>NZ_CP057147.1:0-5152141 GCF_013816515.1 Citrobacter sp. RHB35-C21
GTGTCACTTTCGCTTTGGCAGCAGTGTCTTGCCCGATTGCAGGATGAGTTACCAGCCACAGAGTTCAGTATGTGGATACGCCCGTTGCAGGCGGAACTGAGCGATAACACGCTGGCTTTGTATGCGCCAAACCGTTTCGTGCTTGATTGGGTAAGGGATAAATACCTTAATAATATTAATGGATTACTCAATAACTTCTGTGGAGCGGATGCCCCGCAGCTGCGCTTTGAAGTCGGTACTAAACCCGTCACGCAAACGCTGAAAACGCCGGTAAACAACGTTGTTGCGCCCGCTTACGTGGCTCAGCAAGTGCAACCGCAACGTGCCGCTCCGGCGGCGCGCTCAGGCTGGGATAACGTCCCGGCACCGGCAGAACCTACCTATCGTTCTAACGTCAACGTCAAACACACGTTTGATAACTTCGTTGAAGGTAAATCTAACCAACTGGCGCGCGCGGCGGCACGTCAGGTGGCGGACAATCCTGGCGGCGCCTACAATCCGTTATTCCTTTATGGCGGTACGGGTCTGGGTAAAACCCACCTTCTGCACGCTGTCGGTAACGGTATTATGGCGCGTAAGCCAAACGCGAAAGTGGTGTATATGCACTCCGAACGTTTTGTGCAGGACATGGTTAAGGCCCTGCAAAACAACGCGATCGAAGAGTTTAAACGCTACTACCGTTCCGTGGATGCGCTGCTAATTGACGATATCCAATTCTTCGCGAATAAAGAACGATCGCAGGAAGAGTTTTTCCACACCTTTAACGCCCTGCTGGAAGGCAATCAGCAGATCATCCTGACTTCGGATCGCTATCCAAAAGAGATCAACGGCGTTGAAGATCGTCTGAAATCCCGCTTCGGCTGGGGACTGACTGTTGCGATCGAGCCGCCTGAGCTGGAAACGCGCGTTGCGATCCTGATGAAAAAAGCCGACGAAAACGACATTCGTCTGCCGGGTGAAGTGGCGTTCTTTATTGCCAAGCGTCTACGCTCTAACGTACGTGAGTTGGAAGGCGCGCTGAACCGCGTGATCGCCAACGCTAATTTTACCGGCCGGGCGATTACCATCGATTTCGTGCGCGAAGCGTTGCGCGATCTGCTGGCTTTGCAGGAAAAGCTGGTCACCATCGACAATATTCAGAAGACGGTGGCGGAGTATTACAAAATCAAAATTGCGGATCTGCTTTCTAAGCGTCGATCTCGCTCGGTAGCTCGTCCGCGCCAGATGGCGATGGCGCTGGCAAAAGAGCTCACTAACCACAGTCTGCCGGAAATTGGCGACGCGTTTGGTGGGCGTGACCATACTACCGTGCTTCATGCCTGTCGAAAGATTGAGCAGTTGCGTGAAGAAAGCCATGATATTAAAGAAGATTTCTCCAATTTAATCAGAACATTATCTTCGTGACGCTATGAAATTTACCGTTGAACGTGAACATTTATTAAAACCGCTTCAGCAGGTCAGCGGCCCGCTGGGTGGACGTCCTACACTGCCTATTCTCGGAAATCTGCTGCTGCAGGTTGCTGACGGTGCGCTTTCTCTGACCGGTACCGATCTCGAAATGGAGATGGTGGCGCGCGTGGCGCTGATCCAGCCTCATGAACCTGGTGCGACCACCGTTCCGGCGCGTAAATTCTTCGATATTTGCCGTGGGTTGCCGGAAGGCGCGGAAATTGCCGTTCAACTGGAAGGCGATCGCATGCTGGTGCGGTCTGGCCGCAGCCGTTTCTCGCTGTCTACGCTGCCTGCCGCCGACTTCCCGAATCTGGACGACTGGCAGAGCGAAGTCGAATTCACGCTGCCGCAGGCCACGATGAAGCGCCTGATTGAAGCCACGCAGTTTTCGATGGCGCATCAGGACGTGCGTTACTACTTAAACGGCATGCTGTTTGAAACCGAAGGGGAAGAGCTGCGTACCGTGGCGACCGACGGTCACCGCCTGGCGGTCTGTTCAATGCCTGTCGGTCAGCAGTTACCCAGCCATTCGGTGATCGTTCCGCGTAAAGGCGTAATTGAACTGATGCGTATGCTCGACGGCGGCGACAACCCGCTGCGCGTGCAGATTGGCAGCAACAACATTCGTGCGCACGTGGGTGACTTCATCTTTACCTCCAAGCTGGTTGATGGCCGTTTCCCGGATTATCGCCGCGTATTGCCGAAGAATCCGGACAAACATCTGGAAGCCGGTTGCGATATCCTCAAACAGGCATTTGCTCGTGCGGCGATCCTCTCTAACGAGAAATTCCGCGGCGTGCGTCTGTATGTCAGTGAAAACCAGCTGAAAATCACCGCCAACAACCCGGAGCAGGAAGAAGCGGAAGAAATTCTGGATGTCTCCTATCCTGGCACTGAACTGGAAATCGGTTTTAACGTTAGCTACGTACTGGACGTACTAAACGCGCTGAAGTGCGAGAACGTTCGTATTCTGCTGACCGATTCCGTATCGAGCGTACAGATTGAAGATGCTGCCAGCCAGAGCGCGGCTTATGTTGTTATGCCAATGAGACTGTAATGTCGCTCACCCGTCTGTTGATCCGCGACTTTCGCAATATCGAAAGCGCGGATCTCGCTTTATCCCCTGGCTTTAACTTCCTGGTTGGCGCGAACGGCAGCGGCAAAACCAGCGTGCTGGAAGCCATCTATACACTCGGCCACGGCCGGGCGTTTCGCAGTTTGCAGATTGGCCGCGTAATTCGCCACGAGCAGGAGTCGTTTGTTTTACACGGGCGTTTGCAGGGGGAAGAGCGTGAGACATCGATTGGTCTGACGAAAGACAAACTGGGCGACAGCAAAGTGCGCATTGACGGCACTGACGGGCACAAGGTTGCGGAACTGGCGCACCTGATGCCAATGCAGCTGATCACGCCAGAGGGGTTTACTTTACTCAATGGCGGCCCCAAATACAGAAGAGCATTCCTTGACTGGGGATGCTTTCACAATGAAGCCGGATTTTTCACCGCCTGGAGCAATCTGAAGCGACTGCTAAAGCAGCGCAACGCAGCCCTGCGTCAGGTGAGTCGTTATGAGCAACTGCGTCCGTGGGATAAAGAACTGATCCCGCTGGCGGAACAAATCAGCACCTGGCGCGCGGAGTACAGCGCCGGTATCGCGCAGGATATGGCGGATACCTGTCAGCAGTTTCTACCCGAGTTTTCTCTCTCCTTCTCATTCCAGCGCGGCTGGGAGAAAGAGACCGATTATGCCGAAGTGCTGGAACGCAGTTTTGAACGCGATCGCATGTTGACCTACACCGCGCACGGTCCGCACAAAGCGGATTTTCGCATTCGCGCTGACGGTGCGCCGGTGGAAGACACGTTGTCGCGTGGGCAGCTAAAGCTGCTGATGTGCGCCTTACGTCTGGCGCAAGGGGAGTTCCTCACCCGCGAAAGTGGGCGGCGGTGTCTCTACCTGATAGATGATTTTGCCTCTGAACTTGATGATGCCCGTCGTGGGCTGTTAGCCAGCCGCTTAAAAGCGACGCAATCTCAGGTCTTTGTCAGCGCAATCAGCGCTGAACACGTTCTGGACATGTCGGACAAAAATTCGAAGATGTTCACCGTGGAAAAGGGTAAAATAACGGATTAACCCAAGTTTAAATGAGCGAGAAACGTTGATGTCGAATTCTTATGACTCCTCCAGTATCAAAGTCCTGAAAGGACTGGATGCGGTGCGTAAGCGCCCGGGTATGTATATCGGCGACACGGATGACGGCACCGGTCTGCACCACATGGTATTCGAGGTGGTAGATAACGCTATCGACGAAGCGCTCGCGGGTCACTGTAAAGATATCGTTGTAACGATTCACGCTGACAACTCCGTGTCCGTTACCGATGATGGCCGTGGTATCCCAACCGGTATTCACCCGGAAGAGGGCGTTTCGGCGGCGGAAGTTATCATGACCGTTCTGCACGCAGGCGGTAAATTCGATGATAACTCCTATAAAGTTTCCGGTGGTCTGCACGGCGTAGGTGTGTCCGTAGTAAACGCCCTGTCACAGAAACTGGAGCTGGTGATTCGTCGTGAAGGCAAAGTGCATCAGCAAACTTACGTGCACGGTGTGCCGCAGGCGCCGCTGGCGGTAACCGGCGAAACAGAAGCGACGGGTACTCAGGTACGTTTCTGGCCAAGCCACGAAACCTTTACCAACGTCGTTGAGTTTGAATACGAGATTCTGGCTAAGCGTCTGCGCGAGCTGTCGTTCCTGAACTCCGGCGTCTCTATTCGTCTGCGCGACAAGCGCGATGGTAAAGAAGACCATTTCCACTACGAAGGCGGCATCAAGGCGTTTGTTGAATACCTCAACAAAAACAAAACGCCGATCCACCCGAATATCTTCTACTTCTCCACCGAAAAAGACGGTATCGGCGTTGAAGTTGCGCTGCAGTGGAACGATGGTTTCCAGGAAAACATCTACTGCTTCACCAACAACATTCCGCAGCGTGACGGCGGTACTCACCTTGCAGGCTTCCGTGCGGCGATGACCCGTACCCTGAACGCCTACATGGACAAAGAAGGCTACAGTAAAAAAGCCAAAGTCAGCGCCACCGGTGACGATGCCCGTGAAGGCTTGATTGCCGTTGTTTCCGTGAAAGTACCAGATCCGAAATTCTCCTCACAGACCAAAGACAAGCTGGTCTCCTCTGAGGTGAAATCGGCGGTAGAACAGCAGATGAACGAACTGCTGAGCGAATACCTGCTGGAAAACCCGTCTGACGCGAAAATCGTCGTGGGCAAAATTATCGATGCTGCACGTGCCCGTGAAGCGGCACGTCGCGCGCGTGAAATGACCCGTCGTAAAGGCGCGCTGGACTTAGCGGGCCTGCCGGGCAAGCTGGCGGACTGTCAGGAACGCGACCCGGCGCTGTCCGAACTGTACCTTGTGGAAGGGGACTCCGCGGGCGGTTCTGCGAAGCAGGGCCGTAACCGTAAAAACCAGGCGATTCTGCCGCTAAAGGGTAAAATCCTCAACGTCGAGAAAGCGCGCTTTGATAAAATGCTCTCTTCTCAGGAAGTGGCGACGCTGATCACCGCGCTCGGCTGTGGCATCGGTCGTGACGAGTACAACCCGGACAAACTGCGTTATCACAGCATCATCATCATGACCGATGCGGACGTCGACGGCTCGCATATTCGTACGCTGCTGTTGACCTTCTTCTATCGTCAGATGCCGGAAATCGTGGAACGCGGCCACGTTTACATTGCACAGCCACCGCTGTACAAAGTGAAAAAAGGTAAGCAGGAACAGTACATTAAAGATGACGAAGCGATGGATCAGTACCAAATTTCTATCGCTCTGGATGGCGCAACGCTACACACTAATGCCAGCGCACCTGCTCTTTCAGGTGAGTCGTTAGAAAAACTGGTTTCTGAATACAACGCGACGCAGAAAATGATTGGCCGTATGGAACGTCGTTTCCCGAAAGCGCTTCTGAAAGAACTGGTTTATCAACCGACGCTGCCGGAAGCTGATTTGGCGAACGAGCAGACCGTTACCCGTTGGGTTAATTCGTTGATTACCGAGCTGAACGAAAAAGAACAGCACGGCAGCCTGTGGAAGTTTGATATCCACCACAACGCAGAGCAGAACCTGTTTGAGCCGATTGTGCGCGTCCGTACTCACGGTGTGGATACCGACTATATTCTGGACCACGAGTTTGTGACCGGTGGCGAATACCGTCGTATTTGTACGCTCGGTGAGAAGCTGCGCGGGCTGATCGAAGACGATGCGTTTATCGAACGTGGCGAGCGCCGCCAGCCGGTTGCCAGCTTTGAGCAGGCGCTGGAATGGCTGCAGAAAGAGTCACGTCGCGGCCTCGCTATCCAGCGTTATAAAGGTCTGGGCGAGATGAACCCGGATCAGCTGTGGGAAACCACCATGGATCCGGAAAGCCGTCGTATGCTGCGCGTTACCGTGAAGGATGCGATTGCCGCCGACCAGCTGTTCACTACGCTGATGGGCGATGCCGTTGAACCGCGTCGCGCGTTTATCGAAGAAAACGCCCTGAAAGCGGCGAACATCGATATCTAACTTGCACCCAGATCTACAACCGTCCTGCAAAAGGGGAATCTCGATTCCCCTTTCTATCCCCCTTTTCGTAGCTGTTTTTTGAGCGGAATCGCGTTAGCATGAGGACGGACTCATTTAATCCGGGGAACTCATGGCTATCAAACTTATTGCTATCGACATGGATGGCACACTTCTGCTGCCCGATCACACCATTTCACCCGCGGTCAAAACGGCGATTGCCGCAGCGCGCGCGCGTGGCGTAAATGTGGTGCTGACCACGGGGCGCCCGTATGCCGGCGTCCACAGCTATCTGAAAGAATTGCATATGGAAGAACCCGGTGACTACTGCATTACCTACAATGGCGCGCTAGTGCAGAAAGCAGGGGATGGCAGTACTGTCGCGCAAACCGCGTTGAGCTATGATGATTATCGTTATCTGGAGCAGCTCTCCCGGGACGTTGGTTCGCATTTCCACGCTCTCGATCGCAACACCCTGTATACCGCGAACCGTGATATCAGCTACTACACGGTGCATGAATCGTTTGTTGCGACGATTCCGCTGGTGTTCTGTGAAGCCGAGAAAATGGATCCCGCAACCCAGTTCCTGAAAGTGATGATGATTGACGAGCCGGAGATCCTCGATAAAGCTATCTCGCGCATACCTGCGGAAGTAAAAGAGAAGTACACCGTGCTGAAAAGTGCACCGTATTTCCTCGAAATCCTCGATAAACGCGTCAATAAAGGGACTGGCGTGAAATCGCTGGCCGATGCGTTGGGTATAAAAGCTGAAGAGGTGATGGCGATTGGCGATCAGGAAAACGACATCGCGATGATTGAATACGCAGGCGTGGGCGTTGCCATGGACAACGCTATTGGGTCAGTCAAAGAAATCGCCAACTTTGTGACGAAATCTAACCTTGAAGATGGCGTCGCGTATGCCATTGAGAAGTTTGCGCTGAAATAAGATGTTATGGGCAAATGCCTTGGCGCGTTTGCCCTGTTTCAGCAATTATTTGTGATACTGAGTGGTCACCTTGAGAAATATGCGCGACGCCGCTGCGCATTATCCATTTACGGGAAAACGCCGACGTCAGGGCCCGACTTTTCAGGATCTTGCCAAACAGTTTGAAACGTAACTTGCGGGTGGCTTTGCGGTAAGCGTGATTCATATCTGGTGCATCCCGCAACAATACAGATTTGAGCGCCTCCGCGCTGTCCAGCGCATAGCTAATCCCCTCCAGTGAGCTGGCGCTGATAAAACCGGCCGCTTCGCCAATCAAAAATGCGTTGTCCTTGCCACAGACGAAGTCTTTCCAGCGTGAAGGAAACAGCACCGTACATTTTTCACTTTTCACCGGTTTGCCGAACTGAAATTGGAACGCTTCCATCTTCGCTTTCAGCGCGTCAAAGCGCGCCTGACCGTCCTTCATCGGGTAGGCACCGCCAAAGATAAAATAGCCATCTTTGCTGATACTCCAGGAATAACAGTCGGTTGCGTCGTTATCAAAAATGCAGGAATAGAACGGGACGGGATGTTTTTCCGCAAACCATTGTTGAATAGCAACATATTTACGGATCTGGTGCCGGGGATAGAGATGACGGCGTACCAATGAGTTCGCGCCGTCGGCTCCCACCAGATAACGCGCGGTGATCTGCTGCTCCCAACCGTCGGCGCGGAAGATAACATGCCATTTATCGCCCTCGCGCCAGATTTTCCGACACAGGCTGTCGTGGTACACCTGTACATCATCAGGAATGAGAGATTTAAGCCATAAATCAAAAGCATGGCGGTTGATATTAATGTAGCTGCGCTGATAGTTACGCGTCAAAGAGGCTGCAACATCAACCGTTTTAACGCTAAATATCTGTGGGTTAGCGATGACATCAACGGGTAAGGTTATCCCGTCGCGGATAAACGAACGCTGGGCATCCGAGGCCAACAGACCGCCGCAGGGTTTGGTGAAACCTTCGTTGCCGCACTGGTGTTTTTTATCCAACGCGATCACGCGCATTTTTCCACTCAACTGCCGTGCCAGCGCTGCGCCTGCCGGGCCTAACCCGATAATGGCTACGTCAAAATGTTCCATCTTTCTGTCCGCAAAAATGAAGATGGCGATACGCTAAAGCCTGAAAGTGAAGTGCTTGTGAAGTATGATTGCTTAAATCGTCTTGTATCAGGGCATTCCATGAAGCAAATCACCTTTACGCCGCGTAATCATCAGCTTACCAATATCAATACCTGGACACCGGACAGCCAGTGGCTGGTCTTTGATGTGCGCCCTTCCGGTGCCTCTTTTACCGGCGACACAATTGAGCGCGTCAATATTCATACTGGCGAGCTGGAGGTGATTTATCGGGCCATGCAGGGATCGCACGTTGGCGTGGTGACCGTTCATCCAAAGTCGGAAAAATATGTGTTTATTCATGGGCCTGAAAATCCTGATGAAACATGGCATTACGACTTCCATCATCGGCGTGGGGTGATAGCTACGCAGGCAAAAGTGGAGAATCTGGATGCAATGGATATTACCGCCCCATATACGCCGGGCGCGCTGCGTGGCGGTAGTCATGTGCATGTATTTAGCCCGAGTGGCGAGTTTGTCAGTTTCACCTATAACGACCATGTGTTGCATGAGCGCTCACCGGCGCTGGATCTACGCAATGTCGGTGTGGCTGCGCCCTATGGTCCGGTGACGGTCTCCGCGCAGCATCCCCGTGAGTACAGCGGGAGCCATTGGTGCGTGCTGGTAACCCAGACGACACCCACGCCTAAACCGGGTAGCGATGAGATTAACCGCGCCTATGAAGAGGGCTGGGTAGGGGAAAACAGACTGGCGTTTATCGGTGATACGTTATCAGTCACGGGCGAGAAAGTGCCGGAGTTATTTATTGTTGATTTACCACAGGATGAAAGCGGCTGGAAACAGCCGGGCGACGCTCCGCTGGAGGGCACTGAGGCGACAATGCCTGCGCCGCCATTCGGTATTTATCAACGCCGCCTGACGTTTACTCATGCGCGCGCCTTTCCCGGTCTGGTAAATCAGCCGCGCCATTGGGTGCGCAGTAATCCAAAGGCATCTGAGATTGCGTTTTTAATGCGTGATGACGTCGGCATTGTGCAACTGTGGCTGATTTCCCCACAAGGAGGAGAACCACGTCAGCTTACCCGCTGCGCCACGGATATTCAGTCAGCATTCAACTGGCATCCGTCAGGGAAATGGCTGGGGTTTGTACTGGATAACAAAATTGCTTGTTGTGATGCTCAGACAGGAGAGGTTGATTTTTTAACGGACCGTCACGGCAACCCACCATCGGGCGATGCGATCATCTTCTCTCCTGATGGTCGACAGGTTGCGTGGATGGAAGACGTCGAGGGTTTCCGCCAGCTGTGGGTAACAGAGACTGGGCGTTAACTTAAGGAGCAGGCATTTCAGCCGGAGGGATAACGGCGTTCGCGGCCTGCGTTCTCTCCTCGCTTTTTTCTACACGGGATCTCACCGAGTTATCTTTGCGAAAGAGATCCCACGGAAGTAATACTGTATCCAGTACTGCGGTAAACGGCATATCCAGAATCGCCAGTGACTTGGTTCCCCAGTTTGTATCACTTTCGCTAATCATTGTGGCGCTGGCGCGCGTGCCAGGATACGTCCCTTCTTTGCCTCCGGTATGCGACATAATGCTGGAACAGCCGCTCACAAACGCCATCCCGCTGCACATTGTCAGTGTTACCAACATTTTTTTTATCATCATTTTTTCATCTGTATTTATTGTGTTTGCATGGTGAGTTAAAGCGATCCGTTGCGAAAATAACATCACCATTTCGTCACACTGTGGCGGCTATCGCGATTTAACGATAACAACTGCTCCCACCAGTGTATGCAATAGACAACAAACTGCAAAAAAAGTCAGATGAATACGCTTGAAAAGTTTGTATTAAGACCCATTTTTAGAGTGTAGACAAATGAAGGGCATGCCTGATGGGTGTCCTGGCTACCTGACCTGTCCATGATGGAAGGTCTATTATTCTCGCTGATTTCAGGAGCTATTGATTATGCGTAACTTTGATTTATCCCCGCTGTACCGTTCTGCTATTGGTTTTGATCGCCTGTTTAACCTGCTGGAAAACAATCAGGGCCAGAGCAATGGCGGCTACCCTCCGTATAACGTTGAGCTGGTAGACGAAAACCATTACCGAATTGCGATTGCCGTTGCTGGTTTTGCTGAAAGCGAACTGGAAATTACTGCCCAGGACAATCTGCTGGTGGTGAAAGGCGCCCATGCGGACGATCAAAAAGAACGTACTTACCTGTATCAGGGGATTGCCGAGCGCAACTTCGAACGTAAGTTCCAGTTAGCGGAGAACATTCATGTTCGCGGCGCGAACCTGGTGAATGGTCTGCTGTATATCGATCTCGAACGCGTGATTCCCGAGGCGAATAAGCCGCGCCGCATCGAAATCAACTAATTCTGTGGGCCGCTTCAGGCGGCCCTGCTAAGCAATCGGCTTGCCGTCAGGGAGCCAAAAGGTACTTACTCGCTTCTTAGAAGGAGATTATTATGCGTAACTACGATTTATCCCCACTGCTGCGTCAATGGATCGGTTTTGACAAACTGGCCAATGCCTTGCAAAACACGGGCGAAAGCCAGAGCTTCCCGCCTTATAACATCGAAAAGAGCGATGATAACCACTACCGCATTACCCTTGCGTTAGCCGGTTTCCGCCAGGAAGATCTGGATATTCAACTGGAAGGCACGCGCCTGACCGTGAAAGGTACGCCGCAGCAGCCGGAAAAAGAGACTAAATGGTTGCATCAGGGGCTGGTCACTCAGCCGTTCAGCCTGAGCTTTACGCTGGCTGAAAATATGGAAGTCTCCGGCGCAAGCTTCACTAACGGCTTGCTGCATATCGATTTGACCCGGAATGAACCTGAAACCATCGCTCCACAACGTATCGCCATCAGCGAACGTCCCGCATTAGACAGTTAAATAGCTCCATGCCTTTGCCCCGCCAGAAATGACGGGGCTTTTTTGTGCCTCAGCCCACATGAAACTATGATCTGGGAGGGCAGGATGCCGGAAGCGCTGCCCTTGCCAGAAAAAAGCATTCAGCTATTTCAAATCGACGTGAAGAAAAACAGTAAAGAACGCTCTTCTTAAGCGCTCCTGGGCGCTCTGTAGCATGATAATGTGCGCCACTCTGCATTCATGCCTGAACGGTTCAGTCATAATCCTCGTTAAATAAAATGTTATTCACAGGGAACAGGAAAATGAGTGATATAGCATTGACGGTCAGCGTTCTGGCAATGGTGGCAGTTGTCGGATTATGGATCGGCAACATAAAAATACGTGGTGTTGGTTTTGGCATCGGAGGCGTGCTGTTCGGCGGTATTATTGTCGGGCATTTTGTCGATCAGGCAGGGATGACCCTGAGCGGCGACATGCTGCATTTTATTCAGGAATTTGGCCTGATTCTTTTCGTCTACACCATCGGTATTCAGGTGGGGCCGGGCTTTTTTGCGTCACTGCGCGTTTCGGGCCTACGGCTGAATCTGTTTGCCGTGCTGATTGTTATCATGGGTGGCCTGGTCACCGCGATCCTGCATAAGATTTTTGCCATTCCCCTTCCCGTGGTGCTGGGCATTTTTTCCGGTGCGGTCACCAATACTCCGGCGTTAGGCGCGGGGCAGCAGATTCTGCGCGATCTGGGTACTCCTGTTGATGTGGTGGATCAGATGGGGATGAGCTATGCCATGGCTTATCCTTTTGGTATCTGCGGTATTTTGCTCACTATGTGGCTGATGCGCCTTATTTTTCGCGTTAACGTCGATGCCGAAGCCCATCAGCATGAATCCACGCTGACCAACGGACACGCGCTGATTCAGACGATGAATATCCGTGTGGAAAACCCGAACCTCAACAATATGGCGATTCAGGATGTCCCAATCCTGAACAGCGACAAAATCATCTGCTCACGTTTGAAACGTGAAGAAACATTGATGGTGCCGTCGCCGGGGACGATTATTCAGATGGGCGACCTGCTACACCTGGTTGGTCAGCCTGCTGATCTGCACAATGCGCAGGTGGTGATTGGGCAGGAGGTGGACACATCGCTGTCGACGCGAGGCACCGATTTACGCGTTGAGCGCGTGGTGGTGACCAACGAACAGGTGCTGGGGAAACGAATCCGCGACCTGCATTTCAAAGAACGTTACGACGTGGTTATCTCCCGTCTGAACCGTGCGGGGGTTGAGCTGGTAGCCAGCAGCGACGCCAGCCTGCAGTTTGGCGACATCCTCAATCTGGTCGGCCGACCTTCCTCGATTGATACTGTTGCCAATGTGGTGGGTAACGCCCAGCAAAAACTGCAGCAGGTGCAGATGCTGCCGGTATTTATCGGGATCGGGCTGGGTGTTCTGCTGGGTTCAATCCCGCTATTCATTCCGGGGTTCCCGGTGGCGCTAAAACTGGGGCTGGCCGGTGGGCCGCTGATTATGGCGTTGATCCTGGGGCGTATTGGCAGCATTGGTAAGCTGTATTGGTTTATGCCCCCCAGCGCTAACCTGGCGCTGCGAGAGTTGGGTATCGTGCTGTTTCTCGCAGTGGTTGGTCTGAAGTCAGGCGGTGATTTTGTTCATACCCTGACGCAGGGAGATGGCCTGAGCTGGGTGGGCTACGGTATTTTCATCACCGCGATTCCGCTGATTACCGTGGGGCTGCTGGCGAGGATTTTCGTCAAAATGAACTACCTCACGCTGTGCGGCATGCTGGCTGGCTCAATGACCGATCCGCCTGCACTGGCATTTGCTAACAACCTGCATGCCACCAGCGGGGCGGCGGCGCTTTCGTATGCGACCGTTTATCCGCTGGTGATGTTCCTGCGAATTATCACGCCGCAACTGCTGGCGGTGATTTTCTGGGGGATGGGTTAGTCAGGCTGAGTCTGGGTGGACGCGCCGTAAGTGGTAGTCCACCTGGTACTCGCTGGCGTTTCTGAACATCACCGAATAATTCAAAAACTCCCCGCTATCGCTGTAGGACAGTGAGGTAATCCGCAGCAATGGCGTCTGTTCAGGTACGTTCATCTGCGCGGAAAGCTGCTTATCGGCAAGAACGGGAGTCAGACTTTCATAGTTGCCGCTGATAGTTATTCCGCACTCTTTCTCGATGTAATCGAATTTTGACCCTTCCAGATGCGCCAGCGATAAATTACGGAATAATTTTACCGGCATGTAGCTGTCTTCAAGCATCAGCGGCTTGCCGTCCACATAGCGAACGCGACGTGAGAAGTAGATGCGTTCATTAATCTGGATACGCAGCTGGCTGGCAATTGCTGGTGGTGCGGGCATCACTTCAAATACCAGTACTTCACTGGTGACCTCTTTCCCTTGTCGCTTCAGTACTTCCGCCAGTCCGGTCAGGTTTGTGGTTTCATGATGGACATCTTTGCGCGCCACATAAGTTCCACTCCCATGACGGCGTACGACCAATCCCCAGCCAATCAACATATCAATTGCTTTACGGATCGTCATTCGTGAAACCGCGAACTCTTGGGCAAGCTTTTTTTCACCAGGCAACGGGCTACCGATGTTGTAATCAGAAGAATTCAGGCGAATTCGTAGTCGTTCCGCAATTGATTTGTAGATCACTACCAGACCTCTTTTTTCTTTTAATTACTGCACCATAAACCTTTTGATGTCTAACTTTTACGTAAAAAGTAGACCTCATTGCCGAAATTAAAACCATGAAAGCGATCACGAATCGCAGCGGCATGCCATGTCTGAAGGATCGCAACTTTCTATTCTCGTATCAGGCCAGCAATCACTACAAAAAAGGCCTCTCCCCTACTGGTTGTTATATGAGGATGTGAAAATGCTCAGTCAAATACAACGCTTTGGCGGCGCGATGTTCACCCCGGTGCTGCTGTTTCCCTTTGCCGGTATCGTCGTCGGTATCGCTATTATGCTGCGCAACCCGCTGTTTGTGGGTGAAGCGCTTACCGATCCCAACAGTTTGTTCGCACAAATCGTTCATATCATCGAAGAAGGTGGCTGGACGGTATTTCGCAATATGCCGCTGATTTTCGCCGTTGGTCTGCCGATCGGTCTGGCGAAACAGGCTCAGGGGCGCGCTTGTCTGGCGGTACTGGTCAGCTTTCTTACGTGGAATTACTTCATCAATGCCATGGGCATGACCTGGGGAGATTTCTTCGGCGTGGATTTTAGCGCAGACCCGACAGCAGGTAGCGGCTTAACGATGATGGCCGGGATTAAAACACTTGATACCAGCATCATCGGCGCCATTGTCATTTCCGGTATTGTTACTGCCTTGCATAACCGTTATTTCGACAAACCCTTGCCAGTATTTCTCGGTATTTTTCAGGGAACATCGTTTGTGGTGATCATTGCCTTCCTGGTGATGATTCCCTGTGCCTGGCTGACGCTGCTGGGTTGGCCAAAGGTGCAGATGGGGATTGAATCTCTGCAAGCTTTTCTGCGTTCTGCGGGTGCGCTGGGGGTATGGGTTTATACCTTCCTTGAGCGTATTTTGATTCCGACCGGGCTGCATCACTTCGTCTATGGTCCATTTATCTTCGGCCCTGCGGCGGTGGAAGGCGGCATCCAGGTCTACTGGGCGCAGCACTTGCAGGAATTCAGCCAAAGCACAGAGTCGCTGAAAACGCTGTTCCCGGAAGGGGGTTTTGCTCTGCACGGCAATTCGAAAATCTTTGGTTCATTAGGTATTGCTCTGGCGCTTTACTTCACTGCCTCTCCGGAAAACCGGGTGAAGGTGGCGGGATTATTGATCCCCGCTACGCTAACGGCTGTGTTGGTTGGGATTACCGAACCGCTGGAGTTCACCTTCCTGTTTATCTCACCCTTGCTGTTTGCGGTACACGCCGTGCTGGCGGCCTCCATGGCGACGGTAATGTATCTCTGCGGCGTGGTAGGCAATATGGGTGGCGGCCTGCTTGACCAGTTCTTACCGCAAAACTGGATCCCAATGTTCCACAACCATGCCGGAATGATGTTCACCCAGATAGCGATTGGCCTGGCCTTTACCGCGATCTATTTCACCATCTTCCGCGCGCTGATCCTGCGCTTCAACCTGAAAACGCCGGGCCGGGAAGATAGCGAAATCAAACTCTACACCAAAGCTGACTATAAAGCCGCGCGTGGGCAAACCACCGCCGCTGCGCCAGACACCAAACTGGGACAGGCGGCCGGTTTTCTGCAAGCGTTAGGCGGCGCAGGCAATATCGAAAGTATTAATAACTGCGCCACTCGCCTGCGGATTGCGCTTCACGACATGGCGAAAACGCAAAGCGATGACGTCTTCAAAGCGCTGGGCGCACACGGTGTTGTGCGTCGCGGCAATGGTATTCAGGTCATTGTTGGTTTACACGTCCCTCAGGTACGCGACCAGCTCGAAACGCTAATGAAATCTACTTTATCAAACGAACAGATCCCCATGACGGAGGCAGTATCATGAAAAAATTCTCAGTGGTTATCGCAGGTGGTGGTAGTACCTTTACGCCGGGCATCGTGCTGATGTTGCTGGCAAATCAGGACCGTTTCCCGCTTCGTGCGCTGAAATTTTATGACAACGATGGCGCGCGTCAGGAGGTGATTGCCGAGGCGTGTAAAATCATCCTCAAAGAGCAGGCGCCGGAGATAGAGTTTAGTTACACCACCGATCCCAAAACTGCGTTTACCGATGTTGATTTCGTGATGGCACATATCCGCGTGGGTAAATACCCAATGCGTGAACAAGACGAGAAAATCCCATTACGTCACGGGGTGTTAGGCCAGGAAACCTGTGGGCCGGGCGGGATTGCCTACGGCATGCGATCTATTGGCGGTGTGCTGGAACTGGTGGATTATATGGAAAAATATTCACCAAACGCCTGGATGCTTAACTACTCTAACCCGGCGGCAATTGTTGCTGAAGCCACGCGTAGACTGCGTCCAAATGCGAAAATCCTCAATATTTGCGATATGCCCATCGGTATTGAAGGACGGATGGCGCAGATCGTCGGCCTTAAAGATCGTAAACAGATGCGCGTGCGCTACTACGGGCTGAACCACTTTGGCTGGTGGACATCAATTGAAGATCTCCAGGGTAACGATTTGATGCCGAAGCTGCGTGAATACGTGGCGAAGCATGGTTATGTGCCGCCATCGAACGACCCGCATACGGAGGCGAGCTGGAACGATACCTTCGCTAAGGCGAAGGATGTGCAGGCGTTGGATCCGGACACCATGCCAAATACCTACCTGAAATACTATCTGTTCCCGGATTACGTGGTCCAGCACTCCAATCCGCAGCGTACCCGTGCCAACGAGGTTATGGATCACCGCGAAAAACAGGTGTTCGGTTCCTGCCGGGCCATTATTGAGGCGGGCCATTCTGCGGCCGGTGAACTGGAGATTGACGAACATGCTTCCTACATTGTCGATCTGGCGGCGGCCATCGCCTTTAACACTCAGGAGCGGATGCTGCTGATTGTGCCAAATAATGGTGCGATTCATAACTTTGATGATGAAGCGATGGTCGAGATCCCATGCCTGGTGGGGCATAACGGCCCGGAGCCGCTGACGGTGGGGGATATCCCGCAGTTCCAGAAAGGGTTGATGAGCCAGCAGGTGGCGGTTGAGAAGCTGGTGGTCGATGCCTGGGAGCACCGCTCTTACCAGCGTTTGTGGCAGGCTATCACCCTGTCGAAAACCGTGCCGAGTGCGTCTGTAGCTAAAGCGATTCTGGATGATTTGATCGACGCTAACAAAGAGTACTGGCCGGAACTGCGCTAACCCAGTTGACCGGCATCCTCTGGGTGCCGGTCCGCATGTTTCAATACCGCCGACGGCGCATAGCCAAATTTGTGTTTAAACGCCTTGCTGAAATGAAACGAGTCAAAGAAGTTAAGTATATCAGCGACCTGCCCGACCGTATTTCCCTCCTGCTTTAGCAGCGATAACGCCAGTTCCAGCCGCGCATCCAGATAGTATTCTTTCGGTGTTTTTCCGGTATAGCGTAAAAAAAGACGACGTAGCCAGGCTTCGCTACAGGGGATAGTGGCTGCCATATCCGCCACGCTCCACCGTTTTTGTAGACTGGCATGTAGAGTGGCAATCAGTTTTTCAATCTGTATTCGCTGTGGGTCTTTTTTACCTTCGGCGTAAATAAGACAAATCCATTGATAAATTATTTTTGTGAGAAAGGCGACTGCCAGATTATTTTTTATTGAATCTGGGGATGTAATTAATCGCGAAACTTCGGTCAGCTCATGATTATAAATATCACCATTATAAATAATGCTTTGTTGTCGTAGCGGAATATCCATTACGCTGGTTGGTGTGAATTCCATCCAGTATTGTTCCCATACCAACCCTTCACAGTGATAAGACTGTATATCGGTTGGTTTTAAAAAGATTATACAGTTTCCGGTAAGCGTGATTTGTTCACCGCCTTTAAGAAGGATTTTTCCACAGCCCTGGACGGTGTAGACCGCAACCCATGAATTAGCAATCAGCGGTTTTTTCTTATCACGTGGCCAAATAACCCGATAATGTTCGTCGGCATAGGTGTGCCACAGCGAGATCAATGAAATCCCGCTGGAGATCACACTTTCATGAATCAACAGGGGAATATTGTACGTAGTTTCGTTTTTTACATGCGAACTTTGCATCTTTCCATTCATTTTAATTTCCCACCGGAGAATTATGCCCACAACCTGAACTTAACAGAAAAAATCTGTTCAGGGATATGACGTTTTTATTTTAAGAAATCTGACTGCCTGACCCGGCGCACATTACCTTGCATTCCCCCTACAGCTGCCGGGACATAATGAAAAATAAGGGCTATGAGATGAATACGCTACAAATTCTGAGCTTTGTGGGCTTTACGCTGCTGGTGGCGCTAATCACCTGGTGGAAGGTACGTAAAACGGATACCGGATCGCAACAAGGGTATTTTCTTGCCGGGCGTTCATTGAAAGCGCCGGTGATTGCCGCGTCATTGATGTTAACTAACCTTTCAACCGAACAGTTGGTTGGTCTGTCTGGTCAGGCTTACAAAAGCGGAATGTCGGTTATGGGTTGGGAAGTCACCTCTGCGGTGACGCTTATCTTTCTGGCGCTGATTTTTCTACCTCGCTATCTGCAACGTGGTATCGCTACGATCCCAGATTTTCT
This sequence comes from Citrobacter sp. RHB35-C21, assembly GCF_013816515.1. Lineage (NCBI taxonomy): Bacteria > Pseudomonadati > Pseudomonadota > Gammaproteobacteria > Enterobacterales > Enterobacteriaceae > Citrobacter > Citrobacter sp. RHB35-C21. The sequence goes on from NZ_CP057147.1 coordinate 18,196, forward strand.
GGAAGAGCGTTACGATAAAACCACGCGAATCATTATCGATTTTTGCTTTCTTATTGCCACTGGCGTCTGCTTCCTGCCGATTGTGCTTTATTCAGGGGCGCTGGCGCTGAATAGCCTTTTTCACATCGGTGAATCGCTGAATATTTCTCAGGGCGCAGCAATCTGGTTACTGGTTATTTTGCTGGGCCTTGCCGGGATTATTTATGCGGTGATCGGCGGTTTACGTGCGATGGCGGTGGCCGATTCTATCAATGGTATAGGGCTGGTGATTGGTGGATTGATGGTCCCCGTGTTCGGCCTGATTGCGATGGGAAAAGGCAGTTTTTTACAAGGTGTTGAGCAACTGACCACCGTACATGCGGAGAAATTAAACTCAATTGGTGGAGCGAACGATCCGCTGCCGATAGGTGCAGCCTTTACCGGTTTGATTCTGGTGAATACCTTCTACTGGTGTACTAATCAGGGCATCGTACAACGTACGCTGGCTTCCAAAAGCCTCGCCGAAGGGCAGAAAGGAGCATTGCTCACAGCGGTATTGAAAATGCTCGATCCACTGGTGCTGGTATTACCAGGTTTAATTGCTTTTCATCTATACCAGGATCTGCCAAAGGCGGATATGGCATATCCGACACTGGTAAATAACGTGCTGCCTGTCCCTTTGGTGGGGTTTTTCGGTGCCGTTTTATTCGGCGCGGTAATCAGTACATTCAATGGATTTTTAAACAGCGCCAGTACCTTATTTAGCATGGGAATATATCGGCGGATTATTAATCAACACGCCCAATCGGAACAGCTGGTTCGGGTTGGGCGTAAGTTCGGATTCTTTATCGCGGTAATTTCCGTGCTGGTAGCACCGTGGATCGCTAATGCACCGGAAGGACTCTACAGCTGGATGAAACAGCTCAACGGTATTTATAACGTGCCGTTGGTGACCATCATCATCATGGGATTCTTTTTCCCGCGCATCCCTGCGCTGGCAGCGAAAGTCGCTATGGGATTCGGTATCGTCAGCTACATCACCATTAATTATCTGGTGAAGTTCGACTTTCACTTCCTTTACGTACTGGCCTGTACCTTCTGCATCAACGTGGTGGTGATGCTGGTTATCGGCATTATCAAGCCGCGTGCGACGCCGTTTAAATTCCATGATGCTTTTGCGGTAGACATGAAGCCGTGGAAAAACGCCAAACTTGCCTCTGTCGGTATCCTGACCGCGATGCTCGGCGTCTATGCCGGACTGGCGCAGTTTGGAGGGTACAACACCCAATGGCTGACGATTCTCTGCTACTCAATTACGGCGGCAGTGATGATGTATTTAATTTACAGCAGCTGGCAGACGCGTCGTTTGGCCACTGCGCTTTCTGTCTCTGACGCTAAGGATAAAGCATGACCCGCCCTAATTTTCTGTTCATTATGACTGATACCCAGGCGACCAATATGGTCGGCTGTTATAGTGGTAAGTCGCTGAATACCAATAACATTGATAGCCTGGCGGCGGAAGGTATTCGCTTCAATTCTGCTTATACCTGCTCACCGGTGTGCACCCCGGCCCGCGCTGGGCTGTTTACCGGTATTTATGCCAACCAGTCCGGCCCGTGGACCAATAACGTCGCGCCGGGGAAAAATATCTCCACCATGGGACGCTATTTTAAGGATGCGGGCTATCACACCTGCTACATCGGCAAGTGGCATCTCGACGGGCACGATTACTTTGGTACCGGTGAGTGCCCGCCCGAATGGGATGCTGACTACTGGTATGACGGGGCAAATTACCTCGCGGAACTGACGGACAAAGAGATCGGTTTGTGGCGTAACGGTCTGAACAGCGTGGAGGATTTGCTGGCTAACAATATCAATGAAACCTTTACCTGGGCGCACCGCATCAGTAACCGGGCGGTTGATTTCCTCCGCCACCCTGCACGTGATGAAGAACCCTTCCTGATGGTAGTTTCCTACGACGAGCCGCATCACCCGTTTACCTGTCCCGTGGAGTATCTGCAGAAATATCAGGATTTTTATTATGACCTGGGGATGAAGGCGCACGACTCTTTGAGTAACAAACCTGAACATCATCGTCTTTGGTCTGAAGCGATGCCTTCGCCGGTAGGTGATGATGGGCGCTATCACCATCCGCTCTATTTTGCCTGCAACGACTTTGTCGATGACCAGATTGGCCGGGTTATTAATAGCTTAACGCCCATGCAGCGGGACAACACCTGGGTCATTTACACCTCCGATCATGGCGAGATGATGGGGGCGCATAAGCTTATCAGTAAGGGGGCAGCGATGTATGACGACATCACGCGAATTCCGCTGATTATGCGCTCGCCTCAGGGAGAATCCATGCAGGTAGACACGCCGGTCAGCCATATCGATCTGCTGCCGACGATGATGGCGCTGGCGGGTATTGAGAAGCCACAAATCCTGCCGGGTGAAAACATCCTTACCGTTGAAAAACCACGCGGTGTGATGGTGGAGTTCAATCGTTATGAGATTGAACATGACAGTTTTGGCGGATTTATACCGGTACGTTGCTGGGTGACGGATGACTGGAAGCTGGTGCTGAACCTGTTTACCAGTGATGAGTTTTACGACAGACGAAACGATCCCGATGAGCTACATAACCAGATAGATTCTCCGCAATTAGCCGATGTTCGCTGCCAGATGCACGATGCGCTGCTGGACTATATGGATAAAATCCGCGATCCATTCCGCACCTATCAGTGGAGTTTACGTCCCTGGCGTCCTGACGCCGTACCGCGCTGGATGGGCGCTTTTCGCCCGCGCCCGCAAGACGGCTATTCTCCGGTGGTACGCGATTACGACACCGGTTTACCAACCCAGGGCGTAAAAGTGGAGGAGAAAAAGCAGAAGTTCTGACTACAATGCCAATTGGCGCAGATACTCATATTTGCACTTACCTGTCGGCCGGATAAGGCATTAGCCGCCATCCGGCAATGACAGCCAGAGGAGTTTGAATGAAAATTTCCCGCCTTGGAGAAGCCCCGGATTACCGCTTCTCACTGGCAAATGAGCGTACCTTTCTGGCGTGGATCCGTACCGCGCTGGGGTTTCTGGCGGCGGGGGTTGGTCTCGACCAACTGGCTCCGGATTTTGCCACGCCGGTAATTCGTGAGCTTTTGGCGCTGTTGCTGTGCCTGTTTGCCGGTGGTCTGGCGATTTATGGCTACCTGCGCTGGCTGCGTAATGAGAGGGCGATGCGCCTGAAAGAGGATTTGCCCTATACCCATAGCCTGTTAATCATCAGTCTGATTTTGTTTATTGTCGCGGTGATTGTCATGGGACTGGTGCTGTATGCCGGATAGCCGTAAGTCGCGACGTATCGCCGATCCGGGGTTACAACCGGAGCGAACATCGCTGGCCTGGTTTCGTACGCTTCTGGGTTATGGCGCGCTAATGGCGTTGGCGCTGAAGCACAACTGGCATCAGGCGGGTTTCCTGTTTTGGGTTTCAATTGTGGTGCTGGCGCTGGTGGCAATCGTTCTGTGGCGCTATACCCGCAGCCGTAATCTGATGGATGTTACGCATAGCGATTTTTCTGAATCTCGCGCGGTGCGTGACAAATTTATGATCTCCCTCGCGGTGTTATCCCTCGCAATACTGTTTGCTGTAACGCATGTCCGCCAACTTATTGCGTTTATCGGGAATTTAGCATGACAGGATGTCAGGTCATGGCCAAACCAGCCAGCTCTCGTTGTAACCTGGATTGTCGTTACTGTTTTTACATTGATAAACCCACTCAACCCGAAATGGACGACGCCACCTTAGAGACGTTTATCCGTCAGCATATCGCCGCACAGCCGGGGGCTGACGTGATGTTCGCCTGGCAGGGCGGAGAGCCAACCCTCTGTGGCATCGACTTTTTTCGCCGCATAGTGACGTTGCAAAAACAGTACGGGGAAGGGAAGAAAATCCATAACGCGTTCCAGACCAACGGGATTTTGCTCAACGACGAATGGTGTCAGTTTTTGCACGATAACGGCTGGCTGGTGGGGATTTCGTTGGATGGCCCCGCCGAGTTGCACGATGCTTATCGTGTTAACCGCAGCGGAAAACCGACTCACCATAAGGTGGTGGACGCCATTGCCAGGCTCCGTAAGCATCAGGTGGAGTTCAATCTGCTGGTAGTGGTTAATTCTCTGAACAGCCAGCGACCAGGACAGATGTATCGCTACCTTCGCCAGCTTGGCACGCCTTTTTTGCAGTTCATTCCGCTGGTTGAATATGATGAAGACAGCGAGCTTACCGCCGAATCCGTCCCGCCTCAGGCGTGGGGAACCTTCCTGAATTCCGTCTTTGATATCTGGGTCAGAGAGGATATTGGCCGCGTATTCGTCCAGTTATTTGATTCAACTCTGGGCGTATGGTGCGGACACCCGGCGCAGATGTGTTCGCTAAGCTCCACCTGCGGACATGCTTTTGCTCTGGAAGCGAATGGCGATTTGTATCAGTGCGATCACTATGTCCACCCAGATTTTCGCTTGGGTAATATTCATCGCACGTCGTTGAGTGAGCTCAACGCCAGCCCGTGGGCAGCGGCGTTTGGTCAGTCCAAGAGAACCACGCTGAGCGCGGAATGCCAGGCGTGTTCGCTATTACGCTTTTGCCATGGCGATTGTCCAAAGCATCGCGACAGCAGTGGAAAGAGTGCGATTTGCGGCGGATACAGCGCTTTCTTCAATCATACCGCGCCGCATATGCGCGTGATGCGTGACCTTCTGAAGCAACATCGCTCACCGATGGAACTGATGGCGATGCTGCGTTAAGTTCAGCGGCGTTTAACGTCCTTTGGCCAGATACTGCGCCATTTCGGCTTCCGGCACCATGCCGCCGCCGGTCGCCCACACCAGGTGGGTGGCGTTATTGAGCTGCTCCGCGCTGAAGCCATGCATTTGCTGATAGTCAGCAGAAGCGCAAACGTGCTGCGGACCGGCCATCCCGGCCAGCGCCGACGGCTCAAGGCGAATGCCTTCTTCCTGCGCCAGCCAGCCCAGCATGTCGTACATAGTCTGATCGTCCAGGGTGTACAGACCGTCGAGCAGACGTTCCATTGCCCGGCCAACAAAGCCGGACGCGCGGCCCACCGCCAGCCCATCTGCCGCTGTCAGGTTATCGATGCCAATGTCCTGCACAGAAATTGTATCGTGCAGCCCGGTATAAATCCCCAGCAGCATGCACGGTGAATGGGTCGGTTCTGCGAAGAAGCAGTGCACGTTATCGCCGAATGCCAGCTTCAGGCCAAACGCCACCCCGCCAGGCCCACCGCCGACGCCGCACGGCAGGTAAACAAACAGCGGATGGTCGGCATCCACCACGCGCCCCTGCTGCGCGAACTGCGCCTTCAGACGCTGGCCGGCGACCGCATAACCTAAAAACAACGTGCGGGAATTTTCATCATCGATAAAGAAACAGTTCGGATCGGATTGTGCCGCCTTACGGCCCTGCTCAACCGCCACGCCATAATCTTCTTCATACTCCACGACCGTCACGCCGTGGCTGCGCAGTTTGGCTTTTTTCCATGCGCGAGCGTCGGCAGACATATGAACCGTCACCTTAAAGCCGATACGGGCGCTCATAATGCCGATCGACATCCCAAGGTTGCCAGTGGAGCCTACGGCGATGCTGTACTGACTGAAGAACTGTTTAAACTCAGGCGAAAGCAGAATGCTGTAATCGTCTTGTGTGGTCAGCAGACCGGCCTCCAGCGCCAGTTTTTCCGCGTGGGTTAGCACTTCATAAATACCGCCACGCGCTTTAATTGAGCCGGAAATCGGTAGATGGCTGTCTTTCTTCAGCAGAATTTCGCCGTTGATGCGCTGCCCATACTCTTTTTCCAGCCGCTTTTGCATCGCCGGGATCGCGGCCAGTTCAGATTCGATAATGCCGCCGGTGGCTGCGGTTTCCGGGAATGCTTGCGCCAGATACGGCGCGAAGCGCGTCAGACGAGCGTGGGCATCCTGAACATCGTGCTCTGTCAGGCCAACATACGGTAAACCTTCCGCAAGAGAGGTAGTGCCAGGGTTAAACCAGGTCGTCTCCTTGAGAGCGACCAGATCTTCCACTAAAGGATGCTGGGCGATAAGTGTTTGAATGTTTTCCATAGTCAGTCTCTTTGCGCTTAGATAATAAAGGAAAGCAGGAATGTGCAAACCAGTGCAATAACGGACGCGATAAATGTCGCGGTCGTATAATATTTGAACGTCTCATTTAGAGTGGCGCCGCAGTACTGCTTCACCAGCCAGAAGAGGGAATCGGTGACGATCGTGCAGCCAATCGCGCCGGAACCGATGGCAATGGCGATGATCTCCGGGCTAACGTTGGGGTAGAGCGGCAGCATCGGGGCCACGATTGCCGTCGCACCCATCATCGCCACCGTGGCAGAGCCCACCGCAGCATGCAGGATTAACGCCACCAGCCATGCCAGCAGAATCGGGTGCATATGCATGTTCGAGAGGATCAGCGCGAGGGTATCCGCCAGTCCGCTGCTCTTGAGGATAGCGTTGAATGCGCCGCCTGCGCCGATAATCAGCAAAATGTTAGCAATGGAGCCAAAACCGTTTTCGGTGTGGGTCAGCAGCGCACCCATGCCAATGTGCTGACGCAGGCCGAGAATGTAATAGGCCACGAAAACGGCAATAAACATCGCGGTGATCGGGTTACCAATAAACTCCAACAGCGTATAAACCGTGCTGCCTTTCGCCATGTTCAGCTCAGCGACGGTTTTTACCAGCATCAGGCCAATCGGCAGCAGTACGGTAAACAGCGTAGCGCCCAGCGATGGCAGCGTACTTTCGTCGCGCACCTTGAGGTCGGAAAACTCAGCCGGAACCGGTTTAAACGGCAGACGGTTACCGAGGAATTTCAGATACAGCGGACCGCCGATCAGCGAGGCCATTAAGCCCACCAGTAAGCCGTAGACAATCACGGTGCCAATGTCCGCGCCCAGCTTGTTCGCCACGAACAGGGCGGCTGGATGCGGCGGCACGACGCAGTGTACCGCCATCAGCGCTGTACATAACGGAATCGCCAGCTTCAGTAGCGAGGTATTGGTTTTTTTGGCAATTGAAAAGGCCAGAGGAATCAACAGCACTACGCCGACTTCAACAAACAGCGTGATCCCGCAAATCAGCCCGACCAGTACCATAATGACGTCAGCGGAAAGCCAGCGACAGCGCTGTAGCGTCAGGCCGATACGTTCGGCCGCGCCGGACACTTCCATCATTTTGCCAAGAATGGTCCCAAGACCGATAACCGCGGCGAGGAATCCCAGCGTACCGCCGATGCCACTCTCAATGGCATTGACCATATCCAGCGGCCCCATACCCATCATCGTACCCACGAAGAAGCTGGCTAACAGCAGCGCCAGAAACGGGTGGAATTTGAACTTCACGATGGTCAAAACGATTAACACGATGCTTATCAGCAGCGTGCTCACAACCCAGATTTGAGAGTGCATAACTCACCTTGCCCTGTGATTAATATAGGGTTATTGGACAAAAATAAGGCATGGTCTGACAAACGATATAAATCCCCTTTCACATGAGCCAGATTGCATCAAGTAGGTGATTTACGTCTAATTACGCTTTGTTTATGCGATATGGTTCACCTTGATTCATCTTTGTGCTGATTTTTGCAGCGAACTTTTTTACACTCCGGCGAATGAATCAGGAGGACAGGAGGTGAACATGGATCCCTTACGCGAGGTCAGAAATCGGCTGCTCAACGGCTGGCAGTTGTCAAAGCTGTATACCTTTGAAGTGGCGGCCCGGCATCAGTCGTTTGCGCTGGCGGCAGATGAGCTGTCATTAAGCCCCAGCGCTGTCAGCCATCGCATTAATCAGCTGGAAGATGAGCTGGGTATTCAGCTGTTTGTTCGTTCGCATCGTAAAGTGGAACTCACCCACGAGGGCAAGCGGGTGTTCTGGGCGCTGAAATCATCGCTGGATACGCTGAATCAGGAAATCCTTGATATTAAAAATCAGGAGTTGTCCGGGACGCTCACCGTGTACTCACGGCCTTCTATCGCTCAGTGCTGGCTGGTTCCGGCGCTCGGCGACTTTACCCGTCGCTATCCGTCGATTTCGCTGACCATGCTGACCGGGAACGACAACGTCAATCTGCAGCGTGCCGGGGTCGATCTGGCCATCTATTTTGACGACGCGCCCTCCGCGCAGCTCACGCACCACTTCCTGATGGATGAAGAGATCCTGCCGGTATGCAGCCCGGACTACGCTCGCCGCCATGACCTTACCGGTTCGCTGGTGAATTTACCGCACTGTACGTTGCTGCATGACAGACAGGCGTGGAGTAACGACTCCGGGACCGATGAATGGCACAGTTGGGCGCAGCATTTTTCGGTGAATCTGCCGACATCGTCGGGAATTGGCTTTGATCGTTCTGATTTGGCGGTGATTGCGGCGATGAATCATATCGGCGTGGCGATGGGCCGAAAGCGGCTGGTGCAAAAACGCCTCGACAGCGGAGAGCTGGTTGCGCCTTTTGGCGATATGGCGCTGAAATGCCATCAGCACTACTACATCACTACCCTGCCTGGCAGACAATGGCCGAAAATCGAGGCGTTTATTCGCTGGCTTCAGGAACAGGTTAAATAAGCGGGCCGCGAATATTTTTTACGCTTTCTCGCTACACGCAAAGTGAAAAAGCATGCTAAATACGTGATATCACTCCTGATGATTTGCGTAAGGACGACCGTGTTAAAGCCGATTGTTTCCCTTTTACTGTTAGCCAGCGCCACCGTGTGTGCCGCGCAACCTGTGCTGACTGCGGCGCAGTATGCGCAGCAGCTTGGCGTTGGGATGGACGTAGACTGGGCGCGCACCGATCGGGGTATCCGTGAATTCGATCCGCTGGTGGTGCGGGATTACAAGGCGAAAGGGTTAACCCACGTGCGCATTCGCGTGGCGGGAGAGCCTACGGAGGCGCGGCTTATACATCTGCGCAAGCTGGTGGAAGCCTGCGAGCAGTATGGCGTGATCCCGATAATTGCCTATCAGGCTGACGAATATAAAAAAGATCCCAGTACCGGTAACGAAAAAGAGGTGGTTAACTGGTGGGTGGCGGTGGCGCATTACTTTGGTCAAAGCTCGCCGTTGCTGGGTTTCGACCTGATATACGAACCCTCTGATAAGCTCAATCATAATCAGGTATCGCTCAATCGGGTGTATGACAAAACCATTCGTACTGTCCATGCCATCGACCCGCAGCGGATGATTTTTATCGCGCCGCGACTACGCGCCGCGCCGGAAGATTTGCCTGACCTGAAACTGCCGCCGCAAAGTCAGAATACCGTGCTGGCTCAATGGCATATTTTTCCGTGGGGGCCGCTGAAAAATAACGGTAAATATCCGTGGACCTCAGGCACAGCGGCAGAAAAGGCCGCTATTCGCGCCCGTATTAATACCGCCATTCACTGGCAGCAGAAAACAGGTCATGTCAGTTGGGTGGGAGGCTGGTCGCCAGGAGAAACCATCAGGAATGCGCCATCTGCCTCGCAAATGGCGTTTGCCCGATTTATGGCGTGCGAACTGAAAAAAGCGAAAATTCCCTATGCTATCAATGCGGATACGCAGTTTTATGATGGCGAGGAAGGCGCCTGGCGTCCGGCGCTGGAGCCGTTACTGACGACGATGATCGCGCCTGAATGCGAAAAGCCCGGCGATAAGCCGGGCCATCATACGCTTAAACCGCCTGCCCCTGATGCGATACGCGTGACGCCAGCGGAAGCCAGCAAACAAAAATCAACAGTCCCATAAGGGTCATCAGCAGGCCCAGACTGGCTTGCCCGGTCTGCGGCAGCATTGCAGAGAACCACGCCAGCACGCCGGAACCAATATTCTGTAATCCCCCAACCAGCGCACCGGCAGTGCCTGCCAGGAATGGGAAAGGCTCCATTGCGCCACTGGTTGCCAGCGGAAACAGCATCCCGGCACCGAAGAAAAATAGTGCGGCGGGAACCAGCAGCGTCCAGACGTTCATCACGTCAAACAGGCCCGGGATCCACATCATTAAACCGGCTACCAGACAGCAGATAACCGACTGCCACATCAGCGTCGAGAAACGCTTATTCGGGCGACCGGCGAACCAGGCGCCGAAAAATGCCGCCGGGATGGGCAGAATAAACAGGATACTGACCACCATGCTGCTTAAACCGAGCCTTGCGCCCAACAATACCCCGGAGCAGGCCTCGAAGACCGCAACGCCCGCCAGGCCGCCGATCAGCATCAGCACGTAACAGGTGAAAGAACTGTTACCAAACAGCGTTTTATAGCTGGCGATAAGGCGTGGACGCGGTGCGCCCGCAGGACGCGTTTCCGGCATCCAGCGCGCCATGCTAAACGTGACGCCCGCGCACAGAACCAGCAGGAAGATGTAACAGGCGCGCCAGTTCCACAGGGTATCCAGCATGCCGCCAATCAGCGGGGCCAGCAGCGGACTCACCAGAATCCCCATATTTAACAAACTATTCGCGTGGCGCAACTGCGTACCTTCGTACAGATCGCGCGGTAAGGTTCGCGCCATTACACCGCCGACGCCTGTTCCCATGCCCTGGATTGCACTGGCGATAATCAGTACCGTCAGGCTGTGGGTGGTAATCGCGACCAGCGTGGCCAGCATAAAAATAGACATTCCGGTGAGGATCACCGGACGGCGGCCAACGCGATCGGAAAGTGGGCCGTAAAACAGTTGTGACAGGCCGTAGGTCAGCAGGTAGGCGGCCATTACGCTTTGCACCGCTCCTTCGCGAACGTTCAGTTCACGCGCCATATCAGCAATCGCGGGGATATAAATGGTTTGCGCCATCTGACCTACCGCCACCAGTAATACCAACATCAACAACAAATTGACGCTTCTATGCCTTTTCATTTCGCTGATTACTTTTAAAAAAGAGAAAAAAGAAGAATAAGGTGCTGTACTTTCCCGTAAATTCGCGTGGAATCTACCACAACAGAAAAAGAAGGCCAGATAGTGGGCTGGAATGTTTACGCGATGAACGGCAGGAAATGTAAACAAAAAGCGGCAACAAATGTTGCCGGATTGCATCGGCTTTACGGCGCGATCATGACAAGCGAAGTAAGACAGCGCCTACGGCAATACCGGCGGCCGCGACAAGGCGTATTCCGGCAACCTTTTCTTTCAGCAGTAGCCAGGCGAGCAGAGCGCCAAACAGAATGGAGGTTTCACGCAGCGCTGCGACCACCGCCAACGGAGCCTGGGTCATGGCCCACAGCGCCAGACCGTAAGAACCCATCGTACCAATCCCGCCCAGAATACCTTTCTTCCACTGTTGTACCAGATAGCGCGATGCTTCCCGGCGCCGGGCGATCATCGCCCAGCCCAGCAGACAGGAACCGTTCAGAAAGAAGGTCCACAGCGTATAACCGAGCGCGGTTTCTGATAAGCGTACGCCGGTGCCATCAACCAGCGTGTAACCGGCGATAAAGCAGGCGTTAATGAGCGCCAGTACGATCCCGCGTTGTGAGCTGCTGCGTCCGTTAAATGCCATGCCGAGAATGGCCAGACAGATCGTAGCAATCCCCACCCAGGCAAACACAGACAGGCTATCGCCAAGGAACAAGACGCTGATAATCGCAACCAGCAGCGGTGCTGTCCCACGCATCAGAGGATAGGTCTGGCTCATATCCGAAACCTGATAGGTTTTGGCGACCAGGACCGTATACACCACTTGCAACGCGGTTGAGACGGCCAAAAACGGTAGGCTGGCGGCGGAAGGCTGAGGCGCGAAGGGTAAGCAGATCAATGCCATAATCGCCGCGGAGCCGCTGACGCCAATCGCCGAGTACAGTTTATCGTTTCCAGCTTTAACAATGGCATTCCAACTGGCGTGCAGCAGTGCGGCGAACAGCAAAATGCAGAAAACAGAAAGCGTCATGGTGGCGTTCTTCCCTGAGAATGTCATAAAAACGTAACATATTGGCGCGAGACAAGCACCAGGGAGAAGGTGAAAGGGGAGCGGAGTGTTACCCGCTCCCCTTAGGTGCGACTTGAATCCGAATTACTTAACGTATTTCAGAACGGCATCAAGTAGTTGCAGTGCTGCAACAATGAGTTTGAGGATAAGAATAGCGATATCCACGAGGCTCATACGCTCTCCTTTTGGTACAAGGAGCACGGTGCTGACGTACCTCGCCGCTGCCTGTTGCCAGCACCTTTGTTGACATAACACAGTGTGCTCACACGGGGGTTAAGGCGCTGACGGCACCACCCGTTTCAGCCAGGACTTTGATGCGCCGGTTTACGATGCGGCCCCCGCATAACACATTGCGTACCGAGACATTATAGATAAATACTGTATAAATTAACAGTATTTTATGGACATTGTGCCATTCATGTTCCATACTCAAAACCATCAAAATTCGTGCCGAAATTGCGTGTTCTTCGCAGAACGCGTATACTTTTTCCGTTGACATAACACAGTGTGTTCGGCGGCTACCAACCGCACAGCGCTGAAAAAAACCTCGCTCCGGCGGGGTTTTTTGTTTTCCGACTCTGCACAGCGAAATGTGATCGTTGACGCATTTTTATGCAGATGAAAAATTTTCCATTGTCACGCTGAAAAACCTGTGTTTGTATAAATCCAGTTAATCAACAAACAGACAGGTCCCTAATGAACCCTTCCATGCTGACTGCGACCCTACTAAAAACTGCGCCATCTCGCGCAGCGGTCGTCGTGCGTGTGGTGGTGGTCGTCGGCAATGCGCCGTAGGGTCCGGATCAACACACGATTCCAAAACCCCGCCGGCGCAAACCGGGCGGGGTTTTTCGTTTAAGAGACCTGCCCGAAGCAAAGGCCCAGAATAAAAGGACTGGAGCATGGCAAGTTCGGGCATAACATCCAAGCGTACGCGTTTTACGGGCGCAGAATTCATCGTTCATTTCATGGAACGCCAGGGGATTCAGGTGGTCACCGGTATTCCTGGCGGATCGATTCTTCCCGTCTATGACGCCTTGAGCCAAAGCACGCAAATCCGTCATATCCTGGCGCGCCACGAGCAGGGCGCGGGGTTTATCGCGCAGGGGATGGCGAGAACCGATGGTAAACCCGCCGTCTGTATGGCCTGTAGCGGACCGGGCGCGACCAACCTGGTGACCGCCATTGCCGACGCGCGGCTGGATTCCATCCCGCTGGTGTGTATCACCGGGCAGGTTCCGGCCTCAATGATCGGGACCGACGCCTTCCAGGAAGTCGATACCTACGGCATCTCTATCCCCATCACCAAGCACAACTATCTGGTCCGCCATATCAGTGAATTACCGCAGGTCATGAGCGATGCGTTCCGCATTGCGCAGTCCGGCCGTCCGGGCCCGGTGTGGATAGACATTCCTAAGGATATTCAAACTGCAGTTTTTGAAATTGAAGAGATGCCGGAGCCCGCGCAGAAAATGGCGGCACCGGCGTTCAGCCAGGACAGCATTCGCGATGCCGCGGCCATGATTAACGCCGCACAGCGTCCGGTGCTGTATCTCGGCGGCGGCGTGATTAACGCGCCTGAGCGGGTTCGTGAACTGGCAGAAAAAGCTATGCTGCCCACTACCATGACCTTAATGGCGCTCGGTATGTTGCCGAAAGCGCATCCGCTGTCGTTAGGCATGTTGGGTATGCACGGCGCGCGCAGCACTAACTTTATTCTGCAAGAAGCGGACTTATTGATTGTTTTGGGCGCACGTTTTGATGACCGGGCGATTGGTAAAACTGAGCAGTTCTGTCCGAACGCCAAAATCATCCACGTGGACATCGACCGCGCGGAGCTGGGTAAAATCAAACAGCCGCACGTGGCGATTCAGGCGGATGTCGATGAGGTTCTGGCGCAACTGATCCCATTAATTGACGCGCAGCCGCGAGAGTCGTGGCATCAAATGGTGGCCGATTTACAACGCGAATTCCCCTGCAGCATTCCTCAGGAAAGCGACCCGCTCAGCCACTATGGGCTGATCAACGCCGTAGCGGCCTGCGTGGATGACAATGCCATTATCACCACCGACGTAGGCCAGCATCAGATGTGGGCCGCACAGGCTTACCCGCTGAACCGTCCGCGTCAGTGGCTGACCTCCGGCGGTCTGGGAACCATGGGCTTTGGCCTGCCGGCGGCAATTGGCGCAGCGCTGGTCAACCCGGACAAAAAGGTGCTGTGCTTCTCCGGCGACGGTAGCCTGATGATGAATATTCAGGAAATGGCGACGGCCAGCGAAAATCAGCTGGATATTAAAATCATCCTGATGAATAACGAAGCGTTGGGTCTGGTGTATCAGCAGCAGAGTTTGTTCTATAAGCAGGGCGTTTTTGCGGCGACATATCCGGGGATGATTAACTTTATGCAGATAGCCGCCGGGTTTGGCCTCGAAACCTGCGATTTGAATAACGAAGCGGATCCACAGGCAGCGTTGCAGGAGATTATTAATCGCCCTGGACCTGCGCTGATCCACGTGCGCATCGATGCCGAAGAAAAAGTGTACCCGATGGTGCCGCCGGGTGCGGCAAACACAGAAATGGTGGGGGAATAAGCCATGCAACAGCAGACTCATGACAACGTAATCCTGGAACTCACCGTACGCAACCATCCGGGCGTAATGACCCACGTCTGCGGGCTGTTTGCCCGCCGCGCATTCAACGTGGAAGGCATTCTCTGTCTACCGATTCAGGACAGCGACAAGAGCCGCATCTGGCTACTGGTCAATGACGATCAACGTCTTGAGCAGATGATAAGCCAGATCGACAAGCTGGAAGATGTGGTGAAAGTGGCCCGCAACCAGTCCGACCCGTCGATGTTTAACAAAATCACGGTTTTCTTTGAGTGAGTTAGTCGCCGTCTGAATCCGGGGTGATGACTTTGACAGAACCGTTCCGGCAGTGGGTTGCGTAATCTGCCGGCAACGGGCGATCGCTTATCAGTACGTCAAAAGTGGAGAGCGGGCCAATGCTGGCGGGGGCAACCTCATCAAACAGGGCGTGGCGGGTCAGCAGAATTTTGCGCAATCCGCGTTCCATCGCTTTGCGTTTGGTGGCCAGATCGTCCGGATTGAACCAGCTAACGCCGAAATGCTCATGGACTCCGCTGGCAGAGATAAACACTTTTCGTGGGTTGAGCGCATCCAGCGGAGAGGGATTGCTGGTGTCGTAAAAGGCATCACTTTTCGCCCGATAGGTGCCCCCGCAAAGAATCGCCGTGGCGTTGGGTTTTTCATTTAGCGCCACGAATACCCGGTGTGAGTAGCAAATTCCGGTAAAGGTAATATCGTCCGGGATCATGCTGACGACTAATGGCATTTCCGCACCATTATCAAAAAAGACCAGATCGTTTTCACTGACCAGTCCCGCGGCCAGAATGGCAACCGGTAAATCGTCGCGATGATACTGCTTTTGCACGGGGAGCGGAGCGTTAACGAGGGTGGCGGGCTTGTTCACCATCACGATGTAACCACCGAGTAGCGTAAGCGGCAATGGTTCGTCATCCTGGCTGAGATCCCGACGGATGGTCATCACGGAAACCTCCAGCATGCGCGCCGCCTCTTTCAGATGGATTCTGTCGGTCTTCTTCAACAATTCCATCAGACGTCGAATACGTTCTTTTTGCTTGGTTTCCATGCACACTCTCCACGAATCATGTTTTCATGTTCCTTCAGTAACATTTGTGTGTTTCTGGGAACATGACATTGCTGCATTACTATACGTCTGACCATTGGGAAATAAAAGCGTGTTTTTACACGTTTTATTGATTATAAGCAGCGAGTTTTCAGTCAATTGTAAGCAAGTTAATCATTTTGAGTGTGATAGAGACGCAACATTTAGCATAATAAATAAACAATAAAATGATCCTCCAATCGCGATCCTAGTCACAAATGATACGGAAGTAACATGATAATGTTATTTTAATATCATTGTTGTGTGATTGTTTCTGAGAGGTAGTAAAATGGATATCGCGGTTATTGGCTCCAACATGGTGGATCTCATCACCTACATCAACCAGATGCCCAAAGAAGGGGAAACGCTGGAAGCACCCGCCTTTAAAATTGGTTGTGGCGGTAAAGGGGCAAATCAGGCCGTTGCGGCTGCTAAGCTCAACTCCAAAGTGCTGATGCTGACGAAAGTCGGTGATGATATTTTTGCGGATAACACCATTCGTAATCTCGAATCCTGGGGGATTAATACGACCTATGTCGAAAAGGTACCCTGCACCAGCAGCGGCGTTGCACCGATCTTTGTTAATGCAAACTCCAGCAACAGCATTCTGATTATTAAAGGTGCCAACAAGTTTCTCTCCCCGGAAGATATCGATCGCGCGGCGGAAGATCTGAAAAAGTGTCAACTTATTGTCCTGCAGCTGGAAGTACAGTTGGAAACGGTTTATCACGCGATTGAATTCGGTAAAAAACACGGTATTGAAGTGTTATTAAATCCCGCCCCTGCATTACGGGAATTAGATATGTCTTATGCCTGTAAATGCGATTTCTTCGTGCCAAATGAAACCGAGCTCGAAATATTAACCGGTATGCCGGTGGATACCTATGACCATATTCGCGCCGCGGCACGTTCTTTGGTCGATAAAGGTCTGAACAATATTATCGTCACCATGGGGGAGAAAGGTGCTCTGTGGATGACGCGTGACCAGGAAGTCCATGTCCCGGCGTTTAAAGTGAACGCTGTCGATACCAGTGGCGCAGGTGACGCTTTCATCGGTTGTTTTGCCCACTATTACGTTCAAAGCGATGTCGAAGCCGCCATGAAAAAAGCCGCTCTCTTCGCTGCATTCAGCGTTACCGGGAAAGGCACTCAATCATCTTATCCAAGCATCGAACAATTTAATGAGTTTCTTACCTTAAACGAATAATACTCCTGCATTGTAAAAGGTAGCACTATGAACGATAAAAACATCATTCAGATGCCCGACGGCTATCTGAATAAGACGCCTCTGTTCCAGTTTATTTTGTTATCCTGTTTATTCCCTTTATGGGGATGCGCAGCCGCATTAAATGATATTCTGATTACGCAATTCAAAAGCGTATTTTCACTCAGCAACTTTGCTTCGGCATTAGTTCAGAGTGCCTTTTATGGCGGTTATTTTTTAATTGCGATTCCGGCATCTTTGGTGATTAAAAAGACCAGTTATAAAATCGCCATCTTAATGGGACTGACCCTTTATATTGTTGGCTGTACGCTCTTTTTCCCGGCATCGCACATGGCCACCTACACCATGTTCCTCGCGGCAATTTTTGCGATTGCGATTGGCCTGAGCTTCCTGGAAACTGCAGCCAACACCTACAGCTCCATGATTGGCCCAAAAGCGTATGCCACCCTGCGCCTGAACATCAGCCAGACCTTTTACCCCATTGGCGCAGCCGCCGGTATTCTGCTAGGTAAATATCTGGTCTTCTCTGAAGGCGAGAGTCTGGAAAAACAGATGGCTGGGATGAACGCGGAGCAGATCCACAACTTTAAAGTGTTGATGCTGGAAAATACCCTTGAGCCTTACAAGTACATGATTATGGTGCTGATTGTGGTGATGGTGTTGTTCCTGCTGACCCGCTTCCCGACCTGTAAAGTCGCGCAAACGGCGAGTCATAAACGTCCGTCAGCGATGGATACGCTGCGTTATCTGGCCAGCAATGCCCGTTTCCGCCGTGGGATTGTGGCGCAGTTCCTGTACGTGGGGATGCAGGTCGCGGTGTGGTCATTTACCATCCGTCTGGCGCTGGAATTGGGTGATATCAACGAGCGCGACGCCTCAACCTTCATGGTCTATAGCTTTGCCTGCTTCTTTATCGGCAAGTTTATCGCCAACATCTTGATGACACGCTTCAATCCGGAAAAAGTGCTGATCCTCTACTCCACCATTGGCGCACTGTTTCTGGTCTATGTTGCGCTGGCGCCAAGCTTCAGCGCCGTGTACGTTGCCGTACTGGTGAGCGTCCTGTTTGGACCCTGCTGGGCGACAATCTATGCCGGTACGCTGGATACCGTGGATAACGAACATACTGAAATGGCGGGAGCAGTCATTGTCATGGCGATTGTTGGTGCAGCGGTGGTTCCGGCAATTCAGGGCTATGTGGCCGATATGTTCCACTCGCTACAACTCTCGTTCCTGGTCTCCATGTTGTGCTTCGTGTACGTCGGTATCTACTTCTGGCGTGAAAGCAAAGTGCGCAATAACCTGGCTGAAGCGACTGTTTCCTGAGGAGAGCGATCATGACAACACGTATCATGCTGTGGCGGGAACTCTTTGCAGAGCATCCGCGAATCTTACTGAAGAATAGCGACTTCACGGTTACCGCATTTCGTTACGCCAGCGGTGTGGAAGGGCTGAAGGTAGAAAACAGTCGTGGACATCTGGTTATTCTGCCCTGGATGGGGCAGATGATCTGGGATGCTCAGTTTGACGGGCATGAACTGACCATGCGCAACATGTTTAGTCAGCCGAAACCGGCTGCGGAAGTGGTAGCGACTTACGGCTGCTTTGCTTTCCACTCGGGTATATTGGCTAATGGCTGCCCTTCGCCGGAAGATTCTCACCCGTTGCATGGCGAAATGGCCTGTGCCGCGATGGATGAGGCCTGGCTGGAGCTGGAGGGAGAGAATTTGCGCGTGAGCGGACGCTACGAGTATGTGATGGGATTCGGTCATCATTATCAGGCGCATCCTGCGGTGATTATGCGCAAAGCGAGTGCGCTGTTTGATATTCAGATGGCGGTCACCAACCTCGCCTCAGTGGCAATGCCTTTACAGTATATGTGCCATATGAACTATGCCTACGTACCGGAAGCGACCTTCAGCCAGAATATCCCGGATGAAGCCATGAAGCTGCGTGAGTCGGTACCCGCGCATGTTAAACCTACCGAGCAGTGGCTGGCGTTTAATCAGCGGATCATTCAGGGCGAGACCTCGCTGGGGCGCCTCAACGAGCCCGATTTTTACGATCCGGAAATCGTTTTCTTCGCTGACCAACTGGACCGATACACGGATAAGCCTGAATTTCGCATGATCGCACCTGATGGCACCACGTTCGTGACGCGTTTCTCCAGCGCGGAGCTGAATTATGTCACCCGTTGGATCCTCTATAACGGCGATCAGCAGGTGGCAGCCTTCGCCCTACCTGCGACCTGTCGCCCTGAAGGCTTCCTGGCGGCACAGCGAAAAGGCACGTTGATTCAGCTAGAACCGCAGCACACCCGCACATTTACCGTCACAAGTGGCATCGCCTGATCGCTCAAGGCTTAAACAGCAGCGCGTCGGAACACAAAATCCTTCAAGCTGCATAAGGCGGCAAGTCTGCTCACCTCAGAAGCTTACTCAAGTCAGTGACTGGGGTGAGCAGACCAAGCCAACGCAGAGGCTGCTTGAAGGATAAAGTGTATATCGTTAAGGTAAGCACGTTTTTTATCCCCCAGGACAGAACCCATGATCACCGTTGCCCTTATCGACGACCACACTATCGTCCGCTCCGGCTTTGCCCAGTTGCTGGGGCTGGAACCTTATTTGCAGGTTGTGGCTGAGTTCGGCTCAGGCAGTGAGGCGCTGGTGGGATTACCGGGACGTGGCGTGCAGGTATGTATCTGTGATATCTCGATGCCTGATATCTCCGGTCTTGAACTGTTAAGCCAGTTGCCAAAAGGGATGGCGATTATCATGCTCTCCGTCCACGACAGCCCCGCGCTGGTGGAGCAGGCGCTCAACGCGGGCGCGCGTGGTTTCCTTTCTAAACGCTGTAGTCCTGATGAGCTGATCGCGGCGGTGCATACCGTGGCGACCGGCGGCTGCTATTTGACGCCGGATATCGCCGTCAAACTGGCGGCAGGTCGTCAGGATCCACTGACCAAACGCGAACGTCAGGTGGCGGAGAAACTGGCGCAAGGCATGGCGGTAAAAGAGATTGCCGCCGAACTGGGCCTGTCGCCGAAAACGGTGCACGTGCATCGCGCTAACCTGATGGAAAAACTGGGCGTTAGCAACGATGTCGAACTGGCCCGCCGGATGTTTGACGGCTGGCAATGAACACGCTCTGTTCCCGGTTAATCACCGTTGTTGCCTGCTTCTTTATCTTCTCTGCCGCGTGGTTCTGCTTGTGGAGTATCAGCCTGCACCTGGTTGAGCGCCCGGAGCTGGCGGTACTGCTGTTTCCGTTTGGCCTGCGTCTGGGGCTGATGCTGCAATGTCCACGCGGCTACTGGCCGGTGCTGCTGGGTGCGGAATGGCTGCTTCTTTTCTGGCTGGCGCAGGAAGTAGCGCTGGCTCACTTGCCACTTTTGATGATCGGGAGCTTCCTCACGTTACTCCCGGTGATGCTGATTTCGCGCTACCGCCATCAGCGCGACTGGCGCACGCTGCTGTTACAGGGCGCGGCGCTGACGGCGGCGGCGTTGCTGCAATCGCTGCCCTGGCTTGGGCAAGGCGAAGAGGCGTGGAATGCCCTACTGCTGACGCTCACTGGTGGATTAACGCTGGCTCCGATCTGTCTGGTTTTCTGGCACTATCTTACCAGCACCACCTGGTTGCCGCTGGGCCCGGCGGTGGTGTCTCAGCCGGTGAACTGGCGCGGGCGGCATCTGGTCTGGTATCTGCTGCTGTTTAGCGTCAGCCTGTGGTTGCAGCTTGGTCTGCCCGATGAACTGTCGCGCTTCACGCCGTTTTGCCTCGCGCTGCCGATCATTGCGCTCGCCTGGCACTACGGCTGGCAGGGGGCGCTGATTGCCACGTTAATGAACGCCATTGCGCTGATTGCCAGCCAGACCTGGCACGATCATCCCGTCGACCTGTTGCTCTCCCTGCTGGTGCAAAGCCTGACCGGGCTGCTGCTCGGCGCGGGGATCCAGCGTCTGCGCGAGCTTAACCAGTCGCTGCAAAACGAATTAGCGCGCAACCACCGTCTGGCTGAACGCCTGCTGGAGACCGAAGAGAGCGTGCGCCGGGATGTGGCGCGCGAACTGCACGATGATATAGGTCAGACCATCACCGCCATTCGCACCCAGGCGGGCATTGTCCAGCGGCTGGCGCCGGAAAATGCAGGGGTGAAGCGCAGCGGGGCGCATATCGAACAACTTTCTCTTGGCATATACGATTCTGTGCGTCGTCTGTTGGGTCGTCTGCGTCCGCGCCAGTTGGATGATCTCACGCTGGAACAAGCGATCCGCTCATTGATGCGTGAAATGGAGCTGGAAAGCCGCGGCATCGTCAGCCACCTTGACTGGCGAATTGACGAATCTGCACTCAGCGAAAGTCAGCGGGTGACGCTGTTTCGCGTCTGTCAGGAAGGGCTGAACAACATCGTTAAGCACGCCAACGCCAGCGCGGTGACGCTTCAGGGCTGGCAGCAGGATGAACGGCTGATGCTGGTGATTGAGGACGATGGCAGCGGCCTGCCGCCGGGGTCGAATCAGCAGGGATTTGGCCTCACCGGGATGCGTGAACGTATTACCGCCCTCGGGGGATCGCTCTCGATTTCCTGTACGCACGGCACGCGGGTCAGCGTGTCGTTACCCCAGCGTTATGTGTAAGGAGCGGTCATGTTTTCGTTTTTAAAATCCCCAGTCAGCGCGCCGCTCATCACCGATAAGCGTGAAGTGGATGCCCTCTACCGCTACTGGCGGCGGCATATTCTGACCACTATCTGGCTCGGCTACGCGCTGTTCTATTTCACACGCAAGAGCTTCAACGCCGCCGTACCGGATATCCTCACCAGCGGCGTGCTGACCCGCAGCGACATTGGTCTGTTGGCGACGCTGTTTTACATCACCTACGGCCTGTCGAAGTTTGTTTCCGGTATCGTCAGTGACCGTTCCAACGCCCGTTATTTTATGGGGTTTGGGCTTATCGCCACCGGCGTGGTGAACATTCTGTTTGGCTTCTCCACCTCGCTCTGGGCTTTTGCGGTGCTCTGGGCGCTGAACGCCTTTTTCCAGGGCTGGGGATCGCCGGTCTGCGCGCGTTTATTGACCGCGTGGTATTCGCGTACCGAACGCGGCGGCTGGTGGGCGCTGTGGAATACTGCGCACAATGTTGGCGGGGCGCTGATCCCTATCGTGATGGCGGCGACGGCGCTGCATTACGGCTGGCGTGCCGGGATGATGATCGCCGGGCTGCTGGCGATTGTGGTGGGGGTTTTTCTCTGCTGGCGCCTGCGCGACAGGCCGCAGGCGATTGGTCTGCCGCCGATTGGCGACTGGCGCCATGATGAGCTGGAAATCGCCCAGCAGCAGGAAGGCGCAGGGCTGAGCCGTAAAGAGATCCTCACCCGCTATGTATTGCTGAATCCCTATATCTGGTTGCTGTCGCTGTGTTACGTGCTGGTGTACGTCGTCCGCGCCGCCATCAACGACTGGGGCAATCTGTATATGTCGGAGACGCTCGGCGTGGATCTGGTGACCGCCAATACCGCCGTGACCATGTTCGAATTGGGCGGATTTATCGGCGCGCTGGTCGCAGGCTGGGGCTCGGACAAACTGTTTAACGGCAACCGCGGTCCAATGAACCTGATTTTTGCTGCCGGAATTTTGCTCTCCGTGGGCTCGTTGTGGCTGATGCCGTTCGCCAGTTACGTGATGCAGGCGGCGTGCTTCTTCACCACCGGATTCTTCGTCTTCGGCCCGCAAATGCTGATCGGCATGGCGGCGGCGGAGTGCTCGCACAAAGAGGCAGCGGGCGCGGCAACCGGATTTGTCGGGCTGTTTGCCTATCTGGGGGCATCGCTTTCCGGCTGGCCGCTGGCGAAGGTGATGGAGGTCTGGCACTGGACCGGATTCTTTGTGGTGATCGCCATTGCGGCGGGGATATCCGCGCTGCTGCTGCTGCCGTTTTTGAACGCCCAGGCTCCACGCGAACTCAACGAAGCGTGATGCACCTCACCTTTTTGCCCCGAGTAGGGTAAAACTAAGAAATTTTCCCGGTTTCACCTGGACGCTGTCTCAGGCGCGTCCCCCGGCTGATTTTTACAATGCCTGCCATTCGCAGGTATAAAAATTAGCTCGGGAGTGTCAAATGCTGGCCTTTCTAAACCAGGTACGCAAGCCGACCCTGGATCTGCCGCTCGATGTGCGGCGCAAAATGTGGTTCAAACCGTTCATGCAGTCCTACCTGGTAGTCTTTATTGGCTACCTGACCATGTATCTGATCCGCAAAAACTTCAATATCGCGCAGAACGACATGATCTCCACCTACGGGCTGAGCATGACGCAGCTGGGGATGATTGGCCTGGGCTTCTCCATCACCTACGGCGTGGGTAAAACGCTGGTTTCCTACTACGCCGACGGCAAAAATACCAAGCAGTTCCTGCCGTTTATGCTGATCCTCTCCGCCATCTGTATGCTCGGCTTCAGCGCCAGCATGGGGGCGGGTTCAACCAGCCTGTTCCTGATGATCGCCTTCTACGCGCTGAGCGGTTTTTTCCAGAGTACCGGTGGCTCGTGTAGCTATTCCACCATCACCAAATGGACGCCGCGTCGCAAGCGGGGTTCTTACCTCGGCATGTGGAATATCTCCCATAACCTCGGTGGTGCGGGTGCGGCTGGCGTGGCGCTGTTTGGCGCCAACTATCTGTTCGACGGTCACGTCATTGGTATGTTTATCTTCCCGTCGATTATCGCCCTGATTGTCGGTTTTATCGGCCTGCGCTACGGCAGCGACTCCCCGGAGTCTTATGGCCTCGGTAAAGCTGAAGAGCTGTTCGGCGAGGAGATAAGCGAAGAGGACAAAGAGACTGAAGAAAATGAGATGACCAAATGGCAGATCTTTGTTGAATACGTGCTGAAAAACAAAGTGATCTGGCTGCTGTGCTTCTCCAACATTTTCCTGTACGTGGTGCGTATCGGTATCGACCAGTGGTCCACTGTCTACGCTTTCCAGGAGCTGAAGCTCTCCAAAGAAGTGGCGATTCAGGGCTTTACCCTGTTTGAAGTGGGCGCGTTGGTCGGCACGCTATTGTGGGGTTGGCTCTCTGACCTGGCTAACGGTCGTCGTGCGCTGGTAGCCTGCGTGGCGCTGGCGTTGATTATCGCGACCCTGGGCGTTTATCAGCACGCCAGCAACCAGTATGTCTATCTGGCTTCGCTGTTTGCGCTGGGCTTCCTGGTGTTTGGTCCTCAGCTGTTAATCGGCGTTGCAGCCGTCGGATTCGTACCGAAAAAAGCGATCGGCGCAGCCGATGGGATTAAAGGCACCTTCGCATACCTGATTGGTGACAGCTTCGCCAAGCTGGGTCTGGGGATGATTGCCGACGGCACGCCGATTTTTGGTCTGACCGGCTGGGCGGGCACGTTCGCCGCGCTGGATACCGCCGCCATCGGTTGTATCTGCCTGATGGCCATCGTGGCCGTGTTTGAAGAACGTAAAATTCGCCGCGAGAAAAAAATTCAACAATTGAAAGTCGCTTAAGTTAAGTGTGCATTGGTAACTTTTGCCCGCCTGGATGGCGGGCTTTTTTATGTCGCGGATCCATCCTGAATCGTGTTGATACGTTCAGTCGTCGACAGAGAGGAATTTGCCGTTATGATGGGCATCCTGTCTGGTAATGGATGTGCGCATGATTTGGATAATGCTGGCCACATTGGTCGTTGTTTTTATAGTGGGTTTTCGGGTGTTGACGTCCGGATCTCGACGGGCAATTCGCCGTCTGAGCGAGCGACTAAATATTGATGTTGTGCCGGTAGAGTCGATGATCGATCAGATGGGAAAAGTACAGGGTGAGGCTTTTTTACAGTACCTCCACCGCCCAGATGAATCGCATCTGCAAAATGCTGCCCAGGTGTTGTTGATCTGGCAAATCGTTATTGTCGACGGCAGTGAGTCGAATCTGCTGCAATGGCACCGTTGGCTGCAAAAAGCCCGATTGGCCACGCCGATTACTGACGCACAGGTGCGTCTGGCGCTTGGTTTTCTGCGCGAGATAGAGCCGGATATGCAGGAGTTTAATGCGTTTCAGATGCGCTATAACGCCTTTTTCCAGCCCGAAGATGGCGTGCACTGGCTACACTGACAGTCATGCCTGTTGGCGAATTAATTGTGCAAATATAAATTGATTTAATAGCTAATGGGCTATAATTTACCTATAGCTTATTAGCTATGAGGGATCGTTGATGTGGGAAGTGGAAACAACGGATGTTTTCGATAAATGGTTTGACGTACAGACCGAGGCGCTCAAGGAAGATATGCTCGCAGCGATGATGATTTTATCCGAGTATGGTCCTCAGTTAGGCAGGCCGTTTGCTGATACGGTAAATGCTTCTGCTTTTTCAAATATGAAAGAGTTGCGAGTGCAGCATCAGGGCAACCCGATTCGGGCGTTCTTCGTGTTTGATCCTTCTCGCCATGGCATCGTGTTATGCGCTGGCGACAAAACAGGGTTAAACGAGAAGAAATTCTATAAAGAGATGATCAGGCTTGCTGACGCTGAGTACCGAAATCACCTTAATAAGTAAGGAAAATTATGGCGACGCTTAAAGAATTGATGGCGAAACAAAGCCCGGAAAGCCAAGAGCGCATTGCTGAAAAAGTAGAAGTGCTACGTCAGGTGATTGCGTTAAATATGTTACGGGAAGAACTGAATCTCTCTCAGGCGGAACTTGCCTCGGCAATGGGCGTTAAGCAGCCAACAATCGCAAAAATGGAACAGGCGGATAACGATCCTCGTCTGTCGACGCTTAAGCGTTATGTCACGGCGTTAGGTGGCGAACTGAGCATTGATGTTAAGTTACCGACAGGTAAAAGAGTCGCGTTTCATCTTTAAAAATCCGTGTGGCCTGGATTTTGTGTTAGATGAAAGTAGTTGCCAAAACGTTAAATGCGTCACAAATTTAGTGTTACACTGCGTAACTTATTCTGCAATAACCCCACGCAGGTAACAAAATGAGTGAAGCTGTTGAACAAAAATCCCGCGCTGAGGCAAATGCCCGACCGAACTGGTCGGCGGTATTCGCCGTGGCGTTCTGCGTTGCCTGCCTGATAACCGTTGAGTTTCTGCCCGTTAGCCTGTTAACGCCGATGGCGCAGGATCTGGGGATTTCTGAAGGTGTTGCCGGACAATCGGTGACTGTGACGGCATTTGTTGCCATGTTCGCCAGCCTGTTTGTGACGCAAATTATCCAGGCGACCGATCGTCGCTACGTGGTGATCGTGTTTTCGGTGCTGCTGACGCTCTCCTGCCTGTTGGTTTCCTTTGCCAACTCTTTTTCACTGCTGCTCATTGGCCGCGCCTGTCTCGGTCTGGCGCTTGGCGGATTCTGGGCGATGTCGGCGTCGCTGACCATGCGTCTGGTGCCCGCCCGTACGGTACCGAAAGCGCTGTCGGTGATTTTTGGCGCGGTCTCTGTCGCGCTGGTGATTGCCGCGCCGCTGGGGAGTTTTTTGGGCGGTATTATCGGCTGGCGCAACGTGTTTAATGCGGCGGCGGTAATGGGCGTGCTGTGCACGATTTGGGTGGTGAGAGCGCTGCCGTCGTTGCCAGGTGAACCTTCGCATCAGAAACAAAATATGTTCAGCCTGCTGCAGCGCCCGGGGGTGATGGCCGGGATGATTGCCATCTTTATGTCCTTTGCCGGACAGTTCGCCTTCTTTACCTATATTCGCCCGATCTATATGAATCTGGCAGGCTTTGAAGTTGATGGCCTGACGTTGGTGCTGCTGAGTTTTGGTATCGCCAGCTTTGTCGGGACGTCGCTCTCCTCGGTGGTTCTGAAGCGCTCGGTCAAACTGGCCTTAGCCGGTGCGCCGCTGGTGCTGGCGCTTAGCGCGCTGGTCCTGATCCTGTGGGGTAGCGACAAAGTTGTGGCGGCAGGTATTGCGATTATCTGGGGCCTGGCGTTTGCGTTGGTTCCGGTCGGCTGGTCGACGTGGATCACCCGATCGCTTGCCGATCAGGCAGAAAAAGCCGGATCCGTCCAGGTCGCCGTGATCCAACTTGCCAATACCTGCGGGGCAGCGGTGGGAGGCTATGCGCTCGATAACCTCGGACTGCTTTCACCCCTGATGCTTTCCGGCAGCCTGATGCTGCTGACGGCGCTTCTGGTCACGATGAAGGTCAGAATACAGTGAGATTGTTGCCTGATGGCGCGCAGCTTTCAGGCAACACCGTTATCTGACGACTGAATCAATCAAAACCATTGTTTTCGGCGGTATGGGCAAACCATTCGCCGCTTTTCTTCACCGTACGTTTTTGCGTATCTAAATCTAACTGGACAAAACCGTAGCGGTTTTTATATCCGTTGAGCCAGGACCAGTTATCAATAAAGGTCCACATATGGTAGCCAAGACAATTACACCCTTCGCTAATGCCTTTATGTAGCCATTTAAGATGCGCGGAAACAAATTCAATACGGTAGCTGTCGTTGATTAGGTCCTGCTGAATAAAACGTTGCTCATTTTCGACACCCATGCCGTTTTCAGAAATAAAACAGCGCGGGTTGCCGTAGTTATCACGCAGATTAGTAATAATATCGTAAATACCTGGCTCGTAAATTTCCCAGCCACGGTAAGGGTTCATTTTACGCCCCGGCATTTCGTAATAATCAAACAGCCACTCCGGCATAAACGGCGCGTCAGGATTGACGGCAGTATCACGACATTTCACACGGCGCGGCTGATAATAATTAATACCGAGCAGGTCGATTTTGCCATCGGCGATGAGCTGACTGTCAGCCTGGCTGACATGCTGGGAGTTGATCGTACTCTTTTAGCAGCGCTATCAGATCCGCCGGATATTCACCTTTTAGCACCGGGTCAAGGAAGCTGCGGTTAAACAGCAGATCCGCATGGTGCGCAGCTTTTACATCTGCCGGGTGTTGTGAGCGCGGATAAGAGGGCGTTAAATTCAGGATCACACCGATTTCACCGTCATAACTTCCGGCGTGGTACGCGCGTACCGCCGTGGAATGCGCCAGTACGGTGTGATACGCCACGGTGGCCGCGCGTTTGAAATCCACCACATTAGGGTAATGGAAGTCATACAAATAGCCGCCTTCTACCGGGACAATCGGTTCGTTAAAGGTGAACCAGTGCTTCACCCGATTGCCGAACAAGGTAAAACAGGTTTGTGCGTAGCGACCAAACGCCTCAACCACATCACGGTTTTCCCAGCCACCTTTCTCCTGCATCACCATCGGCATATCAAAGTGAAACAGGGTGATAAATGGCGTAATGCCTTGCGCCAGCAGCTCATCGATGACGTTGTTATAGAAATCAACTGCCTGCGGGTTGACGTCGCCAGTACCGTCCGGGATCAGTCGTGACCAACTGATTGAAGTGCGGAAGCTGTTGTGCTTCAGCTGTTTGAGCAGTGCGATGTCCTGTTTCCAGTGCTGATAAAAGGTCGAGGTGTTCGCCGGGCCAACCCCCTGATGGAAACGCCCTGGCTGGCGGTCGAACCACACGTCCCATGTCGTCTGGCTTTTGCCGCCGTTCAGACTATCCCCTTCGGTTTGCAGCGCCGAGCAGGCACTGCCCCACCAAAAGTTTTCGGGAAAACGGTATCGCATTATCTTGCTCCTTGATGTGTTTCATTTCCCTACACAATAGGCGATTTTGCAAAACAGAAACCGGTTACAGCACTCGTTTTTCAATGCGATAGTTACAAATCCGGGCATTCAACTTTGCCCAGCGCTTCCCAGTAGTTGTTCTGATTGTTTCTTTGTATTGCCAGAATGGCTTCGCGGATGTGTTGCTGATTACGCGTATCAGCCATAATCGTTTTTTCCCACACCTCATCCGATGGCGACCCCTGCGGGGTACAAATCTTGCGTAAATCCTTCAATACGGTGTTTTTTTCATGAACGGACTGTAGAGAGCCATAAGCCGAATCGGCCTGCGCCAAACCCGGCAGCATGAAAAGAATGGCAATAAGCGGTAAAACGGCTTGTTTCATGATAATAATCCTTGTTGTCGATGCGCATCATCTCAAGAGTAAGTGTAGACGGCATGCGCCTCACTCATCAGCCTGTGTTAATTTCTAAAAAGAAAATCAGCCAGAAGTTTTAGTTTTTCAGGAGGATAGGATGCAAATACAGATTACAGATACCATTACTGAAGACGATCAAAATGCTCTGCTTGTTGGATTGCGCGCCTACAATCGCCAGTTCCTGAGGACCACCAATTTTGGCGACCTGGCGGTGTACTGGCGCGATGAGCACAATGAAATACTGGGCGGGCTGATCGGTAAAATCAAAGGCGAATGGCTGTGCATTGATTTCCTGTGGATGCATGAATCGCTGCGTAAAGGCGGTTACGGCACAAAGTTGATGCAGGCCGCTGAACAGACGGCGCGTGAGAGAGGATGCCTGCATGCGCTGGTGGACACGATGAGTTTCCAGGCGCTGCCGTTTTATCAGAAAAACGGCTATCAGTTGCAAATGACCCTCGATAACTTTCCAGAAACCGGTTCCGCGCGCCATTATTTGTCGAAAACGTTTTGATGACCGGAAGGACTGCAAAAGGGATGAGCTAACGGCACATTCCGACTCATTTTCCTTTTCGCATTATGCTTTTTTCTTCTTGCTGATGCTTTTTCGTTTTTTAAACCGCAGCGGCCTTCCCGCTATAGTCATTTCATTACTCATCAGGCGGTTATTGCAAAAGGAAAAAACGTGAAACTGAAGATACCTTATTTCGGGGCTGGGGCGGCGTTATTACTGGCGGGATTATTGCTGGCAGGATGCGATCAGCAGAATAATGATGCAAAGCATATTAAAGTGGGCGTGATTAACGGCGCGGAGCAGGATGTGGCGGAAGTCGCGAAGAAAGTCGCTAAAGAAAAATATGGCCTGGAGGTGGAATTGGTGGGGTTTAGCGGTTCTCTGCTGCCCAACGATGCTACTAATCATGGTGAGCTGGATGCCAATGTCTTCCAGCATCGTCCGTTCCTTGAACAAGATAATAAAGCGCACGGCTATAAGCTGGTAGCGGTGGGCAATACCTTTGTGTTCCCGATGGCGGGTTATTCGAAGAAAATCAAAACCGTTGCTGAACTAAAAGACGGTGCGACGATTGCGATACCTAACGATCCGACCAACCTTGGGCGGGCGCTGTTGCTGCTACAAAAAGAGAAGTTAATCACTCTGAAAGCGGATACCGGCCTGCTGCCAACGGCGCTGGATATTACGGATAATCCGCGACATCTGAAAATTATGGAACTGGAAGGGGCGCAGCTACCGCGCGTGCTGGACGATCAAAAAGTGGATGTGGCGATTATCAGTACCACCTACATCCAGCAAACCGGGCTTTCTCCGGTACATGACAGCGTATTTATCGAAGACAAAAATTCACCGTACGTGAACATTCTCGTGGCGCGAGAAGACAATAAAGATGCCGAGAATGTGAAAGAATTCCTGCAATCTTATCAGTCACCGGAAGTGGCGAAGGCGGCAGAAACTATCTTTAACGGCGGCGCAGTTCCGGGCTGGTAATCGTCACCCGTTGCCGCGCCAGTTGGGGTTAAACCGCTCTGGCGCGGCGACGTGAGTCCATTGAGATAAGCACGACCGATGAGAGGATCAAAAGCGTACCCAGCCAGTCTGGCAGGGTAAAGGTGATGCCTAACAGCAGCAGGGACAGCAACGCACTGCTCAACGGTTCCGCGCAGCTTAAAATGCTCGCTTTCGGTCCGCCAATCATCTGCGCGCCTTTCAGGTACAGGCTAAACGTGAGTGACGTGCCGATGACCACCAGATAGAAAAACGCCAGAATTAAACTGCCATTCACCACGAAATGAGTTCCCTGCCCGGCATAGAACGGCAGTAGGATCATTCCACCGATTAACATACTCCAGCCGACGACTGGCAACGTGCCGTAGCGCGCGATGAGCGTTGAGGGGTAGGTGGTATAGAACGCGGCGGCAAACGCCGAGGCTATTCCCCAAAACAGCGCGGCAGCTGAGATAGATAACGACGTCGGATTACCGTGGGTGACCAGTAAGAAAGTACCGATGAGCGAGGTGAAGATCGCCGTCAGCACTAAAACCCCCGGCCGCGCTTTGCGCACCACGGAGAACCACGCCACGATAATGGTCGGTGACAAAAATTGCAGCACCGTCGCGGTGGCGGCGTTGGATTTTTCGATGGTCAGCAGGAAGGTTAGCTGTACGGTGAGTGCCCCGACCACGGAAAAAATCAGCAGGCTGATGGCGTCCTTGCGGTTTTTGATAATGGAGAACACGTTGTCGCCATGAACGAAAGAGAGCATCAGCAGAATGAGCCCCGCGAAAATCAGGCGCGTCATGGTCAGAAACTGCGACGACATCTGGCTTTGTTCCATGATGTACTGCGCGCAAACGCCTGAACTTCCCCATAATACGGCGGCAATCAGGACGTTCATCATCCCTCTTCTGGTGGAACTCATCTTTCCCTCTGCATGTTGTTTTGTTTTATTTGTGTGCAGGCATCATAGCAGAGATAGCGAAGCGAGTGAGACATGACGGGCACAGCCCCCCACACCGCAGGGGGCTTCGGCAGTCATCTTACGGCGCAATCGGCGTCAGATAATCCAGTCGTAGCGGTTCGGCCAGCAGCTCGTTCATTTGCAGAATAAACGTCTGGAAATGGGGCAGGGCGATATGCTCGTCCAGACCGGCCTGACCGCGCCAGGATTCACGAACGTAGAAGACATCCGGTGTGTCGCGCAACTGGAACAGGGCATACTCAATATTGCCCGGCTCCTGGTGCGTGGGCAGCAGCAGAGCCTGCAGCGCCTGTTTCAGTGCGTCGATTTTCCCCGGTCTGGCTTTCAGTACCGCAATAATTGAAATCACCTCTGAATCAGACATGTTAAAACCCCTCCAGCACAATCTTGCCGACTGAACGACCGGTTTCAATTTGCGCGTGCGCTTTTTGCAGATTCGCCGCGTTGATTGCGCCAAAATGCTCGCCCAGCGTGGTGCGAATGGTGTTGTCATCGATCAACTGTGCCACGCGGGTTAATAGCTGATGCTGCGCAATGATGTCGTGGGTGGTAAACATCGAACGGGTAAACATAAATTCCCAGTGCAGCGAAATGCTTTTGGCCTTCAGTGGACGTGCATCGAGGGTTTGCGGATCGTCAATCAGCGCCAGTTTGCCCTGCGGCGCCAGGGCGGCAATAATTTGCGGGTAGTGCTGCTCGGTATTGTTCAGGCTGGCAACGTGCGTCACCTCTTTAATGCCTATCCGAGCCAGCTCTTCCATCAGTGGCTTGCTGTGGTCAATCACATGATGAGCGCCTGCTTCACGTACCCATTTCTGGCTCTGTGGACGTGAAGCGGTACCGATGACTGTCATTTTGGTCAGCTTACTGGCCAGTTGTGTCAGGATAGAACCGACGCCGCCAGCAGCGCCAACAATCAATAACACATCATTTTCATTGCCATTTTCCTCAACGCCCAGGCGGTCGAACAGCATTTCCCAGGCGGTGATGGCGGTCAGCGGCAGTGCCGCAGCAGAAGCGTTGTCCAGCGATTGCGGCTTCAGCGCGGTAATACGTTCATCAACCAGCTGAAATTCACTGTTACTGCCAGCACGACCCAGCGCACCGGCATACCAGACTTCATCGCCAGGAGCGAACAGGGTGACTGCTTCACCCACGGACTTCACTACGCCAACGGCGTCCCAACCCAGCACGCGGGGCACATCAGCGTTAAAACCTTCGCGGACCTTGGTATCAACGGGATTGACGGAAATGGCCTTCACTTCAACCAGCAGATCGTGCCCGGAGGCGACGGGCATGGGCAGGTCAATCTCTTGTAAAAATTCAATGTTACTGCCGTCGGTTGCGGCGCGGGTAATAGCGATGGCTTTCATAATCTCTCCGGTTAATAAACCTTCTATCTGTTGAATAATTCGATGGTAAACCGGTAGCAGAACGGGAAAAATAGCCCTTCGGCGACAGGACTTATACTCGGGGAGTGAAAATGTTCCGGCTTGAAGATCTCACGTTGTTTGTCCGCGCCGCGGCGCTGAATAGTTTTAGCGATGCCGCACGCGAAGTCGGCGTTCAGCCTGCTCAGGTCAGTTCTGCTATTAAGCGCCTGGAATCTACGCTGGCTATCCGCTTGTTCGCCCGCTCCACGCGCAGTCTGCGCCTGACGCCGGAAGGTGAGGTCTGGCTACCCTATGCCCGCCAGATGCTGGACGTGATGCATGCCGGACTGCAAAAAATTCAGACCCCGGAAGATGAAGTTTCAGGCACGCTGCAAATCGCCGTACCTTCCGATCTCGGTCGGAACCTACTGCTGCCGGTCTTTCAGTCGTTTCGACGCCGCTATCCCGCGCTGCGCCTGCGGATTTTTTTCTCCGACCAGGTGACGGATGTCTTTAAAGACCCCGTCGATGTGGCGTTTCGCTATGGCAACACCGAAGACGCATCTTACATTGCGCTGCCTGTCGCACCGGGTAACCGACGCGTGCTGGTGGCATCACCGGAATGGGTTGTGCAAAACGGCGCGCCGCAAACTCCGGATGATTTAACACAGCTCAACGCCATGACCTTCGTCTTACGCGGACGCCTGCACGATCGCTGGACGTTTACGCATAACGGCGAGATTAGCAGTGTGCAGGTTAACGGCACCATTATGAGCGACGATGCTGAAGTAATCCGACGGCTGGCGATTGCCGGAGAAGGCATCGCATACAAGTCGTGGCTGGATGTCAGCGAGGATGTGCGTGATGGACGATTGCAGCTACTGATGCCTGATTACCTGGGCGAGAAAGCCCCGCTAAATATGATTTGCCCACATCGTAAGCAGCTTTCAACGGCTGTCCGTCTGCTGCATGACGCCGTGAAGGCGCGGTGTGACACGTTGACGCAAAGCTAATAAGTACTTTGCGCCAGCATGTCATCGTGTCGTTACTCAGTCTTTTTTCGCAGCGTTTGCGAAGAAGATATCAGACTGAATGTCTTTAGTGCGGATGGTAAAGAGCTGATTAGTCAGATCTTCCGTCAGCTTCTCGGCATCGGCCATGATGCGCAAGTTGAAGTCATTCAGCATCTTATCTGCGGCAGGTTTATCGGTTTTTGCCATCTTCAGATATTTTGCTTCGACCTCTTTTTGCTCCTTCGCCACTTTATCTTCCCATGCTTTGTAGGCTTTTTTGACGATTGGCGCGAGCTTCGGATAATCGGTCATCGTCAGCGTCTGTAACTTACGGTATTTCCAGTAAATGGACTGATCGTCCGCTTTATCGGTACCCATCGTATAGTTTGCCGGATACGCTTTCAGGCCGCTGTAGTACGGAACAAACGCGGTGAGGTCGGCCATACCCAGACCAATGTAGGTCGTTTCACCAATCTCTTTTGGCAACCACGGACGGACCTGCATCACGTGCGCTTCATAGGTGCGGAAGACGCTAACCGGACGCCATGGCTCTTTGCCGTTCAGACCGTTGGTGTACGGATCATGGCTGGTGCCTTCGTAATGGTTACGCAGCACGGCCTTCACATCGTCCAGCGTCATCTTCTTCTCTGGTGTCATGAACACCGGGAATTCGCGCCCTTTGGCCATATCCTGATTTACGGAAGGATTGAACTCTTTCTGGATGGTCCATACGCGAGGATCGTTATACGTGCGGTCACGCTCATCATCACGGGTATAGGCTTTGGAGAAGTTGAATTTGCCATCTTTTGCCGGTTCGTACAGACCTTTTTCGGTCGCAAATTGAATCAGGTTTTTTGATGCCATCATGTCCGGGTTTTTAGGGTCGTAATCCTGTAAGCGGCCCTGATTACCGGTGGCAAAATACTGGTTATTCGGCAGGCGCTGCGCCATCCACTGGTGACCGCTGCCGGTTTCCAGGTACCAGATTTCGTTATCGTCGACGACGGCCACGCCAAAACCTTCCCCAGCGCCGACAGTCTCAACGATATGACCCAGTAGCGCCACGGCTTCACGCGCGGTTTTGCTCTGGGACAACAGAA
Source organism: Citrobacter sp. RHB35-C21 (assembly GCF_013816515.1). Taxonomy (NCBI): domain Bacteria; kingdom Pseudomonadati; phylum Pseudomonadota; class Gammaproteobacteria; order Enterobacterales; family Enterobacteriaceae; genus Citrobacter; species Citrobacter sp. RHB35-C21. Next base: position 53,105 of record NZ_CP057147.1, read on the forward strand.
TATCCGGGATATCATCTTCGGTGATCCCTTTATCCTCAACGTAGGGGTCGGCAGCCAGCGCTTTTGCTGAGGCAAAAATAGATTCTGTACCGCTCACGCCAACGCCCAATTCGTTAAATCCGGTCGCGCCGTGCAGTTGGGTTTTCCAGTTTGGAACGGTGGTATAACGCAGAGAGTTTTTGGGTAGTGGCCAGGTAAAGTCATTCGCGCCATTATGTGCTTTGGTGCTGTATACCCCGGTCTGATTCTGCTTGGCCGGATGAATGACAAAATGCTGCGCTTTCAGGGCATCACTGTCAGCGCTACGGGCTACCAGCATGGAGCCGTCCGCTGATGCTTCATTACCGACCAATAGGGTCGTACAAGCAAAACCTGATGAAACAACGGCCAAATTTATAGAAAGTGCAATCAGGCACTTTTTAAAAGTAAACATTACGTATCCCTCATATGTACGCCAAAAATACACCGGAAACACACCGTTTCCTGAAATGCGATAACGCCTGAACGCTCAGACATTGCTCGCGAGAGAGATAAACGCCCCTGTCCACGTCTTCTCCAAATATCCATCCGTAGGTTGAAGTCTTCTGGGCAAAATAAAACGCCCATTTCGCTTAATTATTGCGCAATGGATATCGTGGTATTCAGGATGTTTCCTGATTCGGGATGAAGAATAGCAATGGGATATGAGTGGATTCAGTGACCCATGTCGCGTAAGTCGATGATGGCAAATATGAATTCTATTGAAGGGGGCGTGCTTTTTGTATCCGGATATGACGTTACCTTTTGCGGCAATACAGCGAGGGGACATTTGAGCTGGCAAAAATCCATGCGCCCTTATACTCCTCCATGACCAGGCAGAGGGCTGAATTATGTTTCACTGTCCGTTCTGCAAAAAGACCGCGCACGTCCGTACCAGCCGGTATCTGTCGGAAAACGTCAAACAGCGTTATCACCAGTGTACCAATATTGAATGTTCGGCCACTTTCCGCACCATTGGGTCGGTTGACGGTGTGATACGTGCCGCACCCGAGAAACCCGACCCCGCGCCGGTGACGCCACCGCCGCTGCGTAAAGTACAGGGCTGCTACAGCTCGCCGTTCCGGCATTAATCAGGAGAGAGACACGTGAACACTATGACCATACAGCAGGCCTTTGAGGCCTGTCAGACGAACAAAAATACCTGGCTGAAACGTAAAGCCGAACTGGCAGACCTTGAACGGGAATACCGTGAACAACTCCTTGCCGGTGACGAACAAATCCCGCGCAGAATGCAGGATTTGCGCGACAATATCGACGTGAAAAAATGGGAGATTAATCAGGCCGCCGGTCGCTGTATCCGCTCACATGAGGAGGTGCAGCACATCAGCATCCGCAACCGGCTCCATGACTTTATGCAGCAGCATGGCACGGAGCTGGCCGCCACGCTGGCACCTGAGCTGATGGGGTATAACGAACAGCTTCCCGCAGTAAAACAGAGCGCCATGCAGCACTCGGTTGATTATCTGCGTGAAGCCCTGTCGGTGTGGCTGGCCGCCGGAGAAAAAATTAATTATTCCGTGCAGGACAGCGACATTCTAACGGCTATCGGATTCAGGCCTGATGCGACTTCGCGGGATGATAATCGCCAGAAATTCACCCCGGCACAGAACCTGATTTACACCCGCCGACGTGCAGAACTGGCCGCACGGTAGCACGCAAAAAATCCGCGAAAATTCCGCTATTTTTCCCGAAAAAAGCCATGCATCCATAAGGTGCATGGTTTTGCATGCAAATCCCCGTATTTTGTTTTCCCCACCGCGCCAGTACCGGCGCGGCCTGAGCCGGTTCATGCACCTGCATTAAAAACGGCCTCTTAAGCGGGCAGGCGTGGCGGGGAGAGCATTGCGCGCAGACGTACACTTGTCATTTATTTTTGTCTATGGCGTTTTCTAGAAAATCAAAAAATTCCTTCACTAATTTATCATTGTTATTTTCTGTAAAGCCTCGCTTGTAAAATCCAATGCATGCAGAAAAAATTGCCCTGCTAGTTAATTCGCTATATTGGGATGCATACAAAGGTTCAACTCCTCGGTATAGAGACCAGGCTCCATGAGCGATGTCAGATCTAATATCATACATTTCTTTAGCAACCTTATCCCAGTCCTTTTCATTTGGATAATAAATTGAAACTAATGATGAAATGCGTCTAGTAAAGTTCCTTGTAGTTGAAGAATCTTTTTTCTCACTTGGTAGGCTTACAAGTCTTTCGAGAGCTGTTGCTAATTTCACTATGCGTGAACTTTCATCTTTATCTTGTTGTGCACTACTAAATAAATAGATGGCATCAATTAATCGGTCAGAAATAATAGATCTTTCATTGGGATCTATGGCTAAGTCAATTAGTTGAGATAACACCTCTCCTAAATTGGAACAGTAATCCTCCTCAAATTTATCCCAGAACTTATCACTCCATACAACCCTGCCAATAGATGAATGATTATAGTTGAAATCATTATTAGATTTCTTTGTGAAATAAAAACCTTCGTAGTTAGGGTAGGGGCTAGTCGATAAGCTTAAAAAGTGTGGCGATATTTTATAGTGCTCGCTAAATAAATGTAGTATCCCAACTACAAAGCCTGCTATGTTTTTAGCGATTCGCTCCCTGCTCTTTTTAGAACGTTTAGTTATTGGGATTTTTAAGAAATGCTCATAGGGGTATTTATGAGAAAGGCAATATCTCGTTGACAATGCAAGCTGGTCTTCAGTCAATGCATCACCAATTATTGAATACATTTTCTTTGATGATATTATTTCAGCGCGACCAATAGAAACTTTATCTTTAATTAGGCCGTGAGCTAACACAGGGAAATAGAACTCTTCTTCTACCATTTCCCTTTTTATCATTTTAAATGCATTGTTAAGGATTCTTGTGCATCCTTTAATTCCATCTTCACCATCATCGATGAATATGTGAATATATAGACTGTCCTTTATTTTTGCCACTAATTCATCCACAGCAACCAACATCTCTAATCTATTCGATTTGATATATCTTGCTGCTATGGAATATAACCTTTCATTTGAAAGGTATGAAAGATGGATTTGCCTTCTTGGGGTGTTATTGTTTTTATCTATAAGCTCATACGGAGTGTCTATAGTCATTCCTATTGAACCAAGGGGACGATCATATTCTTTTCGATAAAAATCTTTAAAATTAGATGAAGCTAATTCTTTATTTATTCGATCTGCTTCAGAAATAATGAAATCAAAATCCGTAACATCTTGTAAACTTGCGCTCATGATTTTCACCACGTTATGTTAATAAGAAGATCACTATACCATTGCAGCATTTTCTTTCGTTCTTCTAAATATTGAGCATGATTATATATGCCGCGTATTTTATTTTTATCTGCATGTGCTAATTTGCATTTCAATCCATGCACTTTCAAAACCTTGCTCGTGCAATATAGTGGACATTGTATGCCTGAAACCATGGCCAGTAGCACGTCATTTATAACCCAATAATTAAATTACTTGTGACACAGTATCTTTCGATATAGGTTTTCTGCGGTTATTTCTCCCAATAAATATATAAGGATAACGACCAGTTATTGGTTTAAGCTGCTTAAAGAGGTCAATAACTTGAGTAGATAAAGGAACCAGGTGAGGTCGACGCATCTTCATGCGTTCTGCTGGAATTTGCCATATCCCTTTTTCTAAATCAACGTCATCCCAAGTAGCAAAACGCATCTCCTGAGTTCGCACACCTGTTAGCATGATTATTTTTGTTGCATTTTTAGTAATAATGCTACCTGTATTAGATTCTAAATCGCGAATAAAATGTGGTAATTCTTCGGCAGATAAAAATGGGTGGTGTTTTTGCTTGGGAACGGCCAGAGCGATAGCTAAATCAGGTGCTGGATTGTATTCAGCGCGGCCAGTTATGATTGCATAACGATAAACTTCACCGCATCTTTGGCGCACTTTACGTGTTTTCTCCAGTGCACCACGCTTCTCTATTCGTCGCAATACTTCAAGCAGTTCTAACGGCTTGATTTCACTGATAGGGCGTTTACCAATGAACGGGAACACATCCTGCTCAAATGTCTTAATGATTTCTTCACGATAGGCCACAGTCCAGCGGTCAGCTTTGTTAGTGTGCCATTCTCGACATATGGCTTCGAATGAGTTCTCTGTTGAGAGTTGCTGTGCCAGTTTTTGGGCTTTACGTTCTTCCACTGGGTCTATGCCGTTTGCTACCTGCTTGCGAGCTGTATCGCGTTTCTCACGTGCTGCTGCGAGGCTCACAAGTTCGTAACTGCCAAATGACATTAGCCGTGCTTTACCGGCAAAGCGAAAGCGGAAGCGCCAGCCTTTTGAGCCGTCTGGATTGATGAGTAATGACAGCCCTTGTCCATCGTTCATTGTGTAGGGTTTGTCTTGAGGCTTAGCTCGTTTGATTTGAATGTCTGTAAGTGCCATGTGTATAAGTCAAAAATGTGTATAAAAAATCTATACACATCACTATACATATTTTTCATGGATTCAGGGAGATCTTGTCGGACGGTTACGGATGAGTGATTTATTATATGCTTTGAAAACAAAGGATTTTTAAGACTTTCTCGGATGGGTGAGGAGGGACTTTGGCGGAAGATCACAGGAGTCGAACCTGCCCGGGAACGCTGGCGTCCCCAACTGGATTTGAAGTCCAGCCACCTCACCGGAGATGACGATCTTCCGCGCCTCGATTGCTACATGGAGGCGGGGCGCATTATAGCTACTTCCAAACGTTTCCACACCCCCTCACTCACTTTTTTAACTTCCGTTTCTCTATACCATGACCAGTTTCAAATAAATCCCCGCAAAATCCATTACTTACACTTAGACACATTTTTAGACGCTACGCTGATCACAGAAAACAAGAATCGTAATTTGATAACGAGATATCGGAATACCCGCGCTCACAGGGATGGTTTACAAGAACTGTAACCGGTATCAGGGCGTGTGAAAGTGCTAACAAGGATGCGTAATGAAAAGTGAAATTCTGTCTGTTAAAGAGAAGATTGGCTACGGAATGGGCGATGCGGCTAGCCACATTATCTTCGATAACGTCATGTTATATATGATGTTCTTCTATACCGATATTTTTGGTATCCCAGCCGGATTTGTCGGCACCATGTTCTTACTGGCCCGCGCGCTGGATGCCATCTCAGACCCTTGCATGGGGCTGCTGGCCGACCGTACCCGTTCGCGCTGGGGGAAATTCCGTCCGTGGGTGCTGTTCGGCGCACTGCCGTTTGGTCTGGTTTGCGTGCTGGCCTACAGCACGCCGGATCTCAGCCTGAACGGCAAAATGATTTATGCCGCAATCACCTACACGCTGCTGACCCTGCTTTATACCGTGGTCAATATTCCCTACTGCGCGCTGGGCGGCGTGATCACTAATGACCCTACGCAGCGTATCTCCCTGCAATCATGGCGCTTTGTGCTGGCGACGGCGGGCGGCATGCTCTCCACCGTGCTGATGATGCCGCTGGTAAATCTGATTGGTGGCGAGGATAAAGCGTTCGGCTTTCAAGGCGGGATTGCGGTGCTCTCTGTGGTGGCGTTCCTGATGCTGGCGTTCTGCTTCTTCACTACCAAAGAACGCGTGGAAGCGCCGCCGAGCACCACCTCTATGCGTGAAGACCTGCGCGACATCTGGCAAAACGACCAATGGCGCATCGTCGGCCTGCTGACCATCCTCAATATTCTGGCCGTCTGCGTTCGTGGCGGGGCGATGATGTATTACGTCACCTGGATTTTGGGTAAGCCGGAGGTGTTTGTCGCCTTTCTCACCGCCTATTGCGTCGGCAACCTGATCGGCTCTGCGCTGGCAAAACCGCTGACCGACTGGAAATGCAAAGTCAGCGTCTTCTGGTGGACCAACGCTGCGCTGGCGGTAGCGAGCCTGGCGATGTTCTTTGTGCCGATGCACGCCAGCATCACCATGTTTATCTTTATTTTTGTCATTGGTGTACTGCACCAGCTCGTTACGCCAATCCAGTGGGTAATGATGTCCGATACCGTTGATTACGGCGAATGGTGCAACGGTAAACGCCTGACGGGGATCAGCTTTGCGGGCACGTTGTTCGTGCTCAAGCTGGGTCTGGCGCTCGGCGGGGCGCTGATCGGCTGGATGCTGGCGGGCGGGGGCTACGACGCCGCCGCGAAAACCCAGAACAGCGCCACCATTAGCATCATCATCGCCCTGTTCACCATTGTCCCGGCGATTTGTTACCTGCTGAGTGCCGTGATTGCCAAACGCTTCTATACCCTGAAAACGCCGTATCTGACGGAAATTATGAGTCAGCTGGCTCAGGGCGCGCGCCGCAACCAGCAGGATTTCACGACGAAAGAATTACAGAACTAAGGAACTGACGATGAAAATTAGCGATGGTAACTGGCTGACCCAACCTGGCCTGAATTTAATATACCCAAGTCAGGTGTTCGACGTTGAACAGCAGGGTAACGAGATGATTGTCTACGTTGCGCCGCGCGACGTGCGTGAACGTACCTGGCAACTGGATACCCCACTCTTCACCTTACGCTTTTTCTCGCCGCAGGAAGGGGTGGTGGGCGTACGTATGGAGCACTTCCAGGGCGCGCTGGATACCGGCCCGCATTACCCGCTGAACGTGTTGCAGGACGTCAATGTTGAGATGCGAAACACCGCTGAATTTGCCGAGCTGAAGAGCGGCAATCTGAGCGTTCGGGTGACCAAAGGTGAGTTCTGGTCGCTGGATTTCCTGCGTAATGGTGAACGTATTACCGGCAGTCAGCTAAAGAATAGCGGTTACGTGCAGGATACCCACAGCGGGCGTAACTATATGTTTGAGCGTCTGGATTTGGGCGTGGGAGAAACGGTGTACGGGCTGGGTGAGCGTTTTACCGCGTTGGTACGTAACGGCCAGACGGTGGAAACCTGGAACCGCGATGGCGGTACCAGTACCGAGCAGTCTTACAAGAACATCCCGTTTTATCTCACCAACCGCGGCTACGGTGTGCTGGTGAACCATCCGCAGTGCGTGTCGTTTGAAATCGGCTCTGAGAAAGTGTCGAAAGTGCAGTTCAGCGTTGAAAGCGAGTATCTGGAATATTTCGTCATCGACGGCCCAACGCCGAAGGCGGTGCTGGATCGCTATACCCGCTTTACAGGCCGTCCGGCGCTGCCGCCAGCCTGGTCGTTCGGTCTGTGGCTGACCACGTCATTCACCACCAATTACGACGAAGCGACGGTGAACAGCTTTATCGACGGCATGGCCGAGCGCAATCTGCCGCTGCACGTCTTTCACTTCGACTGTTTCTGGATGAAGGCCTTCCAGTGGTGCGACTTTGAGTGGGACCCGGTGACCTTCCCGGACCCGGAAGGTATGATCCGCCGCCTGAAAGAGAAAGGGCTGAAGGTGTGCGTATGGATAAACCCCTACATCGGTCAGAAATCCCCGCTGTTCAATGAACTGAAAGCGAAAGGGTATCTGCTCAAGCGCCCGGACGGTTCCCTGTGGCAATGGGATAAATGGCAGCCGGGCCTGGCGATTTATGACTTCACTAATCCACAAGCCTGCGAGTGGTATGCCAACAAGCTGAAAGGTCTGGTGGATATCGGCGTTGACTGCTTCAAAACTGACTTTGGCGAACGCATCCCCACGGATGTGCAGTGGTTTGACGGTGCCGATCCGCAGAAGATGCACAACCATTATGCGTACATCTACAACGAACTGGTGTGGAACGTGCTGAAAGAAACCGTTGGTGAAGAAGAAGCTGTCCTGTTTGCTCGTTCAGCTTCGGTGGGCGCGCAGAAGTTTCCGGTGCACTGGGGCGGCGACTGCTACGCCAACTATGAATCGATGGCGGAAAGCCTGCGCGGTGGCTTGTCTATTGGCCTGTCCGGCTTTGGCTTTTGGAGCCACGATATCGGCGGCTTTGAGAATACCGCTCCGGCGCACGTCTACAAGCGCTGGTGTGCGTTTGGGCTGCTCTCCAGCCACAGCCGCCTGCATGGCAGTAAATCCTACCGTGTGCCATGGGCGTACGATGACGAATCCTGCGATGTGGTGCGCTACTTCACCGAGCAGAAATGCCGCATGATGCCGTACCTGTATCGCGAAGCAGCGCGCGCTAATGCGCAGGGCACCCCGATGATGCGCGCGATGATACTGGAGTTCCCGGACGATCCGGCGTGTGATTATCTCGACCGCCAGTACATGCTGGGCGATAGCGTGATGGTCGCGCCGGTATTTAGCGAGGCGGGCGATGTGCAGTTCTACCTGCCGGAAGGACGCTGGACGCATCTGTGGCGTAATGATGAGGTGTCTGGTAGCCGCTGGCATAAACAGCAGCATGACTTCCTGAGTCTGCCGGTTTATGTGCGTGACAATACCCTGCTGGCGCTGGGTAGCAATAACCAGAAGCCGGACTACGCCTGGCACGAAGGGACAGCGTTCCAGCTGTTCCATCTGCAGGAGGGGCGGGAAGCACTCTGTGAAATTCCGGCTGCTGACGGCTCGGTTATCTTCACGCTGAAGGCGACGCGTGTAGGTAATACCATCACTGTGAAAGGGAATGGTGAGGCACGTAACTGGACGTTGTGCCTGCGAAATATTCAGAAAATTGGCGGCATTAAATGCGGGTCGCATATGGGCAGCGAGCTGGGTGTAGTTATTACTCCACAGGGCAGTGAGCTGACGATTACCTTGTAAGCATGTGTCGACGTGGTGCCGGATGCGTCTTATCCGGCCCACACCGCGAGCAGCGTTCCAGATCTGAAAATCAAAAACATCCCGACTTAAATTTTTACCTCACCATATTTGCGAGCGCTATCACTCTAATTCCCGCGAAAAATGTGATCTGCGCCGTAAATATCTCACTATTTCCTCTTTTTGTCTTATTTCTGTCCGGAATACAGGACACGATTTAGTATTGTTGGCGCATCGTAGTCCTCTTATATTTATCATCACGGATTACACGTGGAGCATAAACGCTTCTTTATAACCTAAATAATTCGAGTTGCAGGAAGGCGGCGACGCAGCGAATCCCCTGAGCGTACATAAGTACGTGACAGGGGTGAGCGAGGAAAGCCAACGCACATGCAGCTTGAAGTATGACGGGTATAGATATTTAATCTGGTATGTAATAAGGGTAAATAATGCAAATGATTACCTCGCGACAAAACAGATTATTAAAGTTTCTTCTGTCCCGGAAGGAATATGTTACGCTGCTAAAAATTGCCGAATATTTATCTGTTTCAGAGAAGACCGTCCAGCGCGATCTGCGGTTACTGGAACAATGGTTATCGGAATGGAAAATATCTATCGATAAACGTGCCGGTGCGGGCGTGATATTAAGTGCCGATAACATTACTGACCTTTTATATCTGGATCAGTTATTAGGGTCGGAGGGTGATGATGCTGACGGCATGATGAATAATTCACGGCGGGTTAAGATAGCCTCGCAATTATTAAGTGAAACGCCGCATGAAACATCGATCAATAAATTATCCGAACGTTATTTTATTAGTAGTGCATCGATTGTTAACGATCTGAAAGTGATTGAATCGTGGATTACCCCGCTGGGCCTGTCGCTGATTCGTAGCCAGAGCGGCACACACATTGAAGGCAGCGAGAGCGGGGTGCGCCAGGCGATGGCGTCGCTGATTAACGGTGTGATTAACCATAATGAACCGGGAAGCGTGATTTATTCACGACTTGATCCGGGCAGTTATAAAGCGTTAGTGCATTACTTCGGCGAAGAAGACGTTTTATTTGTCCAGACGCTGTTGCAGGAAATGGAGAACGATCTGTGCTGGTCGCTGGGAGAGCCTTATTACGTCAATATCTTTACCCATATTCTGATCATGATGTACCGCATTACGCGGGGCAATGCGCTGCCGAGAAAAGAAGAAAGCATCACGTCATGTGATGAGAACATCTTTTCCATTGCCAGTCGCATGATTCAGCATATCGAAAAACGCATTGCCCACCCGCTGCCGGAAGACGAAGTCTGGTTTATTTATCAATATATTATCTCCTCCGGTATGGTGATTGAAGAGCATAACGATGTGAGCGTAATTGGCCATATGCACTCCAGCGACGAAGCACGCTTGATCACCCATCGGCTGATTGCCACCTTCGCCGAAATGGTTGACTGCGATCTTAGCCAGGACACTGCGCTGTATGACGGATTGCTGATCCATATTAAGCCGCTGATTAACCGCCTGAACTACCAGATCCGCATTCGTAATCCGCTGCTGGAGGACATTAAAGGCGAGTTGCAGGACGTCTGGCGTCTGACTCAGTGCGCGGTGAATCGGGTGTTTAGCGGCTGGGGCGAGCGGGCCGTGTCGGATGATGAGGTGGGATATTTAACCGTGCATTTTCAGGCCGCGATGGAGCGTCAGATAGCGCGTAAACGTGTGCTGCTGGTCTGCTCAACCGGCATCGGCACCTCTCACTTACTCAAAAGCCGCATTCTGCGCGCCTTTCCGGACTGGACCATCGTCGGCGTGGTGTCGGCAGGCAGCTTGCCCTCCGTCCTGACGGACGATATTGAACTGGTGGTATCGACGATCAATTTACCTGCCGTTGCCATGCCGGTCGTGTATGTCACCGCCTTCTTCAATGATGCGGATATTAAGCGGGTAACAGAAACGGTTATTACGGAAAAATTACATCGGGCGACGTCGCTGGTCGTTGAAAATTAATGTCTGAACTCCATGAGGTATGATTTATGGACATCACGAAAATACTCAATACAAATCGCGTTATTTTGGATATGAAGGCCACAAACAAAACGGAGGTTATTGAGGAACTGACGGATATTCTGCAAAAAGATGGGGCAATTAGCTGTCGGGAAACGTTTATTCAGGATGTCTGGCAGCGTGAATCAGAAGGCTCGACCGGATTCGAAAATCATATTGCGATTCCGCACGGGAAATCCTCGGCGGTGGTCAATACCACGCTGGCGATTGGGCGTACCCGCCAGGATATTCCCTGGGAAACCCTGGACGGCAGCAACGTGCGCTGCATCATTCTGTTTGCCGTACGCCTTGAAGATCAAAACACTACCCATATTCGTCTGCTTTCGCAGGTTGCTGGCGCGTTGGCGGATGACGACATTATTGAACAACTGTTAGTCGAAAGCAGTCCACAGAAAATTATTGAGCTTTTTAGCCAATATGCTGAATCCAATGTCTGCTAAATAATACGTGGAGCATGTTATGAATATTGTTTGTGTTGCCGCCTGTACGGCGGGTATTGCGCACACCTATATTGCCCGTGAGAAGTTAATTAAAGGTGCTAAAGCGCTTGGTCATAATATAAGAGTAGAAACCCAGGGGACTATCGGCACGGAAAACGAACTGCTGACAGAGGACATTTCTGCTGCTGATGTCGTGATTCTCGCTGTGGATGTAAAAATAAAAGGGGAGGAACGATTTTTAAATAAACGTATTGTGCGAGTGAAAACTGAAATTGTCATAAAGTCGCCCATTCAGTTTCTTGAAAAGGTCGAAAAATCATTAGTTAATAATAACCAGTAGCGATCCCCATTCTGGAGGGATTTCACATGAGTGAAAATAAAATTCCGCTATCTCAGGAAATAAAAAAACATTTATTAACGGGGATTTCGTGGATGATCCCGTTAATTGTTGCCGCCGGGATCTGTATTGCTCTCGGGCAAATACTTGGCGGTACTAACGTGGGTGAAAAAACAGGAACCATCCCCTGGATGCTCAACCAGATTGGCGGTTGGGGGATGGGGTTAATCGTACCGCTGATTAGTGCGGCGATTGCGTACTCCATTGCTGACCGCCCCGGATTCGCGCCGGGTCTGATTGTCGGCTTTGTCTGCGGTGAAATTCATACCGGTTTTATCGGCGGGATGCTGGGCGGTTTTCTGGTCGGTTATACCGTCCTGCTGCTCAAGCGCTATATCCGTTTGCCGCAGTCGATGCAGGGGTTGATGCCCATCATGGTGTTGCCGGTACTGAGTACCGTCATTGGCGGCCTGTTGATGATGACGCTCATTGGCAAACCGATAGCCTGGCTGCAGGACGCGTTGATTCATCTGCTGGAGTCCATGCAGGGCGGGTCACGCTTTTTAATGGGGGCCATCCTTGGCGCAATGGCGACATTCGACTTTGGCGGACCGGTGAATAAAACCATGTCGCTATTTGCTGACGGCATGTTGGTCAGCGGCGTGTACGGTCCGGAAGCGGTGAAGTTTGTCGGTTCGATAATCCCTCCGTTCGGCATTACGCTCTCCTTTTTGCTGACGCGTCACAAGTACACCCGTGCGGAGCGCGAGGCGCTGAAAGCGGCATTCCCGATGGGGATCTGCATGATTACCGAAGGGGTCATTCCCATTGCGGCGCGCGACCTGCTGCGCGTGGTGGGGTCCTGCGTGGTGGCCTCGGCGATAGCGGGCGGTCTGATTATGGTGTGGGGCGTCGAAAGCCCGGTACCGCACGGCGGCATGTTCGTGGTCCCGCTCTTTACGCATCCGCTACTGTTTTGCCTGGCGCTGGGGATCGGCACGGTGATTTGCGGCGTCATGCTGTCGTTGTGGAAGAAACCGGTGACCGAACGTGACGAAGAGTTTGATGAACTTAGCGATCAAAAGCTGAAAGACGAAGAGATCACCTTCACCCTGGAATAACCGGAGGCCGTATGTTTGCCGATATGAAAAGCATGGTGACGAAAGCCTGGCGCGAGCAGTACGCGCTGCTGGCCATCAACTGTATGAACCTGGAAAGCGCCCGTGCGGCGGTGCGGGTGGCTGAGAAACACCGTGCGCCCATCATTCTGAATCTGTATCAGGGGCATCTGGGCCATTTTCCTGCACCGATAGCGGTGGCGGTCATCAAAACGCTGGCAGAGGAAGCGTCGGTACCGGTCGCGCTGGCGCTGGATCATGGAAAGGACCCAGTACGCATTCGCCAGGCTTTTCGCGCCGGATTCAGCGGGTTAATGATCGACGCCTCTGCCTTTGCGCTGGAGGAGAACATTCGCCAGACCCGGGCGGTGGTTGAGCTCGCGACCAGCGTTTCTCTGTGCGTGGAAGGTGAGCTCGGGCATCTGGCCGACGCCCCGCGCTATGATCACGCAGCTAACGCTGATTTGATGACCCAGGCCGCCGATGTGGAGCCCTTTATCCAACAGACCGGTATCGATTTACTGGCGGTCTCGGTCGGCACGGCACATGGCATGTACGCGCCCGGTGTCATACCCGCCATTGATTTCCAGCGACTGGAGGAAATTGCCCGTTTATCAACGGTGCCGCTGGCGCTGCATGGCGGCAGCGGGACGCCGTTTGACCAGCTACAGCGCTGCCCGACGTTTGGCGTCGCCAAGATAAACGTTGGCGCGGCGGTTTTCGAAGCCGGAAAGGCTGCGCTGCTGCATACCCTGTGTCGCGACACATCCGGTGAACTCGTTGATGCCCTGGCCCTGATGGAGCAGGCCTGCGAGGAAGCCATTATTCCGTACCTGCAGGCCAGCGGCGCTATCGACAAAGCCTGATTCATTTTCTGTAACGCCTTTTATGCCTCTGCGACGACGCACTGGCAGGGCTTTCTACACCCTGAAACTGGAGAATTAACATGTTAGTTTCGATGAAAGAATTACTGCAACCTACCCGTCAGCACGGTTTTGCCATCGGCGCATTCAACGTGGCGGACAGCTGCTTTGTACGTGCAGTAGTGGAAGAAGCGGAAGCAACCAATACCCCGGCGATTATCTCCATTCACCCCAGCGAACATGATTTTGTAGGCGATGCGTTTTTTAGCTACGTCCGTGATATCACTCTGCGCAGCTCGGTTCCCTTTACTCTGCATCTGGACCACGGCGCTTCGGTCGAGCATGTCCTGCGGGCGATTCAGTGTGGGTTTACCTCGGTGATGATTGATGGCTCGCTGTTGCCGTATGAAGAGAACGTGGCGCTGACCCGCGAAGTGGTCAAGCTGGCGCATGCGGTAGGCGTTTCGGTGGAGGGGGAACTGGGTACGATTGGTCAAACCGGGACGTCAGTGGAAGGCGGTGTATCGAAGGTCACTTATACCGATCCTGATCAGGCACAGGATTTTATCGCCCGTACCGGCGCGGATACGCTGGCGGTGGCGATTGGAACTGCACACGGCATCTACCCGAAAGGGATGCAGCCAGAGCTGCAAATGCACATCCTGCGCGAGATTGCCGGGCGAGTGGACATTCCGCTGGTGCTGCATGGAGGTTCCGCGAACCCGGATGCGGAAATTGCCGAATCCGTTACGCTGGGCGTTGGCAAAATCAACATTTCCAGCGATATGAAATACGCTTACTTCCAGAAAGTCCGCGAAATCCTGACAAAAGAAACCTGGTGGGACCCGAACGTTATTTACCCGGAAGCCATTAGCGCCGCGCGGGATGTGATCCGCCACAAAATGAAACTGTTCGGCTCAACCGGCAAAGCGTCACTTTACTAACCGCATACAGGCGGGGTGACCCGCCTTTTTCGCAACAAGGAAAAGTGGAATGAAGCGTTCACACATTAATTATGCCGTCGATAAAGCGCATGCCATCGCCGAGACTTTTCGGGTTTGCCTGCCTGACTTTGCGTATTTTACGGCTGATGCCTGGCGGCAACAGGATCACACTCTGTGGCGTGAAGTGCTCGATCTCCAACTGGGCTGGGATATAACCGACTTTGGGCGCGGAGATTTTGCGCAAACGGGGCTGACGTTACTGACGTTGCGCAATGGTCAGTTAGGGTCAGCCAGCTACCCCAAACCGTACGCCGAAAAGATGCTGCAGATTCAGCAGGATCAGCAGACGCCATGGCATTTTCATCGCCATAAAATGGAAGATATCGTTAACCGCAGCGGCGGTGATTTATGTATGCAGTTGGCGTGGGCTACGCCTGATGACGGGTATGATGCCCGCCGCATTGTTGAGGTTAGCGTCGATGGTCAGCGGCGTTCCGTTGACGCTGGCGAGACGCTGGTATTGAAACCGGGGCAGGGGGTATGCCTGCCGCCGCGGTTGTATCATCGCTTTTGGGCGGAGAAAGCGTTCGTGCTGGGCTGGGAGATCTCGATGGTCAATGACGACCTGCATGATAATCACTTCCTTGAGCCAGGCGGTCGCTTCCCGGCGATAGAAGAGGACGAGCCGGTGAAGTGGCTGTTGTGCAGTGAATATGCGCGCTTACAGTGATAAACGGCGACCCGGCAGGCAAAGCGCCGCCGGGCCGTCAGATTTTACTGCGCAGCGGGTGGGGCGGTAACTTCACTACCGGATACCACGCCCGCCTGCATGGTTTGCGTTACCTGCTGTTTCTCCACGTTCACCGCATGCAACTGGCCGCTGACCGTTGGCTTGAGTGGCGCATCGGCTTGAATATTGCCGCTGGCCGTAAGCTGGATGTTACCGTCGCCGGAAAGCGGCAGTGCGGGCCATCCCCACTGTTGCAGAATCGTCATTGGCACGCCGCGCCCGTTCAGGCTGACCTGAGTTTGACGCTGAGGCAACTGTGAAATACTGGCAGTGGCCTCCAGCAACCCTTTTTCCGTATAGGCGCTTAGTTCGCTGATATTGATGGTGCTGCTGTTCGCCGTCAGCGCCAGCGAAGGACGACGCACGTCGGTGCGGTTAAAGGTGCCGGCAGCGGCGTTGAGGTTAGCGCTCCCGCTCCAGATCCCCCACTGATTGTTCTGCACCAGCCCGAGGTTAGCACCGTAGCCGTCCAGCGCGGTGAGCTGCCATGGGAAGCTCGGGTCGATATCAATCACCAGATTACGGCTGGCGCTGAATTTCTTCAGCGTCAGGCTGGCTAGCCAGGCTGGTAGAGGTTTCATCCACAGCTGTTTCCAGTTTTCCGGCAGCGTGTACTCCAGACCGGCAATGGCGGCATCATCGAGGACCAGCGCTTTGTTGTTGCGCTGCCAGTTTCCGGATGTTCTGACCATTCCCCCTTCCCAGCGGGTGGTGAACTGACGCAGCGCTATGCCCTGCGGCGAGAACTCGGCGTTCATAATCGGATCGAAAAAGTGCAGAGAGCCGTAGATAAACTCGCTGGCGTTCATCGACAGTTTTCCTTCTTGAGTTTGCCAGTCGTCCTTGCTGAAGGTCATGTTGCGCAAGCTCAGATCGAGATCCGTCACCGCCCAGTCAGGGCCTTGCAGACGGGCATCTGTTACTTCCAGACGACCAATTTGCAGGGAAGGAATAGTGCTTAACGGAGCAAAAAACTCGGCCAGCGATTTATCGCTTTGCAGCCGAATATCGTTCAGGCGCAGATTCTCCACTACCCAACTACCGTCGGCATTGCGTTGTGCCACGCCGGTTAATGCGCCACGCGCCACGTCTGCGCCAATATTGCTCAGCGTCACACGGTCATGGTCAATACTGCCTTCAATCAATACGTTGGTCGTGGGGACGTCGTTCAGCGTCAACGAACTGGCGCTGAGCTGAATTTGCGCTTTACTCCCGAGAATTTTACCCGCCTCAGGACTCCA
Source organism: Citrobacter sp. RHB35-C21 (assembly GCF_013816515.1). Classification (NCBI taxonomy): domain Bacteria; kingdom Pseudomonadati; phylum Pseudomonadota; class Gammaproteobacteria; order Enterobacterales; family Enterobacteriaceae; genus Citrobacter; species Citrobacter sp. RHB35-C21. The sequence continues at coordinate 69,615 of NZ_CP057147.1, forward strand.
GGGAATGACTCCGCCGTTAACGCGCTGCGCGCTCAGGGTCCACTCGCTACCGGGACTGTTAAGCGCCATATCTTGCAATTGCAGGCGATCGGCCTGGAACGGCAGCGGCGCAGTTTGCTGGGAAAGATTCAGCGTGCCGTTTTGCAAAAGAATGGTGTCTACGTGCAGCGGGTCGGTGATTTGGCGGCTGCTCAGTCCAATATCGACCGTTTTGGCGACCAGCGTTGCGGGCTGACCATCCCGGCCAAAGGTGACGTTTTCCAGCAGAATATGGGAAGGAGAAGAAAACCGGTGATCGATGGCATCAAATGCCAGATGGTAGCTGCTGTTCTGCGAAACCCAGGCGCTGACGTGCTCTGCGCCCCAGCGGGTTTGCAGTAGAAAATATAAGCCGAGGATCGCCACTGCAAGGGCGATCAGCACGTAAAGAAGCAGCTTTCCAATAAATTTCATGGTCTTCCATCCCGCGAAGTGCACATAGTCAAGTTATGCACGATTTAGGCGCAATGCTCAAGGCGGGAATGGTGAAAGAGCGTTACAGCGGCGTTGATTCAGAATCAACGCCGCATTTTGCTTATTGCTTCTCTGGTGGGAACACCAGATTCAGAACGATAGCGGTAATACCGCCTGCGGCAATGCCGGAAGAGAGCAGGTTTTTCACCCAGTCCGGAGCGAACTGCAGGATCAGCGGCTGCTGGGAAACGCCGAGGCCGACGGCCAGCGACAGCGCGATAATCAGAATTGCGCGGCGGTTCAGCGGTTCGCGGGATACGATACGCACGCCGGATGCCGCGATAGTACCGAACATCACCAGCGTAGCACCGCCGAGTACCGGCTCAGGAATATGCTGTACAAAACCGCTGACCGCCGGGAACAGGCCCAACGCGATCAGCATCAGCGCAACCACAAAACCAACGTAGCGGCTGGCAACGCCCGTTAACTGAATAACCCCGTTGTTTTGTCCAAAACAGGAGTTCGGGAAGGTGTTAAATACGGCTGAAACAAACGAGTTCAGACCGTTCGCCAGTACGCCGCCTTTCAGGCGTTTCATGTACAGCGGACCAGAAACGGGCTGCTCGGAGACATCGGAAGTGGCTGTAATATCACCGATGGTTTCCAGCGAGGTAATCATAAACACTAGCATCAGCGGCAGCAGTAAGCTCCAGTCGATACCCAGGCCATAATACAACGGCGTTGGCACCATCAGCAGGTCCTGACTTACCGGCGCGGTATTTTGCGGCAGCATATCCATAAACCACGCCAACAGGTAACCTGCCGCCATCGCAATCACCAGTGACGCAACGCGCAGGTACGGGTTGCGCTGGCGGTTAAGCAGGATAATCAGCGCCAGCACGACGCCAGCCAGCAGTAAATTCTTTGGTGCGCCAAAGGTGTTGTCGCTCATTGCCGCATAGCCGCCGCCAATCGACGTCAGACCTACCTGAATCAGTGACAGGCCGATAATCATCACCACCACGCCTGAGACCAGCGGGGTAATGATACGACGCGCCAGATGCAGTACGCGTGAGATAACCATCTCAGTGCAGCTTGCCAGCATCAGTGTACCGAACAGCGCCGCCATCATGGTTGGGACATCTGCACCACCGGTTTTTAGCGCTGTACCGCCCATAATCAGTGGCGCAACAAAGTTAAAGCTGGTGCCCTGAATGGATAATAGCCCTGAGCCGACCGGCCCCCAGGCTTTGATCTGAATGATAGAAGCCACGCCGGAAGCGAACAGCGACATACTGATAATGTGTTGAGTATCCTGAGCCGGTAAACCGAGCGCCTGGCAAATTAACAGCGCTGGGGTGATTACCGCGACGAACATGGCCAGCAGGTGCTGACAGGCGGCAAACAGGGTCTGGGCTAGTGGGGGGCGATCTTCAAGACGGTAAATCAGTTCACTGTTGTGAGTCTGCGCAACCGGTTGCGCATTTGTTGACTCTACGGCGTTAACGGACATCAGAGGCAATCCCATGGTGGAAAAGCGGTGATTTTATCTGACCATGGCGGAAATGCAAACGTTTGCTACCAGGTGTTCTTAATATTTAAAACGGATAAACAAACATTTTTATATAACTTTTCATGATTTTCTGCTTAAAATCCACACCGAAAACTCAATAAGAGCTAAAAATCGGTCTGGAATGCATCGTGCGTGATTGTGCTAAACGCACTAATGGAGTTGTAAATGTTTTATCTCGATACGTTATCAACGCTGGTTGCGGCAACCCTTGTGTTGCTGCTGGGACGTAAGCTCGTCCAGTCTGTTTCCTTCCTGAAAAAATACACCATTCCCGAACCTGTAGCTGGCGGATTGCTGGTGGCGATTGCGCTGCTGGTGCTGAAAAAAAGCATGGGTTGGGAAGTGAACTTCGATATGACCCTGCGCGATCCGCTGATGCTGGCATTCTTCGCTACTATCGGCCTGAACGCCAATATCGCCAGCCTGCGCGCGGGTGGCCGTGTGGTGGGTATCTTTCTGATTGTGGTTGTTGGCCTGCTGCTGATGCAAAACGCCATCGGTATTGGTATGGCGACTCTGCTGGGTCTGGATCCGCTGATGGGTCTGATAGCCGGTTCGATAACCCTCTCTGGTGGGCATGGAACCGGGGCCGCATGGAGCAAACTGTTTATTGAGCGCTATGGTTTCGCTAATGCGACTGAAGTGGCGATGGCTTGCGCAACGTTTGGCCTGGTGCTGGGCGGATTGATTGGCGGCCCGGTGGCCCGCTATCTGGTCAAACACTCTACCACGCCAGACGGCATGCCGGACGATCAGGCTGTGCCTACCGCATTTGAAAAGCCAGATGTTGGACGCATAATCACTTCGCTGGTGCTGATTGAAACCATTGCGCTGATCGCTATCTGTCTGACGGTGGGTAAAATCGTTGCACAAATGTTGGTCGGAACGGTGCTGGAACTGCCGACTTTCGTCTGCGTGCTGTTTGTTGGGGTGATCCTCAGTAACGGCCTGGCGTTAATGGGTTTTTATCGGGTGTTCGAGCGCGCGGTTTCGGTGTTGGGTAACGTTAGCCTGTCGCTGTTCCTGGCGATGGCGCTAATGAGTCTGAAGCTGTGGGAGCTGGCTTCTCTGGCCCTGCCGATGCTGGCAATCCTGGTTGTGCAGACCATTTTCATGGCGCTGTACGCGATATTCGTCACCTGGCGCATGATGGGTAAGAACTACGATGCCGCCGTGCTGGCAGCCGGACACTGCGGTTTTGGCCTCGGTGCGACACCCACGGCGATTGCCAACATGCAGGCAATTACAGAACGTTTTGGACCATCCCATATGGCGTTTCTGGTGGTGCCGATGGTGGGGGCGTTCTTTATCGATATCGTCAATGCGCTGGTAATTAAGCTGTATCTGCTGCTGCCGATTTTTGCGCAATAATGTCTGTGCGGCGGGCGGAGTCACATCCGCCGCCGCTATGAATCGACTATGCGTTGGAGTAGCGCTCGGTTTCCGGCATCCAGCGTTCAATCAGCGCCACAGCCTGTTGCGGGTAACGTTCGTGAATATGACGGGCAATGCGCTGAACTTCCGGGATAATCGCCTGATCGCGCAATAAATCTGCGACTTTGAATTCTGCCGTTCCGGTCTGGCGCGTACCCAACAGCTCGCCGGGCCCGCGGATCTCTAAATCTTTTTGCGCGATCACGAATCCGTCGTTGCTGTCGCGCAGAACCTGTAGGCGTTTTTGCGCGGTTTTTGACAGCGGCGATTTGTAGAGCAGGACGCAGTGGGAGGCCACCGCGCCACGACCTACGCGACCACGTAGCTGGTGCAACTGCGCCAGGCCCAAGCGCTCCGGGTTTTCAATAATCATCAGGCTGGCGTTAGGTACGTCTACGCCCACTTCAATCACCGTGGTGGCAACCAGCAGTTGCAGTTCGCCCTGCTTAAAGGCCGCCATTACCGACTGCTTCTCTGCGGGCTTCATACGGCCGTGTACCAGGCCAATATTCAGCTCTGGCAGCACCAGTTTAAGCTCTTCCCACGTGGCTTCAGCCGCCTGAGCTTCTAACAAATCAGACTCCTCAATCAGCGTACAGACCCAGTACGCCTGGCGCCCTTCATGGGTACAAGCGTTGCGCACGCGGTCAATAATATCGCTGCGGCGGGTATCCGGAATTGCCACCGTGGTGACCGGCGTACGCCCCGGAGGGAGTTCGTCAATGACCGACGTGTCGAGATCGGCATAGGCGGTCATCGCCAGCGTTCGCGGGATTGGGGTGGCGGTCATGATTAGCTGGTGTGGGTGGAAACCCTGCTGCTGACCTTTCTCCCACAGCGCCAGGCGCTGATGTACGCCAAAACGGTGCTGTTCGTCGATGATAACCAGTGCCAGTCCGTTGAACTGCACCTGTTCCTGGAAAATTGCGTGCGTGCCGACAATCATCTGCACCTCACCGCTGGCGATAGCTTCCTGCTGTGCCAGGCGTGCTTTGCCTTTCTGTTTACCTGCCAGCCAGCCAACTTCAATACCCAGTGGCGCGAACCAGTTGCGGAAGTTATTCGCGTGCTGTTCAGCCAGCAGTTCGGTGGGGGCCATCAGCGCAACTTGCTTACCATGTGCGATGGCACGTAGGGCGGCCAGCGCCGCAACCAGCGTTTTACCTGAGCCGACATCGCCCTGCACCAGACGCATCATGGGGACATCCAGTGCCATATCGCGTTCGATCTCAGCGGTAACGCGGGCCTGGGCGCCGGTGGGTTTAAACGGTAGAGCCGCCAGCAGCTTATCTTTCAGCGCGTTGTTTACGAGCAGCGGCTGGGCGTGGAAACGTTGCGCCCCGGCGCGTAGTGCCAGCATGCTGAGGTTATGCGCCAGCAGTTCTTCCAGTATCAGACGTCGCTGTGCTGGATGCTGACCGGTTTCCAGATCGCTCAACTGCAGTGACGGCGGTGGACGGTGCAATGTGCGCAGAGCTTCCGGCAGGCTCATCATGCCTTGCAACAACTCTGGCGGTAGTAGTTCGGCAATGGCGCAGGTATCGAGCAGGTCCAGCGCTTGATCGGTCAGTTTGCGCAGCGTGGCCTGCTTCACGCCTTCGGTGGTTGGATACACCGGTGTGAGCGTTTCCTGCAATTCCGGCGTGCTGAGATCGCCCTGTACGCGATACTCCGGGTGGATCATCTCTGCGCCGTATTTTCCGCGTTTGGCTTCGCCATAGGCCAGCACCCGGCGACCGGTGGCGAGACTATTTTTCATTGCGGCGCTGAAGTTGAAAAAGCGCATGGTGAGAATGCCGGAGCCATCACTGATCTGACAGGTCATCATCCGGCGTCCGCCGAAGGTGATATTGCAGTTCAGCACTTCGCCTTCTACGGTGGCGTAAACGCCCGGCAGCAGTTCGCCAATCGGGTACAGGTGCGTGCGGTCTTCGTAACGCAGAGGGAGGTGGAGCAGAAGGTCCTGCACGGTGTGCAGGCCAATTTTCGCCAGTTTACTGCTTTGCGCTGCGCCAACGCCGGTCAGAGAATTGAGTGGGATGGCATCCAGTAAACGGCCTTTCATCGCGTTTATCTCGCAGATTGCATAGTGGCCCACCACGTTGCATCGGCTTCAATTTCGCCCTGCGTGTTTACGTGGGGGTAGGGAAGACCTTTGCGCTTAGCGACATTCGCCAGCACCGGATAACCGCCTTCAAACAGCAAACGCTGCTGCTCATCTTGCGCCAGCATGCTGTTTTCTCGTCGGTACATGCCGGCGTTTTGCCGCTGGCGCTGTGCTTCGTACAGAATCAGCGCGGAGGCGACCGAAACGTTCAGCGATTGCACCATGCCAGTCATGGGAATGATGATGTCCTGATCCGCCAGATCCAACGCTTCCTGAGTTATGCCGGTTTTCTCCTGGCCCATCAGGATGCAGGTGGGGCGCGTGTAATCAATCTCGCGAAAATCCACGGCTTTATCTGACAGATGTGTTGCCAGAACCTGCATACCCTGGCTTTTTAAATGTGTGACCGCATCGCCAATAGTGCGGTGAGTCTTCACCTGAACCCAACTGTTGCTGCCTGCGGCAGAAGAGGCCATGGTGCGCATACGGCTACCAGGCCAGACGGCGTGGACTTCATGCACGCCGACCGCGTCTGCAGTACGAATGATTGCAGAAACGTTATGAGGTTTGTGGACCTGCTCCATGCAGACGGTCAGATCGGGCTGACGACGTGCGAGCATCTCGCAAATACGTGCATAACGTTGAGTATTCATAAAACGTGTTCTAGTTACGGTTACGGGTGACTTTTATCACGTCCGGCATGACGCGGATTTTGCGCATGATATTCGCCAGGTGCACGCGATCGCGAGCGGTCAGGCGAATAAAGGCGCTATAGACGCGGCCATCTTTCTCTTCCGTATTCAGACTTTGAATGTTGGAGGTAGTCGTGTTGATTGCCGCCGTCAGGTTCGCCAGAGCACCCTGGTGGTTAAACATATCCACCTTAATCTCGGTGATGAACTCCTGCTCTGTCTCTTTATCCCATTCCACCGCCATAAACTTCTCTGGCTCTTTTTGATAGCCACGAATGTTACGGCAGGATTCATGGTGAATCACCAGACCTTTACCCGGGCTGACGTGGGCAATGATTGGATCGCCAGGAATCGGACGACAGCATTTCGCGAAGGTGATCAGCACGCCATCTGCGCCTTTGATCGGCAGATGACCGTGGCCAGATTGCGCTGGCACGTTTGCCGTTGCTTCGCCCTGCTGGAGGTTTTTCGCTACCACCACGCTCATGGCGTTACCCAGACCGATTTCCGCGAGCAGATCGTCAAGCGTGGCGAGCTTCATGCGCTCAAGCTCACGCTGGATGCTCTCTGGCGGGATCTCAGCCAGTTTACGGCTACCGCCTAAGGCATGGTTGAGCAGTCGACGACCCAGACTGACGGAATCATCGCGCTTGAGGTTTTTCAGCAGTTGGCGAATTTTGGCGCGCGCTTTCGAACTGACGACGAAGTTGAGCCACGCTGCATTCGGACGGGCGCCCGGAGCGGTAATAATCTCAACGGTCTGTCCGCTAAAGAGCGGCTGCGAAAGCGGGTAAGGTTGTCTGTCGACGCGTGCGCCGACGCAGGCATGACCGATATCGGTATGCACGGCGTAGGCGAAGTCGACAGGCGTTGCACCGGCAGGCAGTTCGACAATGCGCCCTTCCGGTGTGAAAACATAAATCTCATCCGGGAAGAGATCAGATTTGACGCTTTCAATAAATTCAAACGAGCTACCGGCGCTCTGCTGCAGTTCCAGCAGGCTTTGCATCCAGCGTTGAGCGCGGATTTGTGCGGTGGTGCTGCTTTCGCCGCCGTGCTCTTTGTAAGCCCAGTGCGCTGCGACACCCATCTCTGCCATCTGGTCCATGTCTTCGGTACGAATCTGTACTTCAACCGGGACGCCGTGAGGGCCGATCATTGAGGTGTGCAAAGACTGATATCCGTTCGCTTTCGGAATGGCGATATAGTCTTTCACGCGACCAGGACGAGGTTTGTACAGGCTGTGCATCTGGCCGAGTACGCGATAACAGGTATCGGAATCATGAACGATAACGCGAAAAGCGTAGATATCCATGATGGAGTGAAAACGCTGCTCTTTGAGCACCATTTTGCAGTAAATAGAGTACAGGTGCTTCTCGCGGCCACTTACGCGACACGGAATGCCTGCCTCCTGTAAACGCCCTTCGATTTCCGAGAGGATTTTTTGGATCATCTCTTTGCGGTTGCCACGAGCGGCTTTAACCACTTCTTTAATCACGCGATAGCGGTTCGGGTACAGCGCTTCAAAACCCAGCTCTTCCAGCTCGGTTTTAATGTGATGAATACCTAAACGGTGTGCCAGCGGACTATAGATTTCGAGGGTTTCACGGGCGATGCGGCGACGCTTGTCCGGGCGTAATGAGCCCAGCGTGCGCATGTTGTGGGTACGGTCAGCGAGTTTGATGAGAATGACGCGGATATCCTGCACCATCGCCATAATCATCTTGCGAAAGTTTTCGGCTTGCGCCTCTTTCTTATCGCGAAACTTAAGCTTATCAAGTTTCGACACCCCTTCTACCAGTTCAGCAACGCTTTTACCAAAAAGCTGTTCCATGTCCTGGTAGGTGGCTGGGGTATCTTCAATCACGTCATGCAGCAGCGCAGCCATCAGCGTTTCATAGTCGAGTTTCATCTCGGCCAGAATGCAGGCTACCGCTACCGGGTGCGTGATATAGGGTTCACCGCTTGAACGTGTCTGGCCCTCGTGAGCGTCACGTGCAACGAGATACGCCTGCCGAAGACGCTTAATCTGGTCTTCCGGCAGGTAGTTTTGAATCAGTTGATTCAGGCTTTCAAACAGATACAAGGGCGACCCGCTTTGTGATTAACGACGACCTTCAGCAATAGCGGTAACGGCTTGTAATTCAGCGGCTTCCTGCTCTTGCTGTTCCTGGCGCTCACGCACGTCGAGGATCTGGTTGTTGATCAGACCTTCTTCGATTTCGCGCAGCGCGATAACGGTAGTTTTATCGTTTTCTTCCGGTACGAGCGGATCCTTTCCGCCTACCTGCATCTGACGAGCGCGACGCGCGGCGACCAGTACCAGGTCAAAACGGTTACCAATTTTCTCTACAGCGTCCTGAACAGTTACGCGTGCCATACTTAAAATGCTCCACAGGTGAAGAAATGACTGGGCATGATACTGAATGTGGGTTCAGTCTGCCAACAGTTTGCTGATTAAAGCGTCATGACGCTGCTTTTGGCGGCTCATGCGCAGACGTTCGGCGCGAATGATAGTTTTCAAATCGCCCAGGGCGGTATCGAAATCATCATTCACAATAAGATAATCATATTCGGCGTAATGGCTCATTTCTGCAACAGCTTGCGCCATACGTTTTGCGATCACGTCTTCGCTATCCTGACCGCGGCCACGAAGACGGCGATCCAGCTCAATCTTAGATGGCGGCAAAATAAAAATACTGCGCGCATGCGGCATTTTTTGACGAATCTGCTGCGCACCTTGCCAGTCGATATCTAAAAAGACGTCTACGCCGGATGCTAATACTTGCTCAATGGTCTCACGCGAGGTGCCGTAGTAATTACCGAAAACCTCAGCGTGTTCCAGGAACGCGTCTCTGCCAATCATGGTTCTGAATTCGTCATGGTTCACAAAAAAATAGTGTTCACCGTGCACTTCCCCCGGGCGCGGTGCGCGCGTGGTGTGCGAAACAGAAACCTGGGTGTCATACAACGGTTGGGTCTTTAATAAAGCCTGAATCAGGCTGGATTTACCCGCGCCACTGGGGGCAGAAACAATATAAAGCGTGCCTTGAGCCATGAGTATCTTAATGTATGTGATTGTCGAAAGAGAGCCTACATACGGGCTTATTATACACGTAGCCGCTATGTGACGTAGCCCTTGTCACACTTTTTGCGCATGTTTATTGCGTTTTGCGTACCAGTTTCCTGTTTTATCCGCGATTTGCAGCAATTCGTGCAAATGTCAGGAACGTTGCGCGCAGGATGAGTTTTTGCCGCTCTGTTTCCATTTCAATTCGCGTTATATCTGCCGGGAAACGTACTGTTCAGCGGAGATAGCATGGGATTATGGAAATGCATAGGGCTGGTTTTGCTAATGTGGTATCTACCCTCATGGGCGGTATGCCCCGTCTGGTCGCCTGCCAGGGCACAAGAGGAAATTTCACGACTACAGCAGCAGATAACACAGTGGAATGACAGTTACTGGAAACAAGGGGAAAGTGTCGTAGACGACGCCGTTTATGACCAGCTCAATGCGCAGCTCATCCAGTGGCAGCGCTGTTTTGGCGATGAAGCCCCATCAGATCTATCTGCGCCCCCAATAAGTGGAACAGTCTCGCACCCCGTTCCCCATACGGGAGTTCGAAAACTTGCCGATAAGCAAGCGCTACAGCAATGGATGCATGCTCGCAGCGATCTCTGGGTGCAGCCGAAGGTGGATGGCGTGGCGGTCACGCTGGTCTATCGCAATGGCAATCTGATACGGGCGATTAGCCGTGGTAACGGTCTGAAAGGCGAAGACTGGACGCAAAAGGTTCTTCAGATCCCTTCCGTTCCACGTACTACCAGCGGGCCGCTCTCTAACAGTACGTTGCAGGGGGAGATATTTTTGCAGCAACAAGGGCATATTCAGCAGCAGAGAGGGGGAATGAACGCCCGCTCAAAGGTTGCTGGAATGATGATGCGCCAGAGCAACCCGGAAATGTTACGTTCGCTGGCTATTTTTATCTGGGCCTGGCCTGATGGTCCAGTTGCCATGTCGGAAAGACTTGAGCAACTCACTGCTGCCGGGTTCAGTTTCACGCAACGATATACTCAGGCCGTGAAGAGTGCGGATGACGTCGAGCAGGCGCGTGCCAGGTGGTGGACTTCAGCGTTACCTTTTGTGACGGATGGTGTGGTGGTGCGAACGGGAAAAGAACCGCGGGCGCAATACTGGCTACCCGGACAGGGAGACTGGCTGGCAGCGTGGAAATATCCTCCCGTGGCCAGGGTATCTGAGGTGACGGGTATTCAGTTTTCCGTTGGCAAAAGCGGGAAAATTGCGGTGGTTGCATTGCTGGTCCCCGTCATGCTGGATGATAAGCGGGTGCAGCGCGTCAATATTGGCTCAGTCCGGCGCTGGAATGAATGGGATATTGCGCCTGGCGATCAGATTCTGATAAGTCTGGCCGGACAGGGGATTCCCCGTATTGATGAGGTGGTTTGGCGCAGCACCCAGCGTAATAAGCCAGCACCACCTGAGGGGCGCTTCAATTCACTAACTTGTTTTTATGCCACAGCGGAGTGTCAGGAACAGTTTGTTGCCAGGCTCGTCTGGCTGGGGGCCAAAGATGTGTTAGGGCTGGAGGGTATGGGCGAGGCGGGATGGCGGGAGCTACATCAGACGTATCGCTTTGAACATATCTTTTCCTGGCTTGGATTAACGCAGGAGCAGCTACAGTCCACATTTGGCGTGAACAAAGGGGGGAAGCTGTGGCATCAGTTCAATCTGTCACGCCGTCTTCCATTTACGCGCTGGGTGATTGCCATGGGAATACCGTTAACACAGGCAACGTTGAATGCCAGTCGGGATGGTTCGTGGCAGCAGTTACGGGAGCGCAGTGAACAAAGCTGGCGGCAGCTTCCTTTCATGGGGGAGCGACGGGCACGACAGGTTATTCAATGGCTGGAGGATAAAGAGATCATAGCGCTGAGCAACTGGTTAGCTGCTCAGCGGATCACGGGCTTTATGCCTTAATGGCCTTCATGGCGATAGTAAAATACCGGCAGCCCCAACTTCAGGCGCAGCGCCAGCAGTCGGGCGGTAAAGCCAAAGAGCAGGGTAGAGATCACCACCACATCGTGGCTGGAGAGATAATGTTGCAGCACGATATACAGCACCGCAGCGGCAAATGAAACGCCGGCATACAGTTCTTTCTGGAATACTAACGGGATGCGTTTGCAGAACATGTCACGTAATACACCACCAAAGACCCCGGTAGTGACCGCAGCGACCACGGCAATAATCGGTCCATGACCCATATCCAGTGCCACCTGGGCGCCAATAATAGAAAAGACCACCAGGCCCAGCGCATCCAGGACGAGGAATATTTTACGCAGATAGGGCATGACGGGGGCAATAATGGTGGTGAGTACCGCAGCGGTCGCCACGATAATGACGTATTCAGGGTGCTTTACCCAGCCGAGCGGATAGTGGCCGAGAAGAATGTCGCGTACCGAGCCGCCGCCAATGGCCGTCGCGGTGGCAATGATAATGACGCCAAATGTATCCATACGACGACGCCCAGCCGCAAGCGCACCGGTCATGGCTTCGGCAGTAATACCAATTAAATATAAAACGTGTAACAGCATGTATTCCCCCTGATTTGCTGGGGCTAAGGTTAACGATTTGTGCGCATTGTCACGATTGAGATTTTCTAAGGTGAAGTGATTTTAATAACTACAGCTAATGTGAGTTTGCTGTAAATGCGTTATGGTATGGGCTTTACTTTATGAATGGTGACAATAAATGATGAGAAAATATAATTAGAACTGGATGGGTCACAACCGAAGTGTTGGGAAAAACACGTAGCCCCGTCGTTTATGGGTGGGCTACATATCTATTTCACCTAAACTATCACCCTCGACCACTGGACAAATTGACACTCCGGTTCGTATTTCAGTCATACCTTGAATGTTGCAGCGAGAGATTAGTAGGTGTGGTATGTACTTTGGTGCGCTGCAAAAATGATATTTCTTAGAACCACTACACTCCAGATGTCATTGGGGAAGTTATTCTGAGTAAAGTCTGATATTCAGCGGCTTCTATTCTGAAAAATGACTTCCTCAGCTATCGCTTCTATGTGGATAGGTGCATTTACAGCAAAATCTTCCGCATTTAGTGCGTTGGAATGCCAGGTATGAGCGTAAGAGAAGAAATTCAGGATGGCAGAGAGGCTGGAAATTTAAGAAGCGGGATAATATACACCGAAGTTTTGGGTTGGATAGATATGGGACATGCCCGAGGAGATGATGTCAGGAAGTTACTCTCGGATATGCACCAAGGCGAGCATTCATGAGAACAGTGATACCTTACAGCGATTTTAGTTCTGGTAACGTTAAAATAGTTTCCAGAGATGGAACGGTCGTTAACTCGTAAAACAGGGAAACATATGAAACAGGCAGTCATAATAGTGCTGATGGTAATAGCTATATGCAGCTCTTATTTCTGGCCTAATATTAAAATGAGACTTGCAGGTAACGCACAATATACAGAGTTTGATAAAGCCAAATATGATTATTACACTCCCCAAGTTTTAAAAAAAATGCCGAGAATATCCCAAGTGTATGACTTTAATTATACGAACATTTCTGATCCTAAGGCTGATGTATGGAGTGTGACGTTCCATGATACCAGGGATACGGGGAGGATTAGTAAGTATCTCTCAATGGCGGGCTATGAAAAACAGGTAAAATGCGATGTTGAGGCAGAGTGCTGGCGACTCAGGGGATCCGATGAAGTACTGACAGTCGTGAATATGAACAGCAGTAATGCTGTTCGGGTTGATATTCTGAAGAGTATTTATAACGACAAATATATGTCAGATAAATAAGTATTTAATTTTATATCAATCAGCACTTACTGGCGGTACGGATAGCCTGCATTGAGCAGGCTATCTAGTACGTTACGATAGCATAGGCATGGTACGCAAAATTACTCGATATTCTGAATCTGCTCGCGCATTTGCTCGATCAATACCTTCAGTTCAATTGCGGAATTAGTCACCTCCGCATTGATAGACTTGGATGCAAGAGTGTTCGACTCACGGTTGAATTCCTGCATCATGAAGTCCAGACGACGGCCAACAGCCTCTTTTTTCTTCAGAATGTTGTAGGTTTCTTTGACGTGGGCTTCCAGACGATCTAACTCTTCTGCTACATCGATGCGCTGCGCCATCAGCACCAGTTCTTGCTCAAGGCGGTTATTCTCCAGTTGCACCTGGGCGTCTTCCAGTTTGGCTACCAGACGCTCACGCTGCCATTGCAGAATTTCCGGCATATGTGCACGCACTTTAGCGACTTCAGTGCTGACGCCTTCCAGACGCTGCTCGATCAGCGCTTTCAGCGCCTGACCTTCGGTTTCTCGCGCGATGATGAAGTCATCCAGCGTACCGTCAAGCGCGGCGAGGATTTCGGCGGCAATGGCGTCCAGATCTTGCTCCTGGGCAGCCATTACGCCTGGCCAGCGCAGGATATCAACTGGGTTAATTTCACCTTCATCACTCTGCATTTTGACCCAGTTAGCAGCGCTAACGAGCTGTTTAGCGAGCTTTTCATTTAGAATCAGCTCGCCCTGGGCGCTGGCATCAGGCTCAAAACGCAGCGTACACTCGACTTTACCGCGCGTCAGACGCGTGCGTATGCGTTCGCGAACAACGGGTTCAAGACTACGGAACTGTTCCGGCAGGCGAAAATAAGTTTCCAGATAACGCTGGTTTACCGAGCGCATTTCCCAGGTAGCGCTACCCCATTCACCCTTGATTTCACGCCGGGCGTAGGCGGTCATGCTGCGGATCATAGACGTTCCTGTTTTTAAAGATGAGATGGGAGGATTATAGCCATCCACGTCTTGTCAGGATAGGAATAACAGTCGGAAGTCCGTATAATGCGCAGCCACATTCGTTTCAAGCCGGAGATTTTATCATGCGTCCAGCAGGTCGTAGTGCCAACCAGGTGCGTCCCGTCACCCTGACCCGTAATTATACAAAACACGCTGAAGGCTCCGTGCTGGTCGAATTTGGTGATACCAAAGTGCTGTGTACCGCCTCTATTGATGAAGGCGTACCGCGTTTTCTGAAAGGTCAGGGCCAGGGCTGGATCACCGCAGAATATGGCATGCTGCCACGTGCCACGCACACCCGTAACGCCCGTGAAGCGGCGAAAGGTAAGCAGGGCGGTCGTACCATGGAAATCCAGCGTCTGATCGCTCGTGCGCTGCGCGCCGCCGTTGATCTGAAGACGCTCGGTGAATTCACTATTACGCTGGACTGCGATGTTATTCAGGCAGATGGCGGTACGCGCACTGCATCAATTACCGGCGCATGTGTGGCGTTGGCTGATGCGCTGAACAAGCTGGTTGCGAGCGGTAAACTGAAAACTAACCCGATGAAAGGGATGGTCGCCGCGGTTTCCGTGGGCATTGTGAACGGTGAAGCGCTATGTGACCTCGAATATGTTGAAGACTCTGCCGCAGAAACCGACATGAACGTGGTGATGACTGAAGACGGCCGCATTATAGAGGTGCAGGGCACGGCAGAAGGCGAGCCGTTCAGCCATGAAGAACTTCTCACCCTACTGGCGTTAGCCCGAGGGGGAATCGAATCCATTGTAACGACGCAGAAGGCGGCGTTAGAAAATTGATTTTAAAGGCGACTGATGAGTCGCCTTTTTTTTGTCTGTAATAAAGTGAGATGAGGAGCGAATCCATGAAACCGTATCAGCGCCAGTTTATTGAGTTTGCGCTTAGCAAGCAGGTACTAAAGTTTGGCGAGTTTACGCTGAAATCCGGGCGTAAAAGCCCCTATTTCTTCAATGCCGGGCTGTTTAATACCGGGCGCTGCCTGGCACTGTTAGGCCGTTTTTATGCCGAAGCGCTGATGGATTCCGGTATTGAGTTCGATTTGCTGTTTGGTCCGGCCTACAAAGGTATCCCGATTGCGACCACCACGGCTGTTGCGCTGGCGGAACACCACGATAAAGATTTGCCGTACTGCTTTAACCGTAAAGAGGCGAAGACCCACGGTGAAGGCGGTAATCTGGTAGGTAGCGCACTTGAGGGGCGTGTAATGCTGGTGGATGATGTTATCACTGCAGGTACGGCTATTCGTGAGTCGATGGAAATTATTCAGGCTAACGGCGCCACGCTGGCGGGGGTACTGATTTCTCTCGATCGTCAGGAACGCGGTCGCGGCGAGATTTCAGCGATTCAGGAAGTGGAACGCGATTATGGCTGCAAGGTGATTTCTATCATTACCCTGAAAGATCTGATTGCGTATCTGGAAGAAAAACCAGAAATGGCAGAACATCTGGCCGCAGTACGGGCG
Source organism: Citrobacter sp. RHB35-C21 (assembly GCF_013816515.1). Classification (NCBI taxonomy): domain Bacteria; kingdom Pseudomonadati; phylum Pseudomonadota; class Gammaproteobacteria; order Enterobacterales; family Enterobacteriaceae; genus Citrobacter; species Citrobacter sp. RHB35-C21. The sequence continues at coordinate 85,218 of NZ_CP057147.1, forward strand.
TATCGCGAAGCGTACGGCGTATAAGAACTGCCGGATGGCGCTGCGCTTATCCAGCCTACGCACCGCAGGGTTCGTAGGCAAAATAGGCGAGGTCGCCATCCAACAACGGTGTTACTGCAATTGAGCGGCAACCAACGGCCAGCGGATGTCGAAATCATCCGTTGGGCGGTATTTAAATTCGCTACGTACAAACCGGGACAGCATACCTTCGCAGAAAGCCAGTAGCTGGCTGGCCAGCAGCGTTTCATCCACGGTGTAGCCTTCACCTTCACGCATTCTTTTTTCTCGCAGAACCTGGCGTAACTGCGCCTCAATTCGCTCAAAAAGCTGGTTAATACGGCCTTGCAGACGGTCTTGCTCGAACATCAACGCGTGTCCGGTCAGAATTCGCGTCAGGCCAGGATTACGTTCACCGAACCCTAAAATCAGCAGTACGATCAGACGCAATCGCGCGTTAGTGTCCTTTTCATCTTTCAAAATCAGATTGATACGGGTAATCAGACTATCTTCGATAAACTCAATCAGGCTATCGAACATGCGGGTCTTGCTGGGAAAATGGCGATACAAGGCCGCTTCGGAAACGCCCACAGAGGCCGCCAGTTTAGCTGTCGTGATGCGTTGGCTACCATCGCTGGACTCAAGCATCAGTGCCAGAGACTGAAGTATTTCTTCGCGACGATTCCTTTTCGCAGTTTGCTTTTCTACCATGTTACAAAATACCCCTGAAAATAAGCTCTTGCCAGGCAGGCATCCACACAGCGACCGCAAACTGGTATTTGCGGTGTGTTATTGCGTTATTACGCTGTGAGATACTTTTCTGCGGGTTACTTGCGCCCGGAATGGCCGAAGCCACCTTCGCCACGATCGGTGGCTTCAAACTCTTCCACCAAATTAAATTCAGCCTGGACGACCGGTACAAATACCATCTGCGCGATACGTTCGCCCGGTTCAATAGTAAAGTTGTCCTGACCACGGTTCCAGATTGAAACCATCAGCTGGCCCTGGTAGTCGGAATCAATCAAACCGACCAGATTGCCCAGTACGATCCCGTGCTTATGGCCCAGCCCGGAGCGCGGGAGCATCACTGCCGCAAGAGAAGGATCGGCAATGTGGATAGCTAACCCGGTTGGCACCAGCGTTGTTGCGCCAGGCGCCAGTTCTACGGCGTCATCAAGACAGGCACGCAGGTCAAGTCCGGCAGAACCAGAAGTGGCGTACGTCGGGAGCGGAAATTGTTGCCCTACGCGCGGGTCCAGAATCTTAACGTCGATTTTTTTCATCATAACGGGTCACGATCTCGTCGAGTAATAATTGGCCCAGGAGTTCTTTGCGCTCAAGCGGTAAGACTTTATCTCCATCCTGCCAAAAAAGGTGTAATGCGTTGCTGTCGCTGTTAAATCCTTGAGTGGACAGCGAAACGTCGTTCGCACAGATCACATCAAGGTTTTTGCGGATGCGTTTTTGCCGGGCATATTCTTCCACATTATTTGTTTCGGCGGCAAACCCAACGACAAAAGGACGGTTAGCATCCAGTGCGGCAACACCAGCGATGATGTCCGGGTTTTTGACCATTTTTACTGTTAATTCATCACCCTGCGTTGCCTGTTTTTTGATTTTTTCACTGGCGACAGTTTCAGCGCGATAATCAGCGACTGCGGCGCAGCCGATAAAAATATGCTGTTGTTGCACCGCAGATTGCACGGCGGCTTCCATTTCCAGCGCGGTCATCACATCAATGCGCTGGACAAAAGGCGGTGTGGGTAACGAAACCGGACCTGATACCAGCGTGACGTTTGCCCCGCGTTTTGCGGCAGCGGCCGCGATAGCAAATCCCATTTTCCCCGAGCTGTGGTTGGAAATATAACGCACGGGATCAAGCGGTTCACGCGTCGGGCCTGCTGTAATCATGATGTTGAGATGTTGCAGATCTTTGACAGGTGAAAAATGTTCTGCCGCCATATCTACAATTGTTAACGGATCCAGCATACGTCCAGGACCGACATCACCACATGCCTGACTACCGCTGTCAGGGCCCCAAATGAGCAAACCGCGCGAGGCAAGAATGCCCAGATTGTGTTGGGTAGCGGCGGCGCGGTACATCTGCTGGTTCATAGCCGGCAGCACGGCAACAGGCGCTGGCGTTGCCAGACAGATCGTAGACACCAGATCGTTGGCCATACCTGCGGCAACGCGGGCAATCAGGTCTGCCGTCGCTGGGGCCAGTATAACCAAATCGGCCCATTTCCCCAGTTCAATATGGCCCATCGCGGCTTCGGCTGCGGGGTCAAGCAGGCTGTCGGAAACGGGATAGCCCGAAACCGCCTGTAAGCTCAGAGGAGTAATAAACGCTTTTGCGGCTTCGGTCATCGCCACGCGGACGTCTGCGCCGCGTTCCCGTAAACGACGCACCAGCTCAGGGGTTTTGTACGCAGCAATCCCGCCACTGACGCCAAGTACGATTTTTTTACCGGCCAGACTCATCATGATCTTTCCTGTTGGGTTTCACCAGAAGGCGGATATTTTATCACAATCCGCAATGTGTCGTGCTTTTGCCCGCGCTCCAGTTTGCGAGGCTCTACGAAGAAGTGAAAACAGAGCGTCGATTCGCCGCTGGCGTTATGCCACTATGCGGACGCGAAAGGAGGGGAAAAGCATGGAAAATACAGGACGTATAATGCCTAGGGAAAAGCTGTTGGCGCAGGGGGCCAGTTCGCTGACCGACGTAGAGCTACTGGCTCTTTTTCTACGCACCGGGATACTGGGTAAAGATGTGCTTACGCTGGCGAAAGAGATGCTTCAGCATTTTGATTCGTTGTATGGCCTGTTGTCTGCTGATTACATGGATTTCAGCTATGTTCAGGGCATCGGTATCGCGAAGTACGCACAGTTGAAGGGAATAGTGGAGCTGGCAAGGCGCTACTACAACGTACAGGTGATAGAGGAGCGTGCGATACTTAGCCCGGAAATGGCGCGTGAATTTCTGCAAAGCCAGCTTTCGCAAGAGGAACGCGAGATCTTCTATGTGATCTTTATGGATTCTCAACATCGCGTGATTAAACACCGTAAACTTTTTTCCGGAACGCTAAGCCACGTTGAAGTGCATCCGCGAGAAATTGTCCGCGAAGCGATAAAAATGAATGCTTCTGCGGTGATCCTTGCACATAATCACCCCTCGGGGTGTGCAGAGCCGAGCAAAGCAGATAAACTCATCACCGAGCGTGTTGTGAAATGCTGTCAGTTCATGGATATCCGGGTGCTTGATCATCTGGTCATTGGGCGCGGAGAGTACGTTTCTTTTGCGGAACGCGGTTGGATTTAACGCACTTTACGCGATCCATCGGGATCTTTGTCTGTTCGGGACTTGAGCACATCGCTGACTCAGCGTATACTACGCCACCTTTGAGAATCTCGGGTTTGGCATTTGGGCCTGGCAATCGAGAGTTCGCAAATACGCAAAATCATTCTTGTTGCGTCCAATGACGAGGCAACGATGAAAGATTTAGTGTATTGAACTGCGATAACCGGGCTGAGAAGCCTGACGAGGCGCCAATACCCCATACGAAGCTCGAGCTAATTTGATTTTTGGAGAATAGACATGTCCCGAGTCTGCCAAGTTACTGGCAAGCGTCCGGTGACCGGTAACAACCGTTCCCACGCACTGAACGCGACTAAACGCCGTTTCCTGCCTAACCTGCACTCTCACCGTTTTTGGGTTGAGAGCGAGAAGCGTTTTGTCACCCTGCGTGTATCTGCTAAAGGTATGCGTGTTATTGATAAGAAAGGCATCGAAACAGTTCTGTCTGAACTGCGTGCCCGTGGCGAAAAGTACTAAGTACTAAGAGGAAATAAATCATGGCTAAAGGTATTCGTGAGAAAATCAAGCTGGTTTCTTCTGCTGGTACTGGTCACTTCTATACCACCACGAAGAACAAACGTACTAAGCCGGAAAAACTGGAGCTGAAAAAGTTCGATCCAGTTGTTCGTCAGCACGTTTTATACAAAGAAGCGAAAATCAAATAATTTCCGCTTTGATGTAAAGAAAAACCCTGCCTCGGCGGGGTTTTTTGTTTTCTGGCCGTCCCCATATTAATGAGACCTGATACACCGCCGGAGATACTATGCCTGAATTACCTGAAGTCGAAACCAGCCGCCGCGGTATTGAGCCGCATCTGGTGGGGGCAACGATTATGCACGCGACTGTGCGTAACGGTCGTTTGCGTTGGCCAGTATCAGAGGAAATCTATCGTCTGAGTGATAAACCTGTCCTGAGCGTACAGCGGCGCGCGAAATACCTGCTGCTGGAGCTATCAGATGGCTGGGTAATCATTCACCTGGGGATGTCGGGTAGTTTGCGTATCCTTTCTGAAGAGCTTCCGGCAGAAAAACATGACCACGTCGACTTAGTGATGAGTAACGGCAAAGTCCTGCGCTATACCGATCCGCGTCGTTTTGGCGCCTGGCTGTGGACTAAAGAGCTGGATGGGCATAATGTCCTCGCCCATCTTGGCCCTGAGCCGCTGAGCGACGATTTCAATGCTGGTTATCTGCAGCAGAAATGTGCGAAGAAGAAAACTGCGATTAAACCCTGGCTGATGGATAACAAGCTGGTCGTGGGGGTGGGAAACATCTATGCCAGCGAGTCGCTGTTTGCGGCTGGTATCCATCCTGACCGTCTGGCGTCATCTTTGTCGCAGGATGAGTGCGAACTGCTGGTGCGCGTTATCAAGGCGGTTTTGCTGCGTTCTATCGAGCAGGGCGGGACCACGCTGAAGGACTTTCTGCAAAGTGACGGTAAGCCGGGCTATTTTGCCCAGGAGCTGCAGGTCTATGGGAGAGAAGGTGAACCCTGTCGCGTATGCGGCGCGCCAATCATTGCGACAAAACACGCTCAGCGCACAACGTTTTATTGCCGCCGCTGTCAGAAATAACACCATTATCGGCCGGACGTAGCGTATGCCTCATCCGGCCAGACGCATTACTTCAGTTTACTCAATAATGCCTGATGAACGTTTTCCGGCAGAAAGTGCGCTACGTCACCCTGGTGGCGGGCAACTTCTTTCACCAGTGACGATGAGATAAATGACCACTCTTTAGACGGCATCAGAAAGACGCTTTCCAGTTGTGGCATCAGATGACGGTTCATATGGGCCAGCTGCATTTCATACTCAAAATCGGCTACCGCACGCAGGCCACGGATCAGAATGTTAGCCTGATTATCGCGGGCAAAGTTTGCCATCAGATCGCTGAATCCCAGAACCTCCACATTACCGAGATGCGCCGTTGCCTGTTGTGCCAGCTCAACGCGCTCTTCCAGAGTAAACATCGGTTTTTTACTGGGACTTGCGGCAATCGCCAGGATTACGTGATCGAACATGCTTGTCGCTCGTGTCACGATATCGAGGTGGCCGTTAGTAATGGGATCAAAGGTTCCTGGATAAATCGCCCGTTTTTGCATGACTTGCCTCAATGCGTTTTGGGTGGCAGATAAGGTTCCAGCAGCTGCAGCAGACGCTGAAGCGCGCCCTGATTTTGATACAGAACTTCAACTGCGTGACGGCCATAAAAATTACGATAATCTGCATCGGTCAGTAAAGAAGAGACCTCTTTCACCAGCGTAGTTGCGTCGGTGACGGTGATCAATCCGCTTGCCTGTTCGAGGCGGGCGCAAATATCTTTAAAATTAAAAGTATGTGGCCCCATCAGTACCGGAATGGCGTGCGCCGCGGCTTCCAGTGGGTTGTGTCCACCGCGTTCAACCAGCGAACCGCCAACAAAAGCAAGGTCGGCAATGCCGTACAGCAACATCAACTCGCCCATTGTGTCGCCGATTACGACCTGGGTTCCTGATGACGGAACTTCGCCCGAAGAACGTGTCGTATAGCTTAGCCCAGCCTGGCGTACGAGGTTAATGGCATCCGGGAACCGTTCAGGATGTCTGGGTACAAGAATCAGTAAAAGATTAGGGAACTGGTTTAATAACGCCTGATGGGCGGCAATGATAATGCTTTCTTCGCCGTCGTGCGTGCTGGTTGCAATCCATACCGGGCGGTGAGGTGCCCATTGACGACGCAATGTAATCGCTTTTGCGGCCAGCTGCGGCGTGACGGAAATATCAAACTTCAGGCTACCGGTAACGGTGACCTGATTGCTTCTGGCACCAAGCGTGATAAAACGAGCGCCATCTTCTTCGTTCTGGGCGGCAATCAACGTAATTCGGCGCAGTAGCCTGCCTACAAATTTACCTAATTTAGCGTAGCCAGCAGCTGAGCGAGCGGAAAGACGTGCATTGGCAATGACCAGCGGAATATGGCGCTTATGCAGTGCCGCGATCAGATTCGGCCACAGCTCGGTTTCCATAATTAACACCAGCTTGGGGTCAACTTTATTCAGGAAACGGTTTAGGGCATCCGGTAAGTCGTACGGCAGATAAATATGCTGAACGTCAGGGCCAAAAGCGGATTGTACGCGCTCGGAACCGGTTGGTGTCATGGTGGTGACCGTGATCGGCAAGTCGGGGTAACGATGTTGCAGAGCGCGGACTAATGGGATAGCTGCCAGCGTTTCGCCCACGGAAACCGAATGAAGCATGATGCCGCCTGGTTTTAGCGGACGGCGGTAAAAGCCGTAGCGTTCACCCCAGCGTTTACGGTAGGCCGGAGCCTTACGTCCGCGCACCCAAAGCCGTACCCAGATCAAAGGCTGAATAAGGTAGAAAAGGGCGGTGTAAAGCAATTCGAGCATAATGGTAGCTGACTTATGAATGTGCTGGGGATTCTATGTATTTAGCTGTGGCTTTACCAATACTTTTCCTATTTTTAAATTAAATAGCGTCCCTCGCGGGGGATGTCCAGGGTACCAACATCTTTTGCATCTTTACGTTTTCTGTTGATATTTTCCGGTTTAGTCGAGATAGAGGGCTAAAAATCAAAAGGTCTGAACATCTTAATTCATTGATTTACATGTTTTAAAACCATTGGCTGTGCAAGAATTATTCGAGTCGGAACATGGCGAAAGAAGTGATACACTAGCGCGTAAAAAATCAGTGCGATATCAGTAATCAGGTAGCTGTTGAGCCTGGGGCGGTAGCGTGCTTTTTTCTGCTTAACTTTACCGGACACTCACGATAAAAGAGCCGCTTGTGGATAAGCCAATTAATAGAATTCTGGTCATAAAAATGCGTTTTCACGGAGATATGTTGTTAACAACTCCGATCATTAGTACGCTAAAGCAGAACTATCCTGATGCGAAAATCGACGTGCTTCTCTATCAGGATACCATCCCAATTTTGTCGGAAAACCCAGAAATTAATGCCCTTTATGGTATTAAAAATAAAAAGGCAAAAGTAACTGATAAAATTACTAATTTTCTGCACCTGATCGGAACGTTGCGCGCAAATGGGTATGATTTAGTTGTAAACCTTACCGATCAGTGGATGGTTGCGATACTGATGCGGCTACTGAACGCGCCAATCAAAATCTCTCAAGATTATGCACATCGGCAATCTTCTTTTTGGAAAAATAGTTTTACATGTCTGGCCCCGCTTAGCGGTGAAAATGTGGTGGAAAGCAATCTGTCTGTGCTGGCCCCGTTGAAACTTAAATCGACTGTTACGCATACAACAATGAGCTATCCTCCGGATAGCTGGGAACGTATGCGCACAGAATTAAATCGGGCTGGGGTTGGTGATGAATATGTTGTAATTCAACCAACGGCACGCCAACGCTTCAAGTGCTGGAATAACGAAAAGTTTTCACAGGTAATTGACGCCTTACACCAGCGTGGTTTGGAGGTAGTTATGACCTCAGGCCCAGGCGAAGACGATCTGGCTTGCGTGAATGAAATTGCACAAGGTTGCAAAGAAAGGCCCGTTACTGCGCTGGCGGGAAAGATGAGCTTCCCCGAGCTAGGAGCGGTCATCGATCATGCGCAGTTGTTTATTGGGGTGGACTCTGCTCCGGGACACATTGCTGCTGCGGTTGATACACCATTGATATGCCTGTTTGGCGCAACGGATCATAATTTTTGGCGACCATGGTCAAAGCAGATGATTCAATTTTGGGCTGGTGATTATCGTCCGATGCCTCCACGCGAGCAGCGCGATCGCAATGAAATGTATCTTTCGGTGATACCCGCTGACGATGTTATTGCTGCTATCGATAAATTATTACCGGGTAGACTTGTGCCGCCACAAGCGGGGAGTCCCGTATGATTGTTGCTTTCTGTTTGTATAAATACTTCCCATTCGGTGGGTTACAGCGTGATTTTATGCGCATTGCGCAAACTGTAGCGGCACGTGGTCACCATGTTCGTGTCTATACGCAGTCCTGGGAAGGTGAGTGTCCTGACGTTTTTGAATTGGTTCTTGTACCGGTCAAGTCCCGGACAAACCATGGTCGCAATGCGGAGTATTATTCCTGGGTCCAGGCACATTTACTTCAGCACCCTGTCGATCGGGTAGTTGGTTTTAATAAAATGCCAGGGCTGGATCTCTACTATGCTGCTGACGTTTGCTATGCCGAGAAAGTGGCACAAGAAAAAGGTTTCCTCTATCGGTTAACTTCACGATATCGGCACTATGCAGAGTTTGAACGCGCGACGTTTGAGCAGGGTAAACCGACGCAACTATTGATGCTAACTGATAAGCAGATTGCTGATTTTCAGAAACACTATCAGACAGAAGCTCAACGATTTCATATTCTTCCTCCAGGGATTTATCCAGACAGGAAGTATAGCCAGCAGATTCCGAATAGCCGTGAAGTTTATCGCCAGAAAAACGGTATAACAGAGCAACAAAATCTATTATTGCAGGTAGGCTCTGATTTCACTCGTAAAGGTGTGGATCGTTCAATACGTGCACTGGCCTCGTTACCAGAAACGCTTCGAACTAATACGCTACTGTATGTTGTTGGACAAGACAGACCGAGAAAATTTGAGGCGCTGGCGGAAAAACTTGGCGTACGCAGTAATGTCCATTTCTACTCTGGCCGTAATGATGTTGCAGAATTAATGGCTGCGGCTGATATATTGATGCATCCAGCTTATCAGGAGGCGGCAGGTATTGTTTTACTAGAAGCAATCACTGCCGGGCTGCCGGTGTTGACCACAGCCGTATGCGGTTACGCGCATTATATTGTTGATGCTAATTGTGGTATGGCAATTACAGAACCATTCCGGCAAGAAACGCTGAATGAAGCCTTACGTAAAGCGCTGGTAGAGCCTTCATTGCGTTCGGAATGGAGGGCAAATGCACGACACTATGCGGATACGCAAGATTTATACAGCCTACCGGAGAAAGCAGCGGATATGATTACGGGTGGTTTAGATGGTTGAATTAAAAGAACCGTTAGCCACACTATGGCGCGGGAAAGATGCATTTGAAGAAGTTAAAAATTTACAAGGTGAAGTATTCAGAGAACTGGAGACTCGCCGTACTCTACGATTTGAACTAACGGGTAAAAGCTATTTTTTAAAATGGCACAGAGGCACTTCTCTGAAAGAGATTGTTAAAAACCTGCTTTCATTACGCATGCCAGTATTAGGTGCTGATAGAGAATGGAATGCCATTCATCGCCTGAGTCAGTTAGGTGTGGATACAATGACAGGCGTGGGATTTGGTGAGAAAGGGTTGAATCCACTGACTAAAACCTCGTTTATTATTACTGAGGATCTCACACCAACTATCAGCTTAGAAGATTACTGTGCTGATTGGGCCACAAATTCTCCCGATGTGAAAGTGAAGCGTATAATTATTGATCGTGTTGCCACCATGGTGCGTAAGATGCATGCTGGTGGTATCAATCATCGCGATTGCTATATTTGCCACTTTTTATTACATCTGCCTTTTTCAGGGCATGAGGACGATCTCAAGATTTCAGTGATTGATTTGCACCGTGCTCAGATTCGGTCGACTGTTCCCCGACGCTGGCGCGATAAGGACTTGATCGGTCTCTATTTTTCGTCCATGAACATTGGATTAACCCAGCGTGATATTTATAGATTTCTACGCATCTATTGCGAGTTGCCGTTGAAAAGCATCCTAAGTCAGGAGGCTGATTTGTTCAAGGAAGCTCAGGTTAAAGCTAATAAAATACGCGAAAGAACAATCCGTAAATCTCTGTGATTAATTTATCCTGAACTATTTGAAATGCATCATGTGAGAACATGGTCTATTTCTCAAAAATTGGTAAGAGTCAAATGTCTCAATTTAGCGATAAAGAAGTTATCCTTTCTGTTTTTGAGTACGATTTTCGGGAAAATGCTTCTGCAGACTGTTTTAATATCGGTTATGGTATTGACAGGAATTTTTTATTTGGCTGCGGTGTATCAATAGCCTCTGTATTATTGTCGAATAAAAAAATCGATTTCACATTTCATATATTTACTGATTATTTCGATGAGAGTGATAAAGCCAGATTCGCCGATCTTGCTAAACAATATCAATCCTGTATCAAAGTTTACCTAATTGATTGCAATAAATTAAAAGACTTACCTAGTACAAAAAACTGGACTTATGCAACATACTTCCGTTTTGTTATTGCAGATTATTTCTATAATAAAATAGATAAATTATTATACCTGGATGCTGATATTGCTTGCCAGGGTAGTGTACGAGAACTGGTCGATTATAATTTTTCCGCAGATGAGATCGCTGTCGTTGTAACGGAAAGAGATTCCGAATGGTGGCATAATCGTTCTGTAACGCTGGCCACTCCAGAATTAATCACCGGATACTTTAATGCTGGATTCTTACTTATCAACATCAATGCATGGCACAGTAATAATATCTCTTCCCGAGCCATCGAAATGTTGCGAGTTCCAGAATGGGTGGAAAGAATAACTCATCTTGATCAAGATGTCCTTAATGTATTGTTAGCCGGAAAAGTAACTTTTATCAATGGTAAATACAATACACGCTTTAGCATTAATTATGAACTGAAAGATACAGTAGTCAATCCTGTGAATAATGAAACTGTTTTCATTCATTATGTGGGACCGACAAAACCCTGGCATGAGTGGTCCAACTATCCGGTATCGAAGAGTTTTTTAGTTGCGAAAGAGGCCTCGCCCTGGCATTCAGTAGCGCTTCTCAAACCGACCAATAGCAATCAATTCAGATATTGTGCAAAGCATAAATTTAAACAAGGGTTATACGTTCAGGGACTGTGTAACTACTTTAATTATTATCTGACCAAGTTGAAAGGTTAACTGCTGGCTAAGTATATTGTTAAAATAATCAACGACAATGCATATCTTAGCCTCTGGAAAATATAGCTGAAATAATTAAAGGTAATTAACTTGGACTTCAAAAGATTAACTAACTTCAAAGATATTATTGAGTTAGACAGACGTGTTACACCATGTGATGATCGTGACACTTTTAATATCTCATGGGGAATCGATAAAAATTACCAAACTGGCGCGGCAATTTCTATTGCCTCAATCCTTGAAAATAATAAACAGAGTAATATTAATTTTACTTTTCATATTATTGCGGATTATTTAGATCAAGAATATATTGTACTTTTGACACAATTAGCAGAACAGTATAAAACAGTTATTAAGCTATATCATATTGATTCTGAACCGTTGGTGTCACTACCTAAAACAAATATATGGCCAGTGTCAATATACTATCGCTTGCTTTCATTTGATTATTTTTCTGAACGATTAGATCGACTGCTATATCTTGATGCTGATATTACGTGTAAAGGCTCTTTAGAGGATCTTGCTGCACTGAAATTTGATGGGGAATATGGTGCGGTTGTAGTAGATGTTGATTCAATGCAGGATAAAAGTGCAGAGCGTCTACATAATCCTGAGTTTAAAGGCAACTACTTTAACTCGGGTGTCATGTATATAAACTTGCAGCAATGGCTTAACTCTAATTTAACGAAAAAATTCTTCGAATTATTGTCAGATGAAAGTATAGTTTCCAGAGTAAAATATCCTGACCAGGATATTTTAAATATCATGTTTTTGCATCATGCGGTATTACTACCGAGGAAATATAACTCAATTTACTCATTGAAGTCTGAGTTTGAGATTAAAAATAAAAATCACTATAAATCAGTGATTAATGAAGAGACAGTATTTATTCATTATACTGGTGTAACAAAACCATGGCACGAGTGGGCTAACTATTCCTCAGCACAATTTTTCCGCACAGTATATGAGAAGTCACCATGGAAGAATCAGCCTTATCAAGTTGCAAAACAAAAGCACGAATATAGAGAAGAATATAAACACCTTCTTTATCAAAATAAAATAATTCCAGGCCTGATCGCAGCAATTAAATATAAAACAATGTAATGGTGATCTTTATGATTGATAAAATCATATTTACTGTAACACCTATTTATTCTATTCCACCACGTGGTGCCGCAGCAGTTGAGACCTGGATGTATCAGGTTGCCCAAAGAACCAAATTCCCTAATCGTATTGTCTGTATAAAGAATGAAGGATATTCTGATTATTCTTACGTAAACGAAAGATGTAGTATTCATCGTATTGGATTTAGCTCTGTATATAAGCGTATTTTCCAAAAGTGGACTCGGCTGGATCCGTTACCTTATTCAAAGCGCATACTGAAAGTTGCCGAAAAGTTTGAGATAACCGATCAAAGTGTGATTGTTGTCCATAACAGTATGAAGCTATATCGACAAATTCGTTCGCAAGCTCCTCAGGCTAAAGTTGTGATTCATATGCATAATGCGTTTGAACCTAAGTTGCTTGATAAAAAAGTTAAGATGATCGTACCAAGTTTGTTTTTGAAGAACTATTATCAATCTTATCTTCCTGAAGCTGATATTGTTATTGTGCCTAATGGTATTGACCTGGATATCTATCAATCGTCATATGAATCAATATCAAAAAATAAATTAAGTATTCCCCCTGAAAGCAAGGTGGTATTTTTTGCTGGACGTATAGTCCCTGATAAAGGCGTTCTCTTACTTCTGCAGGCTTTTGAAAAGTTGCTGCATGAGAACAAAAATCTGAAGCTTGTGGTTGTTGGTGATCACATGGAAGTAAGTAAGAACGATAAAGGTGATTATCAGCGTGAAGTTCGGGAAATAGCTGAGCGCCTCAAACCACATTGTATTATGTTAGGTAGTATCTCACCCGAGAAAATGCACTATTACTATCCACTGGCAGATATAGTTGTGATTCCTTCTCAATTTCAGGAGCCATTTTGTATGGTGGCTATTGAGGCTATGGGCGCTGGAAGACCTGTATTAGTCAGTACTCGAGGCGGCATGGTTGAGTTTGTTAAAGATAAAATTACAGGCTATCACCTTACAGAGCCGATGACTGCAGAAACTATTGCTCAGGATATTACCAGGGTAATGGCGGAAAGTAGTTTAGCGGATACCGCCCAACGAGGTCAGCAATATGTCTTTGGAAACTATAGTTGGTCTGCGGTTACACAACGGTTTGAAGAGGTTATTTGTAACTGGTTCGAGTGAAAAAAAGGCTACATAAAGTAGCCTTTTTTTACTATTTTATTTATTCTTCAGCGCTAACAGAAAACCTGCAAAAATACCCAACAGATCTAACTCAATCTGCTCAACGTTGCCACGTATAATAAAATAACCGAAAAATGAAAGTAAAATTATTATATAAGCATTGTATGGGGAATAGTAATTCTCCCTAAATGCATGCGTAACACATTCTCTCACAATGCTAGTGTACACCAGTATTAAACCCACAAGTCCAAGTAATCCTGTACCAAACCATACAAAAAGAATAAGGTTGTGTGGTCCAATTGACTCGCGGAATGTCCAGTTTGGATAATCAACAACACGCTTGTTGTATACAGTTTTATAAGCGTTATTACCAAAACCATAACCAATAACTGGATTTTCTAAGATTAGGTCAAACGCACTTCCTTGCGTACCGTTAGTATAGCGATATGAACTGTCAGTTTGCTGCAATTTAAAGGTCAGTTTTTCTGACATATCTTTGTGTGAAAATATAGCTGTCAGAGCAACAATAGCTACGAGGATTCCTACAGTAAGCAATCGCCATTGTTTGTACATGATTATCCATGTAAGAGCAATAATGAATACAGATAACCATGCGCCACGGGACAATGTTCCAAGAATTAAAAAGGTGTATATCGCCCCTAACAACAGGAATAATATACGGTATTTCGCTGATTTAACGAGCCATAGATTCAGAAGCACTGGGAATAAAAACACCATTGCATCTGAAATTCCGCGATGTTGGTAATTAGTAAAAGGCATGATTCCTTGCTGATAGTCCTGATAATAAAGGACAAGTTCTGAAAGGCATCGCAAACTAAGAGCTGTAAGGAACGAGAAGAATATCAACTTTGAAATGGTTTCTTTGCTTTCTTCTCTTAGTAATACAGGGATCGCAATAGTGCATAATAAGACATTTTCAACAACTGAGTTGTTTATCTCTTTCAGGCTAGCTTTTAGTTCAGGAGTGAACACTAAAGAGACGAAGGTAGCGATTACAAGAAATGATACACTTGCAAAAACAAATGTTTTAAAAATAGGAATATAATGTCGAGGATTCTTACATAAATAAACTATCGTTGTGATAGTCATCAGGATGACAATCAAATGTTTATAACGAGTAATACCACCTAAGAAATAGGTGGCGACAAACAGAAATATAAGTCCTCTATTCCAGTTTATCTTCCAGTTTTTTTTCTCATCTAAAAAAAACTTTGTTAAAGCCATCATTTCTCCGACACTTACAGACAATTATTTAAAAAATTGCAATTAATTGATTCTAATACGGTCGAAGAACGCAAGTCTGAAAGATTTTCACTTTCTGAGCGACATGCCACTTGATTCTTCCCATACCCACCAATCAATCCTGGGTCCGTTGGACCGTACAACGTAATATTAGGGCGATCCAGTGCAGCGGTTAAATGACTCAGGCCTGTATCAACCGACACCACAAATTTTGCCCCCGCCAGTACGCGAGCGACCTCTCCCAAAGTCATCCGTGGAAGAACATCAACATAAGAAAAACCATTTGCCAGCCTACGGGCTCGTGCTTCTTCATGAGGAGCACCCCATGGCAGTTTAATACGTATGCCAGCGTTATTTAACAGGCCAATTAGCTCCCGCCAGTTGGCTTCTGGCCAGTGCTTATCATCACGTGTTGTGGCATGCAGAAATACGGCATACTGGCCCGCATCAGCATTACGTTCTTTCAGAAAATGCTGAGCGATAGCGTAATCACCCTGCGACTGGGGCCTGGAATATCCCAGACTTTTGGCGAACAATTCACGCGTACGTTCTACCGCGTGCTGCTGTTTGGCAATGTGATGTTTGCGATTATAAAACAGGCTCGCCAATGGTTCGCGCGCCGTGCTCCAGTCCATACCATGCTTGATGCCACGTGCCAGACGCGTAACCAACGCCGCGCTTTTTACCAGACCCTGCGCATCAATTATCGCGTCATACTGCTGTAAACGCACCGCATCGCGAAAGGCTTTACGCTCGGCTTTAATCGGCGCTGAAAACCAGGCTTTACGCCAGCGGCGGATCGCCACTGGGATCACCCGGTCAACGGCTGCATGCCAGGATGGGATCTGCGCGAAGCCTTCTTCCACTACCCAATCAAATTGAATATCCGGCATGACCTGCTGCGCATCGGTTAATGCCGGTAACGTATGCAGTACATCGCCCATAGACGATGTTTTAACGATCAATACCCGCATCCGTCAGGCTTCCTCTTGTAACAACAGGTCGTTGAGTTCTTCCAGCACGCGCTGGGGTGTGATGTCAATCAGGCTCTGATGATAGCCTTCTGCTGCATCTCCCTTGCGTACTTTGTGATAGCCCGTAATCAAGCGAATTACGCGCGCCTTGTGTGAAAGCGGCGGAGTAAAATCCGGGCTGCTGGGGCCATATAACGCTACCAGAGGTCGATTCAACGCTGCGGCAACGTGCATTAATCCAGAGTCGTTGGTGACCACCGCTTTGCAGGCGGCGAGCAGAATGACGGCCTGCTCCAGCTGTGTTTCGCCCGCCAGATTACGGCACCAGGCCTGCTGATCAACGCTCAGCGTCGCCAGGATCTCATTTCCGGCGTCATGGTCTTTTGCAGAGCCAAAAAGCACAATCTGATGGCCTTCATCGATCAGTTGCTTCGCCAGGTCTGCGTAGTGGTAATGTGGCCAGCGTTTCGCTGGACCAAATTCCGCACCAGGGCAAAAGCCGATGATGGGGCGTTCGGCAGAAAGGGAAAACTGGCGACAGGTCAGGGACTTTTCACCTTCGCTTACCTGCAACTGCGGCCATAGCAGAGGCTGCGGTAAATCTTTAGCTGACAGCATTACGCCTTTATCATAGGCCAGGGCTACATAGCGTTCGACCATCAGCGGCCAGGCATCTTTATCCAGCACGCGCGCATCGTTTAGCAGGCCGTAGCGCATTTCACCACGCCATCCGGTACGATGGGGAATGCCAGCAAAAAACGGTACCAGCGCGGATTTAAACGAGTTAGGCAGCACATAGGCGCGGTCATAGCGTTTTTCACGCAGGCTATGACCGAGTTTACGCCGCTCGCCGATCTCCAGCGCACCGTGTCCCAGCGGCATGGCGATAGCTTCGTTAACTTCAGGCATGCGCGACAATAACGGACGGCACCATGCAGGTGCCATCACGTCGATTATCGCCTGGGGATAGCGCGCCTTAAGCGTGCGATAGAGACTTTGCGACATCATCATGTCGCCCACCCAGGACGGGCCTACCACCAAAATTTTCATACTTACGCGTCGCGGTTCAGCCAGGCCATATATTCCGTTACACCTTCAGCAACGGTTTTAAACGGCTTGTCATAGCCCGCAGCGCGCAGATTAGTCAGATCGGCCTGGGTAAACGCCTGATAGCGACCTTTCAGTTTTTCCGGGAATGGGATGTACTCAATGCTGCCTTTTTTGTGGTACGCAAGCGTTGCATCGGCAACGGCCTGGAAAGATTCCGCACGACCGGTACCAAGGTTAAAGATGCCGGAAACCCCGTTTTCCAGGAACCACAGGTTCACCGCAGCCACATCGCCTACGTAAACGAAATCACGCTTGAAGTTTTCACTGCCTTCGAACAGTTTTGGTGTTTCGCCATTGTTGAGCTGGGTGTTGAGGTGGAAAGCGACGCTCGCCATGCTGCCTTTATGGCCTTCACGCGGTCCGTAGACGTTGAAATAGCGGAAGCCAACAATCTGAGAATTGGCTTCTGGCAGGATCTGACGAACGTACTCGTCGAACAGGAATTTTGAGTAGCCGTAAACGTTCAGCGGTTTCTCATATTCACGGGATTCGATGAAATCAGAAGTGCGGCCGCCGTAGGTGGCGGCAGAGGACGCATACAGGAACGGAATTTCACGCTCCAGGCAGTAGTGCAACAGCTCTTTGGAGTATTGATAGTTGTTATCCATCATATACTTGCCGTCCCACTCGGTAGTGGAGGAGCATGCGCCTTCGTGGAAAATCGCTTCGATATCGCCGAAATCTTCTCCGGCCATAATCTGGATCAGGAAGTCTTCCTTGTCCATGTAGTCAGCAATATTCAGATCCACCAGGTTAACAAACTTGGTGCCATCTTTCAGGTTGTCCACCACCAGGATGTCGGTGATGCCTTTATCATTCAATGACTTGACGATGTTGCTGCCTATAAAGCCCGCGCCGCCGGTAACGATGATCATAAATGTAACCTTCGAATTTTGGAGTCAGAGACAATCTCAGACACTAATGTCTGTAATCATACCATCACATCGGCATCCCTTCAGCCTCTTAAGTAAGATGGTGGGTCGGTAGAAGGCCTATAAACACCAGTATAATAATGCTTATTTAATGGTTATTAAGTCTATTAAATTAATCTTAAATGTACTTAGTTTTTTTATATCCATCTATGTATATTATATGTACAAAAACAAAAACTATGTGATATAATATTTTTTTTATTAATGGTTTGAAAATGGTTATGAAATCGTCTACCACTATTGTGACAGCATATTTTGATATCGGTAGGGGGGAGTGGACTGTTAATAAAGGCTTCCGTGAAAAACTTTCCCGATCTTCTGATGTCTATTTTGACTACTTCAAACGGTTAGCCGCTTTAGAAAATGATATGGTTATTTTTACTTCGTCTGAGTTTGAGGACAGAGTTGCGGAAATACGCAAAGGTAAGCCCACAAAAATTATAACCATAGATTTAGGTAAAAAATTTAAGCATATTAATAATAAAATAAGACAAATCCAGCAGGATGATACTTTTAAGAGTAAATTAGAGACGCGACAGCTAGGTAACCCTGAGTACTGGTCTCCAGAATATGTGTTGATCAATAATTTAAAAGCATATTTTGTAGTGAAGGCCATAAATGCAGGCTTAGTTAATACTCCGATGGTTGCCTGGGTAGACTTCGGATATTGCCGTAAACCGCAGGTTACTCGCGGATTAAAAGTATGGGACTTCCCTTTTGACCGTAATAAAATGCATCTCTTCACGATTAAAAAGGGTCTGGTTATATCATCCAGAAAACAGGTTTTTGATTTTATGATCGGAAATCATACTTATATTATCGGCGGCGCTATTGTTGGTTCACCAGAGAAATGGAAAGAGTTTTACTCATTAGTCACTGAGTGTCAAAAAGAGACTCTCAGAAATAATATTGTTGATGATGATCAGGGTATTTTTGTCATGTGTTATTACAAGCGCCCTGATCTATTAATGCTTAATTACCTTGGTCGTGGCAAATGGTTCGATCTGTTCCGTGTTTATCGGCGAACCGCTTTAGGTGCAAAACTCCAGGCATTGCGAATTTTTCTCACTCGAAAGTAGTGGCTTGAATGAGATTGAAGGGTTACCTAACCAGATAGAATGCTGCAAAGGCATTCTTCTGCTATTGCTGTTGTTTTTTTATGATTTTTTATAAAATCCAGCCAATTCAATTGGTTGCGATTCAGTGCGTCCAATGAATCCATACGACGGCATCACTGATTAGCCATGTGGGTATACGTGATTTATGCTTCATTTTGAAGAAGTGATGATGCGTCATCTCGTATCAGCGTATAGCTTTGGGTAATATGTGCTGAAATTTGCCCAGTCTGGAGAATTGAAATGCGTGGGGATTTTTACAAACAGTTAACGAACGATCTCGAAACCGCACGTGCGGAAGGATTGTTTAAAGAAGAGCGCATTATTACGTCTGCCCAGCAGGCGGATATCACCGTGGCGGACGGAAGCCACGTTATTAACTTTTGTGCGAACAACTATCTGGGGCTGGCTAACCACCCAGAACTGATCGCAGCTGCAAAAGCAGGTATGGATTCTCACGGATTTGGTATGGCTTCGGTCCGCTTTATTTGCGGTACCCAGGACAGCCATAAGCAACTGGAGCAAAAACTGGCGGCATTCCTCGGTATGGAAGATGCCATTCTTTACTCTTCCTGCTTTGACGCCAACGGCGGCCTGTTTGAAACGCTGCTGGGCGCAGAAGATGCGATTATCTCAGATGCGCTCAACCACGCTTCTATCATTGACGGTGTTCGCTTGTGTAAAGCAAAGCGTTTCCGTTACGCCAACAACGACATGGTCGAACTGGAAGCTCGTTTGAAAGAAGCGCGTGAAGCGGGAGCCCGTCATATCCTGATCGCCACCGATGGCGTGTTCTCTATGGATGGTGTGATTGCTAACCTGAAAGGCGTTTGTGACCTGGCGGATAAATACGACGCGCTGGTCATGGTTGATGATTCCCATGCTGTCGGCTTTGTCGGCGAAAATGGTCGTGGCTCACATGAATACTGTGACGTGATGGGGCGTGTGGACATCATCACTGGTACGCTGGGTAAAGCGCTCGGCGGCGCATCTGGCGGTTATACCGCAGCGCGCAAAGAGGTTGTTGAGTGGCTGCGTCAGCGTTCCCGTCCGTATCTGTTCTCCAACTCATTGGCTCCTGCAATTGTTTCTGCCTCCATTAAAGTGCTGGAGATGGTCGAAGCAGGCAGCGAGCTGCGCGATCGCCTGTGGGCGAACGCACGTCAGTTCCGCGAGCAAATGTCTGCCGCAGGCTTTACGTTAGCGGGAGCGGATCACGCAATTATCCCGGTCATGTTGGGGGATGCGGTAGTGGCGCAAGAGTTCGCCCGCGAGCTGCAAAAAGAGGGGATTTACGTTACTGGATTCTTCTATCCGGTGGTTCCAAAAGGTCAGGCGCGTATTCGTACCCAGATGTCTGCAGCGCATACCCCTGAGCAGATTACGCGTGCTGTTGAGGCGTTCACACGCATTGGTAAACAACTGGGCGTTATTGCCTGAGGATGTGAAATGAAAGCGTTATCCAAACTGAAAGCGGAAGAGGGCATTTGGATGACCGACGTTCCTGAACCGGAAGTCGGCCATAACGATTTGCTGATTAAAATCCGTAAAACAGCCATCTGCGGGACTGACGTTCACATTTATAACTGGGATGAATGGTCGCAAAAAACCATCCCGGTACCGATGGTCGTTGGACATGAATATGTCGGCGAAGTTGTTGGCATCGGCCAGGAAGTTAAAGGCTTTAAAATCGGCGATCGCGTTTCAGGCGAAGGTCATATCACCTGCGGGCATTGCCGTAACTGCCGCGGTGGACGTACTCACCTATGCCGCAATACGACCGGTGTTGGCGTAAACCGTCCTGGCTGCTTTGCAGAATACCTGGTGATCCCGGCATTTAACGCGTTTAAAATTCCGGACAACATCTCTGACGACCTGGCGTCTATCTTCGATCCGTTCGGTAATGCGGTGCATACGGCGCTGTCGTTCGATCTGGTTGGGGAAGATGTGCTGGTTTCCGGCGCGGGTCCAATCGGTATTATGGCGGCAGCGGTTGCCAGGCACGTTGGCGCACGCCACGTGGTGATTACCGATGTTAATGAGTATCGCCTTGAACTGGCGCGTAAAATGGGCATCACTCGCGCGGTCAACGTGTCGAAAGAGAGTCTGACCGACGTGATGGCTGAACTGGGCATGACCGAAGGGTTTGATGTCGGTCTGGAGATGTCCGGCGCGCCGCCAGCGTTTCGCACCATGCTGGACACCATGAACCACGGTGGCCGTATTGCTATGCTGGGTATTCCACCATCAGACATGTCCATCGACTGGACTAAAGTTATCTTTAAGGGATTGTTTATTAAAGGTATCTACGGTCGTGAGATGTTTGAGACCTGGTACAAGATGGCCGCATTGATTCAGTCTGGTCTGGATTTGTCGCCGATCATCACCCATCGATTCTCCATCGATGAATTCCAGCAGGGCTTTGACGCGATGCGCTCGGGCCAGTCAGGGAAAGTGATCCTGAGCTGGGATTGAATGCTCGACTTGTATTAAATGCTACCAACGGCCAGATTATTTATTCTGGCCGTATAAATAATAAATACTATTTGCCACGAAGCTTTCTGGATAAAGATCTTATCGCTTCTTTGAGCCAGATGAGCTTATAGATTAATCCTTTTCCTTTGATGTTAATATGATATTTTCGCTGCAAAGCTAAAATATCATTAGCCTGGCAAATCTTCATATTTCCCTTACAGGATAAGTCAATTATTCTTAATTCACCGCCTGGCGTACGAATGAAATTTCCAGGGTGGATATCATTAGACGCCAACCCGGCTTTGTGAAGGCGCAGAACGCACTGTTTCACTTCATCGGCATTCTTATGGTTAATTTCTTTTAAAGGAGTGCCTTCAACATATTCATGAATAATATAAACATCATGACACTGACGAAGGCGTACTTTTTCAGCGGCATAGTAGAGATCCGCTGTACAGGCGCGCATTTCCGGGGAGAGTGTGTCCAGTTTCTTGATGAGCCTGGAATAAAAGGGGCCGGAGATAAAATTCTGCATTTTTTTCTCAAATCGAGGATCAACTTCACGGTCGTTTTTGATGATAAATTTTTGTGAGTTGTACTCGACCAGTTCTACACTGCGCATGGCGTTACCACTGCTCAACGGTTTGCCACTGATTTCTTTGTTTATATACTTATTCATCAGTGACTTAAGGTCTGTTTTGGTCTCTTTGCAATAGACCGTATAACCTTTTTCATGTGTCTTACTGATGGCCATCACTTTCCTCAATATCAGTGTACATCGCGCGTTAATTTACAGGGGTATAGTATACAGGTTGTGTCCCTCAATATGTAGACGATCTGAGCTATCACAGGCCGCTGAACTCAGGCGCCGCATGGCATTTTCCCATACTGGTTGCTTTCGCTGCGCGGCTTCTGAAAATTAAACGTTCTAACCTTAATAATTCCTTAATGAAACTGTAGTAAAAGTCATCAGTGTACTGACAAACTTGGGTTATCTGATGAGAAACCGCACAAATATGTTGAGTGTTATTATTCCGTTGTATAACGCGGGTGATAGTTTTCGGGATTGCATGGAATCTTTGATCGCACAGACATGGGCTGCGATAGAGATCATTATTGTGGATGACGGTTCAACGGATAACTCTGTTGATATTGCAAGACATTATGCTGATAACTATTCCCATGTCCGGTTGTTACATCAGG
This sequence comes from Citrobacter sp. RHB35-C21, assembly GCF_013816515.1. NCBI lineage: Bacteria > Pseudomonadati > Pseudomonadota > Gammaproteobacteria > Enterobacterales > Enterobacteriaceae > Citrobacter > Citrobacter sp. RHB35-C21. The sequence continues at coordinate 107,753 of NZ_CP057147.1, forward strand.
CTAACGCCGGGGCATCTGTCGCGCGTAATCGTGGTCTGGCAGTGGCCAAAGGGGATTATGTTGCATTTGTCGATGCCGATGACCTGGTTTATCCCAATATGTATGAAACCCTGATGACCATGGCGCTTCAGGATGACCTCGATCTGGCACAGTGCAATTCTGATTGGTGCATTTTCGAAACGGGGGACACCTGGCAATCAATACCGACGGACCGTCTGCGGTCTACGGGTGTATTGACCGGCCCCGACTGGTTACGTATGGCATTGGCTTCACGCCGTTGGACGCATGTGGTCTGGATGGGGGTTTATCGCAGAGATGTTATCGAGAAAAACAAGATAGCGTTTATTCCAGGGTTGCATCATCAGGATATTGTATGGACGACGGAGTTTATGTTTAACGCCAAACGTGTGCGATATACCGAGCAATCATTGTATAAATACTTCTTACACGATCAATCAGTTAGCCGTCTTAAAAGACAAGGCTTAAAAAATCTCAATTACCAACGCCACTATATTAAAATTACACGGTTATTGGATAAGTTGAATCGTGAATATGCGGGTCGGATTACTATTTATCCGGAATTTCATCAGCAAATAACCTATGAAGCATTACGCGTTTGCCACGCAGTACGCAAAGAGCCGGATGTCCATATTCGTCAACGCATGATTGCAGAGATTTTTGTCTCTGGTATGTATAAGCGCATGATTACTAACGTACGCAGCGCCAAAGTTTTGTACCAGGCGCTGCTATGGTCATTCCGTCTCTGGAAATGGCGTGATAAAACATCCTCGCCCTCTCGTATTGCCCGTAAAACGCTTAATTTACGTTAGCGTTCATAGCGCTGGGTGAGGATGTATTCCCCCAGCCCTGCCATTGCAGGCGCATGTACTGCACCAGCGTGCTTTGGGTGATGCTTTCACCGAGCACGCTGAAAAAGCGGCTGGCGTAAACCGGCTCTAACGGCTGCTTCGGTTTGCATAATCTCACCCCGCGGAAAGGATTACGTGGCGCATCAGGTTTACCATTCTTCGGCGGTGTAAGGTTTGGTCTGGAGGTGTCTACCTGTGGTTCATTGAGCAGGCTGCTTGGGCGAACCAGCGTAATGTCCGCAGGCAGGTTATAAAGCATCTGCTGCAGGACGCGAACCGTCGAAGGGTGAGGATGCCCAATGGCAATTGCTGAACCGTTGCGGCGCGCAAGCTCAACGGCACGATTAAACTGACGGCGAATATCGGCTTCGTTTTGCGTGTCATCCAGGAAGACTTTGCGTTTGATAACCTTCACGCCGGTTCCTGATGCTGCGCGCATTGCCTGACTGTTGCCGATGGTCATACTGTCCAGGAAGTAGAGATCGTAGCGTTCCAGCGCCTGCATCACCTTCTGCATGCCGAACAGGCTGGAGGTCATCGCGCTGCCCATATGGTTGTTCAGCCCGACCGCATTCGGTACTTTGCTTACCGCGTCGCGAATAATCCGCTCAATCTCTTCGCTGCTCATTTCCGGGCGCAAAGTATCTTTCTCTAACGGCTGTTTGCTCAGCGGCGCCATCGGCAGATGGATTAAAACTTCATGCCCGCTGTTATGCGCTTTAATCGCCATTTCACGCGCGTGTGGGGCATTAGGCAGAACGGCAACGGAGAGGGTGGAAGGCATCGCCAGAACCTGATTTTCGGTGTGTGGACGATAGCCAAAATCATCAATAACGATGGCAAGTTTGCCAGCAAAAACAGGTGTTGCGAAGGCCAGCACGCTGGCGAGAGAGAATAATAGACGACGAAATTGAGGCAAAACTTATCTTCCCAACCACGGCTGTGGATTGACCGCCTGACCCTGGCGACGAATTTCGAAATAGAGTGCCGGCCTGCCCTGTCCGCCGCTGCTACCCACAAGTGCAATAGGCTGCCCGGCGCGAACCTGCGTACCGACGCTGACCAGCGCGCTCTGGTTATAACCGTAAAGGCTCATATCGCCTTTACCGTGCTCAACGACGACCACCAGACCGTAGCCCTGCAACCAGTCCGCCAGAATGACGCGACCATCGGCAATGGCTTTAACTTCGGTGCCTTCGGATGCGCCAATAACCATCCCCTTCCAACGTAGCTCACCTTGCAACTGTTCGCCATAACGATGTAGCGTTGGGCCACGAACGGGCCAGAATGCCTGGCCGCGTGGGGAACCTAAACCGCCGGTACGGGACATCAGTGATTTTTCGCTTTCGGTTGGCTTGTAGGTTGAGCCTTTCCGTGACGCATCCTTTTGTTTGTCACGTACGGCCTGCGCCTCGCGAGCTTCACGTTCCGCGCGTGCTTTGGCTGCGGCTTCGGCGCGAGCAATGCTGTTGCGCAGGCGTGATTCGTTGGCGCGCATTTCGCCCAGTTGCTGCTGACCCTGCTGAATCGATGACTCCAGACCCGAGAGCGTCTTCTTGCGTTCATTACGCGCTTGCTCCAGCTTAGCCTGCTGAGCGCGCTGTTCGTACAGCAACGTCTGCTGTTCGCTCTGCTTATCTTCCAGCTCGGCTTTTTGCGAGTCGACTTCTTCGCGGGTTTGTTTCAACTGCGCGATGGTTTCCTGCCGCGCCTGGTTCAGATAGCCGAAATAGGCCTGCAGGCGTTGCCCGCGCTGGCTCTCTTCCCCGCTCAGAATGAGCTGAATACCGGTGTGTTCGCCCTGGCGAAACGCTGCGTCAAGTTGGGCTGCCAGGCTACGCTCTTGCGCAGCCCGCTGTTTTTCCAGCTTCGCGAGGGCGGCATTCATTTCAGTGATTTGCGCATTCAGCTGCGCCAGCGAGTTTTGCGTTTCGCGTAGTTGCCTGGCGGCAACGGCGATGGCCTGTTCCTGAGCTTTAAGTTGAGCGAGGAGAGTGGAGCGTTGTTGTTGTTGTTGGCGTACCGCGCGTTCTTTTGCCGCGATATCAGCCTGAATAGATTTGAGCTGATCGCGCTCGTCCGCGTGGGCGGAAAAGGCGCACAACAATACGCCAGCGCTAAGCGCGCTGGCGTAGAACAAGGGCCTGACTGAAAGCTTTCGCAGTTTCACGGCCCAAGTGATGGTATTAATCGCCTTTCCCCTCATGGGGAGGGATTATTCCACGATGAACAGCGGCTTACCAGTCATCTCTTGCGGGATTTCCATACCCATCAGCGTCAGCATCGTCGGGGCGATATCAGAAAGTTTGCCGCCTTCAACTGCTTTGACGTTTTTACCACCGACATAAATCAGCGGAACGGGCAGGTTGGTGTGTGCTGTATGCGCCTGACCGGTGGACGGATCGCGCATTTGCTCTGCGTTACCGTGGTCCGCGGTGATCAGCAGTTGGCCGCCAACGGATTCAACCGCTTTAGTCACCTGCTCAACGCAGTGATCCAGCGCTTCAACCGCTTTAACCGCAGCTTCCATCACCCCGGTGTGACCAACCATGTCGCCGTTCGGGTAGTTACAAATGATGGTGTCGTATTTTCCGCTCTGAATCGCAGCAACCAGCTTCTCGGTCAGCTCAGCAGAGCTCATTTCCGGCTGCAGATCGTAGGTCGCGACTTTCGGCGAATTGATCAGGATGCGATCTTCGCCTTTGAACGGCTCTTCTACGCCGCCGTTAAAGAAGAAGGTCACGTGGGCATATTTTTCAGTTTCGGAAATACGCAGCTGCGTTTTGTCATTCTTCGCCATCCACTCGCCAAGGGTGTTGGCCAGAGACGCTGGTGGGTAAGCAACAGCCGTTTTGATGTCGGCTGCGTATTCGGTCAGCATCACAAAGTTGAGGTTAACGACTTTCTTACGGGCGAAGCCGTCGAAGTCTGCGTTAACAAACGCACGGGTGATTTCACGCGCACGGTCAGCACGGAAGTTCATGAAAATCAGCGTATCGCCGTCTTCCATGGCGGCTTCAGTCTGGCCTTCAGCACGGATCACGGTCGCTTTCACGAATTCGTCGTTTTCGTCGCGGGCATAAGCAGCCTGCAGGCCTTCAACAGCCGTAGCGAACTGGAACTCGCCTTTTGCCAGCGTCATCAGGTCATAAGCCTGTTCAACGCGATCCCAACGGTTGTCGCGGTCCATGGCGTAGTAACGACCAATGATGGACGCTACGCGGCCTTTGCCCAGCGCGGCAAATTTCTCTTCGAATTTCTGCAGCGAATGTTCAGCGCTGCGCGGCGGGGTATCACGGCCATCAAGGAAAGCGTGCAGATAGATTTTCTCAGCACCGCGTTCAGCTGCCATTTCGACCATCGCCATGATGTGATCTTCGTGGCTGTGAACGCCGCCAGCAGAGAGCAGGCCCATGATATGAACCGCTTTGCCGCTATTTTTTGCCTGGTCGACCGCATCGGTCAGCACTGGGTTAGCGAAGAAAGTCCGTTCTTTAATTTCAACATCCAGACGGGTCAGGTCCTGATACACGATGCGGCCCGCGCCCAGGTTGACGTGACCTACTTCGGAGTTGCCCATCTGGCGATCGGGCAGGCCGACTTCCAGGCCAGAGGCATCAATCAGGGTATGCGGACGTTTTGCCCACAGAGCATCCATTACCGGGGTTTTGGCATTAAAGATGGCGTTATCCTGGCTGTCTTCACGATAGCCATAGCCATCCAGAATCACCAGTACCATAGGTTTTTTAGAAACCGACATTGCGACAACCTCACACTCAATAGACAAAAATAATTGCGTAATTTTACTACAGCTGAATCGATAAAATAGCCCCAGAAGATCAAATAATCGACCAGAGCGTGTCGCAGAGGGCGCGGATTTACGTTTTTTTTTCCGTAGCGCCCCGCAAAAATGCAATCCAATGCACGCTCTGGCTGTATTTGCGCCAACGCGCAGGTATACTCCTTTCCTGGTTTTTTAATCACTAAGTCGGGAGTTGTTACCCCCCATGCAAGAAATTATGCAATTTGTTAGTCGCCACCCTGTATTGAGTATCGCCTGGATTGCGTTACTGGCGGCTGTATTATTTACCACGTTTAAGAGCCTGACTTCGAAAGTGAAGGTAATTACGCGCGGAGAAGCCACTCGTCTTATCAACAAAGAAGATGCGGTGATTGTGGATTTACGTCAGCGCGACGACTTCCGCAAAGGCCATATCGCGGGCTCCACGAACCTGCTGCCGAGCGAAATCAAAGCCAACAATTTTGGCGAGCTGGAAAAACACAAAAACAAACCTGTTATTGTGGTTGATGGCTCTGGTATGCAGTGCCAGGATTCAGCAACTGCGCTGATTAAAGCCGGTTTTGAGCAGGTATCTGTACTGAAAGACGGCGTAGCGGGCTGGAGTGGCGAGAATCTGCCACTGGTTCGCGGCAAGTAATTTACCCGTCTTCTTTCATGCCTCAGGGTAAAAGAACACTGGAGATAAGTCATGGCCAATATTGAGATCTATACCAAAGCGACCTGCCCGTTTTGCCATCGCGCAAAGGCGCTGTTGAACAGCAAGGGTGTGAGTTTCCAGGAACTTCCGATTGACGGCGATGCCGTGAAGCGTGAAGAGATGATCAAGCGCAGTGGCCGTACAACGGTTCCGCAGATTTTTATTGATGCACAGCACATTGGTGGTTGTGACGACTTGTATGCGTTGGATGCACGTGGTGGACTGGATCCACTGCTGCGTTAAGGCGTACCGAAGTATTTAAAGGACAACACTAAAGGGTTTTCTCAACATGTCAGAACAAAATAACACTGAAATGGCTTTCCAGATCCAACGTATTTATACCAAGGATGTGTCTTTCGAAGCGCCAAATGCACCACATGTTTTCCAGAAAGATTGGCAGCCAGAGGTTAAACTGGATCTTGATACCGCATCTACCCAACTGGCAGATGATGTGTATGAAGTAGTGCTGCGTGTCACCGTAACGGCTTCTCTGGGTGAAGAAACTGCGTTCCTGTGTGAAGTTCAGCAGGGCGGTATTTTCTCCATCAGTGGTATTGAAGGGACTCAGATGGCGCATTGCCTTGGTGCATACTGCCCGAACATTCTGTTCCCGTATGCCCGCGAATGCATCACCAGCCTGGTTTCCCGCGGTACATTCCCGCAACTGAACCTTGCGCCGGTCAACTTTGATGCGCTGTTCATGAACTATTTACAGCAGCAGGCTGGCGAAGGTACTGAAGAACATCAGGATGCCTGATGAACCAAAGTAATGCTTCAATGACTGTGATTGGTGCCGGCTCGTACGGCACCGCTCTTGCCATCACCCTGGCAAGAAATGGCCATCAGGTTGTCCTGTGGGGCCATGATCCGAAACATATCGCGACCCTCGAGCACGATCGCTGCAACGTCGCGTTCCTCCCTGATGTGCCTTTTCCCGAAACGCTGCGCCTGGAAAGTGATTTAGCCACTGCACTGGCCGCCAGTCGTAATATTCTGGTGGTGGTGCCGAGCCACGTCTTTGGCGAAGTGCTGCGCAACATCAAACCGCTGATGCGTCCTGACGCGCGTCTGGTCTGGGCGACAAAGGGTCTGGAAGCGGAAACGGGACGCCTGCTGCAGGACGTCGCGCGTGAAGCGCTGGGGAATTCTATTCCACTGGCGGTTATCTCCGGTCCGACGTTCGCCAAAGAGCTGGCGGCGGGCATGCCGACGGCGATTTCTCTGGCCTCGACGGACGACACCTTTGCTGACGATCTCCAGCAGTTGCTGCACTGCGGCAAGAGCTTCCGCGTTTACAGCAATCCGGATTTCATTGGCGTGCAGCTTGGCGGCGCGGTGAAAAACGTCATTGCGATTGGCGCGGGGATGTCTGACGGCATCGGTTTCGGCGCGAATGCGCGAACCGCATTGATCACCCGTGGACTGACCGAAATGTCTCGTCTTGGCGCGGCGCTGGGTGCCGATCCTGCCACCTTTATGGGTATGGCGGGTTTAGGCGATCTGGTGCTGACCTGTACCGACAACCAGTCGCGTAACCGTCGTTTTGGCATGATGCTCGGCCAGGGGATGGACGTGCAGGGGGCGCAGGACAAGATTGGTCAAGTGGTTGAAGGCTACCGCAATACGAAAGAAGTTCGTGAATTGGCGCACCGTTTTGGTGTTGAGATGCCAATAACCGAGGAAATTTATCAAGTATTGTATTGCGGAAAAAACGCGCGCGAGGCAGCATTGACGTTATTAGGCCGTGCACGCAGGGACGAGCTGAGTCGCCACTAGCTGTAAGGAACTGTTGAATATAACGACCCGACCCGCGAAGAACGGGTCGGTCGTTTTGCTACCTTCTGGAGTACGCAATGCCGTGTGAAGAACTGGATATCGTCTGGAAAAACATTAAAGCGGAAGCCCGGGCACTGGCGGAATGTGAGCCAATGCTGGCCAGTTTTTATCACGCAACGCTGCTCAAGCATGAAAACCTCGGTAGTGCGCTGAGCTATATGCTGGCGAATAAACTCGCTTCCCCGATCATGCCCGCCATTGCCATTCGCGAAGTCGTGGAAGAGGCCTACGCGGCCGATCCTGAAATGATTGCCTCAGCGGCCTGTGATATTCAGGCGGTACGCACGCGTGATCCAGCTGTCGATAAATATTCCACCCCACTTCTGTATCTGAAGGGCTTTCATGCGCTTCAGGCCTACCGTATCGGTCACTGGCTGTGGCATCAGGGGCGTCAGGCGCTGGCGATCTTCCTGCAAAATCAGGTGTCCGTTAGCTTCCAGGTAGACATTCACCCTGCGGCAAAAATTGGCCGTGGGATTATGCTCGATCACGCCACCGGTATTGTGGTCGGTGAAACTGCCGTGATTGAAAACGACGTCTCTATTTTGCAATCCGTCACGCTGGGCGGGACCGGTAAAGCCGGCGGTGACCGTCATCCGAAAATTCGTGAAGGCGTGATGATTGGCGCGGGAGCAAAAATTCTCGGCAACATTGAAGTCGGGCGCGGCGCGAAGATTGGCGCAGGTTCCGTCGTTTTACAGCCGGTACCCCCGCATACCACTGCAGCAGGAGTTCCGGCACGCATCGTCGGCAAGCCTGACAGCGATAAGCCGTCCATGGATATGGATCAGCATTTCAACGGGATACATCATACTTTTGAGTATGGAGATGGTATCTGATTTCGAGCTATCTTACCTGGCAGATTGAACCTGAGCTGTGCTCGTCATCCTCACGGACTGCGTGTACGCTCCGGTGACTGCGCGCAGTCCGTGTTCAATCTGTCTGCGCCGATAACGCTCGAAATGAATTTCATCAAATTAATGTAGGTCGGATCAGGCGCTAGCCGCTATCCAACAATCATCAGCTACGCAGTACCGCGCCCGGATACCCTAGCTGGCGCCAGGCCTCATACACCACCACCGACACCGCATTTGACAGGTTCATGCTGCGACTGTCTGGCATCATCGGAATACGAATTTTTTGTTCGGCCGGCAGCGCGTCAAGGATGCTGGCTGGCAGACCGCGTGTTTCCGGACCAAACATCAGATAATCCCCGTCCTGATAGCATACCGCGCTATGCGCTGGCGTACCTTTGGTGGTCAGAGCAAACAGGCGCTGCGGATGTTCTGCGGCGACGAAGGCGGCGTAATCAGGGTGGCGCAGCACGGCGGTAAATTCATGGTAATCCAGCCCCGCGCGACGCAGGCGCTTGTCGTCCCAGGTAAAGCCCATTGGCTCTATAATATGCAGACGAAAGCCGGTGTTGGCGCAAAGACGGATAATATTGCCGGTATTTGGCGGGATTTCTGGTTCGAATAAAACGATGTTAAGCATACTGCCCCCTTGATAACGGGGGGCAGAATAGCAGAAAGAGCGGGTACTATGCGACGGTCAGCGCGTGCGGTTTATAGCGCTGCAGCTTGTAAATTGTCGCGGCAGCAGCGACCAGGGCCGGAAGGCTGAGGAACATTAAGATACTGTCTGCCTGCCATTGCAGGGAAAGCAACTGGGCGCTCATCATCGTTCCGGCTACGCCGCCGAAGCGGCCCACGCCCTGCATCCAGGCAATGCCCGTCGCACGGCAGTGGGTTGGATAAAACGTGGCGGCCAGCGTCTGCAGCCCGGACTGCGCGCCGTTCATGGTAATCCCCATCAGGAAGATCAGTGCGCCGAACAAGATGATGTGGTTATGTTCAAACCCGAGAGCGAGGGCAAACAGCATCGTCAGAATGAAGCCGAGTGAGACCACTTTATGGGCTTCCCAGCGGTCCATTAACCAACCGGCCAGCAGGATCCCCGCCGTACCGCCAAAGGTAAACAGCGATGTCAGCCAGGCGGATTCGGCCAGCGGATAGCCCATTCCCAGCATCAGCGTTGGCATCCAGCTCAGCAGCACGTAATAGATAACCAGCCCCATAAAGTAGGTCATCCAGAGCATCAGCGTACCCGGCAGCCAGGGCATACTAAATAACTGTGCCACGCTGCTTTTTTTGACCGTGAAGCGGTCTTCATCCAGATAAAACTGGGTAACCTGTTCCAGACTTCCCGACATAAAGCGTTGAGCAATGCGTTTAATCTGTGCAACCCCTTTACCGCGGTGAACCAGATACTTAACCGACTCCGGCAGGAACAGCACCAACAGTACGGTGAGGACCAGTGGGGCGATCGCACCAGCAAGCAGAACACTGTGCCAGCCGTAGTTGGGGATCAGCCAGGAGGAGATCACGCCGCCGCCCGCAGCCCCTAACGGAAAGCCACAGTACATGGTGTTAATCGCCATTGAACGACAGCGTTTCGGGGCGAATTCTGACACCAGGGTGATGGCATTGGGCATTGCCGCGCCAAGCCCAAGCCCGGTGAGAAAGCGCCAAAACGTGAGCATATTCAGCGTCTGGGCATAGGCGGTTCCCAGACTGGCGAGGCCAAAGAACAGACAGGAAAAGACCAGGACGCGCTTACGACCCATACGATCGGAAATCGGTCCGGCCAGCAGGGCACCAAATGAGAGGCCCAATAGCGCGGCGCTTAACACCGGTCCAAGATCTTGTTTCTTGATGCCCCAGTCGGCTGAAAGCGTGGGGGCAATATAGCCCATCGCCGCCGTATCGAAGCCGTCAATGGCTAAAACCAGAAAACCCAGGACAATAATGACCCAGTGGAAGCGCGAAAAAGCACTGTCATCTATCGCCTGCTGGATATTCACTTTTCCGGAATAAGCCATGTCACCCTCGCCCGTTATGATGGTTGTTATATGTATAAAATGCTGTTGTATTAGCTTGTCTATACATTTGGCAGGTGGATAAAAAGTTGTCAAATATATTGGTTGTAAATGTTAACTAGTCGTTATTTTTGGATAAAAAATGGTCGGGCTGAAAACAGACCGACCATTCAGAAAATGGGGTTTACGGGGATGTTGTTACGCTGCGCTACCCTGGACCAGAGGTGCCAGCGCGGCAGGCAGGCTCTTACCCAGTTCCTGTACCAGCGAATCACGGCTGATTTCGCTAATCGACTTCGCACCGGTCAGGGTCATCGCCACCTTCATCTCTTTCTCGATCAGGTTCAGCAGATTCGCCACACCGGCCTGGCCGTGGGTCGCCAGCGCGTACAGATAAGCACGCCCCAGCAGCACGCTATCCGCGCCCAGCGCTATCATGCGTACAACGTCCAGACCATTGCGGATCCCGCTATCAGCCAGAATGGTAATATCGCCTTTCACCGCATCGGCAATGGCGGGCAGCGCACGAGCTGAAGACAGCACGCCATCTAACTGACGGCCACCGTGGTTAGAGACAACGATACCATCCGCGCCAAAGCGTACGGCGTCGCGGGCATCTTCAGGGTCGAGGATCCCTTTGATCACCATCGGACCATCCCAGAATTCGCGGATCCACTCGAGGTCTTTCCAGGAAATCGACGGATCGAAGTTATTCGCCAGCCAGCCGATGTAATCTTCAAGGCCGGTGGGTTTGCCCAGATAAGTCGAAATATTGCCTAAATCATGCGGGCGACCGTTCAGACCAACGTCCCATGCCCACTGTGGATGAGTGACTGCTTGCCAGTAGCGGCGCAGTGCCGCATTTGGGCCGCTCATACCGGAATGGGCGTCACGGTAGCGTGCGCCAGGCGTTGGCATATCGACGGTAAAGACCAGCGTGGAGCAACCCGCCGCTTTGGCGCGCTCCAGCGCGTTACGCATAAAACCGCGATCGCGCAGAACATACAGCTGGAACCACATCGGACGCTTGATGGTCGGGGCGACTTCTTCAATCGGACATACAGACACTGTGGAAAGCGTAAACGGAATGCCTTTGGCATCAGCGGCGGCGGCGGCCTGAACCTCGCCCCGGCGTGCGTACATGCCGCATAAGCCGACAGGCGCGAGGGCTACCGGCATGGAGAGTGTTTCGTTGAACAGCTTGGTTTCCAGGCTCAGGTCGGACATATTCTTCAGTACGCGCTGGCGCAGCGCCACCTCTGACAGGTCTGCCACGTTACGGCGCAAGGTGTGCTCGGCATACGCCCCGCCGTCAATATAGTGGAACAAGAAGGGGGGCAGGATGCGCTGGGCTGCGGCGCGATAGTCGCTGGCTGCTGAAATAATCATGTGTTGTTCTCCCTGCTATTCTCACCAGGATCACCGGGCAGGCGAGTAATACGCGCCTGCCGGGCCTGATCTTCATCAAATCGTTTAATTGTGGTGTGGACAAAACTGAGGTGCGCCATCATGGCCTTACGCGCCCCGTCGGCATCCCCGGCAACAATGGCGTCCAGCACGGCCTGATGCTGCGCCGTCAGTTGAGAAAATACCGGCGGTACCAGGTACATACGTTGGCGGCTCTGTTTTACCGAAGACTGCAGGACGTCGAAGAAACCGCGCATGGTCTGCAACAGCACCACGTTGTGTGAGGCTTCCGCAATGGCGAGATGAAAGCGAACGTCAGCCTGCGAGGCGAGATCCGGATCTTCGCTTTGCGTGGCCTCGAAACAGAGCCTGATTTTCTCTTTATCCGCGGCGGTGGCCCGCATGGCAGCGTGCCAGGCGGTACTGGCTTCGATGGCGTGGCGGGCCTCCAGAATATCGAAACTGTAATCAGGATCGTCCGCCAGTAGGGTTTTCAGCGGCTGAACGATGTTTTGTTCAGACCAGGCCTCATGCTGCCAGCGGATAAACGTCCCGCCGCCACGACGGCTAATCAGTACGCCTTCACTGACCAGCTTTGCTAACGCCTCGCGCAGCGAGTTACGCGATACGCCGAGCTGTACGGCCAGTTGGCGCTCAGCGGGCAACTTCATGCCCGCCTCCAACTGTTGTTCTTCAATCAGCGCCCGCACACGAGATGCGACTTCGTCTGACAGGCGTCTGGGCATCACTATCATGGAATCATCCAGGTTAAGACATAGGCCTGCAGCGTGGTAATCACACCCACCATGCAGGTGAAAATCAGGCTGTGTTTCACGGTAAAGCGGAACAGGTCAGACTCTTTCCCCACTAATCCCACTGCCGCACAGGCGATAGCGATAGATTGCGGCGAGATCATCTTGCCGGTCACGCCGCCGGTGGTATTTGCCGCAACCATCAGCACATCCGAAACGCCGATTTGCTGAGCAGCCGTAGCCTGCAGGGCGGCAAACAGTGCGTTTGATGAGGTGTCGGACCCGGTCAGAAATACCCCCAGCCAGCCGAGGAACGGTGAGAAGAAGGTAAACGCGCTGCCGGTGTGTGCCAGGGCCAACGCCAGGGTTGATGAAAGCCCGGAGTAGTTTGAGATAAACGCGAATGCCAGCACCATTCCGATTGAGTAAATAGGTAATGCCAGATCTTTCAGCGTGCTGCCAAAAGTCTGCAGCGCTGCGGACGGCTTCATCTTCAACCAGACGATAGACAGCAGGGCGGCAAACAAAATCGCGGTACCGGTCGCGGAGAACCAGTCAAATTTATACACCGCCGCGTAGGCTGTGGCTTCGTGTACGACCGGCGGCATACGGGCAACCAGCTTATCGAGGTACGGAACCGGAATATTGACCACCCAGTGGTACATCGCGCCGCCTGGCGCAAACAGCGCTTTAAACGGCGGTACGCTCCACAGCGTGACGGTGGCGGTCAGGAACAGGAACGGAGACCAGGCGCGGACCACCTGTCCAGCGGTATAGTGGGTGCGAGCCAGCGTCTGATCGACCTGTGAAGCGCCCATATCGCCAAAGCGGAAGATGCGTACCGGCTGCCAGCGTTTCAGGAACAGCGTCAGGCAGACCAGCGAAACCAGAGACGAGATAATGTCTGGCAGTTCTGGCCCGATAAAGTTAGAGCTGAGGTACTGCGCGATAGCAAACGAGCCGCCAGCGACCATCACCGCAGGCCAGGTCTCTTTTACGCCGCGCCAGCCATCCATAATCGCCATAATCCAGAACAACACGATAATGGTCAGGAACGGTAACTGACGGCCCACCATCTGACCAATCTCGAAGCTATCCAGCCCGGTAACCTGACCGGCAACCAGAATCGGAATGCCCATTGCGCCAAAAGCGACCGGAGCGGTGTTTACGATCAGACACAAACCTGCCGCGTACAGAGGATTAAAGCCCAGACCAACCAGCAGTGCGGCGGTAATCGCTACCGGAGCGCCAAATCCTGCCGCCCCTTCGAGGAATGCCCCAAAGGAGAAACCGACAATCAGCATTTGCAGACGTTGGTCCGGGGTAATCGAGAGTATTGAGGAGCGGATGATGTCGAACTGCCCGGTTTTCACCGAGATTTTATAGACGAATACCGCGGCGATAATGATCCAGGCAATTGGCCACAAACCATAGAAGAAGCCGTACACCACGGAAGCCAGAGCGTGATCGACCGGCATTTTGTAAAACAGCAGGGCGACCGTCAGAGCGATCACCACCGTCCATGACGCCGCAACATAGCCTTTCAGCTTGAGCTTAATCAGGGCGAAGAAAAAGAACAGGATAGGGAGCGATGCGATCAGACTGGAAAGCCAGATGTTACCGGCCGGGTCGTAGTTCTGTTGCCAGAGATTCATTGCAGGTCTCCTGGGGGCCGCCGACATAATGGAATGAGTCTGTGCTCATCTCCTGGTCACATTATGTGTAAAAGTGGCCCTGCCAATATTGTTGTGTAGGGGTAATGACAATGAATGGTTAATCAAATGTTATTTATTGGCAACGGTATTGTACGCACATTTTAATGAAATGTGAGGTGCTGGTAGGATCTGGCTGAAATTGGTAGGGCCAATTGCGAGGAGAAGGGAAGGACCGGGCAAGCGAATGTTGCCCGGTGGGAGATCAGAACTCGCTCTTCGCGAAGCCCGTCATCTCTTTCAGGCCCATTTCACGGCCAAGCTCGGTCATCGGGTGAACGACGATCAGGCCGCGCACGCTCTTCTTCAGCTTGCCCATGTCGGCCTGTTCTTTTTTGGTGATAGCACGACGGAAAGGAAGTTTCGCCAGCTTTTGCGCTTCTTTGCTCAGCTTCTGGCCGTGGACGTCACGCAGACGCGCGATCTCGGTTTCCAGCGTTTCTTTCTCTTGCTCCAGCTCGGCATATTTGTCGGCGGCTTCAACCAGGGACAGGTCTGCCTGCTGGTGGCGGATAGCGTCCAGACGATCGCTCAGGCGTTTAATTTCGTTTTTTTCGACTTCTTTCATAGGATAGCTTCTGATAAAAATAGGATGAATATCCTATAGTATGCGCGCAGAGCGGGATTATTCACAACTAATCGAAGATAAATAATCAAATGCTGCAAGTATTATTCAGCTAATGAAAATACTACTATTTTGATTAATAAGGAATTTTAAGTGATAAGGTCGGCCGTGGTGCTTTTTATTGACGGGTTCATAGTGAAGCACGTTTTCCTCAATATAATCGCCCAACCGATCCTAAACTTAAATGAGCAACCGCGCAGGCTGAGCGCGGTTAATACATGGAGGAGGGAAGATTATGGCGAAAATAGGTGAGAACGTTTCGGCCCTTATTGATAAGACGGTCGATTTTATGGCTTCAAGCCAGGCTTTTCGCGAATATCTGAATAAAACACCACCGCGCAACGTTGTCCCTACTGAAATACCGCAGGAGAATGCGCAGCTGTATCTGCAACGTCTGGCGTATTATCGGCAGCTGTATCGACCGCAGCAGGAAGAGAAGTAAGCCTGCAGGGTCTTATTTTTGAAAGGCTTTTTTTAAGCTGATTTTAGAAATCAGCTCGGTCAGGGAAAGTACCATCGTGGAGCGTACCATCTGCTGGTAGCGCTGAATCTGCATTGCGTGCAAACCTGAGTCTGAGGTATCAAACTGCGGTGGCGGCGGGAGTGCCGTCACGCAGTGGAGTTCGCCAAACGGGCCAAGAATTTCGTCGTCGGTGAACGCGTATTCATTACCGTCATGGTTTAACTCTTCCCGCAGCGCCATCAGAAGCTCCGCATCTTCATACTCCGGCCGGCTGAGTACGCCCAGACCGTAAATTAGCTTCAGACGAACGGAAAGATCGCCCAGCGGACCGTCGCCGTCGAGCAGGGGTTCTACGGCATATTTTACCGCATAGTCGTCTTTGCGAAATACCTGAAGCACAAGGATATTTACCGCTTCGGTGAGCAGTTCTACGGCGGTGATGAGGAAGCTGCGTACGGTTTTGCCAGCATTCAGACGCTCAAGCACACGATTTTCAAAGGCCTGCGTTTGTTCCATTATTGCCTGCATATCTGACAATCTGTCATTTGGGCGCAGGCTGACCTGCGCCACATTCTCTATCATTTGGTTGCGTTATATGCGTTAACCGCCTCCGCCACCACATCACTGTTGGCATCCAGACCGGAAACCTGTGCCAGCGCGGCCTGTGGACCTTTTTCGTCAATCAGCGCGGCCAGTTCCTGGGCCTGCGGATCTTCTTCACTGCGATAGTGCATCGCTGCAGCAATACCGGTGACCAGATTCGCGTGCGGCAGGCCATACTCCAGCGTGCCCAGCAGCGGTTTAATCAGACGGTCGCCCGCGCTCAGTTTACGCAGCGGCTGACGACCCACGCGCTCAACGTCATCTTTCAGATACGGGTTTTCAAAGCGACCGAGGATTTTCTGAATGTATGCCGCATGTTTTGCTGCATCAAAGCCATAGCGTTTGATCAGTACCGCGCCGCTCTCTTCCATCGCACCTTTTACCACTGCACGGATTTTCTCGTCGAGAATCGCGTCACGGATGGTCTGATGACCGGTCAATTTTCCGAGGTACGCGGTTATAGCATGCCCGGTGTTCAGCGTGAAGAGTTTACGTTCGACAAATGCCATCAGGTTATCAGTTAATTCCATTCCCGGGATGTCAGGCAGTTCGCCTTTGAACTGTGTTTTGTCGACAATCCACTCACTGAAGGTTTCGACGGTGACTTCCAGCGGATCGTTGGTCGCAGAAGCCGAAGGGGGAACAATGCGGTCCACGGCGGAATCGACGAAGCCAACATGTTCTTCAACCCAGGATTTGTCTTCATCTGCCAGCGCGTTCATAACGTGGCCTTTCAACTGGGTGGTTCCGCGCACCATGTTTTCACAGGCGATAATATTCAGCGGAGTGGCGATGCCCTGCGCCTTGCGTTTAACCAGCCCTTTGGCGATGGCCGGAGCGATACGCTCAAGCACGACCGGACCGACGGCGGTAGTGACTAAATCTACGTGGGCAATCAGGTCGACAACATCATCGCCGATGCTGCTCACGGCGTTGACGCCGGAAACGGTATCAACCTGCTCGTTTTCACCCACCACATGAACCTGATAGCTATGACGGGCATTCAGGGCATCGAGCACGACCTGGTTTACATCCGCGAACGTCAGTTGTATCCCCGCGTCCGCCAGCAGTTTGCCGATAAAGCCACGACCGATATTACCTGCGCCAAAATGTAATGCTTTCATAGTATTAACCTTCATTAATGTTTTTACCCAAGAGGGCTGGGGTGAGGCGTTTCCCTCAACCTAACCCTCTCCACAAGGGAGAGGATATCGCCTTCATATTTCGAACTGCAGATGCGTTGGCTCTCCTCGCTCACCCCAGTCACGTACTTATGTACGCTCCTGGGGATTCGCTGCGTTGCCGCCTTTCTGCAGCTCGAACTATTTTGGAGATACTTAACGGTTAAGCTTTTTTACCTGCCAGCAGTTCCAGAACTTCATCCACGCTGGTGGTATGGGCCAGACGTTCGATCACGGATTCGTCATCCAGAGCGTTGGTCAGACTGGTGATCACCTGGATATGTTCATTGTTACGTGCGGCGATACCAATGACCAGGCGGGCAATATCGTCTTCTTCTTCACCGAAGCGCACGCCTTCCGGGTACTGGCAGAACACCACGCCGGTTTTCAGTACGCGGTCTTTGGCTTCAACCGTACCGTGCGGCACTGCGATGGACTCACCGAGGTAAGTCGGGGTCAGTTTTTCGCGGTCCAGCATCGCCTCGACGTATTCTGGCTCAACGTAGCCGCCTTTCACCAGTTGCTCACCGGCAAAGCGAATCGCTTCTTCTTTGTTAGTGGCTTTACGGCCAAGGAAGATATTCTCCGCACCCAGTTTGAACAGGTGGGTATCACCCTCTTCGAAGCTGTCTTTCAGGTGATCGCGGACTTTCTCTTCGTTCACGTTGTGGCGCTGTGCAGCAACCAGACGTTCGGTCAGGCTGGCGTACAGGCCGCTGTCGAGGAAGTTGGTCAGCGAAATGTGTTGCGCCTGAGGCACCTGGCGCATCGCACGTTCGGTCAGGTCACGGTGAGTAATGACCAGATCGACATCCGGCGGCAGATTGTTAATCGCGCTGTTGGTGACGGAAATCTGAGACAGACCGGCATCCTGCACTTTCTTGCGCAGTACGCCCGCACCCATGGCGCTGGAGCCCATACCCGCATCGCAGGCAACGATGATTTTACGCACATGGCTCAGGTCGTTAGTCACGTCGCCAGCCGCCAGCGGAGATGCACCTTTGGATTCCGCTTTCATGTCGTGCATACGACGAGTTGCGGCATCAATGTCATCATCTTCTTTCACTTTGCTGGTTTTCAGCAGAATGGCTGAGACGACAAAGGAGACAGCCATTGCGGCACAAATAGCAGCGATGTTCGCGAAGTAAGCACCCTTCGGCGTCATTGCCAGCACGGCCAGGATAGAACCCGGAGAAGCCGGAGAAACCAGGCCGCCGTTCAGGATAGTCAGGGTAAATACGCCAGTCATACCGCCGAGGATAACGGCCAGGATCAGACGCGGGTTCATCAGCACGTACGGGAAGTAAATTTCGTGGATACCACCCAGGAAATGGATGATAGCCGCGCCGCCTGCGGACTGCTTAGCGCTGCCGCGACCGAAGAACATGTATGCCAGCAGAACGCCCATACCCGGACCCGGGTTAGCTTCAATCAGGAAGAAGATGGATTTGCCCATCTCATGGGACTGCTGAATACCCAGCGGTGAGAAAATACCGTGGTTGATGGCGTTGTTGAGGAACAGGATTTTCGCCGGTTCAACGAAGATAGACGCCAGCGGCAGCATGTCATGGACAACCATGAAGTTAACGCCTGCCGCCAGGATTTTGGACAGTGCTTCAACCAATGGGCCAATGCCAAGGAATGCCAGAATGGCGAGGATCATCCCGATGATGCCTGCGGAGAAGTTATTCACCAGCATCTCAAAACCGGACTTGATCTTACCGTCTACCCAGTTGTCGAAATGTTTGATAGCCCAGCCGCCCAGCGGACCTGCGATCATCGCGCCGAGGAACATTGGCATATCGGCACCGACGATAACGCCCATGGTGGTGATAGCACCCACCACGCCGCCACGCTCGCCGCCAACCAGCTTACCACCGGTATAACCGATCAGCAGCGGCAGCAGATAGGTGATCATTGGGCCGACAAGCTTCGCCAGCGTTTCGTTCGGCAACCACCCCGTCGGAATGAATAATGCGGTGATAATACCCCACGCGATAAACGCGCCGATATTTGGCATCACCATGTTACTGAGGAATCGACCAAAGCTTTGCACTTTGATCTTAATATCGGATGACATAAAAACACCCCTTCTTATGTTTGCTGTCGCGCAGGCTAAAAGCCCGAGGTTTGTTAATGTAGCGGCAGGAGGTAGCCGGACCCTGTAGATACTGCGAAATCTGGCACTGAATCGTTCAACTGTCCAGTCGACGGCTTTTTATGTGACGTTTGTCACGTAAATATAGGGTGTATGGCGTTAGTTAATGTGATTTTCATCACAAAATATCGGTACAAAAAAACATCACAGGTCAAGAATTGGCTAAAAACGGGCGTTAAGTGTGAAGTTGTTCACGTTTTTGCTTTGGCTGTTTGTTGGGTATTTGTGATCTACTTCGCAATAAATATTTGTCTGGATTTCTCCTGGTGTGATCTGGAGCGGATTCTGTTTCATCACCTATTTCTTGCAACTACCCCGCAAGCCATCAACTTGAAAATTTATACCCTGGTGGTATGGCGGAAATGACTAACTGCAATTATGTTCAAATTACCAGCCATGACTCCTTTCGGCTGCCTGCAATTGAAAGCTCTGATTAGCGTGAATACGAGGCGGGTATGTTTCTAAACTATTTCGCGTTAGGTGTGCTGATCTTCGTTTTTCTGGTTCTGTTTTACGGAATCATCGCCATCCATGATATTCCCTATAACATGGCTAAGAAGCGCAACCATCCCCATGCCGATGCCATCCATACGGCGGGTTGGGTGAGTTTATTTACGCTGCATGTTATTTGGCCCTTCCTGTGGATCTGGGCCACGCTCTATCAGCCAGAACGAGGCTGGGGAATGCAGTCACACATCACGCCGTCCGGGAAGGAGCCTGACCCTGAAATTGCCGCACTGGCCGCGCGCATCACCCAGTTGGAAAATAGGCTGGATGGGGAGAAAAAAAACGATAACTCCACCTTTCCGGAGATTTGATCATGGACTTGTTGATTGTCCTAACCTATGTGGCATTCGCCTGGGCCATTTTTAAAATATTCCGTATTCCGGTAAATCAATGGACGCTTGCTACCGCCGCATTAGGTGGGGTGTTTATTGTGGCGGGACTCATTTTATTAATGAACTATAACCACCCGTATACCTTTACGGCGCAAAAGGCGGTTATTTCAATTCCTGTTACCCCACAGGTCACCGGAATTGTTAGTGAGGTGACAGATAAAAATAATCAGCTGATTAAAAAAGGCGAGGTGTTATTTAAACTCGATCCCGTTCGTTATCAGGCGCGGGTCGACAGGCTACAGGCCGACCTGGTGACCGCTACACACAACATCGACAATATGAAAGCGCAGCTGTCTGAAGCCGTAGCCAATACCACCCGCGTTTCCGCTGAACGAGATCGCCTGTATAAAGATTATCAACGCTATTTGAAGGGTAGTCAGGCGAAGGTTAATCCATTCTCTGAAAGCGACATCGACAATGCCCGGCAAAACTACCTGGCGCAGGATGCGCTGGTCAAAGGCTCCGTTGCTGAACAGACGCAGATTCAGAGCCAGTTAGACAGTATGGTCAATGGAGAGCAATCTCAGGTTGCGTCTCTGCGCGCCCAGCTCGCTGAAGCCAAATACAATCTTGAGCAGACTATCGTACGTGCGCCCAGCAACGGTTATGTAACGCAGGTGCTTATCCGGCCCGGGACCTATGCCGCCGCGCTGCCTCTGCGCCCGGTGATGGTATTTATTCCGGAACAAAAACGGCAAATCGTGGCGCAATTCCGCCAGAATTCCTTGCTGCGTCTTAAACCGGGTGATGAAGCGGAAGTGGTCTTCAACGCGCTGCCAGGCCAGGTATTCTCCGGCAAGCTCACCAGCATTCTGCCGGTTGTT
This sequence comes from Citrobacter sp. RHB35-C21, assembly GCF_013816515.1. Classification (NCBI taxonomy): domain Bacteria; kingdom Pseudomonadati; phylum Pseudomonadota; class Gammaproteobacteria; order Enterobacterales; family Enterobacteriaceae; genus Citrobacter; species Citrobacter sp. RHB35-C21. The sequence goes on from NZ_CP057147.1 coordinate 128,459, forward strand.
CCGGGCGGTTCTTATCAGGCGCAGGGAGCATTACAGTCCTTAACGGTGGTGCCGGGTACCGATGGCGTGCTGGCCACGATTGAGCTGGCTCCCAATGCCGATGTGGATGCGTTACCGGACGGTATCTATGCCCAGGTGGCGGTCTATTCCGACCATTTCGCTCACGTTTCAGTGATGCGTAAAGTGCTGCTGCGCATGACCAGCTGGATGCATTACCTTTATTTGGATCATTGAGACCGTCATCACCTGCCATTTGCACTGACCTGAGCCATACTGATATTTTTGTTGGCAAAAAGGACCCGGCATGAAACTCATTGGCAGCTATACCAGCCCTTTTGTGCGTAAAATTTCTATTCTGTTACTGGAAAAGGGCATCACCTTCGAATTTGTGAATGAACTCCCCTATAACGCAGATAACGGCGTGGCACGCTATAACCCGTTAGGAAAAGTGCCCGCGTTGGTTACCGATGAGGGCGAGTACTGGTTTGACTCTCCGATCATCGCGGAATACATAGAACTGCTGGATATTGCGCCAGCGATGCTGCCGCGTGAACCACTGGCGGCGCTGAAGGTACGCCAGTTGGAAGCGCTGGCCGATGGCATTATGGATGCCGGTTTAGTCTCGGTACGCGAACAGGCTCGCCCCGCCGCGCAGCAGTCAGAAACCGAACTGTTACGCCAGCGAGAAAAGATTACCCGTAGTCTGGATATGCTGGAAGGTTATCTGGCGGAGGGTACGCTGAAAACCGATACGGTTAACCTGGCAACCATTGCGATTGCCTGTGCCGTCGGTTATCTCAATTTCCGTCGGGTTGCGCCCGGCTGGTGTGTTGATCGCCCGCGTCTGGTCAAACTGGTGGAAACGCTCTTTCAACGCGAAAGTTTTGCCCGTACGGAACCGCCAAAGGCTTGATACACATTATACTCGCCTAAGCAAAGTCACGGTACAATCCTTCCTATATCGATATCCCTCTCCACGGTGGAGAGGGCCACCAACAGCCAGGCCCTTTCATGACAACCGACATGCGTTCACTCTACAGCCAGCTTCCTGCTATCGATCGTTTATTGCGCGATAGCGCCTTCCCAGCTTTACGTGAGTCTCACGGTCATACCCGGGTGGTTGACCTGCTGCGTCACATGCTCGACGAAGCCAGAGAAGCTATTCGCGACACGCACGCGCTCCCGGCATGGTGTGAGGACTGGGCGCAAGAGGCCTGCGCCCGGCTGGAACGAGAATCGCAAAGTGCGCTGCGTCCGGTGATTAACCTGACCGGAACGGTGCTGCATACCAATCTTGGGCGCGCATCGCAGGCCGAAGAAGCGATCGAGGCGGTGGTGCAGGCGATGCGCACGCCGGTGACGCTGGAATACAGCCTGGATGATGCCGGGCGTGGACATCGGGATCGGGCCCTGGCGGATTTACTCTGCCGTCTGACGGGGGCGGAAGACGCCTGTATCGTCAATAACAATGCGGCAGCGGTTTTGCTGATGCTGGCGGCCACGGCTAACGGCAAAGAGGTGGTCGTTTCACGCGGAGAACTGGTAGAAATTGGCGGCGCGTTTCGTATTCCGGACGTGATGTGTCAGGCCGGATGTATTCTGCGCGAAGTGGGTACCACTAACCGGACCCACACGAAAGATTATCGTCAGGCGGTAAATGAAAACACCGGTCTGCTGATGAAAGTGCATACCAGTAATTACAGCATCGAAGGCTTTACGAAGTCGGTGGATGAGGCAGAGCTGGCCACTATTGGCAAGGAGCTGGATGTTCCGGTAGTGGCGGATCTCGGCAGCGGCTCGCTGGTCGATCTCAGCCAGTATGGATTACCGCAGGAGCCGATGCCGCAACAGCTGATTGCCGCTGGCGTCAGCCTGGTGAGCTTCTCTGGCGATAAATTACTGGGAGGGCCGCAGGCAGGGATTATTGTCGGTAAAAAAGAGATGATTGCGCGCTTACAGAGCCATCCGCTGAAACGTGCATTACGGGCTGATAAAATGACGCTGGCTGCGCTGGAAGCGACGCTGCGGCTCTACCTGCACCCGGAAGCGCTGGCAGCGAAGTTGCCGACTTTACGCCAGCTCACCCGCTCGCAGGAGGCTGTCCACGCGCAGGCGCAACAATTACAGGCAAGGCTTGCTGATCATTACGGCGACGAATTCACCCTGAACGTTATGCCTTGTTTATCGCAGATAGGCAGCGGTTCGCTACCTGTTGATAGGCTGCCCAGCGCGGCATTAACCTTTACGCCACATGACGGGCGCGGTAGCCGCCTCGAAGCACTGGCCGCCCGTTGGCGTGCGCTGCCCGTGCCGATCATTGGGCGAATTTATGATGGTCGCTTATGGCTGGATCTGCGCTGCCTTGAGGACGAGACCCGGTTTATGGAGATGATGCTGAAATGATTATTGCAACCGCCGGACACGTTGACCACGGAAAAACAACGTTATTACAGGCGATTACCGGCGTGAATGCCGACCGTTTGCCGGAAGAAAAAAAGCGCGGCATGACCATCGATCTCGGTTATGCCTACTGGCCGCAGCCGGACGGAAGGATTCTGGGATTTATCGATGTTCCCGGACACGAAAAGTTTTTGTCCAACATGCTGGCGGGTGTCGGCGGGATCGACCATGCGCTGCTGGTGGTGGCGTGTGATGACGGCGTGATGGCGCAAACGCGTGAGCATTTGCAAATTCTGCAACTGACGGGCAACCCGCAGATCACCGTGGCGCTCACGAAAGCCGATCGCGTGGATGACGATCGCATCAACGCGGTACGTACTGAGGTGCATACTGCGCTTGAGAACTATGGATTCGCCGATGCGGTTCTGTTCGTGACGGCTGCCAGTGAAGGTCGTGGAATCGAAGAACTGCGCGATCATTTACAGCAATTAACGTCGCGCGAGCATGCCCGCGATTGCAGCTTTCGCCTGGCGATTGACCGTGCCTTTACGGTCAAAGGCGCGGGTCTGGTGGTGACCGGGACGGCGCTTAGCGGTGAGGTGACTGTTGGTGACACGCTGTGGCTCACGGGCGTCAACAAACCGATGCGCGTACGTAGCTTGCATGCGCAAAATCAGGCCACCGATCGCGCGCAGGCGGGGCAACGTATTGCGCTGAATATTGCTGGTGATGCACAAAAAGAAGAGCTTAACCGCGGCGACTGGCTGCTCTCCGATGCACCGCCAGAGGCGTTTACCCGCGTGATTGTCTCTTTGGAGCATGCCGCGCCGCTGATGCAGTGGCAACCGCTGCATATTCACCACGCGGCCAGCCACGTCACCGGGAGAATCTCGCTGCTTGAAGGGACGCTGGCGGAACTGGTGTTTGATACACCGCTCTGGCTCGCCGATAACGACCGTCTGGTGCTACGCGATATTTCGGCCCGCACGACGCTGGCTGGCGCGCGCGTGGTAACGCTCAATCCGCCGCGTCGCGGGAAGCGTAAGCCGGAATATTTGCAGTGGCTGGCAGCGCTGGAGAAGGTACAGAGTGACGGCGAAGCTCTGGCGCTGCATCTGACGCGCGGGGCGGTGAATATTCCTGACTTCGCCTGGGCGCGTCAGCTCAACGGCAACGGTATGCGTCCGTTGATTGAGCTGCATGGCTTTATTCAGGCGGGATACAGTCTGTTGAATGCTGCCGTTGCAGCGCGCTGGCAGCGGAAAGTCCTTGATACGCTGGCAACGTACCACGAGCAGCACCGTGATGAACCAGGACCTGGGCGAGAACGCCTGCGCCGTATGGCTTTGCCGATGGAAGATGAAGCGCTGGTCCTGCTGCTGATTGAAAAGATGCGTGAGAGCGGCGCCATCCATAGCCATCATGGCTGGCTGCATTTGCCGGATCATAAGGCCGGTTTCAGCGAAGAGCAGCAGGCTATCTGGCAAAAAGCAGAACCGCTTTTTGGCGATGAGCCGTGGTGGGTGCGCGATTTGGCAAAACAGACGGGCACAGATGAGCAGATGATGCGTGTGGCGTTACGACAAGCTGCGCAGCAAGGCATCATCACCGCGATCGTCAAAGATCGCTATTACCGTAACGATCGGATTGTGGCCTTTGCCAATATGATCCGCGAACTGGATCAGGAGAAAGGATCGACCTGTGCTGCCGATTTCCGCGACAGGCTTAACGTTGGACGCAAATTGGCTATCCAGATTCTGGAATATTTTGACCGCATTGGTTTTACGCGTCGCCGGGGAAATGATCATTTATTACGCGATGCTTTGTTGTTTCCCGAAAAGTAATGAAACAATTAATTCAGGAATTAAATGAATTAATACAAAATAAATATTGATTGAAATAAGCACATTAGATTATGAACCTAATGTGCTTTTTAATTGTGGGTGTTATTAAAATAACAACCACGATCATATTTTGTTGGATATTTCACTCGTATGCTTCCTGACTCTTTAGAGTAATTAAGGATCGTACAATGGCTGCTTCAACATTTTTTATTCCTTCCGTGAATGTAATCGGCGCTGATTCATTAAAAGACGCAATGAATACAATGGCGGAATATGGTTTTCGTCGTACGCTGATTGTCACGGATGCCATGCTGACAAAATTAGGTATGGCTGGCGAGATTCAAAAAGCATTACAGGAACGTGATATTTTCAGCGTAATTTTCGACGGTACGCATCCTAATCCCACGACCAGTAACGTCGCTGCTGGCCTGCATATACTGAAAGAAAATGAATGTGATAGCGTTATTTCCCTCGGCGGCGGTTCTCCGCACGATTGTGCGAAGGGCATTGCGCTGGTGGCGGCTAACGGCGGCGATATTCGCGATTACGAAGGTGTGGACCGTTCTGCAAAACCACAGCTGCCGATGATCGCCATTAACACCACCGCGGGCACGGCATCTGAGATGACCCGTTTCTGCATCATTACCGATGAAGTACGTCACATTAAAATGGCGATTGTGGATAAGCATGTTACGCCGCTGCTGTCCGTTAATGACTCCTCGCTGATGGTCGGCATGCCGAAGTCCCTGACAGCGGCAACCGGTATGGATGCGCTGACCCACGCCATTGAAGCCTACGTGTCTATTGCTGCAACGCCGATTACCGATGCGTGCGCGTTGAAAGCGGTCACCATGATTGCGGAAAACCTGCCGGTCGCCGTTGCAGATGGCAGCAATGCTCAGGCGCGCGAAGCCATGGCTTACGCGCAGTTCCTCGCGGGCATGGCCTTTAACAACGCTTCTCTTGGTTATGTGCACGCAATGGCGCACCAGTTGGGCGGCTTCTACGATCTGCCGCACGGTGTATGTAACGCAGTGCTGCTGCCGCATGTGCAGGTCTTCAATAGCAAAGTGGCTGCCGCTCGCCTGAGTGATTGCGCTGCGGCAATGGGCGTGGACGTTGCTGGCTTGAGCGCAGAGCAAGGGGCGGAAGCCTGCATCGCGGCGATCCGCGAACTGGCGCAGAAAGTGAATATCCCGGCAGGTCTGCGTGAGTTGAACGTGAAGGAAGAGGATATTGCCGTTCTGGCGACCAATGCTCTGAAAGATGCCTGCGGTTTCACTAACCCGATTCACGCGACTCATGAAGAAATCATGGCGATTTATCGCGCTGCTATGTAATTCGTGATACCTGTCGTAAAGCAGTAAATGGCTGGCGAATAATTCGCCAGCCCCGTCTACCCTTGTAGTACCCCTACAGCAAGGAGACGGTCATGACCAATAACCCCCCTTCAACGCGTATTTATCCCGGCGAGTATGGTTACCCTCTGAAGTTAAAAGCCCGATACGATAACTTTATCGGCGGTGACTGGGTTGCCCCGGTGGACGGCGAGTATTACCAAAACCTGACGCCGGTAACCGGGCAATTACTGTGCGAAGTGGCCTCTTCCGGCAAAAAGGATATCGATCTGGCACTGGATGCCGCGCACAAAGTAAAAGACAAGTGGGCGCAGACATCCGTGCAGGACAGGGCGGCGATACTGTTCAAAATCGCCGATCGTATGGAGCAAAACCTGGAACTGCTGGCGACGGCAGAAACCTGGGATAACGGTAAGCCCATCCGCGAAACCAGCGCGGCAGATGTTCCGCTGGCGATTGACCATTTCCGCTATTTCGCTTCCTGTATTCGTGCGCAGGAAGGGGGTATAAGCGAGGTTGATAGCGAGACCGTGGCTTATCACTTCCATGAACCTCTTGGCGTGGTAGGGCAAATTATCCCGTGGAACTTCCCGTTGCTGATGGCCAGCTGGAAGATGGCGCCCGCGCTGGCGGCGGGTAACTGCGTCGTGCTTAAACCCGCGCGCCTCACGCCGCTGTCCGTGCTGTTGCTGATGGAAGTCATCGGCGATCTGCTCCCGCCAGGCGTGGTGAACGTGGTAAACGGTGCGGGTGGGGAAATCGGTGAGTATCTGGCGACGTCTAAACGCATTGCGAAAGTGGCGTTTACCGGCTCAACGGAAGTTGGGCAGCAGATCATGCAATACGCCACGCAGAACATTATTCCCGTCACGCTGGAGCTGGGTGGGAAATCGCCCAATATCTTCTTCGCTGATGTGATGGATGAAGAGGATGCTTTTTTTGACAAAGCGCTGGAAGGTTTCGCGCTGTTTGCCTTCAATCAGGGTGAAGTGTGTACCTGTCCGAGCCGTGCGTTAGTACAGGAATCTATTTACGAACGTTTTATGGAAAGAGCTATTCGCCGGGTGGAGAGTATTCGCAGCGGCAACCCGTTAGACAGCGTGACGCAAATGGGTGCGCAGGTCTCGCATGGTCAACTGGAAACCATTTTGAATTACATCGATATTGGTAAGAAAGAAGGGGCTGATGTTCTCACCGGTGGGCGGCGCAAGCAACTGGATGGCGACTTAAAAGAAGGTTATTACCTCGAACCAACCATTCTGTTTGGCAAGAACAACATGCGGGTTTTCCAGGAAGAGATCTTCGGGCCCGTGCTGGCCGTCACGACCTTTAAAACTATGGAAGAGGCGCTGGAAATCGCCAATGACACCCAATATGGGCTTGGCGCTGGTGTCTGGAGCCGTAACGGAAATCTGGCGTACAAGATGGGCCGTGGGATTCAGGCGGGGCGTGTTTGGACCAACTGTTACCATGCTTACCCGGCCCATGCGGCATTCGGTGGCTATAAGCAGTCGGGTATCGGGCGCGAGACGCATAAGATGATGCTCGAGCATTATCAGCAAACCAAATGTCTGCTGGTGAGCTACTCAGATAAACCGCTGGGACTATTTTAATACAGTTTAAATAGGCAGTAGTAATACTGCCTATTCTCTATTAGTTATACAATGCAGCTGTGGCTTGCAATTCAGTGCTGAATTTGTAAATATCATCCAATGATTCAATTGGATGGCGAGTTTCATTTTTGTCTAGATCGAATATTCCAATGTATTTTTGATTACGATTAAAATGAAGTCGGCAAAGTGGTTTTCTATTATTGTCATCAATTAATATACCAAAATAACTTTTTGTATCTCTATGTATTATCCTTGGGGCATCGATTACTGTTCGCGTTATTGCTTTCACAATGTGAAATCCTTCAAGTTCGTCCATTGTTGTAATAATGTCATTCTCATCTTTTATAATGTTAGCGGGGGCGTCATTCTCGTTAATTGGATTTGTTGAATCTTGAACCTGAATTACATTACCACCAATGGCTGATTTTAATCTTTCATTTATCTGGGCGTTGATATATTGAGTCGCCGCTTTTTTAGTTAATAATGTAAATGTTTCTCTGACCTTCTGTGTTAACATACCTTCATATATTCTTGATGCGAAAAACTTTACGAAATCCTCTTCAGGATTGTTTAATTGATTATGAAGGTGTTTTTTTATCAAACTAACATACTTTAATTCTCCAGCAGCATTTAGTATTGATTCTAGGTCAAATGCAGATTTGGTTAATTTCTTAATTTCAGGGATGACCATTTCATCCAAATCAAGAAGGTTGATCTCGAGAAACGGTTTTTCATCCATTTTATTAGGGGCATCTAAGTCCGTGAAAAACTTATACTCCTGTCCATTCGTTAGTATTGAAATTCTGGCGTTAGTTACATGAAAGTAGCGGAAAAGTTGTGAGGCATGATGTATGTTGAGAGGTTCTCCAATTTTTTTGCACTCAATTAGAATTTGAACATCACCATTTTTCAGAATGGCATAATCTATTTTTTCGCCTTTCTTTGTACCTACGTCACATACGAATTCTGGAATAACTTCTGTAGGGTCAAAAACATCGTAGCCAAGTACATTATTAATAAATGGCATAACAAAAGCATTCTTTGTTGCTTCCTCAGTTTCAGTAGCGCTAGATTGTTGTTTTATTTTTGAAGCTAGTTGGTTTAGCTTTTCCATAAACTCAACGGACATAACAAACTCCTTTGTACCCATTTGTCATAAAAAACTAGATAAAGCATGATAGAAATGTAAGTAGTCCTATATTGAGTATCTTGCAAGAACATTAGTATCGAAAATTTGAAGCTCATCACGTTATTGGTAAAAACTCAGCTAAATATAAAATTCAATATCTTATTCTATTAATAAAAAATAAATCACGATTTATATAAATAGTAAAATTGTATTATCAAATGTTATGTTTATGGTTAAGCTATAGGCATGAATAAATAAATTTTGAAATGAGAAAAGTGATGTATAGTTATTTATCAATAAACAGTAAGTGAAGAGATTATCGAGCTCATCAAAAGAGTAAAAAGCAGCATTCATGACAAGGCAATGTAGTTAGAGTGCATACTGCTATTTTTAATTAACAAATATATAACAACATAAACTATTGCATTACAAACGGGCCTTCACGCCTAGAGAACAAAAAATCGTGCAGTATGTCCGTGCAGTGGTGTTAGGGCTTGCTGGTCTGATATTAATGAACTTTATTCTATGAGAAATGTCGCCGCGCTATCAAGATTTAACTGTTATATATATAAACCCATATATCGTTATATAAATAAGACGATTGCATCCAATCTGGTCATTCCACTACTATTATCAACTCTATTGTGTAAATCAAATTGCAGCCGATTTTTCAATTTAAATCCCTGAGGCAAATATGTTCCTTAATTATTTTGCATTAGGAGTGCTTATTTTTGTATTCCTGGTCATTTTTTACGGGATTATTATTCTGCATGATATTCCCTATCTCATTGCAAAGAAACGTAACCATCCTCATGCTGACGCAATACATGTCGCGGGCTGGGTGAGTTTGTTTACCTTACATGTCATGTGGCCTTTTTTATGGATCTGGGCAACGCTTTATCGCCCGGAACGCGGGTGGGGCATGCAAAGCGCGGATTCTTCCCTGATCCAGTTGCAGGCCAGGGTTGCCGATCTGGAAAAGAAACTGGGTGAGGCGAAGACCTCTCCGGCGGAGTAATATCGATGGATTTATTGATCGTTCTGACCTATGTGGCGTGCGCATGGTCAATATTTAAGATTTTTAAAATTCCTGCCAATAAATGGACAGTACCCACTGCAGCATTGGGCGGTATATTCATTGTCTGCGGGCTTATATTACTGATGAATTATAACCATCCGTATACATTTAAGGCGCAAAAGGCAGTAATTTCTATTCCCGTAGTACCGCAGGTCACGGGGGTCGTGACGGAAGTGACGGATAAGAAGAATACGCTGATCAAAAAAGGTGAGGTACTGTTTAAACTTAATCCGGGACGTTATCAGGCACGAGTTGATCGCCTGAAAGCTGATATTGTCACTGCACAACATAAAGAGCAGGTGCTGGTGGCGCAGTTAGACGAAATGCAAGCCAACACGCAGCGGGCAAAGGCTACCCGTGACAAGCTAGCTAAAGATTACCAGCGTTATGCGCAGGGGAGTCAGGCGAAGGTCAATCCTTTTTCTGAACGCGATATCGATGCGGCGCGGCAAAATTATCTGGCGCAGGAAGCAGCGGTGAAATCCTCCGTTGCGGAACAACAGCAAATCCAGAGTCAGTTAGACAGCCTGGTGCAGGGTGAGAATTCGCAAATTGCCAGCCTGAAAGCGCAGTTAGCCGAAGCGGAGTTCAACCTGGACCAGACAGTGGTTCGCGCGCCCAGCGATGGTTACGTTACGCAGGTGCTGATGCGACCGGGAACCTATGCCGCCGCGCTGCCTATGCGTCCGGTGATGGTGTTTATCCCGGATCAAAAACGGCAAATTATCGCCCAGTTCCGGCAAAACTCGTTGCTGCGATTGGAGCCAGGCGATGAAGCTGAAGTGGTGTTTAACGCCCTGCCGGGTAAGGTTTTCAGCGGCAAACTGGCTGCCATCAGTCCGGCCGTACCGGGGGGGACATACCAGTCGAATGGGGCGCTGCAATCCTTAAATTCTACGCCCGGATCGGAAGGGGTGATTGCCACGATTGAGCTGAATGATAATGTGGATGTGAACGCTCTGCCTGATGGGATTTATGCGCAGGTCGCGGTTTATTCTGATCACTTCACCCATGTGTCAGTGATGCGTAAGGTTCTGCTGCGCATGACCAGTTGGGTGCATTATCTGTATCTCGATCACTAGGCGCAGGCTATTTTGCTTACCATTTTGAACCTGGTACCCTAATTTCGCTTACTCAGGCTGCTGTTCCAGCGCCTGAGTAAGTTGCTGGCGGATCTCTGCCAACATCTCATCAAGAATAAACTGTACCCGCCACGGCTGGTATTCACGTTTGCGGAAAATCACCACCAAATCCAGCCACCATTCATGTTGTTCTGAGAAACATGGAACCAGCGACCCGGATTCAACATCTTTTTGCACACTCGCATTTGGCGCAAAAACAATGCCCAGATGGTTACGTGCCAGCGCCAGTGCAGACTGTGTATTGTCGCAGACATAATTTCCGGTTACCCGATAATCGTGCATCTCCTTGCCTCCGGCAGAAGTGAAACGCCAGATATTAGCCTCATCTATCATCATGGAATCAATCAGGATACAGGAATGTTCTTCCAGTTCATCAGGGCTACTAATAGGATGTGCTTTGATATACTCAGGGCTGGCAAAAGCCGTCACCGCATATTTAGTAATGAAACTGGCAACCAGAGATTCATCTTTAGGATGCGCATAGGTAATTAAAATATCACAATCTTCAGGGAAGTCGACACCTTCAAAAAATGCCTTTCGTTCCAGGTTACATGTTTTAAGTGAGAGGCTAATTCCACCAATATCCTGAATTTTTGCGATCACATGTTGCGATAAATAAGCAATTATGCCCGTCGGAGCATATACGGTTACCCGGCCACGTTTTTCGTGCTTATAATCAGCAATGAAATTATTGAGCTGATCGTTTCTGTCCAACATGTCATTGATGTAAGGAAGCAGCGCTGTACCAAACGGTGTGAGGGTGAGCTGTCGAGTGGTGCGATCAAATACCTTTAGTCCAACTTTGGATTCAAAATCAGCAAGATACTTACTAACGTTGGCTTGTGCGATGCCGAGAACCGTAGCGGCATGACTGATGTTTTCACTGGCAGCAATTACCGAAATAATCTTCAGTTCCCGGTGTTTGAGTTGTAATTTGTTCATCGCCAAACCCAATATATATATGTTTGTATATATTACTATATAAATATGAATCTTGCACCGATGAAATTGTAAGCATTATTATGCACGCGTTTTGTATCTTATTTTAAAATGGAATGTGGGCATGTTAATTAAACGCAATATTGTGGCGCTATTCGCCTTTTCATTTATGGCGAGCGCAACTGCCGCAGAATTTTCTATTGGCGGCGGCGCTGTATATAACGAATCTCCTTATCGTGGATATAATGATAACGTTCACGCAGTACCGCTTGTCAGTTATGAAAGTGAATCATTTTATTTTAGGCAAACAACGTTAGGTTATATTCTTTCAAAAAATGAAAGTAATGAATTTAGCATTACTGCCTCATACATGCCGCTTGAGTTTGATCCGGGTGATAACGACGATCAAGCGATGAAGCAACTGAACAAGCGTGACGCAACCGCGATGGCGGGTGCTGCATGGTATCACCATGAGAAATGGGGCAGTGTGAAAGTCTCCGCAGCAGCGGATGTGCTGGACAACAGCAACGGTTGGGTTGGCGAAATGTCTCTGTTTCGCCAAATGCCGATGGGCAAGCTGACGCTGACGCCGGCGATTGGCGTGCTCTACTATGACGAAAACTTCAACGAATATTACTACGGCATCTCTGGCAATGAATCCCGCCGTAGTGGGTTATCAAGTTACTCCCCTGGCGATAGCTGGACACCGTATGTTGGCCTGTCCGCTAAATACGCATTGACCAGCAATCTGACGCTGCTGGCCAGCGCCAACTATAGTGCGCTGCCAGATGATATTAAAAATAGCCCGATGGTTGACCGTGATGACAGCTTTACCTTTATGTCCGGTCTGACCTGGCGTTTCTGATTCTCACCCGTTTGTCCTCAGGGAGGAGGGCAATCTTTTCAATGCGGTATACTGGATAAGACCCGAAGCATCGTCATCCGGCTCATTTCCAATGAGCTGGGCTTTACCGCTCGCGATTAGGCGGATCGCCATAGTTGTTCAGGCACCTGACAATATTTAACCGTTTCCCCTGTCCGATCAAGGCGTCAGGGGCAACCTCTCTGGCACTCTGTGGTTTTCACGCAGACGGAGGGAGCAATGAACGAGTTTATTATGGCGGATGCGGCAAAATGTATTGGGTGTCGTACCTGCGAAGTTGCTTGCGTCGTCGCGCACCAGCAAAACCAGGACTGCGCGTCGGTCTCTCCTACTGCGTTTACCCCGCGCATCCGCGTGATCAAAGACGATACCTTTACGACGGCAGTCGCCTGCCATCAATGCGAGGACGCTCCCTGTGCAAATGTCTGCCCGACGCACGCAATTCGTCGTGAACATGGGCATATCTTCGTTGAACAGACGCGTTGTATTGGCTGTAAAAGTTGTATGCTGGCCTGCCCGTTTGGGGCAATGAATGTCGTCGCCCGCTCGTCGCGGGTACAGGCGATAAAGTGCGATTTATGCTGGCACCGTGATGCGGGGCCGGCGTGTGTCGAAGCCTGCCCGACCAGCGCGTTGCAGTGTATAGATGCCGTCAGTATTCAGCGCCAGCGTCTGTGTTCACTTCCACAGTAATTTGAGTCCCGACCTGTAGTTAGGTCGGGACTTGCGTTAGCCTTCCTGCCAGGCGCGTTCGATCTCTTCAGCCAGAATCTTCACTCCAGCTTCGATTTTCTCCGGTTCTGGCACGTAGTTCATCCGCATACACTGATGCGTATGCGGCCAGGGTTTATCCAGACCCGGGAAGAAGTAGTCACCGGGAACCATCAGCACGCCGCGCGCTTTCAGACGCTGATACAACAGTTCGGTGCTGATAGGCAAATCTTTGAACCATAACCACAGGAAAATCGCGCCCTCCGGTTTATGAATAAGGCACCGATCTTCAGATAAATAGCGGCGAATGATCGCAATCGTCTCCTGAACGCGCTGATAATAAAACGGCTTTATCACCGTCTCGGACAGGCGCAGAAGGTCGTTGCGCTTAATCATTTCGCACATGATTGCCGGACCCATTCCGCCAGGCGCGAGACTGATAATGCCGTTCATGTTGGTGATGGCGGTGATGATTTTTTCATTCGCGATAATGATGCCGCAGCGGGAGCCTGGCAGACCCAGCTTGGAAAGGCTCATGCACAGCACAATGTTGGGATTCCACAGCGGGCGCGCTTCGCTAAAGATGATGCCGGGGAACGGTACGCCATAGGCGTTATCAATCACCAGCGGGATCCCATGCTGGTTGGCCAGCCGGTCCAGCTTCATCAGCTCTTCATCGGTGATCACGTTGCCTGTCGGATTTGTCGGACGTGACACGCAGATCATGCCCGTCTCTTCACCGATGTGCAGGTGTTCAAAATCAACGTGATACTTAAACTGACCTTCTGGTAACAGTTCGATGTTTGGACGCGCGGAGACAAAAAGATCCTCTTCCAGCCCGGAATCGGCATAGCCAATGTATTCCGGAGCTAACGGGAACAACACTTTTTGCGTTGTTCCGTCGGCGCGGCGTCCGGCGAACAGATTGAATAAGTAGAAAAATGCGCTCTGACTGCCATTTGTCAGTGCAATATTTTGTGGCTCGATATCCCAACCCTGCTTCTCACGTAGCAGTTTCGCCAGCTCAGTCAGCAGCTCGGTTTTACCTTGTGGACCATCGTAATTGCAAAGCGCATCAGTGGCTTTGCCGTTTTCCAGCATATCTGCCAGCAGAGATTGAAAGTAATTTTGCATCTCTGGAATTTGCGCCGGATTGCCGCCACCGAGCATGATGGCGCCTGGGGTGCGTAAACCGTCGTTAAGGTCCTCCATCAGGCGTGTGATGCCTGAATGGCGGGTAAATTTGTCGCCAAAAAGTGAGAATGTCATAGCAGGTGGTCTGTCGAACTGAGTAGTAAAGTGGCTAACCATAGCGCTACCCATGGCAGGGTGCAAATCAGGGGTATCAGGCTGGATTGAGATTTTGTGCTAATGATTTTTATTTGGCTGGTTTTTAATGTTGAGTGAGGCTTCCCGCTGCGTGGACAGCGAGAAGCCTGCCGGGATCAGGGCTGGCCGGCCCACACCACCATCACCTTATCGTCGCCATGCTCACGAATAAATCCGTATCCCTGCGTCAGCGGCAGCGTGATTTGTTTACCGGCGCCAATGGCGGGATGCCTGGCCCTGAACTGACTGATTCGCTGCCAGTGGGCGACGCTGGCGGCAGATTTCCCGGTCACATCCTGCCAGTTCATTTCTGAGCGCGTACCCTGTAATGGGTCTGAGCCGGTTGGGCCAAAGGGGCGGGCCGACTCGTCGCCATAAAAGAGTTGAACCGCGCCAGGTGCCAGCAGCAATAGCTCGGCGGCGTTGTCTCCACCTTCGCGGAACAGACGTGTATCGTGCGAGGAGAGATAGCTCAGGACGTTGAAGTCCTGCAATTTATCCGCCATCTGCTGCCAGGTGGGGTCCATATTTGCCAGACAATCAACGGCCTTTGCCGCCTGCTCCTGGTAGTCGAAATTGATCATCGCATCGAAGCCGTGACGGTAATAGTCGCTTTGCATCACACCGTGACCCCAGGCCTCGCCAGTCATCCAGAAGGGGTTATCATCCAGCGCTTTTTCCGGATTGGCTTTCTTCCATTCGACCAGCGCCGCGCTGGCTTGTGTTTTTAGCTGCTGCCAGGCGGGAAGCTCGACGTGTTTAGCGGTGTCGACCCGAAAGCCGTCAATTCCATAATCACGCACCCACTGACTGAGCCAGTGCGTCAGATAATCCCGGGGTGTGTAACCGGCGATGGCTTTGGCGTGCGTATCCGGCTTGTGCTGATAAAAGTTTGGCAGCCCGGAAGGCGTGGTGGATTCGGTTTTCAGATCGGGCAGGAAAGCCAGCGACATCGTCAGGTCGTCAAAGCCAGGATTGTCGTAATCACCAATATCGGTGCGGACCCAGTTTTTTCCCCACCATTTTTCCCAGCCAGCTTTATCGCTAAAGTTGATGTAATCATTGAAACTGTGCCAGCTTTGCCCGGCGGATGGCTGCCAGTCCGTCCAGCGTTCCCCGAGCGTTTTTTTCAGCTCATTGCCCGATAGGTACAGTGCCCCAAACTGATACTCCTGCATATCCGCCAGCGTGGCGTAGCCGGTATGGTTCATCACCACATCAAACAAGACACGGATGCCGCGCTGGTGTGCGCCATCGACCAGCGCACGCAGGTCCGCTTCGTTTCCCATATTGGCGTCAAGCGTGGTCCAGTCCTGGGTGTAGTAGCCGTGGTAAGCGTAGTGGGGGAAGTCCCCTTTGGAGCCACCGCCGACCCAGCCGTGGATTTGCTCAAACGGCGCGCTGATCCACAGGGCGTTGACGCCTAATTGTTGCAGGTAGTCGAGTTTGCTGGCGAGCCCGCGCAAATCGCCACCGTGGAACGTGCCAATTTCCTGCATGCCGTCGTTGCGACGCCCATAGCTGTGGTCGTTACTCGGATCGCCATTCACAAAGCGGTCCGTCAGGACGAAATACACCGTGGCGTTATGCCAGTCGAAAGCGGCGGGGGCATCGGTTTCCGCCCGTTCCAGTAGCAACAGCCCGTTACTGGTTGCGGCGGGCTGTAGGGTAATCGACCCGTTTTTTACCGTTGCCGTTTGCTGGCTGTAGAAATCACGCACCACGGCACCTTCCGGGAAGGTCTGGCTCACGTCCAGCGTTAATGGTGAACCGTCCCATTTCGGGCATTGGCGAATCTGGGTGGTGACGGTGTCCTTAGCACTTTTTACCAACAGCATCAGCGTTGGCGTACCGGAGCGGGTATCGATTTCCAGCGTGTAATCGCCGTCTTTGAATAAACGCCACTGTGGCGGCGTGCCTTCACAAGGTTTTAGCGACAGCATCTGGTTGAGTTTTATCGCATCAGCAGGCTGCCAGCACTGTTGGTCAAAATTCAGGGTTAAAGGACGGGTACCCTTCGTCAACGCTGCATGGCTGACGAATTTACCCGTACCTTCCGCTTCGAAGGTGGGAAGTCCTTGAGACGTCCATGATGAGGCGATGGCAATGCTGGGCATTAGCGCCAGCGCAACGGCGGCAAGTTTCATAGTGCTGTCCTTGATGCTGCGATTTTCGCCAGTTTGCCAGCGAAATCAGGCCGGAAACTCCTCCTTTGAGTTGATTCCGCCAGGAGGAGAAGTGAGGGTGAGCGATCGCGCGCAAAAAATGAACTTATTTTGCGATAACCTCCACATTTTCTTCGAATTAATGGCACCCAGAACCGTTAATACGTGACATAGTTTCAGAATTGGACTATTCCTGTGGGTGCTCTTGACGGCTATTTTTGATATGATTTGAGATTCATCTCTCATTTTTGTGAAAAATATAAGGTGTTGGAATGTATAAATCCGACCAGGAGACCTAATGATATTGACTCCCATTCGACGATATGGGGCAATGATTCTTATGTTACTCACCGTTGCATTTTCGGGTGAGGTGCTGGCAAAGACACACACGGCGACAACGAGTCACAAGCCCCAGATAACCAAGGCAAGTAATAAACAGGTTAGCAGTAAACAAGAGTATTCTCGCAATAGTGCAAAGAGTAGTTCACTTCCTGATTTGCGAAAATACCCTTCCGGAACACCAAGGAAAAAAGCGTTTCTCCGGACGGTTATGCCTTATATTACCAGTCAAAATGCTGCCATTACGGCGGACCGTAACTGGCTGATTTCAAAACAGTACCAGAACCGCTGGTCACCGACTGAGCGTACGCGTATGAAAGACATCGCGAAGCGCTACAAGGTGAACTGGTCTGGTAACACGCGTAAAATTCCGTGGAATACGCTGCTTGAGCGTGTAGACATTATCCCGACCAGTATGGTGGCAACCATGGCTGCGGCAGAAAGCGGCTGGGGTACGTCGAAGCTGGCGCGTAGCAACAACAACCTGTTTGGCATGAAATGTGGCAAGGGTCGTTGTAACAATGCACCGGGTAAGGTGAAAGGCTACTCACAGTTTGAATCAGTGAAAGAGTCGGTGAATGCTTACGTCATTAATTTGAATACGCATCCGGCCTACTCTTCCTTCCGTAAGTCACGTGCGCAGTTGCGTAAAGCCGATCAGGAAGTCACCGCCACCGCGATGATCCATAAGCTGAAGGGTTATTCCACTAAGGGACAGAGTTATAACAACTATCTGTTCGCAATGTATCAGGACAACCAGCGTTTAATCGCCGCGCATATGTAATTTCGAGTGCCGGATGGCAACTTCGCCATCCGGCTATCATCCTATAGCAACACTTCACTGTTCACATCGCGATACTCTTTTGGCGTCGTGTCGTACTCTTTCTTGAATACCGAATAGAAATACTGCAGAGACGGATAGCCGCACATCTGTGAAATTTCGTTGATTGAAAGCGTGGTAGAAATCAACAGACTGCGCGCCTTTTCCAGCTTTTCGGCATGAATCACGGCGTGAATGGTCTCTCCGACCTCTTCTTTAAAGCGCTTCTCCAGATTCGAACGTGAAATCCCTACTGAGTCCAACACTTGATCAACCTTGATACCTTTGCAGGCATGGTTGCGAATGTAATGCATCGCCTGAATAACGGCAGGATCGGTAAGTGAACGATAATCTGTAGACTGACGCGCAACAACGCGTACAGGAGGAACCAGAATGCGCTGTAAGGGTATCTCTTCGTGAGCCAGCAGGCGGTGGAGTAGTTTGGCTGCCTGATACCCCATTTGTCTGGCCCCCTGAGCGACGGAGGACAAGGCGACTCGTGACAGATAACGGGTCAGCTCTTCGTTATCGATACCAATGACGCACAGTTTTTCCGGTACCGGAATATGCAGATGTTCACAGGCCTGCAGAACGTGCCGCGCACGTGCGTCGGTGACGGCGATAATCCCAGTTTGTGGAGGTAAGGTTTGCAGCCAGTCCGCCAGCCTATTTTGCGCGTGCTGCCAGTTCTCCGGCGCGGTTTCCAGCCCCTGATAGACGACGCCGCGGTACTTCTCTTTGGCAACCAACTGGCAAAACGCATATTCACGTTCTGCGGCCCAGCGTTTACCGCTTGAAGCCGGAAGACCATAAAATGCAAACCGGTTAATCCCTTTCTCTTTCAGATGCAGGAAGGCGCTTTCTACCAGCGCGTGGTTGTCGGTGGCAATGTAATGTACTGGTGGATAATCTTGCTGCAGATGGTAGGAACCCCCAACGCCAATGATCGGAACATCCACATCGACAAGTAATTGCGCAATATCATCATCGTCATAATCGGCAATAACGCCGTCGCCTAACCACTCTTTAATATTATCAATGCGAGCACGAAAATCTTCTTCTATGAAGATATCCCACTCCGATTGCGACGCTTGCAGATACTCGCCAACCCCTTCAACCACCTGACGGTCGTAGGCTTTATTGGCATTAAATAACAACGTAATACGATGACGTTTATAAAACATGGTTCTTTTCCTGCTGAATCATGTAGAAAAGACAATGCCGGTTGCATTAACCGGCATTGAGATACACCCACTTCTTAAATTCAGGAACGACGTTTGGTTGCTGAGTCCATCCATACCGCCAACAACAATATCGCTCCTTTCACTATGTATTGCCAGAAGGTGGGGACGTCCATCATACTCATTCCATTATCGAGAGAAGCCATAATAAATGCGCCCATGACGGCGCCAGCAACACTCCCGACCCCTCCCGCCAGGCTGGTTCCCCCGATGACACATGCGGCAATGGCATCCAGTTCTGCAATGTTCCCTGCGGAAGGGGAACCTGCGCCAAGCCGGGAGCTAAGAATGAGCCCGGCAATGGCGACCATCAAACCATTAATAGCGAAGACGGCAAGTTTGGTGCGTTCAACGTTGATACCTGAAAGGCGGGCGGCTTCCAGGTTCCCGCCAATGGCGTAAATTCTCCGACCGAATGCAGTGCGCGTGGCCATAAACATCCCACCGAGCAGCAGCAGCGTCAGCAGCAGGACGGGCGTTGGAACACCACGATAATCGTTTAATAGCCAGATTGCCCCTAAGACGACAATGGCTGTGAATGCCTGGCGACCCACAGCCGACGTTGATGCGGGAGTGGCAAGTCCTAACGCCTGGCGACGCATACGGCCTCGCCATTGCCAGCCAACAAACGCCATTAAGCCGAGAGCACCGATGACAAAGCCTGTGCCATCAGACAAGTAGCTCTGACCAATCTGAGACATTGCTGCGCTGGTGGGGGATACGGTGGTGCCGTTGGTGATGCCAATCAGAATACCGCGGAAAGCCAGCATTCCCGCAAGGGTGACGATAAACGACGGAACCTTGCGGTAAGCAACCCACCATCCATTCCATGCCCCGAGGAGCAATCCCAGAGTCAGGGTTACGATCACCGTCAGCGGTAAAGGCCAGCTTAGCCAAACATCACAGATCGCCGCTACGCCGCCCAATAATCCCATCATGGAACCGACAGAGAGATCGATTTCAGCGGAAATGATCACAAACACCATACCCACGGCAAGAATACCGGTAATCGCAGTTTGTCGAAGCAGGTTCGAGACATTACGTGCGCTCAGGTATGCGCCATCAGTGGTCCACGTGAAAAACAGCATAATCACGATAATCGCCGCAATCATGACGAAAACTTGCAAGTTAAGCGATTTTATTGCTGGGAAACCACCTGTGATAGAGGGAGAAAGTTTCGCTTCAGA
The DNA here is from genome assembly GCF_013816515.1 of Citrobacter sp. RHB35-C21. Taxonomy (NCBI): domain Bacteria; kingdom Pseudomonadati; phylum Pseudomonadota; class Gammaproteobacteria; order Enterobacterales; family Enterobacteriaceae; genus Citrobacter; species Citrobacter sp. RHB35-C21. The sequence continues at coordinate 148,637 of NZ_CP057147.1, forward strand.
CGGATTGTTTTTCGACATGATGTTCGCTCCTTAATGCGGCTTCCATCACCTGCTCCTGAGTCAGGTTATGATTTACCAGGTTAGCTTTCAGTTTTCCTTCATGCATCACAAGGATGCGATCGCTTAGTCCGAGCACTTCAGGTAATTCAGAGGAGATGACAATCACGGCAATGCCTTCCTGGACGAGCTGGTTGATGAGTTTGTAGATTTCATATTTGGCGCCGATATCAATACCCCTGGTGGGTTCATCAAGAATGAGAATCCGGGGATTTAACAGGAGGCAACGCGCGAGAATCGCTTTTTGCTGATTCCCTCCGCTCAGACGCCCGATCGCAAGGTCGGGGGACGATGTTTTTACTTTGAGCTGTTGAAGCGATTCCAGAATGCATTTTTGTTCAGCGGCATCATCAAGATGGCTCATGCCCCCGGTAAATTTATCGAGTGCAGCCAGCGTGATATTTTTCCCCACAGCCATCACCGGAACAATGCCATCTTTTTTTCTGTCTTCAGGCACCATGGCGATGCCATGAGCAATAGCTTGCTGGCAGTTATGGATATGCACCTGAGTGCCTTCAATAAAAATCTTTCCCTCCCAACGACCAGACCAGACGCCAAACAGACACTGTACGGCTTCGGTACGTCCTGCACCGACGAGTCCGGCAATGCCGAGAATTTCGCCCTGCTTGAGTGAGAAAGAAATGTCGTTGACGCGTTTTATATGGCGATTGACGGGATGCCAGGCTGTCAGATTCTCAACCCGTAAAATCTCTTCTCCCGTGGTATGAGGCTCGCTGGGGTAAAGTGCGGTGAGCTCACGACCAACCATCATGGTGATAATATCGTCTTCAGTCATGTTGGTCGCATCGCGTGTGCCGATGTGTTTACCGTCGCGAATAACGCAAATGGTATTCGAGATGGCCTTAACTTCATTCAATTTGTGTGAAATATAAATGCAGGCGATATCATGCTGTTGCAGGTCACGTATAATATTCAGCAGTATTGCAGTTTCCTGCTCGGTGAGGGAGGCCGTTGGTTCATCCAGAATAAGTAAGCGGACCTGCTTATTCAGCGCTTTTGCAATTTCTACCAATTGTTGTTGCCCTAATCCTAAATCGCCCACGCGCGTATCTGGCGAAATAGACAAACTGACCTGATCGAGTAATTTTTGACAGCGTAACGTCATCATCTCGTAATCAAGAACGCCGTTACGGGTCATTTCGTTACCGAGGAAAATATTTTCCAGTATTGTTAACTCTTTCACCAGGGCTAATTCCTGGTGGATGATCGCAATACCCTTACGTTCGGTATCACGAATATGGCTGGCACGGATGGCTTCGCCAGCAAAAATGATCTCGCCTTCGTAGGTTCCATGCGGGTAAATTCCGCACAGAACTTTCATTAGCGTCGATTTACCCGAACCATTTTCACCGCATAATGAAATGATTTCGCCAGCATTGATCCTAAGGCTAACGTTATCAACCGCCTTCACTACGCCGAATGTCTTGGTAATGTTTTTCATTTCAAGAAGATATGGCATAACTGCTCCACATAAGCCAATAAGAGAACCCTGCGTGGACTTCACGTATATCCGTGGCGAATTTGACACCACGTTTTATTGCCCTCTGATTTGCAGAGGGCACATGGCTTACAGATCGCTTTTCTTGTGGAATCCGTCTTTAATGACGGTTTCGTTAATATTGTCTTTGTTAACATCAATAGGTGTGAGTAGTCGGGAAGGGACATCTTTCAGGCCATTATTCAGCGAAGTATCTGCTTTAGGCTGTTGATCATTTCCCAGTTCGACGGCGATTTCCGCAGCGGTATTTGCGAGCAATGTAATAGGTTTATAAACCGTCATGGTTTGAGTCCCGGCGACAATGCGCTTGATGCCTGCAAGGTCTGCATCTTGTCCGGAAATAGCGACTTTTCCTGATAATCCTTGCGCACTCAGCGCCTGAATCGCACCGCCAGCTGTGGCGTCATTTGAGGCAACTACTGCGTCAATTTTGTTATTGTTGGCGGTTAGCGCATTTTCCATAATCTTCAACGCATTCTCCGGTAACCAGCCGTCAACCCATTGATCGCCCACCACCTTAATTTTTCCGCTGTCGATATACGGTTTTAATACTTTCATTTGTCCAGCGCGGAACAGCTTCGCGTTGTTATCAACGGGTGAGCCACCCATCAGGAAATAATTCCCTTCGGGGACAATATTGACTAATGATTGAGCCTGTAATTCACCTACTTTTTCATTATCGAAAGAGATATAAAAATCGATGTCAGCATCATTGATCATGCGATCGTAAGCCAGCACCTTGATCCCTTCTTGTTTTGCTTCTTTGATAACATTGCTTAATACCTGGCCGTTGTAAGGGATTATCACAAGGACATCCACGCCCCGGTTTATCATGTTTTCAATCTGCGACATTTGGGTTTCTTCATTACCATTCGCCGATTGTACAAATACTTTCGCACCAAGCGATTCAGCTTTATTGACGAAAATATCGCGATCTTTCTGCCAGCGTTCCAGGCGGAGATCATCAATCGCCATACCGATTTTTACTTCTTTGGCATGACCTGCGACGCTGGTGAGTAAAAGGGATGTGCAAACGGCAAGTAAAATGTTCTTCATCTTCATAATCGTGATGCCTTTTGTAGGGGAGAAACAGCAGTAAAAGTAACAATCACAGCATAAGACGTAGCAGAGTTTTAACAGGTAACGGCGGGAAGGCAATTATAGATTTTTATCTTCCAATTACGTTTTTTGGTTTATTTCTTGATTTATGACCGGGATCGTATTTTAAATGATTCGTTACCTGGGTTGCATTTAAGTTTGATAAGTAACAATTTTTAAATTAGTCAGATTTTATTTTGAGAAGTAGCGCACACTTGTGAATTATCTCAATGGCAGTATGAAATAACATAATTGAGCAATAGGTGGGGAGTGCCCAATATTACGACATTATCCATCACCCGCCGCATTACCTGATTATGGAGTTCATTATGCCAGCCTATTTTGACCAGCTTGAGCGCGTTCGTTATGAAGGCACCAAATCAACTAATCCATTAGCATTTCGCCACTACAACTCTGATGAGTTAGTGTTAGGCAAGCGTATGGAAGATCACCTGCGGTTTGCTGCCTGCTACTGGCACACTTTCTGCTGGAATGGTGCAGATATGTTTGGTGTTGGTGCATTTAATCGCCCGTGGCAGCAGCCCGGTGAAGCGCTGGAATTAGCGAAGCGCAAGGCGGACGTGGCGTTCGAGTTTTTCCACAAACTGAACGTGCCCTACTACTGCTTCCATGACGTGGATGTCTCGCCGGAAGGTGCGTCGCTGAAAGAGTACAAAAACAATTTTGCGCAGATGGTTGATGTACTGGCGGCAAAACAGGAGCAGAGCGGCGTGAAGCTGCTGTGGGGAACGGCAAACTGCTTCACCAACCCACGTTACGGCGCGGGCGCGGCCACGAACCCGGATCCAGAAGTGTTCAGTTGGGCCGCCACGCAGGTGGTTACGGCTATGGATGCCACGCATAAATTAGGCGGTGAAAACTACGTTCTGTGGGGCGGTCGTGAAGGCTATGAAACGCTGCTGAATACCGATCTGCGTCAGGAACGTGAGCAAATTGGTCGCTTCATGCAACTGGTCGTGGAACACAAACACAAAACCGGTTTCCAGGGCACTTTGCTTATCGAGCCGAAGCCGCAGGAACCGACCAAGCACCAGTACGATTACGATGCGGCGACCGTATACGGATTCCTCAAGCAGTTCGGTCTGGAAAAAGAGATCAAACTGAATATCGAAGCCAACCACGCCACGCTGGCGGGTCACTCGTTCCATCACGAAATCGCCACCGCTATCGCGCTGGGTCTGTTTGGCTCTGTCGATGCCAACCGTGGGGACGCGCAACTGGGCTGGGATACTGACCAGTTCCCGAACAGCGTAGAAGAGAATGCGTTGGTGATGTACGAAATCCTGAAAGCCGGCGGCTTCACCACCGGTGGCCTGAACTTCGATGCCAAGGTTCGTCGTCAGAGTACCGATAAATACGATCTGTTCTATGGTCATATTGGTGCGATGGATACCATGGCGCTGTCGCTGAAAATTGCGGCGCGTATGATTGAAGACGGTGGTCTGGATCAGCGCGTGGCTAAACGTTATGCCGGTTGGAATGGTGAGCTGGGCCAGCAAATTCTGAAAGGGCAGATGACGCTGACGGAAATTGCGCAGTACGCTGAACAACACAACCTGGCGCCAGTGCACCAGAGCGGTCATCAGGAATTGCTGGAAAATCTGGTGAACCATTATTTGTTCGACAAATAACGGGTCTCTGAGCATGTCCGTAAGCCCGGTCAGCTCGCGCGACCGGGCCTTTCTTTAAGGAACGATGCCCTATGTATATCGGGATAGATCTTGGCACATCAGGCGTAAAGGCCATTCTGCTCAATGAGCAGGGCGATGTGGTCGCTTCGCAAACAGAGAAACTCACCGTCTCGCGCCCGCACCCGTTATGGTCAGAACAAGACCCAGAGCAGTGGTGGCTGGCAACGGATCGCGCTGTGAAAGCCCTGGGTCGGCAGCATTCACTTCGCGAGGTGAAAGCGTTGGGAATTGCCGGACAGATGCACGGCGCGACGCTACTGGATGAACAACAAAAGGTATTGCGCCCGGCTATCCTGTGGAACGATGGTCGCTGCGCCGAAGAGTGCGTCATGCTAGAGAGCCTGGTTCCGCAGTCTCGTGCCATCACCGGCAACCTGATGATGCCTGGCTTTACCGCGCCAAAGCTGCTGTGGGTACAGCGCCACGAACCGGAGATTTTTAGCCGGGTTGATAAAGTCCTGCTGCCGAAAGATTACCTGCGCCTGCGTATGACCGGCGATTTCGCCAGCGATATGTCTGATGCGGCTGGTACCCTGTGGCTGGATGTTGCGAAGCGTGACTGGAGTGATGTCATGCTGGAAGCCTGTAAGCTGACTCGTGCGCATATGCCTGCGCTCTATGAAGGCAGTGAGATTACCGGAACATTGTTGCCAGCAGTCGCCAGGGCCTGGGGAATGCAGGAGGTTGCGGTGGTCGCCGGAGGCGGGGATAACGCAGCGGGGGCAGTTGGCGTGGGCATGATGAATGCCGGTCAGGCGATGCTATCGCTGGGTACTTCCGGGGTCTATTTTGCGGTCAGCGACGGCTTTCTCAGCAAACCGGAAAGCGCGGTCCATAGCTTTTGCCATGCCTTGCCTGAACGATGGCACCTGATGTCCGTGATGCTAAGTGCGGCATCCTGCCTGGACTGGGCGGCAAAATTAACCGGACTGGCGAGCGTTCCTGCGTTGATTGCCGCAGCGCAACAGGCGGATGAACACGCTGAGCCGGTCTGGTTTTTACCCTATCTGTCCGGTGAACGTACGCCGCACAACAACCCGCAGGCGAAGGGCGTATTTTTCGGTCTGACGCATCAGCATGGTCCGGCGGAGCTGGCACAGGCGGTGCTGGAAGGCGTTGGTTTTGCATTGGCTGAGGGTATGGACGTGGTACACGCCTGCGGCGTGCAGCCCTCCAGCATTACGCTGATTGGCGGCGGGGCGCGCAGCGAATACTGGCGTCAGATGCTGTCTGACATCAGCGGATTGCAGTTGGATTACCGTACCGGCGGCGATGTTGGTCCTGCTCTCGGTGCGGCGCGTCTGGCGCAAATTGCCATTAATCCGCAGCAGCCATTATCAGACCTTCTACCTCAGCTTACGCTGGAGCAGGCGCATTATCCTGATGTCGAGCGCCATGCCCTTTACCAACAGCGTCGGGAAACCTTCCGCCGAATCTATCAGCAATTACACCCGCTGATGTCCTGACCCTAAATCCCCTCTGGTAAACAGCGGGGATTTATCAAATATATATTTCTATCTAATTAATAATTAGCGCGCATGAATTTATTCTGAAAGTCCGGCGTAGTGACCTTTTCTGTGTTGTCTTTAGCGGGTTATTCATATTGTATCCATGATGGATAAGGAGGTCCCAATGAAGACGACAAGGCTGTTGCCATGGATATTATTCTTCTCTGGTGCATTGATTTACGTTATTGGCTTATGGCGGGCATGCCCGTTATTGAGTAGCAAAGGCTATTTTTTCGCCGTGCTGATGACGGGAATGTTTGTGACGTACGTTTATCAGCGTGCAGAAAATCTCAATCAGAACGATGAACTCTTCGCCTCTGTATGTCAGATGGTGGCGCTCATCACGGTAGGGGTGCTGTTGGTGGGCGTATTGAATGTCCCATTATCACCCCTCGAAAAGGGGCTGTTCCCGCTGGCATTCATCGTATGTTTACTGGGACAAGTTTTACTCATGCGTTCAGCAGAATATTTATCTAAAGGACTGGAACTCTAAATGGAAAACAGGACATCAACTTATTCACCGGCATTTAGTATTGTGTCATGGGTCGCGCTTCTCGGCGGCATTGTGGTTTATCTGCTGGGGTTGTGGAATGCCGATATGCAGTTGAACGAAAAGGGGTATTACTTTGCTGTTTTGGTGCTTGGTTTGTTTTCTGCTGCGTCGTATCAAAAGACGGTACGGGATAAATATGAGGGGATCCCGACTACGCCGATTTACTACATAACCTGTCTTGCCGCGTTTATTATTGCGGTTGCATTGTTGGTTATCGGTTTGTGGAATGCCACGCTGCTGCTAAACGAGAAAGGGTTTTACGGCCTGGCCTTCTTTTTAAGCCTGTTTGGTACCGTTGCGGTGCAGAAAAATATCCGTGATAGTGGCTTTGAGCATCCAAAAGAAACGCTGGCAGTCGCAGACGATTTTACGGAGTGATCGTATGCCCTCGATGGTTACCGATCGAGGGCTTTTATTGTTAGCTCACCAGTCTGCGCGTATCGATGCGCTGCAACAATACAGACAACAGTAAACTTCCCGCCAGCGTGGCGCTAAAAATCCATAGCATATCCAGCGGCGGCCAGTTTTTGAGTTCTACACCGTTGGTGCGTAGCGCGTGAATGATCAGCGCATGAAAGCCATAAATACCCAGGGAGTGGCGGGAAATAAGGCCCAGTACCGGCAGAGTGCGCGTACTGAGCGTATTTTTGACCAGCGTCAGGAGGGAGGCAGCACAAATAAACACCGCCGGGCCGCAATAGAGATACCAGGTATCGGCAAAATTGCCTCGCCAACGCAGTTCATGCAACGTGCCTCGAGAAATAATAAACACTGCGGTGATAAACAACGCCGCACAGAGCCAGGTAAGTGCGCGTTTGTGCGTATCCATCATACCAATCGCTCGGCCTAGCATACCGTACACGATGTAGTAGAACGTGTCGCCACTGATGTACAGGTTGATGGGAAGCCACTCAAAACCGCCAATTTTTTGTGAGACAGTATTGGGATTGGCAATCACCCCAATCACCACCATAAGCGCCAGCAGCATCTTGCCGCTGATATTTTTTACCTGTATCAGCGGGGAAACCAGGTAGATTACGGCGATCGCGAAGAAAAACCACAGGTGATAGAACACCGGCTTTTGCAGCAGGTTTTTCAGCGACAGCTCAGCGTTGATCGAGGTAAACAGCAGGATGTAGGCCAGCGCCACGCTGCTGTAAAACAGGATGCAGAGCGCAATGCGCATGAAATGGCGCGATTTGGCGCTGCGCTCGCCAAAAAACAGATAGCCCGAAATCATAAAGAACAACGGGACGCTGACGCGAGAGGCTGAATTGAGCACATTGGCCAGATCCCAATTCAACGGGCTGACGCTTTGCGCATTGGTGATGTACCAGGTCGTGGTGTGGATCATCACAACCATGAGACAGGCTATCCCGCGCAGGTTATCAATCCAGAATATTTTGGGCTGCATCAGTTCCTCTGTATCCATTAAAAAAAGTCTGACCGAAATTTTGCGAGCGTAGCTCACTGGAAAAATCCGAGTTCTTACGCTAAAGCTTGAGATGGTCTGATGAGATTCTCAAAATAGCATCCGTTTCCAGACACTTAATAATAAGACTGACCAGCAAACCAGGCGGTAATAAAATGATGATGAAGTATTTCTTTTGCGCGATCGTTCCCCTTTTACTGGTTGCGTGCGCCGACACCCAGCAGCCTGCACCCGCGCAGAAGGCGCAAAAGATCAAAGTCAGTGCAACACGTTCGCTGGATATGGAGTCACTGTGTAAAAATGAAGCGGCACAAATCTACAACACTGGTGTGCAGAAAATTGATATCTCCGGTCTGGAACAATTTCAGGGCAGCTATGAGATGCGTGGTTCTACCTTCCGTAAAGAGAGTTTTGTCTGCTCTTTTGATGCAGACGGGCAGTTTTTACACCTTTCCATGCGCTAAGTTCCCCCTTTTTCCCGTTTCGTACTGTATATCTTGCAGCCAGCGGGTATACTGACCGCTTCCTTTAAATCCACACGTATCCAGCACGAAATAATATGCAAAAGTTTGATACCAGGACCTTCCAGGGCTTGATCCTGACCTTACAGGATTACTGGGCTCGCCAGGGCTGCACCATCGTTCAACCATTGGACATGGAAGTCGGCGCGGGGACATCTCACCCAATGACCTGCCTGCGGGCGCTGGGGCCGGAACCGATGGCGACTGCTTATGTGCAGCCTTCTCGTCGTCCGACCGACGGCCGCTATGGCGAAAACCCGAACCGCTTACAGCACTACTATCAGTTCCAGGTAGTGATTAAGCCGTCTCCGGACAACATTCAGGAGCTGTACCTGGGTTCTCTGAAAGAGCTGGGTATGGACCCGACCATTCACGATATCCGTTTCGTGGAAGATAACTGGGAAAACCCAACGCTGGGTGCCTGGGGTCTGGGTTGGGAAGTGTGGCTGAACGGCATGGAAGTCACGCAGTTCACCTACTTCCAGCAGGTTGGTGGTCTGGAATGTAAACCAGTGACCGGGGAAATTACCTACGGTCTGGAACGTCTGGCCATGTACATTCAGGGCGTAGACAGCGTTTACGACCTGGTCTGGAGCGACGGCCCGCTGGGTAAAACCACTTACGGCGACGTGTTCCATCAGAACGAAGTGGAGCAATCCACCTACAACTTCGAATACGCCGACGTGGACTTCCTGTTCACCTGCTTCGAGCAGTACGAGAAAGAAGCGCAGCAGTTGCTGGCGCTGGAAAATCCGCTGCCGCTGCCTGCGTATGAACGTATTCTGAAAGCCGCCCATAGCTTCAACCTGCTGGATGCGCGTAAAGCCATCTCCGTCACCGAGCGTCAGCGCTATATCCTGCGTATTCGCACCCTGACCAAAGCAGTGGCAGAAGCTTACTACGCTTCCCGTGAAGCCCTTGGCTTCCCGATGTGCAACAAAGACAAATAAGAGGCGGCCATGTCTGAGAAAACTTTTCTGGTGGAAATCGGCACTGAAGAGCTGCCACCAAAAGCACTGCGCAGCCTGGCTGAGTCCTTTGCTGCGAACTTTACCGCGGAGCTGGATAATGCTGGCATCGCGCACGGCAACGTGGAGTGGTTCGCCGCGCCGCGTCGTCTGGCGTTGAAAGTCGCTGCCCTGGCTGAAGCACAACCCGACCGTGAAGTAGAAAAACGCGGCCCGGCCATCGCCCAGGCGTTTGACGCCGAAGGTAAACCGAGCAAAGCGGCCGAAGGTTGGGCGCGTGGCTGTGGCATCACGGTTGATCAGGCTGAGCGTCTGACCACCGACAAAGGCGAGTGGCTGCTGTATCGCGCGCATGTGAAAGGCGAAAGCGCTGAAGCGTTGCTGCCGAATATGATCGCCACCTCACTGGCGAAGCTGCCGATCCCGAAACTGATGCGCTGGGGCGCGTCTGACGTTCACTTCGTGCGTCCGGTTCACACCGTGACGTTGCTGCTGGGCGACAAAGTTATTCCGGCAACTATTCTGGGTATTCAGTCCGATCGCGTGATCCGCGGGCATCGCTTTATGGGCGAGCCGGAGTTCACCATCGATAATGCCGATCAGTACCCAGAAATTCTGCGTGAGCGCGGCAAAGTGATTGCGGATTACGCTGAGCGTAAAGCCAAAATCAAAGCCGATGCCGAAGACGCGGCGCGTAAAATTGGCGGCAACGCCGATCTGAGTGAAAGCCTGCTGGAAGAAGTCACCTCGCTGGTGGAATGGCCGGTCGTGCTGACCGCGAAGTTCGAAGAGAAATTCCTCGCTGTTCCGTCCGAAGCGCTGGTTCACACCATGAAAGGTGACCAGAAGTACTTCCCGGTATACGCGAACGACGGCAAACTGCTGCCGAATTTTATCTTCGTTGCCAACATCGAATCCAAAGACCCGCAGCAAATCATCTCCGGTAACGAGAAGGTGGTTCGTCCGCGTCTGGCGGATGCCGAATTCTTCTTCAATACAGACCGTAAAAAACGTCTGGAAGACCATCTGCCGCGTCTGCAAACCGTGCTGTTCCAACAGCAACTGGGTACGCTGCGCGACAAGACTGACCGTATCCAGGCGCTGGCGGGCTGGATTGCTGGTCAGATTGGCGCTGACGTTAACCACGCAACGCGTGCTGGCCTGCTGTCCAAGTGCGACCTGATGACCAACATGGTCTTCGAGTTCACCGATACTCAGGGCGTGATGGGCATGCACTACGCGCGTCACGATGGTGAAGCGGAAGATGTCGCTGTGGCGCTGAACGAGCAGTATCAGCCGCGTTTTGCCGGTGATGACCTGCCGTCTAACCCGGTTGCCTGTGCCGTGGCGATTGCCGATAAGATGGACACACTGGCGGGTATCTTCGGTATCGGTCAGCATCCGAAAGGCGACAAAGACCCGTTTGCGCTGCGTCGTGCCGCGCTGGGCGTACTGCGTATCATCGTTGAGAAGAACCTGAATCTGGATCTACAAACGTTGACCGAAGAAGCGGTTCGTCTGTATGGCGACAAGCTGACTAACGCCAACGTGGTGGATGATGTGATCGACTTTATGCTCGGTCGCTTCCGCGCCTGGTATCAGGATGAAGGTTACACCGTCGATACCATTCAGGCAGTACTGGCGCGTCGTCCGACTCGTCCGGCTGATTTCGACGCACGTATGAAGGCGGTTTCGCACTTCCGTACGCTGGAAGCCGCGTCCGCGCTGGCTGCAGCGAACAAGCGTGTATCGAACATCCTGGCGAAGTCTGAAGAGACGCTGAATGACCGTGTAAATTCGGCAACGCTGAAAGAGCCGGAAGAAATTGCGCTGGCGCTGCAGGTTGTGGTGCTGCGCGATAAGCTGGAGCCTGTCTTTGCAGCTGGTCGTTACCAGGAAGCGCTGGTTGAGTTGGCGGAACTGCGTGAACCGGTTGATGCGTTCTTCGAGAAAGTGATGGTCAACGTGGAAGATAAAGATCTGCGTATTAACCGTCTGTCTATGCTCGCAAAACTGCGCGAACTGTTCCTGCGCGTAGCGGATATTTCTCTGCTGCAGTAACGCTCCTGAGCTGACTTAGAAAAGCCGGATAAGCATTGTGCCATCCGGCTTTTTTGTATGTAGTTAGCGCAGCTGTAATTTTGTCAGACAGGTCTGGCTGTCTTCCATCGTCTTGATGGGATACTCCGCCGTTTTACCGTTGTAACTTACCGCGATTGTGCCTGCCATATTGCGCGGTAGCCATACCCCGACGAAGCCATTTCGACCGCTCTTCATCACTTTTTGTACCACCACCTCACCCTTGTTATCCGTCACTTTGACATTGAATGCCTTCTCCGGCATTTCGCCCTGGCAGCCAGAAAGGCTGTGGTTGAAGCAAGGATGTGTTTGCCATTCATAAGGGGCAAATGACAGATAGAACTTGTCACCGAGCGGTAGGGTATAAATCTGATCGCCCGAAGAGAGCTTCAGTTCGGTACTGGTGATAGATGCTGAGTACGGCAGCGGGCGGTTCTGTGGCGACTGGTCAATGGTCTCGACGATTTGCTCGACGGATTTACCGCTGAGCCCGTGTTCCGCCAGAAAAGCAGCTTCCGGAGTTGCTGCGAACGCGCTACCTGTAGTGAGCAAACCTAAAACCAGCAGCAGTGAGGATTTCGACATAGCTTCAATTCCTTGTGAATGTTGTGGAATACAGACTGGCTCACTATAAAGCTTGCCCTTAGGGAAAGGTCAAAGGGAGGACGGGTAAAGTAATGCAAAGAAGCGTTTAGGCGGGGAGTCTTGCGAAGTACAGATAAAAAAAATCCCCGCCGTTTGGCAGGGATTCAGAATTTTGAGCTTTTTAAGCTTACAGGCTGGTTACGTTGCCAGCTGCCGGGCCTTTAGCGCCGCTTTCGATGGTGAAGGAAACTTTCTGACCTTCGTCCAGAGATTTGTAGCCATCGTTCTGGATAGCAGAGAAGTGTACGAACACGTCTTTAGAGCCATCGTCAGGAGTGATGAAGCCGAAACCTTTGTCAGCGTTGAACCATTTTACGATACCAGTCATTTTACCGGACATAGTGTATTACCTTTTAAAAAATAAGTGTGCCTTTCGGCGATATGGCGTGCTTTACAGATTTTTTAACAGTAAAGGAAATGCTCACTACGAAGGGTATCAACGATAACTCTTGAAGGGACTTGCCTTACTAACTGCTGTAATGGTCTGTACGTCAAACCGTTGAGGGCATTAACTCATTTTACGCATGTGGATGCAACTACTATTTTCTTTTTTGTGGATAACCCCCTTAAGGGAACGGCCCTTTTACAGGACCGTTCATAAGTAAAATTGAAAAATAGTTCAATCCATCAGTTGCTTACTTAATCTTGGGTCTGCCTGAATCAGGCGCATTAACTTCAATTCGGTATTGGAAGGCTTTACGCGTTTAGACTCCCATTCATGAACCGTCGCGACCGTCACGCCCATCACCCGGGCAAAATCATCTGTTTTTAAACCTGTCCCTCGTCGTAGCTGTTCAAATTCGGTGAAAGGGTTGGTTTTTTGCGTCAGAGTAACCGTCTGCGATACATCTTTAAAAACAATCTGCTCCAGACTGCTCAGCAGTTCAAACATAGGATCTTTGTATTCCATTGAGAACTCCTACAAATCACACAGCGGGATCGTGAATTTCATCGAAGCTCATTAAGAGTAGTCGGAAAAAATGAAGCCGGATTTTAGGTTTGCGTGATGGATTCGTTTCAGCGGATCGTAGTCGACAATCTTTTGCAGGCTAACGAACTGATTAAGGTCGTGATCTGCGAACGATCGATCCCGATTGTAAAGATGACTAAAATATGACGTCGTGTGGTAAATGGCGCATTGTTTAGCAAAACGATGGGTGGCGGGAGCGGTTATTTTCCCCCACAAGATTACGCGGAAAGGGTATCTTGCGGGGCTGACCTGGACTATCCTTGTCAACGTCAGGCACGCGGGTGTCGTTGTGCGCATTTTTGGGTGAAAGGAGTATTAAAATGGCGACAGGTAAGTCCTGCTCTCGCTGGTTTGCGCCTGTTTTGGCGCTCTTAATGGTAGTTGGCCTGAGTGGGTGTTTTGATAAAGAAGGCGATCAACGCAAAGCGTTTATCGATTTTCTGCAGAATACTGCAATGCGTAGCGGAGAGCGTTTACCAACGCTGACCGCCGATCAGAAAAAACAGTTTGGCCCGTTTGTGTCCGATTACGCGATTCTGTATGGCTATTCGCAGCAGGTTAATCAGGCAATGGACTCCGGTCTGCGCCCGGTGGTTGATAGCGTAAATGCGATTCGTGTTCCTCAGGATTATGTGACTCAGCGTGAACCGCTGCGTCAGGCAAATGGTGCGTTGGGCGTATTAGGGCAACAGTTGCAGAATGCGAAACTGCAGGCAGATGCTGCGCATGGCGCGCTGAAGCAGGGCGAGGATCTGAAGCCGGTCTTTGACCAGGTCTACAATAAAGTCGTCACTGTACCTTCAGAGGCGCTACAGCCGCTGATCCCTGCCGCGCAAATCTTCACGCAGCAGTTAGTACAGGTCGGTGATTTTGTGGCACAGCAGGATACGCAGGTGAGCTTTGTCGCTAACGGTATCCAGTTCCCAACTTCACAGCAGGCAAGTCAGTACAACACGCTGATTGGCCCGTTGGCCTCTCAGCATCAGGCATTTAATCAGGCCTGGACTGCTGCGGTGAATGCCGCTCAGTAATGAAGGCGCTGTAATACATAAAAGGCCGGGTAAGCGTAAGCGCTACCCGGCCTTTTGTTTATGGCGCGACCTGCGGGTTCACGCAATTCTTCTCAACGCGTCCTTGCAGCGCATCGATTAAGTTATCCACCGCACAGGCCGCCATGTTATAGCGCGTTTCATGCGTAGCTGAACCTATGTGCGGCACGGCTACCACGTTTGGCAACGCCAATAACGGTGAGTCTGCCGGTAATGGCTCCTGCTCAAACACATCCAGGCCTGCGGCATGAATTTCCCCGCTTTGCAGGGCGGCAATCAGCGCTTTTTCATCGACCACTGGCCCACGCCCGGCGTTAATGAAAATGGCGGAGGACTTCATTTTGGCAAACTGTTCGGTACTAAACAGATGATGCGTTTCTTCGGTTAACGGCAGGATAAGGCAGACAAAATCGGACTCCTGCAACAGCGTATCGAGGTCGCAGTAACGCGCGTTGAAGCGTTCTTCCGCCTCCTGGTGATGACGGCGCGCGTTATAAAGAATCGGCATGCTAAAACCAAAATGCGCGCGTTGCGCCAGCGCCAGACCAATACGGCCCATGCCGACAATCCCCAGCGTTTTGTGGTGTACATCCGTACCAAACCAGTCCGGCCCGATACTTTTGGTCCACTCGCCAATTTTAACCCGTTCAGCAACTTCTACCACGCGGCGAGCGGTGCTTAACACCAGCGCCATTACCGTATCGGCGACAGTTTCCGTCAGCACGGTTGGCGTGTGCATCAACAGCACCTTGCGCGCGTTGAGGGCATCGACGTCGAAGTTGTCATAGCCTACGGAAATCGTGGATGTCGCACGTAGCCTGGGCATTCTCTCCAGTAGGGCGGTATTGACGGCTTCACTGGAACCCAGCATACCTTCCGCGTTGGCAAAAGCCTCGGCGTGCTGTGCGACCGTTTCCGGGCGCAGGTTAGGTACATGAGTCACAGTAAAATGCTCTTCCAGGCGATGCAGTAAATCGTCAGGTAACGCTTTATAGAGAATAATGGACGGCTTCATGCGAATCTCCGTAAGTTAAAATTTAAGCGTGGCGTGCGCCAATAGGTAATTGCTGATTATTAGCAGGCTTAACAATTAAAGTTAGCCATACTGAGACAAAAAGCGCTACCCCCATAAAAATGTACGAGGCGGATGGGCTGCCGGTTGCGCCATTGAGGTAGCCGACAAACCATGAACCAAAGAATGAGCCTAGCGCGCCCATGCTGTTAATCAGCGCCATTGCACCCCCGGCGACGTTGCGCGGCAGCATTTCCGGGATGATGGCGAAGAAGGGGCCATATGGGGCGTACATTGCCGCACCCGCAATAACTAACAGCGTGTAAGAAATCCAGAAGTGGTCTGCACCCACGGCCCAGGAGCCGATAAAAGCGAAAGCGGCTATCAATAACAGCGGCCAGACAAACAGTTTACGGTTTTGCAGCTTATCGGAGGCCCAGGAGACAAGGATCATCGCCGCCGTCGCCGCCAGATAAGGTACGGATGACAGCCAGCCAACCTCTACCATGCCCAGATTTGCGCCGCCGTTGCGGATAATCGACGGTAGCCACAGGACAAAACCATAGACGCCAATACTCCAGGCGAAATACTGCATGCACAGCAGGATGACGTTACGTGAGCGGAAGGCCTCGCTATAGTTACGCACGGCTTTGATGCCTTGCTGCTCTTTTTCCAGTTGCGCCTGAAGGGCGGCTTTTTCAGATTCTGACAGCCAGCCGACCTGAGACGGTTTGTCTTTTACCAATACCCACCAGCAGAACGCCCAGATGATGGCCGGGAAGCCCTCGATGATAAACATTTCCCGCCAGCCCAGCGCCTGAATCAGATAACCGGAAACCACAGACATCCACAGGACGGTAACCGGGTTGCCGAGGATCAGGAAAGTGTTAGCGCGCGAGCGCTCGGATTTCGTAAACCAGTTGCTGATATAAATCAGCATTGCGGGCATCACCGCGGCTTCAACGACGCCAAGAATAAAGCGGATGGCGGCAAGCATTGGAATATTGCTGACCATACCGGTTAACGACGCGCATGCGCCCCAGAGGATCAGACAGACAAAAATCAGTTTTCGTACGCTGCGCCGTTCTGCGTAAATCGCGCCTGGGATCTGAAAGAAGAAATAGCCGAGGAAAAACAGAGCGCCCAGCAGGGAAGAGATCCCTTTGGTAATGCCGAGGTCCTCGTTGATACCGGCGGCGGAGGCGAAGCTGAAGTTCGCACGGTCAAGGTACGCCAGGCTATACGTGATAAACACGATTGGCATAATGTACCACCAGCGTTTTGCTGCATTAGTTGAGCTATTCATAGACTGCCCTCTGGTTATGCTGATACGCCGCCTCTGTATGTAGGGTACAGAGACAGAGTTGGCCGGGAGTTTATTCCCCTAATTGTTCACGTGTGGGTAATCCTTCGCTGTCGCCCTGAACCTGAATGGCCAGTGCGCCGATTTTATTGCCGCGGGTCACCGCCTGATGCAGCGAACGGCCTTCCAGCAGGGCACTGATAACGCCCACGGCAAAGCCATCGCCTGCGCCGACCGTATCGACCACGTTGTCGACTTTTACCGGTGCAACGCAACCTTGTTCACCGCTGGCTGTTTTGTACCAGGCACCATCAGCCCCGGTTTTGATGATCACGGCCTTCACTCCGTGACGCAGATAAAAGTCGGCGATGGCTTCAGGCGTCTGTTGGCCGGTTAAAATCATCCCCTCTTTTAATCCAGGTAAAACCCAGTCAGCCTGGAATGCCAGCCGGTTCAGTTTTTCCACCATCTCGGCTTCGCTTTTCCACAGCACCGGACGCAAATTTGGATCGAACGAGATGGTCTTCCCCTGGGCTTTCAGCGTGCGGGCGGTGTGCGCCAGTAGTTCATAGGAACTGGCAGAAAGCGCAGCCGCCACGCCGCTCAGGTGCAAGTGGCGCGCGCTGGCGAAATAGTCCTCGTGATAGTCCTCAACGCTGAGGTGGCTGGCGGCGGACCCTTTGCGGAAATACTCCACAATGGGATCGGTTCCATTTTCGACCTTAGATTTAAGCTGAAAGCCGGTAGCGTAACGCCCGTCCTGGGTAACTCCCTGCGCATCAATCCCTTCTTTTTCCAGCGACTTAACGATAAAACGACCAAAACTGTCATTGCCTACGCGGCTCACCCAGCCGACCTTCAGGCCCAGACGAGCAAGACCGGTCGCCACGTTGAGTTCAGCGCCTGCAACGCGCTTGATAAACTGTTCTACATCCGTCAGTTCGCCGGTTTGCGTGGCGACAAACATCGCCATCGCTTCACCAATAGTGACCGCATCCAGTGAATTTTTCATGTGTTACTCCTCGCGTAACAGCTCGACGTAGTGGCGGGTAACCGCCGTCAAATCCTGCCCTTCCAGGGGGAACTCAATACCGCGCGGAACATCGTTGGGCAGCGTTTTTAACAGCGCCAGCCAGCGTGAATCTGCTTCATCAGGCGGTACGGCACGGTAGCTATCGCGATGCGTAACTGCGGCTTTGACATGGATATATCCGACGGTTGGCGCCAGGTTCTGCGCGGCCTGTTCCGGGGAGTCGCCAACCCACAGCCAGTTGCCCATATCGAAAGTCAGAGATATCGGCAGGTTTTGCGTCTGACAGGCTTCATTAAAGCGTTGCATCGGCTGCAGGCGTCCGCAGGCGGTCTGATCGTTTTCCACAACCAGCTCCATGCCGCTGTTGTCCAGCCATTCACGTAAATCGTCGAACTGTTCGGTATGGGAAAAATGACCGAGAGAGACTTTTAACCACAGCGCCTGTAGGGCCTGCGCTTCTTCGAGGAGCTGCGGAAGTCGGGGATTCAGGTTCCCATCCTCAAGGAATAACGGTTCAGGCGCTGAATAACAGGCCAGCAGGCCGAAGAGTTCGATTGCAGAGGCCATTGTGGACAGCGTTTTCAGCTCGGCGTCGGTTAATAACTCGCGGCGGATTTCGACGCCGTCAGCACCGGCTTCGGCAATGATGGGCAACATTGCCGTTTGCCCGCCTGCTGCCCGCACCTGGTCGTAGCCGTAGGCGGCGGTAACCACCATAATTTTTCTTTTCATGGAAACTCCAGACTAGCATTCTTGTTATAACGCTATATGGAACCGGTTCCAAAGAAAAGCTCATGATGTCGAATTTATGATCACCATCACGAAGGAAATTTAACGGGCGGTTGAGCCGCGTACGATCAGCTCGCCGGAGAATACCTGTTCCTGAATGGCAGCAGAACCGCCATCAATTCGGCGTACAACCTGCTCAACGGCGGTGTAGCCAATCTGCCATGTGGGTTGTTTCAACGTGGTGATACCGACGCCCGCCAGCTCCGCCCATTCCAGTTCGTCAAAACCGAGCAGGCCGATATCGCTGCCCCAGTTAAGGCCAATGCGCTTCAGGGCGCGGGCAACCTGCAGCGTGAGAGCGCCGTTGGCAGAGATAACGGCTTTGCGCATCCCCCGATGCTGCTGGTGAAACTGGCGCAGCGTGTCATCCAGTTGCGTATTGTCCGTTAGCGGGACTTCGGCATTTTGCGCGATAACGCCGGGGTACTGTGCGAGCGTGGCGCGAAAAGCGCTCAGGCGTTCGCGGCGGGTATTCACCATGCCCAGCGGCTCGCTGAGGAACAGGATGGCTTCAAAACCTTGCTCGACCAGATGTTCAGTGGCAACCGTTGCCGCCTGGGTGTTATCCAGCCCGACCATATCACAGGCAAAATCGGGAATTTTACGGTCAATCAGAACCATCGGCAGCGCAGACTGTTGCAGACGGTTCAGCCCCTCTTCGCGCATTCCAACGGCGTTGACCACAATCCCTTCGACCTGGTAGCTGCGCAGCAGGTCGAGATAATGCAGCTCCTGATCCACTTCGTTGTTGGTGTTACACACCAGCGGGGTAAAGCCCTTATCGCGACAGGCGGCTTCAATACCGCTTAACACGTTGACGGAGTAGGGATTAGTAATATCGGCGATGATCAGACCAATCAGACGGGTACGACCGTGTTTCAGGCCTCTTGCCATCAGGCTGGGACGGTAGTCGAGATCGGCAATGGCTTGTTCAATGCGGGCCAGTAGCGCGTCGGAAAGCAGGTGCTTTTCACCGTTGAGGTAGCGTGAAATGCTGGTCTTGCCGGTTTTTGCGGCTTTCGCCACATCGCTGATGGTTGCCCGTGTTGATTTGCTCATCGCTGATTTCCCTAAATTTGGTGACAACACCTTAACGCGAAAATCAACGATGGCAAGTGCTTCATGCCGGATAAGACGCTGCCATTATCCGGCACAAAAAGTTACTGGAGCGGGCTTAAGGTGATCTCTACGCGGCGGTTTTGTGCTTTACCTTCCGCCGTGCTGTTACTGGCGATCGGGTTTGCCGGGCCCATACCCTGAGTGCGGATACGGTTAGCGGCGACGCCTTGAGTGATTAAGGCGCTGGCCACGGAGTCCGCGCGCTGCTGCGACAGGCGCATATTCAGATCCTGACTGCCGGTGCTGTCGGTGAAGCCGAGCACGTTGACGGCGGTTTTATTGTACTCTTTCAGTACCATTGCCACGCCAGTCAGGGTGTTGGCACCCGCAGGTTTCAGGTTGCTGCTGTTGCTGTCGAAGGTGACGTTATTTGGCATATTCAGAATGATGTTATCGCCACTGCGCGTCACGCTGACGCCCGTTCCCTGCATTTTGTCGCGCAGTTTTGCTTCCTGCACGTCCATGTAATAGCCGACACCGCCGCCAACGGCCGCGCCAGCCGCCGCACCAATCAGCGCGCCTTTGCCGCGATCTTTCTTCGAAGAAGAGAGTGCGCCAATACCCGCGCCGACCAGAGAGCCAATACCCGCGCCAATGCCGGATTTACCCGCTTCGCGTTCTCCGGTGTAAGGGTTTGTTGTGCAGCCAGAAACCGCCAGGGCGCCGCTCACGATGGCAGCAATAACAAAAACACGTTTCTTCATCTTAATTCCTTAATGACTTTTTCTTCTTTGCCACAGCGACCGTGGCGGTTGATTATGACGTGTGAACATGAAGAAAATTCCAGGGAACACTCTGAAATTTGTAAGTAACATTGAACGGCATAATAAATAAGCCGTCACATCGCATTCAGGAGCGCCATCTTGGCTAATTCACCCGCACATTACTCGGTGTTAACCGCCGCCCACTGGGGACCTATTCTCGTCGAAACCGATGGCGAGACGGTTTTCTCCTCTCGCGGCGCGCTGCCCACCGCCCATCCCAACTCTTTGCAAACCGTGGTGCGCGACCAGGTACACAGTAAAACGCGGGTACGTTTTCCCATGGTGCGTAAAGGCTTTCTCGCCTCGCCGGAGAATCCGCAGGGGGTGCGCGGGCAGGATGAATTTGTTCGTGTCAGTTGGGACGACGCGCTGAATCTTATCCATACGCAGCATAAACGCATCCGTGACAGCTACGGCCCGGCCTCGATTTTTGCCGGTTCCTACGGCTGGCGTTCCAACGGCGTGTTACACAAAGCAGCGACCCTGCTACAGCGTTATATGGCGCTGGCGGGTGGTTATACCGGGCATCTGGGGGATTACTCGACGGGTGCTGCGCAGGCCATCATGCCGTACGTGGTGGGCGGTAACGAAGTTTACCAGCAGCAGACCAGTTGGCCGGTGGTGCTGGAGAACAGCGAAGTGGTGGTGTTATGGAGCGCCAATCCGCTGAATACCCTGAAAATTGCCTGGAACGCCTCCGACGAGCAGGGCCTCGCTTACTTTGAGGCACTGCGTGGCAGCGGGAAGCGGTTGATCTGTATCGATCCGATGCGATCGGAAAGCGTCGATTTCTTTGGCGAGAAGATGGAATGGATCGCTCCACATATGGGAACCGACGTGGCGCTGATGCTGGGTATCGCGCATACGCTGGTGGAAAACGGCTGGCACGACGCGGACTTTCTTGCCCGGTGTACGACCGGATATGACCGTTTTGCTGACTATCTGCTGGGCAAATCTGACGATGTTGCAAAAACGGCAGAATGGGCCGCTGAAATTTGTGGCGTTCCGGCGACGAAAATACGTGAACTTGCGGCGATATTTCACAAAAACACCACCATGCTGATGGCGGGATGGGGTATGCAACGCCAGCAGTATGGCGAGCAGAAACACTGGATGATTGTCACGCTGGCCGCCATGCTCGGGCAAATCGGGACGCCTGGCGGCGGCTTTGGGCTGTCGTATCATTTTGCCAACGGCGGCAACCCCACGCGCCGTGCTGCGGTGCTGGCTTCAATGCAGGGCAGCGTTAAAAACGGCACCGACGCGGTGGATAAAATCCCGGTGGCGCGAATTGTTGAAGCGCTGGAGAACCCGGGTGGTTTTTATCAGCACAACGGGATGGACCGCCATTTCCCGGACATCCGTATGCTGTGGTGGGCGGGCGGCGCTAACTTCACCCATCATCAGGACACCAACCGTCTGATTCGCGCCTGGCAAAAACCGGAGCTGGTGGTTATCTCAGAGTGTTTCTGGACAGCCGCAGCGAAGCATGCGGATATCGTGCTGCCAGCGACGACGTCTTTTGAGCGTAATGATTTGACCATGACTGGCGATTACAGCAACCAGCATCTGGTGCCGATGAAGCAGGTTGTATCGCCGCAGGATGAAGCGCGAAATGATTTTGATGTCTTTGCCGAGCTGAGTGAACGCTGGGAGAAGGGCGGATATGAGCGATTTACCGAAGGCAAAAGCGAGCTGGAATGGCTGGAGACTTTTTACAACATTGCCGGGCAGCGTGGGGCTAGCCAGCAGGTGACGTTGCCGCCATTCACCGAGTTTTGGCAGCGGAATGCGCTGATCGAAATGCCAGAAAACGCCGCCAGCGCGCAGTTTATCCGTTTCGCGGATTTTCGCCGCAACCCACAGGCGCATCCGCTGAAAACGGACAGCGGTAAAATTGAAATCTACTCCGCGAGGATTGCCAGTTACGGTTACGCGGACTGTGCGGGGCATCCGATGTGGCTGGAGCCGGATGAGTGGTTCGGTAACGCCGAGCCGGGCCAGTTACAGCTGCTTTCCGCCCATCCGGCGCACCGTTTGCACAGTCAGCTAAATTACAGCGCGTTGCGCGAACAGTATGCGGTAGCGGATCGTGAGCCCGTCACGATTCATCCGCAGGATGCCAAAGCGCGCGGTATTGCGGATGGCGACACGGTCAGGGTGTGGAACCAGCGTGGGCACGTTCTGGCGGGAGCGGTCGTGACGACGGGAATTAAACCCGGTGTCATCTGTATTCATGAGGGCGCCTGGCCTGATTTGGACCTCGCCGCCAACGGTATTTGTAAAAATGGCGCCGTCAACGTGCTGACCAAAGATCTCCCCAGCTCGAAGCTGGGGAATGGCTGTGCGGGCAACACTGCGCTGGCGTGGCTCGAAAAATACAGCGGACCAACGTTGACGCTTACGGCGTTTGATCCGCCTGCCAACCCATAATCCACGTGGGATGGTGAGTCTCTTCCTGCCATGCGCCATCTTCAATGCGAAAACCCAGCGCATGGTAGAAGTTCACCGCTGATTGATTCTTCTGGTAGACCTCGAGGCTGAGTAACGAAAAGCGCTGCTGCACATGCTGCACCAGCGCTTTGCCGATCCCGCTTCTGATGGCGGCAGGTGCCACGAACAGCGCGCCGAGAAAGCGGTCGTCAATGACGCTGGCAAAGCCTTTGAGCACCCCTTCTTCTTCCCATACCCAGGTTTGTGCGGCTGGCAGATAAACATCCCGCACGATGGATTCACTTTCGCGCCAGTAGCGTTCTTCGATAAACGGATGGGCATGGATCGTGCTTTCCATCCACAGCGCCAGAATCGACGGTAGATCGTCAGCCTTTGATTCACGAATCATGTTGTTCTCTCGGGTAACAGATACAGCTGGTGACATGGTCGTTGACCAGGCCGCATGCCTGCATAAAGGAGTAACAAATGGTGGTGCCGACAAACTTAAATCCGCGTTTTTTTAACGCTTTAGACAGCGCATCTGACGCCGATGTAGAGGTGGGGATATCGCTCAGGTTGGCGGCGCGGGTCAGTTGCGGTTGGTTATCAACAAACGACCAGACGAACTCGCTAAATGATTCTCCGTTTTGCGCCATGGTCAGAAAGGCGCGAGCGTTGCCGATAATGGCCTGAATTTTTCCTCGATGGCGAATAATACCTGCATCCAGTACCAGTCTTTCCACATCCTCTTCAGTCATGGCCGCCACTTTTTCCGGGTCAAAATGGTGGAAGGCGTGGCGATAATTTTCCCGTTTCTTTAGCACGGTGATCCACGATAAACCGGCCTGTTGGCCTTCCAGACAGATCATTTCGAACAGCTTGTTGCCATCTGTTTCGGGGACGCCCCATTCCTTGTCGTGGTAGGCAATGTAAAGTGGGTCCTGGCTGACCCATCCGCAACGCTGCATATTCTTCCTCGCTGTTTTTACTGGCGTAAAAATTTCATTCGGCCCGCCTTGACGCGCCAGCTAAAAAGACAATATTTAATACAGGGCCTGATGGGCCCGATATCCTTCACACAATGACAATAATATCGCCGAATTCGGCTCTTTTCTGGAGTCGCGTTGATGATTATAAGAAACAGTAGTGGTCGCCAAAGGTTAACTCTGGCGAGCGTCGTAGTTTGTGCGCTGTTCATCAATACAGCATATGGCTGGCAACAAGAATATATCGTTGATGCGATGTCAGGGCATACGGCTGAACGTTATACATGGGACAGCGATCACCAACCACGTTATAACGACATTCTGGAAGAACGTATTCGCTCCACTCAAAACGTGGCGGGTCCCGTGGTGAATCTGGCGGATGAAACGCCTATGGATGCGACCAGCGGCATGAGTATGGGCTGGAACTTTCCGCTTTCAAGGCAGGTGATGACCGGTCCGGTGGCCGCGCTGCATTATGACGGTTCGACCACGTCTACTTACAACGAATTTGGCGATAGCGTGACGTCGGTAACGCAGAACGATCCGCTGTGGCATGCCAGCGTCAGCACGTTAGGCTGGCGAGTCAATTCTCAGTTCGGTGATGTGCGACCGTGGGCGCAAATCAGCTATAACCAGCAGTTTGGCGAGAATATCTGGAAAGCGCAGTCGGGCCTCAGTCGCATGACGGCGGCGGGTCAAGACGGTAACTGGCTGGATGTTACCGTTGGCGCAGATATGCTGTTGAACCGGCACATGGCGGCTTACGCGGCGCTTTCGCAGGCGGAAAATAGCACCAATAACAGCGACTATATGTACACCATGGGAGTGAGTGCCAAATTTTAACGCAAACAATCATCATATAAACATCTCTGTTACATATTGAGATCAACAATCACACGCCCCTCAGCGATAGCGTGTACTAACTCTTACGATAAAATTCAGTAACCCGACTTTTTGTCTCGTCATTCATTCCGCATTCCAGGCATTTCATTCCGTCCTGGTGGCATTTCATGCCGTTTTCTCCTGGCCATAAAAGCGCTTCGGTATGGTTGTTGGCAGAGAATTTCCCATTTTGCTTATGCAGGAAGACTGCCATGAAAACTTCTGATTATCAGCGCACTCGCTGGCTAACACTGATCGGCACGATTATTACCCAATTTGCTTTAGGTTCTGTTTATACCTGGAGCCTGTTTAATGGCGCGCTCTCTTCTAAGCTCGATGCGCCGGTAAGTCAGGTGGCATTTTCCTTTGGCCTGCTGAGTCTCGGGCTGGCGATTTCCTCTTCCGTTGCCGGCAAGCTGCAGGAACGTTTTGGCGTGAAACGCGTCACCATGGCCTCCGGTATTTTACTCGGCGTCGGTTTCTTCTTAACCGCCTATTCCAACAGCCTGATTATGCTGTGGCTGAGCGCCGGTGTGCTGGTTGGTCTGGCGGACGGCGCAGGTTACCTGTTAACGCTTTCCAACTGCGTAAAATGGTTCCCTGAGCGTAAAGGGCTGATTTCCGCCTTTGCCATCGGTTCTTATGGCCTTGGCAGCCTCGGTTTTAAATTTATCGACAGCCAACTGCTGAGCACCGTGGGCCTGGAAAAAACCTTCATGATTTGGGGGGCGATCGTACTGGTGATGATCGTCTTTGGCTCCACGCTGATGAAAGATGCGCCGAATCAGGAAGTGAAAGCGAAGAATGGCGTAGTTGAGAACGACTACACCCTGGCGCAGTCCATGCGCAAACCGCAGTACTGGATGCTGGCAGTCATGTTCCTGACAGCGTGTATGAGCGGTCTGTACGTCATTGGCGTGGCGAAAGATATCGCACAAAGCCTGGCGCATATGGATGTGGCGACGGCGGCGAATGCGGTTACCGTCATTTCTATCGCGAACCTGTCGGGTCGTCTGGTGCTGGGGATTCTGTCCGATAAAATCTCCCGTATTCGCGTGATCACCATTGGTCAGGTCGTTTCTCTGGTCGGTATGGCTGCACTGTTGTTCGCGCCGCTGAATGACGTAAGCTTCTTTATGGCTATTGCCTGTGTCGCATTTAACTTTGGCGGCACCATCACCGTATTCCCGTCACTGGTCAGCGAGTTCTTCGGTCTGAATAACCTGGCTAAAAACTACGGTGTTATTTACCTGGGCTTCGGTATCGGTAGCATTTGCGGTTCCATTATCGCCTCGCTGTTTGGCGGGTTCTATGTGACCTTCTGCGTCATCTTTGCGCTGTTAATCATTTCGCTGGCGCTTTCTACCACTATTCGTCAGCCACAACGTAGCGTCTATACCGAGGCGCACGCCTAAATCTATTAGTAGTATGATTAATACCTGGCGCATATATTTACAAAAATTTATGCGCCATTTTCATTCTCTATAAGCACTTTTGCTCCCTCCTGTGGTCTACTTACCCGCGCTCGTAGACATTTCACCTCTGCTGTTGTCGCATTTTTCCTCTGTCAGGTCTGATTGATCGCTGCTCAGGGTTTTTTATCCCGATTTCCAGGGTTTGTTTGCATGAGATACATTAAGTCGATGACGCAGCAGAAACTCAGTTTCTTGCTGGCAATCTATATCGGTTTGTTTATGAACTGTGCTGTATTTTTCCGTCGTTTCAGCGGATATGCGCACGATTTTACCGTCTGGAAAGGACTCTCCGCGGTTGTTGAATTGGCCGGCACTGTGCTGGTGACCTTCTTTTTACTACGACTTCTCTCTTTGTTTGGCCGCCGCGCCTGGCGTGTCCTGGCAACCTGTTTGGTGCTGTGTTCTGCCGGCGCCAGTTATTATATGACCTTCCTGAACGTGGTAATTGGTTACGGTATTATCGCCTCCGTAATGACCACGGATATTGATTTATCGAAAGAAGTCGTCGGCTGGCATTTCATCGTGTGGCTGGTTTCGGTCAGTATTATTCCCTTGGTGCTGATTTGGAGTAACCGCTGCCGCTACACGTTGATGAGACAAATTCGTACACCGGGCATGAGGTGGCGTAGCGTAGCGGTAGTTTTACTGGCCGGCCTGATGGTGTGGGCGCCGATTCGCCTGCTGAGCATGCAACAGAGAAGCGTAGAGCGAGAAACAGGTATCGATTTACCCAGCTATGGCGGGGTTGTGGCGAACTCTTATTTGCCGTCAAACTGGCTCTCTGCGCTGGGTCTGTACGCCTGGGCACAGGTGGATGAATCCTCAGACAACAAATCGTTGATGAACCCGGCGAAGAAATTTACCTATGTTGAGCCCAAGAACCTCGACGACACCTATGTGGTCTTTATTATCGGCGAAACCACCCGCTGGGACCATATGGGGATTTTTGGCTATGAGCGAAATACCACGCCAAGGCTCGCCCAGGAGAAAAACCTGGCCGCGTTCCGTGGATATTCCTGTGACACGGCGACCAAGCTTTCGCTGCGCTGTATGTTTGTGCGTGAAGGTGGGGCGGAAGAAAACCCGCAGCGTACCCTGAAAGAACAAAACGTCTTTTCCGTGCTCGGTCAGTTAGGGTTCAAGACAGACCTCTACGCGATGCAAAGCGAGATGTGGTTCTACAGCAATACCATGGCGGAGAACATCGCTTACCGAGAGCAGATTGGCGCAGAGCCGCGTAACCGTGGCAAGAACGTTGACGATATGCTGTTGATTACCGAAATGCAGCAGTCTCTGCAACCGACGGATGATGATGGCAAACGTCTGATTATTCTGCATACCAAAGGTTCGCATTTTAACTACACGCAGCGCTACACCCGCGAATATGCGCAGTGGAAGCCGGAGTGTGTCAATGTGGATAGCGGTTGCTCGAAAGCCGAGATGATTAACTCTTTTGATAACTCGGTAACCTATGTTGATCACTTTATTACCAAAGTGTTTGATCAACTGCGGGATAAGAAAGCGATAGTGTTCTACGCCGCCGATCACGGTGAGTCGATTAACGAGCGTGAGCACCTGCACGGTACGCCGCGTAAAATGGCTCCGCCAGAGCAGTTCCGCGTTCCAATGCTGGTGTGGATGTCAGACAAATATCTGGAAGACCCAGACCATGCGAAGGCGTTTGCACACCTGAAGCAAGAAGCGGATATGAAGGTGCCGCGTCGTCATGTGGAACTGTACGACACTATTTTGGGTTGCCTCGGTTATACCTCGCCAAATGGCGGTATTAACGAGAATAACAACTGGTGCCGTATCCCGGACGCGAAGAAGGTTACGGCTCAGTAATTGGGCTGCTGACTTTCTCGCCGATCAAATGGCATTTTGATACTAAGGGATTGACGGGGGCGCGGCTGAGCAGTAAGATGCGCCCCGCATTCGGTGATTGGCGCAGCCTGGTAGCGCACTTCGTTCGGGACGAAGGGGTCGGAGGTTCGAATCCTCTATCACCGACCAAATTCAAAACCCTGCTCAACGAGCAGGGTTTTTTGCATTAGTGGCGAGTAATCCTCTCTCACCGACCAAAATTGACCTTCCTTTTATCTGCAAAAATTGTGCACCACTTCCCACTGACTGTTAACGATTCTGTGACATATTCCATTGCCTTTTTTTATATTTGCTTGAAACTTTTTTTGCGCTACTTATGGCTGAACCTGGCATTTTCCGCTGTGCGCTTTAGCGTTCATGGCATTAATCGCTCAGATATGCAGCATTAATTTAGAAAGTTTTAATAATTTGCATAAATGTTAATCACCAAATGTTGCGAAATATGAAGATGTTTATTCTGGCATAGTGCGCGTAGCACAAATTTCCCTGCTGAAAATGTCCTTCTGCACTTTTTTTAATCTTTGTTTGCGAATTCTCACCGTTGGTGTAAATCACGGTTACCTGTATTGACGTTTTCACATTCTGTTGACAGATTGTAGGGCATGAGGGGCATTTCATGGAGAATCCGCACTGCAACTCAGTCGCTTATGTGAACGGAATCCCTATCCTCTTAACGCCGACCCGGCCGGGTAAAAAACAAAAAAGGCCAGGCGGTGCAAACCCACTGCAAAGGGTAAAACAACAAACATCACATTTGGAGCAGAAGAATGAGTATTTCCTTGAAGAAGTCAGGGATGCTGAAGCTTGGTCTGAGCCTGGTGGCTATGACCTGCGCCGCAAGCGTACAGGCTAAAACTCTGGTTTATTGTTCAGAAGGATCTCCTGAAGGCTTTAACCCACAGCTTTTCACCTCTGGCACGACCTATGATGCCAGCTCCGTACCGATCTATAACCGCCTGGTCGAGTTCAAAACCGGTACAACTGAAGTGATCCCGGGCCTTGCTGAGAAGTGGGAAATCAGCGAAGACGGTAAAACCTATACCTTCCACCTGCGCCAGGGCGTGAAGTGGCAGGACAACAAAGATTTCAAACCGACGCGCGATTTAAACGCCGATGACGTGGTGTTCTCTTTCGATCGTCAGAAAAATGCCCAGAACCCGTACCACAAAGTCTCTGGCGGTAGCTATGAATACTTCGAAGGGATGGGTCTGCCAGATCTGATCTCCGAAGTGAAAAAAGTGGACGATAAAACCGTTCAGTTCGTGCTGACTCGCCCGGAGGCGCCTTTCCTGGCTGACCTGGCGATGGACTTCGCTTCTATTCTTTCCAAAGAATATGCAGACAACATGCTGAAAGCCGGTTCCCCGGAGAAAGTGGATCTGAACCCAATTGGGACCGGTCCGTTCCAGCTGCAGCAGTACCAGAAAGACTCCCGTATTCTGTATAAAGCATTCGAAGGTTACTGGGGCACCAAGCCACAGATTGACCGTCTGGTCTTCTCCATTACACCTGACGCTTCCGTGCGTTACGCCAAACTGCAGAAGAACGAGTGCCAGGTGATGCCGTACCCGAACCCGGCAGATATCGCGCGCATGAAGCAGGATAAAAACATTAACCTGATGGAGCAGGCCGGTCTGAACGTTGGCTACCTCTCTTTCAACACCGAGAAGAAACCGTTTGATGACGTGAAAGTCCGTCAGGCGCTGACCTACGCGGTGAACAAAGAAGCCATCATTAAAGCGGTATATCAGGGCGCTGGCGTTGCCGCGAAAAACCTGATCCCACCGACCATGTGGGGCTATAACGACGACGTTAAAGACTACACCTACGATCCTGAAAAGGCTAAAGCGCTGCTGAAGGAAGCGGGTCAGGATAAAGGCTTCACCGTTGAGCTGTGGGCCATGCCGGTACAGCGTCCTTACAACCCGAACGCCCGCCGTATGGCGGAAATGGTTCAGGCTGACTGGGCGAAAATTGGCGTTCAGGCCAAGATTGTGACCTACGAGTGGGGCGAATATCTGAAACGCGCCAAAGCGGGTGAGCATCAGGCGGTGATGATGGGTTGGACCGGTGACAACGGGGATCCGGACAACTTCTTCGCCACCCTGTTCAGCTGTGCGGCAGCGAAAGACGGTTCCAACTACTCTCGCTGGTGCTACAAGCCGTTTGAAGATCTGATCCAGCCGGCGCGTGCGACCGACGATCACAACAAACGTATTGAACTGTACAAGCAAGCTCAGGTTGTTATGCACGATCAGGCCCCGGCTCTGATTGTTGCTCACTCCACCGTGTATGAACCAGTGCGTAAAGAAGTGAAAGGCTATGTGGTTGATCCATTAGGCAAACATCACTTCGAAAACGTCTCTGTCGAATAATTAAAAGCAAGCCAGGCAGCGCTACGGACCGTTAAGTCGGGTCACCGTAGCGCCACCTGACAGTAATGCTTTATCTCCCTCTCGCTGGAGGGGGAGATAAGATTTGTGAGCAATACAGATTCACGGTTCCAGGCCGTGCGTCATTAGAGAGAATCCGGGTTATGTTGCAGTTCATTCTCCGACGTTTGGGACTCGTCATCCCCACGTTTATCGGTATCACTCTTCTCACCTTTGCTTTCGTTCATATGATCCCCGGCGATCCGGTAATGATCATGGCGGGTGAGCGTGGAATTTCCCCTGAGCGTCATGCTCAACTGTTGGCTGAACTCGGTCTGGATAAACCGATGTGGCAGCAGTACCTCCATTACATCTGGGGGGTTATGCATGGTGATTTAGGTATCTCGCTGAAAAGCCGATTACCGGTGTGGGAAGAGTTCGTTCCTCGCTTTAAAGCAACGCTGGAACTTGGCGTCTGCGCGATGATTTTCGCCGTTGCGGTGGGTATTCCGGTGGGGGTACTTGCTGCCGTTAAGCGCGGCTCCATTTTCGATCACACTGCCGTTGGCCTGGCGCTGACGGGTTACTCCATGCCGATTTTCTGGTGGGGCATGATGCTGATCATGCTGGTTTCCGTGCAGTGGAACCTGACGCCGGTTTCCGGTCGGGTGAGCGACATGGTGTTCCTTGATGATTCCAATCCCCTGACCGGTTTCATGCTGATTGACACCGCCATTTGGGGTGAAGAGGGCAACTTTATCGATGCGCTGGCGCATATGATCCTGCCGGCAATGGTGCTTGGCACCATTCCTCTGGCGGTAATTGTGCGTATGACTCGTTCATCAATGCTGGAAGTACTGGGTGAAGATTACATTCGTACCGCACGCGCCAAAGGCCTGACCCGTATGCGCGTCATCATCATTCACGCTCTGCGTAACGCGATGCTTCCCGTTGTGACCGTTATCGGCCTGCAGGTCGGTACGTTATTGGCTGGGGCGATCCTGACCGAGACTATTTTCTCGTGGCCGGGACTGGGACGCTGGTTGATCGATGCGCTACAACGCCGTGATTATCCAGTGGTACAGGGCGGGGTGCTGCTGGTCGCGACGATGATTATCCTCGTCAACCTGCTGGTAGACCTGCTGTACGGCGTGGTGAACCCGCGTATTCGGCATAGGAAGTAAGGGGCCATCATGTCACAGGTTACTGAAAATAAAGTTATTGCTGCACCGGTGCCCATGACCCCGCTGCAGGAGTTCTGGCACTATTTTAAACGCAACAAAGGTGCGGTTGTTGGGCTGGTGTACGTTGTCGTGATGATCCTGATTGCGGTCTTTGCCAACGTCCTCGCGCCGTACAACCCGGCAGAGCAGTTCCGCGATACGCTGCTGGCTCCTCCTGCGTGGCAGGAAGGCGGTACCATGGCGCATCTGTTTGGTACTGATGATGTGGGCCGCGATGTGCTGTCCCGCCTGATGTACGGTGCGCGTTTGTCTCTGTTGGTCGGCTGTCTGGTGGTGGTGCTCTCCCTGCTGATGGGCGTGATTCTCGGGCTGATTGCCGGTTACTTTGGCGGGATTGTCGATAACGTCATCATGCGTGTGGTCGATATCATGCTGGCACTGCCGAGCCTGCTACTGGCGCTGGTGCTGGTGGCGGTATTTGGGCCCTCGATTGGCAACGCCGCGCTGGCGCTGACGTTCGTGGCATTGCCGCACTATGTGCGTCTGACGCGCGCCGCCGTCCTGGTGGAGGTTAACCGCGACTACGTTACCGCATCCCGCGTGGCCGGAGCCGGTGCGATGCGCCAGATGTTCGTCAATATTCTTCCTAACTGTCTTGCGCCGCTGATTGTTCAGGCGTCGCTTGGCTTCTCTAACGCCATTCTCGATATGGCTGCCCTCGGCTTCCTGGGGATGGGCGCACAGCCGCCTACGCCGGAATGGGGCACCATGCTCTCTGACGTGTTGCAATTTGCCCAAAGCGCCTGGTGGGTCGTGACCTTCCCGGGGCTGGCAATCCTGCTGACGGTGCTGGCATTTAACCTGATGGGTGACGGTCTGCGTGACGCGCTCGATCCCAAACTGAAGCAGTAAGAGGTTCGAGATGGCGTTATTAAATGTAGATAAATTATCGGTGCACTTCGGCGATGTGGGGGCCGAATTCCGTGCCGTAGACCGCATTAGTTACAGCGTGAACCAGGGTGAAGTGGTTGGCATTGTAGGGGAGTCCGGCTCTGGTAAGTCCGTCAGCTCGCTGGCGATTATGGGACTGATTGACTATCCAGGCCGCGTTATGGCCGAAAATCTGGAGTTTAATGGTCGTGACCTGAAGCGCATCTCTGAGAAAGAGCGTCGTCAGTTAGTGGGCGCGGAAGTGGCGATGATCTTCCAGGACCCGATGACCAGCCTTAACCCGTGCTACACCGTCGGCTACCAGATTATGGAAGCCATTAAGGTGCACCAGGGCGGCAACAAAAAAACGCGTATTCAGCGGGCGATTGACCTGCTGACGCTGGTGGGGATCCCCGATCCGGCCTCGCGTCTGGATGTCTATCCGCACCAGTTGTCTGGTGGGATGAGCCAGCGCGTGATGATCGCGATGGCGATTGCCTGTCGTCCAAAGCTGTTGATTGCCGATGAACCGACAACGGCGCTGGATGTGACCATTCAGGCGCAGATCATCGAGCTACTGCTGGAATTGCAGCAAAAAGAGAACATGGCGCTGGTCTTAATCACGCACGACCTGGCGCTGGTGGCCGAAGCGGCGCACAAGATCATTGTGATGTACGCCGGGCAGGTAGTGGAAACCGGAGCCGCGCAGGATATTTTCCGCGCGCCGCGTCATCCGTATACCCAGGCGTTGCTGCGCGCGTTGCCGGAGTTCGCTCAGGATAAAGCGCGTTTGGCTTCGTTGCCGGGCGTGGTGCCTGGTAAATATGACCGCCCGACCGGTTGTTTACTGAACCCGCGCTGCCCCTATGCGACTGACAAATGCCGCGCTGAAGAACCTGAACTGAACCTGCTGGAAGGCGGTCGTCAGTCGAAATGCCATTACCCACTTGATGATGCCGGGAGGCCTGGGCTATGAGTACGCAAAAGGCCGCTTTGCCACAGCCGCTGTTGCAGGCAATTGACCTGAAAAAACACTACCCGGTGAAGAAGGGGATGTTCGCCCCGGAACGCCTGGTGAAAGCGCTGGACGGCGTCTCCTTTACCCTGGAACGCGGCAAAACGCTGGCGGTGGTAGGCGAGTCGGGCTGTGGGAAATCCACCCTTGGTCGCCTGCTGACGATGATTGAAGTCCCGACCGGCGGCGAGCTGTATTACCAGGGGCAGGATCTGCTTAAGCACGACCCGCAGGCGCAGAAGCTGCGCCGGCAGAAAATCCAGATTGTGTTCCAGAACCCTTACGGTTCCCTGAACCCGCGCAAGAAAGTAGGGCAGATTCTGGAAGAGCCGCTGCTGATCAACTCCACGCTAAGCAAAGAGGAGCGTCGTGAAAAAGCGCTGGCGATGATGGCGAAAGTGGGGCTGAAAACCGAGCACTACGACCGCTATCCGCACATGTTCTCCGGCGGTCAGCGTCAGCGTATTGCCATCGCTCGCGGGCTGATGCTTGATCCAGACGTGGTGATCGCCGACGAACCGGTCTCGGCGCTGGACGTTTCTGTTCGTGCGCAGGTGCTGAACCTGATGATGGACTTGCAGCAGGAACTGGGACTGTCATACGTCTTTATCTCGCATGACCTGTCGGTGGTAGAGCACATTGCCGATGAGGTGATGGTGATGTATTTAGGCCGCTGCGTGGAAAAAGGAACGAAGGATCAGATATTCAATAATCCGCGTCATCCGTATACGCAGGCGCTGCTCTCCGCGACGCCACGCCTGAACCCGGACGATCGCCGCGAGCGTATCAAGCTGACCGGTGAGCTGCCAAGCCCGCTGAATCCACCGCCGGGCTGTGCGTTCAATGCCCGCTGCCGTCGGCGTTTTGGTCCGTGTACCCAGCTTCAGCCGCAGCTGAAGGATTACGGTGGACAACTCGTGGCCTGTTTCGCTGTTGACCAGGATGAAAATCCACAGCAATAAACGTGGGTTATGACCTGATAACCGGAGCCTTGTGCTCCGGTTTTTTTATATTTTGTTTTTACGTCCACAATGTGAGTCCTCTGGCAGAACATTATTCCAAAGCGTCTAAAATGTAGTCAGATTTCCTCTCGTCACAGAAATATCTATTTCGCAGTTGCTAACTGTCAGGAGCAAATGTGGTCACGATACGCTGGGATATTAAAACAATTGATCGTCTGTCGATGGTTGAGGATGTCCTGAAGGAATTTTCCTGCTGCGATATCAATATCATCTCCATGAAAGTCACGCCTGGACGGATCCTGATTAAATCCTGGTGCCGTCAGTTACAGGATATTTCCTGCGTGCAATCCTGTTTAGGCCGGCGCGCCGATATTATTAACGTCGCTTACCTGTGTGAAGAGATAAGCGAACTGTCAACGCCTGAGCCGGAACGCCCGCGCTATTTCTCTGACATTATTTGTAGCAGCCAGAGCATGCACTCGCTTATCGAAAAGGCGATAAAAATTGCCGACAGCAAATATACCGTTTTGATCCGCGGTGATACGGGTACTGGCAAAGAACTACTGGCCCGGGCTATCCATAATTCCGGGCAGCGACGTTTTTATCCGTTTATTCCGGTCAACTGCTCTGCGCTACCTGAGTCGTTGATGGAGAGTGAATTCTTTGGCTATGAGAAAGGGGCTTTTAGCGGTGCAGATTGTAAAGGCAAAAAAGGGCTGTTTGAAATGGCCGATAAAGGCACCCTTTTTCTCGATGAATTTGGTGAAATGTCGCTGAGCTTACAGGCTAAATTACTGCGCGTACTTCAGGATGGTGGGATCCGTCGCGTTGGCGGGGTGCAAATTATTCCGGTCAATGTGCGCATTATTGTGGCAACCAACGCCAATCTGGAAGAGATGGTGGAACAACGTCTGCTGCGCGCCGATCTCTATTACCGCATTAATGTACTTTCACTGACCATTCCGCCCCTGCGGGAGCGCCCGCAGGATATCAGCCTATTGATTCGCCACTTTGTGCAGAAATACGCGAAGGAATTCCAGCGACGGATCATTCTGGATAAAGCCTGCTTTGATGCCCTGCATCATCACACCTGGCCGGGAAACGTTCGCGAACTGGAAAATACCATCATTCGCCTGATGCTGATGGCGGAATCCGATGTCATTACGCGGGAAGAATTAGGGATGGTGAATTTGCCTACCGTTGAGCTGACGCCGACAGAGCGTCCTTTTAAAGAACAGGTTTTGTGTGCTGAACGCCAGCTTATTGAACAGATGGTGGAAGAGAATGTGTCGTCGCGGCATATCGCTAAAGCGCTGGGGGTGTCACATACCACGGTACTGAATAAAATTCGCAGCTATCAACTGGAGAGTGTGAGTTAAGCGCCGTCAGTGACTGACGGCGCTGTAAACGGATTAGTCAATCAGCTTCAATAATGGCGACAGGCACAGCAGAATCCCGTACAACAGGATTAGCCAGGTTTTCAGCCCGCGCAGTTTTTCCAGTTGCGTTACTTTATAGATCAGGAAAAACGGAATAATACAGGACACAATCCCGTAAAGTGGGCTGCCCAACTGGAAGAACACCAGTACCGATACACGAAATGACACCCAGATCACCAGGGTGATAACAATAAAGGTGCAAATACCCAGCGTAAGCACCAGGGGATTAATTTTCTCCACATCAATAACGCGGCTCAGAACATTAAGAATAATACCCTTAATCGCCTCGTGGAACCCCAGATAAATACCAAAGAATGCGGTTAATACGGCGAAGATATTTAGCACCGTTGAGGTGATATGAATAATTTGCCCAGGAATGACTTGCGCAGCCAGCGCCAGTGCGGAAATATTTTGTTCGAAGGCCGAAACGGCCTCTTCATGACTAATAGAAAAGGTAAAAGAGAATGAGAAAAACAGAATGACCGCAATCAGCGTAATGTAACTGATGCGATGCGTGCGTATTGCCATGCGGGTGGCCAGAACCCGGTCCGCTACCCGTTTGCGGTAGGCGATGTTCATTGGGTTCAATACCTGAATAAACACCGCCGAGAAGAAGCAGAACGGGATGGTCAGCAGCACGTCGCGAAAGAAGACCGATGCTTCAGGGAATGCGCTGATATTAGAGAAGTTCCAGTGCGGAACCATCGCAAAACCAAACACGATGATGATCCCCACTTTGACTACCACCATCGGGCCGGAGATTTTAAACAGCAGCTTTTCTCCTCCGGAAGCAATGGCCACCAGCACGGCAAAAATGGCCACTTTATAGATTATCGATTGTGAAAGATCGGCATCGGTTAAACCGAAGGTTTTGATATATGAGGCACTGTCAAAAACCACGGATAAGGAATAGATAAATATGCCGTGAATAATCATCAAAAAATAGATGACGCCAAGAAATACACCCCAGTTTTTTCCCAGGTAATGACTGATAATATCGGTATAGTCATTACAAGTTTCACTTTCTGATAATGTTTTTAAATAAATATCCTGCACAATATAGGTTGCTGGATAGGCAATAATAAAGGCGACGATAAATACCCAAATGCCTGTTAAGCCTATTTGTACCGGCATCAGTACCGTTCCAGCACCAATTGCCATACCGATACACAGTAATACCCAGCCAAAGTCGTATTTCGTAAACGGTATTTTCTTTGAGAATGGTACGGTGGTTGCTGTATTGTTGCTTAGTTGTAATGTGTCGTCCTGCATAGAACCCCCTGCCCAAAATACGCGCTCTCCCCGAAACAGGATTGCGCGTATTACCAGACTGTTGTGCCTTGATTCTCAACAACCTGAACCGATCGGCGTCGGTTCAGGTCATAATGGTCAGAATGTTGCCTTTCTGATGGCGTGTTCAAGGTCGTTAATAATATCTTCTGGATCTTCAAGACCCACAGAAAGACGGATAAGCCCGTCGGTAATACCTGCTTTAAGCCGTTCCTCTGGCGCAACGGGCGAATGTGTCATAGACGCTGGGTGCTGAATGAGGGTTTCGGTATCACCGAGACTGACCGCGAGGAGGCACAATTCTACAGAATTGATCATCCGTCTGCCAGCCTCGAGGCCGCCAGCGATTTCGAAGCTGATAATTCCTCCTG
Source organism: Citrobacter sp. RHB35-C21 (assembly GCF_013816515.1). Taxonomy (NCBI): domain Bacteria; kingdom Pseudomonadati; phylum Pseudomonadota; class Gammaproteobacteria; order Enterobacterales; family Enterobacteriaceae; genus Citrobacter; species Citrobacter sp. RHB35-C21. Next base: position 185,991 of record NZ_CP057147.1, read on the forward strand.
GCAGGCTCATCTGTCGCTGGCCCAGCTCATACTGCGGGTGTGAAGACAAGCCAGGATAATAAACGCGGGTAATGGATGGATGCCCCTCGAGGAAGCGGGCGATTTTCAATGCGTTTTCACAGTGGCGTTCCATACGTATACCCAGTGTTTTAACGCCGCGTAGCGTCAACCACGCGTTGAAAGGACTCATGCAGCCGCCGGTGATATCTTTCAGACCAACAAACCGCGCCTGGTCAATAAACTCCTGCTTACCAACAATGATGCCGCCAATCACGTCTCCGTGACCGTTGATATATTTAGTGACGCTGTGCACCACAATATCCGCGCCTAGCTGTAAAGGCTGCTGGCAGTATGGTGACATAAAGGTGTTATCCACCACCAGCAATGCGCCTTGTTGATGGGCGATACCGGCTACCGTTTCAATATCGACCAGCGACAGCGTCGGGTTAGCGGGCGTTTCGATATACACTACTTTGGTTTCCGGGCGCATGGCGGCGCGGATTTCTTCAGGCTTTGCCGCATCGACGAAGCTGACGTTAATCCCAAACTTCGGCATGCTGTGCGACAAAAACGCGTGGGTGCAGCCGTAAATCGCGCTGGCGGAAACGATATGGTCGCCCTGCTGGCACAACGTCAGCAGCGTGGTGGTGATGGCAGAAATACCGGATGCGGTTGCCAGCCCGGCTTCACCTCTTTCCAGTACCGCCAGCTTTTTCTCCAGCGCATCGGTGGTGGGGTTACCCAAACGGGTGTAAATGTACCCGGACTCCTCGAGCGCAAAGCGGGCGGCACCTTGTTCGGCGCTGTCAAAAACAAACGTTGAAGTCTGGAAAATAGGCGTACTGAGCGCGCCAGTAGAAGGGTCGGGTTGTTGCCCCGCGTGAACGATCTGGGTGTTGAATCCGTAAGTACGACAGTCAGACATGATATCTCCTTTGATTCGGAACAGAACAGCTCACAGTCAAATAGCAATCGCTGTGCCAGAAAATGAAGGTATAGATATCAATGAGATATGTCTTTTTCTGTATTGAAGAGCGGCAGGAATGTTGCCAACTGGCAAGAATCTTTCCAGCGTAATGGTGAGAAAACAGGTGAAATGCGAGGCGCTACGCAGAGCCGCGTATTGCGCAGTGATATGGCAAGTGGGCTACCGTAGAATCAGCGGCAAGCCGGTAATTCCCGGTGAGGCGCAATGTTGCGGGGGCTTGATCCCCGGCGGCATCGGTTGCTGGAAAGAGAAAACCCCCGCACGTTGTTCGGTATAAACCTGGCAACAAAACGGGGGCTAACTTGAACCTGAACAACTCAAGAATAGCCGTGAACAGTTGCCATTGCAACACAGGCGGCTATATGACGCTCGCACAGTTAGGCGTGGCCTTCTGGCACGATTTAGCGGCTCCGATCATCGCTGGCATTATTGCCAGCCTGATTGTGAGCTGGCTGCGTAACAGGAAGTAATGCACCTTGCGGGCGTCTGTCTGCCGTGATGGCAACATGCGCCCGAACCAGGCCGCAGGGGGAAACCTTGCGGCCTTTTTCGGCTTAAATGCAGATAAATCTCGTCGCCAGGTGCCTATCCTGTCGGGATAATGCATGCTGGGAAGTTTTCAGATACCGCCTCTCTTAATACCGCTACGATCGGGTATACTCTGACGGCAGTTTCGTCTATCCGTGGAGAGTCAGTTTGCGTGTCAGTCGCTCGTTAACAATTAAGCAGATGGCAATGGTTGCGGCCGTTGTCATGGTGTTTGTGTTTATTTTTTGCACCGTTTTGTTGTTCCATCTGGTCCAGCAGAATCGCTACAACACGGCTACGCAACTGGAAAGTATCGCTCGCTCCGTCCGTGAGCCTCTGTCGGGCACGATCCTGAAAGGGGATATTCCCGAAGCAGAAGCTATTTTAAGAAGTATTCGACCAGCAGGCGTGGTCAGCCGCGCCGATGTGGTGCTTCCCAATCAGTTTCAGGCGCTGCGGATGAGCTTTATTCCTGAACGCCCGGTTCCGGTTACGGTGACTCGCCTGTTTGAACTTCCGGTACAAATTTCGCTGCCGGTCTATTCTCTTGAGCGTTCAGCGAATCCGCAACCGCTGGCGTATCTGGTGCTACAGGCGGATTCGTACCGTATGTACAAGTTCGTGATGAGTACGCTCTCAACGTTAGTGACCATTTACTTACTTCTCTCGTTAATACTCACGGTAGCCATCTCATGGTGTATTAACAGATTGATTCTGCATCCATTACGTAAAATAGCGCGTGAGCTGAACGACATTCCCCAGCAGGATCTGATTGGCTATCAGCTGGCATTGCCGCGTCTGCATCAGGACGACGAGATTGGCCTGCTGGTGCGTAGCTACAACCTCAATCAGCAACTGATTCAGCGCCGCAGTGAAGAGCAAAGCGACCATTCAATGCGGTTCCCGGTTTCTGAGCTGCCCAACAAGTCGTTTCTGATGGCGCTGCTGGAGCAGGTTGTGAACCGCCAGCAGATAACGGCGTTGATGATTGTCACCTGCGAAACCCTGCGTGATACCGCGGGTGTGTTATCCGAGACCCAGCGGGAAATCCTGCTGCTTACGCTGGTTGAAAAGCTGAAGTCAGTATTGGCCCCCAGAATGGTGCTTACCCAGGTGAGCGGCTATGACTTTGCCATCATCGCACATGGTGTGAAAGAACCCTGGCACGCTATTACGCTAGGTCAGCAAGTGCTCACTATCGTTAACGAGCGATTACCGATTCAGGGCATTCAACTCCGTCCAACCTGTAACATTGGGGTGGCGATGTTTAATGGCGATTTGACCGCAGAACAGCTTTACCACCGCGCACTCTCAGCCGTGTTAACGTCGCGTCACAAGGGTAAAAACCGGATTCAGTTCTTTGACCCGTTGCAGATGGAAGAGGCGCAACAGCGTTTGACGGAAGAGAACGATATTCTTACCGCGCTGGATAACCATCAGTTTGCGCTCTGGATGCAGCCGCAGGTGGAGATGTCCAGCGGTAAGGTATTGAGCGCAGAAGCATTATTGCGAATGCAGCAGCCAGACGGAAGCTGGGAGTTGCCAGAAGGGTTAATCGACAGGATTGAGTCCTGTGGCCTGATGGTGACGGTCGGTTACTGGGTGCTGGAGGAGACATGCCGCCAGCTGTCAGCCTGGCAGGAACGCGGCCTGATGCTGCCGCTCTCGGTGAACCTGTCTGCGCTACAACTGATGCATCCGAGTATGGTGTCGGATCTGCTGGAGTTGCTAAACCGCTATCGCATCAAGCCTGGGACGTTGATTCTGGAAGTGACCGAAAGCCGGCACATTGATGATCCTAACGCCGCCGTGGCTATTTTACGCCCGCTGCGCAACGCGGGCGTGCGTATCGCGCTGGACGATTTTGGTATGGGGTATGCGGGCCTGCGGCAGCTGCAGCACATGAAGTCGGTCCCGGTGGATGTACTCAAAATCGATAAGATGTTTGTCGATGGCGTCCCTGAAGATTGCAGCATGATCTCCGCCATCATTCAGTTGGCGCATAGCCTCAATTTGCAGATGATCGCTGAGGGCGTCGAAACCGAAGCGCAACGCGAATGGTTATCACAAGCGGGGGTAGAAGTGGCACAAGGGTTCCTGTTTGCCCGGCCGGTTCCGGCGAATATCTTCGAAGAACGTTATCTGACGCCGAAAAACGCTGATTACAAAAGTTAAAAAAGGTCTCGCTTGTGCGAGCCAGCTCAAAATTTTTAACATTTCTGTATCAATTATGATCCAGGCGCATTTCTGTCATGTTGTGTGGGTGTTACTTTAAGGCCGCAGGTTAAACAAAACCTTACAAGACCTGTGGTTTTTACTTTAAGGACACCCTATGAAAACCTCTATATTCAAAAGCCTTTACTTTCAGGTCCTGACAGCAATTGCCATAGGTATCCTCCTTGGCCATTACTACCCTGAATTAGGCGCCCAAATGAAGCCACTTGGTGATGCTTTCGTGAAACTCATCAAAATGGTCATCGCACCTGTCATCTTCTGTACTGTCGTGACCGGCATTGCAGGCATGGAAAGTATGAAAGCCGTAGGCCGCACCGGTGCGGTTGCACTGCTTTATTTTGAAATTGTCAGTACGATTGCGCTGATCATCGGCCTTATCATTGTCAACGTGGTGCAACCCGGTGCCGGTATGAACGTCGATCCGGCGACGCTGGATGCTAAAGCGGTTGCGATTTACGCCGAACAGGCAAAAGACCAGGGGATCGTAGGCTTCCTGATGGATATTATCCCGGGTAGCGTCATTGGCGCGTTCGCCAGTGGCAACATCCTGCAGGTATTGCTGTTTGCGGTTATGTTTGGTTTTGCGCTGCATCGTTTAGGTAGCAAAGGCCAGATGATTTTCAACGTGATTGAAAGCTTCTCGCAGGTTATTTTTGGCATCATCAACATGATCATGCGCCTGGCGCCGATCGGTGCTTTCGGTGCCATGGCCTTTACCATCGGTAAATATGGCGTCGGGACGCTGGTGCAGTTGGGTCAGTTGATCATCTGTTTCTACATCACCTGTATTCTGTTTGTGGTTGTGGTGTTGGGCTCGATTGCGCGCGCAACCGGCTTCAGCATTTTCAAATTCATCCGCTATATCCGTGAAGAACTGCTGATCGTTCTGGGCACCTCTTCTTCCGAGTCCGCGCTGCCGCGTATGCTCGATAAGATGGAAAAACTGGGCTGTCGCAAGTCGGTTGTCGGGTTGGTTATACCCACGGGCTACTCGTTTAACCTCGATGGGACATCAATCTATCTGACGATGGCAGCGGTGTTTATCGCTCAGGCCACCAACAGCCATATGGATATCTTCCATCAGATAACCCTGCTGGTGGTGCTCCTGCTCTCTTCAAAAGGTGCTGCGGGTGTGACCGGGAGTGGCTTCATTGTTCTGGCCGCGACTATCTCCGCTGTGGGCCATTTGCCGGTTGCTGGTCTGGCGCTGATTCTCGGTATTGACCGCTTTATGTCTGAAGCCCGTGCGCTGACTAACCTGGTCGGTAACGGTGTGGCAACTGTTGTAGTAGCGAAATGGGTGAAAGAACTGGACCATAAAAAGCTGGATGATGTGCTGAATAATCGTGCGCCGGATGGCAAAACGCACGAAATATCCTCTTAATCTCTCCACTTATGCCCGTAGTCCCTTCCAGGACTGCGGGCGTTTGCGCATAATTAACCCCTGTGCCTGAAACCGCCGATTCGGCGGCGTCGGGATTTTTTCACTTCCTCCGTGACATTTTTATGTTCTTGCGGTCTAACACGAAGTGTTTTTAACGTCATATTCAGAGAGTCCTCTCGCGGGCTGTCTTTTTATTTCCAGGATAGTTGATCAGGGGTTCACATGCAGGGCACAAAAATTCGACTTTTAGCGGGCGGCTTGCTGATGATGGCCACTGCCGGCTATGTGCAGGCAGATGCGCTCCAGCCTGACCCGGCGTGGCAACAGGGCACGCTGGCAAATGGGTTACAGTGGCAAGTTTTAGCCACTCCCCAGCGCCCCAGCGACCGTATTGAGGTTCGCCTGCTGGTCAATACCGGTTCACTCACCGAAAGTACACAACAGAGTGGTTTCAGCCATGCGATCCCGCGTATCGCGCTGACGCAAAGCGGTGGCCTCGATGCTACGCAAGCCCGTTCTCTGTGGCAGCAGGGGTTCGATCCCAGTCGTCCCATGCCGCCCGTTATCGTTTCCTATGATTCCACGCTGTATAACCTCAGTCTGCCTAACAGCCGCAACGATCTGCTGAAAGAGTCACTTTCTTATCTGGCGAATATTTCCGGTAATCTGAGCATCACCCCTGAATCGGTCAATCATGCGCTGAGTAGCGAAGATATGGTTGCAACCTGGCCGTCAGATACCAAAGAGGGATGGTGGCGCTATCGTCTGAAGGGATCGACGCTGCTGGGTCACGATCCTGCCGATCCGCTGAAAACGCCTGTTGATGCGACGAAAATCCAGTCCTTCTACCAGAAATGGTATACCCCGGATGCGATGACGCTGATTATCGTCGGTAACGTAGATGCGCGCAGCGTGGCTGATCAAATCAATAAAACCTTTGGCGAATTAAAAGGTAAACGTGAAACGCCTGCGCCGGTACCCACGCTCTCTCCGCTGCGTGCAGAGGCCGTAAGCATAATGACCGATGCGGTACGTCAGGATCGCCTGTCTATTATGTGGGATACGCCGTGGCAGCCGATCCGTGAATCTGCCGCGCTGTTACGTTACTGGCGCGCTGATTTAGCCCGTGAAGCGTTGTTCTGGCACATTCAGCAGGAGCTCACCAAAAACAATGCCAAAGACATTGGCCTTGGCTTTGACTGTCGGGTGCTGTTCCTGCGCGCGCAATGTGCCATTAACGTTGAATCACCGAACGGTAAGCTGAACGCGAACCTCAGCACGGTTGCGCGTGAGCTGGCCAAAGTGCGCGATAAGGGGCTGCCGGAAGAAGAGTTTAATGCGCTGGTGGCGCAAAAGAATCTGGAACTGCAGAAGCTGTTTGCCACCTATGGTCGCACCAATACCGATATTTTGATCAGCCAGCGTTTGCGCTCGCTGCAAAACCAGGTCGTAGATATTGCGCCTGAACAGTATCAGCGTTTACGTCAGAGCTTCCTGAACAACCTGAGTGTTGAGATGCTGAATCAGGACCTGCGTCAGCAACTGTCGCAAGATATGGCGTTAATTCTGTTGCAGCCGAAGGGTGAGCCTGAATTCAATATGAAGGATCTGCAGGCGACGTGGGATAGCATTATGGCGCCGGTTACCGCCGCGGCAACGTCGGTAGAAACGGATGAATCACATTCTGAAGTGACGGACATCCCGCCGGTGCAATAAGGGAATCGTGACCTGCAGGCCGGACGCGACGTTAACGTCTAATCCGGCCTGCCAGAACGCCAGATTATTGCGGCATGGCGTCGCGAGGAATAATCGCCCCACGATGCTGAATAACGGTGCTTGCCGTCAGGTGGCCGCGTTTTGCGGCATCAGCGGCATCGCCACCGGTCAGACGTACCGCCAGATATCCGGCGCTGAAGGAGTCACCCGCAGCGGTCGTATCGATAACCTTCTCTTTCGGCAGTTTTACGGCCGGAACGTCGATGAGTTCTTCGCCTGCGATGGAAACCAGGCAAGAATCTGCACCGCGTTTCACAACCACTTCCTGTACGCCAGCCGCGTGAGTACGGGCAATCACCTCGGCAACCGGTTTTTCACCCCACAGCGCGTCTTCATCATCCAGCGTCAGAAACGCGATATCGGTGCATTCCAGCATTTGCTGATACACCTGCTGGGTCTCTTCTTTACTGCTCCACAGACGTGGGCGGTAGTTATTGTCAAAAATGACCTTTCCACCGTTGGCACGGCATTCTTGCAGCAGCGACAGCAGCTTGTCACGACTTGCCGGGCTTAAAATAGCCAGGCTGATTCCGCTCAGATACAGATAGTCAAATGTCGCCAGTTCTTCGCAAATAGCGGCGGACTGTTCGCTCTCAAGCCAGAATTTTGCGGCGGCTTCATTACGCCAGTAATAGAAGGTGCGCTCGCCGGTGCTATCGGTTTCAATGTAATAGAGGCCCGGCAGGCGGTTTTCCATGCGTTGGGTTAATGAGGTATCCACATTTTCGCTCTGCCAGGATTCCAGCATTTGTTGGCTAAAACTGTCGGTACCCAGCGCAGTCACATAGTGTACGGAAAGTGCCGCAGCATCGACCTGACGGGCGATATAAACGGATGTATTCAACGTGTCGCCACCGAATCCGCGCTGAACGTCAGCGCCTTTCTGTGACAGCTCAATCATGCATTCGCCAATCACGGCAATCTTTCTGGACATAGTCGTAACCTGCTCTGAAAAAAATTAGCGTTAGTGTGCGCTGTGGGTGGTAAGTGGTCAACTATATTAAAACATCGTTCCATTATTTTTTTGAGCCAGCACGTGTTCTGCGTCGTTTTTTGCCGCTTAGTTTCTATTTTGCGTAGGGCTGAACGTAAAGTTCTTCGCCTGAGCGCCGATAACCTTTGACGAGTCCGGTCAGTCACACTCTTATTCACAGGACATCTCAGATGATAAAGCAGGTTACCCAGCAGCTAATTACGCTCGATGCGAGTATTGAAAACTTGCAGGAGAGACGCTATTGGCTGCAGTGCGAGCGTGCTTACACCTACCAACCGATTTATCAGACCAACGGACGGCTGATGGCCGTTGAGCTGCTGACCGTCGTGAGCCATCCTGAAAACCCCTCCCAACGTATCGCGCCAGACCGCTATTTCGCCGAAGTGGCCGTACGACATCGTGTAGATGTGGTGAAAGAGCAGCTTGTACAGCTTGAACAAAAAGGGGCGTTTTTCAAAGCCCACGATCTGCTGGCATCCGTGAATGTCGACGGGCCAACGCTGATTGCAATGCGCCAGGATCCCGAAATCCTGAAAATCATCGAATGTCTGCCGTGGCTGCGCTTTGAACTGGTGGAGCATATCCGCTTGCCGAAAGGTTCGTCGTTCGCCTCAATGTGCGAGTTTGGCCCGCTCTGGCTGGATGATTTTGGTACCGGAATGGCAAACTTCTCGGCTCTGAGCGAAGTGAGTTACGACTATATCAAAGTGGCGCGGGATCTGTTTGTCATGCTGCGCCAGACGCCGGAGGGCCGCAATCTCTTTACGCTGCTGTTACAGCTGATGAACCGCTATTGCCGCGGTGTGATTGTCGAAGGCGTTGAAACGCTGGAAGAGTGGCGTGATGTGCAAAACTCGCCGGCTTTCGCTGCGCAAGGCTATTTTCTCTCTCGTCCAGTGCCTCTGGATACCCTTGAAGACGTAATTCTGTCGCTTTGATAAGGATGTAGAACGCCTCCTTTTCCTCTGCTGGACTATCTTTAGGACAGGCAAGGAAGAAAGTAAGGAGGTTAAACATGACGAGAACAGGCAAAATAACCACTTCAGTAATAGGGGTTTTCTTGTTGTTGATCGTCGTACTCATCATCGTGATTGCGACATTTGACTGGAACCGGCTCAAACCGACCATCAACCAGAAAGTCTCTACAGAACTCAACCGGCCCTTCGCCATACGGGGTGACCTGGGCGTGGTTTGGGAACGCCAAAAACAGGAAACCGGCTGGCGTAGCTGGGTTCCGTGGCCGCATGTTCATGCTGAGGATATCATCCTCGGCAACCCGCCGGACATTCCTGACGTCACCATGGTGCATCTCCCGCGCGTTGAAGCCACGCTCGCCCCACTGGCGTTGCTGACAAAAACCGTCTGGCTCCCGTGGATCAAGCTGGTAAAACCCGATGCACGGCTTATCCGCCTGTCGGAGAAAAACAATAACTGGACCTTTAACCTGGCAGGGGATGAAAACCGCGATCCCAAAGCGCCGCCATCAGCCTGGTCTTTCCGGCTGGATAACATTCTGTTCGACCAAGGGCGCATCGCCATTAACGATAAGGTGACGAAGTCAGAGATTGAGATCCTGGTCGATCCGCTGGGTAAGCCGTTGCCCTTTAGCGAAGTGACTGGCGCAAAAAGTAAAGAGAGCAACGCCCACATTGAGGACTACGTGTTTGGTTTGAAAGCGCAAGGCCGATATAACGGCGAACCGCTAAGCGGTCGCGGGAAGATAGGCGGAATGCTGGCGCTGCGCAGTGAAGGAACTCCTTTCCCGATTCAGGCTGATTTCCGTTCGGGTAATACGCGTGTGGCGTTTATGGGTACGATAAACGATCCGATGAATATGGGCGGGGCGGATCTGCGGCTTAAATTCTCGGGAGATTCGCTAGGGGATTTGTACGATTTGACCGGCGTGCTGCTCCCGGATACGCCGCCGTTTGAAACCGACGGACATCTGGTCGCGAAAATTGACCCGGAAAAATCCTCTGTTTTTGATTACCGCGATTTTAATGGCCGAATTGGCGACAGCGATATTCACGGAACGCTGGCCTATACCACCGGTAAGCCGCGCCCAATGCTGAAAGGGGATGTTGAGTCACGCCAACTGAGGCTGGCTGATTTGGGACCGCTGATCGGTGTGGATTCAGGCAAAGGGTCGGAGCGGGCTAAACAATCTGAACAGCGCAAAGGTGAGAAGAGCGTCCAGCCCGCGGACAAGGTCTTGCCGTATGACCGTTTTGAAACCGACAAATGGAACGTGATGGACGCTGACGTACGTTTCAAAGGACGGCGTATTGAGCACGGCAGTAGCCTGCCAATCAGCGATCTCTCCACCCATATCATCCTGAAAAATGCCGACCTGCGCCTGCAGCCGCTGAAATTTGGCCTCGCGGGAGGCAGCATTGTCTCCAGCATCCATCTGGAAGGGGATAAAAAGCCGATGCGGGGGCAGGCGGACATCCAGGCTCGCCGCCTGAAGCTAAAAGCGCTGATGCCGGATGTGGAGCTGATGCAGAAAACGCTCGGTGAAATGAACGGTGACGCCAGGTTTAGCGGGAGCGGAAACTCGGTAGCGGCGCTGCTTGGTAACAGCAATGGCAACCTGAAGCTGCTGATGAACGACGGTTTGATCAGCCGGAATCTGATGGAAATTGTTGGCTTGAATCTGGGCAACTATCTTGTTGGACAGATATTTGGTGATGACGAGGTGCGGGTAAACTGCGCGGCGGCGAATCTGGATATTGTTAACGGCGTAGCCCGCCCGCAGATTTTTGCCTTCGACACGGAAAACGCGGTCATTAATGTCACTGGTACGGCGAGTTTTGCGTCGGAGCAACTGGATTTAACCATCGATCCGGAGAGCAAAGGCATTCGTATTATTACCCTGCGTTCGCCGCTGTATGTTCGCGGCACCTTTAAGAATCCGCAGGCCGGCGTGAAGGCCGGGCCGCTGATTGCGCGCGGCGCGGTTGCTGCCGCGCTGGCAACGTTGGTGACGCCCGCGGCGGCCTTGCTGGCGCTGATTTCACCTTCTGAAGGAGACGCTAATCAATGCCGGACCATTTTGTCGCAAATGAAGAAGTGATTTTTGCCGTTGTCGGATGGCGCTAACGCTTCACTTCTGCGGCCTACATTTCATGCTCAACGTAGGCCGCAGACGGTGCTTACAGCCAAAGAATCACAATGACTGATGGCGGGTTTCGTGGGTTAACAGCAGCGCAATCAGCGTTAACGCCGCCATTGATGCCAGATACGTACCGACCGCCGCCAGGCCGTAATTCGCCTGCAGCCATGCGGCAATGTAAGGGGCAACGGAAGCACCAAGAATCGACGAAACGTTGTACGAGAACGACGCCCCCGTGTAGCGCACTTCGGTCGGGAACAGCTCCGGCAGTAGCGCGCCCATCGGACCAAATGTCAAACCCATCAGGCTCAAACCAAGCAACAGGAAGGCGAACACCAGCACCGGATTGCCAGAGCCGAGCAGCGGTTTAAAGGCAAACAGCGCAAACAGAATAATAAGCGTGGTGATGATGAGCATGCTCTTGCGACGACCAAACGCATCGGCCAGCAGGCCCGCCACCGGCACCATGACGCCAAAGCCAATAACCGCCATCATCAGCATCCACAACACTTCATTACGCGGCAGGCCAAGCCCTACAGGCGCCGCGGCGGTGCTGAACGTCATGGAATAGACGGTCATGATATAGAACAGCGTATAGGTCGCCAGCATGATGAACGTGCCGAGGATCGTCACGCGGACATGTTTTGTCAGCAGGGTACCCAGCGGGATTTTCACCTGTTTTTTCGCCGCAGCCACTTTGGCAAAGACCGGGGATTCATGCAGCGAAACGCGAACGTACAGACCGATAATCACCAGCACCGCAGAGAAGATGAACGGTACGCGCCAGCCCCAGCTCATAAACTGCTCGTCAGTCAGCAGCCAGGAGAGCAGCAGGAAAGTGCCGTTGGCAAAGAAGAAGCCGATAGGTGCGCCCAACTGCGGGAATGATCCGTACAGCGCGCGTTTACGCGGCGGTGCGTTTTCCGTCGCCAGTAACGCCGCGCCGCCCCATTCACCGCCCAGTCCTAAACCCTGACCAAAACGCGCCAGCGCCAGCAGCAGCGGGGCGAAAATACCGATAGTTTCATAGCCCGGCAGCAGGCCAATGACAACCGTCGAGATCCCCATAGTGAGCAGTGAGGCAACCAGCGTGACTTTACGCCCTACGCGATCGCCAAAATGCCCGAACACAGCAGAACCGATAGGCCGTGCCACAAAGGCGATGGCAAAGGTGGCGAGGGACTGCAGCGTTGCCGCGGTCGGATCCCCCTGCGGGAAGAAGATATGGGGGAACACGATCACCGCGGCGGTGGCGTAGATATAGAAGTCGAAGAACTCAATGGCAGTGCCAATGAGTGAGGCGACGACGACTTTATTGCGCGAGTTGACCGGGGTGTGTTCCTGTTCGTTGTCGAGCGTTGTGGCTGTTGCTTGCATAATATTTTCTTATTTTTGGTCGAACGAAAGGTCATATTACGCACAGCAAAAGAGACATTTCAATCTGTAACAAACCTTGCGATTGGTCAAAAACAGAGCAAAAAGGGGATAATTTTTAGGCTGGAGATTTCACTTCCATGAAATGCTTCACATAATTTAAAACTTGGATGATAAAACTGGTTTTTGGTTAAACAAAAGTTACGGGCTGGATTTTAATTCTGATAATGCGCAGAATTTCGACGTAAGCATTGGGTTGGCCGGATAAGCGCAGCGTTATCCGGCAGTTAACAAAGATTAGCGGTGGGTTTTCCCCGGCATACGCGGGTCGTCTTTGTATTCTGCTGTGGCAATCCAGGCAGCGCAAAACAGAGTCAGACGGGCGAAGAAGTAGAAGAACGCCATCAAGCCAAGTACGGAACCAAACGCCGCGCCTGACGGCGATTGCACCAGTGATGGCAGCGTGTACGTCATGATCATTTTGATGACTTCAAACCCCAGTGCCGCGATAAACGTGCCGCGAATGAGCGCTTTTTTGCGCGGTCGGTGACGCGGTAGCCGCCAGAAAATCCAGAAGAACAGCAAGTAGTTGGCGAAAATAGAGATGGTCAGGCCGATCAGCCGCCAGGCGGGCTTCAGCCATTCGATGCCGTCGAGATACAGCGCAGAGATAATCATCTGCTGGGCGGAACCGGCGATGGAGGTAATGGACAGCGTAACAATCAGCGCAATCAGTAAACCAATCAATGAGACAAAATCACGCAGATATTTGACCCAAATTTTTTCCTGATCCTGTGGGGTCCGCTCCCAGACATCCCGCGACTGGGCACGAATAGCTTCGCGCAGGTTTCCCATCCAGTTAATTCCGGAATAGAGCGCGATGGCAAGACCCACCAGACCGACGGTGGTTCGTTGCTGAACGGCGGTATTGATGGTGTTTTTCAGCGTGGAGGCGAGTGTCGGATCGCTGACGTTGAGCAGGATTTTGCTGAAGATATCCTGCAACAGCGTAGGGTGCGAAGCGAGAATAAAACCCGCGGCGGCAAACGACACCATCAGGATAGGGATCATCGACAGAAACGAGAAGTAGGTAATGGCGGCGCCAAACTGATTTCCCATACGATCGTTAAATCTCTCCGCGGCGCGAATCAGATGGGCAATCATGGGCTGGCGTTGAATTTTATCGGCGAAGGTCAGGGCGGTTTTCAGCGCCTGGTTGGTCTTACCGTTGGTTTCTGTATTTTTACGCTCCAGGGTCTCAATTTTTGGGATTGGTGCGTGCTCAAGTTCCTGAATGGGGCGTTTAATCTCTTTTTCCTGCGTCATCAGGGCAGTAATCCTTGTTCTGTTCATTCTCAGGACAGTATAGCTTGTCAGTCCACATAGTCTTTCATCACGCCGGTCAGCCATTCCATAAACAGATGTACGCGGCGGGAGAGGTTACGGCGATGCGGATAGAGCAATGAAACCGGTAATGGTTCGGCGCGATATTGCGGCAATACTTCAATCAGCGTACCGGTGCGCAGGGCATCACGCACGCCCACGCGCGGTACCTGAATAATGCCCAGACCGGCAAGACATGCCGCATGATACGTTTCGGTACTGTTCACCGTCAGCATGCCGCCGGTTTTAACCCATTTAGCACCGTTGTCTGTCGCCACTTCAAAGCCTTGCGCACGAGTTCCCAAATTGACTGAGTAGTGCACCACCGCATGCGAGGCTAAATCCTCCAGGCTTTCCGGATAACCAAAGCGGGCGAGGTATTGCGGGCTGGCGCAGTTAATCTGCGTGAGTTTCCCGAGCGGGCGCGCAATCAGCCCTGAATCTTTCAGCGTCCCCACGCGTACCACACAGTCGAAGCCTTCGCGGATCAAGTCCACCAGGCGGTCGCTGCTGCTAAGTTCGAGCTCAAGCCCCGGATACTGATGCAAGAAGGCCGGTAAGCGGGGCATCACCAGATTTCTCGCCACACCAACCGGCATATCGACGCGCAGCTTGCCGCTGATGCTGGCCGGGTCGTGATGGAATAGCCCATCCAGTTCATCGAGATTGCTCAACAAATCTTTCGCTCGTTCGTAATAGATCATGCCGTCTTGCGTCAGCTGAACGCGGCGGGTTGTGCGGTGCAACAACTGTGTGCCCAGATGATTTTCCAGGGCCTGGATCTGGCGCGATACGCTACCTTTAGGAAGTCCGAGGGTGTCTGCCGCGCGCGAAAAGCTCTCCAGTTCTGCGACGCGGATGAACAACTGCATTGCGTGAATTTTATCCATTCTCATGCCCTATTGTTGTTCTAAATGAAACAGTAATGCGCAGTAAGCGGTATTTATTGTTTTTCTACCACCTAATAAGCTTTGTCTCAATCTTCACAACACCTGAAATGAGGTTTCTTATGACGCAACGTATCGCATTGGTGACCGGCGGCGGTCGTGGACTCGGTAAAAACGCGGCGCTAAAGCTGGCGAGTAAAGGCATTGGTGTCATCCTGACGTGGAACAGCAATGAAAAAGAAGCGCAGCAGGTTGTGGATGAAATTCGCCAATCTGGCGGTAAAGCTGCAGCATTACCGTTGAACGTCGGAAATATTTCCACTTTCCCTCAGTTTGTCAAACAGGTGCAGGAAACCCTACAAACGCACTGGCAAAGCGACACCTTTGATTATTTATTGAACAATGCCGGAGTTGGCATTAACGCACCGTATCCGGCGTTCACTGAAGCGCAATTTGACCAGCTTTTGGACATCCATTTTAAAGGACCTTTTTTCCTGACACAGAACTTGCTGGCGTTGATCAACAACGGCGGACGCATTCTTAATGTCTCGACCGGATTGTCGCGCTTTGCGCTACCGGGTTACAGCGCTTACGCTGCCATGAAAGGGGCGATGGAGGTGTTAACCCGTTACCAGGCGAAGGAGCTGGGAGAGCGCGGCATTACGGCGAATATTATTGCGCCTGGGGCAATCGAGACGGATTTTAGCGGCGGAAACGTGCGGGATAATGCGCAATTGAATGCCTACATTGCATCGCAGACGGCGCTGGGGCGTGTTGGGTTACCGGATGATATTGGCGACGCCATTGCTGCGTTGCTCAGCGATGAGCTGGCCTGGATGACGGCACAGCGTATCGAAGTCTCTGGCGGGATGTTCCTGTAATCGACCGCCTCTTACTTAGCTTTTTGAGCAAGAGAAAACTGGCGCGCTATCAGAGGTCAAAATATAGCTGATGGCGTTTGCCGGTATTATTTGGAATCTGATATCGCGGAAAGAGAGCGGGGATAAACGTTCTGAAGAGTTCATTCTTCTTCGAGAGTGGATTTGTTGTATCAGAAACCATGATCACCTCCCCATTCTCATGCCCGAATGATCATTTAATGCGATATTTTGTTTTGTAACATATTTGTCTGTTATCGTGAGTTCCTTATTTTTAGCTAAGAATATAAACTCCGGGTTGTTAATATTAGTAATCCAGTTTTGAACGTCAAATATTAAGGAATTTCTGAACATTTGACCCCGATTTTGATCCTTTGTGTGATTCTTTGGTTTCAGCTGTAACTATTTATAACGTCTGCTTCTTTCTTCTCCGTCTATCGGTAAAATGGCCTCCGCCAAATGGTGACTTCATATTTTGCCCCTCGGATAATACCCTTCCGCGTGTTAAGGCTAATATCTTATTCAGACGGAGATAAATAATGCAGTTAATAATGTTTGACAGGCAGTCAATATTTATTCATGGAATGAATGTAATTTTGCAAGAGCGTATTCCAGGAGTGAATGTTCAGGGTGTCAGTCAGGCAGATGATCTTTGGCGGACGCTGGAAGACAATCCTGATGCACTGGTAATGCTGGATGGAGATTTTGACGCTGAGTTCTGCCGTAGCTTGCTGCAACAGATAGCAGAGCGCTTTGCGAAGGTAAAAGTGCTGGTAACCGCAACGGACTGCCGTAAAAAATGGCTACAGGAAGTCACACAATTAAACGTGCTGGCCATTGTTCCGCGCGATTCTGATGCGGAAACCTTCACGCTGGCACTCAATAGCGTCGCGATAGGTATGATGTTTATCCCCAGAGATTGCATCACAGCGACCGAATGTGGCGGGCAAAATATCAGATTGCTCAGCGCGCGTCAGCGGGAGATTCTGACGATGCTGGCCGCCGGAGAATCTAATAAACAAATTGGTCGATTATTAAATATCAGCACTGGAACGGTAAAAGCCCATCTTGAATCGCTGTATCAGCGCCTGGAGGTAAAAAACCGTACGCAGGCGGCAATGATGCTAAACGACATCCTATAATGGGAAAATATTTCACAGTCAGACTGTTTCTGGCTGTGAAATAGCCCCCGGCCAGAATTCAGCAGTGCAAAACCGGCTAATCCCCACGCTGAGCATCCATGCAATTAACGCTTCCTGTTGAAACCGATCTTGTATTTGCGGCATTTCCTTATGGATGAATGCCTCGCAGATATTTATATCCGCGAGCAGCAATGTTTCGGCCTGCATCAGCATAATTGGGGCATCAAAGGATTCATCTGCGGTGATTTCGTGCCCGTAGCCAATGATCCAGATCCCCTTTTTGTCCTGATACTTTTCTAGCGACAGGCCCTGCCATTGCTTAATAAATGCGATACAGGCGGGCGTGAACTGCGTCGAATGCAGCGGCATAATAATCTCTGTACAAAAAGACCTATTTTAAGAAACACACCCCGTTACGCCAGCCGCCATCCAGCCATTTTTTACAGCAAAACGCCTGATGGCGCGGGCGGCTGATATTCCTGTTTTAACAGGCCTAAAATCCAGTCATCATGCCAGGTTTGATGTAGCCAGTAGCTTTCTCGCAGCGTGCCTTCGAGAATGAACCCGACCTTTTCCAGTAGACGCCGTGAGGCATCGTTTCCTGCGGTGACGCAGGCCGTCAGTCGGCGTAGTCCTCCGGCGGTAAACGCATAATCGCAAACGGCATGCAGGGATTCAGCGCCATAACCTTTGCCCTGCGCCTCGGGAGTGAGCAGAAAGCCGACCTCGGCACATTCATTTCTATCCTGAATATATCCGGTTACCCCAAGCGGTACGCCCGATGCCTTATCGCACAGGACCAGGCACAGCCAGTGTGGACTGCCGGGAGACCATTCAGGCAAGCGGGAGTCAAAGACTGTCCGTATCTCCTCTTCGGTACGCGAGTCAGCGACAAAGCGCATCACATCTGCGTTCTTCTGTAACGTTAAGAAAAACGCCCAGTCGTCATGTGTGAGCGGGCGGCAGATCAAACGCGAGGTTTTCAGTACAGGCACAGGCTTATCTCCAGAATAATTTTCAATGATTGTGCGGAAGTCACTGTAAAACATATTTATTTGCTATATGAATGTGTTTTAGTCTGTGGCGGCACAGCGCTGCATTTAAAAAAGATAACTACACACCATTGTGAGGCCGCACTTTTTGGGTCCTTTTAGGGAAGATAATGACCAATAGCGCGTTACAGGCGACATGTACACCATTCGAACATTGTTTGGGGATAATCCGGCAGGCCTCGGTAGAAATTTTACTGATGCTTGGCGTGCGCGTCGCAGAAGGTAAAGATCCACGCTGGTTTCTCGAGCAGCTTGACCAGGCGCGATTGAATCTGGGAGGTTGGGGCGTTGTCGCCAGGCGGTTGCAGATGAATGACGCGCAATTGAGTCAGTTCACGTTGCGGCTACGCCATCTTCAGCAGAGCGTGCCGCAATATGAAAATGGCCAGGACGTCAGTGAAAACCAGCTGATTTCTGCGCTGCGCTTTGTCGCTTCTCTGGAACAGTTGCGCCAGCAACAGCCCCTCCTGAAGTATCCAACCGAGATTGAACGTGCAGAGCCGGATGCGCAGATGCGGGCGCAGCGTCAGCTTCGCGCAATAGAATTAACCCTCAAATCCCTCATTGCGCGGGTATGGCCGGATCAACATCCGCTCAACAGCTTCCTGAAACAGCACTTTGGCGGTGAACGTCTGCGTCGCTGGTTGAAGCTGGGGGAAAGTCGGGATGCGCTGGACGGCATGATGTTTAGCGAACTGGCGCTGATGGTTGTCGATAAGAAGTTATTCGTTCGGCATTTTAGCGAGATTTTTAACGACACCTCGGTGCTCATGTCGTTTGTTGAGCCACGTATCACGCTGAGGATGTTCCTGGATGACTGCCGCCTGGCCCGTAACTGCGTTATCGCGCAGCAGCCGCTAACCTCAGTACAGCTGCTGTTGCTGGATTGCCAGTACCGACAGATTACTCACCCTGTGCAGCGGGCATTTGAAGAACGGCGTACGCGCATTAATCCTGCGTCGTATCTGGCGTCCGATGAGGCGACGGTTCGCCAGTTTTGGGAAAACGCAAAGCAAAAAGACGAGCAGGCGGGGGGCGATAAACAGGAAATCGCAGACAGTATCGATCCGCCGGAGAAGCGGGCCAGGCGCACGGCGGAAGAACGTGAACAGCTGATTTCCGGCATGTTGTGGGTAGCGGTCGGTGTGATGGTGCTGGTGATTTCGCTGGGCGCGTTCTGGTTATTCACTTCGCCAGCGCCACAAGCGTCTTCCGGGCTATCCGTTGAAATCGTGCAGGAGGAGCCACGGCGTGATGCCCCTGGTGCGCGGGAGTCGGTGACCCGAATGGGCATCACCTGGGATGCCTTTAACATGCGCGCGGCTATCGAGCGCAACGACACCCGTGTGACGTCACTTTTCCTACAGGGCGGGATGGACTGGAAGCTGGCGTGGACGGAGCAGGCATTCTCGGCAGGCAATACCGAGGTGTTGAGGCTGCTGCTGCGTTACCCTTCGCAGATGAGTGAGAGTAAGCCATGTCGGCAGTTTATGACCACGGTCAGCCATGCGATGGCGAATGGGGCGTCACTCACATCGCTGCATAAAAGCTATCTGCAAAGTTTTTGCTCGGTGCCGGCGGTTGTCGCGCGTCAGCAGTATGACCTTGAACAGGCCGAGCTACGCGTTCGCGCGCAGCCAAGCCCAGAGAACAAGAAATGGCAAAAAATTCACGCCGAACTGTACGATGCGATTAACTGACGGTCTGATAATTCAGACCGTCAGCTGCTAGGGTTCGCCATACAGACCGATGAGTCGGCGCACCACGCCATTGGTCCAGCCAAAGCCGTCCTGTAACGGATATTCGCCGCCGCCGCCTTCGCGCGGCGCGGCGTCGGCGATGTGGTATTTTTCGATAAGCTTGTGGTGTTCCTGATAAAAGAGATTCACCGTTTTCAACCAGTTACGGGCAATTTCATCCCCGAGATGGTCGTCGCCGTAAAGTTTGAAACCTTGGATCGCCATCCATTGCAGCGGCGCCCAGCCGTTGGGTTTATCCCATTGCTCACCCGTTTCATGCTCCGTGGCTAAAATCCCTCCGGGGGTTAGCAGGCGACTGCGGACCGCATTGGCAAGTCGGTCGGCTTGTTCATGCGTTGCCATGCCGACATACAGCGGCACAATACTGGCGGCAGAGAACAGGGCCATTTGTTCGCGCCGCCAGTCGTAATCGCGATAGCAGCCGTTTTCATCGTCCCAGAGATAGCGATTCACCGCATCGCGGCGGTCATTGGCTTTCTGGCGAAACTGCGCTTCAGTTTCTTTGTCGCCTTTCAGTGCGGAAATATTGGCGATAGTGCTCTCCAGCTTGTAGAGGAACGCGTTCAGGTCAATAGGGATGAACTGAGTGGTGCGTATGCTGGCAAGACGGCCTGCATCGCGTAGCCAGCGCGAGGAGTAATCCCAGCCGGAGGCCGCGCCCGCGCGCAAATCCCGATACACTTCATTGGGTGGGCGACCCGAATGCTTGGCGGTCTCGACGTCTTCAAGCCACGACTCATCGCGCGGCGTATCACGATCGTCCCAATAGCGGTTGAGCAGGGAGCCGTCCGACATTCTGATCACGTGACGGTAGGCCTGGTTGAGTACCAGGGAATCTGCGCCATCCATCCAGAACGCGTACTCCATTTTTAGATGATCAAGGTAACGACGCGCGCCGCGTACGCCATCCTCTTCAAACAGTTCGACCATCAGCGCAAAGACCGGCGGCTGCGAGCGACTCAGGTAGTAAGTACGGTTACCGTTCGGGATGTGACCATAGTTTTCAATCATCCAGGCAAAGTTGTCCGCCATACATTTCAGCAGATCTTCGCGACCGCTCTCCGCCAGACCCAGCATGGTGAAGTAGGAATCCCAGTAGTAGGTTTCACTAAAACGTCCGCCGGGCACAATATATGACTGCGGTAACGCCAGCAGCGAGGACCAGGGAATGTGGTCCTGTGGTTCGCGCGTCAGCACCGGCCACAGTTGATCGATATGCTCTTTCAGCGAATTTGCCGGGTCAGAAACATATTCACTGGAGGGCGTTTCCGGGAGCCAGAAGTGGTTCTCGACGAAGCGTCGCAGATCAAAGTCGCGGTGGCGTTTAACCTTGCGATAGCGGATCAAAATATCCAGCGGATCCATTTTCGGTGCACAGTCGGGGAAGGTTTTGCTATCGGCAAACAGTTTCGACGACTGAACGTGTTCGAACAGCTCGAGGTAACGATCGGCGGGAGTTAACGCATCTGAGGCGGGTAACCCTTCAATCATCTCCGGTTCAGGCTCCGCCTCAATCATTTCATCCAGCTTTAACTCGCACGGATCCATTTCATAAAGCAGATCGATGTCGATCGTCATTTCTTCAGAAGGGGCGTGGGGTAGTTTCTGGTTGAGCATAATGCGAAAGACCTCCGATGGACGTTGAAAGATTAAGGCTATTGCCCGCTCGTCAATTAAGCGTAGACATTCGCTTCTGTATCTGGTGAGTAAAGCGTGCGGTCGATCACATTTTAGTGCTGCGCAATATCCAAAAAATAAATCTATCCTAATGAAAATAATGAATAATTCTGAATTCTGCACAACCTGAGGATATTCCATTTTCAGAACATTCGATTGCAACGAGGTGTGAACACAACCTGGTAACGTTTAACTCTATAATAGGTACAGGCTATTCTATCGATAGTTCTCCTCCATGTAATTGCTTGATACTTATCAAAATAGTAATCCCCTCATTTCCTATGATGGTCAGGTCTGACAAAGACTGTCTATTAATTATTCTAATTTTCTGGGTCACAATAACTCACAACGGTGAGGGTAAAATAATGAAAATCATTACCCGTCTTACCGTGATTGCCATAGCTGGCGTCGCGATTTGTTATTTTGGATTATCCGGTTATGTGTGGTATCACGATAATCAACGGAGTAAACAGGCTGATGTTCAGGCCTCTACGCTGGAAGAAAATAATAAAGTACTAGGGTTCTTACGTGAAAAAGGATGCGATTATTGTCACACTCCTTCGGCTGAACTACCTTTCTATTCTTCTTTTCCCGTCGCTAAGCAGTTGATGAATTATGATATTCAACTGGGATACAAATCATTCAATCTGGAGGCCGTTCGTGCGGCGCTGGTCGCGGATAAACCCGTTTCGCAAAGCGATCTGAATAAAATTGAGTGGGTGATGCAGTACGACACCATGCCGCCGACGCGTTATACCGCACTGCACTGGGCTGGCAAGGTAAGCGATACGGAGCGAGCAGAGATCCTGGGCTGGATTGCGAAACAGCGTGAGCAGTACTACGCCAGTAACGATACTGCCACGCAGCATCGTAATGAACCTGTACAGCCGATACCGGAAAGCATTCCGACCGATGCCCGCAAAGTAGCGCTTGGTTTTACGCTTTACCATGACCCGCGTATTTCCGGCGACAGCACGATTTCTTGTGCGCACTGTCACGCCCTGAATGCGGGCGGCGTGGATGGCCGGAAAACGTCAATCGGTGTAGGCGGCGCGGTTGGCCCTATCAATGCGCCAACGGTATTTAACTCGGTCTTTAACGTTGAGCAATTCTGGGATGGCCGTGCGCCAACACTGCAGGCGCAGGCCGGTGGTCCACCGTTGAACCCTATCGAAATGGCGTCTAAATCCTGGGATGAAATTATCCAGAAACTGGATAAGGATCCGCAACTTAAGCAAGAGTTCATTGCCGTTTATCCGCAGGGGTTCAGTGGGGATAATATTACCGATGCGATTGCTGAATTTGAGAAAACGCTGATTACGCCAAATTCGCCGTTTGATAAATGGCTGCGTGGTGATGAAGCGGCCTTAACCGCTCAGCAAAAACATGGCTATCAGTTGTTTAAAGATAATAAGTGCGCGACCTGTCATGGCGGTATTATTTTAGGCGGACGTTCATTTGAGCCATTGGGGCTGAAAAAGGACTTTAATTTCGGCGAGGTCACTGCTGCAGATATTGGCCGCATGAACGTCACCAATGAATTACGTGACAAGCTGCGTCAGAAAGTCCCTGGATTGCGTAACGTTGCGCTGACTGCGCCTTATTTCCATCGCGGTGATGTGCCTACGCTCGACGGTGCGGTAAAACTGATGCTGCGTTATCAGGTGGGTAAAGAACTACCGCAGGAAGATATCGACGATATCGTGGCATTCCTCGAAAGCCTTAATGGGGTATATACACCGTATATGCAGGGTAAATAAGAGAAAACCGGATGGCAAAGTGCCATCCGGTTTTTTATTGATTAACGCATGGTCACGAACTCTTCAGATGCCGTTGGGTGAATGGCAACGGTGTTATCAAAGTCTTTCTTGGTTGCGCCCATTTTCAGAGCGACCGCGAAGCCTTGCAGCATTTCATCCATCCCAAAACCAATGCCATGAATACCGACAATCTTCTCTTCCGGACCGACGCAAACCAGCTTCATGCGGCACGGCTGACGGTGGGTGGTGACAGCGGTATACATCGCGGTAAACGATGATTTATACACTTTCACCTGATCATCGCCGTGCTGTTCGCGAGCCTGCTGCTCGGTCAGGCCCACGGTACCAATAGGCGGATGGCTGAAGACCACGGTCGGGATGTTGCTGTAGTCCAGATGCTCGTCCGGCTTGTTGTTAAACAGACGCTCGGACAGACGACGGCCCGCGGCAACGGCAACCGGCGTCAGCTCAACGGCCCCGGTGTTATCGCCGACGGCATAAATACCCGGCACGCTGGTGTTCTGGAATTTATCAACGACGATGTAGCCTTTTTCGTTGGTTTTCACGCCAGTAACCGCCAGGTTGAAGTTGTCGGTGGCAGGTTCACGACCGATCGCCCAAATCAGGCAATCTACCGTTTCGCTACGACCATCTTCCAGTTGCAGGGTCAGGCTGCCATCAGCGTTTTTAACGACCGCTTTTGGTATCGCGTGAGTATGCAGAGTCGGGCCTTCGGCGTTCATCACCTCAACGAGCGTGTCGACAATCATCGGGTCGAAGCTGCGCAGCGGCGCGTGTTTACGCACGAACAGATGCGTTTCTGCGCCCAGACCGTTAATTACGCCCGCCAGTTCAACGGCGATGTAGCCTGCGCCAACAACGGCCACGCGTTTTGGCAGCGCGGGCAGCTCAAAGAAACCGTCGGAGTCGATACCGTATTCCACACCCGGAATGCTCGGATGGCTCGGGCGACCACCGGTAGCAATCAAAATATGATCGGCAGTAATGGTTTCACCGTTCACTTCAATGGTTTTGGCATCCACAAAGCGGGCAAAGCCTTTAATCACATCGACATTATTTTTGCCCAGCACGTTGTCGTACGAGGTATGAATGCGATCAATATAAGCGGTGCGCGTGGCGATCAGTTTATCCCAATCGAACTTATTGATGGTGGTGTCGAAACCGTAATCCGGCCCGTACATGTGGATTGCTTCGCGGACCTGTGCGGCATGCCACATCACTTTTTTCGGTACGCAGCCAACGTTAACGCAGGTGCCGCCTAGCTCTTTGGCTTCAATCAGCGCGCATTTCTGGCCGTACATTGCTGCACGGTTAATGGAGGCAATACCGCCGCTGCCGCCGCCAATAGCGATGTAATCATAGTGCTTGGTCATGACCGCTCCTTCATGTTCATTGTAGGGCGGAGAAGCGTTACGCCATCCGCCAAAATATTCGCGATTGTATACCTGAAATTAAAAGGTTCCACCGATGACTGCGATTACTCCGGCACGATCCAGCTTACCGACGTATGACCGGTTCCTGCCGGAACCAGTTTGCTGTGCAACCACGGCAGGACACTGTTCATCTGCTGCTCCAGCTTCCACGGCGGGTTTATTACAATCATACCGGACGCCGTCATGCCGCGCTGATCGCTGTCCGGACGCACCGCCAGCTCAATCTGCAGAATTTTGCGGATACCGGTGTCTTCCAGGTCGTGGATCATGCGTTTGATTTGCTGGCGCAGAACTACCGGATACCACAGCGCATAGGTGCCGGTTGCGAAACGCTTATAGCCTTCGTTAATACCGGTCACCACCGCCTGGTAGTCGCTTTTGATTTCGTAGGGGGGATCGATAAGGATCAGCCCGCGACGGGAAACCGGCGGTAATTTTGCTTTTAGCTGCTGATAACCATCGGCTTTGGCCACGCGTGCGCGCTCATCTTTCTGGAATTCGCCGCGCAGCAAAGGAAAGTCGCTCGGGTGCAGTTCCGTTAATTGCAGGCTGTCCTGTTCTCGCAGCAGCTGGCGAGCAATTAACGGAGAGCCGGGGTAATAGCGCAACTGGCCGCTACGGTTGAAGTGCTTCACCACGCCAATGTAGGGTTCCAGTTCGGCAGGCAAATCGTCCTGCTGCCAGATACGGGCGATCCCTTCCAGATATTCACCGGTACGTTCGGCATGCTCACTGCTCAGCTGATAACGGCCTGCGCCAGCATGGGTATCCAAATAGAGAAACGGTTTTTCTTTCTCTTTAAGCGATTCGATGATCAGGCTCTGGACGGTGTGTTTAAGGACGTCGGCGTGGTTGCCAGCGTGATAACTGTGGCGATAACTCAGCATGGGTAAACGTGTTCCAGGTTATAAACGTAGGCCCGAAAACAGCGCAATATCGGGCGAAAATAAAGCGTATCGCCACAGTATACAGAAAAGTCGTCACTGCCGCGAAAGCGCAACGCCTGGCATTGAAATCCTCTACACTTAACCCCATTGTACAAATTAATATGCACAGCGCCGGATACGCGCTTCATTCACTCTTTTCAACAGGACCGCGCTAATGACCAATCCATTGCTGACCCCCTTCGAACTGCCGCCGTTTTCTAAAATTCAGCCTGAGCACGTTGTGCCTGCCGTTACTAAGGCGCTGAACGATTGCCGCGAAAACGTTGAGCGAGTGGTTGCGCAGGGCGCGCCGTACACCTGGGAAAATCTTTGCCAGCCGTTGGCGGAAGTTGACGATGTGCTGGGGCGTATTTTCTCTCCGGTTAGCCACCTGAACTCGGTGAAAAACAGCCCGGAATTGCGCGAAGCCTACGAACAAACGCTGCCGCTGCTGTCTGAATACAGCACCTGGGTTGGGCAACATGAAGGTCTGTACAAAGCGTACCGCGACCTGCGTGACGGCGATCATTACGCTACCCTGAACACCGCACAGAAAAAAGCGGTCGATAACGCGCTGCGCGATTTTGAGCTTTCTGGTATTGGTCTGCCGAAGGAAAAACAGCTGCGCTATGGTGAGATTGCCACCCGCCTGTCTGAGCTGGGCAATCTCTACAGCAATAACGTCCTCGATGCCACGATGGGCTGGACTAAGCTGGTGACTGATGAAGCGGAACTCTCCGGCATGCCGGAAAGCGCGCTGGCGGCTGCAAAAGCCCAGGCTGATGCTAAACAGCAGGAAGGCTACCTGTTAACGCTGGATATCCCAAGCTACCTGCCGGTGATGACCTACTGTGATAACCAGGGGCTGCGTGAGGAGATGTATCGCGCTTACTCCACTCGCGCGTCTGACCAGGGGCCAAACGCTGGTAAATGGGACAACAGCCCGATAATGGAAGAGATCCTCGCGCTGCGCCACGAGCTGGCACAGCTGCTGGGCTTTGAAAGCTACGCTTTTAAATCTCTGTCCACCAAAATGGCGGAAAACCCGCAGCAGGTACTCGACTTCCTGACGGACCTGGCGAAACGTGCCCGTCCTCAGGGCGAGAAAGAGCTGGCTCAACTGCGCGCCTTCGCGAAAGCGGAATTTGGTGTCGATGAGCTGCAGCCGTGGGATATCGCTTACTACAGCGAGAAACAAAAACAGCACCTCTATAGCATCAGCGACGAGCAGCTGCGTCCATACTTCCCGGAAAACAAAGCCGTTAACGGCCTGTTTGAAGTGGTTAAACGTATTTACGGCATTACCGCTAAAGAGCGCACTGATGTTGACGTCTGGCACCCGGAAGTACGTTTCTTCGAACTGTATGACGAAAACAACGAACTGCGCGGCAGTTTCTATCTTGACCTGTATGCCCGTGAACATAAACGTGGCGGGGCGTGGATGGACGACTGCGTCGGCCAGATGCGTAAAGCCGACGGTACGCTGCAAAAGCCTGTTGCCTACCTGACCTGTAACTTTAACCGCCCGGTGAACGGCAAACCCGCGCTGTTTACCCACGATGAAGTGATCACCCTGTTCCACGAGTTCGGCCACGGTCTGCACCATATGCTGACCCGTATCGAAACTGCCGGTGTTTCAGGTATCAACGGCGTGCCGTGGGATGCGGTCGAACTGCCGAGCCAGTTTATGGAAAACTGGTGCTGGGAGCCCGAAGCGCTGGCATTTATCTCTGGTCACTTTGAGACCGGTGAGCCGCTGCCCAAGGAGCTGCTGGATAAAATGCTGGCGGCGAAAAATTACCAGGCGGCACTGTTTATTCTGCGTCAACTGGAGTTTGGCCTGTTTGATTTCCGTCTGCACGCGGAGTTTAACCCACAGCAAGGGGCGAAAATCCTCGAAACGCTGGCGGAAATTAAAAAGCAGGTCGCCGTGGTGCCGGGCCCAACGTGGGGCCGCTTCCCGCATGCCTTCAGCCATATTTTTGCTGGTGGCTATGCGGCGGGTTACTACAGCTACCTGTGGGCCGACGTGCTGGCGGCGGATGCATTCTCTCGCTTTGAAGATGAAGGGATTTTCAACCGTCAAACCGGACAATCGTTCCTCGATAACATTCTCACCCGTGGTGGTTCTGAAGAGCCGATGGAACTGTTCAAGCGCTTCCGTGGCCGTGAGCCGCAACTGGATGCAATGCTGGAGCATTACGGGATTAAAGGCTGATTATTCACGTGAAAATCTGCTTAGTAGATGAAACTGGCGCCGGAGACGGCGCCTTATCTGTTCTTGCCGTCCGCTGGAATCTTACGCACGATGAAGATAACCTGATGGCGCTGGTGATGACACCGGAACATCTGGAACTGCGCAAACGTGATGAGCCCAAACTCGGCGGTATCTTCGTGGATTTCGTTGGCGGTACGATGGCCCATCGGCGCAAATTTGGCGGTGGTCGCGGCGAAGCGGTGGCGAAGGCGGTTGGCATTAAAGGCGATTACCTGCCGGATGTGGTTGATGCGACTGCAGGGCTGGGGCGCGATGCGTTTGTGCTGGCCTCAGTAGGCTGCCGCGTGCGAATGCTGGAACGTAACCCGGTCGTGGCGGCGCTGTTGGATGATGGCCTGGCGCGAGGGTATGCTGACCCGGAAATCGGTCCGTGGCTGCAGGAACGTTTACAACTGATCCACGCCTCAAGCCTGACGGCGTTAACCGATATCACCCCGCGTCCGCAGGTGGTGTACCTCGACCCGATGTTCCCGCATAAGCAGAAAAGTGCGCTGGTGAAAAAAGAGATGCGCGTGTTTCAGTCGTTGGTGGGGCCGGACCTGGATGCGGATGGGCTGCTGGAGCCTGCGCGTCAGCTAGCCACTAAACGTGTGGTAGTGAAGCGCCCGGATTACGCACCGCCGCTGGCGGATGTCGCCACGCCGAACGCGGTAGTCACGAAAGGGCATCGGTTTGATATTTACGCGGGGACCGCGTAGTTTGTAGGCCGGATAAGGCGTTAGCCGCGCTATCCGGCATTACTGCTTAAACAAACGGTGCGTATGGGTCAGCCATCTCAAATGCGACGGCTCTTTCCGCTTTCGGCGGGTAAATCAGTTCACTGACAATCGATACTTTCAGTTTCTTCGCTTCTGCGCGAGTGAGTTTGACCTGCTGATCCCATCCTTCGGTATACACCGCGCCCCACGCGCCGAGATCCAGACAGGTGACGTACATCTCCTGACGGTACGGTGAAGGTTCTACTCCTAGCAGGCTTGCAACGGCGTTATTACCGGCAAATTTACCCAACAAAATAGCGTGCTGGCAGGTCATTAACGCATGGTTGCCTTTGTCATCGGTGGCGGCGTAGGCCACATCGCCAGTGGCGTAGATATCATCATGACCCACGACCTGCAGATTGGCATTCACATGCAGGCGGCCCTGTCGATCGCGCGGGGCGTTAATCTGTGCTGTCAGGTTATTGGCCTGCACGCCGACGGTCCAGATAACTGTCTGAGAGGCAATAACCTGCCCATCTTTCAGCGTTACGCCGCCGGCATCCACGCTTTCTACTTCTGCATTTACCAACCATTCGATGCCCAGTTCAGCGGAGGCTTCGATTATCACGTCGCGTAATTCCTGGCTCCAGCGCCCGGCAGGCTGAGCGCCGCGTTCAACTACGACCACTCTGGTCTTAGCATCGGCACCCAGAATCTCACGCAGACGACCAGGCAATTCCAGCGCCATCTCAATCCCGGTAAAGCCGCCGCCACAGATCACCACCGTATTGCGAGCCTCGCTTTCCGGCTGTAATGCCAGGTCTGTAATGTGCTGCTCCAGTGCGGTGGCGCTCTCGAGCTGGTCGAGGTCAAACGCATGCTCGGCTGCACCGACAACGGCGTCGCGGTTAACGTGACTCCCGCTGGCGAGTACCAGGCGGTCGTAGCGGCGCAGATGAATTTCACCGTTGGCATCTTTCCAGCTCACCTCTTTAGAGTCCGGGATGATCTGCTCGACGTGACCTTGCAGGAAGTTGACGCCGGTAACGTCAAACAAGGGTTGCAGCGGGGCGACCAGGGTTTGTACGGCGCGTTCATAAAAGCGTGGGCGGACACGCAGCTCTGGCTGTGGTGCAATTACTGTAATATCAATGGCCTGCTGATATTTATCCGCCAGTCGTGCGGCGCTTAATGCTGCCCACATACCGGCAAAGCCGGCGCCCACGATCAGAATTCGTTTACGCATTGGGGGGTTCTCTCTGGTGACTACGAACAATTTACTCGGATTTTATTTGTCGTAGTTAAGGATTGCAATGCGATCAGGAACCTTTTTGTCCTGATGTCGTAGGGTGTTTGATTATCTATTTGATAAATATATGATTAAAGTTTTTATATAAATATGGGTTGTGCTGCTGTCTGGAATGAGTGAGACGAAAAAGCTACAATTAACTCAGATTCATTTTGGCTGAGATAAGAGAATGGCATTTTACAGTTCCGGGGTTGAGTACGGCATTCATAGCCTGATGTGTATGGTCGACAGCAAGGGCGACGCGCGGGATATGAGCGTGCGGGAAATTGCCGAGCTGCAAAGCGTGCCGTATGACTACCTGGCGAAAATTTTCACCCGTTTGTCGAAAGCGGGCCTGGTGCGCAGCATTGAGGGAAAGGGGGGCGGTTTCCAGTTGGCTAAACCTGCTGAACACATTACGGTGCTGGACGTGGTGAATGCCATTGATGGCGATAAGCGCATCTTTGAGTGTCGTGAGATTCGCCAGCGGCTGGCGCTATTTGAGGAGCATCCGCCGGAGTGGGCCTGTGAAGGCATTTGTGGTGTGCGCTCGGTAATGGATATGGCTCAGCAGCGAATGGAAGAAGCGCTCGGTCAGCATACGATTCTGGATTTGGCGCGCAAAATGTACCGCAAAGCGCCGGACACTTTTGTGGTCGAAGTTCAGGAGTGGATTAACGCGCGCAAAGGGTAGCGATTGAAAATGCCCGGTGCTCATCCTCGGTGAGAAGCGTTTTCCGCTGGCGTGATAAAACTGAAGTCTTAATCAACGCAATATCGTTCATGGTCATGTCCATTCATGATCACCTGTTTGTATAAACTACGTTCTTACAATGCAGGACTTAAAAGGCAAAAAAACCGCGATGTGACTCGCGGTTAATGTTAAAAAAAGCTTATTTACTGCTATCTGGCGTATTAATCATTCGGTTCAGCCAGGGCACCATAATCGCCATCACCACCGTGACAGCCAGGGTGACCAGGCCTATCTTACTGAAGACGTTGGTGTAGATCGGCAGCGTTTGCAGCGGGTCGGTGATGTTCTCCGGTACGGCAGTAAACGTGGCGACATACCCGCCCATCAGGAAGGCGGCGGCTTGCGTCAGGAACCACATCCCGAGAATAAAGCCCATCAGGTGCTGCGGCACGAGAGCGGCGACCATCGCCAGTCCCAGGGCACTAATCAGCAGTTCACCCAGGCTCTGGAACAGATATACCAGCACGATAAACCACGGCGACGTCAGCCCCTGCGCATCCGCAAACCACATCCCGGCAGCGGCTGCCGTCAGGAAGCCCAACGAGCACAGGAACATACCGAGCGTAAATTTCATCGGCATAGTCAGGTCTTTGCCTTTGTTTCCCAGACGGGTATAGATTGCGGCCAGTACCGGACTTGCCAACACAACCCAGAACGGGTTCAGCGCCTGGAAGCTCACTGGGTTAATGGCGAAACCGAGAATTTCATGGTGCACGTTATTGATAGCAAAGAAGTTCAGCGATGTCGGCATCTGCGCGTACAGCACGTAGAACACAACCGCTTCCAGCATCAGGATGAAGGCCACGAACATCTTGTTGCGCCCGGTTTTATCCAGTTTGAATGCCTGACGGAAGAAGATGATAGTCACGGCAATCGACAGGACGATCAGCACCAGGTTGGCAATCTGCACGTTGTGCATCAGCCAGGCGCAGATAAATACCATCACTACCGTACCGGCCAGCACGTACAGCAGATTACGGAAATTCAGCGGTTTATGGTCTGGCTCAGAACCGATATTTTTTACCATCCCACGGCAGGCAAAGTAGACCAGCAGCGCGACGATAAGCCCGGCCCCGCACAGGTTGTAGGTCACCGCGTAGCCAAACTTATCGGCAATCACCGGCGCCAGCGACAGCGACAGCAACGAACCGATGTTAATCGACATATAAAACAAGGTGAAAGCACCGTCCAGACGGGCGTCTTTTGGTGGATAGCATTTTGACAACAGGCTTGCCGGGTTGGCTTTAAACAGCCCGTTACCGACGGCAATGGTACCCAAAGCAATAAAGATCAGATCGGGCTTGAGCAGCGACATCCCGGTCATGAAGTAGCCGATTGCCAGCACAATGGCACCGAGAACCAGCGTGCGCTTAGTGCCTAACAGGTGGTCGCCGACGTAGCCGCCGATCGAGATCAGGCCGTAGACCAGCGCAGCAAAGGCACCAAAGGTGACAAATGCCTGTTCCTGTGAAAATCCTAGCTGCTTAACAAAGAATACCGCTAGGATGCCCTGAACGCCGTAATAGCCAAATCGTTCCCATAATTCTACAAAGAAGATCATGAAGAACGGACGAGGTTGCTGCAGCAAGCCCGTAGGTGCAGTTTTATTCATATTCCATCGCCTTTCAAAGCCATCCCGAAAAGTATGAACGCGTATGCTTAAACGCGCCGAAAAAGTCTTATTTTGTTATAGACTGCGGCTATTGGCCGCGAGAGTAGAGTATTATAGAGATGGTTTTCGATCCAATTAGTTGATCACACTAATTATGATTTGTTTGTTGGATTGATGTACTAATTGTGTCCGAATGATAAAAACAAAAACGCCCGCACAGGCGGGCGTTTACAGGCTTAACTACTTGCAGCAGGCCGGGCTATATCCCGGCGGCAAGCATTTTATGCTTCTTCGTCGTCACGCAGCGGAACAATCAACATGTCGACGTGGACGGTGTTGATCAGTTGGCGCGCGGAGGACATCAGTTTGCTCCAGAAATCCTGGTGGTGACCACAAACGACCAGATCCATGTCGTATTTTTTGATGGCATCAACCAGAACCTGACCCAGGTCGCCGCTACCGCTCAGGGTTTCGGTGATAGGGTAGCCTGCGTTGGTGGACAGCTCGGTTAACGCGTGGTGGGTTTCTTCAGAAATGCGTTTCTGCATGTCGCCCAGATTCACGTCGATAAGGCCGGTGTACAGGTCGGAATAGTTTACGTCAACGTGGATAAGGGAAACTTTAGCATTGTAAGGCCGCGCCATAGAGACCGCTTTTTCAACCAGAACTTTGCTTTCCGGAGAAAGATCAACCGCGATAAGAATGTGTTTATAAGCCATAGTGTTACTCCTTCCATAAGTTGTCGATGACTAGCCTGCTGGCGTTTCTCTGCCGCCGCGTCATCCGCGTCCTGCGAACCTTGTGCGCGGGGCTAGCCCAGTCGTAAAAACGTATCATATAAGGACTATCCTTACATTATAGCGACCAGAATAATCCGTCAATCCGCCTTGCTTGCCAAGCAGTTAAACAAATTTTTTAGTTAATTGCATTGATAGCGATTAACCTTCTGGCAAAAAAATTAACTAATCTCCTACACTATCTAGAGGGGCGTTCGAATGCGTGATACTAATACGAACGGTTTCTTCAGTACTCTTCACTGAATGGTTTGGCAGGGTATCGGGGAGCGGTAGTCCCGGAAAGGAGTTCCGTGGGCGGGTCGCCGGGGAGGGGGTATGATAAGCACCATTGCATTGTTCTGGGCTTTATGTGTCGTTTGCATTGTTAATATGGCGCGCTATTTTTCTTCGCTACGCGCACTGCTAGTAGTACTTCGTGGTTGCGATCCATTGCTTTACCAGTATGTAGATGGAGGGGGCTTTTTTACCTCGCATGGGCAACCGAACAAGCAGATGCGTCTGGTGTGGTATATCTACGCTCAGCGTTACCGCGATCATCATGATGATGAATTTATTCGCCGCTGTGAGCGGGTTCGCGGTCAGTTCATTCTCACCAGCGCGCTATGCGGCCTGGTGCTAATCAGCATGGTTGCGCTGATTATCTGGCACTGATTCCAACGACAGATACAAAAAAAGCGGGCCAGTTTCCTGACCCGCTTTTTTACCGCGCATTCGCTTAGATAAGCTTCAGGGAGAGCCAGTACAGCCCGCCGGAAAGAAGAATTGCTGCTGGGAGGGTGAAGACCCAGGCCATCAGAATGCTGGTCACCGTTTTACGCTGCAAACCGCCGCCATCAACAACCATCGTTCCCGCAACGGAAGAGGAGAGAACGTGTGTGGTGGAAACGGGCATACCGGTGTAGCTGGCAAGACCGATAGAGACTGCGGCAGTCATCTGCGCCGACATCCCCTGGGCATAGGTCATGCCTTTCTTACCGATTTTCTCACCGATAGTGGTTGCCACGCGACGCCAGCCAATCATCGTACCAATACCCAGCGCCAGTGCGACGGCCATAATGATCCAGATAGGCGCGTACTCAATGGTGCTCAGCATGTCAGATTTCAGTTTCTTCAGCAGACGCTGATCGTCAGCGCTTACGCCAGGCAGCTTAACCACTTTATCGGTGGTATCAGAGATGCACAGCATAATACGGCGCAACTGACCACGCTGTTCGACGCTTAACTTGTCGTAGGTTTCCAGATTCGCCAGCATACCTTTCGCACGTTCCAGCGCGTTGATGGTATTCGCCGGGTGGCAATGGAACTCTGTCGGCGTCGCTGGCGCCGCGTCCGTCGGGGACGGAATCAGCTGGTCTACGCCTGTGGCCTGTTTAAGCAGGTCAGGGCGCTGCTGGAAGAAGACTTCGACGTTATTGATTGCATCGCGGGTACGGGTAATTTCGTAACCGGAAGCATTCATATTCACCACGAAACCTGCTGGCGCTACGCCAATCAGCACTAGCATCACCAGACCAATGCCTTTCTGACCATCGTTCGCGCCGTGGGAGAACGCCACGCCGATAGCGGAGAGGATCAGTGCAATACGCGTCCAGAACGGCGGCTTTTTCTTTCCGTCTTTCTTTTCACGTTCTGCCGGCGTCAGGTGGATACGGGCACGTTTTTTCGTACCGCTCCAGTAGCGACGCAGAATGAAAATAAGACCACCTGCAACCACCAGACCGACAATGGGTGAGATGATAAGCGAGGCAAAAATACCGATAACTTTCGGGATGTTAAGTGCATCCACCACCGAGGTGCCGTTCATCAGCGCATTGGTTAAACCAATACCGATAATGGCGCCAATCAGCGTGTGGGAGCTGGATGCAGGCAGACCAAAGTACCAGGTACCCAGGTTCCAGATAATTGCCGCCAGCAACATGGAGAACACCATGGCGAGGCCATGTGACGATCCCATATTAAGCAGCAGATCCGTTGGTAACATATGCACGATGGCATACGCCACGCTGAGACCGCCCAGCAAAACACCAAAGAAGTTGAACACCGCAGCCATGACCACCGCCAATTGCGAACGCATTGCACGGGTATAGATCACAGTTGCGACAGCATTGGCTGTATCATGGAAGCCATTAATTGCTTCGTAGAACAGCACGAAAGCCAGAGCAAGCAATAGTAAAAGCCCGGTATGTAAATCCAGGCCAGCAAACAAATGTAGCATAGGACGTTACGCCATTTTGAGGACATGAACGCGGCGCATTATCAGTGACTTTGGCGGCGCGGGCAAAGTGAAATATAGAGTTTTTTTGATTTGTCTCCTGCTTTGTTTTACACCACTAAAGAATTATCCTATATATTTCAGATAAATACCCTTTATCGGTAGTTTGGTGCTGGTGCGACCACTGAGGAATCTTTACAATTCACTCCCGCTTTTTAGAGAGGATCGCAACGTGGAAAGGTTTGATACCGTTATTATAGGCGCTGGCGCAGCGGGTATGTTTTGTGCCGCACAGGCAGGACAAGCAGGTAGTCGCGTACTGCTAATTGATAATGGTAAAAAGCCCGGGCGCAAGATTCTCATGTCTGGCGGGGGCCGCTGCAACTTTACCAACCTTTATGTCGAGCCGGCTGCGTATTTGAGCCAAAACCCGCATTTTTGCAAATCGGCGCTGGCGCGTTATACACAGTGGGATTTTATCGATCTGGTGGGTAAGCACGGTATTGCCTGGCATGAAAAAACGCTAGGCCAGCTTTTCTGCGATGATTCCGCCCAGCAAATTGTCGATATGCTGGTGGATGAGTGTGAAAAAGGTAACGTAACTATGCGGTTACGTAGCGAAATCCTGAGCGTTGAGCGAGATGGTGACGATTTTATCCTGGAATTGAATGGGATGAGTGTCGGCACGAAAAAGCTGGTTATTGCCTCCGGTGGTCTCTCTATGCCGGGTCTGGGCGCGACGCCGTTTGGTTATAAAATTGCGGAACAGTTCGGCCTGAACGTTTTGCCTACGCGCGCAGGGCTGGTGCCTTTCACCTTACATAAGCCGCTACTGGAGCAGCTTCAGGTGCTCTCTGGCGTATCCGTTTCTTCCGTTATCACCGCCGAGGACGGCACCGTATTTCGTGAAAACCTGCTCTTTACGCACCGCGGGCTTTCTGGTCCGGCCGTGCTGCAGATTTCCAGTTTTTGGCAGCCAGGTGAATTTGTCAGCATTAATTTGTTGCCGGATGTTGACCTCGCAAGCTTCCTCGATGACCAACGTAGCGCACACCCTAATCAAAGCTTAAAGAACACCCTGGCAATGCAGTTGCCAAAGCGTCTGGTGGAATGCTTACAGCAGTTAGGGCAAATCCCGGATGTCTCGCTGAAGCAGCTTAATGTGCGCGATCAGCAAACGCTGGTTGAGACGCTGACCGAGTGGCGGGTGCAGCCGAACGGTACGGAAGGGTATCGTACCGCTGAAGTCACGTTGGGCGGCGTCGATACCAACGAGCTGTCATCGCGCACGATGGAAGCGCGCAAAGTGCCGGGACTCTACTTTATCGGCGAAGTCATGGACGTCACCGGCTGGCTGGGCGGCTATAACTTCCAGTGGGCGTGGTCGAGCGCCTGGGCATGCGCGCAGGATTTGACACCTGCCTGACCGTGGTGCCCGACAACCTGGGCTGCCGGGCGTTATCATTAGTTCAGACCAAGAAAATACTGGGCGATTTTAAAGTAGATAATCAACCCGGTACCGTCGATAAGCGTGGCGATAAACGGGGCGGAAACCACGGCGGGATCAATGCCGATACGCTTGAGCACCATGGGGATCACTGATGACACCACGGCGCTCCACAACGTAATGCAAACCAGCGTCAGGCTAACGATTAGCGTGATTTCCACTCCGATACCCATCATCCACGCGCGCAAGCAGCCTGCCAGACCCAGCGTCAGGGCGATCAGCAGCGAAGTTGAAACTTCTTTGCGGATCACCCGACCCATATCGCGCAGCCGCACTTCTCCCAGCGCCATTGAACGTACCAGCGTTGAGGTGATCTGCGTACCGCTGTTGCCGCCAGTACCAATTAATAGTGGAATAAAAAAGGCCAGTGCAATAGCAGATTCCAGCGCCTCTTCAAAATGTTGAAGAACGCTGCTGGTATAGGCCTCTGCGACAAAAAGTAGCAGGAGCCAGACAGAACGTTTTTTCCACAATGTCCACGGGCTAATCTCCAGGTAGGGTTTTTCCAGCGGTAACGTTGCCCCCTGAAGCTGAACATCTTCGGTAACATCATCTTCCTGTAGATGAGCGATCTCTTTTTCCATCAGACAACCGACCAGCTCACCTTTCTCAACGACAGCCACCAGATCGAGTTCGCGTTCGGCTAACTCGGCAACGACCTGTGCCCGTTCATCATCAGGCTTTACATGAAACAAACAACTGTCCGTAAGATGGTTGATGTTCAGCGATGTATCTTTTTCTTGCAATAAGCGCTTGATGGATAACACCCCGCGCAGCGCTTTTCCAGCTACAACAAAGACCTGGCCTGGAATATCATCCGTTGTGAGCTGGGAGACAAAGTATTCACGAGCGCCGTTCACGCTGAGATGATCCGGCAGGGTAATAAAATCGGTGCGCATATATTGCGCGATAGCATCGCCATTGAAATCCGGCATAGGATGATGGGCGGCGCAGAGTGGCATAGATGACATGGTGTAATTCCCTATAAAAATCTCTCATAGGGGCGAACAAGACAGGGTTAGCGCAGGCGGATCCCTACGTCCTGGTTTTAGCACTGAACAACGTATCTGCCCGATGGTGAAATCGTCAGAAGTTACCTTGGCAACACCTTGATTCGATGGATGCCTGTATTTCCCTGAGTGGCCTCTCTCGATACCAGCAGGGCGGTAACTTGTATTTGTACAGGAGCCTCGCCATAACGAGATCGGTAAATGAGCCACTATTATAGCGATGTCTAATTATTGATTATGTTTATAGTTGTGAATGTTTATCAATCGTTGATATACGAAATATTCCCTGTGCCAGAGCGCGATAGGGCTGAAGTGGAAACTACAACCGAATAGACATATTGAATTCAGGTGTTAGTATTCAATAGACAGCAGTTATGAGTATGCGTGTTTCATTTCCGGCCAGGAACGCTGATGATGACAACATTACTACCCGATTTCACAGCATTTTCGTCATTCACTTCCTGCGCGGCGCAGGTTGCCTTAACGCCTGTCCGCTCTCTGGCCATGGTTTCTTATTCCTTCTCATCCCGGATGGAATCTCCC
Organism: Citrobacter sp. RHB35-C21; assembly: GCF_013816515.1. Lineage (NCBI taxonomy): Bacteria > Pseudomonadati > Pseudomonadota > Gammaproteobacteria > Enterobacterales > Enterobacteriaceae > Citrobacter > Citrobacter sp. RHB35-C21. The sequence goes on from NZ_CP057147.1 coordinate 224,003, forward strand.
GCTGAATAGCTATTCAGTGGGCTTTGTGACACGCATCGTTTGATAACAGGGATTACGGCGGGTCGAATATGGATAAGTTTAAGCGTCATGTGATGTGGTGGGGGGCGGGCACCCTGGTCGCGGTGGCTGCGATAGCATGGTGGATGCTCCGTCCTGCCGGAATACCGGAGGGGTTTGCAGCCAGCAACGGCAGAATTGAAGCCACCGAAGTGGATATTGCTACCAAGATTGCCGGGCGAATTGACACGATCCTTGTGTCGGAAGGGCAGTTCGTTCGTCAGGGCGAGGTGTTGGCGAAAATGGATACTCGCGTGCTGCAGGAGCAGCGGCTGGAAGCGATCGCGCAAATCAAAGAGGCCGAAAGCGCGGTGGCGGCGGCGCGAGCGCTGCTGGAACAGCGGCAAAGTGAAATGCGCGCCGCGCAGTCGGTAGTAAAACAGCGCGAGGCGGAGCTGCAGTCGGTTTCTAAACGCCACGTGCGTTCCCGTTCGCTATCCCAGCGTGGGGCCGTGTCTGAGCAACAACTGGATGACGATCGGGCCGCGGCAGAAAGCGCACGTGCGGCGCTGGAATCCGCAAAGGCGCAGGTCTCAGCGGCAAAAGCCGCAATTGAAGCCGCTCGCACCAGCATCATTCAGGCGCAAACCCGCGTAGAAGCCGCGCAGGCCACCGAACGTCGTATTGCGGCTGATATTGATGACAGTGAGCTGAAAGCCCCGCGCGATGGTCGCGTGCAGTACCGCGTTGCTGAGCCGGGTGAGGTGCTTTCTGCGGGTGGGCGCGTCCTGAATATGGTCGATCTCAGCGATGTCTACATGACGTTCTTCTTGCCTACCGAACAGGCTGGCTTACTGAAGATTGGCGGCGAAGCGCGCCTGGTGCTGGATGCCGCACCGGATCTGCGTGTTCCGGCGACCATCAGCTTTGTGGCAAGCGTCGCGCAGTTCACACCGAAAACGGTCGAAACCAGCGATGAGCGGCTGAAGCTGATGTTCCGCGTTAAAGCGCGGATCCCACCAGAGCTATTGCAGCAGCATCTCGAGTACGTGAAAACCGGTCTGCCGGGCATGGCGTGGGTGCGTATCGATGAAAATCGAGCCTGGCCTGACGACCTGATGGTGAGGTTGCCGCAATGACGCATCTGGCGCTGGTTCCCGTTCCTCCCGTGGCGCACCTTGACGGCGTGAGTCAGCATTACGGGAAAACGGTAGCGCTGAACAATATCACGCTGGATATCCCCGCCCGCTGTATGGTGGGGCTGATTGGCCCGGATGGCGTCGGAAAATCAAGCCTGCTGTCGCTCATCTCCGGCGCGCGAGTCATTGAACACGGTAACGTGATGGTGCTGGGCGGCGATATGCGCGACCCGAAACATCGCCGGGATGTCTGCCCGCGCATTGCCTGGATGCCGCAGGGGTTGGGGAAAAACCTGTACCACACGCTGTCGGTGTATGAGAACGTCGATTTCTTTGCCCGGCTGTTTGGCCATGACAAAGCGGAGCGCGAAGCGCGGATTACCGAGCTGCTGAACAGCACCGGACTGGCGCCGTTTCGCGATCGTCCGGCCGGGAAACTCTCGGGTGGGATGAAGCAAAAGCTGGGGCTGTGCTGCGCGTTGATCCATGACCCAGAACTGTTAATTCTCGATGAACCTACCACCGGGGTCGACCCGCTGTCCCGCGCCCAGTTCTGGGATCTGATTAACAGCATTCGCCAACGGCAGACCAACATGAGCGTGCTGGTTGCGACCGCCTACATGGAAGAAGCCGAGCGCTTTGACTGGCTGGTGGCGATGAACGCCGGGGAGGTGCTGGCCACCGGGAGCGCGCAGCAGCTACGCGAAAAAACCAACTCCGACACGCTGGAGCAGGCGTTTATCGCGCTGTTACCCGAAGCCCAGCGCCAGGCGCATAAGCCAGTGGTGATCCCGCCGTATCACGCTGAGCAGGAAGAGATTGCCATCGAGGCGAAAGATCTGACCATGCGCTTCGGCAAGTTCGTGGCCGTTGACCACGTTAACTTTCGTATTCCGCGCGGGGAAATCTTCGGTTTTCTCGGCTCCAACGGCTGCGGTAAATCCACTACCATGAAAATGCTCACCGGGCTGCTACCCGCAAGTGAAGGTGAGGCGTGGCTGTTTGGGCAAGCGGTTGACCCGAAGAATATCGATACCCGTCGCCGGGTAGGCTATATGTCGCAGGCGTTTTCGCTCTACAGCGAGCTGACCGTACGGCAAAACCTCGAGCTACACGCGCGGTTGTTCCATATCCCCGAAGCAGAAATCCCGGGGCGGGTACAAGAGATGAGTGAGCGCTTTTCGCTGACCGAAGTCGAAGACGCGTTGCCTGGCGCGCTGCCGTTGGGGATCCGTCAACGCCTGTCGCTGGCGGTGGCGGTGATCCATCGCCCGGAGATGCTCATTCTCGATGAACCAACCTCCGGGGTCGATCCGGTGGCGAGAGACATGTTCTGGCAACTGATGGTCGATCTGTCGCGTCAGGATAAAGTGACCATTTTTATCTCCACCCATTTTATGAACGAAGCGGAGCGCTGCGACCGTATGTCGCTGATGCACGCCGGAAAAGTCCTGGCCAGCGGTACGCCGCAGGAGCTGGTGAAACAGCGTGGTGCCGCCAGTCTGGAAGAAGCGTTTATCTCCTGGTTACAGGAAGCGGCAGGTCCGGCGCCGGAGGCTCAGTTACCGCCAGCCAATGTCCCGGCAGTGCATGAAAACAGTCAGCCGCCGCACCAGGGATTTAGCCTGCGGCGCTTGTTCAGCTACAGCCGCCGCGAAGCGCTGGAGCTGCGACGTGACCCGGTACGTTCAACGCTGGCGCTGATGGGCACGGTGATCCTGATGCTGATCATGGGCTACGGCATCAGCATGGATGTGGAAAACCTGCGTTTTTCGGTGCTCGATCGTGACCAGACAGTCAGCAGCCAGGCGTGGACGCTGAATCTGGCGGGATCGCGCTATTTTATCGAGCAGCCGCCGCTCACCAGTTATGACGAGCTGGACAAACGGATGCGCTCGGGCGAAGTCGCGGTAGCCATAGAGATCCCGCCAAATTTTGGCCGCGATATCGCGCGTGGAACGCCGGTGAAGATTGGCGTCTGGGTCGATGGCGCAATGCCGAGCCGTGCGGAAACGGTCAGAGGCTACGTGCAGGCGATGCACCAGACCTGGCTGCAGGATGTGATGGCGCGTCAGCCAAATACCAGCGGGCAAAACGGACTGATGACCATTGAAACTCGCTATCGTTACAACCCGGATGTGAAAAGCCTGCCAGCGATTGTTCCGGCGGTGATCCCGCTGCTGTTGATGATGATCCCCTCCATGCTCAGCGCTCTGAGCGTGGTGCGTGAGAAAGAGCTGGGGTCGATTATCAACCTGTACGTGACGCCCACTACCCGCAGCGAGTTTTTACTCGGCAAACAGTTGCCTTACATCGTGCTGGGCATGCTGAACTTCCTGCTGCTGTGCGCGCTGTCGGTGTTTGTATTCGGCGTCCCGCATAAGGGGAGTTTTGTGACCCTGACGCTGGCCGCGCTGCTGTACGTCACCATTGCCACCGGGCTGGGATTGTTAATTTCCACGTTTATGAAAAGTCAGATCGCCGCCATTTTTGGTACGGCGATTATTACGCTGATCCCGGCGACGCAGTTTTCCGGGATGATCGACCCGGTCGCCTCGCTGGAAGGGCCGGGACGGTGGATTGGCGAAATTTACCCGACCAGCCATTTTCTGACCATCGCGCGCGGGACGTTCTCTAAAGCGCTGGATCTGACCGATCTCTGGCCGCTGTTTATTCCACTGGCGGTAGCCATTCCAGTGGTCATTGGTCTGAGCGTATTGCTGCTGAAAAAACAGGAGGGGTGATGCGCCGATTACGGAATATTTATAACCTCGGCATCAAAGAGTTACGCAGCCTGCTGGGTGACAAAGCGATGCTGACGCTGATCGTCTTCGCCTTCACGGTCTCGGTTTACTCTTCTGCGACCGTTCTGCCTGGGTCGCTGCACCTGGCGCCGATTGCCATTGCTGATATGGACCAGTCGCAGTTGTCGAATCGCATTGTGAACAGTTTTTATCGTCCGTGGTTTTTACCGCCGGAGATGATTACCGCCGATGAGATGGATGCCGGGCTGGATGCCGGGCGCTATACCTTCGCCGTGAACATTCCGCCTGATTTTCAGCGCGATGTACTGGCCGGGCGGCAGCCGGATATTCAGGTTAACGTCGATGCCACGCGGATGAGCCAGGCCTTTACCGGCAACAGCTATATCCAAAATATCATCAGTGGCGAGGTGAACAGCTTTGTGTCGCGTTACCGCGATAACAGCGAGCTGCCGGTGGCGCTGGAAATGCGTATGCGCTTTAACCCTAATCTGGAACCCGCCCGCTTTGGCGCGGTGATGGCGATTATCAACAACATCACCATGCTGGCGATTGTGCTTACCGGGTCGGCGCTGATTCGCGAGCGTGAGCACGGGACCATTGAGCACCTGCTGGTGATGCCGGTGACGCCGTTTGAAATCATGATGGCAAAAATCTGGTCGATGGGGCTGGTGGTGCTGGTGGTTTCCGGTCTGTCGCTGATGCTGATGGTAAAAGGTGTGCTTGGCGTACCGATTGAAGGCTCGATACCGCTGTTTATGCTGGGAGTAGCGCTGAGCCTGTTCGCCACCACATCAATCGGCATTTTTATGGGCACGCTGGCGCGCTCCATGCCACAACTGGGGCTGCTGATGATTCTGGTACTGCTGCCGTTACAGATGCTCTCCGGCGGCTCTACACCGCGTGAAAGCATGCCGCAGGCGGTGCAGGACATTATGCTGACGATGCCGACTACCCATTTTGTTAGCCTTGCGCAGGCGATTCTTTACCGCGGCGCAGGGTTTAACATTGTCTGGCCGCAGTTCCTGACGCTGCTGGCGATTGGCAGTACGTTCTTCCTGATAGCGCTGCTGCGTTTCAGAAAGACGATTGGCACGATGGCGTAAATATTATTGCCGGGTGGTGGCTGCGCCTTATCCGGCCTACAAACGGAAACGAGTGTAGGCCGGGCAACATAACAGGCAATTACTCTTCTTTCGGCAGGCACTGCAGATGACCGTGGCGCACGCCGCGCTGGGAAATCACGTCATCGGCAAAATGCTGCACATCGCCCATGTCACCTTTTAGCACAGCGATTTCCAGACAGTCGTCATGGTTGATGTGCACGTGTAGTGTGGCGACTGATAAATCGTGGTGGTGATGTTGGGTGGAAACAATACGGCTCGCCAGGTCACGCTTCTCATGCTCATAAACATACGAGAGCACTGCGAATCCCTGAGTGCCGTGCTCCTGGGTGGTTTCCTGCGCCAGTGCGCCGCGCAGAATATCGCGGATCGCTTCGGAACGGTTGTTATAGCCACGGCGCTGGCTCAAGCTGTCGAGCGTTTCCAGTAAATCGTCATCGAGGGTAATGGTGACTCGTTGCATCTGCAATTAACCTTTCATGTGGCGCGTGGGCGCACAGGGAGTAAGGGGAATAGCGTATTTTGTAACACACGTCCGGCATCCGGGGAAAAGGTTAATGCTCTCGCAATAAACGCAGCAGGGTTGTTACCTGTTCATCCAGCGGCGCGAGCGTGTCTTTGACGATCAGATGCAGCGGGGTGGCACGGCGAGCGCCATGGCTTAACGGCAGCGGTCGTAATAGCCCCTGCTCAAGCTGCTGCTGAATTCGCTCCTCAGGCAACCAGCCGTAACCGACCTGATACATCACCGCCTCAATCGCGGCATCAATGGTCGAGAAGGTCCAGGCATCGCGCACCGCTTGCTGCGGGTTGTCGCGATCGGCAATGCGAATCAGCGGCCACGCGCGTAACGCGTCTTCATCCAGCGGCGCATCCAGCATGCAGAGCGGGTGATCGCGGTGGGCAACGGCCACGAAGTCAATATTCATCAGCCATTCGCCGCGGCCGGTGATATCCTGGCGTCGGGTCAGGACCATCACGTCCGCATCGGCATGCGCTGCCAGTCGATCGTCAGCATTCTCCAGCACTTCGGTCAAACGTACCTGCGTCTGCGGCCACGCCTGCTGAAACTGCTTGAGGATCGCGAACAGGCGTTTGCGTGGGAAGATGCTATCTACCATGAAATCCAGCCGCGTTCGCGTGCCGTTTTGCAACGTTGCTGCCCGGGTTTCCACCCATAAAAAGGACTTCAGTAACGGTTTGACCTGGCCCAACAGTAGCTCTCCCGCAGGGGTTAATACCGCCCTGCGACCTTCCGGCGTCAGCAGCGTCACGCCAAGCCGCTCCTGCAGTAGCGCCAGATTGTAGCTCACCGAAGACTGGCTACGGTTGGTCTCTTCCGCAGCTTTCGCAAAGCTGCCCAGCTCCACGACTTTCTCCAGTAAGGCCCATTGCTCCAGCGTTGTCTTGTGCATAACTCATCTAAAAATTGAATGAATATGATGTAAACATAGCGTTATTCATCCAATTTTTGAAGCGGTAAGATCCTCGCATCAAGTAAGAGGAGAACGAATATGAGCACTTTTGATAAACATGATTTGAGCGGCTTTGTCGGCAAACATCTGGTCTATACCTACGATAATGGCTGGAATTACGAGATCTACGTGAAAAACGACACCACTCTGGATTACCGTATTCACAGCGGCATTGTGGGGAATCGTTGGGTGAAGGATCAGCGGGCGTACATTGTGCGGGTTGGCGAGAGTGTTTATAAAATTTCATGGACCGAACCGACCGGGACCGACGTCAGCCTGATCGTAAATCTGGGCGACAAACTCTTTCACGGCACCATCTTTTTCCCGCGCTGGGTGATTAACAATCCGCAAAAAACGGTCTGTTTCCAGAATGACCATATTCCGCTGATGATGTCATATCGCGATGCGGGTCCGGCATATCCAACGGAGGTGATTGACGAGTTTGCGACCATCACCTTCGTGCGTAACTGTGGGGCGAACAATGACAGCGTTATTGCCTGTGCGGCCAATGAATTGCCGGAAAACTTCCCGGAAAATTTACGCTAAGGCTTCCAGACGCTGCACGGCGTCGGCGGTCAGAGTAAACGGCGTGGGGGTACACACCGCCAGGCTCAGGGTATCGAGCTGGCACTGGCTGACCGAGAGTGAGGAGGTTAGCGCGGTGCTGTCGACGCTGACAATTTGCCAGGCGCTGCCGCCACGCTGTTTCACGATAGCTTCTTTACGCGTCCAGATGCGCCAGAACGCCGCCAGCTGTTGCTCCGGGCGTTCGGCCTCAACTTCGGCATGTTCCCTGAGACTGAACACCGTATTTGCCAGCGTCTGCCAGTTATCGCGCGGGCGAACGACTTCAATATCACAGCCGACTTCCCCTTCGTCGCTGAGCAGCAGGGCAATATCATCACCGCTGTGGCTGAGATTGAACCACAGCGGAGTGTCGGCGGAAAAGGCCGGTTTTCCTTGCTCGCTGTAGACGATGTCCGGTAATGGCGAAAGAGTATGGGAAAGCAGCACGCGACCTGCCAGCCAGCGCGCACGACGAGCGCCTTGCGGGGCCTGCTCACGCAGTGCGGCAGGCAGTGCGCCAGCGCTTAAAACAGAAACTTTCCCAAGAACGATCCGGTACATATCAGGGCCAACGTTTAATGATGATAGAAGTATTTATGCCGCCAAACGCAAAGTTATTGCTCTGCAAAAATTCGCAATCAATCTTGCGGGCTTTACCCATAATGTAATCCAGCGCTCCACAATTAGCATCTGGCTGACTCAAATTTAGCGTAGGCGCAAACCAGCCTTCTCGCATCATTTGCAGACTCATCCAGGCCTCTAGTGCGCCACAAGCGCCAAGGGTATGTCCAAAATAGCTTTTAAGCGAGGATAGCGGCACATTATCACCATAAATTGCAGCGGTTGCCTGACTTTCTGCAATATCACCGCGATCGGTTGCGGTACCGTGCGCTGAAATATATCCGATATCACGGGCGCTAATACCGGCCATATTCAGCGATTTTTCCATGCAAATCTGCATTGTTTCGCGCTGTGGCTGGGTGATATGGGCAGCATCGCAGTTAGTGGCAAAGCTAACGATTTCACCATAAATCGTTGCTCCGCGCGCTTTAGCGTGTTCCAGCTCTTCCAGCACCAGCGTACCTGCGCCTTCTCCGATGACCAGACCATCGCGTTTTTCATCGAACGGGGAGGGGGTGGTTTTCGGCTCGTCGTTGCGCTGGCTGGTAGCGAACAGTGTATCAAACACGGCGGCTTCGGAAGGACACAGTTCTTCTGCACCGCCGGCGACCATCACTGTTTGATAACCGTGCCGAATGGCTTCCCATGCGTAACCAATTGCCTGGCTACCGGATGTGCAGGCGCTGGATGTCGGAATGACTCGCCCCCGCAGACCAAAAAATAATCCAGTGTTAACGGCAGTGGTGTGCGGCATCATTTGCACGTAGGTCGTGCCGGTGATGTTATTAGTATGCTTCTCGGTCAGCATGGTCGCGAACTCGCTCACTGGACCGGTACTACCGGTTGATGAACCATAAGCGATCCCGGTTTCACCGTTAGTCAGTACCCGATCGCCAATCAGCCCGGCCTGCTCAAGCGCCAGCTCTGTTGCGCGGGTGGACATCAGCGATACGCGACCCATGGCGCGAATTCGCTTGCGGGTATAGTGTTCCGGTAGAGTGAAGTCGTCGATCGGCGCACCCAGCAGTGTGTGCAGTCCGTCATAAACCTGCCACTCCGGCATTTTGCGTACCGCATTTTCATATGCCAATAACCTGGCGGAGACAGCCTGCCAGTTTTCCCCAAAGGCGGTGACGCCGCCCATGCCTGTAATCACGACACGACGTGTCATAACATCCCTCCATTGATGGAAATCACCTGGCGAGTTACATAGCCCGCCACATCCGACATTAAATAACTGGCAAGCCCGGCCACTTCTTCAGCCTGACCTATCCGTTTCATGGGGATCATCGACATCGCCTCTTTCAATGCGGCTTCTTCCATCTCGATCATCCCGGTATCAATGAGTCCCGGTGCAATGCAGTTTACGGTAATTTTGCGTTTTGCCAGTTCGATGGCCAGCGCTTTAGTGGCACCAATAATTCCGGCTTTTGCAGCACTGTAATTGACCTGACCACGGTTGCCCATCACGCCCGAAACCGAAGACAGTGTGATGATACGGCCCCCCTTGCGTGCGCTGATCATCGGCATAATGCACGGATGAATGACGTTGTAAAAGCTGTCGAGGTTGGTATGGATCACCGCATCCCAGTCGTTATCACTGAGCGCAGGGAAAGCGGCATCACGAGTGACCCCAGCGTTGCTAACAATGCCGTACCATGCGCCGTTTGCCTCAATATCTTGCGACAGTATTTCGCGGCACTGCTCGCGATTGGCAACATCAAATGTCAACAGGCGCCCTGCGCCGCCAGCGGCGAGGATAGCATCCAGCGTTTCTTGTGCTCCTTGCACATCGCGATGATAGTGTACGCCGACCACAAAACCGTCCGCGGCCAGTTGTCTGGCGATGGCGCGACCGATACCTTTGCTGGCACCCGTAACTAAAACTGAACGGCTCATGTGGACGCTCCTTGTTGAAATAGCGTGTTAATTTCTTCTGATGTCGGCTGGAAGGTGTTGACGCGACCGGTCGCCAACGTCTCGTTGTCTGCCTGGATGGCACATTCAAAGCTACCGAATCGTGCATCCTGCATCAGCAATTTGACATGGATGCTCAGCTTCTTCCCGGCAGGCAGAACACCTGTGGCACAGACTAACTCACGTGCGCCCAGTACCATGCCTAACGTAATACTCGCCTGACCTTGTTGCTGGCGGTGCCAGCCAGACCAGACGCCAATGGTCTGCGCCATCAGTTCCAGTGCGAACCAGCCAGGTAGATTGCCATCGGGGTCGAGGAAAGGGGCCAGTACGCTGTTTGCTGATACCGTCACGTGGCAGATGGCGGTTTCGTCCGCCACACTGACGACCTCTTCAAGGAGCAGCATCGGCGCATCATGCGGCAAATAGTCGCCCGGTGATAAATAGTGGCTCATGAGGTTCTCCCGAGCAGGATGCTGGCATTATTACCGCCGAAGGCAAACGAATTAGACAAGATAACCGGGCGAGTCAGCGGCTGTGGCTGTTCAATGATGCCGCAGGCTGGCAATGTTTCATCGCGTGGTGACTGGCTAAAATCCTGCGGTGGTAGCGGCAGGTCGCGTTGCAGAATCAGCATACTGATCGCTGCTTCGGTGATCCCCGCGGCACCCAGTGTGTGCCCGGTCAGGTGTTTGGTTGAACTGCACGGGACCGTTTCGCCAAATAGCGCGCTCACGACGTTGGACTCAATCTGATCGTTTAGCGGTGTAGCGGTACCGTGCAGATTGATATAGCCCACATGTTCCGGCGTCATTCCTGCGTCGTTAAGCGCCTGGCCGATGGCGCGAATGGCACCTTCCCCCTGTGGATGGGGAGCCGAAATATGGTACGCGTCGCTGGATTCGCCGACGCCAAGGAGCGCGATAGGCTGTGGCTCGCGGGTTAATACCATCAAGGCGGCGCCTTCGCCAATGGTGATCCCACAACGGTCGCGGCCAAACGGCTGACACAGCGTTGGGGAGAGTGATTCCAGACTGTGGAATCCGTTGATTGGCATTCGGCTTAGCGTATCCGCACCGCCGACAATGGCGATATCGACCAGACCAGATTCGATCAAACGACGTCCGCTCATAATAGCCCTTGCACTGGACGAGCAGGCGGTTGAGAGCGTAAAGGCCGGGCCATCCAGCGCCAGCCAGTGGCTAAGAAAACGCGACGGATCGCCTAGTTCCTGTTGCGGATAGCGCCAGTCAGTGCTCTCTTTGCCGTTGAGCATCAAATCAACGTGAACGTCACCCTCATCCAGGCCGGAGGTGCTGGTGCCGAGAACAACAGCAATACGATCGCGACCAAATCGGGCGATAGCGTCGTCCACCTGCGGCTGGATTTGCATCAGTGCTGCCAGCAATAGCTGGTTGTTGCGCGAACGATGAGCGCTAAAGTGCTGAGGAATAGCGGGTAACTCACCGTCAACGCCTGCTAACACGGCGGATGGGTGTCCTTGCAGCCAGCCCGTGCGCGGGCGCATTCCCGGCGCTATGCCACGAGTGAGGTTGGCTGCGATTTCATCAGTGTTATTGCCCAACGCGTTAATCATGCCAACGGCAGAAATGTAGATCATCTCAGTCACCCAGATATTGAATGGTGATGTGGTATTTAAAAACGTGCTGCTCAATGCTGATCGGTTCGCGTTTTCCTCTTCGATTCAGATACGTGATTTCCGTGACCACTTTGCCGCGTGCATTGCGCAGCTCACGCTTATCACCCGTATCGACGAGCGTCCAGCCTGTGGGTAATTGCGGTTGCCAGGTGCTAATCGGCCAATGGCTAAGCATCACGTCAGCCAGCACCTGGCTGGCTGGCGGCAATTGTGGAACGATGATCGATTGCTCGGTGTGCAGTCCTTTTTCATCGTAAGTCACGAGGAACAGGCGAATGCCGACTGATGACAGCCCGGCAAGTGTGATTTTCTTGTCATCAGCGTTGAGCATGACCAACAGTGACTGAGTTTTGCCGTTAAAACTACCGGTTAGTAGTTGTTGCGAATTCACCGCGGGAGAAATACCCGGAGCAGGTAGCGTTACACGAGTACCTGGCTCTAACCAGGCTTGCGGGCGGCCTTTCTGTTCCGGCTGTGAGTGGCTGCAACCTGCCAGCAGCAACGTGGCGACGAGCAGGCCCCGTCGGATGGCGCTGCGCTTATCCGGTCTACAAATGGTGTGCTGACGTAGATCGGATAAGGCAATGCCGCCATTCTGCAAAAGCCCACTCAACCAACGAAATATCGGTTTACTCATCGTTTTTTCTTCTCTCTTTTCGTTGGCATCGCCAGCGGTGACAGCAAAAATGCGGTGAAAATACCGCTTACTAGCACAATGCCAAAACTGCTGATTGCCTGAGTGGCACTAAAGACCAGCATGCCGAGCGTCAGGAGCGTGGTCATCATCGCCAGCGTGATAGCCAGCAGCGACGTCAGTGGCGTACCGCGTGGATTACTGAAAAACAGCGTGTAGTTAATGCCAATTCCCAGTACCAGCACCAGTGCCAGCAGCGAGAACAAGTTGAGCGCATGACCGCTCAGGGCCAGTACTGCCAGACCACAACCTAAAGACAGCACTGAGGGCACCAGGCTAATTAAGCCCTTACGCCAGCCAAGCCGAATGATGGCGCCACAGGCAATCACCGCCAGCGCAATGCACAGCAGGCCGGTCAGAATATGGCGATAAAGGGCAAACAGGTTGTCAAAGCTGCTCTTGCGATCCACCCACGCCACGCCGGAATATTTCGCGCTGAGCGTATTTAAAGCATCACTTTGGTTCACCCCTTCAACGGGAACCAATACGCTGCTTTCGCCATCAGCCAGAGACAGCCATAGCAAGCGCCAGCCTTCACTGGCTGGGCTGGCAAGCCAGGCTTCGACGGTTACAGGCATGGCGCTAAGATCGGGGTTCACCGTTGCCAGCCCGGCGTTGTTTAGGGCTTTCGTGATGGCGGGAGAAGCATCTTTTAGCAGAGAGAGATCCTGGTGTTGCCGGGCGAGTGAATTGAGCGGAATAGTGCGATATCCGCTGAGTAACCCGTCTTTTTTTGCCTGTTCCAGCGCGGGGGTAAAGGTTTCCAGCCGCTCCAGCGTTTGCTGAGCGGATTTGCCGTACACCACAAACCACTTCTGGTCGACGCTTTGCCCGGTCAGGGCGGTAATCGCTTTTTCCTGAGCGAGAATTTCCTGCGGCAACGCCTGTAACTGGGAGATATCATCATCTACGCGCAGCGTCGCTATTCCTGCCAGCGAGAACAACGCCAGTGCCAGCGGCAGGCCAACGGAGAGTTTTTTATTGCGTCGCCATGCAGCAAGCCAGTGTAGCATGAGTACCATTGCCGGCACCGGGCGTACCGGCAACCGACGACACAACCACGGGTGCCAGAAAATGACCGTCAGGCAGGAGGCGCTCAGACCTACCGCCGCGAATACCGCCATCTGGCGAATACCGGGGAAGGGGGCCAGCATCATAATCAGATAAGCCGCTACGGTGGTGAGTAGCGCCAGGAGCAGGGCATTGCGCACTTTGGCAAGGCTTTGCCATGGCGATGTTTCCGCACCGTGCACCATCCGTTCGGTCAAATAGTAGAGCGTATAGTCGGCGGAAATACCGATGATGCTCATGCTCATCACCAGCGTCATCAGATGGAGCTCGCCAAAAATCAGCAGCGTGACGACGGTCCCCGCCAGCGCACCAATGCCAATCGAAATCAGGCACAGCAGCAGCGGACGCAGCGAACGAAATACAGCCACGATGAGCAGGATCACCCCGAGCACAGTGGCTATGCCGAGAGTAGAGATATCTTTTTTCGCCTGCTGGCTGGCGTAATCGCTATAGAACAGCGTCCCGCGAGACAGCAGTTGAGCCTGTGGATAGTGGGCTTTGAGCTCACCTTCCAGCGTATTCAACGTGGTGACCAATTGGTGCGTCTGTTGCATATCAAACGATGAACCGGTCAGCTCGCCATGTAACAGATACCAATAGTTGCCTTGTTCATCCTGGGTGACCAGCCAGCCGTCCATCAGGCGCAGACGCTGCCCAGTTTTGGCCATGGCCAGCTGCGAGCCACGCATCAGCATGAAGGGATCGTTTTGTAGCTCTTTGCCACTGACGCCAGAGAATGCGGAGTAAAGTTGGGACAGGATCCACTGGCCCTGCGCTTCGCCGCCGTTTTGCAGCCGGGCGCGGGTCTCGTTATCTATCAGGCCGTTACGATGTTGCCAGAAGAATGCCCCCCAGGCCTGCTGGCTGTCGGCATCCATTGGACCTTTTACCTGGGCTAGCGCGTGCGATTTTTGCAGTAAAGCCAGCCAGTCCCGGGCTATCGCTGGGTCCGGTTGCTTACCGGGACTCACCAGCCAGACCACCTGACGGTCAAGGCGCTGCATAAATCCCTCGTTCAGACCCGGAGGTATAGCGCCCAGCGTCTGCTTTGGCAACATGGCCAGCACGCTGCTGTTAAGGCGGGCCTGAGGTAGCAGCGTCAGAAAGATGCCCAGCAGAAGCAGGCAGATGACTCCCCATAACAGCGCGGGACGTTTACTGGGCGGCAAAGCGTTGGCGTTCGTCATCGGTCAGTTGCGCTGGCGTTAGTTGGTGTTGGGAAAGCGCAATATCGGTGCGATCGCCCTGTTTATCATTGAGCTGAATGCTCTCCAGGTAGGTCTTTCCTGCTAAATCAATCGTCGCAAAAATCTTATCCAGTGGTGTGGTGATTGGCGTCAGGCGTAGCGTCCAGCGACCTTCTCCTAAGTCTGCGAACTCCACGCGGAAGTTTTGCTCCAGCACTTTACGATCCGCCTGGAATAACGCCCGTAGCAGATGATTAAACTGGAACATTTGCGGGTTATTCTCAGCGGTAACGGTCTGCGGTGGTTGACCGTTAATTGCCTGAACCATCCGTTTGTCATCCAGCAGCAGCTGCATCGGGAACGGGGACGTTTGATCCCACAGCAACCCCTTGTCGCGGGCGATCAACATCTTGCCCTGAGATCGCAGCGGTTGTGGTAGATCCTTTATCGTCCGGGTTTGATCGAAGTGGGCGCGAACCACCGGTTGCTCGGTAAAACGTTGTTGTAGGGAGTCGAGCGTCAGGGCTCTGACGAAAGGGCTGACGAGCAGCACGAGCAATGGCCATAATTTCATGGTGTCACTCCCATCCGTTCAAACAGAATATCCGGGCTGACAAAGCACAGTTCACGGCTTTTTTCGTCGACGGCGACCTGGATGGTGTAGCCTGTTGTAGCACGTTTACCTGTTTCGGCATCAAAAATTTCGTAGCCGATTCGCAGGCGATTTTCGTACTCTTTAATTTGGGCGCGTACACGGATACGCTGCTCGAAAGTCAGCGCATTGCGATACTTCACCCGAGTGTCGACCACTGGCCACAGATAGCCAGATTCTTTCATCTGCCGATAGCCATAATCGAATTGGTTCAGCAGTGCCTCACGGGCAATCTCGAAGTAACGGAAGTAGTTACCATGCCACGCTACGCCCATCATATCGACGTCGTGAAACGGAATAGTTAGCTCGACTTCAGCCGTAAAACGGGGATCGTTAAGCACCCTTTACTCCTTGTCATTGGTGTCCGGCAGTTGCCAGAAATCGAAAAAGTTAAACCAGTCGAGGGGCGACTGAAGCGCATAGTGCTCAAGGCGTTCGGCGTAGCGATCGACAGTATTCTGTAATGCCTGTTGTCGTGTGGCGCGCGGTAAGAGCAGCGGGTCGGCAAACGGTTCGCAGTAGATGTGGAGTTTATCCTGCTGGCGCAGGGCAAAAATCAGATCTACAGGGCAGCGTAAAATAGACGCAAGAATAAACGGGCCCTGAGGGAATGGCGCGTTTTGCCCCATAAAGCGGCTCCAGCACACACGCCACTCGCCGCCGCGTTGGGGATTGACTGCGATGCGATCGCCTACGATGGCTACCCATTCACCGCGCTCCAGTTTCTCTTTGAGCAGAATGGCAGTATCTGGACCAATACTGTTCACCGGGAGCAGATTTAATCCAGCCTGCGGCGCCATCTCTTGCATGATCTGTTTAAAGCGTTGGGCGTTATCGCTAAATACCAGCGCATTGATTGTTTTACTGCCCTGTAGCTGGGCCAGTGCCCGACAGGCTTCGACATCGCCAAGATGTGAAGCCAGCAGCAGTTTTCCCCGAGGATCGCTGACATTTAGCGTTTTTTCTGCGCATGGTGCAAAAATCACATCGCGACCGAAGTGCAGTTCACCGCGCCAACTGGCAATCTTATCCAGCATCGCGCCGCCAAAACGCAGGAAATGCTGATAACTGGTCAGGTTTGGCGGTACTGGCATCCGGCGTGTGATCAGTTGCGCTCTTACGCGGCTAATCCAGCGTTGAGAGGCTTTTCGGGCAGTTGAAGCGCTGAGCCAGTATACGCCGACGACCGGATACAGCAGCAGGGAGAAGGCTTTGCGGCCCAGTACACGCCAGACCAGCAGCATCAGACGCATTCCCCACAACCCTTTGACTTCCTGCTGCTGCGCCCAGTGTGTCGATGAACGACGACACAGCAGGGAGGGGATGCGCGGCAACATGCCAAAGAACAGGCGAGTGTGCATCAGTGAAATGTGCAGATTGTCTTTAAGCGCGTCGAAATGGGATAGCCCGTCCTGCGGATAGGTGACTCGCGTGGGGATAAAATAGCTGGTGTTGCCTTGCCAGTAGAGGCGCACCATCACTTCAGTATCAAAATCCATCCGTTTGCCAAGCGTTACACGCTGTGCCAGTTGCAGCGTGGGGGCCACCGGATACACCCGGAAGCCGCACATACTGTCTTTGAGCTGCAACGAGAGCGTTTCTATCCACACCCAGATATGGGTTACCCAACGACCGTACAGGCGCGAGCGAGGGACCGAATCATCGTAAATCGGTTGTCCGGAAATCAGTGCTGTCGGATGTTCTTTTGCCAATGCAAGCAGCCTGGGAATATCTTCAATGGCATGTTGCCCGTCGGCATCGACCTGCACTGCATGACTGAACCCGGCATCTGCTGCCGTCTGCATTCCGCGAATAACCGCCGCGCCTTTTCCTGCGTTGATGGGCAGGCGAATTAACGTCAGATTGCTGTATTCTGTCGCCAGGCGTGCCAGTTCATCTCGTGTAGTCTCGTCGCTGCCATCGTCCACCACAATGCAGGGGAGATTGAACGGCCGAAGACGATCCAACACGTCCGACATCATCGCGCCGTGGTTGTAGCAGGGGATCAACACGCATGGGGAAAAGGTCAGCGGCATAACCGAATCTTCCCGCTGCTGGCGGTATGGCGCACGTCACCGTCGTGGCGCTGGTAGCTAAAAGTGAGCATCTGACGCGCTTCCTGCCAGCTCAGACTCAGGGTGACGGTGGCCTCTGGCAATAGCGGTGACTGGAACTTCACGTTTTGAATACTGTGAAAACGCCAGCCAGGGACCAGCAGCGTGGTGGCGTAATCCATCGCCCAGTTTAGCTGTGCAACGCCCGGCAGCAGTGGCTGCACGCTAAAATGCCCGCTGAACCAAAACAGAGAAGGGTCGAGTTGTAAAACAATCTCAGCCTGATGAGGCAGTGCCTGATGGCGCTCGATTTCATGGGGTTTCATGAAATAACTCCTGTAATTGCGCATAGACACGCTTGTTCATACTGTTGACCGGAATCTCATCAATCACCCGCCAGTAGCGGGGAACAGCGACCGGCTCCAGCCAGGGCAGCAGCGAACGTCGCCAGGTCAGTTCTTGCGGTTTACCACCGCACTCAAGCCAGCGTTGCCGGGCTTCGTCATCCAGTACCAGCAGGACACCAACGCCCTGACGTCCTCCGCGTGAGACGGGCAATGCTGCGACTTCACGGATACCGTCCAGTGCCAGTAAACGTTGCTCCACTTCGCTGAGTGAAATGCGTTTCTCTTCAATCTTGACCACCCGCCCGCGTCTGCCCATCAGGCGGAACTGTCCGTTTTCGATAAACTGAAGAATATCATCGAGTAACAGGCCATCATCAGCTGCAATTAGTGGTGAAAACACACGAAACGCGTCGTCTTCTGACTGGAATCTGACTCCGGGAAAAGGCAGCCATGTCACATCATCCTGATGGCGATAGCGCCACGCGAGGATTCCGGTTTCAGTGCTGCCGTAGATCTCATCGGGCCAGACATTCAGCCAGTCAGCAGCCTGCTTGACGTCCTGCCATGACAGCATGCCGCCCGCGGAAAGAATCAACTCGATTGGCGGCGGTGTCAGGTGGTGGTCGAGGCGTTTCAGAAACGCCGGACTGCTGATAAACGCATACCGATGATCAGGGCTCAGTGCCGCCAGTTGTTCGGCATACCAAAGCATCGCCGCATGCAGCGGGAGGCCTAAAGCCATCGGCAAGAAGATACGAAACGTCAGACCATACAGGTGTTGCGGTACCACTGACGCGACGACCCGGCAACCTGCCAGACGATCAGCAAAACGCGTAGCGAGCAATGCTGCTTCGCTATCCAGACGAGCAATCGGTTTGATTACGCGTTTCGGCTGGCCGGTCGAACCGGAAGTGAATAGCTCCACAAAGGCGTCACTGCGTATTATCGGGAACGTGATGTCGTGGGCCACAGATGTCATGGCAGAGCTGACCACTCGCAGCGTTCCCTGCCAGTCCAGCGCTTTATCGCTCAGTACGCCATCAAACAGCAAGTGCTGCTCGTTTAACAACGAAACGCGACAATGTCCCGGGATCACCGGTGTTTTGCCAGCATGGAGCGTTGCCAGCAACGCGACGATGAATAAATAGCTGTTCTCGAAGCATAATGCCCAGCGTTCACCTTCCTGCTGCTGCAGTTGCGTTATCAACTGGGCCACATCATGGCGCAGATGGCCAAGTGTCCACGTATGATCTTCTTGCCACGCAACAGGAATGTCGTCCGGTCGTGGGGCACAGAGCCATTGAGCAAGTGTGAGGGGCTGCTTCATTGGGTATCTCGCTTTATCACCAGTTGGCGAACTAACCACTCGCCTACCATCAATGTCCCCATCAGCAGATAGGAAACCATACCGTTCCAGGTCGTCCACAGGGTCATATCGCCATTCAGTGCAGTAAAGAGCGCAACGCTGCCATTGATGATGAAAAAGGCGCACCAGATTAGTGTCACAAGGTACGTGTAGCGCACGCCTGCTTCGGGCAGATTTGGTTCGCGCAGCCGCGCCAGACGTTCAACGATGGGCATCGCTGACCACAGAGAACCACCAAAAACCGACAGCATGACGGCGTTTACCACTACGGGATAAAACAGCAGCAACTGGTGCGTTTTGAGCAGATAACTGGCAATGCATAAGGTGATACCCGCGATCACCACTACCTGTGTCACGACGCGCAACGGTCCCGCCTGTCGCCGGACCTGGCGAAAGCGTAAAAAAAGGAGTAGCGCCATTAACGGCAGCAACCAGTGCAGACTGTTATGCGCCAGGCCAAACCAGATCAAAAACGGCCAGGCCAACAACAGTAGACCTGTCAGCAGTTGTACGACTGGCAGGGAGCGAGTGCCTGACACGGTGAATTACGCTTCTATGAGAAGGCGTTCAACCGCATCGACGACATCTTGTACGGTGCGTACTGCTTTGAACTCTTCCGGCTTGATTTTCTTACCGGTTTTCTTTTGAAGATGCACGATCATGTCGACTGCGTCGATGCTATCGAGTTCCAGATCTTCGTACAGGCGCGCCTCAGGCTTAATATCTTGCGGGTCAACTTCAAACAGCTTGACCAGCAGTGAGGAGACTTCTTCGTAAATGGCTTTTTGTTCGGTCATAACGGACTATCCTCAGGCACGTTGCGCGTGAATGAAAGATGCCAGCGTGGCGACGGAGAAGAAGTGCTGACGCATTTCTTCGCTCTCCGCTGAGAGGACCACGCCATACTCGTTTTTCACCGCCAGACCCAGCTCCAGGGCATCGATTGAGTCCAGGCCTAAGCCATCGCCAAAGAGTGCCGCTTCGGTTTCAATATCGTCAGCTGTTAGTTCGTCGAGATTCAATGTCGTTATAATGAGATTTTTGATTTCAAGATAAAGCGCTTGCATCATTAATTCCTGAAAGAGGTAAAGTACCTGGTTGTAATTGAAGCAAAAGATGCCGGTTCAACTGCCTTGCGGCCAGCGCCGGTTCTTGTGAATTTGCGTCGTAAAATTGGTCGATCTTAACCCGCTCGTGTACTGAAATGGTAAACATGGGTTTTACCGATGGGACGTCGTACCATTGGCTTTCTTTGTTCAGCATTTGTTCGCTGCATTTAATGGTCACTATGCGTAAATCACTGCTGCAGCGCACGGCGATATTCGCCGCACCACGCTGTAACGTCATTTCCTCTCCGGGGCGTGTACGGGTTCCCTCGGGGAAAATTAAAATAGTATCGCCTTGTTCCAGACGTTGCTGGCACGCGGGCAATAGCGCGTCAGCCTGGCTGTTAATCAGATAATCTGCCGCCCGGACCACGCCGCTGAGGAACGGATTTTTTAGTAGTGCACTTTTCACCAGACAGTCGGTTTCGGGCATTACCGATGCCAGTAGCACGTAATCGATGAGCGTCGGGTGGTTGGCGACGACCAGGCATCCTTGTTCATTGCGTAAAATATCTCGTCCTTCAATTTGGTAATCCAACACACCAAGCCGTTTCGCCACCGTTAAAAAGAGGCGAAAACTGGCGGCGATGCTGCGTCTGGCGATACGCCGACGTCGGGCGTTATCCCATATCGCGATCAGCAAGACGTTAAACCAGAACGTAGAAAGAAGGAGTCCGCCGAGGCCAAACAGGGCAAAGCAAAGACCGGTCATCACCAGTCGCCATACCCGGTTAAGCCGCAGGAGCATCGTGTTCATCCCTGACTCCACTGCCATTGTACGCGTTCGCCAGACAGGGTAAACGCCTTGGTATCTTGCAAGTAATGTTGTAAAAACAATAGGCTTTGCGGCAACGGTGTCTCACCCCGCCCGCAGTGCGGACGGGTTTCACATTGCCAGCTATCACCGGATTCAATGACCAGCGCGACGGCAAACGGCCATGTTGGCATGTCAGGTGGTAACTGTGGGTGATAAAACTCGGGCAGAAAACCGTCGAAATCGACCATCAATACGCGCTGATATCCCGCCTGCAACAGCCCGATGACTTCACATAGCCCTTGCTGGAACGTATCCCTGCCAGCAGAAAGCGAGGAGGAGGCAATCGGTTTTTTCGCAGCGATCGTCAGGTTACCCACAGCAGAGTTATGTACAGAGAGGGCAAAATCGGTTGGTGAGAGTGCCTGCCCAGTCGCCAGGGCGTGCAGGATCCTGTAGTTACGCTCCAGTTCACCATGGCGGCTTGTATACAAAACAGCATTGATATCATGGCGGCGTAGCATCGCCAGCCCACAATCGACGGCCAGTTTGCTGCCGGAACTGAGGCGGCGAGCCGTCATCATCGGTAACTCGTTGAGCTTAGCCAATGGCGCAGTGGGATCGATGGCGTGCGAAAGCCGTGACCATTCATGCCACTGTTCTGTTTCGCTTAACCCTGGCGCCCTGGCCTGCCAGTCTATAATGTTGAAAGCAAATTTCATCAACGCGTATCCGCGGTAAATCGGTTGTTCCGATTGTTTCTTATTTTTTCTTCTGACATATCAATAAAGTATGCCCAACACCTAAGTTGTCGTGGCGTTCATCTACCTGAAAACCTGCCAGATTCAGATAGTGATAAAACCTCTCTACGCTGTAGAAACGGCTGTTGCCATTCGCCATACAGGTAAAATAAAGCGAAGACGCATTCAGGCTAAATGAGGCCGCTTCAAATTTTTGGGCATCCCAAAACAGTTCCATAATGAACAGCTTCGCGCCCGGTTTCATCACCCGAGCAACGTTGCGCAGCATAGCGATAATTTGTTCCGGAGAAAAACAGTCCAGAAATTGACTCATCCACCAGATATCAGCGCCGGCAGGTAAAGGCGAGTCGCTAAGCATATCCACAGCATGGAAATTTATGCGATGAGATAATCCTGCATTTTCTATATTTTCGCGGGCAAGTGCAATTTGTTGCGGCAAATCTAATAGGGTGACAGTAATATTGTCATCATGCTGACAACAACGTAATGCCCATTTCCCGGTATTTCCGCCGACATCGTACAGGGTTGCAGGGGCGCTGGCGAATACATATGGCAATGCGGCATCAAATGCTCCATCTGAATAGTAATGATCGAAAGCAAACCAACTTTCACGCGCAGCCAGCGGTAATTGTGATAGTGCAGGATAGATTGTTGACCAGTCGCCAAAAGTTTTTAACCCTACGGGTTTTCCTTCTTTAAGTGCATTTTCCAGATAGAACAGCCCCTGATAACAAACATCCTGGGTGAAGTCCATATTCACACGCGTCATCGTGTCATGTAAAAGAAAATGACCAACTTTAGCGAGGTAATAATATCCCTCTTTGTGGGTAATGATGCGCCCACTTAACCCCATATCCAACAGGATGCTGGCGGCATATTCGTTGATGGTGCTGTTTTCGGTAATCTCGTCGAGCGTGGCGCCGCGTTTACCTTGCTTGTCCAGCCAGGTGAGTACTCCAGCATTTCGCAGACACAACGCGGTTTGAAATAGCATAGGGGCAAAGGCGATACGTTGTGCTTCAGTAATGGCATCCAGTGCGCTAAGCGAATCCTGTTCGTACATGTGGGGACAACCTGTTAAATGGCAGATAGTAAGAGTATCGGGCCTTTTCGGCCCGACTTTAGGCGTAATTACAGATTGGCGCCGGCTGACAGATTAAGCTGGATGTCTTTATCCAGATTGCGTACCCAGCGGTTGTAGTTTTTGTGAATCTTTCCACCAGAAGCCTGCAGGTTGAGGCTGCTGTCATATTTGATGTCATAGCTGGTGGCGGTATAAGTGATACGGACTTCAGCCACATGATCGCGGGTTTGTTGGCGAGCTTTAATAATACCTGGTCCGGCTTCGGACATGACCCATTGGCGTTGAATACCGGCTTTCAGGATCGCGGTTTTAACCTGGTCCTGAGTATGTCCCGCGCTCACACTGGTGTGAACTTGATCAATCGGCGCAGTACGTGCACAACCCGCTAGTGCACCGACAACGGCAATGGCTGCAAACCACTTAATATACTGTTTCATTAAAACTCCCTCTCAAAGTACCGTTTATACATGTTAACTTATAAGCTCCGGAATCATGATGCACCCTTTATCACCTGCAATTTTATTTAAACTAAATTAGCGTTTTGTTTCACTATGCTGATAGCGAGGCAATGAGATGACCGGATGATAATATTCTATGACTTTCTTCAACAGAAACTTTTCAGCATCATCATCGGCGAGAAGTATAGATTTTTAGAGAAAACGTATCAAATAAAATAACCTTTAAATCTAAGTGGATAGTTTAAGTTAAATGCTTTGGAGGTGTTCGTTATTTTTATGTGTTTTGGCAAAGAATAATGCATGTGGATTATATGTTTCCTTTATAAAAGAATGAATTCCTTTTCACTCTTTATTTAAGATAAGCCACTGTATATAGCTGTGTTGACGTCATTTTAACGTCAATATGGAAATATAATAACTACCTCGGTTGGTAGTTTTCAGGGTAGCCGACTTTTGGGTCTGCCGGGTCCCAGCAAAATTGCCAGTTTGCTACCGCCTGTGGTGGTTTCCATCCAGATTTTACACACGCTGGTTAACGGCACGGAGAGCAGCATACCTACCGGACCAAGCAGCCATCCCCACACCAACAGAGAGAGAAACACGATTAGCGTCGATAATCCCAGCCGGTGCCCCATCATGCGGGGCTCGAGGATGTTGCCAATTACCATATGCACCACCAGAAACAGCGCCCCAACCAGCACGCATTCGTAAACGCCGTTGAACAGCAGCGCCTGGATCATGGGTGGAACGGCGGAAATGACCGAGCCAATGTTGGGCACGTAGTTTAGCAGGAATGCCAGCACACCCCACATCAGAGCAAACTGAATACCCATTAGCGCCAGCCCCAGCCAGACGATGGCTCCGGTCCATAAGCTGAGCAACGTTTTCAGCGCCAGATAGTGAGAAACACCTTTCAGTGCCCGATGCAGCCCCGCAATATGGATTTGTGGGTTGTTCAGCGCAAAGCGCAGCTTATAGGGGACATGACGCACCTCAAACAACATAAAGACCACCGTCATCACCAGCAGAACGACGCTGGCCATGGCACCGGAAAGACTTGTCATCAGCGTGGTTGTGAAGGTCATCAGCTTGTCGGAGTCCATACGTTGCAGCATGCGCTCCGGGGACATATGCAGATTCAGAAAAGGCACCATCTCTTGCAGATACAGAACCTTGCGCGTCAGCTCCTTGTTGTATTTTGGCAGCATGGCCATGAATTCAGTAATGGATGACGCCAGAACACCGATTAACGCCGTAAGAACGATCAGCATCACCACCACGACTAACGTTATCGCGACCGGCCGACGTACACCCCGGCGAATAAACCAGGTGACCAGCGGATTCAATACAATGGCAAAAAAAAGGGCCAGCAGAAGCTGTACGATGATATCCGCCGCGGCATGAATACCCGCGAGGATCACCACCAGAGCGGCCAGTTTGAGCAGAATGTGCAAACCCGTTTTATCGGGCTGGGCGGTTGTCATGTCGTCTTCCTGTTTGCGTTTTTGCATTAAGTGTAGCGGCTGGCTTGCGACTGATATTCCTAAACTGACTACTGATTTCTGCCCGGCAACATGGTAGAAATGAAACACTGTTGTGAAAACGTGGTGATCCTCCATGCCCGAACCCGTCGCTGAACCGACGCTTAGCGGTTTACGCCTTAATCTGCGTATTGTCTCTGTGGTGATGTTTAACTTCGCCAGCTACCTGACCATTGGTCTGCCGCTCGCTGTATTGCCAGGCTATGTCCATGATGTGATGGGATTTAGTGCTTTTTGGGCAGGGCTGGTCATCAGCCTGCAATATTTCGCTACGCTGCTGAGCCGTCCACATGCCGGTCGCTATGCCGACCTGCTGGGGCCAAAGAAGATTGTGGTATTCGGACTGTGTGGCTGTTTTTTAAGTGGTCTGGGCTACTTCCTGGCGGGCTTCACGAATGGCTGGCCGCTGGCCAGCCTGCTGCTGTTATGCCTGGGGCGCGTGATTCTAGGGATCGGGCAAAGCTTTGCCGGGACTGGCTCTACGCTGTGGGGGGTTGGGGTCGTTGGTTCAATGCACATCGGACGGGTGATTTCGTGGAACGGCATCGTGACCTATGGCGCGATGGCGATAGGCGCTCCGCTGGGTGTACTGTTTTATGCCTGGGGTGGCTTACAGGGACTGGCGCTGACCGTGATGGGCGTGGCGCTGTTGGCAATACTGCTGGCGCTCCCTCGTCCGGCGGTGAAGGCCAGCAAAGGCAAACCGTTACCGTTTCGCGCGGTGCTTGGGCGTGTCTGGTTGTACGGCATGGCGCTGGCCCTGGCCTCAGCCGGATTTGGCGTGATCGCCACTTTCATTACCCTGTTTTATGATGCCAAAGGCTGGGACGGTGCCGCTTTCGCGCTGACGCTTTTTAGCTGCACGTTTGTGGGGACCCGCCTGTTATTCCCAAATGGTATCAACCGTTTAGGTGGACTAAATGTGGCGATGATCTGCTTTAGCGTCGAGATTGTTGGGTTGCTGCTGGTGGGGATGGCTTCCATGCCGTGGATGGCGAAAAGCGGCGTCCTGCTGGCCGGTGCAGGGTTCTCGCTGGTGTTCCCGGCGCTGGGCGTGGTGGCGGTAAAAGCCGTCCCGCAGCAAAATCAGGGCGCTGCGCTGGCGACGTATACGGTTTTTATGGATTTATCACTGGGAGTTACGGGGCCGCTGGCTGGGCTGGTCATGACCTGGGCGGGCGTGCCGGTTATCTATCTGGCGGCGGCAGGGCTGGTGGCGGTGGCGTTATTGCTGACCTGGCGATTAAAAAAACGGCCTCAGGTGGTGTCACCGGAGGCCGAGTCATCGTCTTAACCGTTACTGGATAACCAGCGTGTTAATGATGTTTTCTGCGGTAGTCTGCGCTTTTTGCTGATCGTCAGCAGGCAGCGTGATTTGCAGAGTCAGCAGTTGGTTATCGACTTTACCCAACACCACGGAAGAGTAAGCGGTCTGGCCTTTGGCCGAGATGATGCTGTCTAACTGCTGCAGCGTGTGGCCTTTCAGCTCAATAGATTTATTGGTGACGACCTGCAACTGCGGGTCGCGGCTACGCTGCTGATCTTCAAGGCGTTTTGCCAGCACAGCCAGGTCTTCGTTGGTATTGTCGCCAACAATCACAATCACCGCTTTCTGGCCGGTTGCGTCAGAATAAACGTGCATATTGTTCGCCTGGGTGCCCAGTTTGCCGCTCTGATCGGTCATATCCGCTGGCAGGGAAAAACTGAGTTTACCGTCCAACAGGCTGACCGGTTGTCCGGTGGCGCTACTTTCTGCGGCAGCACCCTCTGCTGGCGCTTTTGTATCGCTATTATCACAGGCCGCAAGCCCCATAACCAGCAGGCCAATACCGACATATTTAACCAGATTGCGCATTGACTTCTTCCTTTCGATAAACGGCCATAACGGCTCATTCGTCCATCTTATCACAACTCGGAAAATGAACCTTTAACTCGTCTGCAATGCAGAGATTTCGGATTTATCTGCCAGCCTTTTCAGTAACATATTCAGCAGCACGCCGTACATCGGCAGGAAGAAAATAATGCTGATCAGCACTTTGAAGCAGTAGTCAACCAGCGCGATTTCCATCCAGTGCTCGGCCATAAAGGCATCCGGGCTGCGCCAGAAAGCGATAAAGAAGAAGGCTAACGTATCGCTGATGTTGCCAAACAGCGTCGAAGCCGTTGGCGCCAGCCACCAGCGACGGTTCTGACGCAGGCGGTTAAAGACATGCACATCCAGAATTTGACCCAACGCGTAAGCCATAAAGCTGGCGGCGGCGATACGGGCGACAAACAGATTAAAGTGCAGCAGTGCGCCGAATCCCTGCCACGATCCCATATAGAACAGTGATGAAACGACATAGGAGATCAGCAGCGCGGGGATCATTACCGCAAAGATGATACGTCGTGCCAACGGTGCGCCAAAAATACGCACGGTCAGATCGGTCGCGAGGAAAATAAACGGAAAGCTGAAAGCGCCCCATGTGGTATGGAAACCAAAAATGGAGATCGGTAGCTGCACCAGATAGTTGCTGGAGGTGATCACCAGCAGATGAAATAGCGATAGCCAAAACAACGCTTTTACGCGTTGAGATTGTGTAAACGGAGTCATATTGTGACCTTTTTGTTGGATGGGGTGAGGGAACCCAATAAAAAACCGTCGCATGATACTGCTTTAAGAGCACATTGCAATGGTTGTTTTTCACGCAATCGTTAACCTGATTGGCTTACGCCACAACAGAGCGTAAAATAACGCCGTTTTTGAATGAACGAGACTACGATGAGCGATCTGTTTACCTCTCCCGACCATACTCTTGATGCCCAGGGGCTGCGCTGCCCGGAACCCGTAATGATGGTGCGTAAAACCGTGCGCGGCATGCAGGCGGGTGAAACGCTGCTGATTGTCGCCGACGATCCGGCGACAACCCGTGACATTCCTGGCTTCTGTACCTTTATGGAGCATGAGCTGGTGGCAAAAGAGACCGACTCTCTGCCGTACCGCTATCTGGTGCGCAAAGGCCAGTAATCTTAGCCGGATGGCGCTAATGCAACTGCCGTCCGACACAGACGCGTTATCCTTTACGTAGTAACCGCAGCGCGTTAGCGGTCACCAGTACCGTCGCCCCCGTATCTGCCAGCACCGCCAGCCACAGTCCGGTTATTCCGAGCAGCGTGGTGACGAGAAAAATCCCCTTCAGGCCTAGCGCAATCGCAATGTTCTGGTGAATATTGGCGTGGGTGGCGCGGGCTAACTGAATCATTTGCACCAGACCACGCAGGCGGTTGTGGGTCAGGGCTGCATCGGCGGTTTCCAGGGCGACATCGGTCCCGCTTCCCATCGCAATACCAATGGTGGCTGCTTTCATTGCCGGAGCGTCGTTGATGCCGTC
Source organism: Citrobacter sp. RHB35-C21 (assembly GCF_013816515.1). NCBI lineage: Bacteria > Pseudomonadati > Pseudomonadota > Gammaproteobacteria > Enterobacterales > Enterobacteriaceae > Citrobacter > Citrobacter sp. RHB35-C21. The sequence continues at coordinate 251,711 of NZ_CP057147.1, forward strand.
GCCGACCATCGCCAGCGGCGACTGTTGGTTAAGATGGGTAACGGCCTGTACTTTATCTTCCGGTAATAGACCCGCTTTGAATTCGAGACCCAATTCACTGGCAATAGCGGCTGCCGCTCGCGGGTTATCGCCCGTCAGGATCACCCCTTTCACGCCAATCTGATTAAGCTCGCTGATGGCGCTACGGGCGTCGTCGCGCAGCGTGTCCTGTAAGGCCAGCACGCCGAGAACGGCATCGTTACGCAGCACCAGCACCACCGTTTGACCCGCGCTTTCCAGCTCGCTTATCTGCCCGGCAAAAGCATCGGCAGGCTGCTTACCGGCGGCGCAAATCAGCACGCATTCGCCGTTGACCAGTGCTTCAATGCCAGAGCCAACCAGCGCCCGCTGATCTTTTGCGACAGGGATAGTCAGTTCGCGTGTTTGGGCTTCCCGAACAATCGCCTGCGCCAGCGGGTGCGTCGCGCCTTGCTCTACTGCTGCCGCCAGCGCCAGCAGTTCTGCCTCGCCAATACCGCTTGCCGGGTGAATCGCCGTGACGCGCGGTTTACCGATGGTCAGGGTGCCGGTTTTATCAAACGCGACCTGCGTTATCCTACCCAACTGCTCCAGCGCGGCCCCGCCTTTGATTAACGCGCCACGACGTGCCGCGGCGGCAAGGCCAGAGGTAATGGCTGCGGGTGTGGAAATCACCAGCGCACATGGGCAGCCAATCAGCAGCAGCGTCAGCCCTTTATAAATCCACTCCTGCCAGGATGCGGCAAACAGCAGCGGTGGTACAAGGGTGACCAACAACGCAACCGCCATAATGGCTGGGGTGTAAATCCGGCTGAAACGGTCAATAAAGCGCTCAATGGGGGCGCGGCGTTCTTCCGCTTCTTCAATCAATTTCAGAATACGGTCAATGGCGCTGGCACCCGGTTCGGAGAGTACTTCCAGCGTTACCAGACGGTCCACGCTGGTGGCGCCCGCCGGGACTTTCTCGCCGGTGGCGCGCTCAACCGGTATCGATTCGCCGGTCAGGGCGCTTTCATCAAAGCTGGCAAATCCGGAGACCAGCTTGCCGTCGGCAGGTAAACGCCCACCCGCGGCAACCTCGATAACATCGCCTGGCTGGAGAGTATTGATAGCAACCTCTTCGCGCTCGCCGTTACGCAGGCGCGTGGCGGTTTCCGGCTTGAGCGCCATCAGTGCGCTGACCCCTTTACGGGCGCGGCTGGCGGCCCATCCTTCCAGGCGTTCGCCAATTAAAAACAGCAGTAGCACCATGGCGGCTTCTGCCGTCGCGCCGATAAACAGTGCGCCAATGGCGGCCACGCTCATCAACGTTTCAATGGCAAAGTAGCTGCCGGTTTTCATCAGACGCAGGGCCTGACGGGCAATGGGATACAGACCTACCAGCGTGGTGGCGATAAATGCTATCTGGCCAAAGGGGTGATTGAACTGCTCCAGCCCCCAGCTAATCGCCATCATGATAATCAGCGAAATCAGCGGCAGGTTCTCTTTAAACCGCGACTCGGGGGCGGCGTCTGGCGCTTGCTCATCGCGCAGGGTATAGCCTGCCTTTTGCACTGCGCTTTCAACTTGCAGGCGGATATCGGAACCCGCGTCGACTACCAGTTTTTCGGTGGCGAACAGAACCTGGACCTGGTTGACGCCGTTGACCTGGCGGACCGCATTCTCCACTTTTCGGGCGCAGGCTGCACAGTCCATGCCTGCCACTTTCCAGGAGTAGCGGGTACCCATTACGGTACCGGATACGGGTGGTGGGGTGGAGCAACTTCCTTCGCAGCAGCAGTCGTCAGCCTTTTGTGGCGCAGGCGCTAGCTTGAAAGAAGAAAATTGTGGGGCTTTTTTGCCACTGGAATCGGGTGTCGACATGGCATCCTCCGGTTGATAATCATTTCATATTAACCGGAGGATACACTCTGGAGTCGACTCCAGAGTCAAGCGTTTTAAAGATACAACGAACGAACAATCAGGAAATGTCCGGCGAAGTAGCAGGCGGCAGCAATTGCGTTATCGGCGCGGAAGCGGCGACGGTAATGGCTACCCAGCCAGACAATGTTGCCGATGAACAGGAGTGATGCGCCCATAAAAGCCGACAGCGCCGGAGCGGTCGGGCGGAAGAACCACAGCTCACCAGCCATCCAGACCATCATCAGCGTGATACCAATAAAGGTACAGATAGCGATGCGTAGCTCTTCCAGACGTGTCCAGATCACGGCAATCAGCAACGCCCCCAGCACCACCAGCACCAACGGCAAAGGCCAGAAGAACGACAGCGTCATTTGGCTGGCGAAGTAAATGGTATACAGCAGATGCGACAGGAAGAATGCCCCCACGGCATACAAAAGGCGTTGGCGCGGTAACAGCGTCAGCGCATCGCCCAGCAGCGAGGCAAGCAGGCCAGCCAGCACCAGATAGCTGACAGCGTTAAACATTGGCGCCTGCCAGGCCAGCAGCGCCAGCAGAAGTAAGGTTAGGGGTTTAAAGACCCAGCGTTGCCAGGTGGGCCCACGATAGGAAGCATCCACGAACAACCATGCGGAAAGGCAGACAGCGATAAACGACCAAAGCATCTTAATTCCTTGAATTCGTTATTTTTTCGTAAGCGGGGTGCTCACGGCTCTACTGTTCAGTGTAGAGGTCGACACTGCCAGATGACAACACCATAACAGGCAATGTATGCTTATTTCCGCATTTTCTGATGGGTTAATAATATGAGCAAACCACCACTTTTTTTCATTGTTATCATTGTCTTAATCGTTGTTGCTGCGTCGTTTCGCTTCGTTCAGCAGCGGCGTGAAAAAGCCGATAATGATACTGCGCCGTTAGTGCAAAAGCAGGTGGTGGTGAGTAACAAACGGGAAAAACCGCTTAACGATCGGCGATCCCGCCAGCAGGAAGTGAGCCCGGCGGGGACCAGCATGCGCTATGAAGTCAGTTTTAAGCCACAAAGTGGCGGCTTCGAGCAGACGTTTCGTCTGGATGCCCAGCAGTACCATGCGTTAACGGTCGGGGATAAGGGAACGCTGAGTTACAAAGGTTCGCGTTTTGTTGATTTTACAGTGAACGCTAAGGTTTCATCTGACTGATGCCGGATGGCGGCTTACGCTTTGTCCGGCCTGGAGATTTTGTCGCCCCGGCCTGCTAAGCGCCGCCGGGCGAAAAGATCACAGTTACTTTTTCAACTGATCTTTAATCTTCTTCTGCCAAACCAGTAACTCAAAGACGCCGAACAGAAAAATACGGATTTTCTCTCCGCGAGTCATCTGCGGGCCATCTTTAGGCATGGTGCTTTTTAACAGCGCCAGTTGCATGCCGTGCATTAGCACCATAAAAATCAGTGCGACGTTAACGAAGATGTTAAGCGGGCGTGGAAAGGGTTGGAAAATATTGAGTAGTAAAAATGCCCAGACGCACAACATCAGCAGGCGTCCCAGGTTAATCAGCATCGTGTTCTCCTCGTGCTTCACGTTGGTAAAGGCGATAGGCGACCTGTCCGGCGACTTTTTCGCGGTACAGCGACCAGTTCACCGGAACCGGCGGCAAACCGTTTTCTACTTCGCTTTCAACGTAAATATACGCTTCATTTGCCAGCCAGCCATGAGTTTCCAGAAGAGTTAAGGTTTCTTCCAGTAATCCTTTGCGAAACGGCGGGTCAACAAACACCACGTTATGCGGCGTACCCGTCTGGGCCAAAAATGTCAGGGTATTGGTGTTGACGACCCGGGCATGGGGGGCTTTCAGCGTGGCGAGATTGTTTTGTAGCTGCTGTGATACCGCGCGATCCATTTCCAGAAGCGTCGCATTTGCCGCATAGCGAGAGAGGGCTTCCAGCCCCAGCGCGCCGCTGCCGGCGAAGCAGTCCAGGCAGTGAGCATCGACCATTACCGGGGCCAGCCAGTTAAATAAGGTTTCGCGTACGCGGTCGGTGGTTGGGCGCAGACCGGGACTATCCGGAACCGGGAGTTTACGGCCACGCCATTGACCGCCAATAATGCGGATCTGGCCGCTACCAGAGTGATTCGGTTTTTTCATTTCAATTATTGCTCAATCCGCTGCTGACGTGTCATTCCAGGCGGTGATGTGAGTTAAGTTAACCCGTCGCCTTTCAAGTTACCTCTTCGTTGGCTGCACTTACTCACCCGAATCACTTACTAAAAGTAAGCTCATCGGGATTCGTGCGCTTGCCACCTTGACGTAACTCGAAATTCATTGGGTATAAGTGATAGACTATTTCATCATTTTTTTAGCTGCTATGTACATAGCGTTGACGCTGTGCCATGAAGCAACAGCGGGGGAGTGTAGTCGCAAATGGCGAAAGAGAAAAAACGTGGCTTTTTTTCCTGGCTGGGCTTTGGTCAAAAAGAGCAGGCACCGGAAAACGAGACAGAATTAAAAAACGAAGAACAACAACCGGTTGCTGAAGAAACTACCGTCGTTGACGAACAGCCGCGCGCCGAGGAAACCCGTAGCGAGGCGGAAACGGAAGCTTTTGCAGCTGAAGTTGTTGAAGTGACTGAACAGGTTGCGGAAATAGAAAAACTGCAGCCGGAAGCTGAACCTGTTGCCGAACAATCGCAGCCGGAGATTGAGCGGGTTGCTGAACCCGCTGCTGAACCCGCTGCTGAACCCGTAGTGGAAACGCCAGCGGCGACGGTTATCGAACGCGAAGAATTGCCGCTGCCGGAAGAGGTGAAAACCGAAGAGGTTTCTGCCGAAGAGTGGCAGGCCGAAGCGGAAACCGTGGAAATCGTTGAGGCGGTTGAAGAAGAAGCCGAAAACGAACCGCACCTGACTGATGAAGAGCTGGAAGCGCAGGCGCTGGCTGCTGAGGCAACTGAAGAAGCCGTGATGGTGGTGCCGGTAGAAGAACCTGCCGTAGAAGCACCGACAGAAGAAGAGGGAGTCCAGGAGCAGGAAAAACCAACGAAAGAAGGTTTCTTTGCGCGTCTGAAACGCAGCCTCCTGAAAACAAAAGAAAACCTTGGTTCCGGATTTATCAGTCTGTTCCGTGGTAAAAAGATCGACGATGATCTGTTTGAAGAGCTGGAAGAGCAACTGCTGATCGCCGACGTGGGCGTAGAAACGACCCGCAAGATTATTGCGAATCTGACGGAAGGTGCCAGCCGTAAGCAGCTCAAAGACGCGGAAGCGCTGTACGGCCTGCTGAAAGAAGAGATGGGCGAGATTCTGGCGAAGGTGGAAGAACCGCTGAATGTTGATGGCAAGACGCCGTTTGTTATCTTAATGGTTGGCGTCAACGGCGTGGGTAAAACCACCACTATCGGAAAGCTGGCGCGTCAGTTTGAGCAGCAGGGTAAATCGGTGATGCTGGCGGCGGGCGATACCTTCCGTGCGGCGGCGGTAGAGCAGCTGCAGGTCTGGGGTCAGCGTAACAACATCCCGGTGATTGCTCAGCATACCGGCGCGGATTCCGCGTCCGTCATCTTTGATGCCATCCAGGCGGCGAAGGCGCGTAATGTAGATGTGCTGATCGCTGATACCGCAGGGCGTTTGCAGAACAAATCGCACCTGATGGAAGAATTGAAAAAAATCGTTCGCGTCATGAAGAAGCTCGACGAAGATGCGCCGCATGAAGTTATGCTGACTATCGACGCCAGCACCGGGCAGAATGCGATAAGCCAGGCCAAACTGTTCCATGAAGCCGTGGGCTTAACCGGTATCACCCTGACTAAGCTGGACGGTACAGCGAAGGGCGGGGTCATCTTCTCGGTTGCCGATCAGTTTGGCATCCCTATCCGCTATATCGGTGTGGGCGAACGTATCGAGGATTTACGTCCGTTTAAAGCGGACGATTTTATAGAGGCACTTTTTGCCCGAGAGGATTAACAATGATTCGCTTTGAACATGTCAGCAAGGCCTATCTCGGTGGGAGACAAGCGCTGCAGGGAGTTACCTTCCATATGCAGCCTGGCGAGATGGCATTTCTGACCGGCCACTCTGGCGCGGGGAAAAGTACCCTGCTGAAGTTGATTTGTGGAATTGAACGGCCCAGCGCCGGGAAAATCTACTTCAGCGGGCATGACATCAGCCGTTTGAAAAACCGTGAAGTGCCGTTTCTGCGTCGTCAGATTGGCATGATTTTTCAGGATCACCACCTGTTGATGGACAGAACCGTGTTTGACAACGTGGCAATCCCGCTGATCATCGCGGGCGCCAGCGGGGACGATATTCGTCGTCGCGTGTCAGCGGCGCTGGATAAGGTCGGACTGTTGGACAAAGCGAAAAACTTCCCTATTCAGCTCTCCGGCGGTGAACAACAGCGCGTGGGCATCGCCCGTGCGGTGGTGAACAAACCGGCGGTATTGCTGGCGGATGAACCAACAGGGAACCTGGATGACGCGTTGTCGGAAGGGATCCTTCGCCTGTTTGAAGAGTTTAACCGCGTCGGGGTCACGGTATTAATGGCCACGCACGATATTGGCCTGATCTCCCGTCGCTCCTATCGCCAAATGGTTCTGAGCGATGGACATCTGCATGGAGGCCTGGCGCATGAATAGACGTGACGCTATTAATCAAATCAAACAGTTCGGTGGCCGACTGGATCGCTTCCGTAAATCGGGCGGCGCGCCGGGAGATGGCGGTCGTAACGCGCCAAAGCGGGCGAAAGCCGCGCCAAAGCCGAACTCGCGTAAAACCAATGTCTTTAACGAGCAGGTACGCTACGCGTTCCAGGGCGCGTTACAGGACCTGAAAAGCAAGCCGCTGGCGACGTTCCTGACGGTGATGGTTATTGCCATCTCCCTGACGCTGCCAAGCGTATGCTACATGGTTTATAAGAACGTCGATCATGCGGCAAGCCAGTATTATCCTTCTCCGCAGATCACCGTTTACCTGCAAAAAACGCTGGATGATGATGCAGCGGCGCGGGTAGTTGGTCAGTTGCAGGCCGAGCAGGGCGTGGAGAAAGTGAATTATCTTTCCCGCGATGACGCGCTGGGCGAATTCCGTAACTGGTCCGGCTTTGGCGGCGCGCTGGATATGCTGGAAGAGAACCCGCTACCGGCCGTGGCGGTGGTTATCCCGAAACTGGACTTCCAGGGCACGGAGTCGCTGAACACGCTGCGCGACCGTATCGCACAAATCAACGGTATTGATGAAGTGCGCATGGATGACAGCTGGTTTGCCCGTCTGGCGGCGCTGACGGGCCTTGTCGGACGCGTCTCCGCGATGATTGGCGTGCTGATGGTAGCGGCGGTCTTCCTCGTCATCGGTAACAGTGTGCGCCTGAGTATTTTTGCGCGTCGCGATACCATTAACGTGCAGAAACTGATTGGCGCGACGGATGGGTTTATCCTGCGTCCGTTCCTCTACGGCGGTGCGCTGCTCGGTTTTTCCGGCGCATTTCTTTCACTGATTTTGTCAGAAATTTTGGTGATGCGCCTGTCGTCAGCGGTAACTGAGGTGGCGCAGGTTTTTGGAACTAAGTTTGATATCAACGGCTTATCATTCGACGAATGCCTGTTATTGCTGCTGGTGTGCTCGATGATTGGCTGGGTGGCAGCCTGGCTTGCCACGGTTCAACATTTACGCCACTTTACCCCCGATTAAAAAATCTCTGGTATAATCTTTCCCTGCACTGAGTAGTTCGCTCTGCAGGGAAAGAGTCCCTGTTATCTCTTCCCAGCGTATTCATTGTGATGTCACATTTTGTGCGTAATCTATACACATTACGACATGGAACTTGTGGATAAAATCACTGTCTGATAAAAGATTGAATGATATTCTCGTTGCTCATAAGCTCTGGCATGGTTGTTGCTATTGGTTTTAGCCAACGCGTCAGATGAAAAGATTGAGAGGATTTGAATGACCAAAGAAATGCAAAATTTAGCTTTAGCCCCTGTTGGTAACCTGGAATCTTACATCCGGGCTGCGAACGCGTGGCCGATGTTGTCGGCTGACGAGGAGCGGGCACTTGCTGAAAAGCTGCATTACCAGGGCGATCTGGAAGCAGCTAAAACGCTGATCCTGTCTCACCTGCGCTTTGTTGTTCATGTTGCTCGTAATTATGCGGGCTATGGCCTGCCGCAGGCGGATCTGATTCAGGAAGGTAATATCGGCCTGATGAAAGCCGTGCGCCGTTTCAACCCGGAAGTGGGTGTGCGCCTGGTTTCTTTCGCCGTGCACTGGATCAAAGCTGAGATCCACGAATACGTTCTGCGTAACTGGCGTATCGTAAAAGTCGCGACCACCAAAGCGCAGCGTAAGCTGTTCTTTAACCTGCGTAAAACCAAGCAGCGTCTGGGCTGGTTCAATCAGGACGAAGTTGAAATGGTTGCTCGTGAGCTGGGTGTTTCCAGCAAAGACGTGCGCGAAATGGAATCCCGTATGGCGGCGCAGGACATGACGTTTGACATGTCTTCAGACGACGAGTCTGACAGCCAGCCGATGGCACCGGTTCTGTATCTGCAGGATAAATCATCTAACTTTGCCGACGGCATTGAAGAAGATAACTGGGAAGATCAGGCCGCGAACAAACTGACCCATGCAATGGAGGGTCTGGACGAGCGTAGCCAGGACATCATTCGCGCCCGTTGGCTGGACGAAGACAACAAGTCGACGTTGCAAGAACTGGCCGATCGCTACGGCGTCTCTGCTGAACGTGTTCGTCAGCTTGAAAAGAACGCCATGAAAAAACTGCGTGCGGCGATCGAAGCGTAATCACGCCGTTTAACGCATTGCCCCTATAACCCCTGGATGCCCATTCGGGGGTTTTTTATGTCTCATTGATACTTCAAACTGCTATCACGCTTTCCTCTGCCAGGTTTGCTTTTGCCTCTCTGGTGTTGTGGAGGGGGGGCGAAGTGATTGATGCCCCTGCGCTTGACAAGGTGACATGTTTGCCCGGTTTCTGGGCAAACATGTCACCTTAATGCAGACGAATACTGTCGGTAAAACTTATTGTGGCAGGAGATTATAGGCTGCCAGCATCTCTTTGATATCCTGAGTGATGATTTCATTCGGCATATGTATTGGTCTTCTGGTAATGCCTGCGGTGATCCCCATTAAGTTAAGAGCCTCTTTCATTACTGCAGGTGCGGTCATTTTCTTAATGTTCATACGCAGCGCATCGATCTTATTACGCTCTTCCTGTGCTTGATCCAACTGCCCCGCGATAAAGTAGTTATACAAATCTACTTCAATCTTCGGTAAAACATTTGATGTGGCTGCGACGCTGGCTACTGAACCTTCTTTAAATGCATCAAGCATCAGCGAATCTGAACCGTTCAATACTTTAAAATTTTTGTGTTTTGAAATCTCAAGGTACTGTTTTTGTACTTCAAATTTGCCACTGCTATCTTTGATTGCCACGATATTATCGATATCAGCCAGGCGATTCGCTGTTTCGTATTCAATACTTAGGCCCGTTTGCCCTGGGAGATTGTATAGAATAATAGGTGCTGCTGTGCTGGCCGCAATATCATAGTAATGTTTATATAAATCTTCCTGATTAGGCACCAGATAGTAGGGGGTTACAACTGAAATGTAATCTGCGCCAGCATCAACGAGTCGTTGAGTCAGAGCAATAGTTTGCTGTGTGCTACAGCAACCGGCACCGGCGCAAATAGTTACGTCATCACCCACTTCATCAACGACTGCTTTGGTGAGTTCTACTTTTTCATCATCTGATAACAGATGAAATTCACCGTTGGTGCCACAAATAAATAATCCATGAACACCATTGTTGACTAACCAGCGAGCCATCTTTCTTGCTGCCGGGATATCCATTTTTTCCGTTTCATCAAATGGTGTCACCATCGCAGTAATAATTCCCTTAAGTTCTTTCATTATCTTTTCTCCAGTTCGTTGGTAACATTTTTAATCGAGATTTGAATTGTGTTAAGATCTGCTTCCTGAGTAAACGAAGCCGCATGTGGCGTGATCGAGTAATTCATGAGTTGTTTTGTTTCTTCTTTTCGTTCTTTAAGTTCAATATCTTCACTAGCAAAAGAAATTTTATGAGTAATTAAAGCATTGTATAAACTATCTTCATCAATCAAACCGCCTCGTGCAGTATTTATTAATATTGCGGAAGGTTTCATTTTTTCGAATGCGTGCTGATCAATCATGTGCCTGGTGCTATCTAATAAAGGCAAATGAAGCGAGATAACATCACTGAGCTGATATACCTCATCTAACTCTTTAAAGTTTATATACGGAAAAACCTGACTCTGATTGATATAAGGGTCGTATGCAATGATCTCCATACCCATAGCGTTAGCGATTTGGGCTACATGTTTGCCAATAGCACCAAGGCCAATCAGCCCTAATGTCTTTTTATGTAACTCAGTACCCACCAATCTTACATCATTACTGCATTTAGCCTGTTGTTCGATTTCAACATACTTTCTGGCACTGGATAGCATCATTAGAATAGCCATTTCTGCTACCGATACAGAATTGGCGTTGAGTGCTTTATGCACCACAATATTTCTGCTGTTCGCATACTCAACGTTAATATTATCTAAACCAACACCATATTTTGAGATTACTTTTAGTTTTTTCGCACAATCTATAACGTCTTGATCTAAAGGGTCGTTGCCTGTAATAATAGCATCGGCATCTTTAATTTTTACCATCAACTCTTCTTTACTAAAACGTCTGCCGCTCGTATTACATTCGACGATATAACCTGCTGCCTGTAATTCATCCAGATATTTTTGCCCCTTACTAAGAAAGGGCCTTGGCGTTATAAGTATTTTTTTCATATTACAATAAACCGAAGAATGAAAAAATAAGACTTAAAGAGAGGATTGCTACCAGTATTCGTAGGAAATGCGGTCCACACTTCTGGATGTATATATAAATACCGAGAACCGCAACCAGGGGGAGTAAGTTAGGCACAATTTTGTCTAACATGTCCTGCAGGACAATAGTATTCCCCCCACCAGTAGTAATATGTAGTGGTGTCTTAATCTTTACATAAGTGGCAGAAAGCGCCCCCATCATCAACAGGCCGAACATACCTGCGCCTTCAATAATTTTATGGATACTGCCAGAGTGGAGTATCTCTAAAATTGACTCTTTCCCCTTTTTATAGCCAATATTAAGTGCAAATCGGCTAGCGAAGAACATATAGACAACTTGATAGATCAATGGCAGTAATGCGGCTAATACGTACCCTTGCAATACAAAAGGAATACATACCCCAATAACAATAGGTCGCAATGTGCCAAAATCTAACGTATCCCCGATACCTGAGACTGGACCCATTAGCCCCGTTTTTAAACTGGTCACTAATTGGGTTGTGGCTGTTCGCTGTTCTTCAGGTTCCTGGGATGCTTTTTCTTCTAGTGCGATAGTGATGCCGTTTACCACTGAGCCCCAGTTAGCTTGTGTGTTAAACATCGTCAAATGGCGCTGTAACGCTTTTGAAAGATCCCTCTCATTTGGGTATAGCTTAGCTAAAATCCCTGTCATTGAATTACAAAAGGCTAGAGCCTGTAACCGTTCAAAATTTAATGATGTTTCCGAGAAAGCATGCCATTTTAACCAGACAATCTGCACATCTCTATTCGTAATTGGTGAGCTTTCGGCTTCCTTTAAGTCGATATTATTAGCCATTTTGTGTTCCTTTCGCAGTTTTTGATTGCATGTATAAGAGAACAGCACATAAACCAAAAATGGATATCCCTATGGTGTTTAGCCCTGAATATGTGACCAAGAAGAAACCAATGATGAATAACGGGATGTATTGTTTTTTCCCGATCACAATGATAGTGATAGCAAAACCTAATGCTGGAAGAATATTACCAGCGATAGCTAAGCCGTTGGTGGTCCAGGAGGGTAACAGTTTGACAAATGAGGCAATAGCATCTGGGCCATACAAACAGGCAACGAAAACAGGAACGAAGCGCATAGGGAAGGCCAACAGAATAGGATAGATAGTTGCTACCCGCTGAATCCCTTTGATATCTGCTTTTTCGGCATAGCGATCGGCCATATGAACAAATGTGGTATTAACCGTTTTACGAACGTTTTCGAGAACAACCCCTAATAAACCTATTGGGATTGCCAACGAAATAGCTATTTCAGGTTTTATCCCCGCAGTAAGAGCAATAGGTATAGCGATGCAGGAGGCCAATCCCTCATCTGCTGGCGGGTTCCCACCAGGAGCAATACTACCTATATAGATCATCTGTAATGTCGCACCGACTGATAATGCAGTCGGCATATCATCAAAGATAATTCCCATAATGGGGGCAATAGATAACGGCATGCGCATGATTGAAAAGCCATACCATACCTTCGCTTGTGATATCCAATAAACTAAACCAATCAATATTGCTGTAGAAACGCCCATAAGTTCCTCTCCTTTTTAAGGTAACTTATTCTTTATTTTTTGCAGACTGGCTGGTTCTTCTTCTGGGATAGTCTGGAAATAAACTTTAATATTCCTGTCTTCTATGACTTGTAGTTTTTCTGCATCTTCTTTATTTATTGATATCTGATTAAAGACGATTTTTCTACCAGGGATGTTTTCTATGCCGCCTACTTGCAACTCTTCAAGTTCTAATCCGCCCTGAATAGTCTTTAATGCTGAATCAATAGATTTGAAAAGGATTAAAAGTTTGCCAGTATAAAAATTTTTCGCATTCCAGCGGGTTGTCGTTTCCTCAATGGATGTCATGATTACTTCGATGCCGCTGGGGGCCGCCATTTTATAAACTTCGGCTAAAAAAGGATCATTATATAATTCGTCATCAATAACTATTATTTTATCGGCGTTGCTCCTTTTCAGCCATTTGGTGATAACCTGTCCATGAATTAGGCGATAATCAATGCGGGCATGTACTATACTCATACTCTATTATCCTTTATTAAATTGATAACTTTGAACCATATCTTTACCGGCATCATGAATACATTGAACATATTCTTCGATGGTGATTTCTTTATCGGAGTCTTGTAACATATTCGCTTCAAGCAGCATGGCAAGGTTTACGCCGCTAATACAATGAATAGGGTATTCTCTGGAGAGAACCGTCGCTACATTTGATGGTGTTCCACCATATATATCGGTAAGAATAACGGTTTTAATATTAGGTCTGAGTATTTTCCTTGTTTGCTCCATTAACGTTTCTGGTGACATCCCGATGATCAGAGAAATAGCCGTTGTATTTTTCGTTTTGCCAACAATCATTTCACTACTGTTTAATAACTCTTTACCTGCGTCACCATGTGTTAATATGATGATATCATAGAGATTCAATGGTTATCTTCCTTATATATATAATCCATATGTTTGATTTATATTTTGTATGTAACAGATTCCATTCTTGAGAGTGGTTTCTGTTCTTTGAATATATATTGTTTTATGGATTTTTAAACGTTACCAAGATCACATATTGAATGTATTGACTAATATGGCTATTTCTAGCGGATGCATATAACGCATAACAAAATAATATAATATTTGGTTTTTGTAATTAATATTGTTATTTATATATATTCAACAATGCATCTTAATTAATATTATATTTTATATCGATGATATAAGGTCATATTATGGAGATGAAATTGATATTTATAGTTTTGTCACCTATATGTTATGTCATCGCAAAAATTCACGTTTCAAATCCATAAAAATGGGGTATGTTTTAGCAGAGTATGCTGAAAATGCACGGTCAGCATGCCTAAATATCAATGTCTTATACTTGGTGTGACGCCAATATCAGAATAATGTGCTAAATAACAACATCACAACAAATGCAACAACCATAACAATGAGGAACCTCAGGATGAAAATGAAGGGTAAAGCGTTACTGGCAGGATGTATTGCACTCGCATTCAGCAACATGGCATTAGCAGAAGATATTAAAATTGCTGTTGTGGGGGCGATGTCTGGCCCGGTAGCGCAGTATGGCGATCAGGAATTTACCGGCGCAGAGCAGGCAATTGCGGATATCAACGCCAAGGGCGGCGTGAAAGGTGACAAACTGGTCATGGTGAAATATGACGATGCCTGTGACCCGAAACAAGCGGTAGCGGTTGCGAACAAAGTGGTCAACGACGGGATTAAATACGTAATCGGTCACCTGTGCTCTTCTTCCACTCAGCCTGCGTCAGACATCTATGAAGACGAAGGCATTCTGATGATCACCCCAGCGGCAACGGCGCCGGAGCTGACCGCGCGCGGCTATAGCCTGGTAATGCGTACCACGGGTCTGGATTCCGATCAGGGCCCAACGGCCGCCAAATATATCGTTGAAAAAGTGAAGCCGCAGCGCATCGCGATTATTCATGATAAGCAGCAGTACGGTGAAGGTCTGGCCCGCGCGGTGCAGGATGGCCTGAAAAAGGGTAACGCCAACGTGGTGTTCTTTGACGGGATCACCGCCGGGGAAAAAGATTTTTCTACGCTGGTAGCGCGTTTGAAGAAAGAGAATATCGATTTCGTTTACTACGGCGGTTACCACCCGGAAATGGGGCAAATCCTGCGCCAGGCACGCGCCGCGGGTCTGAAAACCCAGTTTATGGGGCCAGAAGGTGTAGCGAACGTGTCGCTGTCTAACATCGCCGGTGAATCTGCAGAAGGCTTACTGGTAACGAAACCGAAGAACTACGACCAGGTTCCGGCGAACAAACCCATCGTAGATGCTATCAAAGCCAAGAAACAGGATCCGAGCGGCGCATTCGTATGGACCACCTACGCCGCGCTGCAATCTTTGCAGGCCGGTCTGAACCAGTCTGACGATCCCGCTGAAATTGCCAAGTATCTGAAAGCAAACTCGGTGGAAACCGTGATGGGGCCGCTGTCATGGGATGCGAAGGGCGACCTGAAAGGCTTCGAATTCGGTGTGTTTGACTGGCATGCAAACGGGACGGCGACAGACGCCAAGTGATTTTCCCGGCGCCTTTCGTGCCGCAGGTGTGTTGGCTGCGTTATTCAACCCCGGTCACTTACTTATGTAAGCTCCGGGGATTTTATAACTTGCCGCCTGCCTGCAACACAAAATTCTTGGGAAAATACTCGTAATACAATTGGTTGGGGGCGGTTTTCTACCGTTTCTCCCAGCCATTTTCCTGGGCCGTAAACCCTAACACCTGCATAAATGCGGCCATCACGCTGCGGTCTTCAACGCCGACGTCGGCCATCCACCACGAACTCACGTCAGGGTTTTCCCGGATCACTTCTTCGATCAAATACTGCCCGACGCCGCGACGGCGAGTGATATCGCGCACGCGCAATGAATCCAGTGCGCCTTGTGTGCCGCTCAGGGTTACCCGCACGGCACCTAACAGACGCTCGTTAAAGCGTGCGGCGTAGATCCGGTGCGTTTCATCTACGCTTAATGATGAGGCGGAATATTCCGGCCAGATTTTGCCCAGATCAATCAGCTCCTGGTCGCTAAAGTTATCTAAACGAACGATGGTCAGCTTCATTAACAGCATGTCCAAATCACAAAAGATGGAATCAGTGTACCGAAATAATTCGCCCGGATGCTTTCTCTTTTTAATGCGATTAACCAGGTTAATAGTTTTGTAACAACGACAATGACAGATTGAAACAGTAGAGATTGAAAAACAGGCAGGATAATACCCTGGAATGCAGCATTTTATTCCGCTCTTTGTGCCGTTATTTTATGCTGACAAATGCACTTTTTTTTGTTTATCTATAGTGAAAAGCAGAATATTATCTTTTCTTAATCGACTGAAAAATAGAGATTTTAGCCGTAATTTGCTTAAAAAACTGCGCTAAACCATTAACGAGACTGGTAAAAATAGTACAGTTCAAAAAAAGCACAGTCTGCTTTTTAACCACATAAATACAAAATATATACATCATCACGAATGGGGATTCAGGAAAATGAAACGGAATGCGAAAACAATCATCGCAGGGGTGATAGCACTGGCAATGTCACACGCGGTCATGGCGGAGGATATCAAGGTCGCTGTTGTCGGGGCGATGTCAGGTCCTGTCGCGCAGTGGGGTGATATGGAATTTAATGGCGCACGTCAGGCCATTAAAGATATCAATGCCAAAGGCGGGGTCAAAGGCGACAAACTGGTTGCCGTCGAATATGACGACGCCTGCGATCCGAAACAGGCCGTTGCGGTAGCGAACAAAATCGTCAATGACGGCATTCAGTACGTTATTGGTCATCTGTGCTCATCTTCCACGCAGCCCGCATCAGATATCTATGAAGACGAAGGCATCCTGATGATTTCCCCGGGCGCGACCAACCCGGAACTGACCCAGCGCGGTTACGCACACATTATGCGTACAGCGGGCCTGGACTCCTCTCAGGGGCCGACCGCCGCGAAATACATTCTGGAGAAGGTGAAGCCGCAACGCATCGCCATCATTCACGATAAACAGCAATACGGTGAAGGCCTGGCGCGTTCAGTGCAGGAGAGCCTGAAAGCGGGCAAAGCCAATATCGTCTTCTTTGACGGGATCACTGCCGGGGAAAAAGATTTTTCTGCGCTGATCGCCCGCCTGAAAAAAGAAAATATCGATTTTGTTTATTACGGCGGCTACTACCCGGAAATGGGACAAATGCTGCGCCAGGCACGCTCCGTCGGGCTGAATACCCAGTTTATGGGGCCTGAGGGCGTGGGCAATGCGTCGCTGTCTAACATTGCCGGTGATGCCGCGGAAGGCATGCTGGTGACCATGCCAAAACGCTATGACCAGGATCCGGCGAATAAAGCTATCGTCGATGCGCTCAAAGCTGACAAGAAAGATCCAACCGGACCGTACGTGTGGATCACTTATGCAGCCGTCCAGTCACTGGCGACAGCAATGGATCGCAGCGGTAGCAAAGAGCCGTTGGGCCTGGTGAAAGATCTGAAAGCACACGGGGCTGACACCGTGATTGGGCCGCTGAAATGGGACGAAAAAGGCGATTTGAAGGGATTTGAGTTTGGTGTCTTCCAGTGGCACGCGGACGGATCATCGACCGTCGCGAAGTAATAGCTGAAGACGAGTTATCCCACCGCCCGTGCAAAACGGGCGGGTTAAGAAAGGTTACCTTATGTCCGAGCAGTTCCTCTATTTCTTGCAGCAGATGTTTAACGGCGTCACGCTGGGAAGCACCTACGCGCTGATCGCTATCGGTTACACGATGGTGTACGGCATTATCGGCATGATCAACTTCGCCCACGGCGAGGTGTATATGATCGGCAGCTATGTCTCCTTTATGATCATCGCTGCGCTAATGATGATGGGTATTGATTCCAGCTGGCTACTGGTCGCGGCGGGCTTTGTCGGCGCGATTGTGATTGCCAGCGCCTACGGCTGGAGCATTGAACGCGTAGCGTATCGGCCCGTGCGCAGCTCTAAGCGCCTGATCGCGCTGATTTCCGCTATCGGGATGTCCATCTTCCTGCAAAACTACGTCAGCCTGACGGAAGGTTCGCGCGATGTGGCGCTGCCCAGCCTGTTTAACGGCCAGTGGACCGTCGGCAGTAGCGAAAACTTCTCTGCTTCCATCACCACTATGCAGTTGGTTATCTGGATTGTAACCTTCCTGGCGATGCTGGCGCTGACGCTGTTTATCCGTTACTCCCGTATGGGCCGTGCCTGCCGTGCCTGCGCGGAAGACCTGAAAATGGCCAGCCTGCTCGGCATAAATACCGATCGTGTGATTGCGCTGACCTTTGTGATTGGCGCGGCAATGGCGGCGGTAGCGGGCGTACTGCTCGGCCAGTTCTACGGCGTAATTAACCCCTATATCGGCTTTATGGCCGGGATGAAAGCCTTTACTGCGGCGGTACTGGGCGGCATCGGCAGCATTCCTGGGGCGATGATCGGCGGCCTGATTCTGGGTGTCGCGGAAGCGCTCTCCTCTGCTTATCTGAGTACCGAATACAAAGACGTGGTTTCATTCGCGCTGCTGATTCTGGTGCTGCTGGTGATGCCGACCGGTATTCTGGGTCGCCCGGAGGTAGAGAAAGTATGAAACCGATGCATTTTGCAATGGCGCTGCTCTCTGCCGCTATGTTCTTCATCCTGGCGGGCGTCTTTATGGGCGTCCAGTTGGAGCTTGACGGCACCAAACTGGTGGTGGATACCGCCGCGGATATCCGCTGGCAGTGGGTGTTTATCGGCACTGGCGTGGTCTTTCTCTTCCAACTGTTGCGTCCAGCTTTCCAGAAGGGCTTGAAGAGCGTCTCCGGACCGAAGTTTATTCTGCCGGCGATTGATGGCTCCACCGTTAAACAGAAGCTGTTCCTGGTCGCGCTGCTGGTGATTGCCGTGGCGTGGCCGTTTATGGTGTCGCGCGGTACGGTTGATATTGCCACGCTGACGATGATTTATATCATCCTCGGCCTCGGCTTAAACGTGGTGGTAGGGCTTTCCGGTCTGCTGGTGCTGGGTTACGGCGGCTTCTATGCCATCGGTGCTTACACCTTCGCGCTGCTGAACCACTATTACGGACTCGGCTTCTGGACCTGTCTGCCGCTGGCGGGGCTGGTTTCCGCTGCTGCGGGCTTTATGCTCGGCTTCCCGGTATTGCGCCTGCGCGGTGACTATCTGGCGATTGTGACTTTAGGCTTCGGCGAAATCGTCCGTATCCTGCTGCTCAACAACACCGAAGTGACCGGTGGTCCGAACGGTATCAGCCAGATCCCGAAACCGACCTTTTTCGGTCTGGAGTTCAGCCGTACTGCCCGTGAAGGTGGCTGGGATACCTTCAGCAACTTCTTTAACGTGAAGTACGATCCCTCTGACCGCGTTATTTTCCTTTATCTGGTGGCGCTGCTGCTGGTGGTCTTCTCGCTGTTTGTCATCAACCGTCTGCTGCGTATGCCGTTGGGTCGTGCGTGGGAAGCGCTGCGCGAAGATGAAATAGCCTGTCGCTCGTTGGGCTTAAACCCTACGCGCATCAAGCTGACCGCTTTTACCATCAGCGCCGCGTTTGCCGGTTTTGCCGGTACGTTGTTTGCCGCGCGTCAGGGTTTTGTCAGCCCGGAATCCTTCACCTTTGCCGAGTCGGCCTTTGTGCTGGCGATTGTGGTACTGGGCGGAATGGGCTCACAGTTCGCAGTGATCCTCGCGGCCATCCTGCTGGTGGTGTCACGCGAGCTGATGCGTGATTTCAATGAATACAGCATGTTAATGCTGGGTGGTTTAATGGTACTGATGATGATCTGGCGTCCGCAGGGCTTGTTGCCGATGACCCGTCCGCAGTTGAAGCTGAAAAACGGGGAAGCAAAAGGAGAGCAGGCATGAGTCAGCCATTATTATCCGTCAACGGCCTGATGATGCGCTTCGGCGGTCTGCTGGCGGTAAACAACGTTGAACTGGAGCTGAGACCACAGGAGATCGTCTCGTTAATCGGGCCAAACGGCGCGGGAAAAACCACGGTCTTTAACTGCCTGACCGGTTTTTATAAGCCGACGGGTGGGACGATTAAGCTGCGCGACCAGCATCTGGAAGGGCTGCCGGGTCAGCAAATTGCGCGGATGGGTGTGGTGCGTACTTTCCAGCACGTGCGTCTGTTTCGCGAGATGACGGTGATTGAAAACCTGCTGGTGGCGCAACATCAGCAGCTGAAAACCGGCGTCTTCTCCGGCCTGTTGAAAACCCCGTCGTTCCGTCGCGCGCAGAGTGAAGCGTTGGATCGCGCCGCCACCTGGCTGGAGCGTATTGGTTTGCTGGAGCACGCCAACCGTCAGGCCAGTAACCTGGCCTACGGCGACCAGCGCCGTCTGGAGATTGCACGTTGCATGGTGACCCAGCCGGAAATCCTGATGCTCGACGAACCCGCCGCAGGCCTCAACCCGAAAGAGACCAAAGAGCTGGACGAGCTGATTGCTGAACTGCGTAACCATCACAACACCACCATTTTGTTGATTGAGCACGACATGAAGCTGGTGATGGGTATTTCCGACCGTATTTACGTGGTGAATCAGGGCACGCCGCTGGCGAACGGGACGCCGGAACAGATTCGTAACAACCCGGATGTGATCCGCGCCTATTTAGGTGAAGCATAATGGTGGTGACGCATAATATGGAAAAAGTCATGTTGTCCTTTGACAAAGTCAGCGCCCACTACGGCAAGATACAGGCGCTGCACGACGTCAGCTTGTATATCAATCAGGGTGAAATCGTGACGCTTATCGGCGCCAACGGCGCGGGAAAAACCACGCTGCTTGGTACGCTGTGCGGCGATCCGCGAGCGACAAGTGGGCGAATTGTCTTTGATGGTAAAGACATTACCGACTGGCAGACGGCGAAAATCATGCGCGAAGCGGTAGCGATTGTTCCGGAAGGGCGTCGCGTGTTTTCCCGCATGACGGTGGAAGAGAACCTGGCGATGGGCGGCTTCTTTGCCGAAAAGGACCAGTTTCAGGAACGCATCAAGTGGGTGTATGACCTGTTTCCCCGCCTGCATGAACGTCGAATTCAGCGTGCGGGCACGATGTCCGGCGGTGAACAGCAGATGCTGGCGATAGGCCGTGCGCTGATGAGTCAGCCGCGGCTGCTGCTGCTTGATGAGCCGTCGCTGGGTCTGGCGCCGATTATCATCCAGCAGATCTTCAACACCATCGAACAACTGCGCGAGCAGGGGATGACAATCTTCCTCGTCGAACAGAACGCTAACCAGGCGCTGAAGCTCGCCGATCGCGGCTACGTGCTGGAAAATGGTCATGTGGTGCTGGAAGACACCGGTGATGCGTTACTGGCTAACGAAGCAGTGCGCAGCGCGTATCTGGGCGGTTAACATTCTCTGAATGGACAAGGGGGCCTGATATGGCCCCTTTTTATTGCTCTATGTTATTATTGAGAATAGTTATCAATAATAAAAGTGAACATGGAGAAAGGATGATACGTTCCGGTATCTGCATGATGATTGGCGGTTTGTTTTTGACGCTTTCATCAAATGTCCTGGCCTTAACACCGCCAGCGTTCGACCCGCGCGACCCTTCAATCTGGGAAGAGAAACCGGACAACTCGTTGGCGCAGTCCAGCTCGCCCTGTGAAGTGTTCACCTCCTCTGTCTGCCCGGGCTGGGAAGATGAGAAATCTGATATTCAGCGCGAACGTGAGCGGCGGGAACAGCAGCGTTTACAGAATGAATATGAACGACGCTGGCGTAAAGATTAATGTTCCTTGTTGGCTGCAACAGATAACGTCATCCTGGCCGGGTAAGACATAGCGCTACCCGGCTTTGTTGTGCACCACCCCGCATTTTCCTGTCACTACGCTTTCACCGCCTTGCCATCTGTTTGTCGCCTTACTATCTTTTTTTTGTAATAAAAAAGTTATTTTTCTGTCATTCGAGCATGTCATGTTACCCCCGCGAGCATAAAACGCGTGATATCGCGCATCCGGCACAACAAGAGAGATAACCGATGATATCGTTCCGACATACAGCTTTAGGACTGGCACTTAGCCTGGCGTTTGCAGGTCAGGCTCTGGCCGTCACCACTATCCCGTTCTGGCACTCAATGGAAGGTGAACTGGGTAAAGAAGTTGATTCACTGGCGCAACGTTTTAATGCCGCCAATCCCGACTACAAAATTGTTCCGCAGTACAAAGGCAACTACGAGCAGAGCCTGAGCGCAGGTATTGCGGCTTTCCGTACCGGAAACGCACCTGCGCTACTGCAGGTTTATGAAGTGGGCACGGCAACGATGATGGCCTCGAAAGCCATTAAACCGGTCTATGAAGTATTCAAAGAGGCTGGTATTAACTTCGATGAGTCTCAGTTCGTGCCGACGGTTTCCGGTTATTACACCGACTCTAAAAGCGGACACTTACTCTCCCAGCCGTTTAACAGCTCCACGCCGGTGCTGTACTACAACAAAGATGCCTTCAAAAAAGCCGGTTTAGACCCTGAGCAGCCGCCAAAAACCTGGCAGGATCTGGCGGAATACACCGCGAAGCTGAAAGCAGCAGGCATGAAGTGCGGCTACGCCAGCGGCTGGCAGGGATGGATTCAGATTGAAAACTTCAGCGCCTGGAATGGTCTGCCGGTGGCTACCAAAAACAACGGCTTTGACGGTACTGACGCGGTGCTGGAATTCAATAAACCGGAACAGGTGAAACATATCGCCCTGCTGGAAGAGTTGAACAAAAAAGGGGATTTCAGCTACTTCGGGCGTAAAGACGAGTCTACCGAGAAGTTCTATAACGGGGATTGTGCCATTACCACCGCCTCTTCCGGTTCTCTGGCTGACATCCGCCACTACGCCAAATTCAACTATGGCGTCGGCATGATGCCGTACGATGCCGATGTGAAGGGCGCGCCGCAGAACGCGATTATCGGGGGAGCCAGCCTGTGGGTGATGCAGGGTAAAGACAAAGCAACCTACGAAGGCGTGGCGCAGTTCCTCAACTTCCTGGCGAAGCCTGAAATTGCTGCCGAATGGCACCAGAAGACCGGCTACCTGCCCATTACCACCGCCGCGTACGACTTGACCCGCGAGCAGGGCTTCTATGATAAGAACCCTGGGGCTGATATCGCCACCCGCCAGATGCTGAACAAGCCACCGTTGCCGTTCACCAAAGGGCTGCGTCTGGGCAACATGCCGCAGATCCGCACCATCGTAGATGAAGAACTGGAAAGCGTCTGGACCGGGAAGAAAACCCCGCAGCAGGCGCTGGATGCTGCCGTTGAGCGTGGCAATCAGTTACTGCGCCGCTTTGAGCAATCGACTAAATCGTAATGTGAAATGCCGGGTGGCGGCTGCGACTTACCCGGCCTACAAATGCGTGTAGTTTGTAGGCCGGATACGGTGTGTGCACCGCAATCTGGCACCTTCCAGGAAAAGAACCTACATGTCTTCATCCCGTCCGGTGTTCCGCTCGCGCTGGCTTCCCTATTTGCTGGTGGCCCCGCAGTTGGTTATCACCGTTATTTTCTTTATCTGGCCCGCCGGTGAAGCGCTGTGGTATTCACTACAATCCGTTGATCCGTTTGGTCTTTCTAGCCAGTTTGTCGGACTGGAAAACTTTATCGCGCTGTTTCATGACCCGTACTACCTTGATTCATTCTGGACCACCATTAAGTTCAGTACGTTAGTCACGGTAAGCGGTTTGCTGGTGTCGTTATTTTTTGCGGCGCTGGTAAATTACGTGGTGCGCGGCAGCCGTTTTTACCAGACGCTGATGCTGTTGCCTTACGCCGTTGCGCCCGCCGTCGCCGCCGTATTGTGGATCTTCCTGTTTAACCCAGGGCGCGGGCTGATTACCCATTTTCTCGGTGAGTTTGGCTATGACTGGAACCATGCGCAAAACAGCGGTCAGGCGATGTTTCTGGTGGTGTTTGCGTCGGTCTGGAAGCAGATTAGTTACAACTTCCTGTTCTTCTTTGCCGCACTACAGTCTATTCCGCGGTCGCTGATTGAAGCCGCCGCGATTGATGGTGCGGGACCGGTTCGCCGCTTCTTTAAGCTGGCGCTGCCGCTGATTGCACCGGTCAGCTTCTTTCTGCTGGTGGTGAATCTGGTTTATGCCTTCTTTGATACCTTCCCGGTGATCGATGCCGCCACGGCGGGTGGGCCGGTACAGGCGACCACTACGTTGATTTATAAGATCTATCGCGAAGGCTTTGTCGGGCTGGATCTCTCCGCCTCGGCCGCCCAATCGGTAGTGCTGATGTTCCTGGTCATTATTTTGACGGTGGTGCAGTTCCGCTATGTGGAAAGTAAGGTGCGTTACCAATGATTGAGAATCGTCGTGGGCTGACAATATTCAGCCATGCCATGTTGATTATGGGGATCATGGTGATCCTGTTTCCGCTGTACGTCGCGTTTGTCGCGGCGACGCTGGATAACAAAGCAGTCTTTGAAACGCCGATGACGCTGGTTCCCGGCACACAGCTGCTGGAAAACATGAAATACATCTGGGTCAACGGCGTGGGCGTTAACAGTGCGCCGTTCTGGCTGATGATGCTCAACAGTTTCATTATGGCGTTCAGTATTACAGTAGGGAAAATCACCGTCTCTATGCTCTCCGCATTCGCCATCGTCTGGTTCCGCTTTCCACTGCGTAACCTGTTCTTCTGGATGATTTTTATCACGCTGATGCTGCCGGTCGAGGTGCGTATTTTCCCGACGGTGGAAGTGATCGCCAACCTGAAAATGCTCGACAGCTATGCGGGTCTGACGCTGCCGTTAATGGCATCGGCGACTGCGACGTTCTTGTTCCGGCAGTTTTTTATGACCCTGCCGGATGAACTGGTTGAGGCGGCGCGTATTGACGGCGCGTCACCGATGCGTTTTTTCCGCGATATTGTACTACCGCTGTCAAAAACCAATCTGGCGGCGCTGTTTGTGATCACCTTTATCTACGGCTGGAACCAGTATTTGTGGCCGTTGTTAATTATTACCGATGTCAATTTGGGCACTGCGGTGGCAGGTATCAAAGGCATGATTGCTACTGGTGAAGGCACCACGCAGTGGAATCAGGTAATGGCAGCCATGCTGCTGACGCTCATCCCTCCGGTAATCATCGTGTTAGCCATGCAGCGTGCCTTCGTACGTGGCCTGGTCGATAGTGAGAAATAAAAATGGCTGGTTTAAAACTACAGGCAGTAACCAAAAGCTGGGACGGCAAAACCCAGGTGATTAAACCGCTGACACTGGATGTCGCGGACGGAGAATTTATCGTGATGGTTGGCCCATCCGGCTGCGGTAAGTCAACGCTGCTACGGATGGTGGCCGGGCTTGAACGGGTGAGCGGCGGCGATATCTGGATTGATAATAAACGCGTCACCGAAATGGAGCCTAAGGATCGCGGCATTGCGATGGTCTTTCAGAACTACGCGCTCTACCCACATATGAGCGTGGAAGAAAATATGGCCTGGGGGCTGAAAATCCGCGGGATGGGCAAGGAGCATATTGACGAACGGGTGAAAGAGGCGGCGCGTATTCTCGAGCTGGGTGATCTGCTCAAGCGTCGTCCGCGCGAGCTTTCTGGCGGTCAGCGCCAGCGTGTGGCGATGGGGCGGGCGATTGTCCGTGACCCAGCGGTGTTCCTGTTCGATGAGCCGCTTTCTAACCTCGATGCCAAGCTGCGCGTACAGATGCGTCTGGAGTTACAGCATCTGCATCGCCGACTGAAAACCACCTCACTGTATGTGACGCACGATCAGGTAGAAGCGATGACCCTCGCCCAGCGGGTGATGGTGATGAACAAAGGCATTGCCGAGCAGATCGGCACGCCGGTTGAGGTATATGAAAAGCCTGCCAGCCGCTTTGTGGCGAGTTTTATCGGCAGCCCGGCGATGAATCTGCTGGACGGGCGCATCAGCGCCTCGGGCACCCATTTTGAACTGGATGACGGCATGACGTTGCCCCTCGGCAGAAGCGCGAGGGAGTCTGGTGGGCGTAACATGACGTTGGGTATCCGCCCGGAGCATATTGCGCTAAGCTCGCAGGCCGAAGGCGGCGTGCCGTTGGTCGTCGACACGCTGGAAATGCTGGGAGCGGATAACCTGGCACACGGACGTTGGGGTGAGCAAAAGCTGGTGGTGCGACTGGCGCATCAGCATCGCCCGACGGCAGGCAGCACGCTCTGGCTGCATCTGCCAGAAAATCATCTGCATCTTTTTGATGGCGAAACAGGACAACGCGTATGAGTAACTGGCCTTACCCCCATATCGTCGCCCATCGCGGCGGCGGTAAGCTGGCACCGGAAAACACCCTGGCGGCGATCGACATGGGGGCGCGATACGGGCATACCATGATTGAGTTTGACGCTAAATTGTCGAAAGACGGTGAGATCTTCTTGCTGCATGACGACAACCTGGAACGCACCAGCAATGGTTGGGGTGTGGCAGGCGAGCTGAACTGGCAGGATTTATTGCGCGTGGACGCCGGTGGCTGGTTTAGCGGTGAGTTTAAAGGCGAACCGCTACCGCTGCTCTCGCAAGTGGCCGAGCGCTGCCGTCAGCACGGTATGATGGCGAATATTGAAATTAAACCCACCACCGGCACCGGAACGTTAACCGGCAAAGCCGTAGCGCTGGCCGCTCGGGAACTGTGGGCGGGAATGACACCACCGCTGTTGTCATCCTTTGAAATTGACGCGCTTGAAGCGGCGCAGCAGGCGGCGCCTGAACTGCCGAGAGGCTTACTGCTTGATGAGTGGCGCGAGGACTGGCGTGAGCTGACAACGCGGCTGGGTTGTGTCTCTATTCATCTTAATCACAAGCTGCTGGATGAAGCGCGCGTGGATGCGCTGCGCGACGCAGGACTGCGTATTCTGGTGTATACCGTCAACCGACCCCAGCGCGCGGCGGAACTGCTACGCTGGGGAGTGGACTGCATCTGTACCGATGCCATTGATACGATTGGTCCGGATTTCCAGCCCTGTTAAGGCCCAATTGTTTTTAACGGAACGTTAGGCTGCGGCGTGCTGGAGGGCTTCAGCATGTCGCCGTTCTTTTTCTCCGACAGCATATGTTGCTTATTCAGCGAGCTGTCCGGGTTACGGGTTCCACTTAACATTCCACCGTTGCTGTTGGGCAGCATTTGCTGCTGGCTGGAATTAAACTCGCCAGGCTGAGACTGAAGGACGCGCTGGGAGTTGGAATTGATTTGGTTTTCCATATGCTGTTGTTGCATACGCGTCTGCGTTTGCAACTGCTGATTGAGCATCCCTTTCTGCTGAATCTGCTGCGATTGCATTTGGGTTTGCATACGCTGCTGGCTCGGGATCTGATAACCGGGTTGATTCGGGTTATTCATGGTGTTGATGGGCTGTGCAAAGCCTGCAAACGGCAACAGCATGGCTAAAAGTAAGAGTCGTTTCATCGCTTTTCTCCTCTCGGGGATCTCTTAAGTTTACTCCTTTCTCGCCGTTACGATGATTATTTCAGAGTTATGCACCAGGCTTAGTGGGGGCTGACCCCCATACATCTGGAGAATAACGATGATAAAACCGACGTTTTTACGCCGGGTAGCCATTGCTGCTCTGCTCTCAGGAAGTTGTTTTAGCGTTGCGGCCGCTCCGGCTGCGCCGCCGGTATCATACGGTGTTGAGGAGGATGTGTTCCATCCCGTGCGTGCGCAGCAGGGGATGGTGGCCTCCGTGGATGCGCTTGCCACTCAGGTGGGGGTGGATATTCTTAAACAGGGTGGGAATGCCGTCGATGCCGCCGTGGCCGTTGGCTACGCGCTGGCGGTGACGCATCCCCAGGCGGGCAATCTGGGCGGTGGCGGTTTTATGCTGCTGCGTACCAAAGATGGTAACACCACGGCGATTGATTTTCGCGAAATGGCCCCTGCTGGCGCGACCCGCGACATGTTCCTTGATGAGCAGGGCAACGCCGATGCGAAAAAGTCGCTGACGTCGCATCTGGCATCCGGTACGCCGGGTACCGTCGCGGGTTTCTCGCTGGCGCTGGAGAAATACGGCACGATGCCGCTGAACAAAGTAGTACGTCCGGCGATGAAGCTGGCGGAAGAGGGCTTTGTGGTTAATGACGCACTGGCCGACGATCTGAAAACCTATGGCAGTGAAGTGCTCCCTAATCACGAGAACAGCAAAGCCATTTTCTGGAAAGACGGCGAGCCGCTGAAAAAAGGCGATAAGCTGGTGCAAAAGAACCTGGCGAAAAGTCTGGAAATGATTGCCGAAAGCGGCCCGGATGCGTTTTATAAAGGCGCTATTGCCGATCAGATCGCCGGGGAAATGCAGAAGAACGGCGGGCTGATGACCAAAGAGGACTTAGCCAGCTATAAAGCCGTGGAGCGTACGCCGATTAGCGGTGACTATCGCGGGTATCAGGTCTTCTCCATGCCGCCGCCGTCCTCTGGCGGTATTCACATCGTGCAGATCCTCAATATTCTTGAAAACTTTGATATGAAGAAATACGGGTTTGGCAGCGCCGACGCCATGCAGGTCATGGCTGAAGCGGAGAAGTATGCCTACGCTGACCGCTCGGAGTATCTGGGCGATCCCGATTTTGTGAAAGTGCCATGGCAGGCTCTGACCAACAAAGCCTATGCTAAAACGCTTGCCGATCAGATTGATATCAACAAGGCTAAGCCTTCCAGCGAGATTAA
Organism: Citrobacter sp. RHB35-C21; assembly: GCF_013816515.1. NCBI lineage: Bacteria > Pseudomonadati > Pseudomonadota > Gammaproteobacteria > Enterobacterales > Enterobacteriaceae > Citrobacter > Citrobacter sp. RHB35-C21. The sequence continues at coordinate 279,713 of NZ_CP057147.1, forward strand.
ACCTGGCAAGCTCGCCCCGTATGAAAGCAATCAGACCACTCACTTCTCGGTGGTGGATAAAGACGGCAATGCCGTGGCGGTGACCTATACCCTGAATACCACCTTCGGGACCGGTATTGTGGCGGGTAACACTGGCATTCTGCTCAATAATGAAATGGACGACTTCTCTGCCAAGCCGGGCGTACCGAACGTATACGGTCTGGTAGGCGGCGATGCCAACGCGGTCGGACCGAAGAAGCGTCCGCTGTCATCTATGTCGCCGACTATCGTGGTAAAAGATGGGAAAACCTGGCTGGTTACCGGCAGCCCAGGCGGGAGTCGAATTATCACTACTGTGCTGCAAATGGTGGTCAACAGCATTGATTTCGGGATGAACGTCGCCGAAGCGACCAACGCACCACGCTTCCATCATCAGTGGTTGCCGGATGAGCTTCGTATTGAGAAGGGCTTCAGCCCGGATACAATTAAGCTGCTGGAGCAAAAAGGACAGAAAGTGGCGCTGAAAGAAGCGATGGGCAGCACGCAGAGCATTATGGTTGGACCGGATGGCGCACTGTATGGCGCGTCCGACCCGCGTTCCGTGGATGATTTAACGGCGGGTTACTGATTGTTGATTAATAGCCCGGCATCAGGCGCCGGGCTATATGTTAGTTACGCCGTGAGTAACCGCGCCGGATTATCAATACAGAGCTTGCGAAGAGTATCGTTATCTACGCCACGGGCAGCCAGATAGGCGAGGAAAACATTTGGGACAAATCCCCAACCATTCCCCCCATTTTTTGCCCACATCTGTTTGAGAAAAACATCATGGCTTAATACGATCTGGTCGGCGTAACCCAGTTCAATCAGATGTGCTACCGCATCTGCGGTGTCCTGAACACCTGGGGCGATACCTTCTTTGGGGAAAGTAATGTCCAGACCAATCATGTCAAATTCAAGCCATACGCCGCGGTCAAGCATTTTACGTTGATAGGCAACATCCTTTCCTGAAGGGTCTGAGTGCGCCAGCGAAACTTTTGCCGGAGAGACGTTCATCTCTTCAAGGACAATATCCAGTACCTCATCACCCAGCCGCAGCCACCCTGGCATATGGATATTCATTGCCGTATGGGGATTATTACGTTGTGCCAGAGACGCCGCGCGCAGGCTGTTGCGCTCAGCTTGGGTAAAAGCGGGTGATACGCCAATTTCACCGATCATACCGGCGCGAATATCCGTCTCGCCAATCCCCTGATTCAGTTCCTTATCAATAAGTGAGGCTAATAACTCGACAGGTTTGTGGATCCTGGCGCTTTCAAACTTTTCCAGATAAGGTCCTGATGAAGCAACGATATTCAAACCAGTTTTTAATGCCACTTGCCGCAATGAAGTGGCGTCCCGACCAATAGATTCAGAACCCGTCGCGTCGACAATCGTCCTGCCTCCCAGTGACATGAAGTTATTGATTTCAAAGATGACATCATCAATCTCTTTTCTGTCCATGTTATCGGCGCAGCAGTACGGGTCGTGTTTCAGTCCCCACTGCAGGTCAGCACTGACTTTCTTTCCCACCAACTGCTGTGAAAAAGCATACTGTGGCTCGTCAACAACGGATGACAAATCGTTAAACAGGTGCTCATGCGGTAGCGTCAGACCCATTTCTGAGTGTGCCACTGGGCCCGTTACGGTTTGCAGGAAGCCTTTCATCCTGACACCTCCATTTTTTTCGCCATTTTGGATGCTCTGTATTCGGGGATGGTGGTAACAATTGCACCTACTAACGCGAATAATGTACCGATGATGGTGACCAGATAGACCGTATTGCCTAATGATGGGATTAACTCATCAATCAACACCGATCCCAGTAACTGACCCGCGGTAGAGGCGACACCCAGCATTAATAGTCCTAAACCTCTGACCAGAATCGCCATCAGTCCGATGGACAGCAGACCCAGCGGGCCACCGAGATACATCCACCACGTATCGGGTAACTGGACGGTGACATGCCCTAATGCGACACGTATCGCCAGCGCTGCACCCAGGACACAAAAGCCGACGATGAAGTTCCAGGTAATGGAAACCAGCATGGATCCCGTTGCCTCGGCGACTTTGGCATTCCCCGCAGGCTGCCAGCCAGCGAGTAATCCTGCCAAAAATGGAAGGATAGCCAGTAGGATAAACGAGGTTGAGTGCCACTGTGGCGACACGACAAAAATCGTGGCAATAACAGCGAACAATGCGCCAGTAACGCGCCATGGCGTGAAATATTTCTTCTCATCCACACCGACGCCAAAGCGGTCGCACAACAGGCCGGAAAGGAGCAGGGCGGAAATTAAAGCAGTTTGAAAAGTGGCAACGCCTAACGCGCTGGCTGATGCGCCTTCAGAAAATACGACCATCGCCCCGCATAACCCGGCAAACCAATTCCACAAGGGGATTTTCCGCTTTTTAATCAGCGTAGGGATCGACGCGAATTGATGGCGTGTTTCTTTACGCGCAATAATAATAAAAAACATGACGACCAGACCGCTGGCGAAAGAGATTACTGCGCAAGCATTACCATCCTGCAACCAGTGTCCCAATTGCCCATTAACGGCAGACTGCATTGGGGAAAGCATACCGGCTAAGATGGTTGCAAGCATCAGTAAGGGGGTTGAGTACTTATTCTTGTTCATACATCAATCCTTATATTTTATAAAAGGAGTAACTTTCGTTACTCCATTGTTTTTTATTTTCTGGCGATGAATTGAAGCGTGTTAACCCACAGGTCGGTATAAAACGGCCAGGACATGAATTGCTGAGTTCCCCAGTGCGGCGAACAGTCACTCATAAAACAGGCGGTTTTACCCTGTTGGTATTTACCGAACACTAATAGAGGGTCATTATTTATTGTTAATACGACATCAGCATCTTCTCTGGCGACAACCTCGTTATATCCAAGAAATATCGGGTAGTCTGAGAATCCGTCTACAACAGGATGTTCAGGCGAGACAGCCTCAGCGTAGATACCCTCTGGTTTTTCTACTCGGTCATCGCCGTCAAGCATAATAACTGGCAAGACCTCGGCAAGAATGGTGTTCTTGTAATTGGCCTTTGCCTCAATACCCATAAATGACAGATAGCCGCCAATCATAAGCAGACCACCACCATTTTTGACGTACTCTTTAATTGATTCCAGAGCATTTGGCTTTATTTTGAGCTGATAGAATGTCTCGTTTTGCAACAGGAATGTATTGCTGCCGATATCGCTAATGACAATGACATCATAACGGTTTAGTTCATCAATGCTTTCTGGAAATGCGATTTGTACGGTGTGAGCAGGCATGTAATCAATTTCCACACCACCTTTCTTTAAGCATTCCAGTAACCATGTAGCGCCTTCTTCATATTTACTGGAGGTAAAGCTGTCATAACCTTTTGAATGAATCATGTGAATATGCCAGGATTCTCCAATAAAGAGCACCTTTAGTTTTTTCTGCGTATTGTTCATAGTCTGCTCCTTGATTTAGTGAGTTGAGATAGTTTGTTTGTAATGTGAACTCTGAATGCGATGTAGAACGGATTCGTTTTCTGGCATGTCAGAGGCATTGGGTGTTTCAACAGCAAGCGAGGCGAATGCGCTGGCGTAGCATAATGCGGATGCCAGTGATTTTCCTTTAGCAAGGCCAGATGCGAGTGCGCCATTGAAGGCGTCGCCAGCTCCTGCGGTGTTTTTTACAACTGCCGGGAATGCCGGAGAATAGATGAATTGCGTTCCGTCATAAGCGAGAGATCCTTTGCTACCTAAAGTAATAATGGTATTTTTTACACCTTTCTGATGAATAATCTTCGCTGCACATTTGGCTGACTCAATGTCATTGACGGACATGTTTGCCAGGAGACCAGCTTCGGTTTCATTTGGCGTAATGTAATCGATGTCATCAATGATGGTATTGACCATTTCATTATATGGCGCTGGATTGATAATTACCGGTATGTCATTTTTTTGTGCGAGACGAATTGTTTGCTGAAGCGCCTCGTAATTTGTCTCCAGTTGTACAAGAACAATATCTGAATGAATAATGGCTTCTTTTTGTATGGTGATTTCATCAGGTGAAATTGTCATATTAGCACCTGGATAGATGGCGATGACGTTATCCCCGGTATCTCCATTCACCATGATGGTAGCTGTACCAGTTTGTGTTTCTTTGGTCTGGTAGATTACACTTTTATGGATTTTTGATGAGTTTATAAAATTAATGGCGTAATCACTAAAATGGTCTGACCCTACTTTAGTAATAAAATGCACATCAGAATCGGCATAACTTGCCGCTAAAGCTTGATTACATCCTTTACCGCCTGGCGAAAAAATAAATTTATCGGCAAGTAATGATTCTCCTGTCGAGGGTAGCCTCGGTAGGTAACTGATAATATCAACATTGAACGAGCCAATAACACATACATTATTTTTCATGGCAGAGAGACCTTTTTTTATTTTCTGCGCTGATTCATATTTTTCCAGCACATAAGCAATTTCGTTTTTTGCAACGTTATCAAGAGAATCAAGGGTAATAAATGCACCACCATGACAGCGAGTGAGATATCCCTGTCCGGCAAGTTCATTGAGATCTGAGCGAATGGTTTCTTTTGTTACCTTGAGACTTTTCGCCAGATTTGAAACTTTTACAACTCCCGAAATACTGATTTCTTTCAATATTCTATGATGGCGTTCAAATTTCATTTTTTACCTCACCGTGGTTAAGTTAGTCCCAGGAGAAGTATATTGTTGTGATTGTCACCATAAAGTGATGGCAGAAACCAAAAAAAAACAAAAATGTAATATTAATATTATTAACGTTACGAAAAATAGCGATGAAGATAAAAAGGTGAATAACCATATAATTCAGGTGGTTGTTAGGCCTGAACATGACGGCGGGGGAAACGATGGACTGCAATCAAAAACTCTATGCCAGGGCCGGATAGCGCTTCCGCTCCTGAATTTAACGGCGAGATATAACGGATAATGGCCTACAGCGTTCAGAACGATGTCGGCCTTATTGGTTGGTTATGGCGCATATCGCTGCAGCGATTCAGACCAGCGGAATATTTGGCTGCTTTTATCCTGCAGGTTTACGCGCTCTAAATCATAAAACCCGTGCGTTTTTGCCGAACGCATTTTGAGGATATATTTACTTTCGCTGATGTCGTGCTGTCTTGTACCGTCTTTATTCCACTCTCCGGCGATGTCCGTATATTGATAAACAAGGTCGGAATACACGTTGATTATCCTGTTGTCTTTGATCGCATAGAGCTCCAGCACTTCATAAAATGCGCCGCCGCCCGAATACGCCTCAGAGTATCCACCGCGCACCCCAAACGCCAGCGTATCGGGTGCGATCCGGTACGGTGCCAGATCCAGTTTTGTATAATAGGCCAGCGGTCTGACGGACTCATCATCGCTCTCTTTTTCGGCGGTTTTATTCCACTCAGAGAGTTGGTTTAATGGTTTTTCCGAGCGTGCAATCGGCGTTATCTGTTGGTTCTGCCAGGAAAAAACGCCGAGATATAATTTATTGGCGCGCCCGTTGCTGTAGTTTTCCGGACAGTTGTTATCCGCGTATTTCTTTGCCTGCCCGGCGTCGGCCGGATTGTCGGCGAAACAGGCGACACCGATATATTTGCCGTCTTTGCCCCAGGCTTTGGCACCCGTGAGGATCAGGTTGTCAGGATCTTCATTCGGCGCAACCCAGGCAATCCACGCGTTCTCAGATAATCCCTGTGGAAGCTCGCCAAATCCTTTGGCTGGGGTTGCTCCCGCCATTTGCTCAGCAAAAATCTGTTTACCTTCCGGGTGTTGAATGGCGCTGGGCACGGAATCGAGATTTTGTACGGTAATGGCGAAAGCAGGGGAGAGTGCTGCCAGCAACACCAGGGGAAGGTACTTTTTCACTCTTGCGTCCTTTCAATAAGAAGGGCGATAAGACTCGCCCTTAATTTTATTTCACGCGCGCCATAAAGTAGGCATCAACGTATTCACCGTTGCGCAGGCCGTATTTCTTACCTGTGCCTTCGATTTCAAAGCCGTATTTCTTATACACCGCCACGGCCGGCTCATTATCAACAAATACCGTTAGCTCAATACGCTCGACGCGCAGCCAGTTGTCGCACATGTCGATCATCGTGCGAATCAACGCGCTGGCAACGCCGCGATTGTGCCACCGTGCATCCACGCAGATACCAAAATCAGCCACGTGGCTGCGACGCGGGCGTTGCGCGACCTCAATACAGAGATGCCCCACGACGATATCGTCAATGCAGGCAACCAGTTGTTTGACCCCGGCTTGCTCGGTTAGCCTCGCTTGCCACATCTCGAGGGAAGGATGAGGAACCTGTAGGGTGTTGTGGTACACCTCCGGCTGGGCGTGGATCTGACGAATTGCGTCGTAATCTTTCGGTTCAGCGTGGCGTATCACTATCTCACTCATTCCTTATCTCCAGCAGGGTTAATTGTGTATTTACACTCGCTGAGAAAGAAAATTCCGTCAACTGCATTTTTTTGCAAAAAGAAGTAGACAAGTGCGAATGAGAATGATTATTATTGCTCTGCGTTCAGGGGAACCCCTACGGAGAACCTGAAAGCACGACATTGCTCACATTGCTTCCAGTATTACTTTAGCCAGCTTTTGCTGGCTTTTTTTTTGAGGTTTTGTGTCTGCCTGGCTTACTTGCCATTTCGTCCCCGGGAAGTGCTCGTGCTCCTCACGTACATTTAGTACGCTCCGGGCCCTGCGCGCTTGCCGTGAACAAACTGCCTGCGACGCCGACGGCCGATCCTGTCGCCCTGTGGTGCAGTTCAAGCGCCATCCGGCAAAGAATCCAACATTCAGTCTCCAGCCGCTTTGCGCTATGGTGTAGACAATCACCTTCGAAAGGATCGTCTCATGACCTTACACTGCGCATTTATTGGTTTTGGTAAAAGCACCACTCGCTACCATTTGCCGTACGTCCTCAACCGCAAAAATAGCTGGCATGTCGCGCACATTTTTCGCCGCCACGCCAAGCCGGAAGAGCAGGCGCCACAATATTCACATATTCACTTCACCAGCGACCTCGACGAGATCTTAAACGATCCGCAGGTGAAGCTGGTGATCGTCTGTACCCATGCTGACAGTCATTTTGAATACGCCAAACGCGCGCTGGAAGCGGGTAAAAACGTGTTGGTTGAGAAACCCTTCACGCCGACGCTTGCGCAAGCAAAAGCACTGTTCGAACTGGCGCAAAGCAAAGGGCTGACCGTTACGCCATATCAGAATCGTCGTTTTGATTCCTGCTTCCTCACCGCTAAAAAAGCGATTGAGAGCGGCAAGCTCGGCGAAATTGTTGAGGTTGAAAGCCATTTCGATTACTACCGCCCCGAGGCGGAAACCAAGCCGGGACTGCCGCAGGACGGCGCATTCTATGGTCTGGGCGTACACACCATGGATCAGATTATCTCGCTGTTCGGTCGTCCCGATTGCGTGGCCTATGACATCCGCAGCCTGCGCAACAAAGCGAATCCAGACGATACCTTTGAAGCACAGCTGTTCTACGGTTCTCTGAAAGCCATTGTTAAAACCAGTCACTTGGTGAAAATCGACTATCCCAAGTTTATCGTTCACGGTACCAAAGGCTCGTTTGTGAAGTACGGCATCGACCAGCAGGAAACCAGCCTGAAGACCAATATCATGCCAGGTGAGCCAGGTTTCGCTGCTGACGATTCCATTGGGATGCTGGAGTACGTCAACGATGACGGCCTGACGGTAAAAGAAGAGGTGCAGCCGGAAGTGGGGGACTATGGTCGCGTCTATGATGCGCTTTACCAGACGCTGACAGCCGGTACGCCTAATTATGTCAAGGAATCTGAAGTTCTTACCAATCTGGAACTCCTCGAACGCGCCTTTGAACAGGCTTCTCCGGCGACGATAACTCTCGCCAAATAGCTTGCGCAGACTCCTCTGGGCTTGTTCATTTTTTTTGAACAGAGGAGTCAATTTTCACCCTCTATGATCCCCGACGGATTGAGTCCACACTTACTCCATCGAAAACATCTGGGGGTGAACACAATGATCTACTTACGCAAAGCTAATGACCGTGGCCACGCTAATCATGGCTGGCTCGATTCCTGGCATACCTTCTCTTTTGCCAACTACTATGACCCAAACTTTATGGGGTTCTCGGCACTGCGCGTGATTAACGATGACGTGATCGACGCAGGTCAGGGCTTTGGTACTCATCCCCATAAAGACATGGAAATCCTGACTTACGTGCTGGAAGGTGCGGTGGAACATCAGGACAGCATGGGGAACAAAGAGCAGGTTCCGGCCGGTGAGTTCCAGATAATGAGCGCCGGGACGGGGATCCGTCACTCGGAGTACAACCCGAGCAATACTGAGAAGCTGCATCTGTATCAGATTTGGATCATGCCGCAGGAAAACGGTATTACCCCACGCTATGAGCAGCGCCGTTTTGATGCCGCTCAGGGTAAACAACTGGTGCTGTCGCCAGATGCCCGTGATGGTTCGCTGAAAGTGTACCAGGATATGGAGCTTTACCGTTGGGCACTGGTCAAAGATGAGCAGTCGGTGCATCAGATTGCCGCTGAACGCCGCGTCTGGATCCAGGTAGTAAAAGGTAACGTGACAATTAACGGAACCAAAGCGACCACCAGCGATGGTCTGGCAATCTGGGATGAGCAGGCGATTTCTATTCATGCCGACAGCGACAGCGAAGTGTTGTTGTTTGATCTGCCGCCAGTATAAAAATACACGGCATGCTTAAAGCTGCATCTGTGTTGGCTTTCCTCGCTCACCCCGGTCGCGTACTTAATGTACGCTCCCGGGGATTTACTGCGTCGCCGCCTTGATGCAACTCGAATGATTTTGTGTATTTCTCACAATAAAAAACTCCTTTTTTTCTCTGCGAAGGTTCACGCACGTCCGTGGTAAACTGGGGGAATCTATCCCTTTTTAACGCTTCAGGACGATGAAAAAGAAAAGACCCGTACTTCAGGATGTAGCCGACCGCGTGGGCGTGACCAAAATGACGGTCAGCCGCTTTTTGCGTAACCCGGAGCAGGTCTCCGTGGCGCTGCGGGGCAAAATTGCCGCTGCACTTGATGAGCTGGGTTATATTCCCAATCGCGCTCCTGATATCCTTTCTAACGCCACCAGCCGCGCTATCGGCGTGCTGTTACCGTCTCTCACCAACCAGGTTTTTGCTGAAGTGCTACGCGGCATTGAGGCTGTCACTGACGCTCATGGTTATCAAACCATGCTGGCGCACTACGGTTATAAGCCTGAGATGGAACAAGAGCGTCTGGAATCGATGCTGTCGTGGAATATTGATGGCCTGATCCTCACCGAACGTAGCCATACGCCCCGTACGCTGAAAATGATTGAGGTTGCCGGTATCCCGGTGGTTGAGCTGATGGACAGCCAGTCCCCGTGTCTTGATATTGCCGTGGGCTTCGACAACTTCGAAGCCGCGCGTCAGATGACTGCCGCTATCATCGCCCGCGGGCACCGTCATGTTGCCTATCTTGGCGCACGCCTTGATGAACGTACTATCATCAAACAGAGAGGCTACGAGCAGGCAATGCGCGATGCCGACCTGGTGCCGTACAGCGTGATGGTGGAGCAGTCTTCTTCCTACTCCTCCGGTATTGAACTTATCCGTCAGGCGCGGCGTGAATACCCGCAGCTCGATGGTGTCTTTTGTACCAACGATGACCTGGCGGTAGGGGCGGCCTTCGAATGCCAGCGTTTAGGGCTGAAAATCCCTGATGACATGGCGATTGCCGGATTCCACGGTCACGACATCGGGCAGGTGATGGAGCCGCGTCTGGCGAGCGTGCTCACGCCGCGTGAACGCATGGGCAGCATTGGCGCAGAACGTCTGCTGGCGCGCATCCGCGGTGAGGCCGTCACACCTAAAATGTTAGATTTAGGTTTCACCTTGTCACCGGGCGGATCTATTTAAGCCAACAAGTTTGAAGTAGCTCACACTTATACACTTCGAGCACGAATGGATATTGCTTCTCTATTTATCCGGCTGGACAATGTTACCGATAACAGTTACCCGTAACAATTTCCTGATTCTTGTACCAGTGGGGGCAACGCTTTGAGCACGACTAATCATGATCACCACGTTTACGTTCTGATGGGCGTATCGGGCAGCGGTAAATCTGCTGTCGCCAGCGAAGTGGCGCATCAACTGCAGGCCGCGTTTCTTGATGGCGATTTTCTCCATCCGCGCAGCAACATCATGAAAATGGCTTCTGGTGAGCCACTCAACGATGACGACCGCAAACCGTGGTTACAGGCGTTGAATGACGCCGCCTTTGCGATGCAGCGTACCAACAAGGTTTCGCTGATCGTCTGTTCCGCCCTGAAAAAAGTCTATCGCGACCAGCTACGCGACGGTAACCCGAACCTCTCTTTCATCTATCTGAAAGGGGATTTTGACGTTATCGAAAGCCGCCTGAAAGCGCGTAAAGGCCACTTCTTCAAAACGCAGATGCTGGTGACCCAGTTTGAAGCGCTGGAAGAACCGGGTGCGAATGAAAACGATGTACTGGTGGTCGATATCGATCAACCACTGGACGGTGTGGTCGCCAGCACCATTGAGGTTATTAACCAGGGCAGTAAGTAGTGAGTACATTAACGCTTGTTTTAACAGCAGTAGGGTCCGTTTTATTACTGCTGTTTTTAGTGATGAAGGCGCGTATGCACGCCTTCGTTGCTTTGATGGTGGTATCCATTGGTGCAGGTCTCTTTTCCGGTATGCCGCTCGATAAAATCGCGGCGACCATGGAAAAAGGGATGGGAGGCACGCTCGGTTTCCTGGCGATTGTTGTGGCGCTGGGGGCGATGTTCGGCAAGATTTTGCATGAGACCGGCGCTGTCGATCAGATTGCCGTCAAAATGCTGAAATCCTTCGGTCACAGCCGCGCACATTATGCGATTGGCCTGGCCGGTCTGATTTGCGCGCTGCCGCTGTTCTTTGAGGTGGCGATTGTGCTGCTGATTAGCGTGGCATTCTCAATGGCGCGCCATACGGGGACGAACCTGGTTAAGCTTGTGATCCCGCTGTTTGCGGGCGTAGCGGCTGCTGCGGCATTCCTGCTGCCTGGGCCTGCGCCGATGCTGCTGGCCTCTCAGATGCACGCCGACTTTGGCTGGATGATCCTGATTGGCCTGTGTGCCGCGATTCCGGGCATGATTATCGCCGGACCGCTGTGGGGGAATTTCATCAGCCGTTACGTCGAGCTGCACGTACCGGAAGATATTTCCGAGCCGCATCTGGGCGAAGGCAAAATGCCGTCCTTTGGCTTCAGCTTATCGCTTATCCTGCTGCCGCTGGTGCTGGTGGGGCTGAAAACCATCGCCGCACGCTTTGTTCCGGTCGGTTCTACAACCTATGAATGGTTCGAGTTTATCGGTCACCCGTTTACCGCGATTCTGGTTGCCTGTCTGGTGGCGATTTACGGTCTGGCGGTGCGCCAGGGCATGCCAAAAGACCGCGTGATGGAGATCTGTGGTCATGCGCTGCAACCGGCGGGGATTATTCTGCTGGTGATTGGTGCGGGCGGTGTATTCAAACAGGTTCTGGTTGATTCTGGCGTCGGTCCGGCGCTGGGCGAAGCGTTAACCGGTATGGGCCTGCCGATTGCCATCACCTGCTTCGTGCTGGCGGCGGCTGTGCGTATCATTCAGGGTTCCGCGACTGTAGCCTGCTTAACGGCGGTCGGTCTGGTGATGCCGGTGATTGAGCAACTGAACTACTCCGGTGCCCAGATGGCGGCACTGTCTATCTGTATCGCGGGCGGCTCTATCGTGGTCAGCCACGTTAACGACGCTGGTTTCTGGTTGTTCGGTAAATTTACCGGTGCGACCGAAGCGCAAACGCTGAAGACCTGGACGATGATGGAAACCATTCTCGGCACGGTCGGTGCGATTGTCGGTATGATTGCCTTTCAGCTGTTGAGCTGATGGCATTGCCCGGTGGCGCTTGCGCTTACCGGGCCTGGAAACGAGCACACATCCACACCGTAGGCCGGGTAAGCGCAAGCGCTACCCGGCTTTTTTTATAGCACGACCAGCCCTTCTTCTGTTTTCAGCCAGCGCGGCGCTTTTAGCGTATCGGCGAAATAGCCCACCAGATCCTGCAGTAAGTCACCCGTCACTCGTTCCATCTCGTCAGACAGCGTTTTACTCATCAGCAGGTGCGTTAATAACTGACAGTAGCGCCCCATCTGGTCTGGTTCCGGCTCGAAAAGGGGAAAACGGGTCGGGAATGTTTCTACCGTCAGGCTCGCTTGCAGATGCTGCGGTACAGGCTCCGTTAAGGTCGGTTGCAATAACGCGAGACAGGCCGACAGACGTGCACAAATCGCCAGTTTTTCAACCGGGTCATGGCATTCAACCAGCCCTTCGACAAAACGCTCGCAGTTATCCGCCAGTTCGGTGAAATCCGTGGCAGGGCTAAAGGGCAGGGTAAATAAAGAGTGTGAAAAGAGAGGGGTAGTCGCCATAGGGCAGCCTCCAATGAGTCAAATTTTACCGCCACCTAAGGGACCAACCTTTTGGTGGCGGGCTGAACGGAGTTGGTCCTACCGGCCTCATTGGATACCGGCGCGTCTTACGACGCCACCGTCCAGCCCACCATTGAGGTGTAGCTGGTCGCGCGACAAAAGTGAATTTTATCGCGAATGAGGTAATCAGGGGACCAATCCTGGCACCTGATTTTGCAGGTGCAGCGAGAAGATAATGCCAATCCGCGATGCTGACAAGAGGGCATTCCGGAAGGCACCTCGCAGAAATGAAAATACGTTTTTTCAGCGAGTTAAAAGCGTAAGGAATACCTGAAATTACAGCGGTGCCGGAGAGCCAGGATTGTTAAGGGGGCTGCGTAGCCCCCTTAACACGTTCACTGGTGACGAGATCTCAGAGAAGTAATGAGCATAACGTGAACGGAACTGTTCTCCGGGTAACATGCTATCTGAGCCAAAAAGGGGAGATTACCCCTTCATCCACATCCTTACGCCGTCGAGGAACATCTGGGTAGCCATCATCACCAGAATCAGCCCCATCAGGCGCTCCAGTGCGTTCACCCCTTTCTCGCCCAGCAGACGCAAAAACAGCGACGACTGCAGCAAAATCACAAAAGTACCACCCCAGGCGATCAGCAGAGCAATCACCAGATGCCCCATCTGGTTCGGATACTGATGTGATAACAGCATTAATGAAGCCAGGATTGTTGGACCCGCTACCAGCGGGATCGCCAGTGGCACGATAAACGGCTCTTCGCCTGCCGGAAGCCCGGTGCTATTCCCGGTGGCGCTGGGGAAAATCATCTTAATGGCGATCAGGAACAAAATGATGCCCCCGGAGATCGATACGGTTTCCGCGCGCAGGTTAAGAAATGCCAGTATTTTCTCGCCAGCAAACAGGAATATCAGCATCACCAACAGCGCAATAAACAGCTCGCGAATCATAATCGCGCGGCGGCGTTTTGGTTCGGTATGTTTCAATACGGACATGAAAATGGGCAGATTTCCGAGCGGGTCCATAATAAGGATCAATAAAACTGCCGCTGAAATGATTTCATTCATAACTCAAATTCCCTTACTATTACCGCGGACTTTCTGCTTGCTTGCGCAGCGGGATAAGTCGCATTACTGATGGCTTCGCTATCATTGATTAATTTCACTTGCGACTTTGGCTGCTTTTTGTATGGTGAAGGATAGGCCAGTAGGATACTGGTTAGCATACACAGCACACATCTCTGCAGGAAAAAAACGCTATGAAAAATGTTGGTTTTATCGGCTGGCGCGGTATGGTCGGCTCTGTTCTCATGCAACGCATGGTTGAGGAGCGTGACTTCGACGCCATTCGCCCTGTTTTCTTTTCTACTTCCCAGCTCGGGCAGGCGGCACCGACATTCGGTGGAACCGCGACCGGCACGCTTCAGGACGCTTTTGATCTGGATGCGCTGAAGGCGCTCGATATCATCGTGACCTGTCAGGGCGGCGATTATACCAACGAAATCTATCCAAAGCTTCGTGAAAGCGGTTGGCAGGGTTACTGGATTGACGCGGCCTCTTCGCTGCGTATGAAAGACGATGCCATCATCATTCTCGATCCGGTTAACCAGGATGTCATCACTGACGGCCTGAACAAAGGTATTAAGACCTTTGTCGGCGGTAACTGTACCGTTAGCCTGATGCTGATGTCCCTCGGTGGCCTGTTTGCCAATGACCTGGTTGACTGGGTTTCTGTGGCGACCTATCAGGCGGCCTCCGGCGGCGGCGCGCGCCATATGCGCGAACTGCTGTCCCAGATGGGTCATCTGTATGGCCATGTGGCCGATGAACTGGCAACCCCTTCCTCTGCTATTCTCGATATCGAACGTAAAGTGACGACCCTGTCCCGCAGCGGTGAACTGCCGGTTGACAACTTTGGCGTACCGTTGGCCGGTAGCCTGATTCCGTGGATCGACAAACAACTTGATAACGGTCAGAGCCGCGAAGAGTGGAAGGGACAGGCTGAAACCAACAAAATTCTTAACACCTCTTCCGTGATCCCGGTAGATGGTCTGTGCGTGCGCGTCGGTGCGCTGCGCTGCCACAGCCAGGCGTTCACCATTAAACTGAAAAAAGATGTGTCTATTCCGACCGTGGAAGAACTGCTGGCAGCGCACAATCCGTGGGCCAAAGTCGTGCCAAACGATCGGGATATCACCATGCGTGAGTTAACCCCGGCGGCCGTTACCGGCACGCTGACCACGCCAGTAGGCCGTCTGCGTAAGCTGAATATGGGACCGGAGTTCCTGTCAGCCTTTACCGTGGGCGACCAGTTGCTGTGGGGTGCTGCGGAGCCATTGCGCCGTATGCTGCGTCAGTTGGCGTAATGTGGGACTGCCTGATGACGCCACGTTTATCAGGCCTACAAACGACGCGAATCACCTGGCCGGATCAGTCAATACGGCTCTCCGGCAGAGTGATTGCGTGTTTTAACAATGGGTGCTGAGTCACCCATTTTTTTGCGTAATACAGGAGTAAGCGCAGATGTTTCATTTTTTACCAGGAGTAAGATAAAGCATTGGCTATTCTTTAAGGGTGACTTAGTACCGGAGGTATTAAGTTGTTGCCTGAAGGTGGGACGACGCAGAGAGGATGCACAATTGTGCTGCGCCGTTCAGGTCAAAAAAAGTGTCACTACCTGATGTCGAAGATCAGTTGGAAGGCGTGACACCATAAAACAGGATGACAACCATGTCCGTTCGTATCGATAGAGACGTGATTAATGCGCTAATTGCAGGCCATTTTGCGGATCCTTTTTCCGTACTCGGTATGCACCAAACTGACGCTGGACTTGAAGTCCGCGCCCTATTACCTGACGCCACCGAAGTGTGGGTGATCGAACCCAAAACCGGACGCAAAGTCGGCAAGCTGGACTGCCTCGACTCTCGCGGTTTTTTCTGTGCTGTACTTCCCCGCCGTAAAAATTTCTTTCGCTATCAGTTAGCTGTTGTCTGGCATGGACAGGAGAATCTGATTGATGACCCTTATCGTTTTGGCCCGCTGATCCAGGATATGGATGCCTGGCTGTTATCTGAAGGTACGCACCTGCGACCTTACGAAACGCTGGGCGCGCATGCGGATACCATGGATGGCGTAACCGGTACGCGCTTCTCCGTCTGGGCGCCTAACGCTCAACGCGTGTCAGTGGTTGGGCAGTTCAACTACTGGGATGGCCGTCGCCACCCGATGCGCCTGCGTAAAGAAAGCGGTATCTGGGAGCTGTTTATCCCCGGCGCGCAGCATGGTCAACTGTATAAATACGAGATGATCGATGCGAACGGTAAGCTGCGAATCAAAGCGGACCCTTACGCCTTCGAAGCGCAAATGCGCCCGGAAACCGCGTCGCTTATCTGCGGTCTGCCGGAAAAAGTGGTGCAAAGCGAGGAGCGAAAAAAAGCCAACCAGTTTGATGCGCCGATCTCTATCTATGAAGTGCACCTGGGCTCATGGCGTCGTCATACCGATAACAACTTCTGGCTGAGCTACCGCGAACTGGCGGATCAACTGGTGCCTTACGTCAAGTGGATGGGCTTTACCCATCTCGAACTGTTGCCGATTAATGAGCATCCGTTCGACGGTAGCTGGGGCTACCAACCTACCGGTATGTATGCGCCGACCCGTCGTTTCGGGACGCGTGATGATTTCCGCTATTTTGTGAATGCCGCGCATCAGGCCGGACTGAACGTCATTCTCGACTGGGTGCCGGGCCATTTCCCGTCGGACGACTTTGGTCTGGCAGAGTTTGATGGCACCAATCTGTATGAGCATAGCGACCCGCGCGAAGGGTATCACCAGGACTGGAACACGCTGATCTACAACTACGGTCGCCGTGAAGTCAGTAACTATCTGGTGGGCAATGCCCTGTACTGGATTGAACGTTTTGGTATTGATGCGCTGCGTGTAGATGCCGTGGCGTCGATGATTTATCGCGACTACAGCCGTAAAGAAGGGGAGTGGGTCCCGAACGAATTTGGCGGTCGTGAAAACCTCGAAGCCATTGAGTTTTTACGTAATACCAACCGTATTCTTGGCGAGCAGGTGCCGGGGGCCGTGAGCATGGCGGAAGAGTCCACCGACTTTGCCGGCGTTTCAAGGCCGCAGGATATGGGCGGTTTAGGGTTCTGGTATAAGTGGAACCTCGGCTGGATGCACGACACGCTGGACTACATGAAGTTGGATCCGGTTCATCGTCAGTTCCATCACGATAAGCTGACCTTCGGCATGCTGTACAACTACACCGAAAACTTTGTCCTGCCGCTGTCGCACGATGAAGTGGTACACGGTAAAAAATCAATTCTCGATCGCATGCCGGGAGACGCATGGCAGAAGTTTGCCAACCTGCGCGCCTACTACGGCTGGATGTGGGCCTTCCCGGGCAAGAAACTGCTGTTTATGGGCAACGAGTTTGCTCAGGGGCGTGAGTGGAACCATGACGCCAGCCTCGACTGGCATCTGCTGGAAGGCGGCGATAACTGGCACCACGGCGTACAACGTTTGGTGCGCGATCTGAACCTTACCTATCGTCATCACAAAGCGCTGCACGAGCTTGATTTTGACGCCTATGGCTTCGAGTGGCTGGTGGTGGATGACAAAGAACGTTCGGTGCTGGCTTTCGTTCGTCGTGACAAAGTCGGTAATGAAATCATCGTTATCAGCAACTTTACGCCAGTGCCTCGCCACGGCTATCGCTTCGGTATCAATCAGCCGGGCAAATGGCGCGAGATCCTCAATACCGACTCGATGCATTATCACGGTAGCAATACCGGTAACGGCGGCGCGGTACACAGCGATGAAATCGCCAGTCATGGTCGTCAGCACTCACTGAGCCTGACGTTGCCACCGCTGGCAACGATCTGGCTGGTGCGGGAGGGATAATGACGCAACTGGCAACCGGCAACGCCACCCCCCATGGTGCAACGTATGACGGCCATGGCGTCAATTTCACCCTCTTTTCGGCCCACGCTGAACGCGTTGAATTATGCGTATTCGATGAGCAAGGCTGCGAACTCCGCTACGACCTGCCGGGGCGTAGCGGCGATGTCTGGCACGGCTATCTGGCCAACGCCCGTCCCGGTCTGCGCTATGGGTATCGCGTACATGGTCCGTGGCAACCGCAGCAGGGCCACCGGTTTAATCCGGCGAAACTGCTGCTTGACCCTTGCGCGCGTCGGGTGGATGGCGAGTTAAAAGATAACCCACTGCTGCACGGTGGGCTGAATGAACCGGATCATCATGATAATGCCGCCATCGCGCTGAAGGGCGTGGTGGTGTCCGACCATTATGACTGGGAGGATGATGCCCCGCCGCGCACGCCGTGGGGCAATACCGTAATTTACGAAGCGCATGTCAAAGGGCTGACGTATTTGCATCCTGACCTGCCGGAAGAAATTCGCGGGACCTACAAAGCGCTGGGTCATCCGGTGATGATCGACTATTTCAAGCGCCTCGGCATTACCGCGCTGGAGCTGTTACCGGTGGCGCATTTCGCCAGCGAACCGCGGCTTCAGCGACTGGGCCTGTCAAACTACTGGGGCTACAACCCGGTGGCGATGTATGCGCTGCATCCGGCCTATGCCAGCTCGCCGGAGAGTGCGCTTGATGAGTTTCGCGACGCGGTAAAAGCGCTGCATAAAGCGGGTATTGAGGTCATTCTCGACATCGTTTTAAACCACAGCGCCGAGCTGGATCTCGAAGGACCTGTCTTCTCGCTGCGCGGAATTGATAACCGTAGCTATTATTGGATCAGAGATGATGGCGATTACTACAACTGGACCGGTTGTGGGAACACCATCAATCTGAGCCATCCTGGCGTTGTGGAATACGCATGCGAGTGCCTGCGCTACTGGGTTGAAACCTGCCATGTGGATGGTTTTCGTTTTGATTTGGCTTCCGTCATGGGGCGTACGCCTGAGTTTCGTCAGGATGCTCCGCTGTTTACCGCGATCCAAAACTGTCCGCTGCTTTCACGCGCCAAGCTGATTGCGGAACCGTGGGATATTGGTGAAGGCGGGTATCAGGTGGGGAATTTCCCCCCGCCGTTTGCCGAGTGGAACGACCATTTCCGCGATGCGACGCGACGTTTTTGGCTCCAGCGTAATCTTTCGTTGGGCGAGTTTGCCGGACGTTTTGCCGCATCCAGCGACGTGTTTAAACGCCCGGGCCGCAATCCCAGCGCCACGGTCAATCTGGTGACCGCGCATGACGGTTTTACGCTACGCGACTGCGTTTGCTTCACAAATAAGCACAATGAAGCGAATGGTGAGGAAAATCGCGACGGCACTAGCAATAACTACAGTGACAATCATGGTAAAGAAGGATTAGGCGGCTCGCTGGACCTGATTGAGCGGCGGCGCGACAGCATTCATGCGCTGTTAACCACGCTGTTGCTCTCCCAGGGGACGCCGATGCTGCTGGCGGGTGATGAGCATGGTCATAGCCAGCACGGTAATAATAACGCTTACTGCCAGGATAACGCCTTAACCTGGCTGGACTGGCAGCAGGCAAACAGTGGGCTAACCACATTTACCGCCGCGTTGATTCATCTGCGTCGGCAAATACCTGCATTAACAGGCGATTGCTGGTGGGAAGAGGGCGATGGCAATGTTCGTTGGCTGAATAAGTACGCACAACCCTTAAGTGCGGATGAGTGGCATAACGGCCCGAGGCAGATGCAAATCCTGCTTTCAGATCGTTTCCTGATTGCAATAAACGCCACGCTTGAGGTGACAGATATCGTTTTACCTGAAGGGGAATGGCACGCCATTCCCCCATTTGCCGGAGAGGATAATCCGGTGCTTACGGCGGTCTGGCAGGGACCTGCGCACGGACTGTGTGTGTTCCAGAGAAGATAAAAAGGAGTTAGTCATGGTAAGTTTAGAGAAGAACGATCGTGTAATGTTGGCGCGCCAGCTGCCATTAAAATCTGTTGCCCTGATCCTGGCCGGTGGCCGCGGTACTCGCCTGAAAGATTTAACCAATAAGCGTGCCAAGCCTGCCGTGCACTTTGGCGGTAAGTTCCGCATTATCGATTTTGCCTTATCCAACTGTCTTAATTCCGGGATCCGCCGTATCGGCGTGATCACTCAGTACCAGTCACACACGCTGGTGCAGCATATTCAGCGCGGCTGGTCGTTCTTTAGCGAAGAGATGAACGAGTTCGTCGATCTGCTGCCTGCCCAGCAGAGGATGCAGGGTGAAAACTGGTATCGCGGTACGGCGGATGCGGTGACCCAAAACCTGGACATCATTCGCCGCTATAAAGCTGAATATGTGGTGATCCTCGCGGGCGATCATATTTATAAGCAGGACTACTCACGCATGCTGATCGACCACGTTGAGAAAGGCGCGCGTTGCACAGTGGCCTGTATGCCAGTGCCTATTGAAGAGGCCAGCGCGTTTGGCGTAATGGACGTGGACGACACCGATAAAATTATCGAGTTCGTTGAAAAACCTGCCAACCCGCCAGCGATGCCTAATGATCCGACCAAATCGCTTGCCAGTATGGGGATCTACATCTTCGACGCCGATTATCTGTATGAACTGCTGGCGGAAGATGATCTCGATGAAAAATCCAGTCACGATTTTGGCAAAGACATCATCCCGAAAATCACCGAAGCTGGCATGGCATATGCACATCCATTCCCATTGTCCTGCGTACAGTCTGACCCGGAATCCGAGCCGTACTGGCGCGATGTGGGAACGCTGGAAGCCTACTGGAAAGCAAACCTCGATCTGGCTTCGGTGACGCCTGAACTGGATATGTACGACCAGGACTGGCCAATCCGTACGCATATGGAATCACTGCCGCCGGCGAAATTTGTTCAGGACCGTTCCGGTAGCCACGGAATGACGCTGAACTCGCTGGTTTCCGGCGGCTGTATTATTTCTGGTTCGGTGGTAGTGCAGTCCGTTCTGTTCCCGCGAGTGCGGGTGAATTCATTCTGTAACATTGATTCGGCAGTGTTGTTACCTGAAGTGTGGGTGGGACGTTCGTGCCGCTTACGTCGTTGCATTATCGACCGCGCCTGCGTTATTCCTGAAGGCATGGTGATTGGTGAAAACGCGGAAGAAGATGCTCGTCGTTTCTACCGTTCAGAGGAAGGTATTGTACTGGTCACGCGTGAAATGCTGCGCAAACTGCAGATCAAACAGGAGCGATAATGCAGGTTTTACACGTTTGTTCAGAGATGTTCCCTTTGTTAAAAACCGGGGGACTGGCGGATGTTATTGGGGCGTTACCCGCAGCGCAAATCGCGGACGGTGTGGATGCCCGCGTGCTGCTCCCGGCGTTTCCTGATATCCGTCGCGGCATTCCCGATGCGCAGGTGGTGACGCGTCGCGATACCTTCGCCGGACGTATTACGCTGTTGTTCGGGCATTTCAACGGTGTGGGCATTTACCTGATTGACGCGCCGCATCTCTATGACCGTCCCGGTAGCCCGTATCACGACACTAACCTGTTTGCATATACCGATAACGTGCTGCGTTTTGCGCTGCTGGGTTGGGTTGGCAGTGAAATGGCCTGTGGCTTTGACCCATTCTGGCGCCCGGATGTGGTGCATGCGCACGACTGGCATGCCGGTCTGGCCCCGGCGTATCTGGCGGCGCGCGGCCATCCGGCGAAATCGGTGTTCACTGTGCACAACCTGGCGTATCAAGGCATGTTTTATGCAAAGCATATGGATGACATCCAATTGCCATGGTCGTTCTTTAACGTGCACGGACTGGAGTTTAACGGGCAGATTTCTTTCCTGAAGGCCGGGTTGTACTACGCCGACCACATTACGGCGGTCAGTCCGACCTACGCGCGGGAAATTACCGAGCCGCAGTTTGCCTACGGCATGGAAGGTCTGTTGCAGCAGCGTCATCGTGAAGGACGTCTTTCCGGTGTGCTGAACGGCGTTGATGAAAAAATCTGGAGCCCGGAAACCGATCTGCTGCTGGCGTCGCGGTATACGCGTGAAACGCTGGAAGAGAAAGCGGAGAACAAACGCCAGCTACAGATCGCGATGGGACTTAAGGTTAACGACAAAGTGCCGTTATTTGCCGTAGTCAGCCGCCTGACCAGTCAGAAAGGGCTGGATCTGGTGCTGGAAGCGCTACCGGGGTTGTTAGAGCAGGGTGGACAGCTGGCATTGCTTGGTGCGGGCGATCCGGTTTTACAGGAAGGTTTCCTCGCCGCGGCGGCGGAACATCCGGGACAGGTGGGCGTACAGATTGGCTATCACGAAGCCTTCTCGCACCGCATCATGGGTGGGGCCGACGTTATATTGGTTCCCAGCCGTTTTGAGCCGTGTGGCTTAACGCAGTTGTATGGACTGAAGTACGGCACGCTGCCGCTGGTGCGGCGCACCGGTGGGCTGGCTGATACGGTCTCTGACAGTTCGCTGGAAAACCTGGCGGATGGTATCGCCAGTGGGTTTGTATTTGAAGATAGTAATGCCTGGTCGCTGCTACGCGCGATCCGGCGTGCTTTCGTATTGTGGTCCCGGCCTTCGCTGTGGCGGTTTGTACAACGTCAGGCCATGACCATGGATTTTAGCTGGCAAGTCGCGGCGAAGTCATACCGTGAGCTTTACTATCGTTTGAAATAGATATCCAGGAATCACCTATATGAATGCTCCATTTACTTATGCATCGCCCACACTCAGCGTAGAGGCACTTAAGCATTCTATCGCCTACAAGCTGATGTTCACGATTGGTAAAGACCCGGTCATTGCCAATAAACATGAGTGGCTGAACGCCACGTTGTTCGCGGTGCGCGATCGTCTCGTGGAGCGCTGGCTGCGTTCTAACCGTGCGCAATTATCCCAGGAAACTCGACAGGTTTATTATCTGTCAATGGAGTTTCTGATTGGCCGCACACTTTCCAATGCACTGTTATCGTTGGGTATTTATGACGATGTCAAAAATGCGCTGGAAGGTATGGGGTTGGATCTTGAAGATCTGATCGATGAAGAAAACGACCCTGGTCTTGGCAACGGTGGCCTCGGGCGCCTGGCGGCCTGCTTCCTGGACTCACTGGCAACGTTGGGTCTGCCGGGACGCGGCTACGGTATTCGTTATGACTACGGCATGTTCAAACAGAACATTGTTGATGGCCGACAGAAAGAGTCTCCGGACTACTGGCTGGAATACGGTAACCCGTGGGAATTCAAACGCCACAATACGCGCTACAAAGTGCGCTTTGGCGGGCGTATTCAGCAGGAAGGCAAGAAAACGCGCTGGATAGAAACTGAAGAGATCCTCGCGGTAGCCTACGACCAAATTATTCCCGGTTATGACACAGACGCCACCAATACGCTGCGCTTGTGGAATGCCCAGGCCAGTAGCGAAATCAACCTCGGTAAATTTAACCAGGGCGACTACTTTGCGGCGGTGGAAGATAAAAACCACTCCGAGAACGTCTCCCGCGTGCTGTATCCGGATGACTCCACCTATTCAGGACGCGAGCTGCGTTTGCGCCAGGAGTATTTCCTGGTCTCCTCCACGGTGCAGGACATCCTGAACCGTCATTATCAGCTGCACAAAACCTACGACAACCTGGCAGATAAGATCGCCATTCACCTCAACGACACCCATCCGGTACTGTCGATTCCTGAGCTGATGCGTCTACTGATCGATGAGCACAAATTCAGTTGGGATAATGCGTTTGAGGTCTGCTGCCAGGTCTTCTCGTATACCAACCACACCTTGATGAGCGAAGCGCTGGAGACCTGGCCTGTCGATATGCTGGGCAAAATTCTGCCGCGCCATCTGCAAATCATCTTTGAGATTAACGACTACTTCCTGAAGACGTTGCAGGAACAGTATCCGAACGATACCAGTCTGCTGGGACGGACGTCGATTATCGATGAATCCAATGGCCGCCGGGTGCGTATGGCATGGCTCGCAGTGGTGGTGAGCCACAAGGTTAACGGCGTTTCTGAGCTGCACTCCAACCTGATGGTGCAGTCGCTGTTTGCTGACTTTGCGAAGATTTTCCCGACTCGCTTCTGTAACGTCACCAACGGCGTGACGCCGCGCCGCTGGCTGGCACTGGCTAACCCATCGCTCTCTGAGGTGCTGGATGAGAACATTGGCCGCACCTGGCGAACCGATCTCAGCCAGCTAAGCGAGCTTGAACAGCACTGCGATTACCCGCTGGTAAATCAGGCGGTGCGCCGTGCGAAACTGGAGAATAAAAAACGTCTGGCAACGCTCATTGCCCAGCAGCTTAACGTGGTGGTGAACCCGAAATCGCTGTTTGATGTGCAGATCAAGCGTATTCACGAGTACAAACGCCAGTTGATGAACGTGCTGCATGTGATCACCCGCTACAACCGCATTAAGGCCGATCCTGATGCCGAGTGGGTGCCGCGCGTGAATATCTTCGCCGGTAAAGCGGCTTCGGCCTATTACATGGCGAAGCACATCATTCACCTGATCAACGACGTCGCGAAAGTGATCAACAACGATCCGCAAATTGGTGACAAGCTGAAAGTGGTGTTTATTCCTAACTACAGCGTCAGCCTGGCGCAGGTGATTATTCCTGCTGCCGACCTGTCTGAGCAGATTTCGCTGGCCGGGACCGAAGCCTCTGGTACCAGTAATATGAAGTTTGCCCTCAACGGCGCGCTGACCATTGGGACGCTGGACGGTGCCAACGTCGAGATGCTGGAGCATGTGGGCGCAGAAAATATCTTTATCTTTGGTAATACGGCGGAAGAGGTCGAAGCCTTACGCAGCCAGGGCTACAAGCCGCGTGAGTATTACGAGAAAGACGAAGAGCTGCACCAGGTGCTGACGCAGATTGGCAGCGGTGTATTCAGTCCTGAGGAGCCGGGGCGCTATCGTGACCTGGTTGACTCGCTGATCAACTTTGGCGACCACTATCAGGTTCTGGCGGATTATCGCAGCTACGTTGACTGCCAGGATAAGGTTGACGAACTGTATCGCCACCCGGAAGAGTGGACCACCAAGTCGATGATTAATATCGCCAACATGGGCTACTTCTCGTCGGACAGGACGATCAAAGAGTACGCCGAAAACATCTGGCATATCGACTCGGTGCGGTTGTAACAAGGGCAGGATGATCTGTAGGCCGGATGGATAAGGCGTTAGCCGCCATCCGGCAAAAGGCCCGGTAGTGCTGACGCTTACCGGGCCTACAGTTTTATATCGAGTGTCTTAAGACGCCAGCGACAGCTGCTGTTTCTCAATGTACTCCGCCAGCCACTGGGTCATGCGCGACTGCTGTTCAGCGTTCAGCCACATACCTTCTTTCGTGCGACGCCACAGCGCATCTTCCACACGACGCACCCATTCGTGATCGACCAGATATTTCAGCTCGGCCTCATAGAACTCATGGCCGAAGTCTTCACCTAACTCGGCAAGCGAGGTGGCTTCCCCGATAATCCATTCGGTGTTACTGCCGTAGGTGCGCGAATAATGGCGTGCCAGCGACTCGGTCAGGAACGGGTAGCGACGGCGCAGTTTGGCCGCGTAATCTTCACGATCGCCGCCGATGTCACCGCCTGGCAGAATGCACTCTTTTGTCCACGCCGGACCGATTCCCTGATAGTACGACGCCAGTTTTTCCATCGCGTGTTCGGCCAGCTTACGATAGGTCGTCAGCTTACCGCCAAAGACCGACAGCAGCGGCGCTTTGCCGTTTTCGTCGTGGATATCCAACGTGTAATCACGGGTGATAGCCTGCGGCGAGTCGGACTCGTCATCGCACAGCGGACGTACGCCCGAGTAGGTCCAGACGATATCGTCACGGCCCAGCTGTTTCTTAAAGTGCGCGTTGTAGACCTTCAGCAGGTAATTGATTTCACTCTCATCAATTTTTACCGCTTTCGGATCGCCTTTGTATTCGACGTCAGTCGTCCCGATGATCGAGAATTCGTCCATCCATGGGATGACAAACACAATACGTTTATCTTCGTTTTGCAGAATATAAGCTTGCTTCTGGGTATGGACGCGCGGCACTACGATGTGGCTGCCTTTAATCAGACGAATACCGTACGGCGATGGCAGATGCATGCCGTCGTCGAAGAACTCTTTCACCCATGGGCCGGTGGCATTGACCAGACCACGCGCCTGCCAGGTGTGCTTTTTACCGGTATCGATATCTTCAGCTTCAACAATCCACAATCCGTTTTCACGGCGAGCGGAGGTAGCGCGAGTGCGGGTTAACACCTCTCCGCCTTTGCGTACGACCATTTGGGCGTTTGCCAAAACCAGTCGCGCATCGTCTACCCAGCAGTCAGAATATTCGAAACCGCGCACAATCTCAGGTTTCATTACGGAATCTGCGCCAAAACGCAAACCGGTCGAACTCGGCAAACTGGTGCGTTTGCCCAGATGATCGTACATAAACAGACCAATGCGGATCATCCACGCTGGACGCAGGTGCGGGCGATGGGGCAGACGAAAGCGCATCGGGAAGGCGATATGCGGTGCCATTTTCAACAACACCTCACGTTCGGCCAGCGCTTCGCTCACCAGGCGAAATTCGTAGTGTTCCAGGTAGCGCAGGCCACCGTGGATGAGTTTGGAGCTAGCGGAAGAGGTGGCACAGGCTAAATCCTGCGCTTCCAGCATCAGCACGGATAAACCGCGTCCAGCGGCATCTGCCGCGATACCGGCACCGTTGATGCCTCCACCTATCACAATCAGATCTTTGGTTTCCATGCTGGCCTCTCGCACTTTCGTTATAGCTCATTAATGTTCGTTATCGAGCATAATAGCAAAGAATCGCGCCATTGGTAACATCGGATAAACAATTTACAGTGATACATATAACATTATGGCGTTTAACTGCCGTCGGGACGTACACTAAGAAGTAACATGTCTGAAAAGCGTCACCTGCAATATAAAGAAGAGAGAGCAATGGATCAGTTTGAATGTATTAATGTCGAAGAAGCGCATCAGAAGCTGCACCAGGGGGCCGCGGTGTTAGTGGATATCCGCGACCCGCAAAGCTATGCGATGGGTCACGCCCCGCAGGCGTTTCATCTGACGAACGACACGCTGGGGTCATTTATGCGCGAGCATGATTTCGACACCGCCGTGTTAGTAATGTGTTATCACGGCAACAGCAGTAAAGGCGCGGCGCAATATCTTCTTCAGCAGGGCTATGACGCGGTTTACAGTGTTGACGGCGGCTTCGACGCCTGGCATCGACATTTTCCGGCAGAAGTGGCATACGGTTCGTAAGACTATACCCAAATTAATTCGAGTTGCATCGCGACGGCGACGCAGCAAATCTCCGGGCGCGTACGAACAGTATGTGACCGGAGTGAGTGAGGAAAGCCAACAAAGATGCAGCTCGAAGTAAGAAGGGTATATATACTGTCCTCTTTTGTGTGGAATAAGCGACAGCAACCATGTTGATGATTACCTCTTTTGCTAACCCCCGCGTGGCGCAGGCATTTGTTGATTATATGGCGACACAGGGCGTTATCCTGACGATTCAACAACATCAGCAAACGGATGTCTGGCTGGCGGATGAGTCCCAGGCTGAGCGCGTGCATGCTGAGCTGGCGCGATTTCTGGAGAATCCAGGCGATCCGCGTTACCTCGCGGCAAGCTGGCAGTCGGGTCATACCGACAGCGGTCTGCGCTACCAGCGTTATCCGTTCCTGGCCACATTGCGCGAACGCGCAGGCCCGGTAACCTGGGTGGTGATGGCCGCGTGTGTGCTGGTGTTTATCGCGATGAACACGCTGGGCGACCAGACCGTGATGCTCTGGCTGGCATGGCCGTTTGACCCTTCGCTGAAATTTGAATTCTGGCGTTATTTCACCCACGCTTTTATGCACTTCTCGCTGATGCATATTCTGTTCAACCTGCTGTGGTGGTGGTATCTCGGCGGTGCGGTTGAAAAGCGTCTGGGCAGCGGAAAACTGATTGTAATTACCGTGATCAGCGCCCTGCTAAGCGGCTACGTTCAGCAGAAATTTAGCGGCCCGTGGTTTGGTGGGCTGTCTGGCGTGGTATATGCGCTGATGGGTTATGTGTGGTTGCGCGGCGAGCGCGATCCACAAAGTGGTATTTTCCTGCAGCGTGGTTTGATTATCTTTGCTTTGATCTGGATTGTTGCCGGCTGGTTTGATGTGTTCGGCATGTCGATGGCGAACGGCGCACATATCGCCGGGCTGGCCGTGGGTCTGGCAATGGCGTTTGCCGATACTATGAATGTACGAAAACGAACGTAATTTCAGGGAACAATAATGAAGCAAACACAACGACATGACGCGATCATCGAGCTGGTAAAGAAACAGGGATACGTCAGTACTGAGGAGCTGGTGGAGCATTTCTCCGTCAGCCCGCAGACGATTCGCCGCGATCTTAACGATCTGGCCGATCAGAACATGATTTTGCGCCATCACGGTGGCGCGGCGCTGCCCTCCAGCTCGGTTAACACCCCGTGGCATGACCGTAAAGCGACACAGACGGCGGAAAAAGAGCGCATTGCCCGCAAAGTTGCCACGCAGATCCCGAACGGTTCTACGTTGTTCATTGATATCGGCACCACGCCGGAAGCGGTGGCTCACGCGCTGCTCAATCACAGCAATTTACGCATTGTGACCAACAACCTCAATGTGGCGAATACGCTGATGGCGAAAGAGGATTTTCGCATCATACTCGCCGGTGGCGAACTGCGTAGCCGCGACGGCGGTATTATGGGCGAAGCGACCCTCGACTTTATTTCTCAGTTCCGCCTGGACTTCGGCATCTTAGGGATTAGCGGTATCGATAGCGATGGCTCCCTGCTGGAGTTTGATTATCACGAAGTTCGCACCAAGCGCGCGATTATTGAGAATTCACGGCATGTGATGCTGGTGGTGGATCACTCGAAGTTTGGGCGTAACGCGATGGTGAATATGGGCAGTATCAGCATGGTGGATGCGGTGTATACCGACACGCTACCGCCAGCTGGCGTGATGCAGGTTATTGCGGACCATCATATTCAGTTAGAGCTGTGCTAAGTTAATTCCAGGCCTGATAAGCGTAGCGTATCAGGCATTAACTAAACCCCATACCCCATCATTTTCAGCAGTTTCTGCGCATGTTGCACCGCATCCTGGCGGTGTGCGACGCCGAGCTTTTGATACAAATTGCGGATGTGCGTCTTGATGGTCGTTGCCGCGACGGCCAATTCTCCGGCGATCTGCTCGTTGCTGTAGCCCGAATAAATCAGTCCCAGAACCTGCCATTCGCGCTGGGTCAGCGGGCTGGTGCGGATAAGCTCCGGTACTTCCGGGTGAGTAAGCAGACGCTCAACGAACCCTTCATCGAAGTGGGCGAATTTATGGCGGTGATGCTGGTTAATCTCACGCAAAATACGCTGGGCGCGGTGCTGATCGAGTTCCGGTAAGGTATTGAGCTGAATCAGCTGACGCAGTTGCTGCGCCATGGCCTCACCTTCAATGACAAAGTGACTGATAAATCCGGTGCGGTTCGCCAGCTGCAGCGCGTCGAGTAACACGCGCTGTGCGTCATTTTTGCGCCCTGCCTGCCAGTAGAGCTGATTAAGCAGCAGCAGGTTACGGTTCAGATCGCTCATCAGGCGCAGATTGCGCGCATTTTCATTCAACTCTTCCAGCACAATCTCAGCCGGTTCAAACTCGCCCAGCAGGATCTGCGCGCGGGCGATGTTGCGCCACTGGCTTTGCAGAAAGTGGTTATTGGCGAATTCCGGTTTCGGCGTGTGGCGCAGCCAGTTGGCGGCCGAGTTTTTGTCGCCCACCATTTGCCAGTAAATCACCCGTACCTTATCGGCGTTTGAGATCCAGTCACTGTGATAGTGGCCGTTACCCAGCAGGTTTTCCAGGCGGTTGAGCAGGCTACGCGCATTGTCCAGATCCCCCCGGGCCAGCGAACATTGAATCAGCAGCGCCAGGCACTGTAGCTGTTGCTGCGGCTGGAATGTGGAAAGCAGTTCAATACCCGCGCGGGCAGACGCTTCCGATTCGTCCAGGCGCGCCCATGCCCACAGCAGCTGCGCGCGAATACGCACCAGGAACTCGTGCATCGGCAACTGTTCCAGATGCTGCTCTTTGATCAGCTGAAACGCTTTTTCCTGAGTCTCCCAGGCGGCCTGTAAAAAGCCCTGGGCAAACAAAATTTCGCTTTGCTGGATTAAACTCCACAGCGCGTAATGCCAGACGTCATGATGGCGCGCCATTTGCTCGGTTTGCTGCATTAACGCCAGAGAACGCGTGAGATCGCCCTTACAGTGCAGGACTTCACCGTGTACCGAGGTGGCGACGATGCGGCTATAGAACCAGGCGATGGGTAACTCATCCAGCGCCAGCTTTGCCAGGCGCTCGGCTTCGTCAGGATTTCCGTCGTTAATCGCGACCTGCGCACGCAGGGCGTTAAATTCGGCGTGCAGCGTCGGTTCCATGTCGCCTTTCATTTCCTGCTCAGCGCGCGCCAGCAGGGTATTAACCTCGCCGTAGCGGTGCTGGCTTTGCATCAGCCAGGCTTGTAGCAGCACCAGACGCGGATTTTCCAGCAGACTTTCCCACGGCAGGGCTTTCAGCGACTCTTCCAGTAATGTCAGTTCGCTGTGGTTAAACAGT
The DNA here is from genome assembly GCF_013816515.1 of Citrobacter sp. RHB35-C21. NCBI lineage: Bacteria > Pseudomonadati > Pseudomonadota > Gammaproteobacteria > Enterobacterales > Enterobacteriaceae > Citrobacter > Citrobacter sp. RHB35-C21. The sequence goes on from NZ_CP057147.1 coordinate 309,869, forward strand.
CCCCACGCATGGTTAAGCAGGATATCGCGTAGCATATGGGCGTCGCCTGCCGCCAGCGCGTGGTGGATAGCTTCGCTGGGGAAGCCTTGCGCCATCCAGCTTTCAGCGGCGGCGCGGTGTATTTCGGGCAGTTCGCTTGCCAGCTCCCACTGACAGCGCTGGCGTAAAAAGCTGCCAAACAGCGGGTGGTAGCTGAACCACTCACCGACGTCATCCATCCGCTGCAAGAATAATCCCTGGCGCTCAATCTCCTCCAGCCGCATCTGGCCGTTTTCTTCCCCGGTGACCCGGACGATCAGTGCGTCGTTCATTGAGCGCAGAATGGCGCTTTTCAGCAGGAAGTGACGGGTGCCGAGGTCGACGCTGTCCAGCACTTCATCAACCAGATAATCGGACAGATGGCTGGCGTTGATCCCGGCGAGGCGGCGTGCGGACTGGTGTGCAGAGTGGTTGTTCTGGCGGGCGGAGAGGGCAATCAGCTGTAACGCCGTGGCCCAGCCAGCAACGTCATCGCACATCCGGCTGCTTTCTGCCGCTTCGATAGGCGAGGACAAACGTCGATCGAAAAATTGTTTGGCTTCCTGGTGGTTAAACGCCAGCTGTTGGCTGCCTATCTCCAGCAACTGATCGCGTACTCGCAGGTTGGCAATACCCAACTGCGGCAGGTTGCGCGACAGCACGACCAGCGTGAGGTTCTCAGGCTGATGACGCAGGAAGAAACGCATCGCTTCGTGAATTGCCGGATTGGAGATGAGATGATAATCATCCACTACCAGGTAGAGCGGGCGGTGCCACTCGGCCAGTTCAATAAATAGCTGCGCAAACAGTGACGTCAGGCTGGCGTATTGGCGCTTTTGCACCATTGCTTCGCTGGTGGTGCAGTGTCCACCGGTTGCCTGTTGGATAGCGGCGATCAGATAGCTGGCAAAGCGCTCTTGTTGATTATCGCCTTCATCCAGAGAGTACCAGCCTAATTCGTTCTTCCCCGCTGCCCATTGTGAAACCAACGTTGTTTTTCCATAACCAGCAGGACTTGTTATCAGGGCAAGCCTGAAATTGTTCGCGCCGGAAAGTTTAGCCAACAGGCGCTCACGAACCACCGTATGGTCGAGTCGAACCGGACGACTTAATTTAGACGGAATCAACATAAGTTAGTCACTTCACTGTGTGAAAATGGGGAAAAATGATTTTTTTTGCGCTTCGTAATTAATAGATATAAGGTCGGCCAGATTAGTGTTTTATGCAAGCTAAGCGGACTTTTTGTGTGTCTGATTTTGCACTATGTCACAAATCTAAACATCTATTACATTAATTGCTTTAAAGAGTCACAACAGGCGTGGCGACTGGATCCGTCGGTATTTTGGCTGAGCCGAAAAATACCTCCCTTTTTATAAGGTTACTCAGTTGCTTAATGTAAAGAGCCGAATTTTGTGGCCGACTTAAAAGTTTTATGTGAATTATCTTATCCACCTTGGATATTTCAGGTTAGAAACTATTTCTCTGTTTACAGATTGTTTCCCATCGTCACCCCTCTATTTGATATTGTCGATTTATCTCTTGTTATTAATGCGTCGTCCGTTGGGCATTACAGGGGCGTTATGCCGGGCTTACGCGAATTTACGGGCGATAACACCCCCTTTAAGTGGCGGCGATCACACTTTTATGCTCATCCCCGCTCCTCCTCCCTGCCTAATCCGTGCCAGGATGAGGAAGGTCAACAACGAGCCTGGCAAACTAGCGATAACGTTGTTTTATTACCTAAGGATCTGGAACCCCTATGTCACAGCCTACTTTCAACAAAGATCAATTTCAGGCTGCCCTGACGCGTCAGTGGCAGCGCTTCGGTTTACTGTCGGCTCAAGAAATGACGTCGCGCCAGTGGTGGCAGGCAGTGAGTGGGGCGTTGGCTGAGTTACTCAGCGCCCAGCCTGCGGCGAAGCCGGCAAAAAATCAGCGCCATGTTAACTACATCTCGATGGAGTTTTTGATTGGCCGTCTGACCGGCAACAACTTACTCAATCTCGGCTGGTATCAGGCGGTGAGCGATGAGCTGAAAGCGCATGACGTCAACCTGACCGATCTGCTGGAAGAAGAGATCGACCCGGCGCTGGGTAACGGTGGATTGGGGCGCCTGGCGGCCTGCTTCCTTGATTCGATGGCGACAGTCGGTCAATCGGCGACGGGCTATGGTCTCAACTACCAGTACGGCCTGTTCCGTCAGTCATTTGCCGATGGGCAGCAGATGGAAGCCCCGGATGACTGGCATCGCGGCAGCTATCCGTGGTTCCGTCACAACGAGGCACTGGATGTGCAAGTAGGGATTGGCGGCAAGGTCACCAAAGAAGGGCACTGGGAGCCGGGGTTTGTTATCACCGGCCAGGCCTGGGATCTACCGGTTCTCGGCTACCGTAACGGCGTGGCGCAACCGCTACGTCTGTGGCAGGCCAGCCACGCGCATCCGTTTAACCTGACCAAATTTAATGACGGCGATTTCCTGCGCGCAGAGCAGCAGGGCATCGACGCTGAAAAACTGACCAAAGTGCTGTACCCGAACGACAACCACACCGCGGGTAAAAAGCTGCGCCTGATGCAGCAATACTTCCAGTGCGCTTGCTCCGTAGCTGACATTCTGCGCCGCCATCATCTGGCAGGGCGTAAACTGCATGAGCTGGCTGATTTTGAGGTGATTCAGCTCAACGATACTCACCCGACCATCGCCATCCCTGAGCTACTGCGTGTGCTGATTGATGAGCACCAGATGAGCTGGGACGATGCGTGGGCTATTACCAGTAAGACCTTTGCTTATACCAACCACACTTTGATGCCAGAGGCGCTGGAGTGCTGGGACGAGAAGCTGGTGAAAGCACTACTGCCGCGCCATATGCAAATCATCAAAGAGATTAACGACCGCTTTAAGAAGCTGGTCGATAAAACCTGGCCGGGTGACGCTGAAGTTTGGGCGAAGCTGGCGGTGGTGCACAACAAACAGGTGCGTATGGCCAACATGTGCGTGGTCAGCGGCTTTGCGGTTAACGGCGTGGCGGCGCTGCACTCCGATTTGGTGGTGAAGGATCTGTTCCCGGAATATCATCAGCTCTGGCCGAACAAATTCCATAACGTCACTAACGGGATTACTCCGCGTCGCTGGATTAAGCAGTGCAACCCGGCACTTGCCGCGCTGCTGGATAAATCGCTGAAAAAAGAGTGGGCCAACGACCTCGATCAGTTGATTAACCTGGAAAAATACGCCGACGACGCGAAGTTTCGTCAGCAGTATCGTGACATCAAGCTGGCGAACAAAGCGCGTCTGGTGAAGTTTATTAAAGCGCGTACCGGTATTGAGATAACGACAAACGCTCTCTTTGATATTCAGATTAAACGCCTGCATGAGTACAAGCGTCAGCACCTCAACTTGCTGCATATTCTGGCGTTGTACAAAGAAATCCGTGAGAACCCGCAGGCCGATCGCGTGCCGCGCGTATTCCTGTTTGGCGCGAAAGCCGCTCCGGGTTACTACCTGGCGAAAAATATCATCTTCGCCATTAACAAGGTTGCAGAAACCATCAATAACGACCCGCAAGTGGGCGACAAGCTGAAGGTCGTATTCCTGCCGGATTATTGTGTCTCGGCGGCGGAAATGTTGATCCCAGCGGCGGATATCTCTGAGCAAATCTCCACCGCAGGGAAAGAGGCTTCCGGCACCGGTAACATGAAGCTGGCGCTGAACGGTGCGTTAACCGTCGGTACGCTGGATGGCGCAAACGTCGAAATCGCCGAGAAGGTAGGTGACGAGAATATCTTTATCTTTGGTCATACCGTGGAAGAGGTGAAGGCGCTCAAGGCCAAAGGTTACGACCCGGTGAAATGGCGTAAGAAAGATAAAGTGCTGGATGCTGTTCTGAAAGAGCTGGAAAGCGGGAAGTACAGCGACGGCGATAAACATGCCTTCGACCAGATGCTGCACAGTATCGGCAAGCAGGGCGGTGACCCGTATCTGTTAATGGCGGACTTCGCGGCCTATGTTGAAGCCCAGAAGCAGGTTGACGTGTTGTATCGTGACCAGGAAGCCTGGACCCGGGCGGCGATTCTGAATACCGCGCGTTGCGGCATGTTCAGTTCGGATCGCTCCATCCGCGATTATCAGACTCGTATCTGGCAGGCGAAACGTTAAGGAACCGCGATGGAAAGCAAACGTCTGGATAATGCCGCGTTGGCGGCGGGGATCAGCCCCAATTACATTAATGCCCACGGTAAACCGCAGTCTATTGGCGTCGAAACCAAGCGGCGTTTGCTTGACGCTATGCATCGCTCCACCGCCACCGCTCAGGTGGCGGTGACCCCGGTGCCGAATGTCATGGTTTATACCGCTGGTAAGAAAATGCCGCTGGCAGTTGAGGGACGCGGAGAGTTTACCTGGCTGCTGACCACCGAAGAGGGCGTGCAGCACAAAGGACATGCCGTCGGCGGTAAATCGTTCAACCTTCCGGCGAAGCTGCCGGAAGGGTATCACACGCTTACCCTCACCCAGGGGGAGTTGCGTACCCATTGCCGCATCATCGTCGCGCCGAAACGCTGCTATGAGCCGCAGGCTCTGTTAGCCGGGCAGAAGCTGTGGGGCGCATGCGTTCAGCTCTATACCCTGCGTTCAGAAAAAAACTGGGGGATTGGCGACTTTGGCGATCTCCGTGCCATGCTGGTGGAGGTGGCGCAACGCGGCGGCGCGTTTATCGGCCTGAATCCGATTCACGCGCTGTATCCGGCGAACCCGGAGAGTGCCAGTCCGTACAGCCCGTCGTCACGCCGCTGGCTGAACGTTATTTATATAGATGTGAACGCAGTAGACGATTTTCGCCTGAGTAAAGAGGCGCAGGCCTGGTGGCAGAAACCCGCGACTCAGCAAGCTCTGCAACGCGCGCGTGATACCGAGTGGGTTGATTATTCTGCCGTTACCGCATTGAAGATGACAGCGCTGCGTATGGCGTGGAAAAGCTTCTCTGCACGTGACGATGAGCAGATGGCGGCATTTCGTCAGTTTGTGATTCAGGAAGGGGATAGCCTGTACTGGCAGGCGGCCTTTGACGCGCTGCATGCACATCAGGTGAAAGAGGACGCACTGCGCTGGGGCTGGCCGGTGTGGCCGCAAGCTTTCCAGTCGGTGGATTCGCCAGAGGTAAAACGCTTTTGCGAAGAGCATCGTGATGAAGTGGATTTCTACCTGTGGTTGCAGTGGCTGGCGTATACCCAGTTTGCTGATTGCTGGAAAACCAGCCAGGGCTTTGCGATGCCGATTGGATTATATCGCGATCTGGCTGTCGGCGTGGCCGAAGGCGGGGCGGAAACCTGGTGCGACCGCGAGTTGTATTGCCTGAAAGCCTCGGTTGGCGCACCGCCGGATATTCTCGGTCCGCTCGGGCAAAACTGGGGATTGCCGCCGATGGATCCGCATATCATCACGGCACGCGCTTACGAACCGTTTATCGAACTGCTGCGTGCCAATATGCAGAACTGCGGTGCGTTGCGTATCGACCATGTTATGTCGATGCTGCGTCTGTGGTGGATCCCTTACGGTGAAACTGCCGATCACGGCGCCTACGTGCATTATCCGGTCGACGATCTGCTTTCAATTCTGGCGCTGGAAAGTAAACGTCATCACTGCATGGTAATTGGTGAAGATCTGGGGACTGTGCCGGTAGAGATCGTCAGCAAGCTGCGTGACAGCGGAGTGTACTCCTACAAAGTGCTTTATTTTGAGAATGACCATGAGAAAAACTTCCGCGCGCCGAAAGCGTACCCGGAACAATCAATGGCAGTCGCGGCGACGCATGACCTTCCTACGCTTAAAGGTTATTGGGATAGCGGCGATCTGACGCTGGGTAAGGCACTGGGTCTGTATCCGGATGAAGTCGTGCTGCGTGGGTTGTATCAGGACAGAGAACTGGCGAAACAGGGGCTGCTGGACGCGTTGCACAAATACGGGTGCCTGCCAAAACGTGCTGGTCACAAGGCGTCACTGATGTCGATGACGCCGATTCTTAATCGCGGCATGCAACGCTACATCGCTGACAGCAACAGTGCGCTGTTGGGCCTGCAACCGGAAGACTGGCTGGATATGGCTGAGCCGGTCAATATTCCCGGGACCAGCGACCAGTACAAAAACTGGCGGCGTAAGCTCACCGCCACGCTGGAGCAGATGTTTGCCGATGACGGTGTGAACAAGCTGATTAAGGATTTGGATAAGCGCCGAAAAGCGGCCGCGAAGAAGAAGTAATAAAGCCGGGGATTTCCCCGGCTTTTTTAGGGTGATAGGAGGTAGGCCGGGTAAGCGAAGCGCCACCCGGCACAGTTTTATCAGACCACCATACCCAGCAGCAGACACCCTACCAGACCGCAGACGGAGATAATGGTTTCCAGCATTGACCATGACTTGATGGTTTCACCGATGGTCAAGTTGAAGTACTCCTTGAACAGCCAGAAGCCCGGATCGTTGACGTGGGAGAAAATGACGGAACCGGAACCAACCGCAATAACCATTAGCTCAGGGCTTACGCCGGTCGTTGCAATCAGCGGTGCCACAATCCCACCAGCGGTGATCGCTGCAACGGTTGCGGAGCCCAGTGCGATACGCAGTACCGCAGCGATAGACCATGCCATCAGCAGCGGAGAAACGTTTGAACCGTGCATCATTGACGCGATGTACTTGTCCACGCCGCTATCCACCAGGACCTGTTTGAAGGCACCGCCACCACCAATGATCAACAGCATCATCGCGATGATTTTGATTGAGGACACCAGCGTGTCGTTGATCTGATCCATCGAACGTCCACGGTTCAGACCAAAAGTGAACATCGCAATCAGCACCGCGATAAGCGTTGCCATAACCGGGTCACCCAGGAATTCTGCCACCGTCAGGAAAGCGTGGCCTTTTGGCAGAATCATCTCCGCCACGGCGCGCATCGCCATCAGGATAACCGGTACCAGGGAGGTCCAGACGCTGACGCCAAAGCCAGGCATCTCTTCTTCGGTAAACGTTTTCGCGCTGTACAGACCTTCCGGGATTGGCTTATCGATGCCTTTCAGGAAGCGAGCGTACACCGGACCGGCGAGAATAACGGTCGGGATTGCCAGAATCGTACCAAACAGCAGGGTTTTACCCATATCTGCGTGGAAAATGGTGGCAATAGCGGTCGGACCTGGGTGCGGCGGCAGGAAGCCGTGAGTTACGGACAGCGCTGCAGCCATCGGCACGCCAACATACAGCAGCGGGATGTTGGCAGCAGCGGCGATGGTGAACACCAGCGGCAGCATCAGCACGAAGCCGACTTCGTAGAACAGGGCAAAACCGACGGTGAAGCCGGTTAATACCACCGCCCACTGAATATGTTTTTTGCCGAATTTAGCAATCAGGGTGGTTGCGATGCGCTGTGCGCCGCCGCAGTCCGCCAGCATTTTGCCCAGCATGGCGCCAAAACCCATAATCAGGGCGAGGCTGCCAAGGGTTCCGCCGACGCCGGCTTTAATCGAACCGATGACTTTATCCAGTGGCATCCCTTGCATCAATCCGACAGCAAGCGCCACCAGGACGAGAGCGATGAAGCCGTTCATTTTGAAACGGATCATCAGGAGGAGTAACAAGATTACACCGATAGCAACGATGACTAATGGCATGATTTACCTGGCCTTTACTTTGTTATGGGTAACGTCAGTGTTTAGATGACAAATTCCGATTGTCCCGACCGGGAACAGAGCATTCTCAGCACCAATGCTGGTTGCCTTCAAAACTAATCAGTTTAGCTGGCTGTTATGTGTGTGTTAGGTGCTGATGCGAATGATACGGGTAACATGCGGCGCTTGAAAATCACCTGGGCAGGCAAAATTTAAATTATGAGAGGCTGGTCAAATTATGAGGGGGATTGTTGCAGGAAATATGCGGAGAAATGCAAGGTTGTAGGCCGGATAAAGCGATTACGCTGCCATCCGGCATCAATGCCCGATGGCGGCGCGGATGCGTCTTAACGGGCCTACGGAAACTCGACAGGTTGAGGCGTTAGTAGTAAGAGTGCTCGCCGCGCTGGTGTTCGGTTAAATCGCGAACGCCTTTCAGTTCAGGGAATTCAGCCAGCAGCTGCTTCTCGATACCTTCTTTCAGCGTTACATCTACCATTGAACAGCCGTTACATCCGCCGCCAAACTGCAGAATAGCGTAGCCTTCATCGGTGATTTCCATCAGAGAGACGCGACCACCGTGACCTGCCAGCTGTGGGTTGATCTGCGATTGCAACATGTACTCCACGCGTTCCATCAGCGGCGCATCATCGGCAACTTTACGCATTTTGGCGTTTGGTGCTTTCAGGGTCAGTTGGGAGCCTAACTGGTCGGTAACGAAATCGATTTCTGCATCTTCCAGATACGGTGAGCTCAGTTCATCAACATATGCGGTCAGCAGGTCAAATTTAATGGCGGTGTCGGTTGCTTCCACGGCGTCCGGCGGACAATAAGAAACGCCGCATTCAGCGTTAGGCGTGCCGGGATTAATCACAAATACGCGGATTTGTGTCCCTTCTTCCTGATTTGCCAGCAGTTTGGCAAAGTGCGCTTGTGCAGCATCGGAAATATGGATCATAGTAATGGCCTAATAGTTGACTATTTTACTTGGTTATAATACGCCCATCATCGAGGCTCTACAAGGTTCGACACAGGCACCATACCTGGACAGTCGCCGCGCCGTTGCGTAAAAGCAGCTGCGCGATTTCCGCGACGGTACTTCCGGTAGTGACGACATCATCCACAATGACCATATGGAGTCCCTGCACTGGCAATTCAAGGCGAAAGGCGTTTTTCAGGTTACGTTTACGTAATCGGGCGCTGAGATGGTGCTGTGTGGCGGTTGCCCGAACCCGCGTGATGGCCCGGCTGTCCCAGTCGCAGCCCAGCCAGCGGGCCAGGGGACGACACAGTAAGTCGCTCTGATTAAACCCTCTGCGCCAGTGCCGGCGTTGCCAGAGCGGGACGCTGACGAGCCTGTCCGGCAGAGGAAGACCGCTGACGCGCCGGGCCTGTAATACCTCCAGCAACAGCAAGCGTGAAAGAGCGGGGGCCATTTCGCCACGTCGGGAAAACTTGAGCTGGTGGATAAGCCCGCTCAACGGCGGAGCATAGTCGCTGACGGTAACCAGTCGCTGCCACGGAGGTGGTTTTTGCAGACAGCGCCCGCAGGGAACGACGGTATGCGCGGCAGGAAGTCCACATTGAGGGCACCGGCTGACGTGCTGATGCGTTGCCCGTGTGCAGACTGAACAGATCCCCCAATGCCCTAACGTCAGGGGCATTCGGCATAGCCAGCACAATCCCGGTACTGTTAGCATAGAAGCATCCTTTCAGGCTAAAAGAGAACAATAACTGATGAATGACATCTGGTGGCAGACCCAGGGTTCGGGAAATTGCCATCTTGTGCTGCTGCACGGATGGGGACTGAATGCGCAAGTTTGGCATTGCATAAGCGAGGAATTGAGTTCGCATTTCACGCTGCATCTTGTCGACTTACCGGGATTTGGTCGCAGCCAGGGGTTCGGCGCAATGTCGCTGGAAGAGATGGCTGAGCGGGTAGTAAAACAGGCACCGGAGAAAGCCATCTGGCTCGGCTGGAGTCTGGGCGGGCTGGTCGCAAGCCAGGTGGCGTTAACCCATCCTGAACGTGTTCAGGCGCTGGTGACCGTGGCGTCTTCCCCTTGCTTTAGTGCGCGCGACGAGTGGCCGGGTATCAAGCCAGAAGTGCTGGCAGGTTTCCAGCAGCAGTTGATCGAAGATTTCCAGCGTACGGTGGAACGTTTTCTGGCGTTGCAGACGATGGGCACGGACACCGCGCGTCAGGATGCGCGAGCACTGAAGAAAACAGTGCTGGCGTTACCCATGCCGAAGGTCGAGGTGCTCAATGGCGGACTGGAGATCCTGAAAACGGTCGATCTGCGTGAGCCTCTGTGCGTTGTGAACATGCCTTTTCTGCGGTTGTACGGCTATCTCGATGGACTGGTTCCGCGCAAAGTGGTCCCAATGCTCGATGCCCTGTGGCCGCATAGCGAGTCATTGATATTTGCTAAAGCGGCGCATGCACCGTTTATCTCGCATCCTGCAGAGTTCTGCGCAGCGCTGGTGGCGTTAAAAAAACGCCTATAAATCTGTTGTGTTGCCCGGTAGAGCCGCGCTTACCGGGCTTGAGATTAATGGCTGCGTGTAGCCAGATCCTCAGCGGTCAGGCCGGTAATTCTGAAGATGGTCAGCGGGTCGATACCATCAGCCTGCAGGGTTGATGCAATACGTAAAGCTTCCTCTCGTTTACCTTGTTGCAAGCCCGTTTGTAACCCCTCTTGTAACCCTTTCATATGACCTTCCTGAAGACCATTAAGATGCCCTTCTTGTCGTAATCTTTCGGCGATAGTCATCAACTTTTCCTTATGTTGGGGTAAACGTTCGGCGACCTCATGAAGAAACTCGGTAAAATGTGCGGTGTCCCCGACCTGCATTAGATAATTAAACAAGGCTTTCAACTGGCTGTCATTAGCGTGTCCTTTAATAAGCAGGATGGCCAGTTTTTCTACCAGCCCCATCAAATCGCGTTTACGAATATGTTTTTGGATGAGTTCCAACAGCGCCATCCGGCGATGCTGCATGATCTCGTCATCGGGAACCACGGTGATATCGATCAGTGGAAACGCTGAGGTATAAAGTTGTCTGGCGGCCTTTGGGTCGTCAAATTCGTCCAGCCAGCAGAGTGAGTAGGGGTATGGACTAGCCGCGCCATGATAAAAAAGCATGGGTATCACCAGCGGGAGTTTCTTGTGACCTGCAGCCAAATGACGATGCATGACCGCAATGGCATAACGCATCAGCCGAAATGCCATATGGGCATCGGCGGTACTCTGATGCTCCATGATGGTGTAAATATAGCCATCGCCTTCGCGGGTTTTTAATGACCACAGCACATCGGAATAGTACGCGCGCAAATCGTCCTCAATAAAGCTGCCCGATTCCAGTTGTAGCGTGTTCAGATCGCACAGTTTTTGCAAAGAGGCTGGAAGATGGAGCCGAAGAAAGTCGCGTGCGGTAGCAGGGTGGTTTAAGAACGTTTTAAAAATCGCGTCATGCGGCGTAGCAGTCGTGTCAGTATTCATGGCGATCCGTCACCTGAGAAACAAGATGACGAGACTCTACTTCCCTGGTCGCCAGTAATCATTCACGAGTTGATAACGATGCGCGACAGGCTGGAGGATAGATCTGCTTTGCTGAAACAGAGACATCTTTGTGGAATCCATTACGCAAAAAGCCGGATATCAGCATAAACGCTTTATCCGGCCAGGACGTTTGCAGTCATTTTTAGACCGGAAGCGTAGCGCCATCCGGCATCGAACTAGCGCAAAGCCCACCACTCGCGCAGGCAGGCTTTACCTTCCGGGCAGCTCTTGCAGCTTCCGGAAAGACACCCGTCGGCATCGTCCTGAATCCGCACCGCTTTACCCATCTTTTCTAACTGATTCAGCATGGCGTCAATCATGGGCTGCGGGGTGTGCAGCGTGTGGCTAATTTGAGTTGCCTCCATGCGTCCCCGCAAAGCCAATAAATCACGAACCTGAATAAGCGATGCCATTGTCGATAACCTCAGTGGCAGTCGCCAGTGGTGCTGGAACAGCAGGAGCTTGCCGTCCTGTTGGTCGCCAGCAGTGCGAGATCCACGCGACTGCGAGCTCGACGCAGCAGGCCCAGCAACACAATGTTAAACAGGATGACAGCTAAAATGCACACCAGGCTGTAGGTCGGGTGCTCTTTGTAGCTGACCGCCTGATAAAACAGCGTCGACAGAGAGTAGGCGATGTTCAGGCCCCACAGAATCGAGAAGCTCATCCAGCCACGGCTGGATTCACGTGCAATAGCGCCCATTACCGAAATACACGGCACATACAGCAGCACGAAAATCAGGTAGCTGTAAGCGGCAGCAGCGCTGCCAAATTTTTCGCCCATCACGCCCATTGCACCCGTAGCCATTTCACCGTCGCCCTTGCTGGCTTCAATAGGGTTAGCCAGTACGCTCAGGCTGAAGGTGTCTTTCAGGCTTTGCCAGGTCTCATCTACCGCGCCGAGCAGCTCGTCACCGAGGTGGAAATCTGCCGGGTTGAACTCTTCTTCCTGAATGTTTTCTGCGGTATAGAGCGTGTTCAGCGTACCGACAACCACTTCTTTCGCCATCGCGCCGGTGAACAGACCTACGGTTGCCTGCCAGTTATCTTCGTGAACGCCAATCGGCTTAAAGACCGGCGTGATTACGCGGCTGACGGAAGCCAGAGCAGAGTCGTTGATGTTGTCGACGATTTTTCCGCTCAGCGAGAAACTGTTAAACGCGCTGAGGAAAATGCTGACGATGATGATGACTTTACCCGCACGCAGAACGAAGCCTTTCAGGCGTTGCCAGGTCTGAATAATCAGACTCTTAATGTGCGGCACGTGGTACACCGGCAGCTCCATCACGAACGGCGTTGCTTCGCCACGCATGATGGTGTGTTTGAGCATCAGACCGGTCAATACCGCCATAACGATACCCAGTACGTACAGTGAGAAGACCGCCAGCGCACCGTTCTGACCAAAGAACGCTGCGGCAAAGACGGCGAAAATCGCCAGGCGAGCGCCACAGGACATAAACGGTGCCATCATGATAGTCATCAGACGTTCACGCGGGGCGTCCAGCGTACGTGCGCCCATCACTGACGGTACGTTACAGCCAAAGCCGACGATCAGCGGGACAAACGATTTGCCCGGCAGTCCCAGCGCCTGCATCAGACGGTCCATTACAAACGCGGCGCGCGCCATGTAACCGGAGTCTTCAAGGAAGGAGAGGAACAGGTACATCATGCCGATTTGCGGTACCAGTGGCAGCACGGTGTTAATCCCGCCGCCAAGACCTTGCGCCAAAAAGATAGTGAGCCAGTCCGGGAAGTGCAGCGTGTAGCCAATCCACTGAATACCATGGATAAAGAGCGCTACGGAGCCGACGTCAAACAACGGTTGCAGCGCGCCGCCAATGTTGATGGCGAGCAGGAACATCAGGTACATCACGAACAGGAAAATCGGCAGCCCGAGGAAGCGGTTGAGGACGATTTTATCTACTGCGGTGGTGAAGCGGCTCGGCTCTGCCGTCAGGGTGTTGCTGACGGTATCGCAGATAGCGGCAATGCACTGATAGCGCGCATCGGCGATATGCAGTGCCGGATCGTCCATTGTCTCGCTCAGACGTGCAATGGCGGCATCAAGGTTTTGCGCGGCATCACCCGCGTAGGCCCGGCTGTAGATATCGCCTTCCAGCATCTGCAGGCCCAGCCAGCGGCGCTGTTTTAACGGCATATCTTTGGCCATCGCATCGGCGAGGGAATCCGCTTCCTGCAGCAGCGGCTGGGCATAATGAACCAGCTCGACGGTGTCGTTTTCTTTGTAGCGATCGATAGCCAGCTTTAGCGCTTCAATGCCGCGGGCGCGGGTGGATACCAGCGGAACCACCGGGCAACCAAGGCGAGCGGAGAGGGCATCGATATCGATACGGATTTGCTGCTTCTCGGCAATATCCAGCATATTCAACGCGACGATGCAGGGGATGCCCAGCTCAAGCAGTTGCAACGTCAGGTAGAGGTTGCGTTCAAGGTTTGAAGCATCGACCACGTTGATCAAGAGATCCGCGTCGCCGCTTAAAATATAGTGACAGGCGATCTGCTCATCTAGAGAGGTCTGGGATGAGATTGTCGTCAGAGAATAGGTGCCGGGTAAATCAACCAGCGTGACCTGGTGGTCCGTCGTTGCGAAATGACCTTCTTTACGCTCAACGGTAACGCCTGCCCAGTTGCCTACACGCTGGCGTGCGCCGGTAAGCTGGTTGAATAAAGTTGTCTTGCCGGAATTAGGATTGCCAATTAAACCAATGGTTAGTTTTTTCATTTTTATAGACTCACTGTATTAACAGGAAACCGCTTCCACTTCTAATAACGCCAGATCTTTCTTACGCAATACCAGACTTACGCGACGCGTTTCGATATGGATAGGATCGCCGAGTGGGGCGACGCGTACCACGTTGAAAGAGGAGCCGGGTAGCATGCCAAGTGACAACAGTTTCTGACGATAAGCCGGGCTGATTTCACGGGCAAAACCGGTAATTTTCCACGCACTGTCAGGAGTGAATTGCATAGGGACCTACTTATATCTCGCTAACTGGATGATTACCTCATGGGGCGGCAAGGCGGCATGAGGCCAGATGATTAGCCAACGTAAGGAAAGAGTAAATAATCAACAGATCAATGATAATGAGAATGGTTTCTATCATCAATAGAATAAATGTGACGGAATGTACAATTGGATAATAATTTGCGCCAATTTTGATATTCCTCAATATTTATTCTGGTTGGGAACGAATGATTCACGGAAATAATTAGTGAGGAACTTAATGTTTAATTAAGGTTTCATCTGTTAATGAAGTGATAAATATATGGCGGTAGAAAGCGGGAAATAGACTAAATATGCCGGATGGCGACGCTCACGCGTGTTATCCGGCTTACAAATTAATTGCAACAAGTTAGCCGGATAAGGAGGTTACACCCCCATCCGGCACAAAAGTCACACTAGCGTTTTTTACCCATTGCCGCCGCCAGCGCATCCATCATGGCGCTGTTACCCGCAGGCTGTGCGTCACGACCACGAGGTTTCGCGGCTTTTGGCGCTGGGCGATTGCTTTGAGTGCGATCGTTATTCCCGCCGCCGCGACGCGCATTGGTTTCACCCGGCTGCTCGTCCAGACGCATGGTCAGTGCGATACGCTTACGTTGCAGGTCAACTTCCAGCACTTTCACCTTCACAATGTCGCCCGCTTTCACCACGGTGTGTGGATCTTCGACGAACTTATTCGACAATGAAGAGATATGCACCAGACCATCCTGATGAACGCCAATATCAACAAACGCGCCGAAGTTCGTGACGTTAGTGACTGCCCCTTCCAGAATCATTCCCGGCAGCAGATCGTTCATGGTTTCTACGCCATCAGCAAACTGCGCGGTTTTAAATTCAGGACGCGGGTCGCGGCCCGGTTTTTCCAGCTCTTTGATGATGTCGGTGACGGTCGGCACCCCGAAGCGTTCGTCGGTAAAATCGGCTGCTTTCAAATTGCGCAGTTCGTTGCTGTTGCCCATCAGGTCACGCAGCGATTGCTCGGTTGCGGCCAGAATGCGTTCCACAATCGGATAAGCTTCCGGGTGAACGGTAGATGCATCCAGTGGGTTATCGCCATGGTTGATACGCAGGAAGCCCGCGCACTGTTCAAAGGCTTTTGGCCCCAGGCGGCTAACTTTTAGCAGTTGCTGACGGTTCTGAAACTGACCGTTCTCATCGCGCCAGGCGACGATGTTTTGCGCCATCATGCGCGTCAGGCCAGCAACGCGGGTCAGCAGCGGCACGGAAGCGGTATTCAGATCGACGCCGACGGCGTTCACGCAGTCTTCCACCACCGCATCCAGCTTGCGCGCCAGTTGCGTCTGGCTAACATCGTGCTGATACTGGCCCACGCCGATAGATTTCGGATCGATTTTCACCAGCTCCGCCAACGGATCCTGCAAACGACGGGCGATAGACACCGCGCCACGCAGCGAAACATCGAGATCCGGGAACTCCAGCGCCGCCAGCTCGGAAGCAGAGTAAACCGATGCCCCGGCTTCGCTGACGATCACCTTCTGCGCGGTCACTTTCGGGAATTGTTTCTGCACGTCGAGGAAGAAACGCTCGGTTTCACGCGACGCCGTACCGTTACCAATCGCGACCAGCTCAACGTTGTATTTTTCACACAACGCCGCCACGGCAACGGCGGCTTTGGCTGCCTGGCCGGTATGCGGATAAATAGTGTCGGTCGCGACCAGCTTGCCGGTACCGTCAACCACCGCCACTTTTACACCGGTACGCAGACCCGGATCGAGACCCATTGTGGCGCGCAGCCCGGCCGGGGCGGCCATCAGCAGGTCATGCAGGTTACGGGCAAAGACGTTGATTGCTTCATCTTCCGCACGTTCACGCACGGTACCCATCAGCTCAGTTTCAAGGTGCATCAGCACTTTGATGCGCCACGTCCAGCTAACAACGCCTTTACGCCAGCTGTCAGCGGGGGCGTTGTTCAGGCGCAGTCCCAGGTGATCCTGGATAATCTGCTCGCCGTGGCTCTCTTTTGGCGGCTCATCGAATTGCGGATCGGCATTTAGTGAAAGCTGCAACACGCCTTCGTTACGACCACGGAACATGGCCAGCGCACGGTGGGATGGAACGGTAGAAATAGGTTCGTGGTGATCGAAGTAATCGCGGAACTTAGCGCCTTCCTCTTCTTTGCCACTAACCACGGCGGCAACCAGATGGGCGTTTTTCCACAAATAATCACGCACTTTTGCCAGCAGCGCAGCGTCTTCGGCGAAGCGCTCCATCAGAATGTAGCGTGCGCCATCAAGGGCGGCTTTGGTATCGGCCACGCCGTTTTCGGCGTTGAGATATTTTGCAGCTTCTGTTTCCGGGTCGTGGGATGGTTCGTTCCACAGCAGATCTGCCAGCGGCTCCAGTCCGGCCTCAATGGCTATCTGCCCACGGGTGCGGCGCTTAGGTTTGTACGGCAGATAGAGATCTTCGAGTTCGGTCTTACTTAACGTGCCGTTGATCGCGTTCGCCAGATCGTCGGTCAGTTTGCCTTGCTCGCCGATAGATTTCAGGATTGCCTGACGGCGGTCTTCCAGTTCACGCAGATATCCCAGACGGGTCTCCAGATTACGCAGTTGCGTATCGTCCAGACCGCCGGTGATTTCCTTACGATAACGTGCGATAAACGGCACGGTGTTTCCTTCGTCAAGCAGGCGAACGGCAGCTTCTACCTGTTCAGCACGAGCCTGAATTTCACCTGCGATAATGCGGCAGAAAGAATCATTCATCATGGATAGCTTCGTCTATAGGATAAAAAATCAGGGGATAGTTATACGGATTGACTGGCAAAAATGCCAGTCATCTACCGGGGCTTCGGATTGTTCCGGTCTCACTTAACGTATTCAATTTCGTTCACGTACCAACTGGCTTCACCACCAGGGGTGTTGACTATCGCGAGATCGCCGACCTCTTTTTTCAGCAGCGCCCGCGCCATCGGTGAGTCGATAGAAATGTAATCTTTACGACCGAAGATCTCATCGTAGCCGACAATGCGGAATTTACGGATGTCGCCATCGTCATTTTCTATCTCGACCCACGCGCCAAAGAAGACTTTGCCCTCTTGCTGCGGGGAGTAATCGACGATTTTCAAATTCTCCATGCACTTGGTCAAATAACGGACACGGCGGTCGATCTCACGCAGACGCTTTTTATTATACTGGTAGTCGGCATTTTCGCTGCGGTCACCCAGACTTGCGGCCCAGGTAACCTTTTTGGTGACTTCCGGGCGCTCTTCACGCCAGAGGTAATTCAGCTCTTGTTTGAGTTTTTCATACCCTTCGCGGGTTATCAGGGGCGTTTTCATCTTATTGTTTTACCTTCGACTCTGTGATGATGCGCACAATTAGTATTACGCGAGCATATCAACAGAATAAATAATGTATTGCGAGAAACATTGTATACTTAAGCTGCTGTTTAATATGCTTTGTAACAATTTAGCCTGGAATTCATACCAGAATTCGCTGGTGACTCACGTTAGCTTTCTTAAGAATATACACTTAATTGTTGCGAACCTTTGGGAGTAATAACAATGCAAGAGAACTATAAGATTCTGGTGGTCGATGACGACATGCGCTTGCGTGCGCTTCTGGAGCGTTATCTGACCGAGCAGGGCTTCCAGGTTCGAAGCGTCGCTAACGCTGAGCAGATGGATCGTCTGCTGACCCGTGAGTCCTTTCACCTGATGGTGCTGGATTTAATGCTGCCGGGAGAAGATGGCCTGTCTATTTGCCGTCGCCTGCGCAGTCAAAGCAACCCGATGCCGATCATTATGGTCACGGCGAAGGGTGAAGAAGTCGATCGTATCGTTGGACTGGAAATCGGCGCTGACGATTACATTCCGAAGCCGTTTAACCCGCGAGAACTGCTGGCGCGTATTCGCGCTGTACTGCGTCGTCAGGCGAACGAACTGCCGGGCGCGCCTTCTCAGGAAGAAGCGGTCATTGCTTTTGGTAAGTTTAAACTGAACCTCGGTACGCGTGAAATGTTCCGTGAAGATGAGCCAATGCCGCTCACCAGCGGGGAATTTGCGGTACTGAAAGCGCTGGTAAGCCACCCGCGCGAGCCGCTGTCCCGCGACAAGCTGATGAACCTGGCCCGTGGTCGTGAATATTCGGCGATGGAGCGTTCTATCGATGTCCAGATTTCTCGTCTGCGCCGTATGGTGGAAGAGGACCCGGCGCATCCGCGCTACATTCAGACCGTGTGGGGTCTCGGCTACGTCTTTGTTCCGGACGGTTCTAAAGCATGAGGCGAATGCGCTTCTCGCCACGAAGTTCGTTTGCCCGCACGTTATTGCTCATCGTCACCTTGCTGTTTGCCAGCCTGGTGACGACTTACCTGGTAGTGCTGAACTTCGCGATACTGCCGAGCCTCCAGCAGTTTAATAAGGTCCTGGCCTACGAAGTTCGTATGCTGATGACCGATAAACTGCAGTTGGAGGACGGTACGCAACTGGTGGTGCCGCCCGCATTCCGCCGGGAAATTTATCGTGAGCTGGGTATTTCCCTCTATTCCAACGAGGCCGCTGAAGAAGCTGGACTGCGTTGGGCGCAACACTATGAATTCTTAAGCCATCAGATGGCGCAGCAGCTGGGCGGTCCGACGGAAGTCCGTGTTGAGGTGAACAAAAGCTCGCCGGTCGTATGGCTGAAAACCTGGCTGTCGCCCAATATCTGGGTACGCGTGCCGCTGACGGAGATCCATCAGGGCGATTTCTCACCGCTGTTCCGCTACACGCTGGCGATTATGCTGTTGGCTATCGGTGGCGCGTGGCTGTTTATCCGTATCCAGAACCGGCCTCTGGTGGATCTTGAACATGCGGCGCTGCAGGTGGGGAAAGGTATTATTCCGCCGCCGCTGCGTGAGTATGGCGCTTCAGAGGTGCGCTCCGTTACCCGAGCCTTTAACCATATGGCCGCGGGGGTGAAGCAACTGGCCGATGACCGTACGCTGTTAATGGCGGGCGTGAGCCACGATTTACGTACTCCGCTGACGCGTATTCGTCTGGCGACCGAAATGATGGGCGAAGAGGATGGTTATCTCGCGGAATCCATCAATAAGGACATCGAAGAGTGTAATGCCATTATCGAGCAGTTTATCGATTATCTGCGTACCGGTCAGGAGATGCCGATGGAGATGGCGGATCTGAACTCGGTGTTAGGCGAAGTGGTCGCAGCGGAAAGCGGCTATGAACGTGAAATCGAAACTGCGCTGCTGCCGGGCAGCATTCAGGTGAAAATGCACCCGCTGTCGATCAAGCGTGCGGTTGCCAATATGGTGGTTAACGCCGCCCGTTACGGCAACGGCTGGATTAAGGTCAGCAGCGGTACGGAAACGCATCGCGCCTGGTTCCAGGTAGAAGATGATGGTCCGGGCATCAAGCCGGAGCAGCGTAAACACCTGTTCCAGCCATTTGTCCGCGGCGACAGCGCGCGTAGTACCAGCGGCACGGGCCTGGGTCTGGCGATTGTGCAGCGTATTATCGATAACCATAACGGTATGCTGGAAATTGGCACCAGTGAACGAGGAGGGTTGTCGATCCGCGCCTGGCTTCCGGTTCCCTTCACTCGCGCGCAGGGCACCACGAAAGACGCATAAGAAAGGGAGGCGAAATGCCTCCCTTTTTGTTGCTGTAGGCCGGATAAGGCGAAACCGCCATCCGGCACTCTTCGTTACAGCTTCGGTCCGGCGCTAACCAGCGCTTCACCCGCAGGGGTATCGGTGTATTTCTCGAAGTTCTCGATAAACAGTTTTGCCAGCGCGTTGGCTTTTTCCTGCCACTGCTCCGGAGAAGCATAGGTATTACGCGGATCGAGAATGCGAGTATCCACGCCCGGCAGCTCGGTTGGGATAGCCAGGTCAAACATCGGCAGACGGAACGTTTCTGCGTCATCCAGCGAACCGTTCAGGATAGCGTCGATAATCGCGCGGGTATCTTTGATAGAGATACGCTTGCCGGTACCGTTCCAGCCGGTGTTAACCAGATATGCCTGCGCACCTGCCGCCTGCATACGTTTCACCAGTACTTCTGCGTACTGCGTTGGGTGCAGTGACAGGAATGCTGCGCCAAAGCAGGCTGAGAAGGTTGGGGTCGGTTCGGTGACGCCACGTTCGGTACCGGCCAGTTTGGCGGTGAAGCCAGACAGGAAGTGGTACTGGGTTTGGTCTGCCGTCAGGCGAGAGACCGGCGGCAGCACGCCAAACGCATCGGCGGTCAGGAAGATCACTTTGGTGGCGTGACCCGCTTTTGACACCGGCTTAACGATGTTATCGATGTGATAAATCGGGTAGGACACGCGGGTGTTTTCGGTTTTGGAACCGTCGTCGAAGTCGATGGAACCATCTGCGCGCACGGTGACGTTTTCCAGCAGCGCGTCACGACGGATTGCGTTGTAGATTTCCGGCTCGGCATCTTTAGACAGTTTGATGGTCTTCGCGTAGCAACCGCCTTCAAAGTTAAACACGCCGTCGTCATCCCAGCCGTGTTCGTCATCGCCAATCAGGCGGCGTTTCGGATCGGTGGACAGCGTTGTTTTACCTGTACCGGACAGGCCAAAGAAGACTGCCACATCACCTTTTTCCCCGACGTTTGCCGAGCAGTGCATGGAGGCAATGCCTTTCAGCGGCAGCAGGTAGTTCATTACGGAGAACATACCTTTCTTCATTTCGCCGCCGTACCAGGTGCCACCAATCAACTGGATACGCTCAGTCAGATTGAAAGCCACGAAGTTTTCGGAGTTCAGACCCTGCTCTTTCCACTGCGGGTTAGTGCATTTAGCGCCGTTCATCACGATGAAATCAGGTTTGAAATCAACCAGCTCTTCGTCGCTTGGGCGGATGAACATGTTTTTAACAAAATGCGCCTGCCAGGCTACTTCGGTAATGAAGCGTACGGAAAGGCGGGTATCGGCGTTAGCGCCGCAGAATGCATCAATGATAAACAGACGCTTGCCGGAAAGCTGCTGGGTGACTAATCCTTTCAGATGCTGCCAGGTTTCCGGGGAGAGCGGTTTGTTGTCGTTCTTACCTTTACCTTTGTCGGACCACCAGAGCGTGTCGCGCGTGGTGTCGTCACGGACAATATACTTATCCTTTGGCGAACGTCCGGTAAAGATACCGGTATCAACGGCAACGGCGCCCAGGTTTGTTAACACGCCACGCTCATAACCTTCCAGGTTTGGATCAAGTTCCTCCTGGAAAAGCGTGTCGTAGTCTGGATTGTAAACGATATCCTGAACGTCATTGATACCATAAGCCTTGAGATCTTGCGGGGTTAAACTGTTGTTCACACGCATTTCACTGCTCCTTAGCCAATATGTATTACCTGGAATAGTAAGGTTTTTTAGGGATTGCTAACCGCGACAAGGCTCATAGATTTACGCATCCGGGAAAATCACGGATAACCGAATGCGCTGCGACTCCTGTCACAAAGAGGCGGATATTATGGCAGGAAACCCTTTTTTGTTGTGGAAAATGTTCTTAAAACGTTAATAGAGAGTGTTTTTGGCGGTAAACTTGTGAGTGTAATCGCATTCACGTAAGAAAATAACGTAACTCATACATAAACAATATCGATTCACTTCCCGTCGCAGTGGTCCGGGATCGGCCTATCAATGCTCAAAATTGTGAAGTTGATGCGATAATTACCTTTTCTCTTCATTCTGGGTGACGACATGGATAGTGTTGAACTTTCACGTACTACTCGCTGGGGCATGATATCTATCGGCCTGTTACAGGGGATATTGTGCTACCTGCTGATGACATATCTGGTGCCGCATAATGACGGCTGGCTGTTCTATGGCATGCCCGCGACAATTGCTCTCTCATCGGCGCTTTTGCTCACCGTTGTCTCTTTCAAACAACGTGCGCTGTGGTACTGGATGGCGCTGATCTTTGTTGTCGTGCTGGCGATGAGCGTCTGGCTAAAGTGGCAAGTCGAGGGCAGCGATAAGTGGCGGCAAAATGATATTTTTATGTTGTACGGCTGGCGCTTACTGCTGATGGCGATGCTGGCATTGCCATGGATTCAGTACTCGCTCCACGCATCCCGCCAGCAGGCCCGCTATGCGCAGTTTTATACGAGTTTGTGGCTTAATGCGCTGACGTTACTGATTGTCTTTGTCGCCAACGGTCTGTTCTGGATGGTGCTCCTGCTATGGAGCGAGATGTTTAAGCTCGTTGGTATTACCTTCTTCGACACGCTTTTCTTTGATACCGACTGGTTTGGCTACGTGGCCTTTGGCTTGGTTACCGCACTGGCGGTGGTACTGACCCGCACGCAGTCGCGTCTGGTTGCGGCGGTCCAAAAGTTACTGACTTTGATCGCCACCGGTCTGTTACCCCTGGTCGCGCTGCTGGCGCTGATGTTTGTACTGACCTTGCCCTTCACCGGCCTGGAGGCTATCTCGCAGCGGGTGTCTGCAGCCGGGTTGATGTCAACGCTGGCGCTGCTGCTGCTGCTGTTGATAGCTATCGTTCGCGAGCCGCAGAAAGAGGCGCTTCCCTATCCAGCCGCGTTACGCTACCTGATCAAATGCGCCCTGGTTGTCGCGCCCATCTATATGCTGATTGCCGGTTGGTCACTGTGGGTGCGAATTCAACAGTACGGTTGGACGCCCGAGCGTTTATATGGCGTGCTGGTGGTCTGCGTGCTGCTGCTCTGGTCGTTTGGCTATCTGGCGAGTATTTTACGCCGTGGGCGCAATTCGCTTGAGCTTCAGGGGAAGGTGATTCTTTGCGTCTCGTTGCTGGCGTTGGGGCTGTTGATTTTGCTGTCGTCGCCGGTTATTGATGCCTGGCGCATCAGCGTCAACAGCCATATGGGGCTGTATCACAGTGGCAAAATTAAGCCGGATCAGGTCAGCCTGTATATGTTGGGTAATAGCGGAAAACCGGGACGTGCGGCGTTGGAGGCATTACAAAAAGATGCGGCGTTTAACCAAGACAGTAAGCGTCGGCGCGACTTAAATTCTCTGCTGCAAGGACGTCGCGATCCCATGCAGAACCTGACTATCACTCAACTAGCGCCGAAAGTGATGATAGCTCCGGGTAGCAGGCAACCCGATGAGACCTTCTGGGCGTTTGTCAAAGGGCAGAGCTACCGCATTACATCTTGCGTTGAGCAGGATGCATGCGTCCTGGTCGATCAGGACCTCAATGCTGATGGTAAGCCTGAGCAGGTGCTGTATGCTTTTGGCGATGGTGAGAGTCTGGTCTTTGCCAGGAAAGAGGATAAATGGGAACTCATCGCATCAGGTCAGCTACCTGCAGGATTCAATAAGGATAAACTGCTGCAGGCGGTGGCGAATAATCAACTGGATTCAGCCCCCAGAGTTTGGCGTGATATCACCATTGATGGCACCCGATTGCCGATAAATTATTACAACGAGTGAGCGTGTTGCGGATAGCGTTTTGATGGATGGCGGTGCGAACGCCTATCCGGTCGACGATTGTGGGCCGGATAGGCAGTGGTGATTAATGTACCTGCGGGTCCGCCGGGGAAGCGTTGCTGCGGATCTCAGCAATGTCCATGGCGTTAAACAGATAGTGGCTCCCGCAGTAATCGCAGTGCATATCGATCTCGCCTTCTTCCGCCAGAATGCTGTCCACTTCTTCGTCCGGCAGCGTTTTCAGTGCGCCAGCGCAGCGTTCGCGTGAACAGGTGCATTTGAACTCAACGTCCTGCGGATCGTAGAGAGTAACCTCTTCTTCGTGGTACAAGCGCCACAGCACTTCGTTGGCCGGGAGCGTTAACAGCTCTTCAGTTTTGATGGTTTCGGTCAGGGCTGTCAGGTGATCGAAATCATCTGCCTGCGCGTTTTGCGCCGGCATTACCTGCAGAAGCATCCCGCCAGCAGCGGGTTTGCCATCGACGTCGCCAGTACGGATAAACAGACGTGTCGGCAACTGTTCAGAACGCATGAAGTAATCTTCCAGACAGGCGGCCAGCGTGTCGCCTTCCAGACCAACCACGCCCTGATAGCGCTCGCCTTCTTCTGGGGTAATGGTGATCACCAGGTAGCCGTTGCCTACCAGCGTTTTGAGATCAGCGCCTTCAGGGATATCGCCCTGCATACGGGCCACGCCGCGCATCTGCTGATTGTTGTTGCCGTTAATGACGGCCAGGCTCAGCGGACCATCGCCCTGCAGCTGTACGGTGATATCACCGGCAAACTTCAGCGTGGCGGTGAGCAGGCTGGTGGCGACCAGCAGTTCAGCCAGTACGTTCTTGACCGGCTGCGGGTAAGTATGATTTTCGAGGATCTGTTGCAGGGTTTCCGAAACGGTCACCAGCTCGCCGCGCACGGCAAAGTTTTCAAACAGATAACGATGTAATTGGTCATGTTGCGGCATAATCATCTCTCTTGCAGGTGACAGTCACTCGCTGTCGCCATGTTTAAATCGTAACAGGTCGCGGCGCTCTTTCTTGTCCGGTCGCCTGTCCGGGTGCGGCATGGTTAACGCGTTAAGTTTACGCGCCAGCGCCACTTTTTCGCGTTTTTCTACGCTTTCCGCGGTTTCTTCATACAGCGTAACGGCTTCCGTGGCCGGGCGACGCTGCTCGGTAATAGCCTTGATAATGACCGTTCGCTCGTCATTTCCCTGGCGCAGGGTGAGGGTGGCGTTCAGCTCGACAATTTTGCTCGGTTTGCTGCGCTGGCCGTTGTAATGCACCTTACCGCCTTCAACCATTTCGCGGGCTAGCGCACGCGTTTTGTAAAAGCGTGCAGCCCACAGCCATTTATCCAGCCTGACTTCAGCAGAGGGCTTTTCTTTCATGGCGTCTCCTTCACATCAGTGAGGGGATCAGTCGGCGGTAGTCATTCAGTGACGGATGGCGTGCGTACTGTTTTTCCGCGATGCCTGAGTCGGGATTGGTCACGCCGAGGCAGTAACGAATACCGTACAGAGCAGCGGCGTCGAGAATGGGTTCGCTGTCATCAATAAACAGCGTCTTCTCTGCACTCATTCCCGTTTCTTCAGCCACAGCGTGCCATAACCGCTGATCCTCTTTGGGATAACCAAATGTGTGGGTGGAAAGTAATAAATCAAGGTGTGAGGCCAGACCGGTATGCTCCAGCTTCACCGCCAGGTTATGGGGATGCGCGTTGGTGAGCAAAATACGGCGCTTGCCGCTGGCTTTTAAGGCATCAAGAAACGGTACAGTATCTTCACGCAAAACGGCGCGCGGTCCCTGTTCCGTTGTCATGGCGCAAATATCAAGATCCAGGCATTCGCTCCAGTAATCCAGGCAGTACCAGTTTAGCGTATGCTGCACGGCATGATACTGCTGACGAATATAGTCCTGGGCTTCCTGGGGAGAGATACCCTGTTTCGCGCCATAGGTTTCCGGCACCAGTTTTTGCCAGAAATAGTTATCGAATGCCAGGTCGAGCAGCGTGCCGTCCATATCTAACAACACGGTATCGACATCGTGCCAGGCAATATTGATCTGCATGGAAACTCCCCAGAAGAAAACATGATGCGCGACAGGGTAGCATATCCTGTCGCGCGAGCGTGTTATCGAATCAGGCTTTCCGGGTTGTCAATCAGCGTTGGATTCAGGCAACTTTCGTAGTAGCTCTGAATTTCCGTGATGCGGGAGCGGTGACGCTGGTAGCGTCTGAAAGCCTGTATGCTGTTGTAGACAGCGCATCCGAGCATGGAGAACATCAGCAGCGTCGTGCCAAGGTAGCGCCATAATCCTGAACGATCCGGGATACGGTGCAGGCCAATGTGCTGGGTGCCATTGGCGTCGGTCGAAATATTGGTGACGATCCCCTCCGCGCGAAACGGCGTCTGCATCAGCATCTGCGCCAGACGCTGGAAGGCGTTCCACTGTTCCTGTGGGGGATAGTCATATAGCGAGGTTGTCGGCCACGGCTGATCGACCAGATCGCTGCCTTCGTCGCTGATAATCAGGAAACCGCCAGGGGCTGGGCTATTCAGCGTCTGGGCCGCTCGCGCAGTCTCGCGTGAAATAAACGGCGCCGTAGAGGTATTCACCAGATTATCCAACGACTCCGCGCTTACCGGACGCAGCAGCACGTTCACGCCATCCAGTTTGCCTGCGTTCGCCCGTTTCACCAGCGCTGTCCAGTCTTTACTGTTACCAAGGTTAACCAGCGCATTTTTTAAACGTACACATTCATCTTTGGCCGCGCACAGATCGGCCGTTTTCAGGACAATCTCGCCAAAATCGTCCAGTAACACCATTCCGGATTTTTGAATTGCCGAGCGTAACGATGCGCTGACGCGAGAGTCATCATCCGCTTTGGGGTGCAGTTGGCGGTTCACCGCCTGCGTGAGCGCGGTGGCTTTATTCACCAGATCGGACTCAGGCAGCGGTAATGCGCGCGCGTCATTCCAGATAATTTGCGTGCAATCGAAAGGCATAAACGGCGCGGAAGGCTGCGCATTCCAGCTCCCTTGGGTATGAATGTTACACATACCCGTACCGCTCAGATGCAGCGTGTCACCCACGCGAACGCCCGCGTTTTCAAGCTGTTTAACGCTGGTGGCTTCGATAGTTTGTGCGCCCTTCATCCAGGAAAGCGTAAGCTTTATCGGCATATCCAGCGGGATCCAAAACAGCAGCATCAGCAGCACCAGCAACGAGCCGCCCGCGATGACGGCGTTGCGCAGCCAGTGCTGTAACGGGAAGTTTTTGACTTCGTCATGCAGCGATAAAAAACGTCCCTGGCGAACAACGTGGCGATCGAGATAAATATCAATATCCGTTTGCTGGCCAAGATCTTGTGCGATGTAAGGCTGCCAGTGCGGTGGATAAATCAGATCAATAATACCTAGCGAGATATTATTAATTTGCTCCTGGTCGTTTTCGCCAAACAGCCCCCAGCGACGCGGCGTACCGCGCAGACAATGAATTTCCCGCAGGGCGGTTTTAGACGGTGGGGCAAACAGCCCCCACAGACCCGCAGCCAGTAGCAGTACCGCGCCACCAACTGTCCACGGAACAAACGTATCCGGGATTATCAAACAGAAAAAGAACAGCAGGAACGATGCGGCAATCAGTAACGCCTCGCGCAATCCCGATGGGCGGCTAAGCGCATATTCTTCATGGGTTTCCTGGCGAATATTCAGCAGTTCAATCTGCTCGCTTTCTTCACCGCGAATAGACGCCTGGGTAGAGGCGGTGTGCTGTAACGCATAGCCACGCGCTTCCTGCATATATTCCTGCAGCGTATGGCCGTTCAGGGAGATAACCAGCGGTATCGTATTGGTGTGGATTAGCTCAACGCTGTTTTCGTCATTGATGTATTGTTCCCAGAAAGGGGGAAGATGTACCTCAACGGAATCAAGATAGTAACGCCATTTGTTAGGATCGTCGGTAGTAATGCCGTAACGTGTAATCGCGTGCGTAAGTACGATGACGCTATTACTTTGGGCATTCAGCGTTAATGACACCGGCGCGGAGCTGGCGCCCGTTGGACCAGGTACCTGCTGAATTTGACTAAGGCTTTCGAGATAGTTTTCGACTGCACTGCGCTCTTCAGGCGTGAGTTTACGCTTCGAGGCGTCTGAGAAGACGTTGCTCAAGGGTAAATTTTTCCGTCTGGATTTCGTTCTGAGTAGCCATCCTGCAAGCAATGAGCAGGCCAGCAAAGCAGCTAAAAAAATCAGAATGGTGCTCATGCTTTCCCCATCTTACTTAGTCTGTCAGGCGTGGTCAGTCGCACCCTGTTCAATATTCGTGATTCTGTGGTTGGCTATCGGCAAGTGTGGAGTCGAACTTGAGCATCTTTAAGTACAGCCCAGTAAATGCGAATCATAGCAAAATCACTAAAAATGGAATATCAGCAAATTCCTGGAGTTATTTCAACCTATTGACTTTTAATTTGAAATAGGGATTAACTT
Source organism: Citrobacter sp. RHB35-C21 (assembly GCF_013816515.1). NCBI lineage: Bacteria > Pseudomonadati > Pseudomonadota > Gammaproteobacteria > Enterobacterales > Enterobacteriaceae > Citrobacter > Citrobacter sp. RHB35-C21. Next base: position 337,994 of record NZ_CP057147.1, read on the forward strand.
TTAGTACGTTACATAAATGTAAATAAACGGCAATTCACATTGCCGAAACCGTGCGGTATATCGCACAATAACCCCAGATTTCACAGCAAAGATCCTCACAATGAGCAAATCATTACAGAAACCCACGATTTTGAAAGTGGAAACCGTCGCCCAATCCCGGCTGTTTAAAGTCGAAAGCGTGGACCTTGAGTTCAGCAATGGCGTACGCCGCGTTTATGAACGTATGCGCCCGTCCACGCGTGAAGCGGTAATGATTGTGCCGATTGTGGACGACCACCTGATCCTCATCCGCGAATACGCGGTCGGGACCGAATCTTACGAACTGGGTTTTTCCAAGGGGTTAATCGATCCTGGCGAAAGCGTGTATGAAGCGGCGAATCGGGAGCTGAAAGAAGAGGTGGGGTTTGGCGCAAAAGATCTGACGTTTTTAAAGAAACTCAGCATGGCGCCGTCCTATTTCTCCAGCAAAATGAACATCGTGGTGGCGGAGGACTTATATCCTGAATCGCTGGAAGGTGATGAGCCTGAACCATTACCGCAGGTGCGCTGGCCGCTGGCGCATATGATGGACCTGCTGGAAGATCCTGATTTTCACGAAGCGCGTAATGTGAGTGCGTTGTTCCTCGTGCGCGAATGGCTGAAAGGACAAGGGCGGCTTTAATTTCTCTTCACGAATAATAAAAAAGGCGCCGAAGCGCCTTTTTTTGAACGGTCAGGGATCAGAACAGTTCGTGTGTCTCACCATTATCGATAATGGTCGTCCCCACCTCATGCACCGCCTGTTGCGTCGGCTGAGTGCCTTCAATGAAGTATTCTGCGCGGCTGTTGCCACCGCTTGCTAGTTGACCGGTGCTGCGATCGATATTGACCGTCACGATACCCGGCGGCGGCGTCAGCGGCTGCTCAGGCACGCCTTCCAGCACGGACTTCATATAGGCATCCCAGGCAGGCTGTGCGCTCTTTGCGCCGCCTTCGTAGCCGGAGATCTGGTCTTTGATCGCCCCAGAAGCCGTCGTGTGTCCGAGATTGCGGCGATGGTCATCAAACCCGATCCATACCGACGTCACCACGCCTGGCCCGTAGCCGGAGAACCATGCATCTTTAGAGCTGTTGGTGGTCCCGGTTTTCCCGCCGATATCATGGCGCTGTAAATCGCGACCTGCACGCCAACCGGTTCCCATCCAGCCCGGCTCACCAAAGATATTGGTATTCAGGGCGCTTTTAATCAGGAAGGCCAGCGGCGTGTTGATCACGTGTGGAGCGTACTCCTGCGTTCCGCTTTGCGCGACCAGCGCCTGGTTTGCCTGCTCAAGCTGAGGCATAGGCACGGCGGCATTCTGCTGTTCCTGCGAGACGGCGACATCTTCGACGTTACTGTTTTCCAGCACGTTAGATTTCTGGGTATCACCATAAATCACCGGAATATCGCATTCCGGACAGGCAATTTTCGGCTTCGCCTCGAAGATAACGCCGCCCATATCGCTTTCGATTTTACTGATGAAATACGGATCGACCAGGAAGCCGCCGTTCGACATCACTGCATAACCGCGCGCCACCTGCAACGGCGTGAATGAGGCAGAACCCAGCGCCAGCGACTCGGTGTGCACAATGTTCTGTGCCGGGAAGCCGAAACGTTGCAGATACTCTGCCGCGTAATCCACGCCCATCGCGCGCATGGCGCGTACCATCACCACGTTTTTCGACTGACCCAGCCCCTGACGTAAGCGGATAGGACCGGCGTATTGCGGCGGTGAGTTCTTCGGCTGCCAGTCGGAACCCGCGCCGGCATCCCAGCGGGAGATCGGCACATCGTTGAGCATGCTCGCCAGCGTCAGACCTTTATCCATCGCGGCGGTATACAGGAATGGTTTGATGTTGGAACCCACCTGGCGTAACGCCTGGGTTGCACGGTTAAACTTGCTCTGGTTGAAGTCAAAACCACCGACCAGCGCCAGCACCGCGCCGTTTTGCGGATTGATGGAGACCAGTGCGGAGTTGACGTCCGGTACTTGCGCCAGCCACCAGGCATCGCCAACCTGGCGTACCCAGATTTGCTGCCCGGTTTGCACCACATCAGTCACTTTGCGCGGCGTCGGGCCTTGCTGGGTATCCGAGCGGTAAGGACGCGCCCAGCGCATGCCATCCATCCGTAATGACACTGACGTACCATCCGCCAGCGCGGCAATGGCTTCCTGCGGATTGGCGCTGGTAACAACCGCCGGTAGCAGGGGACCATAAGTCGGTAGCGCTTTCAGCGTATCGGTGATTTTCTTGCTGTCCCAACTGCTTTCGCCCACTTTCCACAGCACGTTCGACGGGCCGCGGTAACCGTGGCGCATGTCGTAATCCATCACGTTGTTACGTACTGCCTGCTGAGCAGCCTGCTGTACTTTGCGCGTAATGGTGGTGGTAATGCGATACCCGTCCTCATAGGCTTTCTCGCCATAACGGTTATACATCTCCTGGCGCACCATCTCAGAGAGATACGGCGCGGAGAAGGCGATTTCCGGCGCGTGGTAGTTGGCGTCAATGGCTTCGCCGCGCGCCTGATCGTACTGGGCCTGCGTGATGTAGTTTTCGCTCAACATACGCGACAGTACGACGTTACGTCGCGCGGTTGCCCTTTCCATCGAATAGAGGGGGTTGAAGGTTGACGGCGCTTTTGGCAGACCGGCAATCACCGCAATTTCACTTAAGCTGAGCTGATCAACCGTCTTACCGAAATAGACCTGCGCGGCAGCACCTACGCCATAAGCGCGATACCCCAGGTAAATCTTGTTCAGATACAGTTCGAGGATCTCATCTTTACTCAGCAGTTGTTCAATGCGGATCGCCAGGAACACTTCTTTGATCTTACGCATCAGCGTACGTTCCGGGCTCAGAAAGAAGTTTCTCGCCAACTGTTGGGTAATGGTGCTGGCCCCTTGCGATGCATGGCCGGAGAACAGCGCGACGCTGGCAGCACGGAAGATCCCCACCGGGTCTACCCCGTGGTGCTCATAAAAGCGACTGTCTTCGGTAGCGATAAAGGCTTTAACCATTACCGGCGGCATCTGATCCAGGGTGACCGGGATTCGACGTTTCTCGCCATATTGCGCGATCAGCTCGCCATCAGCGCTGTAAACCTGCATCGGGATCTGTAAACGCACATCTTTGAGCGTCGCGACGTCAGGTAATTGCGGCTCAATATAGCGGTAGAGGCCATAAATCGAGCCTGCTCCCAGCAGGATGCAACATACTGCAAGGATTAATAAATACTTTACGAACTTCACTGGAGATTTCCCATTTAGTGGCATTTGGGCAGTTTATAAACAAACGCGCGGTAGTATAAAGGCAAGCCAGACGCATTGATATACCCGTTAAAGCAACGGGTGATAAGGAGATCATCAGCAATGGCTTTCAATATTTGGAAAATTGGTCTGCATATTCAGCAACATGAAGCGCTGGCTGTCGCCGTAGTTCACGACGCATCCGGTTGGTTTCTCCAGCGCTGGTGGCGTATACCGCTGACGCCTCAGGTTATCGTCGATGGCCATATTCGCGAGCCTGAACAGCTTGTCGCAGCGCTACTGCCGTGGAGCCGGGAGCTTCCTCGCCGACACCATATTCATCTCTCTTTTCCTGCCAACAGGACGTTACAAAAAAAGTACCCTCGTCCGGAAATGATGCTGCGCGAGCCGGAGCAAGCCGCATGGTTATCCGGTTCGATGGCGCGTGAGCTGGATATGGCGCCGGATGCGCTGCATTTTGATTATAGCGAAGACACGTTAAGCCCGGCGTTTAACGTCACTGCCGCGCAAAGCAAAGAGATTTCAGCGCTTCTGACGCTTATCCAAACGTTGAAGGTGCAGGTTACGGCGATTACGCCGGATGCCAGCGCGTTACAGCGATTTATACCTTACCTGCCAGAACATCATCAGTGTCTGGTATGGCGTGATGACACCCAGTGGCTATGGGCGACCCGTTCGGCATGGGGGCGTAAATCAACGGGCGATATTGGCTGTATCGACGAGCTTGCCGCGACATTATCGCTTTCCACGACAGCCATTGCGCTATGCGATCCCAGCGGCTTCGATCCTTTAAGCGTGGTGTCTGTACGCCAGCCGCCAATTCCAACGCAAAGCCATCGCTTCACCATTGCACTGGGACTCGCTATGGGAGGCACATGTTGATGATAGCGACAATCAATCTTCTGCCCTGGCGCCAGACGCGACGTCGCGCCTGCCTACGATTCTGGAGTGTTTTATTTGGCGCTTCGCTACTGCTTAGTATTGGCGTGTTGTTGCGCTATTACAGCGTTTTGAGCGTAGAAAACCAGGTCGAATTGTTGTTAGCGGATGCCGAAAAGACGCGGGCCGAGGCTTTAATGGCGCTAAAGCCGCGTGTGCAGCAGCGCCAGCAACGATGGCAACAGGTTCAAGCGCGGAACAAACAGCGTGAGCAGACCCGAAGCTGGCAGCGGGTTTTGCAAGGGTTGGCGGAATTACTGCCAGAGCAGGCGTGGTTAACAAAAATAACCTGGCAGCAGGAGACACTGGAACTGACGGGAAACACGCTGAGCTTTGCCGCGCTGAAGGCGCTGGAAGCGCAATTACGCCAGCTGCCGCTGTTTAAATTGGGTAGCCCTGGCGAAACGCAGCAGGATGCGCAGGGACGCTGGCAATTCCACTATCGACTGATGCGGAGCGGTGCGCATGAAAACGCTTTGTGATAGCTGGTTAGCGCAGTCGCCGCGCTTTCGGCTCATCTGCGGCTGTGGCTGGATGCTGGGACTGCTCATCGTCGTCATGTTTTGCCTCAGCTCCACCGCGCAGAAACGGGTTATGCAACAAGAGGCGCTAAACCAGCAACGAGCGGCCATTCAGGCACAATGGCGAAATTTATATCTGCTGGCGGCATCGCCAGAAGAGCCTGAAGAGACGCTGATTCCGTTCTCCCCACTGCTGTTTCAGACTCCTCTTGCACATCTTATCCGCTGGCAACCCTCCGCACAGGGAGGAGAAATGACGCTGAAGCCAGGCTGGGATGCCATCCCGCCGATGTTTGACCAATTGGCGGAGCAAGGGATGAACGTCAGCCGGTTTTCTCTTTACGCAGAAGGTGCGGAGCTGCTGTTAACACTACAACTGGAGCGCCTGAATGATGGTTGAACGCTGGCTGTTGGCGTGCGTAAGCGTACTGATTCTCACCGGTATGCGTAATCCCTTCCTGCCGCCGGAGGACCGTTGCCAAATTGCTGAGCTGTCGGCATGGCGCTATCAGGGAATATTGAGCCAGGGCGCGCGACCCATTGGCATTGTTCAGGATAGCCAGAAAAAATGGCAGCGGGTTGAGCGAAATGATGTCCTGAAAAACGGTTGGACGGTTACGCAGATAACGGCCCAGAGCGTAACCCTCGACACAGGGAAAAACTGCGAACCGTCGCAGTGGCAGTGGCAACGACAAGGAGCGATAAATGAAGCGATGGATGGCATGGATAGTACTCGTACTGGTGGTCGGGATTCAGAGCGTACTGGCGGCGAAATCACAAAACGTGACGCTGGTGGTCGATGATGTGCCGGTTGTGCAGGTATTGCAGGCGCTGGCCGAACAGGAAAAGAAAAACCTGGTAGTTTCACCGGATGTCAGCGGTGTGCTGTCACTGCATTTGACGGATGTGTCCTGGAAGCAGGCATTGCAAACGGTGGTGAAAAGCGCCGGGCTGGTATTACGCCAGGAAGGCAACATTCTGCATGTGCATTCTGTTCAATGGCAGAGTGAAAATGCGGCTCGTCAGGACAATGAGCAGGCACGGCTTCAGGCCAGCATGCCGTTGGAACATCGCAGTATCATTTTGCAATATGCTGATGCCTCCGAGCTGGCAAAAGCCGGAGAAAAGCTGCTCAGCGCCAAAGGAAGCATGACGGTGGATAAACGCACCAACCGCTTACTGCTGCGTGATAATAGCGTTGCGCTTAACGCACTGGAAACGTGGGTGGCGCAAATGGATCTGCCGGTTGCACAAGTCGAACTGGCGGCGCATATCGTGACGATTAATGAAAAAAGCTTGCGTGAGCTGGGGGTGAAGTGGTCGCTGGCTGACGCACAGCAATCGGGGGCGGTGGGGAACGTCACAACGCTTGCCAGCGATCTTTCTGTATCCACAGCCACATCCCGTGTGGGATTTAACATTGGCCATATTAACGGTCGTTTACTCGAGCTGGAACTGTCTGCGCTGGAGCAAAAACAGCAGTTGGACATCATCGCCAGTCCACGCTTACTGGCTTCTCACCTGCAACCTGCCAGTATTAAGCAGGGTAGTGAGATCCCTTATCAGGTCTCCAGCGGTGAAAGCGGCGCGACATCCGTCGAGTTCAAGGAAGCTGTATTAGGGATGGAAGTCACGCCCACCGTATTGCAGAAAGGACGAATCAGACTGAAACTGCATATAAGCCAGAATGTTCCCGGGCAGGTGCTACAGCAGGCGGATGGCGAAGTTCTGGCTATTGATAAGCAGGAGATTGAAACCCAGGTCGAGGTAAAAAGCGGCGAGACGATTGCGCTGGGCGGGATTTTTTCACATAAGAATAAATCCGCAGCCGACAGCGTGCCGCTGTTAGGCGACATCCCCTGGCTTGGCTCTCTCTTTCGCCATGATGGTAAAGAAGACGAACGGCGTGAATTAGTGGTTTTTATTACGCCCAGACTGGTTTCAACGCAATAACTTATGCATGAAAAGCCGTTGTTTTTGCACTGAACACGTTTCAGAGATTTGACGTGCGGGTGTATTTAGCATACAAGGAGTACCGATTTGAGTGTCGGTACTTTTCTTTACTTATGCGGCAGTAAATACGCTTTGCCTTTCTGGTGGTGTGTCATAGGCTTATTTGGTGTCATTTGGCTGCGCGATACGTCGCCAGGCCTGATGTTTGCAGGGTAGCATGCCTGCCACGACCAGAAATGCGTAAGGTTTGGTGATTTATTCAGTTGCCAAACCCGCTTGAGTATTGAGATAATTTTCAGTCTGACTCTCGCAATATCTTATGAGGTTTCAGTTCATGTCCTGCTGCGCTGAGTGTCTGCGAAGCGGGTTTACCATTAACGAATAGTCTTAGTAGTACCGAAAAAATGGCAGAGAAACGCAATATCTTTCTGGTTGGGCCTATGGGTGCCGGAAAAAGCACTATTGGGCGCCAGTTAGCTCAACAACTCAATATGGAATTTTACGATTCTGATCAAGAGATTGAGAAACGAACCGGAGCTGATGTGGGCTGGGTCTTCGATGTAGAAGGTGAAGACGGCTTCCGTGATCGCGAAGAAAAAGTCATCAACGAGTTGACGGAAAAACAGGGTATTGTGCTGGCAACTGGCGGTGGCTCTGTTAAATCACGTGAAACACGTAACCGTCTTTCCGCGCGTGGCGTCGTGGTCTATCTTGAAACGACAATTGAAAAACAACTTGCGCGAACTCAACGTGACAAGAAACGCCCGCTGCTGCAGGTAGAATCGCCGCCTCGTGAAGTTCTGGAAGCGTTGGCTGACGAACGCAATCCTCTGTACGAAGAGATTGCTGACGTGACCATTCGCACCGACGATCAGAGCGCAAAAGTCGTAGCAAACCAGATTATTCATATGTTGGAAAGCAACTAACTCTGGCTGAATACACACTCGTCTGCGGGTACAAGTAACTAAGGTGGATGTCGCGTAATGGAGAGGATCACAGTCACTCTCGGGGAACGTAGTTACCCTATCACCATCGCGGCTGGTTTGTTTAATGAGCCAGCTTCATTCTTACCGCTGAAATCGGGCGATCAGGTTATGTTGGTAACCAACGAAACCCTGGCTCCCCTTTATCTCGATAAGGTTCGCGGCGTACTTGAACAGGCGGGTGTTAACGTTGATAGCGTTATCCTTCCCGATGGCGAGCAGTATAAAAGCCTGACGGTTCTGGATACGGTTTTCACTGCGTTACTGCAAAAACCGCACGGTCGTGATACCACGTTAGTCGCACTTGGCGGCGGCGTGATAGGCGATCTGACCGGTTTTGCGGCAGCCAGCTATCAGCGTGGTGTTCGTTTTATTCAAGTCCCGACAACTCTGTTGTCGCAGGTCGACTCCTCCGTTGGCGGCAAAACCGCCGTAAACCATCCCCTCGGTAAAAACATGATTGGCGCGTTTTACCAACCGGCGTCCGTGGTGGTGGATCTCGATTGTCTGAAAACGCTTCCTGCGCGTGAGCTGGCATCGGGGCTGGCGGAAGTGATCAAATACGGCATCATCCTTGACGGTGAATTTTTCAGTTGGCTGGAAGAAAATCTGGATGCGTTATTGCGTCTGGATGGTCCGGCGATGGCGTACTGTATTCGTCGTTGTTGTGAGCTGAAAGCAGAAGTTGTCGCAGCGGACGAGCGTGAAATGGGCTTACGTGCTTTACTGAATCTGGGACACACGTTTGGCCATGCGATCGAAGCTGAAATGGGTTATGGCAATTGGTTACATGGTGAAGCCGTTGCAGCAGGTATGGTAATGGCTGCTCGTACGTCAGAACGTCTTGGACAGTTTACCTCCGCTGATACGCAGCGCATCATTACGCTGCTGCAGCGAGCGGGCTTGCCGGTCAATGGACCGCGTGAAATGTCCAGCGAGGCTTATCTGCCGCACATGCTGCGAGATAAAAAAGTGTTAGCGGGAGAGATTCGTTTAGTGCTTCCGCGGGCTATAGGGAAGAGTGAAGTGCGCGGCGGAGTGTCGCACGAGGTGGTTCTTAACGCTATTGCTGATTGCCAGCCGGCGTAACAACAAGAAAGGTCTGGCTTGCGTTGCGAAACGTAGGTCTTTTAGCTTCAGGTTATGTGCAAAGTCGTAAGCATTAACCTTTGAGTGGGGTGTTAAATGGATGAATTCAAACCAGAAGACGAGCTGAAACCCGATCCCAGCGATCGTCGTACTGGTCGTTCTCGTCAATCGTCTGAACGCGATAATGAGCCGCAAATCAATTTTGATGATGTTGATCTGGATGCTGACGATCGCCGTCCTGCGCGCGCACGTAAAGAGCGTGAAGAAGAACGGGACATTGAAGAAGAGTATGAGTCTGATGACGATGACGTGGATGAAGAGCGTGTAGAACGCCGTCCGCGCAAGCGTAAGAAACCCGCCAGCAAGCCTGCCTCTCGTCAGTATATGATGATGGGGGTCGGTGTCCTGGTGCTGTTGCTGCTGATCATCGGTATCGGTTCTGCGCTGAAAGCCCCCTCATCATCTCCCAGTGAGCAGGCTGGATCTGGCGAGAAGAGCATCGATCTTTCTGGCAACAACGCGACGGATCAGGCGAGCACGACTACGCCTGCAACAGACGCTGAGCAGACCGCTGGCAATACCCAGCAGGATGTTTCCTTACCGCCGATTTCTTCTACCCCAACTCAAGGTCAGACACCTGCGGCAACTGAAGGCCAGCAGCGTGTTGAAGTGCAGGGCGATCTGAACAACGCTCTGACGCAACCGCAAGGCCAGGAGCAGGTTAACAATGTAGTGGTTAACTCTACGCTGCCGACCGAACCTGCGACCGTTGCGCCAGTTCGTAATGGTAATGCTGTGCGCCAGACTGCGAAAACGGAAACGGCTGAACGCCCTGCTGCGACACACCAGGAACGTAAACAGGCTGTTATTGAGCCGAAGAGCAAACCGCAAACTACGGTGAAAGCGACGCAGACAGAGCCGAAACCTGTTGCTCAGGCAAAACCCACTGCAACTGCGCCGACGACCACAACCAAAGCACCTGTGGTTACCGCTACGCCGAAGGCGACCGTTGAGCCGAAAGCAACCGCGACTACAACGCCTGCGCCAACTGCGACGGCAACAACGTCAACACCTGTTGCTGGTGGAGCGAAAAGTGCAGGAAATGTCGGAGCGTTAAAATCTGCGCCGTCCAGTCATTACACGCTGCAACTCAGCAGTTCTTCTAATTACGACAACCTCAACGGTTGGGCGAAGAAAGAAAACCTGAAGAACTACGTGGTGTATCAGACGACGCGTAACGGTCAACCGTGGTATGTTCTGGTAACAGGCGTGTATGCGTCTAAAGAAGATGCGAAACGTGCAGTGTCTACGTTACCCGCCGATATTCAGGCGAAAAATCCGTGGGCAAAACCGCTGCACCAGGTTCAGGCCGATTTGAAGTAAGATAGGATATGTTCTGCAATGGTTTGCTGTTTCGCCCAATTGCGGGACAAAGACTAAAGCGCAGGATGCTGTCGGAGCTTTCTCCACAGCCGGAGAAGGTGTAATTAGTTAGTCAGCATGAAAAAAAATCGCGCTTTTTTGAAATGGGCAGGGGGAAAATACCCCCTGCTTGATGATATCAAACGGCATTTACCTCAGGGTGAATGCCTGATTGAACCTTTCGTTGGTGCCGGGTCGGTGTTTCTCAACACCGACTTTTCTCGTTATATTCTTGCCGATATCAACAGCGACCTCATCAGTCTCTATAACATCGTGAAGACACGTACCGATGAGTATGTGCAGGCTTCGCGTGAGCTGTTTATGCCTGAAACTAATCAGGCTGAGGTGTACTATCGGTTCAGAGAAGAATTTAATGCCAGTCAGGATCCGTTCCGCCGTGCAGTACTGTTCTTGTATCTGAACCGCTTTGGTTACAACGGATTGTGCCGTTATAACCTGCGCGGCGAGTTTAATGTACCGTTTGGTCGTTATAAAAAACCTTACTTCCCGGAAGCCGAGTTGTACCATTTTGCTGAAAAAGCGCAGAATGCGGAGTTCCATTGTCTCTCCTATGAAGAGTGTATGGACCGTGCGGATAGCAACTCTGTGGTCTATTGTGACCCGCCTTATGCACCGCTTTCGGCGACGGCAAATTTCACCGCGTATCATACCAACAGCTTTAGCCCAAAAGAGCAGGCGCATCTGGCCGAGATGGCAGAAAAGCTGGTCAGTAAGCAGATCCCGGTGTTAATTTCGAACCATGACACGCCCGATACCCGCGAATGGTACCGATCGGCGAAACATTTTCAGGTCAAAGTGCGGCGCAGCATTAGCAGCAATGGCGGCACGCGTAAAAAGGTGAACGAACTGCTGGCACTGTATAAACCAGGAGTTGTAACGCCTGCGAAGAAATAATTCTCAAGGAGAAGCGGATGAAACAGTATTTGATCGCCCCCTCAATTCTGTCGGCTGATTTTGCCCGCCTGGGTGAGGACACCGCGAGAGCGCTGACTGCCGGTGCCGATGTCGTACACTTCGATGTCATGGACAATCACTACGTACCGAACCTGACCATCGGCCCGATGGTACTGAAATCGCTGCGTAAATATGGCATTACTGCCCCGATTGACGTTCATCTGATGGTGAAACCGGTCGATCGTATTGTCCCGGACTTCGCCGCCGCCGGCGCGAGCATCATTACTTTTCACCCGGAAGCCTCCGAGCATGTCGATCGCACTTTACAGCTGATCAAAGAGCATGGCTGTAAAGCGGGCCTGGTGTTTAACCCGGCAACACCGCTGAGCTATCTGGACTACGTCATGGATAAGCTCGATGTGATCCTGCTGATGTCCGTTAACCCAGGCTTTGGCGGGCAGTCCTTTATCCCACAAACGCTGGATAAGCTGCGCGAAGTGCGTCGTCGTATTGATGAATCTGGCTACGATATCCGCCTTGAAGTGGACGGCGGCGTCAAGGTGAACAACATTGGTGAAATCGCGGCGGCGGGTGCAGATATGTTTGTCGCAGGCTCTGCTATTTTCGACCAACCAGACTACAAAAAAGTCATTGATGAAATGCGCAATGAACTGGCGAAGGTAAGTCATGGATAAGTTTCAGGATATTCGGGGCGTTGCATTTGACCTCGACGGTACGCTGGTCGACAGCGCGCCGGGATTAACCGCAGCGGTGGATATGGCGCTGTATGCGCTGGAACTGCCGATTGCCGGTGAAGAACGCGTTATCACCTGGATTGGCAACGGTGCAGATGTACTGATGGAGCGCGCGCTGGCGTGGTCGCGTCAGGAGCGCGCCACACTACGTAAGACAATGGGTAAACCGCCCGTTGATGATGATATCCCAGCCGAAGAACAGGTGCGTATTTTGCGTAAGCTGTTCGACAGATACTACGGCGATGTCGCAGAAGAGGGGACATTCCTGTTCCCTGATGTTGCCGACACGCTGGGCGCGATGCATGCGAAAGGATTGCCGCTGGGTCTGGTGACCAACAAACCGACCCCGTTTGTCGCGCCATTGCTTGAGGCGTTAGATATCGCCAAATACTTTAGCGTGGTCATCGGTGGTGACGACGTGCAGAATAAAAAACCGCATCCGGATCCGCTACTGCTGGTAGCAAGCAAGCTTGGCATCAAGCCTGAGCAATTGCTCTTCGTAGGGGATTCACGTAATGATATTCAGGCGGCAAAAGCTGCTGGCTGTCCGTCCGTTGGTCTGACTTATGGCTACAACTACGGCGAGTCGATCGCGCTGAGCCAACCCGACGTTATTTACGACCGTATTAATGAACTACTGCCCGTTCTCGGGCTTCCGCATAGCGAAAATCAGGAATCAAAAAATGACTAAGCCCATCGTTTTTAGTGGCGCACAGCCCTCAGGTGAATTGACCATTGGCAACTATATGGGTGCGCTGCGTCAGTGGGTGAGCATGCAGGATGACTACCATTGCATCTACTGCATCGTTGACCAACATGCCATCACCGTTCGTCAGGATGCTCAGCAGTTGCGTAAAGCAACGCTCGATACGCTGGCGCTGTATCTGGCATGCGGTATCGATCCTGAAAAAAGCACCATTTTCGTCCAGTCTCATGTACCGGAACACGCACAGTTAGGTTGGGCGCTGAACTGCTACACCTATTTCGGCGAGCTGAGCCGTATGACCCAGTTCAAAGATAAATCCGCACGCTATGCGGAGAACATCAACGCCGGTCTGTTTGATTATCCGGTGCTGATGGCGGCAGACATCCTGCTGTATCAGACCAACCAGGTACCGGTTGGCGAAGATCAGAAACAGCATCTGGAACTAAGCCGCGATATCGCCCAGCGCTTCAACGCCCTGTATGGCGACATCTTCAAAGTGCCTGAGCCGTTCATTCCTAAATCCGGTGCGCGCGTAATGTCGCTGCTGGAGCCGACGAAGAAAATGTCTAAGTCGGATGACAACCGCAACAACGTGATCGGCCTGCTGGAAGATCCGAAATCCGTGGTTAAGAAAATCAAACGTGCGATGACCGACTCCGAAGAGCCGCCTGTTGTACGCTACGACGTGCAGAATAAAGCGGGTGTTTCCAACCTGCTGGATATCCTCTCTGCCGTTACCGGCCAGAGCATTCCGGAGCTGGAACAACACTTTGAAGGCAAGATGTATGGTCATCTGAAAGGTGAAGTCGCAGAGGCCGTTTCCGGCATGCTGACCGAGCTTCAGGAGCGTTATCACCGTTTCCGTAACGATGAAGCTTTCCTGCAGCAGGTGATGAAAGATGGCGCTGAAAAAGCCAGCGCACGCGCGTCTGTTACGCTGAAAGCGGTTTACGAAGCGATTGGTTTTGTCGCCAAGCCGTAATGCGCTCTGCGTTGCTGAAGAAACCGGGTTCTACCCGGTTTTTTTTCGCCTGTTCGCTGGCGAATCTCAAAAAAATATGAAGCGCCTCGCCGTTTGCATATTTCCTTATATCAATCAATTTAATGAAGATATAAATATTCAATTTACTGAAGATATAAAATGCGTCGGATATTTATCAAGAGAGAGGAGGGACTGACAACCCTGGCCCGCTACCTGCTCGGCGAGAAGTGCGGTAGCGTGTGAATGAGCATCAAACCAATAAATAAAAAAAACCGGGGATTTCCCGGTTTTTTTGTATCTGCGCAATCGCTTCTGTTACAGATCTGCAGCCGGGCCACAGCCACCAATAATTTTAGAAATAGAAATTGCCGGATGCAGGAAGTAATCGTAGGTGCAGTTATCTTTTTTGTTATCAACATGACCAGTACACGCGGTCAGCGTAGCCAGAACACCAGCAACGATAGTGATTTTTGCAAATTTCAGCATGTTAAAATCCTTGTAAGATATCTATTTTTAAATGGATGAAATCCATTTCTCGGCGGTTAAGATATCAACTAAAATAAACTTAAAGTAGTCCGGATTAGGACATAACAAGTTTTATATAAAATATGCTTTTAATGAATTTAAATGTTTTAAAAATACATTTAATTAATGATTGACGGTTGGGCTACTGAGGCGAGTATATAGCGTATGTCGGTTATTTATTTTTATCGGAAGATAAATAAATGCCCTGAATATGAACTGTCCAACTTTATGGGGACAGTCTAATATCAGGGCATTTTTCAGCGTTCAATTAATGGTTCGAGAACCAGTTCAGCTTATCGCGTAGTCCAACCACGCGGCCGACGATAATCAGCGCTGGGCTTTCAACCTGCTGCGCCAGTTCTCCGAGTTGCGAAAGCACCCCGTTAACAACGCGTTGCTTCACGGAGGTACCGTTTTCTACCAGCGCGACAGACATATCGGGTTGCATGCCGAATTCGATCAGTTTTTCCTGGATAGTCGCCGCCTGATTGAGGCCCATGTAGAACACCAGCGTCTGTTTCTCTGCCGCCAGGTTTTCCCAGTCCAGCTCGCCGCCGGTTTTCAGGTGCCCGGTGACCAGACGTACACTCTGGGCGTAATCACGATGGGTCAGTGGAATGCCGGAATAGGCGGAACAACCGGATGCTGCGGTAATACCTGGCACAACGGAGAATGGAATACCGGCATGGCACAGGGTTTCCAGCTCTTCGCCACCACGGCCAAAGATGAACGGGTCGCCACCTTTCAGGCGCACGACGCGTTTGCCCTGTTGCGCTTCACGCAGCAGGATCTGGTTAATTTCTTCCTGCGGAACACAGTGGTAGCCCGCGCGTTTACCGACGAACACCCGGTCGGCATCGCGGCGTACAAGGTTCATGATGTCGTCGGATACCAGACGGTCATAAACCACGACATCCGCTTGCTGGATCTGCTGTAGACCTTTCAGCGTCAGCAGCCCGGCATCGCCAGGACCGGCGCCAACCAGCACTACTTCGCCTCGATGGTCCAACGGTTCGCTGAGCAACTGCTCGGTGGTTTCCTCGACGGCTTTCTGGTCACTGTTCGCCAGCGATTGCGCCAGGCGGTCATTCACGAACAATTTTTCCCAGAAGCGGCGACGTTCACCCATGCTGGCAAACTGTACTTTCACTCGGGCGCGTAACTTGCCTGCATATTGCGCGACCTGGCCCAGATGCTGAGGCAGCACAGATTCAAGTCTTTCACGTAGCAGACGGGCAAGCACCGGCGATGTACCGCCGGAGGAGACCGCCACCATCAGCGGCGAGCGGTCGATAATGGAGGGCATGATAAAACTGGCTGCTTTTGGCGCATCGACCACGTTGCAGAAAATACGACGTGATTCTGCGGCGGTGCTAACGCTTTGGTTGACGGCATCGTCATCGGTGGCGGCAATAGCCAGCCAGCAGGTGTCGAGCAGGGACTCGTCGAACGGTCCCTCAACCAGCGTCAGCATGCCTTCATCTGCCCATACGGTGAACTGCGGAATAAACGCCAGCGCATTAACCGTTATACGGGCGCCCGCTTCCAGCAGTAACCGCGCTTTGCGTTCTGCGACATCACCACCGCCGACGATCAAGCAGTCGCGGTCACGTAGTTGACAAAATATAGGCAAATGATCCACGACATTACCCCTTAATTATTGGCAGTAGCCTCTGGCTGGTTGATTTTTGCCGGAGCAGGACGCTCCGATTTTGGCGTAGCATACCAATAACCCAATCCCATGAATACGACACCGGACAAAGTATTACCGAGTGTCACCCACAACAGGTTATGACCAATTCCTGACAGGGTATAGGCTTCGCTGTGGTGGCCGAACCAGGAGAGGGCAAACAGCGTCATGTTGGCAACCGAGTGCTCGTAACCGGAAGCGATAAACGCCAGTAGACACCACCAGATAGCGAGGAATTTTGCTGCGCCCTCGGTACGAATTGCCATCCAGATTGCCAGACAAACCAACCAGTTACACAGTGCGCCTTTAAAGAACAGCACCGTTGCTGGCGCGGTAGTTTTTGCCAACGCCACCGAATGGACGATGCTGGTATCGACCGGCAGCAGGCTACCGCCGCCCCAACTATAAAGCAGAGCGACAAACACGGATCCGACCAGATTACCCAGCCAGGTTTGCGGCAGAATAGCCCACATCTGACCGTGACTGATGGTGCCCGCTTTGACGCCGAGCGTCAGGAACATGGTGTGACCGGTAAACAGTTCCGAACCGGCAATAATGACCAGCGTTAAAGCGATACCAAAGGTTGCACCCATTACCAGAGGACGAACGGACGGGTCGAGCAGATTACCGAGGGTGAAAATAAGAATGATGCCGAGACCGACGTAGGCCCCCGCCATTGCCGAACTGACCCAGAATCCGAGCGGGTTATTAGCCGACAGGCGTGCGATGCGCGCAGCGTTAGCCGCACACTTATTAATAGTGTCTGTGAACATGTGTTGATTATCCTTGAAGTACAAACAATAAAAAGAAATCGTAACCGTAGGCCTGATGGCGCTACGCTTATCAGGCCCACAAATAAAAGACCTACAAATACGTCAAAAAAGGGGAGGCGTTGCGCCTCCCAAAAAGTTATTAACCGCGCAGTTGCACCGTGCCGTCTTTCACTCGCGCTTCGTAATGTTTCACGGAGAACTGTTCGTCTTCCATGCACAGACCGTCGCTTAAGCGAAAGCGCTGTTTTTTCAGCGGGCTGGCGACCCACAATTCGCCCTGATGTTCAGCAATCAGCCCACGAGAAAGCACGCTGGATTCAAAGAATGGGTCGATGTTGCTGATCGCAAACACTTGGTCGCTGTGATACGGGCGGAAAATCGCAACTTGCTCGCTACCTAACAGGGCGCAGACGCCTGTTGCAGGCAGAATGTCATCGATTTTGCAGATGTTTTTCCACTGGCTCATGCGTTTTCCTCCACCAGAGTCACCGGGATACGCTCATAGGGCGTGGCCGGACGATGTTGTTCACGTTCAGGCACAACCTGGACATTCGGATCGCGTTGATCGCTGTTGATAAAGTGTTTGAAGCGAACCTGTGCGGATGGGGTGTTAACTGTCTCTGTCCACTCGCAGACCACTGCTTCACGCAGACGGGCCATCTCTTCTTCCAGGTGCTGGTTCAGCCCCAGTTTGTCGTCGATGATGACCGATTTCAGATATTCGATACCGCCTTCCAGGTTGTCTAACCATGGTGCGGTTCGGGTCAGTTTGTCGGCGGTACGGATGTAGAACATCATGAAACGATCAAGGTATTTGAGCAGCGTTTCGCGGTCGATATCCGCTGCCAGCAGGTCTGCATGACGAGGTTTCATCCCGCCGTTACCGCAAACGTACAAGTTCCAGCCTTTCTCAGTGGCGATGATACCCACGTCTTTGCCCTGAGCTTCCGCACATTCACGGGTACAGCCGGAGACGCCGAATTTCATTTTGTGCGGGGTACGAATGCCTTTGTAGCGGTTTTCCAGCTCCACGCCGAATCCGACGCTATCGCCGACGCCATAACGGCACCAGGTACTGCCTACGCAGGTTTTCGCCATCCGCAGCGCTTTGGCGTATGCGTGACCGGTTTCAAAGCCCGCTTCAATCAGCTGACGCCAGATTTCCGGCAGGTCATCTTTTTGCGCGCCGAACAGGCCGATACGCTGAGAACCGGTGATTTTGGTATACAGGTTAAATTCACGCGCGATACGGCCCACGGCCACGAGGCCTTCAGGAGTAATTTCTCCGCCCGCAGAGCGCGGGATCACGGAGTAGGTACCGTCTTTCTGGATATTCGCCAGGAAGTTGTCGTTAGTGTCCTGCAGCGGCGTGTGCTGTGGTTTGAGGATGTACTCATTCCAGCAGGAGGCCAGCAGGGAACCTACGGTTGGTTTACACACTTCACAGCCGTAGCCTTTCCCGTGTTTTGCCAGCAGCTCTTCGAAGGTTTTAATTCCTTCTACACGGATCAGATGGAACAGTTCCTGACGCGAGTACGGGAAGTGTTCACACAGGTTGTTGTTAACTTCGATCCCCTGTTTCGCCAGTTCAGCGTTCAGGACCTGCGTTACCAACGGGATACATCCGCCGCAGCCGGTACCAGCTTTGGTTTCAGCTTTCAGCGCCGCAACGGTGTGGCAGCCTTTGTTGATAGCGGCGATCAGCATGCCTTTGGTGACGTCGAAGCAGGAGCAAATCTGCGCGCTGTCCGGCAGTTTATCGACACCGATAGACGGCTTACCGCTGCCCGCGTGAGCTGGCAGAATCAGTGAGTCTGGGTTTTCCGGCAGTTCGATGGCGTTCAGCACCAGCTGCAGCAGGTTGCCGTAATCGCTGGTGTCACCGACTAAAACCGCCCCGAGCAGGGTTTTGTTATCTTCGCTAACGATGAGGCGTTTGTAGACTTCTTTGCTTTCGTCGAGATAGACGTAGCTACGGGCGCCCGGCGTGCGCGCATGCGCGTCGCCAATCCCGCCGACGTCAACACCAAGCAGCTTCAGCTTGGCGCTCAGATCCGCGCCTTCAAAGGCGTTTTCGGTTTCGAGAATATGGTCAACGGCAACCTGCGCCATTTTGTAGCCTGGAGCGACCAGGCCATACACGCGGTTGTTCCAACTGGCGCATTCGCCGATGGCATAGATGTCCGGATCAGAAGTCTGGCAAGTATCGTTAATCACAATACCACCGCGCGGCGCAACGTCGAGGCCGCATTGGGTGGCCAGTTTGTCGCGTGGGCGAATACCGGTAGAAAAGACGATGAAATCGACTTCCAGTTCGCTACCGTCGGCAAAACGCATAGTTTTGCGCGCTTCGGTGCCTTCCTGGACGATCTCTTTAGTGTTTTTGCTGGTGTGGACACGCACGCCCATGCTTTCAATTTTGCGACGTAACTGCTCGCCACCCATGTGATCCAGCTGTTCGGCCATCAGCATCGGGGCAAATTCAATCACGTGGGTTTCAACGCCGAGGCTTTTCAGCGCACCGGCGGCTTCCAGACCCAGCAGGCCACCGCCGACGACGGCACCACGTTTGCTACGGCGCGCGCAAGACTCAATGGCGTTGAGGTCTTCGATGGTGCGGTAAACGAAGCAGTCTTGGGTTTCCGAACCTTTAATCGGTGGGATCCACGGATAAGAGCCTGTCGCCATGATCAGCTTATCGTAATAGACCGTACGACCCGCGCTGGAGTGGATCACCTTCTCCTGGCGGTTGATGGTGATTGCGCGCTCGCCCACTAACACCTTAACGCCATGCTTCTCGTAGAATCCTTCACGCACCAGAGAAAGTTCTTCGGCGGTGTGGTGGGAGAAGTAGGACGACAGGTGGACACGGTCGTACGCTTTGCGGGGTTCTTCACAGAAGACGGTAATATCAAAATTGGCAGCGTCGGATTTATCAAGAAGATCCTCAATAAAGCGATGGCCGACCATACCATTACCGATAATAGCGAGTCTGACTTTGCTCATTTTTGCCTCGATTTCTTTTCTATTACTGCCTACCTTAACGATTCAGCAACCCCGCTTATTGATGCAAATCAAATTCGCCTTTATATACTCCTTAAGAGGTATATAGCTGATTTAACTGCATTTTTATAAGTTACGGAATTAACAGGCTTTTCGTGTTTGTATAAATAGCGTACAAATTAAGGGGTTTTTGTAAGAATTGGCCTACAGCACCAGAGAAAGAAGAGGGCGCGGGAATAGGCCGGAGGGCGTCTGCGCCTTATCCGGCCTACGAACAGCTTGTCTTGTAGGCCAGATAAGATGCGTTAGCATCGCCATCCGGCACTCAAATTAATGCGTTGCGGGTGCGTTATGCTGGCGATGACGCGTGACGAACCCAAGAATAAAGCACATCACGAATACGACCGCATACAAGCCGTTAGCCGTCTGCAATGCCGCCAGCGGACCGCTGTGCGCCACGATAGGGCCAGTGACCACGAAAGTGAGCATAGTACCGATGGTGCCACAGGTTAGAACGAAGTTAACCAGTTTAGGTGATGCGACCTTCGTCTGCTGGGAGCCGAGGGTAATGATGGTGGTATAAATCGCGCTGGAGAAGAAGCCCAACGTCAGAATGAACCACGGCATATGCTCCGGCGTACCGGTGATAAACAGATACATCAGGACGGTAGCCACACCCGCCAGTACGGTCAGGATGCGCTGCAAATCGAAGAAACGCAGGATAAAGCTAAATGCCCACATGCCAACCATGTAAGACATCCAGAAGTCGCTGACCAGTTTACCTGCGTCGTTCAGGCTCATGCCCAGACTTTTGGCGTATTCCGGCACCCAGGAGATAAAGCCCAACTGACCGAGGATGTAGCACAGCGCGGCGATCGCCAGGAACAGCACGCCAATGCCCCATTTTTCTTTTACCACAGGCGCGTCCGGTTGCTGCGCGTGTTTACCCAGCGCCGGGAATTCGCAACCGAAGGTCAGCAGGAAAATGGCGACGTATACCAGGCCGATGCAGGCATAAACCCAATACCATTCGATGCTGCGCGCTAACAGGAATGCTGCCACCATCGGGAAAATCATGCCGGCCATGCTGAAGAAGGAATCAGTAAACAGCAGGCGGGAACCGCGCTGGCGACCTTCGTACATCTGAGTCACCAGGAACGTACCAATCGACATGGTGATACCGCTCACCAGACCCAGTACAAACATGGCGGCTGAGAACAAGGCCAGGCTATGGCTGAGCATCAGTCCGGCGACCGCCAGAACCATCAGGATAAAGCCAAAGCGCAACTGGGTTTTCAGTGGCACAATTTCCATCAGCCATGCATTCAGAAAAATAGAGATCAGAATGCCGGCATTCAGAAAGGTGAAGGTGTTACTCATACTGGAAACGGGCAAATGGAAGTAATCTGCGATGTTTCCCATCACCATCCCGGTGACAATTACCAACGCGCCTGTCAGGGCGTAGGAGAGAAAGCTAATCCATGTGAGCTTGATGCGATTGCTGTTAGTCATGACTGGCCTGTATAGAAGTGTTAGGCGCATTGACTGCGCCGTGAGCGGGCAGATTTTAGGCGCTTTAGTGATGCATTTAAATGTTTATTGGTAATTACTTGCTACGTTACATTTTTTTATGTGATCTAGATCGCATTGAATCTTGAGGCTATAAGGTTACATTTGTTTCAAGTACGTAAAATTAAGTAAAGGGATGGCCTTGTTCTTGAAGGCTCTTTAGAATCAATTCACTTGCTTCATTTCTGCTCTTGTTAAGGAATTCTCATGCTCAAATCGACTCTGGCGGCTGTTGCAGCTGTTCTCGCTCTTTCTGCTCTCTCTCCCGCAGCACTGGCAGCAAAAGGTGACCCGCATGTCCTGCTGACAACCTCTGCCGGTAACATTGAGCTGGAGCTGAACAGTCAGAAAGCCCCGGTTTCAGTGCAAAACTTTGTCGATTATGTCAACAGCGGTTTCTATAACAACACCACGTTCCACCGCGTGATCCCTGGCTTCATGGTGCAGGGCGGCGGTTTTACCGAGCAGATGCAGCAGAAGAAACCTAACCCGCCAATCAAGAATGAAGCTGATAACGGACTGCGTAATACCCGCGGCACGATTGCCATGGCGCGTACAGCAGATAAAGACAGCGCGACCAGCCAGTTCTTTATCAACATTGCAGACAATGCGTTCCTCGATCACGGCCAGCGCGACTTTGGGTACGCGGTCTTCGGTAAAGTTGTGAAAGGTATGGATGTCGCGGATAAGATCTCTCAGGTGCAGACCCATGATGTTGGTCCTTACCAGAATGTCCCGTCAAAACCGATTGTTATCCTGTCTGCCAAAGTCCTGCCGTAAACGTCTTTTGCGCGGGCAGTTCCTGTCCGCGTTCTTTCCCTTCTCTGCGTAACCTGAAATTGCCGCTTATACTTGTGGCAAGTGTCGGCTCATTCAGGGAGGTCACGTGAAAAAACTCACCGATAAACAAAAGTCCAGACTCTGGGAACAACGGCGAAATGCCAATTTCCAGGCCAGTCGGCGGCTGGAAGGCGTGGATATTCCACGGGTGACTTTGAGCACGGAAGACGCCCTGGCGCGTCTTGAAGAGTTGAGGGGGCACTATGAGCGATAAATTCGGTGATGGACGCGATCCCTATTTGTATCCGGGCCTGAATGTCATGCGTAACCGTCTGGGGATTCATCAGGCACAGCGCCTGGCGCAGGCGGCGTATGAACTGACGGCGCTGCGTGCGGCCACTATCGAATTAGGCCCGCTTAAACGGGGCTTGCCGCATCTGTGCGCCATTCATCGCCAACTGTATCGGGATATTTTTGACTGGGCGGGACATCTGCGAGAAGTGGATATTTACCAGGGCGATACCCGCTTTTGCCATTTCGCTTATATCGAGAAAGAGGGCAATGCGCTGATGCAGGACCTGGAAGACGAGTCCTGGTTGGTGGGGTTACCGGAAGATAAGTTTGTGGATCGTCTTGCGCACTATTATTGCGAAATCAACATGCTGCATCCGTTTCGTATTGGCAGCGGTCTGGCGCAGCGAATTTTTTTCGAACAGTTAGCGATTCATGCCGGGTATATATTGAGCTGGGATGACATTCCGGTTGAGGAGTGGAACCTGGCTAATCAGAGTGGGGCGATGGGTGACCTGTCTGCGCTTCGGGCGATATTTCGTAAAGTGGTAAGCGAAGCCCCGGAAACTGAGTAGAATAGCGCGGTTCTTATGTACCGGAGCCGCCATGATCCTGCTTATCGATAACTATGATTCTTTTACCTGGAACCTGTACCAATACTTCTGCGAACTGGGCGCTGATGTCCTTGTCAGGCGCAACGACGAACTGACGCTGGCGCAAATCGACGCGCTAAGCCCGCAAAAAATCGTAATATCCCCAGGCCCCTGCACGCCGGATGACGCTGGTATCTCATTGGATGTTATTCGTCATTTCGCGGGCAAGACGCCCCTGCTGGGTGTTTGTCTGGGACATCAGGCTATGGCGCAGACCTTTGGCGCGAAAGTGGTTCGGGCAGCTAAAGTGATGCACGGTAAAACCTCGCCAATTACGCATAACGGGCAGGGTGTTTTTCAGGGGCTCGCCAACCCATTAACGGTGACGCGCTACCATTCTCTGGTGGTTGCCCCCGCGACGCTTCCTGACTGCTTTGAGGTGACGGCCTGGAGTGAAACGCAGGAGATTATGGGCATTCGTCACCGCGAGTGGGATATGGAAGGTGTGCAGTTTCACCCGGAGAGTATTCTCAGCGAACAGGGGCATCAACTGCTGGCTAATTTCCTCAACCGGTGATTTGTGGTTGCTATTCAGTGATTTTTTATTCATATTTTGTGATTATAATTTCACTAACATTTCTGCTTAACAGGGTGGCAATGACATGGCAACTGAACAAACTGCAATTACGCGCGCGACATTCGATGAAGTTATTCTGCCGATTTATGCACCGGCTGAGTTTATCCCGGTAAAAGGAAAAGGGAGTCGAGTCTGGGATCAACAGGGCAAAGAGTATGTTGATTTCGCGGGCGGCATCGCAGTTACTGCACTAGGGCATTGCCATCCGGCCCTGGTGGAGGCGTTAAAAACCCAGGGTGAAACCCTGTGGCATACCAGCAACGTTTTCACCAACGAACCGGCGTTGCGCCTGGGCCGTAAAATCATTGATGCGACCTTCGCCGAGCGCGTGCTGTTCATGAATTCGGGTACCGAAGCTAACGAAACCGCCTTTAAGCTGGCGCGCCACTATGCCTGCGTGCGCCATAGCCCGTTCAAAACCAAAATCATTGCCTTCCATAATGCGTTTCACGGTCGTTCGCTGTTTACCGTGTCCGTCGGCGGGCAGCCGAAATACTCTGACGGCTTTGGACCAAAACCAGCGGATATCATCCATGTACCGTTTAACGATCTGCATGCGGTCAAAGCGGTGATGGACGATCACACCTGTGCGGTGGTGGTTGAGCCTATTCAGGGGGAAGGTGGCGTCACTGCGGCAACGCCGGAATTCCTGCAAGGTTTGCGTGAACTTTGCGACCAACACCAGGCGCTATTGGTATTGGATGAAGTGCAGAGCGGGATGGGCCGTACCGGCGATCTGTTTGCCTATATGCACTACGGCGTGACGCCGGATATCCTCACCAGCGCAAAGGCTCTCGGCGGCGGCTTCCCGGTGAGCGCGGTGCTGACCACCCAAGAGATTGCCTCCGCATTTCATGTGGGTTCGCACGGCTCCACTTACGGTGGC
The DNA here is from genome assembly GCF_013816515.1 of Citrobacter sp. RHB35-C21. Taxonomy (NCBI): domain Bacteria; kingdom Pseudomonadati; phylum Pseudomonadota; class Gammaproteobacteria; order Enterobacterales; family Enterobacteriaceae; genus Citrobacter; species Citrobacter sp. RHB35-C21. The sequence continues at coordinate 362,296 of NZ_CP057147.1, forward strand.
AATCCGCTGGCCTGCGCAGTTGCGGGGGCAGCGTTTGATGTCATCAACACGCCGGAAGTGTTGGAAGGTATTCAGGCCAAACGTCAGACGTTTGTCCAGCATTTGCACAAGATTGATCAACAGTTCGACATTTTCAGCGAGATTCGCGGGATGGGGCTGCTGATTGGCGCCGAGCTGAAGCCGCAGTTTAAAGGCCGAGCGCGCGATTTCCTGTATGCCGCCGCGCACGAAGGGGTGATGGTACTCAACGCCGGACCGGACGTGATGCGTTTCGCGCCGTCGCTGGTAGTTGAGCAGGCGGATATTGATGAAGGGATGCAGCGTTTCGCACAAGCGGTAGCGAAAGTCGTTGCCTGATTACCTGTTGCCGGATAAGCACAGCGCATCCGGTAGTCGATCCTAACCTTTCATGTCCCGCAGACGGCGGCTCAGCCAGATTCCGTGGTGCGGTCGCTGACGCCATGCTACCGACGAAATGGTGTGCATGGTGTTCAGATGCCCCAGTATCCGTTGCAGATGCTGCTCAAGGGTGCTTAACGGACCGTGGGATAGCATCTCTGGCGCTTCGAGAATATTCACATCGCCTGAGCTTCCCGGTCCGTCATATTCCAGCCGCTGCTGACAGCGCTGGAGCGCAATTTCACAGGATTCCAGATACCGCTGCGCTAAATCCGGCGTCAGCATTGTGTGTTCCCTTGCCAGTGTGGTCATCGCGTTGATGTGCTCGACGATGAACTGGCTGTGCGTGACCCACAGTTTCATGTCCGCCAGGTAGTGCGAGTTGAATCCTGGCTCCTGCATCGCCTGGTTCAGTGAGTTGAACAACGTGTTATGCGCCTGATTGACCCGCATGCGTTGGTACGCCAGCGGCGTGGCCTGCGGATCGTTGCTGAGGATCAGGCGAATGGCCTCCTGATCGGCTTCTAACGCATCATGGGCGTTCTTACGCAGCAGGCCGCTCTGCCACTGCGGCCACAGCCAGAGTGTACCGCCAAAGGCGATTAAGCAGCCAATAACCGTATCGACAAACCGCGGCACGATAAACTGTTCTCCGTTCAGCGTCAGCAGTTGCAGGGTGTATACCGCCGTGACCGTAAAACCGACGGTAGCCCAGCCGTAGTTTTTGCGCATGATCAGATAGCTACCCAGGGTAATCAGCAGCATGCCTGCCAGCGTGTAACCTTCCTGAATATGGAAGTGCAGGGTGACCCCGGCAATGACCAGTCCAACGAGCGTTCCTGCTGAACGGTGTAAAATACGTACCCGGGTTGCTCCGTAGCCATTTTGCGTGACGAACAGGATCGTCATCAAAATCCAGTAAGGCTTTGGCAGGTGTAAAGCGCTGCCCATCAGGCTGGCGATACTCAGCATGACGCTGATGCGCCCGGCATTACGTAGCGCCGGCGATTTCAACGACAGATAGTTTTTCAGGGCCGGGATCAGCGGCAACCGACGCTGCTTGTCCGCCATTAAATCTCGGGCGTACAGCGGTCGCTGGGTGCGTAGCACGCGGGCAATACGGCTGAAGTGCCAGTAGCAAAATTGTCCCACCGGATTGTCCGGATGCTGGTTGGCGATTTTCTCCAGCGTGCCAATCTGCTTGTCCATCGAGAAACGGGTCGGCAAGCGGTGATACAAAATATCATCGGCCAGTACCCGGAGGCGTTCGGCGACGGTGCGCGCATTCCAGCGAATCACCTGTTCGGCGTGGCTACGTTCGACCAGCTTTTGCACCTCTTCCGGCTGGTGAAGGCTGACGGAAATATGCTCCTGCAAATCCAGCGCCTCCTGAAAGGCACGCAGCAGGCGCTTGTAATCGTTGTTGCGATGCGCCGACAGCATATGCATTTGCTGGTAGCACTGGGTAATCAGATCCACCGCTTTCTGCTGGCGAACCAGCAGGGGAGGCAGCGCTTTTTCCGGATCGGCATGCTGGGTCAGCAGGCTGTACTTGGCCTCACAGTAATCGGCTAATTCACGGTACAACAAGCTGAGCGATTCACGGAGCGGCTGCTCGCGCCACATCCAGAACCAGAACCAGTTGAACAGGCCGTACCATAACGTGCCCAGCGCGTAGATCAGCAACGGTTCCCAGACGGGCATGTTCCCGACCAGGCTTAGCGTGAAAATCGCGGCGATAAGTGAGGCCGGTAACAGTCGGGCATGCAGAGGGCTTAGCTCGGCGGTTACGCCAAGAATTAGCGTCAGTCCGGTGAGGATAAGCGGCAGCGGTATGGCCTGTGCCAGCAGCAACTGCATGATCAGACTGCAACCGGCAAACAAAGACGCGCCAATAGCTAAACGTTTGAAAAAGCGCTTGTGCGGGGTATCAAGACCGGCAATGTTGCAGCAGGCAGGGACCAGGGAGAAGAGGAGTCCCAGATGAAGCTGACCGATGATCAGACCAACAGCCACAGGTAAACATAGCACCAGCGTCTGCCGTAGTGCGTAGTTGATCTCTGGGTGGTATATCAGTCTTCGCCACATCGGTGTAAACAAAAGTGGCGCATCACTGAGTAACGCGCCACTTCGATGGGGTTAACGGGTGCCGTAGACGACGATGGTCTTACCGTGTGCGGAGATCAGGTTTTGATCTTCCAGCATCTTCAGAATACGACCAACGGTCTCACGGGAGCAGCCAACGATCTGGCCGATTTCCTGACGGGTGATTTTAATCTGCATGCCGTCCGGGTGGGTCATCGCATCAGGCTGTTTCGCCAGATTCAGCAGAGTCTGCGCGATACGACCCGTTACGTCGAGGAAGGCAAGGTTGCCGACTTTTTCAGACGTGACCTGCAGGCGACGAGCCATCTGTGAAGACAGGCGCATCAGAATATCCGGGTTGACCTGGATTAATTGGCGAAATTTTTTGTATGAAATTTCAGCGACTTCACATGCGGTTTTGGCACGTACCCAGGCGCTACGTTCCTGACCTTCTTCGAAGAGGCCTAATTCACCAATAAAATCGCCCTGATTCAGATAAGAAAGGATCATTTCTTTCCCTTCTTCATCTTTGATCAGCACTGCCACTGAGCCTTTAACGATGTAATACAACGTTTCCGCTTTTTCACCCTGGTGAATCAGCGTGCTCTTCGATGGGTACTTATGAATATGGCAATGAGACAAGAACCATTCGAGAGTCGGGTCTGTTTGCGGTTTGCCAAGCACCATGCGCGGTTATCCTCTGTTATAAGCTGTCTCCAGAGCCAGAAAACGACGCTGCCTCTGGGTTTGCAAAAATATGCTTCCCGCTACCTGGGAAAGGGGCTGTCAAAAATTAACTGCAGCCTGTAATGTGATGTCCTCTGCATACATGCAGTACGTCAATGTATTACTGTAGCATCCTGACTGTTTTAGCATAGCTTTCGCCGTGTGTCTCCTGGTGTCTCGCTTCAGCATGACGCAGGTCGCCTTCCGTTGCGAGAATTGTTATGTACGCGTAATCTGTCAGGAAAATTGAAACATTGGAGTTACGAAATATGCAAGCGCGTGTAAAGTGGGTTGAGGGGTTAACCTTCCTCGGTGAGTCCGCCTCTGGCCACCAAATTTTGATGGACGGTAACTCCGGTGATAAAGCGCCGAGCCCGATGGAAATGGTATTAATGGCTGCGGGTGGTTGCAGCGCAATTGATGTGGTTTCGATCCTGCAAAAAGGCCGTCAGGATGTGACCAACTGCGAAGTGAAACTGACCTCAGAGCGTCGTGATGAAGCGCCGCGCCTGTTTACCCACATTAACCTGCATTTCATCGTAACGGGTAACGATCTGAAAGATGCGTCCGTTTCGCGCGCAGTCGATCTCTCTGCGGAAAAATATTGCTCTGTGGCGCTGATGCTGGAAAAGGCGGTGAACATTACCCACTCCTATGAAGTGGTTGCTGCTTCGTGATGTGATGCCTGATGGCGTTTCACTTATCAGGCCTACAGGATATAAACGCGTAGGCCGGATAAGGCATCAGCCGCCATCCGGCAAAATAACACCTTACTCTATCTTTTTGCCTTCCATCAGTCGCTGGACCAGCGGCAGCATAATCAATTCCATCGCCAGACCCATTTTCCCGCCCGGAACAACCAACGTATTGATATGGGAAATGAATGATCCCTGCAGCATGGCCAGTAGCCACGGGAAGTCGATCCCTTCCAGGTTCCGAAAATGAATCACGACAAAGCTTTCATCCAGGGATGGAATACTTTTGGCGGCAAAGGGGTTGGAGGTATCAACGGTCGGTACGCGCTGGAAGTTAATGTGCGTACGGGAAAACTGCGGCGTAATGTAATTGATGTAATCGTCCATTGAGCGCACCACCGAGTCCATCACCGCTTCGCGCGAGTGTCCCCGCTCGCTGGTATCGCGGGTCAGCTTCTGAATCCATTCCAGGTTCACGATCGGCACTACGCCAACCAGCAGATCGACATGCCGGGCCACGTTTTGCTGTGGGGTTACGACGCCGCCGTGCAGTCCTTCATAGAACAGGACATCCGTCGGTTCAGGCAGCGGCTGCCAGGGCGTAAATGTACCCGGAACCTGATTCCACGGTACGGCCTCATCGTAGGTGTGCAGATATTTTCGCGACTGACCTTTGCCCGTCTGGCCGTATTCGATGAAGGTTTGCTCCAGCAGACCGAAGTCATTAGCTTCGGGGCCGAAATAGCTGATATGCCGCCCGGCATCGCGCGCTTTGCGAATCGCCATGTCCATTTCCGGACGGGTATAACGATGAAAACTGTCACCTTCCACCTCGGCGGCGCGCAGATTTAACTGCGCGAAAATTTTACGAAACGCGAGGCTGGTGGTGGTGGTCCCCGCGCCGCTGGACCCTGTTACCGCAATCACCGGATGTTTGGCAGACATAACAACTCCATGAATAGGTTGAATTTTTATTATAGTCGGCCGTCGGCTACGGATTACTCGTGAATCTGCTTCCTCGGCATAATGTTGACCGTTTCATGCAGTTCTGACCATACCAGCACGGCTTCACCAGATTGTAGTTGGCGTTTGACGTCGGCGACTTTTTGTTCGAGCGAGCGTTCATGTTCACCATAATCGGTGCCTTCGCGCAAGACAAAGCTTTCAATCAGATTGTCCAGCGCGTCCGGGGAGATATCTTGCCAGGGGATGATCATGATGATGCCTCCAGATACGTTGTCAGCCAGTCCGGGATTCTGGATTCCAGCCACATCTCAGGACGGCGCACCGTACCGCCAATGAATCCGACGTGGCCGCCGTGTTCCGTCAGTTGATACTCTACCTGTGAGGGCAGATTTTCCGGTTTAGGGATCACGTGATGATCCATAAACGGATCGTCTTTGGCATGGATAATCAGTGTGGGTTTGGCAATCTGGTTGAGCAACGGCATAGCGCTACACTGGCGGTAATAGTCTATAGCATCGGCGAAACCATGGATTTTGGCGGTGATCAGATCGTCAAAATCGCGAATGCGACGCAGAGATTTCAACTGGCCCAGACTCACCGGCAGCGAGCCTGGATATGCCTCTAGCTTGCGCGAGGCATTGGCTTTCAACAGGTTTAGCAGGTAGCGCTGATAGACCCGGGAGAATCCCTTGTCCATATGGTAACTACAGGCTTCCAGCACGAAAGGCGCGGAAACGATAACCGCGGCATCAATTGGAATCTCAGTACCTTCTTTTGCCAGCAGGCAGGCCAGCATGTTTCCACCGAGCGAATAGCCTACCGCCGCGGTCGGCACGCGACCGAACTCACGTGCCAGCCAGTGTAAAAACCAGGTGCCATCTTCTGTCTCACCGGAGTGATAAATACGGTTCAGACGATTGGGTTCGCCGCTACAGCCGCGAAAATGCATCACCACGCTCAGCCAGCCGCGCTTTTGCGCTGCTTCAATCAAGCCATGTGCGTACGGGCTGTTCAGACTGCCTTCCAGACCGTGAAAAACCACCAGGCGCGGTTTATGTTTCGCCTGTTGCGGATCTTCACTCCATGCCAGATCGACAAAATCACCGTCGGGCAATTCCAGACGCTGCCAGTGGGCGTCGAACTTCACCTTGCGGCGAATTAAACGCGGCAGCATCGTCTGCAGATGGCGGTTACTGATACCGCGCATCGGACGGAATTCTCGTGAATCGTCGGTAGGTGGAGTTATTTCTGTGGACGTGATTTCAACCATAACACCAGAGCAATTAATAATCGGAAAGAATAACTATACCGCGCACAGCGCGTGCGGGTTAGCCAATATGTGATTTTGTCGCGAGTCAGTCAGCAGGCAATCATCGGCTATAGTGCCGGATGGCGGCTTCGCCTTATCCGGCACTCATGATTACTCGGCCAGCATCTGCTCAAGCTGTTCCTGAGCCTCCAGCCAGGCCATCTCGCACTCTTCCAGTCCGGATTTCGCACTGGCCTGCTGCTGCAAGCATGCCGTGAGTTCGGCTTTGCGGCTTTGGTCGTACAGTTCGCTATCGCCGAGTTTTTCTTCCGCCTGCGCCAGCTGTGCGTGTAGTTTCTCCATCTCTTTTTCCAGACGGGTAATCTCTTTACGTAGCGGTTGCGTCAGGGTGCGTAGTTCAGCTTCGCGACGCTTCTGGTCTTTACGTGCCTGGGCGCTGTTAACGCTCTCTTTTGCCGGTTCGTCGCTCTGGTTTTCCTGTTTTTGCACATCGCTCAGCCACTGCTGATAATCCTCAAGATCGCCATCAAACGGCTCGACTTTCTTGTCGTGCACCAGATAGAGGTCATCGGTAGTAGAGCGAATCAGGTGACGGTCGTGCGAGACCACAACCAGTGCGCCTTCGAAATCGATCAGCGCTTCGGTCAGCGCCTGACGCATATCCAAATCCAGGTGGTTGGTCGGTTCATCAAGCAGCAGCAGGTTCGGGCGCTGCCAGACGATCAATGCCAGCACCAGACGCGCTTTTTCACCACCGGAGAAGCGGCGAGTCTCTTCGCTGACTTTATCGCCCTGGAAGCCGAATCCGCCGAGGTAATCTCGCAGCTTCTGCTCCAGCTCCTGCGGCGCCATGCGCGCCAGGTGCTGAATAGGTGATTCATCGGCGCGTAAAAACTCCAGCTGGTGCTGTGCGAAGTAACCCAGCTTGATGCCTTTTGCCAGGCCAATCTCGCCGCTGATGGGGGCCAGTTCGCCGGCCAGCAGCTTAATCAACGTAGATTTACCCGCACCGTTGCGTCCGAGCAGGCCGATGCGAGACCCCGGTACCAGATTCAGTTTGATCGAATCGAGAATGACGCGGTCGCCGTAGCCGGCGCTGACCTTTTCCATCTTTAACAGCGGGTTCGGCAGGCTTTCCGGCTCGCGGAAGCTGAAGTGGAACGGGTTGTCCACGTGCGCAGGGGCAATCAGCTCCATACGTTCCAGCATTTTGATACGGCTCTGCGCCTGCTTTGCTTTGGTGGCTTTAGCGCGGAAACGATCGATATAGCTTTGCAGATGCGCCACGCGCTCCTGCTGGCTTTCGTACATTGCCTGCTGCTGTGCGAGGCGGGTCGCACGCTGGATTTCAAACGCGCTGTAGTTGCCGGTGTACTCGAACATCGTTTGCTGTTCGATATGAATAATTTTATCCACCACCGGGTCGAGGAAGTCGCGGTCGTGGGAGATCAAAATCAGTGTGCCCTGATAGCTTTTCAGCCATCTTTCCAGCCAGATCACCGCGTCGAGATCGAGGTGGTTGGTCGGTTCATCGAGCAGCAGCAGGTCTGAACGGCAAATCAGCGCCTGAGCCAGGTTGAGACGCATACGCCAGCCACCGGAGAAATCGCTGACGGGACGTTCAAGCTGTTCGTTGGAGAAGCCGAGGCCATGCAGCAGGCTGGCGGCGCGTGAGCGCACAGTCCAGGCGTCGATGGCATCCAGCTTGCCATGGACGGTGGCAATGGCGTGTCCATCGTTACGTTCGTTGGCATCGTTCAACTGTGCTTCCAGTTGACGATACTCGCGGTCGCCGTCAATCACATACTCCAACGCCGGCTGTGGCAACGCAGGCGTTTCCTGATTAACCCACGCGAGCTGCCAGTTTCCCGGATAGGTAAATCCTCCAGCGTCGGCGCTGAGTTCATTTTTCAGCAATGCCAGCAGGGTAGATTTACCGCAGCCATTTTTACCTACCAGGCCAACTTTCTGCCCTGGATTAATGGTGGCCGTGGCATTTTCCAGCAAGACGCGCACGCCGCGACGAATTTGTAACGATGAGAAAACAATCATAAGGCGCCGTATGTTCAGACTATGTTAATTTATCATTATGATAATGTAATGTGTGGGCCATTTGCCGCACCGAGGCGCAATGGTAGCCCAAAACGTCGAAAATAGACAAAAGACAAAACCGGGAGGGGGATGATGTTCCAGCCAGCGAAAGTCTTGCTGCTGTATGCCCATCCGGAATCTCAGGACTCGGTCGCGAACCGGGTACTGCTTAAACCGGCCATGCAGCTCAGCAATGTTACCGTGCACGACCTGTACGCGCACTATCCTGACTTTTTTATCGACATTCCGCATGAGCAGGCGCTGCTGCGCGAGCATGATGTGATTGTTTTTCAGCATCCGCTCTACACCTATAGCTGCCCGGCGTTGTTAAAGGAGTGGCTTGACCGCGTACTGAGCCGAGGATTTGCCAGCGGCCCCGGGGGGAATCAACTGGCGGGAAAGTACTGGCGGAGCGTTATCACTACCGGCGAGCCGGAAAGCGCCTACCGCTATGACGCGCTAAACCGTTATCCAATGAGCGATGTACTGCGCCCTTTTGAGCTAACGGCCGGTATGTGCCGCATGCACTGGATGAGCCCTATCATTGTCTACTGGGCCAGACGGCAAACGAAGCAGGAGCTGGACAGCCATGCGAAAGCTTATGGTGACTGGCTGGCGAATCCGATCCCTGTGGGAGGCCGCTGATGGAAGGTTCTGATTTATTGACTGCCGGTGTGTTGTTCCTCTTCGCGGCGGTGGCTGCCGTTCCTCTGGCCTCAAAACTGGGTATCGGTCCGGTGCTGGGTTACTTGCTGGCGGGGATTGCTATCGGCCCATGGGGATTAGGGTTCATCAGCGATGTGGATGAAATCTTACACTTTTCCGAACTGGGCGTAGTTTTTCTGATGTTCATCATTGGGCTGGAACTTAATCCGGCCAAACTGTGGCAATTGCGGCGTTCAATTTTTGGCGTCGGCGCCGCGCAGGTGATGCTAAGTGCGGTCGTGCTGGCAGGGCTACTGATGCTTACAGCGTTCTCCTGGCAGGCGGCAGTGGTTGGCGGCATTGGTCTGGCGATGTCATCGACTGCTATGGCGCTACAGTTGATGCGCGAAAAAGGCATGAATCGCAGTGAATCCGGACAACTGGGCTTTTCGGTGCTGCTGTTTCAGGATCTGGCGGTGATCCCCGCGTTGGCGCTGGTTCCGCTGCTGGCGGGGTCTGCTGACGAACATTTTGACTGGATCAAAGTGGGGATGAAGGTGCTGGCCTTTGCCGGCATGCTGATTGGCGGGCGCTATTTGCTGCGTCCGGTTTTCCGCTTTATTGCGGATTCTGGCGTGCGGGAAGTGTTCACCGCTGCCACGCTGCTGTTAGTGCTGGGTTCTGCTTTATTTATGGATGCGCTGGGTTTGTCGATGGCGCTGGGGACCTTTATCGCAGGTGTGCTGCTGGCGGAAAGCGAATACCGACATGAGCTGGAAACGGCAATCGATCCGTTTAAAGGCCTGTTGCTTGGCCTGTTTTTTATCTCCGTAGGTATGTCGCTTAACCTTGGCGTGCTCTATACCCATATTTTGTGGGTGGCGGCGAGCGTGATGGTGCTGGTGGTCGTAAAAATGCTGGTGCTGTATGTACTGGCGCGTCTTAACGGCATGAGAAGCTCAGAACGGATGCAGTTTGCCGGGGTTTTAAGTCAGGGCGGTGAATTCGCTTTCGTGCTGTTTTCAACGGCCTCTTCCCAACGGCTGTTTCAGGGTGACCAAATGGCGCTGTTGTTGGTGACCGTCACGCTGTCGATGATGACCACGCCGCTGGTGATGAAGTTGATTGATAAATGGCTCTCCCGCCAGTTTAACGGCACGGATGAAGAAGATGAAAAACCCTGGGTGGAAGATGATAAACCGCAGGTGATTGTGGTGGGTTTCGGGCGCTTTGGTCAGGTTATTGGTCGTCTGTTGATGGCCAATAAAATGCGTATTACCGTCCTGGAAAGAGATATCAGCGCAGTGAATTTAATGCGCAAATATGGCTATAAGGTCTATTACGGTGATGCCACGCAGGTGGATCTGTTGCGTTCTGCGGGTGCAGAAGCCGCACAGTCTATTGTTATTACCTGTAATGAACCTGAAGACACTATGAAGCTGGTGGCGCTGTGCCAACAGTATTTTCCGCATTTGCATATTCTTGCGCGTGCGCGCGGACGTGTAGAGGCGCATGAGTTATTACAGGCTGGTGTGACGCAATTTTCCCGCGAAACATTTTCCAGTGCGCTGGAGTTGGGGCGAAAAACGCTGGTTACGCTAGGGATGCATCCGCACCAGGCTCAGCGCGCTCAGCTGCATTTTCGGCGGCTGGATATGCGCATGTTGCGGGAACTGATCCCCATGCACACGGATACGGTACAAATCTCCCGAGCCAGGGAAGCCCGGCGCGAGCTTGAGGAGATTTTCCAACGAGAGATGCAGCAAGAGCGACGTCAGCTGGATGGCTGGGATGAATTTGAGTAGAGGTAACCATGGCAATTCGTAAACGTTTTATCGCAGGCGCAAAATGTCCGTCCTGCCAGGCGCAGGATACGCTGGCGATGTGGCGCGAAAATAATATCGATATTGTTGAGTGTGTTAAGTGCGGTCATCAGATGCGGGAAGCCGATAAAGAGGCGCGCGAGCACGTTCGCAAAGAAGAGCAAGTGATCGGGATTTTTCATCCGGACTAGCGATATGGCGCAGCTTTTTTTAAGCTAGAGGGTACACGGGTGCAGAATTCCGCTACAATCTGCGCCACTATTCTTTCCATGCTCAGGAGATATCATGAAAGTAGCAAAGGACCTGGTGGTCAGCCTGGCCTATCAGGTACGTACAGAAGACGGTGTGTTGGTTGATGAGTCTCCGGTGAGTGCACCGCTGGACTACCTGCATGGTCACGGTTCCCTGATTTCTGGCCTGGAAACAGCGCTGGACGGTCATGAAGTTGGCGACAAATTCGATGTTGCTGTTGGCGCAAACGACGCATACGGTCAGTACGACGAAAACCTGGTGCAGCGCGTTCCTAAAGACGTCTTCATGGGCGTTGACGAACTGCAGGTTGGCATGCGTTTCCTGGCTGAAACTGACCAGGGTCCAGTACCGGTAGAAATTACCGAAGTGGAAGACGACCACGTTGTGGTTGACGGTAACCACATGCTGGCTGGCCAGAATCTGAAATTCAACGTAGAAGTTGTCGCTATCCGCGAAGCGACCGAAGAAGAGCTGGCTCACGGCCACGTTCACGGTGCGCACGGTCACGACCACGATCATGACCACGGTCATGACGGTTGCTGCGGTGGTCACGGTCACGACCATGGTCACGAGCACGGTGGCGAAGGCTGCTGCGGCGGTGGCGGTAAAGGTAACGGCGGCGGTTGCGGTTGCCACTAATCGTTATTCGGCATAAAAAAAAAGCGGGAATTTCCCGCTTTTTTTATATCTCAATAATGTGGCGGCGGGGTCTCTTCAGACTGCGACGCGATGTGGGACGGCTGCGTGGCCTTGAGCTTCTCCGTCAATAAACGCAGATGGTCGCGGAGTTTTGCCATTTCCAGTTCATGCGCGGTCACCGTCACGTTGAGCTCTTCAATGGTTATCTCCTGAAATGCCAGGCGACTTTCCAGTTCAGCCAGGCGAGTTTCCATTGTTGTATCCTGCATGATTCACCTCTTTCTTTTTTCTCCGGCAGATCGCGGACTGCGGCGAATTCTACTTAACTTTGCCTGTTTGCACAGCACTCAATCTTCGGTCACGAAACTAATTTAAACAAAAAGAGTCTGAAAAGTGGTGATAATAGGGCGTGCCCGTATGTTGATTTGTTCTGCAACGCTTTATAGTACATTTTTATGTTAGCTAACCTTGGGGTGAGATGCCCCGGCCCTGGAGATATGGATGAAATCACTGTTTAAAGTAACGCTGCTGGCGACCACAATGGCTGTTGCTCTGCATGCCCCGATCACCTTCGCTGCTGACGCTGCGAAACCAGCCGCTACTGCTGACAGCAAAGCAGCATTCAAGAATGACGACCAAAAAGCCGCTTACGCGCTGGGCGCGTCCCTGGGTCGTTATATGGAAAACTCTCTGAAAGAGCAGGAAAAACTGGGCATCAAACTGGATAAAGATCAGCTGATCGCTGGCGTTCAGGATGCGTTTGCAGACAAGAGCAAACTGTCTGACCAGGAAATCGAACAAACTCTGCAGGCGTTTGAAGCACGCGTGAAGAGCTCCGCTCAGGCGAAAATGGAAAAAGACGCGGCTGACAATGAAGCCAAAGGTAAAGTTTACCGCGAGAAATTTGCTAAAGAGAAGGGCGTTAAAACCTCTTCTACTGGCCTGGTCTATAAAGTAGAGAAAGAAGGTACCGGCGCTGCACCGAAAGATAGCGATACCGTGGTAGTCAACTACAAAGGTACACTGATTGATGGTAAAGAGTTTGATAACTCTTATACCCGCGGTGAGCCGCTCTCTTTCCGTCTTGACGGTGTTATCCCAGGCTGGACCGAAGGCCTGAAAAACATCAAGAAAGGCGGCAAAATCCAGCTGGTTATCCCGCCGGATCTGGCTTACGGCAAAACCGGCGTACCGGGCATTCCGGCTAACTCTACGCTGGTCTTTGATGTTGAACTGTTAGACATCAAACCGGCACCGAAAGCCGATGCGCAGCCAGATGCTGCACCGGCAGCTAAAGCTGCGGACAGCAGCAAAAAGTAAGTAACCAGATACCGCCGCCCACAGGGCGGCGGTTTTTTATTATCGACAGGATATAATTAATACTGGAAAGCGCCTTGTGCGCTGTATTACTTTAGATGCCCCTATAATAGTGATGAGCCTGCCCTGACAACATAACGACAGGCTCCTGAAAAGGAGTGCTTTTTTTCATGTCCAGGTCGCTTTTAACCAACGAAACCAGTGAGCTAGATTTACTGGATCAACGTCCTTTCGATCAAACCGATTTCGATATCCTCAAATCCTACGAAGCGGTTGTGGACGGGTTGGCGATGCTCATTGGTTCCCATTGTGAAATCGTATTGCACTCTTTGCAGGATTTGAAATGCTCGGCCATCCGCATTGCTAACGGTGAACACACGGGCCGCAAAATTGGCTCGCCGATTACTGACCTTGCGTTGCGTATGCTGCATGATATGACGGGTGCGGATAGCAGCGTGTCGAAGTGTTACTTCACACGTGCGAAAAGCGGTGTCTTGATGAAGTCGGTGACGATTGCCATTCGCAACCGTGAGCATCGCGTGATTGGTCTGCTGTGCATCAACATGAACCTTGATGTTCCATTCTCGCAGATAATGAATACCTTTATCCCACCGGAAACCCCGGAAGTGGGTTCTGCCGTTAACTTCGCTTCTTCGGTGGAAGACCTGGTTACCCAAACGTTGGAATTCACGATTGAAGAAGTGAATGCCGATCGTAATGTTTCCAACAATGCCAAGAATCGCCAGATTGTCCTGAATCTGTATGAGAAAGGTATTTTCGATATTAAAGATGCCATTAACCAGGTCGCCGATCGGCTGAACATCTCCAAGCACACGGTTTACCTCTATATTCGTCAGTTCAAAAGCGGCGATTTCCAGGGGCAAGACAAGTAATGCGTTTTGCCATTATGGTGACGGGGCCAGCTTATGGCACGCAGCAGGCGAGCAGCGCGTTGCAATTTGCTCACGCGTTACTCAAAGAAGGGCATGAGCTATGCAGCGTCTTTTTCTATCGTGAAGGTGTGTATAACGCCAACTTCCTGACTTCACCTGCCAGTGATGAATATGATCTGGTGCGGGCCTGGCAACAACTGAACCAGCAGCATGGCGTGACGCTGAATATCTGCGTAGCTGCGGCGCTGCGTCGCGGCGTCGTTGATGAAACAGAAGCGAAGCGACTGGGACTGGCAGGGGCTAATTTACAATCAGGTTTTAACCTCAGCGGGCTGGGTTCGCTGGCTGAGGCATCCCTGACCTGCGATCGCGTGGTGCAGTTTTAATGAAACGTGTTGCTTTTGTCTTTTCTACCGTGCCGCATGGCAGTTCGTCTGGCCGCGAAGGGTTAGATGCCTTACTGGCGACATCGGCGTTAACGGAAGACCTCGGCGTATTTTTTATCGGCGATGGCGTTTTTCAAATCCTCCAGGGACAACAGCCGGATGTCGTGCTGGCTCGCGACTATATCGCAACCTTCAAGCTGTTAGGGGTGTACGATATCGATCAATGTTGGCTTTGTGCCGCCTCATTACGCGAGCGGGGCCTCCAGCAGGGGGGTAATTTTGTGGTCGATGCGACAGCGTTAGAACCGGAAGATTTACGCCGTGAGCTAGGCAACTATGACGTCATTTTAAGGTTTTGAGATACTCATGCTGCACACATTACATCGTTCCGCGTGGCTTACCGATTTCTCCTCTCTTCTTCGCCTGATTGATAAAGACGATGAACTTTTATTGCTTCAGGATGGCGTGACCGCGGCAATAGAAGGAAGCCGTTTCCTTGAAAGTCTGCAAAATGCCTCCATTAAGGTCTATGTACTGGAAGAAGACATTAAAGCTCGCGGCTTGGGTGGTCAAATTTCAGACAGTGTCGTCAGGGTTAGCTATACTGACTTCGTCAGACTTACGGTGAAGCATCCCAGCCAGATGTCCTGGTAATTGTGGGATCGTTGTATATTTCTTGACACCTTTTCGACACCGACCTAAAATTCTGCGTCCTCATATTGTATGAGGTCGTTTTATTACGTGTTTACGAAGCGAAAGCTACAACCAGGAGCTATTTAATGGCAACAGTTAACCAGCTGGTACGCAAACCACGCGCACGCAAAGTTGCAAAGAGCAACGTGCCTGCACTGGAAGCATGCCCGCAGAAGCGTGGCGTATGTACTCGTGTATATACTACCACTCCTAAAAAACCAAACTCCGCACTGCGTAAAGTATGCCGTGTGCGTTTGACTAACGGTTTTGAAGTGACTTCCTACATCGGTGGTGAAGGTCACAACCTGCAGGAGCACTCCGTGATCCTGATCCGTGGCGGTCGTGTAAAAGACCTCCCGGGTGTTCGTTACCACACCGTTCGCGGTGCGCTTGACTGCTCCGGCGTTAAAGACCGTAAGCAATCACGCTCCAAGTATGGCGTGAAACGTCCTAAGGCTTAATGGTTCTCCGTTAAGTAAGGCCAAACGTTTTATATTAATGTCAAACTAAACTCGTAGAGTTTTGGACAATCCTGAATTAACAACGGAGTATTCCCATGCCACGTCGTCGCGTCATTGGTCAGCGTAAAATTCTGCCGGATCCTAAGTTCGGATCAGAGCTGCTGGCTAAATTTGTAAATATCCTGATGGTAGATGGTAAAAAATCTACTGCAGAAACCATCGTATACAGCGCGCTGGAGACCCTGGCTCAGCGTTCTGGTAAAGATGGCCTGGAAGCTTTTGAAGTAGCCCTTGAAAACGTGCGTCCGACTGTCGAAGTTAAGTCTCGCCGCGTTGGTGGTTCTACTTATCAGGTTCCAGTTGAAGTCCGTCCGGTTCGCCGTAATGCCCTGGCAATGCGTTGGATCGTTGAAGCTGCTCGTAAACGCGGTGATAAATCCATGGCTCTGCGCCTGGCGAACGAACTTTCTGATGCTGCAGAAAACAAAGGTACTGCAGTTAAGAAACGTGAAGACGTTCACCGTATGGCAGAAGCCAACAAGGCGTTCGCACACTACCGTTGGTAATCCCTTCGGAGTTTTAGTCACCAGGCGGGCGCTTCTAGTAAGCAGCCCGCTTTGGGCTACTTAAATTGAACGCCTAAAAGATAAACGAGGAATCAAATGGCTCGTACAACACCCATCGCGCGCTACCGTAACATCGGTATCAGTGCGCACATCGACGCCGGTAAAACCACTACTACCGAACGTATTCTGTTCTACACCGGTGTAAACCATAAAATCGGTGAAGTTCATGACGGCGCAGCCACCATGGACTGGATGGAACAGGAGCAGGAGCGTGGTATTACTATCACCTCCGCAGCGACTACTGCATTCTGGTCTGGTATGGCTAAGCAGTATGAACCGCATCGCGTAAACATCATCGACACCCCGGGGCACGTTGACTTCACTATCGAAGTAGAACGTTCCATGCGTGTGCTTGATGGTGCAGTAATGGTTTACTGCGCAGTTGGTGGTGTTCAGCCTCAGTCTGAAACCGTATGGCGTCAGGCAAACAAATATAAAGTTCCACGCATTGCGTTCGTTAACAAAATGGACCGTATGGGTGCGAACTTCCTGAAAGTTGTTGGTCAGATCAAAACCCGTCTGGGCGCGAACCCTGTTCCGCTGCAGTTGGCGATTGGCGCTGAAGAAGCGTTCACCGGTGTTGTTGACCTGGTGAAAATGAAAGCCATCAACTGGAACGAAGAAGATGCAGGCGTAACCTTCACTTATGAAGATATCCCGGCTGACATGCAGGAACTGGCTGAAGAATGGCACCAGAACCTGATCGAGTCCGCTGCGGAAGCTTCAGAAGAGCTGATGGAGAAATACCTGGGTGGTGAAGAACTGACTGAAGAAGAGATCAAAAAAGCTCTGCGTCAGCGCGTTCTGAACAACGAAATCATCCTGGTAACCTGTGGTTCTGCGTTCAAGAACAAAGGTGTTCAGGCGATGCTGGATGCGGTAATTGATTACCTGCCATCCCCAGTCGACGTACCTGCGATCAACGGTATTCTGGACGACGGTAAAGATACTCCGGCTGAGCGTCATGCTAGCGATGAAGAGCCGTTTGCTGCTCTGGCATTCAAAATCGCTACCGACCCGTTCGTGGGTAACCTGACCTTCTTCCGCGTGTACTCTGGTGTGGTTAACTCCGGTGACACCATCCTGAACTCAGTGAAAACTGCACGCGAGCGTTTTGGCCGTATCGTACAGATGCACGCTAACAAACGTGAAGAGATCAAAGAAGTTCGCGCGGGCGATATCGCTGCTGCTATCGGTCTGAAAGACGTGACCACTGGTGACACTCTGTGTGACCCGGATCACCCGATCATTCTGGAGCGTATGGAATTCCCTGAGCCGGTAATCTCCATCGCGGTAGAACCGAAAACCAAAGCTGACCAGGAAAAAATGGGTCTGGCTCTGGGCCGTCTGGCTAAAGAAGACCCGTCATTCCGCGTTTGGACTGACGAAGAATCTAACCAGACCATTATCGCCGGTATGGGTGAGCTGCACCTCGACATCATCGTTGACCGTATGAAGCGTGAATTCAACGTTGAAGCGAACGTCGGTAAACCTCAGGTTGCTTACCGTGAAGCGATTCGCGCGAAAGTTACCGATATCGAAGGTAAACACGCTAAGCAGTCTGGTGGTCGCGGTCAGTACGGTCATGTTGTTATCGACATGTACCCGCTGGAGCCGGGTTCAAACCCGAAAGGCTACGAGTTCATCAACGACATCAAAGGTGGTGTAATTCCTGGCGAATACATCCCGGCCGTTGATAAAGGCATCCAGGAACAGCTGAAATCTGGCCCGCTGGCTGGTTACCCGGTTGTTGATCTGGGCGTGCGTCTGCACTTCGGTTCTTACCATGACGTTGACTCCTCTGAGCTGGCGTTTAAACTGGCCGCTTCTATCGCCTTCAAAGATGGCTTTAAGAAAGCGAAACCAGTTCTGCTTGAGCCTATCATGAAGGTTGAAGTAGAGACTCCGGAAGAGAACACCGGTGACGTAATCGGTGACTTGAGCCGCCGTCGTGGTATGCTTCGTGGTCAGGAATCCAACGTCACTGGCGTTGTTATCCATGCTGAAGTTCCGCTGTCTGAAATGTTCGGATATGCAACCCAGCTGCGTTCTCTGACCAAAGGCCGTGCTTCTTACTCCATGGAGTTCCTGAAGTACGACGATGCGCCGAACAACGTTGCTCAGGCCGTTATTGAAGCCCGTGGTAAATAAGCCACAGGATTAAAACCTAAGTCCCGTGCTCTCTCCCCAGGGGAGAGCACTATAGTAAGGAATATAGCCGTGTCTAAAGAAAAATTTGAACGTACAAAACCGCACGTTAACGTCGGCACCATCGGCCACGTTGACCACGGTAAAACTACCCTGACCGCTGCAATCACTACCGTACTGGCTAAAACCTACGGCGGTGCTGCTCGTGCATTCGACCAGATCGATAACGCGCCGGAAGAAAAAGCTCGTGGTATCACCATCAACACTTCTCACGTTGAATATGACACCCCGACTCGCCACTACGCACACGTAGACTGCCCGGGCCACGCCGACTATGTTAAAAACATGATCACCGGTGCTGCGCAGATGGACGGCGCGATCCTGGTTGTTGCTGCGACTGACGGCCCGATGCCGCAGACTCGTGAGCACATCCTGCTGGGTCGTCAGGTAGGCGTTCCGTACATCATCGTGTTCCTGAACAAATGCGACATGGTTGATGACGAAGAGCTGCTGGAACTGGTAGAAATGGAAGTTCGTGAACTTCTGTCTCAGTACGATTTCCCGGGCGACGACACTCCGATCGTTCGTGGTTCTGCTCTGAAAGCGCTGGAAGGCGAAGCAGAGTGGGAAGCGAAAATCATCGAACTGGCTGGCTTCCTGGATTCTTACATCCCAGAACCAGAGCGTGCGATTGACAAGCCGTTCCTGCTGCCTATCGAAGACGTATTCTCCATCTCCGGTCGTGGTACCGTTGTTACCGGTCGTGTAGAGCGCGGTATCATCAAAGTTGGTGAAGAAGTTGAAATCGTTGGTATCAAAGAGACTGCTAAGTCTACCTGTACTGGCGTTGAAATGTTCCGCAAACTGCTGGACGAAGGCCGTGCTGGTGAGAACGTTGGTGTTCTGCTGCGTGGTATCAAACGTGAAGAAATCGAACGTGGTCAGGTACTGGCTAAGCCGGGCTCTATCAAGCCGCACACCAAGTTCGAATCTGAAGTGTACATTCTGTCCAAAGACGAAGGCGGCCGTCATACTCCGTTCTTCAAAGGCTACCGTCCGCAGTTCTACTTCCGTACTACTGACGTGACTGGTACCATCGAACTGCCGGAAGGCGTTGAGATGGTAATGCCGGGCGACAACATCAAAATGGTTGTTACCCTGATCCACCCAATCGCGATGGACGACGGTCTGCGTTTCGCAATCCGTGAAGGCGGCCGTACTGTTGGTGCGGGCGTTGTTGCTAAAGTAATGAGCTAATTATTGATTAATTAGCTTTGAGCTTAAAAAGGGCGCTTCGGCGCCCTTTTTGCTGTCCGCTATTTAGCGGTTGTCATATTTATTCGCATTTTTCATTCATTCTCCCGCTGCGTAAATAGCGTTGTGCTATTGTAATCATAACTATTCTCATTTACACTTTGCGCAGAAATTGAACGGGAGCGATCATGTACGTTTGTTTGTGTAATGCGATAAGTGATAAAAAAATACGTCAGGCTGTTCGCCAGTTTCATCCTCAGTCCTTTCAGCAATTGCGTAAATTTATTCCTGTTGGAAATCAATGCGGTAAGTGCATTCGTGCTGCCCGCGAAGTCATGCAGGATGAATTAACGCAAATGCCAGAATTTAAAGAGATCGCCTAAGTCACACTCTTTTTTTTGACATCCCTGTAGCCCCATCTACGCTCTAAGAGTGGAAGCGGAGGGACTATAAAATGAAAGGTGATGTTAAAATCATAAATTATCTCAATAAACTATTGGGAAATGAGCTTGTCGCAATCAACCAGTATTTTCTCCATGCTCGTATGTTCAAAAACTGGGGACTGACTCGCCTCAATGATGTTGAGTACCATGAATCTATCGATGAGATGAAACACGCTGATAAATATATCGAGCGTATTTTATTCTTAGAAGGGCTCCCAAACTTACAGGATCTTGGTAAGTTGGGTATAGGCGAAGATGTTGAAGAGATGCTGCAATCCGATCTTCGACTCGAACTCGATGGGGCAAAAGATTTACGTGAAGCCATTGCCTATGCCGACAGCGTCCATGACTACGTTAGCCGGGATATGATGATCGAAATCCTTGCTGATGAAGAAGGTCACATTGACTGGCTGGAAACGGAGCTGGATCTGCTCCAGAAGATGGGACTTCAGAACTATCTTCAGGCACAGATTCGCGAAGCGTAGACGCAAACTTTGCAGAGCGGCAGGCCTGCCGCTCCTTTCAGTACCCGATAACACCTGAGCTTTGCGCGCTGAAAATCAACCAGCCTGCCAGTCCAAGCCATGGACCGAACGCAATAAGCGGTATCGACGTCCTTCGGGTAAGGCGTAGGATCAGCCACCAGACAATGCCCAGCAACGATGCAGCGAGTAAAATGGGCGGTAGCGCTGGCCATCCACACCAGGCACCCATCGCCGCCAGTAGCTTAGCGTCACCCAGGCCGATGCCCTCTTTGCCCGCGAGTATTTTGCATCCCCACCAGACCAGCCATAGCGTCAGATAGCCAGCGACAGCGCCGTACAGCGCGTCGGATAACATCTCTCTGTCGTAAACACTGTGATACATCAGACCGAGCCAGAGCAGCGGCTGCGTCAGCACATCCGGCAGCAGGTACGTCCGGAGATCAATTTGCGCCAGCGCGAAAATAAACCAGAACAGCGTCATGATGGCAATCGCATCTGACATTGAAGGGACAAACGCGGCGCTAAGCGCAAAAACACAAGAACACGCCAGTTCAGTCAGTGGGTAACGCCATGAAATGGGCTGAGCGCAGACCTGGCAACGCCCCCGCTGCCACAGCCAACTGAATAGTGGAATAGTGTTACGCACCGATAGCCTGTGCTGGCAGTGCGGACAGTGCGACGGAGGCCAGGCGATATTCCATGTTTCGCTGTGCCGATGCTCAATCATGATCGGCAGTCGATAAACCACTACATTCATAAAGCTACCGACTATCAGCCCGACAAGCGCCATTGCTGCAATGTTAATGAGTTCCGTCATTTCCCCACCGGATAGAGTTCAAGGGCTTCCACCGCAATCTCCCCGGCGACCGGGTGGGCGCTAAACGTGAGTTGCGAAACCTGTATTCCCTCATTTTGTAGGGTATTAAGCCACGCAAATAATGGTTCGGTTTTAACAACGGGAAGCGAGATCGCAAAATGATCGGGAGTGGATGTCACAACGCTGATATTCAAACCTGCCTGCTGCGCGCTATGTTGTATCAGCGCCGGATCGGTCTTTGTGCCAGGTCTGCTGGCAACTAATCCGCTACGCTGAATCGCCTCATTTACCCACAGGATCTCACTCCTGAGACGATCATTTTCCTGCCTCTGCTGTGCAATAGCGTTATCCAGGGGCTGAACCACGCCGTACCAGAATCCCACCAGCAGACAGAAAACGGCGAGGAATATCAGACTGCGTTGCTCTCTGCCGTTTTTTTCGCTCCACCAGCTATTCATATTCATTTGCGCTCCTTCAGGGTCAGCCGGACGCTACCTGTCGTCCCTTCTGGCGGTTGAGTCAGGATAAATTCGTCGTTTGTCTGCACCATAAAGCGGCGAAGATGTTCCGGATCGCGAACGTTGAGCGTCAGGGTAAAAAGGCGTTGTTCGAACCGGTAGTTGACCTCGCGGATGGTAAGCCCCGGCAATGTGCTTAATCGGGTCTGAAGCTGAGTCAGTAACGTCAGCACATCCGGATAGCGATCCCTCGCGGACGATTCGAAGAAATATTTAAAATTGCTGTTGCGGTTATCACCTGGGAAATAGCGGTTCCACAGGGTGACACCTTCCGCTGAGAGCGCCTGTTTCTGTTGATGAAGCTGCCAGAGCATCACCCCTTTCAGCCCTGAGAAGAGCGCTATCGCCAGGGCAAATGTTGCTATGGCGGCATATTTCAGCAGACGCGGGGTCGGTTGTGTCGAGGGTAAAGGGCGGAAGCTGCCGTGTAATACGTTAATGTCCTGAATATTATCGCCATTGCAGGCGCATTCCAGCGGCGGCTGCCAGTCCAGGTATTCGACATGAGCGTGAGGCACAGGAAGCGGGCTGGCGCTGATGATTTTCTGCTCTGTATGGCTGGCGAGTAAATGCGTGAGCAGTGCCTCACTCAGCACGCCTGTTTTCCACGCGTCGTAACGGATTAACCATCGCTCATCTTGTTGTAGCAGACTCCAGCTATCCGTGACATACGGCAGCCAGAAACCATCCGGAACGATATGCGTCAACGTCACGCCAGCTGTGCGGAAAGTCGTCAATAGATCGTTCAGCGTGGTCCTGGCGATCCCGGCGAGATGGAGCGTGTTTTCTTCTCTGGCGAGAACCGTCCAGTGCAGGCTGTCTGTATCACCGACAACGGCGTCCTCCACCAGCCAGCCCAGCGTTTGTTCACTGATTTTGTAGTTTTCCGTCGGTAATTCGACGCGGCGAAAACAGAAATAATCAGGCGACAGGAACAGGCAGGCGTTACCGGCATCAGGCAGGTCGGCCAGCGCGTTTGGCTGGAGGTAATCCGCCTGTTCAACAATAACCGGAAGTTGTGCCTCGTTGGGGCAGCACCATTCCAGTTTTCCCGGCAGCGGACGTAGCAGTAATGTGTCTGGCGTCATTTAGTTCCCTTTAATGGTCGCGCGCCACGCTTTTGCGGGCTGTAATAAACAGAGCCTTTTTTTTGGGATCGTATTCCAGCTGGCTGATGGTGCTCCCGGCGCTATCGCCCTGTTCGATAGTCGTTTCAAGGCGGAAGTAACGACTGGTCGCCACCGCAATGCTTTTGAATGTGGTCTGCGACAGCTTATGAGTCGGATTATCCTTATCGAATGTCTTTAACAACGTCTCAATGCTGATTTTGCGTCCTTTGCGTGGGGTATCAAAAAAGCGCTCAATCTCGCGTGGCGGGACAGCATTACTGAGCATCGCCGCAATCAACGGTGCATCCCGGCGCGTCAGGGTGTTGATGTTGATTTTTAGCTCATCATCAGGCAGCGCGCAGAGTAGCGGGGAGATTTGCTGGTAAAGAGAAAGCGTCATCCCTTTGATTTGTTTGAGCTCACTGATTGACCAGATACGTCGTCCGCCAATGGTGTGGGGGTCGTTACTTGTCTGGTAATACTCATTTTCGGCACCGGAGGCGCGTGGAATATCGTCGTTATCGATGTAGTCGGCGATAGCATCAACCAGCGCCTCTGCCTGGGCATTGGTGACGCCAATGTTGTCCAGCAGTGCCAGAAAGACGCTCACGCTGGCGGGCGGCTCTTTCATTCGGTCGGTCGGGGCGTTAATCAGCGCATTAATGTTGTAACAGGCCTGCTCGTCAGATAGCTGCCAACTGACAACATCGCCGCTGGCGAGCTGAATACGCTGCGGCTGCGCCCAGAGCTGCTCGTGAGTGAGGTATTTCTCATTATCCCGCAGGTCCTGTTCAAGAATACGCATGGCCTGGCTTTCAGCCAGCTCTGCCAGCCAGTTTTGCTGTAGCCGCATCCGGGTGTAGCTGGTGCGTTTGAGGTTGATCTGGTAGCGCACGGTCATTTCGCTGGCCAGCGCCGCCATAATTGCCAGGATCATCAGCACTACCAGCAGCGCCACGCCCTTTTGCCGGGTCATTGCTGTTCTCCTGGCTGGCGGTTCTCTGGTAACAGCGTCAGACGAGTTATCGTGCCGGAATCAGCAAGTTTGAGAGTGACTTCCATCGCGCCAGGAGATGGAATTTTCGCCGTGTCCGTCCACGCTTTCTCTTTACCGTTGTAATAACGCAACGTGAAGGTGTTCACACCATTGAGCATCGGCTGAGTGATGGCCGGGGTTCTATCTTCCGGGTAGCGCCAGAGCGTGCGGTATAAAGTATGATCCTGCAGATACCACTGAACTCGCTGGATATCGGGCGCGCAGCAGGCGCCAGGATAACGGTTACTGCTGGCTGTCGTCAGCATCAGAGTCTCTTTTTCGCCCTGCAATTCGGTTACCGGCACCCGCTGTCGGATATCTTTATCCAGCAAATTGACGGTACGCACGATGGCGGAAAAACGCTGCTGATGCTTTTTGGTCTGCTCGTTACTGTCAATTGTCGTCGTCAGCATCTGCGCCGTCAGCAGGCTGAGCGTGGCGAACAGGGCAATAGCCAGTAAAACTTCCAGCAGGGTAAAGCCGCGCTGTTTCTCAGGGCCGGGAGACATTTTGCGGTCCTCCTTGCGGCGAGGGAATAAAGCGCTGCAGGCGGATCTGCTGTTTGTCCTCAAGAGCGACGTCTGCTGTCCAGGTGCTGAGGCCGGAAGCATCGGCGGGTGAGACTGTCAACGACCAGTCCCAGCGGCGTTTACCCATTATGCTGCTGCCTGTGGCGGTTTTAGCGGGGCTCTGCCCGGCCAGTTGATAGGTTTTGAGCACATTATCCGCTACCCAACCGGCAAGCACCTGTTCTTCCATTTTTGCGGTGGCGCTAACCTGACCGTGCAGGCTGTTGAGTAGCGCGAGAGAGCAGGTGGCGAAAATGAATATCGCCAGTAGCACTTCCAGAAGCGTCATTCCTGATTGCCTTTGGCTCATCGGCTTTCGCCTCGGGTGAGCACCAGCGGCAGCCCGCCGGTACTGGCGAGCGTGAACAGCAGCCTGTTATTTTTACGGCTGCGGATGTGTAGCGTAAACGGCGTAATTTCACCGTCCGGGTGAATCAGAATTTGCGGCGTACCGACGGATTGCCTGGCGAGCGACGCCGGGAACAGTGCCACCTGCCAGTCATTTTCCCACTTGCCTGCGGTCGCCAGGCGATAGAACTGGGTTGGCGTCTGCCAGCGATCGCCAATCGGTGTGACGATGCGCCAGCCTTGTTCGCGGATCTCGATGCCGGTACTGCGGTCCTCCATGGTTGACCAGTCAGCGGCATATTCAGTCAGTGCCGCCAGCTGTTCGGCTGCAGTAATAGCTTTCGCGGTATCATTTTGTCGCCCGTAGGTCATCATCACCAGCGAGGCGCCAAGCGCGATAATCGTCAGCACCAGAATGACTTCCAGTAGCGTGAATCCCTTCTGCCTCATTCCGATTATTTCGCTTTACCCAGTTCCCAGTTAGTAATGTCGTCAGCGGTGCCGGGTTCACCGTCCTGACCTGCGGAGAGAATATCGTAATCGCCGTGTTCACCAGGGCTAACCAGCAGATACTCATTACCCCAGGGATCCTGTGGCAGACGCTTGATATAGCCCTTCGCGTTGTAATTTTCTGGGATTGGGCTGGCGGTCGGTTTTTCGACCAGCGCCTTTAACCCCTGTGCCGTCAGCGGATAGCGATAGTTATCCAGTTTGTACATATCCAGCGCATTCTCCAGCGCCACGATGTCGCTGATGGCTTTCTGGTGATCGGCTTTGTCTTTATTGCCCATTAAGCTGGGGACGACCAGGCTTGCGAGGATGCCCAAAATAACCAGCACCACCATCATCTCCAGCAGCGTAAATCCTCGCTGCTTATGTGCATCACTATTCACGTTTTATCCTTAACTTACCAATGAGTTGAGTTGCAAAATGGGTTGCAGAACCGAGACGATGATGAACAGCACAATCATCGCCATCGTAATAATTAGCGCGGGTTCAAACAGCGCCAGCGTCAGCGCAATGCGGTTTTGTAGCAGTGTTTCCTGCTGGTCGGCGGCGCGCGCCATCAGCTCGCTGAGCTGGCCGCTTTTTTCCCCGGAGGCAATCATGTAGAGCATCATCGGCGGGAAGAGATCGCATTTTTCCAGGGCGAGATGAAAGCCTGAACCCTGGCGCACGCGCTCCGCAGCCTGACCCAGCCGCTGACTAATTTCTCGGTTACCGATGCCTTCGGTTGCCAGCGTCATCCCTTCCAGCAGCGGAACGCCGCTGATATTAAGAATGCTCAGGGTGCGCAAATAACGGGCGCAGTGGATAGCGCGCAGCAGGGCGCGACTGAGTTTGAAATCAAGAAGCCAGCGGTCAAGCAGATGCCGTTTGCCGGGGCGGGTGAGCCAGTGGCGAAACAGGAAACAGGCAATCAGCAGCAATGCGATTACCCACAATCCGTAGTGGCGCATGGCACCACTGATTGCCAGCAACACGCGCGTGGATATCGGCAGCGCTTCTTTCATATGCAGAAACTGCTCCACGATTTTGGGCACTACGGTGGTGAGCAGGATAGCGACGACGGCGATCGCCACGCTGGTCAGCAGGGAAGGATAAATCAGTGACTGGATGAGTTTACTGCGTGTTGCCTGGCGTAACTCATTGTAGTCAGCCAGCTTTTCCAGCACACAGCCGAGCTGTCCGCTTTTTTCACCGGCTTTTACCAGCGTGCGGTAAACGGTATCGAAGATCCGCGGCCAGGCGGCCAGCGATTCGGAAAGCGTATGTCCGGCGAGGATCCGTTCGCGCAGGTCGTGTAGCACCAGACCCAGTTTATTATTTTTGTTCTGCCGGCCAATAACGAACAGCGCCTCTTCAAGCGGTAGTGAAGCGTTGGCCAGCGTGGCGAGCTGGCGGGTGAACAGCGCCAGTTCACTGCCGCTAAGCCGTAAACGAGGCGTTTTTTTTACCGTCCGTAACAGCGAAATGACCTTTTTCTCATTTAACACCAGCGGGTGCAGACCCTGGGCGCGCAGCGCCTCGCGCGCCTCTTTGCTGCTGGCGGCATCCAGCGTTCCACGGTGAGTCGTGCCGCTTTCATCCATTGCCTGCCACTGATATTTCATCGCGTATCCTCTTGCGCAGAGGTGACCCGCATGACTTCCTCAAGCGTGGTCTCGCCCGCCAGCACGCGCAGCAGGCCGTTCTCCCGCAGGCTCCGGCTTTGCTGGCGCAGGCACTGTTCCAGGGCGTGTTCATCGGCGTCGCGATGGATGATGCTGCGCATAGTTTTATCCACCAGCATAATTTCATGAATCGCCAGTCGCCCCTGATAGCCTGTTCCCCGACATTCGCCGCATCCGCAAGCCTGCCAGATTGTCTGAGCGGTGGGATCGAGCGCGTGCAGGAGGGATTTCTGAGAGTCAGGAATGGGAGCATGTGCGCGGCAGGCCGGACAGAGGCGACGCACCAGGCGTTGGGCGATAACGCCGCTTAGCGATGATGAGAGCAGGAAAGGTTCAACGCCCATGTCCCGTAATCGGGTGATCGCACCGCAGGCGCTGTTAGTGTGCAGTGTGGAAAGCACCAGATGTCCGGTGAGCGATGCCTGAACCGCTATCTGCGCGGTTTCGGCGTCACGAATTTCGCCGACCATGACGATGTCCGGATCCTGGCGCAGGATGGCACGCAGTCCCCTGGCGAAAGACATATCCACCCGGCTGTTTACCTGGGTTTGTCCGACGCCTTCCAGCTCGTACTCGATGGGATCTTCGACGGTCAGGATATTACGCTGGGGGGAATTCAGCTCGGCGAGA
Source organism: Citrobacter sp. RHB35-C21 (assembly GCF_013816515.1). NCBI lineage: Bacteria > Pseudomonadati > Pseudomonadota > Gammaproteobacteria > Enterobacterales > Enterobacteriaceae > Citrobacter > Citrobacter sp. RHB35-C21. The sequence continues at coordinate 389,794 of NZ_CP057147.1, forward strand.
ATCGCATACAGCGTGGTGCTTTTTCCCGACCCCGTCGGGCCGGTGACGAGAATGATGCCGTGCGGCTGCTGTACTAAACCCTTCAGCCGCAGGCTATCCACCGGCGACATCCCCATATTCTCCAGCGTCAGGCGCAGACTGTTTTTATCCAGCAGACGCAGAACAGCTCTTTCGCCGTACTGCGAGGGCAACGTCGAAACGCGGACGTCAATATTTTTGCGTCCGAGGCGCAGGGAAATACGCCCATCCTGCGGCAGTCGTTTTTCGGCAATATCCAGTCGCGCCATTACTTTGATACGCGAAATCAGCAGCGGCGCCAGTTTTTTAGCGGGCTGAAGGACTGGCTTGAGGACACCATCGATACGAAAACGCACCACCAGCGATTTTTCGAAGGTTTCGATATGCACATCCGACGCGCCTTCCCTCACGGCTTCATGAAGAACCGCGTTGATCAGGCGGATAACCGGTGCGTCGTTTTCATCACTGAGCAGATCGGCGTTGTCGGGTAACTCCTCGCTCAGCGCCGTCAGGTCGATCTCCTGATCGATATCCTGGGCAATCTGCCGGGACTCTCCGGCGCCGTGCTGGAAAAGTTGCTCCAGGTGGTCGTCAAATTGCGCTGGCGTCAGGCGGCTGAAGCGCTGACAGGCAACGCTGGCCTCGAGCACGTTTTCCAGCGGCGTGTCGGTGCGGTAGAACAATTCATCCGCCGCGACCGCGATACCAAATTTTTGCCCCTGCGCGTAATTAAGCGGCAGAGGATGCTGGGGAGGAATGCGCGTCCATAAGTCAGTCATGTTGGATCATTCCCGGAAGGGATTGCGCGATGGCTGGTCGTTGGGCGCGTCGGTCGGCACATCGAAATTCAGCTCTTTAAGCATCGGGCGTTCTTCGTCCTTCACGCCGACCAATCCACTGGATTGCTTATCAATACGCTGCTGCTGTAAATCACGAAATCGGGTGTACTTATCCTTTGAGAGCGAACGATAAACCTCGTCGTCGCGAATAATGGTCGGCCTGATAAAGACCATTAAATTACGCTTCGCATTTTCCGTTGAGGTGTAGCGGAATAGCTGTCCGAGAACAGGGATATCGCCCAGCAGCGGTACTTTGGAAACCTGCTCTTTGCTTGAATCATCCAGCAGGCCACCCAGCACCACGGTTTCGCCACTTTTGACCAGCACGGCATTCTGGATAGTACGGGTGTTGAACGTCGGACCGAGATCGCTGGCGTTACCGGAGGCGGTATCGACGCTCGACACCTCCTGCTCGATCTCCATCAGCACCGCGTCGCCTTCGTTGATTTGCGGTGTGACCTTCAGTTTGGTGCCGACGGTTTTACGTTCGACCGTATTAAAGACGTTGTCGCCGGAGGTCGTTTGCGAGCCGGAAAGCACCGGCACATCCTGGCCGACATTAAACGATGCTTCTTTGTTATCCAGCGTCACAATGCTGGGGGTGGCGAGGATATCGTTTTTGTTGTCGGAGGAGATCGCGGTGAGCAGGACGCTCCAGTCCCCCTCAAAGAAGCCCGTCGCCAGGCCGTTAAAACTGCTTAACGCGCTGGCGATAGGGTTGTCGCTGGTCATCGAACCATTTTTATCAAACTGGCGCGCGCCTCTTGAGGCGTCGAAAATCGGCAGCCCCGTTTTGGTAAACTGCTGACCGCCGACGTTGCTGTTGGCCCACTGCACGCCAAGATTCAGGCCGTTTCCATCCTGGACTTCCACAATGATGGCTTCAACCAGTACCTGTGCGCGGCGAATATCCAGACGAGCGATGACTTTTTCCAGCTCCTGCATGGTGCTCTGGTCTGCGGTAATGACCACCGAGTTGGTTTGTTCATCGGCGTTAATCGAGACATCCCGGGAAGGGGTAGCCACGCTCTGCGAAGACGACTGCTTGTCTTCCGTCAGTTTGGTTGACACGCCGGTCAGCACTTCAACGATTTTAGTGGCTTTGGCGTATTTCAAATAGAACACGCGAGTATTGCCCTGCGTGGTCTGTTCGATATCCAGTTTAGCGATTAAAGATTTCATCCGCTGGCGCACATTGTCCGGCCCGCTGATAAGAAGGGCGTTGGTGCGCTTGTCGGCGACAATTTTAGGCAGCAGGATCTGCGTTGGGTTTTCCTTTGACTCTTCGCGAATCAGGCTGTTAATTACGTCAGATAAATCAACTGCCGAGGCGTAGCGCAGTTTGATAAGCTCACGTTCCTGAGTACCGATAACATCGACCCGTTTCACAACCTCAAGGATGCGATTGACTATATTGGCTTTACCGGTGATCAACAGCGCATTAGAAGGATCATAGTGTACGACGTTGCCGATGCCGCCGCTGTCCATCATCTGGCGTAATAGCGGAGCCAGATCGCGTACCGGGACATTTTTCAGCGCCACGACGCGGGTGATAAATTCATCGCCAACCGCCGGTTGCGACTGTGCCAATACTTTTCCCGGCGCGGTCTTAAGCGTTGCGGAGCGAACAACCTTCAGCAGGCCGTTATCCAGGGTGATAACCGAGTAGCCGTAGATATCGAGAACGCTGAGAAAAAACTGGTAGTATTCCTCCTCGTTGAAACTGTCAAAGCTGCGAACGGAGATTTTTCCCTGGACGGACGGATCGATCAGAATGGTTTTGCCCATTTGCTTACTGACCGAGGTAATAAACTCCCGGAGATCCGCATCCTGGAAGTTTGCCGAATATTGCGCTGACATGGTTTGAAATGGAAAGGAGCAAAACTGTAGCGCCAGTATCCATGCAGCCGTTTTTTTAATTCCTTTGCGCAATTTTGTCGTCCTTAAGGTTAATCATTCTCAGTAACGGATACATTCACCAACGCTTCCTGACCGTTTCGTATCACGGTAAACTGGGCAGAGTTTAAGGTTACAAATTCCTGTAGTGCCGCTTTTGCTGACGTTTCCTGAGTTAGCGGATGGTTGTTCATTTTGATCGCAATATCGCCAGGCCTGAGTCCGGTTGCTATAAAACGTTCAATCGGACCACGGGCGTTTAATCTGATGCCCTGTAGCGCTTCCTGCTGATAGATAAAGTTAGTAATAATGATGTCGCTGAGGGAATGTGGCGCGCTGTCATGTGGCAGCGATGGTGCCGGTGCCCTGGAGGATATATCAGGCTCATCAATAAAATCGATGCGTTGCCGGGAGCCATTGTTATCAATCGTCACGCTATTATTATCAATATCCGTAATTTTTACGTCAGGGAGATCGTCAAGCTTATCTCCGGTACTGTAAAATTTTGCTTTCTCATTAATGGTGATAATAGCCTGTGAACGTGTTTTTAGCGTGCTCGCAATAATGCCATTTAGCTGGAGATTGAGCATCGAATTTTTAATTGAAACATTTTCTTTATTATCAGTCGCATTTTCCCTACTGTTTTTCGGTAAATTCATTGGCAGCCTGAGGGCAACGGACGTTATTGATTGACTGGTTTTGTTTTTCGTATTGATAAAATCAATAAATAATCTATAGGCATATAACGAATGAATAATAACAATGACACCGACAAAAAACATAACGCAGTACAGCACATCGTTACGCTTTCTCTTAAATATAAAGGTAAATTGCTTCGCGATAACATCCATTGTTAATAGCACGCCTGTTCTTTTCGGGAGAAGCATGATATAGGCTTACTTTCAGGTTTTCAATTTAATCGTCGGAACATGTCGATTAATTTAAATATAAAAAATTGATAATATTTACCTGACATATAATGAGTTAAATGCCCGCATCAATTACTGGAACTTATCGATGACTGAACGCGAATTACCGTATGCAATTTACTCTTTTTCGCAACATACCCTTATCAAGAATATCTTTATTCATGAGTTGGGCGCTGGCGATGTGGGCGTATTATGCGGCAAACCAGGGGGTGGTAAATCGACGCTTATTTATCAGTTAGGTAAGAATTTTCCCGGCAGGGTAGTGGTGTTTACCGCCACTGGTTTCTCTGGTTTCTGTCAATTGACACACACGGCGTGTACGCACGGAAAACTCCAGCCAGACTGGCGAGATGTGAGAATTAGCCGTTTCTGGTCAACGCTGATGCCTGCCCTTAGTCCGGCAACGCAACCAATAATAATTGTCATTGATAATGCTGACGCACTCACCAGACATCTTCCGGCATTTGTCGATAATTTCCGTCATCTGGCGGCTTCATTTGACGCTGGCGCCAGCTTGCTACTGGTGGGGGGCGAAGCGCTCAGGCGTAACCGACGACTTAAACGGCGTGTTACGCTATCGGCGATCATCGCTGCGCCGACGGACGATGAATATCTTGATTTTATGCATCAACAGCAACTGTGTGAGGCGGATGGCGAGCCTGTGCGGATGCGTCATGAATTTGTGCGCAAAGCGGTTCGGGCAGTGCAGGGAAACCTGGCGTTGCTGAGGCGCATCGCCCGGGCGGCGAGAAAAATAGCAACGGACAGGCAAGCGGATGTGTTAACCGCTCAACAGGAAAGATTGTTGCTGGAAACATTTACTCTCCGCTCTTGCGTATTGCGCAAGGGAATACTGCCCGGACTTTACGCTGCGCTGGCTTTGACGTTCGGCTGGCTGGCGGTCGATGTTTTTCCCCTTCAACTTCCTCTGCCCGCCGGGTTAACGGTGGCGATGACGCAAAAAAAGGAAAACCTGCCGGATATTGGCGACGCACGGGGAGGATTACGCGATGCCATGCAGCAATTATTCAGCGTCTGGGGATTCGACACAGCGCATGACGAGGCATGGTGTGACCAGGCCGATCGCGCTGAGTTGGTGTGCGAAAGCGGCAAGGAACGTTTAGATAACCTCATCAGGCGCGGGTTGCCGTGGATCGCGCATTTGAATATCGATAAACAACCGGTCTACGGTGTTGTGATGCGTGTATCAGGAAACGAGCTGGATCTTATCATTGATAATAAAACCTGGATCGTCAGTCAGGAGTGGCTGGCGAAGCACTGGCAGGGAAATTATACCCTGATGCTCAATTTAACGCCTGACAGGAAAATGCAGATCGGTGAAAAGAGTCCGGCGGAAACCATCATCTGGTTTGATACGATGCTGAGCCGCGCGCTGGGCGTTCCCGGCGATAAATCAGGCTCATGGACGCCATGGTTAATCGAAAAGGTCAAAGCATTCCAGCAGCGGGAGAATTTGCCTGTGGATGGTAAGCCGGGAAAAGAGACGCTGATAAGGCTACGTCAGAGTCTTGGAGACGCGCCGGTATTAATCAATGAGGCGGCACCTGTGCTCACACATGTGTCATCTAAGGAGCGTATGTGATGATGCACATCTATCAACCCATTGATGCGAAAACAGTGTTGAGTTGCCGCTGGCGGCAGGCGCTGCGTTCCTGTTGCTGGCTGTTGTGGGTCAGCCTGATGCTAATGTGCGGCTACTACGGACATTATGTCTGGTTGGTGCGCCATCCGACAACCGCCATGCAGGGAGTGCCCGATTCTCAGGCGTATCGACTCTCGGATGTGCATTACATTTTTAAGCGGAAGCCTCTGCCGATACGCATCGATTTACCCACCCAAAACGAAGAGGGTGACAGTATGTTGGAAGAGATACCCTATGATGAAGCATTCGGGCAGGAAGCGCCGGATGGCGAAGTATTGCGCTCACGTGTGCAACAAGCGCTGAGAGAAATCGATGGCAAATAGCCATAATCACTTGCATCCGTACTGGCTATACGTATAATACGCCAGCCTGTCAAATCTGACGGGTAGTTCGATATGAACTGTGGCGGTTTACCGTCAACAACGCTCCCAATCAGGGGGCTACGTAAGAACGGTTACACTCTCCCATCAATCGTAATGGGTTTGAGGAGTAACTATTTCGTCTATAAAATAATTGGAGCTCTGGTCTCATGCAGAACCAAAGAATCCGTATCCGTTTGAAAGCGTTTGATCATCGTCTGATCGATCAATCAACCGCGGAAATCGTCGAGACTGCCAAGCGCACTGGTGCGCAGGTTCGTGGTCCGATCCCGCTGCCGACCCGCAAAGAGCGTTTCACCGTTCTGATCTCCCCGCACGTCAACAAAGACGCGCGTGATCAGTACGAGATCCGTACTCACAAGCGTCTGGTTGACATCGTTGAGCCAACTGAAAAAACCGTTGATGCTCTGATGCGTCTGGACCTGGCTGCCGGTGTAGACGTGCAGATCAGCCTGGGTTAATCAGGTCATCGAGCGATTGAGAGGTTGATACAATGATTGGTTTAGTCGGTAAAAAAGTGGGTATGACCCGCATCTTCACTGAAGATGGCGTATCTATCCCAGTAACCGTTATCGAAGTTGAAGCAAACCGCGTTACTCAGGTTAAAGATCTGGCTAACGATGGCTATCGCGCTGTTCAGGTTACCACCGGTGCTAAAAAAGCTAACCGCGTAACTAAGCCGGAAGCTGGCCACTTTGCTAAAGCTGGCGTAGAAGCTGGCCGCGGCCTGTGGGAGTTCCGCCTGGCAGATGGTGAAGAATACACCGTTGGTCAGAACATTAGCGTTGAACTGTTTGCTGACGTTAAAAAAGTTGACGTAACCGGTACCTCTAAAGGTAAAGGTTTCGCTGGTACCGTTAAGCGCTGGAACTTCCGTACCCAGGACGCTACTCACGGTAACTCCTTGTCCCACCGCGTTCCGGGTTCTATCGGTCAGAACCAGACTCCGGGCAAAGTGTTTAAAGGCAAGAAAATGGCAGGTCAGCTGGGCAACGAACGTGTAACCGTTCAGAGCCTGGACGTAGTACGTGTTGACGCTGAGCGCAACCTGCTGCTGGTTAAAGGTGGTGTTCCGGGTGCGACCGGTTGCGACCTGATCGTTAAACCAGCTGTGAAGGCGTAAGGGGATAGCAATGGAATTAGTATTGAAAGACGCGCAGAGCGCGCTGACTGTTTCCGAAACTACCTTCGGTCGTGATTTCAACGAAGCGCTGGTTCACCAGGTTGTTGTTGCTTATGCAGCTGGTGCTCGTCAGGGTACTCGTGCTCAGAAGACTCGTGCTGAAGTAACTGGTTCAGGCAAAAAGCCGTGGCGCCAGAAAGGTACCGGCCGTGCGCGTTCAGGTTCTATCAAGAGCCCGATCTGGCGTTCAGGTGGCGTGACCTTCGCTGCTCGTCCACAGGACCACAGTCAAAAAGTTAACAAAAAGATGTACCGCGGCGCGCTGAAAAGCATTCTGTCCGAACTGGTACGTCAGGATCGTCTGATCGTTGTCGAATCATTCTCTGTAGAAGCGCCTAAAACTAAGCTGCTGGCACAGAAACTGAAAGACATGGCTCTGGAAGATGTGCTGATCATCACCGGTGAGCTGGACGAAAACCTGTTCCTGGCTGCGCGCAACCTGCATAAGGTTGACGTACGCGATGCAACTGGTATCGACCCGGTTAGCCTGATCGCCTTCGACAAAGTCGTAATGACTGCTGATGCTGTTAAGCAAGTTGAGGAGATGCTGGCATGATTCGTGAAGAACGTCTGCTGAAAGTGCTGCGCGCACCGCACGTTTCTGAAAAAGCGTCTACTGCGATGGAAAAAACTAACACCATCGTTCTCAAAGTTGCTAAAGACGCGACCAAAGCAGAAATCAAAGCTGCTGTGCAGAAACTGTTTGAAGTCGAAGTCGAAGTCGTTAACACCCTGGTAGTTAAAGGGAAAGTTAAACGTCACGGACAGCGTATCGGTCGTCGTAGCGACTGGAAAAAAGCTTACGTCACCCTGAAGGAAGGCCAGAATCTGGACTTCGTCGGCGGCGCTGAGTAAGTCGGAGGAGTAATACAATGGCAGTTGTTAAATGTAAACCGACATCTCCGGGTCGTCGCCACGTTGTTAAAGTGGTCAACCCAGAGCTGCACAAGGGCAAACCTTTTGCTCCGCTGGTTGAAAAAAACAGCAAATCCGGTGGTCGTAACAACAATGGCCGCATCACCACTCGTCACATCGGTGGTGGTCACAAGCAGGCTTATCGTATTGTTGACTTCAAACGCAACAAAGACGGTATCCCGGCAGTTGTTGAACGTCTTGAGTACGATCCGAACCGCTCCGCGAACATCGCGCTGGTTCTGTACAAAGACGGTGAACGCCGTTACATCCTGGCCCCTAAAGGCCTGAAAGCTGGCGACCAGGTTCAATCTGGCGTTGATGCTGCAATCAAAGCAGGTAACACCCTGCCGATGCGCAATATCCCGGTTGGTTCTACCGTTCATAACGTAGAAATGAAACCAGGTAAAGGCGGTCAGCTGGCACGTTCCGCTGGTACTTACGTTCAGATCGTTGCTCGTGATGGTGCTTATGTCACCCTGCGTCTGCGTTCTGGTGAAATGCGTAAAGTCGAAGCAGACTGCCGTGCAACTCTGGGCGAAGTTGGCAATGCTGAGCATATGCTGCGCGTTCTGGGTAAAGCAGGTGCTGCACGCTGGCGTGGTGTTCGTCCTACCGTTCGCGGTACTGCGATGAACCCAGTCGACCACCCACATGGTGGTGGTGAAGGTCGTAACTTTGGTAAGCACCCGGTAACTCCGTGGGGCGTTCAGACCAAAGGTAAGAAGACCCGCAGCAACAAGCGTACTGATAAATTCATCGTACGTCGCCGTAGCAAATAATTTTAGAGGATAAGCCATGCCACGTTCTCTCAAGAAAGGTCCTTTTATTGACCTGCACTTGCTGAAGAAGGTAGAGAAAGCGGTGGAAAGCGGAGACAAGAAGCCCCTGCGCACTTGGTCCCGTCGTTCAACGATCTTTCCTAACATGATCGGTTTGACCATCGCTGTCCATAATGGTCGTCAGCACGTTCCGGTATTTGTTTCCGACGAAATGGTCGGTCACAAACTGGGTGAATTCGCACCGACTCGTACTTATCGCGGCCATGCTGCTGATAAAAAAGCGAAGAAGAAATAAGGTAGGAGGAAGAGATGGAAACTTTAGCTCAACATCGCCATGCTCGTTCTTCTGCTCAGAAGGTTCGCCTTGTTGCAGACCTGATTCGCGGTAAGAAAGTGTCGCAGGCTCTGGATATTCTGACCTACACCAATAAGAAAGCGGCTGTACTGGTCAAGAAAGTCCTGGAATCTGCCATTGCTAACGCTGAACACAACGATGGCGCTGACATTGACGATCTGAAAGTTACGAAAATTTTCGTAGACGAAGGCCCGAGCATGAAGCGCATTATGCCGCGTGCAAAAGGTCGTGCAGATCGCATCCTGAAGCGCACCAGCCACATTACTGTGGTTGTGTCCGATCGCTGAGACTCTGGAGACTAGCAATGGGTCAGAAAGTACATCCTAATGGTATTCGCCTGGGTATTGTAAAACCATGGAACTCAACCTGGTTTGCGAACACCAAAGAATTCGCTGACAACCTGGACAGCGATTTTAAAGTACGTCAGTACCTGACTAAGGAACTGGCTAAAGCGTCTGTATCTCGTATCGTTATCGAGCGTCCGGCTAAGAGCATCCGTGTGACCATTCACACCGCTCGCCCGGGTATCGTTATCGGTAAGAAAGGTGAAGACGTAGAAAAACTGCGCAAAGTCGTAGCGGATATTGCTGGCGTTCCTGCTCAGATCAATATCGCCGAAGTGCGTAAACCTGAACTGGATGCAAAATTGGTTGCTGACAGCATCACTTCTCAGCTGGAACGTCGTGTTATGTTCCGTCGTGCTATGAAGCGTGCTGTACAGAACGCAATGCGTCTGGGCGCTAAAGGTATTAAAGTTGAAGTTAGCGGCCGTCTGGGCGGCGCGGAAATCGCACGTACCGAATGGTACCGCGAAGGTCGCGTACCTCTGCACACTCTGCGTGCTGACATCGACTACAACACCTCTGAAGCGCACACCACTTACGGTGTAATCGGCGTTAAAGTGTGGATCTTCAAAGGCGAGATCCTGGGTGGTATGGCTGCTGTTGAACAACCGGAAAAACCGGCTGCGCAACCTAAAAAGCAGCAGCGTAAAGGCCGTAAATAAGGAGCGTCGCTGATGTTACAACCAAAGCGTACAAAATTCCGTAAAATGCACAAAGGCCGTAACCGCGGTCTGGCGCAGGGTACGGATGTTAGCTTCGGCAGCTTCGGTCTGAAAGCTGTTGGCCGTGGTCGTCTGACTGCCCGTCAGATCGAAGCAGCACGTCGTGCTATGACCCGTGCAGTTAAGCGTCAAGGTAAGATCTGGATCCGTGTATTCCCGGACAAACCGATCACTGAAAAGCCGCTGGCAGTGCGTATGGGTAAAGGTAAAGGTAACGTGGAGTATTGGGTTGCCTTGATTCAGCCGGGTAAAGTCCTGTATGAAATGGACGGCGTACCGGAAGAGCTGGCCCGTGAAGCATTCAAGCTGGCAGCAGCGAAACTGCCGATTAAAACCACCTTTGTAACTAAGACGGTGATGTAATGAAAGCAAAAGAGCTGCGTGAGAAGAGTGTTGAAGAGCTGAACACCGAGCTGCTGAATCTGCTGCGTGAGCAGTTCAACCTGCGTATGCAGGCTGCAAGTGGCCAGCTGCAACAGTCTCACCTGTTGAAGCAAGTGCGTCGTGATGTCGCACGCGTTAAGACTTTACTGACTGAGAAGGCGGGTGCGTAATGACCGATAAAATCCGTACTCTGCAAGGTCGCGTTGTTAGCGATAAAATGGAGAAATCCATCGTTGTTGCTATCGAACGTTTTGTGAAACACCCGATCTACGGTAAATTCATTAAGCGTACGACCAAACTGCACGTACATGACGAGAACAACGAATGCGGTACTGGTGACGTGGTTGAAATCCGCGAATGCCGTCCGCTGTCCAAGACTAAGTCCTGGACGCTGGTTCGCGTTGTAGAGAAAGCCGTTCTGTAATACAGTAGGCATTCTCAACGAATAAACGGCTCAGCGATGAGCCGTTTATTTTTTCTACCCATATCGTTGAAGCGGTGTTATAATGCCGCGCCCCCGATATGGGGCTTTTTTAACGACCTGATTTTCGGGTCTCAGTAGTAGTTGACATTAGCGGAGCACTAAAATGATCCAAGAACAGACTATGCTGAACGTCGCCGACAACTCCGGTGCACGTCGCGTAATGTGTATCAAGGTTCTGGGTGGCTCGCACCGTCGCTACGCAGGCGTCGGCGATATCATCAAGATCACCATCAAGGAAGCAATTCCGCGTGGTAAGGTCAAAAAAGGTGATGTGCTGAAGGCGGTAGTGGTGCGCACCAAGAAGGGTGTTCGTCGCCCGGACGGTTCTGTCATTCGCTTCGATGGTAATGCATGCGTTATTTTAAACAATAACAGCGAGCAACCTATCGGTACGCGTATTTTTGGGCCGGTAACTCGTGAACTTCGTAACGAGAAGTTCATGAAAATTATCTCTCTGGCACCAGAAGTACTCTAAGGAGCGAATCATGGCAGCGAAGATCCGTCGTGATGACGAAGTTATCGTGTTAACCGGCAAAGATAAAGGTAAACGCGGTAAAGTTAAGAATGTCCTGTCTTCCGGCAAGGTCATTGTTGAAGGTATCAACCTGGTTAAGAAACATCAGAAGCCGGTTCCGGCCCTGAACCAACCAGGCGGCATTGTAGAGAAAGAAGCAGCTATTCAGATCTCTAACCTTGCTATCTTCAACGCGGCAACCGGCAAGGCTGACCGTGTAGGCTTTAGATTCGAAGACGGCAAAAAAGTCCGTTTCTTTAAATCTAACAGCGAAACTATCAAGTAATTTGGAGTAGTACGATGGCGAAACTGCATGATTACTACAAAGACGAAGTAGTCGCTAAACTCATGACTGAGTTTAACTACAATTCTGTCATGCAAGTCCCTCGGGTCGAGAAGATCACCCTGAACATGGGTGTTGGTGAAGCGATCGCTGACAAGAAACTGCTGGATAACGCAGCAGCTGACCTGACAGCAATCTCCGGTCAAAAACCGCTGATCACCAAAGCACGCAAATCAGTTGCAGGCTTCAAAATCCGTCAGGGCTATCCGATCGGCTGTAAAGTAACTCTGCGTGGCGAACGCATGTGGGAGTTCTTTGAGCGCCTGATCACTATTGCTGTTCCACGTATCCGTGACTTCCGTGGCTTGTCCGCTAAGTCTTTCGACGGTCGTGGTAACTACAGCATGGGTGTCCGTGAGCAGATCATCTTCCCAGAAATCGACTACGATAAAGTCGACCGCGTGCGTGGTTTGGATATTACCATTACCACTACTGCGAAATCTGATGAAGAAGGCCGTGCTCTGCTGGCTGCCTTTGACTTCCCGTTCCGCAAGTAAGGTAGGGTTACTGAATGGCTAAGCAATCAATGAAAGCACGCGAAGTAAAGCGCGTAGCTTTAGCTGATAAGTACTTCGCAAAACGCGCTGAACTGAAAGCTATTATCTCTGATGTGAACGCGACCGACGAAGATCGTTGGAACGCAGTTCTCAAGCTGCAGTCTCTGCCGCGTGATTCCAGCCCGTCCCGTCAGCGTAACCGCTGCCGTCAAACAGGTCGTCCGCATGGCTATGTGGGCAAGTTCGGGTTGAGCCGTATCAAACTGCGTGAAGCCGCTATGCGCGGTGAAGTACCAGGCTTGAAAAAGGCTAGCTGGTAATTACCAATTGAATCACGGGAGTAAAGACAGATGAGCATGCAAGATCCGATCGCGGATATGCTGACCCGTATCCGTAACGGTCAGGCCGCGAATAAAGCTGCGGTCACCATGCCTTCCTCCAAGCTGAAAGTGGCAATTGCCAACGTGCTGAAGGAAGAAGGTTTTATTGAAGATTTTAAAGTTGAAGGCGACACCAAGCCGGAACTGGAACTTACTCTTAAGTATTTCCAGGGTAAAGCTGTTGTAGAAAGCATTCAGCGTGTCAGTCGCCCAGGTCTGCGCATTTATAAGCGTAAAGACGAGCTGCCGAAAGTTATGGCTGGCATGGGTATCGCAGTTGTTTCTACCTCTAAAGGTGTTATGACTGATCGTGCAGCGCGCCAGGCTGGTCTTGGTGGCGAAATTATCTGCTACGTAGCCTAATCGGAGGAAAAAATGTCTCGTGTTGCTAAAGCACCGGTCGTTATTCCTGCCGGCGTTGATGTAAAAATCAACGGTCAGGTTATTACGATCAAAGGTAAAAACGGCGAGCTGACTCGTACTCTCAACGATGCTGTTGCAGTAAATCATGCAGATAATGCACTGACCTTCGGTCCGCGTGATGGTTACGCAGATGGATGGGCTCAGGCTGGTACCGCGCGTGCCCTGCTGAATGCAATGGTTGTCGGTGTTACCGAAGGCTTCACTAAGAAGCTACAGCTGGTTGGTGTAGGTTATCGTGCAGCGGTTAAAGGGAATGTAGTAAACCTGGCTTTAGGTTTCTCTCACCCTGTTGACCATCAGCTGCCTGCGGGTATTACTGCAGAATGTCCGTCTCAGACTGAAATCGTGCTGAAAGGCGCTGATAAACAGCTGATCGGTCAGGTTGCAGCAGATCTGCGCGCCTACCGTCGTCCTGAGCCTTATAAAGGCAAGGGTGTTCGTTACGCCGACGAAGTCGTGCGTACCAAAGAGGCTAAGAAGAAGTAAGGTAACACTATGGATAAGAAATCTGCTCGTATCCGTCGTGCGACCCGCGCACGCCGCAAGCTCCAGGAGCTGGGCGCAACTCGCCTGGTGGTACATCGTACCCCGCGTCATATTTACGCACAGGTAATTGCACCGAACGGTTCTGAAGTTCTGGTAGCTGCTTCTACTGTAGAAAAAGCTATCGCTGAACAATTGAAGTACACCGGTAACAAAGACGCTGCTGCAGCTGTAGGTAAAGCTGTTGCTGAACGCGCTCTGGAAAAAGGCATCAAAGATGTTTCTTTTGACCGTTCCGGGTTCCAATATCATGGTCGTGTCCAGGCACTGGCAGATGCTGCCCGTGAAGCTGGCCTTCAGTTCTAAGGTAGAGGTGTAAGATGGCTCACATCGAAAAACAAGCTGGCGAACTGCAGGAAAAGCTGATCGCGGTTAACCGCGTATCTAAAACCGTTAAAGGTGGTCGTATTTTCTCCTTCACAGCTCTGACTGTAGTTGGTGATGGTAACGGTCGCGTTGGTTTTGGTTACGGTAAAGCGCGTGAAGTTCCAGCAGCGATCCAGAAAGCGATGGAAAAAGCCCGTCGCAATATGATTAACGTCGCGCTGAACCACGGCACCCTGCAGCACCCGGTTAAGGGTACTCACACGGGTTCTCGTGTATTCATGCAGCCGGCTTCCGAAGGTACCGGTATCATCGCCGGTGGTGCAATGCGCGCCGTTCTGGAAGTCGCTGGAGTTCGTAACGTTCTGGCTAAAGCGTATGGTTCTACTAACCCGATTAACGTGGTTCGTGCAACTATCGATGGCCTGGAAAATATGAAATCTCCGGAAATGGTCGCTGCCAAGCGTGGTAAATCCGTTGAAGAAATTCTGGGGAAATAAACCATGGCAAAGACTATTAAAATTACTCAAACCCGCAGTGCAATCGGTCGTCTGCCGAAACATAAGGCAACGCTGCTTGGCCTGGGTCTGCGTCGTATTGGTCACACCGTAGAGCGCGAGGATACTCCTGCTGTTCGTGGTATGGTCAACGCGGTTTCCTTCATGGTTAAAGTTGAGGAGTAAGAGATGCGTTTAAATACTCTGTCTCCGGCCGAAGGCTCTAAAAAAGCGGCTCGCCGCCTGGGTCGTGGTATCGGTTCTGGCCTCGGTAAAACCGGTGGTCGTGGTCACAAAGGTCAGAAGTCTCGTTCTGGCGGTGGCGTACGTCGCGGTTTCGAGGGTGGTCAGATGCCTCTGTACCGTCGTCTGCCGAAATTCGGCTTCACTTCACGTAAAGCAGCGATTACAGCCGAAGTTCGTCTGTCTGACCTGGCTAAAGTTGAAGGCGGTGTTGTAGACCTGAACACGCTGAAAGCAGCTAACATTATCGGTATCCAGATCGAGTTCGCGAAAGTGATTCTGGCTGGTGAAGTCACTACTCCGGTAACTGTTCGTGGCCTGCGTGTTACTAAAGGCGCTCGTGCTGCTATCGAAGCTGCTGGCGGTAAAATCGAGGAATAAGTAGCAGATGGCTAAACAACCGGGATTAGATTTTCAAAGTGCCAAAGGTGGCTTAGGCGAGCTGAAACGCAGACTGCTGTTTGTAATCGGCGCGCTGATTGTGTTCCGTATTGGCTCTTTCATTCCGATCCCTGGTATTGATGCCGCTGTACTTGCCAAACTGCTTGAGCAACAGCGAGGCACCATCATTGAAATGTTTAACATGTTCTCTGGTGGTGCTCTCAGCCGTGCTTCTATCTTTGCTCTGGGGATCATGCCGTATATTTCGGCGTCGATTATTATCCAGCTGCTGACGGTGGTTCATCCAACGCTGGCAGAAATTAAGAAAGAAGGGGAGTCTGGTCGTCGTAAGATCAGCCAGTACACCCGCTACGGTACTCTGGTGCTGGCAATATTCCAGTCGATCGGTATTGCTACCGGTCTGCCGAATATGCCTGGTATGCAGGGCCTGGTAATGAATCCAGGCTTTGCATTCTATTTCACCGCTGTTGTAAGTCTGGTTACAGGGACGATGTTCCTGATGTGGTTGGGCGAACAGATTACTGAACGTGGTATCGGCAACGGTATCTCAATCATTATCTTCGCCGGTATTGTCGCGGGACTCCCGCCAGCCATTGCCCATACTATCGAGCAAGCGCGTCAAGGCGACCTGCACTTCCTCGTGTTGCTGTTGGTTGCAGTATTAGTATTTGCAGTGACGTTCTTTGTTGTATTTGTTGAGCGTGGTCAACGCCGCATTGTGGTAAACTACGCGAAACGTCAGCAAGGTCGTCGTGTCTATGCTGCACAGAGCACACATTTACCGCTGAAAGTGAATATGGCGGGGGTAATCCCGGCAATCTTCGCTTCCAGTATTATTCTGTTCCCAGCGACCATCGCGTCATGGTTCGGGGGCGGGACTGGTTGGAACTGGCTGACAACAATTTCGCTGTATTTGCAGCCTGGGCAACCGCTTTATGTGTTACTCTATGCGTCTGCAATCATATTCTTCTGTTTCTTCTACACGGCGTTGGTTTTCAACCCGCGTGAAACAGCAGATAACCTGAAGAAGTCCGGTGCATTTGTACCAGGAATTCGTCCGGGAGAGCAAACGGCGAAGTATATCGATAAAGTAATGACCCGCCTGACTCTGGTTGGTGCGCTCTACATTACCTTTATCTGCCTGATCCCGGAGTTCATGCGTGATGCAATGAAAGTACCGTTCTACTTCGGTGGGACCTCACTGCTTATCGTTGTTGTCGTGATTATGGACTTTATGGCTCAAGTGCAAACTCTGATGATGTCAAGTCAGTACGAGTCTGCATTGAAGAAGGCGAATCTGAAAGGCTATGGCCGTTAACAGTCGCCCGAGAAGTTACGGAGAGTAAAAATGAAAGTTCGTGCTTCCGTCAAGAAATTATGCCGTAACTGCAAAATCGTTAAGCGTGATGGTGTCATCCGTGTGATTTGCAGTGCCGAGCCGAAGCATAAACAGCGCCAAGGCTGATTTATTCGCATATTTTTCTTGCAAAGTTGGGTTGAGCTGGCTAGATTAGCCAGCCAATCTTTTGTATGTCTGTGCGTTTCCATTTGAGTATCCTGAAAACGGGCTTTTCAGCATGGTGCGTACATATTAAATAGTAGGAGTGCATAGTGGCCCGTATAGCAGGCATTAACATTCCTGATCAGAAACATGCTGTGATCGCATTAACTTCGATCTACGGCGTCGGCAAGACCCGTTCTAAAGCCATTCTGGCTGCCGCGGGTATCGCTGAAGATGTTAAGATCAGTGAGCTGTCTGAAGAACAAATCGACACGCTGCGTGACGAAGTTGCCAAATTTGTCGTTGAAGGTGATCTGCGCCGTGAAGTTAGCATGAGCATCAAGCGCCTTATGGACCTTGGTTGCTATCGCGGTTTGCGTCATCGTCGTGGTCTCCCGGTTCGCGGTCAGCGTACCAAGACCAACGCACGTACCCGTAAGGGTCCGCGCAAACCGATCAAGAAATAATCGGGGTGATTGAATAATGGCAAAGGCACCAATTCGTGCACGTAAACGTGTAAGAAAACAAGTCTCTGACGGCGTGGCTCATATCCATGCTTCTTTTAACAACACCATCGTTACCATTACTGATCGTCAGGGTAACGCACTGGGTTGGGCAACAGCCGGTGGTTCCGGTTTCCGTGGTTCTCGCAAATCCACTCCGTTTGCAGCTCAGGTTGCAGCAGAGCGTTGCGCTGAAGCCGTAAAAGAATACGGTATCAAGAATCTGGAAGTTATGGTCAAAGGACCGGGTCCAGGTCGCGAATCTACTGTTCGTGCTCTGAACGCCGCTGGTTTCCGCATCACTAATATTACTGATGTGACTCCGATCCCTCATAACGGTTGTCGTCCGCCGAAAAAACGTCGCGTATAACGCTGTCGTTTCTAGGATTGTTGGAGAAAGAAAATGGCAAGATATTTGGGTCCTAAGCTCAAGCTGAGCCGTCGTGAGGGCACTGACTTATTCCTTAAGTCTGGCGTTCGCGCGATCGATACCAAGTGTAAAATTGAACAAGCTCCTGGCCAGCACGGTGCGCGTAAACCGCGTCTGTCTGACTATGGTGTGCAGTTGCGTGAAAAGCAAAAAGTTCGCCGTATCTACGGTGTGCTGGAGCGTCAGTTCCGTAACTACTACAAAGAAGCAGCACGTCTGAAAGGCAACACCGGTGAAAACCTGTTGGGTCTGCTGGAAGGTCGTCTGGACAACGTTGTATACCGTATGGGCTTCGGTGCCACTCGTGCAGAAGCACGTCAGCTGGTCAGCCATAAAGCAATTATGGTAAACGGTCGTGTTGTTAACATCGCTTCTTATCAGGTTAGTCCGAATGACGTTGTTAGCATTCGTGAGAAAGCGAAGAAGCAGTCTCGCGTGAAAGCCGCTCTGGAGCTGGCTGAGCAGCGTGAAAAGCCAACCTGGCTGGAAGTTGATGCTGGCAAGATGGAAGGTACGTTCAAGCGTAAGCCGGAGCGTTCTGATCTGTCTGCGGACATTAACGAACACCTGATCGTCGAGCTTTACTCCAAGTAAAGCTTAGTACCAAAGAGAGGACACAATGCAGGGTTCTGTGACAGAGTTTCTAAAACCGCGCCTGGTAGATATCGAGCAAGTGAGTTCGACGCACGCCAAGGTGACCCTTGAGCCTTTAGAGCGTGGCTTTGGCCATACTTTGGGTAACGCACTGCGCCGTATTCTGCTCTCATCGATGCCGGGTTGCGCGGTGACCGAGGTTGAGATTGATGGTGTACTACATGAGTACAGCACCAAAGAAGGCGTTCAGGAAGATATCCTGGAAATCCTGCTCAACCTGAAAGGGCTGGCGGTGAGAGTTCAGGGTAAAGATGACGTTATTCTTACCTTGAATAAATCTGGCATTGGCCCTGTGACTGCAGCCGACATTACCCATGATGGTGATGTCGAAATCGTCAAGCCACAGCACGTGATCTGCCACCTGACCGATGAGAATGCATCTATTAGCATGCGTATCAAAGTTCAGCGCGGTCGTGGTTATGTGCCGGCTTCTACCCGAATTCATTCGGAAGAAGATGAGCGCCCAATCGGCCGTCTGCTGGTCGACGCATGCTACAGCCCTGTAGAGCGTATTGCCTACAATGTTGAAGCAGCGCGTGTAGAACAGCGTACCGACCTGGACAAGCTGGTCATCGAAATGGAAACCAACGGCACAATCGATCCTGAAGAGGCGATTCGTCGTGCGGCAACCATTCTGGCTGAACAACTTGAAGCTTTCGTTGACTTACGTGATGTACGTCAGCCGGAAGTTAAAGAAGAGAAACCAGAATTCGATCCGATCCTGCTGCGCCCTGTTGACGATCTGGAATTGACTGTCCGCTCTGCTAACTGCCTCAAAGCAGAAGCTATCCACTATATCGGTGATCTGGTACAGCGTACTGAGGTTGAGCTTCTTAAGACGCCTAACCTTGGTAAAAAATCTCTTACTGAGATTAAAGACGTGCTGGCTTCCCGTGGACTGTCTCTGGGCATGCGCCTGGAAAACTGGCCACCGGCAAGCATCGCTGACGAGTAACCGGATCACAGGTTAAGGTTTTACTGAGAAGGATAAGGTCATGCGCCATCGTAAGAGTGGTCGTCAACTGAACCGCAACAGCAGCCATCGCCAGGCTATGTTCCGCAATATGGCAGGTTCACTGGTTCGTCATGAAATCATCAAGACGACTCTGCCGAAAGCGAAAGAGCTGCGTCGCGTAGTTGAGCCGCTGATTACTCTTGCCAAGACTGATAGCGTAGCTAATCGTCGTCTGGCATTCGCCCGCACTCGTGATAACGAGATCGTGGCAAAACTGTTTAACGAACTGGGCCCGCGTTTCGCGAGCCGCGCCGGTGGTTACACTCGCATTCTGAAGTGTGGCTTCCGTGCAGGCGACAACGCGCCGATGGCATACATCGAGCTGGTTGATCGTTCAGAGAAAACAGAAGCTGCTGCAGAGTAATCTGTAGTAACGTAAAAAAACCCGCCTCGGCGGGTTTTTTTATATCCGTCATATCCCCACTTACCTACAATATCTGTACTCTTTTTGTTCATCACTGGAGTGTTGTATGTGGTTACTGGACCAGTGGGCAGAGCGCCATATTACTGATGCGCAGTCTAAAGGTGAGTTTGATGGTTTGCCTGGTACAGGAGAACCGTTGGTTCTTGACGATGATTCCCACATTCCGCCGGAACTTCGAGCCGGATTCCGTTTATTAAAAAATGCGGGATGTTTTCCTCCTGAGCTTGAGCAGCGCAGAGAGGCAATACAACTGCTTGAAATACTTGCAGGGATCCGCAAAGATGATCCCCATTATCAGGAAGTGAGTCGAAGACTGTCACTACTGGAACTGAAACTTCGGCAGGCTGGACTCAGCACCGAGTTTTTACACGGTGAATACGCAGATAAGCTGCTGCAGAAGATCAACGACGAATAGCGGAGATAGCATGTACCGTATTGGTGAATTAGCGAAGCTGGCTGACGTGACGCCTGATACTATCCGCTACTATGAAAAGCAGCAGATGATGGAACATGAAATACGTACAGAAGGCGGGTTTCGTCTCTATACGGAAAGCGATCTTCAGCGTCTAAAGTTTATTCGCTATGCCCGTCAGCTTGGTTTCACTCTGGAATCGATCCGCGAACTGCTTTCGATCCGCATCGATCCCGAACACCATACCTGCCAGGAATCAAAAGGGATCGTCCAGGAAAGATTGCAGGAAGTGGAAGCGAGAATAGCTGAGCTTCAGGCGATGCAACGGTCGCTGCAGCGATTGAATGACGCGTGTTGTGGTAAGGCACACAGCAGCGTGTACTGCTCTATCCTTGAAGCACTTGAGCAAGGCGCCAGTGGATCACCATTAGGCTGTTGATTTATTGAACGGTCAGGTCTACACTCGCGGCGTAAATTACGACAACTGGAGGTATTATGAGTCGTTATCAGCACACTAAAGGGCAGATAAAAGATAACGCCATTGAGGCGCTTCTACATGACCCACTGTTCAGGCAGCGCGTTGAGAAAAATAAGAAAGGGAAAGGAAGTTATCTACGTAAAGGTAAACATGGTAATCGGGGTAACTGGGAGGCCAGTGGCAAGAAAGTCATTCACTTTTTTACCACTGGCCTTCTTGTTTCAGTGAGTGCTTAAGAGCGGTTATTCTGTTCTTTCAGCAGGTCACGAATTTCACTCAGCAATACTTCTTCTTTCGATGGCGCTGGCGGTGCTGCTGGCTCTTCCGCTTTTTTACGGTTCAGTTTGTTGATCAGCTTGATTGCCATAAAGATAGCAAACGCAACAATAACGAAATCAAAGATATTCTGAATAAATACACCGTAATGCATAACGACTGCCGGGATATCTCCCTGTGCATCACGTAGTGTTAAAGCAAACTGTTTAAAATCAATTCCACCAATTAACAACCCCAGCGGCGGCATGATGATATCGGCAACCAGTGATGAAACAATCTTCCCAAATGCCGCACCAATAATGACACCCACTGCCAAATCGACAACATTCCCGCGCATCGCGAATTCGCGAAATTCTTTAATAATGCTCATCTTATTCTCCCTATGCAGCTGACGTTTATAAGTTTAACAAATGTTTAGGCAATTTCCATTTATGTATTGCCTAAATAGAAATTTATTAAACCATGAAAAATAAAGGGAAATAATTTAGGCGCAGTTTCAGCGCCCAAATTATTACAGGAAGAACGGACTTGGCTGGAATAGTCGCTCGACGTCGGTAATAAACTTTTTATCTGTCAGGAACATAATTACGTGATCGCCCTGTTCAATACGCAGGTTATCATTGGCAATCATCACATCGTTACCACGCACAACGGCGCCAATAATGGTTCCTGGTGGAAGTTTAATTTCATCAATTGAGCGACCCACAACCCGTGACGTCGTTTCATCACCGTGTGCAACGGCTTCAATGGCTTCCGCGACGCCACGGCGCAGTGAAGATACACCAACAATATCCGCTTTACGCACATGACTGAGCAGCGCAGAGATGGTTGCCTGCTGCGGTGAAATCGCAATATCGATCACGCTGCCTTGCACCAGATCGACGTATGCTCTGCGTTGGATCAACACCATCACTTTCTTGGCGCCCATCCGTTTGGCAAGCATCGCCGACATGATATTCGCTTCATCATCGTTGGTTACCGCAATGAACAGATCAACCTGATCGATATGTTCTTCCGCCAGCAGCTCTTGATCCGAGGCATCACCAAAAAAGACGATCGTATTTTGCAGTTTCTCTGCAAGCTCGGATGCACGCTGTTGATTACGTTCAATCAGTTTGACGCTGTAATCTTTTTCCAGCCGCCGTGCCAGCCCGGCGCCAATATTACCACCGCCCACTAACATAATGCGTTTGTAAGGCTTTTCCAGACGCTGTAATTCGCTCATTACGGCGCGAATATGCTGCGAGGCCGCGATGAAGAAAACTTCATCACCCGCTTCAACAATGGTAGAACCTTGCGGACGGATCGGTCGGTCATGACGGAAAATTGCCGCAACGCGGGTATCGATGTGCGGCATATGCTCACGCATTGTCGACAGCGCATTACCAATCAGCGGCCCACCGTAATAGGCTTTCACCACGGCCAAGCTGACTTTTCCTTCTGCAAAATTCACTACCTGCAATGCGCCCGGATATTCAATCAGGCGATAAATGCTATCGATAACCAGTTGCTCAGGCGCAATCAGGTGATCGATAGGCACCGCATCAGATTGAAATAGCTTGTCCGCATCACGAACGTAATCCGGTGAACGAATACGAGCGATACGATTAGGCGTGTTAAACAGTGAATAAGCTACCTGGCAGGCAACCATATTTGTTTCATCTGAGCTGGTTACGGCAACCAGCATATCGGCATCGTCAGCACCGGCTTCACGTAGAACGCGGGGATGCGAACCATGCCCTTGCACGACACGGAGATCAAACTTGTCCTGTAGGCTACGCAGGCGCTCACCATTGGTATCGACTACCGTGATATCGTTGTTCTCTCCGACCAGGTTTTCAGCCAGCGTACCGCCAACTTGCCCTGCGCCCAGAATGATAATTTTCATCAGTCGCGACCCGTTATCTCATCACTTTTTGATTAGCTTAGCGTAAAAGAAGCCATCACCATCTTCCGCACTCGGTAAATTCTGACGTCCAGGTTTTTCCGGCGTACCAGTGACGCTTAATACCGCATCTGGCGTGCGCGCAAGGAAGGCGGCAATTTGCTGTTGGTTTTCTTCTGGCAGGATAGAGCAGGTTGCATAAACCAGCGTGCCGCCAGGTTTAAGATGTGGCCAGGTTGCATACAGGATTTCAGCCTGCAACTGGGCAAGTTCAGCAATATCCCGGTCGCGACGCAGCCATTTGATATCCGGATGGCGACGGATCACTCCGGTGGCAGAACACGGAGCGTCCAGCAAAATACGGTCAAACTGTTGTTCACCGCACCACTGCTGTGGATAGCGGCCATCACCCTGTTTTACGGTTGCCTTCATACCCAGACGTTTTAGATTGTCGAAAACGCGCGATAAGCGTTTTTCATCAACATCGACAGCCATTACGTTAGCGTGCGGAGCAACTTCCAGAATGTGAGTGGTTTTGCCCCCCGGCGCACAGCATAGGTCGAGGATCTGTTCACCGTCCTCCGGCAACAGATAGTTTATGCATCCTTGAGCGGAAGCATCCTGGACGGTTACCCAGCCTTCATCAAAACCTGGGAGGGCGTGCACAGGAGCTGGCGTTTCCAGACGCACTGCATCCGGGTAATCTGGATGCGGGAAACCGGTTAATCCCGCTTCGGTCAGCAGGTCCAGCCAGGCATCGCGCGTATGATGGTTACGATTGACACGTAACCACATCGGCGGTCGCTGGTTATTGGCTTCAAGAATGGCTTCCCACTGCTGCGGATAAGCGGTCTTAATACGTTTCACCAGCCAGGAGGGGTGTAAGAAACGTAAATCGCTTTGAGAGAATTCAGCCAGTAGCTCTTCTTGACGGCGCTGAAACTGGCGCAGCACGCCGTTGATCAGCCCTTTAAGCTGCGGACGCTTAATAACGACTGCACCTTCTACGGTCTCTGCCAAAGCAGCATGCGGTGGAATACGAGTATGCAGCAGTTGGTAGAAGCCCACCATGATCAGATAGTGAACAGTGCGCTGTTTGCCCGTCATTGGACGTTCCATCAACTGCTGGATCATCCACTCCAGTTGGGAGAGTGTACGCAACACGCCGAAGCAAAGCTCCTGCAACAGTGCTTTGTCTTTATCGGCAACTTTTTGCTGCATGGCGGGCAGCACGTTGCTTAATGATTGTCCCTTTTCGACAACCTGTTCGACGGCCTGGGCCGCCATACTGCGTAAATTAAGATGTTTTTTCATAAGCGCAAAAATAAAAATACCCGGAGATACCGGGCTTAAAGAGATGAACCGTCATACCAGACGGTTACCGGGTACAAACCATTCCCGGCGCGAATTAAGCAGATCCTGCGCGCTCATGGCTTTTTTACCGGCAGGTTGCAAAGAGACGAGATTCAGGATGCCGTCGCCCGTTGCGACCTGGATACCCTGTTTTGTCGCCTCAAGAATAGTGCCTGGTGCGGCCTGTGTGTTCGCTGTAATAACCGTAGCTTGCCAGACTTTCACTGGCTGGCTGTCGATTTCAAGCCAACTCATTGGCCACGGGTTAAAGGCGCGGATGCAGCGTTCCAACTGAGCGGCTGAAAGCGACCAGTCGATACGGGCCTCTTCTTTGCTGAGTTTTTCTGCATGCGTAACCAGTGATTCATCTTGTACAACGGGTTTTATGGTGCCAGTCGCCAGCTGTTTTAGCGTTTCAATCAGCCCCTGAGGTCCTAAATCTGCCAGCTTATCGTATAACGAACCGCTGGTATCTTCTGCAGTTATCGGGCAGGACAGCTTAAGCAGCATATCACCGGTGTCGAGGCCAACATCCATCTGCATGATGGTCACACCAGTTTCGGCGTCGCCTGCCCACAGTGAGCGCTGGATTGGGGCTGCGCCACGCCAGCGTGGAAGCAGGGAACCGTGAACGTTGATACAACCCAGACGCGGCATTTCCAGTACGGCTTTTGGCAGAATCAGACCATATGCTACCACCACCATCACGTCTGCGCGTAAATCAGCAACCAGCTGCTGGTTTTCCTGAGGACGAAGAGAGACGGGTTGGAAGACCGGTATCCCTTTTTCTTCCGCCAGCACTTTTACCGGGCTGGGCATCAGCTTTTTACCGCGTCCCGCTGGGCGGTCCGGTTGGGTAAACACGCCAACGACGTTATGTCCAGAAGACAACAGCGCGTCGAGATGACGCGCTGCAAAGTCAGGTGTACCCGCAAAAATAATACGTAGTGAGTCTGACACGTTGATTCTTGTCCTTAAGCTCGGGCGTTCAGGCGGTCGAGTTTTTCAACTTTCTGACGAATGCGTTGTTGCTTCAACGGAGACAGATAATCGATAAACAGTTTACCGACCAGGTGATCCATTTCATGTTGAATGCAGATAGCCAGCAGGCCATCGGCTTCCAGTTCAAAAGATTTGCCGTTGCGATCGAGCGCACGAATTTTTACTTTCTCTGCGCGCGGTACTAACGCACGCTGTTCGGGGATAGACAGGCAGCCTTCTTCAATACCTGTTTCGCCGTCTTTTTCCAGCAGCTCTGGGTTAATGAGTACCAACTGCTCGTCGCGATTTTCAGAGACATCAATAACAATGATGCGCTGATGAATATCGACCTGAGTTGCTGCCAGACCGATACCTTCTTCGGCGTACATCGTCTCGAACATATCATCAACGATACGCTGAATTTCTGCATTCACTTCTTCGACCGGTTTTGCGACTTTGCGAAGGCGCTCGTCCGGAATATGTAACACTTGCAAAACTGACATAGTTATCCAGAGTTGTGTTCAGGAGTTGAAAAGATTATTACCTCTATTCTAGACAAAACCCCCTCTGATTGACAGCATCAGTGACCAATCGCAAAGATTGTCAGGACTGCTTGTGGCAGGGGAACAGGGATGACCAAAATCGAAATTTGGCTACGTTTAGCACAAGTGAATGAACTGTATGGTGATGAGATGGTGCGCGTTGCCCACTGGCTCAATACTCAGCCATGTATTAACAACGTGGTACTTCATCATGCTGGGCTCTCCCCCCGCCAGGCTCGGCGCTTTTTAACCTTTCCAGATCAGACGCTGGAAAAAACGCTGCGCTGGCTTGAACAGCCCAATCACCATTTTGTGGTTGCCGACAGCGAGCATTATCCGGCACAGCTCCGTGCAATTGAGGATTATCCTGGGGTGCTTTTTGTGGCAGGAAATCCCATATGCCTTAGCTCGTTTCAGGTTGCCGTCGTCGGTAGCCGACAGCACTCCTGGTATGGCGAACGCTGGGGGCGTTTGTTTTGTGAAAAGCTTGCAGCATGCGGCGTGACGATCACCAGCGGCCTGGCCCGGGGGATTGATGGTGTGGCGCACAATGCTGCGATAAACCGAGAGGGCACGAGTATTGCGGTGCTGGGAAATGGGCTTGAGACC
Organism: Citrobacter sp. RHB35-C21; assembly: GCF_013816515.1. Classification (NCBI taxonomy): domain Bacteria; kingdom Pseudomonadati; phylum Pseudomonadota; class Gammaproteobacteria; order Enterobacterales; family Enterobacteriaceae; genus Citrobacter; species Citrobacter sp. RHB35-C21. Next base: position 415,914 of record NZ_CP057147.1, read on the forward strand.
ATTCATCCACGACAGCATGTCAGTCTGGCTAAACGACTGATTGAGGCTGGAGGCGCACTGGTGTCTGAGTTCCCATTAGATACGCTTCCTTTGCCGCGCAATTTTCCCCGACGAAATCGCATTATTAGTGGTCTAAGTAAAGGAGTCCTGGTTGTAGAAGCTGCTCAGCGTAGCGGGTCACTGGTCACTGCGCGTTGCGCACTGGAACAAGGGCGGGAGGTTTTTGCGTTGCCTGGACCGATTGGGAGTCCGGGAAGTGAAGGTCCACATTGGCTTATTCAGCAGGGAGCCACGCTTGTGACGGCCCCAGAAGAAATTCTGGAAAATTTGCAATATGGGCTGCAATGGTTGCCAGATGAACCTGAAAAATCAATTTATTCGCCAGATCACGAAGAGGTGGCATTGCCATTTCCGGAGCTCCTGGCTAACGTAGGAGATGAGGTAACACCTGTTGACGTCGTCGCTGAACGTGCCGGCCAACCTGTGCCAGAGGTAGTGGCTCAACTGCTCGAACTGGAGTTAGCAGGATGGATCGCAGCTGTACCCGGCGGCTATGTCCGATTGAGGAGGGCATGCCATGTTCGACGTACTAATGTATTTGTTTGAGACATATATCCATAACGAAGCTGAGCTGCGTGTGGATCAGGACAAACTGGAACGGGATCTTACCGACGCTGGTTTTGATCGTGAAGACATCTACAACGCGTTACTTTGGCTGGAAAAGCTTGCTGATTATCAGGATGGTCTTGCCGAACCTATGCAGCTGGCATCTGATCCTCTTTCTATACGTATTTATACCGCAGAAGAGTGCGATCGACTGGATGCAAGCTGTAGAGGGTTCCTGCTATTCCTGGAACAGATTCAGGTGCTAAACCTCGAAACACGAGAAATGGTCATTGAGCGCGTACTCGCGCTGGATACGGCAGAGTTCGATCTGGAAGATCTGAAGTGGGTGATCCTGATGGTGCTTTTCAATATTCCAGGTTGTGAAAATGCCTATCAGCAAATGGAAGAATTACTCTTTGAAGTGAATGAAGGTATGCTGCATTAATCAATCTTCATTCAGTATGAGTTGTTATGGCTAAATCAGCACTGTTTACGGTGCGTAAAAACGAGCCCTGCCCACAATGTGGGGCTGAACTGGTTATTCGTTCCGGGAAACACGGTCCGTTTCTCGGTTGTTCACACTATCCAGAATGCGATTACATCCGTCCGCTGAAATCTTCCGCGGACGGACATATTGTCAAAGTTCTGGAGGGTAAGCTTTGTCCTGCATGTGGCGCCGAGCTGGTGCTGAGACAGGGAAGATTCGGGATGTTTATTGGATGCAGCGATTATCCAACGTGTGAACACACCGAACTTATCGACAAGCCAGATGAAACAGCAATAGTTTGTCCTCAATGCCAGACTGGCCACCTGGTCCAGCGGCGTTCCCGTTATGGCAAAACGTTTTACTCCTGCGATCGCTATCCGGAGTGCCAGTTTGTCATTAACTTCAAACCGTTAGCCGGAGAGTGTCCTGAGTGCCATTATCCGCTACTCATCGAAAAGAAAACCGCGCAGGGTGTGAAGCATTTCTGTGCCAGTAAACAATGTGGAAAGCCGTTCTCGGCGGAATAAAAAAGTGAATAATAACCTGCCCACAGGCCCTATCGCTGCTGCGATAGCGGTTCTGAAACAAGAAAAAGTCATCGCCTATCCAACAGAAGCTGTATTTGGTGTCGGCTGCGATCCCGACAGCGAAACGGCTGTTACCCGTCTGTTGGCGCTAAAACAACGCCCAGTCGATAAAGGCTTAATTTTGATTGCGGCAAATTTTGACCAGCTCAAGCCCTATATTGACGATAGCACGCTTTCAGATGCTCAACGTGAGGCTGTGTTCGCTCGCTGGCCTGGTCCTGTCACCTTCGTTTTCCCTGCGCCCGCGACTACGCCTCGTTGGTTGACCGGTCGTTTTGACTCGCTGGCCGTGCGAGTCACCGATCATCCGCTGGTGGTTGCATTGTGCCAGGCTTATGGCAAACCGTTAGTCTCCACCAGTGCTAATTTGAGTGGCTTACCGCCTTGCAGAACGGTAGAGGAAGTCCGCGCGCAGTTTGGTACAGACTTTCCCGTAGTTGAAGGGGAGACCGGAGGGCGTTTGAATCCTTCGGAGATCCGTGATGCTCTGACCGGTGAACAGTTTCGACAGGGGTAATATGAAAGAAGCCTATGCTGTTTTTGGTAATCCGATAGCGCACAGTAAATCGCCCTTTATTCATCAGCAATTTGCAGAGCAGTTGAAAATTGATCATTCCTATGGACGTGTACTGGCACCTATCAATGATTTTGTGAATACGCTGAATGCCTTTTTTGCTGAAGGCGGGAAGGGGGCAAATGTCACTGTGCCTTTTAAGGAAGAGGCGTTTGCGCGTGCCGATGAATTAACGGAGCGGGCATCGCTTGCTGGAGCGGTCAATACTCTTAAACGACTTGAGGATGGGCGTTTACTGGGAGATAACACGGATGGTATCGGCTTATTAAGCGATCTTGAACGTTTATCTTTCATTCGCCCCGGATCGCGAGTTCTGTTGGTTGGCGCCGGTGGCGCATCCCGTGGGGTTTTATTACCTCTTCTTTCTCTGGATTGTGCGGTAACCATCGTTAACCGTACTGCTTCGCGCGCAGAAGAACTGGCACAAATCTTCTCCCATACCGGCAGTGTGCAGGCGGTGGGAATGGACGAGCTTGATAATTACAGTTTTGATTTAATTATTAATGCAACATCCAGCGGAATTAGCGGTGAGGTACCTGCCATTCCGACATCGCTTATCGACTCCTCTGTCTATTGCTATGACATGTTTTATCAGCAAGGGAATACACCGTTCCTTTCCTGGTGTGCTGAACATGGGGCGAAACAGTATGCCGATGGTCTGGGGATGCTGGTGGGACAAGCAGCGCACGCCGTTTTACTCTGGCATGGTGTATTGCCACAGATTGAGCCCGTCATCAAAAGCATGCAACAGGAAATGTCGGAATGAATCAGGCGATCCAGTTTCCCGATCGAGAAGAATGGCGGACGGATATTAGCGCCGTTGTTTTCCCGGCGTTGGTCCATGGTATGCAGTTAACATGTGCTATATCAGGAGAAACGTTGGCGTCCCGCTTTGGCGGCTGCACGTCTGAACAATGCTTGGAAACCTTTCAACAGCATCGCTGGGACCTGGAAGAAGAGGCCGAAGCATTGATCCAGGACCAGCAGGAAGACTCTCAGGGTTGGGTTTGGTTACTCTGATTTAAATACTCATCTTTCCATTTAACGTAGTTGTTAGCAGAGTATTTTAAGCCTGCTTTCTCTTCGTCACTTAATGGCCGGATCTGTTTAACCGGACTACCCAGGTACAGATATCCACTCTCCAGGCGTTTGTTTTGCGGCACCAGGCTTCCTGCCCCAATCATAACGTCGTCTTCTACCACTACGCCGTCCAGTAGAATTGATCCCATACCGACCAATACGCGGTTGCCAATGATGCAGCCGTGTAGCATGACTTTATGACCGACCGTCACATCATCACCCACGATCAAAGGATTACCTTGCGGATTAGATGTGGATTTATGTGTGACATGGAGAACGCTGCCGTCCTGAATGTTTGTACGGGCGCCGATTTGTACATAGTTGACGTCGCCACGAATCGCAACCAACGGCCAAATTCCGACGTCATCAGCCAAACGAGTATCACCAATGACGACGCTACTGGTGTCGATCATCACGCGTTTTCCGATCTGTGGGAAAAGATCCTTATAAGGACGTAATACATCAGACATGTTTACCTCAATGAAAATAGAGCAGTAATGAAGACTTTGGTTGGATTATTGAGACTGTGCAAGTGATTTAGCTATCAAAAATCAGCCAAATTGCGCAGGAATATAGCGAAAGGGGTGAAAAACAAGCACTCAGCAAAAAAGATCCAAAAAATACTTGTGCTAAAAAATGGGATCCCTATAATGCGCCTCCATCGACACGGCGGATGTGAATCACTTCACGCAAACAGCCGGTTCGGTTGAAGAGAAAAACCTGAAAATGAGGTTGACTCTGAAAGAGGAAAGCGTAATATACGCCACCTCGCGACAGAGCGCTAAAGCGCGTCGCAACTGCTCTTTAACAATTTATCAGACAATCTGTGTGGGCACTCGAAGATACGGATTCTTAACGTCGCAAGACGAAAAATGAATACCAAGTCTCTGAGTGAACACGTAATTCATTACGAAGTTTAATTCACGAGCATCAAACTTAAATTGAAGAGTTTGATCATGGCTCAGATTGAACGCTGGCGGCAGGCCTAACACATGCAAGTCGAACGGTAGCACAGAGGAGCTTGCTCCTTGGGTGACGAGTGGCGGACGGGTGAGTAATGTCTGGGAAACTGCCCGATGGAGGGGGATAACTACTGGAAACGGTAGCTAATACCGCATAACGTCGCAAGACCAAAGAGGGGGACCTTCGGGCCTCTTGCCATCGGATGTGCCCAGATGGGATTAGCTAGTAGGTGGGGTAACGGCTCACCTAGGCGACGATCCCTAGCTGGTCTGAGAGGATGACCAGCCACACTGGAACTGAGACACGGTCCAGACTCCTACGGGAGGCAGCAGTGGGGAATATTGCACAATGGGCGCAAGCCTGATGCAGCCATGCCGCGTGTATGAAGAAGGCCTTCGGGTTGTAAAGTACTTTCAGCGAGGAGGAAGGTGTTGTGGTTAATAACCGCAGCAATTGACGTTACTCGCAGAAGAAGCACCGGCTAACTCCGTGCCAGCAGCCGCGGTAATACGGAGGGTGCAAGCGTTAATCGGAATTACTGGGCGTAAAGCGCACGCAGGCGGTCTGTCAAGTCGGATGTGAAATCCCCGGGCTCAACCTGGGAACTGCATCCGAAACTGGCAGGCTAGAGTCTTGTAGAGGGGGGTAGAATTCCAGGTGTAGCGGTGAAATGCGTAGAGATCTGGAGGAATACCGGTGGCGAAGGCGGCCCCCTGGACAAAGACTGACGCTCAGGTGCGAAAGCGTGGGGAGCAAACAGGATTAGATACCCTGGTAGTCCACGCCGTAAACGATGTCGACTTGGAGGTTGTGCCCTTGAGGCGTGGCTTCCGGAGCTAACGCGTTAAGTCGACCGCCTGGGGAGTACGGCCGCAAGGTTAAAACTCAAATGAATTGACGGGGGCCCGCACAAGCGGTGGAGCATGTGGTTTAATTCGATGCAACGCGAAGAACCTTACCTACTCTTGACATCCAGAGAAGTTTGCAGAGATGCGAACGTGCCTTCGGGAACTCTGAGACAGGTGCTGCATGGCTGTCGTCAGCTCGTGTTGTGAAATGTTGGGTTAAGTCCCGCAACGAGCGCAACCCTTATCCTTTGTTGCCAGCGATTCGGTCGGGAACTCAAAGGAGACTGCCAGTGATAAACTGGAGGAAGGTGGGGATGACGTCAAGTCATCATGGCCCTTACGAGTAGGGCTACACACGTGCTACAATGGCATATACAAAGAGAAGCGACCTCGCGAGAGCAAGCGGACCTCATAAAGTATGTCGTAGTCCGGATTGGAGTCTGCAACTCGACTCCATGAAGTCGGAATCGCTAGTAATCGTGGATCAGAATGCCACGGTGAATACGTTCCCGGGCCTTGTACACACCGCCCGTCACACCATGGGAGTGGGTTGCAAAAGAAGTAGGTAGCTTAACCTTCGGGAGGGCGCTTACCACTTTGTGATTCATGACTGGGGTGAAGTCGTAACAAGGTAACCGTAGGGGAACCTGCGGTTGGATCACCTCCTTACCTTAAAGAAACGTTCTTTGTAGTGCTCACACAGATTGTCTGATGAAAATTAGCAGTAAGAAAATCTCTGCAGGCTTGTAGCTCAGGTGGTTAGAGCGCACCCCTGATAAGGGTGAGGTCGGTGGTTCAAGTCCACTCAGGCCTACCAAATTCGCCTCCGTGCTGTGTTACGGCGATGCTCGCATACTTCAGTATGCTTCGCACCACCGCGCCTTGCCCGGAAACGAATTAGGGTACAGAGATTAGCATTTACGATGGGGTTATAGCTCAGCTGGGAGAGCGCCTGCCTTGCACGCAGGAGGTCTGCGGTTCGATCCCGCATAGCTCCACCATCCTTTACTGCAAAAACACAAGAAAACTTCAGAGTGTACCTGAAAAGGTTCACTGCGAAGTTTTGCTCTTTAAAAATCTGGATCAAGCTGAAAATTGAAACGACACACTGTTTCATTTCTCCGTAAACAAGAAATGAAAAGCGGTGTGTTCGAGTCTCTCAAATTTTCGCAACACTGAAGTGTTTTACGAAACATCTTCGGGTTGTGAGGTTAAGCGACTAAGCGTACACGGTGGATGCCCTGGCAGTCAGAGGCGATGAAGGACGTGCTAATCTGCGATAAGCGTCGGTAAGGTGATATGAACCGTTATAACCGGCGATTTCCGAATGGGGAAACCCAGTGTGATTCGTCACACTATCATTGCGTGAATACATAGCGTAATGAAGCGAACCGGGGGAACTGAAACATCTAAGTACCCCGAGGAAAAGAAATCAACCGAGATTCCCCCAGTAGCGGCGAGCGAACGGGGAGCAGCCCAGAGTCTGAATCAGCATGTGTGGTAGTGGAACGGTCTGGAAAGTCCGACGGTACAGGGTGATAGTCCCGTACACAAAAGTGCATGTGTTGTGAACTCGAAGAGTAGGGCGGGACACGTGGTATCCTGTCTGAATATGGGGGGACCATCCTCCAAGGCTAAATACTCCTGACTGACCGATAGTGAACCAGTACCGTGAGGGAAAGGCGAAAAGAACCCCGGCGAGGGGAGTGAAAAAGAACCTGAAACCGTGTACGTACAAGCAGTGGGAGCCTCTTTATGGGGTGACTGCGTACCTTTTGTATAATGGGTCAGCGACTTATATTCTGTAGCAAGGTTAACCGAATAGGGGAGCCGAAGGGAAACCGAGTCTTAACTGGGCGTTAAGTTGCAGGGTATAGACCCGAAACCCGGTGATCTAGCCATGGGCAGGTTGAAGGTTGGGTAACACTAACTGGAGGACCGAACCGACTAATGTTGAAAAATTAGCGGATGACTTGTGGCTGGGGGTGAAAGGCCAATCAAACCGGGAGATAGCTGGTTCTCCCCGAAAGCTATTTAGGTAGCGCCTCGTGAACTCATCTTCGGGGGTAGAGCACTGTTTCGGCTAGGGGGTCATCCCGACTTACCAACCCGATGCAAACTGCGAATACCGAAGAATGTTATCACGGGAGACACACGGCGGGTGCTAACGTCCGTCGTGAAGAGGGAAACAACCCAGACCGCCAGCTAAGGTCCCAAAGTCATGGTTAAGTGGGAAACGATGTGGGAAGGCACAGACAGCCAGGATGTTGGCTTAGAAGCAGCCATCATTTAAAGAAAGCGTAATAGCTCACTGGTCGAGTCGGCCTGCGCGGAAGATGTAACGGGGCTAAACCATGCACCGAAGCTGCGGCAGCGACACTATGTGTTGTTGGGTAGGGGAGCGTTCTGTAAGCCGTTGAAGGTGTGCTGTGAGGCATGCTGGAGGTATCAGAAGTGCGAATGCTGACATAAGTAACGATAATGCGGGTGAAAAACCCGCACGCCGGAAGACCAAGGGTTCCTGTCCAACGTTAATCGGGGCAGGGTGAGTCGACCCCTAAGGCGAGGCCGAAAGGCGTAGTCGATGGGAAACAGGTTAATATTCCTGTACTTGGTGTTACTGCGAAGGGGGGACGGAGAAGGCTATGTTAGCCGGGCGACGGTTGTCCCGGTTTAAGCATGTAGGCGGAGATTCCAGGTAAATCCGGAGTCTTGTTAACGCTGAGGTGTGATGACGAGGCACTACGGTGCTGAAGTAACAAATGCCCTGCTTCCAGGAAAAGCCTCTAAGCATCAGGTAACACAAAATCGTACCCCAAACCGACACAGGTGGTCAGGTAGAGAATACCAAGGCGCTTGAGAGAACTCGGGTGAAGGAACTAGGCAAAATGGTGCCGTAACTTCGGGAGAAGGCACGCTGATATGTAGGTGAAGTGATTTACTCATGGAGCTGAAATCAGTCGAAGATACCAGCTGGCTGCAACTGTTTATTAAAAACACAGCACTGTGCAAACACGAAAGTGGACGTATACGGTGTGACGCCTGCCCGGTGCCGGAAGGTTAATTGATGGGGTTATCCGTAAGGAGAAGCTCTTGATCGAAGCCCCGGTAAACGGCGGCCGTAACTATAACGGTCCTAAGGTAGCGAAATTCCTTGTCGGGTAAGTTCCGACCTGCACGAATGGCGTAATGATGGCCAGGCTGTCTCCACCCGAGACTCAGTGAAATTGAACTCGCTGTGAAGATGCAGTGTACCCGCGGCAAGACGGAAAGACCCCGTGAACCTTTACTATAGCTTGACACTGAACACTGGTCCTTGATGTGTAGGATAGGTGGGAGGCTTTGAAGTGTGGACGCCAGTCTGCATGGAGCCAACCTTGAAATACCACCCTTTAATGGCTGGTGTTCTAACGTAGACCCGTGATCCGGGTTGCGGACAGTGTCTGGTGGGTAGTTTGACTGGGGCGGTCTCCTCCTAAAGAGTAACGGAGGAGCACGAAGGTTAGCTAATCCTGGTCGGACATCAGGAGGTTAGTGCAAAGGCATAAGCTAGCTTGACTGCGAGAGTGACGGCTCGAGCAGGTGCGAAAGCAGGTCTTAGTGATCCGGTGGTTCTGAATGGAAGGGCCATCGCTCAACGGATAAAAGGTACTCCGGGGATAACAGGCTGATACCGCCCAAGAGTTCATATCGACGGCGGTGTTTGGCACCTCGATGTCGGCTCATCACATCCTGGGGCTGAAGTAGGTCCCAAGGGTATGGCTGTTCGCCATTTAAAGTGGTACGCGAGCTGGGTTTAGAACGTCGTGAGACAGTTCGGTCCCTATCTGCCGTGGGCGCTGGAGAATTGAGGGGGGCTGCTCCTAGTACGAGAGGACCGGAGTGGACGCATCACTGGTGTTCGGGTTGTCATGCCAATGGCATTGCCCGGTAGCTAAATGCGGAAGAGATAAGTGCTGAAAGCATCTAAGCACGAAACTTGCCCCGAGATGAGTTCTCCCTGACCCTTTAAGGGTCCTGAAGGAACGTTGAAGACGACGACGTTGATAGGTCGGGTGTGTAAGCGTAGCGATACGTTGAGCTAACCGATACTAATGAACCGTGAGGCTTAACCTTACAACGCCGAAGATGTTTTGGCGAAGAGACACGATATTCAGCTTGATTACAGATTACATCGACATGCGAAAAGCGTGTTGATAACAGAATTTGCCTGGCGGCTGTAGCGCGGTGGTCCCACCTGACCCCATGCCGAACTCAGAAGTGAAACGCCGTAGCGCCGATGGTAGTGTGGGGTCTCCCCATGCGAGAGTAGGGAACTGCCAGGCATCAAATTTAGTGTGCTGATATGGCTCAGTTGGTAGAGCGCACCCTTGGTAAGGGTGAGGTCCCCAGTTCGACTCTGGGTATCAGCACCAGTTTTTCGGTTAAAGTTTGGCACTTAGAAAAGAATTTGTCTGGCGGCTGTAGCGCGGTGGTCCCACCTGACCCCATGCCGAACTCAGAAGTGAAACGCCGTAGCGCCGATGGTAGTGTGGGGTCTCCCCATGCGAGAGTAGGGAACTGCCAGACATCAAATAAAAACAAAAGGCCTAGTCGAAAGACTGGGCCTTTTGTTTTATCTGTTAAACGCCGGGTTGTATCCGGCGCATGGCTTTAATGGATAACCTGCGACAAAAACGCACGAGTGCGTTCAGATTTGGGGTGAGCAAAAAACTCATCCGGTGCTGCCTGTTCAACAATCTCGCCAAGATCCATAAAGATCACCCGGTCGGCCACTGTGCGGGCAAAGCCCATTTCATGGGTAACACACAGCATGGTCATGCCTGATTGTGCCAGACCTATCATGGTATCAAGCACTTCTTTTACCATTTCAGGATCCAACGCTGATGTGGGTTCATCGAATAACATAATTTTAGGTTTCATGCACAGCGAGCGTGCAATGGCCACGCGCTGTTGCTGCCCACCAGAGATTTGCCCAGGATATTTATGCGCATGTTCAGCAATGCGAACTCGCTCAAGGTAGTGCATTGCCAGAGCTTCAGCCTCTTTTTTCGGCATCTTTTGTACCCAGATTGGTGCCAGCGTGCAGTTTTGCAGGACCGTCAAATGAGGAAAGAGATTAAAGTGCTGAAAAACCATGCCAACTTCTTGTCTGACACGCTCAATATTGCGGATATCTTCATTGAGTTCGATCCCATCCACTACAATACGTCCTTGCTGATGCTCTTCCAGATGGTTGATACAGCGGATAGTTGTCGATTTACCCGAACCGGAAGGTCCGCATAATACGATGCGTTCTCCTTGCTTTACCTTCAGGTTGATGTTTTTCAGGACGTGAAACTGTCCGTACCATTTGTTGACGTTTTCCAGCGTAATCATCGCGTCGGTAGACGGCATTAATAATTGGCTCATAAATTCCTCAGTGCGGTGTACGCCCGGTGTTAAAAATTTTTTCCAGATGTTGGCTGTAACGCGACATGCTAAAACAGAAGATCCAGTAAATCAGTGCAGCGAAAACATATCCTTCCGTCGACATACCCAACCATGAAGGGTCCACAGTTGCCTGCTGCACGCTACTGAAGAGATCAAACAGGCCGATGATGATGACCAGACTGGTATCCTTAAACAGGGCGATAATCGTGTTAACCAGACCCGGAATAACCAGCTTGAGGGCTTGCGGAAGAATGACCAGCCCTTGCGTTTTCCAGTACCCTAACGCCAGTGATTCAGCGGCTTCATACTGACCTTTTGGTAGGGCCTGTAACCCTCCGCGAACCACTTCTGCGACATACGCCGACTGGAAAAGAATCACGCCGACCAGCGCCCGGATAAGTTTGTCGATACTGGTCCCTTCGGACATAAACAGAGGAAGCATGACCGAGGACATAAAAAGGACGGTAATCAACGGCACACCGCGCCAGAACTCAATGAAAATGACGGATAAAATCCGCACGACTGGCATATGAGACCGGCGTCCAAGCGCCAGTAAAATACCCCACGGAAGCGCGCCCGCAATCCCCACGGATGCAATGATAAGCGTCAGTGTTAATCCGCCCCACTGTCGGGTTTCTACGCGCTCAAGTCCGAAAAAACCACCGTACATCAACCACCAGACCACCACGGGATAAACGACGGCCCAGACGGCGATATAGCGGCCACGGCGGGGAATAGATTTCCAGAACATAGGGACGATAGAGGCCAGGCCAATGATCAGGGCCAGATTTACGCGCCAGCGCTGATCGTGGGGATAAAGTCCATACATGAATTGCCCAAAGCGTTCATGAATGAACACCCAGCAAGCCCCTGCTTTGGTGCAGTCTGCGCGGGTTGAACCGACCCAGTTGGCCTGAAAGAATACCCAGTTCAGCAGTGGCGGAAGAAATGACCAAATCAGCCAAATGCACAGCAGCGTGAGCAGGCTATTTGACCAACTGGAGAACAGGTTTTTACGCATCCAGAGTAGACTGCGGCTTGCCGGGTTACTGTTCTGACGCGAGGGGTGAGACAGCAGTGCTTTTGTCATCATGGCTCCTTAGCGCTCAATCAGTGCAATACGGCGGTTATAAATATTCATCAGCAGAGAAATGCTCAGGCTGATGATCAGGTACACCGACATCGTGATGGCAATAGTTTCAATGGCTTGCCCTGTTTGATTGAGTACCGTGCCGGCAAACAATGAAACCATATCCGGGTAGCCAATGGCGGCTGCAAGTGAGGAGTTTTTGACGATATTCAGATACTGGCTGGTTAATGGGGGAATGATGACGCGCAGCGCCTGTGGGATGATCACCTGGCGCAGTGTCACCGGATTTGGTAGACCCAGCGAGCGTGCTGCTTCATGTTGGCCATAAGGAACGGCCTGGATTCCCGCTCGAATAATTTCTGCAATAAACGCCGAGGTATACACTGAAAGCGCCAGCGTCAGGGCAGCCAGTTCGGGAATAAGCACCATACCGCCACGGAAGTTAAAACCGCGAAGGGCGGGGATATCCCAGTGAAGCGCTGCGCCAAACAGCCACTGTGAGATCATCGGTAAAAGCACGATCAGCGCCAGAGCCGTGGGCCAGGTCCGGCGTAGCTGACCGGTTTTAGTCTGGTGCATTCTGTTGTAGCGAAATAGCCCGATAGTGACGACGATAGTGATAATTACAGCGCCGCAAAAGGCAAAAAATCCTTCTCCTATTTGCGGTGCCGGAATATAGAGCCCCCGGTTACTCAGAAACATCAAGTCCAGCGCGTTAACGGCCTGACGTGGGCCGGGCAGGTTACGTAATACGGCGAAATACCAAAAGAAGATCTGCAGCAGCGGCGGTATATTACGGAACGTTTCGATGTAGATCGTCGAGAGCTTTCGTAATAACCAGTTATCTGACAGGCGTGCCAGTCCGAGAAAGAAACCGAGAATTGATGCGAAAACAATGCACAGTGCAGAAACCAATAGCGTATTGAGCAGGCCAACGATAAAGACACGGCCATATGTATCGCCTTGCTCGTAATCGATCAGATGCTGGACAATACCAAATCCGGCGCTGCGATCGAGAAAAGAGAATCCCGAGGTAATACCGCTATTGTTCAGGTTATTTATTGTGTTATGAATGAGATAGACCGCAATACTGATGACCGCAATGACGGCAAGTATTTGAAATAACCAGGCGCGGACCGCAGGGTTAGAAAAGGATAACGATCCTTTTACGATTGAGCGGCGATGGAACATAATAAAACCTCGGTAACTATGACTCTGGACTGAGCGCCGCAGTCGCGGCGCCCGTTACATCACTACGCATTAGCGCACCGGTGGCGCATATTGAATGCCACCGTTATTCCAGAGGTTGTTCTGTCCACGTTTGATCTTCAGTGGGCTTTCCGATCCCACGTTACGCTCAAAGATCTCCGAGTAGTTACCTACCTGCTTGATAATGTTGTAAGCCCATTTGTTATCAAGCTTCAGATCCTTGCCATAATCCCCTTCTTTGCCTAACAGGTGTGCCATATCCGGCGTTGCAGGATTAGCCGCTTTTTCATCGACGTTTTTCGAGTTAACGCCCATTTCTTCCGCATTCAGCATGGCGAACAGCGTCCAGCGAACAATGGAGAACCACTCATCGTCTCCACGACGCACAACAGGTCCCAGCGGTTCTTTAGAAATAACTTCTGGCAGGACAATCCACTCCGCAGGATTACTCAGCTTGATTCGCAGGGCGTACAACTGAGACTGGTCGGAAGCCAGCGTGTCGCAGCGTCCAGATTCCAGAGCTTTAGCTGATTCATCCGAGCGGTCAAAAGTGACAGGGGTGTACTTCATGTTGTTGGCTTTAAAGTAGTCAGCCACGTTCAGTTCGGTATCTGTTCCTGCCTGGATACAAACCGTTGCGCCATCCAGCTCTTTAGCACTCTTGAGACCCGCTTTATTGTGGGTAAGAAAACCAATGCCGTCGTAATACGTTACGCCAGTGAAAGACATTCCCATTCCTGCGTCACGAGAGGAGGTCCAGGTGGTATTACGAGAGAGCATGTCGACTTCACCTGATTGTAGTGCGGTAAAGCGTTCCTTGGCGGTGAGCGGGGTATATTTTACTTTGCTATCATCGCCAAATACGGCGGAGGCAACGCCACGACATACGTCGACATCAATACCTGAGAACTTACCGCTTGCATCGGCATAAGAAAAGCCAGGCAACCCGTCACTGATCCCACACTGCACAAAACCTTTTTTCTTTACGGCATCAAGTGTTGCGCCGGCATGTGCCTGATTTGCAACCGCAAGCAGCACGCCGGCCGCAGCCAGGCTGGCTATTATCATCTTTTTCATAGAGCATCCTGTGTGGAGGAATTATTGTTATGGAAACGTTCTGAAAACGTCTTTTACCTGTCTGTGGCTATGGCCATACTCTTTTAAGCAAAGGTAGTGCCAGGTTTTTGCGCACGATTATTCGACGCAATATCCAGAGTGTAGACAGGAAAAAATAAATGCAGCGCCCTGAAGTGGTGCAAAATTGAAACGTAAGCCACATTTCGGCGCAAAAAATTTAAAAATCAAACCGGACGCGTGATAACGATTTCGTACGTTAATATTGATGACGTGAGAATAATGAAAAGAAAGCGCGCTGTTACGAAGAACTGAAAAAATGCTAATTTCAAATCGTGGATATGTGAGGAAAATCTATAATAATTTCATTATACGTTGAGTGCTATATACCAACGTTTTGTCTTATATGAAGATTTAATTCTTATTGCAAAAAGCGCGGTACCCACCGCGCTTTTAAGAAGATTTATTTGGTCAGGGCGACTATCCCAAGCGTCAGCCCGGCAACGGCTGCTGCGCCACCGGCGATGGCTCCGGCTGTTTCCCAGTTATCCTGCGTGGTGCCTTTCATACAGGTATTGGTATGAACCAGGCGCCCCTGATCGTCGTATACAGGTACGCAAGGAGAATCGTGTGCACAGCCGGCCAGGAATGCGGTAAGCAATGCAACGGATATTAATCTTTTCATGGTGTTACCTCAAAAATAAGCGTTTCGCTAATTGAGCAAAGACAAACGCTAAGCCATCTGCGAACTCGGCGATTATTTTACCACTTCTTAAAAAAATACTGACATGAGGAATAATCTCAATTCATGTGGATTGTAAAAATAATGGATAAAAAGAAAGGTGATTCGCGATTTTTTCAGGAAGGGTTTATTAGAAATAAATGGCTATCTTATTAATAAATAAAGAGGGGCATCTTAGGTGAAAAAGGCGTCCGAAGACGCCTTTATTTTACAAATTAAACGTTGCGCCGACTAAAACGGCGTCTGACGACAACGAAGAAGACGGGGACGAAGAAGATTGCCAACAATGTCGCGGTCAGCATGCCTCCCATTACGCCTGTACCGACCGCATTCTGTGCCCCGCTACCCGCTCCGTGGCTGATAACCAGAGGCATAACCCCCAGAATAAACGCCAGGGATGTCATCAGGATTGGACGAAGACGCATGCGTGACGCCTCCAGTGTGGCTTCAATCAACCCTTTACCTTCTTTATCCATCAGGTCTTTGGCAAACTCCACGATAAGGATAGCGTTTTTGGCGGAAAGACCGATGGTAGTCAGCAGACCTACCTGGAAGTAAACGTCGTTATTCAGACCGCGTATGGACGCCGCCAGAAGCGCACCGACCACGCCGAGCGGTACAACCAACATGACTGAAAATGGAATAGACCAGCTCTCATACAATGCGGCGAGACACAGGAAGACAACGATTAACGAAATAGCGTATAACGCAGGTGCCTGATTGCCGGAGAGCCGTTCCTGATATGACATTCCCGTCCAGTCATAGCCGATACCGGTTGGCAGCTGTGCTGCCAGGTTTTCCATGAGCGCCATGGCTTCACCGGTGCTTCGACCCGGCGCGGCCTCTCCCAGTATTTCCATTGATGGCATACCGTTGTAACGCTCCAGGCGAGGTGAACCATAAATCCAATGCGACGAACTGAACGCAGAGAATGGCACCATTTCACCATTCCCACTACGTACGTAGAGATTGTTGATGTCGTTGGGTAACATACGGAACGGCGCGTCAGCCTGAACGTATACCTTTTTCACTCGGCCATGATCGATAAAATCGTTCACATAGGTGCCGCCAAGGGCCGTGGAAATCGTTTGGTTTATATCCGACAGACTTACGCCTAACGCCTGGGCTTTTTCCTGATCAATATCCAGCTTAAATTGCGGGGTATCTTCCAGACCGTTAGGGCGCACGCGCACCAGCAAATCTGGATGTTCTCTCACCATACCCAGCAACTGGTTCCGGGCTTTCGTCAGTTCTGTATGACCGAGGTTAGCCTGATCAATTAACTGAAAATCAAAGCCGGTCGCGGTACCCAGTTCAAGAATGGCAGGCATGTTGAACGGGAACACCAGTCCATCTTTAATCTGGCTGAACGCCCTGGTCGCACGTTCGACGATAGCCGTCACGCCGTTTTCATCGCCCGAACGCTCTTCCCATGGTTTGAGGCTAATAAAGACGATACCGGAGTTCTGTCCCTGGCCGCTAAAGCTGAAGCCATTAACGGTGAACACCGATTTTACGTTCGCTTTTTCCTGGTTCAGGTAGTAATTCTGAATCTGATCCAGCACCTGCTGTGTGCGCGTCTGTGTCGCACCGGCAGGAAGTTGCACCATTGTCATAAAGACCCCCTGATCCTCTTCGGGCAAGAAGGAGGTAGGGAGGCGTAAAAACAGAACAGCCATTCCGCCGACGATAAGAACATATAGCAACAAGTAGCGTCCGGTTTTGCGCAGAATACCGCTGATACTATTGCTGTAATGCCCGACGCTTTTATCGAACAGGGCGTTAAACCATCCGAAAAAACCGCCTTTCTTTTCATCATGTCCGGCGGAAACGGGTTTTAGCAGCGTTGCACAAAGCGCTGGCGTAAGAATGAGGGCGACCAGAACAGAAAGCGCCATCGCTGAAACAATGGTCAGAGAGAACTGGCGGTAAATGGCGCCGGTCGAGCCGCCAAAGAACGCCATGGGGATAAATACCGCCGAGAGCACCATCGCGATCCCGACCAGTGCGCCCTGGATCTGGACCATGGATTTCTGCGTCGCCTCTTTGGGCGGCAGTTTCTCTTCCGCCATGACGCGTTCGACGTTTTCTACTACCACGATGGCGTCATCGACCAGCAGGCCGATGGCCAGCACCATTCCGAACATCGTTAGCGTGTTGATGGAGAATCCGAATGCTGCGAGGATCGCGAATGTTCCCAACAGCACGACAGGCACTGCGATAGTTGGAATCAGTGTGGCGCGCAGATTTTGCAGGAACAGGTACATCACCAGGAAGACGAGGATGATGGCTTCAAACAGCGTTTTCACCACCTCGTTAATCGAGATTTTTACAAATGGTGTAGTGTCATAGGGGTAAACCACTTGCAAACCTTGCGGGAAGAAAGGTTGTAACTCAGCCAGCTTTGCTTTGACGCCTGCGGCAGTATCCAGCGCGTTTGCACCGGTCGCCAGCTTAATGCCCAGACCTGTTGCGGGCTGACCATTAATTTTCGTCACCATGTTATAGTTTTCGCCGCCGAGTTCGATGCGGGCTACATCTCTGAGGTGAACCATTGAGCCATCCTGGCCCACCTTCAGCGTTATGCGGCCAAACTCTTCCGGCGTTTTCAGGCGTGTCTGAGCAATAATTGAGGCATTAAGTTGTTGACCCTGGACGGATGGCGCGCCTCCCAGTTGGCCTGCGGCAATCTGATTGTTTTGCGTTCTCAGTTGATTGATAACGTCCAGCGGAGTCAACTGATATTTGTTCATTGCGTTGCTGTCGAGCCAGATGCGCATTGCGTACTGTGCACCAAACATCTGGACATCGCCGACACCGGCTGTTCGGCTTATTGCGTCTTTAACGTTAGACGCCACATAGTCGGAAATATCATCCTGCGTCAGATTGTTATTATCGGAGACAAAACCCGCCACCATCAGGAAACCGCTACTGGATTTCTCGACGCTGATCCCCTGCTGCTGTACTTCCTGTGGCAGTAAGGGCATCGCTAACTGTAATTTGTTTTGCACCTGGACCTGTGCGATATCCGGGTCAGTACCCGACTCGAAAGTCAGAGTAATGGTGACGCTCCCGGAGGAATCGCTGGTGGAGGACATATACATCAGGTTATCGATACCGTTCATATTCTGTTCGATAACCTGCGTAACCGTGTCTTGTACTGTCTGCGCATCCGCACCTGGGTAGGTGGCAGAAATAGCGACCGCAGGAGGTGCAATGGTCGGATACTGTGCAACGGGCAGTTGCATGATTGCCAGAGCCCCTGCCATCATCAGAATGATGGCCAGAACCCAGGCAAAAATAGGGCGATTGATAAAAAAGTTAGCCATGTCCGGTTACCTTATTGCGCAGTTTTTGCGGCTGGAGTTTCGGTATCGGTGGTTGCTTTAACCTTTACGCCGGGACGCGCTTTCTGCAATCCGCTGACGATAACCTTATCGCCAGGCTGTAAGCCCTCGCTGATTAACCACTTATCACCTATCGCCTGTGTAGCAACGACGGTGCGAGCCTCGACCTGACTCTTGTCATTGACAACCATCACCGTTGCATCGCCGCGTGGCGTACGCGTTACCCCTTGTTGGGGAACGAGAATGGCATTCGGCTGGACGCCTTCATCAATACGAGCACGCACAAACATGCCCGGCAGCAGCGTGTGCTGTGGGTTAGGGAATACGGCCCTGAGGGTGATGGATCCGGTACTTTCATCAACGGTGACATCAGAGAACTGCAATGCACCTTTCAGCGGGTACGACTGACCATTTTCCATCACCAGTTCGGCGGTACTGCTGGCGCTGTCTTTATGCAGGCTCCCTTGCTCAACGGACTGTTTGAGGCGCATAAAGTCATTACTGGACTGTGTTACGTCGACGTAAATAGGATCAAGTTGTTGCACGGTAGCAAGCTCAGTTGCCTGGCCATTCGTGACTAATGCGCCTTCGGTGACGTTAGATTTACCGATACGTCCGCTAATGGGCGATGTCACTTTGGTGTAGGCCAGGTTGATACGAGCGCTTTCGACCGCCGCTTTTGCCGCGATAACGGAGGCATCGGCCTGGCGAGCATCAGCAATGGCCTGATCGTACTCTTGCTGGCTGATGTACTTAGTGCCAACCAGCGGGACATAACGTTTTACCGTTAAATGTGCGATAGCTGCTGCCGCTTCACTCTTTGCCAGTTCGCCTTTGGCGCTGTCGTAGTCGGCCTGGTAAGTCGCGGGATCGATCTGATAAAGCGACTGACCGGCTTCAACATCGCTTCCCTCGGTGAAATTCCGTTTAAGTACAATCCCGCTGACCTGAGGACGGACTTCAGCAATACGAAATGCTGTTGTGCGCCCAGGTAATTCGGTCGTCACGGCTAAAGGCGCCTTTTCGACGACATGGACATTCACCTGCGGCTCTGCGGGGTGAGCTTGTGTTTCTCCCTGATCGTTACAACCGGCGAGTAATACAGCGGACATGATGATGAATGAGGGCAGGAGTGAAAACCTGGCATTTTTCGTCATTTCTATTCCTTAAAAAACCGAACGCTCGTTATTAACCGGGTAACGCAGAGGCGATAACGCGCACAAGTAAAAATAATGGTTGGCTATCCTACAAATTA
Source organism: Citrobacter sp. RHB35-C21 (assembly GCF_013816515.1). NCBI lineage: Bacteria > Pseudomonadati > Pseudomonadota > Gammaproteobacteria > Enterobacterales > Enterobacteriaceae > Citrobacter > Citrobacter sp. RHB35-C21. The sequence continues at coordinate 435,209 of NZ_CP057147.1, forward strand.
TTAGCTTGCGATGTAAGCAATACTTATTTATGGGCGCGATACACGGCACGTAAAAACAAAAAAGGATTAATCTTCGGTTGTTTCATTATGGTTTTAATAGTAATGCAATGATGCGCATAAACACATATTGAAATAAGTATTTGGTTGGTGAATATATTGGTGGTTGTTATTTGTTTTGTTTATTCGTGTGCAATATCCATAATTAACTGTTTTAGAACTCGTCTAAATAAACGCTAAGTGATACATTTGTTCCGTTTAGCAAATATTACATAAGAAAGTTAATCATTCTCTACCTTACCTCAGACAGTCGAAGCCATGGCCAGAAAAACGAAAGCTGATGCCCTCAAAACACGACAGCACCTGATAGAAACAGCGATTATGCAGTTTGCCGTGCGTGGTGTTAGCAATACGACGTTAAACGACATTGCGGATGCCGCCAGCGTGACGCGGGGGGCGCTCTATTGGCATTTTGAAAATAAGACGCAATTGTTCAATGCGCTATGGTTACAACAACCTTCATTACGCGATCTTATTCAGGATAAACTTATTGGTCGTTGGGGTGATAATCCTTTACAGCGACTGCGTGAAAAGTTTGTGGTGGGATTACAATATATTGCACAGAATCCTCGCCAGCAGGCATTAATGCAAATTTTATATCATAAATGTGAATTTCATAACGATATGATATCAGAACAGACCATTCGCGATAAAATAGGTCTCAGTCATCAAAGCATTCGTGATTCACTGCAAAAATGCGTGGATGAAAATCTGATTGCTACCAGTCTGGATTTAGATGTCATCATCATTATTCTGCACGGTAGCTTTAGCGGAATAATAAAAAACTGGTTAATGAATCCAGTGAGTTATGATTTGTATGGGCAAGCGCCAGTATTAGTTGATAACGTATTAAAAATGTTAAGCCCAGACGGCTGTGTAATGCAATTAATGCAGAGTGAAAATCAGCCAGGGTAGTTTTAGCCGCCAGGGCCTGACGGCTGTCGACGTATTTTTCGTCGTGCTATTCGAGGTCGACGCAGTTGACCAGCTTGAGGGGGTTCACAGAATTCATATTCCGGCACTTATCGTGCTCCGTTGTCATCAGCTCTATCCACTGAATGAGCAGCGCATCAAAGAGAAAAACGAAGACCGCAAAAACAACCAGCCACCAATACTTGCGAATCATTACCAAACCCTGTGTATTCATGCCCAAGCGTGCAGGGAATATACACGAAATCTGCAAGCTGAAAAGCAGACTTACAATGCCTTTACTTTGCTGAAAGATCGCCGCTCTTTGCTGTTAATCGACTCTTTTTAGACAGATTTTTTGTCTTCCGCTTTTTCACCTTTGCAAGTTCATTCTCTGAAAAATGCGAACCAATGCTCATTCTTCTGAGCCCCATTTTTACGTACTCGGCATTGATTTCAATCCCGACAAACTTGCGACCTAATTCCACGGCAGTGGCACCGGTAGTGAAGCTACCGGCAAACGGATCCAGCACGCTGTCATCTGGACTGGAGGAAGCCAGAATGATGCGTTCAAGGAGGGCTTTGGGTTTTTGAGTTGGGTGATTTTCGTATTCGTCCATCAGATAACGAACGCGTGGAAACTCCCAGACATTGCCTGGTACTTTTTTCTGGTTGTAAGGTTGGGGCGGGTTCTTTCTGTAGTCTATCAGTGCACGTTTAGCGCCCGTTTTGGCTTCAACCAAAATATCATCACGATTAAACGTGTAGTTTTTCTGATCTTTTACCATCATCAGAAGCGGTTCATACATCGAACCAAAGTGATTTTTGGCCTGCACCCCGGAGCTATCGTATGACCACACGATACGGCTCTTGATGGTAAAGAGCTGGCGGCATTTGAGATCGATGTACGGCATGTTCTCCGTACTGTTCATGATGTACATGGTGCCGTGTGATTTGAGAATGCGATGGCACTCGTCAATGCACTCAAACAGCCATGCCAAAAATGCCTCTTCGTCCCAGGATTCCACCATCCCGTCAAAGTCTTTACCGATGTTATAAGGTGGGTCGGCGAAAATGAGATCGATGCTTTCTGACGGCAGCTTTTTCAGTTCGGTCAGAGCATCACCCAGGATTATCTTTTTAGATTCATCGCCAAAATAGACAGGTTCACATCTTGCGTTCATCGCCAAAGCCTCCCGTGTGACGTTAATAAAAAAGGCGCTTCCCCATGCCGAGTAGCGCCTTTTAAAACAAACATTTCGCTGATTAGTATCAGTTCATGCCGTATTTTTTCAGTTTTTTACGCAGCGTACCACGGTTGATGCCCATCATCAGGGCAGCACGGGTCTGGTTACCGCGGGTGTATTGCATCACCATGTCCAACAGGGGCTGTTCTACTTCAGCCAGTACCAGCTCATAGAGATCGTTAACATCCTGACCATTCAATTGAGCAAAATAGTTCTTCAGTGCCTGTTTAACCGAGTCACGCAGGGGCTTTTGAGTTACCTGATCCTGAGAGTTAACGGTAGAAACGGTCAGTACGTCAGAATTTACGCGTTGTTCGAACATAGTTCTGTCAGCTCTTTATTTCTGTTTACGCAAAATTTTCGAAGTATGCCTCCAACGCCGCCAGCTGTTCGCTGGAATCTTCAATGGCGTTGAATGTGCGCCGAAACTGGTCATCCGGAGCGTGTTCCTGGAGATACCAGGATACGTGTTTACGCGCAATTCGGTACCCTTTTGCCTGACCATAAAAGTCGTGCAGTTCCCGAACGTGCGCACAAAGCAAGCGCTTCACCTCTGCCAGAGGCAGCGGGGGCAGCAGCTCCCCAGTGTCCAGATAATGCTGGATTTCCCGAAAGATCCAGGGTCTTCCCTGAGCTGCACGTCCTATCATCAGGGCATCCGCCCCCGTATAGTCGAGTACAGCTCTGGCTTTATGCGGGTCAGTAATGTCGCCATTCGCGATAATCGGAATGGAAACTTTCTGCTTAACTGCCCGAATACTGTCGTACTCAGCATCTCCATTGAACAAACAGGCGCGGGTGCGTCCATGAATGGTCAGAGCCTGAATGCCACAGTCTTCAGCCAGTTGGGCAATCTCTACGCAGTTACGGTGTTCCGGAGCCCAGCCGGTGCGAATCTTGAGTGTGACAGGAACGTCCACTGCATTGACGACCTCGGTTAGTATTGATTTCACTAGATCCGGGTACTGCAAGAGGGCTGAACCTGCGAGCTTGCGATTCACTTTTTTAGCCGGACACCCCATATTGATATCAATAATCTGGGCGCCGCTTTCCACGTTAATACGTGCGGCATCGGCCATCTCAACAGGGTCGCTACCGGCAATTTGCACCGTGCGAATTCCTGGCTCATCAACGTGCACCATCCGTAAACGAGACTTGTCACTTTCCCAAACCTGCGGGTTAGAAGACATCATCTCGGATACCGTCAATCCTGCTCCCATCTCATAGCACAGCGTCCTGAATGGTCTGTCAGTGATGCCAGCCATAGGTGCTGCGATCAGGCGATTTCTGAGCTGGTATTGTCCGATGCGCATGAGTTAAGAAATGACCATACTGTGACTGCAAGGCGGCGTATATTACGCATTTTTCGCACGAGATGAAAGGCCAAACTTTGACCAATCCACTGAGGTGGATCAATGAATTGCTGGTTAAGTACACAGTTTCAAATTAAAATCTTTAATAATCAGTTTGATACGTGGTTGTGCTAATTTTTCATCCGTTTATAAATTCCGAAAACTTCTCTTTTTTTATTACGGCCAGCCTCAGGTTATCAGGATAAAAAGCTGTTTTTGTGAGCAAATAGTGGCTTTGTAATGCGATCTCGCTCTCATTTCCGCAAATCCTTTTGCGAAAAAAAGAGCGATTATTGCGTTACCAACGGTAACGAGAGGGGATTATTTTTTCTGACCGGTAATGCGGCACCACTCTTCTTTCTCGATAACCGGATCGAGCGTAAAGAGTTCGGCATAGGCCTCACAGACGCTTTCCGCCTGGCTGGCAAGAATGCCAGAAAGCCCCAGTAAACCGCCCTCAACGGGCAGTACGCTGATTAACGGTGCCAGTTCACGTAATGGGCCTGCGAGGATGTTTGCGACCACCACGTCGGCTTTCATCGCCTCTGGCTGGTCTTTCGGCAGATAAAGCTCCAGACGCTCAGAAACGCCATTACGCTGGGCGTTATCACGGCTGGCCTGAATTGCTTGCGGATCGATGTCTACGCCGATGGCTTTTGCCGCACCCAGCTTCAGTGCCGCAATGGCAAGAATGCCGGAGCCGCAGCCGAAGTCGATGACGGTTTTGCCGTTAAGATCGAGACCGTCCAGCCATTGCAGACATAGGGAGGTGGTGGGGTGAGTGCCGGTACCAAACGCCAGACCCGGATCCAGCATCACGTTGACGGCATTCTCATCCGGGACATCGCGCCAGCTTGGGCAAATCCACAAACGTTCACCAAAGCGCATCGGGTGGAAGTTATCCATCCATTCGCGTTCCCAGTCTTTGTCTTCGAGCTGTTCGATTTTATGCGCGAAGCCTGCACCCAGCAGCGGATGCTGCTCCAGGATGGCAACCACTTCTTTCATGTCGGTTTCTGCATCGAACAAGCCGATAACGTCGGTATCTCCCCACAGGCGAGTCTCGCCCGGCAGAGGCTCAAATACCGGCGTATCATGCGTGTCCTGGAAAGTAATGGAAACGGAGCCCGCTTCCATCAGCGCATCGCTCAACTCTTCAGCGTTGGCACCGGTCGTGTTCAGTTTCAGTTGGATCCATGGCATGGCAAAACTCTTTTATTTATCAGTAGTCAATATGGCGGCTTGCGGGACGGCAGAACCGAAACGGTTGCCGATCAGGAAAGCCAGCAAGCTTATCAGTAACGAGGGCACAATCGGGTGGAAACCCAGGTACTGAATGTTAAATGTAGCGAGTACGGCATAAAGAACGCCGCCGATAATCATCGCGCTCAAAGCGCCCGCGGCGTTTGCCCGCTCCCAGTACAGGCCCAGCACCAGCGGCCACAGGAAGACGGCTTCCAGCCCGCCAAATGCCAGCAGGTTAAGCCAGATAATCATCTCTGGTGGTTTCCAGGCGGCCAGTAGCAGTAACGCGCCGAGCAACAGGGTAATTACTGCCGACATGCGCTTCAGCCGGGTTTCGTTTTTCAGCTGTTCCGGACGCAGGTTCAGGTACAGATCCTTAATGATCGTAGCGGAACTTTGCAGCAATTGGGCATTGATCGTCGACATGATCGCGGCCATGGGGGCCGCGAGGAAGATCCCAGCAGCTACCGGCGGCAACACTTTGACCATTAGCGTAGGGATAACCAGATCCGGCACTGTCAGATCAGGGATCACCGCACGCCCCAACGCACCCGCCAGATGCATACCAAACATCAGGATCGCCACTACGATGGTGCCGATGATAATGCCGCGGTGTACAGCTTTGCTGTCTTTATAAGAGATGCAGCGTACTGCTGTATGCGGCAGCCCAATTACGCCAAAGCACACCAGTACCCAGAATGAGGTCATGAACGTGGGTGACAGAATGTCATCCGCGCCTTGCGGCGAGACCAGTTTAGGGTCGATAGTTTGCAGGGTTACCACCGCATTGCTGAGGCCACCGGCAGCATGAACGACGCCGACCAGCAGAACAATAGTACCAATCAGCATCACCATACCCTGCATGGTGTCGTTCAGTACGCTGGCGCGAAAACCGCCGAACGCCGTATACAATGCGATACTGACGCCAAAAATAAGCAAACCGGTTTCGTAAGGTATACCTGCAGCGGTTTCAAGCAAACGTGCGCCGCCAATAAACTGTACGGTCATTGCTCCGACAAACGCGACCAGCAGGCTAAGGCTTGCCAGCCACACAAGCAGGCGACTCTGGTAGCGGGCAAACAGCATATCGTTGAGGGTAACGGCATTATAACGGCGCGCCAGAATCGCGAATTTCTTACCAAGAATCCCCAGAGAAAGCCAAACGGCGGGCAACTGGATCATCGCCAGCAGCACCCATCCCAGCCCGTATTTGTAAGCGGCGCCAGGACCGCCAATAAACGAACTGGCGCTAATGTAGGTTGCCGTTAGCGTCATGGCTAATACGACCCCGCCCATCGAGCGGCTGCCGAGGAAATATTCATTCAGGAAAGTGCCGGTCGATCTCTTACGCATGGCGTAAACGGAAAGACCGAAGACCACCAACAGATAGGCGACCAGCGGCAAAATAACTTCAAGCTGCATCGTCATCCTCCAACGGAATGTCGCGATAGATAAACTTCACCATCGCCCAGCACAGCACGATGAAAACCAGCGGCGTTAGCAGGCAGGCCATTTCGAACCAGTGTGGTAAGCCGGTAAAACCGAGCGTGGAATCTGGTAAGTAAGCGGCCACTAACCATGTGGCAAGATATAAAAGGGTCAGCCACAGCGCCCAGCGCGCCTCTTTATGGGCCTGAACAAAACGAGCGTCCATTTTTTGTCCCTTGTGGATAAAGAAAGCGGGGATTGTACCTTATGGCACGTGCGGGAGGGGAGAAAAACAAAAGGCCGGAATTTCCGGCCTTTTCAGTTAACGCACGCTTACTTTTCCTGAAGTCCGAGTTTTTTCTCCAGATAGTGGATATTGGTTCCACCGTGCTGGAAATGCTCGTCATTCATGATGCGGATCTGCAGATCAACGTTGGTTTTGATACCGTCGATGATCAGTTCCTGCAACGCGTTTTTCATACGGGCGATTGCTACGTCGCGGTTTTCGCCATAGCAGATCAGCTTACCGATCATTGAGTCATAGTACGGAGGTACGGTGTAGCCTGCGTAAATATGAGACTCCCAGCGCACACCAAAGCCACCCGGCGCGTGGAAACGCGTGATTTTACCCGGGCTTGGCAGGAAGGTGTTCGGGTCTTCGGCGTTGATACGGCATTCTACCGCATGGCCTTTAACCACAACTTCATCCTGCTTGATGGACAGCGGTTGTCCCGCAGCGATGCGCAGCTGCTCTTTGATCAGGTCAACGCCGGTGATCATTTCGGTTACCGGGTGTTCAACCTGAATACGGGTGTTCATTTCAATGAAGTAGAACTCGCCGTTTTCGAACAGGAACTCGAAAGTACCTGCCCCGCGATAGCCGATATCAACGCACGCTTTGGCGCAACGCTCGCCGATGTAGCGACGCAGTTCCGGAGTAATGCCCGGTGCTGGTGCTTCTTCGACGACTTTCTGGTGACGACGCTGCATGGAGCAGTCACGTTCTGCCAGATAAATCGCGTTACCCTGACCGTCTGCCAGCACCTGAATTTCGATGTGGCGTGGGTTTTCCAGGTACTTCTCCATGTAAACCATGTCGTTGTTGAAAGCCGCTTTCGCTTCCGCTTTGGTCATGGAGATGGATTGTGCCAGTTCGGCATCGCTGCGCACGACGCGCATACCGCGACCGCCGCCGCCGCCGGAGGCTTTGATAATAACGGGATAACCGATGCGTTTAGCATGAGCGCGGTTAGCGTCCATGTCGTCGCCCAGCGGGCCGTCAGAGCCTGGGACTGTTGGTACGCCAGCTTTCTTCATCGCGGTAATTGCGGACACTTTGTCGCCCATCAGGCGGATGGTGTCGGCTTTCGGGCCGATGAAGATAAAGCCGGAACGTTCTACCTGTTCAGCAAAGTTGGCATTCTCAGAGAGGAAGCCATAGCCCGGGTGAATTGCCACTGCGCCGGTGATTTCAGCAGCGCTAATGATAGCCGGGATGTTCAGATAGCTTTTTACGGACGGAGCCGGGCCAATACAGACCGTCTCATCCGCCAGCAATACGTGTTTTAAATCGCGATCCGCGCTTGAATGCACAGCGACAGTCTTGATGCCCAGCTCTTTACAGGCACGCAGAATACGCAGGGCGATCTCACCGCGGTTGGCGATAACAATTTTATCCAACATGTTCGCCTCGTTATTCGATGACGACCAGCGGCTCGTCAAATTCTACCGGTTGACCGCTTTCTACCAGAATCGCTTTCACTACGCCGGATTTGTCGGCTTCGATCTGGTTCATCATTTTCATGGCTTCAACGATGCACAGGGTATCGCCCGCATTCACTTTCTGGCCGATTTCGATGAACGCTTTCGCATCTGGGCTCGGGGTGCGGTAGAACGTACCAACCATTGGGGAGCGTACGATGTGACCACTGATTTCCGCTGCTGCCGGAGCTTCCATACTTGGAGAGGCAGTTTGTGCGACAGCGTTAGACAGAGCTGGCTGCTGCATCACTGGTGCAGCATAAGCCTGTTGCATCATTGGAAAACTTGCAGCTGGCGCCGCACGGCTGATGCGTACAGACTCTTCGCCTTCAGAAATTTCCAGTTCGGAGATGCCTGATTCTTCAACCAGCTCGATCAGTTTTTTAATCTTACGAATATCCATGAGTGGGTTCCGTACTCTTTGTTTAGTGAGATTGTGACAAGCGTTTTACCGCCGTCTGTATAGCATTTTTATAACAGTGAGTGACAAGATGCCACGCATCTCAGGCATTGCACTGGGTGCGGTTGCCATTAAGTGAGATTGCCAGACTTGTTAGTCATTGTGCGGCTATCTTCTGCCATTTTCGGGTAAAAGACAAAATATACCTTCAACATGCGAATGTCACCCTTTCAGCGCTCTAAAAACGCTACCGGGGATAGCAAAGTCGCACATTATAACTATTTCGTAGCAATTGGCAGCTAAATACTGGTCTTATCAGGGAAGATAATCAACCGTTAACATGTAAAGAAAATCGGATCGTCCACATTTTGTAACGCACTGCACATAACGTGAAACTACCGCCACCACTGGCGAAACTTCTTGTAACGGCAGGCTAACAACACCACAGCGAGTGCTGCATAAATAATCGGTTGAGGGGAGATAATTTTTACCGACCACAGATAATGTATGGGTGCCAGGATCGCCACAAGATAGACGAAGTTGTGCAAATACTGCCAATTTTTGCCCAGTTTTCGCTGAGCCGACTGGGTGGAGGTTAACGTGAGGGCGAATAATATGCCCCAACTGGCAATGCCCAGCATCAAATAAGGTCGCGTGATTAATTCCCGTCCTAACAGCGCCAGATTATGAATGCCCAGTTCCAGGAGTGCGTAGCTGGTTAAATGTAACGTTGCCCAGGCGAAACACCATAGCCCTAACAGGCGCCGTGTGCGTATCAATAATGGCTGTTTAGGGTAGCGCGCGAGGGGAGAGACCAGCAAGGTCGCCAGCAAGAATTTCAGAGCTGTCCTACCGGTAAAGTGCTGGATATCTTTGACCGGGTCTGCGCTCAGACCACCGTGATTCACCGCCCAAAATAGCCAGACAAACGGTAAAAAGCCGGCAAGATGCAGGCAAACTTTCAGTCCAGTAATGTGCTTTGCAGTCAGGCGCACTCAAAAATTCTCCTGCAGGTTAAGACCACGGTACAGCGAAGCGACCTCGTCGGCGTAACCGTTAAACAGCAGCGTGGGTTGGCGCTGAACGTCCAGAATACCGCCTGCGCCAATAAAACGCTCAGTGGCCTGGGACCAGCGCGGGTGATCGACATGCGGATTCACGTTGGCATAAAATCCATATTCATTGGGGGCGGCCAGATTCCAGGTTGTCGGGGGGCGTTCGCGGGTTAGTTTAATACTCACGATCGACTTAATGCCTTTAAATCCGTATTTCCACGGCACAATTAAGCGAATGGGCGCGCCATTTTGTGGAGGAAGAGCTTTTCCATAAACCCCCACGGTAAGCAGAGTGAGTGGATGCATAGCTTCATCCAGACGCAGTCCTTCAACATAGGGATACTTCAGTCCGCCGCCAATAAAGCGATCTTTTTGTCCGGGCATCTCATTCGGCGAGTAGATCGTTTCGAAGGCGACATATTTTGCGTTGCTGGTGGGTTCAACCTGCGCCAGCAGTTTATGTAACGGAAAACCAATCCACGGCACGACCATTGACCAGGCTTCCACACAGCGCATCCGGTAAATCCGTTCTTCCAGTGGGAAACGGGCAGTCAGCGCATCGTGATCGAGGGTGAGTGGTTTTGCCACCTCACCACTGATTTTTAACGTCCACGGATCGGTTTTCAGACTGCCAGCATTGGCTGCCGGATCCGCTTTATCGAGACCGAACTCATAGAAGTTGTTGTAGCCAGAAACTTTATCCGCTGGCGTTAAAGGAAGCGAATTTTGCCAGGCTGCGGGTTTACTGAAATCAAGCGGCTTACCCGCGGGCGCGGGCGGGCGGTCATTCCCCTTAAACCAGCTAAGAAGGTCAGCCTGCGCAGAGAGGGGGAAAGACAACGCGGCGGCGCTGATCCCTAATGCTTTCAGTACCTGGCGGCGTTGCATAAAAAAAGCCGACTCGTCAGTGACGTCGGCTTCTGTAAATGGACGTAATTTCTTCATAACAGACTCCCGGCTTACGCGTCATAACTGACAGGGGACGCGTAGTTAATATGGCAGGGAGTCTGTAGATATGCCGCGAAATTTCGTTAATTAAGTGTAAATTTCTGCGCCAGAGCCTGTTACTTCACCTTCACCAGCGTACGACCTTGCACCTGGTTATTGATGATGGCATCGGCAAACTTCGGCGTATCCGCCAGCGTAATCTCCGTGGCGGCCTGAGCATAGAAAGAGTCCGGCAGATCCTTAACCAGACGCGCCCAGGCTTCTGCCCGGCGTGCCGGCGGGGTCATCACCGAGTCCACCCCTTGCAAACGAACGTTACGCAGAATAAATGGCATCACCGTCGTTGGCAGAGCGAAACCGCCAGCCAGGCCGCAGGCAGCAACGCAGCCACCGTAGTTCATCTGTGCCAGGACTTTTGCCAGAACTTTGTCGCCAACGGTATCAACCGCACCAGCCCACAGCTGTTTTTCCAACGGGCGAGATTCAGCAAATTCATCGCGGCTAAGGATACGGTTAGCGCCCAGGCTCTTCAGGTAGTCGTGAGTGCTTTCGCGACCCGAAACCGCCGCAACCTGATAACCCAGCTTATGCAGTAATGCCACGGCCGTGCTGCCCACGCCGCCGCTGGCGCCGGTGACGACAATCTCACCGTCTTGCGGGCGAATACCTGCATCTTCAAGCGCCATGACGCACAGCATGGCGGTAAAGCCAGCGGTACCGATGACCATGGCTTTACGTCCGTCCAGCCCTTGTGGCAGCGCAACCAGCCAGTCGCCTTTCACGCGTGCGCGTTCGGCCAGTCCACCCCAATGATTTTCACCCACGCCCCAGCCGGTCAGTAAAACTTCCTGACCTGCATGAAAACGGGGATCTTCGCTTGCGCGCACGGTACCGGCGAAATCGATACCAGGAATCATCGGAAAATTGCGAATGATTTTACCCTTGCCGGTGATAGCCAGGGCGTCTTTATAGTTCAGGCTTGACCAGTGGACATCCACCGTCACATCGCCTTCCGGTAGCTGATTTTCGTCGAGGGGTTGAACGGATGCGAGGGTTTTTCCGTCCTGCTGTTCTAAGATCAAAGCCTGCATAACCTGTCCTCAATTCGTATAGTGGATTGGAAAATTATTAATGAAGACTATACTCGCTAATCAAAACATGATGCCGATTCCGCGCAATAAATTGCCAGATATACCTAATTTGGTAGTATGCCCACACTGTTTGTATAAATGGACGGATTTTGCGTTCAGTTTTGCATTTTCGCGCCGCTTTATCACTTTCATGCCTGTTTCATAACTGTCGGAGTTAACACAAGGATGCGATTAACGACGAAATTTTCAGCTTTTGTGACGCTGCTTACAGGGTTAACGATCTTCGTAACTCTGATCGGCTGCTCGCTGAGTTTCTATAACGCGATTCAATATAAGTTCACCACCCGTGTTCAGGCGGTGGCGACAGCGATTGATACGCACCTTGTCTCCCGCGATGTCGTTGCGCTAACCCCGCAAATCGATGAACTGATGGTTTCGGTGGATATCGTGCGCGTCGAACTGCTACAGGGCGAACACGTGGTGTATGACCACTCCCGAACCAGCAGCTACCGCCCGGCGGGGACGAACAATCTGTATCGTGATGTCACCGTCCCGTTGGTCAAACACCCGGGCATGTCGCTGCGTCTGGTTTATCAGGATCCCATGGGCAACTATTTCCATTCGCTGATGACTACCGCGCCGCTCACGTTGGCGATTGCTTTCATTATATTGATGCTCTTTTTGTCTGTGCGCTGGCTTCAGCGTCAGCTTTCAGGTCAAGAGTTGCTGGAGATTCGTTCAACGCGCATTCTTAACGGCGAACGTGGACCGAACGTGCGGGGGACTGTTTATGAATGGCCTGCGCGTACCAGTAGCGCGCTCGATATGCTGCTGACCGAAATTCAAAGTGCCCGCGAGCAACGTAGCCGACTGGATACGCTGATTCGTTCCTATGTGGCGCAGGATACAAAAACCGGGCTAAGCAACCGCCTGTTCTTTGATAACCAACTGGCAACGCTGCTGGAAGATCAGGAAAAAGTGGGATCGCATGGCGTCGTGATGATGGTACGCCTGCCGGACTTTACACTGCTGCGCGATAGCTGGGGAATTACCCTTGCGGAAGAACAAATTTCAACGCTAATCAATTTGTTGTCGACTTTTATGACGCGCTATCCGGGCGCGTTGCTGGCGCGCTACCACCGTAGCGATTTTGCCATCCTGTTGCCACACCGCACGCTGAAAGAGGCGGAAAGTATTGCCGGGCAATTATTAAAAGCGGTAGATGCGCTTCCGGCTAATAAAATGATCGACCGTGCCGATATGGTTCATATTGGCATTTGTGTTTGCCGCAGCGGTCAGTCGACGGAACAAGTGATGGATCACGCCGAAGCCGCCACGCGGAACTCGGTATTGCAGGGTGGGAACAGCTGGTCGGTCTATGATGACTCACTACCGGAAAAAGGTCGGGGTAACGTACGCTGGCGAACGCTGATCGAACAGATGCTCAGCCGGGGTGGACCCAGAATTTATCAAAAGCCTGCGGTAACCCGTGAAGGACGGGTGCACCACCGGGAGCTGATGTGCCGTATTTTTGATGGCAGCGAAGAGGTTATTTCGGCGGAATATATGCCGATGGTCCTGCAGTTTGGCCTGGCTGAAGAATATGACCGTCTGCAAATCAGCCGTCTGATCTTACTGTTGGGCTATTGGCCGCAGGAAAACCTGGCGATGCAGACAACGGTTGAATCGCTAATTCGCCCACGTTTTCAGCGCTGGCTACGTGATACGCTGATGCAGTGCGAAAAATCATTACGCAAACGCATAATTATTGAACTTGCTGAGGCAGATGTCTGTCAACATATCAGCCGGTTACAGCCCGTCATCAGATTGATGAATGCGCTGGGTGTGCGAATTGCCGTTACGCAGGCGGGTTTAACGCTGGTGAGCACCAGTTGGATCAAAGAGCTTAACGTTGAGTTATTGAAGCTGCATCCAAGCCTGGTGAGGAATATTGATAAGCGAACCGAAAACCAGCTCCTGGTGCAAAGCCTGGTGGAGGCTTGTTCTGGAACACCAACGCAGGTTTACGCCACGGGCGTTCGTTCGCGTAGCGAGTGGCATACGCTGACGGAACGCGGAGTTGCGGGTGGGCAAGGGGATTTTTTTGCCGCATCACAGCCACTTGACACTAACGTGAAAAAATATTCGCAAAGATACTCGGTTTAACCTGCCGTTTAATTCGTTTTCACGTAGAATAACGCGCGCTGTGCCTTCTGGGGGTGTGCTTGTCTGCTCGCCAGGTTGTAACAGCAAACATGCAGGTGAATGACCTTTGACAGGTTGCAAACAAAAGCGAGGAGTGCTGCTGATTTATTCAGCCCTGATGGACTCAGGCCGATTTTGTAACAAAGGAAACGAACTGCACTAATTTTCACCGTAGCAGATGATTTTTGCGCCTTGTCGCTGCTGCGTGTGGTTGGTAAAGTAAGCGGATTTTGTTTTCCGCCCCAGCTTTCAGGATTATCCCTTAGTATGTTGAAAAAATTTCGTGGCATGTTTTCCAATGACCTGTCCATTGACCTGGGTACCGCGAATACCCTTATTTATGTAAAAGGACAAGGCATCGTATTGAATGAGCCTTCTGTTGTGGCCATTCGTCAGGATCGTGCCGGCTCGCCAAAAAGCGTAGCCGCAGTGGGCCATGACGCGAAGCAGATGCTGGGTCGTACACCGGGCAATATCGCTGCCATTCGCCCAATGAAAGACGGCGTTATCGCTGACTTCTTCGTGACTGAAAAAATGCTCCAGCACTTTATCAAACAAGTGCACAGCAATAGCTTCATGCGCCCAAGCCCGCGCGTACTGGTATGTGTACCGGTTGGAGCAACTCAGGTTGAACGCCGCGCGATCCGTGAATCCGCCCAGGGCGCAGGTGCCCGTGAAGTATTCCTGATCGAAGAGCCGATGGCGGCTGCGATCGGGGCGGGTCTGCCAGTTTCTGAAGCAACCGGTTCTATGGTTGTGGATATCGGTGGTGGTACAACTGAAGTTGCCGTTATCTCCCTGAACGGCGTGGTTTACTCCTCTTCTGTACGTATTGGCGGCGACCGCTTCGACGAAGCCATCATTAATTATGTTCGTCGTAACTACGGTTCTCTGATCGGTGAAGCCACCGCAGAACGTATTAAACACGAAATCGGTTCCGCTTATCCGGGCGACGAAGTGCGCGAGATCGAAGTTCGCGGCCGTAACCTGGCTGAAGGTGTTCCACGCGGCTTTACCCTGAACTCCAACGAGATTCTGGAAGCCCTGCAGGAACCGCTGACCGGTATCGTGAGTGCGGTGATGGTTGCACTGGAACAGTGTCCGCCAGAACTGGCGTCTGACATCTCCGAACGCGGCATGGTACTGACCGGTGGCGGTGCTCTGCTGCGTAACCTTGACCGTCTGTTAATGGAAGAAACCGGTATTCCAGTTGTTGTTGCTGAAGATCCGCTGACCTGCGTGGCGCGCGGTGGCGGCAAGGCGCTGGAAATGATCGATATGCACGGCGGCGACCTGTTCAGCGAAGAGTAATCGGATGCAGGTAGGGTAGCCCGCGGGTTGCCCTTCCGCTCTGATACGAGAATACGCATAGACTATGAAGCCAATTTTTAGCCGTGGCCCGTCGCTACAGATTCGCCTTATTCTGGCGGTGCTGGTGGCGCTCGGCGTTATTATTGCCGACAGCCGCCTGGGTACGTTTAGTCAAATACGAACGTACATGGATACCGCCGTCAGTCCTTTCTACTTTATCTCAAATGGTCCTCGTGAATTACTCGACGGCGTTTCGCAAACGCTGGCTTCTCGTGACCAACTCGAACTTGAAAATCGGGCGTTGCGTCAGGAACTGCTGCTGAAAAACAGCGAGCTGCTGATGCTGGGGCAATATAAACAGGAGAACGCGCGTTTGCGTGAGCTGCTGGGATCGCCGCTGCGTCAGGACGAACAAAAGATGGTGACGCAGGTCATCTCGACGGTTAATGACCCTTACAGCGATCAGGTGGTGATCGACAAAGGGAGCGTTAACGGTGTCTACGAAGGTCAGCCGGTTATTAGCGACAAAGGCGTTGTGGGTCAGGTCGTAGCGGTGGCTAAACTGACCAGCCGCGTGCTGCTGATTTGCGATGCGACGCATGCTCTGCCCATTCAGGTACTGCGTAACGATATCCGCGTGATCGCTGCCGGTAACGGCTGCACCGACGATCTTCAGCTCGAACACCTGCCGGCCAACACCGACATTCGCGTTGGCGATGTGCTGGTTACCTCGGGTCTGGGGGGACGTTTCCCTGAAGGCTATCCGGTTGGTGTTGTTTCTTCCGTTAAGCTGGACACTCAGCGCGCTTATACCGTGATTCAGGCACGCCCGACCGCGGGTCTGCAGCGTCTGCGTTATCTGCTGCTGTTGTGGGGCGCCGATCGTAACGGCGCAAATCCGATGACGCCAGAGGAAGTGCACCGCGTTGCCAATGAACGTCTGATGCAAATGATGCCGCAAGTTCTGCCTGCACCAGATGCCATGGGGCCGCCTGCACCAGTGCCAGCTCCCGCAACAGGCGTGACTCCAGCGCCTGCGGGTACCACGCCGCCACAACCTGCTCCGCGTAAGCCGGGAGGACAGTAAGTGGCAAGCTATCGTAGCCAGGGACGTTGGGTGATTTGGCTCTCGTTCCTTATTGCACTGTTGCTGCAAGTCATGCCCTGGCCGGACGATATTCTGGTTTTCCGGCCAAACTGGGTACTGCTCATCTTGTTGTACTGGATCCTGGCGCTGCCGCATCGCGTAAATGTGGGCACGGGGTTTGTGGTGGGTGCCATACTGGATCTCATCAGCGGCTCCACGCTTGGCGTGCGCGCATTGTCGATGAGTATCATTGCTTATCTGGTCGCGCTGAAATTCCAGCTATTCCGTAACCTCGCGCTCTGGCAACAGGCGCTGGTGGTCATGTTGTTATCACTGGTCGTGGATATTATTGTTTTCTGGGCCGAGTTTTTAGTGATCAATGTCTCTTTCAGACCCGAAGTGTTCTGGAGTAGTGTAGTGAATGGTGTGCTTTGGCCATGGCTATTCTTACTGATGCGTAAAGTCCGTCAGCAGTTTGCGGTGCAATAAGGTTGATATGAATACTCTGTATCTTGCTTCAGGTTCTCCACGTCGTCAGGAGCTGCTCGCTCAGCTTGGTGTTAGGTTTGAACGGCTGGTGCCTGGGATTGAAGAACAGCGACACCCGCAGGAGAGCGCGCAGCAGTATGTTTCGCGTCTGGCACGCGAAAAAGCGCAGGCTGGCGTGGCGCTGGCGCAGCGTGATTTGCCGGTATTGGGTGCAGATACCATTGTTATCCTTAATGGCGAAGTGCTGGAAAAACCACACGACGACGCCCATGCCGCAGCAATGCTGCGCAAACTGTCGGGTAAAACGCATCAGGTCATGACCGCCGTGGCATTGGCCGACCGCCGGCACAGTCTGGACTGTCTGGTGGTGACGGAAGTGACGTTCAGAGCACTAACCGATGAGGACATCGCGGGCTATGTTGCCAGCGGTGAACCAATGGATAAAGCAGGTGCATACGGTATTCAAGGGTTGGGTGGCTGTTTTGTCAGGAAGATCAATGGCAGCTATCACGCCGTAGTCGGCTTACCGCTGGTAGAAACGTATGAGTTGCTGACCAATTTTAACGCACTGCGTGAGAAAAGGGATAAACATGACGGCTGAATTGTTGGTAAACGTAACGCCATCGGAAACTCGGGTGGCTTACATTGATGGCGGTATTCTGCAGGAAATTCATATTGAACGTGAGGCGCGACGCGGAATCGTAGGCAATATCTACAAAGGTCGTGTAAGTCGTGTACTTCCGGGTATGCAGGCGGCTTTTGTAGATATTGGACTGGATAAAGCCGCATTTCTTCACGCTTCAGACATCATGCCGCACACCGAATGCGTGGCGGGTGAAGAACAAAAACAGTTCACCGTGCGCGACATTTCTGAACTGGTGCGCCAGGGCCAGGATCTGATGGTGCAGGTGGTAAAAGATCCGTTGGGTACTAAGGGCGCACGCCTGACGACGGACATCACGCTTCCTTCCCGTTACCTCGTCTTTATGCCGGGTGCTTCGCACGTTGGCGTTTCCCAACGTATCGAAAGCGAAACCGAACGCGAACGCCTGAAAAAAGTGGTGGCGGATTACTGCGATGAACAGGGCGGATTCATCATTCGCACAGCGGCGGAAGGCGTCTGCGAGGAGGATCTAGCCTCGGATGCTGCCTACCTGAAGCGCGTCTGGACTAAAGTCATGGAGCGTAAAAAGCGCCCGCAAACACGCTACCAGATGTACGGCGAACTGGCGCTGGCGCAGCGCGTGTTGCGTGATTTTGCCGATGCCCAGCTTGACCGGATCCGCGTTGACTCTCGTCTGACCTATGAAGCGTTGCTGGAGTTCACAGCGGAATATATCCCCGAGATGACCAGCAAGCTGGAACATTACAGCGGGCGCCAGCCCATTTTTGATCTCTTTGACGTTGAGAATGAAATCCAGCGCGCGCTGGAACGCAAGGTTGAACTGAAATCTGGCGGCTATCTGATCATCGATCAAACTGAAGCAATGACCACCGTCGATATCAATACCGGAGCGTTTGTTGGGCATCGTAATCTCGACGACACTATCTTTAATACTAATATTGAAGCAACGCAGGCCATTGCTCGTCAGCTGCGTCTGCGTAACCTCGGCGGCATTATCATTATCGATTTTATCGACATGAATAATGAAGACCACCGTCGACGGGTGCTGCACTCTCTGGAACAGGCGCTGAGCAAGGATCGCGTAAAAACCAGCATCAACGGTTTTTCTCAGCTGGGCCTGGTGGAGATGACGCGCAAACGCACGCGTGAAAGCGTGGAGCATGTGTTGTGCAACGAGTGTCCGACCTGTCATGGGCGCGGTACGGTGAAAACCGTGGAAACTGTATGCTATGAAATCATGCGCGAAATCGTGCGGGTACACCATGCATATGACTCCGATCGTTTCCTGGTTTATGCATCTCCGGCAGTGGCTGAAACCCTGAAGGGTGAAGAGTCACATGCGTTGGCGGAAGTGGAAATCTTTGTCGGCAAACAGGTTAAAGTACAAGTCGAACCGCTGTATAACCAGGAGCAGTTCGACGTTGTCATGATGTAATCTGGCCTGGTAAACGCCCAATGGCGATACCTTGCAGGCCGGAGAAGGCGTTCACGCCGCCATCCGGCAAGACGGTTTTGTGAGTCACATTTTTTGGTAGACAAGGAGAGGCGCGTGAGGCGATTGCCGGGGATATTACTGCTCACTGGAGCCGCATTCGTTGTCATCGCAGCGCTGCTGGTCAGTGGGCTGCGCCTTGCGCTACCTCATCTTGATAGCTGGCGTCCGGCCATCCTTGGCAAGATTGAATCCGCCACCGGTCTGCCCGTCTCCGCCAGCCAACTTTCCGCTAGCTGGCAAAATTTCGGGCCTACTCTTGAAGCGCGCGATATCCACGCGCAGCTTAAAGACGGCGGTGAATTTTCGGTAAAGCGGGTCACATTAGCGCTGGATGTGTGGCAAAGCTTGCTGCACATGCGCTGGCAGTTTCGCGATCTCACTTTCTGGCAGTTGCAGCTGCGTACCAACACCCCCATCCAGCGCAGCGAAAGCGGTGATGGAATTGAAGCCGGCCACCTGAGCGATCTCTTCCTGCGTCAGTTTGATCATTTCGATCTACGCGACAGCCAGATTAGCTTTTTAACCCTCTCAGGCCAGCGTGCAGAACTGGCGATCCCACAGCTTACCTGGCTTAACGGTAAAAATCGGCATCGCGCTGAAGGCCAGGTCAGTCTCTCCAGTTTGACCGGGCAGCACGGTGTTATGCAGGTTCGAATGGATCTGCGTGATGACAACGGGCTGTTGAATAACGGTCGGGTCTGGCTGCAGGCCGACGATATCGACGTCAAGCCGTGGCTGGGTAAATGGATGCAGGATAATGTCGCGTTGCAAACCGCGCGTTTTAGCCTGGAAGCATGGATGACGATCAGAAAAGGCGTCGTTTCCGGCGGCGATGTCTGGCTGAAAAAAGGTGGGGCAAGTTGGCTGGGAGAGAGTCGTACGCACACGCTCTCCGTCGATAACCTGACAGCGCACATCAGCCGCGAACAGTCGGGCTGGCAATTCTCCATTCCCGATACCCGTATCACGATGGATGATAAACCCTGGCCAAGCGGGGCGTTAGCGCTGGCCTGGATCCCTGAACAGGAAGTCGGCGGCGAGAATAACAAACGCAGCGACGAGCTACGCATCCGCGCCAGCAATCTGGAGCTGGCCGGGTTAGAAGGGCTGCGTCCGATGGCGGCCAAGTTATCGCCTGCGCTGGGTGATATCTGGCGGGCCACGCAGCCGAGCGGCAAAATAGATGTGCTGGCGCTGGATATCCCGTTACAGGCAACAGAAAAAACCCGCTTCCAGTCCTCGTGGACCAATCTGGCCTGGAAACAGTGGAAGCTGCTGCCAGGGGCAGAGCATTTCTCCGGTACGCTTGCGGGCAGCGTTGAAAACGGGGTGCTCACTGCTTCCATGAAGCAAGCTAAAATGCCGTATGAAACCGTCTTTCGCGCACCGCTGGAAATAGAGGACGGCGTAGCGACGCTAAGCTGGCTGAAGAATGATAAAGGTTTCCAGTTAGATGGGCGCAACATTGATGTTAAAGCGAAAGCGGTACACGCACGCGGTGGTTTTCGCTATCTGCAGCCCGCCAATGATGAGCCATGGTTGGGCATTCTGGCAGGTATCAGCACCGACGATGGCTCTCAGGCCTGGCGTTACTTCCCGGAAAACCTGATGGGCAAAGAGCTGGTTGATTACCTCAGCGGCTCTATTCAGGGCGGCGAAGCGGATAACGCCACGTTGGTGTATGGCGGCGACCCGCATCTGTTCCCGTATCTACACAATGAAGGGCAGTTCCAGGTACTGGTGCCGCTTCGCAATGCGAAGTTTGCTTTCCAGCCCGACTGGCCCGCGCTGACTGACCTTAATATTGAACTGAACTTCATTAACGACGGTCTGTGGATGAAGACCGATAGCGTTAATCTGGGCGGTGTGAAGGCCAGTAATCTGACGGCTAACATCCCCGACTATGCCAAAGAAAAACTGCTGATTGATGCCGACATCAACGGGCCGGGCAAGGCGGTTGGACCTTATTTTGATGAGACGCCATTGAAGGATTCACTCGGCGCTACGCTTGAGCAGTTGCAGATTGACGGCGATGTGAATGCTCGCTTACATCTTGATATTCCGCTAGACGGCTCGCTGGTTACCGCCAAAGGTGACGTCAACCTGCATAATAACAGCCTGTTTATTAAACCGCTCGACAGCACGCTGAAGAATTTGAATGGTAAATTCAGCTTTATCAACGGTGATCTGAAGAGCGAGCCGATGACCGCGAACTGGTTTAATCAGCCGCTGAACGTCGACTTTTCCACGACCGAAGGGGCGAAAGCCTATCAGGTAGCCGTGAATCTGCAAGGTGACTGGCAGCCAAGCCGCATGGGGATTTTACCGACGCAGGTCAACGACGCGTTGAATGGCAGCATAGCGTGGAATGGCAAGGTAGGAATCGATCTTCCGTATCATGCCGGGCCGACCTACAACGTTGAGTTAAAGGGCGATCTCAAGAATGTAAGTAGTCACTTACCTTCTCCGCTGAATAAGGCGGCCGGTGAGGCGTTGCCGGTGAACGTTAAGGCCAACGGCAATCTGCGCAGCTTTGATCTGACCGGCAACGCTGGCAGTAAAAATCATTTTAATAGCCGCTGGCTGCTGAATCAGAAACTGACGCTTGACCGCGCAATCTGGGCGTCGGAAAGCCGCACCGTGCCCGCGTTACCCGATCAACAAGGCATAGAGCTTAATCTTCCCCCTATGGATGGCGCGCAATGGCTGGCGTTATTCCAGAAAGGCGCTGTGGATAACGTGGGCAGCAACGCTAACTTCCCACAGCGCATCACGGTGCGTACGCCATCGTTATCCCTGGGCGGTCAACAGTGGAATAATTTGAGTATCGTTTCTGAGCCTGCGAGCAATGGCTCCACCGTGCAGGCGCAGGGCCGTGAAATTAACGCCACGCTGGCTATGCGCAATAATGCGCCGTGGCTGGCCAATATTAAGTATCTTTATTACAACCCAAGCGCGGCAAAACCGTCACAAAATAGTACGCCAGCCTCGCCGTTCTCAGCCATCGACAACGTCAGCTTCCGTGGCTGGCCGGACCTTCAGCTGCGCTGTGCCGAGTGCTGGATGTGGGGACAGAAATACGGGCGCATTGACGCCGATGTAGCGATTAAAGGCGACACGCTCACCTTGAGTAACGGTCTGTTGGATACGGGTTTTGCCAGACTGACCACCGACGGCGTGTGGGTGAATGCGCCGGGCAAGGAGCGAACGTCGCTGAAGGGTAAACTGAGCGGCAATAAAATTGACTCCGCAGCCGGTTTCTTTGGCGTATCAACGCCGATTCGCAATTCTTCATTCAACGTGGAGTATGATCTGCATTGGCGTAATCCGCCGTGGGATCCTGATGTAGCCTCGCTGAATGGTATTTTGCGTACCCGGCTGGGCAAAGGCGAACTTACCGAAATCAGTACCGGACATGCGGGGCAATTGTTACGTCTGCTAAGCTTCGATGCGTTACTGCGTAAACTGCGCTTTGATTTTAGCGACACCTTCAGCGAAGGCTTCTATTTCGACTCGATTCGCAGCACGGCGTGGATCAAAGATGGCGTGATGCATACCGACGACACGCTGGTGGATGGTCTGGAAGCCGACATTGCGATGAAAGGTTCGGTGAACCTGGTACGCCGGGATCTGGACATGGAAGCCATCGTTGCACCAGAAATATCTGCCACCGTAGGGGTTGCCGCCGCGTTTGCCGTCAACCCGATTGTTGGTGCGGCGGTGTTTGCCGCCAGTAAGGTGCTGGGGCCGCTGTGGAGCAAAGTCTCGATTCTGCGCTATCGCATCACCGGTCCGGTCGATAAGCCGCAAATTAACGAAGTTCTGCGTCAGCCGCGCAAAGAAAGCCAGCAATGATTTGACGGGGGCGAGTAATTGCCCCAATCTCAGTACATAGTATTGCCGGATGGCGCAGCGCTTATCCGGCCTACAGCAGCCTAACAACGTAGGCCGGATAAGGCGTTTTTTCCGCTATCCGGCAGAATTAAATGAGTAATCAAAACGATGAGTCTGAACCTGGTAAGTGAACAATTGCTAGCGGCAAATGGCCTGAAACATCAGGATCTGTTTGCCATCCTGGGCCAACTGGCCGAACGCCGTCTTGATTACGGCGATCTCTATTTTCAGTCGAGCTATCACGAATCCTGGGTTTTAGAAGACCGCATCATTAAAGATGGTTCTTACAATATCGATCAGGGCGTTGGCGTGCGCGCCATCAGCGGCGAGAAAACAGGGTTTGCCTATGCAGACCAGATTAGCCTGTTGGCGCTGGAACAAAGCGCTCATGCCGCGCGTACTATCGTGCGTGACAACGGTGACGGCAAAGTAAAAACGCTGGGGGCCGTGGAGCATCAGGCGCTTTACACCTCGGTTGATCCGTTGCAGAGCATGAGCCGTGAAGAAAAACTCGATATCCTGCGCCGCGTAGACAACGTGGCCCGTGCCACCGACAAACGCGTCCAGGAAGTGACCGCCAGCCTGACCGGTGTTTATGAACTGATCCTGGTGGCCGCGACTGATGGTACGCTGGCCGCTGACGTCCGCCCGCTGGTACGTTTGTCCGTAAGCGTACAGGTCGAAGAGGACGGTAAGCGTGAGCGCGGCGCCAGCGGTGGCGGCGGTCGTTTTGGCTATGACTATTTCCTTGGCGACCTCGATGGTGAAGTCCGTGCCGACGCGTGGGCGAAAGAGGCCGTACGCATGGCGTTAGTCAATCTGTCCGCGGTAGCAGCGCCTGCTGGTACGCTGCCGGTGGTACTCGGCGCTGGTTGGCCTGGCGTTCTGCTGCATGAAGCGGTCGGTCATGGTCTGGAAGGTGATTTTAACCGCCGTGGCACCTCGGTATTCAGCGGTCACATGGGTGAACTGGTGGCATCAGAACTGTGTACCGTTGTGGATGATGGCACAATGGCGGACCGTCGTGGTTCCGTGGCTATCGATGACGAAGGGACACCGGGTCAGTACAACGTGCTGATCGAAAACGGCATTCTGAAAGGCTACATGCAGGACAAACTGAATGCGCGCCTGATGGGCGTAGCGCCAACGGGTAACGGTCGCCGTGAATCTTACGCGCACCTGCCGATGCCGCGTATGACCAACACCTATATGCTGCCGGGGAAATCCACGCCGCAGGAAATCATCGAATCCGTTGAATACGGTATTTATGCGCCTAACTTTGGCGGCGGTCAGGTGGATATCACCTCCGGGAAATTTGTATTCTCGACGTCCGAAGCGTATCTGATTGAAAACGGTAAAGTGACCAAACCGGTGAAAGGCGCAACGCTGATTGGCTCCGGTATCGAAGCGATGCAGCAGATTTCGATGGTGGGTAACGACCTGAAACTGGATAACGGGGTTGGCGTTTGCGGTAAAGAAGGACAGAGCTTGCCGGTGGGCGTGGGCCAGCCGACGCTGAAGGTGGATAACTTGACCGTAGGTGGCACCGCGTAACGACCCGGTCGCCGGATAGCGCTCAGCGTATCCGGCCTGGAATGTGCGCTGGCACTGAATGTAGGCCCGGTAAGCAAAGCGCTACCGGGCTTTTTTATTTCTCTTTGCCCCGGCCGTACATCCCCTGAAACAGCTGCGCCACATCGACAAAATAATCCGTCAGATAGTTAATCACTACCTGGACCTTGAGCGGTAGTTTGTCTTTTTCGGTATACAGCGCATAGACCGGACGTGGATCCGACTGGTAGCGGGGCAGCAGGATCTCCACTTCGCCACGATTGATCTCATTGATCACCCACATCAGCGGCACATAGGCAATACCCGCGCCTGCGGCCAGCCAGCGCACCAGCGTCATCGGATCGTTAGTCACGAAGCGCCCTTCTGGGATCAGGCGGGTAGAGATCCCCTCCGGAGCGATAAGTTCGAATTCATTATCCGGGCGCACGCTGTATTCCAGCCACGAGTGGTTACTGAGATCGGCGGGTTTTTCCGGCACGCCAAACTGCGCGAGATAGCTTTTAGCGGCGCAGACCACCATCGGCATGGTTCCCAGGCGACGTGAAAACAGGCTGGAGTCCTGCAACGCGCCGACGCGAATAACCACGTCCAGACCGTCGGCGATTAAATCCGGTGCCGGGATGCCTGTTACCAGATTTACCGTCAATCCTGGATACTCTTTCAGCATCGTTGCGGTCAACCCAGCGAGGACATTTTGTGCCATGGTTGAAGAACAGCCAATGCGCAAGGTGCCGATGGGCGTGTTGTTAAAGGCATAAAGCTGTTCGTGAACATCCTGTGCTTCGTGCAGCATCCGGCGGCAACCCTGATAATAAATTTTACCGGCTTCAGTTAGCCCAATGCTGCGTGTGCTGCGGTTTAGCAGCTTGACCTGTAGCTCATCTTCCAGTTTAGAGACCGTCTGGCTTATCGATGAAACGCTCATTTGTAACTGTCTTGCGGCGGCGGTGAAGGAGCCCAGTTCGACAACTTTGGCAAACACCGACATACGTTTTAATCGTTCCATTGTTCACTCTGACTTAAAAGTGATTTAGATCACATAATATAGATAACAGCATAACAGTTACGTTAATATATTATTATTCAAATAACAGCTATGTCGCTCTCGCCTGGCTCATCCTTGCCCTTCTCTGCGGTGACATACGCTAGAAAATCTATCACCTGCACTCTCTTAAGCTACCAAGGTCAACATGAGTCTGTTTCCCGTTATCGTGGTGTTTGGTCTGTCCTTCCCACCGATTTTTTTCGAATTACTTTTGTCACTGGCGATTTTCTGGCTGGTGCGCCGGGTACTGGTTCCAACTGGCATCTATGATTTTGTCTGGCACCCGGCTCTGTTTAACACCGCGCTGTATTGCTGCCTGTTCTATTTAATAACGCGCCTGTTCGTTTGAGGTTGAAGTGAAAACACTAACAAGAAAACTCTCCCGTACGGCCACGACTCTCGTACTGGTCATTCTGGCCTTCATCGCCATTTTCCGCGCATGGGTGTTCTACACCGAGTCGCCGTGGACGCGTGATGCGCGCTTCAGCGCCGACGTTGTGGCAATAGCCCCGGATGTCGCCGGGCTTATCACTAACGTTAACGTTCATGATAATCAACTGGTGAAGAAAGACCAGGTCCTGTTTACCATCGATCAGCCGCGCTATAAAAAAGCGCTCGAAGAAGCGGAAGCAGACGTCGCCTACTATCAGGTGTTATCACAGGAAAAACGCCAGGAAGCCAGCCGTCGTAACCGGCTGGGCGTGCAGGCTATGTCTCGTGAAGAGATCGACCAGTCAAACAATGTCCTGCAAACCGTATTACACCAGCTTGCGAAAGCGCAGGCGACCCGCGACCTGGCGAAATTAGATCTGGAACGTACCGTCATTCGCGCTCCAGCAGATGGCTGGGTGACTAACCTGAACGTCTACAGCGGCGAATTTATTACTCGCGGCTCTACGGCGGTGGCGTTGGTCAAACAGCATTCTTTTTATGTGCTGGCCTATATGGAAGAAACCAAGCTGGAAGGCGTCCGCCCTGGGTATCGCGCAGAGATCACCCCGCTGGGCAGTAATCATGTGCTGAAGGGCACCGTTGATAGCGTGGCGGCTGGCGTAACGAATGCCAGCAGCACGCGGGACGCAAAGGGTATGGCGACCATTGATTCCAATCTCGAATGGGTGCGTCTGGCGCAGCGTGTACCGGTGCGAATTCGTCTTGATGAGCAGCAGGGAACCCTGTGGCCTGCGGGGACTACGGCTACCGTCGTCATTACCGGCAAGCAGGATCGCGATGCAAGCCGGGAATCCTTCTTCCGTAAAATGGCGCACCGCCTGCGCGAGTTTGGCTAATCGTGATGGACATTTTCTCTATTGCCAACCAGCATATCCGCTTTGCGGTAAAACTGGCGTGCGCGATTGTACTGGCGCTGTTCGTTGGCTTTCACTTCCAACTTGAGACCCCGCGCTGGGCGGTGCTGACCGCCGCCATTGTGGCGGCTGGCCCGGCCTTTGCCGCTGGCGGAGAGCCCTATTCTGGTGCTATACGCTATCGCGGCATGCTGCGTATTGTCGGGACATTTATCGGCTGTATTGCTGCACTGATCATTATCATCAGCATGATCCGCGCCCCGTTATTGATGATCCTGGTGTGTTGTATCTGGGCCGGTTTTTGTACCTGGATCTCGTCGCTTGTGAAGATCGAAAACTCCTATGCCTGGGGACTTTCGGGCTATACGGCGCTGATCATCGTCATTACCATCCAGGCTGAACCGCTGCTGACGCCGCAATTTGCGCTCGAACGCTGTAGTGAAATAGTGATGGGGATTGTCTGTGCTATTGTGGCCGATCTGCTCTTTTCGCCCCGTTCGGTGAAACAGGAGATTGATGTCGAACTGGACAGCCTGCTGGTGGCGCAGTATCAGCTTATGCAGTTGTGCATTAAGCATGGTGACAGTGAAGAAGTGGACAAAGCCTGGGGCGATTTAGTCCGGCGTACGGCGGCACTGGAAGGCATGCGAAGTAACCTGAATATGGAGTCCTCACGCTGGGGGCGGGCTAACCGCAGACTCAAAGCATTGAACACGCTGTCACTCACGCTCATCACGCAGTCCTGCGAAACCTATCTTATTCAGAACACTCGACCCGAACTGATCACTGATACCTTCCGCGAGTTGTTCAATATGCCGGTTGAAACGGTGCAGGATGTTCATAAACAGTTGAAGCGGATGCGGCGGGTGATTGCCTGGACCGGTGAACGCGAAACGCCGATTACGATATATAGTTGGGCTGGCGCCGCGACGCGCTACCTGTTGCTCAAACGCGGTGTACTGAGTAATACCAAAATTAGCGCCACGGAAGAAGAGATCCTGCAAGGTGAGCCAGTGGTGAAGGTGGAGTCTGCCGAGCGCCATCATGCGATGGTCAACTTCTGGCGCACCACGCTTTCTTGTGTGCTGGGAACTTTATTCTGGCTGTGGACCGGATGGACCTCCGGCAGCGGCGCAATGGTGATGATTGCGGTTGTCACTTCGCTGGCAATGCGTTTGCCCAACCCGCGCATGGTGGCGATTGACTTTATTTACGGTACGTTGGCGGCGTTACCGCTCGGGGCGCTCTATTTCCTGGTGATTATCCCCAATACGCAACAAAGCATGTTGTTACTGTGCCTGAGCCTGGCGGTGCTGGGGTTCTTTCTGGGTATAGAGGTACAGAAACGACGGCTGGGATCAATGGGGGCGCTGGCCAGCACTATTAATATCATCGTGCTGGATAACCCGATGACCTTCCACTTTAGCCAGTTCCTTGATAGTGCGCTGGGGCAAATTGTTGGCTGCGTGCTGGCATTTATCGTCATTCTGTTGGTGCGCGATAACTCTCGTGACAGAACGGGTCGCGTGTTGCTCAACCAGTTTGTCTCGGCAGCGGTTTCAGCGATGACCACCAACGTGGTACGTCGTAAAGAAAACCACCTCCCGGCGCTTTATCAGCAGCTGTTTTTGCTGATGAACAAATTTCCCGGCGACCTGGCGAAGTTTCGCCTGGCGCTGACGATGATCATTGCACATCAGCGCCTGCGCGATGCGCCGATACCGGTAAACGAGGATCTATCCGCGTTCCATCGCCAGCTTCGTCGCACTGCGGATCACGTGATTTCCGCAGGCAACGACGACAAGCGCCGACGCTACTTTAGCCAGCTGCTGGAAGAGCTTGAGATCTATCAGGAGAAATTAATCATCTGGCAAGCGCCACCGCAGGTGACCGAGCCGGTAAAACGACTTAGCGGGATGCTGCACAAATACCAGCATGCGCTGACCAGTAATTAAGAGTTGGAAACCGACGCTAAAAGCGTCGGTTTTTTTATGGCTATACTTACCTGAAAATGCAGGAGGTTCCTGCATATTGATGGTCTGTAGAGTGACTGGCGTCGGGATGGTGGCTATAGATGAACATCTATACATTTGATTTTGACGAGATAGAAGACCAGGGGGATTTCTACCGTGAGTTTACGCGCGCGTTCGGTCTCGCCCGGGAAAAGGTGGTTGATTTAGATTCTCTGTGGGAGGTGGTTATCGGGGACGTTTTACCGCTGCCGCTGGAGATTGAATTTGTTCATTTGCCGGACAAGTTACGCAGGCGATACGGCGCGCTGATTTTACTGTTCGATGAAGCGGAAGAAGAGCTGGAAGGACAGCTGCGCTTTAACGTTCGTCACTCAATGTAAGGCATAAAAAAGCCCCCGGCAGGCGGGGGCAAGTCGTCGGACTAGACGACGAGGGTTTATTTGTAGAGTTCTGCAGTCGCGTGCCAGTGAGCGCCTTCACGGAGTTCGGTGACGCGATAGCTGCTGGCACCCGCTTTTTCAGCTTTAGCGGCGATAGCCTGACGCATGTCCATTGGTGAGCTACCGATCTGAGATACGGAGATGCTGCCCATGGATTGCAGGTTCTGTGCTTCTTGTGAGTTCACCTGAGTCACTGCGGCGCTTGCACCGAAAGAGAGAACAGAAAGAAGGCTTAAGGTTGCAATAGTTGTTTTGATTTTCATGATATTTACCTCGTCGAATTCTTTTATTGGGGTCTGCGTTTCGTGACCCTCATCACAAAATCAAGTATACACTAATCACTCGATAAATTAATACCACGCTAATTGTTTCCGTGCGGGTTAAGTATTAAGAAAAATATTTTTTATAACAAAACGGAATTAAAAATAGGGTTTTAAGCATCAATTTTATAATAAATTCAATTAAATCATTGAGATATGAATTTTTGCAAAATGTGCGTTTTTAACTCTTCATATTCGCTATGTGAATGACTTTTGACGGTTAAACGCACCATTTGTTAAATCAATGGCAGTGGATAATAGAGGGAGGAGGGTGGATACAGAGGTTTTTCCCCGCCGCGAGGCGACGGGGAGGAAGTATTACAGCTCTTGTTCAAACAGTTCCAGAATGGCTTCGTACAAATCTTTTACCGTAAAACCCTTAGCTGGGGTGGTGAAGATGGTATCGTCACCGGCAATTGTACCCAGAATACCTTCCGCTTTACCTAATGAGTCCAGCAGACGTGCAATCAACTGAGCAGCGCCAGGGCTGGTATGAATAACCACAACTGCATCGTTGTAATCGATATCCAATACCAGATTTTTCAGTGGACTGGATGTTGTAGGTACCCCTAACTCTGCCGGCAGGCAGTACACCATTTCCATTTTCGCATTGCGGGTACGCACGGCGCCGAACTTGGTCAGCATGCGAGAAACCTTGGACTGATTGATATTATCAAAGCCCTGATCCTGCAACGCGAGGACGATTTCGCCCTGAGAGCTGAACTTTTCTTCTTTAAGCAGCGCTTTAAACGCCTTTACTAATTCTTCTTGTTTTGCCGAGCTTCGCATAAGTCACCCGTAATATGGCGGTAGAAACAACATTATTGTGCATACAGATGAATTTTTATGCAAACAGTCTGCCTTGTTCAAGGCTGAAATAATGTTATGAAAGAGCGGAATTTTATCAAATTTCGTTATCAAGAAACATGCCTGTGTCACGGCTCGCAAATAAGGTTAAAAGTAAATTAAATGTTATCAAATTGATGTTGTTTTGAGAGGTGGGTAGGGTATATTGTCAGCACCTGTTGGAAAGTTGCTCTACTGTGCGGGTGGTTTTGAATTACGTAACTTAGGTTTTATTTTACGTAAGTTAAATGCATAAAAGCCAAATTTGCGTGACTACGCATTCTTGACGCGTGGTTGTTGTATTCGTTGGATTTGTGAATTAAGGTCGCCGCCGCGGAGCAATAGACACTTTGCTTATCAATATAATAAGGAGTTTAGGATGAAAGTTGCAGTCCTCGGCGCTGCTGGTGGTATCGGTCAGGCGCTAGCATTACTGTTAAAAACCCAACTGCCTTCAGGTTCAGAACTCTCCCTGTACGACATCGCTCCAGTAACGCCTGGCGTGGCCGTTGATTTGAGCCATATCCCTACTGCTGTGAAAATCAAAGGCTTCAGCGGCGAAGACGCTACCCCTGCACTGGAAGGTGCTGATGTGGTACTGATCTCTGCGGGTGTCGCACGTAAACCGGGTATGGATCGTTCCGACCTGTTCAACGTTAACGCCGGTATCGTGAAGAACCTGGTGCAGCAGGTTGCTAAAACCTGCCCGAAAGCATGTATCGGTATCATCACCAACCCGGTGAACACGACCGTTGCTATCGCTGCAGAAGTGCTGAAAAAAGCAGGCGTATACGATAAGAACAAACTGTTTGGCGTGACCACGCTGGACATCATCCGCTCCAACACCTTTGTTGCGGAACTGAAAGGCAAGCAGCCTGGTGACGTTGAAGTCCCGGTTATTGGCGGCCACTCTGGCGTGACCATTCTCCCGCTGCTGTCACAAATCCCAGGCGTGAGCTTCACTGAGCAAGAAGCGGCAGACCTGACCAAACGTATCCAGAATGCAGGTACTGAAGTTGTGGAAGCTAAAGCCGGTGGCGGATCTGCAACCCTGTCTATGGGTCAGGCTGCAGCACGTTTCGGCCTGTCACTGGTTCGCGCTCTGAGCGGCGAAAAAGGCGTGGTTGAATGTGCTTACGTTGAAGGCGACGGCCAGTATGCTCGCTTCTTCTCTCAGCCGCTGCTGTTGGGTAAAAACGGCGTAGAAGAACGCCAGTCTATCGGCAAGCTGAGCGCATTTGAGCAGAGCTCGCTGGAAGGTATGCTGGATACGCTGAAGAAAGATATCACCCTGGGTGAAGAGTTCGTTAAATAATGCCTTTATGTAGGCCGGATGGCGGTGTTTAACACTTTATCCGTCCTACAAATATCGCGAATTTGACGCATAAAAAAACCGGAGCTATCTCCGGTTTTTTTACATCATTTCGTTTGTGATTTAGTTTGTAGCCGGGTATTCCTGAATCGTTACCTGCAGCGTCAACTGCTTGTCATCACGCATCACGACAACAGAGATAACCGAACCTGGGCGAATCTCTGCCACCTGGTCCATGGTTTCCAGCGCAGATACTGCCGGTTTGTTATTGACCGAAATAATCAGATCGTTAACCTGAATTCCTGCCTGCGCAGCCGGACCGTCTGGAGCCACTTCGTTAACCACAATCCCCTGAATTTGATCCATCCCGCCGCCCTGGGCGTGCAGTGGCGCAATTTCGCGACCGCTGATGCCGATGTAGCCACGAATCACGCGCCCGTCACGAATCAGCTTATCCATGATTTTGGTTGCCAACTGAAACGGAATAGCAAAGCCGATCCCTTCCGGGGTTTCGCCATCGTTGCTCTTATCAAATGACAGCGTGTTAATACCCATTAACTCGCCCAGCGAGTTGACCAACGCGCCGCCAGAGTTGCCGTGGTTGATGGAGGCATCCGTTTGCAGGAAGTTTTGCCGTCCAGTCGGGTTCAGGCCAATACGACCGGTGGCGCTGATAATCCCCTGAGTGATGGTTTGCCCAAGGTTGTACGGGTTACCAATGGCGAGGACGACATCGCCGATGTGCGGCACGCGTTTGTTATTAATTGGAATTGTCGGCAGTCCGCCAGTCGCGTTGATTTTCAGCACCGCAAGATCGGTTAACGTATCAGAACCCACTAGCAGCGCTTCGAATACACGCCCATCCTGCAACGCGACGATGATTTGGTCGGCGTCATTAATGACGTGCTTATTGGTAATGATATAGCCGCGCTGATCCATGATAACGCCTGAGCCGAGTGTGCGGATCTCAAGCTGGTTATGTGCTGTGCTGTTCATACTACGGTTATAAACGTTAACGACGGCAGGCGCTGCACGGCGAACCGCCGGGTTATAGCTGGCGGGCGTTTCATCTGCACTGTCGAACTGTGGCGCGGTAAGCGTATTTATTTTTCGCAGAGAGGGCATCGCGGCCAGCAGAATAGCGCCGACGATTAAACCAATCGCGACCGAACGTAAAAGCTTCACAAACATGATGGCGGCGTCATTAATAAAGGGAACGGCAGCAGCATATCACGAGTTTACCGGACATCACACGGGAGGCTGATGTCCGGTTGCATGCGTTAACGCAGGAGCAGGTAAATACTCTCGTTACCACGAACTACCTGCAGAGCGATGATCGACGGTTTCGTTTCCAGCACTTTACGCATTTCGGCGATCGAGTTTACACGATCGCGGTTAACGCCAATGATAACGTCATCTTTATGCAGACCGGCCTGCGCGGCTGGGCTACTTTTTTCAACGTTATCAATTTTGATGCCTTTGGTGCCGTCTTTAAGCTGACCGTCACTGAGCGTAGCCCCTTGCAACGCAGGAGCAATCATCTCCGCGCTGGCGGACGATGATGTACTGGTATCCAGGGTTACTTCAACCTCCAGCGGTTTACCGTTACGCAGCAGGCCCAGTTTGACTTTAGTCCCTGGTTCGGTTGTCGCTATGCGTGAACGCAGTTCGGCGAAGCTGTTGAGCGGTTTGCCGTTGAGGCTGGTAATGACATCACCAGACTTCACACCTGCTTTTGCGGAGCCAGAGTTAGGCAGAACCTCGCTGACAAACGCGCCGCGCTGCACGTCCAGTTTGAACGCTTTGGCGATATCGGCAGTCATTTCGGTGCCTTTAATTCCCAGCAGACCACGTTTGATTTCACCAAACTGCATCAGTTGCTGCGCCAGCGTGCGTGCCATATTGCTCGGGATCGCAAAACCAATACCGATGCTACCGCCGCCGGGGGCCAGAATCGCGGTGTTAATGCCAATCAGCTCACCATTGAGGTTTAGCAACGCGCCGCCGGAGTTACCCCGGTTGATGGAGGCATCGGTCTGAATAAAGTTTTCCAGACCTTCCAGGTTCAACCCGCTGCGACCCAAAGCCGATACGATGCCGGAGGTGGCCGTTTGCCCCAAACCAAACGGGTTACCCACGGCCACCGCGAAATCACCGACGCGGAGTTTGTCGGAGTCGGCAATGGCAATTTGCGTCAGGTTGCTGGGGTGTTGAATTTGCAGCAGAGCGATATCGCTCTGGTCGTCGCTGCCGATAAGCTTAGCGTCGAACTCACGGCCATCATTAAGCTGAACGCTGATTTTTTGCGCCTGATTGATGACGTGATTATTGGTCAGGACGTAGCC
Source organism: Citrobacter sp. RHB35-C21 (assembly GCF_013816515.1). Classification (NCBI taxonomy): domain Bacteria; kingdom Pseudomonadati; phylum Pseudomonadota; class Gammaproteobacteria; order Enterobacterales; family Enterobacteriaceae; genus Citrobacter; species Citrobacter sp. RHB35-C21. Next base: position 468,968 of record NZ_CP057147.1, read on the forward strand.
TTTGGCGGCATCAATGATGACCCCGGAACCCAGCCCTTCAAAAGGTTGTGCAGGTTGATCGGGAAGTTCATCACCAAAAAACTTTTTGAACTCTTCCGGGACTTTCTGCCCCTGAGCGGCGGTGCCTTCGACCCTTACGCTCACCACGGCAGGTAACACTTTCTCCAGCATCGGTGCGAGGCTGGGGAGCGCAGCCTGACCGGGAACCTGGCCGGGAATCGACGCTACGGCTGGGAATGGCGCCGAGAGAGTTAACCCGACACTTAACGCTAATGCACTCAACAGCTGGGTTTGTTTTTTCATGGATCCTGCTCTCGTACCTTGAGTAAACGGAAGATGATTCAAAACAGTTTGATGTTATTGAATTTTCGGTTTGGTCACAATGAGGCTAACGACTAAATAATAGCTGGGACAGGAAGAGAAGCGGAGGGCGCAATTGCTGCGCCCAATAAATTTCTTAACGATGTGCAGTTAGTCGCGCTTTGCGCCACTACGCAGCAGGCCAGATGCGCCTTCAGAATAGTCTCGCGGCATCTGAACCGGCGCCTGATCGTTACCCGCTTCGGACTCTGCCAGACGATTACGGAACGGATTATTTTCCGGTGACATACCCGGCAGCAGGTTGCTGGAGCTTTTCGCCATATGCTGGTAGATCTGACGATAATCGTCCGCCATGTTATCCAGCAGTTCAGCGCTGCGGGCAAAGTGGCTCACCAGCTCTTCGCGGTACTCTTCCAGCTCAGCTTTATTTTTTTCCAGTTCGTACTGCAATGCCTGCTGTTGGCGTAATTTACGATTACCAAAACGCATGGCTACAGCACCAATAATGATACCGACGACTAACCCAATTAGCGCATATTCCCAGGTCATGAACATCTCCCGTTGTCTTGTGTTTCCGTAGGGTGTTGGCTTTAGGCTCCATGCCTGCGCCTGATTATGCCACTATAACCGCTAATCCCGTAGAAGTGGAATCCCGTGTTTATATCACGTAATGTAGAACGGCCTTTTTTTCGTCAACCGTGAGCGACGGCACATCGATTCTCAAGGAATAACAATAACATCATGCAAAGCCTTTCCCCGACATCGCGTTACCAGCAAGCCCTCAAAGACGGCAGTCATCAGCCCGACAACGTACAACAAGAAGCAGTGAATCGACTGGAAACAATTTTCCAGGCGCTTTCGACGCCAGCACGTCCTGCGCCGCAGGAGAGCGGACTGATGGCGCGTTTTGGCAAATTGCTGGGAAAGCGTGAGTCACCGACCAACGCGCCAGTGCGTGGTCTGTATATGTGGGGCGGAGTCGGGCGAGGAAAAACGTGGCTGATGGATCTGTTCTTCCATAGCCTGCCGGGCGGGCGTAAACAGCGTTTGCACTTTCATCGTTTTATGCTGCGTGTCCATGAAGAGCTTACGGCCCTGCAGGGGCAGAGCGATCCGCTGGAAATCATTGCCGACCGCTTTAAGGCTGAAACTGACGTGCTGTGCTTTGACGAATTTTTTGTTTCTGACATCACCGACGCCATGCTGCTCGGCGGCCTGATGAAGGCGCTGTTTGCCCGTGGTATTACGCTGGTGGCAACCTCCAATATTCCGCCTGATGAGCTGTATCGCAACGGTTTGCAACGCACGCGTTTTCTTCCTGCCATTGATGCCATCAAACAGCATTGTGACATCATGAATGTCGATGCTGGCGTCGATTATCGTCTGCGCACCTTAACGCAGGCGCATTTGTGGTTGTCGCCACTGAATGAGGAAACCCGCCAGCAGATGGACAAGCTCTGGCTGGCATTAGCGGGAACGAAAGGTGAACATGCGCCGACGCTGGAGATCAATCATCGTCCGATGCAGACGCTGGCCGTCGAAAACCAAACGCTGGCGGTGTCGTTCACCACGCTCTGTGTCGATGCGCGTAGTCAGCATGACTACATTGCGCTATCGCGTCTGTTTCATACGGTGCTGTTGTCTGATGTGCCGGTCATGACGACGCTGATGGAGAGCGAAGCGCGGCGTTTTATTGCACTGGTGGATGAGTTCTACGAACGCCACGTTAAGCTGGTGGTCAGTGCGGCCTCACCACTTTACGAAATTTATCAGGGCGATCGTCTGAAGTTTGAATTTCAGCGTTGTTTGTCGCGTTTGCAGGAGATGCAAAGCGAAGAGTATCTGAAGCGGGAACATTTAGCCGGTTAAACCTGCCGCAAATCACATAAAGGGGTCGATCTTTGACCCTGACTTCTCTATAATCTTGCGACCCCACGTTACGAGAGAGTTTTTTTCCCAAAACTTTCTATGCGCCGGCATAGGCTATTCGAAGGGGTAGGTTTGCTGGACAATGTCGTGTGAACCTCAACTGACAAAACGTTTGGGTGTTCACCAACGTGTAACTTATTTATTTGGGTAAGCTTTTAATGAAAACTTTTACAGCTAAACCAGAAACCGTAAAACGCGACTGGTATGTTGTTGACGCGACCGGTAAAACTCTGGGCCGTCTGGCTTCCGAACTGGCTCTGCGCCTGCGCGGTAAGCACAAAGCGGAATATACTCCGCACGTAGATACCGGTGATTACATCATCGTTCTGAACGCTGACAAAGTTGCTGTAACTGGCAACAAGCGTACTGACAAAGTGTACTATCACCACACCGGTCACATCGGCGGTATCAAACAAGCGACCTTTGAAGAGATGATTGCTCGCCGTCCTGAGCGTGTGCTTGAAATCGCGGTTAAAGGCATGCTGCCAAAAGGCCCGCTGGGTCGTGCTATGTTCCGTAAACTGAAAGTTTACGCTGGCAACGAGCACAACCACGCGGCACAGCAACCGCAAGTTCTTGACATCTAATCGGGATTATAGGCAATGGCTGAAAATCAATACTACGGCACTGGTCGCCGCAAAAGTTCCGCAGCTCGCGTTTTCATCAAACCGGGCAGTGGTAAAATCGTAATCAACCAACGTTCTCTGGAACAGTACTTCGGTCGTGAAACTGCCCGCATGGTAGTTCGTCAGCCGCTGGAACTGGTCGACATGGTTGAGAAACTGGATCTGTACATCACTGTTAAAGGTGGTGGTATCTCTGGTCAGGCTGGTGCGATCCGTCACGGTATCACCCGCGCTCTGATGGAGTACGACGAATCCCTGCGTGGCGAACTGCGTAAAGCTGGCTTCGTTACCCGTGATGCTCGTCAGGTTGAACGTAAGAAAGTCGGTCTGCGTAAAGCACGTCGTCGTCCTCAGTTCTCCAAACGTTAATTGTACTCTGCTTCGGCAGACAACAATTTGCGAAAAAACCCGCTTCGGCGGGTTTTTTTATCGTTACTGCTCTCCGTATAACCACGGTAATCCGCTGATTGCCACCTCTTTTTCCCCATTTCAAGAATCGACTCACCACAAAGGTCACAAAATCTGGTAAACTATCATCCAATTTTCTGCCCAAATGTCCGGTATCGTTCATTTTTTGTTTGTATTTTGAACAGTAATGGCTTTCCCGAATATGGGTGACATCACTTCTGGCTGGCCACTTAGTGGCTGGTAGCAGTAAAAATTCTGAATATACCTGGAGGTTTTCATGGCTGTCGCTGCCAACAAACGTTCGGTAATGACGCTGTTTTCTGGTCCTACTGACATCTATAGCCATCAGGTCCGCATTGTGCTGGCTGAGAAAGGTGTTAGTTTCGAGATTGAGCATGTGGAGAAGGACAATCCACCGCAGGATCTGATCGACCTCAACCCGAATCAGAGCGTACCGACACTGGTGGATCGTGAGCTGACCCTGTGGGAATCTCGCATCATTATGGAATACCTGGATGAGCGCTTCCCGCATCCGCCGCTGATGCCGGTTTACCCGGTTGCGCGTGGTGAAAGCCGCCTGTACATGCAGCGTATTGAAAAAGACTGGTACACGCTGATGAACGTCATCGTGAACGGTTCTGCTTCTGAAGCCGAAGTCGCGCGTAAGCGTCTGCGCGAAGAACTGCTGGCAATTGCACCAGTATTTGGCCAGAAACCTTACTTCCTGAGCGATGAGTTCAGCCTGGTAGACTGCTACCTGGCGCCGCTGCTGTGGCGTTTACCGCAGCTGGGCATTGAATTCAACGGTGCAGGTTCGAAAGAACTGAAAGGGTACATGACTCGCGTCTTTGAACGTGATTCTTTCCTGGCTTCTCTGACTGAGCCTGAACGTGAAATGCGTCTGGGCCGGGGTTAACCTGTATGGATTTGCCACAGCTAACACCACGCCGTCCGTATCTGCTGCGCGCATTCTATGAGTGGTTGTTAGACAACCAGCTTACGCCGCACCTGGTGGTGGATGTGACGCTTCAGGACGTGCAGGTTCCTATGGAATATGCGCGTGATGGGCAAATTGTTCTGAATATCGCACCGCGTGCGGTGGGTAACCTGGAACTGGCTAACGATGAAGTGCGCTTTAACGCGCGCTTCGGTGGTGTGCCGCGTCAGGTTTCTGTACCGCTGGCGGCAGTTCTGGCAATTTATGCTCGTGAAAATGGCGCCGGTACTATGTTCGAGCCGGAAGCCGCCTACGACGAAGATGTCGCCAGCTTAAATGATGACGACAACGACGCACCTGGTTTTGAGAGTGAAACGGTCATGTCGGTCATTGATGGCGATAAGCCTGACAATGGCGACGACAACGATCCGGATGACACTCCGCCGCCGCCACGCGGTGGGCGTCCAGCGCTACGCGTAGTGAAATAAAAAAACAGGCCCTTTGGGGCCTGTTCTGTTTTCTGCCTTCGGGATCAGTAAAACAGCGTGATGGTGGCTATCATATTGACCACAAATCCCACCGCCATCGGAATGGCCGTACGTTTTACCACCTCAAAGGGCGATACGCCCGCAATACCTGATGTCACCACAATGACCGCTGTAATGGGGGATACCGCCCGGGCCAGCGTAGTAGCAAAATGCATCGGCATAATCATCACTACCGCAGGAATATGTAGTCCGGCGGCAATATCTGGAATCAGGCTGGCAAAAGACATAAACGGCGCGTTACCTGACCCCATGACAATCGCACAGGCGGCAATGACCACGGCCATGATGATCATCACGCCGATACCGCCAAGGCCGGAATGCTCTGCACCTTTTATTACAGCGTCGACAGTCCCGATAGTCGTCAACCCTTTCGCAAAGATCTCACCGGCGACCACCAGCGTGACAACGTTGGCAAACTGGGTTCCCATGCCGTCAAAGAAGGCCTGCACGTCATCCATCGTTTCGCGCAGATTATGTTTATGCAGGAACTCGACAAACATCGTCAGCGTCATGCTCATCAGCATGACCACCACCAGATTCAGCTCTGTTTTCATTAACCCCATATGTGCCAGGGCAAGCGAGCCCAACATCAGAAGCAACGGCATGACGGGTAGAATGGCGTAATAGAGAGGTGGCACGTTTTCCAGCGTCTTTTGTTCAGCGAATCCGTTGCTTTCCGGGAATGCTTTTTTATCAAACTGCCGCTGAACGAAAAAATGTGCAATTGCGACGGCGACGATAACGCACGATGCGACGGGTAACTGATAGTGAAAGAAGTAGGTAGCGATTTTCATGCCCGCCACCTGCGCGGCAAAAATAGAGTTGGTTTCCAGAATGCCCCATTCAATTGACATTGAAGTGGCAATGACCGCCACCGCGGATAAACGGCTCACGCCAAGACTGACCAGCGTCGGGAACAGTGTCACCATCAGCAGCATGCCTAACCCGGAAGCGCTGGTGATGAACTGCGCCATGATCTGACCAATCACATAGGTGGCGGCAAGAACAACATAGGGTGAGCGGATTAGCTTAAGCGGGCGGCTTAACAGGCTAACCATCGCTCTGCTGGCCCCCATCCTATCCATATAACGGGCATAACCACCTACCGCCATGATTGATAACCCTAGTCCGGCCGCCCGATTGGAAAGCATACGCAGAATTTCGTTGTAAATATCGACCAGTAGATAGCCGCTGTTCTTGTCGTTATCGACCAGCGCGCCGTAGCCTAGCCAGACGCCGCAGATCATCAGGAAGATCCCCGCGGCTGCCAGCACTACCTGCGGTTTGTAGTTTTTGAGGATCAGGTAACCCATCGTTAATAAAACGATGACAGAGATAATGATGCCGAACATTGTTTCACTCCATGCCAGAGAAGAAGATAAATCCGGTAATAACGCTGTTGTCCAAACGGATGTTATATTTTTTCGGGCGATTTTTATGGAGTGAATATCTTATTTTTAATTCGATGTTTAAATTATTTATCGTTATAAAATAGATGGTTATGATAATTTATCACGTTCATGTTCATAAATTTCACGAAGCGAATATGATTGTTTTCAATTAAAGATAAGCTGAATGTTTTAGCGTAACAAAATATCCGGATGGGTTAGACCGCCAATAAGCCCGACAGTCTGATTGACCATCATTTCACCCTGCTTTCGATCCTGTGTTAGGATAAACCCGCTGTTATTTGTCACCACGACTTAGCTGAATGGGCCCTATGAACGCATTTGATTCGCAAGCTGAAGACTCTCCATCCACCATTGGCCGTAGCTTACGCAACCGCCCGCTGGCGCGTAAAAAGCTGTCTGAAATGGTTGAAGAAGAACTGGAGCAGATGATTCGTCGTCGGGAATTTGGCGAGGGCGAACAGTTGCCGTCTGAGCGGGAGCTGATGGCCTTCTTTAACGTGGGCCGTCCTTCTGTACGAGAAGCGCTGGCAGCGTTAAAACGCAAAGGTCTGGTGCAAATCAACAATGGCGAGCGCGCCCGCGTTTCGCGTCCTTCAGCTGATACCATTATCAGCGAGCTGTCCGGTATGGCGAAAGATTTCCTCGCGCATCCCGGCGGCATTGCCCACTTCGAACAGCTGCGACTGTTCTTTGAATCCAGCCTGGTACGATACGCCGCAGAACATGCGACGGATGAGCAAATCGACAGACTGGCGAAAGCACTGGAGATCAACAGCCAGTCGCTCGATGACAATACGCTGTTCATTCGCTCGGACGTTGATTTTCACCGCATACTGGCGGAGATCCCGGGCAATCCCATCTTTATGGCTATCCATGTTGCGCTGTTAGACTGGCTAATTGCCGCCCGTCCGACCGTAGCCGACCAAGAGTTGTATGAGCACAATAACGTGAGTTATCAGCAGCATATCGCTATTGTGGACGCGATTCGTCAGCGCGACCCTGAGGAAGCTGACCGCGCACTGCAAGAACATCTCAACAGCGTTTCCGCTACCTGGCACGCCTTCAGCAAAAGTAAAAAATTGCGTAAGTAATCGCGATCCTGACGATCGTTTAGTGAGGCAGATCGCACTATAAGCGTTCTGTATTGTATTGCTGCTTATTTGATCTGGTATAACAGGTATAAAGGTATGCAGTCAGATAACACTAATCATCATCAGAGGTAGCTATGGCAAGAGATTTAAAAGGCGTAATGCCAGCGTTGTTAACCCCATTCGATAGCCAACAGCGACTGGACATTGAGAGCCTGCGCCGCCTGGTGCGTTTCAACATTGGGCAAGGGATCGACGGGCTCTATGTCGGTGGGTCTACGGGTGAGGCATTTGTCCAAAACCGCGCTGAGAGAGAGCAGGTACTGGAAATTGTTGCCGAAGAAGCGAAAGGCAAGGTGACGCTGATCGCTCACGTTGGCACAGTGAGTACCGAAGAGAGCCAACAGCTGGCGAGTGCCGCGCATCGCTACGGCTTTGATGCGGTTTCAGCCGTCACACCGTTTTACTATCCGTTCAGTTTTGAAGAGCACTGCGATCACTACCGCGCAATTATTGATTCCGCTGATGGCTTGCCGATGGTGGTCTATAACATCCCGGCGCTGAGCGGCGTAAAACTGACGCTGGATCAAATCAACACGCTGGTGACGTTGCCGGGCGTTGGCGCGCTGAAGCAAACCTCAGGCGATCTCTATCAGATGGAACAGATCCGCCGCGCTCACCCCGATCTGGTGCTTTATAACGGCTATGACGAGATCTTCGCTTCTGGTCTGTTGGCGGGCGCAGATGGCGGTATCGGTAGCACTTACAACATTATGGGATGGCGTTATCAGGGAATTGTGAAAGCGCTCAAAGAAGGCGACATCCGGACGGCGCAAAAGCTGCAAACCGAGTGCAATAAGGTTATCGATCTGCTCATTAAGGTTGGCGTGTTCCGCGGCCTGAAGACGGTATTGCACTATATGGACGTGGTTTCTGTTCCGCTGTGCCGTAAACCATTTGCCCCGGTAGATGAACAATATCTGCCGGAACTGAAAGCGCTGGCCCAGCAATTAATGCTGGAACGCGGCTGATCGGACGCCGGATAGCACAATGCTTATCCGGCCTGCAAAAACAAGACTCGTAGGCCGGATAAGGCGAATCCGCTATCCGGCACCACAACGAAAATAAAGATCGTCGGGAGAGTAAAATGAGTACTTCTACCCAGAGCATCCCGTGGTATCGCCATCTCAATCGGGCGCAATGGCGGGCATTTTCCGCCGCCTGGCTGGGATATTTGCTTGATGGTTTTGATTTTGTATTAATCGCCCTTGTGCTGACGGAAGTACAAGGCGAATTCGGACTGACGACGGTACAAGCGGCCAGTCTGATTTCGGCTGCTTTTATCTCCCGCTGGTTTGGCGGGTTAATGCTGGGCGCGATGGGCGACCGTTATGGACGCCGCCTGGCGATGGTCACAAGTATCATTCTGTTCTCTGTGGGGACGCTGGCCTGCGGCTTCGCGCCGGGCTACACCACCATGTTTATCGCCCGCCTGGTTATCGGTATGGGGATGGCTGGTGAGTACGGCTCCAGCGCAACTTATGTTATTGAAAGCTGGCCCAGGCACCTGCGAAACAAAGCCAGCGGCTTCCTGATTTCCGGCTTCTCTGTAGGCGCAGTGATCGCCGCCCAGGTCTACAGCCTGGTGGTCCCGGTCTGGGGGTGGCGCGCGCTGTTCTTCATCGGCATTTTGCCGATTATCTTCGCCCTCTGGCTGCGTAAAAATATTCCGGAAGCGGAAGACTGGAAAGAGAAACACGAAGGCAAAGCGCCGGTACGCACAATGGTGGACATTCTCTACCGGGGCGAACATCGGGTTATCAATATTGTGATGACTCTCGCCGCCGCAACCGCGCTGTGGTTCTGCTTTGCAGGCAACCTGCAAAATGCGGCTATCGTGGCGGTCCTTGGCCTGATATGCGCGTTTATCTTCATTAGTTTTATGGTGCAAAGCAGCGGGAAACGCTGGCCGACGGGCGTCATGCTGATGGTGGTTGTGCTGTTTGCCTTCCTTTACTCATGGCCGATTCAGGCGCTGCTGCCAACCTATCTGAAAACCGAATTGCTGTATGACCCTTCCACTGTCGCCAGGGTGCTCTTCTTCAGCGGCTTTGGCGCGGCGGTCGGTTGTTGCGTCGGTGGTTTTCTTGGCGACTGGCTGGGCACGCGTAAGGCCTATGTCTGCAGTCTGCTGGCTTCGCAGTTGCTGATTATTCCAGTGTTTGCGATTGGCGGCTCAAACGTCTGGGTACTGGGTTTACTGCTGTTTTTCCAGCAAATGCTCGGTCAGGGGATCTCCGGGATCTTACCAAAACTGATTGGCGGCTATTTCGATACCGACCAGCGTGCGGCGGGTCTGGGCTTCACCTACAACGTGGGTGCACTGGGCGGGGCGTTGGCACCGATCATCGGTGCGCTGATTGCCCAACGACTGGATCTGGGCACCGCGTTGGGATCGCTCTCTTTCGGCCTGACATTTGTGGTGATCCTGCTGATTGGTCTCGATATGCCGTCTCGCGTACAGCGCTGGCTGCGGCCTGAAGCATTGCGTACGCATGATGCCATTGATGGCAAACCGTTTAGCGGGGCCGTGCCGTTCGGCGGCGACAAAAGCACCATGGTGAAATCCAAAAGTTAATCCGTTTGCCCGGTCCTGCGCCGGGCAATAGTCATAAGGGAATAAGCATGTCGTTACTTGAACAACTGGATATCAAGATTGCCGCGAACGGCGGGCTGATTGTCTCCTGCCAGCCTGTTCCTGACAGCCCGTTAGATAAACCGGAAATTGTTGCGGCGATGGCGCTGGCCGCGGAACAGGCTGGCGCGGTGGCGTTACGCATTGAAGGGGTGGAAAACCTGAAAGCGACCAGGGCGGTAGTTTCGGTGCCGATTATCGGCATTCTCAAACGTGACCTTGATGACTCTCCGGTCCGCATCACCGCATATCTGGAGGATGTTGATGCGCTGGCGCAGGCAGGCGCTGACATCATCGCCATCGACGGTACCGATCGCGTACGTCCGGTACCTGTAGAAACCTTACTGGCACGTATTCATCATCACCAACGCCTTGCGATGGCTGACTGTTCGTCCATGGCGGATGGCATGGCCTGCCAGAAACTCGGTGCCGAAATCATTGGCACTACCCTTTCTGGCTATACCACGCCAGAAACGCCCGAAGAGCCGGATCTGGCTCTGGTGAAGTCTTTAAGTGACGCGGGTTGTCGGGTGATTGCTGAAGGACGTTACAACACGCCAGCGCAGGCCGCTGAGGCGATGCGTCATGGCGCTTGGGCGGTGACAGTCGGCTCAGCCATTACCCGGCTGGAGCACATTTGCCAGTGGTACAACACAGCGCTTAAAAAGGCGGTGCTATGACCACGCTGGCGATTGATATTGGCGGCACCAAACTGGCTGTTGCGCTGGTAGACAGCAGCCTGCAAATTCAAGAGCGTCATGAATTGCCGACGCCCGCCAGCAAAACACCGGATGCTCTGCGTGCCGCGTTACAAGCACTGGTTGCACCGCTACAGGGGCAGGCAACGCGGGTGGCGATCGCCTCAACGGGGATTATTCGCGACGGTTCTCTACTGGCGCTGAACCCGCACAACCTCGGCGGGCTGCTGCATTTTCCTCTGGTGCAAACGCTAAAAGATCTCACCGCTTTGCCGACGCTGGCAGTCAATGACGCGCAGGCAGCGGCGTGGGCTGAGTATCATGCGCTTGGCGGCGAGTACCGCGATATGGTGTTTATCACCGTCTCCACCGGCGTAGGCGGCGGGGTGGTAAATGATGGGAAGCTGCTGACCGGGATTGGCGGTCTGGCCGGGCACCTGGGACATACGCTGGCTGATCCGCATGGGCCGGTGTGCGGTTGCGGGCGTGTGGGTTGTGTCGAGGCGATCGCTTCCGGTCGTGGGATCGCGGCGGCTGCCGAAGGTACGCTTGCTGGATGCGACGCCAAAACCATTTTTAGCCGCGCCGGGCAGGGTGATGAGCAGGCCAGTCGGTTGATCCATCGTTCGGCACGTACTTTGGCAAGGCTTGTCGCCGATGTGAAGGCCACGATCGATTGCCAGATTGTGGTGATTGGCGGCAGCGTGGGGCTGGCAGAAGGGTATCTGGCGCTGGTGGAAAACTATCTGGCACAAGAGCCTTCGGCTTACCACGTAGAATTACGGGCGGCGCATTACCGTCATGACGCTGGATTACTGGGGGCCGCGCTGTTGGCCCAGGGAGATTGATTATGATGTCAGATGAGTTGCGTTCATTGCCTTCTGCCGGATTACATCCGGTCTTGCAGCAGGCGTTAACGCTGGCTGTTGCGGCGAATCCGCAGGAGAAAACGCCAGGGCGCTACGAGTTGCAGGGCGATAATATTTTTATGAATGTTATGCAATTTGCAACGCAGAGCCCGGAGCAAAAGAAAGCGGAACTGCACAGGGAGTACATTGATATTCAGGTGCTGTTATCTGGTGAAGAACGCATTCTGTTCGGGATGACTGATTCTGCTCGTCAGTGCGAAGAGATGCACGTTGAGGATGATTATCAGCTGTGTAGCCAGATTGCCGATGAGCAGGCGATGGTACTGAAGCCGGGAAGATTTGTGATTTTTATGCCGGGCGAGCCGCATAAGCCGGGCTGCGTGGTACAGGCTCCGATGGACATCAAAAAGGTGGTGATCAAGGTGCGCGCCAGTTTATTACACACCTGACGATGAGAGTGACGGTGTCGGATGGCAAGGCTTGCGCCATCCGACACCGGATATTACAACCTAGCGCTTAAACGTCACCGCTTCCGGCTGCGTCAGATGCAGCGTCGTTTGGCTCGGCACAGTCTCGGCAATGATTCGCCCGTGACGAATGGAATAACGTGCAGGCGTCTGGCGACGAACCGCGTCAAATCCATTCTCTGCCGGTAAAATCACCAGGTTCGCGGAATTCCCTACGCTCAGACCGTAGTCCTGCAGGTGCAGGGTTTTCGCGCTGTGGGTGGTGATCAGATTCAGGCCATCGTTAATTTGTCCGTATCCCATCAGCTGACACACATGTAACCCCATGTGCAGTACCTGCAGCATATTCGCGGTGCCTAGCGGATACCACGGATCGAAGACGTCATCATGGCCGAAGCAGACGTTGATCTCCGCCTCCAGCATCTCTTTGACGCGTGTGACGCCGCGGCGTTTAGGATACGTGTCAAAGCGCCCTTGCAGGTGAATATTCACCAGTGGATTCGCGACAAAGTTAATGCCGGACATTTTCAACAGGCGGAAAAGACGGGAAGCATACGCGCCGTTATAGGAGTGCATTGCCGTAGTATGGCTGGCGGTCACGCGCTCACCCATATTGTCGCGATGGGCCAGCGCCGCGACGGTTTCAACAAAGCGTGATTGCTCATCGTCAATTTCGTCACAGTGCACGTCGATAAGTCTGTCGTATTTTTGCGCGAGGGCGAAAATTTTGTGCAACGACTCCACGCCATATTCACGCGTAAATTCAAAGTGGGGGATCGCACCAATGACGTCGGCCCCCAAACGCACGGCTTCCTCTAATAACGCTTCACCGTTGGGATAAGAAAGAATGCCCTCTTGCGGGAATGCGACAATCTGTAGCTCTACCCACGGAGCGACTTCTTGCTTCACCTCCAGCATGGCTTTCAGCGCGGTCAGCGTTGGGTCGGAAACATCAACGTGAGTGCGGACATACTGGATGCCGTTGGCCATCTGCCACTTAAGAGTCTGCATGGCGCGCGCTTTGACGTCATCGTGAGTGAGCATTGCCTTACGTTCGGCCCAGCGCTCAATGCCTTCAAATAACGTACCAGACTGGTTCCAGCTCGGCTCCCCCGCGGTTTGCGTGGTATCCAGGTGGATATGTGGCTCAACGAACGGTGGGATTGCCAGGCCACCTTCGGCATCAAGCACTTCCCCCTGCGGCAACGTAGCGGCGTCCTGAGCCTCAATTCGGCTGAAGCGTCCGTTTTCAACCGTGAGCTGCCACAATCCTTCGCGTCCCTGTAAACGCGCCTGACGAATGGTGATGTTATTATTCTGCATGGCTGACCTCTGGTGATTTAGCAAGGCTGCGATTGAAAAGTGGGTTCAGCAGGATATAGCTGAATACGCCGCCGAGTACGGCGTTGACGGGCACGATACCGGGAATATAGTGACCGGCGGCAATGCCCAGTGCAACGGACAGGATAGCTATCCAGTTTACGGAAATAAATTGTGCTTTGCTGAAGTCGGCATATCGGCGATGGTTCAGCAGATAGTCGGCGATAATCACTCCACCAATTGGAGGAATCGCTGCCGACAAAAATGTCAGCCAACCGACAAAGTTATTGTAAAGCCACAGTGCGCACAGTGTGCCGATAATACCGTTAGCCACCGACAACGAACGGCTGGAAAGGCCGGTAATATTGGCAAATCCCAAACCTGAAGCGTAGAGCGCATTGTCGTTGGTGGTCCAGATATTCAGGCCGAGAACCACAATTGCGGGCAGCAGCAGGCCCTGAGCAATCATTACGTCAGAGATGTCCGCCTGTCCAACAGCGGCGGCACCCGCAGCGCCGAAGATAAACATCAACGAGTTGCCAAGGAAAAATGCCACCATGGCAATCAGTACCGCACCTTTGGCGTTGCGGCCAAAGCGGACAAAGTCGGCGGTTAACGTGCCTGCGCTGATAAATGAGCCGACCACCAGCGCCAGTGCGGTGGAGAAATTCAGCGGTGTCTGCGGCACTATCGCTTTTAAATGGTCTAAACCGCCGACATCGCTCACCGCCAGCCAGACGGAGTAGCTGCCAAGAACGACGATGGCAGGTACGGCGATGATAGATAAAACGGTCAGCGCCGAGATGCCAAAAAAGATAGTCAGGGTCATCAACAGACCGGAAACCGCAATCAGAATATTGACGTCAATCCCCGTCGCTTTGCCAACCGGGATAGCAAACATGGCCACACCAACGCCAAACCAGCCTACCTGTGTACCGCCTAAGAGCAGTGAGGGAAGCCATGAACCTTTCAAACCAAATGAGTAACGTGCCAGAAGGTGGGTTGAGAGCCCTGTTTTTGCGCCGATAAAACCGAGAAATGCAGTGTAAATACCGAGGAGAAGATTACCGAAGAGAACTGCAAGGAAGAAATCATTATAGGAAAGACCGGTACCGAGTGTGCCACCGGTCCACATACTGGCGGAAAAAAATGTGAGTCCCAACATGACAAACGTTAGTGGAATCACGCCCTTCCGCGCCGCCAGAGGGACGGGGCCCTGGCTATAATTGTTGTCCTGCGACACAACGCCTCCATGAATTTTGCCCAAAAAATCCGCCGCATAATATACAGTTCTCAGAATAAAGCAAACGTTTCCGTATGTTTTTTTAGTTCTCTTTCACGGTGTTGATAGAGGGGAGGGGGCAGGGGTATTGCGAGGAATCTGGCATCTCATCAGCGTTCGAAGATGAGATGCCAGAAGACGCTTACTTACACTTCCAGGTAGTTCAGGATACCGTCTGCCGCTTTACGACCTTCGGCAATCGCGGTGACTACAAGATCCGAACCACGCACGATATCGCCACCAGCGAAGATTTTTGGGTTGCTGGTCTGGAAGGCGTTATCGCTGCGTTCCGGAGCAATAATACGGCCCTGAGAATCCAGCTCGACGCTGTGCTCTTTCAGCCACTCCATGCTGTGCGGGCGGAAGCCAAACGCCAGTACCACCGCATCAGCCGGAACAACGTGCTCGGAACCGGCGACGATCTCCGCGCGGCGACGCCCCTTCGCATCCGGTTCGCCCATTTCGGTGCGCGCCATTTTCACGCCGCACACTTTACCGTTGGCATTCACTTCCACGCCTAAAGGCTGGACGTTGAACTGGAACTCGACCCCTTCTTCACGCGCGTTTTTCACCTCGCGTTTGGAACCCGGCATGTTCTCTTCGTCGCGGCGATAGGCGCAGATTACGTGTGCCGCGTTCTGGCGAACCGAGGTCCGCACGCAGTCCATCGCGGTATCGCCACCGCCGAGAACAACGACGCGTTTGCCTTCCATGCTGATGTACGGCTCGTCACTGCTTTCGCCGAATCCCATCAACTGTTTGGTATTGGCGATCAGAAACGGCAGGGCATCAAATACGCCGGAAGCGTCTTCGTTTTCCAGCCCACCGCGCATCGACTGATAGGTACCTACACCAAGGAACACGGCATCGTAATCCTTCAGCAGATCGTTAAGCTGCACGTCGCGGCCCACTTCCACGTTTAGTTTGAACTCAATGCCCATACCAGTGAAGATTTCACGGCGACGGGTCATGACCTCTTTCTCCAGCTTGAATGCCGGGATCCCGAAGGTCAGCAGACCGCCGATTTCCGGGTGGCGGTCAAATACCACCGCCTTCACGCCGTTGCGGGTCAGCACATCAGCACAGGCCAGGCCCGCCGGACCTGCACCGATGATCGCCACGCGCTTGTCCGTCTGGCGAACGCCAGTCATATCCGGACGCCAGCCCATCTCGAACGCTTTATCGTTGATATAGCGCTCGATGTTGCCGATAGTTACCGCACCGAACTCATCGTTTAGCGTGCAGGATCCTTCACAAAGACGATCCTGCGGGCACACTCGGCCACAGACTTCCGGCAGAGTGTTAGTCTGGTGCGACAGTTCTGCCGCTTCAAAAATACGTCCCTCATTCGCCAGCTTAAGCCAGTTCGGGATGTAGTTATGTACCGGGCACTTCCACTCGCAGTACGGGTTGCCGCAGGAAAGACAGCGATCTGCCTGTGCTTTGGCCTGGCCTTCGGAAAACGGCTCGTAGATCTCGATAAATTCGATCTTACGGATCTTCAGCGGTTTCTTCGGTGGATCAACGCGCTGCAGGTCGATAAATTGGTATACGTTCTGACTCATTGCTGCTACCCCTTACTGCGCCTGCACACGCAGCTCTGCTGCGCTACGACTACGGTGACCCAACAGTGCTTTCACATCACTGGATTTCGGTTTTACCAGCGCGAATTTCGCCGAGAATGCTGGCCAGTTCGCCAGGATCTCTTCGCCGTGTGAAGAACCGGTATGTTGTACGTGCTCGGTAATCAGACCGCGCAGGTGTTCCTCATGAATAGCCAGCGAGTCCACGCTCAGTACTTCTACCAGTTCCGGGTTCACGCGTTTGCGGAATTCACCGTCTTCGTCGAGCACGTAGGCGAATCCGCCGGTCATGCCCGCACCGAAGTTGACGCCGGTTTTGCCGAGAATACACACGATGCCGCCGGTCATATATTCACAGCCGTTGTCGCCAATACCTTCAACCACGGTAATAGCGCCGGAGTTACGCACCGCAAAACGCTCACCCGCACGACCCGCAGCAAACAGGCGGCCACCGGTAGCACCATACAGGCAGGTGTTACCAATGATGCTCGCCTCATGGCTACGGAAAGCAGAGCCAACCGGAGGACGCACTGCCAGCAGGCCGCCCGCCATGCCTTTACCGACATAGTCGTTGGCATCGCCGGTCAGATACAGCTCCACGCCGCCCGCGTTCCACACGCCGAAGCTCTGGCCTGCGGTACCGCTGAAGTGCGCTTTAATCGGGTCAGATGCCAGCCCCTGATCGCCATGCGTCTGAGCGATATAGCCCGACAGCGATGCGCCGACGGAACGGTCGGTGTTGCGGATATCGAACCAGAAGGTTTTGCTCTGGCGCTCATCGACAAACGGTTTCGCCTGCTGTAACAGCTGGGCGTTCAGCACGCCGTTATCAAACGGCGGATTGTTTTCAGTGCAATGCAGCGCTTTACCTGGATGCGGTTCAGCGGTTTCCAGCAGACGAGACAGCTCCAGTTTCTGCTGCTTGGCGGTAAACCCTTCCAGCTCTTTGAGCAGGTCGGTACGACCAATCAGATCCACCAGACGTTTCACGCCCAGTTGCGCCATCAGCTCGCGGGTTTCGCGGGCGATAAATTCAAAGTAGTTAGTCACTTTGAACGGCAGGCCGTGATAGTGGTTCTTACGCAGTTTGTCATCCTGAGTTGCCACACCGGTTGCGCAGTTGTTTAGATGGCAAATACGCAGGTATTTACAGCCCAGCGCGACCATGGGGCCGGTGCCGAAACCGAAGCTTTCTGCACCCAAAATTGCCGCTTTAATGATATCGACGCCGGTTTTCAGACCGCCATCGACCTGCAGACGGATCTTGTGACGCAGACCGTTAGCCACCAGCGCCTGCTGAGTTTCCACCAGCCCCAGCTCCCACGGGCAGCCCGCGTATTTTACCGAGGAGAGTGGGCTTGCCCCGGTACCGCCGTCGTAACCGGCAATGGTAATCAGATCCGCATAGGCTTTCGCCACGCCGGTCGCAATAGTGCCGACGCCCGGTTCGGAAACCAGCTTCACCGAGATCATCGCTTTCGGGTTGACCTGTTTCAGGTCGAAAATCAGCTGCGCTAAGTCCTCGATAGAGTAGATATCGTGGTGCGGCGGCGGGGAGATCAGCGTCACGCCCGGCACCGAATAACGCAGTTTGGCGATGTACGGGGTGACTTTATCACCCGGTAACTGACCGCCTTCGCCCGGCTTCGCGCCTTGAGCGACTTTAATCTGAATGACATCAGCATTGACCAGGTACGCTGGGGTTACGCCAAAGCGACCGGAAGCCACCTGCTTAATGCGCGACACCTTGTTAGTGCCGTAGCGCGCCGGATCTTCGCCGCCTTCACCGGAGTTCGAGTTACCGCCGATGCTGTTCATGGCTTCGGCCAGCGCCTCGTGTGCTTCCGGGCTTAATGCCCCGATAGACATCGCTGCGGTATCAAAGCGTTTAAACAGTTCGGTTGCGGGTTCTACTTCGCTAATGCTTACGGCTTCATCGCCAGGTGTAATCGCCAGCAGATCGCGCAGCGTGGCCGCCGGACGCTCATTGACCAGCTTTGCATATTCCTGATAGTCGCTGTACTCGCCGCTTTGTACTGCCTGTTGCAGCGTGCGCACCACGTCCGGGTTGTAGGCGTGGTATTCGCCGCCGTGGACGTACTTCAGCAAACCGCCCTGGCTGATAGGCTTACGCGCCAGCCAGGCATGTTTGGAGAGGTTCAGCAGATCCTGCTGGAAGTCGGTAAAACCCGCGCCGCTGATGCGACTGACCACGCCCTGGAAGCATAAAGCCACAACATCATCGTGCAGACCAACGGCTTCAAACAACTTCGAGCAGCGGTAAGAGGCGATGGTCGAGATGCCCATTTTGGACATGATTTTGTACAGACCCTTGTTGATGCCGTTACGGTAGTTCAGCATCACGGTCCGGTAATCTTTGGCAATCGCTTGAGTGTCGATCAGACGTCCCAGCGTTTCATACGCGAGATACGGATAAATGGCCGTCGCGCCAAAACCGAGCAGAACGGCAAAATGGTGCGGGTCACGGGCGCTGGCGGTTTCAACGATGATGTTGGCATCGCAACGCAGGCTTTGTTCTACCAGACGTGTTTGTACTGCGCCAACGGCCATCGGTGCCGGAACCGGCAAGCGGTTTTTTGCGATATTACGGTCAGAAAGCACCAACAGCACCGTGCCGTTACGCACCATCTGTTCAGCCTTATCGCACAATGCTTTGACGGTCTCTTCGAGCGTGGTTTCCGTCACGTCGAAGGTGATATCCAGTCGGTCAGCGCGATAATGCTCCTCTTTCATGGTGGTGAGCTGGGTGAAATCGGAGTACAGCAGGATCGGCGACTTAAAGCTCAGACGGTGCGCCTGACCTTCGGCTTCGCAGAAGACGTTCATCTCACGACCGATGCTGGTGGCCAGCGACATGACGTGCGCTTCACGCAGCGGGTCGATCGGCGGGTTGGTGACCTGGGCAAACTGCTGGCGGAAGTAGTCATAAATGATGCGCGGCTGGCTGGAGAGCACGGCAAACGGGGTATCATCACCCATTGAACCGACCGCTTCCTGACCATTTTCACCGAGCACGCGGATAACGGAATCCAGCTCTTCAGCGCTGTAGTTAAACTGTTTCTGGTAGCTGGCGAGGGTGTCATCGTCCAGTTCACGGCTGCCGACCTGATCGTCAGCCAGGTCTTCGAAAGGCACCAGACGGCGGACGTTCTTCTCCATCCACTCTTTGTAGGGGTGGCGGCTTTTCAGATCGTCATCGGTTTCAGCCGAATGCAGAATGCGCCCGCTACGGGTATCGATAACCATCAACTCCCCAGGGCCGACGCGACCTTTCTCAACCACTTCATCCGGCTGATAATCCCAGATCCCGACTTCAGAAGCGCAGGTAATCAGCTTGTCTTTGGTGATGACGTAGCGCGCCGGACGCAGGCCGTTGCGGTCAAGGTTACAGGCGGCAAAGCGACCGTCGGACATAACGATACCCGCCGGACCATCCCACGGCTCCATGTGCATGGAGTTAAAGTCGAAGAACGCGCGCAGCTCCGGGTCCATATCCGGGTTATTCTGCCAGGCCGGCGGCACCAGTAAACGCATGGCGCGGATGATATCCATCCCGCCAGCCAGCAGCAGTTCCAGCATGTTATCCATTGAGCTGGAGTCGGAGCCGGTTTCGTTAACGAACGGTGCGGCGTCGTGCAGATCAGGGATCAGCGGCGTCTGGAATTTATAGGTACGAGCGCGCGCCCACTGGCGGTTGCCGGTGATGGTGTTGATTTCACCATTGTGCGCCAGGTAGCGAAACGGTTGCGCCAGCGGCCAGCGTGGTACGGTGTTGGTGGAGAAGCGCTGGTGGAACAGGCAGATGGCCGATTCCAGACGCAGGTCCGCCAGGTCCAGGTAAAAGCGCGGCAGATCCGCCGGCATACACAGACCTTTATAGATATTGACCAGGTTCGACAAGCTACAGACATAGAAGTCTTTATCTTCCTGGAGGCGTTTTTCGATACGACGGCGCGCGATGAACAGGCGACGCTCCATATCACGCGGACGCCAGCCCGCAGGGGCATTAACAAAAATTTGCTCGATACGAGGCAGGGAGGAGAGCGCAATTTCACCGAGAACACCTTCGTTAGTCGGCACGTCGCGCCAGCCGACAATCGACAGGGTCTCCTGCTGTAATTCTTCTTCTACAATGCGACGAGAAGCAGCTGCCAGCTCAGCGTCTTTATTTAAAAAGATCATGCCGACGGCGTAGTTTTTGGCTAAACGCCAGCCGCGCTCTTGCGCTACGATGCGGAAAAAGCGGTCAGGTTTTTGTAACAACAGGCCGCAACCATCGCCGGTTTTTCCATCGGCAAGAATTGCGCCACGGTGCTGCATGCGGGCCAGTGCGTGTATGGCGGTACGCACTACCTTGTGGCTAGGTTCGCCTTCTATGTGGGCGATCAGGCCGAAACCACAGTTATCCCTCTCAAGGGATTTATCGTACAACATATCAGTGAACCTCCCCAGGCTCTGCGGGATTCCCATCTGGACCGTTGCGCACGGGCACACCAAGAGCATGGCGACGGGGTTTGCGTGTCATACACTTACCTCGCATTCGCCCTCTTTATCCTTTTCGCACAGGTCAAACAAGTTTGAGGACTTGCTTCAGAGGGAATCTCAATTACTGCATAAATATGATGAGCAGACTGCTCATCCAGAAAGCTTCCAGCGGATTTCCAAGTTATCGGGAATCCACACACAGGTCAAATGGCAATCTTATTTATGCAAAAATGTGCTATTGTGCAATTAACTTTATGAAAATATTGAAATAAAAGGGTTTTATACATTGATATAACCTGAGGAGGATGCCCTGGGAAGTGTGATCTGTCTCACTGTAAGAGAGGCCGGATATCTCTCGTCCTCCCTTTGTTTATCGATATACTTGGCATTTTATGCTGGTTTTTAGAGTTTTGGCGTCTTAAAGATACTGTTTTTACGCTGAGAGTATAAGAAGATAAAAAAAACAGCTGGATATAAGGAAAAGTAATTATATTTTGAGTGAATGGAATTTCGATTATTTTGATTTGTTATGCAATAAATAAAGGCTCGCCAGGGCGATTGATCCAGGTCATCGCCGACTGGGGCAAAAAATGGCAGGCTTTGGCCTCTTTTCAAGGCGCGGTCTACCAGATTATGCAGTTACAGAAATTAGTCAATATGTTTGGTGGGGATCTTTCTCGCCGTTATGGGCAAAAGGTTCATAAACTCACGCTGCACGGCGGATTTAGCTGTCCAAACCGTGATGGCACCATCGGACGCGGCGGATGTACTTTCTGTAATGTCGCCTCGTTTGCCGATGAAGCACAGCAGCACCATTCAATTGCCGAGCAGCTTGAGCATCAGGCGCAGTTGGTCAATCGCGCCAGACGCTATCTGGCCTATTTCCAAGCTTATACCAGCACCTTTGCGGAAGTACAGGTGCTGCGTTCGATGTATCAACAGGCGGTCAGCCAGGCCAACATCGTCGGGTTATGCGTTGGGACGCGCCCCGACTGCGTGCCGGATGCGGTACTCGATCTGCTTTGTGAGTATAAAGACCTCGGCTATGAGGTATGGCTGGAGCTCGGTCTGCAAACCGCGCATGACAAAACCCTACACCGGATTAATCGCGGCCATGATTTTGCCTGCTATCAGAACACCACGCGGCTGGCGCGCGAGCGCGGGCTGAAAGTGTGCTCACACCTGATTGTTGGTCTGCCGGGAGAAGGACAGGCAGACTGTCTGCAAACCATGGAACGAGTGGTGGAGACGGGCGTTGACGGTATTAAGCTGCATCCGCTGCATATTGTGAAAGGCAGTACGATGGCAAAGGCCTGGGAAGCCGGACGGCTGAACGGAATTGAACTGGACGACTACACGGTTACCGCCGGGGAGATGATCCGCCATACGCCGCCAGAGGTGATTTATCATCGAATCTCTGCCAGCGCGCGTCGCCCAATGCTGTTGGCTCCGCTATGGTGTGAAAACCGCTGGACCGGGATGGTCGAACTGGATCGCTATCTCAATGCACATGGTGTTCAAGGCTCTGCGCTTGGCACTCCGTGGATTCAGCCTGGGAGCTAACCATCCGGCAATCTGCGCCTGCTTGCCTGATGACGCTACGCTTATCAGGCCCACGTTGAATCTCTCCTCGGTCATTTCACCGATAACCTCCGCATTTCTTGCACAATCTTCAACGTCACGCTGAGAATTGAGTATTATTGTGCCAAGTTGTCGTGAAGGAACCCTCTATGAAGCAAATCCGTATGCTGGCGCAATATTACGTCGACCTGATGATGAAATTGGGTCTGGTGCGCTTTTCGCTGTTATTGGCGCTGGCGCTGGTCGTGTTGGCGATTGTGGTGCAGATGGCTGTCACCATGGTGCTGCATGGCCAGGTAGAAAGCATTGATGTTATCCGCTCTATCTTTTTTGGTCTGTTAATTACCCCCTGGGCCGTCTATTTTCTGTCAGTGGTGGTGGAGCAACTGGAAGAGTCCCGGCAACGCTTGTCACGACTGGTACAAAAGCTGGAAGAGATGCGCGAGCGCGATCTCAAGCTCAATGTGCAGTTAAAAGATAATATTGCCCAGCTTAATCAGGAAATTGTTGAGCGCGAAAAAGCCGAAGCGGAGCGCCAGGATACGTTCGAGCAGTTGAAGGTTGAAATCAAAGAGCGCGAAGAAGCGCAGATTCAGCTTGAGCAGCAGTCTTCCTTTTTACGCTCTTTCCTTGATGCCTCGCCGGATCTGGTTTTTTATCGTAATGAAGATAAAGAATTTTCCGGCTGTAACCGTGCCATGGAACTGCTGACCGGCAAGAGCGAAAAGCAGTTGGTGAATTTAAAACCGGCTGATGTTTACTCCCCTGAGGCGGCAGAAAAGGTCATTGAAACCGACGAGAAGGTGTTCCGTCATAACGTCTCACTCACCTACGAACAGTGGCTGGACTATCCGGACGGGCGCAAAGCCTGCTTTGAAATTCGCAAAGTGCCTTACTATGACCGCGTAGGTAAGCGGCATGGTCTGATGGGCTTTGGGCGCGATATTACCGAGCGTAAGCGTTATCAGGATGCGTTAGAGCGCGCCAGCCGCGATAAGACCACCTTCATTTCTACCATCAGCCACGAACTGCGCACCCCGCTTAACGGCATTGTCGGCTTAAGCCGGATCCTGCTGGATACGGATCTGACCGCTGAGCAGGAAAAATACCTGAAAACAATCCACGTCTCTGCCGTGACGCTGGGGAATATTTTCAACGATATTATCGACATGGATAAGATGGAGCGACGTAAAGTTCAGCTCGATAACCAGCCGATCGATTTCACCAGTTTTATGGCGGATCTGGAAAACCTCTCTGGCCTGCAGGCGCAGCAAAAAGGGCTGCGTTTTGTGCTTGAGCCGACGTTACCACTACCGCATAAGGTCATTACCGACGGCACGCGTTTGCGCCAGATTCTGTGGAATCTGATCAGCAACGCCGTGAAGTTTACCCAGCAGGGACAGGTAACCGTGCGGGCGCGCTATGACCAGGGGAATATACTGCATTTCGAAGTTGAAGATTCCGGGATCGGTATTCCGCAGGATGAGCAAGATAAAATCTTCGCCATGTATTATCAGGTGAAGGACAGCAATGGCGGCAAACCGGCAACGGGAACCGGGATTGGACTGGCCGTATCGAAGCGTCTGGCGAAAAACATGGGCGGCGATATTACGGTCTCCAGCCAGGCTGGCAAAGGCTCCATCTTTACGCTGACCGTGCATGCGCCTGCGGTAGCGGAAGAGATTGAAGACGCCTTTGAAGACGACGACATGCCGCTGCCAGCCCTGAATGTGCTGCTGGTGGAAGATATCGAACTGAACGTTATTGTCGCGCGTTCAGTGCTGGAAAAACTGGGCAACAGCGTGGATGTCGCCATGACCGGGAAAGCCGCGCTGGAAATGTTCACGCCGGGCGAATATGACCTGGTGCTGCTGGATATTCAGCTACCGGATATGACCGGTCTGGATATCTCGCGCGAGCTGACGCAAAAATACGCCCGTGAGGACCTGCCGCCGCTGGTTGCGCTTACCGCCAACGTTCTGAAAGATAAAAAAGAGTATCTGGACGCGGGAATGGACGACGTGCTGAGTAAGCCGCTGTCGGTTCCGGCGTTAACCGCCATGATCAAAAAATACTGGGATACCCGAAACAAAGAGGAGAGCACTGTGACATCTGAAGAGAGCAGTAAATCGCAAGCGCTGTTAGATATTCCTATGTTGGAACAATACCTCGAGCTGGTGGGACCGAAGTTAATAACCGACGGGCTGGCGGTGTTTGAGAAGATGATGCCGGGATATTTGAGCGTGCTGGAGTCCAATCTGACCGCACGGGATAAAAAAGGCGTTGTTGAGGAAGGCCATAAAATTAAAGGCGCGGCAGGTTCCGTGGGGCTGCGCCACCTGCAACAGTTAGGTCAGCAAATCCAGTCGCCAGACCTTCCAGCCTGGGAAGATAATGTTGCTGAATGGATTGAAGAGATGAAGCAGGAGTGGCAGCACGACGTGGCGGTATTGAAGGCCTGGGTGGCGAGCGTGGAAAAAAAATGACCCCGGCTTGACCGGGGTGCGCGAATACTGCGCCAACACCAGGGAAATCGTGGCTGCGCCGTAAATTATTATCATTGTTTACAAGGGCGCAGCCCTAATTTTCAGGCCGCACGCAGTTAAGATAGCAAATCTTAAATAATTTGTTACATGAATCAGTTAAATGTGTGAAGCGTAGCATTTAAATCATAATAACTAATATGTTTCAGCCAGTTGAGAAAGGAGTATCACGATGAAAAAAGTGGGTGTAGTGCTCAGCGGATGTGGCGTGTATGACGGCGCAGAGATCCATGAAACTGTTCTCACGCTTCTGGCGATTGCCCGCAACGGTGCTCAGGCCGTCTGTTTCGCACCGGATAAACAACAAGCGGATGTGATTAATCATCTGACCGGCGAGCCGATGCAGGAAACGCGTAATGTGCTGATTGAAGCCGCCCGTATAACACGCGGTGATATTCGCCCACTTGCTCAGGCAGTCTCAACGGAACTGGATGCGTTGATCGTGCCAGGCGGGTTTGGCGCGGCCAAAAATCTGAGCAATTTTGCCAGCCAGGGCAGTGAGTGCCGGGTTGATAGCGACTTAGCTGCGCTGGCGGTGGCTATGCATCAGGCGGGTAAGCCGCTGGGATTTATGTGCATTGCGCCTGCAATGTTACCTAAAATTTTTGACTTTCCGCTACGTCTGACCATCGGTACTGATATTGATACGGCAGAGGTGCTGGAAGAGATGGGCGCAGAACATGTGCCTTGTCCGGTTGATGACATTGTCGTTGATGAAGACAACAAAATCGTCACCACTCCCGCCTATATGCTGGCGCAGGACATCGCTCAGGCCGCGAGTGGTATCGATAAACTGGTATCACGTGTGCTGGTGCTGGCTGAATGAGAAAAGGAGTTACCGCCTTTCTGCGACGTATCTTTCTGCGGGCGGTCGTTGTCCTCGCCGTATTCTGGGTCGGGGGCATCGCACTTTTCAGCGTGATGCCAGTCCCTTTCTCTGCCGTGATGGTCGAGCGGCAACTGAGCGCATGGCTGTCCGGTGATTTCGGTTATGTGGCGCACTCAGACTGGGTGAGCATGGATGAGATCTCACCGTGGATGGGACTGGCGGTGATCGCCGCGGAGGACCAGAAGTTTCCCGAGCACTGGGGATTCGATGTTTCCGCCATAGAGAAAGCGCTGGCGCACAACGAACGTAATGAAAACCGTATTCGCGGGGCGTCGACGTTATCGCAACAGACGGCAAAAAACCTCTTTCTGTGGGATGGACGTAGCTGGGTGCGTAAAGGTCTTGAAGCCGGGCTAACGCTGGGTATGGAAACCGTCTGGAGCAAGAAGCGTATTCTGACCGTTTACCTGAATATTGCTGAGTTTGGTGATGGGGTTTTCGGCGTGGAGGCAGCGGCGCAGCGCTATTTCCATAAGCCAGCCAGTCGGCTGAGTCTGTCTGAAGCGGCCTTGCTGGCGGCGGTATTACCCAATCCTTTGCGTTTTAAAGCGAATGCGCCTTCTGGTTATGTACGTAGCCGTCAGGCGTGGATTATGCGCCAAATGCGCCAGCTAGGCGGTGAGTCGTTTATGCGGGAAAATAAGCTGTATTAATGGGTTTATTGCCGGATACGGATCCGGCCTACGGGAGTGTGACGTTGCCGTGTAGGCCTGATGAGCGCAGCGCTTCAGGTACTCGACTAATCTTCATCAAATCCTGAATTAAACAGGGCAATCACCGCTGCCAGGGCTTCCACTTCCTGTGGACCCGTGGCTTCAACTTCTATCTGACGCCCTTTGGCGGAATCCAGCATCAGCAGAGCGATAACACTGTTTGCCTCGGCTTCCGTTCCTTCATCATTACGCAGCAAAACTTCTGCTTCAAAACCCTGCATCAATTCAAACAGTTTCATGGCTGGGCGAGCATGCATACCCAGCTTATTCGTGATTTCAACGGTTTGCTTCACGGTCATGATTTACGTTTTTCCAGCGTACGATGGCGTGACTGTACGTTTTTACCGCGTGAGCGGAAGTAGTCTGCCAGCTGCTCTGCAATATACACCGAACGGTGTTTCCCGCCGGTACAGCCGATAGCTACGGTGAGGTAGCTGCGGTTGTTGGTCTCCAGCATGGGTAACCATAGCTCAAGATAGCTGCGAGTCTGGTAGATAAAATTGTGTACTTCTGTGTGCCTGTCAAGGAAGGCGGCGACGGGGCGGTCAAGACCGGTCATCGGGCGCAGCTTCGGATCCCAGTGCGGGTTAGGCAGGAAGCGCACGTCAAAGACGTAATCCGCGTCAATTGGGATACCATGTTTGAAACCAAAGGATTCGAATACCATCGTCAACTCACGTTCACGCTTGCCCAGCAGGCGGGTACGCAACATTTCCGCCAGTTCGTGCACGGACATTTCGGAGGTATCCACGATCAGGTCAGCACGAGAGCGCAGCGGCTCCAGCAAATCGCTTTCCTTATCGATAGCGCTCTCCAGAGATAAGTTCTTGCTGGAAAGAGGATGCAGGCGACGCGTGTCGCTGTAGCGGCGAATCAGGGTGTTACGATCGGCGTCCAGGAACAGCAACTGTGGTGAGAAGCCTTCAGGCAGATTGTTCATTGCCTGCTCGAAAATCTCTGGGGACTCAGGCATGTTGCGCACATCAATGCTGACGGCCGCAGAAATCTGGCGATCGGCCAGAGTACGAGCCAGATCGGGCAACAGCACTACGGGAAGGTTATCCACGCAGTAAAAACCCATATCTTCCAGCGCTCGCAGGGCGACAGATTTTCCTGACCCCGAACGACCGCTGACGATCATCAGTACCATGTACTGTTTCTCCTCACAACGACAAAAAAGGATGCCATTGGGTTGTTATGCTTCATCCAGTCCACCTTCGGTGTCCGTGATGATTTGATACAACTCCTGGTCACTCTGTGCTGCGCGCAGGCGGCGGCAGATGGTTTTATCGGCCAGACGTTTGGCGACCAGCGACAACGTATGCAAATGCGTCTTGGTTTGGTCTGCCGGAACCAGCAGGGCGAAAAGCAGATCGACGGGTTGATTATCAATGGCGTCGAAAGCAATAGGCGTTTCAAGTTGCACAAACACGCCAACTGCGCGCATTGTGTCTTCTTCCAGCTTTCCGTGCGGGATAGCAATTCCATTACCGATGCCGGTACTGCCCATTTTTTCACGCGTCAGAATAGCTTCAAATACCACCTGAGAGGGCAAGCTGAGCTGTTTTGCCGCCAGTTCGCTGATGATTTCCAGCGCGCGTTTCTTGCTTTGGCAGTGAACGCCAGCGCGTGTACATTCCTGGTTAAGAACATTGCTCAGTTGTAGAGTCGTATCGTTATTTGTCATAATTTCACCTAAGCGCTAACTGTACAAATGGCCCGTTGTGCGACACAACAGGCCGTCCTGCACCCGCTAACTGCCCGGACAAGTTAGTGCTGTTTCAGTTTATCTTTATGTTTTGTTAACTGCCGAGCCAGTTTATCAATTAAACCGTCAATGGCGGCGTACATATCCTGACCTTCCGCGCTGGCATGAATTTCGCCACCGTTCACATGCAGTGTTGCGTCCGAGATATGTGTCACCTTCTCCACTTTCAACACAATATAGACCTGATTAATCCGGTCGAAATATTGTTCTAGCTTGGCGAATTTTGTATTAACAAAATCGCGTAAGGCTTCAGTGATTTCGACGTTGTTTCCAGTGATGTTGAGCTGCATAGTGTCTTCCTTATCGGTTGGGTCAGACCAGCTGTTTGCGCTGGTTCGACGGCGGAATGGATAAAGACTCTCGGTACTTCGCAACAGTGCGGCGTGCCACCATGATACCCTGTTCTGACAGCATAGAGGTTAACTTGCTGTCACTCAGCGGTTTCGCGGGGTTTTCCGCAGCAATTAATTTCTTCACCAGTGCACGGATAGCTGTGGATGAGGCTTCGCCTCCGCCTTCAGTGTTAACGTGACTGGAAAAGAAATACTTCAATTCAAAAATGCCGCGCGGACTGTGCAGATACTTTTGCGTGGTCACTCGGGAAATGGTCGATTCGTGCATCTCGACGGCCTGGGCGATATCCGCCAGCACCATCGGTTTCATAAACTCTTCGCCTTGATCAAAGAAGGCTTGCTGCTGTTCAACGATACAGCGACTGACGCGCAGCAGCGTATCATTGCGACTTTCCAGGCTTTTAATCAGCCACTTTGCATCCTGCAGATTGCTACGAATAAACTGGCTGTCAGCATCGTTGCGCGCGCTGTTGCACATGGCGGCGTAGTGCTGGTTAATCTGCAACCGTGGAATGCTGTCGCCGTTGAGTTCGACCACCCAGCGATCGTTATGCTTACGCACCAGTACATCCGGAATAACGTATTCTGGCTCCCCGGTCTGGATAGACTGCCCAGGTCTGGGGTCCAGGGACTGAATAAGATTGACGGCTTCTTTCAGCACATCTTCTTTCAGCCGGGTTACGCGCATCAGCGTGCGGAAGTCATGGTTGGCTAACAGATCGAGGTGATCGCTGATGATCAGGCGCGCTTCTTCCAGCCACGGCGTGGCTTTATCAAACTGTGAAAGTTGGATCAGTAAGCAGTCGCGGAGATCTTTGGCCGCCACGCCCACGGGATCAAAACGCTGAATGCGTTTAAGCACGGCTTCGATTTCGTCCATGCCGACGTCGTCATCGCCCATGCTTTCGAGAATATCGTCCAGGGTTACGGTGAGATAACCGGTTTCGTCTACCGCATCAACAATGGATGTCGCAATTGCGCGATCGGTATCCGAGAACGGGGTCAGCTCCACTTGCCACATCAGGTAATCCTGCAGCGATTGCGTGGTCTCACCCTGATACACAGGCAGTTCGTCGTCGATGTAATCCCCGCTGGTGCCAGAAGGCGTACCGGCGGTGTAAATTTCATCCCAACTGGCGTCAAGTGGCAGCTCCTCTGGCATCTCTTTTTGTTCGAGAGCATCTGCGGTGTCGAGGGATTCGCTGTCCTGTTTTTCCTGGGTATCAATTTCGTCGTGAAGATCGGTTTGCTCGAGCAGTGGGTTACTTTCCAGCGCTTGCTGAAGTTCTTGCTGAAGTTCCAGCGTGGACAGCTGCAACAGACGGATAGCCTGTTGTAGCTGAGGCGTCATCGCCAGTTGTTGGCTAAGCCTGAGTTGCAAACCTTGCTTCATGTTCAGAGTTGTTCTCTCCTGCGGTGACGTGAAGTCTTCTACCCTATCAGAGTCTGAAGTCTTCCCCAAGGTATACGCGTTTAACGTGCTCATCCTGCAGTATTTCTGTTGGCGTGCCATGCGCGATCAGGTGGCCCTGACTCACGATGTAGGCGCGCTCACACACTGCCAGCGTTTCGCGAACGTTATGGTCGGTAATCAGCACCCCAAGCCCGCTGTCGCGCAGATGTTCGATGATCCGTTTGATATCAATAACGGAAATCGGGTCAACACCAGCAAACGGTTCATCCAGCAGGATAAATTTCGGATTCGCGGCCAGTGCGCGGGCGATCTCCACGCGGCGTCGTTCACCACCGGAGAGCGACTGTCCCATGCTGTCACGCAGGTGTTCGATGTGGAACTCTTCCATCAGCTCGTTGGCGCGATCTTCCCGCTGCTCGCTGGTAAGATCGTCACGAATTTGCAGCACCGCCATCAGGTTATCAAACACGCTCAGGCGACGGAAAATAGACGCTTCCTGCGGCAAGTAGCCGATGCCGCGACGCGCGCGCGCATGCAAAGGCAGCAGGCTGATGTCTTCGTCATCAATGATAATGTTGCCCGCATCACGTGGGACAATGCCGACCACCATGTAAAAGGTCGTTGTCTTGCCCGCACCGTTAGGACCGAGCAGACCGACGATCTCCCCGGAGTTGACGGTCAGACTGACATCTTCCACCACACGGCGGCCCTTATAGGCTTTTGCAAGGTTCTTTGCAGTTAATGTTGCCATAACGAATCAGTTACCTTTTTTCTCTGCCGGAGCCTTGTTTTTGTCCTGCAACTGCGACGGTACCAGAACGGTGGTGACGCGTTTGCCTTTATCGCTGAAGGCCTGCATTTTCTGCTCTTTCACCAGATAGGTGATCTTATCGCCTGTGATGTTGCTATCGAGCTGTTCCAGGTAAGCCTTACCGGTGAGAACGACGAAGTCTTTCGCCAGTTCATAATGCATGTGTGAGGCGTGGCCTTTAACCGGTTTACCGTTGTCCTGCATCTGGTAAAAGGTTGCAGGATTACCGTAGCCATCAATGACTTCTTTACCGTCTTCACCGCCAGGGCGGGTTACGACGACTTTATCGGCGTTAATTTTGATGGTGCCCTGAGTCACAATCACATTGCCAGTAAAGGTCACCACGTTGCCTTGCATATCAAGAGACTGCTGGTCCGACTCAATGTGAATCGGCTGCTCGGTATCGCCGGTGACGGCGAATGCCGGGATGCTGGCGGCCAGAAGTGAGCTGGCAAGCACAAGATTAAGGCTGAGTTTGTTTGTTTTGGATTTCATATGAGGTTCTAACCTTTTCAATCAGCTCGGCGTTCTTGCTGCGTAAGTTGCCGCGCATCTTCAGTCCGCTGGAGTTAAATGTTGTGCCATATAACGTGACGAGATCATCGGAAGTGACGTCTTGTGTCACCAGGTTAATCTGTGCGTTATCGGTCGTCATTCTGCGTAGTTGAGAGTCGGGCACCAGGGCGTTGACCTCAACATGGCCGTACAGATATAGCATCCGATCGTTGGTCAATTTTGCTTTATCAGCCTTGATCGTCCAGGTCGGTACTTTATCCTTATCAAATGTGGTTAATACCGGTTGAGTAAACCACGAAACCGCTTGTTCCGAATAATATTCAACGTTTTGCGCGATCAAGTGATAGCTCAGTGCGCCTTCGGGACTATACACAACGGTATCAGTATGTTCGCTCTTATAGGTTGGCTCGTTGTTATTTACGACGACCTCAGCGGTGTCGTCTTTGTCTGCCAGATTAATACCAATCATCACAAGGACAGCCAGCGACAGTAGAATGATAACCCAACGTCTGGTTTTGCTCATATCGATTGCCCTTTGGCCTCGTCCAGTTTGCCCTGCGCCAGGAGTAATAAATCGCAGACTTCACGTACCGCGCCGCGTCCCCCATCGATGCGGGTGACATAATCGGCCCGCGGGATCAGCAAAGGATGAGCATCCGCCACCGCCACGCTTAATCCCACTTGTGCCATCACCGGCCAGTCGATCAGATCATCGCCAACGTACGCAACATTTTCAGGAGCGATCGCCAGTTTGCTAAGGAGATCGTTAAAGGCGACCAGTTTGTCTGACTGCCCCTGATACAAATGCGTGATCCCCAATGTGGCACAGCGATCTTCTACAAGTTTAGCCTTTCGTCCGGTAATAATGGCAACCTCGATACCGGAAGTGAGCGCACAGCGAATTCCGTAACCATCGCGGACGTTAAAAGCCTTCAGCTCTTCACCGTTGTTGCCCATATAAATCAGACCATCAGACAGTACGCCATCCACATCCAGGATCAGCAAACGGATGTTCTCTGCCCGGGTGATAACGTCTGTGCTGACGGGTCCATAACAGGTCGCAAGCGACGCACCTGCTTTACTCATTTTCTTTATCCTTGAGTTTCTTACACTACACCTGCACGCAGCAGATCATGCATATGTAACACACCAAGTAACCGGTCGCCATCAGCAACCATTACCGAGGTGATATGGCGGGACTGCATTAAGTTCAGGGCATCGACGGCAAGAATGCCCGGACGCACGCGAATGCCGCCAGGGGTCATCACATCGGCAATGCCTAACTGGCGAACATCAACGCCCATATCGAAGACGCGACGTAAATCGCCATCGGTGAAAATACCGTCAATCTTCATGTCATCATCGCAAATGACGGTCATGCCGAGATTTTTACGCGTGATCTCAAGTAAGGCGTCACGCAGGCTGGCGCTTTTAGTCACATGCGGGATCTCATCGCCCGTATGCATAATATCGTTAACGCGCAGTAAAAGCTTACGGCCTAGTGCGCCACCGGGATGAGATAACGCAAAATCTTCCGCGGTAAAGCCACGCGCTTTTAATAATGCCACGGCTAGCGCATCGCCCATCACCAGCGTTGCGGTCGTGCTGCTGGTCGGCGCCAGGCCTAACGGGCAAGCTTCCTTGGGCACTTTAACACACAGATGCACATCTGCCGCACGCGCCATGCTGCTTTCCGGACGACCGGTCATGCAGATAAGCGGTACATGAAGACGTTTTAACACCGGGATTAACGCCGCTATCTCATTGGATTCACCGGAGTTAGAGATGGCGATGACTACATCCTGCGGCGAGACCATGCCCAGATCGCCATGTGCGGCTTCGCCTGGATGCACGAAAAATGAGGGGGTGCCGGTGCTGGCAAATGTGGCCGCCATTTTCCGCCCGATATGTCCGGATTTCCCCATCCCCATCACTACAACTTTGCCCGGGCAACTGAATATTTTCTCGCAGGCGAGAGTAAAATTTTGGTTGATGTACTGATCAAGCTCCGCCAGGCCTTCACGTTCAATTGCCAGGACTTCCTTGCCTGCTTGCTGAAAGTCAAAACCCGGTTGCAACTCTAAGTGCGACATAATGCGTTTCCAGTTATCCAACGAGAAGTGGCGATAACCAATACAGCATCGCCAGCCATATGATAAAACCGCCGGTCAGCAGCGCACCCGCGCCGCGACCAATCTGGCGCGGACGTCGCCAGCAGAGTAGTGCAAAAATTACGCTCACCAGCAGCATGACGCTATAGTCACGGGTGAAGGCCATCGGATTGACTTCACCCGGCGTAATCAGCGCCGGCAGTCCGAGGACGATAACAATATTAAAAATGTTCGCGCCGATGATGTTGCCGACGGCAATATCGTTTTCACCTTTACGCAGACCCGCAATTGCCGTTGCCAGCTCCGGCAGGCTGGTACCAATGGCGACCACAGTCAGCCCGATGGTGAGTTCGCTCATGGCGAAGTAGTTCGCCAGTACGGTTGCGTTATCTACCACCATACGCGTTGCCATTGGCATAATAATTAGCGCAATACCCAACCACAAAAATGCGACCGGTAACCCGCCTTCGCGTGGCAGTTCCGCGATCTGCTCGCGGGTCAGGCTGTCGTTACCTTGTCGCTCAGCCAGACGGGCGATTTTAACAATGAATAACAGCCATAGCACGGCCAGAAGCAGAAGAAAGAAACCATCGCTGCGACTCAATTGCCCGTCATACAGGACCGATGCGGCTAAGATGCTTACCAGCAACATTAGCGGTAATTCACGACGCAGAACATCAGAATGCACGGTAAAAGGATGAATCAGCGCCGACAGGCCTAAAATAAGCAGAATGTTGGTAATGTTAGAGCCGATGGCGGTACCGACGGCTAAATCAAGCTGCCCGTTCATCGATGCGGCAACGGAGACAATTATCTCGGGTAACGATGTACCAATGCTGACCACGGTCATCCCGATGATAATGGGGGGAATACCGAAGTTTCGACATAAAATGGATGCGGCAAATACCAGTCGGTCGGCACCGTAGACCACCAGAAGTAAACCAATTATTAACAGCGCCGTCGCTAAAAGCATCTAAAGTCCTTTCTTCAGGTATACTCGCCGGTCCACTTGAAGGATTTCTGGAAGCCGTCACGAATTCTTAATTTTGACTTTATGCGGCTAAAAAGTAAAACAAATGCCAGCTTTCGCTAACCAGGACAGGTAATAATCTGTAAATATGTTGGGTTCAGGGCTAAATTGAGCGCCAAACTCTTCGATCAACGAGGCAATAGTAAAGGATGAATCAATGGGTCAGTCTGTGGCGAATCTAATCGATATGCGCGATGTCAGCTTTTCCCGAGGCGACCGCTGCATTTTTGATAATATTTCCCTGACGGTGCCGCGTGGTAAGGTGACGGCGATCATGGGGCCATCAGGCATCGGCAAAACGACGCTGTTGCGTCTGATCGGCGGACAAATCTCCCCGGATAAGGGCGAGATCCTGTTTGACGGCGAAAATGTCCCGGCCATGTCCCGTTCGCGTTTATTTACCGTGCGTAAGCGCATGAGCATGCTATTCCAGTCTGGTGCGCTGTTTACTGATATGAATGTGTTTGACAACGTAGCATACCCGTTGCGCGAGCATACAACGCTGCCTGCGCCGCTGCTGAAAAGCACGGTAATGATGAAGCTCGAGGCCGTTGGCCTGCGGGGCGCGGCAAAATTAATGCCTTCTGAATTATCCGGTGGGATGGCGCGTCGTGCCGCGTTAGCACGTGCTATCGCGCTGGAGCCAGACCTTATTATGTTTGATGAGCCGTTTGTCGGCCAGGATCCCATCACCATGGGCGTGCTGGTGAAGCTGATTTCTGAACTGAACAGCGCACTGGGCGTCACCTGCGTGGTGGTTTCCCATGATGTGCCAGAAGTGCTGAGTATTGCGGATTACGCCTATATTATGGCGGACAAAAAAATAGTGGCCTACGGTAGTGCTCAGGCGCTGCAAGAAAATGCCGATCCGCGTGTGCGTCAGTTCCTCGATGGCATTGCCGATGGACCGGTTCCGTTCCGTTACCCGGCGGGCGACTACCACATCGATTTACTCAAAACAGGGAGTTAAGCTACCCATGTTGTTAAATGCGCTGGCATCACTCGGACATCGGGGAATAAAAACCCTCAGGACGTTCGGGCGAGCCGGATTAATGTTGTTCAATGCAGTTGTCGGCAAGCCGGAGTTTCGCAAACATGCGCCGCTGCTGATACGCCAGCTCTATAATGTCGGTGTCTTATCGATGCTGATCATTATTGTTTCTGGCGTGTTCATCGGCATGGTGCTGGGGTTGCAGGGATACCTGGTGCTGACGACCTACAGTGCGGAAACCAGCCTCGGTATGCTGGTGGCGCTGTCATTGCTACGTGAGCTGGGGCCGGTGGTTGCGGCGCTGTTGTTTGCCGGGCGGGCCGGATCGGCCTTAACCGCAGAGATTGGCCTGATGCGGGCGACCGAGCAGCTTTCCAGCCTGGAAATGATGGCCGTCGATCCACTGCGCCGAGTGATCTCCCCACGTTTTTGGGCCGGTGTCATTTCATTGCCGCTGCTGACGATTATATTTGTCGCGGTGGGGATCTGGGGTGGGTCGTTGGTTGGCGTAAGCTGGAAAGGTATTGATGCAGGCTTTTTCTGGTCGGCTATGCAAAATGCCGTCGACTGGCGTCTGGATCTGGTCAACTGCCTGATTAAGAGCGTGGTGTTTGCCATTACGGTCACCTGGATTGCATTGTTCAATGGTTATGATGCTATCCCGACCTCTGCCGGGATTAGCCGGGCAACGACACGCACCGTAGTGCACGCCTCTCTTGCCGTTCTGGGGCTGGATTTTGTGCTGACCGCACTGATGTTTGGGAATTGAGTTCATGCAAACGAAAAAAAATGAAATTTGGGTCGGGTTATTCCTGCTGGTTGCGCTGCTGGCCGCGCTGTTTGTCTGCCTGAAGGCGGCGAACGTCACCTCAATGCGTACTGAACCGACTTATACGATTTATGCGACCTTTGATAATATCGGCGGTCTGAGAGAGCGCTCTCCGGTGCGGATTGGCGGGGTCGTGGTAGGACGCGTATCGGACATCTCGTTAGATCAGAAAACGTACCTGCCGCGCGTGACGCTGGAAATTGAATCGCGTTTTAACCATATTCCTGACACCAGTTCTCTGAGCATCCGTACTTCCGGTCTGTTGGGCGAACAGTATCTGGCATTGAACGTAGGTTTTGAAGATCCTGAGCTGGGAACGTCTATCCTCAAAGATGGCGGTACGATTCAGGACACGAAATCTGCGATGGTGCTGGAAGATATGATTGGTCAGTTCCTTTACAACAGCAACAGTAAAGGTGATGACAATAAGAATTCTGGCGATGCGCCAGCCGCAACTGAAGGCAATAATGAAGCCACTACGCCTGCGGGCGCAACGAAATAATCTCAGGAGAATCGACGTATGTTTAAACGATTGATGATGGTGGCTATGCTGGTGATTGCTCCACTTAGCGCGGCAACCGCAGCGGACCAGACGAACCCGTACAAACTGATGGATGAGGCGGCGCAGAAGACGTTTGACCGTCTGAAGAACGAGCAACCTAAAATCCGTTCCAACCCGGATTACCTGCGTCAGGTGGTCGATCAGGAACTGCTGCCTTACGTGCAAGTTAAGTATGCAGGCGCACTGGTACTGGGCCGCTACTACAAAGATGCGACACCGGCTCAGCGTGACGCCTATTTCGCCGCATTCCGTGAATATCTGAAGCAGGCTTACGGTCAGGCGCTGGCGATGTACCACGGCCAGACCTATCAGATTGCCCCTGAGCAGCCGCTGGGTGATGCGACCATCGTGCCTATCCGCGTAACCATCATCGATCCAAACGGTCGTCCTCCGGTACGTCTGGATTTCCAGTGGCGTAAAAATTCCCAGACGGGTAACTGGCAGGCGTATGACATGATTGCTGAAGGCGTAAGTATGATCACCACCAAACAGAATGAGTGGAGCGACCTGCTGCGTACGAAAGGTATTGATGGCCTGACGGCACAGCTGAAATCTATTTCTCAGCAGAAAATCACGCTGGAAGAGAAAAAATAATGACGCAGTCACTCACCTGGATGCGTGAAGGCGACAAGCTGGTGCTGGTGGGAGAGCTGGATCAGGACGTGTTAAACCCATTATGGGATGCGCGAGTTGAGGCGATGAAAGGGGTATCCTGCATCGACCTGAACCAGATTTCCCGGGTGGATACCGGTGGTCTGGCATTACTGCTGCACCTGATTAATGAGGGCAAGCAGCAGGGGAACAGCGTTTCGCTCGCTGGCGTTAACGATAAAGTGTACACGCTGGCGCAGCTTTACAATTTGCCTGACGACGTTCTTCCGCGTTAATTTTTGTAAGCCGGATAAGGTCTTGTGCCGCCATCCGGCAAATCCTCTGCGGGGGATCTGCCACTAAAGCCTTGTCTGATTTATCAGCGGGGCTTTTTGCTTATTTATGACAGCGCCACTTTGCTCTAAGATGTTGGGCTGTTTTCACTATCTGACGAATGAAGAGCCCATGGAAAATAATGAAATTCAGAGCGTGCTGATGAATGCACTCTCCCTCCAGGAAGTCCACGTTTCTGGCGACGGCAGTCACTTTCAGGTTATTGCCGTGGGTGAGATGTTTGAAGGCATGAGCCGGGTCAAGAAACAGCAATCGGTCTATGGCCCGTTGATGGAGTACATTGCGGACAACCGCATTCATGCCGTGTCGATTAAGGCGTTTACTCCAGCGGAATGGGCGCGCGATCGCAAACTTAACGGTTTTTGAGCTACGGGTGATATGCCGGTAGCGAAGATAAATTCTTAACAGAGAACAGAATAATGGATAAATTTCGTGTTCAGGGGCCAACCAAGCTCCAGGGCGAAGTCACAATTTCAGGCGCTAAAAACGCCGCGCTGCCGATCCTGTTTGCGGCGCTGCTGGCTGAAGAACCTGTAGAGATCCAGAACGTCCCGAAACTGAAGGATGTTGACACCTCAATGAAGCTGCTGAGCCAGTTGGGGGCGAAAGTTGAGCGTAATGGTTCTGTGCACATTGATGCACGTGACGTGAACGTCTTCTGTGCGCCGTACGATCTGGTCAAAACCATGCGTGCATCCATCTGGGCGCTTGGGCCGCTGGTTGCCCGCTTTGGCCAGGGCCAGGTTTCACTGCCGGGCGGCTGCACCATCGGCGCACGTCCGGTTGACCTGCACATTACTGGTCTGGAGCAGTTAGGCGCGACTATTAAGCTTGAAGAAGGCTATGTGAAAGCGTCCGTTGATGGCCGCCTGAAAGGCGCGCATATCGTCATGGACAAAGTGAGCGTCGGCGCGACGGTCACTATCATGTGCGCAGCAACGCTTGCCGAAGGCACTACCATCATCGAAAACGCCGCGCGTGAGCCGGAGATCGTGGATACCGCGAACTTCCTGATTGCGCTGGGCGCAAAAATCACAGGCCAGGGTACCGATCGTATTACTATCGAAGGCGTTGAGCGCCTCGGCGGCGGTGTGTATCGCGTTCTGCCTGACCGCATCGAAACCGGTACTTTCCTGGTCGCAGCGGCAATTTCTCGCGGCAAAATTATCTGCCGCAATGCACAACCTGACACGCTGGATGCCGTTCTGGCGAAGCTGCGTGATGCGGGAGCGGATATCGAAGTCGGTGACGACTGGATCAGCCTGGACATGCACGGTAAACGTCCGAAAGCGGTCAATGTGCGCACGGCACCGCACCCGGCGTTCCCTACCGATATGCAGGCCCAGTTCACGTTGCTGAACCTGGTGGCAGAAGGTACGGGCTTCATCACGGAAACCGTGTTTGAGAACCGCTTTATGCACGTGCCTGAGCTGAGCCGTATGGGCGCTCACGCAGAAATCGAAAGCAATACCGTGATTTGCCACGGCGTGGAAACGCTCTCCGGAGCACAGGTTATGGCGACCGATTTGCGCGCATCTGCAAGCCTCGTGCTGGCAGGGTGTATTGCTGAAGGTACGACGGTAGTCGATCGCATTTATCACATCGATCGCGGCTATGAGCGCATCGAAGATAAACTGCGCGCGCTGGGCGCAAACATTGAGCGCGTGAAAGGCGAGTAATCGTCTACGTCTCTTATAACCCCCAGTTCTATGAGCCGGGGGTTACTACTCATCAGTGTTCATTCAGGATTCTGTTTCTCTTTGCGTCCCCTCATCATCCGCGTTCTGTCGATAAACTCATGTGTTTTTGCATCGTGATAGCGTGACGGCCAAATCACCCACGGGTCGGTTCCCAACGATCGGGCGATAATCAACTCACCTTTTGGCCATGGGCGTGTTAACGCATTGGCCAGCGTTGATGAGCTTAATCCATTTTTACGTGATTCAGCGGCCATAGAGGTCCCTTTCTTGCGCAGTCCGGCGATGATATCGGCCGGATGCCAGTCAATCAGCTTGTTTTCCATAAACTCATCTCTCCTTTGGTTATCGACTTATGGTTCCACGATCGGTTGTGGAGATACTATAACGCCCGGAGAACGAATGTTCTAAAATGTTCATGTAAAGTGTGAGTATATTCAGAATATGCCAAATTTATGCGAAAATTGCTGGAGAGGGGGAAGTATTTATTGGAATTTATAAAAGCATCCCGTGCAGGGCACGGGATGATGAAAGATGCCGCAGGGTATTAACGGTCGCGCTGTACGGCGATATGCGCCAGACCAATCAGCGCTTCTCTCCACGGCGTATCAGGCAGTACCTGCAGAGCAGCGATGGCCTTATCAGCCTCTTCTTCTGCACGTTGGCGAGTCCACTCCAGGGAACCACAGGCGTTCATCGCTTCCAGAACAGGCTCCAGAAGGTGACGGCCATTACCCTGCTCAATAGCTTGGCGGATCATTTGTGCTTGTTCAGGGGTGCCGTGGCGCATGGCATGCAGCAGCGGCAGCGTTGGTTTGCCCTCGTTGAGGTCATCACCGACGTTTTTACCCAGTTGCTCACCATCCGCGTTGTAATCCAGCAAATCGTCAATTAACTGGAAAGCAGTACCGAGATAACGGCCATAATCCTGCAACCCTTTCTCTTGTTCTTCGCTGCAACCAGCCAGAATGCCAGAGCATTGGGCAGCCGCTTCAAACAAACGCGCAGTCTTACTGTAGATAACGCGCATATAGTTTTCTTCAGTGATGTCCGGGTCGTTGACGTTCATCAACTGCAAGACTTCACCTTCGGCGATGACGTTGACCGCTTTCGACATGACTTCCAGCACTTTCAGCGAACCGAGGCTGGTCATCATCTGAAAAGCGCGGGTATAGATAAAATCGCCGACCAGCACGCTGGCCGCATTGCCAAACGCCGCATTCGCCGTGGCTTTTCCGCGGCGCATGTCGGACTCATCCACAACATCGTCGTGCAACAGGGTCGCGGTGTGGATAAACTCGATGAGGGCTGCAATCGTAACGTGCGCATTTTCCTGGTAGCCAACTGCACGCGCGGCGAGTACGGCGATCATTGGGCGAATGCGTTTTCCGCCGCCGCTAACGATGTAGTACCCCAGTTGATTGATCAGCTGCACGTCGGAATCGAGCTGTTCAAGGATTGTCGCATTGACCCCCGCCATATCTTGCGCGGTTAACTCATTGATTTTTTCTAAATTCATCGCAAAAGCCGGGCTTCTCGCCCCGATTACCTCACTGTATCGGAAGGTAACGTCGGGTTTAGGGTTATAAATATATGCTGATTGTACTGAAAAAACGCCATAGATAAACGTTACCGTACGTGTTGTGTTTTTTTTCTTCATGTATTGACGTAGCACTTGTCAAAGGCTCGCGTTTTGCGTAATATTCGCGCCCTATTGTGAATATTTATAGCGCACTCTGAATCATCAAAAAGGTGTGCGCGGAAGCGGAGTTTTTTATGTACGCGGTTTTCCAAAGTGGTGGTAAACAACACCGAGTAAGCGAAGGTCAGACCGTTCGCCTGGAAAAGCTGGACATCGCAACTGGCGAATCTGTTGAATTCGCAGAAGTTCTGATGATCGCAAACGGTGAAGAAGTCAAAATCGGCGTTCCTTTCGTTGATGGCGGCGTTATCAAAGCTGAAGTTGTTGCTCACGGTCGTGGCGAGAAAGTTAAAATTGTTAAGTTTCGTCGTCGTAAACACTACCGTAAGCAGCAGGGCCATCGTCAGTGGTTCACTGATGTAAAAATCACTGGCATCAGCGCTTAAGTTAAGGGGAGCAGATTAAATGGCACATAAAAAGGCTGGCGGCTCGACTCGTAACGGTCGCGATTCAGAAGCTAAACGTCTGGGCGTAAAACGCTTCGGCGGTGAAACAGTTCTGGCTGGTAGCATCATCGTTCGTCAACGTGGTACTAAATTCCACGCTGGTTCCAACGTTGGTTGCGGCAAAGACCACACTCTGTTTGCTAAAGCAGACGGTAAAGTGAAATTTGAAGTGAAAGGCCCGAAAAACCGTAAATTCATCAGCATCGTTGCTGAATAAGTTTTTCGCGTCCCGGTAACGGATAAAAGCCCCGCAACACGTTGCGGGGCTTTTTACATTCGACGGCCGGTAAATACGCTCGTCGCGCCGTGATAACCCGGAAACGAGCCCTTGCAGGGAATACGGCATGAAGCAGCAGGCAGGTATTGGTATTCTGTTAGCACTCACAACGGCAGTATGTTGGGGCGCTTTGCCAATAGCGATGAAGCAAGTGCTGGAGGTGATGGAGCCTCCTACCGTGGTGTTCTACCGTTTTTTAATGGCAAGCATTGGCCTTGGCGCTATTCTTGCGGTTAAAAAAAAGCTCCCTCCGTTGCGTATTTTTCGCAAAGCGCGTTGGCTGATCCTGTTGGCTATCGCTACCGGTGGGTTGTTCGGTAACTTCATTCTGTTTAGTTCATCCTTGCAATATTTGAGCCCAACGGCTTCGCAGGTTATCGGTCAGCTGTCACCGGTTGGTATGATGATTGCCAGCGTCTTTATCCTGAAAGAAAAGATGCGCGGTACGCAGGTGATTGGCGCCATTATGCTTCTGAGCGGCCTGGTTCTGTTTTTTAATACCAGTCTGATCGAAATTTTTACCCGACTCACCGATTACACCTGGGGCGTTATCTTTGGTGTTGGTGCGGCGATGGTCTGGGTGAGCTATGGGGTCGCGCAAAAGGTGTTATTGCGCCGCCTGGCATCACCGCAGATCCTGTTTTTACTGTACACTTTATGTACGATTGCGTTGTTGCCGTTGGCTAAACCCGGTGTCATCACGCAGCTCAGTGACTGGCAGTTGGCATGCCTTGTATTCTGCGGCCTGAATACGCTGGTAGGATACGGTGCTCTCGCGGAAGCGATGGCGCGTTGGCAGGCGGCACAGGTGAGCGCCATTATTACGCTCACTCCGCTGTTTACGTTGTTATTTTCAGATTTATTATCACTGGCCTGGCCCGATTTCTTCGCCAGACCGATGCTAAACCTATTAGGTTATCTCGGTGCGTTTATCGTGGTTGCGGGCGCGATGTATTCCGCCATTGGTCATCGAATTTGGGGCGGT
Source organism: Citrobacter sp. RHB35-C21 (assembly GCF_013816515.1). Taxonomy (NCBI): domain Bacteria; kingdom Pseudomonadati; phylum Pseudomonadota; class Gammaproteobacteria; order Enterobacterales; family Enterobacteriaceae; genus Citrobacter; species Citrobacter sp. RHB35-C21. The sequence goes on from NZ_CP057147.1 coordinate 511,820, forward strand.
TTACGTAAGCATGAAACGGTGGTTTCGCAGCCCCGCTCAGGCGAATGATTTACGGAGAGTAAAATGAAGTTTGTTGATGAAGCATCGATTCTGGTCGTTGCAGGTGATGGCGGTAATGGTTGCGTCAGCTTCCGCCGCGAAAAGTACATCCCAAAAGGCGGTCCGGACGGTGGAGACGGTGGTGACGGTGGTGACGTTTGGCTGGAAGCCGACGAAAACCTGAACACGCTGATCGATTACCGTTTTGAAAAATCATTCCGTGCGGAACGTGGACAGAATGGCGCGAGCCGTGATTGCACCGGCAAGCGTGGTAAAGATGTCACGATTAAAGTGCCTGTAGGTACGCGTGTAATCGATCAGGGCACGGGCGAAACCATGGGCGACATGACCAAACACGGTCAGCGTCTGATGGTCGCTAAAGGCGGCTGGCACGGTCTGGGCAACACCCGTTTCAAATCCTCGGTCAACCGTACTCCGCGTCAGAAAACGATGGGTACACCGGGCGATAAACGCGATCTGATGCTGGAGCTGATGCTGCTGGCGGACGTGGGGATGCTGGGCATGCCAAACGCCGGTAAATCGACGTTTATCCGTGCGGTGTCCGCGGCGAAGCCGAAAGTCGCTGACTATCCGTTCACCACCCTGGTTCCGAGCCTGGGTGTGGTGCGTATGGACAACGAAAAGAGCTTCGTGGTTGCCGACATTCCGGGTCTGATTGAAGGCGCGGCTGAAGGCGCAGGCTTGGGTATCCGCTTCCTGAAACACCTGGAACGCTGCCGCGTACTGCTACACCTCATTGATATCGATCCGATTGACGGTTCCGATCCGGTTGAAAATGCCCGTATCATAATTGGCGAGCTTGAAAAATACAGCCAGGATCTGGCGTCTAAACCGCGTTGGTTAGTGTTCAACAAAATTGATTTGCTGGACAAGGCTGAAGCGGAAGAGAAAGCGAAAGCGATCGCCGAAGCGTTAGGCTGGGAAGGTAAATATTACCTGATCTCCGCCGCCAGCCAGTTGGGCGTGAAGGATCTCTGCTGGGATGTGATGACATTTATCATCGAGAACCCGATTGTTCAGGCTGAAGAAGCGAAACAGCCAGAGAAAGTCGAGTTCATGTGGGATGATTATCACCGCCAGCAGCTCGCTGAAGTCGAAGACGAAGCAGAAGATGATTGGGATGACGATTGGGACGAAGACGACGAAGAAGGCGTTGAGTTCATCTACAAGCGTTAATCACATTAAAAACCCCGGCCATGTTGCCGGGGTTTTGTTTCCAGGTTTCAGAAGGCCGGATTAGGTGCGTTAGCGCTGCCATCCGGCAAACATACTCAGTTATTCTGATAAATATCCTTGTATAACCGGCTTTCGAAGCGGACCAGTGGAATACGGCGATTACGCTGATCAGCTGGCTCTACCGCATAACCAGACAGATACTGCACAAATGCCATGCGCTGACCGCTTGCCGTGGTGATGAAGCCTGCCAGGTTATAGACCCCCTGCAGTGAGCCTGTCTTCGCCGATACTTTGCCATCTACGCCAGCCTGATGCAGACCCGCACGGTATTGCAAAGAGCCGTCATGGCCTGCCAGCGGCAGCATGGTGATAAAGTTCAGCTCGTTATCGTGCTGAGCGATATACTGCAGCACCTGCATCATGGTCGCTGGGGCAATCAGGTTATGGCGCGAGAGACCAGAACCGTCGGCAATAATGGTGTTGCCGATATCAATACCCGCTTGCTGACGCAGAATCTGGCGTACGGCATCAGAACCTGCTCGCCAGGTACCTGGCACGTTAAATCGTGCATGGCCAATCATACGGAAAACGGTATCAGCAATCATGTTGTCCGATTTTTTCAGCATAATCTTAAGCAGGTCGTGCAGCGGCGCCGACTGCTTACTGGCTACCACGGTCCCCGGCTCGTTGACCAGCGTCTGGCGCAGCAGAGTCCCGTTGTAAGTGATACCGGCTTGTTTTAGCTCATCTTTGATAATCGCCCCGGCATAGCTGGCGCCGTCCTGAATAGCGAATGCCAGCGGCAGCGGATCGGCTCGTTGGGGCAGACATCCGGTCAACGTAAAGCGGTTGAGATCGCCTGGAACCACGTCCAGTTCACAATATTGCGCTTCGGCAGAGCCACGAGCGAGAGTACGCACCTGACTGAACATGGTGACCGGGTAGTAAGATGCCACGCGGATAAAGGCGAGATCGTTAGGTTTTTGCGCGCTATAGAGTGAAATCGAGAAACAGTTACGATCGACAATGGCTGCCGCGGGCGGTGCGCTAAAACACTGCGTCATGTCGTTCCAGGGCCAACCAGGTGCTTTATCATGGCTGGCGAAAATGGAGGTGTCGATCAAGACATTTCCGGCAATTTGCGTCACGCCTGATTTTTTCAGGGTTGCCACCATATTGCGAATATCCTGACGTTTTAGCGTCGGATCGGCACCAAATCGCGCCACTAAGTCACCTTTCAAAACGCCGCCTTCCACGTTGCCTTTAGTCTCAAGCGTGGTGGTAAAACGAAAGTCAGGCCCGAGCTGAATCAATGCCGCCAGCGCGGTGATCACTTTCTGTGTACTGGCCGGCAGCGCCATCTGCTGGCTATGGTAATCAATAGCAGGAGCAGGTGTGCCAACCTTCTGTACCATAAGGGCGAGGTTGGCCCCGGCAGGGAGCTGATTGATATACTCGTCGACGTTCGCAGCCTGAACGCTGAACGCTATACTGGCAGTCAATCCAATGGTAAATCTGGAAAATCGCATAATCTCGCGCTAACAACCTGGAAACAGGCCGTCATACTACGGCGCAACGCCCCAAAAAGTAAACGATGACCCATAGGGAACTCCAGGGTAAAATGATCATCAAATAGAGAATTGTAGCTGACCTGGGACCCTGAGCCCCGGGTCGGTATTTTTTTGCTTCTGACTCTGGCATGGCGTATGCCAGAGTGGGCTTAGCAGCCGGGGTGAGAGCAGCCGCCCCCTACAGGAATGTTCAAGAGGTATAACAAATGCAAGCTATCCCAATGACCTTACGTGGTGCTGAAAAACTGCGCGAAGAGCTGGATTTTCTGAAATCGGTGCGCCGTCCTGAAATCATTGCCGCTATCGCAGATGCGCGCGAGCATGGCGACCTGAAAGAAAATGCAGAGTATCACGCGGCGCGCGAACAGCAGGGTTTCTGCGAAGGGCGCATTAAAGATATCGAAGCTAAACTGTCCAACGCGCAGGTTATCGACGTCACAAAAATGCCGAACAATGGTCGCGTAGTTTTCGGCGCGACGGTTACCGTGCTGAATCTCGATAACGACGAAGAGCAGACCTGGCGTATTGTCGGCGATGATGAAGCCGATTTTAAACAGAACCTGATTTCGGTGAACTCGCCTATTGCTCGTGGCTTGATCGGTAAAGAGCAGGATGACGTGGTGGTTATTAAAACGCCGGGCGGTGAAGTTGAATATGAAGTAACGAAGGTAGAATACCTGTAATTCGCATCTTGGTTAAGATGTTGATACATTGTAAAGAAAGGAAAAAGGCCGCATAGCGGCCTTTTATCAACGAAGAGAGCGTGGCATTTTGCTCTCCTGCTAGCGGAAAATCCCGCGTTTTACACAAACTTCGTGTGCAACTTTGGGATATTCTTAGCGTGGCAGCGAGATTTTACGTTCTTTAGTCGGGCGATACAGTACCAGCGTTTTACCGATGACCTGTACATTGCAGGCGCCGGTTTCGCGTACGATAGCTTCCACGATCAAGGTTTTAGTATCGCGATCTTCCGAGGCGATTTTCACCTTGATAAGTTCATGGTGCTCTAACGCTTGTTCAATCTCGGCCAGTACCCCTTCGGTCAAACCATTGTTGCCAAGCATAACTACAGGCTTGAGCGGATGTGCCAGACCTTTCAGGTGCTGTTTTTGTTTAGTACTCAGATTCATCGTATATTTTTGCTTACGTTGGGATTGAAAACGGGTCATTCTACCGCCATCTCCCATATATCGCCAAATAGCTGTGTAGAAATTTACACCATTGGTTACGATGAACTGCCCTTTGGGAATGTGAAATGACAGGTAAAAAGCGTTCTGCCAGCTCGAGTCGCTGGCTTCAGGAACACTTTAGCGATAAATATGTTCAGCAGGCGCAGAAAAAGGGGTTACGTTCCCGTGCCTGGTTTAAACTTGATGAAATACAGCAAAGTGACAAAATTTTTAAACCGGGGATGACGATTGTTGATCTCGGTGCTGCACCCGGTGGCTGGTCGCAATATGCGGTTACGCAGATCGGCAACACTGGCCGCATTATCGCTTGCGATCTTTTACCTATGGATCCAATCGTTGGTGTGGACTTCCTTCAGGGCGACTTTCGTGATGAATTAGTCCTGAAAGCGTTACTTGAACGCGTAGGTGACAGTAAAGTACAAGTTGTCATGTCTGATATGGCGCCAAATATGTGTGGAACACCGGCGGTGGATATTCCCCGGGCCATGTATCTGGTAGAGCTGGCGCTTGGAATGGCTCGTGATGTATTAGCGCCAGGTGGTAGTTTTGTAGTGAAGGTGTTCCAGGGCGAAGGCTTCGATGAGTATCTAAGAGAGATTCGCTCCCTGTTTACGAAGGTCAAAGTTCGTAAGCCGGACTCTTCTCGCGCCCGTTCGCGTGAAGTGTATATTGTAGCGACCGGGCGTAAACCATAACCGGTAGATTTCAAACGAAAGTTTGAAAGAAACTGGATATAGAGTATCCTGACGCTGTTTTTAACACAGTTGTAATATGAGGTTAATCCCTTGAGTGACATGGCGAAAAACCTAATTCTCTGGCTGGTCATTGCCGTTGTGCTGATGTCAGTATTCCAGAGCTTTGGGCCCAGCGAGTCTAATGGCCGTAAGGTTGATTACTCTACCTTCCTGCAAGAGGTCAATCAGGACCAGGTTCGTGAAGCGAAGATCAACGGACGTGAGATTAACGTTACCAAGAAAGATAGTAACCGTTACACGACCTACATTCCGGTTAACGATCCGAAGCTGCTTGATAACCTGCTGACCAAAAACGTCAAGGTTGTTGGTGAACCGCCTGAAGAGCCGAGCCTGCTGGCTTCTATCTTCATTTCCTGGTTCCCAATGCTGCTGCTGATTGGTGTCTGGATCTTCTTCATGCGTCAAATGCAGGGCGGTGGTGGCAAAGGTGCCATGTCGTTCGGTAAGAGCAAAGCGCGCATGCTGACGGAAGATCAGATCAAAACGACTTTTGCGGACGTTGCTGGTTGCGACGAAGCAAAAGAAGAAGTTGCTGAGCTGGTTGAGTATCTGCGCGAGCCGAGCCGTTTCCAGAAGCTGGGCGGTAAAATCCCGAAAGGCGTCCTGATGGTCGGTCCTCCGGGTACGGGTAAAACCCTGCTGGCGAAAGCTATCGCAGGTGAAGCGAAGGTTCCTTTCTTCACCATTTCCGGTTCTGATTTCGTGGAAATGTTCGTGGGTGTCGGTGCATCTCGTGTGCGTGACATGTTCGAACAAGCCAAGAAAGCGGCACCGTGCATCATCTTCATCGATGAAATCGACGCCGTAGGCCGCCAGCGTGGTGCAGGTCTGGGCGGTGGTCACGATGAACGTGAGCAGACGCTGAACCAGATGCTGGTTGAGATGGACGGCTTCGAAGGTAACGAAGGCATTATCGTTATCGCGGCAACTAACCGTCCGGACGTTCTTGACCCTGCGCTGCTGCGTCCAGGCCGTTTCGACCGTCAGGTTGTGGTTGGTCTGCCGGATGTCCGCGGTCGTGAACAGATCCTGAAAGTGCATATGCGTCGCGTACCGCTGTCTCCGGATATCGATGCGGCAATCATTGCACGTGGTACGCCAGGCTTCTCCGGTGCAGATCTGGCTAACCTGGTCAACGAAGCGGCGCTGTTTGCAGCTCGTGGCAACAAGCGTGTTGTATCGATGGTTGAATTCGAGAAAGCGAAAGACAAAATCATGATGGGTGCGGAACGTCGCTCCATGGTGATGACGGAAGCGCAGAAAGAATCTACCGCGTATCACGAAGCAGGCCACGCGATTATCGGTCGCCTGGTACCGGAACACGATCCGGTGCACAAAGTGACGATTATCCCGCGCGGTCGTGCTCTGGGTGTGACCTTCTTCCTGCCTGAAGGCGACGCTATCAGCGCCAGTCGTCAGAAACTGGAAAGTCAGATCTCCACGCTGTACGGCGGTCGTCTGGCCGAAGAGATCATCTACGGTGTTGAACATGTTTCTACCGGTGCGTCGAACGATATTAAAGTCGCGACTAACCTGGCGCGTAACATGGTTACTCAGTGGGGCTTCTCCGAGAAACTCGGTCCGTTGCTGTACGCTGAAGAAGAAGGCGAAGTGTTCCTGGGACGTTCTGTGGCGAAAGCTAAACATATGTCCGATGAAACGGCTCGTATTATCGATCAGGAAGTTAAACTGCTGATTGAGCGTAACTATGACCGTGCGCGTCGTCTGCTGAACGAAAACATGGACATTCTGCACTCGATGAAAGATGCGCTCATGAAATATGAGACCATCGATGCGCCGCAGATTGATGATCTGATGGCTCGCCGCGAGGTACGTCCGCCAGCGGGTTGGGAAGAACCGGGTTCTTCTAACAACAACTCTGGCAGCACCGGCAAGCCGAGTGCGCCGCGTCCGGTTGATGAACCGCGTGCGCCGGACTCTGGCACCATGTCAGAGCAACTGGGCGACAAATAAGTTATCGTTGATGATGACCGTGTTTTAATTTAAAACCCTGGGGCTTGCCCCGGGGTTTTTCTTATTTGTATATTCAAGATGTTATCAGGGATAAAACTATGAAACTCTTTGCTCAGGGGTCTTCACTGGATCTCAGCCATCCACACGTCATGGGGATTTTGAACGTCACGCCAGATTCCTTTTCCGATGGTGGTGCGCACAACTCTCTGGTTGAGGCGGTAAAACACGCAAACCTGATGATTAACGCCGGGGCGACTATCATTGATGTGGGTGGTGAATCCACGCGTCCAGGCGCGGCCGATGTGAGCGTGGAAGAAGAGTTGCAGCGAGTGATCCCGGTGGTGGAGGCGATTGCTCAACGTTTTGAAGTGTGGATTTCGGTCGATACTTCAAAAGCAGAAGTGATTCGCGAGTGCGCCAGAGTCGGCGCACATATCATCAATGACATTCGCTCACTCTCGGAACCTGGGGCGCTGGAAGCCGCAGCAGAAACCGGATTACCGGTTTGTCTGATGCATATGCAGGGTCAGCCGAAAACCATGCAGGAAGCACCAAAGTACGAGGATGTTTTTGCTGATGTAAATCGTTACTTTGTTGAACAAATAGCACGCTGCGAGCGGGCTGGAATCACAAAAGATAAATTGTTGCTCGACCCCGGGTTCGGATTCGGTAAAAATCTCACTCACAACTACACATTACTGGCACGTTTGGCTGAGTTTCATCATTTTAATCTGCCATTGCTGGTTGGAATGTCACGAAAATCAATGGTTGGCCAGTTGTTGAATGTGGGGCCATCCGAACGCCTGAGCGGGAGCCTTGCGTGCGCGGTCATTGCGGCAATGCAGGGGGCGCATATCGTTCGTGTCCATGACGTCAAAGAAACCGTAGAAGCGATGCGTGTGGTGGAAGCCACATTGTCTGCAAAGGAAAATAAACGCTATGAGTAATCGTAAATATTTTGGCACCGATGGGATCCGTGGTCGCGTAGGCGACGCCCCAATTACCCCTGACTTTGTGCTCAAACTGGGTTGGGCTGCAGGAAAAGTGCTGGCACGTCATGGTTCACGTAAAATTATTATCGGCAAAGATACGCGTATTTCTGGCTATATGCTGGAGTCCGCACTGGAAGCGGGTCTGGCTGCCGCCGGACTGTCGGCTTCTTTCACGGGCCCAATGCCAACACCCGCCATTGCGTATCTGACGCGCGCCTTCCGTGCTGAAGCCGGGATTGTTATCTCCGCTTCGCACAACCCGTACTATGACAACGGGATTAAATTCTTCTCCATCGATGGGACCAAACTGCCGGATGCGGTTGAAGAAGCTATCGAAGCCGAAATGGAAAAAGCGATCACCTGCGTGGACTCGGCTGACCTGGGTAAAGCTACCCGTATCGTTGATGCTGCTGGTCGTTATATCGAGTTTTGCAAAGGCACCTTCCCGAATGAATTGAGTCTGAGTGAGCTTAAAATCGTGGTGGATTGCGCTAATGGTGCGACGTACCACATTGCGCCAAATGTACTGCGTGAGCTGGGCGCAAACGTGATTGCTATTGGCTGTGAGCCAAACGGTGTGAATATCAATGAAGAAGTCGGTGCCACCGACGTCCGCGCCCTGCAGGCGCGCGTGATGGCGGAAAAAGCCGATCTGGGTATTGCGCTGGATGGTGACGGCGACCGCGTCATTATGGTTGACCACGAAGGCAATAAGGTCGATGGCGATCAGATCATGTACATCATTGCCCGTGAAGCCCTGCGTCAGGGGCAACTGCGCGGTGGCGCGGTAGGCACGCTGATGAGCAATATGGGCCTCGAGCTGGCGCTGAAACAGTTGGGTATTCCGTTTGCCCGTGCGAAAGTCGGCGACCGCTACGTACTGGAAAAAATGCAGGAAAAAGGCTGGCGTATCGGTGCTGAAAACTCAGGCCATGTGATCCTGCTGGACAAAACCACCACCGGTGACGGTATTGTTGCAGGTCTGCAGGTACTGGCGGCGATGGTGCGCAACCATATGAGTTTGCACGACCTGTGCAGCGGCATGAAAATGTTCCCGCAACTGCTGGTTAACGTACGTTACACCGCAGGTAGCGGCGATCCGCTGGAACATGAAAACGTGAAAGCGGTGATGGCTGAAGTTGAAGCTGCACTGGGCAATCGCGGACGTGTTCTGCTGCGTAAGTCAGGTACAGAACCGTTAATTCGCGTGATGGTTGAAGGTGAAGATGAAGCGCAGGTGACTGAATTCGCTCACCGTATTGCCGATGCCGTCAAAGCGGTGTAATCACTAAAAACAGTGAAAACCGGAGTCTGGGACTCCGGTTTTTTTTACTGTACGGGAAGCGACTGTTTATGTCGGCGCTGCCAGAAGTAACCACCGATCATTAATATTACAAGGACTGCCAGCCACGGCAGAACCGCCAGCAAATGCCCTGACCGGGCAAAGGTCAGCACAATCATCAGTAACCAACCGCCCAGCATCGGAATCGCGGTGCGCTTAACAATGTCCACAGGTGAGACGCCTGCAATTCCCGCGATAGCAATGATGACGCCGGCAATGGGGGATAACGTACGACCAATACCCGCCGATATCTGGATAGGCAACATCATGACTGCGATGTCGCTACCGATATGACGGCTGATGTCCGGTACCATTGGGGCGAAGGAGAAAAACGCGGCATTTCCTGAGCCCATTAGCGCTGAAATTGCAAAGGTGATCAGGGTCATCAGCAGGATAATAGAGGCGGCGCTGAGGCCAAATTCACCGGAAAGCGACAGCAGCGCATCGACGGCGCCAATGGCTTTCAGTCCGGCTGAAAAGACTTCACCGGCGATAATCAGCGTGACGACGGTAGCAAAAACGCTGCCCATGCTGTCGAAGACTTTTTGTACGCCTGCCATCACCTCGCGCGCCTTACGATGACGGCAATACTCACAAACCAGGGTAATGGCGAGGCTTATCAGTACGGCGGTATCCAGCGTAATTTTGAGCGAACTGAATACTAAATCACTGCACACCAGCATCAACGCCAGAGGTAGCATGGGCAGAAAAAGCCAGGCGATCGGTGCTTCAGTTTCATCGGTCGACGTTAATGTCTGCATCTGCTGAGCCACACCGTCACTGCTTTCCCGATGGTCGAAAAAGCGTTGCACAACAATATGTAACAGGGCGATGAACAGAATAACGGGGACGACGATCGGCAACTGATCCTGCACGAAATAGTTCACCACCTCGATGCCTGCGGTTTTGGCGGCGAGAACCGAGTTGCCGGAACCTGGACCAAATTCAACCGCACAGGTACTGGCGATAACGGCGGCAACGGCAGCGCGGCTACAGCCAAGACGGGTCAGCAGCGGGTAGAGCGTCGCCATCAACAGCAGACCCAGCCCGGTGGCGCTGCTTATAAACAGCGACAGGAATTGACCCAGCAACAGCGCCAGTCCCAACAGCAGATACGGTGAGTTCAGGCGTTGCAAAGGGCGAGACGTCACCCGAACCAGCACCTGGCTTGCGCCAATGGCCGACATATATGTAGCGAAACCACCAATCAGCATAATTTGCAGCCCAAGGCCGCCGAGGCGCACGCTCAGGGTATCGCGAATAAACTCAAAGGCATCAAAGGGGCCGAATCCGGTGCTTTTTTTCACCAGGCCACTGAGCGTGGTCATCCCGCTAAAATGCGCAATAAGCAGCAGCACAATCCCGGTCAACAGTAACACTGACTGGGGGTGATATTTTTTGAGGATCAGACGTCCGGCAAAAATGATGGCAATTAGCGCCAGTAATAATGACATTCTTGCCCCCTTACTCGAAGTTGCCAGTAACCAGGCACTCGCCATCCCGCAGCAACGGCTTACCCGCAGCGAACAGATGGGCCAGCGAGAGGTCATCATTGAGTACACAGATATCGGCACGTTCCCCGGCGCAGAGCACGCCGCCGGAAATACCCAGCGAGCGCGCAACGTTTGCCGTCAACATCGCGATCGCTTGTGGCACTGGGATCCCCACATCAATCAGACGAGGAAGAAGATTAAGGTTACCTGCGACCGGTGCCGCGCTTAAGCCTTCCACAATACCCTGGGCGTTAAAGCGCGGAACGCTGCCATTACCATCAGAGCTGATCGTGATGCGATCGGCTGGAACCTGGGCTTCCAGAGCGTGGAGGATTGCCTGCTCCTGAGGCATAAAGCGACTACCGCCAGACGTAACGTCGATATGGCCGCCACGATGAGCGAACGCAATCGCCTGTTCGAACAAGGGCGCTGTTCTCGCAACATGGGTCGGTGAAATGTGGTGAATCGGAATGCCTGCATCACACAGCTCAATAAGCTGTGACATCCCTTCCGGCAGATTCCCCAGATGTACATGTAGTAACCCTTTTTTGCCTGCCAGCAGGGAAGCCACGCGGATATCGCTTACTATTCTCAGCAATTCCTGGAAAGAGGGGTAAGAACCACGGTGATCGGCGAGGGCGATTTTGACGCCAAGAATCGCCGGAATGAAGGTCATGTCATCGCGGATGGATCGCGTAATGGTTGGGCTGGGTACCGCGTAGGCTCCCGTATGCATAAATGCGCGTAATCCCTCAAGGTTGAGAGACTGCATTTTGGCGTAGAGGTCTTTGGGCGAACGAGAAATGGCATCGGTACCTAACACGCCGACAACCGTGGTAATTCCTGCCTGAATCAGATCGCGTAGCTTGACGGCTGGCGTTCGGCTGGCAAATCCAGCCTCGCCACCGCCACCGGTAAGATGGACATGTTGATCGATTATGCCTGGGATAACCCATTTGCCATGACAATCGATGACCTCGTCGACGCCATCAAACAGGGAAATATCTTTTTCTACCGCCACAATTCGGTCGGCATGAATGAGCAGGGAGCAGAGGCCTAAATCCTCGGGAGAAAAAACACGGGCATTGGTCAATAAAGTAAACATATCGGTCCTGTCAAACGTCGTGGGTGAGAGTCGGCAGGTGAAAAGGAATATTGTTGTTATGATGCCCACCATAAAGCCATTACTATAACTATGACTATTACCGATTTGGTATTGGAGGATGCGGTTATGGCATGGTGGAGAGTTCAACGTGGATTGTAAGTGGCTGGAAGATTTTCTGGCATTGAGTCAGCATGGAAACTACTCTCAGGCCGCGGCGCAGCGGCATATTACTCAACCCGCACTCAGTCGGCGTATAAAGGCGCTGGAAGAGGTGTTAGGGGTGCCGTTGTTTGACCGGACCACGACCCCCGTTACGCTGACACGCTATGGTGAACGCTTTGAACCCTATGCCCGGCACGTCCTCAGTACACTAACAGAGGCGCGCCACGAGCTATCGGCGATGACGCCAGCAACGGACAATACGCTGGTGATGGTTAGCCTGCATACGCTGTCGGTGAATATCCTGCCGGATATGATCAACTATCTGCGACAGAGCGAACCGCAGTTAAATTTTACGGTTAATGCCAGTATTCAGGGGATAGACAACCATTTTAACGCCTTGATAGATCGGCAAATCGATCTGCTGGTGACCTACGATTTACCATCTTCGCAGCCGGGGCTGGAGATTGCCGGAGGGTTAAAACGTTCACTATGGCGGTATGAGCGATTTATACCGGTTATTTCTGCGCAGTTGGCTAATGCGCTTAACGATCCGCATGTGCCGCTCCCATGGCTATGCTATAGCGACTACACCTTTGTCAGACGCATTATTGAGCCAGCTGAACAACGCGTCCGCCCACGTCTGAAAAAAGTGTTTGAGAGTGGTTTAAGCGAAACGATACGAGAAATGGTGCTGCGGCATATGGGAATGGCATGGTTACCCGAATCGATGGTGGCGGAAGAGTTGGTGAACCAGCAAATTATTCACTGCTGGCCAGAAAACGCTGACCTGATTTGTGAAATCCCCGTTGTGGTATGGGCGAATCTTGACGATCAACGCGCCGTCATGCAGAGATGCTGGGAGAAGTTGCTGCGTTTTTGATTGATATGGCGATTTTTTCCGCAGTTGATACAATGCTAACAAATTGCCCTTGCGAAGGTTATTCGCTTTGGTTAGTATTCACACCCGCTTCAGTGGGAAACAGTAAACATTCCCGCTTTAATGGTCGAAGCATTGTACGCGGCAACTCCGCAAGGAACAGGTTGATTATGCACGAAGCTCTTTTAGTAGTTTTCCTTATTGTGGCAATTGGCCTGGTAGGCTTGATCATGCTGCAGCAAGGCAAAGGCGCTGATATGGGAGCCTCTTTTGGCGCAGGCGCTTCTGGTACTCTGTTTGGTTCAAGTGGTTCTGGTAACTTCATGACCCGCATGACAGCTGTATTGGGAACCTTGTTCTTCATCATCAGTCTGGTGCTGGGTAACATGAACAGCAATAAGACCAATAAAGGAAGTGAGTGGGAAAATCTGAGTGCACCGGCGAAAACCGAGCAAACTCAGCCAGCTGCTCCGGCTCAGCCGACCAGCGATATCCCACGCTAAGTATTCTGTACCGAGGTGGTGGAATTGGTAGACACGCTACCTTGAGGTGGTAGTGCCCTAACGGGCTTGTGGGTTCGAGTCCCATCCTCGGTACCAAATTCCAAAAAAAAGACGCTGCAAAGCGTCTTTTTTTTCGTCTGTCATTTGTGGTAGTTCTGTAGGTCGGATAAGACATTTAGGACGCCGTCCGACTATTACAATACCTGATGATGCCTGGCTTATCAGGCCTCAGGGTCGCAGAACATCCCTATTTTCTGCGCATAAAAAAGGCCGCTTTCGCGGCCTGAAGATGATGAATATTTACTTCGCCTTGTTTTCCAGATTCTCAACCTGCGGCAGGCCGGTTGTGGAAGAGGCGGTCAGCAGGCCAGACTGCGCATAACCGAACAGCTTCTCGCGGGTATCAGTGATATCCAGATTACGCATGGTCAACTGACCGATACGATCATCCGGAGAGAATACCGAGTCGCCTTTTTCCATCGTCAGACGTTCTGGTTTGTAAGTCAGATTGTCAGACACGGTGTTGAGGATGGAGTAATCATTACCGCGACGCAGTTCCAGCGTCACTTCACCCGTAATCTGGCTGGCAACCCAACGCTGCAGACCGTCACGCAGCATCAGCGCCTGAGAGTCAAACCAGCGGCCCTGATACAACAGACGACCAAGCTGGCGACCGTGCGCGTGATACTGCTCGATGGTGTCTTCGTTGTGAATCCCGGTCAGTAAACGCTCATAGGCGATGTGCAGCAATGCCATCCCCGGAGCTTCGTAGATGCCCCGGCTTTTCGCTTCAATGATACGGTTTTCAATCTGATCGCTCATACCCAGACCGTGACGACCGCCGATGCGGTTGGCTTCCAGCATCATCTCAACGTCGTCGCTGAAGGTTTTACCGTTCAGCGCAACCGGATGACCCTGCTCAAAACGCACGGTGACTTCTTCTGCCGGGATCTTCACGCTCTCATCCCAGAATTTCACGCCCATAATCGGGTTGACGATTTTGACGCTGGAGTTCAGAAATTCGAGGTCTTTTGCTTCGTGGGTCGCCCCGAGCATATTGGAGTCCGTGGAGTACGCTTTCTCAACGGACATCTTGTAGTCGAAACCACAGGCAATCATAAATTCGGACATCTCATGGCGACCGCCGAGTTCATCGATAAAATCGGTATCCAGCCATGGTTTGTAAATCTGCAGTTCGGCGTTGGTCAGCAGACCGTAACGATAGAAACGTTCAATATCGTTACCTTTATAGGTGCTACCGTCACCCCAGATATTTACGCCATCTTCTTTCATGGCCGCAACCAGCATGGTGCCGGTGACAGCACGGCCCAGCGGAGTGGTATTGAAATAGGTCAGTCCGCCGGTGGTGTTGTGGAATGCACCGCACTGAATCGCAGCAATCCCTTCGGCAACCAGCTGCTTACGGCAATCTACCAGGCGAGCATTCTCAGCACCATATTCCATTGCACGGCGAGGAATGGCGTCATAGTCATCCTCATCCGGCTGGCCCAAATTCGCAGTATATGCATATGGGACAGCCCCTTTTTGTCGCATCCACAGCAGTGCTGCACTGGTGTCCAGGCCGCCGGAAAAAGCGATACCAATACGTTGACCTACCGGGAGATGCTTGAGAATCGTCGTCATAAAATAAAACCCTGCTTGATAGACTGGTGAAGAGGTCGGCTTATTATACTAATTGCATTTTTATGCAAAATAAGTGAGTTTTCATTTAATCATCTTTTCTGGATGACAGGAAGAGTTTAGTGATAATTTCGTTAAATAACGGCGCGGGTGACACATTTATCTGGTCGAATATTCGCTGGGCAGCATTCATTGATTTGCATAGTCGTAACAAGGTTGACATACCGCATAGTGAATCAATATACTGTGCGCAGATTTTACGTCCCGTCCTCGGTACCAAATCCCAGCAGTATTTGCATTTTTTACCCAAAACGAGTAAAATTTGCCACGTTTCAGGCGCGGGGTGGAGCAGCCTGGTAGCTCGTCGGGCTCATAACCCGAAGGTCGTCGGTTCAAATCCGGCCCCCGCAACCACTTTCCCTTAGAGTTCTTTTTCAAATATACTGTGAAGACTTAGGCCTTCGTAGCTGGATTTGAAAAAAATTCTTTCGGAAGGTTTTCCGAACCGCAGGTGCGGTTATAGGGTTCAGTTATATAAAGCCCCGATTTATCGGGGTTTTTTGTTATCTGACTACAGAATAACTGGGCTTTAGGCCCTTTTTTTATGTCTTGGGGGTGGGCTTGTCCACATTAGAGCAAAAATTAACAGAGATGATTACAGCGCCAGTTGAAGCCCTGGGCTACGAGTTGGTCGGCATCGAATTTATTCGTGGTCGCACATCCACACTGCGCATCTATATTGATAGTGAAGATGGCATCAATGTTGATGATTGTGCTGATGTGAGCCATCAGGTAAGCGCCGTGATGGATGTCGAAGACCCAATCACCGTTGCCTACAACCTGGAAGTCTCCTCTCCGGGTCTCGACCGTCCTCTGTTCACAGCTGAACACTACGTGCGTTTCCTGGGTGAAGAAGTGACGCTGGTTCTTCGTATGGCGGTACAAAACCGTCGTAAATGGCAGGGCGTTATCAAAGCGGTGGATGGTGAGATGATCACGGTCACAGTCGAAGGTAAAGATGAAGTGTTCGCGCTGAGTAATATCCAGAAGGCGAACCTGGTTCCCCACTTTTAACAGTCTGGATTGAGGTGAAAAGCCCGCGATGAACAAAGAAATTTTGGCTGTTGTTGAAGCCGTATCCAACGAAAAAGCGCTGCCACGCGAGAAAATTTTTGAAGCGCTGGAAAGTGCGCTGGCTACAGCAACAAAGAAAAAATATGAGCAAGAGATCGATGTTCGCGTAGAAATCGATCGTAAAAGCGGTGATTTCGATACCTTCCGTCGTTGGGTAATCGTAGAAGAAGTTACTCAGCCGACCAAAGAAATTACGCTGGAAGCGGCACGCTTCGAAGACGAAAGCCTGAACGTGGGCGAATATGTTGAAGATCAGATTGAATCTGTCACCTTTGACCGTATCACCACCCAGACCGCGAAACAGGTTATCGTACAGAAAGTACGTGAAGCTGAACGCGCAATGGTTGTCGATCAGTTCCGCGAACACGAAGGCGAAATCGTCACCGGTGTGGTGAAGAAAGTTAACCGCGACAACATTTCTCTGGATCTGGGCAGCAATGCTGAAGCCGTGATCCTGCGTGAAGACATGCTGCCGCGTGAAAACTTCCGCCCAGGTGACCGTATCCGTGGCGTTCTTTACTCTGTACGCCCGGAAGCGCGCGGTGCCCAGCTGTTCGTAACCCGTTCCAAACCGGAAATGCTGATAGAGCTGTTCCGCATTGAAGTGCCGGAAATTGGCGAAGAAGTGATCGAAATTAAAGCGGCTGCTCGCGATCCGGGTTCACGTGCGAAAATCGCCGTTAAGACCAACGACAAGCGTATTGATCCGGTCGGCGCCTGTGTGGGTATGCGCGGTGCGCGCGTTCAGGCGGTTTCTACCGAACTGGGCGGCGAGCGTATCGATATCGTCCTGTGGGATGATAACCCGGCGCAGTTCGTGATTAACGCAATGGCGCCAGCAGACGTCGCTTCTATCGTGGTGGATGAAGACAAACACACCATGGATATCGCGGTTGAAGCCGGTAACCTGGCTCAGGCGATTGGACGTAATGGTCAGAACGTCCGCCTGGCTTCACAACTGAGCGGTTGGGAACTCAACGTGATGACCGTTGATGACCTGCAGGCGAAGCATCAGGCTGAAGCACATGCAGCCATTGATACCTTCACCAAATATCTCGATATCGATGAAGATTTCGCGACGGTTCTGGTAGAAGAAGGTTTTGCGACGCTGGAAGAACTGGCCTACGTGCCAATGAAAGAGCTGCTGGAAATTGACGGCCTGGATGAACAGACCGTTGAAGCGCTGCGCGAGCGTGCTAAAAACGCACTGACCACTCTGGCACTGGCCCAGGAAGAAAGTCTCGGTGATAACAAACCGGCTGACGATCTGCTGAATCTGGAAGGATTGGATCGTGAGATGGCTTTCAAACTGGCTGCCCGTGGTGTTTGTACGCTGGAAGATCTCGCTGAACAGGGCATTGATGATCTGGCTGATATCGAAGGGTTGACCGACGAAAAAGCCGGTGAGCTGATTATGGCTGCCCGTAATATTTGCTGGTTCGGCGACGAAGCGTAATAAACTGTAGCAGGAAGGAACAGTATGACAGATGTAACCGTAAAAACGCTGGCTGCAGAGATACAGACCTCCGTGGATCGCCTGGTACAGCAATTTGCTGATGCAGGTATCCCGAAGTCTGCTGACGACTCTGTGTCCGCACAAGAGAAACAAACCTTACTGGCGCATCTGAACCGTGAAAACGGCTCAGCGCCCGATAAGTTGACATTGCAGCGTAAAACGCGCAGTACTCTCAATATTCCAGGTACCGGTGGAAAAAGCAAATCGGTACAAATCGAAGTCCGCAAGACACGCACCTTTGTGAAACGCGATCCGCAAGAGGCTGAACGCCTTGCCGCGGAAGAGCAGGCGCAGCGTGAAGCGGAAGAGCAAGCCCGTCGTGAGGCAGAAGAAGCTGCCAAACGCGAGGCGCAACAAAAAGCCGAACGTGAGGCCGCAGAACAAGCTAAGCGTGAAGCCGCTGATAAAGCGAAACGTGAAGCTGCGGAAAAAGACAAAGTGAGCAATCAACAGACCGACGATATGACTAAAACCGCCCAGGCCGAAAAAGCCCGCCGTGAAAATGAAGCCGCAGAACTGAAGCGTAAAGCGGAAGAAGAAGCACGTCGCAAGCTTGAAGAAGAAGCGCGCCGCGTAGCGGAAGAAGCTCGCCGTATGGCGGAAGAAAACGAGAAGAATGGTGTGAATAACGCTGAACCTGTTGAAGATACCAGCGATTATCACGTCACTACCTCTCAGCATGCTCGCCAGGCAGAAGACGAGAACGATCGTGAAGTAGAAGGCGGTCGTGGTCGTACTCGCAGCACGAAAGCAGCGCGTCCGGCGAAGAAAGGTAACAAACACGCTGAATCTAAAGCTGACCGTGAAGAAGCGCGTGCAGCGGTTCGCGGCGGTAAAGGCGGTAAGCAGCGTAAAGGCTCTGCTCTGCAGCAGGGCTTCCAGAAGCCGGCTCAGGCCGTTAACCGTGACGTTGTGATCGGCGAAACCATCACCGTTGGCGATCTGGCAAACAAGATGGCAGTCAAAGGTTCTCAGGTCATCAAAGCGATGATGAAGCTGGGCGCAATGGCGACCATTAACCAGGTCATCGACCAGGAAACCGCACAGCTGGTTGCCGAAGAGATGGGCCACAAAGTTATCCTGCGTCGTGAAAACGAGCTGGAAGAAGCAGTAATGAGCGACCGTGACACCGGCGCTGCGGCAGAACCGCGCGCACCGGTAGTGACCATCATGGGTCACGTTGACCACGGTAAAACCTCTCTGCTGGACTACATTCGCTCCACGAAAGTTGCCTCTGGCGAAGCGGGCGGCATTACTCAGCACATCGGTGCGTACCATGTTGAAACTGACAACGGTATGATCACCTTCCTGGATACCCCGGGTCACGCCGCGTTTACCTCCATGCGTGCTCGTGGTGCTCAGGCGACGGATATCGTTGTTCTGGTTGTTGCAGCAGATGACGGCGTGATGCCGCAGACTATCGAAGCTATCCAGCACGCGAAAGCGGCAGGTGTGCCGGTAGTGGTTGCAGTCAACAAAATCGATAAACCAGAAGCGGATCCAGATCGCGTTAAAAACGAACTGTCCCAGTACGGCATCATGCCGGAAGATTGGGGCGGCGAGAGCCAGTTCGTCCACGTTTCTGCGAAAGCGGGTACCGGTATCGACGAACTGCTGGATGCTATCCTGCTGCAGGCCGAAGTACTGGAACTGAAAGCTGTGCGTAAAGGTATGGCGAGCGGTGCGGTTATCGAATCCTTCCTGGATAAAGGTCGTGGTCCGGTTGCTACCGTGCTGGTACGTGAAGGTACGCTGAACAAAGGCGACATCGTACTGTGTGGTTTCGAATACGGCCGTGTTCGTGCGATGCGTAACGAACTGGGTCAGGAAGTACTGGAAGCGGGTCCATCCATTCCGGTGGAAATCCTGGGTCTGTCCGGTGTTCCGGCTGCGGGTGACGAAGTTACCGTTGTTCGTGACGAGAAGAAAGCCCGTGAAGTTGCACTGTACCGTCAGGGCAAATTCCGTGAAGTTAAACTGGCTCGTCAGCAGAAATCTAAACTGGAGAACATGTTCGCCAACATGACCGAAGGCGAAGTTCACGAAGTGAACATCGTTCTGAAGGCCGATGTTCAGGGTTCTGTAGAAGCGATTTCCGACTCTTTACTGAAACTGTCTACCGACGAAGTAAAAGTGAAGATTATCGGTTCTGGCGTAGGTGGTATCACCGAAACCGACGCGACCCTGGCTGCGGCATCCAACGCGATTCTGGTTGGCTTCAACGTCCGTGCTGATGCCTCTGCACGTAAAGTTATCGAATCAGAAAGCCTGGATCTGCGTTACTACTCCGTCATCTATCATCTGATCGACGAAGTGAAAGCAGCGATGAGCGGCATGCTGTCTCCGGAACTGAAACAGCAGATCATTGGTCTGGCTGAAGTTCGTGATGTGTTCAAATCACCGAAATTCGGCGCTATCGCAGGCTGTATGGTTACCGAAGGCACGATTAAACGTCACAACCCAATCCGCGTACTGCGCGACAACGTGGTTATCTATGAAGGCGAGCTGGAATCCCTGCGCCGCTTCAAAGATGACGTCAACGAAGTCCGTAACGGCATGGAATGTGGTATCGGCGTTAAGAACTACAACGACGTTCGCGTTGGCGATATGATCGAAGTGTTCGAGATTATCGAGATCAAACGTACCATCGCATAATCTTCGTCGTCTTTTGGGCCGCAACTGCGTTGGCTGCGCTCGATCACCCCGGTCACATAGTTATCTATGCTCCCGGGGATTTACGAGTTTGCCGCCTTGCTGCAACCCAAAATCCTTAGAAGATGATTAAGTGTAGGCTGGGGAAGCGAAGCGCCACCCGGCAAGAAATTTAAAAAGGGGCTTATGGCCCCTTTTTTGTCTTTATTCTGGAGAATTTATTATGGCGAAAGAATTTGGTCGCCCACAGCGTGTCGCGCAGGAGATGCAGAAAGAAATCGCACTCATCCTGCAGCGCGAAATCAAAGACCCGCGTGTTGGTATGATGACCACCGTATCGGGTGTTGAGATGTCCCGTGACCTGGCATACGCTAAAGTGTTCGTGACTTTCCTCAACGATCAGGACGAAGCTGCCGTGAAAAACGGTATTAAGGCACTGCAGGAAGCCTCTGGTTTTATCCGCTCTTTGCTGGGTAAAGCAATGCGTCTGCGTATCGTGCCTGAGCTGACCTTCTTCTACGACAATTCGTTAGTTGAAGGGATGCGCATGTCCAACCTGGTGACCAGCGTGGTGAAACATGACGATGAGCGTCGTGTGAACCCAGCGGACGACAGCAAGGAGGACTGATGAGTCGTCCTCGTCGTCGTGGTCGCGACATTCACGGTGTTCTGCTGCTGGATAAGCCGCAGGGCATGTCCAGCAATGACGTACTGCAAAAAGTAAAGCGCATCTACAATGCCAACCGCGCGGGACATACCGGCGCGCTGGATCCGCTGGCAACAGGCATGCTGCCTATCTGCCTCGGTGAAGCGACTAAGTTTTCCCAGTATTTGCTGGATTCTGACAAACGCTATCGTGTGGTTGCCCGTCTGGGCCAGCGTACCGACACCTCCGATGCCGATGGGCAAATCGTGCAGGAGCGTCCGGTAACCTTCAGCGCAGAGCAGCTTGCCAGCGCGCTGGAGACTTTCCGCGGCGATATCGAGCAGATTCCGTCAATGTATTCGGCGCTGAAGTACCAGGGTAAAAAGCTGTACGAATATGCGCGTCAGGGCATTGAAGTGCCGCGTGAAGCGCGCCCGATTACCGTCTATGAGCTGCTGTTTATTCGCCACGAAGGTAACGAGCTGGAGCTGGAAGTTCACTGCTCCAAAGGCACTTATATTCGCACCATCGTTGACGATCTCGGTGAGAAGCTCGGCTGCGGCGCGCACGTAACGTATCTGCGTCGTCTGACGGTCAGCAAATATCCGGTGGATCGTATGGTTACGCTGGAACATCTGCATGAGCTGGTTGAACAGGCCGAACAGCAGAACATTCCGGCGGCGCAGCTGCTTGATCCTTTGCTGATGCCAATGGACAGTCCTGCATCGGACTACCCTGTTGTTAATTTGACTTTAACATCGTCGGTTTACTTTAAAAATGGTAACCCGGTACGGACGTCAGGTGCGCCGCTTGAAGGGCTGGTGCGCGTGACGGAAGGCGATGACGGCAAGTTTATCGGCATGGGGGAGATGGACGATGAAGGTCGTGTCGCCCCTCGTCGCCTGGTGGTTGAGTATCCTGCATAGCGCTCTCTGTCTTGCGATAAAAGGGCGCTGCGAGTAGAATACTGCCGCTTAACGTCGCGTAAATTGTTTAACAATCTGCGTGGCGTGTACACAAAATCATTCGAGCTGCATCAAGGCGGCAGGTCTGAGGATCCTCAGGAGCTTACTCAAGTAAGTGACCGAGGTGAGCGGACACAGCCAGCGCAGGGTCAGTTTGAAGAAGGCGTGTATACACTGGGATAGCTGAATTAGAGATCGGCATCCTTTCATTCTTAACACTTTGGAGTTTTAAAATGTCTCTAAGTACTGAAGCTACCGCTAAAATCGTTTCTGAGTTTGGTCGTGATGCAAACGACACCGGTTCTACCGATGTTCAGGTTGCTCTGTTGACTGCACAGATTAACCACCTGCAGGGCCACTTTGCAGAGCACAAAAAAGATCACCACAGCCGTCGTGGTCTGCTGCGCATGGTTTCTCAGCGTCGTAAACTGCTCGACTACCTGAAACGTAAAGATGTTGCACGTTACACCGCGCTGATCGAGCGTCTGGGTCTGCGTCGCTAATTCTTTCGAGTTTCAGAAAGAGGGGGCCTTCATGGCCCCTTTTTTCCAGCAGATGGCAGCAATTCGCTGGAAACTAATGTATTGTTGCTATGAATGATCTTCCGTTGCAGAGGTTCGCGCGGCTAATGAGAGGCTTTACTCATGCTTATGGGTTAGGGTTGTCATTAGTCGCGAGGATGCGCAGAAGATCGGGTATTAACGATGGCGCAAAAATGTGTCGTCAAAAAATAGAGAAAGGATATTAATTTGCTTAATCCGATCGTTCGTAAATTCCAGTACGGTCAGCATACCGTTACGCTGGAAACCGGCATGATGGCGCGTCAGGCGACTGCCGCTGTTATGGTTAGCATGGATGACACTGCGGTATTCGTTACCGTTGTTGGCCAGAAAAAAGCGAAACCAGGCCAGGACTTTTTCCCACTGACCGTTAACTATCAGGAGCGTACCTACGCTGCTGGCCGTATCCCGGGTAGCTTCTTCCGTCGTGAAGGCCGTCCGAGTGAAGGCGAAACTCTGATCGCGCGTCTGATTGACCGCCCGGTTCGCCCGCTGTTCCCGGAAGGCTTCGTTAACGAAGTTCAGGTTATCGCGACCGTTGTTTCCGTTAACCCGCAGGTTAACCCGGATATCGTGGCAATGATTGGTGCATCTGCTGCGCTGACTCTGTCTGGTATCCCGTTCAACGGCCCGATCGGTGCTGCACGTGTTGGTTACATCAATGACCAGTACGTACTGAACCCGACTCAGGACGAACTGAAAGAAAGCAAGCTGGACCTGGTTGTTGCTGGTACTGAAGCTGCCGTACTGATGGTTGAATCCGAAGCTGAACTGCTGAGCGAAGACCAGATGCTGGGCGCTGTAGTATTCGGCCACGAACAGCAGCAGGTTGTTATTCAGGCTATCAACGAGCTGGCGAAAGAAGCTGGCAAACCGCGTTGGGACTGGCAGCCAGAAGCCGTCAACGAAGCGCTGAACGCACGCGTTGCCGCACTGGCAGAAGCTCGTCTGAGCGATGCTTACCGTATCACCGACAAACAAGAGCGTTACGCTCAGGTTGACGTGATCAAATCTGAAACCATCGCAACTCTGGTGGCTGAAGACGAAACCCTGGACGCTAACGAACTGGGTGAAATCCTGCACGCTATCGAGAAAAATGTTGTTCGCAGCCGCGTACTGGCAGGCGAGCCGCGCATCGATGGTCGTGAAAAAGACATGATCCGTGGTCTGGACGTGCGTACTGGCGTTCTGCCGCGTACCCACGGTTCCGCACTGTTCACCCGTGGCGAAACTCAGGCGCTGGTTACTGCGACCCTGGGCACCACTCGTGATGCGCAGAACCTTGACGAGCTGATGGGCGAGCGTACTGACAACTTCCTGTTCCACTACAACTTCCCTCCGTACTGCGTAGGTGAAACCGGTATGGTCGGTTCTCCGAAGCGTCGTGAGATTGGTCACGGTCGTCTGGCGAAGCGTGGCGTACTGGCAGTGATGCCGGAACTGGATAAATTCCCGTACACCGTACGTGTGGTTTCTGAAATCACCGAATCTAACGGTTCTTCTTCCATGGCTTCCGTATGTGGTGCTTCTCTGGCGCTGATGGACGCAGGCGTGCCGATCAAAGCTGCCGTTGCGGGTATCGCGATGGGTCTGGTGAAAGAAGGCGACAACTTTGTTGTTCTGTCTGACATCCTGGGCGACGAAGACCACCTGGGCGATATGGACTTCAAAGTGGCGGGTTCCCGCGACGGTATCTCTGCACTGCAGATGGATATCAAAATTGAAGGTATCACCAAAGAGATCATGCAGGTTGCTCTGAACCAGGCTAAAGGTGCGCGTCTGCACATCCTGGGTGTGATGGAACAAGCGATCAACGCACCGCGTGGTGACATTTCTCAGTTCGCTCCGCGTATCCACACCATCAAGATCAGCCCGGACAAGATCAAAGACGTTATCGGTAAAGGCGGTTCTGTTATCCGTGCTCTGACCGAAGAAACCGGCACCACCATTGAAATTGAAGATGATGGTACTGTGAAGATTGCTGCGACAGACGGCGAGAAAGCGAAATATGCTATCCGTCGTATCGAAGAGATCACCGCAGAGATCGAAGTAGGCCGTATCTACAATGGTAAAGTGACCCGTATCGTTGACTTTGGCGCATTCGTTGCCATTGGTGGCGGTAAAGAAGGTCTGGTACACATCTCTCAGATCGCTGACAAACGCGTTGAGAAAGTGACCGATTACCTGCAGATGGGCCAGGAAGTACCGGTCAAAGTTCTGGAAGTTGATCGCCAGGGCCGTGTACGTCTGAGCATTAAAGAAGCAACTGAGCAGTCTCAGCCTGCAGGCGAACCGGAAGCTCCGGCAAGCCAGGGCGAGTAAGGTTGCCATTGCCCTCCGTGAAAGCGGAGGGCTTTTAACCCGGCAGGACGCCTTGTTAGCAACCGGGGAACCTGGACGTTCATTCAATCGTTGTCTTCGGGA
Organism: Citrobacter sp. RHB35-C21; assembly: GCF_013816515.1. Taxonomy (NCBI): domain Bacteria; kingdom Pseudomonadati; phylum Pseudomonadota; class Gammaproteobacteria; order Enterobacterales; family Enterobacteriaceae; genus Citrobacter; species Citrobacter sp. RHB35-C21. The sequence continues at coordinate 536,558 of NZ_CP057147.1, forward strand.
GTGGGAAATGAAGCCTTTTTTGCGCTGGTGTTTCGTTGCGACAGCACTCACGCTGGCTGGATGCAGTAATTCCGCCTGGCGTAAGAGTGAAGTCCTCGCAGTACCATTGCAACCGACTTTGCAGCAGGAAGTGATTCTGGCACGTATGGAACAAATTCTTGCCAGTCGGGCTTTAACCGATGACGAACGCGCACAGCTTTTATATGAGCGCGGAGTGTTGTATGATAGTCTCGGTCTGAGGGCACTGGCGCGAAATGATTTTTCACAAGCGCTGGCAATCCGACCAGATATGCCTGAAGTATTCAATTACTTAGGTATATATTTAACGCAGGCAGGCAATTTTGATGCTGCCTATGAAGCGTTTGATTCTGTACTTGAGCTTGATCCAACTTACAACTACGCGCACTTAAATCGCGGTATCGCATTGTATTACGGCGGTCGCGACAAGTTAGCGCAAGATGATCTGCTAGCGTTTTATCAAGACGATCCCAATGATCCTTTCCGTAGTCTGTGGCTTTATCTCGCCGAGCAGAAGCTCGATGAGAAGCAGGCTAAAGAAGCGTTAAAGCAACGCTTTGAGAAATCGGATAAAGAGCAATGGGGATGGAACATTGTCGAGTTCTACCTGGGCAACATTAGCGAAGCAACGCTGATGGAACGCCTAAAGGCGGACGCAACGGATAACACCTCGCTCGCTGAGCATCTCAGTGAAACCAACTTCTATTTAGGTAAGTACTACCTAAGTCTGGGGGATTTGGACAACGCTACGGCATTGTTCAAACTGGCGGTGGCTAACAACGTTCATAACTTTGTTGAGCACCGATACGCATTGTTGGAATTATCGCTCCTGGGCCAGGACCAAGATGACCTGGCAGAATCGGACCAGCAATAGCTGACGTACACATCAGCCCGTAATCTTTTTTGATTGCCATCACCTTCACGGGTGAGGGCGTTGTTGTTCGTTAATACACCTACTTTGAGCCGGTTCACACTTTTCAATGAAAATTGCAGATCAATTTCATGATGAGTTATGTAGACTGGCCGCCATTAATTTTGAGGCACACGTACTACATGGCTGAATTCGAAACCACTTTTGCAGATCTGGGCCTGAAGGCTCCTATCCTTGAAGCCCTTACCGATCTGGGTTACGAAAAACCATCTCCAATCCAGGCAGAGTGCATTCCGCATCTGCTGGGCGGCCGCGATGTTCTGGGTATGGCCCAGACGGGTAGCGGCAAAACTGCAGCGTTCTCTTTACCGCTGCTCAACAATCTTGATCCTGAGCTGAAGGCACCTCAGATTCTGGTGCTGGCACCGACCCGCGAACTGGCGGTTCAGGTTGCAGAAGCCATGACGGATTTCTCTAAACACATGCGCGGCGTGAACGTGGTTGCCCTGTACGGCGGCCAGCGTTATGACGTGCAATTACGTGCCCTGCGTCAGGGACCACAGATCGTTGTCGGTACGCCGGGCCGTCTGCTGGACCACCTGAAGCGCGGTACTCTGGACCTCTCCAAACTGAGCGGTCTGGTACTGGACGAAGCTGATGAAATGCTGCGTATGGGCTTCATCGAAGACGTTGAAACCATCATGGCGCAGATCCCGGAAGGTCATCAGACCGCTCTGTTCTCCGCGACTATGCCGGAAGCGATTCGTCGTATTACCCGCCGCTTTATGAAAGAGCCGCAGGAAGTACGCATTCAGTCCAGCGTAACTACCCGTCCTGACATCAGCCAGAGCTACTGGACCGTCTGGGGCATGCGTAAAAATGAAGCGCTGGTGCGTTTCCTGGAAGCAGAAGACTTTGATGCGGCGATTATCTTCGTTCGTACCAAAAATGCGACCCTGGAAGTGGCAGAAGCGCTGGAGCGTAGCGGTTATAGCAGCGCTGCACTGAACGGCGACATGAACCAGTCCCTGCGTGAGCAGACTCTGGAGCGTCTGAAAGATGGCCGTCTGGATATTCTGATTGCTACCGACGTTGCGGCACGTGGCCTGGACGTTGAGCGTATCAGCCTGGTTGTTAACTACGACATCCCGATGGATTCCGAATCTTACGTTCACCGTATCGGCCGTACCGGTCGTGCGGGCCGTGCGGGTCGCGCGCTGCTGTTCGTTGAGAACCGTGAGCGTCGTCTGCTGCGTAACATCGAACGCACCATGAAGCTGACTATTCCGGAAGTAGAACTGCCGAACGCAGACCTGCTGGGCAAACGCCGTCTGGAAAAATTCGCCGCTAAAGTACAGCAGCAACTGGAAAGCAGCGATCTGGATCAGTACCGTGCTCTGCTGGCGAAAATGCAGCCGGAAGAAGAACTGGATATCGAAACGCTGGCAGCCGCACTGCTGAAAATGGCTCAGGGCGAACGTCCGCTGATCCTGCCGCCAGATGCGCCGATGCGTCCGAAACGCGAATTCCGCGACCGTGACGATCGTGGTCCGCGTGACCGCAACGATCGTGGCCCGCGTGGTGACCGTAATGACCGTGGTGGTGAAGACCGTCCGCGTCGTGAACGTCGTGACGTTGGCGATATGCAGCTGTACCGCATTGAAGTGGGCCGTGATGACGGTGTTGAAGTCCGTCATATCGTTGGTGCGATTGCTAACGAAGGCGATATCAGCAGCCGTTACATCGGTAACATCAAGCTGTTTGCTTCCCACTCAACCATCGAGCTGCCGAAAGGTATGCCGGGCGACGTGCTGCAGCACTTTACCCGTACTCGCATCCTGAACAAGCCGATGAACATGCAGCTGGTTGGCGATGCAGTTCCGCACACCGGTGGTGAGCGTCGTGGCGGTGGCCGTTTCAGCGGTGAGCGTCGTGAAGGTGGTCGTGGCGAAGGTCGTGGTTTCAGCGGTGAGCGTCGTGAAGGCGGTCGTAGCGAAGGTCGTCGTTTCAGCGGCGAACGTCGTGAAGGCAACCGCGGTCCGCGTCGTGACGATTCTTCTGCTCCGCGTCGTGATGATTCCGCTGGTCGTCGTCGTTTCGGCGGTGATGCGTAATCCATGCGAAATTACGGTTTAATACCGTAAAGTAAAATATACAGCCCCGATCTCAACAATCGGGGCTTTTTTTATTTCATTTGTACTCGTGTACTGGTACAGTGCAGCACATTGAAATGTAGTCACAATATAAATGACTGGAGAGATGGCTAAATGGCAACACTAACCACCACCCAAACGTCACCTTCGCTGCTTGGCGGCGTGGTGATCATCGGCGGCACCATTATTGGCGCGGGGATGTTTTCTCTGCCAGTGGTCATGTCCGGGGCGTGGTTCTTCTGGTCAATGGCGGCGCTGATCTTCACCTGGTTTTGTATGCTGCACTCCGGGCTGATGATCCTTGAAGCTAACCTCAATTACCGCATTGGTTCCAGCTTTGACACCATCACGAAAGATCTGCTGGGCAAAGGCTGGAACGTTGTGAACGGCATCTCGATTGCTTTCGTTCTCTATATCCTTACCTATGCGTATATCTCGGCGAGCGGTTCGATCCTGCATCACACCTTCTCGGAGATGTCGCTGAACGTTCCGGCGCGTGCGGCGGGTCTTGGTTTTGCGCTGCTGGTGGCGTTCGTGGTGTGGTTAAGCACCAAAGCGGTTAGCCGCATGACGGCGATTGTGCTGGGCGCGAAGGTGATTACTTTTTTCCTGACCTTCGGCAGTCTGCTGGGGCATGTTACGCCCACTACGCTGTTTAACGTGGCGCAGAGCAACGCTTCGTATACGCCGTACCTGCTGATGACGTTACCGTTCTGCCTGGCCTCATTCGGCTATCACGGCAACGTCCCGAGCCTGATGAAGTACTACGGCAAAGATCCGAAGACCATCGTTAAGTGCCTGGTGTACGGCACGCTGCTGGCGCTGGTGCTGTATACCGTATGGTTGCTGGGGACGATGGGTAACATCCCGCGTCCGGAATTTATCGGTATTGCGCAGCAGGGCGGTAACATTGATGTGCTGGTACAGGCGCTGAGCGGCGTGCTTAACAGCCGCAGTCTGGATCTGCTGCTAGTGGTGTTCTCCAACTTTGCGGTGGCGAGTTCATTCCTCGGGGTCACGCTCGGTCTGTTTGACTATTTGGCGGATCTGTTTGGTTTTGATGACTCGGCAATGGGACGTTTTAAAACGGCATTGCTGACGTTTGTCCCGCCGATTGTCGGTGGCCTGCTGTGGCCGAACGGTTTCCTGTACGCCATTGGCTATGCAGGGCTTGCCGCGACCATCTGGGCCGCCATTGTTCCGGCGCTGCTGGCCCGTAAATCCCGCGAGCGTTTTGGCAGCCCGAAATTCCGTGTCTGGGGCGGCAAGCCGATGATTGCGCTGATCCTGGTATTCGGTATCGGCAACGCGGTTATCCATATTCTGTCGAGCGTGAATTTGTTGCCTGTGTACCAGTAACCTTTTAGTGCCGGATGGCGGTTGCGCCTAATCCGGCCTATACGATCTCGTAGGCCCGGTAAGCCAAATGCCACCGGGCAAAACAACGATTACCCCACCAACTCTTCTTTCACCTGCATCGCCAGGTCAAACGAATGTAGACGTGCCTGATGATCAAAAATCTGGCCGTTAACCATAATTTCATCGGCCTGGGTTTCACGCAAAATGGCGTCGAGACCGTGTCGCACTTTCGCCTTATCACCAACCAGCGACATGCTCAGAGCCTGTTGTACGCCGTACTGCTCGGAAGCGGACCACAGCTGATGCATATTCTCTACCGGTGGCGGTAGCTGGCCGGTTTCGCCACGACGCAGTTTCACAAACGCCTGCTGCATTGAGGTGAAAAGAAATTCGGCATCGCGGTTGCTGTCGGCGGCAATGATGTTGATGCACACCATCGCATACGGCTTTGCCAGCCGTGCTGAGGGCTTGAACTGGGTGCGATACAGATGCAGCGCCTGATGCAACATATCCGGAGCAAAGTGCGAGGCGAAGGCAAATGGCAGGCCGAGCTGGGCTGCCAGCTGTGCGCTGTACAGGCTGGAGCCTAATAACCAGACCGGGATCTGCTCGCCGTAGCCGGGAACCGGGCGTACATGAGGATTTGGATCGCGGGCGTCGAACCAGTCCACCAGTTCAGCTACGTCGCGCGGGAAGTTATCGATATCACCACTCATATGGCGGCGCAACGCGCGCATGGTCGGTTGGTCGCTACCCGGCGCGCGGCCAAGCCCGAGATCGATTCGTCCCGGATACAGCGTATTCAGGGTACCGAACTGCTCGGCGATCACCAGCGGCGAATGGTTGGGCAGCATAACGCCGCCAGAACCAAGATGCAGCGTGGTGGTATTGGCAGCCAGATAGCCAATCAGTACAGAGGTCGCAGCGCTGGCGATGCCGGTCATATTGTGATGTTCTGCCAGCCAGTAGCGGTGGTAGCCGCGCTTTTCAGCCAGTCGAGCGAGATCAAGCGAGTGTGTGAAGGCCTCTTTTGCCGAAGATCCTTCAGGGATCGGCGCCAGATCCAGCACCGAGAACGGAATAGTTTTGTCAGTCATAACGGCTCACTTTGTTACCGGTTAATCTTTTAATACTGCATTAAAGATTAGCGAATGTTGTTAACAAAGTGAGCTATTAATCACGGCTGTAGTTCAAGACCTGCCAGCCGTTTCCAGTAGCCGTTGCAGTCGCTGTGGGCAGCAAGCGGTAATGGGGCAGTGCCATTTTCATTGGCGCGGAAGGCATCGAGCATGGCGAACGTGTCGCTGCCTGAAGGGGACAGACGCACAATATCAACCAGACCCTGCATCGATGTCAGCTCGTTGCCGAGGTTGTAAACATAGCCGCTCATGGTCTGGATGCCGTTGAGGACAAAGACCTGCTGATTCTCCTGCGACAGCACATCGCGCCCATTCGGGTATTTGATGCAGCAGGTTTCACACTCGTCTTTTGGGCGGTCTTCAGAGCGTGCGGTAAAGCAGCGGGCAGAGTACGCCAGCGGCAGATGCCCGTAGCTCAGTACCTCTACTTCAAACTGATTGCGAATACCCAGCTCTTCACACTGGTTAAGCAGATTGACCAGCCAGTCACGGGACAGTTCTACCGGCATACACCAGCGCACCATGCCCTGCCTGAGCAGCAAACGCAGGGTTACCGCGTTGTAGCAGTTGAGCGCATGCCCGGCGACAAACGGCAGCTTACGCTCGGCGCACATGTTTACCACGCCGAGATCGCTGGCTTCCAGCAGGAAGTCGCCGTTTTCGACATAGCGCTTCAGTTCTCCCAGCTCAGAGGAGGCCTGCACCAGCGCCAGCGTTGACAGCACCACCTGTTTACCGCTGCCAGCGAGCGATTTCGCCATATCGATCCAGTCGCCTACTTTGGTAGCGCGGCGTTTACTGCACACCGCTTCGCCAAGATAGATAACGTCGGCCTGGCTGGTGGCGGCCTGCTGATAAAAATCTTCCAGCGTTTCTTTCGGCCAGTACCACAGCACCGGCCCTAAGGAATATTTCATTGCTTCTCTCACTGCCATTTACGGTGATACGCGCCAAGCGTGGTCTGCGTGCCTTCGGACATTGAACCGAGCGTTTCCATCCACGCGGCCTGTGGGGCGTAGTTTTGCGGGTCGGCCATACAGCGGTCGATCGCCTGGCGCCACACTTTCGCCACCTGGCTGACGTAGGCCGGGCTACGCTGACGCCCTTCGATTTTCACCGAGGCAATATTGGCCGCCAGCAGTTCTGGCAGCAGCTCCAGCGTATTCAGGCTGGTGGGTTCTTCCAGCGCATGATAGCGCTCACCATCAACCAGATAGCGGCCTTTACACAGCGTCGGATAACCGGCGTTTTCTCCGTCCTGATAACGGTCGATCAGCACTTCATTAAGACGGGATTCCAGCCCTTGTTGGGTCTGCTGCCAGCGAACAAAACGGGCAGGAGAGCAGGCGCCAACCGTATTAGGAGACTCGCCCGTCAGATAGGATGAAAGATAGCAGCGGCCTTCCGCCATAATGCACAGACTGCCAAAGGCAAACACTTCCAGGGGAACTGGCGTGACGCGAGCGAGCTGCTTCACCTGGTGAATAGACAGTACGCGCGGCAGTACCACGCGGGCGACATCAAAGTTGCGATGATAGAAATTAATCGCCTCTTCATTGGTTGCGGATGCCTGAACAGAGACATGACGCTCAATATGCGGGTAGCGCTCTGCGGCATACTCAAGCATGGCGAGGTCGGCGAGGATCAGTGCATCCGCACCCAGTTGCGCCGCCATATCTACGGCACGTTGCCAGCGCGCGTAACCATCCGGATGCGCAAAGGTGTTAATCGCGATGTGCAGCTTACGGCGGTGCTGATGGACAAAACTCACCGCTTCCTGCAATTTTTTCTCGGTAAAATTAAGGCCGGCGAAATGACGGGCGTTGGTATCATCTTTCAGCCCGATGTAGACCGCATCAGCGCCGTTCTCGATGGCCGCCTTAAGCGCCGGGAGGTTTCCGGCAGGGCAGAGCAGCTCCATAATTTATCCTGAACGTTGCGCCGTAAAGGGCGCAGAAATGTTAACGAAGAGGGATTTTAGTTAACCTTGCTGAGACAATTTTTGATTTGAGGCAGTTAAAGTCGTATTGGTGATACCAATAAGAGGTAACAATTTCGTAGCGAATTGTTGATTTATGCCGCTATGTCGTTTATTTGATATGGCAAAATAGCAGGATAATTGAAACAGGGAGTAAAGCTCGTGTTGGATAAACTGCGTTCACGCTTAGTACATTTTGGTCCTTCTCTGATGAGTGTACCGGTTAAACTGACGCCCTTTGCGCTGAAGCGCCAGGTTCTGGAGCAGGTCCTGAGCTGGCAGTTTAGTCAGGCGCTGGCCGATGGGGAGCTGGAGTTTCTCGACGGTCGCTGGCTGAGCATTCATGTGCGTGACATTGGCCTTAAATGGTATACCTCTGTTGAGAACGATAAACTTATCGTCAGCCAGAATGCAGAGGCGGATGTGAGTTTTAGCGCGGATGCCAGCGATCTCCTGATGATCGCGGCGCGTAAGCAGGATCCGGATACGCTGTTCTTCCAGCGTCGCCTGGTGATTGAAGGTGATACAGAATTAGGGCTGTATGTAAAAAATCTGATGGACGCCATCGAACTGGATCAGATGCCTAAAGCGTTGCGCGTCATGCTGATGCAGTTGGCGGATTTTGTTGAGGCGGGAATGAAAACGTCGCCAGAAACCAAACAGACTTCGGTAGGTGAGCCATGCTGATTCGAGTTGAAATTCCCATTGATGCCCCAGGTATTGATGCATTGCTGCGTCGTTCATTTGAGAGCGATGCGGAAGCGAAATTAGTGCACGACCTGCGTGAAGACGGTTTCATAACGCTGGGTCTGGTTGCTACTGATGACGAAGGTCAGGTAGTGGGTTACGTCGCGTTCAGCCCTGTCGATGTCCAGGGCGAAGACCTGCAATGGGTCGGCATGGCGCCGCTCGCGGTGGATGAAAACTACCGTGGGCAGGGCCTGGCGCGTCAGCTGGTCTATGAAGGACTCGATTCCCTGAACGAGTTTGGTTACGCCGCGGTGGTTACGCTGGGCGATCCGGCGCTGTACAGCCGCTTTGGTTTTGAGCTGGCTGCCCATCATGACCTGCGTTGCCGCTGGCCGGGTACCGAAAGCGCGTTCCAGGTTCATCGCCTGGCGGACGATGCGCTGGAGGGTGTGACGGGCCTTGTGGAATACCACGACTACTTCAATCGTTTTTAAGCGCCGGGGGTTTGCAGGCTGCTCAGTAGTGCCTCAAGCCCTTCGCCTTCAACAAGGCGCTCTTTCTGCCGCTTTGTAAGCTGTTTGACGCGATATTCTAAGCGCAGGGCCAGCGAACGGTCACCGACCTGAGCCGCAAATGCCAACGTGAGTTCTCCCTTTCCGCGCAGCGCCTTCGCGCCTTTCCCACTTTGATGCTGCTTATAGCGGCGCTGCACATCGGTGGTTATTCCGGTGTATAAGGCGTTGTCCGCAGTACGGATCAGGTACAGATACCAGGGTGTCATTGTCACCATCGACGTGATAATTTTCAGGCCTACAGTATAAAAGAGAACAGAAATGGAAACACTGACTGCGGTGACCCGCTGGCTGGCAAAGCAGCACGTCGTGACCTGGTGTGTACATCATGACGGTGAATTATGGTGCGCCAATGCGTTTTACCTGTTTGATGCGCAGAAGATGGTGTTCTATGTGCTGACCGAAGAGAAAACGCGCCATGCGCAGATGTCCGGGCCGCGCGCGCCGATTGCCGGCACGGTAAATGGTCAGCCCAAAACGGTCGCCCTGATTCGTGGCGTACAGTTTAAAGGGGAAATCCGGCGTCTTGAAGGGCAGGAGAGTGAAGCCGCGCGTAACGCCTACAACCGCCGTTTCCCGGTCGCCAGAATGCTGCCAGCGCCCGTATGGGAGATTCGACTGGATGAAGTCAAATTCACGGACAACACGCTGGGCTTTGGCAAAAAAATGCACTGGCAACGTGATCTATAGTTAATAGAGTGATTAAAGAGTCAGGGGAAGATTAGCGATGAGTCAGGTATTAATAACAGGCGCAACGGGGCTGGTAGGCGGAAATTTGCTGCGTATGCTGCTCAATGAACCCCGGGTCAATGCCATCACGGCACCGACGCGTCGACCGCTGGCTGATACGGCTGGCGTCTATAATCCCTATGATCCGCAGCTAACCGATGCGCTGGCGCAGGTCACCGATCCGGTAGATATTGTCTTTTGTTGTCTGGGAACCACCCGGCGAGAAGCGGGTAGCAAAGAAGCGTTTATCCATGCTGACTATACGCTGGTGGTGGACACGGCCCTGACGGGGCGTCGGTTGGGCGCTCAGCATATGCTGGTGGTTAGTTCGATGGGTGCCAATGCCAATTCACCGTTTTTTTATAACCGGGTGAAAGGGGAAATGGAGCAGGCGCTGATCGCGCAAAATTGGCCACGGCTGACGATTGTTCGGCCTTCAATGTTACTCGGAGAGCGGGATAAACAGCGGGCGAATGAGAGGTTTTTAGCGCCGTTATTTCGGCTGCTGCCGGGGAACTGGAAGTCGATTGAGGCGCGTGATGTAGCCCGGGCTATGCTGGCGGAGGCACTGGCGCCTGGACATGAAGGCGTTTCGATCCTGACCTCTTCCGAACTGCGCGAAAGAGCCAAATAAAATGCCGGAGAGGACGCTCTGGCGTCCCCATCCGGCATTTGTAGCTTGTCTTACTTAATAAACGTAAAAGCCGTCGTGACGCGTTTCACGCCGCTTACCCGGCTGGCGATGTCTGCCGCAGCCTTCGCTTCACGTTCAGTTACCAGACCCAACAGGAACACTTCCCCGTTTTCGGTGGTGACTTTCACGTTAGAGGATTTCACCTGATCGCTGGTCAGCAACTGGGAACGTACTTTAGTGGTTATCCAGGTATCGTTAGACGCATCGCCCAGGCCGATTGGCTGACCCTGACGGATCTCGTTAAAGACCTCAGTGGTACCTTCTACGCCCATCGCAATCTGTTTTGCTCGCGCAGACAGTTCGCTATTTGGCGACTGACCGACCAGCAGCACTTTACCCTGATACGCGCTCACGTTGATACGCGCCTCTTTCTTGATCTGGGCATCTTTCGACAACGCGGTATTGACGCGTAATTCCAGGGTTCCGTCATCTACCTGGGTGCCTACACTGCGAGGATCCGTCGCGGCTTTGGTGCCGACAGCCGCAGTTCCGACAACGGCGGCAGCGACACAGCCTTGCAGTAGCAGGGCAGCGATAATCACAGCAAGCGGCGAAAATGCCTTCATGTGTACTCCTTAATCATCCTGGTGAGGGAAAAGCGTGTTATCGATGAGATCGCAAAGGCAGTTGACCGTCAGCATATGCATTTCCTGAACGCGGGCGCTGTGGTGTGAAGGGATACGGATTTCAACATCCTGCGGCCCCAGTAACCCGGCCAGCTCCCCTCCGTCATACCCGGTCAGTGCGACAATTGTCATGTCGCGTGTCACGGCGGCTTCAACGGCTTTTACGATATCGCGGCTATTACCACGCGTAGAGATTGCCAGCAGAACATCACCTGCATGTCCCAGCGCACGGACTTGTTTTGCATAAACTTCGTCGTGCAGGCGATCGTTGGCAATCGCAGTTAAGACCACATTATCAGTATTTAGTGCAATCGCAGGTAAACTTGGGCGCTCTGTTTCAAAACGATTGATCATGCTGGCAGCAAAATGCTGTGCGTTGGCAGCGGACGTCCCATTACCACAACAGAGAATTTTGTTGCCATTGAGCAGGGACTGAACCAGCGTCATGGCTGCACGGGAGATCGCATCCGGAAGTGCTTCAGCCGCAGCTATCTGAGTTTGAATGCTTTCTGTAAAGCAGACTTTAATTCTATCTAACACGCTAATCCTTAAGAACCAGGCTCTGAATCTTCAACTATGAGCGGTCGTTGAACGCGTCCTTAAACCACTCAACATCATTTCCGGTGAAGGCTAACACATCGAACCGGCAATCCACAGTATCAAAACTTCCATTGTGGCGCGCAAGCCATAAGCGGGCGGTCTGTAATAATTTGTGTTGTTTGCTCCGGGTCACACTCGCCGCTGCACCGCCAAACTGGGCTGAGCGCCGATAGCGAACCTCAACAAATACGGTGGTGTTGCCTTCACGCATTATCAGGTCGATTTCGCCGCCACGCTCATGCACGTTGGCGGCGATAAAATGCAGTCCCTTGCTCTGCAGCCAGTCACGCGCGGTGGATTCCCACGCGTCACCGGTCTGTTTACTCGTTAACTGGCGGGGACGACTTGTCCTTGCTGGTATTTGAGCCATGATAACTTCCTGTTAATCACACAATCCTGCGTTGCGGTTAAGGCTCCGGTGTTGCCGTTAATTTCGAAACCCTGCACCTGACGCATTTGCGAGAAGTGGTTGGCAAGCGACCAGGCATCGACGCCCATCGCGTACATACGTGCCAGCGAGTAGTCGTTACGAACCGCGCCCAGCGCCTGCTGCATGAGAGGTGCGTTAGCGCCTGCCAGCATCGGAATTTCGCTGTACTGCAAGCCTTCCATCTCCAGACGGAAATCCGGGCCGGCAGTTCCCTGCGCGCTACGGGAGCTGGCGTACAGCGTGGCACCGCTCTGGCTACCGTTGCGCATGGCGATCATTGGCTTTATAAATGCAATTTCTTCCGGCGTTGCCAGAATATATACGGCATCAACACGACCGCTGCCGCCGGTGATTTGCGCATCGGTAGGTGCTGCCGGAATGGTCAGACCGCCAATCGTCACGCCAGGCTGCGCGGGTACAGAAGAGGCCACCGGGCTGCCCGTCAGGGAAATCCCCGAGCCGCCGTTGACGCCCATTTTCAGCTCAGCGGTGGAGCCGAACTTCTGCTGCAGCACCACGCCGCCACCCAGTTTTTGCCACTCCTGTGCAAAGGCGTTGGCAACGCGATCGCCTAACGAACTCCGCGGGATCAACAACAGCGGCGTCTGTTTTCCTTGATCGCGAATGTGGCGTGCTGCGTCGCGCGCTTCATCTTCTGGCGACAGAGCGAAGTAGCAGACGTTCGGCAGGTTTTTCACCGACTCCGGCTGATTAAGCGCCAGGACGTTTAATGGCGTGTTGCTTTTCATCAGCTCTTCAACATTGTTCTTCAACAGTGGGCCAACCACGATGCTGGCGCCATCCTGCTGAACCTGAGTCAGGATCTGATTCAGCGGTTGTGATGACGTGTCGTAGATTTTCAGCTCCGCGGACGGATTCGCTGGTGCGCTGGCGGTTGTTGGCTGCGCAGGCGCTGTTGGTTGTGGAGCTGTAGCTTCTGGCTGTGCAGGCGTCTCGTTGGTCAGATCGCTTACTGACGCCTGAGCCGGGCTGGCAACACCGTCAGTCGTTTGCGGCTGTTCCGTGGTCGTCGCAGCCGCTGTATCCGCAGCAGGCGCGGCAACAGCAGGGTCCGCTACGGGTTGAGTACCCATATTTTTCGCAGCTTCAAAGCCTTGCTGAATAGTACGGCCAAATACAGCGGCCTGACCGTTCAGCGGCAACAGCAGAGCAATTTTGCTGGTGGAAGCGGGTTTAAAGCTCTGCACGTTAACCAACTGCGTTGGTAATAGTTTTGCCCCCGGGTTTTGTGGATAACGTTTCTGCCAGTCAGCAATACCGGCTTTCATCATGTCTGGATCGTTACGGTTATCGAACCAGACGCGCTGGAGATCTAACCAGCCTTGCAGCACGTTTTCATCCGCATTGATGACCAGCGTCTGCGCTTGCTCCTGGGTCATGGATGACAGCGCCTGCCAGGTGGCATCCATGTTTTTCTGCTTAGCGTTCGCGGCCAGCAGCGGTTCCTGGGCGATCAGGGCGCGCAGTAAAGTCAGCGATGGACGACCCTGGTTGACGTCGATTTGCGCCTGCCAGTATCTCGCCTGCTGGTTTTGATCAAAATCGGCGGGGGTTAGCTTATCCAGCAGGGCCTGTGCGCCAGCGACATCTTTCTGCGCGAGCTTAATTTCGACGGCCAGCAGTGACTGCTCACGACGCTGGGTATCGCTTAGCTTCTGTGGTAGCTGGTTGAACAGCTCGATAGCCTGCTGGCTCTTGCCTTCTTTCAGCAGTGCACGAATGGCGAGTAATTGCCAGTTGGTCTTGCTATCATCTGAGCTTTGCTGCATTTGTTGCAGATAAAAGCCGGAATCAGCCTGCGCAGTGCCCTGCATATGGGCTGCACTCTGGTCTGGTGCCTGGGTGCCACAGCCTGCGAAAATCAGTGCAGCCAGAATGACTGGTAGCGCGCGTGCGGCTTTCAAACGAGAAAATGTTGAGGGTACCATACTGTATCCAGTGATATTTTTTTACTCAATGCTCAATATTAAATCGGCAATACGGACGACACAATGAAACAACACGAATCGGCGGATAATTCTCAAGGCCAACTCTTTATTGTACCTACTCCTATAGGAAATTTGGCTGATATTACCCAACGAGCGCTCGAAGTTTTACAAGCCGTTGATTTGATTGCCGCTGAAGACACTCGTCATACAGGACTTTTGTTACAACACTTCGCGATTAACGCGCGTTTGTTCGCTTTACATGATCACAACGAGCAGCAAAAGGCCGAAACGCTGGTGGCGAAGCTTAAAGAAGGGCAAAACATTGCGCTGGTTTCCGATGCCGGAACGCCGCTGATTAACGATCCTGGTTACCATCTGGTACGGACCTGTCGCGAAGCAGGGATCCGCGTTGTTCCCCTGCCAGGCCCTTGCGCGGCGATTGCTGCCCTGAGCGCTGCAGGTCTGCCTTCAGACCGCTTTTGCTATGAAGGTTTTCTGCCTGCCAAATCGAAAGGGCGTCGTGATGCGATGAAAGCCATTGAGGCTGAACCGCGTACGCTTATTTTTTATGAATCCACCCACCGTTTGCTGGATAGCCTGGAAGACATGGTTGCCGTCTGGGGCGAATCCCGCTACGTGGTGTTGGCGCGTGAGTTGACCAAAACCTGGGAAACCATTCACGGTGCGCCGGTCGGCGAACTGCTGGCGTGGGTCAAGGAAGATGAAAACCGTCGTAAAGGCGAAATGGTGCTGATTGTCGAAGGACACAAAGCGCAAGAAGACGACCTTCCGGCTGATGCGCTGCGTACGTTGGCCTTATTGCAGGCAGAGCTGCCGCTGAAAAAGGCCGCCGCACTGGCCGCTGAGATCCACGGCGTGAAGAAGAATGCGCTGTATAAGTACGCGCTGGAACAGCAGGGGGAGTAACGGTGAGCATCTACCAACCACCTTTCGTCATCACTCCATTGATCCTCAATCAAGTCATTGAAATTGGGGAGTTGATGGGAAATTGGGCGGCGATGGCTGGTAGGGCATCTCCTCTTTTGCGCAAAGAGAATCGTATTCGCACTATTCAGGCCTCTTTAGCGATTGAGCATAATTCGTTGACTACGGAACAAGTCACCGCTCTGATGGAGGGGAAACGTATTCTGGCTCCGGCTAAAGATATACAGGAAGTCAGAAATGCAATTCTGGCCTATGAGAAAATGTCAGAGTGGAAAAGTGAAAGACTCTCCGATCTTTTACAGGCACATCAAATCCTGATGATGGGGCTTGTCGATAACCCGGGTCAATTGCGATCCGGCAATGTCGGTGTTTACAGGGAGAAACAGCTTATCCATATGGCCCCACCGGCGTCACAAGTTCTTCGATTGATGAATGACCTACTGGGCTGGTTAAAAACGACAGAGCTCCACCCACTGATTGCTTGTGCTATTTTCCATTATGAATTTGAATTCATTCATCCTTTTGCCGACGGCAATGGACGGATGGGCCGGTTGTGGCAGACATTAATCCTCCGTGAGTGGCGATCGGAATTGGCGTGGTTACCAGTAGAGACACTGATCCACTACCAACAGGATCGCTACTACCAGGTGTTAGGGCAGTGCGATCGGCAAAGTAGCTGCACGCCATTTATAGAATTTATCCTTGAAAACATCATCTTTGCTTTGCAAGAGGGATTGGGGAAATCATCAGCCCTGTCGGAAGAAATGTCGGAAGAAATGTCGCCTGATTGACTGGATATTGAAAAACGCATACTACAAATCTTGTCGAATCAGCCAGGCAGATCCGCCAAAAGTATCGCTGATGAGTGTGAAATCTCAGCCCGAACTGTAGAACGCTATCTGAAAGCGTTGCAGCTAAAAGGCAAACTGCAACGCGTTGGCGCGACGAAAGGGGGGCTATGGAGGGTAATTTAAACGACCAGCAGTTCAACCCCTGTTTTGGCCAGCGCTGATTTATCCTGTTTGCTGATACTGTCGTCGGTTATTACGCAGTTAATCTTCTCCATTGGAAGTACCTGATTAAAACCTCGTCGGTTAAATTTTGTTGCATCCAGTACGGCAATAACCTTATGTGCCGCAGCAGCCATCACGCTACTAATCGAATAGCCTTCGTTGAATGTCGTTATACCATTAGTGGCATCAATCCCGTCGGCGCCAACGAACATCAGGTCTGCGCTTATCCCTTGAAGGGAACGTTCAGCGATAGTGCCATGCATTGAATGAGTTTTGTGACGCACCGTGCCGCCGCAGACGACCAGCGTAATGTCTTTGTTTTCCGATAACGTAAACGCAGCGGGCAGGCTATTGGTAATAACTGTGATATTACTTTTTCGGTTTAGCGCCTCAGCGATCAGTAAGGTCGTGCTTCCGCTATCCAGAATCACGGTCATCCCTTCCTCGACCATTGCCGTTGCAGCCTGAGCGATCCGCTTTTTGGGATCGCTGGCAAGCTGATACCGATCTTCTAATAATACTTCCTGATTGTCACCTTCAGCCAGATGGCTTCCTGGTTTTGCCGCACCGCCATGAAAACGGGTGACCAGACCCTTCTCTTCTAATAACCGCAGGTCAGCGCGAATGGTTACTTCAGAAATACCAAAGGTATTCGAAAGATCCATTACCAGTACGCTACCTTGCGTATTAATCAGGTCGACAATTTTATTCCTTCTCTCAAATGAGTTCATATTGATTTGCCTGATAATTTGACTGCCACTAGTTTAATCGAAGGATTGCGAAAGGTGAACGCTAAATTTCGAAAGTAAATGTGAGCCAGCGCAGGTTGCTGGCTCGTTGGGTCAGGAGAGTTTGAGCAGAATTTTCCCCTGCATCGGCGCGCCATTGAGTGACTTGACTGCGCTGGCAAAGCTGTCGGCATCGCCACTGTGGGCAATTAACGGCTCAAGCTGTAAGCGTTTCTCCGTGAGTAAACGGGCAGCGGTTTCCCACTCTTCTCCAGGCCATGGGCTGGAATAGTTCATCCAACTGCCAAGGATGGTTAACTCTTTACGCAATATTTGCCCAAAAACACCTGAAGCTAGCGCCAGATCGTGATGCAGCGTACCGACTAATGCCAGTTGAGCGCGAGGTCCGGCAATTTCGATCGACAGAGTAACAGTTTGTGGGGTTCCCGCAGTCTCCAGGATGAGTTGGTCAAATTGAATGTTCTCCAGACCGGAGTGGATCTCGGTCGCACTCATCTCCCGACTGTTAAACACATAGGTTGCCCCCAGTTCTTTTGCTAACGCCAGCTTCTGCGGGTTGATATCAATCGCCGTGATGCTTTTTGCGCCGAGTTCGCGAGCACATTGCATTGCCAGTAAACCGATAGTACCTGCACCAACGATGATCACGTTTTTGCCTTCGCATCCCTGAGCGAGGTGAAAAGCATGCAGGCCAACGGTAATGGGCTCAATGAATGCGCCATCATCAATCGGCATTTCTGAAGGCAGGCGGAACAGGTTGGCGCGTTTTACCACCACATATTCTGCATTGCCGCCTTCGCTGCGCGATCCGACAAACTGATATTGCTTACACAATGAGAAATATCCACGCTCGCACTGAGGACAGTGGAAGCAGGGGAGCAGCGGTACGCAGGCAACGGCATCTCCGGGTTGTAGATCGGTTACGCCAGCGCCGTAAGACTCAACATAGCCACTGAACTCATGCCCAAGTGTGATTGGATAATAGTGAGCGCCATGATTGAAGACTCGGGGAATATCTGAGCCGCAAAGCCCTGAACTGACCACCTTGACCAGTACATCTTCATCAGTTTGTAGTTGTGGTATGGGACGTTCTTCAACGCGTACGTCGCCCTCAGCGTGAATAACCACTGATTTCATAAGTGTCTCCAGAAAAGTGAAGGGGAGCAAATGCTCCCCAGAAATTAAGATGCGGTCTGGCTTTCTGTTATGGCTGCCGCTTTTTCAGCCGCCACGAAATTACGCGCCCGACGCCAGGTCAGCAGTACACCCAACAGGTAAATAGCACCGATAATGATGAAACCCACCACGTTCTGCCAGGTGAAGAGCTGGATTAGCAGCCAGGTGATTGGGGAACCGCCCTGGTCCATTGAAGCCACCATGCCACCAGCTTTCAATGCGCCCGCATTGGCGGCTAGCTGGGTATGTAAACCAATGGTTTGCGTGGCTATCCACAGGGTGATACCCATGATGATGACGCCGGAGATCAGCGTGCGGAAAAGGTTTCCCTGATGAACGGCTACCGCCATGGCGACAAAGAAACCAATGGTCGCGAGATCGCCGAATGGCAGAACCTGGTTTCCTGGTACCAGAACGGCAATCAGAATGGTCAGCGGGATAAAGATAAGACTGGCGGAAACCACCGACGTATGGCCGAGCAGTAGCGCAGGATCCAGGCCAATCAAGAACTCCTGTCCACCAAATTTTGCCTGCAGGCGCTTGCGAGCATGCTTTGCAATGGGAGTGAGTCCATCCATAATCGGTTTAATGACGCGCGGCATGAGCAACATAACGGCAGCTGTTTTAACCGCCAGTTGGAGCACAGCTTTAACGTCATACCCTGCCAGCATGCCGATCACTAACCCCATCACAAAACCGACGGTCACGGGCTCGCCGAAGGGGCCGAAGCGTTTTTGTACATCATCCGCACTGAAATGAATGCGGTTCAGACCTGGGATTTTTTCAATGATCGTATCAACCAGGACCGCTATCGGGCCCAGATATGCCGAGGAACCATGTGGAATGGCGATGCCTTCCAGGCCAAAAAAGTCGCGCGTGTCTTTGGCAAACCAGTCGCCCAGTTTGTAGACGAAGGCGGCATGAACAACCACACCGAGGATGCCCAACCAGTATGAACCGGTCGCCAGATGCAACATGGCGCCGGTAAACGTCATATGCCAGATATTCCAGATGTCGACATTCACCACACGGGTCATGCGGGTAACCAGCATCAGGATATTCACCCCAATGGCGACAGGAATCGCAATTAACGCAATTTGCGAAGCCCAGGTCATCGGTGATGAACCAGGCCAGCCGACATCGATGACGTGCAGGTTAATTTGAAACTGTTCTGCCATTGCTTTTGCGGCAGGTCCAATAGAGTCCAGCATCAGGCCGATTACCAGGCCGATGCCGACAAACCCAATCCCGATATGCAGACCAGATTTGAAACAATCCCCGAGCTTCATTCCCAGCAATTTTGAGAAGATGATGATCACTAACGGCAGCATAACCGTTGGACCTAAATCGAGGATATAACGCATTATTTCGCTAAACATGGCGTTACCCCACGAGGATGGTCAGGATTTTTTGCTGCAATGCTTCGATACCCACGCCTGAGACAAAAGGCATGCCGTGAACCACCGGGATATCGCCAAATGTACGGTCAACGCGAGCCGTGGTACAAATGAGGTCTGCGCCGTCCATATAGGTTTCGATTTCTGTTACACGACACTGAACCAGGTCGAGTTGTATATTGTTGGCTTCACAGAGTTCTTTAATTTCTTCTGCAGCCATTGTTGAAGTTGCTACAGCACCGCCACAGGCCACAATTACTTTACGTTTCATAGGGTATTCCTTTTATTATCAGTTTTTTATCAAATCTGGGCACAGAGCTCAGACTCAAGGATTTTTTCCCGAAAGAGCATTGCCAGTTCTGCATCGGGCGCATTCAGTAATGCTTCAATGGTGTTCGGGTTTTGTAGCTCACTAAACAGACGACGCAGGAGCTTCAGTTGTGCCGTCGGGTTCTCAACGATTAAGGCGATAATTAAAGAGACGGCGATCTCTTCATCATCATCCGCTTGTTGAAAGTTGACCGGTGTATCCGGGCGAATCAGATAGATAGCAGGAGATTTAGCATGGACAGCTTCACAATGTGGAATCGCAACGGCATGACGTTCCAGCGCTATTCCAGTTGGAAAGGTTGCTTCACGCTCAATCAGGGCCTGCGGGTAACTTTCGTGCACGACCCCTTTGGCCAGCATCTCCTCCCCAATATGTGTCAGCGCATGCTGACACGAGCTAAAGTTAATTCCTGTTCGGACAAAAAGTTGGCTCATATATTCTCCTGATTTCAGGCAAGTGCTGGTGCGCAACCAAAGCGATAGGCGCGCAGAACGTCCTGAATTTTGTCGATAATCAGATTGTGTGGCGTCGCGGTTAACGTTCCTTCAGACAGACGCTCAAATTGCACGGGCATAAATTGGCTAATTAGCCCCAGTGGTAAAGCGACGTCATTAAGATTGGTTATTAATTTCTCTACGCTTTGACGAATGCGGGGATGCGGCCAGTAGTAACGAATACGGTCGGAGAGACTGAAGTGAATATCAACCATCGCCTGACTCCAGGTTGGGCGATAGTATTTTTTCCAGTAGTCCGGTTCATTCAACATAACTTCGTCAATCACTTCCAATACCCGGCTTCTTTGCTCCGGAGATACCAGTTCATTTTCCATTTGCGCAAGGGCAAAAATAGCTTCACGCAGAGCGAAGGTGAGTGCTGGACCCACTTTCAAAATCGCATAGTGATCGCGTACCAGCGCACGGTATGCCTGGCGGGTTTGATAATCTGTGGAATGCGCTTCGTAGACCATTGGGGTCTCTTTGATCCAGGCGGAAAGCGCTTTTGCAGCTTGTGGCTGATAGTGAATAATTTGAGTGTGATCGAATTCGACGCCGGGCTGGACCACAATGGCGATTACGCGCGTTAACGCTTCTTCAAGCCCTAATGCACTGAAGGCAACCTGATGGGTTTCCAGTGTCCGGGCGGCATCTTCTTCACGTGTGACATGAACGCTACCGATGGTGGTGGCTTCTCCACCAGGTACGGGAACTTCAGTGCCAATCACGTAAGTCAGTTGGCGTTTCTGTTCTTCGGTTGCTGTTGATTCTGCTGCCTGGCAAAGTATGGCTGCTCGCTGAGCAACAACCATCGGGTCTAGCGGTGTCGGATCGTCAGCGCAGGACATTGAAGCATCAAGATGGATTTTGCTGAATCCTGCGGCGACGTAAGCTTTAATCAAGGCTACGGATTTCTCCATCGCTTCTGCCGCTACTTCATTTTGCCAGCAGTTAGGGCCGAGGTGATCGCCCCCCAGGATCAGTCTTTCTCGAGGGAAGCCAATTTCTTGTGCGATGCCATAGACAAAATCACGGAAATCGGCGGGTTTCATCCCGGTATAGCCACCAAACTGATTAACCTGATTAGACGTTGCTTCGATCAGAACTTTACTGTCCGTATTGAGATCAAAGCGTAATGCGGATTCAATGACCAACGGATGTGCTGAACAAACAGAACAAATACCTAAATGTTCACCTGCTTTATGACGAGAGATTATTTCTTTCACTTCTATCTCCGATATCTTTTGTTTATCTTCATAATATTTTTGGATTGAAGGCAAAGGGTAAAAGCAGCTTTCGTGATCCAGCTTTAAAACAGACCTTTGCCAGAATTCATACAATTCATATTAATCAATTGCTTATAGTTTTCCTTCGCAACCGCAGTCGGCAATGACTTTACGTACCACTTCTTTCATGGCGGCTTTTGCTGGCATCATGTAATGCCGTGGGTCATTCGCATTGGTATGTGTACTCAGATAGGTTTTGAGTGCGCCAGAAAAGGCGATTTTGAGTTCGGTAGCGACGTTGACTTTGCAGATCCCTAAAGAGATGGCGCGCTTAATATCATGTGCTGGCAGGCCGGATGCACCATGTAGAACCAGTGGAATATCAACGGACTGACGAATTTCTGTTAGCCGTTCAAAATCCAGTTTAGGTTCAGTGCTATACAGACCATGAGCCGTGCCAATCGCGACCGCCAGTGAGTCGATACCGGTTTTTTCCACGAACTCCCGAGCCTGTTCTGGGTGGGTATAAAGCGCATCTTTTCCGTCCACGATTAGGTCATCTTCTTGTCCACCCAACCGTCCCAGCTCAGCTTCAACGCTAACGTCATAGCGATGGCAGTAATCTGTTACGTGTTTAACTAACGCAATGTTGTCGACAAACGGCAGATGGGAACCATCGATCATGACGGAGCGAATACCTGTAGCGACTTTCTCTTCAATATCGGTGGCGCTTTCATGGTGATCGAGATGGATGGCGAGAGGATGGTTCCAGCATCTTGCCAGTTCGCTGGCGATTGCAACGATATTACCGACACCGGCATAGCTAAAAGTGCCAGGCGTGCCGGCGACGATCAACGGAGAGCGTAGTTCGGCAGCTGTTTCTACGACAACCTGTAAGGTCTCCAGGTTGTGAATGTTAAACGCCGGTACGGCGTAGCCTTCTTGTTGCGCCTTCTTGAGCATCATTTTGCTTGAAATGATAAACATACTTCCTCCGAAGTCTTTCGATTGCTTTCTTCGAAATAAAGTATAGGGTTTCGTAATGTTTTTTTGTGATTTCGATCTGATAAATGAAAGTTTCGAAAGAAAAGGGAGGGTTGCGAAAGTATATGGCAAAAAAAAAGCATGCCCGAAGGCATGCTCATGAAGAAAAAACGTGGATAATCAGGTCACTGGCGCCGGGTTAAACACCGCCAGTTGGTTATGCAGTCCCCATTGATCCGAGAAGGTTTTCTTACGCCCGCTGGCGACGTCGAGAATAAACTCGAACAGTTTCAGACCCACGTCTTCAATGGTTTCTTCCCCGGTGGCGATGGTGCCTGCGTTGATGTCCATCAGGTCAAACCAACGGTTGGCCAGCTCGGTACGGGTCGCCATTTTTATCACTGGCACGGCCATCAGGCCGTACGGCGTACCGCGACCGGTGGTGAACACCTGCACGGTGATCCCGGAAGCGACCTGCTGCGTACCGCAGACAAAATCACTGGCGGGTGTAGCCGCGTAAATCAGGCCACGTTTGGTTGGGCGTTGACCCGGCGACAAGACTTCGACAATCGCGCTCTTGCCAGACTTGGCAATAGAACCCAGCGCTTTTTCCACCACGTTTGCCAGACCGCCTTTCTTGTTTCCTGGAGAAGGGTTGGCGCTGCGATCCGTTTTGCCCATATCAAGGTAGTTATCGTACCAGGCCATCTCTTCGAGCAGGCGTTTACCCACTTCTTCGTTAATCGCACGTGGGGTCAGAAGATGGATGGCATCGCGCACTTCGGTAACCTCAGAGAACATTACGGTGGCGCCGCAGCGTACTAACAGGTCGGAGGCATAACCGACCGCCGGGTTGGCCGTCACGCCGGAAAACGCATCGCTGCCGCCGCACTGCATGCCGACCACCAGTTCTGACGCCGGGCAGGTTTCACGCTGGCGTTGATTAAGTTTTGCCAGATGGCGTTCCGCCACCTGCAAAATATCGGCAACCATCGATTGAAAGCCAAGGTGTTTTTCATCCTGCAGGCTGACGATGCTGGCGCTGTCGACCGGAATACTTTTCACGTCGTGCGTGCCTTCCAGCAGGCGCTCTGGCTGCAGTTTTTCGCAGCCGAGGCCAATGACCATCACTTCACCGCCAAAGTTCGGGTTTAGCGCAATATTGTGAATGGTACGAATCGGCACGATGGCGGCTGGGGCATTAATCGCCACGCCGCAGCCGTACAGATGATTGAGTCCGACCACGCCGTCAACGTACGGGTATTTGGGCAGCAGATCGCGCTCAATGATTTTCACCACATAATCCACCACGCCCGCCACGCAGTGCACGCTGGTGGAAATACCGAGCAGATTCTTGGTGCCGACACTACCGTCCGCATTGCGATAACCTTCGAAGGTGTAACCCTCAAGAGGCGGCAGCGGCTCTGGCACTTTGGTTGCCAGCGGCAGCGTCTCCAGCGGCGGGGCCTTGGGTAGCTCAACCATTGATTCATCAATCCAGCTGCCGCGTGGGATATCGCGAACGGCATAGCCTATCACTTCGCCATAACGCACGATTTCGCCGCGAACAGGAATATCCAAGAGCGCCACTTTATGTCCCTGGGGAATATGTTCAATGAGTTCCAGTCCGTCTGGAAAACGCGTCCCAGCTTTCAGACCATTGTCATTGACAATTATCGCCACATTATCTGTTTCGTGAACTTTAATATAAAACGCCGTTGGCGATTCTTGTCTGATTTCGATGTCGGCCATTGTCCAGTATTCTCCAACAAGGTGGTGATAATAGTGTGGATATTTATATTTTGAATCTAATTATAAGTAATAAAGATTCGGTATCGTGAAATAAGAATGTCAGGAGTTTATCGCCAAGAATGTGATGATGATCACTTAAACTCAGCAAGGCCGCCCCACCAGGGGTAGCAATACGTAAATGTGTGCATTAGCGCCCATGTATGTGTGCATATGCCCAAAACATTATTTTAATAACGCATGTTTAATGAGCGCTTGCACAATGATTAACGTTGCGCTGCTGATTATACTAAATCACGGTTTCATAGCGTCTGATAAATTATTATGCATTCTTATTATCAGTAATTTATCACCAGGAATATCTACCCAATAATAATAAAAATTTAATGTACCCGAGGTAATTAGAATGATTCTGGATACAGTTGTCGAGAAAAAGAAAGGCACGCACACCCGTTACTTAATATTGCTGATAATATTTATCGTTACAGCCGTTAACTATGCGGACCGTGCAACGCTGTCAATTGCCGGCACGGAAGTGGCGAAAGAGTTACAGCTCAGTGCCATCTCAATGGGGTACATTTTCTCCGCTTTCGGCTGGGCTTACCTGTTAATGCAAATCCCCGGTGGCTGGCTGCTGGATAAGTTCGGTTCAAAGAAAGTCTACACCTACAGCCTGTTCTTCTGGTCGCTGTTTACTTTCCTGCAGGGCTTTGTAGACATGTTCCCGCTGGCCTGGGCGGGTATTTCAATGTTCATCATGCGCTTTATGCTGGGCTTCTCGGAAGCGCCGTCCTTCCCGGCGAATGCCCGTATCGTGGCGGCCTGGTTCCCGACGAAAGAGCGCGGTACGGCGTCCGCAATTTTTAACTCCGCACAGTATTTCTCTCTGGCGCTGTTTTCGCCGCTGCTGGGCTGGCTGACCTTCGCCTGGGGCTGGGAACACGTCTTTACCGTGATGGGCGTGATTGGTTTTGTGCTCACCGGACTGTGGGTAAAGTTTATTCATAACCCAACCGATCACCCGCGTATGTCGCAAGAAGAGCTGAAGTTTATCTCTGAAAACGGCGCGGTCGTGGATATGGACCATAAAAAGCCGGGTGATGTGAAGTCAGGCGGTCCTAAATTGCATTATATCAAGCAGTTGCTCACTAACCGTATGATGCTCGGCGTGTTCTTCGGACAGTATTTTATCAACACAATTACCTGGTTTTTCCTCACCTGGTTCCCGATTTACCTGGTACAGGAAAAAGGCATGTCGATTCTGAAAGTGGGCCTGGTGGCTTCGATTCCTGCGCTGTGCGGATTTGCCGGTGGCGTACTCGGCGGCGTGTTCTCTGATTATCTGATTAAACGTGGCTTCAGCATCACTCTGGCACGTAAGCTGCCGATTGTGCTCGGAATGCTGCTCGCCTCGACCATTATTCTGTGTAACTACACCGATAACACCACCCTGGTGGTGGCACTGATGGCGCTGGCGTTCTTCGGTAAAGGCTTCGGGGCGCTGGGGTGGCCGGTGATTTCCGATACTGCGCCGAAAGAGATTGTCGGTCTGTGCGGTGGGGTATTTAACGTATTTGGCAATGTGGCTTCCATCGTCACGCCGCTGGTGATTGGGTATCTGGTGAGCGAGCTGCACTCATTTAATGCTGCGCTGATGTTTGTAGGGTGCTCGGCGCTGATGGCAATGGTTTGCTACCTGTTTATTGTCGGTGACATTAAACGTATGGAATTGCAGAAATAAACAAAGGTGTAAGCGATGAATAACACGATTTTTCCGAATAAGTTTAAAGCGGCTCTCGCGGCGCAACAGATTCAGATTGGCTGCTGGTCTGCATTAGCCAGCCCAATCAGTACCGAAGTTTTAGGCCTGGCGGGTTTTGACTGGCTGGTGCTGGACGGCGAACACGCGCCGAACGACATATCGACGTTTATCCCGCAATTGATGGCGCTGAAAGGCAGCGCCAGCGCGCCGGTAGTGCGCGTACCGACCAACGAGCCGGTAATTATCAAACGCCTGCTGGATATCGGATTTTACAACTTCCTGATCCCGTTCGTGGAGACGGAAGAAGAGGCGGTGAACGCCGTGGCGTCGACCCGCTATCCGCCGGAAGGTATTCGCGGCGTGTCCGTATCCCATCGCGCCAATATGTTTGGCACCGTACCGGACTACTTTGCGCAGTCGAATAAGAACATCACCATCATCGTGCAGATCGAAAGTCAGCAGGGCGTTGATAACGTTGACGCAATCGCGGCGACAGAAGGCGTCGACGGGGTCTTCGTCGGCCCAAGCGATCTGGCTGCGGCGTTAGGCCACCTCGGCAATGCGTCACACCCTGATGTGCAGAAAGCTATCCAGCATATTTTTGCCCGCGCGAAAGCACACGGCAAACCAAGCGGCATTCTGGCCCCGGTAGAGGCGGATGCGCGTCGTTATCTGGAGTGGGGCGCGACGTTTGTTGCCGTTGGCAGCGATCTTGGCGTGTTCCGTTCAGCCACGCAAAAATTGGCTGATTCTTTTAAGAAATAACCCCCTCGACAGTAGAGAGAGATAAAGACATGACAATGAAAGTTGGTTTTATTGGCCTCGGTATTATGGGTAAACCAATGAGTAAAAACCTCCTCAAGGCAGGTTACTCGCTGGTGGTTGCTGACCGTAACCCGGAATCCATTGCGGAAGTGATTGCCGCAGGCGCAGAAACCGCCGCCACGGCGAAAGATATTGCCGAGCAGTGCGATGTGATCATCACCATGCTGCCGAATTCTCCGCATGTGAAAGAAGTGGCGCTGGGAGAGGGCGGCATTATTGAAGGGGCGAAACCGGGGACAGTGCTGATCGACATGAGCTCCATCGCACCGTTAGCCAGCCGTGAAATCAGCGACGCGCTGAAAGCGAAAGGCGTGGATATGCTGGACGCGCCGGTAAGCGGCGGCGAACCGAAAGCCATCGACGGTACTCTGTCGGTGATGGTTGGCGGTGATAAAGCGATTTTTGACAAATATTACGATCTGATGAAGGCGATGGCAGGTTCCGTGGTACATACCGGTGATATCGGCGCGGGTAACGTCACCAAGCTGGCGAATCAGGTGATTGTGGCGCTGAACATTGCGGCGATGTCGGAAGCGCTGACGCTGGCGACCAAAGCGGGCGTAAACCCGGATCTGGTGTATCAGGCGATCCGTGGTGGGCTGGCGGGAAGCACCGTACTGGATGCGAAAGCGCCGATGGTTATGGACAGAAACTTTAAGCCGGGTTTCCGTATCGACCTGCATATTAAAGATCTGGCGAACGCGCTGGATACCTCTCATGGCGTTGGCGCTCAGTTACCGCTGACTGCTGCAGTCATGGAGATGATGCAGGCGCTACGCGCAGATGGGCTGGGCACCGCCGATCATAGCGCACTCGCATGCTACTACGAAAAACTGGCGAAAGTGGAAGTCACTCGCTAACAAGAAGGGCGCGGATGCGCGCCCTGTATTTCTTGCCTTGCGCGGCACTGTCAGGCTACATAACTATGAAAATCGTAATTGCCCCAGACTCTTATAAAGAAAGCCTTTCTGCCACCGAGGTAGCTCAGGCAATAGAAAAAGGATTTCGGGAAATTTTCCCCGATGCGCAATATGTTTCTGTCCCGGTTGCCGATGGCGGTGAAGGAACGGTCGAAGCCATGATTGCCGCTACGCAGGGGAGTGAACATTCAGCGTGGGTGACAGGGCCGCTGGGCGAAAAAGTGAATGCCTGCTGGGGCATGTCTGGAGATGGTAAAACCGCGTTTATCGAAATGGCGGCAGCCAGCGGTCTGGCGTTAGTTCCTCCTGAAAAGCGTAACCCGTTAGTCACCACGTCGCGCGGCACCGGGGAGTTGATTTTGCAGGCGCTGGATAGCGGTGCGCAGAGCATCATTATTGGTATTGGCGGCAGTGCGACCAACGACGGCGGCGCGGGTATGGTGCAGGCGCTGGGGGCGAAACTCTGCGACGCCAACGGGACAGAGATTGGCAACGGTGGTGGAAGCCTGGAGAGTCTGAACACCATCGATATAACGGGCCTGGATCCGCGCTTAAAAACCTGCTCAATTCGCGTGGCCTGCGATGTGACCAATCCACTTACCGGCGTTACTGGCGCTTCGCGCATTTTTGGCCCGCAGAAAGGGGCGACGGAAGAACGCATTATCGAACTAGACCGCAATCTGTCTCACTATGCCGACATCATTAAAAAATCGCTGCGGGTTGATGTGAAAGACGTTCCAGGCTCTGGTGCGGCTGGCGGAATGGGTGCCGCATTAATGGCTTTTTTAGGTGCGGAGCTGCGCAGTGGTATTGAGATTGTGACCCAGGCACTCAATCTGGAAGAGCATATTCATGACTGTACGCTGGTGGTGACCGGAGAAGGGCGGATTGACAGCCAGAGCATTCACGGCAAAGTGCCGGTGGGGGTGGCGAATGTCGCGAAGAAGTACCACAAGCCGGTAATTGGTATTGGCGGTAGCCTGACGCGCGATGTGGAGGTGGTGCATCAATATGGTATCGATGCGGTGTTTAGCGTATTAACCACCATCAGCACGCTGGAAGAGGCCTTTCGTGGGGCATTTGATAATATTTATCGCGCTTCAAGAAACATCGCCGCCACGTTGGCGATAGGAATGCGCAGTGCGGGGTGACAATGCCCCGCAAACCCTCTATACTGCGCGCCGAAGCTGACCAGACAGTCGCCGCTTCGTCGTCGTCCTCTTCGGGGGAGACGGGCGGAGGGGAGGAAAGTCCGGGCTCCATAGGGCAGGGTGCCAGGTAACGCCTGGGGGGGAAACCCACGACCAGTGCAACAGAGAGCAAACCGCCGATGGCCCACGCAAGTGGGATCAGGTAAGGGTGAAAGGGTGCGGTAAGAGCGCACCGCGCGGCTGGTAACAGTCCGTGGCACGGTAAACTCCACCCGGAGCAAGGCCAAATAGGGGTTCACAAGGTACGGCCCGTACTGAACCCGGGTAGGCTGCTTGAGCCAGTGAGCGATTGCTGGCCTAGATGAATGACTGTCCACGACAGAACCCGGCTTATCGGTCAGCTTCACCTCTTTATAAAACCCCGCTTCGGCGGGGTTTTTTGCTTTATAGGCAGACTGTCCACGACGCTATGCTCAAAAGAACTCGGCTTATCGGTCAACTTCACTCTTTATAAAAACCCCGCTTCGGCGAGGTTTTTACTTTGTAGGCAAGTGAGATGAATGACTGTCCACGACGCTATGCTCAAAAGAACGCGGCTTATCGGTCAACTTCACTCTTTATAAAACCCCGCTTCGGCGAGGTTTTTTGCTTTATAGACCGGATAAGACGTTTACACTGCCATCCGGCAGACGTTTTTCCTGTCGTGTTGTAGTTGGTTCACCACGAATCTGGCCTTTATTTCCCATTAATCTCA
This sequence comes from Citrobacter sp. RHB35-C21, assembly GCF_013816515.1. Lineage (NCBI taxonomy): Bacteria > Pseudomonadati > Pseudomonadota > Gammaproteobacteria > Enterobacterales > Enterobacteriaceae > Citrobacter > Citrobacter sp. RHB35-C21. The sequence goes on from NZ_CP057147.1 coordinate 565,842, forward strand.
TCGTTATTTGACCTTTATTTACGCATTGGGCTTCTTTTATCTGAGGGAATGTCTCGCGGGATAATTCATTTTTTGTGATGACTAGCACAAAACGCTGCGCGATACGTTTTTATCGAGAATAATCGAACGCAATCGATCGCCATCACAAAATTACTGGCTGATAAATTGTACAAAACTACTGTTAATGCAATGTTGCATGTGATGATTATTTGTATGTTTTGGTTTAAATATTAATAAATGCAATGTTTCTTTACAAACAAATAAGGCTAAAAAACGTGATGCATAACGTTATTTGACCACTATAAACGATAAAATATAATTATATTTGATAAGTTGCTTATTAAATTTAAGCGCTGTTTTGCCTGGTAATTACTCTGTAATTGATTGAAATATAGCCTTTCGTGGTTTTAAGAAATAGCAGGGAAAATGGTGTTGTTATAGCCATAAAAAATCGTTATCCCCCCATCTTTTTTTGATTAAAGTCAGGATAAAGTGAGATCGATATTTCATATCTATATGATTATTAAGTGATTTCAATTTAAATAATAGTCTTACAAAATGTAAGTCAAGGGGATTTGTGAGTGGTAGCACATATCCTCGTTCGCTTAATTTGGTACACTTCCTGCCGTCAACAAAGTAATTAGCGCAGGTCGATATGAATACTATTACACTCCCTAAAACACAGCACTTAGTGGTCTTTCAGGAAGTCATTAGAAGCGGTTCTATCGGCTCAGCTGCAAAAGAATTAGGTTTAACTCAACCGGCTGTCAGCAAAATCATTAATGATGTAGAAGCTTATTTCGGTATTGAGTTAGTCGTACGCAAAAATACTGGTGTGACATTAACTCAGGCAGGTCAGGTTATGCTCTCATGGTCTGAATCTATTACCCGTGAAATGAAGAACATGGTTGATGAGATGAACAGCATGACGAGCAATGCGGTCGTTGATGTGTCGTTTGGCTTTCCTTCACTGATTGCCTTCACCATCATGTCCGGCATGATTAAAAAATTCAAAGAAGTGTTCCCGAAAGCGCAGGTTTCCATGTATGAAGCTCAGCTCTCCTCGTTCTTACCTGCGATTCGTGACGGGCGTCTGGATTTCGCGATCGGTACGCTGAGTGATGAGATGAAACTGCACGATCTGCATGTTGAACCGCTCTTTGAGTCAGACTTCATCCTGGTTGCCAGCAAGTCCCGAACATGCACCGGCATCACCTCGCTGAGCGCGTTGAAAAACGAACAGTGGGTGTTGCCACAAACGAATATGGGGTACTACAGTGAACTTCTAACCACGTTACAAAATAATGGCATCAGCAGTGAAAACATCGTTAAAACAGACTCCGTCGTTACGATTTATAATCTTGTTCTCAATGCTGATTTCTTAACAGTAATTCCCTGCGATATGACCACACCATTTGGCTCAAACCAGTTTATTACTATCCCGGTAGAAGAAACCTTACCCGTCGCGCGTTATGCCGCCGTATGGTCGAAAAATTATCGAATTAAAAAAGCAGCATCTATTTTGGTGGAATTAGCCAAAGAGTATTCATCATATAATTGTCGGAGACGAAGGCAATTAATTGAAATTGATTAAAGATTGAATTTGTTTTAACACGAAATCAACGCCATCTGTCTATTTCTGACAATGGTCACGGCTATCTATTTACTTTAATACCCTAGTAAGAGGTTCTAATGCACATTACATACGATCTCCCAGTTGCAATTGAAGATATCCTCGAAGCGAAAAAAAGACTGGCGGGGAAAATTTATAAAACGGGAATGCCTCGCTCTAACTATTTTAGTGAACGTTGCAAAGGGGAAATTTTCCTCAAGTTTGAAAATATGCAGCGTACCGGTTCATTTAAAATCCGTGGTGCGTTTAACAAGCTCAGTTCATTAACCGAAGCTGAAAGATGTAAGGGCGTGGTGGCTTGCTCTGCAGGTAACCATGCGCAAGGGGTTTCTCTCTCCTGCGCCATGCTCGGAATCGACGGCAAAGTGGTCATGCCGAAAGGCGCGCCGAAGTCTAAAGTTGCTGCAACCTGCGATTATTCCGCAGAGGTTGTGCTGCACGGCGACAACTTCAACGACACCATCGCTAAGGTTAGCGAGATTGTGGAAACTGAAGGCCGTATCTTTATTCCGCCATATGATGACCCGAAAGTGATTGCTGGTCAGGGCACTATTGGTCTGGAAATTCTGGAAGATCTGTACGATGTCGATAACGTGATTGTGCCAATTGGCGGTGGTGGACTGATTGCTGGTATTGCAGTGGCAATTAAATCTATTAACCCGACTATTAAAATTATTGGCGTACAGTCTGAAAATGTTCATGGCATGGCGGCTTCTTTCCACGCTGGAGAAATAACCACGCACCGAACGACCGGCACCCTGGCGGATGGTTGTGACGTTTCCCGCCCGGGTACTTTAACGTATGAAATTGTTCGTGAGTTGGTGGATGACATTGTCCTGGTCAGCGAAGATGAAATTCGCAACAGCATGGTGGCATTAATTCAGCGAAATAAAGTTGTGACTGAAGGTGCCGGCGCGCTGGCTTGCGCAGCATTATTAAGCGGGAAATTAGATAGCTATATCCAGAACAGAAAAACAGTCAGCATTATTTCTGGCGGTAATATCGACCTTTCTCGTGTATCTCAAATTACTGGTTTAGTTGACGCTTAATATACTTCGTTGAGGATAGGATATGAGTACTACTGATAGCATTGTATCCAGCCAGACAAAACAGTCGTCCTGGCGCAAATCGGACACCACCTGGACACTGGGTTTATTTGGTACCGCCATCGGCGCCGGGGTGCTGTTCTTCCCTATCCGCGCAGGTTTTGGCGGACTGATCCCCATTCTGATAATGCTGGTGTTAGCATACCCCATCGCCTTCTATTGCCACCGTGCGCTGGCACGCCTGTGTCTTTCCGGTTCTAACCCTTCCGGTAACATCACAGAAACGGTTGAAGAGCACTTTGGTAAAACGGGCGGCGTGGTTATCACGTTCCTCTACTTCTTTGCGATTTGTCCGCTGCTGTGGATTTATGGCGTCACCATTACCAACACCTTTATGACCTTTTGGGAAAACCAGTTGCAGATGCCAGCGTTAAACCGTGGCTTCGTGGCACTGTTCCTGCTGCTGCTGATGGCATTCGTCATCTGGTTTGGTAAGGATCTGATGGTTAAAGTAATGAGCTACCTGGTATGGCCGTTTATTGCCAGCCTGGTGCTGATCTCTCTGTCTCTGATTCCTTACTGGAACTCTGCGGTTATCGATCAGGTTGATCTCAGCAATATCGCTCTGACTGGCCATGACGGCATCCTGGTTACCGTGTGGCTGGGTATTTCCATCATGGTGTTCTCTTTCAACTTCTCACCTATCGTTTCTTCCTTCGTGGTCTCTAAACGTGAAGAGTATGAGAAAGATTACGGTCGCGAATTTACTGAGCAGAAATGTTCAAAAATCATCTCCCGCGCCAGTATGCTGATGGTTGCCGTGGTGATGTTCTTTGCCTTTAGCTGCCTGTTCACGCTCTCTCCGGCAAACATGGCGGATGCGAAAGCGCAGAACATTCCAGTACTGTCTTACCTGGCGAACCACTTCGCTTCACTGTCCGGTTCGAAGTCTACCTTCGCGACCGTTCTGGAGTACGGCGCTTCAATCATCGCACTGGTTGCTATCTTCAAATCTTTCTTCGGCCACTACCTGGGCACGCTGGAAGGTCTGAACGGTCTGGTACTGAAGTTTGGTTACAAAGGCGATAAAACTAAGGTTTCCGCTGGCAAACTTAATACCATCAGCATGATCTTCATCATGGGCTCCACCTGGGTTGTGGCTTACGCCAACCCGAACATCCTGGACCTGATTGAAGCAATGGGCGCGCCGATTATTGCCTCTCTGCTCTGCCTGCTGCCGATGTATGCCATCCGTAAAGCGCCGTCACTGGCGAAATACCGTGGCCGTCTGGATAACGTGTTTGTTACCGTGATTGGTCTGCTGACTATCCTGAACATTGTCTACAAACTGTTTTAATCCTTAAGCTCAGGATGAGCGGAGTAGTGAAATGAATGAGTTTCCGGTAGTACTGGTTATTAACTGTGGTTCGTCTTCCATTAAATTCTCAGTGCTGGATGCAGCGAACTGTGAAGTTTTAATGGCGGGAATCGCGGACGGTATTAACTCTGAAAATGCGTTCATAGCAATTAATGGAGGAGAGCCAGCTAAGCTGGCTCACCACAGCTACGAAGACGCATTAAAAGCAATCGCCGTTGAACTGGAAAAACGTAATTTAATGGACAGCGTGGCCTTAATTGGCCACCGCATTGCCCACGGTGGAAATATCTTTACCGAATCAGCAATTATTACTGACGACGTTATCGATAATATTCGCCGGGTATCGCCTTTAGCACCGTTACATAATTATGCGAACCTCAGTGGGATTGAATCCGCACAGCACCTTTTCCCAGGCGTGCAGCAGGTTGCGGTATTTGATACCAGCTTCCACCAGACGATGGCCCCTGAGGCCTATCTTTACGGTCTACCGTGGAAATATTTTGAGGAGTTAGGCGTTCGTCGTTATGGCTTCCACGGCACGTCGCACCGCTATGTATCTCAGCGAGCGCATGAGCTTCTTGAGCTGCAGAGTGATGACTCAGGTCTGGTTGTGGCTCACCTGGGGAACGGCGCGTCAATCTGCGCGGTGCGTAACGGGCAGAGCGTTGATACCTCAATGGGCATGACGCCGTTGGAAGGGTTGATGATGGGCACACGCAGCGGCGACGTCGATTTCGGCGCCATGGCGTGGATTGCCAGCGAAACCAACCAGACGCTGAGCGACCTTGAGCGCGTTGTGAATAAAGAGTCCGGTTTACTGGGTATTTCCGGTTTGTCCTCTGACTTACGTACGTTAGAAAAAGCCTGGCACGAGGGACATGAGCGTGCGCAGTTGGCGATTAAAACGTTTGTGCATCGTATCGCGCGCCATATCGCCGGACATGCCGCTTCGCTGCATCGTCTTGATGGGATTATTTTCACCGGTGGAATAGGTGAGAACTCGGTATTAATTCGTCGTCTGGTTATTGAACATCTCGCCGTTTTAGGGGTGAATATCGACAGCGAGATGAATAGCCTGCCAAATTCCCATGGCGAAAGAATTATCTCTAATAAAGATGCTCGTGTTATTTGTGCGGTTATTCCCACAAATGAAGAGAAAATGATTGCGCGTGATGCCATTGCGTTAGGCAAAATTAATATACCAGTAGAATTTGCATAATTAATTTTCAGCAGAGAGATTATTTTTCATGAAGGTAAATATCGATACCAGCGATATGCTGTATGCCGAAGCCTGGAATGGCTTTAAAGGTACGGACTGGAAAGAAGAAATTAATGTCCGTGATTTTATTCAGCACAACTATACGCCTTATGAAGGGGATGAATCTTTCCTCGCCGAAGCAACGCCAGCGACCACTGCATTGTGGGAAAAAGTCATGGCGGGCATCCGTATTGAAAACTCGACGCACGCGCCGGTTGATTTCGATACCAATATTGCCACCACGATAACCGCACATGATGCGGGTTATATTGAACAAGAACTGGAAAAAATCGTCGGTCTGCAAACGGATAAGCCGCTCAAGCGCGCTCTGCATCCGTTTGGCGGCATCAACATGATCAAAAGCTCTTTTGATGCTTATGGTCGTGAGATGGATGCTGATTTTGAATACCAGTTTACTGAACTGCGTAAAACCCATAACCAGGGCGTATTCGACGCCTACTCTCCGGATATGCTGCGCTGCCGTAAATCCGGCGTGCTGACCGGTCTGCCGGACGGCTATGGCCGTGGTCGTATCATCGGCGACTATCGTCGCGTCGCGCTGTACGGTATCCGCTACCTGGTACGCGAGCGTGAACTGCAGTTTGCCGATCTCCAGTCGAACCTGGAGTGGGGCCAGAATCTTGAAGCCACGATTCGCCTGCGCGAAGAGCTGTCTGAGCACCGTCGCGCCCTGCTGCAGATGCAGGAAATGGCAGCGAAGTACGGCTGCGATATCTCCCGCCCGGCGCGTAATGCGCAGGAAGCGGTGCAGTGGGTTTACTTTGCTTACCTGGCTGCGGTGAAATCTCAGAACGGCGGCGCAATGTCGTTGGGCCGTACCGCATCGTTCCTCGACATCTACATTGAGCGCGATTTCAAAGCGGGAATTTTAAACGAGCAGCAGGCGCAGGAGCTGATCGACCACTTCATTATGAAGATCCGTATGGTGCGCTTCCTGCGTACGCCGGAATTCGACACCCTGTTCTCAGGCGACCCTATCTGGGCGACTGAAGTTATCGGCGGCATGGGGCTGGATGGCCGCACGCTGGTAACGAAAAACTCGTTCCGCTACCTGCATACGCTGCACACTATGGGACCGGCGCCTGAGCCGAACCTGACGGTGCTGTGGTCTGAAGCGCTGCCGATTGCCTTCAAAAAGTACGCCGCCCAGGTGTCTATCATCACCTCGTCTTTGCAGTATGAAAACGACGATTTGATGCGTGCCGACTTTGACAGCGATGACTATGCCATTGCCTGCTGCGTAAGCCCGATGGTTATCGGCAAACAAATGCAGTTCTTCGGTGCGCGTGCCAACCTCGCCAAAACGTTGCTGTACGCAATCAACGGCGGCGTGGATGAGAAGCTGAAAATTCAGGTTGGGCCGAAAACGGCACCGCTGATGGATGACGTGCTGGATTACGATACGGTGATGGAGAGCCTGGACCACTTTATGGACTGGCTGGCCGTGCAGTACATCAGCGCACTGAACATCATCCACTATATGCACGACAAGTACAGCTATGAAGCTTCGTTGATGGCGCTGCACGATCGTGATGTCTATCGCACGATGGCTTGTGGTATGGCGGGTCTGTCCGTGGCGGCGGATTCTCTGTCGGCTATCAAATACGCCCGCGTGAAACCGATTCGTGATGAAAACGGTCTGGCTGTCGATTTCGAAATCGAAGGCGACTATCCGCAATACGGCAACAACGACGAGCGAGTAGACAGCATTGCCTGCGACCTGGTCGAACGCTTCATGAAGAAAATTAAAGTGTTGCCAACCTACCGTAACGCGGTGCCGACGCAGTCCATCCTGACCATCACCTCCAACGTGGTGTACGGACAGAAAACCGGTAACACACCGGACGGACGTCGCGCAGGTACGCCGTTTGCACCAGGGGCTAACCCGATGCACGGTCGCGATCGTAAAGGCGCGGTTGCGTCGTTAACCTCGGTGGCCAAACTGCCGTTTACCTATGCCAAAGACGGCATCTCGTACACCTTCTCCATTGTGCCGGCTGCACTGGGCAAAGAAGATGGGGTGCGTAAAACCAACCTGGTTGGTCTGCTGGACGGTTACTTCCACCATGAAGCGCATGTGGAAGGTGGGCAGCATCTGAACGTTAACGTTATGAACCGTGAAATGTTGATGGATGCTATTGAGCACCCGGAAAACTATCCAAACCTGACGATCCGCGTGTCTGGCTATGCGGTGCGCTTCAACGCGTTGACCCGTGAACAGCAGCAGGATGTTATTTCACGTACTTTCACCCAGGCGCTCTGACGCCGGAGGGATTATGAGAAAAGTTATTGCAACCGAATGTGCGCCAGGGGCGATTGGGCCTTACGTACAGGGGGTGGATCTGGGCAGCATGGTGTTGACGTCAGGTCAAATCCCGGTGTGTCCACAGACCGGTGAAGTGGCAGAAAACGTGGCCGATCAGGCACGTCAAAGCCTGGAAAACGTGAAAGCGATCGTCGAGTCCGCAGGTTTGAAAGTGAGCGATATCGTGAAGACTACCGTTTTCGTATCCGACCTGAACGACTTCGCCACCATTAACCAGGTGTACCAGCAGTTCTTTGATGAGCATCAGGCTATCTACCCCACGCGCAGTTGCGTACAGGTCGCCCGCTTACCAAAGGATGTGAAGCTGGAGATTGAAGCCATCGCCGTACGTGGCGACACGCTGTAATCCCTTGCGGGGCGATCTCAGGATCGCCCCAATCCTTAATGAGTGTGAAACCTGGTCTTCACTGAACGGCAATCCGAGGGTGTGGATATGATTAGCGCATTCGATATTTTCAAGATTGGCATTGGACCTTCCAGCTCCCATACCGTGGGGCCAATGAACGCAGGTAAAAGCTTTATCGATCTGTTGGTCAGCAGCGGCGAACTCCCCAGAACCACGCATATTGTGGTCGATCTTTACGGATCGCTTTCCCTGACCGGGAAAGGTCATGCGACAGATGTCGCGATCATGATGGGGCTGGCCGGTAACAGTCCGCAAAACGTTAATATAGACTCAATCGCTGGTTTTACTCAGGAAGTGGCCCGTACCGGACGTTTGCCGGTTGCTGAGGGCACGCATGTTGTCGATTTCTCTCCAGATGAAAATATTCTCTTTCATACCGAAACGCTGCCACGCCATGAAAATGGCATGCGTATCACCGCGTGGAACGGCACCGAGAGGCTATTAAGCAAAACCTATTACTCCGTCGGCGGTGGTTTTATCATTGAAGAGGAGCAATTTGGGCAGGTGCATGATGTTGAAGCACACGTGCCCTACAATTTTCATTCCGCCAGCGAACTGCTGAAACTGTGCGAGCGCAATGGGCTGTCTGTTTCCGGCTTGATGATGCAAAACGAGCTGGCGATGCGCAGCAAAGAGGAAATCGATGCTGGCTTTGCCGCCATTTGGGACGTCATGCACGCCGGGATTGAGCGCGGCATGAACACCGAAGGCGTCCTGCCGGGGCCGCTTAACGTTCCGCGTCGCGCCGTGGCATTACGTCGGTTGCTGGTTTCCAGCGATAATCTGTCCAGCGATCCGATGAACGTTATTGACTGGATCAACATGTTCGCGCTGGCCGTGAGCGAAGAAAACGCCGCCGGGTGCCGGGTTGTGACGGCGCCGACCAACGGTGCATGTGGGATTATTCCCGCCGTATTGGCCTATTACGACAAGTTCCGCCGTCCGGTGAATGCGAACTCCATTGCCCGCTATTTGCTGGCCGCGGGGGCGATAGGCGCGCTGTATAAGATGAACGCCTCTATTTCTGGTGCTGAGGTGGGCTGCCAGGGTGAGATTGGCGTAGCCTGTTCAATGGCGGCTGCCGGGCTGACAGAACTGCTGGGCGGTAGCCCGTCGCAGGTCTGTATCGCAGCGGAAATCGCCATGGAGCATAACCTGGGGCTGACCTGCGATCCGGTAGCCGGACAGGTGCAAATACCGTGCATTGAACGTAATGCGATCAACGCAGTAAAAGCCGTCAACGCCGCGCGCATGGCGCTACGTCGAACGTCAGAACCACGCGTTTCGCTCGATAAAGTGATCGAGACCATGTATGAAACGGGCAAAGATATGAACGACAAATACCGTGAAACCTCACGCGGTGGGCTGGCAATTAAAGTGGTTTGTACCTGAGGTGAAAAGCCGTGCCTGGTAAGCGCAGCGCTATCCAGCAATAAATTAATCAATATGACCTGATAAAAAAGGTGCACGTTAGTGCGTAATGCTTGTCAGTTAACGAGGATGAGTGGCAGTAGCGATAATGGAAAGTGGCACATACGGAGGTAATGAATCTGTTGCCTCCGGCGTATTGCTACGTTCACCTTAGTGATATCACTTCTCTGAGACAATACGACCTGTGAACGTGTTAAGGGTACTATCGCCGTACCCTTAACAATCCCGGCTCCCGGCGGGAAAATTGCCGCTCCGCGGTCCCCTCCGTTTATTCCTCCAGGCTACCGGGCCGGGCGCGAGGTAGCGTCCCTGCAAAACGCGCCCTGAACCCGCATCCCTGCGGGTTCTCCCGGCCTTACGGAAACACGTCGGCAATTTTCAGCCGGACCAGCCCACACCTGACCCCCTGCGTTTTTTATCTGAACAGCAAAACAGAGTTAACTGGAAGTCAGTGCACCGTGCACGTTCACGGGTATCTGCGTTTCAGAAAAGTGATACCACTGAGGTGAACGGAACCCTGAGCCGAAATCACATGTTCTCCATAATGCTTAACTGACTGGCATTACATGTTAGTGCGCCTTTTTTGTTGTGATCTGCTTCAAATATAGAAATTCAATTCTTTATATGGAAATAAAAGAGAAAATATTTCTTAACTTTTAGAAATTACAGGGGTTTGTTTGTGAAGTTTTTCTCTGATCCTGCGCGTATGATTTCCTCATTACTCCAATAGCTCACCTGCACTGTAGTACTGCGTATCGCATTGAGGCAGTACGAAAAAAATATAAAAACCTCTACCTACACATTGAGCGGAAAATTATGGAAACGGCAACGAATAACAGCGTAATACTCGACGCATCTGCTCCGGCACGTCGGGCGGGAATGACCGAAAGTGAATGGCGCGAAGCCATTAAATTCGACAGCATGGACACCGGCTGGGTCATTATGAGTATCGGTATGGCAATTGGTGCGGGGATTGTTTTTCTTCCCGTCCAGGTGGGTTTGATGGGGCTGTGGGTGTTTTTGCTCTCCTCTATCATCGGCTACCCAGCCATGTATCTGTTCCAGCGTCTGTTTATTAATACGCTGGCTGAGTCCCCAGAGTGTAAAGACTACCCGAGCGTAATCAGCGGCTATCTGGGTAAGAACTGGGGCATCCTGTTAGGTGCGTTGTATTTTGTGATGCTGGTTATCTGGATGTTCGTCTATTCCACCGCCATCACCAACGATAGCGCCTCTTACCTGCATACTTTTGGTGTTACTGAAGGGTTACTGTCCGACAGCCCGTTCTATGGCCTGGTGCTGATTTGCATCCTGGTGGCTATCTCGTCCCGCGGGGAAAAACTGCTGTTTAAAATCTCCACCGGTATGGTACTGACCAAGCTGCTGGTGGTGGCGGCGCTTGGCGTGTCGATGGTTGGGATGTGGCATTTATATAACGTAGGTTCACTGCCGCCGATGGCGCTGTTGATCAAAAACGCGATTATCACGCTGCCGTTTACCCTGACCTCGATTCTGTTTATTCAGACCTTAAGCCCGATGGTTATCTCCTATCGTTCTCGCAATAAATCCATTGAAGTGGCACGCCATAAAGCCCTGCGAGCCATGAATATTGCGTTCGGTATTCTGTTTGTGACCGTCTTTTTCTACGCCGTTTCCTTCACGCTGGCGATGGGCCATGACGAAGCGGTTAAAGCTTATGAGCAGAACATTTCCGCTCTGGCGATTGCCGCGCAGTTTATCAGCGGCGCGGGTGCTGGCTGGGTGAAAATCGTCAGCGTTATTCTGAACATCTTTGCCGTAATGACCGCTTTCTTCGGCGTTTACTTAGGGTTCCGTGAAGCCACCCAAGGGATCGTGATGAACGTGCTGCGCCGCAAAATGCCAGCCGAGAAAATCAATGAGACCCTGGTTCAGCGCGGCATTATGGTTTTCGCTATCCTGCTGGCGTGGGGAGCCATTGTGCTCAATGCGCCGGTACTGAGCTTCACTTCTATTTGTAGCCCTATCTTCGGCATGGTGGGATGTCTGATCCCGGCCTGGCTGGTCTACAAAGTTCCTGCACTGCACAAATACAAAGGCGCTTCCCTGTATCTGATTATTGTCACGGGCCTGCTGCTGTGCGTTTCTCCGTTCCTGGCATTTTCCTGAGATATCTGAGCAAAGGTTGTTGTTATGTTTGAGACTACATTGAATCCATTATGGGATAGTTTTATCCGCGCGGTGCAGGAAGAAGTTAAGCCTGCGCTGGGCTGCACGGAACCTATCTCTCTGGCTCTGGCGGCAGCGGTCGCCTCCTCTGAGCTGGACGGCGCGGTTGAACGCATTGATGCGTGGGTCTCACCGAACCTGATGAAAAACGGCATGGGCGTTACCGTGCCGGGTACCGGAATGGTTGGGCTGCCTGTCGCGGCGGCACTGGGTGCGCTGGGGGGAAATGCCCACGCCGGTTTAGAGGTACTGAAAGACGCCTCGCCTCAAGCGATTGCCGATGCGAAAGCGATGCTTACCGCCGGGAAGGTCGCGGTGATGCTGCAGGAGCCATGCGAGGACATTCTCTTCTCCCGTGCGAAGGTCTATAGCGCTGAAGGATGGGCGTGCGTGACGATTGTTGGTGGTCATACCAACATTGTGCACATTGAGACCAATAAGGGCGTGGTGTTCACGACAGAACAGAACGCTCAGGAAGAGGAGCAGGAGTCACCGCTGGCGGTATTGTCCCACACGTCGCTGGAAGAGATTCTGGCGTTCGTGAACGCGGTACCGTTTGAGTCAATCCGCTTTATTCTCGATGCGGCGAAACTGAACGGTGCGCTGTCCCAGGAAGGGCTGCGCGGTAACTGGGGCTTGCACATCGGAACCACGCTTGAGAAGCAGTGCGCGCGTGGCCTGCTGGCGAACGATCTCTCCACCTCTATTCTGATCCGCACCAGTGCGGCATCGGATGCGCGAATGGGCGGGGCGACGCTTCCGGCAATGAGCAACTCGGGCTCTGGTAATCAGGGGATTACCGCGACCGTTCCGGTAATGGTGGTGGCTGAGCACTTTGGTGCGGATGAAGAAAAACTGGCGCGTGCGCTGATGTTGTCTCACCTGAGCGCTATCTACATCCATCATCAGCTTCCGCGTTTGTCTGCACTGTGTGCGGCAACCACGGCGGCGATGGGCGCCGCGGCGGGGATGGCGTGGATTGTTGATGGTCGCTACAACACCATCGCGATGGCAATCAGCAGCATGATTGGCGACGTGAGCGGAATGATTTGCGATGGTGCCTCAAACAGCTGCGCGATGAAAGTTTCAACCAGCGCATCTGCGGCGTGGAAAGCGGTGCTGATGGCGCTGGATGATACCGCTGTGACCGGCAATGAAGGGATTGTGGCGCACAACGTGGAGCAATCTATCACGAACCTGTGTGCGCTGGCGTGTCGCTCGATGCAGGAAACCGACAAGCAGATCATTGAGATCATGGCCAGTAAGGCACATTAATCTGCAGGCCGGGTAAGGCGGAATCGCCCCCGGCATAACTCTAAGCCGCCTTTTCAGGCGGCTTCTTCGTCTTCCAGCCGTAACTCGGCATCCGCCACAATCGCTTCCAGCTCTGTCAGCATCTCTTCATAGCCGAAGGTCACAGTATCCTGTTTTTTCGGCTCAACCTGCGGCTGGCGTTTTTTTGATGATTTTTTGCTCAATAGTCGTACTCCATTGTTTTCCCTGACTATACGGGCAAATCTATCAGCAAAGCGCGCAGCGCGGTATCGGCGACTAACGTTATGTTAGTTTCGTCACGAATAAATGCACCATCGCCGCAGGTGAGCGCTTCCTTTTCGGCGCCAGATGTCACCGCATGGAATCTGCCGTGGATCGACTGTAAGTAAGCCCGCGGCCCATGTAACTGAAAACTCAGCGATTCACCTTGTTGCAGTTCAACGTGGTGCACCCATACCTGTTGACGCAGATGCAGGCTGCCTTGTTCACCATCCGGCGAGGCGAGCAACTGATGCTTACCGGCATTCAGCGTGGCTTTCTGTACGCAGGCGTTTTCGCGCTGCGGGCAGGCATCCAGCCAGAGCTGCATTCGGGTTAACGGTTTATCTTTGCTGATATTGTGTTCGCTGTAGCTAATTCCCGGCTGTGTGGCGAGCAGTAAAACTTCTCCTGCCTTGGCCTGGATATGGTTACCTTCACTGTCGCGATACTCCGCTTCCCCTTCGAGGATCAGATTGACGATATCCACCTTCGGATAAGTACGTGGCTGGAAAGAGGCTCCCGGTGCCAGAACTTCCTGGTTCAGAACACGCAGCGAGGCATAACCCAGCAGTTTAGGATCAAAATAGTGTCCAAAGGAGAAGGTATAACGGGCCTGCAGCCAGCCGTAGTCTGCTTGCCCGCATTGTTTGGCTGTACGGGTAGTAATCATAGTTCTTGACCTCTCTTTACTTCCTTTTATGTTAAATGGCTAGACGCTGCATTGTTAGCCAGATATTCTGCCCGGTATGTTCAAATTTCCTGAATGAGAACGAGATGGCCAAAGAAAGGGCTTTAACGCTTGAGGCGTTACGCGTCATGGACGCAATAGACCGGCGTGGCAGCTTTGCCGCCGCAGCGGACGAACTGGGGCGCGTTCCTTCCGCGCTCAGCTATACCATGCAGAAGCTGGAGGAAGAGCTGGACGTCGTGCTGTTCGACCGTTCAGGTCATCGCACAAAATTCACCAACGTCGGGCGTATGCTGCTGGAACGTGGGCGTGTACTGTTGGAAGCTGCGGATAAGCTGACCACCGATGCCGAAGCGCTGGCTCGCGGTTGGGAAACGCATCTGACCATCGTCACCGAAGCGCTGGTGCCGACGGCGGCGTTTTTCCCGCTGATCGACAGACTTGCCGGGAAGGCCAATACCCAGCTTTCCGTTATTACCGAAGTTCTGGCCGGGGCGTGGGAGCGTCTGGAGCAGGGGCGGGCGGATATCGTGATTGCGCCGGATATGCATTTTCGCTCATCTTCGGAAATCAACTCGCGCAAGCTGTACTCGTTGATGAACGTATATGTGGCGGCCCCGGATCATCCAATTCATCAGGAGCCGGAACCGTTGTCGGAAGTCACCCGCGTGAAGTACCGCGGAATCGCGGTGGCGGACACGGCCCGTGAACGTCCGGTGCTGACGGTTCAACTGCTGGATAAACAGCCGCGTCTGACGGTGAGTTCAATAGAAGATAAACGCCAGGCGCTGTTGGCCGGCCTTGGCGTGGCGACGATGCCATACCCGCTGGTGGAAGAGGACATTGCGGCGGGTCGCTTGCGTGTGGTTAGCCCGGAATCGACAAGCGAAATTGATATTATTATGGCCTGGCGTCGAGACAGCATGGGCGAAGCGAAATCCTGGTGTTTGCGGGAAATTCCCAAGCTGTTTGCGGGTAAATAGCAGGGCTGTTACGCCGGATGCGGTGCAAATGCACCTTATCCGGCCGACAAGATGGTGTATTACATCAGGACAGTTGTTTCGGGTCAGCGCCGAAGCGGTTGCTCCCCTGAGTCCCATTTTGACAGTTGAAAATGATGATTACCAACCAGCCTACGATCGGGATCAGCAGCACCAGTAGCCACCAGGCCGAGCGGTCGGTGTCATGTAAACGCCGGAACTGCACCGCCCACCACGGGATAAAGACCAGAACCCCATAAATCGTCGTTAATATGCCTTCCCCTCCGGCGCGTTCCCAGCCAAGCATTCTGTCCAGAATGCCCAGCACGAACGTAAAGATGATGTTGACCAGCACAAACATCCAGTATTCTTTACGACGCGCGCGGCCCCCAAAACCAACGTAGTTCTTTAATACGTTTAAATACCAATCCATTTTTGCCTCGTTCTGTATTCAATTACTTGTTTTTAAAGCAATCAAATTAAGAATAGCTGTGAATGGAATACTGGTAAATATTTGCAGTATTAATTATTTGGCCCCCAAAGGGGACCCGTGTAAATCAGGCAAAACGGTCATCACGCCCGTGGGGTTCGTTGAGGTCCTGCCACGGTCCGACAGAAATAATGCCGGTCGGGTTAATGGTTTTGTGGCTACGGAAGTAGTGATTGCGGATGTGATCGAAATTAACGGTCTCCGCAATGCCTGGCATCTGGTAGATATCGCGCAGGAAACCGTACAGGTTCAGATAGTCGCTAATCCGGTGTTTGTCGCACTTGAAGTGCGTCACATACACAGGATCAAAGCGCACCAGCGTGGTCCACAGGCGAATATCGGCCTCTGTTAACTGGTCCCCGGTCAGGTAGCGATGTTGCCCAAGGATCTGCTCCAGTCGCGCCAGAGATTGAAAGACCTTTTCTACGGCGTCGTCGTAGGCTTCCTGACTGGTGGCAAATCCGGCTTTATACACGCCGTTATTGACGTTGTCATAAATCCAGCCGTTGAGCTCGTCGATTTTAGTTTGCAGAGCGGGTGGATAGTAATCCCCGGCTTTCGCGCCCAGCGCATCAAACGCAGTGTTAAACATACGGATGATATCTGCAGATTCGTTGCTGACAATGGTGTGGTTCTTTTTGTCCCACAGCCCCGGAACGGTCACCCGACCGCTGTAGTGCGGATCGGCGTGTAAATAGAGTTGATAAAGAAATTCGTGCTGATACAGGGTATCGCCGGTTGCCGCCGGGAAGTTATCGTCAAAGGTCCAGCCGTTTTCCAGCATCAGCGGATGCACAACGGAAACGGAAATAAACGGTTCCAGCCCTTTGAGTTTACGCAAGATCAGCGTGCGATGCGCCCACGGACAGGCCAGAGAAACGTAGAGATGATAGCGGTCTTTTTCGGCGGCGAAACCCCCTTCGCCCGTTGGACCCGGTGCGCCATCCGCGGTGAGCCAGTTACGGAAAGCTGATGCAGAGCGTTGGAATTTTCCCCCGGTTGATTTGGTGTCATACCAGGTGTCATGCCATACGCCGTCAATGAGTTGTCCCATGATTTTCGCCTCCTCGGATAGCAAAAACGAGGAGATGTCTCCTCGCTTTTTGATGCGTTTAGTATAGCTCGCTTACCATTTTTTATTCAGTACACGGTCGATGCTGAATGCGCCCGGACCGGTGATAGCCAGCAGCAGGAAGCCGCCTGCGATGGTCAGGTTTTTCATAAACATCAGAGAGTTCACACCTTCCGCAAAGTTGCTGTGGAAGAGGAACGCCGTCAGCAGCGTGAAGCCCGCGGTGAACAGCGCAGTAGTACGGGTCAGGAAACCAAACAGGATGGCCAGACCGCCGCCAAATTCAAGCAGGATAACCAGCGGTAACATAAATCCTGGGACGCCCATGGCTTCCATGTACTGTTGGGTACCCGCATATCCGGTGATTTTTCCCCAACCTGCGGTAATAAACAGGATTGGCATCAGAATGCGCGCTACCAGTACACCAACATCTTCTAATTTCTTCATCATACTCTCCAGGAAACCACTCAGGCGGCTTATTGTGTTTTTTTGTGCAACGACGTCGCAGAGTGCGTCGTTGCTGTCGATGGAGAGAATCATAAACGCGGCTAATGACAATTGTTAGCAAGGAAAACTGTCAGAAATTTTCAAAAAATTTGAGGTTAGGGGAAGGAGAGGTGATCAGCCGCGCAGTTGCTGTTGTCTGATGGTCGATTTAACCAGACGCCAGATGCTCCACACGCTAAAGCCGCGTTTAGCCCAGCGTACCAGCAGATTCGGGTTACGAATGGTGCGAACCGCCATAATACTGCTTCCGACCAACACCCAGCCACGCAGGTTCAGCAGCGTCTTCCAGCCACGATCGTAAACTTCGGTGGCTTCAAGCCAGTCGCGGCGAGTGGCAGACAGATCCAGCCTTTGCTGCTGGATCTGTCCAAGCAGTTGCGCCTTACGTTGTTGACGTTCGACTTTACTGCTCATTATGCATCATCCTCCAGGGCCTGCCTGTCGTTAGCGAGTTCATTGCGCGTATGGCGTAGCAGCGTTGTTTTACGCGCTTTACTCAGCGTCCATAGCCCGCCGATAAGCGCTAAAAGCAACAGCACAACGGTGGTGGCAATCATGGCGTTAAGGCGATACTGCGGGTCTATGGCCCAGATGATAAGCACCATCAGGCTCATCAGACCAAACGCCGCGAACAGCATGGTCAGCCCAAGCATCAGCAGGATCTGGATGAGATTGGCTTTTTCCTCTTCCAGCTCAACGACGGCCAGCCGCAGCCGCGTCTCTACGATCTCAACGAGAATCGTCAGGATCCGCTGTCCAATACCCAGTACGCCTTTGCCTGGACCTTGTGCGTGTTGAGAGTCTGCCATTATTAACGGCGCGACAGCAGTACACCAAGTACCACACCGACTGCAGCGCCAATGCCGACGCCTGTCCATGGGTTTTCGCGTACGTAGTTATCGGCTTTTGCCGCGGCCTCACGGGTCTGTTTAGCAATCACATCGCTGGTTTCGCTCAGACGATGGCGGCTCTCGCGTAACGCATGTTCGGCTTTACTGCGAATTTTACTCATCTCTTCCTTCGACTTATCGCCAGAGGAGCTAAGTACTTCTTCAAGCGTATCCGCAAGAGATTTCAGCTCAGCGCGCAGGTTTTCCGTAGCATTATCTTTCGACATAGTTTTCTCCAGTTGAGTGGCTAGTTACCGTACTTAGTAATCGCGTGTCTCGAGTTCTTTCAGCTCTTGCTGAGCTTCAGCAAGCTTATGTTCGCGCTTGGCTATCTTATCCGCATCGCCTTTTTGCTTCGCCTCGGCCAAGTCACGTTGACGCTCGGCTATCTCATTTTTCTGCTCGGCGATTTTTTTCTGATGGTCGGCGCGCAGTTTGCTGTCAGTACAATTTGCCCGAACTTCGCTCAGCGCTTTGTTCAGACCATTGATGCGGTTTTGATTGTTGTGCTTTTCGGCATAGCTTATCTCCCGCTGAATATCCTGTTCTTTTTCCTGACAGAGGGTGGAGGCGTAACTGCCGGCACTGAGAGCGAAAAGACTAATTGCTAAAGCGATGCGGTATTTCATTCTTGAACCTTCCATTGTGATTCGACCTTGTGGCTTTGGCCGATGCTCCAGAATAATAAAGCAATGGGTCATAAACCCAGTTTATTAATCATAGGCGCTAAATGATGAAATCACCAAAGTGAGTGATCTAATTCAGATTCCTGGAGATTAACCAAAACGGTGCGGGGTATCACGTAAGCGGGATAACCACTGTACCGCCTGATTATCATCATCCTGCTGAGCAATAACGAAACCGTGCGGTAACGTTCGGTCCAGCACGACCTTTGCGGCTGCGCTTTGCGCGCTGGAATCAAAGGTGATCAGCAGCGCGTCATTTTGCGGAGTAATGCTTTTAAAGCGAATGCCGTTGGCGTCCAGGTGATGCCAGATAGAGAAGCCATCAGGCATGGTGGCTCCCTGGTTTACAGCACGAATGGCAAGCGTTGACTCCTGCTGGCGGATGACCGACCAGGTCAGGAGCAGCGCGCCGATAAACAGCATAAAAGTAGTCGTCCAGGCCAGTCGTCGGAGTGTTATGCATGATTTCAGCATAATTTACCCTCGGTTCCCGTATTTCTTTTTCCAAAGCACAACCAGTGAACCTGCCAGACCAAACACCAGTAACACCACGGGAAGCAGCATCAGACAAGACATCAACTGATCTTCATATTTGAGAAACACTGGCGTTTTGCCCAGCAGATAGCCAAGCGTTGTGAGAATCAGAACCCAAAGCAGTCCGCTCATCCAGTTAAAGAACTGAAAGCGCGCATTGTTCAGACCGGACAATCCTGCGATGGTCGGCAGTAATGTTCTGACAAACGCGATAAAGCGACCGACCAGCAGGGCAGACAAGCCATGCTTATGGAACAGATGATGTGCGCGCTGATGGTAGTGCGCGGGTAGATGAGACAGCCAGTTTTGAACGGTGCGGGTATTTCCCAGCCATCTCCCCTGGATATAGCTGAGCCAGCAACCCAGGCTGGCCGCGGTGGTGAGCAGCAGTACCGTTTGCGGAAAACCCATCGCGCCTTTAGCGATAAGTACGCCGACCAGTACCAGTAGACTGTCGCCAGGTAAAAAGGCTGCTGGCAGCAGTCCATTTTCCAGAAACAAAATGGTAAACAGTACGAAATAGAGCATGCCAATCATGGAGGGATTGGCCAGCGTTTCAAAATCCTGAGCCCATAAAGCATTCAGTAATTGAGTCAGTAGTTCCATTCAATATTCCTGGAGAATCGGTTGTCGTCATGCCGGTATTCTGGAGTTTGTAACGCCGCAATTTTATTGGTGTTTTTTACATGGATCGCGGTCTGACACAAATTCACGGCCTGAACTATTCCCTGTAAAGTTGTGAAGTAAGCAAGCTCTCAAACACAAAAATTCAAATAACAACTAATTGTAACAAAGGTCAACGTAGTCCGTTATAGAAATTACGGGTGTTGTCCTGTGATTTTGCTTATCGCAATGGAGGGAGGCGAGAGGATTTACACAGGCTGACACTTTATACCTAATGCTTACCAAGCGTCAGAAACAGGCGCTTTGTCGCGCCTGCATCGTTAAGATTGTTTATTTTGCGCCGTTAGCTGCCGTATCGAGATGAATGACGGGATTATCGGTAAAAAGATAACGGTCTGCGTTGAATTCAAAATCATCGCTGGTTTCGTTAAACAGCATCTGCTTTGTGTTCTCAAGATGCTGCCACATCGCCAGTTTGGCGGCGTGTGGATCTTTGCGAATCAGCGCCCGCAGGATCTGGTCATGGTCGTCGCACCAGTTATCTATCGTGCGCAGGTCGATGTGGTCGTGCAGCTTCTTCCAGTAGGGGTTGTGAATACGCTGAGTCCACATTTTTTCAACAATCGCGGCCAGGGCAGAGTTCTGTGTTGCCAGCGCGACCTGCACATGGAACAGGAGATCCCACTCGGAGTCACGAAAGCTTTTTTCGTTACGCGACTTCTCCTGAATTTCCATCAGTTTCATGATGTCCTGTTTGGTCACCTGGGTGGCGGCAAACTCAGCAATGTTGCTTTCTATGAGCTGGCGAGCCTGGAGCAGCTCAAACGGACCGTAGCTGGCGAACTCCAGACTTTCATCTGGCGCGACATAGTGTTTGGGTTGGTTTGAAATGACGTGGATCCCCGATCCTTTACGCACTTCAACGTAGCCCTCAACCTCGAGCATGATAATCGCTTCACGAACCACGGTGCGGCTGACATTTTTTTCATCGGCGATAAAGCGCTCGGCGGGGAGTTTGTCACCCACCAGGTAGACACCCTGCTCAATGCGTTCTTTCAGATCAGCGGCAAGTTGTTGGTACAAACGTCGTGGTTCGGTGATTTCCATATGCGCTCCAGGCATGATACGGCAGACTCTATTTGTTATACCACTTTTGCGATTACGGCTCCACTCGCGGCGATAAAAAAGCCGCCAGATGACTGGCGGCTTAGCATTACATAACCTTGTTAAATCGTGTCTGGTTAACTTTGCGCAGCGGGATCGCCAGTTTGCGAAGCCGACTCGACCTCGCTGGCCGATTTGTTCTGCAATACCGTCCAGATGACTAACGCGCCGAGCAGGTCGAATACCGCCAGTACGGCGAACAGCGGGCTGAAGCCGATGGTGTCAGCCAGCGCGCCAACGACCAGCGCAAACAGCGTACTTGCAAGCCAGGCGGACATACCGGTCAGACCGTTCGCGGTTGCCACTTCATTACGACCAAATACGTCAGAAGAGAGCGTGATCAGCGCACCGGACAGCGCCTGGTGAGCAAAGCCGCCGACGCACAGCAGGGCGATAGCAATGTACGGGCTGGTGAACAGACCGATCATCCCTGGGCCAATCATCAGCAATGCGCCCATGGTGACGACCATTTTACGGGAAACGATCAGGTTAACGCCGAACCAGCGCTGGAACAGCGGCGGTAAGTAACCCCCTACGATACAGCCCAGGTCAGCAAACAGCATCGGCATCCAGGCAAACATCGCAATCTCTTTCAGGTTAAAGCCGTAGACTTTAAACATGAACAGCGGGATCCAGGCGTTGAAGGTGCCCCAGGCCGGCTCTGCCAGGAAACGCGGCAGCGCGATGCCCCAGAACTGGCGGTTACGCAGGATCTGACCGAGAGACATTTTCTTGGCGGTGCTGTTTTTATGCTGTGATTCCTGACCATTCAGAATGTAATCACGTTCTTCATCAGACAGTTTTTTCTGGTCGCGTGGGTGTTTGTAAAATACCAACCAGCACATGGCCCAGATGAAGCTCAGGGCACCAGAAATAATGAATGCCATCTGCCAGCTGTGCATGACGATAGCCCAGACGACCAGCGGCGGAGCAATCATCGCGCCGATAGAGGAACCGACGTTAAAGTAACCCACGGCGATTGAACGTTCTTTTGCCGGGAACCATTCAGAACTGGCTTTCAGACCCGCAGGGATCATCGCAGCTTCAGCGGCACCGACTGCGCCTCGCGCCAGCGCCAGTCCACCCCAGCTACCAGCCAGTGCGGTCGCGCCACAGAAGACGGCCCACAGAACGGCGAACATCGCGTAACCAATTTTTGTGCCGAGCACATCGAGCACATAGCCGGCAACGGGTTGCATTACGGTGTAAGCAGCAGAATACGCTGCGATGATATAGGAATACTGTTGGGTGGAGATGTGTAACTCTTCCATCAGAGTTGGCGCAGCTGCCGCCACAGTGTTACGTGTCAGATAACCCAGCACGGTGCCAAGCGTCACCAGTGCGATCATGTACCAACGTAACCCTTTAATTTTACGCATGTAAAACCTCATCGTTTTGTTATGTCCGCGAACGAGCGGTCATCTTCCAGTTCAGGGAGGAGGATGTTCTTTTACGAGGGGGTAACCGAAAAAAAGCCGGTACTCCCCGAACTCTGCCATGTCAATATTTGTGCTAATTCGGTTTCCGTACCGGTTAATCCGATGGTGATACATCGGTAATTTGCATTCCGTCGGCTTATGTATCGCGACGGCAAAAAGATAACTTGTCATACATCTTTAAAAGGTGAGTGCCATCACAAAAGTGTGAATCTTCGTGTGGTCATTATTTCGATTCAGCAAAGCCAGTACTGGTGCGGCTTGGCGCGCGGTTTACCTCTTTGAGAGTAATTTTTTTGTCGCCATTTGTTGATCTAACTCACGAAAATATCTTCAGTGTATGGAAATTGGTGTGATAACTTTGTCAACATCAAAACATAAGCAATCTGACGCACTCGCTGAGAGGAAGACGATAATGACCCCGTTTATGACTGAAGATTTCCTGTTGGACACCGAATTTGCCCGCCGTCTGTATCATGATTACGCCAAAGACCAGCCAATCTTCGACTACCACTGCCATTTGCCACCGCAACAAATCGCGGAAAACTACCGTTTTAATAACCTGTATGACATCTGGCTGAAGGGTGACCACTACAAGTGGCGTGCGATGCGTACTAACGGCGTCGCTGAGCGCCTGTGTACCGGCGATGCGTCCGATCGCGAGAAGTTTGACGCCTGGGCCGCCACGGTTCCGCACACAATCGGTAACCCGCTGTACCATTGGACCCACCTCGAATTACGTCGCCCGTTTGGTATTACAGGTAAGCTGCTGTCTCCGGCAACGGCTGACGAAATCTGGAACCAGTGCAATGAACTGCTGGCGCAGGACAAATTCTCCGCGCGCGGCATCATGCAGCAGATGAATGTGAAAATGGTCGGTACTACCGATGACCCAATCGACTCTCTTGAGCATCACGCGGCCGTTGCTAAAGACGCAAGCTTTGATGTGAAAGTGCTGCCGAGCTGGCGTCCGGATAAAGCCTTTAACATTGAGCAGGCGACCTTTAATGACTATATGGCGAAGCTCGGTGAGGTGTCTGACACGGATATCCGCCGCTTCAGCGACCTGCAAGCTGCGCTGACCAAACGTCTGGATCACTTTGCGGCTCACGGCTGTAAAGTCTCTGACCACGCGCTGGACGTGGTGCTGTTTGCTGAATCTAACGAATCTGAACTGGATAGCATTCTGTCACGCCGCCTGGCGGGTGAAACGCTGAGCGAGCATGAAGTTGCCCAGTTTAAAACCGCGGTGCTGGTGTTCCTCGGTGCGGAATACGCGCGTCGTGAATGGGTACAGCAGTACCATATCGGCGCGCTGCGTAATAACAACCTGCGTCAGTTCAAACTGTTGGGTGCGGATGTCGGCTTCGACTCCATCAACGATCGCCCGATGGCCGAAGAGCTGTCCAAACTGCTGAGCAAGCAGAACGAACAGAACCTGCTGCCGAAAACCATTCTCTACTGCCTGAACCCGCGCGATAACGAAGTGCTGGGCACCATGATCGGCAACTTCCAGGGCGAAGGTATGCCGGGCAAGATGCAGTTCGGTTCCGGCTGGTGGTTCAACGATCAGAAAGACGGTATGGAACGTCAGATGACGCAACTGGCCCAGCTCGGTCTGCTGAGCCGTTTCGTCGGCATGCTGACCGATAGCCGTAGCTTCCTGTCATACACGCGCCATGAATACTTCCGTCGCATCCTGTGCCAGATGATTGGCCGTTGGGTTGCTGCAGGTGAAGCGCCGGCAGATATTCAGCTGTTGGGTGAAATGGTCAGAAATATTTGCTTCAACAATGCGCGTGATTATTTCGCCATTGAACTGAACTAAGGCCTGGGTGAAGGTATGCAATACATCAAGATCCATACGCTGGATAACGTCGCGGTAGCGCTCGCTGATTTGGCTGAAGGAACTGAAGTCACCGTTGATGGGCAAGCGGTAATCCTGCGCCAAGCGGTTTCTCGTGGCCATAAATTCGCTTTATGCGATATTGCGCAAGGCGAAAACGTCATTAAATACGGTTTGCCAATCGGTCATACGTTGGTGGACGTGGCGGCGGGTGAGCATATTCATGCTCACAACACGCGCACGAATCTGAGCGACCTGGACACGTATAGCTACCACCCTGATTTTCAGGCAGAGCTTGTTCAACCCGCCGATCGCGATGTACAGATCTATCGTCGCGCCAACGGCGAGGTCGGCGTGCGCAACGAACTGTGGATCCTGCCGACGGTCGGCTGCGTCAACGCTATGGCGCGTCAGATGCAGAACCGCTTTCTGAAAGAGACCAACGACGCCGAGGGTATCGACGGCGTGCATCTTTTCAGTCACACCTACGGCTGTTCGCAACTGGGTGACGACCACATCAACACCCGTACCATGCTGCAAAATATGGTGCGCCACCCGAATGCGGGTGCGGTGCTGGTGGTCGGCCTGGGCTGTGAAAACAACCAGGTTGATGCCTTCCGCGAAACCTTAGGCGAGTACGATCCTGAGCGTGTTCACTTTATGGTCTGCCAACATCAGGAAGACGAAGTGGAAGCGGGGATTGAACATCTCCATCAGTTGTACAACGTGATGCGTAACGATAAGCGTGAGCCGGGTAAGCTGGGCGAGCTGAAGTTTGGTCTGGAATGCGGCGGCTCTGACGGCCTGTCCGGTATTACCGCCAACCCAATGCTGGGGCGTTTTTCCGACTACGTGATTGCCAACGGCGGCACCACCGTGCTGACTGAAGTACCGGAAATGTTCGGTGCCGAGCAGCTGCTGATGGACCACTGCCATGACGAAGAAACTTTCGGCAAGCTGGTGACCATGGTCAATGACTTTAAGCAGTACTTCATTGCTCACGACCAGCCGATTTACGAGAATCCATCGCCGGGCAACAAAGCGGGCGGGATCACCACGCTGGAAGATAAATCTCTGGGCTGCACGCAAAAAGCGGGCTCCAGCCAGGTGGTGGATGTACTGCGCTACGGCGAACGCCTGAAGACACACGGCCTGAACTTACTGAGCGCGCCGGGTAACGATGCGGTTGCTACCAGTGCCCTCGCGGGCGCGGGCTGTCATATGGTGCTGTTCAGCACCGGCCGCGGTACGCCGTACGGCGGTTTTGTGCCGACGGTGAAAATTGCGACCAACAGCGAGCTGGCGGCCAAGAAAAAACACTGGATCGATTTTGACGCCGGACAGCTGATCCATGGTAAAGCGATGCCTCAGCTACTGAGCGAGTTTGTCGATACGATCGTTGAGTTCGCCAATGGCAAGCAAACCTGCAACGAGCGCAACGATTTCCGGGAACTGGCTATCTTTAAAAGCGGCGTAACATTGTAATTACCCTTCATCTTTCGCGTGACAGCCGCGTTGGCTGCGTCCATTCACCCCGGTCACTTACTCCAGTAAGCTCCCGGGGATGTCTGAACTTACCGCCTTGCGGTAGCACGAAATCTTTTGGGTAATCGAAATGGAGTGGATTTTAAAAACGGCGTTTCATAATATGGGGCGCCGTTTGTATTTGCGTTTCCTCACAAGGATCTCCCATGACCGCGTATTGGCTGGCCCAGGGCGTAGGTGTCATCGCCTTTTTGATCGGCATTACCACCTTTTTCAATCGAGATGAGCGCCGGTTCCGGCTGCAACTTGCCGTCTACAGCGCCACCATTGGCGTGCATTTTTTTCTGATGGGCGCCTGGCCTGCGGGAATGAGTGCAGAGCTAAACACCATCCGCACACTCGTCTCGATGCATACCCGCAAACTATGGGTAATGACCGTTTTTATTATCCTCACCCTGGTTCTCGGGCTGGCGAAATTACAGCATGCGATGGAGCTGTTGCCGATTATCGGCACGCTGGCCAGCACCTGGGCGCTGTTTCGCTGCCAGGGGCTGACCGTGCGCTGCGTAATGTGGTGCGCAACCGCCTGTTGGGTTATCCATAATTTCTGGTTGGGATCGATTGGTGGGACGATGATCGAAGGTAGTTTTCTGGTGATGAACGGCCTGAACATTATTCGCTTCCGGCGGATGCAAAAACGCGGAATTGATCCATTCAAAATTGAAAAAAGCGTACAAGAAGAGAACCCCTCCGTCCGGTGACAGAGGGGCAGAGATTAGCCGCGCAGGGCGTTATTTGCCAGACGTTCGTCTTCAGCCTGGCAGGCCGCAGCGGTAAACAGGACGTCTGTAGAAGAGTTCAGCGCCGTTTCACAGGAATCCTGCAATACGCCGATGATAAAGCCAACGGCAACGACCTGCATGGCGATGTCATTCGGGATACCGAACATATTACATGCCAGTGGGATCAGCAGCAGAGAACCGCCCGCCACGCCCGATGCGCCGCAGGCGCACAGCGAAGCCACCACGCTCAGTAACAGCGCCGTCGGTAAATCGACCGGAATACCCAACGTATTTACCGCCGCCAGCGTCAACACGGTAATGGTGATCGCCGCGCCAGCCATATTGATGGTAGCTCCCAGCGGGATAGACACCGAATAGGTATCACGATCCAGGTTCAGCTTCTCACACAGCGCCATATTCACCGGAATGTTTGCCGCGGAGCTGCGGGTAAAGAAGGCGTACACGCCGCTTTCACGCAGACAGGCCAGCACTAACGGATATGGGTTGCGGCGAATTTTCCAGAATACCAGCAGCGGGTTGACCACCAACGCTACCAGCAGCATACAGCCTACCAGCACGGTCAGCAGATGTGCGTAGCCCCAAAGCGTGGCGAAACCGGTGGTTGCCAGCGTGGAGGAGACCAGGCCGAAGATACCGATCGGCGCGAAACGAATCACCAGCTTCACCATAAAGGTAACAGCGTTGGACATATCGTTGACCAGATTTTTGGTCGTTTCATTACCGTGACGCAGCGCAAAGCCCAGACCGACAGCCCAAACCAGGATGCCGATGTAGTTGGCGTTAAGCAGTGCATCAATTGGGTTAGAAACCATGCTCATTAGCAGGCCACGCATCACTTCGATAATGCCGGACGGCGGTACGATATCGCTGGCGCTGCTGGAAAGATGCAGTGTCGATGGGAAGGCGAAGCTGAAGACAACGGCCGCTAACGCTGCGGAAAATGTTCCGAGCAGGTAGAGGAACAGAATTGGGCGGATATTGGTTTTTTGCCCGTGCTGGTGGTTGGCGATAGAAGCCATTACCAGCATCAGAACCAGAATTGGTGCGACGGCTTTTAACGCGCCGACGAACAGAGTACCCAGTAAACCAACGGCTTCTGCCGCAGGTTTTGACACCAGTGCCAGTAAAATCCCCAGAACCAAACCGATCAAAATTTGTTTAACCAGGCTCCCTTGCGCCAAGCGCGAGAATAGCCCCGATGAACGTTGCGTAGTCATGTAGTAATCCTTTCATTGTGTTGTTGCCCAGCCTTTGTGCGTTCTGTAGACGCATCTTTCAGGATGGGGCAAATGTTTGCATGGCTGAGTATAAGGAAAGAACAGGGTTCTGGAAGCGAAATATCCTGGATTTTGCGTTGAGATCATATTTTATAACTTTGAGTTAACATTATTTTGACATGATAAACAAAAAGCCCGACGCACGCAGTGTGCTGTCGGGCTTTTCAGCTAGCAGATGAAACTTACTGTATTTGCTGCTTTTTATCGTGCTGGTGGTTGACCCAGGCGTTCACAATCAGCGTCACAAACAGAATGCCAAATACCACGCCTAACGAGATAGCGATCGGGATATGGTAGAAATCGACGATCAGCATCTTAATACCGATAAACACCAGAATGACCGACAAACCGTACTTCAGCATGGAGAAACGCTCCGCCACGCCCGCCAGCAGGAAGTACATTGCGCGCAGACCCAAAATAGCAAACAGGTTTGAGGTCAGCACGATGAACGGGTCGGTAGTGACGGCAAAGATAGCCGGAATACTGTCGACGGCGAAAATGACGTCGCTCAGCTCAACCAGAATCAACACCAGCATCAGCGGCGTAACAAACAGCAGGCCGTTTTTACGCACGAAGAATTTTTCATCTTCGATGGTATCGGTCATGCGCAAATGACCGCGCAGCCAGCGTACTAACGGTCTGTCGCCAATACCGGAAGCATCTTCTTTCGCCAGCGCCATCTTCACGCCGGTAAACAGCAGGAATGCACCGAACACGTACAACAGCCACTCAAATTGGGTGATAAGCCAACTGCCGGCGAAGATCATGATCGTACGCAGAACAATGGCTCCCAGCACGCCATACACCAATACCCGACGCTGCAACGCAGGCGGTACGGAGAAGTAGCTGAACAGCATCAACCAGACAAAGACGTTATCTACTGCCAGCGATTTTTCGATCAAATAGCCGGTAAGGAAAGCCAGCGCCTGTGGGTCGGCAACGGCGCGGCCCTGAGTTTGTGCCAGGTACCACCAGAAGACGGCGTTAAACAGTAACGACAGCGTTACCCAAACGATTGACCAGGCCGCAGCCTGCTTCATCGACATCGTATGCGCGCCACGACGACCCTGCAACAGCAGGTCGATGGCCAGCATAATTACCACCACGACAGCGAAGCCACCCCATAACAACGGTGTGCCGACAGTATTCATTGTATTTCCCCATGCATAAAAAAAACGGCCAACGCCGAATGACGTTAGCCGCTGCTTTTTATGCATAGACCTTGCCATTCGGCAAGGTCTCACTTACAACAACAAAGGAATACGATGGCGTATTCCTTTGTTATCGCCCGGCGACCGGATGTGGTTTTTCACACATCGTAATGACGATCAACCGACAACGAAGTTACTCCCCTTTGCGGGTTACAAAATATTACAGGCCATGCATTCAGTCAATGGCCTGCAACATTCGTTTTACATACCTTTACGCTGTCAGCGATGTTACCGCTTCATCTGCCGGGAAAATCACGCCGGTCTGGCGGCGAATCTCTGTTTGCAGTTTGGCGGTGATACGGCTGACGGCCAGTGCGGGGTGATCCACTTCGCCGGATTCAACCAAATGAGCAAAAGCCTCTGCCTCATACAGCATAGTATTGATGTGCTGAGGCGTCGTCAGATCCTGGGTTTTCCCCCCGCGAGGAACGAAGCACACTTTCTGACACTCGGAGATATGCTCGATCACCAGCGATCCCTGCTCACCCTGAATTTCACTGGCTAACACCGAGTCGCTTACTTTAGAGTGCTGGAGTGTGACGCTGAAATCACCGTAATTCATCACCACCACGCCGTGGGCATCTACGCCGCTTTCCAGCAGACTGGCGCTGGCCTGAACGCTTTGCGGCTCACCCCACAGCGCAACCGCTGAGGCCAGGCAGTAAAAACCGATATCCATGATCGAGCCATTTGAGAACGCCGGATTAAACGTGTTCGGATTTTCACCGTCCAGATAGCGCTGATAACGCGAGGAGTACTGGCAGTAATTAATAAACGCTTTCCTGATTCTTCCGACTTTGGGTAGAGATTGCTGCAACAGCAGGAAGTTAGGCAAGCTGGCGGTCTTAAACGCTTCAAACAGCACGACCTGATTTTCGCGCGCGCAGGCGAGAGCGGCTTCGGCTTGCGCCAGGTTTGAGGCCAGCGGCTTTTCGCAAATAACATGCTTTTTGTGCCGCAAAAACAGCTCGGTCTGCGGGAAGTGCAGGGAGTTTGGACTGGCGATGTAGACGGCGTCGATCGCCTCGCTTTGCGCCATCGCTTCCAGTGAGGTAAACAGATGTTCGACGGGGTAATCATTGGCGAAGGTCTGCGCCTGCTCGAGGCTACGGGAATAGACCGCGGTTAACTTATATTTGCCGGTTTCATGGGCGGCATCGACAAACTGGCGGGTGATCCAGTTTGTGCCAATTACTGCGAAACGTATCATAATGGCCTTCAGGCTGCGAAAAGGGATCCTTTCGTCAATTTAGCATGCCCTGAAGACAAAGCCAGTGCGCAACTACGCAGTTTGCTTTAACGATTGTTGCGTTAACCACAGGCGGGTATCGAACTCCAGTTGATGATACTGAGGCTCCATATGACAGCACAGCTGGTAAAAGGCTTTGTCGTGCTCTTTTTCTTTCAGATGCGCCAGTTCATGAACGACGATCATGCGTAAAAAAGGTTCAGGGGCATTGCGAAACACGGTGGCAACGCGAATCTCCGCTTTGGCTTTTAGCTTACCGCCCTGCACGCGAGATACGGCGGTATGCAGCCCCAGCGCATTCTTCAGAACGTGTATCTTGCTGTCATACATGACTTTATTCAGCGGCGGGGCATTACGCAGGAACTGATTTTTCAGATCCTGAGTATATTGCCAGAGCGCTTTGTCGGTCGCGAAATCATGCGTCCCCGGATAGCGCTTCTCCAGCACTGCGCCCAGACGCTGTTCAGCAATCAGCGTTCTCACCTGAGAAAGCAAATGTTCCGGGTAGCCCTGGAGATAAGTTAGTTGGTTCATCTTTGCCCATGCCAATCATAAAAAGTGTATACTCACGCACCCTTTTCAGGGATAAGCCGAAATTTTACCATTCAGGAGGGCCGATGAGCCACATAGACAACGGTTTCCGTTCGCTGTCACTTAAACGTTTCCCGGAAACGGATGACGTTAACCCGCTGCTGGCGTGGGAAGCGGCAGATGAATATCTGCTGCAACAGCTGGACGATACCGAGATTAGCGGCCCGGTGCTAATCCTGAATGATACCTTTGGCGCGCTGGGCTGTGCGCTGGCGCAACATTCGCCGTACAGCATTGGCGACTCCTATCTCAGCGAGCTTGCCACACGCGAGAACCTGCGTCATAACGATATTGCCGAGTCGAGCGTCAAATTCCTCGACAGCACCGCTGAATATCCGCAGGCGCCGGCCGTGGTGCTGATTAAGCTGCCAAAAACCATGGCGCTGCTGGAGCAGCAACTGCGCGCGCTGCGCGAAGTGGTAACGCCGCAAACGCGTATCATCGCCGGGGCAAAAGCGCGTGATGTGCATACTTCGACGCTGGAGCTGTTTGAAAAAGTTTTGGGTCCAACCACCACGACGCTGGCGTGGAAAAAAGCCCGTTTAATCAACTGTACGTTCAGCAAACCTGAGTTGGCCGCTGCCTCGCAAACGCTAAGCTGGAAGCTGGAAGGTACCGAATGGACTATCCATAACCACGCCAACGTCTTCTCCCGTACCGGACTGGATATCGGCGCGCGCTTTTTTATCGAGCATCTGCCGGAAAACCTCGAAGGGGAGATTGTTGACCTCGGCTGTGGTAACGGCGTCATCGGTATGACGCTGCTGGCGAAGAACCCGGAAGCCAGCGTGGTATTTGTTGATGAATCGCCGATGGCGGTGGCTTCAAGCCGCTTGAACGTGGAAAGTAACATGCCTGAAGCGCTGGATCGCTGTGAGTTTATGATCAACAACGCGCTGTCGGGCGTCGAACCGTTCCGCTTTAACGCCGTGCTGTGTAACCCACCGTTCCACCAGAAGCACGCGCTGACGGATAACATTGCCTGGGAGATGTTCCACCACGCTCGCCGCTGCCTGAAAATCAACGGTGAGCTGTACATTGTGGCTAACCGTCACCTTGACTACTTCCACAAGCTGAAGAAGATTTTCGGCAACTGCGTGACCATCGCCACCAATAATAAATTCGTGGTGCTAAAAGCGGTCAAAACCGGTCGCCGCCGCTAATCGTGTGTGCCGGATGGCGGCGTGACCGCCTTATCCGGCCTACGAAATACATACTGTTAAATTTCCAGCGCCAGCATCGTCCCTTGGGCAATAGCGCGTCGGGCATCCAGCTCCATCGCCACATCGCAGCCGCCGATCAGATGCACCGTTTTACCTGCTGCGTGGAGTGGATCAACCAGTTCACGGCGCGGCTCTTGTCCGGCGCAAATCACCACGTTATCCACGTTAAAGATCAACGGTTCGCCGTTCAACACGACGTGTAACCCATCATCATCAATTTTCTGATAGCTAACTGCCGGGATCATTTTCACGCCGCGTGAGAGCAGGGTGGCGCGATGGATCCAGCCCGTCGTTTTCCCTAAACCTTGTCCCGGTTTGCTGGCTTTGCGCTGCAACATCACTATCTGGCGCGGGCTGCGGGATAAGTGCGGACCTTCCAGACGTAAGCCGCCAGGCTGTTGCAGGCTGGTGTCGATCCCCCATTCCACGCAGAATTCCGCAATGTTTTGGCTGGTGGGCTCACCGGGCTGGCTCAAATACATGGCGGTATCAAAACCGATCCCGCCGCAGCCAACGATCGCCACGCGTTTGCCCACCGGCATTTTATCGCGCAGGACGTCGAGATAGCTCAGCACTTTAGGATGCGCGATCCCCTCGATCGGTGGCATACGTGGCTCGATCCCGCTGGCGAGGATCACTTCATCGAAGGGGTACAGATCGCGTGCGCTGACAAAGTGATTCAGCTTCAGCGACACGCCAGTCACATCGATCATCCGGCGGTAGTAGCGCAGGGTTTCATAAAATTCTTCTTTGCCGGGGATCTGCTTAGCGATATTAAACTGCCCGCCAATCTCGCTATGCGCGTCAAATAATGTCACGTGATGACCGCGTGCGGCGGCATTAATGGCGAAGGCGAGGCCTGCAGGACCTGCTCCGACAACCGCCAGATTTTTCGGCACAGTGGCGGCAACGATCGGCATTTTGGTCTCATGGCAGGCGCGCGGATTCACCAGGCAAGAGGTGACTTTGCCGACGAAAATCTGATCCAGGCAGGCCTGGTTACAGCCGATACAGGTATTGATCTCATCCGCTCGCCCGGTTTGCGCTTTTGACAGCAGTTCGGCATCGGCGAGGAACGGACGGGCCATCGACACCATATCGGCATCGCCACGGGCCAGAATGTCATCGGCGACTTGAGGATCGTTAATGCGGTTGGTGGTGACCAGTGGGATCGTCACATGCCCTTTCAGCTTACGTGTCACCCAACTAAACGCACCGCGCGGCACCGGGGTGGCAATAGTGGGAATACGCGCCTCATGCCAGCCAATACCGGTGTTAATAATGGTCGCCCCTGCGGCTTCTATCGCCTGCGCCAGCTGGACGGTTTCGTCGAAGGTTCCGCCGTTTTCCACCAGATCGAGCATCGACAGGCGGAAGATAATAATAAAGTCATTTCCGGCACGCTGGCGTACCGCGCGCACCACTTCCACGGCAAAACGCATGCGGTTGGCATACTCGCCGCCCCATTCGTCATTGCGCTGATTGGTGCGCAGAGTCAGGAATTCGTTGATGAGATAGCCTTCCGAGCCCATCACTTCGACGCCATCATAGCCCGCTTCCCGCGCCAGTTGAGCGCAGTGGGCAAAATCTTCAATCAACTGCAGCACCTCATCGTGCGTCAGCTCATGCGGCGTAAAGCGGTTGATTGGCGCCTGAATGGCAGAAGGTGCCACCAGATGCGGCTGGTAGCTGTAACGCCCGGTATGCAGGATTTGCAGGGCGATTTTGCCGCCTTCGTCATGCACGGCGTCGGTAATGACACGATGATGTGCAAGCTGGCTGGTGTCGTTCAGCATCGCGCCGCCTTCCATCCCCACGCCGGAAAGCGCAGGCGCAATACCTCCGCTCACAATTAACGCTACGCCGTGACGGGCGCGTTCGGCGTAGAACGCGGCCAGCCGTTCTGCACCGTCGGGATACTCCTCCAGCCCGGTATGCATTGAACCCATCAGCACGCGGTTTTTAAGCGTGGTGAAGCCTAAATCGAGCGGGGCGAACAGCGACGGATAGCTCATAAAGGTGTCCAGTATGTAAAATTATTGTTATGTGGTCGGATGAGTTAATAATTTAGCCGTCGCCGCGTAAAAGGGAAAAGGGGAATGCCGTGATTGTGATGGGATTCAAAAAATGCCCCTGCGGACGCAAGGGCAAGTGGGTCAGAATGCCAGTCGTTTACCCAGACCGTCAAAGAGGTGCAGGTGCGACTCTTGTACGGTGAGCGTAAGCGGTGTATCCGGCATGAAGCTAAGCTGTTGAAAAGACTTCAGGCACACGGGGTGGCCGGCCAAATCCAACCACACCAGCGTGGAGTCGCCCTGTAATTCACACAGCCGGGTACGACCTTGCAATGTGAAATCCCCGGTCTGCTGGTACTGCATATGCTCCGGGCGGATGGCGACAAACAGTTTGTCCCCGTCGCTAACGCCTGCGGGCTGACGGGTGAGGCGGAAGACGAGGTTATCGGCGATATGCAGCGCGCCTTCACGCCATACCGCTGGCAGAACATTGATTTTCGGCGTGCCGATAAACTCAGCGACAAACAGGTTTGCCGGGGTGTTATACAGCTCCAGCGGCGTGCCCACCTGCTCAATTTTTCCCTTGTAAAGCACCACGATGCGATCGGCCAGCGTCATCGCCTCCACCTGATCGTGCGTTACATAGATCATGGTGTTTTTCAGGGTGTTATGCAGCTGCTGGATCTCCTGGCGCATCCCGACCCGCAACGCGGCATCCAGGTTAGACAGCGGTTCATCAAACAGAAACAGTTCCGGTTGCTGGACAATAGAACGCCCGATCGCCACACGTTGGCGCTGCCCGCCGGAGAGATTCTGCGGCAGCCTGTCCAGCATCTCTTCCAGCTTCAGCATGCTGGCGGCGTGAGCGACCCGCTTATCAATCTCGGCGGCGGGCGTATTGATATTACGTAAACCGAATGACAGATTTTCCCTGACGGTCATATGCGGGTAGAGGGCGTAGGACTGAAACACCATCGACAGGTTGCGTTTGCCCGCCGCAAGCCTGGTGACCTCTTTTCCCCCCATCACCAGTTTACCGCCGTCGGGGATTTCCAGTCCGGCGATGATCCGCAGCAGCGTGGATTTCCCGCATCCGGAAGGGCCAACCAGCACAATGAACTCCCCGGAGGCGATCTCCAGCGACAGATTTTCAATGATGGTGTTCTTGCCCCAGGCTTTATGAATATTGCTCAGGCTTAGCGCGGTCATAACCTCTCCTTGTCAGAATCCCAGGCTGCAATCAGCGTTAAAAGTTCATCGGTTTTGCGCGCCAGCAGTGCCGTATCCGCGCGGGTTTCCACGTTCAGGCGCAGCAGCGGCTCGGTGTTGGACGCGCGTAAGTTGAAGCGCCAGTCAACGAAGTCGATGCTCAACCCATCGCAATCGTCACGCAGGCCGCCGGCTTGCAGATAGTGAGCGGCGATGGATTGCATGACCGATTGCGGATCGGCCACCGTCAGATTGATTTCGCCGGAAACCGGAAAGCGCACCTGGGCGTGTTCGATATACGCCGACAGCGGACGGCTGTCGCTGCCGATAATTTGCAGCAGCAATACCAGTGGGATCATCCCGCTGTCGCAATAGCCAAAATCGCGGAAGTAGTGGTGGCCGCTCATTTCTCCGCCGTAGACCGCGTCCTCTTCGCGCATTCGCGCTTTGATAAAGGCGTGCCCGGTTTTGCTGATGACCGGGATTCCGCTGCAGCGAGTTACAACGTCCAGCGTATTCCACGTCAGGCGCGGGTCCAGAATGATATGACTGCCTGCGGAGCGTTGCAGGAAGTGCTCGGCGAACAGGCCAACCAGGTAGTAGCTCTCAATAAAGCGGCCACACTCATCAAAGAAGAAGCAGCGATCGAAATCGCCGTCCCAGGCGATGCCGAAATCAGCCTGATTCTCGATAACCGCCTGCTGGGTGATGAGGCGGTTTTCCGTCAGCATCGGATTCGGCACGCCCGCCGGGAAATGACCGTCCGGCTGATGGTGCAGGCGAATAAACTCAATCTGAACCCCCGCACGGGCCAGCCCGTCGGCGATCGCGTCAAGCGCAGGCCCGACGGTGCCATGTCCGGCGTTGGTCACAATACGTAGCGGGCGAGTCGGCGGATGCTGAAGGAAGCGTAGCAGGCAGGCAATCCAGGCGGGGCGATTATCATAAGGGATGAGGCTGCCACGATGGACGATCGGAGCAAAGTCATTGCGCTCCGCCAGCGCTTTTATCTCCAGCAGGCCGTTGTCGTTACTGATCGGACGTGCCTCTTCACGCACCAGCTTCATCCCATTGTACTGCGCCGGGTTATGGCTGGCGGTAATCTGAATGCCGCCGTCGGCACGCAGTTCCCGGGTGGCGAAATAGATCTCTTCGGTGCCTGACAGACCAATGTCGATAACATCCACGCCGCTGGAAATCAGCCCGTTGGTCACGGCGGATTTTAACGATTCCGAGCTAAGGCGAATGTCGGCGCCGATCACTACCCGGCGCGGATGGCGCCAGGCGGCGTAAGCGCGACCGATGCGAAAGGCGATATCCGGCGTCAGGTTGACGCCAACCTCACCGCGAATGTCGTAGGCTTTAAAACAGGTTAGTTCATCCATAATCTACTCTTCTGTAATTAATGAGTCAGGCTGACTCCCGAATGATGAGCTGGTAAGGCAATTCATAGTGGGTCACCGGTCCTCTGGTGAGCAGCAATTTGACGGCCATTTCCCCTTTCTTTTCCGCATCTTGCGCGATGGTGGTCAGGCGTATTCCTGCCACCTCAACGGCGAGATTATCGAAACCGGTAACGGCAACC
Source organism: Citrobacter sp. RHB35-C21 (assembly GCF_013816515.1). Classification (NCBI taxonomy): domain Bacteria; kingdom Pseudomonadati; phylum Pseudomonadota; class Gammaproteobacteria; order Enterobacterales; family Enterobacteriaceae; genus Citrobacter; species Citrobacter sp. RHB35-C21. The sequence continues at coordinate 602,650 of NZ_CP057147.1, forward strand.
CGCTGCGGAACCGCCAGCTGCTGCCGTTGGCAGTAGTGGATCGCGCCGACGGCGAAGCGATCGGAAAGGCAGATAAGCGCAGTGATCTCCGGATGGGTTTCCAGTAACGCTTTGGCCGCCTGTTCGCCGTGTTCTTCATCGTGTCGGGTTTGATACAGCCAGCACGTATCAAGGGCGAAGCCGCGCTGCTGGAAAACCTCCCGGCAGGCATTCACGCGGGAGAGCATCAGCAGGTTGTCGCCGGTGACGGGGGCGGTCAGATCGCACATTCCCTGCGCGGAGGGCTGCGACGGAAAGGCGATGATGCCGAAATTTCGATGACCTTTATCGGCCAGATAGCGGGCAATATCGCGCATGGCGCAGGCGTTATCGATGGAGACGCTGCTATGGTCGGGAAACTGAAAATCGAGCGTGACCACCGGACGCCCATGAGCCAGCGCGTGCTGGATCATGGCCGCATTGTTATGCGTGGCGTTGAGAATATAGCCATCAACCAGGGTGTTGAGCGGCGTCTGTTGCCGCTTACGCAAAGGGATCAAGACCAGATTGACGTTTTGTTCTTCACACTGGACGGCGATCCCCCGCATCAGCGCAATGTCGTGGGGATCGATAAACACGTAACTCATAGAGTCGTTGAATATCACGCCGATGGTGTCAGATTTGCCGGTACGCAGCGCGCGCGCCAGCTTGTCCGGTCCCTGAAAGCCAAGCTCGCTGGCATATTGCAAAATTCGCTGGCGCAGCTCCGGAGATAATTTTTCCGGATTATTCCATGCGTTCGACACCGTGGTATGGGAAATACCCATAATCTTGGCCAATGATTTTATCGTAATACGTTTCTTATCTTTATTATCATTAACGTTTATTTTCATTTTTAATATATTTGTTGGGTTTATATATTGGCGTGAATTATTTATTTCTATCGTCCATTGCGTTGAACGTTGATGCAAAGTTTAACGTTAAACAAAAATCGTTTTGTGATTTGTTTAACATTAAACATAAAAAGGGGGTGTTAATTTACGCTCCATTCAATAGCAGGGTAGCGGTAAATCAATACTTATTGAAAGTAAATGGAGAGTTATCGTGAGAGTTGTAAAATTAGCTAAATTAACAGCCTGTGTACTATTCGCATTTTGTATTTCTGGCTGCGGTCCGGATGATAAAAAATCCGCAGAGACAGCAAAAACGCCAATTAAAATGTGGGTGGCACCAAACGAAAATGAAGAAGCCTTCTGGAATACTATGGTTAAAGAATGGAATAAAGACCCGGCGCATACCCCGGTCGAATTTACGCCCATTCCTGCCGCCAGCAGTTCTGAAGAGGCAATAATGAACGCGCTGGCTTCCGGCACGGAACCCGATATTTCCAGTAATATCTTTATCGGTTTTGCCAGCCAGTTGGTGGAAATTGGTCAGCTTGAAGACCTGTCTAAAATGAGTGGTTTTAATGAACTCGTTAATAACCGACAGATGGGCAAAATTATTCCTGCCTGGCAATTAAACGGCGAGCAACATGTTCTGCCAATCTATATTAATCCTATCGTCTGGTGGTGGCGGGGCGATTTACTCAAGCAGTATGGTTTTGACCATGTTCCGACCCGTTATGATGAGCTTTATCAGCTGGCAGAGCGCCGGGTGGCGGATAATAACGGCTATGTTATCCAGATGACCGCCGGGAAAAACTGGTGGGAACGCTGGTTCGATTTTATTCCGCTTTATTATGCGCAAAACGGCGGTAAACCTTACCTCGCGGGTCATCAGGCGACGTTTGCCGATCCTGCCGGACAGGCGGTACTGACCTTTATGGGGAAAGTCTTTAACAGCAAGTGGAGCAGCTACGACTTCACCGCCGCCGACGATCCGTTAGCGACTGGACAGGTGCTGGCGTCCGCGCGCGGTCCGTGGGATATCGCTCGCTATCACAAGCAGTATCCGGAGATCCTCAAAACGCTGCAAATTGGGCCGATGCTCACCGAGAAAGGCGACGCGCATCCGTATACGTTCGGCGACAGCAAAGGGGTGGTGATCTTCAGTTCCAGCAAGCGCAAAGCGCAGGCGTGGGCGTTTATTGAGTGGGTCTTTAACAACGCCGAGCACGACCGGAGCTGGCTGGAGCTGACCGGTATGCCGCCAGCACGCAGTGATTTAATGAGTAATCCGCTGTTTGTGAATTACTTTGAGAAAAACCCGCTGGAGAAGGCGATCGCATCTTACGTGGACGTCGCGCTGCCGCCAGCGGCCACTACGCAAACCACGGAGATTCAGCGCAGCATGACGCAGATGCTGGAGCAGGTCATTTTCAACCACGCCGATCCGGCAGCCACCCTCGATAAATCCGCGCAGGAAATTAACACGTTGCTGGCGAAATAAGGGGAAAAAATGGCTGGATATGAATCCCGCACCGGAGGCCTGTTGGCCTCCACGTGGATCGGTTATTCGTTGCTGTTCTGGTTTTATCCGCTGTGCTGGCTGGTCGTGCTCAGCGTGACGAACTGGCAATTTATTGGCATGCCGACGTTTAGCGGATTACAGAATATCATTGGTGTGTTTCATGACGCGTTATTCTGGCAGTCGATGTGGAACGTGTGCCGTTTTTTAATGTGGTATATCCCGATTGTCTTTCTTGCCTCGCTGCTGTTTGCCGCGGGATTACGAAAAATTAAGTATGGGAAAAGTTTTATTGCCCTGAGTTTTTTACTGGCGAATATCTCTTCGGGGGTGGCCTATTCCATCGTCTTTGCAAAACTGTTCAGCGAATACGGGCCGGTCAATCAATTTTTACAGGCCAGTTTCGGCATCTCTGTGCCCTGGTTTACCAACCCTGACTGCGCCATGTTATCCATTGCGTTAATTGTTACCTGGAAATTTGTCGGTTATTACGGGCTGATTCTCTATTCCGGGATGGTGGCGATCCCCGCGGATATTTACAGCGCGGCGCAGTTGGATAAAACCGGGAAGTTTAAGCAAAGTTGGGCGATTACCCTGCCGATGATGAACGCGCAAATCGTGATGGTGATGGTGCTGGCGATTACCGTGGCGTTCAGCATCTTTACCGAGCCGTATCTTATCACCGGCGGTGGACCGCTCAACAGCACCACCAGTCCGATGGTGGTGATGTATGAAGTGGCGTTCCAGAAAATGAAGCCAACCTGGGCGGCGACCATGTCGATTATCGTTGCGGCATGCAGTTTCCTCGCCATCTGGGTCTTCCGCAAAGTATTCGAAAAATATATCGAGATTGTGTGAATGAAGAAACTGACTCCTTTAACGCTGCTCATTCACGCCGTGATGTTTTTGCTGGCGCTCACCTGGCTGTATCCTTTTATCTGGATGGTGATCTCCTCGTTGAAACCGACGGCGCAAATCTATACGACCGGGCTGTTTTCCGGTCATCTGACGCTGGAGAATTACGCTTTTCTGTTCGATAACAGCAACCGGGCGGACAAACCTTTTTTGCGCACCCTGGTTAACTCGCTGTTCGTGTCGCTTACCATTACCGTCTGCGTCACGCTGACCTCAATGCTGGTGGGATATGCCGTCGCGAAAACCGAGTTTCGCGGCAAAAATGCGTTTCGCAACCTGTTGATTGTGCAGATGGTTTTCCCGGTCTTTATGTTCATCATTCCACAGTTTGTCCTGATGCGTGAACTGGGGCTGATCAACAGCTACGGGGCGATGATCCTGCCGTATGCGATGAGCGCCTGGGGCATTTTTATGGTTTCGCAGAGCTTTAAAGGCACGCCGAATGATTACCTGTACGCCGCAAGGCTCGATCACGCCAGCCTGTGGGGGATTTTGCGGCATGTGATGATGCCGCTGAATAAATCCATTCTGGCGATTGTCGCACTGTTCACCTTTTCCAGCTCATGGGACAACTTCCTCTGGCCGCTGATCGTGATGCGCGAAGTGGACAAAATGCCGTTTTCGGTGCTGCTCGCCACCTTCAGCAAATCCTACGGCATCTACCTGGGACCGGTGCTGGCGGGGTCGGTGGTGCAGATGCTGCCAATCGTTGTCCTGTTTATTCTGTTCAGAAAATACTTCCTCGAAGGCATGTCGTTATCACTGAAATAAGGAACGTGACGGTGAAAAAGCAACCGTGGTGGCAGGCGTGTACCTGCTATCAAATTTATCTGCCTTCGTTTTGCGACGGCAATAACGACGGGCTGGGCGATTTTCCGGGCCTGATTTCCCGGCTGGATTATTTGCAGGCGCTGGGCATCGGCGCGGTGTGGATCACGCCGTTTTATCCCTCTCCGCTGGTGGATAACGGCTACGATATCAGCGATTACTGCGCCGTTGACGCCCGTTTCGGCACTCTCGACGATTTTCGCCGGGTGGTTGACGGCTGTCACGCCAGAGGCATTCGGGTGATTATCGATCTGGTGGTCAATCACGTCTCCTCAGAACATCCCTGGTTTTGCGATGCGTGGAATAATCCGGGCAGCCGCTATCGTGATTATTTCCTTTTTCGCCGCCAGCCGAATAACTGGCGTTCTTTCTTTTCCGGCAGCGCGTGGACCGCTGAGCCAGACACCGGCGAGTTTTATTACCATAAATTCGCGCCCGGCCAGGTGGATCTCAACTGGGCCAACCCCGCGGTGGAACAGGAAATTTATCGGGTGGTGGATTTCTGGGTTACGCAGGGGGTGGACGGCTTTCGTTTTGACGTCATCAACTTTCTTACTACCGACGGCATTGGGCCTGATAACCCGGAAGAGAACGGTGAGCAGCGCCATGAATTTGACATCAATCAGCCGCGACTCCCGGAGACGCTGCAACGGCTGTGTGCCCATGTTCGGGCGCAGGGTGACTATTTCCTGATTGGCGAAATCGGCAGCGAAGACCCTGACGTGCTCAGCCGCTATCAAAGCCCGCAGCTGATGGACGTGGTGTTTAATTTCAATATCGGCAGCCAGAAAACCTTTGATGTTTTCCGTCTTTTCAGCCAGTTAAAAACCACGCTGGCTGCGCAGTCGGGTTTACCAACGCTGTTTTTCTCCAGCCATGACATGTCGCGGATGATCAGCCGCTTTGGCGAAAACGAGCGCGATACCGGGCGGGCGCTGGCGGTGCTGGCGCTCCAGCTAACGGTGAGCGGCGTGCCGTTTATCTTCCAGGGCGAAGAGCTGGGGGTGACCGACTACCGTCCGCAAACGGCAGAGCAGCTTTTTGATATTCAGGGAAAAACCCATTACCGCACCGCCCTTGCCGCAGGCAGCAGCCCACAGCAGGCGCTGGCGCTGGCTATTGAACATTCGCGGGATGGTTCGCGCGCGCCGCTGCCCTGGCGCGACGCCCCCTTTGGCGGATTTTCCACCGTCGCGCCGTGGATGCCCGTCGGCGGCGATATCGCCCTGATTAACGCGGAGCGCCAGCAACAGGATGAGACATCGTTCTGGCATCAGTACCGGCGGCTGATCGCCCTGCGCCGCCGCGTTGCGGCGCTGCATCAGGGACAGCAGGACTCGCTCGACCTCACTGACGAATGCGTCTGGTTTACCCGTTCGACGGCGGCGGAGCAGGTCTGGATCGCCATCAACTTTGGTGCGCCTGTTCGCAATCCGTGGCAGGAGATTGAGGCTGAAGTGCTGTACGGAGAGGACGCGCAATGGATTGGCAAGAATCAATGTTTGATCAAAAGGAGAGTACATGGACAGGCACAGTAAAAACCCGTTGATTACCCCGGCGGACGTGACGCCTTCACTGCCCGGCAGGAAGGTCGATTGTGTTTTCAATGCTGGCGTAACGGAGTGTGACGGGGAGATCGTTTTGCTGCTGCGGGTGGCGGAAAGCGTGATCAATTCCGACCCGCAGCAGCGTGTCGTACCGCTGTTGGAAAAAACCGATGCGGGCTGGGTACAGGCCACCGCAAGTTTCGATCGTCGCGATGAACGCTATGATTTCAGCGATCCGCGGGTGATCGTGCTGAAAAGCGATCCGGCGCGGGTGTGGCTGACCTCCATGTCGCATCTGCGTCTGGCGCGCAGTCGCGACGGGGTGAACTTCCGGATTGACAGCCAGCCGTTTATCATCGCCGATACGCAATATGAAGAGTTCGGCTGCGAAGATGCGCGGATCACCCGCATCGATGATATCGCGTACATCAACTACTCGGCGGTGTCGTCGCTGGGGATCTCTACCGCGTTGGCGGTGACCAAAGATTTTGTCACGGTGGAGAAAAAAGGGTTGATCCTCTGCCCGGACAACCGCGACGTCTGCTTTTTCCCGGAAAAGATCGCCGGTAAATATCACGCCCTGACCCGTCCGGCCCCGTGCCACTTCGGTCATCCGGAAATCTGGATCTGCGAGTCGCCGGATATGCTGCACTGGGGCAACCATCGCCACCTGCTGGGACGGTCCGGCGATGCCTGGGACTGCCGTAAATCAGGCGGCGGCGCACCGGTATTAAAAACCGATCGCGGCTGGCTGGAGATCTACCACGGTGTGGATGCCGATCAGCGCTACTGCCTCGGCGCGCTGCTGCTGGATCTCAACGATCCGACCCGCATTCTGGCGAAATCACCGGTGCCGCTGCTGGAGCCAGATGCGCCCTACGAGCGCGAAGGCTTCTTCGGCAACGTGGTGTTCACCTGTGGGGCGCTGATCCGCGATGAGACGCTGCACGTCTGGTATGGCGCCGCCGATGAGTGTGTGGCGCTGGCGACAATGCCGCTGGACAAACTGTGGCGGCATCTGGGGGTTAAATAAATGCCGCAGAGCGTCCTGGGTTGCTAAACCTCCTTCTGGCAGGGGGGCGATTCACACGTTGCGGCCGCTGGTGGACGAATCTTTGCTGCAAATAATGAAAATACACAACAGACTTGCAGGGCAATAAATGCCCTGCAAGTCTGTATATTTAATGTCACATTGTATTTCAGGTGCGCAAGAAAACAGACAGCTCTAATCGTTATTAATTTTTTAATTAATATCTGACGCGGGGGCCGCCTCAATAGCTTTTTCTTCTTTGGTTAGCCCTTTGATGTATTTACTGTATTTCCACCAGGCAAAACCGAGGAAAATAACAATCCCCCCGACGTTATAGAAAATAATGGTCATGATGTTACCACCGGTCGGGAAGGTCGAGGCAATAAACCCGATGGTGAAGAGGACAATCAGCATCGATACCACAATAATGCCGGTTTTTTGCGAACCCATACGGAAGTCGCGCGGTAAGTGGTCCAGTTTTGCGCGCAGATTCAGGTAAGCCAGCATAATAAACAGCGGCGGCAGCATTGATGCGGCGGCGGTCATGTTGATGATGGTGTTCATTAAATCCTGCACGGTATTGGAGCCGAGCGTTGGGATAATCATCAGCGGGATAACAATCAGGAACTGAATCCAGGCTGCGCGGGCCGGAACGCCATTTTCATTCAGTTCGACGGTTTTTTTACCGAAAATACCCGCCGGAATTTCAGAGAAGAAAATTTTCACCGGCGTTGCGGTCCACATCAGCAGAGAGCCGAACATTGCGGTAAAGGAGACCAGGCCGACAAAGCGGTTAACGATCAGTTCCGGCAGGCCAAAGTATGTCGCCAGGCCGTGGAATACCTGTACCGAACCACCGGTAAATTTCAGCTCTTTGCTGCTCACGAAGACGTTGATCAGTACCGAGGAGATGGAATAGAGCACGCCGATAAAAATCCCGGCAATGATAATGACCTTCACGAACGATTTTGACCCGCCCTTGACGTCGTTGACGTACACTGCCACCGACTCCGCACCGCCTGCCGCCATAAAGATCCAGGTGGTGATACCGAGGAAGGCCCAGTTAAAATTCGGGATCATTGCGTCTACGGTGATAGGGTCAGCAGGCTGTACGCCGCCAACCAGCGCAGTACCCGCCAGCAGGATGTAGGACAGGGTCAGTAGCAGCATCAATGTGGAGGTGACCGAAGTAATTGGTCCTAACATTTTTGCGCCGTTGGTCGAAACCCAGGTGGAGAAGGCAAACAGCACCATACTTAATACAGTGGTTGCGAACGGCGTCAGAATGTATTCGTAGCCTAAAAAAGCATATGAGGCGTAGGCGATAACACGGGGTAACAGCGAGGTAAAAAAGAACAGGTTAACGAACCAATAGGTGTAGGCGGTAATAAATGCCCAACGTCCGCCCAGCGAACTTTTCACCCATGCATAGACACCGGCTTCGGAGTTTTTATTCAGCGAAACAAATTCAGCGATGATTAAGCAGAACGGAATAAAGTAGAAGATCGTCGCGAGGAAAAACATCGGTGCGGATGCCAGACCAAGCTCAATATTATTGTTGATAACGTTATTAAAACTATAAACCGCGGCAAAGGTGAGTGAAAGTAAGCCGAACTTGCCGATGGTATTACGTTTGGTATCAGACATAGCACATCTCCGATTCCTGATTATTATAGGGTACTGGCGGCGCAACGTCGGCGCCGCCTGTGTTTTTATTTATTATGAAAATAACCATCTTCGATGGTGACTTTGAGTACGACTTTCTTCACTGCGTTATTACAAATAAAACGATAGGCTTCATGGTTGTCACAAATAACCATTTGTCCTTCGCGCACTTCTACGGTTTTTCCACAGCCTTTCAGATATTCGCGATCGGTTTCATCGCGATAATATTCAACCACCTGGAGATCCTCTTTGGCGGCATACTCTATTTTTTGCTGTCCTTGCAGGTAGTAATGGATCTCAAAATAACGACGATGACCGGTAAACAGCGCATCGGTTGCGGAGTCTGTCTCCACGCGATAGCTCAGGGAATCACCGATAGAGTGGGCGACGCCTGGTTGAATATTATCAATATTTTCAATCGCTTCGACGCAGCGCTGCCACTTCTTCCCGGATGCGTAAATTTGTTGGAACTGCGCTAAGTTGTCGATGATCCTCATTTTGTATTCTCACTGTGCAAATTCGTGGAAAAGAACCCGGTACCAAAGACGCGGCTGGCGGCGGTTTGAGCGCTAGATTCGCTACCGGAAACCGGCAACAACGTGAAGCCGTAGCTGAACGAACGGAACCAGACGCGCCAGGAATCAAGCACCTCGCTTCCCCAGGAGTTGGAGCCTAAGCCCAGCACCTGGTGGTCCAGATTCAGGGTGATGTCATCGCTGCGCTGCAGCGCATTACAGTGCTGTGCGGCAAAGATATTTTCTGGCGTATAGCGCCAGGCGCTCAGGTTGACAGGGCGCTGCGGAACCACCAGCAGACCGTTGCCGTGGCGGTTGGTTAGCGTTGCCCAGCGCACGTCCTGACGATTGCCGTTGTTTTGCGGGAACGGATAGTTTTCGAACATTTCATCCACGCTGCTGCGCCAGATATCGATGATGTTGGCCTGCTGGCTATCGGCATAGTTTTCACCGGGACCACGTCCGTAATACGCCACCTTCCCCAAATCGCCGTTGATGCCCATCGTGAAGCCGATGCACGGAATAATGTCCCGGTACTCGCCGTAAGGCTGGCCGGAAAGCTCCACGTTCAACTGACCGTCTGCGGCAATCCGCCAGCGGTAGGTACAGCGCATACCGAAATCAAATACCGGCGGGGCGATAATCGTCTGGCTGGTTATCAACAGCGCGTCATCGGTTTGCTCAATGGCAAAATCGCGCAGATGCTCCTGCATAATCTGTAAATGATTTGGTTGCCAAAGGCCTTCGAACTCTTGTTTGTGGTTATCAATGGTTGGTTTGAAGAAATTAATCTTCGGCTCGCGGGTAATCAGCTCCTCACCGTTAACGGTCCAGCTAATGGGCTTACCGTTCAGTTTTGAGAAGGTCAGAAGGAAGTTATAACCGCGTATGGTGCAGCTCTGGGGGCTGTCTTCCAGCGTCAGAGGGGTAGCGTTTTTCAGGCTAAACGGTACGGCAGCCGCCGTTCTGGCCTTCAGCGGGAACTGATAAGTCGCGATGTGGTGCCCGGCTTCGCTGTATGCCGTACGGGAATCTTTCGTCACGATGACGTTGAGGAACGCTTCGCGCGCATCCAGCTCCGGCAGTGTGCATTGCACGAGGGTATCGCTGTTAGGAGGGACGTCGCGCAGTTTTATCTGCTGAGCAGAAAGCGTATCTCCCTCGGCGCGAACCTCAATATGCAAGGTGTAGTCGTCAAGCGTGGTAAACCACAGTTTGTTTTCTACCCGTAGCTCGCCGCGAGCCAGATCCTGTGCGCGTACTTTTACTGGCGCAATCACCTGCTTGTATTCCTGCAGACCCGGCCCCGGGGTTTGATCGGAATAAATCAGGCCATCAAGGCAGAAGTTGTAGTTGTTCGGATAGTCGCCGTAGTCGCCGCCATATTTGTACCAGACGTTGCCGTCGTCATCTTTGGCCTGAATCCCGTGATCGCACCACTCCCAGACATAGTGTCCCTGAATGCAGTCATGCTGATAAAAGACGTTCTGATATTCCGTCAGCCCGCCGGGACCGTTGCCCATGGCGTGAGCATATTCGCAGATGATGCGCGGCTTAGGATGTGGATATTCGCCAAACTCATTCATCAGCGGCACACGGGTGTACATGGTGGAGATGATATCCACCACTTCGGCGTCACGATCTTCTTCGTAATGGATCAGACGCGTGTCATCCAGCGCTTTCGCGGCGTGATACATGGCGCGGATGTTACAGCCGTATCCGGATTCGTTGCCGAGCGACCAGATGACGATCGACGGGTGGTTTTTTTGTGCATGGATGTGGCGCACGATGCGCTCAACGTAGACGTTTTCCCACAGCGGATCGTCGGTTATCCGGCTGATATCGCCGATATTGGCGAAGCCGTGAGATTCAACGTCGGTTTCGGCCATCACGAACAGACCGTAGATATCGCACAATTCATAGAAGCGCGGATCGTTCGGGTAATGGGCGGTACGCACGGAGTTGATGTTGTGCTGCTTCATTAACAGCAGATCTTTTTCAACGCGATCCATGCCAACCGCACGGCCTTTAAGATGATCGTTATCGTGACGGTTAACGCCATGCAGCATCACGTAGCGGTTATTGATGTAAAACAGACCGTCGCGAACTTTGATATCGCGGAATCCGACCCGCTGTGGCACGACCTCAAGGAGATTGCCGTTGGCATCTTTCAGCGTCATCACCAGATGATAAAGATACGGCGATTCCGCTGACCACTGCTGCGGCGCGCTAACCTTGAAATTAAAAGCGGTGCGGGTGTGTTGATCCACTGTCAGATTGTTAATCACGCCGCTATGCAGCGCCTGCTCACCGTCAAACAAGGTGTATTCGAGCGACGCCATCGCTGGCGTGGAAGCCAGGTTTTCCAGCGCAATGTCGCAGGTGAGGGTGGCGTCGCGATAGTCATCATCGAACTCGGTGCGAACGGTAAAATCCTGAATATGGGTCGCCTGTTTGCCTACCAGATAGACATCGCGGAAAATTCCCGCCGACCACCACATGTCCTGGTCTTCAACGTAAGTGGAATCAGCCCATTGCATTACGCGAACGCACAGCAGGTTGTCACCGGTCTTCACCACCGCGCTGATATCAAATTCAGCCGTCAGGCGGCTGCCTTTGCTGAAACCGACGTACTGACCATTCACGTAAACTTCGAAGTAGGTTTCTACGCCATCAAATTTAATCAGCGTTTGTTTGCCCTGCCAGCCTTCGCTGAGGGAGAAAATGCGCTGGTAGGCTCCGGTGGGGTTATTGGTCGGAACGTAGGGGACATCAATCGGGAAAGGAAAACCTTCGTCGGTATACTGCAGTTTGCCGTGTCCTTCCATCTGCCACATGCCTGGGACGGTGATGCTGCCCCAGTCATTCATCAACTGCGACGTAAAGATTTCCGGCACCTGCAGCGGATGCTCAAAGAACTGAAAATTCCACTGACCGCTTAGCAACTGAAAGAGGCTGCTGGTTTCGCGGGCAAACGAGCGAGCCTGCGCAACGGAGTCATAAGAGAAAAAATATGCGCGTGGCGCCAGTCGATTTTCGTGGGTGAGCTGAATGTTTTCCCAGCGATTCATAAGGCCTCCCGGTGGAGAAAAATCGGAACCATTCATTGTAATGGTGAGTAAGTGTAATTGATGGTGATTTTAGTAAAATTTTTACTAAAATATAGCGAGTGAGGTGATTTACTTTAACTGGATCACGAAAATAATGGGGGCGCAGAAAATAATGCATGACAATGCGCGCCCGGCATCTGAAGAAACCGGGCGTGTTTACTGGGGATTTTAGCGGGTGGTGCCGCGCAGTTTCAGCTTGCTGGGAACAAAAACCAGCAGAGGAAGCGCACGCCCGTCGCGGGCTTTCTCAAACAGCAGGTTGACGCCCTGACTGCCCATCATTTCTGAATGGATGCGAACGGTGGAAAGCGGAGGAAAGGTGAAGCGCGCTGTCGGGATATCATTAACGCTAATCAGCGAAATGTCCTGCGGAATGTTCAGGCCACGCTCGTGAATGGCGCGCAGAACGCCAATAGCAATCGAGTCTGAAGCCACAAACAGGGCACCGGGATAGTCGGCTTTCGCCAGCATTTTTTTGGCCAGTTCATACCCTGATGAACTGGAGAAACCGCCGCGATAGATGTCCTGTTCAGAAACGACCTGCTGCAGACGACCGTATTCGACAAACGCGGCTTCACGGATATCTGCCTTGCCGGGTTCGTCTTCACCGCCGATGAAGCCAATGCGAGTGACGCCCTGGGCGATGAAGTAGTCGATACTCTCTTTACTGATGCGGGCCAGATCGATATCGACGGCGTCATATTCGCTGCCGGGTTCATGGAAATCGATAAAGCAGATGTTGTCGGTAAGCGCTGTTGCCGCATTACGCAAAGTCGGAGAAGGCTTGCCGACAATAAGAATGCCGGTAATGTTTTTGCTCTCCGGCAGCCCACTGTGCTCATAGCAGTTGGTCAGTTCGATCCCCAGCTTCTCACACTGGGTTTCTATTCCGTGACGGATCGCGAGATAGTAAGGATCGTTGATTTCCAAATCCTGCTGGTAGCTGTAGAGCGCCAGAATATGCTGGGGGCCGAGCGCGCTGGTCTGGTTTTTACGAGCACTGCTGGTTTTGTACTCCAGTTTTTCCGCGATCTCCAGAATGCGATGCTTGGTCTCTTCTTTTACATTCAGCGTGGGGTCATCGTTTAAAACCCGGGACACTGTCGCCAGGGACACGCCAGCTTCGATTGCGATGTCTTTAAGTGTTGCCATGTTTGCCTTTTCCCTGAGTTACCTGCGCATTGTAAATGAAGTGCTTATCTATTCATCTGTTTTCAGTAAAAAAAGTACGTTTAATTGACATGCCTGGGGTAAAACTGGGCTTTCAGAGTGTGATGACTACGTCATTTTCCCGCTTTTGAGAACCATGCCAAGAAAATATTTTGCTAGTATTTAGTAAAATTTTACCAAAGGAGAACACAATGGATACCGTCGCATTTGCTGATTTTGCCCGAATGGAAATACGTGTTGGAAAAATCGCACAGGTAAAGCGCCATGACAATGCTGATAAGCTGTATATCGTGCAGGTGGATGTGGGAGAGCGTACGCTGCAAACCGTGACCAGCCTGGTGCCTTATTACAGCGAAGAGGAATTGATGGGGAAAACGGTGGTGGTGCTGTGTAATCTGCAAAAGGCCAAAATGCGCGGGGAAACGTCAGAATGCATGTTGCTCTGCGCTGAGACGGACGATGGCAGCGAAAGCGTGCTGCTGACGCCAGAACGCCTTATGCCTGCGGGTGTGCGGATTGTTTAAGTTGTGCTAATTGCCGGATGGCGGCTACGCTTTTATCCGACCTACATTTGATCCCGTAAGCCTGAGATGCGCAGCGCCATCCGACCTGTATTACACCTGCTCCACGCTCACCCGTAATGCTGTCAGGGCTTTGCGTGTCGATCGCAATACCAGATCGCATTGCTCGATCGTTAACGTTAACGGCGGTTCGATACGGATCGTCTTTGCATTGTTTAGCGTGCCGGCAACCAGTACCCGCTGGCGGAACATCTCACTGGCAAAGTTGTAGCCGATTTCATTATCGACAAACTCAATTGCCATCAGCATGCCTTTACCGCGTACATCATGCACCAGGTCTGGGTACTCCCGCGCAAGCTGGCGGAAACCATCCAGCAACATATCGCCTTTCTGCTCCGCCTGAGCCGGTAAATTTTGCTCCAGCAGGACGTTAATGGTGGCTAACGCAGCCGCACAAGCGAGCGGGTTGCCGCCAAACGTGGTGGTATGCAAGAAGGGATTATCGAACAGGACGGAAAACACCTCTTCAGTGGCAATAGTTGCGCCAATTGGCATCACGCCGCCGCCCAGCGCTTTGGCCAGACACATAATGTCGGGCTGCACGTTTTCGTGCTCGCAGGCGAACATTTTGCCGGTACGACCCATGCCGGTCTGCACTTCATCAAGGATCATCAGCGCGCCAAACTCATCGCAAAGTTTACGCACGGCGGGCAAATACCCTTGCGGTGGCAGGATCACGCCCCCTTCACCCTGGATAGGTTCGAGGATCACGGCTGCGACGTCGTCACCGGTCTTTTTACACTCGCTAAGCATGGTGCGCATCGCGTTAATATCGCCAAACGGCACATGGCGGAAACCCGGCAGCAGCGGCATAAAGGGTTTGCGGAAGGTTGATTTAGCCGTGGCGGACAGTGCTCCCAGTGATTTGCCGTGGAATGCGCCACTGGTGGCAATGAACGTAAATTTACCGCGCGGCGATTGATACGCTTTCGCCAGCTTCAGAGCGGCTTCAACCGACTCGGTCCCGCTGTTACAGAAAAAACTGTATTTCAGTTTACCTGGCGCCAGCGCGGCGAGGGTTTTTGCCAGCATAGCCCGCAGAGGGTCAAGTAACTCCTGGCTGTGCAGAGGTTGTTTCGCGAGTTGATTCTGTACGGCGGAAACCACGACTGGATTACGGTGCCCCACGTTGAAAATTCCAAATCCACCCAGGCAATCGACGAACTCCTGCCCCTGGGTGTCGACAAGCGTATTCAGGCTTCCCGCTTGCCACTCTACGGCTCCGTAATCCCCGCCTGCAGTTACAGATTTTCGATACTCTAAGAACCCCGGATTGACATGCTCCTTGAAGTATTCAATCACCTCTCGGTTTAATGATTTCATTTCCTCATGATCAAGCGTGCGCTTTTCGATGAGATTCAGTGCGTGTGCGCTGCAGGCCAGGGCCGATGCGCTGGAAGGTAACCTGTTCAAAATATGCTCCCGGAGCTCGCGTATCACATGATACTGATTTAAGTATTGCAGTGATTGCGCCATTCCGGCGCGCTTAGCAAAAATCGGGATAAACACCAGGAAACATCTCATTCACGCAACATTTAATGCTGATGTTTAACATTTGCTGGCATTTTGCCCAGGTTAAGACCGCGAAAACAGATCGGAAAAGCACTTTTCTGCGCTAAAAGTGAGCAATATTTGCACTGTGACGGTGCGTTGGTAGAAGTGTAGTTGAATAGTTACTGGATGAAAGTATTTTAAATCAATGGATTAGAATACGTACAGATTTTGAGGTTTAATCGCAAATTGCGATCTAAATCAAATTTAACAACTAAAGATAAAAAAATTATCGCCGAAATAACATAAGCCGAAAGAGTTAACAACCAGATAACCTGCACAGGACGCAATCATGTCTTCTCATCCCTACGTTAGTCAGCAAAATACACCGCTGGATGATGATATCACCCTCATGTCGACCACCGATTTACAAAGCTATATCACCCACGCGAACGATACCTTTGTCCAGGTCAGTGGCTATCAACTGAATGAATTGCTCGATAAGCCGCACAATCTGGTTCGTCATCCGGATATGCCAAAAGCGGCGTTTGCGGATATGTGGTACACCCTGAAACAGGGCGAGCCATGGAGCGGGATTGTGAAAAACCGGCGTAAGAATGGCGATCACTACTGGGTAAGGGCCAATGCGGTGCCGATGGTACGGGAAGGTCGTGTCACCGGATATATGTCGATTCGTACCCGGGCCACTGACGAGGAGATTGCGGCGGTAGAGCCTTTATATAAAGCGCTGAATGAAGGGCGTTGCAACCGACGTATCCATAAAGGACTGGTGGTACGCAAAGGCTGGCTGGGTAAACTCCCGGCGCTGCCGATTCGCTGGCGAGTGCGCAGCGTAATGGCAATTATGTTTATCGTACTGGCGGCCGCATTGCAGCAAATGGGCGCCGAATGGCCGTTACTGCTGATAAGCGCGCTGGTGATGATGCTAGGAACGGCTATTTTCGAATGGCAGATTGTGCGTCCTATTGAGAATGTCGCTCGTCAGGCGCTAAAAGTGGCGACCGGTGAACGAAACAGCGTGTCGCATCTTAACCGCAGTGATGAACTGGGTCTGATGCTGCGAGCGGTGGGGCAACTGGGGCTAATGTGCCGTTGGCTCATCCATGATGTCTCCAGTCAGGTGAGCTGTGTGCGCAGCGACAGCGAAACGCTGGCGAAGGGCAGCGATGATTTAAACAAGCATACGCAGCAGACCGTAGAGAACGTGCAGGAAACGGTGACCACCATGAATCAGATGGCGGCATCGGTGAAGCAAAACTCAGAGACCGCCGCCGCGGCCGACAAGCTCTCCATTGCAGCCAGCAGCGCGGCGACGCACGGCGGCGAGGCGATGGATACCGTCATCAAAACTATGGATGATATCGCCAACAGCACCCAGCGGATCGGCACCATTACCACGCTGATTAACGATATTGCTTTCCAGACTAATATTCTGGCCCTGAACGCCGCTGTTGAAGCCGCACGGGCGGGTGAGCAGGGGAAAGGGTTCGCCGTGGTGGCGGGAGAAGTGCGTCATCTTGCCAGCCGCAGCGCCAGTGCAGCCAATGATATCCGCAAGCTGATTGATGCCAGCGCCGATAAGGTGCAGTCCGGATCCGACCAGGTTCACGCCGCAGGGCGCACGATGGATGATATTGTGGCGCAGGTGCAAAACGTGACGCAGTTGATCGCCCAAATCAGTCACTCAACGCTGGAACAGTCAGATGGTCTTTCGAGCCTGACTCGCGCAGTGAATGAATTAAGCAACATTACGCAGAAAAACGCCGAACTGGTTGAAGAGAGCGCCCAGATTTCCGCGATGGTGAAACATCGCGCTGGTCGTCTGGAAGATGCGGTTACGGTGCTGCATTAATATTAACGATAAAGGCGGAACGCAGGGTGAACGCGTTCCGCCTGCTCTGTAGATTAATCCAGTTGAGTAATATCCAGCGCAGCGCGATCGATAATACCGATGATTTTTTTGATCTGTGCATCGCTGGTATCACCATGATTGACCCGTAGGTCCAGCACGGCTTTGAAGTTCTCCAGCGCGCGTTTCATCTGCGGGTTCTTGCGTAATTCAAAACCCACGCAGCGGGCTTTAATACGTTCGTGGATATGTTCCAGATGCTCACGGTTTTCATCCAGCCACTGCTGGCCCTGGGTTGTGATCGCAATCTGTTTACGCCCACCTTCCTCGTCGCTGATAGTGATCAGCTCTTGATCCTGCAAGAAATCCAGCGTCGGATAGACGACGCCCGGGCTCGGGGTATAGTTGCCCTGAGTCAGGGTTTCAATCGCTTTAATCAGCTCATAGCCGTGGCTGGCGTCGCGGGTCAGGATATCCAGAATGACCAGGCGTAATTCTCCGTGACCGAAGAAGCGCTGGCGACGACCGCCGCCGCGACCGTGGCGGTGTCCACAACCCTGTTCGTGGTGATGTTCTTTGTTGCAGCCTTCATGGCGATGTTCTTCACCTTTGCAGCAACCTGCATGGTGTTCGTTGTGGCGGCCTTCGTGGTGATGCCCTTCACCCTTGCAGCAGCCTTCGTGTTGGTGCTCTGTATGCTTGCAGCAACCTTCATGATGGTTTTGCATCATCGTCTCCTGATGTGTTTTAGATATATCTAATTTATATCTAAATATCATTTTTGCGCAAGGCTATAAAATATTTTTTATTTAACTTTATGATTTTTATCTTTTTTTAAAGGTATGTGTTAGCCGTTTAGTCAGAAAGCGACTATATCAAAAAAGTGCTTGCAATCTTTCTGATTAGCAATCATTATCATTTAAAAATTAAATTAGATATATCGTATTATCTTCCGAAGGCGAAAAAATGACAAAAAACACCTCACGCTACCCGCAGCGCGTTCGCAATGAACTGCGTTTTCGGGAACTTACCGTCCTGCGCGTCGAACGTATTAGCGCGGGCTTTCAGCGCATTGTACTGGGCGGTGACGCTCTGGATGGTTTTAGCTCACACGGCTTTGACGACCATACCAAGGTCTTTTTCCCTGAACCGGGCAGCCACTTTGTGCCGCCGGTTGTCACCGATGAAGGTATTGTCTGGGCTGACGGCGTGCGTCCGATATCCCGTGATTACACGCCGTTGTATGACGAAGCACGCCATGAGCTGGCACTGGATTTCTATATTCATGACGGTGGCGTGGCAAGTACGTGGGCGATGAATGCCCGCGAGGGTGACAAGCTGACGGTAGGCGGACCGCGCGGTTCTTTGGTGGTGCCAGAGGACTATGCGTATCAGGTTTACGTGTGTGATGAATCGGGAATGCCTGCGCTGCGCCGACGCCTGGAGTCGCTCAGCCGTTTAGCGGTACGTCCGAACGTCACGGCGCTGGTAAGCGTGCAGGATGCCGCGTACCAGGACTATTTTGCCCATCTCGACGGATTTACTATTCAGTGGTTTATCGGCCATGACGAACAGGCGGTGAATGAACACTTATCGCAGCTAAGCGTGCCCGCAGATGATTACTACATCTGGATTACCGGCGAAGGTAAGGTGGTCAAAAACCTGAGTGCTCGCTTTGAAACCGAGGCGTTCGATCAGCAACTTGTTCGCGCAGCGGCTTACTGGCATCAGCGTCGTTAATCAGTAATTAGATGGCGGCACGCCAAACGCCTGGCGGAATGCGTAGCTAAATGCCGCGGTGCTTGAATACCCTACGTCGAGCGCCACGGCGGTCACGCTTTTATTTTTCTTCAGCATTAATACGGATTCCAGAATACGCATTTTTTGCTTCCAGACGCTGAAAGGCAATCCGGTTTCTTTTTTGAAATGGCGTGAAAAGGTACGGGCAGACATACCCAGATGCTGCGCCCAGTATTCAACCGAATGCTCCAACGCCGGGGATTCTTGTATTGTTCGACAAACTTTGGTTAATTCGCGATCCTGCGGCCAGGGTAATACAAAAGCGACTTCCGGAAGCTGCAGAATAATGTCGACCAGGACGCTAACCAGCTTGCCCTCTTTTGACTGGCTATCATAATGGCCCGAAATTACATTCGTGGCGTAATGAATAAACTCTCTGGCGAAATCACTGATAGCCACCACTTTACATTCATTGATGCTCTCTTCAAGAAAGCTCGGTTTAATATCCAGATTCTCTAAATACACATCATCCAATGCCCAAACCGCATGCTCCGTATGATTCGGGATCCAGATGCCATAATGCGCCGGGATTATCCAGCACTTGCCGGCAACATCAATACGCATACTGCCTTTGCGGGCGAAATGAAACTGCATAAAAGAGTGTGAATGCTGTGGAACATGATGATTGGCTTCCAGGACATAAGAGCGAAAGTAAACATCCTGCGGCAGTTCCGTCATGGAGTTATCCGGGAAGGAGTTCCACTGTTTTTGCACGAGAGTTTCCATAAATAGATCGTCAATGCTCCCGATGGTGTGTCCGCTGCTCGATAGATCTTGTCCGCGGATCATAATACATACACTCTTTTTTCCATAATAATCTTGCGTAAGAATTTTTAGCCCACTTTTGGTAAATACCATGAACTCGCTTTGTTCAGATGCTGTCATCGTCAATGAAACAAATGATAACTGGACCCGAATGGGAAAAGAGCTGCTTTCGCAAGCGGATATCAGGATTAATGGCTCCCGTGCCTGGGACATTCAACTTCATCATGCCGGTTTCTTTAAACGGGTATTGCAACAAGGCTCGTTAGGGCTTGGCGAAAGCTATATGGAAGGCTGGTGGGACTGCGAGCGGCTCGATATTCTGTTCTGCAAAATCCTGAAAGCAAAACTTGACCAGCAGATGCCGGGTAACCTGAAAGATATTTTACGTATTGCCAGCGCACGCCTGTTTAATTTGCAGTCGCGGAGCCGCGCGTGGATTGTCGGCAAAGAACATTATGATATTGGTAACGATCTCTTTGCGCTGATGCTTGATCCGCATATGCAATATTCCTGCGCTTACTGGAAAGACGCGACCACATTAGACGATGCGCAAAATGCTAAATTAAAAATGATCTGTGAGAAGCTACAACTTAAACCGGGTATGCGTTTACTCGATATTGGTTGTGGCTGGGGTGGGCTGGCGGAATATGCGGCGCGTCATTATGGCGTGGCGGTGGAAGGCGTCACCATTTCCAAAGAGCAGCAAAAAATGGCGCAGCAGCGCTGTGAAGGACTGGACGTTAAGATTCTGCTGCAGGATTATCGCGACCTCGATAAACACTACGATCGCATTGTCTCCGTGGGGATGTTTGAACATGTCGGGCCAAAAAACTACGACACTTATTTCAGCATCGCCGACCGTTGTTTAAAACCGGACGGACTGTTCCTGCTACATACCATTGGTAGCAATAAAAAAGGGATGAGCGTCGATCCGTGGATCAATAAATACATTTTCCCGAACGGCTGCTTACCGGCGATCTCCCATATTGCCGAAGCCAGCGAATCGCGGTTTGTTATGGAAGACTGGCATAACTTTGGCAGCGATTACGATAAAACGCTAATGGCGTGGCACGAGCGCTTTAATCAAGCATGGCCGGAGCTGTCATCACGTTATTCCGCCACCTTCAGAAGAATGTTTAACTACTATTTATGCGCCTGCGCCGGGGCTTTCCGCGCCAGAGATATTGAACTTTGGCAGGTGCTGTTTAGTCGCGGCGTAGAGGGTGGGATCCGCGTGTATCGTTAACGTGCTGCCTGATAAGCGAAGCGCCATCAGGCAGTAAATACCTGAGAAGCGCTCCTTGTTACATCTTAGCCCAGCTCACTCTCCGCTAGCGCTTTAAACACCATCGCTACGGCGTGCGCGCCGGGGTCCATGTTTCCGAGCAGGCTTTCGCTGCTCAGATACGATGCGCGACCCGCATTGGCTTTGCTCGACAAACAGGTTCGTTCGGCTCCCGCTTGCGCAGCGTCGAATGCGGCCTGCAGATTTTTCGGCTGTGTGAGCAGCGAGGTCAGGGCCGGTTGCAGCGCATCAATCATCGTGCGATCGCCTTCGTCTGCGCCGCCGTAGAACTTCATCTGCGCCAGCCCCGTATTTAGCGCTTCGACAACGTTAGCGCCCTGTTCCAGTTTCTGCCCGGCGGCGGTAAAGAAGATTGACATCAGCACACCGCTGGAACCGCCCATCACCACGGTCAGACGTTCGCCAATCAGCGCGAACAGCGTGGCAAGGTTATCCAGCGGCAGCTGCTGGCGATGCAGCAGGCTGGCAATTTCACGCGCGCCGGCGGCAAAGGTCGAACCGGTATCGCCATCGCCGACTTTGGCGTCCAGCGCATTCAGATGAGTCTCCAGATCGGAAAGGGTTGCGGTGACCAGCTCCACAACCCCGGCCACCAGGGCGTTTGCCGAAGGCTGGAATTCCACGCGGGCGCTACGCTGAGATGACGCTACGCAGCTGATTTCACGCGGTGGGACCGGCGTCGGCCAGTTGCTGGTTTCCACTTCGGTGAGCAGTGCTTTTTCGATGCTCTCTTCCAGCACGATGGCCGTCAGTGAGAAGCCTTTCATATCCAGCGCGGTGACCAGCGAGGCCGGGCCAATTAGCCAGTCGATACGCGAGTGCAGCGGGCTGCTGGCGAGTTCGCGGGTGATGATGGCCATTTCGGCCACGGAAACGCCGCCAAGGTTATTAATCATCACCGCCAGACGACCGGTTTCAGGCAGGGCGGCCAGCAGTTTATCCACCATCAGGTTCACCACTTGCGCACTGTTTTGGGTGTCGATAACCGATGCGCCTGGTTCGCCGTGAATGCCCATACCCAGCTCCGCATGACCCGGATGATGACGAGGGGCTGCGTCGGTTTCTTGCGGCAGATGACAGCTGGAAAGAGCTACGCCCAGGCTAAAGGTGTTGCTGGCTGCGTACTGCGCTTCACGCAGGACGGTGGCGAGGTTATAGCCGCGTTCGGCAAAATAGCCTGCGATTTTATGCACCAGGATAGTTCCCGCAATGCCACGTGGGTGTTTGTTATCCGGCAGGGAGATGTCGTCGCCGACAATCAGCATTTCAACGTTATAGCCAAGGCGACGCGCCTTCTCGGCGGCGAGACCGAAATTAAGACGGTCACCGGTGTAGTTTTTCACAATCAACAAACAGCCAGCCTCACCGGTCACCGCCTGAATGGCGGTCAGTACTGCATCCACGCTCGGGGAGGCGAAAACGTCGCCGCAGACCGCAGCGGTTAGCATGCCTTTACCGATAAACCCAACGTGCGCGGGTTCGTGTCCCGAACCGCCGCCGGAAATGACCGCTACGTTATTTTTATTTAGGTCACGACGGACCACGATGCGAATGGCCGGATCGCTTTCCAGACGCGCCAGGTTATTCCATGGGCTGGCGATAATCGCCCCGTCGATGACGTCGCTCACGAGATGGGTGCGTTGGTTAAAAAAGAATTGAGACATAACGGCTCCTCGAGGTTGAGTAAAAGACAAACCCCCGAATGTAGGATCATGGTGCGGAGGCAATGAAGGAGATTCTGGCGAAGTCAGCGCGGAAAAAAACAACGCTAAAATGAGTTTCATTACGGAACGCTGACGTTGTTTTTTGTTCCGAAATGAAACTTAAAAAGGCGGGGAATGATCATAATGCGAGCTCGCTCGACTTTTTTCTCCTGCGATCAGCGCCGCTCATACGGCGCAGCCAGCCTTTTTTTTGCCGGTTTTAATACAACTGCATGAGTAAAAGAGGAACTGAGCTTCGTGTTTGCCGGAGATTTGGGGGTAAATGTACGGATCGGGATCGCAAACCTTATCATTTTTGTGGATAAGCGTTCCAGAATGGAACGTGCGTCGTTTTTATCTGTTTCATATCAGAACAAAATGACGAAAGATTTTTTTGTTCACGCCTCGCCATACAGTTATTGCATCGCTCCGGTACCTCCTGTTTTTGCCGACAGCAACAGGCCAAACAGGTTAACGCCAGGGCTCACCATGTAAAAACATGTACTTATTTGAGGATGAAAGGAATGCTAAAAGTTATTCAATCTCCAGCCAAATATCTCCAGGGCCCTGACGCTTCCACCTTATTTGGTCAATACGCTAAAAATCTGGCGGACAGCTTTTTCGTGATTGCGGATGACTTCGTGATGAAGCTGGCGGGAGAGAAGGTACTCAATGGCCTGCACAGCCACGACATTAGCTGCCACGCGGAACGCTTCAACGGTGAATGCAGCCATATTGAAATTAATCGCCTGATTGCCATTCTGAAACAGCACGGTTGCCGCGGCGTGGTTGGGATTGGCGGCGGGAAAACGTTGGATACCGCCAAAGCGATTGGTTACTACCAGAAGCTACCGGTGGTGGTGATCCCGACTATCGCCTCTACCGATGCGCCAACCAGCGCGCTGTCCGTTATCTATACCGAAGCCGGTGAGTTTGAAGAGTATCTGATCTACCCGAAAAACCCGGATATGGTGGTGATGGACACCGCAATCATTGCCAAAGCGCCGGTACGCCTGCTGGTGGCCGGGATGGGCGATGCACTCTCAACCTGGTTTGAAGCGAAAGCCTGTTATGACGCCAGAGCGACCAGCATGGCGGGCGGACAGTCCACCGTAGCGGCGCTGAGCCTGGCGCGCCTGTGCTATGATACCCTGCTGGCGGAAGGCGAAAAGGCACGCTTTGCCGCGCAGGCTGGCGTGGTGACTGATGCGCTGGAGCGTATTGTCGAAGCGAACACTTACCTCAGCGGCATCGGCTTTGAAAGCAGCGGTCTTGCAGGGGCGCATGCTATCCACAACGGTTTTACGATTCTGGAAGAGTGCCACCATTTGTACCACGGTGAAAAAGTCGCCTTTGGTACGCTGGCGCAGCTGGTGCTGCAAAACAGCCCGATGGAAGAGATCGAAACCGTGCTGAATTTCTGTCAGAAAGTAGGCCTGCCGGTAACGTTAGCGGAAATGGGCGTGAAAGACGACATTGACGGCAAGATCATGGCCGTGGCCAAAGCGACCTGCGCAGAAGGTGAAACCATCCACAATATGCCGTTCCCGGTGACGCCTGAGAGCGTACATGCCGCGATACTGACGGCAGACCTGCTGGGACAGCAGTGGCTGGCGCGTTAATCAGTCGTCGGTAAGTTTTTATCCGGCATCTTCTTCCCCCTCTGACAGTCTCTGCCGGAGGGGTTGTCTATGGTAAAACAGCGGAAAGGGATATGACGACGCACACTCAGGACATTGGGAAGGAAGTCTCTTCGGTCATTGCCCAGTCATGGCATCGTTGCAGCAAGTTTATGCAGCGGGAAACCTGGCAGGCGCCGCATCAGGCGCAGGGCCTGACCTTTGAGTCGATCTGCCGTCGCAAAACGGCGCTGCTGACGATTGCTCAGGCCGCGCTGGAAGATGCCTGGGAGTTTATGGATGGCCGTCCGTGCGCGCTGTT
Organism: Citrobacter sp. RHB35-C21; assembly: GCF_013816515.1. Taxonomy (NCBI): domain Bacteria; kingdom Pseudomonadati; phylum Pseudomonadota; class Gammaproteobacteria; order Enterobacterales; family Enterobacteriaceae; genus Citrobacter; species Citrobacter sp. RHB35-C21. The sequence continues at coordinate 627,275 of NZ_CP057147.1, forward strand.
AATTCTGGATGAATCAGCCTGTATTCTCAGCCGTTGCGGCGATCCGCAGACGGTGGAGCAACTGGCGGAGCTCGGTTTTCGCGACGGCAGTTACTGTGCGGAAAGCATTATTGGCAGCTGCGCGTTGTCGCTGGCGACGATGCCGGGGCAACCGACAAAAACCTCTGGCGATCAGCACTTTAAACAGGCGCTGCATCCGTGGTCGTTCTGCTCTACGCCGGTATTCGATAACCATGGTCGACTGTTTGGCTCCATCTCGTTGTGCTGTCTGGTAGAGCATGAGTGCGTTTCTGATTTATCCCTGACGCTGGCGATTGCCAGAGAAGTCGGCAACTCATTGCTGACTGACAGCCTGCTGGCTGAATCCAACCGCCATCTGAACCAGATGTACGGGCTGCTGGAGAGTATGGATGATGGCGTGATGGCCTGGAACGAACAGGGCGTATTGCAGTTCCTCAATGCGCGCGCGGCGCTGCTTTTGCATCTCGACGCGCAGGCCAGCCAGGGGAAGAATATTAATGACCTGCTCAATCTCCCCATGCTGCTGCGTCGGGCGATCAAACATGCCCGCGGCCTGAATCATGTCGAAGTCACCTTTGAAAGCCAGCACCAGTTTGTTGATGCCGTCATCACCCTGAAACCGATTGTTGAAGAGCAGGGCAACAGCTTTATCCTGCTGCTGCATCCGGTGGAGCAAATGCGTCAGCTGATGACCAGCCAGCTCGGCAAGGTGAGCCACACCTTTGAGCAGATGTCGACAGACGATCCAGAAACCCGACGTTTGATCCACTTTGGTCGTCAGGCGGCGAGGGGAAGTTTCCCGATCCTGCTGTGCGGGGAAGAGGGCGTCGGTAAAGAGCTACTGAGTCAGGCCATTCACAATGAAAGCGAACGCGCCAGCGGGCCGTATATCGCCGTGAACTGCCAGTTGTATGCCAACAGCGTACTGGGGCAGGATTTTATGGGCAGTGCGCCCACTGATGATGAAAACGGGCGGCTAAGCCGTCTTGAACTGGCGAACGGCGGCACGCTGTTTCTGGAAAAAATTGAATATCTGGCGCCGGAGTTACAATCCGCGCTGCTGCAGGTGATCAAGCAGGGCGTTTTAACCCGCCTGGATGCCCGGCGGCTGATTCCGGTGGATGTCAAAGTGATCGCCACCACCACGGTTGATCTCGCTAATCTGGTGGAGCAAAACCGCTTTAGCCGTCAGTTGTATTACGCGCTGCACTCTTTTGAGATCGTAATCCCGCCGCTGCGGGCGCGGCGTAACAGTATTCCATCGCTGATTTATACGCGGTTGAATAGCCTGAAAAAACGCTTTTCATCCAGCCTGAAGATCGACGACGACGCATTGGCACAACTGGTGGCCTATTCGTGGCCGGGTAATGATTTTGAGCTGAACAGCATTATTGAAAACATCGCCATCAGCAGCGATAACGGCCATATTCGGCTGAGCAATCTGCCGGATTATCTGTTTGCCGAACGCCCTGGTCTGGAGACGGCATCTTCACTGCTGCCCGCCAGCCTGACTTTTACCGCCATCGAGAAAGAGGCGATTATCCATGCCGCCCGCGTGACCAGTGGGCGTGTTCAGGAGATGTCGCAACTGCTGAATATTGGTCGCACCACCTTGTGGCGTAAGATGAAGCAGTACGACATTGATGCCAGCCAGTTTAAGCGCAAACATCTGGAGTAGTTTCTTCGATTCTGGCCATCGAGAACAGCGCATCCGACAGCCGGTTGATATAACGCCTGGCCTCATCGCGTAACGTCAGCGTTCTGCCCATCGCGATGAGGATCCGCTCCAGCCGACGCGTCAGGGTTCGCGCAACGTGCAGCTGTGCCGATGCCAGATTTTTCCCCGGAATAACAAACTCTTTGAGCGGGCCGCTTTGCGCCATATTGCGGTCAATAAGCTGCTCCAGCGCCTGAATATCCTCTTCGCCAATACGCTGTTTTAAGCGTGTGAGTCCTTTCTGATCGCTGGCGAGTTCCGCCCCCAGTACGAACAGCATCTTCTGCATAGCGTGCAATTCCTGGCGTAGCTCGGCATGGCGCGTGCTGGCATAGCAGACGCCAAGCTGGGAAATCAGTTCATCCACCGTGCCGTAGGCCTCAACGCGGATGTCGTCTTTATCGATACGGCTGCCGCCAAACAGCGCTGTCGTGCCGTTATCGCCGGTTCGGGTATAGATGCGGTACATTTATTTTATCTCGCTGAAGGGAAGAACTTTAACCAGTTGACCGGCATTGGCGCCGAGCGTGCGTATCTGTGCTGTCCCGGCGCGGGTATGCCCGCAGACCAGCGCCCGATCCTCGGGCAACTGGGCATGGGTTAAGGCAATATCACCGGTGGCGTTGAGACCGAGACCCACGCGCAGCGCCGAACTTTTGGCCGCCAGTTTGCCGAGCGCCAGCGCGCAGTCATGATCGTCGCAACAGTATGCCCGGCAGGGAACGCCTTGCTCTTCCAGTCCCCAGCACAGCTCATCAAGCACTCGAGTACCCTGCCAGCGTGAGTGATAAAACAGATGTACGCCCGGTGATGAAAGTGACATTGCGCCCCCTACGTTATCAGAATGCCTGACGGAAGATCTCGGCAATTTCTTTCTCGTTCCCTTTGCGCGGGTTTGAGAAGGCGTTGCCGTCCTTCAGCGCCATTTCCGCCATATACGGGAAATCGGCTTCTTTGACGCCCAGATCGCGCAGATGCTGCGGAATACCGATGTCGGCGGAGAGGCGGGCAATAGCATGAATGGCCAGCTCGGCGGCATCCATGGTAGAGAGTCCGTTAGTGTTTTCGCCCATAAACTCTGCGATGTCGGCAAATTTTTCCGGGTTAGCGATCAGGTTATAGCGTGCCACGTGCGGCAGCAGTACGGCATTCGCCACGCCGTGCGGCATGTCGTAAAGACCGCCAAGCTGATGCGCCATCGCGTGAACGTAGCCGAGGTTGGCGTTGTTGAAGGCCATACCCGCCAGCAGGGAGGCGTAGGCCATGTTCTCGCGAGCTTTCAGGTTGCTGCCCAGCGCCACGGCCTGGCGCAAGTTACGGGCGATCAGGCGGATCGCCTGGATAGCGGCAGCGTCGGTGACCGGGTTGGCATCTTTGGAAATGTAGGCTTCCACGGCGTGGGTCAGGGCGTCCATCCCGGTGGCCGCAGTCAGTGGGGCTGGCTTGCCGAGCATCAGCAGCGGATCGTTAATGGAGACCGACGGCAGGTTGCGCCAGCTGACAATCACAAACTTCACTTTGGTTTTGGTATTGGTCAGCACGCAGTGGCGGGTAACTTCGCTGGCGGTACCGGCGGTGGTATTCACCGCTACGATCGGCGGCAGCGGGTTGGTCAGGGTTTCAATTCCGGCATAGCTGTAGAGATCCCCTTCGTGAGTCGCGGCGATACCGATGCCTTTACCGCAGTCATGCGGGCTACCGCCGCCAACGGTAACGATGATGTCGCAATGCTCTTTCCGAAAGACCTCCAGGCCGTCGCGCACGTTGGTGTCTTTGGGGTTTGGCTCAACGCCGTCAAAAACCACGACGTCAATACCGGCTTCACGCAGATGCGTGAGGGTTTTATCTACCGCGCCGTCTTTAATTGCCCGCAGACCTTTATCAGTGACCAGCAGCGCTTTTTTACCGCCCAACAGTTTACAGCGTTCGCCGACCACGGAAATAGCATTGGGGCCAAAGAAGTTCACATTTGGCACCAGGTAATCAAACATACGATAGCTCATAATATACCTTCTTAGATTTAAATTATAATTCAGAGAAACAATTCAATGCGGTTTCTGCTAATAATCTGTCTTGTTCGACGGTACCGCCACTTACGCCAACGGCACCGATTACTTTGCCGTTTAATATGACAGGTAAACCGCCGCCAAAAATAACAATTCGTTGTTGATTGGTGAGCTGCAAGCCATATAGAGAGGCACCTGGTTGTACCGCATCGGTAATTTCATGGGTACCCTGTCGCAGGCAGCAGGCGGTATAAGCTTTATTAAGAGAGATATCACAGCTGGTGACAAACGCGTCGTCCATACGTTGCATTAGCAGCGTGTTCCCGCCGTGATCCACCACGGAAAAAACCACCGGAACGTTGATTTCAAGCGCTTTAGCCTCGACGGCCTGCGCCATTATCTTTGCAGCCGCCAGCGTAATGGTGGCGATTTGTTGGCTCTTATTCACAGTCTCTCCTGAAAAGGTTGTAGGGCTGAGGTCACGAAAATATCGCGCAACAGCTATTTTTATCATTGGCTTTATCTTATTTTCTCGCCCCGCGTTATTAAGTCAATAGGGTGGGGGTTTCAAAAATATTACGTTCAGTTTCCTGTTGTGGCGTTTATTGATAATGATCATTTAACCTCGTCACAATTCACGGCGAATATTCCTGAGCCGCGTTTCAATATGAAACGATGGTTTTTTATTACGTACCAAATTGGAACGAAATTAATTTTATTTTTTTATTGTCCTGCTCATTTAGAGTTCAGCTATTGCTGATGAAAGGCGAATGCCGGGTGTTGTGTCCCCGGCAATACGGCCCGGCGTCCCTATTTTTTATCTTTTGAGTCCATAAACTATGAGAAGATCAAAACGATTCGAAGTGCTTGCCCAGCGGCCTGTAAATCAGGATGGGCTAATTGGCGAATGGCCTGAAGAGGGGCTGATCGCAATGGAAAGCCCTTACGATCCGGCTTCGTCGGTGAAGGTGGAAAATGGTCGTATTGTTGAGCTGGACGGCAAGAGCCGCGCCGAGTTCGACATGATTGACCGGTTCATTGCCGATTACGCGATTAACGTGCCCGAGGCCGAGCGCGCCATGCAGCTCGACGCGTTGGAGATCGCCAGAATGCTGGTGGATATCCACGTCAGTCGGGAAGAGATCATTGCCATTACGACTGCCATCACCCCGGCGAAAGCGGTGGAGGTGATGGCGCAAATGAACGTGGTGGAGATGATGATGGCGCTGCAAAAAATGCGCGCCAGACGCACCCCCTCCAATCAGTGCCACGTGACCAACCTGAAAGATAACCCGGTACAGATTGCTGCCGACGCTGCTGAAGCGGGGATCCGTGGCTTTTCCGAACAGGAAACAACGGTCGGGATCGCCCGCTATGCGCCGTTTAACGCCCTGGCGCTGCTGGTGGGGTCCCAATGCGGTCGCCCCGGCGTGCTGACGCAATGCTCCGTTGAAGAGGCCACGGAGCTGGAGCTGGGAATGCGCGGGCTAACCAGCTACGCCGAAACGGTGTCGGTATATGGCACGGAGTCGGTGTTTACCGATGGCGATGATACGCCGTGGTCAAAAGCGTTTCTTGCCTCGGCGTATGCTTCTCGTGGTCTGAAGATGCGCTACACCTCCGGCACCGGTTCGGAAGCGCTGATGGGCTATTCCGAAAGTAAATCGATGCTTTATCTGGAGTCGCGTTGCATTTTTATCACCAAAGGCGCGGGCGTACAGGGGTTACAAAACGGCGCGGTCAGCTGTATCGGCATGACCGGCGCTGTGCCGTCGGGGATTCGCGCGGTGCTGGCGGAAAACCTGATTGCCTCGATGCTCGACCTTGAAGTGGCCTCCGCCAATGACCAGACCTTTTCCCACTCCGATATTCGTCGTACTGCCCGCACCCTGATGCAGATGCTGCCGGGCACCGACTTTATCTTCTCCGGCTATAGCGCGGTACCGAACTACGACAACATGTTTGCCGGGTCGAACTTCGACGCTGAAGACTTCGATGATTACAACATTCTGCAACGCGATCTGATGGTTGATGGGGGCCTGCGTCCGGTCACGGAAGAGGAGACAATCGCCATCCGCAATAAGGCCGCGCGCGCCATTCAGGCGGTGTTCCGCGAACTGGGCCTGCCGCTGATTAGCGATGAAGAGGTGGAGGCCGCCACTTACGCTCACGGCAGCAAAGATATGCCCGCGCGCAATGTGGTGGAAGATTTGGCTGCCGTGGAAGAGATGATGAAGCGCAATATCACCGGGCTGGATATCGTCGGCGCGTTGAGTTCCAGCGGCTTCGAAGACATCGCCAGCAATATCCTCAACATGCTGAGGCAGCGTGTTACTGGTGATTACCTGCAAACGTCGGCCATTCTGGATCGTCAGTTCGACGTCGTCAGCGCCGTTAATGACATCAACGACTATCAGGGACCCGGCACCGGCTATCGCATCTCTGCCGAACGTTGGGCGGAAATTAAAAATATTGCGGGCGTGGTTCAGCCCGGCTCGATCGAATAAGGCGGTACACAGTGGAATGCACAACTGAACGTAAGCCGGTTTTCACCTTGCAGGTGATCGAAGGCGAGGCGGCTAAAGCGGACGAACGCGTGGATGAAGTCGTGATAGGCGTCGGCCCGGCCTTTGATAAGTATCAGCACAAAACATTGATTGATATGCCGCACAAAGCGATTTTGAAAGAACTGGTTGCCGGCATTGAAGAAGAGGGCCTGCATGCTCGGGTGGTGAGGATTCTGCGCACCTCGGATGTTTCATTTATGGCGTGGGATGCGGCAAATCTCAGCGGTTCTGGCATCGGGATTGGTATCCAGTCGAAAGGAACCACGGTGATTCATCAGCGCGATCTGCTGCCTCTGAGCAACCTTGAGCTGTTCTCTCAGGCTCCGCTGCTGACGCTGGAAACCTATCGCCAGATTGGTAAAAACGCCGCGCGCTATGCACGTAAAGAGTCGCCTTCGCCAGTGCCAGTGGTTAATGACCAGATGGTACGACCCAAATTTATGGCCAAGGCCGCGCTGTTTCATATCAAAGAAACCAAACACGTGGTGCAGGATGCTGCGCCTGTCACGCTGCATATTGCACTCGTAAGGGAATGACCATGAACGACAACATCATGACCGCGCAGGATTATCCATTAGCAACCCGCTGCCCGGAGAAAATCCAGACTCCTACCGGCAAACCGCTAACCGAGATTACCCTTGAGAATGTGCTGGCGGGCCGCGTAGGTCCGCAGGATGTGCGTATTTCTCAGCAAACCCTGGAGTACCAGGCGCAGATTGCCGAACAGATGCAGCGTCACGCCGTGGCGCGTAATTTCCGTCGTGCGGCGGAGCTTATAGCAATCCCGGATGCCCGTATTCTTGAAATTTACAACGCGCTGCGGCCGTTTCGTTCTTCGTTCGCCGAGCTTCAGGCCATTGCCGATGAACTGGAACATACCTGGCATGCCACGGTGAACGCCGGGTTTGTCCGCGAGTCGGCAGAGGTGTATCAGCAGAGAAACAAGCTGCGTAAAGGCAGCCAGTGACGGAGGTTGTATGCCGTTAATTGCAGGGATTGATATCGGCAACGCCACCACCGAAGTGGCGTTGGCGCAGCATGGCCGGTTTATCGCCAGCGGGATTGTCGCCACGACCGGTATGAAAGGTACACGGGACAATATTGCCGGGGTGGTGGCCTCCCTGCAGCAGGCGCTGAATAACACCCCGTGGTCGCTTCAGGATGTGGCGAAAATCTGCATCAACGAGGCGGCACCGGTGATTGGCGATGTGGCGATGGAAACCATCACTGAAACCATCATTACCGAATCAACAATGATTGGGCATAACCCGCAAACGCCCGGCGGCGTTGGCGTGGGAATGGGAACCACCATCGCCGTGGAGAAGCTGGCGGCGTTGAGCGAAGATCGGTTTGCCCAGGGCTGGATCCCGCTGGTCGGTGAGGAGAGGGATTTCCTCGAGGCGGTTTGGTTTATCAATGAGGCGCTGGATCGCGGGGTCAACGTGGTAGCGGCGATCCTGAAAAAAGATGATGGCGTGCTGGTGAACAATCGTCTGCGTCGAACAATGCCGGTGGTAGATGAAGTTACCCTGCTGGAGAAGGTGCCGGAAGGTGTGCTGGCGGCGGTGGAAGTGGCGGCCCCAGGACAGGTGGTGCGAGTGCTGTCGAATCCTTACGGCATCGCGACCTTCTTTACCCTGACGCCCGAGGAAACGCAAACTATCGTCCCCATCGCCAGGGCGCTAATTGGCAACCGTTCCGCCGTGGTGCTGAAAACCCCGCAGGGTGATGTGTGCTCAAGGGTGATCCCGGCGGGTAAGATCTTTATCCGCGGCGAAAAGCGCGGCGGTGAAGCCGACGTAGCGCAAGGCGCACAGGCCATTATGCAGGCGATGAGCACCTGTGCGCCCGTGTGCGATATTCGTGGTGAAGCAGGTACGCATGCAGGCGGCATGCTGGAGCGGGTTCGTAAAGTGATGGCCTCGCTGACCGGTCACGACATGCACGCGGTGTATATTCAGGATCTGTTGGCGGTGGATACGTTTATTCCGCGCAAGGTGCAGGGCGGTATTGCCGGGGAGTGTTCAATGGAGAACGCCGTTGGCATTGCGGCGATGGTGAAATCCGATCGCTTACAGATGCAGGCCATCGCCAGTGAGCTGAGCGCCCGGTTAAACATCCCGGTTGAAGTCGGCGGCGTGGAGGCCAACATGGCTGTTGCCGGTGCGTTAACAACGCCCGGATGTGCTGCACCGCTGGCGATCCTCGATTTAGGCGCAGGCTCTACCGATGCCGCCATTATCAATAGCGATGGCGTTGTGAAAGCGGTCCATCTGGCTGGCGCGGGGAATATGGTCAGCCTGTTGATTCAAACCGAGCTGGGCTTAAGCGATCCGTTTCTGGCGGAGGAAATTAAAAAATACCCGCTGGCAAAAGTGGAGAGCCTGTTCAGCATTCGCCACGAGAACGGCGCGGTGGAGTTTTTTCGCGAACCGCTCAGTCCGTCAGTGTTTGCCAAAGTCGTTTATCTGAAAAACGGCGAGCTGATCCCCGTAGATAACCAGACCTCGCTGGAAAAAATTCGGTTGGTGCGCCGACAGGCCAAAGAGAAAGTTTTTGTGACCAACTGCCTGCGCGCTTTACGCCAGGTGTCACCCGGGGGCTCTATTCGCGATATGACTTTTGTGGTGCTGGTGGGCGGCTCCTCGCTGGATTTCGAAATCCCGCAGATGATCACCGACGCGCTGGCGCATTACGGCGTGGTTGCCGGACAGGGCAACATCCGTGGTACCGAAGGGCCGCGTAATGCGGTAGCGACCGGGCTGGTTTTGGCCGGGATAGCGAATTAATCGTGCAGAAAACAGCCGCCGCAAGCGTTTAGCTGCGGGGTAAATCAAATAAAGGTGATGTTCTCTTTGATATCCCGGCGGAGTTGGGTACATAGTATAAATGTGTCTCTCACGTGGTTAATTTTAAGGATAAGAGCATGCCAACAGCAATTGAGAAAGCATTGGATTTTATTGGTGGTATGAACACTTCGGCGTCAGTACCCCATTCAATGGATGAAAGTACCGCTAAGGGAATCTTAAAGTATTTGCATGACTTAGGTGTGCCAGCGAGTCCGGAAGCTGTGATGGCACGGGGTGAGCAGGAGGGATGGAATCCCGAGTTCACGAAAAAAGTGGCCGGATGGGCAGAAAAAGTGGCCTCCGGTAACCGCATCCTTATCAAGAACCCAGAGTATTTTTCAACTTATATGCAGGAGCAGCTCAAAGAGCTAGTTTGAGCTGACTATCGAATCAAACTCTAACGGACGTTTCCATCTCTGGATGGCGACGTCCAGAGGGGGTTGCCTTTCGCATGTTCTCGCCTTATCACGTGAAACACTTTCCGCCCCTGCCTGACTTGTTTTTCTTGTTACTCATTTCACATTTCGGTGCAAACAGGTAGAGCGCTATCAGCCAGGTTCAGTTGATTTGGTCTTAGCGAACAAGCTGGACATTATCGACGTGGCTGAAGTGGATGTTAACCACTTAATTTCATGATAAATATAATAAAAATCCAAAAGGTGAACAGGTGGACACTTTTTTATATAAAGTAATTTTTGTGATTTTTTGAGTATGGATTGTGGGGCGTTAAAAGTTACAGGTAATAAAAACGCGCCTAATAACTTCGGCGCGTTTGTGGTGTATTTCCGCTGTGGCCACCTGTCAGGTGGTCATGTTCGAATCACAAGGTAATACGTTGGCAGAGCCTGGACACGTAAACGTCATGTGTTTTCACCCTGTGATTTTTTCCACTTCCTCTGTCTGGCAGCAGCAATAAACCAGATCGCAAACGTAGTGATGGCTATAGCCAGAAAATACAGAATCAGTGAAAACCCGTCATTCCAGTGCGCTTCCTGTATGAATCCATAGTTTTCCTCATACCACGCCATAAACGCTTCATCAGGGATGAAGTAACAAAGCAGGGTGTAAACCACTGTCAGGGCGAGCAGTTCAGAAAGCCATAAAAAAACATGTGTGGCCGGTTTCATCAGTACACCTGTATTGTGCCGAACGCTTTTAATTGAGCCGTAACCATAACTGATGGTGTGCTTAATAAAGCCTCAAGTAAGATCGCGTAATCTGCATGGCTGGGTAGCGTAATGCAGCCATCACTAATGCCCGATTTACCCGCGGGATGTAAACGGAAGTTACCCCGCTCAACACCGTCTATGAATGAGATATCATCAATTTGGCTATCCTGGCGATAAAGCGCAAACCATAGATCGCGATCTGAGCCGCTCTCTAAGCCGTGCACCATATCCCGCCAGCGGGAGTGAAGCCCGCCTCTTTGGCGCGTCACGATGTAGTAAAGACCGGGCGGCAATGGCCCTTTTTTTACTACTGTAATCGAAGCAGGGTTATTCCTGTGTGTTCCTGCATTTCCTGAGTACGCCGGGAAAAAAACCACGCCCGGGCAACTTAATGTTGATAGCTGTCCGCCATTAAGATGGAAGGTGCACCGGATCATCTTTCATTCCACGCATCAGAAAACTGAATGTTGCCATCACAGTATTTCCAGGTAATCCGCTCATACCGCATGGCTACGTTTTCAAGATGATTATGTTTTTCGGTCGCCGGGTTTTTGATATCGAGCATATGCGGCGCGGAGCTGACGATCTTCACGGTCTCAAGCAACATGTTGAAGTATTCAACTTCTTGCCCGGCGTCGTTAATTCTGTACCATTTAAATTCTGCGCTTTTAAGTGTCTGCCCGGTGGCAATAGCCTTGTAAAGATACGGGCTGGAAGAATCGAACTCTTTTTGAAAGTTAAGGGGGGCATGTTGCCTGGTGCCGGTGAGTTTTCCGGTTCTGCTGTCTGTCGGAATATGCAGACCATGACCAAAAGATAGAATCTCTATGCTTCCCTCTCTATCCTGGACATCAACTGAACCTTTGATATCCGCGCCGCCGTCGTCTTTTAAAAATAAATATGCAGGAATAGCCATTACATAAACGCCTTTTAGTTAATGAGGTGACTAAATCCTATAACCTAAGCCGCTAGCATGTCCAAAATAATGTTATTGTAAGCTGGTAAATAACATATATGTGAATGTGTTATTTGGATTTATATAAAAAATAAATGAAAGGAAAGTATAATGGAGAATATTGAAATCGAGAAACATAAAAAAATTAATAAATGCGATAAATTGGAATTAAAAACACTGGAAGAATATAAGTGGTCTTTAAATTCTGAAGCATTTTTCTTTGTCGATCATCATGGATTTTTATGTGGTTCACTTTCTGGTGAGATGCTGGCCGCCAATCGGGAACAGCTCAATGTAATGATAGAATATTTGAATGGATTGCGCACCGAGATAAACCGATGAAATCATTCAGGGTAATGTAAATTATTTGTTCGATATTGTTTGTTATCTATCGGATATTGATTATCTACATTTTCGGTTATTTTAATAATTATTAACCTGTTTTATTAATTAACGTGGCACTCAGACGTGAGCCGCCACTGATCGCCCGGTTTCCTTTTCCGCTCCTGCGGTTTTCCTTCTCCCGGCGGCGGGTAATCTTCAATTTTTCGGAAGTGGCCCAACGACGCAGACGTGTGTTTGTTGTCGCAAGTGCTCGAGATGATTTCTATCCCGCAGCGGTACTTTTTGAGTTCGACGGCGTGCGCCGGGATATTGCGCCGGGTACTGAGCAAAATATTTTGTCGACGTTACCCGGAGCAGGTAAGTTAAGACGGCACGGAGAAAAGAAAGACGATGCCAAAGATAAACAAACTGCGAATTCGCAAAAAAAAACTACGCAAAACTGCGCAAAAAAACTGCGAATTCGGAGTCGGTAAAACGCGAAAAACTCATCGACGCATACCGTCTGGCGGGTGCAAATGCAAAGGGTTTGCGGCGTTTGTGACCGCCAGCCAGCCCCTAAGAATTCCTAAGGTTTTACGAGCCATTAGCTTGCGCCGGGGCAAGCCAGAAGTTAAGAAATGTTAAGGTTCAAAGAGCCATTCTCATGCTTAGAAATGCCAGGGTTACACGGGCCATTCGCTGGCAGCGTGACAAACATCAGAAACGCTATTCATCAGATTGCGCAGTGAAAAACTGGGTACGCAAGGTACGCAAAAAGACGTGCGTACCTGCTAAGCTGTAAGCCGTGCCAGCCTTTTTTATATGATGCGGGCGGGCTTATGCGTGGAGTTCGTCCACCAGCTTCACACATCGTCAATGTATGCAAATGTTAACGTTTTGCGAATGGCACTAAGCAAGAAATGCTGTAGATATGGTGGGCGGTCATAAAATAACCATAAATCACCATGGTTACCTTTCTGGAATATCCCCGGCATATCCCCGGAAAAAACAAAAGGGCCGACGATTACTCGCCAGCCCTTGCTGTGTTTGGTGGCCCCTGCTGGACTTGAACCAGCGACCAAGCGATTATGAGTCATAAAATTGGCATGTTTCTAATCGTTCGCTATTGACGCTTATTGTATTTTTAATTGTCTATAATCAATCAGTTATGATGTTGTTTTTGTTTCTGATTGGTTGTCTCGTCTCCCCATTGTACTATCGTTACCTGACCCATTACCTGACCCAAAATGGGCATCGGGTCAGGTAACGCTTATCCTTAGAAAGGTAACCTCATGGCCGCTAATCTTACTGAGACTGCTATACGTGGATTGAAGACAAAAAGCACGGCGTACTACGTGTGGAGCAACAGTGCTCAACGTGGTACTGGCAGGCTTGGCGTTAAGGTTCAGCCTTCAGGCAGCAAAGTTTTTTATTTCCGTTATTACGTTGAGAAAGGTAAGAAAGAGAAGTTCATCCAGTTGGGCATCTGGCCTGAGATGAAACTGGTGACGGCCAATGAGCTGGCGAAAAAGTATGGTGCCTGGCTTGTTGAAGGAAAAGAGCCCCAGCAAGAGCTTGAGCAACAGCGCCTGGCCGAACAGCACATTATGCAGTTGCATCGTTCTCAGGGATCGTTTGAAGAACTGGTGCATGGTTACGTCAATAAGATGAAGCTCGACAACAAGCGGACATGGGCTGATGTATTGAAGCGCATGGAAAGAGAGTGCTATACGGTTATTCCTCGCGAAACCAAAGCGAAGGATGTAACACCTCTGCAGATCAAGACCATTCTCTCAGGTATTATCCAGCGTGATGCTGTAGTCCATGCGAACCGAATTCGTTCCTACCTTATGGCGGCATTTAACTACGGTCTGAAGGCCGATAACGATCCGATGAATACCAGCGTGGGCATTACGTTCGGGCTTGAAGTTAATCCGGTATCGGCCATACCGAAACAGTCCTCGGCAGAAAAAGTGGGTGATACATGGTTAACGCTGGAAGAGCTTCGTTTTGTCATGGAGCAGTTCGCTCAGGCCACCAACGTTGGGCCGCTGATGCAGTACCTAATCCGCTTCTGTGTTTATGCTGGCGGGCAGCGCCCGTTCGAAATGATAGCCAGCCAGTGGAGCGCGATTGATTGGCAGCAAAAGACGTTGCTGGTCATTGCCGATGTATCGAAAAACAAGCGTGAGCATTTGATCCCGCTGACTGAATCGGCACTACAGGAATTAGCCTCAGTGAAAGAGCTGACGAAGGAAAGCAGCAGTCCCTTTATTTTCCCATTATCTACAAACAGTGAGCGCCCGGTACGTACCGATAGTTTGGCGCGTTCCATTATGTATTTTCGGGCTTTTAATCCTGAGTTTAAAGTTTTCACGGCGCGAGATTTACGTCGCACCTGTAAAACGTTGATGGGGGAGGCGGGGATCAGCAAAGAGATCCGCGACCGTATCCAGAATCACGCTTTGAACGACGTTAGCTCGAAACACTATGATCGTTATGATTACCTTACTGAAAAGCGCAGGGCGCTTGAGATCTGGGAAGATCGGATTAACAACTATCAACGACAGCAGGAAAACAACGTTGTGAACTTGTTTGGGCGGAGGTGAGAGCTTGGCAAAATATGAGCTTAATTCAGCAGAAGAGCGCTATCAGCCGGGCTCTGGTGATTTGGTGCTATCTAATAAACTGGGGATCATTGATGAAGAGGAAATGGAGGCGCTGGAATCGGGCCTACTGCTGATGCTGTATGAGCAGCTATTTATTGAGGGCCAGCCGCCTGAAGCGCTGGCTTTTGAGCACATCAGCAGGTGGCATCGCCACTGGCTAGGGAATGTGTACGAGTGGGCGGGAAGGCTGCGTAATGCCAACTTGACTAAGGATGGCTTTCAGTTTGCTGCTGCCGACAGGATTCCGCTTCTTCTTGATGGTTTCGAGAAGCAGTTTCTCTCTAGGTCTGGTGAACTGAAATCTCTGGCTCGTCCGGATCTGGTCAATTATCTGGCTGAATGCCACGTGGAGTTTATTTTGATCCACCCATTCAGAGAAGGTAACGGGCGTCTGTCGAGACTGCTTTGTGATGTGCTGTCGGTTCTGGCAGGGAAGGGCTTACTTGATTACAGCCTGTGGGATGTGCACAAGGCGTTTTACTTTAAGGCAATACAGGCAGGTGTATCAGGGAACTACAGCCCTATGAAGCAACTAGTGAGCGACATCTTGCCAGATTAACGGGCGAGGCCAACGGCTTTCGCCTGTGCCTGATTTTGTTTGAGTTGCTGCTCAATTTTTTGCACAGAAACACCGGTTTCTATTGCGGTTGAGCTGGCAACAGAACGATAGATTTGAGTTTTAGTGATCTGGCTGTGTACTGTTTTTTTTGTCATTTTGAAGCCCTCGTTTTGCTGCACTGATTCTAGTTCGGAAGGGAACTGCCCGCAAGGCTGTTATCAGTTAGGAGAAAGTTGTGAATACCGGCACTACTCGTAGAGTAGTACCGTGCTTCTCTTAGCTTGAAATGATGAAAATTCTGTCCTTTCGTTAAATATTTTTTAAATTTATCGCTCCATTTTGATACAATGCCTTGTAAAATATAAGGTTAATGTATTGGTGGTGATAAATGCAAAACAATTCCAATTCCAATTCCAATTCCAATTTTTTCGATGCTACTGATCTTTTTAAAATTCCTGAGCAGCTGAATATCCCTGATGGTTTATGTAGTGCTGGTGACTTCTCTAAAAAATTTCATGTGAGACTGGAGGATATCATTTCCACATGGCTGGACAATAAAATTAACTTGTATGTTAATCTTCGTTCAGAATACTGTCGAATCAATCGTTATGCTAATAAAGAAGAACACCGCTACGATACTTTTGACATCAGTGTTGGTAGAGACTTCTATCAACATGAAAAAAGCCCACAGGCTGCCACAAGGAGTTTCATACCTTGCGCTCAATCTGAAATAAAAGAGGATACAAATTTCAATAGGAGTAGTTTTTATAAATATGTTTACAATGGATATGCTAGTGGCTTTTGGCGACTGCAGCCTACCAACACCACTCACTTGGTAAAAGATAATTACAATCTTAAAAATGCTAATGAATTGTGGGATGAAATTCCAGAAGAGGTTAAAGTTTTTGGTCGGGATGATAAGGATTATTTAATTTTTGATAAAAATATCTTTGTCTCTCATGAATGCTTGTATATTGATAACTTTGGGTGCCAAGAATTATCCCGGTTTTTTACAATTAAAGAAAATGAAATTCATGAAGTGGAAGGTTACTATATACAAAGCTTTATTGTTTTAATGTTGCTTAAAATAAGTTTTTCAGAAAAAGATGGTAAAATTAATCGTTTAAACGCAGCTGATATATTGAATGTGGTGAGGGATGACTGTCATATATCCTTAAAGGATGTTAGCGATAAAAGTATATCTAGATGGGTTAACGACTCTTTAATAGAAGAGGGACAGTTATCTTTAGCTGTTGAGGATGGTCGCCTTTCTACAGTAAAGGATAATGTTATATATTTGCTTATTAAATACGGTCATGCAAATAGTACATCAAAAGAATTGGCTAATTTATTGAGCAAGGAGGGGGACGGCTATCAATTACAGCAGAGAATTACATCGTCGCAATTAGTGAACTATATTGATGCTCTTGTTCTCAAGTATGCATCACTTCATTTTAAATAAATATCTCAATAAGGTTCTCAATAGACATTAGCTTAATGGGGACCCATCTTCTTTAAATTTTGATTTGAATCGTACAAACTGCCTCTGTCGAAACGAAGGAGGCAGTATGAGTACAACATCTAACATTCCAACACCTGAACAACGGCAGCAAATTCTGCATGTCTACGGTGAGAAAGGTGACCGTCTGGTGCGGGAAAAAGAGCGCCAGTATATCACTTCGATTTCTCGCTCGACAGCCTGGAAGCTCGAAAAGGCTGGCAAGTTTCCCCAACGTAAATCACTTGGGGCGAAGTCGTGTGGCTGGTTGCTTAGTGATCTTTTGTACTGGATAAATGAAAGATAGTCATCAAAAATTTATTAGAACAACATTAATTATTTCTAAAAGTGAGGCACGATGAATGTATGTCTAAGATAAATAGATCTAAACAAGATCAAGAGCTCTGTCTTGAATTTCAGATACTACCTACTTTTGTGCAACGGTTAATAAGCTACATACATTACAAAACAGGAGCTCGCGCTGAACTTATTTTAATCGTATTACTTGGGGTAATGGCATTTTCCTGCCAGGATAAATTTGATGTTCAGATTAAAAACGGGAGAACATTTACATCACTTTATCTCCTTTTATTAGGGAAGGTGCGAACAAGTTCCTGATATGAGATCATCATATTCATCCGGAGCGCATCCCAGAGGGACATCATGAGCCATCAACTCACCTTCGCCGATAGTGAATTCAGCACTAAGCGCCGTCAGACCCGAAAAGAGATTTTCCTCTCCCGCATGGAGCAGATTCTGCCATGGCAGAATATGACCGCTGTCATCGAGCCGTTTTATCCCAAGGCGGGCAATGGCCGACGGCCCTATCCGCTGGAGACCATGCTGCGTATTCACTGCATGCAGCATTGGTACAACCTGAGCGACGGTGCCATGGAAGATGCCCTGTACGAAATCGCCTCCATGCGCCTGTTTGCCCGATTATCCCTGGATAGCGCCCTGCCGGATCGCACCACCATCATGAATTTCCGCCACCTGCTCGAGCAGCATCAACTGGCCCGTCAATTGTTCAAGACCATCAATCGCTGGCTGGCCGAAGCAGGCGTCATGATGACCCAAGGCACTTTGGTGGATGCCACCATCATTGAGGCACCCAGCTCTACCAAGAACAAAGAGCAGCAACGCGATCCGGAGATGCATCAGACCAAGAAAGGCAATCAGTGGCACTTTGGCATGAAGGCCCACATTGGTGTCGATGCCAAGAGTGGCCTGACCCACAGCCTAGTCACCACCGCGGCCAACGAGCATGACCTCAATCAGCTGGGTAATCTGCTTCATGGAGAGGAGCAATTTGTCTCAGCCGATGCCGGCTACCAAGGAGCGCCACAGCGCGAGGAGCTGGCCGAGGTGGATGTGGACTGGCTGATCGCCGAGCGTCCCGGCAGGGTAAAAACCTTGAAGCAGCATCCGCGCAAGAACAAAACGGCCATCAACATCGAATACATGAAAGCCAGCATCCGTGCCAGGGTGGAGCACCCGTTTCGCATCATCAAGCGGCAGTTCGGCTTCGTGAAAGCCAGATACAAGGGGCTGCTGAAAAACGATAACCAACTGGCGATGTTATTCACCCTGGCCAACCTGTTTCGGGTGGACCAAATGATACGTCAGTGGGAGAGATCTCAGTAAAAACCGGAAATAACGCCAGAAATGGTGGAAAAAATAGCCTAAATAGGCTGATTCGATGTGTTTGCGGGAAAAAAATCGGCCCAGATCCGCGAAATTTTAATCAGCGAGTCAGCTTGGGAAGAAATGACCTGCTTATTCGCACCTTCCTTAGCACGTTCAGGTAGCAGGAAATCAACAGTATTCAAAGCACTGATGGAAACAATCCATCAAATGGAAAAGGAACTGAAGAATATCTTTCTGGAAAAGGAAAAATTTTATGAACTGAAAAAAATATCTTGGGATACGGAATTAAAAGAACTTAAAAAGCAATTTAGCAAAGCTGTTCGCCAGAAGGTTGATGTAGCTGAAACACGCGAAGCACTGGAGGAATGTCAGAAAAGTGGACCGGTAGCACCCGTAAGAAAGGGAAGGTGCGAATAAGCAGGTCATTTCTTCCCAAGCTGACTCGCTGATTAAAATTTCGCGGATCTGGGCCGATTTTTTTCCCGCAAACACATCGAATCAGCCTATTTAGGCTATTTTTTCCACCATTTCTGGCGTTATTTCCGGTTTTTACTGAGATCTCTCCCACTGACGTATCATTTGGTCCACCCGAAACAGGTTGGCCAGGGTGAATAACATCGCCAGTTGGTTATCGTTTTTCAGCAGCCCCTTGTATCTGGCTTTCACGAAGCCGAACTGCCGCTTGATGATGCGAAACGGGTGCTCCACCCTGGCACGGATGCTGGCTTTCATGTATTCGATGTTGATGGCCGTTTTGTTCTTGCGCGGATGCTGCTTCAAGGTTTTTACCCTGCCGGGACGCTCGGCGATCAGCCAGTCCACATCCACCTCGGCCAGCTCCTCGCGCTGTGGCGCTCCTTGGTAGCCGGCATCGGCTGAGACAAATTGCTCCTCTCCATGAAGCAGATTACCCAGCTGATTGAGGTCATGCTCGTTGGCCGCGGTGGTGACTAGGCTGTGGGTCAGGCCACTCTTGGCATCGACACCAATGTGGGCCTTCATGCCAAAGTGCCACTGATTGCCTTTCTTGGTCTGATGCATCTCCGGATCGCGTTGCTGCTCTTTGTTCTTGGTAGAGCTGGGTGCCTCAATGATGGTGGCATCCACCAAAGTGCCTTGGGTCATCATGACGCCTGCTTCGGCCAGCCAGCGATTGATGGTCTTGAACAATTGACGGGCCAGTTGATGCTGCTCGAGCAGGTGGCGGAAATTCATGATGGTGGTGCGATCCGGCAGGGCGCTATCCAGGGATAATCGGGCAAACAGGCGCATGGAGGCGATTTCGTACAGGGCATCTTCCATGGCACCGTCGCTCAGGTTGTACCAATGCTGCATGCAGTGAATACGCAGCATGGTCTCCAGCGGATAGGGCCGTCGGCCATTGCCCGCCTTGGGGTAAAACGGCTCGATGACTTCCACCATGTTTTGCCATGGCAGAATCTGCTCCATGCGGGAGAGGAAAATCTCTTTTCGGGTCTGACGGCGCTTAGTGCTGAATTCACTATCGGCGAAGGTGAGTTGATGGCTCATGATGTCCCTCTGGGATGCGCTCCGGATGAATATGATGATCTCATATCAGGAACTTGTTCGCACCTTCCTTAATGAGCAGGTGCAGAATCCAACCTTCTACCCGCTGATTGCTTCCATTCAAAAACACTGCGACAAAATTATTATTGAAGGGATTGAGAATAGAGAACATATGGGGTTACTGCGTGAGGTGGGGATTTGGGGATTACAGGGGTATCTTTTTAAATCTGTCCCTTTTAAAAATGTGGATTCATTGCTTTAGTGTTGAAACCATCAAAGGGGCTTACGCCCCTTTGATGTATCACCCGCCTGTGCTGCTCTGACCGCTCAAGGCTGACAAGGTTAGCGACTGTGTAAAACTGGCTTGTGAGGCTCTCGCCTGGAAATCAATGTAATCACTCAATCTTGAGCTATCGCTGGCGATAGTGAGCGGAACAGACGCTTCAAGATTTAGATTGAATACAGGTGAAAGGTTGTACGATAGCGCACTATTGGTACTGGTTAGGGATGATGTAGCAGAATCACGAAGCGCTCCCGCTTGCAGAGAATCACCATTCAGGCTGTATTGTTCTACCGCTGTCCCTGTATGAATGAGCCTGTTTACCATTCTGTGTAAATGCCTTTCTCAGAAGTGACCGTCAAGGCGGTCACCGAACTCGATAATAAAGCGACTCATGGCTATCCGCCAGTCCTGAAGTGGCATCGTCCATTTCTGTGAGGCTGACTGGATAGCCAGCCTCACCACTTTTTTCACCGATTCATCTATCGGGAACACTTTCCGTTTCTTTATCGCATGTCTGATGACGCTATTCAGCGATTCGATTGCGTTAGTGGTGTAGATAACCTTGCGGATCGCCTCCGAATACACGAAGAAGGTGGCAACATTCGGCCAGTTTGCCCGCCAGCTGCGACTTATCTGCGGGTACCGTGCATCCCATTCCTTCCCGAACGCATCCAGCGCCTGCAACGCGCCTTCTTCCGTGGCTGCGCGGTAAACCTGTTTCAGGTCACGGGTTACCGCTTTATAGTCTTTCCACGCCAAGAACCGCAGGCTGTTGCGTGCCATGTGTACTATGCACAACTGGATCTGCGTCTCCGGGTAGACGGCATTAATCGCTTCCGGGAAGCCTTTCAGGCCGTCCACACAGGCGATAAGGATATCGTTCAGCCCGCGATTTTTCAGTTCCGTCAGTACATTCAGCCAGAACTTTGCACCTTCATTTTCGGCCAGCCACATACCTGGCAGCTCTTTCTGACCATCAAGGTTAATACCCAGAGCCAGGAACACCGCTCTGTTGATAACCCGGCTGTCCTGCCGTACTTTCAGGACAATACATTCAAGATAAACAATGGGATAAATCGCATCCAGAGGACGGTTTTGCCATTCTACAACCTGGTCGATTGCGGCATCGGTGACTTTCGATATCAGCGCCGGAGAGACGTCTGCATCGTACATTTCTTTGAAGACTGAGGTAATTTCGCGGGTAGTCATCCCTCTGGCATACAGCGCCAGGATCTGGTTGTCCATGCCGGTAATGCGGGTCTGATTTTTCTTCACCAGTTGTGGTTCGAAGGAACCATCACGATCACGTGGAGTACGTAATTCCATCGGCCCGTCGGTAGTGGTGACGGTTTTCGTGGAATAGCCATTACGGGAGTTGGTTCCCGATTTGGGCTGATTTTTATCATGTCCCAGATGGTGAGTCAGTTCAGCGTTGAGAGCAGCCTCAACACTGATTTTCTTGAGCAGGCGATCGAACTGACTGAGATCTTCAGGGGTTTTGAGATTTTTGGCCAGTTCGTTAGCCAGAGCCTGCAATTGTTTGTCGTCCATAATTTAACCTTCATTTGATGTTGAATTGAACATATCAAAATCAGGCAATTACACAAATATATGTACAGGCTCGCACCTGGGCTTGCCTGACTGACCGCAGGCCGGCGACGACAAGGTGGAAAAGTTCGGCGTGTGGCTCTGGCGGCAACGATCCCGCGAAGGGCGGACGGTGCTTGAGCTGTTGAACGTAAGCATGCGGGCAAACCATCTTGCGCGACTATGCCGGATGCCACCTATGCGGCAGCAGCTCTGCAATCTCACTAGCTCGCTGCGTCGGCAACCGTCTCAGCACATCCTTGAGATAGGCATACGGATCGTGCCCATTATTACGGGCCGACTGGATCAAACTCATGATCGCAGCAGCGCGCTTGAGCATGCGAACCCGCGCCGAGCATTTGAGAAGGCAACGGGATGAACGCTGGCTGGATAGCCGTGGTTTTCTGGGTAAGCAGGCGAATCCATTTGTGGACGAGGTTGGCATTGAGGCTGTAGCCCAAGGCGATGTTTGCGATGGAGGCACCGGGTTCAGAACACTCCTGAATGACCTGGGCCTTGAAAGATTTGCTGTAGGTACGGCGCTGAGGGCGCATGGAAAATCCGCTTGATGGGCCATGGCCTTCGGCGGCGGTGTCGGGAAGGTGTGTTGGCCGGACGGATACTGTTGAACTACGTTGTCTGGGGCAACGGAAGTGTTTCGGCCCGACTCTGGAACGCGATCCGCAGCGACGACTGGGCAATTCCGCACGTTGGCCTGAGCAGCCTCGGGGAAATCGTCGTCTGGGCGCGCCCAGACGAGTTTCCGCCAAGGAACATGCAGACAAGCAAGGGGCTGCGGGCACTCGGCTACAACGTGAGGATCGGTGTTTGATCGAGGCGCCTGTGGCACACGCAGGCTGAGGAGCCAGGCGCTGTCCATTGCCTGATCAGGCCGCCCCCCTGTGCCTTGCCTGAGCAGTTGACCTGCATCAATGGGGCGGGAGAACGCTGCACATTGACTCTTGACTCCTGAAGTTTTTCATAGTAGGTCTAGTATTACAAAGTATTGCAAGGATTTCCTTGGCCGGAACCGCAAAGCGACGCGATTGGAGAGGGTGAGATGAAAGCGCACCTACAGGTGATTTTCACGCTCGATGAATTGGCTGCGTACTTGAAAGTCGGCAAGCGGACGCTTTATCGGCTCGCCGCACACGGGGAAATTCCGGCTTTCAAGGTGGGCGGGACGTGGCGGCTTCGTCAAAGTGAAATCGATCAGTGCATCAATGATCAGACCCGAGCCGGAGCAAAGAAGGAGGTGATGCGCAAGCGTGAACAGCAGAAGTCATCCGAGCAGCCCGTGTCGCCTGGGCGCACTGCCCGTCGCAGCAGGCAAAGGGCTTGAGTAACTCGTTTTCCAATTTTTCTGGAGGTATGACATGGACATCGATTTCAAGAAGTTGGCTCCCTGGAACTGGTTCAAGAACGAGCAGCAAGAGCAGCAGACCGCCTCTTCCCTGCCGGTGCAGCGCAATGACCTGCCAGCGGCGAGCGGGCCAGTCAGCCCGATCCTGCAACTGCGTCGGGAAATCGACCGGCTGTTCGATGACGCATTCCGGGGCTTCGGTTTTCCGGCGTTGAACATGCCGCAGTGGCCATCCGATTGGTCGGGCATGCTGAAGCCGGCCCTGGACATCCAGGAAACCGACAAGCAGTACAAGATTGCCCTGGAAGTGCCCGGTGTCGAGGAGAAGGACATCCAGATCACCCTCGACAACGACGTGCTGATGGTGCGTGGCGAGAAGCGCCAGGAACAGGAGAAGAAGGAAGGTGGCTTCCACCGTGTGGAGCGCTCCTACGGCAGCTTTCAGCGTGCCTTGAACCTGCCTGACGACGCCAACCAGGATTCGATCAAGGCATCGTTCAAGAACGGGGTGCTCACGGTCACGATCGACAAGCGCGAGGTCAGCGCGCCGAAGCAGGGACGCTCGATCCCGATCAACGGCTGACGTCGCCGGCTCGTTCGTCACAAGAAAAACCCGTCCCGAGACGAGGTGTCGCGGCTCGCGATGCCTCGTCGCCTCAACCTTTTCAACCTTCTAAGGAGCATCAGCATGGCCAGAAAACAATGCCAGGTCTGCGGCCAACCCGCCACCGTGCGGGTGGAAGCCAATCTCAACGGTCGTCACAGCACCATGCTGTTGTGCGACGACCATTACCGGCAATTAGTGCGCCAGCAAAAGCGCACCGTTTCGCCGCTGGAAGCCTTGTTCGGTTCGCGCAGCGGCCTGTTCGAGGACTTCCTCGGCAGTGACTTCTTCCGCATCGGCGACGACGCGACGCCAGTTGCCGCCGATACCGATGACGTGGTCGATGCCTCGTTTGGCGAGCCCACCGCCGCAGGTTCGGGTGCGCCGCGCCGTCGCGGCAGTGGGCTGGCCAGCCGCATCAGCGAACAGTCGGAAGCCTTGTTGCAGGAGGCCGCCAAACACGCTGCCGAATTTGGCCGCTCCGAGGTGGATACCGAACATCTGCTGCTGGCGCTGGCCGACAGCGACGTGGTCAAGACCATCCTGGGTCAGTTCAAGATCAAGGTCGATGACCTCAAGCGGCAGATCGAGTCTGAGGCCAAGCGCGGGGACAAGCCCTTCGAGGGCGAGATCGGCGTGTCGCCGCGCGTGAAGGATGCGCTCAGCCGCGCCTTCGTGGCCTCCAATGAACTCGGCCATTCTTATGTCGGTCCAGAGCATTTCCTGATTGGTCTGGCCGAGGAAGGCGAAGGGCTGGCCGCCAACCTGCTGCGCCGCTACGGCCTGACGCCGCAGGCGCTGCGCCAACAGGTCAGCAAGGTGGTCGGCAAGGGCGCCGAGGATGGACGCGCTGAGACGCCGACCAACACGCCAGAACTCGACAAGTACTCGCGCGACCTGACCAAGATGGCGCGCGACGGCAAGCTCGACCCGGTGATCGGCCGCGCGCAGGAGATCGAAACCACCATCGAGGTGCTGGCCCGGCGCAAGAAGAACAACCCGGTGCTGATCGGCGAGCCGGGTGTGGGCAAGACCGCCATCGTCGAAGGGCTGGCGCAGCGCATGGTGGCGGGTGAAGTGCCCGAGACCTTGCGCGACAAGCGCCTGGTGGAACTCAACATCAACGCCATGGTGGCCGGCGCCAAATATCGCGGCGAGTTCGAGGAGCGCGTGCAGAAGGTGCTGAAGGAGGTGACCGAGCACCAGGGCGAGCTGATTTTGTTCATCGACGAGGTGCACACCATCGTCGGTGCCGGCCAGGGCGGTGGCGAAGGCGGGCTGGACGTGGCCAACGTATTCAAACCGATGATGGCGCGCGGTGAACTCAACCTGATCGGCGCCACGACGCTGAACGAGTACCAGAAATACATCGAGAAGGATGCCGCACTGGAGCGGCGCTTCCAGCCGGTGACGGTGCCCGAGCCGACGGTGGCCCAGACCATCATGATTCTGCGCGGCCTGCGCGACACCTTCGAGGCGCACCACAAGGTCAGCATCTCCGAGGACGCGATCATCGCGGCGGCCGAGTTGTCCGACCGCTACATCACGGCGCGCTTCCTGCCGGACAAGGCGATCGACCTGCTCGACCAGGCGGCCGCGCGCGTGAAGCTGTCGGCCACGGCCCGGCCGGTGGCCGTGCAGGAGCTGGAGTCCGAACTGCACCAGCTGCGGCGTGAACAGGATTACGTGGCCGCGCGCAAGCAGTACGACCAGGCCGCCGAGCTCGGCAAGCGCATCGAAGCCAAGGAGGCCGAGCTCAAGAAGCTCGTCGAGAACTGGGAGCGGGAGCGGGCCTCCGGCAGTGCAGAGGTCAAGGCGGAACACGTGGCGCAGATCGTCTCGCGCCTGACCGGCATCCCGGTCAACGAGTTGACGGTGGAAGAGCGCGAAAAGCTGCTGCACTTGGAACAACGGCTGCACGAGCGCCTGGTGGGACAAGACGAGGCGGTCCGTGCCGTGGCCGATGCCGTGCGGCTGTCCCGCGCCGGCCTGCGCGAAGGCAGCAAACCGGTGGCTACCTTCCTGTTTCTGGGCCCGACCGGGGTGGGCAAGACCGAGCTCGCCAAGGCATTGGCCGAATCGATCTACGGCGATGAGCACGCCCTGTTGCGCATCGACATGTCGGAATATGGCGAACGCCATACCGTGGCGCGGCTGGTGGGCGCGCCTCCGGGCTATGTCGGTTACGACGAAGGCGGTCAGCTCACCGAGAAGGTGCGGCGCAAGCCCTACAGCGTGCTGCTGCTCGACGAGATCGAGAAGGCACACCCTGACGTCTACAACATCCTGCTGCAAGTGTTCGACGACGGTCGCCTCACCGACGGCAAGGGCCGGGTGGTGGATTTCACCAACACCATCATCATCGCCACGTCCAACCTGGGTTCGGACATCATCCAGCGACGGCTGAAGGCGCGTGGGGCGGCCGACGAGGAGTACGAAAAGACCAAGACCGAGGTCATGGACGTGCTGCGCGGCCACTTCCGGCCCGAGTTCCTCAACCGCATCGACGAGATCATCGTCTTCCATGCGCTGGGCAAGGAGGAGATCCGCCACATCGTCGGCCTGCAGCTCGATCGCGTGGCGCGCAGCGCCGCCAGCCAGGGCGTGACGCTCACTTTCGATCAGACGCTGATCGACCATTTCGCGGAAGAAGGCTACAAACCCGAGTTCGGTGCGCGTGAACTCAAGCGCCTGATCCGCAGCGAGCTGGAAACTGCGCTGGCGCGCGAGATGCTCGGTGGCAGCATCGGCAAGGGCGATCACGCCAGCGCACGCTGGGACGACAAGGCCGAACGCGTGGTGTTCGAACGCAAAGAGCTACCGCAGACCCCGGCCGAGCCGGAGCAGCCGGATGTCGCGAAGGCGACCGAGACGCCGCACGGCGACGCTGGCAAAGGCTCGCGCAAGAAGAAGTCGGCGAGCGACGCATCGTGATGGGCGTGTTCGAGCACGCCTACCGGATTCTCGACATCAACCGCGCGGTGCTGGAGCGCTGTGCGCGCGAGCTGCTGGCGCGGGAAACGCTCGACGAAAGCGATATCCGTCAATTGACTCAAGGACTTGTTCGGAACTGAAAACAGTAGTAGGTGCCATTCAGAGTAAACCGACGGCTCTGTTCAGTGCGTCATCCAATTCGTCGGCATTGTTCAAGGAGAACCGATATGTCTGCATTGACTCCGTGGGACCCCTTCCGGGAACTGGATGAATTGCAAAACCGCCTGGCGACGATGTTCGGACGAATACCCCAGCGACAGGGCGCCCGTACCGGCAACGAAGCCATGACCACGGCGGACTGGGCACCAATGGCGGACATCAGCGAGGATGAGAACGCATTCCTCCTCAAGCTGGATCTGCCGGAGGTCCCCAAGGATGCCGTGCGCGTCAGCGCGGAAAACGGTGTGCTCACCATCAGCGGCGAGCGCAAACTGGAAAAAGAGGAGCAGGGCAAGAAGTTCCACCGCATCGAACGTGCGTATGGCCGCTTTGTGCGCAGCTTTGTCTTGCCTGACAACGTTGATCCGACCAAGGTGACGGCTTCCATGAAAGACGGCGTGCTGGAAGTGCGGCTTGTCAAGGCCGAGCAAGCCAAACCGAAACAGATTGAAATCTCAGTCAACTAACTTCAACCAAGAGCCCAAGATCATGAATATCAAACAGCCACAATACACCTTCTCCGCACTTGCCCTGGCGGTCGTCGTCGGACTGAGCGGACCGGCTCTGGCCCAATCGGCGGCAGGTTCTAGCCCAGGTGCTGCAGCACCCTCTGCCGCATCCAAGGCGGCACAGCCACAGGTAGATGACAAGGCCGCCCGGGAAGCCGATAAAAAGCGTGCCGAGCTCACTCAAGACGCCATCACGGCGCTCACCAAGACCCAGGAGGCTTTGACCCTCCTTGATGCAAAGAATACCAAGGAGGCGCTTGCTGCGCTGGAACTGGCCAGCGGAAAGCTGGAACTGGTATTGGCACGCGACGCCAAACTTGCTTTAGCGCCGGTCGATGTACGCGTCATCACCCACGATATCCACGCCAACGTGGAATCGGTAAAGAAAGCGGTCAAGTTGTCTCGGGAGTTGTTGGGTGATGGCGAGGTGCAAAAGGCCCGGCCCATCGTTGCCAATCTGGCCAGCGAAATCGTAATCCAAACCGACAACCTTCCGATGGCAACGTACCCGGCAGCGATCAAGTCGGCCGCACGGCTCATCGACAGCGGCGAGATCGACAACGCCAAAGCGGAACTCGTCCGAGCACTGAACACGCTGGTGGTGACCTCGGTCGCCTTTCCTCTGCCCGTGCTACGGGCCGAAGCCGCGATGGCAAAAGCTGAAAAGCTGGCCGAGACCGACAGGCGCGATGCCAAGCAGAACGAGGAGCTCAGCACCTTGCTGTCGTCCGTGCGCACGGAGATCGAGATGGCGCAGATCCTGGGTTATGGCAAGAAGGCGGACTTCAAACCCATCTTCGATCAGGTGAAGTCCATTGAGCAAAAGTCGGCTGGTGGCAAAAGCGGCAAGGGATGGTTCGACGAGTTGAAGACGCGCATCCAAAAGCTGTTTTGAGGTGATGAAGGGGCTGACTGCTCTGCCGGTCAGTCTCGCGATGTTCGCATTCAGCCCCAATAGATTCGCCTATTTTCACTATCTCATACGAGGCATATCACCATGAATGAGCAAACACCGAATCCCAATGCGACGAACGAAGGAATAAACGAACAGGCCGCGGTAAGCAGCCTTCCTGTCAGTCCAGAGTCCAAGCCTGAAGTCGTCACGGAGGTACAGCCTGAGGTTCAGAAAGAAACGGACTCACAGGCGGCAGACAAACGTAAACAAGTCCTCGATGAGGCAGTCTCGGCCTTGTCGCTGACCAAATCAGCGCTGGCCGCACTTGACGGCAAGGACACTGCACGCGCATTGGCAACGCTGGCCGAAGTGACGGGAAAGCTGGAGCTGATCGTCGCGCGCGAACCCACGCTCGCCCTGGCCGGCGTTGATGTGCGCACCATCGTGCACGACTTGTTCGCCAACACGGAAACCATTGAGGCGATGACCGACGAGGCGCTGGATGCCCTCAAACATGGCGAGGTGCAACAGGCTCGCCACGTGCTGGCTTTGCTGGCCAGTGAAATCGTGATCACGGTCACCAACATCCCTTTGGCGTCCTATCCCGCAGCCGTGAAGGCAGTCGTGCCGCTGATCGATCAGGGCAAGATCGAAGAAGCCAAAGCCGCGCTGCAGTCAGCGCTCAGCACGCTGGTCGAGGAGCGCAGCGTGCTTCCGCTGCCCGTCCTGCGTGCGAAGCTGCTCCTGAAGCGCGCCGAGCCCCTGGTAGAAGATGGTCAGCGCAGCGAAGCATCCAATGAGCGCCTGGAGACATTGTTGAACGAAGCCCGGCAGCAGTTGGAAATGGCAGAACTGCTGGGCTATGGAAAAAGGAAGGACTTTGAGCCCCTGTACGCTGAACTCAAGAAAATCAAGGAAAAGACGGGAGGGGGAGGCTGCGGAAAAGGCTGGCTCGATGAAGTCAAGGCAAAACTGTCCAGGTTGTTCTGAAACCGCTGGAGAGGGGGCGCATAGCGCCCCCTCTCTTGTCCCATGAGTGTTTGATTTTTTATTTTGTATAGATCTTTAGGAGATATTGCATGAACACAGACACCATCGCCAATTCCAATGCGGATGACCCCACCAAAGCACTGTGTTCGCTGAGCCAAAATTGGTGGCTTTTTGTGCTGCGCGGTGTCTTGGCATTGATTTTTGCAGCCCTCGCGTTCTGGATGCCACAATCGGCTCTGTTGGCCATGACCATCATGTTCGGCGCATTTTCCTTGGTCAATGGCGCGTTCAACTTGTTTGCAGCGGTGCGCCATATCCAGAAAAAAGAGCGCTGGGGCTGGCTGCTGTTCAGCGGCATTGTCGGCATACTTACGGGCGTCGTCGTCCTGGTTGCTCCTTGGGTCGCCACGATAGTCTTGGCTTCTTTTTTATGGGCTAGCGTGGGCTTCTGGGCGATTTTCACCGGTGTGCTGGAGATATCCGCCGCCGTTCGGCTGCGTCGGGAAATCAAGGGTGAAATCTGGCTTGCCCTCAGTGGACTGCTCTCGATTATCCTTGGTGCTATCGTCTTGTGGATATTTTTTACCCGTCCGGTCGAGTCATTCGTGGCCGCAGGCTGGCTGTTGGGTTTCCATGCGGCAGTCTATGGCGTCACGCTTTTGTTCTTGAGTTGGAGTCTTCGCAAAACGCGCCTGGGGTAAGAGCGTGCCAAACCAAAATCTATGGATATGAGCATCCTCGATTCATGCCTCCATAGAAATGACATCGAAGGAGTCATACATGCAGATACAATATAGCTATCGAGCTATCGACAAAGAGTTTCATGAACCTTGGCAGAGAGCTTTGGGAAATGTGATCGAGCACGCCCTCAAGCCATTGCTCGACAAACACACTAAAGATTCAGCGCGACTTCAAATCGTCCTTGATCGCGATAAGATCAAGCGGCAATTTCTGGCCAGTGGCTATATGCACCTGCCCGGCAAAAAGATTGTCAGCGTTACTGCATCACATGACGAGCTGACGCCCCTCGCGCAGATGCTCGCACAGTCGTTGTTCCGTCAGGCCAGGAAGCATTTTGACCGACTGCATGCTCAGGATCAAATCAAGCGCAAAGCACGACGCGAGCGCTTGCGCGAGCTCAAGGTGCAGATTGCCGCAAAACCCGCATCAGCCGCCCATGAGGCCGAGGTGCCCCGAATGCCTCTACTGTCGAAACTTGAGGCTGTCGCAAGGCGTGAGCTGGCTTATCTGCGGGCCGTCGGCGATTTACCGCGCGATTATCCGACGCTGCGCGACGTGGTGGATGAAGCGATTGTCCGAGCTAAGGTGGAATGGCAATCCGTGCCGGGGGAAAAAGAGGCTTACACCGGTCTTTTGAAGCATCTGTTCGCCGTCCTGGATAACGAAGTGGCAAGCAGCCGGCAATTTGGCGAATCCGTTTCTCTGGACGCGCCGGTCGAACCGGATGCCCAAGACGTGGCCGAGGCCATGGTGGAAGAGGAAATCTTCGAATTTTATCAGCACGATGACACACTCAAGCTGGCCGATATTTTCGCTGGCAGTCAGCATCCCGATGTCGCAACGATCGCGGAACAGGAGGAGCTGATTGATCGGTCGAGCGAGTTCGCTTTTGCATTTGACCTGCTGAAGGACATGCCGCGTTTGTGGCGGCGCATTTTTCTGCTTATCCGTGTGGACGGGCTGAATGCCAGCAGCGTCTCTGAAATCCTGCTGATTCCTAGTAAGGAAGATGCTGTCCGAAGGTGGCTCATGCAGGCCGAAGCATTCATCGCTGCTCATCTGGAAGAGGCCGGAGTAAGCAAAAACGGGAACGATTGGCTCCAAAGCGTTGATTGGTCGGCATTGTCTGTGACCCGAAACGAGGCAGCCTCACTGTGGTCCAAGGAGGCGAACCATGAAGAATGATCTTCACCTTGTCTGCCCGCATTGCCAGTCCATCAACCGCGTACCGACTGCGAAGCTATCGGAACATCCCAACTGTGGCCGCTGCCAGCAGCCCTTGTTCACGGGCGAGCCCATCGAGTTGACCACGGCGACGTTCTCGCGCCACGTGGAGCGCAGCGATCTGCCGCTGCTGGTCGATTTCTGGGCGCCATGGTGCGGGCCGTGCAAGATGATGGCGCCACAGTTCCAGCAAGCGGCGCACCAGCTCGAACCGAGGATCCGGCTGGCGAAGGTGAATACCGAGGCTGAGCCCCACCTGGCCACGCAGTTCGGTATCCGCAGCATCCCGACGCTCGCCCTGTTCCAGGGTGGGCGGGAGATCGCCCGTCAGGCCGGCGTGATGGGCGCGCAGGACATCGTGCGCTGGACGTCGACGCAAGTGGGACGCTGACCGATGCAGGGCTTGCTCGGCACTACACTAATCCTACTGGCGGCTTGCAGCCTGGCGGCGATGGCGACGGCGGCGTTCAGAGTGCCCGCCTTGCTGGGGTATCTCTCTGTCGGCGTTGTACTGGGCCCCTCAGTCATCGGCGTGATCGCGCCGGGGGAGACGCTGAGCTTTCTGTCCGAGCTGGGCGTGGCGCTGCTGTTGTTCATGGTCGGACTGGAATTCTCCCTCGGAGACTTCTGGCTCGCCCGCAGGACGGTGCTGATGGCGGGCGCTCTGCAGATGATCGCCGTGGCCCCGCCGCTGATCCTGCTATTGATGTGGCTGGGGCAGCCCGGCCAGAGCGCCGCGCTGCTCGGCACTGCGGCGGCCATGTCGTCCACGGCGCTGGTCAGCCGACAACTGGCCGACCAAGGCGAGCTCACCACCCGCCACGGACGCAGTGCCATCGCCGTGCTGGTCTTTCAGGACCTGGCCAGCGTGCCCCTGCTGGCCTTGCTGGCGATCTGGGCGCGCGGCGAGTCGCCGAAGATCGAGCATGTGCTGCTCGAAGTATTCGGTGTGCTGCTGCTGTTCGCGGCAGCGGCCCTCGCCTCGCGCCGTCTGTTGCATGGCCTGCTGGGCTGGGTGGCGCGGCGGGGCCACGAGGAATCGTTCGTGCTCGTCTCCTTGTGCGTGGTGGTGGCCGCCGCCGCCGCTGCGCACGCGGTCGGCGTATCTGCCGCCCTGGGGGCCTTCCTCGCCGGGATGGTGCTGGGCGAGAGCGACTTCCGGCACCACATGGAAAGCCACCTCAGGCCGTTTCGCGATGTGTTGTCGGGCGTGTTCTTCGTGACCATCGGCCTGCAACTGGACGCAGCACAGATTCTTTCGGCACCGCTGGCGGTGCTGGCGTGGCTGGTGGTGCTGGTACCGGTCAAGATCCTGCTCAATACGCTGGCCTTGCGGGCGACGCGCCTGTCCGCCCTCGATGCCTGGCGCACGGGCATAGCGTTGGGGCACGGCGGCGAGTTCGCCCTGCTGTTGTTGGGCACGGTCTTGCAGCAGCATCTGATCCCCGCGACCGTCGTCCAACCCATGCTGGTCGCGCTGGTGCTCAGCATGGCCCTGGCACCGCTACTGATCCGCCATCACGATGTACTTGCCCGGTTCTTGAGCCGCACCGGCGGCGTCATTCAGCCACCCCAGGCTGAAGAAGTCGAGATCGCCGCGCAGACGACGCGATATCGAGACCATGTCATCATTTGCGGCGCGGGCGAGCTTGGCCTGACAGTCAGCGAGATTCTTCGCCACGCCGGCGTGGCGCATCTGCTGCTGGAGGCGGACGCGCAGAAGGTCGAGGCCGCGCGTGCCGCCGGCGCGCCGGTGTTCCATGCCGATGCCAGTCGGCCCGATACCTTGCTGGCTGCCGGCTTGACGCATGCGCACTTGGTGGTGCTGACGTTCGCCCATGCCCAGCAAGCGTTGCGCATCGCCCAGGCGATTGCCGAGCGCCGTCCGGCGCTGACCTTGTGGGTGTCATGCAGAAGTACGACCGCGGCCGATGCATTTCGCGCCATGCCCAACGTGCGCGTGTATCAGCAATCCTTTGCCGCAGCTATTGGGCTGGCGGAACAGGTGATGTCGACGCTTGGCATGTCGACCGAGCTGATTGAAGGACACATCAGCGCAATGCGCCGCCGTCTCGACAGCAGCCGTTTTCCAGGGAGTTCATCGTCATGAAATCAACACGCCTTAACCCATTTCAGGTCTTACGTGACCAATTGGCCATCATGAGTTTTTACGAGCGCTTCGAGCAGGTCGTCGCGCTCGTGCTGTCGGCGGTGATCGCCGTCATCATCGTGGTGTCGCTGTTCCAGCTCATCTCCATCGTCTTCACGCTGCTGGTTCTAGATGCCTTCAATCCCCTGGACCACGAGGTATTCCAGAGCGTGTTCGGCATGATCATGACGCTCTTGATCGCGATGGAGTTCAAGCATTCCATCGTGCGCGTGGCGCTGCGTCGGGACAGCATCATCCAGGTCAAGACGGTGGTCCTGATCGCGCTGATCGCACTCTCCCGCAAGTTCGTGATCCTCGACTCCAACGCGAGCCCCGCAAAGATAGCCGCGCTGGCAAGCGCCACGCTGGCTCTGGGTGCGACCTACTGGCTGCTGCGCAAGCGCGGCGACCGCGCCGCCGAGACCTCTGAGCATGACCCGTCATCATCCCAGTGATCCGCGCACGGCGCTCTTGCAACACCGCTGGCTCAACCGCCTGCAGACCGGGCTGTTGGTCCTGACCCTGGTCGGGATCGCAGCCGCAGCAGGGAGACTGCCGTTTGGGGAAGGCTGCCTGTGGCTCGCGCTGTTTGCCGTTGCAGGTGCGTTGCTGCTGGAACCGGTAGCCGCGTCGGCGCTGAGCTTGCGCCTGTACCGCGTACGGGCCTTGCACCCGCAAGAAGCCCACGAGATGTGGGCCCTGTTGCGCGAGCTGCCCGCCCGTGCCGGTTTGCCCGCCACGCCGGTGCCGCACTATGTGCCCAGTGCCGTCGTCAACGCCTTCGCCACCGGATCGAAGCAGGAGGCATCGATCGCCCTCACCGATGGCCTGCTGCGCAGCCTGAGCCCACGCGAGCTGGCGGGTGTGCTCGTGCACGAGGTCGCGCACATCGCTAATGAGGATCTGCGTGTCATGGGGCTGGCGGATTCCGACAGTCGCCTCACGAGCCTACTGGCCCTTATGGGACAGATCGCGATCCTGCTCAGCCTGCCCGCGCAGCTGGTTGGCGCGGCGGAGGTCTATTGGCCTGGTCTATTGTTATTGGCCGCATCGCCCCAGCTGGCCCTGCTCGCACAGCTCGGCTTGTCTCGCGTGCGTGAGTTCGACGCTGACCGCCTTGCGGCGGAACTGACTGGCGACCCGCAGGGGCTGGCGTCCGCGCTGGCAAAAATCGAGCGGGTCAGCCGCTCCTGGCGTGCCTGGCCATGGTCGGGATGGGGCAATCCCGAGCCCTCCTGCTTGCGCACGCGTCCGGCAACGCAAGAGCGCATCGCACGCCTGCTGACGTTGGCGCCTGGGCCAGCATCAGCGTTGCCACTCCGCGCGCCCCATTTTTTGCCGGAATCTGCTTTGGCGACGCGCCCACCGCGCTGGCGCCCGAGCGGGCTGTGGCGCTGATTGCCCATCAACAGGAGACGTCTCATGGCCTATCTCGACCCGTACCAACGCCCCGCGCCGGACCGCTTCGTCCGGCGCGGGCT
This sequence comes from Citrobacter sp. RHB35-C21, assembly GCF_013816515.1. NCBI lineage: Bacteria > Pseudomonadati > Pseudomonadota > Gammaproteobacteria > Enterobacterales > Enterobacteriaceae > Citrobacter > Citrobacter sp. RHB35-C21. The sequence goes on from NZ_CP057147.1 coordinate 661,762, forward strand.
CTTCATCACCGCCTGCATTGCCGCGCTCATGCTGCTGTGGCAGTTTCTGCCCGCCATCGAGGCATGGTTCAGTCCGCGCGAGGCAGCAGAACGCACCGTGATGGCGCGTGGCGATCTGGCGGCGGACGAGAAAACCACCATCGAACTGTTCGAAAAATCGCGCGCCTCGGTGGTCTACATCACCACCGCGCAATTAGTACGCGATGTCTGGACGCGCAACGTGTTCTCCGTGCCGCGCGGCACTGGCTCGGGCTTCATCTGGGACGACGCCGGCCACGTCGTCACCAACTTCCACGTCATCCAGGGCGCGTCCGAAGCCACCGTCAAACTGGCCGACGGCCGCGACTACCAGGCCGCGCTGGTGGGGACGAGCCCCGCGCACGACATCGCCGTGCTCAAGATCGGCGTCGGTTTCAAGCGCCCGCCGGCCGTGCCGGTCGGCACCAGTGCCGACCTCAAGGTGGGTCAGAAGGTGTTCGCTATCGGCAACCCCTTCGGCCTGGACTGGACGCTCACCACTGGTATCGTCTCCGCGCTCGACCGCTCGTTGCCGGGAGAAGCGGGCGGCCCGGCCATCGATCACCTGATCCAGACCGACGCCGCCATCAACCCCGGCAATTCCGGTGGCCCGCTGCTCGATTCGGCTGGGCGGCTGATCGGAATCAATACCGCCATCTACAGTCCGTCTGGCGCCTCGGCCGGCATAGGCTTTGCGGTGCCGGTCGATACCGTCATGCGCGTGGTGCCGCAACTCATAAAGACCGGCAAGTACATCCGTCCGGCACTGGGCATCGAGGTGGATGAGCAGATCAACGCGCGTCTGCAGGCGCTGACCGGCAGTAAGGGCGTATTCGTATTGCGCGTGACGCCGGGCTCGGCGGCGCACAGGGCCGGGCTCGTCGGCGTCGAGGTCACCGCAGGCGGCATCGTGCCCGGCGATCGCGTTATCAGCATCGACGGTATCGCCGTCGACGACGTCACCACATTACAGGCCCGGCTAGACGACAAGAACGTTGGAGATGTTGTGGTCTTGTTAGTGGAGCGGGCCGGCAAGACTCGCGAGATGCTTGTGGAACTACAACCGGGAGTTTGATGGAAAGTGGGTCATGGATCTGCACAGCGAAGCAGCCAAGCGACTTCAGCCTTGCGCCGAACTACGAGCCCTAGCTAGGGATGGTCTGAAGTAGCCCTGTATTTCCGGCTGACTTCAGCCACTGCTGATTTTGAAAGCGGTGAACCGATCAAAAACGATCGGATCACCCGCTCATTTCGGTGCTTTCAGCCGTCGCGAGCACCTTGCGACGGCCATTTTCCGCATTACAGGCGCACCTCTCCTGCGCTTGCCAGCAAATGTCGGCGGGCCATCCATAGGTTCGACAGGGCAAACAGCGTCACCAGTTGTGCAGTGTTCCTCACCAGCCCTCGGAAACGTACCTTGGTGTAGCCGAACTGCCGCTTGATCACGCGAAACGGGGGCTCTACCTTCGCTCGCACTTGCGCCTTGGCTTTCTCGATCTTGCGCTTGGCTTTGTACAGGGCGCTGCGTTTATCGAGCATCTTGTAGGTGCTGCGGCGTGCTGCGACCTGCCAGATCACTTCTCGGTCGGCATGCTCGGAGCGCTTTTCGACGCCGGTGTAGCCGGCATCGGCGCAGACGACGTTCTCGTCGCCGTGCAGCAGCTTGTCGACCTGGGTGACATCCGCCACGGTGGCTGCCGTGCCCACCACGCTGTGTACCAGCCCCGATTCATCATCAACGCCGATGTGCGCCTTCATGCCAAAGTAATACTGGTTCCCCTTCTTGGTCTGGTGCATTTCCGGGTCGCGCTTGCCGTCCTGGTTCTTGGATGAACTGGGCGCGTGGATCAGCGTAGCATCGACGATAGTCCATCTTGATAATATCGGGCCGCTCAACGCTCGGGTACGGCACGAAATCCAGCTCGACGATGCGCGTCCACTGGATGTCGTTATCCTGTCGTTCGTTGGCTTGTGGCTCCTCGTCGAGCAATGTTGGTGCTTCGATGCGGGTGACGACGAAATCCCGAAACTCTCTACTCTTGCGATCAAAGGGACGTGCCAGCGCATGCCGGTATCAACCAAAGCAAAGGGCACAATTACCCGCTCGGACTCGCCGCTGCTCATCGAGTAGTAGCGGATGGCGACGGGTCGCTTAGCGTGGATGCCTCGGCAAATCGTGGCTAACACATCCATCTTGGGAATGCTTAGGGCTGCGGGGGATTCGCATGGTAGCAGCGCCTGCATTGAGCCGTTCACGCCATCGCCAAAACCGAGAGACAGCGCCGACAGAACGCGCAGCGATGCGTGCTCGAACAACGGTGAGAACTCCTGCCCGATGCGATAAATCTTGTTGCTACCATCGAAGGTGATGTTATGCGGCGCAATTTCCCGGTACAAAGCCAAATCGCGTGTCGCCCCTGCCGGAGCCACACCGAAGCGCTCAATCAGATCAGGGCGTCCGATCTCACCGAAGAAATAGAGCCGAAAATCGATGTAGGCCAACCTCTCGCGCTGGACCAAACTCAAGTCCTCAAGCCGCTTAGAAAGGGAACCAAGCATGAATCATCACTATAGGGAAAAAATGAATATTTAATACGGTAATCCATAAAGTGCCATGATTATAATCAAATTGATGATAATCAGCATTAATACTTATGTAACAGCAAGAATTTATGTCTTAAACGTAGACAGTCATCGTATGGGCTGATGTTTCTATACCGTTAAATTGATGCCATCCAACTATAAAACCTTGCTGCCCAATGCCCTATAGCTCCCTCAGGCAATTTGCCCTTATCCACTGTTCTGGTCTGGGGATGAGGGATATCAGAATAACCTAACGACTCAGGGACTGGGATCACAGGCAACCGTGGCTCGTCGCTTACCTTAATTCAAATTATTTTCAGATAGATATCATTCTTCTGAACATACCCGATTAACGGCAGAATCTCACGATTCTGCCGTTTTTGTATAATTTTTCAGAGGAGTAGCTAATGAACAATTCTGAAGGTTTGAAGTCGTTTCAGCAATCGCTTGCTGGCCTGCCACAGTGGGTGTCTGAACGTATATTGCAGCAGATAAATCAGTTAACCCATTACGAGCCAGTAATCGGCATTATGGGTAAGAGCGGTGCCGGTAAATCCTCACTCTGCAATGCCCTGTTTGCCAGTGAGGTATCACCGGTCAGCGATGTGGCGGCCTGTACACGTGAGCCACTGCGCTTTCGCCTGCAGGTTGGCGACCGCTATATAACGCTGATGGATCTGCCCGGCGTGGGCGAAAGTGGCGCTCGCGATACCGAGTATGCTGCGCTGTACCGCGAACAGCTTCCTCGCCTCGACCTGGTACTGTGGCTGATTAAGGCCGATGACCGGGCGCTGACGGTGGATGAACATTTTTATCATCAGGTGATTGGAGAGGTATACCGGCATAAGGTGCTGTTTGTTATCAGCCAGTCGGATAAGGCCGAACCTACCAGCGGTGGGGGACAGTTGTCCACGGCGCAGAAGCAGAATATCAGCCGCAAAATCTGCCTGCTGCATGAGCTGTTCCAGCCCGTCCATCCGGTGTGTGCTGTGTCGGTCCGTCTACAATGGGGGCTTAAGGTGATGGCCGAGCGGATGATTAAGTGCCTGCCACGTGAGGCCACCAGCCCGGTGGTGTCGCAACTCCATCCTTCCTTTCGCACGACGGTAGTCCGGGAACAGGCTCGTAGCGATTTTGGTGAAACCGTCGGGGCCGTACTCGATAGCATCAGTGCCTTTCCCCTGATACCCGCCCCGGTACGGGCTGTCATTCAGGCCGTGCGCACCACGGTGGTGTCAGTGGCCCGCGCCGTCTGGGATTTCTTCTTCTGAGTATTTAACCCATCCCTGTTACTTCCCTGCCCCTGTCGCAGATGCGACGGGGATCCCTTTTATTTGTTTTCCCGTTATGAGGAGTCTGCTTATGACCCGTCTGGCTTCGCGCTTTGGCGCAGCAAATCTTATCCGTCGCGACCGTCCGTTAACCCGCGAAGAGCTGTTTCGCGTGGTGCCCAGTGTATTCAGTGAGGACAAACATGAATCCCGTAGTGAACGCTACACCTATATACCCACCATCTCCTTGCTGGACAGCCTGCAGCGCGAAGGCTTCCAGCCGTTCTTTGCCTGTCAGACCCGGGTACGCGACCCGGGTCGACGCGAGCACACAAAACACATGCTACGCCTTCGTCGGGAGGGGCAGATTACCGGTAAACAGGTACCAGAAATTATCCTGCTCAACTCCCATGATGGCACCAGTTCGTACCAGATGTTGCCGGGTTTATTTCGTGCGGTTTGTCAGAACGGGCTCGTCTGCGGTGAGTCATTTGGCGAGGTGCGTGTGCCGCACAAAGGCGATGTAGTGAGTCAGGTGATTGAGGGGGCCTATGAAGTGCTGGGCATTTTTGACCGTGTGGAGGAGAAGCGGGATGCGATGCAGTCGTTGCTGTTGCCACCACCTGCGCAGCAGGCACTGGCAAAAGCCGCGCTGACGTACCGCTTTGGTGAGGACCACCAGCCGGTGACTGAGTCGCAGATCCTCTCCCCGCGCCGCTGGCAAGATGAGAGTAGCGACCTGTGGACCACGTACCAGCGTATTCAGGAGAACCTGATTAAGGGTGGGCTCAGTGGCCGTAATGCCAAAGGAGGACGGTCACATACCCGTGCCGTTCGCGGTATCGACGGGGACGTGAAACTTAACCGGGCGCTGTGGGTGATGGCGGAAGCGATGCTCACGCAACTGCAGTGACCGTTTAATGTTGCCGCTTTGTTAATATCGGACACCACCTGTCCGCATCGCACCGTGCTGGCGGTCCTCACTCACTGAGGAATGGCCTGTAACCCCCGCTGCCTCTGGCTTTTGCAGAAATGAAAAATAGTTTCTGTGATGTCCATACCCTGTCCGACCCCCTCTTTAAAGTAATCACATCATTTTCAGTCAGTTAACTTTCACGGAGAACGTCTCATGACACAGGCAGAACGCCGCCATGACCGGCTGGCTGTCAGGCTGTCACTGATAATCAGCCGTCTGGTGGCAGGGGAAACACTGAGTGTGCGTAAGCTGGCCGCTGAGTTTGGTGTGTCGGTGCGCACGCTGCGGCGTGATTTTCGTGAGCGGCTGATGTATCTGGACCTGGAGTATCAGTCCGGATATTGCCGCTTACGTACTGCGGGCAGTGAGACGCAGATGGTGCCCGACGTGCTTATCTTTGCCCACCGCAGCGGGATGGCCGGTCTTTTCCCTGGCTTTGACCGTCGTCTGGTAAACGCACTGCTGATGTGCGATGAGTCTCCCTGCGTAATCGCACCCGCCAGTCCGGCTCCTTCGCCATCAGGCGCATTGTCTTTCTGGCGACTGATTCAGGCCATTACCGGGCGCAGGCGGGTAACGCTGATTGCCGAGGGGCAGCGCTGTGAGCGGCTGGCTCCCTGCCGGTTACTTATCCACCAGCAGGCCTGGTATCTGGTGGCAGAGCACGACGGACATATCGCCGTATTCACCCTGGATGAAATCCATCTGGTTCAGCCCCTGCAGGAGTCTTTTCGCCGCAACGACAGTCTGTGCAGTCTGGTTGAAGACCCGGTGTTTATTCAGGCCTTACCCCATTTTCGCTTTATCCAGCAGTCGCTGCTTGCGTTTGTTCCGGCCGACAGCCCACCGGAATAGTGCAGGTCTATCTCAACTCATCCGCAGGGAGAGCCTATGCCATTCATTGCCATTATCGCCATTGTTGTCATCGTCATCATTCTGAACAAAACCGGGGTGTCCGACAGCCTCACGGCCCTGACCCTTGCCACCGTTGCCGCACTGCTGACGGGCGGAGGGGCAGCCGGTGCGGCCAGTGTCGCACTGACACCGTTCGTCGGCGTGCCGGTGGGTATTTTCGTCGGCATTTATGTCTTTGCCAAAGTGGTTCGTCTGATTTCAGGAAAAAAATAATGAAACGTAAAACACTGCCTCTGCTGGTGCTGGTTGCCACCACGCTGTTTCTCAGCGCATGCGATAACAGAAGTGATGACCTGAAGGCCATCAGCAAATTTAAGGATCTAACCCCACCGCGTTTCAGTGATGTGGTCAGCCACCAGGATGATGTCAGCGAAGAATGGTCACAGGTTGACTACTTATCCGGTCCCACCTTGCAGGTTTTACGTACCCGCCAGTCGCCCGATGGCTGCGAGGATGGCAGTTACTACTACCTCGTGGATATGCAGGAAAAAACCGTCCAGCCACTGATGAATGCGCTGTGTATTGCCGATAACATCAAACTGGAATACCAGGAGGTGACGGACCCGTATACCAAAGAAAAATACTTTGAGTACGCCCATGACGGCAAACTGATGGGGCGACTGCTGATACCCTCAAACCCTGAGAACCAGTAATAAAACAACGACAAAGGAGACAAGAATGACAATACTTTCACTAAGTCGGTTTATGCTGGCGGGTGTACTGCTCGCGAGCTTTAATGCCTCTGCTATCCCGGGGTTCTGGCAGCAGGGTTACGGTCAGGGCAATACGGAATACAGCGTGACCGAAGCCAGCGGAAAGACGTTTACCATCAACTGCACAGGGAACCCGGACCAGAATGGTTTCTATCAGCATTCAGTCTTTCTTACCCTTGCCGATGACAAGATGGTCAGTTCGCACGATGACGACACCACTATCACCGTAGTGATGGATCACCAGCAGTACATTATTCCGTCCAGCCTGGGCTGGCGTAACGGCGATAACGCCTGGTTTGACTTCATCAGCAATATCTCTGAGGCCGGGCAGTTCGACGTCTACGTCAATGACCACAAAGCAGGGACCTTCACTGCGGACCGGAAGAACGCTGAGAAAGTTCTGTCCACTCCCGGAGACTGCAGCAACGACTGATAGTAGTATCTTCCCCAGCAAATCCACCCCGACAGCTAGCAGGCTGCCGGGGTTTTCTTTTATCAGGAGCCCGAAAATGACCCAATCCGTGTTGCTGCCACCGGGGCCTTTCACCCGGAGACAAGCGCAAGCGGTCACTACCACGTACAGCAATATCACACTCGAAGACGACCAGGGCAGTCACTTCCGTCTGGTGGTTCGTGATACTGAAGGCCGGATGGTCTGGCGGGCATGGAACTTTGAGCCGGATGCCGGTGAAGGTCTTAACCGCTATATCCGCACCTCAGGCATCCGTACAGACACGGCCACCCGCTGATCGCGAAGCATTTACCCGCATTCACCTCCCCGAACACACTTTATATCCCCATACGCCAGCCATCGCCGCTGGCGTTTTTATTGACGGAGACATACCCATGACAACACAGACGCAGCACGACCTCGCACCCGCTAACCAACCCGAATTTGAACTGACCGTCACGCCGGTCCCCGATGAACAGCGTATCGATTTCTGGCCACAGTACTTTGGCGCTATCCCGCAGTGGCTACTCCTGGAGCCGCATATCTTCGCCTGGATGGACCGCTTCTGTGAGGGCTACAGCGGTGGTATCTGGTCGTTCTACACCCTCAGCAATGGCGGCGCATTTATGTCCCCCGAGCCTGACAACGATGAGACATGGCGTCTGTTTAACTGCCTGAACGGTAACGATGCCCAAATGAGTGCAGAAGCAGCAGGTATTGCTGTCTGCCTGATTGCGTATAGCCACCATGCCTGCCGTACAGAATGTGACGCGATGACCGCACACTATTACCGCCTGCGGGAGTATGCCATGCAACATCCAGAGGCTCACGCCATTCTGCGTATTATCGACTGACCGAAGGAGCAACAGATGAAACAGCTTTCCTTTTTACCCGGCGAGATGACGCCACAGGACCGGCGTCTCATTCAGCGGGCGCTCAGGGCTCTGGACCGCCACCTGCATGAGCCCGGCGTAGCCTTCACCTCTACCCACGCCGTACGTGAATGGCTGCGACTGCATATGGCCGCGCTTGAGCGGGAAGAGTTCCGGGTGTTGTATCTGGACAACCAGAATCAGTTGATTGCCCATGAAACGCTCTTCACCGGCACGATTAACCGCACCGAGGTGCATCCCCGGGAGGTGGTCAAACGTGCTCTGCACTTCAACGCGGCGGCGGTGATACTCGCGCATAACCATCCTTCCGGCGAGACGACACCTAGCCAGGCCGACAAAACCCTCACGCAGCGACTGGTTCAGGTGCTTCAGCTGGTGGATATCCGCGTCCCTGACCACCTGATTGTCGGTGGCAGGCAAATCTATTCGTTCGCAGAACACGGTCTGTTGTGAGGTATGACATGAAAATTATCAGTAAACGCCGGGCAATGACGATATACCGCCAGCATCCTGAGTCCCGGATCTTTCGCTACTGCAGTGGAAAATATCAGTGGCACGGTAGCGTCTGCCATTACACCGGCAGGGATGTGCCGGATATCACAGGAGTCCTCGCGGTATACGCCGAACGCCGCCAGGACCGTAACGGGCCTTATGCCTGCCTAATGAGTATTACCCTGAACTGACAATAAAAGGAGAGCCGCCATGACCCACATCAACTGGGGCCTACAGCGGGCTATCACGCCGCGCCTGGGAGCCCGTCTGGTGCAGGAGGGTAACCGACTGCACTATCTGGCTGACAGGGCCAGCATCACCGGCAGGTTCAGTGACACCGAATGCCGGAAGCTGGATGAAACATGCCCGCACTTTATCCGCCAGATGGAGTCGATGCTAACCACCGGTGAACTCAGTCCCCAACACGCCCACTGCGTCACCCTGTACCACAACGGTTTCACCTGCGAAGCCGATACTCTTGGCAGTTGCGGCTACGTATACATCGCCATTTACCCCACTCAGAGTTAATTACCTTCACGAGAGTAAACATGAAAACTTTACCTGCAACAACTCAGCGGGCGGCGAAGCCCTGCCTAGCACCCGTGGCTGTCTGGCAAATGCTACTGACCCGCCTGCTGAAACAGCACTATGGTCTCACCCTCAACGACACACCGTTCAGTGAGGAACGTGTTATACAGGAACATATCGATGCCGGAATCACGCTGGCTGATGCCGTGAATTTTCTGGTGGAAAAATACGAACTGGTGCGTATCGACAGGAAGGGATTTAACTGGCAGGAACAATCCCCTTATCTCCGGGCTGTAGACATTCTGCGAGCACGGCAGGCAACTGGCTTGTTGCGGCAAAGCCGTAAAAATTCGGTACGGTGAATATTACAGGCAGTGCTACTGGCTTTCATCACTATCCGGGGATGCTGGCAGCGAGATGAAGAGGGCAGGGTAGCAATTCCTTACCTGACCCATTACCTGACCCAAATTGCATCCAAAGAAAAAGGAGTTAGACGATTTCTCATCTAACTCCTTGTTTTATCTGGTGGCCCCTGTTGGGTTTGAACCAACGACCAAGCGATTATGAGTCGCCTGCTCTAACCACTGAGCTAAGGGGCCGTGGCGGTGGATTATAAAGTAACTCCGCGTTGCAATCCAGACATAAGCGTACGGATGCTGTTTTTATAAACAATGTATTTTCAGTCCGTTATACTTGTTCCTCTGATGTATTGATGGGAGTAATTATGGTTAAGGACATACTGGCGCCGGGGCTGCGGGTGGTGTTTTGCGGCATCAATCCGGGGTTGTCTTCCGCAGGTACAGGATTCCCCTTTGCACATCCCGCTAATCGCTTCTGGAAGGTCATCCATCAGGCGGGATTTACCGATCGCCAGCTCAAACCCGAAGAGGCACAACACCTGCTGGACTTCCGTTGCGGCGTGACTAAATTTGTCGACAGACCGACGGTGCAAGCCAATGAAGTGAAGTTACAGGAGATGCGCAACGGCGGTCGTAAGCTCATTGAGAAAATAGAAGAGTATCAGCCCGCCGCACTCGCAATCCTTGGGAAGCAGGCATTTGAGCAGGGTCTCAGCCAGCGTGGGGCGCAGTGGGGAAAACAAACGCTGACTATTGGCGCGACGCAAATATGGGTTTTGCCGAATCCCAGCGGGTTAAGCCGGATTACGCTGGATAAACTGGTGGGGGCGTATCGGGAAGTGAATGACGCCCTGGCCAGGCGGGGACTATAAAGAAAAACGCCACCTTGCGGTGGCGTTTATGCTTATGCGGCGAGATTAATCGTCGAGGAAGCTACGCAGCACTTCAGAGCGGCTCGGGTGGCGCAGTTTACGCAGCGCTTTCGCTTCGATCTGACGGATACGTTCGCGGGTAACGTCGAACTGTTTACCGACTTCTTCCAGCGTGTGGTCGGTATTCATATCGATACCGAAACGCATACGCAGAACTTTCGCTTCACGGGCGGTCAGACCAGCCAGAACGTCGTGCGTTGCGGCACGCAGGCTCTCGGTGGTAGCAGAATCCAGCGGCAGCTCGAGGGTGGTATCCTCGATGAAATCACCCAGATGCGAATCTTCATCGTCGCCGATCGGCGTTTCCATGGAGATAGGCTCTTTAGCGATCTTCAGCACTTTACGGATCTTGTCTTCCGGCATCAGCATGCGTTCAGCCAGCTCTTCCGGCGTCGGCTCGCGGCCCATCTCTTGCAGCATCTGACGGGAGATACGGTTGAGCTTGTTGATGGTCTCAATCATATGTACCGGGATACGGATGGTACGTGCCTGATCCGCGATCGAGCGGGTGATCGCCTGACGGATCCACCAGGTTGCATAGGTAGAGAACTTGTAACCACGACGGTATTCAAACTTATCAACCGCTTTCATCAGACCGATGTTACCTTCCTGAATCAAATCCAGGAACTGCAGACCACGGTTGGTGTATTTCTTGGCGATAGAGATAACCAGACGCAAGTTCGCTTCAACCATCTCTTTTTTCGCACGGCGGGCTTTCGCTTCACCGATGGACATGCGACGGTTGATGTCTTTAACCTGCTCGATGGTCAGGCCGGTTTCTTCTTCAATCTGCTGCAGTTTCTGCAGTCCGCGGTGAACGTCATCTGCCACGTCGTGCAGTTTTTCAGACCACGGTTTGTTCATCGCGATTGCCGCGTTGAACCAGGTTTCGCTGGTTTCGTTGCCAGTGAACAGGGTGATGAAGTTTTTCTTCGGCATTTTGCACTGCTCAACGCAGAGCTTCATGATCAGACGTTCCTGAGTACGCACGCGGTCCATCATGACGCGCATGCTGTTTACCAGGTAGTCGAACTGCTTCGGCACCAGGCGGAACTGTTTGAACACTTCAGACAGCTTCTGAATTTCTTCCTGCGCGGCAGCATGGCTGCGGCCTTTCGCTTTGATGGTGTCGCGAGTGATTTCGTACTGAGTACGCAGTTCACCGAATTTTTCACGCGCTAATTCAGGGTCGATGCTGTTGTCGTCATCGCTGCTGTCGTCGTCATCTTCTTCATCTTCGTCTGCATCGTCATCCATCTCTTCCTGAGAGAGTTCAGAACCGACGTGTGTCGCCGTTGGCGCCATGTCTTCTTCCGCGTTCGGATCGACAAAGCCGGTGATCAGATCGGAAAGACGCGCTTCTTCAGCTTCTACACGATCGTATTGCTCAAGCAAGTAGGTGATGGCTTCCGGGTATTCGGCAACGGAGCATTGAACCTGGTTAATCCCGTCTTCGATGCGTTTAGCGATGTCGATTTCGCCTTCACGGGTTAACAGTTCAACGGTACCCATTTCACGCATGTACATGCGGACCGGGTCAGTTGTACGACCGATTTCGGACTCAACGCTGGACAGAACCTGGGCAGCCGCTTCTTCCGCGTCTTCATCGGTGCTGTTGGAGGTTTCAGCAAGCAGCAGATCATCGGCATCAGGTGCTTCTTCCATCACCTGAATACCCATGTCATTGATCATTTGGATGATGTCTTCGATTTGATCTGAATCGACGATATCTTCCGGCAGATGGTCATTGACCTCGGCATAGGTCAGATAGCCTTGCTCCTTACCACGTTGGACAAGTAGCTTCAGCTGTGACTGCGGGTTTTGCTCCATAAGACGGTATCCACACTTAATTCGTTTGATTGGTGTTGGGCGGTAAAACCGCCAACGGCAAAACGAGGGCATACTTATATTTTGCCGCTGCCTCTCCGTGCGGCTGTCGGGGGCTTCCCGAGCGATATTCGGCAGTTAAGCCGTTAAATACTTTTGTCTTTCTGTTATTTCTTGGCCAGTTCCTGGTTCAGCGTCCAGAGTTCCCGGCGTTCTTCGCTGCTTAAACCGTGTGTGCGCTCACGAGCTATCAACTCTTCCTGGCGCAGCTCAAGCATCGAATCAAACATATGGTTGAGTGAGTCGGTGAAGGTTTTTTCTGCGATATCTTTATCTGCTATATCGTCCCACATCGACAGTTTTTCAAGGGTCACAGCATCATTTGTGCCACGATAGTGTTCTAAAAGTTGTCCGGTGGTCAGACCTGGCTGAGCCAGACAAGTGTTGACCAGTTCTCTGAATAAGCCAAGTCCAGGCAGTTTATTGCTATCCAGTGCGCCTAACGGCGGAACCAGCGGGGCGAGACCCGGGTTCTGTACCAGCAACCCTATAAGTATACGCATGGTCGTACGTTTTAGCTGTGGAACAGGGCGGGAAGCCCCATTTTCTGCCAGTTTTGGCATTAAACGTTCAAGCTGGCTGTCATCCAGAATGCCGAGCTTGTTTCCCAACTCCTGTCGCAGATAAATGCGCAACGTTTCGCCTGGTACCTGAGTAATCAGCGGTAATGCCAGCGTGCTGAGCTGTGCGCGTCCGTCTGGGGTACTCAAATCCACCTGTGGCATCAGGCTGTTAAATAAAAACGCGGAGAGTGGCAGCGCCTGCTCCATCCGGGCTTCAAAGGCCTCTTTCCCTTCTTTACGCACCAGCGTATCGGGGTCTTCGCCGTCAGGTAAAAACATAAAGCGTAGCTGGCGTCCGTCTGTCATATAGGGCAGTGCGGTTTCCAGCGCGCGCCATGCTGCGTCGCGTCCGGCACGGTCACCGTCGTAACAGCAAATTACGTTGTTCGTCGCGCGGAACAACAACTGGATGTGATCGGCGGTGGTTGACGTCCCAAGGGATGCCACAGCGTAGTTAATGCCGTATTGCGCCAGCGCCACCACATCCATATAGCCTTCTACCACTAACAGGCGCTGCGGATCGGCGTTATCCTGCTGGGCTTCATAAAGGCCATACAGCTGGCGACCTTTATGGAAAATATCGGTTTCCGGGGAGTTGAGATACTTCGGCAGGGCATCGCCCAGCACGCGTCCACCAAAACCAATGACTCGACCACGTTTGTCGCGGATGGGGAACATCACCCGTTCGCGGAAGCGATCGTAACTGCGTCCCTGATCGTTGGTGACCAACATTCCCGCATCGACCAGCGATTTACGATTCTCAGCATTGCCGCCAAACCGTTTCAGGACGTTGTCCCAGCCGGGGGGCGCAAAACCAATAGCAAAACGGGTGATAACGTCGCTACTTAATCCTCGCTTTTCCAGGTACTGGCGCGCGGGGGTAGCGGCGGGTTGCATCAAAGACTGTTGATAAAAAGTGTTCAGGCCGTCCATCAATTGATAAAGGCTTTGCCGTTGATGGCGCTCTATCTGACTAGGGCCACTGCCTGCTTCATAGGGCACTTCAAGGTTGTGCATTGCGGCCAGTTCTTCGACGGTTTCCACAAACTCGAGCTTGTCGTAGTTCATGAGAAAGTCGACGGCGTTGCCATGTGCGCCACACCCAAAGCAGTGATAAAACTGTTTCTCACCGTTTACGGTGAAAGAGGGGGTTTTTTCGTTATGGAACGGACAGCACGCGTGATAATTTTTGCCCTGCTTCTTCAGCTTTACCCGCGCGTCGATGAGATCGACAATGTCGGTTCTTGCCAGCAGGTCATTTATAAATACGCGTGGAATTCGTCCAGCCATATGCCCCGTTTATTTTTTTATGACTTATATACACAAAATCATTCAAGATGCATCAAGACGGCAAGGGAGCGAATCCTCAGGAGCGTACATCAGTACGTGACTGGAGGGAACGACTGCAGCCAACGCAGAGGCAGCTTGAATGATGACGCGTATAAACGAAAACAAGCCGCGCATTCCTTCCGGAAGCACGGCCTTACAACTACAACTCTGTCTGAATTGAGAGCCTTGGCTCTCAATGGATTAGTACAGACGAGTACGGCGTGCGTTTTCGCGAGCCAGTTTCTTCGCGTGACGTTTCACAGCAGAAGCTTTAGCGCGCTTACGTTCAGTAGTCGGTTTTTCATAGAACTCACGACGACGAACTTCCGCCAGAACACCTGCTTTTTCGCATGAACGCTTGAAGCGACGCAGTGCTACGTCGAACGGCTCGTTTTCACGTACTTTAATTACCGGCATGTAACTCTCACCTTTATAAATTCGGTTTGCCGCTGGCATCAACGCCAGCTTATTTCAAAATGGTGCGGAATTTTACTGCAATTGCTGCTGCTTTGTAAAGCACCGACGCGATTTTGAAAGGGACTTTTATAAGGATAAGGAGTATACACGAGCGGAACTCCTGGGGCGAACAAAGTTTTACATCAACCCGCATTGGTCCTACACTGCGCGGTAATAGAGCGAGGTAAAACAAGTCATGCGTGTACTGGGTATTGAAACATCCTGCGATGAAACCGGCATCGCCATTTACGACGATGAAAAAGGTCTTTTAGCCAACCAATTGTATAGTCAGGTGAAATTACACGCTGACTACGGCGGCGTAGTGCCAGAACTGGCCTCGCGCGATCACGTACGTAAAACCGTACCGCTGATCCAGGCCGCGCTGAAAGAAGCGGGACTGACGGCAAAAGAGATTGATGCGGTGGCGTATACCGCAGGTCCTGGTCTGGTTGGCGCGCTGCTGGTCGGCGCAACCGTAGGACGTTCTCTGGCGTTCGCCTGGGGCGTACCGGCAATTCCTGTGCACCATATGGAAGGGCATCTGCTGGCGCCGATGCTGGAAGATAATCCCCCTGCTTACCCATTCGTTGCGCTGCTGGTTTCCGGCGGTCACACACAGCTGATTAGCGTCACCGGTATTGGGCAGTATGAATTATTGGGTGAATCGATAGATGATGCCGCTGGTGAAGCGTTCGATAAAACGGCCAAACTGCTGGGGCTGGATTATCCTGGCGGCCCAATGCTGTCAAAGCTTGCATCGCAAGGCGTTGAAAAACGCTTTGTCTTCCCGCGCCCGATGACCGACCGTCCGGGTCTGGATTTCAGCTTCTCCGGCCTGAAAACTTTCGCCGCGAATACCATTCGTAATAACGAAAATGACGATCAGACGCGTGCAGATATCGCCCGTGCGTTTGAAGATGCTGTGGTTGATACGCTGATGATCAAGTGTAAACGCGCGCTGGATCAAACCGGTTTTAAACGTCTGGTAATGGCGGGGGGCGTGAGCGCTAACCGTACGCTGCGCGCAAAACTGGCCGAGATGATGCAAAAGCGTCGTGGCGAAGTGTTTTACGCGCGTCCGGAATTTTGCACCGATAACGGGGCGATGATCGCCTACGCGGGCATGGTGCGTTTTAAAGCGGGTGCAACGGCGGATCTTGGCGTGACCGTGCGTCCTCGCTGGCCGCTGGCGGAATTACCGGCGGCATAAGCACATAATATTGTAGGCCCGGTAAGCGTAGCGCCACCGGGCAATACTCTACTCCCGCAGCATCCCTTTCTCTTCCAGAAACGCGATAATTTTTTCCAGACCCTCTCCGGATTTTAAATTACTAAACGTCCACGGACGCTCGCCGCGCATGCGTAGGGTATCGCGCTCCATCACCTCCAGCGAGGCGCCCACGTAAGGGGCCAGATCGGTTTTATTGATCACCAGAAAATCAGATTTGGTGATCCCCGGGCCACCCTTACGCGGGATCTTCTCACCTTCGGCAACGTCGATCACATAGATCGTCAGATCCGCTAATTCCGGGCTGAAGGTGGCGCTCAGGTTATCGCCGCCGCTTTCCACAAAAATCAGATCCAGATTGCCGAATTTCTCGCTCAGCGCCTCTACGGCGGCCAGATTCATCGACGCATCTTCACGTATAGCGGTATGCGGGCAACCGCCGGTTTCCACGCCGACGATCCTGTCTGGCTCCAGTGCGCCAGCCTCGGTGAGAATGCGCTGATCTTCTTTGGTATAGATATCGTTGGTCACCACCGCCAGTTGATAGCTGCTGCGCATGGATTTGCATAACGCTTCCAGCAGCGCCGTTTTGCCGGAGCCAACCGGGCCGCCAACGCCCACGCGCAGGGGATGCTTGTTGTTACTCATTTTTTCTCCTCAGGAGCGGAATAATCGGGAATATTGGGTTTCATGCCGGGCAGATGCGATGGCCGCCAACGGGGTTGCGGAGCCGAGGCTGGCGTCAGGACACGCCAGCGCCTGTGCCAGACCTTGCGCATACCGATTGCAGAACGCAATGATCAAACGCTGGGCCGCCTGCTGCCCAAAAGGGACCAGTTTGACGCCAGCCATCACTGCGCTCTCAATCCAGCTGTAGCCGAGGCTTAACGCCAGCTCGGTCAGGGGGATTTTCCAGCGCACACCCAGCCAGGCCATACCGCAGAGTTGGCTGTCGACAAAGAGCGCGCGCCACTCCCGCGAGCAATCTGCTTCCCAGTCGGTGACCAGCCGCGTAAACGCCGCGCCCCGACTGCGTTCTTCATCCCGTAGTTCGCGGGTTTCCCGACAGGCCAACAGGTAAGCGATCCAGCGGCGTGCTGCAGCGAGATCGTCCTGCTCGCAGGCGCGATACAGTCTCGCCAGTAGCGGTAGGTCGACGGTAAAGAAGTTCTGCTCCATCTGCTGGATTTGCCAGTCAGAGAAGTCATCGGCGCTTTTCACCCAGCCGATTTCAACCGCCCACTCCAGACCCTGGGACCAGGTAAACGACCCCACCGGGAGAGCGCTGCTGGCGAGTTGCATCAGACGCAGCTGTTGGATGTTATGCATCAGTGCGCATGGGCGTGATGATGCCCGTGTGATTCACTGGCATAAGCGCCTGCTTCCGGTTCAAACGGTAGTTGAGCAAACGTCACCTCCAGGCTGAACTGGCGCAACATGGCGTCCAGCACATGATCGTGATGGTAGCGCAACTCATCCGGCAGAATTTGCAGCGGAACGTGGCGATTGCCGAGGTGATAACAGGCTTTGGCGAGCAGGAAAGGATCGGCGCAGCGCACCACGGAAACCGACTCCGGCGCGGCGATCACTTCGATCACCTCGCTGCCATCTTCGGTGGTCAGCAGATCACCACTGCGTAACAGCAAACCGCGCGGAAGCATTAGCCCGGCTTCGCGACCGTCGTTCAGCGTCACTCTGGCACGGCTTTTTACTCGAATATCAATGGGTAGCGTGACGCTTGCGGTGACGCGGTGGGCGTGGTCAAGGCGTTGGGTTAGGTAGATCATCGTCACTCCTCAAAACAGGAAATAGCGTTGCGCCATCGGCAAAACGTCTGCCGGTTCGCTGGTGATAAGTTCGCCATCAATGCGCACCTCATAAGTCTGAGCATCGACGGTGATATTGGGTTGCAGGCCGTTGTGGATCATGTTGGCCTTTTTCACCGTCCGACAGCCTTTGACGACGGCGATGGCGCTTTGCAAATTGAGCTGCTGCGGGATGTTTTGCGCGTTAGCGGCCTGCGAAATAAAGGTCAGCCGAGTACGATGCCGCGCCGCGCCAAGTGCGCCGAACATCATGCGGTAATGCACCGGCTGCGGGGTGGGGATCGAGGCGTTGATATCGCCCATCGGCGCACAGGCGATCATCCCGCCCTTTACGATCGTCGCTGGTTTTACGCCAAAAAAGGCTGGGGACCACAGCACCAGATCGGCCAGTTTGCCAGGCTCAACGGAGCCAACTTCGTGGGCGATGCCGTGGGTTAGCGCCGGGTTGATGGTGTATTTGGCGACGTAGCGTTTAACGCGCTGGTTGTCGTTGTCGCCTGTTTCTTCCGCCAGCGGACCACGCTGAACCTTCATGCGGTGCGCCACCTGCCAGGTGCGCAGGATCACTTCGCCCACGCGCCCCATCGCCTGTGAATCGGACGAGGTCAGGGAAAACGCGCCAATGTCATGCAGCACATCTTCGGCAGCGATCGTTTCCCGGCGAATGCGTGATTCGGCAAAGGCCACGTCTTCGGCGATATCCGGATCGAGGTGGTGGCAAACCATCAGCATGTCGAGATGCTCGTCGATGGTGTTGACGGTATAGGGCAGCGTCGGGTTAGTGGAGGAGGGCAGAATATTCGGATGCGCGCAGGCGGTGATGATATCTGGCGCATGGCCGCCGCCCGCGCCTTCGGTGTGGAAGGTATGAATGGTGCGATCGCCAATCGCCGCCAGCGTATCTTCAACGAAACCGGACTCATTGAGCGTATCGCTGTGCAGCGCCACCTGGATATCCATCTCCTCTGCTACTTCCAGGGAACAGTTGATGGCGGCTGGCGTAGCGCCCCAATCTTCATGGATTTTCAGACCAATGGCGCCCGCGGTGATTTGCTCGCGCAGGGCGTCAGGGTTTGAGCCGTTGCCTTTACCCAGCAAACCGATGTTAACCGGCAAGGCGTCTGCCGCCTGCAGCATGCGCGCAATGTACCACGGACCCGGCGTGCAGGTGGTGGCGTTAGTTCCTGCTGCCGGGCCGGTGCCGCCGCCGATCATCGTCGTTACGCCGGAAACCAGCGCCTCCTGTGCCTGCTGTGGGCAGATCCAGTGAATATGCGTATCCACGCCGCCCGCGGTGACGATCTTGCCTTCCCCGGCGATGACTTCAGTTCCCACGCCTATCGGGATCGTGACGTCGGGCTGAATATCGGGATTACCCGCTTTGCCGATGGCGAAGATCCTGGCGTCCTTGATGCCGATATCCGCTTTCACGATCCCCCAGTGATCGACGATCAGGGCGTTGGTTATCACCAGATCCACACACGCTTGCGCGCGCATTTGTCCCTGACCCATGCCGTCGCGGATCACTTTCCCGCCGCCGAATTTGACCTCTTCGCCGTAGGTGGTGAAGTCTTTTTCCACCTCAATCCACAGGTCGGTATCAGCCAGACGTACCTTATCGCCGGTGGTTGGGCCAAACATGTCGGCGTACGCCTGCCGTGAAATTTCACTCATCATTTGCCTCCAGTGCGCCCATCACTTCGCTGCGAAAACCCACGATCCTTTGTGCGCCAGCGACGCGCACCAGTTCGACTTCGCGTTTTTGTCCCGGCTCAAAACGTACCGCCGTGCCCGCAGGAATGTTTAGACGAAAGCCGCGTGCAGCCCGCCTGTCAAAGCGCAGCGCCGGGTTCACCTCGGAAAAGTGATAGTGCGATCCCACCTGGATGGGTCTGTCGCCATGGTTTTCCACCACGATCGTACAGGTTTCCCGCCCCTGATTGAGCGCGATATTGCCTTTGGCTATCTGATATTCACCAGGGATCATTGCCGCTCCTTAAACGATCGGGTTGTGGACGGTGACCAGCTTTGATCCGTCCGGAAACGTCGCTTCAACCTGAATATCAGGGATCATCTCCGGTACGCCTTCCATCACCTGATCGCGGTGCAGGATGTGACGCCCGTCTTCCATCAGCGAGGCCACGGTTTGACCATCGCGTGCCCCTTCCATGATGAAAGCGCTAATTAGCGCCACCGATTCCGGATAGTTCAGCTTCAGCCCGCGGGCCAGGCGACGTTCTGCCACCAGCGCGGCGGTAAACAGCAACAGCTTGTCTTTTTCTCTGGGGGTTAGTTCCATACGGGGTCTCTTAGGTTTGCCAGATTCGCGGTAGTACGGGTGGTTTGTGTGTCAAAAGCGGGCGCAGAAATTGCCAAATGCCACGCATAACGCGCTGAACAATCAGGTTGTCGTCGGCAAGAAAGCGGATCGTCAGCAGTGAGTCGTTAAGCGTTGCCCCGGCGTAATCGCCAAGCGGCGTCAGCCGCTCGCGCGTGCCTTCCAGCATGTTTTCAGTGGCCGGATAACACAGCAACGTGCCGACCCAGGGATGGTGCGCGACGCCGCTCAGCTCCCCCTTCTGCAACTGCAAGCGCTCTATCAGCAGCGGCTGCCCATTTCGCCACACTTCCAGACGGTTTTGCAGCGAGCCGTGGTTGAAGGACTCCTGCATAACTGGTCGCCCGAGGCACAGCAGATCCCAGGCCAGCAGTCGACTCTCCGACGCGATGTGAAAGACGGACTGGATAGTGGCGTTGGCGCCAGGAAAGAGGATCGTATCCTGGGGGAGCCACTCCAGCGTGGCGTGCGGCGCGAGCGTGAAATGTTGGCGCAGCAACGCCTGCGGCCCACCGCTGCGATAAAACTTTCCCGCGCCGGGCTGGGTGATTAACGCATGGCTGTTTTCGTTGAGAGTTACGGCAATGTGTAGTTCATCCCCGCCGACGATCCCCGCGGGTGGATGAAGCAAATAGAGGTGGCAGACGTCCTCTTCCGGGTAAAACGGACGCTGAACCGTCAATGGACCATGATGACGCGCCGAGGCGAGCACCGTGTTGTGCCCAGTGCGGGTGAAATGCAGATCCAGTTCGGCCTGCCAGCCCCGTGTGAGTGTCTCGTGCGCAACCGTGTCCAGAGCGTTTCCCTTATCAGCATGAGGGTGTTTGCATACAAAAAAGTATGCCTCAGCGCATCGGGAAATCGATCATATGAGAAGCTTATGGATAAAGGGGCGACAATATGCCGCCCCAATGGGGTTTTACAGTAAAACGAGGGGCATCCAGACCAGACCGGTAATCACCAGCAGCACAAGGAAAATCAGGCCAAAAATAGCACCGAGTCGCCAGTAATCCACCGTAGGCAAATAGCCGCTGCCGTAGTAGATAGGGCTAGGACCGGTGGCATACGGGGTCAGAATGCTGCCGAGACCAATGGCTGCGCCGACCATCAGGCAGAAGACCGGAAGTGGAATTTCCGGCATTGCCAGTGCGGCGGCAATCATCATCGGCGCCAGGGCGGAGGTATACGCCGTGGCGCTGGCAAAGAAGTAGCGCAGCAAATAGAACACCACAATGAGCGCCACCATCACCATCATCGGCGAATAACCGCTCAACCCGTTTGCCAGCAGCTTGCCGAACCAGGTAATAAAACCGGTGTTATTGAGCCCGGTCGCCAGCGTTATCAGCGAGGCCAGCCAGAAAAAGACGTTCCACGCGGCTTTATTACTGACGATGTCATCCCAGCTAATGATGCGCAGTACCAGCATCAACGCCACTACGCTGTATCCGACCATCGCGGCGTCAATGTAATCGCCGCCGAAGATCCACAGCACCAGTGCGCCGACCATCAGCACCAACATCTTTTTCTCGCGTGCGCAGAGCGGTCCCATTGCTTTTAGCTCTGTATCCGCCCAGCGCGGAACCTGATCGCCGGATTTCAGTACCGGTGGATACAACACGTACGCCAGCCAGGGCACAATCAGCACCAGTAAAATACTCAGCGGCAGCATGCCTAAGAACCAGTCGCCCCAGCTCAGCGCCGTGTGGGACGCGCCTTTCATCAGGCCTATTAACAGCAGGTTCGGCGCCATCGCCGTTAAGAAAATGGCGCTGGTGACGCAGTCGGCGACAATGCCCATCCACATAATGTACGAGCCAATGGAGCGAGAACTGGCGCTATTGGGCTGCGAGTTATACAGCGGCGGCAGGTTGCGGATAATCGGGTAGATTATTCCGGCCCCGCGCGCGGAGTTGGACGGCGTGACGGGAGCGAGGATAAGTTCAGAGAACATCACCGCATAGCCAAGAAATAGCGTCCGGTGCCCCATCTTCTTCACCAGCATCAGCGCGATACGCCGACCGAGCCCGGTTTTCTCATAGCCGGTACCAAACATAAAGGCCGCGAAGATAAGCCAGATTACCGAGTTTGAAAAACCTGATACCGCCCATGACAGCGATTTGGCGGTAAATTTAAAACCGTCCTGCGCGAGTTGCTCCGGGCTGAACAGCAGCCACGGTGAAAGGACGGCGATGATCGAAATGCCAATCATCGCTACCACCGCGCCCGGTACAGGTTCCAGAATAAGCCCCACAATCACACCGGTAAAAACGGCAAAATAGAGCCAGGTGTGGCTCTCAAGACCGTTGGGGACGGGCAGTACAGCAATAATGGCGATGACCACCAGCGGAGCCAGGTATCGCCACCAACCAGCTAAAGGTGCCATTGTTGTATCCCTACGAAAAGGGAGAGGCGCAGCGCCTCTCCGGGAGGGTTATTTGATGTAGTGCACGTGCTCGCAGATTTCATCGACGATAGGATCGCGACGTTCAGCGAACAGCTTTTTGTTTTCGGCGATCAGGTTATTGCCGTGGGTATCGATGGAAACGATCAGCGGGCCGAACTCTTTTACCCGACATACCCACAGGGACTCCGGCATGCCAAGTTCGGTCCAGTGTACCTCTTCGATCTCTTCGACCTGGGTTGCCGCCACGACCGCACAGCCTGCCGGGAAGATTACGTGCAGCGCTTTAAACTGCTTGCAGCCTGCTTCCGTTAGCGGTCCCATGCCGCCCTTGCCGACCACCAGTTTGACGCCCGTCTGCTCGATAAAGTCTTTCTCAAACGCTTCCATACGCATGCTGGTGGTTGGGCCAACGGAGACCATCTCCCATTTTTCACCGTTCTTACGTACGATGGGCCCCGCGTGGAAAATGGCTTTGCCGTTCAGGTCATAAGGAATCGGGCGCTTCAGTTCGATCAGGCGGCGGTGACACACGTCACGACAGGTCACCAGCGTACCGGTCAGGTAGATGACATCGCCAACGCGAATGTCGGCCAGATCTTCGGCTTTGATCGGGGTTGTGAGGATCTTTTTCATAACGCGCTCCGGGTGTGAGACAGGTTTTCGAAGGAGAGGTCAGCATGAACCAACAGCGTGCCGCGACGGTGTGCCCAGCAGCCGGTAGAAACGGCAACGCCGATAGTCGACGGATGGCGTGCGGCGGATTCGATATGCACGCCCATCACCGAGCTATTCCCGGTCAACCCTTGCGGGCCAATGCCCAGACGGTTCAGCCCTTCTTCCAGACGCAGTTCCAGTTCGGCCGCTTTTGGATTCGGATGACGTGATCCGATAGGACGTAGCACCGCTTTACGAGAAAGGACGGCGGCGGTTTCCACGGAGGTGGCAATACCTACGCCCACCAGCACCGGCGGGCAAGCGTTGACTGCCAACGTGGAGATATTTTCGAAGACAAATTTCACCACGCCCTCGTAGCCTTCAGAAGGCATTAACACTTTTGAACGTCCCGGCAGCGTACAACCGCCGCCTGCCATGTAGACTTCGATTTCCGCGTCGTCGTTATCAGGGATGATGTCCCAGGTGACCCACGGCACACCGGTACCGGTATTTTTGCCGGTATTCACTTCGTCAAAAATCTCGACCGCGTTATGGCGCAGCGGCGCTTTTACCGTGGCGTCTTCAACGGCCTGTTTCAGGATGCTTTGCAGTTCGCCCAGCAGCGGAAAACGGGAGCCGACCTTCACAAAGAACATAATCTCGCCGGTGTCCTGACAGGCCGGACGGTTCAGGTCGATAGCTTTCTGCATGTTGTCAAACATGGTGTGGTAGATGATTTTACCCATCGGCGAAGTTTCGCCTTCACGCAGCTGTGTTAATTTATCTACGACGTCGTCAGGCATGCGGGTAGAAATCATGGCGGTAAAATCGGCGACAATGTTTGTCAGCGTAGTTATCGCATTTTGGTTATTTTGATTGCTCATCTTGTTAACTCCAGTTCTTTTATTTATCTGGAAATAAATTCTCCGCCACAAACTACCACTAAAAATGTGGTTTTATATTATTTGCCACTGTGAATATCCAATTAACAGATCGTGAATGATGTTCAGATAAGCAATAAAAATTGCGCAAAGGCAGGGTTTAATACGCATGAGGGAATTACACTGCGGTTAACAACTTTACGGATATACCGATCATGCTGAACACGTATCCCCTCGCGAAAGACCTGCAGGTCCTGGTTGAAATTGTTCATAGCGGCAGTTTCAGTGCCGCCGCCGCGGCGCTCGGCCAAACGCCCGCGTTTGTGACGAAACGCATTCAGATCCTTGAGTCCACGCTGGGGACGACGCTGCTAAGCCGCTCCGCGCGCGGCGTGACACTCACGGAGAGTGGTCAACGTTGTTATGAACATGCGCAGGCTATTCTTGCGGGCTATCAGCATCTGGTCGATGACGTCACGCAACTCAAAACACGCCCGGCAGGGATGATTCGTATCGGCTGTAGCTTTGGCTTTGGGCGCAGTTATATTGCACCGGCTATTACCGAACTGATGCATAGCTATCCTGAATTACAGGTGCATTTTGAACTTTATGATCGGCAAATTGATTTGGCACAGGATAATATCGATTTGGATATTCGTATTAATGACGAGATTCCGGATTATTATATTGCGCATTTGTTAACGAAAAATAGAAGAATATTATGTGCAGCGCCGACGTATTTACAAAAATACGGTGAGCCGACAACGCTGCAGGAATTAAGTCGTCATGATTGCCTGGTCACTAAAGAACGCGATATGACCCACGGGGTGTGGGAGCTGGATAACGGCCAGGAGAAAAAGTCGGTCAAGGTGGCGGGACATCTTTCCTCTAACAGCGGCGAGATTGTGTTGCAGTGGGCGCTACAGGGAAAAGGGATTATGCTGCGTTCCGAATGGGACCTGCAGCCGTTTCTGGCAAGCGGTGAACTGGTGCGCGTGCTGCCGGACTATGCGCAAAGCGCCAATATCTGGGCGGTTTATCAGGAGCCGCTGTATCGCAGCGTGAAGCTTCGGGTGTGCGTGGAGTTTCTGGCGACGTGGTGCCAGCACCGATTAGGCAAACCGGTAGAGGGGTATCACATTCCCCACGCCGGATAAGACGCTGTTGCGTCGCTATCCGACATTAAAATCACTCTGGGTCTCTTTCGCGTTTTTTCTTCAGCTTGGTCCAGATCTTTGGCTCCTGACGACGCCACAGACGCTGAATGTTGTCATGGTGGCGTAACAGAATTAAGCACGACAGCATGGACACCGGGAAAGTGAACTGGGGATTGAACCACCAGACGTAAAAGGGGGCGATCAGCGCGCTGACGATAGCGCCTAGTGATGAATAGCCGCTTAATAAGACGGTCAGCAGCCAGGTTCCGGCCATCACGCCGGTTAAATCCCAACCAATCGGCGCAATTGCGCCAAAGGCGGTGGCAACGCCTTTCCCACCTTTAAAGCCGAAGAAGACCGGCCAAATGTGACCCAGACAGGCGGCGATCGCGATCAATCCCAGCCAGAAGGGGCTAATGCCTAGCGCATAGGCACCCCAGACGGGTAACATACCTTTCAGGACGTCGAAAATCAGCACCGCGACGGCGGCTCCTTTGCCACCGATGCGCAATACGTTTGTCGCGCCCGGATTCCCAGATCCGCTGTCACGCGGGTCCGGTAATCCAGCAAGGCGGCATACCAGAATAGCACTGGAAATTGAGCCACAGAGGTACGCGAAGATAATCATTCCAGGCGCGATTGCACTCATAAGCTGTTCCGTTTTGAAAATGTCGTGTAAAACGCTACTTCTGTGGATAATACGCATATTTCGCCGGAAGTGGTATCCGGGTTAGCCAAAAAGCAGGCAGGTCGTGATGGATATTGTATTTATAGAGCAACTTTCTGTAATCACCACTATTGGTGTTTACGACTGGGAACAAACGATCGAACAACAGTTGGTGTTCGATATCGAAATGGCGTGGGACAACCGTAAATCGGCTAAAAGCGATGATGTGGCTGATTGCCTGAGCTATGCTGATATTGCTCAAACGGTTGTTAATCATGTGGAAGGCGGGCGCTTTGCGCTGGTCGAACGCGTGGCGGAAGAAGTGGCGGATCTGCTGCTTAGCCGTTTTAATTCTCCATGGGTGCGGATCAAACTCAGTAAACCTGGCGCGGTAGCCCGTGCGGCGAACGTCGGGGTTATCATTGAGCGTGGCAATAATCTGAAAGAAAATAATTAAAATAATAATATCTAAACCAAACGGGTATAAAAGGGTCTTTATGTCGGCTCGTTTTCGCCGTGGTTTATCTATCTAGAGGTTCATTAATGAGTGATATGCACTCGCTGCTGGTGGCGGCAATTTTGGGTGTGGTCGAAGGATTGACGGAGTTTTTACCCGTTTCCAGTACCGGCCATATGATTATTGTTGGCCACTTGCTGGGTTTTGAGGGTGACACCGCAAAAACATTTGAAGTGGTTATCCAGTTGGGCTCTATCCTGGCGGTCGTGGTGATGTTCTGGCGACGCCTGTTTGGCCTGATTGGCATTCACTTCGGTAAGGTCCCACATGAAGGCACTGGCAAAGGTCGGCTGACGCTGGGCCATATCCTGTTGGGGATGGTTCCTGCCGTCGTACTGGGACTGATTTTCCACGACATCATCAAATCGCTGTTTAACCCGATCAACGTGATGTATGCGCTGGTGGTAGGGGGCGTGCTGCTGATTGCCGCAGAATGCCTGAAGCCGAAAGAGCCGCGTGCGCCGGGTCTGGATGATATGACCTATCGCCAGGCGTTTATGATTGGCTGTTTCCAGTGTCTGGCGCTGTGGCCGGGTTTTTCTCGCTCCGGGGCGACGATTTCTGGCGGTATGCTGATGGGAGTAAGCCGTTACGCGGCCTCCGAATTCTCCTTCCTGCTGGCCGTGCCGATGATGATGGGCGCAACGGCGCTGGATCTCTACAAAAGCTGGACGTTCCTCAGCGCATCAGATATTCCGATGTTTGCAGTTGGTTTCGTGACGGCGTTTATCGTGGCGTTGGTGGCGATCAAAACCTTCCTACAGCTGATTAAGCGCATCTCGTTTATTCCGTTTGCGATTTACCGCTTTATTGTGGCGGCTACCGTTTACGTCGTGTTCTTCTGATTTTACTAGCTTGCCGGATAGCGGCGTTAACGCTTATCCGGCAATGCACTGTCTACGCTTTCGGGCAACGTTGTTCTTTCCAGTCGGCCACCGCCGCGATCCGACGCCGGGTCAGTTCCTCGCGAATAGCCTGACCTTTGAATCCCGCCTCAACGACGTCTTTCGTTGGTACCGCCTGCGCAACCTGCCAGGCTTCACGCAACAGCCTGCCTTGCGGATAATCCGCCGCTTCAAAACCGGTTCGCCCACGCACGTCGGCCTCGCTGGTCAGAGCGATTTGCTCCACGCGCTGCGGTTTGCGCCAGGCATCGATGGAATCAAACAGCTTAACGATGGTTTTCGGCTGCAGGATCGGGAAGGTATGAATGAGGTCGTGGAACTCGGCTACCAGTTTGGCTAAATCACGGATGTCATTCGGCACGCGCAGGCGTTGGCACAGTTGCTCGACCAGCTTCACGCCAGCCGGACCGTGACCGTGGTGGCGTGGCCACAGCGCTTTTGGCGTCAATGCCTTGCCAAGATCGTGGCACAGCGTGGCGAAACGCACGTCGACCTCCGGACTTAACATGGCCGCCATCGACAGCGTCATCAGCGTGTGAATACCTGTATCAATTTCCGGATGCCATTGCGCGGGCGCGGGAACGCCAAACAGGGCATCTACTTCCGGAAACAGGACGTGCAGTGCGCCGCAGTCGCGCAGGACCTGAAAAAATACTTGTGGGTTACGGGTGGTTAAAGCACCTTCAGTTTCTTTCCACACCCGCTCTGGCGTCAGGTGTTCCAGTTCCCCTGCGGCGTTCATATCGCGCATCAGCGTCATGGTTTCTTCAGCGATACGAAAACCGAGGTGCGCATAGCGGGCAGCAAAGCGCGCCACGCGCAGCACGCGCAATGGATCTTCGCTAAAGGCGGGGGACACATGGCGTAGCAGACGGTTTTCCAGATCGTCGCGTCCGTTATACGGATCGATAATCTCGCCGTCGTCATCGCGGGCCATTGCGTTGATGGTCAGATCGCGACGCTGAAGATCAGCCTCCAGCGTCACATCCGGCGCGGCGTAACAGGTGAATCCGGTATACCCCGAGCCTGATTTGCGTTCGGTACGCGCCAGCGCATACTCTTCCCGGGTTTGCGGATGCAGAAACACGGGAAAATCGCGGCCTACCTGCTGGTAGCCCGCGTCGAGCATCTCTTGCGGCGTGGCGCCGACAACAACCCAATCTTTATCTTTAATCGGTAGCCCTAATAACGCATCCCGAACAGCACCACCGACCAGATAAATCTTCACGCCACTTTCCTTTTGAAATTATGATCCCTTAATCATATGTCAGTGTGGCGGAGAAGGCGATTCAGTTCATCCAGCGATCTTTGCGTTTACGGCTGGGGATCATGTGTGGCAGAACCAGGCCGAGCAGCAAACCAAGACCCAGCACGCCGCCGCCGTACATAAACCACTGCATGATGATGGTGCGCTGTTTGTCATCAAGCTGAAGGTTGGCTGCGCTGACCTTCTTTTGCGCCACGATAAGCTCGTTCCTCAGCTTCTGGTTTTCTTGTTTCAGCCCGTCGATTACGCTGTCGCTTTGCGACACTTTTTGCTGCATATCGGCGGTGCGCTGATTCCACGTGGTGTCGATATTATTGAGCTTATCGGTCAAGGTCTTGACCTGGTTTTCCAGATCGGGAACGCGGGTACGCAGGCTCGGCGTACTGTTCAGCTCTTTCAGTGGGATCCAGGCGGTACGTCCGGTGCTGTCTTTCACCTGGGCGTAGTTGGTGTTGGCATCGGTCTGTAATAGCGTGACTTCCTCGCCGGCGTTAACCGTACCCACGAGGCGATAATTATCTCCCGGACCGCTGCGGACCCAGGTGTTCAGTTCGTCAGAAACATAGCGCTTTTCTTCGGCATGAGAGACTGCAGTGGCGCTAAGTGCGAGTAAAGTTAATCCAATCAGGCGTAATTTTGGCATCAGGCTGTCGTTATTGTCATAGAAAGTGGAACGATAGTAGTGGCATCAGTGTCTCTACGCAAAGCATTCGACATCAATCGGAATCATCTGTGTCCTTTTTGCCACAACTCGAAACTTTTACGCCCGTCAAATTGCTCGTTGCATGGCAATTTGGCGCAAAATACTATCTACTGACCATAAAGAACGAGCTTAGTTCGCAGTCAGTTTTCTCAACTGTGACATAACCCATAAGTACAAGACCATGGCCCAGGAAATCGAATTAAAATTTATCGTCAATAGTGACGCTGTAGATGCGCTACGTGAACGTCTGAATACGCTGGGGGGAGAGCATCATGCGCCCAGCCAGTTGCTGAATATCTACTACGAAACGCCCGATGCGTGGCTGCGTGGTCACGATATGGGGCTGCGTATTCGCGGTGAGAACGGTCATTACGAAATGACCATGAAAATTGCCGGACGAGTGACGGGCGGCCTGCATCAGCGGCCGGAGTTTAACGTTGCGCTGAACGCGCCAGAGTTGGATCTCTCCCTGTTCCCAACGGAAGTCTGGCCTGATGGCGAACTGCCCGCTGAACTTGCCTCTCAGGTACAGCCGCTCTTCAGCACCGATTTTTACCGTGAGAAATGGCACCTTGATATCGACGGTAGCCGCATTGAAATGGCCCTCGATCTTGGGGAAGTGAAAGCGGGCGAGTTGGCTGAACCTATCTGTGAGCTTGAACTGGAGCTGTTAAGCGGCGATACCCGTGCGGTATTGAAGCTGGCAAACCAACTGGTATCGCAAACCGGTTTACGCCAGGGCAGCCTGAGTAAAGCGGCGCGCGGCTATCATCTGGCTCAGGGGAATGCACCGCGTGAACTCAAACCGACGCGCATTTTGAAGGTTCCGGCAAAAGCGAGTATTGAGCAAGGGCTGGAAGCGGCGCTGGAGCTGGCATTATCACAGTGGCAGTACCATGAAGAGCTGTGGGTGCGCGGCGTCAAAGGGGCGAAAGCCGAGGTGCTGGCTGCGATGGGCCTGGTGCGTCACATTCTGATGCTGTTTGGCGGTAATGTGCCGCGAAAAGCGAGTGCTCACTTACGTGATTTGCTGACCCAGTCGGAAGCGATCATTACGTCTGACGTTTCTGCCGTTTCCGCGGTTTACAGCACGCAAACGGCGATGGCCAAGCTGGCGTTGACCGAATGGCTGGTGACCAAAGGGTGGCAGCCGTTCCTTGATGCGAAGGCGCAGGGTAAAATAGCCGACTCCTTTAAGCGTTTCTCAGATACCCATCTCTCGCGCCATGCCGCTGAACTGAAAACAGCTTTTGCTCAGCCGCTGGGCGATCAGTACGCCGATCAACTTCCGCGCCTGACGCGCAATATTGATAGCATGCTGATGCTGGCGGGATACTACGACGAAAAGGTCGCATCGGAATGGATCGCCACCTGGCAGGGTTTACGTCACGCCATTGCGGCCAACCAATACATTGAAATTGAACACTTCCGCAACGAGGCGATTGCTTTGGAACCGTTCTGGCTACACAGCGGAAAACGATAATCAGGGTGAGGCCGGGATGCCTGATGGCGCTGCGCTTATCAGGCCTACGCGATGGGCGGAAGCGGCATGCAGGCTGGATAAGGCAACATGCCGCTGCCCGGTACTATTCAAAGGATAATCCATAAATGAAGCAGCTCTCTTCACCGTTACAGCAGTACTGGCCGACCGTTGTTGAGCGGCTGCCAGCAGCAATATCTGAATCCTCGCTTAGCATTCAGGCGAAGTCAGTGCTTACATTCAGTGATTTTTTTCGCGACAGCATTATTGCCCATCCCGAATGGCTGGTCGAACTGGAAAGCACGCCACCCGGGGCGGATGAATGGCAACACTATGCTGATTGGTTACAGCAAGCATTGGTCGACGTTAGCGATGAAAACACGCTAATGCGTGAGCTGCGTCTGTTTCGCCGTCGCATCATGGTGCGTATCGCCTGGGCGCAGACGCTGTCGCTGGTGACGGAAGAGAGTATCTTGCAGCAGCTAAGCCATTTGGCTGAAACGCTGATCGTCGCCGCGCGTGACTGGTTATACGCCGCCTGCTGTCGTGAATGGGGTACGCCCTGTAATCCACAAGGTGTTGCGCAACCGCTGCTGATTTTAGGCATGGGGAAACTGGGCGGCGGCGAACTGAATTTTTCCTCTGATATCGATCTGATTTTTGCCTGGCCGGAGCACGGCAGTACGCAGGGTGGACGTCGCGAGCTGGATAACGCCCAGTTCTTTACCCGTATGGGCCAGCGGCTTATCAAAGTGCTGGATCAGCCCACAATGGATGGATTTGTCTATCGGGTGGATATGCGTTTACGCCCGTTTGGCGACAGCGGCCCGCTGGTGCTGAGCTTCTCCGCGCTGGAGGATTATTACCAAGAACAAGGGCGCGACTGGGAACGCTATGCGATGGTCAAAGCCCGCATTATGGGCGATTCCGACGGTACTTACGTCAGTGAGCTACGCGCTATGCTGCGGCCTTTTGTTTTCCGCCGCTATATTGATTTCAGTGTGATCCAGTCTCTGCGTAACATGAAAGGAATGATTGCCCGCGAAGTGCGCCGCCGTGGTCTGAAAGACAACATTAAGTTGGGCGCGGGCGGTATTCGTGAAATCGAATTTATCGTGCAGGTATTCCAGCTTATTCGCGGTGGGCGCGAGCCGTCATTGCAATCCCGCTCGCTGTTACCCACGCTCAGCGCCATCAATGCCTTGCACCTGCTGTCAGACACCGACGCGGAACAACTGCGCGCAGCCTATCTCTATTTACGTCGTCTGGAGAACCTGCTGCAAAGTATCAATGATGAGCAGACCCAGACGTTGCCAGGCGATGAACTGAACCGCGCGCGGCTGGCGTGGGGGATGAACGTCGATGACTGGCAGCAGCTAACCGATGTGCTGGCCAGTCATATGGACAACGTGCGCCGGGTGTTTAACGAGTTGATTGGCGATGACGAAGCAGAAACCCAGGAAGAGTCGCTCTCAGAACAGTGGCGTGAACTGTGGCAGGACGCATTACAGGAAGATGACACCACGCCGGTGCTGACGCATCTGGCGGATGACGATCGCCGGCGCGTGTTGTCTCTGATTGCCGATTTTCGCAAAGAGCTGGATAAACGCACCATTGGCCCACGCGGACGCCAGGTGCTGGATCACTTAATGCCACATCTGCTGAGCGATGTCTGTTCGCGTGACGACGCCTCAGTCCCACTGTCGCGCATCACACCGCTGCTGGTAGGCATTGTGACCCGTACGACCTATCTGGAGCTGCTGAGCGAATTCCCCGGAGCGCTTAAGCATCTGATTTCGTTATGTGCCGCTTCGCCGATGATCGCCAGCCAGCTGGCGCGGTATCCGCTGTTGCTCGATGAACTGCTGGATCCGAACACCCTGTATCAACCCACCGCGACGGATGCCTACCGTGATGAACTGCGCCAGTATTTGCTGCGCGTACCGGAAGATGACGAAGAGCAGCAGTTGGAAGCGCTGCGTCAGTTTAAGCAAACGCAGTTGCTGCGCATTGCCGCGGCAGATATCGCTGGTACGCTGCCGGTGATGAAGGTGAGCGACCACTTAACCTGGCTGGCGGAAGCTATTATTGATGCGGTAGTCCAGCAGGCGTGGATGCAGATGGTCGCTCGCTACGGGCAACCCACTCATCTTGACGGGCGCGAGGGGCGCGGTTTTGCCGTCGTCGGGTATGGCAAACTGGGCGGCTGGGAGCTGGGCTACAGTTCGGATCTTGATCTGATCTTCCTGCATGACTGTCCTATGGACGTGATGACGGATGGTGAGCGTGAGATTGACGGGCGACAGTTCTATTTGCGTCTGTCGCAGCGCATTATGCACCTTTTCAGCACCCGCACCTCATCCGGTATTTTGTATGAAGTGGATGCGCGGTTGCGTCCGTCCGGCGCGGCGGGAATGCTGGTGACATCAACCGAGGCTTTCGCTGATTACCAGCGCAACGAAGCTTGGACGTGGGAGCATCAAGCGCTGGTGCGCGCTCGAGTGGTGTACGGCGACCCACGGTTGACCTCTCAGTTTGATGCGATTCGTCGCGATATCATGACCCTCGTCCGCGATGCGAAAACCTTGCAGACCGATGTGCGCGAAATGCGTGAGAAAATGCGGGCCCATTTGGGCAATAAGCATCGCGATCGTTTTGATATCAAAGCGGATGAAGGCGGCATCACCGACATTGAGTTTATTACGCAATACCTGGTGCTGCGCTATGCGCATGAAAAACCGAAGCTGACGCGCTGGTCGGATAACGTGCGCATTCTGGAGTTACTGGCGCAAAACGACATTATGGATGAGCAGGAAGCGCTGGCGCTTACCCGTGCTTATACGACGCTGCGCGATGAACTTCATCATCTTGCATTGCAGGAACTTCCGGGCCATGTGGCGCCGGAGCACTTCGACGCTGAACGTACGCTGGTGCGTGACAGCTGGCAGAAGTGGCTGGTTGCCGAGTGAAGTGTGCTATTATCGCGCGCAAATTTTAAGACCCTCAGAGAATCTCTCAGGAGACAGGAATGAAAGTAACGCTGCCAGAGTTTGAACGTGCAGGAGTCATGGTTGTCGGTGATGTGATGCTAGATCGCTACTGGTACGGTCCTACCAGCCGTATTTCACCTGAAGCGCCGGTTCCGGTGGTGAAGGTTGATACCATTGAAGAACGTCCCGGTGGCGCAGCAAACGTGGCGATGAACATTGCCTCTCTGGGAGCGAATTCGCGTCTGGTTGGCCTGACTGGGATTGACGACGCGGCGCGTGCGCTGAGCAAAACGCTGGCGGATGTGAACGTAAAATGTGACTTCGTTTCTGTGCCAACTCATCCGACGATCACCAAACTGCGCGTGCTTTCCCGCAACCAGCAACTGATTCGCCTGGATTTCGAAGAAGGTTTTGAAGGCGTGGATCCGCAGCCACTGCATGAGCGTATTAACCAGGCTCTGGGCTCCATTGGCGCTTTGGTGCTCTCCGATTACGCCAAAGGTGCGCTGGCAAGCGTGCAGCAGATGATTGCTCTGGCGCGTAAGGCTGGGGTGCCGGTGCTTATCGATCCGAAAGGGACCGATTTTGAACGCTATCGTGGCGCAACGCTGCTGACGCCGAATTTGTCTGAATTTGAAGCGGTGGCCGGTAAGTGCAAAAGCGAAGATGAACTGGTTGAGCGCGGCATGAAAGTGATTGCAGATTTCGACCTTTCCGCGCTGCTGATCACGCGTTCCGAACAGGGTATGACGCTGCTGCAACCGGGCAAATCGCCACTGCATATGCCGACGCAGGCGCAGGAAGTGTATGACGTGACGGGGGCGGGCGATACGGTGATCGGCGTGCTGGCTGCGACGCTGGCGGCGGGGAACACTCTGGAAGAGGCGTGCTATTTTGCTAATGCCGCAGCGGGTGTTGTCGTCGGTAAACTGGGGACTTCCACCGTTTCCCCGATTGAACTGGAAAACGCCGTGCGCGGTCGGGCCGACACTGGCTTTGGCGTGATGAGCGAGTCTGAGCTGAAACAGGCCGTAGCCAGCGCCCGCAAGCGCGGTGAGAAAGTGGTGATGACCAACGGCGTGTTCGACATCCTACATGCTGGCCACGTTTCCTATCTGGCGAATGCGCGCAAGCTGGGCGATCGTCTGATCGTGGCGGTAAACAGCGATGCTTCGACCAAACGTCTGAAAGGCGATACGCGTCCGGTCAACCCGCTGGAACAGCGCATGATCGTGCTGGGCGCGCTGGAAGCTGTCGACTGGGTGGTCTCTTTTGAAGAAGACACACCACAGCGTCTGATTGCCGGCATCCTGCCGGATCTGCTGGTAAAAGGCGGCGACTATAAGCCGGAAGATATTGCGGGCAGCAAAGAAGTGTGGGCGAACGGCGGAGAAGTGCTGGTGCTGAACTTTGAAGATGGCTGCTCAACGACCAATATCATCAAGAAGATCCAAAAAGACAGCGATAAATAACAAATGCTGGAAACGTATCGAACTTTTGGATTCGATACGTTTCTTGCTATTGATGCTGCTGTTTTCTTCAACCCAGAGTAAAGGAATAAGGGGAGAAGGGATTTCTCCCCCCCGATTTACTTTTACATGACGTCACAATAAGCGTGCGTCACGCTGACCTTAAATCCGGCCCCTCTTAGATTTCGTGGGAAACTGTGAACCAGCGCAGTGGTTTTGCGCACAATATGTACAGAATAACTTCGCATCCAGGGAAATACTGAAATTAGAAAAAGCATATGGCCTTAACAGATATTCAATAACTGGAGGGTATGCTCATGAACAGCAATATGTATTCAATGAACAATTTCGATTTCCTGGCCCGTAGTTTTGCCAGGATGCAAGCTGAGGGCCATCCCGTAGATATCCAGGCGATAACTGGGAATATGGATGAAGAACATCGTAGCTGGTTTTGCAAACGCTATGCGCTGTACTGCCAGCAAGCGACGGAGGCCAGGAAGCTAGAACTGGAACACTAACAGAAAAAACGGGCCTTGCGGCCCGTTGTCGTTTTTACTCTTGCGGATCGACTGACGGGATCGCGGGAGCAGGTTTAACTTCTGCCGTTTTTTCACGCGATTCCAGCTCAGTCAGACGTTGCTCAAGCAGCGCCAGCTTTTCACGGGTACGCAGCAAAACCTGAGTCTGTACATCAAACTCTTCACGGCTTACCAGATCCAGACGGGTCAGCTGTGACTGCAGCGTTTGACGAATTTTCTTCTCGACGTCTTCGCCAAACTCGCGGATCCCTTTCGGCATCGACTCGTGAACCTGACGAGCAATCTGCTCAATTTTTTTCGGGTCAATCATTGTGGTTTCCCTGAACTGGTACGTGTTGTTGCCTATTGTAGTGCGAACTGGCACAGGCATAAACCAGAATTGTGTGAAGCTAAGACGAGCAAAGGCGTTGATGAAGGTAATCAATAGCGTTATAGTTAACCCGCTTATTCTCAGGGCGGGGCGAAATTCCCCACCGGCGGTAAATCAACTCAGGTTGAAAGCCCGCGAGCGCTTTGGGTGCAAACTCAAAGGTCAGCAGATCCGGTGTAATTCCGGGGCCGACGGTTAGAGTCCGGATGGGAGAGAGTAACGATCCAGTCGGGCATGGACCCGCTCACGTTATTTTTTTGCCGCTTAGACGGTACTCCTAAGACTGCCCTGATTCTGGTAACCATAATTTTAGTGAGGTTTTTTTACCATGAATCAGACGCTACTTTCCTCTTTTGGTACGCCTTTCGAACGTGTTGAACTTGCGCTGTCTGCGCTGCGTGAAGGACGCGGTGTGATGGTGCTTGACGACGAAGATCGTGAAAACGAAGGCGATATGATTTTCCCGGCAGAAACCATGACTGTTGAACAGATGGCTCTGACCATTCGTCACGGCAGCGGTATTGTATGCCTGTGCATCACTGAAGACCGACGCAAACAGCTCGATCTGCCAATGATGGTGGAAAATAACACCAGCGCTTACGGTACCGGTTTTACCGTGACCATTGAAGCCGCAGAAGGCGTGACCACCGGCGTTTCCGCTGCGGACCGTGTTACTACGGTACGTGCGGCAATTCAGGATGGCGCTAAACCTTCCGATCTTAACCGTCCGGGGCACGTTTTCCCGCTGCGTGCTCAGGCAGGTGGCGTGTTGACCCGCGGTGGTCACACTGAAGCAACCATCGACCTGATGACGCTGGCAGGGTTTAAACCGGCAGGCGTGCTGTGCGAACTGACCAATGACGATGGCACCATGGCGCGTGCGCCAGAATGTATCGAATTTGCCGGCAAGCATAATATGGCGGTAGTTACTATCGAAGACCTGGTGGCTTACCGTCAGGCGCATGAGCGCAAAGCCAGCTAATCGCAAATTGCCACGTTAGTCGCGGTAAGCATAAAAAACCGAAGCCATCTTCCAGGCTTCGGTTTTTTTGTTTCTTGCTCCGATTATTTGGTTCTCACCCGCTTTAATGCCCATGCGCCGCTCATAATGACGAGCAACAGTAAGCACAAACTAAAGGCCAACAAACAGGCCTGCGCCATGTTCATAAAATGCCAAGGCGGGATCAGATACCAGCCTTCTGACTGCTGGTACAGATCGACAAACCACTTTTGCGTACTGCTGAGCGCCACGCCGTCGGGAACAATGGGAGCGTCATAGCCGCAATCTCCTGTGGGTTTAAACCACTCCGGTGCCCAGTTGGCCAGAGGCAAATTGAAAGGGAATGTCGGATCGGTGGAACATCCCTGTACGCCAAACAGCGAATCCGGGTCCGGGTTATGTACAGCATAATGAATGCTGTTAAGTTTGATGGAGAACTTAATGCCCAGGATGCTGCCGTAAAATGCCGCGATACAACCGATGAGCTTCAGAACAACATTTTTGGGGTTGATTGCCGCAATCAATCCGCCAAAAACCATCACCAGCATGGCAAAACGAATGTAGACACATTGCTCGCAGGGGGCCATGTAGAGATAGATTTGGAAGAACGAGTGCGCCAGAATAATCAATCCACCCATTGCGCAAGCCATCAACAGCCACAGAAAGCGCTGTTCCTGCCATCTCACCAGGGTATCAACCGGTGTATTACATAAGTCTCGCCACGATCCTTTTATGAAAGCCATAGCCGGGTCCCTGTTTATTTTTTCGCGAGCTCTCTGACAAGCTCAGCCATGGAATCAATAGATTTGATATTTTTGGTGTAGATCAGGTATTTACCATTAACGACGTAAGCCGGAACGCCCTGGATTTTGGCGACATCATATGCTGCTTTCCATTTCTCCAGCGTTTGCTGGACGGCTGGATCCTTCAATGCCGCGTCAAAATCAGCCTGGCTCATGCCCGCTGCATCCAACCCTGTTTTGATGAATGAGGCGGGATCTTTACCCTCTGACCAGCGCTCTTTCTTATCGTGGTAGGCTGCGTAATAAGCGAACTTGGCTTTTTTAAACTGTGATTTGGCGTCAAACAATGAAATACCTGCAGCCATGTCCCTGGCAATCATTACGGCAAAGATTTCACTGGCCTGCTTACCGTATTCCCCTTTGGTTTCCAGATGAAACGGAGTGAAAGTAACGACATCGGCGACTTTGTCTGACACGGGCCCTGTCACGGCTTTATCATATTTGTAGCAAAATGGGCAGGCGTAACTGAATACTTTGATCAACGTCTTATCAGCATTGGGAATTGGTTTTTCCAGAACCATATAATCAGTGCCTTCAGTAAACGCTGATGCTGCAAACGGTGAGGCAAGCGCGGCGGTTAATACCACGCTTTTAAATAATGAAGTGATCCATTTAGATGACATAATTAATCCTTAATCTAATGTAATTATTTAAACATTTGGCGTGGATGAACCAGCAATGCACGGTAGTGAGTTTGATTTGGCTTATCGGACAGGATATTAATTTCGACTTTGACTTCTTTTGTTTTGTAGTCAATTTCGTTGATTTTGCCGATGGTTGGCTGTCCAACGTCAAATAAATTAATCGAACCACCAAAGCCAAACATGGTGTCGCGATCTTTTTGATATTCGATAACCGAGGTGATAGGGCTATAAAAATCATAACCGCGCTCTTTTCCGTACTCCCAAATTTGCTGGACGGTCCCTTTTTTCTCGTCAATTTTATATTCGACGAAACGGGAGTATTTCATTGTTGGTAACGCCGGTTGTTCGAGTCCGCGGCCATCGCCGTTGTCAAAAATGGTAAGCGTTCCTTTGCTGGAGAGCCATGCGGTGTGTTGAGTGTAGGTAAAATCAAAATCGGTATTCTCGCACTTGCCATTTTCATCACATTTCAGTGCGTTGCCTTTATCATCAACCGGTTTTAACAGCTTGCTTGCCAGCGCCTTATTCCAGCCTTTAGACGGTGCAAGGATCCACTTCACCTGTTTATCGCGACCGATTTTGACAACCCCTTGATGGCGGGAAGAGATAATGATGGCGTCATCTTTAGCGTCAAAGGCGATGGAGTTAACGTGCGCCCAGTTACGACCCGCACCCACGCCGAGGGCGTCACCGTAGGGGGTATCTGGCTCCAGTTTTGCCTGCTGGCCGGCATGAGCGAGGTCCACGTTGACGCATACCGCGCCCGCATCCAACGCACCCAGCAGTGCATCACGCATCGGATCGAGAATTTTTGTCAGATCCCACACGTCAACAACACGACCGGATTTGTCGACTTCAATAATCTGGTCGCGGATAGTTTGGACGTGAATGCCATCTTCCTTACGATAATCACGTTTACCCACGCGAAGCAGTACGGTGCCGTTCACCGTTTCGACGGACTCATGCGATGCGTCGAGGAATCCGCGCGGCAGCTTATGGTCGGCCAGAATCTGGCCCATCATATCGAACTCATACCAGTGCTGGCCCTGTACGGCGGTGAAGGTGCCGCGCGGTGTCTCCCGTATCCCCATCAGGTAACCGCGCTTGTTGATATCCATGTCATGACCGTCATAGAAAGTGTCCTGATCCAGCCACCAACGATATTCGCCTTCCGTATCAACGACAAAGGTAAAGGGTGCGATATCAAAGGGTAATGCGCCACCGGCCGGACCAGCATCCAGGATACCGGCATTTTTATCTTTTTCACCATGCCAGTGGAATTCTGCGCCCTGCGCGGTAAAGGTGTGGGTATTCACCAGATAGAGACGGTCTTCAAAGCCAGGTGCGACCTTAATAACGTTTGTTTGCTGTAAATCGGAAATAGAACGGTTATCCATGTAGTGATTAACGATGGCAGATGTTTGCACCACGTAATCTTCCTTGATGGCCTT
Source organism: Citrobacter sp. RHB35-C21 (assembly GCF_013816515.1). NCBI lineage: Bacteria > Pseudomonadati > Pseudomonadota > Gammaproteobacteria > Enterobacterales > Enterobacteriaceae > Citrobacter > Citrobacter sp. RHB35-C21. Next base: position 701,421 of record NZ_CP057147.1, read on the forward strand.
GCCATTTTCTTTATATTCAACGGTGACCTTATTAGCGAACTTTTGATAAAGGCCAAAAATAGGAACCCCATCGTAGGTGGCGAGGGATTCTTTGCCGACGGTATAGGTAATTGGGACTCCTTTTTCACCTTTACCATGAACGGTGACTTTAACATCCGAAATAACGTGACTATCTAATTCAACCAGTGCGGTAAGAGGGGCGTTTCCGTATGGGTCAACGACTATCGCACCCAATTTTCCTGCGGGCTGGGCTGGTTGGAAACCTGCGGCAAATGAATTCCCTGCGGCAAAGCCAAACGTCAGTGCAAGCGTTCCGGCTAGAAGTGTTTTTCGGTACTGTGTAAACATGGATATATCTCCTTATATTATCTTTAAATATAACAGTGCTGAATATATTATGTTTTTACGATGTGAATATAATAAAAAATGGTATTGCCGATGCTACTTTTATGGTGAATATATTAATATTGATGAGGTGTATTATTTTGCAGGCGCTAATTTTTATTATTTTTTGGATGGTATGAGTGCGTTATTTTAAGGGCAATATTTATTATTGCGCAGTGTGATCTTGTCGACATTGTTTTATTTTTTATAACGGTGTCAACTATTTGCATAGCTGCTGGTTTATATGATCGAAATCATATATTTGTTTCTGGAATATGCCACTATAGGAGTATGTAAGAATAAGGTTGTGTAAAATTTTAACGTTAAATGTTTAATGATGTTAAATTTTAAGGGTAAAAGAATGTTTATCGCCTGGTACTGGATTGTATTAATTGCACTCGTTGCAGTTGGTTATTATTGCCATATGAAGCGTTATTGTCGGGCATTTCGGCAAGACCGGGATGCATTACTCGAGGCGCGAAACAAACTCTTTCGTCGTTCTGGCGAAGATAACAGCGCGGTTAAGGAACAGGAATAGTCCTTCACGTTCTGCTATGGATGAGCGGATGCTGTAAATTAGCAGGGTGGCATCCGCCCTCTGAATTAGCCGATCCCCATGGACTGGAGGATGACAAGACTTAACCCCATCACCGACATTCCACAAAGTACCCCATAGCTGGGATTATTATTCGGATCGATCTCTTTTGCCAACGGCATTAGCTCATCGACGGACAGCGCCACCATAATTCCTGCGACTGCTGCCATTATTGCCGCCATCACCACCGGCGAGATCAGGCTCCCCAGAATTAACCACGCCAGTACGCCACCCAGGATTTCCGCCATGCCCGAGATCCCGGCCCAGAATATCGCCGTCCGTTTGGAGCCCGTGGCTGCATAGACTGGACCCGCAACGGCTAATCCTTCAGGAATATTGTGTAATGCGACGGCAAGGGCAATACCAAAGCCCAGCTCGAGGTTGCTGCTGGCGGTAACAAACGTCGCTATCCCTTCCGGGAAGTTGTGCAGGCTAATGCCGAGCGTTAATAAAATCGCGGTACGTTTAATGGAGCCGGGCAGAGGCCGCGAGGTTTTCTGTACCAGATCCTGAGGGTGCGCGTGCGGCAATAGGCGGTCCAGGCCAAAGTATCCCAGTAAGCCAACGATAAACATTCCGTAGCCCAATACCGGCGACATGCCTTCAGCAGCCAGTGCGGCTGGGAGCATCTCCATCAGTGAGATCAGTAACATAATCCCTGCGGCGAAGCCTAAAGAAAAGGCGAGTACGCGGTTGGAGGGTTTTTGCCCTAACACGCCGAGAAATGCGCCGATAAACGTGGCGGCGCCTGCCAGTAAAGTCAGAAGTAAAGGTACTGACATCGACAAATAAAACTCCTTATCAATCTGCTGTCCGGGTTGGATCGTCAAAATAACTGATGATCTTCATCATGGTTATCTGAGTTCTTCATCAGCCGAATAAGCGTATTGTGGTGGTATCAAAATGACTCCCTCAGTAAGGATATCATCATGTCTTCAACTCGTATGCCAGCATTGTTTTTGGGTCACGGTAGCCCGATGAATGTTCTGGAAGATAACGTTTATACCCGCGCCTGGCAGCAACTGGGGGAAACGTTGCCGCGCCCGAAAGCCATTGTGGTGGTCTCGGCGCATTGGTTCACTCGTGGCACGGGCGTGACGGCGATGGAAGCGCCGAAAACGATCCACGATTTTGGCGGTTTTCCGCAGGCGCTGTATGACACCCATTACCCGGCTCCTGGATCACCGGAACTGGCGCAGCATCTGGTTGACTTGCTGGCCCCGATGCCCGTTACCTTAGACAAAGAGGCCTGGGGTTTTGACCACGGTTCATGGGGCGTGCTGATCAAGATGTACCCGCATGCGGATATTCCGATGGTGCAGCTGAGCATTGACAGTACCAAACCTGCGGCCTGGCATTTTGAAATGGGCCGCAAGCTGGCGGCACTGCGTGATGAGGGCATTATGCTGGTAGCCAGCGGTAACGTGGTGCATAACCTGCGCACTGCGCGTTGGCACGGTGAGAACACGCCATATCCGTGGGCGACCTCATTCAACGATTATGTTAAAGCAAACCTGACATGGCAGGGACCGGTTGAACAGCACCCGCTGGTGAACTATCTCGATCATGAAGGGGGATCGTTATCGAACCCGACACCGGATCACTATCTGCCGCTGCTGTATGTATTAGGTGCCTGGGACGGCAAAGAGGCAGTGACTATTCCTGTTGACGGGATTGAGATGGGAAGTTTGAGTATGTTGTCGGTGCAGGTCGGATGATAAATGCCCGATGGCGCTGCGCTTATCGAGCCTACAGTTCATGCTGTAGGCCGGGTAAGACGCAGCCACCACCCGGCACTCTCAGTCATTCGACAAAAATATGCGGATAGAAACGCGAGAGATCCTGCGTGATCAACGCGCGGTCTTCGCGAATGCCAATGCCAGCTGGTTGATCGTTGATTAGCCAGCTGCCGATCAACATATAGCTGTCGCCAAACTTCGGTAGCTGATGGAACTGCTGCACGATCATACCTTCTTCGCCGTACGGCCCTTCCACTGCTTCGATCGTTTTACCGTTTTCGATAATTGAAACGTTCGCGCCTTCACGTGAGAAGATCGGCTTTACGACGAATTTATCCATCTGAGGATAGTCATCTTCGGCGAAATACGCAGGCAGCAGATTCGGATGATCCGGGAACATTTCCCACAACAGCGGTAATAACGCTTTGTTGGAGATGATGCTCTTCCAGGCTGGTTCCAGCCAGCGAACGCCAGCGTCTTCCAGCTTGGTGGAGAACATTTCGCGCAGCATGAATTCCCACGGATAGAGCTTGAACAGGTTAGCTATGACCTGATCTTGCATATCCGTGAACTGACCCTTTTCACCAAGACCAATATCTTCGACATAGAGGAATTCAGTGGCGATTTCAGCTTCGGCAGCGCAATCCTGCAGATACTGGATCGTTCCGCGATCTTCCACCGTATCGCGACAACAGGTCAGATGTAGCAACTGAAAACCATACTGCTCACGCAGCTCGGCGAAACGCTCGATCAGCTTTTCCTGCAGACTGTTGAATTGATCGCTGCCTTCCGGCAGGTTGCCTGCATTGAGTTGGTCTTCCAGCCAGATCCACTGGAAAAACGCAGCTTCGTACAGAGAGGTTGGCGTATCGGCGTTGTTTTCTAACAGCTTAGGCTCGCCCGTGCCGTCCCACGCCAGATCGAGACGCGAATAGAGCGACGGCTGCTGTGTCAGCCAGGACTGGCGGACAAAGCCCCAGGTATGCTTCGGAATGCGAAACTTGGTCATCAGCTCATCGCTGGCGATGACCCTTTCCACCACTTTGAGGCACATTTGATGCAGCTCTGCGGTGACCTCTTCCAGCTTTTCGACCTGAGCAAGCGTGAGCTTATAATACGCATCCTCACACCAGTACGGCTCGCCGTACATAGTGTGAAAGTTGAAACCGTATTCGGTGGCTTTATCGCGCCAGTCCGGGCGCTCAACAATACTGACTCTTTCCATGACGATCAGCCGCCCATTGAACGTGTGGTAGTACCGCTTGCGCTACGCTGCATGGTGCTCTGTTTAGCCACAGATTCGCCAAATCCGCCGCGGGTTACGGTAGAGGTGGTAGCCGGTTTCGGCGCCATGGCGGTTTTCGGTACGGTCATGGTGCGACCCGGCGTTGCGGCGCCGTAGTTTTTGCCGCCGGCATCCGTATATTTGCCGTATGCCGGGCTGGCCGGATTTTTCGAGCTGAACAGCGGCTGCTGAGCGCCCATACCGCCACCCATCATGCGGCCCATCATATAGCCTGCCATCAGCGGCATCCAGAAGCTGCCGCTGCTTTGATTCTGCGCCTGAGCCTGGCCTTCACCGGTCGGCGCCATGCCCGCTTGTGCAGGTGCCTGTTGGCACTGGCCTTCGCCGAATTCAGCGATACAGTCTTCGCGAGTGGCGTATTTTGGCGCGGTGCGTTCAGCTTCTTTCAGCGCATTGTTAAACGCGGTGGTACATTCGGCGCTTTTACCCGGATTAGCTGCAGAGCAGTCGTCCGCGTTCTGATAAAGCGAAACCGTTTCGTCACTCTTTTCACAGCCCGCGAGCATAAAAACAGCGGTAACTGCCAGAGCGACAGGAGTCAGGTGGCGCGCGCTCCAGCTTTTGCGGAACGAGGCGTGATGTATAGATTTTGTCCGTTTCATTTATGTCTTCCAGGACCCAGTGGTAACTCTGCTCAGAATAGAGGATGACTGGTCGAAATTGAAGCGGGAAGAGGCGAGAATGCGGAAGAAGGGGCGGATCTTTACGTTGCCTTACGTTCAGACGGGGCCGAAGCCCCGTCATCAGCATCAGTTACGGAACGGGTTGTTACCGTTGCTGCTGGTTGAACGTGCAGCCGTTGGTTGAGCCGCAGGCATATTGCCGTTGCTGTTAAAGTCATTCACAGCGGCATCTTGCTGCGGATTTTGCGGCGCTACGTTATCCGGAGAAGTCGGGATCGGTTTACCCAGCGTATTATTCAGCGCCACCAGATCCTGCTCGTTCAGCGTACCGAGCGCAGATTTGACGTTAAGCTGGTTGATAAGATAGGTATAACGCGCATTCGCCAGTTGCTGCTTGGCGTTGTACAGCGTGGTGGTGGCATCCAACACATCCACGATGGTACGGGTACCTACGGAATAGCCTGCTTCCATCGCATCTAAAGAGCTTTGGGCAGAGACAACCGCTTGTTTGTACGCGTTAATGCTACTGATAGAAGCATTAATGTTGTTGAACGAAGAACGCACGGTTTGCACCACGCTGCGGTGCGCGCTTTCCAGTTGTTCGCTCGCGCCAACAAAGTTGTACTGCGCTTGTTTCACCTGCGAGTTAACCATCCCGCCCTGGTACAGCGGCAGCGAGAAGTTCAGACCAATTTTGTTCTGGCCCATGTTGCTGTCGTCGTACTGGGAGGTGTTGGTTTTCGACCCACTGTAGGAGGTGTCAGAAACGCCGGTAGAGGCGGTCAAACCCAGCGTCGGTAAGTGACCATCCTGCGCCAGACGAATCTGTTCACGCGCCAGATCCTGGCTCAAACGCGCCTGCAATAATGAGAGGTTGCGGTTTTCTGCTTCTTTCAGCAGCGCGTTCACCGCCTGCGGTTTGTTGGTTTTAAAGCCATCAACGTTCAGCGAAGCCAGTTCCGGGTAGTAGTTACCGGTCACCTGGCGCAGCTGTTCTACCGCGTTGTCGAGATTGTTACGCGCGGTCACTTCGTTCGCCAGCACGGTATCGTATTGTGAACGGGCGTTCTGTACGTCAGTGATGGCGACCAGGCCCACGTTAAAACGCTGTGTGGTCTGATCTAACTGACGATAGACCGCATCTTTCTGTGCCTGAGTGTAAGACAGCACGTCAATCGCGTTCAGTACGTTAAAATAAGCGGTAGCGGTATTCAGGATCAGCGTTTGCTGATCGGTCTGATACGTTACGTCCTGGATGCCTGCTGATTTTTCTTGCAGCGTCAGGGCACGCCATTTAGACATGTCGAACAGCGTCTGAGTCAATTGTAATGACGCGCTGGTTGCGTTGGAGTTGACGCCATTTGCATCACGGTAGCCATTGCTGTAGGTGTAATCGGCACCTAAACCTAGTTGCGGCAGTAATGGGCTACGCGCTTCGTTAATTTTTTCGAATGCAGCATCGCGATCGGCGGCGGATTTACGCAATTCCGGGTTGCTCAGGCGTGCTTGCTGATAAACCTGCATCAGGTTTTCTGCCTGGCTCAAAGTAGTGAACCCCGACAGGCTCAGGCCGATAAGGATGGGGAGCAATTTCTTCATTTGCATTCCTTGTTGTGAAGCAGTATTTAGCGCTGATCAAATTGTAAAAATATTTGCTGATTCTAGCAGAATCCGCCACTTCAAAAAGTTGGCGTTACGTGCCATACGGCGTTAATTTGCATCAATTTAACACAAGGGCGTTCAAACATCAGTCAAACGACCTTGAAATTCACATTTTAATCACTATTGGTTTCAGGACAGCACAATGCGTAAACCAGACAACTTGCCAATGACTTTCACTAAAAATGATGTAGAAATTATTGCACGAGAAACGCTATACCGCGGTTTTTTTTCACTGGATCTTTATCGGTTCCGCCATCGCCTGTTTAACGGTGGTATGAGCGGTGAGGTAAAGCGCGAAATTTTTGAGCGCGGACACGCGGCAGTCTTGCTACCCTTTGACCCTGAGCGGGACGAAGTGGTTCTGGTCGAGCAGATCCGTATCGCAGCGTTTGATACCAGCGAAAGCCCTTGGCTCCTGGAAATGGTGGCCGGAATGATTGAAGAGGGCGAAACCGTTGAGGATGTGGCTCGTCGTGAAGCGATGGAAGAGGCCGGGCTGGAAGTTAAACGTACCAAGCCCGTTCTGAGCTATCTGGCAAGCCCTGGCGGCACCAGTGAGCGCCTGTCTATTTTAGTTGGCGAAGTGGACGCCACGACCGCGAGCGGGATCCACGGTCTGGCTGATGAAAACGAAGATATTCGTGTTCATGTGGTGAGCCGGGAGCAGGCTTATCAATGGGTTGAAGAGGGGAAAATCGACAACGCGGCTTCTGTCATCGCCTTGCAATGGTTACAGCTGCACTATCAAGAGTTAAAAACTGAGTGGAAAAAATGAAGCGTTACACACCTGACTTCCCTGAAATGATGCGCCTGTGCGAAACCAACTATTCGCAATTGCGCCGTCTGCTGCCGCGTAATGACGCAGCCGATGAAACAGTGAGCTATCAGGTCGCAAACGCACAATATCGGTTAACGATCGTTGAATCGACCCGATACACTACGCTTGTCGCGATCGAACAAACGGCACCCGCGGTCACATACTGGAGCCTGCCGTCATTGACAGTCCGTCTGTATCATGACGCGAGGGTGGCCGAAGTGTGTTCGAGTCAGCAGATCTTTCGCTTCAAAGCGCGGTATGATTATCCAAATAAAAAGTTGCATCAACGCGACGAAAAGCATCAAATTAATCAGTTTCTGGCCGACTGGTTACGGTACTGTTTAGCACATGGAGCGATGGCGATTCCGGTTTATTAGCGTCGTGAAACCTAAGGACACCATTTGGAAAGCCTGTTAACCCTTCCTTTGGCTGGTGAGGCCAGAGTCAGGATCTTACAAATTACAGACACTCACCTGTTTGCCGAAAAGCATGAAACGCTGCTGGGTGTAAACACCTGGGACAGCTATCAATCCGTACTGGATGCAATACATGCAGAGTCGCCTGAATACGATCTGATCGTCGCGACTGGCGATTTGGCGCAGGATCAATCCGCTGCGGCCTATCAGCATTTTGCTGAGGGCATCGCAAGCTTTCGTGCGCCCTGCGTTTGGCTACCGGGCAATCACGATTTTCAGCCGGCAATGTACAGCGCGCTACAGGACGCGGGGATCTCACCCGCTAAACGCGTCTTTATTGGTGAACAGTGGCAAATCCTGTTGTTGGACAGCCAGGTGTTCGGCGTACCCCACGGTGAATTAAGCGAATTTCAGCTCGAATGGCTGGAACGTAAACTTGCCGATGCGCCTGAGCGCAATACTTTGCTGCTTCTGCATCATCATCCTCTGCCGGCAGGCTGTAGCTGGCTCGATCAGCATAGCCTGCGTAATGCCGCAGAGCTGGATAACGTGCTGGTGAATTATCCTCGTGCCAAGTATTTGTTGTGTGGGCATATTCATCAGGAACTGGATTTGGACTGGAACGGACGCCGCCTGCTGGCGACGCCGTCGACCTGTGTGCAGTTTAAGCCACACTGTTCCAACTTCACGTTAGATACCATCAGCCCCGGCTGGCGGACGCTGGAGCTTTTTGCTGACGGGACGTTGCAGACTCAGGTACGCCGTCTGCAGGGTAATCGGTACCACCCTGATACCGCTTCAGAAGGCTACTGATGTCTACGCTTCTTTATCTTCACGGATTTAATAGTTCTCCTTGTTCGGCGAAGGCATGTTTGCTGAAAAACTGGCTGGCGGAGCATCATCCGCACGTTGAGATGATCGTACCCCAACTGCCACCGTATCCGGCCCAGGCCGCAGAGATGCTGGAATCGATCATTCTTGAACATGGCGGAGAGTCGCTGGGAATTGTCGGTTCCTCACTAGGAGGCTATTACGCCACCTGGCTGTCGCAATGTTTTATGCTGCCCGCGGTGGTGGTGAACCCTGCTGTCCGACCTTATGAACTGCTGGTCGACTATCTCGGTCAAAACGAGAACCCCTACACGGGGCAGCAATATGTGCTAGAGTCACGCCATATTTACGATCTTAAAGTCATGCAGATTGACCCGCTGGAAGCGCCGGATTTGATCTGGCTGCTTCAACAAACGGGCGATGAAGTGTTGGACTACCGCCAGGCGGTGGCGTATTACGCCTCCTGCCGCCAGACAGTTATTGAGGGCGGAAACCACGCATTCACGGGCTTCGAAGATTATTTCAACCCGATTGTCGATTTCCTTGGACTGCACAGTTTCTGACGATCAATTCGAATTGCTTATTTAAACCATGACGCAAACTTATAACGCTGATGCCATTGAGGTACTCACTGGGCTTGAGCCGGTACGCCGTCGCCCGGGGATGTACACCGATACAACCCGTCCGAACCATCTTGGACAGGAAGTGATTGATAACAGTGTGGATGAAGCACTGGCGGGCCACGCAAAACGCGTGGACGTGATTTTACATGCCGACCAGTCTCTGGAAGTTATTGATGATGGCCGCGGCATGCCGGTAGACATTCACCCTGAAGAGGGCGTTCCGGCGGTAGAGCTGATCCTCTGTCGTCTGCACGCAGGCGGTAAGTTCTCCAACAAAAACTATCAGTTCTCTGGTGGTTTACATGGGGTGGGGATCTCCGTGGTCAACGCCCTGTCGAAGCGTGTGGAAGTGAACGTGCGCCGCGACGGGCAGGTGTACAACATCGCGTTTGAGAACGGCGATAAGGTGCAAGATTTACAGGTTGTCGGTACCTGCGGTAAACGCAATACCGGAACCAGCGTGCACTTCTGGCCGGATGAAAGCTTCTTTGACAGCCCGCGTTTTTCCGTTTCGCGCTTAACGCACGTACTGAAAGCCAAAGCGGTGCTGTGCCCAGGCGTTGAGATCACCTTTAAGGACGAGGTCAATAACAGTGAACAGCGCTGGTGCTACCAGGATGGCCTGAATGACTATCTGAGCGAAGCGGTGAATGGCCTGCCGACGCTGCCGGAAAAACCGTTTATCGGTAATTTCAGCGGTGAAACAGAAACCGTGGACTGGGCGCTGCTCTGGCTGCCGGAAGGCGGCGAGCTGCTGACTGAAAGCTATGTGAACCTGATCCCAACCATGCAGGGCGGTACGCACGTTAACGGCCTGCGCCAGGGTCTGCTGGATGCAATGCGCGAGTTCTGTGAATATCGCAATATTCTGCCGCGCGGCGTGAAGCTGTCGGCGGAAGATATCTGGGATCGCTGTGCTTACGTGCTGTCAGTAAAAATGCAGGATCCGCAGTTTGCCGGACAAACCAAAGAGCGCCTCTCTTCGCGGCAGTGCGCGGCATTCGTCTCTGGCGTGGTGAAAGATGCTTTCAGCCTGTGGCTGAACCAGAACGTGCAATCAGCCGAACTGCTGGCTGAGATGGCGATTTCCAGCGCCCAGCGTCGTCTGCGTGCGGCGAAAAAAGTGGTGCGTAAAAAGTTGACCAGCGGTCCGGCGTTGCCGGGGAAACTGGCGGACTGTACCGCACAGGATCTTAATCGCACCGAACTGTTCCTCGTCGAAGGTGACTCGGCGGGCGGATCGGCTAAACAGGCGCGCGATCGTGAATATCAGGCGATCATGCCGCTGAAAGGTAAGATCCTCAACACCTGGGAAGTCTCTTCCGATGAAGTGTTGGCTTCGCAGGAAGTTCACGATATTTCGGTGGCGATCGGCATCGATCCGGACAGTGATGATCTGAGCCAGCTGCGCTACGGTAAGATCTGTATTCTGGCGGATGCGGACTCCGATGGTTTGCATATCGCCACGCTGCTGTGCGCGCTGTTTGTGAAACACTTCCGTACGCTGGTGAAACACGGTCACGTCTATGTGGCGCTGCCGCCGTTATACCGTATCGACCTCGGTAAAGAGGTGTATTACGCGCTGACGGAAGAAGAGAAAGCGGGCGTGCTGGAGCAGTTAAAACGCAAGAAAGGCAAGCCGAACGTGCAGCGCTTTAAAGGTCTGGGTGAAATGAACCCGATGCAGCTGCGTGAAACCACGCTGGATCCGAACACCCGCCGCCTGGTGCAGCTCATCATCGATGACGAAGACGATCAGCGTACCAACGCAATGATGGATATGCTGCTGGCCAAGAAGCGTTCTGAAGATCGCCGTAACTGGTTGCAGGAGAAAGGCGACCTGGCGGATCTCGAAGGGTAATTGACCGTGAATGCCGGATGGCGCTGGGCTTACCAGGCCTGAGGATTGCAATATAAGCCGGATACGTCTGTTTATGGCGTTATCCGGCAAATCGACAATCTTAAATGCCAGACTCCAGAATACGAATACTCATGTCCAGCACGTCGCCTTTCACGGCTTCGCTATAGGCTTTCATATGCGGTGTCTGCAAATGCGCTTCAAGATGCGCAATGCTTTCCCACTGTTCAACCATCACGATTGAGTCCGGGGCTGTGGTCTGAAAACTGACGCCAGCAGCATGATCGACCATCGGCGCGTAGCCGTGGCAACCTTCTTCTTTCAGTACGGTTGGAACGATTTTAGCGAATTGATCCAGTACCGCCTGGCGGTGATGTTGACCTGGACGTGTACGGATTTCTGCAATAACGGTAAGCATGGTTAACTCCTTCTAATTCCAGGTTACCAGTTAACCAAAAATTTCGTTCAGATGCTTGCGATATTCTGCGATATAACGCGGGACGTCCGGCATTTTAATCACGTCATTGGTGATAAAGGTCGGCAGCGCTTCCATTCCCAGGAACTGGTTTGCTTTATGGAACGGGAGATAAACGCCATCAACGCCAACGCCATGGAAGAACTGATCTTTTTCAGTAAAAGCTTCCATCGGTGCGTTCCAGGTCAGTGACAGCATGTATTTTTTGCCCTGAATCAGCCCACCGGAGCCGTATTTTTTAGACGCATCTGAACGCGTGCGACCATCGCTGGCGTACAGCGTACCGTGACCTTCGGTAAACACGTCATCAATGTATTTTTTCACGGTCCACGGCGCACCCATCCACCAGCCAGGCATTTGCCAGATAACCACATCGGCCCAGACGAAGTTCTGTACTTCATCAGGAATGTCATAGTCGCTGTCGGCGCGCACGATTTTAACATCATGCCCGAGGTCGCGCAGAAGGCCATCCGCGACCTCGGTCAGGGTGTCGTTTAACTGACCGTTGGAGTGGGCGAATTTTTTCGCACCATTGATAATCAGAATGTTGCTCATTTTGTGTCCTCAGGGAAATACGTTTGAAGACGATTTTACCCCTACCAGCGACGCGGTGAAATTAGCAAAATGTGCAAAGTCTTTTGCTATTTGAGCAATAATAACGCAATTACCAACTGACCTTCGCTTCAAAGCCACCTTGCGGAGCGTTGCCAAACGAGGCTGACATTCCATGCAATATTGCGATACGGCGGACAATCGATAGGCCGAGACCGCTGCCGGTCACGCTTTGTCCCGGTGGACGATAAAAGCGTTCCCCGATGTGCGTCAGGACCTCTGGCGCAACGCCAGGACCATTATCCTTGACGCTAAAATTACGGGCGTTGAGCGTCACTTCCACAATGCTACCCCGCGGGCTGTAACGGATCGCATTATCCAGCAGATTTCGTACCATCAGGCTCAGTAACAGCGGCTGTCCTGTGCGCATGATGTTGTGCGCGTTAATCTGCAAACGTACGTCGATGTGCGCCTGCTGGGCTGGATGGTAGATATCCATCACCGCGGATTGCAAAAGCTCCTCCAGCGAGATTTCCGCCACATCCTGAAGATTGTCGAGGGAGTCGAGGCGTGAAAGCGTCAGTAACTGATCGACCAGTCGGGTGGCGCGTTCAATTCCCGCATGCAACTGTACCAGCGCTTTTTCCCGCGTTTGCGGGTCGTCGTCTGACAGTTGCACCACTTCTGTTTGTACTTTCAGCGCGGTCAACGGGCTTCGCAACTCGTGGGCAGCATCAGAAGTGAAGCGCCGTTCGCGGACCATCATGGAATGGGTGCGGGTAAACAACTGATTGAGCGATTCAACCAACGGGCGCACTTCGCTAGGTACACCTTTCGGATCGAGCGGCTCTTCCGATTCCGGTGAGCGCCAGCGCAGAGCCTGCGCCAGTTTTTTCAGCGGCCTGAGTTCACGGCTAATCATGACCACCAGGATTAGCAACATCAGCGGCAGCGCAATCAACCACGGTGTTAACTGGGCGGTGACGATCGACAGCGCCATATCCTCTCGATACTCCCACTCCTGGCCTACCACAATGCGGTATTTGCCGTCAGCGGAATTCAGCCACAGAAAACGCCATGCGTCGTTGTCCCCCTTGAGTTGGCCATCGGTAAAGCCTTCGCGGGTGTAGCTGTAGGGAATATCCTGGCCGTTGTCGCCATCGTGCAATACCATTTTGCCGTCGATGGTGAAGATGGCAAACGTCAGCGCGTCGTCATCAATATGGCCGTGCTTGAGCTTCTTCGGCGTGCGAGCCATATTGCTTGAGGTGGTGACGTCGCTGATATCCAGCGTGCTAAGCCGCTTGGCGAACAACATCAGTTGGGTATCAAACAGCTCATCGACATTGTCGGTGGTCTGCTTCCAGGCTACAAAGCTCGAAACGGCCCAGGTTGCCGATGCCAGAATCAGAAAAATAAGCGTTAGCCTGATGCGCAGGCTGAGGCGTTGTGTGAGTTTCATGCGTCACCCAGGGTGTAGCCAATGCCATGCACGGTACGGATAAAGTCGCTGCCGAGCTTACGGCGTAAGTGATGGACGTGTACCTCAATCGCATTGCTGGAGACGTTTTCGTCCCAGGTATACAGTTTTTCTTCAATCAGTTTGCGGGGCAGGACGCGACCCTTATTGCGCATCAGCAGTTCCAGTAGAGCGAACTCTTTGGGTTTGAGAGACAAAGGCTCATCTGCCGCTGTGGCAACCAGCGCGCCGGGATCGAGCGTCACCTGACCATGGCGCAATATGTTGCTCGCCTGGCCGCTGGCACGGCGCACCAGTGCCTCCAGTCTGGCGGCAACTTCGATCAGCGCAAAGGGTTTGCACAGATAGTCATCCGCGCCGAGACGCAGACCCTCAACGCGTTCCGCCAGCGCGTCGCGAGCGGTCAGAATCAGCACTGGCTCCTGCTTCCCGTTGGCTCGCCATTCGCGCAAGATGTCCCGTCCGTCGATGCCTGGCAGCGTCAGGTCGAGGATCACCGCATCATAAGGGGCGCTGTAGAGCGCTTCTTTCCCCTGGCGACCCTCGGTAAACCAGTCGATGCTGAAACCCATTTTACTCAGACCTGTTTTCAGGCCGTCGCCGATCAACGTGTCATCTTCGATCAGTAAAATACGCATATGTTCTTCCCTGCAGCCGCTCTCATTAGCGTCAGTAAACCTTGTGACTACAGCCTCTGTACAGCAAAAAAAGTATCTTTTTTTGCCTTAAGAACTTGTTAAGGATTAACTTATTTAATAGTCGTAAACCAAAATGAAAGGGAGACATGACGATGAAAAAATTAGCTGCAATGGTTGCTGTAATGGCACTGTGTTCCGCACCTGTTCTGGCAGCGCAGCAGGGCGGTTTCTCTGGACCGACAACCACCACGCAAAGCCAAAATGGCGGATTTGTCGGCCCGAATGGTAGCAGCGCGACGGTAGAAAGCGCCAAATCACTGCGTGATGACACTTGGGTTACCCTGCGCGGGAACATCGTTGAGCGTATTTCCGACGACCTGTATGTGTTTAAAGATGCGACCGGCACGGTGAATGTGGATATCGACCACAAGCGCTGGAACGGCGTAACCGTCACACCGCAGGATGTGGTTGAAATCCAGGGTGAAGTGGATAAAGACTGGAACTCCGTTGAAATCGACGTGAAACAGATTACCAAAGTTGCCAAATAATCCCCATCAGGGCCGCACTCGTGGCCCTTTTCTTTGTGACTCAACACGCCAGATAGGGTAGTATCTGCGGCAATATTGCCCTTCAATAGAGGGGTACAAAGTTGAGGAACCACGATTAATGAGCGATATGGCAGAGCGCCTGGCGCTGCATGAATTCACGGAAACCGCCTATCTGAACTACTCCATGTACGTCATCATGGACAGGGCGTTGCCGTTTATTGGCGATGGTTTGAAACCCGTTCAGCGTCGCATCGTGTACGCGATGTCCGAACTGGGGCTGAATGCCAGCGCCAAATTTAAAAAATCCGCCCGTACCGTCGGTGACGTACTGGGTAAATACCACCCACACGGCGACAGCGCTTGTTATGAAGCGATGGTGCTGATGGCGCAGCCGTTCTCTTACCGTTATCCGCTGGTCGACGGGCAGGGGAACTGGGGGGCGCCGGACGATCCGAAATCCTTCGCGGCGATGCGTTATACCGAATCCCGCCTGTCTAAATATGCGGAAGTTCTGCTGGGTGAACTTGGCCAGGGAACGTCGGACTGGGTGCCAAACTTCGACGGCACCATGCAGGAGCCGAAGATGCTGCCTGCGCGTCTGCCAAATATTCTGTTGAACGGCACGACCGGTATTGCCGTTGGTATGGCGACGGACATTCCGCCGCATAACCTGCGTGAAGTGGCGAAAGCGGCGATTACCCTGATTGAGCAACCGAAAACAACGCTGGATCAGTTGCTGGACATCGTGCAGGGGCCGGATTACCCGACCGAAGCGGAGATCATTACCTCGCGGTCGGAGATTCGTAAGATTTACGAAAACGGACGCGGCTCCGTACGTATGCGCGCGGTATGGACGAAAGAAGACGGCGCGGTGGTGATTTCCGCACTGCCGCATCAGGTTTCCGGGGCAAAAGTGCTGGAGCAGATCGCCGCTCAAATGCGCAATAAAAAGCTGCCGATGGTAGACGACCTGCGCGACGAATCGGATCACGAAAACCCGACCCGTCTGGTGATTGTCCCGCGCTCCAATCGTGTGGATATGGAGCAGGTGATGAACCACCTGTTTGCCACCACCGATCTGGAAAAAAGCTACCGCATCAATCTGAATATGATCGGTCTTGATGGTCGTCCGGCGGTGAAAAATCTGCTGGAGATCCTCACCGAATGGCTGGCGTTTCGCCGCGATACCGTACGTCGTCGCCTGAACTATCGTCTGGAAAAAGTGCTTAAACGCCTGCATATCCTTGAAGGTTTGCTGGTGGCGTTCCTCAACATTGACGAAGTGATCGAAATTATTCGTCATGAGGATGAACCTAAGCCCGAGCTGATGTCGCGGTTTGGCATTTCTGAAACCCAGGCTGAAGCCATTCTTGAGCTGAAATTGCGCCACCTTGCCAAACTCGAAGAGATGAAAATCCGCGGCGAGCAGGATGAGCTGGCGAAAGAGCGCGATCAGCTGCAAGGCATTCTGGCTTCCGAGCGTAAAATGAGTAACCTGCTGAAGAAAGAGCTGCAGGCTGATGCCGAGGCCTATGGCGACGAACGCCGCTCTCCGCTGCAGGAACGTGAAGAAGCGAAGGCGATGAGCGAGCACGACATGCTGCCGTCAGAGCCAGTGACCATTGTGCTGTCCCAGAGTGGGTGGGTGCGTAGCGCGAAAGGCCACGACATTGATGCGCCGGGATTAAGCTATAAAGCGGGCGACAGCTTTAAGTCTGCGGTGAAGGGTAAGAGCAACCAGCCAGTGGTGTTCGTGGACTCGACCGGACGCAGCTACGCCATCGACCCGATTACGCTGCCGTCGGCGCGTGGACAGGGTGAACCGCTGACCGGGAAGCTCACGCTGCCGCCGGGCGCGACGGTTGAGCACATGCTGATGGAAGGCGA
The DNA here is from genome assembly GCF_013816515.1 of Citrobacter sp. RHB35-C21. NCBI lineage: Bacteria > Pseudomonadati > Pseudomonadota > Gammaproteobacteria > Enterobacterales > Enterobacteriaceae > Citrobacter > Citrobacter sp. RHB35-C21. The sequence goes on from NZ_CP057147.1 coordinate 717,855, forward strand.
CGATCAGAAACTGCTGATGGCATCCGATGCGGGTTACGGTTTTGTCTGCACCTTTAACGACCTGGTAGCTCGTAACCGTGCTGGTAAGGCATTGATTACGCTGCCAGAAAATGCGCGCGTTATGCCGCCAGTTGTGATTGAAGATGAAACCGATATGCTGCTGGCAATCACCCAGGCCGGTCGCATGTTGATGTTCCCGGTAAGCGATTTGCCGCAATTGTCAAAAGGCAAAGGGAACAAGATTATCAATATCCCTTCAGCGGAAGCGGCGAAAGGCGAAGATGGCCTGGCGCAGCTCTACGTGCTGCCGCCACAAAGCACGCTAACTATCCACGTCGGTAAGCGCAAAATTAAACTGCGTCCTGAAGAGTTGCAGAAAGTGACCGGCGAGCGTGGCCGTCGCGGTACGCTAATGCGTGGTCTGCAGCGTATCGATCGCATTGACATTGACTCGCCTCGACGCGCCAGTCACGGCGACAGCGAAGAATAACGCTACCGTCCGGCTCTCCCTGTTTTAGCCCGGGGAGAGCCAAGGTTAAAAATTCCCGTGAAACCGTTGTTTATTCGTGCGTTGCGATTAACAATACGCTTTTCCAGAGAGCCGCCCTTAACAAAGCCCTAACCTGATACTGCGTGATGAATCAGGTGACGTAAAATGCCAGGCTCTTAGGCCTCAGAGGTTGTTATGCTATATATTTTTCGTTTAATCATTACTGTTATTTACTGCGTTCTGGTCTGTATTTTCGGTTGCATATACTGTCTGTTCAGCCCACGAAATCCAAAACACGTCGCAACGTTCGGTCATATGTTTGGCCGCCTGGCTCCCCTTTATGGCCTGAAGGTTGAGTGCCGCATGCCGGCAGACGCGCAGAACTATGGTAATGCTATCTATATTTGTAATCATCAGAACAACTATGACATGGTTACCGCTGCGAATATTGTTCAGCCGCCGACGGTGACGGTAGGTAAAAAAAGCCTGTTGTGGATCCCATTCTTCGGGCTGCTGTACTGGTTAACCGGCAACCTGCTGATTGACAGAAACAACCGTACCAAAGCGCACAGCACCATTGCGGCGGTGGTGAATCATTTCAAAAAACGTCGTATTTCTATCTGGATGTTCCCGGAAGGAACGCGCAGCCGTGGTCGCGGTCTGCTGCCGTTTAAAACCGGCGCGTTTCATGCGGCGATTGCGGCGGGTGTCCCGGTTATTCCGGTGTGCGTTTCAACTACCTCGAACAAGATAAAACTCAACCGACTCAATAATGGTCTGGCGATTGTAGAGATGTTGCCACCGGTAGATATTAGCCATTTTGGGAAAGATCAGGTTCGTGAACTGGCAGCGCATTGCCGTACGCTGATGGAACAAAAAATCGCAGAACTCGATAAAGAAGTTGCTGAGCGGGAAGCCGCCGGTAAGGTTTAATCCGCGCAATTCGGGTTTGTTACAGGAAAAGATTTCCTGCGTGTTAATCGCCAGTTTTTCATGGAGTTTATATGTCATTCAGTCGGCGTCAGTTCATTCAGGCATCGGGGATCGCACTGTGTGCAGGTGCTGTTCCGCTGAAGGCTAATGCTGCCGGTCAGCAACAACCGTTACCCGTACCTCCGCTGCTGGAGTCCCGTCGGGGGCAGCCGTTATTTATGACGCTGCAACGCGCCCACTGGTCCTTCACGCAAGGCACGCGCGCACCTGTCTGGGGGATTAACGGTCGCTACCTGGGACCGACGATCCGCGTCTGGAAAGGGGATGACGTCAAGCTTATCTACAGCAACCGTCTGACTGAAAATGTCTCGATGACTGTCGCTGGATTACAGGTGCCAGGCCCGCTGATGGGCGGCCCGGCGCGCATGATGTCCCCTAATGCAGACTGGGCACCAGTGCTGCCGATTCGTCAGAATGCCGCTACGCTGTGGTATCACGCCAATACGCCAAATCGTACTGCCCAGCAGGTTTATAACGGTCTTGCCGGGATGTGGCTGATTGAAGATGAAGTGAGTAAATCACTGTCTATTCCCAACCACTACGGCGTGGATGATTTTCCGATCATTATCCAGGACAAGCGTCTGGACAACTTTGGTACGCCGGAGTACAGCGAACCCGGCAGCGGTGGTTTTGTCGGTGATACGCTGCTGGTCAACGGGGCGCAAAGCCCGTATGTCGAAGTCTCTCGCGGCTGGGTGCGTTTGCGTTTGCTGAACGCTTCAAACTCGCGTCGTTACCAGTTGCAAATGAGCGATGGCCGCGCGCTGCATGTGATTTCCAGCGATCAGGGCTTTTTACCTGCGCCCGTTTCGGTGAAGCAGCTCTCGCTGGCGCCTGGCGAGCGCCGTGAGATCCTGGTGGATATGACTAACGGAAATGAGGTCTCTATCACCTGTGGTGAGGCGGCCAGCATTGTCGACAGGATCCGCGGATTCTTTGAGCCTTCCAGTATTCTCATCTCCACGCTGGTATTGACGCTGCGCCCGACGGGTCTCCTGCCGCTGGTGACCGACAGTCTGCCAATGCGCCTGCTGCCAACGGAAATCCTCAGTGGTTCACCGATTCGCAGCCGTGATATCAGTCTGGATGACGATCCCGGCATCAACGGTCAGCTGTGGGACGTCAACCGCATGGATATTACCGCTCAGCAGGGCTCCTGGGAGCGCTGGACGGTACGAGCGGATATGCCTCAGTCTTTCCATATCGAAGGCGTCTCGTTCCTGATCCGTAATGTGAATGGCGCAATGCCGTTCCCGGAAGACCGGGGCTGGAAAGATACCGTCTGGGTCGACGGCCAGGTTGAATTACTGGTCTACTACGGACAACCTTCCTGGGCTCATTTCCCGTTCTACTTTAACAGTCAGACGCTGGAAATGGCGGATCGTGGCTCGATCGGACAGATGTTGGTGAACCCGGCGCCGTAATGCGCCGGAGTTTCCGTTACGCCCGCCAGAACATGCGCGAGAACAGGATCAGAATGGGGTAAATCTCCAGACGCCCCATGATCATGGCCGCGCACATCAGAAGTTTTGCCTCCTCGTTTAAGGTGCCAAACGTCGTTGCGGTGATGCCAAACCCCAGCCCCATGTTATTGATGCAGGCGGCAACGGTGGCGAAAGAGGAGAAGAGATCGTAGCCCATCAGATTGAGCGCCCAGATAAAAAAGCTGGTAAATAAAACGTAGAGAAAGAAAAAGCTCCATACCGAACGCACTACTCGGTCGCTTACCACGTTATTGCCCACTTTGATATTCAGCAGGGCGCGTGGATGCGCGAGCTGATGTAACTCCTGACGGCATTGCTTGAACATAATCAAAAAACGCAGCACCTTAATCCCCCCGCAGGTCGAGCCGACACAACCGCCGAAGAAACTGGCGCTGAGCAGCATGAATATCGTGTGCGAAGGCCACTGCGCATAATCCGCCGTCGACAGGCCATTATCTGTCAGCATGGAGCTGGCCAGAAAAAAGGCATGCACCAGGCTGTCCGTTATCCCGTACATACCCGCCCGCCAGACCTGCCAGGTGGCGATCAAGGTGACAACCAGCGCAATAAGCAGAAAGAAACGCAGCTCGGCATTACGACGAAAGGGCTTAAAGGTACGTTTCACAATAGCTACGTACCAGAGGGTGAAGTTAAACGCAGACAGCAGTGAAAACAGTCCGGCGACTAACTCAATAGCGTGGCTGTTATAAAAGCCGATGCTCTCACTTCGGGTGGAAAATCCGCCGAGAGAGACCGTCGACAGCCCGTGGCATAAGGCATCGAAAAACGACATCCCGGCAACCCAGTAGGCCAGAGTACAAATAAGGCCGAGAATGACGTAGGTCAGCCACAGCGTACGAGCGGTATCAGCAAGCCTTGGCGTGAGGCGTTCTTCTTTAAAGGGACCTGGCATTTCAGACTGATACAGCTTCATACCACCAATACCCAGCAGGGGTAATACCGCCACGGCAAGGACAATAACCCCCAGACCGCCAATAAAATTTAGCTGAGCCCGATAGTACAGATACGATTTCGGCAAGGCGCTGACGTCGTCAATCACCGTAGCGCCAGTGGTGGTTATCCCGGAAACCCCTTCGAACAGGGCATCGGCAAAGGAGAGATTTAAGCCATCGTCCATCCACATCGGCATGGCGCTGATAAACGAAAACAGCAGCCAGAACAGGACGATAATGACAAAGCCATCCCGGGTTCGTAGTTGAATACCTGCATGTTTGGTTGCCAGCCACGCTCCACCGCCGAGGGTAAAGAACGTCATAAATGTGCTGAAAAAGGCGAAAAAGCTCCGCTCTTTATTTAACAGAGCAATGCCCATCGGCGGCAGCATGGAGAAGCTGTAGAGAAGAACCAGAAATCCGCACAGGTGAACAACTACCCGTAACTGGGAAATATGCAGTGAATCGTTGAGTCGCAATGAAAAATCCCCCGCCGAAAAAGAGTTATCTCAGCTGGCCGGCATGGTGTTAATTATGAATGATAAAAATGGGCGTCGTAAAATTTAACAATTTAAATCACTTTCTACTTGTCTGACTCAGACTCCACTTCATTTCTTGCCGACATACAGCGTATAATCCCCGGCCTTTGATTATTTTTTTACCATTTTTGGAAGCACTATGAGCGCAATATCCCTGATCCAGCCGGACAGAGACCTTTTCTCCTGGCCGCAGTACTGGGCTGCCTGTTTTGGCCCGGCACCATTTTTGCCGATGTCACGCGACGAAATGGACCAACTTGGCTGGGATAGCTGCGACATCATTCTGGTTACCGGCGATGCATACGTCGATCATCCCAGCTTTGGCATGGCAATTTGCGGCCGTATGCTGGAAGCGCAGGGCTTTCGTGTTGGGATTATCGCCCAGCCGGAGTGGAACAACAAAGACGATTTTATGCGTTTGGGTAAACCGAACCTGTTCTTTGGTGTTACCGCGGGCAACATGGATTCGATGATCAACCGTTATACCGCCGATCGCCGACTGCGCCATGACGATGCTTATACGCCAGACAACGTGGCGGGCAAACGCCCGGACCGCGCGACACTGGTCTATACCCAGCGCTGTAAGGAAGCATGGAAAGATGTGCCGGTTATTCTCGGCGGTATTGAGGCCAGCCTGCGCCGTACCGCGCACTACGACTACTGGTCTGATACCGTTCGTCGCTCCGTGCTGGTGGATTCAAAAGCTGACATGCTGATGTTCGGTAACGGCGAACGTCCGCTGGTGGAAGTGGCGCATCGTCTGGCGATGGGGGAAACTATCGATCAGATCCGCGACGTGCGTAACACCGCGATTATGGTTAAAGAAGCGCTGCCGGGCTGGAGTGGGGTGGATTCCACGCGTCTCGACACGCCGGGCAAAATTGACCCGATCCCGCATCCATACGGCGAGGATTTGCCGTGTGCCGACAACAAACCTGTCGCACCGAAAAAGCAGGAAGCGAAAGCGGTAACTGTACAGCCGCCGCGCCCGAAACCGTGGGAAAAAACCTACGTGCTGCTGCCGTCCTTCGAAAAAGTGAAGGGCGATAAAGTGCTGTATGCACATGCGTCGCGTATCCTGCACCACGAAACCAACCCAGGCTGTGCGCGCGCGCTGATGCAAAAGCATGGCGATCGCTACATCTGGATCAACCCGCCAGCCATTCCGCTCTCTACCGAAGAAATGGACAGCGTCTTTGCGCTGCCGTACAAGCGCGTGCCGCATCCGGCGTATGGCGACAGCCGCATTCCGGCCTACGAGATGATCCGTTTCTCGATCAACATTATGCGTGGCTGTTTTGGCGGCTGCTCGTTCTGTTCGATCACCGAGCACGAAGGCCGCATTATCCAGAGTCGCTCTGAAGACTCGATCATCAATGAAATCGAAGCTATTCGCGACACCGTTCCGGGCTTTACCGGCGTGATTTCCGATCTCGGCGGCCCAACGGCGAACATGTATATGCTGCGCTGTAAGTCACCGCGTGCGGAGCAAACCTGCCGTCGTTTGTCATGCGTCTACCCGGATATCTGTCCGCATATGGATACCAACCACGAGCCGACGATTAACCTCTATCGCCGTGCGCGTGATTTGAAAGGCATTAAAAAGATCCTTATCGCTTCAGGTGTGCGCTATGACATCGCGGTCGAAGATCCGCGCTATATCAAAGAGCTGGCTACCCACCACGTGGGCGGCTATCTGAAGATTGCGCCAGAGCATACTGAAGAAGGCCCGCTGTCGAAGATGATGAAGCCGGGGATGGGCAGCTACGATCGCTTTAAGGAATTGTTCGACACCTACTCTAAACAGGCCGGTAAAGAGCAGTACCTGATCCCGTACTTTATTTCTGCGCATCCTGGGACGCGTGACGAGGATATGGTGAATCTGGCGCTGTGGCTGAAGCAACGTCGTTTCCGTCTGGATCAGGTGCAGAACTTCTATCCATCACCATTGGCGAACTCCACAACCATGTATTACACCGGGAAAAACCCGCTGGGTAAAATTAGTTACAAGAGTGAAGACGTGGTGGTGCCGAAAGGTGATAAACAGCGTCGTCTGCATAAAGCGCTGCTGCGTTACCACGACCCAGCCAACTGGCCGTTAATCCGCCAGGCGCTGGAAGATATGGGGAAAAAGCATCTGATCGGTGGTCGTCGCGAATGTCTGGTTCCGGCGCCTACGCTGGAAGAGATGCGCGAAGCGCGTCGCCAGAACCGTCATACCCGTCCGGCGTTGACCAAGCACACGCCTGTGGCGCATCAGCGCCAGACGCCTGCCGCGAACAAAAAACGTGGGAAAGTAGCAGGGCGCTAATCTGTCTTGCCCGGGAGTGAAATGTTTACCGGGCCTGAAAGACCTTCGGCCGGATAAGGTGCCATCTGGCAGAAGTGCTCAGTATGTATGCCTCACGAATTCTGGCCGCTAATGCGGCCAGTTTTGCATCATCCGCCCGTTCATGATCGTGTGACGACAGATATCCTTCATACTGCTCGAAAAATTGGTTCTGCTGCGATTCAATCGGCTTCCAGTGGGGCAGATCGCATGGGACTCAATTAGCTGTGCACGTGATCTACGTCGAAATTCAAATCAGTAAAGGCCCGACGAGAGGTCGGGCAGGAGAGAAGGGGTTAACCGCCGAATTGGTCCGGGTCTGGTCCCAGACGTTTGCCCTGATCGAGCTTTGCGATTTCGCCTAATTCATCTTTATCCAGGCGGAAGTCCCAGATGTTAAAGTTTTCTGCGATACGCGCAGGGGTGACTGATTTCGGAATAACCACCAGGCCGCTATCCAGATGCCAGCGGATGACAATCTGCGCCGGTGATTTGCCATATTTCTCTGCGAGATCGCGGATGATCTTTTGATCAAAGACGTCTTTGCCGCCCTGCGCCAGCGGGCTCCAGGATTCGGTCTGGATTTTATGCGTTGCGTTCCAGGCGTGCAGTTGGCGCTGTTGCATAAGCGGATGAAGTTCTATCTGGTTAATCACCGGTGGTACGCCGGTTTCATCCATCAGTCGCTGGAGATGATTGATCTGAAAGTTACACACGCCGATGCTCTTAATCAGCCCTTCTTTTTGCAGATCGATCATGCTTTCCCACGCTTCAACGTAGTGGTCGATCGCCGGAACTGGCCAGTGCATCAGATAAAGATCGAGGTAATCGAGCTGGAGTTTCTCCATGCTTTCAAGCAAGGCTTCCCGAGGGCGTTTCTGGTCATCATTCCATAGCTTGGTGGTGATGAATAACTCTTCCCGCGGTACGCCCGCATCGCGTATTGCTTTGCCGACACCTTCTTCGTTTTTGTACGCCGCAGCGGTATCAATTGAGCGATACCCCACTTCCAGCGCTTTATGAATGGCAGTGATGACCTCTTCGTTACTTGCCTTCCAGACCCCCAGGCCCAGCTGCGGCATGACGTTACCATCCTGTAGTTTAATAATGGTTGGACCGGTCATAATTCCTCCCCTGAATTGAGTTTACCGAGGCAAGCCCCGGTAAGTTAGGTGTGACTTAAGTCTGGCCTATCCTCGTCATACTTCAAGCTGCATATGCGTTGGCTTTATTACGCGGCCCATCCATGAGCCTCACCCTTTCAGGTCCGCTGCAAGCAACGTTCAAATCTGCTCCCGGCAGGTTTGTCGTTTCACCCCCAGTCACTGACTTATGTAAGCTCCTGGGGATTCTCTCCTTTGCTGCCTTTATGCAACTCGAAATATTTAGAATAAAAATACCCAAAAATGAAAGGCGGAGGTGAAAAAACCTTAGCGGGCAGCTTCGTAAATCCGACGGCTGACCTCGAGCGTAATGTCCTGATGTTCGCCCAGTTTTGTACCGCCGTGCGCTTGCAGTTTTTCCAGTAGCGCTGGGATGGAGCTACCGTCCAGGCCGTAGTCAGACAGACGAGTCGGTACGCCCATTTGTTCGAAGAAAGCGCGGGTTGCGGCAATAGCGGCGTCGATGCGTTGGTCATCGGAACCTTCAGTGATATTCCAGATACGCTCTGCGTATTGCAACAGTTTGGCACGTTTGGTATCGCGTTTTTCATTCCACAGCGCTGGCAGAACGATAGCCAATGTTTGAGCATGATCCAGACCGTGCATTGCGGTCAGTTCGTGGCCCAGCATATGCGTTGCCCAGTCTTGTGGTACGCCTGCGCCAATCAGACCGTTCAGCGCCTGGGTTGCCGCCCACATAACGTTCGCACGCACGTTGTAATTTTCCGGCTCCTGCAATGCTTTCGGGCCTTCTTCTACCAGCGTAAGCAGAATACCTTCAGCAAAGCGATCCTGAATTTTCCCGTCTACCGGATAAGTCACATACTGCTCAACGGTATGTACGAAGGCATCTACGACGCCGTTCGCAACCTGACGCGGCGGCAGGGTATAGGTGTAAACCGGATCCAGCACGGCAAATACCGGCTGCACAAATGGGGTCATAAAGGCCAGCTTATCGCCGGTGGTTTTACGCGAAATGACCGCGCCGGAGTTAGATTCAGAGCCGGTTGCTGGCAGGGTTAATACGGAGCCCATCGGGATAGCGCTTGTTACGTCGTTGCCGTGGGTTTCCAGAATGCGCCATGGATCGATGCCGTCAGCGTATTGTGCCGCAGCCGCGATGAATTTGGTGCCATCCAGCACCGAACCGCCGCCTACCGCCAGCAGGAACGTCACTTTCTCATCACGCACGATTTTTACCGCGTTCATCAGCGTTTCATAAGACGGGTTCGGCTCAATACCGCCAAACTCCAGCACGTCCAGGCCTTTCAGCGCATCCTGAACCTGTGCCAGGACACCGGTTTTTTTCACGCTACCGCCGCCATAGGTAACCAATACGCGAGCATCCTGAGGGATTTGATCGCGCAGCTCAGCAATCGCACCTTTACCAAACAGAATGCGGGTTGGGGTATGGAGATTAAAGTTGTTCATTGCTCGTTCCCTTATGTGGGTAAAAAAAGAGGGCAGGAGAGTGTCTGCCGGATGATGAACATTGTGGTCGTCAGCCGCGCTGCTCTCAATGCTCATTTCTGCCGATGTCTTGCCCATTTCTACAGACTGCTGGAGAAAACGGATAAATCTGCGCATTATGTCAGGGTTGCAAACCGATGATGAAATGGTGCTCTATGAACCGTGATGAGATCTGCCTTCTGCTGACAGATAAAATTAAGCAGCTGAAAAACAATGAAAATAAACTCAGCGAACTGCTGCCAGATGTCCGCCTGCTGCACGGCACTGAGCCGGCAGCGCGTACACCGGTAATGTATCAGCCAGGAATCATATTTCTCTTTTCGGGACATAAAATTGGTTATATCAATGAACGTGTATTTCGTTATGACGCCAACGAATACCTGTTGCTAACCGTACCGTTACCCTTTGAATGTGAAACGTATGCAACGCCGGAGGTTCCCCTGGCCGGTATCTACCTGAATGTCGATATTCTGCAATTGCAGGAGCTGTTGATGGACATTGGGGAAGATGAGCTGTTCCAGCCCGCCATGGCGGCCAGCGGGATCAACTCCGCGACGCTTTCTGACGAAATTCTTTGCGCCGCTGAGCGCCTGCTGGATGTGATGGAGCGACCGCTGGATGCGCGTATTCTGGGGAAACAGATTATTCGCGAGATCCTCTACCATGTGCTGACCGGGCCGCGCGGCGGCGCATTACTGGCGCTGGTTAGCCGCCAGACGCATTTCAGTTTGATAAGCCGGGTGCTGAAGCGCATTGAAACCAAATACACCGAAAATCTCAATGTCGAACAGCTGGCGGCAGAAGCGAATATGAGCGTGTCGGCGTTTCATCATAATTTTAAAGCGGTGACCAGCACGTCGCCGCTGCAATACCTGAAGAGCTATCGTCTGCATAAAGCACGGATGATGATGATCCACGACGGGATGAAGGCCAGTGCGGCTGCCATGCGCGTCGGCTATGAGAGCGCATCGCAATTCAGTCGGGAATTCAAACGTTTCTTTGGCGTAACGCCGGGGGAGGATGCGGCCAGAATTCGAATGATGCAGGGGAGTTAAACTTGCTCAGCGCTGGCCTGATAAGCGAAACGTCATCAGGAGAAAATGCCGGGGGAACCCCGGCCTACGGTTAATACTCAGGCGCTACAGTATTTTTTTTTAATCACGACAAACAGGGTTCCCAACAGACCCGCGGTTAACAGGGCAATCGGCAGGATCATTAAAAAGGTCATCACCTGATCTTCATGGCGTTTGACGAACGGGATCATGCTCAGCGCATAGCCAAAGCCGGTGACGACGGTGACCCACAGCAGACCGCTCAGCCAGTTAAAAAACTGGAACCGACGGTTTGGCAGGCCCGAAATTCCCGCCATTGTTGGCAGCAAGGTACGAACGAATGCCAGGAAACGCCCAGCCAGCAGTGCCATCAGCCCGTGTTGGTCAAACATGCAGGTAGCGCGCTGATGATATTTATCAGGTAATTGCGCCAGCCAGCCTTTTACCGTCCGCGTGTTGCCCAGCCAGCGTCCCTGAATGTAGCTTAGCCAGCAGCCCAGACTGGCGGCGGCAGTCAGAATAGCTATGGTAGGTATAAAACTCATCACGTCCTGAGCGATCAGCGCCCCTGCCAGCAATAACAGGCTGTCTCCGGGTAAAAAGGAGGCAGGCAGCAGGCCATTTTCTAAAAACAGTGTGGCGAACATTACGAAGTACACCACGCTCACAACGTGCGGATCCGCCAACGCGGCAAAATCGTGTTGCCAAAGCGCGGAGACAATATCTTGAATGACTACCATGGACTTTCCTGTGGAACAGCGTTTATGTGTGGATTGTACTCCTGAATTGTCCGGGATGCCTTGATCCCGGACGCAACAATTGCAGACTTTTCCACCAGAAGTGTCTGCATATATGTCCATCTATGGCAATTTTACTCGATTCGGGCAAATCCTGCGGCCAAATCGGCAATCAGATCGTCAACATTCTCTAAACCGATATGCAAACGGATGAGCGTTCCACTGAAGTCCACCTCGCCTTGCGGACGGATTGCCGCAATGTGTTCCGGTTGATTAGCGAGAATCAGCGACTCAAATCCGCCCCAGGAGTAGGCCATGCTGAACAGACTGAAGTGGTCCAGATACTCGGCCAGCTCTTCATGATTTAGTTTCTTATTCAATACAAATGAGAACAGTCCGCTGCTGCCGGTGAAATCACGCTTCCAGAATTCGTGGCCTTTACTGCCGGGCAGCGCGGGGTGGTTCACGCGGGCGACCTGCGGATGGCTGGCCAGCCACTCGGCGACCTTTAAGCTGCTTTCATGATGTTGGCGCAGGCGAACGCTTAGCGTACGCAGTCCGCGGCTGGTCATATAGGCGGTATCGGCGTCCAGCATTTGCCCCATCAGATAGGCATTTTCGCGCAGTTGATCCCAGCAACGGGCATTAGCTACCGCAGTGCCGACCATGGCGTCGGAATGGCCAATCAGATATTTGGTACCAGCCTGAATAGAAATGTCGATGCCAAAATCCAGTGCTTTGAACAGCACCCCGGCAGCCCAGGTGTTATCAATTATGATGATCGCATCCGGCGCGACGCTTCTGACGGCGGCAACAATAGCAGGGACATCATGTACTTCCATGGTGACAGAGCCGGGAGATTCCAGAAATACGACTTTAGTGTTCGGCTGTATGTGCTTCACAATATCGGCACCAACCAGCGGATCGAACCATCCGGTGGACACGCCGAGTTTGCCGAGAATTTTGGTGCAGAAATCCTGGCTGGGTTCATAGGCGGTGTTGGTCATCAGCACATGATCCCCTTGTTCCACAAAGGCGAGGATGGTGTTGGCAACGGCCGCCGCGCCGCAGGGGAACAACGCGCAACCCGCGCCGCCTTCCAGTTCACACATTGCCTCTTGCAGGGAAAAATGCGTCAGGGTTCCGCGACGTCCATAGAAAAGCGCACCGTTAGCACGGTTGTGCGTAGCCTGCTTTTTGGCCTCTACGGTGTCAAACACTAGCGAAGAAGCGCGCTGGATCACGCTATTTACCGCGCCCAGCGTGTACTTTTTACTGCGTCCTGCGTGAACGAGTTTGGTTTCAAGTTGCTTATCTGCCATGTCGTCTTACCTGTTTTTATACGTCTGGATGTCTAAACTACCATGAATCAAAGATGACGCATCCTGCAGAACGGTCATACAGTAGAAAATAATCTCAAAATGCTTCTGGTGACTTTTTTACTGCGTAAGCGCAAGGAAAAGAAACCAAAGGTGCGGCAATATGTAAATAGTAATGAGAACGACTATCAATTCGACGTCGTTTTGATATCATTACGCTCAGATTTTGTGATTTGCGTCCTGGAGATACAGAGTGGGTAATAATTTGATGCAGACGGATCTTTCCGTCTGGGGTATGTATCAGCACGCCGATATCGTGGTTAAGTGCGTGATGATTGGGCTGATTTTGGCATCAGTGGTCACCTGGGCTATCTTCTTTAGTAAGAGCCTTGAGTTCTTTACTCAGAAACGCCGCCTTAAGCGTGAACAGCAACTGCTGGCGGACGCCCGCTCTTTAGACCAGGCAAATGAGATTGCTGCAGGATTTGATGGCAAAAGCCTGGGCGCACAGTTGATTTACGAAGCGCAGAACGAACTGGAATTGTCAGAAGGCAGCGACGACAACGAAGGTATTAAAGAGCGTACCGGCTTCCGTCTGGAGCGTCGTGTGGCGGCGGTAGGTCGTCATATGGGACGTGGTAACGGCTACCTGGCCACCATCGGGGCTATCTCTCCATTTGTGGGTCTGTTCGGTACCGTATGGGGCATCATGAATAGCTTCATCGGGATTGCACAAACCCAAACGACCAACCTGGCCGTTGTTGCGCCGGGTATCGCAGAAGCACTGTTAGCGACGGCGATCGGTCTGGTCGCGGCAATTCCTGCGGTCGTTATCTACAACATTTTCGCACGTCAGATTGGCAGCTATAAAGCGATGCTGGGCGATGTCGCGGCACAGGTGCTGTTGCTGCAAAGTCGCGATCTGGACCTGAACGCTAGCGCTTCTGCCCATCCGGTACGTGCTGCGCAGAAATTACGTGTAGGATAATGTTCCATGGCAATGAGCTTTAATGAAAACCTGGACGATAACGGTGAAATGCATGAAATCAACGTGACACCGTTTATCGATGTTATGTTGGTTTTATTGATCATCTTTATGGTGGCCGCACCGTTGGCAACGGTGGATGTGAAGGTGAATCTCCCGGCTTCCACCAGCACGCCGCAGCCGCGTCCGGAAAAACCGGTTTACCTGTCTGTTAAAGCCGATAAGAGTATGTTTATTGGCAATAATCAGGTGACGGATGACACCATGATTAGCGAATTAAATACGCTGACCGATGGGAAGAAAGACACCACGATTTTCTTCCGTGCGGATAAAACCGTCGATTATGAAACCATGATGAAAGTTATGGATACGCTGCATCAGGCGGGTTTCCTGAAGATTGGTCTGGTCGGTGAAGAGACCGTGAAAGCGAAGTAATCCTGATTGCCGGGTAATGGTTGTTGCCTTACCCGGCCTTCCTCTCCTGATTCAGCTCTCCCCACACGCCCTTATCTGTCCTCATCCAGTGCGACTGTCGTTATCCTGGTGGGTTCGTAGTTCCCTTCAGACAGTTTACGCGTCAGGCGTAAGGTGGCTGTTTCTCGCTTGAGTATATGCTGGTATGTGCTCTCCAGCCGGGCCATGATTTTGTCCCGTAGTTCTGGTTGCTGCTCCATAATGGCTTCAATCGCGGCGCCATAGATCTCTTCTTTAGCCTGTAGCGCATAAATTTCGCGACGATTTTGCCATTTCAGCCGCACCAGCGCGGCGGGAATAGAGACCATCTCCTGGGCAACGCTTTCCAACGTCGCATTTTTATTGGCAATCAATACGGCCAAATTTTGCTTTAAGACAAACTCATCGCTTTTATGGTCATCTAAAGCCAAATAAACATTATTATCCTCAACATCTTTCATTTTATTTCTCTTCCAGAGAATAAAAAATAGGATCGCTGGTCTCACGCGTAATTAAATTAAGCCAAATTTTATTGCCCTGTTCATTTACGCTGGCTGTTTTTGTCGATAAAATTTTACTTAATTCTTGAGCGTTAATGTCGCCTTCCGCTTGTAGTGAATTGAGCAGGCGAGTGAAGGACTCAATTTTTGCAGCACGAAACAGGCGCTCTTTTAAATGGCGATCGCACTCTTCAAATAACATATTGCGCGCCTGGCCGTTAGCGGTAGAGCTAATCAAAATATCGGGTTCGTAATCGCTTAATGTTCTCTTTCCCTGAGTCAAATTTTCACTATTATCTGCGGGACGGGTATTAGTAGATGAGCTGGATAAGTGAAAACGCGAGGGAACAAGATGCTCGGGAAGCATGTTGAAATATCCTTTGATGCCAATGATATGTTGTTCTAAATAAACCAGGCTGCGTTGACAATAGCATGGCGTAATTTTAAAATCAAAAAAAATGGAGCCAGTATATGAACAGTATATTTTATTCTGTTATTACCCTGCTATTGCTTACCTGCGGGGTACTTTTGTTGATGCGCAGTGCAAATAAAAACCGATATGCAGAAAATGGGCACTCTGAAAACCAGCCGGAAATGCTGAGTAAAGAAGAGGGGGAAGATCATTTTTCGGTACTGATGAATTCGATTACCCCAGTATGGTATTGGCGCGTTAATCACGAATATATCGATTTTATCCACTCCACGATCAAGCGGATGACAATGGTGGAGCTAAATGAGACGCCAGGGTTATTTGATGCACAGCGGCGTTGTAGCGATCTCAACTCTGCGGTGTATAAATATTACGACAATATAAAAAAGCGCTGTCTGAGCGGTGAGAAAGTCCCGCATGCCGATCTGGATGTGCTTAACTTACGCCAGTGCTTCAGGGAGTTCAGTCTGGAGGCTTATCCTGCGCTTGTCGCGCTGGTGTGGCCGGAATTTCAACGTCCAGAGATCTAAGCGGAAGAGGTGTGAAGGGATTGGCTGGCCCTGTTACGTGCCGGGGAGGCTAACGCCGCTTCCCGGCACAGAGTTACAAACGGCTATTTGTCAGATGAGGCCTGCCACAGGTTCAGTTTACCATCCGTGACATGCTTATCGATCTGCGCCAGTTCTTCGGCGCTGAACGTCAGGTTAGCCAACGCCTGAACGTTCTCCTCCAGTTGCTCCGGTCGGCTGGCGCCAATTAATACCGACGTCACCCGGTTGTCTTTCAGCAGCCAGCTTAAGGCCATTTGCGCCATCGACTGTCCGCGCTGTTGCGCCATCTCATTGAGCAAACGCAGGCTGTTAAGGTTTTCTTCCGTCAGCATATTTTCCGTCAGCCCACGAACTTTTTTCCCTTCACGCTGCATGCGTGAACCTTCCGGAATGCCGTTGAGGTATTTCCCCGTCAGCAGCCCCTGGGCCAGCGGCGTAAATGCGATGCAGCCCATGCCGTTGGATTCCAGCGTATCCAGCAGACCGCTGCTGTCTACCCAACGGTTAAGCAGGTTGTAAGAAGGCTGATGGATCAGCAGCGGAATTTTCCATTCCCGCATCAGCTCGGCCATTTTCTGCGTACGCTCCGGGGAATAGGATGAGATGCCGACATACAGCGCTTTACCGCTTTGCACCGCATGGGCCAGCGCTGAGGCGGTCTCTTCCATTGGCGTATTTTCGTCAACGCGGTGAGAGTAGAAGATATCGACATAGTCGAGGCCCATGCGTTTAAGGCTCTGGTCGAGGCTGGCGAGCAGGTATTTGCGCGAACCGCCAGAACCGTATGGCCCTGGCCACATGTCATAGCCTGCCTTGGTGGAGATGATCAGTTCATCACGATAGTGTGCAAAATCCTCGCGCAATAATCGGCCAAAATTCTCTTCTGCGCTGCCCGGAGGCGGCCCGTAGTTATTGGCTAAATCAAAATGCGTGATGCCTAAATCAAATGCTTTACGCAGCAGAGCGCGCTGTGAATCCAGCGCCTGAACGTGCCCAAAACTGTGCCACAAACCCAGTGATAGCGCGGGTAAACGTAAACCGCTGCGCCCACAGTAGCGATAGAGCATCTGCTCGTAACGTTCAGGATTGGCAAACCAGTCCATGAGATCTCCTTAGTGCAGGTGAATTTCGAAACAACGTTTCTATTCTAGCGGGTTCATGGTGAATATCCCGTTCACCAGGTCACACTGGAATGAAAAACTGGGCAAAAACAGACCACTGTGCTTTGCTTAAAAAAACATCGATCCGGAGTGCTGTCATGTCGCGTCTAACTGCCAAAGACTTTCCGCAAGAATTGCTCGACTACTATGACTATTACGCTCATGGCAAAATAACGAAACGCGAGTTTCTCAATCTTGCTGCGAAATATGCAGTTGGTGGTATGACGGCGCTGGCATTATTCAATGTATTGAAACCCAATTATGCTCTCGCAACGCAGGTGGAGTTCACCGATCCTGATATCCTGGCGGAATACATGACTTATCCTTCACCTGAAGGGCATGGTGATGTGCGTGGGTATCTGGTTAAACCTGCGAAAGCGACGGGGAAAGTTCCGGCGGTAGTGGTGGTGCATGAGAATCGTGGGCTGAATCCGTATATTGAGGATGTGGCACGGCGGGTGGCAAAGGCGGGCTATATTGCACTCGCGCCTGATGGATTAAGTTCAGTGGGGGGCTATCCTGGCAATGATGATAAAGGTCGGGAGTTGCAGCAGCAAGTTGACCCCGTAAAGCTGATGAATGACTTTTTTGCGGCCATTGAATTTATGCAGCGTTATTCAGGCGCGACGGGAAAGGTGGGTATCACCGGATTTTGCTACGGTGGCGGCGTATCGAATGCCGCAGCCGTTGCTTTTCCTGAACTGGCCTGCGCAGTGCCTTTTTATGGGCGTCAGGTTCCTGCATCAGATGTCCCTAAAATAAAAGCGCCTTTATTACTGCACTATGCGCAATTAGATACCCGAATTAATGATGGATGGCCTGCCTATGAAGCGGCGCTCAAAGCCAATAAGAAAGTCTATGAGGCATATATCTATCCCGGCGTTAATCATGGTTTTCATAATGACTCCACACCGCGTTATGATAATGCTGCCGCTGATTTGGCCTGGGAGCGTACTCTTGCATGGTTTAACAAATATTTACGATAGAAAACAAGGGATTATTAAATGCTTCAGGTTAATTATCTGAATAATAATGCTAGCTAATTTCATTAGCATTCATGTTGATATAGTGTAAATAATATTGGATGTACTTAAGAAAGTAAAAAAATAAAGAATGCATTATATCTTCTCTGTTGCCTGCCGATAACAAGGATAAGTATCGCCTGATGGCGAATTCCTCATCAACGGCAAGGAAATTATTATGCGTTTGCTGAAAAACTTCACTATTCGTATTGTCATGTTGGCAATACTGGGACTTTTTTGCCTGCTCTGGTCGGGCGTGGGTTTATTCAGTCTTCATTCTTTATCAAAAATATCTGAAGGCAATGATATTGACCGTCATCTTGTCCATCAGATGACGGTGCTCAGTCAGGGGAACGATCAGTATTTTCGCTTCGTAACGCGCTTAAGTCGCGCCATGGATGTCAAAATGAGCGGCGGAACGCCTGATTTTGCACCAGCGCAGCAGTCCCTGGAGAATATGAGCAAAAAACTCCAGGAGATGAAAACGTTGTCTCCGGGGCCTATGGATCCGGACGTTGCCGCGGCGGTACTGACGAAGTGGCAGGCGCTGCTGGATAACGGGGTGGTTCCGCAAATGCAACTGGCGCAGCAGGGCACGCTTACGGCCTTTGCGGAGCATGCCAGCACCGTTACGCCAGCGCTGAGCCGTGAATTTGGCGCCAGTGCCGAACGTTTTAACGCCACGGCAGGTGAGCGGCTTGATACCACGCGCGTCATGGTCGATGGCAAAACGTCTATCATCCGGACGCTAATTATTACCGCCGTGATCCTCGGTATTGCCCTCCTGTTCTTCACAGACCGTTACCTCGTCGCCATGATGGTGAAACCCCTGGGACGTATCCGCCAGCAGTTCCAGCAGATTGCTCAGGGCGATCTCAGCCATCCAATCGAAGATTTTGGTCGTAACTGCGTGGGCCAACTGGTGCCGTTATTGTGCGCGATGCAGGACAGCCTGCGCGAAGCCGTCAGTACAATTCGCTCAGGTAGTGACAACATCTGGCGAGGGGCTACGGAAATTTCCACCGGCAATAACGATCTCTCATCGCGTACTGAGGAGCAGGCTGCGGCGCTGGAAGAGACCGCTGCCAGCATGGAGCAACTGACCGCAACGGTAAAACTGAACGCCGAAAACGCGCGTGAAGCCAGCCAGCTTGCCGATACGGCGACAGAGACGGCAGGTAAAGGGAGCAGCCTGGTTTCAGAAGTGGTTGAGACGATGGACGGCATTGCCGCCAGCTCTAAACAGATCGCGGAAATTACGTCGGTTATTAATAGCATTGCCTTCCAGACCAATATTCTGGCGCTGAACGCGGCAGTTGAAGCTGCCAGAGCAGGTGAGCAGGGGCGTGGTTTTGCCGTTGTTGCCGGTGAGGTGCGTAACCTCGCCAGCCGTAGCGCCGGGGCGGCGAAAGAGATTGAGACGCTGATTGGCGAATCGTCGCGTCGCGTCGATCAGGGCGCTCGACTGGTTAAAGAGACGGGATTAACCATGGAGGCGATTCTGCGCGGAGCCACCGAAGTGACCGTTATCATGAAGCAAATTGCTTCTGCCTCAGAAGAACAGAATAAGGGCATTTCGCAGGTGAGCGTGGCGATCACGCAGATGGACAGCGTAACGCAACAGAACGCCGCGCTGGTAGAGCAAGTTTCCGCCGCAGCTGTGGCGCTTGAACGGCAAACGGAAGAGCTGCAACGCTCGGTACAACAGTTCCGCCTTTCAGCAAACGATGTGCAGTACGCCGCCGCCAGCACCGCTTCCCCTTCAGCAGACAGCAAAACGTCTGCAGCCGCTAAAAAGGATGAATGGGTGTCCTTTTAAGCGGGCATAAAAAAGTACGTGATACCTCTGGTCTTTGCTTAAAAAATCGCTATATAATTTATTATATAGCGATTGGAGGTTATGCATGGACAACCATTTTGGAAAAGGCTTGATGGCCGGATTAAACGCGTCAAGTGCGGATAGCGCACGCACGGCGGCCAATTTTTGTGCTGATTATAAACGCGGTTTTGTGCTGGGATTTTCTCATCGAATGTTTGAAAAAACGGGCGATCGACAGCTCAGCGCGTGGGAAGCGGGGATCCTCACGCGTCGCTATGGGCTGGATAAAGAGATGGTTATGGATTTCTTTAATGAGAACCAGTCCAGTACAACAATTCGTTTTTTCATGGCTGGCTATCGTCTCGAAGCTTGATCCGAAAGGGGTATTATCTTGCTTTAATTAATTACACTATTGACCTACGCCTTCGTTTTGTTGCTCCGCCGAAGTATTATAATGCACATAACCATATAAAAAGTGTGGTAAATGGCGCGCCGATCGCAATATGCAACATGCGAAAGGTGCAAAATAAAAGCCAGGTCTTCGCAACGGAATAACTATAAAATGACTGGAGATAACTCTCTCATCAATTCGAACGGCATCAATCGCCGTGATTTCATGAAGCTTTGTGCAGCACTGGCCGCTACCATGGGGCTCAGTAGCAAAGCCGCCGCAGAAATGGCCGAATCAGTTTCTCGTCCTCAGCGTCCACCGGTTATCTGGATTGGTGCGCAGGAGTGTACGGGTTGTACTGAATCGCTACTTCGCGCGACACACCCTACAGTGGAAAACCTCGTTCTGGAGACAATCTCTCTGGAATACCATGAGGTACTCTCTGCCGCTTTCGGCCACCAGGTCGAAGAGAATAAACATAACGCTCTGGAGAAGTACAAAGGGCAATATGTTTTGGTTGTAGATGGTTCTATCCCACTGAAAGACAATGGTATTTACTGCATGGTTGCCGGTGAGCCGATCGTAGATCACATCCGCCGGGCCGCAGAAGGCGCTGCCGCTATCATTGCAATCGGCTCTTGTGCCGCTTGGGGTGGTGTTGCTGCTGCTGGCGTTAACCCAACGGGGGCCGTCGGCTTGCAGGAAGTTCTGCCAGGCAAAACCATCATCAACATCCCCGGCTGTCCTCCGAACCCGCACAACTTCCTTGCAACGGTCGCGCATATCATCACTTACGGTAAGCCGCCGAAGCTGGATACCAAAAACCGTCCGACGTTTGCCTATGGTCGTTTGATTCACGAACACTGCGAACGTCGCCCGCACTTCGATGCAGGTCGTTTTGCTAAAGAGTTTGGTGATGAAGGTCACCGTGAAGGCTGGTGCCTCTACCATCTGGGCTGTAAAGGACCAGAAACCTACGGCAACTGCTCAACGCTGCAATTCTGCGATGTTGGCGGCGTGTGGCCGGTGGCAATCGGTCACCCTTGCTACGGCTGTAACGAAGAAGGTGTCGGTTTCCATAAAGGTATTCACCAGCTTGCTCATGTGGAAAACCAAACACCGCGTTCCGAGAAACCTGACGTCAATATGAAAGAAGGCGGCAATATTTCTGCCGGGGCGATTGGGCTGCTTGGTGGCGTAGTAGGACTGGTTGCCGGTGTCAGCGTGATGGCGGTTCGTGAACTGGGGCGTCAGCAGAAGAAAGATAACGCTGACTCACGGGGAGAATAACCGTGAACAGACGTAACTTTATTAAAGCAGCCTCCAGCGGGGCATTGCTGTTGGGCGCTACGCCGTCCATCAGCCATGCGGCTGCAGAAAACCGTCCGCCGATTCCTGGTTCTCTTGGGATGCTCTATGACTCGACGCTGTGCGTAGGCTGCCAGGCCTGTGTCACCAAGTGTCAGGATATCAACTTCCCGGCGCGTAACCCGGAAGGCGAGCAGACCTGGTCGAACAACGACAAACTGTCACCGTATACCAATAACATCATCCAGGTGTGGCGTAGCGGAACAGGCGTCAACAAAGACCAGGAAGAAAACGGCTACGCATACATTAAGAAGCAGTGCATGCACTGTGTCGATCCGAACTGCGTCTCCGTTTGCCCGGTCTCCGCGCTGAAGAAAGATCCGAAAACCGGCATCGTCCACTATGACAAAGATGTCTGCACGGGCTGTCGTTACTGCATGGTCGCCTGCCCGTACAATGTGCCTAAGTATGACTACAACAACCCGTTTGGTGCGCTTCACAAATGTGAACTGTGTAACCAGAAAGGTGTTGAGCGTCTGGACAAAGGCGGTTTACCGGGTTGTGTTGAAGTGTGCCCTGCCGGTGCGGTGATTTTTGGTACGCGTGAAGAGCTGATGGCTGAGGCGAAAAAACGTCTCGCGCTGAAGCCTGGCAGCGAATACCACTATCCGCGTCAGACGGTGAAAGCAGGCGATACCTATCTGCATACGGTACCGAAGTATTACCCCCATCTGTACGGCGAGAAAGAGGGTGGTGGTACACAGGTTATGGTACTGACGGGCGTTCCTTACGAGGATTTGGATCTGCCGAAACTGGATGATCTTTCAACCGGTGCGCGTTCCGAACATGTTCAACATTCCTTGTACAAGGGCATGATATTACCCCTGGCTGCGCTGGCGGGCTTAACCGTGCTGGTTCGTCGTAACACGAAAAACGACCATCACGATGGAGGAGACGATCATGAGTCATGATCCTAAACCGCTGGGCGGAAAAATAATCAGCAAACCGGTCATTATTTTTGGGCCGCTTATCGTCCTGTGTATGCTCCTGATCGTGAAACGTCTGGTCTTCGGATTGGGCTCAGTCTCCGATCTGAACGGCGGTTTCCCATGGGGTGTATGGATCGCGTTTGACCTGCTGATTGGTACCGGCTTCGCGTGCGGTGGCTGGGCGCTGGCGTGGGCGGTGTATGTTTTCAACAGAGGACAATACCATCCACTGGTACGTCCGGCGCTGTTGGCGAGCCTGTTTGGCTACTCGCTGGGTGGTCTGTCGATCACCATTGACGTCGGTCGTTACTGGAACCTGCCGTATTTCTACATTCCGGGCCACTTCAACGTGAACTCGGTACTGTTCGAAACGGCGGTCTGTATGACCATCTATATCGGCATCATGGCGCTGGAATTTGCTCCGGCTCTGTTTGAACGTCTGGGGTGGAAAGTCTCTCTCAAACGTTTGAATAAAGTGATGTTCTTTATCATTGCCCTTGGCGCGCTGCTGCCAACTATGCACCAGTCTTCAATGGGTTCATTGATGATTTCTGCGGGCTATAAGGTGCATCCGCTATGGCAAGCTTATGAAATGTTGCCGCTTTTCTCCGTATTAACCGCTTTTATTATGGGCTTCTCGATCGTCATCTTCGAAGGCTCGTTGGTACAAGCCGGGCTGAAAGGTAATGGTCCGGACGAGAAAAGTTTGTTCATCAAGCTGACGAATACCATCAGCGTGCTGTTGGCGATTTTCGTGGTTCTGCGCTTTGGCGAACTGATCTATCGCGACAAGCTGTCCTATGCGTTCTCAGGCGATCTTTACTCCCTGATGTTCTGGATTGAAGTCGTGCTGATGGTCTTCCCGCTGGTGGTGCTGCGCGTCACTAAGCTGCGTAACGACTCGCGCATGCTGTATCTGTCTGCGCTGAGCGCATTGCTGGGTTGTGCGACATGGCGTCTGTCCTATTCGCTGGTGGCGTTCAATCCTGGTGGTGGCTACCACTACTTCCCGACCTGGGAAGAACTGTTGATTTCTATTGGTTTTGTGGCTATTGAGATTTGTGCATACATCGTACTCATTCGTCTACTGCCGATACTTCCTCCTTTAAAACAAAACGATCAAAATCGTCATGAGGCGAGCAAAGCATGAGCCAGAGAATTACTATTGATCCGGTAACCCGTATTGAGGGTCATTTACGCATCGACTGCGAAATCGAAAATGGCGTGGTATCTAAAGCATGGGCTTCCGGTACCATGTGGCGCGGCATGGAAGAGATCGTAAAAAACCGCGATCCGCGCGATGCCTGGATGATTGTGCAGCGTATCTGTGGTGTTTGTACTACCACTCACGCTATCTCTTCCGTTCGTGCAGCAGAAAGCGCGCTGAATATTGATGTTCCGGTGAACGCACAGTATATCCGTAACATCATTCTGGCCGCGCACACTACGCATGACCACATTGTTCACTTCTATCAGCTCTCTGCGCTGGACTGGGTGGATATCACCTCTGCACTGAAAGCAGATCCAGCGAAAGCGTCTGCCATGCTGAACGGCGTGTCCTCCTGGCACCTGAACAGCGCAGAAGAGTTCACTAAGGTTCAGAACAAGATCAAAGACCTTGTTGCCAGCGGTCAGTTAGGCATTTTTGCCAACGGTTGCTGGGGTCACCCGGCAATGCAGCTGCCGCCAGAAGTGAACCTGATTGCGGTCGCTCACTACCTGCAGGCGCTGGAATGCCAGCGTGATGCTAACCGTGTTGTGGCGCTGTTGGGCGGTAAAACGCCGCACATTCAGAACCTGGCGGTAGGCGGGGTTGCTAACCCAATTAACCTCGACGGCCTTGGCGTGCTGAACCTCGAGCGCCTGATGTATATCAAGTCCTTTATCGATAAGCTGAGCGACTTCGTTGAGCAGGTTTACAAGGTTGATACCGCGGTTATTGCTGCGTTCTACCCTGAGTGGCTCGAACGTGGTCAAGGTGCGGTTAACTATCTGAGCGCACCGGAATTCCCGACTGACGGTAAAAACGGCAGCTTCCTGTTCCCGGGTGGTTACATCACCAATGAAGATCTGTCGACCTATCGTCCGATCACCTCTCACTCCGATGAGTACCTGATCAAAGGGATTCAGGAGAGTGCGAAACACGCGTGGTACAAAGACGAAGCGCCGCAGGCTCCGTGGGAAGGCACAACGGTTCCTGATTACACCGGTTGGTCAGATGATGGCAAGTACTCCTGGGTTAAAGCACCGACCTTCTACGGTAAAACGGTTGAAGTGGGTCCGCTGGCCAACATGCTGTGTAAACTGGCGGCCAAACGCGAGTCTACCCATGCCAAGCTGAATGAAATCATCGCGATTTACACCAAGCTGACCGGTAAAACTATCGAAGTGTCACAGCTGCACTCTACGTTGGGCCGTATTATTGGCCGTACCGTTCACTGCTGTGAACTGCAGAATGTTCTGCAGGATCAGTACAACGCGCTGATTGTGAACATCGGTAAAGGTGACCACACCACCTTCGTGAAACCGGATATCCCGGCAACGGGTGAATTTAAAGGTGTCGGTTTCCTCGAAGCGCCGCGCGGTATGCTGTCTCACTGGATGGTGATCAAAGATGGCATTATCAGCAACTACCAGGCGGTAGTACCGTCAACCTGGAACTCTGGCCCACGTAACTTTAATGATGAAGTGGGACCGTATGAGCGCTCGCTGGTAGGTACGCCGATTGCCGATCCAAACAAACCGCTGGAAGTGGTTCGTACCATTCACTCCTTCGACCCTTGTATGTCATGTGCGGTGCATGTGGTGGACGTTGATGGGAACGAAGTGGTCTCAGTTAAGGTTCTGTAATGCGGATATTAGTCTTAGGGGTCGGCAATATTTTGCTGACCGACGAAGCCATCGGGGTACGTATCGTTGAGGCATTAGAACAACGGTACGTCCTGCCAGACTTTGTTGATGTTCTGGACGGTGGTACGGCTGGGATGGAGCTTCTCGGTGATATGGCGAACAGAGATCATCTGATCATTGCTGACGCCATTGTGTCGAAGAAAAACACGCCAGGAACGATGATGGTCCTGCGGGATGAAGAGATCCCGGCGCTGTTTACCAACAAAATCTCACCGCACCAGCTTGGTCTGGCCGACGTATTGTCGGCCCTGCGTTTCACCGGCGAGTTTCCGAAAAAGCTGACGTTAGTCGGTGTTATTCCGGAATCGCTGGAGCCGCATATCGGACTAACGCCAACGGTTGAAGCGATGATTGAACCTGCGCTTGAGCAGGTTCTTGCCGCGCTTCGCGAATCAGGTGTTGAAGCGATCCCGCGGGAGGCGGCTCATGTCTGAGGAGTTTGTCGGTTTTCAGACGGCCCCGAAGATGCAAATTCAGGCAGCGTTTGAAGAGGTTGCCCGGCGTTCAATGCACGATCTCTCTTTCCTGCATCCGAACATGCCGGTATATGTCTCTGAATTTACGTTGTTTGAAGGACAGTGGACGGGGTGTGTTATCACGCCCTGGATGCTCAGCGCACTGATTTTCCCCGGACCGGACCAGATCTGGCCGGTGCGTAAAGTCAGCGAAAAAATCGGACTGCGTCTGCCGTATGGCGAGATGACCTTTACCGTTGGTGAACTGGAGGGCGTATCGCAATACCTTTCCTGCTCACTGATGTCGCCGCTTTCGCACAGTATGTCGGCGCAAGAAGGCATGCGTCTGACTGACGATTGCGCGCGAATGCTGTTATCGCTGCCGGTTAGCGATCCGAATGCGCCGCAGCTTAATCGCCGCGCGTTGCTGCTGGGTCGTCGGAACTGCGAAAATGCATGAGCTGTCCCTTTGTCAGAGCGCGGTTGAGATTGTTCAACAGCAGGCAGAGCAGCACGGTGTCAAACGTGTAACCGGTGTTTGGCTGGAAATCGGGGCGCTCTCCTGCGTTGAAGAGAGCGCCGTTCGTTTCAGTTTCGACATCGTCTGTCAGGGGACGCTGGCTCAGGGTTGTGAGCTGCATATTGATTACAAGCCAGCCCAGGCATGGTGCTGGGATTGCAGTCAGGTTGTGGAAATCACCCAGCATGATGCGCAGTGTCCACAATGTCAGGGCGATCATCTGCGGGTTGATGCTGGCGATTCACTGAAAGTGAAAAGTATTGAAATCGAATAACTCATAGGTTGCTATGGGGCGGAGTCAGATATGTGTATTGGAGTCCCTGGTCAGGTTCTGGCCGTTGGTGAAGATATTCACCAGCTTGCGCAGGTTGAAGTGTGCGGCATCAAACGTGATGTCAATATTGCCCTGATTTGTGAAGGTGATACAGCTGAGCTGGTCGGGCAATGGGTGCTGGTGCACGTAGGGTTCGCCATGAGCATCATTGATGAAGATGAAGCTAAAGCCACGTTAGACGCACTTCGCCGCATGGAGTACGACGTCACCAGCGCGTGACAAATCCTGAATGAAATTGCCGGATAGCGGTTGCCATCCGGCATTTTATTTTAGTTCTGGCGCTTATCTTCGGTATGGGTATCGAAGTCGCTGGCGTCATGGCGTTCATGAAGCTGCTCGTTCAGCGGTCCGTTAGTGCGGTTTACAATACGACCACGCTTAACCGCCGGACGCGCTGCAATCTCTTTTGCCCAGCGTTGTACGTGCTTGTAGCTTCCTGCGTCAAGGAACTCTGCTGCGTCGTAGACGTTGCCCAGAACCACATTGCCAAACCATGGCCAGACCGCCATATCGGCAATGGTGTATTCATCTCCGGCCACAAACTGATGTTGCGCCAATTGTTTATCCAGCACGTCGAGTAAGCGCTTGGCTTCCATGGTGAAGCGATTGATAGCGTACTCAATTTTTACCGGAGCATAGTTATAGAAGTGGCCAAAGCCTCCGCCGAGGAACGGCGCTGCGCCTTGTAACCAGAACAACCAGTTCAGCGTTTCGGTGCGTTTTGCCAAATCCTGCGGCAGGAAATAACCATATTTTTCCGCCAGATAGAGCAGGATTGCGCCAGATTCGAATACGCGAACCGGTGGGTTTTGCGAGTGATCGCGTAGCGCTGGGATCTTCGAGTTCGGATTCACCTCAACAAAGCCGCTGGAAAACTGATCGCCATCGCCAATGCGGATAATCCAGGCATCGTATTCCGCGCCCTTCACCCCCTGCGCCAGCAACTCCTCCAGCATGATCGTCACTTTCTGCCCGTTTGGCGTACCCAGCGAATAGAGCTGCAGCGGATGTTTGCCAACCGGCAGCGTTTTCTCGTGGGTGGCACCGGAAACCGGGCGGTTGATATTGGCGAATGCGCCCCCGTTCGATTTTTCCCACGTCCAGACTTTCGCGGGCTGATAGGTATTGTCTGACATATTGACCTGCCTTCTGAGTGGTTGTGTTGATGCAGTGTAGCAGTTAGGTAGAACTCAATTTAACAGATTGGAACTTTATGTCGCTTTGTGCTGAAAGGGGAAGATAAATCTAACCCGTTCATTGTACTCGCTCCGTACTCCATGAAGAGGAAATCAATGTTGGACGGAAATTGCTACCGTATTCACCATTAAAAATTGGCGGTGAATAAGCAGTAATAATGAAAAATGGTGTTCCAGGAGTAAGCGGTTATCAGGGCCCGGCGGGTGGGTGGGGCGCGGTAAAAGCCGTCACTGCTTCGGTGTTTTCGCAAAAGGCTGTCGCCCGCGACATTATCGCGATGTTCAAAATGAACCAGGTGAAAGGGTTCGACTGTCCGGGCTGTGCGTGGCCGGACCCAGGGCACCGTGCGCCAATGGAGCTGTGCGAAAATGGCGTTAAGGCGGTCTCCTGGGAGACAACCAGTAAAAAAGCGTCACCGGAATTTTTCAGCCGTCACCCGGTTTCCACACTCTGGCACTACAGCGATTATGAGCTGGAAAATATCGGTCGTTTGACGCATCCGATGAAATACGATGCAGCATCAGATACCTGGCAGGCGGTGGATTGGGATATCGCCTTCCAGGAGATAGGCGAGCGTCTGCGCAGCTATGATTCACCCCAGCAGGTTGAGTTTTACACCTCCGGCAGAACGTCAAATGAAGCGGCGTTCCTGTATCAGCTTTTTGCCCGCGAATATGGCAGCAGCAACTTTCCTGATTGCTCAAACATGTGCCACGGACCGACCAGCGCAGGGCTAACGCCGGCCATTGGCCTTGGAAAAGGGACCGTTGAACTTGACGATTTTGACCATTGCGATCTGGTGATTTGTATCGGGCATAACCCTGGCACAAATCATCCACGTATGCTGACCACCTTACGCGACGTTGCCAAACGCGGGGCTAAAATTATCTCTATCAATCCGCTGAACGAAAGGGGGCTTGAGCGCTTTAGTTTCCCGCAAAGCCCGAAAGAGATGTTCACCGGTCAGTCGACGCAGCTGAGCAACGACTACTACCAGGTAAAAATGGGCGGTGACGCCTCGCTGCTCAAAGGCATCATGAAGGCGCTGATCGAAATGGATGAAGCGCGGATCTTACTGGATCAGCAACCGACACTCGATCATGCGTTTATCGATGAGCATACTGCTGGATATGCAGCGCTGTATGATGACTTACGTCAGCATAACTGGGCGGAGCTGGAACAGGACTCGGGCCTGACGCGCAGTCAGATGGAGGACCTGGCACACAGCTACAGTAAATCTCGTGCCACTATTATTTGTTATGGTCTGGGCATCACCCAGCATAAAAACGGTACTGAGAACGTCCAGCAACTGGTAAACCTGCTGCTGCTGAAAGGCAATATGGGTAAGCCGGGGGCGGGGATCTGCCCGTTGCGCGGTCATTCTAACGTGCAGGGCGACCGTTCCGTGGGGATCAATGAAGCGGCATCCGAAGACTTCCTGCATCGCCTTGAGACGCATTTTTCTATCCGTGTGCCGCGTACACATGGCCGCTCCAGCGTGGAGAGTATTCGGGCCATCGAACGGGGAGAGGCAAAAGCGCTCATTTGCATGGGTGGCAATCTGGCGGTGGCGATGCCGCAGCCGCAGCGTACCTTTGCGGCGATGAAAAATTTGGATCTGCAGGTCCATGTTGCGACCAAGCTGAACAGATCGCATTTGCTGCTGGCAAAGCATAATTACCTGCTGCCTGCATTAGGTCGAACGGAGCGCGACATTCAGGCGACGGGGAGCCAGTCGGTGACCGTCGAAGACTCGATGTCGATGGTCCATGCTTCCTGCGGCGCGCTGAAGCCAGCTTCCCGCTGGTTAAAATCGGAACCCGCGATTGTGGCGGGCATGGCACACGCCACTCTGCCGCTTTCGCCGATCAACTGGGAAGCGTTAACCGGGGACTACGCGCTGATCCGTGACGCCATTGAAGCCGTGATCCCGGCGTTCCACGATTACAATGCCCGTATTGCCGAGCCGGGCGGATTTCGTATGGATACGCCCGCTTCGCGCCGTGAATGGCGAACGGCGAATGGTAAAGCCAACTTTATCGTCAGCCATCAGCGGGCGGTAGAGCGAGAAAATCAGCCTGCCGATGCACTGGTTCTGGCGACGCTGCGCAGCCACGATCAATACAACACCACTATTTATGGTATGAACGATCGCTACCGTGGCATTACCGGTCGTCGGGATGTGGTGTTTTTAAGCGCTGAAGAAGCGGCGACTCGCGGTCTGAACCAGGGAGATGTGGTCAACGTTCAGGCGCTGGACGACAGCGGCCAGCCCTGTGCGGATCGCATTATGTGCGGCTTGACGGTGGTGATTTACAACATGGCGGTGGGCTCAATAGGCGCTTATCTGCCAGAAGCGAATGTCCTGCTTTCGCTGGATGCGGTGGACACACAAAGTTTGACTCCGGCGTATAAAAGCGTACCGGTCACCCTGACAAAAGCGTAGTTCCTGCTGTGAATTTTTCGCCTCTGAGCGCCAGCCGCTGCGTTGAGGTGTATGATGATGTTGACCTCTGTCCGGTTAGTGTCGCAGAGCAGGCAATCAGAGCGAAAAATTCACGCCAACCTGCTCAGGCTGTATTGTTTTGAGGTAAGGTGCATGAGCAAAGGAACGACCAGTCAGGATGCCCCATTCGGGACATTATTGGGCTACGCCCCAGGCGGCGTAGCAATCTACTCTTCAGATTACAGCTCCCTCGATCCACGGGACTACGACGATGATGCGGCATTTCGCAGCTATATCGACGACGAATACATGGGCCACAAATGGCAGTGCGTAGAGTTCGTACGCCGCTTTCTCTTCCTTAATTATGGCGTGGTCTTCACCGATGTAGGCATGGCCTGGGAGATCTTTTCCTTACGCTTTCTACGCGAAGTGGTGAATGACAATATCCTGCCGTTACAGGCATTTCCGAATGGTTCACCCCGCGCGCCGGTAGCCGGTGCTCTGCTTATCTGGCAAAAAGGCGGTGAGTTTAACGATACCGGTCATGTGGCGGTCGTCACCCAGTTGCTGGAAAACAAAATCCGTATTGCCGAACAGAACGTGCTCCATACGCCGTTGCCTCCCGGGCAGCAGTGGACCCGCGAACTGGAGATGGTGGTTGAAAACGGTTGTTACACCCTGCGTGATACCTTTGACGACACCACCATCCTTGGCTGGATGATCCAGACCGATGATACCCGTGACAGCCTGCCGCAGCCGGAGATCGCCAACGACTCGTTGAGAATTGGCGGCGCGCGACTGGAAGATAACGGGCAGTTTGACGGTAAATGGCTTGATGAACAGGATCCGCTGCAGAAAGCCTACGTGCTGGCGAACGGCCACGTTATTAATCAGGATCCGCATCAGTACTTCACCATTACCGAGAGTGCAGAGCAGGAACTGATCAAAGCCACCAACGAGCTGCACCTGATGTATCTGCACGCGACCGACAAAGTGCTGAAAGATGACAACCTGCTGGCGCTGTTCGATATCCCGAAAATCCTCTGGCCGCGTCTGCGCCTTTCCTGGCAGCGTCGTCGGCATCATATGATTACGGGACGTATGGATTTCTGTATGGATGAACGCGGACTGAAGGTGTATGAGTACAACGCCGATTCCGCATCGTGCCATACCGAAGCTGGTTTGATCCTCGAAAGATGGGCCGAGCAGGGCTATACAGGACAGGGACACAACCCAGCTGAAGGATTGATCAACGAACTGGCGGGGGCCTGGAAGCACAGCCGCGCGCGTCCTTTTGTCCACATCATGCAGGATAAAGATATAGAGGAAAACTACCACGCTCAGTTTATGCAGCAGGCGCTACGTCAGGCGGGGTTTGACAGTAAAATTCTGCGTGGCCTCGATGAGCTACGTTGGGATGACGCTGGTCAGCTGATTGACGGGGACGATCGTCTGGTGAACTGCGTCTGGAAAACCTGGGCGTGGGAAACCGCGATTGAGCAGGTGCGAGAGGTCAGTGAAGCGGAGTACGCCGCGGTACCAATTCGTACCGGGCATACGAATCAGGAAGTGCGTTTAATCGACGTGTTGCTGCGCCCGGAAGTGCTGGTCTTTGAACCTCTGTGGATGGTGATCCCTGGTAATAAAGCGATTCTGCCGATCCTGTGGCAACTTTTCCCACACCACCGCTATCTGCTTGATACTGATTTCACTGTTAATGAAGAGCTGGCGCAAACCGGTTATGCAGTGAAACCTATTGCAGGACGTTGTGGCAGCAACATCGATCTGGTGAGCCATCAGGAAGTGTTACTGGATAAAACCAGCGGAAAGTTTGCCGAGCAGAAGAACATTTATCAGCAGCTTTGGTGTCTGCCAAAAATTGCCGGTAAATATATTCAGGTTTGTACCTTCACCGTAGGTGGTAACTATGGGGGGACCTGCCTGCGCGGCGATGAGTCGCTGGTGATTAAAAAAGAGAGCGATATCGAGCCGCTGATTGTGGTGAAGGAAGAGTAATCTTTTTGCGAGTTCTTGATTGAAATGCGAAAAGCCGGAGTATATCTCCTAATGCTTGTCAGTTTAGCTTTTGATGGCAACCGTAATGCATAGCGTTGCGGTTTCTTTTTTACTGCCCGGGGATAATGTCTCACCCTTCCCACGGGCAGGAAAAAACTCTCCGCCATATCCAGTATCTCATTATGTAGTGGCACACTGCCCATCACTGCACCCTGATGCCATAGACGCGTCCTCGGAAACAGACAACGACTCATTTAATAACGCCCCGATTTCTGCTCCCAGCGCGAGGTCGTCTACCTGACCAAAATATTGCTGGCGTAGGTATCCCTGCTGATCAATTAACGTCAACGTAGGTGTACCGCGCATAGCGTAGGACAGCATGGTCTGGGGGACATCATTGTCAGGAGACGGCATATCCACCCCGACGGGGAAAGGGATGCGGTATTCTGATAGAAAGGTTTCCAGTGCCTGTGCGGTCATTACTTCATGATGTTCAAAAACCGTATGTAGGCCAATAACGGCCACCTTATCCTGTGGAAAAGTGGCGTACACACGTGAAACCTGCGGCAGTCCATGGGAAACACAGCCGGGACACAGCATCTGAAATGATTCCATTACCACGACCTTGCCGCGTAATGATTCCAAGGTTATCGGCTGTGACGTATTAAACCAGCGTTCAATTGTCAATGCTGGTGCTCGCGGATGACGAATGATATTCATGTTAACTCCAGAACCCGCACTGTGGTGCGGGTTAATTTCCGTTACTGGTTTACTTTCCCCGGCAGCGTCAGCTTGCCAGAGGCCACTTTAAATACATCCTCGACGCAAAGTAGCGGCGCATGAACGGAGGCATTAACTCGTAGCCCGGCAGTTACACCATCAAACTGGCTGGCAGTGACCACGCCAATATTATCGAACGGAACTTTCACTTCTACAGTTTCACCTGTCAGCGTAGGATTCCAGCCCGGACTGTCCAACAATACCGGCAAGCCAGGCCAGGTTTTTGGCAGCCTAGGTTTTTGTCCCTCAGGAATATCAACTACGGCCAGTGCGCCAGGCCCGCAGACCTCGTTAGGCTTCAGCACCACCCAGTGGGTATGCCACAGATCGCCATCATTGTTGCGGTTACCATCGCCATTTTCATCATACAGCGGCGTATCATCCAGATCAGGATGGGATGTTACCGCCAGCGCCAGGATACCGGCCTTATGTTCAAATCCCACTTCATACGGATCGATCGTTGTCGGCCAGACATAAGAGAAAATTTCCGTTCCCGCCAGCTTACCTGTTACTGCAGGCTTACTTTTACCTGCCTTGCCGGAAACTGCCATATGGAAGGTGGCAACATTCCCTTCGGTAGTGACTTTAGTGTGCACAATATCAAACTCAGCCAATACAGCCTTGTCGGTGCTGGTTTTAATACCGCCCTGATGAGGCTCATTGCCATGTGCACCGGCAGAGGTGGCGACAGCCATTGCTAATACAATCGCAATACGTTTCATTTTTATCCTTAAAGCAGATC
This sequence comes from Citrobacter sp. RHB35-C21, assembly GCF_013816515.1. Taxonomy (NCBI): domain Bacteria; kingdom Pseudomonadati; phylum Pseudomonadota; class Gammaproteobacteria; order Enterobacterales; family Enterobacteriaceae; genus Citrobacter; species Citrobacter sp. RHB35-C21. The sequence goes on from NZ_CP057147.1 coordinate 751,392, forward strand.
TTTAATAAACGCACCAAAGTTGATGTGAAGCGGGATACCGCCATCCAGTACCAGGGCTGGAACAGATTGCACACCAGCTTCGATGGCCTCATTCAGTCGGGTTTTATCATTTCCGAGATGAACGATTTCTACCGTGTATTGAGCGGGATCCAGTGCCAGTGCGATTTGGTGTTCTGCATCTACGCATACCGGGCAACCTGCATGAAAGAAAACGGCTGTTTTACTCATGATGACTTTCCTTGTGCAATATCAAATGGTATCGAATCGATACCATTTGATATTACACACACTGAAAATATTGTCAATATGGTTTTGAATCGATACTATTGATGACAGTACAACCCTATCGTTAGAAAGTCTGGACGTTTGTTTATCCAGCACGTATCCCGGCAAGCAGAGGCAGGTTACTGTGACACTCTTTGATATTCTTGAACGCCTGGTGAGCCTGCAAATGGGCAGCTTTTATCGCCATCCGCAACTGAAAGGACTCCCCACAACATGGGTTCAGATTCTTTTCTATTTAACGCGATGCAATGGTTATTCCAATACGCCCGCTGCAACAACGGAATACCTCGGGCTGACTAAAGGCACGGTATCGCAGTCCCTGAATAAACTAGAGCGTGAAGGTTGGATTAGAAGAGAAAATGACGGTAAGGATAAACGGGTTGTCCATCTGGTTCTGACATCCAAAGCGAGTGAAGTGATGCATACCATCATGCAGGAGACACTGCAGGAGCCTTGGGATTCATTAGCTTTTTCTGAGGAACAGCTGAAAACAGTTTTTCTGGCCCATCTGCGGAGTATGCAGAAAAATCAGGGGGCCAGAATGTTTGGTGAGTGCCGTTTTTGCCGGTTTCATCAGTCGATAAATGGGCATCCCTGGTGTGGTCTAACAGAAGAGCCAATTCCCATGGAAAGTATCACATTAATTTGTCGTGAATTTGAGGAACCGGAAAATAGTTGCAGCGTTAGCGCTCAGAATGAGAGAAAGGGCTAGATACTGGCTTTTGAACGGGTAAAGTGCGAGTGCGGACATAAAAAAATCCAGAAAATGGTATGCGCATTCTCTGGATTTTGTAGTGGAACACTGAATTTGGCCACCTGAACAGAGGTGATATGCTCACTCTGCCACGTGTTCGGGGTTCATCGCAGCAGTGAAAAAACAGACGGCAGACGGGCTGTATTACGCGGTCAGGTTCTGGCGTTGCATAACATCAACCATGGTTTTGCTGGCGCAAGAAGTATCGTGACCATGGCAACGCTGAGAGGCTTCCGGATGAGGGCAAGCTGATTGCACCGATTGAATTTCTTGTGACTGGCGATTTGTCATCGTGTATGGCGGTTTTCCAGGCCCATGCCCTCCCAGGCGCCATACAGCCCTGACATTAAATGAAACGCTCTCTTTCGGGACATAAAACCGATTATGTTTCTGATGCTTTCCTTATGGCTATTGCGGTGTTTCCCACATGAAGCAAGGCTATGACTTACTGCCCCCTTTTATTTCTTTCTGATCTAAAACCATTTCCTTGAAAGCGCATTGGTGTTTTTAACTTTCTTATATTGATGTAGATCAATTCAAGATCCATTTATCAATAATTATCCGTTCATTTTAACTGCTGCGACATAAATGTTTGTTTTGTGTGCTGGTAATAGTCCATTTTACTGACATCTCAGCACTATTCACTATTAACATTTAGAGGAAAATTCCTAAGAATTTACTTAAAATAGATTAAAGATCGGTAAATTTGATCTATTGTCGATCATTGTTCTATTATCACATGTAGAGAACTTTCGTTTGAAAGATGCACGCAGTGATAAACCGAGGGATGATGAGATGGCTGATAGTTTCCAGAATGAAGTGCCAAAGGCACGTATTAATCTAAAGCTTGACCTGCATACAGGGGGAGCCAGCAAGAAAACTGAGCTCCCTCTGAAATTACTGGTGGCGGGCGACTTCAGTAATGGTCAGGAATCTGCACCACTGTCTGAGCGCAAAAAAGTTAACTTGAACAAGAATAATTTCGACTCAGTTCTTTCCGAATATTCCCCAAAAGTCAATCTGACCGTTAAAAACACGCTCGCCAGTGATGGTAGCGAAGACAATATCAGTCTGATATTCCAGAGCATGAAAGATTTCACCCCGGAGCAGGTTTCCCGACAGATCCCTCAGCTGAAGGCAATGCTTTCCATGCGTAACCTGCTTCGCGATTTAAAAGCGAACCTGCTGGACAATCAGGCTTTCCGAAAGGAGCTGGAAAAAATTCTGCTCGACCCGGCGTTAAGCGCAGAACTCCGCTCAGAGCTGTCTGCTCTGGCACCTAAACAGCCATAACGGTCACGATGATTTAACGGATTAAAAAGGAAGATGCTGATGTCTGTAAAAAATGAGAATGCGACTGGTGGCGAAAGCGTGGTGCTGGAACGTCCTGTTGCGGGCGGGGTTTATGCGTCCCTGTTTGAAAAAATCAACCTGAACCCGGTCTCTGAGCTGAGTGCGCTGGATATCTGGCAGGACGCGCAGGCGATGTCGGATGCGACTGCGGATGAGCGGCTAACGGCGGGGATGCAGGTATTTCTCGAATGCCTGACGAAAGCGGGCTCAAAAGTTGAAAAACTCGATAAAAACCTCATTGACCACCATATCGCAGAGCTGGACTACCAGATTAGCCGTCAGCTGGATGCGGTAATGCATAGCGAAGAATTCCAGGCTGTGGAGAGCCTGTGGCGCGGCGTGAAATCCCTGGTCGACAAAACTGATTTCCGTCAGAACGTGAAGGTTGAACTGCTGGATATGTCCAAAGAAGACCTGCGTCAGGACTTCGAAGACAGCCCGGAAATCATCCAGAGTGGACTGTATAAACATACATACATTGATGAGTATGACACCCCGGGCGGTGAACCGATTGCCGCGCTGATTTCCGCTTACGAGTTTGATGCGTCTGCGCAGGATGTCGCTCTGCTGCGCAATATTTCAAAAGTGTCTGCCGCAGCGCATATGCCGTTTATCGGCTCTGCCGGCCCGAAATTTTTCCTCAAGGATTCAATGGAGGAAGTGGCGGCCATCAAAGATATTGGTAACTACTTTGACCGTGCGGAGTACATCAAGTGGAAATCCTTCCGCGAGACGGACGATGCCCGCTATATCGGTCTGGTGATGCCGCGTGTACTGGGTCGTCTGCCTTATGGTCCGGACACCGTGCCAGTGCGCAGCTTCAACTATGTGGAAGAAGTGAAAGGTCCGGATCACGACAAATACCTGTGGACTAACGCCTCGTTTGCTTTTGCGTCTAACATGGTTCGCAGCTTCATCAACAACGGCTGGTGTGTGCAAATCCGTGGCCCACAGGCCGGTGGTGCCGTGCAGGATCTGCCTATTCATCTGTACGATCTGGGCACCGGCAATCAGGTCAAGATCCCGTCAGAAGTGATGATCCCGGAAACCCGCGAATTTGAATTCGCCAATCTGGGCTTCATTCCGCTGTCGTACTACAAGAACCGCGACTACAGCTGCTTCTTCTCCGCCAACTCCACCCAAAAGCCAGCGATTTACGACACCGCGGATGCGACCGCCAACAGCCGTATCAATGCCCGTCTGCCGTACATTTTCCTGCTGTCGCGTATTGCACACTACCTGAAGCTTATCCAGCGCGAAAACATCGGCACCACCAAAGACCGTCGTCTGCTGGAGCTTGAGCTCAACACCTGGGTGCGCAGTCTGGTGACCGAAATGACCGATCCGGGCGACGAGCTGCAGGCCTCTCACCCACTGCGTGATGCAAAAGTGGTGGTGGAAGACATCGAAGACAACCCGGGCTTCTTCCGCGTGAAGCTGTACGCCGTACCGCACTTCCAGGTCGAAGGGATGGACGTCAACCTGTCACTGGTTTCCCAGATGCCGAAAGCCAAGTCATAAGCTAAGGCAGGAAGCCAATGAAAACGGAACAACCGTTATGGGGCAGGGGCGTTATGGTCTCTCCCCAGCACTTCCAGCAACAGGCCGCATACGCGGCCTGGTCTGCGGAATGCATTGCCCGACTGGGCCTCTCCCATCCCTGGGGGATGATTGATGCCACTTTCGAACCGGATGCACTGAAACTGGGCCGCCTGCAGGCCCGTCATCTGCACATCCGTTTTCCCGACGGCACGCTTATCGACACGGATAATGCCGACTCCCTGCCGCCGGTGCTGGCGCTTGAGGGCGAATCACAGGAAGTGGCGGTGGTTCTGGCGCTTCCGCTACTGCGGGCAAATGGCGGCAACTGTCTTAAACCCGATGAGGTGGCCGAGCGCCCTGTGCGTTATCGCCAGCGCTGGCGGGATGTCCGTAACGCCTTTGGGGACGATACCCGCCAGATTGCGGTGATGCAGCCCGAGCTGACGTTGCGTTTCGCCCATCAGAACAACAGTGATTACCTGACCTGTCCGGTCGCCCGTCTACAGCAGGATTCACAGGGGAGCTGGGCACTCGATGAAACCTTTCTTCCGCCACTGCTGGCTCTGCAGGGCAGCCGCTGGCTGGTGACCCAGCTGGAACAGCTGATGATGCAACTGCGTGCCCGTCTGAGTCGCCTGATGGACATGCGTCGTGAAAGTAACGAGCGCATGGCCGATTTTGCCGTGGCTGACGTGTCTCTGTTCTGGTTGCTCAATGCCCTGAACAGCGCAGAACCCATGCTCGGACAGTTTCAGCGACACCCGCAAAGTCCGCCGGAGCGTCTGTATCCGGAGCTGGCAAGGCTCGCGGGCAGTCTGCTGACCTTCTCGCTGGAACACCAGGTGAGTGCTATTCCTGTCTGGCAGCATGAGCAACTGAATAACGTCTTCCCGCCGCTCTTTGACCTACTGGGCGACCTGCTGGAAGCCAGCCTGCCGTCGCGGGTGGTAGCGATTGAGCTTGAGCATGATGCCCGGCTTCACTTCTGGCAGGCCCGTCTGCATGACCCACGCCTGCGCGAAGGGGCGGATTACTACCTCTCCGTGCGTTCACCGATGCCGGTGGCACAGCTGCAGGAACAGTTCCCGCGTCAGTGCAAGGTCGGCAGTCCGGATCATGTCAGGAGTATCGTCAATTCATCACGGGTGGGTGTGCCCCTGATGCCCCTGCGTCATGTGCCAGCCGCCATCCCACTGCGTCTGGAAAACCAGTATTTCAGCCTCGATGTCTCTCATCCTCTGGCCAGCGAAATGCTTCAGGGCGGCACCTGTATGTTTTACGTTCCGGGCATGCTCGGCGAGCCTGAACTTGAACTCTTTGCGGTACTGAGAACATGAGTGAGTCTAAACGCAGCACTGCTGCGTCGATTGATATTGATGCCCTGCTGCAGGACACCTGGCTGCAGGTGATCAGCCTGCGTCACGGTCCGAAGTTTCAGGATGGAGAAGGGCGCACGTTGTGGGAGCGCTGCATTGCTGATGTCGAACGCGTGCAGCGTGAGCTGAAAGCGAGCGAACTCGATGAAGCCAGCTGTCAGCATATTCTCACTGCACAGTGTGCGCTGCTTGATGAAGCCGTCAAAGGTCGCGGTGTGGAGGATGATGCCTGCGTGCAGTGGTATGACATTCCTCTGCAGGGGCACTTCCTTGGCACCATGGATGCCGGTGATACGCTGTGCGATCGGATGCGCGATGTGCTGCGTGAACCGGCGCCCGACCAAGCTGTTGTGACCTGCTTCCAGCGGGTCATGATGCTGGGGTTTCTCGGCAGTTTCCGCTCGCTGAATGATCCGGAGCGCCAGAAACTCGTCAACGCGCTCAGTGAACATGTCACGCCGTTCAGCTATCCGCAGGCTCACCCGATACTGGCAGAAAGCCGTACCGGACGAGGAATGGGTGGTTGGCTGGCGTCATGGCCCGTGCGTATCGGCCTGAGCGTGATGGTAGTCGCCGCACTCTGGTGGGGACTGGATCACTGGTTGGATCAGACGCTGCTGACCCTGCTACCGGGAGCCGTGAAATGAGTCCTGAACAACAGCGCGGGCTTGCGTTGTGGGCCGCCCTGCTGAGTGCAGTGGTCTGCCTGGGTTTCCTACCAGTGTCCCGACTGGTTTCTGTACTTGTTCTGCTTACCGTTCTGGGGCTAATCCTGGCGTTCTGGACTGTCGCCAGTCGTCGTGCGGGGCATGACGTCACCCTGTGTCTGGATGACCTCCCGGAAGCCACTTATCGTCAGCCCGTGGTGTTGGTCTGTGGCGATCTGCCGCTGGCATGTATGCAGCAGTCACCGGTGCTCACTGTCACGCAGGGATGCTGGATCCGCGTGGAGGGTCATCAGGATCTGGAGCAGGCAGCCCGCCAGGTACTGTGGTTGCGACCTGACTGGGGTCGCCAGCTGTCGGTGATGGTCAGCGTCTGTCCACAGAAACACGCCGACAGCGAGCGCCTTACCAGTCGTCTGCTGGCCTTGCGCTGGCAAATCAGCCAGTTGCGTAAAGAAACCGGGCATTCCGTGCCGCTGGTTCTGAATGGTCAGGTTGGCAGTGCGATGACGAATGATCTGCTCTGGCAGGCGGCTATCCCGGGGGAAGGGGTGAGGGTCTGGCGTGAATCTTCAGCGCCGAGTTCAATCGCTACATGGGTTACCACCGGTGGGTCGCCTGCGATGCAGCAACAGGTGTTGATGAACAGCCTGATGAGCTGGTTCCATCAGCACGTCAAAGCTGTCTTTATGGATGAGAACCCCGACGTTCCTGTCATTGCGCCTGTCGCGGTGCTGTGGGGAATGGGACCGATCCTTGCCGGAAGTCTGGCCACATCTGCCTGGACTGCGTGGCTTTCCCGTCACACTGCGATGCAGCAGGTAGCGGGCTGGCAGCCGGTAGGAACGGACAGTACGGTTATCTCCCCCTTCCCGGATTTTATCCTGCCACTGCTGCCCGAAGGGCGAGGCCTGACGCCGCGTGGGCGAGCCTTCCGTTGTGCGCTCGGGATTTTCACGCTGGCGGCCATTGCTGCTCTGCTCAGTAGTGGCTGGAACAATCGCCAGCTGCTGCAGCGTGTGAGCTTCGATATTGTCCGCTATGACCGTATCCCGATGCATGATTTCGGACCCAAAGCCGATGCCGTTGCTGTCCTGCGTGACGATGCGGCAGAGCTGAATGATTGGGCGCGCAATGGCGTACCGGTGCGGATGGGGCTCGGTCTGTATCAGGGGGAGCGTCTGCGAATGCCTGTGCTGGATGCGATCCGTTCCTGGGTGCCTCCACCTCCGCCGCCTGAACCACAGCCGAAATCCAAACCGGTACCGAAAATTGTCCGCCTCGACAGCATGTCGCTGTTCGATTCCGGTAAATCCGACCTCAAGCCGGGCTCCACCAAAATGCTGGTGACCTCCCTGGTTGGCATCAAAGCTAAACCGGGCTGGCTGATTGTGGTGTCAGGTCATACCGACAACACCGGCAATCCAAAACTGAACCAGACGCTTTCACTTCAGCGTGCCGAAGCGGTACGCAACTGGATGCGTGACACCGGCGATGTGCCGGAGAGCTGTTTTGCGGTGCAGGGCTATGGCGAAAGCCGCCCGATCGCAACGAACGACACCCCGGAAGGGCGCGCACTTAACCGTCGTGTCGAAATCAGTCTGGTACCGCAGGCCGATGCCTGTCAGATACCGGGCAATCCCCAGGCGTCATCGGATGATGGCGCAGATAAAACTGTAATGGAGTAAATCACATGGCAATTCCTGTTTATCTTTGGCTGAAAGACGACGGCGGCGCGGACATTAAAGGTTCTGTGGACGTTCAGGATCGTGAAGGCAGCATCGAAGTTGTCGCTCAGGAGCATAACCTGTACATCCCGACCGATAACAACACCGGCAAGCTGACCGGTACCCGTATCCACACCCCGTTCCTGTTCACCAAGGAAATCGACTCGTCCAGCCCGTATCTGTACAAGGCGGTGACTACCGGTCAGACCCTCAAGTCTGCGGAATTCAAGTGGTACAAAATCAACGACGCGGGTCAGGAAGTTGAGTACTTCAACACCAAACTGGAAAACGTGAAAGTGGTGAAAGTGAATCCTGAAATGTATGACATCAAGGATCCTTCTAAAGAGAAGCACAACCACCTTGAGCGCATTGAACTGCGCTACGAAAAAATCACCTGGACCTACAAAGACGGCAACATCATTCATTCCGATTCCTGGAACGAACGCGCCACCGCGTAAGCCTGATGCGGACAGGGTTTCCTGTCCGCACTTTTTGCTGAGAGCCTGTCTGAAACGGGTTTTCAGCAAAGAAAACCACAAACTGCCAGCCTGACCGTATGCGCTTTGGTCCCCTTCACGGAAAACAGCGATGGGCGGTAGCGTGTCCAGGAACCGACAAAGAGAGAGATTCATGGAAAATCCAGCCATCCTGTTGCGACGTCTGAACCCTTACTGTGCCCGTGCGATGGAAGGGGCGGCTTCGCTCTGTCAGACCCGCGCCCATGCGGAAATTTTGCCGGAGCACTGGCTGCTGAAGCTGCTAGAACAGGGGGAAGGTGACCTGACGGTGCTGGCACGCCGCTACGAGTGGGATATGGATGCACTGTGGCAGGATTTGCTGGCGTGGCTCGACAATCTACCGCGTTCGGTGCGCAGCCGTCCACAGCTCTCTGACAACATTCAGAGCCTGCTGCAGGAGGCCTGGCTACTGGCCTCCCTCGCTGGCGAAGAACACATCCGCAGCGTGCATCTGCTGATGGCGCTGACGGAGAACCAGCGACTTGCTCACTGCGACGGTCTGTGGCCATTGCTGACGCTCGGGATGAGTCAGCTGTCCCGACTACGCCCGCTGCTGGATGCACAATCTGATGAACGCCCGGAGCTGCAGTTTGAGGCTGAACTGGCCCAGGAGCATGGCAGTGAGGTGGAGTTCGTCGGGCGTCCTGTCGGCGCGGAGGTAAAAGAGGGGGAACTGACCCCGGCGCTGCAGAACGCGCTGGATAAATTCACCCTCGACGTCACCGCCAAAGCAAAAGAGGGCAGGATTGACCCGGTATTTGGTCGTGATACCGAAATCCGCCAGATGGTCGATATCCTCTCCCGTCGTCGTAAAAATAACCCGATTCTGGTCGGCGAGCCGGGCGTCGGCAAAACCGCCCTGGTGGAAGGCCTCGCGCTGCGTATAGCCGAAGGTAACGTGCCGGCGTCGCTGAAAACCGTCAGCCTGCGCACCCTCGACCTCGGCCTGTTGCAGGCGGGCGCGGGCGTGAAAGGTGAATTTGAACAGCGGCTGAAAAACGTCATCGATGCGGTACAGCAGTCGCCGGTCCCGATTTTGCTGTTTATCGATGAAGCGCACACCATCATCGGGGCCGGTAATCAGGCGGGCGGCGCGGATGCGGCCAACCTGTTAAAACCGGCGCTGGCGCGTGGCGAACTGCGCACCATCGCCGCCACCACCTGGAGCGAGTACAAGCAGTACTTCGAGCGCGATGCCGCCCTGGAGCGCCGCTTCCAGATGGTAAAAGTGGACGAGCCGGACGATGAGACCGCCTGCCTGATGCTCAGGGGCCTGAAATCCCGCTATGCGGAGCACCACAGCGTCCACATCACTGACGCCGCCGTTCGGGCTGCCGTCACGCTGTCGCGTCGCTATCTGACCGGGCGTCAGCTGCCGGATAAAGCGGTCGACCTGCTCGACACCGCCGCGGCCCGCGTGCGCATGAGCCTCGATACCGTGCCGGAGACGTTAACGCGCATGCGCGCGCAAATCACCGCCCGGGGCATTGAGAAGCAGGCGCTGCTGGAAGATATTGCGGTCGGGAGCAGCAGTCAGGGCGAGCGTCTGGCCGCGATTGAGCAGGAAGAAATCCGGCTGTTTGTCGAACTGGATGAGCGCGAGACGCAGTACGGCCAGGAGCTGTCGCTGACTGAACACCTGCTGGAAACGCGCAAGGATATCTCGCGTCAGAGTGAGACCCGCGACCTGCAACAGCAACTGAGTGTTATGCAGCAGAACGGCCCGTTGCTGTCCGTTGACGTCGACACCCGCACCGTCGCCAACGTGATTGCCGACTGGACCGGGGTGCCGCTCTCCTCCCTGATGAAGGACGAGCAGACCGGACTGCTGAACCTGGAAGCCGAAATCGGCAAACGGGTGGTGGGCCAGGACGTGGCGCTTAACGCCATTGCCCGGCGTCTGCGCGCGGCCAAAACCGGTCTCACCTCCGAGAACGGTCCGCAGGGCGTGTTCCTGCTGGTCGGCCCGAGTGGCACCGGCAAAACCGAAACTGCGCTGACCCTCGCAGATGTGCTGTACGGCGGTGAAAAATCCCTCATCACCATCAACCTGTCGGAGTACCAGGAGCCGCACACCGTCTCCCAGCTCAAAGGTTCGCCTCCGGGCTATGTCGGTTACGGCCAGGGTGGCATTCTCACCGAAGCGGTGCGCAAGCGTCCGTACAGCGTGGTGCTGCTTGATGAAGTGGAAAAGGCGCACCGCGACGTGATGAACCTGTTCTACCAGGTCTTCGACCGTGGCTTTATGCGCGACGGCGAAGGGCGCGAAATCGACTTCCGCAACACGGTTATTCTGATGACCTCGAACCTCGGCAGCGACCACATCATGCAACTGCTGGACGAACAGCCGGAAGCGACCGAAGCGGATCTGCACGAGCTGTTGCGCCCGATTTTACGCGACCACTTCCAGCCGGCACTGCTGGCCCGCTTCCAGACCGTGATTTATCGTCCGCTAGCGGAAGCGGCGATGCGCACCATCGTGGAAATGAAGCTGGCGCAGGTGAGCAAACGCCTCAACCGTCACTACGGCCTGACCACGAATATTGAAGAGAGCCTGTATGACGCGCTGACCGCCGCCTGCCTGCTTCCGGATACCGGGGCGCGTAACGTCGACAGTCTGCTGAATCAGCAGATTCTGCCGGTGCTGAGCCAGCAGTTGCTGACCCACATGGCTGCGAAACAGAAACCACAGTCGCTATGCCTTAGTTGGAGTGAGGAAGAGGGTATCGGGCTGGAGTTTGACCGTACACAAGGAGTGCACGCATGAGCAGTAATCCCCCGATCAGATTCAGCCACAACCATCACCAGCTGGCGGTGAAGGGCTGTGCAGCAGAGCTCGATGTGCTGGCGTTTGAAGGCGATGAGGCCCTGAGCTCGCCGTTCAGCTACCGAATTGAGTTCACCAGCGGCAACCATGCCATCAGCAAAGAAATGATGCTGATGAAAGCGGCCTCCCTGACGCTGCAGGCCCCGGTAGACCAGGGTTACGGCATCAAAATGCAACAGGCCGTGCGCACCCTTCAGGGCGTGGTCAGCGGCTTTGAGCGCCTCAGTACCTCCAAAGATGAAACCCACTATGCCCTGACGCTCCAGCCACGCCTGGCGCTGCTTGACCGTTCGCATCAGAACGTCATTTATCAGGACATGTCGGTCCCACAAATCGTGGAAAAAATTCTGCGCGAGCGTCACAACATGCGCGGTCAGGATTTTCTGTTCTCACTCTCAAAAGAGTACCCGCGTCGTGAGCAGGTGATGCAGTACGGCGAGGATGACCTGCACTTTATTACCCGTCTGTTGGGTGAGGTGGGCATCTGGTTCCGGTTTACCACTGATACGCGCCTGAACATCGACGTGGTGGAATTTTATGACGGCCAGCAGGGGTATGAGAAAGGCCTGACGCTGCCATCGGTTCCGCCATCAGGACAGCATTCAAAAGGCGTGGACTCGGTGTGGGGGATGGAGAGCCATCATAACGTGGTGCAGAAGCAGGTCAGCACCCGTGATTACAACTACCGTCAGGCGACGGAAGACATGAACACCCGGGTCGATGCGACTCGCGGGGATGCCACCACCTACGGTGATGCCTACCACTATGCCGACAATTATCTGACGCCGGGCAGCGCATACGACCGCAATCCGGCGCCGGAATCGGGGGCGTTCTACGCCCGCATTCGTCATGAGCGCTACCTGAATGGTCAGACGCAGACCCGCGCCATCACCAGCTGCCCGACCCTCTCTCCTGGGCAGGTGCTGAAAGTCACCGGCGGGTACGAAGTGGCAGAGGTGTTTGCTCAGGGCGTGGTCGTCACAGCGATGCACAGCCATGCGCGCCGTGATGAAGACTTCGGCGTCAGGTTCGACGGTATCCCGGACAGCACTGATTTTAGTTTCCGCCCTGAGCCTGGCTCACGCCCGGTGATGGCCGGCACATTGCCGGCACGTGTCACGAGCACCACCGAGAACGATACCTACGGCCATATCGATAAAGATGGCCGCTATCGCGTCAACATGCTGTTTGACCGTGATAACTGGGAAACTGGATTCGAGAGCCTGTGGGTACGGCAGTCCCGCCCTTATGCGGGTGATACCTACGGCCTGCACCTGCCGCTGCTGGCGGGCACCGAAGTGGCGATTGGCTTTGAGGACGGTAACCCGGACAGACCGTACATTTCTGGCGTACTTCACGACTCGGCCCACGGCGATCACGTCACCATCCGCAACTACAAACGTAACGTCCTGCGCACACCGGCGAACAACAAAATCCGCCTCGACGATGAGCGCGGGAAAGAGCATATCAAGGTTTCCACTGAGTACGGCGGCAAGAGTCAGCTGAATCTCGGACATTTAGTGGATGCGGAGAAGCAGAAGCGCGGTGAAGGTTTTGAGCTCAGAACCGACAGCTGGGGAGCCATCCGGGCACAGAAAGGGCTGTTTATCAGTGCGGACGGGCAGGCGAAAGCGCAGGGGCAGGTTCTTGATATGGAGCCTGCGCTCACGCGGCTTTCAGCAGCATTAGTGGAGATGGAATCTCTTGCGGCCAGCGCACAACAGGCTCAGGCGCTGGCAGCGGATATCGGCCGCCAGCAAAAACTCCTGAAGCAAAAAATCGAGCAGTTGCATGAAGAGGTCATCCTGGGCAGTGCGCCGAAAGGCATGGCGCTGGTGAGTGGCGAAGATTTGCAGGTATCAGCCAGTGACAATCTGACGCTGACGGCAGGTAAGCAACTGGATGTCGGAGCACAGAAAGATTTCACGCTGGCTGCGGGTAAACAACTCAGCCTGTACAGCCGTGAAGGTGCAAAATTGTTTAGCTCGCATAACGATATTGATATTCAGGCTCAGGGGGGAAATATCACCACGTGGTCGACACAGGACACGCATATTTCGAGTGGCAGGAAACTGGTCGTGACGGCGCAGGATGAACTGACGCTGATATGCGGGGGGGGATATATCAAAATTAAGGGTGGGAATGTTGAGATTGGCGGGCCAGGTAAGCTGCTTATCAAAAACACCGGTATCAAAAAAGCGGGTTCTGGCAGTCTGCAGGGGGTAATGAAGTCGTTTGAGCCAGCAACATTTGATGAGAAGTTTGTTGTCAGAAATGCGCTAACAAAAGAACCGATACCTGGTAAGGCGTACAAAATCACTATGCCAGATGGTTCTGTCGTTTCCGGTGTTACAGATTCGTCGGGCGCGACGTCGCTGAACTCATCTGATGTTATCGACAATATGCTCATTACCCTGGTTAAGGCGCAATAATATGAAATGGAATCAGTCAGACAGAAAAGTACTCACAATTATAGCCATTACTGGTGTGCTCCTGTATGCCATTTATAAAGGACTTCAGTTTTTAGCTGGTGTATCAATGGGGGCCAGTTTTGGGGTCGGTCTGGGAGGAATGAGCGGGTCTCAACAGGTAGAAGAATCACGAAAAGTTGAAACGGATGCGCCGACTCAAATTATTTATCGCATAGATAAAAATCGATATCTGACACTGGAAAACTACATATCTTGTGATAAGGGGGGGCAGATTTATTATAATGATACTGAAAGGGAAATAAAAACCCAACTGGGATGGGATACAGATTTTTATGATTTCTCATATCGTCGTGGTAATAATGTTGCGGCTTATCAGGGAACCATTATTAATGGTGCAGATAATGGTTATCTGGCATTCCCCGGTGCATCAACCAGGCAATATTGTGGTAGCGGAAGGTCAGAAAGAGGTTGTCCTGTGTTTTTCTTCTTTTCAGCAGATCATGGAAAAACCTTTATCTATAAAATTATAGCTGAGGAGTACAACACCCCTGAACGATTCAGTAAGCTTAAAGTGGTAGTGGCTAATGATGGTGTTTATCTAAGGGATGAGTCCAAGAAAGAGCCAGTTTATAGTGATGGATATACTGATGGTCTTTCTGGTGTGAATAAATTTCGCTTCGATAGCAATAGCGGTAAGTTAATAAATGTATTTAATGATATGGATATTGAAGTTGAAAAACGGATAAAGAAGGAAGTGTCTCGAAGAAAACTACCATATGCTAATGATTATGGTCCGCGTTTTAATATATTTGACTATGCAAGGGAGTCTATTCCGCCTAAATCGCATGACGAAACTAATAGACTGGCAAATGAGCTATCTGATATAGCCACAAAAATGACAAGAGATGTTTATAAAAATAGAATTGGGTTCCCCCGATTATCTGATGAAGGTAGTGATAGAGCTTATCAATGCAATAATGAAGTTAAAGCCAAAACTATAATCTATATATCGAAATATGGTAAAAGGGAGGTAGTGAAAAATGAGCAATAGCAAAGAGCCAATCCGAGAGCTTGAGTGTAAGTTCGATGATAATGGACACCCTTCCTGGAGTTCATTTCCTTCACATAAGAATTGTCAGGTTAGAGGTGGATGTGATTTACCACCTCATTTACCTGGGATTATTATACTGGTCCATGGTGTTAATTCAACGGGAGAATGGTTTGAGAGCGCTGAAGAAAGCCTATGTGTAGGTTTAAATAAACGGCTTGGCCTTGAAAAACCATATCTTCTAATTAAGAATAAATACAAAAGCGATTCTGTGGTTTCAACTACACCATTAGTTGAAAGAGATGCGACAAACACAAAAGAATCAAACTCTCCTGTGATTAGATTCTATTGGGGGTATTCCTCACCTAAAGGTAATGAAGATAAATACGTTATACCGTTAGCCAATAGGAAAGGCGTTGATTATCATCAGTTGAAAATGCAAGGTGTTTCTCATGAAAGCATTATTGCTCAGGGGCCATTTTTCTGGGGCGGGGGGCCATTCCAGAACGGTACAAATAATCTACATTCTTTATGGAGTGAGAAAGGGTTTAAAGAGAGCGTTGCAGGTATTAAAGTCCAGTGGTTTAATGAAGACAAAGATCGCCTGTTAACCAATGCGCCACCGCGAAAATATTATGCGCATGCAGCCAAACGCCTTGCAGACATGGTTGACAGTATTCGTAATAAATATCCCAAAGATACGGTGACCATTATTTCTCACAGTCAGGGAACCATGGTCGCAATGGCTGCCGTAGCAATTGCTGAACAAGCACCTGATGCATTATTTGTACTTAACTCCCCCTATGCACTGGATCACAACGATCTCAATGGTGCGTCGCTTCCTGCAGAGGAATGTATCTCACCTAAAGGGAGGCAAAGTACATTGTCTGCCATTGTTGATAAGGTCGCTTCCAGAAAAAATCATTTGTCATCACTGGGCTATGAAGGGCTTTGTGTCGGACAAACGGCAGATAAAAAAAACTGGCGACCTGATGTCACTCTTGCTGATGAAAATGGTACCAGTCTTACCGAACGCGATAATCACGGGCGCACTTATATCTACTTTTGTCCTCATGACCGTGTTATGGGATCACGGCCGCTACGCTCAATTGGCTGGCAGGGATTACCCAATGATTCTCAGGGGCATCCTCATCCTCTGCTGAAAAAGCATCAGGGAAATTTATTTCAGCGGATGCTGGCTCGCAGTACTCCATGTGGCGAAGCTCCAAATCCCGTGACGCCTTTTGCAAAATTGCCGGATGGAAAACCTTTCTGGGATGATAAAGGCGACCAGTATCAAAGCAGTAGTTTCACCTATCCGGATCCTCCAGAATGGCAAACGGTTTTTATTAATGCCGAAAAAGTTCCGGAGCCTATTGATGCTACTAAATTGGCAAATTTTGATGTAACACGAGTGGGGATGGAACATGACGCCAGGCAAATAGATGGCTGGGGAGAGTTCAACCCGGATAAAAAAAATAAAAACGACAATACCTATGACAACTACATTAATCTTTACCCTAATCAGGATATTGTGATTGGCTTTAAGAATTTGGGGACACAATCAGAGCCTCGACTGGTACCCGTGACTCGCAAAGAAACATTTGAAGAGAAAGATGCTCGCCTGAGAACCTACGTTTCCCAGCCCACGGACCATAGTACTTTGCCAATGCGTGCTGATTTCATGTCGCAGGTGGTAGCTTATGATTTGCCGATTGGATATTGCGATGCAACCTGGGATAAGGAATTTATGGCTGATTTACGGCGAAAAGCTGACTGGGTACAGGGGGAGGATCCCTATCTCTTTAGTGGAATCCCTGACAAAGTGCCAGAGCCTGATTTAATTAGCCGGGATACTGTTGGTGATGAGTTTAATACAGAGCAACGTAAGTTACCCGCTTACAGAGTTGTAAATAAGGCATAAATATATTTTTGTAGATTACAGTACAGGGAAAGAACACGTAACGATCGTTTTTATGCATATAAAAAGCAGGCGTGCCAGATTCGTCGGGCGCGACGTCGCTGAACTCATCTGATGTTATCGACAATATGCTCATTACCCTGGTTAAGGCGCAATAATATGAAATGGAATCAGTCAGACAGAAAAGTACTCACAATTATAGCCATTACTGGTGTGCTCCTGTATGCCATTTATAAAGGACTTCAGTTTTTAGCTGGTGTATCAATGGGGGCCAGTTTTGGGGTCGGTCTGGGAGGAATGAGCGGGTCTCAACAGGTAGAAGAATCACGAAAAGTTGAAACGGATGCGCCGACTCAAATTATTTATCGCATAGATAAAACTAGGTTTCTGACGCTGGAGAACTACATTGCGTGTGATAAGGGGGGGCAGGTTTATTACAATGATACTGAAAGGGAAATAAAAACCCTGCTGGGATGGGATATTGATTTCAATGATTTCTCATATCGTCTTGGGAATAGCATGGCGTCATATCAGGGAGGCATTGTCAATGGAGCGGATAATGGGTATCTCGCATTTCCTGGAGCATCCACTGATCAGTATTGTGGTAGCGGAAGGTCAGAAAGAGGTTGTCCTGTGTTTTTCTTCTTTTCAGCAGATCATGGAAAAACCTTTATCTATAAAATTATAGCTGAGGAGTACAACACCCCTGAGCGATTCAGTAAGCTTAAAGTGGTAGTGGCGAATGATGGGGTTTACTTAAGAGATGAGTCTCAAACAGAGAGTGTATATTCTCACCCTGTAGGTCTTCGCGATCTTCATTCAGTGAATAAATTAAGATTTTCAGATGGAAGCTTAATAAGCGTTTATGACGACTGGCAAAAAAAAGTTGATGAGTTAGTAAAAGAAGAATTGATAAGAAAAAAAATTCCTTATGCAAACGAGTATGGACCGAGGTTTAATATATTCGACTATATCAGAACATTAACACCACCGAAAACTCATGAGGAAAGTAATTTGATGGCAAATGAACTGTCAGATATTCAAATCAGGATTGAAGATGAGGTTTATAGCAATAGGATTAAATTTCCAATTCTTTTAACTCAGGGCTTAGATAGTAAATATCAGTGTAATAAAAGCATTAAAGCTAAAACCATCACGTATACCAATGTGTCAAGTGGGAAAAAGGTGGTGGTGAAAAATGAACAGTAATTCTGAACCCATCCGGGAACTTGAATGTAAATTTGATGATAATGGGCATCCCTCCTGGCGCTCATTCCCGTCTCATAAAAATTGCCAGATTAGAGGCGGGTGTGATTTGCCGCCGCACTTACCAGGTATAATTATACTTGTACATGGCGTCAATTCGACAGGTGAGTGGTTTTCAATTGCGGAGGATAAACTTTGCGAAGGTCTGAATAAGAGGCTTGGATTAACCGGGACATCATACGAACTGAAAACCAATAAGTATCTTTCTGATGATAAAATAGATGCTGAACCTCTCATAGAAAGAGTTCTGCCTGCACCTAAGAAGCAAAAATCACCAGTTATTCGTTTTTACTGGGGATATTCTTCATCGAAAGGTAATGAAGATCAATATGTTATACCGTTAGCCAATAGGAAAGGTGTTGATTATCATCAGTTGAAAATGCAAGGTGTTTCTCATGAAAATATTATGGCTCAGGGTCCATTTTTCTGGGGCGGGGGGCCATTCCAGAACGGTACAAATAATCTGCACTCTTTATGGAGTGAGAAAGGATTTAAAGAGAGCGTTGCCGGTATTAAGATACAATGGTTTAATGAAGATAAAGACCGCCTGTTAACCAATGCCCCGCCGCGAAAATATTATGCCCATGCGGCCAAACGTCTTGCAGACCTGGTTGACAGTATTCGTAAAAAATATCCCAAAGATACGGTGACCATTGTTTCTCACAGTCAGGGAACCATGGTCGCAATGGCTGCCGTAGCAATTGCTGAACAAGCACCTGATGCATTATTTGTACTTAACTCCCCCTATGCACTGGATCACAACGATCTTAATGGCGCGTCACTTCCGGCAGATGAGTGCATTTCGCCAGAAGGGCGGCAGAATACGTTATCTGCCATCATTGATAAGGTGGCTTCAAGAAAAAATCATTTGTCATCACTGGGCTATGAAGGGCTTTGTGTCGGACAAACGGCAGATAAAAAAAACTGGCGACCTGATGTCACTCTTGCTGATGAAAATGGTACCAGTCTTACCGAACGCGATAATCACGGGCGCACTTATATCTACTTTTGTCCTCATGACCGTGTTATGGGATCACGGCCGCTACGCTCAATTGGCTGGCAGGGATTACCCAATGATTCTCAGGGGCATCCTCATCCTCTGCTGAAAAAGCATCAGGGAAATTTATTTCAGCGGATGCTGGCTCGCAGTGCTCCATGTGGCGAAGCTCCAAATCCCGTGACGCCTTTTGCAAAATTGCCGGATGGAAAACCTTTCTGGGATGATAAAGGCGACCAGTATCAAAGCAGTAGTTTCACCTATCCGGATCCTCCAGAATGGCAAACGGTTTTTATTAATGCCGAAAAAGTTCCGGAGCCTATTGATGCTACTAAATTGGCAAATTTTGATGTAACACGAGTGGGGATGGAACATGACGCCAGGCAAATAGATGGCTGGGGAGAGTTCAACCCGGATAAAAAAAATAAAAACGACAATACCTATGACAACTACATTAATCTTTACCCTAATCAGGATATTGTGATTGGCTTTAAGAATTTGGGGACACAATCAGAGCCTCGACTGGTACCCGTGACTCGCAAAGAAACATTTGAAGAGAAAGATGCTCGCCTGAGAACCTACGTTTCCCAGCCCACGGACCATAGTACTTTGCCAATGCGTGCTGATTTCATGTCGCAGGTGGTAGCTTATGATTTGCCGATTGGATATTGCGATGCAACCTGGGATAAGGAATTTATGGCTGATTTACGGCGAAAAGCTGACTGGGTACAGGGGGAGGATCCCTATCTCTTTAGTGGAATCCCTGACAAAGTGCCAGAGCCTGATTTAATTAGCCGGGATACTGTTGGTGATGAGTTTAATACAGAGCAACGTAAGTTACCCGCTTACAGAGTTGTAAATAAGGCATAAATATATTTTTGTAGATTACAGTACAGGGAAAGAACACGTAACGATCGTTTTTATGCATATAAAAAGCAGGCGTGCCAGATTCGTCGGGCGCGACGTCGCTGAACTCATCTGATGTTATCGACAATATGCTCATTACCCTGGTTAAGGCGCAATAATATGAAATGGAATCAGTCAGACAGAAAAGTACTCACAATTATAGCCATTACTGGTGTGCTCCTGTATGCCATTTATAAAGGACTTCAGTTTTTAGCTGGTGTATCAATGGGGGCCAGTTTTGGGGTCGGTCTGGGAGGAATGAGCGGGTCTCAACAGGTAGAAGAATCACGAAAAGTTGAAACGGATGCGCCGACTCAAATTATTTATCGCATAGATAAAAATCGATATCTGACACTGGAAAACTACATATCTTGTGATAAGGGGGGGCAGGTTTATTATAATGATACTGAAAGGGAAATAAAAACCCAACTGGGATGGGATACAGATTTTTATGATTTCTCATATCGTCGTGGTAATAATGTTGCGGCTTATCAAGGAACCATTATTAATGGTGCAGATAATGGTTATCTGGCATTCCCCGGTGCATCAACCAGGCAATATTGTGGTAGCGGAAGGTCAGAAAGAGGTTGTCCTGTGTTTTTCTTCTTTTCAGCAGATCATGGAAAAACCTTTATCTATAAAATTATAGCTGAGGAGTACAACACCCCTGAGCGATTCAGCAAGCTTAAAGTGGTAGTGGCAAACGATGGAGTTTATTTAAAAGATGAGTCTCAAACAGAGAGTGTATATTCTCACCCTATAGGTCTTCGCGATCTTCATTCAGTGAATAAATTAAGATTTTCAGACGGAAATTTAATCAGTGTTTATGATGACTGGCAGAAAAAAGTTCATGAGTTAGTGAAAAAAGAACTGATAAGAAAAAAAATGCCCTATGCAAACGATTATGGACCGAGGTTTCATATATTCGACTATATCAGAACGTTAACACCACCGAAAACTCATGAGGAAAGTAATTTGATGGCAAATGAATTGTCAGATATTCGAATCAGGATTGAGGATGAGGTTTATAGCAATAGGATTAAATTCCCAATTCTTTTAACTCAGAGCTTAGATAGTAAATATCAGTGTAATAAAAGTATTAAAGCTAAAACCATTACATATACAAGTGAATCAAACGGGAAAAAGGAGGTGGTGAAAAATGAATAATAATATTGAACCCATCCGGGAACTTGAATGTAAATTTGATGATAGTGGGCATCCGTCCTGGCACTCATTCCCGTCTCATAAAAATTGCCAGATCAGAGGTGGGTGTGATTTACCACCACATTTGCCTGGTGTTATTTTACTTGTACACGGTGTAAACTCGACAGGAGAGTGGTTTTCAATTGCGGAGGATAAACTTTGCGAAGGTCTGAATAAGAGGCTTGGATTAAACGGGACAGATTATGAACTGGAGGCCAACAAATATCTTTCTGACGATAAAATAAATTCTGAACCTCTAGTATCCCGATATTTACCTGAAGTTGATAAAAATAGGTCTCCAGTTATTCGTTTTTACTGGGGGTATTCCTCACCTAAAGGTAATGAAGATAAATATGTTATACCGTTAGCCAATAGGAAAGGCGTTGATTATCATCAGTTGAAAATGCAAGATGTTTCTCATGAAAATATTATTGCTCAGGGGCCCTTTTTCTGGGGCGGCGGACCATTCCAGAACGGAACAAATAATCTGCACTCTTTATGGAGTGAGAAAGGATTTAAAGAGAGCGTTGCCGGTATTAAGATACAATGGTTTAATGAAGATAAAGACCGCCTGTTAACCAATGCCCCGCCGCGAAAATATTATGCCCATGCGGCCAAACGTCTTGCAGACCTGGTTGACAGTATTCGTAAAAAATATCCCAAAGATACGGTGACCATTGTTTCTCACAGTCAGGGAACCATGGTCGCAATGGCTGCCGTAGCAATTGCTGAACAAGCACCTGATGCATTATTTGTACTTAACTCCCCCTATGCACTGGATCACAACGATCTTAATGGCGCGTCACTTCCGGCAGATGAGTGCATTTCGCCAGAAGGGCGGCAGAATACGTTATCTGCCATCATTGATAAGGTGGCTTCAAGAAAAAATCATTTGTCATCACTGGGCTATGAAGGGCTTTGTGTCGGACAAACGGCAGATAAAAAAAACTGGCGACCTGATGTCACTCTTGCTGATGAAAATGGTACCAGTCTTACCGAACGCGATAATCACGGGCGCACTTATATCTACTTTTGTCCTCATGACCGTGTTATGGGATCACGGCCGCTACGCTCAATTGGCTGGCAGGGATTACCCAATGATTCTCAGGGGCATCCTCATCCTCTGCTGAAAAAGCATCAGGGAAATTTATTTCAGCGGATGCTGGCTCGCAGTGCTCCATGTGGCGAAGCTCCAAATCCCGTGACGCCTTTTGCAAAATTGCCGGATGGAAAACCTTTCTGGGATGATAAAGGCGACCAGTATCAAAGCAGTAGTTTCACCTATCCGGATCCTCCAGAATGGCAAACGGTTTTTATTAATGCCGAAAAAGTTCCGGAGCCTATTGATGCTACTAAATTGGCAAATTTTGATGTAACACGAGTGGGGATGGAACATGACGCCAGGCAAATAGATGGCTGGGGAGAGTTCAACCCGGATAAAAAAAATAAAAACGACAATACCTATGACAACTACATTAATCTTTACCCTAATCAGGATATTGTGATTGGCTTTAAGAATTTGGGGACACAATCAGAGCCTCGACTGGTACCCGTGACTCGCAAAGAAACATTTGAAGAGAAAGATGCTCGCTTAAGAACCTATGTTTCCCAACCAACAGATCATAGCACTTTACCAATGAATGCTGATTTCATGTCTCAGATAGTGGCATATGATTTACCGATAGGATATTGCGATGCAACCTGGGATAAGGAATTTATGGCTGATTTACGGCGAAAAGCTGACTGGGTACAGGGGGAGGATCCCTATCTCTTTAGTGGAATCCCTGACAAAGTGCCAGAGCCTGATTTAATTAGCCGGGATACTGTTGGTGATGAGTTTAATACAGAGCAACGTAAGTTACCCGCTTACAGAGTTGTAAATAAAGCATAAATATATTTAAGCTGACTTTAAGTCTCGGTGAGTTTTCTAAAATTAAGCACTATGGAGTCAGGTGTTTAATTATAATTAAAGGAATAGAAAGTGGGGAAATTTGCAGTTGTTTTAGGGGATGTCACTACACATGGTGGTAAAGTCACATCAGCCTCATCCAGTTTTGATATATCCGGTAAAAATGCCGCACTCTTAAATGATACCGTCACCTGCCCTGAGCATGGCATAAATAAAATTATTGAGTGCGATATTTCTGCCTATGAAGAAAACGGGCGTGGAATTGTTCTACATGGCTGTAAAACGCAGTGTGGTGCAAGCGTCATCGCAAGCTTGCAGGATATGGAGGTTGGCTGATGGGATGGTCTCTGCCGGAGGTGCCTGAAAAAGCGCAGGCAACGGCCTGGTCGCCCTGGGTCTGTCTTTTGATTATCGTATTAGGCCTTTTCATTGGCCTAATTGTTGCTGTGCTGAAATTACCGACGACAGGGTTGCCTTCGTTGAGCAGTGGGTACTGGTTACCACTGACTATCCGGACATTTACAGGCATTTCGGCAGCTATCGCTGTCTATAGTTTCTGGTGGGAAACGCTCGCAATTCGAGTCTGGAACTGGAATGAGTGGTGCCGGAGTATGCGTCTGAAATGGCGCTTACGCGCGCATCAGCATCTCGTCATTCTTAGCCATGTTTTCATCACTGCCAATACGAACCTGTTGTCTCGTCTTGCACATACACAGGCAGGGGATAGCGCGGACCCGCCACCTTTAACGTTGTTGTCGGACGCCCCTATTACGCCCGGCATTTCACGTTTTGAGCAGCTACTTCGTCATCTCATCGCTCAGATAAGTCCTTCGATTCAGCGACGATATCCTTCCGGCCCACTCCAGATTATTGTTCAGACCAATGGTAGCGACAAAGATCGTGAATCTCAGTCATTCCATCGCATCTGGTCAGTAGGTCCCACACCTTGGAATGTCGACGTTCATTTTCAGGATGCAGATTCATCCTTTGGTGACTGGAATCAGTTTGTAGGGTCAACAAAGCGGCCCGTACTGGTACTGGCAATGCACTATCGGCTTCCCGATGATGTTCTACCTGAATTTGCCAGCGCGTTGTTTATGATTCATCCGTCGATGCTAAATCAGGGTGAAGGAAAAAATGCGTTACGGATTTTCCGGGCGATGCCGCTCAACACCCGTACGCTTGCAACGGAACTCAGTGAATTACGGGATATGGCCCTCACGCCTGCCAGCAAGAAACACCTTGTCTGGCACAGTGGGCTGTCAGATGCGCCACGGCAGTCAGTGAATAGGGTGCTGAATGATCTGCCGGTTCCTCTGTACGATAGCATTGGAACTGGTGGTGTCATTGACTTTGACACCGCATGTGTCTGGTATGGCGGCCTTGCTGGCTGGGCAATGATTGGCGCTGCGGCTGAGATGGCTGCTTATGGCCCAGCCAGTCAGTGGCTACTTCTCGAAGGCGAGGAAGATGCCTGGGCAGTGACGATCGGAAACAACGCCCCCGAAGTCGGGTATGATCATTTCGTTATTCAGCCACCCTTCCCCGGAGGATCTGTTCTGATGGCATTACTGCTCAATGCCGGGCTGTACAGCCTCATGATCCGCTATTTCCCTTCAACGGCATTCTCCTGGTCAGGGATCACTCTTCTTCTGCTGTCACTGATAGTGATATTGCCCGGGTTGGCTATTTTGCTGAGGCGAATTACAGCTCGTCTCCAGCGCCCGGAATTTATCAGGGTTGCACGACACTCCGTAAAGGAATAACCGGCATGAAAAAGATTTCAAAGCCACTGGGGGCTGGGCTACTCATCGTGGCAGTCCTGCTGTTGATACTCTTTATTTTTGCACAGACAACGCAGTTGCCCTCTGATAGTGGTGACGATAATTTCTGGTATGTGATGGCTGGTTTCATCATCCTGACTGCCACATTATGCACCTTGGTATTTTTTACGTGGTCCAGGCAACAAAATCCCTCTCCCGTTACGCCTGATGGTGAAAATAATCACAAAGAAGAAAGAACGTCGGATCAAAATGATTTTTCAGCACTGAACAAACATCTCAGAAGACGGTACTCGTTCTTCTGGCGTCATAAAGTCCGTCTGCTACTGGTCACTGGCGACGAAGCCGCTATCGAACAGCTGGTTCCCGGCCTGCAGGAAAGCCAATGGCTGGAAGGGAACTGCACGGTGCTGATTTACGGCGGGGGCCTGACATCGGAGCCTGACCGCGAAAAATACACCGCGCTGTGCAAGCTGCGTCGTGGACGCCCACTGGACGGGATTGTTCGCGTCATGCCGCAGTCGCTTAACCTGACGCCACAGGTCAGTGACAACGATTTACGCGGGCTGGAAAAAATCAGCGAGCTGCTGCGTTATTCTGCCCCGGTCTGGCTATGGCAGTTATGCGACAGCAACTGGTCGCAGACAAAACGCCCTGAGCAGACTGTCGGGGCACGCTTTCCGCTGCGTGCAAAAGAAGACGATATTACCCGCCAGCTTGAAAGGATACTGCCGGAATTGCGGGCACAGGGTATTAGTCAGGTCGCTGAGAACAATGGTCACGACTTCCTGCTGCGCCTGGGCCAGCACCTCAAAGACGGCGGTATCGCCCGCTGGGCTCAGCAACTGGTGCCATGGCTGTCTGCTTCCCAGCCACGTATTCCACTGCGTGGCCTGATGTTCAGCCTGCCGGGAAGTCAGTCGCCTGAAAACGCAGTTGCTTATGCTGATGCGGAGAAATATGTCCTGGAATCAAAGCGCCATGCGCTGACTCTGCCAGCGACCTGGCAGGGTATCGTTGACGACTGCCTCCGTGTACGTGGCCGCCGTGTCGGGATGGCGTGGGAACAAACGCTTGCCTGGATACTGATGATCAGTATCGGGGTCTGGGGGGGCGGGACGCTGCTTTCGTTTTCACTGAACTACGGGCAAATCTCTTCTGTCGCGACAAAAGCACGCAACCTGGTGGAACATCCTTCCGTATCGGATTACCAGCTGACGACACTGCATGAACTGCGTAACGATGCGGGTCGTTTACAGCATCACATTCAGAATGGCGCACCTTTGTATCAGCGCTTTGGCCTTGATCATAGCCAACATCTGCTGAGCGCGATGCTGCCGTGGTACGGTGTCGCGAATAATCGCCTGATTCGCGATCCAGCCAATGCCGCTCTGACGGAAAAACTGACCGCGCTGATCAACTCTGTGCCGAACAGCGATCGGCGTGCGCAGCTTGCTAAACCCGGTTATGACCAATTGAAGGCGTGGATGATGATGGCCCGGCCGGATAAAGCCGACGGCGCATTCTACGCGCAGACCCTGAAAACCGTGCAGCCAGCGCGGACGGGCATCTCTACCGGTCTGTGGCAAAGCCTGTCGCCGGATTTGTGGGCCTTCTATATCGCCACACTCCCAAAACAGCCACAGTGGAAAATCGCCCCGGATGCGCAACTGGTCAGCCAGAGCCGCCAGGTGCTGTTGCAGCAAATCGGGCGTCGCAACGCGGAAAGTACGCTGTATGAAAACATGCTCAAATCGGTGCGCCGTAACTTTGCAGATGTATCTCTGGAGGACATGACCAGTGGTACTGATGCCCGCCGCCTGTTCACCACTGATGAAGTGGTACCAGGCATGTTTACCCGTCAGGCGTGGGAGGGCGGTATTCAGCAGGCGATAGAGAAAGCGGCTAACTCCCGTCGTGACGAAATTGA
Organism: Citrobacter sp. RHB35-C21; assembly: GCF_013816515.1. Taxonomy (NCBI): domain Bacteria; kingdom Pseudomonadati; phylum Pseudomonadota; class Gammaproteobacteria; order Enterobacterales; family Enterobacteriaceae; genus Citrobacter; species Citrobacter sp. RHB35-C21. Next base: position 777,832 of record NZ_CP057147.1, read on the forward strand.
CTGGGTGCTGAGCGACAGCCGAAAAGCGGTGTCCTCAGACCTGTCGCCGGAAGCCCTGAAAGCGCGCCTGACGCAACGTTACTTCACTGATTTTGCGGGTAGCTGGCTGAATTTTCTCAACAGCCTGCGGCTTAACCCGGCAAACAACATTGCAGACGTCACTGACCAGTTGACGCTGATGAGTGATGTGCGCCAGTCGCCACTGATTGCTCTGATGAATACTCTCGCCTGGCAGGGGCAGACCGGTCAGCAAAGCGAGGGACTTTCGGATTCCATTATCAAATCGGCTAAGGATCTTGTCGGCGGGAAAGACAAACCGGTGATTGACCAGTCTGCGTCAGGGCCGCAGGGTCCGCTGGATGAAACCTTTGGTCCGCTGCTTCAGCTTCTGGGTAAAAACAAAGGCAGCAACGTCATGTCGGCTGACACTTCGCTGAGCCTGCAGGCCTATCTGACCCGTATCACCCGCGTGCGTCTGCGCCTGCAGCAGGTGGCAAGCGCTTCTGATCCACAGGAGATGATGCAGACTCTCGCCCAAACCGTGTTTAAGGGCAAGAGCGTCGATCTGACCGACACCCAGCAATACGGTAGCCTTATTTCGGCAAGCCTTGGCGAAGAGTGGAGCAGTTTTGGCAGCACGATGTTCGTGTTGCCACTGACTCAAGCCTGGGAAACGGTGCTGCAGCCGTCGGCGGCGAGCCTGAATGATAAATGGAGCCGCGCCGTGGTGGCGAACTGGCACACGGCCTTTGACGGGCGCTTCCCGTTTGCGGTGAGTAAAAGTGATGCCTCTTTGCCGATGCTGGCTGAATTTGTGCGTAAGGACAGCGGACGTATAGAGCGCTTCCTGACGACAGAGCTCAACGGTGTGCTGCACAAAGAGGGTAGTCAGTGGGTACCGGATAAGGTCAACAGCCAGAGGTTGAACTTTAACCCGGCCTTCCTGCGGGCCATTAACCAACTGAGCCAACTGTCAGACATTCTGTTCACAGATGGCAGCCAGGGCATCAGCTTTGAACTGCAGGCGCGTCCTGTGCCGCAGGTGGTGGAAACCCAGTTGACCATTGATGGACAAAAGCTGCACTACTTCAACCAGATGGCCGACTGGCAAAGCTTCCGCTGGCCGGGTGATACCTACAAGCCGGGGACGATGCTGACCTGGACCACGGTCAATGCCGGTGCGCGTCTGTTCGGGGATTTCAGTGGGACCTGGGGCTTTATTCGCTGGCTGGACCAGGGCAAGCGCCAGCAGCTTGACCGCAGTCAGTGGATGATGAGCTTTACCGCCCCGGATGGTCGCACCCTGCAGTGGGTGCTGCGCTCACAACTCGGAAAAGGTCCGCTGGCGTTGCTGGAACTGCGTGGTTTCACGCTGCCGGATCAGATATTCAGTGTTGACAGCGAGGCCACCGAGCAGGCGCTGATGGCCAACACCAGAAACAATGACATGGAGGGGGGCGAATAATGAGCACACTGCAGAATCTGGTTGCCGCCTGTCAGGCTGACGAAACTCAGTTGCGGCAACAGGCGCAGGCACGCACGGAAAACTGGCAGCCTTGGCTTGCTCCGGTAAATGACACCAGTCTGATCGGAGAAGACCCCGGTTATGACGATGATTTTCAGCGTATCCGCGAGGAGGTCAATAAACTATCCGGCATCGATACCGGCCTGATTTGCACGCTTGCCGAAAAGTTGTTAACCACAACTGCCAAAGATATCCGGATTGCCACCTATTATTGCTGGGCGCGCCTGCACCAGGATGGTGAAGCCGGCTTTGCTGAAGGGCTTGAACTGCTGGCGGGATTGATACAGCGTTATGGAACGCAGCTTCATCCTCAACGTGAGCGGAGCCGTAAACCGGCGCTGGAGTGGCTCGCAGGCTCCCGCGTTCTGGACAGCCTGTCACTCTGGCCGGAAGTGGTACGCGATGATGCACTGCGCACTGCCGGTGCGCTGCTGCTCATCCGCGACAGTCTGGAGCCAGAACCAGAAACGTCACGGCCAGAGCTCAATGCACTATACAGTGCTCTGGAATCTCGCCTGATGAAGGCCGGTGGCGTGGATGCTGTGGTACCGCAGAACGCTGGTAATAAGGCTCAGTCACAGAGCGCTACGCATACCATCGAGTCAGACACGCCGGTTTTGAGCCGCATCACCTCTGGTCAGGATTTGCTGGCCCAGGCCCGTACCCTGACCGGATATCTGCGTGAGCAGCCCGATGGCTGGCTCGCCGCACACCGGCTGATGAAAAGCCTGCGTCATGACACGCTGAGTGCTATTCCGGCACCGGATGCCGAAGGGAAAACGCGCATCGAACCGCCGCGCGCTGACCAGCGGGCCATGCTCAAACGCCTGTATCTGCAGCAGAGCTGGCTGGAAATACTGGAGCAGGCGGACAATACCTTCTCGCGCGGTGCCAATCACCTCTGGCTGGATTTGCAGTGGTATATCCACCAGGCACTGATGAAGTCAGGGCAGGATGTACTGGCCGATATCATCACTGCAGACCTGAAAGGGTTGCTGCGCCGCCTCACCGGGCTTGAAACCTTGGCCTTTAATGACGAAACGCCGTTTGCCGATGAAGTCACGCTGAACTGGATAAATCAGAGCGTACTGGACGATATGTCCGGCTGGCGCGATGAGCCGGTCAGTGCCGTCAGTGAGACGGACAACGATATTCTGGCCCTTGAGCCGGAAGTGTTGGAGAAAGCGGACACTGACGGCCTGGATGCCACACTACACTGGCTGCAGACCCGTCCGGGCACCGACTCAACAAAAGACAAATGGCTGCTGCGCCTGCTGATGGCCCGTGTGGCCGAGCAGAAGGGCAAGAATGAACTGGCGCTGCATCTGCTGGGCGAGCTCGATGGTGCCGCGCAGTCCATCACCCTCACGCAGTGGACACCGGCGCTGCTGTTTGAAGTGAAATCGCGTCGCCTCAGACTGCTGCGTATGAAAGCTACACGCAGTGAAACCGATAAATCACGGCTTCAGCCTGAGATGGACCAGCTTCTGGCTGGTCTGATTGCGCTCGATCCGGCAGGCAGTGCAGTGCTTTGCGGGTAACACCACCTGGCATATCTTTAAAACACACATATTCAGGTTTTTATGGACGATTTAACCCTGCGTTATTACGACGCTGAAATGCGCTACCTGCTGGAAGCCGGTGAAGAGTTTGCCCGTGCTCACCCGGAGCAGGCGGCAATGCTCAATCTCGATAAAGCGGGCGCGCGCGACCCGTATGTGGAACGCCTGTTTGAAGGCTTTGCCTTCCTGATGGGCCGCTTGCGCGAGAAACTTGATGACGATCTACCGGAACTGACCGAAGGGCTGGTCAGCCTGCTGTGGCCACATTATCTGCGCACCATTCCGTCAATGTCGGTGGTGGAGTTCACCCCCGACTGGCGCGAAATGAAAGAGCAGATGCGCATCGTCAAAGGTTTCGAGGTGAACTCGCGACCGATCGGCGAGAAGGGCACGCGCTGCCGGTACACCACCACCAAAGAGATCACCCTTCAACCGTTGTCGCTGGAGCACGTCCGCCTGTCCACCGACCCTGACGGGCGTTCGGTCATCACGCTGCGCTTTAATTGCAGCCATCTTGCCGACTGGGGTCGTGTCGATCTCAGTCAGCTCCCGTTCTACTTCAATGCAGACGCTCCGCTGGCCTGCGCCATGCATGAAGCTTTTACCATGAACACGGCCCGCCTATGGTTGCGGATGCCGGGAGACATGGACAGAAGACCGCTCTACGGATATTTCACTGCGCTGGGCTTTGGTGATGACGATGACCTGTGGCCGAAGGGAAGCAGCAGCTTTAGCGGCTATCAGCTGTTGCTGGAGTACTTCACCTTCCGTGAAAAATTCATGTTTACGGGGCTGCATGGGCTGGAGACCGTGGCCTTTCCGGCTGAGCTTCCCTGGTTTGAAATCGACGTGGTACTGGCGGAGCGCTGGGAGCATGACTTCAGCTTTACCGAAAAGCATTTGCGCCTGAACTGCGTGCCGGTGATTAACCTATTCCCGCTGGAATCCGACCCGCTGACGCTCAACTCCCTGCAGACCGAATACATGCTGCGCCCAATGCGCGTGCAGGATGGTCATACCGAGATATACGCGGTGGATTCGGTAATGTCATCGAGCCAGCACACCTACGTGCCGTTTTCGAGTTTCCGCCACAAAGGTGGAATGATGCGTCATGAAGCGCCGGAATATTACTACCACACACGCGTGCGTCGTGGCCCGTCGGGCCTGCATAACACCTGGCTTATCCTTGGCGGTGAAGCCTTTGATAACCACACCGTACCGGAAGACGAAAGCCTGTCGCTGACGCTCACCGGCACCAACGGCCAGCTGCCACGACGAGCACTGCAGAGCACGGTGCTTGATACGGTGATGAAAACCACCTCGGCCAATATCGCCGTGCGTAACCTGTGTGCGCCGACACTGCCCTGTTATCCGCCGGCGCAGGACCGTTTCCACTGGCGCGTGCTGAGTCACCTCGGCAGCGGATTCCTGTCGATGATGGATAATGCCGATGTGCTGCGCGGTACCCTGGCGCTGTACGAATGGACCGACAGCGAGATGAACCGCCGCCGCCTGGAAGCCATCATTGACGTGAAGCACAGCGAAACCGAGCGCTTTGAGCAGGGCTACCTGGTACGCGGTGTGCAGATTGAGGTGACGCTGGACAGCCATGGCTTTGCCGGACGCGGTGATATCTGCCTGTTCGGCGAGATGCTGAGCCGCTTCTTCGCGCTCTACACCGATATCTATCTGTTTAACCGCCTGATTATCATCCTGCAACCGACCGGAGAACGCCTTGAATGGGAAGAGAAGCACAATCGCCGTATTCCCGGCTGACCCCGCGGCTGGAAGCCGACCTTCACCGCATCAACTTTTACCGTTTATGCCAGTTGCTGGAGAAGCGTAATCCGGACAGGCCGCTGATGGGCTCAACCAGCCACCCCGCAGATGACCCGGTGCGATTTGCACCACACCCCGGGATGGGCTTTCCGGCGAGCGAACTAAAAGCTGTTGAGTATGACGAAGAGAATGACAGTAAACCACCGCTCATCCGCGCGACGTTTATGGGGATGTACGGCGTTGATTCGCCGCTGCCAACCGCCTATCTCGACGACATCACCCAGCGCCGGGAAGGGCATGAGGCATTACAGGGCTTTCTGGATATCTTCAGCCACCGCATCCTGACTCAGTTTTATCGTATCTGGCGAAAATATTCCTACCCGGCCACATTCGAGCCTGGCGGGACTGACAGCATCTCGCAGTCGTTGCTGGGCCTGGTGGGGTTGGGCATTCCAGGTACGGCAAACCATATTGCCACGCCGGTATCCCGATTTCTTGCGCTGCTGGGCGTACTGCAACAGCCCGGTAAAACCCAGGAGGGAATGCAGGCGCTGGTGACGCTGCTGGCCCCGGATACCACTGTGAAGGTCAGCCCCTACTGTCTGCGCCCGGTGAAGGTCAGCCAGCCACTGGGCTTTTACGGTGATGACGATTTTCTTCTGGATGGCAACACGCCGCTCGGTGACGAAGCGATGGATGCCAACAGCCAGTTGCTCGTTGCTCTCACCACGGAAAATGAACAGGAAGTACAGGGCTGGAAGCCGGATGGCCTGCTGTATCAGGACTTTCTGGTGATGCTGCGTGTCTATCTCGGCTGGCGCTTCAGGGCAAAAATCACCCTGACCACCCGAACCCGACTGCTGGCGGCTCCGCCGCTCGGCGAAGGCCCCTTCTGGCTTGGGATGAATGGCGTGCTGGGCGCGGAAGACGAAGGTCTCCCGGACGATATCCCCCAGACCTTTACGACCGAACTGGGCTATTACACCGGACTTCAGCCCGCGACACCACAACAAGGAAACCGACGTGTTACGTACAAGTTTAACTAATACAGCGCGCTGGCTGTTACCCCTACTGACATTCAGTCTGACGGGCTGCGGGGTGACGCAGGGTATCACCGATGGCACCAAATCGGCCTTTAACACCGTGTTCTACAAAAAAATTAAGGTACTGCACCTCGATTTCACCGCGCGTGAGGCGCTGAACACCGATTCGCGCGAGAGTAACTCGCTGTCTGAACCGGTAGTGATCCGTATCTATCAATTAAAAGACCGCAAAACCTTCGACAAAACGGTCTACCAGCAGTTGCTGATAGACGGGGAGACCATTCTGAAAGCTGACCTACTGGCAAGCCGTGATGTGGTGGTTAAGCCGGGCGGTGATGCGACCCTGAATATGCCGATGGAGGCCGATACACAGTTTGTGGCGGTGGTGGGTCTGTTCCGTCACCCGGATATGGTCAACAACACCTGGAAGCTGGTGATAGGCCGCGAAGAACTTGACCCGGATAAGCCGCGCATTCTGGAAGCCGGTAACAACCATCTGACGCTGCAACCGCTCAAGGACGAATGATGACCCAGGGACATAACACGCCTTCGCTGTATGAAATGCTGACCGGAAATTTTACCGGTGGTCTCAATCTCAACCAGGTCAGTGAAGAAAATCAGGTCATCCTTTCGGTACTGGATAACATGCAACGCATCCTCAACTGCCGTGCCGGCACTCTGGCGCATCTGCCAGACTACGGCCTGCCCGATATGACGAAAATCCTTCAGGGCATGCCGGGAACGGCCCATGAGCTCATGGGGACATTGTCTGCTGTTCTGCTCAAATATGAGCCTCGCCTGAAAAAAATAACGGTTGTCCTGCTGGAGCAGCACGTTCCTGGTGAACTGCGCTATGCCATTGATGCTGAGCTTAAGGGGATTGGCCTCGTGCGTTACGGAACCGAGTTTATGCCCGAGGGGCGGGTTCTGATTCGGCACCTCAAGAGGCAGGGTTGGCTTGAGACTGGAGTGTACTGATATGGAAAAGAATCGCATCAGCACCGGGGGGGACCCGCGTGCTTTCATGGAGTTTGGGCAGTTACGTGATGAAATCAGCAAGCTGACTCACCCCGCGCGCCCGGACGTTGACTGGCAAAAAGTTGAACAGTTAAGCCTGTCATTGTTTCGTCATAATGGCGTCGAACTGCAAACACTGGCCTGGTACACCGTCGCCAGAATACGTAATGCGGGACTGGAGGGACTTGCCGAAGGCACGGAACTTCTGGAGGCCTTACTGACGCACCACTGGAATGCAATATGGCCACAGCAAACCCATGCCCGCGTTGAGATCCTGGCATGGCTGTCTGTTCGCTTACAGCAAGAATTGCGTACGTTAACGCTGTCATATGCTGATTTATCAAAGGTGTATCGGGTTGAACAAAGTTTAAAACATGCCTGCGCAGTGCTGCAACGGCTTGAATTGAAAGCGCTTAGTAAACTGGAGGCTATCGTGACCTGGATGCACAATGCAGCTTTGCGTCTGGAGAAGTCCGATCCCGATTCGGGATCGACCGTAGTGATGATACCGGCTCCAGGTGCAACAAATAACGTTGCGACGTCTTTGCCACAGTTGGTCTTTGTGGTTAATGAGCCAGCGTCGTCCGGGCAATCGAGCACAGCGGTTTTAGCTACCAAAATCGATCATGGAACCCGACGCATGTGGCTGGGGTTTGCTATCGGTGTCATGGTTACAGCAGTGGTGAGTACAGGCGCTTTTCTTGGTATCAACCCTATGCGAGCTGACGGATATGAACTGGTTAAGCCATTGCCGCAGGTGTCGACGCCTGAACAATTGTCCACGTTGAAGCAGTCCTCAGATTTGAAGGAGAAGAAGCAAGATATAATTGCTGCAACGCAAGGGCAATTGGACGTTTTACATCGCTTGTCACCTTTGTGGTCGCGGGAATATGCTGCATCATTAGCGCAGCAGTTAGTCACTCTGTGGCCGGAAGAATCGCAGACGACAGTAATCGCGAGCAGATTACAGAAACAGTTAATCACGGAAGCTTTGCCGGAAAGTGCTCTGCAAAACTGGCATAATGCCCAGCAGGGGCTGGAAGCGTTAACCGCCCAGCTAAATGCGCTTGATGAACGCAAGGGTAAATACCTGACGGGGTCGGAGTTGAAATCAGCCATTTTCACTATCCGCCGCCAGCTTGACCAAACGCCGCCGACAGAAGAATTGTTGCGTCAAATCGATGAGGAATTAAAAAAACAGGGGAGTGTGTCACCCGCTTTGTATCAGCAGCTCGATATGCGGCTTAACCAGCTTCTTAATCGTTATACGCTGCTGAAGCAAAATGCCATTCGAGGGCGATAGCACTGGAAATAAGCCAACCAGAGATCATCAAATGAGTCAGACGTTTATATTAACTTAGTTAATGATCTTCGTTATAAAATCATGCAAAAGAGTCAGCGCTTTCGCTGATTCAGGCGGATTGTATGCCTTATTATAAGGATCGCAAAATCCGTGACGGCTGTTGAGTATATGAAACGATACTAGTGGATACTGACGGAGTTTATGCTGGAGAAAGTAAGGATCATAGGCTTCTTCATATTTCGCCTGGATAACCAGTGTTGGGCTGTTGGGCATTATATCAGTATAATCACGTATACGGCTTCCGTAGAAACTGACGATACCATCGCATTGTGTATTCTCCGAACAAAGCCATGCTAATGTCCCTCCAACACTGAATCCGACGATTATTATTTTTTTATAATGATCTCGTATTCTTATCAGTAAATCGAAGATCATTGATGTATCGAATCCGCAGAACTTCATAAAATAATCGTATGCCTGGCTATGTTGATCGTATGAGAAAGGTTCTTCGCGGTGCAAAAAATTGGGGCAATATACATCAAGTCCTGAATTGTGCAGTTCTTTACATACTTGCTTGATATGATTATTCAATCCATAAATTTCATGTAAAACTATCACAGCATTTTCATTTTTAGATAATAGAGTATACATCAACTGTCTCCAGTAGTTTTTAACTATCTATTCTAATAATAAAGTTTGTCAAGGGTTATCACCGGGCGTAAATTTTACAACCTCTCTGAAAATCTCGTTGCCAAGAATCTCGAGCTGATTCATTACCTCATCACTGGCCTGTTCCATTCTTTTTAACGCCAGGGACATATGCTCATGGTCGCCAGAAATCGAATACTCGATTGCAAGAACGCCGGAGTTATGTAACATCTGGTGAGGGTACTCCAGATTTTTAAATCCCGTTAAATGAGCGAAACATCTTCCAGTATCACCGTAATACCATTTCCCCAATCTGCACTGACTATATGATGTCAACGTATCATCTAATTTATTCTCGGTAAGTTTTTTATATAGATCTATTTTCCAGATAACATGATCCATTTTAATGATACTTAAAAATAGTAAATTTGATATGTAGTCAATAATTGCCTTCATTGCGGCTGATTTTTCAATTACACTTTTAATAGAAAAAACAACTTCATTCATATGCTGAGTGATTTTCGTGATTATTGCTAGCTGTGCTTCGATGGATGTATCAACCGTAGAACCATTATTCTGGAGGATTTCCGTTTGCAAAAATATATGGTTAGTGCACATTTTAACATTTTCAGCCAGTTGTCTAACCTCTTTAGATATAACGCTAAATCCTCTTCCCGCCTCACCTACTCGGGCAGCTTCAATCGCTGAATTTATTGCGATTAGATTTGTATGATTGGCAATTTTTTGTATGTCTTTAATTGCATCATTAATTTCAGTCAGTGATAACTTCAGATGAGTCATTTGTTTTTGAATTTCTGCTGATTCTTTGCCTGCCTCATTGATCTCAATAACGAGTGATTCAAGGGAATGCATTGCTTTATTATTTTGTGCGTTTAGTTCTGTTATTTTATCTTTTTCTGTATTTAATTGTTCATGAGTTGAAATTAATGATGTTCTGATCAGGTTGAGTGTTGATATGCCAGAAGTGAAATGATGGCAGATGATTTTATTGTAGTTTTCTGCTTTTTGTTCAGCGATGGGGGTGTCAGCTTCGATGATTTCGGAAGAAGTGTTGTAATTATAGTTACTATTTCTTTTAACTATCTTAGCGATAATTTTCCTGATCATCTTATCAATCCTTTTTCGATAATAGCTTTAAGAAAATAATGGTTTAATAGTTTATCGCCTATGTTATAGATTACGTCAATATATTTTTAATTAGTATTACTTGATGTATTATATTTTCTTGATAATTGTTTTGTTGAATTATTTTACAGAAATGGCCTGGTGTTTTTTAAATGCGCGTGTTATCTATTAAGATAAGAATTATACTTCAGTTGAACACTACAGATAATGATGTTTCAGTGTATTAAAATCTCCATCTGTTAGTTTTATATTTTAGCTTAACCTAAATATTCTTGTGATATCGCTCCCCAACCTGGATGTGTAGTTGGATTACATCATTTATGTGTGCATTGAAAAATTCAGAGAGTGGTTAGATGTATCACTATATATCGAGTACATGAGCAAAATTGAGATTGTGATAACCGCCGGTTAAAATGCAACATTATTAATGTATTTATAATAACAGCGGTGTCCGGACCCGGACTAACGCCGCAGGGGGTGAACAACGCGCTTGTCGCGCTGGCCCCGCAAGGGTGAGTCGCTGGAGACGAATAATCGAACGGAGCTTGATGGAGAGTCCGTTTCTCCAAAAGCAAAAACCCGCCTCTAGGGCGGGTTCTTTAAATAGTGGTGCCGGACTCGGAATCGATGTTTTGTTTTATTTTTATGATTTGCAATCAAAATTTTTGATTTGATTATATTTATACCCTCATTTGTACCCTCATTCCCGATTGGTATGAATCCGAAACCCGAATCGGTGACGATAAGGGGGATACTCGCCTCAGGCTGATGTGTTGATACTTTATGATGGTCCTTTGTTTGGTGACGCTCCTGGTACGTTACAGAATCCAGTAACAAACCACCAGAAGAAAAGCACCAGGAACGCCAGTATCATTTTGTCCATAAGCAGGCGAACCTGGCAAGGGGTTTGTTTAACACTGCACTGGTACTGACATTTCACATATGCGCAGGCCCCTGATTACTGTCCGGATGCCAGCATTCCAGGGTAGTGACGGGCGATGATGTCATTCAGCTTATCGACCAGTTCTTGCCGCTTAAAGGTGATATGAGCAGTTCCCTTCTGAAAGTATTTGATTGCAAACATCTCATCCTCGTAACGATTGCTGTGCCTGTTTTCATGGATATGATCGGCGAGACGACGGGTGACGTCGGCACGGTTGTCGGGAACCGGTTTTCCGTCCAGAAGCATCAGCATCCGCTCAAGGTCAGCTAACCGATCGTGTTGCCTGCCCCAGAGAAGCCCAAATCCCCACCGGTCACATTTGACTAGTCCACTGACGATGATTTTCCCTCCAAATTTACAGGGGCTGTTCGTCTTAAAATCCCAGCTCAACCCTTTGAAGACGTTAATGACACCCCGCTCAAACACATCACCTTTATTCAGATGCAGTTGCTCAAAAGTGCTCAGAATGTTGGCTTCGCTGACTGCAGGAATGTTCTCTCCCTCAAGGTTTCTGTACCACTGATCACGCGCCTGAGCGTCCATGATGGAAAGCATCCCTGACTTTTTCATTAAATCGCGCCATATACCACGATCGAGATTACGGGTAATGGCTTTCATCGCTGTTTCTCTTTTTTCCATCAGCCAGCAGCCACAGCGAAAGTCCTGCTTCATAGCCCAGTCCAGCGCGGTTTTGCCACCGATACTGCGGGTCAGGGTTGAAATATCGTCGAGTTGTTGCATTAGCTCTTCGATCTGCGCCAGCGCGGCATTACGTCCGGTGACGATGCGTTCAATGCTGGTCGAGCAAATCACATCGGTATGGTCGGTTAATATTTCGGGTTCGGTGAGAGTGAGGTCTGGCATCGTTTCTTTCCTTTTATAAAATAAAACGTCAGTCGGTCAGGACTGGCGCTTATGTGCGTGTGATAAGTCTGGCTCGGGGGCTAATCTGTTCTGGCCTGTTGCAGAAGCTGCAGATGGCGGAGATCCCGAACATCTTTGAGCGCCTGTTCAATCCAGGGCAACAACTTTGCTGAGCCGGTGTTGCCTTCGTCGTTGTCGAAGATGATCCTCGTACCGCTATCGATATTGTCCTGCAGCCAGCCAGCCAGCCAGTCAGACTATCGAGAGCGATTTCAGTGGTTAACTCTGGAAATAGATATTTTTGTGGTGATTGATGTTGGGTTACCAGTCAAATGTGGGAAAACCTGGCAGCACTTCGCCACAGGCATCAGGATGAATAATGCTGACGGAGTAACGACGCATAAGTGCTACCACCAGACGACGACAGGCTTTCGACAAACCGAGGCGTTTTAGCCGCAACACCGGAAATGACCACGCGCTCAGACGGAGCAGATAGCCGGTGCCCGAAAAATGGATCCATTCTGACTCGCTAAAGTCTTCATGCTGATGCGACTGTTTGTACAGCAGGGTGTTGTCGGCTTCGGTGATATGCGCGGTACTGCAATGGATACCGGTAAGGTGGGCGGCGGGTAGTAATGGATCTTCAACAACCCGCTTTCCGGGGGTATCAGCAATACGAAGTGAATATCCGTTGTCGCAGATCGCGTTAATAATGTCGTTCAGTTCAATGCCATCGATATCCACGATGATACGACCCATGTTGAGGGCCAGTATATTGATAGCATCGGCTTCTGCCGTCAGGGATAGTTTCATGAATGTTGCTCCTGAGCTGCATTTCCAGCGATGAGAAGAGTGATCCTTTTATACCCGTTACGTTGCATCAAACCCGTTGCCCGTCTGGCCCGGAGAATATCAATCACCCCGATAAAAGGGGACTGATGCTTAATGGAGAAACCGGGACGATCAATCCGCACCAGTTCAGATTTTTCAACGAGAAAATTGAGTGCATCTGACAGTGAGATACCGGCGTCAATATATTGCGTAATAATCTTCTCATCGGAAAATTGCGTGTCGCTAAGCGAAAGGCCGTAATGTCTTTTTAACAGATACGTAAGAAGTTGCTGCCAGATTTCAACGGGCGTCGGGTGTGACGGTGCCTTCCGCGTCGGGATGGCGGATAAGGTCTGCATAATGAAATGTTCCTGAATGAAGTCGGGTTAAAAAGAATGAGGGATTATGGGGTGGGATTACCGGGTTATGCTGTTGTCTGGTGTCGGATACATTGCTGTATAAATGTAGCCATGTGATCCGAGGGAATCTGCTTCACAGGTCAGCCCTTTTGCATATAACGTGACACAGTGCTGATGGCGGGGATTGAGCTCACCGGAAACCAGCATTAATTCCAGCTGTTTGAGCAGTGCCGGAAATGCCTGATCGAGATGGCGTAAATCCGCATCGCTGAACACACCGGCGATACTGGCCCGATCAGCCAGATAATGCAGGCGGTTGCCTTCCTGTACCAGTCGTGCGCCAAAACACGGAGTGATGCCCGGTTTCAGCCCCCACCAGGGCTCAGAGACATCATGGTTTACTGGAGGTAGTTGATTCGACAATTTAGTGCTCCTTAATTAAGGTTAATTGAGCGTGACGCTACGCAAAACGACATACGGGCCGTTACGGTCCTGGCGGCGTTCAGCGAATACAGCCAGCACACCACTGATATCCTGCACCTCCCGGCCGGCATAGTGGCAGATACTGCCGGACCACTCGTATTTCCCTGTACAGAAGCGAAACAACCGGGACTGCGGGTGTTGACGGTATATTGCCATTGCCTGACGTTTGCTGATTATTTTCATCGCTGTTTACTCCTTAGAGCCAGCCGCGTTCAGCAAAGGAGACAATATCCATCCCGCCGATGATCAGATGGTCCCGCAGGCGAATGTCAACCAGTTCCAGAGCCTGTTTCAGACGTTCCGTAATCAGCCTGTCGGCTTTACTGGGTTCAGCCTCCCCCGACGGGTGGTTATGCGCAAGAATGGCTGCGGCAGCGTTATTTTTCAGGCCGGATTTAACGACCTCACGCGGGTGAACGGTGACAGTGTTGATCGTCCCCAGGAACAGTGTGTCGTGGGCTATCAGTCGATTCTGGTTGTTAAGCCACAGGACGGTGAAAGCTTCGCGGTCAAGTGTGGCAAGCTGCAGACGCAGCCAGTCACGAACGGCATGGCTGGAGGTAAATGACGTGCCGGGTTCACGTAGCTGGCACTCCAGCAGGGTTAAGGCTTCCCGGATAGTGTGTTGTTCTGATGACGTTAATGAGGCGGCAAATAGTGGTAACTGTTGTTCCATACCAGAGCTCTCTCAGTCAATGATGCGCATAATGGCGTTGCATTCAGCGTGGTTAATCGCGTAATCGCGCAGGCGGTAATAGTGTCCGGTCATGGCATCGCATTCCGTGCGACAGGCGTGGTGGCTGTAGGCGATGAGACAGACCGCAACCCCGGCGGCTTCAGCGCTCATCTCCGCGCCGTTGCCGTTCATGGGGTTAAACAGCGTCCATTTCTCATCGTCGCCTTCGTCAGCGTCCGGGGCCATATATGCCCCGCCGTTGGCCAGCGTATAAAAATTCCAGATGCCCCCGCTGTAGTGCTCACAGAAACGCTCCATCCACGCAAAAACAGCCGGTTCAAGGATTATCCATTGTGGAATGCTGCCAAAGTGCTGCGGCCAGAAGGCAATGCGCTGTTCATCCGGTACAGGTGTGCAGACAATTGCGACTGCGTGCTGTTGTTCCGGGGATGCTGAGTCGACGGTATTGTCGTCCAGGGTGAGCATGTTGTTCATTTGATTTCCTTTGTATTTTCAGGTGGGTTGTTGAAACGAAGTGACGGACAGGACTGTGCGTAGCCATTCTCGTCACAGCGTGAGGGCCAGTGCCCCTCAGGGATACTTACGCTGCACATGCTGAGTTCACCGGGACGATAAAGAAGGTGAGAGCACCAGGCGGACAGGTCGGCATCAGAGATGGAGCGGCAGCCTTGCTCACTGATCAGGGAGAACGGATGTGGCTAAACCTGAATCACGCCGCCGGGAATACACTGCATTACTTCAGGCTCCCGAGCAGGCTTTCCGCCATTACCCACAGGGCGCGGTTGAGCTTCACGTCGCCGTCAATGCCGTTAACCGCACGGGTGTGGGCCCGTTTACCTTTCGTTGTTCTGCCCGGCAGGCCGCCTTTAATCAGGTTTTCCTGGATACGCTGGTAGGTGGTCCACAGGTCGGAGCTTTCATCCTGCCAGCGTCGCGCAGACAGAATCTGTGCTTCCGTCACCGGCTGGTGCTCTTCCCCAAAGCGGTACGTCAGGGCGGCTCTGGCAAACGCCTGTTGTGCCGGCGGAGGAAGTAGCAGTGACTGCATGGCATCCCGCTTCTCCTCCACCCGGTCAAATATCCCCAGCACCTCATAAGCCCCTTCAATGACTTTCTCCACCACATTGCCCTTGTGCGGTACGCGAACCTCACCAAAGGTTTCGCCACAGACAAGTCCGTTCTGGCAGACAAAGCGAAACAGGCCCGGCAGCATCTGGTATGAGCTGGAGCCGTCGTGGCTGTTCAGGAGAATGATTTCGGGGACCTGTTTGCCGGTGATTTGCCCCTCACGCCGCAGACGCAGCATGTGCTTTGTGTGGTCGCGTTTATTCAGGTCGCGAACGCGGGTCTGGCAGGCAAAGAACGGCTGGAAGCCTTCCCGCTGCAGATTATCAAGCAGTGTGATGGTCGGGATATACGTATAACGTTCTGAGCGTGATTCGTGCTTTTCTTCACTGAATACGCTGGGGACGTAATGGGACAGTTCGTCGCGGGTCAGTGGGCGGTCGCGGCGTACGAGACTGGCCGCACCAAAACGGCTGGCTAAGCGCATGGTTAATACCTCTGATATCAGGTTAAAGGGCATAAAAGCAGAAAGGCCATGCTCCGGAAGGTGCATGGCCTGTGGGGGACTGTGTTCTGTTGAAAAAAATGAGCAGAACTTCGCCACTCAGTGGCTCAGTGGCTGCGGTGACACAGGGATACCGTCGCTGATGAGACAGCGGTTCAGCATCTCTCCGGCCTGCGGGGCAAAATTCCAGTCCCGCCATATCAGCATTTCGCTGCAGTCGCGTATGACCAGCCGAAAATGGGTGCCCTGGTCGTCTTCGACAGTGACGTTGAGGTAGCGTGCGACCATGGCTTCCGCCTGTGCCCGGGTGAAGGGGCCGGGTGGCAGCGACGCATTATCAGTATTCTGCATATCTGATCCCTGATGAGAAATAAAAGAAAACACCCCGCTCAGGTGAGCAGGGCGTCGGCGGTGTGAAATACTGGTGCAGTGGTCAGGGCTGGCGGGTTTGTTCTGCCTGAGCCGGGATATCCGTCATGGACTGAGGTTCCTGTTGTCGTGAGCGTGAATGAATTCAGAAAAAAGGCGTTACCGGCCTTTATTACGGCAGGGCATATTTCGGCAGACAGCCGCTGTCCCCGAACGCGGGAAGGACCTTCCCCGCACCGTTAAGCGTAAACACGGCTGCCTTTACGCCCTCCCCGGACACAATGACCCGCTTACCGGTGCGCAGTTTATCCCATGCCCATGCCACGTTGTCTGAGCCCACATGTGACTCGCTGTCACTGACGCTGACAGGCTCCTCATCGTCAATTTTCATGTCCAGCGACTGGCCGTTATCCATCCTGACCTGATGACCGTTTGCGTCGGTGAAGGTCATGGTGGCCGCTCGTGAGCCGGTGTCTTCGCAGGTCAGGTAAAGCTGCGACTGTCCTTTCCCCAGAATCACAAACTCAGACATCCCCTGACCCCAGCCGCTGGCCCAGATATCACGGTTACCAAAGGCCTGTGACACTGCCGGAGTCAGGGCAGATATCAGAAGAGTGGAAAGCAGTATTTTCTTTTTCATGGTATTCCCTGAGGGTGATGGTTAAGACGATACGGGTCTCTCCTGAAGGCGGTGAGACGCGTTAAGAAAGAGGGCGGATAAGTGATACTGGCCATATCACTGGCTGACGGTGAATGTGCCCTGGTCGGTGAACACCCTGGCCTCAACAAAATTGCAGGCTTTACCAAAGTCGAGCGTGTGACCAAATTTCCAGAAGACACTGTCAGCGAAGGTCATTTTGCGGGGTGTGAACGGTTTATCTGTGGGCCACCAGCCATCCACGTTCCGGCCCCTGTAGGCTATTTTTCGGTGTGTCAGCATCGGGCATTTTCCCCGGTTAACATCGATTTTCTTTATCATAACGGTGTCGGTTTTTGCTGTCACGGTGACATAGACGCAGCCATAGCATTCATGACCGGCATGGCTGACCTCCACTTTAACGGGCATATCGCTGCCGGCCAGGGAGGGAAGTGAGGTGAACAACAGACTGGCGGTCAGCGCCATAAAAAACCTTTTCATTACTTTTCTCCGGATGAAGGCATTCCTGCGATTCATCGCATTGATTTTTAATCAGTAAATGGCTGAATACAGTATCCCTGAGGGATTCTATAACCGGAAATTCATCATGAATGATGAATAAAACCGATCGGGTCGATCGACAAAATCGATCGTGACAGAGCCAGATTATTTATCGAAACGGAAGACAGGCTTATCGATGTGGAAGTCAGCCAAAGAAGAAGGACCAGACGGTTCGGGCAGCACGGGCCACGGTGTGTGTGACGGTCTGAAGTGCATAACGTGCAGCCTGCGGCAACGGGGCCAGGTCGATGACCGCGTCAATCACTTCCACCACGGCATCGCCAAAGCTGTTGCGGGCGGTACTGATAATGCCGGGGGTGTGGTACCCGCTCTGCAGGTGAGGCACCAGCGGGCTGCGGGCCTGCTTTGGGAGACGGGTAATCATCGCCTCCACCAGACGGGGAAGGTGGTACCGTCCCCTGACTGACACCGGAAGAATATCCGTCTCTGCTGTTCCCATCTGACGGGCGACGGCCTGGCGCTTCTGCGTAATATGCTCACTCTGTGATACTGAAGGCTGTGCCGACAGCCAGTTCCACTGTTCAGCCGGTTCGGTTTTATCCACCTGGTTGAGGACCCACAACACCGGTGGTAGCGGTCCGCTGTATTGTGTGAATACCCCCTGATAAAAATGCTCTTCCACCGAAAACGCCCGGTCATCGGCCTTCAGCACCCACAGCACCATATCGAGTTGCGGCATGAGTTCGCGGTACAGCTCACGGTATTCATCGTCGCGGCTAATACTCTCCCCCACACCGGGCAAATCCACCAGTGTCAGGTAATGACTGCCGAAGCGCAGGCGCACACGTTGTGGCTGCCGGGTGCAGGCTTCCACGGCATTCACCGCACAGACTTCGCTACGGAACAGCGCATTACACAACGAGGATTTTCCGACGCCGGTTTTGCCCATAATGCCAATCACGGGTTCGTATGTGACGAGTTGGTTGAGTTCCTGGAGAAGATGCTGACGCAGGGCGCGGGGATAGCGTCGCAGATGGCGACGGATAAGGGCATAGCCCGAAGGATGTTTCATATAAGCCTCGGCATAATAAAAAAGGCCATCCGGTGGGGACGGCCTGACTGAAGTAAACGGGAAGGAATTCATTGGTGTGATATATATCTGATATTTTTTTAAAATATAAAATACCTGTGCCGTCGGGTCGAGATATTACATCTTATCTGCATTTAGGCGTATTGATTACATCTGTTTATACGGACTTGCGTATCTGGATTTTTGCTTTTTTATTTTTCCTTTTCTTACGTTCTTCTGTGTTGAGGTAAGTGAAATTATTGGAACTGGTTCTGGTTCTCACTCCAGGAATGCTATTATATATTTGGGACTGAAGACGGAAAAAAGTGAGGTATCCTTTTCGGTTATGACAGATGGTATTTCTGTGTTCATCATTGATTAAATCTAAAATTTTAATTTCTTGCCCAACATCCACTACCTGTGTGGCATTATGGAAGCGTAACGGATCGTTACGTTTATTTTTTAATCGCGGACCATCTGAAAACTTGTAACAAATAACCATGGGATATTCCTGCCGTTCCGGTACCCCTGTGTTTGCCCATTTATTATAAATATCTGACGAAATATAGGCACTGGCATAGGCGTCAGGATGTTTGATGAAAAAGAAGTTAACAAGATAAAATGGCTGATGCCCAACAGTCATCAGGATTAGTCGTGAATAACCCCGAACTGATTTATATAACGGGTCTGACATTATTTGTTTTTTTAAAGAGGTAAAGCGTTGTCTGAGTTCCATCAGAGACCTGGTGAATGTATTCTCTGCACGGATAATCTTGTTATCATTATCGGGAAGATAAAAAGAAAATGTAATCATTTCAATCTGGCGATATTGTTTCACCATTGAAAGATAATGATTGCTGAGGTAAGTCTGAGTATATTCTTTTTCAGTAATTGCTCGTATTAGTTCTTTTTTGTTTTCAGAAGGGATCCTTTCGCTAAGGATGATTTTCTGATTTCTGTTATTCATGTTGGGACGCCGGAAGTCTCGTTCCCCACTGGTGTACTGGATACGGTACAACTTATCCAGCAGATCATACATACCGTAAGGTGGCTTGTTATTCCTGAAAGCGGTGAACAGATATTTCCTGCTAATGTCACCCCATGTATGTTCGGGTTTTTCATAAAACCGATCCTCCCTGCGCAACTCAAACACCCGGAAATCATCCCATATCGTCATACCTCGTTCTCCTTTTTGTGGCTGACAGGTGATACCTTAGCCTGGGAAATTTAGTCCAGATTGTACTCTTTTTTACTGTAAATGCAGCGGTATTATAATCTTTTTTTGTGGTTTTTTATTTACAATTGATATTGTAACTAACTGATTATAATGTGCTGCTATGATGTGGTTGTTGCTAATTTCGCTGATTGGATCAGGTTGATCTGTTCTTCATTACTGGCAAGTAGTCAGTGTCCGTGGAACTGAGTAGGGGGAAGTAACGATATACAGTGGATATGTAAGCGGTGGACGTACGGAGGAACGCCCTGTTTTCAGAGACCGGCATCAAACCGGACAGAATGTGTTACAGATACGCTGTCAGGGTAAGCCGTTGTGAGAGGAACAATACGATAACAGATAGCGCTTCTATATTTTGTTTGTGATAAATAAAAATAATAGCGGAGATCTTTTAGGCTGGAATGTGAAGGTGTTCCCTGAGTCTGCTACCCCCTGAGTAGTGAATGAATCCGGTTAGAGGGGAGTGTGTCTGATTGTCCGGTATGTGCATTTCGGTTGTAGGTCTGAAAAAATATTCGTAAATATATTTACGTTTTTCGAGTGTTCTGAAAAATGATAACTTGGTTATTTATTGCCTGCTGGTTTGTATGTTGTTTTTAGCCTTTTTTCATAAGGAGTATTTTTGTCAGGATGCTTTTCCTTCCGGGATACTATCTTCTTCGCACTGGTTCGTTACGAGAGTTGATGATGGTAATGGAAAGTTTAATATGTTATTTAGAACGTGTGTTTTGAGTATTGTTGGTTGTCACATTTTTGTACTAATTTAGGTATTATTATTGTTACTTAAGGAAGTCAATTATTTACGTTTGATAAAACAATCCATCTCAGATATATTTGAAAGAAATACACTATTTTAAGTCAGTACGATAACTCTCCATAACATTAAACAACAAATTATTCTCCTCCATCAAGTAATACACCCTGCCCGGTGATGCACTTAATATTCTCTCAGAATAAGTTCCTTTCACAACTGAATTATATCATGACAGTGTTTTCAGTATCGCATCATTCTTAATCATCTCTCGTTACTCGTCATTCAGTAAACGCGGGTACATATTTTTTGAACTGAGCATTTGAGTCATTACAATTTGATATATCTCTCTTATCCAGTGTTAACCACAGGAGAGAAATAACATGACTTATCGAATTAATGAGACTTATACCCTTAACGATGAATTGTTTCATGATCTGACGGATCATATGGAACGTATGCGCGACCGTTACTCTGACATTATTCCTCTACGTATGGATTTCGCTTATAAGACGACCAGTCGCCGTTATGCTGATCGTTATCGGGATCGCTGGGATATGGACATGTACCGGCTGGCAGAAAGAGTTATGAGTGCGGGTGTTGTTATTGGTTATGTGTGGGTGATGGAGTTCACTTATCGGCATGGCCTGCACTTTCACGCCATGTTTTATCTTGATGGACAACGTAAGCGGAACTGTTACTGCTCTGCGCGGGTGATTGCTGAAGAGTGGCGAAGCATTACGGATGGTGAGGGGATATTTGAGAACTGCCAGAAGAAGGTTTACCACAAAGTTAACGGTGCCAGATGCCTGCACCACTCAGACAGTGAAGGCTATCAGGACCTGGCGTTTATTCTTAGCTATCTGGCTAAGCAAGAGCAAAAAGAAGACTGTGAAGACCCTGTATTCTGGCTGAGTGAGATAAAGCTCAGAGGATGGGGAGGAAGGCCCCGAATCAGAAGTATCGGTTAAAAATTACGTCAGTGCGTCATTGTTTGAAGAAGTCTGCGTTCACCATACCTGACTTCTTCTCCCTTACCACCAACGGAGAACAAACGATGACCACACCCACCAGCCTGCTTAACGATAAGTTTGTCGATATGGCGTTTATCACCCAGCTCACGGGCTTGACGGATAAATGGTTCTACAAATTGATACAAGACGGTGAATTTCCTAAACCCATTAAGCTGGGCAGAAGCTCTCGCTGGCTTGAAAGCGAAGTGGAAGCCTGGCTACAGCAACGCATTGCAAAGTCCCGCCAGTGAGTGATTAAACGCAACCACATCTCCCACCTGATTTAATCGTATGACCTGCACTGCTGCCCTTTCTGGGATGGTTTAGCCCTGCGCGTAATCCAGCAAAGGACCAATACTATGTACGCAAAATCGTTTATTGCTCTCGATGGCAATCGACGTCTCACTGGTTCGACCACTGCACAGCTTTCCCCTTACGATCACTACTCCTGTCACCTCTGCGGCAGCGCTCTGATATTCCATCCGGAATGGGGTTCCAACCGTCCGTGGTTTGAACACACATGGGAAGATCTGACGGAAACCGGGCGGGGCAGGCCGATGGCCCATCCCAACTGGACTTTACAGCGTGAGGCAAGCCCGGCGGCAACGATGTTTTTCGCCACATAGCGAGCAGCGTAGGCTGCGGAACGATCAACCTTCGACGGGTCTTTACCGGAAAACGCGCCGCCGCCGTGGCAGGCTGCACCGCCGTAGGTATCGACAATAATTTTACGGCCCGTTAGGCCGCAGTCGCCCACCGGCCCGCCAATCACAAAACTGCCTGCCGGATTCACCAGAAAGCGGGTTTGCGGCGTAAGCCAACGTGAAGGTAGAGTGGGTAATGTCATAAAGGATGGCGTTGATGCCACTGCCTGTGGGCATGTCGCAGCGGAGAAGATGCATCACACTGAGGCCAATGCGCAGAAAGTGCATCAGGTGAACAAGTGCCCGAGCGGATGATGGCCTGCTACGCGGTATGCGCGGCAGCAGCAAGGCAGCTGGATCAATCATCTGATTGGTCCAGTGCGTTTCATCGCCTTTAAATACGCCGTTCACGCTCCGGTGGATATCACGCTGACAACAAAGGAGATCGCTATGCGTAAAGCCCGTTTTACTGAGCATCAGATCATTGCTGTAATTAAATCGGTTGAAGCCGGACGAACCGTTAAAGATGTCTGCCGGGAGGCCGGTATCTCTGAAGCCACCTACTACATCTATGGACTACCTCCGTTTTGCAAGTACTGAATCTGGTTTTGAGTTGTTGCTTACATCTATCCGGCATCAGGAAAATCTGTGCCCAAATGGGTAATCCGCACACAATCGCCTCGACAACTGAACGGTCTCTGAGGCCAATATAATAGTCAGGTTCCGATTGTGCAGGTGCAACCTGTCACCATTTCTCAGTACGCTGCAACTTTTGCTGGTAGGGGATTAATTTCACACTACCTGATACTCGGTCTCATTTCTCAGCATCGACCAGATTATTCTCGCGTTTTTGTTAGCGACCGCCACGGTCGTTTTATTAAATCCGCGCCGTTCCTTTAACTGGTTAACCCACTGATTCATATGACTATCATTGTTATTCGTGGCAACCCTGACGACAGAGCGGGCACCATGAATAAAAAGTGTTCGCAGATGCTTGTCGCCTTTTTTCGTCATATTCATCAGCACCTGCCTGTCGCCACTCGAATGCTGGCGTGGAACCAGACCCAGCCATGCAGCAAAGTGGCGGCCATTCTTAAATTCAGTTCCTTTGCCAGTAGCAGCAACAACGGCCGTGGCCGTTTTAGGGCCAATGCCTTTAACTTTGGCGATACGCTGACAAGCTTCTGATTGCCTGAATACTGTTTCAATTTCCTTATCAAAAAAATGGATCCGACGCTCGAGATCGTTAAAGAGATCATAGAGTTCGGCAATCGTCCTGCGCATTCTAACGCTAAGACCATTTTCAGCATCTTCAAGGATAAGCGGAACAGCACGACGAACTCTTGAGACTGCCGCGCCGATTGTTATTCCCCGATCAAGCAGCAGTCCCCGGATTTGACAGACTGTCGCAGTACGATGATTGACAATACGCTGTCTTGCACGGTGCAGAGCCTGAATATCCTGCTGTTCAGGGCTTTTCGGTGGAACAAACTGCATCGTAGGTTGCATCAGAGCCACAGCTATCGCCTGCGCATCGTTACCGTCATTTTTTTGCCCACGGACAAAAGGTTTTACATATTGGGGGCTGATGACTTTTACGTTATGACCCAGTTTTTCAAACTCACGCTGCTAGTAAAATGCCCCGGTGGACGCTTCGATCCCAATCAGACATGCAGGAATATTTGCCACCGCCTGAAGTAATTCTTTTCGACCAGTACGCTTTGAATAAACTGACTTACCCATGCCATTGTGATTTTAAACATCATTAAAATTATAGCCATTGGCGCATTGTAATTATAACCTCTAAAGATCAATGGATTACTTTGTTTCATGTTGTGTTTGACAAAAGTCAACATGTCTTTGATTGGAATTGCTGATTGTTTTTTTGTTTATTAATAGGTGCTAATCCATGAAACAGTCTCAATCAAGTTGTAAAAGAATGTATATTTAATCCCGAAATAGCATTCTTTGACGCCGACAGCATCGACGAATTCTTTTATAGAATCCGTTCCTGACGCTTTAAATATTGCGGCTTCCGGTCAGTCGAAGTTTCTATTAACAGTCGTACAAGTTGGCATCGCATATCGCTTCTGATTTTTGTGCGAATTAACTGTTTGCTCATTGATACTTAATTCACTCTGACAAGGAAATGGCAATGAAAAAGGTTCTTCTCTCTGCTGCAATAGCGACTGCGTTTTTTGGTATGGCTGCGGCAAATGCTGCTGATACCAATGTAGGCGGCGGTCAGGTTAATTTCTTCGGTAAAGTTACCGATGTCTCTTGTACTGTTTCCGTAAACGGCCAGGGCAGCAATGCTGACGTTTATCTGGCTCCGGTGACTTTAACGGAAGTTAAAGCGGCTGCTGCAGATACCTACCTGAAACCAAAATCGTTCACTATCGACGTTTCTGACTGCCAGGCTGCTGATAAAACTGCACAGGATGATGTGAGCAAACTGGGTGTGAACTGGACCGGTGGTAACCTGCTGGCTGGCGCAACCAGCAAACAACAGGGCTACCTGGCGAACACCGAAGCAGCTGGCGCGCAGGATATCCAGCTGGTTCTGTCCACCGACACCGACACCGCACTGACCAATAAAATCATCCCGAACGGCAGCTCCGCGCAACCTAAAGCCAAAGTTGATACGAATGCCGTAGCAAATGGCGCTCGCTTCACTTACTACGTTGGTTATGTAACCAGCAAACCGGAAACTGTTACCGCCGGTGTGGTTAATAGCTACGCGACTTACGAAATTACCTACCAGTAATATCGACTGAGAGATAAAGCCGCCTCGCGCCGGGGCGGCATAAAACAATAATAAAGCGGCCGCTGCTGCCGCTTATTTTTTATTCTGAGGTCAGCATGAAGCGTATTGCCCTTTTTTTCTGTTTCATTTTTAGTTTTGTGGCCCATGCCAATAATATTATTGTTAACGGCACCCGCTTTATTTATCCAGGAAATGAAAAAGAAATAACGGTGCAGCTCTCCAACACCGCCGACCGTCCGGCGCTGGCGCAAGCCTGGCTGGATAACGGTAATGCTGACGCAACGCCGGATACTATTACGACTCCATTTATTATTACCCCACCTATTTCCCGCGTAGACGCGAAAAGCGGCCAGACCCTGCGTATTAAGCTCGGCAGTAATGCGGGACTCGCTAAAGATAAAGAGACGCTCTGGTGGCTAAACCTTCTGGAAATACCGCCGGTTGAAGCCAGTCAGAAAAACGAAGGGCAGAATATTCTGCAACTGGCGATCCGTTCGCGCTTTAAATTTATCTATCGTCCCAATGGATTAGGCAACCGCGATGCGGCGGCAGAAAAATTAGTCCTTTCTGCAAACGGCAACAATTTGTCCGTCAGTAATCCGACGCCATTTTATGTCACCGTCAGCCGTATCTCCCGCGACGGCGGCAAAGCGCTGAACAGCAAAACGGTGATGTTTGCCCCGCAGTCCAGCCAGACCATCGCCCTTTCTTCCGCAGTGAGCAAAGGCGAGACCCTGACCGTTAACAACATTAATGACTATGGCGCAGATGTCGCAGTGAAAGTTGCCGTCAAATAAGGGAAACGATCATGAAGCAGAGGTCAATCTGCCCGGGAAGATTAAGCACGGCCATTGCGGTTGCGCTGTGCTGCTTTCCGCCATTTTCCAGCGGAGAGGAAAACCCGGGAACGGTCTATCAGTTTAACGATGGGTTTATCGTCGGCAGTCGCGAAAAGGTCGATCTGTCGCGCTTTTCTACCAGCGCTATCAGCGAGGGCGTCTATTCACTTGATGTGTATACCAACGGCGAATGGAAAGGGCGCTACGACCTGAAAATCACCGCCGGTAAAGATGGCAAAATGGGCGTCTGCTATACCAAAGCGATGCTGATGCAATACGGGATCTCGCCTGAAAAATTCAACCCGCAGCTCAGCGAGAAAGAGGGCTTCTGCGGACGCCTGCAAGAGTGGCGCAACGAAGAAAATGTTAAAGACACTCTGATCCAGTCCTCCCTGCGACTGGATATATCCGTACCACAAATCTACGAAGATCAGCGTCTTAAAAACTTTGTCAGCCCGGAGTTCTGGGATAAAGGCGTTGCGGCGCTGAATTTAGGCTGGATGGCAAACGCCTGGAACAGCCACAGCTCGTCGTCCAACGGTTCTGATAACAGCAGTGCTTATCTGGGTATTAACGCGGGCCTGTCGTGGGACGGCTGGCTGCTCAGGCATATCGGTAACCTGAACTGGCAGCAGCAGCAGGGAAAAGCCCACTGGAACAGCAACCAAACTTACCTGCAGCGGCCCATTCCGCAGATTAACTCGATAGTCAGCGGCGGGCAGATTTTTACCAACGGCGAATTCTTCGACACCATTGGCCTGCGCGGGGTAAACCTGGCGACCGATGACAATATGTTCCCGGACGGCATGCGCTCCTACGCCCCGGAAATTCGTGGCGTAGCGCAAAGCAACGCCCTGGTAACGGTTCGTCAGGGCAGCAATATTATCTATCAGACCACGGTGCCGCCGGGGCCGTTTACCCTGCAGGATGTTTACCCTTCCGGCTACGGTAGCGACCTGGAAGTTTCGGTTAAAGAAGCCGATGGTACAGTTGAAGTGTTTAGCGTGCCTTACGCCTCGGTGGCGCAATTACTGCGTCCAGGGATGACCCGCTATGCGCTCTCTGCCGGTAAAGTCGACGACAGTTCGCTGCGTAATAAGCCGATGCTCTACCA
This sequence comes from Citrobacter sp. RHB35-C21, assembly GCF_013816515.1. Classification (NCBI taxonomy): domain Bacteria; kingdom Pseudomonadati; phylum Pseudomonadota; class Gammaproteobacteria; order Enterobacterales; family Enterobacteriaceae; genus Citrobacter; species Citrobacter sp. RHB35-C21. The sequence continues at coordinate 804,561 of NZ_CP057147.1, forward strand.
GGGAACCTGGCAGCACGGTTTAAATAACCTGTTTACCGGCTATACCGGCGTCACTGGTTTTGATGACTACCAGGCGTTCCTGCTGGGAACCGGGATGAACACCGGCATCGGCGCGCTGTCATTCGACGTTACTCATTCACGGTTGAAGAGCGATACCCTTGACGAGCATGGTCAAAGCTATCGCGCCACCTTTAACCGCATGTTTACCGAAACCCAGACCAGTATCGTGCTGGCGGCGTATCGTTACTCCACCAAAGGCTATTACAATCTGAACGACGCGCTGTATGCGGTTGATCAGGAAAAAAACCACAACAGTAATTACACCGTCTGGCGGCAAAAAAACGGTATGACCTTTACCGTTAACCAAAATCTGCCGGACGGCTGGGGCGGTTTTTATCTGAGCGGCCGGGTGGCGGATTACTGGAACCGTTCCGGAACCGAGAAGCAGTACCAGTTTAGTTACAACAATATGTACGGCCGGCTCTCGTGGTCAGTGAGCGCTCAGCGTGTCTATACCCCGGATAGTTCTGGCCACCGTCGCGACGATCGGGTTTCGCTCAACTTCAGCTACCCGCTGTGGTTCGGTGAAAACCGTACCGCTAACCTGACGTCAAATACCTCGTTTAATAATTCACGCTTCGCTAGTTCACAAATTGGCGTCAACGGTTCGCTGGATAGCGAAAACAACCTCAACTACGGCGTGTCGACAACCACGTCTACCGGTGGTCAGCATGATGTGGCGCTGAACGGCAGCTACCGTACTCCGTGGACCACGCTGAACGGCAGCTATAGCCAAGGCGAAGGATATCGCCAGAGCGGTATCGGTGCCAGCGGAACGCTGATTGCCCATCGCCACGGCGTGGTGTTCTCGCCGGAAACCGGCACTACCATGGCGTTGATCGAAGCGAAAGACGCCGCTGGCGCGATGTTGCCCGGCTCGCCGGGAACCCGTATTGACAGCAATGGCTACGCCATCCTGCCGTATCTGCGGCCTTACCGGATTAACTCCGTTGAAATTGACCCGAAGGGCAGCAACGACGATGTCGCCTTTGATCGTACCGTGGCGCAGGTGGTGCCGTGGGAAGGCAGCGTGGTTAAGGTTTCCTTCGATACCACGGTGCAGAACAACATCACGGTACAGGCGCGCCAGACTAACGGCCTACCGTTACCGTTTGCCGCCACGATATTCGACCCGTCCGGGAAAGAGATAGGCGTGGTGGGCCAGGGCAGCATGATGTTTATCAGCGATGCCAGCGTGCCGAAGGCGACGGTTAAGTGGAGCGGCGGACAGTGTTCGGTGGATTTAAGTCAGGCAAAAACAAAGGAAACGCTATGTCGCTAAGTAAAAAACTGACGCTTTTTATTGGCTTAATGGCGCTGGGGACAACGTCGGCATGGGCTGCCTGTACGCGCGGCCCCGCACCAACCGTGCAATTGGATATGGCAATGGGCAGGGTGGTTGTAAACCCCGACTTACCCGTAGGAGCGGTCATTGCCACACAAAACTGGACCATGCCCGCAGGTTCCGGCATTAACTATCGATGCACCGGTACCACCGTTTTTAAAGCTAGCATTGTGGCTTCAGGCGTCACCGACCTGGGAAATAAAGTTTATTCTACCAATGTGCCGGGTATTGGTATGCGTTTTAGCCGCGGCGGTTCAACGGTCAATATTATCTATCCGGGGTCGTTTACGACAGGAGGCGGTAATTTTTCGCTTGAAGGGTCGCGTTTTACGCTGGAAATCATAAAGACCGCAGCGGTAACCGGCAGCGGCACCCTGGCGGCGGGTAAATATACCTCTTATGACTGGGAGAACGGTAATAACCCGATCCTGGTGACGCTCCTGAGCGCCAATGCGATAACCGTGGTTTCACCCTCGTGTACCATCCTGAGCGGCAAAAATATGAACGTTGATGTCGGTACCATCAAGCGCAGCGATCTCAACGGCGTGGGAACCACCGCCGGGGGTAAGGATTTTAATATTGAGCTACAGTGCAGCGGCGGGTTAAGCGAGTCGGGGTACGCCAATATTCAGACTTCTTTCTCCGGCACGTTGGCGACGGGGACGGCCTTGACTCGCGGGGCGTTGCTGAACGAAAAAGCAGGAACCTCGCTGGCGAAAGGCATTGGTATTCAGGTTTTGAGAGAAGGCACGCCGCTGGAATTTAACAAAAAATACAGCATCGGGAGCTTGCGCACGCAGGAAACCCGCTTTATCACCCTGCCTCTCCATGCGCGCTTCTATCAATATGCGCCGACTACCAGTACCGGTGAAGTGGAGTCGCACATGATCTTTAACCTGACGTACGATTAATGCGGGAGGCGGGTATGAGTGATTCAGCAAAGTATAAAAATAGCACACGACTCATTCAGTTGGCCTTGATGAGCGGGACGCTTATTGCCTCCTCGGCGTGGGGATTCGAGACGAATTACGATCGTGGGCGGGTTGATTTTGCCGGACGAGTGACCGACATCTCCTGTAGCGTGGCGCTTAACGGCGGCAATAATGCAGGGAGTGGAAGCGTCTGGCTGGCGCCGGTCAGCCTGGCAGAAGTACACGATCGCGGGGCGGGGGCATTTATGAAACCACAGCCTTTCACGCTGGAACTCTCAAACTGCCAGCTTCGCCATGATGGCGGCGCGGCGGATAAAGATGAAGTTCGGATGGTGAGCGTACGCTGGATTGATGGGTTTATGGTCAATTCCGTCAGTAATGAAAACGCCGGTTATCTGGCTAATACGCGCGCGGACGGGGCCAGCCATATTTTCCTGGCCCTGTCGACTAACGACAATAATACGCTGGACAAGAGCAATAAAATTGTCCCGGCTGACCCGCAGCAAAACCGGGTGCCTCTGGTCGAAAAGGCGGTGGATGGCGGGATATTTACTTATTACATTGGCTACGTTACGCCAGCGCCGGAAAAAGCGACCAGCGGTCCGTTGACCAGCTGGGCGACCTGGGAGTTAGTTTATAATTGAGTGATTGATTGACTTTATTGCGCGAATGTTAATATTGATGCCGGAATGCTCCGGCATTTTTTTAAACCTTGATATCTTCTTTGACCAGTTGTTCAATACTGACTTCCTTCCAGTAGTGTCCCTGAATAGCAAACCATTCCATGCCCTGTAACCATTTCTTGTGCGCTTCACTTTCTACGCCTTCAATAATCACATTATGGTGGTTACGGGAAAGAAAGGTGATCAGCGCGTCCATCAATGGTCGGCCAGAATCTTTTTGCATTAAATGCCAGAAGAAGTCTTTATCGATTTTGACATAATCAAAATGGTAGCCTCGAATCGCGCTAATACCCGCATTACCTGAGCCAAAATCATCGAGCCAGAGCGTCGTACTTTGCGGATCGCTCCAGGTTGCAAGAGCATTGTTCAATAATTTATTCGAGTTTTCTGTTACCTCAAAGTGAACGCAGCCAATGTGATCAACGAGGTTTTTAATCTCTGGTCTTAGCAATATGTTGAGTATATGGTCATCAATATTGATTGTTGCAGAGATGCCGTTTTTATTAAACCACTGTTTATGTTTTTCAATAAGCGCCAGCTGCTCCATGAATATGCTCTCGCGCAATCCCGTATTGGCATAGCGGAAGAAGTTTTCTGGAGAGATAGACAGGCTATCGAAACGACTCAGGCACTCTACGGCGACGAGCGTATTTTTTGGGGAAAACATCTTTTGAAAGACATAACGAACGGATATATCGCTACGTGATAAATTATGATTGGAAAACAGAGTCGCGTTCATTATCTCTCGTCAAAAATCAGGTCGGAGGTAAAGAGAAGATAACTTTATTATAGGTGAGGTTTATGTCGATGGGAATGATTATTAAAGGCAGATTACCAATGAATTATCGGCTTTTGATTGGTCACCCACATATTTTTGGCTTTAGCACCGATACATATTGACTATCCTTTTATTCATTATCCGTGAGTTATTCATCCCCAGTTTCTTCATAATATGTACTTTATGGCTGTGTACCGTTTTGTGATCAATATCGAGGAGTAATGCGATTCTTTTATTGTTGTTACAGGCAATGATTAGCTCCAGAACCTGAAGTTCCCTGGCGGTTAGCTTACGCCGGGTACATAATCCCTGACAGCCATCGGCGGTCAAAGGTCTGTTGATGATGGCTGAGAAATCTGATAAAGAAGATTTTTCAGTCAAAATCAATAAATGATCGATATCAAGCAGCTCCCTGAACAGTCTGGAGAGGTCACTTTTTACAATTAAAACCAGCAAAGCACAGTGCGTAAGACGCTTGCGCAGGGTGTTAAGCAATGCGACCGTTGTGGCTGCAGAGATATCCTTATGGATAGTGTTGACAATAATGGTAGTGGTTGATGGCGCGCTGGTCCCCTTAACAATATCCTGGAAGTTAAGAGTGGTGATGTTTTTTTTGTTATCAATCATATAATCATGGATCGAGTGTCCGATGATATTGTCGTCAGTATAAAGTAATGTGTTTTTCAATGTGTTAAATTTTCCTGTTGACTATCGTTATCATAAAAAATGTCTTGTGTGCTATTGAATTAATAGTGTTTTAGGTTAAAGTGGTTGTTTTTTATTGAAATTGTATTTCATCAGGTAAATTAAACTAGGGTTCGCCTGTTTTTTATTTTTCTATCAATTATCAATTTGACAATTATTTTTTCTATCTCCTCTTTTTTTTGTTCACTTTCGTAATAAAACATGCAAGATACTCTGAAGCTTGTTGTATCACATTGTTTGTGATTATTTTTCTCGGATATATGCTTTATCTTTAAATTAACAAGGATTTGTCCGTACTCCCCAAGATTTAACTCTGAATTTTCAAGTTTATTTCCATTCCTAATAAAACTATGCAAAGGTTCCAGGGATATAAACGAGCAACCACCTTCAGATATATCATTCAAGTGATATTTATAAATAGTGCCACTTCTGTATCTTCCAGAGCAATAAAACTGGCTTTCGTACCTAACGTTAATTCTTGGTGATGTCCTTCGTTGTAGTATTGATAATGATTCAGGGATAATGAAGCATAGAAGATTGTTTGAATTGTTTTTGGCAGTGATTCGATTGTTGGTTGTGAATTCTATTTTTCCTAATGGGCTGTGGATGATAAAATAAAAAATGCTCTCTTTAGGAAGGCCAGGATGAGAGGTGGATGGTTTTATATAGAAAAAATTTCCTTCTATTTTTTTTAGTGTCGACTGGTGTTTTATATTATTACAATAGAAGTACAATTTAGATTGAATCCTGAGTTCATCTCTCAGAATTGCAATGATTTCATATCTGGAATTTTTAGAAACTCCTTCAGACATATTGACTCCCTAATCCAAAAATAGCCAGAATTTTAATTTATTATCCCATGTTTGAATCGTATTTTTCTTAAAAAAAACGCCATTACAGCCTATTGTTTAATGTAAAAAAATAGGGTAAATCTATTGATTGATGGTTGACACTGTCGAACTTTCTTTATTGGTATTTGGAATGAATAATCTTTTAATATGTAAGCGTTCAGCGAGCGCCGTATTGACGGCTATTTATTGGTGAGATCTACGTTCCAGGGCAGAAGTTCAGCCACTTTGTTCGACGGCCACTCCGGCAGTACACTCAGGATGTAGCGAAGGTAGGTTTCCGGATCGATACCATTGAGCCGACATGTTCCGATCAGCCCATATAGCAGGGCTCCACGTTCACCACCATGATCGCTGCCGAAGAAGATATAGTTCTTTTTACCCAGACATACTGCCCGTAACGCCCGCTGCGCTGCATTGTTATCAGGTTCTGCAAGGCCGTCATCGCAGTAGTAGCACAGCGCATCCCACTGGTTCAGGGCATAAACGAACGCCTCGCCCAGCCGGGATTTTTTTGACAGTGTCGTGCTTTTTTCCACCAACCAGTCATGCAGCGATGTCAGCAGCGGCTTACTTCGGGACCGCCTGGCTGCCAGCCGCTGAGATGCCGTGAGGCCGCGTATTTCTTCTTCTATCGCGTACAGCTCACCGATACGTTTCAGGGCCTCTTCTGCTGTCGCTGTTTGCGTGCTTATTTATATAGACGTCATGGATTTTTCTGCGCGCGTGGGCCCAGCATGCGGCTTCTGTCAGCGGCCCTCCTTCACGTTCCGGACTGAACAACCGATCATAACCTGCGAAGGCGTCCGCCTGCAGCACACCATGATAGTGGCGAAGATGCTGCTGAGGATGTTTCCCCTGCCTGTCTGGCGAGAAGGCGAACCACGCCGCTGGCGGATCTGACGAGCCAGCGCTCCGGTCATCGCGAACATACGTCCAGAACCGCCCGGTTTTCGTCTTCTTTCTGCCCGATGCCAGCACCGGAACAGGTGTGTCGTCAGTGTGTAGTTTGCGGCAGTCCATCACGTAGTGGTAAAGGGCTTCATCCAGCGGGGCCATTAACCGGCAGCAGGCATCCACCCAGTTGGAGAGCAGCGCCCGGCTGAGATCCACACCCTGACGGACCAGGATTTCAGTCTGGCGATACAGTGGCGTATGTTCACAGTACTTGCTCGTTAACACGCGGGCCAGCAGACCCGGTCCGGCGATACCCCGGTCGATGGGACGTGATGGCGCAGGGGCTTCAACGATACAGTCGCATCTGACGCAGGCTTTTTTCACTCTGACCGTGCGGATCACTTTCAGGGCGTTGAAGACCAGTACAATCTGCCAATGGAAACCCGGGACATATCCTTGTTCATTATTCAGGGAGCATGGGTTGCCATCTATAGTCTTCTGTTCACCGTTATAGGCTCTCTCCCGTTTGGCTTTTATTTCCTGGGTCCAGGGATGAGAAGGGTTAGCAGGACTCTAATTTCATAACGTCTTAGCCGAGCCTTTCAAAGGCTTTCACCTGTATGTGCCAGTACTGTTTGCGCTGGCACTGTCAAATGGCAACACATTGCCAGCCCCCTTTTTCATGAAACGACGCACGTTCTGCGCGTATTGTAATAGTGGCTAAAAATAGTTGATCGGATGCGCCATTTAAGTCAAATTTCACTTTAGTTTGTCCCGTCGTGCTACATCAATCTAAAGGATATTTAATCCTAAGTTATTACATTGAAGGATTGAATGTCCGTTTATGGCACGTAGCGGACCGCTTGAAGAGGCGTGTGGTCTGCTAAGAGCTGTGAGTTCACTGTTTGACAAAGACATGACTAAAATCGTGGCTTGTTAAATAACAGGGAACAAATAAAGGGATATATTCAATTGTTATCAATCCATTTTTTAAAATATTATATCGAATATCACCTTTTCTTGATTTTTTTGTTGTTCATTATTACAGTTGAATCGAGGGGGAGGGGGTAAAAACTTATATTTATCATTGAGATAAAATTTTATGAAATTGCTATCCTACCTCAGATTACTGGGCTGACCTAATCTATAGATCAGGTTCTCTTTATACTTTATGTTAGCGAAATACTAAGATGCTTCTTAGTGACGACCTCTTGACGGTAGAGGACGCGTGCATAGATTTTACAATCACTGCCTTTCGCCCCCTAACCTAATCCGCGAATGATGCATCCTGAACTTGCGCGCCAGTTCTTATACTCGTCGTCAGAGCAATCAAATTGCTGATGCTTTCTGCCTGTTCAAGGCATCTCCTGTCGTCAGCAATACTGTGCATATTTGATTGATTTCCTCTTAAGGAGAATTAGTTTCATGGGTATTAAAGCGCAGGTGAGTATCGCGCACAAGCTGGGGTTCACATCACACCAAAATGCAGTTCCGCTGTTACGTGAGCTTATCTTGCATAATGAGTCCGAAGAGACATTTCAGGATCTGACACTGCATCTGAGGACCGTGCCAGCTGTGCTCGAAGAAAAAAAATGGAATATCGATCGCCTGCTTCCCGGTACTTCACTTGATATCAGAGATCGGGATATCAAACTTAATGCTGAATGGCTAGCCGAACTGACTGAAAGCGTACTCTGCGAAGTCACGCTAAGTTTGCGCCAGGGTGAGGAAGAACTCTTCATTACCCATTACCCGCTTGAGGCACTGGCGAAAAATGAATGGGGCGGCAGTGCAATGATTGAATTGCTCCCTTCATTTATTATTCCTAATGATCCGGCTGTGGATCGTGTACTCAAGGCAACCTCTGATGTCCTTCGCCGTGCAGGCAAGGATGACGCTCTTAATGGTTATGAAAGCAAGTCGAGAACTCGTGTCTGGGAAATTGCCTCAGCTCTCTGGACTGCTGTTTGCAACCTCAATATCAGTTATGCCCTTCCCCCAGCCAGTTTTGAACGCAATGGCCAGAAAATTCGCACTCCAGGAGCCATTCTGGAAGGAAAAGTCGCGACCTGTCTGGATACAACATTATTATTTGCTTCAGCACTGGAACAGATTGGTCTGAATTCACTGCTAATGCTCAGTGAAGGTCATGCGTTTGCTGGTGTCTGGTTACAACCGCAGGAATTTTCGCAGCTAGTGACAGATGACGTCTCTGCGGTGCGCAAACGTGTCGACCTGAAAGAAATGGTCGTATTTGAGACAACTCTCGCGACCAGAGCTCACCCGCCTTCATTTACTCAGGCATCTGATGAAGCGTTAAAGCATCTTAACGAGGATGTTTTTCACGCAGCCATTGATTCCCGTCGCGCGCGTATGCAGAAAATTCGGCCACTGGCTCTGGGGGGCACTCGCCTTGAAGACCAGTCGGATGCCTGCGAGGTTATTTTGCATGGGTTTGAGGAAGCCCCCTATATCCCTGATGTTGATATTGATATCGAGACAACTGGCGAAAAAGAAGCCGGGGGGCGGCTGGTACAGTGGCAACGAAAACTTCTGGACTTAACCACCCGTAACCGCCTGTTACACCTGTCTGAAAGCGCTAAAGGCATTCGTTTGATCTGTGCGAATCCGGGCCATCTTGAAGATAAACTGGCTGAAGGCAAACGCATTCGCATTGTCCCGCTCCCTGATCTCGAAAGCGGCGGCCGCGATGCCGAACTTTATCAGCAGCTCACAAATGAGAACCTGCAGGAAGAATACGCTCAGATTGCGCTGGAACGCGGTGAAGTCGTCTCCTCAATGGAAAAATACCGCCTCGAGTCATCCCTGATCGACCTCTATCGAAAATCGAAAAGTGATCTCGAGGAAGGTGGTGCCAACACTCTTTTCCTCGCTGTTGGCTTCCTTAAATGGAAAAAATCTGCTGATGACCCCAAAAGTTACTCTGCTCCACTGATACTGCTGCCGATTCAACTTGACCGTAAAAGTGCACTTTCGGGCGTGACCATGCGTTTGCTGGAAGAAGAGCCCCGCTTCAACCTTACACTGCTTGAGCTGCTGCATAATGACTTTGCTCTGACAATCAACGGCCTCGATGGTGATCTACCCACCGATGAAAGTGGTGTTGATGTGGATGGTATCTGGAATATGGTACGGCGTGCTGTACGCGACATACCCGGTTTCGAAGTCACCCGCGATGTCGTGATTGGCACATTCTCTTTTGCCAAATATCTGATGTGGAAAGATCTCATCGACCGGGCACCTCAGCTGATGCAAAGTGCGCTGGTAAAGTATCTTATCGAACGCGGCCAGGAAAATGCCGTTCTGGATAAGAGCGGAGAAGTCATCAACGCTCATGAACTCGATGACAACATCAATACGCAGGATCTTTTCTTGCCGTTGCCTGCAGATTCCTCGCAAATCGCCGCTGTTGTAGCCTCTGCAAAAGGCAGGGATTTTGTTCTGGATGGCCCACCCGGTACCGGTAAGTCGCAAACCATAGCCAATATGATCGCGCATAACCTTGCGCTAGGCAGGCGCGTACTTTTTGTCGCTGAAAAGAAAGCGGCGCTGGATGTGGTCTATCGTAGGCTTGAGGCCCAGGGACTCGGTGAATTTTGTCTGGAACTGCACTCGAGCAAAACGTCCAAGATGGATTTTCTGAAACAGCTCGAGCGGGCATGGGATGCGCGTGATCTACTAACCACCGAGGAGTGGAAGGAAGAAGCGGCCAAGGTGCAGCACCTGCGTGACAAACTCAATGAGGTTGTCCGTTTGCTCCATCGGCGCTGGCCCAATGGCTTAACACTCCATCAGGCAATGGGCACAGTTATCAGGGATGCAAGTAGCGCCACGCCGCACTTTAGCTGGCCTGCATCGACTTTGCATTCTTCTGCAGAGATGACACAGTTCAGAGAGATAGTAAAACGTCTGGAGCTGAACCGTGATGCATGGAAACAGCACGGCGATCATTTTGAACTCATCGCGCAGGCTGACTGGACCAATGGATGGCAGTCCTCTCTCATTGCTGCAGCAAACTCATTGCCTGCAACCATCGATCACCTTGAAGACGCGACCGAGGCGTTACTGAAGGCGACGGGAGTTACTCTGCTCTCTACCGAGCCGGAGAGACTGTCGCAGTTAACTTCATTCTGTGAATTATTGTCGGAAGCTTACGGCATTGATCTGAGTTTCATGTTCGCACCGGATGCCGCAAGCCGTATAGAGTCAGCGAATAAAGCCGTTCACCTCCTGAAAGAGATTGAAGCGACAAAGGCTAATCTGTCAGTTACCTACCCTTGTAACAGTTGGCAGCACGTTAATGTCCCACAGATCAGAAACGCACTTGACGTCGCTGACAAAAAATTCTGGTTCTTTGCGACCAGTGCCCGCAAGAAAGTCATTGGTGAAGTTATCCGACAACACTCGCTAACGTCAGCCCCCGACTTATCCGTTGATCTCCCCATTGCTGAAACTCTGCAGACATTGCTGCAACGTCTGACCGAGCTTAACTCTGCTACTGTATCTCTGCCGGGATGGGTTGGACTGGATACCAACGTTGCACAGTTGCAGACCACCCTGCAACTTGCCGAATCTATCCGCAATTCGCTTGGTGGTTTCGCTTCTTCGCCACAGCAGTTGGCCGAGATCCGCACTGCGGTAAAAAACCTGATTGTTGATGCCAATGACCTTCTCGGTTCGCAGGGCGTTATCTCCGCACTAACCCGGAAACTGCGCACAGCGATCGCCGATTTCAATGATGCACAGGTTAGCTTCTGCAATCTGATAAAACCATCTGAGGATAAACCATCGCTCCCGGCACTGCGTGACTGCGCACTCAATATCCTGCAACATCAGTCCGCTCTTAAAGCCTGGAGTGACTGGAGCCGTGTGCGTGAGGAAGCGATTTCACATGGCCTGCAACCAGTGATCAACGCGCTGGTCCATCTTGACTCAGGAGACATCAGCGCGGCAGAGATTTTTGAAACTGCCTATTGCCGCTGGTTTGCATCGTGGATGATCGATTCAGAGCCGCTGCTGCACAATTTTGTGCCGGCTGAGCACATGAGTGATATTGAGGCTTACCGTACGCAAACCGATCGTCTGTCCAAACTGGCAGTACGCTACATCCGTGCCCGTTTATGTGGCGTCATTCCTGCAAAAAATGAGGTCAGCAAGCAGGGTGGTTTTGCTCTGCTTAAACATGAACTACAGAAATCCCGTCGTCATAAACCGGTACGTCAGATGGCAGCAGAAATGGGAGATGCCATGGCCAAACTTGCCCCCTGCATGCTTATGAGTCCGCTTTCAGTCGCCCAGTTCCTGCCCTCGGACCAGGACTTGTTTGACCTTGTGATTTTCGATGAAGCATCGCAGATTGCCCCGTGGGATGCTATCGGCACCATGGCGCGTGGCAAACAGGTGGTAATCGCTGGCGATCCCCGCCAAATGCCGCCTACCAGCTTTTTTAATCGTGCAGCCAATGACACTGACGATGATACTGAAGAAGATATGGAAAGCATTCTGGATGAGTGTCTTGCTGCCGGCCTGTATAACCACAGCCTGAGCTGGCATTACCGGAGCCGTCATGAAAGCCTGATTACCTTCTCCAACCATCGCTACTATGACAGTAGCCTGATTACGTTCCCCGCTTCGGAAACAAAGCAAAGTGCTGTCCAGTGGTGCAAGGTTGCAGGCGTCTACTCTAAAGGGAAAGGACGTCATAATCAGGCCGAGGCAGAAGCGATCGTCGCTGAAACGGTGAAGCGACTGACTGATAAAGAGTTCGTTGCATCAGGCAGATCGATAGGCATTATCACGCTGAATACCGAACAGCAAAAGCTAGTCAGCGATCTGCTGGACCGTGCCAGACAGCAACACCCTGAAATTGAACCCTTCTTCCAGTCTGAACTGGAAGAACCTGTTGTGGTTAAAAACCTCGAAACGGTTCAGGGGGATGAACGCGATTTGATCATACTCTGCATCGGGTACGGCCCGACTGAACCGGGCGCAAATACAATGTCGATGAATTTTGGACCGCTTAATCGCGAGGGAGGCTGGCGCCGACTGAATGTTGCCGTCACACGTGCGCGGCAGGAAATGATGGTCTTCAGCTCGTTCGATCCTTCCTTTATCGACCTTAATCGGACCAACGCCCGCGCGGTTGCTGACCTCAAACACTTTATTGAGTTTGCCCAGCGCGGCCCTGTAGCTCTTGCCCAGGCAGTACGTGGGTCTGTAGGCGGTTATGACTCACCGTTTGAAGAGGCAGTGGCAAATGGCCTGAGAAGAAAAGGCTGGCATGTTGTCCCGCAAATTGGCGTATCCCGTTTCCGTATTGATTTGGGGATCGTTCATCCGGATAAGCCTGGCGACTATCTTGTCGGTGTTGAATGTGACGGCGCCACTTACCATAGCGCAGCAACAGCACGCGATCGCGATAAAGTCCGGAGCTCCATCCTGCAGGGCCTGGGCTGGAAATTACTGCGCCTCTGGTCAACAGAATGGTGGATTGATAAAGAAGGCGCACTCGACAGGCTGGATGCAGCAATAAGTCGCCTGCTGGAGGACTCCAGAGCAGCGGAAGCCGCACTGATTGCTGAAGCAGAAAAACAAAAGCAGATTACGCCAGTCATCGCTCCCGTAACCAATGATGTCAGTGATGACATACTGGTTTCTGAAACTACACCTGTCGCTAATGATGCGGAAATATCCGCGTCAGTAACCCCTGTCATCCCGCTTACTGCCAAAGTAAGCGAAGATGATGGTAACACTGGGCTGAAGTATGCATCTTTAGCTTCTCAGAATAACGACAAGCCAGTGAATGTCGGTAAGTATGTCGTTAACGATCTTCAGGAATGGTGCGACAGGACAGATGCAGAACAATTCTATATCGCTGAATATGATGAGACACTTAAAACCCTCATTGAAGCGGTGGTGACAAGTGAATCACCAGTCCTGGATACAACGCTTGTGCAACGCATCGCACGTATACACGGCTTCACTCGCGCCGGCAGACTGATACGTGAACGCGTAATGGAAATTGTGGATCAACACTATCACCTTGCAACCGATCACTCAGGTGAAGACTTCGTCTGGCTGTCCGCAGCGCAACGTGCTGACTGGAATGTGTTTCGTTTGCCAGCCACGGATAACGACATTCGTCAGGTTGACGCGATCCCCAGTGAGGAATTACGCGCACTGGCGCTGAGTATTGAAGGTGACAATAAGATACAGGAAATGACCCGCTCGCTTGGCATTAAACGCCTGACTAGTCAGGCAAAAAAAAGGATTGAATCAGTACTTGATGTTGTTTGAAGGTCAACCGTGTGGAAAACCTCTTTTAGAGACTAACAGTCTGAAATATAGAGTCTTATTCGATCATCTTGAGACCGAATGTATTAGAGTCGATTTCTGACACCTCTTATCGTGGTTTTCTGCATCACCAACATCGACCAGTTGGGCGTAATCAAGGAGGACGTCTGGAAAACGAATCTATGGTCACTCCCGTTTTTGCAACACCGATTTTGACAATAAGTTGGTTTGCTTGAATCTATTCGGCATCAGAGTGGAATTTTTTTTCCACGCCTCGATGAGTTCCGCGCCTGATGAACCTCCAGAAATTATACGGCTTCATCGAGCCTTTCCGTTTTACAGGCCGGTGGGCCGTTTGTATCATCAATAATCAGTATTCGCAAAACCAGATAAGTGATTGTTTAAAAGTGTTATTCTCGTTATGTTTCGTAAGTTTGCTGTCGTGCCGTAAGTGCCAAGGCTATTCTAGCCAGCTTGTTTGCGAGAGCGCAGGTCACGACAAAGTTACTTTTCTTACACAGTAACTCCCTGACCCAATCGGCAGGCTTGCCAGTCTGCTGTATCCGGAGTCCGACAGCCGTCCTGGCGAACTGGGGGATCCTGACTGGGCTGAAATCCACATGGAGCTGCGTAAAAAAGGCGTCACCCGTCATCTGTTATGGGAGGAATACTGTCAGCGGGTACCTGTCAGGGCATACAGCTACTCACAGTTCTGCTACTGCTATCAGGCATGGTGCCAGTTGCAGAAGCGCTCCATGCGCCAGCAGCATATCGCCGGGGAAAAATGCTTTATCGACTACTGCGGGCCAACGATTACTGTCATCTCGCCGGAAACTGGCGAATGCCGCCAGGCACAGATCTTCGTAGCCGTTCTGGGGGCCTCAAATTATACCTTCGCTGAAGCCACCTGGACGCAGTCACTGCAGGACTGGCTTCTCAGCCATGTCAGGATGCTGGAGTTCTTTGGTGGAGTACCCGAAATACTGGTACCGGATAATCTGAAAAGCGCGGTAAACAAGGCCTGCCGTTACGATCCCGAGCTGAATCCATCCTACCAGCAACTGGCTGAGCATTATCAGGTTGCAGTGATACCCGCCCGTCCCCGAAAGCCCAGAGACAAACCCAAAGCGGAGGTAGGCGTGCAAATCGTCGAACGCTGGTTCCTGGCCCGGTTACGTCACCAGGTCTTCTTCTCGCTGTCGGAGCTGAACCACTGTATCCGTACGCTGGTTGCCAGCCTCAATGCGCACCCCTTCAAAAAGATTCCCGGCAATCGCAGGGAAGCCTTCGCAAGATTGGATCAGGCCGCGCTTCGCCCTCTGCCGGTACATCCATGGCGCTACCTGCATATTAAAAAAGCGAAAGTGAATATCGATTACCACGTTGAATCTGAGCAGCATTATTACTTTGTTCAGGTCAGCTTCCATCTGCGCGATACGGCGGGAGACCTTTTCGGAACGACTGCCGAAGTTCATCCGGCGGAGCTTGTCCAGTTGCGCCTGCAGATAGTCTATTTCGCGTTCACGGGAGGCCAGTTTTTCCAGCAGGGCCTGGTTCAGCGCTTCCTGTTCGGCAAGGCGCTGTTTCAGCTGAAGGATGTCGTCAGAAGAGGTGTCGTTCATAAGCCCGTATTTTACCAGGCTTATACAGCAACAACCAGGATAAAGAGGACTACAGCATGGTCAGGGATGTCAGCAGCCTTTTAGGCTGTCGCCAGTCGATGCCCTCGAGGAGCATCGCCAGTTGTGCCGGCGTCAGGAACACTTTGCCATCGCGGGCCGACGGCCAGGCGAAGCGGCCGCGCTCCAGCCGTTTGGTCAGCAGGCACAGCCCGTCGCCGGTTGACCACAGCAGTTTGACCTGACTGCCGCTAAGGCCCCGGAAGATGAATACGTGGCCGGACATCGGATCATCTTTGAGCGCTGTCTGCACCTTTGCGGTGAGGCCGTTGAAGCTATTACGCATATCGATGATACCGGCAAGCAGCCAGATTTTGGTCCCGGAAGGTAACGGGATCATCGCTTCAGTTCCTGTATCAGCAGAGTCAGAAGTTTTGCGCTGACAGAGCCATTGAGGCGGAGCGTCCCGTGCCGGAAGCTCACTTCACAGCTGATGCTGAGCTCTGAGTTCTCAGCGGGCTGTTCTGGCTGTACGGCGGTGGCATCGAGAGCCACAGGAAGTAGCTGAGGACGCTCTGAGGAAGGTAATAGCAGCTTTCCCTCTCGCCACTGCTGGTGCCATTTGAACAACAGATTAGCGTTAATGCCATTTTCAAGCGCCAGTTTTGAGATGGATATCCCGGGTTAGCAGGAGGCGGCAACGAGCTGCTGCTTAAACTCCGGAGAATAATTAGGGCAGCCTTTACGTCTGCCGGGAGTTACATTTTTCTGCATATCTGACACTTTGGTTCCCACTACTTATTGGTCTGCGCCCCAGATCTTGGACAACCCTATGCAGCTTGCCTTAGTCGGTATTCTACCGTACTAAGGCCTCCAAGTTTTTCTTTTATTCTCAGATTGTTGTAATAATCAATATAGCTGGTGATGTCTCGTTTTAACTCTTCCACGCTTTTGTACTCATTAAGGTAATAGCATTCAGCTTTCAACGTCCCGAAGAAGCTCTCTATTGCGGCATTATCAAGGCAATTTCCCTTACGTGACATGCTCTGGGTTATACCATTGCTCATTAGCCATTGCTGCCATCGCGGCATCTGATATTGCCAACCTTGATCGCTATGCAGGAGTGGTCGTTCAGCTTTAGCCAACAGTTTCATAGCGTCGGTGAGCATAGTATTCACCATCGATGGCAATGGATGGGCAGCAAGGTTGTAAGCGATAATTTCACCATTATAAAGATCCATTATCGGTGATAAATAAAGCTTCCGACCATTTACTTTAAATTCAGTGACATCTGTTACCCACTTCTCGTTTGGTCGCTCTGCATCAAACTGTCGCTTCAGGATGTTATCGCAGGTTCTACCTTCTGACCCTCTGTATGATCGGTATTTTTTTATGCGGATCAGACTGCTAATCCCCAGCTCTTTCATTAATTTTCTGACAGTTTTACCGTTAAGTAATACCCCCTCGTTACGGCATGCCAGTCTGATCCTTCGATATCAGGGCTGAGTATGATCTCTGATTGCTTCATTTCAGCCCTGAAGGATACACAAGAACCCCGTTCGGTCCGCATTGGACCCACGAAGGAGTCAGAAACTGTAGCCCACTCATAACCCAGGTGTAGCCAGACTGAAAGAGCATACTGATCGACCAGAATTCACTCGCTGCTGCCGTGAGTAATAGTGTGACCAGAATAAGTACTATGATCGACGTTAGTCGCTCAACCCGGTGATATGACTGCATTGCGGCATTAACAGGAAGACCTGCCAGCTCCTGGTAATCCTGTTCATCCAGAAAACCATATAACTTATTTCTCCAGGTGGTTCTGTTTTTTCCCAGCAGTAAAAGGGAATGCCTGTTGATATAGACCGACACCCCGTATGAGATGGCGATATACAGGGCCAGTGCACAAAATGCCAGGGCATACACTTTTTGCGGACCACTTGCCTTCAGAGCCTCCAGACTGTAGCGAAGAACCAGCGTGCTGATAACCAGGGCCATATCTTTCCACAACGCGGAAGACAGGTCTCGCGACTGCTGCAGAATTTTTTGGGTATCCTCTGTCAGGTTTTTTCGCAAATCGCCCAGCGATTTCAGGGTGTCTTTTCCCCCCGTCCGGATATGGGCCTTGTAGAGCAGCCTGGCTGACTCCAGCGCAGGGGGGAGCCGGTACACAATGCCTTCACAGAATGTGACACCCTCCGGCCATTCTCTGGCCAGTTCGCTGGACAGAAAGGTATGTTTAAGCTCAATTTCGTCCCCTTCCAGAAAAATCCATTTTGCCGTTTCCTGAATGACGTCAAAGGCGGACAGAGTCTCATGTTCTTCCCCGAAAGAGATTTTCCGTGGCGGTTTTCCGGACAATCCGACTTTTTTTATTTCAGCGGAAAAAAGCTCATTGGCGAAACACTTCAACAACTCCCGGCAGGCGAGCGACGCCCAGAGCTTCATGGGTTCGTCGGTCATTTTATCGCCGGATATCAGGATCCAGGGGGTGATGGTATCCGGAGGAAGAAAGTCGGTTGAAAAACACCTGATAATACTTTTTGTGGCGGAGACTGTCCGGGTGGGGGCGTTGGTTTCGCTCTCTTCCGGCTGCATCTGTTTCCATGGCACAACCTTCCACTGTTGTGTTTCAAACGATTCATTGACAAACAGGGCGTAGATACGGTGATACTGACGAAGCCTAGGATCCTGGAGTAAAAACGTGCGCCACCCTTCCAGGGTGAAGAGTCGCAGGATCCCGGGGATCTCATCGCTGATTATGGTGATAAAGTGTTTCTGACCGGGGACACCCTGCGCAGGGTGGATATCATCCCGACTTTCATCAACAAAGGTGATCCTAAGGTTTTCAGCATCAGTATCTATCACATCTCCCCATAACTGAAGGGTGTCATTATCCATGGTTCCGGAAATGAACAGTTTCCGGGTGGTTGTTTGCTGATCTTCCGTGATCACCAGATCAGATGCGCGGCGTGAGCAGTCAATTGCCTTACCGATTTTTTCCAGTATCGATGTCATCTGTCACCAGCCCAGCAGTCACAATCACTATACGTTTTCGCCCGTCTTCCATCGTTTCGATATCCGGGGCATTATCCTCATCGTAGATAACGATAACATCTTCCAGTGTTTCCAGTTTTCTTTTCCGTGGCTTAGGGATGTTCTCAGGGACGATCCGGAAAGATTCACCTGAAATGCCCAGGTCTTTTATTTTTCGGGTGAAGGATTTGACCAGTGGATGATCTTCTTCCATTGGTCCAAAAATCTGGTTCAGCAGGGAAAGCGGCTCATCGGTATTAAAATCCTGTGCCCCGTGATGTAACGTTTCATAAATCTTGTTAACACCACTGCGTCTGATGTCGTCCGGCAGCAGGTCGCGGTGCTTTTTGAAGACATCCTTAAGCGCGGCAACCAGTTTGTTGCTGAGGTCGGTTGTACTGTTGACTCGTTGTACCTGCAAAAAACGCTCAAAATAAACGGAGATATTGGTTCGTTTGCTGCGATCCCGTACGACAACCTGTCCACCCTGAGCATCTGCCGTCAGGCGGACCAGAGCAATTTTCTGCATGGCTTCCGCTTTCTTGACGAAACTTTCGCGGAAACGTTCGAGTCTGGGGACCTGAAACTCGTTTCCTTCTTCATCCAGCACGTAACGCACCACATCTTCATTATCATATTTAATGAGAGCAAACAGTTTTTCATCGTTGAGGGTGCGAAGCTCAAAAAGAAAGAATACCCCCATACTGGCATTCTTGGTGTGATGGTGAGACTGAAAATCGTTTGCAAGAAAGGTGGACTGTTCGGTGAAACTACTGGTGTTGGTATCGGCATGGTTCCTGATGAGGCGCAGAATACGCTCTGTATTGGACAATTCCGTAAACCGGAACATGTTACCGCTTAATGCAGATTTAATCCGCTCCAGAAAAAAATCGACGTGTTCAGGCGGTGATATTTCACTGAGCAGCACGGGGATCTCCAGTTCCCCGCCAACGACATGGAAAATCATTCGTTTTATTGTCAGTGCATTAATTTCTTCATCCGTTAAAAAGCTCATAGTGGCATCCCGTTATTTCGTGTCTTATTTTATCATTAATTGCTGTGGCAGGCTTTAACCTGGGTAGTATAGGTAATCCACTGTCCCTGCGTAAAATATTTCAGCTCAGGGTCAGGTGTTAGTGAGCCTCCAATACCTCTGTGAATAAAGGTATACAGGGAAAAAAATAAAATAAGGAAACATTCTCCCGGCATTTCTGCCGGGAGAAAAGATTATAATTATTGTCTGGCGTAATCGAAAGGTGAGACCGGCTTTTCATGGTTTGCATCCAGAAAATCCCCCCACCACTGCAGCATGAGCCTGCGTTCATCCAGAAACTCCGCTTTATGAATGTAAGCTGCACGTACGCCATTACGTTCCTGATGGCTCATCTGGCGTTCAACAGCATCTCTCGACCATAACCCTGACTCAATCAACGAACTACAGGCCATTGCCCGGAAGCCGTGGCCACAGACATCGACCTTTGTATCGTACCCCATCAGGCGTAACGCGTTATTCACCGTATTTTCACTCATGGGTTTCCACGGATTGTGATCGCCAGTGAAAATCAGCTCATATTCCCCGCTGATGGTGTGGATCTCTTTCAGAATCTCCAGCGCCTGAGTCGAGAGTGGCACCAGATGCTCTGTCCGCATTTTTGAGCCACGATAGGAATACTTCACCCCTTCAATCGGTTTCCGCTCTGGAGGAATGGTCCACATGGCTTTCCTGAAGTCGATCTCAGACCACCTGGCAAAGCGAAGCTCACTGGAACGGATGAAGATAAGCAGGGTAAGTTTAGTTGCCAGTCGGGTGAGAGGTTGTCCTCTGTAGGCATCCAGCCGTTCAAGTAGCTCTGAAATACGATTTAAGGCGAGGGCAGGGCGATGCTGGCGTTTCACCGTCGTTAAAGCACCAGCCATATCTACGGCAGGGTTATAACTGATAATGCCTGACTGAGCAGCATAGCGCATGATTGCAGTGATACGCTGCTGAAGGCGGGCTGCAATCTCATAAATCTCTTTAGCTTCGGCTGCTTTAACGGGAACAAGTAAATCGGGAGTCCTGAGGGTGGTAATGTCACGTGAGCCAATAAAGGGAAACACATGTGTCTCCAGGCTTTTCAGTATTTTCTCGCTATGAGAATCCGACCATTTTTTATTGCTCTTATGCCACTGTCTTGCGATGCCTTCAAATGTCTGAGCTGTTTCGGGTACAGATTTTTTGATCCGTTTCTGTTCGCAAGGGTCAGTTCCCTCAGCTATCAGCTTCCTCGCAGTATCGCGTTTTTCCCTTGCTTCTGATAACGAGACTTCAGGATAGACGCCCAGAGCAAGTGTTTTCTCTTTGCCCAGAAATCGGTATCGGAGCCGCCAGTAGCGCGAGCCGTTAGGGTGAACAAGCAAAAACATGTTGCCGCTGTCGGCAAGTTTATAAGGTTTATCATCCGGTTTAGCTGCACGGATTTTAGCGTCAGTGAGCGCCATTGGCGGTATCTCCTGATAGTAAAAAGGGTATAAATTTTATCGAATCAGACTATACCCTCAGTTATACCCTCGCAAGGGACTTGATGCGGGTTGAAGTTGATTGAGCTGGGTGGAGTTAAGGGATTGTAGAAGTGTTGCTTTTGGCGGGCTTAGAATGCAAAAACGGACCTCCGTGGAGGTCCGTTGATATGAATTTGGTGCCCGGACTCGGAATGGATTTTGTTTTGTAATTGCATTGATTAGAATGGTTTTTATCTTGTTCCATAAACGTTGAGGCCCCCATTAAGGCCCCCTTCTGCAAAGGGTCAAAATTTGATGGTTGAACAGGAACTTTTACATCCATCTGAATACTATTTGATGGCAAGGTATAGTGATCTACTACGGAATCGCAGTGAGCACCATCCATGTTTGAAAATGATACCATAATTTGGTTCCTTACTGTTTAGTGGGCAACGCCCCTGGATAGTGTTTCGCGATAATGTCGTTCAGCTTATCGACCAGCTCCGATCGCCTGAACGTGATATGGACAGTTCCCTTCTGAAAATACTTAATCACAGACATCTCATCCTCATAACGGGTGCTATGCCTGTTCTCATGGATATGGTCGCTTAACCGGCGCGTGACGTCGGCGCGATTGTCGGGGATGGCCTTCCCATCCAGCAGCATCAGCATGCGCTCAAGGTCCGTTAACCGGTCACGCTGCCAGCCCCAGTTCAGACCAAATCCCCACCGGTCATATTTGACAAGCCCCGTCACGATGATTTTCCCGCCAAACCTACAGGGGCTGTTTGTCTTAAAATTCCAGCTCAGACCTTTAAACACGTTAATCACACCTCGTTCAAACACCTCACCTTTATTCAGATGCAGTTGTTCGAATGTGTTGAGAATATTCTCTTCACTGATAGCCGGAATATCGTCTTTCTCCAGGCTGTTGTACCACTCGTCGCGGACCTGTGCGTCCATGAGCGCCAGCATTCCCGAGCGTTGCATCAGATCCCGCCATATACCACGATCGATATTGCGAGTAATGGCTTTCATGGCCGTATCAGTATCCTCCATCAGCCAGCAGTCGTAGCTGTATTGCCGCATTCCCTATTCATTCGCTTTACCACCGCCGATGCTGCGGGTCAGCGTCGAGATATCGTCAAGTTGTTGTATCAGCGTTTCAATCTGTGCAATCGCGAAATTACGTCCGGTGATGATGCGCTCAATACTGGTAGAACAAATCACATCGGTATGGCCGGTTAACACTTCAGGTTCGGTGAGGGTAAGATCTGACATTTTAATTTCCTTTATATAAAGCAAAGCGCCAGCCGGTAAGGGCTGGGGCTTATAGGTGTGTGGTGAGTATGGTTCGGTGGCTAACAGGTTCTGGTCTGTTGCAGAAGCTGAAGATGGCGGAGATTACGAACATCGTTTCGCGCCTGCTCAATCCAGGGCAACAGCACTGCTGAATCCGTCTTGTCTTCGTCGTTGTCGAAAATAATGCCGGTGTTGCAACTGATGTTGTCCTGCAGCCAGCCAATCAGAATGTTGAGAGCCACTTCGGTGGTTAATTCCGGCATGTAAAAACCTTGTGGTGATTGAGGTGGGGTTACCAGTCAAAGGTTGTAAAACTTGGTAGCACTTCGCCAAAGGCATCCAGATGAACAATGCCAGCGGCGTAGCGACGCATAAGCGTCACTAATAACCGACGGCAGGCTTTTGACAGACCGAGGCGTTTGAGGCGTAAGACCGGAAACGACCACGCGCCCAGGTGGAGCAGATAACCCGAGCCGGTATAACTAATCCATTCAGACTCGCCAAAGTCTTCATGCTGGTGTGAAAGGGTAAACAGCAGAGCATTGTCTTCCGCCGTGATATGTGCAGTGCTGCACTGAATGCCGTTCAGGCGGGCAACGGGCGGAATTGGATCTTCAACAATCAATTTCCCCGGTTCGTCAGCAACGAGAAGCGAATAACCGTTCTGGTTCACCACATTGATCAGGTCGGTCAGTTCAATACCGTCAATGTCTACGACGATCCGGCCCATGTTGAGGGCCAGTACGTTGATGGCATCGGCTTCCACCGTCAGGGACAGCTTCATGGTTGCACCTCACGGTATTTGCCGGTGGTGATGTCGGTAACGGCCCTGTAGCTATGACGGGTCATCAGCCCGGTGGCTTTGCGGGCGCGGAGAATATCGATACTGGTGAGAAGCGGCGACTGAGTTTCCGCGTTAAAACCGCGACGATCAGTGCGTACCAGGTCGTATTTCTCCACGATGAAATTCACCGCGTCGCACAGTGAGATACCGGCATCGATATGCTCTTGGATCACACCATCTTTGCCAAATGGCGTGTCGTTGAGCGTCAGACCGTAGTGACGGTCCAGCAGGTGACTCAGGAGGCGCTGCCAGATCGCCACGGGTGACGGGCGTGGCGAAACCTCCCGTTTCGGAGGAACAGGTTGTGTTTGCATAATGGAAACCTTTACTGGTGAGTTAAACGAAGGAAAACTGCCGGGAGGTTTATTCTGTTGTTGCAGGTGTCGGGTAAATTGCGAGATAGACGTACCCGTGCGAGCCGAGGCTGTCGGCCTCGCATATCAGCCCTTTTGCATACAGCGTGACGCAGTGCTGATGACGGGGATTCAGCTCACCGGAAAGCAGCATCAGCTCCAGTTGCTTCAGCAGTAGCGGGAATGCCTGGTCGAGATGGCGTAAATCCGCGTCGCTGAAGGTGCCGGTGATGCTGGCGCGGTCGTTCAGGTAATGCAGCCGGTTGCCCTCCTGCACCAGACGTGCGCCAAAACAGGGGGTGATATCGCGTTTAAGCCCCCACCAAGGGGCGGCGATATCGTGGTTTACAGGCGGTATTGTATTCGACAATTTTAGCCTTCCTTAAACGTGAATTAATTCAGCGTAACGCTGCGTAATACGACGTACGGGCCGTTGCGGTCCTGACGGTGTTCTGCGAAGACGGCGAGCACGCCGCTGATATCCTGCACTTCCCGACCTGCGTAGTGGCAGATGCTGCCGGACCATGTGTATTTGCCGGCACAGAAGCGAAACAACCGGGACTGCGGATGCTGGCGGTATATCGCCATCGCCTGGCGTTTGCTGATGATTTTCATCGTTATTCTCTCCTTAAAGCCACCCTCTCTCAGCAAACGAGACGATCTCCATGCCGCCCACCACCAGGTGATCAAGCAGTCGGATATCAACCAGCTCCAGCGCCTGCTGAATACGCGTAGTGACCTGACGATCTGCATTGCTGGGTTCGGCAAGGCCTGACGGGTGGCAATGCGCCACAATGACAGCGGCACAGTTATGCTTCAGACCGGCCTTAACCACCTCGCGGGGATGGACCTGCGTATGATTGATGGTGCCGGTGAAGAGCGTTTCGTGGGCTATCAGACGATGCTGGTTATCGAGGAAGAGTACAGTGAATACTTCACGCTCCAGTGAGGCGAGTTGCAGACGCAGCCAGTCACGAACGGCGGTGGTGGAGGTAAAGGAGGCGCCGGGCTCGCGTAACTGGCGTTCCAGCAGGGTCAGCGCACGTCGGATAGTGCGCTGTGCGGCGGGAGATATTCCCCCGCTGTCGGGGGGGCAAGGGGTTATATTCATTGGCTTTTCCTTTATGTTGACCCGTCCGGGATTGATGTGTTGTACAGTTTCACGGCAACGACGAACTCGTCGTGCTGGGATTCAAACCATGACCAGATAGGGAAGAGAGAGGTGCCCGTCAGAAAATGCAGGAAGAGTTCGTCGGTCACAACGTCTCCGTCCTCATCCCTGACCGTTATTTTCCCCAGCGCATCCCACAGGGTATTCAGGTGAGACAGTTCATACGACATGGCGGGATGCTCAGTCGATGATGTGCATGATGGCGCTGCATTCCGGGTGACTGAGCGCGTAATCCCGCAGGCGGTAGTAGTGCTCCGTCATGGCATCGCATTCGGTGCGCATGGCATGGTGGCTGTAAGTCATCAGACAGACGGCAATCCCCGCAGCGTCGGCACTGAGTTCACCGCCGTTGCCGTTCATAGTGTTGAACAGCGACCACGGTTCATTGTTCTCCGCTTCCGGGGCCATAAACGCACCACCGTTGCTGAGCGTATAAAAATTCCAGATACCGCCGTTGTAGTCGGCGCAGAAACGGTCCATCCACGCGAAGACCGTCGGCTCAAGGATTATCCACTGCGGTATGCTGCCGAAGTACTGCGGCCAAAAGCCGATGCGCTGCTCGTCCTGTACGAGGGTGGCAGTCAGCGCTGGCGCAGAACCGGCAGGTTGTGGCGGTAACGGAAGGGTATCGTGAAGGTTAATAATGTCGGTCATGTTAGTTTTTCCTTGTTTATTTATCGGGTTGGGGATGCTGGTTCAGCAGGAGTGACGGGCAGGACTGCGCATAGCCATCTTCATCGCACCGTGAGGGCCAGATGCTGTCAGACACAGACAGTCGGCACAGGCTGAGCTCGCCGGGACGGTAGCAAAGATGTCTGCACCAGGCGCAGAGGTCATCGTCGGAGATGGAACGGCAGCCGGACTGGTTTTGCAGGGAAACGGGCCAGACAGC
Source organism: Citrobacter sp. RHB35-C21 (assembly GCF_013816515.1). Classification (NCBI taxonomy): domain Bacteria; kingdom Pseudomonadati; phylum Pseudomonadota; class Gammaproteobacteria; order Enterobacterales; family Enterobacteriaceae; genus Citrobacter; species Citrobacter sp. RHB35-C21. The sequence continues at coordinate 829,821 of NZ_CP057147.1, forward strand.
CGTCAGACGGGTATTTGCAGGAATGTGCTGCATCAGCTCAGTGCCTGCTGCAGTTCTTCGGCCATCACCCAGAGCGCGCGGTTGAGTTTGATATCCCCGTCGATACCGTTAACCGCACGAGTGTGGGTACGTTTACCCTGCGCGGTGCGTCCGCTCAGCCCGCCTTTCAGCAACGATTCCTGAATGCGGTTATAAACGGTCCACAGGTCGTCCTGATGGTCCTCATACCGTCGCGGTGTCAGTATCTGCGCTGCGGTCACCGGCTGATATTCTTCACCAAAGCGGTATGTCAGTGCGGCGTTCGCCAGGGCATGTTGCGCGGGTGCTGGTAGTCGAAGTGACTGCATGGCCTCGCGCTTTTCTTCCACCCGATCAAAGACACCGAGCACTTCATAAGCCCCCTCAATCACTTTCCCGGCCACATCGCCACGATGCGGTACACGAATTTCACCGAACGACTGTCCGCAGACGAGCCCGTTGGTGCAGATGGCTCTGAACAGCCCCGGCAGCATCTGGTATGAGCTGCTACCATCGTGCGAGTTAAGCAAAATGATTTCGGGAACCTGCTGGCCGGTTATCTGACCGGTACGACGCAGGCGCAGCAGATGTTTGGTGTGCTCCCGGCGGTCAGGGTCGCGTACGCGTGACTGGCAGGCGAAGAAGGGTTCAAAGCCTTCGCGTTGAAGATTTTCGAGCAGAGTAATGGTGGGTATGTAAGCGTATTTTTCGCTCCTGGAACCGTGGCGATCTGCACTGAATACGCTGGGAACGACCTGCATCAGTTCTTCGCGGGTTAACGGACGATCGCGACGGATCTGGTTTGTCCGTCCAAAGCGGCTGGCTAGTCTCATGGTAAATTCCTTATTGTTGATTTAACGGCATAAACAAAAAAGCCATGCTCCTGTGGGAGCATGGCTTTTTTGTGTGGTCGCTATTGGGTTAAGCTGTGGTGTGTCAGTGTTTGGGGATCCCGTGGCTGAGCAGATAGCGGTTAAGCCATTCCCCGGCACTGGCTTCAAAATTCCAGGCCCGCCAGATTAACGTCCCCTCGCTGTCGCGAATAACCAGCCGAAAGTGCGTACCCTGGTCATCTTCTATAGTGACGTTGTGGTAAAGCGTGACCACGGCTTCAGCCTGTCGGCGGGTGAATTGCCCTGGCGGTAACGACGTATCGTCAGTGACTTGCATATTCAGTTCCTGATGAATGGCATAAAACAAAATGCCCCGCTCAGTGAGCAGGGCATCAGTGGGTTAAGTGTGTGGCAATAAGCTGCAGTATCTGTTCCATGAGCGCTGTGATTAAGGCACCTGCGAGCAGGGTTGCCGCCTGTCTGGCGATGTAAATACTGTCTTCGTCATAGCCTTCTTCGCGGAAGTGGTCTTCCACAAACTGCTGCGCCCGGCTGCTGGCGCACCACGTCAGCACCTGACGCAGGGTGTTGAGCACGATTTTCAGGAATGTCATTGGGTCAAATCTCAGAGGGGGGATCCGGATGAATCTGGGGCACAAGGAATGCCCCGGCCGGATAATAAGAGGAGAGCTGCGTTACTGCGGTGACGGAGACTCCGGCGGCACAGGGGCCTGACCATGAATAATGCGGTGCTTCGCCAGTGCCTGCGGCATATCGTTGATGCAGTATGTAATGTAGAAGACGTTGAGCACCACGGTATAAAACGCATTCATCTTCAGGTCAAACCGGAAGGTGTTCAGCGCATAGTGTCGCAGTGCTGCTCTGGCCTTAAAGGCCCAGACGATGTACATCACGCCGCAGGTGAGCGACAGAATGCCGCTTAAGGCCAACAGTGTATCGCTGCCCGTGTCGTAGCCCGCCAGGTCCGGTGAGGCCATCACGCCGAACTGTCGTCCGAGCCCAAAACAGACGGCGAGCCAGATGATAAACAGATTGCCGCAAACCGGATATCCGGTGGTGTCGCTGATAATCTGCTGTTTTCGGTACAGCCACAGTAACGGCCAGATGCCGCAGGTGGCGACGGTGAGTAGAACAAAATGCAGGGTTGGCGTCGTCAGTCGCTGGCTGAGTGTCGAAATGTCGGTCATATCGTATTGTCCTTGATTGATTTTGCTGTAAACCGGGGATGCGCCGGGTTACCCGGCGGTCAGTGTCGTGCATTCGGGCATATCAGCCAGAACCTTGTGAACGTTTCCAGCCGAAGGGGTAAAGTGCCCCACCTGTTTGTCGTTGACGTAAATCTCAAACGACGTTGCTTTTCTGATGGCATCAATGAACGACAGCCAGGCGTTGTCGCCGTTACGCCAGCCCAGAGAGGACGGCAGGGGGAACGTCTGGTCATCCGTGACGACGGTGATGGCGGTTTTCTCATCCTGTGAATCGGCACCGCTGCCGTCAGGCAGGGTGAGCATGACGTGATGCTGCAGGATATTCTGGTCGTCAGGGTTGCCGGTGCAGTTCAGGTTCATCATCACGTTTTCCGGGCTGGTGATGATGTACTCGGTGACGCCCATACCGAAGCCACTGCTCCACATATTGGGGACCGCCTGTGCCGTGATGGCAAAGGTCAGTAATCCTGCTGACAGGATGGCGTGCATGAATCGCATGGTATTTTTCCTTCTCAGTCAAAAATGTTGTTGGGGGGCAGCCGTGTTACATGAGTTGTTTACCCACGACGATAAGTCCGGCCAGCCAGCCGATATACTGTGGGCCCACAAGCCAGAACAGACGGGCCTTGAGTAATCCGGTCATTCCTTCGCGGGTGTATACCGCATCCGGCATCAGCCATTGTCGAAGAGCAGCACCGACCGTCATACCGGCTCCGGGCCCAAGCGTCATCCAGAACAGATATTCCATTCCCTGACCAAAACTGCGTATCTCGCCGGTACTCCCGAACACGTTAAACAGCACGACCACAAGCGCGATGGCGAAGGCAATCGCGAAATATTTAATGACAAGCGCCATGTTCAGATTTCCTTATTTTCTGCACTGCTGAGCAGCGCTCAGCATGTTGTCCATGAAGCGCGGGGGGACATAACCGTATTGCTGGTTCATTTTCTCCAGCTCCCCGTGCGTATATTTCGTTTTGAGGTCATCCCGGATACATCCGCAGACGGCGGTAGTACCGCCGCCTGATTTGCATCCCCGGATAAACTCGCGTTCATTTTTGTCGCCACAGCCGCTCAGGGTTACGGCAGACAACATCAGGGTGAAGAGCAGCAGAGGGCCTGCGACAGGTTTCACGATTTGACTCCTTTGGGTCTGGATGGATGTTCAGGGTGTTGTTCCCTGAAGGTGTGAATGACATCACTGATAAAGCGAAAGTGGGGCAGTGCGCTGATAAATCCCTCTTCAGTAATGAGCGAACTGATTTCGCTCCGGCGACGGAAGGTTTGCTCTGAGAGTGAGGCCGAGATAATGTCTTCCAGCCGGAACACCCGAAGGCTCCCCCGGCAACAGACGACCAGATACCAGTGCTGATGCCGGTAAATCAGGCGGTAAGGCTCCTGCTCATCGTGACGGACACCGCCGACCAGCAGACTGACCACCCGGTGATGACAAATGGCTTCGGCCAGACGATGAAAACTGTCAGCCTGTGTCCATGCTGGCGGTAAGTCGTGCCAGATAAAGCAGGGTGAGGTGCCCGTTTCATTCATCAGCAGGTGCATCAGTTGCCGGTTCTGCGACGGGATAATGCGTGCGATACCGGTACTGCGGGCAAAGGAAACGGCCCCCGGAGAGTGATCACGCGTGGCGCTCTCACTGAGCCGATACGTGCCGTTCTCCCCGATAATGTCGAGGTGGACCAGCCGTTGATGTAAGTCACGACGCAGGGTGCGTATCGATACACCAAACTCACCGGACAGTGTCTGAAGGGTCAGCGTTTCTCCGGCCATTAACCGGCTGATAATGACCGACAATCTGACGGCCAGCCGGTCGTAGCGGGCCTCTTCATCGGGTCGTTGCATGGACGCTCCGTGTGCGATAAATAGGTTGATATTTCATGCGGTTATTATGCGGGCGGGGAGGGACACGTTATGTCCATCCCCCGTAATGGCGGAAAAGAAAAAGTAAAATTCATCTTTCAGTAAACAGGAGAATTAACAAAGGGTTAGTGCCAGGTAGCTGAAATGACGACAGCATGCTGACACGCCCTGTCATCAGTCGTGCCGTAGCGAGTACGGTCAGCGGCTCAGGCTTTGTGCAGGATGGGCTGACCCTTATTAACGTTACGGTGCACTGAAGATATGCTCGCACTGCGTGCAGCCGTATTCATCAAAGACGGTACCGTCCAGTTGTTCTCCGGCCAGAGAGCCTGCCACCGCACCAGCACAGGCGCCGGACAGAAAACCAATGAGGCCTCCGGCTATCGTACCGACAACCGGAATGACTGAACCTATCAGCGCACCGGTGGAGGCTCCTTCAAGCCCGGCAATGCCTCCGGCTGTTGCGCCAATGACCCCACCCGTCTTTTTACCCACATGGCGCAGTCGTATGTTTTGCGAACCGCAATTCGGACAATGCATTTCTTTCTCCCTTATTACTGGCAATAAATAGCCGCCTTCATGAGCTGGCGGACCGTGTATCAGAGAGACCTGGGTACCGGAACAGAAAGCATAGCTGTGACTTAGCGCGAGAAGCATACGCACGGGTATTTTGTGGGACAGTTGACCCGGGAGAAGGAATAACGACGGTAACAGGGTATCGGGACCCCGTTTGTTCTTACTGGACACATTAACCTCCGTGAGTGAAATAACAAAACGGCAGCACTTCTGCTGCCGTTCTCACACCGGTAATATAGGTCTGAAATTATTTTGAATGTCATTTCTGGTCTGTATTACTGCCTCCGCTCACCTTGTTTTTAGCGCAAAGCCCTCACTCACCACCACAGGTTTTTCGGTAATGGTCATTAATCAGCATTTCCAGCATATCACTGATGCGAACTCCGCTACGTTCTGCCATAAAGTCCAGTCGAGTTTTTGTTTCGTTCTTCAGGTACGTATTGAGTGCTTTTTTATCGGTACGGGACTGACGTAATTTTTGCTGGTTCCAGGCTTTATTCAGGTTCAGAAGGAATAAACGCTTTGTATCCGGTGCATCGTCCCATAAGTCGATCGCCGTGCGCAGGGCTAAATTGCGTTCAGAATGACTCAGGGGGGTAAACCAGGTACTCATTCCTGGCGTTGAAATATTTAATGAGAGCCCGATAGTGGGCGCATTTCTTTCTTCCTGAAGCGATTTGAGGCTGTTCCATGCCCACAGTACCGCGTCTTCTTCATTAGGTAACCATTTCAGCGGAGCTGGTTTGCTGTAAATATTTTTCCACTGGTCTTTCAGCCTGTCCATGACCTGGCGCTTGAGATGATTTACCGGTGGGGTCGGAATAATAATGTTGTCGAAAAAAGAGATGATAATATTAATTCTTTCCTGGTGGCTTGTCGGAGATACACTCAGATTCATTCGCTGATACCAGTTCTTTCCGAACTCTGCATTTGCTGGTTTGTCAATACCAAGTTCGTAGTCTCCGGCCTTGCAAATATACGCCCATAACCAGAATGTTGCCCGTTCATCCTGTTCTAGCCAGTCAAAACTTTCCAGCGGAAGGATGTTTTCATCACGGGCTGTTTCCATATCAGAAAAAAGTCTTGCCCGCTGTTCTGCATTCGGTATGAACTGATTAATCAGTTTGTTGAGTGCCTGTCGACAACTTTCTGCATCCTGGTGAGGAATGTCACGGGTGTTAATTATTTTATTAATACCCAGCCACCCGGCATAAAAAGCACAGACTCTCAGGTCACGGGTTTTTATAAGATGTTGTCTGCCATTGTCGTAATGTACAACCATTGTGGATACCTGTAATCGTAAACTACATAGTAGTGGTTATGGTGGTGATTGTTGTAGCTACACAGTATCACGATGATGGTTTTATCGTCACTTAAAAACACATCTGGTAGTCATCGTGAGGTTTTATTGTTGATTTATACTGGTTTTGACAAGGTTTTACCATGGTTTTAAAGTTGTCATTTTCTTTGTTTATCTCTCAGATGCTTCTCTGTTTACTGGATGAGTATCGTCTCAATAGGTTATCTTGTTCTCCTGCATGCTTTCGTTTTCATCCCCATCATGGTGCCTGGTTCGCTTCAGGGGGCATTTCTGGTATCAGGTCGGGCTGCCATGAGGTATTTCCATTTTGTTGCTCATAATCAGGATTGAGGGCTTCTGCGGGCAGTGATGATACGGGGTTAATTTGATTGAGGTTATTTGATATGACGTGGTGTCTATTTTCATGTTATTGAAAAAAGATAATTCCAGAGTAACTGATGCAGGCGTTTGTTGTAGGTAAGTGCTGTATGGCGTGGTTATCTTCATAGCTATTGTTATGCCTGGCGTGTTGGATTGGTATTAATATATTAAAGAAGGGGTCTTATCATTTGTAACAGTAATCGATGATGTGTTATCAGTAAGTGGGTTATGCCTGGGAGGTATTATTATCTGAAGGTATTCACTAAGGGGATAGTACTATTGGATGGTATCCATTGAGCAATCATTGCCATCAGGTAAGAAATACACCATTCAATGTAGTCACAACCTGAATGTTTAGCACTCATTAAAAATCTATCATTAAGAAAACAGAATTGAATTGAGTCGATATTACCATTGACTAGTCCTCGTCAGGATAAAAGTGAAGATGATTAACATCAGTAATCTAATAATCATAACGACAGGGTGGTTACTGGTTAACAGTAACGTTTTGGGTGAATGGTCATGCCTGAAAATCAGCAGGTGAGTATCAATGGTTTATTACTGGTCTGCGTATTAGTGATGAGCGTTAAATGCTCAGTCAGTGAACTAACCTGTAGTAAGCCTGTCGGTATTGCTCTGTCTGCCTGATATTGACGCTTACAATACCTGTCAGTTACAGATACTACGGTGACCCGTTATCCCTGAAAGTTTTTTGATATGTGTAAACAAGGCCATTGGTAACGACTGTAAACGGGGCATTATCCGTGTTGGTGATAATAGTCATGATTGTATCGTAAACAGAATAACCCGATTGAGGTGACGTGGAATAGGGTGATTATCCTGGTAATCACCGCAAGCTATTTAATAAGTAATTGAGCGCTGTAGTGTCTTATACCGCCATAGCTTCCTGTGAGCCTGCATAAGCGCATTGAATAACACGATAGTGGAAATCTGTGGTTAGTATGAATATGGCGCTCCTGATGCGTTACAGGGCGTTTTAGCAGTAGTCCCGATAACGATTATTTATCGGGCTTATTGAACGGGGTAATAATATCATGACAGCAATGAGGGACTGGTACAGGGGCTCTTGCCCCGGGTATATACATCCCTCTGGGGTAATATTTGCTTTTCAGGGTAACCACAACCTATTTTGGGTCCAGGTCAATACAAGGGCATCGCAATCTTCAGCTGCTTCTGTAAGCCAGAATTGCAGCGACTTAACAGTTTCGATCTTCGCTACTGGCCTGACATTGCCGGGATCATTCGCTCACTGGGGATGGAAGAGGTGGAGGTAACATTCAGGGATGAAGCGACAGAGGCAATTATCAACGCCCGCAGACCTTCACAGACGGATTTCTTCAGAGCGTTATTCGATAACATCAGTAACCAAAAAACCGGGGATTACTACGCCTTGTCACGGAGTTTTAAACTCTCCGATACAGCACTGGCGACGATTTGTAATATCACCCGTGATTTGCCACCCGATGAACTCGTTGACGCCGCTTATGTCAAGCGTACCCGCCATCGTCTAACGGGAAGACTGTTTTTTCGCAGCCTTCGGGTCACCCGGCATTAGAACCGATTTCTGAGAGGCGATTACCCTTTACGCAATCATTCTGCCAGCCACGATATTTTACTGAAGCCAGCCGTCTCTGAGGGATCGACTGGCGGACTCGCTGAAGGCAATAAGTTTTTTTTAACAGCACCGGTAATGGTTATGAACGATAACCCACCGGAGTCCATTTTAATGAGTTACACATACGACCCTTACTGGCAGCAACGCATCGCTGATACCTTCAGTTGCGCTCTTAACGCTTACACCCGCTTACTGGCCCTGCGTGTTGACCTCCGTCTGCCGGATACGCCAGCGGCCACCGATGCTGCTGTTATCTCCCGCTTCACCGATTCCCTGAAAGCCCGGATTGATGCCCTTCAGACGCGTCAACGTCGCGAGGGCAAACGCGTCTGGCCGACCACGCTGCGTTTTATCTGGGCGCGGGAGTTTGGTGAAATCAAAGGGAAGAAGCATTACCACGCGGTGCTGTTGCTGAACCGCGATACGTGGTGCGGACCGGGAGATTACAAAGACCCGGATTCGCTTGCAGGTATGATTAAACAAGCGTGGTGCAGCGCCCTGAAGGTGGATGCACAGGCGCATGCCGTTCTGGCTCGTTTCCCGGCGAGTCCAGTCTCATGGTTGACACGTGGCGATGGTGCTCAACTGCAACAGGCCCTGTCGCAGGCGGCCTATTTAGCCAAGCTGGAGACCAAAATCACCGGTGACGGTGAGCGTAACTTCGGTTGCAGCCGTGGCTGAGCCAGACATATCTCGATTCATCAGGCCTGATTGTGCGGGCCGGGTAATTTTTTACAACGTTCCCCTATCCTCTGAGGCGAACCGGTAACCCCATGATTCAACCACCACCGGACGTCTCCCGATAGCCATATCCTCAGAGGGAGAAAAATACCATGACCACGTTGAATACGAATATTAATGCCAGCCCTGACACACTGCTTTCAGCTCAGGACCCGCTTATCGACATGACCTTTATCACCACGTTTACCGGGATGACCGACAAATGGTTTTACAAACTGATTGGCGACGGGTTGTTTCCGAAACCCATCAAGCTGGGGCGCAGCTCCCGCTGGCGCAGAAGCGAGGTGGAAGCCTGGATGCAGCAGCGTATTGCTGATTCCCGTGGCGTCTGAGCAGGGAGGATATCTGAATGGAAAAACGACGCCGCACTCAGCCACAGGCCATCCCGGTTCGCTGGACGTGTCCCCGTTGCCGGCGACAGTACTGTGGCGCCAGACCCTGTCCCGTTTGTTTCAGACCCACCGACGCACCTGCGCAACCGTAACCTTTCTGTATTCCGGTGCCGACCACCAACCGTACCGACCCGCTAACGCATAACTGAACCGCCATTCACCCTGCCACGCTGCCCGTACCGGGACGGCTGACGCCTGCGTGTCGTCTGGCGGTAAGGAGAGTACCACTATGTATGCAAAATCGTTTATGGCTCTGGACGGCAACGGCCGTCTCACGGGAGCCATAACCGCGCAGACCGCGCCGTATGACCGCTACAGCTGCCATCTGTGTGCCAGTGCCCTGCAGTACCATCCTGAATACGACACCGAACGTCCGTGGTTTGAACATCATGCAGCAAAGCTTTCGGAGAACGGTCGACAGCACTGCCCGTATGTAAAGCCCGGGGTGAGGGAGACCCGCCATATCCGGCAACTGCAGTCTTATGTACCGGAAGCCCGTCCCCTGGTTTTCTACGCAGACTGGCACTGTCACGGCTGCGGCAGTGATTACCACGGTGAGCGCTACTGCCTCACCTGCCGGACGGGCGAGCACAGTGATGTGCGTGCTGATACCAACCGGATAGAGGAAGTGACGGCATGCGCATGCTGAAATGTTATCTGGCCAATGACCGCGAAGGCCACTTCGCGACAGCCGGGGAGGCCGTGAGTGCGCCGGGGCAGATATGGAGCTGCGCGTCCTGCGGCTGTCGACTGGTGCTCCATGCGGGGACATACGGGGAGCCGCCGTGGTTTGAACATGACCAGCAGAGCGTGGCCCGGCATGTGCTGATGGCCTGCGCCCACCTTGACCCGGAAGTGAAAACCGAAGCCCGGCACCGAAAGCTGCGCAGTCTCATCAACGGGCTGGAAGCGACGGTAATGGTGCTCTCCTGGTACTGCGTGTGGTGCGGCGACCATTACCAGGGCGTGAAGCACTGTCCCCGGTGTCTGACTGGTATCTACAGCATCGAAGAAGCGCACTGGCAGAGAAACTACTGCTGCAGTACCAGATAGTTCCCCGTCTTTATGAACCAGATACCGCCGTAGAGGCGGTGTCCTCCCTGATTTAACCTAAAGAGAGTCTGCATTATGAATCATTCTTACATACGGGCGTCTGATGCTGTCAGCGCGGATGCCGTCAGCACGCGTGCATTTCTGCAACAGGCCGTTGACCATTACCCGCGACTGGCGGCATTCAGCTTTACGCTGGCGCTACCGTATCGTGAAGCCATGAGCGAATACCGGTCATTGATTCTGCGTTTTCACTCTGAAGTCTGGCAGCGCACCGGCGAATATTCGCGCCAGCGTCAGCAGGCACGACATCGTTCACTCCCGACGCTGTTACGCTGGATATGGGAGACGGCCAGCGCACCGGAGTGCAAAATGGTGCTGCTGCTCAATCTCGATACGCTGGGTACAGGGCGAAACCTGCAACTGACCGACAGTGCGCCTCCGGGGCTTAACGCCATCATCGCCGACGCATGGCAAAAGGTGACCGGTACCGCCTGCACTGACGGCGTAACGAGTATGACGCAGATCATTATTAACCGCGTCGCTCAGGGAGTCTTCGCAACACCCTTTAACCAGCTTACCGTGCATGTTAAGGCCATGTCAGAGCCAATAGCAACGGCCAGAACGGGGATGATTTGTCCGTGAAAGTAATAGCTTCTCTAATTAATGGGGGAGTTATCCAGGTCTTCCCCGGTGTCTGCAGCGCCGATATAATCCCTGAATGAAAAAAGCTCACGATACCTTACCCCCGGAACAAACCGTCACAGCACTTGCGCATTTCGCCTGGTGCGCCCTTGTCGCCTTACGTACCGCTCAGCAGGATGGTCAGGCATTGTCGCCACTCAGCACGCATGCATTTATACTGCGCTGGTTAACGGTGGCGTATAAGCAAAAACGGTTTCCACGTGCAATCGCATCTGATATTGAGGGATTGCTGACGCTGGGGCGTAACAAAGGCCTTGCCGCCAGCTTATTCAGTCGTCTGGAATATCTGTGGTCTTCGTGCACCGGACCGGTGTCAGCGCAGTCGGATTTGTATCGGCTGACGTACGCAATTGAACAGCTTAAATCGCGGGGCTGGGTCAATGCAGCGGTGAGTGACAGGGACTGGGACAATGAAACGCTTCTGGTCCTGGAATACAGCGATGCGAATGCACTGCTGGTAAGGAAGTCGGCACTGACCTGCGGATTTTCGGATGGAGGGAAACTCGTTGCGCCGGTTGAGTTTCTTGTGAATGGCGACTTGTCAGCCTGTATGGCTGTTTTTGCGGCTCATACACTGTCGGCTGTCATGCTGGAGTCGAATCGGATCGTGTTACAACCTTGAGCAGTAAAACAACCGTTCTCAACCCGCAGCAAAGCTCATCACTGTCCACGTCTGTCTTTCTGTAAACCGAACGGGTGTTGTTCCTGGTCGCGCTAATGCACCGGCGGCTGAGATATTCATATCGCTGGTACAGGTATGAGATATGCGTAAAGTCCGGGCGTTGCAATTCCTTTAATCTGAAAAAAATAAATAAGCCCGGTTTACGTGAATAATAAGAAATGATGGAAACCTGAAACTGTCGCCAGTTTTTCACATGCTCAGTCACGTCCAGCTTCTCAATTTCTGATAAAAGTACAAAATCAGATATTTCACGTGACTGGTGATATTTTGTACAAATATACACCCTAAGCCAAATTGATCATTTTCTGTGCATCCTTATCCCGCGGGGCCTGAAGGGTTATGGTGTAAAATTCTTATAAATCAGAAAGATGATATTTTTTTGTTAAAAGCCAGGAATGTAAATCTTTGTTACATTTTTTCATTTTCGATCTGGCAGGGAACGTTCCCAAACTCCAGCCATTGGGCCTTATCCGAAATTTTTCATTTCAGACAAATACCCAGAAAATACAGTGTCGACATGCTGGTGGATGGAATGCGCCCGCTTTTTTTGGTTCCGGGATTTTTATTTACGTCGGATGACGCGAACCGGAAAGTTGTTCTGGCTGGGTAATTTTTTCTTATTTATTTTTCACTGGCATTGACCGTTTCTATCACTCCATAGAACAGGGACAGCCATGTCTAATTCTTCCTTTCAGTCCGAAATCCCTAAAGCGCGTATTAATTTAAAACTTGATTTGCATACCGGTGGTGCGAGCAAGAAAACGGAGCTCCCCCTGAAATTGCTCGTGGCGGGCGACTTCAGTAATGGTCAGGAGTCTGCCCCTTGTCTGAGCGCAAAAAAGTTGATTTGAATAAAAATAATTGTGATTCTGTCATTTCTGAATATTCCCCAAAAGTCAATCTTACCGTTAAAAACACGCTTGCTGATGATGGCAGTGAAGACAACATCAGTCTGACCTTCCGGAGCATGAAGGACTACCAGCGTCGGTGAGACATCCGCGTCATACAACTCTTTGAACGCAGCCACTATCTCACGGGTGGTCATCCCTTTGGCGTACAGTGACAGGATTTGGTTATCCATCCCGGTGATCCGGGTCTGGTTTTTCTTCACCAGTTGGGGCTCGAAGGAGCCGTCACGATCGCACGGCGTACGCAGTTCCAGCGGGCCATCGCCGGTGGTAACGGTTTTTGTGAAATAGCCGTTGCGGGAGTTGGCACCCGGTTTAGACTGATGTTTACCGTAGCCGAGGTGATGGAGCATTTCGGCGTTGAGGCGGCGCTCAACGCTGATTTTTTTCAGCAGGCGATCGAACTGGTTGAGATCGTCAGGGGTTTTGAGATTTTTGGTCAGTTCGTTAGCCAGAGCCTACAACTGTTTTTCGTCCATAAAGTAACCTGCTTTTGATGTTGAATTGAACATATCAAAATCAGGCAATTACACAAACTTGTGTACAGGCTCCATACAGCTAACCCGGCCCGTCACATCGTAATGTCAACCCGTAATGCATAACATCATGCAGCGTTCCATTAATGAGTCGGGAATCATATTCAACCTTCTTGAATCGCCACGGGTAATCTAGACACTTCCGAGCCGTTGATGGACTGACCCCACCCCGGTAGACGATCCTGCCCTATAGTAACGAGCGCATGGCAGACATGTCCCCGTTCTGGATGCTAAATGTTCTGAACAGCGCCGAACTGGTACTGGGGCAGTATCAGCGCCTGCAGCACAGCCCGCCAAGTACTGTGGTTCCGACCTTAATGGGGGCCGCCAGCTGTCAGTAAAGGTCAGTGTCTGACCCCGGAGACACGCGGACAGCCAAGCACCTACCAATCATCTGCTGGTCCCGCGCTAGCAAATCAGCCAGTTGCGTAAAGAAATGCGGCATGTTGTGCCGCTGGTTCTGAATGGTCAGGTTGGCAGCGCGATGACGAATGACATGCTGCCGCAGGCGGCTATCCCGGGAGAAGGGGGAAGGTCTGGCGTGAGTCTTCAGCGGTGAGCTCAATTGCTGCATGGGTCACTACCTTCGCCATATCTTGAGCATACTACCGGAGTAGTCCAGCAACAAAGTGGCCGAACTACTTCCATGGAACGTGGTTCTTCCCGATAAATAATCGTCAATACGGCGCTCGTTTAACGCTTACACATTAAATATTAATTAAGCCTGATTGGATGTTTTTCATTTTTTTTAATTGGTGTGCTTGACCTTCCAGTAACATCAACCTTTAGCCTTGTAAGAAATTGCTACAGTGCCGTTTTCGGATGGGCCGGGGCTGCCTGTGGCGTATGCAAGGATCACTGTTATGAAAATGAAAATTGGGGTTCTGATTGTGTCGGCCGCAATCATCGCCACTGCCGGGATTGCGTTTGCCCGGGATAGTGGCGGCAACGATGAGCCGGCCGCAGCGGCCGCACCTATGGCTCCCCAGGTTCCCGTAGCCGAAGTGCTCTCGCGTCAGATAGTCCCTTCGGCAGAGTTTACCGGTTCATTGGCGGCCCCAAAAACCGTAGAGCTACGCCCACGCGTTGGCGGTACCATCGACGCTGTCAGCGTACCTGAAGGCAGCATGGTGCGTCAGGGGCAGCTGCTGTTCCAAATTGATCCTCGTCCATTCCAGGTGGCTCTTGACAGCGCGCAAGCACGACTCAAGCAGGCAGAAGCGCTGGCTATCCAGGCCAATCGCGATTTTGAACGAGTTGGTCGGCTGGTGAACAATGGCGCGGTATCCCGGAAAGATTACGATGACGCCGCTTCTACACGTCATGCTCGTCAGGCTGAGGTGCAGGCTGCAAAGGCCGAGGTTGCGGCGGCGAAACTGGACTTGTCTTATTCGCGCGTGGTGGCACCGATTACCGGCCGCGTGGATCGCATGCTGGTGACTGAGGGAAATCTGGTCAGCGGCGGTGGTACGGGATCTGCGACGCTATTGACAACGATTGTTTCCGTCAATCCGCTATACGCTTACTTTGATATTGACGAAGCGACGTTCCTTAATTCAGTCAGCAAGGCACGTCCTGACGCAGTTAACAAGGTGGAAGAGCGTTTACCCGTGCATGTTGGGCTGGCGACAGAAAAAGGTTTCCCGCATCAGGGAACGCTCGATTTTGTCGGGAATCAGATCGATCGTAGTACCGGTACTGTCAGGGTACGTGCCGTAATCCCTAACGACGATGGGAAACTGACGCCAGGTGCCTTTGCCCGCGTGCAGCTGGCCACCGGTGCGGCACATCAGGCGATTCTGATTGACGATCAGGCGATAGGGAGCGATCAGGGACGCAACTATGTCCTGGTGGTGGGTGCGGATAATAAGGCGCAGTATCGCCCGATTGAGCTGGGCGCGGTGGTTGATGGTTTGCGCGTGGTCAAGAGTGGCCTGAAAGCCGGTGAGAACATTATTATCAAGGGGCTGGTGCGTCCCGGTATGGCGGTGACGCCGCGTTTGACCCCGATGCAGGCTTCTGGCGCGTCGGTTAGCGAGGGGGAAAAAGCCGGCTCCGTTGAAGGGGGAGGCCAATAATGAAATTCCCACACTTCTTCATCCAGCGGCCTATTTTCGCGATTGTGTTATCGGTGTTTATGCTGATAGCTGGCGCTCTGGCTTTCTTTCAGCTTCCGCTGAGTGAATACCCATCGGTAACACCGCCTACCGTGCAGGTTTCGGCAAGCTACCCTGGTGCTAACCCTAAGGTGATTGCTGACACCGTTGCTGCTCCACTGGAACAGGCAATCAACGGGGTGGAAGGCATGTTGTA
Source organism: Citrobacter sp. RHB35-C21 (assembly GCF_013816515.1). Classification (NCBI taxonomy): domain Bacteria; kingdom Pseudomonadati; phylum Pseudomonadota; class Gammaproteobacteria; order Enterobacterales; family Enterobacteriaceae; genus Citrobacter; species Citrobacter sp. RHB35-C21. Next base: position 844,999 of record NZ_CP057147.1, read on the forward strand.
CATGAGTTCCCAGATGTCTGCCGACGGTCGAATGGTCTTGACGATTTCATTCCGGCAGGGAACCGACCCCGATATTGCGCAGATTCAGGTGCAGAACCGGGTTTCTCGGGCCTTGCCGCGCTTGCCGACTGAGGTGCAGCAGATCGGTGTCGTGACGGAGAAAACGTCACCGGATATCCTCATGGTTGTGCATATATTTGCACAGGGCGATCGCTACGATCCGCTTTATGTTTCCAACTATGCCATGTTGAACGTGCGTGATGAGCTATCACGCTTGCCAGGTATTGCCAGCGTCACGCTTGGGGGCGAGGGTGAATACGCGATGCGCGTCTGGCTGGATCCGACCAAAGTCGCTTCCCGCGGTTTGACGGCCAGTGATGTGACCGCAGCAATTCGTGAGCAGAATGTCCAGGTCGCGGCCGGTTCTGTCGGTCAACAGCCGAACAGCTCCTCTGCCTTCGAAGTCAGTATCAATGCCCAGGGGCGTCTGACCACCGTTGAGCAGTTTGGCGATATCGTGATCAAAGCTGGCGCTGACGGGCAGGTTACCCGCCTGCGCGATGTTGCGCGTCTGGAATTGGGATCGGACAACTATTCCCTGCGCAGCCTGCTGGACGATAAAAATGCCGTGGGTATGCACATCGTTATGACGCCAGGCGCCAATGCGCTGGACGTCTCTGCCTCGGTTCGGGCGACGATGGCGAGGCTGCAGGCCAACTTCCCGGAAGGTATCGAATACCGTATCGCTTATGACCCGACAGTGTTTGTCAGCGCCTCGTTGAAATCAGTGGCAATGACGTTGCTGGAGGCGACGGTGTTGGTGGTACTGGTGGTGATGCTGTTCCTGCAAACCTGGCGGGCTTCGATCATCCCTCTGGTCGCGGTACCTATTTCGTTGGTCGGTACTTTCGCCCTCATGTATTTGTTCGGCTTTTCGCTCAACACGCTGTCGTTGTTTGGTCTGGTGTTATCGATAGGTATCGTTGTCGATGATGCCATTGTGGTGGTTGAAAACGTCGAACGGCATATTGCACAGGGCCGTTCTCCGAAAGAAGCGGCAAGAAGGGCCATGGACGAGGTGACTGGCCCTATTTTAGCCATTACTTCCGTTTTGGCTGCTGTGTTTATTCCTTCTGCGTTCCTGTCAGGATTGCAGGGGGAGTTCTATCGCCAGTTCGCGCTGACCATCGCCATTTCGACGATCTTGTCTGCGATCAACTCGTTGACGTTGTCGCCGGCGCTGGCATCGGTTCTGCTTAGACCCCATCAGGATATGGCGCAGGCCGACAGGTTGACGCGCATCATGGATCGCGTATTCGGTGGTTTCTTCCGTCGCTTTAACGCTTTCTTCGATAGATTGTCGAACAACTACGTTGGCGCAGTCCGCCGGGCCGTACGCGGCAGTATCATCGTGCTGGTGCTGTATGCCGGTTTCCTGGGCCTGACACTGTTGGGGTTCCAGCAGGTTCCTAACGGTTTTGTGCCCGCTCAGGACAAATACTATCTGGTTGGGATTGCTCAATTGCCTTCCGGCGCCTCGTTGGATCGCACGGAAGCCGTAGTGAAAGAGATGTCCCGAATTGCGCTGGCGGAACCTGGAGTGGAAAGCGTCGTGGCGTTTCCTGGGTTGTCGGTAAACGGCCCTAACATGCCTAACTCCGCATTGATGTTTACCATGCTGAAACCCTTCAGTGAACGTAAGGATCCTTCGCTGTCTGCCGAGGCTATTGCCGGTAGCCTGATGGGGAAATTTAGCCAGATACCTGACGGTTTTGTCGGGATCTTCCCGCCACCACCGGTACCGGGGCTGGGCAGCATGGGAGGATTTAAACTCCAGATCGAAGACCGGGCAGGGCTTGGCTTTGAAGAGCTGACCCGTGTTCAAGGGATGGTTATGGCGAAGGCCATGCAGGCTCCTGAACTGGCAGGGATGATGGCCAGTTTCCAGACCAACGCACCTCAGTTGCAGGTTGATATCGACCGCGTCAAAGCCAAGTCTCAGGGCGTCGCACTGACCGATATCTTTGATACGTTGCAGGTGAATCTGGGGTCGCTGTATGTAAATGACTTTAACCGCTTCGGTCGTACGTATCGGGTGATCACTCAGGCGGATGCGCAATTCCGTATGCAGCCTGAAGATATCGGGTTGCTTAAAGTGCGTAATGCCGCGGGTGACATGATCCCACTGGGAACGCTGGTGAACATTACCCGTACCTCTGGACCAGACCGTGTTATGCGTTACAACGGTTATCCGTCGGCGGATATTACCGGTGGCGCAGCGCCTGGCTACTCCTCCGGACAGGCAACGGCAGCTATTGAGAAGATCGTTAGTGAAACGCTGCCTGAGGGAATGACATACGAATGGACCGATCTGACTTACCAGGAGAAGCAGACTGGCAACTCGGCGCTGTATATCTTCCCGTTGGCGGTGTTCCTGGCGTTCCTGATCCTGGCCGCACAATACAACAGCTGGTCGCTGCCGTTTGCGGTGCTGTTAATTGCCCCAATGGCATTACTTTCCGCGATCGCCGGGGTTTGGCTATCGAATGGAGATAACAACATCTTCACGCAGATTGGTTTTGTGGTGCTGGTGGGACTGGCGGCGAAAAACGCAATCCTGATCGTCGAGTTCGCTCGCGCCAGAGAGAGTGAAGGCGTCGATCCTCTGGCTGCCGTGCTGGAGGCCGCTCGCCTGCGTCTGCGCCCGATACTGATGACCTCGTTGGCATTTATTGCGGGGGTTGTGCCTTTGGTGATCGCGAGCGGTGCCGGTGCGGAAATGCGTCATGCCATGGGGATTGCCGTGTTTGCCGGGATGCTGGGGGTGACGCTGTTCGGACTCTTGTTGACGCCAGTGTTCTATGTCGTGGTCCGTAAGCTGGTTATTCGCCGGGAAATCAAGCAGGCACAGCGGGCAATCAGTGATTCACGGCCATGACGGGCGGAGAGAGAATAATGAAAGCAGAGTATGAAATGAACCATCGTATTAATAAACTCTCGGTGCTGGCGATGGCGCTGGTATTGGCCGGTTGTACTATGGCGCCGGACTACGAACGGCCTTCTGCACCAACGAGCTCAAGCTATCCTTCGGGAGCGGCTTATGCTCAGGGAACAGTTTCAGCGGCTCAGACTGCCGTGGCTGATATCGGTTGGCGCGATTTCTATCGTGATCCGTTGTTGCAACAATTACTTGAGGTCGCGTTGGCAAACAACCGCGATCTGCGCAAGTCGGTGCTGGATGTTGAGGCCGCGCGGGCTCAGTACCGGATCCGTCGTGCCGATATGTTGCCAACACTGAATGTGGATGCGGGCGCTACCGTGCAGCGTCTGCCCGCAGATGTCAGCCCGAGTGGTACAACGCAGATAACGCGGAGTTATGAGGTTAATGGTGCGGTGTCAGCCTGGGAGCTGGATTTGTGGGGACGGGTTCGTAGCCTCAGCGATCGGGCGCTGGCAACGTACCTGGCGTTGGATGAAACACGGATTGCGGCAAGGCTGAGCCTGCTCGCTGAGGTGACAAACGCTTATCTGACGTTGCGTGCGGATCAGGAGTTGCTGCAACTGGCTCACGATACGCTGAGCACGCAAAAGAGGACTTACGCATTGACCCAGGCGCTGTTTGATGCGGGTAATGCAACGCAAATTGATTTGCGGCGCGCAGAGATTGCGTTGCGTACTGCGGAAGTCAGTCAGGCTGCTTATACGAGGGTGGCGGCGCAGGATCGCAATGCACTGGTTTTGCTTTTAGGGCAGCCATTGACGGCCGAACTCTCGGCCAGCCTGGATAAGGCGAATACCTTGCCCGATGACATCATCCCTTCCGCGTTGCCGGCGGGCTTGCCGGCAGAATTGCTGGTGCGTCGTCCGGATGTCCGTGCGGCAGAGCAGCAACTGCGTGCGGCCAATGCCAATATCGGGGCCGCTCGCGCGGCATTTTTCCCGGCAATCAGTTTGACAGGATCGGCTGGTACGGCCAGTTCGAGTCTGGACGGGTTGTTCGAGCCGGGGTCAGCGGCCTGGAGTTTTGTTCCGCAAATCTCGTTGCCTATTTTCCGGGGAGGCGCTCTGCGCGCCAATCTGGACCTAGCCCAGGTACAAAAGCGCATCGAAATTGCGAATTACGAGAAGGCGATTCAGGTTGCCTTCCGCGAAGTGGCTGATGGCCTGGCGGGCAGACAAACCCTGGACGATCAATTCCGTTCAGAACAATTGTTGGTGCAGGCCAGCCAGGCTAACTATGAATTGGCCTCACAGCGCTTCCGGGCCGGTATTGACGATAATCTGGCGGAGCTTGACGCGCAACGAGCGCTGTTCAGTGCACAGCAAACTCTGGTTCAGACCCGACTGGCGCGAATGAGCAATTTGGTCAATTTGTATAAAGCGCTGGGGGGCGGATGGACAGAAAGCTCTCCGGCTAAGCCATAACTCTCCGGGCAGGTTAACGCCACTGTCTGGCGATAAGGTCGGCAATACGTGGGTGGAGGGATAAAACCGCCCGCGTATTGCATTGTCGTAGGGATAAGGGGTTACGGCGCGGCAACCACTTCTTTTACTGCGAGGACTGCTACGTCTTCGTCTTGTTGCCCGACAGCCGGCAGAAAGCACAACTGAACGGTTTACTTGAAATACTTTGGGGCAGTATATATCCCCACCTCAGGTGAAACGCTTAGTCAGAGAATATAAGCACGAAAATTTTTGGCGATAGGGCTTGACCTTACAACGGTGGCAAGTTCTATCATTGAAGTTACTACAACTAAATAGGATATATATATGCAATTACATCTAGAAAATATGACATGCGGCGGATGTGCCCGGACAGTGACTAAAGTGATTCAAAATATTGATCCTGAGGCAAGTATCATAACTGATCCACCGACTCGTAAGATCGAAGTGAAAACTTCTTTATCTACTGAACAAGTTGCTAATGCTTTACGTGAGGCAGGTTTTCCTCCGAGAGAGTAGTTAACTAAAAATGGTTACCTCCCCGCTGTGGTAACCATTTTTTATCATGTATCCTTACGGTTAGAAGTATTTCTGTTATTATTATGCACCATGGTGGGGTGTTTAGATGTCTTGAGTTGTAGTTTTGATTTAATATGTCTATTACTTAACTCACTAATTTTTTCTCTATGTTAAATGTATTGTGTTCAATATTTATGTGTGATTTACTAAATCATCGGTTTTTTCTTTTAAGGCCTCATTAATGTATCATGTGACGTCAAGTATTTGTGGAGGGAGTATTTGGTTTTTTTTAAATATATTAAGAACAGGGTGGTATGCCAAATTTATCATCATAAAAAGTAAGAAGAGCGAAGTATACGTAAACCAAACGCTGTAAGTTTAAGCATGCCATTTTTGTTCCATGCACTTCTTGATAGCTCCGGGTTTTCAGTCATCAGCCGATACCTCTTCCTGTATCAGGTTATTCAGAGATTCATGAGGCCGCTCGTTATTGTATTACCTCAGCCAGCATAATGTAATTCTCCCGTACCTCATTCTGAGTTCTAAATAGATTAAAATCCAGTATTTATGTCCGATAGCGGCGGTTAAACAGTTCTGCTTTGCATTAGTAACCCGCGTCCCCGGTAGGCGTTGATACGATATGCTTCCCGCAGAGAATGCACCGACTGGTATTTCTGTGCCGGCCTTAGAACTTTTGCTTCAGCATCTCCTGAAGCATCTCCTTGTCCACACTCAGGCCAGCCACCTGTTTCTTCAGTAGCTGATTTTCATCCTCCTGCTACCGCATGTGATTCAGTTCTGAATGAGAAATATCGCCTTATTCCTTACGGTATGTAATGGGATTGTCAGGGCATCGTACAATAGCGTGTTCGACAGCGTGATGAACTACTATCCAGAAGAGCTTGACCGTACGCTCGAGATAATTCTCGATAGCGTGGAGGCTCATATAAAGGTCTATGTGTCGGTCAAGAATCTTGATGCCAGTATGGCGGTAGAAGTACTCAATGAAGTAATATCAGCAAATATTATTGCTATCTAAAAATCAAAGAGACTGATATGTTAGTCTTAAAATAATAGTCAGTTAGAGACTCAACGGACGGAACAAACTAGCTGGCAGTTCGTACTATGCCCATACTATTATGGAATGACGATATTCAATTTATGTCAAATTTTTCAAGTATTCATTCGTCAATTCTGGTTAAGCTGGGATTCGGCCCATCTGACATGTGATGTCGTAGTTTTCCTGATATTTTCGTGGTCATTGTTTATGGGGGGGAGAAGAACCTCGGCGCAAAAGACTGTCGGTGCGGTCTTATTTAAGGTGCTAGGGTTTTCTTTCGCTATACATGATTTTATACTAGCGAGAATATAGATAAAGGATTTGGGAGTGTAATGAATTTTAATGCTGTCCTCATATGCTATTATCCTGCGCTTATAATCCACTCCACTGAAAGTGTAATAGTACATGCTCCTGCTCGTAATCTTCCGGTGATATATCACTCAGGGCTTGAAGCCATTTCCAAGCCAGTAGATGACTCGCAAAACATCATCTGATATCAACATTCAAATATATGTTTCTGATAGTCCACTTTTCGGAGACTCTGCCAGTTCCTGGCGTGTCAGAATGTCCAGTTGATACCAGCAAAACCGCTGATATTGTCTCGCGCTGACACAACAGGACTGTCACTGGTTTTATCCGCAAGCCAGGCATATGAAGCGCCCAGTAGGGTGCCCCAGTGTTCATTAAACTGATGCTGCCAGCTCAGGGTAGTCTGCGTAGCATAAAATCCTGCGCTACGGTTGTATTCCCGGAAACCGGTTGTGCGGCTCTGGGCAGCATTAACGCCGTACCAGGTGTTAATGTACCGGGCGTCACCAAAAAGTGCCGCGCCCTGCAGGGCAACCGTATCTGTGTCGTTCTGCCAGGGCACGAGCGTCAGCGAGGCCTGGTACTGTACCCCCTGTGAATCCGTCAGCGGCAGAGTTGCACGGATTTCCGGGGTAAACCAGCTGTTCACCTGCCAGCCAACAGCAACCTGCGTGTTCAGTGCACCACGGATGTTTCCCATTCCTTTCAGTTTGTCAGAACCATCGCGCCACGATGAATTTTGATCGGCACGGCCAAAACTGTATCCGAACGCATTTTCAAAATAGAGGCCATTATCCGTCTGCAGGTCATAACCGATACCTTTTGTTGAGTCGAAGAAAAACGCGCCTTTACGGACCTGCAGGGAAGGCATCACTGTCCAGTGCTGCTTATCCGCGCCACTGTAGCGGGGGGCGTTTTCTCCCATTATCCCCACCGTCACTCCATCCTGATTGCCGCTGTCGGCAATAGCGGACCCGCAGGTCGCTGCCAGCAGGATCACTGTACACCCTGTTACAGACGAATACGTTGCCATCATATATCCCTCGTTTTATGTTTATGCATTACGGTAAGCTGTGACCCGCCCGGCCACCCGCAGTGGATTATGACGATGCTTTATCAAGACTCAGCGTGGAAACCATCAAGAAACCATCAAGGCAGAATGAATGAACACAAAACGTATTCTGATTATCGAGGACGACCGGGATGCGGCGAATGTGCTCGAAGCCTATCTTCGTCGTGAAAACTTCGGGGTCATACTGGCCCATGATGGAAAAGCAGGACTTGAAGCCGCCCTTACCCAGCATCCTGCACTTATTCTGCTTGATATCATGCTGCCGGGTATGACCGGAACAGAAATACTCAGCCGGCTGCGCCGCGAATCCGATGTTCCCGTGATAATGGTCACCGCAATGGGCGAGGCCCCGGACCGTATCGGGGCCTTACGCTTCGGTGCGGATGATTATGTCGTCAAACCTTATCATCCGGGTGAGGTCGTGGCCCGGGTGCAGGCGGTGTTACGGCGTGGGGCGGCAGCGCATGCTAGCGCTGAAAATTATCGCCGGGTGGGGGCCGTTGAACTCAACCGGGACACCATGTCAGTCGCTGTTATTCACGATGAAAACCGGGTGCACCTTGAGCTGACCCCCACCGAGTTTTCACTGCTGGACATGATGATGACCCGCCCCCGGAGCGTCTGTTCCCGTCAGACGCTGCTTGAACACTGCCTGCCGGAAAGTGATGCGCTGGAGAGGGTGGTTGATACACACATCTATAACCTACGCCGCAAACTGGAAAAAGCGGGGGTCAGCGGTGTGCTGACCAGCGTGAGAGGGATCGGTTACCGGTATCTGCAGCCATGAAAAAAAGAGAGTCCCGTTCATTATGGCGCTGGATTTGCGTCAGGGTGTTGTCGCTGGCGGCCGGCAGTGTCGTGCTTATCGCCCTGTGCATGTGGCTGCGTTTTGCCCTGCTGGATGCCTGGGTACAGCATCGGATGCCGGAGGCGGTACGACAGGAATTTCTGCATCTGCGGGAAAATCCCGATCTTAATCGCATCCGTTACCATGAAATTATTGATGACTGGTACGGACTGCAGTTCTCAGATCCGTCCATTGCGTCAACAGACTGGCTGACGCTGGGAGGGCTGGTCCTGTTTGTGACACCGCTGATAATTATGCTCGGTTTGCTGGCCGCCCGGCCTCTCGCCCGGCAGTTCGGTCTGCTGACGCGAGCCTCCGCAGCGATAGCGCAGGGGCGTTTTACCACTCGCTCAAAAATGGATGCAAGTGCGCCCTCTGAATTGATGTTGTTTACGCAGAACTTCAATACCATGGCCGAAAGACTTGAACGTTATGACCGGGAATTACGGGCATCTCATGTTGCAGCCGCGCATGAACTGCGCTCTCCACTGACGGCCGCGGTGGGCCGTCTACAGGGAATGATGGACGGCGTATTCCCGGCTGATAAAGCGCAGATGAATATGGTGATGAACCAGCTCCTGAGCCTCAGCCGTCTGATTGATGATTTGCACCTGCTCTCACTGGCTGATGCAGGGCAGCTTACGCTGAATAAACAACGCTTCTCACCCGCCGGATTACTGCAGGAAAAGATTGCCTGGCTACGGCCACAGGCTACCGCCGGGCATTTCGGTTACGACACGGATATCCCTCCGGGAGAATGTTGTGCGGACCCGCTGCGAATCGGACAGGTCTTTACCATTTTAATGGAGAACGCACTGCGTTACGCGACGGAAGGCGGGAAGCAAACGATACAGGGTTCCGTTCAGTCAGGCTACTGGACGTTCTCCTTCCGGGATTACGGCGCGGGCGTCGAACCGGATTTTCTGCCGGTGATGTTTGACCGGTTTACCCGTTCTGATGTTTCCCGTTCCCGTCATTCAGGAGGCAGTGGACTGGGTCTGTCGATTGCCAGAGCCATTTGTGAGTCTCACGGCGGAACGCTGACCGCCAGTATCCCGCAAGAGGGGAACGGACTCCTGTTTCGGGTGAAACTGCCCGTATGAGTTTTCTTTTTCACTTTTCTTGACCAAATCTTGATGGTTCGTCGAACGTATCTGGACACACCTGCGGTTTACTCATGGCAGCATTTTTTCCGGAGGCTGCCATGCCATCATATTCATTCATCCCCCTGATAGCGTCTTTGCTTTTCTGGCGACGGGGCTCAGCCCTGGTTTTCGCCCTCGCCCTGCAACTGACCGGCTGTGATAATGAGCCGGTATCCCGCCATGTCCCACCAAGACCGGTGATGACCACGGAGGTATCTGCCGGCAATCATGGTGGGCAGACGCTGATGACCGGTGAAATATTGCCCCATGAAGAGACGATTATCGGCTTCCGTACCGATGGCCGGATGGTGAAACGACTCACGGATGTGGGGCAGTCAGTGGTTGCCGGGCAGGTACTGGCTGAACTGGATGATACCGATTTGTGTAATCAGTACCGCAGTGCTCAGGCGGTAGTACAGGAAGCCGGGGCAAGCGTCAGGCTTGCTGAGATAAACCTGCGACGCATGACGCTGCTTGCCCCGCAGGGTGCGGTTGCCCGGGTTCAGCTTGACGAGGCCCGCACAAACCGCGACACGGCAACAGCAAAACTGCAGAGCGCTCAGGCCGACCTGAGCAGTGCAGCGGACCGTCTGGGGTATGCGCGACTGCTCTCACCGGTTACCGGGGTGGTCACCACCGTCAGCGCCGGTCCGGGACAGGTAGTGACCACCGGACAGGAAATCCTGCGGGTGGCGCAGTCAGGGGCCCGTGATGCGGTCTTCAGCGTACCGGGGGCTCTGGCTGACACCCTGAAACAGCAGCAGACACTCACCCTGCGTATGGCGGATAACCCGTCGGTGTCGGTAACCGGAACGCTGCGTGACATCAGCCCGCAGGCCGACACACAGACCCGGACCTGGCGGGTACGCTATGACCTTGAGAATGCACCCGCGGTAATGGCTATGGGGGCGACGGTCACCGGGTCATTACCCCTGGGCGGCAGTGAAGTGTTTCAGGTACCGGCATCTGCCCTGACGAGGAAAGAACAGAAACCGGCAGTGTTCGTGGTGGACACCGGCAAAAATCGCCTGCGCCTGACACCCGTTGACATTGCGGCCTATATGACCGATTCGGTGCTCATCCGCAAAGGGCTGACAGCCGGTGAACAGGTGGTCACTGCCGGGGTCAGTCAGTTACGTGACGGGGAAAACGTGCTGACGGAGAACCAAAAATGAAAAATGTTATGCACGCTTCCGGCGGTTTTAATCTTTCTGCCTGGGCACTGGCCCACCGACAACTGGTGGCTTTTCTGATGCTGATGGTCACGGTGACAGGCGTCATGAGCTTTCTGAATCTGCCGCGCAGCGAAGATCCGGCGTTTACCATTAAGACCACCGTGGTGTCGGCACAGTGGCCGGGCGCAACGGTAAAAGATACCGTCAGTTTCGTCACCGACACGCTGGAGAAGAAGCTCCAGGAAATCCCACATCTGGATTATATCGAGAGTTACACGCGTCCGGGCTCGTCGGTGATTTTTGTGAACCTGCGTGATGACACACCGCCGTCAGAGGTTGCGGGTATCTGGTATAGCGTGCGGAAAAAGATGGACGACATCCGGGCATCCCTGCCGGACGGCACCACCACCCCGGCCGTGGATGATGAATTCGATGATACATACGGCACAATTTATGGCTTCACGTCGGACGGCTTCACTCCCCGGCAGTTACGCGATACCGTCGATGATATCCGGACATCTCTGCTGGCTGTTCCGGGAACAGGGAAAGTTACGCTGCTGGGTGACAGCGAACAACAGGTGGTGATTGCTTTTGATCCACTGAAACTGTCGGGAATGGGACTCGATCTTCAGCAGGTGACGGCGGCTCTGCAGGCACAGAATGCCGTCACGCCCGCCGGACGTATCCGGACATCACAGGAAAATATGTCGGTGGAAGTCAGTGGCGCCTTCACATCCGTGGACAGCCTGCGGCAAATTGTGCTGCATACCGGAAACCGTTTTATCCCCCTCACCGATTTGGCCACGGTCACACTGCAGCAGGCAGATCCGCCCTCACCGGAGTTTAGGGTTAACGGTAAACCAGCACTCGGGCTGGCGATTTCGATGGCTCGCGGTGGAAATATTGTTGATTTTGGTCGGGCGCTGAACGCGACGATGGACAGGATCCGCACGCATCTTCCTTACGGGATCAGTGTGGAGAAGGTGGCAGACCAGTCGGCCGTAGTCAGTGACGCGGTGGGAGGATTCGTCCAGGTGCTGGTTGAGGCCGTTATTATTGTGCTGGCCGTTTCTTTTGTTTCGCTGGGCAGCCGGGCAGGTCTGGTGGTCGCCGTGGCCATTCCGCTGGTGCTGGCCATGACATTTACCGGGATGGAACTGGCCGGAATAGGGCTACAGCGAATCTCCCTCGGTGCCCTGATCATTGCACTGGGACTGCTGGTTGATGATGCCATGATCACCGTAGAAGCCATGGTGTCGCGGCTTGAGGCTGGCGATGCCCTGAGTGTGGCCGCCACGCAGGTATTTCGTACCACCGCGTTCCCGATGCTGACGGGGACACTGGTGATGATTGCCGGATTTATACCGGTGGGATTTGCGGCATCGAGCGCAGGAGAATACTGCTACTCCCTGTTTGTGGTGGTACTGACAGCGCTGCTGAGCTCATGGCTGGTTGCGGTTCTTTTCTCGCCGCTTACCGGCGTCTGGTTACTGCCGGAACAGCATTCACATCAGTCACATAAGCACAGTTTCTTTCACCGTCATTATACCCGCCTGCTCGACCGGGTGATGCAGCACCGGCGCAAGACACTCGGTTGTGCCCTGGCGATACTGATATTGTCCGGGGGCGGAGCCCTGCTGATGCAGGGTGAGTTTTTCCCAGCGTCCGATCGCCCGGAGCTGCTGGTGAGCCTGACTCTGCCGCAGAATGTCAGCCAGGCACAGACGCACCGCGACGTCCTGAAGTTTGAAGCGAAGTTGCGCGATAATCCTGATATTGACCATTACTCAAGCTACATCGGTTCCGGCGCTGTGCGTTTTTATCTGCCGATGGATGTTCTGCTGCAGAAAGAGAACATTGCCCAGCTGGTCGTAGTGGCGAAAAATGAAGCGGCGAGAAACCGGCTGCAGAAACAGCTTGAGCAGATCCTGTCGAAAGATTTCAGTACGCTCACAACCCGGGTATCCACACTGGAGCTGGGCCCTCCGGTGGGCTGGCCGGTCAGATACCGGGTATCCGGGCCGGATAATACCCGTGTACGTGAACTGGCCACGCAACTGGCAGGGATGATTGCCCGCAATCCCGATACCCGGGGTGTCAATCTGACGTCCGGTGAACCGGAGCGGGTCATCCGTCTGCGGGTGGATCAGACGCAGGCGCGTGCCACCGGCATGACGTCTCAGTCACTGGCAGGAACGCTTGCCACGCTGTTTTCCGGAACCACCGTGACCACCCTGCGCGACCGTAACCGCCAGATTGATGTGGTGCTGCGGGGAAATGAAGCCTCACGACAAAACCCGGCGTTACTGAATGCTCTGATGCTGACATCATCGACCGGGAATAAAGTTCCCCTGGGACAGGTCGCCACGCCAGAATGGACGCTGGATGATCCGGTTATCTGGCGTCGGCAGCGGTTGCCGTTTATCACGGTTCAGTCGGATACCGCGCCCGGCGTTCGTGCAGAGACCGTGTCATCGGCACTCTCTCCGGTGGTTGCCGGTTTCCGGGAGAGTCTCCCGCCGGGTTACAGTGTGGAGGAAGGTGGAGTGGTTGTGGAATCGGAGAAAGGAAACAGCTCAGTGTATGCGGTATTGCCTGTCACGCTGATGGTGATGCTGTTACTGCTGATGATTCAGTTACAACGCTTTTCGTCGATGCTGCTGGCCCTGCTGATGGCACCGTTTGGTTTGCCTGGGATAGTTGTGGCTATGCTGCCTTTTGGCATACCGATGGGGTTTGTGGCGCTGCTGGGGATCATTGCACTGGCCGGGATGATCATCCGTAATGCCGTCATTCTTATTAGCGAAGTGGATGTGGGGATGAAAAATGGTTTCACTGCGGATGAGGCGATCAAAGTCGCCGCGCTGCACCGTTCACGCCCCATCATGCTGACCGCTTCGGCGGCCATTCTCGGGATGCTGCCGATTGCCCGGGATGTTTTCTGGGAACCGATGGCATTTGCCATTATTGGTGGGCTGCTTTCAGCCACACTGGCAACGCTGACACTACTGCCGGCAGCAATAAGTCTAATCTTTCACTGGAAACCGTATCCCTGACGAGTCCTGCCGTATCATCGCCTAGTGCTTCGACTAATGATTGCAACCCGCGGATATGGGGATGACCGTCGCTGCCGGTTGCGACTGCTAGGATCATGGCGCCGGACGCCGCCATGACCTGCTGGATCGTGGTGAACTCAGGAGGGGATTCGGCGTGTGAGACAGCGACTATCTGTGACCTCCGAATGAGGTGAATGGATGGTTCGTCGTTGTCTGAGCGCGCACTGGTTCAGTCGTCTTTCCCAGAACCACTTCAAGTACCAGCGCAATTTCGAGCATCCAGGGGATGGGACCCAGCAGACGTTTGAGGATAGCACGCACCTGGTCCGGAGGCTGTTCACGCACTTCGTTATAGCCACATTGACCCAGCCGGGTCTGCACCTCGGCTTCGGAAAGTCCCTTCACGATATTCTCAGGGAGCATCTCCATACACCCTTCTCCGGAAATACCTGACCCGGCAGGTCAGGTATGTTGTTATGGCGATAAAATGAAAATCTGCCGGAGACATGGCGCGGTTAAGTGTATGGCGCATATGCTTTTACAGCAGTGTCATCACAAAGAAACCAGTGGCAGTCATCAGAAGCGAGCCAGTTACGTGCGTCAGTACGGAAATGACAGCCCATGCATAATTGCCATTCTGAAGTAACACCACCACCTCAGCAGAAAAGGTGGAAAAGGTTGTCATACCGCCACATATGCCGGTGGTAATAAAAAACTTCCAGGCGGGATCAAGGTGAGGCTGCCGGACAAAAAAGGCCAGTGCCATACCGATGATAAATCCGCCAACCAGATTAACCACCAGGGTACCAGGTGGAAGATTGGGGAAAAGTGCATTGAGACGCATGGACAGTATCCAGCGGATCACACAGCCGATCGATCCGCCTATCACCACCGCGAATAATGATTTGTACATACCACCTCGCTGAAATCAGGGCACCATCAGACCGTCATTCAAGGGAATAACGTGCGGTGATGGCCCGTTTTTCATTCATTTCATACAGTACGGGGATTCCCGTCAGGACATGCAGATCGGGAACCTTATTTTCATCAATCTGCTCAATAAACATGGTCAGCGCACGCAGTGTATTAGCATGACTGACCAGCAACATGGTTTCGCCACTGGCGACGCGCAGGACAATGACGTGGTGCCAGTAAGGCAACAACCTTCGTTGCGTCATTTCCAGACTTTCTCCCCCCGGCAAATCCGTCAGGGACACATGACGATAACGTGCCTCACGATGAAGTGAAGCAGGTGCATCCGGCAACGGAGGGGAGATACCACGATAGCTCCTCCGCCAGTGATAAACGATTTTCTGGCCAATCTGTTGAGTGGCTTCATCTTTGTTCATTCCCTGAAGCGCACCGTAATGACGTTCATTTAACCGCCATGATTTGTCCACCGGTAACCACAATTGATTCAGCGCTTCCATTATCAGCCAGAGCGAATGAATTGCCCGGTTCAGAACGGATGTGCAGGCTCCATCTATGATTGTAGTGGCACACTGATTCCGGACCGTTTTATCAGGTTTGCTGCGCGCCGGGTTTCCTCCACTCCTTTCAGCATCAGCGGGACATTTTCCCATCCGGTAAAACGATTTTGCGATTCAACTAACTTTCGCCATGGCGGAGTAAAATAATTTTCCCCATAACAACTACCTGTCTGTCACCCACAACTGAACCGGAAGGACCTGAACCCGTTGAGTTGTTTGTACTGATTACCCGGATTTACCTGGACTCCGGTCAAGGAGGTGACGCATCAGAAGATGGGCACCGCTCCCGATGAACAGCGCGATTACAACGGCACTGGTATCATCCGGCAGTATATTAAAAAAGGCATCAGCGATCAGGAAAACCAGACAGTTTGCCTGGATCCCCGTTGCTGTTACAGTATGAGTATTTTTCCGTTCACAGAACCACCCTACCCCTTCCCGTATCTGAGCATACGGGAAGGGTGACGGAATCAGCGTTTTTTGAAGGCGGCTTTACCGGCGAAGATGGCGGCATCACCTAATTCATCTTCAATACGCATCAGTTGATTGTATTTCTCAATGCGCTCCCCACGGCTGGGTGCACCGGTTTTCAGGTGACCAGCCCGCAGGCCGACGGTCATATCTGCAATGAAGCTGTCCACGGTTTCCCCGCTCCGGTGCGAAATAAAGGTTCCCCAGTTGTTATCCTGACACAACTGGACGGCTTCGATGGTTTCACTCAGGGTGCCTATCTGGTTCAGTTTGATCAATGCGGCATTGGCCAGGTTTTCATCGATACCTCGCTGGATATATTTCACATTGGTCACAAAGATATCATCGCCAACCAGCTCAACTTTATCGCCGAGCGCGCGGTGCAGGAGCTGCCAGCCGGCCCAGTCGTCTTCCGCAAGGCCATCTTCAATCAGGACTATCGGGAAATCCTTCACCAGTTGCTCATAGTAGCGGGTCATTTCGTCGGCGCTGAGCCGGGTATTTTCGGTACGCAGGGTATATTTCCCATCGACGTAGAATTCACTGGAGGCCGGATCCATGCAAATAACGATATCTTCGCCTGGGCGGTATCCCGCCTTGCTAATTGCCTCCACGATAAGCTCCAGCGGCTGACGGTTTGAGGAAACGGCCGGTGCAAAACCGCCTTCATCGCCCACGCCGGCGGATAAACCTTTTTCCAGCAGGACCTGACGCAGGGCCTGGTAGACCTCACTGCCCCAGCGAATAGCTTCGCGTACGGAAGAGGCTCCCCATGGTGCAATCATAAACTCCTGAAAATCAGCGCCCTGCCAGCGGGCATGAACTCCGCCGTTAATGATATTCATACAGGGAACCGGCAGCAGATTCGCGCCGACGCCACCCAGATAGCGGTAGAGCGGGGTAGAGGATAGTTGTGCCGCCAGGCGGGATACTGCCAGCGATACGCCAAGGATCGCATTAGCACCCAGCCGGCCTTTGTTTTCTGTGCCATCAAGGGCAATCAGACAGTTGTCGATTTCTTTCTGGCGGCGTACATCGTAGCCCTGCAGGGCATCGTTAATTTCGGTATTGACGCACCGGACCGCATCCTGAACACCTTTACCGCCAAAACGTGTCTTGTCATCATCGCGATGCTCGATGGCTTCACGGGAGCCGGTGCTGGCACCGGAAGGAACGGAGGCACGGGCCATACTGCCCCCTACAGAAGTCACTTCAACCTCTACGGTCGGGTTACCGCGGGAATCCAGAATTTCTCTTGCGATGATACATTCAATTTCAAAGCTCATAAGTTTGACCTTCTTTTAAGGGGCTGGAATATGTTTAATCAGAACATCAACAGAAAGGTGATTGATGAATTCGAAAGAAAAGGAGGAAAAAACCCCGAACAGGCGGTTTTCATGCCCCAGCATGACCAGATCGATATCTTCATGCTGAACAACGGCCTCAACGTCCCGGAAACGATGGATGCTGACGATGGACCTGACGTTGATATCAATACTGCTGGACTCCACCAGACGGCTAAGCATTGCCTTTGCATCAATAACTTCGCGGGACTGACGGTCTTTGGTTAATGAGTCACTGGTATAATCCAGTTCCCTATAGTCAGCACTGAGATGCCCGACAGTAATACGGGTGCCCATCTCTTTTGCCAGACGTTCTGCCTGCTCAAGCAACAGCAGACCATCGGTTTCATTCTGTACAAGTAACAAGGCATGCCGGTAAATTTGCATAAATCACCTCTTATAAGAAGCGAAGCGGTTGGTCAGCCAGGGGAGGATTTCTTTTTTCCGGCTTGTCATGCCGGGCAGCGATACCTGGCGGGAGCCTGTCAGGCTGCTGTCTGAAAAAAGCAAAACGGAGTTCCGGCTGGTAATGTCTGTCACCATCAGGATCACCATGTCCAGCACGCTGTCCTTGCAGGTTTTATCCATTTCCTGCAGTAGCTCAGGCAACAGGGGAGTAATATCAGCCATGTCGCGGACCTCAATTTGTGACAACAACAGCGGCACATCATGGATCCGGTAATTTTTGGCGTCACGATTGAGTAAAACCGACGCGGATTGCCCGGTTATATCTGTTTTGGCTCGCAGCAGCCCTGTCACAAACTGGTCATAATCGATACCGGCGATTTCCCGCAAAACAGCCACGGATTCCTGATCCTGAGTGGTGGTGGTGGGACCCGTCAGCGCAACGGTATCACTGAGGATCGCCCCCATCAGCAACACAGCCTGAGCGGCAGTCAGCGGCATCGGAATGTCATGCATGAGAATTGAGAGAATTACTGTTCCGCAGCATCCTACCGCCCGCACCCAGACATCCGGTGGATTGCGGGTAACAAGGGTACCAATACGATGATGGTCAATGATGCCGATGACGTTGCTGTCCATCAGCGAAGACGGTCCCTGCTCTGCATCCGTAAAATCAACCAGCCATACGGTTTTATCTGTCAGATCGACGGTGAGTAAATCGGGTTGTGAAACACCCGCAGCGTTGAGGATATAACGGGTTTCCGGGGTGATATCCCCCAGGCGCCAGGGCGTTGCGGGACGACCGGTGTAATTAAGCCAGTCAGCCACAACCAGCGCGCTGCAAATAGCATCGCTGTCAGGATTTCGATGACCGAAGACATAAATCGGATTATCTCTTTGAAAAGAGAGAGATTCTGCGGTAAGCGGTAATGTGGTTTTATTTTGCATAGCTATACCTGACATACATGCCTATAAGAGGACAACTTCATCTGTATATCAGGCGCCATCATCCGGTGTTGAAAAACCGGCGGTTGGGAAAGGTGGAGCACCATCACCTTGTAAATCAATCTTATATGGGCCTTTGCATTAAATCAATATTTATTGTTGGCCCTCGGTTTCGTACACACAAGTACATCCTGTCCCGCCAAAAACGTTTACAATAGTGCGCCGAATGAAGCAATTTATACCTTCTTAATTATATTTATGATGAGTATTATCGCCGACGTATCCTGACTCAGCTTAACCGGAGAGAAGGTCGTAATGCAGTGGCTAGGGCAATCTGTTATGGCCAGCGTGGTGAGATCAGAAAACGTTACAGTGAGGGATTGCGTGTGAGGTCGCCAGCGGAACCAGATGCATCCCACTGGGGGACAGCCAGTCCGGCTATTTGCTCTGCGACCATCTCTTGCGTTAACTGGTCAGGTTCAGGGTAGTACAGTCCCGGGTTACTTATCTAGGACTGCAGTCATGCGGGCAAAGTTGTTCTGGTCTGCACTGGTGATGCGGTAGGACGAAGCACCGGATTCCTTGGCGATAGCGGCAATTTTCGCTTCCGCGTTGCTGAGTGTGTCAGCAGTAACACTGACTGACTGGGCGAAGCCAGAGAATGAGACTACGGAGAGCATACTGGCAGCAACAAGCAGTTTGATATTTTTCATGGTCATATTCCTTGGGTTATCTGGTCATCTGGTGATACCGGCATCATCGCCGTCTCACCTGTTGATGTGCATTAAAAACCCTGTAGTAAATACAGGGTCAATAAGTTATTTTGTAAATTATTGTTGGCTGTGTTTTTTCGTTTTCATACAACCCAGCTCTTGAAAGAGCCTCACCGTGGCTGACGAGGCATGAGAAAATACGGCCGTAACAGACACCGCGAAACCGGGATTGCGCTGGGGAGATAGGTCGGTGCAGGGCCGTTAACTTACAGGATTAGTGAGGGTTTATGATGTTATGGCTACTGATTAAGTACGCGATCACCGCCGGAATGGTTGTTTTTATCTCTGAAGTTGCCAAGCGTAGTGATCGGCTTGGTGGTCTTGTCGCCGCGCTTCCCCTGGTTACTGTGCTTGTGCTCGTGTGGATGAAGCTGGAAGGACAGAGTCAGCAAAAAATAGCCAATCATGCGTGGTATACATTCTGGTATGTAGTGCCGACACTACCTATGTTTTTACTATTCCCTGTTTTCTGTCAGCGATTTGGCTTTTGGATCACGCTGGGTAGCTGCTGTGTCGTAACCGTCCTTATTTTCTTTTTGTGGGCCAGTGCGTTACGCCGTTTTGGCATAAATCTGATGTGATAATGTACGCTGTTGTGAAGCCAACTGCACTATTGCCGGAGGAAACACCGACTAACTCCGAACCATATCAGGCTTTTTAACAGGATAAGAGAGTTTTCAAGGGGGCCGGCTTCCTGCCGGAAGCGCGGTTCTTTCTGTCAAAGACAAATTCAGATGTTCTGGGGAGGTGCGGATATTACAACTATTATACTCGCTGTCTTTCCTTATTGATAATGTCACCCTGATTTCCCGGTTTTAAATGTCACTTTCTGCTGATTTCTGATGAAGAAAAAAGGGCAGTGAGCTCATTTTTTCAGGCTTGATTTGAAAAGAGAGGGTTCAGCCAGAACCGGATTGATGGCTCTGAGCTGAGCCTGAATCTGTGCCCGCCTTTTAGGCATACTCTGGCTGCGCCTTTCTTTTTCCTGCGGCTTCAAGCTCATCCTGTTTTTCCTTCGCCAGCTTCAGCACCGCGTCAAGCCTTTTGTTATCAACGATGCGCCCCTGACTGATGCAGTCCAGCTTATCGAACATCTGATATTTCAGTGTTCTGTTTCCATGGCGGAATTTGAGCGTACCGTCCGTATAATCAAAAGCGAGGATTTCTTCTCCGACTATGCGTGAGTTTTCGTCAGTGGGATCAACCAGATAAAGGATTTTTTCATACTGAAAAGTCAGTGCTTTTGAGAGCGTCCGAAGCGTCTGCCAGGCGAAAATGTCGTCCAGTTCCAGGTGGCTCTCTAGACCGTGCGGTGAAGGTTTTTCGGGTATTTTGCCAGTCTGGCAAAGCGGTGGTTGAAGTCGCTGATGAACGTTTCGATCCAGGCGTTGGCGGCATCAATGCAGGTGATATTCTCCAGGCACATCTCCTTAACCAGCCGCTCCTGCAGCGTCAGGTTGGCGCGCTTAACGCGGCCCTTGGCCTGAGAGCTGTTGGCACAGATACCCGCCAATAGTGGACACGCGACTAAGTGAGTAAACTCTCAACCAGAGGTAGCTCACATGACTAAATCAGTAACCGTCAGTAAAAAGCCGCGTAAACAGCACACTCCCGAATTCCGCCAGGAAGCTCTGAAGCTTGCTGAACGCATTGGCGTCGCTGCCGCTGCCCGCGAACTCAGTTTGTATGAATCGCAACTCTATGGCTGGCGAAAAAAACAACAGCAACAACTGACATCATCTGCACGCGAAAGCGAACTGGATGCTGAAAATGCCCGGCTTAAACGCCAGCTTGCGGAGCAGGCAGAGGAGCTGGCTATTCTCCAAAAGGCCGCGACATACTTCGCGAAGCTCCTGAAATGAAGTATGTTTTTATCGAAAAATATCAGGCTGAGTTCACCATCAAAGCCATGTGCCGGGTGCTGCGCGTGGCCCGTAGCGGCTGGTATGCCTGGTGCTCCCGGCGTCATCAGATAAACACGCGGCAGCAGTTCCGTCTGGCCTGTGATGCCGCGGTTCTCAGAGCATTCACTGATGCAAAACAACGGTATGGTGCGCCACGGCTTGCGGATGAGCTCCCGGCCTACAACATCAAAACGATAGCTGGCAGCCTGCGTCGCCAGGGGCTTCGGGCAAAGGCAGCCCGCAAGTTCAGCCCGGTCAGTTATCGTGAGCATGGCTTGCCTGTGTCTGAGAACCTGCTGAAGCAGGACTTTTACGCCAGCGGCCCGAATCAGAAGTGGTCGGGAGACATCACCTACTTACGCACCGATGAAGGCTGGCTGTATCTGGCAGTGGTGATTGACCTGTGGTCGCGAGCTGTCATCGGCTGGTCAATGGCACCGCGAATGACGGCACAACTGACCTGCGATGCGTTGCAGATGGCGCTGTGGCGGCGTAAACGCCCGAAAAAAGTCATTGTTCATACTGACCGTGGCAGCCAGTACTGTTCAGCGGACTATCAGGCGTTGCTGAAGCGGCATAATCTGCGCGGGAGCATGAGCGCGAAAGGCTGCTGTTACGACAATGCGTGTGTGGAAAGCTTCTTCCACTCGCTGAAAGTGGAATGCATCCACGGTGAACGCTTTATCAGCCGGGAAATGATGAGAACAACTGTATTTAATTATATTGAGTGCGATTACAATCGCTGGCGTCGCCACAGTGCCTGTGGTGGGCTCAGTCCTGAACAATTTGAAAACCAGAACCTTGCTTAGGGCCGTGTCCACATTACGTGGGTAGGATCAGTTCACACCAGGAAAACGATTAATGACTGGCGGCAGGATTATAACGAGTGCCGTCCACATTCATCGCTGGATTACCAGACTCCAGCTGAATTTCCAGCAGGCTGGCGAAACGGGAAATATGAAGAAAAACCAACCGACATTACTAATTGAAGGTTATATCTAATCCTGGGGTCAGTCCAGTTTATTTAGACAGTTTTGGCATTTCATGTCACGTGATTTAATGTCTGGGTATTTATTCTTTTGATCAGAGTAAAGCTAGAGTTGTTTGAAGGGAAGGGGATAGGAATGCGTGAGTTCCAGCCTCCAATTACCTGCAAAGACATATTTTGAAACCTATATAAATGGGGTAAGAAAAAATATCTTCAGTGTAAAACGATATAAAAATTGCCATATCTTATTGATTATGCGTGAATTTTATTGTTTAAGAAAAATTTCTCGATAAGTGGATGTTCAAGACAGTCAGCGCTATATAAAAAATACAATAAAAAGTATTGACCCTATAGTAGTTGCAGGGTTTTTAATGCTCATCAACAGGAAACGAGCAGTATGCTCTTATGATGAACATTAACTTTACTAGGGTTATCACTATGAAAAATATCAAACTTCTCGCAGCAGCTGGTTTTCTCTCTGTTGTCTCATTCTCTGGTATGGCGCAGACGGTCAGCGTAACTGCTTCCACTCTTGACAGTGCAGAAGCAAAAATTGCTGCTAAAGCAAAAGAAGCACAAACGTCATACAAAATTCTCTCTGCGTATACTGGTAATCGAGTGCATATGACCGCTAAATTAGGGGATTAATAGATAATCATTTTAGGGTATCTATAGGAATATATACCTTGATAAAATCTGCCACTATATACTAATTTTTAATGCTTGATATGCCACATGTTTTTTCCTTGAATAGACTTTAGCGGACTGCTGATAAAGAGTCCGTATTTTTTTAATGTAATACTAATAGTTAAGTATGGTTTTTTATCCGTGCAAATATTTTAGCTCCACGTCCTCTTTGTGGAGTTGCCCCCGCTAAAACGGACACGGTTAATTTATAGCTAGCAGCGAACTTCTGTATTCCCTTGGTGACTGCATTTTCAGCCTTTTATGGGGATGCCAGTTATTATAGTCTTCCATCCATTCCGTCAGTTTTCACATCACTGTCATGGCATCCGGCAGGTCATTAACATACACGTAGTCACGCTTGAACGTTTTAACGAACGATTCAGCCATCCCATTGCTCTCCGGACTGCGCACTGGCGTCGTACACACGATGAACCTGAGTGAGGTGGCGAACGTTCTTATTGAGTCCGCTATGTAGCAACAGCCATTATCGGTCAGCCACTCAACGGCATGTGGCAGGTAAAGCGTATTGCCAAAGCGCTTTTCCACACTCTCTGTTGTCAGCAGATCCTGCACCATAACGCTGTTTATTCCACCTGTTGTCGCCGACCAGCAGATGGCTTCGCGATCACAGCAGTCAAGGCTGAACACTACCCGCACGACTTCCCGATTCAAGCAGCGGATTTCAACACCAGTGCGTATCCGGCTTGAGTGTCACGACGTTGCCGGTATGACTGTGCTCTGGCTTTCTATGGCCAGATTTTGCCAGCAACAGGTTATTCGCCTGCATGATCCGGTAAATGCGTTTGTGGTTAACCCGCCAGTTTTGTTCCTTCAGCGCACGATTGAGGTGTGCCGTCACGCGACGGTAGCCGTTTGTCGCCCGCTCGCTGCATATCTGGCGGATAAGCGGTAACAGTCGGGCGTCATCATCTTTGCTATAGCGGGCTGGCCGCTGCTGGCGCTTCTTTAGCAGCCGTTCATAAAGATTCGAACGCGATACGCAGAGCACTTCTGCTATTCGGATGAGGAGGTATCGTCCGGTGGCAGCAATGGCATGCGCGATATCAACTTTTTTGCCTAGGCTATCTCAAGCGCGTTCCTATGGATTTCGGCTTCCATCGTCTTGCGGCCCAGCATTTGTTCAAGCTGTTTGACTTTTTTCTCCAGCGCTTGGACCTCGGAGACACTGACGACCTCGTCGCCAGCGACGATCGCAGACTTTCCACCCTCGTTCATGAGCCGTTTCCACTTAAAAAGAAGACTGGGTGTGATGTCATATTGCCGGGCAACGAGTGAGACGGTGTAGCCGGGCTGCATGGCGAGCGCAACAAAACGGGCTTTCTCTTCAGGAGTATAACGACGGCGTTTTTGCTCGCCAGTGATCACTTCGATTCTTTGCACAGGACACTCCTTAAACATAGCTCTATGACTATGTCTTACTGGTGAGGTGTCCGGTTCAAACGGAGGCTATTACCCTTTGATATTTTCACTTTTTTGATTCATTCTCAATGCCGATGCTTGGTTAAATCAGAGAAGCGTTCATCATCAGCTATCAACCGGTGCTTTTACGATTTAAGGGGTTAAGACACCGCTCACTATTCTATTCCGTTAGCCTGACTCTGTGATTTCCCGAACATAGTTCAGTGTTCTGAACAGATAAAACCAGCATATTTCTGTCCGGAGCGTCAGACAAGATTGTCTGATAAAGGGGGAGCTGCTCCTTGCAGATTAGAGCATCTCGATGTTAGCAACGTCCGCTCCTGGCACGCATGAGACATTCAGAGCCATAACTGCTGGGGACAGCCTGGCAGTCCAGTTCTTCTGTTCGGTTTCACGACTACACGTCGCCATAATTCGCTATGATGAGAAAAACAGAATAGGATATCGAAGATGAAAACTGTCGAATTTTTGCTGTACACCCTCAAACCCGGTACTGGAAAAGACTTTCATAGAATAATGAAAGAAGTGAGTGTTCCACTTCACCGTTCAGTGGGAATGGATGTTATTTCTTATGGTATATCAGCACATGACGACGATGCTTACTATCTGATCAGGGCTTATAACAGCCTCTCTCACCTGAAAACTGCCCAGGACACCTTTTATGATAGCGAAGCATGGCGTCATGGTCCCCGGCAGGCCATTATCGATAGAATAAGCATCAGCGTTAAATCGGTACTGACTCTCACTGAGAGTGCCGTTGAGCATTTAGACCCTATCGCTATACGTCATGGTAAAGCCGGGATAGACACACCAGCAAGACGTTACTGTTATTCAGTACATCAGAGATGAGGCTACCGCCTCACATGCTGAATGCGGGATGTTTGACCGGCATCTATGAGCGAAGAGCGGAAGTTCGCTTTCGGAAAACCTAATCCATGTGCCAGAGGGTCTCTGAAAGAGAATGGGGCGTTTAAGTGGGGTACTTACAAAAAATCAGCCTTAACGAATGGAAGGGACTTCCCCTGGATATGCGCCTGATTAACTCTTGTGCAATCATGGGGTAAACATAGCCCCGGAGGGATTCGTTATGACCATCACGACTGTCGGTATCGATCTTGCTAAAAATGTGTTCGCTGTTCACTGCGTTGACCAACACGGTAAAACTGTTCTGGTTAAACCCAAAGTATCGCGTGCTGCCCTTCCTGAGCTGATTGCCAGTTTACCTCCCTGTGTTATCGGGATGGAGGCATGCTCCGGGGCTCACTACTGGGCAAGGTTGTTTCGGCAATATGGTCATGAACCACGGCTGATGGCTGCTAAATTTGTATCTCCTTACCGCATGGCCGGTAAATCAGGCAAAAATGATGCAGCTGATGCTCAGGCTATCTGTGAAGCAGTTCGTCGCCCGCATATGCGGTTTGTACCAGTGAAGGATGAGAGCCAGCAGGCGATGCAATGCCTACACCGTATCAGACAGGGTTTTATCGAAGAGAAAACAGCAACATATAACCGATTGAGAGGTTTGATATCGGAATTCGGTGTCATCGCCCCACAAAGTACAGATGCCCTGCGTCACATGGTTTCTGAGCAGAAGAGTTCTTTGCCGCTTCAGGTTCAACAATGTGTTAATGACCTGCTGGAACACATTGATCGTATTGAAGATAATATTACTGAATATGACCGGATTTTGTCCCGCATGGCAAAAACAGATCACCGCAGCCAGCGATTGATGGAACTGAAAGGGATTGGTCCCACAACGGCCTGTGCGCTGGTCGCCAGTATCGGTAATGCACACGATTTTAAAAATGGGCGACAACTGGCAGCCTGGCTGGGACTAACGCCATCGCAGTACAGCAGTGGTGGGAAATCAAAGCTTGGCAGGATAACTAAAGCTGGCGATTCGTATCTGCGAACGCTACTGGTTCAGGGGGCTCGTTCGGTTCTGATTGGTGCCGAGAAAAGGACTGATTTATTCAGTCGTTGGGTCTGTTCACTGGTCGATCGCAGAGGATACTGGCGTGCCGTTGTAGCCATCGCCGCCAAAAACGCAAGGCTGTGCTGGGCATCATTGCATTACGGTGATGATTTCAGGCTGTACTCAGCCAGCTAAAGCACGAAACAAAATAACCATCTGACCTGCAATTCGTTGATGATAAAGGGTTAGACCCCGTGAGGCCTATCTGGCTATTGTACAGGATATACGTATCCGCTTAACGAACAAGAACCTCACGCGCGTCTTTCATCAGGGTCCGAATCGATGACGATTCATCATGGCCGTTTATAGTACCGCAGTCTCTCCCCTTTATTTTTACTGAAGAGCAGACAGAAACCATAAACACCGGCGTTGACACGCCGGGGAAGCCCTTATAGTACAATAATTTTCGATATCCAAACTGACCCCATTAAGAGTTATCCAGCATGTATGTCTCTTCAATCAACGATTAGTACGGAGACTCATACTAAACTGGAAATAAATCTCATAATAGCGCTTAGGCCGGAATGACTAGCGCTGTCCGGCAAATAGTCGCGGATGATTCAAGATCCACTTATTAAGTGGATCTTGATAGCATCCTGTTAGTAAACCGCTTGTTTTATAAGTAAAATTCCTTTGGCGGGTGTGTAATATTCAGTAGGCTGGCCGGTTATTTCACGCAGCACCTCAGTGACAATACTATTGACCATTCCCGTCAGTTTAAGCAATTCGGCAAAAGTTTCATTCTTGTCAATTATCTTTCTGGTGCCATTTGGAACGTAGAGCAGCATTGCAGCATTAGGGTTCTGTGCAAGATAATTTAGCCATCTGTGAGTCTCTACAAGGACAGCCAGCTCGTAGTATTGGCTATGTCGGAGATTGTTACCATCTGCGTGGTACATCAGCGAGGCAATATCATAACTACTGAGTTCAATTTTAGTACCCTCAGCTTCACTATCCGCTTTTAGTGTCTTAAGAAAACGAATAGACTTACGCAATCCTCCATTACATTGATCGCATTTGTCTTTAATTCGTTTGATGTGGAGGAAAGGTAGGTTGTAGATACGTTGACGTGTGTTTTTATCTATAATAGTGACCCCACGTTGATCTACATCTTTAGTATGTTGGTACTCTTTGGTATCCCACCAGATGCTTGGCACCACATCCACTTCTCTCTGCAAAGACCCTCCCGTTATTCTCAAAGATTTGGCGTTGTTGTCATCAACATCTGCCGCAGGGAAAGTTGCTTTCAGGGCATCCCTAGTGGCATTGTAAACATCCCGCATAATCGTGCCATTCACATTTAGAGATCATCCGGCATAATCAATCTGCCAACGAAGGAGATCGCTATGCGTAAAGCCCGTTTTACTGAGCATCAGATCATCGCTGTGATTAAGTCGGTTGAAGCCGGACGAACTGTTAAAGATGTCTGCCGGGAGACCGGTATCTCTGAAGCCACCTACTACAACTGGAAGTCCAGATACGGCGGCATGGAGGCTTCTGATATTAAAAAGATCAAGGATCTTGAGGACGAGAACCGACGTCTCAAACAGATGTTTGCCGACCTGAGCCTTGAGAACCGGGCGCTGAAAGACGTTATCGAAAAAAAGCTTTAAAACCAGCCTTTAAGCGTGAGCTGGTCACTCATCTGATAACGACATTTGGACTCAGTATCCGTCAGGCCTGCCGGAGTCTGAACCTGAGCAGAACGGTTTACCATTACCGTCCGGATACCACGCGTGACGAACCTGTTATTGTCGCGTTGCAGGCAGTGGCAGAGCGATACCCACGATACGGTTTTCCAAAACTTTTCCAGGTTCTGCGGCGGCAGGGATACCCGTGGAATCACAAAAGGATCCATCGTATTTATTGTCTGCTGAAGCTGAATTTTCGCCGTAAAGGCAAACAACGGTTGCCGGTGCGTAATCCCTCGCCACTGGCCACACCGGAAGCGCTGAACCAGAGCTGGTCTGTCGATTTTATGCATGATGCTCTGGTCTGTGGCCGTCGTTTTCGCACGTTCAATGTCGTTGATGACTTTAACCGTGAGGCATTGTCGATTGAAATCGATCTGAATCTGCCAGCTTTGCGCGTGGTCCGTGTACTCGACAGGATTGCGGCAAATCGCGGCTATCCGGTCATGCTACGCATGGATAATGGTCCGGAATTTATCTCTCTGGCACTGGCTGAATGGGCAGAGCAACATGCAGTAAAACTGGAATTTATTCAGCCGGGTAAGCCGACGCAGAACGCTTTTATTGAGCGCTTTAACCGGACATACCGTACAGAAATACTCGATTTTTATCTGTTCAGAACGCTGAGTGAAGTGCGGGAAATTACGGAGAAATGGTTGTCAGAATATAACTGTGAACGCCCGCATGAATCACTGAACAATATGACACCGGAGGAATACCGACAGCACCATTATTTGGCCGGGATCTCAAAAAATGCATGGAACTAAAACGGGTCTATTTACAGCATCCCTGAGTTCAAGGATGATATCCCCATCATTTTTGTTCGTAGGGGTGTAGCGGCCAATACCGTCGCTATCATAAATAAGCATCTGAGTGTCTATAATCAGCAGATCCACATCACTGAAACTTTTAATATGAATATCCAGTGGTACAGAGCCTTGGACACGAAACTCCAGATTAAGATCTAATTTCTTTACCAGTTGGTTCTCAATACGCTTGGCAGTTTCAAAAGAAATTTCGGTATAGCGGTTATCAACCGGTTGCATGGCACCTATAACATAGCGGGTTGCAGAATCTTGTTTTCCCCTGGTTTCCCAACTTTCATTTAAATCCAGGAAACCTTCTAGCAAAGCATAGTTTTCCAGTCCATCAATCCTCTGGTTACTGATTGACTCTCTGGCTACGTTTAATTGATCGAATGTCCCTTTACGACGAGACTTCATGCGTTCAATTCGCGCACTAAATGAATTAGACATTGTCGATCCTAGTGATTGTCATTGTTCCGTAAGTAGCCCGGCCTTGACCGTTAAAATAATGGCCTTCAGCAGATTTGAGTCCGTCGTCGAACCTGAACTCTGCGAATCCAACATGTGAAGTCAGGTGTTCTTCACCTGTCTTGGGTTGGTTGCGGTAGTTATAAAGCAGCTGGTAACCAATTCCCTCGTCATGAATGATGGAGGCTGTCACACTATCCGAATGCGATGATTGAGTTTTCAGATGAATTCTGACTTTGTCCCATGACTGGACAATTCTCAGCTCACCTTCCCAGGGTTTACCACCCTCAGATCGGGTATGGCCTTCAACATTCCAGCGGCCTGCAAGATTTGGCACACATAAAAATTTCCCGAGGTAGGTGTTATGCCAGAGATTTTTATCAAACCATGTATACAACCCCATGTAGATCCCACCGGCGCTAATAAGTGAAAAAACTGAGGCAGGTATGTGGCTGTTAATGTGAAAGTTTTTCAGCCATTCGATTAGTGTGAGTGCTAGTAAAATCAGAACGAACGATATAACTGAGGCAACAATGGCAATATATCGGCCGACTTTACTGCGGTTAAAACCGCAAATCACAATGTACTCGTGACTTTTCATGAAATGGCGTCCAAGTGAGATGAAAACTAAAAAAACTATATATAGGTAATTTTACTATATCAAACCCTAGATATGGATGGATTGACAGTTATTTCTCGGTATGGTTATCAGAACGAGTTTTAAGTAGATCTGGAAGAAGAGACATCCAGATTTCAGTCAGATACCGCCATCGTCATGTCAGCAGGAACCGGATTGATTTCCTCGTTTCATAGCGGTCAGGCTTGCCTGAAAATGATACCTTCGCAGGGAATGTTGATTGAGCTGGGCGGTGTCATTTTTCTGTTTATAGGCGGATTACTTGCAACCCTTGGCTGGCAGTGGCCGTTTTTGCTTCATCTTTTTGCCTAGGTTCTTCTGGTTATGCAGCTGGCGTTTGTGCCGTAACAATTGTCCTCTGGGACAGAAAACATGAATGAAAACGCCGGAGAAAGCGAATCGGTGAGTGCGACTCGATTAGCGCCTGTGCTTTTTGCAGCCCTGCTGTCCATGATTTGCTTCTTCACCAGCATTATCATCATTCCGCAGGTGTTTAGCTGCATGGCTATTGGGGCAGCAGAAACCGGATACTTTCTGTCGTTTATCTCACTGGTCGCCGTCGGGGCTGCTGCGATGATGCCGCGCCTCATAGCGCGTTTACGTGAGTACGGAAATCTGTACACGGCGTTTAGCTGCTACGCTGCCGGACATTTCATATTTTCATTCGCTGATAATGTAGTGTTCTACATCGCTGGCGGGGTTTTAATGAGTTGTGGGTTTGGTCTGTCGGTGCCGCTTGTGAATCATATGACAGTCGAGCAGAGTCACGCTCGCGTCCGGGGACGTAACCTTGCCTGGCTTTCTATGGCTATATTCTCCGGCCAGTTTTTATCATCATTCATGGAAATCATCCTAGGAGATTCATCAGTCGTCTTCCGGGGGACCGCGACAATTGCGGTGGCGGTAATTGTCGCTCTCATGGTGATACACCGGAAACGTCGCTTTAAAACGGCATAACGTCTGTCAGTATCAGCAACGCC
Organism: Citrobacter sp. RHB35-C21; assembly: GCF_013816515.1. Taxonomy (NCBI): domain Bacteria; kingdom Pseudomonadati; phylum Pseudomonadota; class Gammaproteobacteria; order Enterobacterales; family Enterobacteriaceae; genus Citrobacter; species Citrobacter sp. RHB35-C21. The sequence goes on from NZ_CP057147.1 coordinate 875,628, forward strand.
GACATTGCTGAGCCGGCTTAGTCTGGTGCGGGTACTGAGGGTGCAAATGTCCGCTCTTGGCACGAAGCGGACATACATCACAAGCGCCGTACATACGCTCTATAAAACAACTGCTCCGGCGCTGCGGTACCAAGGGCGAATCCCGGAGTGCTTTACTCAAAAATGAAACGGTGCTTATATGTTCTGGCTTCAGCTTAAATAATTAATCGGGCCTGCAATATACGGGGCCTGCTCAGTGTCTTTGCCGTAAAGGATTAGGTATGGAAATTGAAATTAATTGCTGTAATAACATCGATAAAGCAAATATAACTCTGGCAGAAAAAAAACTAAATATTAAATTTGCGCCTAACGGCACCGGAAAAAGCACCATTTCCCGCGCGATTCAGTGTACGGTAAACGGGGATGAACAGGGTCTCAGCGACCTGCTTCCGTTTAGATACCGTGGTTCTAATCCCGATGCAGTACAGCCTAGGGTAACTGGTGTCGATGGCCTGCAAAACGTCATGTGCTTTAATGAAAAATATGTCGATCAATTCACTTTTCAACCAGACGAGTTAGTAAGTAATAGTTTTGACATCTTCATCAAAAGTGAAGCGTATCACGAGACAGAACGCGAAATCGAAGCCATGGTCGTGGCCATACGGCAGCAGTTTGCTGATAACGTCGGGCTTGAAGAATTCATCACGCACCTGGGGGAACTCAGCGCCGCATTTAAGCTGAGTAGTACCGGGATTGCAAAAACGTCTACCGGTATGAAAGGCTTATCCGCTGGCAACAAGCTTCAGCACATTCCCGACGGTTTGGAATCTTATAAGCCGTACATCCAAAGTAAAAGCAGCGTAGAGTGGATCGAGTGGCAGACCCGGGGGTATGAGAAATTCTCCGCGCTATCCGACGGCTGCTGTCCGTTCTGTACTGGCGACTCCCGTGAAAAGGCCGAGCAGATTAGCCGCGTCAGCGCGGAGTATGATAAGGCTGTCATTAAAAACCTGATCGGCCTGATCGGCGTGCTAGATAAACTCGGCGAATATTTTTCAGAGCCTGCCCGTGCCCGCCTCGCTGATATTACAACCCTAAAAAGTGGGCTGGAAAAACAGCACGAAGAATATCTCGTGACAGTGAAGAAGCAGACAGACAGCCTGATAAATATGCTGAATACCCTTAAGACTCTTAACGGCTTTACGTTCAGCGCTTCAACCAACGTCAAGGCTGCACTGGAAGCCTGTCGCCTAGACGTGAAGTTTTTCCCGGAGCTGCAGTCGGATAAAACGGCCCGCACCGTAGCCAGTCTCAATACCTCTTTAGACGACCTGACGACGCAGGCCGGACGCCTGCAGGGTCAAATAAATAAGCAGCGTCAGGGCATGCAGAAGCTGATCCTCAAGCATAAAACCGATATCAATACCTTTCTGGCTTACGCAGGCTATCGTTATCAGGTGGATATCACTGGGGAAGGCGATAAATGTCGGCTGAAACTGCGCCACGAAGACTTTGAAGGCTACGTCAGCGGCGGCAGCCAGCATCTCAGCTACGGTGAACGCAACGCCTTTGCCATTGTTCTGTTTATGTATGAATGCTTAGCCAAGAAGCCAGGCCTGATCATTCTTGACGACCCGATTTCATCGTTTGATAAGAACAAGAAATTTGCCATCCTGGAGATGCTGTTTCGCCGCAATACCGGTGAGTGCCTGAAAAATGAAACGGTACTGATGCTGACTCACGATGTTGAGCCTATTATTGATACACTGAAGTCCGTCAGGAAGCTGTTCAGTAATCTGGTTACGGCCTCACACTTGCACTACAGCGCAGGCTGCATCACCGAGCAGCTCATCGGTGAAAGTGATATCCGCACTTTTGCTCAGATCTGCCAGTCTGTCACTGACTCTGATAGTGAAGACATCATCAAGTTGATCTATCTTCGCCGACATTATGAAATTATGGACGACCTCGGTGATGCCTATCAGGTGCTGTCAAACCTTTTCCATCACCGTGAAACGCCCATCGACACCCGTGAACCCGTTGTGCAGGGAGTGGGACATCCTGAAATGTCCGCAGAAAAAGTTGCCTTCGGCTGCCAGGCAATCGCCGATCGCATTCCCGGCTTTGACTACCAGGCCACTTTCGTTCAGCTCACCGACCCGGATCGTATACGTGCGCTTTATCTGCTCTGCCGTAATGGCTACGAGAAACTGCAGGTGTTCAGGTTGCTTCAGACCGGACTCGAGAACGCAGTAATACGTAAATTCATGAATGAGACCTACCACATTGAAAATGAATTTATCTGTCAGCTGGATCCTGCCCGGTTTGATCTCATTCCTGAATATGTCATCAGGGAGTGCGACGCGCTTATACTTCCTCCTCCACCGGCAAATGACGATGCGCTGGAAGAAATTGCCTGACCTGTCGGAGGCGCGAGTATATTAATGCGCTTCAGTTTTCAGTGCGGCTCCAGTCAGGGCCAATAACCACCAGCAGGCGATTACGGTCTGTTACCCGGACCGTTTTCCCCTACCGCAGCGACCTGATGAGCTTCCGGCCTCGCGGCTGGGCCTGACATTCAGAGTGCTGACTGTACCAAGGCAGCGCCACCTCAAGGGAGCAGGAAGGCGACAGGATACATGATCTTGCACGGTAATCGGATGCATTACGGTAAGCAATTCCATCACATGAAGATAAACAATGAACCATCCTGAAATTCACGTCAAAGACTGGATTGATGTGGGCAATCGTGAGTGTGTGGTGCAACGACTTCTTCCTCCAGTGTCTCCCGTCGGCGTCTGTATTGTTGTTCTGAATAAAACCAAACCGACCACCCGGATCGCTGGTTGGAAAGGTGAAAAGTGGTACTTCATGCCCAGCCATGACTTTGGTGGCTATGCAGATGAGTATGATCCCTGTGTACGTGAACTGAAACGGGGCCGTCGCTGACCCCACGAGGTAATGTAGTGCAACTGCGTTTAGGCCAGACTACACGTCACAACACAAGGGCTGCATTCTGATGTTGACCATAACGCATTGTGATGTAGCAATGTCCGCTTTTGGCACGAAGCAGACAAACTAGATTATCCGTGGCTATTCAATAAGCTTGCAAAGCAAGGTTTCTCCTTCATGAGGTGGCCTGCTCACTTCGCTTTATCTGGTGATAGTGAACCATCAGGTATTTATTACATACAAGGGAAGGGGGCAGGTTTCATTATTAAAAGGTTAATTATTAAGGTGTTAATAAATTAATGATGAAACAACTCACCAAAGTAATGAAAAACTAAGGTGAGTTGGAATTACACAAGCTCTACTTATCAAAATTCATTCGGGTTATTCTTCAGCTATGTGAAATACCATGTCCTGAAGAACATGACTTACATGGTGATCCATTATGCTATAAAATATGTACTTACCCTTTCTCTCTCCGCGAACAAGCCTTGCACTTCGTAACAACCTCAGATGATGACTGACCAGAGATTGTGATAACTGGAGCGACTCAGCAATGTCGCCTACAGAGACCGAACCACGCATACAGTAAAGCAGGATTCGTAGTCTTGACTGGTCCCCCAGTAGATGGAAAATCTCGGAAAGTTGCCCAATGTCGTTTTGCGAGAGCATTGATAGATCTGGCTCCGCGACATGATCTGTCGCGGAACAGTCTTGTATGTTGCCGCAATCTGATGTGCTGGACATTATGATTCTCCCTCCTAAATTGATAGTGCATCACCAGAGGCCTGATTAATGTTTGTGGCCTGGACTAGAATGGTTATGCTTTTTTCCGTGTTCGTGTTCGTGTTCGTGTTCGTGTTCGTGTTCGTTACGCAGTTTTGTCGGTGAAAGGCTGCATGTATTATCGTTTTGATCGTAATTCCAGTCGATTCCCACAGTTGCATGTTCTATTTTGAACTGCTCATAAAGTTCTTGTTTTACAAGCTTCACAACGTCTTTTACGTCCACATCTTCCTTGGCTCTTACTTCCAGTGTTGCCATCGTCCGACCTGAGGTTATTTGCCAGACATGAATATGACTTACGGCTGCTAAGCCCTTAACAGAACTGATTAGTCTCTGTTCCACCTTGTCTGGGGAGGCATCTTCAGGCGCTCCTTCTAACAGGATGTGCAGCGATTTTGCTAATAATTTCCAGGCACTACGTAAAACCAGTGCTGCGACAAGAACGGAAAGTATTGGGTCAATCGGTGTCCAGCCCGTGTAGTAAATGACAATAGCGGCGACAATAGCGCCAACAGAACCCAATAGATCACCCATCACATGTAAAATAGCACCTTTGACATTAACATGATCGGTCTCACCACGGGTCATGATCCATAATACCAATATGTTGACCAACAATCCTGCAATGGCAACGATCAGCATTGGGCCTGCCAGTATAATTGGTGGAGCTTGTAACCTTTCCCATGCCTCATATGCAATCCACGCCACAATAGCGAAGAGTGTCAGGGCATTAAAGAATCCCGCGATGACTTCAAATCGCAAATATCCAAAGGTTCGTTTGCTATCAGCAGCTCGACGGCCAAAACGGAATGCCGCATAAGCCAGCGCCAAAGCTACTGCATCTGTAAGCATGTGGCCTGCATCTGCCAGCAATGCTAATGAGCCAGAAAGTATCCCTCCAACAGCTTCGACCACCATAAATGTGAATATCATGAGGAAGGAGATAAGGACTTTACGCTCGTTTGCACTGGTTACTGCTGGAGTATGGTCATGCTCGTGATCATGTGATTGTGACATAGGGCCTCAAGCTGTTGGTTATACATGATGCCTTCAATATAACATATGAATATGTGTTCATGTAAAGGGTTTTTATATCCATTCCTTCCACGGCATCGGCATGTTCAAAATAATGCGCTTGACCTTCCCACGATGGTAAGCCTTAAGGTTGTTCTTTATCTGACCATAACGATGAGAAATACATCATGAGCATTCAAAAAAAACAGCATTCTAATGATGGTGAAACTCAAGTCAGCTTGCCCATTGAGGGAATGACTTGTGCAAGCTGCGTTGGACGAGTTGAAGCCGCTCTGGCTAAGGTTGAAGGCGTACAAAACGTAAGCGTTAACCTTGCAACAGAGCGTGCAGATATCCGCCTAAATGCATTCGTTAATCGTATGGCGTTGGTTGAAGCAGTTGAAAAGGTTGGTTATGAGGTTCCTCAAGCTTCTGTAGAGTTATCAGTTCAGGGCATGACATGTGCATCATGCGTAGGGCGTGTCGAAAAATCGCTCCGAGCGGTTAAAGGTGTAAAAGAAGCCACTGTTAATTTAGCGACTGAAAGAGCTACTGTACGTGGAACCGCAGGAGTTGATGACCTCATAACTGCTATCGAAAAAATCGGTTATGAAGCCAGCCTGGTTGATAACCAAAGCCAGAATAATGATAGTGCCGCAGAAAAAAAAGATGCTGAAAAGGTTGCGTTGAAGAAAGATTTAGTTCTGGCGACCGTACTTGCGTTACCAGTATTTATTCTGGAAATGGGGTCGCATGTGATACCGGGAATGCATCAATGGATAATGGATACCATTGGGCTCCAGGAAAGCTGGTATCTCCAGTTTGTATTAACATTGCTGGTGTTGGCTATTCCGGGGCGGCGCTTTTACCTGAAAGGTATTCCCGCGTTATTAAGACTTGGCCCAGACATGAACTCTCTCGTCTCCGTCGGGACTCTCGCTGCATTCGGTTATTCAATGATTGCGACCTTTGCTCCAGGTCTTTTGCCTCAAGGTACCGTCAATGTGTATTACGAAGCTGCTGCGGTAATCGTCGCTCTTATTCTTTTAGGACGATTTATGGAGGCGCGGGCTAAAGGTCGAACGTCTGAGGCTATCAAGCGTTTGGTTGGATTGCAGGCCAAAGAGGCGCATGTGCTGCGTAACGGCATTGTCATCGATATTCCCATTAGTGATGTAGCCCTTGATGACATTATCGAAGTTCGACCAGGTGAGCGGATACCTGTTGATGGTGAGGTGAGTGAAGGAACAAGTTTTGTCGATGAATCGATGATAACGGGGGAGCCTATCCCCGTCGAGAAAGTTCCCGGAAGCTTAATGGTTGGCGGGACTGTTAACCAGAAAGGAGCATTGAGGTTGCGTGCAACAGCCGTTGGTGGCCAGACGATGTTGTCACAAATAATCAGAATGGTAGAGCAAGCCCAGGGCTCTAAACTACCTATACAAGCCGTGGTCGATAAGGTGACATTATGGTTTGTTCCTGTGGTGATGCTGGCAGCGTTGTTAACTTTCCTTGCCTGGTTAACATTTGGGCCATCACCGGCCCTGTCTTTCGCACTGGTTAATGCCGTGGCTGTATTGATCATTGCCTGCCCATGTGCAATGGGATTGGCTACCCCAACCTCTATCATGGTAGGTACTGGGCGTGGTGCAGAAATGGGGATCTTGTTCCGTAAGGGAGAAGCTCTGCAGTTGCTTAAAGATGCCAGGGTTGTCGCTGTAGACAAAACAGGTACTTTGACTGAAGGGCGCCCAGTAATGACAGACCTGGAGTTGGCCGAAGGGTTTGAGCTTGACTTAGTATTAGCAAAAGTTGCCGCTGTTGAATCACGTTCGGAACATCCTATTGCCCGCGCTATCGTTGAAGCTGCTCTAGGAAAAGAGATATCGCTGCCAGCGTTGACTGAGTTTGATTCAATTACTGGGATGGGCGTCAGGGCTACCGTAGACGGAGAGCGCGTAGAGGTCGGGGCCGATCGATTTATGCGTGAGTTAGGCTTGGATATCGAGTATTTTTCAAAGACTGCGATACGCCTTGGAAACGAAGGAAAATCGCCACTCTATGTTGCTATTGATGGACGTCTGGCTGCCATTATCGCAGTCGCTGACCCTATTAAATCAAGTACGCCGATTGCCATAAATGCATTGCACCAACTGGGGCTCAAAGTCGCAATGATTACCGGTGACAATGCCAATACAGCAAATGCGATTGCGAGACAGCTTGGTATTGATGAAGTGGTTGCCGAAGTGTTGCCAGAAGGGAAAGTTGAAGCAGTTCGTCGGTTGAAGGAGTCTTACGGTAAGGTCGCTTATGTTGGTGATGGCATTAATGATGCCCCAGCTTTAGCCGTGGCAGATATTGGGCTTGCAATTGGTACAGGTACCGATATAGCGGTGGAATCTGCTGATGTTGTCTTAATGTCCGGCAACCTACAGGGTGTGCCTAATGCTATTGGATTGTCTAAGGCAACCATAGGTAACATCAGGCAAAATCTTTTTTGGGCGTTTGGTTATAATGCCGCATTGATCCCTGTAGCAGCAGGCCTGCTGTACCCTGCCTATGGATTGCTGCTTTCACCAATCTTTGCTGCAGGCGCGATGGCGCTATCCAGTGTATTTGTCCTGGGCAACGCACTTCGTTTGCGTCGGTTCCAGCCTCCGCTGGCAGAAGACTCTGAGCACTAAGAAAAGGGGAGCTATGAACATTGGTAAAGCATCGAACGAATCAGGAATCTCCGCAAAGATGATTCGCTATTACGAGCAAATTGGTCTGATTCCTGCTACTGGCCGTACCGAAGCGGGCTACCGTGATTATGCACCCAATGATGTCCATCGTCTGATTTTTATCCGCAGTGCGCGCGATCTTGGTTTTTCTCTTGAAGAGATAGCCGATTTGCTCAAGTTATGGAATGACAAATCTCGCCAGAGCGCCGATGTTAAACGTCTGGCACAAGAGCATATGGATGATTTAGAGCGACGTATGGAAAATATGCGACGAATGGCAGATACACTCAGAGCTCTGATCAAAAGCTGTGCTGGGGATGAGCGAGTTGAATGCCCAATACTCCAGACATTAATGACCGCTGATGCTAAAAGCCATCCCGGTAAGAGAGAAGGGGCAGTGCAACGTCGTTCTCGTGGTAACGAAATGGAAAAAGCCTGACCCCTTATTTTAAGGGCATGATGGCGTAGCACAAAGCTGTATGGGCTTGTGTTACGCCATCAGTCTAATCAACTTATAAGCGCACACCACTAATGCACACCCCCCGAGTGGTCAGTTGGTACGGTTAAAGGAAGATCACCATTCTCTTCATCAGCAGTCAATTTCTGTACTATCCCGCATTCGTCCACGCTCCGGTCTGAGCTGCAATAGTTATTAAGTTCTTTGAGTTGTATTTCCAGGGCTATTAATTCTTTAATACGATGCTGAACATGAGTGAGATGGGCACTGATTATTGCATCAATGGGGCCACAGTCTTTACCGTGATTATTCATTGCCAGTAGCAATGCACGTATTTCCTCATGGGTCATATCAAGAGAGCGGCAGCGTCGGATAAATAATAACTTTTCCAGATGAGTATTGTTGTAACGGCGATAGTTATTTTCAATATCTCTTAATGGAGCCTGAAGTAATCCTTCTTTCTCATAGTACCGAATAGTTTCCACCGGACAATCCGCCTTACGGGCCAATTCACCAATTTTCATGCCTCCCCCCTTATGCGCTTGACCCTCTAGTTAGATTAGGGTCTTTAATCGTCAGTATAGTTAACAGATGAGGCAATGAAAATGAGTGGTGGTGTAAAAAATAGCAAAAACCCTGCAGGAGACGAAGCGGCTAGTTGCTGTGAAACGTTCAATTTAGGGACAGGACTCCGGGTTAAGAATACTGGTGAATCACATAAAGCAAATGATCATGCACATGATCAGCAGGCTCATAATCACAAGAAATGCAGTGATGATCATTCCCATGAAGGTCATAACCATGAAGGCCATAACCATGAAGGCCATAACCATGAAGGCCATAACCATGAAGGCCATAATCATGATGCCCATAGCCATGGCGGCGAAGGGCATTCGCATGATGAGCATAATCATAAGGGATGTAACCATGCTCATGCCGCGCAAGAGCATTCTCATGAAGGCCACGATCACGGCCATGAGGGGGATTGTTGCTCCGCTGCTCCAGAACAATTGAGTAGCCTAGGGGGCTCGCAGGTTGTGGCTGGTGGATTACGGACAGAAATTCGCATTATGCAGATGGATTGTCCTGTTGAAGAAAATCTTATCAAAAAGAAACTGGGTGGAATGAGCGCTGTTAAAGAGCTTGATTTCAACCTGATGCAGCGTGTTTTGACTGTAACCCATACACCGGATTCGCTTGAAGCTATCATGGCTGCAATTCGCTCGTTGGGATTCGCGCCAGAAGTCTCTGATAATACTAGCGGCAAGAAAAATACCCAGGAGAAAAAAAAGCCCTGGTGGCCATTAGCTCTTGCTGGCGTAGCTGCTCTTGCAGCCGAAGTGATGCACTGGGCTGATATGCCTGACTGGCTAGAAGCTGGGTTGGCTTTGATAGCAGTGCTTTCTTGTGGTCTGACAACCTACAAAAAAGGTTGGATTTCGATTCGCAATGGCAACTTGAATATCAATGCACTAATGAGTATTGCCGTTACTGGGGCTTTGGTCCTTGGGCAGTGGCCAGAAGCGGCGATGGTTATGGTGTTATTCACCATTGCCGAGCTGATAGAAGCCAAATCACTTGATAGAGCCAGAAATGCAATAGGTTCCCTGATGAACCTGACTCCTGAAACTGCAATGGTCCAACAAGCTGATGGAACATGGCAGGAAGTTGACGCCAGTAGCGTACAACCGGGCAGTATTGTCAGGGTAAAACCAGGTGAACGAATTGGTCTCGACGGAGAAATCGTCAAAGGCCAAACCACCATTAACCAAGCTCCAATTACAGGTGAAAGTATGCCTGTCGATAAAATTGCGGGCGATGCTGTATTTGCTGGAACAATAAATCAGTCAGGCTCTTTTGAATATAAAGTCACTGCAGCTGCAAATAATACAACCCTTGCTCGCATCATTCATGCCGTTGAGCAGGCGCAAGGCGCCAAAGCAGCTACCCAACGTTTTGTTGACCGCTTTTCCCAGATTTATACCCCCGTCGTTATGGGTATTGCTGTTGCGGTTGCTGTATTGCCACCATTGTTTGGGGCAGGAACATGGCAGGAGTGGATCTATAAAGCTTTAGTTATGCTTGTCATTGCGTGTCCATGTGCCCTGGTTATTTCTACGCCAGTAACGATTGTTAGTGGACTTACTGCAGCTGCTCGCAAAGGGATTCTCATTAAAGGCGGTGTTTATCTTGAGCAGGGACGTAAGCTAAAAGCCCTTGCGCTGGATAAAACAGGAACTATTACCTATGGGAAACCAGTACAAACCGACGTAATGGTATTCAATGGGTGGAGCGAGCGTGAAGTTCGTACTACTGCAGCTAGTCTCGCTAGTTACTCTGATCACCCTGTTTCACTGGCAATTGTGAATGCTTCTGCTGATTTGAAAAAGCAGGATGTTGACAGCTTTGAAGCGATTGTTGGGCGAGGTGTGCATGGCGCGATTACAGGTAAGGATTTTTACCTTGGTAACCTGCGTTTGACTGAAGAACACTTTAATTGTCCATCAGAGATTAAAGCAACAGTACAAAGGCTGGAAAGCCAGGGTAAAACAGTTATTTTACTCAATGATGGTAAGCAAGTGCTTGGGTTGTTCGCTGTTGCTGATACTGTTAAAAACAGCAGCCGTGAAGCGATTGAACAACTTCATGAACTTGGCGTTAAAACTATTATGCTGACTGGTGATAACCCACATACAGCTAAAGCAATCGCATCTCAGGTTGGAATCGATGAGGCTCGAGGGAATCAATTGCCAGAAGATAAACATCGTGCAGTTGAAGAGCATTCACGGATTGGAATCACTGGGATGGTTGGTGATGGTATCAATGATGCACCGGCTCTGGCTGCAGCTGATATCGGTTTTGCTATGGGCGCAATGGGTACTGATACGGCGATTGAAACTGCAGATGTAGCCTTAATGGATGATGACCTGCGTAAAATCCCAGCCTTTGTAAAATTATCCCGACAAACGTACAGCTTACTCGTGCAAAATATCAGCCTCGCTCTAGGTATTAAAGCCGTATTCCTTGTACTCACGCTCATGGGAATGGGAACTATGTGGATGGCTGTATTTGCTGATGTTGGTGCCAGTCTTCTGGTTGTGGCAAATGGCCTGAGGTTATTACGAAAATAAAGAGTTGGGTCCCTGAGTTCTTCATGGATGACAGACTCAGAGACCGTATTCTGGTTTGAATATATTCATAGAATATGGTTTGGGGGGAGAGAATGGACACCAGGAAATATTCTGAAAGTGTTGTCAAAGATATTTTGCAGTGGGTTGAAAGTTCATTGAATACAACCTTGCCAGTAGAATTTATTGCTGAGAAGTCTGGGTATTCACGATGGCATTTTCAACGTTTGTTTAAACAGACGACCGGTGTTGCGCTGGGTGAATATGTTCGTGCTCGTCGATTATCATGTGCTGCGATTGATCTGAAATTGACTTCCAGAACAGTCCTGGACATTGCACTTCAGTATGGTTTTAATTCGCAACAAACTTTCACGAGAGCTTTTAAAAACAAGTTTCATCTTCCTCCCGGTCGGTACCGCAAGCAAGGGAATTGGAATTTATCAGCGCTGTGTCCATCTTTACTTTCAGACTATGAGGAGAGATATGCCAATGTTAGTTAATGACCCCGTATTAATTTCTATGATAGAAGAACTGACTGATAAGTATAATAAAATGCAGGATTTTTTAATCGATGATGAACCTTGTATTGATATCGTACGGTCGGTGTATGAGTTGGAGTGTACAGTTAGTGAATTCAAAAAAAGAATTATACTTCAACATATTTCCTATTGCCATTCAGATGAATGTGATGACCCTGACCTGCATGTCGCCTTAATTGACAATATAAAAAACATACTTGACTATCTTGAATAATTTTACAAGAAGGGCATTAGGCTTTCTTAAAACCATTTGTGTTTTGGATGAATAAATATTTTTAATTCACTGATTTCCGTATGGTCTCAACCATAAAGAATATGATGGTAACTAACCCGGGTCAGTCAGTGCGACTCATGCAAGATGCTTGATGTGTATATCGTATAAAATCTTGACCCTATATCAACTTCATGGTTTTTAATGGAACCAAGTCGAGAGTAGCGAGGACGATGAACAGAGCAATAGGGGGAATCATCAATGGAACCTTGTTGCGGACGTTCTGCCTAGTCGCTAGAGCAAACAGAGGTCTCCATGATCAAGCAAAAAACTATCAAGAATATTGTTGAATTAAACGGTATTGGCTTGCATAGCGGTAAAACCGTTAACATGAAAATCATGCCTGCTGGTGCCGATAGTGGCATACGGTTCCGTAGAACAGATGTAACTCCTGTTGTTGATATTCAGCTCCGTGCCGATCAGATTCATGACACTATGCTGGCAACAAGCATTATCAACCCTCAGGGAGTTCGAGTTTCAACAATCGAGCATTTCCTTTCTGCGGTGTCTAGCATGGGGCTTGATAACCTCTTGGTGGAGCTCGATGCTCCAGAACTTCCCATTCTCGATGGGAGTGCCAGAGGATTCATAGACTCAATAATGCACGCTGGTTTGATAGAGCAGTGTGCGCTAAAAAAATATCTTCTGATAAAAAAAACGGTTTCCGTAAAAGATGGCGACAAATGGGCTCTTTTGCATCCAGACTCAAAGTTCTCGATCGATTTTATGATTGATTTTAAGCATCCCTTGATTTCTGCTGAGACTAATAGATTAAATATTGAAGTGTCGAAAGAAAACTATATTAGCGAGATTGCTGATGCCAGAACTTTCGGATTTGTTCGTGATGTAGAACTTCTACAACAAAAAGGTCTTGGGTTAGGGGCAAGTTTGAACAATGCGATAGGGCTTGATGAATATAGCGTTCTGAATCCGGAAGGTCTGCGATTTAATAACGAACTTGTGCGACATAAAACACTGGATGCGATTGGAGACCTCTTTGTATCAGGCCATAATATTATTGGCGCCTACCATGCTTATAAGTCAGGGCATGCATTAAATAATAAGTTGATGCTTGCACTGTTGAATGATGTCGAATCATGGGAATTAGTGAGTGTTGGTGAATATAAAAATGATGCCACTAGAGAAACCATCCTTTCTAAACCCAAAGAAGAGTGTTTTGAGTCATTAAGTATGTGGTCATAAGGGATATGAGTATGTTCGTCACATCTGGTTTTTTACACAGCTTATCTTGATGATTTTTTTCTTGACCTTACCACCACGGGAAGGTCTAGGCTGGATATCGACTAAGTCTTGATGAGCCAAACGGTAACCGTATCACTACGTATGCAAGGTAAGAGTGTCAGAAACGACGTCATTTGAAACTGGATCTGATATTAACAGAATACATTTTGGGAGGTAAGGATGAACATTGGTGATGCTGCCCGGTTATCCGGAGTTTCCGCCAAAATGATCCGCTATTACGAAGAGGCGGGATTAATACCGGAAGTTGCAAGAACTGCAGCCGGGTATCGGATGTACAGCGATATTGATGTGTACAAATTGCATTTTATACGTCGATGTCGGGAGTTAGGTTTCTCTCTGGCGCAAACAGGAGAACTTCTCTGTCTTTGGGGTAACCATTCGCGCCAAAGCGCTGATGTGAAAAAATTAGTCGAGTCACACATCCGCGAGTTGACTGTAAAAATTCAAGAATTTCAGCGTATGGCATCAATACTTACAACGCTTTCTGATTGCTGTGCAGGGGATGATAAGCCTGAATGCCCTATTTTGCGTGCACTGTATCTTGCAGATGTTAACGGTTTGCAGGAATCAGATTCTGGCCCTGAAATTACTTAGCCGCTACCCATATATGACAGTAATTTCAACTGAAATTACGCCCACAAAACAAGATGATATTAACATTAATTGGGTTAGTAATTCTTGGGTGAAAAGAAAGCAATGTGGTTTTTAAAATATATTAACTGTTTTTAGTAGTGAGGTTTACAATGTCAGATATTATTCCCGGATATTGCACACTTTGCCGTTCGCGTTGCGGGACGTTGAATGAAGTAGCAAATGACCACCTGATCAAGGTACGGGCCAACCCTGAACATCCTAATGGTAAGGCCATGTGTATGAAGGGCAAAGCGGCACCTGAGCTGGTGGACAGCGCAAATAGAATTCTGTACCCGATGAAGAGAACCCATCCTAAAGGTGCCGAGAACCCGGGCTGGAAACGTATAAGTTGGGAAGAGGCTATGTCAACGATAGCCGGACAACTGGAAAAATTTAAACGAGAGAACGGAGCTGAATCTGTCGCTTTCGGTTTTACGAGCCCAAGCGGTACCCCCCTCAGCGATGCAATTGAATGGTTAGAGCGATTTGTTCGTATCTATGGCAGCCCAAACACCAGCTATGGAACTGAAATATGTAACTGGCATAAAGACGTTGCACATCGATGGACCTTTGGCTGCGGCATCCCTGTTGCTGACTATTCCCATGCCGATCTTATCCTTCTTTGGGGGCATAACCCCGCGAATACTTGGCTTGCCCAGGCTAGCGCGATTGGTACTGGTCGAAATAACGGTGCAAAACTGATCGTCGTGGATCCTCGCCCGACACCTTTAGCGAAAGAAGCAAATGCCTGGCTTGATGTCAATCCTGGAACTGACGGTGCATTAGCTTTGGGGTTAAGCCATCTCCTGGTAGAAAGAAACCTGTTTAATCATGAGTTTGTTCGAAACTGGACTAATGGTCCTTTGTTGGTTCGAAATGATAATGGTTATTTTCTTCGGGAAAAAGATATTAACCCACTTGCCATCAGTAATCGCTATACAGTTTGGGACGAACACAACCAGCAAGTCACATTTATCGATTCCGAGACTCGAACTGAAGAAACGCTGACGCCTACAGCTGCACTTGAGGGTAATGTTGAAGTTGCAATAGCTGATGGTGCAAAAATTTCCTGCCAAACGGCGTTTTCATCTTTTAAAGATATGTTGGCTAATTATGACCCAGAAAACGTAAGCCGTATCACCGGGGTATCTGTTGCATCAATTGAAGCCGCTGCGAGTTTGATTGCCGGGGCCAAGAAAATCGCCTACCACAGCTGGTCTGGAGTGGCACAACACACTAATGCCACCCAAACAGAACGTGCGATTGCGACACTGTATGCTTTAACCGGTTGTTTCGATCAGGAAGGATGTAATCGAATCTATGCCAGCCACCCGGTGAATGTGGTTAATTCACCGACACTGATGCCAAAATCACAATGGGATAAAGCATTAGGTCTTGAAGAAAGGCCTATCGGGCCGCCTTCACAAGGTTGGGTTCATTCTCAGGATATCTGGCATTCAGTATTAGAAGGTACACCCTATAAAATTCGCGGGTTAATTGGCTTTGGTGCCAACATATTACTTTCACAAAGTGATACTTCTCTCGGACAACAGGCGCTTGAGGCACTTGAGTTTTATGCCCATGTAGATTTGTTTGAAACGCCTACATCAAAGTATGCTGATATCCTTCTGCCAGTAAACACTGCCTGGGAGCGCGAAGGCCTAAGAACCGGGTTTGAAAGTAGTGCTGCTGCTCAGGACCACATTCAGTTGAGAAAAAAAATGGTCTCTCCGCGCGGTGAAAGCCGTTCCGACCTTGAGATTGTTTTCGATCTTGCATGCCGGTTAGGAATGAATGAAGCGTTCTTCGACGGCAATATTGAGGCAGCCTGGAATTATCAACTAGAACCATTAGGTTTGACTGTTGAGATGCTCAGAAATAAGCCAGAAGGTTACGATATCCCGCTTGAGCATAAAGTCAGAAAATATGCTTTCAGAGACCCAAATAGTGGATATCTGGCAGGTTTCAATACAGAAACAAAACGTGCAGAGTTTTACTCTGAGATCCTTCATCGCTATGGTTACAATCCTTTACCTGAGTATGTACAGCCGCAAGAATACCAGCGCAACGATCCTGATTATCCACTAATGCTGACATCCGTTAAAAGCGGATTCTTCTGTCATAGCCAACATCGAAGCCTGACTAGCCTACGAAAAAAAGCACCTTATCCAACGGTAGACATTTCGGCAGCTCTGGCTGACGAAGAAGGTATCAAGACGGGGGATTGGGTAGAAATTGAAACGAGAGCAGGTCTTGCTCGATTTAGAGCAAAAGTGGAAGCCAAACTCTCTCATGAAACTGTAATTGCTGAGTTTGGGTGGTGGCAGGCTTGTCCTGATTTTGGCAAACCTTCATACCCGGTTAAAGGTGAGTACAGTAGCAATTACAATAGCTTAATCAGCGGTGATAGCTATGATCCAGTCAGCGGTGCTTTACCTTTGCGTTCATTCCGCTGCCGCATTCGCCGCTTGAATGATTTTGAGCTGATAAGACGCCCCTGGGAAGGTCGTAAAACATTCAAAGTCATTGAACTGAAAAAAGAAGCAGATAATGTTACGACAGTTACCTTCCAATCGAATAGTGAAGGCTACTTACCTGATTATGAACCGGGCCAGCATATCACTGTTAGCTGTTGTCCGATGAGCGATTCTGAAGAGATCGTTACCCGGGCGTATTCGCTGACAGGCCCTGCGTTTGTTCATGACCGTAAAACCTATTCCATTTCTGTCCGTCATCAGAAAGCGACTGATGAGAAAGGTGAATATGTAGAAGGAATAATGTCATCCTACATAAACACGCATTTGCAGATAGGCAAGGATGTTGAACTTACGCCTCCTGGGGGGAATTTCATTGTCCCGCTCAATGCCGTCCAGCCTGTCGTAATATTTGCTGGCGGTATTGGAATTACTCCATTCATTTCCTATCTGGAGTCTATTAACCCCCAAGCGGAAGGTCCGGAAATCTGGCTTTTCTATGCTAATCAAAATAGTAGGCTACATGCGTTTAAGAAAAGAATTGCGGAGCTAAATGCGTCTATTGACAGGCTTAAAGTAATTAATATCTACAACCAGCCCCTCGACTGTGATATTCCAGGATTGGATTATGATAGAGCTGGTTATGTTGGTGCGGGAGATGTCGAGGCATATCTTATTGAGAATAATGCTCGTTATTACATGTGTGGTCCGCAGCCTATGATGGATGCGATATCCCGAGGGCTTCAGGAGAGAGGTGTACCTGCATTTGCTATTTTCTACGAGATATTTCGTTCTCCGACAAAAATAAATAATGATCCCTCATTACGTCATAAAGTAATTTTTGCAAAATCAGGAAGAGAAGAGATCTGGACCACGGATAAAGGTACTCTGCTGAATTTTGGAGAAAAACTTGGGATTAAAATGCCTAGTGGTTGTCGTGTTGGACAATGTGAAAGCTGTTCAACTAAGGTGATTGCCGGGAACGTGCAGCATCTGAATGGTGTGGAACCCTCTGATGAGGGTGCATGTTTGACATGCCAGTGCATTCCTGCCGGTGATATCACTATTGATGCCTGAGATAGGTATTAGCATCCTTTACATCAGGCCATTTTAGTGGTCTGATGTTATTCAATGGATAACGCTATGTTTTAAAGACATTTTTAATTATTTTGCGCCAATCCAACTCAATAACCGATTTAATGAATTATTTCAGTGCGATCTTCATGAATTTTTATCATCCTCCCCCTTACCTTCAAGTTACTGCAAGTCTTAGCCTGTAAGAAATTACTACAGTCACCAGTTTCGGATTGGCCGAGGAGTTTTAGTGAATGAAAGGCTTGCAATGATAAAATTGAAACTTCATTGTTTTTCTGCATCGAGCCTAAAAAAATGACCGGGTATCCCTGAGCACAAAACCAGCCATCCACTCGATACATACCGGAAACGCGTTGATAACCGCGCTGCCATGGATGCCATATTCTTCTTCCTCAGGACTGGTTGTCTGAACGCCACCGGGATATGTTCATCGAGTTCTGCACACCGGCGCTTTAAGGAGTGGCACGATTCAGGCATTTTTGAGCGCTTCTGGCAGAACGGTTTGCTTGCCTGCGAGCATCTGGACAGCATTGACTGGTCCTGGTTGTCGATGGACGGTTGTATGACCAAATCGCCGCTGTCAGGAACAAAAAACAGGTCGCAATCCTAAGGACAAAGGGAAACAAGGTGTAAAGCGCAGCCTGCTGACGGACGCCAGGGGGCTTCCTCTGTCGCTGGTCGTCGCAGCAGCGAACACGCACGACATCAAATTGGTTGCGGATACGCTCGATGCCCTTCAGGCGGGGCATCCGGGGGGAAACTCAGGCTCTGTCTGGACAAAGGTTACGAAGCTGGATGG
This sequence comes from Citrobacter sp. RHB35-C21, assembly GCF_013816515.1. Taxonomy (NCBI): domain Bacteria; kingdom Pseudomonadati; phylum Pseudomonadota; class Gammaproteobacteria; order Enterobacterales; family Enterobacteriaceae; genus Citrobacter; species Citrobacter sp. RHB35-C21. The sequence continues at coordinate 893,738 of NZ_CP057147.1, forward strand.
CTGAAAACGTATCTGCAGAGTCGCCGTTACGAGCCACATATTCAGTCCCGTAAAGAGGAGTCTGACGCCAGTAAAAACAGGGACTTCAAAGCCCCTCTCTGGGGCGTTGAGAGGACTCATAGCTGGATGAATCGCTTTCGCCGGGTTCTGACCCGATGGAAAAAGAAGGCCGAAAATTACGAGGCTATGTTGCATTTTGCCTGTGGTCTTATCGTCTGGAATAAAGTCCTATTGAGATAGGCTCTTAGTTAATAGAATCCCGTTCATATGGTCTATCATATGCTGTATACAGATCGAGAGAGTACCACTTGCACTAAAATTTATTGTATTCCCAAAAGCATCAAGAGCGGTGACATTTATTTTCTCTGCACGGTATACAAAACGACTGGTTCCTGGTATAGAAAGACATTTTTCCTCAGTGATATTTTTTTCTTCCTTACTCTCAGCAATTACCGGATTAATTAATACTATTGGTTGCACCAGCGATTCAGGGACATCAATTACAGCAATCCTTTGGTGAACACCAACCTGGGTTGCTGTTAAACCTACACTGGATGTACCGTACATAGTGGTAATCATATCCTTAATAAATTGCCGGGTTATCGGTGAAATATGTTCGACGGGCATTGCAATGATCTTCAATTTGGGATCCGGATACTTTAAAACTGATAATAATGACATGCAAGGCTACTCTTTATTTAAATGGCAGTAAAAACGATATGTTTTAAGTCGGACCTGAGTGGAGAACCGGGACAGAAATAACTACCGGACTGACAGCCAGATATAAATTTTCTGCTGCCTGCGAACGTCATTCCGGTCTGTCCTGCTCAACAGCACAACAGACCGGAAACACTATATCAGAGAAGAGGAAGGGTATAACTGACTGTAACCCGGGTTTCATCCTGGTCACGCTGTCCAGCAGAGCCTTTTCTACTTGTGTCAGGCAGAGCGCTGCGCATTGTGGCATTTTTTACGGAGATGCCAAGTCCGTTAAGTATTCCCTCGGGGATAGTATAACTCAGGGCAATATCCCGTTCCCATTCCCCCTTTCGCCCATTCCCGGTATCAATATTATCGGCGTTCAGATAGAGGATACTTAGATTCAGCCCTTTGAGCCCTGCATCAGCAAAATTATAGGCGTACCGTGCCAGCCAGGTTCGCTCCCCCGCCCTGCTGAATTTTAGCAATTGTGCATCAGTAATTAACCAGGTGCTTGTTCCTTCTCCATCACCACGATTCAGATATGGAAAGTCACTTTTCCCCGTCAGCCACTGATAACCACTGCTCACACTGTGACCTCCAGAAGACCATGTCAACTGACCGCTATAAACATTGTTGTCCACTTCTCCCTTTGTGCGATTATTTCCGTAATAACCAGTACTTACATATCCGGCACTCCGTCCTGCAGCACTTCCGTTCTTTCCGTCTGCATCGCTGATGAATATACGAATATCTGATTTCAGGTTCCCGGAAACGATTTTCAGGTTATGTGCCAGTCCGATATAGTTTTGTCTGTAAAAATTATCCAGCTCACCGTAATAGTATGAGAGAGTCATGTCTTTCATAAGAGTATAGTCACCACCGGCGAAATAAAAACGATTACTGCTCCGTGAAGTGGGACCACTTCCATTGGCTCCGGCAATGGACATTCCGCGCATATCTGTGGAGTTACGTCCTTTTGTATGTGTGAGAACGCCGCCGGTCAGACTCAGATCGTCGATATCTGTTGATGATATTTGTCCTCCCTGATATGTCATGGGCAAAAGGCGGGCATCGTTGTATATAACGACGGGATTTTTGGGCTGAAGCGTTCCATAACGGAGTTCCGTATCAGATATTTTTGCCCTGCCGGTAACCCCCAGGCTACCGAACTGATGAACCGCTCTGCCATCATTGTCTAGCGGAAATACTGTACCGGGTTGCCGACCTGACGCCGGTGAGCCTGCTTTACCTCCTCCGTCAAGTCTGATGCCCAGTAGCCCCAGAGTGCTCAGTCCGAATCCCACTGGCCCTTCAGTATAACCTGAATCGTAATTGAGGATGAACCCCTGTCCCCATTCTTCCTGTTTACTGAACCCGTCCCCACTGCGATTATCTGTATTAATATAGAAATTGCGGAGTGTGAGATTGGCCTTACTGTCTTCAATAAAACCGGCTATCGCATTAGGGACTGTAACTCCCGGCATCAAAGCTACAGCAGATATTACGAGTGTAACTATTCTCATTCAGGTAATTCCTTTAGCTTGCCTGATATCAATATACGCGGTAACACGAAGGGAAAATGGCAGAAAATAATGAGGTATTTGTTTACCGCTGCACTAAGTACGAATCCAGTTCATATCAAAAACCATGAAGTGGCTACAGGGTCAAGACTTTTTTTTTCAGACTGACTGCTTATACCATGGATTGGCCCTATGCACCGTGTTTCTGCTGGTTGTAAGACAGGAGACTTCCGTTTAGACCGGCACTGTTTTCAGGGAGGGAATCAATCTGATGTATCAAGCGAATTGGGTTAATTGTAAGCGTCCAGCGAGACTTGCAACTACCCACAATTATATTAAGGTAATCATTATGATAATCAGCTAAATTACTTTCAGGGATGGTTGAATGATTAATCAGGAACAGACTTCGCTTTCATGGCTCGATGAGGAAATTAATTCTTCTGTCTTTAGCGATCGCCGCCGTGCCAGTCGTTTTAAAAGTCTCATGCAAAAACTCTGGCGGGGGATGGGCAACAGCCTCCCTTTTGCCTGCCAGGATAATGCAGCAACAAAAGCCGCTTACCGGTTCCTTTCCAGTGACAGGATTGATGAGCAGCACCTGCTGCAGGGACATTCCGAGGCTACCAGTCAAAGGATATATGCGCTGCAAGGTGAGAAGATTCTACTGCTTCAGGACACCACAACATTTGGCTACCACCGGGATAACCCTGATGCAGTAGGATTTGCAGGCAATCACACCTAATCAAGATGGGGAATGATGCAGGTGTCAATTGTGGGATCCTGATGCATTCGAGCCTGGCAGTGACGACATCAGGGCTCCCGCTGGGTCTGACCGCGGTGAAGTTCTGGACCCGAAAAAAATTCAAAGGCACTAACGCACTTAAAAGGAAAATTAATCCGACCGTTTTTTTACATCAGATCACTGGCTGACAGTCAAAGACGTGGCTCACGTCTTCATGGTTGACATAGTCTGTCCGGACAGAGATGTCCATATCCGAGCAAGTTTCCGGCAGGAACGAGGTTGCCATAGCTCCGGATGAGAGCATGCCAGTCAGAATCAGTACTGCAGTCACGCTAAATTTTTTCATCTGTATATTCCTCTTCATCAGATATCGCCGTTTCACCTGTTAATGTGTATTAAAAACCCTGTGGTTCATACAGGGTCAACACCCTTACGCTGTTTTTTCTGGTGGGATAAGGACAAAAAAAAAGCTACCTGGGGGTAACCTGACTAAAACAGTCATCAAGGAAAACGGACAACAGGGATAGGGTTGTCCTGGAGGGTGTGTCCGCATGTGAGGTCGCCGGCGGAACCGGAGGTGACCCCCACTATAGTGGCAGTCAGTCCGGCAGTTCCCTCTGCGACCATCTCACGCGTTTACTGCTCAGGTTCAGGGTAATACCGTCCCGGATTACTTATCAAGTACTGCAGTCACGCGGGCAACGTTTTTCTGGTCTGCACTGGTGATGCGGTAGGACGAAGCACCGGATTCCTGGGCGATAGCGGCAATTTTCGCTTCCGCGTTGTTCAGGGTGTCAGCAGTAACGCTGACGGACTGGGCGAAGCCGGAGAAAGAAACTACGGAGAGCATACCGGCAGCAGCAAGCAGTTTGATGTTTTTCATGGTCATATTCCTTGGGTTATCTGGTCATCTGGTCATCTGGTCATCTGGTGATACCGGCGTCATCGCCGTCTCACCTGTTGATGTGTATTAAAAACCCTGTAGTAAATACAGGGTCAACAAGTTATTTTGTAAATTATTGTCGGCTGTGTTTTTGTCGTTTTCATACAACCCAGCTCTTGAAAGAGCCTCACTGTGGCTGACGAGAAATGAGAAAATACGGCCGTAACAGACACCGCGAAACCGGGATTGCGCTGGGGAGATAGGTCGGTGCAGGGCAAGTTAACTTACAGGATTAGTGAGGGTTTATGATGTTACGGCTACTGATTAAGTACGCGTGCGTATTCTGGCGAAGTTGAACGGTTATTCCGGAGGAACGTGAACGCGTTATTCCCTAACGCGCCCTAACTTCTTTTTATTACACCGACCGTTCACTTTCAGTCAACCTGTGCCAGTCGTTTTCTCATCGACTCACCCTTCATTTCCAGCCGGTGGGAGTTATGCATCAGACGATCAAGGATCGCGTCTGCCAGCGTGTTATCGCCAACGCAGCCATACCACTCATCCGTTGGCAGCTGGCTTATCATCACCGTGGCGTTCTTTCCGTATCTGTCATCCATCAGTTCCAGCAGATCGTTACGCTGCGCTGGCAGCAACGGCTCAAGGCCCCAGTCATCCAGGATAAGCAGCTGCGTTTTTGACAGCTGAGCCAGCTGCTTTCGGTAACTACCGTCTGCGCGGCTGTGCGTCAGTTCAACCAGCAACCGGTTCAGTCTCCAGTACTGTACGCTGTAACCCTGCTGGCAGGCGTTGTTGCCAAGGGCGCAGCCCACATAGGTTTTGCCGCAACCGCAGGGGCCGGTTATCAGCAGGTTCTGCCCCCTGACCACCCATTCGTTCTGGCTTAGCTGAGCGATCCGAGAACGTTCCAGGTTTCTCGCTGGCTGGTAGTCGATGTCCTGGACCGAGGCTTCAAGCCTCAGGCGGGCTTTTTGTAGCAGACGTTTCTGTTTACGCTGATCCCTTTCGAGTGATTCGCGCGTGACCAGCAACGCCAGTCTTTCCCTGAAGGAGAGCTCTTCGTAAGTGCCGGGTTGCTCCATCTGTGAGGACAGCGCGGCCGCCATTCCCGTCAGTTTCATTTCTGTCAGCTGTTTCATCAGCGTATGTGGCATTATCGGATCCCTTGTTTCAGTGGAAGTGGCGTGGGCCACGGATGTTTTCATGTTCCTGAGGAAGCTCCCGGGACGGGTGCAGATCTTTGTCCGCCGGAACCAGGTCGCGGTTATTCTTCAGGATCGACTTTATCTGCTTCAGCCGGGTTAACCCCTCTGCATTGGCCAGCCGACAGCTGTTATTGACGCGCTCAGAAGGATATTCACGCGTCAGGCTCAGCAGCCCCAGACACAGGCGATAGGCCTGTTCCGGATGCGCTTTTTCAGCCAGACGCTCGCTGACCCACGTGAAGGTGTCGGAGCCCACACCGGCCGCCCAGCTTTTCAGCCGCTCTGGCGTCCACTGCTGATGATGACGATGGCGCTCCGGCATATGTTCTGCTGCCGTACTGTTGCCCGGATGAAGACGCCGCGGGTGACTGGCGATCATCTGCCCGTCAGACCAGACTTCAAGCAGGTTGTCGAAGGCATGAAGCTCCACCGTTTTACCGACGTGCTGATGGGGGACTGAGTAGTGATGCTGTTCATATTCCACGTGATAATCGATATTCACCTTCGCTTTTTTGATGTGCCGGTAGCGCCACTACTGCACCGGTAATGGCCTGAGCACAGTTTTGTCCAGCCTTTCGAAGGCCTCACGGCGATTGCCCGGCAGTTTTTTGAAGGGACGTTCGTTGAGCCCGGTTACCAGCGTACGGATACAGTGGTTCAGCTCAGCAAGCGAGAAGAAGACCTGGTGACGGAGCCGGGCCAGGATCCAGCGTTCGACGATCTGAACGCCAACTTCCGCCTTCGGCTTGTCTCTGGGTTTTCTGGGGCGGGCAGGTATCACCGCAACCTGATAATGCTCAGCCAGCTGCTGATAGGAGGGATTCAGTTCGGGATCGTAACGACTGGCTTTGCTAACCCCGCTTTTCAGGTTATCCGGAACCAGGATTTCGGGGACTCCACCGAAGAACTCCAGCATCCTGACGTGGCTGAGAAGCCAGTCTGACAGCGACTGCGTATAGGTAGCCTCCGCGAAGGTGTAGTTTGATGCGCCCAGCACCGCCACGAAGATCTGGGCCTGCCGGCATTCACCCGTCTCAGGTGAGATAACCGACACTGTGGGTCCACAATAGTCGATAAAGCATTTTTCACCGGCAAGATGCTGCTGGCGCATGGAGCGTTTCTGTGACTGGCACCAGGTCTGATAGCGGCAGCAGAACTGCGAGTAGCTGTACGCCCGAACCGGCATCCTCTGGCAGTATCCCTCCCACAGCAGGTGGCGGGTGACGCCTTTTTACGCAGCTCCATATGGATTTCAGCCCAGTCGGGATCCTCCAGCGCGCCAGGACGACTGTCAGACTCAGGATAAAGCAGACTGGCAAGTCGGGGCTCTGACATTCCTTCCGGAAGTGGCCAGGAGATCCCAGCGGCTTCAAGTCGTTTGAGCATTTTCTGGATGGCACCCGTGCTGACATCTGCGCACTGGCTTATCTGGCGGAAGGACAGGCCGACTTCAAAACGCAGCCTTAAAATTTCATGGATTTTATGCATTGCGATTCTCTTGTTTGGCATATATCACACCCTGGAATAAAAGGGATAGATATAGCATCAAAAATCAATGCGTTAAGAATGATTCTGGCAACGTGAACGGCAATTCCGGTCGGGTGAACACCGATTCTGGCAAAATGAACAGTGATTCTGGTCATGGTGCAAAATCGGGGTATTTTCCGCCGGAATACGCGTTCACGCAAAACCAGAAATAGCGTTCACGTTCCGCCAGAATACGCAACGCGATCACCGCCGGAATGTGTAAGCGTTAAACGAGCGCCGTATTGACGGTTATTTATCGGTAAGAACCACGTTCCATGGCAGCAGTTCCGCCACTTTGTTGCTGGGCCATTCCGGCAGTACGCTCAGGATATGGCGAAGGTAGGCCTCCGGATCGATACCATTGAGCCTGCATGTTCCGATAAGACCATTCAGCAGGGCTCCGCGCTCACCGCCGTGGTCGCTGCCGAAGAAGATAAAATTCTTTTTCCCAAGACAGACGGCACGAAGGGCTCGTTCGGCTGTGTTGTTATCAGGCTCTGCCAGGCCATCATCACAGTAGTAGCACAGCGCATCCCACTGGTTCAGGGCATAAGCGAACGCTTCGCCCAGACGGGATTTTTTCGACAGAGTGGCGCTTTTCTCCACTAACCAGTCATGCAGGGATATCAGCAGCGGCTTACTTCGGGACTGCCTGGCTGCCAGCCGCTCAGTTGCAGGGAGGCCCCGTATTGCTTCTTCGATTGAACCGCCCCGGGAATCCTGGAGACTAAACTCTCAGTAAAAGGAGATCCCTGATGAAATCAAAATCAGCTAATCGTTACCCGCCGGAATTACGTGAGCGCGCTGTCAGAATGCTCATTGAGCATCTTGATGAATATGACTCTGAACCGGATGCTATCCGTGCCATATCGTCAAAAATTGGTTGTCATTACGATACCCTGAAAGGCTGGCTACGCCAGCACAGAAATGACTTACGCGGTGGTATCAGCCCCGTCAGGACTGGTGATGGCGAGCTGACCAGTAACGAACGTCAACGTTTAAAAGAGCTGGAGAGGGAAAACCGGGAGTTGCGTCGCAGCAATGATATTCTGCGTCAGGCATCAGCCTATTTTGCTCAGGCGGAGCTCGACCGCCACTGGAAAAAATAATGCCACTGCTCGAACGTCTGAGTGGTGCCCACGGGGTCGGGCCGGTATGCCGCGAGCTGGATATTGCCCCGTCGACATATTACTGGCATCAGCAACGTCAGCAATCGCCGGAAAAACACAGCCAGCGCTCGCAGCGTGATGCGCTTCTGAAGGTGCAGATACAGCGGGTGTACGACGATAACTATGGCGTCTATGGAGCCCGCAAGGTCTGGCGTCAGTTACAGCGGGAGGGCATCGGCGTGGCCAGATGTACAGTGGAACGGTTGATGAAACTGATGGGGCTCGCAGGCGTGCTCCAGGGCAAAAAAGTCCGCACCACAACCAGTCGCAGAGATACCGCAGCACAGGACAGGGTAAACCGCCAGTTCGTAGCGGAATGTCCCAACCAGCTTTGGTGTGCAGATTTTACCTACGTCATCACCTGGCAGGGCTTCGCCTATGTGGCGTTCATTATCGACGTGTTCGCTGGCGTCATCGTGGGCTGGCGGGTCTCATCATCGATGGAAACGTCGTTCGTCCTGGATGCGCTGGAACAGGCACTGTGGTCACGGTGACCTTCGGGCACCATCCATCACAGCGACAAAGGCTCTCAGTATGTCTCGCTGGCCTACACGCAGCGGTTGCAGGATGCAGAGCTGCTGGCTTCCACGGGGAGTACCGGTGACTTGTATGATAACGCGATGGCGGAGAGTATCAACGGTCTGTACAAAGCGGAGGTCATCCACCGTCAGGCCTGGAAGAAGCGCTCAGAAGTGGAACTGGCTACGCTGGCATGGGTGGACTGGTACAACAATCGTCGGTTGCTGGAACGACTTGGTCACATCCCTCCGATAGAGGCAGAAAAAGCGTATTACGCTTCCATCGGGAACAAGGTTCTGGCAGCCTGAACTTCCGAACTTAACTCTCTCCAGGAAAACCGGGGCGGTTCAGTATGAAAACGCCCTCCGGGTGGTTGCGCTGGGGCGCCGTAACTACATGTTCTTCGGCTCTGATGGTGGTGGTGACAGTGCGGCAGTGATGTACAGCCTGATCGGTAGCTGCAAACTTAACGGCATCGAGCCGGAAGCCTGGCTGCGCCATGTGATCAGCGTCATCAACACCTGGCCCGCCAACCGCGTGAAAGAACTGCTGCCCTGGAACGTCACCCTCTCTGTAAACTAATTTTTACCCCACGTCCTTCACGGTGCGCTTACGGTCAGGCGGAGTTAAGGTATTGTAGAAGTGTTGATTTCGGCGGGCTTAGAATGCAAAAACGGACCACCATGGAGGTCCGTTGATATGAATTTGGTGCAAGACTCGCAATCGAACCAAAGATGCGGGGATTTTCAAAACTCGTGCTTAATTTGGTAATTCTGACGGTAAAGGCCAGTCTTCTGGTACCAGGGCAGGGGGCTTGGTCCAGGGAAGCTCGGTTAAAGCATCCTGGAACCACTGGTCGCGAAGATTTGCGTGCTCTGTCACGATAAGCTGGAAGCCTGGGACTTCTTCTTGTGTAAACTTCAGCAGTAACGCAAACAGTCTACGTACTGCTGCTAAGTCAGCATCAGCTTCCGTTTTCTGAACAGTACCATCAGCTTCCTGGTAAATTTTTTCAGAAGGGAAATAAACTTGGGTAGGCTGATCAATTAAAAGAAACTGAGGAATGGGGCAATTGTTCTTTGAAGCAAAGAGATGAAGGGCTAACAAGGCAGACAGGTGATAAGCGAGATGATTTTCGCCACCGCCAGTTCGACTCATTGGTACCGGACGATCTGTACGATCAAAGATAATAGTCATTTGGCTTAGATCAAACCGTGCAGGGAGCCCCTGAAATTCTGCATCAAAAGCCTGGATGTAGCGTGTAATCTGTGACGAAATGTTATTCAGAATAGATATGAGTCTTTCATGGCTGCTATCAGCTCCAAATTTCCTTTGTAGGTCTTCGACTTTGAGCTTTAGACGACGATTTTCTGCTTCATATGTGGCCAGTTCTGAGTTAGGTACAAGGTCTTCAAGGAACAAACTTATACGACCAATTACTCTTGCCGCAGCATTATTGCGTGTGCCTAATTGCTCAATAACTTCGTTTGCCGCGATTGCCGCAGCAAGCTCCACTTCTTTGGCTCTTATCGAACTTACAATGGTCTGAACCTCATCTTCTAGTTCAGTAAGATAAACATCCATTTTAGGGCGTTGGCCAGCCACAATGCTCATTTCAGCGTCGAGAGTTGTTAGTTCGCTCAGGAGTGCTTTAGCAATTGGAGATTCCAGTGCTAAATTTGCTTCACAGAATGGCCATTGCCATTCACCAGTTTCCGGATTTTTCGGTAGAGCCTTGATAGAAGATAATCGGTCTTGCTGCTCTAAAACTTCGTTTTCAAAATTACCTGATTGCTTGGCATACATCCGAGCAGAATCAATTCGGGACTGGGTCTGACGTCTGTCTTGTCGTAAACCAGCAATTTCATTTTCAAGAATGGATATTCTATGTCCATCGTCTTCAGGTAGGGGGGACGGAATCCATTGCATTGCAGAACGCAAAACATCAATTACTTCGTCAGTTCCGATTCTCTCTTTGTCTTGTGTGATGATACCCACGGCTCTGGCTTCAGATAAAAGCCCAGAACCTTTTAGCAGTGATGTATCGATTGTATCGCGAGCTTGTTCAAGACGTTTGGCGTTGATTTTCAGATCTCGTTGTGCTGTTCGGAGTTTGGCCTCAAGTTCATAGCGATCATTTGATGAAATACCTAAAAGAATCGGTAATGTGTCGCGAATAGCTTGTGGCTGAAATGCCTCATTTTGTCGATAAAAAAGTTGATCTTTATTTGCTACAAGGCCCTGCTTTTGGAAAAGGTAATAAAAAGTATGCTTGATGTTTGCTTCAAAGCTTTCTCTGCTGTGCCCAATTGCCACGTCTGTACGGTTCTCGCGGATGCCAAGTAATCGTGACAACAGTGCGACTACAGAATCATCATCGGTGTTAACCGAGAGGTCTTTGAAATTTGGTGCGGTCAGTTCATTTCCTCGTCGCAGCATAACGGTGCCACAGCTTGTGGCTCCTGCATTTGGTGTTGGTTTCGCGATTAGTACTTGTTCCTGTGAAAATTGATAAATGACTGCGAACCATGACACTTTATCGCGAATAATACCTTCTGGTACGTTAAAAGTAGATCGACCCATACAGTATTCAATGATCTCAGAAAGAGCTGATTTACCGGTTGAGGAACGGCCAGTAATGACATTTAAACCATTAACCTTAAATTGCAGGTCCCGACGTTGGCCATCATGGCTGTAGACATGAATCGACTTAATTTTCATGGGCGTATTCCAAAGGTCGTGTACACCGTAACGCGATCTGCAATACGGGCAAATTCTTTTCCTATATAGCGCGCGACACGCTGGCATGAGATTGATTCTTCAGTCCCTATGACCGATTTGCGAACTTTATTAGGTATTGTTTTCAATCGGCCGTCTTGCGTTACGACAAAACATCCTCGTTCCATGAGCACTCCAAAAGCTTCAAGCGTAAATGGCAGCATATTATTGACGCGGTTAGCAAAATTAATGAGTAATTTGGGATTGTTTTCTATAGTTTTCAAAAGGTAGCGGCGAGGATTTTCAGCAAACACTTGGCGAGAATCTTTTTGCAGACATAATGGTAAAACTAAAAGAGCGAGAGAAAATGGCATGCCCTGTGAGTTTTCCTCTTCGTAGCTCTGCATTGCTCTGAATAGTACAACACCACAAAATGCAGGATTGAAAAGATTCCTTATCTCGAATGGACGCTGATCCCATTGCTTCATGCTTGGGCTCCCAACAATTGCCCAATTCTATTTAGGAAGTGGGGATGCCAGAAAATTTTGGGTAGTGGTCTACTGTTCGCAAGGATGTGAAATCCTCCTCGAACTACATAAGGCTCAGTCACTCGTTCTCGGATTCGCAATGAGTGAATATTACCACTTTCAAGATCGGCCCATTGATACAATGCTTTTCCCGCAGTAATAAGTACTTCGTCAGCTGAATTTTCATCTAATTCTTCAAAAACTACGTCTTTATAGCGACTCCATTCATCAACAAGGCGGTCTTCATAATCTTCCATCTCTCCTGTTACCAAAAGGTTTTCACGCGCCCATGAAGAACGCTGCTCAAATGCTCGGTAGTAGTCGAGAATAGCGTTTCGGATACGATTAGAGGAAACCCCTATTTCACGGAGTTGCACAACAAAGAGCCTGGGATCATTCATCGCATCGATTTCTCCAACGGGAATTTTTCCTCTGAACGTAATCGGCAGATTGTCCGATTTGTACTCTTCAGAAAATGCTGCAAGTTTGTCGGAAATCTCATAACCAAAAATCGCCTCTTTACGTTTCCCTGTTAGCAGATCGACTATCGTGTTATTCCACCACCCTTCAAGTCGTTCAAAAATAGCGTCTCGGTTATCGCGTCTAATGATACGCATGTGTTGATTTTTGATAATTGTTGGGAGGTCTTCAATGCGAGGCCCGCCATCAAATATGATTATCCGTGATAAGAAGTCATCTTTTTGCTCATCAGTCAGTTTATTGAACTCATCGGCTATTGCCGTGATCAGTTTTGACTTGCTTCTAGCCAGAGCTGTGTTGGTGAGTTGAGTTATTGATACTGAATTATCGTCTTTTGTTGGCGGTTCGACTAAGAAGTGTTGCAGGAACGAGGAGTTTGAGATAGATCCGGTCGTAAACAAAAAGAAACGAAGATTTGCTTCGGTTTTACCATCACGATTATAGCGGTCAAGCCAGATGCGGACTGACTTCCAAAAATCGGTAGACAGGTCGGTTAGAGTATCCCCATCCCCTTTGTGTTTGAGCGATGCCAGTGTTTTGACACCATCAAAACTAACGAAGTCTAGGTCATCATCTTTTTCGATCAAAACAGATGTATCTTCTGGCCACTGAAGAAGCTTAAGTAGCGCAAAACGAGGCTGATAGATATACCCTAAGCCCTGTTCACCAGCAGCGTATTGATCGCTAGATACTCCGGTCATTTTAAGTCCCTGCGTCGATTGCGCTTTCAGCTGTACGGAAAAATGGCTCATGAAAGCAACAAGTTACCATCCAATGTTTGGTGGTACGTATCACATCATCGATATTAGCTTAAAACAATACCACTGTGTTTCCTGCGTGAATAGAAAAAGTAAGTACTTGAGAATGCTAAATGTGAAGTGAATAGCCTTCCGTGCCGAGGTTTATCGTGCTGATGAGGCACTTTGTAACCTGAATGGAAAACGGCGTTCGGTCATGTGAAGGTTTTTGTTGTAAAAACGCTTCTTAATAGGGGGACCTATATGGTCTTCCCCCGTATTGCAAGAACGCAGTGACAATGAAAGTAACAGGTTTGCTTTCGTATATTCGGCCTGTTGATGAAGCTACTGCTTCTGGCCTTGATGAAACATTCGCGCATATCGTCCTTAACGCTTACACGGCCTTGATTAATTCTGGCCAAGCCCCGATCCCAGGTTTTCGATATGCAGGTTTGACCTGTTTTTCATCGTTTCTGCTTTCTACGCAATGCTGGAGTTAACGGTATAAATTACCCTGTTTCAACTTCTTATTTCATGCTACCGAAACCCGGTAAACTTCATTACGAGTGATAATAACCCAGGCAATACGAATTAACTTATTTGCCAGGGCGACGACTGCCCTGTTAAATCCTCGTTTCTCCCGGACCAGGTTAACCCATGAGCTAAGTTGATCCGTTTTGCCTGCGGATCTGAACAAAACAGCTCGGGCACCATGTATCAGCATTGATCTGACGTAGCTGTTTCCACATTTGGTGATCCCCAGAAGAACCTGTTGCCCCCCTGTGCTGAATTGTCGTGGAACCAACCCAAGAGCCGCTGAAGCATCCCGACCTCTTTTAAACTGTTTTCCATCACCCATCCAGCTTTTCACTGCCAGACTAACCAGTGGACCAAAACCCGGAATAGAAAGTAGGCGCTGGCATACTGAATCCCCGGCGGCATTTTTTCGCTGTCGGTTGTCATACCATATGAGTTCATCATCCAGAGCCGCCAGCCGCTGATATTGCCGTTGTAACAGTTCACGCATCTGGGGCGTAAATCCATTCTCTGCATCTTCAAGCAACTCGGGTAATTTACGTCGAAGCTCAGTTGCGCCTTTACGCAAAACAATACCATACTCTGCCATTAACCCTCTGATATGGTTGATTAACTGCGTTCTTTCTTCAGAAACAAGTCGTCGCATTTTTAAAAAGGTTTGTTCATCCTGCTGAGATAGCGTTTTTACCGGAACTGGGCGAATTGTTCCGTGCCAGCAGGCTTCGGCAATGGCCTGAGCATCGTTATAGTCGTTTTTCTGGCGACGCTGATAAGCCCTGACGTGCTGAGCGGGTAGCATCACAACATCATGCCCCGTCTTTTGAATTTCTCTGGCCCAGTGATGAGAAGCACCACATGCCTCCATGGCGACAATCATCCTGGACTGTGTCGTAAACCAGCCAATCAACTTTTCACGAGAGAGCTTAATCCTTCCACCAGGCTTCCCTTCCGGTGAAAGGCTGAAAAGATAAAAATTTGTTTTCGCAAGATCAATTCCAATAATGTTCAGCCTTGACATGGTTTCTCACCCTTTCAACGCTGATTGAATTACCACCATCATGACGGTATTGAGAGTCGCCGTGAAGGAGGGGGTAGACCATCTCATCGCTTACGTTGCTGATGAAGACATTACAAACATCGCGGTGTATTAATCAACGGGGATCAGGTCAACCCGCCTCAACAATGGCGAGTCACTGACCGTCAGGAGCCTTGCTGACGAATTTAGCATTTGCGAAAAAACAATACGGCGTGATCTGACCGAACGTCTTGCTTACCTGAACTTGCTCCGACAGGGAAAGCAGTACTGGATCGCTTCACGTTTAAGTCCATACAGCGCGGTAAATATGCCAGAAGGTTATAGAACAAACAAAAAATAAAAGAATTACGTTCCCCGCACCTTCAGGTGCGGGTGAACAACCACTAACTTTTTGTCGATGAACTGAGAAGATTGTCAATATAATCAGCGTACCACTGCATCATTTCTCGTCTTCCATCCAGATACTGTGCATGGTTATATGTGCCGCGAATGCTGTTTTTATCCACGTGAGCGAGCTGCATCTCGATCCAGACTGTATTAAACCCCTGCTCATGCAAAATGGTGCTCATAGTGTGGCGAAAGCCGTGTCCGGTAGCTTTACCATCGTAGCCGATACGTTTGATAACCATGTTGATACTGGCTTCACTCATCGGTTTGTTGATGTTGCAGCGCCCTGGAAACACGAGTTGATACTGACCGGTATAAGTGCGGAGTTCCAGCAGGATCGACAGAACCTGGTCTGACAAAGGCACCAGATGTTTGCGGCGCTTTTTCATCCGGCTTTCGGGGATTGTCCACAATGCATTCTCCAGATCAAACTCTTGCCATTCTGCAGCGCGAAGTTCAATCGTACGAACCCCCGTCAGTAGCAGCAGACTGGTTGCCATACGCGTAATGCAACTGCCATGGTAATTAGCCAGACTGGCAAGGAACGCGGGTAACTCGGATGCCTGTAGGTGAGGGAAGTGCTCGGTCTTTGGTGCGGTCAGAGTACCGGTCAGTTCCGCAGCTGGATTAATCGTCGCACGCCCTGTTGCTATGGCGTAACGGAAGATCTGATTGCAGTACTGCCGGACCTTACGTAATTTTTCCAGCGAACCGCGTTTTTCAATCAGCCGTAAAACTTCCAGCATCTCCAGAGGCAGGATCTCAGCGACAGGGCGTTTGCCCACATACGGGAAAATATCCTTCTCCAGCGCCTCCTGAACGCTTTCTGCGTAGCTTTCCGACCATGAGATACACTTATGCTTATGCCACTCCATGGCGAGTGCCCTGAAGGTATTTACGACGGATATTTTTTTGGCGAGTTTTTCGAGCTGCTTTTTCTCACTCGGATCGCCGCCATCAGCAATCACTTTTCTGGCTTCATCGCGTTTTACACGCGCGTCAGCCAGAGAGATTTCAGGATAAACACCGATAGATAACTTTTTCTCTTTACCGGCGATACGGTATTTCATACGCCAGTAGCGTTTTCCGGTGGTGGTTACCAGGAGAAAAAGGCCACGTTCGTCAGAGAGTTTATAGTCCTTCTCTTTAGGCTTGGCGGTCTCGACCTGCCGGGCTGTCAGTGCCATATGGGGGCCTCAATTTTCATTGAACACAAAGAGCCCCCTGAAAAGCCCCCGGATGCAACTTGATTTAGAGAGAATCGAGTTGAGGTCAGTGGAGTTCGTAATGTTGGAAAGTGGCGTATAGCAGTGATTATACTTGAGTTTTGTGATGTTTGGGAGACGTACATTGAAGTGAAAGTGGTGCCCGGACTCGGAATCGAACCAAGGATTCGTTTCTATAGCAACGAAATCACCGAATAACAGTGAGTTACCTTTACGCTTCGATTCCGAATGTACCACTGTTTTGTACCACCCTCAATGCCTTCTGCTCCTTCTTGATACTTTTAACGCGGTATGGCCCACACATGATCAGGCTCCTTGTTTACCAGAGGGGCGACGGGGTATTCTTGCCAGTAATTTTACACTTTCGGTATCAGCCTAATGACCACTAATATTTCTTCTTTAGCCAGCCTTATCTGGTCCGTTGCCGACCTGCTGCGTGGTGATTTCAAGCAATCCCAGTATGGTCGCA
Source organism: Citrobacter sp. RHB35-C21 (assembly GCF_013816515.1). Classification (NCBI taxonomy): domain Bacteria; kingdom Pseudomonadati; phylum Pseudomonadota; class Gammaproteobacteria; order Enterobacterales; family Enterobacteriaceae; genus Citrobacter; species Citrobacter sp. RHB35-C21. The sequence continues at coordinate 910,140 of NZ_CP057147.1, forward strand.
TCATCCTGCCATTTACTGTACTGCGTCGTCTTGAGTGTGTACTCGCTCCTACTAAGGCACAGATACTGGCAACAGTAGAAAACACAAAGGCGCTGCCAGATCTCGCGAGAGATAAATTACTGCTCAATGCGTCAGGTCAGGCGTTCTATAACACCTCGCCGCTGGAACTGAGCAAACTGGGCGAAAATCATGTGGGTGATAACCTGGACGCCTACGTGCGGGCTTTCTCAAAAGACGCCCGTGAGGTCTTCGAGCATTTCAGCTTCGAGGCCAGCATTACCCTGCTTGAAGATGCGGACCTGCTGTATAAAGTTTCCCGTTCCTTTGCGACGGTAGACCTGTCACCTGAGGCGGTCGACAACTACCACATGGGCCTGGTGTTTGAAGAGCTGATCCGTCGCTTTGCGGAAAGTTCGAATGAGACCGCCGGGGAGCACTTTACCCCACGTGATATTGTGCGTCTGACGACCTCTCTGGTGTTCTCTGGTGATGATGATGTCCTGGCAAAACCCGGTGTTGTTCGCTCCATCTATGACCCAACGGCGGGTACTGGCGGCTTCCTGTCCTGTGGGATGGAATACCTGCATGAACTGAACCCGGCAGCTCGTCTTGCCACCTTCGGTCAGGAGCTGAACCCGGAGTCCTATGCTATCTGTAAAGCCGATATGCTGATAAAGGGGCAGGACATCAGCAACATCAAGCTCGGTAACACGCTCTCCGATGACCAGCTTCGCTTTAATCGTTTCGACTACTGCCTGTCGAACCCACCATTCGGCGTGGACTGGAAGAAAGTAGAGAAGCAGGTGCGTGATGAAGCTGATAAACAGGGCTTTAATGGGCGCTTCGGTCCAGGTCTGCCACGTGTATCTGATGGCTCTCTGCTGTTCCTGATGCACCTCATCTCGAAAATGCAGCAGCCCGGTACTGACAGTACTGGTTCCCGTATCGGTATCATCCTGAATGGCTCCCCGCTGTTTACCGGTGGTGCAGGGAGTGGCGAGAGTGAAATTCGTCGCTATATTCTGGAAAACGATTTGCTGGATGCCCTGGTCGCACTACCAACCGATATGTTCTACAACACGGGCATTGCGACCTATGTCTGGGTACTGTCGAACCACAAACCCGCAGAACGTAAAGGCAAAGTCCTGCTGATTAACGCCAGTGATATGCATTCACCGATGCGTAAGTCTTTAGGCAGTAAGCGTAAGTTTCTGAGCGATGAAGTACTGAAAGAGATTGTCAGTCTGTACAGCCGCTACGAAGAAAGCTCCATCGCCAAAATATTCCCGAGTACTGCTTTTGGTTATCGGCGTATTACAGTAGAACGACCGCTGAAACTGGCGTTCTATCCACATGACACGGAACGACTGGCGAACCTGCAAGCCGATAAGGCCTGGACGAAACTTGATGGCTCTTTACAGGTGGCTATTCTGGCAGCACTGGCGAGCTTCACTGATGACAAATTGCTCTCACGTGATAAGTTCAAGAAGCAACTCACCAAAGCGTTAGGTGATGTGAAGCTACCTGCTCCGGTATTCAAGTTACTGGTGAATCATCTGGCTGAACAGGATGATGCAGCCGAGGTGTGCAGGACTAAGGGTGAAGCGGAACCGAACCCGGAGCTGCGGGATAACGAGAACGTGCCGTTAGGGGAAGATATTCACGAGTACTTCAAACGTGAAGTACTGCCCCATGTACCGGACGCGTGGATTGATACCGGTAAGACGGACCCGCTGGATGGTCAGGTGGGGATTGTCGGTTATGAAATCCCGTTTAACCGTCACTTCTACCAGTACCAGCCCCCACGTGATTTAGCTGAGATTGATGCTGACCTCGATGTGGTTGCCCGTGAGATTATGCAGTTGCTGGCGGAGGTGCATTCGTGAGTACTGAACAAGTGGAAGTACTGGGAAAATACCAACCCTATCCTGAGTATAAGGATTCGGGGGTGGAGTGGTTAGGTGAAGTACCTCAACATTGGCAGACTGGTCGTTTGGGGTCTTTTGGTTACTTTATCTCTGGCTGTGGATTCCCCCATGAATACCAAGGCAGCCAGGATGGGCTTTATCCATTCTATAAAGTTAGTGATACAAATAATGATGGAAATGAAAAATATTTATCAAAGGCTGAAAACTACGTAAGCAAAGAAGTTGCCAGCAAATTAGGTGCTCGTATTTGCTCTGCCGGTGGGATTATGTTCCCCAAAGTCGGTGCCGCATTACTTGGAAATAAGAGACGAATTCTAACCCTGCCGTCCATTACAGATAATAACACGATGGTATATTTCTCGTATGAGGGGAACTCATCGTATTGGTATTACTGGCTTAGCCAGTTAGATTTCGGTCAGTTAAGTAATCCAGGCCCTGTCCCATCTATAAACGAATCCCAACTTAAAGATTTTGTTGCTATCTGCCCTACGCAGTATGAACAACGCACCATCGCCGCCTTCCTCGACTATGAAACCGCCCGTATCGACAAGCTGATTGCCCAGCATCAGCGACTGATTGAACTACTCAAAGAGAAGCGGCAGGCTGTGATTTCCCACGCTGTCACGAAAGGTCTGAACCCTGATGCTCCGATGAAAGACTCCGGCGTAGAGTGGCTGGGTGAGGTGCCGGAGCATTGGCAATGTGTGCCATTTGGTTTGTTAGCATTACGAGCAGATCTTGGTGGGAACTATCTTGGTGGGCAAGAGGAGGCTGGTCTTCCTTTTTTAAAAATGGGAAATTTAGGTCGAGGTCGCATTGTTCTTGATAAATTAGAGTATTTGGAACTAGGCGTTGACTATGACGACTCTCACAACCTAGAAAGTGGTGATTTTTTATTCAACACAAGAAATAGCCTAGAGCTTGTAGGTAAAGTTGCCATTTGGAATGGTGAGCTTGAACGTGCTCTTTACAACTCAAATATATTGAGGGTGAGATTCAAAAAAGAATTCATCTCAAATGCTGATTTCATGGGGGCTGTATTTAATTCATCTGGAGCATTAGGATGGCTCGCTCTTCTTGCAAAAGGTACTACGAGTGTAGCTGCCATTTATTATAAAGATTTACGTTCAATGATGATTCCTGTCCCCCCACTTGAAGAGCAAGAAGTAATTGCTTCTTACGTTCTACAAGTCATGGATAGGTTAGATGCTCTTGAGAAAAAGGCTATTCAATCAATTGATTTTATGAATGAACGCCGCACTGCCCTGATTTCCGCCGCCGTGACCGGTAAGATTGACCTTCGGGGATGGACCCAGCCTGGCGAGGTGGTCGCATGAGTGACAAAGCCCGTGAACGCGCCTTTCAGGACCATATTATTGCCGCACTTGCCAGTGCTGGCTGGTTAATCGGTGATTCGGCTCACTACGACAGAGAACGAGCTATATACCCGGAAGACCTGATTGGTTTTGTCCAGCAGAGCCAGCCCGAGGGATGGCAGAAGTACTGCAAAACCTACGGTGAAGCTCCTGAACGCCATCTGCTGGATGCCGCAGTACGCCAGCTAACCCGCTCCGAAGGCGGTACACTGTGGCTGCTGCGTAACCAAATCGAGGATCGCGGTCATCGTCTGAAACTAGCGAGTTTTAAACCAGACAATGACCTTAATCCAGAGCTACTAACGCGTTATCAGGCCAACCGCCTGCGTGTGGTTCCAGAGTTGATTTACAGCCCTCATGGTTATGACGGGCGAATCGACCTGACGCTGTTCCTTAACGGTATCCCCGTCGCTACGCTGGAGCTGAAATCCTGCTTTAAGCAGTCTCTGGAAAATGCCAAGAAACAGTACCGGTTCGATCGCCAGCTTAAGACACTGGGTAAAATCGAACCCCTGCTCAGTTTCCGCCGGGGAGCTCTGGTTCACTTTGCGGTGAATCAGTTCGAGGTGGCAATGACGACTAAACTTGCTGGCGAATCGACCTTCTTCCTTCCCTTCAACAAAGGGACGTCGGAAGGTGGAGCCGGTAATGACCAGCCGGAAGTGGGCTATGGCACGGAGTACCTGTGGAAAGAGATCCTGCAACCGGATAACTTCCTGAGGATTCTGGCCCGTTATCTGCACCTTGAAGTCAAAATTGAAGAAGACCCACTCGGTAAGCAGCAGAAGAAAGAAACGATGATCTTTCCCCGCTACCATCAGTGGGCCGTGGTGCAGAAACTGCTCAGTACTGTTCACCTGGAAGGGCCTGGGCAGAAATACCTTATTCAGCACTCAGCGGGTTCCGGTAAGTCGAATTCTATCGCCTGGCTGACACACCAGCTCGCCTCACTCAGTCGCGGAGAGAAACTGTTTGATTCGGTCATCGTGGTGACAGACCGTACAGTACTGGATAGTCAGCTCCAGGAAACAATCGGGCAGTTCGACCATGCATCCGGTGTAGTAAGCCGTATTAACCGTGATGAAGGGGATGGGAGTAAGTCATCACAACTGACTGAAGCTCTGTCAAAAGGCACCCCCATTATAATCGTTACCATCCAGACCTTTCCGCATGTACTGAAAGCCATTCAGGAATCCACCACGCTCAAAAGCTCACGCTTTGCGGTTGTCGCTGACGAAGCCCACTCCAGTCAAAGTGGCAGCACTGCCAGACAGCTGCGTGAGGTACTGATGGCTGAACAGGTGGAAGAGGAAATGTCAGCAGAAGACATGATGAACCTGACGCTGGCTGCCCGTGGCGGCAGTAAGAACATCAGCTATTTTGCTTTCACGGCAACACCCAAAGCTAAGACACTGGAGCTGTTTGGTCGACCTGATAAGCTGGATATGCCGCTTGGCACTGAAAATAAGCCAAAACCTTTCCATGTGTATTCCATGCGGCAGGCCATCGAAGAAGGCTTCATTCTCGATGTACTGAAGAACTACACCAATTATTCACTGGCCTATAAGCTCGCCATGCAGACCGAAACTGACAGTGAGGTGGATTCCAAAAAAGCCCGTACCCGTTTGTCTAAGTGGGTACGCCTGCATCCGCACAATATTGGGCAAAAAGTCGCGATCATCGTTGAGCATTTCCGTTCTAATGTGATGAATCTACTGGCCGGTCAGGCCAAAGCGATGGTTGTCACCAGCAGCCGCCTTGAGGCCGTTCGTTACAAACTGGCTTTCGACAAGTACGTCAAAGAACAAGGTTACGGGGCCATACAGGCTATGGTGGCCTTCTCTGGTGAGATTGAAGAGGAGGGGCAGACCTTTAACGAGCGAAACATGAACCCTGATCTCAATGGTCGGGACATGCGGAAAGCATTCGATACCCAGGACTATCAGGTCATGCTGGTGGCGAACAAGTTTCAGACGGGATTTGACCAGCCGAAACTCTGTGCCATGTATGTCGATAAGAAGCTGACTGGCGTTGACTGTATCCAGACCCTCTCCCGACTGAACCGCACCTATCCAGGCAAGGACAGTACTTTTGTCCTGGATTTTGTGAATGACCCTCAGGATGTCCTAGAAGAGTTTCAGAAGTACTACGAGACGGCGAAACTTGAAACCGTGTCAGACCCCAATCTGGTATATGACCTGTTCCATAAACTCAAAGGGACGGGCATTTTTACCTGGAGTGAGGTCGAGTCATTCACTGATGCCTACTTCGATCCCAAGCGTGGACCAGAGTCCTTAACCGGCTATATCAAACCCGCCGTAGACCGGTTCAGTAAACGCTACAAGCTCGCCAGTGAAGCGATACGCGAATCCCGCCGGATGCTCAAAGATATTGAGCTGGAAGGTGGTTCAAAGACAGATAAGGTGAATGCTGAACGACGCGTAACCGAAGCCGCAGAAGCCAGAGCGGAACTCGATTTGTTCAAGAAGGACCTGAACAGCTACATCCGCTTCTACGAGTTTGTGTCTCAGATCACGTCATTTGATGACCAGGACCTGGAACGCCTCTGTGTCTTCGCCCGCCATTTACTACCGATGCTTCGTCAGGAAGTACTGGAAGAAGACGAGATAGACCTTTCAGCGGTGATCCTGAGCCATTACAGCCTCAGGGCTAAACGAACCCAGGATCTGAAACTGCAAGAAGATGCTCAGGGCTACGGCTTAGAGGGCGTATCGGCAGTGGGCAGTGCTAAAGCCCGTGAGGAAAAGAAAGACTTCCTCTCGCATATTCTGGAACAGCTTAACGATTTGTTCGGTACAGAAGTGACCGATGGTGACAAACTCGACTGGTTGCAGGGTATGGCGAGTAAAATTGCTGAGAACCAGCCGTTAATGGAGCAGGTACGCAACAATTCCCGTGACGCCATTATGTTAGGTGATTTCCCGAAAGCGGTCGATGCTGCTGTGATTGAGCGGATGGATACGCAGAACGGCATGTCGCTGGATTACCTTTCCCGACCGGACGCGGCTAACCGTATCCAGAGCCTGTTGCTGGACATACTGCTCAAGGGACTGGGTGAACATTTATAGTGTATGGCAGGGGGGGGCCGTGGATTCCCTCCCTTAACACGAAAGGTTGCTTTGACAAACTGAAATGCACTGAAACGAGCACGTCACGGAGGAGGAATACGGAAATTTTAGCCAAAGGTTACAGGAAAAGTTACAACGAAACCCTTACGTGGTGAGGCTTCCAGGTCATTCAAACGTTGTAACCTTTCAAACGCCATCCTAAGACATCTATAGAGGTAGTCTTACCATATATATTACGAATGGCTTTTTTAAATAAATATTATATAGGGAGGCTATAGATTTCTACAGGCATGTCACTTGGGACGTTTGTACGGTTACAACGTTTATCCCTGACTGGCAGATTGGCACTACAGTGGGAAAGCGGCTGGCAAAAAAGGAGAATGACTCTCCTTTTGGGCTTTCAGCTGGCGGCAATCCGATGAACACTCGACACGCTAATCCCTAGCCGCTTCGCGACAGTCGCTTTGGCAATGCCTTGCGAGAGAAGGTGCAGCACCTCGTCTCGTTTTTCCATGGCGGTTGGCTTGCGGCCTTTGTAGACACCTTTAGCCTTCGCCAGGGCAATTCCCTCGGCCTGACGCTCAAGCATGATCTCCCGCTCGAACGTGGCGATGGCCCCTATCATGGTCAGCATCAGCTTGCCAGTCGGGGTGGCCGTGTCGATGCCAAGGTTCTGTATCTGTAACGTTACCCCTTTTGAATGAAGCAGATCTGTGATTTCCAGCAAGTGCCGGGTATTCCGGGCAAGTCGATCCAGCTTAGTCACTTTTAGCACGTCCCCGGAGCGGGCGAACTCAAGCATTGCCTGTAGTTGTGGTCTGTCCGTCTTGCTGCCGCTGATTTTTTCCTGAAAAACCTTTTCGCACTCTGTCAGTGCCGTCAGTTGCTGCTCTAGCGACTGTCCCGTAGTCGAAACACGGGCGTATCCTATAATTGCCATGATGGCCTCCTGATAGGCTCAAAGACCCTGTAAGAGAAACGTATCAAATCCCGAAAACAAACCCGTGTGACAAGCATTGCCGGGGGTTCTACGTTTGTCGCACGGGCATGGGCTATTTGTGTGGGGTTAACAGTAGATATCTTCGTCGGAGGCATAGCGGGATGCCATTCCCCGGAAGAACACGGTGGCAAAGGTCGTGATTGCCATAATCAGAGCTTCAACGAGTAACGATTTCCAGTTCATGGTTTCACCTCGTAGACGCCTGCCCGATAGTAAGCTGTGAAGTTTCGCTGCCAGAGCTGAAACAGCTCATGGTAGCGTCGAATATCGGTGCATCCGGTTAAGGGCTGAAACCCGATGCCCTGACCAAAGTCGAAATCCAGCGATTTTTCCAGTTCAGGCCAGACACCGAAGTAAGCGAACTCGGTGATGTAATCCAGCGCGTCACCGACCAGGCGGATTTCAACCGGGCGGTAACCACCTTCTGGCGAATAATCCGGTGAGCGGAAGTTGAGGATGCACTCGCCCGGCTTACGGTGCTTCTCCAGTATCCCGATGAAACCACGCTGTAACGGCAGTATGCAGTTCATAGCCAGCCCCTCTCTGCGAACGATACGGTCTGGCCGCCACCGACGACGATGTGATCCAGTACCCGGACCTCAATCAGTTCCATCGCTTCCCTTATACGCCCGGTGATGTTCCTGTCGGCCTCTGACGGCTCGGGATGGCCTGATGGGTGGTTATGGGAGCAGATGACCGCAGCGGCATTCAGGCGAAGCGCTAAGCGGGCTATCTCGCGGGGGTAGACGCTTGTGGACGCGATGCTTCCGTAGAACATTTCCTTATACTGAAGAACCTGATTTTGGGAATCGAGAAAGATGACGGCGAAGACCTCCTGCTCACGATCGCCAAGCTGTAGGGCGAGATAGCTTTCGGTTTCACGCGGTGAACCCAGCGATTCGTTTCGGTACAGCCGTTGAGTTAACAGTTCTCGGGCTTCATTGATGATGTCGTGCATAGTTTTCTCCTGTGGTTGTATGCACGTTTCTTGTACCGGGGGGGCTGTGGATCGTTGAATGCCGATTAGTGCCGATTTCTGTTGGGTGCTGCTGTGGGCGATTTCACTGGCGGGACGCTGATAATGAGGAAACGGAGGACCTCCAGTGCCGATTCTTAAGTCTTTTTCATAAAGTCTACATGAGAGATCTCGTAGAAAAGTTTTACTAATATGCCTGATAATCGGCACTCGCTGGGGTCTGCTTGCTACTTTTATTGGTGTAATGGGGAAAGCGGCGAAGCGGCTTCCGACAGAAATCGGCACGGCTTGATTTAGCCTACAATTCTTTACACTCCTCGATTTGCTGCAAGTAACAACCAAATCGACGAATCCATCATATCCCCTGTCCCTGCTGCTCTTTACAAGCGGTATTTCACCAGGGTAGTCTCTTTCTCGCGGTCCCATTGGATGGTCACACAGTGGCCGGGTACGCAACTGGACTGGCTGTGTCCGATATACAGCTTGGCATTAACCATGCAGTACAATTTCACTGAGCTTAACGCTCTCCCCATCGCAGACGTTTACACTAACGTTACTGGTCTTGGCACCAAACCCTGCAGCACTGACTGTGTCGAACCTGAAGATGAGAGCTGCCCGCTCTGTGGTCATAAGGGTTGTTTCCGCCTGCACACTGACACAAATCAGGCTCATTGTTATTCCTGCGGCGATCATTCAAGTGTAATCGACCTGGTGATGAAGCTTTGCGACCTCTCATCGCCAGTCGAGGCCGCCAGTGCTATCACAAAAATGGAGTTCGAACCGTACACATCGGTGGAGGTCGTCCCGGCAGAACCAGAGCCGGATACCCGTAATCTGGAGCGGCTGACAGAAATCAACGCGGCAACCGCTGAGTATTACCACCGGAATCTGCTCGGTAAGATGGATGAACTCGTATATCAGACGGTAACGCGGGGTCATAACGTTAAAACGTTGATGGCGACTAAGGTCGGATATGCTGATGGCGGGCTTGTAGCGGCGCTACGTGAGCGTTTCAGCGATGAGGAAATTCTGGAGACAGGTATGGTCCGCCTCCAGAATGGTCGCCTGGTAGATTTCGCACCTGCCGGGGTGTATGCCTACCCGCATTTCGTTGATGGAAAAATTGCCCGTTTCACCTTCAAAGATCCCGCTGGTAATTTTAAGTTCCAGCAGCCTAAACGTTACTGGTTACCCGGTGCATTCTGGTACGGACTGGAATCACTGGAGCGCCCTGGAGCCATCGCCCTGGTCGAGGGAGAGAATGACCGTCTGGCGTTGATGGAAGTCTATGACGGTCCGGTACTGGCTTCTATTGGCTCTGTCAGCCGCGAGCAGGTGGAGTTTATCGAATCGCTGGGCCGTGAAGTGATCACCTTCTTCGACCATGACGATGCCGGTGACCGCTATCGCCAGAAATTCGATGCTCAACACATTATCGTTCCAGTGCGGGGCGGTGATATCGACAGTTACCTCCGTGGCGGTGGCGACTTTATGAGTCTTTTGGCAACTTTCACGCCGAAGTTTGAGGTCATCGCTCCTCTGGCTGCCGGGGCCTGCGGGTCCGAAAGCTTCAATGATACCGGGAATGCCAACCGGATGGCCCGTCTCTACGGACCCGGCCTGCGGTATATCCGGGAAACCGATACGTTTATCCATTGGCTGGATCACTGCTGGGTTCCTGCCGGGGTGCAGATTCTGGAATATGCCAAACAGACTGCGAATGCTGTGCTTGCTGAAGGCCAGGCAATGCTCGCTTCGGACGACGAGAATATCCGTAAACGAGGAGCCGACCAGGTTGCCTATGCTAATCGCCTGCACAATCTGTCTCTGATGAAGGCGATGATTGAGCTACTAAAGCCGAAGGTTGAGGTTCGCACGGTGGAACTGGATGCTGACCCGATGCTTGTTCGCGTCAAAAACGGAGTGATTGAACTTAAGACGCAGCGCTACCGTGAAAATCGCCGTCAGGACCTGATTACCAGTGTCTGCCCGGTGGAGTACGACCCGAGAGCGGTCTGTCCGGCGTGGGAGCGGTTCATAGCGGAGATCACCTGCGGGGATGCAGAACTGGCTGCCTTTCTGAAGCGCCTCGTGGGCTATATGCTAACGGGCCGGACCGATGAACAGCTTCTGTTTTTCTTCTACGGTCATGGTAGCAACGGTAAATCGACGTTTATCCAGGTCATTCAGACCCTGATGGGCACCTACGCGACGCAGATTAACAGTGATGTGCTGATGGCTAACCGCAGTGTCGGCGGTCCGAACGCATCTCTCGCCAAATTGCCCGGTAAACGCCTGGTCGTTGCCAATGAATTACCCGAAGGTGGTCGCTTCGATGACATGCTCATTAAGTCGATGACCGGGGGCGATACGCTTGTTGCCCGTCAGGTGTATGGAAAGCATGAAATTGAGTTCACCGCTCAGTTCTCGCTGGTGATTATCGGCAACCATAAGCCCATCATCCACGATATGTCACACGGAATGTGGCGTCGTATGTGCCTCATCCCTTTCGCGGCTCAGTTCTCGGCGGAACAGGCGGACCCGACGCTTCCGGCTCGTCTGCTGGCTGAACTGCCTGGCATCCTTAACTGGGCACTGGAGGGGGTCGCAGAGTGGCAGGAGCACGGCCTCAAGCGCTCCCTCCCGGCCGTAGTAGTCAAGGCTAACGACGATTACCGCGAAGAGAGCGACCTGCTGGGTGAGTTCCTGAGCGGCTGTATCCTCCAGCCTGACGCATATACTCCGGCGACGGCACTCTACCAGGCATTCCAGACTTTTGCCTGCGAGGGCAATGAATGGCGTATGACCCAGCGTGTCTTTAACAAAAAGATGGCTGAACGTGGTTTCACCAAGCTTCGTCGTGACAGTAAGGCCGGTTTCCGTGGGATTGCTCTCACTGCCGACATGCCACGTGTGTTTGATTCAGTGAAGCTGACCGTGTAGTGCCGTTTGTTCCTCTCTGCTGACCCATAATGCTGGCAGGGAGGGCATACTGGAGAATGAACAGTAGTTTAGTGCCGATTATTCAGCATATTAGTAAACTCTTTCTGTGAGATCTTTCATGGTGACTTTATGAAAATAGCTAAATAAACGGCACGCTAAGGTGCAGTATCCGCCTTATTCGTTGCCCTGACGGTGATATCGCCCAGCGACACCCCGGCACGAATCGGAACTAACAGGAGATTTCCATGAATTACTTACGATTGATTCTCGACCACGAGAAGCGTGCCACTGGCTATAACTGTGCGATTGATACTGAGCTGGATGAACTCCCGGCAGCCATCACCGAAGCCATCTACAAGCATGTGAAGGACTACCGGGGCGGTCTCACCCATGACCGGGCAGATTTCATCATGCGTGACCTCCTGTGGCTCCTGAGCGGCTATGACGTCAAGGCTATCGTTACCGACCATACTCAGCGTGAAACACAGGTTTATCCATTCTGATTTACCGGGCACGGATGCCCGGATTGTCTGGTAAAAGTAAGTTAAGTGCGGCTCCACTGAAGATTCAGCCTTGGAATTTGCTCGATGACGCTACGCTGGGCCTGTACGCTTGTTTCACCATAACCGTGACTGGCCTTCGCTCTGTCAGATGAATTTTCGTTATGTCCGAGAATGCTGTCCTGGATTTCCTCGCGAATGTTCAGATCTCGGCATAGTGTAACGAGCGTGTGGCGGAAGCTGTGGGTCGGCTTGATGCCCTGCCGCGTCAGGCCGTGTTCCCGAATGTAGTTCCCCCACCAGCGACCGTAGTTGTATGAATATTTCCGGTTCACTTCGGACTTATCGGCAAAGAGCTGATTGGTGCTGGACTGCACGAAATCAAGGAAGCCCAGCTCAATCAGGTGGCTATGTATCGGGAACTGGCGTGTGTTACCCATCTTGATCGACTGGCCTTCACCCATTGTCAGCCTGAAGCAGGGTGTACCGTCCACCTCCACGATGTCACCCTTACGGAGCTGGGCGATTTCCTCAACGCGGGCACCGCAGTAGTAGAGAATTATCGGTATCCAGTACGCCATAGCTCCATACGGCGTTTCTTCACCGTGGAAGACGGGCAGAGAGAAGATACGGCTGATTTCATCGCGACTGAAAGACCTGACGACTGCCGGGCCAGCGACGACCTTACGTTTCTTCAGCTTGCCTAACGGGTTCTCAGTTAGCTTGCCGTCCTCTACCGCGACGCGAAAGACCGACGACAGCTCTTTAAGCATATTTTCAACACGGACAGGGCTGATTTTTTCACCTTCAGCGTCCACCTGCTTGTGCAGTGGCAGTAACCGTACCGCCTTAGAAGGACGGGATGGGAGCTTTTCGAGCAGGTTACGGAAGTCGGCGAGGTCAGTAACGGTGATGTCCTCTACGGCCTTCTGCCCAATAAACTCAATGAAGCGATTTGCCGATGTTGTGTAGGCGATAATCCGACTTTCTGCACGCAGTGGTTCATGACGCATAACGTGATCTTTATAGCGTTCGAACAGGTCTGCGAAGGTGAGAGTTTCAGGTCTTTCTGCGGGGAGAACGTCCAGACCTTTGCTTCTAGCGTAGTGCTGGGGGCGAAGATTCAGAAGGTAAGCATTGGTGATATCGCTACGCCGTTCAGCCAGTCGCCATGCCAGACGGATTCGCCAGGCCGGGGTGAGAATGAGGGGCGTGTATTCCAGAGCTTCATCCAGCTCTACAACCATCAGTTTGCAGATGGATTCGTCACGTTCTGCCTGCCATGTTTCTGACTTGTAGCGGGGCTTGCGTTCGCGGTCTTCCAGCCAGTCGTGAATGATGTCGTTTTCCGGCGAGTGGAACATTCCTGTTTTACCATCGAGAACATCTTCAACGAGGTATCGATCCCGGATTAGCTCGCCATTCTGCATGGTACGTGAAGCCCATACACCAGCGATCATCTCTATATCGGCATCAGTTAAGGACTCTTCCGCTTCAAGCTGCTTTTCTGCCAGCCTAAGCATCATGTCGATCTGAATGATTTTTGCGGGTGCACGTTCTCTGGCCTCCCTCACGTCTTTGGTATCAAGGGTGAACTTGATCTCACGTTTATTTAGGATGCCTTGCAGGTGTTTGGGGACGGCCTTACGGACGAGGTAAACGCCGAAACGGTTTTTTGTTGGCTGTATCATAATGCCCATTTTGTACCACCTTTCTGTACCACCGGGAAGCGGGGCCGGAGGAAATTAAAAAGAGGTAACTACTGGTAAACCAACAAGTTGTTGACTCAAAAAGCAAAACCCCCGCCGAAGCGAGGGTTATAAATGAGTGGTGCCCGGACTCGGAATCGAACCAAGGACACGGGGATTTTCAATCCCCTGCTCTACCGACTGAGCTATCCGGGCAACGAGGCGCATTAAACCCGATTCGCTTCGCTTCGTCAACGAAATTTCTTCAAATCAATGCAGACTGCACAATCTATCACCACATTGCTGCTAATGCACGCATTCTCAGGCAAAAAATGCCGTCCAGGCGGCGGAAAGCGGCATTGCCAGCAGCAGGGCAGGAAGCATATTCACAACCGCAAACATTTTGATGCCGCAAATACGCAAACCGGTTGCTAGCAGCAATAGACCGCCTACGGCGCTGAAATCGGCCATCATAGCTGGCGTCGTCAGGGGTAAAATCAGTGCTGCACAGGTGGCAAGCGTTAACTGGATTGCCAGCATCGGCATGCAAATGGCGGATACCGCGATTCCTAATGAACAGGCAAAAATGATGGCCGTGAAGAAATCCAAAAATGACTTGGCGATTAAAATATTCGGGTCGCCTGTCATCCCTTCATGTATCGCACCGAAGATCCCGGTACCGCTGGCGCAAAACAGCACAATGATAGCCACATAGCTTTGAATAAAGGATTCGTGCGTAACGTTGGCGTCCGAGCGGGTGAAAAGCTGCTGCGCTTTGGCTACCGCAGCATTGATCCCTTTTTCCAGATGACAAAACTCGCCAATTAACGCGCCGACGAGCGTTGCCAGAACCATCACCGGTAGATTGGCGCATTTGATAACCAGCAAGATACCAATCCCTAACGAGGCCAGCCCGAAAATAGAGGTCATGGAGACCCGAATACGTTCTGGTATATGCTGGCTGAGCAGCGCGCCGAGAATGCCACCAAATAAAATAGCGCTGGCATTAATAAAGGGTCCGATTACCACATTTGCTCCTGCATACCCATCATCGTCTTGATACTAAAGGCAATTAGCTGGGTGAAATTATGTTTCAGATTGCATTATTATGCCGCAACTTTCAGACGAAATGCTTGCTGATCTGTAAGGTTTTCGCGCAAGATTTTATCTTGCGCCTGTAATTGAAAGGTGCCATGATTGCGCGAATTTTCTCCTGTCTGAATGGGGCTGCCTGGGATGATATTACTCCCCCTACATCGCCTTCAACATCGCCTTTTTGCGCGACGTTTGCCCCTTCCCGCGACTTATCTTTACGCTCCCACCATGCGGTGAGGGCAGCGCACGCTCACTGCAGGATAACAGTAAAATCAGAGGCTATCTGCTTTTACTGATGTCTGGCGGTCGGGGCTGGTAACCAGTTTGACCTGTCATTTCGTGGGCAAAGCCATGCGGCGTTGTCCGGGACTTTTGATTTTCCCGAAACGGGTTATTGCGCTTATGAAATCAATGAAAATTGCCGCCAGTAGTGAACTGGTTTCTCGTCTGTCCAGCCATCGTCAGGTGGTGTCGCTGGACAGTACCGATTTTACTGACGTTGCGGCAGTCGTCATTACCGTTGCGGACAGCCGCAGTGGGATCCTGGCTTTGCTGAAACGCACCGGTTTTCATCTACCTGTGTTTCTGTTCGCAGAGTCTGATGTTGATGTGCCTGCGGGCGTTAATGCGGTAATTCGCGGTCAGGCCCAGGACTGGCTGGAGCTGGAATCTGCTGCCTGTCAGTATGAGGAAGAGCTGCTGCCGCCGTTCTATGACACGCTTACCCAGTATGTCGAAATGGGGAACAGCACGTTTGCCTGCCCGGGACACCAACACGGTGAGTTTTTTAAGAAGCATCCTGCGGGCCGACATTTCTATGAGTTCTTTGGTGAGAATCTGTTTCGCGCGGATATGTGCAACGCTGACGTTAAGCTTGGCGATCTGTTGATTCATGAAGGATCAGCGAAACATGCGCAGAAATTTGCTGCGAAAGTTTTCCACGCGGATAAAACCTACTTTGTGCTGAATGGGACCTCTGCGGCCAATAAAGTGGTCACCAATGCGCTGCTGACGCGCGGCGATCTGGTGCTGTTTGACCGCAACAATCATAAATCGAACCACCACGGAGCGCTGATCCAGGCGGGTGCTACGCCGGTTTATCTGGAAGCGGCGCGTAATCCGTTTGGCTTTATTGGCGGCATTGATGAGCACTGCTTTGATGAGGAGTATCTGCGCCAGCAACTTCGAGAAGTTGCGCCGCAAAAGGCTGATCAACCGCGCCCGTTCCGTCTGGCGATCATTCAGTTGGGTACCTATGACGGTACGATCTACAACGCCCGGCAGGTGATCGACAAGATCGGTCACCTGTGCGATTACATCCTGTTTGATTCCGCATGGGTCGGTTACGAGCAATTTATCCCGATGATGGCCGATGGGTCGCCGCTGCTGCTAGAGCTCAATGCTAACGATCCGGGGATCTTTGTCACTCAGTCGGTACACAAACAGCAGGCCGGATTCTCGCAAACCTCGCAGATCCATAAAAAGGATAACCATATTCGCGGCCAGGCGCGCTTCTGCCCGCATAAGCGTCTGAACAATGCGTTTATGCTGCATGCTTCCACCAGCCCGTTTTACCCGTTGTTTGCGGCGCTGGACGTTAACGCCAAAATCCATGAAGGCGAGAGCGGCCGTCGGCTATGGGAGGAATGTGTGACGCTGGGGATCGAGGCCCGCAAAGCGATTATTACCCGCTGTAAGCTGCTTCAACCGTTTATTCCTCCGGTAGTAGATGGCAAACCGTGGGAAAGCTATCCGACACAGGTGATTGCCAGCGAGCGTCGCTTCTTTAGCTTTGAACCTGGTGCTAAATGGCATGGTTTTTCTGGATATGCACGCGACCAGTATTTTGTCGATCCCTGCAAACTGCTGTTAACCACTCCGGGCATTGATGCGCAAACCGGGCAATATACTGAGTTTGGTATTCCGGCGACGATTTTGGCGCATTATCTGCGTGAAAACGGTATCGTGCCGGAGAAATGCGACCTTAACTCGATTCTGTTCCTGCTGACCCCGGCAGAAAGCGCTGAGAAACTGGCGCAACTGGTCGCGATGCTGGCGCAGTTTGAACAACATATTGAAGACGATACGCCGCTGGCAAACGTGCTGCCCACCATCTTCAACAAGTATCCGGTACGTTACCGGGATTACACGCTGCGTGAACTGTGTCAGGAGATGCACTCACTGTACGTCAGCTTTGATGTGAAAGATCTGCAAAAAGCGATGTTCCGTCAGGAGAGTTTACCTACCGTGGCGATGAACCCACAGGATGCTAACAGCGCCTTTATCCGCGGTGATGTTGAACTGGTGCGTATTTGTGATGCCGCTGGTCGCATTGCGGCAGAAGGCGCGCTGCCTTATCCTCCGGGCGTACTGTGCGTGGTACCGGGCGAAGTATGGGGCGGGGCGGTGCAACGTTACTTCCTGGCATTGGAAGAGGGCATAAACCTGCTGCCGGGCTTCTCGCCGGAGCTGCAAGGGGTTTACAGTGAAACGGATGCAGACGGTATTAAACGTCTGTATGGATATGTTCTGAAGTAAGCGTCATCTGACCAAATAGGGCCACCATCAGGTGACCCTATTTAATCAATAAAGATTAGTGCGCGATAGTCTGGGCGCCTGCCGGAACGCGTACGTGTTTGTATTTAAACAGCGCAACGAAGGCAAAAGCCAGAACCAGCGAGTAACCTGCGAAGATCAGCCACACGGTCTGCCAATCGGTAATACCGTTCAGCGTATAGTGTTCAACTACTTTACCGCTCACCAGACCGCCCAGAATACAACCGAAGCCGTTGGTCATCATCAGGAACATGCCTTGTGCGCTGGCGCGGATTTCAGGGCGAACTTCTTTCTCTACAAACACGGAGCCAGAGATGTTGAAGAAGTCGAAGGCGCAGCCGTAAACAATCATCGACAGAACCAGCAGCACGGTACCAAACGGTGTTGGATCGCCGTAGGCAAACAGGCCAAAGCGCAGCATCCACGCCACGATACTGATAAGCATCACGTTCTTAATACCGTAACGGCTTAAGAAGAACGGGATGGTCAGGATAAACAGCGTCTCGGAGATCTGCGAAATCGACATCATCACTGACGCGTGTTCAACGATGAAGCTGCCGGAGAACAGCGGATTGTTATCGAAGCTGTGCAGGAAGGTATTACCGAACATATTGGTAATTTGCAGCTCTGCGCCCAGCATCATAGAGAAGATGAAGAAAATCGCCATACGCTTGTTTTTAAACAGCGCGAAGGCATCCAGACCCAGCATGGAAGACCAGCTCTGGTTTTTCTGCTGATTGGCGACCGGGATATGCGGCAGCGTCAGGGTAAACAGCGCCAATACGACGGACAGCGTCGCGCCGATATACAGCTGCATATGGCTCAGTTCAAAGCCGGAGAAGCTTACCGCCCACATCGCCAGAATAAAGCCGATGGTGCCCCAGATACGGATTGGCGGGAAGTCTGTAACAATATCCATCCCGGCTGATTGCAGGCGATAGTAAGAGATGGTGTTGATTAACCCCAACGTTGGCATATAGGCCAGGGAGTTAAGCAAGATCACAAAGAACATGGCGCCTGGCGTGGTGACTTCCGCTGCGGCGAACAGCGTTGCTGCGCCGACCAGGTGACAAATGGTGTACACCCATTTCGCACTGATCCATTTGTCAGCCACGATCCCTAACAGCGTAGGCATAAACACGGCGGCGATCCCCAGCGAGCTGTACACCGCGCCAATGGATGCACCATCAAATTTAAGGGTGACAAACATATAGGAGCCGAGGGTAGTGAGCCAACTACCCCATAAGCAGAACTGCAGAAACGAGAGAACTTTCAGCTGCAGCTTAAGATTCATGTTAATTTCCTCACACCGTAATGCGGATGAATGTTTTAAAAGGCACATTTGCCGTGGCTATATGATGTGATTCTATCAACGAGAGGCACTCTTTTTTTGTTACCTGTGACAAATATTTGCAAACAATTTCGGATTGCAAAGCAAAAGAGTGATGGAGTTAACGTTTTTCCCTCTTCAGGCCCCCGTTTTAGGGGGCAAGAGAGGGATACATTAGCGGCGACGATATGATTTTTGTGCGGAATTGACCTTGTAAAGATATCGGCGTGATTCAGCAGATGGGTGTCGGGTGGTCAGCGTTTGATAAACGTCCCCAGGGGACATGCTGTTAATGATGTTTGCGGCCTGTATTTTATCGTTCGAGAACACGCGCAGCACGCTGCCCGCGCCGCCGTTATACGCGGTGATCACCGCATAGCGACGCGAGGTCGGATTATCAATGCCGCCCAAATAGACATTATTCAGCATTGCCAGATAGGCAGTACCGGTATCAATGTTGCTGGCCGGGTCAAACAAGAAGCTACGGCTTGGCGTGCCTGAGCGCCCCTGGGAACGGAACACATCTTTTCCGGCGCTGTGTTGTACCACCTGCATGAGTCCCAGCGCATCGGCATGGCTGACCGCATACGGGTTAAACGAGGATTCGGTTTGCATGATGGCCAGAATCAGCGACTCGTCGACGCCATACTTACGTGAAGCCTGACGTACCATGCCGACGTATTTATGCGCGCGCTTATCAAGGTGATTTGGGACCAGATTGATCGTCACGCTATAGATGATACGCAAGCCATTGCTGCGCTTTTTCAGTCGCGTTTGTAGCAGGTAGTTGGCAAAATTGGTTGCACGTCCCTCCCAACGAATAGGCTGGCCGGTATTATCGACTACCTGCCCGTACAGGAACGGCTCTTTGGAAATCTTAATGTCGTCGACATCGGAATAGAGGTCGATAGAACCCGGATCATCACCCATCAGCAACGTCTTGATAATCGCTAGACGCAGATGTCCGGCTGGATCTGTCCCGGCAATGGTCTCGACGGTTATCGTACCGTCATCAAAATTGATATGGCTGCGGGTTTGATACTGATCGGTATACTTTACGTAGTCCTTCGGACCCGCAATCAGCACTTCCTTAAATCCCCACAGATTCTCAATGTTATGGGCAAATTGCCCCATTAGAATATCAAAACCGTTGGTATCCTTGACCCAGGCTTCGTTATAGGAATCGCCTTTTTTGGTCGAACTGGAACAGGAGATGAGCAACGGCGCGATAACGGCAAGCGCGAGAAATTTTTTCATCATTCCGGGAGTGCGTGTTGTGTTTGTTGTTGTATCGTTTTGCCGGATGGCGGTGCAAGCACCCTATCCGGCCTACGAGATTGCCAGCAAGCGATGCTTATTTTTTTTCTTCAGGCGTATAGCCTTCAATATGCACATCCTTACCTTCAAACAGGAAGTTAATCATCTCCTGTTCCAGTAACTTACGGTGTTCAACGTTCATCATATTGAGTTTCTTCTCGTTAATCAGCATGGTTTGTTTATGCTGCCATTGCGCCCATGCTTCTTTAGAAATCTCGTTATAGATGCGTTTTCCCAGATCGCCCGGGTACAGCTGAAAATCCTGTCCTTCTGCTTCGCGTTGCAGGAAAGTGCAAAAAATCGTTCTGCTCATAAAAAATCCTCTTTATCGACCGGTACGTTAAACCTGTGTGCCGACACGTAATTGCTGTAACAAACGCTCCACGGGGGCCGCCAGTCCGACCGACGGCGGTTGCGCTAAGTTATACCAGAGCGCGTTGCCTTCATCCATGCATGAGGTGAATGAGGACACGGGAAGCCACATAGGCACAATATCTAAGTGGAAATGGCTAAAGGTATGGCGAAACGCATTAAGTTGGGTCAGATTATCTGCGTTAATTTGCCGTTGCGCCAGCCAGTCGCGTAGCCCATCCTCATCATCAAACTGCGGAAAACAGTATAAGCCACCCCATAAGCCGCTGGGTGGTCGCTGCGCGAGCAACACCTCGTTTTCATGCTGCATCAGTAAAAAATAGCCCGTCCGTTCTGGTAATGTCTGTTTGGGTTTTTTACCTGGGTACAGCGCCCAGCTTGCATTGGCGCTCGCCACACAGCCATTTTCCAACGGACACAGGGAACATTTGGGTTTTGAGCGCGTACAGACCATGGCGCCTAAATCCATCATCGCCTGATTAAACCGCTCAACCCCATGGGCTGGCGTAACCTGCTCGCTCAACTCCCACAGTTTCTTTTCGACCTCTTTTTTACCCGGCCAGCCGCTTACAGCATAACAGCGAGCCAGCACACGTTTGACGTTACCGTCAAGAATCGGAAAATGCTGACCCAGGGAGAGCGAAAGGATCGCGCCTGCAGTTGAACGTCCGACGCCTGGCAGGGCGGCCACTTCATCAAAGGTTTGCGGGAATGAGCCGCCGTGCTGCGTCACAACCTGTTGCGCGGCTTTATGCAGATTACGCGCTCGAGCGTAATAGCCCAGCCCGGTCCATAAATGCAGGACTTCATCCAGCGGCGCATGGGCTAAATCCGTTACCGTTGGGAAGCGCGCCATAAAGCGCTCAAAGTAGGGGATAACGGTCGCAACCTGAGTTTGTTGCAGCATCACCTCAGAGAGCCATACTTTGTAAGGCGTCTTATCAATTTGCCAGGGCAGCGTTTTCCGCCCGTATTTGTCGTACCAGCTCAAAACCTGAGCCGAGAATTGAGACGCTTGCATGATTACCGTTTCATTATTGCCGGGGGCAAGATTGCAGCACAGCGGCAACGGGGTGTAAACCGGAACTTTCCGCTGCTCACTTTCTTCCTTTACTTGCATCCGGCAACTAACTTTGGATAATGCCCGTTTTCAGAACTCAAACACAGCAGACTAAACTTTTATGAAGAACGACGTCATTTCACCGGAATTTGATGAAAACGGCCGCCCGCTGCGCCGGATTCGTAGTTTTGTTCGTCGCCAGGGGCGACTGACGAAAGGGCAGGAACACGCGCTGGAAAACTACTGGCCGGTGATGGGCGTTGAGTTCAGCGAAGAACCTGTGGATTTCGCTGCGCTGTTTGGTCGCGATGCGCCAGTCACGCTTGAAATTGGTTTTGGTATGGGGGCTTCGCTGGTGGCGATGGCGAAAGCGCGTCCGGAGCAAAATTTCCTCGGCATTGAGGTTCACTCACCGGGCGTTGGCGCGTGTCTGGCTTCAGCTCATGAAGAGGGCGTCGAGAACCTGCGTGTCATGTGCCATGATGCCGTCGAAGTCCTGCATAAAATGATTCCTGACAATTCTTTATCTATGGTTCAGCTGTTTTTCCCTGACCCGTGGCATAAAGCACGTCATAATAAACGCCGTATCGTTCAGGTACCGTTTGCTGAGCATATCCTAAGCAAGCTGAAGCTGGGCGGCGTGTTCCACATGGCAACCGACTGGGAAGCCTATGCGGAGCACATGCTTGAAGTGATGTCCTCGATTGACGGGTATAAAAACCAGTCAGAGAGTAACGATTATGTACCGCGCCCGGAATCGCGCCCGGTAACCAAATTTGAACAACGTGGTCATCGTCTTGGCCACGGCGTATGGGACTTAATGTTCGAGAGGGTGAAATAATGGCAAAGAACCGTAGCCGTCGTCTGCGTAAAAAAATGCACATCGACGAATTCCAGGAAGTAGGATTTTCGGTTGCATGGCGTTTCCCGGAAGGTACATCTGGAGAGCAGGTCGATCAAATCGTTGATGATTTTATCAATGAAGTTATCGAACCGAACAAGCTGGCCTTTGACGGCAGCGGCTATCTGGCCTGGGAAGGTCTGATCTGTCTGCAGGAAATCGGCAAATGCACCGAAGAACATCAGGCTATCGTGCGTAAGTGGCTGGAAGAGCACAAACTCGAAGAAGTGCGCACCAGCGAACTTTTCGATATTTGGTGGGACTAAGTAGCAAAGGGTCGGCAAATGCCGGCCCAATTTGTATTGAGGGAAAGATATGATGCGCAAAACGCTGCTGGCGGCAGTCCTAACGTTCACGGCGATGGCCGCACATGCTGATTATCAGTGCAGCGTCACCCCACGTGACGATGTGATTTTGAGTCCACAAACGGTACAGGTGAAGGGTGAGAACGGCAACCTGGTCATTACCCAGGCCGGTGATGTCACCTTTAACGGTAAACAGTACAACCTGAACGCCGCGCAGCGTGAACAGGCCAAAGATTATCAGGCGGCGTTGCGTAGCAGCCTGCCGTGGATTGACGAAGGTGCCAGAGCGCGCGTGGAGAAAGGTCGCGTGGCGCTGGATAAAATCATTGCCAAAGAGGTCGGCGAAAGCAGCAACATGCGTGGCCGCTTAACTAAGCTGGATGCGCAATTGAAAGAGCAGATGAACCGCATTATTGAGCATCGCACTGACGGCCTGACCTTCCATTATAAGGCGATTGATCAGGTCCGCGCGGATGGACAACAGCTGGTCAATCAGGCGATGGGCGGTATTTTGCAGGACAGCATCAACGAGATGGGGGCGAAAGCCGTGCTCAAAGGCGGTGGTAATCCGCTGCAGGGCGTGCTCGGAAGCCTCGGAGGTTTGCAAACCTCAATTCAGAACGAATGGAAGAATCAGGAACAAGACTTCCAGCAGTTTGGCAAAGATGTTTGTGCCCGCGTCGTGACGCTGGAAAACGATCGTAAGACGCTGGTTAGCAATCTGAAATAATCTTCACCTCTTTTTAACGGCACAGAAACATTCTGTGTCGTTTTATTTTGTATTTTTCTGTTTTTTTGATATCCATCTCTAAGAATAACAATTTGATGGAGATATAAATCTGGTTAATTGGATGGCGTCACATTATTCATCTGTAAGATAGACATAATGCTGCAAATTCAAGTAACTGGAGAAATAACATGGAGTTTTTCAAGAGAACGGCACTTGCCGCACTGGTTATGGGTTTCAGCGGCGCGGCGCTTGCACTGCCAAACATCACTATTTTAGCTACCGGCGGGACGATTGCCGGCGGTGGTGACTCTGCAACAAAATCTAACTACACGGCAGGCAAAGTCGGCGTAGAAAATTTGGTTGATGCCGTACCTCAGTTGAAAGATATCGCCGTTGTGAAAGGCGAGCAGGTGGTAAACATCGGCTCCCAGGATATGAATGACGAAGTCTGGCTAACGCTGGCGAAAAAGATTAATACCGAGTGTGATAAAACTGACGGCTTCGTGGTAACACATGGTACGGATACCATGGAAGAAACCGCCTATTTCCTCGATCTCACCGTCAAGTGCAACAAGCCGGTGGTGCTGGTCGGCGCAATGCGTCCGTCTACGGGTATGAGCGCTGATGGCCCGTTCAACCTGTATAACGCCGTGGTAACCGCCGCAGACAAAGCCTCTGCCAACCGTGGTGTGCTGGTGGTGATGAACGACACCGTTATGGATGGTCGCGACGTGACCAAAACTAACACTACGGATGTCGCTACTTTCAAATCCGTTAACTATGGTCCGCTGGGGTATATCCATAACGGTAAAATCGACTACCAGCGTACGCCTGCGCGTAAGCACACCACATCCACGCCGTTCGACGTATCCAAGCTGACCGAGCTGCCGAAAGTTGGGATTGTTTACAACTACGCTAACGCCTCCGATCTGCCAGCTAAAGCATTGGTAGACGCGGGTTACGCCGGGATCGTCAGTGCGGGTGTAGGTAACGGTAATCTGTATAAAACCATTTTCGATACGCTGGCCACTGCCGCGCATAAAGGTACCGTTGTGGTGCGTTCATCCCGTGTACCAACGGGCGCTACCACCCAGGATGCTGAAGTTGATGATGCGAAATACGGATTTGTGGCGTCAGGCTCTCTGAACCCGCAAAAAGCGCGTGTTCTGCTGCAACTGGCTCTGACCCAAACCAAGGATCCTAAGCAGATCCAGGAAATGTTTAATCAGTATTAATGGCATAAAAAATGCCCCTACCGTAGCGTTGGGGCATTCTCCAGAGGCAGTTACTCTTCGTATTTACATCAACCCCAGCATCTGTGGAATAAACAGAGAGATCTGTGGAATGTATACGATCATCATGAGTGCGACCAGCAATGCGGCGTAAAACGGCAGCAGGGGTTTGATCAATTGCTGGATCTTCACGCCAGAAATCGAACAGCCTACAAACAATGCACTTCCTACCGGCGGTGTCAGCAGACCAATGCACAGGTTGGCGACCATCATGATGCCGAAATGTACCGGATCCATACCTAACTCTTGAGCGATTGGCAAGAAAATGGGGGTAAAGATCAGGACTGCTGGTGTCATATCCATAAAGATCCCAACAACCAGTAGTACAATATTGATTAACAGTAGGATGATCAGTGGATTATCGGAAATACCCATTAATGTGTCACTGATCATGTAGGGAATATCGGCATTGGTCATCGCCCAGGACATGCCGACAGAGAAGCCGATCAGTAACAGTACGATAGAGGTCATCACGACTGATTCCAGGATCAGCTTTGGTAAATCGCGCCATTTTACTTCCCGGTAAATCAGCACCGAGAGAATGAAGGTGTAGACGACCGCAATCGCTGAGGCTTCTGTTGCGGTAAAGATCCCACCTAAAATACCCCCCATCACAATGATGACCAGTAACAGACTCGGTAGCGCATCCAGAAGTGCTTTTACTGCCTGTGCGCAGGTTGGTCTTTCCGACAGGGGATAACCACGGCGTTTGGCGATAATGGCGCATACCACCATGATCGAAAGCCCCATCAGGATCCCTGGTAAATAACCCGCCATAAACAACGAAGCAACTGAAACACCGCCAGCAGTAAGAGAAAACACAATTAACACATTTGATGGTGGAATTAACAGCCCGGTAATACAGGAGGAAACGTTAACGGCTGTCGAGAAGGTTGGGTCGTATCCTTGCTTTGTCTGAATAGGATTAAGCGTACCGCCAACGGCTGCAGCAGCGGCAACGGCAGAGCCGGATATCGAACCAAACATCATGTTTGCCAGCACGTTGACATGACCAAGTGAGCCGGGAACTCGCCCAACCATCACCTGCGCCAGGTTAATTAGCCGGATGGCGATCCCACCGCTGTTCATCAGCGTACCTGCGAAAATGAAAAACGGGATCGCCAATAGGGCAAAATTATCTAATCCGTTTGCCAGACGTTGAGAGACAGTGATAACGGCAACATCCCAAGGAAACATCAGCAGCATTGAGGCTACAGTGGCGATACCGATGGAGAACGAAATAGGTACTCCAATGAACACCAAGACAAAGAAGCAGCCAAACAGGGTTAGTGCGATATAGCCTTCCATCAAATTACTCCCTGCGAAGATTGTTTCAGTTGCTGAATATTTTGGTGAATAAACCACAGGGCATAGAACATCATGACTGCGCCGCTGAGCGGCAGGATGATATACACGTAACCCATTGGAATTTGCATGGCCGCAGAAACTTGCACCGTTGCCAGCGTTTTATTAATCAGCTTGATACCGCCTGTAACGATGACTGAACCTGCAAAGCCAAAAATCAGCAGATTAATGAATAAGCTCAATAACGCCTGTTTACGTTTATTAATCGACATGAACAGTAGATCGATAGACAGGTGGCGCTGGGCGCCTACGGTATAGGCTGCACCTAATAATCCGACCCAGATCATTAAGAAGCGTGCCAGTTCGTCAGTTAAGGTGCTGGGCTGATTGAGCACGTAGCGGCTAAAAACTTGCCAGACTACGCACACTACCAGCGCAATCATTACGATGACCGAAAATGCGGCAATGACGCGGTCTACCGCAAGCTTAAGGCGGTTAAATATCATGGTGAGTTTCCTGGTGAAACAGGGCCAATCAATGGCCCAAAGGGTTATTGTACTGCGTCTTCAAACTTCGCCAGCAGGGCTGCATGTTTTGGGTCTTTTTTGAAGTCATCAAACAGCGGTTGAACAGCGGCGCGGAAAGGGGCTTTATCAACTTTGATAATCTCGCCACCCATAGCTTTTGCTTGAGCGCGGGTATCAGCATCGATTTTATCCCACAACTTTTGTTGATAAGCCTCGGAATTTTTAGCCGCTTGACGAAGGATCTGTTGTTGCTCCGGGGTCAGCTTATTCCATGTTTTGGTTGAGATAACGAGAAAATCTGGAATAGAGGCGTGCTCATCTTCGGAGAAGACTTTAGCTATTTCGATATGACGTGTTTGCACCCACGATGGAACGTTATTCTCTGCGCCATCCACTACACCTTGTTGCATAGCGGTATAAACCTCACCGAAGGAAATGGGGGTCGGCGATCCGCCCATCAGTTCAACCATTTTAATGGTTGTGGGGCTGGGTTGAACGCGGACTTTCAGACCTTTCAGATCCTCTGGTTTGGTAATAGGTTTTTTGGCATAAAAACTACGCGTGCCGGCAACGTAAGCAGATAACGCAAAGAATCCCTTTTCTTTTGTGGATTCCATAATGTCTTTACCTACCTCACCAAATACAACGTTATTGAAATGGTTTTGATCTTTAAATAAGAAAGGTAAATTATAAATGGCATAAATATTATCAAATGACTCTAAATCACTGGCAGAACCTTTTGTCATATCCAACGCGCCATTTTGTAACAACTCCATCGTTTCTCGGGCATTACCCATTTGGCTACTGGGATATATACGTACAATCATTTTACCGTCGGAGAGTTGTTTTACCTCTTTGGCCATTTCTTCGAAAGCCTGGTGAACCACATGGCTACGTTCAAGGTTGTGTGCCAGTTTTAGAGTCACTTTTTCAGCAGCATTTGCGCCAGTGCTAAGTAGCGCCAACAAGGACGCACAGACTAGCGAGCGGGAAAAGGTTTTGATTTTCATAAGTAAGCTCCGTGCTTTAAGGTACAGTAATTGGTTGACATCTGATGATGGTTCACCTTTTTCTGTATGATAAATTAATATAGTTGTCAGACATCTATCCACTATATAGATCACATACCTTTTGCATGGCAGCAGTTTGATCTTATTTTGTGCGCTGTGTTCAATATATTTATGTTGGTGAAGAGGCTATTTAAAATGAATAAAATAATTAATATGGTTATTGTCAATAAATGACGTGCATTGCACTCGGTTTTTCCGAGTACAATATTTAGAGGAATTTGTAGAAGAAAATGCGCCGACAGGCGCACAGAGATTACTCCGCCAGAAACAGCTCCAGCAGAGAATTCAAAAATAGCTTACCGTGTTGGGTAATCTGCCAGTATTCATCGCATTCACTCAGATAGCCCTGGGCAATGGCCTCATCGATCTGTCGACGAATAACGTCTTCGGTAAGCCCGGTATATTGCGTGAACTCCGCGCGAGGCGCGGCTTCCAGCAGCCGGAAACGGTTCATAAAAAACTCAAACGGCTTATCGGCCTCGGCGACATCTCGCTGGCTTTCCAGATAACGTCCTTGCATGTATCCGCGCGGATGTCGCGTTTTGGTAGTGCGCAGGATGCGACCGTCTGGGAAAGTGACTTTGCCGTGCGCGCCGCAACCAATGCCTAAGTAGTCGCCAAAACGCCAGTAATTTAGGTTGTGCTGACACTGATAACCCGGTCTGGCGTAGGCTGAGGTTTCGTACTGCTGATACCCCGCGGCGGTCAGCAACTGGTGGCCTTGCTCAAAAATATCCCACAGCGCGTCGTCGTCCGGTAATACCGGTGGTCGGGACCCGAACAGCGTATTCGGTTCGATGGTCAACTGATACCAGGAAAGATGCGGTGGGTTGAGCGCGATGGCCTGCTGTAAATCGCCCAGCGCCTCTTCCAGCGTCTGATCCGGTAAACCGTGCATCAGGTCGAGGTTAAAGCTGCGTAGTCCCAGACCGCTCGCCAGGTGCGCTGCACGTTTGGCTTCTTCCGGCCCGTGAATACGTCCCAGACGTTCGAGTTTGGCGGAGCTAAAGCTCTGTACACCAATGGAGATACGGTTTACGCCAGCACGTTGATAATCCACAAAGCGATCGGCTTCCACCGTACCGGGATTCGCCTCCATCGTGATTTCTGCATCAGCGGCGAGATTCAGCCGTGCGCGCACGCCGTCGAGCAGCGTTTGCATTGCCGGGCCAGAAAGCAGGCTCGGCGTACCACCACCGATAAAAATCGTCTTTACCTCACGGCCCTGGGCGTGGGCCACCTCAGAATCCAGATCGCTCAGCAGATGCTGCACATAGTCGTCATGAGGGACTTCGCCTTTAAGCGCATGCGAGTTGAAGTCGCAGTACGGGCATTTCTGCACGCACCACGGGATGTGAATGTAAAGACTTAACGGCGGAAGCTTAACCATTACGCAGGGCATCCAGCAGCAGCTTCAGTGCTTGTCCGCGGTGAGAAATCGCACTCTTTTCTTCGCGGGTCAGTTCGGCGGCGGTTTTCCCTTCAGAGGGCACAAAGAAGATTGGGTCGTAGCCAAAACCACCGTTTCCGGCAGGTTCACGGGCAATAACGCCCGGCCAGCGTCCGTGGCAAACCACAGGTGTTGGATCGTCTGCATGGCGCATATACACCAGCACGCAGTGGAATTGTGCCTGGCGCTTGTCATCAGGAACATCCTGCAGGGTGTGGAGCAGTTTTTCCAGGTTCTGCTGATCGGTTGCATCTTCGCCGGAATAGCGGGCTGAATAGATGCCCGGCGCGCCGCCAAGGGCATTTACCGCCAGACCAGAGTCATCAGCAATGGCGGGTAAACCGGTAATTTGCGCGGCATGGCGTGCCTTCAGAATGGCGTTCTCAATAAACGTCAGCCCGGTCTCTTCTACAGAATCAACACCCAGATCCGTTTGGGCAACAACATCAAGACCGAAATCACTCAGAAGAGAGGCGAGTTCACGCACTTTACCGGCGTTGCCGGTCGCGAGGACAACTTTTTGCATGGGATACCTAATCAGTTAGCGCCGCAATTTCGGGCGGGATCTGTTGCGGATGAATGATTTTAACCTGTTTGTGACGACCAAGCTCGCCCTTCTCAATGACGACCTGGCTTTTTGCCACGCGGAACTGTTTGCCGAGAAACTTCACCAGATGGCTATTGGCTTGCCCATCAACCGGTGGGGCGGTAATGGCGACTTTTAATTCGTCGCCATGTAAACCTACAATACTGTCACGGCTGGCTTTAGGCTGAATGTAGAGCCGTAAAACCAGACCTTCATCGCAGGGGGTAACGGCACTCATAGCGCCATCCACAGCCCCGGCAGCAGCATGTTACCTGTCGCCTGTAACACTTCTGCGATGCCCATGTTAATGACATACAGCAGCAGAACCAGGATCATTGGCGAGAAATCGATCCCGCCCATGCCTGGAAGTAAGCGACGAATAGGACGCAGCAGCGGATCCGCCAGTTGAATCAGCACGTACTCCACAGGGCTGCGGCCCTGGCTGACCCAGCTCATAATCGCCATCACCAGCAGAACCCAGAAAATCAGCAGTCCGATAGTCTTCAGGACAATCAGCACGGCGGCGATCCAGATGATCGGCTGGAACGTAACCACCTTAAACAGCACGATGGCCTTGATAAAGCTCAGAACGAGCGCAACTAATGCCGATGCGCTGTCAATTGGCCCCATCGGCGGAATGATACGGCGTAACGGCCCAATAATGGGCTGAGTGATTTTCACAATAAACTGCGAGAACGGGTTGTAGAAATCGCAGCGAGACCATTGCATCCACACGCGCAGCAGCAGCGCCATGGTATACAGCTCAATTACCGTTGAGAGCAGGAAGGTCAACGTATTCATGGTGTTCCTTAGTTTTCCTTATTTTTTAGTGTAATCACGAGCACCAAAAATGGCAGTGCCGATGCGCACCATCGTGCTACCCGCCGCAATGGCGGCATCCATATCATCAGACATCCCCAGTGAGAGCGTGTCGATACTTGGGTAACGTGTTTTCAACCCGGCAAATGCTACCGCCATTTGCTGTGCAACTTCAAACTGCCTTACATAATCTGACTCTGGCGCCGGAATCGCCATCAAACCACGCAGGGTAATCCGTGGCAACGCGGCGACTTCAGCGGCCAGTGCATCAAGCTCTGCAAGCGGAATACCTGACTTACTGTTCTCATCGCTGATATTAATCTGAATCAACACATTGAGCGGCGGCAGTTCCGCCGGGCGCTGTTCGCTCAGGCGGGTAGCGATACGCAGACGATCAATCGTATGGCACCAGTCAAAATGTTCAGCGACCAGACGACTTTTGTTCGACTGCAGCGGACCGATAAAGTGCCACTGCAGATCGTTAACGCCTTTTTCCTGAAAGTAGCGGATCTTATCCACCCCTTCCTGGACATAGTTTTCACCGAAGGCACGCTGCCCTGCGGTCATGGCTTCTTCGATGGCGCTCGCAGGTTTGGTTTTGCTAACTGCAAGCAACATAACTTCTTCTGAAGACCGCCCGCAACGCGTCGCGGCGGCTGAGATTTTGTCCCGGACATGTGCCAGGTTATGCGCGATATCGTTCATTTTCCGAGGATGTTCATATGAATATGGAAGAAATAGTGGCCCTTAGTGTAAAGCATAACGTGTCGGATCTACACCTGTGCAATGCATGGCCTGCGCGCTGGCGCATAGGTGGAAAAGTCGAAATAGCACCATTTACTACGCATGGTAAGGCTGCAGATAGGCTGAGTATAAAAATGTGAGTCTGTAGGAGGACGTAAACAGATTTAACTGACAGAATTTTCAATTCGTTTTATTCAGCTCCAGTTTGCGCCAGTGTAAATATTCTAAAGTTATAAAATCTGGGATGATATTTATTTTTAATAAAGCAAAAACATTAGATAATTGGTAAGGTAAATATTATAACTTCATTTATTATTAAGCAGTGATACACATCTGAAATAAATTTTACGGGCGTATTTGTGATTTCAATAAATAGAGTTGGAAGCATTTAATGTTCAAGGTGAGGGTTCGCTTTGTGATATTTCATACTCTTCGTTTATAAATGAGATTTTGCAAATGTGGAATAAAGAAGCCGCTATAAATTTTGTTAAGAATAATGCTCATGCGCACGCTGCAGGTTATTGTGCCAGGGCAGTAACAGCAGCAATCGAACATGGCGTGTATCCCGGACCTGGTTATCGTAAAAATCAGCCCTCGTATAAACTCTATAGGCATAACTGATGAAACGATTGATATTATTTGCTTTTCTATTCTCATCGTTTGCTATGGCAGGAATAATACCTGCTGATACTCAGGCATTAAAATTCAATGCCTGGTATATCAAGCAGATTGCTCATAATATCATCCCAGTTGCAGATGATCCGACGGCATTAGAGCCTTATGTTATTATTGATACATTGAATAAATTAAAGCAAGCTTATAGAAGCAATGAGCTTGAAGAGGATTATTTTCTAAAAGTTCAGGATTTTGCAGATGAAGACTGGAGTAAGCATATTAGTATTGATCTAATTATAGCTGATCCTATTTGTACCAATGTCTATTTGACATTTGGAACAGGTGAGTCATCTCAAAAAGTTATTGACTGCATGGTAGAAGAAAAAGGTGTATGGAAAATCAAGAGCGTGACTACTCGCTATTAGTCGTTGTTTTCACCAATTGAAAATAATCCAGCGACGATGGCTTCTTCGATGGCGCTCGCAGGTTTGGTTTTGCTAACTGCAAGCAACATAACTTCTTCTGAAGACCGCCCGCAACGCGTCGCGGCGGCTGAGATTTTGTCCCGGACATGTGCCAGGTTATGCGCGATATCGTTCATTTTCCGAGGATGTTCATATGAATATGGAAGAAATAGTGGCCCTTAGTGTAAAGCATAACGTGTCGGATCTACACCTGTGCAATGCATGGCCTGCGCGCTGGCGCATACGTGGAAAAGTCGAAACCGCACCATTTACTACGCCTGACGTGGAGAATCTGCTGATGTGCTGGCTCAGTGAGCAACAACAGGTACAGTGGCGGGAACAGGGGCAGATTGATTTTGCCCTTACGCTGGCGGACTCCCGGCGTCTACGCGCCAGCGCATTTGCTCATCAGCAGGGAACCTCGCTGGCGCTAAGATTGCTACCGCTTGAATGTCCTCGTTTAGACGAGCTCCAGACCCCGGAGGCCATACCTGAACTGCTGCACGGTGAAAATGGATTAGTTCTGGTCACTGGAGCCACCGGCAGCGGTAAATCAACCACCCTGGCGGCGATGGTGGAGTACCTTAATCAACATATTGCGGGGCATATTCTGACGCTGGAAGATCCGATTGAATATCGCTACACCAGCCAGCGTTGTCTTATTCAACAGCGGGAGGTGGGCGTACACTGCGCTTCTTTTGCTGCCGGTTTGCGCGGCGCGTTACGCGAAGATCCCGACGTCATTTTGCTGGGCGAGCTGCGCGACGTGGAAACTATTCGTTTGGCCTTAACGGCAGCGGAGACCGGGCATCTGGTGTTGGCAACCTTACATACGCGAGGGGCGGCGCAGGCCATCGCGCGGCTGGTGGACACCTTTCCCGCACAGGAGAAAGATCCGGTGCGTAACCAGCTGGCAGACAGCCTGCGGGCGGTACTTTCGCAAAAGTTGGAGGAAGATAAGCAGGGAGGACGCGTGGCGCTATTCGAGCTGCTCGTCAACACGCCCGCCGTGGGCAATTTGATCCGCGAAGGGAAAACGCATCAGCTACCCGGTGTGATTCAAACCGGGCAGCAGACAGGTATGCAGACGTTTGCACAAAGTCAGCAGCAGCGCCAGGCGCAGGGGCGACTTTAGTAGCCCTGCTCGAAATAGCTTTCAAGGATAATAACGGCAGAAGCGGAATCTACTTTGCCTTTATTCAACGCCCGGTATCCGCCTTGCTCAAACAGGCCTGAGCGGGCTTCGACGGTGCTCAAACGTTCATCGTGCAGCGTTACGGTTACGCCAAAGCGACCGTGAATGCGGTTAGCGAATTTGCGTGCGCGCGCAGTAAGGGGTTGTTCAGTGCCATCCATGTTGAGTGGCAGGCCGACAATGATTTCGTCCGGCTGCCACTCTTTTAGCAGGCGTTCAATCAAACTCCAGTCTGGCGTACCGTCCTGTGCTTTGATGGCGGGCAAGGGTCTCGCTGTACCGGTAATGCGTTGACCAACCGCGACGCCGATACTTTTCGTACCAAAATCAAAAGAGAGTAATGTTCCGCTCATCAGGCGTGTCCCGCCACGCCAGGCATGGTCTGAATATCAATCCCGATAAGCTTCGCCGCATCGCGCCAGCGGTCGGCAATCGGCGTTTTAAATAAGATGTTGAGGTCTGCGGGAGCAGTGAGCCAGGCGTTATCCAATAGCTCTTGTTCCAGTTGACCTTTTTCCCATGATGAATAGCCCAGCGCAACCAGCACTTCAGATGGTTGCTCCTGTGTACCCAGGGTTTCAAGTACATCGCGGGAGGTGGTGATGATAGTGTTATCTGAAATGCGAATACTGGAGGCAAAGCGTGACGGCGGGGTGTGTAGAATAAATCCACGGTCTTCCGCCAGCGGGCCGCCGAGCATCACCGGTTTGTCCAGACGAATGGCAGGATCGCGTGCTTCTGGAGTAATCTTCAGCTTTTCCAGAATCCCTTCAATTTGTAAGTTTTCCAGAGGCTTATTGACGATAATCCCCATTGCTCCGTTCTCATTGTGTTCACAGATATACACCACGGAACGGCGGAAAATCGGATCCTGGAGAGCAGGCATGGCAATTAGAAAGTGATGCTGTAAATTCATTGTCAGAGGTTCTGTTTCCTGGTTCAAAAAAGCAACAGAGCCCAGTATGTGGGCAAAGCGCGAAGATGTCACCCTCTGAAGATAGCTTTGCCGGATGGCGGCTTTGCCTTATCCGGCCTACGGGGTGCGAATGTAGGCCGGATAAGACGCGAAGGCATCGCCATCCGGCAACTTATTTATTTCTGCAAACGTGCCTCGATGGCGTCCATCAGCATACCGGTAATCGAAACCGGGAACTCTGCTTCAATTTCACGAATACAGGTTGGGCTGGTGACGTTAATTTCCGTCAGACGGTCGCCAATGATATCCAGACCGACAAAAATCAAGCCTTTTGCTTTCAGCGTTGGCCCAATGCGACGTGCAATTTCCCAGTCGCTGTCGGTTAATGGACGCGGCTCGCCACGACCGCCTGCTGCCAGGTTGCCACGGGTTTCGCCGCCTTGTGGAATACGCGCCAGGCAGTACGGAACGGGTTCGCCATCGACCACCAGCACGCGTTTATCGCCGTCTTTAATTGCCGGCAGATAGTTCTGCGCCATGCAATAACGGGTACCGTGCTCGGTCAGTGTTTCGGCAAT
Source organism: Citrobacter sp. RHB35-C21 (assembly GCF_013816515.1). Taxonomy (NCBI): domain Bacteria; kingdom Pseudomonadati; phylum Pseudomonadota; class Gammaproteobacteria; order Enterobacterales; family Enterobacteriaceae; genus Citrobacter; species Citrobacter sp. RHB35-C21. The sequence goes on from NZ_CP057147.1 coordinate 944,867, forward strand.
AACGCCAAGGTTCGGATCGCCTTCCTTGACGCGGAAAATAGATGCGCCGCCCATGCCGTCCAGCGGTTTGAGAATGATGTCGCTGTGTTTTTGCCAGAAGGCTTTCAGCTGCGCTTTGTTACGCGTGACCAGCGTTTCCGGCGTCAGGTCGGCAAACCATGCGGTGAATAGCTTCTCGTTACAATCGCGCAGGCTCTGCGGTTTGTTAACGATTAGCGTCCCTTTCTCCTCTGCACGTTCCAGAATATAGGTTGCGTAGATGAACTCGGTATCAAACGGCGGATCCTTACGCATCAGAATGACGTCCAGATCTGCCAGCGGGAGATCCTGCTCGCTATTGAACTCATACCATTTGTCGTAGTTCTGCTCTACGCTCAGGGTACGCGTACGGGCGCGGGCTTCACCGTTGATCAGATAGAGATCGGCCATTTCCATATAATGAATTTCGTAACCGCGACGTTGCGCTTCCAGCAGCATAGCGAAGCTGGAATCTTTCTTGATGTTGATGCTTGCGATGGGATCCATCACGATGCCGAGCTTGATCATTGTTCTTCTCCGTTAGCCCAGATCGCCAAAACGCACCTGTAGCGCGGTGATGGCGGTGAGCGCAGTTGTCTCAGTACGCAGAACGCGAGGTCCTAACAGAATATCAGTAAACTGATACCGTGCGGTCATGGCAATTTCATCTGCCGACAGCCCACCTTCGGGGCCAATCAGCAAGCGGATGCGTTCCACCGGGAGCGGCAGCGTATTGATGCTGGCGCTGGCGCGGGGATGCAGGTTCAGTTTCAGACCTTCATCCTGTTCGGCGCACCACGCTTCCAGATCCATCGCCGGGCGAATTTCAGGCACCCGATTACGACCGCACTGTTCGCAGGCGGCAATGGCGATCTTCTGCCACTGCTGGAGCTTCTTGTTCAGGCGTTCGCTGTCCAGTTTAACGCCGCAGCGCTCAGAAAAAAGTGGCGTAATGAGGCTTACACCCAGTTCAATCGATTTTTGGATAGTAAATTCCATTTTTTCACCCCGCGACATCACCTGGCCCAGGTGGATGTGTAGCGGCGATTCTCGATCGTCGAGTTCAGCGTTAAGCACCTTCACGTCCACGCTTTTCTTACTGGCGTGGGTGATTTCGGCGTCGAATACCTGATTGCTGCCATCAAACAGCTGTAGCGCCTGGCCAGGCCCCATACGCAGTACGCGGCCGATATGGTTGGCTGCATCTTCACACAGTGAAATTTGGCTGCCGGAAGTGAGTGGCTCAGGGTGATAAATGCGAGGAATGCGCATAGTTAAACATCCGCGTCATGGCCCTGGGCTGCAAAAGGCCAGGGCATGGTTAAAAAATATTGCTGCTAGTGTAGGTTAGCTCTTTTGCGCCTGGCAAGCGCGTTGCACATAGGGGTTATGGTTCCCCTGTACCTTCGCAATGCGTTCGTCGCGCTCACACTCCCAATCGGTGACCGGATACTGCTTATTCCACGCATTAAAAAGCTGAGTTTGCTGGCGGGAGAGCGTCAGGTTGTATTGGTCGCGCATGTAAAAATAGGTACGCGCGATGGCGCCACGGGCGCGGGCTGGCGGCTCGGCAACTTTCTCTTTGAAGTCAACCTTCATGGAGCATTGTCCATATTGGCCTTCACCACCGTTCCACTGGCTGTACATAAAGTTTGCGCGATCGCCATTGACCTCACCCACCGCGGGCTGCAGGTTATGCATATCGCTTTCCATTTTGCGATAGACCGGATCTTTAGCGCAGTTTTTACGCCCTCCGTCCTGCCAGCACTGGCGCTGATGACCAAATTGCCAGGCGGGGACAACGTGTTCCCATTCAATTCGACTGGCGCGGTTTTCATTTTTTCGCACTTTATAGCCGCAGGATTCGAGGTCAACGACCCCTTTTTTTCCTTGCCAGTTAATTTTACATCCGCAATAGAAATCGCCTGGCGCATCGGCGTTAACTTTAACGCCTGCTGCTTTTGCCTGAGAAAAACTGTTGATGCCTTCGGCTAAAACCGAGCCTGAAAACGCAGCGGCTAACAGGGCCGCAGCAAAAGAAAGATTACGGTACATCACGAACTCCGTGTCAAAACGAGCCCGCAACGTAGCGAAAGTCATTCCTGTATGCAATCAGTTAGATCAGAAAAGTTCCTGATAATTCTGAAGATTATTCTGCAACCAGCGGTTCACCGCAGTGAACGCAGCGGTAGGTGGCTTCGCCGCGTACAACGCGGTTATGGCGGCGGACGGTCAGTTGGTGCTCCTGACACTTACAGCGGTATGTAAAGGTCTTACGCTGCACGGATTGCAGCTCAAACTGATGCGTGCGCCGGGCCGGTACGCCCAGCACGCTCTCCATCATCCATTTCCACTCTTTCCCGTGCGGCGGTACGCGGCCAAAGTGTTTCCACACCAGTAGATGCGCCAGTTCATGGGGCACCACTTCGTTAACGAACGCGTCAACATTCTCCATCAGCAAAACTGGATTAAGACGAATTTCGTAGGTTTGTAGCCACGCGGTACCCGCGGCGGTTCCGCGCTGTTGGTAAACCAGCTTTGGTTCCGGGTATTGGCGTTCGAGCTTGAGATTGGCCTGAGCGAGTTTTTCCCGCAGGCTGCGCATAACGGCTTGCTGGATGGCGATCGGGAGACGGGAGGTTTTCATAACGCCAGAGGATAGTGCGACAGGGAAGGGACTGCAAGAGGAAGGCTCCCTCCCACGGGGGAGGAAGCCTAACGAGATTAGTCGTGTGCGCCAATTTCGCGCAGTTTACGACCTTTCATCAGGTTACGTTCAATGTGTTCCAGAGAGACGTTTTTAGTTTCAGGGATCAGCCACAGGGTCAGGAAGATGAACAGTACGTTCAGGCCACCGTAGACCCAGAAGGTGTTGGCGCTGCCCAGCGAGTTCAGCATCGTCAGGAAGGTTGCGCCGACAATCATGTTGGCAATCCAGTTAGTTGCGGTAGAGCAGGTGATGCCGAAATCGCGACCTTTCAGCGGCTGGATTTCAGAGCACAGTACCCAAATCAGCGGACCGGCGCTCATCGCAAAGCCAACGATAAACATTAGCAGCATCAGCACTGCGAAGTATTGTGCGGCTGGCGAGTGAATACCCACGTGCATCATTGTACCCAGCACGCCCATACCGACGGCCATGACGATAAAGCCGAGGATCAGCGTAGGTTTACGGCCCCAGCGGTCAACCAGGCCAATGGCGATAAAGGTTGCCAGCACGTTGGTCAGACCGACAATAACGGTCCCCCACATCTGTTCGGTGGTGTTGGTGTAACCCGCCAGCTCAAAGATTTTTGGCGCGTAATACATAATGACGTTCATCCCGGTGAACTGCTGCATCACCTGTAACAGAACGCCAAGGAATACCGCGCGGCGGAAGTTGCTGTTTTCTTTAAACAGCGCCCAGCCGCTCTGCTTCACTTGCAGGCTTTCACGAATTTCATCCAGCTCGCGTTTGGCTTCAGCGCTGGTGTCACGCAGACGCAACAGAACGCGTTCGGCATCGACAAAACGACGTTTAGCCGCAAACCAACGCGGGCTGTCCGGCAGGAAGATGACGCCAACCAGCAGTAACAGGGCAGGGATGATGATCACGCCCAGCATCCAGCGCCATGCGCCGCTGTAGCTAAACGCCGTATCGGAAAGATACGCACCTAAAATACCGATGGTGATCATTAACTGATACATAGAAATCATGCTGCCGCGAATTTTTTCCGGGGCGATTTCGGACAAGTACAACGGTGCGGTATAAGACGCAACGCCGACTGCCAGGCCGAGCAGCACGCGGGAAACCAGCAGCACTTCAACGTTTGGCGCTGCGGCGGAGAACAGCGAACCGGCAACAAACAGGATTGCGCCGATCATCAGGCTTTTTTTACGCCCCAGCTTGAAGGAGAGCCAACCGCTGCCGACGGCGCCCACTGCCGCACCAAACATCATGGAACTCACCACCCATTCTTGAGTGTGTGGGGTAATTTGGAACTCGTCGGTGATGAATGGTAAAGCACCGGCAATAACACCGATATCCAGGCCAAAAAGTAATCCAGCCAGGGCTGCCAGGAAGCAGACAAAAAATGTCATGGCTTTGTTGGAATGCCCCGTTTTTTTATTGTCAGGCATGATGCCCTCCGTTGGGTAGCTAGTTTTGTTGATGTTAAGGGTAGGTGAGTACGGGGTAAAAAAATGCGAATCACATCACATTAGTGTAATCGGTTACACTAACATTCATGTGGATTATTGCTTAATGAATTGAAAGTTAACATTATTTATTATTATAGAGTAAAGTTGATTGGCTGATTTTAAGACAATGCTGAAATATGATGTAACAGTGATGCAATGCTGGTAACGAAGAGATGTGAATTCAAGGTAGATAGAAATACTGTGCTATGTAATCGCTTTCATTTGTTATTGAAGCAAATGAAATTAGCGTGGTTATAGCGATGGGGGATGGGAAAGCAAATGACATAAAAAAAGACCAGCACGAGGCTGGTCTTCATAAGCATTGAGCCGTCGGGGAATTACTTCAGACCGGCAGCTTCACGCAGCAGGGCGGCTTTGTCGGTTTTTTCCCATGGGAAATGTTCGCGACCAAAGTGACCGTAAGCGGCGGTTTCTTTGTAAATCGGGTGCAGCAGATCCAGCATCTGAATCAGGCCATACGGGCGCAGGTCGAAGAACTCACGCACCAGCAGGGTCAGCTGTTCTGAAGGCACTTTTTCAGTACCGAACGTTTCCACCATGATAGAGGTCGGTTCAGCCACGCCGATTGCGTAGGAAACCTGAATCTCACAACGGTCAGCCAGGCCAGCGGCAACGATGTTTTTCGCTACGTAGCGGGCTGCATAAGCTGCGGAACGGTCAACTTTAGACGGATCCTTACCAGAAAATGCGCCGCCGCCGTGACGGGCCATGCCGCCGTAGGTATCAACGATGATTTTACGACCCGTCAGACCGCAGTCACCCATTGGACCACCGATAACGAAACGACCGGTTGGGTTGATGAAGAACTTGGTTGAAGCTGTCAGCCATTCAGTCGGCAGTACCGGCTTGATGATCTCTTCCATAACGGCTTCTTGCAGCGATTTCTGATCGATATCTTCAGAGTGCTGAGTCGACAGAACAACCGCATCAATACCGACGATTTTACCGTCGTCATACTGGAAGGTTACCTGGCTTTTTGCATCCGGGCGCAGCCAGGATAAGGTGCCATTTTTACGCACTTCAGCCTGACGCTGCACCAGACGGTGAGCATAGGTAATCGGGGCTGGCATCAGCACGTCGGTTTCGTTGGTTGCATAACCAAACATCAGACCCTGGTCGCCTGCGCCCTGTTCCAGCGGATCCGCACGGTCAACACCCTGGTTGATGTCCGGAGACTGTTTACCAATCGCGCTCAGTACCGCACAAGAGTTGGCATCAAAGCCCATGTCGGAATGCACATAGCCAATTTCGCGAACCGTGTTACGGGTGATCTCTTCGATATCAACCCATGCGCTGGTGGTGATCTCACCGCCAACTAAAACCATGCCGGTTTTGACGTAGGTTTCGCAGGCAACGCGTGCTTTCGGATCCTGCTCCAGGATTGCATCCAGCACGGCATCAGAGATTTGGTCAGCGATTTTGTCAGGATGCCCTTCTGATACGGACTCGGACGTAAAAAGGTGTTTTGCCATATTTAATTTCACCTAAGGAGAATGTAGTTAGCTCAAACTGTCGAGTGGAATAGCCATGTGTAGAAGATTCTACCATGAGTCTGCAGATGACGGACACTGGCAGTCTGAGTGTTAATCGGTATAGATGGATTAACATCTGGACGGCTATTTTAAGTCGGTTCTGCGCCTGATTTCCAGCTTTTTTTGATTGAGCTCGCATTGTACTGAAAATGTAACTGGAAATTTTTCCTGACGGTGCTGGCAATGCGCGTATTTATCTTTTGCTTTTTCGTACTGTTGTCGGTATAAAACGCGGCGCGCGGCTCATATCCGTCATACTTCAAGTTGCATGTGCGTTGGCAATACTCGCCCAGTCACTTACTCCTGTAAGCGCCCGGGGATTCACTGCGTTGCCGCCTTCCCGCAACTCGATTTATTGAGGATAGACAAAAAAGCACACGACGTTTTCATCGTGTTGCCACTTCCAGCCGGGTTAAAACTTTAGCTTTGGCTTGTGGGTTCGTTCCGTCAGGAGCAACCGTGGAGGTGATACGAGATAATGAACCGTTGTATTCTGCTGAATCTGTCGCACCGTTCTGGTGTACATATGTCCCCCGCAATCTGCATCTTGCATACCTGCCGATGTTATACCCATCTCGGCGCTTCTCAGGACTCCAGGGCCGGCAACGGTCACTAAGAACTGAACAAGGGCGCTCTTGGTAAACAAGAGTTTTCTCGTGGTTTCGCCGAACCGTCAGCATTAAGTTCGGTTACGTGTTTACATTGATATGAAAAAGAAACCGGTCGCACAGTCGGAGCGTCAGCACTATCTGCTGGAAATTCTGCCTGTATTTGGGTTGTTATCGCGTCTTCGGATTGCGATAGTAGTCAACTGTTTTACACTTGTTAATAAAATTTGAGGTTCGCTATGTCTGACGACATTTCTTTGGGTTCGCCTTCGTCAGCAGGCGAACACGGTGTACTACGCTCCATGCAGGAGGTTGCAATGAGTTCCCAGGAAGCCAGCAAGATGCTGCGTACTTACAATATTGCCTGGTGGGGTAATAACTACTATGACGTCAATGAACTGGGCCACATCAGCGTGTGCCCGGATCCCGACGTACCAGAAGCGCGCGTTGACCTTGCTGAGTTGGTGAAAGCCCGTGAAGCGCAGGGCCAGCGTTTGCCTGCATTGTTCTGCTTCCCGCAGATCCTGCAACACCGTCTGCGTTCGATTAACGCCGCGTTTAAGCGCGCCCGTGAGTCTTACGGCTACAACGGTGACTATTTCCTCGTTTACCCGATCAAGGTTAACCAGCACCGTCGCGTGATTGAATCGCTGATCCACTCCGGCGAACCGCTGGGGCTGGAAGCCGGTTCTAAAGCTGAACTGATGGCCGTTCTGGCTCATGCCGGAATGACCCGCAGCGTGATCGTGTGTAACGGCTATAAAGACCGCGAATACATCCGCCTGGCGCTAATTGGCGAAAAGATGGGCCATAAGATCTATCTGGTCATCGAGAAGATGTCTGAAATCGCTATCGTGCTGGATGAAGCTGAACGACTGAATGTTGTTCCGCGTCTGGGCGTGCGTGCGCGTCTGGCGTCGCAGGGTTCTGGCAAATGGCAGTCCTCCGGCGGAGAGAAATCGAAATTCGGCCTGGCGGCAAACCAGGTGCTGCAACTGGTAGAAATGCTGCGCGAGCGCGGTCGTCTGGACAGTATTCAGTTGCTGCACTTCCACCTCGGCTCACAGATGGCGAACATTCGTGATATTGCCACCGGCGTACGTGAGTCGGCGCGTTTCTACGTTGAGCTGCACAAGCTTGGTGTAAATATCCAGTGCTTCGACGTGGGCGGTGGCCTGGGCGTGGACTACGAAGGTACCCGTTCGCAGTCTGACTGCTCCGTAAACTACGGCCTGAACGAATACGCGAACAACATCATCTGGGCCATTGGCGACGCCTGTGAAGAGCACGGTCTGCCGCACCCGACGGTAATTACCGAATCCGGTCGCGCTGTTACCGCGCATCATACCGTGCTGGTGTCTAACATTATCGGCGTTGAGCGTAGCGAGCATACCGAAGCAACGCCTCCGGCTGACGATGCGCCGCGTGCCCTGCAAAGCATGTGGGAAACCTGGCAAGAGATGCATGAGCCGGGAACCCGTCGTTCGCTGCGTGAATGGCTGCACGACAGCCAGATGGATCTGCACGATATTCACGTTGGGTACTCTTCAGGCACCTTTAGCCTGCAGGAACGCGCGTGGGCAGAACAGCTCTATCTGAACATGTGTCACGATGTGCAAAAACAACTCGACCCGAGCAACCGCGCGCACCGTCCGATTATCGACGAGTTGCAGGAGCGTATGGCGGATAAGATTTACGTCAACTTCTCGCTGTTCCAGTCGATGCCGGATGCGTGGGGGATCGATCAGCTGTTCCCGGTGATGCCGCTGGAAGGGCTGAACAAGGCTCCTGAGCGCCGTGCGGTGCTGCTGGATATCACCTGTGACTCTGATGGCGCTATCGACCACTATGTTGATGGTGACGGCATTGCGACCACCATGCCGATGCCGGAATACGACCCGGAGAACCCGCCGATGCTGGGCTTCTTTATGGTGGGTGCGTACCAGGAGATCCTTGGCAACATGCACAACCTGTTCGGTGATACCGAAGCGGTTGACGTGTTCGTCTTCCCTGACGGCAGCGTGGAAGTTGAGCTGTCTGATGAAGGGGATACCGTGGCGGATATGCTGCAGTATGTGCAGTTGGATCCGAACACCCTGCTAACGCAGTTCCGTGATCAAGTGAAAAACACCGATCTGGATACCGAGTTGCAGCAGCAGTTCCTCGAAGAGTTTGAGGCAGGACTGTACGGATATACCTATCTCGAAGACGAGTAATGCTGTTGGGGTTCGCTTGAACCTGAGCAAATTAACGGCGATAATTCGCCTATACAAGTAGTCACGTAAATCAATCCCTTCCTCGTCGGGCTTAACGACGCGGAGGGGATTTTTTTTCACCGATTTTAAAAGAGGTCAGTACATGAGCACCTTAGGTCATCAATACGACAACTCCCTGGTTTCTAACGCCTTTGGTTTTTTGCGTCTGCCGATGAACTTCATGCCGTACGACAGCGACGCCGATTGGGTGATCACCGGCGTACCGTTTGATATGGCAACGTCTGGCCGCGCGGGCGGTCGTCATGGTCCGGCTGCGATCCGTCAGGTTTCCACTAACCTGGCGTGGGAACACAATCGCTTCCCGTGGGACTTCGATATGCGCGAGCGCCTGAACGTGGTGGACTGCGGCGATCTGGTTTATGCGTTCGGTGATGCCCGTGAAATGAGTGAAAAACTGCAGGCACATGCTGAGAAGTTGCTTTCTGCCGGTAAGCGCATGCTCTCTTTCGGCGGTGACCACTTCGTCACGCTGCCGCTCCTGCGCGCTCACGCTAAACACTTTGGTAAAATGGCGCTGGTGCACTTTGATGCCCACACCGACACCTACGCTAACGGCTGTGAATTCGACCACGGTACCATGTTCTACACTGCGCCGAATGAAGGTCTGATCGATCCGAATCACTCTGTGCAGATCGGTATTCGTACAGAGTTCGACAAAGATAACGGCTTTACCGTGCTGGATGCTTGCCAGGTGAACGATCGCGGCGTAGATGACATCATCGCCCAGGTTAAGCAGATTGTTGGTGATATGCCGGTGTATCTGACCTTTGATATCGACTGCCTCGATCCGGCGTTTGCTCCAGGAACCGGTACGCCCGTGATCGGCGGTCTGACTTCCGATCGCGCGATCAAGCTGGTACGTGGTCTGAAAGATCTGAATATCGTCGGGATGGATGTGGTGGAAGTGGCTCCGGCCTACGATCAGTCAGAGATCACCGCGCTGGCGGCGGCTACGCTGGCACTGGAAATGCTGTATATCCAGGCGGCGAAGAAAGGCGAATAACGGGTTTCGGACTATTTTGCCGGATGTCGCTGACGCTAGTCCGGCCTACATTATTGCTGAATTTGTAGGCCGGGTAAGGCGTTCTCGCCGCCATCCGGCACTGTTCGAGGATTATTTTATCCCGTCTGCGCTCATGCGATCGCGAATGTGTTGCGCACGTTCTGCAGATGCCGGGTGATCGTCAAACATTGAGCTTTGGCGTCCGGCTTCCAGTTTAGCCAGTTTCTCAAAGCTGGTGGCCAGTCCTGCCGGATTGATCCCACGTTTGCGCAACAAATCATACGAGTAATCATCCGCTTCGGATTCCTGACGCTGGGAGAACTGCGAGTTCACCAGTTTCTCGCCAAGATCGCCCAATTGCGACTGCGACAGGCTGCCGACAATGCCGCCAGCGGAAGCCGCTGCTGCACGTACGGCGTTAGTGCCCAGCGCGACCTGCATGCCTTTTTTCACATGACCCAGCGCGACGTGGCCCATTTCGTGGCCGATCACCGCTTCGACTTCGTTATCGGTCATCATATCCATCAGGCCGCTGTATACGCGGATACAACCGTTCGCCATGGCAAAGGCATTCACATCTTTCGCCATATAGACTTTGTAGTTCACCGGCTGGCCGTTAATGTTGTCGCCAAGCGCGGCGGCGATTTTGCCAAGACGCGTTGCGTACTCGCTGCTGGCAGGGGCGATAGTGGCCTTGCTGTCCATATCTTTACAGGCCTGATCGCTCAGCGCTTTTACCTGAGTATCGCTCAGACTATAGGCCTGAAAAGCCTCTGCGCCAGAAGAAAGTAGTCCGTTTGAGTCCATGTTCTGGCAGCCGGTCAATGCCGCCGCCATGCTCGTAGCAAGCAGTAAAGCGCGAATTTTCATTTTTTCTCTTCCGCACAAAGTCAGGATTATTCTAAAAAATGCGTCGTTTGCAGGTAAACCGACGCTCGGACTTAGTATAAAGAAAAGAACATTCAGCGGGCGAGAAGATTGCGCAACTTGCGCGCATGATCCAGAGATTTCTGAAGCGGTAAAAGGATGCTCCATGTACATGACACGCGGCTTGGGTTACATTGTTGGCACTTTTTTCCGGCGTAGCCCAAAACGCGCTGTCGTCAAGTCGTTAAGGGCTCAGCCTTCATTATCCGATCTGGAGTCAAAATGTCCTCACGTAAAGAGCTTGCCAATGCTATTCGTGCGCTGAGCATGGACGCAGTACAGAAAGCCAAATCCGGTCACCCGGGTGCCCCGATGGGTATGGCTGACATTGCCGAAGTCCTGTGGCGTGATTTCCTGAACCACAACCCGACTAACCCGTCCTGGGCTGACCGTGACCGCTTCGTGCTGTCCAACGGCCACGGCTCCATGCTGATTTACAGCCTGCTGCACCTCACCGGCTACGATCTGCCGATGTCCGAGCTGCAGAACTTCCGTCAGCTGCATTCCAAAACTCCGGGTCACCCGGAAGTGGGTTACACCGCGGGTGTTGAAACCACTACCGGTCCTCTGGGTCAGGGCATTGCGAATGCTGTGGGTATGGCTATCGCCGAAAAAACGCTGGCGGCGCAGTTTAACCGTCCTGGTCACGACATCGTTGACCACTTCACCTATGCTTTCATGGGCGACGGCTGCATGATGGAAGGTATCTCTCACGAGGTATGTTCCCTGGCCGGTACGCTGAAGCTGGGTAAACTGGTAGCGTTCTACGATGACAACGGCATCTCTATCGATGGCCACGTTGAAGGCTGGTTCACCGATGACACCGCTAAGCGTTTCGAAGCTTACGGTTGGCACGTGGTTCGTGGCGTTGATGGTCACGATGCTGACGCGATTAAGCGCGCAGTTGAAGAAGCTCGCGCTGTGACCGACAAACCGTCCCTGCTGATGTGCAAAACCATCATCGGTTTCGGTTCCCCGAATAAAGCTGGTACCCACGACTCTCACGGTGCGCCGCTGGGTGATGCAGAAATCGCACTGACCCGCGAACAACTGGGCTGGAAATACGCGCCGTTTGAAATTCCGTCTGAAATCTACGCGCAGTGGGATGCGAAAGAAGCAGGCCAGGCAAAAGAAGCTGCATGGAACGAGAAGTTCGCTGCTTATGCGAAAGCCTTCCCGCAGGAAGCCGCTGAATTCACCCGTCGTATGAAAGGTGAAATGCCGTCTGACTTCGACGCAAAAGCGAACGAGTTCATCGCTAAGCTGCAGGCTAACCCGGCGAAAATCGCCAGCCGTAAAGCGTCTCAGAACGCGATTGAAGCGTTTGGTCCTCTGCTGCCTGAATTCCTCGGCGGCTCCGCTGACCTGGCACCAAGTAACCTGACTCTGTGGTCTGGTTCTAAAGCTATCAACGAAGATACTGCCGGTAACTACATCCATTACGGTGTACGTGAATTCGGTATGACCGCTATCGCTAACGGTATCTCCCTGCACGGTGGCTTCCTGCCGTACACCTCCACCTTCCTGATGTTTGTGGAATATGCCCGTAACGCGGTGCGTATGGCTGCGCTGATGAAACAACGTCAGGTGATGGTCTATACCCACGACTCCATCGGTCTGGGCGAAGATGGCCCGACTCACCAGCCGGTAGAGCAGGTAGCTTCGCTGCGTGTGACCCCGAACATGAGCACCTGGCGTCCGTGTGACCAGGTTGAATCTGCCGTTGCATGGAAATACGGTGTAGAGCGTCAGGACGGTCCGACCGCGCTGATCCTCTCCCGCCAGAACCTGGCACAGCAGGAACGTACCGAAGAGCAGCTGGCGAACATCGCGCGCGGTGGTTACGTGCTGAAAGATTGCGCCGGTCAGCCGGAACTGATCTTCATCGCTACCGGTTCTGAAGTTGAGCTGGCTGTGGCTGCCTGGGACAAACTGACCGCTGAAGGCGTTAAAGCGCGCGTGGTTTCCATGCCGTCTACCGACGCGTTCGACAAACAGGATGCCGCTTATCGCGAGTCCGTACTGCCGAAAGCTGTTTCCGCACGTGTTGCAGTGGAAGCGGGTATCGCAGACTACTGGTTCAAATACGTGGGCCTGAACGGCGCTATCGTTGGTATGACAACCTTTGGTGAGTCTGCACCGGCTGAGCTGCTGTTTGAAGAGTTTGGCTTCACTGTCGACAACGTTGTCGCGAAAGCAAAAGAACTGCTGTAATTTTGATTACAGGTGAAAACGGGTCGCTTATGCGGCCCGTTTTTTTAAAGTAAGTAAATTTATTTGATCGTGCGCAACCCGAAAATGTAGATTTGCATCACAAATATGATATTTAGCGATGTTTTATATTTGCAACTTGAATCACATTATTACTGTTGATTTTTATATTTCTTTTCTCAATTCATTGTTTTTAAAGGAATCACCAAAAAACATTCTGCGCTGTATGTAGTTTTCTCCTCGATTGATTTCATTTCGCCGTGCGCGTATTTTATTTTTAACGCTAACTCGTACCCTAAAAATAAAATAAGGAAAATGTATGCGGCTGATTGATTACTTTCCCGAATCATCTATCTCAATAAAAAATTCAGCAAAGAACTGGCAGGAGGCAATTGACTTTTCTATGTCATCCTTACTTGCCAATCATTATGTCAATTCAGATTATATTCAGGCCATTAAAGACTCAACGATTAACAATGGTCCTTATTATATTTTAGCGCCAGGCGTCGCCATGCCGCACGCTCGACCGGAGTGTGGCGCGTTAAAAACCGGTATGTCATTAACGCTTCTCAAACAGGAAGTGAAATTTGCCGAAGATGATGAAGGTATCAGATTATTAATCGGATTGTCGGCGGCTAATGCTGATTCACACATTGGCGCTATTCAGGCCTTAAGCGAATTATTATGTGAAGAGGAAGCACTAACCGCTTTGTTAGCGGCTAAATCAGAAAAACAATTGGCGGATATTATCGCTCAAGCATAATTAACGGTTTCCTTTCAGGACATTATTATGGAAAACAAGTCTGCTCGTGCCAAAGTCCAGGCTTTTGGTGGGTTTTTGACTGCAATGGTCATTCCCAACATCGGTGCGTTTATTGCCTGGGGTTTTATTACCGCATTATTTATTCCTACCGGTTGGATGCCGAATGAGCATTTCGCCAAAATTGTCGGTCCGATGATTACCTATTTACTGCCCGTCATGATTGGCTCCACTGGGGGGCATCTGGTTGGCGGGAAACGCGGTGCGGTGATGGGGGGTATTGGTTCTATTGGCGTTATTGTGGGCGCGGATATCCCGATGTTCCTTGGCGCAATGGTAATGGGGCCGCTTGGCGGTTGGGTGATTAAGCATATCGACCGTCTGCTGGAAAAACGCATTCCTGCAGGCTTCGAGATGGTTATCAATAATTTCTCTCTTGGTATCGCGGGAATGCTCTTATGCTTGCTGGGGTTTGAAGTTATCGGCCCGGCGGTTCTCATTGCCAATAATTTCGTGAAGGAGTGTATTGAAGCGTTGGTTCATGCGGGCTATCTGCCGTTGCTATCCGTAATCAATGAGCCAGCAAAAATCCTCTTTCTGAACAATGCCATCGATCAGGGAGTGTATTATCCGCTGGGGATGCAGCAAGCTTCTGAAACGGGAAAATCAATTTTCTTCATGGTGGCATCTAACCCAGGGCCGGGATTAGGTTTGTTACTCGGCTTTGCTATCTTTGGCAAAGGAATGAGTAAAAAGTCTGCACCAGGCGCCATGATTATCCACTTCCTCGGTGGTATTCATGAACTGTATTTCCCGTATGTGCTGATGAAGCCTCTGACCCTGATCGCGATGATTGCCGGGGGAATGACCGGGACGTGGGTATTCCACCTGCTGGACGGTGGGTTAGTTGCGGGGCCAAGCCCAGGATCTATATTCGCATATCTGGCATTAACGCCGAAAGGTTCTTTCCTCGCGACCATTGCAGGAGTTACCGCGGGAACCGTTGTTACTTTTGTTATTACCTCTGTCATCCTGAAAATGGAAAAGAACGTTGAAACAGAAAGTGAAGATGACTTTGCTGAATCAGCCAGAACCGTCAAAGCGATGAAGCAGGAAGGGAAATTCTCTTATAAAAACATTAAACGTGTCGCTTTTGTCTGTGATGCAGGAATGGGTTCCAGTGCTATGGGGGCAACCACGTTTCGTAAGCGTCTGGAGAAAGCGGGATTGAATATTACTGTGACGCATTATGCTATCGAAAACGTTCCGCAAGATGCCGATATTATTGTCACCCATGCCAGTCTTGAAGGTCGTGTTAAACGTGTAAGTGAAAAGCCATTAGTGCTGATTAAGAACTATATTGGTGACCCATTGTTGGATGATTTATTTAAGCGCATTACTGCGAACTAGCCTTCTTCTATTTTTGGAGTGAATATGAAAACGAAAGTTGCTGCCATATATGGCAAGCAGGATATTCGTATCCGCGAATTTGAACTGCCTGCAATTACAGATAATGAATTGTTAGTAAGCGTAATATCCGATAGCGTTTGTTTGTCCACCTGGAAAGCAGCAGCATTGGGGAGCGATCATAAACGCGTACCGGACGATCTGGAAAATCATCCGGTTATTACCGGACATGAATGTGCTGGTATCATTGTTGAGGTGGGGAAAAACCTGACGGATAAATATAAGAAAGGTCAGCGTTTTGTGTTGCAACCCGCGATGGGATTGCCAAGTGGATATTCAGCAGGATACAGCTATGAATATTTTGGCGGCAATGCGACATATATGATTATCCCGGAAGTGGCGATTAACCTGGGATGCGTTTTGCCTTACCACGGCTCTTATTTTGCTGCCGCCTCATTGGCAGAACCGATGTGCTGCATTATTGGCGCGTATAACGCGAATTTTCACACCACGCCTTACGTTTATGAGCATCGCATGGGGATTAAGCCAGGGGGGAACATTGCGCTTCTGGCCTGCGCCGGGCCGATGGGTATTGGTGCAATAGATTATGCCATTAACGGGAATATTCAGCCGTCGCGCGTGGTGGTGGTCGACATTGACGAAGCACGACTGGCGCAGGCTAAAAAACTGTTGCCCGTTGAGCGGGCGGCAGAAAAGGGGATTGAGCTCATCTATGTGAATACTACTGGCATGGATTCTCCGACAGCGATGCTGCGAGCGTTAACTCATGACGCAGGTTTTGATGATGTCTTTGTGTATGCGGCAGTGCCTGCAGTTGTTGAGATGGCTGATGATTTACTCGCGGAAGATGGTTGCCTGAATTTTTTTGCCGGTCCTACGGACAGTAACTTCAAAGTGCCGTTTAATTTTTATAACGTGCACTACAACAGCACTCACGTTGTCGGGACATCCGGTGGTTCAACTGATGATATGAAAGAGGCCATTGCGCTCAGTGCAACTGGCCAACTGCAACCGTCGTTTATGGTGACGCACATTGGCGGCCTTGATGCAGTTCCGGAAACTGTATTGAATTTACCGGCGATCCCCGGCGGTAAGAAGCTGATATATAACGGCGTTACCATGCCACTAACCGCCATTGCTGATTTTGCCGAGAAAGGGAAAACTGACCCATTATTCAAAGAACTGGCGCTGCTGGTGGAGGAGACGCACGGTATCTGGAATGAAAAGGCAGAAAAATACCTTTTGGCACACTTTGGCGTTGATATCGGGGAGGCGGCGATATGATGTCGCTGGCATGGCCGCTATTTCGTATCACGGAGCAGGCTGCACTGGCAGCCTGGCCGCAAACCGGGTGCGGCGATAAAAACAAGATTGATGGTCTGGCTGTGACGGCAATGCGGGAAGCATTGAACAGTATTGCCATTCGCGGACGCATCGTTATTGGCGAAGGGGAGATTGATCAAGCCCCGATGCTGTGGATTGGTGAGGAAGTGGGAACCGGCACCGGACCTGAGGTAGATATCGCCGTTGATCCTATCGAAGGAACCCGAATGGTGGCTATGGGGCAAAGTAATGCGCTGGCCGTCATGGCGTTTGCCCCTCGCGGTAGTTTGTTACACGCTCCTGATATGTATATGAAAAAACTGGTTGTTAATCGGTTTGCGAAAGGGGCGATTAATCTGGCGCTGCCGTTGGCAGATAATCTGCGTAATGTGGCAGAGGCGTTGGGTAAACCGCTGGAGCGACTACGGATGGTGACGCTGGATAAACCGCGCCTTC
The DNA here is from genome assembly GCF_013816515.1 of Citrobacter sp. RHB35-C21. NCBI lineage: Bacteria > Pseudomonadati > Pseudomonadota > Gammaproteobacteria > Enterobacterales > Enterobacteriaceae > Citrobacter > Citrobacter sp. RHB35-C21. Next base: position 961,609 of record NZ_CP057147.1, read on the forward strand.
AACCAGCGATTGCCGAGGCGACACGGCTTGGCGTCAAGGTCTTTGCTCTGCCCGACGGTGACGTGGCCGCCAGCGTGCTGGCCTGTATGCAGGAGAATCCTTATGATCTGATGTATACCATTGGCGGCGCGCCTGAAGGGGTTATTTCAGCCTGTGCGGTTAAAGCGCTGGGGGGCGATATGCAGGCTGAACTGATTGATTTTTGTGAAGCGAAAGGAAATAACGCAGATAATCGTCTGATTGCGGCACAGGAACATCAGCGCTGCGCGGAAATGGGCGTTGCGATCAACCGGATCTACGCGCTGGAGGAACTGGTAGGGGGAAATAAGATCCTCTTTAGCGCGACAGGGGTCACGGGCGGCGATCTTGTGAAAGGGATCCAACAGGTTGCGAATGGTGTGCGCACGCAAACTTTACTGATCGGCGGCGCGGATCGAACGTGTAATATAATAGACTCTCTGCATTCATGGTGATTTATCGAGAAACGAATGACGACGCTGACAGAAGACGATGTGCTTGAGCAACTGGATACTCAAAATAATTTACTCTCGTTTATGACGACGGCACATAACATTTTGCTCCAGGGCATTAAGCGCTTTCTACCGTCGCTGTTCGTTAATAACGATGAAGAGATCGTGGAATATGCAGTGAAGCCGTTACTCGCCCAGAGTGGACCGCTTGACGATATCGACGTTGCGTTACGTCTGATTTATGCGTTGGGAAAAATGGATAAATGGCTTTATGCCGACATCACCCATTTCTCTCAGTTTTATCAGTACCTGAACGAGCAGGATAATATCCCCGGTTTTGCCGATGACATTACCTGGGATTTTGTCAGCAACGTGAACAGTATCACCCGCAACGCAACGCTCTACGGTGCGCTGGAGTCGATGAAATTTGCCGACTTTGCTGCGTGGTCCGAAGTGCGCTTTAGCGCAATGGTCAAGACGGCAATGACGCTGGCAGTGACGGCGATTTTAAAGGAATTAACGCCGTGAAAATCAAACTAACGGTGAATGGGCTACAGGTTGAAGCACATTACCGTGATGATGAGATAGAGAACGTCCACAAACCGTTATTACAACAGCTGGCAAAAATACACGCCACTCACCCGCAGCGACGAACGATCGTTTTTCTCTGCGCACCGCCTGGTACGGGTAAATCGACGCTGACCACCTTCTGGGAATATCTCTCCCGTCAGGATCCTGGCCTGCCGGAGATCCAGACGCTGCCGATGGATGGCTTCCATCACTACAACACCTGGCTGGATGCTCATAACCTGCGAGCATACAAAGGTGCGCCGGAAACCTTTGATGTGGATAAGCTTGCGCAGAATCTACGTCTGATAAGGGAAGGGGAGGGCACCTGGCCACAGTACGACCGGCAAAAACACGATCCGGTAGAAGCGGGCATAACAGTGACCGCGCCGATTGTGGTTGTGGAAGGAAACTGGTTATTACGCAATGATGAAAGGTGGCGGGTGTTAGCTGAGTTTTGTGATTACTCGCTGTTTATTCGTGCACCTGCCAACGCGCTCCGTACACGACTGGTAGGTCGTAAACTGGCGGGCGGACTATCACAAGCTGACGCTGAGGCGTTTTATGAGCGTACCGACGGACCGAATGTTCGTCGGGTACTGGAAGCGAGTCTGCCTGGTGACCTGACGCTGGAGATGCTGGAATCTGGTGAATATCGGATAGCGTGAAGGCCAATTATTCCTGTTAAGCCGTAATGATTATTACGGCTTACTGGAATAATTCCCCCCGGTCTCAGCGGGAAAAATGTGATGTACGTCAGATAACTGTTTTCTTTGGCTGGACAATCATTCCTTTTATTCCGCGTTTCGCTTATTCTAGCTGAAGCGTTTCAGTCGATTAAATGTTCGACAATTAACCAATTAGTCGCAGTTTGCGACAGGTAAGGTTTCCCTGAGCGATTTGCTGCATTACTCTGTCTGCCACATCGTTTCTGAGAAATCCTTGCAGGAGACCTATGACCGTACGCGTAGCGATTAATGGTTTCGGTCGCATCGGACGCAACGTGGTTCGTGCTTTGTATGAATCCGGGCGTCGGGCGGAAATCACCGTGGTGGCAATCAACGAACTGGCGGATGCTGCAGGCATGGCGCATTTGTTGAAATATGACACCAGCCATGGACGTTTTGCCTGGGATGTTCGTCAGGAACGTGACCAGCTCATCGTTGGCGATGACGCGATCCGCATTCTGCATGAGCGAACGCTCGATGCGCTTCCCTGGCGCGAACTGAGTGTCGACGTTGTGCTGGATTGTACGGGGGTCTTCGGCAACCGCGAACACGGCGAGGCGCATATTGCCGCAGGTGCAAAAAAAGTGCTCTTTTCACATCCTGGTAGTCACGACATCGACGCAACCGTTGTGTATGGCGTTAATCAGGATCAGCTGCGCGCTGAACACCGGATCGTTTCCAACGCCTCCTGTACCACGAATTGCATAATACCCGTCATTAAATTGCTGGATGATGCTTACGGCATTGAGTCTGGTACCGTCACCACGATCCACTCCGCGATGCACGATCAGCAGGTTATTGATGCCTATCATCCTGACCTGCGTCGCACGCGAGCGGCCAGCCAGTCTATTATTCCGGTTGATACCAAACTGGCGGCGGGCATCACGCGAATTTTCCCGCAGTTTAACGATCGTTTTGAAGCGATTGCGGTGCGTGTACCGACCATAAATGTGACGGCGATCGACTTAAGCGTGACGGTGAAAAAACCAGTAAAAGCCAGTGAAGTCAACCAGTTGCTGCAAAAAGCAGCACAAGGTGCATTTCATGGTATAGTTGACTATACGGAATTACCGTTGGTCTCTGTAGATTTTAACCACGACCCGCACAGCGCCATCGTTGATGGTACGCAAACGCGCGTGAGTGGCGCTCACCTGATCAAAACGCTGGTCTGGTGTGATAATGAATGGGGCTTTGCTAACCGTATGCTCGATACAACGTTAGCGATGGCTGCTATTGGTTTCAGGCTCGACGCTTGAGCGTCGACAAAACTTTATGAATCAACGAGAGGATTCACCATGTCTGTAATTAAGATGACCGATCTGGATCTGGCTGGTAAACGCGTTTTTATCCGTGCGGACCTGAACGTACCAGTTAAAGAAGGGAAAGTAACCAGCGATGCGCGTATCCGTGCTTCTCTGCCGACCATCGAACTGGCCCTGAAACAGGGTGCTAAAGTGATGGTAACTTCCCACCTGGGTCGTCCTACCGAAGGCGAGTACAACGAAGAATTCTCTCTGCTGCCGGTTGTTAACTACCTGAAAGACAAACTGTCTGCTCCGGTTCGCCTGGTAAAAGATTACCTGGACGGCGTTGAAGTCGCTGCCGGTGAACTGGTTGTTCTGGAAAACGTTCGCTTCAACAAAGGCGAGAAGAAAGACGACGAAGCACTGTCCAAAAAATACGCTGCGCTGTGTGACGTATTCGTAATGGACGCTTTCGGTACCGCTCACCGTGCGCAGGCTTCTACCCACGGTATCGGTAAATTCGCCGACGTAGCTTGCGCTGGTCCGCTGCTGGCTGCTGAGCTGGATGCGCTGGGTAAAGCGCTGAAAGAACCTGCTCGTCCGATGGTGGCTATCGTTGGTGGTTCTAAAGTTTCTACCAAACTGACCGTTCTGGACTCTCTGTCAAAAATCGCTGACCAGCTGATCGTTGGTGGTGGTATCGCGAACACCTTCGTTGCTGCTCAAGGCCACAACGTCGGCAAATCCCTGTACGAAGCTGACCTGGTTGATGAAGCTAAGCGTCTGCTGACGACTTGCGATATTCCGGTCCCGACTGACGTTCGCGTAGCGACTGAATTCTCTGAAACTGCACCGGCTACGCTTAAATCCGTTAGCGATGTAAAAGAAGACGAGCAGATCCTGGATATCGGCGACGCTTCTGCACAGCAGCTGGCTGACATCCTGAAGAATGCGAAAACCATTCTGTGGAATGGCCCGGTTGGCGTGTTCGAATTCCCGAACTTCCGCAAAGGTACTGAAATCGTTGCTAATGCTATCGCAGACAGCGAAGCATTCTCTATCGCAGGCGGCGGTGACACCCTGGCAGCAATCGACCTGTTCGGCATTGCTGACAAAATCTCCTACATCTCTACTGGCGGCGGCGCATTCCTCGAATTCGTGGAAGGCAAAGTACTGCCAGCAGTAGCCATGCTCGAAGAGCGTGCTAAAAAGTAAGACATTGATGGGCAGGGAAACCTGCCCAATTATTAGCGCGCTGTCGAGCGCGCCCCCTTTCCAAGGCCGAAGATACAGGACTCGCAACATGTCTAAAATTTTTGATTTCGTAAAACCAGGCGTAATCACTGGTGATGACGTACAGAAAGTTTTCCAGGTAGCTAAAGAAAACAACTTTGCTCTGCCAGCTGTTAACTGCGTTGGTACCGACTCCATCAACGCCGTTCTGGAAACCGCTGCAAAAGTTAAAGCGCCGGTAATCGTACAGTTCTCCAACGGTGGTGCTTCTTTCATCGCGGGTAAAGGCGTGAAGTCTGATGTTCCTCAGGGCGCTGCAATCCTGGGTGCTATCTCTGGTGCGCATCACGTTCACCAGATGGCTGAACACTATGGTGTTCCGGTTATCCTGCACACTGACCACTGCGCGAAGAAACTGCTGCCGTGGATCGACGGTCTGCTGGACGCGGGTGAAAAACACTTCGCAGCAACTGGCAAACCGCTGTTCTCTTCTCACATGATCGACCTGTCTGAAGAGTCTCTGGAAGAGAACATCGAAATCTGCTCCAAATACCTGGCGCGCATGTCCAAAATGGGCATGACTCTGGAAATCGAACTGGGTTGCACCGGTGGTGAAGAAGACGGCGTGGACAACAGCCACATGGACGCTTCTGCACTGTACACCCAACCGGAAGACGTTGACTACGCATACACCGAGCTGAGCAAAATCAGCCCGCGTTTCACCATCGCAGCGTCCTTCGGTAACGTACACGGCGTTTACAAGCCGGGTAACGTAGTTCTGACCCCGACCATCCTGCGCGACTCTCAGGACTATGTTTCTAAGAAACATAACCTGCCGCATAACAGCCTGAACTTCGTCTTCCACGGTGGTTCCGGTTCTACTGCTCAGGAAATCAAAGACTCCGTAAGCTACGGCGTAGTGAAAATGAACATCGACACCGATACCCAATGGGCTACCTGGGAAGGCGTTCTGAACTACTACAAAGCAAACGAAGCTTACCTGCAGGGTCAGTTGGGCAACCCGAAAGGCGAAGATCAGCCGAACAAGAAATACTACGATCCGCGCGTATGGCTGCGTGCTGGTCAGGCAACCATGATCACCCGTCTGGAACAGGCTTTCAAAGAACTGAACGCGGTTGACGTTCTGTAATTTACGCCGTCCAACGTGACATGAGGCCCGCAAATGCGGGCCTTTTTTATTGCCATTTCAATGTGCTGCTGACAGAGAATTCTGTGATCTGTTTGGCAAAATCTGAGTTTATTGTTTACCCTTGTCAGGTTGCCAGTCCCGTTAGGGCGGCTTTATTTCTCCCGTTTGGGTAAGCAAAAAAGGAATATTGAATGGAAGATTTGAATGTTGTCGACAGCATAAACGGTGCGGGCACCTGGCTGGTCCGCAATCAGGAGCTACTGTTGAGCTATGCCGTCAACATCGTTGCGGCTCTCGCGATTGTCATTATCGGTATGATCGTGGCGCGTATCGTATCAAACACCGTTAACCGCCTGATGCTGGCGCGTAAAATTGATGCCACCGTTGCCGACTTTCTTTCTGCACTGGTGCGCTACGGTATTATCGCTTTCACGCTGATTGCCGCGCTGGGTCGCGTTGGGGTGCAAACTGCCTCCGTGATCGCCGTTCTCGGTGCCGCGGGTTTGGCTGTCGGTCTGGCGTTGCAAGGGTCGCTGTCCAACCTCGCCGCAGGCGTGCTTCTGGTGATGTTCCGTCCGTTCCGCGCGGGTGAATATGTTGACCTTGGCGGCGTTGCGGGAACCGTGCTTAACGTGCAGATTTTCTCCACAACTATGCGTACCGTAGACGGTAAGATTGTGGTGATCCCAAACGGTAAAATCATTGCCGGGAACATCATTAACTTCTCTCGCGAGCCGGTCCGTCGTAACGAATTTATTATCGGCGTGGCCTACGACTCCGATATCGATCAGGTGAAAAAAATCCTCACTGATATCATCCAGTCTGAAGATCGCATCCTAAAAGACCGTGAAATGACGGTACGCCTGAATGAGCTGGGCGCTTCCTCGATTAATTTCGTCGTACGCGTCTGGAGCAACAGCAGCGATCTGCAAAGCGTCTACTGGGATGTACTGGAGCGTATTAAGCGCGAGTTTGACGCCAACGGTATCAGCTTCCCGTACCCGCAGATGGATGTGAACTTTAAACGCGTGAAAGAGAACGCGACCGAGTAACTTCAGCTAAAAACGCCCGCCAGAGAGAGGCGGGCGTTGATTTATCTCGTCTTGTTAAGAATTGCGCTGACACCCTGCATCAGCTCGCCAACATCGTTTCTTCCTTTACTTTCCTGTTGGGCAATCCATTCGGCCTGAACGTGCTGATACCCGGTAGCGGCTTGCCACGCATTCAGCTCGCTGTTGGTCAGGTAATGAACGTGTGCACCCTCTTTTGCCATCTTTTTCGCCATTGCGGTCAGGCTTGCGTCCTGCACTGCGCCAATACGCTTTTGCGTCATGGCGGCGGCCCGATTGATGGCTGCGCGATCTTTCACGTCCAGGCTATCCCAGACGTCTTTATTAATCACCAGAAGATAAACGTGTCCGAGCCAGAGCGAAGGGGAGAGCTGAATATAGGGGGCCGCCCGCTGGGCATGGATATCATCTCCGCTGTCGAGGTTAACCATCAGGCCGTCAAGCTGTCCGGTCTGAAGCGCATCGGTAATTTTTTCATTCCATGGCATGCTGACCGGCACGCCGCCCGCGTTGCGTAAAAATGATTGATGCCAAAAGCTGGCGGTCCGCCATTGGCTTGCATTCAGCTGTGCCAAATCGACGTTCGGCTTGGTAGTAAAAAATCCAACCGGATAGCCGAGGAAAAACTGAAGATTCACCAGATTGTTGTTTTCCAGCTCGCGACCAAACTGGCGATACTCGCGGAAAATCCGCTGAAAGGCGTTAACCTGCGCTTCACCACGGCCCGGTCCGAGGGGGAAGCTCTTAAAAATCTGGTGTCGCGGCAGTTGTTCGGGCGTGTACTCAGGGACCACGATACCCATATCCGCCACGCTGCCCTGGCCGATAGTTTTTAAGGCGTCATAGCTGGTGGACAGCTCGCCGTTCCAGTGAGCGTCGATTTTCAAACGTCCAAGCGACTCTTGTTCGATTGCGCGAAAAAAAGTCTCTTTTATGAGCCGGGTACGCATGTTGCCATATGGCTCGTGATCGGTATAGCGCAGCGTTCTGTCTGCGCTGGCGGCAGTGGGCCACAAACTGGTAACTATCAGCGAGGCACAGAAGAGAAAAATGTTCGCGTTATGCTTCATACCCATTCCTTTGGTATAGACAGATTTATCTTTCAGCATACCCCGGGTAACGCACAATCGCTATTGTCAGAGACTGAATATGGACGGGAGTGTGCACGGTATTATTAATAATGCTAATTACTGATTAATATTATCCATTTCCTCTAATGAATCCCGCGCAGTATAGTCTGCCCACAAGACAATTATGTGAGATGTTTTACATGTTATCCTACTATTTTCAAGGGCTTGTGCTTGGTGCAGCCATGATACTTCCGCTTGGTCCACAAAATGCCTTCGTGATGAATCAGGGGATCCGTCGTCAGTATCACATCATGATTGCTTTACTCTGCGCCATCAGCGATTTAGTGCTGATTTGCGCGGGTATCTTCGGCGGTAGCGCCTTGCTGATGCAGTCGCCATGGCTGATGGCGCTGGTCACCTGGGGCGGGGTCGCATTTTTACTCTGGTACGGATTCGGTGCGCTAAAAACGGCGATGAGCAGTAATCTGGAACTGGCCAGCGCCGAAGTGATGAAGCAGGGGCGCTGGAAAATCATCGCCACTATGCTGGCGGTGACATGGCTCAACCCACATGTTTACCTGGATACCTTTGTGGTGCTCGGGAGTCTGGGGGGACAACTGGACGTTGAGCCTAAACGCTGGTTTGCACTGGGAACCGTCAGCGCTTCGTTCCTGTGGTTCTTCGGTCTGGCATTGCTGGCGGCCTGGCTGGCACCGCGTCTGCGAACTGCGAAAGCACAGCGCATCATCAATACGCTGGTAGGATTAGTGATGTGGTTTATCGCTTTTCAGCTGGCAAAAGAAGGTGTTGCGCACGTTCATGCGCTGTTCAACTAAGTGTTGTCTGATGGACAACGCAGCGAGATCGGCTAAGCTTGCCTGCATGTGCCCTGAGTTTTGGGGTAATTAATGAAACATGGAGGAACGACCGTGAAGTTCAAAATAATGGCCCTGGCGGCATTAGTCGGATTCAGCGCACTATCGGTACAGGCAAATGAGTTGCCAAATGGACCGCACATCGTGACTTCCGGAACGGCAAGCGTAGATGCAACACCAGACATCGCCACCCTGGCGATTGAAGTGAACGTTGCTGCAAAGGATGCGGCTTCCGCGAAGAAGCAGGCCGATGAGCGCGTGGCGCAATATCTGTCCTTCCTTGAACAGAACCAGATAGCGAAGAAAGACATTAGCGCTGCAAACTTGCGTACGCAGCCGGACTACGACTACCAGAACGGCAAAAGCATCCTCAAAGGTTATCGTGCAGTGCGCACCGTTGAAGTCACGCTGCGTCAGTTGGACAAACTCAACGCTCTGCTTGATGGCGCGCTGAAGGCCGGTCTGAATGAGATTCGTTCGGTATCGCTGGGCGTTGCCCAGCCGGATGCTTACAAAGACAAGGCGCGTAAAGCGGCGATTGATGATGCTGTTCATCAGGCTGAACAGCTGGCCGCGGGCTTTAATAGCAAACTGGGTCCCGTTTACAGTGTGCGTTACCACGTTTCCAATTATCAACCGAGCCCGATGGTACGGATGATGAAAGCAGATGCAGCGCCTGCAACCTCCGCTCAGGAAACCTACGAACAGCCGGTTATTCAGTTTGACGATCAGGTTGATGTCGTCTTCCAGATTGAGCCTACAGTAACCAATAAGTAGTCTTGATAAGGCGTAAGTCGCCATCCGGCAAGATTTTAGCCTGATGGCGATGCTTACGCGTCTCATCAGGCCGACAAAACATTCCAGCCGGTTTTTTCTGTGAGCAACTGTAAAAATGAGACCTCACATTCAGTCTTTTTTTTCGTGGTAATGAGGATAGGCCATAGCGATTTTTAAGGGGACGCTATGGATATTTTTATCTCGAAAAAGATGCGTAATTTCATTCTGCTGGCGCAAACCAATAACATCGCCAGAGCGGCAGAAAAAATACATATGACCGCATCGCCTTTCGGTAAAAGCATTGCTGCACTGGAAGATCAAATCGGCTATACGCTGTTTACCCGTAAAGATAACAACATCAGCCTGAATAAAGCCGGACAGGAGCTGTATCAGAAGCTGTTTCCCGTCTATCAGCGCCTCTCTGCCATTGATAACGAAATCCATAACGCCTCTTGTCGCTCGCGGGAAATCGTCATCGGTATCGATAATACTTATCCAACGATTATTTTTGACCAGTTGATTAGCCTTGGCGATAAATATGACGGCGTGACGGCCCAGGCCGTTGAATTCAGTGAGAATGGGGTGATTGATAATCTGTTCGACCGCAAACTGGATTTCATTATCTCGCCACAGCACGTTTCTCCCCGCGTACAGGAGTTGGAAAATCTGGCGATCAGCGAACTGTCTCCGCTGCGTCTGGGGTTTCTCGTTTCCCGGCGCTACGAAGAGAAACAGCCGCAGGATCTGCTGCGCGAGCTACCCTGGCTGCAAATGCGCTTCCAGAATCGCGCCAACTTTGAGGCGATGCTGGATGCTTATATGCGGCCCTGTGGGATCAATCCGACGATTATCTACCGTCCGTACAGCTTTATGGCCAAGATTAGCGCGGTGGAGCGCGGGCAGTTTTTGACGGTGATCCCTCATTTTGCCTGGCGGCTGGTGAATCCGTCGACGCTAAAGTATTTCGACGCGCCCGGCAGCCCCATGTATATGCAGGAGTTTCTCTATTCGCTGAAAAATCATCGCTATACCGGCACCATGCTCCAGCATATTGCTGAAGATCGTGACGGTACGGCAAGTTAACCGAGCATCGATCCTGTCTCGAGAAGGTTGTGATGCAGATCGAACGCATGGCTGAGATCGTGATGGATATGCCCGCCGGGCGCTTTTTCCAGATAGCGGTGCAGGTAGTCCCGGTAAAGGGGATGCGCACAGTTATCGATAATCGTGTGCGCCCGCTGCATCGGAGATAACCCACGCAGATCGGCAATCCCTTGTTCGGTCACGATCACTTTAACGCTATGTTCGCTGTGGTCGACATGGCTGCACATCGGCACGATGGTTGAGATTTTCCCGCCTTTGGCAATCGACGGCGCCATAAAGATAGACAGGTAGGCGTTGCGCTCGAAATCCCCGCTGCCGCCGATCCCGTTCATCAGGTTCACGCCCGCAACGTGCGTGGAATTGGCATGGCCGTAGATATCAAACTCAAGCCCAACGTTGAGCGCAATGACCCCCAGCCGACGGATGATTTCCGGGTTATTGGAGATCTCCTGCGGGCGCAGCACAATTCGGCTGGCGAAGAAGTCCATGTTGTCGTAAATCTTCTGTAGCGACGGGGCTGAGATGGTCAGGCTGGAGGCGCTGGCACCGGTGATCTTGCCCGTTTCCAGCAGATGCACCACCGATTCCTGTAACACCTCTGAATACATCATAAAGGGCGGGATATCCGGATTCTCTCCCAGTCGCGCCATTACCGCGTTATTGATATTGCCCACGCCGCTTTGTAAGGGCAGAAACTCTGCTGGAATGCGTTTGTGCGCCATTTCTGCCAGTAGGAAAGTGACGACGTTATCGGCAATTTTTTGGCTGACCGGATTGGTTTTATCCGACGCATTCCCGGCATCGGGCAGCTCGGTATCCACCACCGCGACCACTTTCCTGGGGTCTATCTGCACGCACTGACTGCCCACGCGATCCATGGTATGAAATATGGGCACGCTGTTACGCCGCGGCGGTGCGCCGGGTATTACGATGTCGGCAAACTCAGCCACGCGTGGATTATGGTAATGATTCAACTCGATAATCACCTTTTTCGCCCGCAGCAGCCAGGTGGGTGCATTGCCAATACCGCTGGAAAGCCAAATCCGGCCATCCGGCGCAATGGCGGAAGCTTCAATGACGGCAACATCGATATCGCCAAAAAAGCCGTAATTAACCATCTGCGCGACTTCGCTCAAATGGAGATCGACAAACCTCACCTGGCCTTGGTTAATTTTCTCGCGCAGGCCAGATGAGGTTTGATAAGGCGCACGCCAGGAAACGGCATCCGCCGCGGATAGTGCATCATCAGCGGCGGCGCCAATTGACGCCCCGGTCAGCAGGCGGATCTGAAAAGGCTGCCCGTCCTGATGCCGTTCGCAGGCGCGTTGGGCAATTGCGGTGGGTAACGCTTTTGGCGAACCCGCGGGGGTAAAGCCGCTGAACGCCACCATATCATCGTGCTGGATAATTTCTGCCGCCTGTTCGGCGCTCATCCGTTTCATGGCCGTCTCCTTCGTCGGACGTGATTAATGGCCAACAAAATTAGGTTTACGTTTTTCCATAAACGCGTTCATCCCTTCCTGATAATCCTCGCTGTCATACACCGCGCGGCGCATGCCCTGAATGCGCTCGAATTCGTCAGAGTTCATGGTGTGTGCTTCGCCCAACACGCGCAGTTCTTCTTTGATGACGGCGATTGCCAGCGGCGCTTTTTCCGAGATGTGATGCGCCATTTGCAGGGTGAAATCTTCCAGTTCCTCGGTTGGAACGACATGGTTGAGGATCCCGACCGCCATAGCGCGTTGAGCGGTGATGGGCGAGGCGGTAAAAATCAGCTCCTTAACGATGTGAAAACCAGCGTCGCGGGTCAGGTTGTGGATGCCCACCAGGTTATAGGGCACGCCGAGGTTGACCGGGGTCATGGAGAAGGTAGACGTACTGGCTGCGATGATCAGATCGGAACTCATGATCATCTCAAACGCGCCGCCCCAGACGCTGCCTTCAACCATGGAGATCACCGGCTTCGGATATTTTTGGATCATACGAGTTATCTGACGCAGCGGATCGTCATAAGAGAGCGGATCGCGACGTCCGGTGGGGAGTTCATGAATATCATGCCCGGCAGAGAACACTTTGGCCCCGCTCGGGGCGCGCAGAATGATGCAGCGAATGTCCGGACGATTGAGGTCGCTCAGCGCCTGCATCAGATCGTCAATAAACACTTTGCTCAGGGCATTGAGCTTGCGGGCGTAATTGAACTCAATGACCGCGACTTTCTGGATGATGACCACGTTGACGTATTGATAAGACATAATGTTCTCTTTATTGAAAGTAATGATGCTGGATAAATTCGCTGATGTGCCGCAGGCCGGTGCGCGGCGAAAGATCATTGTTTTTGATGGCCAGCAGCGTCTGCTGGAAATACTGGTCGAAATCAGCCCGGGCAAACAGCAGATGCAGGGCTTCTTCTTCAGCCTGCTTGTGTAGCCATTCCACCGCCTGCTGCTGGCGGACTTTTTCCAGTCGACCGCTGGCGGTAAGGCACGTTTTAAAGTCGGTTATCGCCTGCCAAACCTCCTCAATGCCGCGTTTTTCCAGGGCGCTACAGGTCAGAACCTGCGGCTGCCACTCGTCATATTTGCGGCGCAGAATATGCAGGGCGGATTCGTACATATGGCGGGCGATGGCAACGCTGGTACGGTTATCACCGTCGTCCTTGTTGATGACGACCAGATCCGCCATCTCCATCAGGCCTTTTTTGATGCCCTGCAAATCGTCGCCACCGCCGGCGATTTGCAGTGAGAGAAAGCAATCCACCATGCCTGCGACTTCGGTTTCTGACTGCCCAACGCCGACGGTTTCCACAATCACCACGTTGAAGCCAGCCGCCTCGCACAGCAGCATTAATTCGCGGGCGCGCTGGCTGGCGCCGCCTAAATGACCGCAGGAAGGAACCGGACGTATAAACGCAGATTCTGCACGAGCCAGTTCCGTCATGCGGGTTTTATCACCCAGAATGCTGCCGCCGCTGACCGGGCTGCTGGGATCGACGGCGATCACCGCTACCCGTAACCCGCGGCGAATTAACAGCATGCCGAATGCTTCCAGAAAGGTGCTTTTACCCGCGCCCGGCGTGCCGGTGATCCCCAGACGCAGGGCGTTACCGGTGAACGGCATAATCGCGTCCAGCAATTGCGTACTCAGCGGCTGGTGGCGCGGGTGATTGCTTTCGACCAGCGTCATCGCCTGGGCGAGCGTAGCCCGTTCACCGAGTCGCAAACGGCGGACGGTATCCTCAAGCGTGGCGGCGTTAATCATGATGCTTACTGATACGGGTTAACACATCGCGGACGCTGTCTAGCATTGGCGTGCCTGGGCCATAAATGGCTGCCACGCCATGCTCGTGCAGGAAAGCGTAATCCTGTGGCGGAATAACCCCGCCGGCGACGACGCAAATGTCTTCGCGTCCCCAGCCTTTGAGCGCGGTGACCAGCTCCGGGATCAATGTCTTATGACCCGCCGCCAGCGATGATGCGCCAATGACATGCACATCGTTTTCTACCGCCAGACGGGCAATTTCCTCCGGTGTGGAGAACATCGGGCTGAGATCGACATCGAAGCCGAGATCGGAGTAGGCGCTGGCGATCACTTTTGCGCCGCGATCGTGTCCGTCCTGACCCATCTTGGCGATCAGAATACGCGGGCGGCGGCCATTTTCTGCGAGGAACTGTTCGGTTTGCGCAACAATGGCATCGAACTCATCGGCGGATTTGTCGGACTGGTGATAGCTTTGTGCAATCACCCCGGTAACGCACTGGCTGGGAACCAGATAACGGTCAAAGGCGGCCTCGAGCGCATCGGAGATTTCACCGAGCGTGGCGCGAACGCGGGCGGCGTTGACGGCGGCTGCCAGCAGATTTTCATTCTGTTGCGCGGCGTGGGTCAGCGCGGATAGCGCGGCTTTAACCGCATTATTGTCGCGGGTGGCGCGGATATGCTGCAGTGAGGCAATCTGCTCGTTGCGCACCTTCACGTTGTCGATCTCCAGCACCGACGTGTCGTCTTCTTTATCCAGCTTGTATTTGTTCACCCCGACGATAACGCGCTTACCCTGGTCGATCAGCGACTGTTCGCGCGCGGACGCTTCTTCGATCATCCGTTTAGGAAGCCCGGCTTCAATCGCCTTCGCCATGCCGCCTGCCTCATCAATCTGCTTGATGATCGTGCGCGCCTGCTTCACGATTTGATCGGTGAGTGATTCGACGTAATACGATCCGGCCAGCGGATCGACGGTGCGGCAGATCTCTGATTCTTCCTGAATGATGATCTGCGTATTACGCGCAATACGGGCGGAGAAATCGGTGGGCAGGCCGAGCGCTTCATCAAAAGCGTTGGTATGCAGAGACTGGGTGCCGCCAAGCGTAGCGCCGAGCGCCTCAATGGTGGTTCGTACCACGTTGTTGTACGGGTCCTGCTCGGTCAGGCTCCAGCCTGAGGTCTGGCAGTGGGTACGCAGAGCGAGAGATTTCGGGTTGGTCGCGCCAAAACTGCTGACCGCTTCGCTCCACAGATACCGTGCAGCGCGCAGCATGGCGACGTTCATAAACAGATCCATGCCGATGCCGAAGAAGAATGACAGGCGCGGGGCGAAGTCATCAATTTTCAGTCCGGCGGAAAGCGCGGCCTTGATGTATTCAATACCGTCTGCCAGCGTAAACGCCACCTGCTGTACGCAGTTTGCCCCGGCTTCACCCATGTGATAGCCGCTGATGCTGATGGTGTTAAAGCGCGGCATGTTGCCTGAGCACCAGGCGATGATGTCGGCGATAATGCGCATGGAGGGTTTTGGCGGATAAATGTAGGTGTTGCGGCACAAGTACTCTTTCAGAATATCGTTCTGAATGGTCCCGGTGAGCTGTTCCGGCGTCACGCCTTGCTCCTGCGCCGCGACGATATAAAACGCCAGTACCGGCAGCACCGCGCCGTTCATGGTCATCGATACCGACATCTTATCCAGCGGGATCTGGTCGAACAGCACCTTCATATCTTCGACGGTATCGATCGCCACGCCGGCTTTGCCGACGTCGCCCGCTACGCGCGGGTTGTCTGAGTCATAGCCACGATGAGTGGCAAGGTCAAAGGCGACGGAAAGCCCTTTTTGCCCAGCGGCGAGGTTACGGCGGTAAAAGGCGTTGGACTCTTTGGCGGTAGAGAAACCGGCGTATTGGCGAATCGTCCACGGCTGCGCGGTATACATAGTGGCGCGCGGGCCACGCACGTAAGGCGGCAGGCCGGGCAGGGTGCCCGTGACTTCCAGATTATCGAGATCCGCTTCGGTGTACAGCGGCTTGATGGCAATCCCTTCCGCCGTCTGTCTTTCCAGCGACTCAACGGTTTTTTCCCGTCGACTGAGTTCTTTATTGGCGAGTGTTTGCCACTCCTGCACGTTTGCCATTTTTTGCTCCGTATTACGCAATAAGTTGAATCTTTGCGAATACGGTGTGCTTTTTCATTTGGCTTGTCGCCAGCAAAAAATAGCCAACAGGACGTCGTTTTTTGCCGTGTGGCGTGTTTTATTTTGTGATGTATTTCAAAGACGTGGCGGGAATAGCATGAAAAGAGGGGAAAGGCTTGCAGGCCGGATAAGGCGTTACGCCGCTATCCGGCCTCTGTTCGAGGAATTAATCCTGACGCAGTACGTTGTGGCCATAGGCCAGCAGCGCGTCGGTGACGTTGCGCATCATGCGGCTTTCTGGTGCAAAGCGGTGCCAGTACAGCATCCGACGCTGGAACAGGCCTGGCGTTAAGTCGATAAGCTCACCGCTTTCCAGCTCTTTCTCAATCTGTAAGTGTGGGATCATGCAGCAGGTTGTTCCCTGACGGGCTAGCTGGACGAAGGCTTCAGACGAGTTAACGATATGGCACGGTACGCTGCCCGGCGGCAGGTCGAAGTTTTGTTGCAAGAACGCCTGGTGCATATCATCAAGATGGTCAAACGCGACCGCCGGGGCTTTCAGCAGGGCGGAACGGGTGACGCCGTTTGGGAAATAACGCTCGGCGAAAGGTTTAGAGCCAACAAACAGGTAGTCCAGCGCGCCCAGTTTATCCACCAGACAGCTTGGCAGCGCCTGATGTTGAATACTCACCGCACCGACTACTTCACCACGACGCAGACGTTCCTGGGTTCGGGTTTCATCTTCAACCTGCAGGTTCAGTCGAATCGGTGAATTAGCCAGTACCGGGGCCAGCGCCGGAAGTAACCAGGTCGCCAGACTGTCGGCGTTCACCGCCAGCGAAAGCAGAAGCGGCGTCGAGCCGGTTTGTTCATCGCCCAGCCACTCGTCTTCCAGCAGTTCAACCTGGCGCAGAAGCGCCAGTAGTTTCTGTCCCTGTTCCGTTGGGCGCGGCGGTACGGTACGCACCAGCAGCGGTTGTCCGAACATATTCTCAAGCTGTTTTATGCGCTGTGAAACCGCGGATTGCGTGATGCACAGCTTTTGCGCCGCGCGCTCAAATCCTCGTTCACGAATAACCGCATCCAGTGCTTGTAGTGTTCTGTAGTCCGGACGTTTCATTGCTTTGACGCACTCCTGAAATTTTTGCTTGTTCTGCACTATGACACAATTTTTGATTGGGTAAAGACGAAATCCGCCGCTTGCGAGCGGGTGTGGGGACATTTTTCTGCACAATGTTCTATAATGCGCGTGAATTTTCCCACCATATTCACACCACAGGCGAAACGATCATGACGCAGGATGAACTGAAAAAAGCAGTAGGATGGGCGGCACTTCAGTATGTACAGCCCGGCACCATTGTGGGCGTAGGTACAGGTTCAACAGCCGCACACTTTATTGATGCGCTGGGCACAATGAAAGGTCAGATTGAAGGTGCGGTATCCAGTTCGGACGCATCGACTGAAAAACTCAAAAGCCTTGGCATCCACGTGTTCGATCTTAACGAAGTGGACAGCCTCGGCGTATACGTTGACGGCGCGGATGAAATCAACGGTCACATGCAGATGATCAAGGGCGGCGGCGCAGCGTTGACCCGTGAAAAAATCATTGCTTCCGTGGCGAAGAAATTTATCTGCATCGCGGATGCGTCTAAAGAAGTCGATATTCTCGGCAACTTCCCGCTGCCGGTCGAAGTGATCCCAATGGCGCGCAGCGCTGTGGCTCGCCAGTTGGTGAAGCTGGGCGGTCGTCCTGAATACCGTCAGGGCGTCGTGACGGACAACGGCAACGTGATCCTCGATGTGCACGGTCTGGAGATCCTCGACGCCATCGCGCTGGAAAATGCCATCAATGCGATTCCAGGTGTGGTAACCGTCGGCCTGTTTGCCAACCGTGGCGCGGATGTCGCGCTGATCGGTACGCCTGACGGCGTGAAAACTATCGTAAAATGATCTGACGGGAGCGTCTTCTCCCGTTAAAAAAATTTTGGCAGGGCAAATTTGGTGACTTGTGTCACGTTTATAATATTGTCCTGCCGATCTCTCCAAAGAAAAAGTTATCGCCAGTATTTTCCTCTGACATTTCCCGTTGAATGACATTTCTTCAGCACGGCGACGCAAACGTTCATATTGCCGCAATATTATTTTTTGATATGTTGAAGAGACGGATGAAAATCCCACACACAACACATCAGTTTGAACAAAAAAAGACAGGGTCGGGGAAATGGCAAAGGTATCACTGGAGAAAGATAAGATTAAATTTCTGCTGGTTGAAGGCGTGCACCAAAAAGCACTCGAAAGCCTTCGTGCAGCAGGTTATACCAACATCGAGTTTCACAAAGGTGCTCTGGACACTGAACAACTGAAAGAGTCCATCCGTGATGCCCACTTCATTGGCCTGCGATCCCGTACCCATCTGACTGAAGATGTGATTGACGCCGCAGAGAAACTGGTCGCGATTGGCTGCTTCTGCATTGGCACCAACCAGGTTGATCTAAGTGCAGCGGCAAAGCGCGGGATCCCTGTGTTTAACGCACCATTCTCTAACACACGTTCCGTTGCTGAGCTGGTGATTGGCGAACTGCTGCTACTGCTACGTGGCGTACCCGAAGCGAACGCCAAAGCGCACCGCGGCGTGTGGAATAAACTGGCTACCGGCTCTTTTGAAGCGCGTGGTAAAAAACTGGGGATCATCGGCTACGGCCACATTGGTACTCAGTTGGGCATTCTGGCTGAATCGCTCGGGATGCATGTCTTTTTCTATGATATTGAAAATAAACTCCCGCTTGGCAATGCCACGCAGGTACAGCATCTTTCCGACCTGCTCAATATGAGCGACGTGGTGAGTCTGCACGTGCCGGAAAATGCCTCCACCAAAAACCTGATGGGCGCGCGTGAGATTTCGCTGATGAAACCGGGTGCGCTGCTGATTAACGCCGCACGCGGTACGGTTGTTGATATTCCTGCGTTGTGCGACGCGTTAGCGACTAAACATCTGGCGGGGGCTGCAATCGACGTATTCCCAACCGAACCGGCAACTAACAGCGATCCTTTCACTTCGCCGCTGTGTGATTTCGATAACGTGATCCTGACGCCGCACATTGGTGGTTCAACGCTGGAAGCGCAGGAAAACATCGGTCTGGAAGTAGCTGGGAAACTGACCAAGTATTCCGACAACGGGTCTACGCTGTCTGCGGTAAACTTCCCGGAAGTTTCGCTGCCGCTGCACGGTGGTCGTCGTCTGATGCACATTCACGAAAACCGTCCGGGCGTACTGACGGCACTGAACCAGATTTTTGCCGAGCAGGGCGTCAACATTGCCGCGCAGTATCTGCAAACTTCCGCGCAGGTAGGTTATGTGGTTATCGATATTGAAGCGGATGAAGAAGTGGCGGAGAAAGCGCTGCTGGCGATGAAAGCCCTTCCGGGAACCATTCGCGCTCGTCTGCTGTACTGATTTCCTCTACATGGGCAGGCGGTTGACCTGCCCATCTTTCCTCTGATTTCCCTGCCTCAAAATCTCTTTCTGTAACGCATACATTCTGTTTTCGAGCTTTGCCGCAGTTGGCAACTAAAGGCAGCATTGCGTGTTGTACAGCAATAAAAGGAATTTACGATAGGGGCGCAGCATAGCGCTGAAACGGGAAAGCCCCTACCGAAGCAGGGGCTCTAAAAAGGAAAGGGACGATGATGAGATACGTCATCATGCTGCTGATCCTGTTAATCATCGCTTGGCCAGCATATTAACAGAGAGTACGCAGGAGGGAGGTTCGCCTCCCTCACCCTTCACCGAGGAATTTAGGTCAAAAAAACGGCGCTGTCAATCGGCAAAAAACGGCTACCACTCCCAGATTTTGGACGGCGTCACCACCGCTGGCAGCGGGATATCCCACTCTTCAACCGGCAATTTTTCTACTAACTGGCAGTCATGCGCGTAGCCCACGGGTTGGATCTTATGCTGCTGCCAGTTTTGTAGCGTGCGGTCGTAAAATCCACCGCCCATGCCCAGGCGTTGCCCGTCCTCATCAAATGCCACTAACGGCGTAATCAGTACGTCCAGCTTTGACAGCGGCAATACGTCGCGTACATCAAGCCGTGGTTCCATGATCTTTAAGCGATTGGTCACCAGGTCGCTGTGCGGATGATAGTGCAGGAACAGTAAATTACCGGGACTGAAGGGATGAAGAACCGGAAGGTAAACGCGCTTGCCCGCTCGCCACAGTTGATCTATCAGCGGCTGGGTATCGAGTTCGCCATCGAACGAGAGAAATACCGCCACAGTATGCGCGAGTACAACAGGGGGAAAACTGAGCATTCGGGTCGCGGCTTGCTGACCGTAGTGTCGTTGCTGTTCAGAGGTCAGCGCGCGACGACGCTGTCGAATCAGTTGACGAATTTCTTGCCGGGATAAAGGGAGTTCAGAAAGTAGTGTCATGGCTGTTGCCAGGTAGAAGGGAATCTCCGAGATGCCGCCGCAGGCTGTAACCCTTGAACCCTTGGTTCAAGGTGAATGCGTCGTCACAGTTTTAAGGCTTCTCGGACGGGCCGAGCATGCTCACCAACCATGGAGCGCCACATTCTTGTGGTATGAAATATCGGCTCAGGGGACTGGCCCGCTTGCAAACATCTCAGAGAAATTTTGTCTTCACGGTCACTCTACCACAGTAAACCGAAAAGTGTTATTCAAAGTTTTGGCCCGTTTTTTCGGTTATGCGACCCTGATCAAGCAACGCCTGTTCGATGGTCTGTTGTAGCATCCGAATACGTTGTTCCATGCTCGCCGCGTACTCACGCGTCTTCGCTTTTTCCTGAGTTAATTCATAGCTGATGTTCAACGCGGCGATGAAAACCAACTGCTCAGTATTTGTGACTCTAGTGCGAACTTTCAGATCTTGCAATCGCTGATTGAGATCGTCCGCAGCCTGATTCAACGCATCCCTTTGTTCAGGCGGGCAATTCACTCGCAGTGAACGGCCAAATATTTGGATATCGACGGGTTGTGCAGACATGCCACCTTCCTGCTGATTGACTGCGCTGCCTTCGTCTCCAGACCTTGGGTCCGCGAAGGGGCGACACTATAGCTACCCTGGTATCAAGATACAAGCCCTTTTCTGGTCCACCAGGGCCCAAAGTGGTAGCATACCATGAATATTCCTCCCTTTGATGACGAATGCTTATGTCTATACAGAACGAAATGCCTGGCTACAACGACGTTAGCCAGTTTTTGAACCAACAAGGGGCTGGATTAACCCCGGCCGAAATGCACGGCTTGATCAGCGGGATGATTTGCGGCGGCAACAACGACAGCTCATGGCAGCCGCTGCTGCACGACCTGACGAACGAAGGTCTGGCCTTCGGTCACGAGCTGGCTCAGGCACTGATGAAAATGCACTCTGCCACCAGCGATGCCCTCGAGGACGACGGCTTCCTTTTTCAGCTTTATCTGCCTGAAGGCGACGACGTTAGCGTGTTTGATCGTGCCGATGCGCTGGCCGGGTGGGTAAACCACTTTTTGCTGGGCCTTGGCGTTACGCAGCCAAAGCTCGACAAAGTGACCGGTGAAACCGGTGAAGCGATTGACGACCTGCGCAATATCGCTCAGTTGGGATATGACGAAGACGAAGATCAGGAAGAGCTGGAAATGTCGCTCGAAGAGATTATCGAATACGTGCGCGTAGCCGCCTTGCTGTGTCATGACACGTTTACGCGTCAGCAGCTGACCGCGCCGGAAGTCCGTAAACCGACTCTGCACTAAGAACGAAATGCAAAGGAGAGTGTGATGAGCGAGATATCTCAGCAAGAATTCCAGCGTCGTCGCCAGGTTTTACTGGCACAAATGCAGCCTGGCAGCGCCGCGCTGATTTTTGCCGCGCCTGAAGCGACGCGCAGCGCGGACAGTGAATACCCGTACCGCCAAAGCAGTGATTTCTGGTACTTCACCGGTTTTAACGAACCGGAAGCCGTGCTGGTGCTGATTAAAAGTGATGACACTCATAACCACAGCGTTTTGTTTAATCGGGTTCGCGATCTGACGGCGGAGATCTGGTTTGGCCGCCGTCTGGGCCAGGATGCCGCACCGGCAAAACTCGGCGTTGACCGGGCGCTGGCCTTCAGTGAAATCAACCAACAACTGCACCTGTTGCTCAATGGCCTGGACGCGGTGTACCACGCACAGGGCGAATATGCTTGGGCAGACGAGATTGTGTGCACGGCGTTGGATAAACTGCGTAAAGGCTCCAGACAAAATCTGCACGCACCCGCCGCGATCATCGACTGGCGTCCAATGGTGCATGAAATGCGCCTGTTCAAATCACCAGAAGAAATTGCGGTCATGCGCCGTGCCGGAGAGATCAGTGCGCTGGCGCATACCCGCGCGATGGAAAAATGCCGTCCGGGAATGTTTGAATACCAGTTGGAAGGGGAGATTCACCACGAGTTTACTCGCCATGGCGCGCGTTACCCATCCTATAACACGATTGTCGGCAGCGGCGAAAACGGCTGTATTCTCCATTACACTGAAAATGAAAGTGCAATGCGCGATGGCGATCTGGTGTTAATTGACGCCGGGTGTGAATACAAAGGTTATGCGGGCGACATTACGCGTACCTTCCCGGTAAACGGCAAATTTTCCCCTGCTCAGCGTGAAATCTACGACATCGTACTGGAGTCATTAGAGACCAGCCTGCGCCTGTATCGCCCGGGGACGTCCATCCAGGAAGTCACCAGCGAAGTGGTGCGCATCATGATTACGGGTCTGGTGAGGCTTGGCATTTTGCACGGCGAGATCGACCAACTGATTACCGAAAATGCGCATCGCCCATTCTTTATGCATGGTCTTAGCCATTGGCTGGGACTGGATGTGCACGACGTTGGCGTTTATGGTCAGGACCGCTCACGTATTCTCGAGCCAGGAATGGTGCTCACCGTCGAACCGGGGCTGTATATCGCACCGGACGCCGATGTGCCGCCTGCTTATCGTGGTATCGGCATTCGTATTGAAGATGACATCCTCATCACCGAGGACGGCAATGAGAACCTGACCGCCAGCGTGGTGAAGAAAGCGGATGACATTGAAGCCTTAATGGCTGCGGCGCGACTGCAATGAGCGTGATTATCGTTGGCGGTGGTATGGTCGGTGCGGCGCTGGCGCTGGCCATTTCTCAGCTCAGCCACGGGACTCTGCCTGTTCACCTGATAGAAGCGAGCGAACCTGAAACTGACCGCCATCCAGGGTTTGACGCCCGGGCGATCGCGCTGGCGGCAGGGACCTGCCAACAGCTGGCGCGAATTGGCGTATGGCAGGCGATTGCCGATTGCGCAACGGCGATCAAAACGGTTCACGTCAGCGATCGCGGCCATGCCGGATTTGTGACGCTGGATGCGCAGGAATACCGTATTCCGGCGCTGGGCCAGGTGGTAGAACTGCACGATGTCGGGCTGCGTTTGTTTGCGCTGCTGCGTAAAGCGCCGGGCATAACGCTGCACTGCCCCGACCGTGTAGCCAGCGTGTCACGCACGCAGGAACGCGTTGAGGTTACGCTGGAAAATGGCGAGATGATTAATGGTCGCCTGTTGGTGGCCGCCGATGGCACGCGCTCCGCGCTGGCTACCGCCTGCGGCGTTGACTGGCAGCAACAACCCTATGAACAACTGGCGGTGATTGCCAACGTCACGACCTCCGTTGCGCATGACGGGCGAGCGTTTGAACGTTTCACACAATATGGTCCGCTGGCAATGCTACCGATGTCTGATGGTCGCTGCTCGCTGGTGTGGTGCCATCCGCTGGAGCGGCGGGATGAGATTATAGCCTGGTCCGACGAACAATTTTGCCGCGAACTGCAAACTGCGTTTGGCTGGCGGTTGGGGCGTATTACCCAGGCCGGTAAACGCAACGCCTATCCGCTTTCATTAACCTCGGCGCAAAAAGCTATTACCCATCGTACTGTGCTGGTGGGGAACGCAGCACAGACGCTGCATCCCATTGCCGGACAAGGTTTCAACCTTGGTCTGCGCGACGTGATGAGCCTGGCTGAGACGTTGACGCAGGCGCAAAACTGCGCGGAAGATATCGGTGATTATGCGGTGCTGGCACGCTATCAGCAGCGCCGCGAACGCGATCGCGAAACGACGATTGGTGTGACCAACAATTTGGTGTATTTGTTTGCCAATCGCTGGGCCCCGCTGGTCGTTGGGCGTAATGTCGGGCTGATGGCGATGGAATTATTCACGCCTGCGCGCGATGCGCTGGCGGAGCGGACCCTCGGTTGGGTTGCGCGATAGATATAACCTGTAGGCCGAATTAAAAAAGCAGGCCTGATTAGCGCAGCGCCATCAGGCAATGTCGCGGAAGTAATGCCGGATGGCGGCTTTGCCTTATCCGGCCTACGGTTTTTGATTGTCCTATTTTCAGGAGCAAACAGTGCAAAGTGTTGATGTAGCAATTGTTGGTGGCGGCATGGTGGGGCTGGCGGTTGCCTGCGGCTTGCAGGGCAGCGGGTTGCGCGTTGCAGTGTTAGAACAACATGTTCCGCAGCCTTTGGCGGCGGATGCACCTCCTCAGCTTCGCGTATCGGCCATTAATGCCGCCAGTGAAAAACTGCTTAGCCGACTGGGCGTCTGGTCCGACATTGTTGCCCGTCGCGCTTGTTGCTACCACGGCATGGAAGTCTGGGACAAAGACAGCTTTGGGCGTATTGCGTTTGATGACCAGAGCATGGGCTACAGCCATTTAGGCCACATCGTTGAAAACTCAGAGATCCATTACGCACTCTGGCAAAAAGCACAGCGTTCAGCGGATATTACGCTGATGGCGCCCGCTGAGTTACAGCAGGTAGCCTGGGGTGAGAATGAGGCATTTCTGTCCCTGAAAGATGGCGCAATGCTGACAGCTCGCCTGGTGGTCGGCGCCGATGGCGCTAACTCCTGGCTGCGCAACAAAGCGGATATTCCGCTCACTTTCTGGGATTACCGTCATCATGCGCTGGTGGCGACTATCCGTACGCAGGAAGCTCACGGCGCGGTTGCGCGGCAGGCGTTTCACGGTGAGGGGATCCTGGCGTTCCTGCCGCTCAGTGACCCGCACCTGTGCTCTATCGTCTGGTCGCTCTCGCCGCAGGAAGCAGAACGCATGCAGCAGACAAGCGTTGACGAGTTTAATCAGGCGCTGAATATCGCTTTTGATAATCGCCTGGGGCTGTGCAGCCTTGAAAGCGAGCGTCAGGCGTTTCCGCTGACGGGACGCTATGCCCGTCAGTTCGCTGCTCATCGTCTGGCGCTGGTGGGGGATGCGGCGCATACCATCCACCCGCTGGCGGGTCAGGGGGTTAACCTTGGATTTATGGATGCGGCGGAGCTGATCGATGAGCTGAAGCGGCTACAGCGTCAGGGCAAAGATATTGGTCAGTATCTCTATTTGCGCCGCTACGAGCGCAGCCGTAAGCACAGCGCAGCGATGATGCTGGCCGGTATGCAGGGCTTTCGTGAACTGTTTGCAGGCGAGAATCCGGCGAAAAAACTGCTGCGTGATATTGGTCTGAAACTGGCCGATACCCTGCCAGGCGTAAAACCACAGCTCATCCGCCAGGCGATGGGGCTGAACGATCTTCCTGAGTGGTTACGCTAGCGTCCGTAAGGACAATCTTAAGAGTTTGAGACCCGTCACACTTTCCACTCCCGGCCTGAGCGCCGGGGTGCTTCTCTCATTTGAAATAATCTAATTCCACGCCTTTTTTCGCATTAGTTTTTTTTATATTACGTTTTTTTCATAACGCCATTTTTGACAATTTTTCCACATTTAATGTTGGTTGGTGCTGTTAATTCCAGCTTGTATTTATTTTTTGTTCTGATTATTTGCCGTATGGATGGGGTTTTGTTCTGCCGGTGATTTTGCTGTTTTTGGCCATAAGCTAATGTGATGGTTAATTTTGCCTTATGGTTTAGCGTCTGTTTCGGTGGTAAGTTCAGGACAAAGAGAACGTTTGCGTCGTGGCCCCTGGAGCGGCTGCGGTGCTGGGTTTCGTGGCGAAAATTTCACCGCGAAAGAGTTGGTAGCCCCGCTTATTCAACGAGGAAAAGATGGCTCAACAGACTCCTTTGTACGAACAACACACGCTATGTGGCGCGCGCATGGTAGATTTCCATGGCTGGATGATGCCACTGCATTACGGTTCTCAGCTTGATGAACACCATGCTGTTCGCACCGATGCCGGAATGTTTGATGTGTCACATATGACCATCGTCGACCTGCGCGGTAGCCGCACCCGGGAGTTCTTGCGTTATCTGCTGGCAAACGACGTCGCGAAGCTAACGAAGACGGGTAAAGCCCTCTACTCCGGTATGCTCAACGCTTCGGGCGGCGTGATAGATGACCTGATTGTCTACTACTTCACTGAAGATTTCTTCCGCCTCGTTGTAAACTCCGCCACCCGCGAAAAAGACCTCTCCTGGATTACCCAACACGCTGAACCCTACGCCATCGACATCACCGTTCGAGACGATCTGTCGCTGATTGCGGTGCAGGGCCCAAACGCGCAGGAAAAAGCAGCCACATTGTTTACTGACGAGCAGCGTCAGGCGGTAGAAGGCATGAAGCCGTTCTTCGGCGTTCAGGCGGGTGATTTGTTTATCGCAACCACCGGTTATACCGGCGAAGCAGGCTATGAAATTGCTATGCCGAGTGAAAAGGCGGCAGACTTCTGGCGTGCGCTGGTACAAGCAGGTGTCAAACCTTGCGGTCTTGGCGCGCGCGACACGCTGCGTCTGGAAGCCGGCATGAACTTGTACGGTCAGGAGATGGACGAAGGCATTTCTCCGCTGGCGGCCAACATGGGCTGGACCATTGCGTGGGAACCGACTGACCGCGACTTTATCGGTCGGGAAGCGCTGGAAATGCAGCGTGAAAAAGGCCACGAACAGTTGGTCGGACTGGTGATGACCGAGAAAGGCGTACTGCGTAATGAACTGCCGGTGCGTTTCACCGATGCTTCCGGCAATCAGCAGGAAGGCATTATCACCAGCGGGACATTCTCCCCAACCCTGGGTTACAGCATCGCGCTGGCGCGTGTCCCTGCGGGTATTGGTGAGAATGCGATCGTACAGATCCGTAACCGCGAAATGCCGGTAAAAGTGACTAAACCTGTTTTTGTGCGTAACGGCAAAGCCGTCGCGTAATTCATCCTTTTTTGGAGATTGATTGATGAGCAACGTACCTGCAGAACTGAAATACAGCAAAGAACACGAATGGCTGCGCAAAGAAGCTGACGGCTCTTACACCGTTGGGATCACCGAACATGCTCAGGAGCTGTTAGGTGACATGGTTTTCGTTGACCTGCCCGAAGTTGGCGCAACCGTCAGCGCGGGCGATGACTGCGCCGTTGCGGAATCCGTAAAAGCGGCATCCGATATTTATGCGCCAGTAGGCGGTGAGATTGTTGCGGTTAACGACGCGCTCAGCGACTCCCCGGAACTGGTCAACAGCGAGCCGTATGCAGGGGGCTGGATCTTCAAAATCAAAGCCAGCGATGAAAGCGAAATTGAATCGCTGCTGGATGCGACTGCATATGAAGCTTTGTTAGAAGACGAATAAATACGCTTCATTCTTCACGTTGCAGGTGTGTTGGCTTTCTTGCACACCTCAGTTACTTACTGATGTAAGCTCCTGGGGATGTGCTGCGTCGCCGCCTTCCTGCAACGCGAATTTTTTGCGTATTCAGGTAAGTAGAGACACCTACGATTCACTGCACGTTTCAGGAACCATCGCCCATGACACAGACGTTAAGCCAGCTTGAAAATAGCGGCGCTTTCATTGAACGCCACATCGGACCGGACGCCGCGCAGCAGCAAGAGATGCTGAATGCGGTTGGCGCCGAGTCGTTAAACGCGCTGATCGGCCAGATTGTGCCGAAAGACATTCAGCTCGCAACCCCGCCACAGGTGGGCGAGGCGGCGACCGAATACGCTGCGCTGGCTGAATTAAAAGCCATCGCCGGGCGTAACAAGCGCTTCACGTCCTACATTGGCATGGGCTACACCGCCGTGCAGCTGCCACCGGTTATCCTGCGTAACATGCTGGAAAACCCGGGTTGGTACACCGCCTACACCCCGTATCAACCGGAAGTCTCCCAGGGCCGTCTGGAAGCATTGCTGAACTTCCAGCAGGTGACGCTGGACCTGACCGGCCTGGACATGGCTTCCGCTTCTCTGCTAGATGAAGCTACTGCTGCAGCTGAAGCCATGGCGATGGCCAAACGCGTCAGCAAACTGAAAAATGCTAACCGTTTCTTTGTGGCGGCTGATGTTCATCCGCAAACGCTGGACGTAGTGCGTACTCGTGCGCAAACTTTTGGTTTTGACGTCATTGTTGATGACGCGGCAAAAGCATTGGATCATCAGGATGTGTTCGGCGTGCTGTTGCAGCAGGTTGGCACCACCGGTGAAGTGCACGACTACAGCGCCCTGATTGGCGAACTGAAGTCACGCAAAGTGATTGTGAGCGTGGCTGCTGATTTTATGGCGCTGGTACTGCTGACTGCACCGGGCAAACAAGGCGCGGATATCGTTTTCGGCTCTGCGCAACGCTTCGGCGTACCGATGGGCTACGGCGGCCCGCACGCGGCATTCTTTGCCGCCAAAGACGAATTCAAACGCTCCATGCCAGGCCGTATTATCGGCGTCTCCAAAGATGCAGCGGGTAATACCGCCCTGCGCATGGCGATGCAGACTCGCGAACAGCATATCCGCCGCGAGAAAGCGAACTCCAACATTTGTACCTCGCAGGTTCTGCTGGCCAACATCGCCAGCCTGTATGCCGTTTATCATGGCCCGGTTGGCCTGAAACGCATCGCTAATCGCATCCATCGTCTGACCGATATTCTGGCAGCCGGTCTGCAACAGAAAGGATTGAAGCTGCGTCATGCGCACTACTTTGACACTTTGTGTGTTGAAGTGGCCGATAAGGCTGCGGTACTGGCGCGTGCTGAAGCGGCAGAAATCAACCTGCGTAGCGATATCCATAACGCGGTAGGTATTACGCTCGATGAAACCACCACCCGTGAAAACGTGGTGCAGTTGTTCAATGTTCTGCTGGGAGACAGCCACGGTCTTAACATCGAAACGCTGGACAAAGACGTGGCGCTCGACAGCCGTTCCATTCAGGACAGTATGCTGCGTGACGATGCGATCCTCAGCCATCCGGTGTTTAATCGCTATCACAGCGAAACCGAGATGATGCGTTACATGCACTCGCTGGAGCGCAAAGATCTGGCCCTGAACCAGGCAATGATCCCGCTGGGATCTTGCACCATGAAGCTGAACGCTGCCGCCGAGATGATCCCTATCACTTGGCCGGAATTCGCTGAACTGCATCCGTTCTGCCCGCCAGAGCAGGCAGAAGGTTATCACCAGATGATCGGCCAGCTTTCTGAATGGCTGGTAAAACTGACCGGTTATGACGCAGTCTGCATGCAGCCGAACTCCGGCGCGCAGGGCGAGTATGCGGGTCTGCTGGCGATTCGCCATTATCACGAAAGCCGTAACGAAGGCCATCGCGATATCTGTCTGATCCCGGCCTCTGCCCACGGTACCAACCCGGCCTCCGCACAGATGGCGGGTATGCAGGTAGTGGTTGTCGCCTGTGATAAGAACGGCAACATCGATCTTGGCGATCTGCGTGAAAAAGCGGCGCAGGCGGGTGAAAACCTCTCCTGCATCATGGTGACCTATCCCTCTACTCATGGCGTGTATGAAGAAACGATCCGTGAAGTGTGCGACGTTGTGCACCAGTTTGGCGGCCAGGTTTATCTTGATGGCGCGAACATGAATGCTCAGGTTGGGATCACCACACCGGGCTTTATCGGTGCCGATGTCTCACACCTTAACCTGCATAAAACATTCTGCATTCCGCACGGCGGCGGCGGCCCAGGTATGGGACCAATCGGTGTTAAATCGCATCTGGCGCCGTTCGTGCCGGGTCATAGCGTAGTACAGATTGAAGGGATGCTCACCCGTCAGGGCGCGGTTTCTGCGGCACCGTTCGGTAGCGCATCCATTCTGCCGATCAGCTGGATGTACATCCGTATGATGGGCGCAGAAGGTCTGAAGCAGGCAAGCCAGGTGGCGATCCTGAACGCTAACTACATTGCCAGCCGTCTGAAAGATGCCTATCCGGTGCTGTATACCGGTCGCGATGGTCGCGTGGCACATGAATGTATTCTCGACATTCGCCCACTGAAAGAAGAGACCGGCATCAGCGAACTGGATATTGCCAAGCGTCTGATCGATTACGGTTTCCATGCGCCGACCATGTCGTTCCCGGTAGCGGGTACGCTGATGGTGGAACCGACTGAATCGGAAAGCAAAGTGGAACTGGATCGCTTTATCAATGCGATGCTGGCAATCCGCGCAGAGATCGATCGCGTGAAAGCCGGTGAATGGTCGCTTACAGATAACCCGCTGGTTAACTCCCCGCACACGCAAAATGAGCTGGTCGCGGAGTGGAATCACGGTTACAGCCGCGAAATCGCCGTCTTCCCGGCGGGCGTAGCGAACAAATACTGGCCGACCGTGAAACGCCTTGATGACGTTTACGGTGACCGTAACCTGTTCTGCTCCTGCGTGCCGCTGAGCGATTATCAGTAATCGACTGATTCAGCTATCTTTTAAAGGCGCTTCGGCGCCTTTATTTTTGGGGAGAATAGTGATGGCTATAGCACTGGTTACGGGGGGCAGTCGCGGTATTGGTCGGGCAACCGCGCTGCAGTTAGCGCTAGAGGGTTACACGGTCGCCGTTAACTTTCATCACAATATTCGCGCGGCAACGGAGGTGGTGAACAATATCGCCGCTGCGGGAGGAAAGGCGTTTGCTCTGCGGGCAGATATCAGCGATGAAAGCCAGGTCGGGGCGATGTTTGAGTCCATTGACCGCGAGGGCGAGCCGCTGACTGCTCTGGTGAACAATGCCGGGATTTTGTTTGAACAGAGCACGGTGGAAAGCCTAACCGCTGAGCGTATTAATCGCGTCCTGGCGACTAATGTTACCGGCTATTTTCTGTGTTGTCGGGAAGCGGTAAAGCGCATGTCGTTTAAGCACGGCGGTCAGGGCGGGGCGATTGTGAATGTCTCTTCGGCGGCGTCACGGCTTGGCGCCCCGTTCGAATACGTTGATTATGCAGCCTCAAAAGGTGCGGTGGACACGCTCACCACCGGCCTCGCGTTGGAGGTTGCGGCGCAGGGGATACGCGTGAACTGCGTGCGACCCGGTCTTATCTACACGGAAATGCATGCGTCAGGCGGTGAGCCGGGAAGGGTCGATCGCGTGAAATCCATGTTGCCTATGCAGCGCGGCGGACAACCGGAAGAGGTCGCGCAGGCGATTACCTGGCTGCTGAGTGAGAAGGCGTCTTACGTCACGGGCAGTTTTTTGGAGCTGGCCGGCGGGAAGTAATGCGTTGCTTGCCGGATGGCGGCGTAAGCGTCTGCTCTGGTCTACAGGTTCAGTTCCCGTAAACCGGATAAGCGCAGTGCCATCCGGCAAAAAATTACAGATTCTCGCCGTTGCTGGCAATCACCGCTTTATACCACTCAAAACTTTTCTTACGCGAACGCGACATATCGCCAGTGCCGTCGTCGTGTTTGTTCACGTAGATAAAACCGTAGCGTTTGCTGTACTGGCCGGTGGTGAACGAGACGCAGTCGATGCAGCCCCACGGCGTGTAGCCCATCAGATCTACGCCGTCATACGTTACCGCTTTCATCATCTCTTCGACGTGGGCGCGCAGATAGTCGATGCGGTAGTCATCGTGGATGCTGCCGTCTTCTTCCACTTTGTCGTAAGCGCCAAATCCGTTTTCAACGATAAACAACGGCTTCTGATAACGCTCGTACAGTTCGCATAAGGCGTAACGCAGGCCGACCGGATCAATCTGCCAGCCCCAGTCGGATGCTTTGACGTGCGGGTTCGGCACGCTGCCCTCAAAACCGGAAATTGCATCGCCGCTACCACCTTCCGCTTTTACCGCGTTGGTCATGTAGTAGCTAAATCCGAGATAGTCGCAGGTACCTTCACGCAGGATTTGTTCATCGCCAGCTTCCATTCGAATATTGAATTCGCGGCGCTCCCACTCGTTCAGTACATAAGATGGATAGTAGCCGCGCAGTTGAACGTCGGTGAATACATAGCGTTCACGCATCGATTCCTGCGCGAACATCACATCTTCAGGCTTACAGGAGTACGGGTATAGCGGGACCATTGCCAGCATGCAGCCGACTTTCATTTCAGGGTTGATGCGACGTGCGGCTTTCACCGCCAGAGCGCTGGCCACAAACTGGTGGTGCAGCACCTGGTACATAGTCTCTTCCGGGTTTTCATGCTCGGTATACACCACGCCGGAGCAGCAATAGCCAAACAGCGGTGCACGCCAGTTACGCTGGTTGTTGATCTCGTTGAAGGTCATCCAGTATTTGACCTTGTGCTTGTAGCGCTCAAAGACCACTTCAGCAAAACGGACAAAGAAATCGACGACTTTACGATTGGTCCAGCTACCGTACTGTTGAACCAGGTGTAGCGGCATTTCGAAGTGGGAAAGGGTGATGACCGGTTCGATATTGTACTTCAGCAGTTCATCAAACATGTCGTCGTAGAATTTTAGCCCTTCTTCGTTTGGCTGGGTTTCGTCCCCTTTGGGGAAGATACGGGTCCAGGCAATTGACGTACGGAAGCATTTGAAGCCCATCTCGGCAAACAGCTTAATGTCTTCTTTGTAATGTCCGTAAAAATCGACGGCTTCGTGGTTGGGGTAGTACTTACCTGGCACGACGTCCTGAGTGATTTCTCGCGGAACGCCGTGTGCCCCCCCGGTCAGTACGTCGCAAATGCTGGGCCCTTTGCCACCTTTATTCCAGCCGCCTTCAACCTGATGCGCCGCAACCGCGCCGCCCCATAAAAAATCGTTTGGTAAGGTAAGTTTTTTCATCTGCGCTCAGTCTCAAATTAATACAATCTGATTTTGAGTCTAACAAAGGAAAGATAAATGTCACGATATAACAAAATAGCATTAATGTGATTTGTTACATCAAAAAAACATATTGTTTTTTTTACGCTATTCTTTTCGCCAGCTTGCGACCGAGTGATTCCAGAATATAAATAACGGGGATCTGCGTGGTTATATCGTATACCCCGGCAATGCGTGTCTGTGGAACGTGCCAGGAGAGATTAAAGTCGGCAAGTTTCGCGAGGCGCGAATGTTCATGGCTGGTGACCGACAGAACCTTACAGTTATGCAGACTGAACTGGCTGGCAAAGCGTAGGATCTCTTCGGTTTCTCCAGAAACGGAAAGCACGATCGCCAGCGCGTTTCTGGCCATATCATTAGTTACCGGGAAATAAGGGTCATCGATGTGGTTACTAAATTTTCCGACGTTTGAGAAAAAACGAGCGCCATATTTTGCCAGAGCTCCGGATGTTCCCGCCCCGACGAATATAATACGCTCGGAAGATAATATAATATCAACAGCCTGATCGAGTAATTTGTCGAACTCGTCGTTATTAACGCCTTTAAAGAAGCTGATAATTTCGCTGGCACCGAAATTAGCCTGTTGCGGTTCATTCTGCTCTAAATATAATTTGAAGCGTACGCGAAATTCTGAGTAACCTTCACACTTAAGCTTGCGGCAAAAGCGCAGTACGGTGGTGGTGGAAACGCCCACGGCATCCGCAAGTTCGCGAATGGTCATGTACATGACTTTGTCACGGTTTTTGATGACATAGTTGTAGACCAGCATCTCAAGATTGTTGAGACTGGCGATGGCAGCGTGGGAGAACATACTCACAATGGCAAAACTCACTCATCAGACTTCATCTACAGGGAATAATAACATGCAGCCAAATGACATCACTTTTTTTCAGCGTTTCCAGGATGACATTCTGGCCGGACGCAAAACCATTACGATTCGTGACGAGTCCGAATCACACTTCAAAGCCGGTGACATTCTACGGGTTGGGCGCTTCGAAGATGAGGGGTACTTCTGCACGATTGAGGTTGTTGGCACCTCAACCGTCACGCTGGATACGCTGACGGAGAAACATGCTCGCCAGGAAAATATGACGCTAGAAGAACTTAAACACGTGATTGCCGAGATTTACCCGGATCAAACACAATTTTATGTGATTGATTTTAAATGCCTTTGATTTTAACGGTACGCCTGTTAGCTGAATATTAAAATATAATATCATGATTTTTATGGATTATTATTTAGTTGGCAAATATTTTAGCTAACAGGTGTTCACTGGAACCATTCTCAGTTACGCTAGAGGAGCAATCACGATAGTGTTCGTTTCTCGGGAGTAAAATATGGTTCAGAAGCCATTAATTGCGCAGGGATATTCGCTGGCAGAGGAAATAGCCAATAGCATCAGTCACGGTATCGGGCTGGTGTTTGGGATTGTCGGACTGGTATTGTTGCTGGTTCAGGCAGTGGATACCAACGCCAGCGCCATGGCGATAACCAGCTATAGCCTGTATGGCGGCAGCATGATCCTGCTGTTCCTCGCCTCAACTTTATATCACGCGATCCCCCATCAAAGAGCGAAAGTCTGGCTGAAAAAGTTCGACCACTGCGCGATTTATCTGCTGATTGCCGGGACCTACACGCCATTTCTGCTGGTGGGGCTGGATTCGCCGCTGGCACGTGGACTGATGATTGTTATCTGGAGCCTGGCGCTGCTCGGTATTTTATTCAAACTGACCATTGCGCACCGGTTTAAGGTCCTGTCGCTGGTAACCTACCTGGCGATGGGCTGGCTATCGCTGATTGTGGTGTATCAACTGGCGGTTAAGCTGGCGGTGGGTGGTGTGACGTTGCTGGCAGTTGGTGGTGTGGTGTATTCGCTGGGCGTTATTTTTTACGTCTGTAAGCGCATTCCATACAACCACGCGATCTGGCACGGCTTTGTGCTGGGTGGCAGCGTTTGCCATTTCCTGGCGATCTACCTGTACGTGGGGCAGGCGTAATTATTATTACCCAGCGGTGCTGTGCTTACCGGGTCTTTAAAACGCGCGACCCGGTAAGATAAAGTCACCACCCGGCGATTTACTCTTCCAGCGAATAAGGCAGCGGTACGATATGCAGCGTTTTCGCGTCGTCACGAACGCGGAACACGCTGTCGGCTTCCATGTCGTTATTCATCACAACCTGCACCAGTACCTGTCCATCCGCCAGTTGCACCGCGGCGAGTACGGTGCCGGTACGGCGCCAGTTCTCACCCATTTTCAGCTCCAGGTCTTCACCTGCTTCCGGTACCCGACTGGCCGCACCTGCCAGCGTCCACATGGCACGTTTGTTGGCTCCGCGGAATTTTGCACGAGCAACCATTTCCTGACCGGTATAGCAGCCTTTTTTAAAGCTGATCCCGCCCAGAGCCTGCAGATTGGTGGCTTGCGGAATAAACTGTGCGCTGTTGGCAGTATCAATCACCGGAATACCTGCTTCGATATCCAGCGCCAGCCACTGTTGGCTGTTATTTAACTCCGCTTCACCGCGCAGCTTCTCTACCAGGGTTTCCGCCGTTGCAACATCAACGATCAGCAGGAAACGCTCAGCGGGATGTTCGAACCACAATATGGTGGAAGAACCTTCAGTAATGACCTGTTTATCGCTGTTTGGTAATTCGCTAAAGAGATTGGCCAGCGCAGCACGCGCCTGGAATCCCGCGACGCCCAGCAGTACGCGCTCGTCGTCCGGGGCAATCGCCACCTTCGAGAAGACCGCATATTTTTTCAGTTCGGTGAGCTGCGCATCGCGCAGACTACGGCGCTCAAGCCATGCAAAACCGTCACCCTGGCGGAATAGACGCAGGTTGCTCCACATTTTACCTTTGGCGTCACAATGTGCTGCCAACACGTGCTGATGCTCGGTCATCTGGCTGACATCCGCTGTGACCTGACCCTGAATATACTTCTCACTGTCGACACCGGTGATGGTGGCGAGCGCCCATTCATCGAGCGTCATTAGCGTCAGAGGCAAGCGCGTTGACGCGAAAGGCTGGCGAGGAGGAAAAGATATAAAAGCCATAATTAATGTCCTGATTTGCTTAACGCAGTGATAATGACTAATGGTAAAAGAGCTATGGCCCATTGCAAGCGGTTTAAACAGGCTATTTGTGCCATATATTAAGCTTTGCGAGGAGACATCCAAAAATGCTGAATCCTTTGACTTAATGTGGTTTTATTTAGCGAGCACGCTTCCGTTTGCTGATATTCCCGTAAATATGAGGGAAAAACACGTTACAATAGCGGGATACTTCGTTTTCGCGAGACAGGAAGAAGAACATGGATATTAACAACAAAGCACGTATTCATTGGGCATGCCGTCGCGGTATGCGTGAGCTGGACATCTCGATCATGCCGTTTTTCGAACATGAATATGACAGCTTAAGTGATGAAGAAAAACGTATCTTTATCCGTCTGCTAGAATGTGATGATCCAGACTTATTTAACTGGTTGATGAATCATGGGAAACCGGCTGATGCTCAGCTAGAGCAGATGGTGCGACTTATCCAGACACGGAATCGGGAACGTGGTCCAGTGGCAATCTGATTTACGCGTTTCATGGCGCGCGCAATGGCTTTCGTTGCTCATTCATGGGCTGGTCGCGGTATTTATTTTATTGATGCCCTGGCCATTGAGCTACACCCCATTATGGCTGGTTCTGCTCTCTCTGGTGGTGTTCGATAGCGTCCGTAGCCAGCGCCGAATCAATGCCTGTCAGGGCGAGATTCGGCTGTTGATGGACGGTCGTCTGCGCTGGCAAGGGCAAGAGTGGACTATTGCTAGCGCACCCTGGATGGTCAAAACAGGCATGATGCTGCGTTTACGTTCCGATGCCGGAAAACGTCAGCATTTGTGGCTGGCGGCAGACAGTATGGATGACGCGGAGTGGCGGGATTTGCGGCGGTTAATACTGCAACAGGCGAGGCAGGGATAATGCTGATGAATGTCTGATGGCGTGCAGCGTTAAGGTCTACGGTTCGGTGCGGCATGTAGGCCGGATATGGCGTTTACGCCTACATCCGGCAAAATGGTTATCAGGACCAGTGTTCGGCCATTTCACCAAGGATTTGCTCGCACCAGGCCTGAATGCGTTCATCGCTGAGATCGTACTGGTTTGTTTCATCCAGTGCCAGGCCAACAAACAGCTGTCCATCGGCAATGACGGGCTTATCGCTGGTAAATTCATACCCTTCGGTTGGCCAGTAACCAACAAATTTTACGCCTTTGGTGACCAGTTTATCGTGCAGCATACCCAGCGCATCCAGGAACCATTCACCGTATCCCAACTGATCGCCCATACCGTAAAGCGCAACAATTTTGCCTTCCAGGTTGAGGTCGTCCAGTTGCTCCCAGACCGCTTCCCAGTCCTCTTGGATTTCACCGAAATCCCAGGTTGGGATGCCTAAAATGAGCACGTCATACTGCTCCATTAAGGTCGGGGAATCATCTTTGAGGTTGTGCAGTGTCACCAGTTCGGGACCCAGGATATCGCGGATTTTTTCTGCTGCCATTTCGGTATAGCAGGTGCTGGAACCGTAAAAAAGACCCATGTTCATGACGTAAACATCTCAATTCTGCTGTAGCGTTGCGGGTAGTGTAACAGAATCGCCGCATTCTCGGCACAATGAGGCATAATGCATCAAAAATGAGAGTGAAATAAGGGGCGCGAGTGGAACAGGATCTGGCGCGCATCGAGCAGTTTCTTGATGCCCTGTGGCTGGAACGAAATCTGGCGGAAAACACGCTAAGTGCGTATCGTCGCGATCTGACCATGCTTGTTGAATGGCTACATCACCGCGGCGCCTCGCTTGCGACCGCGCAGAGTGATGACCTGCAAGCATTGTTGGCTGAGCGGATGGATGGGGGATATAAAGCCACCAGTTCCGCACGCTTGCTCAGTGCAATGCGGCGTTTTTTTCAGCATCTGTACCGTGAAAAATATCGCGAAGATGACCCCAGCGCCTCGCTTGCATCACCTAAACTTCCGCAGCGTCTGCCCAAAGATCTCAGCGAAGCACAGGTCGAACGACTTCTGCAGGCGCCGCTGATAGAACAACCGCTGGAACTTCGCGACAAAGCCATGCTGGAAGTATTGTATGCCACAGGCCTGCGCGTGTCTGAACTGGTGGGGCTGACGATGAGTGACGTCAGCCTGCGTCAGGGCGTGGTTCGGGTGATCGGTAAAGGTAATAAAGAGCGCCTTGTCCCGTTAGGTGAGGAGGCGGTGTACTGGCTGGAAACGTACCTGGAGCATGGGCGTCCGTGGTTGCTCAACGGTGTATCAATAGATGTGCTGTTTCCCAGCCAGCGGGCGCAACAGATGACTCGTCAAACCTTCTGGCATCGTATCAAACACTATGCTGTGTTGGCTGGAATCGACAGCGAAAAGCTGTCCCCGCACGTTCTGCGGCATGCGTTTGCCACGCATCTGCTCAACCATGGCGCTGATCTGCGCGTGGTGCAGATGCTACTGGGGCATAGCGACCTCTCGACAACGCAGATTTATACTCATGTCGCAACGGAGCGCTTGCGGCAACTACATCAACAGCATCACCCGCGAGCGTGAGTGCTGATAGGAAAGGATAGGTTATGAAAAAACGTTTTATGATGTTCACCCTGCTGGCGACGGCGTTTTCCGGCATGGTACATGCAGACGATGCGGCGATTCGCCAGTCATTAGCGAAGCTGGGTGTTCAGAGTACCGAGATTCAGTCTGCTCCGGTTGCGGGCATGAAAACTGTACTGACCAATAGCGGCGTGTTGTACGTTACCGAAGACGGTAAACATATTATTCAGGGACCGATGTATGACGTGAGCGGTGCAAGCCCGGTAAACGTCACCAACCAACTGCTGATGAAGCATTTGAACGCGCTGGAAAACGAGATGATCGTCTACAAAGCGCCGCAGGAAAAACACGTCATTACCGTTTTCACCGACATCACCTGTGGCTACTGCCACAAGCTGCATGAAGAGATGAAAGACTACAATGCGTTAGGGATTACCGTACGCTATCTGGCCTTCCCTCGTCAGGGACTGGAAAGCCAGGCCGAGCAGGATATGAAATCTATCTGGTGTGCGAAGGACAAAAACAAAGCCTTTGACGACGCCATGGCTGGCAAAGATGTGAAGCCTGCGGCCTGTAATGTGGACATCGCTAACCACTACGCGCTGGGCGTACAGTTTGGCGTCAGCGGTACGCCGGCGATTGTGCTGAGCAATGGCTATGTAGTGCCTGGCTATCAGGGCCCGAAAGAGATGAAAGAATTCCTCGACGCACATGCAAAACAAACCAGCGGTAAATAATTCGCGTGAAACAACAGATACAACTTCGTCGGCGTGAAGCCGACGAGACCGCCGAGCTACCTGCCGACTTGCCGCCATTGCTGCGCCGTTTATACGCCAGCCGCGGCGTGCGCAGCGCGCAGGAGCTTGAGCGTAGTGTGAAAGGCATGCTGCCGTGGCAGCATTTGAACGGTGTCGAAAAAGCGGTTGAAATCCTCTATAACGCTTTTCGCGAAGGAACCCGAATCATCGTGGTCGGCGATTTTGACGCCGATGGTGCGACCAGCACCGCGCTCAGCATTCTGGCGATGCGTGCGTTGGGCTGCAGTAACGTGGACTACCTGGTGCCTAATCGTTTTGAAGACGGTTATGGCTTAAGCCCGGAAGTCGTTGATCAGGCCCATGCCCGGGGCGCTCAGTTGATTGTCACCGTCGACAACGGCATCTCGTCCCACGCGGGTGTTGAACATGCCAGAACGCTGGGGATCCCGGTCGTTGTGACCGATCACCATCTGCCAGGGGACACGCTGCCGGGCGCTGAAGCGATCATCAATCCTAACCTGCACGATTGTGAATTCCCGTCTAAATCGCTGGCTGGCGTTGGCGTGGCCTTCTATCTGATGCTGGCGCTGCGCACCTTCCTGCGTGACAAAGGCTGGTTTGATGAACGAGGAATTGCGCCGCCGAACCTGGCGGATTTGCTCGATCTGGTTGCGCTTGGTACGGTGGCCGACGTGGTCCCGCTGGATGCCAATAACCGCATTCTGACGTGGCAAGGCTTAAGCCGTATTCGTGCCGGAAAGTGCCGCCCTGGTATAAAAGCGCTGCTGGAGATTTCCAATCGTGACCCACTCAAATTGGCTGCCAGTGATTTAGGTTTTGCCCTCGGGCCACGGCTGAATGCAGCGGGGCGTCTGGACGATATGTCCGTTGGCGTGGCGCTGTTGCTGTGCGACAACATTGGTGAAGCACGCGTGCTGGCCAATGAGCTGGACGCACTCAACCAGACGCGTAAAGAGATCGAGCAGGGTATGCAGGCTGAAGCGCTGACTCTGTGTGAAAAGCTGGAGCGCAGTAGCGATACGCTACCGGGCGGTCTGGCGATGTATCATCCCGAGTGGCATCAAGGAGTGGTGGGGATTCTGGCATCGCGTATTAAAGAGCGCTTTCACCGTCCGGTAATTGCGTTTGCCCCGGCCGGTGACGGTACGCTGAAAGGCTCCGGGCGCTCGATTCAGGGGCTGCACATGCGCGATGCGCTGGAGCGCCTGGACACTCTTCATCCAGGTATGATCCTCAAGTTTGGCGGTCACGCTATGGCGGCGGGTTTGTCGCTGGAAGAGGCGCAGTTTGAGCGTTTCCAGCAGCGTTTCGGTGAACTGGTAACCGAGTGGCTGGACCCTGCCTTACTGCAGGGCGAAGTGGTGTCAGACGGTGCTCTGAGCGCGGCGGAGATGACCATGGAGGTCGCGCAAATGCTGCGTGATGCCGGACCGTGGGGACAAATGTTCCCGGAACCGCTGTTTGACGGGCATTTCCGTCTGCTCCAGCAGCGTCTGGTCGGTGAGCGTCATCTGAAGGTGATGGTGGAGCCCGTCGGTGGTGGACCGTTGCTGGACGGTATTGCGTTTAACGTTGATACCACCTGCTGGCCGGATAACGGTGTTCGCGAAGTTCAGCTTGCCTACAAACTGGATATTAATGAGTTTCGCGGCAACCGCAGCCTGCAGATTATAATCGATAATATCTGGCCACTTTAGCGTCACTTTACACAAAATCATTCAAGCTGCATCGAGGCGGCAAGTGGATGAGTCTCCATGAGCGTACGAGTAGTACGTGACCGGGGAGAAATCGCGCAGCCAACAAAGAGGCAGCTTGAAGGATGATGTGTATATTCGCTATAAAAAAGGGTGTGGATTAGTTACAATCCCGCTCTTATAACCGCATTTTGACTAGTCCAATAAAAGAAATCAGACAATGTTTGAAATTAATCCGGTAAATAACCGCATTCAGGACCTCACGGAGCGCTCTAACGTTCTTAGGGGGTATCTTTGACTATGATGCCAAGAAAGAGCGTCTGGAAGAAGTAAACGCCGAGCTGGAACAGCCGGACGTATGGAACGAACCCGAACGCGCGCAGGCGCTGGGTAAAGAGCGTTCCTCCCTTGAGGCCATCGTTGATACGCTTGATCAGATGAGCCAGGGCCTGGAAGATGTCTCCGGCCTGCTGGAACTGGCTGTAGAAGCCGACGACGAAGAAACCTTTAACGAAGCCGTAGCAGAACTTGATACGCTGGAAGATAAGCTGGCCCAGCTGGAATTCCGTCGTATGTTCTCCGGTGAATATGATAGCGCAGATTGCTATCTCGATATTCAGGCTGGCTCAGGCGGTACGGAAGCACAGGACTGGGCAAGCATGCTGATGCGTATGTACCTGCGTTGGGCTGAAGCGCGCGGCTTTAAGACTGAAATTATTGAAGAATCTGAAGGTGAAGTGGCGGGTATTAAATCCGTGACCATCAGAATTGCTGGCGAATATGCTTACGGTTGGTTGCGTACTGAAACCGGTGTACATCGCCTGGTGCGTAAAAGCCCGTTCGACTCCGGCGGTCGTCGCCATACGTCGTTCAGCTCTGCGTTTGTCTACCCGGAAGTTGACGATGATATTGATATCGATATCAACCCGGCGGACCTGCGTATTGACGTTTATCGCGCTTCTGGTGCGGGCGGTCAGCACGTTAACCGTACCGAATCTGCGGTGCGTATCACCCACATCCCGACCGGGATTGTGACGCAGTGTCAGAACGACCGTTCCCAGCACAAGAACAAAGACCAGGCCATGAAGCAGATGAAAGCGAAGCTTTATGAACTGGAAATGCAGAAGAAGAATGCCGAGAAACAGGCGATGGAAGATACTAAATCAGATATCGGCTGGGGTAGCCAGATTCGTTCTTATGTCCTTGATGACTCCCGCATCAAAGATCTGCGTACTGGGGTTGAAACCCGCAACACGCAGGCGGTGCTGGATGGCAGCCTGGATCAATTTATCGAAGCAAGTTTGAAAGCAGGGTTATGAGGAACCAACATGTCTGAACAACACGTACAGGGCGCTGACGCGGTAGCCGACCTTAACAATGAACTGAAAACGCGCCGTGAGAAGCTGGCGAGCCTGCGCGAGCAGGGGATCCCCTTCCCGAACGATTTCCGTCGCGATCATACCTCAGACCAACTGCATGCTGACTTCGACGCGAAAGAAAACGAAGAGCTGGAAGCGCTGAACATTGAGGTTTCCGTTGCTGGCCGTATGATGACCCGCCGTATTATGGGTAAAGCATCATTCGTTACGCTGCAGGATGTTGGCGGCCGTATTCAGCTGTACGTTGCTCGCGACGATCTGCCGGAAGGCGTCTACAACGAGCAGTTCAAAAAATGGGATCTGGGCGATATCCTCGGCGCGAAAGGTAAGTTGTTCAAGACCAAGACCGGTGAGCTGTCTATCCACTGTACCGAGCTGCGTCTGCTGACGAAAGCGTTGCGCCCATTGCCGGATAAATTCCACGGTCTGCAGGATCAGGAAGCGCGCTATCGTCAACGCTACCTGGACCTCATCTCTAACGATGAATCACGCAATACCTTTAAAGTGCGTTCACAGATTATGGCTGGTATCCGTCAGTTCATGGTTGGTCGTGGTTTTATGGAAGTAGAAACCCCAATGATGCAGGTGATCCCAGGCGGGGCGGCAGCGCGTCCGTTTATCACCCATCATAACGCGCTGGATCTGGACATGTACCTGCGTATCGCACCGGAACTGTACCTCAAGCGCCTGGTGGTTGGCGGCTTCGAACGCGTATTCGAAATTAACCGTAACTTCCGTAACGAAGGCATCTCTGTTCGCCATAATCCAGAGTTCACCATGATGGAACTCTACATGGCTTATGCGGACTACAAAGATCTGATCGAACTGACCGAATCGCTGTTCCGTACGCTGGCGCAGAACGTTCTGGGAACGACTGAAGTGCCTTACGGCGAAGAAGTCTTTGACTTTGGTAAGCCGTTCGAAAAACTGACGATGCGCGAAGCGATTCAGAAATACCGTCCGGAAACCAACATGGCCGATCTGGATAACTTTGATTCTGCAAAAGCGATTGCGGAATCTATCGGTATCAAAGTTGAGAAGAGCTGGGGTCTGGGCCGTATCGTGACCGAAATCTTTGAAGAAGTTGCAGAAGCGCACCTGATTCAACCGACCTTCATTACCGAGTACCCGGCAGAAGTTTCTCCGCTGGCGCGTCGTAATGATGAAAATCCGGAAATCACCGATCGCTTCGAATTCTTCATTGGCGGACGTGAAATCGGTAACGGCTTCAGCGAGCTGAACGATGCAGAAGATCAGGCGCAGCGTTTCCAGGATCAGGTTAACGCCAAAGATGCAGGTGACGACGAAGCGATGTTCTACGACGAAGACTATGTTACCGCTCTGGAACACGGTCTGCCGCCGACTGCGGGCCTGGGCATTGGTATCGACCGTATGGTTATGCTGTTCACAAACAGCCATACTATCCGCGACGTAATCCTGTTCCCGGCAATGCGCCCGGTTAAGTAAGATGTGAAATGCCGGATGGCGGCTGATGCCTTATCAGGCCTACGATGCGTTATGTAGGCCTGATGGGCGTAGCCCCGTCAGGCAATCAATTCCCGTTGGCAAACTTGCGCAGTAACTCTCGCGCCTTAACGTCAGAAACCTGCATTACCATCCACGGGCTAAAAGCCCACGGCGTCGCGTCAATCCCGCTCAATACA
Organism: Citrobacter sp. RHB35-C21; assembly: GCF_013816515.1. NCBI lineage: Bacteria > Pseudomonadati > Pseudomonadota > Gammaproteobacteria > Enterobacterales > Enterobacteriaceae > Citrobacter > Citrobacter sp. RHB35-C21. The sequence continues at coordinate 1,005,413 of NZ_CP057147.1, forward strand.
TCCTCAAGATTGCTCCACTGGGAATCCATCACTTCATCTGGGTTTAGCTGTAGCTCACTGACGATATGTGCGGCATAAACCGGGCATACTTCGTTTTCCACTATTCCACTCGGATCCGTGGTGCAATAACGAAAATCAGCATACACGGGGCTGAGCGAGTCGATGTCTGCGCCCAGTTCAAAGCAAGCCCGGCGGATAATAGCGGCTTCGGTGGTTTCACCCAACTGCGGGTGACCGCAGACAGAGTTGGTCCAGACGCCTGGCCAGGCTTTTTTGTGCAGCGAACGGCGGGTGACCAGCAGTTGACCCTGCTCGTTAAATATCCAGCATGAGAAAGCAGAGTGCAGGGGGGTTGTGGCGGTATGCGCCGCATACTTTTCCAGTGTTCCACAGGGCTGGCCCTGCTCATTCAATAAAATGACATGTTCCTGTCGCATAGCGTCCACCATCAATCTTAAGCATTCACATTATATGCTGTATTAAGTCAGAATGATTAACAGAGGGTGTGAAATGCCAGAGTCGACGCTTCGTTGCGCGATATGATTTGGCATCCGGTTTCTGGCTGCTATGATAAAGCGTCTGAAAATGTTGCGAGGTATTGTTTTGAGTGCAGGACGCCTGAAGAAAAATGGCCTGAGTATCGCGATGCTGCTGTGTGTCGGTCTGCTGTTAGCAGGCTGTTCCGGGAGCAAGTCGTCTGATACAGGAAGTTATTTCGGCTCCGTGTATACCGTGAAGCGGGGAGATACGCTATACCGTATTTCGCGCGCCACCGGGACCAGCGTAAAAGAGCTTGCACGCCTGAATAATATTTCACCGCCCTATACCATTGAAGTGGGGCAAAAGCTGAAGGTCAGCGGCGGCGCGAAAACCAGTTCAGGCTCTGGCAAAACAACGACAAAATCCTCAACCAAAACGGCGGCGGTCAGACCATCTTCGTCCGTACCGCAGTCCTCCTGGCCACCGGTAGGACAGCGCTGCTGGCAGTGGCCTGCCAGCGGTAAAGTGATTCTGCCTTATTCAACCGCGGACGGCGGCAATAAAGGCATTGATATCTCAGCTGCGCGCGGTACGCCGATTTATGCCGCCGGAGCCGGGAAGGTGGTTTATGTCGGTAATCAGCTACGGGGTTACGGTAATCTCATTATGATTAAGCACAGTGAGGACTACATCACTGCGTATGCGCATAATGACACCATGTTGGTGAACAACGGTCAAAACGTGAAAGCCGGGCAGAAGATCGCGACGATGGGCAGCTCGGATGCGACCACGGTGCGGCTGCATTTCCAGATCCGCTATCGGGCGACGGCTATCGATCCGCTGCGTTATTTGCCACCAAAGGGCAGTAAGCCAAAATGCTGACGGTGAATTAATCGCCAGTCAGTCAGTTAGTCCCTTGCCAAGAAGAGCGTAAGGTTTATAATCCCTTACGCACTCCAATGCGGGCGTAGTTCAATGGTAGAACGAGAGCTTCCCAAGCTCTATACGAGGGTTCGATTCCCTTCGCCCGCTCCACGACTTACTTCTCACTGACTCTCCTGATTCAATTATCCTTCGTAATCTCAATGTGTTTCTTTGTTTAACGGTCAGACAGACTCAATGCACGACTATGCAGGCTAAAGCGATTGTGGGAGACGATAGCCCCCCCTGGCAGGAGATACCTCATATGAAACTAACTATCCACAGGGGCAAAAGAGAAATCTTTGACGTTCTCGGATAGTACAGCCTTGTATATGCTGGTTAATCCTTACAATTCGCGATACTGGTGTCTTAAATATCGCATTTCCCCCGTGGTACAAAAAATCAACTATCAATCAATTGAATTTATTTAAGAAATTTTAAGGAGTATGTTTGATTGTCTGTCTGAAAATATATCAACGTTAATACAGGTCACGTAGTTAATTGTTAGATTATAATTCCATAGTTATCTTTTTTTGAACACGATATAAGATTAGTCATCCTTCATAAATAAGTAATGTGGCCTTTTCGTAGGTCAATTTTCTCTAATCGGTAGTAACAGGTTTTAAATGGTTTAGACTTGGTAGGATTTTACCTGGATAAACATGGTGGACATCTATTTTGTTAAAAATATCTTCAGGAGTTTTATCATTAGTAATAATTTCTTAAGGTGACTAGTTTTGTTCTCATTATCCGGTCACGAAATTATGTAGATACACAAAAATATACGAATTACTTTAGTACTTTGTACCATTTTGAATGCTTGCTATGCCGGGTGGCTCGTTAGCCTTGTGTATATTATGTCATTGTTGTTGAAAAATATGGAAAATATAGTTAGATAGACTTCAGTTGTACTGATTAAAATCTCACACGGTATAGCTAAGAATTTAAAGGTAGAGACATGGGTGACAATTCAGGCAGGCTACCTTTAACCCCAGTATGTATGCTGGTAATTTGTAAGTAAATGTTTCTGTGTGTTTTGAGAATTTTCTCATTTTGAATAAAAGATGAAAGTGCGGTTTCACAGGTAGTGCTAATAATACAACCAATAATCGTATTAAAATGCCGATATCCATTAGTAATTCAAATCTAAGAATGAGTGATTGATAGCTTTTAGCTATGAATGGCGAGGAGTTGATATCACATCCTTGTTGTGTAAAAGTTCATCTCATGTATTTAGCAATATTAATAAAATCAATTACTCGATTGTTAGGTATTTTTTAGAGGGTCGGTGTGCTTAAAAGTAGACACTTACCTTTCCATGGATGAAATAGAGTTTTTTGAGGTTATGGAGGCTTCATGAAGTATCAACATTTCTGGCCACCTAATGATATTTACTTTGGGGGTGGTGTCGCTAGTGTTATTGATGAAATGTCACTGATTACAAACGAAAGAAATTATTTATTCGTGAATCTTAATCAATATAGCTTACGTAGCACCTTGGTTTTTTTCTCACGGAATAAAAATATCAATAAAATCATAATCATCATTTCCAGCTCACGGTTGATGCCTTTGGCTCTTTTTTGGTTGGATAATATCAAAAATGTTATTGCTGTTTTCGATACTTCAACATCTGTGTCGGAGATGATTAAGAAAATAAGCCTATATCGACGAAATGGTGACAAGATAACGGCAGGGCGAAGGGAATGTAACTTTAAGATTAGCAACAAAGATATCATGAAGATGAAGTACTTCTTAACCGAAAGCGGTATGGAGGAGCTTCAGGATAGATTTATGAACTCGCCGTCAACATTGTATCGTTGGAGAAAAGAGATCGCCCTTAAATTCGGCGTGCGAGACCCTCGATATCTTCTATTGCCAGAATAAAATGCTATGCGTTTTCTCATTAAGAATTACAATTAAAGATCCGATCTTTAATTGTTGTTTTAGAACGGATACTGCATACGACCTCCATTTAACTAAAATTAGGAAATATAAAATTTCTAGCCTTGCTTAGACTAGAAACTGTCGTGATTTCGATAAGAATAGATACGCTGGCTAAGAACGTCAGGGGCGGTAGCGTTCCAGAAAACATCTGGGATTTATTTAAAGTTAATAATTATTAAATAAGGGACTTATCAGTAATGATCAGCAAAGATGATGTAAAAATTGCCATTATTGGACTCGGGTATGTTGGCTTACCATTGGCTGCTGAATTTGGGAAAATTCGTCAGGTGGTTGGTTTTGATGTTAATCATAAACGTATACTCGAGCTAAAAGAAGGGATCGATGTCAATCTCGAAACCACAGAAGAAGAGCTACGTGATGCTCGCCATCTGACGTTTACCTCATCAATTGATGAAATCAGAGAATGCAATTTTTACATCATTACCGTCCCGACGCCGATCAACGATTATAAGCAACCAGATCTCACCCCTTTGATTATGGCAAGTGAAACTGTTGGCAAAGTACTGAGGCCGGGGGATATCGTGGTGTATGAATCTACGGTATATCCAGGGTGTACTGAAGAAGAATGCGTGCCGATCCTTGAGCGTATGTCAGCGATGACATTTAACAAAGACTTCTTTGTCGGATATAGCCCAGAGCGCATCAATCCCGGCGATAAAAAATATCGTCTGACAACTATCAAGAAAATCACCTCTGGTTCAACTGCAGAAACGGCCTGTCTGGTTGATGAGATCTATCGACAGATCATCACGGCAGGAACGTACAAAACGGAAAGCATTAAGATCGCGGAAGCGGCAAAGGTGATTGAAAATACCCAACGCGATCTCAATATCGCGCTGGTAAATGAATTGGCGATTATCTTTAACCGATTAGAGATTGACACTGAAGCCGTACTGCGAGCAGCGGGAAGTAAATGGAACTTCCTGCCATTCCGTCCTGGACTGGTTGGTGGTCACTGCATTGGCGTCGATCCCTATTATCTGACTCATAAATCTCAGGGCATCGGTTACTATCCGGAAATTATCCTCGCGGGTCGTCGACTGAACGATAATATGGGTAACTATGTTTCGGGACAGTTGATCAAAGCCATGATCAAAAAAGGGATTAATGTTGAGGGTTCTAACGTTCTGATTCTGGGGTTCACCTTTAAAGAAAACTGCCCGGATATCAGGAATACCCGCATTATCGATGTTGTAAAAGAGTTGGGCAATTACAGCTGTAATGTTGATATTTTTGACCCTTGGGTGGATGCTGAGGAAGTCGAAGAGGAATACGGGATTATACCTGTATCGGAAATCAAGGCGGCTTCTTATGATGCCATTATTGTTGCCGTTGGCCATGAGCAGTTTAAGAAGATGGGGAGTACTGATATTCGTGGCTTTGGAAAAGATAAACATGTGCTTTATGATTTGAAGTATATCCTTTCGCCTGAGCAGTCAGATGTGAGATTATAATCATGACAGCCTATGATGAATTAAAAATACAACTCGTTCTTGAACCAAAACGTTGGCTTATTACTGGCGTAGCAGGTTTTATCGGCTCTGGATTATTAGAAGAACTACTCTATTTAAATCAAACAGTAATTGGGTTGGATAACTTTTCAACTGGCTATCAACATAATTTAGAGGATGTGCGTGCCGCTGTCAGTGAAGAACAATGGTCGCGGTTTACCTTTGTTCATGGGGATATCCGGTCATTTGCCGATTGTCAGGCTGTTTGTGAGAATGTCGATTACGTTTTACATCAGGCCGCTCTGGGAAGCGTACCTCGTTCCTTGCAGGATCCTATCACGACAAATAGCGCTAACATTGATGGTTTTTTAAATATGTTGACGGCGGCGAGAGATGCACATGTATCTGGTTTCACCTATGCCGCAAGCAGTAGTACTTATGGTGACCATCCCGATTTACCTAAAATTGAGGAACGGATCGGCCGGCCATTAAGCCCGTATGCGGTTACAAAATACGTCAATGAATTGTACGCCGAGGTGTTTGCTCGCAGCTATGATTTTAACACTATTGGCCTGCGCTACTTTAATGTATTTGGCCGCCGCCAAAACCCTAACGGAGCATACTCTGCAGTCATTCCTCGCTGGATACTATCGCTTCTTAAAGATGAACCAATTTATATCAATGGCGATGGTTCAACAAGCCGCGATTTTTGCTATATAGAAAATGTGATTCAGGCAAATTTATTATCAGCAACGACTAATGATTTAGCCTCAAAAAATAAAGTCTATAATGTGGCTGTTGGAGACAGAACTTCGCTAAATGAGCTTTATTATCTCATCCGCGATGGGTTGAATTTATGGCGGGACGAACAAATTAGTGCTGAACCAATTTATAAAGATTTTCGTGACGGTGACGTTAAGCATAGTCAGGCAGATATTACCAGAATAAAAACATTTCTTTCATATGAGCCTGAGTTTGATATCAAAGAAGGACTTAAGCAGACTCTAAAATGGTATATCGATAAACAGACTGCTTTGTATTCCTGAGTATAACTACTCACTTTCTTTTCACGTGGATGAATTTAATGAAATCGTCAGAGATATTTACGCTTACCGCCATTGGTAGTTGCCGTATCGCGAGTCCGGTAAAAAGAGCTCAGCCTTATTTTAATTTTAAGGCTAATTTTAAGAAAATATATGGATTTACGCATACGAGCAGCGAGGCATTACAGCAGGTCCGTTTTATTTTGGGATTGATAGATATTCCTGAAAAGGTCCGGCCTTTTATTTTTAGAACTGCTGTAAATTATTCAAAAACCGACGTCCATAGTCGTTCTGATTTCTATATCGTTGAGATTTCAAGTCAGAAGAAGATTATGGCCTATGGGTTGTGCTTACAACAAAATTATATAACTCGTCATTTTTATGAGTTCTTTAGCCAAACAGAGCGAGCGCGTGTGTACTGGTCGCTGGCCACGCAAGGGAATCAACACAAACTGCTGGCCTATCTCAAAGACGATCCCTGTTTTGCCGGAATGTCGGAAGACGATCGTGCCTTATTAAGCAATATTAATGTTGAGCAGATGGATGAGCATGCTATCGAACAGGATATGATGGAAATCATTCAGCTTCTTGGTCGCGATCGCGTTATGTTTATGACCCATGTTGATGCTGTGACTCGTGCTGGAACCGTCATTCAGTCCCGCAGTCGGTTGATTAAAAATGTCGAGACCATCGCCGCCAGGATGGATATTCCCTGCGTTAACCCGACAAATTTGATGGAAAAGTGGGGGCAGAAACGAGCCCTGGAAAAAAATGGCGACGATCTTACTCATTATACCGACATGTTTGGTGATGCGATCGTTGCGGCTATTTTTAAGGGAGTGATCAACAATACTAAGCATCATCTTGATGAGAGGCGGCAAGAGAAACAAGACCAAATACGTGAGATTACATTATCGATCACTAAGCTGCTTGCCGATGGCGACATTATTGCTGCATCACAGCAACTTTTTGCCGCATTAAGAAATCAGCAGCAAGAGCCCGTTCTGATCCAACTTCGGTCCGTAATCTTCAGCCGTTTAGGTTATTATGAACAGGCTTATCAGGATATTAGTGATGTTGAGAAAATTATCGGTACGACGGACAGTACATTACGTTGTCGGCTGAGGTCTCTGCATGGATTAGCGCGTTGGCGGGAAGCCTTATCGACGGCCGAGATGATGCTTTCCAATGAAATTGAAGATGAAGAAGTCCTTACCGTTGCCGCCGGCTCAGCCGATGCTTTACAGCTGTTTGATAAGTCATATCAATACTGGAAAAGTGTACTGTTATTGAATCCTGAAACCCAAAGCGGATGGGTTAATTTCCTGAGCAGCACGCAATATTTCAATGATGGCAACGCATTCTCCGAAGCTTTCCATGCCGGCATTCAATCGCAGCGCCTAAATGATGCGTTTATGGAAACAGCGTTATCTTTGGCAATCAAATTCAGTGATGAATTGATTTTCAAGCATGCGCTTGAGCAGTTACTCCGCCATGAGTCAGAATTTGCGCTGACGGTATTGTCGACGATTCATGATACCGGTCTCGTCATCCACGCAGCTTTCTGCATCAAGAATATGAGCTATCATCAGGCGCTTAGCACCTCGTATAAAGATAAACTCCACGACGTTTTTGTGGCATGGAACAATACCGCGCTGTCGCTACATTCGGTTGATGATTTTGTCTCACTGAGTACTTCGCTGGTGTACACCTTCTCTGCATTTATGGTTTATCCCCATGCACGTATTTCTCGCTTTAATAATGAAGTTAAAACGGCATGGCGCGAGAAATTAAGAGAAATGTATGAGCGTGAGGATTATGAAAATATCCTGGTAGGGGCGAAAATTGTGTGGCCACTTCTGGAGTTCGATCCTGTTAGCACAGTATATTGTGCAAGAACGCTGGTGAATCTTGGTGCCTGGAAGGATGCGTGCACGTTGGCCCACATGACCTTGATTCGTAACTCGAACATTACCAGCCTGCAGTCGATTATGTTACGCAGCATACGTCATATTAACGACATTCCGTTCCTCATTGATTTGATTGCTAACGTCATGAGCATTTCTCCATCATTTCAGAATGCCTCGATGAACGAGCTGTTTGAGAAAGAGTGTCGCAATGTTGCAACCAGAGCCCTTAAATATGTACGCCAGAAGAAAACTGAAGGGCGTCTGGATGAAGCATTGTCTGTATTGATTAGCCTGAAACGAATTGATCCTGATGTTTCTCGCCTGATGCGTGAATATAAGCAAATTATCAGATTATTTAATGAGTCACTGAAGGATGGCGGCAGCACTATCGCGTCTTATGAACATCTGGATTATGCGAAAAAATTACTCGTTTTTGATAGCGAAAATGCCTATGCCTTGAAATATGCCGCATTAAATGCAATGCATTTACGCGACTACACCCAGGCTTTGCAGTATTGGCAGCGACTGGAGAAAGTGAATGGGCCAACGGAGCCGGTGACAAGGCAGATCTCGACCTGCATAACCGCATTACAAAAAAATACATCAGGGAAGTCGTAATGATTACGGAGGAAGAAAAGTTAGCTGCGCTAGGGAAAACGCTTTTAACATTGAAACAAGAGAGGAAGCTTGCGCAAGCTATTGCGTTAATTGACAGTGAATTACCGGCTGAGGCTTTAACTTCATTAGCGATGCTAAAAAAAGCAGAATTTCTTCATGATTTCAATGAAACGGCGCGTGCATACGCGCTCTACGAAACGCTGATTGCACAAAACAATGATGAAGCACGTTATGAGTATGCGCGGCGTTTATATAATGCGGGACTAGCCAAAGATGCGCAGCAAATTCTTAAAAAGGTTAGCACTGGCGTGCAGAAAAAATATAACAATTATTTAGGCAAAATAAATAAGATCTGCGATTTGCTTGAACGCCTTGAAGGGGAAGCGATCCCTGTGGGGACCAACACCCGTATTATTGCAATGAAGCATGCCATCTTGTTTTATCGAAATCGTCAGCCGCGGCAGCTTCCCGTCGGATCTTTTGGCCGCCTTGCGCTCTGTACAGGCTCGCTAGGTAGCGGCGGTGCAGAGCGTCAGATTTCCAGGCTGGCTATCGAGATCGCCAGAAAATATCGGCAACAGGGGAAAATTGGCGGCCTGAAAGTAGAAGAGCCGGTAGAGCTCATTATTCGCTCCCTGGCACCGGAACTCAGACAAGACTTTTTCCTGAAAGAAGTGCTGGAAGAACAGGTCGAGGTGCTTGAAATCGCGAAGATTACCGGAAACTTCTTTGACGATGCGACAATAGAATCTCCGGAGTTGCGCTTATTGCTCTCTCATCTGCCGCCGGTGTGTAACTACGGCATCAAGCATCTGGTCCCCCACTTATGCGAGTGCAAGCCGGATTATCTCTCCGTTTGGCAGGATGGCGCTTGTCTGATGATTGCGCTTGCAGCGCTGATTGCTGGCGTGCCCAGAATTCAACTGGGATTACGTGGCTTACCGCCGGTGGTGAGAAAGCGTCTGTTCAAGCCGGAATATGAGCCTCTTTACCAGGCGCTGGCGGCCGTGCCTGGCGTTGATTTTATGAGTAACAACCATTGTGTGACCCGCCATTATGCCGACTGGCTAAAGTTGGAGGCGAAGCACTTCCAGGTTGTATATAACGGCGTCTTACCGCCATCTATCGACCCCTCTTCTGAGGTGCCACATAAAATCTGGCAGCAGTTTACGCAAAAAACCCAGGATGCGGACACGACTATTGGTGGCGTTTTCCGCTTTGTAGGCGATAAGAACCCTTTTGCATGGATTGATTTTGCAGCACGCTATTTACAGCACCACCCCGCCACACGCTTTGTGCTGGTAGGCGATGGTGATTTGCGCGCTGAAGCGCAGAAACGCGCCGAACAGTTGGGGATTCTGGAGAGAATACTATTCGTTGGCGTCTCGCGTGACGTGGGGTATTGGCTGCAAAAAATGGACGTATTCATTTTGTTTTCGCGTTATGAAGGGCTACCCAATGTGCTCATTGAAGCACAAATGGTCGGGGTGCCGGTGATTTCAACCCCTGCAGGTGGATCGGCAGAATGCTTTATTGAGGGTGTTTCGGGTTTCATTCTTGATGATGCACAGACGGTCAATCTTGACCAGGCTTGCCGCTATGCAGAACAGTTGGTCAATTTATGGCGCAGCAGAACCGGTATTTGCCAACAGACGCAGTCATTTTTACAAGAACGCTTCACCGTGGAACATATGGTGGGAACGTTTGTACAAACCATTGCCTCTCAGCCTCGTTAATTAATGGGCAGCATTTTTTCAGCTATTTCATTTATAAAATAAGTTATGAAAAAAATTATTATATTATTAACGACGTTTTTACTGCTTTCGGGATGCACTATTCCCAGGGCGGTATTTAAATCCAGCCTGATTAATCAGGACGATCCTCATTATCATCTGGTTGAAGTCACACCGACATTAAAACTGAGTGATGCCGATACTGTGCCGAAAACTATTGTCGATCCGGTCTTTGCCGAAAATAACTGGCACTGGACATCTTTGGCTAAAGGCGATGTGCTGCATATCACTATTTTATCCTCGGGCGGGGCGGGGTATTTATCCAATAACGCGAGCGGCGACCGGGCGGATTTTGAAAATATTCTTGTGACTGACGGTAATATCGTTCAGGTGCCTTATGCCGGGATAATCCCGGTTACCGGGCTGGATGTGACACAACTGGCTGAAGAGATCAGAAAGCGACTTTCGCGCGTTGTCCTGAATCCTCAGGTGCTGGTGACGCTTACCTCCCGCACCGGAGCCATGGTGACGGTCGAGGGCAGCGGGAAAACGGGTCGTTACCCTCTCGAACAGAGTATGAATCGTCTTAGTCATTTTTTGGCAACGGCGGCGGCAGTAGAAAATACCAGCGCAGATATGATGGAAGTTCACGTGACGCGCCAGCAGCATTATTTCAATGCGCGACTGTCAGATATTTATCAGTATCCCGGGTTGGATATTGTCTTACAGCCGGATGACCGTATCACTCTGCGTCAAGTGACCGAGTATGTTAATGTGCTCGGCGCGGCGGGTGTTCAGGGGAAACATGCTCTGGTTCAGCGTCATTCCAGCGTAGTGGATGCTTTGGCGCTGGCGAAAGGATTAAACGACAATCTTGCCGATCCGCAGGCGGTTTTTCTGTACAAGCATGACGAAGCGGAGCAAGCGAAACAGCAGATGCGTAAACTGAATATCTATCATGTCGATATGAGCCAACCTGACTCGGTGTTTTTAGCACAGGCCATGCGGGTGGAAGACGGCGATGTTATCTATATCTCGAACGCCTCTTTGACTGATTTCGCTAAGGTGAAAGCCGCATTCGATAGCTTTTTGATCCGCGGCTCTAATTCTTTCTAACGTCGCCATATGAATATTTTGAAAAATAATACTTATTATTTTATGAAACTCATTACCGTCTGTGAGTTAATCATTTTGTTAATGTCACGCGATATCAAAACACGCTATAACGGTAATTTGCTAAACTATATGATGGTACTGGCCGTACCACTGGTATGGATAACCATTACCGTTATTTCTTTTCAATATTTAAATCGCACCGTGCCAATATTCACTGACGATATCAGCTTTGTTATTGCAGGTATATTACCGTATCTGTTATTTCGTTATACCATTACCGCAACCATGCGCACCCGTTCATTCTCCACATCGTTGGCGGTTGTCTCGCAGGTTAAGAAAAGACATGTGATTTTTGCTCTTGCCGCAGTCGAATTTGTTAATGCGGTTATCATTTATATTATTGTTTCATTAATTAACTTTCTTATCTTCTCCCGCTGGGAAGCCCAGAAACCGATCCTGATTTTTGAAGGGATGGTTATCGCATGGCTTCTGGGGTTATCGTTTGGTTACTTTTGTGACGCACTGTCTGAACGGTTTCCGCTGGTCTACAAAGCCGTTCCTGTGGTGCTAAGACCGATGTTTTTGATTTCAGCTGTCTTTTATACGGCGAATGAATTGCCCTATTCATTATTAAGCATATTCAGCTGGAACCCTCTACTTCATGCTAATGAGATAGTCAGAGAAGGAATGTTTGAGGGGTATAACTCCTTGTACCTTGAGCCTCTTTACCCTCTGGCATTTTCCGCAACGTTATTCCTCGCGGGCATCATTTTTCACCTGATTTGTGACACTGAAAATCACTGACTTTAGCTTCAGGAGAGACGCGTTCGTGTTCGGTTTATTAGGTTGTACACGCTATTTTGAGTCTGATAAGGGCCCGCGGGTGGTCCTTGATAAAACAGATTTTGTCATGGATTACCATGAGCATATCGGTATTCTGGCCGCCCCTGGTTCAGGCAAAACGACGCTAACCCGATTGCTGTGCGGTATAGATGCTCCTGATGAAGGGGATTTTATTGGGCTACGGGGTGATGCGCTCCCACTGGGGGCAAATGCTTTTGTTCTGCCGGGGTTAACCGGCGAAGAGAATGCGCGCATGATGGCCAGTCTTTATGGCCTGGATGGCGATGAGTTTTCACATTTCTGCTATCAATTGACCCAGCTTGAACAGCGCTATACCGACAGGGTGAGTGAATATTCTGTCACGATGAAAGCGCATCTGGCATTTGCCATTAATTTACTGCTTCCCTGTCGCCTTTATATTGCCGATGACAAGCTGTACACCGGGGATAATACCTCACAGTTGCGTATGCAGGCGGCGCTAGCTTATGAGCTGCAACAGAAAGGGTTGATTGTGCTAACGCGCAACCCTCGGCTTATTAAAGAACACTGTCATGCGTTTGGCGTACTGCTGCATGGGAAAATTACGATGTGTGAAGATTTAGCACAGGCATCTGCGCTTTTTGAACAATATCAATCAAATCAGGCGATGCTTCAAACTGATAATTATTCCTTTGATATATAAATAGAAAATATACGGATAGAGAGTGGAAAATTCAGAACGTATTAAAAAATGGAAAGAGGAAAGGGCGAAGGTAGCAGAAGAAAGCCGAGCCTTGCGACTGAAACAAAAAGAGGATGAACGCGCCCTTCGCCAGACAGAAAAAACGGCCGATGCGAAAAGTCATCATCGCCCAGACGCCGGGTGGTCCGCGACGGATGCTGATTCCGTCCGTAGAGCGTCATTGGTTATTAAAGAGCGACGTGTTCAGCAAGCCAAGCAATCGCTACGTCGGCTCTTTCTTTATATTGCTTTGCCGCTGCTGGTTATTATGCTTATGTCATGGCTATTAACTTCGCGTTTTTATAGCGCGGATGCCACCTTTATTGTGCAAACTGATGCCAGCCAGGATAATTTTTCTGGAACATCTTTCTTTGGTGCAGGCAATGAGATGTCGGAGGGCTTTCAGGTTCGCGAGTTTATACTTTCGAAAGAAATGATGGAGCGGATGGAAAAAGATCTCGGTTTTTTATCTTATTTCGCGCAAGACGATATCGCATTATTTTCCCGCTACCACGCACCGCTGGGTATTAATGATGATCCTTATCGTTACTATTTATCGAAAGTCTCGGTTGCTGTCGATATTCAACAGGGCATGCTGCGTTTAAACGTCAAGGCGCGGAGTGCGAAACAGGCTGAGTTTTTTGCCCAGCGCATTCTGGCTTTTGCTGAACAGCACGTTAATACCGTTTCAGCGCGGATGCAGCAGGAACGAATTTTATGGCTGGAAAACGATGTTAAATCGGCCCAGGAAAATCTGGGGGCAGCTCGGCTTGAATTGCTAAAAATACAGCATATACAAAAAGATATTGAACCGCAGGAAACCGTGACCGCGATTTATCAATTAATTGCTGGCTTTGAAACGCAGTTGGCGGAGGCGAAAGCGGAATACGCGCAACTAATGGCTAATGGTTTGGATCAGAACCCCCTTATTCCTCGCCTGTCGGCCAAAATCAAGGTCCTGGAAAAGCAGATCGGCGAACAACGTAACCGCCTGTCAAATAAGTTAGGGTCGCAAGGCTCTTCAGAAAGCCTGTCCCTGTTTGAAGATCTTCGCCTGCAGAGTGAGATCGCCAAAACACGCTGGGAATCTGCCTTACAGACCTTACAGCAAGGGAAGCTTCAAGCGTTACGTGAGAGACGGTATTTGCTGATCATTTCTCAACCGATGGTGGTGTCTGACACCACTCGCTATGCCGATGGAACAAAGTGGTTACTGTTCTTCGTGTTGCTGGGCATCGCGTACCTGGTGACTTCTCTCCTGATAACTATCAGGCGGATGCGTGAATAAGGCGGAGTAAGGAAATACGATGAACTTGCACTCTACATGTAAAAAAATATCGCCAACCACCCTGCTCAAACAAGAGGATTGGGAGGGGCTATGTCACTATTTCGGTCAGCATCCCGAAAAAGTGCGAGATAGTGCTGGAAATGAGCAAAACATTATTCTCTTCGCTATCGCGTGTTTGCGTAAAGATGAAACAGATGCCGCGCTGACTTTGTTGTCCGACCGTGTGCTGACGGCAAAGAATAGCCGTGATTTATTGCGACGCTGGATTATTTCGCCGCTGGCATCACATCATCGGGACGCTGTACTACAGGTGGTTAACAAACTGCTGGCGGTGAATGTGTGCCAGCCGGAGGATGTCCTGCTGGTCGCAAGCGTGCTGCTTAAGAGTAAACAATATGCGACTGTTGCTGACTTAGCCGAGCGGGCATGGCTCGCTTTTTCGGGCAATAGCAAAATTTTTGCCCTCCATTTGCGCAGCCTGACGCTGGTGGATAAAGAGTTACAGGCAATCTCGTTGGCCAGAACACAGGCGCAGGAAGTTCCCCCGCGGGGAGATATGATTGAGACCTGCCTCCGTTTCTTAAATAAAAGCCGCCTACCAGAAGATCATGACCTGGCCCGCGCATTGCTCCCTTTCTTCGCGTTAGAAAAGCAGGAGTCGGCGGGGCTGGCGGTTGATACGCTGTGCGCTGTCGGTAAATATCAGGAAGCCATTCAGACTGGGGAGTCCGCATTAGCCCGTGGGTTGGATGGTGCAGCGCTGCGTCGTAGCCTGGGGCTTGCCCACTATCAATCTGGCCGCAGCCGGGAAGCGAAGCTTCAGGCCGCTGAGCATTGGCGTCATGCCCTGCAATTTAACCCTGATAATTTACGGATCGTGACCCTGTATGCCGATGCCTTAATCAGAACGGGTCAGAATGAGAAAGCCATTCCGTTACTGCAGCAGTCGCTCGCGACTCATCCTGATCTTCCTTATGTCAGAGCCATGTATGCCCGAGCACTGCGCCAGGTTGGGCAATACGCTGCTGCCAGCGATGAGTTTGTACAACTGGCAAGGGAAAAAGGGGTGACCAGTAAATGGAACCGTTATGCCGCGGCGGCGTTGTTACAGGCGGGGAAAACAAGCGAAGCGGAAAGCATCTTTGAGCACTATATTCAGGCCAGAGCAAGCCATCTGCCTCAGTCATTCGAAGAGGGGCTGCTGGCGCTTGATGGGCAAATATCTGCCGTTAATCTACCGCCTGAGCGCCTTGACTGGGCATGGGAAGTTGCCGGCAGACAGTCCGGTATCGAGCGCGATGAATGGGAACACCGGGCGAAGTGGGGGTATCTTGCCGATAATTATCTCCTCGACTGGCTTGAATGCCGTGGAGAGCAGGCCGACGAACCGATGTATCGGTTGGCCGATATATCGCATGTCGAGCAGTTTTTCCAACGGCTGCAGCTCGATAAGCGTGGTTGCATTGTTGTATCGGCTCATATGGGCGCAATGTATGCCGGGCCGATGATCCTCTCCTTGCTGGAAATGAACAGTAAATGGGTGGCTTCCACGCCTGGCGTGCTCAAAGGGGGCTACGGTGAGCGGTTGATTTCGGTTAGTGACAAAAGCGAAGCGGACGTGGTCAGGGCCTGCATACAGACCTTACATAGTGGGCAGTCGCTTGTTGTGGCGATCGACGGCGCGCTGAATTTGAGCGCGCCGACTATCGACTTTTTCGGCCAGCAGATTACCTACTCCACCTTTTGCTCTCGACTTGCCTGGAAAATGCACTTACCCACCGTATTTGGTGTTCCGGTGTGGCGAGACGGGCGCATCCATTTTGTTTTGGAGAAAATGGTCGATCCGCAGAGGTTCGAAAGCCAGTCTTCTTTTATTGAGCGCTGGAAAGACAATTACCTGAAATGTGTAACCCAAATCCTGAATAGCGGGCCGGAAAACCTGAGACTGTCGGGGGGGATTTGGCGAAATATCACGCGCAGGGATGAATCATCTTCGGGCTGAAAAGATGTTTGCCCCGCGATGCCTTTGGCGCACCAGGCGGGGCCGCCCGCTAAGTAAAACTGAGTTATTCTATTTAGAAAGCATCCGTTCATTAACGTTCGGGTGCTTTTTTCGTTCTAACGAGCTGAAAAATGGAGAATTATTTAATAACTACGTTATACCTGATTGTGGTTCTGTTTGTCTGAGGGTTACCAGAAGACAGTATCCTGAAGTCATCCCTTAGCAATGTTAAATAGCGGCATCGAAATCCGCTGGTAGCGTACTGTTACCTGTGCCCAGGCTGCGTTGCATTAATACCGTATCAAGCCAGAGCCCATGCTTGAATCCAATGTTCGTCAGCGTGCCTATTTTCGTAAATCCGACCTGCTGATGGACTTTCAGCGATCCCTGATTATTGCTGTCGCCGACGATAGCGATCAACTGCCGATAACCCTGCGTTTCAGCCCACTCAATTACATGGCGTAGCAACGCTTTTCCCACCCCCTGACGCTGTGCCGTCGGGTCAATATAAATCGAATCTTCGAGGGTATAGCGATAGGCATAACGCTCGCGGTAGCGGGTGAGATAGCAATACCCGATGACCTTATCTTCTTGCAATGCGACAACCCACGGCAGTCCCAGACTGCGGATTTTTTCCAGACGAGCTTGCATCTCGCGGATATCCGGTGGGTCAGTTTCAAAGCTGCCGGTACCGTGAATAACATGATGGGCGTAGATATCGCGTATGGCGGGGATGTGTTTTTTTTCAGCGTTAACGATTTTCATTGACCAGCTCCCATTGGCATCTGTGTCCAAATTACCTCAAAGGCTGGAGGGAAGGTAAGTGCAAAAAATTATGTGTCTATACCCGTCATTCTTTAAGCTGCATGTGCGTTGGCTACGCTAGCTCACTTCAGTCACATAGTTCGCTAAACTCCTGGGGATTTACTCACTTGCCGCCTACATGTAACTCGAATTATTTAGGGTATATAAATTATTTTCAATGTAAATAAGCTTTCAAATTGTAAGGGTAAAGTGAGTGGGGTTGATACTGTCAATAATACGCAAAGTTGGTAAATACATTAGCGAGTTGAGCGATGCACAATTCTTCGCGCATGTATTATGGCGGATACCAAAATACCAATTTTGGTAGATTTCAAGGATAGGTTAAGAAGTCATTTGATTTTATTGATTTTTTACTGTACTTAGTTCTGCTTATGACTGTACCTTTAATTTCATTTTATCGACCCTGTTCGAAACTTAAAATTAGGTTATATTATTTACATTGTTATCTTTGTTGTTATCAGGGGCATTATTATCAGAACTTTCTCTATCCGCACACAATAGTTACCATGCAAACAGTTGCGCGGTGTAGCTATGCTAACCAGCAATAGTTATCATCGTCACAAGGTTTCGTCATGCAAACTTAATCTAAATCCAGAATTCAATCCCAAGAGTATTAGGATTATTTAGTCTAAAATACTTTTTTGTCTAAGAGTTTTCGTATCGCATAGCCACGAACTACGCTGAGTGATAAAATTTTCGAGTTTACGCCTGCTTTCCCACGATTAGAGGGCGAGGCGCGGGTAGTCAATAAGACGAAAGAATTAATTGCTTCATAACCCTATTGCAAAATAAGCGGCAGTGCATCTTACATGGTCGGGTATCGTTAGTAACTGACTGTAATATATTGAAAACGCTTATTTTTACTCTGATGTAAGTTATAAGGGCAGATATGTTAAGTATGCGTCGACATGCCAACTTCATTAAACGTTTTAAGTCTTTAAGCTGTTTATTTACGGCAAGCGTTCTTTTCCCTATGCAAATCTCTGCAGCGACATCAGATTATGACGCTTTGGTTATTGAAGCGCGGGGTGGTAATAGTGCACCGTTATTGCGTTATCTAGAGGATCAGGGAAAGCAAAGCGCGCTAACGCCAAATCAGGTTGCCGACTGGCTGCAAGTTTCCAGTTGGGTTGATAACAACGATAAAGCCACTATTGAAATCTGGCAGCGCTATCGTGGGCAGATGGATGTGCCTGCGCGCGGCAAAGTCGCCGCTGCACGTGCGTACCGTAACCAGAAAAACTGGAATGATTCATTGGCGGTATGGGAAAGCGTTTTACAGGAAGAGCCTGACAACGTTGACGTACGCACCGGCTGGATAATGACGTTGGCAGATGCTCGCTACAATCAGCAAGCCCTTACTGAAGCGAATAAATGGGCACAGGCACATCCGGGGGCTGACTCCGATGCGCTACTTGCCTACGTATATCATTCTCAGGGAAAAAACTGGGACGCGCTGTTGGTTGCCAGCCAGGCGGATGACGTTGATCCTGGCAACAAAAATGCAAAATCTACGCTGCTGTCTGCTCTGTCAGCAAACCGTGTTTCCGGACCCGCCTTAAATATGGCGGAGGTAGTGCCTACGGCAGATCCTGTGAAGCGCCGCCTTGAGCTTGATGCGGCCGCCGAAATGGTACGTTCCTCCTATACGTCCGCACGTAATGAAGAAGAGCGGTTTATCGTGGCGGATAAAGCGCTGGCCCGTTATGACCAGTTGCTGGCTGCCTGGAAGGATGAGCCGTCCGCGCAGAATGATGTCCGTCGGGCGAGAATTGACCGCATGGGCGCTTTGCTTGTTCGTAAGCGAACGTCTGAAGTGATTAAGGAATACGAATCGCTTTCTGCGAGCGGCGAAGTGCCAAACTACGCAAAACGCTGGGTAGCATCGGCATGGTTAAGCGAACGCCAGCCAGAAAAAACCGAAGCGATGCTGATGAGCATCTACTACCCGAATGGACCGATTCCCGTTACGCCGCTTGGTCCTGAGGATCAACAGGATCTGTTCTACGCGCATATCGATAATGAAAACTTTGATGCCGCTAAAAAACAGGCCGAAAACCTAATCAAAGAGAGTCCGTACCTGCGACGCATCTATGGTTCGCCAACGCCGCAGCCTAACGATAACTGGCTGCTCGGACAGTCGATGCTGACGCAATATTATATTGCTGCCAATGAACTACCTGAGGCTGAAAAGCTCGCAGAGCATCTGGCGCGAACAGGTTCAGGTAACCAGGGGCTGCGCATATCTTATGCCTCCGTTCTTGAAGCACGTGGCTTGCCGCATGCGGCGGAGAAAGAGCTGAAGCTGGCGGAAGTGATTGAGCCAAGTAACCTGGAACTGGAGCGTCAGCAGGCTTATGTTGCGTTGGATCTCCAGGAATGGAGGCAGGCCGATGAACTGACGGATGATGTCATCGCTCGTAGCCCGGATGATGAAGCGACGCTGCGCCTCGCGCGTATTCGTGATGTCCACAAAATGTCGGAAGTGCGCATTAGCGGCACACAAGGGATCTCGTCCGATAGCCCGGTCAGCGGTAAGAATGACTTCAACATCAATACTGCCATTTACAGTCCGCCAATTAACGACAACTGGCGATTGTTTACTGGATTCAACTTTGCTACCGGCGAATTTGAGGAAGGTAAAGGCATCAGCCGCGATCTGGCGGCGGGGGCGGAATGGACTTCCCGCGACTACTGGGCAGAAATGGAAGTCTCTGGCCGAAATTATGGCGATGGTCAGAAAATTGGCGGTCGTCTTTCCGGCTGGCATGACTTCAATGACAACTGGCGCGTAGGCGGTTCGGCCGAGCGCTTGTCGCGTAATACGCCACTGCGCGCGCTGCGTAGCGGCGTGTATGCCAACGGCGGCGATATGTTTGTTCGCTGGTATCAAAACGAACGACGTGAATATCAACTGTCGTTTGCCGCATCACATTTCTCAGATGGTAACGATCGCATCGAATACGGACTCAGCGGAAAAGAGCGCATGTGGACAACGCCGCGCTTCACCCTGGACTTTACCCCGGGTATCGGCGGGAGCACCAACACCAAAGAGAATGTGCCGTATTACAACCCGAAGAGTGATTTTTCCGTGGTACCTGGTCTGAGCGCGGAGCAGGTTCTTTACCGCCATTATGACACCGTGTGGACGCAGCAAGGTCTGGCTGGCGTAGGTGGCTATTGGCAGCAAGGCCAGGACGCTGGTGCCATCGTTCAGGTGGGATACGGACAACGGCTCAAATGGAACAACGTCGTAGATGGCGGGGTGATGCTGATTTGGGATAAACGCCCCTACGACGGTAAACGTGAGCGGAATATCTCCCTCGCTTTCGATTTAAATGTCAGGTTTTAAGGATTGTTCATGCTGAAAAGATGCCTGTGGCTTAGCGCATTAATCGCTGGCTGGTTGATGATTACCGCGTGCAGTAGCGCGCACAATACAACGCCTCGCTACGTTCCTCCCGCAGAGAGAACGCCGCTGACGGCGGATCATCCGTGGCCGAAAAATAGCTTCCTGGTGCTCGGCTACCACGATGTCGAGGATGGTGCCGCCGACCAACGCTATCTTTCTGTGCGCACCAGCGCGTTGAGCGACCAAATGGCCTGGCTGCGTGATAATGGTTATAACCCGATCAGCGTGCAGCAAATCCTGGACGCCCATGACGGTAAAATCGTGTTGCCGGAAAAAGCGGTATTACTCACCTTTGATGACGGATATAGCAGTTTTTATACCCGCGTCTGGCCGCTGCTGAAAGCCTATAACTGGCCTGCGCTCTGGGCACCGGTAGGGAGTTGGGTTGATGCTCCCGCCAACAAAAAAGTCGATTTTGGCGGCTTAATGACGGCGCGAGATAAATTCGCCACCTGGAAAATGGTCGAAGAGATGGGCAAATCGCCGTTGGTGGAAGTCGGTGCGCACACCTGGAATTCGCATTTCGGTGCACAAGCCAACCCGCAGGGAAGTAAAGAACCGGCGGTGGCGAACCGCCTGTATGATAAGAAAACCGGCGCTTACGAAACGGATGAACAGTACACGCGCCGTATAAACGCGGATATCTCTCTCATCACCAACAAGATCAAATCGGTGACCGGGAAATCACCGCGCGCGTGGGTCTGGCCTTACGGTGCGGCCAATGGCACAACGTTAAACCTGGCTAAAGAGCATGGCTATAAGATGGCCTTCACGCTCAACGAAGGGTTGGCGAATGCCGCGTTTCTTGATGACATCCCGCGCGTGCTAATCTCTGATAACCCCTCTCTTAAGCGCTTTGCCAGCCAGGTCGCTCAGGTACGTGAACCGCAGACGATGCGCGTGATGCATGTCGATCTGGATTACGTGTATGACAAGGACCCGGCTCAGCAGAAGCGAAACATCGACAAGCTTATCCAGCGCGTTTATGACATGCGTATTTCTCATGTCTTCCTGCAGGCCTACGCCGATCCGCAGGGCGACGGAAATATTCGCGAGCTCTATTTCCCTAACCGCTGGCTGCCGATGCGTGCCGACCTCTTTAACTATATCTCCTGGCAGTTACAAACGCGGGCAGGGGTGACGGTGTATGCCTGGATGCCGGTTCTGGCTTTCGATCTCGACGCTTCCATCCCACGCGTAACCGCCTGGGATCCGAAAACGGGACGTACAGCGATCAACCGCGAGAATTATGTCCGTCTGTCCCCCTGGAGCAGCGAAGCGCGTCAGCGCATCACTGAAATCTATGAAGACCTGGCCAAACACGCCAGCTTCAAAGGGATTTTGTTCCATGACGATGCTTTCCTGACGGACTTTGAAGACGCGTCACCGGAGGCATTGGCTGCCTACCGCGCCGCAGGGCTTCCCGGAAGCATTGAGCAAATCCGTAGCAATCCACAGGCGTTCGAGCGCTGGACGCGACTGAAAAGTAAGGTGCTGATCGACTTCACCAAACAACTGACTCAGGCGGTGCGTAATATTCGCGGTCCGCAGGTGCAAACGGCGCGCAATATTTACGCCATGCCGGTACTGGAGCCGGAGAGTGAAGCCTGGTTTGCGCAGAACCTGAATGATTTCCTCAATACCTATGACTGGACGGCACCAATGGCGATGCCTTTCATGGAGCAGATCCCGGCTAATGATGCCAACGCCTGGCTCGACAGATTAGTGAATGCCGTTGCACAAACGCCCGGCGCGCTGGACAAAACCGTGTTTGAACTACAGGCACGAGACTGGCGTAAATCCGGGGACGAGGCTGAAATCAGCGGAAAACAAATAGCCGAATGGATGCGCCAGCTGAAATTAAGCGGTGCAGGTAACTACGGCTATTACCCGGATGATTTCATCAGCGACAAACCTGAGATGTCAGAGATTCGCTCGACGTTCTCCTCATACTGGTACCCGCAAAAATGACCGATCGCATAATTGCTTTCCTGATACTTTGCCTGATGTTCAGCCTGCCGTTTGGCGTGGCGGTCATCTTTACAGGTGAAGTGATGTTGAACTTCGTCTTCTTCTGGCCCTTGTTTATGTCTGCTTTGTGGATAAGCGGCGGGGTCTATTTCTGGTTCTACCGTGAGCGTCACTGGAAATGGGGAGATGACACACCGCCACCGACGCTGGAGGGGAATCCGCTGGTTTCCATTCTGATCCCCTGTTTTAACGAAGGGATCAATGCGCGTGAAACCATTGAGGCCGCACTGGCGCAGCGATATAAAAATATCGAAGTGATTGCCATCAACGATGGTTCAACGGATGACACCCACGACGTGCTGGAACAACTGGCGGTGGAATACCCCAGTCTGCGGGTGATTCATCTGGCTGAAAACCAAGGCAAAGCGCTGGCGCTCAAGACCGGGGCAGCAGCGGCGCGCAGTGATTACCTGGTGTGTATTGATGGCGATGCGTTACTGGACCGTGATGCCGTTGCTTATATTGTGGCGCCGCTGATCCAGTTCCCGCGCGTCGGTGCGGTGACCGGGAACCCACGTATTCGAACCCGCTCCACCTTAATCGGTCGGGTGCAGGTCGGTGAGTTTTCTTCCATTATCGGCTTGATTAAGCGTACTCAGCGAGTTTATGGGCAGATCTTTACCGTTTCCGGCGTGGTTGCTGCGTTTCGTCGTCGCGCGCTGGCCGAGGTTGGTTACTGGAGCCCGGATATGATCACTGAAGACATCGATATCAGTTGGAAGCTGCAATTGCGCCACTGGTCGATATTCTTTGAGCCGCGCGCACTGTGCTGGATCCTGATGCCTGAAACGTTAAGAGGGTTATGGAAACAACGACTGCGCTGGGCGCAAGGCGGTGCGGAGGTGTTTATCGTGAACATGCGCCGCCTGTGGTCATGGGAATATCGCCGTATGTGGCCGCTGTTTTTTGAGTTCTGTTTTTCTACCACCTGGGCGTTTGCCTATGCGATCAGTATCGTGCTGTTCCTGTTAGGGCTGATGATCCCGATGCCGGACTCGCTGTATGTACAACATCTGTTCCCGCCGGCCTTTACTGGGCTAATCCTCGGCGTGGTGTGCTTGCTGCAGTTTGCGGTGAGTCTGATGATTGAGCGGCGCTATGAAAAAGGCATTGGCGCGTCGTTGTTCTGGATTATCTGGTTCCCGGTGGTGTACTGGATGCTAAGCCTGTTCACCACGCTGGTCGCTTTCCCGAAAGTAATGCTCAAACGCAAACGCGGCAGGGCGCGTTGGGTGAGTCCCGATCGTGGAATTGGGAGGATCGAATCATGAGCCAGCCGCTGATCTTTACGGAGCAGCGTTTGCTGCCGCGCATCATTGACGTGCTGTTAACGCTTTTTGCCTGGGTTGGCTTTTTATATTTGATCTATAAAGGGCTGATCACCGCTCTGGCGCACTCACCCTATATAGGCGTGCGACCCTTTTTCACCACGCTGGATACGGTCACGTTTTACATCCTTGTCGCGCTGGTCAACGGACTGGTGCTGATTGGTTGGGCGAAGTACAACCAGTTTCGTTTTCGGGTGGAACGTCGCAGTCGCAGGCCCGGACTGGAAGACCATGAGCTGGCTGAAAGTTTACGTATTACCCGGGAACTGGTGACAGAACTGAACAAAGCGCGGGTGCTGACGGTTCACCATCATGAAAGTGGTGAAATCAGTCATATCGATGTGGACAGGGACATCGCCGATAACCGTCTACCGCCGCCGACGCCTGCGATGCTGGAGTATTTGCCGCCAGAGCCGCAGCCGTTGTTGCAGAAAAGGCCTGAGTGATATTTCTACTTTCAGCTGCTTCCTTCAGCCTCGCACAGGTCTATGATTAGACCCAGACAATAAAAAAATGCGAGGCAATGTCGTGGATAAGGAACTACTGGATGCCGGTTACCGGGCCTATACCGGTGAGAAGATTGACGTCTACTTCAATACGGCGATATGTCAACATTCGGGCAATTGCGTGCGGGGAAGCGCAGCGCTTTTTAACCTGAAGCGTAAACCCTGGATCATTCCGGATGAAGTGGATGTCGCGACGGTCATTAAAGTGATTGATACCTGTCCGAGCGGTGCGCTGAAATATCGCCAGAAATGAGTGAGGGGACCATGGAAATTCTTGCAGGCCACAACAAATTTTATGTTAACGATGCCGAAGGCAATCAGGTTGCCGAGATTGTCTTCGTGCCGACGGGTGAGCATCTGAGCATCATTGAACATACCGATGTCGACCCCAGTCTGAAAGGCCAGGGGGTCGGTAAACTGCTGGTGGCGAAGGTGGTTGAGAAAATGCGCGCCGAAAACCGCAAAGTTATTCCGCTGTGCCCGTTTGCCAAACATGAGTTTGATAAAACCCGCGAGTACGACGATATTCGCGCCTGATAATCTTACGTGCGCCGGAAGGCATGACCGCCGTCCGGCGCATCACTCCCGATGCAGCAAATCCTGATAAATTCCCGTCAATACACCTTGTGGGCCAAACTCTTTTTTAATCCACTGGGTTACACGACCGGTGGCCGAATGCTGGGTCGCCAGCAGCATCCGTGAATCCTGACGCGGGTTGTGGATCTGCCGCGTGACCAGCAACGACTTTTCCATCGCCTCGCGTACCATATAGTCCGGCAGAAAACCGATGCCCTCACCCAGGATCTGGCACTGGCATTTGGTATTAAAATCAGGAACCAGAATCGACTCCTGTCCGTGTAACAGCCAGCCGACCTTCTTGTTGATGGTGTGCGCGGTGTCTTCCACCATGATGTTCGGGTACAGGCGCAGCTGGCTCTCAGAAATCGGTTCAGGCATAAAAGCCAGCGGATGATCCGGGGCAATCGCAAACGACCAACGGATCGCGCCGATCTCGGTGTAATCAATCCCCCCGCCGTCCAGTAACGTATCCGGCGCGCCGATAGCGATGTTGGCGAGGTTGTTAATGATCGAATCCCAGACGCCGTTATACACCTCGGTGGTGACGGTTATCTGGCAGGTTGGAAACTGTTTCTTGAGTACCTGCAGCAGTCGTGCCGTATGTTGAGGGGTATACAACAGTTGATTAATACAGATGCGTACCCGGGCTTCAATGCCCTGAGCAATGGTATCAATACTGCGCTTGATGGCGTGGAAATCGTTGAGCAGGTCGGTCGCCTTGCGAAACAGATAGCGTCCGGACTCGGTCAGCTCAATGCTGCGGGTACTGCGGGTAAACAGCACCACGTCGAGCCCCACCTCCATGCGCTTAATGGTGTAACTAATTGCTGATGTGGTTAAGCCAAGTTCCTCAGCCGCCTTGCTGAAGCTGCTGTAGCGGGCTGCCATCGTAAATGCCAGCAGGTTTTCCTCAGTAAAAATTGAATTCATCTTCCTCCCCTCCGGCGACAAACGCACATCCGCGACGCGATGATTGTTGAATGTATTTGTAATCCTTATGCAGAGCAATCAGTTTTGAACAGAATTTAACACTAGTTTTACAATTGATTTGAAGGCAATCACACTTCTGTATATTAATTGCAGGCCGCTATCCGTGTAGCATCACGCCTGATTTTCCTGACAACTGATTAATGGCTAAAAGCGGCTCTGTCATAAGGAAAAGATTGCACTACAGCACGTTTTGTTCTCATTGTTAAATTTGATTCAATAATCGACACGCTTACGATGAATGAAATTTAAGCGGATATTATTCTCTGCACTCTGTTGCTATTCTCAGCTTACCGGATATTTAAAAAGTCTAAAAAACTGCAGGAGAGCGATTATGTCAGAGAAAGAACTCATTACTGAATTTCTGCTGGCGGCAGAGCAGGGTGATGCCGATGGATTAAAATCCTGCCTGGCAAAAAATGTGGATATTAATGCCACTAACCGCCAGGGGCGCACTGCCATAATTATTGCCAGCCTGAATAAACATTATGACTGTGTTTCTTTATTGATTGCTGCCGGTGCCGATATTAATAAACAGGATCAAACCTGTTTTAATCCATTCCTGATTAGCTGTCTGACTAACGATTTAACGCTGCTGCGTACCGTATTACCGGCCAATCCCGATCTTAATTGCCTGAGCCGTTTTGGCGGCGTCGGTATTACGCCAGCCAGCGAAAAAGGTCATGTAGAGATCGTGCGCGAACTGCTGCTGCGTACCGATATCAATGTTAATCATACCAACTTTGTCGGCTGGACGCCGTTACTGGAAGCCATCGTGCTTAATGACGGCGGCGCGAAACAGCAGGAAATCGTCAAGCTGCTGCTCGACCATGGCGCAAACCCGCACATGACGGATAAATACGGTAAAACCCCGCTGGAGCTGGCGCGGGAGAAAGGATACCACGAAATTGCCGAGCTGCTGATTGCGGCCGGAGCCTGACAGAGGAGCGCCACTATCGCCACGCCATCACGGCGATGCGTACGGGCGCTAACCGCAGACGGCGCGTTTCTCGCTTTCCGGGGAACAGGACGGGTTGAACAGGTTTTTTCCCGCGCGGTAAACCTGTTGATACCTGAACAGCAGCGGTTGCTGACGTTACTGAGTGAAGGTTGTGATAACGCGCCTAACAGCTGTCGGCTGGCGCTGACGCATTGTGAAGAGCTGTTTCACCCCGGTGAGAGAGTCAGTTTTACCGAATCGGGGATAGCCGTTGGCAACGATAAATGGATAGAAACTTCCGGTTGTCTGCCGTGGCGCATACCACAGTGGAGGCCTGATGCAATAAGCTTTGCTGCAATCCGCTGGCTGCGCTGGGAAGAGGTTATCCGCCAACAGCTAAGAAGCGCTGACACATTATTTCTGTACCAGGGTGATAACCCGTTTTATCTGGAAATCACCCGCCAATTACTGAGTCGCCGGCAAACATTACTGGCGGCGTTGCAGACAGGAGAAAATATCTCTACAGCGGTCAGCCATTTAATTGGTCTGGGGATTGGTTTGACGCCTTCATCTGATGATTATTTAGTGGGTTTAAGCACTATTTTATTTATTCCTGGACATCCGCTGGGGAAATATCGTGATGAATTTTTAGCAGCCTTACAACGTGCCGGAAATAATACCACGCTACTCAGCAAAATAACGCTAGAGGAAGCCTTTCATCAACGTTATCGGGAAAGCGTCGGACGGCTGCTGAACTATATTATTACAGAGCAACAACCCGTTTCTACGCAATATATTACTGACATTAAAAATATCGGCTCAAGTTCTGGCTGCGACATGCTGTATGGCATGGCGGATGCCTGCGCCCTGAGCCACAGGTCCGGAGGGAATTATGTCGATCAGGATAGTTGTTAAAAAGAACACGTATTTTGATTCTGTCTCACTGATGTCTATCTCCACGCGCGCAAATAAGCTCGATGGCGTTGAACAGGCGTTCGTGGCTATGGCGACAGAAATGAATAAGGGCGTACTGAAGAATCTCGGTCTGCTCACGCCTGAACTTGAAGAGGCGAAAAGTGGCGACCTGATGATTGTCATTAAAGGCGCCAGCGAGGCGGCGAACGATCAGACGCTGGTGGCGATTGAAGATTTGTTTACGCATAAAGAGCAAGGGGGGCAGCATGAAGCGCGCTATGCCACGCTTGCCAGTGCGAAGAAGCATGTTCCTGACAGCAACCTGGCGGTGATCTCGGTCAATGGTCTGTTTGCCGCGCGTGAAGCGCGTCAGGCGCTGAAAAATAACCTCAACGTGATGCTGTTCTCTGACAACGTCTCTCTTGAAGACGAACTGGCGCTCAAGCAGCTGGCGCATGAAAAAGGGCTGCTGATGATGGGGCCCGATTGCGGAACCGCCATTATTAACGGCGCGGCGCTGTGTTTTGGCAATGCGGTGCGTCGCGGCAACATCGGAATTGTTGGCGCCTCCGGTACCGGTAGCCAGGAGCTGAGCGTACGCATTCACGAGTTTGGCGGCGGGATTTCCCAACTGATTGGCACCGGTGGACGCGATCTGAGCGAAAAGATTGGCGGCCTGATGATGCTTGACGCGATTGGTATGCTGGAGGCCGATCCGCAAACCGAGATCATCGCGCTTATCTCCAAACCTCCTGCGCCAACAGTGGCGCGCAAAGTGCTGGAACGTGCGCGCGCCTGCCATAAGCCCGTCGTGGTGTGTTTCCTCGGACGTGAAGCCGCGCCTGCGGATGAAAACGGTCTGCTGTTTGCACGCGGCACTAAAGAGGCGGCGCTGAAAGCGGTACTGCTGACTGGCGTGAAAAAAGAGAGCCTCGATCTGCATCCGCTCAACTGGCCGCTGATTGAAGAGGTCCGCGCTCGCCTGACCCTGCAGCAAAAGTACATTCGCGGCTTATTCTGCGGCGGCACGCTGTGCGATGAGGCGATGTTTGCTGCCATGGAAAAACATGCGGAAGTTTACAGCAACATTCATCCGGATCCGGCTTTTCGCCTGACAGATCTCAACCGCAGCGTGGGACATACCTTCCTTGATTTCGGAGATGACGATTTTACCAACGGTAAACCGCACCCGATGATCGATCCAACCAACCGCATTAGTCGTCTGTTGCAGGAAGCACGCGATCCTGAAGTCGGCGTGATCGTTATGGACTTCGTTCTTGGATATGGATCACATGAAGATCCGGTTGGCGTGATGATCGAGGCGATCGTCGAAGCCAAAGCGATCGCCGCCGCAGAGGGGCGTCCGCTTGAGATCCTCGGCTACGTGCTGGGAACCGATCTCGATACGCCGTCGCTGGAAAAACAGTGCCAGATGCTGACCGATGCAGGCGTGATCTGGGCGAGCAGTAGCACCAATACCGGATTGCTGGCGCGTGAATTTATCTGTAAAGGGGAGGAAGCCTGATGAGCCAGAGACTGTTTAACCAGCCGCTGAACGTGATTAACGTCGGCATCGCGATGTTCAGCGATGACCTGAAAAAGCAGAATGTTCCCGTGACCCAGCTCGACTGGACGCCGCCGGGCCAGGGCAACATGCAGGTCGTGGCCGCACTGGACGAAATTGCCGATTCGCCGCTGGCTGACAAAATCGCTGCCGCTAACCAGCAGGCGCTGGAACGCATTATCCAGTCGCATCCGGTGCTGATTGGCTATGACCAGGCGATCAACGTCGTGCCGGGCATGACCCGCAACACCATCCTGCACGCCGGACCGCCCATCTGCTGGGAAAAAATGTGCGGCGCAATGAAGGGCGCGGTCACCGGGGCTTTGGTGTTTGAAGGGCTGGCGAAAGATCTGGATGAAGCCGCCGACCTGGCCGCCTCGGGTGAAATCATCTTCTCACCGTGCCACGAGCATGACTGTGTCGGTTCGATGGCGGGTGTGACGTCGGCGTCGATGTTTATGCACATCGTCGAGAACAAAACCTACGGCAACCGCGCATATACCAATATGAGCGAGCAGATGGCGAAGATCCTGCGCATGGGCGCGAACGATCAGAGCGTTATCGATCGCCTGAACTGGATGCGCGATGTGATGGGACCGATGCTGCGCGACGCCATGAAGCTGGCGGGCGAAATCGATCTGCGCCTGATGCTGGCGCAGGCGCTGCACATGGGCGATGAGTGCCATAACCGCAACAACGCCGGGACGGCGCTACTGATACAGGCACTGACGCCGTGGATTATTCAGACCGGCTATCCGGTTGAGCAGCAGCGTGAGGTATTCGAGTTCGTCCTCAGCAGCGATTACTTCTCCGGACCGACCTGGATGGCGATGTGTAAAGCCGCAATGGACGCCGCACACGGGATCGAATACAGCACCGTAGTCACGACGATGGCGCGTAACGGCGTTGAATTCGGTCTGCGCATCAGCGGCTTACCGGGTCAGTGGTTTACCGGTCCGGCGCAGCAGGTGATTGGCCCGATGTTTGCGGGCTATAAGCCCGAAGATTCCGGACGTGATATCGGTGATAGCGCAATTACCGAAACCTACGGCATCGGCGGTTTTGCCATGGCCACGGCACCGGCCATCGTGGCGCTGGTGGGCGGTACGGTTGAAGAAGCGGTCGATTTCTCTCGCCAGATGCGTGAAATCACTCTCGGCGAAAACCCCAACGTTACTATTCCGTTACTTGGTTTTATGGGCGTACCGACCGCTATCGACATTACGCGCGTGGGTAGCACCGGCATTCTGCCGGTGATTAACACCGCAATTGCGCACAAAGATGCGGGGATCGGCATGATCGGCGCCGGAATAGTCCATCCGCCGTTCGCCTGTTTTGAAAAGGCGATCCTCAACTGGTGCGACCGCTACTGCCAATAACAACAATCGGGGCTAACGCTGTTAGCCCCACAGTAGCGAAGCAAAAAACGTTGCTTACCTGCAGGGCTGGGCGATCCCCGGGATCGCAAACGATGCTTAACCTGTTAAGGATATTCCATGAACAGCATAAAACTAGAATGGAAACGTGGTGACTGGGCTGCTTACTTTGGGCTGATGACCAACAACCTGACTAACCTGCTGACAATGATGGGGCTGCTCATTTTTGTCGTCGGGATCCCTACCGAAATTGTCTATGGTCGCATTGCGCCTGCCTTTGGTCTGGCGGTGCTGGTGGCCAGCGTTTGCTACGCCTGGTTTGGCCTGCAGATGGCAAAGCACACCGGGCGTAAAGACGTGACGGCGCTACCGTCCGGGCCGAGCGCACCGTCAATTTTTACCGTGACCTTCCTGGTGCTAATGCCGGTATATCAGCAAACCAAAGATGCCAACTTTGCTATCCAGATAGCCCTGGTGTGGTGCTTTGTAGAAGCGTTGATCCTGGTCGGCGGCTCCTTCCTGGGCGATACCATCCGCAAGATGATCCCGCGTACGGTATTACTTTCTTGTCTGTCCGGTCTGGGACTGTTGCTGCTGGCGATGAACCCGATGCTGCAGGCATTTGAAGCGCCGACCGTCTCTTTCATCGTCTTGTTGTTGATCTTCATTAACTGGTTCGGTAAGAAGCCGATTTTTGCCCGTATCCCTACCGGTTTGCTGCTGCTGATTGCCGGTACAGCGTTGGCGTGGATCTCCGGTTTGCAAAGCCCGGAAGCCATTAAATCTTCGATGTCTTCCTTTGGCTTCAACCCGCCGGAAATCCATGTCGACAGCTTCCTGCAGGGTTTGCCGCACGCGCTGCCGTACCTGGCTTCTGCGGTTCCTTTGGGTCTGGCGAACTACATTTTTGACCTTGAGAATATTGAAAGTGCGCATGCGGCGGGTGATGAGTACAACACCCGTAAGGTCATGATGGCGAACGGTTTTGCCTCCATGCTCGGCTGCATGCTGGGCAACCCATTCCCGGTGACCGTATATGTTGGGCATGCGGGCTGGAAAGCGATGGGGGCCAGCATCGGTTATACCCTCGCTTCAGGCATCACCATGTTCCTGGTACCGCTGTTTGGGCTGGGGGCGTTTATGCTCGCGATTATTCCGATGACTGCGATAGTGCCGATTCTGGTGTTTATCGGCGTGGTGACCGCCAACCAGGTGGTGCGAGAGACGCCCAAAGTCGAGGTTCCCGTTATCTTTATCTGCTTGTTCCCGTGGATCGCTAACTGGGCGTTGACCATCGTCAACAGCGTGATGGGCGCCGCCGGAACATCCGCGGGGAAACTGGGTAGCGACCTGCTGCACAGCAAAGGTGTCTATTACGATGGGCTGGTGCATCTGGGAAGCGGCGCGCCGCTGGCCAGTATGCTGTGGGGCTGCGTCGCTATCTTCGCCATTATGAATAAGCCGCTGCGTGGGGCGATTGCCGCAGCTTTTGGCGCGCTGTTATCGCTGTTTGGTGTGATCCACTCTCCGGCGGTTGGCTTTGCAGAAGGCAGTTCGATGATGTTTGTTGTGGCCTACCTGATGATGAGCGGCATGTTTGTCCTCAAGCATGTTCTTGATAGCCGTGAAGCGGTGACTGCGCCTGAGCAGGAACCGACGAAAACGACCTGAATCGCCTGTAAGCGGAAGATAACACTATGAAAGAACTTGTGGTCGTTGCCATTGGCGGCAACAGCATTATCAAAGATAACGCCAGCCAGTCGATTGAGCACCAGGCTGAAGCGGTGAAAGCTGTGGCGGATACGGTGCTGGAGATGTTGGCATCGGACTACAACATTGTGCTGACGCACGGAAACGGGCCGCAGGTGGGGCTGGATCTACGGCGTGCGGAAATCGCGCATGAGCGTGAAGGGTTGCCGCTCACCCCGCTGGCAAACTGCGTCGCCGATACGCAGGGCGGGATCGGCTATCTGATCCAACAGGCGCTGAACAACCGCCTGGCGCGGCGCGGTGAGCAGAAGGCGGTTACGGTGGTCACGCAGGTGGAGGTCGACAAAAACGATCCGGGCTTCGCTAACCCGACCAAGCCTATCGGCGCGTTCTTTAGCGAAGCGCAGCGCGATGAACTGCAGCGGGTCAATCCGGGCTGGCGCTTTGTTGAAGATTCGGGACGCGGCTACCGCCGGGTCGTCGCCTCTCCGGAACCGAAGCGTATTGTCGAGGCTGAGGCGATCAAAACGCTGACCCAGCAAGGTTTTGTGGTGATTGGCGCGGGGGGCGGCGGGATCCCGGTGGTGCGTAGCGATCAGGGGGATTATCAGAGCGTGGATGCGGTGATTGATAAAGATCTCTCCACGGCTCTGCTGGCGCAGGAGATCCGCGCTGACATTCTGGTGATCACCACCGGCGTCGAGCAGGTCTGTATTCATTTTGGCAAACCCAACCAGCAGGCGCTGGATAAGGTGGATGTCGCAACGATGACCCGTTACATGCAGGAGGGACATTTCCCGCCGGGGAGCATGTTACCCAAAATCGTTGCCAGTCTGGCGTTCCTGGCGCGTGGCGGTAAGCGAGTGATCATCACCACGCCGGAATGCCTGCCGGCCGCACTGCGCGGCGAAACGGGCACCCATATTGTCCATTCCTGAGAGGAAATGTGAATGAAGGAAAGTAACAGCCGCCGTGAATTTTTAAGTCAGAGCGGAAAAATGGTGACCGCTGCCGCGCTGTTTGGCGCAGTGGCTCCGGTCGCGTATGCTGCTAATCCTGTCGGGAACACCTGCGGGGCGAAGAGCACAATGACGATTAACGATAAGCACTATTACCTGGATAACGTCCTGCTGGAAGCGGGGTTTGATTACGAAAACTCGGTGGTGGTGCATACCCGTACTGCGCTGCAAACCGTTGAAATTCAGGACGGGAAAATTGTTGCCCTGCGTGAGAATAAGCAGCATCCGGATGCGACGCTGCCGCACTACGATGCGGGTGGAAAGCTGATGCTGCCCGCCATGCGCGACATGCACATCCATCTGGATAAAACCTTTTACGGCGGTCCCTGGCGTTCGCTGAATCGCCCGGCTGGCACCACCATTCAGGATATGATCCGCCTTGAGCAAAAGCTGCTGCCTGAACTCCAGCCTTACACGCAGGAGCGCGCGGAAAAGCTCATCGATCTGCTGCAATCAAAAGGCACCTCGATCGCCCGCAGCCACTGCAATATCGAACCGGTTTCCGGGCTGAAAAACCTGGAAAATCTGCAGGCGGTGCTGGCGCGTCGCCAGCCGGGTTTTGCCTGTGAAATCGTGGCGTTTCCGCAGCATGGCCTGCTGTTATCGAAGTCTGAACCGTTGATGCGTGAAGCAATGCAGGCGGGGGCGCATTACGTCGGCGGTCTGGACCCAACCAGCGTGGACGGGGCGATGGAAAAATCCCTCGACACCATGTTCCAGATTGCGCTGGATTACGATAAAGGCGTGGATATCCATCTGCATGAAACCAGCCCGGCGGGCGTTGCGGCGGTGAATTACATGGTGGAAACGGTGGAGAAAACGCCGCAGTTGAAGGGCAAACTGACCATCAGCCACGCATTTGCGCTGGCAACCCTGAACGAACAACAGGTGGATGCGCTGGCGAGCCGCATGGCGGCGCAGCAGATTACCATTGCCTCGACGGTGCCGATCGGTACCTTGCATATGCCGCTCAAGCAGCTGCGTGACAAAGGCGTGGAAGTGATTACCGGGACCGACAGTGTGATTGACCATTGGTCGCCGTACGGGCTTGGAGACATGCTGGAGAAGGCGAATCTGTACGCGCAGCTGTATATTCGTCCCAATGAACTCAACCTGTCGCGAGCGCTGTTCCTCGCCACCGGCGATGTGCTGCCGCTTAACGATAAAGGTGAGCGCGTCTGGCCGAAGGCGCAGGATGAAGCCAGCTTTGTACTGGTGGATGCCTCCTGCTCAGCGGAAGCGGTCGCGCGAATCTCCCCACGCACCGCGACCTTCCATAAAGGCCAACTGGTGTGGGGGAACGTCGCAAGCTAGCCTGGTTTGATGCGCAGCGGCAATCGCTGCTGCGCTCTCTGCTCGTTAACCGACGATCCCCATATAGCCGTGAATCCCCATATATAAGCCGACCATCGCGATAAGCGCGCTGGAAAAATAGGGGGCTTTGCGTGCCAGTGTGTTAAATCCGCTCCAGCGTTTGGCCGCCTGTTGCACGCTGATTGCCGCTCCCACGCCCACCGTTACCAGCGTTAGCGCCAGCCCGAGGCTGAAGCACAGCACCATGGTGGCACCCAGCGTGAAGGCTTTGAGCTGGATGCAAATCAGCAGTACCGTAATGGCAGCAGGGCAGGGGATCAACCCGCCGGTCAGACCAAACAATAATATTTGGCCGTTGGTGACCTCTTTGCCTGCAAAGCGGCGCTGAATATCGGTAGCATGTGCCCGCTCGTGCGCGTCCTGATACGCTTTCGAACCCTCGCTCAGCCCTGCTAACGCAGCATGGTTATGATCGTGGTCGTGGTCATGTTCGTGATGATGGTGGTGAGCTTCACCGTGGTTATGATGGTGGTGATGGTCATCGTGATCGTGGTCATGATGCGTCTGGGTCAGCCAGTTCTGTTCTCCCTGCCAGGTTCGCCAGAACATCCAGAATGCGGTCCCGAGAATAATAATCGCCGAGACAAACTGCAGCCACGGCTCAACGGCCTGGGCAGTAAACGCTTTGCTGATATACATCCCGCCGAGCGCAATCAGCCATACCACTGCGGTATGCGACAGCGTTGCCGCCAGCCCCAGCATCACCGCCTGTTTGATGGTTCCCTTAATGGCAATAATAAAGGCCGCCATCATCGTCTTGGAATGCCCCGGTTCCAGACCGTGTAACACTCCTAATAGAATCGCGCTGGGAATGAAAAACCAGGCGTTGCCTTGCTGAAGAAGCGTAGAAAACTCACCCATGAGAATGATTCTTAGTTGTTTAATTTTGCCAGATTCTACTCCCCCCCAGTATTAAATACTACCCCCCAGTAGAATGACGATGGTATTGTCGCTACAGCCAGACGTTGAAAAGGTATTGCTATGTCACATACGATCCGCGACAAACAAAAGCTGAAAGCCCGAGCCAGCAAGATTCAGGGGCAAGTAGCGGCGTTGAAAACCATGCTGGATGAACCGCATGAATGCGCGGCGGTATTGCAGCAAATAGCGGCGATCCGCGGTGCGGTAAACGGGTTAATGCGCGAGGTGATTAAAGGTCATCTGACCGAGCACATTGTGCATCAGGGCGATGAAATTAAGCGCGAAGAAGATTTGGATGTGGTTTTGAAGGTACTCGATTCGTACATCAAATAAGTCAGTTTAACGGCTCATCCACATACAGATGAATGAGCCGTTAAAAACACGTTCTAGCCAAAAAACATCACAGATACGCACAGCAGACCGACAATCAGGGTGATCAGATTTCCCACTGAACGGTACGGCTTTAGCGCCGGGATCAGATAGGTAGATAATGTCGGCATGATAAACAGAATCATGGCAATCAGCGGCCCGCTAATCGCGTAAATCATTGAAATTGCATTAGGGTTAATGCAGCAAATGATAAACGTAATGGTCGAAACCAGCATAATGGACAGGGCGCGGTTAAAGGCCCGGCTTTTCTTCAATCCCACCTGATGCAACGATGTTTTTACCACCTCGGTTG
This sequence comes from Citrobacter sp. RHB35-C21, assembly GCF_013816515.1. Lineage (NCBI taxonomy): Bacteria > Pseudomonadati > Pseudomonadota > Gammaproteobacteria > Enterobacterales > Enterobacteriaceae > Citrobacter > Citrobacter sp. RHB35-C21. The sequence continues at coordinate 1,041,673 of NZ_CP057147.1, forward strand.
CCCCTTCAATCACGCCAAAGTAGGTGCCGAGGAACGATTTTGACATCGCCACGACGGCGACAATGATCCCAGAAATCGACAGCCATGCTGGTGCATTTGGCATCATCGATAGCGCTGACAGAATGGTCACCCCTTCATTTTTCGCGTCCTCGATATAGTTTGTCGGAATCGAAAGCAAACAGCTGAAGACGAAAAACAGCACGCTCAGGCAGATGATGACGTAGGCTACCTTCATGATTTTTTTGCATTTACCCATGGCCTGCTCGCCATATTTCTCACGTCGGTCGATGGCGAACGTCGAGATAATTGGCGTATGGCTAAAAGCGAAAACCATCACGGGAATAGATATCCAAACCTGATGAAGCGTGTGCTGATCGAAAGACATCTGGCCGGTGAGTAGCGTTGGCTGCCAGCTTCCGGTCAGGTAGAGCGAAAGGAACAAAAAGTACGCGATGAGCGGGAACACCAGAAAGCCCATTACCCGAATGGTTGCTTGTCGGCCCATCAGAAAAATCAGGTTCAGCACCAGCACCACGCCAAGACTGACCAGCATGCGAACACGCAGATCGATGGCGATATGTTTTGCCAGTTGTTCAGTGAGTGAATTGGTTATCGCCACGGCGTAGATCAGCACCACCACAAAGAAGGCAATAAAATAGAGGGTCGTGATCAGGCTGCCTATCTTTTTGCCGTAGTAGTGCGTAACTGCACCAGTGATCCCTTCACCTGCCGAGGTTTTTGAGGACAGGATAAACTGGCACAGCGCCTTGTGCGGCCAGTAGGTTAAAGGCCAGGCGACGAGTGCGGTGATAAACAGCACCACCGCGCCTGCAGAACCCAGCTGTATGGGGAGGAAGAGGGTTCCTGCGCCGACGGCAGTCCCATATAGTGCGAAGCTCCAGAGAGTCTCTTCTTTTGACCAAAATTTCGACATTATTTGAACGTATCAACTATAAAATAAACAAAAAGAAGCGCAATTTACCACAAATGGCAGGGGCTGGGGGAGGTGTCAACAAGCGGGCGAGTGAATGGATCAAAAGCCGGAACCGAGAAGATTCCGGCTATTGTTTGAATTATCAGGCAGTAACGCGCTGCTGGCGACGCTTCATAACGCGCTCGCGTAAAGTGTCATAAGCCCAGTTATAGAACATGGTGTATGGCAGGAAGAACAGGAAGAAACCTATTTCCAGCGTGAATGCCTGGAGCAGGCTGACGTTCAGCACATACGCCACGATGCTCACCCCGATGACAATAAAACCGCTCTCGAAGCCTAAGGCGTGGAATGCCCGCACTTTAGCCGTACGTTTTACCAGGTGCGACGGCCACAGTCGGTCAAACAGGGCGTTATAAATGATATTCCAGATCATCGCCGTGGTGGCGAGAAGGATGGTCAGTCCGCCCATTTCCAGCACCGAGCGCTGCATCAACCATGCGGTGGTTGGTGCGAGGATCGCGGTGGCAATGCCTTCAAAGCAGACGGCATGAAAAATTCGCTCCAGTAACGAGCGGCGTTGGACTGTATCGTGTTGCATAATCTAAAACCTTCTTTGATGCCCGGATAACGGAATGGTGGCAATTTTATCGTTTTATGTGATATCTAAAAGATAGTATCCATCGATAAAGTAGATAGTTCATGCGTTACTCTCCTGAAGCGTTAACGGCATTTGTGGAGACCGTTTCCTGCGGCTCATTTTCTGCTGCGGCCCGGCGGCTACGTAAAAGTCAGTCCACCATCAGCACGGCCATTGCGCATCTGGAAGCCGATCTCGGTTTTGCGCTGTTTGACCGCTCATCACGTCAGCCGACGCTAACCGAAGAAGGTAAGCGGGTGCTGGGCTATGTGCAGGCAATTTTGACGGCCAGCGAACGTCTTGATGAGGCAGCGATTTCGCTGTCGGGTGAAACGGAAGCGCGTCTGACCTTCGTTTTGTCTGACACGCTGCATCCGGATGTGCTGGAAGAATTGATGGTGCAGTTTGACCACAAGTTTCCCCATACCGAGTTTGAATGTCTGATTGGCGAAGATGAAGACGTTATCGATCTGCTGCAAAAAGGACGTGCTCAGGTTGGGTTGATCGAAGCGCGGGAGGATTACCCGACCGACATGGGCGTCACGCGTCTGCCGATGCAAACCTGGATGGGATTATACGTTGCGGCATCGCATCCACTGGCGACTCAAGAAAAACTGCAGCGGGAACAGCTACATACCTGGCGAGAGCTGCGGCTGAATACCTATCTGGAGAGCGGCACCAACGTGGCGCGCGGCCCCGTCTGGTCGGCGCCTAACTATTTGTTGCTGCTGAGTATGGCGGTGCAGGGATTCGGCTGGTGCGCGCTCCCTTGTGCGCTGGTGGAGGAGTTTGCGGCAGAAAAACCGCTGGTCCAATTGATGCTGCCCGGCTGGCCAAAGGCTATCTCTATCGATCTGCTGTGGAATAAGAAATCACCGCCTGGCGTGGCGGGAAGTTGGCTGCGCGACCATTTACAGCAGAGTGGCGTTCAGATGACCAATAAATGATACGAATTTCCTTTGTGATAAAAATCACCGTTTTTAAACAACCTTGATAACTCTTTTTAACAATCATCTACTATTGCGGTGTTATTTTGCGCTGAGGTGGTGATGAAAGAGGTTGTGATAGTCGGGGCGTTACGGACACCAATCGGCTGCTTCCAGGGGACGCTGGCGCGCCACTCTGCCGTTGAATTAGGTAGCATGGTAGTCAGGGCGTTACTGGAGCGCACGGGCGTGGACGTTCACGCTGTGGATGAAGTGATCCTCGGACAGGTGCTTACCGCTGGTGCCGGGCAAAACCCGGCGCGTCAGTCCGCCATCAATGGTGGGCTACCCAATACCGTCTCCGCCATCACCATTAACGATGTCTGCGGCTCGGGTCTGAAAGCGCTGCATCTGGCGACCCAGGCTATCCAGTGCGGCGAAGCCGACATTGTCATTGCGGGCGGACAAGAGAATATGAGCCGTGCGCCGCATGTCCTTACTGATAGCCGTACCGGCGCACAGTTGGGCAACAGTCAACTGGTCGACAGCCTGGTGCATGACGGCCTGTGGGACGCTTTCAACGATTACCATATGGGCGTTACCGCGGAAAATCTGGCGCGGGAATATGGCATCAGCCGTGAACTGCAGGATGCCTACGCACTGCATTCGCAGCACAAGGCGCGGATGGCAATTGACGCCGGGCGCTTTAAAGATGAAATCGTGCCGGTGGTAACGCAGCGTAATGGACAATCGTTCGTGGTGGATACCGACGAACAGCCGCGCACCGATGCCAGCGCAGAAGGGCTGGCGCGCCTGGATCCGACCTTCGACAGGCTCGGTTCAGTAACCGCGGGCAACGCGTCATCCATCAATGATGGCGCCGCTGCGGTGATGATGATGAGCGAGGCCAAGGCCCAGGAGCTGAATTTGCCGGTGCTGGCTCGCATTCGTGCCTTTGCCAGCGTCGGGGTCGATCCCGCCCTCATGGGAATTGCGCCGGTGTACGCGACGCGCCGTTGCCTTGAGCGTGTGGGCTGGCAACTGGCTGATGTTGATCTTATCGAGGCCAACGAAGCCTTTGCCGCACAGGCATTGTCCGTTGGAAAAATGCTGGAGTGGGATGAACGGCGAGTGAATGTGAACGGCGGAGCCATTGCGCTTGGTCATCCGATTGGCGCATCTGGCTGCCGTATTCTGGTTTCACTGGTGCATGAAATGGTGAAGCGTCGGGCGCACAAGGGCCTGGCAACGTTATGTATCGGCGGTGGTCAGGGCGTGGCGCTCGCTATCGAGCGAGATTAACCACCCGAAGTTTTCTCTGCTTAAACGCCTTTCCCGCTGTATATCCCCTGCATCTATAAAAAAGCCCTCCAACAGGAGGGCAAGGCCAGTTACAGAAACATACACTCTAAACTCTGCTAACGTATCAAAACGGTGTTTCATTTCATGTGATTAACAGCGCACTTTGTTAGAAAAGGTGTGTGAACGGCATGTGAGGCTGGCTGTATTTTCAATGTCTTATCCCTACCCCTCATGAACTACTCTTGTTTATTTTTATCTATCTAATTGTTTTAAATAATTTTATTGAAACCGTTCCCGCGATTTATATGCGCTAGCGTGATCGCAATTACACTTTTGATAATAAGATGCAGAAAAAGTGAAACGTTGTTTTATTTGTAATTGAAAACCCATTCCGGGAGGGATATCATGAGCGCATAAGATAAAACGGAACAGCGTTTTGCTATTCGTTTAAGCATTCACGGTCAATTTATCACTGGAGGTAAATGTGGACGTAAGACAAAGCATCCATAGTGCGCATGCGAAAACCCTGGACACTCAGGAGCTGCGTAATGAGTTTTTGGTCGAAGAAGTGTTTGTCGCAGATGAATACACCATGGTCTACAGCCACATTGACCGCATCATTGTTGGCGGCATTATGCCAGTGGCCAAAACCGTCTCTGTGGGTGGCGAAGTCGGCAAACAGCTGGGCGTAACCTACTTTCTCGAGCGTCGTGAGCTGGGTGTGATTAACATCGGTGGCCCGGGCACGATTACCGTTGACGGCCAGTGCTATGAAATTGGTCATCGTGACGCGCTGTATGTCGGGAAAGGGGCTAAAGAAGTGGTATTCGCCAGCATCGATACGGCGAAACCAGCGAAGTTTTACTATAACTGCGCGCCGGCCCACACGACTTATCCAACCAAAAAAGTCACGCCAGCAGACGTTGCGCCAGTAACGCTGGGCGATGACCTCACCAGTAACCGTCGTACCATCAACAAATATTTTGTGCCGGATGTGCTGGAAACCTGCCAGTTGAGTATGGGTCTGACCGAACTGGCGCCGGGTAACCTGTGGAACACCATGCCGTGTCATACCCATGAACGTCGTATGGAAGTCTATTTCTATTTCAATATGGAAGAAGATACCTGCGTCTTCCACATGATGGGGCAGCCTCAGGAAACGCGTCATATTGTGATGCACAACGAGCAGGCGGTGATTTCGCCGAGCTGGTCAATTCACTCCGGCGTTGGCACAAAAGCTTATACGTTCATTTGGGGCATGGTCGGCGAAAACCAGGTCTTTGATGATATGGACCATGTAGCGGTCAAAGATCTGCGCTAGTTGCGGGCGATAGCCGTGCCTGCTGCGGCGGGCATTATAAAAAATTAAGGATTTACAATGATTTTGAATGCATTCTCTCTTGAAGGTAAGGTCGCCGTTGTGACCGGTTGTGACACTGGCCTGGGTCAGGGTATGGCGTTGGGTTTGGCTGAAGCGGGCTGCGATATCGTGGGGATCAACATCGTTGAACCGACGGAAACTATCGAACGCGTGACCGCGCTGGGGCGCCGTTTTTTAAGTCTGACCGCCGACCTGCGTCAAATTGACGGCATTCCGGCGCTGCTGGAGCGCGCAGTGGCAGAATTCGGTCATATCGATATTCTGGTCAACAACGCAGGTCTTATCCGTCGTGACGATGCGATCGACTTCAGCGAAAAAGACTGGGACGACGTGATGAACCTGAACATTAAGAGCGTGTTCTTTATGTCTCAGGCCGCGGCGAAGCACTTTATCGCTCAGGGTAACGGCGGCAAAATTATCAACATCGCCTCTATGCTTTCCTTCCAGGGCGGGATCCGCGTGCCGTCTTACACCGCGTCTAAAAGCGGCGTAATGGGCGTCACCCGCCTGATGGCGAATGAGTGGGCCAAACATAACATCAACGTCAACGCAATTGCGCCGGGTTACATGGCGACGAACAACACTCAACAGCTGCGCGCTGATGAGCAGCGTAGCGCAGAAATTCTCGATCGTATCCCGGCGGGTCGTTGGGGTCTGCCGAGTGACCTGATGGGGCCGATTGTGTTCCTGGCATCCAGCGCATCTGACTATATCAACGGCTATACCGTTGCGGTAGACGGCGGCTGGCTGGCGCGTTAATCCGCTTTCCAGAACCGACAAACCCTGCCCTTTGGCAGGTTTTGTCGGTTAAACATAAGGTGAATGTAGCAATACACCGGAGGCGACATATTCATTCCCTCTGGAACAACATTATGCCGCCAGGCAGATTACGAACAGATAAAATTACGCAGGCAGAAAATCTTCGCGCATGGGCGTAAAGGTATCGAGTAGCGTTCCCGGTTTTAAACAGACGCAGCCATGCATAATGTTGGGCTGTTTATATAGGGTATCGCCTGCCCTAACGACATGCTTTTCTTCGCCGATGGTAAATTCAAACTCCCCAGACAAAACGTAAGTCAGCTGCTCATGCGGATGATTGTGCATCGGACCAATCGCGCCTTGCTCGAAGTTCACCTCAACCGCCATCATTTTACCGTCGTGAGCAAGAATGCGTCGGGTAACGCCATTGCCCAGATCTTCAAGGGTGGTCTCTTTATGAAAAATAAACATTCGGCCTTCCTGTAATTAAAACAATGTTTCATTAAACCTATATCAGAAAATTAAAAAAAGAAATGCACGCCAACAGATGTGGAAAGTTGATCACATCTTTGGTTCACTGGAGAGATAACAACAAATCAGGGGAAATGATGAAAACGATCGGCCTGTTAGGCGGTATGAGCTGGGAATCCACCATTCCTTATTATCGACTCATTAATGAAGGGGTAAAACAGCGTCTGGGTGGCCTGCACTCGGCACAGATTCTGTTGCACAGCGTAGATTTTCACGAGATCGAAGCCTGTCAGTCTGGCGGTGACTGGCAGCGGGCTGGGGAGATCCTCGCGCAGGCCGCCGCAGGGCTTCAGCAAGCCGGAGCGGAGGGGATTGTGTTGTGTACCAACACCATGCACAAAGTTGCTGAGGCGATTGAAACCGCCTGTGACGTGCCGTTCCTGCATATTGCCGATGCGACGGGGCGGGCCATACAAAAACAACAGATGAGCAACGTGGCGCTACTGGGTACGCGCTACACCATGGAGCAGGATTTTTACCGCGGGCGCCTACAGACTGAATTTGGTATTAGCACGCTTATTCCTGAGGCTGATGATCGTCAGAAAATAAACCAGATTATTTTCGACGAGCTGTGCCTCGGTGAGTTCAGCAACGCTTCCCGCGACTACTACCTGAGCGTAATTGATCAGTTGGCTAAACAGGGCGCTCAAGGGGTTATCTTTGGCTGTACCGAGATTGGTCTGCTGGTTCCAGCCGAGCTAAGTCCATTACCGGTTTTCGACACCGCGGCAATCCATGCGCAAGATGCGGTGGCGTTTATGCTTTCGTCTGTGGATACAAAATAGCCTCCAGTGGATCGATAAGCCTCGGGAGTTGGGCTTGCAGATGCGCCGTAAAAGCATCGACCAGCGCCGAGGCAGGGCGATGAAGTGGGTGGATCAGGCTGACCGTAAAGGGTACCGAAATACTGAAGCGGCGGATAACCACTCCGCTGCTGGCATAATCCAGCGCGGTCAGTGGGTTTACCACCGAGATCCCCACGCCCGCCCGCACCATTGCACAAATTGAAGCGGCGCTGTGGGTTTCAATCACCATGCGGCGCTTCACCTGATGTTCGTTAAACAGGGTGTCCAATAGCTGACGGTAACTGTCGGTCCGCGACAGGCTGATATAGTTCTCTCCCTGAAAATCCTGCGGCGTTAATACCGCTTTCTCGGTCAGCGGATGCCCCTGCGGCAGTACACACACTTCATCCAGCGCCAGCAATTCGGTGCGTTTCGTTCCGGCTGGCGTATGCAGCGTTTCCGTTAACCCCAGATCGTGGCGCTGCGCCGACAGCCACTCTTCCAACAGTGGTGACTCCTGCGGCACGATCTGAATGTTGACCTGCGGATAGCGCGCGAGAAATGGCTGCAGCAGCGGCGGTAAAAAGGACTGCGAAAATACCGGCAGGCAAACAATCGACAATTCACCTTGACGAAATTCGCGCAGGCTTTCGGCGGCGCTCACAATTCTGTCCAGGCCGTACCACGAACGTTGTACCTCTTCAAACAGACGTAAGCCTTGCACGGTTGGATGCAGTCGCCCACGCGTGCGTTCAAACAGCGTTAATCCCAGGACTTTTTCGAATCGGGCCAGTTCCCGACTGACGGTGGGCTGAGAGGTATGTAGCATGCGCGCGGCCTCCGTCAGATTGCCTGCGGTCATGATGGCGTGAAAAATTTCAATGTGACGCAGGTTAACCGCAGGCATAAGCAATCCTCGAATGAGCTAATCCATATCATTTTTGCATAGACTCAAGATAAAACGATATTTTTTATTCTTTTTGAGCTGTGGCGTAATCATAAAAAAGCCAATACCGGAGCACGCCATGCCACGCCCACTCAACAACACAGACACTGACCTGACCGCCGACAACCTGTTGCGCCTGCCTGCCGAATTCGGCTGCCCGGTGTGGGTCTATGATGCGCAGATTATTCGCGCGCAGATTGCCAAACTGAGTCAGTTTGACGTGGTGCGTTTTGCCCAGAAGGCATGTTCGAATATTCATATTTTGCGCCTGATGCGCGAGCAGGGCGTGAAGGTCGATTCCGTCTCGCTTGGCGAAATTGAACGCGCGCTGGCGGCAGGTTTTGTACCGGGCAAAGATGAGATTGTCTTTACCGCCGATATGATTGATGAAGCGACGCTCGCCCGGGTGCATGAATTGAGCATTCCGGTAAATGCCGGGTCGGTCGATATGCTGGAACAACTGGGCCAGCTCTCGCCGGGCCATCGCGTCTGGCTCCGCGTAAACCCTGGCTTTGGGCATGGACACAGTCAGAAAACCAATACCGGGGGAGAGAACAGCAAGCACGGCATCTGGTACAGCGATCTTCCGGCGGCGCTGGAGGTAATTCAGCGCTATAAGCTGAAGTTGGTGGGTATTCATATGCATATCGGCTCTGGCGTGGACTACGCGCATCTGGAGCAGGTGTGCGGCGCGATGGTGCGTCAGGTGGTGGAATTTGGTCAGGATCTGGAAGCGATCTCCGCAGGCGGCGGTTTATCAATCCCGTATCGCGAAGGTGAAGAGGCGATCGACACCGATCACTATTTTGGATTGTGGAACGCCGCGCGCGATAGTATTGCGCGTCATCTGGGTCATGCCGTCAAACTGGAGATCGAACCAGGGCGTTTCCTGGTCGCGGAAGCCGGCGTGTTAGTGGCGCAGGTGCGCAGCGTAAAAGAGATGGGCAGCCGTCACTTTGTGCTGATCGATGCGGGCTTCAACGATCTGATGCGCCCGGCCATGTACGGTAGCTATCACCATATCTCCGCGCTGGCGGGAGATGGTCGTTCTCTGCAACAAACTCCTCAACGAGAGACCGTGGTGGCCGGACCGTTGTGCGAATCAGGCGACGTGTTTACCCAGCAGGAAGGCGGAAATGTGGAAACCCGTCTGTTGCCTGCGGTGGTGCCGGGTGATTATCTGGTTTTGCATGATACCGGGGCGTACGGAGCGTCAATGTCGTCAAACTACAATAGCCGCCCGCTGCTGCCGGAGGTCTTGTTTGATAACGGCGTGGCGCGAATGATTCGTCGTCGCCAGACCATTGATGAGCTGTTAGCGCTGGAATTAATCTGAGTAAAGCTGGCCGGATAAGGTGCTTGCGTCACTATCCGGCTCTTTTTCATATTACTTAAAGTACGGTCCGAGCGTTACTGAGTCACGTAATACCAGTTTGCCGGTAAACGGAGGGATCGGCTCCACGCTCTCACCGTTGGCCAGACGTATAGCCTGGTCGATTGCCGTGGTTATCATGGTATCAATCGGCAGATAAACGGTAGATAACCCCGGTTCCAGCCATTTGGCGCTGGGCGCATCATCAAAACCAAACAGCGAGACGTCCGTCGGGATCCTCAGTCCGGCCTGATGTAACGCTTTTGATGCACCTAATGCCATGTCATCGTTACAGGCGAACAGGGCGCTGAATTTCACCCCTTCCTCCAGCAGTTCTCGACAGGCTTCATAGCCTCGCGTCATCGTGGAGTCGCCGTATTTAACCTTATCAGGATCCCAGGGAATACCGTTTTTTTCCAGAGCCTTACGATACCCCATCAGGCGGGATTTACCGGTAGGCGTATGGCCTGGCACGGTGATACAAGCAATATCGCTGTGCCCCTGCGAGATCAGATAATTGACCGCCTGATACGCCGCGTCTTCCTGCTCAAAGAAAATCGCGCGATCGCGGGCCTGACTGACATCACGGTTGATGACCAGCAAGGGCATCGCAATGCTGTTCATCAGCGACATAATCGCCGTTTCACTCATATAGCGGGTATAGAGAATAATGGCGTCGCACTGCCTGTCGGCCAGCATTTGCACGGCTTCCTGCTCACGCTCCGGCGTGTCGTGACCATCGGTGACGATCAACTGCTTGCCGTGAGACTCCGTCTGGCGCGAGGCCTGTTGCAGCAGGCGGCCAAAGTAGAATCCATCAAATGTGGAAACCACCAGGCCAATGCTGTTGCTGGTGCGATTCGCCAAAGAGCGCGCTAAAAAGTTGGGCCGATAATCGAGTGCCTGCATGGCCTTGAACACTTTCTGGCGCGTGCTCTCTTTTACCTGACCCGTTCCATTTAGTACGCGCGAAACGGTCGCTTTTGAGACGCCTGCGTGTCGTGAAACGTCCAACATCGTAGTCATGACGCAATCCTGGTTAATCGTTTGACGATGAGTTCCCCGGCTCTGTCAGCGCCGAAACGGAATGGCGACGCACCAGAGTTGGGTTAAAGACGTGGGTAATTTCAGGTGCGGGTCGCTTCTCCGCCAACGCGAGCGCCAGTTCAGCGGCCTGGGTTGCCATCGTCACGATGGGATAGCGTACCGTGGTCAGACGTGGGCGCACATAGCGGGAAATCAGCACATCATCAAAGCCAATCAGCGAGATTTCTCCCGGCACATCAATGCCGTTATCATTCAATACGCCCATGGCGCCAGCCGCCATTGAGTCGTTGTAGCAGGCTACCGCAGTGAAGTTTTTGCCACGACCAAGTAACTCGGTCATGGCCTGTTCACCGCCGCTTTCATCCGGTTCGCCGAACGTCACCAGTCGATCGCTTACCGGTATATTGCTCTCCGACAGCGCGTCGTAATAGCCTTGCAGACGATCTTCCGCATCAGAAATACTGTGATTGGAACACAGGTAGCCAATGCGCGTATGGCCCTGTTGAATAAGGTGTCGGGTAGCGAGCCATGCGCCGAAACGGTCATCGAGGGCAACGCAGCGTTGTTCGAATCCCGGCAGAATTCGGTTAATCAATACCATGCCGGGGATTTGCTTCATTAATGAAGCCAAATCCGCATCCGGGATGATTTTGGCATGGACAACAAGGGCCGCGCAGCGGTGGCGAATGAGCTGTTCAATCGCCTGACGTTCCTTCTGTTCATTATGGTAGCCGTTGCCAATCAGCAAAAAATTCCCGGTGTTATAGGCCACCTGCTCGACAGCTTTAACCATTGCCCCAAAGAATGGATCGGACACATCACCAACGACCAGGCCGATGGTTTCAGTGGATTGTTGCGCCAGTGCACGCGCATTCGCATTGGGGTGGTAGCTGAGTGATTCCATTGCACTCGTTACGGCCAGACGCGATGCTTCGCTGGCTTTGGGGGAATCATTGATCACTCGAGAAACGGTGGCGACTGATACACCAGCTAGTCGGGCTACATCCTTTATGGTCGCCATGATAGTACCTGTTGTGGGTAAACGCTTACATTCCGTCAGTGTTACGGAAAATGGCTGGCTGTTCAAGCAGATTGCCCGTCAGGACCTCGCAAATGTGAGCGCGCGCGAGCGAAGATAAGACAGAAAATAGAAAATGCTAATTTTTGCTTACACTTTGCGATGTGCTGTTGCGATTGTTCGCTGGTGGGAGAACTGAGCGGATTGCTAAAGTTGGGATCCCAGAGGTATTGATAGGTGAAATCAACTTTCGGGTTGATCACTAGAATTACACCAGCCTGCGCAGATGCGCAGGTTTTTTTTTGCCTTCAGCCTATCTGTAACAGTAACCGATAATTTACACAACTCGTTGCATTTGGGTTCATTCCTTTGCGTTTTCGTACTGGCGTATCTGGCTGCTGACGACCACAATCAAGATCCCAGAGGTATTGATTGGTGAGATTATTCGGTACGCACTTCGTACCTGTCTCTTGCACCGACCTGCGCGGATGCGCAGGTTTTTTTTCGGACTGTATTTACCTGTTTACCTGTCGCGCCCATTCCCCAACTCGTATACTCTCCCACCATTAATGTTTCTATAATTAATGGCACAGGGAGTTGAGATGCTATTTGGCTTTTTTCGTAATCTGTTTCGCGTGCTTTTCCGCGTTCGCGTCACGGGCAATGTCAGCGCGCTACAGGGAGAACGCGTTCTAATCACTCCCAACCATGTCTCATTTATAGACGGCATCCTGCTGGCGCTATTTTTACCGATTCGTCCCGTCTTCGCCGTTTACACCTCGATCAGCCAGCAATGGTATATGCGCTGGCTAACCCCGCTGATTGACTTCGTGCCGTTAGACCCAACCAAACCGATGTCGATTAAGCATCTGGTCCGTCTGGTCGAGCAGGGCCGTCCGGTGGTGATTTTTCCCGAAGGACGCATTTCGACCACCGGTTCGTTGATGAAAATATATGACGGTGCCGGGTTTGTCGCCGCGAAGTCGGGAGCGACGGTCGTTCCTGTCCGCATTGAGGGAGCAGAGCTTTCCCACTTCAGCCGCCTGAAAGGTCTGGTTAAACAGCGATTCTTCCCGCGTATCCAACTGCACATTTTACCGCCGACTCAAATGCCAATGCCGGAAGCCCCGCGAGCGCGCGATCGCCGCAAAATCGCCGGTGAAATGCTACATCAAATTATGATGGAAGCTCGCATGGCGGTACGCCCGCGTGAAACGCTATACGAGTCGCTGCTGGCGGCAAAATACCGTTTTGGCGCGGGCAAAAACTGCATTGAAGATGTTAACTTTACGCCGGACAGCTACCGCAAACTGCTGACTAAGACGCTCTTTGTGGCCCGTATTCTGGAAAAATACAGCGCCGAAGGTGAAAAAATCGGCCTGATGCTGCCAAATGCGGGGATCAGCGCGGCGGTCATTTTTGGTGCCATTGCGCGTCGACGCATTCCGGCCATGATGAACTACACGGCGGGCGTGAAAGGGTTAACCAGCGCCATTACTGCGTCTGAAATCAAAACGATCTTCACTTCCCGACAGTTTCTCGATAAAGGCAAACTCTGGCATCTACCGGAACAGCTCACCCAGGTACGCTGGGTTTATCTGGAAGATTTAAAAGCCGATGTGAAGTTGAGCGATAAGCTGTGGATTTTCTCACATCTGCTGGCACCGCATCTGGCGCAGGTGAAACAGCAACCGGAAGAGGCTGCGGTGATCCTCTTTACGTCTGGTTCGGAAGGCCATCCGAAAGGCGTGGTCCACAGCCACAAGAGTATTCTGGCGAACGTTGAGCAGATTAAAACAATTGCCGATTTCACCGCCGATGACCGCTTCATGTCGGCGCTGCCGCTGTTCCACTCCTTTGGCCTGACGGTGGGATTATTCACGCCGCTACTGACCGGTGCGGAAGTGTTTCTTTATCCCAGCCCGCTTCATTACCGTATTGTGCCGGAGCTGGTATACGACCGGAACTGCACCGTGTTGTTTGGTACTTCAACGTTCCTCGGCAACTATGCGCGTTTCGCGCATCCGTACGATTTCCACCGCCTGCGCTATGTGGTGGCAGGCGCGGAAAAACTGCAAGACAGCACAAAGCAGCTATGGCAGGAGAAATTTGGTCTGCGCGTCCTTGAAGGCTATGGCGTGACGGAATGTGCGCCGGTTGTGTCGATCAATGTGCCGATGGCGGCAAAATCAGGAACGGTAGGGCGCATCTTGCCTGGCATGGATGCCCGACTGCTGGCTGTTCCGGGTATTGAGGACGGTGGGCGTTTACAACTGAAAGGCCCGAATATTATGAGCGGCTATTTGCGCGTCGAAAAACCTGGCGTGCTGGAAGTGCCGACGGCAGAAAATGCGCAGGGTGAGATTGAGCGCGGCTGGTATGACACCGGAGACATCGTCCGCTTTGATGAAAACGGCTTTGTACAGATCCAGGGGCGCGCCAAGCGTTTTGCTAAAATTGCCGGAGAGATGGTCTCGCTGGAAATGGTTGAGCAACTGGCATTGGCGGTATCTGCAGACAAAATGCACGCCACGGCGATCAAGAGCGATGCCAGCAAAGGTGAGGCGCTGGTGCTGTTCACTACCGACAGCGAACTCACGCGTGAAAAACTACAGCAGTATGCGCGAGCGCATGGCGTGCCTGAACTTGCCGTGCCGCGTGATATTCGCCACCTGAAGCAACTCCCATTACTCGGCAGCGGTAAGCCGGATTTTGTTACGCTGAAAAGCTGGGTCGATGAGCCGGAAAAACAACATGATTGAGTCAGCGCATACTAACACTTCAATCTGGTCCAAAGGGATGATGTCCGTCATCGCCGCGCAGTTTCTGTCGGCGTTTGGCGATAACGCACTGCTGTTCGCTACGCTGGCGCTGCTGAAGGAACAATTTTATCCGGACTGGAGCCAGCCAATCCTGCAAATGGTGTTTGTGGGCGCTTACATCCTGTTTGCGCCATTTGTTGGACAGGTGGCGGATAGCTTTGCCAAAGGCAGAGTGATGATGTTCGCGAACGCCCTGAAACTGCTGGGCGCGGCGAGTATTTGCTTCGGCATTAATCCGTTTCTCGGGTATACGCTGGTGGGGATTGGCGCGGCCGCGTACTCACCGGCCAAGTATGGCATTCTCGGTGAACTGACCACCGGTGACAAACTGGTGAAAGCCAACGGCCTGATGGAAGCCTCCACTATCGCCGCGATTTTGCTCGGTTCTGTCGCTGGTGGCGTTCTGGCCGACTGGCATGTGATTGCCGCGCTTTCTGCCTGTGCGCTGGCCTATGCTGGCGCCGTGGTGGCTAACCTGTACATCCCGAAACTGGCCGCGGCTCGTCCTGGCCAATCCTGGCATCTGGGGAAAATGACGCGCAGTTTCTTCTGCGCCGCCTCTTCGCTGTGGCGCAACGGTGAAACTCGTTTTTCGTTGGTCGGAACCAGCCTTTTTTGGGGCGCGGGCGTCACGCTGCGTTTTCTGCTGGTGCTGTGGGTTCCGGTGGCGCTCGGCATCACCGATAACGCTACACCGACCTACCTCAATGCCATGGTAGCGATTGGGATTGTCGTAGGCGCGGGGGCGGCAGCGAAGCTGGTGACGCTGGAAACCGTGTCGCGCTGTATGCCAGCGGGGATCCTGATTGGCGTCGTGGTGCTGATTTTCTCACTTCAGCATGCGCTGCTTCCGGCTTACGCGTTGCTGATGCTTATCGGCGTGTCAGGTGGCTTCTTTGTGGTACCGCTGAATGCGTTGCTGCAGGAGCGGGGCAAGAAAAGCGTCGGTGCGGGTAATGCGATCGCGGTGCAAAACCTGGGCGAGAACAGCGCGATGCTGCTGATGCTTGGGATTTACTCACTGGCAGTGCTGGTGGGGATCCCGGCGGTAGCGATTGGTATTGGATTCGGCGCGCTGTTTGCGCTGGCGATTGCGGCGCTGTGGATTTGGCAGCGCCGCCAGCCTGGTACGAGATGAGTGAACAATGAATGTGCCGGATGGCAGCGTCGCCTTATCTGGCCTACAGAGAGCAGCAATTTGTAGGTCTGATAAGCGTAGCGCCATCAGGTACTAACCGTCACGGTGCAGGATAGGTATACACCTGATGCACCGCTTCAATCTCTGCCAGTACTTCTTCGCTCAACTCCAGATGCAGGCTTTCAACGTTGGTTTTTAGCTGCTCCATCGTCGTGGCTCCCAGCAGGGTGCTGGCGACAAACGGCTGACGACGCACGAATGCCAACGCCATTTGCGCAGGATCCAGATTATGGCGTTTCGCGATATCCACATAGGCCGCAACGGCTTTTTGCGTTTGCTCGCCGCTGTAACGCGTGAAACGGCTAAACAGCGTATTGCGTGCACCGGCAGGCTTCGCGCCGTTCAGGTATTTACCGGTTAATGTACCGAAGCCAAGGCAAGAGTAGGCCAGCAGTTCAACGCCTTCATACTGGCTCACTTCCGCCAGTCCAACCTCAAAGCTGCGATTCAGCAGGCTGTAGGGGTTCTGGATGGTGGCGATGCGCGGCAGATCGTGTTTGTCCGCCAGGTGCAGGTAGCGCATCACGCCAAACGCGGTTTCATTGGACACGCCGATGTAGCGAATTTTCCCCGCGCGCTGAAACTCTGCCAGCGCGTCCAGCGTATCCAGCAGCGAAACCACCGGCGCAGAGTCCGTCCAGCTGTAGCCTAACTTACCAAAGCAGTTGGTCGGGCGCTGCGGCCAATGAACCTGATACAGATCCAGGTAATCGGTTTGCAGTCTTTTCAGGCTGTCGTGCAGCGCTTCACGGATATTTTTACGGTCCAGCGCCTGATTCGGTCGAATACCGCTGTCGTTGTTACGTGAAGGTCCACTCACCTTAGAAGCAACGATTAGCTTTTCACGGCTGCCGTGTTTGGCGAGCCAGTTACCTACGTAGGTTTCGGTGAGACCCTGGGTTTCAGGACGCGGCGGTACCGGATACATCTCGGCAACGTCGATCAAATTTATGCCTTGTTCTACGGCATAATCGAGCTGTGCATGTGCGTCGGCTTCGCTGTTTTGTTCACCAAACGTCATTGTGCCCAGCCCCAGTGTACTGACTTCAAGCGAGCTGTGGGGTATACGGTGATATTGCATAGCCGTTTCCTTTTTATAATCACGACATAAGGATTATAAAAATGGCTGAGGGAAGAGAAAAAGGGAAGTAAAATTGTTAAGGCCAGCGCGCTGCTGACCTCAACCATCAGCGTTCAATGATTTGAGACACATCATCGCGATTAATCTGCATCGCATTGCCTTGCTGGTCGTGATAGCTCACCAGACCGGTATCATCGTCAATTTCTGGTTTTCCATCGGTCAGGATCATTCGACCATCTTTTGTCGCCATTACATAATCACTGCTGCATCCGGAAACGGCAAAAGCCAGTCCTACGGCGGAAATCAAAACTGCCCATTTTTTCATCTGCTTATCCTCACATGGCCTGCATCTGACAATAGTTTAGTAATAACGCGAAGTTGTGCATGGCGAAAGCAGTAAAATCTTAAACTGTGAGAAGAGGTAGGTGTGGCGCGCATTCGCTCCCCGTGCGGGGAGCGATGGATTTCATCAGAGCGGATTTTTTTTATTACGCCACAGGTTCAGGGTCTCTACCGCAATAGAGAAGAACATGGCGAAATAGATATATCCTTTCGGAACGTGGACGTCGAAACTTTCCAGAATTAGCGTGAAACCGACCAGAATCAGGAACGAGAGCGCCAGCATTTTTACCGAAGGATGGCGATCGACAAAATCGCCAATCGGGCGTGCAGCAAACATCATCACACCCACGGCAATCACCACTGCCGCCATCATGATAAACAGATGATCGGACAAGCCTACCGCAGTAATCACGGAATCCAGGCTGAAGATTATGTCTAACAACATGATCTGCACAATCGCGCCCAGAAAAGAGGAAACGCGGGTTTTCAGCCCCTCTTCCTCACCTTCAATGGATTCGTGGATCTCCTTACTGGCTTTCCAGATCAGGAACAATCCCCCGAGTAGAAGGATCAGGTCGCGCGCTGATATTGCCTCGCCAAACACTTCGAATAGCGGGTTTGTCAGACGCGTTACCCAGGCAATAGAGGCGAGCAGTGCCAGACGCATGATCATCGCCGCCGCAAGCCCAATACGTCGGGCATGATTGCGTTGCGCTGTCGGGAGTTTGGCTACAACCAGAGAGAGGAAAATAATATTGTCGATCCCAAGAACGATCTCCAGCAGCGTCAGCGTACCGAGCGCAAGCCAGGCGTTAGGATCGGTTATCCATGCAAATAACATCGAACAAAGTCCTGCCAAAAAAAGAAGCGGTAATTATAGGCCCGTAACGCGGCGGGTGAAAGACCGGACGGTGCCTATTGCGCCTGGAACAAGAAATGTCGCTCAAGCAATGCGCGCGTGAAGTTCTTTTTCAAGTAAAAACCGCGTGGTAGGGTCAGGATGGGTTCGCCATGGGCGCCAATGGCCTCGGTAAGCGCTCGGGCGTTGGCGGCTTTAGGACGCAGCTGTAGCACTTCCCCATGGCGGGCAGTGATGCGTTCGACGTGGCCTAACACTATCATGTCCATCAACTCTTCCCAGTCCAGACGCAATTGCCGGTCTTCTTCTTCATTCGGGCTCCACAGCAGGGGAGAACCGACGCGGCGCTCCGCCAGCGGGATGCTGCGTTCGCCTTCTACCGGGATCCACAGAACGCGTTTAAGTTTGTGCCGCACATGGCTGGTTTCCCAGGTAACGCCGGTATTGCCGGTTAACGGTGCCACGCACACAAAGGTGGTTTCCAGCGGTCTGCCAAGGCTATCCACTGGGATTGTTTTCAGCTCCACGCCCAGCGCCGCAAAATCCTGCTCCGGTTTGCTGCCCGCACTGGCGCCGAGCCAGATTTCCAGTAGCACGCCAATCCAGCCTTTATCGCGCTTGAGATCCTTGGGGGCGACGAGTCCCGCCATTGCCGCCAACTCTCCCAGCGCGTAGCCCGAAAGCAGCTGTGCCTGGCTCAACAACTGGGCTTCAGATTCAGGGGGAGAAAGCAGCGGATGGAGTTCTGACATCGGGTTAACCCTTAGGTGAAAAAATGAGCAAAGATTTTATACCGTGTGGACAGAGTTTATCTTTTTCCACATGCTTTATTCAATTCTATGATTTATATTGGTTTTTAGATTCACATACGCAGAGTTGCGCAACAGCGAAGCGGGTTTTCCAATTCTGGTCACTGACAATGAACAGGATCTTACACCATGTTATCCACAGAAAGATGGGATAACTGTGAAAAACCCCCACTACTGTTTCAATTTACAGCCTTGACGTGCGACGAAAATCGAATTTTCACACAAATTGTGCCTAACTTATTGGCATAATCTGTGGATAAAACCAACGCTGGTCGATCTTTCATCAGCCTGAAGATCGTGTGCGTGATATACGTCACATTTCTATGGGTTTATTTGCGCTGAACGGTTTTAACTTTATGAATATAGAAGACTATTTTTTATATGTGACGAATGTCTTATTCGGACTGTTCTGGGTTTTCCCATAGTAATTCCGTACTTCTTCACAACTATATCCACAGAAAAGGTGAATAAAATCGCCTTGCTTGCCCTTCTTCTGTTTATAACTCCGCCCTTAGCTGTGAGTTATTCAATTGTTATTAGAGTATCGCGCCCTTAACAGAGTGGTTTACCGCCTCTCTGGAGTGTGAAACAATCGTTTGTATATAAGGTTTATATTGAGGTAGTCCGGTGATTGATGACGATGGCTACCGCCCGAATGTAGGGATAGTAATTTGTAACCGCCAGGGGCAGGTCATGTGGGCCCGGCGATTTGGTCAGCACTCCTGGCAATTCCCGCAAGGTGGGATAAATGCAGGAGAGACAGCAGAGCAGGCGATGTACCGGGAACTCTTTGAAGAAGTGGGTCTCAGTCGTAAAGATGTACGGATCCTTGCTTCTACTCGTAACTGGTTGCGTTACAAGTTACCGAAACGTTTGGTGCGTTGGGACACGAAGCCGGTTTGTATCGGCCAGAAACAAAAATGGTTTCTTCTGCAATTGGTCAGCAGCGATGCTGAAATCAATATGCAAACCAGCAGTACACCTGAGTTCGACGGCTGGCGCTGGGTGAGTTACTGGTATCCGGTTCGACAGGTGGTGTCATTTAAACGCGATGTCTATCGCAGGGTGATGAAAGAATTCGCAAGTGTTGTCATGGCGCTTCAGGAAAGCACTCCTAAGCCGCAAAGCGCACCTGCGTACAGACGTAAAAGAGGTTAAGCTACGCAAATTATGCTCACCCGCCTGCGCGAAATAGTCGAAAAGGTGGCCAGTGCTCCGCGTCTGAATGAAGCGCTGAATATTCTGGTTACCGACATCTGTCTTGCGATGGATACAGAGGTCTGTTCGGTTTACTTGGCCGATCACGATCGACGTTGTTATTACCTCATGGCGACCCGGGGACTGAAGAAACCGCGTGGTCGTACTGTCGCACTCGCGTTTGATGAAGGTATCGTTGGCCTGGTTGGCAGGCTGGCGGAACCTATCAACCTCGCCGATGCGCAAAAACATCCCAGCTTTAAATACATCCCTTCGGTAAAAGAAGAGCGCTTTCGTGCGTTCTTAGGCGTACCGATTATTCAGCGCCGTCAGCTGTTAGGTGTGCTGGTGGTCCAGCAGCGCGAATTGCGCCAGTACGATGAAAGTGAAGAGTCTTTCCTCGTCACGCTCGCCACGCAAATGGCGGCTATTCTTTCGCAGTCGCAGCTAAACGCACTGTTCGGCCAATATCGGCAAACGCGCATCCGCGCATTGCCCGCCGCGCCTGGCGTGGCAATAGCCGAAGGCTGGCAGGATGCGACGCTGCCGCTGATGGAGCAGGTCTATCAGGCTTCAACGCTGGATCCGGTGCTTGAGCGCGAGCGGCTCACCGGTGCGCTGGAAGAGGCGGCGAATGAATTCCGCCGCTACAGCAAACGCTTTACCGCTGGGGCGCAAAAAGAAACGGCGGCGATTTTTGATCTCTACTCACACTTGCTTTCCGATACTCGTCTGCGCCGTGAGCTGTTTGCGGAAGTGGATAACGGTTCGGTGGCCGAGTGGGCCGTTAAAACGATCATTGAAAAGTTTGCCGAACAGTTTGCCGCGCTGAGTGATAACTACCTCAAAGAGCGGGCCGGAGATTTACGCGCGCTGGGCCAGCGTCTACTGTTCCATCTTGACGACTCGATCCAGGGGCCGAATACCTGGCCGGAGCGCTTTGTGCTGGTGGCGGATGAGCTTTCCGCCACCACGCTGGCGGAACTTCCTCAGGACCGCTTAGTCGGTGTGGTTGTCCGGGACGGCGCGGCCAACTCTCATGCGGCTATTATGGTTCGTGCGCTGGGTATCCCTACCGTCATGGGGGCCGATATCCAGCCATCGGTGTTACATCGCCGTACGCTGGTAGTGGACGGTTATCGCGGTGAACTGCTGGTCGATCCAGAACCGGTATTGATCCAGGAATACCAGCGTCTTATCAGTGAAGAAATTGAGCTGAGCCGCCTGGCGGAAGATGACGTCAACCAGCCAGCACAGTTGAAAAGTGGCGAGCGTGTGAAGGTGATGCTCAATGCGGGCCTCAGCCCGGAGCATGAAGAGAAGCTGGGGAGCCGGATCGATGGCATTGGCCTGTATCGCACCGAAATCCCGTTCATGCTGCAAAGCGGTTTTCCTTCGGAAGAAGAACAGGTTGCGCAGTATCAGGGCATGCTGCAAATGTTTAACGACAAGCCGGTGACCCTGCGTACGCTGGATGTCGGCGCCGATAAACAACTGCCCTACATGCCGATCAGTGAAGAGAACCCGTGCCTTGGCTGGCGTGGGATCCGCATAACGCTCGATCAGCCGGAGATCTTTTTGATCCAGGTTCGGGCCATGCTGCGTGCCAACGCGGCAACCGGCAACCTGAGTATTTTGCTGCCGATGGTCACCAGCATTGATGAAGTGGACGAAGCGCGACGTTTGATTGAACGCGCCGGACGCGAAGTGGAAGAGATGATCGGCTACGCGATCCCAAAACCGCGCATTGGCATCATGCTGGAAGTTCCGTCGATGGTGTTTATGCTGCCGCATCTGATAAACCGGATAGACTTTATCTCGGTCGGAACCAACGATCTCACCCAGTACATTCTGGCTGTCGATCGTAACAATACGCGGGTGGCCAGCATTTATGACAGCCTGCATCCGGGTATGTTACGTGTGCTGGCGATGATTGCGCAGGAAGCCGAAAGAAGCGGTATCGATTTGCGATTGTGCGGTGAAATGGCGGGCGACCCGATGTGCGTGGCCATTCTGATCGGCCTGGGTTTTCGCCATTTGTCGATGAACGGTCGTTCCGTGGCTCGCGTTAAATATCTGCTGCGCCATATCGATTTTGATGAGGCGCAAACGCTGGCGCAACGCAGCCTGGAAGCGCAGATGGCGACAGAAGTACGCCATCAGGTGGCGGCTTTTATGGAACGCCGTGGCATGGGGGGACTGATTCGCGGGGGATTGTGAATCGAGGGCTGGTAACAGTAGGTATACATATCTTTTAACTGTAATCGGCATCCGCTGCGATCCCCATGTGCTATCATTCGCACCTTTGGAGCGCCTGCATTATGCAGGCGCGCTTATCAATTGCTGTCTGACTTCAGCGAAATAACAAGAACTTGTGGTGACAGATGACCAGTAGCTATCTGCATTTTCCGGATTTCGATCCGGTCATTTTCTCAATCGGACCCGTCGCGCTTCACTGGTACGGCTTAATGTATTTGGTGGGGTTTATTTTTGCGATGTGGCTGGCGACGCGCCGTGCTAATCGTCCGGGCAGTGGCTGGACCAAAAATGAAGTAGAAAATCTACTGTATGCGGGCTTCCTCGGGGTTTTCCTTGGAGGGCGTATTGGTTACGTACTGTTCTATAACTTCCCGTTATTCCTCGATAACCCGCTGTATCTGTTCCGCGTTTGGGACGGCGGGATGTCCTTCCACGGTGGGCTTATTGGTGTGATCCTGGTGATGATTATCTTCGCCAAACGCACCAAGCGTTCGTTCTTCCAGGTTTCTGATTTCATTGCCCCGCTAATTCCGTTTGGTCTGGGCGCAGGGCGTTTGGGCAACTTTATCAACGGTGAGCTGTGGGGACGCGTTGATCCGAATTTCAAGTACGCCATGCTGTTCCCGGGCTCCCGTACCGAAGACATTTTACTGCTGCAAACTAACCCGCAATGGCAGTCTATTTTTGATACCTACGGCTCGCTGCCGCGCCATGCCTCACAGCTTTATGAGATGGCCCTGGAAGGCGTTGTGTTGTTTATCATTCTTAATCTGTACATTCGTAAACCGCGCCCGATGGGCTCGGTATCCGGTCTGTTCCTGATTGGTTATGGCGCGTTTCGTATTATCGTTGAATTCTTCCGCCAGCCGGATGCACAGTTTACCGGCACCTGGGTACAGTACATCAGCATGGGACAGATCCTCTCAATCCCGATGATTGTCGCAGGCATTATTATGATGGTTTGGGCGTACCGCCGCAGCCCACAGCAACACGTTTCCTGAGGAACCATGAAACAGTATTTAGAACTGATGCAAAAAGTGCTGGATGAAGGCACACAGAAAAACGACCGTACCGGAACCGGAACGCTTTCCATTTTTGGTCATCAGATGCGTTTTAATCTGCAGGAAGGGTTCCCGCTGGTTACGACTAAACGCTGCCATTTACGCTCGATCATTCATGAACTGCTGTGGTTTTTGCAGGGCGACACCAACGTTGCCTACCTGCATGAAAACAACGTCTCAATCTGGGACGAATGGGCGGATGAAAACGGTAATCTGGGGCCGGTTTATGGCAAACAGTGGCGTGCGTGGCCTACGCCAGATGGTCGCCATATTGACCAGATCACCACGGTGTTAAACCAGCTCAAAAATGACCCGGACTCTCGCCGAATTATCGTTTCTGCATGGAACGTCGGTGAGCTGGATAAAATGGCGCTGGCGCCGTGCCACGCGTTCTTCCAGTTTTACGTGGCGGATGGCAAGCTCTCCTGCCAGCTGTATCAGCGTTCGTGCGATGTGTTCCTCGGTTTGCCGTTTAACATTGCCAGCTACGCCTTACTGGTACACATGATGGCGCAGCAGTGTGATCTGGAAGTGGGTGATTTTGTCTGGACCGGCGGCGACACGCACCTGTACAGCAACCATATGGATCAAACGCATCTGCAGCTTAGCCGCGAACCGCGCGCGCTGCCGAAGCTGGTCATCAAACGTAAGCCTGAATCTATCTTTGACTATCGCTTCGAAGATTTCGAAATTGAAGGCTACGATCCGCATCCTGGTATTAAAGCGCCAGTGGCTATCTAACCGGCTTCATGCTGTCACAACCGACGCCCGTGTGCGTCGGTTTTTTTTGTCTCAAATCGCGTTCTTCGGCGTGGGTTCCTGAAATATTGCAATGACCTGCAACGCGACAAATATTCCCCGTAGCTCGCCGTAGAAACCGAATTTCCCGCTCGTTATTCATTTTCCTCACGCCATACTGGCGACATGAAAAAACAACACGGCTACACGCTTCTCGAAACCCTGATTGCGATGCTGATCGTCGCGGCGCTTGGCGCCTCGGGGCTGTATGGTTGGCAGCGCTGGCAGCAGCAACAGCGGCTATGGCAAACCGCCATTCAGGTGCGAGATTACCTGCTGCAACTGCGTGAAGATGCTAACTGGCGTAACCGCGATCACGTCATCAGCGTGATTCGGGATGGCACATCCTGGTGTTTTGTCAGCTCTGCTGCTGTGCAAACCACGTGTCTACCCGTTTCGCCCTTGGTTTTTACACCGCCCTGGGACGATGTCGAAATGGCAGAGATAACACCTTCACTGGCCTTTTTTGGTCTGCGCAATACGGCATGGGCTGGACATATTCGCCTGAAAAATACGACAGGGGAATGGCGCGTGGTGGTGTCAGGCTGGGGGCGAATCAGGCTTTGCGAGAAAGATGAGGCCAGGTTATGTCAGTAAACGAACGGGGCTTTTCACTCCTGGAGGTGCTGATTGCTATGGCGATTAGCAGCGTTTTATTGCTTAGCTCAGCGCGATTTTTACCCGCGCTGCAGCGAGAGATCCTGCGCAACACGCGCCAGTTAGCGCTGGAAGATGAAATATGGCAGCGGGTATACACCGTGGCGAAGCATCTTCAGCGGGCAGGGTATTGCCGCGGAAACTGTGTCGGAGAGGGGCTGGTGATATCGGCTAAGGGCGACTGTGTCATTGCACGCTGGGATGCCAATAGCAACGGCATTTGGGAGAGCAGTCCCGCGAAAGAGGCCGATACGATTGGATTTCGTTTACAGGACAAGGTACTGGAGACCCTGCGGGGAGTAACGGACTGCAATGGAAAAGGGTGGGAGAAAATGACCGATCCAGCCACGATACAGATTGAGGCATTTCAGGTCGAACGTCTGAATATCAGCGGATATTCCCCGCTCCTTACGCTGCGTTTGCGCGGAGTGAACAATGCCGAACCACAAAAGGTTATTGAAGCAGTCTACAGCGTGACAGGATTCAACCTGTGAACCGTGAGCGGGGCGTTTCATCTTTAGCGATGGCCTTGTTGCTATTGGTGCTCGGTAGCCTTCTGCTGCAAGGCGTTAGCAGGCAGGAGTCCCGTTTTGCTTCGAGAGTGGTCACGCAAAGTCAGGCTCTGCAGCGCCAGGCGGTGGTGCAATCCGCGATGGAATGGGGGCGTATGCAGCCCTGGCGCTTACAACTCGCCGCACAGTGTCGGCGTTATACCACGCAGGATGTCGCGGTTTGCCTGCGACTGCTTACTAATAATTTCGTGCTGCTTATAGTCCATTATGAAGGGGTATCGTTATGGCGGCAGGGGGCGATTATTGATGACAATATCGAATATTCGGCGCACGGCTGGAGCGATTTTTGTCCGCTAAAGGAGCAGGCACTATGTCAGATCCCCTGAACAGACAGCGTGGCTTTAGCCTGCCGGAAGTGATGCTGGCAATGGTGTTGATGATCATGATTGTGACCGCGCTGTCAGGATACCAGCGGGCGCTGATGAACAGCTTTATCATCAGAAACCAGTATCAGCAACTCTGGCGTCACGCCTGGCAGCAAACCCAGCTGTATCAGTTTTCATCGCCTTTGAACTGGCAGGTTAACCGAATGCAGACAACGAGCGCGGGATGTGTCAGCATCAACGTTAAAATTTCTTCACCCTTGGGCAGGCAGGGTCAGATGACGCGTCTGCATTGCCCGAATCGTCAGTAGTCAGGAGTCGCTATGTTAAGGGTCTACCACTCCAATCGTCTGGATGTGCTGGAAGCGTTAATGGAATTTATCGTTGAGCGCGAGCGGCTGGACGACCCCTTTGAACCTGAGATGATCCTGGTTCAAAGTACCGGTATGGCGCAGTGGCTACAAATGACCCTTGCACAGAAGTTTAGTATTGCCGCCAACATCGATTTTCCGCTGCCCGCGAGTTTTATCTGGGATATGTTTGTGCGCGTGCTGCCGGATATCCCGAAAGAGAGCGCGTTCAGCAAACAGAGCATGAGCTGGAAGTTGATGACGCTGTTGCCGCAATTGCTGGATGGCGATGACTTCGCATTGCTGCGCCACTATCTGACGGACGACACCGATAAACGTAAGCTGTTTCAGCTTTCCTCGCGCGCGGCTGACCTCTTCGACCAGTATTTAGTCTATCGCCCTGAGTGGTTGACCCAGTGGGAAGCCGGGCGACAGGTTGAGGGACTCGGCGAGTCTCAGGCCTGGCAGGCTCCGTTGTGGAAAGCGCTGGTGGAACACACCGAGGAATTGGGCCAGCCGCGCTGGCATCGCGCCAATTTATACCAACGATTTATTCAGACTCTGGAAAGCGCGTCCGAGTGCCCGCAGGGACTGCCTTCTCGCGTCTTTATTTGCGGCATTTCAGCGCTGCCGCCGGTTTATTTGCAGGCATTGCAGGCGCTGGGCAAGCACATTGATATTCATCTGCTGTTTACCAACCCTTGTCGCTACTACTGGGGAGATATAAAAGATCCCGCCTGGCTGGCGAAGCTGATGGCGCGTCAGCGTCGGCACAGCTTTGAAGAACGCCATCTGCCGCTGTTTCGCGATAGTCAGAAAGCCGAAGGATTGTTTAACAGCGATGGTGAACAGGATGTGGGCAACCCGATGCTGGCCTCGTGGGGCAAACTGGGGCGCGATTACATTTATTTGCTTTCAGAACTGGAAAATAGTCAGGAGCTGGATGCGTTTGTCGATATAACACCTGACAATCTTTTGCATAATATTCAATCGGATATTCTGGAACTTGAAAGTCATGCCGTGGCGGGCGTTACCCTGGAAGAGTATTCGCGTAGCGACAATAAACGACGGCTTGAACTGAACGACACCAGCGTGACTTTCCATGTTTGTCATAGCCCACAGCGCGAGGTAGAAATTCTTCATGACCGCCTGCTGGCAATGCTGGAAGCGGATCCCACGCTGACGCCGCGCGATATTATTGTGATGGTGGCGGATATCGACAGCTACAGCCCATTTATTCAGTCGGTCTTTGGCAGCGCGCCAGCTGAGCGTTACTTACCATATGCGATTTCCGACCGTCGGGCGCGCCAGTCTCATCCCGTCTTACAGGCCTTTATTAGCCTGCTGTCGCTGCCGGATAGCCGTTTTGTCTCAGAGGATGTGCTGGCATTACTGGATGTGCCCGTGCTGGCGGCGCGTTTCAATATCGATGAAGAAGGGCTGCGCTATCTTCGTTTATGGGTCAATGAATCCGGGATTCGCTGGGGTATTGACGACGATAACGTGCGTGAACTGGAACTTCCGCCAACAGGTCAGCATACCTGGCAATTTGGTTTAACGCGCATGCTTCTCGGCTACGCGATGGAAAGCGCGCAGGGCGAGTGGCAATCGGTATTGCCATACGATGAGTCTAACGGTTTGATTGCCGAGTTGGTAGGGCATCTGGCCTCGTTGCTGATGCAGCTCAATCTCTGGCGTAGAGGGTTAGCGCAGGAACGGCCGCTGGAAGAGTGGCTGCCCGTTTGTCGGGACATGCTTAATGATTTCTTCCTGCCGGATGCAGATACCGAAGCGGCGATGACGCTGATTGAACAGCAGTGGCAGGCCATTATCACTGAAGGTCTGGGGGCTGAGTATGGTGATGCCATACCGCTCTCTCTATTGCGTGATGAGCTGGCCCAGCGTCTTGACCAGGAGCGCATTAGCCAGCGCTTCCTGGCGGGGCCAGTTAACATTTGTACGCTGATGCCGATGCGTTCTATTCCTTTCAAGGTGGTGTGCCTGCTGGGTATGAACGATGGCGTTTATCCGCGTCAGCTTGCGCCGTTGGGCTTTGATTTGATGAGTCAAAAACCGATGAGGGGCGATCGCAGCCGTCGCGATGATGACCGCTACCTGTTTCTTGAAGCATTGATTTCAGCACAGCAAACGCTCTACATCAGCTACATTGGCCGCTCCATTCAGGACAACAGCGAGCGCTTCCCGTCGGTACTGGTGCAGGAACTGATGGACTACATCGGGCAAAGCCACTATCTGCCGGGCGATGAATCGTTGACCTGCGATCAAAGCGAGGCCCGGGTAAAAGCACACATTACTCGTTTGCATACCCGTATGCCCTTTGATGCACAAAACTATCTGCCGGGCGGCGAACAGCAAAGCTATGCCCGGGAATGGCTGCCTGCGGCGAGCCTGTCAGGAAAAGCGCACACGGATTTTGTCCAGACGCTTCCCTTTGAGATGCCTGAAACGCTGACGCTGGAAACGCTGCAGCGATTTTGGGCTCATCCGGTAAGGGCTTTTTTCCAGATGCGTCTGAGGGTCAACTTCCGCTCTGAAGAAAGTGAGATCCCGGAAACGGAACCGTTCACTCTTGAAGGATTAACCCGCTATCAGCTTAATCAGCAATTGCTTAACACGCTGGTTGAAGAGAAGGATGCTGAACAACTGTTTCGCCGTTTTCGTGCGGCGGGCACGCTTCCCTATGGGCCATTTGGCGAAATTCTGTGGGATACGCAGCGTCAGGAGATGCAGTCGCTGGCTGAACGCATTATCGCCTGTCGTCAGCCCTGCCAGAGTATGGAAATCGATCTTAACTGTAACGGCGTGCAAATCACCGGTTGGCTGCCACAGGTGCAAGAGGACGGTTTGTTGCGCTGGCGCCCATCTTTGATAAGCATTGCGCAGGGTGTGCAACTTTGGCTGGAACATCTTGTCTATTGTGCCAGTGGCGGTACGGGAGAGAGCCGGTTGTTCCTGCGTAAAGACGGGGAATGGCGTTTTCCGCCACTGGATGCAGAGCAGGCACTGCTGTACCTGTCGCAGCTCATTGACGGGTATCGGGAAGGCATGTCGTCACCATTGCTGGTATTGCCCGAAAGCGGCGGCGCCTGGATAAAAACCTGTTATGACGCCGTAAATGATGCCATGTTAGATGACGATGCAACGTTGCAAAAAGCGCGCAGTAAGTTTCTGCAGGCCTATGAAGGCAACATGATGGTACGGGGTGAAGGTGATGATATCTGGTATCAGCGTCTTTGGCGTCAGCTGGATGCGGCTACGCTGGAGACCATTGTTTTACAGTCTCAGCGCTACCTGTTACCGATTTTTCGCTTTAATCAGTCATGATGATTGTATAAAAATTGCGCAGTTCGATGGCTTCCACTATGATGCGCATTCTGTCACGGACTGATTCTTACAAAGAGAGGATGCTGGCTCGTTCAGCACATAGTCTTGCCCTGTTCAGATCACGTATTTATGCGTGCTTTGCTGTGAACAGATGAATACGTTAATGATGAGGTTTGTGAATGCCCCGCAGCACCTGGTTCAGCGCATTACTGTTGTTCGTCGCCCTTTGGGTTCCCGTAAGTCAGGCAGATACCGGTTGGCAGCCTTTAGCTGAAACCATCCGTAAAAGCGATAAAGACACCCGCCAGTATCAGGCCGTGCGCCTTGATAACGGCATGGTCGTGTTGCTGGTATCTGATCCTCAGGCCGTGAAATCCCTTTCTGCACTGGTGGTTCCCGTGGGCTCGCTGGAAGATCCGGACCAGCATCAGGGGCTGGCGCATTATCTCGAACACATGTGTCTGATGGGCTCGAAAAAATACCCACAGCCGGACAGTCTGGCTGAATTCCTGAAAATGCACGGCGGCAGCCACAATGCCAGCACCGCGCCTTACCGTACGGCCTTCTATCTTGAAGTCGAAAACGACGCGTTGGTGGGGGCGGTGGATCGCCTGGCGGACGCTATTGCCGATCCGTTGCTGGATAAAAAATATGCCGATCGTGAGCGTAACGCGGTTAACTCCGAGCTGACGCTGGCGCGTACCCGAGACGGGATGCGTATGGCGCAGGTGAGTGCTGAGACCATCAACCCGGCGCACCCTGGCTCGCGTTTCTCCGGCGGAAATCTCGAGACATTAAGCGATAAACCGGGAAACCCGGTGGTGCAGGCATTACAAAAATTTCATGAAAAGTACTACTCCGCGAACCTGATGAAGGCGGTGATTTATAGCAATAAGCCGCTGCCAGAGCTGGCGCGGATAGCTGCTGACACCTTTGGACGCGTACCGAACAGAAATATCGTAAAGCCTGAAATTACCGTACCGGTAGTCACCGACGCGCAAAAGGGCGTCATCATCCACTATGTTCCGGCAATGCCGCGTAAAGTACTGCGCGTCGAGTTTCGTATCGATAACAACAGCGCGCAGTTCCGCAGTAAAACCGATGAGCTGGTGACCTATCTGATTGGTAATCGTAGCCCTGGCACGTTGTCTGACTGGCTGCAAAAGCAGGGACTGGTTGAAGGTATTCGTGCGGATTCCGATCCGGTGGTCAATGGGAACAGCGGCGTGTTAGCCATTTCCGCGACGTTAACCGACAAAGGGCTGGCGAATCGCGATGAAGTTGTTGCGGCAATTTTCAGTTATCTCAATCTGTTACGCGATAAAGGCGTCGATAAACGCTATTTTGACGAACTGGCGCACGTACTGGATCTCGATTTCCGTTATCCCTCCATCACCCGTGATATGGACTACGTGGAATGGCTGGCTGATACCATGATCCGCGTGCCTGTCGAACATACGCTGGATGCGGTGAATATTGCCGACCAGTACGATGTGAAAGCCGTTGAGCAACGCCTGGCAATGATGACGCCACAGAATGCGCGTATCTGGTATATCAGTGCGAAAGAACCGCATAATAAAACCGCTTATTTTGTCGATGCGCCTTACCAGGTGGATAAAATCAGCGACAAAACCTTTGCCGACTGGCAGCAAAAAGCGCAGGGCATTGCGCTGTCGTTACCGGAGTTGAACCCCTACATTCCGGATGATTTCACGCTGATTAAAACGGATAAAAAATACGCGCACCCGGAACTGATCGTTGATGAGCCGGATCTACGCGTGGTGTATGCGCCGAGCCAGTATTTTGCCAGTGAGCCGAAGGCTGACGTCAGCGTGATCCTGCGTAACCCGAAGGCCATGGACAGCGCTCGCAACCAGGTATTATTCGCACTTAACGATTACCTGGCGGGGATTGCGCTCGATCAGTTAAGCAACCAGGCGTCGGTAGGTGGAATTGGTTTCTCTACCAACGCTAACAATGGGTTGATGCTTAACGCCAACGGCTATACCCAACGTCTGCCGCAGCTTTTTCAGGCGCTGCTGAGCGGCTATTTCAGCTACACCTCAACGGATGAACAGCTGGAACAGGCGAAATCCTGGTATGCCCAGATGATGGATTCTGCAGAGAAGGGTAAAGCCTACGATCAGGCAATTATGCCAGTGCAAATGCTTTCTCAGGTGCCGTACTTCTCACGCGATGAGCGCCGTAAGCTACTGCCTTCCATCACCCTGAAAGAGGTGATGGCGTACCGCGACGCCTTAAAAACCGGTGCGCGGCCTGAATTCCTGGTAATAGGTAATATGAGCGCCGCTCAGGCGACGACTATGGCGCGGGATATCCAACAACAGCTTGGCGCTAACGGGTCACAGTGGTGTCGCAATAAAGATGTGGTTGTGGACAAGAAGCAGTCCGTCATCTTTGAAAAAGCAGGCAGTAGCACGGACTCCGCGCTGGCGGCGGTATTTGTGCCAACCGGATACGATGAATACGCCAGTTCAGCCTACAGCGCCATGTTAGGGCAGATTGTTCAGCCGTGGTTCTACAATCAACTGCGTACTGAAGAGCAGTTAGGCTACGCTGTATTTGCTTTCCCGATGAGTATCGGCCGTCAGTGGGGAATGGGGTTCCTGCTGCAAAGCAATGATAAGCAGCCGTCTTATCTTTGGGAGCGTTATAAAGCGTTCTTCCCGACGGCGGAAGCGAAGCTGCGGGCGATGAAACCTGAAGAGTTTGCGCAAATTCAGCAGGCGATTATTGCGCAAATGCTGCAGGCGCCGCAAACGCTGGGGGAAGAAGCCTCACAGTTAAGCAAAGATTTTGATCGCGGCAATATGCGCTTCGATTCACGTGATAAAATAGTGGCTCAGATTAAACTGCTGACGCCGCAAAAACTTGCCGACTTCTTCCATCAGGCGGTGGTTGAGCCGCAAGGCATGGCGATACTGTCACAGATTTCCGGCAGTCAGAACGGGAAAGCAGAATATGTGCACCCGGAAGGCTGGAAAGTGTGGCAGACAGTCAGCGCGTTGCAGCAAACCTTACCCCTGATGAGTGATAAGAATGAATGATGCCGCTGAGTCCCTTGATCCACTGCGCTTGCCCCTGACGGGCGAGCGCCTGATTGAAGCCTCTGCGGGCACCGGTAAAACATTTACCATCGCCGCCCTGTACTTACGTTTACTGCTTGGACTTGGCGGCTCTGCCGCCTTTCCTCGTCCTCTGACCGTTGAAGAACTGCTCGTGGTCACCTTCACCGAGGCAGCCACCGAAGAGTTGCGCGGACGAATTCGTAGCAACATTCATGAACTGCGAATTGCCTGCCTGCGTGAAAAGACCGACAACCCGCTATATGCCCGTTTGTTAGATGAAATCGCCGATAAAAAACAGGCCGCTCAGTGGCTGCTATTGGCTGAAAGACAGATGGATGAAGCGGCGGTGTTTACCATCCACGGCTTTTGTCAGCGTATGCTCAGTCTCAACGCCTTTGAATCAGGCATGCTGTTCGAACAGCAGCTGATAGAAGATGAATCGCTGCTGCGCTATCAGGCCTGTGCGGACTTTTGGCGTCGGCACTGCTATCCGCTACCCCGCGACATTGCGCAGGTGATTTTTGAAACGTGGAAAGGACCGCAGGCTCTGCTGAGAGACATCGATCGCTATCTGCAGGGGGAAGCGCCGGTCATCAAGGCTCCGCCGTCTGATGACGAAACGCTGGCTTCCCGACACGAACAAATTCTCGCGCGCATTAACCAGATCAAGCAGCAATGGCGTGATTCCGTTGATGAGCTGGATGGCCTGCTGGAAGCCTCCGGGATCGACCGGCGTAAATTTAACCGTGGTAACCAGGGTAAGTGGATCGAAAAGATCAGCGCATGGGCGCAAGAACAACCCCAAAGTTATCAGCTTCCTGACGCGCTGGAGAAATTCTCACAGCGTTTTCTGGAAGAGCGCACTAAAGCGGGCGGAATAACCCCTCAGCACCCGCTGTTTGTCGCTATTGATGAACTGCTTAGCGAACCGTTAACTCTCCGCGATCTGGTGATCACCCGGGCGCTGGCGGAGATCCGTTCGGCGGTTGCCGAGGAGAAACGACGCCGCGGTGAGCTAGGCTTTGACGATATGCTCAGCCGTCTGGATGCGGCGTTGCGCAGTGAAAGCGGCGATGCCCTGGCGACGGCTATCCGTACCCGTTTTCCGGTCGCGATGATCGATGAATTTCAGGATACCGATCCGCAGCAGTACCGTATTTTTCGCCGGATCTGGCAGCATCAGCCGGATACCGCACTGCTGCTGATTGGCGACCCAAAACAGGCGATTTACGCGTTCCGCGGCGCGGATATCTTCACCTATATGAAGGCGCGCAGCGAGGTCAGCGCACACTATACGCTTGATACCAACTGGCGTTCGGCCCCCGGCATGGTCAATAGCGTAAATACGCTTTTCAGCCAGATGGATGACGCCTTTATGTTCCGCGAAATCCCCTTTAGCCCGGTAAAATTTGCAGAAAAAAACCAGTCGTTTCGGTTTGTTTTACACGGTGAGACACAGCCAGCCATGAGCATGTGGCTGATGGAAGGGGAAAGCTGCGGCGTAGGCGATTATCAAAACTACATGGCCCAGGTGTGCGCCACGCAAATTCGCGACTGGCTTAAGGCCGGGCAGTCAGGCGCTGCGCAACTGGTCAGTGGTAAAACATCCAGTCCGGTACGCGCGTCGGACATCAGCGTACTGGTTCGTAGCCGCCAGGAGGCGGCACTGGTCCGTGATGCGCTGACGCAGCTGGCAATTCCCTCCGTCTACCTTTCCAACCGTGACAGCGTATTTGAAACGCTGGAAGCGCGGGAGTTACTGTGGGTGCTGCAGGCGGTGATGACGCCGGAGCGTGAGAACACGCTGCGTAGCGCGCTGGCGACCTCAATGATGGGGCTGAATGCGCAGGATCTTGAAGCCTTAAATAACGACGAAAATGCCTGGGATGCGGTGGTCGAAGAGTTTGATGGCTATCGTCAGATCTGGCATAAACGCGGCGTGATGCCGATGCTGCGCGCGCTGATGACAACCCGCCAGATTGCGGAAAACCTGCTGGCGACGGCGGGGGGCGAACGCCGCCTGACCGATATTTTACATATCAGCGAACTGTTGCAGGAAGCAGGCTCGCAGTTGGAAAGCGAGCATGCGCTGGTGCGCTGGCTGTCCCAGCATATTCTTGAACCCGACAGCAACGCGTCCAGCCAGCAGCTCAGGCTGGAAAGCGACAAGCATCTGGTCAAAATCGTCACTATCCATAAATCTAAAGGGCTGGAGTATCCGCTGGTCTGGCTGCCGTTTATCACGAATTTCCGCGTCCAGGATCAGGCTTTCTACCACGATCGCAGCTCTTTTGAAGCCGTGCTGGATCTCAGCGATGCCGAGGAGAGCGTTGAGCTGGCTGAAGCGGAACGTCTGGCGGAAGACCTGCGTTTGCTCTATGTCGCGCTAACCCGTTCGGTATGGCACTGCAGCCTTGGCGTGGCGCCGTTGGTGCGACGTCGGGGCGATAAAAAAGGGGATACCGATGTGCATCACAGCGCCCTTGGTCGCCTGTTGCAAAAAGGTGAGCCGATGGATGCCGCGGGTCTGCGTAGTGCGATTGAAGCGTTGTGCAGTGATGATATTGCCTGCCAGACGCCTGCGCAGCCTGACGGTGAACGCTGGCAAGTTGCGCAGGCTGTTAGCTGCGAACTGAGTGCGAAAATACTGCAGCGTCCGCCCGGCGATAGCTGGCGCGTGACCAGTTATTCCGGTCTGCAGCAGCGTGGGCATGGAATCGCGCAGGATCTGATCCCGCGACTGGATATTGATGCCGCAGGCGTTGGCGAGGTTATTGAAGAGTCAGGGCTTACACCGCATCAGTTCCCGCGCGGCGCTTCGCCAGGTACATTCTTGCATAGCCTGTTTGAAGATCTCGACTTTACTCAACCGGTAGATCCGCGTTGGGTCGAGGAAAAACTGGCGTTGGGCGGTTATGACGCGCACTGGACGCCGGTTTTGACCGAATGGCTGGATGCCATTTTGCAGGCGCCTCTCAACGAGACGGGCGTAAGTTTGAGCCATCTTTCCGCGGGTGAAAAACAGGTGGAGATGGAGTTTTACCTGCCGATTTCGCAGCCGCTGATGGCCAGCCAACTTGATGCGTTAATTCGCCAATACGATCCGCTCTCCGCGGGGTGCCCTGCGTTGGAATTTATGCAGGTACGCGGCATGCTGAAAGGATTTATTGACCTGGTTTTCCGCCACCAGGGGCGTTATTACCTTCTCGATTACAAATCGAACTGGCTGGGGGAAGACAGCTCAGCGTATACGCAGCAGGCGATGGCCTCTGCCATGCAGGCGCATCGCTACGACCTGCAGTATCAACTTTATACCCTGGCGCTGCATCGCTACTTGCGCCATCGCATTGCTGATTACGATTATGAACGCCATTTTGGCGGCGTTATTTATCTCTTCTTGCGTGGCATTGACAGTGAAAATCCGCAACAGGGAATTTACGCGACCCGACCAGACGGGGAGTTAATCGCCTTGATGGACGAGATGTTTGTCGGTGCGCCACTGGAGGAGATGTCATGACAATCCAGAAACGATTACTGGAAGCTGTGGAGCAAAAACAGCTCCGGCCTCTGGATGCCCAGTTTGCGCTGGCGGTTGCCGGAAATGACAACCCTGCCGTTGCGCTGGCGGCGGCGTTGCTCAGTCGTGAAGCAGGAGAAGGGCACGTCTGCTTACCACTTTCGCGGTTATCCCTGAGCGAGGACGCCCATCCCCTTTTAAGCGCCTGGCTCGCTGAAGTAGGGGAGCCAGAAGACTGGACGGAATGTCTGCTGGCCTCCGGGGTGGTAAGCCGTGGTGAGCAACCCACGCCGCTGGTGCTGCACGGCGATCGCTTGTATCTGAACCGGATGTGGCATAACGAACGGGCGGTGGCTCGCTTTTTCAGTGAAGTTAACCACGCCATTGAGGTGGATGAACAACGGCTTACCCACACGCTGGCGGCGTTGTTTCCACCAGCGGAAGGTGTTAACTGGCAAAAAGTGGCCGCTGCGGTGGCGTTGACCCGTCGTATATCGGTGATCTCCGGCGGGCCGGGGACCGGAAAAACGACAACAGTAGCGAGGCTTTTGGCGGCGTTGATTCAGATGGCGGAGGGGGAACGCTGCCGTATTCGCCTGGCGGCTCCTACTGGAAAGGCGGCAGCGCGCCTGACTGCCTCGCTGGGCGCAGCGCTACGAGAACTGCCGTTAACCGAAGAGCAAAAGAAACGCATTCCCGATGACGCCAGTACGTTGCATCGATTATTAGGCGCTCAGCCAGGCAGTCAGCGCCTGCGCCATCATGCGGGAAACCCGCTGCATCTGGATGTGCTGGTGGTGGATGAAGCCTCGATGATTGATTTGCCGATGATGTCGCGCCTTATCGATGCGCTGCCGCCGCACGGGCGGGTGATTTTTCTTGGCGATCGTGACCAGCTCGCTTCCGTCGAAGCGGGGGCGGTGCTGGGGGATATCTGTGCTTTCGTCGGTAACGGGTTTACCCCGGAACGCGCCCGCCAGCTCAGTCGTCTGACCGGAAGCGCTATTCCGGCAGGTCTGGGAACTCAGGCCGCCGCTTTGCGCGACAGTTTGTGTCTGCTGCAAAAGAGTTACCGTTTCGGTAGCGATTCCGGAATCGGTCAGTTGGCTGCTGCGATTAATCGTGGTGACAAAGCCGCGCTCAAAACGGTCTTCCAGCAGGGGTTTAGCGACATCGAAAAACGCACGCTACATAGCAGCGAAGATTACGCCGCGATGTTGGATGAGGCGCTGGCGGGTTATGGGCACTATCTGGATTTACTGCGCGAGGGCGCTGAGCCGGATGCCGTCATTCAGGCCTTCAATGAGTATCAGCTGTTGTGTGCCCTGCGTGAAGGCCCGTTTGGCGTGGGTGGTTTGAATGAACGCCTTGAGCAGGTGATGGCGCAAAAACGTAAAATTCATCGTTCGACGCATAGCCGCTGGTATGAGGGAAGGCCGGTGATGATCGCGCGCAATGACAGTTCGCTGGGATTATTTAACGGTGATATCGGCATTGCCCTCGATCGTGGACAGGGCCTGAGGGTGTGGTTTGCGCTGCCGGACGGTTCTATCAAATCAGTCCAGCCCAGTCGCTTACCTGAACATGAAACCACTTGGGCGATGACCGTGCACAAATCGCAGGGATCTGAGTTTGACCATGCGGCGTTGATTTTACCCAGCCAGCATTCACCCGTGGTTACCCGCGAGCTGGTCTATACCGCCGTCACCCGCGCGCGCCGGCGTCTGTCACTGTATGCCGATGAGCGGATATTAAGTAACGCCATTGCCACCCGCACCGAACGTCGCAGCGGATTGTCGGCGTTGTTTAATCAATAAAATTCGTTGCCGGATAAGGCATTTATACCGCATCCGGCAACTACCCCAAATCCGCCATCAGCACCTTTGACCGCCGCTGATAGTTGTACATCTCTTTCTTGCTTTCCGGCAGCAGGTCGATATCCACCGGCGTGAAACCACGTTCCTGGAACCAGTGAATGCTGCGCGTGGTCAGCACGAACAGTTTGCTCAGTCCCATTTGCCGGGCCTGCGCGGCGATCCGCTCCAGCAATACTTCCCCGCGCGATGAGCTACGGTAGTCCGGATGCACCGCCACGCACGCCATTTCGCCAATTCTCTCCTCCGGGAAAGGGTACAGAGCGGCGCAAGCGATGGTCAGGTTATCGCGCTGAATAATCGTGAATTTGTCGATCTCCATTTCCAGTTGTTCGCGGGAGCGACGTACCAGAATGCCTTGTTGCTCCAGCGGACGGATCAGCTCCAGAATCCCGCCGATATCGTTAATGGTAGCGCGGCGGATCTGCTCGGCGCTTTCCATTACGATCTGCGTACCGATCCCGTCACGGGAGAACAGTTCCTGCAGCAATGCGCCATCTTCCTGATAGCTGATCAGATGGCAGCGCCGTACCCCACTGCGACAGGCTTTCACTGCCCCACGCAGGAAGCGCACTGTGCCGGAGCTGTAATCGCCTTTCTCTTCCTGCAACTCAACGCGCGCCTGGGCTTCGTTAGGAAACAGCTCGGAAATAATATCGCCATCATCGTTGGTGACGCCCTGAGAGGAGCAAAAGCCGATCATTTTCTCTGCCTTCAGTTTGATAGCCAACTGCGTGGCGACCTCTTCTGAAGTCAGGTTAAAGCTCTCACCGGTGACGGAAACGGCGACCGGGCCCATCAGCACAATCGCGCCACTGTCTAACTGCCGGTGAATGGCATCTTCATCAATACGACGAATACGTCCGCTATGGCAGTAATCCACGCCGTCATCAACGCCCAGCGGCTGGGAGATAATAAAATTACCGCTGACCACATTGATGTGCGCCCCCTGCAATGGCGTATTATTCAGGCTCATTGACAGGCGGGCGGTAATATCAAGCTGAAGTAACCCTGCCGCCTGTTTGACCAGCTCCAGGGTTTTAGCGTCGGTAACGCGCGTATTCTTGTGGTACACCGGTTCATGATGATGTGCCGCAAGATTGGC
The DNA here is from genome assembly GCF_013816515.1 of Citrobacter sp. RHB35-C21. Lineage (NCBI taxonomy): Bacteria > Pseudomonadati > Pseudomonadota > Gammaproteobacteria > Enterobacterales > Enterobacteriaceae > Citrobacter > Citrobacter sp. RHB35-C21. Next base: position 1,080,569 of record NZ_CP057147.1, read on the forward strand.
ATCAATCTGCGGTCGTGCGCCATAGACCACGACAAGGCGGATGCCGAGGCTATGAAGAAGGCCAATGTCATTGACGATACTGGAAAAGTTTTCATGCTCGATGGCTTCGCCGCCCAGCATAATGACAAACGTCTTTCCCCGATGGGTATTGATATAGGGAACAGAATGGCGGAATCCCTGTACCAGTTCGGTTCTACGCTCCTTCACCACGGTACACCCTCATTGCATGATTATTCGTAATTTGTGTATTTTTATTCTGTTTTGGCGCTGTGCGCAAGCGTAATTTTTACCCATGCCGAAGATTTTTCTCAGTAATGCCGTGAATATAAAAAGAATGTTTACCCTTTTATAGATGACAGATTATGCGTCATTCGCTAAAGTTTCCGGTCAATTCAGACGTTTTACGTATTACCTCAATAAAGATTTCTTTTTGCTCGGGAGAAGCATGTCGGGATCCAATTCAGCAATCAGTCGCCGCCGTTTACTAAAAGGTGCGGGTGCTATGTGGCTTTTGAGCGTCAGCCAGGTTGGTCTGGCTGCCATGAGTCAGGTCGTTGCCGTACGTGTCTGGCCAGCGTCCAGCTACACCCGCGTCACGGTAGAATCTAACCGTCTGCTGAAATACAAACAGTTTGCCCTGAGTAATCCTGAGCGTGTGGTTGTGGATATTGAAGGCGTTAATTTGAACTCGGTGCTCAAGGGCATGGGTGCGCAGATCCGTCCTGACGATCCGTATATTAAATCGGCGCGCGTCGGGCAGTTTGACCCACAGACCGTGCGGATGGTGTTCGAGCTGAAACAGAATGTGAAGCCGCAACTTTTTGCGCTGGCTCCGGTGGCAGGCTTTAAAGAACGTCTGGTGATGGATCTCTATCCTGCTAATGCCCAGGATGTTCAGGATCCGCTGCTGGCGTTGCTGGAAGAATACAACAAGGGCGATCTGGACAAACAGGTGCCGCCTGCGCAAAGTGGCCCGCAGCCGGGTAAAGCGGGGCGCGATCGTCCCATTGTCATTATGCTCGACCCTGGGCATGGCGGAGAGGACTCCGGTGCGGTGGGGAAATACAAGACGCGTGAAAAAGATGTGGTGCTGCAGATTGCCCGACGCCTGCGAGCCCTCATAGAGAAAGAGGGCAACATGAAGGTCTTTATGACGCGAAATGAAGATATCTTCATTCCGCTTAAAGTCCGCGTGGCGAAAGCGCAGAAGCAGCGTGCAGACCTGTTTGTCTCTATTCACGCTGATGCATTTACCAGTCGACAGCCCAGAGGTTCGTCGGTGTTTGCACTCTCGACCAAAGGGGCGACCAGCACCGCCGCGAAATATCTGGCGCAAACTCAGAACGCCTCGGATTTGATTGGCGGCGTCAGCAAGAGCGGCGATCGCTACGTCGACCATACCATGTTCGACATGGTGCAATCGCTGACCATCGCCGACAGCCTGAAGTTTGGTAAAGCGGTATTGAATAAGCTCGGTAAAGTTAACAATCTGCATAAGAACCAGGTTGAACAAGCCGGGTTTGCGGTACTAAAAGCGCCGGATATTCCGTCTATTCTGGTGGAAACCGCATTTATCAGTAACGTTGAGGAAGAGCGCAAGCTCAAAACTGCGACCTTCCAGCAGGAAGTTGCAGAGTCGATTCTGGCGGGGATCAAAGCCTACTTTGCCGATGGTGCGACGCTGGCGAGAAGGGGATAACAAAAAAGCGCTGAAAAGCGCTTTTTTTATGGACCGCAGATACAAAAAAACACCCTTTAGGGTGTTTATAATGTTGGTTGCGGGGGCCGGATTTGAACCGACGACCTTCGGGTTATGAGCCCGACGAGCTACCAGGCTGCTCCACCCCGCGTCACCGTACTGCTTTATATTTTATCAAATTTGATTGGTTGCGGGGGCCGGATTTGAACCGACGACCTTCGGGTTATGAGCCCGACGAGCTACCAGGCTGCTCCACCCCGCGTCACCGTACTGCTTTTATTTCATCAAATTTTAATTGGTTGCGGGGGCCAGATTTGAACTGACGACCTTCGGGTTATGAGCCCGACGAGCTACCAAGCTGCTCCACCCCGCGTCCGTGGATGCGCACTATACTCTGCTCGCATTTTCATGCAACCCTTTTTTCACCTTGATCACGTTTTTAAGGTGAAAATGAACAAAAACAACGCATTCTGGATTGTTTTTTGCTCAAAATTTGCGTTCGGGTATGTATACGCATTTCATTAGGTTCGTGGGTTTGTTATCTTCGTCTCGCATTCAGGCAACATAAGACGAGAACAATGAAAGGACGTTGGGCAAAATATCTTCTTGCGGGAGCTGTCGTCGCGATGCTCGCCGCGTGTTCCTCAAAACCCACCGATCGTGGGCAGCAGTATAAAGACGGGAAATTTACCCAGCCTTTCTCACTGGTGAACCAGCCTGATGCGGTTGGCGCACCAATCAATGCCGGTGATTTCGCCGAGCAGGTTAATCAAATACGCAGCGCTTCGCCACGTTTGTACGGCAACCAGAGCAACGTTTACAACGCTATCCAGCAGTGGTTACGTGCGGGCGGTGATACGCGCAGTATGCGCCAGTTTGGTATTGATGCCTGGCAAATGGAAGGGGCGGACAACTACGGTAACGTCCAGTTTACCGGTTATTACACGCCGGTTATTCAGGCGCGCCATACGCGCCAGGGCGAGTTTCAGTATCCTATCTATCGCATGCCGCCAAAACGTGGCCGTTTACCAAGCCGGGCCGAGATTTACGCGGGTGCGCTGAGCGACAACTACATTCTGGCGTACAGCAACTCCCTGATGGATAACTTCATTATGGATGTGCAGGGCAGTGGTTACATCGATTTTGGCGATGGCAGTCCGCTTAACTTCTTTAGCTATTCCGGGAAAAACGGCCACGCCTATCGCAGCATCGGTAAAGTGCTTATCGACCGTGGCGAAGTGAAAAAAGAAGATATGTCGATGCAGGCTATTCGCCATTGGGGTGAAACGCACAGCGAAGCCGAAGTGCGTGAGCTGTTGGAGCAGAACCCATCGTTTGTCTTCTTTAAACCGCAATCTTTTGCACCGGTCAAAGGGGCCAGCGCGGTACCGTTGATTGGCCGCGCATCTGTGGCTTCTGACCGCAGTATCATTCCGGCGGGCACAACATTGCTGGCGGAAGTCCCGTTACTGGACAATAACGGCAAGTTTACCGGCCAGTACGAACTGCGCCTGATGGTGGCGTTAGATGTGGGTGGCGCTATTAAAGGGCAACACTTCGATATCTATCAGGGCATTGGTGCTGACGCCGGACACCGTGCGGGGTGGTATAATCACTACGGTCGCGTGTGGGTACTGAAAACAGCGCCGGGTACGGGTAACGTGTTCAGCGGTTAATAGCCGGATGGCGCTCGATATTAATGAATTTGAGGTGTTATGTCTGTGGTTATCAGTGATGCCTGGCGCCAGCGTTTTGGCGGTACGGCGCGTCTGTATGGCGAAAATGCGCTGCAGTTGTTTGCCCAATCGCACGTTTGCGTGGTCGGGATTGGCGGGGTAGGGTCGTGGGCGGCGGAAGCGCTGGCGCGTACCGGTATTGGCGCCATCACGCTCATCGATATGGATGATGTGTGCGTCACCAATACTAACCGCCAGATCCATGCTCTGCGCGATAACGTCGGCCTGGCAAAAGCTGAAGTGATGGCTGAACGTATCCGCCAGATTAACCCGGAGTGCCGGGTGAACGTGGTCGATGATTTTGTCACGCCGGATAATGTTGCTGAGTATATGAGTGCGGGTTATTCGTATGTCATTGATGCGATTGACAGCGTGCGCCCAAAAGCGGCACTGATCGCCTGGTGTCGGCGTAACAAAATTCCGCTGGTGACCACCGGTGGTGCGGGAGGGCAGATCGACCCGACGCAGATACAGGTCGTTGATTTGGCAAAAACTATCCAGGATCCGCTGGCAGCCAAGCTACGCGAGCGGCTGAAAAGCGATTTTGGCGTGGTGAAAAACAGCAAAGGCAAGCTGGGCGTGGACTGTGTGTTCTCGACAGAAGCGCTGGTTTACCCGCAGGCAGATGGCTCGGTATGTGCGATGAAGGCGACGGCGGAAGGGCCGAAGCGCATGGATTGCGCATCCGGTTTTGGCGCGGCCACTATGGTGACCGCCACCTTTGGCTTTGTTGCCGTCTCACACGCGCTGAAGAAGATGATGGCGAAAGCGGCGCGCCAGAGTTGAGTGTTGTGCCGGATAAGACGCGTTCGCGTCGCCATCCGGCAACCATCAAACCTGTCGGGCAGCCTCAAGAATCGCCTCGTTCAGAGCATGCAGCCCCTGGGTACGCGAGGCGCTGAGCTGCGCGCGTAAACCTAGCTCGTCAAATAATGCCATAGGCGAATGCGCCAGTAACTCGGCTGCGGTTTTACCTTCAACCGCCGTGAGTAATACCGCCAACAGCCCGCGTACAATGCGACCTTCGCTGTCGCCGAAGAAATGCAAAGTACCATTCTCATGAAGGGTATGCCCCAGCCAAACGCGGTTTTCGCAGCCCGCGATCTCTTTGGCCTGCGCCTTTAGCGAATCCGGAAGCGCTGGCAACTGCTTACCCAGCAGAATCAGCTGGCGATATTTATCTTCCCACTGGGTGAGCGGGGTAAAGGTATTGCGTAACGTCTCTTCCGTTACGGTTGTGCCAAACGGGTGTCCGGCGAACAGAGGGCTTGTCATTAATCCACCAATATTTCCAGCGCGCGGTCAACGGCTGTGACCAACGCATCTACATCACTTTGCGTATTATAAGGTGCAAATGAGGCGCGTAGCGTCCCGGATACGCCCAGTTCTGCCAGCAGCGGTTGAGCACAGTGTTGTCCTGCACGCAGTGCAATGCCATATTCGGCCAGCAACGTCACCATGTCGCTGTGATGAACCCCTGCGAAATCAAAGGCTAACAGACTGGAGTCCTGGCAGCGGAAGGAGCGAAAGCCGGGGCGTTTCGCCAGTGCATCTTCTGCCAGCGTCGCCAGACCCCGGCTCCAGTTTTCGGCTTGCACCACGTCAACGTCCGCCAGCCATTCGAGCGCCGCGCTTAGCCCGATAACGCCAGCAACGTTAGGCGTACCGGCCTCCAGCTTCCATGGAGCAGCCTGGGTGGTGAAACCGTCAAAACTAACTTCGCTAATCATTTTACCGCCACCGAGCCAGGGAGACATGGCATCCAGCAGTTCCGGTTTACCGTACAGCACGCCAATGCCGGTGGGGCCATACAGCTTGTGGCCCGAGAACGCATAGAAATCAATGTCTAATTGCTGTACGTCGGCGGGGAAATGGACAATACCCTGGGCGCCATCCACCATCACCACCATACCAGCCGCATGGGCGAGCGTAATGGCGCGGGCCAGATCCGGGCAACCGCCGGTAACGTTCGACATCTGCCCAAGCGCCAGAATGCGACTGCGTGGAGTGATGAGTTGCGCGAGGCTTTCTACGTCTGGCAATAAATGGCCGTTAAGCGGTAGTCTGACGACCTTCGCCCCCGTTTGCTCCGCCACCATCAGCCAGGGCACGAGGTTGGCATGATGCTCTGCTGCGCTAACGATAATCTCATCACCCGGTTGTAACCGCGGTCGCGCATAGCTTTGGGCAACCATGTTGATCGCTTCCGTCGTACCGCGGGTCCAGACGATTGTTTTGTCATCCGGCGCATTAATCAGGCTTGCGACTTTTTCCCGCGCGGCTTCATAGCGTGCGGTCAGGCGCTGTGCTTCGGCAAACTGGCTGCGATGGACGTTCCCGGCGCTCAGGCTATAAAACTGATGGGTGGCCTCAATCACTGCCTGCGGCTTCAGTGCTGTAGCAGCGCTGTCGAGATAGACGCCAGCATCGTTGAGTGCGGGAAATTGCGCGCGAAACTGCGCGGGGTTAAAAGCGTTCATGGTATTCCTCAGTTCAGTAAACCGATCGTGGCGCAAAAAGGGCGCTGATACAAGGGGTGTGCTAACCATCGGAATACTCTGGATATCCTGGCAAAGTCCACGCAGTGTCTTATGCTATATACCGTTAGGCGAGCAATTTAGCCTGTTACGGAGTGTGTTTTTAATAGCATAAATCGCTTTAAGGAGAAAAAGATGAAAAAGACTGCCGCAATTATCTCTGCTTGTATGCTGACTTTTGCCCTGAGCGCCTGTTCTGGTTCGAATTACGTGATGCACACCAATGATGGTCGATCAATCGTATCTGATGGTAAGCCACAGACCGACAATGAAACGGGGATGATTTCGTATAAAGACGCTAACGGCAACAAACAGCAGATTAACCGTACCGATGTGAAAGAGATGGTAGAACTGGATAACTAACCGGTCGTCCATCGACAAAGAGTCGGACAAAAAAAAGCACCGCAATTTGGCGGTGCTACATTAATCACTATGGACAGACAGGGTAAATGTACAGGAAGTGAAAAAGGGTAGCTTTGCTACCATGGTCTGAATCGCAGACCAATTGCAAACACAACAACACAACATCACAACCGTAAGCCAAAAGCCCACCAGAACACGCATTCCGATAAAACTTTTCGTTCCGGCTTCAGGAAGTGCCGCCACTATAGGTATTTGCTGGTAGAACCTCAACGGACAATTTATAATGGCTCAGATAAAAAAAACTAATAGGTTACAACCTGTTGGTTAATTGTTAAATTCATTTAACATCAAAGCCTAAAAGTCATGTCAAAACGATTACCACCCCTAAATGCGTTGCGTGTTTTTGATGCTGCAGCGCGTCATTTGAGCTTTACTCGCGCAGCAGAAGAGCTTTTTGTGACGCAGGCCGCAGTAAGTCATCAAATCAAGTCACTTGAGGATTTCCTGGGGCTGAAGCTGTTTCGTCGTCGCAATCGATCTTTGCTGTTAACGGAAGAAGGCCAAAGCTACTTTCTCGACATCAAAGAGATTTTTTCGCAATTAACCGACGCGACGCGTAAACTTCAGGCACGCAGTGCAAAAGGTGCGCTCACCGTGAGTTTATTGCCCAGTTTTGCAATCCAATGGATGGTTCCCAGACTCTCTAGCTTTAACTCAGCTTATCCGGGAATCGATGTCAGGATCCAGGCGGTGGACCGTCAGGAAGACAAACTGGCTGACGACGTTGATGTGGCGATTTTCTACGGACGTGGCAACTGGCCGGGTCTGCGTGTTGAAAAATTGTACGCAGAATATTTATTGCCGGTCTGCTCGCCGCTATTACTCACCGGTGATAAACCGCTAAAGACGCCCGAAGATCTGGCGAAACACACATTATTGCACGATGCGTCGCGCCGTGACTGGCAAGCCTATACGCGCCAGCTTGGCCTGAATCATATCAACGTACAGCAGGGACCCATCTTCAGCCATAGCGCCATGGTGCTCCAGGCTGCTATCCATGGACAGGGAATTGCGTTGGCTAATAACGTCATGGCGCAATCCGAAATAGAAGCCGGACGTCTGGTCTGTCCGTTTAATGATGTTCTGGTCAGCAAAAACGCATTTTATCTGGTTTGTCATGACAGTCAGGCAGAACTGGGTAAAATAGCCGCCTTCCGTCAGTGGATTCTGGCGAAAGCGGCCACGGAACAAGAAAAATTCCGCTTTCGTTATGAACAATAATTTACGTAGGGTATTCACATGACCAGCCGTTTTATGCTGATTTTTGCCGCCGTAAGTGGCTTTATCTTTGTGGCGTTGGGCGCCTTTGGGGCACATGTTCTGAGTAAAACCCTCGGTGTCGTTGAGATGGGGTGGATCCAGACTGGCCTCGAGTATCAGGCGTTCCATACGCTGGCTATATTTGGCCTGGCCGTCGCCATGCAGCGGCGCATTAGCATTTGGTTTTACTGGAGTAGCGTGTTTTTGGCATTAGGAACGGTGCTGTTTAGCGGCAGCCTGTATTGCCTCGCGCTCTCTCATTTACGCCTGTGGGCGTTTGTTACCCCCGTCGGCGGTTTCAGCTTCCTTGTGGGCTGGGCGCTGATGTTAGTGGGCGCTATTCGATTGAAACGTAAGGGCGTTAGCCATGAATAAGGTTGTATTGTTGTGTCGCCCAGGTTTTGAAAAAGAGTGCGCCGCAGAAATTACGGATAAAGCAGGACGCCGGGAAATCTTCGGTTTTGCCCGCGTGAAAGACAATGCGGGTTACGTCATCTTCGAATGCTATCAGCAGGACGATGCCGAAAAGTTAGTGAAAGAGTTGCCGTTTAGCTCGCTGATTTTTGCCCGTCAAATGTTTGTGGTGGGCGAACTGCTGCAATATTTACCGCCGGAAGACCGCATTACGCCGATTGTCGGCATGTTGCAGGGCGTGGTGGAGAAAGGCGGCGATCTGCGCGTTGAAGTTGCTGATACCAATGAAAGCAAAGAGTTGGTTAAATTTTGCCGTAAGTTTACCGTACCGCTGCGCGCGGCGCTGCGGGAAGCGGGCGTGCTGGCAAAATATGAAACGCCAAAACGTCCGGTGGTTCATGTGTTCTTTATCGCACCAGGCTGTTGCTATACCGGCTATTCCTGGCCTGGCAATAACTCCCCGTTCTACATGGGCATTCCGCGTCTGAAGTTCCCGGCCGATGCGCCGAGCCGTTCAACACTGAAGCTGGAAGAAGCGCTGCACGTGTTTATTCCTGCTGATGAGTGGGATGAACGTCTGGCTAACGGAATGTATGCGGTGGATTTAGGGGCATGCCCGGGCGGTTGGACCTATCAACTGGTTAAACGCAACATGTGGGTTTACTCCGTGGATAATGGTCCGATGGCGCAAAGTCTGATGGATACCGGACAAGTTACCTGGCTGCGCGAAGACGGATTTAAGTACCGGCCAAATCGCAATAACATTTCGTGGATGGTTTGCGACATGGTGGAAAAGCCCGCGAAGGTTGCCGCCCTGATGGCGCAGTGGCTGGTCAACGGCTGGTGTCGTGAGACTATTTTCAACCTCAAGCTGCCGATGAAAAAACGCTACGAAGAGGTGTCGCAAAACCTGGCTTATATTCAGGCACAGCTTGATGAGCATGGCGTAAATGCCCAGATTCAGGCGCGTCAGCTGTATCATGACCGTGAAGAAGTCACCGTGCACGTCCGTCGCCTGTGGGCTGCTGTTGGTGGTCGTCGCGACGAGCGATAAGGTAAAATTGCAGGCCGGATGAAGGCGTAAATGCCTTATCCGGCCTGCATTGTTTCAATCAGCGGCGTATCTGAAATAATATGCGTCACATCATCCAGATGCCCAATCCGGGCCTCCCCCGAACGATTAAATTTACTTTTATCGATCAGCAATAATGACTGCGCTGCGCGCTTAAGCAGAATGGACTTGAAGTCGGCATTGGTCGCGTTAGAGTCCCAGAGTGCGCCGTCGCTGTCGATCCCTGCGCAGGAAAAAATAAACAGATCGATCTCGAGTGGTTTGAGCTGCGAGATGAGCGAGGGGTTAACATAGCAACCGTATTTACGCTCAAGGCGACCGCCGGAGCTGATGAGCTGAAGGTGTTCGCGTTTAGCCAATTCCTGGCAAATGGGCTGGCTGTTGGTAAAGACGTGAATGTTGATGTCCGGTAACTGTCGCGCCAGGTACCAGCACGTTGAGCTGGCGTCCAGGGCTATCACCATACCTTCTTCGATCCATGCCAGCGCTTCGCGGGCAATATTCGCTTTGTGGGCATAGTGGCTTTTGAGTCGCATATGAAACGGGTCGCCGCTGTCCTGATTTTCCCGATGAATCACTTTGGCCCGCCCGTGATTGCGCAGCACTTTTCCCTGGGCTTGTAACTCGCTGAGATCGCGGCGGATGGTCTCTTTGCTGACCTTAAGTTGCAAAGCAAGGGTTTCGGTTGTCAGATTTTTGTGGTTGGTAAGCAGATCTACGATCGCCTGCTGGCGCGCCGCTTTCATGTTCTGATCCTCATCTTATGATGAATGCCCGTAGCTGACGGGCATTCAGACCAGAGATTACGGGGTTACTCCTTTTTTTAATAGAATATTCCCGTACTTTGCCCGCTCTCCTGTGATAACGATAGCAAACGCCTGTTGCGCGCGTTCATAGAAGGCATAGCGGTCAATACGCGTGATGTCCGGGCAGGGGGTTTGCAGTGAAAGCGCCTGACGATAGCGGGCCTCGACGTCAGGATCGAGGGCATCGCCTTCAACAGCCGCCATCATCACCAGCGGTGGGGCATAGCTGTCCAGTTCAAAGAGCGGAATAATCGCCTGTAGCAGGTCGCTGACCAATAGACCGTCGGCGCGGATAACCTGTGGTCCCATGCTGTGGGCCGGGAAGTGGGCATCGGAAAATATAATCTCATCGCCGTGCCCCATCTCAGCCAGCACCTTCAGCAGGTCGGGCGAAATTAAGGGAGATATTGTTTTGAGCATATTACTCAACTCCTGTTAGTTCGGATTCGGTTTGCGGATAAAAGTAACGGTACTGGTAGCGTACCTGCCCGCGTGCCTGTTCCGGTGAGGCAAATTCCCCAATGCCCGACCACGCAAACATTGCGGCACCTGCCACGGTGGTTTCGGCGTCATCCAGCACTTTGACAGGTATCCCGAGCACATTCGCTTTGATCTGATTCCACAACGCGTTGCGGCTTCCCCCACCAACCAATAGCAGTTCTGTGGCCTGGAAATGACCGATTTTTTCCAGCGTATGGAGGTTTCGCTGCAGCTGTTCTGTCAGTCCTTCCAGCGCGGCGCGATAAAAGTGCCCACGGGTGGTATTGAGCGTAACCCCTTGCCAGCCCGCATTCTGACAGGCCAGCAGGTCGCAGTGCATCTTCACGCCTTCGGCGCCTGCCGGGATGGCCCTGGCTTCGTCAATCAACGTCTGCCAGGGGGTGTCGGCAGTCCACAACAGCTTACGCACCCACTCAAGTACACCGGAAGCCAGCCACTGCATGCCGGGGTTATTCAGTCCAGCCTGGCTATCCAGCTCACAAGTGGAACCCGCATATTGGCTGAGCTGGGAGGTATCCACCTGCGCACTGCGCACCATCAGAATTTCCCATGTGCCGGAAGAGAGCACCGGTTCATCTGGCTGGGCTCCAGCGCCAAATAGCGCAAACTGCGTGTCGTGGCCGGCAGAGATGACCGGAATTCCCGCCGTAAGCCCGAGCAGGCTGGCAGCCTCTGGTTGCAAAGCCCCAATCTGTTCGCCTGCTTCAACCAGGCGCGGGAACAGACGGCGCGGTATGCCCGTAGCCTGCAAAATGTCATGACTAAAATCGCGCTGCCGGATGTCCAGCAGCTGACTGGTGCCCGCCATGGTGATATCTGTAGTGAACTCGCCGGTTAAACGGTGGTTGATAAGCGACGAGATAAACAACCAGGCGTGCGCCTGCTCCAGAAATTGCGGATGGTTTTCTTTCAGCCACACCAGTTTATACAGCGTGTTGAAGCTAAATGCGCCGACGCCGGAAATTTCCTGCAATTGCTGCGGTGATATGTAACGGTGAATATTCTCCATCACCGCTGCGGTGCGTGGGCATTTCCAGCTAATCACCGGATACAGCTGCTTGCCGTTCTTATCAACCAGCGCGCCGTCTACGCCAAAAGTGGTGACGGCGATCCCGCGGACATGGCAGGCGGCTAGTTGCGTGCAGAGGCGCTGACAGCAATCGGCGAAGCGTTGCAGAATGGCCTCCAGCGACCATTGATGCCAGGTACTGTTTTCTGTTGCGATGTCACTGGCGTTCGGGGTTGCTGCGCGGGCGACAATCTTTCCCTGTCGGTCAACGGCGATAGCCCGCACGTTGGTCGCGCCACAGTCGAGAACCAGGATAACGTCTTGTTTCATAATCGCTCCCCAAACGTAGCCGGATGGCGCAGCGCTTACCCGGCCTACAAAATTCACCGCGCAGGCCCGGTAAGCTTGCGCCACCGGGCCAGAGTCGCATTAACGCTTATACAGCGGGCCGTAGTTCTGGCAGGCGCGATAATCCTGGCCTTCCATATCCATACCATGGGCTGCCCAGGCTGAAGGGCGGTAAATTTTTTCGTCTTCCACGTTGTGCATACAAACCGGGATACGCAACATGGCGGCGAGCGTAATAAAGTCCGCGCCCACGTGACCAATCGTCAGTACGCCGTGGTTTGCGCCCCAGTTAGCCATGACGGAATAGACATCGCTGAACGGGCCTTTACCGGTTAAGCGCGGGGCGAACCAGGTGGTTGGCCAGGTGGAGTTGGTGCGCGCATCAAGCTGGTCGTGCATCTCTTTCGGCAATTCCACGCTCCAGCCTTCCGCGATTTGCAGCACCGGGCCCAGGCCTTTGATGATGTTGATGCGGGTCATGGTGAACGGCACGCCGCCCTCGGTCAGGAAGCGAGAAGAATAGCCGCCGCCGCGGAAGTATTCGTGAATAGCCGGACACCATTCGGTAGCCGCCAGGCAATCATCCGCCTCTTTCTGTGAGATTTCCCAGTGCGGCTTCATGGTCGGTTTCCCTTCGCCGTCACGCTGTTTGCAGGAGCCATCCAGCGCTGCCGAGCCGGAGTTAATCAGGTGAATAATACCGTGCTCAGCAAGGCCGGTCAGCGGTTTACCCGTGACGCGTTCAACCGCCTCTGGCGACCAGTAGGTGCGCACATCGGCAAAGACCTGCGCTGTGCCGGTGAGTTGATGACCAAACAGCATCGCCACGCCGTTCAGGCTGTCGTTTTCGGTGGCGACAACGAACGGTTCGCGAATGCCGTTCCAGTCAAAGGAGCTGTTGAGCAGTGCTTCGGCGGTATCGCCATTCGGGTATTGATCGGTCCAGTGACGCTGGCCCTGGAAGCCTGCGGCAATCGCGTTGTACCCCAGCGACTCTTCAACCCGACCTTTGTCTGCCAGTTTTTGGTTACCCTGCATCATGTCGCGAATGCACATGGCCATCAGCAGGCTCTCTTTCAGCACCTCACGGCTCTGCTCTGCGTTACGCTTATATTGCTGTGCGTTCTGATCTTCACCGTAGCGGAAGTTTTTATCCGCCCACGCCAGCGCCATTTCCAGCTCAGCTTCGTCATAGATTTTTTGGTCGATGCGACGACGCAGTTCGGTCATATCAACGGGTTGAACCTTCATCCCCAGCCAGGATTCAAAGAAGTTATGATCGACAATCGAGCCGGCAATGCCCATTGAAACACCGCCTACGGACAGGTAGCTTTTGCCTTTCATACTGGCAACCGCCAGGCCCGCGCGGGCAAAGCGCAGCAATTTTTCTTCAACATCGGCAGGGATCGTGGTGTCGCCGGCATCCTGTACGTCATGGCCGTAAATAGAGAAGGCGGGAAGTCCTTTTTGATTATGCGCAGCCAATGCTGCGGCCAGATAAACTGCGCCGGGACGTTCTGTTCCGTTAAAGCCCCAGATAGCTTTCGGGCGCATCGGATCCATGTCGATGGTTTCGCTACCGTAGCACCAGCATGGGGTAACAGTAATCGTCACGCCTACGTTCAGGCTGCTGAATTTTTCTTCACAGGCGGCAGATTCAGCCATCCCGGCAATGCAAGTGTCGGCAATCACACATTCAATTTGTGCACCACAGGCGTGACGAAGTTTCTCTGTGATCAGCGCAGCAGTGGCTTTTGCCATATTCATGGTTTGCTCTTCGAGCGATTCACGAACACCCATACGGCGCCCATCAATCACCGGACGAATTCCAATTTTCGGTAAGCTATATTTGTTCATTCGAGGTTCCTCATCTCACTTTATGCCGTGCTGCAAAAGCGGATGTTGAACACCACTGTCGCAGTTGGCTGAATAACCCATTTTTGCTAACTCGAGTTAGCTTAGGTATTAGAGAGTTTTTTGCACAACTTTTTTGTTGTGGAACTGTGAGAGGCTTCACGAGAAGTGGTTAAAATTCGATCTGCGTCAAATAAACCAGGACGGGTATTTTCAATAAATCCTTTTTAAATTAATTATTTATAATAAATTGTCTGTTCAGCGTCACAGTTTTAAACCAAATGATTTGGCTATTTTGAGTAGCTAAAATAGCTTTAAAAGGCACTTCGCTAACTCGAGTTAGCATAATTGATAAAACGCATATGAACTTATAGGTAGTATTCGCATTAACGGTGACGATGGCTTCCTGGCAACGTTTTGCGCCTGATTCACTGATTGCAGTTTCTGTATATTGAGGAAAGCAGCAATGTCTGAAACATTTTTACAGATGAGTCATATTACGAAACGTTTTCCCGGCGTATTAGCGTTGAGTAATGTGGATTTTGCTTTACGCAAAGGAGAGGTTCATGCGCTGCTGGGTGAGAATGGCGCAGGAAAGTCTACGTTGATGAAGATTTTATCCGGTGTTTATCAGCCTGATGAAGGGGATATTATTTTTGAGGGACAACCTGTTACTTTTGCGAACCCGTTGAGTGCACAAAGCGCAGGTATCACTATCATTCACCAGGAGTTTAACCTTTTCCCTGAACTCACGGTGGAAGATAATATATTTATTGGCAGGGAGTTTTGCAAAAATAATCGCTGGCGTCTGGATGATAAACAACAGCGACAGGCAGCTATCGATATTTTGCAAAAATTAAACCTGAATATCTCTCCAGAAACGCTGGTGGCCGATCTGACCGTCGCGCAACAACAAATGGTTGAGATTGCTAAAGCGATATCGGTGAATGCCAAGATTCTTATTATGGATGAACCGACGGCAGCACTGACCGAAACGGAAATTGACAGCTTATTTCAGGTTACTCGTTTGCTGAAAGAACAGGGAACGGGCATTGTTTATATCTCGCACAGGTTAGAGGAACTGGCGCTGATCGCCGATCGCGCGACGGTGATGCGGGATGGTCAGTTTATTGCCACTGTGGATTATGATGCGGTTAAAATTAGCGATCTGATTGCCATGATGGTTGGGCGCGATCTTGGCAATATCTATCCTCGCCGCGAACCTTTGGCTCAACGCAAGCCGGTGTTGGAAGTAAGCGGTCTGACGCGCAATGGCGTATTGAACAATATTGATTTCACTCTGTATCAGGGCGAAATTTTGGGCTTCGCCGGTCTGATGGGGGCAGGACGTACTGAGCTGGCGCGGGCGATTTTTGGTGCGGATCCCATTGATGGCGGAACCCTCAAGCTGAACGGTAACGTGACGGTAATTAAAGATATTCCTGATGCTATCAAACAGGGTATCAGCTATTTAACCGAGGACAGGAAAAAAGAGGGGCTGGCATTAGGACTGTCCGTTGAGCGCAATATTATGTTGGGCAATTATCCTGAGTATTCCGATCGTTATGGCAACGTGGACAGCAAACGTTGTCAGAAAACCAGCGAAGAACAGGTGAAAGCCCTACGCATTAAAACACCACATTTAGAACAGGCTGCTCTGAATTTAAGTGGTGGTAATCAGCAGAAAATTATTATTGCCAGATGGGTGTGTAAAGACACCGATATTCTCATCTTTGATGAACCCACTCGCGGTATTGATGTGGGTGCCAAACTTGAGATTTATGAATTAATGAATCGACTGGTGGCAAAAGGGAAGTCAATTATCATGATCTCCTCTGAATTACCGGAAGTGCTGGGTATGTGCGATCGCATTTTAGTGATGCGTAATGGACGTATTACCGGGGAGTTAGCTTCTGATGACGCCACACAAGAAAAAATCATGCAATATGCGACGTTAGAGGACTAATTTATGACTATCTCTGTAACCTCTTCAGACAGCAATAATAAGAAAATAAAAATTAACAAAGAACTTTTAATGCGCCTTGCGCCGCTTTTGAGTCTGATTATTTTAGTAATATTTTTTAGCTTTGGTTCGCCATTTTTCTTTAACACTGAAAACATCATGACAATCGCTCTGCAAACTTCAGTGATTGGCATTATGGCGATTGGCGTTACCTTCGTCATTATCACGTCAGGAATCGACCTTTCTCTTGGCTCGGTGGTGGCCTTTTCGGGTGTTGCGGTAGGCATCAGCGCCACGCTGGGATTGCCTCTGCCCGTATGTATTCTGGCCGGGGTGCTGGCCGGTGGATTATGCGGCTATATCAATGGTCTGCTGGTCACCAAAATGACTATCCCACCTTTTATCGCCACGCTGGGCCTGATGATGTCCGTCAGAGGCATCAATATGGTGATGACAGATGGTCGTGCGATTTATTTCGCTGATTACCCCACCTTCAAAATGCTGGCCCAGGGACGTTTGTTCGATGTGTTGCCTTATCCCGTTTTTTACCTGGTGGTGGTGGCGCTAATCGCCGCCTACATCCTGAAGAAAACGGTGATTGGTCGCTATGTTTACGCTGTGGGTAGCAATGAGGTGGCCGCACACCTTTCCGGAATTAAAGTTCAACGCGTCAAAATTTTCGTCTACGCCTTTTGCGGTCTGCTGACCGGGATCGCCGGGGTTATTCTGGCCTCACGTTTGAACTCTGGTCAGCCAACGGTTGGCGTGGGTTATGAACTGGAAGCCATCGCGGCGGTTGTTATTGGTGGGACGAGCCTGATGGGGGGAATTGGCACCATCGGCGGGACTATCATCGGCGCATTCATTATGAGCGTGTTGAAAAATGGTCTGAACCTGATGGGGGTTTCCCAGTTCTGGCAAATGGTGGCCATGGGCGTGGTGGTCATTGCTGCGGTTTATCTCGATACATTACGCAAAAAAATTCGTTGATTTACGCTCCCGGAAGTCACGGGGCATCATAACCCTGACGTTTAGGGTGACTCACTCAGAACGGAGTAAAACAATGAGAACCAGGAATTTTGTCTATGCGTTATCCCTGCTGGCCTGTATGACATCCAGCGTATTGGCTAAAGATATGAACCTTCCGGTGGTCAGTAAAGGTTTCCAGCATGAATTCTGGCAAACCGTAAAAATGGGGACGGAAGCGGCAGCAAAAGAGTCGGGTGATAAAACCAGCTATGTTGGCCCGGCGGATGAAACTCAGATTGCCGAGCAGATTCAGCTAGTTGAAAACGCGATGGCGCAAAAACCCAATGGGCTATTGCTGGCAGCGTTAGATGCCAATGCGCTGGCGCCATTAGTTGAGACCGCAAATTCACGCGGCATTAAAGTTGTGACGTTTGACTCCGGCGTGAATTCCGATATTCCAGTGAGCTTTGTCGCCACGAATAACCGTAAAGCCGGTGCTGAAGCGGCGGATGCACTGGCTGCGGAAGTGGGCAGCAAAGGTAAAGTGGGCATTATTGCGCACGTAGCGGGGACCTCCTCAGCGATTGAGCGTTCGGAAGGATTTATTGCCCGCATGAAGGAGAAATACCCGGAAATCCAGGTGCTACCGGTCCAGTACAGCGATGGCGATCCGCAAAAAGCGATGGATAAAACCATCGATATGATCCAGGCCAACCCTGATATTGCAGGGATTTATGGCACCAATGAAGGCTCAACGCTGGGCGTAGCAAACGCCATTGATAGTCAAAACCTGAAAGGCAAAGTGAAAGTGATTGGTTTTGATAGCACCGAGGCAATCATTGCTTTCCTGAAGTCTGGGGTCATTCAGGGCTTTGTCGTGCAGGACGCTTATCAGATTGGCTACCAGGGTATCAAGACACTAAATGCAGCGGTATCGGGTCAGTCTGTACCGAAAGAAATTGATATTCCGGTTAAATTCGTTAATGCGAAGAACATTGACACCCCGGAAATTGACAAGCTGTTACACCCATTCGGTAAAAAATAACACCGTTGGGGCGAAGTGCTCGCCCCATCATTCGCCAGCGTCAGGGAGTTACTATGGGCAGTGGATATTTCCTCGGTGTGGATGTCGGTTCCGCCAGCGTCAGGGCTGGTGTCTTTGATGCCAGTGGCAAACGGCTGGCTTTTGCGACACACGCCATCTCGCAGTTTCGACCCGGTCCTGAGCGGGTTGAGCAGTCATCTGCAGAAATCTGGCAGCAGGTTTGCCATGCAGTGAAGGAGGCGGTGTCGTCATCCGGGGTTCGCATTGAGGAGATCCGCGCATTGGGATTTGATGCCACCTGTTCATTGGTGGCACTGGATGAACTGGGGCGGGGCCTGGCGGTTTCACCAGGCGAACCATCAGACCATAACATCATCATGTGGATGGATCATCGTGCGGCGCAGGAGACGCAACGTATAAACGCCACGCAGGATCCGGCTTTGCGCTACGTTGGCGGTGAAGTCAGCGTCGAAATGGAGCTTCCTAAAGTACTGTGGTTGAAAAACCATTTTCCAGCCACCTGGCAGAGTGCGCATCGCTTCTACGATCTGGCGGACTTTCTGGTCTCTAAAGCTACCGCCTGTGATGTTGCTGGTCTGTGCACGCTGACCTGTAAATGGAACTATCTGGCACATGAACAACGCTTTAGCCACTCCCTGCTTGACGCTGTTGAGCTAACGGATTTGTTGGGAAAAATCCCGTCGCGGATCCTGCCGCCAGGCGCTGCCGTTGGAACGCTTAGCGCCGATGCGGCCCAGGCGCTGGGGCTGACGACTGCAGTGGTCGTCGCCAGCGGAATGATTGATGCCCATGCGGGCGGAGTAGCGCTTGCCGGTGTTGAGCCTGAGGGGACGTTGGCGTTGATCAGCGGAACGTCAAATTGCCATATGCTGTGCAGCGAGCAGGAAATTCATACACCAGGTGTATGGGGGCCGTACTGGTCAGCCATGCTGCCAGGCTACTGGCTGACAGAAGGGGGGCAAAGTGCTGCTGGGGCGTTAGTCGACTGGACGCTTCAGGAGTCAGGAGCCAGCGCGGCGCTATTTCACAAGGCTGAGGCGCGGGGTTGCCATCCCATCGTTTTAGTTAATGAATGGGTTGCCGCACTTGAGGCGCTGGAGCCAGAGCCTGGTCGTTATTTGCATGTGCTGGCCGATCATCACGGTAATCGTTCACCGCGCGCGCGACCCGATGCCCGGGGGAGTGTTTGCGGTTTGACTCTTGAGCGAGGCGAGATGCAGGTTGCTCGTCTGTACCTGGCGACATTACAGGCGATCGCCTGCGGTACGCGGCATATTATGGAAGTGATGCGCGAAAACGGTCACACCATTTCCCGACTGACGCTGTGCGGCGGCGCAACGCATAACCCACTATGGTTGCGAGAATATGCCGATGCCACCGGATGCGATATTCATCTGATGCAGGAAGAGGATGCGGTGACGTTAGGGGCGGCCATCACTGGCGCGGTTGCCTGCGGCGCGTGGGAAAATATTCCATCTGCATGCCAGGCGATGGTTCGATCAGGCGAGGTGATTAAGGCTAACCCGGCACGGCGGAACTTCTATGACCGCAAATATCAGGCTTATCTGATGATGTGGGATCAGCAGCAGGCGATTAACCAACTTATGCAGTAAGACAAAAGTTTAAAATACTTTTATGATTGTAGATTGACGTTTTTGGATGTGAACTGGGGCATATAAATGGCTAAAACAGTAGAACAGATAGCCAGCGATCTGAATTTATCGGTTACGACCGTACGACTGGTGCTGAACGGGAAAGCAGAGCAATATCGAATCAGTGTCAAAACCCAAACGCGTATTAATGAATATGTCGAGCGCTATGGTTACGTCATTAACCATTCAGCACGTAGCCTGAAATTGAATAAAACGGATACGTTGGGATTGATTGTGCCCAATATTTCTAACGTGTTTTTTGCCACACTCGCAGAAAAACTTGAGCAACGCTGTCGTCGTTCCGGTTATCAGCTAACGATTAGCTGTACCTATGACGATGTTGATTACGAAAATAAACTGACCAAAGCGTTAATAGCTCGCAATGTCGATGGCCTTTTTATTGTTCCCTCAACATTAGAGAATCAGCAGCACCATTTACGTCAGGTCAGAAAACCGATGGTGTTACTTGACCGTGATTTTAAGTATACCGATAACGCTCTGGTAGAAAGCCATAACATTTTGGGCGGCGAAAAGTTGACGCAAAGTTTGTTTGACGCTGGAAAGTCGCCGATCTGGTTTTTGGTGGGAGATACGGGATTACCCAGCATCGGCGACCGTTTGCAAGGTTATCTTAATGCATTGAGCAATAATGGTATTTTGCATAGCGATTGGGTGCGCGAAGGGCCGGACAACACGCCCGAGGGGGGTTATCGACTGATGGATGAGTTGATCGGCGAACAGGGCTGCCCACAGGCATTTATTGCCTCATCATTACCCGTACTGGAGGGGGCCATTAACGCTATTCGTAATCGTTTTGGCACAATTCCACCTGAAATTAATATTGGGACATTCGATGAACACCCAATGCTGGGATTCCTCGCCAATAATGTCTGGTCAATGCAGCAGGATGAAAATGTTTGGGCGGAAAAAGCGTTCGATATGATGATGAGTGCTATTGATGACCAGCCAATTAAAGAAACTGTAAAAGTTGAGATGAAACTTATTAAGCGCGTAAGACAACCTTAATACGCCGCTATAAATAAATCGGCCTACTGAACCTGAATATATACGTTCAGTGGCTGCCTGTATCTGAAACCTGACCCGTCTTACTCTGCGGCTGCATTTTTCGCAATAAAGACGAGGGGAAACTGTACCCGGAGAATCATTATGGAAAGAATGCGTTTGTCGCGAGAAATCATTGAAACCTGCCTTGAAATGACCAGCCTTGGATTGAATCAGGGGACGGCGGGAAATGTGAGTGCGCGTTATGAAAATGGGATGCTGATCACGCCCAGCGGTATTCCTTACGAAAGACTTACTGAAAATATGATCGTGTATGTAGATAACGACGGGAAATATGATAAAGGACAATTACCCTCCAGTGAATGGCGTTTTCACCTGGCGGCATACCAGACACGTCCGGATGCCAATGCGGTTGTCCATAACCATGCCGTACATTGCACGGCCGTTTCTATTCTTAATCGCCCTATCCCGGCAATTCACTACATGATTGCGGCGGCTGGGGGGAACTCTATTCCGTGTGCGCCTTATGCGACGTTTGGTACACGAGAGCTGTCAGAGCATGTGAGCGTCGCCCTGAAAAACCGTAAGGCAACGCTTTTACAGCACCATGGGTTGATTGCTTGTGAAGCGAATTTGGAAAAAGCACTGTGGTTGGCGCATGAAGTGGAAGTTCTGGCCCGCCTTTATCTGAGCACGCTGGCGATTGTTGACCCGGTGCCGGTGCTGGATGACGAGGAGATCGCCATTGTGCTGGAGAAATTCAAATCTTACGGATTACGCATTGAAGAGTAATTTCGCATAGCGAAAAGGAGAAATACGATGGCGAACAGAATGATTCTGAACGAAACGGCATGGTTTGGCCGGGGAGCTGTTGGTGCATTAACCGATGAAGTCATCCGTCGTGGTTATCGCAAAGCGTTGATTGTGACTGATAAAAATCTGGTGCAGTGCGGCGTTGTCGATAAGGTGACTTCCCGAATGGATGCTGCTGGTCTGGCATGGGAAATCTATTCAGGCGTTATTCCTAACCCAACCATTGCGGTGGTGCAGGAAGGGTTGGGTGTCTTTCAGCAAAGCGGCGCAGACTATCTGATCGCCATCGGCGGAGGCTCCCCTCAGGATACCTGTAAAGCGATTGGCATTATCAATAATAACCCTGAGTTTGCGGATGTACGCAGCCTTGAAGGGTTATCGCCAACGCGCAACCCGAGCGTGCCGGTTATGGCTATCCCCACCACCGCGGGAACGGCAGCGGAAGTGACCATTAACTACGTGATCACTGACGAAGAAAATCGGCGTAAGTTTGTTTGTGTCGACCCCCATGACATCCCACAGGTAGCGTTCATCGATGCAGACATGATGGACGGCATGCCAGCGGCGCTAAAAGCCGCCACCGGAGTGGATGCCCTGACCCATGCTATTGAGGGGTACATTACGCGGGCAGCATGGGCGCTTACCGATGCGCTGCACATTAAAGCCATTGAAATGATAGCCGGGGCATTACGTGGTTCCGTTGCGGGCGATACCCAGGCCGGGGAAGCGATGGCGCTGGGCCAGTACGTGGCCGGGATGGGCTTTTCCAACGTTGGTCTGGGATTAGTGCATGGAATGGCACACCCGTTAGGCGCGTTTTATAACACGCCGCACGGCGTAGCAAATGCCATTTTGCTGCCGCACGTGATGCGCTATAACGCCGAATTCACCGGGGAAAAATTCCGCGATATCGCCCGGGTGATGGGAGTTAAGGTTGAAGGACTGACGCTGGCAGAGGCACGTAAAGCGGCAGTGGATGCCGTCTTCGCCCTTAACCGCGATGTAGGGATCCCACCGCATTTACGCGATGTTGGCGTACGTAAAGAGGATATTCCTGCGCTGGCGCAGGCGGCATTGGACGATGTTTGTACCGGGGGAAATCCGCGTGAAGCGAATCTTGGGGATATCGTTGAGCTGTACCACACCGCCTGGTAATTTTTCAGCGTGACGGCGTGAAAGCCTTATCCGGCCTACCGGGGTGTTCGACGTGTAGGCCAGATAAGCACAGCGCCATTCGGCAACAGACCTATCGCACCAACCGTAATTGCTGCAGGTTTCCGTCGATATGTAAGTCCGTTTGCAGCCGTGCGATATCGCGACACAGAAACGCCATCTCCTGGTGCATCTCTAGTTTCTTGCGCCACTTGTCTGGTACTTCATCAAGATGCGCGTAAATGCCTTCCAGATGTTGAAACTGTACGAGCAGCTGCGTGGCGCTTTTGGGACCAATACCTGCAACCCCCGGTACTTTCGAACTGCTGATCCCGGCCAGTCCCCAGTAATCAGGCAACTGCTGCGGCAGCACGCCAAACTCTTTCTCAATAAACGGTGCATCCAGCCAGCGCTTCTGGAAGTAGTCACGAATACGCAGCGTCGGGGAGAGCAACTGACAATAGCCTTTATCGGTTGAGACGATGGTAGCCTGATGTCCCGCCTGGCTCACTTTAACCGCCAGGGTTGCGGCTAAATCATCGGCTTCATTCCCGCTGGAGACCCAACAGCAGACGCCGCGCTGTTCAAAAGCGGCGCGTAAGGCGGGCATTTCCTGGTGCAATTCATCAGGCATCGGGGGGCGACCTGCTTTGTAGTCAGGCAACCGTTGGTGACGCCAGCCGCTGTTGCGCGCTTCATCATCGAATACCGCCACGGCGTGCGTAGGCTGACTGTGCACAATCAACTGATCGAGCGCGTGCTGGCACGTCTCTACGCAGGGTGAGCCCTGTACGGCGTGAATGCGGCGGATAAGGTTCAGTGCATCGACAATGAGCAGGTGGACGGCCACAGTGTTCTCCCTAACAAATAAGTTTGTAGGGTAACATTCACGGCGAGGGGAGGCGAGTGTTGCGAAATAGCGTTATCCGTAGACCGGATGGCGGCGAGCGCCTTATCCGGCCTACAGACCCTGAAACGTGGTGGGACTTAATCGCAGGTGACAATCTTCATCGCCAGACCGCCGCGAGATGTTTCACGGTATTTGGCGTTCATGTCTTTACCGGTTTCGTACATGGTCTCGATGACTTTATCAAGGCACACGCGCGGTTCGCTGGTACGGCGCAGCGCCATACGTGCGGCGTTCACTGCTTTAACCGAAGCAATGGCGTTACGCTCAATGCACGGTACCTGCACCTGGCCGGCAACCGGATCGCAGGTCAGACCCAGGTTATGTTCCATACCGATTTCCGCCGCGATGCACACCTGCGTTGGGCTACCGCCCAGCAGTTCAGCCAGACCGGCCGCAGCCATGGAGCAGGCAACGCCGACTTCACCCTGACAGCCCACTTCGGCGCCAGAGATAGAGGCGTTCATCTTGTACAGTGAACCAATGGCGCTCGCGACCAGCATGTAGCGTGCCAGCGAGTTAGCATTCACTTCGCGGATAAACTTGTCGTAGTACGCCAGCACGGCAGGAACAATCCCGCATGCGCCATTAGTTGGCGCCGTAACCACGCGTCCACCGGCAGCGTTTTCTTCGTTCACGGCCAGCGCGAACATGTTGATCCAGTCAACAACCGCCATCGGATCAGTGGTGGTTTTGTCGCTGCTGACCAGCATACGACGCAGCGCCGCCGCGCGACGTGGAACGCGCAGTTTGCCCGGCAATACACCTTCGGTGGTGATGCCGCGCTCAATCCCGCTGCGCATGACGTCCCAGACGTTGGCGAAGTGTTGTTCCAGCTCTTCTTTGCTGTGCAGCGCCAGTTCGTTTTGCATCATCAGACCGGAAAGTGACAGGCCGGTTTCCTGGCAATGACGTTGCAAATCAGCCGCAGATTTATACGGATACGGCACGTTTACCGGAGAGTTGTTCGGTAAACCAAAATGTTCTTCATCAACGATGAACCCACCGCCAATGGAATAGTAAGTCTGGCTGTAAATGGCTTTTTCGCCCGCCAGTGCGGTAATACGCATCCCGTTTTCGTGCAGGGACAGATTGTCCGCATGGAAATTCATGCACTTGTCGACCGGGAACTCGACCTCATGTTGACCGTCCGCCAGCAGCAAACGTCCATGAGTATTCACATCCTGGATAAAGGCCGGGATGGCATCAATGTCTACGGTATCCGGCAGATTACCCGCCAGGCCCATAATAATCGCGATGTCGGTATGGTGACCTTTCCCCGTCAGAGACAAGGAGCCATAGACATCAACCACTACGCGGGTTACGTCAGTGAGAATTCCGCGTGCAATCAGGTCATCCGTGAATTGTTTGCCTGCTTTCATCGGGCCAACAGTGTGGGAGCTGGAAGGGCCAATGCCGATTTTGAAAATATCGAATACGCTAATCATGAGGCGTCCATTGTGTATCGAGGTGCGCCGCCCCGAGGAGCGGCGCAGGGGAATTAACTGAACAGAGAGTAGAAAATAGCGGAGATAGCGATCAGGCCCATAATCACAACGAAGACGTTGCTGATATGGCCGCTGTATTTACGCATTGCCGGTACTTTCTGAATTGCATACATCGGCATCAGGAACAGAATCATCGCGATGATTGGGCCACCCAGGGTTTCAATCATACCGAGGATACTTGGGTTCAGCGTCGCCACAATCCAGGTGGTTACCAGCATGAACAGCGCAGTGATTTTGTTCAGTTTGTTGATTTCGATGGTTTTGCCTTTGCCGCGCAGAGACTTAATCACCATACCGTTGAAACCTTCACGTGCGCCCAGGTAGTGGCCGAGGAAGGATTTGGTGATAGCGATAATCGCGATGATCGGTGCCATCCAGGCAATGATCGGCGCGTTAAAGTGGTTTGCCAGGTAAGACAGGATAGAGATGTTCTGCTCTTTCGCTGCAGCCAGATCCGCTGGGGTCAGGCTAAATACGCAGCTGAAGACGAAGAACATAACGGTCAGCACCATCATGATGTGAGCGAATGCCAGAATCTTAGAGCATTTCTTCTCAGCTTCATCACCGTATTCTTCACGCTTCGCCACGGCGAAGGAGGAGATGATTGGTGAGTGGTTGAAGGAGAACACCATTACCGGAATTGCCAGCCACAGGGTCAACAGCAGTCCGTTGCCGGTGGTTGCTGCAGAGTCAAAGGACAGGGTTTCCAGAACGGCACCGCTCCACTGAGGGATCAGGTACAGCGCCAGCAGCATCAGGGCGGCAACAAACGGGAATACCAGGATGCTCATCGCCTTCACGATCATCTGCTCACCGAAACGCACGATGGTCATCATGCCGACAATCAGGATCAGAGACAGGATTGCGCGCGGCGGCGGCGTAATTGCCAACTGGTGGGTCAGGAAGCTTTCGACGGTGTTGGTGATGGCTACGCTGTAGACCAACAGAATTGGGTAGATAGCGAAGAAGTAGAGCAGGGTAATCAGTTTACCTGCGCCTACACCAAAGTGTTCTTCTACAACTTCAGTAATGTCTTCACCCGGATTTTTACCGGACAGCACGAAGCGAGTCAGGCCGCGGTGTGCAAAGAAGGTCATTGGGAAAGCAAGGATCGCCATGATGATCAGCGGAATCATACCGCCTACGCCTGCGTTAATCGGCAGGAACAATACACCCGCGCCAATCGCCGTGCCGTAAAGGCCCAGCATCCACATGGTGTCTGTCTTGCGCCATGCGCTGCGGGTCTGGCCCGTAACGATAGTGCTGGTTTGAGTGTTTTCCATCTATTTCTCCTGGAGGAAGCTTAAAAAGTCGGGTTTGGGGTCAATCCAATGAGAAAATACCCGACTGTAAATCGAAATTCGTTGAGCGATTTTTTATATAATTTTTCGCCGTAATAATTTGCGGGCGGAAAGATACATTTTAGTAATGAATGTATCAGTGATCGCGATCCCAAATGCAATAATCCACCTTTTATGTGGATAAATTTGGACCATTAATCTGTTAAAAAATAGTCAAAGCGAATTTACGGGCGCGAAGGCTAACATTAACGACATATATCATGAAAGCGAAGGCGCGAAGATACGAGCGTTACGCTGTAAAAACTGTTGTTTTTAGAGGATTTTGGCGACTAATAATAATTTCCTAAGATAAATCACGGTTGGGTTTTAAAGGTAATCGTTTGCGTAGCGCGCTATTTTTAATGAAACATCATCGGTATTTATATGATTGACTGAGCTATGTGACTGGTATCACTAAAAAAAGCCGGGAGGCTGATGCGCCAAACCCGGCTTTGATATGGACAAAACTGTCACCGCGATAGCGTCTGCTGGCGGCTGTTGGAGGTTAGGCGCAAATCTCGTAGCAAGGGATATACGCGGAGCCTGGTAACTTCATACGATGCTGTGCAACAAAGCCCTGCAGGAGATCATCCATGCGGCGCATCATTTCGCGGTCACCGTGGATTTTGTACGGGCCAAACTCTTCGATGGCGCGGATCCCGACTTCCTTCACGTTACCGGCTACAATCCCCGAGAACGCACGGCGCAGGTCTGCCGCCAGTACTTCCACGGGTTGATCCGGGTACAGCTTCAGGTTAGCCATGTTTTCATGGGACGGCTCGAATGGCATCTGTAAATCAGGCGCAATACGAATAGACCAGTTAAAGCTGTAGGCATCACCGGTGTCACGGCGGTTCTCTTTCACCAGCGGCATCGCTTTTTTCATCAGACGAGCCACTTCTGCTGCATCGTCTATGATAATGCGATAGTGGCGACGCGCATCTTCCCCCAGTGTGTGCACGATAAATTCGTCCAGCACGCGGAAGTAATCGGCGCTCTCTTTTGGTCCAGTCAGGATCAGCGGTAAAACCTGATCTTTGTTGGCCGGGTTCATCAGGATCCCCAGCAGATACAGCAGTTCTTCTGCTGTCCCTACGCCGCCTGGGAAGATGATTATACCGTGGGCGATACGCACGAACGCTTCCAGACGTTTTTCAATGTCTGGCATGATGATCAGTTCGTTAACCAGCGGGTTAGGCGGCTCAGCGGCAATGATTGACGGTTCGGTCATACCGATAAAGCGGCTGTCTTTGTATCGTTGCTGGGCGTGACCGACCGCAGCGCCTTTCATTGGCGCTTCCATCGCCCCCGGACCACAGCCGGTACAGATGTTCAGTTCGCGCAGGCCCAACTGGGTACCAACGCGACGGGCGTACAGGTACTCATTTTCGTTAATTGAGTGCCCCCCCCAGCAGACGACCATGTTCGGCGCTTCACCCACGTGTAGCGCCCGGGCATTGCGCAGGATCGAGAATACCAGGTTGGTAATATGCACCGAGCTTTCAAGATCCAGATGCTGAAAGCGACCGGCGTTATGGATCTGGCCATTGACGAACAGAATGTCGCGCAGCACGGCAAACAGGTTGGCCTGCAGTGCGCGAATAATGCGTCCATCAACAAACGCATCTTCAGGTGGGTTGATCAGTTCCAGCTTCACGCCCCGTTCGCGGCGCAGCACGTTAATGTCGAAACTTTCAAAGCGTGACAGCAACTCTTTGCTGTTGTCGGTCAAACTGCCGGAGTTCAGAACGGCAAGCGAACAGTTACGAAACAGTTGATACAGGTCGCTGCTGGCCGTGCGTTTAAGCATATCGACTTCCAGCTGCGACAACATGTCCATTGAGCCAAGCGGGCTAATATGTGTAATCAAGTAAACTCCTTATGGGACGCAACACGTCATTCCCTGTTGATTACAATAGCCCTGGCTTATGACCTTTCACAACCTTGCGCGCGGAATCCGGCACGCAAAATTGAGAAAAAAGATTACTGACGTACCAGACGCCCCGTTGCTGGGGTGAAATCGGTGTTGGTGCGCCATGGGTTAATGTCCAGGCCGCCACGTCGCGTGTAGCGTGCGTAAACGCTCAGTTTCTCCGGCTGGCAGAAGCGCAGAATGTCATTGAAAATGCGTTCCACGCACTGCTCGTGAAACTCATTATGGTGACGGAAGGAGACCAAATAACGCAGCAGCTTCTCGCGATCGATTTTTCGTCCGCGATACTGAATCTGTATGGAGCCCCAGTCCGGCTGGTGGGTGATCAAGCAGTTAGACTTCAGCAGATGGCTGACCAGCGTCTCTTCCACCGCTTTTTCACCGCCAACGGCATTTTCCAGATACTCTGTGCTGAACTGGTAGTTATCGATGACGATATCCTGATTGTCGATACAGGTGCCGTTAAAGTGGGCTATCGGTTGTCCTTCAAGTTCGTCAAGACGGTACAGCGCTACGCTGACCTCACCCTGAGCACAAGCGCGCAGATCGTTTTCCAGCGTCTGGCGTACCGCATCCCAGGAATCAAAACGCGTCTGGTTAAAACTGTTCAGGTAAAGCTTAAAGCTTTTCGATTCGATCAGATTTACGCTGGTGTAATCCAGTTCTACATGACCGACCGCTACCTGCGGTAAACCGTTGGCATTCAGCCAAGACAGCTCATATAGCGTCCAGATATCGGCACCGTGAAAAGGCAGATTATCGGCCTGTAAATCCAGCGGGTCGCGGTTCAGGCTGCGTGGAACGCCCTGCAGCAGGCTGGCATCGTAATTGTCACGGTAATCTGTTGATTTACCGAGAGTCAGGCCGTCAAGCGCCTGATGATTTTCATAAGAGGACATGTTTCACCGTCATAAACCAGATACACTATGCGACAAGTGTATCCTGGCTTTTGTGAAGAGAGAAATCAGTGGACGAATTGACAGCGCAGGCGTTGACAGCCTTTACGACACGTTATTGCGACGCATGGTACGAAAAAAACAACAGCTGGCCCCTCAGCGATGAGCTGTATGGCGTACCTTCTCCGTGCATCATTTCTTCCACAGACGATGCGGTATTCTGGCAACCTCAGCCTTTTGTCGGCGAAAAAAACCTCAATGCGGTTGAACGCGCCTTTGATATCGTGATACAACCAGCCGTTCACGCTTTTTACACCACCCAGTTTGCCGGGGACATGCACGCGCAGTTTGCGGATGAAAAACTAACGCTGCTGCAAACCTGGAGCGAAGACGACTTCAGGCGCGTTCAGGAAAACCTGATTGGTCACCTGGTTACGCAAAAGCGCCTCAAGCTGTCGCCTACGCTTTTTATTGCCACCCAGGACAATGAGCTTGACGTCATTTCGGTGTGCAATCTCTCCGGTGAAGTGTGCAAAGAAACGCTGGGAACCCGTAAACGAACGGTGCTGGCGGACTCACTTGCGGAATTTCTCACTCAGCTTAAGCCGGTTCTGTAATCCAGATTGCCCTGAACCTTGTGAGAGATCTCTTACAAACCCTGTAGGACATTGCCAGGTAATAAGTAAAGACTTAATGAACGGATAAAATAATTATTCCTTATTATTCATAAAGTTAATGTTTTATTGTCAACTTTCATACGAAAATAATCTTAAGGGAGTGTCTGTAAGCATCTTGTAAGACAAGGCGAAACAGGCGATTCTATATCTGTCGACAAGGAGTCGCACAACGAAGAGAACATCAGGATGATGGCTCTTCGGCAGGACACACCAGGACGGTGTTACAAGGACAGGCTTCAGGATGAAGCGAAGCGGAAAGCGCTGGATGCGTTAAGGGACACCTCCAGGATGGAGAATGAGAGCCGGTCAGGATGTTCGGCGGGTCAGGATGGCCAGGACACTTCAGGATGAAGTTTTCACATCGGGGTGATGTGAGCAGGATGCACGAGTTCAGGATGAACAAGGTCGCAAGACCACAGGAAAAGTTGTCACGGATGAGCAGGGAGCACTAAAAGTAGCTGGAACGCTGCGAAACGAACCGGGAGCACTGTTTTTACAGTGCTCCCTTTTTTTATTTCCCTTCACTAGTGCTATTCTTCGCGCCAGATTTTTCATCATTGAGGTTAATTTCATGACGACTCATGACCGTGTGCGCCAGCAGTTACACGCGCTTGAAGCGCTACTGCGTGAACATAATCACTGGCGGTTGGATGAGCCTGCAGAGCATCTGTTTACCAGCACGCAGCCTTTTTGTATGGATACCATGGAGCCGGTTGAGTGGCTGCAATGGGTATTGATTCCCCGCATGCATACGCTGATTGATAACGCTCAGCCGCTTCCGCAGGCTTTTGCCGTCGCACCGTATTACGAAATGGCGTTGGCAGCCGATCACCCGCAACGCGAAATTCTCCTGACGGCATTGCAGGAATTGGATGCACTGTTTACAAGTGATAACGCCTGATGCTGGAGATTCTGTATCAGGACGAATGGCTGGTCGCAGTTAACAAACCTTCGGGCTGGTTGGTTCACCGCAGTTGGCTCGACCGGGATGAGAAAGTGGTGGTGATGCAAACGGTACGCGACCAGATTGGTCAGCACGTTTTTACCGCCCACCGACTCGACAGACCGACTTCCGGGGTACTGCTGATGGGACTGTCCAGCGAAGCCGGGCGGTTGCTGTCCCAGCAATTTGAACATCATCAAATTCAGAAACGCTATCATGCGATTGTGCGTGGCTGGCTGATGGATGATGCCGTGCTGGATTACCCGCTGGTCGAAGAACTGGATAAGATCGCCGATAAATTTGCCCGTGATGATAAAGGCCCGCAGCCTGCCGTCACCCATTATCGCGGTTTGGCGACGGTTGAGATGCCGGTAGCGACCGGGCGTTATCCGACGACCCGTTACGGATTGGTGGAACTGGATCCTAAAACCGGTCGAAAACACCAGCTCAGACGCCATCTGGCGCACTTACGCCATCCGATTATCGGCGACAGTAAGCACGGTGATTTGCGGCAAAACCGCAGCGCCGCTGAGCACTTTGGCTGTCAGCGTTTGATGCTTCATGCCAGCCAGCTTGCGCTGACTCATCCTTTCACCGGCGAACCGCTGGTTATTCGCGCCGGGCTGGATGATGTCTGGATGCAGGCGCTATCACAGTTTGGCTGGCGTGGACTTCTCCCTGAGAATGAAAGGGTTGAGTTCAGCGGGCTGTCAGGTCAGGATGAGCAGATAGATTCTTAAGTCCCAGGAGATTACGATTATGGCGGAAATTGGAATTTTTGTCGGCACGATGTACGGAAACGCGTTGCTGGTTGCCGAAGAGGCCGAAGCTATTTTGACGGCGCAGGGTCATAAAGCCACGGTGTTCGAAGATCCCGAGCTCAGCGACTGGCAGGCATATCAGGAAAAATATGTGCTGGTGGTGACCTCAACGACCGGGCAGGGCGATCTGCCGGATAGCATCGTGCCGCTGTTTCAGGGGATCAAAGATAATCTCGGTTTCCAGCCAAATCTGCATTACGGAGTAATTGCGCTGGGTGACAGTAGCTATGTTAATTTCTGCAATGGCGGCAAGCAGTTCGATGCACTGTTGCAGGAACAAAGCGCCCACCGTGTAGGGGAAATGCTGCTGATTGACGCCAGCGAGCATCCTGAACCGGAAAGCGAATCCAATCCCTGGGTAGAAAACTGGGGAACCTTGCTTAAATAACCTTGCGCCCGGCAGCGCTTTGTTTGCACGGGCCTGTTACTCTCTTTTGGATCGTAGGCCGGGTAAGGCGTTGCTACCCGGCAACAAAACGCCCACCAAACGCCAATTTCGTGAAGCATCTTCCATTCCCTTAGGCTTATGCCATAAACAACCTCATTCACCTCCCGCAATGTTGTGTTTTTGCACGGTGAGGGTAAGAGGCACTCCTTCATATACTTTTCCCGTCAGTTCCCGAAAAGGCAGCGAGTCAGAATAAAACGGCCCTGAGCTGTACCAAAACTGCCACACACTAACCTCTCATTCTGATCACCCTACAGGTGCTGTACAGAATGAACTGGCGAAAGCCAAGATTCAGGAGTGCAACAATGAGTTCATTAAGTCAGGCGGCGAGCAGCGCGGAAAAACGCACTAACGCTCGCTACTGGATAGTGGTGATGCTGTTTATCGTCACATCCTTCAACTACGGCGATCGCGCCACCTTATCCATCGCCGGCTCGGAGATGGCCAAAGATATTGGTCTGGATGCGGTAGGGATGGGGTATGTATTCTCCGCTTTTTCATGGGCCTATGTTATCGGTCAGATCCCCGGCGGCTGGCTGCTCGACCGCTTCGGTTCAAAACGTGTTTACTTCTGGTCCATTTTTATCTGGTCGATGTTTACCCTGCTGCAGGGCTTCGTCGATATCTTCAGCGGCTTCGGCATTATCGTTGCGCTGTTTACCCTGCGCTTCCTCGTGGGGTTAGCCGAAGCGCCATCCTTCCCTGGCAACAGTCGTATTGTGGCGGCGTGGTTCCCGGCGCAGGAAAGGGGCACGGCGGTCGCTATTTTTAACTCGGCGCAGTACTTTGCCACCGTGATCTTCGCGCCAATCATGGGCTGGTTGACCCACGAAGTGGGCTGGTCGCATGTGTTCTTCTTTATGGGCGGTCTCGGGATTGTTATCAGCTTTATCTGGCTGAAGGTGATTCATGAACCGAACCAGCACCCGGGCGTAAACCAAAAAGAGCTGGACTACATTGCCGAAGGCGGAGCGCTGATCAATATGGATCAGGCGGCAGCCAAAGCCAAAGTGCCGTTCAGCGTGAAGTGGGGGCAGATCAAGCAACTGCTGGGCTCACGAATGATGATCGGTATTTATATCGGCCAATACTGCATAAACGCGCTGACCTACTTCTTTATCACCTGGTTCCCGGTTTATCTGGTACAGGCACGCGGTATGTCGATTTTGAAAGCCGGTTTTGTTGCCTCGGTTCCGGCCATTTGCGGATTCGCAGGCGGCGTACTCGGCGGCATTATTTCCGACTGGCTGATGCGCCGTACCGGTTCGCTGAATATCGCCCGTAAAACGCCAATCGTACTGGGTATGCTGTTGTCGATGGTGATGGTCTTCTGTAACTACGTCAACGTGGAGTGGATGATCATCGGCTTTATGGCGCTGGCCTTCTTCGGCAAAGGTATCGGTGCGTTGGGATGGGCGGTGATGGCCGATACTGCGCCAAAAGAGATCAGCGGTTTGAGCGGCGGTCTGTTCAATATGTTTGGCAACATCTCCGGTATCGTTACGCCAATTGCTATCGGCTACATCGTAGGTACCACTGGCTCGTTTAACGGTGCGTTGATTTACGTCGGGGTGCATGCGCTGATTGCTGTAGTGAGCTATCTGGTGCTGGTGGGTGATATTAAACGTATCGAACTGAAACCTGTCGCAGGGCAATGATGATGACAACACAATCGAGTCCCATTATTACCGATATGAAGGTCATCCCGGTGGCCGGTCATGACAGCATGCTGCTCAATATTGGCGGGGCGCATAACGCATACTTTACCCGCAATATCGTCGTGCTCACCGATAACGCCGGAAATACCGGCGTCGGTGAAGCACCGGGCGGCGAAGTGATTTATCAGACGCTGGTGGACGCGATTCCACAAGTGTTGGGCCAGGAAGTCGCGCGCCTGAATAAGGTGGTTCAGCAGGTGCATAAAGGCAACCAGGCCGCTGATTTTGACACCTTTGGCAAAGGTGCCTGGACCTTTGAACTGCGGGTAAATGCGGTGGCCGCGCTGGAAGCCGCACTGCTCGACCTGCTGGGCAAGGCGCTGAACGTACCGGTCTGCGAACTGTTAGGGCCAGGCAAGCAGCGCGATGCGGTCACCGTGCTCGGCTATCTGTTCTACGTGGGAGATCGCAGCAAAACCGATCTGCCATATCTGGACAGCACGCCGGGTAACCATGAGTGGTATCACCTGCGTCACCAGCAGGCGATGAACAGTGAGGCGGTGGTACGTCTGGCTCAGGCTTCGCAGGATCGCTACGGCTTTAAAGATTTCAAACTCAAAGGCGGTGTGCTGCCTGGCGAGCAGGAAATCGACACCGCTCGCGCGTTGAAACAATGTTTCCCGGATGCGCGTATTACGGTCGACCCTAACGGTGCCTGGCTGCTGGATGAAGCTATTTCCTTGTGTAAAGGGCTGAACGATGTTCTGACCTACGCCGAAGATCCGTGCGGCGCAGAACAGGGCTTTTCTGGCCGCGAAGTGATGGCCGAGTTCCGCCGTGCAACCGGTCTGCCGGTAGCAACGAATATGATAGCCACCAACTGGCGTGAGATGGGCCATGCGGTGATGCTCAACTCGGTAGATATTCCACTGGCCGATCCGCACTTCTGGACCCTTTCCGGCGCGGTGCGCGTGGCACAGCTATGCGATGACTGGGGACTGACCTGGGGCTGCCACTCTAACAATCATTTTGATATTTCCCTGGCGATGTTCACCCACGTCGGTGCCGCTGCGCCGGGCAACCCAACGGCGATCGACACCCACTGGATCTGGCAGGAGGGCGATTGCCGCCTGACCAAAAATCCGCTGGAGATTAAACACGGAAAAATTGCGGTACCCGACGCGCCCGGCCTGGGCGTGGAACTGGACTGGGATCAGGTACAGAAAGCGCATGAAGCCTATAAGGCGCTGCCCGGCGGCGCGCGTAATGACGCAGGCCCGATGCAGTATCTGATCCCTGGATGGACTTTTGACCGTAAACGTCCCGTTTTCGGCCGCCACTAATTTTGAATAAGGACTTAATTATGAGCGCACAATTTACTACCCCAGTCGTAACCGCGATGCAGGTGATCCCGGTTGCGGGCCATGACAGCATGCTGATGAATCTGAGCGGCGCACATGCCCCGTTCTTCACGCGTAATATTGTGATTATCAAAGATAACTCCGGTCATACCGGCGTGGGTGAGATTCCCGGCGGCGAAAAAATTCGTCAGACCCTGGAAGATGCCATTCCGCTGGTGGTGGGCAAAACGTTAGGTGAATACAAAAACGTACTGAATGCGGTCCGC
Organism: Citrobacter sp. RHB35-C21; assembly: GCF_013816515.1. Taxonomy (NCBI): domain Bacteria; kingdom Pseudomonadati; phylum Pseudomonadota; class Gammaproteobacteria; order Enterobacterales; family Enterobacteriaceae; genus Citrobacter; species Citrobacter sp. RHB35-C21. The sequence continues at coordinate 1,115,624 of NZ_CP057147.1, forward strand.
AATACCTTTGCCGATCGTGATGCCGGTGGCCGTGGTTTGCAGACCTTCGATTTACGTACCACTATTCATGTGGTTACCGGGATCGAAGCGGCCATGTTGGATCTGCTGGGTCAGCATCTGGGCGTTAACGTCGCATCTCTGCTGGGCGACGGTCAGCAGCGTAGCGAAGTTGAAATGCTGGGTTATCTGTTCTTCGTCGGTAACCGTAACGCGACGCCGCTGCCGTATCAGAGCCAGCCGGATGAGAAATGCGACTGGTATCGCCTGCGTCATGAAGAGGCGATGACCCCGGATGCAGTGGTGCGCCTGGCGGAAGCCGCATATGAGAAATATGGTTTCAACGATTTCAAACTGAAAGGCGGGGTGTTGGCCGGGGAAGAAGAAGCGGAATCTATTGTGGCGCTGGCGAAACGCTTTCCACAGGCACGCGTCACGCTCGATCCCAATGGTGCGTGGTCGCTGAATGAAGCGATTAAAATTGGTAAGTACCTGAAAGGATCGCTGGCTTATGCGGAAGATCCGTGCGGCGCCGAGCAGGGGTTCTCAGGCCGTGAAGTCATGGCGGAATTCCGTCGTGCTACCGGTTTGCCGACCGCCACCAACATGATCGCCACCGACTGGCGTCAGATGGGACATACGCTGTCGTTGCAGTCCGTGGATATCCCGCTGGCGGATCCGCACTTCTGGACTATGCAGGGTTCTGTCCGCGTTGCGCAGATGTGTCATGAGTTTGGGCTGACCTGGGGCTCGCACTCTAACAACCACTTTGATATTTCGCTGGCGATGTTTACTCATGTTGCGGCGGCGGCACCGGGCAAAATTACCGCTATCGATACCCACTGGATCTGGCAGGAAGGCAATCAACGCCTGACCAAAGAGCCGTTTGAAATCAAAGGTGGCATGGTGCAGGTACCGGCGAAGCCGGGTCTGGGCGTGGAGCTGGATATGGATCAGGTTATGAAAGCTCATGAGCTGTATCAGCAACATGGACTGGGAGCGCGCGATGATGCCATGGGAATGCAGTATCTGATCCCGAACTGGACGTTTGATAATAAGCGTCCGTGCATGGTACGCTAAGCGAGCTGGGACCGCTCCCATAAAGGAGCGGTTTTTCTCCTGGTGTATGCTTAACACAGTCAACATGCGTAAGGATGCTTTATGAAAATAGTAATCGCACCGGATTCCTATAAGGAAAGTTTGAGTGCGCTTGAAGTGGCAACGGCTATTGAGCTGGGATTTCGTGAGATCTGGCCTGAGGCGAATTACGTGAAGATCCCGGTCGCGGATGGCGGTGAGGGAACGGTCGAAGCGATGGTTGCCGCAACGCAAGGCCACCTTGTGCATGTTGATGTTACCGGCCCTCTGGGTAAAACGATTCAGGCATTTTATGGTTTATCCGGGGATGAGCGTTCGGCGTTTATCGAAATGGCGGCCGCCAGCGGACTGGAGCAGGTTCCCGCAGGTTTACGCGATCCGCTGAAAACGACCTCCTGGGGAACCGGGGAGCTAATCCGTCATGCGCTGGACGCGGGCGTTGAACATATCATTATCGGCATTGGCGGCAGCGCCACCAATGATGGCGGTGCCGGGATGGTGCAAGCGCTGGGAGCAAAATTACTGGATGCGCAAAATAACGATATTGCTCATGGCGGGACTGGCCTTGAATCACTCGCCCGGATTGATATTTCTCAGCTAGACCCGCGTCTTGCCGCGTGCCGTATTGAAGTGGCCTGCGATGTGACTAATCCGTTGACCGGTGAAGAGGGGGCCTCTGCGGTCTTCGGTCCGCAAAAGGGGGCGACGCCGGAGATGATTCTTCGTCTTGATCGGGCGCTCACGCATTATGCGCAACTCATTGCCCGCGATCTGGACGTCAACGTGCTGGAACTGGCGGGTGGTGGCGCGGCTGGTGGTATGGGGGCGGCACTGTATGCGTTTTGCGGTGCGCAGTTACGCTGCGGTATTGAGGTCGTGACGGATGCGTTACACCTCGACGACTGCGTTGCGGATGCGGATTTAGTGGTCACGGGTGAAGGCCGTATCGACAGCCAGACCATTCACGGTAAGGTTCCGGTTGGCGTGGCGAAGGTGGCAAAGCGTTACAACAAACCGGTTATTGGCATTGCCGGCAGCCTGACGGCTGATGTCGGTGTTGTACATGAGCATGGGCTGGATGCGGTTTTTAGCGTTATCTATACCGTTTGCACACTAGATGAGGCGCTGAAGAACGCGAGTGAGAACGTGCGAATGACGGCGCGAAACGTGGCCGCGACCCTGAAAGCGGGTCAGCAATTACGTTGAATGATGTGGCATGAAGGCCGGATAAGACGCGTGAGCGTCGTCATCCGGCAATCAGATCTTTACCCTAACAACTTCTTCGCTTCGCGTGCAACGTTATCCATTTCATCCAGAAGCTCTAAAAACTCAGGCTCCAGCTCTTCTTCTTTGCTCCCGCTACGAAATTGCTGCTCAATAAGCTGACACAGGTTTTTCATGCGGGGAACGCCGCTATAACCGCAACTGCCATGCAGTTTATGGATCATATCCACCAGTCCTTCAGGGTTTTCACCTACCAGCTGTTCTTCAATTTTGTTACGCACTTCGGGCAGAAAATCGAGCAGCATTTGCAGCATATCCCGCGCCAGATCGTTTTTACCGGCGGCTTGCCTTAACGCCAGTTGCCAGTCGAGTGTGGTATTCGGATTGACGACCGGTTCAACAGCGAGCGCCCTCAGCGATGTGCTCGCGCCGGGTTTGTAGCGTAACAGCAGATTATGCAGCTTATCTTCTTCGATAGGCTTCGCCAGGTAATCGTTCATTCCGGCGCTGAGCAGCTTCTCTTTTTGCCCAGCCATGGCATGCGCGGTGACCGCAATGACCGGCGTCTGTTGTTGATGAGGAAGCTGGTGGATCAGTTCGCAGGCGCGAATACCGTCCATGTCTGGCATCTGAATATCCATCAGGATGAGATCAAACTGCATCTGTTTGGCGCGATCCACTGCCTGATGTCCGCTGTCGCAGAGCACGACGTGCTGCACTTTATCTTCCAGCAGTGCGCCAATCAGCTTGAGGTTCGCCGGGTTGTCGTCCACCGCCATGACGGTCATCGCAATTTTGCTCTCGTCTAACAGCAGCGGAGCCGCGCTGTGGTTCAGTTGACAATACTCTGTCAACGCTGGCAGTAAGCGGGTTGAGGTTAGAGGTTTCAACAGGCACGCCGCCGCGCCGCCCTGCTTTAATTTCTCAGCGTTGATCTGCGCATGGCAAGGCAGAGCCAGTAACAAAAAGTCGGTCATCGCCGCTGCGCTTGCCAGCCGCTCATGCTGCATGGTGAGCGGTTCGCGTAAAGTGACCGGTATGCCAAGCAGCAGAATATCGTAGTGATCCTTCGGCAGCCCGGAGAATGAAGGGCTGTAAATCACCTCCAGCGGCGTTTCACTCAAGATATCTAACGTGCATTGCGCGGCAGTGGCGTTAGGTTCAACGTAGGCCAGTCGCTTACCAGCCAGACAGTGCGTGGTTGAGCGATCCACGAGAACGTTAGGGTTGAGATCGAGGCTGATATGGAACCAGAACGTGGAGCCCCGGTTCGGCTGGCTGTGGAAGGAGATATCCCCGCCCATTTCATTGACCAGCTTTTGCGTAATGACCAGGCCCAGTCCGGTCCCGCCGTGGCGGCGGGAAATACTGGCATCGGCCTGGCGGAAGGCCTGGAACAGGCGTGACTGATCGCGCTCAGGGATGCCAATTCCGGTATCGCGGATTTGCACTTCAATTTGCACTTTCGTGTTACTGAGGGCGCGTTTCTCGACCAGAATGTCGATATTGCCGCCTTCGGTAAATTTGATGGCATTGCCAACCAGATTAGTGATTACCTGCTGTAAGCGCAGCGGGTCCCCGATGACGTTGTCCGGCACGTCATTCTTAATATTTAGCGTCAGCTCAAGCCCTTTATCATGGGATGAGTGCGCTAACAGCGTGACGACGTCATCCAGCGTGCTACGCAGCGGGAATGGGATGCTTTCCAGAATCAGTTTGCCCGCCTCAAGTTTGGAGAAGTCGAGCACATCATTGATGATGGCCAACAGATTGTTGGCCGAGCGTTCAATCGTATTCAGGTGATCGCGCTGCGTCGTGTTGAGCTCGGTTTTAAGCGTCAGGCGGGTGAAGCCAATCACGCCATTCAGCGGCGTACGCAGCTCATGCGACATGTTAGCCAGAAACTCAGACTTAATACGCGCCGCTTCCTGGGCGCGTTTCTTCGCCAGATCCAGTTCGACGTTCTGGATTTCCATCTGCTCCAACGTTTCGCGCAGGTCAGAGGTGGCCTGGTCGATGTTGTGCTGCATCTCTTCATGGTAGGCCGCAAGTGACATCGCCATCGAGTTGATGCCATTTTTGAGCATATCCAGCTCGCCCAACATGAAACCTTCGACGCGGCTGTCGAGCTGTCCTCTACGTATTCGGTCAACGGTATTTACCATATTGCGAATCGGGCCAGTCACGTCGCGCATCAGACGCCAGCCAAAAATTAACGCAATACCGATACAAAACAGCATCATTACGCTGGAGATAAAGATCTCTTTATACTGCTGCAATCGTACTGACTTGAGGTCCAGCTCAAGCGCCACATACCCCAGCATATTTTCCGTATTTTTGGCGTCGCTGACGGCAGATTCATCCGGCGAATAGCTTTCCGATATAATTGGCGTTCGCAGGATCATAATATCCCCGAGCCGGGTGACGCTCAGCTTTCGGGGAAATGGTGAACCGGTTGCCAGCTGCATTTCAGACGGATCGAGATGAAAATTGGATGTGACAAACAGCCGGTTATTCTCGTCATAGACAGAAATTGCCCGCACGATATCGGAATGGCGACGATGCAGCACGCTGATAAGTTGGCCGATGGATTCTCTGTTTTGCAGATTCATGCCATATTCGCTGGAGACCGCGAGTGGCTCAATGATGCTGGCGCCAGCATCTTCCAGTTGACGCTGCAAGTCGTTATAGCGATGCACAACAAAAAAGATACTGAGCAGCAAACCAATCAGGACGGTCGGGGCCAGGATCAGAATCATCATGCGTGCGCGCAGGCTGTAGTTGGTCATGGAGTTCCGTTATGGGACAATTAGGGTCACACTGTTAAATAGAGATATATCTCGTCGATGGCGCAATTCTACTCTGCAAAACGACGCGTGACGACGCGTCAGATCATAACCGTTACCGTCAATGACCTTGATCCTTTCGGCCAGGGCGTTGCTCGCCATAACGGAAAGGCGTTGTTTATACCGGAATTGCTACCTCAGGAAAGCGCCGAGGTGGTGATTACCGAAGATAAAAAACAGTTCGCCCGCGCGCAAGTAAAACGACGTTTAAACGACAGTCCGCAGCGTGAAGTGCCACGTTGCCCGCATTTTGGCGTGTGCGGCGGCTGCCAGCAGCAGCATGCCAGCATCTCGTTGCAGCAGCGTAGCAAAAGCGCGGCGTTGTCGCGTTTAATGAAATGTGAAGTGTCGGATGTTATAGCTGATACCCCGTGGGGCTATCGTCGTCGCGCCAGGTTGAGCCTGAACTATCGGCCAAAAGAACAAAAATTGCAGATGGGGTTTCGCAAATCCGCATCCAGCGACATTATCGATGTCAAACAATGCCCTATTTTGGTGCCCCAGCTTGAAGCGCTCTTGCCCCACATCCGGGCGTGTCTGGAAAGTCTGCAAGGGTTACGCCATCTTGGTCATGTCGAGTTGGTGCAGGCGGGGAGCGGAACCCTGATGATTTTGCGCCACACGGCGCCATTAAGTGCTCAGGATAAAGAAAAACTGGAATGCTTTTCGCATTCTCAGGGGCTGTCTTTGTTTCTGGCCCCGCAAAGCGAGATACTGGAATCAATATCAGAAGAGTCGCCCTGGTATGACTCAAATGGACTACGGTTAACCTTCAGCCCGCGTGATTTTATTCAGGTCAATGAAGGGGTAAACCAACAAATGGTGGCCCGTGCGCTCGAATGGCTGGATGTGCAACCTGAAGATCGCGTACTCGATCTGTTCTGTGGAATGGGTAATTTTACCCTGCCGTTGGCAACCCGGGCTGCAAACGTGGTGGGGGTGGAAGGGGTACCGGCGCTGGTGGAAAAAGGTCGGGAAAACGCGCTGAATAACGGATTACACAATGTGACATTCTTTCATGAAAACCTTGAGGAAGATGTTACCCGGCAGCCGTGGGCGAAAAACGGATTCGACAAAGTATTGCTCGATCCTGCGCGTGCGGGGGCTGCAGGTGTGATGCAACATATTATAAAATTAGAACCTATACGCGTTGTTTATGTATCCTGTAACCCGGCAACGCTGGCTCGTGACAGCGACGCTTTGCTCAACGCGGGATATGCCATACGGCGACTGGCGATGCTTGATATGTTCCCGCACACTGGACACCTGGAATCAATGGTCCTGTTTGAGCGTATGTAATAAATTTTGTACCCATTGGATTTCGGGTGGTAATGCAGCGTGAAAGACAATGGGTATGGCTTGTCGACTTCGACAGGCCAGGCCCCTTAAGGAGAGGACAATGGTTGCGGTAAGAAGTGCACATATAAATAAAGCTGGTGAGTTTGATCCAAAGAAATGGATCGCGAGTCTGGGGATCTCCAGCCAGCAGTCGTGTGAACGCTTAGCCGAAACCTGGGCGTACTGCCAGCAGCAGACACAGGGGCATCCGGATGCGGATCTGCTGTTGTGGCGCGGCGTGGAGATGGTTGAAATACTCTCCATGTTGAGCATGGATATCGACACGCTGCGCGCAGCAATGCTGTTCCCTCTGGCAGATGCCAACGTGGTCAGTGAAGACATCCTGCGCGAGAGCGTGGGCAAATCCATTGTTCATCTTATCCACGGCGTGCGGGATATGGCGGCAATACGCCAGCTTAAGGCCACTCATACCGATTCAGTCTCATCCGAACAGGTCGATAACGTTCGCCGCATGCTGCTGGCTATGGTGGATGATTTCCGCTGTGTGGTCATCAAGCTGGCGGAGCGGATTGCACATCTGCGTGAAGTGAAGGATGCACCGGAAGATGAACGCGTTCTGGCGGCAAAAGAGTGCACCAATATCTATGCGCCGCTGGCCAACCGTTTGGGTATCGGGCAATTAAAATGGGAACTGGAAGATTACTGCTTCCGTTACCTGCACCCGGCTGAATACAAACGTATTGCCAAGCTGCTGCACGAACGTCGCATCGATCGCGAGCATTATATTGATGAGTTCGTCGGTCATTTGCGCTCAGAAATGAAAACGGAAGGCGTCAAAGCCGAAGTGTACGGACGTCCGAAACACATCTACAGCATCTGGCGCAAAATGCAGAAAAAGCAGCTGGCCTTCGATGAACTTTTCGACGTGCGCGCGGTGCGTATCGTGGCGGAGCGTTTACAGGACTGCTATGCCGCGCTCGGGATAGTGCATACTCACTATCGCCATCTGCCGGATGAGTTCGATGACTATGTTGCTAACCCGAAACCCAACGGCTATCAGTCAATTCATACGGTTGTGCTGGGACCGGGCGGGAAAACCATTGAAATTCAGATCCGTACGAAACAGATGCACGAAGATGCCGAACTGGGCGTTGCGGCACACTGGAAGTACAAAGAGGGTACCGCTTCAGGCGTAGCGCGTTCTGGTCATGAAGATCGTATTGCATGGCTGCGTAAGCTGATCGCCTGGCAGGAAGAGATGGCGGACTCTGGCGAAATGCTGGATGAAGTCCGTAGCCAGGTCTTTGATGACCGAGTGTACGTCTTTACGCCAAAAGGCGACGTTGTGGACTTACCTGCAGGCTCCACACCGCTCGATTTTGCTTATCATATTCACAGTGATGTGGGGCATCGTTGCATTGGCGCGAAAATTGGCGGGCGCATCGTACCGTTTACCTACCAGCTGCAGATGGGCGATCAAATTGAAATTATCACCCAGAAACAGCCCAACCCAAGCCGCGACTGGTTGAACCCTAACCTCGGCTATGTCACCACCAGTCGAGGGCGTTCGAAGATCCACGCCTGGTTCCGTAAACAGGACCGCGACAAAAACATCCTTGCTGGCCGCCAGATCCTCGACGATGAGCTGGCGCATTTAGGCATTAGCTTGAAAGAAGCGGAAAAGCACCTGCTGCCGCGCTACAGCTTCAATGAGCTGGATGAGCTGCTGGCGGCGATTGGTGGGGGGGATATTCGCCTCAACCAGATGGTGAACTTCCTGCAGGCGCAGTTTAATAAGCCAAGCGCAGCCGAACAGGATGCCGCCGCGCTGAAACAGCTTCAGCAGAAAACGCAGGCGCCGCAGAGTCGCCGTAAAGACGACGGTCGCGTGGTGGTGGAAGGGGTGGGTAACCTGATGCACCATATCGCGCGCTGCTGCCAGCCGATTCCAGGCGATGAAATTGTCGGGTTTATCACTCAGGGCCGCGGTATTTCCGTGCACCGGGCGGATTGCGAACAGTTGACCGAGCTGCGCTCCCATGCGCCGGAACGTATTGTTGATGCGGTTTGGGGCGAAAGCTACTCGGCAGGATATTCGCTGGTGGTTCGCGTCCAGGCTAACGATCGCAGCGGCTTATTACGTGATATCACCACGATTCTTGCCAACGAGAAGGTGAACGTGCTGGGGGTTGCCAGCCGGAGTGATACCAAACAGCAGCTGGCTACCATCGATATGACCATCGAAATCTATAACCTGCAGGTGCTCGGGCGCGTGCTTGGCAAGCTGAACCAGGTGCCGGATGTGATCGACGCACGTCGTCTGCACGGTAATTAATTATTTATTAGGCCAGATAAGTTTGCATGCCTGGTGAGGCGCGTTAGCGTTGCCATCAGGCATTGCCATGTTGCCGGATATCGGCTGTCGTCTTATCTGGCCTCGCGTATTGAAATTTCAGGATATTCCAATGAATCAAATCGACCGACTGCTCGGTATTATGCAGCGCCTGCGCGACCCGGAAAACGGTTGTCCCTGGGACAAAGAGCAGACATTCGCCACTATTGCCCCTTACACCCTCGAAGAAACCTATGAAGTGCTGGACGCAATTGCGCGGGAAGACTTCGACGACCTGCGTGGAGAACTGGGTGATTTGCTGTTCCAGGTGGTGTTTTACGCCCAGATGGCGCAGGAAGAAGGACGTTTCGATTTCAATGATATTTGCGCCGCCATCAGCGATAAGCTTGAGCGTCGCCACCCACATGTTTTTGCTGATGTTTCTGCCAGTAACAGCACTGAGGTGTTGACCCGCTGGGAGCAAATCAAAAGCGAAGAACGCGCCCAGAAGGCGCAGCATTCCGCACTCGACGATATTCCCCGTAGTTTACCGGCGTTAATGCGCGCCCAAAAAATCCAGAAACGCTGCTCTAATGTTGGCTTCGACTGGAAAACATTAGGACCGGTTGTCGACAAGGTTTACGAAGAGATCGATGAAGTCATGTTTGAGGCGAAGCAGGCTGTTGTCGACCAGGCTAAACTGGAGGAGGAAATGGGCGACCTGCTGTTTGCTACGGTCAATATGGCTCGGCATTTAGGCACTAAAGCTGAGACCGCATTGCAAAAAGCGAACGAGAAATTTGAGCGCCGTTTTCGTGAGGTTGAGCGAATTGTAGCGGCCCGGGGTCTGGAAATGACTGGTGTTGATCTGGAAACTATGGAAGAAGTCTGGCAACAGGTAAAACGGCAGGAAATTGATCTCTAAGGGATTTCGTCGGTCAAGGGCGATTTGTGTGATTTTTTAAATAACAAGCGCTTGATTTACGTCAAAAACATTTACCCCAAAGGGGCTATTTTCTCACTCCCGATGTTTATGTGAGCCTGGTGAAGAGGAGGAATAATGAAAGTTTGTGGCGCTCGTCATGTTCGGGTATACTACTTTCCCGTCTTGGTAATTCCATCGTTTCACCCTAACTTCTCAGGTCCAGCATGACAACGAACTATATTTTTGTGACCGGCGGGGTCGTATCCTCTCTGGGTAAAGGCATTGCCGCAGCCTCCCTGGCAGCCATTCTTGAGGCTCGTGGCCTCAACGTGACCATGATGAAACTGGATCCGTATATCAACGTCGATCCAGGTACTATGAGTCCAATCCAACACGGGGAAGTGTTCGTTACTGAAGACGGCGCTGAAACCGACCTGGACCTGGGTCACTATGAGCGTTTCATTCGTACCAAAATGACTCGCCGCAATAACTTCACTACCGGTCGAATTTACTCCGATGTCCTGCGCAAAGAGCGCCGTGGCGACTATCTGGGTGCAACCGTACAGGTTATCCCGCACATCACCAACGCCATTAAAGAGCGTGTCCTTGCCGGTGGCGAAGGTCATGACGTCGTTCTGGTTGAAATCGGCGGTACGGTCGGTGATATCGAATCCCTGCCATTCCTGGAAGCGATTCGCCAATTAGCGGTAGATATCGGTCGTGAACACGCGCTGTTCATGCACCTGACTCTGGTTCCTTACCTGGCCGCTGCCGGTGAAGTCAAAACTAAACCGACTCAGCACTCGGTAAAAGAGTTGCTGTCTATTGGTATCCAGCCTGACATTCTGATCTGTCGTTCCGATCGCGCGGTTCCGGCCAACGAACGTGCAAAAATTGCATTGTTCTGTAACGTGCCAGAAAAAGCCGTTATTTCAATGAAAGATGTCGATTCCATCTATAAAATTCCAGGCCTGTTGAAATCCCAGGGCCTTGACGATTATATTTGTAAACGATTCAGCTTGAACTGTCCGGAAGCTAATCTGTCAGAATGGGAACAGGTTATCTACGAAGAAGCGAATCCGGCAGGCGAAGTGACTATCGGTATGGTCGGCAAGTATATTGAACTGCCGGATGCCTATAAGTCAGTTATCGAAGCATTGAAGCACGGTGGTCTGAAGAATCGTGTCACCGTCAACATTAAGCTGATCGATTCGCAAGATGTCGAAACGCGCGGCGTTGAGATCCTGAAAGGTCTTGATGCAATCCTGATCCCTGGCGGCTTCGGCTACCGTGGTGTTGAAGGTAAGATCGCGACAGCGCGCTTTGCGCGTGAAAACAATGTTCCTTATCTGGGTATTTGCCTGGGTATGCAGGTTGCGTTGATTGAGTTTGCACGTAACGTAGTGGGTATGGATAACGCCAACTCCACGGAATTTGTGCCAGACTGTAAGTACCCGGTGGTGGCCCTGATTACCGAATGGCGCGATGAAGACGGCAACGTTGAAGTCCGTACCGAGAAGAGCGATCTGGGCGGCACAATGCGCCTTGGCGCCCAGCAGTGTCAGTTGAGCGACGATAGCCTGGTTCGTCAGCTGTACGGCGCGCCGACAATTGTTGAACGCCATCGCCACCGTTACGAAGTCAACAATATGCTGTTGAAACAGATTGAAGCTGCGGGTCTGCGTATTGCAGGCCGTTCCGGTGATGATCAGTTGGTCGAGATCATTGAGGTACCGAATCATCCGTGGTTCGTGGCCTGTCAGTTCCACCCGGAATTTACTTCCACGCCACGTGATGGGCACCCGCTGTTTGCCGGCTTTGTGAAAGCCGCCAGTGAACATCAGAAGCGTCAGGCGAAGTAAGAAGTAAAAAAGTTAGAACGGCAATGCACCCATCCGGGTGCATTGTTTGTCTGGAGTTTTAGTTTAACTTGTACTGAGGAAAATCTAATGTCCAAAATCGTTAAAATCATCGGTCGTGAAATCATCGACTCCCGTGGTAACCCGACTGTTGAAGCCGAAGTACACCTGGAAGGTGGTTTCGTTGGTATGGCAGCAGCTCCGTCAGGTGCTTCTACTGGTTCCCGCGAAGCACTGGAACTGCGCGACGGCGACAAATCCCGTTTCATGGGTAAAGGCGTACTGAAAGCTGTTGCAGCTGTTAACGGCCCAATTGCTCAGGCTCTGCTGGGTAAAGATGCTAAAGATCAGGCTGGCATCGACAAGATCATGATCGATCTGGACGGTACTGAAAACAAATCCAACTTCGGTGCAAACGCCATCCTGGCTGTGTCCCTGGCGAACGCCAAAGCAGCAGCTGCTGCTAAAGGCCTGCCGCTGTATGCACACATCGCTGAACTGAACGGTACTCCGGGCAAATACTCCATGCCGGTTCCGATGATGAACATCATCAACGGTGGTGAGCACGCTGACAACAACGTTGACATCCAGGAGTTCATGATTCAGCCGGTTGGCGCTAAAACCCTGAAAGAAGCCGTACGTATGGGTTCTGAAGTGTTCCATAACCTGGCTAAAGTTCTGAAAGCTAAAGGTATGAACACTGCAGTGGGTGACGAAGGCGGCTACGCGCCGAACCTGGGTTCCAACGCTGAAGCTCTGGCTGTAATCGCTGAAGCGGTTAAAGCAGCTGGCTACGAGCTGGGCAAAGACATCACCCTGGCGATGGACTGTGCAGCTTCTGAATTCTACAAAGACGGTAAATACGTTCTGGCTGGCGAAGGCAACAAAGCATTCACCTCCGAAGAATTCACCCACTTCCTGGAAGAACTGACCAAACAGTACCCGATCGTGTCCATCGAAGATGGTCTGGACGAGTCTGACTGGGACGGTTTCGCATACCAGACTAAAGTTCTGGGCGACAAAATCCAGCTGGTTGGTGACGATCTGTTCGTAACCAACACCAAGATCCTGAAAGAAGGCATCGAAAAAGGCATCGTTAACTCCATCCTGATCAAATTCAACCAGATCGGTTCTCTGACCGAAACTCTGGCTGCGATCAAAATGGCGAAAGACGCTGGCTACACCGCTGTCATCTCTCACCGTTCTGGCGAAACTGAAGACGCTACCATCGCTGACCTGGCTGTTGGTACCGCTGCAGGCCAGATCAAAACCGGTTCTATGAGCCGTTCTGACCGCGTTGCTAAGTACAACCAGCTGATTCGTATCGAAGAAGCTCTGGGTGAACAAGCGCCGTACAACGGTCGTAAAGAGATCAAAGGTCAGGCGTAATCCTGTTCTTTAACTCTTAACGTAAAAACCCGCTGCGGCGGGTTTTTTTATGCCGCTAAAGCAGTAGCGGTAAGGTCGCACTGGCGGTTTTCTGGCTCACATCACTGTACTTTTCATCCAGCGCAATCAGTGAAGTGGTGAGCAGTTCTACCAACAGCATCACTCCCACCTTGGCGTTTAGCGCACCAGCACTCAACGGACCTTCTGGTTTGGCTGCGACCAGTTGAATATCACTCAGCGAAGCCAACGGACTGCGCGGCGTATTACTTAACGCCAGTACGCGCGCGCCTTGCTTACGCGCCAGTTTAACGACATGCAGCAGATCGCGCGTGGAGCCTGAGCTGGAAATCGCCACCACGAGCGTGTCTTTGCTTAGCGTTGTGGCGTTCATGGCTGCGCGATGCATATCGCTGAACAATTGTGCGGGTTTGCCCAAGCGCAGGAGTTTGTAATGTAAATACTCCCCCAGAATGGCGCTGGCCGCTACGCCATAAATCTGTACCGACTGCGCCTGATGCAGCGCAAGAGCGGCTGCTTCAAGTAATGCTCTGTCGAGTAATTTTGCGGTGTCCTGCAGTGCTTGCACGGATTCATTGACCACATTGTCAATTTCATCCCCGCTGTGCTCTACCGGCTGTTCTTGCTGGAGATCGAGTGCCAGCGCCATTTTGAACTCGTTATAGCCCTTACACCCCAGCGTACGGCACAGCCGTGTGACGCTAGCTTCGCTGGTGTCGCTTTCACGCGCCAGTTCGGTAATCGTCAGGTAGACAACTTTTGCCGGATCGCTTAGCACAAACTCTCCCAGCTTCTGTTGTGTTCGGCTATATCCGTCAACGCTCTGGCGCAATCTCAGCAGCAGGTTTTCATTTTCTGACATGCAAAATCCTTAATGCGTTTCTCTGCTGATAGTGTGGCGGAAAGCAGGGGAGAGATGCCAGTCATTTTAAAAAAGTATGATCGGCTTCCTGGTTTTTGATGATAATTTTCATTTATAAAAATAATCATGGTAAAAATTTTCATCACTAGTCGGGGAGATGAAAAAATGATGCAAATGTTTAGCGGCGCCTCATCGGGTGCATGGTTTGAAAAAGCGCAGCGCTTCGGCAAATCCTTCATGTTGCCGATTGCGGTATTGCCCGCCGCGGGACTGTTGTTAGGGATTGGCGGCGCACTGTCGAATCCAAACACATTGACGGCTTATCCGTTTTTGGATGTCGACTGGTTGCAGGCAATCTTCACAATCATGACCAGCGCCGGTTCTATTGTGTTTGCCAATCTTTCGGTGCTGTTTGCAGTGGGTGTCGCTGTAGGACTGGCGAAAACGGATAAAGGTACCGCCGGGCTGGCGGCATTGCTGGCATTTTTGGTGATGAATGCCACTATCAATGCCTTATTGACCCTCAACGGGACACTGGCGCACGAGAACCCTGGTGCCGTTGGCCAGGGGATGACGCTGGGTATTCAGACGCTGGAAACGGGCGTGTTTGGTGGGGTGGTTATTGGTCTTGTCACCTGCGCGCTGCATAGCCGTTTCAATAAAGTCTCACTACCTCAGTTCCTTGGTTTCTTCAGCGGTTCGCGCTTTGTACCGATTATTAGCTCCCTTGCCGCGATTGTTGTGGGGGCTGTCATGACAGTGGTTTGGCCGCATTTCCAGAAACTCATTTTTGGGCTGGGTGGTCTGGTGGATGCGACGGGTTATCTGGGGACACTGTTGTACGGCTTCATCCTGCGTATGCTTGGCCCACTGGGTTTACACCATATCTTTTATTTGCCGTTCTGGACGACGGCGCTTGGCGGTAGCGAAATCGTCAACGGCCAGTTGGTTGAAGGTACGCAGCGGATTTTCTTTGCCCAACTTGCCGATCCGAATACGCAGCAGTTCTATGCGGGCACCTCGCGCTTTATGTCCGGGCGATTCATTACCATGATGTTTGGCCTGCTTGGCGCATGCCTGGCGATGTACCACACTGCCAAGCCGGAGAACAGAAAGCTTGTCGCCGGCCTGCTGTTGTCGGCAGCCCTGACCTCTTTCCTGACGGGGATCACTGAGCCTATCGAGTTCTCCTTCCTCTTTGTGGCTCCCGTGTTATATGTCATTCACGCCTTCTTCGATGGCCTGGCGTTTATGATGGCTCATATTTTACATATCACTATTGGGCAAACTTTTTCGGGGGGTCTTATCGATTTCCTCCTCTTCGGCGTCTTACAGGGGGAAGCTAAAACCAACTGGATGTACGTTCCCATGGTGGGGATACCGTGGTTCTTCCTTTACTACTTTACCTTCCGCTATTTGATTAACCGCTTTGGCTGGCTGACACCAGGGCGTGAAAACGTAACCCCAATTGAATCCGGTCTGCCTCAAAGTGAACGCGCAGCGGCAGTCATCTCTGGACTGGGAGGCAAAGAGAATCTGGAAGAGGTGGACTGTTGCGCCACACGCTTACGCGTGACGGTGAAAGAGAGCAGCAAGGTAGATAAAGCGGCGCTGAAAGCGACCGGAGCACGTGGCGTTATTATTCGCGGTAACGGTGTTCAGGTGATCTATGGCCCGCATGTCACCATCATTAAAAACGAAGTCGAAGAGATCTTATCGTAATGAAAACTGTACTGGATTGCCTGAAAGGTAAATTAATCGTCTCCTGTCAGGCGCTGGAAAATGAGCCTCTGCACAGTCCATTTATTATGTCGCGTATGGCGTTGGCGGCAGCACAGGGCGGTGCGGTAGGTATCCGTGCGAACAGCGTGGTGGATATTCGCGCTATCAAAGAGATCGTCTCACTGCCGGTGATTGGGATTATCAAGCGCGATTATCCGGGTAGTGATGTGTTTATCACGGCCACCCTGCAGGAAGTGGATGAGTTGATGACCGTTGAGCCGGAAATTATTGCTCTGGACGCGACAGCGCGCCCGCGCCCTGGTGGGCAAACGCTGGAAGAACTGGTCGCACAGGTCCGCGCTCGCTACCCGTCCGTACTGCTGATGGCGGATATCGCCACTGTAGACGAGGCGGTGACCGCCGAGCGTCTGGGGTTTGACTGCGTGGGCACTACGCTCTACGGCTATACCGCTGACACTGTCGGGCATGTGCTGGCGGAAAACGACTGTGGTTTTTTACGGGAGGTGTTGGCTGCGGTCAGCATACCGGTCGTGGCGGAAGGAAACGTCGATACCCCGGAACGTGCTGCACGTTGCCTGGCATTAGGTGCCCATACCGTGGTGGTTGGAGGGGCTATCACGCGTCCGCAGCAGATTACGGCACGCTTTGCCGCGGCGATCGCCGCGTAAAGCATCGATGGGGCATGATACTTTGGCGGGGATCTGCGATAATTATCGTTTATCCCCATATTGAGAGCGCTATGCAGTACCCGATTAACGAGATGTTCCAGACCCTGCAAGGTGAGGGTTACTTTACCGGCGTCCCCGCCATTTTTATTCGTTTACAGGGATGCCCGGTTGGCTGTGCCTGGTGCGATACCAAACACACCTGGGATAAGCTTGAGGATCGGGAAGTTTCCCTGTACAGCATCCTGGCTAAGACCAAAGAGAGCGATAAATGGGGGGCGGCGAGCAGCGAGGATCTGCTGGCGGTCATTGTGCGTCAGGGCTATACCGCCCGTCACGTGGTGATAACCGGTGGCGAGCCCTGCATTCATGACCTGATGCCGCTGACAGACCTGCTGGAAAAGAATGGCTTTAGCTGCCAGATTGAAACCAGCGGTACCCACGAAGTGCGCTGTACGCCGAATACCTGGGTGACCGTATCGCCGAAGGTGAATATGCGCGGCGGTTATGATGTGCTGTCGCAGGCGTTGGAGCGTGCGAATGAAATCAAACATCCGGTTGGTCGCGTTCGCGATATTGAAGCGCTGGATGAACTGCTGGCTACGTTGAGCGACGACAAACCGCGTATCATCGCCTTACAGCCAATCAGCCAGAAAGAAGATGCCACGCGTTTGTGTATTGATACTTGTATTGCGCGTAACTGGCGTCTGTCGATGCAGACCCATAAATATCTGAATATTGCCTGATGATAATGGGTTTATCGGCCTGCATGTAGCACTCAATGCAGGCCGGACAACCTTATGCGTTCGACCAGCTCTGAATCGAATTGACGTTATTCAGGCCGCCATGCAGTACTTCATACGACTTTTTCAGGATCACATCGGTGTGCTGGGTTAAATCGAGGAAAATCCCTTTGTTCAGCGCCAAAGTCTCTTTAATGCCATTGCGGTTGTCGAGGGACGAGGCAGGAATCCATAACGCTCGGCCAGCAGGTTGTTGCCCCTTCCGCCAGTACCACATAGCGGGCACGCAGCGTAAAGCACAAGCGGTGCCCGCTATCCCTGCACCGATAATAATAATATCGAAATCGTCAGACATGTTGTGCTCCAGATATCCAGAGCACATAACCCTAACAGAGTGTTAGTTAAGGAAAATTGACCGTCGCCACTGACGATACAATCATTCCCCGCGATACACGCAGCCTGCTGTGCAGGTCTCTTTCACCATTACGGCACTCAGCAGAGGGACAACCGGTTTAACCTGATCCCAAATCCATTTGGCCAGAACTTCACTGGTTGGGTTTTCTAATCCAGGAATATCGTTCAGATAGTAGTGATCGAGTCTGTTGTAAGTTGGCTTAAACGCGGCTTTTAACTCAGAAAAATCCATGATCCAACCGGTATGCGGATCGACTTCACCGGTAATTTCAAGACGCACCATAAATGAGTGACCATGCAGGCGGCCACACTTATGCCCTTCCGGTACATGCGGCAGGCGGTGAGCGGCTTCGAAGGTGAAATCTTTAAACAAGGTGGTGGACATTTTTTACTCTCAAGAATGCGAAAAACCGCCGTAGGGTACCGTAAAGAGCGAATTTTATCATTAGTTAAAAGGGCGCTGAGTATCAGAACGACCTATTCATGATGGTAATATTTAATAATTATTGATATATCATATGGTTATCCAATCTGTTTTGCTGTTAATAACTATAACTAAAACAGGTTAGTTCATTTGGTTATTTGTTATTTCTATCCCTTCTTTAATTGTTACTATCCCCGCCGTTAACCTTATCTTCAGTTTGGGTTTTATTGCTGAAATCCGCTTTGCTTACTGGAACATGACAACGCATGACGACACAGGCCCCACCTTCCGCTCTGCTACCGCTAAACCCGGAGCAACTGGCACGCCTTCAGGCGGCCACGACTGATTTCACTCCCGCACAGCTTGCGTGGGTTTCTGGCTATTTTTGGGGCGTGCTGAATCAGCAGCCAGGCAGCAATGCGGCGACTCCTGCGCCTGCTGCTGAAATGCCTGGCATTACGCTTATCTCCGCCTCGCAAACCGGTA
Organism: Citrobacter sp. RHB35-C21; assembly: GCF_013816515.1. Classification (NCBI taxonomy): domain Bacteria; kingdom Pseudomonadati; phylum Pseudomonadota; class Gammaproteobacteria; order Enterobacterales; family Enterobacteriaceae; genus Citrobacter; species Citrobacter sp. RHB35-C21. The sequence continues at coordinate 1,133,948 of NZ_CP057147.1, forward strand.
ATGCGCGTCGTGTGGCGGAAGCCCTGCGCGATGATCTGATCGCTGCAAAGCTCAACGTCACTCTCACCAATGCTGGCGACTATAAATTCAAACAAATCGCCAATGAGAAATTGCTGATCGTAGTGGCGTCGACGCAAGGGGAAGGTGAACCGGCGGAAGAAGCCGTAGCGTTGCATAAATTCCTGTTCTCGAAAAAAGCGCCGAAGCTTGATAACACCGCTTTTGCCGTGTTTGGTCTTGGTGACACTTCTTACGAGTTTTTCTGTCAGTCAGGAAAAGACTTCGATGCAAAACTGGCTGAGCTGGGCGGTGAACGCTTGCTTGACCGCGTGGATGCCGACGTCGAATACCAGGGCGCGGCAGCCGAATGGCGTGCCCGTCTGGTTGATGTCCTGAAAGCGCGTGCGCCTGCGGCATCGTCTGTGCAAGTTGCTGCGAGCGGTGCGGTAAATGAAGTACACACCAGCCCGTACACCAAAGAAGCGCCGCTGACGGCGTCGCTTGCGGTGAATCAGAAAATCACCGGTCGCGACTCGGAAAAAGATGTGCGCCATATTGAAATCGATCTCGGCGACTCCGGTCTGCGCTACCAGCCGGGCGATGCCTTAGGAGTCTGGTATCAGAACGATCCTGAGCTGGTCAAAGAGTTGGTTGAATTGCTGTGGCTGAAAGGAGATGAGCCGGTCACGGTTGACGGCAAAACCCTGTCGCTCACCGAAGCGCTGCAGTGGCATTTCGAGCTGACGGTTAACACCGGCAATATCGTCGAGAACTATGCCACTTTAACCCGTAGCGACTCTCTGCTGCCGCTGGTGGGCGACAAAGCGCAATTGCAGCATTACGCCGCAACCACGCCAATCGTCGATATGGTGCGCTTCTCCCCAGCGCAACTGGACGCCCAAACGTTGGTTGATCTTCTGCGCCCGCTGACGCCGCGTTTGTATTCTATTGCCTCTTCCCAGGCGGAAGTGGAAAGCGAAGTGCACGTCACCGTGGGCGTGGTGCGTTATGACATTGAAGGTCGTGCTCGTGCTGGTGGCGCGTCCAGTTTCCTCGCCGATCGCGTGGAAGAAGAGGGTGAAGTGCGCGTGTTCATCGAACACAACGATAACTTCCGCCTGCCGGCTAACCCGCAGACACCGGTGATTATGATTGGACCGGGCACGGGGATTGCGCCGTTCCGTGCATTCATGCAGCAGCGTGCGGCTGACGGAGCCGAAGGCAAAAACTGGCTGTTTTTTGGCAATCCACACTTTACCGAAGATTTCCTGTACCAGGTGGAATGGCAGCGTTACGTCAAAGAGGGCGTACTGAGCCGCATCGATCTTGCCTGGTCGCGCGATCAAAAAGAAAAAGTCTACGTACAAGATAAACTGCGCCAACAAGGTGCGGAACTGTGGCGCTGGATAAACGACGGTGCCCACATTTATGTCTGCGGCGACGCCAATCGCATGGCGAAAGACGTTGAGCAGGCTTTGTTGGAAGTGATTGCCGAATTCGGTGCTATGGATATCGAAGCGGCGGATGAATTTTTAAGTGAGCTGCGCATTGAGCGCCGTTATCAGCGAGATGTCTACTAATGAGCGAAAAATACCCAGGACCATTGGTGGTCGAAGGCAAGCTGTCCGACGCTGAGCGTATGAAGCTGGAAAGCAACTATCTGCGCGGTACGATTGCCGAAGATTTAAACGACGGCCTGACCGGCGGCTTCAAAGGCGATAACTTCCTGCTGATCCGTTTTCACGGTATGTACCAGCAGGATGACCGCGATATCCGCGCCGAACGAGCCGAGCAAAAGCTGGAGCCGCGTCATGCGATGCTGCTGCGCTGCCGTCTGCCGGGTGGGGTGATCACCACCAAACAGTGGCAGGCGATCGACACGTTCGCCCATGACAACACGATTTATGGCAGCATTCGTCTGACCAACCGTCAGACCTTCCAGTTTCACGGCATTCTGAAGAAGAACGTTAAGCCGGTACACCAGATGCTGCATTCGGTCGGGCTGGACGCGCTGGCGACCGCCAACGACATGAACCGTAACGTTCTGTGTACCTCTAACCCGTACGAGTCCGAGCTGCACGCCCAAGCCTATGAATGGGCGAAGAAGATCTCCGAACATCTGCTGCCGCGTACTCGCGCCTATGCAGAAATTTGGCTGGATCAGGAGAAGGTAGCGACCACCGACGAAGAGCCGATCCTCGGTCAAACCTATCTGCCGCGTAAGTTTAAAACCACGGTCGTAATCCCGCCGCAGAACGACATCGATCTGCACGCCAACGATATGAACTTCGTGGCGATTGCCGAAAACGGCAAGCTGGTGGGCTTTAACCTGCTGGTCGGCGGTGGTTTGTCGATTGAGCACGGCAATAAGAAAACCTACGCCCGCACCGCGAGCGAGTTCGGCTATCTGCCGCTGGAGCACACCCTGGCGGTAGCAGAAGCTGTGGTGACAACGCAGCGCGACTGGGGTAATCGTACCGATCGTAAAAACGCCAAAACTAAATACACGCTTGAACGCGTTGGTATCGACACGTTCAAAAAGGAAGTGGAGCGTCGTGCGGGTATTAAATTTGAGCCGATCCGCCCGTACGAGTTCACCGGTCGCGGCGATCGTATTGGTTGGGTAAAAGGGATCGACAATAACTGGCACCTGACGCTGTTTATTGAAAACGGCCGTATCCTGGATTATCCGGGCCGTCCGCTGAAAACCGGCCTGCTGGAGATCGCGAAGATCCACAAAGGGGATTTCCGCATCACCGCCAACCAGAACCTGATCATTGCTGGTGTGCCGGAAAGCCAAAAAGCGAAGATCGAGAAGCTGGCGCGCGATCACGGATTGATGAATGCGGTGAAGCCGCAGCGTGAAAACTCGATGGCCTGCGTGTCGTTCCCGACCTGTCCGCTGGCGATGGCGGAGGCCGAACGTTTCCTGCCATCGTTCACTGATAAAGTGGAAGCTATTCTCGAAAAACACGGCATTCCTGACGAGCATATCGTGATGCGCGTTACAGGCTGCCCGAACGGCTGCGGCCGCGCGATGCTGGCGGAACTGGGCCTGGTGGGTAAAGCCCCGGGGCGCTACAACGTACACCTTGGCGGTAACCGCATGGGCACGCGCATTCCGCGTATGTATCGCGAAAATATTACGGAATCGGAAATTCTCGACTCCGTTGACGAACTGGTTGGGCGCTGGGCGAAAGAGCGCGAAGCGGGTGAAGGCTTCGGTGATTTTACGGTGCGTGCGGGCATCATTCGCCCGGTGCTCGATCCCGCCCGGGATTTCTGGGAGTAACCACGAGAGGTAATTATGTCCGTACTCGATCTAAACGCCCTTAATGACCTGCCAAAAGTCGACCGCATTCTGGCGCTGGCGGAAACCAACGCACAGCTCGAAAAGCTGGACGCCGAAGGGCGCGTGGCGTGGGCGCTGGAAAACCTGCCTGGTGAATATGTACTGTCATCAAGCTTTGGTATCCAGGCGGCAGTAAGCCTGCACCAGGTGAATCAGATTCACCCGGATATCCCGGTGATCCTCACCGATACGGGCTATTTGTTCCCGGAAACCTACCAGTTTATTGATGAGTTAACGGACAAACTCAAGCTTAATCTGCAAGTCTACCGGGCGAAGGAGAGCGCGGCCTGGCAGGAAGCGCGCTACGGCAAACTGTGGGAGCAGGGCGTTGAAGGCATTGAGAAATACAATGAGATCAACAAAGTCGAGCCGATGAACCGTGCGCTCAAAGAACTCAATGCGCAAACCTGGTTTGCCGGTCTGCGCCGCGAGCAGTCGGGCAGCCGGGCGCATTTGCCGGTGCTGGCTATCCAGCGCGGCGTGTTTAAAGTGCTGCCGATCATCGACTGGGACAACCGTACCGTTTACCAGTATCTGCAAAAGCACGGCCTGAAATACCATCCACTGTGGGATCAGGGCTATCTGTCAGTTGGTGATACCCATACCACCCGCAAATGGGAGCCGGGTATGGCGGAAGAAGAGACGCGGTTCTTCGGATTGAAGCGCGAGTGCGGATTGCATGAAGGGTAAAAGATAAAAGCCCGGTAATGTTTACATATTACCGGGCCTCTTCTTCAGGATTTACCCGCCTTTGCCAGTTCTTTCACCAGCGGGAGCATAATGCGTACCACGTCGCGGCTACGGTGCTCTATCCTGCCCGGTAAGGCTTTATCGATATGCTGCTGGTTATCCAGTCGCACATCGTGCCAGCTGTTGCCTGCCGGGAACGAGGCGCTTTTGGCGCGCTGTTGATAGCCATCTTTCTTGCCCAGACTCCAGTTGGTTGCTTCAACGGAGAGCACGGCAATGCCCGCGTCGTCGAAGACCTCTGCATCGTTACAACATCCAGTACCTTTCGGATAGTTTTTGTTCAGTCCCGGATTGGTGCTGGCTACGATACCGCGGCTGTGCGCGATGGCCAGCGCCCGGTCGCGCGTCAATTTTCGCACCGCTTCCGGGGTTTTCTTACCGCTATTGAAATAGAGCTTATCGCCGACGATCAGGTTATCGAGGTTGATAACCAGCAGCGTATTTTTCTTCTCGGCGGCGCTCATTCGCTTCAGGATGTTCTCCGCGCCCAGTTTGCCTTCTTCCTCGCCGCTGGTAGCGATAAATCGAATGCCGTACTGCGTCGGCACGTCTTTGAGTTTTTCCGCCAGTTCCAGCATCACGCCAAGTCCTGCGGCGTTGTCATCAATACCTTGCAGGGTCAATCCACCCAGATTGGCATCGGAATCGGCGTCGCTCTGCGCGGCGTAGGTGTCGAGGTGCGCCATGATAATAATCTGCTGTGGCGCTTTACCCTCATGTGCGGCAATAACGGTACTTCCCGTGACGTTATGCCAGTTTTTACGGTTATTTTTGGCGGTATAAACATAACGGCTATTAAATGTTCGAATATCACTGCTGTAGCCCATCTGCTGAAATTGCTGACGAATATAATCAGCAGACAACATTTCTGCCGGAGAGCCCGTTACGCGGCCTGGGAAAAACGTTGCGATATATCGAGCCTGGGTATTTGCGATATCTCCAGGTTTGGAAGATGTTGCCTGTGCGGGAAGGATAAAGCACGCGCCGAGCGCCAGGATTGCAAGAAGGGGGCGCGTTGCGGAAAACATAATGAGTCCTTAAATACCAAGCAGAAATTTTTAGCCGCTAGTATGAAACCGTGATCGAGGTAAAACAATTTCATTTGCTCCTAAATGCCCTAAATTCGGTAGCTTAAGCACTTTTTGATATTTGCTTTTCCGGATCGTTATTCCTTTGAGGAACTACTCATTCCAATTCGTAATTTCATTCGCCCTCTTGCCCTCCCTATAGTCAGGTTATCTGAGCATCGTTAGCAAAATAACGGCATTACATAGGAACGGTTATGGATCAAAAACGACTTACCCACCTGCGGCAACTGGAAGCGGAAAGCATCCATATTATTCGTGAGGTGGCCGCCGAGTTTTCGAATCCGGTGATGATGTATTCCATCGGCAAAGATTCCAGCGTAATGCTGCATCTGGCGCGCAAAGCGTTTTATCCTGGCACGTTGCCGTTCCCTCTGCTGCACGTTGATACCGGCTGGAAATTCAGCGAGATGTACGAGTTTCGTGACCGCACGGCGAAAGCCTACGGTTGTGAACTGCTGGTGCATAAAAACCCGGAAGGGGTGGCGATGGGCATCAACCCGTTTGTTCACGGTAGCGCCAAGCATACCGATATTATGAAAACCGAAGGGTTGAAGCAGGCGTTGAACAAATACGGTTTCGACGCCGCGTTCGGTGGCGCTCGTCGTGACGAAGAGAAATCGCGTGCCAAGGAGCGCATTTATTCTTTCCGCGATCGTTTTCATCGCTGGGACCCTAAAAATCAGCGTCCGGAACTGTGGCATAACTACAACGGACAGATTAACAAAGGCGAAAGCATTCGCGTATTCCCGCTCTCCAACTGGACTGAACAGGATATCTGGCAGTACATCTGGCTGGAAAATATCGACATCGTGCCGCTGTACCTGGCGGCGGAGCGTCCGGTGCTGGAACGCGACGGCATGCTGATGATGATTGATGACGACAGAATCGATCTGCAACCGGGCGAAGTGATTAAAAAACGCATGGTGCGTTTCCGTACGCTCGGCTGCTGGCCGTTAACAGGCGCGGTGGAGTCGAATGCGCAGACGCTGCCGGAAATCATCGAAGAGATGCTGGTCTCAACCACCAGTGAACGTCAGGGCCGCGTGATTGACCGCGACCAGGCGGGCTCCATGGAGCTGAAGAAACGTCAGGGGTATTTCTAAGGAGCCGCCATGAACACGACACTTGCACAACAAATTGCTAATGAAGGCGGCGTTGAAGCCTGGATGGTCGCCCAGCAACACAAAAGCCTGCTGCGTTTTTTAACCTGCGGTAGCGTGGATGACGGGAAAAGCACCCTGATTGGTCGCCTGCTGCACGACACGCGTCAGATTTATGAAGACCAGCTTTCATCGCTGCACAACGACAGTAAACGTCACGGTACTCAGGGCGAAAAGCTCGATCTGGCGTTATTGGTTGACGGCTTGCAAGCCGAGCGCGAGCAGGGCATCACCATCGACGTGGCTTACCGTTATTTCTCTACCGAGAAGCGTAAATTTATTATTGCGGATACTCCCGGTCATGAGCAATACACTCGCAACATGGCGACCGGTGCGTCGACCTGCGACCTGGCGATCCTGCTGATCGATGCGCGTAAAGGCGTGCTGGATCAGACCCGTCGTCACAGCTTTATCTCCACGCTACTTGGGATCAAACACCTGGTGGTGGCGATCAACAAAATGGATCTGGTGAACTTTAGCGAAGAGACATTTAACCGCATTCGCGAAGACTATCTTACTTTTGCTGAACAGTTGCCGGGCAACCTGGATATCCGGTTTGTGCCGCTCTCTGCGCTGGAAGGCGACAACGTGGCTTCACAAAGCGCCAGCATGTCGTGGTACAGCGGTCCGACGCTACTGGAAGTGCTGGAAACCGTTGAGATCCAACGCATAGTTGATACTCAGCCGATGCGTTTCCCGGTGCAGTATGTGAACCGACCGAATCTGGATTTTCGTGGTTATGCCGGGACGCTGGCCTCCGGTAGTGTGAAGGTAGGGCAACGCGTCAAAGTGCTGCCATCCGGCGTTGAGTCGAGCGTGGCGCGGATCGTAACCTTTGATGGTGATTTACAGGAAGCACATGCGGGTGAAGCGATCACCCTGGTATTGAAAGATGAGATCGATATCAGCCGGGGCGACCTGCTGCTTGATGCCGGTGAAGCGTTACCTGCGGTACAAAGCGCTGCCGTTGATGTGGTGTGGATGGCGGAACAACCGTTGTCGCCTGGGCAGAGCTACGACATCAAAGTCGCCGGTAAGAAGACCCGCGCACGCGTTGATAACGTGCAGTACCAGATTGATATTAATAACCTGACCCAACGTGATGTTGAAGCGTTGCCGCTAAACGGCATCGGTCTGGTTAATCTGACTTTTGATGAGCCGCTGGTGCTGGATACCTATCAGCAGAATCCGGTTACGGGCGGGCTGATTATCATTGACCGCCTGACCAACGTTACCGTTGGCGCGGGGCTGGTACGTGAGCCAATCGTCCAGGATCACGCCGCGGCTTCTCAGTTCAGCGCGTTTGAGCTGGAGCTTAATGCGTTAGTGCGTCGCCATTTCCCGCACTGGGGCGCGCGCGATCTGCTGGGAGGAAAATAATGGCGCTGCATGACGAAAACGTCGTCTGGCATGCCCATCCTGTTACGCCGCAACAGCGGGAACAACGCCACGGTCATCGTGGTGTTGTGCTGTGGTTTACCGGGCTGTCTGGTTCCGGTAAATCCACGGTAGCAGGGGCGCTGGAAGAGGCGTTGCACAAGCTGGGAGTGAGTACCTATTTGTTGGATGGCGATAACGTGCGCCACGGCCTGTGCAGCGATCTTGGGTTTAGCGATGCCGATCGTAAGGAGAATATTCGTCGGGTTGGCGAGGTGGCTAACCTGATGGTGGACGCGGGCCTTGTGGTGTTGACCGCCTTTATCTCTCCGCATCGCGCCGAACGCAAAATGGTCCGTGAACGCGTTGGCGAAGGGCGTTTTATTGAGGTTTTTGTCGACACGCCGCTGGCAACGTGCGAATTACGCGATCCAAAAGGGCTATATAAAAAAGCGCGGGCGGGTGAGTTGCGCAATTTCACCGGAATTGATTCGGTATACGAAGCGCCTGAATCGCCAGAGATTCACCTTGATGGTGAACAATTGGTAACAAATTTGGTACCCCAATTATTAGACCTGCTGAGGCAGGAAGATATTATCAGATCCTGAGACACCCGAGCTTGTATGCCCGGTCAGTCACGGTCACAGGATTAGATATGCGTAACAGCCATAACATTACTATTACAGAGTCAGATACCTTCGCCGCCGACGATGAAACCACTTGGTCACTACCGGGTGCCGTGGTCGGTTTTATCGCGTGGCTGTTGGCGCTGGGGATTCCGTTTCTGATTTATGGCCCTAACACACTCTTTTTCTTCATTTATACCTGGCCCTTTTTCCTCGCATTGCTGCCCGTGGCGATTGTTGCGGGTATTGCGCTGCACTCCCTATTGAAGGGGCTGTTGCTGCTGAGCATTACCTGCACCCTACTGGTGGTTGGGGCGATGTTTGGCGCGCTATTTCTGTGGTTGTTGGGTTAGGCAAACGCCTTTTTTTAACAATCGCTGATGTTGTTCACTCTCTGGTCATAATTCAAACCGTAACCAACAATGAGATTATGTTCTCCTTACACGGGGTATACGTAACAACGGGCAAATGTGGTACATTTGCCCGCGTTGTCGCGGCATTCCCGACCGTTGATGTAAAGTTGTCTGCGGAAGTTATGGGATGTTAATGCCGTTTTTCAGGGGGCAGGATGGGTAAACTAACGCTGCTGTTGCTGGCTTTATTGGTCTGGCTGCAGTATTCGCTGTGGTTCGGTAAGAACGGCATACATGACTATAGTCGCGTCAACGATGATGTTGCTGCGCAGCAAGCTACGAACGCGAAACTTAAAGCACGTAACGATCAGCTCTTTGCCGAAATTGACGATCTCAATGGCGGACAAGAGGCTATTGAGGAGCGCGCGCGCAACGAACTCAGCATGACTAAGCCGGGCGAAACCTTTTATCGTCTGGTGCCTGACGCGTCTAAACGCGCTCAGACTGCAGGGCAAAATAATCGATAAACCGTCCAGGGATTTAACATGGCAGCCACTTTATTGGACGTTTGCGCCGTGGTGCCGGCTGCCGGGTTTGGCCGCCGAATGCAAACAGAGTGTCCTAAGCAGTACCTCTCTATTGGCAATAAAACCATTCTTGAACACTCGGTTGATGCGCTGCTGGCTCATCCCCGGGTGACGCGAGTCGTTATCGCTATCAGCCCAGGCGACACCCGCTTTGCCCAACTTCCACTCGCCGCGCATCCGCAAATTACCGTAGTGGATGGCGGCAACGAGCGTGCCGATTCTGTCCTTGCCGGTTTGCAAGCCGCAGGTGAGGCCAGTTGGGTACTGGTGCATGACGCCGCGCGTCCGTGTCTGCACCAGGATGATTTAGCCCGTTTGCTGGCAATCAGTGAGACCAGCCGCACCGGCGGGATCCTGGCGGCACCAGTACGCGACACGATGAAGCGCGCGGAGCCGGGCCGAACAGACATTGCCCATACGGTCGATCGCACCGATTTATGGCACGCGTTGACGCCGCAGTTTTTCCCTCGCGAGCTGTTGCACGACTGCCTGACCCGTGCGCTCCACGAAGGCGCAACCATTACGGATGAGGCCTCGGCGCTGGAATATTGCGGCTTACACCCTCAGCTCGTTGAAGGACGGGCTGATAATATTAAAGTAACGCGTCCAGAGGATTTGGCGTTGGCCGAATTTTATCTGACCCGGACTACCCACCAGGAGAAGACATAATGCGAATTGGACACGGTTTCGACGTACACGCTTTTGGCGGAGAAGGCCCAATTATCATTGGTGGTGTGCGCATCCCGTATGAAAAAGGATTGCTGGCGCATTCTGATGGCGATGTGGCGTTACACGCGCTAACCGATGCTCTGCTGGGCGCGGCTGCGCTCGGGGATATCGGTAAACTCTTCCCTGACACCGACCCGACCTTTAAAGGTGCCGATAGTCGTGAATTATTGCGAGAAGCCTGGCGGCGTATTCAGGCCAAAGGCTATACGCTTGGTAATGTGGATGTGACAATTATTGCTCAGGCGCCGAAGATGCTGCCGCACATTCCGCAAATGCGCGTGTTTATTGCCGAAGATCTCGGCTGCCATATGGATGATGTTAACGTGAAAGCGACCACCACGGAAAAACTCGGTTTTACCGGGCGTGGGGAAGGGATTGCCTGTGAAGCGGTGGCGTTACTCATTAAGGCACCGAAATGACTGTGTTTGACGATCTGACGTATCTCCATGGCAAACCACTGGGCCATGGCGTCCTGAAAGCGAATCCGGAAGACTTTGTTGTCGTCGAAGATTTAGGCTTCGAACCGGATGGCGAAGGCGAGCATGTTTTGGTGCGCATCCTGAAAAACGGTTGTAACACCCGTTTTGTGGCTGACGCGCTGGCGAAATTCCTGAAAATTCACGCCCGTGAAGTGAGCTTTGCCGGGCAGAAAGATAAGCATGCGGTCACGGAACAGTGGCTGTGCGCGCGCGTACCGGGCAATACAATGCCTGATCTAAGCAAATTTGAGCTCGAAGGCTGTAAAGTTCTGGAGTACGCGCGCCACAAGCGTAAGCTGCGTTTAGGGGCGCTGAAAGGCAACGAATTTACGCTGGTGTTGCGTGAAGTGAGCGAGCGAAATGACGTTGAAGCGCGTTTGCAGGCGATTAGCGAACGCGGCGTACCGAACTATTTTGGCGCTCAGCGTTTTGGTATCGGCGGTAGCAACCTGCAAGGGGCGCTGCGCTGGGCACAAAGCGATGCGCCGGTGCGCGATCGCAATAAACGCAGTTTTTGGTTGTCGGCGGCCCGTAGCGCGTTGTTTAATCAGATAGTCAGTGAACGCTTGAAAAAAACAGACTTTAATCAAGTTGTTGACGGCGATGCGCTACAATTATCCGGACGCGGAAGCTGGTTTGTCGCCACACAGGAAGAACACACTGAATTACAGCGTCGCGTCGATGAGAAAGAATTGATGATCACAGCGGCATTACCGGGCAGCGGTGAGTGGGGAACTCAGCGCGACGCACTGGCGTTTGAAAAAGCCGCTGTTGCTGATGAAACCGCGCTGCAGTCTCTGTTATTGCGCGAGAAAGTCGACGCGTCGCGTCGCGCTATGTTGCTGTATCCACAACAATTAAGCTGGAACTGGTGGGATGACGTAACCGTCGAGTTACGCTTCTGGCTACCGGCAGGTAGCTTCGCCACCAGTGTTGTAAGGGAACTTATTAACACAATGGGTGATTATGCGTATATTGCTGAGTAACGATGATGGGGTCCACGCACCCGGTATACAAACGCTGGCGAAAGCGCTGCGTGAGTTTGCTGACGTACAGGTGGTTGCCCCGGATCGTAACCGCAGTGGCGCGTCTAACTCGCTGACGCTGGAATCCTCACTTCGCACCTTTACCTATGATAACGGCGATATCGCCGTACAAATGGGTACGCCCACCGACTGCGTCTATCTGGGCGTGAACGCATTAATGCGTCCGCGTCCGGACATTGTCGTTTCTGGTATTAATGCGGGTCCTAATCTGGGTGATGATGTTATCTATTCCGGTACCGTTGCGGCGGCAATGGAAGGTCGTCATCTGGGGTTCCCGGCGCTGGCTGTCTCACTTGATGGCCATAAACACTACGATACTGCTGCCGCAGTAACCTGTCGTATCTTACGGGCGCTGAGTCGTGAACCGCTGCGCACCGGTCGCATTTTGAATATCAACGTGCCGGATTTACCGCTGGATCAGATTAAAGGTATTCGCGTCACGCGCTGCGGCAGTCGCCATCCGGCGGATCAGGTTATTCCACAGCAGGACCCACGCGGTAATACGCTGTACTGGATCGGGCCACCGGGCGAAAAGTGCGACGCCGGGCCGGATACGGATTTTGCCGCCGTCGATGAAGGCTATGTTTCTATCACGCCGCTGCATGTCGATTTAACCGCATACGGCGCGCATGAAGTGGTTTCTGACTGGTTAGACAGCGTGGGAGTCGACACGCAATGGTAAGCAGACGCGTACACACTCTTCTTGAACAATTACGTGCGCAGGGCATCAGAGATGAGCTTGTCCTCGATGCGCTCGCCGCCGTGCCGCGTGAAAAATTCATTGATGAGGCGTTTGAACATAAGGCCTGGGACAATATTGCCCTGCCGATTGGTCAGGGGCAGACGATTTCGCAGCCCTATATGGTTGCGCGAATGACCGAACTGCTTGAGCTAACGCCGCAGTCTCGGGTGCTGGAAATTGGTACTGGCTCTGGCTACCAGACGGCGATTCTGGCGCACCTGGTGCATCATGTGTGCTCCGTTGAGCGCATTAAAGGTTTGCAATGGCAGGCGCGTCGCCGCCTGAAGCAGCTTGATTTACATAATGTTTCGACCCGTCATGGTGATGGATGGCAAGGCTGGCAGGCGCGAGCTCCGTTTGACGCTATCATTGTAACGGCAGCGCCGCCCGAGATCCCAACCGCATTGATGATGCAACTGGATGAGGGCGGCATTCTCGTCTTACCCGTGGGCGATGAGCACCAGTTTCTGAAGCGGGTGCGTCGTCGGGGAGGCGAATTTATTATCGATACCGTGGAGGCCGTACGTTTCGTTCCCTTAGTGAAAGGGGAGCTTGCGTAGATAGCGCTGCTGAATACCTGGAGTTTTCCTGGTTATTCTCGAAAGAGTAAGCGTATTGTGACGGTGCCTTGCACGGTGATTACGTCACTGGTTTTAACCAATTTTCCTGGGGGATAAATGAGCGCGGGAAGCCACAAATTTACCGTTCGCCGCATTGCGGCATTGTCACTGGTTTCACTATGGTTGGCAGGTTGTTCAAACACCTCGAATCCACCAGCGCCGGTCAGCTCGGTTAACGGTAGTGCATCAACGAACACCAGTTCTGGCATGCTGATTACGCCTCCACCTAAAATGGGCTCGACGTCGACAGTACAGCAGACGCCACAGATCCAGTCGGTGCAGCAACCAACCACACAGCCAACGCAAATCCAGCCTGTTGCTCAACAGCCTGTGCAGATGGAAAACGGTCGTATTGTATACAATCGTAAGTATGGGAATATTCCGAAAGGTAGCTACACGGGCGGCAGTACCTATACTGTTAAGAAAGGCGATACCCTTTTCTATATTGCCTGGATCACCGGGAACGATTTCCGTGACCTCGCACAACGCAATAACGTTCCGGCCCCGTATGGCCTGAATGTCGGTCAAACTCTGCAAGTGGGCAACGCGTCTGGTGCACCGATTACCGGTGGCAATGCCATCACCCAGGCGGATGCAGCACAGCAAGGAGTTGTGACCAACCCTGCACAAAATTCCACCGTTGCTGTTGCTTCGAAACCAACAATTACGTATTCTGAGGATTCAGGTGAACAAAGTGCTAACAAAATGTTGCCGAACAACAAGCCTGCTGGGACTGTGGTCACAGCGCCTGTAACGGCTCCAGCAGTTAGCACAACCGAATCAACTGCAAGCTCAACGTCGACTAGCTCGCCAATCTCTACATGGCGCTGGCCGACTGACGGCAAAGTGATCGAAAACTTTGCGGCTACCGAAGGTGGCAATAAAGGGATCGACATTGCAGGCAGCAAAGGACAGGCTATTGTCGCGACCGCAGATGGACGCGTCGTCTATGCCGGTAATGCGCTGCGTGGTTACGGTAATCTTATTATCATCAAACATAACGATGATTACCTGAGCGCCTACGCCCATAACGATACAATGCTGGTCCGGGAACAACAAGAAATCAAGGCGGGGCAGAAAATAGCTACCATGGGTAGCACCGGAACCAGTTCAACACGCTTGCATTTTGAAATTCGTTACAAGGGGAAATCCGTAAACCCGCTGCGCTATTTACCGCAGCGATAATTAGGCGGAACCAGGCTTTCACGTGCTAGTTCCGTTAGGGATCACGGGTAGGAGCCACCTTTATGAGTCAGAATACGCTGAAAGTTCATGATTTAAATGAAGATGCGGAATTTGATGAGAACGGAGTAGAGGCTTTTGATGAAAAAGCCTTGAGTGAAGAGGAACCCAGTGATAACGACCTGGCTGAAGAAGAGCTGTTATCGCAGGGGGCCACACAGCGTGTGTTGGACGCGACTCAGCTTTACCTTGGTGAGATTGGTTATTCACCACTGTTAACAGCCGAAGAAGAAGTTTATTTTGCGCGTCGCGCACTGCGTGGAGATGTCGCATCTCGCCGTCGCATGATTGAAAGTAACCTGCGTCTGGTGGTGAAAATTGCTCGTCGTTATGGCAATCGTGGTCTGGCATTGCTGGACCTGATTGAAGAGGGCAATTTAGGGCTTATCCGTGCCGTCGAGAAGTTTGACCCGGAACGTGGGTTCCGCTTCTCAACATACGCAACCTGGTGGATCCGCCAGACGATCGAACGGGCGATTATGAACCAAACCCGTACGATCCGACTGCCGATTCACATTGTAAAAGAGCTGAACGTCTATCTGCGTACCGCGCGTGAGTTGTCGCATAAACTGGACCACGAACCGAGTGCAGAAGAGATTGCTGAACAACTGGATAAACCGGTTGATGACGTCAGCCGTATGCTCCGACTCAACGAGCGTATTACCTCGGTAGACACCCCGCTGGGTGGCGATTCCGAAAAAGCGTTGCTGGATATTCTGGCCGATGAAAAGGAAAACGGTCCGGAAGACACCACGCAAGACGATGATATGAAACAGAGCATCGTCAAATGGCTGTTCGAACTGAACGCCAAACAGCGTGAAGTGCTGGCACGTCGTTTTGGTCTGCTGGGGTACGAAGCTGCGACACTGGAAGATGTGGGCCGTGAAATTGGTCTCACTCGTGAACGTGTTCGCCAGATTCAGGTTGAAGGTCTGCGTCGTCTGCGTGAAATTCTGCAGACTCAGGGACTGAATATCGAAGCGCTTTTCCGCGAGTAAGCACAAGTTCTATCAAGAAAGGCCAGTCTCATTGGGACTGGCCTTTTTCTTTAGGGCTACCGCTATCGGGCTCTTTTTGCTACACCAGACTTTTCAACCGGTAGATCCACTCCAGCGCCTGGCGAGGCGTTAGTGAATCCGGGTCGAGGTTTTCCAGCGCATCAACGGCGGGTGACGTTTCTTCCGGTACTGACAGCAGCGACATCTGCGTGCCGTCGACCTGGGTTGCGGCAACATTTGGCGCGATGCTTTCCAGTTCGCGCAGTTTTTGCCGCGCGCGTTTGATCACCTCTTTCGGTACGCCAGCCAGGGCAGCGACTGCCAGACCATAGCTCTTGCTCGCCGCGCCATCCTGCACGCTGTGCATGAAGGCGATGGTATCGCCGTGCTCTAACGCATCCAGATGCACATTAGCGACACCCTCCATTTTCTCCGGTAACTGCGTCAGTTCGAAGTAATGGGTCGCAAATAAAGTTAATGCTTTGATTTTATTTGCCAGATTTTCTGCGCATGCCCATGCCAGCGACAGGCCGTCGTAGGTGGAGGTACCGCGTCCAATCTCATCCATCAGCACCAGACTGTTCTCGGTGGCGTTATGCAGAATGTTGGCGGTTTCGGTCATTTCTACCATGAAGGTGGAACGACCTGATGCCAGATCATCCGCCGCGCCCACGCGGGTAAAGATACGATCGATAGGCCCGATCTCGACTTTCTGTGCCGGAACGTAGCTGCCGATATAGGCCAGTAGCGCAATCAACGCAGTCTGGCGCATATAGGTACTTTTACCCCCCATGTTTGGGCCGGTGATGATCAGCATCCGTCGCTGAGGTGAGAGGTTAAGCGGGTTGGCGATAAACGGCTCGGTCAGCACCTGTTCAACCACCGGATGGCGTCCCTCGGTAATACGAATACCGGGTTTATCGGTGAAGATCGGACAGGTGTAATTCAGGGTATAAGCACGCTCCGCGAGGTTGACCAGCACGTCCAACTCCGCCAGCGCGCTGGCGCTCTGTTGCAAATCAGCCAGGTGTGGCAGCAGCATGTCGAACAGTTCGTCATACAGCTGTTTTTCCAGCGCCAGCGCTTTGCCTTTTGAGGTCAGAACTTTGTCTTCGTACTCTTTCAGTTCCGGAATAATGTAGCGTTCGGCGTTTTTCAATGTCTGGCGGCGTACGTAGTTAATTGGCGCCAGATGACTTTGCCCACGGCTGATCTGAATGTAGTAGCCGTGCACGGCGTTAAATCCTACTTTCAGCGTGTCCAGACCGGTGCGTTCGCGTTCGCGGATTTCCAGTCTATCGAGGTAGTCCGTGGCGCCATCAGCCAGCGCTCGCCACTCGTCAAGCTCTTCATTGTAGCCTGGGGCAATGACGCCGCCGTCACGGACGAGCACCGGCGGAGCTTCCACGACGGCACGTTCCAACAGTTCACGCAGCTCAGTAAACTCACCCATTTTCTCGCGCAGCATCTGCACGGGGGCACTGTCTACGTTTTCCAGTTGTGCGCGCAGTTCGGGTAATTGCTGGAAGGCATGACGCATACGGGCCAGATCGCGCGGGCGCGCAGTACGCAGGGCCAGACGCGCCAGAATACGTTCCAGATCGCCTACCTGACGCAGCACGGGTTGTAATTCGCTGGTGGTATCCTGCAGCGCGCCGATGGTCTGTTGGCGCTCGATGAGGATTTTGGTGTCGCGGACCGGCATATGCAGCCAGCGCTTGAGCATACGGCTACCCATCGGTGTCACGGTGCAGTCGAGTACTGAAGCCAGCGTGTTTTCCACCCCGCCCGCCAGGTTCTGGGTGATTTCCAGATTGCGGCGTGTGGCGGCGTCCATGATGATGCTGTCCTGCTGACGCTCCATGGTGATGGAGCGAATATGCGGAAGCGAAGTGCGTTGGGTATCTTTTACGTATTGCAGCAGACAGCCGGCAGCGCATAACCCGCGTGGGGCGTTTTCCACGCCAAAGCCAATCAGATCCCGCGTGCCGAACTGCAGATTTAACTGCTGACGGGCGGTATCAATTTCAAATTCCCACAGCGGACGACGACGCAGGCCGCGACGTCCCTCTATCAGCGAGGTTTCGGCAAAATCCTCGGCATACAGCAATTCAGCGGGGTTGGTGCGCTGCAATTCCGCGGCCATGGTTTCGCGGTCAGCGGGTTCACTGACACGAAAACGCCCGGAGCTGATATCCAGCGTAGCGTAGCCGTACCCTTTACTGTCTTGCCAGATGGCGGCCAGCAGGTTGTCCTGGCGTTCCTGCAACAACGCTTCATCACTGATGGTGCCTGGTGTGACAATACGTACCACTTTGCGCTCAACCGGGCCTTTGCTGGTCGCCGGATCGCCAATCTGTTCACAAATAGCAACGGACTCACCCTGATTGACCAGCTTGGCGAGGTAGTTTTCTACCGCATGATGAGGAATGCCTGCCATCGGGATTGGCTCGCCCGCAGATGCGCCGCGTTTGGTCAGGGAGATATCAAGCAGCTGAGACGCGCGTTTCGCATCGTCATAAAACAGTTCGTAAAAGTCGCCCATGCGGTAAAACAGCAGTATTTCCGGGTGCTGAGCCTTCAGCTTGAGATACTGCTGCATCATTGGGGTGTGTGAATCTAAATTTTCTATTGTACTCATTGGTTTATGATGTCCATTTTCTTAATTTTTAATGAGTTAGTGATTTTTTGGTTATCATTAAGTTTCACGTTGTCTCATCGAATATCATGAAATCCTACATTTAAAGGTGGGTTAACGTGTGCCTTGCCAACCTATACCTGGGTAAAATATGGGCATATACAGAGTAACCTACCTTGATGTTCATGATTGCATAAGGTGCATGATAACGGAGTCTTTATGGCAGGAAAACAAGAGGGAAAGCTACTTTCGTTTAAAGCGGTAGAAATGATGAAGCCAGGCGACAAAGATAAGTCCATAAATGACTCTGAGGTGTCTGTTAAATCCGTAGTGATTCAACCTGTACGACAACCGGGGCGATATCTCAGTCCGGAGGCCATTAGACAGGCCTCGTCGTGAGGATCGAATCTGCTTACAGATGTAGGGTCGATCCATTATTCTGGAATACACCGGTATCAGGACGATGTTTCATGCAATTTATCTGCTGGAGTTCCTCAATGGTATATTCGCGGTACAAGAAATACTGGATTTGGGTACCGTATCTGAGGTTCATTTTCTGAGCCAAGGCTGATACCCGCTGATACACTGCTTTCGTTGAGCAGTGCAGAAGTTGGGATGTGGCAGTAATATTTATTTGTCGGCGTAACGCACAGGCTACGGAAATCTCGGTATGGGTAAGGTTACGTAGCTCCCGCAAAGAATCAATTATGGTGAGTATATGATAGACAGTATATCTTCGGCCTTCATTAATATACTGGATAAACTCCGTTACAGAGGCGGTTCTGGAGATACCCTCCAGTGATGAAAGCACCTTTGATAACATTCCACGGCCTTTTACAAAAATGATAGAATAGCTGTCGGTCAGTTCATTGCAAATACGATGTTTAATATCATGTAAGCTGAAGAAAGATTCAATATCAATAATACATAAGTTCTCTTCGCGCAGGCTATCTATTGGCATCAGCCCTCCCGCAGACCGGGTAAAAAAAATATCATCAGAGAATACGACAAACGACATTGGGAAAAACCTTAACTCTTTGTTTTTAAGAAAAATTAGTCCGGTGCTTTCCTCAAAGGGATACACTGGACAATAAATGATTTACGGATTTTTTGAGATGAAACTAAGAAATTACAAGAAGATCATCATTCAGACGCTATTTTTTGTCTGACACCATTAGCGTTATCTCTTTTTTATTTAGCATGGAAATAATCCCCTGATCCTTCAGGCTATCCAGGGCACGCGACAAGGTGGATATCGAAATGCCCAGAACCTGGGCCAGTTCTTTCTTACTGATCGGTAACTCAAGGTTGAGATGCTCAAAGCCATACTCTTTATAAGTGCGAGACAACAGTTGCAGGAAATATTGAACCTTCTGCAAGGTATCACTTTTGGTCAATACTGAAATAAATTGCTGTTTTTCCTGCGCCGAACGTGACAGGATCCTGACAATAAAATCTGTAAATCCTGGCATCAGCTGGCTCATTTCGTAGAAATGATCGCTTCTCAGTACGCAAACTTCTATTTCCGTTGCGGCTTGAATATCCTGCTGACTGTACCCGATGTGCAGCTCCTCCACGCCCATCACCTGTCCTGGCAAAACGATCCCCATCAGTTGCCCGCGCGCATCGTAAACCTTAGCGGCCCCGCTACGTAGGGCATACAGCTCGTCTATTTTCTCTCCCCGACGATAAATATATTCACCTCTGGCAATCTTCTTTTTTGTCTCCAGATTGCGGATAAACAATGGATCTTTCTGCCTGAACAGATAGGCAGAGCACAGTTCTGCAAAACCGCACTCTTCACAATTGACACAATTATTTCTTTTCATAGTGAATGTATAACACCATCCCTGTTATTGAATCACACAGTTCATTAAGGGTGATAAGGTATTTGCAATCGTAATATAGTTATTGTCTTTTTTGTCTAAGGAAATAACGTATTCCCCTTCCATCCCAAATATTTTTGTTGTCAGCAGGGTAATGTCTTCCGGCACATTATCGTGAGCCATGATATCTTTTGTCGTCGTATTCATACGATACTGGTTCCCACTGACGTTATGATAGGTAAATGTTATATAACGCGACAATCGATATTGACGCCCCTGATAGTCAATGTTGCCGGAAAGATTAAATACGCCCGTTTCGTTCTTGTTAAATTCAAACGTGATATTTCCTTTGAATAAGAGAGCGTGATCCGAAGCGTCAACATAGGTGATATTCGCAAAGCAGCGTTTGTCAAAATAAACACCCGATCGCAGGCTTAGTTGCCATGTTAACAGACAAATCAACGCGACCACTGCCAGCACTAAGGTTGTCATCAGCTTCATTTTAATTTCCAGTTAAAAGCATAATGGTTCTCACAATAGACAATTTTTGCTGTTGCCTTATCTGTTGGACAATAAGAGTAGAAAAACCGACCATGACTACCGTAAAGAACACTGGGTTGAAAATAAACCATAATCTGCGCGGGTTTCCGGGCGCACTTTAGCTCAAGTTCAGGCTGTAGCTGACGGATAATATTCATGACCTGAGGGTCAACTTCCTCCGATAAATCTTCATAGGCAGTAAATTTGCAGTTCCCGATTTCACCAATACGGTATTCGGCTGCAAAACGCGGTGAACCCTGTTTCTGGCTGAGTATCCACAGATTGGCCAGCAGCAAAAACGCGATAGCCGCAATCAGCCAGAGGTTTTTTTTATCCTTCGTTGCCGCCTTACGCAGGGATACCGGAAGAGGTGTGGTACTCACCATTTCTTCATCATTCTGCAGTTCAACGGCGATTTCCGGTGAGAAGTAAAAGCCCACCTTGGGTACGGCTACAATAATTTCCTCAATGAATATTAAGGATGTTAATGTTTTTCTGAGGATACTAATGTACTGGCTCAGCGATGAACTGGAACCCGGATGGCCCGCTTCCTCCCAGACTTTATCCAGAAGATAATCGCGTTCAAGTACCCGGCCTGGCGACGCAATCAGTAACGAAAGAATACGGTTAGCGGTATTTGTTAGCCTTTTACTTTGCTCGTTTCCGGGTTCCTTGACCACAAGTTCCCCGCTCTCGCTATCGTAAATGACTCTATTGGCTATCAAATATTTCATTCGCGTTTTCTTTCGGTAAATTTATACAATATGCATTCTGCACGGCTGCGATTTCGGGTTATGCCTGGCTTAGTACATCGCAACCAAAGGTCTGAGCACTGCAATATTATGGCTTAGCAGATCGACAATGTCCCGATCCAGACGAAAATTTGACGCCTCTTCCTCCAGAATAATCAATGCTTTTTCGCTGGACATCCCCTGACGATAGGGGCGGTTCTCGGTCATCGCGGTGAAAACATCAGCCACAGCAATAATACGCGAAGGGATATCCAGCGCAGCCGCACCCAGACGAAAAGGGTAGCCGCTGCCGTCGAGGCGTTCATGATGTCTTGCCGCCCAGTGTACGATTTCACCCAGCTCTTCAATAGGGTGTAGCATCTCCAGCGTCTTATAGCTGTGGCGCTTCATTTGCGCATACTCGTCCGGCTCCAGCTTTCCCTGCTTCTCGAGGATTTCCAGTGGAATACCCAGCTTGCCAATATCGTGCAGGTACCCCGCGATGCGGATTTTATCCTGGGTGTAGCGATCGCAGCCGTACAGCTCCGCAAGCTTCGCCGCCACGTGAGCCACGCTGGTACTGTGAGTCTGCGTAAAGCTGCTGTATTTATCGACGATATTCGAAATCAGCAGGCAGACCTCCAGAAAATCATGGTGATCCAGCACCACATCATTGAGCGGGCTGATAACGCGCAGCACCTGTTGTAATGAGGGCGAACTCAGGCGAAACCAGAAACCATCCTCATGGCTGGCATCCTGTAGCGCCTCGACCAGGCACGATGGCCATAGTGGGCTACTGGCCAGAAAACCGGAAACAATATTATGCCGTTGGGCCACATAGTCACCTTCAATCCCGCGCAGCCACAGCTCAAACTCATCGGCCAGATGCACCAGATGCCAGGTATTTAGCATTGTATTCTGCGTGTAACCCAAGGCATCCGCGTGGCGCGTTTCAAGAATTGCGGTCACTGGCTGTAAAAAACGTACGCCGGACATCATTGAGGCGCCAAGTCGTCCATGCTCTTCAATAAAGGCTTTACCATGGGCGCCACTGAAGGGATGCACTTTGCTCAGCGCCCCGATATTGTGCAACATACCCGCAAGCCAGGCGTTATTGATGGCTGCACTGTCAAAACCGGCTCGATTCCCGAGATACCAGCAAATGAGACCCGTGCGTTGCAAATGATGCACCAGTTCAGGAGAAAGCGGGTGCATAATGCTGTGCAGAAGATCAAGCACGGTTTGAACAGATATTTTCATAAAATCCTTTAAGAGAATTAAATTAAAAACTTACTGTAGCCCGTCTGGGCCACAGTAAAATAGGGGGGTTAATCGTAGCCAAACATTATCTGCGCAGTCGCCACCACGCTACCGGTTGATAATGCTGATGCGTTATAAACTTTGTAATAAGCATGAAGATAAATGTATTGCGTATTGCTTATATCATCATCTTTAGCGATATCTAATATTTGTGAGGCATGTTCCATATTATTGCTACTGGATATTTGCACCTCATCATAGTCACCCATAAACATCCGGCTACGAATGGCAATACCTACCCCTCCCGCCGTGGTTTCATCGTTGACCATTATCTGGTAGCTGGTATCAGAACTGACTAAATCATTGCTGGATAACCAGGCCTTAACATTGCGGGTAGACGTTTTAATTCCGGCCAGGTTGCCGCACTTCAGCGGGATCGTGAAATCGGCACCAGCTGCCTTTCCATTTTTTTTCAGGACGCTAAACGGAGCAGGGGGTAATTTCACGCTCATGTCCCGCGTCATATTGCAGGTTGTTTCTTTTGGCTCAAACTGAATCGTCAGCTTCTCATAAGCAATAAAATAATCGGTATTCCAGCTTTTGCGTGCGGTTTCAGACATCATATTGGACCAGGCGCGATAAGCATATGTTTTGCTGGAAAGGAACGGTGAGCTGGAGCCGCTTCCGGTACCGCTCATCACCGCAGGTATGACCGACAGTGCGCCGCTGGTTGTGGTTTTGGTATAGCTTTCCATGCCCACAGGCGGAGCCGACATTAACTCCGCCCGCAGCGTATATTGTGTCTGATATGACAGAGAGTGAATGCCCACGATACCGCTGACAGTCACTTTGGTATCGCCACTAATGGTGGCCGTTAATTTTATCCAGTAGCTACTTTCACCATCCGCACTGTTGAAATTCAAATAAACAGGAGAACCGTTGAAACCGGTAAAATAATATAAGTGGTCTTGCGCCAGACCACCGATCCCAATATTCCCGTAAGTACAGGTCATGCTACCCGACCAACTGGTGGTATAGGAATATTCAACGACGTTTGAATTCACGAAAGCCGATGAAAGATTTAGCGACTTATCCGATTCTGCGACGCTGGTAAAAAGTATGCCGGAATTACGGCAGGTATCGCCTGTTACACCGCGAGACTGAGCCTGCGACTGTGCTTGTGCAGATAATATTGGGAGTGCGGTCAGTATTATGGCCGTAACCATAAGATAAAATAATTTTTTCATGATTGATTCTGTTAGCTGAGTTAGCGACAAATATTTTCAGCATGCTCTGCAGGCTGGGAAATAGTGCAGAATTTTTTAGTCTTGCCTTTGCTGATATTCACTTTCAGGCTGGCGGGAAGCGTCTCTGACTTAATAAAAATCTGACTCCCCTGTGCGACATAGCCGACTTCTTCATTCCCGGCACCGCTGACAACCGCGCCAAACGGCAACTGACCCCCTTCAGCGGTTTGCACATCAAAAGTGAAGAGTCTGCGCGTGTCAGTTTTGTACTTCAGCCAGCTGATACTGCCTTCGTACGGCGCCACATTGAGTAAATTACCTTCAAGGTCGACGTCGCTTTTTTGGGTCCCATCCTGCTCCAGATGGAAATTATTCTGTCGGTACGGTGTCGCGCTGGTGATGAGGGCGATACCTTTGCTGTTGGTGTGTGCGGAGGTATCGCCGTTAACGACCGCGTTCACCACTCCAGGCGCTTCAATAATGACAAAATTACGTCCGTTATGAGGAGACGCCAGCAGCCCACCCTTCCATGCCAGCAGATTGCCGCTGGCACCCAGGCTTAGCTGGCGATATTCACGGGCCAGCGTCGCGCCGCTGTTCATGCTGGTATAGTCATTTTTCCAGCTGGTGTAGAGATCGGCTGCCCGCGAATCGTTGTCACTGTCGTGGCTCAGCATCAGGCTGTAGTCAACATCATGCATATTCCCGCTCATGCTGACATCAGAAGAGGAATATTTGCCGTTCTGCACGCTGGCATGAGAAGACAGGCTGCCGCCGCTGCCGAATATCGACATCGGTATCGTGACAGAAAAATAGAGGTTGTTTTCCGTCTTACCGCGTGAACGCAACGCGCTCACCAGGTCGCCTTCATAATTGGTTTCATAGTCGTAATAGGACTGCGTAACCTCCGAGCGGCGCAGCGAAACCGAGTAGTTGACGCCGTGACTGGCATTGCTCCAGGTCAGGTTGTACTGACGGCTACTTTTCTGACCGCGCCAGTAATCGCGCCAGTAGGCTGAAAGCGACAGTCTTCCAAATTGTTCCCCCAGCGGCTGATTAATATTGGCGCTAAAGGCTTGTTTGCTGTTGATCGTTGAGGTGCCCGTTCCGCCATAATCCTTAATATTGGATTTGGTCAGGATATAATCGCTAAAAGAAGCGTAATCCTGAGTACGGTAATAATACGAAGCCAGCGAAATATTGGTGCGGGTCGGGAAGTATTTACTCCAGGACAGCGCGTATTTTTCTCCGTGGCGACGGCTATCGCCAGGCAGACGATACTGCGACTCCTCCACGGAAGCCGAGAGTGACCCAGCGTAGGGGATGGAAACAGCTCCTCCCAGAAGCAGAGACTGATAATTCTGGCTCCAGATCCCGCCCGCTGACGCGGTGAGGTAGTTATTCACCCCACGTGAATAGCTCACCTGGGTAAAATGGCTGCTATCGTCGACGTTGCGCATGTCCACCGCCCCGACGTTAATCTGATAGTCGCTGCTGCCGGGGCGCTGCATATCCGGGATCGAGGAGAATGGCACAATGAAGCGCTCAATGTTGCCGCCGGTGTTTTTTACCTCGACGGATAAATCGCTGCGTGAGCCGGTAGGCATCAGATCGCGGATGGCAAAGGGACCTGGCGGGACATTGATCTGGTGGATGATATGACCATCCTGGGAGATACTGACCACCGCAGAACTGGTTGCAACACCTTCGATCACCGGCATATAAACGTTTTCGCTGTCCGGTAACATCTGACGACTTTTATTCAGTGTCACCCCACGAAAACGGACCGTGTCAAAATAATCAGACGTCGTATAGCTTCGACCAATGCGCAGTACCGAATCGATTGCCGCAATTGGTTTTTCAACAAAACGCGTGGTATTTATCCAGCTACCTTTGTTCATTGCGCTGTAGCGCATCCACGATGAGCTATCGAGAAAATGCCAGCCATACATGTTTAGTCCGCTGTTCAGCGATAAATACAGATTATCGCTGTCACTATAGCCATTCTGCAGGCCGTGAAAATTGTAATAGTTGAAATTGTAATTGGTATACAGGCCATTAATTCCCTGATCCCATTTTTGCGGTGACACCCAGTTACGGCTATATTCTTTTACGAAAGCCTGAGGTACTTCTAAATCCAAACGCAGTGTGCCGGGTATCAGGGCGCTTTTCCCTCCGTGTAGCAGGGTATTAACGTCGAGCTTTTCAGCGGTGCTTTTATTTACAATATCATCCAGCCCCTGAATATCCAGTAGAGATGCGTCGTCTTTATTAATAAGCAGAGTACCTTTATCGTCATTAGCGACGGAAATATTAAATTTCCCGCGCCAGACGTTATTCACATAAACATCCAAATCATAAGCCCCCGGCGTCATAACCAGCCGAGAATTACTCCAGTCCATATCTGCTGAATTACCTACCAGCAGGCTGCTATTAAAATCCTCCGCCAACGCGCCGTATGAAAATATCGCGAGGCTGACAGAGTGAACTAGCAAACTTATACGAAACAGAGAACTGTTTTTCATCAGAATTGAACCTGGAGTCATTTATCTGGGATATCAGTGGATAGTGCTGAATCTCTTTGCGCCATAATCATCAAGCCAGGTAAGGCGATATTGCCCACCGGACTGAATTTTGCTGGATACCAGCGCGCAGCCAAACGGCGGTATAAACGCAGTCTCAGCCAGTAAATTATCTTTTCGGCTTTGCTTTAGCTCGCCCCCCTGCCAGGTCACGACCTGAGGGATGGTCATGTAATATGGCGAATTATTCTTCAGGCAGGTGTGACCGCCAGAAGTCGAAACGGTAATTTTCTCCGCCACGCTGCTGTCGAGATCGCTCAGTTGATCCGGACGATAGAACAGTTTTATACGATTGCGAATGGCCACTTGTAGGTAGCTATCGCCACTGCCTTCAGGGACGGGAGGGACATCCAGAACGTTAAGCCAGAACACACTTTCGCGGTCTTTTGGCAGCGAATGGGTGTTCATCGCCGAGATTTTCAGAGCCTGTCCGGCGTGTCCGCTCATTTTTACGACCGGAGGCAGCAGAGAAAACGGCACTTTGACTTTCTCCGGCGCGGCGGAAGCATCGCCCTCGTCAATCCAGGACTGCACCAGATGGGTTTGTTCGCTGTCGTTTACCAGTTGCACCGACACAAATTTGGCGCTGGCCGGATAAATAACACGCGTTTCGTTGATCACAACGCTTGCGCTGGCATTCATGGAAATGAACGTAGCCGCAAGAAAAAATATCAGAGTTTTCATAATGTCGTAGAGGAGAGCCGGGGAGACCCCGGCTGAATGAGTTAGTCGTAGCTGAAGGAATAAGTTGCGTCAGTAACCACTTTACCGGTTGTTACGGCCGCGCCACCGTAGTTGTAGTAGTTGGCATACATGGTCAGTGTGACGCCATCTTCGGTGGCAGCGTCAGCGGAACTCAGACCAGTATCGAAAGCGGTATCAAACGGTACGGCAGTGTTACCGTCTTTGGTTAGCGCAATACCCACACCCTCGGCACCATTGTCGCTGTAGTTTTTCAGGTATTTAGCATCATCCGACAGGTTGCTGCTGCTGAAAGTGATTTTAAGCGTTTTAGCTTCGTCCGATGCCGCAGAGCAGTTTTTCAGATTCATGGTGAAGTCTTTGGCGTTGGTTTTAACAACACCGGCGGTGGTGCCCATATCACCCACAGCAATAGGGGAAAGGTTTACCGTGAAGTCTGAACCGTTATTGGTCACTACGTTACAGGTGGTATCGGACACTGAACCGTTAAAGGTAATAGTGCCACCCGCTACGCCGGTTGATTCAGCTGCAAATGCAGAGCTGGAAACCATCAATGCCGCTACGATGAATGTTTTGTTAAACATTTGTGTATATCCCATTTTCATAATCAAATTTACTTTTGTCAGTAGCGTGAAACTTTTTCCCTGCTCCCTGGTTCGCGCTACATCATCCCTGGCATCTGAACAGATGTTGATGATTCATTTCACCTTCTCTGGAGTGGCGCATTCGGTTGCAGAACAACATTTCGCGTCACGCTGTAAGGTTGGAATATAAGACCATTGTTTGCATATTTGGTAAATGTAAATATCGATTAAATTATTTTTTTAAGATTAAAACGCTATTTTTAATGTTTTTTATAAATTTATATCATGAGCGAGGGGGTGAAGAGGCTAGCGTTAAGAAAGTAATTACTGGTTAGATGATGGACAAAAGCTGCAAATGACGTTTTTGCAGAACAGCGGAATAGGCGAATGAATAAATTAATTAACTAATTGTTATCAAAAGCTTAATAAAATAAACGTGTTAGATACAATTACTGTGTCGGCCCTGGGCTAAAGTGGACTCCCAGGCAGGGCAATCAATCGGGTTATGAACATGATCAATACCTGTCTGACCGGATGATTGTGCCGCATTGCAGAATATCAGCTTGGCACACCGTCAAATTTCACCGCTAACTCTGCGCCTGAAAAGTCGCCCGAGCTATAAAATCATCGTTGCATCAATATACAACTGTCGGTGACATTTATTACTGGCGGTCAGAGAGGGAAGGGATGCCGTATATCGGGTCTGCAATTCGCTGCGGACCCGCCTGAGTTTTACCGGTCTACACGAGCCAGATGCTACGGTGAGTAGCGCTCGCCGACGATTTTTACCGTTTCAAGATTCTGTGTTATCTGAAGCTATCGTTCTTTAAATACCTTTAAAGTAGTGCCAGGACAATTTCAGGATTGATACCAGGTGCTCAGAGATCCTGCAACATGTACGGAATAAATGGGATAGCATCAGTTGTTTCAGCGGCAAGAGAACGTGCAAGTTTATCCTGTACACTCCTGTTGATTATTATCTCTCCGTCTTTCCAGTCGGGATTTTAGCTAATGTCAGCTAAAACAGACCACCCTCAAATACTGATCACGGGCAAGTGATCGTGGCATCAACAATGCGGTTAAATGTACCCGTTCCTGTGCTTCCACCTGCTATAAGTAACAACGTTCGAAAAGACCAGTTGGTGGTTGTTATTTCATCCTGTCTATTATCAAATACCCCTTGAGGCCATCACTTTCTGCCTGCATTCTTTAATGGTCTGTTGATATTAAAAATCTCGGAGGTTCAGGGGAAAAGCCCTTCTCCGGTTTCAGCATCAAGGACAAACTCTGAGAAAATAAATTGTCTGATCTGCAGTATCGAACTGAGGTTAAACTTTTGCCTGATCTTGCTGGTATAGGTATAAACAGTTTTTGGCGACAGATGAATTTTCCTGGCAATCGCCAAGGTGTCGTCAGTATCACGCAGGGCAAAAAGTGTCTTTTTTTCCTGACCTGAAAGCAAGCTGAGATCCCTGCAGCATGCAATATGATTTAACGCATATTGAGGTGAATGCGTCCTGCCGTCATTGAGTTGTTTTCGAAAGTCCTTAAAGCACGATTTTCTGTATATCGTCACAAGCGGCTCAAGAACCCTTGAACTGACATCTTTGCCACCGATGAAGATTAACCCGTGCTTATCAGTCAGTTTCTTTCTTTTCAGTAGTCTGAAAATCGCGCCCAAGCTTCTGTAAGATTCAATATCAACAATGCAGAGCTTCCTGGCGGGAGACACCTGTTCAAGGATGACAGACAACGCTTTCTTTAAATAAACATCTTTTGTCAAAATTATGTGAGGCATAGACATTACCCGTACATGAAGGATAAGAATGAAAAGGGGCCCTGAGACCCCTGAGATAACATCAGAATCCGATACGGATACCGGCCACACCCTGAACCGGCGTCTCCGTATGGCTGCCCTGACGATAATTCGCCTCGCCGTACAGCGTTACGTCCTTGCCGACACTGACCGATGCGCCCAGACCATACTTGCCCGACGTGCCTTTAACGTTGTTGTCAAAGCGGTTGCGCGCATTGATGGTAACTTCATTTGAGTCTGCATACTCCTGCACGATCGCCGCCGACAGGTAAGGTTTAAATTCTGCCGCACCGAGGCTGAACTTGCCGGTCAGCTTCGCGCCGGCCTCACCCGTTACCGAGCGCGGCGTGCCGGTGTTACCCTTCATGCCGTTGCTCAGCTTCACGTCCTCACTGCTCATCTGAACATACGCCAGGCGGGCATAAGGCGTGAGGCTCAGGTCGTCCCTCACATCAAACTGATAGCCACCTTCAACGGCTGTGCTGAGACCATACTGCGTCCAGTCACCGCCGGTTCTGCCGCCGTTGGTCATCACGGCTCTCAGTTTGTTGTTCAGACGGTTACCCTTCACCACACCGTCAGCGTAGAAGCCGCTGGCATCAAACCATGTTGCATACAGTCCGATACCGTAGCTGTCGATTTTGCTTTTTCCACCGCGGGCATGCTTAACAGCGTTGTCGCTGTAAGACATGAATGCCCCCGTAACGAGGCTGCCGCGCGCAAAATCCGTCCGCGTGTCGGCACCGATTTCAATGCCGTTCTGATTAAGCTGATACGCCGCGCCGTTGCTGGTATCCGAATGGTTTTTGCTGCCAAGGTAGTGACCCCAGACGTTACTTTCCGGTCCGGTTTTATCCAGATTCGCCCGGTACATGCGCAGGCCTTCCAGCTCGGAGTGGATGACATTCAGGCCGGCATTCGACATGGCCAGGATGGCGTCCGTTGCCGGGGTGGTCATCGGCTTCTTGCCGCCGCCCGGGTTTTCACCACCGCCAGGGTTCTCACCACCGCCAGGGTTTTCACCACCGCCCGGGTTCTCACCACCGCCCGGGTTTTCACCACCGCCAGGATTCTCACCGCCGCCCGGGTTCTCACCACCGCCAGGGTTCTCGCCGCCGTCCGGGTTCTCACCACCGCCAGGGTTTTCACCACCGCCAGGGTTTTCACCACCGCCAGGGTTTTCACCACCGCCAGGGTTCTCGCCACCGCCAGGGTTCTCACCGCCGCCAGGGTTCTCACCACCGCCAGGGTTCTCACCGCCGCCAGGCTCTTCCGTCATCGCGCCCAGGTACCAGACGTTACCGCCGCTGAGACCGTCCTTATTCTGCTCGCTGAACAGGGTGTACATGTAGGTCCCGCCGTCAACCATGTTGGTGCTTCGCCCGTTCGCCGTGACCATCTCAAAATCAATGTCACCCCCCTTCTCATGGATGAGGTTCACTGTGAGGTCAGTGTGGTCTGATATCTCCTTACCGGAGTCATTC
Source organism: Citrobacter sp. RHB35-C21 (assembly GCF_013816515.1). NCBI lineage: Bacteria > Pseudomonadati > Pseudomonadota > Gammaproteobacteria > Enterobacterales > Enterobacteriaceae > Citrobacter > Citrobacter sp. RHB35-C21. The sequence continues at coordinate 1,164,507 of NZ_CP057147.1, forward strand.
ACGGCAATGCCAAACTGACCTGAGCCCTGCTCGATGGTGACAAAGTTGGCTTTGCGGTCGGCAAGCGAGGTGTTGAAGAGGAAGTTCCCGGTTCCGTTCAGTTCCGTAATCGTCAGTTTCGCGAATTCACCGTCGCTGTAGCGCAGGAAGTTGACGTTACCGCCGTTCATGGTGAGCTTATCGACCTGAGCCGGGGTATAACTGGCGGTGGTACTGGTAAGGTCGACGACAGAGAGGGTGCCCCCAGTGATGCGCACGTCCGTTGCGACAGAGTCAGCGTCCATCAGCAGTTCACCACCGGCGTTCACTTTGGTTTCGCCGTCAGCCAGTGCGCCTGTCAGCAGCCACGATCGGCCTCCGTTTATGGTGGTGTCAGTGGTCGTGCCGCCACTGTAGACGTGCTGCGCGCCACCGCTGTTAATGGAGGTGTCAGTAGCCGTGCCCTTCCTGTAGACGGTCTGCAAGCCGCCACGGCTGATAGTGGTGTCAGTGGCTGTGGCGCCATTAGAGACGTTTTGCATACCACCGCTGCTGATAGTGGTGTAAGTGGCCGAGCCGCCGTAGAGGGTCTGCTCTCCACCGTTGTGAATGGTGGTACTGGTTGCCGTGCCGCCACTGTATGCGATCTGTGTACCACCGCTTACGTTGGTGTTGGTAGCCGTGCCGCCACTGGAGACGTTTTGCTGGCCACCGGTGTTGATGGTGGTGTTGGTAGCCGTGCCGCCACTGGATACGTGCTGTTCCCCACCGGCGTTGATAGTGGTATCAGTGGCTATGCCGCCACTGTAGACGTTCTGCGTTCCACTGTTGTTGATGGTGGTGTCAGTGGCAGCGCCGCCACTTGAGACGTACTGCCAGCCACCGAGATAGATGATGGTGTTATTGGCAGAGCCCCCACTGGATACGTTTTGAAAGCCGCCACTGCGGATGGAGGTGCTGGTTGCCGAGCCGCCATTGTCAACGTTTTGAGTGCCTCCGCTGTTGATGAGGGTGCCAACAGCAGTGCCGCCACTGCGGACGCTCTGAGTGCCACCGCCGTTGATGGCGGTGACCATGGCTCCGCCACCATGGGTGACGATCTGCTCACCACCGCTGTTGAGGGTAGTGTTATTGGCAGAGCCCCCATTGTAGACGGTCTGCAAGCCGCTACTGTTGATGGAGGTGTCACTGGCCGCGCCTCCGCTGGAGATGTTCTGAGTGCCACCGCTGTTGATAATGGTATCGGTAGCTGCGCCACCAGTTGAGACGAGCTGTTCCCCACCGCTGTTAATGGTGGTGTCAGTGGCTGTGCCACCACTGGAGACGCTCTGAGTGCCACCGCCGTTGATGGTGGTGGAAGTGGCTATGCCGCCACTGTAGACATTCTGCCGGCCACCGAGATTGATGATGGTGTTATTGGCAGAGCCCCCACTGGAGACGTTTTGAAAGCCGCCACTGTGGATGTGGGTGCCAACAGCAGTGCCGCCACTGTAGACATTCTGCCGGCCACCGAGATTGATGGTGGTGGAAGTGGCAGTGCCGCCGCTGGAGACGTTCTGAGTACCACTGTAGTTAATGGAGGTGGCAGTTGCTGAGCCCCCAACGTAGACGGTCTGCAAGCCGCCACTGTTGATTTGGGTGATAGTGGCAGTGCCGCCGCTGGAGACGTTCTGAGTACCACCGCTATTGATGATGGTGTAAGTGGCAGTGTCTCCTGGATAAAGATTCTGCATACCCGTTAGTGTCACGTCCACATAATCCACAGCCATAACCGGCGCTGACGGCAGCAGCATTGCTCCCAGCAGCAGCGCCAGCGCGCTTTTCTTCGGCGCCAGCTTCGGGCGGCCTGACCCGGATGCCAGCTCAGAGGTGACCACCCACTGCTGGCGCGACTCGCACCAGACGGTGGTATATATCTTGTTCATAGTAACGCTCCTTAATTATCAACTAATCCTGCATGCAGACGGTCCACCACCCCTGTAACCTGTCGTCCGGTTATCAGCCGCGTGCACTCATACTGTCTTGGGGTATCCCTGTGATGCGGGCACCACAAAAAATCCTGGTGGTCAAAATCAACCGACGTGTCATCCCAGCAGCCGTTACAGCCATGACTGCTGAACACCCGCCAGGGGGTGTGAAATTCGCTGTTGGGCAGACTGAATCCGCTGATTAACACCACTGGAATGCCGGCCGCCCAGGCAAGCCATGACAGCCCGCTGCCCAGACCGATAAAGAAGCTCGCATGCCTTAACAGGTCCACCCGCTCCTGAAGCGGAATGTCGCCCGTGAAGTCTTCGGCACCATAGGGGATGTGGTTCCAGACGAAGCCCTGACCGTGACGGGCCTGGCGGTCAATGCACAGCACCCGGTATCCCAGTGATTTAAGGTGGACCACCACCTCTGCCCAGCCATGACCGTTGTTCCAGTATTTCGCCTGGTTGGTTGACTGCGCGGCGATGCAGACGTAGGGCTCCGCTATTTTTCGCTCTGCATCCAGTTTCAGGCGAGGCGGGCACTCCCGCGGGTCAACCCCGAGGATGTAGCCGGCATTGCGGTGGAAGCCGACTTTCCTGAAATCAACGGGCTGATGAAGGGTGTCACCCTTAAAGAAAAGACCGACGTACCAGGACGCGTAGGGATTGACTGTCCGGAGGGATGCTTTGGTGGAGAAGGTAATCTCCGGATATTGTGCGCTGAGCAGGTCAATGATTTCCTGCCCCATGACGCATTCAAGCCGGCACCGGTGCAGCTGACGAAATCGCTCGGCGTAATGGAACCAGCCAAGCATATCGCCCAGTGTTCCGGTCGGGAAAAAGATGACGACTGGCTTGTCCTTCATGTCCAGTGTTTCATCCAGGACCGGATGCGTTTCTCCCTGGTGGAATACCTGAATACGGAAACGAACGTAATATTTTTTGGTGCTGGCGACCCACCCGCCGTCAGAATCACAGCTGAAAAGAACATTGCCGGAATCATCATCCAGTAAAATGACATGCCATTTCCCTTCCGGAAGGTAAACGCGCGCGCCGTAATTAAAGTCAAAAAGAATGCCTTCCGGTCCGGCACAGGTCGGAAATTCAGGAGGTGTTGCAAAGTTAGCTGACATATTTCATCTGTCCTCGGTATTCATGTGCAATCGAAAATTGCTGAGTCAATTGCACTGGTTCATATCGGTAATATATTTTGTGACGGGCTGTGAGCTGTTTTTAACTCAGGCCCATAAGCGGTCCCGGATTAAATATTCCGAGACTGTAAATGCGTTTAAAATTCCGCTGCAGCTGAGGGCGGGCTTTTTATTTCCTCTCAGTCAGTCATGTCCGGTCTGTTTACAGGAGTGAAGGTGTTAAATGTGTTTGCAGAACTCGTGCATGCTCACCGGCCTGGAAAAAAGATAGCCCTGGAAAACATTCACCCCTTTATCTTTCAAAAGCGATAATTGCTCTTTATTTTCCACTCCCTTTGCCACGAGCTGGATTTGCAGTCGTTCAGAGAGGGTTACGATTGAATCAATTACCGCGGAATAAATTAATGTACCGTTGCTGACCACTGTAAAGCATTTATCCATCTTAATTGTAGAAAAACCTGAATGCTCAATATATTTAAGACACGAACTTCCGTTTCCGAAGTCATCAATCGCAAATCGCACACCTGCATCGGTAAGTTGTTGCATTGCGTCAAGCGCAAAGTCATCGAGATGCATCGTGCCACGTTCGACAATTTCAAGTAATACAGCAATGCGTCCTGCAAATGTTTTATTAAAATCGGTCACTGCTTCAATAACGTCCGGGGAATTCAGTTGTCTCGCACAGATATTGAAGGAAAGATAGAAGTCATCGGGAAGGGCTCCTTCATAGCCGTTGAAAAAGGTTTTAACATCAGACAGCAAAGAGCATGTCACATCATTAATCACCTCGCATGACTCCATTGCAGAGATGTATTTCTCCGGAAAGTGAAGGACTCCATCTTTTCGGATCCTCAATAACACTTCTCCGCCTGCAACCTTGTAAGCCCTGTAAACCGGTTGCACATAAGGCACAAACTCAGCTCCAGCCAGTTCTGCTGACAGGATCGACTCTCTTATCCGTGTTCCGGCCTTACTGAAGAAACGTTCTGCCTTCCTGAGCATGTTGGTGCTTATCATGGAGTTGCTCCTGAACCATGGTGGATCCGTTAACCTGGGAACTCTTCATATCCCGGATGGTGAATGGCAGTAATGCTGATGACTATTAGATGATAAGAACCCGCTCATTCTGCGAACAATCTTAACTGAGAAGAGTGGTAAGTCAGTACATGTATCGGCGTTAAGTCATTTTGCGGATTAAAATGCTAAAATATAAGTGATTTACAATCAATTAACCTAGTAATTAAGGAATCCTGGCTGCGTATGGTATGCTTTGCAAAAGTCAGACGTAGTGATAATGAGGTGGAACAGGCGTTTTTATCGCCTTACGTTCAGGATATTGGAGTGTTCATTTGGATTATTTAATCAGTTCTCTGGCCAGGTATCGTTCAGATGATGGCACAATCTGGCCGGTCTCGGATGAAGATTCTGTCATTATTCTGACAGCAACCATGAACAGACTTTTAACCTATCTGCTGGAAAGACAGGGGCAGGTGATTAACCGGGATGAGCTGCTGGATAATGTCTGGGATTTACACGGCCTGCGTTCGTCAAACCACACCCTTAATAAATATATTTCCGAAATCAGGAAGCACTTTGTCAGCACCGGGATTCAGGCAGAATGTATTACCACTGTGCCACGAATCGGTTTTATGTTTAATCAGGATATCGATGTCGTGGTGATGACTGATACCCTCCCGGTGCATGAGTCGACTGCAGTAACAGACAGCGCCGGACCTGGAATAAACCGACGGTTTTCTGCATTTTCGTTAAAACACAGACTTACCTTTAATATTCTGCTTTTAGCTTTGTTTGTCGCCAGCGCCGTCATTTTTATTGCGGGCAGTCAGATCCCTACAATAACCACATCGACCCTGAAAGATATACAGACCCATTTTCTGTTTAACTATCAGAACTGCCCGGTGTACACCATTCAGAAAAACTCCGCTTCATTCCTCGAAAAAAAGAAGGACGTTTTTGTCACCCTGGCCCGGCAGAATAATATTGACTGCCTGGACGGGGCTGTATTTCTTTATCAGGCGTCAGACGCTTATATTTATGGCAGTAAAGGCCGGGTATTTATCAGCAGATGTACAACGAAAGACAAGCAGTATATATCCTGCCTTAATAACTACTGGAATGGCTATGAAAGCAATTAAGATAAGTCGCCTCTGTGCAGCTGTCAGTCTGCTACTGGTCATGGCATCGTCCATCGGGTTCTATATGTACATGCTTAAGCGACAGAATGGCATGGACATCGACTGCAGCACGATCATTCGTTATAACCATCTTAACCCTGATTTTACTGCAACACTGAACCTCGTCTTTCGCCTCGATAAACAATTCTCTGGTCAGGTTGTGTTGTCCGGATATATCAATTCTGAAGGTGACCCCGAAACGGTTTCCAGGACGATTCATTTCGGTTACGAGGTGAACAGGCCAGGCGAAATTTCAGTGAGCAATATGCACTATGCCAAAAAATCACAGGACACCGCCAGTGATGAAATATTCAGACACAGCTTCTTTTATGTTCCGGAAGGTACAGTCCGTCAGATCAGGATCAATCCGTTGTTAAATGGCTGGTTGATTGAAAATCTGCAGTCGCCGTTTGCGCTTTGCGTGAATAAGGACAGGTAGCGATAAAGACAGCATACCCGACATGCTCAAAAACCATACCGGGTATGCTCAGAGGATACTCCAGGAGACTACGGCTTATTTTGCCCAGTCTTCCAGCGTGAGCCCCGGCACCCGCTCAAACTCCCTCACATTAATGGTCACCAGCACACGCCGGCGGCGATAGCATGCCGGCAATCGCCGTGTCGTTCGGCCCAGTTGATAGCCGAGACCACGTCCGATCGCTGGCCAACACCGCCTGCTCCAGGCGCTTCAGTACGAATTACAGCTGCCCGTGCAGGATGAACGCTCAGATACAGGTGTCGAGCATATACGTTTTTTTCACAGGTCAGCCCGTCCTTCGTCGCTGACATCCTGCATTGATGGGGGGAAGAGATTATTGGAAAACCAGAAAGTTATAACGCTGGACGAGCAGGGTAACAATGTTCGCATAATCAGTGAGTTATGGTAGTGTAGGTTAGAATAGGGTTTTTATATTATGAGAGAAAATAATCTTTATTAATCAGCATTAACACACCAAGGCATCATTGGCGTGTGGTTCATGAAGTCCGTATCAAGTGACTCTTTCAAATCGTTTTTGCTCTTTTTTAATCTTCGCTTATTGATTATTCATTTTCCGGCAACGCATAATTCTGGCAGTACAGATAGGGGATCCCCTCTTTGGTAATCAAATACGTCTCTCTATTCAGCGCAAAAAAATCGACGTTGGATACGCTGGTGTTGGTCAGGAAGAAGTCGGGGAGGAGTTCCTGAATGAGACTGGCGGGTGCTGTTTCGCGATTGGAGATTTGGATTTTCTGCGAAATCCAAACCGGGCTTGAGCCGTAGCTGGATTGTGTAAAAAGTACCATGCGTTGCACGGTCTGCTCATTATTTTCGGCATCTTTGATAATGCCATCAATATTCACAATACCTTTGCTGCCGCCGGTTTTGATATCAATGATCCCTCGGAATGAGCTTGTATTGCGTACAATCTCGATGGCAGACCGACAGGTCAGATTATGTAACTGACCATTGTTTTTACTGTACCGGTAGACGGCGGTAACAATTAGCGCAGCAAAACAAAGCAACAGGATAATACCTGTCTGGATGCGGGGCGTTCGGGAAAAAAAATTCATTAGCTATCATACCGTGGGTAATAAACCGACTGACAGGCGTTTTCCTGCCTGTTTTTCATCGGTGAGCGACATACAAGCACGGATAATTTCTTGGATTCAGGATAGGTGGTGATATAGATAAATTTATGGCTCTGACACAGCCCAGGATTTTTGTTGATAAATGCCGTATGTCGGGAGAAATTACTGGCATCATTATTAAAATAATACTGACAGTCAGTAGGGGGTTTGTCTGCGGTGATATAGCCGGAGAAATAGTTATCACTGGTTTGCCACGGATACATTATAAGCACACAAACTATCAGGGTAATAGCAAGTATTACCATTTCAGCAGTGGTGATCAAAGGTTGGCGCGCTGTGTCATCTGACAGTTCTTCGATGGCGACATCCGGCACTAAAGGTTCTGCTGTAAAAGATACGCTCTCCTCCAGAGTTTCAATCACCTGAATATTGAACTCTTCCTGGATGATCAGCCCTTTGCGGGGGATCGTGGTGATAAGCGGTTGCTCCAGTTCCAGCTGCAGCAAACTTTTGCGCAAAGAGAGAATGCTTTGATAAAAGGCGTTGAAGCTCACCTGGCGGTGATTTTTACCCCAGCCGAATTCCAGTAGTTCGTTTTGGGAAACCACTTGCCCACGATGTTGAATAAGTAATAAAAGACATAATGACGCCGAGTGTTTGAGTTTTATCCGCTGATTGGGTTGATCTATCCGCGCCAGCGATTGTGTAGCTGGCGTAAATATTATTATTTTTTCAATCAGATAACTGACATTGCCAGTCTCAGACATGATGTTTCTACTCTTGCTGGTGCGCCAGGCGGTTGGCGAGTCATGATACCACTTAGCCCATAAAGACCACCAGTATGGACCCGACCCTGCAGCGAGAACCGCGAAGTGTTTCAATTTAGTATCATAATATAACAACAATGATAACTTTTTAATGAAAATAAACCATATATAAATCAATGCATTGTGTCTTTTTAGCTACGTTGCAAAGAACAGAAAGATGAAATAACAACGACAAAGATGATTGCCATTAATTCTTTATGGACAGCGTCATATACTGCCTGGCGCCACCACGCGAAAACAGCATGAGTCTGAACGCGTCAACGGCACCAGGGAATGCCGGTGGTAGATGTAGATGGGAATAAATGTCAGCTTGTTGATGAGCTGACATTTATTTTTCGTGTTGAGTAAAAATCCACCCTCGTTTTGACAAAGCCATAATTTGCGGTAGAGAGTCCCATGTTCCAGAAAGATATTGAAAATGCTGTAGTGCTTGTTGGTGATGAAATGAAAAAGTCAGATAATGCCTGGCTGTCCTTACGCAAAAAACGCCAGCGTATTGATCTGAAGAGTGATGGAAATATCTTGTTTCTGGAGAAAGGGGCCGTCTCTGTTCATCGTGTGGAAAATGATTTGGTGATGGTAAGTATATCTGCACCGGCCATCCTCGGCTTGCCACAAATGCGTACGGAAGTTGCCGGACACTATTTACGTTGTGATACCGATTGTGAAATGTGGGCGATGAGTGCACCCAATGCCGAACGTTTGTTCACTGCGAAGAATCTTTGGAAACATGCATTTGATATTTTAACGCTACATCTGCAACGCTATTTTCAACGAGAAAAATTGCAATCGCATCGCACTATCCGTGAATTGATTATTGAACACCTGAAATATATTTGGTCGATGGAGCCTGAGATGCGTGAAAACACATCTGTGTATACATTCATTCTCGCTCGAAATCATATCTCACGCAGTGCTATCCACAAAGTATTGCAGGAGTTAGTGAGTGACGGAAAAATAATTATGAAGCGAGGGAAACTCTCTTTTTTTGTATGTTAAAGTTAACATTAAAAGCATCTGACGTGTTTTTTTTGCACTCAGCTGGAATGATAATGAAAAAACTGGGTTTGTGATTTTTGTTGATTATCAGTATGTTGGTTTTTGTCTTTTTCTTCACCGCTGATGCCAGCTACGCGGAATGTCCATTTTTATCTATAAATTAGTATTTATTTATTAATTTGATATGAATATGATGTTCCCTCCAATAATAACAAAAGTCATATCGCCAATGACCAACGGCAGGCCGGAAAACCTTGAGGCACAGCATAGCCGACTGTTTGGCAACCCTACTACCGATACAACGGATGTTCGCGCTGCACTGCAAAACGCGTTGGATCACAATACCTTTGTCCTGCTGGCCCAGCCTATCGTCAGTACTCGTGGTGATGAATCCTATCATGAGATATTGATCCGCATGCTCAATGAGCACGGGGAATTTCTTTCCCCTGACCATTTTCTGTCGGTTGCACGCGACACAGGGTTAGCACCCGATATCGATCTTTGGGTTATTGAGAACACCCTGAAGTACATGCGCTACCATCCGCTGAGTTGTTTTTCCATTAACCTGGCGCCAGTGACGCTATGTAGTTCAGGTATCGTTGCAAAGATAACTGCGTTGTTGCAGGAATATGTGGTGATACCGCAACGGATTATTTTTGAGATAACCGAGGCTGATACCCTGTCAGATAAAGAACACACAGCAGAAACACTACGCTTACTACGTCAATTGGGATGCCGAATCGCGATTGATGACTTCGGTGCCGGGTTTGCAAGCTATGAACGCCTGATGAACATTGAAGCAGATATTTTGAAGATTGATGGGTCTTTCGTTCGTAGGATTATAAAATGTGAGGTTAGTCGCTATATCATCGAATCTTTCTGCCGGGTTGCGGCAATGAAAGGTATGCAGGTTGTCGCCGAGTTTGTTGAAAGTGCCGAAATCCAGATGCACCTGGAACACATGAATGTCGGGTGGTTACAGGGATACCACATTGGCAAGCCACAACCGTTGTTCACGTTAGAGTAATCTATAATCCGTTTATTTAAACGTATCATCACGATGCTGTAATCTGCCGATAATATAACCTCCTGGCGGAGGCTATATTAATATCAAGAACATTAGCTGCCCCATAATTTACGGATCCTGCAGCTGAAGCTGATTCTCTAAACGCCGATCGCGCAGGGTTGCATAAATAAAGGTAATCACAAACAGCAGAGAAAATAGTACGACGATGGTGGGAGCCGGCGCGCTGTCGATGAAAAATGACAGGTACACGCCCATAAATGAGGTAATGACCGACATCGCCACCGCCAGCCATAAGGCGTGGGAAAATTTCCGCGTCATTAAAATCGCGATGGCGCCAGGTGCAATCAGTAATGAAATTGACAAAATAATCCCTACCGATTTTAGCGTGGCGACAATCGTCAGGGCGATCATGCACAACAGGCCGTAATGCAGCAGTGCGGTGTTAAGCCCACTGGCCTTTGCCTGATGTGGGTCGAACGCATGCAGCAGCAAATCTTTCCATTTAAGTCCGATGATAAGCGCGATCCCCAGAGTAATAACCGCGGTTTGCATGATATCGCTTAACGATACGCCCAGCATGTCGCCGAACAGAATATGATCGAGATGGACTTCTGACTGGATAGAGACGTACAGCACCAGACCCGCACCAAACATCCCGGAGAAAACAATACCCATGATGGTGTCGCGCTTAATGCGGCTGTTATCGTCGAGGTATCCGGTTGCCACCGCGCAGAACAGACCGGCGATAAACGCGCCAATTGCCAGCGGGATGCCCGCAATCCACGCCAGGACAATCCCTGGGAAAACCGCATGACTCATGGCATCGCCCATCAGCGCCCAGCCTTTGAGTACTAAAAATACCGACAGCAGCGCGCAGGGCACAGCGACGATGGTAGAGATGACCAGCGCATTAACCATAAAGCTAAACTGAAAAGGTTCCAGCAGCGTTGTTAAGATCATACTTGCTCCTTGTTCACCAGACGGGCGCGGCGGCGATTTGCCAGCAGACCGTGTTTTGGTGCGAAGACAAATGCCAGCAGGAACAGCAGCGTTTGCAGAACGACGATAATTCCGCCGGTTGCACCGTCCAGCCAGTAGCTTAGCCAGGCGCCGAAAAAGCTGGTCAGGCTGCCGAGCGCCACGGCGATGGTGAGCAGGCGAGGAAAACGATCGGTCAGCAGCCAGGCCGTCGCACCGGGCGTAACCACCAGGCAAATCACCAGAAAGGCACCGACGGTTTGCAGTGCGGCGATCGTGGAAACGGAGAGCAGCGTAAAAAACAATAGCTTCAGCCGACCCGGATTCAGACCGATAGACCGCGCGTGGTTTTCATCAAAAAAGACCACCATCAGATCTTTCCACTTCAAAAACAGAATGGTCAGCGAAACCACGCCGATGATCGCCAGTTGCAGGATATCTTCCGGCGCAATCGCCAGGATGTTACCCAGAATAATGGTCTGGATGTTTACCGACATCGGATTAAGCGACACCATAAACAGCCCGATACCGAAAAAGGACGAAAAAATCAGCCCGATAATGGCATCTTCCTTCAGGCGTGAACGCTGATTGAGAAACAGCATGCTGCCCGCCGCCAGTCCACCGGAAAGAAATGCGCCCAGCGCAAAGGGAAGCCCTAACATATAGGCTCCGGCCACGCCTGGAACGATCGAGTGCGACAGCGCATCGCCAATCAGCGACCAGCCTTTGAGCATCAGATAGCAGGAGAGAAATGCGCACAGGCCGCCGACCATCGCCGAAACCCACATGGCGTTGAGCATGTACTGGTAGCCAAACGGCTCCGTCAGCCAGTTCATGATTGCTCCCCCTCGCTTGCCGCGCGTCGCGAAATAAACGGACGTTCATCATCGGTAATCACGTGTTGTTCACCGCCGCTCAGCGCGACGTGACGCAGAACGCCGCTGAATGCCAGCTCGAGATTCTCGTGGGTAAAGGTGGTTTCGGTTGGCCCACTTGCCAGCACCGTGCCCTTAATCATCACCGTGTAATCGCAAAATTCGGTGACGGATCCCAGATTATGGGTAGAGACCAGCATGGTCCGGCCTTCATCACGCAGTTCACGCAGCAGATCGATGATCCGGGCCTCGGTTTTCACATCCACGCCGGTGAAGGGTTCATCCAGTAAAATAACCTGCCCGTCCTGTGCGATGGCTCTTGCCAGAAAAACGCGTTTTTTCTGCCCGCCGGACAGTTCACCTATCTGGCGATGGCGATAGTCCAGCATATCTACCCGCGCCAGCGCCGCATCCACGCAGTCGTGGTCGATTTGTTTTGGTCGACGCAGCCACCCCATATGGCCAAAGCGGCCCATCATCACTACATCTTCCACCAGTACCGGAAACGACCAGTCCACCTCTTCTGACTGGGGGACATAGGCGATAAGATTCTGTTTGAGCGCCTTATTAACCGGTTGTTGCAGAATAGATATTTCCCCTTTCGCCAACCGGACAAAACCCATCAGCGCTTTAAAAAGCGTTGATTTTCCCGAACCGTTTACGCCGACCAGAGCGGCAATTGAGCCGCCCGGAACCTGAAAAGTGGCATCCCGCAGCGCGGTGTGGCCGTTGCGATACGTCACCGTAACCTGATTCACGGTAATCGCAGATTGACTCATTTTTGGCTCCTTAACCCGTCGTTGATGCCGCTGACGATGGTTTCTGTCGTCACGCGCAGTAAATCCAGATAGGTCGGTACCGGACCATCGGCAGCGCTGAGCGAATCGACATACAGCACGCCGCCGTAATACGCGCCAGACTCGCGGGCGACCTGACGCGCAGGTTTGTCGGACACGGTGCTTTCGCTAAATACGGTAGGGATTTGATGTTTTCTGATCGCATCGATCACTTTGCGTACCTGCTTGGGCGTGCCTTGCTGATCGGCATTGATCGGCCATAGATACAGCTCTTTCAGGCCGTTATCACGCGCGAGGTAAGAGAATGCGCCTTCGCTGGTGACCAGCCAGCGTTTATCTGCAGGGAGCTTCGCCAGTTCTGCATGCAGTGGCGCCAGAGTTTGCTGGATTTTCGCTTTATAATTCTCCGCATTTTTCTGGTAGGTTGCGGCATGGTCGGGATCGTATTTCATCAGCGCATCGCGAATGTTGTCCACGTAGATAAGCGCGTTCTCCGCTGACATCCAGGCATGCGGATTCGGTTTGCCGTTGTATGGCCCTTCGCTGATACCCATTGGCTGCACGCCATTTGAGACCATGACCTCCGGTACGCCGGACAAATTTTGGTAGAAGCGGGCAAACCATAGTTCGAGATTAAGGCCGTTGGAGAGAATAAGCTGTGCGCCTTGCGCCCGTTTAATATCCCCCGGTGTGGGTTGATATTCGTGAATTTCTGCCCCGGGTTTGGTGATGGAACTGACGTCCGCCGCGTCACCTGCCACGTTGCTTGCCATATCGGCAATCACCGTAAAGGTGGTTATCACTTTGAACTTTTCTTTCGCCCAGGCAGGTGACAGCGTAAGCGCCGTTAACACGCTGGCAAGGAGAAATGACTTCAGATGGGGCAGATGCGGCATAGTATCCCTCACAACAAAGTGGTTAATTTATCATCGAATATAGCCTTTGCTATGTTATATAGCACATGGCATAAACAAATGAAAATAATTCTTATTTGCGTAGGGTGCTAAGGAATGTATCACCGCCAGGTAATAGTCCTGCGCTTAGTTAAGGTGTATTATTTATGCAACTTAATTATGGAGGCATCATGTCCGGCAAACGTATTGCACGTGAGAAAATGACGATCCAGAGAATGATCTCGCTGTATGAGAGCCAGTGTCCGCAGGCTTCAGATGAACCGGGGCATTACGATGCGTTGTTTGCCTATGCGCAAAAGCGCCTGGATAAATGCGTATTTGGTGAGGAAAAACCGGCCTGCAAACAGTGTCCGGTGCACTGTTACCAGCCCGCTAAACGCGAAGAGATGAAGCAAATTATGCGTTGGGCTGGACCCAGAATGCTCTGGCGTCATCCGATCCTGACCGTGCGTCATCTGATTGATGACAAACGTCCGGTGCCGGAGTTACCCGAGAAATACCAGCGGAAGAAGTGATTTAGCTATTCTATGCCGGGTGGCGGCTGCGCCTTATCTGGCCGACAAAGACAAACGCACCAGTGGCGTAGGCCCGATAAGCGTAGCGCTATCGGGCAATTTGGTCATGCGTTGACGAATGGATATTACGCTTTGGTGGCAATCAGAATGGCTGAGGCTTTGATCAGCGCAATAACGCGGCTGCCCTGACTCAGTTTCATCTCATGCTGACTTTCGTTGGTGACGACGGCAACAATATCAAAGCCTGCGTCAGTTTTGATATGCACCGTGGCGTTGACTGCGCCTTCGGTGACCTGGGAAACGCTACCGGCAAACTGGTTGCGGGCAGAGAATCTCAGACCGCAGTCTTCTGTTGCCAGCGTCACCCACGGCGCTTTAATCAAGGCAATCGCCTCTTTCCCTTTTGTCAGACCCAGCGCCTGCTGGCTGCTATGGGTCACAATCGCGACCAGTTTTGCGCCGCCAGCCAGCGTCAGTTCAACTTCATCATTCACTGCGCCTGTAGCGACTGCGCTCACTGTGCCGGTTAATTGATTACGTGCTGATACTGCCATACTGCCTCCTTTCGTTGAGATATCACCCAGTATAGCCACATTGGCTAAACCAGTGCGTCCTTATCAATGCCCAGGCGCTTCATGCGCGAGAGTAACGTTGTGCGTTTCAACCCCAGTCTTTGTGCCGCGCCTTTAGGACCGGCGACAACGCCATTGGTTTCTTTCAGAACGCGCATTATCAACTGGTATTCATCTTCGCCATCCTGCGCAACTTCGGTGGCCACCAGCGGCGTAGACGGCGCCATAGCGATTACATCCGGCAGGGACAGTTGCAGCACGTTGCCCCGGGTGAGCAGAACCGCACGTTCTACGACGTTTTCCAGCTCGCGCACGTTACCCGGCCATTCCATGCTGCTCAGCGTACGCAGGGCTTCGGCGGGAATGCTGTCGATATTGCGCCCCATCCGGCGGGCAATTTTGAAGGTGAAGGCTTTCACCAGCAGCGGAATATCTTCCGGGCGCTCGCGCAGCGGTGGCAGATGGATCGGGAAGACGTTCAGTCGATAGTAGAGATCGTTACGAAACTCGCGATCGGCGACCATCTTTTTCAGATCGCGGTTAGTGGCAGCGATCAAGCGAACGTCGGTCTGGATCAGTTTATTGCTGCCCAGACGTTCAAACTCCTGCTCCTGCAGAACGCGCAGCAGCTTGGGCTGAAGCTCCAGCGGCATGTCGCCAACTTCATCGAGAAATAACGAACTTTTGTCCGCCAGTTCAAAGCGTCCAATCCGCTGCGTGCTGGCCCCGGTAAATGCGCCACGCTCATGGCCAAACAGATCGCTTTCCAGCAATCCGGCAGGCATTGCCGCGCAGTTCATTTTCACCATCCGACGGGCGTTACGTCCGCTCAGGTTGTGAATTGCTCGTGCAATCAGCTCCTTACCCGTCCCGGTTTCACCAAGAATCAGGACAGTGCTGTCGCTTTGCGCCACCATTTCGACCTGTTTGAGTACGCTGTACATCGCTTCGCTGCGGCCAATGATTTCTCCGAACTCACTTTCCACGTTGTTGAGTTGTTCAGTCAGCGCCAGGTTTTCATCGACCAGCCGCTCCTTCAGGCGGTGGATCTCCTGGTAGGCGAGGGCGTTATCCACGGCGATCGCCACGCGTTCTGCGATTTGGCGCAGCAGTTTGAGATTGGCAGTGGTGAATACTTTCTCTTCGCATTGCGCCAGCTTAAGTACGCCGAGCATATTATTGCCGGACATCAGCGGCAGCAGGCACAGAGTCTGTAGCTGGTTGCCCCAGGTTTCGAACAACATTCTTTCGTAAGGGGCCAGGGTATCGCGTTCGCTCAGGTTAATCAGCAGCATCTCTTTACTTTTGAAGACCCGTTCAGAGAGCGTGCCGGCTTCGTCCACTTCACTTTGTTCGTGTGCCGGATGATGTTCATCCAGATAGTGAGTGGAATAAATGCTGAGCTTGTTTTTGCGATCGCTGCGTAACACGATGCTGATGGCATCAATGTCGAAGTAGTGATGGATCTCTTTGGCGACTTCGCTGACCAGCTCATCAATATCCAGGCGGGAGAGCACAGCATTGGTGATGGCGACCAGGATGCGAAAGTTATCACGCTCACGGCACAGGAGATCGTAATCGACATTGTTGCTGACCCGGCTTTGAATTTGTTCAGCAACGACGCCGACTATTTGGGTGAAGGTCTGCAGCCGGTTGTACTCTTTTTCACTCCACGGTTGGTCTTCGTTACGGATAAATTCGCAACCGCCAAAGATTCGCCCATCTGCTGCCAGCGGTAGCAGGCAGTAGTGACCAAATTTAGAATACAGCCCGCCAGAGGCCAGCTGTGGCCAGGTTTCGCTAAACTCGTGATAGTTGCAGTGCAGCGCATCGGGGCGAGACAAAATACGGCGTACCGGGCCATGCGCCAGCACCGTTTCGTCTTCATAATCGATGGGGTTACCATTTTCACGCGTCGCAAAATAACGCGCACGCTGCGTTTGTGCCTGCCATAAGACAATAGCCGCGCAGTCGGCCAGCGCTGAACGCTTGACCAGTTGCGAAAGCGCCTCGCTGAGAGACGGCAGGTCGGGCTGCTGTAATAATGTACGAGTAATATCGAACAGGCCTTGCTGTCCGAGGTCACTCATCGGTGTATACGACATATTGCTTTTCCAGGAAAAGCACCGCAGAACGGTGCGAAAACGGTAAATGAATTATAGGTATAAGTCGTAAATTATTGCCGGACTGGTCCTGCTACACGAACCGTAGACCCGATCGGCAAAACGCCATCAGGTGATAATGCAGCGTAAAGGCCGGATGTCGACGCAAATGCGTCTTACCCGGCCTACAGCTTGCTGCCAACCGGCTGTTAGCATATACGAGGTAATGGTTCGGCGTGTGGTAAATCGAGAGTGCGTTTCACGCCGTAGAGTCCGGCAAGACGCACACCTTTGCGTTCTACCACTTCACCAATCATTGCGGCATCGCGTCCTAACGGATGTGCGCGCAGCGCGGCAAGCACCGTTTCAGCAGCCTGACGCTCAACGGCAATCACCAGCTTGCCTTCGTTAGCAAAGTTAAGCGCATCCAGACCCAGCAGTTCGCAAACGCCACGCACCGCGGGCTTCACGGGCAGGGCCGCTTCAGACAGCTCAATACCAAACCCGCATGAGGCGGCAAATTCATGCGTTACCGCATTTACGCCGCCACGGGTCGCGTCACGCAGCGCCTTCACGCCGGGAATATCACGCAGCGTCTGGATAAGCGGCGTCAATACCGCGCAGTCGCTGACCAGTTCGCCATCAAGACCCAGCTGTTCGCGCAGGTTAAGGATAGTTGCGCCGTGATCGCCAAGCGTACCGCTGACCAGCAGCACATCGCCTGGGCCGAGGGTCTGTGCGCCCCAGTGAATGTTGGCGGGGATCGCCCCCATTCCGGCCGTGTTGATGAACAGCTTGTCTGCAGCGCCGCGCTGCACGACTTTGGTATCGCCGGTCACGATGGCGATGCCTGCTTCACGCGCGGTCGCCGCCATACTGTTGACGACGGTTTTCAACGTCTCCATCGGCAAACCCTCTTCGAGGATAAAACCGCAGGAGAGGTAGCGAGGGATCGCGCCGCTGACCGCCACGTCGTTAGCCGTACCGCAGATGGCCAGCTTGCCGATATTGCCACCCGGGAAGAACAACGGATCGATAACATAGCTGTCGGTTGAAAACGCCAGACGATCGCCTTCTGCAACCAGTTGCGCCAGGTCCAGACGAGCCTGATCTTCTTGTTCCGCCAGCCACGGATTAGCAAAAGCTTCCATAAACAGATTGTTGATCAACTGCTGCATAGCCTGACCGCCGCTACCGTGGGCGAGTTGTACGCTGTTCATGCTTCACACTCCTGCTGACGATACTGATACCAGGCGGCACATGCGCCTTCTGAGGAGACCATCAGGGCGCCAAACGCGGTCTCCGGGTTACAGGTTTTGCCAAATAGCGGGCACTGATGCGGTTTGCATCTGCCGGTCAATACCTCGCCGCAACGCGCGCGCGGATCGTCATACACCTGCTGCGGCGCTGGCTGGAAATGCGCTTCGGCATCAAAGCGCTGATAGTCTGGCGTCAGGTGAACGCCAGAGGATTCAATGACGCCCAGACCGCGCCATTCGCTATCGCCATTGACGCAGAACACTTCGGCGATGGCCTGTTGCGCTAACAGGTTACCGGCGTCCGGCACCACGCGGCGATACTGGTTTTCGACCTGGCTATGTGCGGCAATCTTCTGTTCAATCAACATCACCACGCCCTGCAGCAGATCGAGCGGTTCAAAACCGGCGACCACCAACGGACGATGGAAATCTGAAGCAATGAAATTATAGGCATCAGTGCCAATCACCATGCTGACATGGCCCGGCGCTAAGAAGGCGTCGATGCCGTTGTCCGGCTGTTCCAGCAGGCTGCGCAGCGTAGGGATAAGTGTGATGTGCTGGCAGAAAAAGTAAAAATTCTGCACGTCACGCTGTTTTGCCTGCTGAAGGGTGATGGCGGTGGTTGGCATTGTGGTTTCAAAACCCAGGCCAAAGAACACAACCTTACGCGTTGGGTTTTCCTGCGCCAGCTTCAGCGCATCCATCGGTGAATAGACGATGCGGATATCCGCGCCGCGCGCTTTGGCTTGTAGCAAAGAACCTTGTTTACCCGGAACGCGCATCGCATCGCCAAAGGTGCAAAAAATCACTTCCGGATGGCTGGCGATTTCCACACAGCTGTCGATTCTGCCCATCGGCAGAACGCAAACCGGGCAGCCCGGGCCATGAATAAACTCGACGTTGTCAGGCAGCAATTGGTCGAGACCGAACTTGAAGATAGCGTGGGTATGGCCACCACACACTTCCATGATGCGCAGCGGGCGTTCAGCAGTGTAGGGGAGGTGTGCGGCACGTTCACACAGGTGCTCTATCAACTGCATCACCTGTTCTGGTGCGCGGTATTCGTCAACAAAACGCATTATTTTTCCTCGCCATACAACAACGCGCCGACATCCGGCTCAACGTCAAACATGTTTTGCAGCGCGTCGAGCGTGTCGCGCGCTTCAGCTTCATTAATGATGCTCATGGCAAAGCCGACGTGGACCAGTACCCACTGGCCCAGACGGGGTTGACCGTGTTCATCGCAGCTTCCGACCAGCGTCAGGTCGACGTCGCGCTGAATACCGCAAACGTCGACTTTGGCCTGGTTGCCATCAATGGTGCGGATTTGACCCGGAACACCTATGCACATCGCTGCGTCTCCAGCCAGGAGAGCCATTGGTCCATGCCTTCGCCACTGGTGGCGGAAATCAGGATAATCTCAATTTCCGGGTTCACTTCCCGGGCGCTGGCGATGCACTTTTCTACGTCAAAATTGAGGTACGGCAGTAGGTCTACTTTGTTGAGCAGCATCAGCGACGCGGCGGCAAACATATGCGGGTATTTCAGCGGCTTGTCTTCGCCTTCGGTGACGGAAAGCACCGCCACTTTATGGCGTTCTCCGAGGTCGAAGCTGGCCGGGCAAACCAGGTTCCCGACGTTTTCAATGAACAGGATGCCGTTGTCTTCAAGCGGCAAACGTGGCGCGGCGTCAGCAATCATTTGTGCGTCAAGGTGGCAACCTTTACCGGTGTTGACCTGGATGGCGGGCGTACCTGTGGCGCGAATACGGGCGGCATCGTTAACCGTCTGCTGGTCGCCTTCAATGACGGCGCAAGGCACGCTGTCTTTGAGCTTCATCAGCGTTTCGGTCAGCAGCGTGGTTTTACCGGAGCCTGGGCTTGAGACAAGGTTTAATACCAGATGTTGACGGGCAGCAAAGCGGGCGCGGTTGCGCTCGGCCAGACGGTTGTTTTTATCCAGCACGTCAATTTCCACTTCCAGCATTCGGCGCTGACTCATGCCAGGCGCGTGGGTGCCTGCTTCACCGTTACCGTAATGCAAATCGCCTTCTTCGGTCTGGCTCGGTGTGAAACTGGAGGTCTTCACCCCGGTAATATTCAGCGCCGGACGAGCCGCTGGGGCAAATGGCGCGCTGCGAAACGCCGAGTGGGGATTATGCTCATCACCCTCTATATAAAGGTTGCCTTCAGCGCAACCACATGTCGTACACATCGCTCACTCCTGATTTATTACTTGCGATACTTCAGTTGCCGGATGATGACGCTTAGGCGTCGGCATCCGACGCTGGAGTTTCATCTATTTCAATACGTCGAATCTGTAAGCCGTCATCGGCCACAATTCTCAGCATATCGCTGTTGCATTGCGGACATCTGCGCACGCGTTGCGTCAGTAAGGTGACGTATTGCTGACAAGATTCGCACCAACATTCGGCTTCTTGTTCTTCGAGGTGGAGTTTACAACCTTCTGCAAGGGTCCCGCGGCATACCAGATCAAAACAAAAGGCGAGAGCGCTGGTTTCTACGCAAGAAAATGCGCCAATTTTGAGCCAGACCCCAGTTACTCGTTGAGCACCGTATTGCGTGGCCTGTTGTTCAATCAATTCCAGTGCCCGTTGGCAGAGGGTTATTTCGTGCATACCGCCTCCTATGAAGTTGCCGTATTAAAAGCAATAAACATGCCAGCTTGAATTTTTTCTATCGTGACAATGACGACGATGACGAAATGACATGTCGTCACCGCTCTTTGATTTTTTATCTATATGAAAATCAAGGTTTTTAATTTTGGCATGAAATGTGCTTAAAGCTGTTCATCTCTGCTAAACGGGTAACCTGACATGACTATTTGGGAAATAAGCGAAAAAGCCGATTACATCGCTGAACGGCATCGTCGCCTACAGGACCAGTGGCGTATTTACTGCAACTCGCTGGTTCAGGGGATCACCCTGTCAAAAGCGCGTTTGCATCATGCAATGAGCTGCGCACCGGACAAGGATCTCTGCTTCGTCCTTTTTGAACACTTCACTATCTACGTCACGCTGGCGGACGGCTTTAACAGCCACACCATCGAGTACTACGTTGAAACGAAAGACGGTGATGATAAGCAACTGATTGCACAGGCTGAGTTGACCATCGATGGTAAGGTTGATGAGCGTATCAGCAACCGCGATCGCGAGCAGGTGCTGGAGCACTATCTCGAAAAAATCGCCACCGTCTACGACAGCCTCTATACCGCTGTTGAGAACAATATGCCGGTGAATTTAAGCCAGCTGATTGAGGGACATAGCCCGGCTTAAGCCTTGGGTGTGCCCACTTTTGTCATGATGCACTTTCATACTGCGTCACGACGTTTAGGGAATGGGCATGTCGAAAAATGTCGAAATGACATTTTCCAGACATGTTTTCGTCAAAAATGACTATCACCTGAGGAATGCCTGGTGAATCGTTTTGTAATTGCTGACTCCACTCTTTGCATCGGCTGCCACACCTGTGAAGCCGCCTGCTCAGAGACACATCGCCAGCATGGCCTGCAGTCAATGCCGCGCCTGAAAGTGATGTTAAATGAAAAAGAATCCGCCCCGCAGCTTTGCCACCATTGTGAAGATGCGCCTTGCGCCACCGTTTGTCCGGTTAATGCGATTAATCGCGTTGATGGTGCCGTGCAGCTGAATGAAAGCCTGTGTGTAAGCTGCAAACTGTGCGGGATCGCCTGTCCGTTTGGCGCGATTGAGTTTTCCGGTAGCCGTCCGCTGCATATCCCGGCAAACGCCAATACGCCAAAAGCGCCTCCGGCTCCGCCAGCGCCTGCCCGCGTGAGCACGTTGCTGGACTGGGTTCCGGGTATTCGTGCCATCGCGGTGAAATGCGATCTGTGCAGTTTTGACGAGCTTGGTCCGGCCTGCGTACGCATGTGCCCGACCAAAGCCCTGCACCTGGTGAGTAACGTGGATATTGCCCGCGCCAGCAAACGTAAGCGTGAGCTGACTTTCAATACCGACTTCGGCGATCTCACCTTGTTTCAGCAGGCTCAGAGTGGGGATGCAAAATGAGCGCAATTTCACTGATTAACAGCGGCGTAGCCTGGTTTACGGCGGCTGCGGTTCTGGCATTTCTGTTTTCATTTTACAAACCGCTGAGCGGCTGGATTGCCGGGGTTGGCGGTGCGGTTGGCAGCCTGTGTACAGCGGCTGCGGGTTTCACCGTACTGACTAATGCCCTGGCTTTAAGCGGTGTGATGCCATTTATTGGTCACAGTGTGCAAATTACCCCGTTGAACGCTATCTGGCTGATTACGCTGGGCCTGTGCGGCCTGTTTGTCAGCCTGTACAACATTGACTGGCATCGTCATCCGCAGGTAAAAGCCAACGGGCTGCTGGTGAATCTGCTGATGGCCGCGGCGGTATGTGCGGTGGTTGCCAGCAATCTCGGAACGCTGGTGGTGATGGCGGAAATCATGGCGCTGTGTGCCGTGTTCCTCACCGGCTGCAGCAAAGAGGGCAAACTGTGGTTTGCGCTGGGCCGTGTCGGCACGCTACTGCTGGCTATTGCCTGCTACCTGGTGTGGCAACGCTACGGCACCCTGGAGCTGCGCCTGCTTGACCTGCGCGCACAGGAGCTGCCGCTCGGGTCTGATATCTGGCTGCTGGGCGTGGCGGGTTTTGGCCTGCTGGCCGGGATTATTCCGCTGCACGGATGGGTGCCACAGGCACACGCCAACGCCAGCGCACCGGCTGCGGCGCTGTTCTCTACCGTCGTCATGAAAGTGGGGCTGCTGGGTATTCTCTCCCTGTCGCTGCTGGGCGGTAATGCACCGCTGTGGTGGGGCATTACGCTGCTGGTGCTGGGAATGATCACCGCGTTTGTCGGCGGTCTGTATGCGCTGATGGAGCATAACATTCAGCGTCTGCTGGCATACCACACGCTGGAAAACATCGGCATTATTCTGCTGGGTCTGGGCGCAGGCGTAACCGGAATTTCCCTGAATCAACCTGCGCTGATTGCGCTGGGTTTGACCGGCGGTCTGTACCACCTGGTAAACCACAGCCTGTTCAAAAGCGTTCTGTTCCTGGGCGCAGGCAGCATCTGGTTCCGTACCGGTCATCGTGATATCGAAAAACTGGGCGGTATCGGTAAACGTATGCCGGTTATCTCTCTGGCGATGCTGGTTGGCCTGATGGCGATGGCCGCACTGCCGCCGCTGAACGGTTTTGCCGGTGAGTGGGTTATCTACCAGTCCTTCTTTAAGCTTGGCAACAGTGGTGCTTTTGTCGGTCGTCTGTTAGGACCGTTGCTGGCGGTGGGACTGGCGATTACCGGCGCGCTGGCGGTGATGTGTATGGCGAAAGTCTATGGCGTTACGTTCCTTGGCGCACCGCGCACGAAGGAAGCTGAAAATGCCTGCTGCGCGCCAATTCTGATGGGCGTTAGCGTAGTCGCGTTGGCTATCTGCTGCGTGATTGGGGGCGTTGCTGCGCCGTGGCTGCTGCCGATGATCTCCGCTGCCGTTCCGCTGCCGCTGGAAACCGCGAACACCACCGTTTCTCAGCCAATGATCACGCTGCTGCTGATCGCATGTCCGCTGTTGCCGTTCATCATCATGGCGATTTTCAAAGGCAACCGTCTGCCATCGCGTTCACGCGGTGCGGCATGGGTGTGTGGTTACGATCACGAGCAGTCAATGGTCATTACCGCACACGGTTTTGCCATGCCGGTGAAAGAAGCCTTTGCGCCGGTACTCAAACTGCGCAAATGGCTGAATCCGGTATCACTGGTTCCGGGCTGGCAGAATGCGGCTGCACCGGTGCTGTTCCGTCGCCTGGCGCTGATTGAGCTGGCGGTACTGGTGGTGATTGTGGTTTCACGAGGAGCCTGAGAATGAGTGTTTTATATCCGTTAATTCAGGCGCTGGTGCTGTTTGCCGTTGCGCCGCTGCTGTCCGGTATTACCCGCGTGGCACGTGCGCGTTTGCACAATCGCCGCGGTCCGGGCGTTTTGCAGGAATACCGCGACATTATCAAACTGCTGGGCCGTCAGAGCATTGCGCCTGCGGATTCCAGTTGGGTTTTCCGCCTGACGCCGTTTGTGATGGTGGGTGTGATGCTGACTATCGCCACCGCGTTGCCGGTAGTGACCGTTGGCTCACCGCTGCCGCAACTGGGCGATCTGATCACCTTAATTTACCTGTTCGCCATCGCCCGCTTCTTCTTCTCTATCGCGGGCCTGGATACCGGTAGCCCGTTTACCGCTATTGGCGCCAGCCGCGAAGCGATGCTCGGCGTGCTGGTTGAACCTATCCTGCTGTTGGGTCTGTGGGTTGCGGCGCAGGTTGCTGGCTCAACGCATATCAGCAATATCGCCGATACCATTTATCACTGGCCAGCTGCACGCAGCATTCCGTTGATTCTGGCGCTGTGCGCCTGTGCTTTCGCCACCTTTATCGAAATGGGCAAACTGCCGTTCGATCTGGCAGAGGCAGAGCAGGAGCTGCAGGAAGGTCCATTGACCGAATACAGCGGCAGCGGTTTTGCGGTGCTGAAATGGGGCATTAGCCTTAAGCAACTGGTCGTTCTGCAAATGTTCGTTGGCGTGTTCCTGCCGTGGGGACAGATGGAAACCTTCACCTCGGGTGGGCTGCTGCTGGCGCTGGTGATTGCCGTCATCAAACTGGTTCTCGGCGTGCTGGTCATCGCCCTGTTCGAAAACAGCATGGCGCGTCTGCGTTTTTGCGCCACTTCACGCGTGACCTGGGCCGGTTTTGGGTTTGCGTTTTTAGCGTTCGTCTCCTTGCTGGTGGCGTGATTTAAGAGAGTTTGAGCATGTCTGAAGAAAAATTAGGTCAACAATATCTCGCGGCGCTGCACCAGGCCTTCCCGGGCGTCGTGCTGGATGAAGCCTGGCAGACCAAAGATCAACTGACGATCACCGTCAAGGTGAACTACCTGCCGGAAGTGGTGGAGTTCCTGTACTACAAACAGGGCGGCTGGTTGTCCGTGCTGTTTGGTAACGACGAACGTCAGCTGTGCGGTCATTATGCCGTTTACTACGTGCTGTCGATGGAGCAGGGAACCAAGTGCTGGATTACCGTGCGCGTTGAGGTCGATGCCAATAAGCTGGAGTTCCCGTCCGTCACGCCGCGCGTGCCTGCTGCGGTCTGGGGCGAGCGCGAAGTGCGCGATATGTACGGTTTGATCCCGGTTGGTTTGCCCGATGAGCGTCGTCTGGTACTGCCGGATGACTGGCCGGACGAACTCTACCCGCTGCGTAAAGACAGCATGGATTATCGCCAGCGCCCCGCGCCGACTACCGATGCTGAAACCTACGAGTTCATCAACGAACTGGGAGACAAGAAAAATAATGTAGTGCCGATTGGCCCACTGCACGTCACCTCTGATGAACCCGGTCACTTCCGTCTGTTTGTTGACGGCGAGAACATCATCGACGCCGACTACCGTCTGTTCTATGTCCACCGCGGCATGGAGAAGCTGGCGGAAACCCGCATGGGTTACAACGAAGTGACCTTCTTGTCCGACCGCGTGTGCGGCATTTGCGGCTTTGCGCACAGCACCGCCTATACCACCTCCGTCGAGAACGCGATGGGCATCGTCGTGCCGGAACGTGCGCAGATGATCCGCGCCATTCTGCTGGAAGTTGAACGCCTGCACTCGCACCTGCTGAACCTCGGCCTGGCCTGTCACTTTACCGGTTTTGACTCCGGCTTTATGCAGTTCTTCCGCGTGCGTGAAACCTCCATGAAGATGGCGGAGATCCTCACCGGGGCACGTAAAACTTACGGTCTGAACCTGATCGGCGGTATTCGTCGTGATCTGTTGAAAGAGGATATGATCCAGACCCGTCAACTGGCGCAGCAGATGCGTCGTGACGTGCAGGAACTGGTCGATATGCTGCTCAGCACGCCGAACATGGAACAGCGTACCGTAGGTATTGGTCGTCTGGATCCGGAAATTGCCCGTGACTTCAGTAACGTCGGCCCGATGGTACGCGCCAGCGGCCATGCGCGTGACACCCGCGCCGATCACCCGTTTGTGGGCTATGGTCTGCTGCCGATGGAAGTTCACAGTGAGCAGGGTTGCGACGTTATTTCTCGTCTGAAAGTCCGTATCAATGAAGTCTACACCGCACTGAATATGATCGACTTTGGTCTGGACAACCTGCCAGGCGGCCCGCTGGCTGTGGAAGGTTTCACCTACATTCCACACCGCTTTGCGCTGGGCTTTGCTGAAGCGCCGCGCGGGGATGACATCCACTGGAGTATGACTGGCGACAACCAGAAACTGTATCGCTGGCGCTGTCGCGCGGCGACTTACGCCAACTGGCCGACGCTGCGCTACATGCTGCGTGGCAACACCGTTTCCGATGCCCCGCTGATTATCGGTAGCCTCGATCCTTGCTACTCCTGTACCGACCGTATGACCGTGGTCGATGTGCGTAAGAAGAAGAGCAAAGTCGTGCCGTACAAAGAACTTGAGCGCTACAGCATCGAGCGTAAAAACTCGCCGCTGAAATAAGGAATCGCCATGTTTACCTTTATCAAAAAAGTCATCAAAACCGGGGCGCCGACATCGTCGTATCCGCTGGAGCCGATTGCGGTCGATAAAAACTTCCGTGGCAAACCGGAACACAATCCGCAGCAGTGCATTGGCTGTGCGGCCTGTGTGAATGCGTGCCCGTCGAACGCGCTGACGGTAGAAACCGATCTGGTTACCCATGAGCTGGCGTGGCAGTTCAATCTCGGCCGTTGCATCTTCTGCGCCCGCTGCGAAGAAGTCTGCCCGACGGCGGCAATCAAGCTGTCGCAGGAGTATGAACTGGCGGTGTGGAAGAAAGAGGATTTCCTGCAGCAGTCCCGCTTTGCGCTGTGTAATTGTCGCGTATGTAACCGCCCATTTGCGGTACAAAAAGAGATCGATTACGCCATTGCGCTACTTAAGCACAACGGCGACAGCCGTGCGGAAAACCACCGTGAAAGCTTTGAGACCTGCCCGGATTGTAAGCGCCAGAAATGCCTGGTGCCGTCTGACCGTATTGAACTGACTCGCCATATGAAAGAGGCCAGCTGATGAGCAATTTATTAGGCCCACGTGACGCCAACGGTATTCCGGTACCGATGACGGTGGATGAATCCATTGCCAGCATGAAAGCATCGCTGCTTAAAAGCATCAAGCGTTCAGCGTACGTTTACCGTGTGGACTGCGGCGGCTGCAACGGCTGTGAAATCGAAATCTTCGCTACGCTTTCTCCGCTGTTTGATGCCGAACGTTTTGGTATCAAAGTTGTACCATCACCGCGCCATGCGGATATCCTGCTGTTTACCGGCGCGGTAACGCGTGCCATGCGCTCTCCGGCGCTGCGCGCCTGGCAGTCTGCGCCAGATCCGAAAATTTGTATCTCTTACGGTGCCTGCGGTAACAGCGGCGGTATCTTCCACGACTTATACTGCGTATGGGGCGGCACGGATAAAATCGTACCGGTGGATGTGTATATTCCTGGCTGTCCGCCAACGCCTGCGGCTACGCTGTACGGTTTTGCAATGGCGCTGGGTCTGCTGGAACAAAAAATTCACGCGCGTGCGCCAGGTGAACTGGACGAACAGCCGGCTGAAATTCTGCATCCGGACATGGTTCAGCCGCTGCGCGTGAAGGTGGATCGTGAAGCCCGCCGTCTGGCGGGCTACCGCTATGGTCGCCAGATTGCTGATGACTATATGACACAGTTAGGGCAGGGCGAGCATCAGGTGGCGCGCTGGCTGGAAGCGGAAAATGATCCGCGTCTGACCGAGATCGTCACGCATCTTAATCATGTTGTCGAAGAGGCGCGTATCCGATGAGTGAAACGGTGGTGTTCAGTCAACTGAGCCGTAAGTTTATTGATGAGAACGATGCAACGCCCGCTGAGGCGCAGCAGGTTGTCTATTACAGCCTGGCGATTGGTCACCACCTTGGGATCATCGATTGCCTGGAAGCGGCGTTAACCTGTCCGTGGGATGAATATCTGGCGTGGATTGCCACGCTTGCCGAAGGCAGTGAAGCCCGCCGGAAAATGGAAGGCGTGCCGAAGTACGGCGAGATCGTCATCGATTTCAACCATGTGCAGATGCTGGCGCGCGCGTTCGATGATGCGCGTGCCGTGCAGACCCCGCAGCAGCAGGAGTGGAGCAAGCTGATGCTTAGCATGCTGCACGATATCCACCAGGAAAGCGCCATCTATCTGATGGTGAGGAGACATCGTGACTGACGTTTTATTATGTGTGGGTAACAGCATGATGGGCGATGACGGCGCGGGGCCGCTGTTGGCCGAAATGTGTGCTGCAAATCCTCAAGGACAATGGGTTGTCATCGACGGCGGTAGCGCGCCGGAAAACGACATCGTCGCCATCCGTGAGTTGCGCCCGCAGCGTCTGTTGATTGTGGATGCTACCGACATGGGGCTAAACCCTGGTGAAATCCGCATTATCGATCCTGATGATATTGCCGAGATGTTCATGATGACCACCCACAACATGCCGCTGAACTACCTGGTCGATCAGCTGAAAGACGACGTTGGCGAGGTGATTTTCCTTGGCATTCAGCCGGATATTGTCGGTTTTTACTACCCGATGACACAGCCGATCAAAGATGCGGTAGATACCGTCTATCAGCGATTAGCCGGGTGGGAAGGACACGGTGGGTTCGCTGAATTAGAGGCACCGGAAGCCTGAGCCTGAGGGCACTGAATACCGGATGGTGTGTCGCATTACCACCATCCGGATAACGTCGACACCCTCGAAACAGACTATTCACCTGCTTGTTCAATAATTAATTTCCCCTGCGTAACCGATACTTTTACCGACGTGCCCGTTGGGAACCCCGCCTGTTCCAGCCAGTCTCCGTTCATCGTGAGTGAAGCATGGCGGCTTATACGTCGTGTAAAACCGGTTTTGCGATCTTCATGCCGTACTCTGACATAGCTGACTTTAAAATGACGTAATGGCTTGTTGATAACCGCTTCGGCATTGCCATTTTTACCAGACATAAACACTCCCTTGTTACAAATAAAGAGATGGAAAACTACTGAATAAAATGCCAGTAAAAAGGCGGGAGGGCAAACCCGAAACTGGAAGGCAGATCCAGAAAATAGAATGCAAATAATGAAAAAGATGAGAAGTTGATAATAGTTGGGGGGGAATATTCTCTTCTTTTACTAATACGGGAGTTATATTATATTTCGGCGTTGTTCAGGGAGGTTATATACTCGAATTATTTAGAATTTGAATATATGGGAAATTAATATACAGGAGTTATTTATGCGTTCAGGTATTCGTTTGGTAAATTTAATTATTATTTCCTCTCTTCTTAGCGGGTGCGAGACGGCGGCTGACGCGTTCTTCTCTGCGGGAGACCGATTATTTCAACCGGGGGAGTCATCAGCTGCGTCAATGCCAACCTTGTCCGTCGCTGATTTTGTCGCGCCCTATACCTTAAATCCTGTTAAAGCCAATAAGGACTATCTTGGTGAATGGGTGAAGCTGCGGGGCGTGGTCATTGATATTCGTAAGGTTAATGGTATTTCCAATGCTTATTCTTATCTTGTCAGCCTGAAAGACGAAAATAATAAAACGAACAACGTGATTCAGTTCCAGTTTGGCTCCCATAATAGTACGAATGTTGAGTCATTACAGATTGGCCGGAGCGCGACAATTATTGGTCAGGTCCACGCGTTGGGCGAAGCGCCTTTGCCGCTGCTGCAAAATCCTAAAGTTGTACAATAAAAATGATAACAGACAGCGGGTATATATATTCTGAATAATACGTGTTGCCGGATGGCAGTGTCATCCGGCAACATTGTTATTCCAGATCGGTCCCGTTGCTCGCAATCACTTTCTTATACCACCAGAACGATTTTTTGCGTTTACGCGCTAACGTGCCGTTGCCCGCGTCATCGCGGTCCACATACACAAAACCGTAGCGTTTGCTCATCTCACCGGTTGAGGCTGAAACCAGATCGATACAGCCCCAGGTGGTGTAGCCCAGCAGCGGCACGCCATCCTCAATAGCATCTGCCATGGCGCGAATGTGCTCGCGTAAATAGCTAATGCGATAGTCGTCATTGATTTCGCCGTTAGCATCGCTCTCATCTTTCGCCCCCAGCCCGTTTTCCACCAGAAACAACGGCTTCTGGTAGCGGTCATACATCATATTCATGGTGATGCGCAGACCGAGCGGATCGATACCCCAGCCCCATTCGCTGGCGGCAATGTACGGATTACGCAGCGACTTCACCACGTTAGCGGCGCTGGTATTGCCAGTATTCATTTCAGCGGAGGCGCAGCGCGATGCGTAATAGCTAAACGAGACGAAATCGACGGTGTTTTTCAGGATATCGTCATCTCCCGCCGCTTTTTCTATCACCACGCCTTTTTCGCGAAACACACGGGCAGAGTAAGCGGGGTAAGCCCCGCGCGCCTGCACATCAATAAAGAACAGGTTTTCGCGGTCTTTTTCCAGCGCGGTCCACACATCTGCCGGTTTACAGGAATAAGGATAAAAATTACCGCCCGCCAGCATACAGCCGACCTGGTTTTGCGGATTAATTTCATGGGCAATTTTAGTTGCCAGGGCGCTGGCAATCAGTTCGTGGTGGGCGGACTGATATTTCACCTGATCCTGATTCTCTCCTTCTTCAAACACCAGTCCGGCGCCAGAAAAAGGGCTGTGCAGCATAATGTTGATTTCGTTGAACGTTAGCCAGTACTTCACCAGACCGTCAAAGGCCTCGAAGCAGGTACGGGCGTAGCGGGTAAAGAACTCCACCATTTTGCGGTTACGCCAGGAGCCATACTCGCTGACCAGATGCATCGGCACATCGAAGTGACACAGCGTAACTAACGGCTCAATACCGTATTTTTTACACTCGGCAAACACGGACCGGTAAAACGCGATACCCTCTTCATTAGGCGTCAGCTCGTCGCCGTTGGGGTAGAGACGGCTCCAGGCAATGGAAGTACGAAAAACCGTAAACCCCATTTCCGCCATCAGCGCGATATCTTCTTTATAGCGATGATAAAAGTCGATTGCCTGATGGCTGGGATAAAATTCGTCATCCCGCAGCGTAAAGCGTTTTTCCTGACCCAGTTTGACGGCCATGCGGTTTGTGCCGTGGGGGATCATATCGACGGTGGTCAGCCCTTTGCCGCCTTCCCGGTATGCCCCTTCAGACTGGTTGGCGGCCAGTGCGCCGCCCCATAAAAATCCTTGCGGAAAAACAGACATAGTTAACCTCAGTTCATACCAGTCAAATGCTGGCTCTATTGATATTGCCTGGTTGCGCGGCCTGGTTTTTTCTGGCCTGCGCGGCTGCATCTTCGACAGGAATATCTTCAAAGCCGAGGAGCAGTGTTAATACAAAGGAAAGCACGACCGCCAGCGCCATCACGCCAAACACCCAAACGATGGTCATCGGATTGGCTGGATCGAAAAACTGTACGCTGGTGAACAAGCCTGGAGCCGCCATGGAGTGGCTCGCCAGTCCGGCCATTCCGGCAACGGCACCGCAGATAAAGCCGCTGATAAGACTCGCAATCAGTGGGCGTTTCAGGCGGATCGCCACGCCATACAGCGCGGGTTCGGAAATGCCTGCCATGATGGCCGAGGCGGCTGCCGCTAACGCCGTCTGACGCAGTTCCGGGTTTTTGGTTTTCCATGCCACTGCCAGCGATGAACCGCCCAGCGACAAATTGGCGCCGATTTCCGACGGCATCACCATGCCTTCTTTTCCGGTTTCGGCAATGGTCTGAATAATGGTTGGCGTGAAGACGCGGTGCATACCGGTCATCACCAGCAACGGCCACAATGCGCCCATAATGGCCACCGACAGCCAGCCGAGATAGCCGTGAATGGTATAAACCAGCGCTGAAATTGCACTACCGATCCAGATGCCGATCGGGCCAATGATGACGATGGCGAGTGGGGCGGCGATCAGCACGATTAGCATCGGTTTAAGGAAGTTTTTGGTTACTGCCGGAGTGATGCGATCGACCCAGCGTTCGATGTAGGACAGACACCAGGTCATGACCAGCGCCGGGATCACCGTGTAGGTGTATTTCACCGCCGTCACCGGGATCAGGGCAAACTCAACGTGCTCACCCTGCGCGGCCTTCGCCATCAGTTCGATGAAGCTGGGATGCACCAGTACGCCAGCGATGGCGATTGCCAGCGACATGTTGGTTTTGAATTTTATGGCTGCTGAGGCGGCGACCATCAGTGGCAGGAAGAAGAAGGCACCGTCGCCGATAACGGTCAGAATAGTGAGCGTGGACGATCCTTTCACCAGCACGCCGGTCATTTCGAGGATCATTGCCAGCAGCTTGAGCATTGATCCGCCGATAATAGCCGGGATCAACGGGGACATTGTGCCGATCAGCGCGTCGAGGATCCCAGCGCCAATCCGCTTCAGCGTCAGCCGAGGTTTGGTTTGCGGCTCTGCAGGTTGCATATTGGCAGGTAACAGGCTGACTACCTCGCGATACGCCTGCGAAACGGTGTTGCCGATGATCACCTGGCACTGGTTATCGCTGCGCACCACGCCGAGCACGCCAGGGAGCGTCTTCAGCGTCGTGCTGTCGACCTGCGAGTCATCTTTGATAACGAAACGCAAACGGGTCATACAGTGGGTCACTGCTGTGATGTTGTCCACGCCTCCCAGAGCCGTCACAACCGAGCGCGCCAGCGCTGCATAATTTTTGGACATCGGATTTAATCCTGTTTTATCAGTAGAGTACGTTATGTTTTATCCGTTCACGTTGGTCGCTTTTCTGGGGTGATGAAACGCAGATAGGAAACCGGTTCCACAAAATCATGTTTAAATTACACGTAATGGGCAAGTTTTAATTTTGATCATTTTTTATAATTGTGACTCCGATCACCAGATGTCAGCGTTTGCAATTTAGCAGCAAGGACAGCGGCGAAACGGTGCAGTACACTGCGTCACATTGAGAGAAAAGGGATGAGTAATATGACCACGATGCTGGAGGTGGCGAAGCGTGCCGGGGTGTCAAAAGCGACGGTTTCCCGGGTGCTTTCCGGGAATGGCTATGTCAGCCAGGAAACCAAAGATCGCGTGTTTCAGGCCATTGAAGAGAGTGGTTACCGCCCTAACTTGCTGGCACGCAGTCTGGCAGCGAAAACCACGCAGACGCTGGGTCTGGTGGTAACTAACACCCTTTATCACGGCGTCTATTTCAGCGAACTGCTGTTTCATACCGCGCGGATGGCGGAAGATAAGGGACGCCAGTTGTTGCTGGCTGACGGTAAGCACAGCGCAGAGGAAGAGCGTCAGGCGATCCAGTACCTGCTCGACCTGCGCTGTGACGCGATTATGATCTATCCGCGTTTTCTTAGCGTGGATGAGATAGACGATATCATCGACGCCCACGCCCAGCCGATTATGGTGCTTAATCGGCGGCTGCGGAAAAATACCAGCCACTGCGTGTGGTGCGATCAAAAGCAAACCAGTTTTAACGCCGTTACTCAGCTCATTGCCGCCGGGCACAAAGAGATTGGTTTTATTACTGGCTCGATGGATTCGCCTACCGGCGTGGAGCGACTTTCAGGCTATAAAGACGCGCTGGCACATCATGGTATTCCGCTTAATAATGATTTGATTGTTAAAGGGAAATGGACGCCAGCCTGCGGCGCGGCGGGAGTCGATACTTTGCTTTCGCATAAGGTCAATTTTACCGCGCTGGTGGCCAGCAATGATGATATGGCGATCGGTGCGATAAAGCAGTTGCACGCGCATGGCGTGAGCGTCCCTGCTCAGGTGTCGGTGATTGGCTTCGATGATATCGCCATCGCGCCATACACTATTCCGGCGCTTTCCAGCGTCAAAATCCCGGTAACGGAAATGATCCAGGAAACGATAGGCCGCCTGATCTTTATGCTGGATGACGGGGCGTTTACGCCGCCAAAAACCTTCACCGGTGAACTCATTCAACGCGACTCTGTTGCGCCGCTCGTTTTGCGCTGACGGCTGTCATTTGTCATCGTCACTAGTGACGATGACACGGCTTCTCTGCATTCATCAAAATAAAAAACCTTTAATAACAGTTAATTAAATTCTGGCACGATTTATGAATGCTTCGGTAGATAATCTGTCATTGCTGGAGAAATTGATGAACCGTTTCATCATTGCAGACGCCAATAAATGCATTGGTTGCCGTACCTGTGAAGTGGCCTGCGTGGTATCCCATCAGGATAACCAGGACTGCGCATCGCTGACCCCTGAAACCTTTTTACCCCGCATTCACGTCATCAAAGGCGTTAATGTCTCCACGGCGACGCTGTGTCGCCAGTGTGAAGACGCGCCGTGCGCTAACGTCTGTCCGAACGGTGCAATCAGCCGTGATAAAGGCTTTGTTCACGTGATGCAGGAGCGCTGTATTGGGTGTAAAACCTGCGTTGTGGCTTGCCCTTATGGCGCAATGGAAGTGGTCGTGCGTCCGGTTGTTCGTAACAGCGGGGCAGGTCTGAACGTCCGGGCAGAAAAAGCCGAAGCCAATAAGTGCGACCTGTGCCACCATCGTGAGGCCGGCCCTGCCTGTATGGAAGTCTGCCCGACTCACGCGCTGATTTATGTGGATCGCAATAAGCTTGAGCAACTGAGCGCTGAAAAACGCCGTCGCGCGGCGCTGGATTCCACTGCATCTTTGCTGTTCTGATATCTGAAAATCCGCGTAAAATACGTGCCGGATAAGGCGAAGCCGCCATCCGGCAAACGGACATTTCAGGGATACAATACCGCGGGAATTCATCATGACAATAAACAACCACTCCGGCGTACAGCTGCGTATTCGCGGTAAGGTACAGGGCGTCGGATTTCGCCCCTACGTCTGGCAACTGGCGCAGCGGTTACAGTTACATGGCGATGTGTGTAACGACGGTGACGGTGTGGTTGTGCGTATACAGGAAGATCCGGCAGAGTTTATTGCGCAATTGCATCAACACTGCCCGCCGCTGGCGCGCATTGACAGCGTTGAGAGCGAACCGTTCGCCTGGACGCAGCCGCCTGCCGATTTCTCGATTCGGCAAAGTGCTGGCGGCACGATGAATACGCAAATCGTTCCGGATGCCGCGACCTGTCCAGAATGTCTGGTTGAAATGAGCACCCCCGGCGAACGCCGCTATCGTTATCCCTTTATCAACTGCACCCACTGTGGCCCGCGCTTTACGATCATCCGCGCCATGCCCTACGATCGCCCGTTTACCGTGATGGCGTCATTCCCACTCTGTGCGCAATGCGATAAAGAGTATCGTGATCCGTACGACCGTCGCTTCCATGCCCAGCCCGTTGCCTGTCCGGCATGCGGTCCCCACCTCGAATGGTTTAGCGCGGGTGAGCGGGCGGAGAAAGAAGAGGCGTTGCAGGCGGCAGTATCGCGCCTAAAAGCAGGCGGTATTGTGGCCGTTAAAGGGATTGGTGGGTTTCATCTGGTGTGCGATGCACGAAATGATGACGCCGTAGCGCTGCTCAGGCTGCGCAAACACCGTCCGGCAAAACCTCTGGCAGTGATGCTGCCCAGTGATGACGGACTGCCTGAACCCGCTCATCGTTTGCTGACAACCCCAGCCGCGCCGATCGTGTTGGTGCAGAAACGCTATATCGCAGCATTGAGCGAGGGCATTGCGCCAGGGTTAACGGAAGTGGGCGTCATGCTGCCAGCGAATCCGTTGCAGCATTTGCTCTTACAAGAGATGAAGTGTCCGTTGGTAATGACCTCCGGCAATCTCAGCGGCAGACCGCCCGCTATTACCAACGCGCAGGCGCTGGAAGATTTACACGAAATTGCCGATGGTTTCCTGTTGCATAACCGCGAAATTGTGCAGCGGATGGATGACTCTGTGGTACGCGACAGTGGGGAGATGCTGCGTCGTTCACGGGGTTACGTGCCGGATGCGGTGGCGCTGCCGCCAGGATTTCACGACGTGCCGCCGATGCTTTGCCTGGGCGCAGATCTGAAAAATACCTTCTGCCTGGTGCGTGGTGAACAGGCGGTTATTAGCCAGCATTTGGGCGATCTCAGCGATGACGGCATTCAGCAGCAGTGGCGTGATGCGCTGCACCTGATCCAAAACATTTATGACTTTACGCCGCAGCGTATCGTGCATGATGCACACCCTGGTTATGTTTCCAGCCAGTGGGCCAGCGAAATGAATCTGCCAACCGAAACGGTGTTGCATCACCATGCGCATGCCGCTGCGTGTCTGGCCGAGCACGGCTGGTCGCTCGATGGTGGTGACGTGATTGCTCTGACGTTAGACGGTATCGGCATGGGGGAAAACGGCGCGCTGTGGGGGGGAGAGTGTTTGCGGGTCAACTATCGTGAATGCGAGCACCTTGGCGGCTTGCCAGCGGTAGCGCTGGCGGGGGGCGATCTGGCGGCAAAACAGCCGTGGCGCAATTTGCTCGCGCAGTGCCTGCGCTTTGTTCCTGACTGGCAGCGCTACCCGGAAACATCGGTGCTGCAACATCAAAACTGGAACGTGCTGGCGCGCGCCATTGAGCGGGGGATTAACACACCGCTGGCGTCATCGTGCGGACGGCTGTTTGATGCCGTTGCCGCCGCGCTTCAATGTGCGCCGGAATCGCTGAGTTATGAAGGTGAGGCGGCCTGCGCGCTGGAGGCGATGGCATCGCATTGTGCTGGCGTTGAGCACCCTGTCACGGTGCCGCTTGATGGCAATCAGCTGGACTTAGCGGTTTTTTGGCAGCAATGGCTGACCTGGCAGGCCAAACCTGCCGAAAGAGCGTGGGCGTTTCACGACGCGCTGGCGCGTGGGTTTGCTACCCTGATGCGTTTGCAGGCCGAAGAGCGGAGGATTAAGACGCTGGTATTCAGCGGAGGTGTGATGCATAACCGCTTATTGTCAGCCCGGCTGGCGTTTTATCTGCATGATTTTACCTTACTGTTCCCGCAGCGTTTACCGGCGGGCGACGGCGGGTTGTCGTTGGGGCAGGGCGTGATTGCCGCGGCGCGGGCGTTGGCGCAAAAATAAAAAAGCCCCGGGACTGGCGGGGCAAGAACAACAGGTCGGGGCATACCGACAAGTGGCAACGCACATCCATGTGCGTGAGGTTAATAAATCAAGCAACGGTATCCTGTACTTAAACGGGCAGCGTTTTCAGCAGCGCAAAGGCCTCTTTCATGCGGTCTTCGCTGACGACAAAGGCACATAGCTGGCCTGCGTCGTTCATCCCTCTGGCCACCATCCCTTGCGCTTCGGCGGCAATATGCCAGTTCAGATCGCGGCACTGGGTATCCCCAGCCAGATGCAAGGGTAATTCCGGCGTTTTGACTTTTACCAGCATGGCAGGCAACTTCAATGGTGCATTGCCGCCGAGCAGGTTTTTCGCCAGATACATGGCGCTCAGCTGAATCGGTTGCAGGAACGGGAGTACCTGACCGTTAATTTCTGCACAGTCACCGAGAGCATAAATGTCCGGGTGACTGGTTTGCAGGTAGCTGTCGACGCAGACGCCACGATTGATGTTCAATCCGGCGCGACGCGCCAGCGCGGTTTCAGGGCGCAGACCCGTAGCGGCGATCACCGCATCGACTTCTACGCTGCGGCTACGATCGAGCGTGGCGCGAATCCCCGACTCCGTTTTCTCCAGCCCCTGAAGCTGCGATTTCAGCAGCAGGTGTACGCCCATATCGGTCAGACGATGCTGTAAGCGACTGCTTACTTCTGGCGGCATCAGCGAAGCCAGAATGCTGGCGGCGTTGTCGATAAGCGTCACCGCTTTACCAGCACGACAAAAATCCATCGCCAGTTCGCTGCCAATCAAGCCGCCGCCGACAATCAGCACCCGTTGGGCGTCACGCAGTTGTGTTTCACAGGCGCGATACTCTTGTTGGCTGTTCAATGTGAGCATTAACTCACGTCCGGTAATCGGCGGTACGAAGGCCGACGCTCCCGTCGCCAGCACCAGTTTGTCGTATGGCCACTGTTGCTCCTGGCTTTTCACTACGTGAGCATCGGCATCGATGTCGGTTACCCAGGTGTGCGGAAAGAGGCGCAAATTAAACTGTTCGGCAAACTCCCCCGCCGACTGGCGGGTGAGGTCGTCTGCACGTTGCGACTGACTGATAACATGGCTGAGATCGGGCTTGTTGTACTCATCCATACTGTCTGCAGCAATCAGGGTCAGCGGGACATTTGCATCCTGCTTACGGATATTTTTGACTAACTGGCGGGCGGCGAAGCCTGAACCAATAATGACAATTCCGCGGCTCATTTTGCCTCCGTTGCCAGTACGTCAAAGACGTCTTTACCTAATGAACATTCCGGGCACAGGAAGTTATCCGGCACGTCGCTCCACGGTGTTCCCGGCGCGACATCCTGCAGCGGTTCACCTTTTGCCGGGTCGTAAATCCACTGGCATACGCTGCACTGCATGCTTGGACCAAGATCAGCGGCAGCCGCCGCGGCACAGGCGCACTCTTCCTCTTTGGTTGCCGTTTTGACGATTGTTTCCGGCAGCGGAGCAAGCGCCCACTGACGTGCGATTTCACGGCCATGCTGGCGACACAGTTCCAGCGCGTCCAGATCCGGACGCCATTTCGCTTTCAGACTCAGCGACATCTCGAAACCGGCATCCTGCAAGCGTGTGGACAAACGGTCTACCGCGCCGCCGCTCCAGCCGTGTGAACCAAAGGCGCTGGCGCGTTTGTTACGAAAACGCAGGCCGGTCATCTCTTCTACCAGACCAGCGATTTTTGGCATCATTACGTTATTCATCGTTGAAGTACCAACCAGCACGCCTTTAGAGCGGAAGACGTTAGTCAGGACTTCGTTTTTGTCGCTACGGGCGACGTTAAAGATTTTCACCGCCACGTTGGGGTCAACTTCGTTGATGCCCTGGGCAATGGCGTCCGCCATCATGCGGGTGTTGTTGGACATGGTGTCGTAGAAAATGGTGATACGGTCTTCCTGATAGTCAGCCGCCCATTTCAGATACATTTCAACGATTTGTGTCGGGTTGTCGCGCCATACCACGCCGTGGGAAGTGGCAATCATATCCACCGGCAGGTTGAAGCCGAGAATCTCAGTGATTTTCGGTGTAACCAGACGGCTGAACGGCGTCAGGATGTTGGCGTAGTAACGCTGGCACTGTTCGAACAGTTCGGTCTGGTCAACTTCGTCGTTAAACAGACGTTCATCACAATAGTGCTGGCCGAAGGCGTCGTTACTGAACAGCACCGCATCGCCGGTCATGTAGGTCATCATGCTGTCAGGCCAGTGCAGCATCGGCGTTTCAACGAAGATCAGTTGCTTACCGTTGCCAATGTCCAGCGAGTCGCCGGTTTTCACCACGTTGAAGTTCCACTCCGGGTGGTGGTGGTGCCCGTTGATAGAGTCAATAGCGTTGGCTGTGCAGTAAATTGGGGTGTCAGGGATGCAGGACATCAGCTCAGTCAGCGCACCGGCATGGTCCTCTTCCGCGTGGTTAATGATGATGTAGTCGATATCTGCCAGGTCAATTTCACTGCGCAGGTTCTGCACGAATTCACGGCTAAACTTGTGGTCTACTGTATCGATCAGGACATTTTTTTCTTCACGGATGAGATAGCTGTTGTAGCTGCTACCGCGCAGCGTTTTATATTCAGTCCCGTGGAAATCACGAACTTCCCAGTCACGTTGGCCAACCCAATGAATGTTATTTTTAACCAGAATAGACATAGCAACCTCAGTAATTAATTCAGCGTTTTTCTAAAAAAGATGTTTTGCTTATTGCAGGTTGCGTGCCAACTTTTTATTTGTTGATTTTAAATGGTTTGTTTTTTAATGCCTATAAGGTGGTAGTCAAAATGACTATTCATTTTATTGTCAATATGACAATATGAATTGTCAAAATGACAATGAGGTCGTCATGAGTTTTTCCGTAGACGTGCTGGCGGGTATCGCCATTGAATTACAAAGCGGTATTGGACATCAGGACCGTTTTCAACGCCTGATAACCACCTTGCGTCAGGTGTTGGAGTGCGACGCGTCGGCATTGCTGCGCTATGAGTCGCGACAGTTTATTCCGCTGGCGATCGATGGGCTGGCGCAGGACGTTCTCGGCAGGCGCTTTACCCTGGAAGGGCATCCTCGTCTGGAGGCGATTGCCCGCGCCGGGGACGTGGTTCGTTTCCCTGCTGACAGCGATTTGCCAGACCCTTACGATGGGCTGATTCCGGGCCAGGAGAGCCTGAAGGTACACGCCTGCATT
Organism: Citrobacter sp. RHB35-C21; assembly: GCF_013816515.1. Taxonomy (NCBI): domain Bacteria; kingdom Pseudomonadati; phylum Pseudomonadota; class Gammaproteobacteria; order Enterobacterales; family Enterobacteriaceae; genus Citrobacter; species Citrobacter sp. RHB35-C21. The sequence goes on from NZ_CP057147.1 coordinate 1,204,507, forward strand.
GGCTTACCGCTGTTCGCCGGTCAAAATCTGATTGGCGCGTTAACGCTGGATGGCATGGAGCCCGATCAATTCGATGTTTTCAGCGATGAAGAACTTAGGCTGATTGCCGCGCTGGCGGCGGGCGCGCTGAGCAATGCGCTGCTGATTGAACAACTGGAAAGCCAGAATATGTTGCCGGGCCCATCGACGGCCTTCGAGCAGGTGACTGAAACCCAAATGATTGGCCTGTCGCCCAATATGCTGCAGTTGAAAAAAGAGATTGAGATTGTGGCGGGATCCGATCTCAACGTACTGATTAGCGGCGAAACGGGGACCGGGAAGGAGCTGGTAGCTAAGGCTATCCATGAAGGTTCGCCGCGCGCGGTGAATCCGCTGGTGTATCTGAACTGCGCGGCGTTGCCGGAAACCGTAGCGGAAAGTGAGCTGTTTGGTCACGTAAAAGGCGCCTTTACCGGGGCTATCAGCAATCGTAGCGGTAAGTTTGAAATGGCTGACAATGGGACGCTGTTTCTCGATGAGATTGGCGAGCTCTCGCTGGCGTTACAGGCTAAGTTGCTACGTGTGTTGCAGTACGGCGATATTCAGCGTGTGGGTGACGATCGCAGCCTGCGCGTGGATGTTCGGGTGCTGGCGGCAACGAACCGTGATTTACGGGAAGAGGTGCTGGCCGGGAATTTCCGTGCGGATTTGTTCCACCGTCTGAGCGTCTTTCCCCTTTCCGTACCGCCCCTTCGTGAACGCGGCGAAGATGTGGTACTGCTGGCCGGTTATTTTTGCGAACAATGTCGGCTGCGGCTGGGACTTTCCCGCGTGGTGTTAAGTCCCGGCGCGCGTAGCCATCTGTTGAATTATGGCTGGCCCGGGAACGTGCGTGAGCTGGAACATGCCATTCACCGGGCGGTTGTTCTGGCAAGGGCCACCAGGGCAGGGGATGAAGTGGTGCTTGAGGCGCAGCATTTTGCCCTGCAGGATGAAACCCCGGCTCCGCAGGCGGAGGTTGTTGCGGAGATCCCGCAGCATCGCAACCTGCGTGAGGCAACGGAGTCATTCCAGCGGGAGATGATCCGCCGGGCGTTGGCGCAAAATAATCACAGTTGGGCGGCAAGTGCGCGGGCGCTGGAAACAGACGTCGCCAACCTGCACCGGCTGGCGAAACGTCTGGGGCTGAAGGATTAGATAATACCTGCCTGATAGAAATCCTGCAGGTTGATAGCACCGGTGAGTTTACCGTTTTCATCAACCACCGGTGCGGCAGTGATTTTGCGCTTCATCAGGATCTCTTTGGCGTCAATGGCGCGGCTCTGCGCCTGCAGCGTAATGCCATTATGGGTCATTGCTTCGCTAACCTGAGTGGTGAGCGCTCCGCCGCCAACCAGCCAGCGGCGCAGGTCGCCGTCGGTAAAGACGCCTTTCACCAGCGACTCGTCGTCGCAGACTGCCACCAGGCCAAGACCCGTACGGCTTAGTTCCAGCATCGCGTCCATGACGCTGGTGGTGAGCGTCACCTGCGGAATGGCATCGTCACGGCGCATCAGATGATGCACTTTATTTAGCAGACGAGCGCCCAGCGCACCCGCCGGATGCGAGCGGGCAAAATCTTCTTCGTTAAAGCCGCGCGCCTGCATCACGGCGATTGCCAACGCGTCGCCCATCATCAGAGTGTTCACGGTGCTGGAAGTCGGTGCCAGGCGCATCGGACAGGCTTCGCGCTCAACGGAAATATCCAGCACGGCTTTGGCTGCCAAACCCAGCGGTGAGGTCGGTTTTCCGGTCATTGCCAGCAGAGCGACGGATTTGTCTTCCAGGCGCGGAATGATGAGATCCAGTTCTTTTGCGCCGCCGGAGTAGGAAATAAACAGCATGACATCACGGCTTTCAATCATCCCTAAGTCGCCGTGCAGCGCTTCAGCCGGATGCACAAAAAAGGCGGGTGTGCCGGTACTGGCGAGGGTCGCGGCTATTTTTTTGCCAATATGGCCTGATTTGCCAATCCCGGAGACAATCACTTTGCCTTCGCAGTGGATGATAGTATTGGCGGCGCGAACAAAATCATCGCCCAGTCGTTCAGGCAGTCGGCTGGCTTCCTGTAGCTCCAGCATTAACGTCTGACGGCCCGCGTTCAGTAGTGCATCACTCATTGGTTTCTCCGGTTATGATCACTTCAATCCCTTTTGCTTCCAGCGCCTGACGAAACGCAGGGTCGATACCCGCATCGGTAATCAGCTTGTCGACGCTTTCCAGACTGCACACAACATTGGGGCTTTTGCGCCCAAATTTTGACGAGTCAGCCATCAGAATCACTTCGCGAGCGGCATTGCACATCGCTTTACTGACGCTAAACACCTCATTAAAGGTGGTCACGCCGGCATTGAGGTCAATGCCGTCGGTGCCCATGAAGAGTTTATCAAAGCTGAACTGCTCAAAGGCGTTTTCTGCCAGCTGACCGTGAAATGACGCAGATTTTTTGCGAAAGGTCCCGCCGGGCATCAGGATAGTTTGCTCGTTGTCCAGCTCTGAAAGGGCGTTAACAATGTGCAGACTGTTGGTCATGACGGTGATGTTGCTAAAGCGGGTGAGCATCGGCACCATCTGCAATACGGTGCTGCCCGCATCCAGAATAATCGAGTCGCCATCGTGAATAAAACGGACGGCGGCTTCAGCAATCTGCTCTTTTTTATGCGTATTGATTAGCGTTTTGTGATCGATTGGCGGGTCGGATTCGTCTTTATTTAATACCACGCCGCCATAGGTACGAATGACGGTTCCGGCATTCTCCAGAATGACCAGGTCTTTGCGAATGGTCGTGCCGGTTGTGTCAAAGTAGTGGGCCAGTTCTTCAACCGAGCATTTTCCCTGCTTTTGCAGGTGCTCCAGTATGGCCGCCTGTCGCTGACGAGGTTTCATAGGCGTGATTACCCTGACTTATTAGGTTGCAAAATGATAATTTCGCAAGCTATTAGCATTCACAACGAAATTACCCATGTTTCAGTTTAAGCGCCAATGATAGTGCATTCTGCGCTAACGGATCATGGGGAAAGATCACATCAGGCTGTAAATCATCAAGATGTTTGCCCATTATCGTGGCAATTTTACCGGGCCTGGCAAATACAGTAAGACCTTTCATAAATAACGAATCGGTAACCCGCTGCTGTTCATCCAGCGCGATGGCGACCACCACGCGGGGTTTAAACCGTCCACCGGAACGACCTACGCCAACCCGACCCCGCTGGCAGAGTTGATCAAACGCCCGGTTAAAGCGGGATATTTGCCAGCCACCGAGCGCCAGTTGCAGGCACCAGGCGATAGCGGCGACGGTAATCAGTGCGGAAACCATAATGTGCTCCTTTGATTTTGCCGGATGGCGGCTGTGCCTTATCCGACACAGATGTGTGTAGGCCCGGTAAGCGCAGCGCCACCGGGCAATCATGTTTCTTAGAACATCACCTGACCACCGGTCACGTTAATGGACTGACCGGTGCAGTAAGAGGCTTTCGGGCTGGCGTAAAACAGCAGCATGTTCAGCACGTCCTGATAATCGCAGCCGCGCTTAAGTGGAACCTTATCAATGTAGTACTGCTCGACTTCGTCTGGCTTAAGGCCAAGCTTGGTCGCATATTGCGGTAATAATGACTGGAACATCGGTGATTTCAGCAGATTGCCGAGCATCAGTGAATGCACGGTGATCCCGTACTCTGCCAGATCCAGCGCCAGCGACTGGGTTAAACCTACGCCGCCAAATTTTGCCGCGCTATAGCCTGAGTTGTGTTTACTGCCCACTTTCCCTGATTTGGAGTTGATCTGGATAATGCGTCCCTGGACGCCATCGCGGATCATCAGGCGTGAAAATTCACGTGCGCAGAGGAAGTAGCCGACCAGATTCACCTGCAGCGAGCGGTCGAAATCCCCAAGCTGAAAGTCGCTGATAAACGCGGCTTTTGCGATACCCGCGCTGTAAACCAGCAGATCGACGCGGCCAAATATTTCATCCACTCCGCGCGACAGCGCCAGCACACTCTGTTCGCTGGTGGCATCAGCGCCAAAACCGTAGGCGGTGCCTTCGCCAAACTCGGCGTTAATTTCCTGCGCGACGTTGGCGGCTTTATCGCTTTGGATATCCACCACCGCGACGCGGTACCCTTCTGTCGCAAGCCCACGGCAAAGGAATGCCCCCAGGGTCTGGCCTCCACCAATGACAACGGCAACCTGATTCATCTTTATCTCCTTAAATCTTAAGCAATAAACTTCAAAATACAGCCCGGTGCGATACCGTCCGGTACGGGGCCCGCAACGTGTACGGTGCCGGGAAATTCCGCTTCACTCAGTCCGTCAAAACGCAGAGTGATATGCCCCAGTTCACGTAAGTTTTGTTCCGCCACGCTGCCAACGGCTGTGACCGGGTAGTGATGCTGGCCTAGCTCAAATTGGATCCCAGCCTGCAAAGAGCCGTTCAGCTCCCCATGGCAATGGATGAAGCAAAATTCTTCTATATCCGCAGGCGCGCCTTCACGAAAGGTAATTAGCATCTGGTCGCAGAGTGCATCCGGGGCGCTCTGGCCGATGCGGGTGATGGTGGTTTCATAAATCACGGTCATTTTTGAGTGCCTCTTATTGGTAAATAAAGCCGGAAACAAACCAGGCGATGAGAACGGTCGGTGCGCCGGTCAGAAAACGACTCACCAGTACGGATGGCACACCGACGCGGACCGTGTCCTGGCGCGCTTCGGCTAGCGACAATCCGACTGGAATAAAGTCGCATGCCGCCTGAGCGTTAATGGCGAACAAGGCAGGTAGCGCCAGATGCGGAGGAATGTTCCCCAAACCAATCTGTACGCCGATCAGGACGCCGATAACCTGGGCGATGACCGCACCAGGGCCGAGGAAAGGGGACAGCAGCGGGAAAGAGCAGATCAGCGCCAGGGTTACCAGCCCCAGCGGATGGCTGGCCAGCGGTGCGAGTCCATGGGCAATCCAGTCCCCCAGGCCAGACGCCATAATGATGCCGATCAGCGCCGAGACGAACGCCATAAACGGCAGAATGGTTTTCAGGACGGTATCGATAGTGTCTCGCCCAGCCTGAAACAGAACCGCAACGGCTGAACCCATTCCCATGCCGACTTTTGCCAGCAGACCGTCGCTTTGTTCGGTAATTTTCTTGCTGGTGTCGTACTCGCGACCCATCGTGCTGTTTGCTGGCGTTGGCGCAGCGGATGCTTCACCGACGACGGTAATGTTTTCTTCTTTCACGCCAGAGACATAGATATCTTCGATAATATATTGGGCCAGCGGACCTGATTTACCCGTCGCGTGAATATTCACTGTTGGTATACGGCGTTTTGGATAGATCCCGCAGCGCAGCGTGCCGCCGCAGTCGATGATCGCCACGCCAATTTCGTTCTCTGGCGGCTCGCCTTCTTTGAAGCCATCAACGGCCTGCCAACCTGTCAGGCTGGCTATCCTGTCGACAATTGCGGGGCGAGTCCCGGCGGTGATATAGACAATTTTCTTGCCTGGCTCGGCATCCAGTTCAAGCGGGCCGCCCCAGCCGCCGGTGCCTTTTTCAATACGAATACGCGTCATGATGCTGCTCCCGCCAGATGTACTTTCTGCTCAAGTTGAATGCCCATTTTTTTCTCAAAGATGGTGGTGGTGAAATCGGTCACCCAGCCGCGGAAGAAGTTGGTCACCAGGCCGACCAGCAAATAGCTTACCGCCAGCGGGCCGAGCGGAAGACCCAGCGTGGTCAGACCGCTGGCGATCCCCAGATAGACGAACAGCTCACCGGGATTGATGTGGGGAAATAAGCCGTTCATTGAATGGCAGCTGTAAGAGGCGGCTGCGTAGTAGCTGGGCTTGAACTTTTCCGGCATAAAGCGGCCCAGGCTCAGTGTCATAGGATTACAAAACACAAATGTGTCGATGCACGGCAGCAGTAGATAGCGGGACAGCGGGTTTCCGGCGCAGCGCTGGGCAAAACGTTCAATACGTTGCTGACCGATAAAGTTAATCAGCGCATTCATGATGACCAGCAGACTGATCAGCAGAGGCAGAATACCGGTCACCATGCCGGTAAACACCTCTCCGCCTTTCTGGAACAATCCGATAAACCACTCAGCACCGAGTGTGATGGTGTCGATCATTATTCTCTCCTGTAGGGGTTTTAGTTATCTTGCCAAACGGTAACTAATTTTAATCAGATCGAAAGATTTAAAAGTGTTATTTTGATCGCAAAATGAAAGATAAATATTTTAATTTGAAAGGTTGTGCGTGAGAACGCGCAAATGTGCCGGTCAGGAGTGTAAGAGGGGGGAAATTCTGTGAAGGAGAGCGACTACTGCTTCCTTGTGTGGCGGAGGATGCTTTACCATACTTCTCCCAGGCTGAATTTGTTTAATGGATGTCTCATGTTCAAGCGTCGTTATGTAGCGTTACTTCCCCTTTTCGTATTGCTTGCTGCTTGTAGCAGCAAACCTAAACCTTCAGAGACTCAAACGACTACGGGTACGCCATCCGGCGGCTTCCTGCTTGAGCCACAGCACAATGTCATGCAAACGGGCGGCGATTTTGCCAATAATCCGAACGCGCAGCAGTTCATCGAGAAAATGGTGAATAAGCACGGCTTTGACCGCCAGCAGTTGCAGGAGATCCTGTCGCAGGCCAAGCGTCTGGACTCGGTATTGCGTTTGATGGACCGCCAGGCGCCGACGACTCAACCGCCAGCCGGACCTAACGGTGCATGGCTGCGGTATCGTAAACAGTTCATCACTCCGGATAACGTGCAAAACGGTGTGGCCTTCTGGAACCAATATGAAGATGCGCTGAACCGTGCATGGCAGGTCTACGGCGTACCGCCGGAAATAATCGTTGGCATTATTGGCGTAGAGACTCGCTGGGGCCGCGTGATGGGTAAAACGCGGATTCTGGATGCGCTGGCGACGTTGTCGTTTAACTATCCTCGTCGTGCGGAATATTTCTCTGGTGAACTGGAAACCTTCCTGCTAATGGCGCGAGATGAAAGCGACGATCCGCTCGATTTGAAAGGTTCTTTCGCAGGGGCGATGGGCTACGGCCAATTTATGCCATCTTCCTATAAGCAATATGCCGTTGATTTCAATGGCGATGGTCACATTAACCTGTGGGATCCGGTTGATGCTATCGGTAGCGTGGCGAACTATTTCAAAGGCCACGGTTGGGTGAAAGGCGATACGGTCGCGGTTCCGGCGAATGGCCAGGCGCCTGGGCTGGCGAACGGCTTTAAAACCCAGTACAGCATTTCTCAACTTGCCGCCGCGGGCCTGACGCCGCAGCAGTCTCTGGGTAATCATCAGCAGGCCAGCCTGCTGCGACTGGATATCGGTACCGGTTATCAGTATTGGTATGGACTGCCGAACTTCTACACCATCACCCGCTATAACCACAGTACCCACTATGCAATGGCCGTGTGGCAATTGGGTCAGGCGGTCGCGCTGGCGCGCGTGCAGTAATCATTTGTTATCGGTCTACAGGGGCAATCCCTTGTAGACCGAATAGGCTATCCTGGTGCGTTATCCGGTACTCTTTTGAATGCGGTTTATCTATTTTCTGAATGCCCCTCGTAAAATTGTCTCCTCATCCCCATCTTGGTTATGAAAGTGCTATCTTGTCCGGCATATTTTTTTAACTGACAGAGGCTGAAATGACCGACAGTGAACTGATGCAGTTAAGCGAGCAGGTTGGCCTGGCGTTGAAAGCGCGCGGGGCAACCGTGACGACGGCAGAATCCTGCACTGGCGGCTGGGTAGCCAAAGCAATTACGGATATTGCCGGCAGCTCCGCCTGGTTTGAGCGCGGGTTTGTGACCTACAGCAATGAAGCCAAAGCGCAGATGATTGGCGTGCGCGAAGAGACGCTGGTCCAGCATGGGGCGGTGAGCGAACCTGTGGTGGTGGAGATGGCGATTGGCGCGCTAAAAGCGGCCCGCGCGCATTTCGCTGTTTCGATTAGCGGCATTGCGGGGCCAGATGGCGGCAGTGAAGAAAAGCCCGTGGGGACGGTATGGTTCGCTTTTGCCAGCGCGAGCGGCGAGGGGATTACTCGCCGGGAATGCTTCAGCGGCGATCGCGATGCGGTACGTCGACAGGCGACCGCCTACGCGTTACAAACCCTGTGGCAACAATTTCTACAAAACACTTGATACTGTATGAGCATACAGTATAATTGCCCCAACAGAACATTATCTATCACGTTTCGCGGTTTAACCCGAAAGCGGCATGACAGGAGTAATTAATGGCTATCGACGAAAACAAACAGAAAGCGTTGGCGGCAGCGCTGGGTCAGATCGAAAAGCAATTCGGTAAAGGCTCCATCATGCGCCTGGGTGAAGACCGTTCCATGGATGTGGAAACCATCTCCACCGGTTCGCTTTCTCTGGATATAGCATTGGGCGCGGGCGGTTTGCCAATGGGCCGTATCGTTGAAATCTACGGGCCTGAATCTTCCGGTAAAACGACGCTGACCCTGCAGGTTATTGCTGCCGCACAGCGCGAAGGTAAAACCTGTGCGTTCATCGATGCGGAACACGCACTGGATCCCGTCTATGCGCGCAAGCTTGGCGTTGATATCGACAACCTGCTGTGCTCTCAGCCGGATACCGGTGAACAAGCGCTGGAAATCTGTGATGCGCTGGCGCGCTCCGGTGCGGTTGATGTTATCGTTGTCGACTCCGTTGCCGCATTGACGCCGAAGGCAGAAATCGAAGGCGAGATTGGTGACTCTCACATGGGCCTTGCGGCACGTATGATGAGCCAGGCCATGCGTAAGCTGGCCGGTAACCTGAAGCAGTCCAACACGCTACTGATTTTCATCAACCAGATCCGTATGAAGATTGGCGTTATGTTCGGTAACCCGGAAACCACCACCGGTGGTAACGCCCTGAAATTCTATGCTTCTGTTCGCCTGGATATCCGTCGTATTGGCGCGGTGAAAGAAGGCGACAACGTGGTTGGTAGCGAAACCCGTGTTAAGGTCGTGAAAAACAAAATTGCAGCGCCGTTCAAACAGGCTGAATTCCAGATTCTTTACGGTGAAGGTATCAACTTCTACGGCGAACTGGTTGATTTGGGCGTGAAAGAGAAGCTGATTGAAAAAGCCGGTGCATGGTACAGCTACAACGGTGAGAAAATTGGTCAGGGTAAAGCGAATGCCACTAACTGGCTGAAGGAAAACCCGGCAACTGCGAAGGAAATTGAGAAGAAAGTACGCGAGTTACTGCTCAATAACCCGGATTCAAAACCAGACTTCTCTGTTGATGACAGCGGTGAAGATGTAAAAGAAACGAACGAAGATTTCTGATAATCTGACGTTATCGCACATAGAAGGGCTGCATACCATGCAGCCCTTTTCCATTTCTGAAGGCTCACTATGACAGAAGCAACTTCCCGCCGCTCCGCTTATTCCCGACTTCTTGACCGCGCTGTACGTATACTGGCGATGCGCGATCACAGCGAGCAGGAACTGCGGCGTAAGCTGGCCGCTCCGGTGATGGGAAAAAATGGACCGGAAGACATTGATGCAACGCCGGAGGATTACGACAAGGTCATCGCCTGGTGTATTGAAAGTCGTTATCTGGATGATGACCGCTTCGTTCAGCAGTTTATCTCCAGCCGTAGCCGTAAAGGTTATGGACCCGCGCGTGTGCGTCAGGAATTAAACCAAAAAGGGATTTCGCGGGAAGCCGTTGAACGGGCCATGCGCGAGTGCGAAATTGACTGGGCAGGGCTTGCGCGCGCGCAGGCCATTCGTAAATACGGAGAACCTTTACCTGTAGATTTTTCAGATAAGGTAAAGGTCCAGCGCTTTTTGCTCTACCGTGGCTATCTGATGGAAGATATTCAGGCAATATGGCGAAATTTTGACGATTGAGCGCATACGGGATTTTACTTCCCAGTAAAGAAAACTTATCTTATTCCCACTTTTCGATTGCCAGAGGCGCAGTTTACGTGCCGATGCTGGTAATGACATTTCGTTAGCTTGATTTCTTCAGGATAATTATGAGCAAGAGCACCGCTGAGATCCGTCAGGCGTTTCTCGATTTTTTCCATAGTAAAGGACATCAGGTAGTTGCCAGCAGCTCCCTGGTACCGAACAATGACCCTACTTTGTTGTTTACCAACGCCGGGATGAACCAGTTCAAGGATGTGTTCCTTGGCCTCGACAAGCGTAATTATTCCCGCGCAACCACCTCGCAGCGTTGCGTGCGTGCGGGCGGTAAGCACAACGACCTGGAAAACGTCGGTTACACTGCACGTCACCATACTTTCTTCGAAATGCTGGGCAACTTCAGCTTCGGCGATTATTTCAAACATGATGCTATTCAATACGCATGGGAACTGCTGACCGGTGAAAACTGGTTTGCCCTGCCAAAAGAGCGTCTGTGGGTCACCGTCTATGAAACTGACGATGAAGCCTATGAAATCTGGGAAAAAGAAGTCGGCATTCCGCGCGAACGTATCATCCGTATCGGTGATAACAAAGGCGCGGCTTATGCTTCCGACAACTTCTGGCAGATGGGTGATACCGGCCCTTGCGGTCCGTGCACCGAAATTTTCTACGACCATGGCGACCACATTTGGGGTGGCCCTCCGGGAAGCGCAGAAGAAGATGGCGATCGCTACATTGAGATCTGGAACATCGTCTTCATGCAGTTCAACCGTCAGGCTGACGGTACCATGGAACCGCTGCCGAAGCCGTCCGTGGATACCGGTATGGGCCTTGAGCGTATTGCGGCCGTGCTGCAACACGTTAACTCCAACTATGAAATCGACCTGTTCCGTTCACTGATTGAGTCCGTGGCGAAAGTCACTGGTGCGACCGATCTGAGCAACAAGTCGCTTCGCGTTATCGCTGACCATATCCGCTCCTGTGCATTCCTGATTGCCGATGGCGTTGTCCCGTCGAATGAAAACCGTGGTTATGTGCTGCGTCGTATCATTCGTCGCGCGGTACGTCATGGCAACATGCTGGGCGCGAAGGATACCTTCTTCTACAAGCTGGTTGGTCCGCTGGTGGACGTCATGGGCTCCGCAGGTGAAGAACTGAAGCGTCAGCAGGCTATGGTTGAGCAAGTTCTGAAAACCGAAGAAGAGCAGTTTGCGCGTACACTGGAGCGTGGTCTGGCGCTGCTGGATGAAGAACTGGCAAAACTGTCCGGTGATACACTGGATGGCGAAACCGCATTCCGTCTGTATGACACCTACGGTTTCCCGGTTGACCTGACGGCGGACGTTTGCCGCGAGCGCAACATTAAGGTTGACGAAGCGGGCTTTGAAGCCGCAATGGAAGAACAGCGCCGTCGCGCACGTGAAGCCAGCGGCTTTGGCGCAGACTACAATGCGATGATTCGTGTTGATGGCGCCTCTGAATTTAAAGGCTACGAACACCTGGAACTGAACGGCAAAGTGACCGCGCTGTTTGTTGATGGTAAAGCGGTAGACGCAATTAACGCAGGTCAGGACGCAGTTGTCGTACTGGATCAGACTCCGTTCTATGCGGAATCTGGTGGTCAGGTTGGCGACAAGGGTGAACTGAAAGGCGCAGGCTTCGCGTTTGCCGTGAGCGACACGCAGAAATATGGCCAGGCCATTGGTCACATCGGTAAGCTGTCTGCGGGTTCTCTGAAAATTGGCGATGCAGTACAGGCTGATGTTGATGAAACTCGTCGTGCGCGCATTCGCTTGAACCACTCCGCAACGCACCTGATGCACGCGGCGCTGCGCCAGGTACTGGGCACGCATGTGGCACAGAAAGGCTCGTTGGTTAACGATAAAGTGCTGCGCTTCGACTTCTCTCATACTGAAGCTATGAAGCCTGCTGAAATCCGTGCCGTTGAAGATCTGGTGAATGCGCAAATTCGTCGCAACCTGCCGATTGAAACGAACATCATGGATCTCGAAGCGGCGAAAGCCAAAGGCGCAATGGCGCTGTTTGGCGAGAAATATGACGACCACGTGCGTGTTCTGAGCATGGGGGATTTCTCTACCGAACTGTGTGGTGGTACTCATGCCAGCCGTACGGGGGATATTGGTCTGTTCCGTATTGTGTCTGAGTCAGGCACTGCGGCGGGCGTTCGTCGTATTGAAGCTGTGACCGGTGAAGGCGCTATCCAAACCGTGCATGCTGAGAGCGATCGCTTAAGCGATATTGCGCAGCTGCTGAAAGGCGATAGCCAGAATATTGGTGACAAAGTTCGTTCCGTGCTGGAGCGTACGCGTCAACTCGAAAAAGAATTGCAGCAATTGAAGGAACAGGCTGCGGCGCAGGAGAGTGCAAATCTCTCCAGCAAAGCGGTTGATATCAATGGCGTGAAGCTGCTGGTCAGCGAACTCGCGGACGTTGAGCCGAAAATGTTGCGTACCATGGTTGATGATCTGAAAAATCAACTGGGGTCTACCGTTATCGTTCTGGCAACGGTAGTGGAAGGTAAGGTTTCTCTGATTGCGGGTGTGTCTAAGGATGTGACAGATCGCGTGAAAGCAGGGGAACTGGTTGGAATGGTCGCTCAGCAGGTAGGCGGTAAGGGTGGTGGTCGTCCGGACATGGCGCAAGCCGGTGGTACGGATGCTGCGGCTCTGCCAGCAGCGTTAGCCAGTGTGAAAGGCTGGGTCAGCGCAAAACTGTAATAATTATAAGCGTAAGTCGACGCTGCGGACTTCAATCCGCAGCGTTTGTATCAACGCTATCGACAACGATAAAGTCAGGTTGAAGTTGTGTATATCGGCTAAACTTAGGTTTAACAGAATGTGATGCCGTGACTGCTTACACTTAGGTGTTTGTCATCGCTTACTTTTTGGCGTTATATGATGGATAATGCCGGGATACAGAGAGACCCGACTCTTTTAATCTTTCAAGGAGCAAAGAATGCTGATTCTGACTCGTCGAGTTGGTGAGACCCTCATGATAGGCGATGAGGTCACCGTGACAGTTTTAGGGGTGAAGGGCAACCAGGTGCGCATTGGCGTAAACGCCCCGAAAGAAGTTTCTGTCCATCGTGAAGAGATCTACCAGCGTATCCAGGCTGAAAAATCCCAGCAGTCCAGTTACTAAGGTTTTCGCGTCTCACCTTTCTGGTGAGGCGCAACCTGATTGAATTATCCCTTTTCTTCTCTTTTCTTCTTCGTCTTCCTCATTTTTTCGATTCCCATCCGCGCATTGCCTTTCCCTGCGATTTTTCCGTTTGTTCATTGCCTCAGGAAATTGCTAATTTATCTGTTGATAAAACACTCTTTTTGCCGTTTTTGCAGACTAATTGCGCGTGAAATGTGCAAACGATAAAAGCGCTGGAAAAATTGTTTGACTTATAAGTCCCAGAAAGTAATATGTGCGCCACGCAGCGACGATGAGCAGAAACAAGTTCTTCGAAGCACTCGCAAGAGGCGTGTTGGTGAGGTGGCCGAGAGGCTGAAGGCGCTCCCCTGCTAAGGGAGTATGCGGTCAAAAGCTGCATCCGGGGTTCGAATCCCCGCCTCACCGCCATTTGCATCCGTAGCTCAGCTGGATAGAGTACTCGGCTACGAACCGAGCGGTCGGAGGTTCGAATCCTCCCGGATGCACCATCTTCTCTGCAATAGCGCATTAGCGTTGTTACAGAAAATCGATATCACTTTAGCAGCGATATCAAATCTGCAGTAAGTAAGTTTCCCTGATGCATCCGTAGCTCAGCTGGATAGAGTACTCGGCTACGAACCGAGCGGTCGGAGGTTCGAATCCTCCCGGATGCACCATCTTCTCCGAGATAACAGCAAAACTGTTGTTTCATGGTCTGCGAGATAATCGTGAGCACCAGGGAGGATAACGTTGCTTCAGCAACGGCCCACAGGGCGAGGCGCAGCCGAGTAATCCTCCCGGATGCACCATCTCTTACTTGATATCGCTCATTACGATATCAATATCGGCAGCAAAGCAAGTTTCCCGATGCATCCGTAGCTCAGCTGGATAGAGTACTCGGCTACGAACCGAGCGGTCGGAGGTTCGAATCCTCCCGGATGCACCATCTTACTTGATAGCGCTTTAGCAGCGACATCAAGTCTGCAGTAAAGCAAGTTTCCCTGATGCATCCGTAGCTCAGCTGGATAGAGTACTCGGCTACGAACCGAGCGGTCGGAGGTTCGAATCCTCCCGGATGCACCATCTTCTCCGAGATAACTCCCGGATGCACCATCTTCTCTCCTTTGAATCATTTCCACATACTCCCGGAACACCCCTTAATTCGCTGTCAGCGACAAAATCAATCAATTACGATAAAATAACGTCTGGTCATTCGGCTTGTGAGAAGACGATGTACGAACGTTATGCGGGTTTGATTTTTGATATGGATGGCACCATCCTGGATACCGAGCCAACGCACCGTAAGGCGTGGCATGAGGTATTGGGGCATTATGGATTACGTTTTGATGAACAAGCCATGGTCGCCCTCAATGGCTCCCCAACGTGGCGTATTGCCCAGTCGGTAATTGAATTGAATCATGCCGATCTTGACCCTCATGCATTGGCGCGTGAAAAAACCGACAAGGTGAGAAACATGCTGCTGGATAGCGTCCAGCCTTTGCCATTGGTTGACGTCGTGAAAGCCTGGCATGGTCGTCGTCCTATGTCGGTAGGTACGGGGAGTGAAAGCGCGATTGCGGAAGCTCTGCTCGCACACCTTGGGCTGCGTCGCTATTTTGATGCTGTAGTCGCAGCCGATCACGTACAACACCATAAACCTGCTCCTGATACGTTTTTGCTCTGTGCCGAACGTATGGGTGTTGCTCCGGCGCGCTGTGTCGTATTTGAAGATGCCGATTTTGGGCTGCAGGCGGCGCGTGCCGCAGGAATGGACGCGGTGGATGTCCGGTTATTGTGAGTGATGGACTATCGCTCCTGTCACTGTTTGCCAGCAGTTTTCTCAGCGCTACGCTATTACCCGGCAATTCTGAAGTTGTTTTAGTTGCTTTGCTGGTCTCTGGGGTAAGTCATCCCTGGGTCTTAGTCTTAACAGCAACAATGGGTAATAGCCTTGGAGGGTTAACTAACGTTATCCTTGGGCGTTTCTTTCCATTGCGTAAAACATCGCGCTGGCAAGAAAAAGCCACTGGCTGGCTGCGGCGCTATGGCGCTGTCACACTATTATTAAGCTGGATGCCGGTTGTGGGTGATTTACTGTGCCTGTTAGCTGGATGGATGCGCATCTCGTGGGGTCCAGTACTTTTTTTCTTATGCCTTGGCAAGGCGCTGCGCTATGTAGTTGTCGCAGCGGTTACGACGCAAGGCATTATGTGGTGGCACTAATTGTGTTGTGAGATAGCCTTCAGGGTAACCAATACCATTATGCTAATTAAAACGATTTTGACAGGCGGGAGGTCAATTTGATCCCGGACGTATCACAGGCGCTGGCCTGGCTGGAAAACCATCCTCAGGCGTTAAAGGGGATTCAACGTGGGCTGGAGCGCGAAACGCTGCGCGTTAATGCAGATGGGTCATTAGCAACGACAGGCCATCCTGAGGTGTTAGGCTCAGCGCTAACGCATAAATGGATAACCACTGACTTTGCCGAAGCGCTGCTGGAGTTTATTACGCCTCCAGGCGACGACATTGAGAAAATGCTCACGTTCATGCGCGACCTGCATCGGTATACCGCCAGGAACCTGGGCGACGAGCGTATGTGGCCGCTGAGCATGCCTTGCTATATTGCCGAAGGCCAGGATATCGAACTGGCACAGTACGGTACGTCGAATACCGGTCGTCTGAAAACGCTGTACCGTGAAGGCCTCAAAAACCGTTACGGCGCGCTGATGCAGACTATCTCCGGCGTACACTACAATTTCTCATTGCCGATGGCTTTCTGGCAGGCGAAATGTGGCGTAACGGACGGCGAAGATGCTAAAGAGAAGATCTCCGCGGGTTACTTCCGTCTGATCCGCAACTACTACCGTTTTGGTTGGGTGATCCCGTATCTGTTTGGCGCCTCTCCGGCCATTTGTTCCTCTTTCCTGCAAGGAAAACCGACAACCCTGCCGTTTGAAAAAACCGACTGTGGGATGTATTACCTGCCGTATGCGACGTCGCTGCGCCTGAGTGATTTGGGCTATACCAATAAGTCGCAAAGCAATCTCGGAATTACGTTTAACGATTTGCATGAGTATGTGGCAGGATTAAAGCGCGCGATTAAAACCCCTTCCGAGGAGTACGCGGCGATCGGTCTGGAGAAGGACGGTAAGCGTCTGCAAATCAACAGCAACGTTCTGCAGATTGAAAATGAGCTGTATGCGCCTATTCGCCCGAAACGCGTCACTCGTCGTGGCGAAACGCCTTCTGACGCGCTTTTGCGTGGCGGTATTGAGTACATTGAAGTTCGCTCACTGGATATCAACCCGTTCTCACCGATCGGCGTGGACGAGCAGCAGGTGCGCTTCCTCGATCTGTTTATGGTCTGGTGTGCGCTGGCCGATGCCCCGGAAATGAGCAGCGATGAATTGCTGTGTACGCGTAAAAACTGGAATCGGGTGATTCTCGAAGGTCGTAAGCCTGGGCTGACGTTAGGTATTGGCTGTGAAACAGCCCAGTTCCCGCTGCCTAAGGTAGGGAAAGATCTGTTCCGTGATCTGAAACGCGTGGCACAAACGCTGGACAGCATCGATGGGGGAGAGGAGTATCAAAAGGTCTGTGATGAACTGGTTGCCTGTTTTGACAACCCAGAACTGACTTTCTCTGCCCGCATCCTACGGTCTATGATTGATGAAGGCATTGGCGGCACGGGTAAAGCGCTGGGTGAGGCTTACCGAAATCTGCTGCGTGAAGAGCCGTTAGAAATATTGCAGGAAGCGGAATTTATTGCTGAAACCGAGGCTTCAAAGCGTCGTCAGCAGGAGATCGAAGCGGCTGATACTGAGCCGTTTAGCGTGTGGCTGGAAAAGCACGCTTGATACAAAAGAAAAAGGCCACTCGGGAGTGGCCAAAATTTCATCTCTGAAAACAGGGATGATGATAACAAATGCGCGTCTTTCATATACTCAGACTCGCCCCGGAACAAAGAGTTCAGATTATTTTCAAAAAATTTATCGGAGGTGGCTAAATGCCGTTGTTAGATAGTTTTACTGTCGATCACACCCGGATGGAAGCTCCCGCGGTCCGGGTTGCAAAAACGATGAACACCCCGCATGGCGACGCAATCACCGTGTTTGATCTGCGTTTCTGCATTCCGAACAAAGAAGTGATGCCTGAGAAAGGTATCCACACGCTGGAACACCTGTTTGCAGGTTTTATGCGTAACCATCTCAACGGCAACGGCGTGGAGATTATCGATATCTCTCCGATGGGATGCCGCACTGGCTTTTACATGAGCCTGATTGGTACGCCAGACGAGCAGCGTGTTGCCGACGCGTGGAAAGCGGCGATGGCGGACGTGCTGAAAGTGCAGGATCAAAACCAGATCCCGGAGCTGAACGTTTACCAGTGTGGCACGTATCAGATGCACTCTCTTAGCGAAGCACAGGATATCGCACGTCATATTCTGGAGCATGATGTACGCGTTAACAGCAATGAAGAGCTGGCGCTGCCGAAAGAGAAACTGCAGGAACTGCATATTTAGTCATACTGATTAGTTGTTCCAGTATTTAAATTAACCTCGGCTTATAACCGGGGTTTTTTATTGCCTCCCGTAAACCATCTCCCTGGGAGGTGGTTTACGGGAGGCAATAAAAAAGGGATCCGCAGATCCCTTTTATCAGATATTTAGTGCGCGCCACCGCCGCCGCCGCCCGCACCGAAGGGTGGCTTGGCAAACCACACCAGGCCAAGCAAGACCAGGAAGATCCCCGCCGACATCCAGAAGATTTCGTTGGCGGAAATAATCAGCCCCTGATTGGTGATCTGCTGGGCTATCCAGCCTGACGCCTGCTGGTGCGTCATCCCTAAATCCTGCAGCTTATCGTACATTGCCTGCGCGTTTGGATTGTAGGGATTAACGGATTCCGTTAACTGCGCATGGTGAAGTGACTCACGGTTAGTCCACATCGTCGTCGTAATTGATGTGCCAATAGAGCCGGCCAGCGTTCGCGTAAAGTTCGACAAACTTGATGCCGCGGCCAGACGCTCAGGTGGTAAGCCGGACAGCGTGATAGTCGTCAGCGGCATAAAGAAGCAGGCTACCGCGAAACCCTGAATAAACTGTGGCCAGGCCGATGCGCCAAAGTCCATACCTGGTTCGAACGTCCACGCACGCCAGTAGAAACAGACGGCGTACATAATAAAACTGAACGTGACTAACCGACGCATATCAAGCTTGTGCGCGAAGCGGCCGATAATCGGCGATAAGATCACCGGAATCACCCCAACCGGCGCTGACGCCAGACCGGCCCAGGTTGCCGTATAGCCGTATACCTCCTGCAACAGCTGCGGCAGCAGGACGATTGCGCCGAAGTAGAGCATATAGGCCAGACTGATACACAGACAGCCGATGGTAAAGTTGCGCGACTTAAACAGCGAGAGGTCGACAATGGGGTGCTCGTCGGTAAGCTCCCAGACGATCAGGAAGCTGATGGCGACCACGGCGACCACCGTCAGGATGATAATCTCCTGAGAGGCGAACCAGTCCAGCTCTTTGCCGCGGTCGAGCATAATCTGCAAGCTGCCGATACCAATGACCAGCAGGGCCAGACCAATGGCATCGATGCGCCGCTGCTCGGTTTTGGTTTCCCGACCGCGCAGGGTTTGCAGGGTCATCAATACCACCGCAGCACCGATTGGCACGTTGATGAAAAATATCCAGCCCCAGTGATAGTTGTCGCTGATATAGCCCCCAAGAATAGGGCCGCATATCGGGGCAACAATCACCGTCATCGACCATAGCGCCAGAGCGATAGAACGTTTGGCGGGAGGATAGTTATTCAGCAATAAGCTTTGTGACAGCGGAATTAATGGCCCGGCGACAATCCCCTGGATTACGCGGAAGAAAATCAGCATGTTCAGGCTGGTGGACATCCCGCATGCCCATGACGCAATGACGAAGGCGATAGTTGACCACATGAATAGCCTTACTTCGCCAAAGCGCTTTGCCAGCCAGCCGGTGATCGGAATCGAGATAGCGTTCGCCACCCCGAATGAGGTGATCACCCAGGTTCCCTGGCTCAGTGAAGAGCCGAGGTTCCCGGCGATAGTGGGGATCGCCACGTTAGCAATGGTGGAGTCCAGCACCTGCATGAATGTCGCCAGGGACAGCGCGATCGTCATAATGACGAGCTGCGCGCCTTCCAGCGGTTTTTGCTGTTGCATCACACGCACCTTTGAATTAGCCCGCGTTGGCCTGCACGATCTCTTCGATCATCTTATTGACCGGAGCAAGGTTGATTTCCCGTGCATTACTTTCTGATACCGGCGTGGTGCGAACCTGGCTTGCCAGAATTTGTCCGTCACGATTTGAGGTATCTACCGTAACCAGCGTAGATAAACCGATACGCAGCGGATGCTGCGCCAGCTGCTGTGCATCCAGTTCAATACGCACCGGCAGACGCTGGACGACTTTGATCCAGTTACCCGTTGCGTTTTGTGCTGGCAGCAGGGAAAAGGCGCTGCCCGTACCCATATCCAGCCCGACAACCTTACCGGTATATTTCACGTCATCGCCGTAAATATCGCTGATCACGGTCGCCGGTTGACCGATACGCATGTGCGCGAGCTGTGTTTCTTTGAAGTTGGCATCCACCCACAGGTTAGTGGCTGGAACGACCGCCATCAGCGGCGTGGTCGGGCTAATTTGCGCTCCCGGCTGCACGGAACGACGGGAAACATAGCCAGTCATTGGGCTGACGATTCGGGTTCGTTCCAGCGCCAGCCAGGCATTGCGCACTTCAGTGGCCGCCTGTTGCACGGCGGGCTGGTCTTCCAGCTTACTGCCGAGAATCATCGCCTGGTTGGCATTATATTGTTGGATAGCAACATCAAGCTGAGCCTGAGCGCTGGCGACGGCATCACGCGCATGTTGCAGCTCTTCGCGGCCAATCAGGTTGGCGTTGCCCAGCGGGACACGGCGATTAAAGTCGCTTTGTGCCTGCGCCAGCGCGGTTCTCTGCACTTCAATGCTTGCCTGTAACTGCTTGCTATTGATCATCAACTGGTGCGTCTGACGCACGCTGGAAGCCAGCGCAGTTTTGGCTTTTTCAAATGCCTGCTTTGCGTCCGTCTGGTCGAGGGTGACCAGTACATCGCCTTGTTTTACAAAGTCCGTGTTATCAGCCCAGACTTTCGTCACGCTGCCTGATACCTGCGCCATGATTTGAACCTGGTTCCCTGCCACGTACGCATCGTCTGTCTCTTCGACATGACGCAGTACTAAAAACCAATAAATCCCATATGCCACGGCAATAATAATAAAGAGCAAGGTCAGAAGGAGCAGCATACTTTTACGTTTGCCATTCTTCTTGACCGGTTGCTGCGGGGTTTGAGTCTCCGCATTTACGCTCATGTTGTTCTCCACGATCTTCTTTTTTTTTCACATCGGCTGAGCCGACCTGTTTATCAGACAGGCCAGCAGTATGCGTGCTGGCCTGTCGGTTTTTTCATTTATAAATCTGGATTTCTGAGCGAGTCGGCGCGTTAGCGCAACGCTTCTAATACCGCGCCATCCTGCTCCATCTGGTCAAGACGGGTCAGAAGTTTACGGGTAATTTGCTCAAGCTGATCTTTTTCGGTGGTGCTGAGAGATGACCAAAGCTGATGCAGGCAGTTATGCTGAGGCGGTAACACCTCTTGCAAAAATGCGTGGCCTTTCTCGGTCAATTGCAGATGCAGACAGCGGCGATCGTTATCGCTTTCGCGACGTTCGATCCAGCCACGTTTTTCTAACTCATCCGCAATGCGGGTTGCGTTAGTGCGTGACGAGCCAAGCGCGCAACTCAGTTCAGAAGGCTGAATACTGTGGTTTTCCTGAGACTCCAGCGTAATCAACGCCATAAACAATGTCTCGTTAATCCCTTGAGCTTTCAGCATCTTATTGCGGTTTTCCAGCAGCTTGCCCTGCATGTGCATGCATAGACGAGTCAGAAGCACTTCCTGATAAGGGAACTCTTCGTAGCGGCTGGCGCGAAATTTTAGCATTTGTTCAATGGGCGTAAACGAACTATCCATTTGGGTATAACCTCATTAATTTCAGCCGATATAGTAACGACAGTGACAAATAAAGTAAATGTATTATTTATTTAAAATGATTGTTTTTATCTATAAGACAATCAGCATTTTCCAGGCTAATCCATAGCCCAGAGCACTCAGTAAGGTTGGAATGATGATGCTGCGGGTCTTATAGAAGCTTGCGCCCAGTATGACAAACCCCACCAGCGTAGGCACGAACCGACGAGAGTCGTGCATCACTTCTGGCGCGGTAGACACCACCAACAGGGCGCAAATTGATGCAATGCCAATGGTGTCGAGTAATATGCCCGTCGCGCCGCGCTTCGTCGGGCGAACATTCCCCACTCCAAGACGGAGCGGCAAATAACGAAAACAGTAGTTAACGCAGCCAACCAACAGGCCAAGCAGCAGGATCTCATAGCTCATCGGGACCTCCCTGCCAAAATGACTGGATAAGAGCCGTCAGACATCCGCAGACAATGCCTGCAAGGATGGCGGCAGGAATGGAAAACAGCATGACGCCAGCCAGCGCGCCGGCCAGTGCTGCAGTTACACAAAGTGCTTGTTGACGCTGGAAAGAGGCGAGCAGGAAGCTCATGAACAGCGCCGGGAGCATGAAGCCCAACGCCGCTTCAACTGCCGGGTAATCCTTGAGTAAACCACTACCGGAAAACGCGCCGATCACCGTGCCAAACACCCAGGAGGCCCAGGAGCATAGCGCAATGCCGATCATCCAGTTTTCACTCCAGCGCCGGTTATCCCGTACCAGCTTCGCCGTGGCGGCGGCAAAGACTTCATCGGTGAGGCCAAAGGCCCACAGCGCGCTTTTGGGTTTGCTCAGTCGCTGGGCGATTCGGCTACGCAGGGAAGGTCCGTACAAAACATGGCGTACATCCATGGCCATGACGGTCAGTGCGGCGACCCACAAAGAACTGCCTGCGGCGAGCATTGTGGTGATGACAAACTGGCTGGCTCCCGCATAGATAATGCAGGAGAAAAACACGCTTTCAACCGGAGTAAAGCCAAGGCGAGTGGCATTGAGACCAAATGCAAAAGCGACCGGAATATAGCTGATGACTATTGGCAGGCTGTCTTTGAATCCTTCAGTTAGCGTCGCAGAACTGGGTTCAGACTGGGATATCGGGCTTTCCATAGGGTTATAGGTTTCATTACCGAAATTAATATAACTTGGTTCAATGAGTTATAACCTTAGCAGACTGATGGGCTCCTTAACACCCTGCGGAGCCCAATCAGCGGTAAACATACGCTATATGCTTAATTTACGGCTTCCTGACGGTGATATCCTCGCCACCAGACCAACAGGTTGAGTAGGGCAACGGTCGTACCGGCCAGACAAACGCCAGCCCAACCGGCATGCTGCCAGGCGGAGGCCGAAATCAGCGAACCTGCCGCCCCGCCAATAAAATAGCTGGTCATGTATCCGGCGGTCAGGCGATTACGCGCGTCCGGATGAATGCGATAGATAACCGTCTGGTTGGTGATATGCACACCCTGAACGGTGAGGTCCAGGACCAGGATACCGATAATCAGCATTGGCACGGAACTATGCCCTAACCAGATAGCCCACCAAGAGAGCAGCAGTAATAACAGACCTGTGGTCGTGGTGAGATGTGATTTTCCCTTATCGGCAAAACCACCTGCCGGACGCGCGCCTAACGCCCCTGCGGCCCCTGCCAGGCCAAACAGCCCGATCGTTCCTTCGGAGTAGTTAAACGGCGGCGCGGCGAGCAAAAACGCCATAGAGGTCCAGAGAATACTGAAATTGGCAAAGGTCAGGCAGCCCAACATCGCGCGGGTACGCAGCAATTTATCATGGATAAACAGGCTGAATACGGAGCCTAACAGTTGTGGATAGTTGAGATGAGTATCTGATTTCATCTTCGGCAGACCGCGCCACAGCGCAATCGCCATCAGCGCCATTAATATCGATGCGACCCAAAATACGGTGCGCCAGCCGCCAAGATTGGCCAGTAATCCCGCCACGGTGCGCGCCAGCAGGATACCCAGCAGCAGGCCGCTCATAATGGTGCCGACAACTTTACCGCGCTTATCCGGCGTGGCAAGCGTCGCCGCCAGTGGAACCAGAATCTGTGCCACTACCGAGAACAACCCGGTCAGGGCGGTGCCGAGGATCAGCATGCCCAGCGACTGGCTGCTGGCGGTAATAAGCATGCCGCCTGCCGCTAACAGCGTCATGGAGACGATCAGCATCCGACGTTCAAACATATCGCCAAGCGGTACTAAAAACAGCAGGCCGGCGGCATAGCCGAGCTGGGCCGCGGTGACGATAAAGCCAGCGGTGCTGGCCGATAGCGAAAAGTTACGTGCGATGGTGTCGAGCAGCGGCTGCGCGTAATAGTTACTGGCGACGGCGAGGCCGGTGGCGATAGACATTAACAGGATCAGCGAAGGGCTAAGTCCCTGAGTGGTTTTCGTCATGGTTTTCAACTGAAAAATGGGTTGCAGAAAACAATCATAACGTAAGTGATTAAATGTTGCTGATTTGTTGGGTGATGGATTGTGCGGTTGGGAGGAGGGCGTGTAGGCCGGATAAGGCGCATCGCGCCACCATCCGGCATTGGTGTGATGGCGCTACGCTTATCAGGCCTACGAGGGGGTTATTTCTGCGCAGCCAGCGCTTCTTTCACCCAGCCATCAAACTGTTGCTGGTGGGCTTTGATCCAGCCGTCAACGTGACCCTGCACGTCGGCTTCAGATGCCTTCCCGTCGTGCATCATCGCGTTCTGCGCGTTGATATCTGCCAGCGGCAGCTTCATGACGGCAAACAGTTTCGCCGCAGCCGGGTTTTTCTCCGCCCAGGCTTTGTTGGCGACGATATGCATAGTGTTCACCGGGAAGCCGTAGTTGGCGCCGTTTGGCAGCTTGGTATCAATGTCTTTCTGCTCGCCTGGCAGGGAAGAGAACGGCACCTGCAGCCAGACCACATCTTTACCCGGTTTCATTACGTCGCTCACCCAGTACGGTGTCCAGGTGTAGTAAAGAATGGGTTTGCCTTCTTTAAAGCGGGTAATGGTGTCAGCCATCATCGCCGCATAGTTACCGTGGCTTACCTCGACGGTTTTTTCCAGATCGAAGGCTTTGTTCTGGTGGTTGATCACCGCTTCGCAGCCCCAGCCCGGCGAGCAGCCCATCATGTCTGCTTTTCCGTCGCCGTTGGTGTCAAAGATTTTGGCGATCTTCGGATCTTTTAACTGGGCAATGTTGGTGATTTTATACTGCTCAGCGGTTTTTTTATCGATCAGATAACCTTGCGCGGCACCCGTAACGAATACCCCCTCGCGATAGAACTTTTTGTCTCCGCCCGCTGCGGCATACATATCATCATGCAGCGGCTGCCAGTTCACAGCGGTAAAAGTTGCATCGCCAGAGGCAATGGAGGTATAGCCGACGTTGTAGTCAACTTCGCTTGTTTTGTTAACGGTATAACCCAGTTTCTCCAGCGCACGGGCGACCAGTTGCGTCTGGAAGGATTCTTCAGAGATAGTGCTCTGGATTGGCTGTACAGTGATGCCTTTGCCAGGCAGATCGGCAGCGAAAGTGCTGGTGGAGACAAGGGTGGCAAACGCTGTGGCAATAATGACGTTCTGTCGCATCGTTGTTCCTTAATTATTGGAGGGACGTATAGGCCCGGTAAGCAATGCGCCACCGGGCAACGGGTGAATTACTTCGTGAATGGGCGAGTGATAAGCCCAACGGGACCGGTGGTGTACCAGCGACGGTTACCACGGCTACGGGCGTCACGACCGACAGCCTGCGTCAGGCGGTCGAGAATGATGGCGAGGATCACGATCCCAACCCCGCCGACGGTGGCAAGCCCCATATCCAGACGACCGATTCCGCGCAGAACCATCTGACCCAGTCCGCCGACGGCGATCATCGACGCGATGACGACCATTGAGAGCGCCAGCATCAGCGTCTGGTTGACCCCGGCCATAATGGTAGGCATCGCCAGCGGGAGCTGGACTTTAAACAGCATCTGACGCGGGCTGGCGCCAAATGAGCGCGAGGCTTCAATCAAGTCGGCTGGCACCTGGTTAATCCCCAGAATGGTCAGACGCACGATTGGCGGCAGGGCGAAGATAATCGTCACCACCACGCCCGGGACGTTGCCGATACCAAACAGCATGACGATCGGCACCAGATAGACGAACGCCGGTGTGGTTTGCATGGCGTCCAGCAGCGGACGAACAATTTTTGCCGCCCGTGGACTGCGCGCCAACCAGATCCCCATCGGTAGACCGATCACCACGCAGAACAGCAGCGCGGTTAGTACCAGCGCCAGGGTGATCATGGCCTGCGACCACGCGCCGATGGCCCCGATTGCAATCAATGAAATCAGCGTAGCAACGCCCATTCCAACGCCGGAAATCTGCCAGGCAATCAGAGCGAACAGGATAATCGCCACCGGGGCAGGCATACCCAACAGAAGCTGCTGGAAGCCGTTGAGAATATAATCCACCGGGACTCGAATGCCCTGGAAGACCGGACGGAAATGGGTAACGACCCAGTCGATCCCTTCTGTGACCCAGCTATCCAGCGGGATCAGCGTTTTATGGAACGGATCCATAATATTGAAATGCTCTGGCGCCGGCGCGGGTGCGCTGGTCAGCCAGTCTGCGCCACCGCCGTCAGCTGGCGCGCCTGATGGCGTACTCCAGGCATCGGCGGTTTGTGCGGCACTGTCGGCCGCTGGTGTGGTATCCCACGGATTGGTTTGATCAGCCATTGTTTGCCCCCTCACGATCTAAAGCCTGTAACAGCATGCGTTTTGAAATGATGCCCACATACTGCTGTTCCTCATCAACAACCGGCACCGCGCACGGGGCCTGGCCGACATGAGAAAGCAACTCGCTGAGAGGAGTTTGTGCATCCACGGCTAGCGGCTCATCGATCAATGCCGCTTCAATACCTTGCGCCTGACTTAATGCTGTTTTTAAAGAGTCGATAGAGACAACGCCGACGAATTTATTGCCGCGCTCGATCACGTAACCATATTCGCGATCTTTGTCCTGCAATAATTGCAGCGCTGAACGTGGACCGACCCCGGGCGTTTTACGAATTAAACCTTCAGGGCTACGACGTGAAATATCCTTGGCACTAAAGACCTGGCTAATATCAACGCCGCGGAAGAAGGTGCGTACATAATCATTGGCCGGATTATTCAGGATTTCATCTGGCGTGCCGACCTGGACCACTTCACCGTTTTGCATAATGGCAATTCTGTCGCCAATACGCATAGCTTCGTCGAGATCGTGGGAAATAAAGACCACGGTTCGTTGATGTTTCGCCTGTAGTTTTACCAGTTCATCCTGCATCTCGGTACGAATTAACGGATCGAGGGCAGAAAAGGCCTCATCCATTAATAAGATGTCAGGGTTAATGGCTAATGCACGGGCGAGGCCCACACGCTGGCGCATCCCTCCGGAAAGTTCATCCGGGTATCCGTGAGCATAATTCTCCAGACCAACCTGACGCAGCGCATCTAACGCTTTTTCACGACGTTCATCCGCGCCAACACCGGCTAATTCCATGCCGAATGCCGTATTGTCCAGGACCGTCATGTGCGGCATCAGGGCAAAGGACTGGAAAACCATCGCAATCTTTTTTCTGCGCACCTCGCGAAGCTCAGCATCGGATATCCGGGCGATGTCTACGCCGTCAATCAATACTTGCCCGCGGGTGGGTTCAATCAGGCGATTGAGAAGGCGTACCATTGTGGATTTACCCGAACCGGATAATCCCATGATGACAAATATCTCGCCTTCTTCAATGGCCAGACTGGCGTTCTTAACGCCAAGCGATAGCCCTGTTTTATCCAGAATCTGCTCTTTTGAAAGTCCTTTTTCAATATATTTGAAGGCTCTCTGCGGATGCTCTCCAAATATCTTATAGAGATTTTTAACTTCTAATTTAATTGCCATGCAATAGAATGATTCCTGTTATTTGTTTATATCGATATATTACCTGATGGAAATAGTGACCTTTTTCTACCCTAACATACTGAGAATCTGAGACAACCCTGAATTTGTTTGTGGCACGAATATTGCTGAAGGCCATGTGGCGGGACTTCCCGTGATATAAGGGCTGAGCGCGAATGTGAATGGGGTAATATTTTTTGTAAATGGCAATGAAAAGTCGCCTGAATTGCTGAAATGCAGGCGAATAATGCGGCTGATATTGAGTGTAGATCACACAATTATATTTGCACGACAAAAGTGTGATCCTGTTAAAATATTTCCGCGAAAAATGTACGGTATTTCCCGCGGAAATGAGTGCTAGAAATTCCAGTCGTCGTCTTCGGTTTCGACAGCTTTTCCCATCACGTATGATGAGCCGGAACCCGAGAAGAAATCGTGGTTTTCGTCAGCGTTGGGCGACAGCGCGGCAAGGATTGCCGGGTTAACCTCCGCCATTTCTGGCGGGAATAATGCCTCATATCCCAAATTCATTAATGCCTTATTGGCGTTGTAGCAAAGGAAGGCTTTGACGTCATCCACCCAGCCGGTTTCTGCATACAATTCTTCCGTATAACGCGCTTCGTTATCATACAATTCCATCAGCAGATCGAGGGCAAAATTCTTTAACTCCTCGCGTGCGGATTCAGAAATGTGCTCCAGACCTTTTTGATATTTATAACCAATGTAATACCCGTGAACGGCTTCATCACGAATGATCAGACGAATGAGATCGGCGGTATTGGTCAGTTTTCCGCGGCTGGAGAAATACATTGGCAACCAGAAGCCGGAATAGAACAGAAAGGATTCCAGAAACACGCTGGCAATTTTTTTCTTCAACGGTTCGTCGCTGGCGTAATGTGTCAAAACGATCTGCGCCTTGCGCTGGAGTGGGGTATTTTCTTCACTCCACGCGTAAGCCGCATCCACGTCTTTGGTCTGGCAAAGTGTGGAGAAAATTGAGCTGTACGAACGGGCGTGCACCGCTTCCATAAAGCTGATATTCGATAGCACCGCCTCTTCATGCGGCGTTAACGAATCGGCCATCAATGCTGGCGCACCGGCTATGTTCTGAATAGTGTCGAGCAGCGTCAGCCCGGTAAAAACGCGGATAGTCAGCTGCTGTTCGGCGGCGTTCAACGTTTGCCAGGCCGGGATATCGTTGGAGAGCGGGACCTTTTCCGGTAGCCAGAAGTTACTGGTCAGGCGATTCCAAACCTCGAGATCTTTATCATCCTCAATCTTGTTCCAGTTGATGGCACTCACGCGGGATAATGTCATGTTGTCCTCCTTACAGCGCGCATGACACGCAACCTTCGATTTCGGTTCCTTCCAGCGCCAACTGGCGTAGTCGGATGTAGTACAGCGATTTGATGCCCTTACGCCAGGCATAAATCTGCGCTTTGTTGATATCGCGAGTGGTGGCGGTATCGGGGAAAAAGAGCGTCAGTGAAAGCCCCTGATCGACATGCCGCGTTGCTTCAGCGTAGGTATCAATGATTTTTTGTGGACCAATCTCGTAGGCATCCTGATACAAGGCCAGATTCTCATTGGTCATAAACGGGGCAGGGTAGTAAACGCGCCCGGTTTTGCCCTCTTTGCGAATCTCCACTTTTGACACGATCGGGTGAATGCTTGATGTCGCATGGTTGATGTAGGAGATAGAACCCGTTGGCGGAACCGCTTGTAAATTCTGGTTATAAATGCCGTAGCGCATGACATCTTCACGCAGCTGCGACCACATTTCACGCGTTGGCAGCGTAATGCCGCTGGCGGCAAACAGTGTGCGAACCTTGGCGGTTTTTGGCTGCCAGTCGCCCTGCAGATACTGGTTAAAATACTCACCGCTGGCGTAGCGGGACTGCCTGAATCCGGCAAAAGTTTTGCCGCGTTCCCGGGCGAGCTTCATCGACGTATTCAGCGCATGCCAGGTGATGGTGTAGAAATAGAGATTGGTGAAATCCAGCCCTTCAGGTGAGCCGTAGGCGATACCTTCCCGTGCCAGATACCCGTGCAGGTTCATCTGCCCAAGACCGATAGCGTGCGATGCGCTGTTCCCGGCCTCAATTGAGGGTACGCTGCGGATATGGCTCATGTCCGAAACGGCCGTTAAACCGCGAACCGCCGTTTCCACTGTGCGACCAAAGTCTGGCGAATCCATGGTATGAGCGATATTCAACGAGCCGAGGTTGCAGGAGATATCGTGCCCTGTTTGTGCGTAATTGAGGTTTTCATCGTAGGTGGAAGCGCTGTTAACCTGCAAAATCTCTGAGCACAGGTTGCTCATATTGATACGACCGGCAATTGGATTAGCGCGATTCACCGTGTCTTCAAACATGATGTAAGGGTAGCCGGACTCGAACTGGATCTCGGCCAGCCGCTGGAAGAAATCGCGGGCGTTAATGTATTTTTTGCGCACTCGTTTGTCGGCAACCAGTTCGTCATACCGTTCAGTTACGGCGATATCACCGAATGGTTTGCCGTAAATGCGTTCCACGTCATACGGTGAAAACAGCGCCATTTGGGCATTTTCTTTGGCTAACTGGAAGGTGACATCCGGGATCACCACACCAAGCGAGAGCGTTTTGATACGGATTTTCTCGTCGGCGTTTTCACGTTTGGTATCGAGAAAACGCAAAATATCCGGATGATGCGCGTGCAGATACACCGCGCCCGCACCCTGACGCGCCCCTAATTGATTCGCATAAGAAAACGCATCCTCCAGCATTTTCATTACCGGGATCACCCCAGAGGACTGGTTCTCAATGCGCTTAATGGGCGCACCCGCCTCACGCAGGTTAGAGAGCAAAAATGCCACGCCGCCGCCGCGTTTGGAGAGTTGCAGCGCCGAGTTGACCGCCCGTCCAATTGACCCCATGTTGTCTTCAATGCGTAACAGGAAGCAGGAAACCAGCTCGCCGCGTTGCTGTTTACCGCAGTTTAAAAAGGTTGGCGTGGCGGGTTGAAAACGCCCGGAGAGCATTTCATCGGTCAGTTGCAGAGCGAGCGCTTCATCGCCCTGCGCCAGCGTGAGCGCCACCATCGTTACGCGATCCTCAAAGTCTTCGAGATAGCGCTTCCCGTCGAACGTTTTCAGCGTATAGCTGGTGTAGAACTTCCATGCGCCGAGGAACGTCTGGAAACGGAATCCGCTGGCGTGGGCGTGGGCGAATAGCTTCAGCACAAACGCGCGATCGTAGCGGGCTAACACGCTGGCATCGTAATAGCCTTCATCCACCAACGTGTCCAGACGCGCCTGCTGGCTGGCAAACGCCACCGAGTTGGGGCGGACGTGGGCGGTAAAGAATGCTTCCACCGCCTGATGGTCTTTGTCGAACTGAATGCGCCCGGCCTTATCGTACAGATTCAGCATGGCGTTCAGGGCGTGATAATCCAGCGTCTGCTGTTCTACACGTTCTGCGGTTGTCGTTGCCAAAATTCGCTCACTCCTTTTTGCACGTTGTCGATATCGCTTTGGGTGCCCATCAGCTCAAAGCGATAGAGCCACGGCACGCCGCATTTTTGTGAGATGACATCACCCGCGCGACCGTAGGCGTCCCCGAAATTGCGATTGCCGGAGGCGATCACTCCACGGATTAACGCCCGGTTGTGCGTATCGTTTAAAAAGCGGATCACCTGTCTCGGGACCGCGCCAGCTGTACCGCCGCCACCGTAGGAGGGCACGATTAAAATGTAAGGTTCGTCTACCCGGATCCGCTCGCGTTCGTTAAGCGGAATGCGGATGGCAGGCAGCCCCAGACGCTGCATGAAGCGGTGCGTATTTTCGGAGCTGCTGGAAAAGTAGACGAGCTGACTCATGCGCTGGCCACTTGAGGAGCCGGGCGCAGACGGTTGATCATGTCCGGGCGAAATCCTGACCAACTGGTTTCCCCTGCGACCACGACCGGTAACTGACGAAAGCCTTGATCGCGCAGGCGATCAGCCATATCGGGGTGTAAATCGACGTTTACCATCTCAAAGTCAAACCCGCGGCTTTCCATCGCCCGCTTAGTGGCGTGGCACTGAACACAGTTGTTACGAGTGTAAATAACAATGCGCATGATTCGTATTTCCATCTAAAAGTAAAAGAATGACGCGATAGAGGGCGTCAGGTTGTGTGTGTCTTGATAGAGGAGATACTAGATGTAGTTTTAAAAAGATTCAACCATACAAGATATGGTAATTTTAGATTGATGAGGGCCTGGGTGATGAGCGTGACGGAGGAAGTGATAGAAACTATGGCAGGTTGCCGGATGGCGTTTATGTCGCCATCCGGCAGCGCAGAATCACATGCGCATCCCTACCGCCAGACGGTTAAAGCAGTTCATCAGGCTAATAGCAAACGTCAGATCGCTAATCTCTTTCGCGCTAAAATGGTTGAGCAGCGGCAGATAAACGTCATCTTCGGCATGGGTGCTGGCTATATGGGTGACGGATTCGGCCCACGCCAGCGCCGCACGCTCCTGCTCGCTGAAGTGATGACTCACCCGCCAGCCTGCCAGCGCGTCCAGTTTGGCCTGTGCAACACCGGATTTGCGCAGCGCCTTACTGTGCATTTCCAGGCAAAAGGCGCAGCCGTTGATTTGCGAGACTCGCAGGTAAATCAGTTCCGTCAGCGTAGGTTCCAGCGCGCAGTTTTCCAGCGCTTTGCTGGCCTGAACCAAAGCGTTATAGATTTCTGGACTGAGTTCATAATAGGGCTGGCGTAACATTGTCATGGTATTTCTCCTCGTTTGGATGACCCGCAATGTAGCACTATAATGGACTGCTACAGAGAGCCATATTGTTGCCAAAAAAGCAGACCATAAATGCCACGCTATCAGCAAATCGCCCGTCAGTTAAAAAACGCCATTGAGAAAGGTGAACTAAAGCCAGGCACAAGATTGCCCTCCAGTCGGACCTGGGCCCAGGAGCAGGGGGTATCACGTTCGACGGTGGAAAATGCCTATGCAGATCTGGTGGCGCAGGGCTGGCTCACGCGGCGCGGGCAGGCAGGAACATTTGTCAGTGAGCAACTGCGACCGGAAAACGCACCTGTGTCTCCCGCTATCTTCGCCGGAGAAAACCCCAGGCCGCAGCCTTTTCAGATGGGATTACCCGCACTCGATCTCTTCCCGCGGGACGTCTGGGCGCGGGTGATGGGGCGGCGTTTACGCACCCAAACGCGTTTTGACCTGGCCGTGGGCGATGTTTGCGGCGAACGGGTGTTACGTCAGGCGATTGTCGATTACCTACGCGTCTCACGCAGTATTGAGTGCCAGCCGGAGCAGATTTTTATTACTTCAGGTTACGCGGCATCAATGACGTTAATCCTGCGCGCTCTGTCTCAACCCGGTGAGGGGATGTGGGTCGAAGATCCTGGCTTTCCGTTGATTCACCCCGTGGTGGCTCAGGAGCGCATTGAGCTGATGCCGGTGGCAGTTGATGCCGATGGCCTGGATGTCTGCGCTGGGATCCGTGACTACCCGCAGGCGCGTTTTGTGCTGCTCACACCCGCACACCAAAGTCCGCTGGGCGTCGCCCTGTCATTAGACCGTCGCCACCAACTGCTTGAATGGGCGACTCGGGCGCAGGCGTGGATCATTGAAGATGATTACGACAGTGAATTTCGCTACCACGGTAAACCGTTGCCGCCGCTAAAAAGTCTGGATGCGCCCCAGCGGGTGATTTATGCCGGAACGTTCAGCAAATCGATGTTTCCGGCTTTGCGCACGGCATGGCTGGTGGTACCCCTGACTCAGGTCGAACATTTTCGTCAGCAGGCGGCGCTAACGGCCTGTAGCGTTCCGGTTTTATGGCAGCAAACGCTGGCGGATTTTATGCAAGATGGCCACTTCTGGCGGCACTTAAAACGTATGCGCCAGAATTATGCCCTGCGACGTCAATGGATGGAAAACGCGCTGAGCGAACAAGGATTTAACGTCATTCCTCAGGAAGGAGGGATTCAGCTGGTGATAACTGTCGACGGAGATGATGTTGCGCTAGTGCGCAAAGCGAATCAGGTCGGGCTGGCGGTTCAGGCGTTAAGCCGCTGGCGAATAACTTCAGCAGGAAAGGGGGGAATATTGCTGTCGTTTACCAACATCAGCTCGGTGGAAATGGCGCAGCAGGCGGCGTATCAACTGCGGATGTCGCTGACATAATTCTGCGCGGTTCTTAAGATATTCGTCCCACCATCGCCACTCGTTTATGGACTTTTCTGAAAGCGTTGCTAATGCTGAATCAGGTAAGGTAAGCCCGCAGTAAAAAAGATAACGAGGAAAATATATGTATTTACGACCTGATGAGGTGGCGCGCGTACTTGAAAAAGTGGGCTTTACCGTCGATGTAGTGACGCAAAAAACGTACGGCTATCGTCGTGGCGAAAATTATGTGTACGTTAACCGTGAAGCACGTATGGGACGTACCGCATTAGTTATCCATCCCACGCTAAAAGAGCGCAGCTCTTCGCTGGCGGAACCTGCGACGGATATTAAAACCTGCGATCACTACCAGCAATTCCCGCTATATTTAGCCGGAGAGACTCACGAACATTATGGTATTCCGCACGGCTTCAGTTCGCGAATTGCGCTTGAGCGTTATCTGAGTGGGTTGTTTGGCGACGTTAGTTCAAACTAATAATGCGACTGGCAGGGCCAGTCGCGAAGAGATCTGTCAGGCTTTAGCCTGGTGATAGCTGCTGACCTTAAACAGGCGGCGGCAATAATCAAGAAAGTAGCCATAGACCGCGCCCATCAGCATTGATACCACGATGTTCGAACTTACTGCAGCCGTAATCTGGTGCCAGTCTGCGCCAACCGTCAATAGAATAATCACATACACTGGTGACTGGAAGGTGACATAAGCCAGCACGTCCGCCAGGTTTTTCCCCCATCCTGCTTGCGTGGCTTTACGCGCCGCGCGCATAAACAAATCGCGATACATGCCGTATGGCCACGCGATCAGGATGTTGACGGGGATAGCCACCAGTCTGGAGTACAGAGACTGTTCGAAGCTCATTCCTGAAAGGAATATTTCGATCAACATGTTCACGACAGAACAATAAACAACCATCGCGAACGTGTCTGCTACTGCATGACGCAAGCGTGACTGCGGAGAGAACATGTTAATGCTCCTTGTAAAAAGGGAAAAAAAGGTTTTGAATACCTTCTTGCTAGTGATTTGTCTTGTTGCTTTCGCGTTTGAATAGGATATCTGCCTGGATAATAACTAGCAACTAGCTTAAAATTTTTATTTATTACCTTTTTGTCGATAAAATGCTCTGCAATGGTTTGTTTTTTGTTCGTTTTGGTATTTTCGTTGCTGATTTAATTAAAGGCATTTTAGATCAATGGGTTATGGAAATTTGTTTTTCTGAATTTTTTGCGCTCCTTTTCTCAATGTTGACTAATGTGCAATATGTATACGCACCGGCTCCGCGCGATGTTGTGGCCTGTTTCTCGACTGATACCCTGAGACTCCTTGCAGGTATATTTATAGCGACTAGCAGAGGAATAGAATATATCGCATAGGCGATGTCAAAATGGATGCTATAAATACACGAATTAGCTTTTTTGATTAGTAATATGCGAATAAATTAGACTGGAAATATAATAAGCAGTTGCATACAATATTTAGGGTAATACCGTTTTTATGTTTTACGTTAAAGAGGTTTTGTTAATATGAGTTCAATGTTAAAAAACTTAAATAATATCCGCTCGCTGCGTGCAATGGCTCGTGAATTTTCCGTTGATGTGCTGGAAGATATGCTTGAAAAATTTAGGGTAGTGACCAAAGAACGCCGTGATGAAGAAGAACAACTACAGCGCCAACGTGCAGAACAGCAGGAAAAAATTAATACTTTGCTGGCGCTGATGCAGGCAGACGGGATCAATCCGGAAGAGCTGCTGAGCATGACGCCTGCGACGGCACGTTCAGTTAAAAAACGTCAGCCGCGCCCGGCGAAATATCGTTTTACCGATCTCAATGGTGAAACAAAAACATGGACCGGACAGGGTCGCACACCGAAGCCAATTGCCCAGGCACTGGCTGCCGGTAAATCTCTTGATGACTTTTTGATCTGATTATTAATGCGGTGAGGGCGACCTCACCGCTTATTTTCAGCAAACGCCAAAATCACCCTCTTCGGTATATCGCGTCACGTCAGCTGCTTTTAGCGTGAATTTTTCGCCGCTTTCATTACTGGCGTGTACCGCCACAATGTGATCGCCATTGACTTCGACAACTTTCAGTTTAGGTCCACCCATGCGTGGTTGAACCAGATCGCCAGGTTTAAACATATTGCTCTCCTTTATTTATCGCAGAACTCACCATAGATCACGTCAATCAGCGGGTACAGTGCAGTTTCAATGATTACCGCTTAATGAGTACGTCGGTTCCAGGGCATGATATCCAGCAATCGCGCCATGCCGCAAAAGCCGGTCACGCCAGCGAGTATTAGCCCGGCGCCCACAAAACCGCTCAGTAGGAAGAAGGCGCTGCTAACGGTGTAGCCCAGAATGACGCCGAGTAAGGCAAGGCTGCCTGCGGCTATCTGCACCTGGCGCATCAGCGGTAACGGTTGTGAACGATCTTTTGCCACCGGAAAACCTGCGGCTTTCCAGCCGTCAATACCACCTTCCAACAACCAGACCTGCGCAGGCGCGGCAATAGCGTTCAGTTTTGTCGCCGCGTTTTGTGTACGTTTGCCTGACTGGCAGTGAAAAATCACCTGCCCGGCGCGTAAATTCGCAGGCAGCGATCCCTGCTCTAGCGTAGGTAATGGCGCCAGATGCGCCTCCGGAATATGCTCGTACAGATACTCGTCAGCATCGCGGATATCAATCAGTTTTGCGCCTTGTGCGACCAGCGTCTGCGCCTCGCGCGGGGAAATCGTCCCAATGGTCATGATGGCTCCTTATGGGCAATACAGTGTTTTTAATGTGGCGATCAGTGAATTCACGGCCGCATTTTTGATGGAGTACAGGATGCGCTGGGCATCGCGTTGGCTGTCTATCAGGCCCTCTTCACGCATACGCGCCAGATGCTGCGAAGTGGCGGAAGGACTCAGGCCGGTAACACGGGCTAATTCGCCCGCGCTGGTACCGGGTGAGCCGCAGAGCATGCACAAAATCAGCAACCTTTTCGGGTTACTCATCGCTTTTAGCAGGGCGGCAGCCTGCTCAGCGCTGGCCTGGAGTTGTTCAAGTTCAGTCATATGTATTTAAGTATGTTCTAAATTAAGCTTATTCTAAAATAAACGGTCAACGTACGCCAGCGTAAAGAGCGTAAAGGAGGGTAAAACAGCAGGGGAAGGCTGGCAGAGTTAGGTACACTGACTATGCTTAGAGATAAAATCTCTTTTTAAACAATGAGTAACTTTTTGCTTGTATGGAGTGTGTATGGGTTTCTGGAGAATCGTTTTTACTATTATTCTGCCCCCGCTTGGCGTGCTGCTGGGGAAGGGGTTCGGCTGGGCATTTATCCTCAATATTGTTCTGACGCTGCTGGGCTACATCCCGGGTCTGATCCACGCCTTCTGGATACAAACGCGTAACTAATTACCTTTCTACTACGGCGCTCTGGCGCCGTTTTCTTTGCGCTCCTTTCTCCTCTGCTACACTTCCTGGTGTTGATTGTTAACTACCGAGGTGGATATGGGACTCTTTAATTTTGTAAAAGATGCGGGTGAAAAACTGTGGGATGCGGTTACTGGCAACCATGACACTGCCGATCTGGCAAAAAAGGTACAGGAACACCTGAACAAAACGGGCATCCCGGATGCGGATAAAGTGAACGTCCAAATTAACGAAGGTAAAGCCACCGTTTCTGGCGATGGATTAAGTCAGGAAGCGAAAGAAAAAATCCTGATTGCGATTGGTAATATCTCTGGTATTGCCAGCGTCGACGATCAGGTAAAAACTTCTGCGCCGGCGAGTGAAAGCCAGTTTTATACCGTAAAATCAGGAGATACCCTGAGCGCTATTGCCAAACAGGTATACGGTAACGCCAACCTGTATAACCAGATATTTGAAGCGAATAAACCGATGCTGAAAAGCCCGGATAAAATTTATCCAGGGCAGGTTTTGCGTATTCCAGAACAATAAGAAAGTTCAGGCTTATTGCGTCAGCAATTTGCCGGACATCGCTTGTTGAATAATCGGAATGGGCGTCAGCAGGTGCTGGCGCATTAATTCGCTGGCACGTGCGGCATCGCGTGCCAGAATTGCTTCGGTCAGGGTTTGGTGCTGATCGTGTTTATCTTCCAACATCTCCACCGACAGCACCGTCTTTCGCAGCCAGATAAACCGGTAGCGCGCCGCCAAATCGAATAGCCGTTCGCGCATTTGCAGCAGATACTGTGAACCGCAGCCAGCGACAATTGCCGAATGAAAAGCCTGATGGCGCTGATCCCACTCGTCGAGCATCTGTTCACTGGCGTCAACGGCTTCAAGCTTGCCGAGCATATGCGCCCGCGCCAGAATTTCAGCTTCCCAGGCGTCGTCGCCGCGTTCAATGGCCAGCGCGACCAGCATGGCTTCCATATTGGCGCGGGCATCGAAAATATCGAGCAACTCCTGTTCGGACATTGGGGCGACACGATACCCTTTCTGATTGACCACCGTGACCAGCCGCTCGGCAACCAACTGCGAAAGCGCTTCGCGTAGCGGTCCCACGCCAAGCTCATAGCGTGAGGTCAGCAGGCTCATACGCAGTTTTTCATCAGGCTGATACACACCGCGGATGATGTCGTTTTTCAGCCAGCGGTATCCATCAATGGCCGTCGGTTGGGGAATGGCGGTCATGGTCTTACTCCTGAACGGTTTTCCCGGCCTGCGCCGGGAAAAGGTTTAATGCGTATTTTGCAACGGTGCTTTTTGCCACGATAGCAGTTTTTTCCAGCGTGACATAATAGGCACGGTGCAAATAATTCCTATGGCTAACAACCCGGTAGAGATAACTTCCAGTTGTTGAGCCGGGCGAAAGAGCATCACCACCAGCACAAAGATAATAAAGGCGATTACCAGCCAGGTAAGCCACGGATAGAGCCACATTTTCAGTTTAATTTCACCGCCTCGCGCCAGCAGGATTTTGCGCATCCGCAGTTGGGAAATTGCAATCACCAGATAAACCAGCAGGGCGATGGCGCCAGAGCTGTCGATCAGGAATTTGAACACCTTGGCCGGGGCGTAATAGTTGACCACCACGGTGAGGAACGCGGCACCCGTAGACAGCAACACCGCCACATAAGGCGTTTTACTCCGGTTCGTTTTACCCATAAAGGCGGGAGCATCGCCACGACGGCTCAGGGAGTAAAGCATACGCGAGGACGTATACAGCGCGGAGTTCAGACAACTGGTTACCGAGAGCAATATGACACAGTCCATGATCAGCTTCGCGTGTGGGATATGCAGTAACTCCAGCACTGAGCGGTAAGAGCCCACCTCTTTCAGTCCCGGCATGTTCCACGGAATCAGCGCGACGACCACAAAAATAGAGCACAGATAGAAGATGGAGATACGCCAGATAACCGAGTTGGTGGCGCGGACGATGTGCTTATCCGGGGTATCGGACTCGGCGGCGGCGATGGTAACAATCTCTGCGCCCATAAAGGAGAACATGGTGATTAGCATCGCGCTGATCACCGCGCCAAAACCGTTGGGCATGAAGCCGCCCTGATCCCACAGACGCGAAACTCCGCTGACCTCGGCATAGGGATAGAAACCGCTAATCGCCACCGCGCCGAGAGTGATAAACGCCAGAATGGCAATCACTTTGCACAGCGCCAGCCAGAACTCGAACTCACCGTAATTTTTGACGCTCAGCAAATTACTGCCGGTTAATGCCAACGTGATAACCAGAGAAAACAGCCAGATAGGAATGCCTGGAACCCAGGAGTGCAGAATGATGGCGGCAATATTCGCTTCCAGCGGGATAACCAACACCCAGAACCACCAGTACAGCCAGCCGATGGTATAACCCGCCCACGGCCCAATGGCCTTATCGGCGTAGGTGGAAAAGGAACCGGTATCCGGGGTGGCAACGGCCATTTCGGCCAGCATGCGCATAATCATCACCACCAGCAATCCGGCGAACAGATAGGCCAGTAATACTGCGGGACCGGCTTCTGCAATCGCCACGCTTGAACCCACAAACAAACTTGCGCCGATAACCCCGGCAATAGACAGCATGGTGACGTGGCGTGATTTCAGCCCGCCCCCTAAATCATGTGATTGTGACACTTGCCCCATCTTTTAAACCTCTCGAAAGTATTTCACTTGGGAGAGCACCCCGGCATTCCCGCGCCGGGGCACGCGTATTTATTGTTATTGACCCTGTCTGCCGGATGGCGGCTCCGCCTTATCCGGCCTGAGGATTGCGTTTTTTATTGGTCGAATGCGGTGTTAACCCTGCTTCGCTTCGGCAAAACACTGAGCGATAATGTCCAGCCCCTGGCGGATTTGGGCATCTTCAATGGTCAGTGGGACAAGAATGCGCAGTACGTTGTAGTAAGGTCCGCAGGAGAGCAGGATCAGCCCTTTATCGCGCGCACGCGCGACGATTTCCGCGGTCAGTTTGGCGTCTGGTTTCGTGTGATCGCCGTCTTCAAACAGTTCGATTGCGATCATCGCTCCCAGCCCGCGTACATCGCCAATCTCGCGGTGGGTTTCCGCGATAGCCAGCAGGCCTTCGCGCAGGGTTTGCCCCAGGTCGTTGGCTTTTTGCAGCAGATTTTCCTGTTCGAAAATATTCAGTACCGCCAGTGCGGCGGCGCAGGCAATCGGGTTACCGGCATAGGTACCGCCCAGACCGCCCGGTGGGATTGCGTCCATGACTTCGGCGCGCCCGGTCACTCCCGCCAGCGGGAAGCCACCGGCAATAGATTTGGCGAAGGTGGTGAGATCGGGCGCAACGCCCATCTGCTCCATAGCGAACAGCGTACCGGTACGGCCTGCGCCGCTCTGTACTTCATCGGCAATCAGCATGATGCCGTGCTCGTCACAAATGGCGCGCAGACGTTGCATAAAAGCAGGAGAGGCGGCGTAAAAACCACCTTCGCCCTGGACGGGCTCAATCACGATGGCGGCAACGTCTTCCGGAGCGGCATCATTTTTGAAGATACGGTGAATGCTGGCGATAGCATCGTCTTCACTGATGCCGTGCAGCGGGCAAGGATAAAGCGCACGATACACGTGGCCCGGCATTAACCCCATTCCTGCAGAGTACGGATTTACTTTCCCGGTCAGCGACAGGGTGTAGTGGGTTCGACCGTGGTAAGCGCCGCTGAAGGCGATAGTGCCGGTTCGTTTGGTGGCGGCGCGGGCGATTTTCACCGCGTTTTCCACCGCTTCCGAGCCGGTTGTCACCAGCAGGGTTTTTTTAGCGAAATCGCCCGGCACTTTCTTATTCATGATTTCGCACAGCTCCAGGTACGGCTCATAGGCCAGCACCTGAAAACAGGTATGGGACAGCTTTTTCAACTGTGCTTCTACCGCAGAGACGATCTGCGGGTGCAGGTGGCCGGTGTTCAGCACCGCAATACCGCCAGCAAAATCGAGGAATTCACGGCCTTCAACGTCCCAGACTCGACAGTTTTCTGCACGCTCGGCAAAAATAGGGTGGATTTGTCCTACGCCACGGGGAACGGCGTTGCTGCGACGTTGCATAAGTTCTTTGTTGGTGCTCATCAGGTGTTCTCCAGTATTTATTTTATTAAAGGCCGATGCACATATATTTGATTTCTAAGTAGTCTTCGATGCCGTATTTCGATCCTTCACGGCCAAGACCGGAGGCTTTAATTCCCCCAAACGGGGCGACTTCGTTGGAGATAATGCCGGTGTTAATCCCGACAATGCCGTATTCCAGCGCTTCGCCAACGCGAAAGACGCGGCTCAAATCACGGGCGTAGAAATAGGCGGCCAGACCAAACTCGGTGTCATTGGCCTGAGCGATGACGTCAGCCTCGTCCTTAAACCGGAACAGCGGAGCCAGCGGGCCGAACGTCTCTTCTTTGGCGACCTTCGCGTTGTCAGGCACATCCACCAAAATGGTGGGCTGGAAGAAGTTGCCGCCGAGTGCGTGAGGTTTGCCGCCCGCGATAATGCGCGCGCCTTTATCCAGAGCATCGGCGATGTGTTCCTGCACTTTGGCTACCGCTTTCTCGTCGATCAGCGGCCCGGTGGTGACGTCAGGTTGCAGACCATCACCGAGGTGCAGTTTGCTTACTGCCTGCTGGAGTTTTTCGGCAAAACGGTCATACACGCCGTCCTGCACGTACAGGCGGTTGGCGCAGACACAGGTTTGGCCTGCGTTACGGAACTTCGATGCCAGTGCGCCTTCCACGGCTTTATCAAGATCGGCATCGTCAAAGACGATAAACGGCGCATTGCCGCCCAGCTCCAGCGACACTTTTTTGATGTCTTTGGCGCACTGCTGCATTAACTGACGGCCAATTTCGGTTGAGCCGGTAAATGACAGCTTGCGTACCAGCGGGTTGCCGGTCAGCTCGTTGCCGACCGCGCTCGCTGAACCGGTCACCACACTGAAAACGCCTGCCGGGATCCCGGCGCGATTGGCAAGCTCTGCCAGCGCCAGTGCGGAGTAGGGGGTCTGGCTGGCCGGTTTAAGCACCATTGTGCAACCAGCCGCCAGCGCCGGACCGGCTTTGCGGGTAATCATCGCCGCGGGGAAGTTCCACGGCGTAATCGCGGCGGTAACGCCGATCGGCTGTTTGATGACGATTAGGCGTTTGTCGGCCTGGTGGCCGGGGATCGTATCGCCATAGATACGTTTGCCCTCTTCGGCAAACCACTCAATAAAGGAAGCGGCATAGGTGATTTCACCTTTGGCTTCTGCCAGCGGTTTACCCTGTTCCAGGGTCATCAGACGGGCGAGATCGTCCTGATGCTCAATCATCAGGTTGAACCAGCGGCGCAGGATGTTGGCCCGCTCTTTGGCGGTCAGCGCACGCCAGGCGGGCAGAGCGCGGTTAGCGGCGTTAATCGCTTCGCGGGTTTCATCCGCCCCCATTTTCGGTACGCTACCTAATTGCTGACCGTTGGCGGGGTTGGTCACCGCGATGGTCTCGCCGCTGTTGGCGTCACGCCAGTTGCCATCGATCAGTGCTTGCTGGCGAAATAAGGTTGGATCGTTAAGTTGCATAATTGCGTCCTGTCTTAATCGTTTTAACGGGTGAATGCGGCGTGTAATGTTTCCACGCTACGTGCCGCACGCAGCGTGCGTCCGGGATTACTCTGGTTCTCCAGCAGCGCATGAACT
The DNA here is from genome assembly GCF_013816515.1 of Citrobacter sp. RHB35-C21. Classification (NCBI taxonomy): domain Bacteria; kingdom Pseudomonadati; phylum Pseudomonadota; class Gammaproteobacteria; order Enterobacterales; family Enterobacteriaceae; genus Citrobacter; species Citrobacter sp. RHB35-C21. The sequence continues at coordinate 1,246,893 of NZ_CP057147.1, forward strand.
TTGCTGACAATATGCGCGCCGATAGGGATCGCCGACGTTGCTGCCGGAGAAGGCGCGTTACAGGTGTGAATTGAGCGTGGTGTGGTGACAAACAGGAAATCGTCGATTAGCTTGCCGTCCGGCGACACAGCCTGTGCCCGCACGCCTGCAGGCCAGGGCTGCAGATCCTTGAGCGTCAGACTCGGGCAGTACTTTTGTACCAGCCGCAGATAACCGCTTTTGCACAGCGAATTCTTCATTTCGCCAAGTCCTGAGCGCAGGTTGTTTTGCAGCACGCGACGAATGCCGGAAGAGCTGAGGATCTCCAGCGTATCGCTGAGCGAGAAGTCGCGTTTACGGTAGCCTTCACGTTTAAATGCCAGTACCGCGTTGGGGCCCACGGTGACGCTGCCGTCAATCATCCGGGTCAGATGAACGCCGAGAAACGGCATCGCCGGGTCGGGGATGGGGTAGATCAGATGGTTGACTATCTGGTTATGTTCTGACGCCAGACGGAAATATTCGCCACGGAACGGACAGATGATAAAGCCGGGTTCAACGCCGAGCATTTTCACTAGTCGGTCCGCCATCAGGCCAGAGCAGCTAATCAGCGTCGCTCCCTCAAATTCCTGACCCTGACGGGTATGTACGACAACGCCCGCAGCGTGCTCTTTTAGCGCGCTGACCTCAGCGTTGTAGATAATCTCACCGCCTTTGGTCTGAAATATCTTCGCCATCGCGGCGGTGACTTCGCGGTAGCTGACGATCCCGCTCGACGGAACAAAAATACCGCCCAGCCCGGTGATGTTGGGTTCACGCTCGCGAAGCTCCTGCGCATTCAGCCATTCGCGCTCAAGGCCGTTAGCGGCGGTGCGATCCCACAGCGCGCGCATGCGCTCCATTTCCAGTTCGGAGGTGGCAACCAGCATTTTTCCGCAGACGTCGTAGCGGATGCCGTTTTGGTCGCAAAAGGTTTTTGTGGCGCGATTTCCGGCCAGGCAAAACTGCGCCTTCAGGCTGCCGGGGGTGTAATAGACCCCGGCATGAATTACGCCGCTGTTGTGGCCCGTCTGGTGACAGGCTGGGCCGGACTCTTTTTCCAGCAGCGCGATTCTGGCGTCCGGATAGACATCAATTAGCTGCATGGCGGTCGACATGCCGATAATGCCGCCGCCAATAATCACAAAATCATACATCCGCTTTATTCCTTCGCGCTTACTGATGGGTCTGGTAGTGGTTTGTCGCGTAAGCGAAATAACCACGCTGGCGCATCAGTTCGCGGCGCAGGTCAGGATGCGAGGTAAAGCGATCGCGACCGTGCAACCAGAACAGGTTGTTGATTAACAGGAATTTACCGACTGAAACCGGAACTGAAATAATGGCCTTGCTGGTTTCCAACGCATCGGACAAATCGCTCAGCCAGACGCCTTCTTCATAATCTTTTGGCTGGACGAACTGGTCGATGTAGCGCATCACCGGGCGGCCCTGCTGGTCAACGTCAAACACCGGATGGAACACTTCCTGGCTGACGTTTTTGCTTGGCGGTGCGGCAAAGCGCATGGCGCGACGCGCCAGCGGGTGGGTAAAGTACTGATCCAGATGTTCCCAGTCGTCGAGGTGCAGCAGCAGCGAGTTACCGCCGGTCATGTTCTGCTCGTCAATCTTCATCATCAGCACATAGTCGGTGATTTCTTCGAGGTAGGTTCCGTCGTTATGCAGCTCCATTACACGGTGCGGCTGGCGCAGGTAGCTGTCTGAGTTATCAACGTTTTTCACCACAAAACGGGCATAGTATTGACCGCTCATCGCATCAAAATTGGAGCGCCCGATAAGATGCGCTACCGCCGTCGCCAGCTTGACCATCTCTTCAGCCTGTGCCACTTCATCTACGCCGACGGCGTTGATCAGCAGTGCGCCTTCGGCACGATCGAGCAACGTTTTCAGCAGCAAAGGCTGCAACTGATTGCCGCACAGGTCGTCGAGGATCTTGCCCACTTTGAAGCGCAGGAAGGATTTGTATTCCAGTGCCTGCACCGGCCACTGCGCTACGGCTTTCAGAAATTGCTCAGTGCTCTCAGCGGAAAAAGTCAGCTCCAGCAGGCGTGGGGACTGGGCTGATGGTTTCAACGTGAAACCGCTGTAGTGCTGGGCTGGATCATCAGCGTTCGGTTTTACGGCAGTCAGTGCGTTCATCAAATCGTTCCTCTCAGTAGATTGTCAGGGAGATATGGCGCAGCTCGTTTCGTAGCCATAAATTAAAAATATCTACATTTTTGAAAAACGCGCACAGAATGGGCTTGTTTGTTTATTATTTGTGATCAAAAACAACAATTATTTAACATTATAAAAAGTGAGGTTAAGTGCGGGGAGGAGAAGGGAGGACAGGTAATGTTATTTTAAAACAAAGAGTTAATTATTCTGCCGCTGAGGGTAACTCAACGGCAGCAGCAAAGTCAGTAACCGACTTTATAAATCCGCCCGGTTTGGATGCCTTCCACGCTGCGGCGATAGGCGTTGGCAACGGTAGCGGCGGGGACGCTTTCAAAGCCAGGGAAGAAACCATCGTATGCTTCGGCGGATTCACTGAGTACGGTTGGGCTTATCAGGTTTATGCGCTGACCACGACCTAGCTCACAGGCAGCAGCGCGCACAAATCCTTCCAGCCCGGCATTGATCGTTGCCGCATTCGCCCCTTGTGCGATGGGTTCATGGGCGATAATGCCGCTAATCAGCGTAATCGAGCCGCCATCATTGAGGAAATGTTGCCCGGTTAATGCCAGACGTATCTGGCCTAACAGCTTATCCTGTAATCCCTGATTAAAGTCCTCGTCGGTCATTGTCGACAGCGGGCCAAAGAACAGGTTGCCGGTGGCGGAAACGATCGCATCTATCCGACCGACTTTTTCAAACAATGCCCCGACACTCTCCTGCGAGGTGATATCGACCTGGTAATCTCCCCGCGTGCGACCTACGCGGATCACCTCATGTTTACGGCTTAACGTTTCTGTAACTGCGCGCCCCACTGTACCGCTGGCACCAATAATGACGATTTTCATAACCACCTCCAGAATAGTGTGAGCCACTATTCTTTAATGAAAATGAAATCGGATAAACTGGCTATAAGTTAGATGATTACTAACCAGAGGTTTGTAATATGGATAAGCTGCGCGGCATGGAAACGTTTATCGCCGTGGTGGAGAGCGGAAGCTTTACCTCCGCGGCAATAAGACTCGAGATGTCTGCGGTGATGGTGGGAAAATATATCACCCAACTGGAAGCACAGCTTGGCACGCGTCTGCTGGAGCGCAATACTCGCCGCCAGAGCCTGACCGATGCCGGGCGTGTCTATTTTGAAGAAGCCCGCCGCGTGCTGGAGCAGGTGTCGATAGCTGAGCGTTCGGTAGAGCGTCTGCGGCTGGCCCCTGCGGGGACGCTGCGCATTAGCGCGCCTACTTCTTTTGGCGCTTGCGTTATCTCGCCGTTGGCCGCTGCGTTTTTACAGGCCTGGCCAGAGGTGCGCATTGAGCTGGATCTGACCAACCGGATGGTTGATCTGGTGAATGAAGGCGTCGACCTGGCGATCCGTATTGGCGATATCCATCAGACTGATGTGGTGGCGAAATACCTGTGTCCTTACCGTATGGCGATCTGTGCATCAAAGGATTATCTTGCCCGTCATGGCACGCCCCTTACGCCAGCGGATCTGGTGGATCATCTGTGCCTGTCCCATACCGTGTGGACGGCTCGCAACGAATGGATACTGCCTGGCGTGACGGGCGAAGTCAGATGGAAGCGCGATGCGATCCTGCGCTGTAACGATGGTCATGGCCTGCGTATGGCGGCGGTAGCGGGGGCCGGACTGTTATTACAACCGGAGGTGCTGCTGGCGCAAGAGCTGGCTACCGGGAAACTGATTCGGATACTGGAAACGTTTACGCCGCAGCCGCGGCCGATTCATCTACTGTGGCGACAAGATTTGCGTCCGCTGCCCAAGCTGACGCGGTTTGTTGAACACGTACTCAGTGCCGTTCAGGAATTAAGATGAAAATGCCGGATAAGACGCGTCAGCGCCGCTACCCGGCATATTATTAGCTGATATCCACCTGCGGTTTGCTGTTACGTTTACGAATCAGGCGTAGCACTGGCGGGACCACGATAACCAGTACCGCCATCACCAGCAGCACTTTCGCCACGCCGCTGGCCCACAGAATATCCATATTACCGTTACTGATAGACAGCGCCCGACGCAGGTTCTGCTCCAGCATTTCCCCGAGAACGAAGCCTAAAATCAACGGCGACATCGGGAAGTGCATTTTGCGCAATATGTAGCCTAGCACGCCGAGGGCAACCATCAGCACCAGATCGAAAGTGGTGCTGTGGACGGCATACACGCCCACCGCGGAGACTGCCGCGATAGCCGGTACCAAAAACCACAAGGGGATGGTCAGCATACGGGTAAACAGGCCGATCAACGGGATGTTCATCACCAGCAGCATCACGTTAGCAATCAGCAGCGCCGCAATCAGCCCCCAGACGATGTCCGGCTGTTCGGTGAACATGGCCGGACCCGGGGTGATATTGTACAGCGTCAGCGCGCCCATCATCACCGCTGTGGTGCCGGAGCCCGGTACGCCGAGCGTCAGCATCGGGATAAAGGAGCCACAGGCCGAGGCGTTGTTGGCGGCTTCGGGGGCCGCCACGCCGCGTATATCCCCTTTGCCGAAGCTGTCGCTATTGCCGCTGAGCTTTTTCTCGGTCATGTAGGTGATAGCGCTGGCAATGGTTGCGCCCGCGCCAGGCAGGACGCCGACGAAAAAGCCAATCACCGATGAACGCAGAGTTGCGCCAACGCACTGCGCACCTTCTTTGGCGTTAAATAACATGCGGCCCGTTTTACGCACCAGCGTCTGGCCACTGCTGGTATGTTCCAGCATTAACAGTATTTCAGAGACTGAGAACAGCCCAATCACTACCACGATAAACTGCACACCGTCGGAGAGATGAACGCTGTCAAAGGTAAAGCGATAAACCCCGGTATTGGCGTCTACGCCAACGGTCGCAAGGCCGAGACCGATAAGCGCTGCCAGAAATGATTTCAGCGGGTTTTGCGCCATCATGCTGCCGAGGCAGGCAATGGCGAAAACCATTAAGGCAAAGTATTCCGCCGGACCGAAGGCCAGCGACCATTGGGCTAACGCCGGGGCAAACAGAATGATGCCGCCGATAGCGATAAGCGAACCAATGAAAGAGCTGACCGCCGAGATAGAGAGCGCAACGCCGCCGCGGCCTTGCTGCGCCATCGGGTAGCCATCCAGCGCGGTCATAATCGCCGCCGCATCGCCGGGAACATTCAGCAGGATGGAGGAGATACGTCCGCCGTATTCACAACCTATGTAGACCGTAGCCAGCAGGATCAGCGCAGATTCTGCAGGCAGATGCAAAGCGAAGGCCAGAGGCAGGAGGATCGCCACGCCGTTAATGGGTCCAAGACCAGGCAACAGCCCGACAATGGTACCGACAAAACAGCCAATCAGGGCGATGACCAGGTTTTCCGGCGTCATGGCCACCGCGAAACCCTGAGAAAGATAAATCCAGGTATCCATCGTTTCTCCGTTAACCCAGCCAGGCGCCGAGTGGTAAGGTGACGTCAAGCAGTCGGTCAAAGGCATACCACAGCAGAATGCCGAGTACCGCGCCGGAAATACCCGCAGCCGGAATCGTTGCGCCGAACAGCATGCCAATCACCACGGTGAGAATGGCGGTGGAGATGGGAAAACCGAGCCATTCGAAACCCCAGGCGTACATCAACAGAACAATCACCATCGTCAGCAGCTTTTGCAGCACGTGACGGCGGGGCCAACTGATGGTGTCGGGATGGCGCAACAGCAGCGCCACGGCGCATACCAGCATCAGGCTGATAATGCCAAGCGGAAAGGGACGCGGCCCAACCGGCTCATAGCTGTATTCGCTGGTGATTTGCCAGGCCACGAACAGCCCGGCTATACAGAGCAACAGCCAGATACCTGCAAAAATACGATCGCTCATCATCTTTGCCTCTGCGCTTATTTCGCCAGACCGAAGGCTTTCGCCTGCTCACGGTAATCCGTGACCTGCTTTTTCACGTATTCGTCGAGCTGCTTACCGCTCATGTTGAATTCAAACAGGCCGCGCAGATCGCGCTGCTTTTTAAACTCATCGGTCTGCTGGAGTTTGTTAAAGGCATCAACCCACCACTGATACTCGGCGTCGCTGACTTTTGGTCCAACGTAGAAGCCACGAATGATGGGCCACACGAGGTCGTAACCCTGCTCTTTGGCGGTTGGTACGTTAGCTAACTGGCCTGGCAGACGTTGATCAGAGAACACGGCGAGCACGCGGATTTTGTCGCCGCTAAGATAAGGCACCATCTCGCTGAGATCGCCGGAAACCACCTGGACGTGATTCCCCATCAGCGCGGTGACCGGTTCGCCGCCGCCCTCAAAGGCCACATAGCGCATCTTGTGTGGATCGACATTGGCTTTTTGCGCCAGCAGCGCCGACTTCATCCAGTCCTGACTACCGATAGAGGCGCCTGCGCCAATGACCACGCTGTTAGGATCTTTCTCCATTGCCGTCAGCAGATCTTTCAGCGTTTTCCAGGGTGAGTCCTGGCGTACGGCAATCATGCCGTAGTCAGTGCCGACGCTTGCCAGCCAGCGGACATCATCAACGCCGTAGCGACCAAACTTCCCTTGTGACAGGTTCAGCAGCGAGCCGCCGGAGAATGCCACTACGGTACCCGCTTCAGCCGGACGTTGCGCGACGATCGCGTTATAGGCCACGGCGCCAACGCCGCCGGGCATGTAGGTTACGCGCATCGGTTTTTCGATAGCGCCGGTTTCCATCATGCTCACTTGAATCAACTTACAGGTGAGATCGAAACCACCGCCAGGTTTAGCAGGGGCGATACATTCTGTGCGCGATGGCGCTTGTTCCGCCAGAACAGAGGTACTCATCAGTAAAATGCTTGCAGTAAGGGTACGAAGTAACTGTTTTTTCATTGTTTATCCTCACGCCGGAAAACCGGATTTTCGGGTACGGAAGAAGATTTTTGTGATTATGTGAGCCGATGTGTAGCAGTTCGGTTGCATGATTGTTAAAACATTAACCTTTCAATTCCCTTTCAATGCGGCAGAAACTTTACAGGATGTGATATGCGTCTCTTATTAGCGGAAGATAACCGTGAGTTAGCTCACTGGCTGGAGAAAGCGCTGGTGCAAAACGGTTTTGCCGTCGACTGCGTTTTTGATGGCCTGGCGGCCGACCATCTTTTACATAGCGAAACGTACGCGCTGGCGGTGCTGGATATCAATATGCCGGGACTGGATGGTCTTGACGTCGTTCAGCGCCTGCGCAAACGCGGGCAGACGTTTCCTGTTCTGCTGCTGACGGCGCGCAGCGCGGTGGCCGATCGGGTGAAAGGATTGAACGTCGGGGCCGATGATTATCTGGCAAAACCGTTTGAAATCGAGGAGCTGGATGCCCGGCTGAGGGCTTTGCTACGCCGCAGCGCGGGGCAGGTGCAGGGCATACAGCAACTGGGCGAACTGGCGTTTCACGATGAGGGCTATTTTCTGTTGCAGGGGCAGCCGCTGGCGCTCACGCCGCGCGAACAGGCATTGCTGACGGTGCTGATGTACCGTCGATTGCGACCGGTTTCGCGTCAGCAGTTGTTTGAACAGGTCTTCAGTCTAAACGATGAGGTCAGCCCCGAAAGCATTGAGCTCTACATCCATCGTCTGCGTAAAAAGCTACAGGGAAGCGATGTGCGCATCGCCACGCTGCGCGGACTGGGCTATGTGCTGGAGCGTAGCGATGAAGTGGGTTAAACCCCAATCGTTATACCTGCAACTGCTGATGTTTCTGGGTTTGCCGCTCATGTTGTTGTGGGGGCTGTCGGCATTTAACAGCTATGTCAGCGCGCTACAGGCGGCGACGCAGGCGTATGACCGGACGCTGCTCTCGTCTGCCAGAACCGTCTCCGAGCGACTGGTGGTGCACAACAAACAGCTGGAAGTGAATGTGCCGTGGGTGGTGCTGGACAGCTTTGAGCTGAATATGAACGACAGATTGTATTACAAGGTGGTCGACCCGGCGGGGAAGGTTATCTCAGGTTATGACGATTTACCTGCGATGCCGCCTGCGACATCGCGTACGCGGCTTTATCCGGCGCTGGCGTGGTTTTATCACACTGAATATCGCGGGGAGGCAATTCGCGTGGCGCGTCTGCTGCAGCCCGTCAACGAGGGCGGCATTATCGGCATGGCCGAGATTTATGTCGCCGAAACGCTGCAATCGCGACGTTACCTGGCGCGACAGCTGCTGTTTTCCTCGTGGGTTTCGCAAGGGCTACTGGTGCTGCTCACGCTGGTGCTGGTCGGCTGGTTGCTGCGTCGGGTGTTACGCCCGATGCGCCAGCTGTCATCGCTGATGGTGCGTCGCGAGCCTGGGCTGCTGACGCCGCTGCCGGAGCTGCTGCCGTGGTCGGAAACCCGTCTGTTGATTGTGGCATTCAACCGTTATCTGGACCGACTTCGCGGCCTGATCTCTCGCCAGGAGCGCTTCAGCGCGGATGCTTCCCATCAGCTTAAAACGCCGCTGGCGGTGCTAAAAACTCAGGTGGCGGTGGCCCTCGCCAGCCAGCAGCCGCAGCAATGGTATGAGAGTCTGCAAGCCATGAGCTCCACGCTGGATAACACCATTCAACTGACGGAAAGGCTGTTACAGCTGTCGGCTGTGAAGCGCAAAGAGCAAGGAGAAAGGCACTTCTCGCCGGTTAATTTGTATGAGGTGGTGCAAAGCAGTTGTTTCACGCGACTGGCGCAGGCGCGCAGTAAAGGGATCGATCTGGGCTATGAAGGGGAACAGGATGCGGTGTGGATTGAGGGCGATGAAGTCCTGCTTGGCGAACTGTGCGGGAATCTGCTGGATAACGCACTGAAATACACGCCGCCGCATGGTGTGGTAACCGCCCGTCTGCTGCGAAAAGGAGAGGCGGTGGTGCTGGTGGTTGAAGATAGCGGGCCGGGTATCGATGAGCAGATGGTGCACCAGGCGCTGCTACCGTTTCATCGCCTTGATAACGTCGGTAATGTCCCTGGCGCCGGGATAGGCCTGGCGCTGGTCAACGACATTGCTCGTCTGCACCGCACGCACCCTCAGCTATCACGGAGTGAAACATTAGGCGGGTTAAGCGTACGACTGCGGTTTTTATGCCTGGTGCGAGACGCGCAGGACGATCAGCATCGTCCTGCGCCTGTTATTTAAAGGTCACCGTCGCATTGACAGGAATACTAAATGTGCCGGGTTGGGGAGGATTCTTCAGCCAGAACAGGGTTGCCATGAACTCTTTGCGTCGGCTGTCGCTCTGGTTGGTAAACGCGCTGCTGGCAAAATCGATACGGTTGCCGCTGATAATGTCCCCGGAGCCGGGTTGTGCAGCATCCTGGAGCGTAACGCCGATATCTGGCGTACCCTGACCGGTAAAAACTGCGCCGCTGTTGCTTGTGGTGCCGGTAAACGTTACCGCGTAGTTGATGCCGCGACATTCATGCTTCCCGGCGGCTTCTGCGGCAATAACGGCAAACTGTTTACTGTGGCTGTTATCTTTTCCCACTTTTGCTTCGGTAATGCTGATCCTGCCAAACTCGACGGTATCCGTTCCTTTGTCAGAGCTGATAGAGACGATCGGTTCGCAGTTGATATAACTGATGTTATTCAGGCCATTAAGCGCGGGGCCAAAGTTTTTTGCCGGATTGCTGGTGGAGCAATGCGAACCGCAGGCGTTAATGCTGCCAATACCGTCGACGACAAAAACTTTGTTGATGGTGCGACCGGCCAGCGCAGGCAAAGGATCCGGGAGTTTTCCGGTAGCGACCAGACTGAGGTTAAAGGTGAAAGAAAATGTTTGTGGGCGCGCCTGGCAGTCACTGGAATGGCTGTGGTTATTACTGCTGCAGTAGTTGTCTGAACGTGTTCGGGGCAACGTTGCCTGATATTGGGTGGTGACGGCCTGGGCACTTTGATCGTAGGGGCGACCATCAATGCTCACCACCAGTTTCATATTGGTTCCCTGCAGAAAATGCGCAAACTCATGATCAGGGTCGATGTAGATTCTGGCGGCTTCGCCGTGGGGCATATAGTCTGTGTCGCGGCAAGTGACGCTAACGGTTTGTGGATTGGACACCCAAACGGTGTCCCCAGCGGTGGTACTGTGGCTGATTTTAATGGGATCAACGTGTACGGAGACGCTGTTTGCTGTACAGGTAACCGCATAGCTTGCACTACTGAATATCGGCAAACAAAGCAGCACCACAAGTTTAACTATTTTTAACGGATTCATTGATTGCACCTTACGAGCCGACGCACTGGGCGGTAATTTGTGTATATCCGATTTTCTTCACCGGCTGGTTATGGTTATCCGGCATTTGAATAAAGCAGTGTTCATTTGCATGGGAGCCCCAGCGCACTTCCAGGCGAGAATTGTCTTCCACGCCGCTGGCATACAGTGCGCCATGCATACCGACCAGACCGTGGCTACGACCTTTGGTATCTCGTACGTTCGCGCCGACCGGGGGGGCAATATTGCCGGGCATGACGGCATTTACCAGATAGTTGCGGCCGCTGAAGGTTTCAAACACCACTTTGCCGATGGCTTTCTCTGTTGGAACAATTTTTTTCTGTGCCTGCGGAATATCCAGCCCGGCACCAATATCAGCGGTATTCAGACTCACCACGTTGTAATGCCATGCGTCTGCGGCGGTAAGGACCGCATAGCCGTTACCGTCAATTGCCACGCCATTTTGTTGCTGGATATGGACACCGTCGGCATTTTTGGCCTCGACCAACACCATGGTATCGCCAGGAGAGTGCATGAGCGTCACGCCGCCTGCGTGCAGCATTGCCCCGCCGCTGATGCCCATATTCATATTCTGGTAGTTGCGTCCTGCGCTGTAGCCCCCCTGAACATTCATCTTGTCACCTTGCCAGGCGGCGTTAACCCCGGCAGAGGAATCCTGTCGATCGGTGGTACTGCCCTGAACGCCCCAGCTCAGACGATCGTCAAATGCTGTATTGCTGTAGCTGGTGGAGTAGCTGTCGCCATTCTGCTGGCTATGCATGATGTTGGTGGAGACAAAGCCGCGGCTATCCATGAAATCGAATGGAATGGAAAGCGTCAGGTTGATACTGCGGTCCTGGTAGTCGTACTGGTTACGGGTATCCTGTACATAAACGCTCCAGTTGATTTTCCCCAGTGTATCGTTGTAACCCAGCTGTATCGTGCGGTCGTGACTCCCGTTGTGCCAGTAGTTTTGCTGGCTGGCGCTGACGTAAAGAGAGGCGTTATCCCACAAACGCTGGTTAACAGAGACCTCAAAACGTTGGCGGCGATTATTGTAGTTAGTGGTGTAGTAATGCTTTTTGTTGTGCTCCTCGCCAGGAAAACGCAGCTGTTGATTCGGGTCGTCATAGGCGATGTCGTAATAGCCCGAGGACCAGCTGTTATGCTCGTTAATGGTGTCGCTAAAGCTGTAATAACCGGAGGTATTGTAGCGGTAGCCAACCAGACGGAAATCCGTACCGTACTGGTTCAGCGATTTGGAGTATAAGAAACGATAACTTTGTCCTGTGGACGCATCTCCACTGGCGAGCTGCGCTCTGGCGGTAGTGATATCGAAAGAGATCGCGCCGAACTGGTGCAGATCCTGCGCGATCCCGGTGGCAATCGCATTATAGCTTTCTGCGGTCAGGAAACCACCGTACAACGTGGAGCCAAAGCTGAGACCATAACTCAATGTGCCTTGAACAAAGCGGGGCCGCCAACCGCCGCTGTAACCGTCGCGGTATTCCCCTGCCGTAAACTGAAAGCGGTTGTTACCTGCACGCAGCATGTTCGGTACCGCCGAATAAGGCACACTGAAATTACGCCGACTGCCATCGGCTTCAATAACGCTAACGTTCAGGTCGCCGCTTTGGTTGCTGGGGTTAATATCGTCAATGTCAAATGCGCCCGGCGCGACGTTTTTACTGTAAATCAGATAGCCATTTTGACGGATTTCGATTGTGGCATTGCTATTGGCGACGCCGCGAACGACTGGCGCAAAATCGCGCTGGCTATCAGGCAACATGTTTTCATCGCTGGTGAGCTGTGCCCCGGTAAACTGGATGCTGTCAAACACATCGTCGTCCGTATATGTTTGCCCGAAGCGCAAGCGGCTACGCAGCGCAATAATATTACGTTCCACCCACGTGGAAACCGCCTGCCATTGACGGCCTGAACCGCTGGCATAGCTGAAAGTAGACTGGTTGCGAAAATGCCATCCCGCCAGGTTTATACCGTTGGCAAAACTGGCAAAAACAGAGTCATGATCCTGGCCCTGTTCAATCAGGTGCGTCGTATTGGCGTTGTAGCCGACAAAAGCGGCATTAATCCCATCGTCATAGGCCGATTCAGGCACGGCGTCATGCGCAGTCGAAAGCAGAAACGCTTCTGGTACTGAAATATCAATGCGCTGGTAGTTTGCATCTGCCGTCAGGCGGCTGTTTGCGATCAGAGCCGTGAGCTCCACGCAGGTATCGGCGTTACCTTCAGGGATTTTAATCCCGTATTTGCGCAGATCGTCCGCGCTCAGGCAAGGTTGCGGCTTGCCTTGTGGTTGACGTCTTTTAAAGTCAACATTGCGCGTTTCGACGAAGCTATGGTCAAGATATATATCGTATTCAAACGTGCCTTCGCTAAGTCCGTCATTACGGGCTATTTGCACTACGGAGGTAATATTTTGCGTACCATGTACAAAACGGGTATTAAACTGCGGCGTGCTGCTGGCGTATGCAGGTATGCACACGACCAGCGTTGACAGCGTAAAGAGGGTGTACCGTTGCGGGTGCTTATTTTTTTTCATCATGTGCAACCCTAACTTAATTGCAAGATACCGGGACGTTATTAACCGCGTTAGTGCCGCCGTAATCATCTACCCAGCTAAAACCGATATGGCTGACTTTTTGCTGTGACAACGCAAACGTGCGTTCGCCATGTGGATTAATCATGTCGGCATCAATGTTTTGGCCGTTAATATGTAATTGCGTCAGGGAGATATGTAACGGCGTCGCATTGACCGCCCGCAGAGTATGACCGTGGCACTGCCACTGTAATTTCTCAACGGCTTCAGGTAGCGTCATATTCAGCCCAACAGGGCGATAAAATAGTTTGATGCGAATACGCTGCGCCAGCTGTAAGGTATTTTCTTCATTCTCGATGGTGGGGATTTCCTGCACATTAATCCACACTACAGATTCAACATCCTCAGGAAAGCCGTTGCCCTGATAAATAGCTCGCAACACGGCTGATTTATGGCCGTCAAGTTTCAGGATCGGGGGCGTAATTAACATTGGCAGATTGGCTGGCGTCTCATCCGGATTACCATTATCCAGCCACGTCTGTACCATATATGGTTTGTCTGTATTATTGTTGACGTCAAACATCGCCGCTTTATCGTTCTCATTATAAATAACGCGCGTTTGACCCAAATTAATTGCGCTGTGAGCGGTGCTAACCACACACAGCAACAGGTAAAAGAATATTTTATTCATCAGGTGCACTTTCCAGGTTCAGGGAAGAGTGCCATCCATAGCAATCAACGTCCGTTATTTATAAATGACGGTGTAATTCATATCCGCAGTGATCGTGCCAGCTGCAGGCAGCGCTGCGCCAATTTGCTGATATTTGGCGACCAGATCGATTTGTGCATCGCCATTATGATCTGGTGTTAATATCACCTCATTACTACCTGAAGCGAAATTAAGGGCATGACCCGCTTGATCCACTTCGATGCCAACATCGGTGGCAGGAGTCGAACCACGTTTCGCTTCCAGAAGTGCTGCGTTACTGCCAGGGGTTTTACCGGTAAAGACCACCACATAGCCGCTTCCTCCAGTTACCCCACTACAGCCGCTAAATTGCAACGTAAACGGAGTATTACCGGTGCTAGAGCCCGCGCCGCTAAATAGCTGGTTGGTAACTTGTGGCAATGCCACTGTTTTACCTGACTGGTTTGCTGTGCTCACCACGCAGGTACTGGCAACAATTTCACCGGTAAAATGGACCGTCGCGGTGGCTTTAGAACCTGTTGCGGCAGTGGTAACGTAATTCGCTGCTGCGCCAGCATTAGCGGCAAACAAAGCGACCAGTACACTGCTGGTAAGTGCAGTTTTCATCATCATAACTCCGTTAAATTTATTATTTACCCAGAAAAGTACTTGTCAGAGGCACAGATTCAGCTGGAGTTCATCAACGTCAAAAAATGATGTAGGACTTCATTTGAAAGAAACGATTAACGTGCGTAAATTGCTCAACAAGTAATCCGGGGCGGATATTATTTATTTGCGAAAAATAAGTAAACAAAATTTTTTGGCATCATTGAATGGCTTTGGGAGGGTTTTTTATATATATCTTAACAAAAGCGTATACATTGTTATCAATAGTTCGCTGGGTTGATTTATGCTGCTTTTAACAAAAATTTAATGCTGTCATTTATTCACTTCTCTTTATTTTAAATCGATATGTTGGTAAGCGCTGAAAATTCTGATGTTAAAGGTGTGTTCATGCAGAATGTTGACATTAGTAATATGTAACACGCATTTTCTCAATGATTGGCTATCGTTTTAATTTAATCCATGCTTGCCGCTTCTACTCATCGGAGTTGCTACAATTATTTAAACTAAAATTTTTTTACTATTCGTTTTTTTTTGAAATTTGAGCGTGAAAATGAAAGCAATCGCAGACTCTTCGTAAAATACCTTATTTATAATAAGGTTGCTAATCATTGCTTTGTAAATGTGTTACTAAGTTATTTTTATGGTGGGAATTATAAATACATTTATTGATTTCTTCTGTCGCTCTCCAGGACTCTCATCACTGGCCGTAGCGCAACGAGGTTTGGACAAAGTATTGCTTTTTGTAAGGTTAAGCCGTTGTCAGGCGATCATCATGTGATTCTACCCACTGATAGCTTATGAATTGTGATCTGTCAATGACGTTTATGTTGCAATTAATCATGTTTTTCAAGGATGAAATTAAAAAAAATCACTAATAAATAATCATTTAAATCATTGTGTTGCATTTGTATGGTGCGAAATCCATCACATTGTATTACATTGTTTTTTACATTTACTGACAGTGTGCCATTGCGTTTTTAAGACTTGTGATATAATTAGCAACATAAATGAGAAAAAAACAATTAAAGATCAATAAATAATGGGCTGAGATATGCTTAAAAAATCGCTAAAGATTAGCAGCCAGGGATATCCAGTCTTTTTAAAGCTGGTCGATTTCATTGTAATCAATGCGACGTTAATTTTTAGCGCCCATCTGTTAGGTCTGGCGCCATTTAACACCATTGCCATTCTGAGTATTCTCTTCTCAGTCTTTTTCTTACTGTTTGCTGAATACATTAAAATGTATCAACAAAAGATTAAGACGATCGGTTTACGTAATCAAAAACGGTTGGTTTTTTGTACGCTACTGGCGATTTTTCTGAACGAACTGGTCAGCATGACGGTGGCTGAACCCGAGTCTCTCGGCTACTTAGACAAACTGCCTTCCCCCTTTTATTCAGCGATTATTTACTGGTACTTCATCCCATTACCTTTTCTTTATTACATTCGCTTTTTCATTTTTAAATATTCAACGAAAAAGAGTATGCGCGTGGCGATTATTGGTCTGACCGACAATGGCCTGGCGGCAGAAAACGCGTTAATGGATGAATACGCTAATATCACATTAGATCTGGCTTTTTATGATGAGCGCGCCTTATCCCGCTGTGGCGATATCGTCGATAAGGTTAAAAGCCCCTTTCGTGGGCCGGTGATCAATCTGGTTGAGGAAGCCCGGCAGGGAAATATAGACGAAATCTACATCGCTTTACCGATGGTGGCTTTACAACGCATTCGTCATTTTTTGGCGATGATGTCAGACACCACCGTAGATACGTATATTGTTCCTGACTTCTACACCTACAGTAACAACATGTCCAAGCTGCGCTCCATTCACAACCTGCAAACTATTGGCATTTTTAGTTCGCCGTTTGAAGGGGCGGGTTCGTTTATCAAGCGGGCGGAAGATTTGGTGCTTGGCAGCATCATTATGGTGATGATTTCTTCGCTAATGTTGGCCATTGCCATTGGAATCAAACTCACTTCCCGCGGGCCAGTCTTTTTCAAACAAGATCGGTATGGTCTTAGCGGGCAAAAAATTAAGGTCTGGAAGTTTCGCTCGATGCGCGTTATGGAGAACGCCGATACGGTTATTCAGGCCACTAAAAACGATCCGCGGGTAACCAAGTTTGGTAGTTTCTTACGCCGCACCTCACTGGATGAACTGCCGCAATTTATCAATGTATTGCAGGGAAGTATGTCGATTGTCGGTCCCAGACCTCATGCGGTTACGCATAATGAGCAGTACCGTAAACAGGTCGAAAATTACATGATCCGCCATAAAGTTAAGCCTGGGATCACCGGGCTTGCGCAGATCAACGGTTTCCGCGGGGAAATCGATGCGCTTTATAAGATGGAAAAAAGGGTTCAGTACGATATTGAGTACATTCAAAACTGGTCTTTATGGTTGGATATAAAAATTATTATTAAAACTATTTTCAAAGGATTTATCGGTAAGAATGCATACTAAATTGCTCGTGATTACCGGAATCGTGATATCGCAGCCCGTATGGGCTGATTTAACACCGAAATCACACATTGGCTTTGCGGGGATCGACTTCCAGGGCAAGGTCGCTGTGGACTATGGTTATAATGATAACGTGTCTTATCAGCCACATAGCAGAGATGCTATCGGTTCCTCGTTTCAGAGCGCAGCGCCCGTTTTGAGTATGATCGGAGAGCGCGGTCAGGCTAAGTATTTACTGATGTACTCCGGTGATTATCGTAACTACTCAAGCGATTCCGCTGATAACTATAACGATCATTTTTTCCGTTTTAACGGTGCCTGGCGCTATGGGCTCAAGCACGGCTTAACACTCAATCTGGAGGATACGCTTGGGCACGAATCCCGCGGTCGAGGGATCACTGAGGGTTTTCTACCGGGTCAATTCGAGCAGTATGGGATTAAATCTCCGCTGACAACGAATTTTATCAACAATGAATTGCGCTACAGCTATGGCGCGCCGGATGGACGCGGGAGAGCGGAACTGGCGCTGTTATACAAAAAAATGACGTTCGGTAATACGTCCGACGCCCAGGAGAGTAGTGAAGATTTCTACAATTACATTCAGGAACAGGAATGGCACGAAAATAGCCTGGTGGCAGAAATTTTTGACCAATACACATCCAGAACGCGTTTTCGCTATAGCTTTATTACTAACCAGCGTCACTATGATAACAACTCAGAAAAAGACACTAATGAGTATTATTTGCTGTATGGCCTGAAGTCGCAGTTGACGGGAAAAACCAATGTCGACATGAATATTTCATGGTTGTACAAGACATTTGAAAATAACGCAAACTCGCATGATTTTAATGGCCTAAACTGGGATATAAAAGGGGAGTGGAAGCCGTTACAACAGTCTGTTTTCACGGTGCACTCAGCGCAAAGCATTAAAGACCCATCGGAAGTTGGGGGATATATTTTAGTCACCCAGTATGGTCTTTCTTACCAGCACTTCTGGTTAGGCAACCGTTTTTCTACCTTGCTGGATTACTCATACACTTCAGAAGACTATAAAAAACAGAATAAAGATCGGCATGATAAAGATGGGGTATTTAGCGTAACCATGAGCTATGACTACACACCGTCGGTCAATTTTGAGATTAAATATCAAATAGATACGTTGAATTCGAATAAGGATACTGATTCGTTTTATATCGGTCCCAACGACAATCAGGAAGTCATCAGAACGTTGGGTTATGATAATTCTATGATTATGCTTAAAGCTAAGGTTCAGATCTAAAATGAAAATAATAGAACTGTGCGCGGTTTTGCTATTCAGTATCCTGATGGTCGGATGCACAACGTCCAGCCCGAGATTAATGGACGATCCTGCTACTGTTCAGCAGGATTACCGACTTGGGGCAGGGGATACTGTCAATATCGCTGTTCATGGTCAACCCGATATGACGATGCGGTTTATTTTGGATAAGAGTGGGGAGATTAATTTCCCATTTGTTGGTGCTCTTATATTAAAAGATAAAACTGTTGAACAGGTGACTAACGAATTAACTCAACGCCTGACTGGAGATTATTTTACTACTCCGATGGTGACGGTGAGTATTGCCGAGTTCCGTAAATACTATGTTTCTGGCGAGGTGAAAAGTCCGAATGGATTCGCTTATGAGCCAGGGCTTACCGTCGAGAAATCTATTGCGCAGGCGGGGGGATTTACAGATCGTGCTGACCGTCAAGATATCAACATTCGCCTGTCAGGTAGCAATCAGCTACTTGAGAATGTTGATTTAACGCACTCTGTTCATCCTGGGGATGTCGTGATTATTGGCATGGGGTTCTTCTGACGATGAAACTATCAATAGTGGAAAACGGCAAAAAACGAGAAAGCACTGTTGAATTCTCCCGCTTTGCCAAAGCGCTGAAAAAGAACGCCTGGAAAATCGCGCTGGCCGGTATCGTTGCCGGGGTCGTGGCTTATCCGTTGATCAGCATGATGTCCTCAAAGTATGTATCAACGGCGACGGTGCTGATTAAGGCGCAGGCCGATAACGTTTCTCCGTTCCCACAGGTTGATGGTTTCGATTCAACGCGCAGTGGTTACTACGAAACGCAATATGCGTTGATGCATTCACGAATTGTGCTCGAGCAAGCCGTTCGCGATATGAAGCTGGATGAAAACCCGGCATTTACCGGGGAAAAAGCCGATGCTCAGGGCGCTGATAGCAGTGAAAGTCGGCAACTGAGAATGGAGCTGGCGCTGAAAACGTTGTCGAAAAACCTGAATGTCATCGGTATTCGGACAACGAACCTCGCCTCTATTACCTATGAATCGACTTCGCCCCAGGTTGCGGCTGATATCGCCAACGGCGTCGCGCAGGCTTTCATCAACTATACGCTGGAGCAAAAGCGTCAGAAAGTAGAGAAAGCCCGCGAACTGAATTATGAAAAAATGGAAGAGATTCAGAAGTCGATAGCGAAGCAAAAAGAAGAGATGGAAAGCTATCTGCAAAATGCCGGGCTGTTGACCTTTCGCGGTATCGATGGTTTTGAAACCGAGCAGTTAAGTATCGTGACCAATCGTCTGGCCGACGCGACCCAACGTCGTATTGCCGCTGAATCCATTTATAACGAGGTGAATGGAGCAGGGAAGTCCGCCGAGAGCGTTATCTCGCTGCCTTCGGTCTCTAACCACGCTCAGATTCAGGATCTGCGCATTGCGTTGATTCAGGCGCAGCGTACGTTGTCTGAACTGCGCAAAGTTTATGGGCCAAAAAACCCCGCCATTTTAAAAGCAGAGGCCGATGTTCAGTCGATCCAAAGCCAAACCGGATGGGTGTTGGGTGAGTTGAAAGTCGGCTTACGTCAGCAATATCTGGCGGCGCTGGCGGATGAAAAGAACTATCAGCAACAGGTGGAACAGCAGAAAGAGATCTTCCAGAAAATAGCGTCAAAACGGGATGCCTGGAACGGCCAAAAACTGTCGTTAGATAAAATGGAAGACCTGTATAAATCGCTCTTTCAGCGTACTCAGGAGCTGTCGCTGTCCGACGTGAATGCCGATGCGGTGTTATACGATCCCGCAGTTCCCGCATTAAACCCGGCGAAGCCGAATAAATCACTGCTGTTGGTGATGGTGGTCATGCTGGTGGTCGTGTTTAGCATCATGTATTTCATTGTCAAAGCGGCGATGGATAACTCAATCGCTAGCCTGAGTCGCATGAAAAAGCGCCTCAACGTTACCCCGCTGGGCGAAATCCGTCGTTTTAGTGGAACCTCAGAGCGTGCGCAAGTGCGGGAGATGATCCTGAAGAACCCGCTGAATGCCGATATTGTGCACGGTATCCGTACCCGGATTATGCTGGATAATCGTCCATTACAAACGCTCGCCGTGGCATCGACGGAACACGGTGATGGGCGTTCTTTGTTGGCGAATCTGTTAGCGAACTCCTTTAGTTTTGACCAGAAAACGCTGCTTATTGATGCAGATTTCTTTAATACGGGCGGGCTTTCTTCTGAACTGGCATCAGCCACATCCGCAGGCCTGGCTGAGCTGCTGCGCGGAGAGACTCAGCTTGAACAGGCGCGGATCACGCTCAGTGATAATCTCGACTTTATTGCGCACGGCAAGAGCACCATCTCTTCTTTACTGATGTTGTCGTCGGAGCACGTTGAACCCTTAATGCGCGAACTGAAATCGCATTATCAGCGCATCATTATTGATGTTGCTGCTGTGAATCAGAGCCAGGATGTTCAACTGATCAAACGTGCCGTCGATGGGGTTGTTTTCATAGTGAAAGCCGGGGTGGAGTCGGCGGGACACATCGCCAGCGCGCTGGATAAGATTGAGGAAAATAACGGCGTGGTGATTGGCGCGGTACTCAATGCGGTTGAAGAAAAAGATCTTGAAACCCAGGAGGGTCTGCGTTCACTTAACTTCAGTACCGATCAACTGATGACGACGCCAGGCCGGGTATGAGTCTACTGAAGAGCGCTTCCACGATAGCCGGTTCATCAGTCATCTCGCAGTTGATTGGTGCGCTGTCTATCTGGTTGATTTCGCACAAGTACGATATGGCTGAGGTGGGGCTTTATGCGCTCAATTACAGCATCGCCGTGGTGGGCGCGCAGGTGTGTACCTTTGCATCGCAGCTTTTAATTCCAAAACAGCACGACGACGAACTGGTACAGAACGTCGTATTTTGCCTGCTCCAAAGCACGATCATTGCCTTACCGTACGCCGTACTGACAGCGTGGCTGTTTCACCAGAATATCCTGTTTCTCTATTTGCTGACGCTGGCGACGGCGTGGGTTTTAATCTCGGAAAACCTGTCGCTGCGCACGGCCAATTTTCGTTTTCTGATTTTCCAGCGCATCTCTGTCTCTGTGGTGGTATTACTTTCGGTTCTGGTTACGCATCAGGTGCAACTGTTTTATTGGTCATGGGCCTGCGCGGCGATGGTGCTGACCATAAGCTGTATTTTGCATTCGTTTGATATTCGCTCTGTGGCGGCCAGACATTTGCGACCTGCCAGTAACTGGCATTTTTTCAAACAAAATATCCATCACATTACCAAAGTCGGTAGTGCGGAAGTGCTGGCGATGGCCAGCAGTAATTTGCCGATTATGTTGATTAACTTTTGGTTCTCGGCGCTGACGGCAGGTTATTTTTCCGTGGTTAGCCGCTTTTGCCTGGCGCCAGTGGTGATCATTGGCAACGCAGTGCGCAATACTATTTTTTCCAAGTGGTCTATCGACTTCAGAAATAACACCTTTAATTATCAGGAATATACCAGGGTACGGATGCTACTGTTGGTTCTGGGGGTTATCTGTACTCTTGGGGTGTTTATTTTCTATCCAATAGTGATGCGTCTGGGCTTTAGCGAAGACTGGATTAACTCCATTGAGACGTCGCGCTACATGTTGCCCTATTTGTTCCCGGCGCTGGCGATAAGCCCTCTGACGGTGATTGAGCTTATTTTTGGTTCCCACCGCTATTTTCTGCGTATCCAACTGGAACAGCTGGCGATTGTGTTATTCGCATTTGTCGTCATTCCCTATTTTCATAAAGATTATGCTACGTCGGTTATCCTGTTTTCTTCACTGACATTTATTCGCTACGCCTTCATTTATCTGAAAATGAATAAGCGAGCCAATCTTCTGAAAGACAAGCCGGTGATACTATGACGCTGAATACCGGATACTATTTACAGGTTTTTAGCTTTGTCACGCTGATCCTGTGTGGCCTGGTGCAATACTTTACCGGCATGCAGTCGGTGCTGTGGATCCCCTTTTTCCTGACCCTGTTGATGGTGGGATTATTGGTGATGCAGACGCGTGATGGCTCGCTGCAGCTGGATGCGCAGGAGACGATTGTCCTGGCATTGTATTTTTCGTTCCTGATACTGGCCGGAACATCGACGCTGATTCAGGGTGGGATCACCGTCGCGATTGTGGCATTTAAAAATGAAATCGCATTGTCACTGGTGATGATCTGTTTGCTGCTGGGATTTTGCCGGGAGTCGCAGATTTACCGTGCAACGCGCTATCTGTACTGGGTGTTTTACGCGCAAATCCCGGTAATGATTTATCAGGTTTTATTGGTCGTTCCCCAGCGCGTTGCGGTGCGTGGCGAAGATGAGAAATGGGACTCCGTGGTTGGCACGTTTGGCGGTGACCCCATGGGGGGGGGTAACACTGCTGCGATGGGGCTGTTTTGCCTGTTGATTATGTTGTTAAAAGTCTCTGAGTATAAGCACGGATTGACCACGTTCAAGTCCATGGCGTTGCACATTGTTCTTGGGATCGGGCTATGTATTATTGGTGAAGTGAAGTTCGTTATTCTGCTGTCACCTCTGTTCCTCGCGTGGGTGTGGATCTCACCGAGCTACGTCAAAGACGTCAGTAAGGTTAATCTGAAAACGCTGTTGGTTATTGTGGCGGGCATGCTGCTGCTTATTAGCCTGTCGATAGTGATCCTCGCGTACTATTATTCTTCCGCGTTTGGCGGCGATCCGTCGAAAAGCTCGTTAAGCATTTTCATCGACTCCTTAAGCTATATCTTTGACCCGAACTACATCATGTCTACCGGGGAGTTAGGGCGCTTTACGACGTTCCTGTTCTGGTTGAAAAATAACGATCTGTGGGGGCTTTCAGGAACGTTATTTGGTTACGGGCTCAACGCCACAAACAGCGGGAGTACGGTGTCGCCGGGCTTTTTGAATATCATTTATAACTTAATTCTCGACTCGACTTCCCTGAGTATGCTGCTGTGGGAAGTCGGGGTGATCGGCACGTTACTTTTTATTAGCTTATTCATTTATATCCTGAAAGTTTGTCAGCCAAAGCCATTACTGACGCTTGAACAACTGGACCAGCAGGATCTTCAGTTGCTGAGCTTTGCACCGGCGTTTAACGCTTTTGCTATCAGTTGCTTAATTAGCTTACCTTACAGCCAGATACTGATGATTACACCGATGTTACAATTCCTGTTCTATTTATCACTAGGATCAAGTTTAGTGATTCGTCGAACCGTCCTTCGCTGTGTAGGGTAATTGTATGGACCAAAAACCGTTTATTTCAGTGAGTATTAAAACACTCAATGAATCTGAATGTATTGAGAAAACGATAGACAGTATCCGCAGGCAGCTTGTTGATTATCCACATAAAATTATAGTGGCAGATAGCCTGTCAACGGATAACACCCAACAGCTTGCGATCGATAAAGGGGTGACCGTGGTCTCTTTAACTGACCCAGGCGATCGTTGCTGCGGCGTCGGGCATCAGTTAGGTTATCTGTATAGTGAAGGGGAATATCTGTTGCTGATGGACGGCGACATGGAGCTGGAAGCGGGCTTTGTGGATCAGGCTGTCGCTTTTTTGCAGGCTGAGCCGGAATATGCAGGTGTCGCGGGAACCGTTGAAATGGACGATGCCGTTAACTATGAATTTAAATCGCGTAAGCAGCGTATTAGTAAAATCTATCCGCTTGGAGATAGCGACCATTTAGGCGGTGGTGGGTTATATCGCCGCTCTGCGATTGAGAAAATTGGTTATCTCACCAACCGTAATTTGCACGCTTATGAAGAAGCCGAACTTGGCCTGCGTTTGCTCGATGCGGGTTATAAACTACGCCGTCTGAATATTCCGTATTTTATTCATACTTCGCATACCATGCCGACCTTTCAGATGCTGAAGCACCGCTGGAAAAGTGGATACTATCAGGCACCGGGCGAGCTTTTACGTTGTGCATGGGGAAAACCTTATTTCGGCAAAGCGTTAAAAATGGTTAAGAACGAGGCGATTTTTTCTGTGTATCTGATTGCCTTGTTTATTGCGGCGGTGACCTTCAATCTCGAACTTTTCGATATTGCATTTCTACCCTTGCTTGCCTTTATTATCTTGAAAACCGTGCAGAATCGATCGTTATTGAACGGATTGCAGAGCGTAATGAACCTGGCCGTGCTTTCTGCGGGACTTGTTAAAGGGTTGACTAAACCAGTACGCGATCCGTTGACTCCGCCTGACAGTAAAATCATTCATGAATAACTAAGGCTGGCGCAATGAAAGTTTTATTAGTGAATAAGTTTTTTTTCATTAAAGGCGGCGCGGAAACCGTTTATTTTCAAGAGCGCGATATGCTGAAACAGGCCGGAGTACAGGTTATTGATTTCTCGATGCAGCATGAGAACAATTTCCCTTCGGACTATGCGGATTATTTCGTCAGCAATGTGGACTACCACCAAGAGCGCAATCTGCTGGGCGGGCTCAAAACGGCGGTTAACTTTATTCATAATTCGCAGGCCTGCAAAAAGATGCTGGCGCTACTACAAAAAGAGCGTCCGGATATCGTCCACTTCCATAACATTTACCATCAGTTAACGCCGGCGTTGATTAAAGTGGCCCGCAATTTTGGCTGCAAAACGGTGTTGACCGCGCATGACTATAAGATCGTCTGTCCTGCCTATTCCATGCTGCGCGACGGTAAAGTGTGTGATTCCTGTATTACCGGGACGGTTTTCAATGCCTTCAGGTATCGTTGCCAGGAAGGCTCTGCTTCAAAAAGCCTCCTGCTCTCTTTAGAGGCGACCTGGCAGTATATTGCGCAAAATTACCAGGCGCTGGATGTGATCGTTTCGCCGAGCGTCTTTTTACGTGGCGTATTGTTGCGTACGCTGCCGAATTCGCGCATTGATGTCATCGTCAATGGCGTTGATGACAGCCGTCCTCTGGGTGAGGTAAGCGATGCGGGCTATATGCTGTACTTCGGTCGCCTGAGCCGTGAAAAGGGCGTGGCAACGTTATTGGCGGCGCATGAGAAAATGCAGAACAAAGCGCCGCTGAAAATTGTAGGGCACGGTCCACTGCACGATGAATTAGTCGCCCAATACCCGGACGTTGAGTTTTTAGGTTATGTGCAACAAGGGGAAGCTCTCGATAACCTTATTAAGCATGCACGGGCAGTGATCCTTCCTTCAGAATGCTATGAAAACTGTTCTATGGCGATATTAGAGGCGATGTCCTTAGGCAAGCCGGTGATCGGATCGCGCATCGGTGGCATCCCGGAACAAATTCGTGACGGTATCGAAGGGATTTTATTCGAACCTGGCAATGCGCAGGAGTTAGCAAATGCGCTGGATGCACTGGCCGACTCGCCAGAGAAGGCGCGGGTCATGGGCTTACAGGGGCGTGCGCGATTGAGTGAAAAATATGCGCTGAGTAAACATATGGATACTCTACTGGCGCTCTATAAAGAACTGCTGAGCAGGCCATAGTATGAGTAAAAAAATAACGGTTTTTGGTACGCGTGGTATTCCCGATGTATTGGGCGGGGTGGAGACACACTGTCAGAATCTATATCCTGCCATTAAGCAGCAGTTGGATGTTGATATTTGCGTGATTGCACGCTCGCCGTATGTAAATTACAAACGATCGTTATATAAGAAAGTTGAAACCTACGCGCTGTGGGCACCCAAAAAGCGCGCGCTGGAAGCGATTGTCCATTCCGTTTTAGCGGCATTTAGGACAAGTATCGACCATTCAGATATTGTGCATGTCCATGCTATCGGGCCTGGGCTTGTGATCCCCTTATTACGCATGTTAGGGAAGAAGGTGGTGTTCACCCACCATGGACCTGATTACGATCGTCAAAAATGGGGATTCGTTGCCAAAAAAATATTGCTGCTGGGTGAGCGTTGGGCAGTGAGATATGCCAACGAAGTGATTGTGATTTCTGAGGTTATTAATCAACTGATCCAGAAAAAACACGCTCGCTATGATGCGCATTTAATTCACAATGGCGTCAACGAGCCGCGGTCGTTATCTGCGCTGACCATCGACAATACGCTCTCCCGCTTTGGGCTGCAGCCGAAAAACTACCTCGTGGTGGTTGGGCGATTTGTGGAAGAAAAAGGGATGCATGATGCCATCGCCGCCTATCAACACAGTGGTTTGACCATGCCGTTAGTGTTAATTGGCGATGCGGATCATCCGACCGAATACAGCATTCGCCTCAAAAAGCTTGCCGCGGACACCCCTGGCGTTGTGATGACGGGGTTCTTGCGTGGTGATGAGCTTCAGGCGGTGTTTTCGCAGGCACAGCTGTTTGTGATGCCTTCATACCATGAAGGATTGCCCATTGCGCTGCTGGAAGCGATGTCATTTTCTCTTCCTGCCGTCGTCAGTGATATTCCGGCTAACCTCGAAGTTCAACTGCCGTCCGAGGCCTATTTTAAGGTGGGGGATGTGACCAGCCTGGCCGAGAAATTAACCGAGTGGGCGGCAACCAATAGCGTGGACTATCGTGTATATTTGCAAAACTATAACTGGCATGAAATCGCCAAAAAGACGATTAACGTCTATCACTCAATTGATAAAGATATAGGTTAATTTTGACCAGTCCTCAAAATCGTCCTCCCGTCATCGAACGATTTTATGCTCATCTTGACGAGCCGATTGCGCAAGGGTTGACCCCTGAACAAAAAGAAGGGGTGGAAAAAGCGATCCTGGCCTCGACTCTGACTTCGCGGCATCAGATCGATATTCGTCGAAGCTTTCCCTTTTTCAGTAAACGCTATTATCTGGTTTTTTTGTTTGGCAGAGACTTGCGTCGGCAGCATCGTCAGGAATCGACCCTGTCGAGAATATTGCTCACTTTTTTGCTGCTGATTGCCGTGTTGTTCGTTACCTGCTGCGTATTGCTGACGCTGTATATGATCAAATCAGCATTAGGTATTGATGTGTTTCAAAATTTTCATGTAGGCATATGGGACTGGTGGTTAAGCCTGAAAAACCGCTAGCGTAAACAAACCTGTGGAGGGCGTCACTGCGATGAAGTGTAAATGGGTTTCTGCGCTGTTGTTGATGTCCTTTCCGTTGGCGGTTATGTCCGCATTAACGACCGTAACCCCCAAAGCATTAACGGGCCCGCTAACCAATCCGGGGATTGGCGTGGCAAGTTTTCATCAGGGGTACGGTGAAACGCTGGGTCTGGCGGATTATCCCAATACCGGATTTGAATACGAGCGATTTTACTGGCGAGAGCTGGAACCTGTTGAAGGTCAGTATAATTTTGCGCTGGTGGATGATGCCTTCAAATACGCGGCAGCGCATCGTCCCGCGATGAATGTCGGGCTGCGGTTTATGGTGCTTGCCGATCCGGGGGATGGCACCAAAATTCCCGATTGGCTGATTAAAAAAGGCGTGAAAGGCAGCTGGACGCCCGATAATAAAACATTTATTCCGGATTTAAGCGACCCGCTGTTTATTGAGTACAGCCAGCGTCTGCTGAACGCATTCGGAAAACGCTACGACGGTAATGAGAATCTCGCTTTTGTGGATATCGGCATGGTGGGGGCCTGGGGTGAATGGCATAACAGCAATTTCCCTGATCTGAAACCACTGTTGGAGCAGTACACCACCGCGCAGTTAGACCGCTACGTCGCAATGCACTTTTCTGCCTTCCCTTCGACGCCGAAAATAATGTTGATGAGCGGTGGGCAAAGCCTGGCGAATGCGGTGGCGCGAGGGGCTGGATGGCGGGCGGATTGCTGGGGTGACCTGCGCGTATTTTCGGACTCCTGGAGCCATATGGCCGATGATTACCCGCAGCGATTACTGGCAGCACAGCAGAGCTATTCGGGGTTTAATGATACCTGGAAACGTGCGCCGGTCAGTCTGGAAATCTGTTCATATATGCAGGACTGGAAGAACACCTTCCACTATACGCGTGCCGAAGTGCAGGGCATTTTTGACTGGGCGGTCAAGCAGCACGCCAGCACGATCAACCTGAAATCGAGAGCGATACCCAGCGATTATCGACCGATTGTTGATGATGCGCTGACCAAACTGGGCTATCGGTTTCGCTTAGCGTCTCTGAGCCATGAGTCCGTGTGGGACGGCGGACAAACGTTGAGGTTGAACAGTACCTGGTATAACGAAGGTATCGCACCGATTTATCTGCCCTACACGCTGGCATTTCGTGTGGTGGATAGCGCCAATAAGGTGGTGGCGCAGGGGAATGCGGCGGATGATATACGACGTTGGCTCCCGGGCGTTTATCAGGTTAGCTACGCATTGCCCATGCCGGGTCGACTGGCGAAAGGGCAATACGCCATTGAGGTTTCGATGCTGGATAAATCCGGGGCGGCAAGAATTAACTTTGCCAACGAAGGAAAGCAGAGCAGCGGCTGGTATCGCGTATCAACGATAACGGCACACTAGCCCGTCACTGCAACGAGCCTGAGGCTCAGGCTCGTTGCCGAGTACATCAGATGTTATAACCATTCGGGTTGTTTTTTTGCCAGTTCCAGGTGTCACGCATCATTTCATCAAGGTTGTAGATGGCCTTCCAGCCTAACTCTTTGTATGCCAGTGACGGGTCAGACCAACATTCGGCAATGTCGCCGGGCCTTCTGTCGACAAACTGATAGCTTATTTTTTTCTGCGCCGCTTTTTCAAACGCCTCAATCAGATTAATCACAGAATAACCGACCCCGGTACCGAGATTAATCACCTTGTAGGCAGCGCCTTTGTTCTGGCTATCCAGCGCGGCTAAATGGCCGGTCGCCAAATCCATGACGTGGATATAATCACGAACGCCGGTGCCGTCGGGGGTTGGATAGTCATTGCCGTACACCGACACGGTTTTCAGCTTACCAATCGCAACCTGGGAGATGTACGGCACCAGGTTATTGGGGATACCATTGGGATCCTCACCAATTCGACCCGATGGATGGGCGCCGACTGGGTTGAAATAGCGCAGGCAGGTAATGCGGAAATCGGGCTGCGCGCGGGAGAAATCGGCCAGAATCTGTTCGACCATTAATTTAGAGGTACCGTACGGATTGGTGGTACCCCCCGTACGCGATTGCTCGCTCAGCGGCACGCTTTCCGGATTACCGTATACCGTAGCTGATGAGCTAAAAATGAATCGATTAACGCCTGCGGCCAGCATCTCATCCAGTAATACCAGCGTTCCAGTGACGTTGTTTTCGTAGTAAGCAAGGGGTTCTTTTATCGACTCGGAAACCGATTTGAGGCCCGCAAAATGAATGACATCAGTGATGTTATGGTTGGCGAAAATGTTTTTTAATGCCTGCCTGTCGAGAACATCAGCGATATAGACAATGGGTTCCCTTCCTGTGAGTTCCGCAACCCTGTCCAGCGAGATTCGGCTGGCGTTCGCCAGATTATCGATGACAACGACATCATCGCCTCTTTCCAGTAGCGTTAAAACAGTATGTGAACCAATATAACCTGCACCACCAGTGACAAGAATAGCCATACAGACTCCAGAAAAATGCTAAAAACCCGAGCGATTTTCCAGCAATGCACCCAAGGATCCAGTGGATCAGTTATTTTGCCGGGAAAGATATACGTTTCTATATTTTATCATACACTTATATGATATTTTTTTAAAGATTGCCAACAGACTGAACTTATTTATTTTTGTATCATAGGCAATATAATTACTTGAGAAATTTAGCGTGTGAACGCCGTCACTGTGGTTGATCGACGAATTGATTTGTTCGATCAGATTCTCATCAAAAGTAGCGTCATTCAGTGTAACTAATTCTTTGATGTAGATAGATTTTCCATATGTTTCAGGTGTGCATTCCTGGGTTAAGAAATACATTTTGTTATCGACAAGATAAGGCGCACCCGCTCCCCGATGATGATGATTGCTCACCTTCAATGCAGGAGTAATTCTTTGCCACTGTCCGTGGAGATGCTCTGCCGAATGAATAATTATTTTATTATCCATGGTGGTCGACATAAGATAGCAGGTCTCATTCATTGAAAGAAAAATGTTATCTGTCACTTCGGTGTCAGAGATTAGAACTTTAATTTTCTTCCAGCGCGTAGGAAACTCTACTGACTGAAACAGTATCACTTCTTTTCTTTCTGATGATTCAGGAATCATGAAGAGCTGATCGTTAATATTAATCAGGAAAGGAAATGACAAATGACACATCAGGTCGTCAAAACCTTCAAGTTTCACGTCATCAATTTCAACCAGTTCACGATCAAGAATACGGCATCGGAGCGTGCCTTTCGAGTTGCGAAAGCTAAAAGCTTCATAAAAAACAAACAGTTTATCATCTTTTTCAATAAGAAAAGGATCGGCCTGAAACGTATATTTCTTTTTTAACTGCTGTGCAGCGGATTTACTTAATATATCCAGTGTATTATTCGGGAATAAGTGTGTACCATGATCCTTAATAATCATGATATCCCACGACTCATGATAGAATAACATATTTATTATTCTTTTTATTTTTGCTTGCATTCGTACTCGCTCCTTTTTATCGCCTGCATCATGTATGAACAGCTATTTGCGGCTCAGTTCATGAGACCTGTCGCAACGTTGTATGAATGTGCGAAAACTGATGTGAGAACACCAGTGGCTATTTTAAAACTAGTCGCAAGCATGTTTTTTGTCTATAGCACAAAAGTAGGTAAAAGCTCTCCAGAGCATCCTTGCTCCAGTGGACGATTTACTCGAAATGCACCTGCGGGTTATCTGCAAGGGAAACGTAGGTTTTGCTGTTTTTATCCAGGGTACGGATTTCACCGCTTTCGATGTCATATACCCAGCCGTGCAGACGAAGCGCATTATTTCGCAGCCCAACCGCGACGCAAGGATGCGTTTTAATATTATTGAGCTGTGCGATAACGTTTTCTTCCACCATGGCGTTAACTTTATCGATTGGGTTATCCCAGGTTTTCTTCTCAACCACGGCTTTCGCGGCATCGGCATAGTGCAACCAGTGAGCCACAGCGGGCATCGGATCCAGAGGCTGGCTATCAGCAATGGCTTTCATCGCGCCGCAGTTGGAGTGTCCGCAGATGACGATATCCGTCACGCCAAGTGCGACAACCGCGTATTCAATCGTAGCAGATACGCCACCGGGTTCCGGTCCAAAAGACGGAACGATATTACCGGCGTTGCGGATAACGAAAAGCTGTCCGGGCTCTTGCTGAGTAACGAGTTCTGGCACCAGGCGGCTATCGGAACAGGAGATGAAAAGCGCTTTGGGATTCTGGCTGGATGCCAGGCTGCGAAAGAGTTCCTTACGTTGAGGGAAAATCTCTTTTTGGAAGTTGAGGAAGCCCTCAATGATATGTTGCATAGCAGTGTCTCTTTTCTCTGTTTAAGCAGGTTATGATGAAGATCACACTTTCCAGTTTAACACCAGCCGACAGAACGGAAAAACTTTATAGCAGTTCTGCAACATCTTTGTATAGTTTTGCCCCACCGTGGCGGGGCAAAGAGTGTGATGTGCGCTACGCATTCTGTCGTTTTTGGTACGCCGCTTTCAGTCGGTTCATCGCTTCTACCAGTACCGAGCGCGGGCACCCAACGTTGAGTCTCATGTGACCCTCTCCGCCCGGGCCATATTGCGCGCCTGGTGACAGACCCAGTTTTGCGTCCTGCACAAAAAATGCGCTTAGCCGTTCATCGCTAAGATTCATTTTTTCCGCGTTCAGAAACAGAAGATACGATGCGCCGCCATACACAATGGAGATTAAGGGACAGTGCTTTTCAATTTCACTTTTAACAAACGCCACATTGTCGGCCAGGTAGGCTAATAATTTTTGGTGCCAGTCGCCACAATGGGTAAAGGCGCTGTAAATGGCCGCCTGCTGTAATGAATGTGTCTCGGCAAGGTAGCAGTTATCCAGGAAACCATAGAACTGATGGCGTAATTCATCATTTTTAATAATGGCAATTCCGCCCTGGATCGCCGCCGTGTTGAAGGTTTTACTGATTGAGGTCAGCACGATTGACTGACTCCCTGTCGCTTCGTCTAAAGTAAAAAACGGCAGATGGTGCTTGCCTGGTAGGGTTAAATCACTATGCACTTCATCTGAGACAATAATGACGCCAGCTTGCTGACAATAGTGACTTACTTTTTCCAGCGTTTCCCGCGACCACACCATACCGCCCGGATTATGCGGCGAAGGGAAAAGAAACATTTTGCACTGCTTGAGTTTTTCGCTGAAATCATGCCAGTCAAATTCGTAATGACCATCTTTCTCAATGAGGCGCGTTTGAATCAAATTCCTGCCGCTGGTATTTACCAGATTATGGTAGGGGTCATATATTGGCGTACAGGTTAAAATATTCTCACCTGGTCGGGTAAACACCATCAGAGAGAGCACGATAGTTTTTATGACGCCGGGAATAAAATGCAACCAGTGTGGCTTTATGTCGACATCATACTGTTGCGCATACCAATGAATAACGGACTCTTTCCATTGCGGATAATCCAGGTTGTAGCCTTGTACTGGCTGCGATACCACTGAACGCAGTGTGCTCATGATTGGCTCTGGCGTCACAAAATCCATATCTGCAATCCACAACGGTAATACATCGGTGGTGCCGTACATCTGTTGTAATTGACCGTATTTACGGCAATTAACATCCCTTATGACAATATCATCAAACAAAGACATTGCTGACTCCTGGACAGTCTCTGAAAAATAGTTTAAGCAACGCAACAGTGAAGAATATTTCTGTATATCTAATCGATATATTAAATTTACCCTGGTGGTAGCCAATATTTAGCTATTTATTAGCCTATGATTTTTGCTCAACCATATGCTCTGTAGCTTCATTTGGTTCATATTTAGCAATACCAATACCGGTGGCCGCCCACAGCAGGGCAAAGATGATGCCGCTGTAGCAGAGGATTGCCCATGGCAAATAATCAAGCGTCGCCACGCCCAGCATCGTGGCGCAATAAACGCCTGAGGCAGACCAGGGGATAATCGGTTCGACAACGGTTCCGGCATCTTCGGTAGTACGCGAGAGGTTCTTTGTCGCAAGTCCTCGTTTTTTATATTCTTCTTTAAAGGCATCGCCGCACAGCAGCAGTGGCAAGGTTCCATTTGCCGTACAGGCACAGATGGTGAACGTCGTCACAATCGTGGTGGCCACCAGGCGGAATGTGGATTTAACGCCTTTCGTGAGCGCGTTTATCACGGTGTGCAAAGAGCCTGTCGCACTCATTGCGCCGGCAAAGCTGAAGGCGCTGAAGACGGTGACGAAGCTGCTAAACATTGAAATGGCGCCGCCTCGTTCCAGTAAGCGCGAAACATCTGATGACAGTGTTGGCAGGTTATCTCCGGTGAGCATCGCGAGCTTAAAACCGCTAACCACGGATTCGCCAACCGATGATGCGGTAAATTGCTGAAAGGCTAATGCCAGAATCATCGAGACTATTGTGGATAAAAAGAGCATCGGGATTGGCGGTCTTTTTGACAGTGAGCCATACAAAACGATGATCGGTGGCAACAGTAGCAGAATGTTAAAGTGATAAATCTGGCCGATAGCGTTCATCAAGTTGGTGATATTAGCTGGCGCGCTGGATGAGGCATCAATGCCCATGCCCATATAGCTGTATACGACGCAGCAAATAATAAATCCCGGGCCGGTGGTCCACAGCAGATGGCCGATATGCGAGTACAGGTTTACACCGGCAGCCAGCGCCGCCATGTTGGTTGAGTCAGAAACCGGAGAAAGCTTATCACCAAACCAGCAGCCGGAGACAATAGCGCCAGCAGCAATGGGCAGCGAAACATTCAGACCAATCGCTACGCCAATCATGGCGATCCCGACGGTTCCGATAGATCCCCAGGAGGTGCCGGTACAGACTGAGATCAGCGCTCCCAGCATAAATGCTGAAATATAGAAATACTGCGGGTTAATCTACTTCAGACCATAATAAATCATCATTGGAATAGTGCCTGACACCATCCATGCGCCAATTAAGAAACCGATACTGGCGACGATTAATATGACAGGAAGCGCTTCAGATATTTTATTGCAAATAGATTGTAGAATGTCATCCCACGTGTAGCCGTGAGCGATGGCGATAAACGAGGCGGTTGCGGTTCCCACGAGGATCATGGGTTCAGCTCGAATATTGAAGATAAAATATCCGATGCTAATTCCACCCAGCATGACTATCATGGGTAAAACTGACCAAAAGAAAGACAATGGCTTTCTGTTGTTGGCGGTGCAGCTATTTAATTCCATAATTCCATCCCAATCGTTAATGGTTGAACACGTCAAATAAATACCTGCTACAGGTCACCCATAACTGAGTAACATAGTTGCCAGAGTTCATGGCTGAACCCTATTTTATTAACTGCTGCAGATTATCTATTTTGACCTGCTATTCTGATGTTTATATTTTGGTTGTAAGGTAAGAGTGAGTTTGACGAATAAATTACCCCTCGGCATAAGGTGAATGATTTCGGCGCTGTTGGCTCAGTTTGCGATATTGCTGCGGCGGCATGCCGACGTATTTATGAAATGAGCTATAAAAACGGCTGCTGGATCGGAAACCTGCAATTGTAGCGATATCCAGAATTGTTTTATCCGTATCGCTAAGCAAAGCCCGCACATGGTTGATGCGCATTGCGGTAATATACTGTTTCATGGTTAGTTGCATCACGCGATGAAAAATGCCCATCGCATAATTTGGGTTGAGCTTAACGTGTTCGGCAATAGCATCGACCGTAAGCTGTTTGTCGCAGTTTGCGGCAATAAACTCCAGCATCTGGCTGACGTAAAACTGTGAATGCCGTGAAATACTGTTTTTCTGGGTGCGCGATGTTTTGTTACCCAGCACTGGCCGCCAGCCAGCGAGGCTAAATCGCTTGAGCATCAGGGCAATCTCATCAATGGCTAATTGACGAATTTGCTCATTGTTGCTGTTGAGTTCACTCTGCCAACGCTGCACTTCAAAAGCGCTCAGCTGCTGCGAGGCAAGCGACGTGATCACCATCCCATGCGTCACGTGGTTGATCAGTTCCCTGTCCAGCGGCCAGGACAAAAACAGATGCATCGGTAAGTTGAAGATGGCCATCTGTTTACAGTGCCCGGCATCCGTCAGCTGATGGGGTGTGCAGGCCCAGAACAGCGTGATAAAGCCCTGTTTGCTTTTCACCACTTCGTCATTGAAAAGGTACTCCACATCGCCATCAAACGGCACATTCACTTCAACCTGACCGTGCCAGTGGCTGTAGGTCATGGCTAGCGGAGCCCGCAGCTCGACGTCCATCCGCTGATACTCTGAGTAGAGCGCCAGCGGACTTCGCGACTTTTTTTCATAGCTGCGACACATATGTGGGTCGAGCGGCAGCTGCGGGGTACTTTTTGCCATTATGGGTGGGTTCCTGAATAGTGAATCTGACCATGGGTAGCGCCAAAGCATGAACATAGCTTAACCGAAAAAAAACGCCGTTTTCTCTCCATTTTCGCGAAGTTATTCCCAAAAACTCAGATCCTGTGCCTGTCGCTTGCCGATCTGAGTTAACGGGAATGGCGGGTTTTAATTTTAAAAACGGTCAATCAAAGCTGCTCACTTTGCAAAGCGACAGCGTTTTTCTGCCAATAAATCGGATTCATAGCGATAGCCAATATTCACGCAATACCATACATTTTGTATGTATCCATATCTTAAGGAATCATCATGTCCAGGCTCCGTACTTTAGCAACGGCTTTAGTTGCCGTTGCCGCGATGTCGATGTGCGCTATCCCCGTTTCGGCTAACCCCGGTAATGGCAACGGAAATGGTAATAGCGGCAACCATGGTAATAGTGGGAATAAGGGTAATAGCAGTCATAGCCAGAAAGGAAACCCAGGCCCAAAAAACAACTCGCAATCGGAACAGCGTAAAAATTATGGCAAGCCGGACCATGTTGATAGTGATATTAGCTATAACGTGGCCAGGCAGTACGCCGTCAGATATGGTTTGACGGGATATAAGTCACTGCCTCCGGGCATCGCCAAAAATCTGGCGCGAGGAAAACCACTTCCTCCGGGGATCGCTAAGAAAAGTGTCCCATCCTCGATGCTGAATCAACTGCCGTATTACCCGGGTTATGAATGGCAGGTTGTTGGCGACAATCTGGTGTTGATTGCACTGAGCACGGCAATTGTCACCGCGGTTATCAATGGTGTGTTTGATTAAGTATCCCTGTACTTAACCACCACAAGCCCGCGCTACGCGCAATACCGTTCAGTTAAGCATGTATGGAGAACATGTGATTCCGGCTCAGGGTTCCGTTCACCTCAGTGATATCAATTCTCTGAGGCTCAGATACCCGTGAACGTGCAAGAGAGGCTCACCGTGCACTGAACCCCTATACCTGGACACTGTAATTTCATTGTTACTCTGTCAGAGTCCGGTACTCTACCGGACTCATCTATCTTTATGATTGCCGCGCTGTTGTGTTCTGCCGTCGTTACGCTGACCGTGAAAAGCTCCCATGCTATTGGGGCGTTGCCCAGTAAAGCCTGATTCATGACTGACTCCTGTGGCTCTGTTGTTTCCTGAGCCACAGGGCGTTTTACTATCAAATCAGCAGGTTTATTATCTTTTTCTCCAGATTTGACCTGGTATAAAAATGATTCTTAGATAGCTATTCTGCATATACACCTTTGCCGTTGTGATGACCCCCCCTGGTTATATGACCCCGGCCATTAAGAATGAATCATAATAGATGAGGGATTAATCCTACACATGTAGGAATATTCCTTTTGGTTGTGTTAATGGTTTGATATTTAGATAGGCTCAAGGTTTAAAATTTGTAAAATGCAGTGTTGCATTTATACCTTATTCTTCGTTTTTATAAAAAACTAATAAATATACGTGTGAATGTGTTAGGATTTACCTGATAACGCCTTATTTTTATAAATTATAATGCTTAAGGCTCACCTGCTCGATAGCCATCGCCTCTCTTTATTTATCGGGATTCTTGTACGCAATGAACGCGATAATCGTTGATGATCACCCATTAGCTCGCATAGCCATCCGCAACTTACTCGATACTAATGGTATTACCGTAACCACCGAGCTCGACAGCGGAGAGCATGTGGTCCAAACCGTTGAAAAAACTAAGCCGGAGCTACTGATTATTGATGTGGATATTCCGGGCATCAGCGGCATCGAAGTGCTGGAACAACTGCGAAAGCGGCACTATGCTGGTGTAATCATTATCATTTCAGCCAAAAATGAATTTTTTTACGGCAAACGTAGCGCCGAATACGGTGCCAACGGATTTGTGAGTAAAAAAGAAGGTATGAATAATATTCTTGCCGCAATCGAAGCTGCAAAAAATGGGTATAGCTATTTTCCCTTTTCCCTTGAGCATTTTACTGGCTCATCTGTCAGCGAACAGGATAAGCTTGATACGTTGTCGACTCAGGAAATGAGAGTGTTGCGTTATATTCTTAACGGTATGGATTACAGCACTATTGCCAGCAAAATGAACATCAGTAATAAAACGGTAAGCACCTATAAAAGCCGTTTGATGGAGAAATTAGATTGCTCGTCATTAATGGAAATTTATGATTATGCGCAAAGAAATAAAATAGGATAGAGTAATGCTGGAACGCTTGTTTATTTTTTTGATGGTCATATTTACCATCGGGTTTTCTACGGGTGTAAGCTCAGCCCGGCAAGTTGAGCTAAAAAGTAACTATAATACCTCAGTACAACATATCGGCTTGAACAGGGAAGAAACAAACTGGTTAGCGCATAAAAAAACCTTGGTTGTTGGCACCTGGTTACCGGAAGTCTCCCCCATTGTTTATCAAAATAGCGGTGAATATTATCGGGGCGTCAACGCGGATTATCTTGCGCTAATGCAAAAGAATCTCAATATAAAAATTGTTATAAAGCAGTATGATAATGAGCATGAAGCGCTGAACGCACTTGCCAGTAACGATGTAGATACATTGATAACTCAGCTGTCCCGGCGACAAGATGTCGGCGGCCATTTATTGCGCACTTCGGCATTACTGACGACGTGGCCGACGCTTGTGACCTCGCTAAAAAACACTATGCTGCCGCTGACCTCGGAGCATCCGGTTAGCGTCGCGTGTGTGCGAGATTGTCCTTTTCTTGATGTTATCCAGGATGCTTTTCCTGAAGCTAAAGTCTCATTTTACGACGACGAGTATCAGGCCATGGCATCGGTAGTGAACGGTGATAACCAATATTATATTGGGAACAATATCACCAGCAGTCATTGTGTCTCCCGATATTTTTCGCAATCACTGGTTATTACGCACTACTTTGATAAACAAGAGCAATATAATTATTTTGTGGTGAAGGACGACCAGCCAGTATTAAGAAATATTCTTGATGGTTTCATTACGTCAATCAGTAATGAAATTCATATGCAGGTCATGCAGAACTGGCTGAACCGCGGTAACCTTGCTTTTCTGAATGCGCCTATTCCTTTTACCGATCAGGAAAAAGCGTGGCTGAAGAAGAAACATACTATTCGCATTCTTATCAATCCAGATTATCCGCCTTACACGCTTGTCGATCGCAGCGGTGAGTTACGTGGAATTCTTGGCGATTTGCTGAATATTATTCATCTGCAAACGGGGATTGATTTTGAGCCGGTTTTGGCCAACACCAAAAGTGAACAGACAAAACAAATAAGCGGCGAACGATGGGATATGTATCCCACTATCACCCTGACAAATCAAAATCAGCACAATTCGACCTTTAGCGATCCGCTGATGAATGTGGCGTTTGTGATTATCACTTCCCGCGATGAAACGGCCGACTCGTTACTGAATACACCGATCCGTATTGCGTTGCCCGCCGGACATGTTTTGGAAAGTGACCTGAAACAACGCTACCCGCAGGCCACCTGGGTGGATGCTGATACTGGCAGCGTCGCGATGACTATGCTCAGGGATGGCAAGGTTGACGCGGCAATTGCTACCGAATTGTCGGCAAGGTTCATGGTCGATCATGACTACCAGAAAAATATGCACTTTTTTAGGCTACCGGATATGCCTGGTGCGTCGGTGAGCTTTGCGATTTCTCCCCACGAGCCCATGTTGAAGTCCGTAATGGATAAAGCGCTGCAGGCGATACCGCCGCGTGAGATTTTGCAGATGACGGAGAAGTGGTCGAAAATTTCTAATACGCAGGTCGATCTCTGGAGTCGGTATAGCAAACAGTTCTATCAACTGGTGGTGTTTGCGCTGTTGCTGATAGCAATTAGCCTGATCTGGGGGATCTCACTCTCCCGTGAGGTAAATAAAAGAAAACAATCGCAGCGGCAGCTGGAAGAGCAGCTTCATCTCAAAGAGGCACTGTCTCAAGAACTGGAAACCGAAAAAAATAAAGCGATTGAAGCAACCAAGGCCAAAAGTCGCTTTCTTGCGAGCATGAGCCATGAATTACGTACCCCTGTCAGCTCGATTGTGGGCTTTCTGGAATTACTGTCGAGCTCAGAACTCAGCCCGGCACAACGAAAAGAGGCGATTGCTCTTACCGCAGCGACAGCCCAGTCATTGCTTGGGCTGATCGGTAAGATTCTGGACGTTGATAAGATTGAGTCTGGTAAATATCAGGTTGTTCCTCAATGGACGGATCTCTCGCAGCTCATTGAATTGCAGTGTCACTCTTTTGATGCCTTAGCCAGACAGAAAGGCGTTACGCTTGCTTGCGTAAGCCAGTTGCCGGCAAACGAGAGGGTGTTTGTCGATCAACAAGCTTTGCGGCAAATTCTCACCAACCTGGTGGGCAATGCGCTGAAGTTTACCGAGCAGGGTAGCATTCATGTGACGGCCCGTTTAACACCTGACGGGGAGAATCACGGTACCCTGACCATCGCCATTAGCGATACCGGTTGCGGGATTAGCGAAGAGGAGCAGGCCGGGCTGTTTCGTCGCTACGCTCAGGGGCGCTGTGGGCGTCAACAAACGGGGTCTGGTCTGGGATTATTTATCTGCAAAGAGCTGGTGACGCTGATGGGCGGTACGCTGGATTTGATGAGCGTACCGGCGCAAGGAACCACGTTTACCATAACGCTGCCGGTTGAGACTGCCCGCCAGTCAATTGTACCGGATAGCAACACACCGGGGGCGCTGTTGCCGCTGCCGTGTCTGTCTATTTTGATAGCAGATGACAACCCGACCAATCGCCTGCTGCTTAAGCGACAGTTGAACGCCATTGGTTACAGCGTGGATGAAGCGTGTGATGGTGAGGAAGCCGAAGCCAAACTGGCTAAAAAATCATACGACCTGTTGATAACTGATGTGAATATGCCGAAGAAGGACGGGTTTGATCTTGCGGCTTCGTTACGTCGTCAGCAGCCTCATTTACAAATATGGGGACTGACGGCCAGCGCGCTCCCACAGTCACGTGACAGGTGTCTGCAAAACGGCATGAATTTGTGTCTGTTTAAGCCCGTGTCGATTCAGACACTGACGCATGAATTAAGTAAAATCGAAACCGGTTATTCGTCTCCTTGTGCAATCCGGCATCTGAAATTCAATGTCTTGACGGAAAATACTGGCGGCGATCGCGCATTAATGAACGAGATACTCGAAACATTCCGCGAGGCAACGTTTAGCGATTTACAGGCGGCCGAGAAAGCCGTTGAGCAAGACGAACCCCAGCTGTTTTTGCGAGCCCTTCACCGGTTGCATGGTTCGGCGCAAATTCTGGGCATTACTGCTCTTCAGACGCTATGCGAACCTTTTGAATCGATGCGACATGACGATCTTCCTCTGGCAGTACGCCAGGAAGCATTACAGAAGATTGTTGCCGTCATGCGGGAAATTGAGATTGAGATTAACAGTCTGATTAGCCATTAACCCCCCTGATCGGGTTGCCGTAGCAACCCGATCAGGAGAGAAAGTCCTGGTTCAACACTCCGTAGTGCTGAGTATTACTGGCCTGCGCCCAGCATCTCGCTATCGATCACAATGCCTTCTTCAGCACCCTTTAACACAAGGTTTGCTTCATAGTATTTACCTGAAGACAGCAGTTTTTGAGCGCTGGCAACGGCTTTACGCGTCTGATTCAGGGGCATCAGGTATTGGGTCTGAAGCACGCTGATACCCGCCAGTTGCAAGGTATCCACAGCACCTTTCCAGTCGCCTTTAGCCATTTTGCCATTCGCTGTATTGATAGCAGATTCTTTAGCTGGGGTGGCAATATAGTCTTCTGACAGCGCAATCGTAGCGTTAATAATCACGTACTGATCGTCAATCATCTTGGCTTTAGGCGCAGCTTTTACAAATTTCGCCCAGTCGTGGCTGTCACCTGCAAGCAGGGAAGCGGCGTCATCGGTTAATTTTTTAGCACTGTCAGGCTGTCCATGAAACAGGGCCAGACGGGCAAGCTGAATATCACGCATCGCGTTTGCACCTTGTACTGCGACCTGCATAATATCGGCAGCTTCTTTTTGTACATTGGCGGTAGCAGTTTGTGCCGGCGTGGTAGTGGTAGCTGCCAGTACCGGGGCTGAGCCCATCATGGTTGCAAGTAGACCTGCAAGAATAATCTTTTTCATTACTTTCTCCTGAATAAATTTGGTATATCTCACCAAACGAAATAAGCATATTAAATAACTTCGAAGAGTGGAATCAGAGCCAGGATAGAATAATGAGCGTTTAATCTTACAGGTGTCAGACGTCTGACGCGTGTAGGATTATACGGATAATGACATTCCTTTATTCTTATATACGAATTCGGAGTGAAAGTCTTATCATCCCATTGTAAGTGATATGTATTAATTGAATATTACTCTTTTATTAGTAGGTTACATTGCGTTTCTATGTAACGGAGGATGTATGTTTGTTTTTAATCAGCGTAGCCTGAAAGCATTTAATGAAAAAACACTATTTCATTATAAAAGACACGCCACAATCATGGCCGTGCTGTTGTTGGTTTGTGGCATCTGCTGCTTAATCTATCCAATCGCTGCAGGTGTTTACTTGAGCTATGCAACAGGTTTTATGTTCCTGGTGTGCGGCTTCTATTCTATTTACAGCCTGTTTTCCTCAGGTAAAAAGCAGTTGAAAGCCAAATTTACCTATGCCTTTTTTGCTATCGCATGGTTGCTGCTGGGATACTGTTTCCTCGAAAATCCTGTGATAGGTATGAATTCATTGGCAATGGTTTTTTGCTGCCTGTTTATTCTTGGCGGGATTTTTCGTGTTGCTTCCGGCGTCAAAATGTTCCGCAGTCCGGGCTATGGATGGAATATTTTTATCGGTATTTTTGACCTGCTTATTGCAGCCGTGTGGCTGAATATGGATCCCGACCGCTCTTATGTGTTTACCTCCATCTTTATAGGCGTTGAGATGATCTTTAGTTCTTTGGCTTTTATCAGTCTGCGCAGAAATGCGTCGTTGGTACAAACTGAAAAACTCGCCGATAAAAATTAATGCTACTTCTGGAGCGCATTGTGAATATTAAATTGATTGTCTCTACAGCTATTCTTATGGCCTCTGTTATGGCGCCGATGAGCCGTGCTTTTGCTACACAGGCAACGGAAGCGGCGCCACAAGATATGACCTGTAAAGAATTCGTTGATATGAGTCGGCAATACATGACAGCAATTGCCTTTGTGATTGTTAATAAAAATTCGGACTTTAAAGGCGATGATTATGTTCCCCTGCATGAGGTGGAAACTGTCGCTGTACCCAAGATGATTAAAATGTGTCATCGACACCCTGATACTAAATTGGGCGAGCTGGCCGTAAATCTGAAGGGTTCCGGTCTGCACTATTGATTACCCGTTTTGATAGCCTGGCATGAGTCAGAATTGACAACCTCTGTACCTACCTTAGTTGTTACCCTACAAGAAAAAATCCCCGTAATGTTTACCCTGCTATCCGCGAGAAATTCGCTGGATAGCAGGGCCCGCTAACAACCGTAGACCTGATAAGCGAAGCGCCACCGGGCATTGATTACCCGCAGAGCAGAGGGACTCAAGTGTGGTGGAGAATGCCACTCTTAACGTAGTCACAGTATCGTCGCTGTAATGAAATGAAGAACTTAAGGTGAATGGAACCCTTTCTCTGAGAGAGCATTGAGAATCCCTGGGATTTAATAAACTTATCCCAGGGATAATCACGTACGAGGGCAGGGAATCAGCGCCGTGTTTTGAATCGCGCCAGCATGTTTTCTACGAGAACAAAGAACAGCGGAACAAAGTAGATCGCCAGCACTGTCGCGGCCAGCATCCCACCAATAACACCCGTACCGACGGCATTTTGCGCGCCAGAGCCCGCGCCGTTGCTTATTGCCAGAGGGATAACCCCTAAGATAAAGGCCAGTGACGTCATCAAAATAGGTCGTAAGCGCATTTGCGCGGCCTCTACTGCGGCTTCAAGCGGCGTTTTTCCTTCCTTTTGCATGATCTCGACGGCGAACTCGACGATCAGAATGGCGTTTTTAGCCGAGAGCCCCATAGTGGTGAGCAGGCCTACCTGGAAGTAAACATCATTGCTCAGGCCGCGCAAGTCGGTCGCCAGCAAAGCGCCGACCACCCCGATTGGCACAACCAGCATTACCGAGAACGGTATCGACCAGCTTTCATACAGTGCCGCCAGTGCCAGAAACACGACGATCAGCGAAATGCCGTACAGCATTGGTGCCTGGTTTGTGGACAGCGCCTCCTGATAAGACAGACCGGTCCAGGCATAGCCGACGCCCGCAGGCAGTTTATTTATCAGCGATGCCATAAATTTCATCGCATCGCCGCTGCTTTTCCCTTCGACCGGCTGGCCCAGAATTTCCATTGCAGGCTGACCGTTGTAGCGTTCAAGGCGGGGAGAACCGTAGGTCCATTCGGTGGATGAGTAGGCCGAAAGCGGCGTCATAGCGCCGGAGGCATTACGTACGTACCAGTGATTAATATTATCCGGCAACATACGGAACGGCGTATCGGCCTGGACATACACTTTT
This sequence comes from Citrobacter sp. RHB35-C21, assembly GCF_013816515.1. Classification (NCBI taxonomy): domain Bacteria; kingdom Pseudomonadati; phylum Pseudomonadota; class Gammaproteobacteria; order Enterobacterales; family Enterobacteriaceae; genus Citrobacter; species Citrobacter sp. RHB35-C21. The sequence continues at coordinate 1,290,828 of NZ_CP057147.1, forward strand.
TTAACGCGTCCCTGATTCAGGAAATCATTGACATAGCGACTACCGAACGCCGTGGAGATGGTCTGATTGATATCCGATAATGCAACGCCCATGGCTTCCGCCTTCGTGGCGTTAACATGAATGCGGAACATCGGTGTATCTTCCAGACCATTCGGGCGCACCCCGTCGACCTCACCGGACGACTGGTTGGCCAGCGCCAGAAGCTCGTTTCGGGCCTGCATCATTTTTTCATGCCCAAGGTTACCGTTATCCAGCAGCTCCATGTCAAAACCTGAAGCCGTTCCCAGTTCTGCAACAGCGGGTAAATTAAACGGATAAACGACGGCATTATTGATGGTGCTTAAGGCCATCATCGCCCGTCGAATAATGGCGGTAACTGAGTTTTCTTCACCAACGCGTTCTGACCACGGTTTCAGGCTGATAAACGCCAGACCGTTGTTTTGCCCCTGGCCGCTGAAACCAAATCCGCCTACGGTGAAAACCGAAGCGACATTTTTCTGTTCTTTCGTCAGGTAGTAATCCGTTATTTCCCCGAGCACTTTGCTGGTGTTCACCATCGTTGAGCCCGAAGGCAATTGCGCGGTGGTCATGAATACCCCCTGGTCTTCTTCAGGCAAAAAGGAGGTCGGGGTACGTAGAAACAGCACAATCATGCCCGCGCCAATCACTAAGTACACGACCATATAACGGCCTGTGCAACGTAGCAGTTTACGGGTGCTGTCCGTGTAGTGCTGAGTACATTTCTCCATAAAGTGATTGAAACGGGTAAACAGAATATGTGTGTTTGCTTTTTCTCCCTCGTGGGATTTCAACAGCATGGCGCAGAGTGCTGGCGTCAGGCTCATCGCCACAAACACCGACAGCAGCATGGAGGAGATTAAGGTGATAGAAAACTGACGGAAAATTTCACCGGTTGCTCCGCTCATAAATGCCATCGGCATAAATACGGCGGATAACACAACGGCAATACCGACCAGCGCTCTCTGCAACTGGCCCATCGCTTTGTGGGTCGCCGCTTTTGGTGACAGGTGTTCTTCGGCAATAATGCGTTCTACGTTCTCAACCACCACGATGGCATCATCGACTAGCAACCCTATCGCCAGCACCATGCCAAACATCGTGAGCGTATTAATCGAAAAACCCGCGACGTCGAGTATCGCAAAGGTGCCAAGGATCACTACCGGAACGGCGATTGTGGGAATAAGCGTTGCGCGGAAACTTTGCAAAAACAGATACATGACGAGGAATACCAGAATGATTGCCTCGATCAAAGTATGAAAAACCCCCTGAATCGAAATCTCGATAAACGGAGTGGTGTCATAGGGATAAACGGTTTTCATGCTGGCCGGAAACCAGGCCGATAATCTGTTCAGCTCCTGTTTGACTGCCTGGGATGTTTCCAGGGCATTCGAGCCAGCGGCAAGTTTAATTGCAATCCCGGCGGCGGGTTTGCCGTTGTAACGTGCAACCGTTGCATAATTTTCCGCACCCAGCTCAATTCGCGCGACATCGCGCAGCAGAACCTGGGAGCCATCTTGCTGAACTTTAAGAAAGATCTTGCCAAATTCATCGGTAGTTTGCAGGCGCGTCTGGACGATTATCGACGCATTTAGCTGCTGATCGGCTGACTGAGGCATGCCTCCCAACTGCCCGCCCGATATCTGGTTGTTCTGAACTTTGAGCTGGGTAATGACGTCCTGAGGTGTGAGGTTATACTTGTCGAGCTTTTGCGGATCCAGCCAGATACGCATGGCGTATTGCGAACCGAATAACTGTACGCTCCCCACCCCGGCAGTGCGGCTTATTGGGTCTTTGATGTTCGAGGCCACATAGTCGGCAATATCATATTGGCTCAGGCTGTTATTATCAGAGATAAAGCCGGCGACCATCAAAATATTGCTGCTGGATTTATCAACACTGATCCCTTGCTGCTGTACTTCCTGCGGTAAAGAAGGCATCGCCAGCTGCAGTTTATTCTGTACCTGAACCTGCGCAATATCGGGTGACGTGCCCGTTTTGAAAGTCAGGATAATCGACGCATTACCTGCCGCATCGCTGGTGGATGACATATACATCAGGCCATCAAGACCATTCATATTCTGTTCAATCACCTGAGTTACGGAGTCTTCAACGGTCTTTGCGTCTGCCCCTGGGTAGGCAGCGCTGATGGTAATGGTTGGGGGAGCAATTTGTGGATACTGGGCGATCGGCAGGTTCATTATCGCGATACCGCCCGTAAACATCATGATAATGGCGAGCACCCAGGCGAAAACCGGGCGCTCAATAAAAAAGTTGGCCATGAAGAAAGTGTCCTTAATACCTGAAATATTACTGTTCAGTTCCCGCGTCAGGAGTGGTCAGTTTTGAAGGGAGGACCCGGGCTTTGATTCCCGGACGAATTCTTTGTAATCCGGACACAATGACCCGATCGCCGGGGCGTAATCCTGCGGTCACCAGCCATTGATTGCCAACGGCCTTCACGGCGTTTATTTCGCGCAGTTGCACCACGTTTTGCTGGTCAAGGATCAGCGCAGTGGCTTTTCCTTGTTCGTTATGCGTAATCCCTTGTTGGGGGACCATCAAAACGTTCTGCTGGCTGCCTTCGTCCAGCAACGCTGTGACATACATGCCGGGTAAAATTTCACCTTCAGGATTGGGGAACACGGCGCGCAAAGTCACCGATCCGGTGGTCTCATCGACGGCGGGATCGGAAAACTCAAGCGTACCGGTATGGCGATAGGGTTTGCCGTTTTCCAGCATCAGCTCAACTGGAATTTTGCCTTGTTGCTGGGCAATTTTGCCGTTGGCTTTCTCTTCTTTCAGGCGTAAGAAATCTTGTACTGACTGTGTTAAATCAACATAAATCGGATCCAGCCGCTGAATGGTGACCAGCGCGTTTTCCTGATTTGCGGTGACCAGGGCACCCACGGTTACGGAGGATTTACCGCTGATGCCATCAATCGGTGAGGTGACATTAGCGTAACGAAGGTTGATGGTGGCCTGCTCAAGATCCGCTTTGGCGACGGCGACATTGGCTTCTGCTTCATTAAGCTGTGAGCGTGTCGTGTCGTAGTCCTGACGGCTGACGTAATTGGATTTTATTAACGCTGACTGCCGATTTAATGTCAGACGCACATTATTGGCCGTCGCCAGTGCCTTTGCCAGCGCGCCTTTGGCTGAATCCAGTCGTGCCTGCAGCGGGGCTGGATCAATTTGATACAGTGACTCTCCTTTGCTGACTTTATCACCTTCAATAAAGTTGCGTTTTATGATGATCCCACCAACCTGAGGGCGGATTTCGGCGATCTCGAATGAAACCGCGCGACCTGGAAGTTCACTTTTAATATTCACTGAAGAGGGCGCTAAGGTAACAACGCCGACCTCGGGCTCCATCGCGGTGGTTTTTACTGCAGGTTTATTATCGCAGGCGGTGATGATGACGCTACTAAAAAATAATGGTATCAACAGTAAGCATTTTCTGTTCATAGTAATCCCTGAATAAATCGTAAACACCGATGTTCTTTTATTACAGGCAGGGTGGAAGAGTTATCGGTAAATAACAAAAGATGCTCAGGCATGAGATGGCTAAAGCCCATTTTTTCGCTCAAGTGTTAGCGGGTAAAATTATATGTAACAGGAAGAATGCGTGCTAAGCGAAGGATCTCATAAAGCAGGATGGCGCAATAAGGTCAACGCGGGGTGATGTGCTGGGCGTTTGTCAGTACCCGACTCCGGAATATATTCGCGCCATCTTACTACAGAGATTATTTCACTAGCTCCGGAGTTACCTGAGTTACTGTATTAGCGTAATAGGGGGCGCCCCACATGGGTTCAGGCCAGAACGCGCCATAGCCGTAATCCCACATATTATAGGTGGTGTTGACTGACTCTGTTAAATGCCAAACCTGAATACCTTGTAAATCAACTTTAACAAAGTTGTACGGGACTTTGTTGATGAATCCTGGTTCATCTCCTTGAATTGTCCCCAAAATAGTAACGAAATGGTTTCTGTAGTTTACCGGATCGAGAAAACCTTTCTGCTGGGCAAGAATACGCCCCTGATAGCTCGCGTCTATTTGCGGTTTAGCATAGTTGTTCAGTGGCAGAACGGCGATTTCCAGTAATGTATCCGTTTTGGTGTTAATCACATTGATGACTTTACCCCCAAAGCGGGCCTGCTGACCGGTATATAATCCCGGTTGGTTATGCACGGAGATAAAGTTTTTTTGTATATCTGGTTGATTATTACCTTTGATATTCTCAGGAATTGAAGCACATGACGCCAGGGTGAAAGCAAGGGCAACAATTATCAACCCTTTTGTTTTTTTCATTTTACTTTCCTGCTAAAAAAAAAGACAGGCCAATAATAACCCTTTGCTCATTATTGTCAGCAAACGTGCCGTTGATTATCTAAAATTAATATTATTGTAGCTTATGGTAATAACGGACTGTATTTTATCTGGTCGCTGGATAAGGGCGAAAGCGTGTGGCGACAGGGAAAGCGATTTACTGTCGCCACACGTGGAGTCAGGGCCAATGCGTTACCGTGCCCTGCTCTGGTTTAGCCAGGCGGGTAGGCAATCCTGGATTACGGCTTATTACTACGATTTACTAACGCAGACGTTCGTTGGCGAAAAGGTATTGCCTAACAGGTAGGCATTATCAATTTTATATATTTGCGCACGCTTACTGGGTGTGAACGGGTCATAGATATTATGGATAAACATCTCATCCGACACGTTATCCAGACTGTGTTTACTCATTTTCACGTCTTGCAGAAAAACGACGCCTTTATCTTTTATCCGATAATTAAAACTGACGGAGCGTTGCAGGATAAGGCGATGTCCTGGGCGGTTGTCTGCCAGTGGGGTTGTGGTAATAATCCCTGAGAAATCAATGACGCCAGTGTTATCTGTTTGCAACTGGATCATCAGGCTACCATCGTATTTCCCACCCCCGGGCAGTTCGGGTAGTGAAAGTGTGGAGACGCAATGCACGCTTATTCCCTGATTGACTGGAATGAGGCTGATTCCATTCGCGCTTAACAAGGTGCTGACAGCGACCAGAACGGCCGCTCCTGCAAGTAATATCTTGGTTTTATATTTAGTATTCATGGATATAAAGGTCCTTGCATCCAGCAAACTTTGTTTTTTCTGCATTATTGAAAGTACAGCGGGATAAAAATATGCGACCTTTTTCGCCGTAGACGTACAGATCGTCAGGCTGGAAAATAAACAATGCGCCAGCCAGACACTTCAGGTGTAAATCAGCCATTTTTTTGGCTTTTTCAAGTTTCGCAGTTGCCACTTCTCGTGAGCTTTCAAAAACGGTATAGACCGGACAGAGGTCGATATTGCCAAGTTTATACAACTGTACGACGGGAAGGTTGTTTTGAGTGCTGTTAAACAATGTGTTGACTGGGTAAAGAAGCATGAATAACGAGACACCCCCAGCTGCAAGCAGCATCATTTTTACGCGTTTTGACAGGGAAGGCGTGGCTTTTGCGGGAGTGAGGGACGCCGCGGAAACCAAAGGCGATTCCTCTATGGTGGTTACCAATCCTTCAGCGATGAAAAAGCCGACCCGTGGTACTGTTTGAATAATCTCGTGTTCACAACCGAGCTCCTGTAATCCTTTACGAATCAAAGAAATATACTGGCTTAATGAGTTGTTTGAGGCTTGCAGACCATTTTTGTCCCAGACATTCGTAAACATCTCTTCTCTCGAGACTACTTTCCCTTCCTGCTCGAGGAGATAGGTGAAGATCCTGTTTGCGGTAATAGACAGGGTGAGTGAGTTGTCCGACGGACTCAGACTCGCCAAAACGCCATCATCAGTCCTAAATGTAACTTCATTGTTAATTAGATATTTCATTTTTTCATCATTAACAGGGTATTACGTAATTATAAACCATAGTGGTATTTCTTCTTCACTACAGTATCGTGAGAGGTGTCAGGGCCGATGCAGGAGGAGGGGGCATTTGAGCATTATAAAATATCCCCTCTGGCATAAAAAACTATGAAATTGTTCATTTTAAGTATAAATACCTGCTTCACTCTGCTTAAATTATAAGAGTGCTACTATTTTCAGATAGACCATTATAATCATTCGCCGGTTTGAGAACTGCGTAGTTCTGAGTCTCTGGTTGATTTACAAATTGTCAGTAACTTTAGTAAGTGGCATTTTTATAATGAGTAAACGAAAAGTTACTTAAGTAAAATAATCTAAAAATAGTATGGTATCAAGCGTCTTAAACAACAATTAGAAAGGCTTTGATATTTTTCACTTATTACATTCAACCCCTGGCGGTACAGATGCCGCGGAACTTGCTTATCGCGAGGTGTGTTTTCGACTGACTGAAATCCCTGTTTCTCGCAGTTATAATTTAAGTAACTCAAATGGGTTATGTTTTTCAATATAACCCATGCAATAAGATTTCTCTTATAAGTTGTTTGTTGTTTAAGAGCTGTGATTATAAATGTTTTTTACGGGGTATGAAATAAATTAATATGCGTTTTATTTAATTTGAAATGTTTGTTTATTGTGTAGAAAATTAGGTCGTCATATTACATTGTTTATGCAATTCATTAACAGTTGCTTATGTGTTCCTGTGATGATATCGATACTTAAATCTATAATCACTTATCTTTTTAGATAAAACATCTATAAATTGCAAATTTATCAGTATAAATAGATTGGTTGTTGATGTGGTAATACCATTCGTCATGTACAGATCGCTCAATGTTTCAGCGGAAAAAACTCCAGAGAAGAGGTATCTGACCGCTGGGTAATTATGAGCATCCCATAATGCTATGTGACCACGAATTTTTCCCAGGAAGGGTATTCGTGGAATTATTCGGAATGGTAATGATGAACAAGATTTTTAAAGTGGTATGGAGTGTTTCGCACTCTTGCGCGGTTGTTGTTTCTGAACTGGCAAAACGTTGTGGTGCTTCTGTGGAAACCAATAGTTCTGCCCGCATTGAATCTGGAACGCATAAATTTAATATTTCAAGAATTGCGCTAAGTATAATAGGTGCCGTACTGGCTACGCATTCAATATATGCTTTTGCCGCTGACTACATCTTGCCTGATTACTTACCGTCGACTAACGCTAATGGCGCAGGGCAACTTGTTGTCGGTGACGGTGAAACCATGAATATTATCACCGGTACTAAAGGATATGGCAGCATCGCCTCTGGTGCATCGGGCTTTAAAACGATGACTATTCAGCAGGCAATGGATAATGGTTATATTTCGTCAGGTAGTGAAAATATAAATCTGACGCAGACGACTTTAGGTGGTCGTACCCACAGCATTCAATACGTTGACCCCATCACCGGGGCTTCGCGTACAGTCCAGGTGTATGACAGCGATAATTTTGCCTCTACCAGCGTTGGCGATCTGACGACTTATCTGGGGGTCAGCGTCGGTGATGGGCAGTATGTGAATATGAAGCTGGCGACAGTGACATCAGGCGGCACGCTTGATGTGAATGTTGGTTCAACGGAAAGCGGCTGGGCATCAAACTCGGCAAATATCTTCAATGCTGTCACCAAGGTCTCTGGAGTTTATAACGTTGAGAGCAGCGCCAGTGACACTAAAGACGCGGTACTGAATTACAACGCCAAAACCATCGTACAAAGCGGTAGCGTTGGTAATGTCGCGAAAAATACCGGTAAAGATTATAACTTTGATACCGCAACCTATAACGGCACCTTCTCCAGCGCGCTTGGCGAGTATACGGTTAATAATCTTGATGATTTAAAAAACTACAATGATGCTCTGGTGAAAGCCGTAGAGGCTGGGCAACTTTCGCCCACGGACTACGAAGCTGAGCTTCATAAAGCCTATTCCACGGAACAGAAAAACATTCACTTCGACACCAATATCCCGGATGGCGATGCGGTGTTGCAGGCTGCGAATCGTGATGTGAACAGTTTTATTAAAGCTTCCGGTGCGCGCTCTGTCGTCAATATTTCTGCTGATGCCAATATTCAGGCGGTTTTTAGCGATACCTCCGTGGTGACGCTGACCGACGGAGCCACCCTCAATAACAACGGCACACTGGGGGTTGCCGCCGGTGCATCCGGTGGTGATTATGTCGTTTCAGCGCGTGATAGCATCGTAAATAACAATGGAATTATTGATGCGGGTACCAGTCTTGATGTGAAAAATGCGTGGGTTGGCGCCCATACCGGGATTCTCGCGACCGGGACGACAAAGGTACAGAACGACGGCGTCATCAACCTTGCCTCGCATCAGGATATCTATAACGCCTATGGCGTGCTGATGAATGACACGGCGACCTTTATTAATAACGGAGTAATGAATATTGCCACCGGAGGTGAGCCTGCGAAATCTTCCGATGGTGTCTATACCTACGGTGTGTTTGTTCAACGTAATGCAGTGGCTACTAATAACGGGACGCTCTACATCGGACGCACTGCACAAGCGGTAAAAGATGAGGCGACCAGTGAAGTCCAGGTCACTCTTCCAGCCATTGGTATGTTTGTGAAGAGTGGAACCATCAATAACACCGGGAACATCACGATCGGAGAAAAAGTCGAGAATGCTGTTGCCATTCAGGCAAACGGCAGTGCGTCTCCTGGTGCAATCAACGTTACCCAGGACGGCGTCATTGACATCAATGGCATCGGCTCAGCGCAAAATATTGGCCTGATGGGGATTAACGGTGCAAAAGGGCTGGTAAACAGCGGCACGATTAACCTCAATGGGTACAGCGCCAGCGGTATTGAACTGCAGGGAGGGAGTCAGGCGCTTCATTCGGGCACGATAAATATCACCAATGGTAGTACCACGGATAATACATTAAAAAATATTGGTGCCTGGGTCGAGGGGACCGGGTCTCAACTCACGATGAGTGGGAGTGTGAATCTTGCTGCTGATAACGCCATTGGTCTGCACGTTCGTGACGGCGGTGTTATCGATATTACCGATACAGGCAAAGTCTCATTTACCAGTGGCAAAAACCAGATTGGCTATTTTATTTATGGTGAAGGTTCAAAAGTTAACGCCTCCTCTACCAATACGCAAGATGTCTCGACTGAAGGGTCAACATTATATCGCATAGAAGGTGGTGCGACTTTTGATGGCAGCGGGTCGTCTGGTACGACAATGACGGCATCAGGCACCGACAGCACTATTCTGCAGGTGACTGGGACGGGGAGCCATTTTGATTCCGGCTCGCAATCGCTGAGTATCACGGGTGACGGCGCGACCGGGATTCGGGTTGAAGGCGGAGCGGATGGGGTTATCACCAAAGACGCGGTGATCGTGAAACTTTCCGGTAAAGACACCACCGCCGGGATTGTGGACGGTAATTATTATGACTTGTCCGGGAATGTCGATGAAAATCAGAAAGGTGACTCAACCCTGACCAGTTACGCCACGCTGAATACAAGTAATACGGCGGATGGTGCTTTCGGCTACATCGCCCGCAACGGCGGTACGCTCAACCATAAAGGCAGCATCGACTTTGACCAGGCGGGCAGCACAGGCGTGCTGGTTTCCGGTGGTTCGTTGAATAACGACGGCGACATCAAGGTTAATGGCGTGGCGGTCAGCATCGAAGGCGCTGATTCCGTTGTGAACAACAATGCGACGGTTACCGCGACGGATGGCACCGCAGCCTATCTCGTGGGCAATGATGCGTCATTAAGTTTGACGGGTTCGGGAGAAACCAAAGCATCGGGAGACGCGCACGGTATCTTGTTGGCCGCCGGTGCGAAAGGTCTGCTGGTCGATGGAGCCATCATCACGATGGACAGTACGGGTAAAGGAAGCGCGATTGAAAACGTCGCCAACATTGCGGGTATCCAGCTAAAAGATACAACTATCAGTGTGGGGAATGGAATCGGTATTCATACCGGAGCATCCCTGGCGCAGACCAACTCCGGAACGATTAATGTTACGGGGAGCGGTACGGGGATCCTGTTTGAAAATATCGACGGCAGCGAAACGAATCAAACGCTGGATATGTCTGACTCGCGCGATCTGGTTATCAATGTTGAGCAGGCTGCGGGTAAAGGGATCGTCACCAATGCGTCAACCGACCTGAAAACGGGCGTCAGCGTTAACGTACTCGACGCTAACGGTGGTGAAGCGTTGATTGTCGGTGGTACGACCAAAAATGTTGAACAGGCTGGTGAGTTGACATCGAAATCGACCAGCCACGCAGTGGTGAATGTTGATAACGGTTCCCTGGAAACGTTTATCAATAAAGGCGTTATTAAAGCGCTGGATGCGTCGCAAAAAGCGGTAGAAATGCTCTCGGGGGCAGGCATCGCGTTTACTAACGCGGCGGGTGCCAGCATTGTTGGTCAGGTTAACCTGATGAGCGGTGATAACACCGTTACGCTGGAGTCTGGCAGTACCGCAACCGACATCAAGACGGGCAGTGGTAACGATCTGTACCTACTGAAAGATGTCAAAGAGACAGAAACCTCGCTGTTTACCAGCCTCAATGGTGGTGATGGGGAGGATACACTTCAGTTGAATAACGCACAGTACATCCTCAATCACGCCGATGCTATTACCGGCATGGAGCATATCGATCTCACTGCTGGTTCAGTATTTACCGTTAATAATGTTGATTTTGCGTTGGGTGATAACCAAAACGATGCGACCGGTACGGGTTACAACATTGATACGACCAGCACCTTGTCGCTGAATTCTGACGCTGCGCTGGCTTTTAATAGCCATCTGGCGGGAACCGGAACTGTCGCTGTTGATGCCAGCGGTAATGCGTTTGATTTTACCAGCAACAATGCGGCAGATGGATTCAACGGTACGCTGGCGCTAACGAACAGCACCTTTGAGCTGGCTGGATTAAATACTCAGGCGCTGAGCCAGGCAACATTAAATGTAGGCGAGGGGAACGTCACCCACGTGGGGTCCGGTGAGCAAAATATCGGAGGCCTGGCGTTTAACGGCGGCACCATCAGCTTTGACGGGGTGACGCCGGGGCAGAGCAGTTCCGAAGGAACAATTCATGCTGGCGCGATGGATCTCTCCGGACGTGGAACCGTGCAGGTTGATACCGGCACGATTACGAACGATCGTCCGCTGGCTGATACCACGCTATCACTTCTTGAGCAGGACGATGCGCAGTCCCTGATTCAACTGGCAACATCTGATTCTTCCGTCACCGGCGGTGCGGGCAATCTGACGCTGACCGATAGCAATGGCAATATCATCAGCGATGGGGTTGAAGCCGGTATCAGCCAAAATGGCGAGATTGTTGCGAATGGAACCTATGATTATCGCCTCACCGGAGGGGATAACGATGATGGACTGTACATTAGCTATGGTCTGACACAAGTCGAACTGCTCGCATCCGGAGACAATGCACTGGTCCTGGATGCGAACGGAAAAACCGGTAATGCCGCAGATCTGAGCGCTCGCGTGACTGGCAGTGGCGATCTGGCGTTTGACAGCGCCAAAGGCCAGACGGTATCGCTATCGAATATGGATAACGATTACACCGGTATCACCGATGTGCGCAGCGGCAACCTGCTGATGAAAAACGATAATGTTCTGGGACAGACCGGTGAACTACGTCTGGCCGCCGATACCGGTTTTGACATGAATGGTCATAGCCAGAGTGTCGGTAAGCTGACGGCGGGGGCTGACTCAATGCTGAACATCAATGGCGGTAGCCTGACCCTGGAGCAGGGCGGAACAGCCGATGGAATATTGACCGGAAACGGCACGCTAAACATCAATGGCGATACGCTGACCATCACCGGTGAAAACAGCACGCTGACGGCAAAAACGACCATTGCAGAAGGTGCGCGCGTGCTGATGAACACGACGCTGGGTCTCGGCACGGGCGATATTGTGGCGGCGGGAACGCTGACGATGAATAAGGCGGCAGGTGTGCTTTACAACAGCATCAGCGATGCCGGACGGATTGAACTTACCGAAAGCGATGTCGCGCTGGTGGGCAATAATAGTGCCTTTACGGGACAATTTGCTATTGATGCGGATTCCCGGCTCACCGCGTTCACCGCAGAAAATCTGGGCAGCGCAGAGGTGCGCAATAGCGGTTCACTGGTGCTGGACAGTCATACCGACTGGCAGCTTAATAACGACGTTTATGGTAGCGGCGACGTGACCAAGCTGGGAGCCGGATCCATTACTGTCGGTGATAACGCCGCCTGGACGGGGAAAACGGATATTGAGCAGGGCGGCCTGGTTCTGGGTGACGGCACATCTCCCGTCACGCTTGCCAGTACCGAGGTCAACATAGCTACGGCGGGGATGCTCTCGGGCGTAGGGGGAGTCGCAGGTAATGTGAATAACGCCGGTGTGCTGCAGGTGGGTACCGGGACCGGTGACAACCTCCTGTTCACTGTAGAGGGAAACCTGGTTAACAGCGGTATCCTCGCAACCGGTGTGAATGGTCAGCAGGCCGGTAATCAACTGGTGGTCAATGGCAATTACACGGGTAATGATGGTCATCTTTCCTTAAACACTGCGCTGGGGGATGACAATTCCGTTACGGATAAGCTGGTGGTGAAAGGTGATACCAGTGGCACTACTTCTGTCAGCGTCACTAACGCCGGTGGGAAAGGTGCCGCAACGATTGATGGTATCGAAGTTATCCATGTTGATGGCGTATCGGATGGTGAGTTTATTCAGGCTGGCCGTATTGTGGCGGGGGCATATGACTACAGCCTTGGACGTGGTCAGGATGAAAACAGCGGCAACTGGTATCTGACCAGCGGTAAAACCAATCCCGATCCGCAGCCAAACCCGGATCCGGATCCCGATAAAGATCTGCGTCCGGAAGGCGGCAGCTACACGGCTAACCTGGCGGCAGCCAACAACATGTTCGTCACCCGTTTGCACGATCGTCTGGGCGAAACGCAGTATATCGATGCCCTGACCGGCGAGCAGAAAGTCACCAGCATGTGGATGCGCCACGTCGGTGGGCACAACAACTGGCGTGACGGTAGCGGCCAGTTGAAAACCCAGAGCAACCGTTACGTATTGCAACTGGGGGGCGACATTGCGCAATGGAGCCAGAATGGGCTTGATCGCTGGCACCTTGGCGTGATGGCGGGCTACGGTAACGATCACAGCAATACCCAGTCTTCACGCACGAGCTATCGTTCAAAAGGCTCAGTGAATGGCTACAGCACCGGCGTTTATGCCACGTGGTATGCCAATGATGCGTCGCATAACGGCGCCTGGCTGGACAGCTGGGCTCAGTACAGCTGGTTTGATAACAATGTTAAAGGCGATGACCTGCAAGGCGAATCGTACAAATCGAAAGGGGTTACCGCTTCGCTGGAAATGGGATATGCCCAAAAAATGGGCGAGTTTGCCGGCAGTCACGGAACGCTGAACGAATGGTACATACAACCTCAGGCGCAGGCAGTCTGGATGGGAGTGAAGGCGAACGACCATCGTGAAAGTAACGGTACCCGTATCACCAGCAACGGTAATGGTAATGTGCAGACCAGACTGGGCCTGAAAACCTGGATTAAGAGCCATCACCAGATGGATAACGCTAAAGAGCGTGAATTCCAGCCGTTTGCCGAGCTGAACTGGCTGCACAATTCACGCGATTTCAGTACGACCATGGATGGCGTGAATGTGCGCCAGGATGGAGCGAAAAATATTGCCGAGGTAAAAGTGGGTGTGGAGGGACAGGTGAGTCCTCGTCTTAATCTGTGGGGCAATATCGGGGTTCAGGCTGGCGACAAAGGGTATAACGACAGCGCTGCGATGGTAGGTGTGAAATGGAACTTCTAAGCTGATTCTACCGGGCAAGTTCAGCCAGACTGGCGCATGTCAGTCTGGCCATTTCCTCCTGAAATAATCTCAAAAAGCGTCCTTCGGGGCGTTCTGTTCAACAACACGAGTTAATCATGTCTGTAACCAAGAAAATCACACCCATCATGCTGGTGTTGCTTTTTCTTCTGGCCGGTGTGCTGACTTCATGGCAGCAATGGGATAGAGAGGGACAACTTGTCAGAGAACACGCGATAAATAGTCTGGTCGAAGAAATCGATACGATATTTGACGACGTAAATACACTGGCTGTGTTAGCCAGCGCACATATACAAGAGAATTGCACTGACGATCTGCTACGAAAATTGCGTCTTCTTACGGCGTCTGGCGAGAAGATTCGTTCAGTCAGTATCATCAGGAACGGTGAGTGGAACTGCTCTTCTCTTGAAGGTCGAGAATCGCCGGGGATTATTTCCAATGGAACGACCACACATTCACTGATGATTGAACAGATTTATCGGCTGAACACGGAGATGTATATAATCTATTTTCCGTTTCAGGGGCAGGTGGTGGCTGTTGCAGTATATAAAGCGGCGATCGATAAAATTCTCATGGATTTTGCCCGTAAAGAAAAAATTGATGTGCATTTTTTATTGTATCCAGAAAAACATCCTTTCGTGCAGATGGCCTCGCAAAACTATCCTTTCTGGATTGTGACGGATTCACAGGATGGCATTGCGGATTATGTGCGGGATAATCATTATCTTCTTATTTTATTTGTGGTTCTGTCTTTGCTGTTATATTTCCACTTACGCCGGGCACAGCGGATATCACCGATAAAAATACTGCAGCGTGCGATTAATAATGATGAATTTATTCCGTTTTATCAGCCCGTCGTTGAACTCGCTTGCGGAAAAATCGTCGGGGCTGAAGTGCTTGTTCGCTGGAATCACCCTGAGCAGGGAATTATTCCCCCTAACGAATTTATCCACACGGCTGAACATAGCGGCTTGATCAATGCGCTGACGCTGAAATTGTTGACGCAGGTAGAGGTTGATATGCGGTGCCTTAGGGCTCAGTGTGATATACCATTTCATATCGGTATTAACGTACCTCCACTTTCACTGGAGGATAATGAATTTACCGATGCCACTATCGCTTTTATTCAGCGGATGAACTTGTTTCATATTGGCGTAATGCTGGAAATCACCGAACGGCAGCAGAATCTGATCCGTGAAAGTGTTCTGAGGCGCTTGAAAGAGGCAGGCGCTGCGCTAGCCTTGGATGACTTTGGGACCGGATATTCTAACTATGCTGCGCTGCAACGTATTTCGCCGCGGTTCTTGAAAGTTGATAAGATGTTTATCGACTCACTGGGTAAAGGCGGCGTGAGTGATACTATCATCAGCAATATTGTTCACCTGTCTGAACTGGCCAGGATCCCACTGGTGGCGGAAGGAATAGAAAGTGAAGAACAGATGGAGAGGCTGCGACGGATTAACGTTAGCTTTGGTCAGGGGTATCTGTTCAGTAAACCAATACCCTTTAATGCGTTTCTACGTTTATTATAAGGATTGCTAATAATAAAAAACCGCGAAAGCGGCTTTTTATTATTGAATGGCTGGAAGATTACTCGCTGACTTTTTTCTCAACGGAGGCAGCACCTTCTTTGGTCTTATTCCAGCCTTTCTCGGTACCTTCTTTTGTTGCATTCCAACCTTTTTCAGTACCTTCTTTGGTTGTATTCCAGGCTTTTTGTGAGCCTTCACTCACTTTACTGCTCAGGTCATCTTGTTTACCTTCAGCAGCATGTTTTGCTTTTAACTGTTGCTCTTCGCCCTGATTCTGCGCCTGATGCAGTTTTTCTTTTGCGGTATTGGCATTTTCGTGTGCGGCGGCTACATCATTATCAGTTGCGTGTGTCGTCGCGGCAATAACGGGAGAAGCCAGCAGAATTGCAGATAATGCGATAATTGTCTTTTTCATAATATCCTCGCTTAGCGTTATAAGTTATTAGCGTGATTAAGCATGGCACACGAACGAAGCGCTGGCTTTAGGAAAAAACTGTAAGTGCTGATGACGGTATTTATCCATTTTGTGCAGCTGTGAGCGATCAATACGGTAATTTTGTGGTGGGTCAAAAAGCCGCATTCAGTGTTAGGTTAAATAATAAGTGGTTGTCGTTATTAAGCATGGATATATTAAGTATGTGTAAGTCTCCATGCGTTTAGGCCCAACGAAAACAATAGAGCTTTTCGTTGGGCCTATCAATGGGCCTAAAAGGTTCGGATTTAATTAGTTCTCTTCGGACTTCGCGGGACAAATTCAAGGCACAAAAAAGCCCGCATGGCTTGCGCCGTGCGGGCTCTTAGGACTTCATCGGATGACTCTGGTAATCACCGATGGAGAATTTTGGTGGAGCTGGCGGGAGTTGAACCCGCGTCCGAAATTCCTACATCCTCGGTACTACATGCTTAGTCAGTCTTTACATTCGCCTGGCACCTGCGGACAGACACGCCACTACCAGACTAGCCTGATTAGATTTAACGCTTCAACCCCAGGCAGGGCCTCCACGCGATCTCTTTTGGGTTTGACCTCTCTTTGATCCCCGTCTTAAGAGCGGAAGCTAGGGAGAGAGGGCTCAGAGCAGGTTATTAAGCTGCTAAAGCGTAGTTTTCGTCGTTTGCGACTATTTTTTTGCGGCTTTTTACGAGGCCAACCGCCCCTCGGCATGCACCTTGGGTTTCGCGAATCCCGTCGAATCCAGAATCAGCCCCAATGTGTTAGAGCAAGTATAACAGACTTGTGACACGCGTGACCAGCCCCCGCAACCCCTAATCCTCAAGGATTTACCGCTCGCGCAGCGCTTCTTTTGCGCGATTAAACGGTTTGATTAAATAGTCGACGATGGTTTTTTCACCTGTTTTTATATCCACTGTGGCAATCATTCCCGGTACGATGGAGAAATGACGTCCCAGTTTGTTCTGTAAGAAGTCCTGATGGGTGCGGATAAACACGCGGTAGTAGAATATTTCCGGTTTCACTTTGTCCTGAATAGTATCCGGGGAAATAGTTTCGACTACGCCTTCCAGACCGCCGTAAATCGCGTAGTCATAAGCGGTTATCTTCACCAGCGCCCGTTGGCCGGGGTGGATGAACGCGATATCGCGCGGAGACAGGCGAGTTTCAATCAGCAGATGATCGTCCAGCGGTACAATCTCCATCATCTCGCCATTGGGCGGGATAACGCCGCCAATGGTAGTGACCTGGATGTTTTTCACAATACCGCGCATCGGCGCACGCACGGTCAGGCGGGTGACGGAATCCTCGCGTCCTTTCAAAATAGCCGCCAGCATATCCACTTCGGCATTGGCTTTTGACAGCGCTTCCCGCGCCTGCACGAAGTATTGTGAGCGCAGATCGGTGATTTTTAATCCCAAATCGCTTTTTTGTCGTTGCAGGCGCAGCACTTCAACGTGGCTGGCGGCACCACTTTTTTCCAGCCGTTGGGTTATGGCCAGCTCTTTATTTACCGAGACCAGCGCATCCTGCAGTTCTGCCATAGAATCAGCGAGCTGCGCGCGGCGACTTTTATACAAGCGCGTTTCGGAGGCGATGAGATCCGGCCAGGCGCGTAGTGAAGCGGGAAACACGAGCGGCAGATCGTTAACTTCGGCATTGAGCCTTGCGCTGGAAGCCAGTGAGGCGCGATAGCGGGCGGCGCTCTCCCCAACGTTGGACTCAGAGCGAGTGGGGTCGAGGCGCGCGACAATCTGATTAGCCTGTACTTTATCTCCTTCGCGTACCGTGAGCTCGGCGAGAATGCCGCCATCCAGCGACTGCAAAACCTGCTCGCGCGAGCTGGGGATTACCTTCCCGCTGCCGGTCGAGACTTCATCCAGCTTGCCGAAATACGCCCAGATACCCAGGACGGCAAACAGCAGCGTGCTGAGCAGAATAATGCGGCTGGCCCCGGAGAAACGGTGCTCGCGGCGGATATCGAGGTCGTCCATGGCAGCGTCATGCGGATTGGTTTTCATTTTTCCACTCCCGACCGTGAGTAGGGGCTGGTGCCCGGCTCGCATTCAGCGCCTGAGCTTTCGGGGCATCCATGACCAGTTGCCCTTCTTTTAACACCACTACGCGCTCGACCAGCTCCAGAACCGGCACGCGATGGGTGGCGACAATCAATGTTCGGTTGCCCAGCCACTGGTTCAGGCGCTGAATAAACTCTCGTTCGGTATGTTCATCCAGCGAGGCGCTGGGTTCGTCGAGCAGCACGATATTGGGCGATCGCAGCAGCATTCTTGCCAGCAGGATCGACTGCCGTTGTCCACCGGACAGGCCGTTGCCGCCCTCCATAATGGGGTGCGCCAGCCCTTTGGCGAGTTGTTTAACGAAAGCCGCCGCGCCGCTGACCTCCAGTGCTTCGAAGATCTGCGCGTCGCTGGCATGCGGTGCGCCGAGGGTCAGGTTCTCGCGCAGGGTGCCGAAAAACAGCCGCGCATTCTGACTGAGAAAACCGATATTGCGGCGTAAATCGGCCATATCGATCTGCGCCAGGCTCAGGTTATCGAGTCGGACATCGCCCTGGATAATCTCCACGCCGCCCGCCATGGCCTGTAGCAGCGTTGATTTCCCGGCGCCGTTACGCCCGAGGATCGCCACCCGTTCGCCGGGCATGACCTCCAGACGTGAGATGCGCAGCGGAACGCGTTGATCGTCGCTGTGGTAGCGAAAGTGCGCGTTTTCAAACAGATAATGGCCGTGAAAAATCTCCTGATGCACACGGTCTTCATCGTACTGCGTTTCGGTGGGAAGCTGCATGATGCTGTCTAACCCCATCTTCGCCGCCTTGACCTGCTGCCAGCGGGCCAGCACGCCGCACAGGTTCGCCATCGGGGCAATCATTCTGGAACCGAGCATCGACGCGGCCACCACGGCCCCGGTGGTCATTGTGCCTTCAATGACCATCGGTGCGCCGAACATAATGATGGCGGCGTAGACCAGGCTTTGTACCGACATGCCCCAGCCAATCAGCCCTTGAGTCAGCTTGCGCGTGCGCAGTCCGGACTCTCCGGTAATACGGATGTAGCTGTTCCACTGTTGTAAAAAGCGGTTTTCCGCCTGCATCAGCTTGATATCTTCCAGCCCCTGAACGCTCTCGACCAGCACCGCGTTGCGCAGGGTGGATTCATGCGCTGCCTGGTTGGCGAGTACCGCCAGTTTCTTCTGTAACAGCAAACCGGGCAGGATCATCAGCAGGGCCGCGACGGGGGCTATCCACGCCAGCGGCGGGGCGATAAAGGCCAGCACCACGATAAACAAAAAGAAAAACGGCATATCGACAATCGTCGACAGGGTCGAGGAGGTGATCATCTCGCGAACCTGTTCCAGCTCGCGCAGTTGAGAAATAAAGCTCCCCGTCGAGCGGGGGACGGCACTGTTGCGCAGCCGCAATGCGTGGCTGAACACGCGATCGGAAATGCGCATATCAGCGCGTTTGCCGAGCAGGTCCATTATGTGGGTACGCGCTTCGCGCAACAAAAAGCCAAACAGCACCGCCACCAGAACGCCGGTGGAGAGAACATACAGCGTTGGATAAGACTGGGCGGGGATCACCCGATCATAGACCTGCATCGAAAAGATAATCCCGGCAAGCGACAGGACGTTAATCAGAAAGGCGGCAATCATGACCGGCAGGTAAGGGCGGATGTCCTGTAACACCAGTTCGCGCATCCAGTCGGGCTTGAAGCGCGAAATATAGCGGTCTACCCGACTGTCCTTCAGCGCCGACAGCGGGCGCAGCGCGGTAATGCTCACGATCTCCGGCAGAAGTTCTGCAACTGTGAGTCGGTTACGCTGGCCCTCTTCGGCGATGATAAAAACATCCAACGTATCTTCACCGTTGAAATGTTCTATCACCATCAGTTGGCCGTCGCGCAGTTCCGCCACCACCGGCAGACGCCACTGGCCGAACGCCTGCGTGGCGGTATCCAGCGCATGAAATGACAGCCCCGCCTGACGCGCCAGCTGCGACAGGGCCATAGCTCGGCTTTTTCCCGCAAACCACGGGGCGTTGGCCTGGATTGCACCGGGCGAACAGGCAACGCGATAGTGGCTGGCAATATGCGTCATCGCCTGCGCCCACTGGCTCAGGGCGTGTTCGCCAATCGCATCTTCCGCATGTGTATCGACGTCGCTCATAGCTTTATCTCCACCGATTGAATACTGCGGTTATTTAAGGCGAACGCCTGGCGAAGCGAGCCGGTGTTATAGAGGCAGTTCAACTGGAGCTGGCGCAGCTGGTTTTGAGTCTGGAGTTCAGCAAAACGGGCCTGATATACCTCCTGCTCGGCGTTAAGCACGTCGAGCAGTGGGCGTGACCCGAGGTCCAGATACTGCTGTTGATAAAGCTCGCGCGTTTGTTCACTCAGCCGTTGCTGGCGACGCAGGATCTGCAGGGCAGTGGCGAGGCTCATCGCCTGGCTGCGGGATTCCAGTAATTTCTGCCGTACTTCAAGTCGGGTACGCTGGATGGAGTACTGTGCAGACTCTACCGCGTGACTGGCGGCGTTGCGTCTGGCGGTGAGTCCGCCCCCCTGATACAGCGGCATCTCGACTTTTACCCACGTTGAGTACTGGGTTTTGTCGAGCACCTCATGGCTGGGGTATTTGTCGTTGAGATAGTGCTGAACCGACGGCTCCAGGGAGATAGTGGGCGTCATCTGCGCGTTGGCGTAATCGAGATTTGCCTGGGCCACATTCGCCTGCGCCCATGCCGCCAGCACCGCAGGAACCAGCTTATCGTCCGGTTTGACCACATCACAACTGCTGTCCAGTTTGACCGGAAATTCGTTGCTGATGCCGTTAAGCGAGTTCCAGCCGAGGAAGCTCATCAGCGTTGCCTTGCTGCTGTCGAGATTGGCCTGATACTGCGCCAACTGAGAACGTGCAGACTCGATACGCGCATCGGTTAGCACCACGTCGGATAGCGAGGTTGCCCCTTCATCATTGCGTTGACGGGTCAGCCGACCAATACCGTTCAAGGCGCTGAGCTGCTCTTCGGCGGCGTCCACCATTTGCTGCCACGTCTGCACCTGGACTATCGCGTTGGCGGTTGCGTGGGCGATGGTATCAATACTGAGTAACACATTCGCCTGCTGTTGTGCGGATCCGGCGGTTTCAGCGCGGACCTGGCTTGCCACTTTGCCGAAGTCGTACAGCATTTGCGACACTGAAATAACCAGGGCCGGGCTAAAGCCGTGATCGGTGTAAGTATTGCTGTAACCGTTGTTCATCCCGGCAGAAACCTGCGGGTAATATTTTGATTTCGCCACGTCGATCTGCTCATTTTGTGAGAGCAGTTTGCCGATGGATTCACGAATAGAAGGATGCCAGCTCACGGCGCGGCTCACTGCGTCGTTGAGCGTCAGGCTGCCGGGGGCGGCGGCGCTCAGCGGCAGATCTGCAACCGCGCCGTCCAGCGAGGGCAGCATCTGGCTGGTGGCCAGGCCTTCCGGCGTAATAATTTGCGGTTCATCTTCGGCATTCACCCGCAGGGTACAGAGCGTTAATGCCAGCAGTAAGGCAACAGGCGCGACATTTCTCATAGTTTATCCCTTACAAAATACAGCAGCGACGACTGTTATTGCCCCGGACGTCATGGCATCCGGGGCTGTAGTTATGGCGCTTTAACGTTATGCGTTAGCTTCAGGGCACAATGTGATTTTGTTGCACCAGCTCATCGAGCGTGGTGTGTACGTTCTCCAGCGTTATGAGATTGATTGAGTGCCAGGTGTTGCCGGTACCGTCGCGGTCGATGGCAATCACCGTGTTGTTACCGTTGGTGGTCACGGTGAGGTAGTTGCCGAGCGTAGCGTTCTGCCCGTTCCAGCCCACCAGCAGGTCGCCGATATCGATTTTGTCACCCTGGGCCAGCGAGAAGTTGGTCCAGGTATCGGTAGGTCCAACGCCAACATTGCCAACGTTACCACCGGTAGCGTCGTTGGCGTTGAGCAGGTGATAAATCAGCGTATCGCCGTAGACACTGCCGGTAAAACGATCGGCATCCACGGTGCTTACAACCTGCGGATTCATGTTGATGGTCAACGTAGCGGTATCGGTATGCCCATTCTGATCGTTTAGGGTGTAAGTAAATGTCTCTTTGGTGAGGATGGTGGAAAGTGAGACATCGCTGTTGAGGGCGTAGGTGTAATGACCATCAATGCCAATGGTCAGTTTGCCGTACAGTCCATTAATGATGGCGCTGGTCGTGCTGCTCAGCGGATCCAGCGTGGCGGTGCTACCACCCGTGCCGTTCACCGTCAGCAAGGTATGCACGCTGGCAATATGGTCCCCATCATAAATGTTGCCGGCGACGCTGTTTGCCGCGGACGTTTCGACGTTCTGCAGGTCGATTATCGTGCCTTTCACGCTAGGGGTGATGGTGATATTCCCCAGCCCTAAAGCCCCGACGCTGCCGGTGTAGTCGAGTCGATAGTTACCGGGGTGCAACATGATCCCCAGGGCAATATCGATATTGCCGCCAATAAGCAATCCACCGTTGAATGAGTTACTGGCAACCTTGACGTTGTTGCTGTCATACAGCGCCCAGGTGACGGTCAGTCCGCCCAGCGTCAGACCTGAAGCAACGTTAAAATGCAGTATGGCGTTTTGCACCGCCGTTCCCGTCGCGACCTCAATGACGCCAGTGCCATTTTGTGAGGTGGGAGAAAGGAGTTGGGCGTTCCAACTGGCGTTCCCGACGCTGTTGTCAGCAAACAATCTGGAGGTGTCCGCCTGCGTGGTGACTGCCATCGTGCTACTGATGTCATTTACGGCGTCCAACGGCTGCGGCGTTGGTTTGATATTCAGCGAGGCGCTGCCGGTATCGCCGTTTGGTGCTCTGACCTTATACACGAAGCTGTCCGGGGTGTTGATACCGTCTGCACCCAGTCCGCTTCTTAGCGTGTAGGTGTAGTTCCCCTTCGCATCGATAGTCAGCGTGCCGTACTGCCCATTAATAGTGGTAGTGCCCGTCCCGTTAACGACAATACCGTTTACTTCGGTGATAACGGTATTGGCCGGAGCCGAGTCGTTGACCAGCAGATTGCCATTGGTTGTCGCACTCATGCTGTCGACGGCGTAGGTGTGATCGGCCTGAATATTCAGGGTATAGCTGGTCAGCAGCGTCAGGCCGCCGGAAGCGTTAAGCAGGAACAGATAATCGCCACCCGGTAGCGTAATGGTATACGCTGACGAACTTCCGCCCAGTAGGGCAGTGACCCAGTTTGGCTGTACCCGGTACTGCTCATACTGCTGAATTGACTCGTTGAAGCGATAAACATAGAGATCGAAGCCGCCAAGCGTCACGCCGAGAACATTCGCCTGTACGGTCAGCGTGCGGGTTGCGCCATCGTCAACGTTGAACTTAATCGGGTTAGTCAGACCGTTGACCAGACTGACGTCCAGCACATTGCCGAGTCCGACGCTGGCGAGCGTGAAGCCGGTTTGTTGTGATGGCAAGTGGTCAACCGCGATGACCTGCGTTCCGTAAGTCAGCACTGCTGCATCGTCTGCCGCGGTTACCGTGCTGGTGGTTGGAGCCTGACCGAGCGTTACCACCAGTTTTGCCGAGGAGTGATCGCTGCCATGCGTCAGCGTGTAGGTGAAGCTTTCGGAGCGCCCATACACCGAGATTGACGTATTGGTCAGGGTATAGGTGTAGCTACCGTTCTGATTGATATGCAGGATGCCGTATTTCCCCTGCACATCAATGCCGCCCGCCGGGATATTCACGACGTTGCCGTTACCGTCGGTGATGGAGGTGACCAACGTGCCGGAAGGCGCATTATCCTGCCCGTTGGCGGGATCGGTATCCGTGATGATGTTCCCGGATTCCGTGGTACCGCCGATGATGGTCCCTGCGCTGGCTTTTACCACCGAGACATCAAGGCTGGTGTATGCCCCGGTCGCCAGCAGGTTGGTGTTGTAACTGACCACGCGGTAATCACCGCCAGTCAGCCCGCCGTAATTGAGCGTTACGCCCGAGGCGCCCAGGGTGAGCAAGCTGGCAAAGTCTGATTTACCGGTATCCACCACCGTTACCCAGGCATTCAGCGAGGTGTCAAAGCGTTGGATGACGATCTCCAGCGTGTTTAACAGCGACAGCACCACGCCGGTCGCGGCGGCATTGATCGTAATGGACCCGCTGCCGCCAGAAGCGATGCTGAAATTAACGCTTGCCGTATCGTTCCCCAGCACGTTGGCGACATTCCCCAACGCATTAACCAGCAGGAAACCATAATCGCTTTGATGATCGGTGCTGACGATGACATCGGTTTGCAGCGGCAGACTGGTGACATTGTCTTCAGCCAGCAGCGGTAATACCGGTGCGATAGCGCTTGTCGGCGATGAGGTATTGCCCGCCGCATCGGTCGCTGTGGCGGACAGCGACTGACCTTCAATCTGGCGAACCGGCAGGTTGACGCTGTAGACACCGCTGCTGTTGGCGATTGCCGTCACGCTGGTGCCGCCGGGCAGGGAGATAGTGACCGTGCTTCCCGCTTCGGCGACGCCGCTGACGGTGCCGCCATCGGCGCTGATCAGTATCGTTGGCGCGGTCGGTGGCGTGGTGTCCACAATCACGCTGAACGAGCTGGACAACCCGCTTGCGCCGTTGGCGTTTGTTGCAGTGGCGGTAAACGCGTGGTTACCTTCGCTGAGCGCCCCGGATGGGGTAAAGCTCCAGATCCCGTTACCGTCTGCGGTCGTGGTGCCCATTAGCACGCCGTTGTTGTACAGGCTGACGATGGCGTTAGCCTGCGCCGTTCCGTTGAGCGTTGGCAGCGTATCATTGGTGGTTTTGCCCGCCGCGACGGGCCCCGTGATCGTACCGACGTCATCAAGTACGCTGGCAATAACCGGCGCAGGCGGTACGCCAGTAAACGGTGCCAGAACGTTACCCGCCGTGCCGATGTTGCCTGCGGCATCCTGGGCGCTGACCTGCAGCGTTTGCCCACTGATTTGCGGTGGGTTCAGCGTGAAGGTGAAATTACCGGAGGCGTTGGCGGTTGCCGTGCCGAGCACCGTTCCACCGCTGGAGGTAATAATGACCGTGCTGTTTGGCTCGGCAACGCCGGTGAGCGTGGTACCGTTGGCGTTTACCGCCAGCCCTGTAGGAATGCCCGGGGCGACGGTATCGACCACGATCGCTGCCGCAGACGATATGCCACTGGTATTACCCGCACTGTCCGTTGCGGTGATGGTAAAGGAGTGAGTACCTTGTGCCAGCGCGGTGGTTGGAGTGTAACTCCAGTTACCGCTGCCGTCCGCCGTCACGCTGATGACAAAGCTGCCGTTATCGTAAATATCGACCCGCGCGTTGGCTTCTGTGGTGCCGTTTAATGTTGGGCGTGCGTCGTTGGTTGGCTGATTAGCGCCAATCGCCCCGGTGTTTGGCCCGACGTCGTCAATAATGCTGCTGATTGAAGGCTGCGTCGGCGCCGTGGTATCGACCACCACGCTAAAGCCTGCCGTCGCACTGCTGGTGTTGCCCGCCGCATCAGTCGCGGTGACGGTGAAGGTGTGCGATCCATTCGTCAGCGGCGTAGTTGGGGTAAACGACCAACTGTTATTACTTTGCACCAGCGCCGTACCCAGCAGGGTGCTTCCATCATAGATGCTGACGGTGCTGCCTGCCTCGGCGGTACCGTTCAGCGTCGGGCGCGCATCGTTGGTCAGTTGTCCGTTGTTGAGCGCCGCATTGAACACGCCGCCTGCGATATCATCCACCACTGAGACCAGCAGCGGGGCGGATGGCGCAATGGTGTCGACATTAATAATAAACCCGCCGGAGGTAGGACTTACGTTTCCGGCGGCATCGGTGGCGATAGCGGTAAACACATGCTGACCGTTACCCAGCGCGGCAGGCAGATATTCCCAGGTGCCGTCTATCGCCGCAGTTACCGTTGCCAGCAGTGTGCCATTATCGTAGATGGCTACCCGGGCACCGGCTTCCGCCGAGCCGTTGAGTACGGGACGGGTGTCGTTGGTAAAGGCCCCGCTCGACAGCGTTCCGGTTCCCGGTAGCACGTCATCAAAAGCCTGGATAATCGTTGGCGCAAGCGGGGCGACGGTATCAACAACGATGTTAAATCCAGCGGACGTGAGGCTGACGTTTCCGGCAGCGTCGGTGGCTGTCACTGTCAGCGCGTGGTTACCGTTGCCAAGCTCGGTTCCTGGCGTGAAGCTCCAGGCGCCCGTGCCATCCGCTGAGGTAAAGCCGATAAACGATCCGTTA
Source organism: Citrobacter sp. RHB35-C21 (assembly GCF_013816515.1). Taxonomy (NCBI): domain Bacteria; kingdom Pseudomonadati; phylum Pseudomonadota; class Gammaproteobacteria; order Enterobacterales; family Enterobacteriaceae; genus Citrobacter; species Citrobacter sp. RHB35-C21. The sequence goes on from NZ_CP057147.1 coordinate 1,316,896, forward strand.
TCGTAAACTCTTACCGTGGAATTGGCTTCAGCCGTGCCGCTAAGCGTCGGGAGTGGATCGTTCGTGGCCTGACCGTTGTTCAGATTACCGATCAGCGGGCCGACATCATCTGCAACCTGAGTAATCGCTGGCGTACCAGGCAACACGGTATCCACGATAAGCGTGAAGCTATTGGATGGCTGGCTGGTATTACCGGCGCTGTCGGTGGCGGTGGCGGTCAGCGTATGCGGGCCGTTACTGAGTGCATCCGTTGGGGTTAAGCTCCAGGTGCCGTTAGCCCCAACGGTGGTGGTGCCGATGGGCTGACCATCGCTCAGGACGGTAATGGTCGCGCCAATTTCACCGGTGCCGCTCAGGGCCGGACGGGATTCATTCGTGGTCTGCCCGTTGGTTATCGGGCCTGTTGTCGGTGCGGTGCTGTCCTGAACTGAGCTGATGACTGGGATTGACGGGGCAACTGAGTCCAGCTCAATAGTAAACGATGATGATACTCCGCCGGAGTTACCTGCCTGATCGGTGGCAACGGTGGTGAATATATGTTGTCCCTGTCCCAGCGGTGCATCCGGTGTGAAGCGCCAGTTGCCTGACTCGTCCACCTGCGCTGTACCGATGGCGACGCCGTTATCAAGGATCGTGATGATGGTGCCGATCTCGCCTTTGCCGTTCAGCGTAGGCTGCGCATCGTTTGTCAGTTGTCCGTTAGCCAGTGTTGTATTGCCGGGCTGATCGTCAATTACGGAGGTAATGGTCGGTGCCGCTGGCGGCAGCGTGTCGACGACAACCACAAACGGCGGCGTTGCCGGGCTGATATTGCCCGCGGCATCTGTGACGGTGGCAGTCAGCGAGTGGCTGCCTTCACCGAGAGCAGGCGCAGGCGTAAAGCTCCAGTTGCCGTTTTCATCGCTGATGGTTGTGCCGATGACCGCCCCGTTATCGCGGATGGTAACAAGCGAATCCGCCTCGGTAACGCCAGCAAGCGTTGGGGTATTATCGTTGGTCAACTGCCCGGAGGTTAGGATTTGGGTTGTACCAACGTTGTCTGTGACTGTCACAATAGAGGGGGCATTCGGCACCAGGGTATCGACAATGATCTGGAAATCACCGGATGGATCTCCCTGGTTGCCTGCGGCATCTGTTGCGCGAGCGGTAAAGATATGGTCGCCTTCTCCCAGCGGAGCGGTCGGGGTAAAACTCCAGAATCCGTTGCTGTTTACCGTGGTAGTGGCATAAGCGATGCCATTATCGTAAAGGGTGATGGTTGCCCCCGCTTCGCCGGTTCCGTTAAACGTCGGGCGTGAATCGTTGGTAATTTGCCCTTTATCCAACGATCCGGTGCCGGGGGCAATATCGTCAATAATGCTGGTGATAGTTGGCACCTGCGGGGGCGTGGTGTCGATGGTGATTGCGTAGTTGGGCGACAGACCACTTGGGGTACCGTCCACCGTTTGTGAAACCGTGAAGTTATAGGTAATGCCGTTAGTCAGCGCAGTGGGTAGCTGATAACTCCATGCGCCAGACACGGCATCGGCGGTTACCGTGGCGATGAATGCGCCATTTTGATAGATAGTCACCGATGCCCCAGCAGTGGCCGTCCCTTGCAGCAGCGGTAAGGTGTCGTTGGTGGTTTTACCGTTGCCAATCACCCCCATGATGGGCGCGATGTCATCAACGATCTCAAGAGTCGGTGGATGCGGAACGCTGGAGGTAGCGGCGTTAAACGTTGTCGGATCGCTTTGATTTCCGGCGGTATCCTGAGCGATGGCGTTGAGCGCCTGACCGGTTGTTTGCGCTGGCGAAATGGTGACAGAGAAGTTACCAGAACCGTCTGCCACCCCCTGGCCGAGAATGGTGTTACCGCTGCGAATAATCACGGTGCTGCCGGCATCGGCCGTACCGCTTACCAGCGTCCCGTTAGGATCTACGCTGGTAACCGTAGGCGTTGCAGGCGGCAGGGTATCGACAATCAACGTCAGCGGGTTATCTGCAGCCAGTGAGTTACCTGCAGCATCCACTGCGCCGAACGTCAGTGTGTGAGTGACGTTCGGCGTGAGGGGAACATCCACACTCCAGGTGCCGTTAGCAGCAACCGTAGCCGTAGCAATTGCGACGGGATTATTGCCATCGAAAATTAACACCGTACTGCCCGGTGTGCCGGTCCCGCTAATGGTCGGGGAGGTATCGTCCGTGACGCTGCCACTGGTTAGCGAACCGGTAAAGATTCCAACGTTATCCTGAATATCCGTTACCTGCGGCAACGTCAGCTTCGTGTTGTTAACCGTAAACGAAATGCTGTTTGAATTGTCGCTGATGTTACCTGCCGGATCGGTTGCGGTGGCGCTTAACGTGTAGCTTCCATTCGCCAGCGCAGTCCCTGGCGTAATACTCCAGGTTCCGCCAGCCACCGTTGTAGTACCGATCACCGTCCCCCCGTTATACAGGGTGATGGTATCCCCGTCTGTGCCAGTACCGCGAATGGTTGGCGTGGTGTCATCAGTCACGGCATCTGGCGCAAGGTCGCCCGTGGCGTCACCGACATTATCGTTGGCGGCGATAATCACCGGAGGTGCAGACGGCGTCGTGTCGATGTTCAGTGTTATGGCGTTAGATGGCAGGCTGACGTTGCCTGCTGGATCGGTTGCGGTGAGAGTTACCTGATAACTACCAGGAGCAACCGGTGCTGACGGAGTGAAGCTCCAGGTACCGTCTGCACCTACTGTTGCTGTTCCCTGCAATGGGGGAGTACCAGCAAGATAGAGGGTAATCAGATCCCCGACGTTCCCCGTGCCGCTAAAAGTTGGCGTGGTGTCATTGGTGTTGCCATTAGTGACCACACCCGTTACCGGAGCCACATCGTCGGTAATGATTGGCGCGGCTGGTTGTGCGGGAGGCGTATTGTCTACTGTCAGAGTAAAGCTTGCCGACGGGATCCCCGTGTTGCCTGCAACGTCAGTCGCCGTGGCGGTGAATTTATGCGGCCCGTCGGCGAGTGAGGTTGGGGTAAATGTCCAGGTGCCGTCTGGCTGTACGGTGACGGTGCCAATAGAACCGCCATTATCATAAATCGTAATCTTCGCGCCGGGCTCGCCGGTTCCGGAGAGTTCGGGATTCGAGCTCTTGGTACTGCTGCCGTTACTCAGCGTTTGTAGATTTGTCCCAATCAGACCTTCTGCAGAGCTGATAACCGGGGCAACTGGTGGGGTGGTATCAATCGTCAGCGTAAAGTTCCCTGCATTGCTGGCGTTGCCTGCAGCGTCCGTGGCGATAGCGGATAAATTGTGTGCGCCTTCACTGAGCGGTTGGCTGAGTTGAATACTCCAGGTGCCGGCGGGTAAAACCGTTGTGCTGCCAATTGGCGTGGAACCCTCATAGAGGGTGATTGTAGAACCGGCTATTCCGGTTCCTTTCAGCTCTGGTAAGGTATCGTTTGAACGGCTTCCGGAAAGCAGATCGAACGGCGCATTCCCAACGTCGTCGGTGGCAGCCAAAATGACAGGATCGCCTGGCGGTTGAGTATCTACGGTAACGCTGACCACTGTGGGTGAGGTGATGACATTACCGGCGGCATCGGTTGCCGATACCGTAAACTGATGAGTGCGATCGCTGAGCACCTGATTTCCCGGAACGGTATAGCTCCAGGTGCCTGAACTGTCGACAAGAATAACCGTCATCAACAGACTGCCATCGTACAGGCTCACCAGTGAACCTGGTTCACCGGTACCCGAGAGGGTTGGCGTGTTATCGTTGGTGACCCAACCGTTATTTGCAACGTTGCCCGTAATGCTGCCAACATCATCGTTAACCAACGTTATTACTGGAACGGTTGGGGCGATGCTATCGACAATAATTTTCCAACTGGCGGCGCTGCTGGTGTTGTTGGCAGCGTCTGTTGCCGTCACCGTAAATACGTGCGCGCCCTGGCCTAGTGCTGCGGTGGGCGTATAGTTCCAGTTACCGTTGTTATCAGCGTTAACGGTCGCAAGCAGGGTGCCATTATCATAAATTTTGACCCGCGAACCTGCTTCGGCGATGCCTTCAATTTTCGGTTTATCGTCGTTGGTTAACCCATTGTTATTGATGGGGCCAGTGAAATCGTCAACATCATCAGTAACGGCAATAATAACTGGCTGGTTTGGTGCAGTGATATCCGGAGCCAACGCGGAGGTAGGCTGACTCTCGTTATTGCTGCTGTCCGTTGCGGTGACTTTTACCGTTTCGCCGTTCTTTTGCGACGGCGCTATAGACACGGTGAAATTGCCGCCGCTGTCAGCCTGGCCTATGCCAATCGGGTTACCGTTGCTGTCTTTAACGGTGACGGTGCTTCCCGCTTCAGCATGTCCGCTTACAGAACCGCCGTCTCCGGCGACGGTGACGCCGGTTGGCGCATCAGGTGCCGTGGTGTCCGGTGCGGTGACAGAAGCGTTGTCGCCCTTGTTACCTGCGGTGTCGGTCGCATTTGCCGTAAGGGTCTCGCCGTTGGTTTGCGGCGGAACCAGCGTTGCGGTGAAATCCCCATCCGTATCGGCAGTTGCCGTACCAATGATATTGCCATCTGGATCCAGAATATTGACCGTACTGTTGGGTTCGGCCTTGCCGGTGACCTGGTCGCCAGTGCCATTAACTAGCAGGTTTGTTGGGGGCTGTGGCGCGGTAATGTCTGGTGCAAGCGCCGTTTCTGGCAGGCTTGGGTTTCCTGCCGGATCGGTTGCGATGGCTTCAATGGTTTCGCCATTGGTCTGCGGCGGGTTAATGATAATGGTAAATGAGCCATCCGTTCCGGCGACGCCGCTGCCGATCTGAGTTCCGCCACTGCCGGTGATAACCACGGTATTGCCCGGCTCGGCCGTCCCGGTAACAACAGTGCCATCGGCAGATACGTTCAGATCGTCCGGCGCTGACGGTGGTTGTGTGTCGATGCTGATATTGAACGCTGGTGACATACCTCCTGTACCTGACTGGTTTGTCGCGGTGGCGGTGAAGGCGTGTAGCTCATCTGATAACGGGGAGCTGGAAGTCCATGTCCAGTTACCGTTACCGTCAGCCAGTACGCTGTCGATAATTGTGCCGTTGTCGTAAATAGTCACCGTGCTGTTGGCGTCTGCGGTACCTGAGAGCGTAGGCGTTTGGTCGTTGGTGGCCTGATTATTGCTCAATGGTCCGGTTGAGGGTGCAAAATCATCCATTATGCTGACGATAACGGGCACGCCCGGGTAGCCAGAATTGGTGGCATTGAAAGAGGTATCTGGCCCGATGTTGCCTGCCTGGTCCTGAATTTTCGCGATCAGCGCTTCACCGTGCGTCTGTGAGGGCGAAATCGCGATGACGAAATTGCCGGTTTGACCGACCGTTGTTGAACCCAAAACCTGATTATTACTGCCGATGATAATGACCAGACTTCCCGCCTCAGCGCTACCGGTTACCGTTGTACCTTCCGGATTAACGGAGGAAATGACTGCGGCTGCAGGCGGGGTGGTATCAACGGTGAATGTCGGCACGCGCGTTTCCGCGCTCACGTTACCTGTGGCGTCAGTTTGCGTCAGCGTCAGATTGTGAACACCATCGCTGAGCGGAATGTCCGGTGTAAATGTCCAGTTCCCATTGTCATCCACCCAGACCATGCCGATCAGAATGCCGTTATCAGAAATGCTGATGAAACTACCTACTTCGCCTGTACCAGTGAGCGTCGGCGTAGCATCGTCGGTTACGCCGTTATTGGCGATAAAGCCGGTAATGGAACCGACATTGTCGGTTTCCTGAGTGACCACGGGGGCGTCGGGGGCAAGCGAATCGACAATAATTTCCCAACTGTCCGACATGCCGCTGCTGCCAGCACCGTTTGAAGCGCTGACGGTAAACTGGTGTGTGCCGTCTGCCAGAGGAGAGGATGGCGTAAACGACCAGTTGCCGTTGGCATCGATTGTGACCTGGCCTATTTCGACGCCGTTATCAAAAATATGTAATGTGGCATTCGCGGGGCCGATGCCCTGGAGTGTCGGCGTATTATCGTTGGTGGATTCCTGCTGATTGACAGGGCCAGTAATCAGGTCCTGGTTATCGATTATGCTGGTGATAACGGGGACGTCTGGCCTGTTAGGAGTTGTCGTTGGCGGTGTGCCGCCATCACCGTCACCGTCACCGTCACCATTACCGTTACCTTCGCCGTTGCCGCCGTTGCCATTGCCGCCGCTACCATTGCCGTTCCCGGCATTACCGTTTCCAGCGTTATTATCACTCCCACCGCCGCCGCCACCACCACCACCCGCAGCGAGGCCAATCCCGCCAGCGACAGCGATCCCGCCAAGAACCCACGGCCAGACGGCGCCGCCTTCATGACTGCCTTCGGCCGTCATCAGCGGTGTGAGATCGTCCAGGTGCTGGAAATGGAATGCTCCGTCAGTATCCTGAACCCACCACAGTGCGCCATTACTGTCTTCCAGAACAAGTTGGTTTTGCGCTTCGCCTTTTCCGAGGTAGAAATTTTTAATGGTGATGGTTTCACCTGAGCGGAGTGTGACAACCAGATCCTGATTAACGCGCGTGAGTTGACTCACCTCCTCACGCGACACAGACAGTTTCACGATAGAAGGTGAACTGAGCGTAATTTCAGCGGCTTCAACATTTGTGGAAACGCCAGTTAATTTTGATACAACGGCGAGTAGACGCATATGTTCACTCCTGATGGCATGCCGGGAGTATTAATCCGCAACAGCGCGCTGGGAAAATGAGCAGACAGGGGCTCCGTTCATCATAAAGATGAATTTACACATGTAATTTCATTGATTAGATTAGGTCACATAGATGTTAGTTTATTGATTAAATACGTCCGGGCCCTTTCGGCTGAATAGTTCTTTCGTATTAGATGATATAGTCAGAAAGAAAGTATTCTGCAACTTATCCATATTAAAAAAGTAATTAGTCATTTGAAAAGGATACTTTCCAGTTTGCTTTTAACGATTGTTTTTATGGTAACTAATTGTATTTAAATATGTTTGTTTTTATTGAAATGAACATCAATATAATAAACAACAGTAATAATAGTGTTATTAAATAAATGGAAATATGAATGCTATGGTCTTGAACTTTTATATTATTGGACTATAGACCGCAACGGTAATGACAGGGGGGTTATTTCATATCTGAACGATTCAGCATAAATAAACTATAAATTCGGTGAATGTATTGTGTGGGTTTCGATAACTAAAAAATAAGAACCAGTCTCAGGAGGAGAGACTGGTCACAGGGGAGTAGCATTTAGCGGCCAGCATTTTTCATGATACGCGCTTTATCTAACTGCCATTCGCGTTCTTTCACATCAGAGCGCTTGTCGTGCTGTTTCTTACCTTTCGCAACGCCAATTTTCACTTTGCACCAGGCATTCTTCCAGTACAACGAAAGCGCAACGACGGTATAACCATCACGATTCATACGACCATACAGGGAGTCGAGTTCACGCTGGTTTAACAACAGTTTACGGGTTCGGGTTGGGTCGCATACCACGTGTGTTGAGGCCACCGCCATTGGCGTGAAGTTGGCGCCAAACAGGAACGCTTCGCCGTCTTTGAGTATGACATAGCTGTCGCCGATGTTGGCTTTACCCGCGCGCAGGGATTTTACTTCCCAACCTTGCAGGGCGAGTCCTGCTTCGAACTCTTCTTCAATAAAGTATTCGTGTCGTGCGCGCTTGTTTAGCGCGATTGTGGCTGAGCCAGGTTTGTGTGCTTTTTTCTTCGTCATAATGCCGCTCAGTATAGGTAATCTGGAATCGAAAAACACCCCATTTCATCCAGCGGGGCGCAAGGCGCTATCTTAGCACGAGTTAGGCTATAGCGTTTTTTTTAGCGGGTGATAAATGGTATTATTTGTGTGATTGATATTGATGGGAATTGTTATGCCTCAGATTAGCCGGACCGCTTTAGTACCCTACAGTGCGGAACAGATGTATCAGCTAGTGAATGATGTTAAGTCCTATCCTCAGTTTTTGCCGGGTTGCACCGGTAGCCGCGTACTGGAGTCGACTCCGGGACAAATGACGGCTGCTGTGGATGTCTCGAAAGCAGGGATCAGCAAAACGTTCACCACGCGCAATCAACTGACCAGTAATCAGAGCATTCTGATGCATCTGGTCGATGGGCCGTTCAAGAAACTGATTGGCGGCTGGAAGTTTACGCCACTGAGTCATGAAGCGTGTCGTATTGAATTTCACCTCGATTTTGAGTTCACCAATAAGTTAATCGAGCTGGCGTTTGGCCGTATTTTTAAAGAACTGGCTTCAAATATGGTGCAGGCCTTCACGGTTCGCGCGAAAGAGGTTTACAGTGTCAGCGTCGGCTAAAATTGTTGTTGAAGTGGCGTACGCGCTACCCGAGAAACAGTATTTACAGCGCGTAACGCTGCAGCAGGGAGCAACGGTGGAAGAGGCTATCCGCGCTTCCGGGCTGCTGGAATTACGTACCGATATCGATCTCAGTAAAAATAAAGTGGGTATCTACAGCCGTCCGGTAAAGCTTGCTGATGTTCTGCATGACGGCGATCGGGTGGAAATTTACCGGCCACTGATTGCTGACCCAAAAGAGCTGCGCAGACAGCGAGCAGAGAAATCCGCTAAAAAGTAACAAACAATAAAAAAGGTGCTCATTGAGCACCTTTTTTTGATCTCTCAAACCTACTTGTTATCGGTCAAAGCGGGTTTGTTATCAATGTTGGTCAATACGCCGCTGCTGTTAAAGGTCAGCGTCAGCGTTTGCTGGGTTACGCCTTCATGTCCAGGTTGCTGACGGAACACATAAAACCAGGTGTTAGTGCCAAAAGGATCGGACATCATTGGTGTACCCAGAGCATAAGCAACCTGCTGTTGCGTCATACCCGTGCGCACTTTAGCGACATCGGTAGGTGTCAGATAATTTCCCTGGTTGATGTCAGGGCGGTAAACCACTCGCTCCAGAGTGGAACAGCCTGCAGTCAACATCAGTAGTACTGCTGCAGCAGCAGTCAGCGTTTTACAGCGCATAGTGATTTGATTCCTTTTCGGGCCCGAGCAGTACGCGGCTCATATGTAATATGCCGATGATAATAGACCTTTCACCACTTTAAAACCTTTTGCTGTCGGGTCGGTCGGCGATTTTATGTTGAACTCAGACCTTCACAAGGTAAAAAAGTTTATGCCGCCAGCAGTTCTTTTGCATTTGCGAGGGTATTGCGCGTCACTTCGCTACCGCCAAGTAGACGGGCTAATTCCTGCAGGCGAGCGCGTTTATCAAGCGGCTGCATGTGTGTTTCCGTCATCGCGCCATCTGTTTCTTTGCTGACATAGAAATGTTGATGACCACAGCCAGCAACCTGCGGCAGGTGAGTCACACACATTACCTGCGTTGACTCGCCCAACTGTCGCAACATTTTACCCACTACCGCAGCCGTCGGGCCGCTGATACCAACATCCACCTCATCGAAAATTAGCGCAGGCGTTTCCATCTTACGTGCTGTAATGACCTGAATAGCCAGCGCAATACGTGACAGTTCCCCGCCGGAAGCGACTTTTGCAATTGGCTGTAACGGCTGACCTGGGTTAGTGGTCACTTTAAACTCTACGCGATCGGCACCGTCTGCGCTCAGATGGTGCTCCTCAAATTTCACATCAATGCAAAAGACACCGTGCGGCATCGAGAGAGCATGCATGCTCTCTGTAATAAGTTGTCCCAGTTCCAGCGCATAATGCTGACGTTGTTGGTGCAGCATTTTTGCCGTTTCCAGCGCCTGCAGGTGGTGATTGTTCACTGCCAGGGTTAAGGTTTCGAGCGAGTCGGCCTGATCGTCCAGTTGCTGTTGTTCATCCAGCAGCGACTGATAGAACTGTGGCAGCACTTCAGGGGCAACATGATGCTTACGCGCCAACGAGATTTGCCTGGAGATACGCTGTTCGAGTTCGAACAAGCGGTTAGGGTCTAAATCCAGACGATCGCAATAGTGGCGCAGCTCGTCGCTGGCTTCGCTGAGCTGGATGGTGGCCTCTTCCAGCATATCCAGAATACCTGAAAGTTTGCCGTCCATGCCTGCCAGTTCAGTGACCAGGTGTTTTGCGGTGTACAGTTGGCTTTGCAGATTGATGTCTTCACCATCTGCCAGGATAGCCAGCGCCTGTTGGCTGGTAGTGAGCAATTGCCCACTGTTAGCCAGGCGCTTGTACTCTTCATCAATTTGCTCAAACTCACCCGGCTGCGGATTGAATTCATTCAGTTCCTTTAACTGGTATTGCAACAATTCCGCCCGGGCTGCGCGTTCCAGGCTTTGTTGCTGATGATGCGCCAGGTCACGACAACTTTGGTGCCACAGTTGGTAGCGCGCAGCCATTTCCTGGGTCAGAGACGCTTCATTGGCGTAACCATCAAGCAGGGATTTTTGGTGTTCTGATTTTGTAAGGAGCTGATGCGCATGCTGGCCATGGATTTGAATAAGTAACTGGCCCAGCTCGCGCAACTGCGATAACGGAACGGCGGTTCCGTTAATAAACCCACGGGAGCGGCCATCGCTGCTGATAACGCGACGCAGCAAACACTCACGGCCTTCCTCAAGCTGGTTCTCTTCCAGCCAGCGCAGGGCTGCGGGGGTATCTTTTAAGGCAAAACGGGCGCAGAGGTCGGCTCGCATGGCGCCTGCACGCACCATGTCTGCGTCTGCGCGTCCGCCCAGACACAAACCGAGAGCATCAATGGCAATGGACTTACCCGCACCGGTCTCACCGGTGATAACGGTCATTCCGTTCTGGAAATCGATCTCAAGTTCACGAACGATAGCAAAATTGCTGATGGTCAGTTGTGCCAACATAGCTGTTTTCCTGTATGAAAAACCATAACTGTGATTTCATACAGTATAAACTGGTTTTTTATACAGTAAAGAGGTTGGCGTTAAATTAGAATAATTTTTTTGACCAACCAAGCTTAGTGCTTAATGTGTTGAAATAGCTGTAATCTTTTGGATGTATCAGGTTCAGATGATAATCACAGCGGCGAATCAATACGTCTTCACCTTCCTGTATAGGTAGGGCGATTTGGCTGTCACAGCTGATCTCCAGATCGTTACGGCGATGGGAAAAGCGCAGGCGAATGGTGCTGCTACTGTTGATCACCAGCGGTCGCGCGGAAAGCGTATGCGGAAACATGGGTACCAGCGTAATGGCATCCAGAGAAGGCGTCAGAATTGGGCCTCCGGCAGAGAGCGAGTAGGCGGTAGAGCCGGTCGGCGTCGAGATAATCAGCCCATCTGAACGTTGGGAGAAGGCAAAAATTTCATCGATATAGACTTCAAATTCAATCATGTGCGCCACTTTCCCGGGGTGCAGCACAACTTCATTGATGGCAGTGCTAATGCGCTTCTGGCAATCCTGTTGACACACCTGAGCTTCGAGTAAAAAGCGCTTTTCGCTGATGTAGTGGCCTTCCAGCACGTCAGCTAACTGTTGCTGGGCATTGTCTGGGTCAAGGTCGGTCAAAAAACCGAGGTTGCCGCGGTTAATGCCAATAACCTTGATGTCATAACGTGCCAGGGTGCGTGCGGCGCCCAGCATATTGCCGTCGCCGCCGACTACCACGGCGAGGTCTGCCTGTTGGCCAATTTCTGCGAGCGTGCCGGTTTTCACATTTTTCAGCTGCAGTTCGTGGGCGATTTGTTGCTCAACGATAACCTCATAACCTTTGGTGCACAGCCAACGGTAGAGCATTTCATGTGTGGTCAGTGCAGTGGGGTGACGTGGATGCCCCACAATGCCAATACACTTGAAATGTTTGTTCATTTTCTCGAGGTCCTTGTAACGAAGATTAGTGACAATGTGAGTACTTCCCTTGAATCCCTGAATCTGATCCCCATAATAAGCCAAGTTAGCGAGATGAATGCGAAAAAAACGCGGAGAAATTCATGAGTAGTAAAGAACAGAAAACGCCTGAGGGGCAAGCCCCGGAAGAAATTATCATGGATCAGCACGAAGAAGTTGAGGCGGTTGAATCAGACGCTTCTGCTGAGCAGGTGGATCCGCGCGATGAAAAAATTGCGAATCTGGAAGCTCAGCTTGCTGAGGCCGAAACTCGCGAGCGCGACAGCGTGTTGCGTATCAAAGCGGAAATGGAAAACCTGCGTCGTCGTACCGAACTGGACGTAGAAAAAGCGCATAAGTTTGCGCTGGAAAAATTCGTCAACGAACTGCTGCCGGTGCTGGATAGCCTGGACCGTGCGCTGGAAGTTGCGGATAAAGATAATGACGCTATGGCGGCGATGGTTGAAGGTATTGAGCTGACCCGTAAGTCAATGCTGGATGTCGTGGCGAAGTTTGGTGTACAGGTGGTTGCGGATATCGATGTGCCGATGGACCCGAACGTGCACCAGGCAATTGCAATGGTAGAGTCCGACGACGTTGCTGCCGGTAATGTGCTGATGGTAATGCAAAAAGGCTATACCCTGAACGGACGTACCATCCGCGCCGCGATGGTCTCTGTGGCGAAAGCCAAAGGCTAATCAGCCTTCAGGCCGGGTAATGCTCACGCGCTACCCGGCCTGAATTACTCTCACTGGTCCGACACGCTTTCCCGTAGCGGTTTGACCGGCAATACCTGCACCTGTTTAATCATATTGTCCTGCACGTCGAGAATATCGATATCGTACTGTCCAATGCGCACACGCGTGCCGGCAACCGGGATCTCTTCCAGCGCTTCAAGAATAATACCATTCACGGTACGTGCGTCATCTTCCGGCAGGTGCCAGTTAAACGCCTTATTGATTTCACGAACGTTGGCGCTGCCGTCAATGATCACCGAGCCATCATTCTGCGGCGTTACCTCTTCGGCAAGCGTGGGTGACATTGAGGTGGTGAAGTCGCCGACAATCTCTTCCAGAATATCTTCGACCGTGACCAGCCCCTGAATATCGCCATATTCATTAACAACCAGACCCACTTTCTTCTTGTTTCGCTGAAACTTAATGAGCTGGGTGCTGAGAGGCGTACCTTCCGGGACGTAATAAATTTCGTCGGCGGCACGTAACATGGTCTCTTTGGTGAACTCTTTTTTCTCTGCCATCAATCGCCAGGCTTCACGTACGCGCAGCATACTGATGGCGTCGTCCAGCGAGTCGCGGTACAGCACAATACGGCCGTGTGGAGAGTGCGAAAGCTGACGCACGATTGACTTCCAGTCATCGTTAATATCAATGCCGATGATTTCGTTACGCGGGATCATGATGTCATCGACGCTGACTTTTTCCAGATCCAGCACTGACAGCAGCATATCCTGGTTACGGCGTGAGATTTGCGAGCGCGATTCATTCACCAGCGTTCGCAGTTCATCTTTACTCAGCGAACCGCTCACCACGATATCCGTTTTGATGCCCATCATGCGCATAAGTAGCCGCGTGATGGTGTTGAGTAGCCACACCAACGGCATCATCAGAATCTGCAGTGGAGCCAGCAGTACACTGCTCGGATAGGCGACTTTTTCCGGATACAGTGCTGCAATAGTTTTGGGCAGTACTTCGGCAAAAACCAGCACGACAAACGTCAGTACCCCAGTGGCAATAGCGACACCCGCATCGCCATACAGGCGCATACCGACAATGGTGCCGAGCGCGGAGGCCAGAATATTCACCAGATTATTACCGATGAGCACCAGGCTTATCAGGCGGTCCGGCTTACGAAGTAGCTTTTCAACGCGTTTTGCCTGACGATTTCCCTGCTTGGCCCGATGACGTAGACGATAGCGATTCAGGGTCATCATTCCGGTTTCAGAACCGGAAAAATAGGCGGAAATGACCACCATGATGAGAAGCGTGATAATGAGCGTGGTGGTGGAGATGTGTTCCACGTAGGGTTCCTTAAAGATTTAACTCACGAACTGCTGCAGGATACGACTGCCGAAATAGGCCAGCGTTAGAATGCCTGCGCCTGCGACGTTAAACCATACGACGCGACGTCCGCGCCAGCCTTCATGGTAATGCCCCCACAACAGAACGATATAGACAAACCATGCCACGATAGAGAGAACGGCTTTATCAATGTTCTCGGTACTGAACAGGTTATGCATGTAAAACAGGCCAGTGCACAGGGTGAGCGTCAGCAGAACCACGCCAATTTGGGTGATATGAAACATTTTCCGCTCAATACTCATTAGCGGCGGCATCTCATTGCTGAAGGCCAGTTTTTTGTTTTTCAACTGGTAGTCAATCCATGCCAGTTGCAGCGCATAGAGTGCGGCGATAATCAGCGTGGCGTAAGCGAATAGCGATAGCCCGATGTGAATCATCATGCCCGGCGTAGCTTCGAGATGGGTGATGAACTCGTTAGGCATAAACGTGGCGAAGGCCAGGTTGATCAGCGCAAAGGCGTAGACAATGGGCAGTAATAGCCAGCCACGATTGCGGGAAGCGACAATAGTCATTACCGTACAGATCATCAGGCTAACCAGTGAGCCGACGTTCAACAGACTCAGGTTTTGTCCGCTTTCACCGCCGGGCAGAATTCGCGCTTCCAGGGCGATAGCATGACTTACCAGCGCGACGACCGCGGAGAGAATAGCCATACGCCGCCAGCCGCTGTTTTTTTGCAGCAGAGCGGGAATAATCAGCGCAAGGCTGACTGAGTAGGCGACAAGGGCGAGCAGAGCAAAAACGGGCATATAGGTGTCGACAGTTGGCCAGTGATAAAGAAAAGCAGTATAGCGTTACGTGACCGCTGCTCCAACCGTTGCATAACAACAAAGGCGGCTTCATGTTATACTGCGACAAATTTCTGTTGATGTGTCGCTGTCGCGACCGACCGTTTCCACCCCAGGCGAGAGACAATGTTTGATAATTTAACCGATCGTTTGTCGCGCACGCTGCGCAATATCAGTGGCCGTGGACGCCTTACTGAAGACAACGTTAAAGAGACGCTGCGCGAAGTGCGCATGGCGCTGCTGGAGGCTGACGTAGCGCTGCCGGTAGTGCGTGAGTTTATCAATCGCGTAAAAGAGAAAGCGGTTGGTCATGAAGTTAACAAAAGCCTGACGCCGGGTCAGGAGTTCGTCAAGATTGTCCGTAACGAACTGGTTGCGGCAATGGGCGAAGAAAACCAGACCCTGAATCTGGCTGCACAGCCGCCAGCCGTTGTGCTGATGGCTGGTCTGCAGGGGGCGGGTAAAACGACCAGTGTCGGTAAGCTGGGGAAATTCCTGCGTGAGAAGCACAAGAAGAAAGTGCTGGTGGTCTCCGCGGACGTTTATCGCCCGGCGGCGATAAAACAGCTGGAAACGCTGGCCGAGCAGGTCGGTGTGGACTTCTTCCCGTCGGATGTCGGCCAGAAGCCGGTCGATATCGTCAATGCCGCGCTGAAAGAAGCCAAACTCAAATTCTACGACGTGCTGCTGGTGGATACCGCCGGTCGCCTGCACGTTGATGAAGCGATGATGGACGAAATCAAACAGGTCCACGCTTCTATTAAGCCGGTTGAAACGCTGTTTGTGGTCGATGCCATGACCGGTCAGGATGCCGCGAATACCGCAAAAGCCTTCAACGAAGCGCTGCCGTTAACCGGTGTCGTGCTGACCAAAGTTGATGGTGATGCTCGTGGTGGTGCGGCGCTCTCTATTCGTCATATCACCGGCAAGCCGATTAAATTCCTCGGCGTCGGCGAGAAAACCGAAGCGCTGGAGCCGTTCCACCCGGATCGTATTGCTTCGCGTATTCTCGGCATGGGTGACGTGCTGTCGCTGATAGAAGATATCGAAAGCAAGGTTGACCGCGCGCAGGCAGAGAAATTAGCCAGCAAGCTGAAAAAAGGCGACGGCTTCGATCTCAACGATTTCCTTGAGCAGCTCAACCAGATGAAAAACATGGGCGGCATGGCAAGCCTGATGGGCAAGCTGCCGGGCATGGGGCAGATCCCAGACAACGTGAAATCGCAGATGGACGATAAAGTGCTGGTGCGTATGGAAGCCATCATCAACTCGATGACGATGAAAGAACGCGCTAAGCCGGAAATCATCAAAGGTTCCCGTAAACGCCGTATTGCTGCCGGCTGCGGTATGCAGGTACAGGACGTAAACCGCCTTCTGAAACAGTTCGACGACATGCAGCGCATGATGAAGAAAATGAAGAAAGGCGGTATGGCGAAGATGATGCGTGGCATGAAGGGTATGATGCCGCCAGGCTTCCCTGGTAGATAAATATATCGGGCTACCTAATTTGCCTTTTTGACGTCGGGGTGGGCTCGAAATGCTCACGTACTGCATGTACGTTCCGCTTTCTGCGCGCACGCCGACGCCAAACTGGCTGCAACGGTAACGCCCTGGTATAAAGCCTCATCACATGTTGATTGCTTTTTTCCCAGAAATCAGTAAAATTTTCGGGCTTTTAATATGACACCCGGGCTCCGTTCCTCGATGGGGCCTGGGTGTTTTATTCACACAAGAGGATGTTATGGTTACTATTCGTTTAGCTCGTCACGGCGCTAAAAAGCGTCCGTTCTACCAGGTTGTTGTTACCGACAGCCGTAATGCACGCAACGGTCGCTTCATCGAGCGCGTTGGCTTCTTTAACCCAATCGCTAGCGAAAAAGAAGAAGGCACTCGCCTGGATCTGGATCGCATCGCTCACTGGGTTGGCCAGGGCGCGACTATTTCTGATCGCGTAGCTACGCTGATCAAAGCAGCAAACAAAGCAGCTTAATCTGTCACGGTGGTCATGATGAGCAAGCAACTCGCCGCGCAGGCTCCTGTGGAACCCATCGTTTTGGGGAAAATGGGGTCTTCTTACGGTATCCGTGGTTGGCTCAGAGTGTTTTCTTCCACTGAAGACGCCGAAAGCATTTTTGACTATCAGCCTTGGTTTATCCAGAAGGCGGGTCAGTGGCAGCAAGTACAGCTGGAAAGCTGGAAGCACCACAATCAGGATCTGATCATCAAGCTGAAAGGCGTTGACGATCGTGATTCGGCGAATCTACTGACTAATTGCGAAATTGTCGTGGATTCCTCGCAGTTGCCAGCGCTGGAAGATGGTTCCTACTACTGGAAAGACCTTATGGGCTGCCAGGTAGTGACCACTGAAGGTTACGATCTCGGTAAAGTCGTCGATATGATGGAAACCGGTTCGAATGACGTCATTGTCATTAAGGCAAACCTGAAAGATGCGTTTGGTATCAAGGAACGTCTTGTACCGTTCCTCGATGGGCAGGTTATCAAGAAAGTCGATCTCGCTACTCGTACTATCGAAGTAGATTGGGATCCTGGTTTTTAAACCACCGGATAAACGGTAAAAGTCGGCGTTATGGGGATTGGCTTGTGTTTATAGGTATCGTTAGCCTGTTTCCAGAAATGTTCCGCGCAATTACCGATTACGGGGTAACTGGCCGGGCAGTAAAAAATGGCCTGCTGAACATCCAGAGCTGGAGTCCTCGTGACTTTACTCATGACCGGCACCGTACCGTGGACGATCGTCCTTACGGCGGCGGACCGGGGATGTTAATGATGGTGCAACCTTTACGGGACGCCATTCATGCAGCAAAAGCTGCGGCTGGTGAAGGCGCAAAGGTGATTTATCTGTCACCTCAGGGACGCAAGCTTGATCAAGCGGGCGTTAGCGAACTGGCCACGAATCAAAAGCTGATTCTGGTGTGTGGTCGCTATGAAGGAATAGATGAGCGCGTGATTCAAACCGAAATTGACGAAGAATGGTCAATCGGCGATTACGTTCTCAGCGGTGGTGAGTTACCGGCAATGACGCTGATCGACTCCGTTTCTCGGTTTATTCCGGGAGTTCTGGGTCATGAAGCTTCGGCAATCGAAGATTCGTTTGCTGATGGGTTGCTGGATTGCCCGCACTATACTCGACCTGAAGTGTTAGAACAGATGGAAGTACCGGCAGTGTTACTGTCGGGGAACCACGCTGAGATACGTCGCTGGCGTTTAAAACAGTCGCTGGGCCGGACCTGGCTTAGAAGACCTGAACTTCTGGAAAACCTGGCTCTGACTGAAGAGCAAGCAAGGTTGCTGGCGGAGTTCAAAACGGAACACGCACAACAGCAGCATAAACATGATGGGCTGGTCTGAGACCCCCAAATATCAGTTTACCCAGGATAAGAGATTAAATTATGAGCAACATTATTAAGCAACTTGAACAAGAGCAGATGAAGCAGGACGTACCTTCCTTCCGTCCGGGTGATACCGTGGAAGTGAAAGTATGGGTTGTTGAAGGTTCCAAAAAACGTCTGCAGGCATTCGAGGGCGTGGTTATCGCTATTCGTAACCGCGGTCTGCACTCTGCATTCACTGTTCGTAAAATTTCCAACGGCGAAGGCGTTGAGCGTGTCTTCCAGACTCACTCTCCGGTAGTTGACAGCATTGCTGTTAAACGTCGTGGTGCTGTTCGTAAAGCTAAACTGTACTACCTGCGTGAGCGCACTGGTAAGTCTGCTCGTATCAAAGAGCGTCTTAACTAAGATTCGCGCAAGCGACATCCTGTTAGAAAAGGGCTGGCCGAAAGGCTGGCCCTTTTTTTATTCCGACCTTACTCTTTTGTTTTATTGCAATTGGATGGCTGCGCGCCGCGCAGCCAGTTGAGGACTTTTACGGCGTAGCGATTACGACTGCAACCCGGCGGTTTTCAGCACGACCTTTTGACGTCTGATTACTGGCAATCGGGTATTTCTTTCCGAGTCCCTGCGTTGTCAGATTAGTGCGGGGAATGTTGGCGCCCTGTGCCCACGCATCGGCAACCACATTCGCGCGTTTGAGCGACAGCGCTTCGTTGTAGCTGTCTTCGCCGTAGTTATCGGTATGACCATCCATACGCGCATGGTTTAACCCGGTAGCTGCCAGTTTGGATGCCATTTCCTGGATCTGCTTTTCACTTTCAGGGCGGAGCTTATAGTCGTTTTTGTCAAACAGGATGTTGTCAGACAGACCAAGAGACCAGTCTCCGGAAGCTTCGGTAAATCCGTACGATTTCATGGCTGCAATTTGCTCCGGGGTAAATTTTCCCTGAGGTGCCTGACAGCCTGCCAAAATCAGTAAAAGCAGAAGAAACGGGGATGATAGACGTTTTAGCATGTGTAAGTCCTTATTTTTTAATAATGCGTTCAGAACGCAAATTTTTGGCCTGATACATATTTTTATCGGCAAGTTCTTGTAATTTCTCGGCAGAGGCATGTTCCCACGTCAGCGCAAAACCAATGCTGAGTGTCATGCTTGCCTGATGACCGTTATGCAGGTCAAAAGGTCGGTTAAACTCGTGTGACAGTGCCGCGCAGATCCGCTGAACTTCGTATTCAGAGTGAACGCTGTACAGCACCATAGCGAACTCATCGCCGCCAAGTCTGTAGGGGTGATGTCGATTACCACCAAACTCGGACAGCCTGTTTGCAACTTCAATCAGGACCCGATCCCCCGCTGCGTGGCCCCAGGTATCATTAATAAATTTAAAATTATCACCATCAAGGAATAACAGTGCGGAGCTGCTGTGGGCGGCATGGTCATTCATCAGGGCGTTAATGCTGCTGCGAAATGCGGCGCGATTCGCCAGTCCGGTCAGCGGATCGTGTAGCGCCGTACGCAAAAGCTGGGCGTTCTTTGCCTGCAGTTTAAGTTGCCACTCCTCCATCTCGTCCAGCAGACTATTAAAATCCTGGGCAAAAAGGTGAAACTCTTCAATGCGCTCTTCTGAAACTCGCCGTGAAAAGTTACGGTTGGTACGAACATCATGTACCACCTCGGTTATATTTTGCAGGGCTTCCACGACGCCATTATGTAAATAACGAGTGAGCATTAATGCAATGCCAGAGGCCAACAGAATGCACCCGGTAAGGACGGCCAGCGACAAATAGATGAAATGGCTGATAACACTATCGCGCGCAGTCAATCGTACTTCGCCGATGACGTTGCCATTATGCAAAATAGGTTGAGTGACCGGTTGTGGGAACAGCCAGTGGCTGATAAGTCCGCTGATTTTTTCAGTGGTATCCTGCGCGTTATAGCGCCAGGTGGCGATCACCTTCTGGTTTTTATTACGAACTTCTGCAACGGAAAATTGCCCCTGCTGGCCCAGTGCTGCCAGCGTTTCAGTTGCTGCGACGCCATCAGAAAAAACTAATGCTGCTTCAAGCGTGCGGGTCATGGTTGCAGCGGTCAGATCCAGGTTCTTTTGCGCATACTGTCTCAATGCCAGCACCGAAGAAATGCTGAGCAGCAGCCAGATCAGCGTCATAGTTACCAGAACGCTGATTATGCTGATACGCCGTAATGTCCGCTTAAACGTCGGGCGTGTTATGGGAGAATGGCCCTTATCCATGCTTCTGATTCCGTGCAAGCATTAATACGTCCGGACTGACCCTTACGCCACTGCGTGAAAGGGAATCCATATTTACGGAAAATCTCACATCTTCATCTTTAATTATGAGGCAAAAGGCGCTGCCAATAACGCATTCGGGGTTCTGTTCGGCAATTAATAGCAATGCCTTAGACGGATATTTATTCTTTAATTCCACCTGATAAGTAGGGGATTCTTTTCCAAAATAAAAGCCATCACACTGCGAAACTAATATTTCTTGTTCCGTACGAATGATGACGGGAAGATAGGGTAATGCTCCGGCACTGGTATCTCCCAGGACACTGGAAAAACGCGATGAAGAGAAAATACACAGTTTGGGGGGCCCGGACAGTGCAGGCCAGCGCGTATAACTGACGATGCCGGAAACCATAGCGCGTACAGATTTTGCTTCTTCCGTAACGCTTTGGGCGTACAGCGGTAATCCGGTCAGGAGCAGTGCCAGTAGAAGTATGAGTCGGTAAGAATAGCTCATGAATAGTTACCTACCAGCGTTTGCCGTAAAACGTCGAAATACATTCAAGATTATTTAGGACAAAATAACATTATTTTCCTAAGCCGTCATTATGCCAGGTGGAAAGCTATTAGTGATTTAAGTTAAATCTTAGTAATTTATAAAATATAAGCTATTGTTTAATTTAATCTTATTGAGGTGGCACCTTCGTTTGCTCCTTTTTGCCAGGCACTGTGTAACTGGTCAATATTTTCGACCGTATCACAACTTGGGGGAAAGGTTTTCCCGGTCAAACCTCTGGCGTAAACAAAATCCGGCTGGCAGATTTTACGTTGTCCCTCGGCATAACCCTTAAGATATTCCGTACGATCGACTTCGGGGTCATTGTAGTTGTCGGCAAGAGTTTCATTATCTTTAACGGCATACCCCGAAATGGCATCTTGTATTCCGGCGTCGTACCAGGCGGTTCCCGTCCATGTGGGGGCGTGGGTATAAGGATCTATCTGACATCCGCTAAGAAGTAATAGAAATAGGGTGCCGATGAGTTGCTTCATTGCCTGTACTCCCTCGTTTTTTTTAAGCATAGTGGATCTCAATACCGGATGGTGTAAATTTTAATGTACGCAATGGAGGGCGTATTCTGTCATTAAAGTGTGTGTTGTAAATTAAAATTTACGGTTTGTGGATTGAAATCTTTACCTGTTGTGTTATCGTTATCACCTCCTCGCTGAGGATCAACTATCGCAAACGAGCTAAACAGGATCACCACCATGCAAAAAGACGCGCTGAACAACGTACATATTACCGACGAACAGGTTCTGATGACTCCAGAGCAGCTGAAAGCTGAATTCCCGCTGAGTCAGGCGCAAGAAGCGCAAATCTCCCAGTCGCGTAAAACCATTTCAGATATTATCTCTGGTCGCGATCCGCGCCTGCTGGTGGTATGTGGCCCGTGTTCCATTCACGATCCTGAAATGGCTATTGAGTACGCTCGTCGGTTTAAAGCCCTTGCCGCAGAGGTCAGCGATAGCCTCTACCTGGTGATGCGCGTCTATTTTGAAAAACCCCGTACCACCGTCGGCTGGAAAGGGTTAATTAACGATCCTCATATGGATGGCTCTTTTGATGTTGAAGCCGGCCTGAAAATTGCGCGTCAGCTGCTGCTTGAACTTGTGAATATGGGACTACCGCTGGCAACTGAAGCGCTGGATCCCAATAGCCCGCAATACCTTGGCGATCTGTTTAGCTGGTCTGCAATCGGTGCGCGTACCACGGAATCGCAGACTCACCGCGAAATGGCTTCCGGTCTTTCGATGCCGGTCGGCTTTAAGAACGGTACTGACGGTAGCCTGGCGACCGCCATTAACGCGATGCGCGCGGCGGCACAGTCGCACCGCTTTGTTGGTATTAACCAGGCTGGACAGGTTGCACTGCTGCAAACTCAGGGTAACCCAGACGGTCACGTGATCCTGCGCGGTGGTAAAGCGCCGAACTACAGCCCGGCAGATGTCGCCCAGTGCGAAAAAGAGATGGAGCAGGCGGGACTACGACCTTCTCTGATGGTAGATTGCAGTCATGGTAACTCCAATAAAGATTACCGCCGCCAGCCTGCCGTGGCTGAATCCGTGATTGCACAAATCAAAGATGGCAATCGCTCGATCATTGGCTTGATGATTGAAAGTAATATTCACGAAGGCAACCAGTCTTCTGAACAGCCGCGTAGCGAAATGAAATACGGCGTGTCTGTAACTGATGCCTGCATTAGCTGGGAAATGACGGATGCGCTACTGCGTGAAATTAGCCAGGATTTAAACGGCCAGCTGTCGGCGCGTGTAGCATAAGAGGTTGGTTATGGTTGCTGAATTGACCGCATTACGCGATCAAATTGATGAAGTCGACAAGGCGCTGCTGGGTTTACTGGCACGTCGCCTGGAGCTGGTGGCCGAAGTCGGTGAAGTAAAAAGCCGCTTTGGGCTGCCTATCTACGTGCCGGAACGGGAAGCCTCTATGCTGGCCTCCCGCCGGGCGGAAGCGGAAGCCCTTGGCGTGCCGCCGGACCTGATTGAAGATGTACTGCGCCGGGTTATGCGCGAGTCTTACTCCAGTGAGAACGACAAAGGATTTAAAACGCTTTGTCCTTCTCTGCGACCGGTGGTGATTGTCGGCGGCGGCGGTCAGATGGGACGTCTGTTCGAAAAAATGCTCACCCTGTCAGGTTATCAGGTACGGATCCTGGAACAGCAGGACTGGGATCGTGCGCCGGAGATCGTCTCAGATGCTGGCATGGTGATCGTCAGCGTGCCGATCCACGTCACTGAGCAGGTGATCGCCAAATTACCGCGTCTGCCGTCCGACTGCATCCTGGTGGATCTGGCTTCGGTGAAAAATGGTCCTTTGCAGGCGATGCTGGCGGCGCACGACGGCCCGGTGGTGGGATTACACCCCATGTTTGGCCCGGACAGCGGCAGTCTGGCAAAGCAGGTCGTCGTCTGGTGTGACGGACGTCAGCCGGAAGCCTATCAGTGGTTTCTGGAACAGATTCAGGTGTGGGGTGCGCGACTGCATCGGATCAGTGCTGTTGAACACGACCAGAACATGGCATTTATTCAGGCATTGCGTCACTTTGCGACCTTTGCTTACGGTCTGCATTTAGCGGAAGAGAATGTTCAACTGGAGCAGTTACTGGCACTCTCTTCGCCAATTTATCGCCTTGAACTGGCGATGGTCGGACGTCTGTTTGCCCAGGATCCGCAGCTCTATGCCGATATCATTATGTCGTCTGAGAGTAACCTTGCGCTGATCAAACGCTACTACCAACGTTTTGGTGAGGCGATCGGTTTACTGGAGCAGGGCGATAAGCAAGCGTTCATCGACAGCTTCCGTAAGGTGGAGCACTGGTTTGGTGATTATGCGAAACGCTTCCAGAACGAAAGCCGTACTTTGTTGCGCCAGGCTAACGATAGTCGCCAATAAATACGATGCTTGATGGCAACGCTGATGCGTTGTATCAGTCATACAAGGATCGGCTAAATAGAATGCCGGATAAGCGTAGCGCCATCCGGCATTGTCAAACGTTAGCTTGGATCGACCGGCACCACATTCTCACTTGGATAGCAGCCAAGTACTTTCATCGAGCGCGTAATCTCACCTAACTCCTTCAATGCTTTTTGCATCTGGGGTGATTCCAGGTTGGCCTGGATATCAAGATAAAACATTTCCTCCCAGGGATTGCCGTGAATCGGGCGTGACTCCAGTTTAGTCATAATCAGATTATGGTTGCGCAGTACCAGCAGGGCTTCTACCAGCGCACCGGCTTGTTGTCCTGTCGCCATCAGCAACGTGGTTTTTGCTGGCACCTGATCGGAAACATTGATTGCCTTGCGCGCCAGTACCACGAAGCGGGTGATGTTTTGCGTCTGATTAGCTTCGATATGCTCGAGAACCTGCAAACCGTATAGTACGCCTCCGGCTTCGCTCCCCAGAGCCGCCACGCGCGGTGAGTTAGCCTGCGCAACTTTTTCCATCGCCGCCGAGGTGCTTTCGGTGTACTCAATCTTCCAGTGCGGGTAACGACTCAGGAATTTGCTGCACTGCTGGAATGGCTGCGGATGGCTATATACCGTTTCAATGGTCTCGAGATCTGTCGTGCCGGACACCAGTAGGCAGTGGTCAATCGTGATAGTCATCTCGCCAACGATAGACAGGCTGGTGTGCTGTAGCAGGTCGTAAACGTCGTTAATCCCACCGGAACTGGTGTTTTCAATCGGAACCACTGCGTAGTCAGCTTGTCCGGTTTCGACCTGATTAAAGATATCGGCAAATTTCGCGCAGCCGCTTTCTATAAATTGTTCAAAATGGCGGGCAGCATACTGACGTGCGGCAAGATGAGAATATGACCCTTTTGGCCCAAGGAAAGCAACGCGTGCTGAGTGTGGGTTAATTTTGTTCAGATGCTGCTGGAGCAGTGCCTGCTGAGTCAGGACGGAGTCTTCGATTATGAGCTGGAACAGGCGAGTGATGTAGTGAGCATCAAGATGATGTGCTTTGCCAAGCTGAATCAGTCGGTCCAACAGATCGCGCTCACGGTCGATATCACGAACTGGACGATGTGAAAGCAGCTTAGCTTTGCCAACTTCTACGGCCAGTCCACGTCGCTCAGCCAGCAGGGCCAGTAATTTTTCATCCAGCGTGCTGATCTTATCGCGCAGCGCCAGCAATGGGTTTTCCGATGTCATAGTGTTGCCTTTCTTGTTATCAATAAAAAAGGCCCCCCGTTGTGGGAGGCCTTATTGTTCGTCTTCGCATTCTTTATCACACGACGAAACGCCTCCCATTCAGGGGAAGGTAAAAAAGAATGCGAAGAAGAACGGGACAAGTTTCATGTAATTTTCCTTTGGCTACGTCAGTAAAGTACCCGTACTGTTTTCACCCTGTCAACAAAAAACGCGCCCGGAGGCGCGTTGGCGATACACTCAATGTAAGGGACTACTCTTCTTCTGCTTCGACGAAGTTGGCGTCTTTGACTGAAGTTGTTGCACGACGGGCTTCGCCTTTGTGCTGCACTTTATTGAGCTGCCGTTCCAGCTTGTTGATCAAATCGTTAATTGCGGTGTACATATCCTCGTGTTTTGCGCTGGCGACCAGATGTCCGTTCGGTGTATTGATGGTGGCATCAGCAATGAAACCCTGCGGCTCCTTAGACAGAATGATATGTGGATTAATCAGATGAGTTTGCCATTTTTCGAGTTTGGCGAGACGGTCTGCGACATGCTGGCGAATTGCCGGAGTAATTTCCATTTGTTTACTGGTAATGTTCATTGTCATAAATTTTACCTCTTGTCTTTCCCGTCTTGGTGATTCCAGCATACCGTTCCCAATGTCAAAATGTGTGATATTTATCACATTTTTTTGTCGCTTTTTGTCAAGAAAACCTTTTTGTGAGGCACCGCAGGAACAAGCGATTTTTTACTTGAGGAATACCTGAAAGCAGGCCATATTTGATGAGATGCGTTGCGGCTAAACCGCTTCAGTTGTGGTGTTTACGGATAAAAAAACGGCAGCCTTTGGGCTGCCGTTTGCATTCTGAGATAAATCAGGTATTGCTGCTGTTGGCGGCAATGATTTTCGCTACTTTTTCTGCCTGCGCATTCATCTGCATCTGGCGATAAGCATTTTCCATTAACGGCAAGGCATTGCGTGTTGCCTGGGTATCCGGGAAGTCGCGCAGCATGCCTTCCACACGGTTTACCACGGCAACCCATGCACCGCGGGCAGTGTAGTATTCCACAACGGAATATTCATACTTCGCCAGACGGTCTTTCAGGAATACCAGACGTTTGGTGGCGTCGGTGGTGTACTGGCTGTTCGGATAGCCACGTACCAGTTTGGAAAAGTCATTAAACGCAGCTCGGGCATGTTGCGGATCGCGATCGCTGCGATCAACACCAAAGAATCCTTGCAGTGCGCTATCATCCAACGCCATATTGGTCAGGCCACGCATATACAT
Source organism: Citrobacter sp. RHB35-C21 (assembly GCF_013816515.1). Classification (NCBI taxonomy): domain Bacteria; kingdom Pseudomonadati; phylum Pseudomonadota; class Gammaproteobacteria; order Enterobacterales; family Enterobacteriaceae; genus Citrobacter; species Citrobacter sp. RHB35-C21. The sequence continues at coordinate 1,343,181 of NZ_CP057147.1, forward strand.
GACATAATCAATGTTAGGGTGTGTCGGGTTAAGACGAATAAAACGATCGATGGCAGCCTGAGCAAGTGGCAGATCGGCGTTTTTGTAGTAGGCGTAGATGAGATCTAATTGCACCTGCTGAGAATACGGTCCAAATGGATAACGGTTATCCAACGCTTCTAATTGCGTTATTGCCTGTTTCCAGTTACCGTCCTGCAGCTTTTGCTGAGCAGTCGCGTAGATTTCATTTGGCGGATTATCGGGCACCTCTTCCTTTGAACCAGAGCAACCCGCCAAAAACAGGCTCAACGTGGCTGCTGCCACCAGATATTTCATGCGCGTCATGACGTTTTGACTTTCCTCAAAATGTTTTACGGGAGATTCTCTGTTCCTGCTCCCGGTTAAGACCAGCTACAATAGCACACTATATTAAACGGCAAAGCCGTAAAACCCAACGTTAAACGAAGAAGCAGTTTATGGCACAACGAGTAGAACTCACCGCAACAGTCTCCGAAAATCAGCTCGGTCAACGCTTAGATCAGGCTTTGGCCGAATTGTTCCCTGATTATTCACGATCGCGCATAAAAGAATGGATCCTTGACCAGCGCGTACTGGTAAATGGCAATCTTTGCGATAAACCGAAAGAAAAAGTGTTGGGTGGAGAGCGCGTCTCCATCACTGCAGAAATTGATGAAGAGGTTCGTTTTGAACCTCAGGATATCCCACTGGATATCGTTTATGAAGATGACGATATTCTTGTCATCAACAAACCCCGTGACCTCGTAGTGCATCCGGGGGCCGGTAATCCTGATGGCACGGTATTGAATGCATTACTGCATTACTACCCGCCAATCGCGGATGTTCCACGTGCTGGTATCGTGCACCGTCTGGATAAAGACACGACCGGATTAATGGTGGTGGCAAAAACCGTTCCGGCGCAAACGCGTCTGGTGGAGTCGCTGCAACTGCGTGAAATTACCCGTGAGTACGAAGCCGTGGCGATTGGTCATATGACGGCAGGCGGAACCGTTGAGGAACCGATTAGCCGCCACCCGACCAAGCGTACGCACATGGCGGTACACCCGATGGGGAAACCGGCGGTGACGCACTATCGCATAATGGAACACTTCCGTGTGCACACGCGTCTGCGGCTGCGTCTGGAAACCGGACGTACGCACCAGATCCGCGTGCACATGGCGCATATCACCCATCCGCTGGTGGGCGATCAGGTCTACGGCGGTCGTCCGCGTCCACCGAAAGGCGCTTCTGACGAATTTATCTCCGTGCTGCGTAAGTTCGATCGTCAGGCGCTTCACGCGACTATGCTGCGTTTATATCACCCAATTTCAGGTATCGAAATGGAATGGCATGCACCGATTCCACAAGATATGGTGCAATTGATTGAAGTGATGCGCGCTGATTTCGAAGAACATAAGGATGATATTGCCTGGCTATGAGTAAGCTAATTGTCCCGCAGTGGCCGATACCGCAAGGTGTTGTGGCGTGTAGTTCTACCCGTATTGGCGGTGTTAGCATGCCGCCTTATGATTCGCTGAATCTGGGCGCCCATTGCGGCGACAACCCGGAGCATGTTGAAGAGAACCGCAAGCGGCTGTTTGCTGCGGGCAATCTGCCGTCAAAGCCAGTCTGGCTGGAGCAGGTCCACGGTAAGGATGTCCTGAAACTGACCGGCGAGCCTTACGCCTCCAAACGTGCGGATGCTTCTTACAGCAATACGCCGGGCACCGTGTGTGCAGTGATGACGGCCGACTGTCTGCCGGTGCTGTTTTGCAATCGCGCTGGAACGGAAGTCGCGGCGGCACATGCGGGTTGGCGCGGATTATGCGCCGGCGTGCTGGAAGATACGGTGGCGTGTTTTGCCGACAAACCTGAAAACATTATTGCCTGGCTAGGCCCGGCGATTGGCCCGAACGCGTTTGAAGTGGGAGCAGAAGTTCGCGCAGCGTTCATGGCGAAAGATCCGCAAGCGGACCTCGCATTTATACCGCATGGTGATAAATATCTGGCGAATATTTACCAGCTTGCGCGTCAGCGTCTGGCAAATATCGGAGTAGAGAACATCTACGGTGGCGACCGTTGCACCTTCAGCGAAAGTGAGACGTTCTTCTCTTATCGTCGCGACAATACCACGGGTCGTATGGCAAGTTTTATTTGGCTGATATAACCTAAAGAATCAAGACGATCCGGTACGTGTAATTTTCTTTTCACATAATTCAGGTCATTCACCTTGAATAATTGAGGGATGACCTCATTTAATCTCCAGTAGCAATTTTGACCTGTTATGGGAGGAGTTATGCGTCTGGATCGTCTTACTAATAAATTCCAGCTTGCTCTTGCCGATGCCCAGTCACTCGCATTGGGGCACGACAATCAATTCATCGAACCACTTCATCTAATGAGCGCCTTGCTGAATCAGGAAGGGGGATCGGTACGTCCTTTATTAACGTCTGCTGGCATTAATGCTGGCCAGTTACGTACAGCCATTGACCAGGCGTTGAGCCGGTTGCCGCAGGTAGAAGGTACCGGCGGTGATGTGCAGCCTTCTCAGGATCTGGTGCGTGTACTGAATCTTTGCGACAAGCTGGCGCAAAAACGTGGGGACAACTTTATTTCGTCAGAACTGTTCGTACTGGCGGCGCTTGAGTCACGCGGTACGCTGACCGATTTACTAAAATCAGCAGGTGCGACGACCGCGAATATCACTCAGGCAATTGAACAAATGCGTGGAGGTGAAAGCGTGAATGACCAGGGGGCTGAAGACCAACGTCAGGCCTTGAAAAAATATACCGTCGACCTGACCGAACGTGCCGAGCAGGGCAAACTCGATCCGGTTATCGGCCGTGATGAAGAAATTCGCCGTACCATTCAGGTACTGCAGCGGCGTACTAAAAATAACCCGGTGTTAATCGGCGAACCAGGCGTCGGTAAAACGGCCATCGTTGAAGGGCTGGCCCAACGAATTATCAATGGTGAAGTGCCGGAAGGCTTAAAAGGTCGCCGTGTGCTGGCGCTGGATATGGGCGCGCTGGTGGCTGGGGCCAAATATCGTGGTGAGTTTGAAGAACGCTTAAAAGGCGTGCTGAACGATCTCTCGAAACAGGAAGGCAATGTCATCCTGTTTATTGATGAGCTGCATACCATGGTTGGGGCGGGTAAAGCCGATGGCGCAATGGACGCCGGGAACATGCTGAAACCGGCGCTGGCACGCGGGGAACTGCACTGTGTAGGCGCAACAACGCTTGATGAATATCGCCAGTACATCGAAAAAGATGCGGCGCTGGAACGTCGTTTCCAGAAAGTATTTGTGGCCGAACCTTCAGTAGAAGATACCATCGCGATTCTGCGTGGCCTGAAAGAACGTTATGAGCTGCACCACCATGTGCAGATCACTGACCCGGCGATTGTTGCGGCAGCTACGCTGTCTCACCGCTATATTGCCGATCGCCAGTTGCCGGACAAAGCTATCGACCTTATCGATGAGGCGGCATCCAGCATTCGTATGCAGATTGACTCCAAGCCGGAGGAACTCGACAGACTCGACCGCCGTATTATCCAGCTCAAACTGGAACAGCAGGCATTAATGAAAGAGTCTGATGAGGCGAGTAAAAAACGTCTCGATATGCTCAACGAAGAGCTGGACGATAAAGAGCGCCAGTATTCTGAATTAGAAGAAGAGTGGAAAGCTGAAAAAGCATCCCTTTCGGGAACGCAAACTATCAAGGCTGAGCTGGAGCAGGCGAAAATCGCCATCGAACAGGCGCGTCGTGTCGGCGACCTGGCGCGGATGTCTGAACTGCAGTACGGCAAAATTCCTGAACTGGAAAAACAGCTGGAAGCAGCCACCCAGTCTGAAGGCAAAACCATGCGTCTGCTGCGTAATAAAGTCACGGATGCAGAAATTGCAGAAGTGCTGGCGCGCTGGACCGGGATCCCGGTTGCTCGCATGCTGGAAGGCGAACGGGAAAAACTGTTGCGTATGGAGCAGCAGTTGCACAGCCGCGTGATTGGCCAGAACGAAGCGGTGGAAGCCGTTTCTAACGCCATCCGTCGTAGCCGTGCTGGCTTGTCCGATCCAAATCGCCCGATTGGTTCGTTCTTGTTCCTCGGCCCAACCGGTGTCGGTAAAACTGAACTGTGCAAAGCGCTGGCAAACTTTATGTTCGACAGTGATGATGCCATGGTGCGTATCGATATGTCCGAGTTTATGGAGAAACACTCGGTGTCTCGTCTGGTCGGGGCGCCTCCGGGATATGTCGGCTATGAGGAAGGTGGATATCTGACAGAAGCGGTACGTCGTCGTCCTTACTCTGTCATCCTGCTGGATGAAGTGGAGAAAGCGCACCCGGATGTGTTCAATATTCTGTTGCAGGTGCTTGACGATGGTCGTCTGACTGACGGGCAGGGGAGAACGGTCGACTTCCGTAATACGGTTGTCATCATGACCTCGAACCTGGGGTCCGATCTGATTCAGGAACGCTTCGGTGAGCTGGACTACGGCCACATGAAGGATATGGTCCTGGGCGTCGTGAGCCATAATTTCCGCCCGGAATTCATCAACCGTATAGATGAAGTTGTTGTATTCCATCCGTTGGGTGAGCAGCACATTGCTTCTATTGCACAGATCCAACTGCAACGTCTGTATAAACGTCTGGAAGAGCGTGGCTATGAAATCCATATCTCTGACGAGGCGCTTAAACTGCTGAGTGCGAATGGTTACGATCCGGTGTATGGCGCACGTCCACTCAAACGTGCTATCCAGCAACAGATCGAAAACCCGCTGGCGCAGCAAATTCTGTCTGGTGAGCTGATTCCAGGCAAAACGATTCGGCTGGAAGTGAATGACGATCGCATTGTGGCAGTGCAGTAAGTCACAAAACGACAATAAACGAGCCCTGCGGGGCTCGTTTTTGTTTAAAAACAAAGCAAAAATCAATGTAATGGTTGAAAAGTAGTCGCTTGATAAGTTTTTTGTATTTTTAACTTGTCAGCCTGAAATAACTCCCTATAATGCGCCTCCACTGACACGGAACAACGGATTACAAACCGCCGGGTCAGCGGAGAAAAGCGAAAATAAACGCTTGACTCTGTAGCGGGATGGCGTAATATGCACACCCCGCGCCGCTGAGAAAAAGCGAAGCGGCACTGCTCTTTAACAATTTATCAGACAATCTGTGTGGGCACTCGAAGATACGGATTCTTAACGTCGCAAGACGAAAAATGAATACCAAGTCTCTGAGTGAACACGTAATTCATTACGAAGTTTAATTCACGAGCATCAAACTTAAATTGAAGAGTTTGATCATGGCTCAGATTGAACGCTGGCGGCAGGCCTAACACATGCAAGTCGAACGGTAGCACAGAGGAGCTTGCTCCTTGGGTGACGAGTGGCGGACGGGTGAGTAATGTCTGGGAAACTGCCCGATGGAGGGGGATAACTACTGGAAACGGTAGCTAATACCGCATAACGTCGCAAGACCAAAGAGGGGGACCTTCGGGCCTCTTGCCATCGGATGTGCCCAGATGGGATTAGCTAGTAGGTGGGGTAACGGCTCACCTAGGCGACGATCCCTAGCTGGTCTGAGAGGATGACCAGCCACACTGGAACTGAGACACGGTCCAGACTCCTACGGGAGGCAGCAGTGGGGAATATTGCACAATGGGCGCAAGCCTGATGCAGCCATGCCGCGTGTATGAAGAAGGCCTTCGGGTTGTAAAGTACTTTCAGCGAGGAGGAAGGTGTTGTGGTTAATAACCGCAGCAATTGACGTTACTCGCAGAAGAAGCACCGGCTAACTCCGTGCCAGCAGCCGCGGTAATACGGAGGGTGCAAGCGTTAATCGGAATTACTGGGCGTAAAGCGCACGCAGGCGGTCTGTCAAGTCGGATGTGAAATCCCCGGGCTCAACCTGGGAACTGCATCCGAAACTGGCAGGCTAGAGTCTTGTAGAGGGGGGTAGAATTCCAGGTGTAGCGGTGAAATGCGTAGAGATCTGGAGGAATACCGGTGGCGAAGGCGGCCCCCTGGACAAAGACTGACGCTCAGGTGCGAAAGCGTGGGGAGCAAACAGGATTAGATACCCTGGTAGTCCACGCCGTAAACGATGTCGACTTGGAGGTTGTGCCCTTGAGGCGTGGCTTCCGGAGCTAACGCGTTAAGTCGACCGCCTGGGGAGTACGGCCGCAAGGTTAAAACTCAAATGAATTGACGGGGGCCCGCACAAGCGGTGGAGCATGTGGTTTAATTCGATGCAACGCGAAGAACCTTACCTACTCTTGACATCCAGAGAAGTTTGCAGAGATGCGAACGTGCCTTCGGGAACTCTGAGACAGGTGCTGCATGGCTGTCGTCAGCTCGTGTTGTGAAATGTTGGGTTAAGTCCCGCAACGAGCGCAACCCTTATCCTTTGTTGCCAGCGGTTCGGCCGGGAACTCAAAGGAGACTGCCAGTGATAAACTGGAGGAAGGTGGGGATGACGTCAAGTCATCATGGCCCTTACGAGTAGGGCTACACACGTGCTACAATGGCATATACAAAGAGAAGCGACCTCGCGAGAGCAAGCGGACCTCATAAAGTATGTCGTAGTCCGGATTGGAGTCTGCAACTCGACTCCATGAAGTCGGAATCGCTAGTAATCGTGGATCAGAATGCCACGGTGAATACGTTCCCGGGCCTTGTACACACCGCCCGTCACACCATGGGAGTGGGTTGCAAAAGAAGTAGGTAGCTTAACCTTCGGGAGGGCGCTTACCACTTTGTGATTCATGACTGGGGTGAAGTCGTAACAAGGTAACCGTAGGGGAACCTGCGGTTGGATCACCTCCTTACCTTAAAGAAACGTTCTTTGTAGTGCTCACACAGATTGTCTGATGAAAAGTAAATAGCAAGGCGTCTTGCGATTGAGACTTCAGTGTCCCCTTCGTCTAGAGGCCCAGGACACCGCCCTTTCACGGCGGTAACAGGGGTTCGAATCCCCTAGGGGACGCCACTTGCTGGTATGTGTGAGTGAAAGTCGCCGACCGAAGTATCTCAAAACAGACTTTCGAGTCTCGTTTGAGATATTTGCTCTTTAAAAATCTGGATCAAGCTGAAAATTGAAACGACACACTGTTTCATTTCTCCGTAAACAAGAAATGAAAAGCGGTGTGTTCGAGTCTCTCAAATTTTCGCAACACTGAAGTGTTTTACGAAACATCTTCGGGTTGTGAGGTTAAGCGACTAAGCGTACACGGTGGATGCCCTGGCAGTCAGAGGCGATGAAGGACGTGCTAATCTGCGATAAGCGTCGGTAAGGTGATATGAACCGTTATAACCGGCGATTTCCGAATGGGGAAACCCAGTGTGATTCGTCACACTATCATTGCGTGAATACATAGCGTAATGAAGCGAACCGGGGGAACTGAAACATCTAAGTACCCCGAGGAAAAGAAATCAACCGAGATTCCCCCAGTAGCGGCGAGCGAACGGGGAGCAGCCCAGAGTCTGAATCAGCATGTGTGGTAGTGGAACGGTCTGGAAAGTCCGACGGTACAGGGTGATAGTCCCGTACACAAAAGTGCATGTGTTGTGAACTCGAAGAGTAGGGCGGGACACGTGGTATCCTGTCTGAATATGGGGGGACCATCCTCCAAGGCTAAATACTCCTGACTGACCGATAGTGAACCAGTACCGTGAGGGAAAGGCGAAAAGAACCCCGGCGAGGGGAGTGAAAAAGAACCTGAAACCGTGTACGTACAAGCAGTGGGAGCCTCTTTATGGGGTGACTGCGTACCTTTTGTATAATGGGTCAGCGACTTATATTCTGTAGCAAGGTTAACCGAATAGGGGAGCCGAAGGGAAACCGAGTCTTAACTGGGCGTTAAGTTGCAGGGTATAGACCCGAAACCCGGTGATCTAGCCATGGGCAGGTTGAAGGTTGGGTAACACTAACTGGAGGACCGAACCGACTAATGTTGAAAAATTAGCGGATGACTTGTGGCTGGGGGTGAAAGGCCAATCAAACCGGGAGATAGCTGGTTCTCCCCGAAAGCTATTTAGGTAGCGCCTCGTGAACTCATCTTCGGGGGTAGAGCACTGTTTCGGCTAGGGGGTCATCCCGACTTACCAACCCGATGCAAACTGCGAATACCGAAGAATGTTATCACGGGAGACACACGGCGGGTGCTAACGTCCGTCGTGAAGAGGGAAACAACCCAGACCGCCAGCTAAGGTCCCAAAGTCATGGTTAAGTGGGAAACGATGTGGGAAGGCACAGACAGCCAGGATGTTGGCTTAGAAGCAGCCATCATTTAAAGAAAGCGTAATAGCTCACTGGTCGAGTCGGCCTGCGCGGAAGATGTAACGGGGCTAAACCATGCACCGAAGCTGCGGCAGCGACACTATGTGTTGTTGGGTAGGGGAGCGTTCTGTAAGCCGTTGAAGGTGTGCTGTGAGGCATGCTGGAGGTATCAGAAGTGCGAATGCTGACATAAGTAACGATAATGCGGGTGAAAAACCCGCACGCCGGAAGACCAAGGGTTCCTGTCCAACGTTAATCGGGGCAGGGTGAGTCGACCCCTAAGGCGAGGCCGAAAGGCGTAGTCGATGGGAAACAGGTTAATATTCCTGTACTTGGTGTTACTGCGAAGGGGGGACGGAGAAGGCTATGTTAGCCGGGCGACGGTTGTCCCGGTTTAAGCATGTAGGCGGAGATTCCAGGTAAATCCGGAGTCTTGTTAACGCTGAGGTGTGATGACGAGGCACTACGGTGCTGAAGTAACAAATGCCCTGCTTCCAGGAAAAGCCTCTAAGCATCAGGTAACACAAAATCGTACCCCAAACCGACACAGGTGGTCAGGTAGAGAATACCAAGGCGCTTGAGAGAACTCGGGTGAAGGAACTAGGCAAAATGGTGCCGTAACTTCGGGAGAAGGCACGCTGATATGTAGGTGAAGTGATTTACTCATGGAGCTGAAATCAGTCGAAGATACCAGCTGGCTGCAACTGTTTATTAAAAACACAGCACTGTGCAAACACGAAAGTGGACGTATACGGTGTGACGCCTGCCCGGTGCCGGAAGGTTAATTGATGGGGTTATCCGTAAGGAGAAGCTCTTGATCGAAGCCCCGGTAAACGGCGGCCGTAACTATAACGGTCCTAAGGTAGCGAAATTCCTTGTCGGGTAAGTTCCGACCTGCACGAATGGCGTAATGATGGCCAGGCTGTCTCCACCCGAGACTCAGTGAAATTGAACTCGCTGTGAAGATGCAGTGTACCCGCGGCAAGACGGAAAGACCCCGTGAACCTTTACTATAGCTTGACACTGAACACTGGTCCTTGATGTGTAGGATAGGTGGGAGGCTTTGAAGTGTGGACGCCAGTCTGCATGGAGCCAACCTTGAAATACCACCCTTTAATGGCTGGTGTTCTAACGTAGACCCGTGATCCGGGTTGCGGACAGTGTCTGGTGGGTAGTTTGACTGGGGCGGTCTCCTCCTAAAGAGTAACGGAGGAGCACGAAGGTTAGCTAATCCTGGTCGGACATCAGGAGGTTAGTGCAAAGGCATAAGCTAGCTTGACTGCGAGAGTGACGGCTCGAGCAGGTGCGAAAGCAGGTCTTAGTGATCCGGTGGTTCTGAATGGAAGGGCCATCGCTCAACGGATAAAAGGTACTCCGGGGATAACAGGCTGATACCGCCCAAGAGTTCATATCGACGGCGGTGTTTGGCACCTCGATGTCGGCTCATCACATCCTGGGGCTGAAGTAGGTCCCAAGGGTATGGCTGTTCGCCATTTAAAGTGGTACGCGAGCTGGGTTTAGAACGTCGTGAGACAGTTCGGTCCCTATCTGCCGTGGGCGCTGGAGAATTGAGGGGGGCTGCTCCTAGTACGAGAGGACCGGAGTGGACGCATCACTGGTGTTCGGGTTGTCATGCCAATGGCATTGCCCGGTAGCTAAATGCGGAAGAGATAAGTGCTGAAAGCATCTAAGCACGAAACTTGCCCCGAGATGAGTTCTCCCTGACCCTTTAAGGGTCCTGAAGGAACGTTGAAGACGACGACGTTGATAGGTCGGGTGTGTAAGCGTAGCGATACGTTGAGCTAACCGATACTAATGAACCGTGAGGCTTAACCTTACAACGCCGAAGATGTTTTGGCGAAGAGACACGATATTCAGCTTGATTACAGATTACATCGACAGACCCGAGAGGTGTGTTGATAACAGAATTTGCCTGGCGGCTGTAGCGCGGTGGTCCCACCTGACCCCATGCCGAACTCAGAAGTGAAACGCCGTAGCGCCGATGGTAGTGTGGGGTCTCCCCATGCGAGAGTAGGGAACTGCCAGGCATCAAACAAGTGAAGAAGCCCATCCTGCCGGATGGGCTTTTTTGCGTCTGCAGGGAGTGAAAACTGCCGGATGCAGCGTACCGTTTTATCCAGCCCATAAAAGCCCACTCTATTTCAAACCGATTTTTCTCTTTCTCGAACATATCTGAATCCTTTCTCTGCTAATGAAAACCGTGATCTTTCTCTCATAATAAATTATAACAATTATATAACATTTATTTCACCAAAAAAGACACAACCACCATTGATAAATTAATGCAATCGTTGGCAGGGGTACAATTCTAATGGCTGATAGCAGTGTAACTGAGAACGGGGCGCTGGCAGACGGCGATACTCGGCGTCGTATATGGGCGATTGTCGGAGCATCGTCAGGGAATCTGGTCGAATGGTTTGATTTCTATATCTATTCTTTCTGCTCTCTCTATTTTGCTCATATCTTTTTTCCATCAGGAAACACCACTACGCAACTCTTACAAACAGCCGGAGTTTTTGCTGCAGGCTTTCTGATGCGACCGATTGGCGGCTGGCTGTTTGGTCGCATCGCTGATAAGCACGGGCGTAAAAAGTCGATGCTGCTATCAGTTTGTATGATGTGTATGGGATCGCTGGTGATCGCTTGTCTTCCGGGATATGAAACCATCGGTACCTGGGCTCCTGCTCTATTGCTGCTGGCTAGGTTATTTCAGGGGCTGTCTGTCGGTGGTGAATACGGGACCAGCGCTACCTATATGAGTGAAGTAGCCGTTGAAGGTAAGAAAGGTTTTTATGCTTCCTTCCAGTACGTGACGTTAATCGGCGGGCAGTTACTGGCACTGCTGGTTGTGGTCATATTACAGCAAACGTTAGAAGACTCAGCGCTAAGATCGTGGGGTTGGCGTATTCCATTTGCGTTGGGCGCCGTACTGGCTATTGTTGCGTTATGGCTGCGTCGACAGTTGGATGAAACCTCGAAACAGGACGTTCGCGCGCTGAAAGAAGCTGGCTCTCTGAAAGGTCTGTGGCGTAATCGCAAAGCCTTCATCATGGTGCTTGGCTTTACCGCTGCTGGCTCGCTGTGTTTTTACACGTTCACAACCTACATGCAGAAGTACCTGGTTAACACCGCCGGTATGCATGCCAACGTAGCCAGTGGGATTATGACGGCGGCACTGTGTGTGTTTATGCTGGTGCAACCGTTGTTCGGTGCCTTGTCAGATAAAATTGGCCGACGTACTTCAATGCTGTGTTTTGGCGCGTTGGCCGCGATTTTCACCGTCCCCATTCTGACAGCGTTGCAAAGCGTGACGTCCCCGTATATGGCGTTTGCTCTGGTGATGTGTGCCTTGCTGATTGTGAGTTTCTATACGTCAATCAGCGGTATTCTAAAGGCCGAGATGTTCCCGGCACAGGTGCGCGCTCTGGGGGTTGGATTATCTTATGCGGTGGCCAATGCTCTGTTTGGTGGCTCAGCCGAATATGTTGCGTTATCCCTGAAGTCTGTCGGTATGGAAACAACATTCTTCTGGTACGTTACAGCACTGGCAATAGTCGCATTTTTGGTATCGCTGATGCTGCATGGGAAGGGGAAAGGTCTGCGCCTCTAGTGATGTGCCAGTTGCCAGACCGCATAGCCGGTAGACGCACCTGCAACATCCCAGGCGAAGTCTTTCCAGCTCCAGCCGCTCCCAGCGGGACGGCTGTCCCATAACTCTTTTGATGCGCCCAGGCTGACAGAGAACATCAGGCCGATAGCCGCGCTGCGATCGCGGCTGTTGCCCTGATGTTGAGCATATTCGTTTCCAGCTGCGGAGAGCATAGCGGAGGCGATAAAGTGTTGAGCCTTGTCTTGTCCGCTCCAGCGGTCGTTTGCCATGTGGCTGCAGCCAGAAATGGCCAGGATACTGAAAAGAATAAACAAGCGCACCGTTGCCTCCATAGGAAAAACCCCGTCACTTGACGGGGTCTTGGTTACAGAATACGGCTAATTAATCTGTCGATACGGATACGGCGTAGTCGACGGATGAGCTTACGCACTTTGACTGGATAGTCGGCAATGCTTTGCAGGTCGCGATAGTGCTTAACGACGGTGGTATGCGTGCGAATAAGCTCCAGTTCTTTATCGCGCTGGGGAGTCAGCTCTTGCTTCGGATCGTGGATAAGGATGGCGTTTTCCAGATCCAGACGCCAGGCGCGAGGGTTAAGGTTGTTGCCGGTGAGCAGCATCCATTTATCATCAACCCACATGCCTTTCAGATGATAGGTGTTGTCATCATCTTTCCATAAGCGCACGACCAGTTGGTCGGTATTCACGTAATATTGCAGTCTGCTCAGGAAACGGCGCAGGTTAATTTCATACAGGTAGGGTAGCGCGCCGATGATTTTAAATGGCTCATCTTCTGGAATGAAAAAGTCGTTGGCGGTTTTATCACCGACAATGATCTCGACCTTTTTGCCTTCACGCAGCAGCTGAATGATATTGCGCACCAGTATAGCGGGCAGGTTGAAATAAGGGGTACAGATTGTGAGCTTGTGCTCCGCGCAGGGCATAAGGTGGAAAATGGTCTTATTTAACAGACTGGATTTTCCAAGGCCTACCAGAGGCGTTACCGAGAGCTGTTCATTATCCGCATCACCCTGAAAATGGAATGACGCATCGCGCAGTTCCTGACGGTACAGGCGGATGTCGTTTTTAATTTCCGGGCTTTTAGGGCGATTAATATCATCAAGGCGATTAACGCCGCGACCGTTCATCAGGTTCTGCGTGACCCAATCGAACATGATATCGGCCATTTGCGCGTTGCGAATCAACTGATAACGGTCATAGCGATATTTATCATGCTGATGCAGATAAACATCATTCAGGCTGGCCCCGCTATACAGGACGCTGTCATCGATGATAAAGCCTTTAAAATGCAGGACGCCAAGCGCTTCTCGGGTGTTAATCGGAACACCGTAGACAGGAATATCAATACCTGGGTTTTCTTGTGCCATCCGGCAATACCAGTCAGCGTTGGTATTCGATGCCGCAGCACCAATACGTCCGCGCTGGGCTCGGTGCCAGTCGACAAGCACCCGGACATCCAGTTCAGGACGCTGCCGTTTTGCCGCATAGAGCGCGTCGAGTATGCCTTTGCCACCGTCATCCTGTTCCAGGTACAGCGCAATAATGCAGATCCGTCGCGTCGCGCTGGCTATTTTTTCCAGCAGAGTCTCCCTGAAATTAGCGGGAGCATAAAAGAAATCTACATCATCAACTGACTGAGAAATCTTGGGTAGTTGGGCAAGGTGTTGTTGATGTTTATTACGCTTAAATTTTGACAACATCACAGTGCATTTCTTCTCTGTTCATTGAAGGGTCCTCTGTGCTATGCAGACGACATAAGCGGGTAATGATACCACCAGTACCTATTAATGTGGTCAACATTTCCAGTACCTTACTCACGATTCCTCAAATTGGGCCAGATTAAGCGTTAGCCCAACAATTCCCTCTTCGAGTTGGACGTCAACAGCGAACCCGAGTTTCCGGGCCAGGGCGACCATCCCACGATTGTTTGGCATCGTAATACCATTCAAACGTCTAAGTCCGTGATCTCGGGTATATGCAATTAATTTTTCCATCAACCGGCGACCCAGTCCAAGCCCTTTGAGATCTGAACGAACCAGCACGGCGAACTCGGCGTCAATGTTATCAGGATCCGAGATTGCTCGCGTTACGCCGAGGATCTCTTGCTGATTGTTTTTACAGCGTACCGCAACAAAGGCCATTTCCCGATCGTAGTCGATCTGCGTCATATTGGCTAAATCTTCGTGGGTAAATTCGTTGATCTCACTGAAATAGCGATAATAAAGATCTTCTTTTGTTACCTGAGAAATGAACTGCTGCAGATGAGGTTCATCCTCGGGCAAAATAGGGCGGAACAAGCAACGCTCGCCGTTCTTCAACTCCACCCATTCTTCAAGCTGATGGGGGTAGGGACGTATAGCCAGTCTGCTTTCGTTATCGCCCGTGAAAGGGGCAATGTCCAGCGTGACATCCAGCGCGGTAAATTCACCGGCGGAGGCCAACAGCGGATGAATATCCAGACGCTGAATTTCCGGACAATCGACGATCAGATTGGAGACCTGTACCAGAAGCTGACTTAACCCGGCGATATCCAATGGGCGTAATGCGCTGCGAGCGCGGATCTTTTTATTTTTGATCCCCTGGATCACCAGATAACGCGCCAGATTCATGTTCAATGGCGGCAACGCCACCACGGCTTGCTCTTCTGGTCGCCACTCAACTCCGCCTTCACCAAGCATAATCAACGGGCCAAATACCGGGTCATGTTCAACGACGACGCGCAGCTCCTGAGCGCCAGCGCGATTCGCCATACTTTGTACTAATAAACCGTGAATGCGCGCCTGCGGCCAGGCCATTTTTACCCGATCAAAAATCGCATTGGCTGCCTGCTGCACCTCTGTTGCCGTCCGCAGGTAGAGCATTACCCCCTGAACTTCTGATTTATGCGGGATATCAGGAGAACGCAGCTTTAGCGCCACCGGGTAACCGATTTGCTCCGCGATGTGTACGGCTTCAGCGCTGTCGCTGGCGATCCACGTCGGCAGCGTGTGTAAGCCATAGGCTTGTAAAATCGGCTGCACTTCATGGGTATCCAGCGACGTTGCTCCTTCAGCAATCGCCTGCTGTAACAGATTATGCGCCTCGGCGGTGTTGGTGGTCAGGTAGTCGGGCAGCGCAGGGGTTTCCCGCAGTTGCTTCTGGTTACGCCGGTACTCCACCATATGCATAAACGCGGTGATGGTGCCTTCTGGCGTGCGGTAGGTAGGTAATCCGGCTTCGCTAAACAGTCTACGGGCTTCCTGGGAGGAAAACTCTCCGCACCAGTTGGTCAGCAACGAGACGAACTTACCGCGGGGATGACGTTTTACCGCCTCGATTAACGCTTGCGCGCTTTCTGTTCCCGGGGCGGCTGCGCTGGGTGAGTGAATCACCATCAGTGCGTCGAAATCCTGGCTGGCGAGCAGGATATCCAGCGTCTTAACGTAGTGTTCGCTGCTGGCGTCGTCACGCAGATCCAGTGGGTTGGCGATATCAATATGTTCAGGTAACGCATCGCGTAATTTCTGGCAGGTATCTTCACTCAATGTCGCCAACTTGCCATTTTTTGACCATAGCTCATCTAATGCCAGTGCGGCAGGCGCGGCCCCATTGCTGATGATCATCAGCCTGTCGCCGCGCAGTGGACGCATGTGGCTCAGGGTTTCTACCGCAGAGAACAGCTCGTGAGTGTCTTGTACGCGTAATAAACCGGCGCGCTGGATAGCCGCGTCCCACGCAGGGTCCATCCCTGCACTGGTATGCAGTAAACGCTGCGCAGCCGGACTGCGACCGCTCTTAATCACCAGAATGGGTTTATTGCGCGAGGCGCTACGGGCGGCGGAGACAAAGCGCCGGGCATCACTTAAATGTTCGAGATAAAGTAATATCGCGCTGGTTTTACTGTCGCGTGCCAGGTAATCCAGCAGTTCATCAACGTCGATATCAAGGCTGTCGCCCAGCGCGATAAACCAGGAAAAACCCATGTCGCGCTGTTGAGCCCAGTCCAGAATGGTGTTGGAAATCGCCGCTGACTGGGAAATAAATGCCAACTTACCGCGCTTGATGGGAACGGGGGAAAAGCTGGCGTTAAGCCCCTGCCAGGGCGCGAGAAGCCCCAGGCTGTTGGGGCCTAGCAGACGTATGTTGTAGCGTGCGGCGCAGGCCAACAATTCCAGGTGCTGCGATGCGGGAGCTGAAAGAATAATGCAGGTTTTACAGCCTTTCTCGCCAAGCGCTTCGAGTAATGCCAGGTTGCGGCTGGCATTGGTGCACAACACGGCAAGGTCTGGGCTAAAAGGCAGGCTGTTGATATTGGGCCAGGCCAGGACGCCCAACACCGCTTTCCATGCTGGCGTCACTGGTAAAACAGGTCCATTGAAACCGCCGGCAAGCAGGTTACGCATCATCAGGTAACCAGCGCGATTAGGCTTCATTGACGCCCCTATCACCGCAATGGATTTTGGTCGCAGTAGTGCTTCCAGACCACGCTGACTCATATCGGCTTCCTTAATGACACCAGTGACCGAATGATTTTAAACGCTTTCTGGCGAGTCTGCTGTGACGCTTCCCTGATGTTGAGTTTTTCCTGCCAGGTAGCGGGTTTTAAAGCGAGTGAAATGATCGCTCAACCCCTCCGCGGCTTGCGTATCGCCCGCCAGATCCAACAACGCAATGGCCACTTCGGCAGTACAGTATTGCCCTTCGGCGTGAATGCCACGCAGGTGGTAAGCGGAAAGTCGCGATAAATCAACAGAGATCACCGGCAGGTTATCAAGGTACGGGCTTTTGCGGAACATTTTACGCGCTTCAGGCCAGGTACCATCAAGCATGATAAACAACGGCGGTTTACCGGCTGGTGGCGCGAAAATCACTTCACGCTCTTCGCCCGCATAGGATGCCGGGAATACAACCATCGGCTGGTAATCCGGATTTTTCACCAGTTCGAGCAGCGCCTGCGGCGGTTCGGTGCGTGACCACTGAAAAGCCGTGGTATTGGGCAAAATATCGGCAATCAAACGTCCCGTATTGCTGGGCTTCATCGGCTCGGTATCAAACATCACCAGACAAAAGCGGCTTTTGGCCTCAGACGGCACCAGCGTTGCGCACAAGCAGAGCTTCAGCGGCAGCAGGCAGCGCTGACAGCGGCGAATGCGATTACCTCGGGCAAGGAAAGGGCGCGTGGCGCGCGCGAGGCGCTCAGCGCGTAACTGAAGAACAGCGTTATCGGTCATGGGAGAACACGTTGAAAAACGCTATTGTCGCAGAGGTGAAAACGGGGCACAAGATGCGCCCCGTAGAGATTATAATGATTCGTTAAGCCAGCTATCAAACGGGGCTTTAGGTACGGCGCCATTAAGCATGTCAACGATTTCACCTTTTCTGAAGATCATAATGGTCGGGATGCTGCGGATACCGAAACGGGCGCTGAGTTCACGCTCGGCTTCTGTATTCACTTTAACAAAACGCACTTTACCGCTACGCTCTTCCGCGACATCTTCAAAAATCGGGGCGAAGTTACGGCATGGACCACACCAGGGGGCCCAAAAATCAACCACCACCGGGAGATCGTCTTTTAACAGTTTATCCAGTGTTTCACCGGTCGCATTGATCACCTCCCCATCAAACAGGTCGTGACCACAGCGTCCGCATTTAGCCGCTTCCTGGACACGATCGTCGGGGATGCGGTTGATAGCCTGGCAGCTGGTACAAACGGTATTCATAACTAACCTCTGGATGAGTGGAGTGGACTTCACGGCAGTAACGCCAGTATGTTTCTATTATGTTACATATTATCGGGGAGTCTGTTCTAAACAACAATGCGTTTTATTCAATGAGTACAATAGTCCTTAGCTTTTAAATGAAATAATGGCTAACGACGTGCACATCGGGTAATCTTCGCGCTTCGCGCAGAGCAGGTGGAGAAAAACATGAGCGACGAACTGAAGAATAAAAACGGCAAGGTCAAAGTGATGTACGTCCGCAGTGACGATGACTCGGACAAACGCACCCAAAATCCACGTACTGGTAAAGGCGGCGGTCGCCCCGGTACTTCCCGAGCCGAAGGCGGTCGTCGCCCTGCCCGTGATGACAGAAAGGGTCCGAACAGCGAACGTGGTCGTGAACGTGGTCGTGGCCGCGATGTAGAACGCGATCGTGGACGTGACGATTCACCATGGCGTACCGTGTCCCGCGCACCGAATGATGATGCAGCAGACAAAGCCGATCACGGTGGTATCAGCGGCAAAAGCTTTATCGATCCTGAAGTATTACGTCGTCAGCGCGCGGAAGAAACCCGCGTTTACGGTGAGAATGCCTGTCAGGCTCTGTTCCAGAGTCGTCCGGACGCGATTGTTCGCGCCTGGTTTGTTCAGAGCGTAACCCCGCGCTTTAAAGAAGCATTACGCTGGATGGCGGCGAACCGCAAAGCCTACCACGTGGTTGACGAAGCCGAGCTGGCGAAAGCCTCCGGCACTGAACACCATGGCGGCGTCTGTTTCCTGATCAAAAAACGTAACGGTACCACTGTTAAGCAGTGGGTTGGTCAGGCCGGGGCGCAGGATTGTGTGCTGGCCCTCGAAGACATTGCTAACCCGCACAACCTGGGCGGCATGATGCGTAGCTGCGCGCACTTCGGTGTGAAAGGCGTGGTGGTACAGGATGCGGCGCTGTTGGAATCAGGTGCGGCTATCCGCACCGCTGAAGGCGGAGCTGAGCACGTTCAGCCGATCACCGGTGACAGTATTGTCGATGTGCTGGACGACTTCCGTAATGCGGGTTACACGGTAGTGATGACCTCAAGCGTGAAAGGTAAGCCGCTGTTTACTACCACGTTGCCGGAAAAAATGGTGCTGGTATTAGGGCGTGAGCGCGAGGCTCTGCCAGAAGCAGCATGCTCAGCCGACGACCTGTGCGTGGCGATAGACGGTACGGGCAACGTAGAAACGCTCAACGTTTCTGTTGCGACCGGCGTGCTGCTCGCGGAGTGGTGGCGTCAGAACAAAGCCTGATAACAAAAATGCCAGCGATTCGCTGGCATTTTTTTACTCGCTTTCTGCTGGTAATACCGGCGTCCAGTCAATCGGCTTTTCACCTCGCTGTTCCAGCCACTCATTAGCCAGTACAAAATGATTGCAGCCAAAGAAACCGCGATGCGCAGAGAGCGGTGATGGGTGCGGCGCTTTCAATACATGGTGACGCTGCGCATCAATAATCGCACCTTTCTTTTGTGCGTGTGAACCCCAGAGCAGGAATACCACGCCTTCCCGATGTTGGTTAATCAGGCTGATGACTTTATCGGTAAATGTTTCCCATCCCAGACTGGCGTGCGAATGTGCCTGCCCGGCACGGACGGTAAGCACGGTGTTGAGTAACAGCACACCCTGGCGTGCCCAGCTTTCCAGATATCCGTGCGTTGGGCGTGTGAAGCCAGGAATCGTTGCTTCCAGCTCTTTGTACATGTTCAGCAACGAGGGCGGGGTGGCAATACCGGGGCGGACAGAAAACGCGAGACCGTGTGCCTGGCCCGGACCGTGGTATGGATCCTGCCCCAGGATGACGACTTTCACGTCGCCAAGTTCGGTAAAGCGAAAAGCGTTGAATACATCTTTGTGTGGCGGATAAATTGTCATACCTGACTGACGCTCGCCCGCCACAGTATGCAGCGTGTTAATAAAATAAGGCTGCTGTTTCTCTTCTGCCAGCACATCGTGCCAGGTTAATTCGGTGGCCATCTCGCTCTCCTGCGAATTTTCAATCCCCCTAGCTTAACTGCTTCTTTCGGTGTCGCAAAATTCTGTACGTTTCTCAAGGGTCTACCCCTTAAAGATAGTTGAAAATTTATGTAAAAAGTTTAGCTGTGCATGTGGCGTAAGTTGATGTAAAACAATAAAATCCACCTACCACCACTTTCCGTGTGTGGTTTTTATTGATTTAAATCAAAGATTCAAGGGTGTGTGAGGGGTATATATACACTCAAGCAACAATGGTTTTACCAATTGGCCGGATGACGGCCAACCGAGATCAAATAATTTTGCCGGGGAGGCATCAAATGATTACAGGTATCCAGATTACTAAAGCTGCAAATGACGACCTGCTGAACTCTTTCTGGCTGCTGGACAGCGAAAAAGGCGAAGCACGCTGCATCGTTGCTAAAGCAGGTTTCAATGCTGATGAAGTCGTTGCTGTCAGCAAACTGGGTGAAATCGAATACCGTGAAGTACCGGTAGACGTACAGCCGGAAGTCCGTGTGGAAGGTGGTCAGCACCTGAACGTGAACGTTCTGCGCCGCGAAACTCTGGAAGATGCGGTTAAGCATCCGGAAAAATATCCGCAGCTGACCATCCGTGTTTCTGGTTATGCCGTGCGTTTCAACTCTCTGACGCCAGAACAGCAGCGCGACGTTATTGCTCGTACCTTTACTGAGAGCCTGTAAGGCTCACGGGGAATAACCCCGTCTGGCAGAGAATCTGAAAGCGGAAGATGCCAACGTATCTTCCGCTTTTTTGTGCACATAAAATGCCGGGCTAAACGGCCCGGCATTCGGTTTACTCTTTGTCGGACTGCTGGGTAGCAGCTCCGCTCGGCTTACGGCGTTTGCCGATATTTTTGGCGTCGCGGTGACGTTTTTTCACCCGCGGTTTCTCTTTCTCTTTTGCTTTTTGCTCGGCGCGCTTCGCCAGCACTTTCTTGGATGGCTTACCGTTAGATTTCTCACTTGGCGCGCGCGTGGTTGGACGCAGTTCGTCGATGACGCGTGCTTTCAGTGGCTCGTCAATATAGCGGCTCGCTTTGCCGAGCAGCAGATGGTCGTGGGCTTCAACCAAAGAGATCGCAGTACCTTTACGGCCTGCACGACCGGTACGGCCAATGCGGTGCAGATAGGCATCGCCACTGCGCGGCATGTCGAAGTTAAACACGTGGCTGACGTCAGGAATATCGATCCCACGAGCGGCAACGTCGGTTGCTACCAGCACGTTCACACGACCATCGGTCAGGCGTTTGATCGCTTCATTACGTTTGTTCTGCACCATCTCGCCTTCGAGATAGCAGTTATTAATGCCCGCCTGGCGCAGCCAGCCTGCCAGCTCGTGCACACGCTCGCGTTTACGTACGAAGACAATCGAGCGAGTCGCTTCCGGCTGTTTTAACAAATGGATCAGCAGGGCCGTTTTGTGCTCGATGTCATCGGCACGGTAGTAAAACTGATGAATCTTCTTGCGTTCGCGGGTAGACGGATCCGCCGAAACTTCGACCGGATCCTCCAGCAGACGCTCAGCAAAATCTTTGATCGCATCGCCTTCCAGCGTGGCGGAGAACAGCATAGTTTGCTTACGCCAGCGGGTTTCTCCAGCGATATGCTCGATGTCCTGGGCAAAGCCCATGTCCAACATGCGGTCTGCTTCATCGAGGATTAGTGTCTCAACCGCATGGCAGTCGAAGTTTTCTTCTTTAATGTACTGCAGCAGACGACCGGTAGTGGCGACCACGATGTCCTGGTTTTCGCTAAAGACTTCCATGTGGTTCATGTAAGCCACGCCGCCGGTAATCGTGGCGATATCCAGATGCGTATTCTTCGCCAGTTCACGGGCGTGTTCGGCAACCTGCATCGCCAGTTCGCGCGTCGGTGTCAAAATCAAAATGCGCGGCGGGCCAGATTTCTTGCGCGGGAAGTCGAGCAGGTGCTGCAACGCTGGCAGCAAATATGCCGCCGTTTTACCGGTGCCTGTCGGCGCAGAACCGAGTACATCACGGCCATCGAGCGCAGGCGGAATGGCGGCAGCCTGAATGGCGGTCGGGCGAGTGAAACCTTTTTCCTGGAGGGCATCCAGAAGGCTTTCATCGAGTTCAAGTTCGGAAAAAGTCGTTACAGTCATGTTCTACCTCTGAGTGGGGCGCTGATTATAGACGTTACGGCTGCAATCTTCATCTGTTTGTATGGATATACCTTCTCAGGTATTGTTTTTATCCTATGTTATCGTTTTTTTTCCAGGAAGGTTGTTCTTCATGCCCCAGTCTACATCCGTACTTAGACGTAATGGATTTACTTTTAAGCAGTTTTTTGTGGCACACGATCGTTGTGCAATGAAAGTCGGAACGGACGGCATTTTATTGGGGGCCTGGGCCCCTGTTGCTGGCGTAAAGCGGATCCTGGATATTGGTACCGGGAGCGGCCTGTTGGCGCTGATGCTGGCCCAGCGCACAGATGAAAACGTCATCATTGACGCTGTGGAGCTTGATGTTGATGCCGCGCAGCAGGCGCAGGAGAACATCGCGCAATCCCCGTGGATGCATCGCGTGAACGTTCATACGGAAGATGTGCAGCAGTGGGTACCGCGCCAGACCGTGCGCTTTGATTTGATCATCAGCAACCCTCCCTATTATGAACAGGGAGTGGAATGTGCCACGCCGCAGCGCGAGCAGGCTCGCTACACCACCACGCTCGATCATCAAGTATTGCTGACGCTGGCGGCAGACAGCATTACGGAAGAAGGTTTTTTCTGTGTGGTGCTGCCCGAACAGATTGGTAACGCATTTTCCCAGCAGGCACTGGGCATGGGCTGGCATCTGCGATTGCGCACGGATGTAGCAGAAACCGAGGCCCGACTACCGAATCGGGTACTGCTGGCATTCTCCCCGCAGGCCGGGGAGTGCTTTAGTGACAGGCTGGTGATCCGTGGGCCAGACCAACGTTACTCTGAAGGTTACACAGCGCTGACCCAGGCGTTTTATCTGTTCATGTGATGACTTAGCGGTGAGAGAATGGACGGGCCCGCCTCTGGAAGCTGTTCTGGATAATCCAGCGTATAGTGCAGGCCCCGACTCTCTTTACGCATCATCGCGCAGCGGACAATCAGCTCAGCAACCTGCACCAGATTGCGCAGTTCCAGCAAGTTGTTCGACACGCGGAAATGAGCGTAATACTCGTCGATTTCCTGTTGCAACATGGTGATACGGCGTAGGGCGCGCTCCAGACGTTTAGTTGTGCGCACGATACCGACGTAATCCCACATAAATAGCCGCAGCTCATGCCAGTTATGCTGAATCACAACCAGTTCATCCGGGTTTTCTACCCGGCTTTCATCCCAATCCGGGAGGGTGCTGACGCTGCGAGCATAAGGCATTCGCCTGTCGATATCTTCAGCCGCGGACCAGCCGTAAACCACGCACTCCAGTAATGAGTTTGACGCCATCCGGTTGGCTCCATGCAGGCCGGTGTAACTCACTTCGCCGATCGCATACAGCCCGTCGACATCCGTACGGCCAAAGTCATCCACCATCACGCCGCCGCAGGTATAGTGCGCGGCAGGAACGATGGGAACCGGTTCTTTGGTCAAATCGATGCCCAGTCCCAGCAATTTTTCATAAATCATCGGGAAATGCTGACGAACAAATTCTTCCGGTTTATGGCTGATGTCGAGAAACATGCAGTCAGCGCCCAGGCGCTTCATTTCGTGGTCAATGGCGCGGGCAACAATATCGCGGGGAGCTAGTTCGCCACGCTCGTCAAAATCGGGCATAAAGCGCGAACCGTCCGGGCGCTTCAGATGTGCACCTTCGCCACGCAGCGCCTCGGTTAGCAGAAAGTTGCGCGCCTGCGGGTGATACAGCGCCGTCGGGTGAAACTGGTTAAATTCCAGGTTGGCGACACGGCATCCCGCGCGCCAGGCCATCGCAATCCCGTCACCCGAGGAAATATCTGGATTGGTGGTGTATTGGTACACCTTTGACGCGCCGCCGGTGGCCAACACTACTGACTTGGCATGGCAGGTTTCTACGGCTTCTTTATTACGGTTCCAGATCCAGGCTCCGACAACCCGACGCGTTCCCGGTAGACCGATTTTATCGGAGACAATCAGATCGACGGCATTACTGCGCTCAAGAACCCGTATGTTGGGGTGATTTTGTGCCTGGCTGACGAGGGTGGTTTCGACTTCTTTACCGGTGGCATCCGCAGAGTGCAGAATGCGTCGATGGCTATGACCGCCTTCACGGGTCAGGTGATAACTCTCCTCACCGTTGGGCTGAACCTGCGTATCAAATAAGACGCCCTGATCGATAAGCCACTGAACGCAGGTGCGGGCATTGCTGGCGACAAATTCAACCGCATGGCGATCGCACAGGCCGGCCCCGGCAATCAGAGTATCTTCAACGTGGGAATCGATGCTGTCGGTTTCATCAAACACCGCGGCAATACCGCCCTGGGCATAAAATGTCGAGCCTTCGCTGACCGGACCTTTGCTCAGGACAATAACCTGATGTTTTTCGGCCAGGCGCAGCGCCAGTGAGAGTCCGGCAGCCCCGCTGCCAATGATCAGCACGTCACAGGATAATTCAGGAGTCGTATTCATGATTTTTGTTTAATTTACTAAACACTGTTTGGTCACCATAGCACCACATTGCGCGATACTGCACGTTTTATTTTTAAATGTGTTGCAGTGACTAAACATGAAAAAAAAGCATGACGAGGACGAAATGAGCAAAAATATTTTGTGAAGCAGGCCGTTAGCACCAGATTATGTGATGAAATAAAGTGGCCGTTGGGTTACTCTGCAAGCGGTGAAATGGGCATTTCTAAACAGATAGTGCGTCGATCGGATTATGTAGACTTATAATGAGAGATAAGACCTGTCTACAA
The DNA here is from genome assembly GCF_013816515.1 of Citrobacter sp. RHB35-C21. Classification (NCBI taxonomy): domain Bacteria; kingdom Pseudomonadati; phylum Pseudomonadota; class Gammaproteobacteria; order Enterobacterales; family Enterobacteriaceae; genus Citrobacter; species Citrobacter sp. RHB35-C21. The sequence goes on from NZ_CP057147.1 coordinate 1,367,721, forward strand.
CATGACAAACAAAAAACAATGCGTAACGGAACTTTACGAAACTTGAGCACTCTAAGCATTTGCTTGCTCATAGTGAAGCTGATGGAGTGGCGTTTCGAAGGCGCGTGGAAATTTGGTTTGGGGAGACTTTACCTCGGATGAGCGAGCAGTTAACGGACCAGGTCCTGGTAGAACGGGTCCAGAAGGGAGATCAGAAAGCCTTTAACCTACTGGTAGTGCGCTATCAGCATAAGGTGGCGAGTCTGGTTTCTCGCTATGTACCGTCGGGCGATGTACCCGATGTAGTACAAGAAGCATTTATCAAGGCCTATCGTGCGCTGGACTCGTTCCGGGGAGATAGTGCTTTTTATACCTGGCTGTATCGTATTGCAGTCAATACAGCGAAGAATTACCTGGTCGCTCAGGGGCGTCGTCCACCTTCCAGTGATATTGATGCGATTGAAGCAGAAAATTACGAAAGTGGCGGTGCGCTGAAAGAAATTTCGAACCCTGAGAACTTAATGTTGTCAGAAGAACTGAGACAGATAGTTTTCCGGACTATTGAGTCCCTCCCGGAAGATTTACGCATGGCAATAACCTTGCGGGAGCTGGATGGCCTGAGCTATGAAGAGATAGCCGCTATCATGGATTGTCCGGTAGGTACGGTGCGTTCACGTATCTTCCGAGCGAGGGAAGCTATTGATAATAAAGTTCAACCGCTTATCAGGCGTTGACGATAGCGGGATACTGGAAAAGGTATTAGGCATGCAGAAAGAAAAACTTTCCGCTTTAATGGATGGCGAAACGCTGGATACTGAGTTACTCAAAGAGCTGACTCAGGACCCGGAAATGCAAAAAACCTGGGAGAGTTATCACCTGATTCGCGATTCTATGCGAGGTGATACCGCCGACGTTCTCCATTTCGATATTTCCGCCCGCGTAATGGCTGCCATCCAGGATGAGCCAGTACGTCAGACGGTGCCATTGATTCCTGAGGCCCAGCCAGCACCGCACCAGTGGCAGAAAATGCCATTCTGGAAGAAAATGCGTCCATGGGCTGCGCAGCTTACCCAAATGGGTGTGGCCGCGTGTGTATCACTTGCAGTTATTGTTGGCGTCCAGCACTATAATGGGCAATCTGAAACGTCCCAGCAGCCCGAAACGCCGGTATTTAATACATTACCGATGATGGGTAAAGCCAGTCCGGTAAGCTTGGGTGTACCCTCTGACGCGACGGCCAGCGGCGGTCAGCAACAGCAGGTACAGGAGCAGCGTCGTCGTATTAATGCCATGTTGCAGGACTACGAACTGCAACGTCGACTGCACTCTGAACAGCTTCAGTTTGAGCAGGCCCAAACACAGCAAGCCGCTGTGCAGGTGCCAGGAATTCAAACTTTAGGAACGCAATCGCAGTAATGAAGCAACTTTGGTTTGCCATGTCACTTGTGGCTGGTAGCCTGTTTTTCTCTGTAAACGCCTCGGCCAATCCTGCGTCCGGGGCGTTATTGCAGCAGATGAATCTGGCCAGCCAGTCGCTAACCTATGAGCTGTCATTTGTCAGCATCAATAAGCAGGGTGTTGAATCCCTACGTTATCGCCATGCCCGCCTGGATAACCGTCCGCTAGCGCAACTGTTGCAAATGGATGGACCGCGCCGGGAAGTGGTGCAGCGTGGCAATGAAATCAGCTATTTTGAGCCTGGTCTCGAACCGTTCACGCTGAACGGCGACTATATCGTTGACTCTCTGCCCTCTCTGATTTACACCGACTTCAAACGTCTTGCTCCCTACTATGACTTTATCTCAGTAGGTCGCACCCGCATTGCCGATCGGCTCTGTGAAGTGATCCGCGTAGTCGCCCGTGACGGTACGCGTTACAGCTATATCGTCTGGATGGACACGGAGACTAAGCTGCCGATGCGCGTCGATCTTCTCGACCGTGATGGTGAGACGCTGGAACAGTTCCGTGTTATCGCGTTTACCGTAAACAACGGCGTTAGCGATAGCATGCAGGCGCTGGCGAAAGCCAATCTACCGCCGTTGCTGTCAGTTCCTGCGGGCGAGAAAACCAACTTCAATTGGAGTCCGTCGTGGTTGCCGCAAGGCTTCAGCGAAGTTTCCAGCAGTCGACGTCCGCTGCCGACGATGGATAACATGCCGATCGAATCGCGCCTATATTCTGATGGCCTGTTCAGTTTCTCCGTGAACGTAAACCGTGCGATGCAAAACAGCGCCGATCAGCTGTTGCGAACCGGGCGTAGAACGGTTAGTACCAGCGTGCGTGATAACGCGGAAATTACGATTGTGGGCGAGCTTCCACCGCAAACGGCGAAGCGTATCGCGGACAATATTAAGTTCAGGGCTGCACAATGATTAAAGAGTGGGCGACAGTCGTCTCCTGGCAAAATGGTCTGGCGACGGTCAGCTGTGATGTTAAAGCATCATGTAGCAGCTGTGCTTCGCGGGCCGGATGCGGGAGCCGCGTGCTGAACAAACTTGGGCCGCAGAACACGCATACCATCGTGGTGCCCAGCGACGAACCCTTAGCGCCCGGTCAAAAAGTTGAACTGGGTATTGCCGAGGGTAGCCTGCTGGGTTCAGCGATGTTGGTCTACATGTCTCCGTTGGCGGGGCTCTTTCTCTTCGCGGCGCTATTCCAGGTGCTGTTTGGTTCCGACCTTGCGGCATTAAGCGGAGCCGTGCTGGGGGGCGTGGGCGGATTCCTGATTGCCCGTGGATACTCTCGTAAGCTTGCTGAGCGCGAAGCCTGGCAGCCGGTCATTCTGAACGTTGCTCTCCCACCCGATCTCATTCGCGTCGAAACCCAACAGTGATAGCTTTGCCGGATGGCGCTTGTGTCGCCATCCGGCAAAAGTTTCACCGACTTTGCAAAGTTGTTTCCAGTTCCCGCTATCCTTGCTCTATGAACATTTCCTCGCCTCAGCGTTGTAGTGTAGAATGCGGCGTTTCACTTAAACAGACGTTAAGCTCAGATCAGCGACTTCTCAGAGCCTGCTCAGGCGGGCGTAAGGCACAATAATTACACTATATGAAGAACATACGTAACTTTTCAATCATAGCTCACATCGACCACGGTAAATCGACGCTGTCTGACCGTATTATCCAGATCTGCGGTGGCCTGTCTGACCGTGAAATGGAAGCGCAGGTTCTCGACTCGATGGATCTTGAGCGTGAGCGCGGTATTACTATCAAAGCGCAGAGCGTGACGCTCGATTTCAAAGCATCTGATGGTGAAACCTATCAGCTTAACTTTATCGACACCCCGGGCCACGTTGACTTCTCGTATGAAGTTTCCCGCTCGCTTGCCGCCTGTGAAGGCGCACTGCTGGTGGTTGATGCCGGACAGGGCGTCGAAGCACAGACCCTGGCTAACTGCTATACCGCCATGGAAATGGATCTGGAAGTAGTGCCGGTACTGAACAAAATTGACCTGCCAGCCGCCGATCCTGAGCGTGTGGCGGAAGAGATCGAAGATATCGTCGGTATCGATGCGACGGATGCCGTTCGCTGCTCGGCGAAAACCGGCGTTGGCGTCACTGACGTTCTTGAACGTCTGGTGCGCGACATCCCGCCGCCGGAAGGCGACCCGGAAGGTCCGTTACAGGCGCTGATCATCGACTCCTGGTTCGATAACTACCTTGGCGTCGTATCACTGGTGCGTATTAAAAACGGCACCATGCGTAAAGGCGACAAAATTAAAGTGATGAGCACCGGTCAGGTCTATAACGCTGACCGTCTGGGTATCTTCACGCCAAAACAGGTTGACCGTACCGAGCTGAAATGCGGCGAGGTGGGTTGGTTGGTTTGTGCGATTAAAGACATCCTGGGCGCACCGGTTGGCGATACCCTGACGCAGGCGCGTAACCCGGCGGACAAGCCGTTGCCAGGCTTTAAAAAAGTGAAGCCGCAGGTTTACGCCGGTCTGTTCCCGGTGAGCTCTGACGACTACGAAAACTTTCGTGACGCGCTCGGCAAGCTGAGCCTCAACGACGCCTCCCTGTTCTATGAACCGGAAAGCTCAACCGCGCTGGGCTTCGGCTTCCGCTGTGGCTTCCTCGGTCTGCTGCACATGGAGATCATTCAGGAACGTCTGGAACGTGAATACGATCTGGATCTGATCACTACCGCGCCGACCGTAGTCTACGAAGTCGAAACCACGGCGAAAGAGACGATCTACGTCGATAGCCCGTCCAAGCTGCCGCCGTTGAACAACATATACGAACTGCGTGAGCCGATTGCTGAGTGTCATATGCTGCTGCCGCAGGCTTACCTCGGTAACGTCATCACGCTGTGTATCGAGAAGCGCGGCGTACAGACCAACATGGTTTACCACGGTAACCAGGTGGCGCTGACCTATGAAATTCCGATGGCGGAAGTGGTACTCGACTTCTTCGACCGTCTGAAGTCAACTTCTCGCGGCTATGCGTCGCTGGACTATAACTTCAAACGTTTCCAGGCGTCTGACATGGTGCGCGTTGATGTTCTCATCAACAACGAACGTGTCGATGCGTTGGCGCTGATTACCCACCGCGACAACTCCCAGAGCCGTGGTCGTGAACTGGTCGAGAAGATGAAAGATCTGATCCCTCGCCAGCAGTTTGATATCGCGATCCAGGCGGCCATTGGTACGCACATCATCGCGCGTTCAACGGTTAAGCAGTTGCGTAAAAACGTTCTGGCGAAATGCTACGGTGGCGATATCAGCCGTAAGAAAAAGCTGCTGCAAAAACAGAAAGAGGGTAAAAAGCGCATGAAGCAGATCGGTAACGTCGAACTGCCACAGGAAGCCTTCCTCGCCATTCTGCATGTCGGTAAAGACAGCAAATAATCTTAAGGAGTTGGCATGGCGAACATGTTTGCCCTGATTCTGGTGATTGCCACACTGGTGACGGGCATTTTATGGTGCGTAGATAAATTCATCTTCGCGCCAAAACGCCGGGAGCGTCAGGCAGCAGCGCAAGCTGCTGCAGGTGATTCACTGGATAAAGCAACGCTGAAAAAAGTGGCCCCTAAGCCGGGCTGGCTGGAAACCGGGGCATCCGTTTTCCCGGTTTTAGCTATTGTGCTGGTGGTGCGTTCATTTATTTATGAGCCGTTCCAGATCCCGTCTGGTTCGATGATGCCGACACTGCTTATCGGTGACTTTATCCTGGTGGAGAAATTCGCCTACGGGATTAAAGATCCGATTTACCAGAAAACGCTGATCGAAACCGGCCATCCGAAACGCGGTGATATCGTGGTGTTTAAATACCCGGAAGATCCGCGTCTGGACTACATCAAACGTGCTGTCGGTTTACCGGGAGACAAAGTGACGTACGATCCGGTGGCGAAAGAGGTAACTATTCAGCCAGGATGCAGTTCCGGTCAGGCGTGTGAAAACGCGCTGCCGGTAACGTACTCTGATGTTCAGCCAAGTGATTTTGTGCAGACATTTGCGCGTCGTAACGGCGGTGAAGCGACCAGCGGCTTCTTTGAGGTTCCGCTGAATGAAACGAAAGATAACGGTATTCGCCTCTCCGAGCGTAAAGAAACGCTGGGTGAGGTAACGCACCGCATTCTGACCGTGCCAATCGCGCAGGATCAGGTGGGGATGTATTACCGCCAGCCTGGCCAGCAGTTGGCAACCTGGATCGTCCCGCCGGGACACTACTTCATGATGGGTGATAACCGTGACAATAGCGCGGACAGCCGTTACTGGGGATTTGTGCCGGAAGCGAATCTGGTTGGTAAAGCGACCGCTATCTGGATGAGTTTCGATAAGCAAGAAGGCGAATGGCCGACCGGTGTGCGTTTAAGCCGTATTGGTGGCATTCACTAATCGCTGATAATCGTTCACGTTGTCGTCATTATGGCGACAGCGTGAATTATTTCTCGGATAAATTCCCGCAGACTAACGACATCCCTTGTCGTTGTGTATAGAATATTCCCCCGAAGTTTGAGGTTGGCACCGACAGGTTGCCACGGCACACGAAACAGCGTTGGTTTGTGTATAAATGCATTCAGCCGAAGCGGGATGGCTAAGCGAAATGCGTATATCAGGTCTGTTTCGTGTGCTGAATTGTTGACGCATTCATTTATTGGTATCGCATGAACCCCATCGTAATTAATCGGCTTCAACGGAAGCTGGGCTACACTTTTAATCATCAGGAGCTGTTGCAGCAGGCATTAACTCACCGTAGCGCCAGCAGCAAACATAACGAGCGTTTAGAATTTTTAGGCGACTCTATTCTGAGCTTTGTTATCGCTAATGCGCTGTATCACCGTTTTCCGCGTGTGGATGAAGGTGATATGAGTCGCATGCGCGCGACGCTGGTTCGCGGCAATACGCTGGCTGAATTAGCCCGTGAGTTTGACCTCGGTGAATGTTTACGTTTGGGGCCAGGCGAGCTGAAAAGCGGCGGTTTCCGTCGTGAATCGATCCTGGCAGATACCGTTGAAGCCTTGATCGGCGGCGTCTTCCTCGACAGCGATATTCAAACCGTTGAACAACTGATCCTGAACTGGTATCAGACTCGTCTGGATGAAATTAGCCCAGGCGATAAACAAAAAGATCCGAAAACGCGCCTGCAGGAATATTTGCAGGGTCGCCACCTGCCGCTACCGTCCTATCTGGTGGTGCAGGTTCGTGGTGAAGCACACGATCAAGAATTTACTATCCACTGCCAGGTCAGCGGCCTGAGTGAACCGGTGGTTGGCACAGGTTCGAGCCGTCGTAAGGCTGAGCAGGCTGCCGCCGAACAGGCGTTGAAAAAACTGGAGCTGGAATGAGCGAAGAGAAAACTTACTGCGGATTTATTGCCATCGTCGGTCGCCCGAACGTCGGCAAATCCACCCTGTTGAATAATCTGCTTGGGCAGAAGATTTCCATTACCTCACGTAAGGCTCAGACAACACGTCACCGTATTGTTGGCATCCATACCGAAGGTACGTATCAGGCGATTTATGTTGATACCCCGGGCCTGCATATGGAAGAAAAACGGGCGATCAACCGCCTGATGAACAAAGCGGCAAGCAGCTCGATTGGTGATGTTGAACTGGTTATTTTCGTTGTGGAAGGCACCCGCTGGACGCCGGACGACGAAATGGTGCTCAACAAGCTGCGCGACGGTAAAGCCCCGGTTATTCTGGCTGTGAACAAAGTTGACAACGTTCAGGAAAAAGCCGATTTACTGCCGCACCTGCAGTTCCTGGCAAGCCAGATGAACTTCCTTGATATTGTCCCGATTTCTGCCGAAACCGGCCTGAATGTTGATACCGTTGCGGGCATCGTGCGTAAGCACCTGCCGGAAGCCATTCATCACTTCCCGGAAGATTACATCACCGACCGTTCTCAGCGCTTTATGGCGTCTGAAATCATCCGTGAAAAGCTGATGCGTTTTCTGGGGGCTGAACTGCCGTACTCCGTTACCGTGGAGATTGAACGTTTTATCTCTAACGAACGCGGTGGTTACGATATTAACGGGCTGATCCTCGTTGAACGTGAAGGGCAGAAGAAGATGGTTATTGGCAACAAAGGGGCCAAAATTAAAACCATCGGCATCGAAGCGCGTAAAGACATGCAGGAGATGTTCGAAGCGCCCGTTCACCTCGAGCTGTGGGTGAAAGTGAAATCCGGCTGGGCCGATGACGAGCGCGCGCTGCGTAGCCTCGGTTACGGCGACGACGTCTAATTTTTCATAGGTTATGGCTTTCGAGGTGCAGGAAGGCGGCAAGACCGCAGATCCTCGGGAGCTTACTCAAGTGAGTGACTGGGGTGAGTGGGCGCAGCCAACACACCTGCAGCTTGAAAGACGGCGGGTATGATGGAAGGATGGCAACGCGCTTTTGTCCTGCATAGCCGCCCGTGGAGCGAAACCAGTCTCGTGCTGGACGTCTTTACGGAAGAATCGGGTCGTGTGCGCCTGGTGGCTAAAGGCGCGCGCTCCAAACGTTCTAATCTCAAAGGCGCGCTCCAGCCTTTTACTCCGTTGTTGCTTCGCTTTGGTGGACGTGGTGAGGTCAAAACCTTACGCAGTGCCGAAGCCGTTTCTCTGGCTCTCCCCCTTAGCGGTATCACACTGTACAGCGGCTTGTATATCAACGAGCTTATCTCTCGTGTGCTTGAGTATGAGACCCGCTTTTCTGAACTCTTTTTCGACTACCTGAACTGTATTCAGGCGCTGGCTGGCGCGACGGGTTCGCCAGAGCCTGCGCTGCGTCGCTTTGAGCTGGCCTTACTTGGACATCTGGGGTACGGCGTCGATTTTACCCACTGTGCGGGTAGTGGCGAGCCGGTGGACGACACCATGACCTATCGTTACCGGGAAGAAAAAGGGTTTATCGCAAGCGTAGTGATTGATAACGCCACCTTTACCGGACGCCATCTGAAAGCACTCGAATCGCGGGAATTTCCGGATGCTGATACGCTTCGCGCCGCGAAACGCTTTACCCGCATGGCGTTAAAGCCGTATCTTGGTGGTAAGCCGTTAAAAAGCCGGGAACTGTTCCGGCAATTTATGCCAAAACGCGCAGTAAAAACAAAAAATGATTAACGAGGATGGATTGCCATGGCCGAATTACTGTTAGGCGTCAACATTGACCACATTGCCACTTTACGTAATGCACGCGGCACCGCATACCCTGACCCGGTTCAGGCGGCGTTTATCGTTGAGCAGGCGGGCGCAGACGGCATTACCGTGCACCTGCGTGAAGATCGTCGCCATATTACCGATCGCGACGTGCGCATTTTGCGCCAGACGCTGGATACGCGTATGAATCTGGAAATGGCGGTAACCGAAGAGATGCTGGCGATTGCCGTTGAGACTAAGCCGCATTTTTGCTGCCTGGTGCCGGAAAAACGTCAGGAAGTGACGACTGAAGGTGGCCTGGACGTCGCCGGTCAGCGTGACAAGATGCGTGATGCCTGCAAACGCCTGGCGGACGCAGGCATTCTGGTTTCGCTGTTTATCGATGCTGATGACGAACAGATTAAGGCCGCTGCTGAAGTCGGCGCGCCGTACATCGAAATTCACACCGGCTGTTACGCCGATGCGAAAACCGACGCTGAACAGGCCAGCGAACTGGCGCGTATCGCCAAAGCGGCGACCTTTGCCGCCAGCCTTGGTCTGAAGGTGAATGCGGGGCACGGCCTGACGTACCATAACGTTAAAGCCATCGCGCGGATCCCGGAAATGCACGAGTTGAACATTGGCCATGCCATTATCGGCCGCGCGGTGATGAGCGGTCTGAAAGATGCAGTAGTCGAAATGAAGCGCCTGATGCTGGAAGCGCGTGGCTAATGGCGATTCTGGGATTAGGTACGGATATCGTGGAGATTGCCCGCATCGAAGCGGTGATCTCCCGTTCCGGCGACCGTCTGGCAAGACGCGTGCTCAGCGACAACGAATGGGCAATCTGGGAGACGCATCAGCAACCGGTGCGCTTTCTGGCGAAACGTTTTGCGGTCAAAGAGGCGGCAGCAAAAGCCTTTGGTACCGGTATTCGCAACGGTCTGGCGTTTAATCAGTTTGAGGTCTTTAACGACGAACTCGGTAAGCCGCGTCTGCGGTTATGGGGGGAGGCGTTAAAACTGGCGGAAAAACTCGGTGTCGCACATATGCATGTGACGCTGGCCGATGAGCGTCACTACGCCTGCGCCACGGTGATTATCGAGAGCTAACGTTTCATCGGCCTGATAAGCATAGCGTCATCAGGCAACGTTACAGCTTATCGGCGTGGTGCATCAGTACAAACTTATCCCACAGCTGCTCTTCCGTTTCGACATGTGCCGGATCTTTCAAAATAGTATTAGGGATCGGGCACACCTTCTGGCAGGTTGGCGTGTCGTAATGGCCTACGCATTCAGTACACTTGTCGCTGTTAATCTCGTAAATGCTGTCACCCATCGAAATCGCCTCATTCGGGCATTCGGGCTCGCACATATCGCAATTGATACAGCGTTTAGTAATTAGTAAAGACATTTCAATGAATTACCGTCAAATCATTTTAAAATCAGCAAGTTAAAGAGTTTCTCTATCGCTCTCTATTATTTACTTACTGTATGTTGATACAGTGTATTTAACCCTGATAAACTCAGTCCAGTAACACAAAGCCGCAACACATTGCATTTTGTCACGCTGAAAAGACCTGCATGTGTGAGCTTGTTTTCTGTGCCTTCACAGATAAGGATTGAGAATGCCGCGCACTGTAACACATAAACCGGATAGCCCCAATAATGACGATGTTTTAGCCTCGTCTGAAAAGTGGGATGCCTGTAAACCCCCCTATACCAGCTCACACATGAAAATCTGTGTTGCTGCCGCCAAAACTATCCTCTCCGCTTCTGGCGTCGCCCGTCGCTCCAAATACGAAAAAGAAAATTATCTCCGTATTGATTTTAGTAAAGCAGGTAAGGTGACATTTTACGCCGAGTTCCCTAAAAAGATGGGACTGAAAGGTAAAAAACTTGGTGAATGGCCCGAACTCGCAATTCAAATAGCCAGAGAGAAAGCATCAGAAATGGCAGAGGGTGGGTTGCGTGCTGAATCTGTTCACGTCGCTTTGGAAATGTACCGTGACGACCTTAAAGCAAAAGTTGACCGGCAGAAGTTAAGTCCTGATAGCTTCACGACCTACGGGGTACGTATAGACAGAATCAAAGCGACGTTCGGAGAGCGTGAAGTGTTCAGTGATGTGACATACAGTCGGCTGGTGGATGTTCTGGATGAGTGGATCGCAACACGTTCCAATAATAACGCGCTAGAGTTATTTGGTGAGCTTCGTCGGTTCTGGAAATTTTGTGCTCCTACACTTTGCAATGGGCGTAACATTGCCGCCAGTTTGCCAGATGATTATGTTTCTTCTCGTGTGCAGAAACCAACTCCAACGCGACTATTTACGGATATTGAATCAATCGCCCGTCTTTGGCTCAATGTGGCTGCCTGCACTTCTATACACCAGAAAAATGCCGTTAGATTCATGATTATTACTGGCGTTCGCCCGATAAACATTAATAACTTGCGCTGGGATTACGTCAACGAAGATGCAGATGAAATCGTTTATCCAGAAGGCGTGATCGGTATGCGCGGGGCGATGAAAACACAAAAGGCTTTCCGCCTGCCGATAACGCCAGAGATCAGGAGGATTATCGACGAGCAGAAAACCTGGCGCGATTCAGTTCCTGAGTGCAATAAAAATTATGTGTTCTTGCAGCCGCGCGACCCTATGCAAGCATTTTCAAAACGATCACTGGATAAACTGGTGAAAACATACAGCCCGGAAGGGGCGGTAAAGGGTATGAAGCATGACGGGACAATAAAAGGGAAAGAAGGGGCATTTAATACGATGTGCCGTAAATTCCTTAAGAGCAATGTTATTGCCCTGATGAAGGAAAGAGGCTACTCCCGATCAGATAGAAGGGAAGTAAGCCTCCTGTGTCTTCACCATTCCAGCAAGTCAGATGACCCGATGGCAGAACACTACGACTTTTCAGATGAGATTTTGCAGGAAGAGATTGCGTTAAAGCGCGAGGCATTTGAGGCTCACGAGCGGAGCATACTCGCGCAGGTTGCACTACTAAGACGACGGGGTTAATACTGGCTCCGGCATTTCTGGATAAAAGCCTCTACATTACGGCGCTCATAGCGAACGACTTTAGCGCTGAATTTTACAGGGGCTAATGTAGAACGGTGCCGGTGTTCTGTATTCCATTTACATAATGTTTTTTGCGTAATCCCTAATTTCTGGCATACCTCGTCCGGAGTGAGGAGATCATCAGGTTGTTCAGTCATGTTATTCCTCACTGTTATCGATGGTGATGATGAGCCGCTTCCAGATAGCTGAGACATACTTAGCCTGATGTTTTGCATCGGCTAGGGCATTATGCATGTCACCTTCAAACGGTATGTCCCGGCGTGGGTTGATTCCTATTTTCCTTCCTAATTCGACGATAGTTCGGACATCACGATCATTCCAGAATTTCCACATGCAGGGGATTAATTCACGGTCATAGCTGGAGCGGAGGATTACATTATCAAAGGTAGCGCCATTACCCCAGACCTGAACTTTATCAATGTCAGAGTTATCAAGAATAAAGGTATTCAGCTTTATCAGGGCGGCTGAAATCGTTGTCGCATCCTCATCGCAAATAGCCATTCGAGCTCCTTCGCTTTGCCGCATCCACCAAATTATTGTTTCAGGGTCAGGAACGGCACCTCCAGCAATCGCGCTTTTCAGGCTAACAACCCGGTAAAATTCAGGGCCCAGTTCACCAGTTGAAGGATCAAAAAACACAGCACCGATAGAGACGATGGGGGCATTTGGTTTATTCCCCATAGTTTCAAGGTCGATCATTAAATTGTTCACGTTAAATATTCTCCTGTTTCGGTGCTGCTTTAATCATTGCTGCCCAGCACAACTCAGCCCGGCGCGCCGCCTGTCGGCATCCACTCAATGCTTCGTATTCCTCCCACTTTTTTTCATCGCTGAAGTGCGGGTCTGGAACCGATTCGAAGCCGTTAATAATCATGTCCTCGGTAGGAACAATCGGCACAATAACGTAACCATCTGGCACTACCGGAACTGGCTGTGCGTGGCGATAGAGCATTATCTGGCGGCGTGGGTCAGCAAATTTATTGGCATCTTTGTCAATGCCAAACAAATAACCGATTCCAGCAACTTTCGCGTCGCGCAACTCCTCCTCGTCTGTCCACGTCACAGGCTCAGCGCTAAACGATGTTATTGCCACATCAATCACCTTCAATACATCAGCGAGAATGTAAGCTCTGTTCCCCCCGTTTGAGTACTGGGTATCATGCAGCAGGTGTTCACGTATCTGGTGCAGGCGATCGAGTGATACAGGACCGTGCGCCGGGTGGTTAGTTGTCATGCTTCGGTTCCTTCTGATTTGTTAACTATCACACCGTCATAGATTTCATTGAGATGTCCACGCAGCTCCATGCGCCGCAGAGCAGATAGCATGTAATCGCATTCGACCTGCTTATTTCCTGTAAATGGCTTATCTTCAGGGTTCCCCCAACAACAATTACCCTGCGGCCACCCATGCACTTTACGGACCCTTCCGTTAACCACATGCAATAAACCCCATCCGTCAGGCAAATCACTAACTTCGACAATTCCTGGTTCACTGATAAAGAATCGCCAGTCACCCATCCCCAATTCCGGTTGCTGACGAAATCTCTTTTTCCTGTCAGCAAGAAGGTCTGCACGCGAGCACTTAGCTTCGATTAGGCAAGATGCAAAATTTCTGAAACCCATAGCATCAGGCTGCTCACCTGTGCTTGTTACCGCAATAAATCGATCATGAAAGCAAACCTTGAACCCATTGCGCTTAAGGAATAAGTACGCTATTTGGCAAAGTTCGTTATGAGTTAATGCCATCTCACTCCCCCTTCACGCCAATGCCAGCGGCCTGTAGTTCATCTTCGAGACGACACACCTCTTTAGCCAGCCTCATTGAGTTGCTTTCAGCGCGGTCCTTGTAGCCACGGAACTCTCGTTCTACTTCTAATCGCTTATCCCGGTGGATGCTTTCCAGTGATTTAGCTTGGTGTAAATCCTCTGCTTGTCGCTCAAGCTTGAAGCGTTGAAGCTCTACCAACTCATTTGCGGCTTCCAGCTCATCCAGCAGCGCCAGCACGGTATCGGGGTTGGCGGCCTGCGAAAACTCACGGTTAGCTTTCGCATCTGGGCCTTCAAAATGCGCGATGATGAAGTTGCCGTTGGCCTGGTCGTCAGAACTGCAAATAGCCTCCCAACCATCACCAGACTCTTTAATCCATTCGCCTGCGCTTGCTGACCGCGCCTTACTCCGCAGCGCCTGTTTGTTGAGTGCCGTCATTGGGCTGCCTCCTGGGTAACTTTTTCGACTAACTCAATCCACTTCGGTGCCAGTGTATTTTCTGCTTTTTCGCGGCTACTGGCAGGTCCGTTGAGCTTCACGCTGTAATGGTCATACGGGCATCTGATACCACCCCAAACCCAGCCAAGATGATTGGGTTTCAGCGAGTACTCGGGCATATTTCCGCACGTAGGGCATCTTGGTAAATCAGACTGCTTCACGGCGACACTCCATCAGTAGTTGATTGAATTGAATTAGCATTGCGTTACCACACCCATAAGGGAGATCGTTAACGCGGTAAGTAGGGACACCGTTGCACATCCCTGATTTCACAACGCGACCAGTGGTATAAAGCTGGGATATTGCGCCTGATACAGCGGGTGTCTTCTTGTTCAGCCCTCTGGCGATGTCACCGCTGGTGGTGTTTGGATGAGCCTGGATGTATTCAAAAACCGTCATCGCGCCGCCTCCCGCCTCGCCGTCTTATTGGCTCGAAGCATTTCTTTAGAGCGACCTGAGATCACAGTCTTCATCAGGAAGAAGCCGCAACGCTCGGCAATAACCCCCGGCGTACACATCAGAACCATATCAACGACGCGAACATGACGACGAAACTCAAAAACGGTACTGGTGATGATGATGTTTGCCGCAGCACCCTTATCCTGGTATTCGATATTCATGAAATAACCCTCGCTATAAGTCGTGCCGTGGCGATGAAACAATAGAACCCCGCGGTTAAACCAATTCCGGTAAGAGAAGAAAAGAGCAGTGTCCACATCACCAGTTCAGAAACTTTTTTCATGAGGTCACCCCATCAGCCTCGTGACGAAATTCGCGAAGAATTGAGATTATTTCAGCCTGCATTGCTGGTGGCACTTCAATGGTCAACGTTTCGCCAGAGTCCTCAGCACATGAAGAAATAAGCTCAAGAAACTTTCTTGCTTTTCCGGCATTAAATTGGGGATTGGCGATGCTCTTGGTTATTTTTTTCTTTCCTGCCGCTTCTGCTTTCTTCATCAGACGTGAAGCTTCGCGATCGGCATACACACCATGCTCGCGGGAGATACCGATGGCGATGGCATAATTCATGGAACCATCACGAACGAGTTTTTTGATATATGGAGTACATTCGTGAAGTTGAAGGTGTTGCAGAATATCGGACTCAGAACGTTTAACTTTTGCCGCTATTTCTGAAGGACTCCAGCCCTGATTCTGAAGGCGATGATATGCAGCGCCACGTTCAAGAGGAGTAAGCGCCAATCCTTGCGAGCTGGTTACCATGAAGGCGATCTTGTCGGCTTCACTACCGACGAAATCTTTGCATTCCAGGCGCACAATGTCGTGGCCCATTTCGATAGCAGCCAGCGCACCGTGATAGCGGTGATGGCCGTCGATAACCTTCACGCCCCGCTCGGTAACTTCCACGGCCAGCGGCGGGATATATTCACCGGCAATAAACGCATCGCGGAATTCTTCAACATGCGCCCGATTAAGTTCACGAACGTTGTAGCCTTCTTCGGCGTAAATTTTATCCAGCGGAACATTGTAGGTTTTGCGGGTAGTTAACCCGGCTTCTTTATCATTATAGAGCTGGCCTAAACTGGGCATGGTTACTCCTTCATGTAGTGGGAGAGTGCTTTGCTATGCGCCCGCAGGGCAGGCGCATAAAACAACACACGGTGGGATTAAACAGAGCCTTCGTAGATAGGCAGGTCTTCGCCAAGCTGGCTTTCCATATCGGTGACGATCTCCTGGAATGCGTGCTCAACAACTTTCTTCGGTTCGATCAGCTCATACCAGAGGACTAACTGACCATCACGCAGGCGGTAGCGGATACGTGCATCGACCTGGTAAGGAGAGCCGTTGTGGAATGGCGAAATTGCCAGGCTGATTTTTTCCGGCATTTTGGTATTACCAGAACCTGATTTTTCATCGCTGAACTGGAACTGGCAGGTACCATCAGAAAGGCGTTTAACAGACTTAAACTCAGATTTGCGAGTCTCCTGGAATGCCAGAACCATTTCGAGTAGTTCAGTACCGGACGGGCCCTGGTATGAATCACTAACCGGCGCAACATTCTGAATATTGTTTTCCAGGAATTCAGCGAAGTTGATCTGGTCCATTTTGCTGCCATCGTTGGCAGTCCATGATTTCCATTCGTCGGAGAACGGGCAGTCATAAACAGCTTTATGAGCAGCCCAGCTCGGATTGTCTGCGTTCTGGTGGAAATCCAGCACGGCGACAATGCGCGTTTTGGTTTTATCCGCGAAAACTACAGTACGTTCATCACGGAATCGCTGGATGTAAGCGATCAGTGAACCCGGAGAAATCAGGTTAGCGCTCTGACGAATACGCGACGGAGCCAGTTGCAGAGACTCCAGAGATTTGACTTCAAAGCCATCGGGTACAACAACTGACGGAATGTCCGTCTCGGTCTTCAGAGTTGCAGAGACCAGATCACGGATGTCGAGCACGGCAGAGCCTTCAATTTGAGACATTGAATATTTCCTTATCAGATTGGAATGGTTTGTTTGGTGGGTATTACTGGGCCAGCTTGATTGGTGCTGTTTGTGGTGCAGGTTCGATAACCTTTAAATCAAGCTGTGTCTGCGCAGGATCGTCACGCAGCAGATCGCCATCGGCGGTTGCGAACATGATGGTATCGGCGCGGTCAAGTTCAGGAATTGTCCGGGAGACCTTTGGCGTTACCTTCATGGTGTTTTCGTCACGGGTATTCAGCATGGCGCAATTGAGCGTCAGCGTAACCGCACCTTTCTTGCCAGTCTCACGGACTGCTTTAATCACTTCGGCCAGCGCTTCGGTTAGCTCTGCATCCAGAGTGCCTTTATTGATATAAGCCAGTTGCTGGCTGAATGGTGTGGTGTTCTTTGTTTCTGACATAGTTATCTCCAGTTATAAACGAGGATCGCCTTTCTGAGTGAGTAACCTGCATAACCAGCTACGCCGCCAGAAATTAGCGATTGTTTTTGGATTACGAACAGCCTGCACACCACGAGTGACGCGCATCAGGTCGCCGTAGTAAAAATTAACGTTACGGAAGGTCATATAAGTCACCATTTGATTAGGTATCCGGCAGGAGTTGAACCTGCGCTGGGTAGGGAGTCCCAGCCAACACCGGAAGCGGACACATTGAATAAAAAGGGCGGCTATCTGTCAGAACATTATCTTCATCCTCCTGTGAGTTGGTTGAAGACCAGATAACCGCCAAGGCACAGCAACTATTAGAAATTAGTGATTAGCTCACTTTGGTGGTGTGGTGGCCGGTGCTTATCTTCGGCTTGTCTCGGTGGACTGCAATTCACCACACCCCAAAGGGAACTATGTTTAGCTAATGAGACGCCTGTCTTTTCACCACTTCAGGCTCGGTGGTATCTTGGTTGCTCTCACACAGCCAAGAAGGTTAACGCAATGAACGGATACGAAAATCTTTATATGGCCATTATTCCTGGCCTCGCTGAGCACTATGGAATTTCCGACTACGATTACCGAAACAATCCGCATGTTACCAGCGCGGCTTTGTGCCGAAGCCATCTACATAAACTGATGCTTATCGAGCTTTACTTGCACGAACATCGCATCAAATTTAAGAATTCCGTTCTTAATCTTGATGGTGGTGCTGCTTTACATCATCTTGTTTTTCAGAAGACAAACTGGACACCTGAGACGATTCGAAGCATGGGATATTTTGACCTTCTTTGGGTTCTTCTTGACGATCTGGTTCCTGACAAACTGAGCGAAACAGCGCAGAGTTATTTACAAGTGATCTCAAAGAATCAGCGTCTTTTAAAAACTGACCTAATGAGCTACGCAGGCTGGCAGATAGGTACAGGTGATCAGTATTTAAAAGATGAATAATATTTGTATGCGCACTCTCTAACTTCTCTAAGAGAGTGCGCACTCCCCAACTGACATCGGAAATATTCCGGTTTATCACTTCTACATCCGCTAGCTGATTTGTTAATTCTTCATACAATTGTTGAGCTTCTGTGGTCACATTCATTTTTCATCCCAATAATCGTTATTTGTTGCTCGTGGATTCAGCCCAACCCCCTCATACGGAAGGGGCTGGAATAAATCACATATCTTCTTTTGAGCTACTTATGCGTTAACCGGGCGCTAACCGGTTACTTAGTGATGCTTCACGCTTCCTTTCCCTCACTACGTCGCCATGGGAACCCGACCGTATTAACGCCGTCGTCACGCCGCCTGATAAGGCATCAAGATGCGGTCTATCCGCTTTACTGCTTCATAATCATTACTCCTCTCAGTTGAAATCAGCGCCAACTACCCATCAGTGTTGCCCGTTCTCACGCCGTTCTCGCTCTCGCGCGGGGATAACCTCACACCAACCGGATCGCGCCTGGTGCTACGCCACGTTTACGTGTAGGGGTCTAAACAGGTCATTGACGCTGTAAGTGTTCATATTGTTAAAGAGCGGTATTACTTCAGCTAACTCCGTTTGCAATGGTGATTGGTTTCGGTTTGTTCGCTGATGATGATTTTAATATACCCGTGAGTAATTTTTGTGTAAATACCTAAAGGTATATTTTTATTTACTTGTATGGCAATTGATTGCTTTTAATTGGAATTTATTAATTTCGGATATGCGTGATATGCTCAGAAAAGCAACAGAGAGGGCCTGATATGGAACGTGATGAGCTGGAAGAAGACCGTGCGGCATTCATCGCTGGCGAAATTGGCGGTGCAGTTGTCGAGTTGATAATCAACGGTGTGGTGATAAGTCGAGATGCGATTGTAGATAGCCTAGAGGCTAAGCGTCGCGCGGTGGGTAATGTGATCCACAAAGGTGTTTTACGGGATGCCGCTGCTATGGTGAGAAAAGGACAATAAAAACCCGGCGAAGGGGCCGGGTTAAATGTTGTTTTCTAGAAATTGCTCAGTCTGTTTCAACTTCCGACATCTAAAATTACAGTTTATTGTAAGCTATTGATTCATGTAGCAATGCTTTCCCCATTATGTACAATTGATCTTGGTTTTCTTCAGTTACGTACCAGTCTTTGTACACCGGGTTATCTGATAAAACTGCAAGCTGCAAACCCTGCATCTGTAAGCGCTTCACATGGAAGTGCTGTCCGAATACGAACGCATAAACACCATCTACCTTGAAGTTTCTTACCGAAACATCAAAAAACAACCTGTCTCCAGACTGTATAGTTGGGCACATGCTGTCGCCATCGACAGTCATCACTTTTACATCTTCCTGAGAACGATTTCCGAAAAGTGAACGAGCGTGCTCGGTGGTGAATTCAATGGCGTGTAGAACCTCAACAAATTCAGAGAGCATAAAACATCCAGGACCAGCACTCACAGTAAGGTCGAGAACTTCTACACGATAATTGTCGACTTTGTGAGGGGGTACATCAACATCCATTTTTGAAGTTGGACCAAGACCATCCATCCATCCCCGGCTGATTTTCAAAGCATCCTCAATCTGCCGAGCAGCCTGCTCCCCAATATTCCGCTTATTAGGTTTACCTACAGGGTAAAGCATCCGAGAAACAACAGTCGGATCAAGTCCTGCCTTTTCAGCAAACTCTCTTTGGGTCTTAAAGCGAGTTACCAACTCCTGAAGTTTGAGGCGTCGTAACTCGAAGATGTCAGGCGTTTCAGTTTTCATGATTTCATCTTACTTAAATTTACTTTGAGGTAAATGACTCCTGGGTATTGACTTGTGTTTACTTAAAGGTATATTTTCTTTCCAAGCATAGGAGGCGTGATGGAAACGTTAAGAAATTACCTAAACGCTTTGTCGCTCGAAAAACAGAGAGAGTTTGCATCACGATGCGAAACCTCTCTTGAGTACTTGCGTAAAGCCATAAGCAAAAAACAAAAGTTGGGAGCTGCCCTATCTGTTTCTATCGAAACGCATTCTGGCGGCTCAGTTAGCAGGAAAAACCTCCACCCAGATGATTGGGAAAAGATTTGGCCTGAACTTGATCATAAAAAAACAGCAGCATGAAAGTAACCACAGCATTAAGAGGTGAGTCGTGGGTAATCAACCAGAGTGGAAAAAAGTTGAAAAACAGCCTGCATGGCTGGTGGCTGCGATCAGGAGAACTATCGCTGATTTACCTGGTGGCTATGAAGAAGCTGCAGAAATTCTGGGTATATACAAGTCTGATGACGTAACGCCTGCAACCGATCCTCTGCATAACCGACTTCGCACTACAGGCGATCAAATCTTCCCGTTGGGATGGGCGATGGTATTGCAGGCTGCTGGTGGATCAAACCATATCGCAAATGCTGTTGCCAGGAACTCAAACGGTCTGTTTGTGCCACTGGCAGATGTTGATGATGTTGATAACGCCGACATCAATCAGCGCCTTATGGAATCCATCGAGTGGATTGGCAGGCACTCTCAGTATATCCGTAAAGCTACAGCAGACGGAGTCATCGACGCCGCTGAACGTGCTCAGATTGAAGAGAACAGCTATCAGGTTATGACCAAATGGCAGGAACACCTGACGCTGTTATTCCGGGTCTTTTGTTCCCCTGATGAGGTTGCCAGACCCCCAGACTAATCAGTCTATGCCCGGCTCACAGACGTGACGCAGGAGGGCTTATGTATCAGGACGAATATTTTCACGTGACTATGCCCACGGTTTTTTCTCGTGAGGACGCCCCGTGGATTAAACAGCAGTTAGCAACACTCCCGGCTGGTATGCGGGAAAAAATCGCGATGGCGTATGCGCAGGCGTACCAGGAGGCGTTCGACGCAGAACCGGTGTCTTTCCGGCAGCAGAACGCAGCAAGACGGACGGCAAATCGTCGATTGCGAGAGTTTTGCACGAGATATACCCCAGCGGTCAGGGGATATACCTCGCTCCCACCCAGGGTATGAATTTTTGAAATCGGGTTGGGGGAAAGGGGGCGGTGTTGGGTTTTAGCCCGAAGGGCTGGAACAGCTTTACCAGAAGAGAACGATCTAACAGATAGATCACTGTATGGGGTTAAAAACGTCGACTGGAAGTTCAGACGTTTAGCCATCCAAAAGGAGATAAAATGATTTATTCAGACGCTAACGAAAAATGGGCTCCGGTTCCAGTTGAGCTTTATTCAAAAGCTTATGAAGTCAGCAATCTTGGCCGTGTTCGCAGCATTCCACGTCTGGCTAACTCTGAATATTTTATTCGTCACATTCACGGCGGTTTTCTCAAAGGCCGCATGCGTAAAGACGGCACCAAAACGGTTACGTTGTCCGTTCAGCGTCAGCGCGAAAAGTTTGTCATTGCCGATCTGGTTGCTAAAGCATTCGGGGAGGTATCAACCAATGCTTAACATCCAGCCTCGCGAGAAACAGATCGTCGCACTCAACATGTTGCGCGGCGCATGGAAGCAGAATAATTCGTTCATGCTCTATGCTCCGGTTGGTTTTGGCAAAACGGCTATTGCCGCGCTGATCACTGATGGCTTTGTCAGCCGCGAAATGCGCGTAATGTTCGTGGCCCCGTATACGGTACTGCTTGACCAGACCGCCACCCGATTCATGGAATATGGTCTTCCTGGCGAAGAGATCAGTTATGTCTGGCGTGATCACCCGTCATATAACCCGACAGCGCTTATTCAGATTGCCAGCGCCGATACACTCATTCGCCGTGAATTCCCTGACAACATCGACCTGCTGATTGTTGACGAAGCCCACCTGAAGCGCAAAAAGTTGCTGGAGGTTATCGATAACCTGACCCGCAACACGAAAACGAAGGTGGTCGGTCTTTCCGGTACGCCTTTCGCCAAGTTCCTGGGCAACTACTATCAGCGTCTGATTAAGCCAACAACGATGAAGGAACTGATCTCAATTGGTGCACTGAGTAAATACGAATTTTACGCGCCATCACACCCCGATCTCTCTGAGGTGGAAACGTCGTACGTTGCAGGTTATGGCAGCGACTACAAGGAAGGCCAGCTCAGTAAGGTTATGAGTGAAGCCAAACTGGTTGGCGACATCGTGAAAAACTGGCTGGAGAACGGGCAGGATCGCCCAACAATCTGTTTCTGCGTTGATGTGGCCCATGCGAACTATGTCACGATGGAGTTTTCCCGCGCCGGGGTTACCGTTGAAGTCATGACGGCAAGCACCCCCCATGATGAACGTCAGTTGACTATTCGTCGCTTCGAGCAGGGCATTACCAAAATCATCATCAACGTTGGTGTACTGGTAGCCGGGTTCGACAGTGATGTTCGGTGCATCATCTTTGCCCGACCGACTAAAAGTGAAATTCGCTGGATTCAGACGCTCGGGCGTGGATTACGCGCGGCCCCTGGCAAAGATCACTGCCTCATCTTCGACCACAGCGGCACAGTCAACAAGCTGGGTTATCCCGATGACATTGAATATGACTATCTCCCTTCGTCATCTGACGGCATGGAAGAAGCGCCGCAGCGCGTTACCAAGACCGACGAGCCGGAGAAACTGCCGAAAGAGTGCAGCCAGTGCCATTACGTGAAACCTGCCGGAATTTATATCTGTCCGAAATGTGGTTTTAAACCGCTGGCCGGGGAAGACGTTGAAACAGACAAATCCCGTGGACTGACAAAAGTCAGCAAAGCGGAAGTTAAATATACCCCAGAGCAGAAACAATCCTGGTGGTCTCAGATTCTTTTCTATCAGCGCACCCGCGCAGCACAGGGACGCCCTGTCAGTGACGGATGGTGTGCGCATACCTATCGCCAAAAATTCGGTGTATGGCCGAGAGGGTTACATCACACCCCGCAGCAAATCACACCTGAAGTGACGAATTTCATCAAATCAAAACTGATCGCCTTCGCGAAGCGTAAAGAGAAACAAGGGGAAGCCGCATGAATACCAAACAAGCCGCAATTGGTCGCTGGGCTGAGATATACAAACACTACGGCCTTCCTGGAATTACCGGGAAAAACCATCTTAAAGGGGAATGTCCTCTGTGTGGTCGTAAGGGGAAATTCCGCTGTGACAATAAAAACGGTACCGGGTCATACATCTGCGTGTGTGGTTCAGGCGATGGCTGGGCGCTGCTGACAGCAAAAACAGGGAAAGAATTTAAGGTTCTGGCCTCTGAGATAGACAGGCTGATCGGCAATGAATACACCTCAGATCGCACCAGTGTAAACCCGGTACGCACATCGCTGGCGCAGCAGCGTGAGAAGGTAAGCCGTAAATTTGCAAAGCTCATCCCGCTGCGTGGGACCAGTGCAGACAGTTACCTGAAGGAGAGAGGGCTTAATACCCTTCCAGCCGAAAGCGTCAGATTCTGCGACAAACAGCCGGTAGACGGTAAAAACCTCCAGGCTATTTACGCGCTGGCGACGGACGATAAAGGCGAGCTTTGCTACCTGCACCGCACCCTGCTTGACGGGGACAAGAAAGCGCAAACAGGAGGCGCAGCCAAGAAGATGATGAAGCTACAGGAGGATAGTTATCTGGAGTTTGCTAAATCCGTTGCTATCCGCATGTTCCCCGTATCCTCCACGCTGGGTATTGCTGAAGGTATCGAAACCGCGCTGGCCTGTCATCAGATAACCAAATGTCACACCTGGGCAACGATGAACACTGCTTTCATGAAGAAGTTCCGCGTTCCTGCCGGGGTAAAGAACCTGATTATTTTTGCTGATGCTGACTCAAACGCAGCCGGTCATGCTGCTGCATTTGAATGTGCAGCTTCCAACCTGCATGCGAAGAACGATCTGGAGACTGTATCCGTCCGCTGGCCTGCGCAGGGTGACTTTAACGATCTGCTGCTAAACGGCTCTGAAGTATTCGAATGGGTATTCCACAGGGGGATGAAGCAGTGAAGAAGCCAGCCAGACAAAAGTTAAAGGTGTACAAGCCCAAGGTATGCGCTCAGTGCGGAAAGACTTTCACCCCCGATCGTAATCTGCAGAAAGTGTGCGGCCCTCGCTGTGCGATTGACTACAACCGTGCGCTGAAGGCCAGGAAGGCGGAAGCAGAGAGAAAGGTTAGTCTGAAGATTCGCAAGAAGGCTCTCCAGCCTCGTGGGTACTTTGTCAGTAAGGCCCAAACGGCGTTTAACGCTTTTATCCGAGAACGTGACGAGGGGAAGCCTTGCCCGTCTTGCGGCACATATCATCCTCCGATGATTTTCGGCGGCCAGTGGGATTGTGGTCACTTCCTCAGTGTTGGATCACGTCCTGAACTGCGTTTTGAAGAGAAGAACGCCTATCGCCAGTGCAAAGCCTGCAACGGTGGCGCTGGTCGCTTTACCGCTAAAAACAAGACGGTACACGAGCGCTACAGAGCAACGCTAATCAAATGGTTTGGCCTTGAGCTGGTGGAATGGCTGGAAGGGCCACACGAGGCGAAGCATTACACCAGAGAAGAACTTGAAGAGATTGCGGCTACCTACCGCCGTAAAACCCGCGAACTGAAAAAGCAGAGGGCAGCATGACATACGACCTTATCTACTGTGATCCACCGTGGGAATACGGCAACAGAATCAGCAACGGTGCGGCCTGTAATCATTACAGCACTATGAGCATGGAAGAACTTAAACGCCTTCCCGTCTGGTCACTGGCTGCTGAAAACGCTGTACTGGCGATGTGGTACACCGGGACCCATAACCGCGAGGCTGTAGAACTGGCTGAATCATGGGGATTCCGGGTTAGAACGATGAAGGGCTTTACGTGGGTGAAGCTGAACCAGAACGCTGCTGATCGCTTCAATAAGGCATTAAGTACAGGAGAGCTGGTGGACTTTAACGATCTGCTTGGAATGCTGGACCGTGAAACCCGCATGAACGGCGGTAACCATACCCGCAGTAATACCGAGGATGTGCTGATTGCTACCAGAGGAGCAGGCTTACAACGCGCCAGCGCAGCAGTAAAACAGGTGGTGCATACCTGCCTTGGAGAACACAGCGCAAAGCCGTGGGAAGTAAGGAACAGACTGGAACAATTATACGGTGATGTGAAAAAAATCGAAATATTCGCTCGGGAAGAGTGGAACGGATGGGACCGCTGGGGAAACGAATGCAACAACAGCATTGAAATGATTACGGGCCAGATAAAAGAGGTGAACCATGCAGCGTAATATCCAAATGGTAATGGAGCGCTGGGGCGCTTGGGCAGCAAACAACAGTGAAGACGTTACATGGGCTCATATTGCGGCTGGCTTTAAAGGACTCATACCAGCAAAGACCAAATCCCGCGTTCAGTGCTGTGATGATGACGCGATGGTTATCTGTGGCTGTATGGCCCGACTGAACAAAGGCAATAGTGAGCTTCATGATTTGCTGGTGGACTATTACCTGTTCGGAATGACATTCATGTCGCTGGCAAAAAAGCATAATTGCTCTGATGGTCATATAGGAAAAAAACTACAAAAGGGAGAAGGAATAATTGAAGGAATGCTGATGATGCTTGAAGTGAAACTTGAAATGGATGTCGAGGTGTCATTTATTCCTGAAGGAAAAATTGTTGCGGCTGCATAAAAATAGTTTACGTACGTAAAAATATGAATAAGCTGTTAAGAGTGGTCACTTAGACGCGAACTTAAATATTTCAGAACCTCGCCAATCGGCGGGGTTTTTTCATTTCAGGTCCAGGCTAAAAACTGCAGATTAACCGTGACCGCATGAGCTTGCGGCCTGAACCCTTTCCCCTCGTTTCTGAGAGGATTCACAGTAATTGAGGGGGACAGATGTCCGAGCCAATAACCGGCACAGGCTTAGCTGGTGGCGCTTTAACTGGGGCGAGTGTTTACGGACTGTTAACCGGAACGGATTATGGTGTTGTGTTCGGTGCATTTGCTGGTTCTGTTTTCTACATAGCATCAGCTGCTGATTTGAGCACTTCACGCCGATTGGCATATTTCATAGTGTCATATATTGCCGGAATGCTCTGCGCTGGATTAGTTGGGGCTAAATTGTCAGCCCTTACTGGATATAGCGATAAACCGCTTGATGCCATCGGTGCCGTAATCGTTTCTGCTTTAGCCGTCAAAATCCTGACGTTCCTGAATAATCAGGATATCGGCTCGCTGGTGGCGCTGATAACGCGCCGGGGAGGTTCAGGTGGTACTAAATGACCCATCGGCAACAATCAACGCGCTGCTTTGCGCTGGGGTAGTGCTGACCCTGATGTTTTACCGTCGTGGCGACTCCAGACATCGACCGTGGATATCTGGCTTAGCGTGGCTGCTTACGGTCATTTATAGCGCCGTACCGCTGGCGTATCTGTGCGGTATCTACCCTTATTCATCGTGGGCCACTATCGGGGCCAACATTATTTTCCTGTCTGTGCTGGTTGCCGTCAGAGGCAACGTGGCACGCCTGGTAGATCATCTGAGGCAATAATGAACCAATCACAATTTCAGCAGGCGGCTGGTATAAGCGCCGGGCTTTCTGCACGCTGGTTTCCGCACATTGATGCGGCAATGAAAGAGTTTGGCATTACAGCAGTTAATGATCAGGCCATGTTCATTGCACAAGTCGGGCATGAGTCTGCTGGCTTTACCTCGCTGGCAGAGAGTTTTAACTATTCGGTTGAAGGGCTGAAGAAAACCTTTGGTAAGCGCCTGACGCCGTACCAGTGCGAAATGCTGGGGCGTGTCGATGGTAAGCAGGTGGCCCACCAGCCGCAAATAGCCAATCTGGTTTATGGTGACCGCATGGGGAATAACAGCCAGGGTGATGGCTGGAAATATCGCGGTCGTGGCCTGCTGCAAATCACTGGTCGTGAGAACTACACCAAATGCGGTACAGCGCTGAAGCTTGACCTTGTCAGTACTCCGGAACTATTGACGCAAGAGCGACACGCGGCACGTTCAGCGGCATGGTACTTCACGTTACGCGGCTGTCTCCTCTATTCGGGGGATGTGGAACGCGTCACGCAGATTATTAACGGCGGTCAGAACGGCATTAAAGACCGCCGTGAACGTTACGCCAAAGCTAAAGCCGCACTGATGTGAGGTCATTATGGGACTTGAAATGATTATCGGCCTGATTGTTGCCGCGCTGGCAGCAATTGCAGGTGCCTTTGGTCTGGGTAAATCTCGCGGTACCAGTATCGCAGAAACAAAAGCGGACCAGCAACGCACTGAAGAACGCGCATCAGCTACTGAAGCCGTTGCAGAACGCCGGGTAGAGACAACAAAAGGAGCCAGGGATGTACAGCAAACTGTTAGTCATCTTCCTGATGACGATGTTGACCGTGAGTTGCGCGAAAGATTTACCCGCAAAACCTGAAGTAACGGACACGGCCTGTGACTGGGTTAATATCATCTACCTCACAGAGCACGATATTGCTGTGCTGGATAAGCAGACGAAGCGGGACATATTGGCGCACAACAAATCAGTGCAGGCTAACTGCATGAAGGAGCCAGGTCGTGAACGTAGAGAGCCTAAGTAACGCGAATTGCATCTATAACGAAATGAAAGAGCTACAGCGATAGAAAGGCATGCTGGAAAGCGGTGCCGGGCTTGGTGTAACAATCCAGTCTACCTATCAGGATAATGCCTTTCTTGAGGCTATTCGCCCACATGCAGTGGCTGAACTTGATCGCCGGATTGAGGAAAAGAAAGCCGTGCTGGTTAGTTTTGGCATCTCATTCACTTAAGGAAGCCTATGGAGGTTATATGCGCCTCACTGTATTAGATGACGATCCCGGCAGAAAAATTAATCTCGCTCAGGAACGATACGCCGTTTATCTCGACGGTGTAGAGGTTAAGCATGTCTTCACTGCTGATGATGAGAAGGGAGAAGTAATCGCAGCTGTTCCCGATGAGCGTGGTTATATGACGACAGAGAACGGTGAAGTGAAACGGCAGTCGTTATATGGTTCCGTGAGGATTGAACCATGCCAGCGTTAATCCCCGCGCATGTCGCAAGAGAGGTTGTCCCGGCACTACCACAGACCGCTCTGGATACTGCGAGCAGCACCGCAATGAAGGCTAATACTGAGATATAATCACCCATCGCTGTGTGCTCGAGGAGGAGTGATGAAATATTGTCCTGAGTGTGGTTCCAATGATGTGGTAAAGGATAAACAAAGAGGCGGTTGGAGCGGTGATTATATTTGCGAAAACTGCGGATTTAATGCTGATCCTGGCGAATTCTGGTCAGAGACCGAGTACAGAATGAGGAAGAGGGCTGAGAATTTACCCGGCTATCGTAAGAAGGAATGATTCAGCCCGCTTCGGCGGGTTTTTTTATGGTAACGGATAGAAACCGGAACAAATATCACATGAACAAAGAACCACGCATATATGGCAGTAAGTGGGACCGTGAGCGTCTTATATTCATTCGTGCTCACCCCTTATGCGTCATGTGTCACGAACAAGACAGGGTGACAGCAGCAACCGTCGTTGACCACATCATTCCGCACAAGCTGAAAGAGGCGCTGCGTTCTGGTGACAGCCAGGCAATAGCGAAGGCACAGAAGCTTTTCTGGAGCCGGAAGAACTGGCAAGGGTTATGTAAGCAGCACCACGACTCAACAAAGCAGCGCATGGAGAAGCGAGGTACCGTCATCGGATGTGATGAGAACGGCATACCACTCGATCCCGCGTCTCACTGGTTCAAATGATAATGGTTATCATGAGTGGAGGGGTGGGTCAAAAGTTCAGAGGTCTGACCCCAAATGACCGCCGCTCGTGCTTTTTGCACACAACCGCGAAATGAAAAGTTTTTTTCCGGGAGGTTCCGATGGCAGGAAGACGCCCGAAACCGTCCCACCTGAAGGTGGTAACCGGTAATCCGGGCAAACGTAAACTCAACGACAAAGAACCCACCCCGGCCAGAGAAATCCCAAGCCCTCCTGCACACCTTACTGACTGGGGAAAGGTGGCCTGGGGAAAACTGACAGTGCTGCTTGATGGTATGGGGGTTCTCACTGTTGCAGACGTGCTGGCGCTGGAGCGCCTTTGCGATATTTACGCCGACATACTCCAGCTGCGCCTTACGATCGCTGACGAGGGGAGAACGTATACAGTGCAGACGGATGGCGGCTTTTTGATTAAGGCAAACCCTGCAGTGGCCATGTTGGCTGATGCAGATCGCCGTTTTAAAAGTTACCTGGTCGAATTCGGTCTTACTCCGGCCGCCAGAACGAAGGTGAAAGTTGATGATGGAGAAAAAGAAGAAGACCAGCTCAACCAGTTCTTCGGTTGATCCCGCCACGCAATACGCGATGGACGTAACCTCTGGAAAAGTAATTGCCGGTCCTGATATTCGTAATGCCTGCCAGCGCCATTTGCGTGATTTAAAAGAGGGTAGTAAACGCGGTCTGAACTGGGATGTTGAATCGGTTACACGAGCTATCAACTTTTTTGCTCAGGTATTGAAACTGAATGGTGGTGAGCACGAAGGTGCGCCATTTATTCTTCTGCCCTGGCAATGCTTTATTGTCGGCTCTGTTTTCGGCTGGAAGCGTGAAAACGGTACGCGCCGTTTCCGCACTGTGTATGTTGAGTCAGGAAAAGGTTCTGGTAAATCTCCGCTGGCTGCGGGAGTTGGCCTTTACTGCATGATGGCTGACAAAGAGCCGCGAGCAGAAGTGTATGCTGCAGCGACGAAAAAAGACCAGGCCATGATCCTGTTTCGTGATGCCGTGGCTATGGTTGATCAGTCTCCAGCGCTTCTGTCCAGAATTCAAAAATCCGGTGGAGCCGGTAAAGAGTGGAACCTGGCTTTCCTGCAAAACGGTTCTTTCTTCCGGCCTATCAGTTCTGATGATGGACAGTCTGGGCCGCGTCCTCACTGCGCCCTGATTGATGAGATTCACGAGCATAAAGATAACCGCGCGGTTGAGATGATGCGTGCCGGGACTAAAGGTCGGCGGCAGGCGTTAATTTTTATGATAACCAACAGCGGGCATGACAAAACCAGCGTCTGTTACGACTATCACCAGTACGGGCAGAAGGTTGCAGCCGGTCAGCGAGAAAACGATGCCTTTTTCGCTTTTATCTGTTCACTGGATGAAGGCGACGATCCTTTTAAAGATGAATCATGCTGGGGAAAAGCTAACCCATCAATGGGGCATACTTTTCTTTCTGATTACCTGCGCGAGCAGGTGGAAGATGCCCGTGGCATGCCTGCGAAAGAAAGTCTGGTTCGCCGACTCAATTTCTGTCAGTGGGTGGATGCAGAGAACCCGTGGATCAGCGGTGATATCTGGATGGCCTGTGAAAAGGACATCAGTATTGAACAGTTACGGGGTAAAACCTGCTTTGGCGGTCTGGATTTATCGGGTAAACGTGACCTTACATCGCTGTCTCTTTATTTTCCTGACATCAGTGTAATGCTGACAGAGTTCTGGACCCCTAAAGATACTTTATATGATCGCGCCCGCGTTGACCGGGTTCCTTACGACGTATGGGAGCGTGATGGTCATATCCATGCACCACCCGGTACAGCCATTGACTACGGTTTTGTCGCAAAGCGGATGGCAGAGCTGGCGGCAATGTTTGATATACGAAAAGTCGCTTTCGACCGCTATCACATTGACTACTTAACTCCTGAACTGGATGACGAAGGGGTTACGGTTCCTCTGGTACCGCACGGCCAGGGATTTGGTAAATCGGCAGAGTCAGGTTTGTGGATGCCGCACTCCATTGAACTGTTTGAGCAGCTGATTATGGAAAAGCGGATCAGCATTGTTCTGAACCCCTGTCTGCGCTGGTGTGCGGCGAACGCCGTTATTGAAGAAGATAAAAACGGAAACCGGGTTTTCAGCAAGCGCAGAAGTAATGGCCGTATAGATGGCGTTGTTTCTGGTGCGATGGCAGTTGGCGCGGCAGAAGGAGATGAAGAGGATGACAGCGATATTGAGGGTTTTTTTGACGATCCGATCATAGTGGGTATCTGATGGCTAAGAATAAACAGCAACCAGGGCGCGTAAAGAGCGCTCTTTTAAACTGGCTTGGTGTTCCAGTAAGCCTGACGACCGGTGAATTCTGGCGGGAATGGTTTGGAACCAGCAGTAGCGGAAAAGTGGTCACCGCAGACAAAGTTATCCGGCTTTCCGCTGTATGGGCGTGTGTCAGGCTCTTGAGTGAGTCGGTCTCCACGCTTCCGCTTAAAATTTACGAGAGACAGGCCGATGGATCGCGTAAGCTGGCCCAGAACAATCCCGCCTACCAGATATTATGCAGACGCCCTAATCCGGAAATGACGCCTTCCCGCTTCATGCTGATGATTGTGGCCAGTGTTTGTCTGCGCGGTAACGCCTTTGTCGAAAAGCTGTTCATCGGCAGCAAGCTGGTATCACTGGTTCCACTGCTTCCTCAGAACATGGTTGTAAAGCGGCTCGATAGTGGAAAATTACAGTACACCTACACGGAAAACGGAATCCAGCGGCTCATTCCTGTAGGCAGGATGATGCACATTCGCGGTTTTGGCCTCGATGGTGTGTGCGGCATGATGCCCACAATGGCCGGGGTGGATGTCTTCGGTGCTGCGATGTCGGTTGATGAAGCGGCGGCGAAAATCTTCGAAAATGGCCTGCAGAGTACCGGCTTCCTTTCTTCGAAAACATCACTGAGCAAGGAACAGCGAGAAAGGTTGCGTATCAGCCTTCAGAGCTTTATTGGCTCGAAAAATGCCGGGAAACTGATGGTTCTGGAAAATGAACTGACATACCAGAACGTCACCATGAATCCGGAAGCCGCACAATTGCTTGAAAGCCGCTCATTCAGCATTGAGGAAATCTGTCGCTGGTTTCGCGTACCGCCATTCATGGTCGGCCATACGACAAAACAATCCAGCTGGGCCTCGAGTCTTGAGGGGATGAACATGCTGTTTCTGACCCATACTCTGCGTCCATTGCTGGTCAATATTGAGCAGGAAATCTCGCGCTGCCTTCTTAACGGTGATGAGGATTTGTTTGCAGAGTTTTCCGTTGAAGGTCTTCTGCGTGCCGACAGTGCAGGACGTGCTGCGTACTATACCAGTGCCCTGCAGAATGGCTGGATGTCGCGTAACGATGTGCGAAGGCTGGAAAATATGCCACCAATTGAAGGCGGTGATATTTATACAGTTCAGCTCAACCTGACTCAGTTGAAGAATCTCGAAAACAGCAACCCGGCGATTCAGGCGCTGGCTGTCAGAGAGCTTCATAACCACGTATTCCCTGATATTCCTTTCGAGCAATCGCCCCTTAAACAGGCTGCTTAGGAGCCAATTTCCATGACAATTAGACAACTTCCGGTTGCTCCGGCGGGACGCCCATGCGCGGGTGTGACCAGTGAACCCCAGCCCTCAGCGCTTGAGCGCTGGAATGGTGGAATCAGGGCAACATCCGATAATGACAACTCCATTTCTATTTTTGATGTTGTTGGCCGTGATTACTGGGATGAGGGTGTCACAGCCAAACGCATCTCCGGCGCTCTACGTTCGATGAACGGTGCTGATGTGACGGTAAATATCAACTCGCCCGGCGGCGATATGTTTGAAGGCCTGGCAATTTACAACCTGCTTCGCGAGTACCAGGGAAAAGTCACTGTAAAAGTGTTGGGCATCGCTGCCAGCGCCGCTTCGATTATTGCTATGGCCGGGGATGATATTCAAATCGGGCGAGGTGCCTTTCTGATGATCCACAACTGCTGGGTAGCAGCGATGGGCAACCGCCATGATTTTGCTGAGTTATCGACTTATCTTGAGCCATTTGATGCCGCGATGGCTGATATCTATGCTGCACGCTCCGGCCTTGATATGGACACCGTGCAGAAGTTGATGGATGCAGAAAGTTATATCGGTGGAAGTGATGCAGTAGAAAAAGGTCTGGCCGACAGTCTGCTTTCTGCTGATGCCGTAAGCGACGGTGATGACTCCCCGTCTGCGGCGTTGCGCAAACTTGATGCACTTCTGGCGAAAACGAACACTCCCCGGTCTGAACGCCGGAGATTAATCAAAGCTTTAACAGGTAACACGCCGGGCGCTGTTACCGATCCCGATGGTAAGCCGGGCGCTACCCAACCCAACCCTGAAATTTTAGCTGAGCTGGATGTCGCATTAAGCGGCCTGGCGAACGCATGCCAGTAACGGAGAAATTATGTCTGACGTGAACGAGATTCTTAAAAAAGTAACGGCCTCCATTGAGGAAGCGACCGGAAAATTTAATGCAAAAGCGGAAGAAGCTCTTAAGGAGGCACAAAAGAACGGCAAATTGTCGGCGGAAACCAAAGAGACCGTGGACAAGATGGCGTCTGAGCTAAATGCGTTGAAAGAAGCCGAAAAGACGCTGAAAGCCTCTATGGGTGAACTGGAGCAGCATGTTGCGCAGATGCCGCTGGCAAATGCAAAACAGGTTGTTGAATCTGTGGGGCAGCAGGTCATTTCTGCTGAGGCGTTAAAAACCTTTGCTGCCAGCGTTGCGGCCAGCCAGCGAATTTCTATTCCGGTGAAAGCGGCTCTGCTTACCGCTAACGTACCAGGCAATATTGTTGCTCCCGACCGTCTGCCTGGCATTGATACCGCGCCGAAACAGCGTCTTTTCATCCGCGACCTGATCGCGCCTGGCACAACGGCATCAAACACCATTTACTGGGTGCAGCAAACTGGTTTTACCAACAATGCTGCGGCGGTCGCAGAGAATACGACCAAACCGTACAGCAACATTGAGTTTGCAGAAAAAATCACCCCAGTTCGAACTATTGCGCATCTTTTCAAGGCATCCAAACAGATCCTCGACGACTTCGCACAGTTGCAGTCTCAGGTTGATGCGGAAATGCGTTTCGGCCTGAAGTATGTCGAAGAGCAGGAAATTCTGTTCGGCGATGGAACAGGCGCTCATCTGGAAGGCATCATTCCGCAGGCTTCAGCATTTTCGGCAGCGTTTCAGGTAGAGAATCAGAACGGTATTGATGATCTGCGTCTCGCGATGTTGCAGGCTCAGCTTGCCCGCTTCCCGGCATCCGGTCACGTCCTGCACTTCATCGACTGGGCGAAAATTGAGTTGACTAAAGACACGCTGGGCCGCTACATCCTGGCAAACCCTGCCGCTCTGACGGGGCCAACTCTTTGGGGCCTTCCTGTCGTCGCAACAGAAGCTACAGCCTTCCAGGGTAAATTCCTGACTGGGGCATTCAGTGCCGGTGCGCAAATTTTTGACCGTGAAGAAACGAACGTTGTTATCTCGACTGAGAACGCCGACGACTTCGAGAAAAACATGATCACCATCCGTTGCGAAGAGCGTCTGGCGTTGGCCGTTAAACGTCCTGAAGCCTTTGTTTATGGCTCGTTCACTGTACCGGCGTCTGGCGGTCAGTAATATCTTGTGCGGCCTTCGGGCCGCAATATTCGAGGGAATGCTATGAAGCTTATCGCGGTTAAACCAATTTACTTTGGCGGTGTTGTTGTGACAGAGGGGGAGTTACTGGAAACGCAGGAGCAGCACGGTCGTGAACTGATAAAAAAAGGCTATGCACGGCAGATGGTTGTTGATAATTCTGCTCAGCCAGAACAGCCAGAACAGCCAGAACAGCCAGAACAGCCAGAACAGCCAGAACAGCCAGAACAGCCAGAACAGCCAGAACAGCCAGAAGTTAAAGCAGAGAAGAAGGCGAAAAAGTAATGATCGATCTTGATGTGGTGAAACAGCACTGCCGCATTGATACCGACTTTGCCGGCGATGATGCCCTGCTGAATTTATATACCGGAGCGGCGGCGCGGTACGTCCAGACATGGACCAGGCGAACGCTATATGAAAATCAAAGCGCCCTTGGGTACGCAGATGACCCAGACCCGATTCTGCTCAATGAAGATGTTAAAGCGGCCATGTTACTGCTGATCGGACACTGGTATGCCAACAGAGAATCAGTGGTCGTTGGTCAAACCGTTACAGAGGTTCCGTTTGCAGTTGAGGCCTTGCTGCAGCCATACCGAATTTACGGGGTGTAAATATGGCTTGTTCCGGGTGCGCTCAGCGGCGCGAGTGGATAAAAAAGTGGGCGAAAATAGCTTATGAACGAGCAACTGGCAAACGAACTGATAGAGGCGCTGCGGGAACAGACCGCAGCTCAGAGAGAACAGACGGAAGCGATAAGCCGCCTGGCTGAATCAAACGCAGCTCTGTGTGATGTCATTATCCAGTCACTGGCCGAAGATGAAGAAATTGATACTACTTCATTAGGCGATGAGCGACCCGTTTACTTGAGTCAAAGGCCGAGGAGGTGATATGCAAGCCGGTAAATTACGTCACAGGGTTATCCTGCAGGAGCCGGTAAAAGAACAGAACCCTACAACGGGAGCCGTAATTAATACCTGGCGTGATGTCGCAACTATCTGGGCCGAAATATCCCCTTTATCAGCGCGGGAGTTTATAGCGGCCCAGGCATCACAGGGCGAAATAACAACGCGTATAACGATTCGTTACCGTGCAAGTATTACCCGAAAGCACCGTATTCTTTTTCGTGGATCAGTATTCAACATTGAGGGCGTGCTTCCGGACCCGAAAAGTGGTCGTGAATATTTGACGCTTCCTTGTTCTGAGGGGGTAAACGATGGCTGATAGTGTTGAAGTAAACCTTACCGGACTCGAGTCACTGCTTGGAAAAATGGAGGCTGTCTCCGAAGTTACCCGAAATAAAGCTGGTCGTTCTGCGCTGCGTAAGGCTGCGAATATAATCAGGGATCGCGCCAGAAGTAACGCAGCCAGAGTTGATGATCCTCTCACCAAAGAGGCGATATATAAGAATATCGTCGCCAGCTTCAGCAGCAAACAATTCCGCAGGACGGGTGATCTGGCATTTCGTGTTGGGGTAATGGGCGGCGCCAGTCAGTATGCAAACACAAAGGCTAATGTCAGGAAAGGCAGGGCTGGGAAAACGTTCAGAACACTGGGTGATAAAAGCAATCCTGGCGGCGATACCTGGTACTGGCGTTTTCTCGAGTTTGGAACCGAACATGCCGCCGCAAAGCCTGTACTGCGACCGGCGATGAATGGTATTGATACCGCAGTAATCAGCGTTTTCGCAGAAGAAATGGAGAAAGCTATCGATCGCGCAGTAAGGCGTGCCGCCAAAAAAGGAACAACAGCATGATTGCTCCAGTTTTTGCCGTCTGTTCGACAGACCAGAAAGTAAAAGAGCTGCTCGGTGCTCACCCGGTAAGGCTTTATCCGTTTGGCATGCTTGATGATGTTCTGGTGTACCCCTACGCAGTCTGGCAGAACGTGGGCGGAGAACCTGAAAATTACCTGAGTCAGAACCCTGACATCGACCGTTATTCCATTCAGGTGGATGTGTATGGCGACACTGATGAAGATGCTCTTGCTGTGGCGCGAGCATTACGCGATGTCATTCAGCGCAAGGCTTACATTACCCGCTGGGACGCGCAGGGCAGAGACCCGGTAACCCTCAAATACCGCTATTCATTCGACGTTGACTGGCTGGTCAACCGATAACTTAAAACCACTCATATCACACCGGCTATAAGCCGGTTTTTTTATATCCGGAGATGACTATGTCAGTAGTGACTCAAGGCACTCAACTTTTTGTGCTCGCGAATGGTGTCGTGAGCGAAATCGAATGTATTACGGCATTCTCACCAGGCGGTAGCCCGGCAGATCAGATTGATGATACGTGCCTCAGTGAACGCAACACCAGAAAATATAAAAAGGGTTTACGTACACCAGGACAGGCAACGGCCACTCTGAACGCTGATCCAGCAAATGCCAGCCATTTGATGCTCAGCAATATGGCTGAATCAAACGATCAGAGCAATGTGACATTTGCGATCGGCTGGTCTGATGGTGAGTCTGAACCAACAACGGGTAGTTCCCCTGATGCTGTTGATGGACTGATTCTGCCTTCAAATCGTACCTGGTACGTGTTCAAAGGTTATGTTTCCGACTTCCCGTTTGACTTCCAGGGTAATACCGTCGTGCAGACATCTGCCACCATCCAGCGTTCCGGCCAGGGGGCATGGATTCCGAAAGCGCAACCAGGCAGTTAATTAAGCGCGGGGAATATTCCCCGCCCCATTGATGTTTATACCGGAAAACAACATGAAACTGACTCTTGATACGCTGAAGAAAACAGGTGCTTTTACAGGTCGTCCTGTTGAGAAAGAAATTAAATGGAAAGGTGCTGACGGGGAAGAACACATTGCCACAACTTATGTTCGCCCTTTGGGTTATCACACTGCCACGTCTGACGTTCTAGCCGGTCTTGGCAAGATTGATGGCGTTGCTGGTCGTATTGCAGCATCAATCTGTGATGAAGACGGGCATCAGGTGTTTACCGTTGCTGATGTGACCGGCGAGGCTGATCCGGAACGTGGCGCACTGGATGGGAATCTTACAGTGGCTTTGCTGGTGGCCATTCAGGAAGTTAACGATCTGGGAAAGACGGACTCAGCGCAGAAGACGAAATCTGGTGCGAACTAGTCCTTAACGGGATTGGCGGACGTACCATTTCAGAAGCTCAGGAACGCCTTAGCTTCCTTGAGTTCCAGCAGTGGGTTCAGTATCGTCAAAAGTACGGAAGCCTGAACCCTATGATGCGGACGGAATGGGGAGCAGCGTTGATTTCTTCTGTGCTGGCTAATGTGAATCGCGGTACAAACACACCGGCATTCAGCGTTGCTGATTTCGCCCCTCACATAGCAGCTGTAGAGCGCGTTGCCGCTAACGAACCAATCAGCCTGCATGAAGCGATGAGGACGTGGAATTGAAAAGTAGAATTTATTAGAAACGCTTTCCTTGCTACCCTATCTAAAAACAAGGAGATCAAGGAATGGCTTTGATTAAATGCAAAGAGTGTGGAGAACAGGTATCTGATAAGGCCGCATCATGTCTAAAGTGCGGAGCTCCCATAGCAAAAAAAAACAAAGGCCCATCTGGATGTATGATGGTGTTTTTTATTTTTGTAGGGGTTCTTATCCTTCTTTTGTTTATTGGCAAAGTAAGCAATAAAAAAGAAGCACCTAGCCAAACAGTGGGTAGCACTCAGGTAAGCACTGATAAGTTGAAAAATGATGTCGTAAAAGAAGTAGAGGTAAAAAAAGAACCAGTTACAGTTATTAACTGGCATAACCAACCCACGAAAGATAGCGTTACTGGTGAGGTTGGGGAGATTTTTTATAATACATCGAAAAACCATGTTAATTTCCCATTCCCATACAACGTTGATGGTGGATCTGTACTCAACTTGGTTTTCCGCAAAAGAAAACAAGGTACTGATGCCTATGTCGTGATATCTAAAGGTCAGATTGTATGTGGTTACTCAGATTGCTCAATAAGAACGAAGGGCGATAACGGAAAGGTAAAAACCTGGACTGCAAGTAGTGAGGCGTCTGGAAGATCAGATATGATTTTTCTTGATAACCCACAGTCTTTCGAAAAATATATCAAGAGCAATAAAAAAATCACTATTGGAGTGACATTTTATCAATCTGGCGAACAGGGGTTCGATTTTGATGTTTCAGATTATCCAGAGCAAGCAAAGAAAAAATAAAAGTAATATTTACACTATTTAATAAGCATTAAAATGCCTCGCTTTGCGGGGCTTTTTTTTACCTGGAGGACAGCGTGGCAAGTAAATCATTAGGTACATTAACGATAGACTTAATTGCCAAAGTTGGCGGCTTTGTTGGCGGCCTAAGCCAGGCTGAAAGGGCATCGCAGAAATGGCGAAAACAGGTTCAAGAGGATGCAAAATCTGTAGCTGTTGCATTCACAGGGGCAGCAACTGCAGCAAGCGCCGCTGCTATTGGCGTAGGTGTGGCTGGATACAACCTGTTAAAAAACACCTCCAGGCAAATTACTGAGTCTGACCGTTGGGCTAAGTCGCTCAACATGTCTACTCAATCATTACTTGCTTGGCAGTATGCTGCAGAAAAAGCAGGTGTTTCAGGCGATCAAATGGCTGATATTTTTAAAGATATCGGAGATAAAATTGGTGACTCGGTACTGAATAAATCAGGTGAGGCAGTAGATGCATTGGATGCACTCGGTTTATCAGCTAAAAAATTATCGAGTGAATCGCCGGATAAGCAACTTTTAGCCATAAGTGATGCGCTAAGCAAGATTAAAACAAACGCTGAAAAGACTACTATTCTTGAAAGCTTGGGTAACGATCTCTCTAAGTTGCTTCCTTTGCTTGATCAGGGCGGTGATAAATTACAAAAATATATTAAGGCTGCGAAAGAATTTGGCGTAGCACCAGATGATACCGATATAGAAAGTCTCGTAAAAGTTAATTCAATCTTTGAGGATATGGAAAACCAAGTTAAAGGGGTTAAGATTGAATTATCAGCTGGATTAGCAAAGGTTGACCTTTCTAACCTGCAGAAATCAATTAGCGACATGGGTGATGTATTTAAAGACCCTGAAGTTATCAAAGGTATCACCAACCTTGTTAGTGGTGTGGTCGACCTCGCTACCTGGCTTGTTAAGGTTGGAGCGGAAGCAGGAAAACTCATCGATCTTTACAAAGGGGGACAGGCAGTAGGGGAGAATGCATCTATAGAGGAAATTGATCGTCGCATAAGAAACCTTGATGCAGATTTAAATGACGAAGGTTTTCTTGCAGATTTCAACAGATTAGGAATGGATGTGGAAGGGAAACGGGCTGAACGATCAGAGCTTGAACGCCGCCGAGCAATCCTTAAAGCAGGAAATAACCTACCTCTATATCCAGCAACCATAGGTAATTATTCTTCATCTAAAACAGATTATGGTCTTGACGCAGGAGAATCAAACGGGAAATTAAAAACTGATACTTCAGCAAAAAAACTTGAATCAGCTTTTAAATCAATGGAGACAAGTTACCTCCGTCAGATTGCTCTCATCGACACCACTGGAAAGAAAAGCGCAGAAGTTACTGAACAACAAAAACTACAATTTGATATCGCTGACGGCAAGCTAACTGGACTTAATGAAACACAGAAGCAACGCCTTGAACAACTGGCTACAGAGGTTGACCGCCTGAATGCTGTTAAAAAGGTGAACGAGGAAAACCTTAAACTTGCTGAGTACATTTCGAATCTTCAGCGTGAAAATGCTAATGCTGCTGCTTCCCTTGATGCTGATGTTATTGGCGCAGGTCTGGGTGATAAGGCACGCGAAAGGATGCGTGAACAGCTCGAAATTGAGCGTGAATTTAACGAGAAGCGGGAAGATTTGCAGCGCCGTCGCCAGGATGGAAGCATTAAAAC
Source organism: Citrobacter sp. RHB35-C21 (assembly GCF_013816515.1). NCBI lineage: Bacteria > Pseudomonadati > Pseudomonadota > Gammaproteobacteria > Enterobacterales > Enterobacteriaceae > Citrobacter > Citrobacter sp. RHB35-C21. The sequence continues at coordinate 1,407,687 of NZ_CP057147.1, forward strand.
CTCAGAAGAATATGACCGTTATAACCAGGAACTGGACAAAGCGCTTGCTGAGCGACTCGATAAATACCGTTCTCATTATGACCAACTGGATGAGTTACAGGGAAACTGGCTGGCAGGGGCTCAGAATGGTCTGGCTAACTGGGTAGATACTTCCAGCGATTATTACACTCAGGTGTCAGATTTAGTCGGTAACACCCTTGATGGCCTGGTGGATAACATGGCTGATGCCCTCAGTGGTAATAAAGCTGACTGGGCAAGTTGGGCGAACAGTGTGCTGAATGAGCTGCAGAAAGTGTTGCTCAGGGCAATCATGGTCAACACACTTAAATCAGCTGGGGATAGTGGCTGGTTTGGTTCGCTGGGAGGGATGTTTGGTAGTTCAGTAGCTGGTGCAGCATCCGCTGGCGGTGCAACACCGTCCGGAGCTTATGCTGGTGCGGCATCTCAATTGAAATTCGCTAAGGGCGGCGTAATGGACTCCCCTGATCTGAGTCGTTTCCGTAATGGTGTAGTGAATAGCCCGACGATGTTTGCATTTGCAAAAGGTGCTGGTCTCATGGGAGAGGCAGGCCCTGAAGCGATAATGCCCCTGACGCGAACTGCTGACGGTAATCTCGGTGTTCGTATGGTGGATGATACAGTTTCTTCTGTTGGGGGCGGTGGGGCTCAGCTCCAGCAAACCATTCAGCAACATTTTTCTATTTCCGGTAACGGTGACGCGGCACTGAAGCAGGCTATGCAGGAAGCTGCGCGACAGGGAGCGAATGACGGTGCGAAGCAGGCGCGTCAGGATTTGCTTCAGGATTTCTCTAATAGAGGTCAGGCAAGGCGATTGCTTGGCGTGTAACCATTATTAATATTCATTAAGCCGAAAGGCGGGAGACAGTTATGACTTTAGAAGAACGAGTTGAAGCGCTGGAAAAGTCGCTTTTGCGTATGCGCCAGGCCAATAATGAGATTAACTGCGCGATTGATGAACTCAGTGCTTCTGTTCGACAGCAACTGAAAGTTAATGATAATGGACTTCAGGAGCGGGGCGACAAAGTTACATTAGCAGATGGCGGTATTACTGTTCATCTTAAAGGGGGAGGGGTTATTGTTATTAACTGTTTTAGTTCCCCTGTAAGCGAATCAGATAAATTACGCCAGGCAATGGAGAAAGCCGCTACTGCTGGTGCGGAGGCGGCTATGAAACAAATACATCAAGACTTTATTTCTCGTGGACCACTACGCCGATTACTTGACTGAGGCGGAATATAATCCATTGAGGTACTGATTAACTTCTTTTTCAAGATCCACGAGAGTGCGACTCTTCGCATCCTTAATGTATATATGATTGGTGATGCTTTCTCCGTGCTCACCATAAACGGTAAATCTGACATTTGGATCCCCGGCTTCTGGTTCGTAATCACCTGGCATTCCGATGTGTAGCAGTTGCACTTTAGACAGGTAAAACTTCATTTTATTTCCTTATCCAGAGGTAATCAGCTATCCCTCCTTAATCTGAGTGCGTCAATGTCCCACCACTGACGGGCTGAGTAACAACCATAACCAGGTATGTAAATCAGTAACATCCTGACAAATGATCAGTAGCGCCGCCGTGCGCAGAATAATGCAGGAGAATCTATGGCTGTACTCGAATGGCCGGAAGATGTCTGTCCCGCGTCGCTGACATGGCGACCTGAGAGTAATACCAAAACCTTTCGATCTCCATTCAATGGGGCATCGCAGACAGCACGCTTCCCCGGTACCCGCTGGGTATGTTCCCTGACTTTTAATAACCTGACTGACGAAAAATCCAGGCGCATTGATGCTCTGGTGGCTTCGCTTGACGGTGAGTATGGCAGGGTAAAAGTTCGTGACTGGGGGAGAAGTGGCAGAGCGCCAGCGGGCGTGCCTGTTGTTGATGGCGCTAATCAGACAGGTACTCAGCTTCAGAGTAAGGGCTGGACGCCGGGAACAGTGGTGCTCAGACAGGGCGATTATTTTACTGTTAACGACGAGCTGAAGATGGTTACAGCCGACGTGACGAGCGCAGCGAACGGTACCGCAATGATTGCCTTTGCGCCTATGTTACGTAGCTCGCCACCTGCTAATGCAGCCATTGAAATCGCGAAACCCTACGGCATTTTCAAACTGAAGGATAACCAGCAGGGAGCCGGTAACCGTGTGCCGGGTGTTTTTACCAGTTATACACTGGAGCTTGAGGAGGCATTTTAATGCTGTATTCCCCCTTTTCTGATTCGATGGTGGACTGGTTATCCCGCGACAGGGTGACGGTTGCGATCGCCGCTAATATTCAGTTTGAATCCGGTACCGTCTATGTGCATTCCGGTACCGGGACACTGGTTCTCGGCGGCTATGTCTATTACGGCATGGGGCGCATGGGGTCTGTTGATGATGCCAGTGAAACCAGCACGACAAGCCCCACGCAGGTTAAAATGACCCTCTCAGGTCTGGATATGGCCCTCTTTGCTACCACGCTGAATGAGCGATGCGTGGGCAGAAATGCCGAAATTTATCTTGTGGCCATGGATGATAACGGTGTTGTCCAGGTTGCCGATCTCCTGTTTAAAGGGCGGGTATCCAGTACGGGGGCGACCGCTGGCGGGACGAACGCCCTGCAGTACACCATCAGTAATATTTTTGAAGACTGGCAGCGTCCTTTCCCCGATCGTTATACCGATGAATCGCAGCAGGCCGCTTATCCCGGCGACCGCATATTCCGGTATGTGGCGCAGATGTCTGAACGTTCGATTTACTGGGGCAGTAAAAAAGATGCGCCAGGATTTACCTATAAGTGAGGAAGCATGAAGCATCCGGACTGGCATAACAGATTAATCACCGTAATAAGGGCCGCTGAAAAGCGGCCTTTTTTATGGGGCAGTCATGACTGCTGCCTGTTCGCGGCAGACTGCGCTCAGGCCATGTGCGGCGAGGATTTTGCGGCAGGCTGGCGCGGAACCTACGACAGCGAGCATGGGGCTAAAAAGGCGATATTGCGCGGTGGCGGTTCGCTTGAAAAGGTGCTGGCCCGTTATCTCGATGAGGTGCCGGTGAAGCTGGCGCAGCGAGGGGATATTGCCGTTGTTGAAAATGCCGGTGCGCGATGTGCCGGGGTGGTGTATTCCGGCGTGGTATGGGTTCCTGGCGAAAATGGTCTTGTCAGTCTGCGGGTTAAACCGCTGAGTGTCTGGAGGGTACGTTAATGCCTGCTGCTGTTCCTATTGTTGCCACCATTGCTGCAGGTGTGGCGGCGGCAAATGAAATGTATGCCATCGCGATGGTTATCACCGTTGCCGCACAGATTGCCACTCAGGCACTGACCAAGACCCCGTCGTTGAATTCCTACCGTGATACGTCTGAACGCAAACAGGTTCTGCGCGCTGCGGCCAGTGCCAAAACCGTTGTTTACGGTCGCTCAACGTCGGCGGGCACTCTGTTCTTTTCCGAAGAGCAGGCTGGCGAACAGGATGATGGCGAAATGCTGCATCTGGCCATCGCCCTTGCAGGGCATCCGTTATCCGGCGTGCAGACTGTCTGGCTGGGTGATGAGCCGATCAGTAGCTATCCTGAGCATGCCTTTTTCGAGTTGCACACCAATCGCCAGACGGCGGACCCGTACATGCTGAATAACTGCCCGTCATGGAAAGAAGACATGATCGGTAAAGGACTCACCTGGCTGCGCGTATCCCTTAAATTCAATGCTGAAAAATTCCCGGCAGGCATCCCTAACATCAAGGTCGAAAAACAGGGGCGGGCTATTTATGACCCCCGTACCGGGTTGACGGGTTACAGCAACAATGCGGCGCTGGTTATCCTGGACTATTACCGCAATTACCTGAAAGTACCCGATACCGATATTCTCTGGGACCAGTTTAAGGAAGCGGCGAACATCTGTGATGAGGATGTGATTACTGGCAGCAATACCGTTGAGAAGCGCTACACGATTAACGGTGAGTTCGATCTCAGTGAAAACAAAGTCAGTATTCTGGAAGGGATGCTGGCAGCTTGCGCCGGGGATGTAACGTATACCGCGGGCAAACATGGCCTTCTGGTCGGGGCGTATTACGGACCCGCTACCGAAGTGATCACTGAAAGCCAACTGGCCGGTGATATCGAAATTATGCCGGAAGTCTCTCAGGCGGAACGCGTTAACACTATCAAGGGGACGTTTGTCGATCCGCAGCAGGGGTACACCGAAGCAGATTTCCCCTCTGTGTCAGTCAGTGAATGGGTGACGGAAGACGGGGTAGAAATATCGCAGGATATGAAGCTGCGATTTGTGACCTCTGAATTTCAGGCCCAGCGTCTGGCAGACGTGAAGTTAAAGCGCACCCGCATCGCCAGGACGATGAACGTAACGTTAAATCTGAGCGGGTACCGTTACCGCCCGGGAATGTATGTGAAGGTGAATTTCCCGTCTATCGGTATCGTAAACGTTGAGATGCGGGTAACTGACTGGAAGTTTGGCGTTCAGAATGGCGTACAGCTGACACTGAAGCAGGAAACAGCAGATGTCTGGGGCGATGCCATCGGCAAACCGATCGAGCGACCGCCGTTCACTCAGTTGCCATCAGGCGGCGTGGCGCAGCCGCAGAACCTGAAATATACCGTGGAGGAAATCGGTCAGGTCGTACAGGGCATTTTGTCCTGGCAGAATATCGGGCCGGTGGTCTATAACAAAGTGATCATTCGTCGCAATGGTCAAATGGTCATGTCCGTCCAGGTTCCGGGGACGTTCACGCGTCTTACCGGGTTACCGAAAAATACCTACACAGCCCACGTTATTGCCGTAAACCAGATGGGGGCAGAGTCGCCGGAAGGGTATCTGGAATTCAGTATTGAAGCCCCGCCAGCACCTTCCCATGTTGATATTGAGCAGGGCTTCTTTGCCGTCACGCTGATCCCGCGTCTGGCGGCAATTACCAATGTTTCCACGCAGTTTGATTTCTGGACGTCAGGCGAAACAAAACTGCCTGATGCCTCAACAGTCACCGTGGAAGCGAATGCCAGCCGTGAAGGGATGGGAACCACCTGGACCAGCAATCAGCTACAGGTAGGGCATACCTATTACTGGTACATCAGGACCATTAACGCCTTTGGTGCATCAGGGTTTATCGAGGTACCTGCGCTGTGCTCTATGGACACTGGCAGTCTCATAGACCTCATTGATGATGCAGTACAGAAATCAGACGCATTCCAGAACGTTAAGGCCGGTGTCGATACGAACCTGGAAGGCATTATGGAAAATGCGCTGGCGAACCATGGCACCGTTGAGCATCAGTATCAACAATATGGTGAGGTACGTGCTGATATTCTGGTCGTAAAAACCACGGTGGCTACCGCCGAACAGGGGCTCGCTGATCTGTCCACTTATGTGCAGGCTCAAATTGGACCTGATGGCAATCTGACCTCTGCGGTAAACCAGAAAATGACGGCGGTAGTCAACAGCGACGGAACAGCTAAAGCCTCCTACACGCTGAACATGGGCATCGTAAGAGGCGGGATTAAATACAACACTGGTTTCGGTATGTCTATCGAGCCTGATGGAAATAGCTATAAATCCACAGTTGTATTTGCCGCAGACCAGTTCGGCATTTATTCCGGTAATAACCCCGGGAACTGGCAGGCTGCATTCTTCGTCTATAACGGACAGGTTTTTATTCGCAGTGTGCTGATTCAGGAAGCATCCATTGATTTCGGTAAAATTACGGACTCGCTTCAATCTTCAAATTTCATACCCGGTGTAAGGGGGTGGAATTTACCCAAGAATGCCAGCCCTGAATTCCACGGAAGACTGTATGCCGATAGCGGTGAATTTGCATTCAACGGTGTTAATAATGTTGTCAAAATTGATGGTAATGGTGTGACCGTCAATTTATCTGGTGGTGGACGGGTTGTCGTCGGGAGGTGGTCATAATGCCGGAAGGTATTCTGATTGATTACAACGATGGCCGTCCGGTGATGGCAATTACTGCGGGGCTTCGCGCCCCCAGTTTTTGTACATCGTTCTCGGGCTGGTCATCCCAGTTCATGCAGTACCCGGTTAATACACCGCTTGTTCCTGGTTCACAGGCTATCGTGGTGCCAACCAATCCCATATACATCTATTCCTTTGCAGAGTTCGACGTGGCCATAATGACGGGTGTCACCCGAAACGGTGATTCCGGGGTAATCATCGGGGCTGAGACAATCGGTGGAAAAAGCATTGTCCCTGACTGGTCAGGCTACGTTATGGAGCTGCTGCCTGCGGCAACATATAACGAAGGGCTGTTAGTTTCAAACTCGACTGACTTCACCGCTATATCCAATCAGGCTGCGCTGATGACCTGCGCTTATTCCGGGCGCATTACGGTTAACGGCAGCGCGCCACTTCCGGTCAGCGGTATTCCTTTCGGCAAATGGGATAACCCGAATGTGTCGGTGGGGTTTGATGGCACCAGTATCATCGTTCGCGATATTTCCTACACAGGGCGGGACGACGTGGCCGGAACGGCGACGATAGACCTGGTGATATTCAACCAGACAGCACCAGTCGGCGGAGACGGTATTACGATGACCAACGCCGCAGGTCAGGTCACGTTCTCCACGCTGAAACGTCCCTTTGTGTATGACCGACAAATCCAGATCACCGATGCTTTCCAGAATATTGGCGGCGGGTTCTGCCAGATAGTTTATACCGGGGTGCAGGTCCGTATGGATGGCGGTTACGGAAATATACGGACGAAGGGCGTCGTGATGTCCGGTGGTAATGTCAGGTCAGCCTACAACAAAGTCTTTGCTAACCACAACTCCGGTTCATGGGATATGAGCCGAAACAAAAATATCGCCATGCCCATTCTCATTCTTCCGAATATGTACTGAGGAAAACTTATGTCAGCAGGAACATTAACCCTGACGAATAACTCTGCTCTGGTATCAGGGGCAGGAACGTCATTTACCACAGATCTGGCGGCCGGAGATTTCATTGTTGTTACTGTCGGCGGCGTTCCCTATACGCTCCCGGTTAAATCAGTGGAAAGTGGTACAGCGTTGACGCTCGTCAGTAATTATACCGGACCCACACAATCAGGCGCCGCCTGGTCAGCCGTTCCCCGCGTGGCATTAAATATGGTCACTGCGGCGCTGGTGGCTCAGAGTGCTGAGGCACTCCGGGGCCTGAATTATGACAAACAGAACTGGCAGCAGGTATTCAGCAACTCCGGCAATATCACGGTGAAGCTCCCGGATGGCACCACTTTCACCGGTCCGTCGTGGTTGAGAATGATTGATCTCTTCAACAGTAAGCGAGGGCTCCCTGATACATGGGTAACGACCGCCGGGCTTGAACTTCCTGGTCGTTTATTTACTGGATATGTGATATGCAACACAGATGCACCGATAATCCAGGCAGGCGCTTACATGGCTCAGAATGCCGGTAATTCCAGAATGGGTCTGTATAACAACTCAGGCTCGCGGGCAGGTGGTTTTGATCTGGTTATGGCTGGAACAAATGGTATGGAGAAAATGAGGTGGTCAGGGAATATCGACGGGAATATCGTCGGCCCGCTGGGCTCAATTCAATGGCAAGGCTCAGATGTTCGTATTAAGTATGATTTTGAACCGCCTAAATCAGGTCATTCAGAACGCATTGCAGCGTTAGGAGTTACAGAGTTTAAATATAAAGGCGGCGACGCTATTTATCGTGGTTTCCTTGCACAACAGGCAGAAGCTATAGATGGGTGCTATGTGCGCGAAGGTGGTATAGCACTTGACGAGAGCGGCAAAAAATTTACTGTCCTTAATGTCGATAACCGCGCGATTGTTGCTGATTTGGTTCTTACGGTTCAGGACCTGATGAGGGAAGTTTCGGAGTTGAAAACTGCGTCAGCAGCAAAGTAGTTCCGTCAACGAGCCTGTGGTCGTAGCCGAAATTCTCTGAGACTACGGCAGGCTGACAATCATTTTGTTATTTAAGTACAGAATGATTGCCAGTCGCAGGGGAGCCGGAATAGATGATAAAAATGTTTAATCTGAAACCAGCCACATATCAGCCTCTTCAAACATCTCTTGAACGGCCGCACTGATTCGTTCTTTCTCATGCTTACTGGCGTCAGTATTGATCGCCGGCAGTGTCATCATCGGTTTTACCCGGACATCAGCATCGGGGAAAATCCGGTGAACCCTCTTGGTCAATTCACCCAGAATGATATCTTTTGCACCGGGCAGACCATCAAAATTCCTTTTGTCATAAACGAGTTCCACGAACATTGCTTATTTCCTCTTTACTGGGTGGATATACAGTATTTATACTGTTTTTTTATCCAGTATTCAAGAAGGGGTTAATGATGCCACGACGTAGCGATATTGAAATAGCCTGGCATGCTTCGATACAGCGAGAACCGAATGGTCGGAAGACTGTCACCACACAGCGGTTTGTCCAGGAACTGGGTAAGGTTAACTGGCACTGGACGATGAAGCAGGCCAACGATTGGATAGAATGTTATGTGACAACATTCCGCGATGTATCAACGCAGGAAGGCGAGAACCGAACCTTTCAGCTGTTCAATCCAAACGGAGGACTTTAGCCATGGGCTTCCCTTCACCGGCCAGCGATTACGTTGAAACGAGGATCTCCCTCGATCAGCAGCTTATCAGCCAGCCAGCAGCGACTTACTTTATGCGGGCATCGCGTTCACATTTCAGGGAAGGGATACTCCAGGGCGCTCTGCTTGTGGTAGATGCGTCACTTACTGCCTGCGATGGTTCACTGCTGATATGTGCAATCGACGGGGAATTCAGGATCAAGCGATATCGGACTCATCCTCAGCCGCACCTGGTTAATCTGGATAACGGGAGAAGGGAGGCGTTGCCAGTAGATGATGACGGTTACAGTTCTGCACCCGCTATATTCGGGGTGATCACGTACATCATTAATGATGCCAGGAACGCGGAGTTTGATGACTGCCCGGTGATGTAAGCGACAAGCGATGTGTTGCTATGTCGATTTAAATTTTGTGTTGCTGGGTTTTTATTAAAATTATTTTCTCTACAAAAACCAGCAACGCAATCAATAACACATACTACTATTTTATTGAATATATTGTTATTTTTCCTGTTTGCCGCACATATCGCAATTGATACACTTTTTAGTGATTAACAGGGCCATCAGGAAACTCTCAAAACATCACAAATCGGGCGGGCATTATACGCGCATTCTTTGCTCAGACCAGTTTTTTTACCAGTGCTTCGCTGTGGCGAATGCGTTCCGGGGCATGCTCCAGATCTTGCTGCACCAGCGCCATAAACAGTAAATCAGTGAGCATCATTTGCGCATGGGTAGAGGAAATCGCTGCGCTGCGCGTGGCCTGTTCTTCAGCAATCGTGTACAGACAATGAGTTGCGCGCTGTTGCAGGGCGTTAGGGGTAAATCCGGTGATGGCGAGAATTTTGGCTCCGGCGCGCAACGTTTCATCCGCAGCCAGGTTGAGTTCGCGGCGTTCTCCGGTATACGAAATGGCCAGCAGCAGATCGTTGGGTGAAAGCGCCTGCACCGCCGCCAGCAGGGCGTGCATATCGCGTTCAACCACCGCGTTAAACCCAATCTTTAGCAGTTTCCAGGCAAAATTCTGCGCTACCAGACCCGATGCGCCAATCCCGGTCAGGATAATGCGCCGGGCTGAGCGCAGCATCGTGACGCTCTCTATCAGTTTCTCTTCGCTGTTGACATCCAGCGTCGCATGCATCGCCGCCACGTTCTCTTTAATCAGCTTTTCGCCCACCATACGCATGGGGTCGTCACCGCGAATCTGATTATGCACCGGAATGGAATGAGGGTTGGGATTGCTGGCCAACGCTTCGCTAATCGCCAGTTTCAGCGCCGGAAACCCTTTAAAGCCCATCTTTTGCGCGAACTTCACCACGCTGGACTGGCTGACGCCTGCTTCAAAGGCCAGCTGCTGTGAGCTGAGATGACGCGCGGTATCCGGCTGAGCAAGAAGATAATCCGCAAGTTTTTTATCGCTTTGCGCGAGGTCCGGGTAACGCTGACGAATGCGAATTAAACAGTTCATGCTGTCTCCTGGCGAAAACGTGATGGCGATTGCAAAACAAAATTTCACTCGCCTGGATGAATATAATATTCCATTATGACAGATTATTATGAATTAAAAATTCCTAAGGAACAAAAAATGAATCTCGGTGCATTAGTTTCAGAAACTCGCAATCCACAGACCATGGATCTGGATGCGCTCTCAACGTTGGAGTTGGTTCATCGATTTAATCAACAGGATACGCTGGTAGCGGAAGCAGTAAAAGCAACTCTGCCTCAAGTTGCGTGCGCGGTCGATGCGGCAGCTAACGCGCTAAAAGCCGGTGGACGCATTATTTACATGGGTGCAGGTACCAGCGGGCGTCTTGGGGTGCTGGACGCGTCTGAGTGCCCACCGACTTTCGGTGTACCGCATGGTCTGGTGGTTGGGCTGATTGCCGGGGGGCCGGGCGCGCTGCTCAAGGCGGTAGAAGGCGCGGAAGATAACCCGCAGTTAGGCGAGGACGATCTGCGCGCACTCAACCTTACCGCACAGGATCTGGTGGTTGGTCTGGCGGCTTCAGGTCGCACGCCGTATGTGATTGGCGGGCTGAAATATGCGCGTTCGGTGGGTTGTACGACGGCGGCTATTTCCTGCAATCCGGATTCTCCTGTCGCGCATGAAGCGGATATTGCGATCTCCCCGGTGGTGGGACCGGAGGCGTTGACCGGGTCAACGCGACTGAAATCCGGCACCGCGCAAAAATTGGTGCTCAATATGATCTCCACCGGTGCGATGGTGAAATTTGGCAAGGTGTACCAGAACCTGATGGTGGATATGCAGGCAACCAACGTCAAACTGGTCGATCGAGCGTGCCGTATGGTGGTTGAAGCCACCGGCATTACGCGTGAACAGGCGCAAGCGCTGTTAAAGCAGACTGATTTTGACGTTAAGCCAGCGATTTTAATGGCGCTCACCGGCCTGGATGCCGCTACCGCCCGCGAAAAGCTTGCCGCTCACCAGGGTTTTTTACGCGCGGCGTTAGAACACTAAGAGGTGTATATGGATAAGACGGCGGTGCTGGCCAGCGACATTCTGCTGGGCGTAGGCGGAGAGCAAAATATTCTGCGCCTGGAAAACTGTATGACTCGCGTCAGGGTGGAAGTTCAGGATGACGATCAGATTGATATTCCCCGTCTCAGGCAACTGCCCGGTGTTAGCGGTTACGTGAAGCAGGGCGCGCAGCATCAGATAATCGTCGGCCCCGGTAAAGCTGCCAAGGTGGTGGATGCCATGCGCTCCCTGATTGCCGGTGGCGGCGAGCGTGCAGATGTGAATAATATCGAGCGCACCAAATCAGAGGCCAAAGCGAAGTATAAAGCGCCAATGAGCGATGCGCTGCGCAAGCTGGCGAACGTCTTTATCCCTCTTATTCCGGCGTTTATCGCCTCCGGTTTGATCACCGGCATTATAAACATCCTTAAGCGACCGGATATCGTGGGGGATTTTGCGACCCATTATCCGAATATGCTGGGGCTGATGGGCATATTTGGCAGCGCCGTGTTTGCCATCATGAATATTCTGGTTGGGGTGAATACCGCCAAAGTCTTCGGCGGCTCTCTGGCGATGGGCGGGGTGATGGCGGGGATCCTCTCCAGTCCGCAGCTGGCGCAGATTACCCTGTTTGGCGAAGCGTTGCAGCCGGGGCGCGGCGGGGTGATCGCAGTGCTGCTGGTGGTTGCGCTGATGTGTTGGATCGAGCGCAAATTCCGCGAGCTGTTGCCGGAATCGCTGGAGCTTATCCTTAACCCGCTGCTGACCACCATCATTACCGGGGCCATCGCGATTGTGGCGCTGCAACCGCTTGGAGGCTGGATTTCTGAATCTATCGCTCACGGCGCATCCTGGGCTATCGACCGCGGCGGGTTCCTGGTTGGTGCCATACTGGCGGGAACTTTCCTGCCATTGGTGCTCACCGGACTTCATCAAGGGTTGGTGCCCATCCACGTTGAGCTGGTACAGGCGCACGGTTATAACGCGCTCTTTCCTATCCTGGCGATGGCAGGCGTTGGACAAGTAGGGGCTGCGATCGCGGTGTTGATGAAAACCCGCAATGCGCGGCTAAAGAAAGTGATCAAAGGAGCGCTGCCGGTCGGGCTGCTGGGCATTGGCGAGCCGCTTATTTTTGGCGTCACGCTGCCGTTGGGTAAACCGTTTATCGGCGCCTGCCTTGGCGGAGCGGTAGGCGGGGCGCTGATTAGCTACTGGAAGGTGGCGACGGTTATCACCTTTGGCATCTCCGGTTTGCCGCTGGCACTAACGATTGTTGCCGGAAAAGTGATGTTCTATCTGTTAGGCTATCTGGTAGCAGTTATCGCCGGGTTCCTGTTTACCTGGCTATTGGGGTTCAACGATCCAGAGGAATAAGGTTTGACCAATCACCAGCGCCGCGTTGTTTTTTTTGATTTGGATGGCACGTTACACCAGCAAGATATGTTCGGTAGCTTTATACGTTATCTGCTGCGTCGCCAGCCGCTGAACGCGTTGCTTGTGCTGCCTCTGCTACCGGTGATTGCGCTGGCGCTGCTGATACAAGGGCGCGCCGCCCGCTGGCCAATGAGCCTGCTGTTGTGGGGATGCACTTTTGGTCGTAGCGAGGCGCGCCTGAAAGGGCATCAGGCTGACTTTGTGCGCTGGTTTCGCAGTAACGTGACGGCCTTTCCGCTCGTGCAGCAGCGGCTGACAACCTACCTGTTAAGCTCTGACGCCGAAATCTGGCTTATTACTGGCTCCCCGCAGTCGCTGGTCGAGCAGGTGTACTTCGACACGCCGTGGCTACCGCGAGTCAATCTGATCGCTAGTAAAATGGCGCGGGGATTCGGCGGGTGGGTGCTGCCTCTGCGCTGTCTGGGCCATGAGAAAGTGACGCAACTGGAACGCCACATTGGTGCGCCGCTTCAGCTTTACAGTGGCTACAGCGACAGTAATCAGGACAATCCTCTGCTCTCTTTTTGCCAGCATCGCTGGCGCGTCACGCCGCGCGGAGAGCTGCAACAACTCGAATAGAGTAAACGATAGCGTCTGTGTATAATGCGCCCGCTTTGATTACTGGAGTTACCCCCTTTGTCTGAAGTTGAATTTAGCCACGAATACTGGATGCGTCATGCTTTAACGCTGGCTAAGCGCGCCTGGGATGAGCGTGAAGTCCCGGTGGGCGCGGTATTGGTACATAACAACCGCGTGATTGGCGAAGGCTGGAACCGTCCGATTGGTCACCATGATCCGACTGCCCACGCTGAAATTATGGCGCTGCGTCAGGGCGGCCTGGTGCTGCAAAACTACCGTCTGTTGGATACCACGCTGTATGTCACTCTGGAGCCGTGCGTGATGTGCGCAGGCGCGATGGTGCACAGCCGTATCGGCCGGATCGTTTTTGGCGCGCGCGATGCGAAAACGGGGGCAGCCGGGTCATTAATGGATGTACTGCATCACCCTGGAATGAATCATCGGGTGGAGGTGACCGAAGGGGTGCTAAGGGATGAATGCGCCACGTTGCTCAGTGATTTCTTTCGCATGCGTCGTCAGGAAATCAAAGCGCTGAAAAAAAACGCCAATTTGTAAATGCCGGTCTGATTGCCTGATGACGCTGCGCTTATCAGGCTTCCGAGGCTACTTGCCCTCTTTTTTCTGCGGTGAAAACAGCAGGGAAGGGGAGTGCGACAGGTAATTTGACGACGTCTGAGACAGAAACGCCGAAAGCGGCAATTCATCTTTACCTATTAGCTCTGCCGGCGTCACCGCCGGGTAATCCTGCGCCAGTTGCTGCGTTTCAAGCGCCCGTTTTTCTTTCTCCTGCAGATACCCCACCAGGCTAATCTGGTACTTACGGATATTTTCTACATAAGCGTAGGCTTCGTGGCCTCGCGCATAACCATAGGTCAGCTTGTTGTAATACGGCTTTTGGCTGAGCAGCGGCAGACGCTGTTTTACGTCGGACCAGCTGTTCGGATTGCCTTTGGTTTTCACGGTCAGCGCCCGTGCATCCAGCATGTGCGCATAACCCATGTTGTAGGCTGCGAGCGCAAACCAGATGCGTTCCCCTTCGGGGACGGTATCGGGCACTTTACTCATCATATCCTGCAAATACCGCGCGCCGCCGCTGATGCTTTGTTCGGCATCAGTACGGTCGGTCAGTCCGAGACTTTGAGCGGTATTTTTGGTCAGCATCATCAACCCGCGTACGCCGGTCGGGGAAGTGGCCTGCGCGTCCCAGTGTGACTCCTGATAAGAGATTGCGGCGAGCAGTCGCCAGTCTATCTCCTGAGCATATTTCTCAAACAGCGGCTTAAGGTCCGGCAATACGCTGTCTACGGCGCGTAAAAAGGTGCGGGTATCAACATAGTCAAAATCATCGCCATGTCCGAGATACTTTTCTTCTAGTCGCGCCAGAGAGCCGTCTTCATTCATGGTGTTAAAAAAATCCAACAGGGCGGCAGACAGCGTGTTGTCATCGTCCAGGCGACTAAACCAGGTCACCGGCTGTTCGTCAGATACGTCCAGCGCTACGGCCAGTTCAGGATGTACGCGTTGGTATAAGCTGATGGCGACGGAATCGGCAATGGTGTAATCCAGCTTCCCGGCGATAACATCATCAAGCAGTTCAGTAGTGCCCTTTTTGTCATCCACCTTCCAGCTCAGATCGGGAAATTTATTCTCTTTAAGTAACTGGAGATCGTTAACCACCACGTGTCCCGGGGCGATGGTCAGCTGATTTTCGTTCACAGTGGCAAGAGTGCGCGGGCGGTATTGCCCAACCCGATACACCAACTGTTGTGAAACCGAATAGTAGGTTGGGCCGGGCTGGTAATTTTTCACCCGCTCGCTGTTATATACCAGGCCTGCGGCTAACAGATCGGCATGGCCGTTATCCAGGTCGTCAAAAAGCTGGCTGATGTTCTGGCGCACGGTGACTTTTAACTTCACGCCCAGGTAGTTGGCGAACGCCTGAGTCAGTTCATAATCCAGGCCGAATTTCTTACCGTTGAGGGTCGCGTAAGTTAACGGCGAGTCGAGGGTACTGACGCGCAGTTCTCCCCGCGACTGAATGGCGGCGATACGATTTTCGGCTTTACCGAACCAGGGAATAGATGGCCAGAGGGCCGCTGCCAACAACAGCGTTAATATGCCGATGAACAGATAATTAATCTTTAATTTTTTCAATTAGTTAATTCTCTGAACCGTACGTTGTCTCTGCCTGCTGTGGTGATGATTAAGAAGTGAAGTCGTCATTAATGAGCGGCATTTTGCTTAAACTTGCGTCAGTTGGCAACTTATTCAGAAACCAGACCGCATTTGATGATAAGAGAAGGTCGTGATTTTATTTCGACGCAAACGGTTTCGTCGGCGCGGTAGATTCTTTATAATGACGCCCGTTTCCCCCACTTGGGCACACCGAAAGCTTAGAAGACGAGAGACTTATGATGGAAATTCTGCGTGGTTCACCTGCACTGTCTGCATTCCGTATTAACAAACTGCTGGCACGTTTTCAGGCTGCCAACCTCCAGGTCCACAATATTTACGCCGAGTACGTCCATTTTGCCGATCTGAATGCACCGTTGAATGAGGATGAGCACGCCCAGCTTGTACGCCTGCTGAAATATGGTCCTGCTCTTCACAGCCATGCCCCTGAAGGCAAACTGCTGCTGGTTACGCCTCGCCCAGGCACCATCTCCCCGTGGTCTTCTAAAGCGACTGATATTGCCCACAACTGCGGCCTGCAACAGATTAGCCGTCTGGAACGTGGCATTGCCTGGTATGTAGAAGCCTCTACGCTGACCGCTGAGCAGTGGCAGATGGTTGCCGACGAACTGCACGACCGCATGATGGAAACGGTTTTCTCTGCGCTGAACGATGCCGAAAAACTGTTTGTCCATCACCAGCCTGCGCCGGTCTCCAGTGTTGATCTGCTGGGTGAGGGACGCCAGGCGCTGATCGACGCTAACCTGCGTCTGGGTCTGGCGCTGGCGGAAGACGAAATCGACTATCTGCAGGATGCGTTTACCAAACTGGGACGCAACCCGAACGATATTGAACTGTACATGTTTGCGCAGGCTAACTCCGAGCACTGCCGCCACAAAATTTTTAACGCCGACTGGGTTATCGACGGTAAACAGCAGCCCAAGTCGCTGTTCAAGATGATCAAAAACACTTTCGAAACCACGCCAGACCACGTGCTGTCTGCCTATAAAGACAACGCCGCGGTCATGGAAGGTTCTGAAGTGGGCCGCTACTTTGCCGACCACAAAACCGGCCGCTACGATTTCCATCAGGAGCCAGCCCACATTCTGATGAAGGTTGAAACCCACAACCACCCGACGGCTATCTCTCCGTGGCCGGGCGCGGCTACCGGCTCCGGCGGCGAAATCCGCGACGAGGGTGCAACCGGTCGCGGTGCAAAACCGAAAGCCGGGCTGGTGGGCTTCTCCGTTTCCAACCTGCGTATTCCTGGCTTTGAACAGCCGTGGGAAGAAGACTTTGGTAAGCCGGACCGTATTGTTACTGCGCTCGATATCATGACCGAAGGTCCGTTGGGCGGCGCGGCGTTTAACAACGAATTCGGTCGTCCGGCGCTGACCGGCTACTTCCGAACCTACGAAGAAAAGGTCAACAGCCACAACGGCGAAGAGTTACGCGGTTACCATAAACCGATCATGCTGGCGGGCGGGATCGGTAACATCCGTGCCGATCACGTGCAAAAAGGTGAGATCGTCGTTGGCGCCAAGCTGATCGTCCTCGGCGGCCCGGCGATGAACATCGGGCTTGGCGGCGGGGCTGCCTCCTCTATGGCTTCCGGCCAGTCTGATGCCAATCTTGATTTCGCTTCGGTACAGCGCGACAACCCGGAAATGGAACGTCGTTGCCAGGAAGTTATCGACCGCTGCTGGCAGATGGGCGATGCGAACCCGATCCTGTTTATCCATGACGTTGGCGCAGGCGGTCTGTCTAACGCCATGCCGGAGTTGGTAAGCGATGGCGGTCGCGGCGGTAAGTTCCAACTGCGCGATATTCTTAGCGACGAGCCGGGTATGAGCCCGCTGGAAATCTGGTGTAACGAATCCCAGGAGCGCTATGTGCTGGCGGTTGCCGCTGACCAGCTACCGCTGTTTGACGAACTGTGTAAGCGCGAGCGCGCGCCGTATGCGGTGATCGGTGAGGCCACCGAAGAACAGCATCTCACACTGAGCGACAGCCACTTCGATAACCAGCCGATCGACATGCCGCTGGATGTGCTGCTGGGTAAAACCCCGAAAATGACCCGCGATGTGCAGACGCTGAAAGCCAAAGGCGACGCCCTGAATCGTGGTGAAATCTCGATTGCAGATGCGGTTAACCGCGTGCTGCATCTGCCGACTGTCGCTGAGAAAACGTTCCTCGTGACGATCGGCGACCGTACCGTTACCGGCATGGTGGCGCGTGACCAGATGGTTGGTCCGTGGCAGATCCCGGTAGCCAACTGCGCGGTCACCACCGCAAGCCTGGATAGCTACTACGGTGAAGCGATGTCTATCGGTGAGCGTGCGCCAGTTGCGCTACTGGATTTCTCGGCCTCTGCGCGTCTGGCGGTAGGTGAAGCGCTGACTAACATTGCGGCAACGCAGATTGGCAATATCAAACGCATTAAACTGTCGGCTAACTGGATGGCGGCTGCGGGTCACCCCGGTGAAGATGCCGGGCTGTACGAAGCGGTAAAAGCCGTTGGGGAAGAATTATGTCCGGCGCTTGGCCTGACTATTCCGGTGGGCAAAGACTCTATGTCGATGAAAACCCGCTGGCAGGAAGGTAATGAGCAGCGTGAAATGACTTCGCCGCTGTCGCTGGTGATCACCGCCTTTGCCCGCGTGGAAGACGTGCGCCACACGATAACCCCACAGCTCTCTACTGAAGACAACGCCCTGCTGCTGATTGACCTCGGTCTTGGTCACAACGCGCTGGGCGCGACGGCGCTGGCACAGGTTTATCGTCAACTGGGCGACAAGTCTGCCGACGTGCGTAACGTTGAGCAACTGAAAGGCTTCTACGACGCCATTCAGGCGCTGGTCGCGCAGCGTAAGCTGCTGGCCTACCATGACCGTTCCGACGGCGGACTGCTGGTTACGCTGGCGGAAATGGCCTTCACCGGTCACTGCGGTATTGACGCTGATATCCACTCTCTGGGTGACGATCGTCTGGCGGCGCTGTTTAATGAAGAGCTGGGCGCAGTGATCCAGGTTCGCGCTGCTGACCGTGAAGCGGTTGAGGTGTTGCTGGCACAACATGGCCTGGCAGATTGCGTGCACTATCTCGGCCAGGCGGTAACGGGTGACCGTTTCACCCTGAGCGCCAACGGTCAGCCGGTGTTCAGCGAAAGCCGCACCACGCTGCGCATGTGGTGGGCGGAAACCACCTGGCAGATGCAGCGTCTGCGCGACAACCCGGAGTGTGCCGATCAGGAACACGACGCGAAAACCAACGATGCCGATCCTGGCCTCAACGTTAAACTGTCGTTTGATATCAACGAAGATGTTGCCGCCCCGTACATCGCTACCGGTGCGCGTCCAAAAGTGGCCGTGCTGCGCGAGCAGGGCGTGAACTCCCACGTTGAAATGGCGGCTGCCTTCCACCGTGCGGGCTTTGACGCCATCGATGTGCATATGAGCGACCTGCTGGGCGGACGCATCGGTCTGGGTAACTTCCAGGCGCTGGTAGCCTGTGGCGGTTTCTCTTACGGCGATGTGCTCGGCGCAGGGGAAGGCTGGGCGAAGTCGATTCTGTTCAACAACCGCGTCCGTGATGAGTTCGAAACCTTCTTCCATCGCCCGCAAACGCTGGCGCTCGGGGTGTGTAACGGTTGCCAGATGATGTCTAACCTGCGTGAACTGATCCCGGGAAGCGAGCTGTGGCCGCGCTTTGTGCGTAACCACTCCGATCGTTTTGAAGCCCGCTTCAGCCTGGTCGAAGTGACGCAAAGCCCGTCTTTACTGCTTGCCGATATGGTTGGTTCGATGATGCCGATTGCCGTTTCTCACGGTGAAGGCCGTGTGGAAGTGCGTGACGGCGCGCATCTGGCCGCGCTGGAGAGTAAGGGACTGGTGGCGCTGCGCTACGTTGATAACTTCGGTAAGGTGACCGAGACCTACCCGGCTAACCCGAACGGTTCGCCGAACGGAATTACTGCCGTTACTACTGAAAATGGTCGCGTCACCATTATGATGCCGCACCCGGAACGCGTATTCCGTACCGTGAGCAACTCCTGGCACCCGGAAAACTGGGGCGAGGACAGCCCGTGGATGCGTATCTTCCGCAACGCGCGTAAACAGCTCGGGTAATCAGCTCGATAACCCTTAAGCCCCTCTGCGTGAGGGGCTTTTTTTTGTCTGTCATTTTGTATGCCGCTATCCGACAATGCGTTTAAGTGTCGGGAAATCCCGACATAGGTGGGGTTACGTTGTCGCTAAAAAGAGACATTTAATTATATGATTTACAATGAATTTGTTTTTAAGTGCTGTGGGTGTTGCTGATTGGCGACAGTAAGGGTGAAAAATAGCCAAAATTATTTTTCATGTGAATAAGAACATTTTCTATATTTATCATTGTGTTAATAAAGTGTTTTGAATATTGGCACAGATGCTGCATAATATCGCCCAGTGGCTCATTCACCTTCTTATGTCAGCCCCTTCGGGACGTGCTACATAAACTTCGAATGACGCACAACAAGGTGCCTGCCGTCCAACATCTGATATTAGCATCGCTCATATCAACCTTCGGGCGAAACGTCGAGTTAGGCACCGCCTTATTCCACAACAAAGCCGGGTTAATCCCGGCTTTGTTGTATCTGACGTTCCCCTCAGTTAGCATCAACCTATTCCTGTCCATTGAGAGTAACGCCTTGAAGCGCTGGTCTGTTTTCCCCCGATCTTTACGTCAATTGGTTACGTTGGCATTTTTGCTTATCCTGCTGCCGTTGTTAGTTTTGGCCTGGCAGGCGTGGCAAAGTCTGAATGCCCTGAGCGCGCAGGCGGCGCTGACGAACCAAACCACGCTGATTGACGCCAGACGCAGTGAAGCGATGACCAATGCCGCGCTGGAGATGGAGCGTAGCTACCGGCAATACTGTGTGCTTGATGACCCAACGCTGGCTAAGGTTTACCAGAGCCAACGTAAACGCTATAGCGACATGCTGGATGCGCATGCGGGCGTGTTGCCGGATACCAAGCTTTATCAGGCATTGCGTCAGGACCTCAACGATCTCGCGCAGTTACAGTGCACCAACAGTGGTCCTGATAGCGTGGCGGCGGCGCGGCTGGACGCTTTCGCCAGTGCCAATACTGAAATGGTACAAGCGACGCGCACGGTCGTCTTTTCTCGTGGGCAGCAGCTACAGCAGGAAATAGCCGAACGTGGGCAGTTCTTTGGCTGGCAGGCGCTGGTGCTGTTTCTTGTCAGCCTGGCGATGGTGTTGCTGTTTACCCGCATGATAATCGGTCCGGTGAAGGGCATAGAAAAAATGATCAATCGTCTGGGGGAAGGGCGCTCGCTGGGCGATAGCGTATTATTTACGGGACCCCGGGAGCTGCGCTCCGTGGGGCAGCGCATTATCTGGCTGAGCGAACGTCTCTCCTGGCTGGAGTCACAACGACATCAGTTTTTACGCCACCTGTCTCATGAGCTGAAAACGCCTCTGGCGAGTATGCGCGAAGGTACCGAGCTGTTAGCCGATCAGGTCGTTGGGCCGTTAACGCCAGAGCAAAAAGAGGTTGTCGGTATTCTCGATGACAGTAGCCGCAACCTGCAAAAACTGATTGAGCAACTGCTCGATTACAACCGCAAGCTGGCGGATGACGAGGTTGAGCTTGAACGTGTGGAAATCGCGCCGCTGGTGGAAAGCGTTGTTTCTGCACATAGCCTGCCCGCTCGCGCCAAAATGATACATACTGATGTTGCGCTTGCGGTGAACGCCTGCCTGGCAGAACCGATGCTATTGATGAGCGTGCTGGACAATCTTTATTCCAATGCGGTGCACTATGGCGCTGAATCCGGTAACATTTGGATCCGCAGCAGTTTGCATGGCTCAATGGTATACATTGATGTAATGAATACCGGCACACCGATTCCAGAAGCAGAACAGACCATGATCTTCGAGCCTTTTTTCCAGGGTAGCCATCAGCGAAAAGGGGCGGTAAAAGGAAGCGGGTTGGGGCTGAGCATTGCCAGAGATTGCATCCGCCGTATGCGGGGCAAACTGTATCTGGTTGATGAGCATGCGCAAAACGTTTGTTTTCGCATAGAACTGCCGCTATCTGCAGCGAAAAATCACTAAAATAAACCTAAGTCTGGTGAGTATGCCATACGTTGTTGTCCGAATGCTTAAACGACATTTTTTCCGTCGCGTCATCCTAGCAAGCCTGCCGTGTCTGGCGCTGGTAGGCTGCGTCCCGAACGCGGTGAATCATATTATCGGCGACCCCTCGCAGGAGAAAATTCCGCCTCATCAACTGGCGGACTACCTTGCTACCGACTGTAGCGATATCTGGTCGCTGTCTGGTCAGCCCACAGAGACCAATCCGCTGTACTGGCTGCGGGCGATGGATTGCGCCAATCGCCTGATGCCGGTACAGGCGCGTAGTGAAGCCAGCACGATGATGCCTGATACCTGGCAGGGGGCTTTCAGGCGCGGGATCCTGCTTGATAACGCCAACATTACGCCGCCTGAAAGGCGGGAGACGGTTACGCGCCTCGACGCATTAAGCCCGCAAATTCCGCCACAGGTACGCCCGCTGTATCAGGTCTGGCGCAGCAGTCAGACGTTGCAGTTGCAACTGGCCGAAGAGCGTATGCGCTACAGCAAGCTTCAGCAGGCGTCAGACAGCGATCTTGATACGTTACGTCAGCAGCAACAACACTTGCAGTCTCAGCTCGATCTCACGACCCGCAAGCTGGAGAATCTAACCGATATTGAACGCCAGCTTTCCACGCGCAAACCTGCCGGTAGTTACAACCCTGATGCGCCGCACGGGAACGATAAACTCACCCCACCTGATAACGAGGAAGGCGCAGCGCCGTCTGCCGATGAGGTCACGCCATGATAAGCCGTAAGCCCGCGCATCTGCTGCTGGTGGATGACGATCCCGGCCTGTTGAAATTACTTGGAATGCGCCTGACCAGCGAAGGCTACAGCGTCGTAACCGCAGAAAGCGGGCAGGAAGGGCTACGAGTGCTGAACCGTGAAAAAGTGGATCTGGTTATTAGCGATCTGCGCATGGATGAAATGGACGGCATGCAGCTGTTTACTGAAATCCAGAAAGTGCAGCCGGGAATGCCGGTTATTATTCTCACCGCTCACGGTTCCATCCCCGACGCCGTTGCGGCGACTCAGCAAGGGGTGTTCAGCTTTCTCACTAAGCCGGTCGATAAAGACGCGTTATACCATGCGATCGACGGGGCGTTGGAACAGTCTGCGCCTGCCGCTGATGACAGCTGGCGTGAGTCCATCGTCACCCGCAGCCCACTGATGCTGCGCCTGCTGGAACAGGCGCGCATGGTGGCGCAATCGGACGTAAGCGTATTGATCAACGGCCAAAGCGGAACCGGGAAAGAAGTTTTTGCCCAGGCCATTCACAACGCCAGCCCGCGCAGCCACAAGCCCTTTATTGCCATTAACTGCGGCGCATTGCCGGAACAACTGCTGGAGTCTGAGCTGTTTGGTCATGCGCGCGGTGCCTTTACCGGCGCGGTGAGCAATCGTGAAGGGCTGTTTCAGGCCGCGGAAGGCGGGACGCTGTTTCTCGATGAGATTGGCGATATGCCCGCGCCGTTGCAGGTTAAATTGCTACGTGTATTGCAGGAGCGAAAAGTCAGGCCGCTGGGTAGTAACCGCGATATCGATATTGATGTGCGGATCGTTTCCGCGACCCACCGTGATTTACCCAAAGCGATGGCTCGGGGGGAATTTCGCGAAGATTTGTACTATCGCCTCAACGTGGTGAGCCTGAAGATCCCAGCGCTGGCCGAGCGTACGGAAGATATTCCGCTGCTGGCAAACCATCTGCTGCGCCAGTCTGCTGAACGACACAAACCGTTCGTGCGCGCCTTTTCGACCGATGCCATGAAACGGTTAATGACCGCCAGTTGGCCTGGTAACGTGCGTCAGTTGGTTAACGTGATTGAGCAGTGCGTGGCGTTGACCTCTTCGCCGGTGATCAGCGACGCGCTGGTGGAGCAGGCGCTGGAAGGGGAGAACACCGCGCTGCCGACCTTTGTTGAAGCGCGTAACCAGTTTGAACTCAACTACCTGCGTAAGCTGTTGCAAATCACCAAGGGCAATGTGACCCATGCGGCGCGAATGGCGGGGCGCAACCGCACCGAATTCTACAAGTTGCTCTCTCGCCATGAGCTGGATGCAAACGATTTCAAAGAATAAATCTGCGGATTATGTTAGTTTTATTCGATCAAAAGACAGGCGACCTTTTCAAGGAATAGCATGAAAAAGATTGATGCGATTATTAAACCCTTCAAGCTGGACGACGTCCGCGAAGCGCTGGCTGAAGTCGGCATTACCGGTATGACTGTAACAGAAGTGAAAGGGTTTGGCCGTCAGAAAGGCCATACTGAGCTGTACCGTGGTGCGGAATATATGGTGGATTTTCTGCCGAAGGTAAAAATTGAAATTGTGGTCACCGACGACATCGTCGATACCTGCGTCGACACCATTATTCGTACTGCCCAGACCGGTAAAATCGGTGACGGTAAGATTTTTGTCTTCGACGTGGCACGCGTGATTCGTATTCGCACCGGTGAAGAAGACGACGCGGCAATCTAAGCCGCGCCGTGCTTGCCGGATGGCGGTGTAAACACCTTATCAGGCCTACAATATCCCGTAGGCCTGATAAGCGCAGCGCCATCAGGCATGAGTAATTACAAGACTTTATGCGGGCCGAAGCATTCGTAATGAATGTTCTCGTTTTTCACGCCCAGGCCGATCAGCTGCTTCGCGGCAAACTGCATAAAGCCAACCGGACCGCACAGATAAAACTGCATCGCCGGATCGCTGATTGCGCCTTCCAGTTTGTTCAAATCCATCAGACCAACGCTATCAAACGCACCTTTCGCGCGATCGGCTTCGGTTGGCTCACGATACCAGGTGTGTGCGCTAAAGCGTGGCAGCGTTTTGCCCAGTTCATTCACTTCATCGGCAAAGGCATGTACATCGCCATTTTCTGCCGCGTGGAACCAGTTAACCTGCGCCGTATGATTCGCTTTTGCCAGCGTATCCAGCATCGCCAGCATCGGGGTTTGACCCACGCCTGCTGAAATCAGAGACACTGGGGTATCGGTCGCAACGTCCATAAAGAAATCGCCCGCAGGTGCAGCTAAGTGAACGACGTCGCCCACATTCGCATGGTTGTGCAGCCAGGTGGAAACCTGACCACCGTCTTCACGCTTCACAGCAATACGGTAGCCTTTGCCATCGGGTTTACGGGTCAGTGAGTACTGACGAATTTCCTGATGCGGGAAACCTTCCGGCTTCAGCCAGACACCCAGGTATTGCCCCGGATGATATTCAGCCACTGCGCCACCGTCGACAGGTTCAAATTCAAAGCTGGTGATAAGCGCACTGCGTGGGGTTTTTGCCACGATGCGGAAAGGACGGGTACCTTCCCAGCCGCCATTTTTATTGGCATTTTCACTGTAGATCTGCGCTTCACGGTTGATGAAAACGTTCGCCAGCACGCCGTATGCTTTGCCCCAAGCATCCAGAACTTCCTGGCCTGGGCTGAACATTTCGTCCAGCGTTGCCAGCAAATGGCCACCTACGATGTTGTACTGCTCCGGTTTAATCTGGAAGCTGGTATGCTTCTGCGCGATTTTCTCGACGGCAGGCAACAGCGCCGCCAGGTTCTCGATATTGCTGGCATACGCGGCAATAGCGTTAAACAGCGCTTCACGCTGATCGCCATTACGCTGGTTACTCATGTTGAAGATTTCTTTCAGCTCTGGGTTATGCGTAAACATGCGATCGTAGAAATGGGCGGTCAGCTTCGGGCCTGTTTCAACCAGCAGGGGAATGGTGGCTTTCACTGTAGCGATGGTTTGTGCGTCAAGCATACGGTCTTCCTTTATCTGAAATTTTAATGATGTATGTCAAATGCATCTTATAAAAAATACCCCTGCATTGTAAATGGTTCTTTGTCACTTTGCGTTGTAAAGGTTACATCGTGAAAAATCTGCATCACAAACCTGAAAAGAAATCCGTTGAAATTCAGCAGACCTTTGTTCTCCAAAGCCTTGCGTGCCGTTAAGGTAATCGTTTGCGTAAAATCCTTTGTCAAGACCTGTTATCGAAGAATGATTCGGTTATACTGTTCGCCGTCGTCCAACGGGACTGCCTTTTTAGGCCGAAATTCTATTGTTAGCTGAGTCAGGAGATGCGGATGTTAAAGCGTGAAATGAACATTGCCGATTATGATGCCGAACTGTGGCAGGCTATGGAGCAGGAAAAAGTACGTCAGGAAGAGCACATCGAACTGATCGCCTCCGAAAACTACACCAGCCCGCGTGTTATGCAGGCGCAGGGTTCTCAGCTGACCAACAAATACGCTGAAGGTTATCCGGGCAAGCGCTACTACGGCGGTTGTGAGTACGTTGATATCGTTGAGCAATTGGCTATCGATCGTGCAAAAGAGCTGTTTGGCGCTGACTACGCTAACGTACAGCCGCACTCCGGCTCCCAGGCTAACTTCGCTGTTTACACCGCTCTGCTGCAACCGGGTGATACCGTTCTGGGTATGAACCTGGCGCAAGGCGGCCACCTGACTCACGGTTCCCCGGTTAACTTCTCTGGCAAGCTGTACAACATCATTCCTTACGGTATTGATGAGTCCGGTAAAATTGACTACGAAGATATGGCTAAGCAGGCCAAAGAGCACAAGCCGAAGATGATCATCGGCGGCTTCTCTGCTTACTCCGGCGTTGTTGACTGGGCAAAAATGCGTGAAATCGCCGACAGCATTGGCGCATACCTGTTCGTTGACATGGCGCACGTTGCGGGCCTGATCGCCGCAGGCGTTTACCCGAACCCGGTTCCACACGCACACGTAGTGACCACCACCACCCACAAAACCCTGGCAGGTCCGCGCGGCGGCCTGATCCTGGCGAAAGGCGGTGACGAAGAGCTGTACAAAAAGCTGAACTCCGCGGTGTTCCCAAGCGCACAGGGCGGCCCGCTGATGCACGTGATCGCGGCGAAAGCCGTGGCGCTGAAAGAAGCGATGGAGCCTGAGTTTAAGGTTTACCAGCAGCAGGTTGCCAAAAACGCCAAAGCGATGGTGGAAGTGTTCCTGAACCGTGGCTACAAAGTGGTTTCTGGCGGTACTGAAAACCACCTGTTCCTGCTGGATCTGGTTGATAAAAACCTGACCGGTAAAGAAGCTGACGCCGCACTGGGCCGCGCTAACATCACTGTTAACAAAAACAGCGTGCCGAACGATCCGAAGAGCCCGTTTGTGACTTCCGGTATCCGTATCGGTTCTCCGGCTGTAACTCGCCGTGGCTTTAAAGAAGCGGAAGTGAAAGAGCTGGCTGGCTGGATGTGTGACGTTCTGGACAA
The DNA here is from genome assembly GCF_013816515.1 of Citrobacter sp. RHB35-C21. Taxonomy (NCBI): domain Bacteria; kingdom Pseudomonadati; phylum Pseudomonadota; class Gammaproteobacteria; order Enterobacterales; family Enterobacteriaceae; genus Citrobacter; species Citrobacter sp. RHB35-C21. The sequence goes on from NZ_CP057147.1 coordinate 1,434,342, forward strand.
CATCAATGACGAAGCCGTTATCGAGCGCGTCAAAGGTAAAGTTCTGGATATCTGCGCACGCTTCCCGGTTTACGCGTAATTCTGCTTAACGCAAAACGAAAGGCCGCTGATGCGGCCTTTTTTAATGCCTGATAGCGCTGCGCTTATCAGGCTGCTATCACAACGACTTCAGCGGCACGCTTTCATCGCATAGCGCTTCCTCGCTTACCACTCGTCCTGAATGAATTAACTTACGCAGTGCGCGCACTTCGCGTCCATTGTTGAGCGCTACTGCGCCAATTAGCTTCCCATCATGCAGTTGGAACCAGATAGCCTTGCCGTCATCCGGATTGCCACGACATAACCATGTTTGCCCTTGCATATCGCCAACAAATTGCAGATTGTCATTTAATTGGTCGGTCCAGAACCAGCCTGGCGTCTTCTCCGGCAACGGCAGATTAAGCATTGCGGCAGCGGCAATCTGTGCCTGGTTATTGGCATTTTCCCAGCTTTCTACTCGTTCTAACGAACCGTCAGGCTGGCGCGTTATCGCCACATCACCGGCGGCGAAAATCGCGGGATCGGAGGTGATGCAGGCGGAGTCAACGATAATACCGTTAGCCGTCTCCAGCCCAGCTTCGCGAGCCTGCGCATCATTCGCCACGATGCCGATGCCATAAACCAGCGCATCGGCCTGTAGCGTCTCGCCGTTTTGCAGGGTAAGCGAGATAAACTCTCCGGCTTCGGCGTGCTCAATGGCGCTGTTGAGCAGCACCCGCACCCCTGCCTGTCGGTGGCGGTTTAGCAGATAGTCGCGCACCGGAGCAGGGGCGTTGCGGCCCATTACCGTTGAGGCCAGCTCCACTAACGTCACCCTACAGCCGCGTTGGATCGCGCTGGCCGCTAATTCCAGGCCAATGGTGCCCGCACCGACAATCACAATCGACTTGCCCGGCAGCAAGGCACCGCGCAGACGCTCGGCATCTGTGGCGTGACGCAGGGTAAAGCAACGTTCGCCCAGTTTATCCAGTAGCGGCAGCGGTCTGGCGGCGGCCCCGGTCGCCAACAGCAACTGCGACCAGCGGTAGGACTGACCATCGGCGAGCATCAGCGTGCGCGAGGTGCGGTCAATCTGACGCAGCGTGACGCCAAGATGCAGCTGTACGTTGTTCCCCAGCCACCAGTCAGCGTTCAGGATCGGCTGTCGCTGTGGATTTTCGTCCAGCAGCATTGCTTTGGAGAGCGGAGGGCGTTCATAGGGCAGATACGGCTCATCGGAAAACAGATGCAATTCGCCGTTAAATCCTTGCTGACGCAGTGCGACGGCGGCCATTGCCGCAGCCTGACCACCGCCGACGATAGCGATAACTTTATGGCTCATAACGCCTCCTCAGAGATCCAGTCCGGCGGCAACGTGACGAATACCGCGAATGCCCAAACCGGCATCGGCATTGATCATCACGCCACTCAATGTGCGATTGTTGCGCTTTGACGCCAGCATCACATACGGGCCGGTAAAATCCGCTGGCTCAGGAAAAAACTGCAACGGCAAAATGGCGGCGATTTTTTCCGGCGTCAGCGACTGCATAATCGACGTATCGCCCTGGCCCAGCGCCTGTGGGCCGCGCAGATCGGTCGCCATGCCGCACGGACCGACGCCGTTGACGCGCACCTTTGGCGCCAGCTCGTAGGCTAACTGGCGAATCAACCCGGTGGCGGCATGTTTAGAGGCGGTATACAACGGACCGCCGCCGCCGGGATACCACGCCGCGTTGGAAAGGGTAAAGATGATGTTGCCTTCGCTGGCGATAAGCGCAGGGGCGCAGGCTTTTGCGCCCAGCAGATAGCCCAGCACGTTGACGTTAAACAGCTCATGAAAGCCGCTCTCCAGCGCGTCTGCTGGCGTATTGACCAGCGAGGCGTTGTGATCCCATATCCCGGCGTTGCCGATCAAACAGTCCAGCGTGCCGTAGCGCGCCAGAATTTGATCCACCGCGCGCTGATAGTCGGCGTAGCAGGTGACGTTGCCTTCTACTGCCAGCACATGTTCACCAAAATGTTGGCGCAGGCTGGCGATTTTGGCTGGCGAAAGTTCCAGCGTGGCGACCCGCGCGCCTTCCTCAATGAAACGCTCGACCAGCGCCAGGCCAAGACCGGAGCCGCCGCCGGTGATAAAGACCACGTTATCGCGTAAATCGCTCATCTCGCGTCCTCTGGAATATCAACGAACACATCGCTACCTTCCACGTACACCGCGTAGGTGGTCAGCGGATCGGTGGCAGGTAAACACAACGCCTTACCGGTTTTCAGGCAGAAACTGGCGGCATGCAGCGGGCATTCCACCGTCGCGTCGTCTTCCAGATAACCTTCCGACATCGAGGCATTACCGTGGCTACAGCGATCGTTAATGGCATAAAACTCGCCGCCAACGTTGAACAGCGCGATGACGGGCGAGGTGTCGAGCCGGAGCGCTTCACCCTCCGGCAAATCCCCTACGGGGCAGGCATAAATACGACTCATCAGAACAATACACTCAGGTTATGGGAGGTGATCACCGCTTGATCCAGCACGATCTCACGCTCCAGTAAGCGCCACTCATCGCCCGGTAAACGGCGCACTTTGTCCATGCGCATGCCGACGTAAAAGGTTTCATCGCGCTCTTTTTGCGCGCGATACAGCAGATAGTTAAGACGCACGGCGAATACATCCAGCACTTCGGTTTCACTGACCTGACAGTTGCTGATCAGGTGCCGGGTACGCGACGGCGGCTCCTCTGCCCAGGCCATTCCGGTTTCCAGTCGCGCAATACGACGTTCAAGCTGATCTTTGTTGTCGTTAAAAATCCAGGTGGTTGGCGGCTGCACGCCTTTGCGACGGTCGCGCGTCTGGGCATTGACCGTTGTGCGCATGGTATAGCGAATGTCGTCATCCAGCTGTGCCAGCCAGTCGCGAAACTGCCAGTCATCCAGCAGGCTGGCTTCATGGTAGAGAAACTGTGTAATGCGGTGATGCAGTTCCAGGGAAACTAAAGCACTCATTTCATCACCTCCTGCTGGTAAGCGGCGGTTTTTTCCTGCACTTCCTGCCAGCTTTCGCTGCTGAGTAAATCAGCCCAGCGCTGATACATGCCGCGGGCGGCGGTTTCTGAGAAGATGTAGTTGGTGATCCCCGGAATGCCGTCTTCACGACGTTTCTCCTGACCTAACCCCATTTCCAGGCATAGTTTGCTATTACGCGCCCGATGCCCCTTCAGCAGTTTTTGAATTTCACACCAGTTTTCCGAGTCGTCCTGCTCAAGGAATCCGGCGGGGCCAAAAGCGCGCGTAGCGCTGTTTTCAAATGCGGCTTTCACTTCATCAGAGGCGGCTTTATCGGTAATACAGAACGCCCACACTTCAACCTGATCAGGACCGCGCGGATGCCAGACGCGCAACGTAGCGGTACCATTGAGCCAGGAAAGCGTTGGAAAAATGTTGTTGTGACCGGCCAGACGCAGGGCACGAACCTTACCCAGACGCTGTTCAGCTTCCGCGTAGGTGTCGCGGTAGTAGCTGGAGACTTCGCCGTCGACCCACACGTTGGCATCCGGCTTTTCGGTAAAGAAGAAGCCGCTGCCGTGCCCGTCCTGGCCGAACTGTAGTGCATCTTTGGCGGTTTCCCACACCGGGCGAGCGGTTTGTCCGTCACCGAGGCGTTTATCGCTACCGTCGTCTTTTGCCCCCAACACCTGCACAGCGGAGGCATGACTGAACAATGCGTGATACTGATCGCTGGCAAACTGTTCGGCGGGGAATTTCCAGTTACAGTCGATGGTCCACTTCTGTACGCCGCCGACGATTTCTGTGCCGCCTTCGCGGCGGTCAAGCACGCCGTCGAGATACCACGCGATGTCGCCGAGATAATCGCGTAGCGTTGGCGCGGTGGTGTCCCAGTTGCCGAAAATCAGCCCTTTATAGCTCTCTACGCCAGGAACTTCGTTCAGTCCCCAGTGCGATTTGCATAGCCCTTGCGGGTAAGCGCGAGGCTCCAGCGGGACGTCGATCAGCTCGCCATTGATACCGTACGACCAGCCGTGATACGGACAGGTAAAGGCGCGAGTGTTCCCGCAGTCGGCGTAGCTGACGCGCATCGCCCGGTGGCGGCACTGGTTGAGAAACGCTTTGATGCTGCCGTCTTTCTGGCGAACCACCACGACCGCATCCTCGCCCATGTAGGTGTTAAAAAAATCACCGGCTTTGGGGATTTGGCTTTCATGGGCGAGAAATAGCCAGCAGCGCCCGAAGATGCGTTCCAGCTCCAGTTGGTAAATTTCTGGGTCAGTATAAATCCGTGGGGTTACACGACCGTTTTGCGTGTCGATCAGTTGGTAGATGTCTAAATTTGAGGGTGTGGTCATATTTTTTAATCCTGAAAGATAAGATGTATTGACCTTCTATTTTTGTGCCATAAGGATGTTGCTGGTTAGTTATCAATCTGTGAAATAGTAAATTTCTACCAGTTGAGACATTTTTTCGATAACAAGGAGAAGGGCATGGAACTGAGGCACTTACGCTATTTTGTGGCGGTGGCGCAGGCGCTGAATTTCACCCGGGCGGCAGAAAAGCTGCATACCTCTCAGCCGTCGTTAAGCAGCCAGATCCGCGATCTGGAAACCTGCGTGGGCGTTCCGTTACTGGTGCGGGACAAGCGAAAAGTTGCGCTGACGGCGGCCGGGGAGTGCTTTTTACAGGATGCGCTGGCGATCCTTGAGCAGGCGGAAAATGCCAAAGTTCGCGCCCGTAAAACGGGGCAGGAAGATAATCATTTCGCTATTGGTTTTGTCCCTTCCGCTGAGGTGAATTTGCTCCCGAAGGTGCTGCCCTTATTTCGTTTAAAACAACCGGATACACACATTGAGCTGGTAAGCCTGATAACCACCGAACAGGAAGAAAGGATCCTCAACGGAGAACTGGACGTGGGCTTAATGCGTCACCCGGTGTACAGCCCGGAGCTGGATTATCTGGAGCTGATTCATGAGCCGCTGGTCGTGGTGTTACCGGTGAATCATCCGTTAGCCAATGAGCAAGCGATCTCCGCAGAACAGCTGCATGGCGTAAATTTTGTCAGTACCGATCCCGCTTATTCCGGGGCGCTAGCGATGATTGTCAAAAACTGGTTTCAGCAGCAGGAAAGCCAGCCCAATATTGTGCAGGTAGCGACCAATATTCTGGTGACCATGAATCTGGTCGGCATGGGGCTGGGGGTGACTTTGATACCCGGTTATATGAATAATTTTAATACCGGGCAGGTGGTTTTTCGGTCAATCGTCGGTGAAGCGCCAACGCTGGCATTGTTGATGGCATGGAAGAAGGGCGAGCTAAAGCCCGCCCTGCAGCAATTCATCGAACTGGCACAACGCCAGAGGATAGAGTAACCGCTATTTCACGAGAACGGTAATCGTGGCTGTACCGCTAAATTTACCTGGGGCTGGCGTTCCACCGAGGAGATTGATCGGCCATGCCTCCAGGCTGATGATCCCCCGGCCGGAATAATGGATAGCGATTAACCCATTTGTGAACGGGATATCGCGGTGGGTGTCGTCGATACGAGCCATTCTCACGCCGATGTCCGGGATATTATCGGCCTCCCGGCGGCGGGCGACTAACGTGTACTGATCAAGCACATCATCGCCATCAATCCTCATTTCCATATCATTGTTGATGCTTGATGTATCGCCACAGTCGTAGACAATATCAAAATTGACTGGTGTATAGCCGTCCGGCATCTCATTACGGGTAGTGAAACGACTGGTGTTGATATAACCGAGATCGACCTGAATGACGTCGCCCTGGTTGATTTTACAGTCCTGAGGCACGGTAATGCTCCCCTGGATGTGCAGCTCGGCGATATCTCCCAGGCTGTTCATTAACGGAGGGGAGGTCGTCGTGCTCCATCCGGCCCGTACGGAGGCGATTTGGGTATCTGGAATCACCAGTTCACCTAAGAAGGGTTTAGTGACGTACAGCGTAAAACGGGTACGTGCGCCAATCGTCACCGGCGCGGCGCGATTCTCCGCCGGATCGTCGGTACACACGCTGTCTTTTTCGCTGCTTATCCCATACGAGCCGCTTTCTCTCAATGGGTCACGGTTTGTCGGTAAGACGGCTGTGGCGCCGGGAATATCGTCAACTTCGGTTTTAATATCCAGATTATCATTCAGATGGTAAAAGCCGCTGAGTTGACCGATTCCGGGTAGCGCGCTGGTGACCGTATAGAACAGCGCCACTTTGCTACCCGCGCCACAGTCGCAATCAATTTGATAGGCACCGCCTGAGAGCGGTGTCGGCAGCTCCAGCGAGGTTCCGGCGACGTTCTGGGCTTGCGTCCAGTCGCTGGAAACATCGGCGTTAAAGCGACCTTCTGCGAAGCAGGACCCGTTCGCAGCGTAGACCGGGGCGATAGATAGCGCCAGCAGCGCGGCGGCAATCCCATTTTTCATCCACGAATTCTTTATTGACATAGTGCGTTCCCATTATGTATTGCGGCGCTGCGAGCGGCATCTTCCTGCAGGCTGAAGGTAAACTGGCACTGTTGATCAGGCTGATTGCCCCAGCGCACGGACCACCTCTGCGGCTGATTGTTCACGCCGGTGATATACAGCACGCCGCCTTCATCGACGATGCTTTGCTGCGTCTGGCTGCTGGCTACTGCGCCGAAGGGCAGCGCATTCCCTCGCGCATCGGTGAGTTTCAACAGCACGCGGTAGCCGGTCTGGGCAATAAAGTGCGCCGTTACGGCGGCACCGCGATTAGGCACCACGGTACGCACGGTTTCGGTCACATCGACATTATCCGGCATCATAGTGGTATCGAGAGAGATGGCGTTCTCCTGATACGCGGTCAGATAGGGGATAATGGCATAGCCAAAATAGTCGGTGGCGATGCCCGGATAGTTTTTCACCCGGATACCTGCCGCGCCGTTGGCGTCAATCAGCGCAAAGGCATTACCCAGCGGCTGCGACAGCGTCACGCCGTGGGGATGGGCGACAATACCGCCGGAGAGGCCGTAGCTCATCTGCTGGCTATCGCTGCTGTAGTCGTAGCCCGCATTCATGGTGCCATAGGCAGAGCGATAGCTGCCGTACAGGCTGCTGCTATCACCACCGCCGCCTTCGCTTTGCCGCTGTTTGAGGCTATAGCTCAGTCGACGGTCTTCCAGCAGCGAGCCGTTGATACCCACTTCGTGCTGTGTGGCGCGATCGCGTTGATCGGTGGTGCGCCAGGTTGCCCGCGCATGCGACAGCCAGCGATCCAGCGGTACGCTCAGGCTGAGCGACAGCGTGCGATCGTTGTCGCTGTCCTGCGAATCGGTGAACTGGCCGCTGAGGTTATAGCTCACGCCCCATAGATTGCCGTTCAGACCGATGGACAGGTTTTTATCCTGCCCCCCGCGATCCCAGTACTTCTGCTGCGAGCCGGAGGCGTAGAAGCTGATACCAGAAAACAGCGACTGGCTGACGGTGAACTGAGCTTCATCGCGCAGGCGGTCGTCGGCGCTGATGTCCTTCTGGTTGGCGTCGGAGAAGTTGAAATAACCGCTGCTGGTGTAGCGATAGTAGCTTACTGACACGCTGGTGCCGCTTTCCGGTAGATCTTTGATGTACTGGGTACGCCAGCTGTAGCCGTGATAGTTTTCATCGTTATCAAGCTGGGTATCCGCACGGCTGACATCCATCGATACCGCCCCAAGTTCGCCGAGCGTAGAGCCGAGACCCAGCGCCAGCGCTCGATAATCCTGCGAGGCATTCAGGCCACCGTACAGGGTCAACACGTTGTTCAGGCCATAGCTGGCGGTGCTTTCAAGGAACTCCGGCTCGTTGCTGTCCTGCGAGCTGGCGGCGCGAAAGCGCCCGGCGGTGGCGCTGTATTTGAGATATCCCGGCCTCTGCATCTGCGGTAGCGCGGAGAACGGCTGGACGAAGTGCCGCACGCTACCGTCGGCCTCTTCGATAGTGACGTCTAAATCGCCGCTGAAGGAAGAGGGGTAGAGGTCGTTGATTTCAAAAGCGCCGGCCGGGACATTGCTTTGATACAGGGTGTAGCCGTTTTGCCGTACCGTGACGATAGCGCTGGAGTTGGCGATACCGCGAATAGTCGGCGCAAAGCCGCGCTGGCTGTTGGGTAGCATGGTTTCATCGGAGTACAGCCGCACGCCGGTAAACTGATAGCTGGTGAATACCGTGCCTTCCGTTGCACTCTCGCCCATTACCAGCTGCGATTTCAGACTTTTGATATCCCGCTGCAACCAGCTATTAATGCTCTCCCAGCGTGTGTCGTTATCGTTGTGCGTCCAGGTGGAATAATTGCGCAGCCGCCAGGGGCCGATATTGGCGCCGTTTTGCATATTCAGATACTGGCGCTGGGTGTTATCGCTATCGTATTGGTTCTGCGAGCCGCTAAAGGCGTAGTTGGTAAACAGCACCGGCATACCGTCGTCCCAGCGGGAGGGGTCAATATAGCCGCGGGCGTCGCGGTACAATGCAATCTGCGGCACGCTGAGATTCAGCCGGCTGTGGTTGAAGTCGAACTGAGAGACGCTGCCGGGGATGGCCTGCGCCAGATCGGCAATTATCGTACGGTTGTCCTGCTCCGCAAGCTGCGGATGGTTGTCGATCTTAAAGCCCAGCTCACGTAGCTGCCCAAGGGTGAACTGAGGAATCAGCTGGTGGTCTTTACCGGCGATGAACGGCAGCGTACGTTGTACCGTTTTCTTTTTATTAATATAAATATCAACAATGTACTCACCAGGGATCTGGGCGTTATTCTGAGAAAATACGTTGAGATCCACTGCCCGCTGGCCACTTTTCTCCGTTTCCAGCAGCGCCGGGTCAAAATAGAGATCGCTGGCCCAGGCCTGGCATGCGCTCAGGCATCCGCTGACAATCGCGCAATGTATCCAGAAAGAGAGTCGTTTCGTGGTTAATAAATGCGGTGTTAATTGCACCATTTCGCTTGTCATTCCTTGAGAGCTATTATCGTGTGGTCAACGTGGGGTACGGCTATTGCAGCGTTCGGGTTTCCGTTTTGGTGGCCCCGCCGTAGTCGTTAATGGCTGCCCACTGCACCGTTTTCCCTGCAGAAGCGGGAACCTCGATCTGTTTATGCTCGCCGGGAGCGATATAGTCGATTTTACTGGTGAGATCGGTTTTCCCGAGCGCAATACCGGCAAAGACGACGTGATAAGCTGATGGGTTATAGATGTCTAACTTATTATTGCTATATTTATATTCGAGAGATTTATAGGCATCGTAAGGTTTACCCGTTAAATTGGCTGGCCGATAGAACAGTTTGATACGCGTTTTAAATACCAGGGTCAGCATATTATTATCGCTGTCGGCAGACTGGCTTTTTGCCGGGATCGCGCGGACGTTAATAAAGAAAAGTGATTCTTTGTTATTAATGATGTTTTCAGATGATTTAATTATTCGTAGTGATGAATCGCTGCCTGAATCCAGACGAAATAGCGGTGGCGTAATAATAAAAGGACCACGCGCCGTTCCTTGCGCATTATCGACCCACGACTGTAATAAATAGGGCAGGTTTTCGCTACGGTTAGCCACCGGCAGGGCGGCCTCTTTTTTCCCGGCATCGTAGATGACGCGAGTTCTCTCTAGCACAATTCCACCCGCGAGGCACTGGCTGACCCAGCCGCCAAGCAGCATCGATAATACGAGAATAGTGTGTTTTTTCATCACAGTCATCCTTAACCAGACGTCAGAAAACGTCTCTTTCCGTCCTTGCTGGAAGAAAAGAGACGACGTACGGGAATTAGCGGTAGTCTATGGTGACATCCACGCTGGCGTTGGCTTCCCCAGGGGTGATCAGTGATGAATCAACGGTGGAGACGTAATAGGCTTGCAGCCCTACGGTAGTGGTGCCATCGGCTTCCGGGGTAAAACTAACTTTCGGCGTGGTGAGCTTATTCAGCGACATTTGTTGGCCGTCGCTGGCTCTGTCGATACGGATACCCACGCCGGTTGCAGGGGTATCCAGGCTGCTAACGGCGACCAGATCGTCGTGATTGGCCACGGTGCCGCCTGCACGCGTTTCCAGCCACACCTGGAACGAGTTGTCCGTTGTACCATCAACGTGTTCCCACGGGGTGGTTGGGCAATTTTTTAACGGAATATCAACCGGAATCGCCGGGGAACGGTCGCCAATGCTTTTAAACTGAGCAGCGGCGTAGTGACCCAGTTCTACGTTGATGACATCGCCATTAGAAAACTCACAGGTGCTGGTTAGAATTTCACCCGTAAATTCAATGGTGCCATCTGTCGCCCATGCGCTTCCCGCAGAAAGCGCTATCAGGCTAACTGCTATAGATTTTGTAATTTTGTTCATTAAATTCCCTCTTATCCGATAAACCTATTGACAATTAAATTTATGAAAACATACAGGTTAAAATTAATTGCGGGGCGATGGTATTCGATATTCGTGCATAAGCAAGTTAAGGCGTGATGTTTTCAGATTATATTTATTAAAAATAAGCGAATTAACTGTCATTGTATTAAATAATATTAAATTAGTGAGGGGTGAAATATTATAATAACGAATGTTTTTGCTAAGTATTATACTCGTGATGATATTAAGCCCTTGATATTTAGTTGCGTGTTTTTTAGCTAATTTTTCCCTTCCTTGCATTCCTGTTTACTCATCCCATTACATCTTCTGCTGTAAAATTGTACAGGTGTAAATGATTGTGGATTCGGATAGCCAACAGTGTTGGTTAAAAGTGATGTTTGTCACAATTATCTGGTAAATGTGAACAGTAGTACTCTTCAGAATGCGGCTTGTGTCATTAGACTAGGGCTTCTAAAACGGGAGGACCCATGGCTTTGCATTCCACGCGCTGGCTGGCGCTCGGTTATTTCACCTACTTCTTTAGCTACGGTATTTTTCTGCCTTTCTGGAGCGTCTGGCTCGAAGGGCTGGGGCTGACGCCGGAAACCATCGGTTTACTGCTGGGCGCGGGGCTGATTGCCCGTTTTCTCGGCAGTTTGCTGATTGCGCCGCGCGTAAGCGATCCCTCTCGTCTGATCTCCGCTTTACGTATTCTGGCCCTGTTGACGCTGGTGTTTGCGCTGGCCTTCTGGGCGGGCACCAACGTGGCGTGGCTGATGGTGGTGATGGTCGGCTTTAACCTGTTTTTCTCGCCGCTGGTGCCGTTGACCGACGCGCTGGCCAACACCTGGCAAAAACAGATAACCATGGACTACGGTCGGGTAAGGCTGTGGGGATCCGTTGCCTTTGTGATTGGCTCCGCGCTGACCGGCAAGCTGGTGAGCCTGTTTGACTATCGGGTGATCCTGGTCCTGCTGTCGCTTGGCATCGCGTCGATGCTATTGGGGATGATGATCCGCCCGAGCGTGCAGCCAGCGGGGGAAAACCGTCAGCAGGAGAGCGCGGGATGGCCCGCCTGGCGTGCGTTGATAACCCAAAGCTGGCGTTTTCTGGCCTGTGTGAGTTTGTTGCAAGGTGCGCATGCCGCTTATTACGGGTTCAGCGCCATCTACTGGCAGTCTGCCGGATATTCCGCTTCGGCGGTGGGCTATTTGTGGTCATTAGGCGTGGTGGCGGAAGTGATTATTTTTGCGCTCAGTCACAAGCTGTTCCGCCGCTTTAGCGCGCGCGATTTGCTGCTGCTTTCCGCTGTTTGCGGCGTGGCACGTTGGGGGTTGATGGGCTGGAGCACTGAGCTACCGTGGCTGATTGTGGTGCAAATCCTCCATTGCGGAACCTTTACCGTCTGCCACCTGGCGGCAATGCGCTATATCGCGACGCGCCAGGGCAGCGAAGTGATACGTCTGCAAGCGGTGTATTCTGCGGTGGCGATGGGCGGCAGCATCGCCATCATGACCGTATTCGCAGGCTACCTGTACCAGAATCTGGGCAACGGCGTATTCTGGGTGATGGCGCTGGTGGCGCTACCGGCAATCTTTCTGCGCCCGAAGGTGGTGGCGCAGCCTGCAACGTTATGATTCGAGGATTTTGCGGATCTGCTGCTGCTGATGCGGCGTAAGTGCCAGATCCGCATGAATCAACGGCGGAGAAAACAGCGGCAGCGGCGTGGTATACGGCGTAATAATCAGCGTGACTCCGCGCGGTGTACCCTGTTTTTGAAAGTCCTGCATCGGCATATGTTTTACGTTGAGCGGCAGCAGCGTCAGTTCGCGCAGCTGTTGCTCAATATGCGCTTCAAGTTGTTCATTGTTGCCGGTCAGCAGGATAATCTGCTTCTCGTGCAAATCCTTCTCCTGCATCAGCCAGGCACCGAAAATAACGGCGACCAGCCCAATCTCTTCTTCTGAAAACTGCACATCGTACTCCGCTTCGAAGCCATGTATCGCCTCGCGGGTAGTACGAACCAGACGGGGATAAAGTCGGCTGAACTCCTCCGGCAGCGTGTTATCAATGCCAATGGCAAACACGCTGCGGTTAAGCGCCTGGGCAAGGTGAATATACAGCTGATCGTTCAGTCCTTGCTCATCGCTGAAGCGCACATTGCCATACTCGCGAAAACGCAGCACCAGCCGTGCAATAGCAAGGCGCAGGCGACGATCCTGCTGGTGGTTATCGCGCACTGGGTCGGGGATACGGAGCATTGAGAACAGCAACGCCATAAACAGCGATTCGCCCGGCGGCGCACTCTGCATGACGTGGCGCTGCCAGTGGCGGCCAATTTCCTCCGCGAGCGGATACTCTGCGCAGGATTGCGCCCAGCGTTGCTGGAGCGGATTAAATTCCGGGGTGACTCCCGCGTGATGCTGTAGCAGACAATACTGTAAATACAGGCGCAGGAACTGGATGTCACGGTACTCAAACGGCTTCTGCAAGCGCCGGGAGCACAGATTAATGAGCGCATGCAGATTGGTGTCGTCATACAGCGTACGCGCGATACCTTGTTGTTTCAGCGCCATTTTTAATGCGGGTGTGAAATGCTGGGCGATGAAAGTCGGGCAGATCCGCAGACCGCGGCGCAGCCACTGCAACAGACACAGGCGCTGATTTAGCGGGGTCCCTTCGATCGTATAGCCGCCATTCAGCGCGGTGGTAATCGCGAGTCGGTGATAGCGCTGGATTTCGAGTCCTGCGCCAATAATATCTTCCTCAACAGTGGCATCATCAACGCCATTTAGGCGACTGAAGGTTTGAGCTGTAGCGATTTGCCCTGGCAGGAAAAGCGTCAGCAGCACCTGGCAACGGCGCTGGGGAGCGGAAAGTACAGATGGTGGAGCAAGCGTTGACATCATCTGTAGGATCTCCCGTAAGTATGTTTGATAAGAATAGCTAAAGTTTGCTCATAGATTTGGAGAATGGAATGCTTTCCACCAGGAATGCTGGAGAGCGTCACAGAATTTTTAACGTGCTGAACAGATAGCAGGAGTGGAACGCAGCGCGTTAACTGGCTTTTTCACTGTTTTATCTTCTATTGAGACATAAAAAAAACCCGCCTGAGGGTGACGGGTTGAGAAGACGAGTGGAAATGCGCGGTCTGGTGTTACTGCTCGCGGCTCAGCGTTAATCCCACATCACCGCCGGGATGTACAGACAATAGCGTCTCTTTTGAGTAACCGCTTTCGCTCATCAGACAGGCGCAGGCGGCGTCAAAGATAGCCAGGACCAGTAAAATTGAGGTGGTGGCCAACATGTTCAACGGGTCGGCCTCACGCTGGACGCCGGTGGAAATCACCAGCCTCGACGCTTTAGCAATGGCTGAGTCGGCGTTTTCAGTCACGCTCAGGATGGGCACATTTCTCGCAGCCAGCCCGGGCAGCAGTCGGGTGAGTTCATCCGAATTTCCCCCGCGTGATAGCATAATGACCAGATCGTCGGCGCGTAAAAAACCGAGATCGCCATGTGCCGCATCCGTCGCGTTGAGGTAAATCGCCGGACGTTCCACGCAGGCGAGCATGTGCGCAACTTTACGCGCCGCAATACCGGATGTACCGACGCCAGTGACGACGATTTTCCCCTGGCAACCGCGCAGCTCCGCCATTAGTGACTGCCAGACCGGTTCAGTCAGATGCTGTCCCAGACCTGCGAGGGCATCGCTATAGAGCTGAAATACGCCGATGGCCTGAGACCAGGAGTTACTCATGCGTCCTCCTGCATCAGTTGGCGGTATTTCATATGATCCTGATACATCTCGTGGAATACCCGATATTTGCGATCGTAGTACTGCTTAATGCGATTGGTCTGCGGGGTGACCGTTTTACCAATCCGGCTCATCGCCGACATCGCTTCCGGGAACGTGTCGAACACGCCTGCGGCGATAGTCCCCATCATCGCGCCGCCCAGCAGCATGGCTTCGCTCTCTTCAGGCAGCAGCATGGCGCAACCGGTGGCGTTGGCATGCTCCTGAACGAAGATCGGGTTTTTCGTCCCGCCGCCGCTGGCCATGATTGTATCGATGGTGTAGCCGCTTTGGTTCATCGTTTCAATGATATGGCGCGTTCCCAGCGCAATGGCCTGGATGGTTGCGAGGTACTGGAGCGCCATATCTTCCGGCGTGCGGGACAGCTTCAGTCCGGTGATTGCTCCCGTTAGCGTGGGGTTAGCGCGCGGCGAGCGGTTGCCGTGGAAATAGGGCAGGATGTGCATGTCACGGGTCAAAAAGGCGATATCTTCCGGCTCACCAGCCATTTTGCGCAGCAGCGCATTCAGCACTTCATAAATGGTTTGCCCCTGAGACTTAGCCTGCGTCAGCAGGGTTTCGTAACACGGGTGCGACTGAATAACGTGGTCGATTAACGCCCCGGTTGCTGACTGCCCGCCTTCATTGAGCCAGTATTCCGGCAGTACGGCTGAGTAGTAAGGGCCCCAGACGCCGCCGATAAAACGCGGCTCTTTGGAAATCGCCATGTGTCCGGTGGAGGTGCCACCAATTAGCGCGACACGACGGTCAAAATCCGCCACCTCGCCGGAAACTCCGCTTGCGCCGAGCGTTCCGAGCGTGCCGGCGTGGGCATCGATTATCGAGACGCTGACCGCGGTCCCCGGAATCAATCCCATTTCGCTGGCGGCGCGCGCGGACAGTCCGTGACCGAGCGGTTCGCCCATGGTTTTCACGTAGCGACCAATTTTGGCAGCATCATGTTCCAGCAAGTCTTCCAGACCAATCTGGCGGAAGTAGCTGGCATCCCATTTGTCTTCATGGCCCATATAGGTCCATTTACACACTGTCGAACACAATGAGCGTGTGTCATCGCCTGTTGCGCGCCAGGTCAGGAAATCGGGCAGATCAAAGTAGTAACCCGCATTGGCCCAGGTATTGGGCATATGCTGCTTCAGCCACAGCAGCTTTGGCGTTTGCATTTCCGGGGAGATAATGCCGCCAACGTAGTCCAGCACCCGATGATGCAGGGCGTTAATGCGTTCAGCCTGGGTAATGGCGCGGTGATCCATCCACACAATGATGTTCTGTTCGCTGCGCCCGGACGGGCTGATGGTCAGCGGTTTACCTTCTTTATCCAGCACCACCAGTGAGCAGGTAGCGTCAAAGCCCAGACCTTTCACCTGGATTGGGTTGATATCTGACTGGTTAATCGCATCGCGAACCGCGTTACACACCGCCTGCCAGATGTTATCGGAAGACTGCTCAACAAAATCGGCCTGCGGGCGGTAAATCTCGATAGCCCGACTGGCCTGGCCGACCATTCTGCCGTTGAGATCAAACACGCCGGCACGGGCGCTTCCGGTTCCGACATCCACACCAATAAAGTAACTTGCCATAATTTTTTCTCCTGAAATCAGGCTTTACGATTCTGTAATGCGATAAAGAGGATCAGCACCGCGCCCCACAGCGCCATCGTCAGATAGCTGCTGACCCCCAGCAAGTTAAGGCCGCTTTCCAGCATTTGCAGCACAATCAGCGCCAGTACCAGGCCGATAATGCGCCCGAAACCGCCATCCGGGTTGATGCCGCCGAGGACGGAGGCAAGGATGGTGACCAGCAGGTAGGACTCACCGTATCCGGCTTTTGCCGAGTTGAATTTCGCCATCATCAGAATGGCGGCGACCCACCCGAGCAGGGCAGAAATCACGTACACGGAAATTTGTACCCGGACGGTATTTACGCCGCTGTAGCGGGTAGCCTGTTCATTGGAACCCACGAGATACAGACTGCGCCCAAGCGTGGTGTGCTCCAGCAGTACCCACAGCAGGATTGCCACCAGGAAAAAGAGCAGCAGCGCTACCGGAATACCGGCAATCGTGGCGTTACCAAGATATTGAATGGCGGTCGGGAAACCGGAAATCACCGTCCCATTGGAAAGCAGAATATTCAGCCCGGAGATAAGCGTCATCGTGCCGAGCGTGGCGAGAATCGGCGAAACCCCGACCCAGGCAATCAGCGCGCCGTTGAGCGTACCGATTGCGACCGCCACGGCAGCGCCTGCCATCAGCGCCAGCACCAGAAACAGCGGGTTATCCGGATGGGTGACGATAATCGCCGCCATTACCAGCGAGCAGGCATTCGCTCCTGCAATTATCGACAGGTTTATGCCGCCGGTCAGCATGGTCATACCCATCCCGAGGGCCAGCATGCCAAGAATCGGAAGCTGCGAGCCAATCGACTGGAAGTTAGCGACGCTGAAAAAACGGCTGCCGAGCAGGGCCGAGAAGACCAGGGCGACGACCACAATAATGACGCATTGCAGACGAATGATGGCATCACCGGGTAAAAATCTGGCGATTGTTTTCATCTCAAAGCTCCCTTGCCAGTTTGCGTTTTTCGTTCCAGGCCGTGGCGCTAATGCTGACCAGGATAATGGCGCCGCTGAACACGGTGTGCCAGTAAGAGGAGACGCTGAGCAGCGTCAGGCCATTTTGTAAGAAGGCCAGCAGAACCACGCCGAGCAGTGTTCCGGTTAATGTGCCGCGTCCGCCGCTCATGCTGGTTCCGCCGAGCACGACCGCCGCCAGCACCGTCAACTCAAAGCCGAGCAGCGAATTGGGCGCAACTGACTGGGTGATTTGCGCCTGAACCACGGCGGCAACGCCTGCCAGAATACCCATGTAGCCATACACGTAGAAATGCAGCTTCAGCAGATTCAGCCCCAGGCGCGAAGCCGCATCACGATTACCGCCCATGGCGTAAACCTGACGGCCAAGACGGGTATAGTTCATCAGCACGGCGGTAAAGATGATCACAGCCGCCAGGCACAGCAGAGGCAGTGTCAAGCCGTAGTCGTAGCCATCCGCCGCGGTGAACGAGAACCAATTGATGCCGTTCATAAACCAGTCCGGAAAGCCGTACAGCCAGGTGCCTTTGGTGGCGTACACCAGCAGACCGTAGTAAACGTTCAACGTGGCGATGGTAATGATGATGGCCGGAACGCGCAGCCAGTAGACCAGGAAGCCATTAATAAGTCCCAGCAGCAGACCCACCGCAATCGCGATGATTAACGCCAGCGCGAAGTTGCCGCCGTGGCCAATAACCCAACTGGCCATCGCATACTGGGCTATCGCGGTCATCGCCGGAAATGAGATGTCGATCCCGCCGGAAATCAGTACCACAAACAGCCCGCAGGCAAGGATGCCGAGAATCGCATAGCTGGTAGCCACATCCGTCAGGTTCCCCAAAGACAAGAACTCATCGGTGCTGATGCTCAGCCCAACGGCAAGGGCCACAACCAGCAGGCCCAGCCAAAATTCATGTTGCCCGATTAAACGGGAGAGATGCATCTTATTCATTGATTACCTCGACCACTTCAGCAATCTCCTCTTCACGGCACTGATGAGGATTAAATTCCGCCACCAGCCTGCCGCGACGCATCACCAGCACGCGGTGGCTGTTGTAATACGCTTCCGGGATTTCATCGCAAATCATCAGCACCGCCATACCCTGTTCCGCCAGATCGCGGGCTATCTGGTAAATACCCTCTTTGTTGGCGATATCTACGCCTACGGTAGGGGAGTCGAGGATCAGGATGCGGGGATTAGTCGCCACCCATTTGGCAATGGCGATACGCTGGGCATTACCGCCGGAAAGGGTTTTAACCGGCAGGTGTGGATCGGACACTTTGATATTCAGCTCGCGGATCAAGTCGGCGACCAGTTTTTGCGCTTTACGATGATCGAGCAGGCCGCTGCCAGTATGCAGTTGATCAAACACCGTGACGATGGTGTTGTCGTAGATCGACTGCTCCATGATCAGCCCCTGCGTCAGGCGATCTTCTGAGACGTAGCCGATCCCATGTTTGATGGCATCATGGTTATTGCGAAGAGTGACCGGCTGGCCGTTAATGCGAATCTCACCGCTTTCTGGGTGCGTCATGCCAAACAGGCTCAGACAAAGTTCGGTGCGTCCGGCGCCCAGCAGGCCCACAATGGAGACAATCTCGCCGCCGTGCAGCGACAGATTAATGTTTTGGTATTTGCCTCTGCGGCTGAGGTTGCGCAGCTCCAGCAGGGGCTCTTGCTCAATAGCGGGTCTTTCCGGCAGCGGGCTATAGTGGAAGCGTTGTCCGGTCATCAGGAAAGCCAGCTCGTGGCTGTCGAGTTCGCTGGCAGGATAAGTGCCCACCAGTTTGCCATCGCGCATCACGCTGATGCGGTCAGCCACTTCCATCACTTCATCCAGACGGTGGCTGACAAACACTACACAAATTCCGGCAGCTTTTAGTTCGTTAACGACCCGTAGCAGGCCATTAACCTCCTGACGGGTTAGTGAGGCGGTGGGCTCGTCCATAATCACCAGACGCGCATCGGCGGCAATCGCCCGGCAAATGGCGACCAGTTGTCGGTCGGCAATCGAGAGTTTTTCAACCTTTTTATCGGGATCGATGTTCACACCGATGCGCTTCATGGCTGCCAGCGCCTGCTGCTTCATGGCGCCACGACGTACCCAGATATCGCCACCGGGCAGATAGCGGTTGACCGCGATATTCTCCGCGACGCTAAAGTTAGGGAACAACGACAGGTCCTGATAAATAACCTGAATGCCATAATGGGAAGAGAGCTGCGGCGTCAGGTGATGGAACAATTTGCCATCGAGTAAAATCTGCGCGCCTTTTTCCGGATGATAAACTCCGGAGATCACTTTAATAATGGTACTTTTACCACAGCCGTTTTGACCCGCCAGACAGTGAACTTCGCCTTTTCTCAGCGTCAGATTCACGTTATCCAGCGCCAGCACGCCCGGGAATTGTTTGCTGATATTCTCAAGAGTGATAAATGCGGTGGTGTCTGCCATGGACAATACCCCTGCGAGCGCCCGGATGGACGCTGAGTGTTAGTTTGGTTGATAGCGCCGGCCAGACGGCCGGCGTTAAGGTTCCCTGGTGTTGGCTAAAGCCTTAGAAACCAAGTGATTGTGCGTTGTCTTTGGTGACTTCGAGGATCTTGTTAAAGCGGATCACTTTCTTCTCCGTGTCGATATCGGCTTTCCCTAAACCATCGATACTCAGGTCGGCGTTAACTTCTTTGCCCTGCAACAGCTGATCGGCAACCGTTACCAGCGCGTAGCCCGCGTCTTTTGGATCCCACAGCAGCGCTTTTTTGATATCACCGCGCATCAGGTAAGGTGCAGCCTGTGCTGGCATTGCAATCCCGACAACGGCGATTTTATCTTTGGCGCGTTTTTTCTGCACAGCCTGACCCGCCCCGATTGGACCCAGCGAGCCGAAACCGATAATGCCCTTCATCTGTGGATAGGTTTTCATCAGGTCCAGCGTCGTGGCGTAGGATTTATCGATGCTTTCCGCGACCGGCAGACGTGAAGTGACCTCAAACATTTCCGGATATTTTTCTTTCTGGTACTTAATTGCATAATCCGCCCACGCGTTATGCAGCGGCACCGTCAGTGAACCGACATAGATGGCGTAACCCCCTTTGCCGCCCATGTTTTTTGCTAACTCATCGACGTTGGCCTGCGCGTATTTTTCACTATCGATGGTTTCGATATCCCATTGGCCAATTTGCTCATCCGGGGATTCGTGCGTCAGAACGACAATGCCTTTATCGCGCGCTTTTTTCAGTACTGGCTCAAGGACCTTGGCGTCATTCGGTACCACGATGATGGCGTTGACGTTTTTGGCGATCAGATCTTCAATCACTTTGACCTGCTGTGCCGGATCCGGCGTGGAAGGCCCGGTCTGGTAAGCATTCACATCCAGTTTTTTTGCTGCTTCATTAACACCGGTTTCCATCCGGTTAAACCACGGAATCCCGGTGACTTTGGCAACCACAGCAATTTCATATTTTTCCGCCGCAAAGGACGTGCCGGACAACATGCATGCAGAAACCAGGGTTGCACTGAGTAATGCGAGTTTGAATTTCATAGTTGTACCTTTCGTAGGGGGCAGGACATGTCACGGCGTGAAGTTAACAACGAATGGAAGAGGGAATGAATTACAAGTTTGGTGAATGTGATCTATGCCCATTATTGTAATTTTATGGAAAATAAATGGTTAAATATTGGTTAAATTTGAACGGAAATACACTCAGGAATTTAAACTCAGTGTTAATAAAACATTAAAATGAAACCATAAATTAACAAATTGTTATCATTTTACTTAAGTTGTGGCGACGAAAAGGTATTTGAGAGGATGTTGCTGAAGAAGAAATTGTTGAAATTGAGAACTGAATCGATACCGGAAAAGGGGGCTCAACATTTTTTCGTTCAATGGTATCCTCAGCACACTTTCGCCAAACACGGCATCATTATTTGTGGCGGTGTAGATTTTTCTCGTGGAGAACTCATGCAAGGCGTTAAACGTATCATTATGACGTTGTTTCTCGCGATCCTGTCCTTTGGCGCAGGTGCGCATCCCCACAGCTTTATCCATTTGAAAACCGAGATAGTGAGCGAGAATGACCAGTTCGTCGCGCTAAAAATGCGCTGGACGATGGATGAAATCACCTCGGCAGATCTGCTTTACGATGCGGGAAATGCCAAACCTGGTGATGAGATCTGGAAAAAACTGGCGGCAGAAGTGATGGCCAACGTCCTCGGGCAGCACTATTTCACCGAAGTGTGGCACGACGGGAAAAAGGTAAAGTTTAAAAACAGGCCGACGGAATATGGCATGGAGCGTGAAGAACATCAGGCAGTGCTGACGTTCGTGTTGCCGCTGGCGGAAGCTCAGCCGCTGAGCGGTCAAAAATATACTATTTCAACCTTCGACCCCACCTACTACGTTGATATGAGCTATGACAAAGACAGCGATGCCAGGCTGGCGCAGGCCATAAGTCAGCAATGCCGTATTTCAGTACATACGCCGACGCCGAATGAACAAATGCTGAGCTTTGCGCAGTCGCTGGATAAAGAAGACGCACCGCCGGAGGATATGGAATTGGGTAAACAGTTTGCACAGACGGTGACGCTGCAATGTCCGTAGTTTATCAACAACGCGCCGCCAGACGCCGCTGGCTCACGCTATGGCCGCTGGCGGTGTTTTTACTGCTGGCTGCAGTCGGCATACTGTGGCTATGGCAGGCCTGGCCGCAGGTGATGATGAAAAGTGTCGTCTGGCAGCGCGACGTTAACCAGCAGATGAGCGGTTTGCTGAAAGCCGTTGCCGCCAATCCGGCCCAGGCCGGGGGATCGCTGCTGCTGTTTAGTTTTCTCTATGGCGTGCTGCATGCGTTGGGACCAGGACATGGAAAAGTCGTCATTACCACCTGGCTGGCAACGCATCCCTCGAAGCTGAGATCGAGTATTGGCCTGACGCTGGCCTCATCTTTATTACAGGGACTGGTCGCCATCGGGCTGGTGGTTGTGGTGCTCACCATTTTGCAGTTGCCTGCACGACGGCTACATATGAGTAGTTTCTGGTTGGAGAAAGGGAGTTATGCGCTGGTTGGCGTGTTGGGCGTTTTATTGTGCGTCCGTGCGCTGAAGAAATTGCGCCAGTTGCTGCGTCGCCCGAAATTTATCGCCTTCACGCCGCACCATGTGCATCACGAGGGCTGTGGCTGTGGGCATCAGCATTTGCCTGATCCTGAACAGCTGCAAAGCGGTGATGACTGGCGCGCCCGGCTGATGATCGTTTTGTCTATGGGAATGCGGCCATGCTCCGGGGCAATTATGGTTTTACTGTTTAGCAAAGTGGTTGGCGTTTTTAGCTGGGGCATGGCGTCGGCGCTGGCGATGGCGGCCGGAACCTCTTTGACGATTACGTCACTGGCTTTGCTGGTACACAGTTTCCGCTCGCTGGCGGTGAGACTTAGCGGACATAAAGCGCCGGTGCTGTGGCGACAGATTGGCTGGACGACGCTGGCATTAGCCGGTGGTGCGGTGCTGATTGCTGCTGCGGTAGTGATGTGGGTGAGCGCGGTGCCGGTGGGGCGAGGGATTAGACCGTTTTAATCAAAGCCGGATGGCGGCTTCGCCTTATCCGGCCTGTATCAACACGTAAGCCCGGTAAGCATGACACCACCGGGCTGTACTGAATTAACGCTTCAGCGCGTCGCTCAGTTCGTCACGCATGTTAGCCAGCATGGCTTTCACTACGCGCGGATTACCTGCAACGATGTTGCCAGTCGCCATGTAGTTATGACCGCCGGTGAAGTCGCAAACCAGTGCGCCTGCTTCACGAGCAATCAGCTCACCTGCGGCGAAATCCCATGGTTTCAGACCGATTTCGAAGTAACCGTCAACACGTGCAGCGGCAACGTAAGCCAGATCCAGCGCAGCAGAACCTGTGCGGCGGAAGTCAGCGCACTCGGTAAACATCTTGCCAAGAATTTTCATGTAAGACGCGGCGTGCTGTTTCGCTTTGAACGGGAAACCGGTGGCGATGATGGTGCCGTCCAGATCGCGTGCGGTGCTGCCACGCAGACGGTAGCCGTTCAGCTGTGCGCCCTGGCCGCGGGTTGCGGTGAACAGTTCGTTACGCATTGGATCGTAAACAACGGCGACTTCAGTACGGCCTTTAATGCGTACTGCGATGGAAACCGCGAAGTGCGGCAGACGTTTTACGAAGTTGGTAGTGCCATCCAGTGGATCGATAACCCATTGAACATCCTGATCTTCACCAACATGCTCACCGCTTTCTTCGGTGATGATGGTGTGCTGTGGGTAAGATTTGCGAATTGTTTCGATAATAATCGCTTCGGCGGCTTTATCGACGTTAGTCACGAAATCATTGCTGCCTTTCTGGCTGGTTTCTACAGAGTCTGGCGTTTCGTAGTGTTTGGCAATTACATTACCCGCCTTGCGCGCTGCGCGCACGGCGATGGTCAGCATCGGATGCATCGGTCTCTCTCACTGGATGTTAAAGAACGGGAAAACGGCGCAGAGTATAGCAGCGAGTTCGGAATATGTCTTCGTTTTATGATAATATGTCCGAATAATCTTTAGCCGAAGAAATACAATGCTGCAAAATATTCGAATCGTGCTGGTGGAAACTTCTCACACTGGCAACATGGGCTCTGTGGCCCGCGCAATGAAAACCATGGGTTTAACAAATCTGTGGCTGGTAAATCCACTGGTTAAACCGGACTCCCAGGCCATCGCCCTGGCGGCTGGTGCCAGCGATGTGATCGGCAGCGCGCAGATCGTCGATACTCTCGATGAAGCGCTGGCGGGGTGCAGCCTGGTGGTGGGTACCAGCGCGCGCTCCCGTACGCTGCCGTGGCCGATGCTGGATCCGCGTGAATGCGGTTTAAAAAGCGTCTCTGAAGCAACGAACTCGCCGGTGGCGCTGGTGTTTGGACGTGAACGCGTTGGCCTGACCAACGAAGAGCTGCAGAAGTGCCATTATCACGTCGCCATTGCCGCGAACCCGGAATACAGCTCGCTCAACCTGGCGATGGCGGTGCAGGTCATCTCTTATGAAGTTCGCATGGCCTGGCTGGCAACGCAGGAAAGCGACAAGACCGCAGGATACGAAGAAGCTGAGTATCCGCTGGTCGATGATTTAGAGCGTTTTTACGGTCATCTGGAACAAACGCTGCTGTCGACCGGGTTTATCCGCGAAGGACATCCGGGGCAGGTGATGAACAAGCTGCGCCGTCTGTTCACTCGTGCGCGTCCTGAGAGCCAGGAGCTGAACATTTTGCGCGGAATTTTAGCTTCTATAGAGCAGCAGAATAAAGGCAAGTAAGCGTCTTGATGCCGGATGGCTGCACGATTTCCAGGCCGGATTAGCGAAGCGCCATCCGGTAAATGAAAATGGCACTGAAGGTTAAATACCTGACTAAATTAGTCAAGTAAATAGTTGACTGATTTAGTCGGGAATGTCAGACTTGCCCCTGCTATGCAATACCCCCATTTTACAATAAAAAACCCCGGGCAGGGGCGAGTTTGAGGCTAAGTAAGACATGAGACTGACATCAAAAGGGCGTTATGCCGTGACCGCAATGTTGGACGTTGCGCTCAACTCCGAAACGGGCCCGGTACCGTTGGCTGATATTTCTGAACGTCAGGGAATTTCCCTGTCATATCTGGAGCAGCTGTTTTCCCGTTTGCGTAAAAACGGTCTGGTTTCCAGCGTACGTGGACCAGGCGGCGGGTATCTGCTGGGTAAAGATGCCGGCAGCATCGCAGTAGGTGAAGTGATTAGCGCTGTTGACGAGTCTGTAGACGCGACCCGTTGCCAGGGCAAAGGCGGTTGTCAGGGCGGCGATAAATGCCTGACCCACGCGCTGTGGCGCGATCTGAGCGATCGTCTGACCGGTTTCCTCAACAACATTACGTTGGGCGAACTGGTGAATAATCAGGAAGTCCTGGATGTGTCTGGTCGCCAGCACACACATGACGCTCCACGCAGCACCCGCACGCAAGACGCTATCGACGTCAAACTGCGTGCCTAATAAAAATTACGCAATATCTTCTGGTTGCATCAAGGCAGCCAGAAAGATGAAGCGTAAAAAGTATTTCAGAATCAGGCCGGGGTGCCAGACGCCCCGTTAACTCGGTCGTACATCCAGCCGGTTGCCTGGTTCCTTGCATTGAAGCGATGTACGGAGTTTATAGAGCAATGAAATTACCGATCTATCTCGACTACTCCGCAACCACGCCGGTGGACCCGCGTGTTGCCGAGAAAATGATGCAGTGTCTGACCCTGGACGGAAACTTTGGTAACCCAGCTTCCCGTTCACACCGTTTCGGCTGGCAAGCTGAAGAGGCGGTAGATATCGCCCGCAATCAGATCGCTGATCTGGTCGGTGCCGATCCGCGTGAAATCGTCTTTACTTCCGGTGCGACGGAATCCGATAACCTGGCGATTAAAGGTGCAGCCAACTTTTACCAGAAAAAAGGCAAGCACATCATCACCAGCAAAACCGAACACAAAGCCGTGCTGGACACCTGCCGTCAGCTGGAGCGCGAAGGGTTTGAAGTGACCTACCTCGCCCCGCAGCGTAATGGCATTATCGACCTGAAAGAACTTGAAGCGGCAATGCGTGACGACACCATTCTGGTCTCCATCATGCACGTTAACAACGAAATCGGCGTGGTACAGGATATCGCAACCATCGGCGAAATGTGCCGTGCCCGCGGCATCATCTATCACGTTGATGCGACCCAGAGCGTGGGCAAACTGCCTATCGATCTGAGCCAACTGAAAGTTGACCTGATGTCCTTCTCCGGCCACAAAATTTATGGCCCGAAAGGTATCGGCGCGCTGTACGTTCGTCGTAAACCGCGTATTCGTATTGAAGCGCAGATGCACGGCGGCGGTCACGAGCGCGGTATGCGTTCCGGTACGCTGCCTGTGCACCAGATAGTCGGGATGGGTGAAGCTTACCGTATCGCCAAAGAAGAGATGGAAACCGAGATGGCGCGCCTGCGCACTCTGCGTAACCGTCTGTGGAACGGCGTGAAAGATATGGAAGAGGTGTACCTCAATGGTGACCTCGAGCAGGGCGCACCGAACATTCTCAACGTTAGCTTCAACTTTGTTGAAGGCGAGTCGCTGATTATGGCGCTGAAAGACCTGGCTGTGTCCTCCGGTTCTGCATGTACCTCTGCAAGCCTGGAGCCATCCTACGTGCTGCGCGCGCTGGGGATGACCGACGAGCTGGCACACAGCTCAATTCGTTTCTCTTTAGGTCGTTTTACTACCGAAGAAGAGATTGACTACGCCATCAATCTGGTTCGCAACTCCATCGGCCGCCTGCGCGACCTTTCCCCGCTGTGGGAAATGTTCAAACAGGGCGTGGATTTGAACAGTATTGAATGGTCACATCACTAATCGGTACCGATAAGGAGAATTCATCATGGCTTATAGCGAAAAAGTAATCGATCATTACGAGAATCCACGTAACGTGGGCTCTTTTGACAACAGCGACGAGAACGTGGGCAGCGGCATGGTGGGTGCACCGGCCTGTGGCGACGTGATGAAGTTGCAGATCAAAGTCAACAATGAGGGTATCATTGAAGACGCGCGTTTCAAGACTTACGGCTGCGGTTCCGCTATTGCCTCCAGCTCTCTGGTTACCGAATGGGTAAAAGGGAAATCTCTGGACGAAGCACAGGCGATCAAAAATACCGATATCGCCGACGAGCTTGAACTGCCACCGGTGAAAATTCACTGCTCTATTCTGGCTGAAGACGCGATTAAAGCCGCGATTGCGGATTACAAAAGCAAACGTGAAGCAAAATAATTAAGAGTTGAGGTTTTATTATGTCGATTACCTTAAGCGACAGTGCAGCAGCGCGTGTAAATACCTTCCTGGCAAACCGCGGTAAAGGGTTTGGTCTGCGTCTGGGCGTGAGAACCTCCGGCTGCTCAGGTATGGCTTATGTACTGGAATTTGTTGACGAGCCGGCGGCTGAAGATACCGTGTTTGAAGACA
The DNA here is from genome assembly GCF_013816515.1 of Citrobacter sp. RHB35-C21. Classification (NCBI taxonomy): domain Bacteria; kingdom Pseudomonadati; phylum Pseudomonadota; class Gammaproteobacteria; order Enterobacterales; family Enterobacteriaceae; genus Citrobacter; species Citrobacter sp. RHB35-C21. Next base: position 1,461,104 of record NZ_CP057147.1, read on the forward strand.
AAGGCGTAAAAGTCGTGATCGACGGTAAGAGCCTGCAATTCCTCGACGGTACGCAGTTAGACTTCGTCAAAGAAGGTCTGAACGAAGGGTTTAAGTTCACTAACCCGAACGTGAAAGACGAATGTGGATGCGGCGAAAGCTTCCACGTGTAACGCGCTTACTGATAACCCCACCGTGGTCGCCTGCGCGTGGGGTTTGTTTTACCTGACTCTCTGGTTTTGCCTCATCGAACAACAGAGAATCGATGCCCTGAGAATGTTATGGACTACTTCACCCTCTTTGGCTTACCGGCCCGTTATCAGCTCGATACTCAGGCGCTGAGCCTACGTTTTCAGGATCTGCAACGTCAGTATCATCCTGATAAATTCGCCAGCGGTTCTCAGGCGGAACAACTTGCTGCGGTTTCGCAGTCCGCCACTATCAACCAGGCCTGGCAAACGCTGCGTCATCCTTTGATGCGCGCCGAATACTTGTTGTCTTTACACGGCTTTGATATCCGCAGCGAGCAGCACACGGTGCGCGATACCGCGTTTCTGATGGAACAGCTGGAGCTGCGCGAAGAGCTGGACGAGATTGAACAGGCAAAAGACAATCAACGGCTGGATGCGTTTATGCAACGCGTCAGCGAAATGTACAACGTTCGCCATCAACTGATGGTGGAACAGCTGGATAGCGAGACGTGGGACGCAGCGGCAGATACCGTGCGTAAGCTGCGTTTTCTCGATAAACTGCGAAGCAGTGCAGAACAACTCGAAGAAAAACTGCTCGATTTTTAATTTCCGGAAGCGAAAATGGCCTTATTACAAATTAGTGAGCCTGGTCTGAGCGCCGCGCCGCACCAGCGTCGTCTGGCGGTCGGTATCGATTTAGGCACCACCAACTCCCTGGTTGCGACCGTACGCAGCGGCCAGGCCGAAACGCTGGCAGATCATGAAGGTCGCCACCTGTTGCCGTCAGTGGTTCACTATCAGCAGCAGGGCTACTCGGTCGGTTACGATGCCCGCGCTAATGCTGCGCTGGATACGGCAAACACCGTCAGCTCGGTAAAACGCATGATGGGCCGCTCTCTGGCGGATATCCAGGCGCGTTACCCGCATCTGCCTTATTCATTCCAGGCGAGCGAAAACGGCCTGCCGATGATTGAAACCGCTGCCGGTTTGCTTAATCCGGTGCGCGTATCCGCTGACATTCTGAAAGCGCTGGCCGCGCGGGCAACCGAATCGTTGTCCGGCGAACTGGATGGCGTAGTGATCACCGTTCCGGCTTACTTTGACGATGCACAGCGTCAGGGGACGAAAGACGCCGCGCGTCTGGCGGGCCTGCACGTATTGCGTCTGCTGAACGAACCGACCGCTGCGGCGATCGCTTATGGCCTGGATTCCGGTCAGGAAGGCGTGATCGCGGTCTATGACCTTGGCGGCGGTACTTTTGATATTTCTATTCTGCGCCTGAGTCGCGGCGTGTTTGAAGTGCTGGCGACCGGCGGTGATTCCGCGCTCGGCGGCGACGATTTTGACCATCTGCTGGCCGATTACATTCGCGAGCAGGCGGGCGTTGCCGATCGCAGCGATAACCGCGTACAGCGCGAACTGCTGGATGCCGCGATTGCAGCGAAAATCGCACTCAGCGACGCCGATTCTGTGACGGTTAACGTGGCGGGATGGCAGGGTGAAATCACCCGTGAAACCTTTAATGAACTCATTTCCGCACTGGTTAAACGTACGCTGCTGGCCTGCCGCCGTGCGCTGAAAGATGCGGGCGTTGAGCCGCAGGATGTGCTGGAAGTGGTAATGGTCGGTGGTTCAACGCGCGTGCCGCTGGTACGTGAACGCGTCGGTGAATTCTTTGGCCGTACGCCGCTGACCTCTATCGACCCGGACAAAGTGGTCGCTATCGGTGCGGCAATCCAGGCGGATATTCTGGTCGGGAATAAACCGGACAGCGAAATGCTGCTGCTGGACGTTATCCCGCTGTCTCTGGGACTGGAAACCATGGGCGGTCTGGTGGAGAAAGTGATCCCGCGTAACACTACTATCCCGGTGGCGCGTGCGCAGGACTTCACCACGTTTAAAGATGGCCAAACCGCGATGTCCATTCACGTGATGCAAGGCGAGCGTGAGCTGGTGCAGGACTGTCGTTCACTGGCGCGTTTTGCGCTGCGCGGTATCCCGGCGTTGCCGGCAGGCGGCGCGCATATCCGCGTGACCTTCCAGGTCGATGCTGATGGGCTGCTGAGCGTCACCGCTATGGAGAAATCCACCGGCGTTGAGTCCTCGATTCAGGTCAAACCGTCCTACGGTCTGACCGACAGTGAAATCGCCTCCATGATTCAGGATTCGATGAGTTTTGCCGAGCAGGACGTTAAAGCTCGTATGCTGGCAGAACAGAAAGTCGAAGCGGCACGCGTACTGGAGAGTTTATCCGGTGCGCTGAACGCTGATGCCGCGCTGTTAAGCGCCGCAGAACGTCAGGCTATCGACACCGCTGCTACGCATTTGAGCGAGGTAGCACAGGGTGACGATGTTGACGCGATAGAACAAGCCATTAAAAACGTAGACAAACAAACCCAGGAATTCGCCGCTCGCCGTATGGACAAATCCGTCCGTAGCGCGCTGAAAGGCCATTCCGTGGACGAGGTTTAATATGCCAAAGATTGTTATTTTGCCTCATCAGGATCTCTGTCCCGATGGCGCAGTTCTGGAAGCTGAGACCGGCGAAACCATTCTCGACGTTGCCCTGCGTAACGGTATCGAGATTGAACACGCCTGTGAAAAATCCTGTGCCTGCACGACCTGCCACTGCATCGTACGTGAAGGTTTTGATTCTTTGCCGGAAAGCACAGAAGAAGAAGACGACATGCTGGATAAAGCCTGGGGACTGGAGCCGGAGAGCCGTTTAAGCTGTCAGGCACGGGTAACCGAGGACGATTTAGTGGTCGAAATCCCACGTTACACAATCAATCATGCACGTGAGCATTAACAGAGGGTAGTATGGGACTGAAGTGGACCGATAGCCGCGAAATCGGCGAGGCGCTGTACGACGCGTTCCCCGATCTCGATCCCAAAACCGTTCGTTTCACCGATCTGCACCAATGGATCTGTGACCTGGAAGAGTTCGATGATGATCCACAGGCATCGAACGAAAAAATCCTTGAGGCCATTTTACTGGTCTGGCTGGACGAAGCCGAATAAGTCAACGGGCTGCCCACGGGTGGCCCGTTTTCCTGTATGCGCGAAATAAGGATAAATAAAATGACAGAAGCCATGAAAATTACGCTTTCCACGCAACCCGCTGACGCTCGCTGGGGTGAAAAGGCGACATACAGCATTAATAATGACGGTATTACCCTGCACCTGAACGGAAAAGATGATCTCAGCCTTATCCAGCGCGCCGCGCGTAAAATTGACGGCCTGGGTATTAAACATGTCCAACTGGATGGTGAAGGCTGGGATACCGAACGTAGCTGGGCGTTCTGGCAGGGTTACAAAGGACCAAAAGGCACCCGCAAAGTTGAGTGGGCCGCTCTGGACGAGGCGCAGCGCAAAGAGCTGGATAACCGTCTGAAAATTATTGACTGGGTGCGCGATACCATTAACGCACCTGCAGAAGAGCTGGGCCCGGAACAGCTGGCGCAACGCGCGGTAGACCTGCTGTGTGGCGTGGCCTGCGACAACGTCTCGTACCGTATCACCAAAGGTGAAGATCTGCGCGAGCAGAACTACATGGGGCTGCATACCGTAGGTCGAGGCTCTGAACGCCCGCCTGTGCTGCTGGCGCTGGATTACAACCCGACTGGCGACAAAGAAGCTCCAGTTTATGCCTGCCTGGTTGGCAAGGGAATTACCTTTGACTCCGGCGGATACAGCATCAAGCAAAGCGCATTTATGGACTCAATGAAGTCCGATATGGGCGGTGCGGCAACGGTCACCGGCGCGCTGGCGTTTGCCATCACCCGTGGCCTGAACAAGCGTGTGAAGCTGTATCTGTGCTGCGCGGATAACCTGATCAGCGGCAACGCCTTTAAGCTTGGCGATATCATTCACTATCGCAACGGTAAAAAAGTTGAAGTGATGAATACCGATGCTGAAGGGCGTCTGGTACTGGCCGATGGCCTGATCGATGCCAGCGCGCAAAAACCTGAATTGATCATTGATGCTGCCACGCTGACCGGCGCGGCGAAAACCGCACTGGGCAACGATTACCACGCGCTGTTTAGCTTTGATGACCAACTGGCCGCGCGTTTGTTGGCAAGTGCGGCGCAAGAAAACGAGCCGTTCTGGCGTTTGCCGTTGGCAGAGTTCCACCGTAGCCAACTTCCGTCAAATTTTGCCGAGCTGAACAATACCGGCAGTGCGGCCTACCCAGCGGGTGCAAGCACCGCGGCGGGCTTCCTGTCCCATTTCGTGGAAAATTACCAGCAAGGCTGGCTGCACATCGATTGCTCTGCAACCTATCGCAAAGCGCCGGTTGAGCAGTGGTCTGCGGGCGCAACCGGTCTGGGTGTGCGCACCATCGCGAATCTGCTGACCGCATAATTCATGACTGTATTGCCGGATGGCGCTACGCTTATCCGGCTTACATGTATTCATCCAATTTGTGATACTTATGTCCGAAACAAAAAATGAATTAGAAACGTTGCTGGAGCAAGCAGCGACAGAGCCTGCGCATCGTCCGGCATTTTTCCGTACTTTACTGGAATCCACCGTCTGGGTGCCGGGTACTGCCGCAGAAGGCGAGGCGGTAGTAGAAGACAGTGCCCTCGACCTTCAACACTGGGAAAAAGAAGACGGCACGACCGTGATCCCGTTCTTCACCTCCCTGGAAGCCCTGCAACAGGCGGTTGAAGATGAGCAAGCATTTGTCGTTATGCCGGTGCGTACGCTATTTGAAATGACGCTTGGCGAAACGCTCTTTCTCAACGCTAAACTGCCGACCGGCAAAGAGTTTATGCCGCGTGAAATCAGCCTGCTGATGGGGGAAGAGGGTAATCCGCTAAGCACCCAGGAAGTACTGGAAGGTGGTGAATCGCTGATCCTTTCTGAAGTCGCCGAACCTCCGGCGCAGATGATTGACTCACTGACCACGCTGTTTAAAACCATTAAGCCGGTAAAACGCGCATTTCTCTGCTCAATCAAAGAAAGTGCGAAAGCCCAGCCGAATCTGCTGATTGGTATTGAAGCTGAAGGTGATATTGAAGAGATCATCCATGCTGCGGGTAGCGTCGCGACCGATACGTTGCCGGGTGATGAACCCATTGATATCTGCCAGGTGAAGAAAGGTGAGAAGGGCGTGAGTCACTTTATCACTGAGCACATCGCACCGTTCTACGAACGCCGCTGGGGCGGTTTCCTGCGCGATTTCAAACAGAACCGGATTATCTGAGTGAAGGAAAGCCGCCACGAAGGATAATACCTCGCGCACTGAATAATTTTGCCGCTAACTCAGTTGGCTTTTTCTCCCTCAAAAGGGAGTATTAGTTCGCTACGATGAGCCTGCGTTGCTAAAGCAGCACAGCCTGCTGGAAAGGCCGCGAACCGGACTGGCACAAAAAAACCGCTCATTGAGCGGTTTTTTTGTGGGTGAAAAAGATGAGTAAATCAGATTTTATTGAGTCTCAGCCGGTTCTACCGGTAAATCGTTACGCGCGCCCCATTCGCTCCATGCGCCGTCATACAATGCGACGTTAGAAACGCCCAGCGTGGCAAGCGCCAGCACAACCACCGCTGCCGTGACGCCTGAGCCGCAGCTGGCGATAATGGGGCAGTCAAAGCTTACGCCGTGGCTGAAGAAAATAGCATCCAGTTCGTCGGTAGTTTTCAGTTCACCGTCACGAACCAGCTCTGTCCACGGTACGTTAAGCGCACCAGGCACATGGCCACGCTTGAGGCCCGGACGCGGCTCGTCAACTTCGGCATTAAAACGCGCAGCCGGTCGGGCATCGACGATCTGCGCCGTTTTTTCATGACTGGCCAGCAGTACGTCGGTAACGCGCACAACCGCTTCAGGCGTAAATGCCACGTTAAATTCACCTTCCGGTAAATCCTCATTTCCTTCTTGGAGCATTAGCTCATCGCGCTGCCAGCCAGCCAGACCGCCCGCCAGAATGGAGACATTCTCGACACCAAATGTCCGCAGCATCCACCATGCGCGTGGCGCGGAAAACAGATTGCCGTCATCGTAGACAACCAGGTGTTTATCCTGATGAACGCCCAATTCGCGCATCGCTACGGCAAAGGCTTCCGGTCGCGGCATCATATGCGGTAGCGGTGACGTATGGTCGGAAAGCGCTTCAATATCAAAAAAGACTGCGCCAGGAATATGGCCCGCGCGATACTCCTCGCCAACATCGCGATCTTCCTGTCCTGGAGGTGCCATCCGGGCATCAAGAATTTGTATTTCCGGGTCGTCAATGTGTTCGGCAAGCCAGTCGGCAGCGACAAAAAAGGCGGTGGTCATAGGCATCTCCATTTTTACCAGGTTTTGGCAAATTGTCGGATGTTTAGGGCAATGCGACAAGTAAAAGAGGCTGATTTGTCAGGCGAATCCACATTAATCACGAAAAAATAGGACAACGTAGGACAGTTACTGGCTTCCACAGCCGAAAATCTGACGCATAATAGTTGTTCTACGTAGCTAACGGGCCACTACGGCCAGGGATGAAAAATGAAACATTTACGCGTAGCGGCCTGTATGCTGATGCTGGCACTGGTTGGGTGCGATAATAATAACGAAAAATCACCGACGGCTGCGAAGCCTGATGCGCCTGCACCGCAGACTGCGCCAGCAAAAGATAAGGCCCAATTACAAAAGCTGATTCAGCAAAGCCAGGGCAAGTCGCTGACGCTGCTTGATGCCTCCGAGGTCCAACTCGACGGCGCGGCAACGCTCGTTTTGACCTTTTCCATTCCCCTCGATCCGGAACAAGATTTTTCTCGCGTAGTGCACGTTGTTGATAAAAAAAGCGGCAAAGTGGATGGTGCCTGGGAGCTGGCGCCAAATCTAAAAGAGCTACGCTTACGCCATCTCGAACCTAATCGGGAACTGGGGGTTACCATTGAGCGTGATTTACTGGCGCTGAATAAAGCGACGTTCGCTATCGATTATGAAAAAAACATTACCACCCGCGACGTCCAGCCAAGCGTAGGGTTCGCTAGTCGCGGCTCGCTGCTGCCGGGAAAAGTGATTGAAGGGTTACCGGTGATGGCCCTTAACGTTAATAGCGTGGATGTGAACTTCTTTCGCGTGAAGCCTGAGTCGCTCGGTGCGTTTGTCAGCCAGTGGGAATACCGTAATTCGTTGTCAAACTGGGAGTCAGACAATCTGCTGAAAATGGCGGAGCTGGTTTATACCGGACGCTTTGACCTCAATCCTGAGCGTAACACCCGAGAGAAGCTGCTACTGCCACTGAGCGATATCAAGCCGTTGCAGCAAGCAGGCGTTTACATTGCGGTGATGAATCAGGCCGGACACTATAACTACAGCAATGCTGCTACGCTGTTTACGCTCAGTGACATTGGTGTCTCTGCGCACCGTTACCACAATCAACTGGATGTCTTTACGCAGAGTCTGGAAAACGGCGCTGCGCAGCAGGGTATTGAGGTCACGTTACTCAACGAAAAAGGGCAGACGCTGGCGCAGGCTACCAGTGACGCGCAGGGGCACGTCAAGCTGGAAACCGATAAAGACGCGGCCTTATTGCTGGCCCGCAAAGATGGGCAAACTACGCTGCTGGACCTGAAGCTCCCGGCGTTGGATCTGGCTGAATTTGATATTGCCGGTGCGCCGGGATACAGCAAGCAGTTCTTTATGTTTGGCCCCCGAGACCTCTATCGCCCTGGCGAAACGGTGATCCTCAACGGATTACTGCGAGATAGCGACGGCAAAACGCTGCCTGACCAGCCGGTGAAGCTGGAGGTCGTTAAGCCCGACGGACAGGTGTTACGCTCGGTAGTGAGCCAACCGGAAAACGGTCTGTATCGCTTTAGCTGGCCGCTGGACAGCAGCGCGCCCACCGGCATGTGGCATATTCGTGCCAATACTGGCGACAACCAGTCGCGGATGTGGGATTTCCACGTCGAAGATTTCATGCCTGAGCGGATGGCGCTCAATCTCACTGCCAATAAGATGCCGGTGGCTCCAACTGATGAAGTGAAGTTCTCGGTGGTGGGCTACTACCTGTACGGCGCGCCCGCCAACGGCAATGCTCTGCAAGGGCAGCTTTTCCTGCGCCCGCTGCGGGAAGCGGTGCAGGCATTACCGGGGTTCCAGTTTGGTAATATTGCCGAAGAAAATCTTTCTCGCAGCCTCGATGAGGTTCAGTTGACGCTGGATGACCACGGTCGCGGCGAAGTGGCTACCAACAGCCAATGGCAGGAGACGCATTCTCCGTTACAGGTGATTCTGCAAGCCAGCCTGCTGGAGTCGGGTGGCCGTCCGGTGACGCGTCGGGTTGAACAAGCCATCTGGCCTGCGGATACGCTGCCAGGTATTCGTCCGCAGTTTGCGGCGAAAGCCGTTTATGACTACCGCACCGATACCACCGTCAATCAGCCTGGCGTTGATGAAAACAGCAATGCCGCTTTTGATATTGTGTATGCCGATGCGCAAGGCGAGAAAAAAGCGGTGTCCGGTTTACAGGTGCGTTTGATTCGTGAACGCCGTGATTATTACTGGAACTGGTCTGAAGGCGAGGGCTGGCAATCGCAGTTCGATCAAAAAGATCTGGTTGAGGGTGAGCAGACCCTGGATCTTAAGGCCGATGAGACCGGTAAAGTCAGCTTCCCGGTCGAGTGGGGTGCCTATCGCCTGGAAGTGAAAGCTCCGAATGATGCGGTGAGCAGCGTGCGCTTCTGGGCTGGTTATAGCTGGCAGGATAACAGCGACGGCAGCGGGACAGTACGTCCCGATCGCGTGACCCTGAAACTGGATAAACCCGGCTATCGTCCCGGCGATACCATGAAGCTACACATTGCCGCACCCGCTGCAGGCAAAGGTTACGCGATGGTGGAGTCCAGCGAAGGCCCGCTGTGGTGGCAAGAGATAGACGTACCGACGGATGGTCTTGATATCTCCATCCCGGTCGATAAAACCTGGAATCGCCATGATTTGTATCTCAGCGCGCTGGTGGTTCGTCCTGGCGACAAGTCTCGTTCGGCAACGCCAAAACGGGCAGTCGGCTTACTGCATTTGCCGTTAGGCGATGAAAACCGTCGTCTGGCGCTGGAGCTGGAAAGCCCGGCGAAAATGCGTCCAAATCAGCCGTTGACCGTCAAGATTAAAGCCAGCGTTAAAAATGGCGACGTGCCAAAACAGGTTAACGTGCTGGTCTCAGCCGTTGACAGCGGGGTGTTGAACATTACCGATTACGCCACGCCGGATCCGTGGCAGGCGTTTTTCGGGCAAAAACGCTATGGCGCGGATATTTATGATATTTACGGCCAGGTGATCGAAGGGCAAGGACGTCTGGCGGCGCTGCGCTTTGGTGGTGATGGCGATGAGTTAAAACGCGGCGGCAAGCCACCGGTTAATCACGTCAATATCGTGGCGCAACAGGCGCTGCCGGTGACGCTTAACGAGCAGGGCGAAGGTACGGTGACGTTACCAATTGGTGATTTCAACGGCGAGCTGCGGGTAATGGCGCAAGCCTGGACGGCGGATGACTTTGGCAGTAGCGAAAGCAAAGTGATTGTCGCCGCGCCGGTAATTGCTGAACTGAACATGCCGCGCTTTCTGGCGGGGGGCGATACCTCGCGCCTGACGCTGGACGTGACCAATCTGACTGACAAACCGCAAACGCTGATTATTAATCTCGCGGCCAGCGGTTTACTGGAGCTGATGGGGCAAGATCCCGCCCCGGTGAATCTGGCGCCAGGCGTACGGACTACGCTGTTTATTCCGGTGCGTGCGCGGGAGGGCTTTGGCGATGGCGAAATTCAGGCGCAAATTAGCGGTCTGAATCTACCGGGTGAAACGCTGCCTGTTCAGCATAAACAGTGGAAAATTGGCGTGCGACCGGCGTTCCCGGCGCAAACTGTTAATTACGGCGTCGCACTTCAGCCGGGCGCAACCTGGCAGATTCCGGGCGAAGAACTGACGAATTTCTCTCCTGTGACGATGCAGGGACAACTGCTGTTCAGCGGTAAGCCACCGCTGAATCTGGCGCGCTATATCCGTGAACTGAAAGCTTACCCTTACGGTTGCCTCGAGCAAACGGCGAGCGGGTTGTTCCCATCCTTATACACTAATGCCGCGCAGTTGAAGGCGTTAGGTATCGCGGGCGACAGTGATGAAAAACGCCGTGCGGCAGTAGAGATTGGCATCTCTCGTTTACTGCAAATGCAGCGTGATAACGGCGGTTTTGCGCTGTGGGATAAGAACGGGTCGGAAGAGTACTGGCTGACCGCGTATGTGATGGATTTCCTCGTTCGTGCGAATGAACAGGGCTATAGCGTTCCGGCAGAGGTGATTAACCGGGGTAACGAGCGGCTGCTGCGCTATTTGCAGGATCCGGGCATGATGTCGATTCGCTATACCGACGACGCATCAGCAAGCCGGTTTGCTGTACAGGCCTACGCCGCGCTGGTGCTGGCTCGTCAGCAGAAAGCCCCGCTCGGCGCGCTGCGTGAGATCTGGGAGCGTCGTGCACAGGCGGCTTCCGGTTTACCGCTGTTGCAACTGGGGATAGCGCTGAAAAACATGGGCGACGCCAACCGCAGTGAACAAGCGTTGACGCTGGCGTTGAATACGCCACGCCGCGATGCGCAGCAGTGGATGGCGGATTACGGCAGTCAGCTACGTGACAACGCGCTGATGCTGGCATTGTTGGAAGAGAACAAGCTTAAACCTGAAGTGCAGAATACGCTGCTGAACACCTTGTCAGAACAGGCCTTTGGGCAGCGCTGGCTCTCTACTCAGGAAAACAATGCGCTGTTCCTTGCCGCGCGTACGTTACAGGACTTGCCTGGCTCGTGGCAGGCGCAAACGTCACTCTCTGAACAGGCGTTAGCCGGGGAGAAATCACAAACGCGTAATCTGGATGCTGACGCGCTGTCTACGCTGAACGTCACCAATACCGGTAATCTGCCGCTGTGGCTGCGTCTGGATGTGAGTGGTTACCCGCAAACCTCGCCGACGCCTGCCAGCAACGTCCTGCACATTGAGCGTCAGATCCTGGGACTCGACGGGAACAGCAAAGCGCTGGATTCTCTGCGCAGCGGTGAGCTGGTACTGGTCTGGCTGGAGGTAAAAGCCAGCCAGAACGTACCGGATGCGCTGGTGGTTGACTTACTGCCAGCCGGCCTGGAGCTGGAAAACCAGAATCTGGCCAACGGCAGCGCCAGCCTGCAGGACAGCGGCAGCGAGGTAGCGAATTTGCTCAATCAGATGCAGCAGGCGGATATCCAGCACGTTGAGTTCCGTGACGATCGCTTTGTCGCCGCGGTAGCGGTCAACGAAGGGCAGCCGGTGACGCTGGTCTATCTGGCGCGGGCGGTAACGCCGGGGACCTATCAGGTTCCTGTGCCGCAAGTGGAGTCAATGTATGTTCCGCAGTGGCGCGCGACCGGTGCGACAGAGGGGCTTTTGATTGTCAGACCGTAAATGATGCGCGGGTTGGGGAAACGCGGCTGCTGGCTCTGGCTGGCAGCCGTTGCGCTATTGCTGTTAGCGGTGGTTTGGGCGGCAGATAAAATCTGGCCGCTGCCGCTTCACGAAGTCGATCCGGCACGTGTCGTGGTGGCTTACGATGGTACGCCGCTATGGCGCTTCGCCGACGCGGACGGCATCTGGCGTTATCCGGTGACTATTGATGAGGTGTCCCCCCGTTACCTTGAGGCGTTAATCAACTACGAAGACCGCTGGTTCTGGAAACATCCCGGCGTCAATCCGTTTTCAGTGCTGCGCGCGGCATGGCAGGACCTCTCCTCAGGTCGCGTCGTTTCAGGCGGCAGTACGCTCACCATGCAGGTCGCACGATTGCTCGATCCCCACCCGCGAACTTTCGGCGGCAAGTTCCGCCAGCTCTGGCGCGCATTGCAACTGGAATGGCATCTTTCTAAGCGCGACATCCTGACGCTATATCTTAACCGTGCGCCGTTTGGCGGCACGCTGCAGGGCGTGGGGGCGGCGAGCTGGGCCTACCTTGGTAAATCACCCGCACAGTTGAGTTATTCCGATGCCGCGCTGCTGGCCGTGTTGCCGCAGGCACCGAGCCGTCTGCGCCCGGACCGCTGGCCGGACCGCGCTGAAGCGGCGCGCAATAAAGTGCTTGAGCGCATGGCGACGCAGGGCGTTTGGCCTGCCAGACAGGTGCAGGAGTCACGCGAAGAACCGGTCTGGCTGGCGCCCAGACAAATGCCGCAGTTAGCGCCGTTATTCTCGCGCATGATGCTGGGAAAAAGCCGGAGCGATAAAATCGTGACCACCCTTGACGCCGGATTGCAGCGCCAACTGGAAGAGCTGGCGCAAAACTGGAAGGGCCGCTTACCTGCGCGCAGTTCGCTGGCGATGATTGTGGTCGATCACACTGATATGAGCGTGCGTGGCTGGGTGGGGTCGGTAGATATGAATGACGACTCCCGCTTTGGCCATGTGGATATGGTGAATGCGATCCGCTCGCCGGGCTCGGTGCTGAAGCCGTTTATCTATGGTCTGGCGCTGGATGACGGATTAATTCATCCTGCTTCATTGTTGCAGGATGTGCCGCGTCGAACCGGAGATTATCGACCAGGGAATTTTGACAGTGGTTTTCATGGCCCGGTGAGTATGAGCGAAGCGCTGGTGCGCTCGCTGAATTTACCCGCCGTGCAGGTACTTGAAGCCTATGGCCCGAAGCGTTTTGCCGCATCGTTACGTAACGTTGGCTTACCGCTGTATCTGCCCGCTGGTGCCGCACCGAATCTGTCGCTGATTTTGGGCGGGGCAGGGGCCAGACTGGAAGACATGGCGGCGGCGTACAGTGCCTTTGCCCGTCAGGGAAAAGCGGGAAAACTGCGCCTGCAGCCAGACGATCCACTGCTGGAGCGTCCGTTGATGTCGGTGGGCGCGGCGTGGATTATTCGCCGCATTATGGCTGACGAAGCGCAACCGCTGCCGGATAACGCGCTGAGCAGAGTGGTTCCGCTGGCGTGGAAAACGGGTACCAGTTATGGCTATCGCGATGCGTGGGCGATTGGCGTTAACGCCCGTTATGTGATGGGTATCTGGACCGGTAGACCCGACGGTACGCCGGTGGTGGGCCAGTTTGGTTTTGCCAGCGCCGTGCCGCTGCTCAATCAGGTCAACAATCTTTTGCTCTCTCGCGGTGCAAATCAACCGGAGGATCCGCGCCCTGAATCCGTTAGCCGCGGCGTAGTGTGCTGGCCGGGCGGGCAGTCACTTGCGCCCGGAGACAGTAACTGTCGACGCCGTCTGGCAACCTGGCTGCTGGACGGCAGCCAGCCGCCCACGTTGTTATTGCCCGAACAGGAGGGCGTGAGTGGCATTCGTTTCCCCGTCTGGCTGGATGATGAAGGCAAACGTGTGGCGGCGGATTGCCCGCAGGCGCGCGAACAAACGTTAATCGTCTGGCCTTTACCGCTGGAGCCATGGCTGCCGGAGTCAGAGCGCCGTGGGGCGAGATTACCGCCGGTTTCTGCCACGTGTCCGCCGCTGGGGCAGGATGCTTCGCTGCCGTTGCAGTTGACAGGGGTTCGTGATGGCGCGATCGTGAAGCGTTTACCCGGTTCTGCGCTGGCCTCATTGCCAGTACAAACCAGCGGTGGGACTGGCGATCGCTGGTGGTTTCTTAACGGTGAACGGCTGGATGAACGCGGACGCCGTCTTACGCTACGGCTGGCGACCAAAGGGGATTATCAACTGCTGGTGATGGATGACGCCGGACAGGTGGCGACGGTGAGATTTTCGTTGCAGTAGACCACCAGGTGACTTTTGTTGCTAAAATTCATCTTATTTTAAAGAAATGTTATCTTCGTCAATAGTCAATTGCCGGTATGCTCTTTATAATCCGCGCCAGGTAAACAACAACAAAACATCTTTTTCAGAGGTAATCATGGCTATTGAACGTACTTTTTCCATCATCAAACCAAACGCGGTGGCAAAAAACGTTATTGGGAGCATCTTTGCGCGCTTTGAAGCAGCAGGGTTCAAAATTGTCGGTACTAAAATGCTGCACCTGACCGTTGAGCAGGCGCGTGGCTTCTATGCTGAGCATGATGGTAAGCCGTTCTTTGACGGTCTGGTTGAATTCATGACCTCCGGTCCGATCGTTGTTTCTGTTCTGGAAAGCGAAAATGCCGTGCAGCGTCACCGTGATCTGCTGGGTGCAACCAACCCGGCGAATGCGCTGGCGGGTACTCTGCGTGCAGACTACGCTGATAGCTTCACTGAGAACGGTACTCACGGTTCCGACTCCGTTGAATCTGCCGCGCGTGAAATCGCCTATTTCTTCGGTGAAGGCGAGGTTTGCCCGCGCACGCGCTAATCTCCTGCGTCTTTCACATCGCATAGTTTTCTATGCTTTCGGGGAGGCTCGAACGTGCCGCTTTCCTGCGATGCGAAATCCTTTGGAGAGGAATTAGCGATTTACATATTATTTTCGCTAATGCTTCGTGCAAACGTGGCATCCCTGCGCCAGACTTTGTACAATGCAACGCCCCGGAAGAGCAGAACGCTTGCCGGGGCGTTTCTTTTTAACCCTCCACGGGCCACAACGTGTAACAACGAGGCCGGAAAAAATTATGTCTGAATTAGTTAACACCTCTGAAGTCGTCATTCCTGCGGTTCCAAATAAAAATGGAAAAATCAACCTGCTGGATCTGAACCGTCAGCAAATGCGCGAATTCTTCAAAGATATGGGTGAAAAACCGTTTCGTGCCGATCAGGTCATGAAGTGGATGTACCACTATTGCAGCGACAACTTTGATGACATGACTGACATCAATAAGGTGCTGCGTAACAAGCTGAAAGAAGTGGCTGAAATTCGCGCCCCGGAAGTGGTGGAAGAGCAGCGTTCTTCTGACGGTACGATCAAATGGGCCATCGCGGTTGGCGATCAGCGCGTAGAAACCGTGTATATCCCGGAAGACGATCGCGCGACCCTGTGTGTTTCTTCACAGGTCGGTTGTGCATTAGAGTGTAAATTCTGCTCTACGGCGCAACAGGGCTTTAACCGTAACCTGCGGGTGTCGGAAATCATTGGTCAGGTCTGGCGTGCGGCGAAAATCGTCGGTGCGGTGAAAGCAACGGGCGTGCGTCCTATCACTAACGTGGTGATGATGGGGATGGGCGAGCCGCTGCTCAACCTGACCAACGTGGTGCCAGCGATGGAAATCATGCTGGATGACTTCGGTTTTGGGCTGTCAAAGCGTCGCGTCACGCTCTCCACCTCAGGCGTTGTCCCTGCGCTGGATAAGCTGGGCGATATGATTGATGTCGCGCTGGCGATTTCTCTGCATGCGCCGAACGATGAAATTCGTGACGAAATTGTACCTATCAACAAAAAGTACAATATCGAAACATTCCTTGGCGCGGTTCGTCGTTATCTGGAGAAGTCCAACGCTAACCAGGGTCGTGTGACCATTGAGTATGTGATGTTAGATCACATCAATGATGGTACTGAACACGCGCATCAGTTGGCAGAGCTGCTGAAAGATACGCCGTGTAAGATTAACCTGATCCCGTGGAACCCGTTCCCAGGCGCGCCATATGGCCGTAGCTCTAACAGCCGTATCGATCGTTTCTCCAAAGTGTTGATGAGCTATGGTTTCACTACCATCGTGCGTAAAACACGTGGCGATGACATCGATGCAGCCTGCGGTCAGCTGGCGGGTGACGTTATCGACCGTACCAAGCGTACTCTGCGTAAGCGTATGCAGGGCGACGCTATCGATATCAAGACCGTTTGATGTTGAGTGCACTACGGTATAATTCATGTACCGTAGTGCAACGTAAGCCAAATGAGGTTTTTTGTTGTTGTCGTCAGGTCAATAATAACGGTGCGTTTTTGTCGACTTTAAGGCAGTATGTAACGGCGCAACAAGCCTTTAGCCCTCAGGTTTACGTTGTTTTGTCTTTGATAGTCTGACCGTTTTATACTGTCTGACGAAGGTTAACTGACCAGATGTTTCGCGGTGTGGGTGAGCATTGTGGCTCGCCGGCATCAGAACCCAAATTTACGCAGCTGTAGCGAATGAATACTGAAGCCACGCACGACAAAAATGAAGCACTATCCACCGGCGTTCGTCTGCGCAATGCCCGTGAACAACTCGGATTCAGCCAGCAGGCAGTCGCGGAGCGACTTTGCCTGAAGGTCTCCACGGTACGTGATATTGAAGAAGATAAGGCACCAGCCGATCTCGCTTCAACATTCCTGCGCGGGTATATCCGTTCTTATGCGCGTCTGGTGCATATTCCTGAAGAAGAACTGTTGCCAGGGCTGGAAAAACAGGCTCCGATTCGCCCAGCCAAAGTCGCACCGATGCAGAGCTTCTCGCTCGGTAAGCGTCGTAAAAAACGCGACGGCTGGTTAATGACCTTTACCTGGCTGGTGCTGTTTGTCGTTGTCGGACTGACGGGAGCCTGGTGGTGGCAGAACCATAAAGCGCAGCAGGAAGAGATCACCACCATGGCCGATCAATCCTCCGCTGAGCTGAATGCCGGTAAAGATGGTGCGCAGAACGTACCGTTAGATACCAGCGCCGCAGCGGGCCAGGATACTACCCCGGCTCCAGACGATGGCGCGGTGGCGGACGCAGCGCCTACGCCAGATGTTGCTGCAACCCCGGCACCTGCCGCTGATGCGCAGCAGAATGCCGTTGTGGCACCTTCTCAGGCTAACGTCGATACCGCAACTGCTGCGCCAGCGACCGCGGCGCCGCTGCCGACTGACCAGGCGGGTGTCACTACCCCAGCCGCCGATCCTAACGCACTGGTAATGAACTTTACCGCCGATTGCTGGCTGGAAGTGACCGATGCGACCGGAAAAAAACTGTTCAGTGGTATGCAGCGTAAGGACGGCAATCTGAATCTGACGGGTCAGGCGCCGTACAAACTGAAAATTGGCGCTCCGGCGGCAGTGCAGATTCAGTTCCAGGGTAAACCTGTCGATCTGAGTCGTTTTATCAGAACTAACCAGGTTGCGCGTCTGACCGTTAATGCCGAACAATCACCGGCTCAGTAACAGACGGCAATGCGGGAGATTTTTTAATGCATAACCAGGCTCCAATTCAACGTAGAAAATCGACACGCATTTACGTTGGGAACGTGCCGATCGGCGATGGCGCGCCCATCGCCGTACAGTCTATGACCAATACGCGTACCACCGATGTGGAAGCGACGGTTAATCAGATCAAAGCGCTGGAACGCGTCGGCGCAGATATTGTTCGTGTCTCCGTACCGACAATGGATGCCGCAGAAGCGTTCAAGCTTATCAAACAGCAGGTTAATGTCCCGCTGGTTGCCGATATTCACTTCGACTATCGTATCGCGCTGAAAGTGGCGGAATACGGCGTCGATTGCCTGCGTATCAACCCAGGCAATATCGGTAATGAAGAGCGTATCCGCATGGTAGTGGACTGCGCTCGTGATAAAAATATTCCTATCCGTATCGGCGTCAACGCCGGATCGCTGGAAAAAGATCTGCAGGAAAAATACGGTGAACCGACGCCGCAGGCGCTGCTGGAATCCGCTATGCGCCATGTGGATCACCTCGATCGTCTGAACTTCGATCAATTCAAAGTCAGCGTTAAAGCGTCTGACGTTTTCCTCGCCGTAGAATCCTATCGCCTGCTGGCGAAACAGATCGATCAACCGCTGCATTTGGGGATCACCGAAGCCGGTGGCGCACGCAGCGGGGCGGTAAAATCAGCGATCGGTTTAGGATTGCTGTTGTCCGAAGGGATCGGCGATACGCTGCGTGTCTCTCTGGCAGCGGATCCGGTGGAAGAGATCAAAGTTGGCTTCGATATCCTGAAATCGCTGCGCATTCGTGCCCGCGGGATCAACTTTATCGCCTGCCCAACCTGCTCGCGTCAGGAGTTCGACGTTATCGGTACGGTGAACGCGCTGGAACAACGTCTGGAAGATATCATTACGCCAATGGATGTTTCGATCATCGGCTGCGTGGTGAACGGTCCTGGCGAAGCGCTGGTTTCTACGCTGGGCGTCACGGGTGGTAACAAGAAAAGCGGTCTGTATGAAGACGGCGTGCGTAAGGATCGACTCGATAACGACGATATGATTACGCAGCTTGAAGCCCGCATTCGCGCCAAAGCGAGTATCCTGGACGAAGCGCGTCGTATTGACGTGCAGCAGCTTGAAAAATAACAACGTGATGGGAAGCGGTGTGCTTCCCGTGTATGATTGAACCCGCATGGCGCCCGCATTGTTCGGGTTAGCGCTGAGGGTTCATTTTTATATTCATAAAGAGAATAAACGTGGCAAAAAACATTCAAGCCATTCGCGGCATGAACGATTATCTGCCTGGCGAAACCGCCATCTGGCAGCGCATTGAAGGCACTCTCAAAAACGTGCTCGGTAGCTACGGTTACAGTGAAATCCGCTTGCCGATTGTAGAGCAGACCCCGTTATTCAAACGCGCGATCGGTGAAGTCACCGACGTGGTTGAAAAAGAGATGTATACCTTTGAGGACCGTAATGGCGACAGCCTGACGTTGCGTCCTGAAGGGACTGCGGGCTGCGTACGCGCCGGCATCGAACATGGTCTCCTGTACAATCAGGAACAGCGTCTGTGGTATATCGGGCCGATGTTCCGCCACGAACGTCCGCAAAAAGGGCGCTATCGTCAATTCCATCAGTTGGGTGTCGAAGTGTTTGGCCTGCAAGGCCCGGACATCGATGCTGAACTGATTATGCTGACCGCTCGCTGGTGGCGCGCGCTGGGTATTTCTCAGCATGTCAGCCTTGAGCTGAACTCAATTGGTTCGCTTGAAGCCCGCGCTAACTACCGTGATGCGCTGGTCGCCTACCTGGAACAGCACAAAGAGAAACTGGACGAAGACTGCAAGCGCCGTATGTACACTAACCCGCTGCGCGTTCTCGACTCCAAAAACCCGGAAGTACAGGCGCTGCTCAACGACGCACCTGCGCTGGGCGACTATCTTGATGACGACTCTCGCGAGCACTTTGCGGGCCTGTGCAAACTGCTGGAATCCGCAGGTATTGCCTACACCGTCAATCAGCGTCTGGTTCGTGGTCTTGATTATTACAACCGCACCGTATTTGAGTGGGTTACCAGCAGCCTGGGCTCTCAGGGTACCGTGTGTGCCGGTGGGCGTTACGACGGTCTGGTAGAGCAACTTGGCGGTCGCGCAACGCCGGCCGTAGGCTTTGCCATGGGTCTGGAACGACTTGTTTTGTTAGTTCAGGCAGTTAATCCGGAATTTAACGCAGATCCTGTTGTCGATATATACCTGGTCGCTTCGGGGGCGGACACGCAGTCGGTGGCAATGCGGCTTGCAGAACGTCTGCGCGATGAAGTTCCTGGTGTGAAACTGATGACAAACCACGGTGGCGGCAACTTTAAGAAACAGTTCGCCCGCGCCGACAAGTGGGGCGCCCGCGTTGCACTGGTACTGGGCGAGTCCGAAGTGGCTGACGGTACTGTTGTAGTGAAGGATTTGCGCTCTGGTGAGCAAACGGCAGTAGCGCAGGATAGCGTTGCCGCGCATTTGCGCACTCTACTGGGCTAAGGAGAAGGACAGCGTGGAAATTTACGAGAACGAAAACGACCAGATTGATGCAGTAAAACGCTTCTTTGCTGAAAACGGCAAAGCGCTGGCTGTTGGGGTCATTTTAGGGGTTGGCGCGCTGGTTGGCTGGCGTTACTGGACCAGCCATCAGACGGAGTCCGCACGCTCTGCTTCTCTGGCATATCAAAATACGGTGACTGCGGTTAGCGCGGGTAAACCGGATAGCCTTCCTGCTGCAGAGAAATTTGCCGCAGAAAACAAAAATACCTACGGCGCGTTAGCTTCACTGGAACTGGCGCAGCAGTTTGTTGACCAAAATGAACTTGAGAAAGCCGCAAGCCAGCTGCAACAAGGCTTAGCAGCGACCAGCGATGAGAATCTCAAAGCGGTGATTAACCTGCGTCTGGCTCGTGTTCAGGTTCAGCTTAAACAGGCTGATACCGCGCTGAAAACACTCGACACCATTAAAGGTGAAGGGTGGACGGCCATTGTTGCCGACCTGCGCGGTGAAGCATTGCTGAGCAAAGGCGACAAACAAGGTGCGCGTAGCGCATGGGAAGCGGGCGTGAAAAGCGATGCCTCTCCTGCTCTGAGCGAAATGATGCAGATGAAAATCAATAATTTGTCCATCTGAGAGGGACCCGATGCAATTGCGTAAATTACTTCTGCCAGGGCTGCTTTCCGTTACCCTATTGAGCGGCTGTTCACTGTTTAGTGGCGAAGAAGATGTCGTTAAGATGTCCCCATTACCGGTGGTTGAAAACCAGTTTACTCCGTCTACGGACTGGAGCACCTCTGTAGGTAACGGTATTGGCGATTTCTATTCCAATCTTCATCCTGCGCTGGCGGATAACGTTGTCTATGCAGCCGATCGCGCCGGCGTCGTTAAGGCGTTGAATGCGGACGACGGCAAAGAAGTCTGGTCTGTTAATCTGGGTGAGAAAGACGGCTGGTTCTCCCGCGCATCTGCACAGCTTTCTGGCGGTGTAACCGTGTCCGGTGGCCATGTTTACATTGGCAGCGAAAAAGCGCAGGTTTATGCGCTGAACACCAGCGATGGTACCACCGCATGGCAGACGAAAGTTGCCGGTGAAGCGCTGTCTCGTCCTGTTGTGAGCGATGGCGTGGTATTAATCCACACCAGTAACGGTCAGTTGCAGGCCCTGAACGAAGCAGACGGCGCCATCAAATGGACCGTTAACCTCGACATGCCTTCTCTGTCTCTGCGCGGTGAATCTGCCCCAGCGACCGCCTTTGGCGCAGCTATCGTTGGCGGTGATAACGGCCGCGTAAGCGCCGTGCTGATGCAGCAGGGCCAGATGATTTGGCAGCAGCGTATTTCTCAGGCGACAGGTCCAACGGAAATCGATCGTCTGAGCGACGTTGATACCACGCCTGTTATCGTCAATGGCGTTGTCTACGCGCTGGCTTATAATGGTAACCTGACGGCGCTGGATCTGCGCAGCGGTCAGATCATGTGGAAACGTGAACTGGGCTCAGTGAATGATTTCATCGTCGACGGTAACCGTATCTACCTTGTTGACCAGAACGACCGTGTACTGGCGCTGACCACCGACGGCGGTGTGACGCTGTGGACGCAAAGCGATCTGCTGCACCGTCTGTTGACGTCCCCGGTATTGTATAACGGCAATCTGGTCGTAGGTGATAGCGAAGGCTACCTGCACTGGATTAACGTTGACGATGGCCGCTTTGTCGCCCAGCAGAAAGTTGACAGCTCTGGTTTCCTGACCGAGCCGGTCTCTGCTGATGGTAAACTGCTGATCCAGGCGAAAGACGGTACGCTGTACTCTATTACGCGTTAATCGTCCCGGCCGCTCGCTTTGAAAAACGGCTCCTGGTGCAGGGGCCGTTTTACTGTTTTTAACAACGGCGCAAAAAATGTGCCCGTTGTCTGATGATTTATTAAATGAGGCTTTAAACATGGTACCTGTGGTCGCGCTTGTCGGGCGCCCTAACGTTGGCAAATCCACGTTATTTAACCGTCTAACTCGCACCCGAGATGCGCTGGTTGCGGATTTCCCGGGTCTGACTCGTGACCGTAAGTACGGTCGTGCGGAAATTGAAGGCCGCGAGTTTATCTGTATTGATACCGGCGGTATTGATGGCACCGAAGACGGTGTAGAAACCCGCATGGCGGAACAGTCGCTGTTGGCAATCGAAGAAGCAGACGTTGTGCTGTTCATGGTAGATGCGCGTGCTGGCCTGATGCCTGCGGATGAAGCCATTGCGAAACATCTGCGTTCGCGCCAGAAACCGACGTTCCTGGTAGCCAACAAAACTGACGGACTCGATCCTGATCAGGCGGTCGTCGATTTCTACTCGCTGGGTCTGGGTGAAATTTATCCGATCGCGGCATCCCATGGTCGTGGCGTTCTCAGCCTGCTGGAGCATGTTCTGCTGCCGTGGATGGATGACGTTGCTCCTCAGGAAGAGGTGGATGAAGATGCAGAATATTGGGCGCAACTGGAAGCCGAAGAGAACGGCGAAGAAGAGCCTGAAGATGACTTCAACCCGCAGGATCTGCCGATCAAACTGGCGATTGTTGGTCGCCCGAACGTAGGTAAGTCCACGCTTACTAACCGTATTCTCGGCGAAGACCGCGTAGTGGTTTACGACATGCCGGGGACCACGCGTGACAGTATTTATATCCCGATGCAACGCGATGAGCGCGAATATGTGCTCATTGATACCGCGGGCGTGCGTAAGCGCGGCAAAATTACCGAAGCAGTAGAAAAATTCTCAGTTATCAAAACGCTGCAGGCGATTGAAGATGCCAACGTGGTGATGCTGGTGATTGACGCGCGCGAAGGTATTTCCGATCAGGACCTGTCGCTGCTGGGCTTTATCCTCAATAGTGGGCGTTCACTTGTTATTGTGGTCAACAAGTGGGATGGCCTGACGCAGGAAGTGAAAGAGCAGGTCAAAGAGACGTTGGACTTCCGTCTGGGCTTTATTGATTTTGCGCGTGTACACTTCATCTCTGCGCTGCACGGCAGCGGCGTGGGTAATCTGTTTGAATCGGTCCGCGAAGCGTATGACAGCTCCACCCGTCGCGTCAGCACCGCGATGCTGACGCGCATTATGACTATGGCGGCAGAAGATCATCAGCCGCCGCTGGTGCGTGGTCGTCGTGTGAAGCTGAAATATGCCCACGCCGGTGGTTATAACCCACCAATCGTGGTGATTCACGGCAACCAGGTCAAAGACCTGCCGGATTCCTACAAGCGCTATCTGATGAACTATTTCCGTAAGTCTTTGGATGTGATGGGGACGCCGATCCGCATTCAGTTCAAAGAAGGGGAAAACCCGTTTGCGAACAAGCGTAATACGCTGACGCCGACGCAGATGCGTAAACGTAAGCGTTTGATAAAACACATCAAAAAAAGCAAGTAACTGTTGCTGATTCTGATAAAAACCCGTGCTTGTCGCGGGTTTTTTTTTCGACGTTCCATCGCCAGCCTCAGCCCGTGCGATGTCAATCACTATTCATTTTTTACCAAGTTTAAATCTAAGAAAGTAGACATTTGTCGAGTTTTCATCTTAAAGTCCGGGGGCTGGTACTAGACAAAACTAGCCTTAGGTTATCAAATGGTTAAATAAATTTTCGCCGCATGTAAAAAATCGGTCAGATACGTAACTGGCTGGCGTACATCGCGGTGTTTACACACACGACGACATAACTTTCGGGAGAATTATGCAATCCTCTGTTAATCAAAAAGAAAGCCGAACTTTCTTCGGCCATCCTTATCCGCTCGGCTCGCTGTTCTTCACAGAGATGTGGGAGCGCTTCTCGTTTTATGGCATTCGCCCGTTACTGATCCTGTTTATGGCTGCTACCGTTTATGACGGCGGCATGGGGCTGGCACGTGAAAATGCCTCGGCGATTGTGGGTATCTTTGCCGGTACGATGTACCTCGCTGCGCTGCCGGGTGGCTGGCTGGCGGATAACTGGCTCGGCCAACAGAAAGCGGTGTGGTACGGTTCCATCCTGATTGCCCTCGGCCATCTGTCAATTGCGCTCTCCGCCATTATGGGGAACAACCTGTTCTTTATTGGTCTGATGTTTATCGTGCTCGGCTCCGGTCTGTTTAAGACCTGTATTTCGGTCATGGTTGGCACGCTGTATAAAAAAGGCGATGCGCGTCGCGACGGCGGTTTCTCGCTGTTCTACATGGGCATCAACATGGGGTCGTTTATCGCGCCGCTAATTTCCGGCTGGCTGATTAAAACCCACGGCTGGCACTGGGGCTTTGGCATCGGTGGTATCGGGATGTTGGTGGCGTTGATCATTTTCCGTGTATTTGCTGTTCCATCGATGAAACGCTACGACAGCGAAGTGGGGCTCGACTCCACCTGGAATAGCCCGGTAGTGAAACGTAACGGCGTGGGCGCGTGGCTGCTGGCGCTGGCCGTCGGTGCGGCGGTTATCGTTACGCTGATAGCGCAGGGCGTGATTGTAATTAATCCGGTCGCGGTTGCCAGCATGCTGGTGTACGTGATTGCAGCCTCCGTTGCGCTCTACTTTATCTACCTGTTCATCTTTGCCGGTCTGAACCGTAAAGAGCGCGCCAGACTGCTGGTCTGCTTTATCCTGCTGGTTTCCGCCGCGTTCTTCTGGTCCGCGTTTGAGCAGAAGCCAACCTCGTTCAACCTGTTCGCCAACGACTACACTAACCGTATGATCGGTGATTTTGAAATCCCGGCGGTCTGGTTCCAGTCGATAAACGCGCTGTTTATTATCCTGCTGGCACCGGTATTCAGCTGGGCATGGCCGAAGCTGGCAAGCATGAACATTCGCCCGAGTAGCATCACCAAGTTTGTTATCGGTATCCTCTTTGCGGCGGCAGGCTTTGGTCTGATGATGCTGGCGGCGCAAAACGTTCTCAGTAACGGCGGGGCAGGCGTTTCTCCATTCTGGCTGGTGGGCAGTATCCTGATGCTGACGCTTGGCGAGCTGTGCCTGAGTCCGATCGGTCTGGCGACAATGACGCTGCTGGCGCCGGAAAGAATGCGCGGGCAGATGATGGGCCTGTGGTTCTGCGCCAGTGCGCTGGGCAACCTGGCCGCAGGTTTGATTGGCGGTCATGTGAAGGCTGACCAACTGGATATGCTGCCGGATCTCTTCGCACGCTGCTCGATTGCGCTGCTGATCTGTGCTGCGGTACTGATCATCCTCATTGTTCCGATTCGTCGCATGCTGGAAAATACGCAAACTAAACCGGCAACTAGCGCCTGATAACACCTCGATTGTGCCGGGGCAGACGTTATGTCCCGGCTATTCAATTAACGAGGTAAGAGCATGCTGTTAGGATTTGTTGGGCTTGGTGCAGTCGTTGAAACGGCATACTTGCCCGCATTACGTAATATGTTCGGTGATGCACTACGCTGTGTGGGATTTGATGTTCAATCCGCAAAGCAGCCCGCAGACGTGACACGCTGTGCGTTGCTCGCTGAACTTCTTGCAATGCCGCTTGATACCCTGTTTATTACCACCGCATCCCTGCATCACCTCGATGTGCTTGAACAGGCGCTGGCGGCTCCCATCGCTCGTATTGTGGTCGAAAAGCCTATTGTCGCCACGCTTTCCCAAATTGAAAAACTGAAAACGCTGCTGACTCAACCGGATGCTGCCAACCGCGTGCTGGCACTCGACCATTGGATGGCACGCAATGGTGCAATGCAGCTGGCGTTGGGCAAACTCGGAGCGCAGTGGCAGGGCGATAATCCGCAACAGGCACTTGTCTCTAACTTTTCACACATTGTTAAAATCGACGGTTTTTTGCTGGAACCGAGCGGGTTTAACGCTGTTGGAGAACCCATTGCGCTAAACTTTGCCACCGGTGAGCCGGATACCCGTGAGCTTCGTCATCCGGACGGTGTGATTCTGGACATTGGCACACATGTACTGGCAATGCTGCGTGAAACAGTGCGTTACCTGGGCGGTAATGACAGTATGACCTTGCAGGTGAAAAGCGCTAAAGACCGTCTGGGACGAAATATTGTAGAGGGTGACCTGACCACAGCAGAAGGAGAGGCGCATCTGCAGGGACAGATTAGCGGCATTCCGCTGGACATCTGGCTGAATAAATACGCGGGGCCGGCTGGCGGACAAAAAGGCTTGCGCCTTTGTCTGCGCGATGGTCGTGTCATTAGCCATGATCGCCGTGGTGTCGAGGATGTGCTCGAATTGATTGACGGTGATGTTGTACAACGCTGGAGTCTGCCTGGTAGTGTATATGCCCATTGTCTGGCGGAGCATATTCTGGGCGCGCAAAGTCTGTTTGAAAGCAGTCCACAGGAAGTGAGCCGCACGACGCAGCGCAGGCTGGAGGAAGTGGAGTGCCTGTTAACGTTACAGCAGCAGTTACGCGGGCGGCATTAAACGCATCGTGTTAAACTCAGCGCAGTAATGGATCCCTGTACTGGAGTCGCTATGTCTATTATTTGCCCGGATTGTAATGCAGAGCTGGAGCCGCAAAACGGTATGGCGCACTGTGATAACTGTAATAAAGATATTCAGTTAGAAGCGCACTGCCCGGAGTGCAATCAGCCACTGCAGGTGCTTAAAGCCTGTGGTGCGGTGGATTATTTCTGCCAGAACGGTCATGGCCTTATCTCGAAGAAACGCGTGGCGTTTGTGCCGCTTTAATCCTGTTTTTTCCTGCGTGTTTTCTTTGTCTTCGTGACAGCTCTCACTTCGCTTTCCACCCATCCGTCAGACAGGCGGGTGGTGAGCACATCACCTGCTGTAACCTGTTTAGTCTGTTTCAGCACTTCACCCTCTTTTGCGGTCGTCACGCTATAACCGCGGGCCAGCGTGGCCAGTGGGCTGACTGCCTCAAGATGGGTAACCGCGTTGCCAAAACGCTCGCGCTGTTCGCTTAAACGCGCACGGATATTTTCCGCCAGGCGGTATTCCAGTTGCTGAATGCGTGTTTGCGCACGGTAAATACGCGGCTGCGGGTTTTGCTGATTCAGACGCTGCAGCATGCGCTGCTGACGCTGATTTGCCTGTTTAATCTTATTCTCAAGTGCGAAGTTCATTCTCTGACGCAGTCGTTCCAGCACGGTCTGTTGACGGGCCAGACGCAGTTGCGGATGCTGCTGTTGCAAGCGGTGATGAAGCTGGGTAAATCGACGAGTACGATTGGCGAGGTAGTAGTCCATCGCCATCTCCAGACGCTGCTGACCATGCTGTATTTGACGCAGCAGTTCAAGCTGATTACGGCTGACAATTTCTGCCGCCGCCGACGGCGTAGGTGCCCGTAAATCTGCAATAAAATCGGCAATAGTGACATCGGTTTCATGGCCGACGGCGCTGACGACTGGAATGCGGCTGGCAAAGATCGCCCGTGCAACACGTTCGTCGTTAAAGCTCCACAAATCTTCCAGCGAGCCGCCGCCGCGCCCGACGATCAGCACATCGCACTCGCCCCGCGCGTTCGCCAGTTCAATGGCCCGAACGATCTGCCCTGGCGCATCATCGCCCTGGACTGCGGTCGGGTAGATAATAACGGGCAGGGAAGGGTCGCGACGCTTCAGGACGTGGAGGATATCGTGCAGCGCGGCGCCGGTTTTAGAGGTGATTACCCCGACGCAGTGGGCCGGTGAAGGCAGCGTTTTTTTGAACTGCTGATCGAATAGCCCTTCAGCCTGCAGTTTGGCCTTGAGTTGCTCATATTTTTGCTGCAGCAAACCTTCGCCCGCTGGCTGCATGCTTTCAACAATTATCTGATAGTCGCCGCGCGGCTCGTACAATGTAATGTTGGCGCGTACCAGTACCTGCTGACCGTGCTGTGGTCGGAACGTTACCCGGCGATTGCTGTTGCGAAACATCGCGCAGCGTACCTGAGCGGTGTCATCTTTGAGCGTGAAATACCAGTGACCGGAGGACGGCTGCGTGAAATTCGAAATTTCACCGCTGATCCACACTTGTCCCATTTCCTGCTCAAGCAGCAAACGAACCGTCTGATTCAGGCGGCTTACGGTAAAAATTGAGGTGGTCTGAGAGGATAACATGTGAGCGGGATCAAATTCTAAATCAGCAAGTTATTCAGTCGAAAGTAACATGCTCACAGAGGAGCGCAAGGTTTTTTTGCAAAAAAGTGTGGATGCAATCGGTTACGCTCTGTATAATGCCGCGGCAATATTTAATAACCTCCCAGGTGAGATATTGCCCATGCTACGTATCGCAAAAGAAGCCCTGACGTTTGACGACGTCCTCCTCGTTCCCGCTCATTCTACCGTTCTGCCGAATACTGCTGATCTCAGCACCCAGTTGACGAAAACCATTCGCCTGAACATTCCTATGCTCTCCGCAGCAATGGACACCGTGACGGAAGCGCGCCTGGCAATTGCCCTGGCTCAGGAAGGCGGCATCGGTTTTATCCACAAAAACATGTCTATTGAGCGCCAGGCGGAAGAAGTTCGTCGCGTGAAGAAACACGAATCTGGCGTCGTGACCGACCCACAAACCGTACTGCCAACCACCACTCTGCGCGAAGTAAAAGAACTGACCGAGCGTAACGGTTTCGCAGGCTACCCGGTAGTGACTGAAGATAATGAACTGGTCGGCATCATCACCGGTCGTGACGTACGGTTTGTGACTGATCTGAATCAGCCGGTTAGCGTCTACATGACGCCGAAAGAGCGTCTGGTGACCGTTCGTGAAGGCGAAGCACGCGATGTTGTCTTTGCCAAAATGCACGAAAAACGCGTCGAGAAAGCGCTGGTCGTTGACGACAGCTTCCATCTGATCGGCATGATCACCGTTAAAGATTTCCAGAAAGCGGAACGTAAACCTAACGCCTGTAAAGACGAGCATGGTCGTCTGCGCGTTGGGGCTGCTGTAGGCGCAGGTGCGGGTAACGAAGAGCGTGTTGACGCGCTGGTTGCTGCTGGCGTGGATGTTCTGCTGATTGACTCCTCTCACGGTCACTCAGAAGGCGTACTGCAGCGTATCCGTGAAACTCGTGCTAAATACCCGGATCTGCAGATCATCGGGGGGAACGTTGCGACTGGTGCAGGCGCTCGCGCGCTGGCGGAAGCCGGCTGCAGCGCTGTTAAAGTCGGTATTGGCCCAGGCTCCATCTGTACTACCCGTATCGTTACCGGCGTAGGTGTACCGCAGATCACCGCCGTTTCTGACGCCGTTGAAGCGCTGGAAGGCACTGGTATTCCGGTTATTGCCGATGGTGGTATTCGTTTTTCCGGCGACATCGCAAAAGCGATCGCTGCGGGTGCTTCTGCAGTGATGGTTGGCTCTATGCTGGCGGGGACTGAAGAATCTCCGGGCGAAATCGAACTGTATCAGGGGCGTTCTTACAAATCATACCGTGGTATGGGCTCTTTGGGCGCGATGTCCAAAGGTTCTTCCGACCGTTATTTCCAAAGCGATAACGCCGCTGACAAACTGGTCCCGGAAGGTATCGAAGGTCGCGTTGCGTATAAAGGTCGCCTGAAAGAGATCATTCACCAGCAGATGGGTGGCCTGCGCTCCTGTATGGGTCTGACCGGCTGTGGTACTATCGACGCGCTGCGAACAAAAGCAGAGTTTGTACGTATCAGCGGTGCGGGTATTCAGGAAAGTCACGTTCACGATGTGACCATTACCAAAGAGTCCCCTAACTATCGCATGGGCTCCTGATAAGTTTCCGCGCCCGGCTATATGCCGGGCGAATTTGTTTCACTTGCCTCGGAATTAGCGTCAATGACAGACAATATTCATAAACATCGCATTCTCATCCTTGATTTCGGATCTCAGTACACTCAGCTGGTTGCTCGTCGCGTACGTGAACTGGGCGTCTATTGTGAACTGTGGGCGTGGGATGTTACGGAAGCACAAATTCGCGAATTCAACCCAAGCGGTATCATTCTTTCCGGTGGTCCGGAAAGCACCACTGAAGAAAACAGCCCGCGTGCGCCGGAATTCGTTTTCACTGCGGGCGTGCCAGTTTTCGGCGTGTGCTACGGCATGCAGACTATGGCAATGCAGCTCGGTGGTCATGTTGAAGGTTCTAACGAACGTGAATTCGGCTATGCGCAGGTTGAAGTTCAGACCGACAGCGCGCTGATCCGCGGTATTGAAGACTCTCTGACCGCAGACGGCAAACCACTGCTGGACGTGTGGATGAGCCACGGCGACAAAGTGACCGCTATTCCGGAAGGTTTCGTGACCGTTGCCAGCACCGACAACTGCCCGTTCGCCATCATGGCGCACGAGGAAAAACGTTTCTACGGCGTGCAGTTCCACCCGGAAGTTACCCACACCCGTCAGGGGATGCGCATGCTGGAGCGCTTTGTGCGCGACATCTGCCAGTGTGAAGCGCTGTGGACCCCGGCAAAAATTATCGATGACGCCGTTGCCCGCATTCGTGAGCAGGTTGGCACTGATAAAGTGATCCTCGGCCTCTCCGGCGGCGTTGACTCCTCCGTCACCGCGATGCTGCTGCACCGTGCGATTGGCAAAAACCTGACCTGTGTGTTCGTCGACAACGGTCTGCTGCGTCTCAACGAAGCTCAGCAGGTGATGGATATGTTCGGCGACCATTTCGGCCTGAACATCATTCATGTTGAAGGTGAAAAGCGTTTCCTGGACGCGCTGAAAGGCGAGAACGATCCGGAAGCTAAACGTAAAATCATTGGCCGCGTGTTCGTGGAAGTCTTCGACGAAGAAGCGCTGAAGCTGGAAGACGTTAAGTGGCTGGCGCAGGGAACCATCTATCCGGACGTGATCGAATCCGCGGCTTCTGCCACCGGTAAAGCGCACGTCATCAAATCTCACCACAACGTGGGCGGTTTGCCGAAAGAGATGAAGATGGGGCTGGTTGAACCGCTGCGTGAGCTGTTCAAAGACGAAGTGCGTAAGATTGGTCTGGAGCTGGGTCTGCCGTACGACATGCTGTACCGTCACCCATTCCCGGGGCCGGGTCTGGGCGTACGCGTGCTGGGCGAAGTGAAGAAAGAGTACTGCGACCTGCTGCGCCGTGCGGATGCTATCTTCATTGAGGAACTGCACAACGCTGACCTGTACAACAAAGTGAGCCAGGCGTTCACCGTGTTCCTGCCGGTACGTTCCGTAGGCGTTATGGGCGATGGCCGTAAGTACGACTGGGTTGTTTCCCTGCGTGCTGTTGAAACCATCGACTTTATGACCGCGCACTGGGCGCACCTGCCGTATGACTTCTTAGGCCGCGTCTCTAACCGCATTATCAACGAAGTTAACGGTATTTCCCGCGTGGTGTATGACATCAGCGGTAAGCCGCCAGCTACGATTGAGTGGGAATAATATTCCTCCCGTTTAGCGGTTTCTGAACCGGTAGTATGTAAAAGCCCTCTGTTTACAGAGGGCTTTTTATTGCGCGAATTTTATCGATGCGACTGTCCTGCTCGGTAGTAGGGTTAATCACGCACTTAACGTCTGCGATCCATTCAACACCGCTTCTTATTTACGGAAATAATGAAAAGTACTCATGGTATTACCCTGTGGAATTTAATAATGGTAACAATTCAGATAAGCATTTAATTTCATGCTAAATATGAATGTTTTAGTCAGTGATATTTTCTGGCGATATTAATTAGCGTCTATTTGAGCACAGTGTATCTTTTTTATATCCAGTACACTGGAACGTAAAAAAATCAGCGCGAATGGCGCGGTGAAGTGGGATTAAAAGATGGTGTATTTGTGCGAAAAACACGGTTGATTATCCGATATATCAGCACGTGTGGGCGGGCAAGACTGCGTGAAGTTTCATCACTCAAATCCCTTACCGGATGGTTAAATGTCAGGCGATTAGCCATCCGGTAAGGAATCTTAATGCTGTAGTATCATCGGCTCGGCGCGAGCGATCAGCGTACGTCAGTTTGTGCAGGAGATGCCTGTTGCGGCAGGGTGATCTGCTGAGATTCTTTTTTGTTCTGGTGGTGGTGCCACGCACCTATGGCGGAGTAGACGAAGCGTCCGAAGAAGAAAAGAAAGCTGATAAGCAGTACGATCCGGATCATGCGACTGTTAAATCGGTGTCGTTTGCGTAGGCTGGTAACCTGGCTCACAAAAGGTTCCTTGTAGTGTACCCAACTGAGGGCGATAGTCACATTAAGGCATACTGTGAGGGAATGGTCAATTTTTCGTTATGTAAAATTGCTTCAGTTGTTTTATCTATTTATGTTATGGAAATTAATATTATTATTTGCATTAATAATGAGATAACGATAAAAAACCATGAAAAGAGTAATAATTGATTAATGAGGGACTTATTTATTGATGTGTATCAAGCATCACCCTTTGCTGACAACTAAAATTGATGAGTCATTTTAATGTATTTAACTTTATCGTTTTAACGTCAGGTGGGATGCCTGTCCGAATACCCCCTGCAGGATGTGCGGGATTCTACTGAGCATCTATGAAACTCAATAAAAATTATATTGGTATTAGAGATAGATGGTGGGCGTTACCTCTAATCTTGCCTTCCTTGCTGTTGCCTATATTGAGCACTGCTAACACCTATGCCCATATTAGTACCGGGAACGTAATTCTTTTCTACCTGCCTTTAGCGCTGATGATTAGCCTGATGTTGTTTTTTGGCTGGGCGGCATTACCAGGAATTATCATTTCCATCATCTGGTACAAATATCCGCAGGTTGGGTTATTTGAAATGCTCTCAATAATTTCGCACTTTATAGTTACGATAGTGCTTAGTTGGGGAGGGTATAAAGTTTTTGCTCCCCGGCGGAATAACGTTTCTTACGGTGACTCCCACCTGATGTTTCAGCACATGTTTTGGCAGGTTTTCTGCCCGGCAACGCTGTTTCTGCTATTCTTCCATTTCGCCGCGTTTGTGGGCGTCTATGAGAGCAAATCCGGTATGGTGGGCGTTATGCCCCTTAATACCGGCACGTTGATCAACTATCAGGCCATGCTGGCCGGGAATCTGGTTGGGGTTCCACTGTGCTACTTTATCATTCGCACGATTCGTAATCCTTTGTATATCAGAGGCTATTTATCTCAATTAAAGCAGCAGTTTGATACCAAAGTTACCAAAACAGAGTTTGCGGTCTGGTTGATTATATTGACCATACTAATGACATTGTTGTGTATGCCGCTAGATGAGAAAAGCTCGATATTTAGCACGAATTATACCTTGTCACTGATGCTGCCCGTCATGCTATGGGGAGCTATGCGTTACGGTTATAAATTTATTTCGTTAATATGGATGCTCGTACTCATTACAGCAATTCATTATTATCAACGCTATATGCCCTGGTATTCGGGTTACGATGTGCAGCTTGCCATTACCTCATCGAGTTACCTGGTTTTCTCCTTCATCGTGAATTTTATTGCCGTACTGGCAACGCGCCAGAGAATTGTCGCCAGACATTCTCATCGTCTGGCCTTCTATGACCCCATGGTGCATATTCCGAATTTGCGCGCTTTGAACCGGGATTTGAGAAAAGCGCCATGGTCAGTGCTTTGCTTTTTGAGTGTTCCGGGTATGGAACTGCTGGTGAAAAATTACGGCATTATGCTTCGTATCCAGTACAAGCAAAAACTTGCCCAGTGGGTAAAGCCATTGCTGAAACAAGATGAGCATGTCTATCAGTTATCGGGTAATGATTTAGTTCTGCGTTTTAACACCGAGTCGCATCAGGAGCGTATTGAAGCGCTGGACAGGCATATCAAGCAGTTTCGTTTTATCTGGGATGGCATGCCTTTACAGCCGCAGGTGGGGATTAGTTTTTGCTATGTCCGTTCTCCTGTTAATCACATCTACTTGTTACTGGGGGAGTTAAGCACCATCGCCGAGCTTTCTCTTGCGACCAATGCGCCAGAGAATTTGCAGCGCCGAGGCGTGATGCACCTGCAACGTGACCTGAAAGATAAGGTTGCGATGATGAATCGTCTGCAACTGGCGCTGGAGCACCATCGCTTTTTCCTGATGGCGCAGCCGATTTCAGGCGTGCGCGGCGATGTTTATCATGAAATTCTGCTGCGGCTAGAGGGGGATGATGGTGAAACCATCGGTCCTGACAGCTTCTTACCGGTAGCGCATGAGTTTGGATTGTCATCCAGCATCGATCTGTGGGTGATTGAAAATACGATGAAGTTTATGGCGCAGAATCGGGAAAAAATGCCCGCCCGTCGGTTTGCTATTAACTTATCTCCCACATCGGTATGCCGGGCCCGGCTTCCGCATGACATCAACCAGCTACTGATTAAGTACAAAGTTGAACCGTGGCAGCTGATTTTTGAAGTAACGGAAAGCAATGCCTTAACCAATGCGGAACAGGCGCAGGCAACGTTACTGCAGCTGCAATCATTGGGCTGTCAGATTGCGATTGATGATTTTGGTACCGGATATGCCAGCTATGCGCGGCTGAAGAATGTGAATGCCGATATCCTGAAAATTGATGGCAGCTTTATTCGCAACATCGTTTCGAATAGCCTCGACTATCAAATCGTGGCCTCTATTTGCCATCTGGCGCGGATGAAAAGAATGCTGGTGGTCGCGGAGTACGTCGAAAGCGAAGAAATACGCAGTGCGGTAATTTCGCTGGGGATTGATTACATGCAGGGGTATCTGATTGGTAAACCGCAGCCGTTGCATGAAATGCTGGAAGAACAGGTGCCAGAAGAACTGGCACCTGCTGAGAGCTTATGCGGCGATATCGGGTGAACTCTCTTCTTCAATTTTGAGTCGCCAGCCGGTAACGGCTTCCCAGTATTGCTGCTCTTTTTCCAGATCGAGCAGCACCAGCGCATTCTGGCTAAACCAGTCATGCGGAAAGCGTAAGGTCCAGTGGTTGTCGTCGGTAATTAGGGTCAGCGTCGGTGGCGTGGTGGTCGCCTGTCGCTGATTATTCAGCAGCACGCCCAGGCGCAACAGCTGAATTAACGGCAAAAACTGTTTTTTCTTGAACAGCGTAAAGCGGGGCAAATCATCCAGTTTCACCGCTTTGCGATGATATCGAACCAGGGTTGCCATCATCAGCTGTTGTTCCTGATTGAAACCCGGTAAATCGCTGTTTTGGAGGATATACGCCGAGTGGCGATGTAAACCGCTGTGGTTGATGTTCAGCCCAACCTCATGCAGCATCGCCGCCCAGCGCAGCAACGCTTCCAGTTGTGGATTGGCCAGCTTTGGCTGCTGCGTATGCCACTGGTCGTACATTTGCATCGTCGTTTCCAGTACGCGCCGGGCCTGTTCGCTGTCGATGTTGTACTGGTTCGCCAGGCTGCTCGCGGTACGGCTGCGAACGTCCTGGTGGCGAAAACGACCTTCCATCTCATACAGCACGCCTTCGCGTAGTGCGCCATCAGAAAGGCGGAGTTCGCGGATAGCCAGTGCGTCAAAAACGCCGCACAGAATCGCGAGTCCCGGCACAAACACCGCTTTTCGCTCTTCAGACAGCCCCGGCAGGCTGAGCGCATCGAATGACGCATGCTTCAGCACTTCGGTTCGCAGTTTGTCCAGGCGTTCAGGGGTGATAAAACCATCTTTCTCACCCATCTCCAGCAGCACTTCGTGTGCCGCTTTAATCGTGCCCGACGCGCCCAGCGCAACGTTCCAGCCCTGAATGCGAAACTGCCAGGTTAAGGTTTCAAGCTTTTGCGCTGCCGCCATGCGCGCACGCTGGAAGTTTTCCCGACTAATAGCGCCGCCCGGGAAATACATCTGAGCAAAACTGACGCAGCCCATACGACGGCTTTCCACCAGTTTGGGCTCGAAATCTTCGCCGATCACCAGTTCTGTTGAACCACCGCCGATATCAATAACCAGCTTACGACCCTTTTCCGGCTGGGTGTGCTCCACGCCCATAAAAATCAGTCGGGCTTCTTCATTACCGGAAATAATCTCAATCGGGTAGGGGATAACTTTTTCTGCTCGCTTGAGAAAATCGGTCGCATTTAGCGCCTGACGCAAAGTATGGGTTCCCACGATGCATACGCTTGATGGGGGAAAGCCCTGCAGACGTTCGGCGAACAGCGACAGGCAGCTTAATCCGCGCTCCATTGCCTCTTCGCTCAGCTTGTTATCTTCGCCGAGGCCATCCGCCAGATGAACGCGCTGTTTCAGTCGCCCGATAATCTGCATTGCGCCATCAACCACGCGGGCAATGACCATATGGAAACTGTTTGAACCAAGGTCGACCGCAGCAAATTCCTGCGGTCGTGGAGTCTTGTCGTGTATTGGCATAGCGTTAGTCAGGTTGCTCGAGTGATTTGATGTAGTCGTATATCGCCAATTGTGACTGAACCTTACGGCGGTTTCCGCGCGGTACGTAGCGATTACTGAGTTCTTTATCGATGAAGCGAGCCTTCACCGTGTCGCTGAACAGGATATCGATAATATCCAGCACACGTTGCTTAAGACGCGGGTCCAGCAGCGGTGTGGCGACTTCGATGCGATAGTCGATATTCCTGGTCATCCAGTCTGCGGAGGAGAGGTATACCTGCTTGTCGCCACCGTTTTCGAAGATATAAACCCGGTCGTGTTCAAGGTAGCGGTCAACTATGCTTATCACGCGAATATTGTCGCTAATGCCTTCCAGATTCGGAATCAAAGAGCACATACCGCGAATCAATAAATTGACTGGCACGCCTGAGCTTGAGGCCGCATAGAGACGATCAACCAGGCCTTTATCGACCAGGTTATTCAGTTTTAGGGTGATACCGGAAGGCTGTCCTTGCTGCGCGTTGGCGATTTCTTTGTCAATCATCGCGTACAGCAAACGGCGCGAGTTCTGCGGAGAAACCAGCAGATAATCGAACGTCACCGGACGATACGGGTTCTCGATGAAGTTGAACACCCGACGAACCTCGTTGGTAATGCGTGAGTCGGCGGTAAGTAACGAATAGTCGGTATAGAGACGCGCCGTTTTTTCGTTGAAGTTCCCCGTCCCGATATGCGCATAGCGCACAACTTCATCACCTTCTTTACGCGAGATAAGGAACAATTTTGCGTGAATTTTCAGGCCCGGCGCGGAGAAGATGACGTGAACGCCTGCCTCGGTAAGACGCTTGGCCCAATGAATGTTGGCTTCTTCATCAAAGCGAGCCTGCAACTCCACCACTACGGTGACTTTCTTACCGTTGTGCGCAGCATGGATCATCGAATCAATGATGCGCGAGTCTTTGGCCACACGGTAGATGTTGATTTTAATCGCCAGCACGCTCGGGTCGAAAGAGGCCTGGCGCAACAGTTCAAGAACGTGCTCAAAAGTGTGATACGGATAATATAGCAGCACGTCGCGTTCGCGAACGGCGTCAAAGCCGTTACGAAACTTCTCGTTATCGAACCAGATATGGCGCAAACGTGGCAGCGGTTTGTTCACCAGATTAGCTTTGCCAACGTTGGGGAAATTAATAAAGTCTTTGAAGTTATGGTAACGCCCGCCGGGAACAATCGAGTCGTAGCGAGAAATCGTCAGCTTTTCACGCAGTACCTCGACCAGCGCATTGGGCATGTCGCGCTGATAGACAAAACGTACAGGCTCTGCGGTCAGACGCTGTTTCAGGCTGGACGACATCAGCTCCATCAGGCTCGATTCCATCTCGTGCACCAAATCGTATTCGGCGTCGCGAGTCATTTTCATCGAATAGGCGTTCAGCGCATCGTAATCAAAGAACCCTTTGAAAATGTCGTCAAGGCAGTAGCGTAAGATGTTGTCCAGCAGGATCATCGGTTTGCGACGGCGCGGGGTTTCCGGCGGTAGATTCACAAAACGGGGAACCTTGTCGGAAGGGATTTCCAGCAGCGCGTAGCGGATCGTATCGCCGCGGATAATTTCCACCGCCAGATAGGTGTAGTCATCTTTCAGAAACTGAACTAAATCCGTCTCGCGGTTGATCAGGATCGGTGTAATGTGCTGGCGAAGATATTGTTTGAAGTAATGGCGTAACCAGCTCTGTTGATTGACCGACAACTGACGTTCATTGATAAGGAAAATCTGGTTGCGCGCCATCTCCAGCAGCAACTCGTTGTACAGGCCGTCAAATTCCTGATCGGCTTTTAATACACGGGCCTGGATTTTACCTAACAGATGGCGGGAGTGAGAGTTTGAACCCTGTTCTTCGCTAATAATGATTCGGCGCTTCAGTTCGGCAAAACGAACCTTATAAAACTCGTCGAGATTATTGGAATAGATGCCTAAGAAACGCATCCGTTCGATCAACGGGTTTGACTTATCAGCAGCTTCCTGGAGTACACGTTCGTTGAACGCTAACCAACTGAGTTCTTTCTCGATGTATAGCTTTTCCTGACCCATTACCACTTTTACTCCGTTTCATTCACGGGACACTACCGATTTATTATGGCGAGCATTGCTCTCAGATGTCCAACAGTGCCAGAAAAATATGACAATAAACCGTCTGATAGCAAAGAGAAAGGGGGAGCGTAGATGAATACCGGAGATGTTAACCGGAAAAGGTATTTATGCCTGTAAACCGGATGATGAGATCCGGTTTACAGGTTGATTTTATTCTTCGTCGGCGGCGTAGCCTTGTGGCGGCAGACGAACGCCGTCCAGCCATGCTGCGTTATCACGCATCTTCAGGCGACCATCAGTAAACCAGCTTACCACCAGCGGGTAAATGGTATGTTCCTGGGTCTGGACTCGTGCCGTGACATCATCTTCGCTGTCGCCTTCAAATACCGGAACCTTGGCCTGGAGAATAACCGGTCCGCCGTCCAGTTCATCGGTGACGAAATGGACGGAAGTGCCATGCTCTTCATCGCCGTTTTCCAGAACCTGACGGTGCGTGTGCAGGCCAGGATACTTCGGCAATAAAGACGGGTGGATATTCAGCAATCGTTCAGAATAGTGAGCAACAAACGCCGGACTTAGAATGCGCATATAACCGGCCAGCACCACGACATCGGGGGCATAAGCGTCGATTTCTTGTATCAGTTGCTGGTCGAATGCTTCGCGACTGGCAAACTGGGCGGCTTCCAGCGAGTGTGCAGGAATATTCGCTTCGCGTGCGCGCTCAAGGCCGAACGCATCGGCCTTGTTACTGAATACTGCACGTATGGTGCCATTGATTTTATTCTGTTCGCAGGCATCCATTATCGCCTGCAAATTGCTTCCGTTGCCGGAAATGAGCACCACAATGTTTTTCATTCAATGACCACACGCTGTTCGGAATCAGAAGCTTTGATGATACCGATTTTCCATGCGTTTTCACCTTTCTCATTGAGCAAAGCAAGGGCGTTGTCCACTTCAGAAGCTGGCAGGGCGATAACCATGCCTACGCCGCAGTTAAAGGTGCGATACATCTCATGCTGGCTGACGTTACCCGCCGTTTGCAGCCAGTTGAAGACGGCTGGCCACTGCCATGAAGATTCGTCGATCACAGCCTGCGTGTTGTCTGGCAGAACGCGTGGAATATTTTCCCAGAAACCACCGCCGGTCAGGTGGGCAATGGCATGAACATCAACCTTCTCAATCAGTTCCAGAATGGATTTGACATAAATGCGGGTCGGGGCCAGTAAGTGATCGGCCAGCGGCTTGCCTTCAAGCTCGGTGGTTTCCGGGTCACAACCGCTGACTTCAACAATTTTGCGCACCAGAGAGTAGCCGTTGGAGTGCGGACCGCTGGAGCCGAGTGCAATCAGTACGTCGCCGTCAGCCACTTTTGAACCGTCGATGATCTCAGATTTTTCGACGACGCCAACGCAGAAGCCTGCCACGTCGTAATCTTCGCCGTGGTACATCCCCGGCATTTCAGCCGTTTCACCGCCGACAAGCGCACAGCCAGACTGCAGACAGCCTTCGGCAATACCGTTAATGACGCTGGCTGCGGTATCCACATCCAGTTTGCCGGTAGCATAGTAGTCGAGGAAAAACAGCGGCTCAGCGCCCTGAACCACGAGGTCGTTGACGCACATTGCGACGAGGTCAATGCCGATAGTGTCATGGCGTTTCAGATCCATCGCCAGACGCAGTTTTGTGCCGACGCCATCAGTGCCGGAAACCAGTACCGGTTCACGATATTTTTGCGGCAATGCGCACAGCGCACCGAAGCCACCCAGACCACCCATAACTTCCGGACGACGAGTTTTCTTTACTACGCCTTTGATTCGATCAACCAGAGCATTACCTGCATCAATATCAACACCGGCATCTTTGTAGCTAAGAGAGGTTTTATCGGTCACTGCCTGCTTCCCCACATGTTTACTTGCAGTAAAAGTTAAATTCGGCGCAATTCTAACAGGGAAAGCAAACGTTTGCGAGCCTGCTCTGCATCAAGTTTTATGTGCTGATTTTTTCAGCATTTTACAATCATTTATCTATTTGTTTGAACTGCGCCACGAAAATGAAACCGGGTACAGTCTTGTGCTTGAAACCTGCCTGCTGAATACACAGTATCGTACTGAAACCGGTTTCTGTTTTCTGTTGCGGACCTCATCAACATCGTTTTGCACAGAGTAATCACGAGAGGGGAAGGGTATGTCAGGATTTAAAGCAGATTTCATGTGGGGTGGTGCCGTAGCCGCTCATCAACTGGAAGGTGGCTGGCAGGAAGGTGGAAAAGGAATTAGCGTTGCCGATGTCATGACGGCGGGGGCGCATGGCGTGGCGCGTGAAATCACTGACGGTGTGATTGCCGGTAAAAACTACCCTAACCACGACGCCATCGATTTTTATCACCGCTATAAAGACGACATTAAACTGTTTGCCGAAATGGGGTTTAAATGTTTTCGCACTTCGATTGCCTGGACGCGTATTTTCCCCTTAGGCGACGAAGCGCAACCCAATGAGGCTGGCCTGCAGTTCTATGATGACCTGTTTGACGAATGCCTGAAATATGGCATTGAACCGGTGATTACGTTGTCGCATTTCGAGATGCCATACCATCTGGTGACGCAATATGGCGGCTGGCGCAACCGTAAGCTTATCGATTTCTTTGTCCGTTTTGCCGCAGTGGTTTTTACCCGTTACCAGCACAAAGTGAAGTACTGGATGACGTTTAATGAAATTAACAACCAGGCAAATTATCACGAAGACTTCGCGCCTTTTACTAACTCTGGCCTGAAATACCAGCCCGGTGAAGACCGCGAGCCGGTTATGTACCAGGCGGCGCACTATGAACTGGTGGCAAGCGCGCTGGCGGTAAAGGCTGCGCGTGAGATTAACCCGGCATTGCAGATAGGGTGCATGATTGCCATGTGTCCTATCTATCCACTGACCTGCGCGCCGGACGATATGATGATGGCGATGAACGCCATGCACCGGCGTTACTGGTTTACCGATGTCCATGTGCGCGGCAAATACCCGCAGCATCTTCTCAACTACTTTGCCCGGCGTGGCTTTGATCTTGATATCACCGAGGAAGACCGTCAGGCGCTGACCGAGGGTTGTGTCGATTACATCGGCTTTAGCTACTATATGTCTTTCGCAACGCAGGCCACGGCAGACAACCCACAGCTGGACTACGACGAGTCGAAAAGTCTGGTTTCCAACCCGTACGTGCAGAAATCGGACTGGGGCTGGCAGATTGATCCCGTTGGTCTGCGCTATTCGCTGAACTGGTTCTGGGATCATTACCAACTGCCGCTGTTTATCGTCGAAAACGGCTTTGGTGCGATTGACGTGCAGCAGGCCGACGGCTCGGTAGATGATTCCTATCGTATT
This sequence comes from Citrobacter sp. RHB35-C21, assembly GCF_013816515.1. Lineage (NCBI taxonomy): Bacteria > Pseudomonadati > Pseudomonadota > Gammaproteobacteria > Enterobacterales > Enterobacteriaceae > Citrobacter > Citrobacter sp. RHB35-C21. The sequence continues at coordinate 1,502,464 of NZ_CP057147.1, forward strand.
GACTATATGGCCGCACATATCAGCGAAATGAAAAAAGCGGTAGTGGAAGATGGCGTGGACCTGATGGGCTATACCCCGTGGGGCTGTATTGATTTAGTCTCGGCCGGGACGGGGGAGATGAAAAAACGCTACGGCTTTATCTATGTTGATAAAAATAATGACGGAAGCGGAACGTTAGCACGCTCGCCGAAGAAATCTTTTTCATGGTATCAAAACGTTATCCAGACCAATGCTGAATATCTATAAAATTCATAGCATTGACAGCAAGCCCCGCCAATAATGCGGGGCTTGTTTTATACTCATCATCCAGACGCAAACGACTTTGGTTGATCCATATCAAGCGTATCCAGTGTTGCGCCAGAGACGAAAAGCGGTATAATCCGGCGATTTTTTTGTGGTTGCCACTCGTCTGAGGAAAGGAGAAGAGTATGAAGATCGTGGAAGTCAAACACCCACTCGTCAAACACAAGCTGGGACTGATGCGTGAAAACGACATCAGCACTAAACGCTTTCGTGAACTCGCCTCGGAAGTTGGCAGCCTGCTGACTTATGAAGCAACCGCTGGTCTGGAAACCGAAAAGGTGACCATTGAAGGCTGGAACGGTCCGGTTGAAGTTGACCAAATCAAAGGTAAAAAAATCACCGTTGTGCCAATCCTGCGTGCGGGCCTGGGCATGATGGAAGGCGTACTGGAAAACGTTCCGAGCGCGCGTATCAGCGTGGTTGGTATGTACCGTAACGAAGAAACGCTGGAGCCGGTTCCGTACTTCCAGAAGCTGGTATCTAACATCGATGAGCGTATGGCGCTGATCGTTGACCCGATGCTGGCAACCGGCGGTTCCGTTATCGCCACCATCGACCTGCTGAAAAATGCAGGCTGCACCAGCATTAAAGTGCTGGTCCTGGTTGCGGCACCGGAAGGTATCGCGGCACTGGAAAAAGCGCACCCGGATGTTGAGCTGTACACGGCCTCCATCGATCAGGGGTTGAACGAGCACGGATACATTATTCCGGGGCTCGGCGATGCCGGCGATAAGATTTTTGGTACCAAGTAAACGAATAAGTGAAAAGAAGCCGACTTTAAGAGTCGGCTTTTTTTTGAATATAACAACCCAAGGCTAATAACAAACAACACTCAGAGGAAAACACTATGACGCGCCGTGCTATCGGGGTGAGTGAAAGACCGCCGCTTTTACAGACAATCCCGCTTAGTTTGCAGCACCTGTTCGCCATGTTTGGCGCAACGGTACTGGTGCCAGTCCTGTTCCACATCAACCCGGCTACCGTTCTGCTGTTTAACGGCATTGGTACGTTGCTGTATCTCTTTATCTGTAAAGGTAAAATTCCTGCGTATCTGGGTTCAAGCTTCGCATTTATTTCCCCGGTACTGCTGTTGCTGCCGTTAGGGTATGAAGTGGCGCTGGGTGGTTTCATTATGTGCGGCGTTCTGTTCTGCCTGGTTTCTTTCATCGTTAAGAAAGCAGGAACCGGCTGGCTGGATGTCATGTTCCCTCCTGCGGCGATGGGCGCAATCGTTGCCGTCATCGGTCTGGAGCTGGCTGGCGTCGCTGCGGGCATGGCGGGGTTACTGCCAGCAGAGGGACAATTACCGGATTCAAAAACCATCATCATCTCAATGGTGACGCTGGCTGTTACGGTATTTGGCTCTGTACTGTTCCGCGGTTTTATGGCGATTATCCCGATTCTGATTGGGGTGCTGGCCGGTTACGCACTCTCCTTCGTGATGGGGGTCGTGGACACCACGCCGATTGCGCAGGCCCACTGGTTTGCTCTGCCAACGTTCTACACGCCGCGCTTTGAATGGGTTGCCATTCTGACCATCCTGCCGGCGGCGCTGGTGGTCATCGCTGAACACGTTGGACACCTGGTGGTGACGGCGAATATCGTGAAAAAAGATTTGATTCGCGATCCTGGCCTGCATCGTTCTATGTTTGCCAACGGCCTGTCTACGGTTATCTCTGGTTTCTTCGGCTCTACGCCGAACACCACGTACGGCGAAAACATTGGCGTAATGGCGATTACCCGTGTTTACAGTACCTGGGTTATCGGCGGCGCGGCAATTTTTGCCATTCTGCTCTCCTGTGTGGGCAAACTGGCGGCGGCGATCCAAATCATTCCACTGCCGGTCATGGGTGGCGTATCGCTGCTGCTGTACGGCGTGATTGGTGCTTCCGGTATTCGCGTACTGATCGAGTCAAAAGTTGACTACAACAAGGCGCAAAACCTGATCCTGACCTCGGTTATTTTGATCATCGGCGTGAGTGGTGCGAAAGTTCACATTGGTGCCGCTGAGCTGAAAGGCATGGCGCTGGCGACCATTGTTGGCGTTTGTCTGAGCCTGATTTTCAAAGTTATCAGCCTGCTGCGTCCGGAAGAAGTCGTGCTTGACGCGGAAGATGCCGACAGTCCGCAACAGTAAATCTCTTACCGGGTGGCGATGCTGCCCGGTTCTATCACGACGTATTTCTGTGTTAAACTCAACGCGATTTTATGAAATCCTGGGTTGAGGTATCTCTGAACACACCGGCACAGCTCTCTTTGCCACTTTATCTTCCTGACGACGAAACTTTCGCAAGTTTCTGGCCGGGGGATAACTCCTCTTTACTGGCTGCACTGCAAAACGTGCTGCGTCAGGACCATAGCGGGTATATTTATCTCTGGTCGCGTGAAGGCGCTGGCCGTAGTCATTTGCTGCATGCAGCTTGTGCGGAACTGTCCGCGCGCGGCGATGCGGTAGGCTATGTGCCGCTCGACAAGCGTACCTGGTTCGTCCCCGAGGTGCTCGACGGTATGGAGCATTTATCGCTGGTATGCATCGATAACATCGAATGTGTGGCCGGGGATTCGCTGTGGGAAATGGCGATCTTTGATCTCTACAACCGCATCCTGGAGTCGGGGAAAACGCGTCTGCTGATCACAGGCGATCGCCCGCCAAGACAGCTGAATCTGGGGTTGCCGGATCTCGCCTCGCGCCTGGACTGGGGACAAATCTACAAGCTGCAGCCGCTTTCCGATGAAGATAAGCTGCAGGCGTTGCAATTACGCGCCAGACTTCGTGGGTTTGAACTGCCGGAAGATGTGGGACGCTTCCTGCTCAAGCGTCTGGATCGAGAAATGCGTACGCTGTTTATGACGTTGGATCAGCTTGATCATGCATCGATCACCGCCCAGCGTAAGCTGACCATTCCATTCGTAAAAGAGATACTGAAGCTGTAAGCGCCGCAGCCGAAGAGACTGCGGCAGGTTTCAGGTTAACCGATGATTTCCAGTACCTGCTCCGGCGGGCGTCCAATTCTCGCCTGGCCTTTGGCAACCACAATCGGGCGCTCCATCAATTTCGGGTTTTCCACCATTGCCTGAATCAGCGCATCTTCACTCAGATTTACGTCCGCCAGATTAAGTGACTTATAGAGATCTTCTTTCTGGCGCATCAGCTCGCGCGCGCTGGACATGCCCAGCATCTGCAGCAATTCACGCAGGGTTGTGGCGTCAGCCGGGGTTTCCAGATACAACACCACTTCCGGGTCCACAGCGTTGGACTTCAGTAACTCCAGCGTTTCACGGCTCTTGGAGCAGCGTGGGTTATGGTAGATTTTAATCGCGTCTGACATGACTTCTCCTTGCATAACAATCCTGCCGGATGGCGACCAAAGGCCTTATCAGGCCTACATATCGCCATCCGGCAAGGGTTCGATAATTACATTTTCGTATACGGTTTAAAGCGCTCTTGCAGTTGGCGTAGCTGGTCGATACGGGCATCGTATCTGGCCTGCTGCTGGCTACCCAGCTTGACCTGTGAGCTTGCGCTGCTGAGCATCGAAATCGCCTGATCCAGACGTCCTGCGAGGGCATACCCTTCCGCGCGGGCTGCCAGTTCCTGATCACGGTTGTTCAGGTTGGCTTCCGTTTGCGCTAACAGATCCCAGCCGTTAGGGTCGTCCTTATGGCTAAACGTATAGCGATTCAGGATGGTCGCTGCCTCTTTGGCTTGCCCGGCCTGTAAATACGCATTTGCCAGGTTGAGCTGCAGTACCGGATTGGTGCGCAGGTCGCGGGCGTTTTTCAACCGATTAATGGCATCGCTGGTTTTCTTCTGGCCGAGATCGATATCCGTTGCCAGGTCGAGATACCAGGCATTGTTAGCATCTGCCGCCAGCAGCGGTTGCAGTGCTTTACGTGCCTCGTCATATTTACTGGCCTCCATTGCCTGCAATGCCCGGCCATACTGCGCCGCACGTTGCTCACGTATGTTGCCTTTCGACCAGTTACTCAGCAGGTCATCGGTCAGCTGGTTGCGACCAGAGTTGTACATGCCTAAGGTGCGTGCCTTGGCCAGATAAAAATCTTCTGAAGACTGGACGACAGCCGGACGCATTTGGTTGGCGCGGTTACGGGCATCCGACAGACGGCTTTCTGGCAGGGGGTGAGTCAGCAAAATTTCTGGTGGACGCGAAGAGTAACGGGCCTGATCGAGCAATTTTTCCAGAAACGTCGGCATGGCCTGGGGATCGAATCCCGAGCGTTGCAGTACCTGAATACCGATGCGGTCTGCTTCCTGTTCGTTTTGCTGCGTAAAGCTAATCATCCCCTGGCGTGTACCCGCCAACGTACCGGTCAGCGCCGCCATACCCGCCTGCGGGCTGGCCATCGCCAATAAAATTGACCCTAACGCACCCACCCACGTTAGCGGCGCGCTGCGTTTCTGGTCTTCCATTGCACGCGCCAGGTGACGCTGCGTAACGTGGGAAATTTCGTGCGCCATAACCGATGCCAGTTGGCTTTCGTTATCGGAATAGCGGAACAGTGCGGAGTGCAAAACAACGTTGCCGCCAAAGAAAGCAAAGGCGTTGATTTCATCGTTGTTAATCAAAAAGAAGGTGAAGGGCGTTTTTACCGAGTCGGCGTGCGAGACCAGACGCATCCCCAGCGCATTAATGTATTGCGTCAGCAACGGATCGTTAATTAATGGCGCACTGCCGCGCAGCTGGCGTACATAATAATCGCCCATCTGCATTTCCTGTCCTATGGAAAGCGTACTCCCTGCCGAGGTTCCCATATCAGGCAGGGTGTCCGCGGTTTCGGCAAATGCGGGCGCAACCTGACCGATGGTCAGTGCAGCAATGAGGGTAGCAACCAGGTTTTTTTTCAACTGCCTGAACATAACCTCTGTCCTGTATTCTTTTTTGAGATAGCCATTTGACCAATGCCGTGAAGTTTCGTTCACACTCCGCAAGCTTAGGGAGTGTAACTGCGAAACCTGACGATGAACACCCAGGAAAAATGACTTTTCACTTTGCGTAATCCGCTATAAAAAGCGAAGTCTTTTTTGTGACATTTCGATACAATTCGGGATCGCAATCCCGCTATTGGATTCATGGAAGGGTTTTATGCTCGAAATGTTGATGCAATGGTATCGCCGCCGCTTTAGCGACCCCGAAGCCATCGCCTTGCTGATTATTCTGGTTGCCGGTTTTGGCATCCTGTTCTTTTTTAGCGGTCTTTTGGCGCCGCTGCTGGTCGCCATTGTGCTGGCGTACCTGCTCGAATGGCCGACAGTACGGCTGGAACATATTGGTTGTTCACGGCGTTGGGCGACATCGATTGTGTTGGTGGTGTTTGTCGGTATTTTGCTGCTGATGGCGTTTGTGGTAATGCCCGTTGCATGGCAACAGGGGATCTACCTGATCCGCGATATGCCCGGCATGCTCAATAAATTGTCTGATTTTGCCGCCACCTTACCGCGGCGTTATCCGGCGCTGATGGATGCGGGCATTATTGATGCGATGGCGGAGAATATGCGCTCGCGAATGCTCACCATGGGCGATTCGGTGGTGAAATATTCGCTGGCTTCACTGGTCGGATTGCTGACGCTGGCGGTGTATCTGATTCTCGTCCCGTTGATGGTGTTCTTCCTGATCAAAGATAAAGGACAAATGCTGAACGCAGTGCGTCGGGTGCTGCCGCGTAATCGCGGACTGGCGGGGCAGGTGTGGAAAGAGATGAACCAGCAAATCACCAACTATATCCGCGGCAAGGTGCTGGAAATGGTGGTGGTCGGCGTGGCGACCTGGCTCGGCTTCCTGCTGTTTGGCCTCAACTATTCGCTGCTGCTGGCGGTGCTGGTAGGCTTCTCCGTACTGATCCCGTATATCGGCGCTTTCGTGGTCACTATTCCGGTGGTCGGTGTGGCATTGTTCCAGTTCGGGCTTGGCACCGAGTTCTGGAGCTGTTTTGCCGTATACCTGATAATCCAGGCGCTGGACGGTAATTTGCTGGTGCCGGTGCTGTTCTCCGAGGCGGTAAATCTGCATCCGCTGGTGATTATTCTCTCAGTGGTGATATTCGGCGGCCTGTGGGGATTCTGGGGCGTATTCTTTGCGATTCCTCTGGCGACGTTAATCAAAGCGGTAATGCATGCCTGGCCGGATGGTCAGGTCGTTGATGAACCCTAATCTGTTTGCTCCGGCGATGCAATGTCGCCGGAGCCGAACTTGTCTGACCTCTATCCACACATTCTGAATAATCTCCTCTGGTGTCGTTTTTCTCTGCGTTTGTCTTTAACTTGACCCGCGTGATGTCTTTAAGTCACGCAAGGAATAAGGCCAACAGGAGAACAAAATGGGTCACAACACACACACGCAGCAGAAGGTGGGATGGGGCGGTTATCTCGCTTTTTTTATTACGATTATTCTTTTTTCCGGCATGTTTGCGAAAAGTACCGAATGGTGGCGAGTCTTTGATTTCACCGTTCTCAACGGTGCGTTTGGGCAGATTAATGCGGCGGGGGACACGGCGGTCTCTTTTCGCGGCACGGGCGGTATGGGCGCAAAAGACGGCTTCTTATTCGCGCTTGAGCTGGCGCCTTCCGTCATTCTTTCACTCGGGATAATTTCCGTCACCGAAGGGCTGGGAGGGTTGCGTGCGGCACAGCAACTGATGACGCCAGTCCTGCGCCCGTTACTCGGTATTCCAGGTATTTGTTCGCTGGCGCTGATTGCGAATTTGCAAAATACCGATGCTGCGGCAGGGATGACTAAAGAAATGGCGGAAGAGGGCATTATCACTGAACAGGAACGTGCCATTTTTGCCTGCTGGCAAACCAGCGGCAGTGCGTGTATTACCAACTATTTTTCCTCGGGTGCCGCGTTGTTTACGATGGTTACCGTTCCGGTGATTACGCCCCTGGCGGTGATCCTTGTCTTCAAATTTGTGGGTGCGAACCTGCTGCGTTTGTGGATTGCGCAGCTGGAAAATCGCCGTACGCAGCAGGAGGCGTGAGATGACAACGCAAGTACGTAAAAACGTCATGGATATGTTTATCGATGGCGCACGGCGCGGATTCACTATTGCAACAACCAGCCTGTTGCCTAACGTGGTAATGGCGTTTGTGATTATTCAGGCGCTGAAGGTGACGGGACTGCTCGAGATTGTCGGGCGGGTATGTGAGCCGGTAATGGCGCTGTGGGGACTGCCGGGGGAATCTGCTACCGTACTGCTGGCGGCGGTGATGAGTATGGGAGGCGGCGTCGGTGTTTGCGCCAGCCTGGTTATCGCCGGTACGCTTACGGGACATGATGCTACGGTGCTGTTACCGGCTATCTACCTGATGGGCAATCCGGTGCAAAATGTGGGACGCTGTCTGGGTACTGCGGGGGTCCATCCCCGTTATTACCCGCTTATTATTGCGGTATGCGTAATTAATGCGCTGCTCTCTATTTGGGTTATGCAGGTTATTGCCTGACAAGGAAGGTTATGAACTGTTCCATTCTTAATTTGACGTTGTTCCAGCAGGGACACGTGTACGCGCCGGAAGACTTAGGGCGCCAGGATATACTGGTGTCTGACAGCAAAATTGTTGCCATCGCGCCGTCGATTTCCCCTGACGATTTTCCTGGCTGCGAGTGTATCAATCTTGACGGTGCGATTGTGTGCCCAGGATTTATCGATCAACACGTCCATCTGATTGGCGGCGGTGGAGAAGCGGGGCCGCACACCCGCACGCCGGAAGTACGCTTGTCGCGGCTGGTTGAAGCTGGCGTCACCTCGGTGGTGGGATTGCTGGGGACAGATGGTATTACCCGTCACCCTGAATCGCTGCTGGCGAAAACCCGCGCGCTGGAATTTGAAGGCATCAGCGCATGGATGCTGACCGGGGCGTATTCTCTGCCTTCCCCGACCATCACCGGCAGTATCGATCGCGATGTGGCGCTGATCGATAAAATCATTGGCGTGAAATGTGCTGTTTCGGACCATCGTTCTTCAGCCCCGGACACCTCGGCGCTGGCAAACATGGCGGCGCAGTCGCGCGTTGGCGGATTGTTAGGGCGCAAGCCGGGGATTAGCGTCTTCCATATGGGCGACAGCCCGCGCATGCTGGAGCCGTTGTACCAGATCCTCGACAGCTGCGATGTACCGATTACCAAGCTGCTGCCCACACACGTCAATCGTGCGGAACCGTTGTTTCAGTCGGCGCTGGAGTATGCCCGCAAAGGCGGTTATATCGACATTACCAGCAGCATTGATGAACCCGTCGACCCGGCCACGGCTATCGCCACGGCGCTACGCCAGAACGTGCCGCTGTCGCGTATTACCTTGAGTTCGGATGGCAACGGTAGCCAGCCGGAATTTGATGACTACGGTAATCTTACCGGCATCGGTGTCGCAGGGTTTGAATCACTGGCTGAAACAGTGCGCCAGTTGGTGAAGGTTCATGCCATACCGCTGGAACTGGCGCTGTGTCCGCTGACGCGAACGGTCGCAGAATTTTTGGGACTGGAGCATAAAGGGCGTCTGGCGGTGGGATGCGATGCCGACATTCTGGTGCTCAATGATGCGCTTGAAGTTCATCACCTGTGGGCGAAGGGAAAAGTCGTCGTCAGAGAGAAAAAAGCCTGTGTAAAAGGGACGTTTGAATAAACGACGTTGATGCCGGATGGCGGCGTAAACGCCTTATCCGGCTACGGAGTTATGCGGATGGCGGCTTGATAAGACGCGTGGCGTCACCATCAGGCGCTATCCGGCAAAATGTAAATCAGGCGTTCTCTTTCAGCCAGTTCATTACCACGTCGTGGTGGTTGCTGGTTTTGAAGTCATCAAACACATGCTCAATTTTCCCTTCAGCATCAATCAGGAAGCTGATGCGGTGGATGCCATCATAGGTTTTGCCCATAAATGACTTCTCACCCCAGACGCCGAACTGCTCGCAAACCTGGTGATCTTCGTCGGACAGGAGCGTGAAGTTAAGGACTTCTTTCTCCGCGAATCGGGAAAGCTTCTCTGGTTTATCGGTGCTGATTCCCAGCACTTCAACACCTGCTTTTTTTAACTCATCCATGTTATCGCGCAGGCCGCAGGCCTGTACGGTACAGCCGGGTGTCATGGCTTTCGGGTAAAAATAAACCAGAACACGCTGTCCCTGGAAGTCGGTTAAATTTACTTGTTCTCCGTCTTGATCCGGCAAGCTAAATTTCGGTGCGATATCACCGGCTTTCAGTGGGTTCATTACTTAACTCCATCCTGTTCATCATGCTGTGAGTAATTGACGACGTTAATACTGCCTTGCGCATTGAGTTCTGTACAGAGTGCTTTAAACGCATCTTCAATATTTGCCGAATCATGTGACGCAGGACTATGTGCGGTAATTTGAATAAACAGCTGTGCCGCCTTTTCGTTCTCAGCCGGTTGCGTACGTGAAACCAGTTCCGCAATATTCATTTGGTGGCTGTCAAACAGAGCGGTAAAGCGTTCAATCAAATGCGGAGAATCAGGAACATCGACCTGCACCCATACCGTAGCGGGCATCGCCGGACGGGGGCGTGCGGTCGTGCGCTTCATCACAATCAGTAAATCCAGCTCTGCACCTTTCAACGGCAAGGTTGATTCAATTAGGGTAATGGCATTCCAGGTGCCCGACAGCAACATGATAAACGTGAACTCGTCACCCAGCATGGCCAGTCGGCTGTCTTCGATATTACAGCCGCAACTGCTGACATGACGTGTGATGGTGTTCACAATTCCCGGGCGGTCAGCACCCAGCGCAGTAATGACCAGATAGTGTTGCGATGACGATGTCAAACCTGTTCTTCCTTTGAGCGGTGAGGTAATCATAAGGAAAGCATAAAAAAAACATGCATACAACAATCAGAACGGCTCTGGTCGCTTGCTTTTATTGTCGTACCAAACGTACCATTGAGACACTTGTTTGCACAGAGGATGGCCCATGTTCACGGGAAGTATTGTCGCGCTTGTTACGCCGATGGATGAGAAAGGTAAAGTCTGCCGGTCGAGCCTGAAAAAACTGATTGATTATCATGTCGCCAGCGGCACCTCGGCGATCGTTTCGGTTGGCACCACCGGTGAGTCTGCCACCCTGAGTCATGATGAACATGGCGATGTGGTGATGATGACCCTGGAGCTGGCCGACGGGCGTATTCCGGTGATTGCCGGAACCGGCGCTAATGCGACCGCGGAAGCCATTAGTCTGACGCAGCGTTTCAACGACAGTGGTGTTGTCGGCTGCCTGACGGTGACGCCTTACTACAACCGCCCAACCCAGGAAGGTTTGTTCCAGCATTTCAAAGCCATCGCTGAACATACTGACCTGCCGCAAATTCTGTATAATGTACCGTCCCGTACCGGCTGCGATATGTTGCCGGAAACCGTTGGTCGCCTGGCGAAAGTAAAAAATATTATCGCTATTAAAGAGGCCACGGGGAACTTAAGTCGCGTTCACCAGATCAAAGAGCTGGTTTCAGACGACTTTATTCTGCTCAGCGGTGATGACGCGACCGGACTGGATTTTATGCAGCTCGGTGGTCATGGCGTGATTTCCGTGACGTCTAACGTTGCGGCACGCGATATGGCCGAAATGTGCAAACTGGCGGCAGCCGGGAACTTTGCCGAGGCGCGGGTGATTAACCAGCGTCTGATGCCGTTACACAACAAACTATTTGTCGAACCCAATCCTATCCCAGTGAAATGGGCGTGTAAGGAGTTGGGACTTGTGGCGACCGATACGCTACGTCTGCCGATGACGCCAATCACGGATAATGCTCGTGAAATCGTCAAAGCGGCGCTTAAGCATGCCGGTTTGCTGTAAAGTTTAGGGAGATTTGATGGCTTACTCAGTACAAAAGTCGCGCCTGGCCAAGGTTGCGGGTGTTTCGCTTGTTATGTTGCTCGCGGCCTGTAGTTCTGACTCGCGTTATAAGCGCCAGGTGAGCGGTGATGAATCCTATCTGGAGGCCGCACCGCTTGCTGAGCTTCACGCTCCAGCTGGGATGATTCTGCCGGTTATGTCGGGTGACTATAATATCCCGGTCACCAACGGCAGCGGTGCCGTTGGTAAAGCGCTGGACATTCGCCCGCCGGCACAGCCGTTAGCATTAGTCACCGGCGCTCGCACTCAGATCGCGGGTGATACGTCGACATTGCTGGTGGAAAATGGTCGTGGCAACACGCTGTGGCCACAGGTCGTTAGCGTCATTCAGTCTAAAAACTACACGATCACCAAACGTGATGATGCCAGCCAGACGTTGACCACCGACTGGGTTAACTGGAACCGTCTGGATGAAGACGAGCAGTACCGTGGACGTTATCAAATCTCGGTTAAACCGCAGGGCTATCAGCAAGCGGTAACGGTGAAACTGATTAACCTCGAGCAGGCGGGTAAACCCGTAGCTGATCCAGCATCAATGCAGCGTTACAGCGCTGAGATGATGAACGTTATCTCCGCAGGTCTGGATAAGAACGCCACTGACGCCGCGAATGCCGCGCAGAACCGCTCTGCCGCCACCATGGATGTTCAGAGTGCTGCCGATGACACCGGTTTACCGATGCTGGTGGTACGTGGACCGTTCAACGTGGTATGGCAGCGTCTGCCGGCAGCGCTTGAGAAAGTGGGGATGAAAGTGACCGACAGCACCCGTTCTCAGGGCAGCATCGCCGTGACCTACAAACCACTGTCTGATAGCAACTGGCAGGAGCTGGGCGCAAGCGATCCGGGTCTGGTATCCGGCGACTATAAACTGCAGGTCGGTGATTTAGACAACCGCAGTAGCTTGCAGTTTATCGATCCGAAGGGGCATACCCTGACGCAAAGCCAGAACGACGCGCTGGTCGCCGTCTTCCAGGCAGCGTTCAGTAAGTAAAAATAAAGGGCTGGATAACTCCAGCCCTTTTTTTCTGATATGATACGCAAACGTGTGCGTCGGCAGAAAAACGCAATATTTATCGTTAATTCACACCCAGGAGTAATAAAGATGCAAAAGCAAGCTGAGTTGTATCGTGGTAAAGCGAAGACCGTATACAGCACGGAAAACCCGGACCTGTTGGTGCTCGAATTCCGCAATGATACGTCAGCAGGGGATGGCGCGCGCATTGAACAGTTTGATCGTAAAGGCATGGTGAACAACAAGTTCAACCATTTCATTATGACTAAACTGCAAGAAGCGGGCATTCCTACCCAGATGGAGCGACTGCTTTCCGATACTGAATGTCTGGTGAAAAAACTGGAGATGGTACCGGTTGAATGTGTGGTTCGTAACCGCGCAGCAGGTTCCCTGGTTAAGCGTTTAGGCGTTGAGGAAGGTATTGAACTGAATCCGCCGCTGTTTGATCTGTTCCTGAAAAACGATGCTATGCACGATCCAATGATTAACGATTCCTATTGCGAAACTTTTGGTTGGGTGAGCAAAGAGAATCTGGCGCGTATGAAAGAGCTGACCTACAAAGCCAACGACGTGCTGAAAAAGATGTTTGATGATGCCGGTCTGATTCTGGTCGACTTCAAACTTGAATTTGGTTTGTATAAAGGTGAAGTGGTCCTGGGCGATGAGTTCTCACCGGACGGCAGCCGTCTGTGGGACAAAGAAACGCTGGATAAAATGGACAAAGATCGCTTCCGCCAGAGCCTGGGCGGCCTGATCGAAGCTTATGAAGCCGTCGCGCATCGTCTGGGTGTGAAGTTAGACTAATCCTCCCCTGAGCCGGCGATCGCTCTCCGGCTCATCAATCCCGCCGATTTTGATTACTGTTTCTTATGGTAATCCTGTTCCGAACCGCCTACGATCATCATCATAATGAATAAAAAGTTGAGGTGATTATGCGCTGGCAAGGGCGTCGTGAAAGTGACAATGTGGAAGACAGACGAAATAGCTCCGGTGGCGGCCCTTCTATAGGCGGCCCTGGTTTTCGTTTGCCCAGTGGTAAAGGCGGCATCATCCTGCTGATTGTGGTGCTGGTGGCGGGATATTATGGCGTGGATCTCACCGGATTAATGACCGGCCAGCCAGTTTCCCAACAGCAATCATCACACTCCATCAGCCCAAACGATGATGAAGCAGCAAAATTCACTTCGGTGATTCTGGCCACCACGGAAGATACCTGGGGGCAGCAGTTTGAAAAAATGGGCCGGACCTACCAACAGCCGAAGCTGGTAATGTATCGCGGAGCGACGCGTACCGGCTGTGGCGCAGGTCAGTCGGTGATGGGGCCGTTTTACTGCCCGGCGGATGGTACGGTGTATATCGACCTCTCATTTTATGATGACATGAAAAACAAGCTGGGCGCCGATGGTGATTTTGCTCAGGGCTATGTTATCGCCCATGAAGTGGGCCACCACGTGCAGAAACTGCTGGGTATTGAACCGAAAGTTCGCCAGATGCAGCAGAATGCCTCACAGGCTGAGGTGAACCGTCTTTCCGTACGTATGGAACTGCAGGCGGACTGCTTTGCCGGCGTCTGGGGCAACAGTATGCAGCAGCAGGGCGTGCTGGAGTCCGGCGACCTGGCTGAAGCGCTGAACGCCGCTCAGGCTATTGGCGACGATCGCCTGCAGCAGCAGGGACAAGGACGCGTTGTGCCGGACAGCTTTACCCACGGCACTTCTGAGCAGCGGCTTAGCTGGTTCAAACGCGGTTTTGACAGCGGCGATCCGGGACAATGTAATACTTTTGGTAAAGGCATTTAAGCTACTGAGGCAGGGATGTCTGATAATACGGCGCTGAGCGCGTTAACCGAACAGATGGCCCGCGAAGGGATCCGTCGTCTGCTGATTATCAGTGGTGAGGGGAACTGGTGTCAGGAGCGGGCTTTAGCGCTACGCGACACGTTACCCGGCGACTGGTTATGGGTGGGCGCACTCGCCCCTGCTGAGCCAAACTGTACGCCACAGGCGCTGCAAACGTTATTAGGGCGCGAATTTCGTCATGCGGTTTTTGACGCCGGGCAGGGATTTGACGCTGCGGCGTTTGCCGCCTTAAGCGGAACGCTGATCGCCGGGAGCTGGCTGGTTTTGCTGACTCCCCCCTGGCATACCTGGCACACGCATCCGGACGTGGATTCACTGCGCTGGAGCGACTGTGCTGAACCTATCCCAACGCCGCACTTTGTTGAACATGTCAAACGGGTGATTTCCCGTGACGGACAGGCGCTGCACTGGCAGCAGCATCAGGCAGTTTCCAGCCCGCGTTTTCCTGTTCGTGCAGTCTGGCACGCGGCAACCGGTTACCCTCAGCCTGAACAGGTGATGATTTTAACCCAGTTGCTGGATATGCCTCCCGGCGTGGCTGTGGTCACAGCTGCACGTGGCCGGGGTAAATCGGCTCTGGCAGGGCAATTGATAGCACGTATCAACGGGACCGCGATTGTCACCGCGCCTGCTAAAGCGGCAACGGATGTGCTGGCGCAATTTGCCGCAGAGCGTTACCGCTTTATGGCCCCGGATGCGCTGTTAAGCAGTTCTGCAACCGCAGATTGGCTGGTTGTGGATGAAGCCGCCGCGATCCCCGCGCCGCTGCTGCACCAACTGGTTGCGCGTTTCCCTCGTACGCTGTTAACCACCACCGTACAGGGCTACGAGGGAACCGGCAGAGGCTTTTTGCTGAAATTCTGCGCCCGCTTTCCCCATCTTCGACGCTATGAGTTGCAACAACCCGTGCGCTGGGCGCAGGGATGTCCGCTGGAGAAAATCGTCAGCGATGCGCTGGTGTTTGACGACGAAACCTTTGCGCACGCCCCCTTAGGGGAGCTTAACTTCTCGGCATTTGATCAACTCTCATGGCAGACAAACCCGGCGCTGCCGTTAGCGGTATATCAGCTACTTTCCGGTGCGCATTATCGCACCTCGCCACTGGATCTGCGGCGAATGATGGACGCGCCGGGTCAGCATTTTCTTCAGGCTTCGGCTGCTGACCCGGTGGCGGGTGCCGTCTGGCTGGTCGACGAGGGGGGATTATCCGCAGAATTAAGCCAGGCCGTCTGGGCCGGATTTCGCCGACCAAGAGGAAATCTGGTTGCGCAGTCACTGGCGGCGCACGGCGGAGACCCATTGGCGGCGACGCTCGTCGGGCGGCGGGTCAGTCGAATTGCGGTTCATCCCGCGCGTCAAAGGGAAGGTATTGGGCAACAGCTGATTCTGCAGGCCCGGCACTATTGCACGCAGTGCGACTATCTGTCCGTCAGCTTTGGTTATACGGCTGAATTATGGCGTTTCTGGCAGCGCTGCGGTTTTGTCCTGGTACGGATGGGTAATCATCGGGAAGCCAGCAGCGGCTGTTATACCGCTATGGCGGTGCTGCCCATCAGCGAAGCGGGAAAACGCCTTGCCTGGCGGGCGCACCAGCGCCTGCGACGGGATGCGGAGATTCTTGCGCAGTGGAACGCAGAGCGCATTCCGCTGGTACCACTGAAAGAGACTACGCTTAATGAGGATGACTGGGGTGAGCTGGCTGGGTTTGCCTTCGCGCATCGACCATTACTGACATCATTAGGTTGTCTGAGTCGTTTGCTTGAGCGCAGCGAGTTGCCTCTTCCGGCATTACGCGGGCGTATACAGGCTCAACGCAGCGATGCTGAATTGTGCCAACAGCTGAAAATATCGGGTCGCAAAGCGCTGTTGGCAGTTCAGCGCGCCGAGGCGGCGCAGGCCTTAAAACAGCTGGATGCTGAGCGTGAACAACGGCTACATAATCGCATTATGCAATGGCAATTTTTTCACTAACTTCTTCAATTTCCTGGCATGGTCATTGCGGTTAAGCGGCGTAGAATGATTCTCATCAGTTAAGGAGATCGCCATGAAACATGACCATTTTGTTGTTCAAAGTCCCGATAAACCCGCTCAACAGCTCTTGTTGCTGTTTCATGGCGTCGGCGATAACCCGGTTGCCATGGGCGAAATTGGCTCCTGGTTTGCGCCGCTGTTTCCGGATGCGCTAATCGTCAGCATTGGCGGGGCAGAGCCTTATGGTACGACTTCCGGGCGTCAGTGGTTTTCTGTACAGGGGATAACGGAAGAGAACCGCCAGGCGCGTATTGACGCGATTATGCCGGTCTTTATCGAAACCGTTCGCTACTGGCAGAAGCAAAGCGGCGTTTCGCCTCAGGCGACCGCGCTGATTGGTTTTTCTCAGGGCTCGATTATGTCGCTTGAGAGTATTAAAGCCGAGCCTGGGCTGGCGTCGCGGGTCATCGCCTTTAATGGTCGCTATGCCACGTTGCCGGAGGTTGCAACCACCGCGACGACAGTGCATTTGATTCACGGCGGTGAAGACCGGGTGATTGAGTTATCTCATGCCGTTGCCGCGCAGGAGGCGTTAATACGCGCCGGTGGGGATGTGACGCTGGATATCGTCGAAAATCTGGGGCACGCCATTGATGAACGCAGTATGCAGTTTGCGCTCGACCACCTGCGTTTTACCGTACCGAAGCACTACTTTGATGAAGCGCTGAGCGGTGGTAAGCCTCACGATGATGATGTGATTGAGATGATTTAACCCGCAGGCCGGATGGCGATGTGTAACCGCCATTCGGCCTACGTTGGCTTATTTCTTCGGTTGATCCTTGTTTGGCCAATCGTCGTCGTCATCCCATTTATCGTTAAAATCACGATGCGGGGGAAGCTCCGGCTTATTGGCAAGAAATTTCTTGTGGTCGACGCGCTTGAGATCTTTAATCACGTTCAGCAATACGCCTACCAGAAACACCAACACTAGAATCCACCAGTATTTTGCCAGCCAGTCCATGCTCATTTCCTCTTACAGGAACACTCATCAGGCGACGAGTTGCTCCATGATACGTTGATACATACGGGCAAGCAGCTGCAGGTCGGCGGCATTAACACATTCATTAATTTTATGAATGGTCGCGTTGACCGGCCCCAGTTCTACTACCTGTGCCCCCATGCGGGCAATAAAACGCCCGTCGGACGTCCCGCCTGTAGTCAGTAACTGCGGTTTAATCTCATTATAGTGCTCAATGGCGTTCACCACCGCATCCACCAGTTTACCGCGTGCGGTCAGGAACGGCTGACCGGAAAGCCACCAGTCGACGGTATAACGCAACTGATGTTTCTCCAGCAGTTCCAGCACCCGGGACTTAATCATTTCATCGTTTAATTCGGTGCTGAAACGGAAGTTGAACTGGATAAACAGTTCGCCGGGAATAACATTGTTGCTGCCGGTTCCTGCCTGAATATTGGCAATCTGCATGCTGGTCGCCGGGAAGAATTCGTTGCCCTGATCCCACTCAATCGCCACCAGTTCATTAAGCATTGGCGCCGCGCGGTGTACCGGGTTATCGGCCAGATGTGGGTAGGCTACGTGGCCCTGCACGCCGTGAATGGTCAGATTGCAGGTCAGTGAACCACGACGCCCATTTTTCACCACGTCGCCAACGATTTCCGTGCTGGACGGCTCGCCAACCAGACAATAATCCAGTCGTTCATTGCGTGCCATAAGTGCTTCAACCACTTTTACGGTGCCGTTTTGGGCGCTGGCCTCTTCGTCAGAGGTTATCAAAAACGCCAGACGACCCTGATGGTTCGGATGCTGGGCGACAAAACGTTCTGCGGCCACGACCATTGCCGCCAGTGAGCCTTTCATATCGGCTGCGCCACGCCCGAACAACATGCCATCGCGAATGGTCGGTTCGAACGGTGGATTAATCCAACGATCGACATCGCCGACAGGCACTACGTCAGTGTGACCGGCAAATGCCAGAGTCTCACCTTTGCCGCGCCATGCCCAAAAATTCTGTGTGTCACCAAAATCCATACGCTCAACGGTAAAACCTACCGCGCGCAGGCGTTCAATCATTAACGCCTGGCACCCGGCATCATCCGGGCTCAGGGAAGGACGGCGAATAAGCTGCTGTGTCAGCTCAATAACCGGGCACGACATAGACTATACCTCATTAAAAAACTGCGTATAACTGGATTCACTAAAGCCAAGCAGCATAGGCTTACCCGGCGCGCAGAGCAATGGGCGTTTGATAATTGCAGGCATTTCAATCATCAATGCAGCAGCAGAGGACGCATCGGTGATTTGGTTACGTGTGGCTTCATCCAGTTTGCGCCAGGTGGTTCCACGTGTATTGAGCAGCGCCTCCCAACCCAATTCGCTGATAAAGGCGTGTAATAACGCGTTGTCCAGGCCGTCGACGCGATAATCATGGAAGCGGTAGTCGACCCCATTGTCTTCCAGCCAGCGTCTGGCTTTTTTAATCGTATCGCAATTCTTAATGCCGTAGAGGGTGATCATTTGAATCCTTATTGACGTAATTTGAATATTTATTCTCGTGTTCTATAAACATGAATAATACATATTGTCATCGAACCGTTATAGAAAAATATAACATTGTTGTTGAATGGTGAATAATGATTCCTGAAAGTTCCAAAATTCACGGGAAACTGAAAATCAGAATTTGCCTGTTTGCATCAGCCTGTTTTTCCATCAGAATTGCCAAAGTCGTAGATGATGTATGAATATTTCAAAATATTGCAGTAAGTCACATAAAATTTATGGGGTTAGCGCATAGTGATTACATATACCCCCGAACACTGGAGGATGTAATCGCAACCATTGGTTAAATGATCTTCTTTTTATGATGATGATTTCGTAGAATGCCCATAATAATAAGAGAGGTTGTTATGATTGAACGTGAACTGGGGAACTGGAAAGACTTTATCGAAGTGATGCTTCGTAAATAATTTTCTGGAAGAAATTCATATCCTGCAAAGGATAATAAAAGGCGACTCAACGTAAGTCGCCTTTTTTGTGTCCGATTATTCTGGGCGGGGCTTCAATGGGAAGCGTCTGCGTACCAGCACAAAGAACAGAGGAACGAAGTAAATCGCCAGGACAGTGGCTGAAATCATCCCGCCCATTACGCCAGTCCCCACCGCATGTTGACCGCCGGAACCTGCACCACTGCTGATGGTCATCGGCAATACCCCAAAGATAAACGCCAGTGACGTCATCAGAATTGGGCGTAAGCGTTGGCGACAGGCATGCAGCGTGGCGTCGAGCAAGTCATGACCTTTCTCGTTCATCTCATTGGCGAATTCAACAATCAATATTGCGTTCTTCGCCGAAAGCCCGATCACGGTGAGTAACCCGACCTGAAAGTACACGTCGTTTTCCAGACCGCGCATCCAGGTAGCGAGCAACGCGCCAATGACCCCCAGCGGTACAACCAGCATGACGGAGAAGGGAACCGACCAGCTTTCGTACAACGCCGCCAGACACAGGAACACCACCAGTAAAGAAATGGCGTACAGGGCTGGCGCCTGAGAGCCCGACAGCCGTTCCTGGTAAGACATCGCGGTCCATTCGAGGCCGAATCCGGTCGGCAACTGGTGGACCAGCGATTCCATAATGTCCATCGCCGTACCGGTACTGACGCCTGGGGCGGCTTCGCCAACAATCTCGACGGCGGAGTAGCCGTTATAGCGTTCCAGACGCGGTGAACCCGTTTCCCAGCGCGACGTGGCAAAGGCCGAGAAAGGCACCATGCCGCCGCTATTATTGCGGACGTACCACAGATTGATGTCGTCCGGGAGCATGCGATATTTTGCCGCCGCCTGCACGTAAACCTTCTTCACGCGACCCCGGTCCATAAAGTCATTGACGTAGCTGGAGCCCCAGGCCGTTTGCAAGGTGTCGTTGATGTCATCAATGGAAACGCCCAGTGCCTGGGCTTTGCGCTGATCGATATCAATTTGCAACTGCGGGCTGTCGTCCAGACCATTATGACGAACACGGGTCAGAGACGCGTCTTTCCCGGCCAGCTCAATCAGCTTGTCGCGCGCGGCCATTAACGCATCATGGCCCGCACCGGCGTGATCTTGCAGCTCCATATCGAAACCGGCAGAGCTCCCGAGACCGCTAATCGCCGGAGGGCTGCTGGCGAAGACGCGGGCTTCCTTAATCTTATTAAAGGCTTTGGTCGCGCGCTCGATGATGGCGAAAGAGGTTCCGGTGGTGGTGTCGCGATCATCCCAGTCTTTTAAGCGGACAAACATCCGCGCCACGTTTTGACCGTTCCCGCCAGGGCCAGAACCGACCGTGGAAAAGACCGACGTAATGTTGTCTTTCTCATGGGTGAAGTAATACTTCTCCACTTCCTCAACTACTTTCAATGTTTGCTGCTGGGTCGAGCCGCTGGGCAACTGTATCGAGGTGGTAAACATGCCGCGGTCTTCGAGCGGCAGGAAGGAGGTTGGCAGGCGCAGGAACAGGAAAACCATACCACCGAGCAGCAGGCCGTAAATCAGTATCCAGCGCAGGCTGCGGTGCAGGATCCTGGCGACGCCTTTTTCATAGCGTTCGGCGTTGCGGTTAAACATCCGGTTAAACCAGCCAAAGAAACCGGTTTGCCCGTGATGCTCGCCTTTATGTAGCGGTTTGAGCAGAGTGGCGCACAGGGCAGGGGTGAGGATCATCGCCACCAGAACTGAAAGAACCATTGCGGAGACGATGGTAATCGAGAACTGGCGGTAAATAGCCCCGGTAGTACCGCCGAAGAAGGCCATCGGGATAAACACCGCCGACAGCACCATGGCGATACCGACCAGCGCTCCCTGGATTTGCCCCATCGATTTCCGCGTCGCTTCCCGCGGCGAGAGGCCTTCCTCACTCATAATTCGCTCGACGTTTTCCACCACCACAATGGCATCATCGACCAGCAGGCCGATCGCCAGCACCATCGCAAACATCGTCAGGGTGTTAACGCTGTAGCCAAAGGCGTAGAGCACGGAAAAGGTACCCATCAGGACGACGGGAACGGCGATTGTAGGGATCAGCGTGGCGCGGAAGTTTTGCAGGAACAGGTACATCACAAGAAATACCAGTGCGATCGCTTCCAGCAGCGTTTTCACCACGTCGATAATTGAGGCTTTGACAAAGGAGGTAGTTTCATACGCCACCTTGTATTCCAGCCCGTGCGGAAAATACTGTGAGAGCTCATTCAGGCGGTCGATAACCAGCTCCGCCGTTGCCATTTCATTAGCACCGGAGGCCAGTTTTACCCCCAGACCGGAAGCCGGGTGGCCGTTGAAGCGGCTGAGATAGTCGTACTTTTCCGCTCCCATTTCGACCGTCGCCACATCACCCAGTTTAACTTCTGAGCCGTCCTGGTTGACGCGTAGCGTAATCGCGCGGAATTCATCCGGAGTCTGCAGCAGCGACTGGGCGTTGATCGTCGCATTCAGCGCTTGTTTGTCCACCGAAGGCGTGCCGCCAAGTTGCCCGACGGCAATCTGCGCATTCTGTGACTCGATAGCATCGGTCACATCTTTAGCGGTCATCTGGAAGCTGTTAAGTTTGACCGGGTCGAGCCAGATACGCATGGAATATTGTGAACCGTAGGCGTCAATATCGCCCACGCCGTTTATACGACTGAGCGGATCCTGGATATTACTGGCGACGTAGTCGGCGATGTCCTGCTTATCCATTGAGCCATCGGTGGAGACGAAGGCGATGGTCAGAATATTGGTGTCACCGGTCTTGCGCACCGTGACCCCTTGATTTTGTACCGCCTGCGGCAGCTTACGCATTGCCGATTGCAGCTGGTTTTGCACCTGCTGGACGGCTTCATCAGGATCGGTTCCTGCGAGGAAGCTCAGCGTAACCGACGCCTGGCCTGTCCCGCTGCTCTGCGACGACATGTACATCAGATTATCGAGACCAGTCATGTTCTGCTCGATAACTTGGGTGACGGTATTTTCCAGGGTTTGTGCGGACGCGCCAGGGTAGTTCGCGGTTACCCGCACGTTTGGCGGTGCCAGATCGGGGTATTGCTCAACGGGCAGCGAAAAAATAGCCAGGGCTCCTGTCAGGCACAACAGGATTGCTAACACCCAGGCAAAAATGGGGCGATCGATGAAAAAATTCGCCATTAAAAGGGGACCTCGTGTTTCTGCGTATCGTTATGGGTGTGAATTGCTTCACTTTAGCGGCAAGGTACGGGGCAAACGTGGAGAAAAAAAGAAGATAATGTAAATTATCATGCCCGTTTACAGCTTACCTTTCGTGCCAACGCCGTCAGGCCTGGATCGAGAACCGACGGCGCTTTGCGGTTCTTTACGTTAGCTCACCGTCGGATTCTGCCGAACGAAAACTGATGCTCACCAGCGTTCCCCCTCCGGAGGGTTGAGAGAAAGTCAGCGTGCCGCTCAGCCTTTCCGCCCGCTCGCGCATAATATTTAATCCATAGTGCCCCGAAGGCTCATGCGGCTCGCCAATGCCGATGCCGTTATCGCGAATATAAACCGTGTGATTACCATCCGGCGCGGTCACGCAACTGACGGCAATTTCGGTTGCGCTGGCATGTTTAATCGCGTTCAGCACTGCTTCACGGACGATCTGCAGCAGATGCACCTGCATTTGCGCGTCCAGCGCCAGCGTCGGTAACCGGCAATCAAGCGTCAGTTTAGCCGAGGTCTGATTTTGCAGCGTTTCCAGCATTTCATGCAGGGCGGAGGGGAGATCGGCCTGCTGTAAAGTCAGGCGGAAGGTGGTGAGCAGTTCGCGTAGCTGGCGGTAGGCGTCGTTCAGCGCCTGAGAAAAATCCGCCATAATGCTTTGCGCTGGGGCGTTATCTTCGGGAATCGAACGCTTCAGCAGCGTGAGCTGAATGCGTAAATAAGAGAGCACTTGCGCCAGCGAGTCGTGCAGCTCGCGCGCAATCGTCGCCCGCTCCTCCATTAACAACAGCTGCTGAAAATGTTTTTGCGCCTGGTTGAAGTACAACCCGCGACCTAGCATTGAGGAGACGCTGTTGAGTAGCGGGGTAGAAGCATTGACGTTCGGGCTTTGCCAGTGCAGTTCACCGTAGACGGTTTCCTGCATGGTGACCGGCAGGATCTGCATCGGCAGCTCGGGGCTTTTTGCGCCTTCGCTAATTCGCCAGTTATCTCCGACGGTGAGTTCCAGGAAATAGGCGGCGTCATGTTCGCGGACGATCTGTAAAATATGGCGGAAGCAGTACACATCAATCTGACTGGTATTTAACGCCTGAGAGCACTGATACAACACTTCCAGACGACGATTAGCTTCGTGGAGATCGTGGGTCTTCTCAGCGACAGACGCTTCCAGCGAGCGGTACAGCTTGTGTAATTCACTCGACATCTGGCTGAAGGTCTTGCCCAACAACCCGAGTTCGTTGGGCAAATCAGTATCCAGCGACGGGATGTCAAACTGACCGTGTTCAATGTGCTGGCTTGCCACCACCAGCTTATTCAGCGGACGCACCACCTGCTGGCGAATACGCCGCAAGGTAAAGAAAACGAGGGTGAATATGCCGATCCCGCCCGCCAGTGAAATACCAAAAACCAGCATTACTTTGCGTTCGGCATAATGTTGCAGCGCCAGCACGAAGAGATCGATTTGATCGACATAGTTATTGATATTGCTCTGGTACCAATTTAAATCGCCATCGATCAGACGGGCGTTCATTTCCAGCCAGTTTGCATGTAGACGTCCATAGCGACTTTTTACCGCTTGAGGCACGTACCACGCGTTCAGGTTCTGTAGTGCTGGCGAATTTAGCGCCTGCTGGAAAAGCTGGCGGTGAGCGTTAAGCTGCGGACTTTGGCTTTGCAGATCGTAACCCAGACGGTAACTTTGCATGCGCAATGAGCCAGCCACGTTGATGGCTTCGGCATCTCGTAAGCTGCTGGTCAGCGTGAGCAGCGCAATACCCGTTGAGAGAATCGACAACAGCACTATGTAGAAAAAAGCTTTAGCCAGACTGGCCGAGACCGGACGCTTTACCGTCACTTGTGCATCCTCACACAATACACGTCGCGCCTTAAAACAGCCCGAACGATGCGGTGTATTTGATAAATGTTAATAAAACGCCATGAAACTGGATGGTAACTGAAACACAATTTCATATGCGATGAAATAAATTGATCTGCCACAGGTTCTGGATAAATAGTTGTGCTTCCTGGGCAAATGAACATTGCCGCTTCCTTCCGTGTCGGTTAATAACAACACTCATATAAAGAATAAGGTTTTTGCAACCAAAAAAGAAGGAAGCCATGAATCGTTTTATTATGGTTAATAGCCAGCAGTGCCTGGGATGCCATGCCTGTGAGGTCGCCTGCGTCATGGCTCACAATGGCGAGCAGCATGTCCTGAGTCAACGGCATTTCCAGCCCCGAATTACCGTCATCAAGCATCAGCAGCAGCGCAGTGCGGTAACCTGCCATCACTGTGAAGATGCGCCCTGCGCCAGAAGTTGCCCGAACGGGGCAATCAGCCATGATAACGACAGCGTTCAGGTGAACCCGAAAAAGTGTATTGGCTGTAAATCGTGCGTCGTTGCTTGTCCTTTCGGCACGATGCAGATCGTACTCACTCCTGTCGCTAAAGGGAAGGTGAAAGCCACTGCGCACAAATGCGATTTGTGTCAGGGACGCGAACAGGGACCCGCCTGCGTAGAGAACTGTCCGGCGCAGGCGTTACAACTGGTGACGGAAAATTCGCTTACCGGTCTGTCAAAAGCGCGCAGGCTACGCACCGCCAGTCTGGAAAGTCAGCCCTGGCATGCCAACGCCACCGATTTCGTTTCGCATGCAATTACCAAACGTGAGCAAATGCAGGCGACGCCTGCGCGTGGTGAGCCGGATAAGCTGGCAATTGAGGCCCGTAAAACCAGCTTTGAGGAGATCTATCTGCCGTTTCGTACGGCGCAGGCGGAACGGGAAGCGTCCCGCTGCCTGAAATGCGGCGACCACAGTATTTGCGAATGGACCTGCCCATTGCATAACCATATTCCGCAGTGGATTGAACTGGTCAAAGCCGGGAATATCGATGCGGCGGTTGAGCTTTCTCACCAGACCAACTGCCTGCCGGAAGTGACCGGGCGCGTATGTCCGCAGGACCGACTTTGCGAAGGGGCATGTACGGTGCGTAGCGAGCATGGGGCGGTCACTATCGGAAATATTGAGCGTTACATCTCTGATCGGGCCCTGAGCAAAGGATGGCGACCGGACTTAAGCCACGTGCAGAAAGTGGATAAGCGCGTTGCTATCATCGGCGCGGGTCCGGCGGGTCTGGCCTGCGCGGATGTGCTGGCGCGCAGCGGAGTCAGCGCCACCGTATACGATCGCCACCCTGAAATCGGCGGTTTGCTGACGTTCGGCATTCCGGCCTTCAAGCTGGACAAATCGCTGCTGGCCCGCCGCCGTGAAATCTTCAGCGCCATGGGTATTCATTTCGAACTTAACTGTGAAGTGGGTAAGGATGTGGCGCTGTCGGCGCTGCTGGAGGATTACGATGCCGTGTTCGTGGGCGTAGGAACCTATCGTTCCATGAAGGCGGATCTGCCGAATGAAGACGCGCCTGGCGTTTATGACGCGTTACCGTTCCTGATTGCCAACACCAAACAGGTGATGGGGCTGGATGAACTGCCTGAAGAGCCGTTCATCGATACCGCCGGACTGAACGTGGTTGTGCTGGGCGGAGGCGATACGGCAATGGACTGCGTGCGTACCGCGCTGCGTCACGGCGCACGCCAGGTGACCTGCGCTTATCGTCGTGATGAAGCCAACATGCCCGGTTCGAAAAAAGAGGTGAAGAACGCCCGGGAAGAGGGGGCGAACTTCGAGTTTAACGTCCAGCCGGTTGAGCTGGTGTTACATGATGATGGGCGAGTCAGCGGCGTGCGTTTTTTACGTACCCAGCTTGGCGAGCCAGACGCGCAGGGACGTCGTCGCCCGGTTCCCCTCGCCGGGAGTGAGTTTGTCATGCCCGCAGATGCGGTGATCATGGCGTTTGGTTTTCACCCACATGGCATGCCGTGGCTGGAGACGCATGGGGTTAAGGTCGATAACTGGGGGCGCATAGCCGCCAATGTTGAAAGCGCATACCGTTATCAAACCAGTAACCCGAAAATCTTCGCCGGTGGCGACGCGGTACGCGGTGCGGATCTGGTGGTTACGGCCATGGCGGAAGGACGGCATGCCGCCCAAGGGATCGTCGACTGGCTGGGCGTAAAATCAGTCAAATCTCACTAAGTCGCTAAGAAGGCCGGATAAGGCGCGTTAGCGTTGCTATCCGGCTCTGTGCCGCATAATTGCCTGATGGCGCTTCGCTTATCAGGCCGACATTGCACCAAGACAAACCCGGTTTCACGGCGTAGTATTATTTCTCACTTCTTGCTGTGGAGCCGGTATGTCGCAAAAAATTACCCTCATCAAAGATAAAGTCCTTTCCGATAACTACTTCATCCTGCGCAATATTACCTATGACCTGACCCGTAGCAATGGTGAGGTGATTCGCCACAAACGCGAGGTTTACGATCGCGGCAACGGCGCCACTATCCTGCTGTATAACCCGGAGAAGAAAACGGTGGTGCTCATCCGCCAGTTTCGCGTCGCCACCTGGGTCAATGGTAATGAAAGCGGTCAACTGATTGAAACCTGCGCCGGGCTGCTGGATAACGACGAACCGGAAGCGTGCATTCGGAAAGAGGCCATTGAAGAGACCGGCTTTGAAGTGGGGGAAGTGCGTAAGCTGTTTGAGCTCTATATGTCGCCGGGCGGCGTGACGGAGATAATTCATTTCTTTATTGCGCAATACAGCGACAGCCAGCGGGCAAATGCGGGCGGAGGTGTGGAAGATGAAGATATTGAGGTTCTGGAGCTGCCGTTCACCCAGGCGCTGGAAATGATTAAAACGGGTGAAATCCGTGACGGTAAGACGGTGCTATTGCTGAACTATTTGCAGTCGTCGCATCTCATGGACTAATGCGCGGGATTTATATTTCTTTACAAATTTTCGGCCAATCCGACGATTCTTATTGAGCCACATCAGTCGCGCAAGGAAGATACCGCTTAGGCTGTGTGTTTTGACTTTGGGGTTGTACCGTCCATGCGCTATCGCGTTATTTTACTTTTCCTGCTCGGGTTGTTACCCGTCCGTTTGCTGTGGGCCGCGCCCGCGCAACAGACGTTTTCTGACTGGCAGGTGACGTGCAATAACCAAAACTTTTGTGTGGCGCGCAATACCGGAGAACATCACGGCCTGGTCATGACCTTGAGCCGCAGTGCCGGGGCACATACCGACGCCGTGTTGCGTATTGAACTGGGTGGGCTGGAATCGCCTACAGCCAAAGAGAGCGATATTGCGCCACGTCTGCTACTGGATGGCGCGCCGCTCCCGCTTCGCGGCGAACACTGGCGTATTACCCCCTGGCAACTGATGACCGATGATCCGGCCACCATCAGCGCATTTTTAACAACCGTACAGGACGCGAAGGCGATAACCCTGCAAAAAGGGGCGCAAAACCTGTCCCTGGTCGGGCTAAAAGCCGCGCTGCTTTTTATCGACGCCCAGCAAAAACGGGTCGGCAGTGAAACCGCATGGATCGAAAAAGGCGACGAGCCTCCGCTCAGCGTGCCTCCCGCTCCCGCTTTAAAAGGCGTGGCTGTGATTAACCCAACGCCAACGCCTCTCACGCAACAAGAGCGCAGTGAATTGCTGGATTACGGTAACTGGCGGATCAACGGTATTCGCTGTTCGATCGATCCGCTGCGTCGCGAGATGCGCGTCACGGCCTTAACGGATGATAAAGCGCTGCTGATGATCGGCTGTGAAGCCGGGGCATATAACACCATCGATCTGGCGTGGGTGGTTTCACGTACTACCCCGTTGACGTCACGGGCGGTACGGCTAAGCCTGCCTTTTAAAACGGATGCGGAAAGCCGCGATATGGAGCTGACCAACGCCACGTTTGATGAGAAGTCGCGCGAGCTGGTAACCCTCGCTAAAGGACGAGGGTTGGCAGATTGCGGTATCCAGACCCGCTGGCGCTACGACGGCCAGCGTTTTCGTCTGGTGCGCTATGCCCAAGAGCCAAGCTGCGATAACTGGCATGGGCCAGATGCCTGGCCCACGCTGTGGATCACACGTTAAGCACCTTATGCGCTTTGTCGACAATGTTATCCACCGTAAAGCCGAAGAACGGGAACAGCTTGTCTGCCGGAGCCGACTCCCCATAACCCGTCATACCGACAATCGCCCCTTTCAGCCCAACATATTTGTACCAGTAGTCGGCAATTCCTGCTTCTACCGCCACGCGCGCGCTGACGTTTGAGGGGAGAACCGATTCCCTATACGCCTCATCCTGGGCGTCGAAGATATCGGTTGAGGGCAGAGAAACCACTCGCACGTTACGACCTTCACCGGTCAGTTTTTCCGCCGCCAGCAGCGTGATTTCCATTTCTGAACCGGTAGCAATCAGGATAACATCCGGCTTACCGCCGCCATCCTTCAGCACATAGCCGCCGCGGGCAATCTGCTGCACTTGCTCAGGCGTCCGCTCAACCTGCGCCAGATTTTGCCGCGAGAGGATCAGCGCCGTTGGCCCGTCATGGCGTTCGACCGCCAGCCTCCAGCCTACCGCCGCTTCAACCTGATCGCAGGGTCGCCAGGTGCTGAAATTAGGCGTCAGACGCAGGCTGGCGAGCTGTTCGACGGCCTGGTGCGTGGGACCATCTTCCCCAAGGCCAATCGAGTCGTGGGTATAAACCATGATTTGTCGGGCTTTCATCAGCGCCGCCATGCGTGCGGCATTACGGGCATATTCGACAAACATCAGGAATGTTGCGGTGTACGGTACGAAACCCCCGTGGTGAGCGATACCGTTGGCAATCGCGGTCATGCCAAATTCCCGCACGCCGTAGTGGATGTAGTTTCCTGCATGATCCTCTTTAAGAGAAGTGGAGCCTTTCCAGATGGTCAGATTGCTGGGCGCCAGATCCGCCGAACCGCCAAGCAGCTCAGGCAGTATCGGCCCGTAGGCGTTCAGGGTATTTTGCGAGGCCTTACGGGTGGCGATTTTGGCCGGGTTGGCCTGCAGCTCGGTGATATATTTCTGGGTCGTTTCTTCCCACTCTTCCGGCAGTCCACCGCTCATCCTGCGGGTAAACTCTGCCGCCAGATCCGGATGCGCATGTCGATAAGCGGCGAATTTCTCATTCCAGCTCTGTTGGGCTTTCTCGCCTTTTTCACGAGCGTCCCACGCCCGGTAAATCTCTTTGGGGATTTCAAAGGCAGGATGATGCCACCCCAACTTCTGTCGGGTCAGCGCCACTTCTTCTTCACCCAGCGCAGCGCCGTGCGCTTCTTCTTTCCCGGCTTTATTCGGTGAACCAAAACCAATCACCGTGCGGCAGATAATCAGCGACGGTTTATCGGTAACGGCCTGTGCTTCCTGAATCGCTTTTTTCACCGCCTCAGGGTCATGACCGTCAATCTCGTGCACCACATGCCAGTGATAGGCCTCAAAGCGTTTCGCGGTATCGTCGGTAAACCAGCCGTCGGTTTCGCCATCAATTGAGATGCCGTTGTGATCGTAAAAGCCGATGAGTTTACCAAGTCCCAGGGTGCCCGCCAGCGAGCACACTTCGTGAGAAATGCCCTCCATCAGACAGCCGTCGCCCATAAAGACCCAGGTATAGTGATTAACAATCTCGTGGTCTGGCTGGTTAAACTGCGCCGCCAGCGTGCGTTCTGCAATTGCCATTCCGACAGCGTTGGCTAAACCCTGACCCAACGGTCCGGTGGTGGTTTCCACGCCCGGCGTATAGCCAATTTCCGGGTGTCCTGGCGTCTTCGAATGGAGCTGGCGGAAGTTCTTTAACTCTTCGAGCGGCAGGTTGTAGCCGGAAAGATGCAGCAGGCTGTAAAGCAGCATTGAGGCGTGGCCATTGGATAAAATAAACCGGTCACGATCGTACCAGGTGGGATCGGACGGGTTATGGCGCAGGAAATCGTTCCACAGTACTTCGGCGATATCGGCCATCCCCATTGGTGCTCCAGGGTGGCCAGAGTTAGCTTTTTGGACGGCATCCATACTTAGCGCACGAATGGCATTGGCAAGCTCTTTACGGGTCATAGGAAATACTCCTTGAAAAGTAAAGTGTTAGATGCGTGTTGTGATTCACACTTTTGAGATAATTGCGGGCGTTGTCAGCAAAAAGCATAGCAGACAAGCATGGTATTGCTGGCTTAAGCAGGTAACATAGATGTTATAAATTGATAACAAATTCTTTCTTTGAATGGTGAGAGTATGGGGACCTTCAAAGTTTGTGCCGTTGACTGAGGTGATAATGTGCGGCTCAGTAGAATGGTTACCCGCGCCACTTTTTTGATAGATACGTGAAAGGAACAACAAGATGGATGACCAGTTAAAACAAAGCGCCCTCGATTTCCACGAATTTCCGGTACCCGGTAAAATCCAGGTTTCTCCGACCAAGCCTCTGGCAACCCAGCGCGACCTCGCGTTGGCCTACTCGCCGGGCGTGGCTGCACCGTGTCTTGAAATTGAAAAGGACCCGCTGGCAGCCTACAAATACACCGCACGCGGCAACCTGGTTGCGGTTATTTCCAACGGTACTGCGGTTCTGGGCCTGGGTAATATTGGCGCGCTGGCCGGTAAACCGGTGATGGAAGGTAAAGGCGTTCTGTTTAAGAAATTCGCCGGGATTGACGTGTTCGACATCGAAGTTGATGAACTCGATCCGGATAAATTTATCAACGTGGTAGCGGCGCTTGAACCAACGTTTGGCGGCATTAACCTCGAAGATATCAAAGCGCCGGAGTGCTTCTACATTGAGCAAAAACTCCGTGAGCGCATGAATATTCCGGTATTCCACGATGACCAGCACGGTACGGCAATCATCAGTACTGCCGCAATCCTTAACGGTCTGCGGGTGGTTGAGAAAAATATCTCTGATGTGCGCATGGTGGTGTCCGGTGCAGGTGCGGCGGCGATTGCCTGTATGAACCTGCTGGTGGCGCTGGGTATGCAGAAACACAACATTGTGGTCTGCGACTCCAAAGGGGTGATTTACAAAGATCGTGAACCAAACATGGCGGAAACCAAAGCGGCTTACGCAGTGGTGGATGACGGTAAGCGTACGCTGGATGATGTCATTGACGGCGCGGATATTTTCCTCGGTTGCTCTGGTCCGAAAGTGCTGACGCAGGAAATGGTTAAGAAGATGGCACGTGCGCCAATGATCCTGGCCCTCGCCAACCCGGAACCTGAAATCCTGCCGCCACTGGCGAAAGAGGTGCGTTCCGACGCCATCATTTGCACCGGCCGTTCCGACTACCCGAACCAGGTTAATAACGTCCTGTGCTTCCCGTTCATCTTCCGCGGCGCGCTGGACGTTGGCGCTACTGCCATCAACGAAGAGATGAAACTGGCCGCGGTACACGCCATTGCTGAGCTGGCGCACGCCGAGCAGAGCGAAGTGGTGGCCTCCGCCTATGGTGACCAGGACCTGAGCTTCGGGCCGGAATACATCATTCCGAAACCGTTCGACCCGCGTCTGATCGTCAAAATCGCCCCTGCGGTGGCGAAGGCGGCGATGGATTCCGGTGTGGCAACGCGTCCGATTGCCGACTTTGACGCTTACATCGATAAGCTGACCGAATTCGTCTACAAAACCAACCTGTTCATGAAGCCGATTTTCTCCCTGGCACGCAAAGCGCCGAAGCGCGTGGTGCTGACTGAAGGGGAAGAGGCGCGTGTACTGCATGCCACGCAGGAGCTGATCACTTTAGGTCTGGCGAAACCGATCCTGATCGGTCGTCCGAGCGTTATCGAAATGCGTATCCAGAAACTGGGTCTGCAGATCAAAGCGGGCGTCGATTTTGAGATCGTCAACAATGAGTCAGATCCGCGCTTTAAAGAGTACTGGAGCGAGTACTACCAGATTATGAAACGTCGTGGTATTACCCAGGAGCAGGCGCAGCGTGCGGTAATTGCCAACACCACGGTGATCGGCGCGATCATGGTGCAGCGCGGCGAAGCGGATGCAATGATCTGCGGTACGATTGGCGACTACCATGAGCACTTCAGCGTGGTGAAAGAGGTGTTTGGTCACCGCGATGGCGTGCATACTGCCGGGGCGATGAACGCCTTGCTGCTGCCAAGCGGTAACACCTTTATCGCCGATACCTACGTTAACGACGATCCTACGCCGGAACAACTGGCGGAAATCGCCGTGATGGCGGCAGAAACCGTGCGTCGCTTTGGTATCGAACCGAAGGTAGCGCTGCTGTCGCACTCCAACTTTGGCTCATCTAACTGTCCGTCGGCCAGCAAAATGCGCGAAGCGCTGGAGCTGATTAAGGCGCGTGCGCCAGAGTTGATGATTGATGGCGAAATGCACGGCGATGCCGCGCTGGTGGAAAGCATCCGTCATGACCGCATGCCGGACAGTCCGCTGAAAGGCTCAGCGAATATTCTGGTGATGCCGAATATGGAAGCTGCCCGTATTAGTTACAACTTACTACGCGTTTCCAGCTCTGAAGGCGTAACGGTCGGCCCGGTGCTGATGGGGGTTGCGAAACCGGTTCACGTATTAACGCCGATCGCTTCTGTTCGTCGTATCGTTAATATGGTGGCGCTGGCGGTCGTAGAAGCCCAAACTCAACCGCTGTAATTTCACTTTAATTTATTTCCGGCGCGGGTTTCTCCCGCGCCTTTTTATTTCCCCTTTCTTAGTGATCCACTTCACCTTTTAAACATGGTTGCCGAATTTTGTTATTTACTCTGACAAAAAATTGCCACGATGAGGGCAGTTTTAGCGGAGGCGGTGAGCAATGGAAAAAGAACGCATTATTCAGGAATTTGTGCCGGGGAAACAGGTTACGCTGGCGCATCTCATTGCGCACCCTGGTGAGGAACTGGCGAAAAAGATCGGCGTTCCCGAAGCGGGCGCCATCGGCATCATGACGCTGACGCCAGGCGAAACCGCGATGATTGCCGGTGACTTAGCTATGAAGGCGGCAGATGTACATATCGGCTTTCTCGATCGATTCAGCGGTGCGCTGGTCATCTACGGCTCGGTAGGCGCGGTAGAAGAAGCGTTATTACAGACGGTAAGCGGTCTGGGTCGGTTATTAAATTTCACTTTGTGCAACCTGACAAAAAGTTAATCAGAGGCGGCGATGAAACGTATTGCGTTTGTCGGTACGGTGGGGGCGGGGAAAACAACGCTCTTTAATGCGCTACAGGGAAATTATTCCCTCGCCAGAAAAACACAGGCCGTGGAGTTTAATGAAAATGGCGATATCGACACGCCAGGAGAATATTTTAGCCATCCGCGCTGGTATCACGCCTTAATTACCACGCTGCAGGATGTTGATACGTTGATTTATATACACGCGGCAAATGATAAAGAAAGTCGCTTACCTGCCGGGCTGTTGGATATCGGCGCCAGTAAACGACAAATCGCCGTTATCAGCAAAACGGACATGCCGGATGCCGACGTCGCCGCAACGCGACAACTACTTCGCGGGATAGGGTTCCATGAGCCGATTTTCGAACTCAACAGCCATGACCCGCGCAGCGTGCAGCACCTGGTGGATTATCTGACTGAGCTCAGCCAAAAGGAGGAAAGGGCAGGTGAAAAAACTCATCACAGCTAACGATATTCGTGCGGCCCACGCACGCGGCGAACAGGAAATGTCGGTTGTTCTGCGCGCCAGCATCATCACCCCGGAGGCGCGCGAAGTTGCGGAGCTGCTGGGCGTCACCATCAGTGAATGCGATGAATCCGCGCCAACCGTTGCTGCTGCCGCACCGGTTGCGGTGGATGATGGCAAAACGGAAAGCCAGCGCATTCGCGAAACCATCATTGCGCAGTTACCGGAAGGGCAGTTTACCGAAAGCCTGGTCGCCCAACTGATGGACAAAGTCATGAAGGAGAAACAGTCGCTGGAGCAGGGCGGAATGCAGCCGAGCTTTAACTCTGTGACCGGCAAAGGCGGCGTCAAAGTCATCGATGGCAGCAGCGTGAAGTTTGGTCGTTTTGACGGCGCACAGCCGCACTGCGTGGGTTTAACCGATCTGGTGACCGACCAGGACGGTAGCAGCATGGCCGCCGGGTTCATGCAGTGGGATAACGCTTTTTTCCCATGGACGCTGAACTACGACGAAATCGACATGATTCTGGAAGGCGAGCTGCACGTTCGCCACGAAGGCGAAACCATGATTGCTAAAGCCGGGGACGTGATGTTTATCCCGAAAGGCTCCAGCATCGAATTTGGTACGCCATCGACGGTGAAATTTCTGTATGTGGCCTGGCCTGCGAACTGGCAGTCCTGCTAAGGCGGATGTATGAAGGATTTCATTACCGAAGCATGGCTCAGAGCGAATCATACTCTCAGCGAAGGGGCTGAAATTCATCTCCCCGCTGACGCTCGCCTGACGCCATCTGCCCGGGAATTACTGGAAAGCCGACATCTGCGTATTAAGTATATCGACGAGCAGGGCAGCCTGTTTATTGATGACGAAGAACAGCAGCCGCAGCCGGTGCATGGTTTAACCAGCAGCGATACGCATCCACAGGCCAGTTGCGAACTGTGTCATCAACCGGTGGTGAAGAAAGCAGACACGCTGACGCATCTGACAGCGGACAAGATGGTCGCTAAAAGTGACCCGCGCCTGGGATTTCGCGCCGCGCTGGACAGCACCATCGCCCTGGCCGTGTGGTTGCAGATAGAGCTGGCGGAACCGTGGCAGCCGTGGCTGGCGGATATCCGTTCGCGTCTGGGCAACATTATGCGCGCCGACGCTATCGACGAGCCGCTGGCAGCACAAGCTATCGTCGGGTTAAGCGACGAAGATTTACACCGGCTTTCGCATCAGCCGCTGCGCTATCTGGACCACGACCATCTGGTGCCTGAAGCCAGTCATGGCCGTGATTGCGCGTTGCTTAATCTGCTGCGTACCAAAGTCCGTGAAACGGAGACGGTGGCGGCCCAGGTATTCATCACCCGTAGTTTTGACGTAATGCGACCGGACATCATGCAGGCGCTCAATCGCCTTTCCAGTACGGTCTACGTGATGATGATTCTGAGCGTAGCGAAGCATCCACTGACGGTTAGCCAAATTCAACAGCGACTGGGGGAGAAGCAATGATCATTGAACGTGCTCGTCAACTCGCCCAGCGCTCACCTGCACGGGTGGTGTTCCCGGATGCGCTGGATGTTCGGGTGTTGAAAGCGGCAAATTACCTGCATCAGCACGGTCTGGCACATCCTGTTCTCGTCGCCAGTCCGTTTGCGCTGCGCCAGTTTGCCCTCAGCCATCGGGTGGCGATGGATGGCATTCAGGTTATCGACCCGCAAAGCAACCAGTCCATGCGTGAAGAGTTTGCGCTGCGCTGGCTGGCCCGCGCGGGAGATAAAACGCCTGCAGATGCGCTGGAAAAACTCAACGATCCGCTGATGTTCGCCGCCGCCATGGTTAGCGCGGGTAAAGCTGACGTCTGTATTGCGGGCAATTTGTCGTCGACAGCAAACGTGCTGCGCGCTGGGTTACGCATTATTGGGCTACAGCCAGGCTGTAAAACGCTGTCGTCAATTTTCCTGATGCTGCCGCAGTACCTCGGGCCGGCATTAGGGTTTGCCGATTGCAGCGTCGTGCCGCAGCCCACAGCCGCACAGCTGGCGGATATTGCGATTGCCAGCGCGCAGACATGGCAGGCGATCACCGGTGAAGAACCGCGCGTGGCCATGCTGTCGTTTTCAAGTCAAGGCAGCGCTCGTCATCCCAACGTCGCTAACGTGCAGCAGGCTACGGAGATCGTTCGTGAGCGTGCCCCGCAGCTTACCGTGGATGGGGAACTGCAATTTGATGCCGCCTTTGTTCCGGATGTCGCCGCGCAAAAAGCGCCCGCCAGTCCGTTAAAGGGCAATGCCAATGTGATGGTCTTCCCATCGCTGGAGGCAGGCAATATTGGCTACAAAATCGCCCAGCGTCTGGGAGGGTATCGTGCCGTAGGTCCGTTGATCCAAGGGCTTGCCGCACCGCTTCATGACCTCTCTCGCGGCTGTAGCGTACAGGAAATTATCGAACTGGCGTTGGTGGCAGCAGTGCCGCGTCAGACTGACATGAGTCGTGAAAACGCCTCACACACACTGGTTGTTTAGGTCCCGTTCTGGACCCCTTAATGAGAGGAAAACACAATGGAAGCATTAGGAATGATTGAAACCCGGGGCCTGGTTGCACTGATTGAGGCTTCTGACGCAATGGTTAAAGCGGCACGCGTGAAACTGGTCGGCGTGAAGCAGATCGGCGGCGGTCTGGTTACTGCAATGGTCCGTGGCGACGTAGCGGCATGTAAAGCCGCAACGGATGCTGGTGCTGCTGCTGCGCAGCGTATTGGTGAGCTGGTTTCCGTACACGTAATCCCGCGTCCGCATGGCGATCTGGAAGAAGTGTTCCCGATCAGCTTTAAAGGCGACAGCAACGACATGTAAGTCGTCCATGTGACGCCACAGACTTCATTGCTGGCGTCACCCTCTCTCCTTTTCACATTACCTTCTGCGGAGGGTAGGGGGAGGTTTTACCTGAAATATGCCACGGAGGCGCGTATGAAACTGGCAATCGTCACAGGACAAATTGTTTGTACCGTACGCCATCAGGGGCTCGCGCACGACAAGTTGCTGATGGTGGAAATGATTGATGCCTGCGGAAATCCCGACGGGCAATGTGCTGTTGCTATCGACAGCATTGGGGCGGGAACCGGAGAGTGGGTGCTGCTGGTCAGCGGAAGCTCAGCCCGTCAGGCGCACCGTAACGAATCATCACCTGTCGATCTGTGCGTGATTGGCATTGTTGATGAAGTGGTGGCAGGTGGTCAGGTGATCTTCCATAAATAAGGCAGAAAATCATGAATCAACAGGATATTGAACAGGTCGTGAAAGCGGTGCTGCTGAAAATGAAAGACAGCAGCCAACCCGTCAGTGCCGTTCAAGAAATGGGCGTTTTTGCCTCCCTGGATGACGCAGTGGCGGCAGCAAAACTGGCCCAGCAAGGGCTGAAAAGCGTTGCCATGCGCCAACTGGCTATCACGGCTCTACGTGAGGCGGGCGAAAAACATGCCCGAGAATTAGCGGAACTTGCCGTCACAGAAACCGGCATGGGACGCGTTGAAGATAAATTTGCCAAAAATGTGGCGCAGGCACGCGCCACGCCGGGCGTGGAATGCCTGTCTCCACAGGTTCTGACCGGTGATAACGGCCTGACGCTGATTGAAAACGCGCCGTGGGGCGTGGTGGCCTCGGTGACACCGTCCACCAACCCGGCTGCGACCGTTATTAACAACGCCATCAGCCTGATTGCGGCTGGCAACAGCGTGGTCTTCGCACCGCATCCGGCTGCCAAGGGCGTGTCTCAGCGCGCTATCACTCTGCTTAACCAGGCGGTAGTTGCTGCAGGCGGACCGGCAAACCTGCTGGTTACCGTGGCCAATCCGGATATCGAAACCGCCCAGCGTCTGTTTAAGTACCCAGGCATCGGCCTGCTGGTGGTGACCGGCGGTGAAGCCGTAGTGGATGCCGCGCGTAAGCACACCAACAAACGTCTGATTGCCGCCGGTGCGGGAAATCCGCCGGTGGTGGTTGATGAAACGGCTGATCTGGCACGCGCAGCCCAGTCGATCGTCAAAGGCGCTTCGTTTGACAACAACATTATCTGCGCCGACGAAAAAGTGCTGATCGTGGTCGATAGCGTCGCTGATGAGCTGATGCGTCTGATGGAAAGCCAGCATGCAGTCAAGCTGACCACGGCTCAGGCCGAACAGCTGCAACCGGTGCTGCTGAAAAATGTCGATGAACGCGGTAAAGGCACGGTCAGTCGTGACTGGGTAGGTCGCGACGCAGGAAAAATCGCTGCGGCGATTGGTCTGAACGTACCGGAGCAAACCCGGCTGTTGTTCGTCGAAACCTCTGCGACTCACCCGTTTGCCGTAACCGAACTGATGATGCCGGTTCTGCCGGTCGTGCGGGTCGCCAACGTCGATGAGGCCATTGAACTGGCGGTCAAGCTTGAAGGCGGCTGTCACCATACGGCGGCGATGCACTCACGCAATATCGACAACATGAACCGCATGGCAAACGCCATTGATACCAGCATTTTCGTTAAGAACGGACCGTGCATTGCCGGTCTTGGACTCGGCGGCGAAGGCTGGACCACGATGACCATTACCACGCCAACCGGGGAAGGGGTGACCAGCGCACGCACATTTGTGCGTCTGCGTCGCTGTGTGTTGGTGGACGCCTTCAGAATTGTATAAGGAGTGAACGACATGGCGCACGACGAACAATGTTGGCTGACACCCAGATTGCTAAAAGCGGCAACGCTATGTAACCAGACGCCCGTAAAGAGCGATTCACCGCTGTGGCTGGGCGTGGATTTGGGGACGTGTGATGTGGTGTCGATGGTTGTCGACAGTGACGGACAGCCGGTTGCGGTTTGCCTGGACTGGGCCGACGTCGTGCGCGATGGCATCGTCTGGGATTTCTTCGGTGCGGTGACCATCGTTCGTCGCCATCTCGATACGCTCGAACAACAGTTGGGTTGCCGCTTTACCCACGCGGCAACCTCGTTTCCACCGGGAACTGACCCACGGATATCGATCAACGTGCTGGAATCTGCCGGGCTTGAAGTCAGTCATGTGCTCGACGAACCGACCGCGGTGGCGGACCTGTTGCAGCTTGATAACGCTGGCGTGGTGGATATCGGTGGCGGTACCACCGGGATTGCGATTGTGAAGCGAGGCAAGGTGACTTACTCCGCCGATGAAGCGACCGGCGGGCACCACATTTCTCTGACGCTTGCCGGGAACCGTCGCATCCAGTTGGAAGAGGCGGAGCAGTACAAACGCAGCAACGGTAAAGAAATTTGGCCGGTGGTTAAGCCGGTCTACGAAAAAATGGCGGAAATTGTGGCTCACCATATTGCCGGACAGGGCGTGGCTGATTTATGGCTGGCCGGTGGTTCCTGTATGCAGCCGGGCGTTGATGAACTGTTTCGTAAGCGTTTCCCGGAACTGCAGGTGCATTTACCCCAGCACAGCCTGTTTATGACCCCGCTGGCGATTGCAAATAGCGGAAAAGAAAAAGCGGAAGGAATCTATGCAAGCTGAATTGCAGACCGCGCTCTTTCAGGCATTCGATACCCTGAATCTGCAACGCGTAAAAACGTTTAGCGTTCCACCGGTTACGTTGTGTGGACTGGGAGCGCTCAGTACCTGCGGACAGGAAGCACAAACGCGCGGCCTGACGCATATGTTCGTCATGGTCGACAGTTTCCTGCACCAGGCGGGGATGACCGCCGCACTGGAACGCAGCCTGGCGATGAAAGGCGTGGCGATGACGCTGTGGCCATGTCCGGTGGGCGAACCGTGCATTACGGACGTCTGCGCGGCGGTCGCGCAACTGCGTGAATCGAAGTGCGATGGCGTAGTGGCCTTTGGTGGTGGTTCCGTATTGGATGCCGCAAAGGCTGTGGCGTTGCTGGTGACCAATCCCACCCAGACGCTGGCAGACATGGATGAGAGCAGCGCGTTACGCCCGCGTCTGCCGCTGATTGCCGTACCGACTACCGCCGGAACGGGTTCAGAAACCACTAATGTCACGGTGATTATCGACGCTGCGACCGGGCTTAAAAAAGTGCTGGCCCACGCAACCCTGATGCCGGATGTGGCGATTCTTGACGCCGCGCTGACGGAAGGTGTGCCCGCACACGTAACGGCGATGACCGGGATCGATGCGCTGACGCACGCCGTTGAAGCGTATAGCGCTCTGAACGCGACGCCGTTTACCGACAGTCTGGCGATTGGCGCGATTGCGATGATAGGTAAATCGCTGCCGAAGGCCGTTGGCTATGGTCAGGATCTGGCGGCGCGAGAAAGCATGCTACTGGCTTCCTGTATGGCCGGGATGGCGTTTTCCAGCGCCGGGCTGGGCCTGTGTCACGCGATGGCGCACCAGCCGGGTGCGACGCTGCACATCCCACATGGACAGGCTAACGCCATGCTGCTGCCCACAGTAATGGGTTTCAACCGCATGGTGTGTCGTGAGCGTTTCAGCCATATCGGACGGGCGCTAACCAACAAGAAGTCGGACGATCGCGATGCCATCAACGCCGTCAGCGAGCTGATTAACGAAGTGGGCCAGACCAAACGACTCTCTGACGTTGGGGCAAAGCCCGAGCATTACAGCGCATGGGCTCACGCCGCGCTGGAGGATATTTGTATTCGCAGTAACCCACGCACCGCCACGCAGGCCGACATTATCGCGTTGTATGCGGCGGCACAATAAATACACATATGACAGGGAGTGAAGGTTATGGGAATTAACGAAATCATCATGTACATCATGATGTTCTTTATGCTGATTGCCGCCGTGGACAGGATCCTGTCGCAGTTCGGCGGTTCGGCACGCTTCCTCGGTAAGTTCGGGAAGAGTATTGAGGGATCGGGCGGCCAGTTTGAAGAAGGTTTTATGGCGATGGGCGCGCTGGGTCTGGCGATGGTTGGTATGACCGCGCTGGCACCGGTACTGGCGCATGTGCTCGGGCCGGTGATTATTCCACTGTACGAAATGTTAGGTGCTAACCCGTCGATGTTTGCCGGAACGCTGCTGGCGTGCGATATGGGCGGCTTCTTCCTGGCGAAAGAACTGGCGGGCGGCGACGTTGCGGCGTGGCTGTACTCCGGCCTGATCCTCGGGGCGATGATGGGGCCGACGCTGGTCTTCTCTATTCCGGTTGCGCTGGGGATTATTGAGCCGTCCGACCGTCGTTATCTGGCGCTGGGCGTGCTGGCTGGGATCGTCACCATTCCGATTGGCTGTATTGCAGGTGGTTTGATCGCGATGTACTCCGGTGTCGAAATCAACGGGCAGCCGGTGGAGTTCACCTTCGCGCTGATCCTGATGAACATGATCCCTGTGCTGATCGTTGCCGTGCTGGTGGCGCTGGGACTGAAATTCATCCCGGAAAAAATGATCAACGGCTTCCAGATCTTCGCGAAATTCCTGGTGGCGCTGATCACCATCGGTCTGGCGGCAGCGGTAATCAAATTCCTGCTCGGCTGGGAACTGATTCCGGGTCTTGATCCTATCTTCATGGCACCGGGTGACAAGCCGGGTGAAGTGATGCGCGCCATCGAAGTTATCGGTTCTATCTCCTGCGTGCTGCTGGGTGCGTACCCAATGGTACTGCTGCTGACCCGCTGGTTTGAAAAGCCGCTGATGAGCGTCGGTAACCTGTTAAAAATCAATAAC
The DNA here is from genome assembly GCF_013816515.1 of Citrobacter sp. RHB35-C21. NCBI lineage: Bacteria > Pseudomonadati > Pseudomonadota > Gammaproteobacteria > Enterobacterales > Enterobacteriaceae > Citrobacter > Citrobacter sp. RHB35-C21. Next base: position 1,543,866 of record NZ_CP057147.1, read on the forward strand.
ATCGCGGCTGCTGGCATGGTGGCGACGTTGGCGAACAACATCCCAATGTTCGGCATGATGAAGAATATGGATACCCGCGGCAAAGTGATCAACTGCGCCTTTGCGGTCTCCGCAGCCTTCGCTCTGGGTGACCACTTAGGTTTCGCCGCGGCCAACATGAACGCGATGATCTTCCCAATGATTGTCGGCAAGCTGATTGGCGGCGTGACGGCGATTGGTGTGGCTATGCTGTTGGTACCGAAAGACGAAGATGTTCCGGCACCAGCAGAAACCAACCCGGAGGCGCAATCGTGAATACTCGCCAGCTACTCAGCGTCGGTATCGATATCGGCACCACCACCACTCAGGTCATCTTCTCGCGCCTTGAGCTGGTCAACCGTGCGGCAGTGTCGCAGGTGCCGCGTTACGAATTCATCAAACGCGAAATTAGCTGGCAAAGCCCGGTGTTCTTTACCCCCGTTGATAAGCAGGGCGGGTTGAAAGAGGCCGAACTTAAGGCGCTGATCCTCGCCCAGTATCAGGCGGCGGGAATTGCGCCTGAGACCGTCGATTCCGGCGCGATCATCATTACCGGAGAAAGTGCCAAAACCCGCAACGCGCGACCTGCGGTGATGACGCTCTCTCAGTCGCTGGGGGACTTCGTGGTTGCCAGCGCCGGTCCGCATCTGGAATCAGTGATTGCCGGTCACGGCGCAGGGGCTCAAACCCTGTCAGAGCAGAAGTTGTGCCGCGTACTGAATATCGACATCGGTGGCGGGACGTCGAACTACGTCCTGTTCGATGCCGGAAAAGTCAGCGGTTCGGCCTGCCTGAACGTCGGCGGACGGCTGCTGGAAACGGACGGTCAGGGGCGGGTGGTGCATGCGCATCAGCCAGGACAGATGATTGTTGATGACGTATTTGGTCCAGGCACCGACGCCCGGACCCTCAATGCGGCGCAGCTTGTTCAGGTGGCCCGACGGATGGCGGCGCTGATCGTTGAGGTGATTGACGGCACGCTGTCACCGCTGGCGCAGGCGCTGATGCAAACCGGTCTGTTGCCGACGGGTGTGAAGCCGGAAGTGATTACGTTGTCCGGCGGGGTGGGCGAGTGCTACCGCAACCAGCCTGCCGATCCATTCTGTTTTTCCGATATTGGGCCGCTGTTAGCGACGGCGCTGCATGAACATCCGCGTCTGCGTGAGATGAACGTGCAGTTCCCGGCGCAAACCGTGCGCGCCACGGTGATTGGCGCCGGTGCGCATACGCTGTCGCTTTCGGGCAGCACCATCTGGCTGGAAGGTGTGGCGCTTCCGCTGCGCAATCTGCCGGTGGCGATTCCGGTTGATGAGGCTGATTTGGTGGCCGCCTGGCAACAAGCGCTGATGCAGCTCGATCTGGACCCGCAAACAGACGCTTACGTGCTGGCGCTGCCCGGTTCGCTGCCGGTGCGCTACGCCGCGCTGTTAACGGTTATTGATGCGCTACTGGCCTTTGTCGCGCGCCATCCGAATCCGCATCCCCTGCTGGTGGTAGCCGAGCAGGATTTTGGTAAAGCCCTGGGCATGCTGTTACGCCCACAGTTACAGCAACACCCGCTGGCAGTCATCGATGAGGTGGTTGTCCGGGCGGGGGACTATATCGACATTGGTACGCCTCTTTTTGGCGGATCGGTTGTGCCGGTGACGGTGAAATCACTCGCATTTCCTTCCTGAGGGAACGACTTATGAAACTAAAGACCACATTGTTCGGCAATGTTTATCAGTTTAAGGATGTTAAAGAGGTGCTGGCAAAAGCCAACGAACTGCGTTCGGGGGATGTGCTGGCAGGGGTAGCTGCAACCAGTTCGCAAGAGCGAGTGGCGGCCAAACAGGTGCTGTCGGAAATGACGGTAGCGGATATCCGCAACAACCCGGTGATTTCCTATGAAGAGGACTGCGTGACGCGTCTGATTCAGGACGACGTCAACGAAACGGCCTATAACCGCATCAAAAACTGGAGTATCAGCGAGCTGCGCGAGTACGTGCTGAGCGATGAAACCTCCGTTGATGACATTGCGTTTACGCGCAAAGGATTAACGTCGGAAGTGGTCGCAGCGGTAGCAAAAATCTGCTCTAACGCGGACCTGATCTACGGCGGTAAGAAAATGCCGGTGATCAAAAAGGCCAACACCACCATTGGTCTGCCGGGCACCTTCAGCTGTCGTTTACAGCCGAACGACACCCGTGATGACGTGCAGAGTATTGCGGCACAAATCTACGAAGGGCTGTCCTTCGGGGCGGGCGATGCGGTGATTGGCGTTAACCCGGTAACCGATGACGTGGAAAACTTAAGCCGCGTACTTGATACCGTGTACGGCGTCATCGACAAATTCAATATCCCGACCCAGGGCTGCGTCCTGGCGCACGTTACTACCCAGATCGAAGCCATTCGTCGCGGCGCGCCGGGCGGGCTGATTTTCCAGAGTATCTGCGGCAGCGAGAAAGGCTTAAAAGAGTTTGGCGTTGAGCTGGCCATGCTGGATGAAGCGCGTGCAGTGGGCGCTGAGTTTAACCGTATCGCCGGGGAAAACTGCCTGTACTTCGAAACCGGACAAGGGTCTGCGCTCTCCGCTGGCGCTAACTTCGGTGCCGATCAGGTGACGATGGAAGCACGTAACTACGGTCTGGCGCGTCACTACGATCCGTTCCTGGTGAACACCGTTGTCGGCTTTATCGGGCCGGAGTATCTCTACAACGACCGTCAGATTATTCGCGCGGGTCTGGAAGATCACTTTATGGGCAAGCTGAGCGGCATCTCAATGGGCTGCGACTGCTGCTATACCAACCATGCTGATGCTGACCAGAACCTCAACGAAAACCTGATGATTCTGCTCGCCACCGCTGGCTGCAACTACATCATGGGCATGCCGCTCGGTGACGACATCATGCTCAACTATCAGACCACCGCCTTCCACGACACCGCGACCGTGCGCCAGTTGCTGAACCTGCGTCCGTCGCCGGAGTTTGAACGCTGGCTGGAAACCATGGGCATTATGGCAAACGGTCGCCTGACCAAACGGGCGGGCGATCCGTCACTGTTCTTCTGATGACGCGGGGATGACACACGATGGATCAAAAACAGATTGAAGAAATTGTACGCAGCGTGATGGCGTCAATGGATGAGTCGCAGCCGCAGGCTCAAGCGCCGGCAGTACAAGCGCAATGCAGCACCACCCAGTGCGCCGCGCCGACCGGTGAAAGCTGTGCGATGGATTTAGGCTCAGCCGAGGCTAAAGCGTGGATTGGTGTTGAGAATCCGCACCGCGCAGAGGTGTTGACTGAACTGCGTCGCAGCACTGCGGCGCGTGTATGTACCGGTCGAGCCGGTCCACGTCCGCGTACCCAGGCGCTGCTGCGCTTCCTGGCCGACCACTCGCGTTCGAAAGATACGGTATTGAAAGAAGTGCCGGAAGAGTGGGTAAAAGCCCAGGGGCTGCTGGAAGTGCGCTCGGAAATCAGTGACAAAAACCTGTATCTGACGCGTCCGGATCTGGGGCGCCGTCTGAGTGCGGAAGCCATTGAAGCGCTGAAATCACAGTGTGTAATGAACCCGGATGTGCAGGTGATTATCTCTGATGGCCTGTCTACGGACGCTATCACCGCTAACTACGAAGAGATCCTGCCGCCGCTGTTGTCTGGCTTAAAACAGGCCGGATTGAAGGTCGGGACGCCGTTCTTTGTTCGCTATGGTCGCGTGAAAATCGAAGATCAGATCGGCGAACTGCTGGGCGCGAAAGCGGTGATCCTGCTGGTTGGGGAACGTCCGGGCCTGGGCCAGTCGGAAAGCCTTTCTTGCTACGCCGTCTATTCGCCGCGTGTGGCGACGACCGTTGAAGCTGACCGTACCTGTATCTCGAACATTCACCAGGGCGGTACGCCACCGGTTGAAGCGGCGGCGGTCATTGTGGATTTGGCCAAGCGCATGCTGGAGCAAAAAGCATCCGGCATCAATATGACCCGTTAAGGAGGCATCATGCCAGCATTAGATTTGATTAGACCTTCAGTCACCGCAATGCGCGTGATTGCCTCGGTAAATGACGGTTTTGCCCGTGAACTTAAATTACCGCCACATATACGTAGCCTCGGACTCATCACAGCAGATTCTGATGACGTGGCGTATATTGCCGCAGACGAAGCGACAAAACAGGCAATGGTGGAAGTGGTTTATGGCCGCTCGCTGTATGCCGGCGCGGCGCACAGTCCCTCTCCAACTTCGGGTGAAGTGCTGATTATGCTCGGTGGACCCAACCCGGCAGAAGTTCGCGCAGGTCTGGACGCGATGGTAGCCAATATTGAAAGCGGCGCGGCGTTTCAGTGGGCGAATGACGCAGAAGATACCGCCTTCCTGGCGCATGTGGTTTCGCGTACCGGCTCGTATCTCTCGGCGACCGCAGGATGTCGGCTTGGCGATCCGATGGCGTACCTGGTGGCGCCGCCGCTGGAAGCGACATTTGGTATTGATGCTGCGCTGAAATCGGCCGATGTACAACTGGTGACTTACGTTCCGCCGCCGTCAGAAACCAACTATTCGGCTGCGTTTATGACCGGTAGCCAGGCCGCTTGTAAAGCTGCATGTAACGCCTTTGCCGATGCCGTTCTGGATATTGCCCGTAACCCAATCCAGCGCGCGTAAGAGAGGTTGTGATGATCAATGCACTGGGATTACTGGAAGTGGATGGCATGGTCGCTGCCGTGGATGCGGCGGATGCCATGCTGAAAGCCGCGAACGTGCGCCTGCTTAGCCACGAAGTGCTCGATCCTGGCCGGTTGACGCTGGTGGTGGAAGGCGATCTGGCGGCGTGCCGCGCAGCGCTGGATGCCGGTAGCGCCGCTGCTGCGCGTACAGGCCGTGTTATCAGCCGTAAGGAAATCGGCCGACCGGACGATGATACCCAGTGGCTGATCGGCGGTTTTAAGCGCCAGCCGAAGAAACCAGAACAGAAGCCAGAAGTGAAAACAGATGTAAAAACGCAGAAGACGCAGGACGCCCCGTTGACGCCTGAATCCTCTGATCAACTTCTGACGCTGTTGGCATCGGTCCGTCAAGGAATGACGGCAGGGGAAGTGGCTGCCCACTTTGGCTGGTCACTTGATGAAGCCAGAAAGGCGCTGGAACAGCTCTTTTCTGACGGAGCGTTGCGTAAACGCAGTAGTCGCTATCGCTTAAAAAATTAACCTGTCGGAGGGCCGGGGGCTTCGTTGAAGCTTCCGGCTTAAAAGATCATGAAAAAGAACCGTACTGCAAACCTGCACCATCTTTATCATGAAGCATTACCCGAAGACGTTAAACTTACGCCGAAAGTGGAGGTGGACAACGTTCACCAGCGGCGAACAACGGATGTGTATGAGCATGCGCTGACGATTACCGCATGGCAGCAGATCTACGACCAGTTACATCCGGGAAAATTTCATGGCGAGTTCACGGAAATCCTGCTCGATGATATTCAGGTGTTCCGTGAATACACCGGACTGGCGTTACGTCAGTCGTGTCTTGTCTGGCCGAACTCTTTCTGGTTTGGTATTCCGGCCACGCGCGGCGAACAGGGATTTATTGGCACCCAGTGTCTGGGGAGCGCTGAAATTGCCACCCGCCCTGGCGGGACAGAGTTTGAACTGAGTACGCCGGATGATTACACCATTCTGGGTGTCGTCATTTCGGAAGAGGCGATTGCCCGTCAGGCCAACTTCCTGCATAACCCGGAAAGAGTGCTGCATATGCTGCGCAACCAGTCGGCGCTGGAAGTTAAAGAACAACACAAAGCCGCGTTATGGGGCTTTGTGCAGCAGGCGCTGGCGACGTTTAGCGAAAATCCGGAAAACCTCCATCAACCTGCGGTACGCAAAGTGCTGGGCGATAACCTGCTGCTGGCGATGGGCACTATGTTGGAAGAGGCGCAGCCGATTATCACGGCTGAGAGCATCAGCCATCAGAGCTATCGTCGCCTGCTGTCGCGTGCGCGGGAATATGTGCTGGAAAATATGTCAGAACCGCTGACCGTGCTCGATCTGTGTAATCAACTGCACGTCAGCCGTCGGACGTTGCAAAACGCCTTTCACGCGATCCTTGGTATCGGTCCGAATGCCTGGTTAAAACGGATTCGCCTGAACGCTGTACGTCGCGAGCTGATAAGCCCGTGGTCGCAGAGTACGACGGTGAAAGACGCCGCCATGCAGTGGGGATTCTGGCATTTAGGGCAATTTGCCACCGACTACCAGCAGCTGTTTGCGGAAAAACCTTCATTGACGCTGCATCAGCGCATGCGCCAGTGGGCATGATGCGATGAACGTGCCGGATGCGACGCAAATGCGTTTTATCCGGCCTGGGGGCTGGTATTGTCTGGGGTTACACCCAGTCGCGAACCTGAATAAACTCGCTAAGGGCGGCTTCCGGGCTGTTCGCTTCCGGCTGCCAGTCATACTCCCAGCGCACCAGCGGCGGCATCGACATCAGAATCGATTCCGTACGGCCGCCGGTCTGCAGACCGAATAACGTGCCGCGATCCCACACCAGGTTAAATTCCACATATCGTCCGCGACGGTAAAGCTGAAAATTGCGTTCACGTTCGCCCCAGCTCATTGCTTTGCGGCGCTCAACGATGGGCAGATACGCTTCGGTATAGCCTTGACCTACCGCCTGCATAAAGGCGAAGCCGTGGTCGAAATCCGGCGTATTCAAATCATCGAAAAACAGCCCGCCAATGCCGCGCTGTTCGTTGCGATGCTTGAGGAAGAAGTAGTCATCGCACCACTTTTTGTAACGGGGATAAACGTCTTCGCCGAACGGCTGGCACAGATCTCGCGCCGTGCGGTGCCAGTGAACCGCATCCTCATCAAAGCCGTAGTAGGGCGTTAAGTCAAAGCCGCCGCCAAACCACCAGACCGGGTCAGTGCCCGGTTTTTCCGCGATAAAAAATCGCACGTTGGCATGACTGGTCGGAATGTAGGGATTCTGCGGATGTACCACCAGCGAGACGCCCATGGCCTCAAAGCTGCGTCCCGCAAGCTCGGGGCGATGGGCGGTAGCCGAGGCCGGCATTGCCTCGCCGTGAACGTGGGAGAAGTTGACGCCCGCTTGCTCGAAAATACCGCCGTTACGCAGCACCCGGCTGCGCCCGCCACCGCCTGCTTCACGTTGCCAGTTATCCTCAACAAACTCGGCGCCGTCTACGGCGGATAACTGCTGGCAAATATCATCTTGCAGGCTGAGCAGGAACTGTTTTACGCGCTGTGCATCGGGCTTCATGGTTAACGTTTCTTCGAGTGTGCTTTCTGGTTATCAAACCAGTGGAAATAGCTGATGATGCCATTGGCGATAGCGGTGGCGATTTTCTGGCGAAATGCCGCCGTACCCAGCAGACGTTCTTCTTCCGGGTTGGTAATGAACGAGGTTTCGACCAGTACCGACGGAATTGATGGTGATTTTAGCACCACGAAGGCGGCTTGTTCCGTACTGCGGCTGTGAAGACGATGTACCGGCTTGATCTTTTTGAGAATATGCGAGCCTAACGTCAGGCTGTTTTTAATGGTATCCGTTTGCACCAGATCGAACAGCACCTGCTGCAGCAAATGGTCTTTATCGGTGGTCTTCTTCCCGGCCACTTCATCGGCCCGGTTTTCACGATCGGACAGATACTTCGCCATGGCGCTACTGGCACCGCGATTGGACAACGCAAAGACCGACGCACCTGCAGCGCTCGGATTGGTAAAACCATCGGCGTGGATCGACATGAACAGGTCAGCGCCATGCTTATGTGCGATCTCGACGCGATCGTAAAGCGGAATAAATGTATCGCCGGAGCGCGTCAGGCGCGCATCAATCCCCTGGTTGCGTAGAATCGAGCGCACGTTTTTGGCAATCGCCAGTACCACGTGCTTTTCCTTCGACCCATTGCGACCAATTGCGCCGGTATCAATCCCTCCGTGACCCGGATCAAGGACAACAACGCGCTTAGCGCCGGCTTTTTTCGCTTTCGGTTTGCTGTGTCCATTGCTGGTCTTAAGCGCTTCTTCTTTAGCGATGGCTTGCGACATGCCTGACAGCGTTAGGGCGGCCAGCCCGGCTTTCAACACCTGGCGGCGCGATGTGAGTGTTTTTAGTGGTTTAAAAGTGCTCATACGGCCTGAGTTGTAAAAAAAGGTTCTAAACGTTATATCGTATCGCGTTGTCCGTTGCGACGGATCGGGATAAGAATTGTTTTACTTTTCATTTCAATACGTGACAATTCCGTATTATGCCATTTTTTCCGCCGCTTCGCGTCAGATATTGGCTAAATCAGCCGTTCGCGCCATAATCGCTTTTTAACGTCCTGAAAAGGTAACCAATACCATGGAAATACGCGTTTTTCGCCAGGAAGATTTCGAAGAGGTGATCACCCTCTGGGAGCGCTGTGATCTGCTGCGTCCATGGAACGACCCTGAAATGGACATTGAGCGTAAAGTCAATCATGACGTCAGCTTGTTCCTGGTCGCTGAAGTGAATGGCGAGGTGGTCGGTACGGTGATGGGCGGATATGACGGGCATCGCGGCTCGGCCTATTACCTGGGCGTACATCCTGAGTTTCGCGGTCGCGGCATTGCCAATGCGCTGCTCAACCGGCTGGAGAAAAAGCTCATTGCCCGCGGTTGTCCGAAGATTCAAATCATGGTGCGTGACGATAATGACGTCGTACAGGGTATGTATGAACGTCTTGGCTATGAACATGCGGATGTACTCAATCTGGGCAAGCGTTTGATCGAAGATGAAGAGTACTGAGTTTCATCCGGCCGACTATGACGCTCATGGGCGTCTGCGCCTACCTTTTCTCTTCTGGTGCGTGCTGCTGCTGCAGGCGCGCACCTGGGTTCTGTTTGTGATTGCCGGTTCTTCCCGTGAGCAGGGCAACACGTTGCTGAATCTGTTTTATCCCGATCACGACGCTTTCTGGCTGGGTTTGCTTCCCGGCGTTCCCGCGGTATTAGCATTTTTACTCAGCGGGCGACGCTTTGCGTTTCCTGTGTTATGGCGCTGGCTGCGCGAGTTACTGATCCTCGCTCAACTGGTGCTGCTGTGCTGGCAGCCGGTGATGTGGCTGGCAGGCGATCCGGTCAACGGCGTCGGGCTGGCGCTGCTGGTGGCGGATGTCGTTGCGCTGATCTGGCTGTTAACTAATCAACGTCTGCGCGCCTGTTTTTCCCTCGAGAAAGAATAACGGCACTTTTTGGCGAAACCGGACTCCAAGCAACGTTGATAAATAAGGAAGGAAGTGAAATGAAATCACTGCGTTTGACTTTATGCGCGATGCCGCTGCTATTGACCGGGTGTTCAACGTTGTCATCGGTGAACTGGTCTGCCGCCAATCCGTGGAACTGGTTTGGTTCTTCAACGCAGGTCACTGAGCAGGGCGTCGGAGCGTTGACTGGCGCAACCCCGCTGGATGAAAAAAACATTGCTGATGCGCTGGACGGTGATTACCGCCTGCGTAGCGGGATGAAGACCGATAACGGTAATGTGGTGCGCTTTTATGAAGCGATGAAAGATGACAAGCTGGCGATGGTCATCAATGGCAATCAGGGAACGATTAGCCGTATTGATGTAGTCGACAGCGATATTCCCTCTTCTGCGGGTGTCGAAATCGGTACACCGTTTAGCGACCTTTACACTAAAGCCTTTGGTAATTGTCAGAAGGCGACTGGCGATGACAGCGCGGGTGTTGAATGTAAAGCAGAAGGAAGTCAACATATTAGCTACGTCTTTTCCGGTGAGTGGAGCGGGCCTGAGGGCTTAATGCCGTCTGACGATACGTTGAAAGCATGGAAAGTAAGCAAAATTATCTGGCGGCGTTAATTTGCGTCTGAACAAATCGGCTTGTTAAAAAAACAGGTAGAATAGCGCCCATCAATGCCACGATGTCGTGGCATCTTTTTTTTCAGGAGGAACAATGTCTCAGGTTCAGAGTGGCATTTTGCCAGAACATTGCCGTGCGGCGATTTGGATTGAAGCCAATGTTAAAGGCGACGTTGAGGCCCTGCGTGGGGCCAGCAAAACCTTCGCCGATAAGCTGGCGACCTTTGAAGCGAAGTTCCCGGATGCGCATCTGGGCGCGGTTGTTGCTTTTGGCAACAACACCTGGCGTACACTGAGCGGCGGCGTTGGCGCAGAAGAGTTAAAAGACTTTATCCCTTACGGTAAAGGTCTTGCGCCAGCCACCCAGTATGATGTGCTGATTCATATTCTCTCTTTGCGTCATGACGTGAATTTCTCCGTTGCACAGGCGGCAATGGAAGCCTTTGGCGACTGTATTGAAGTCAAAGAAGAGATCCACGGTTTCCGTTGGGTTGAAGAGCGCGATCTCAGCGGCTTTGTTGACGGAACGGAAAACCCGGCAGGCGTTGAAACGCGCCGTGAAGTCGCGGTTATTAAAGATGGCGTGGATGCTGGCGGCAGCTATGTGTTTGTGCAGCGTTGGGAACATAACCTGAAGCAGCTTAACCGCATGAGCATTCATGACCAGGAAATGATGATTGGGCGTACCAAGGAAGCCAACGAAGAGATCGACGGTGATGACCGTCCGGTTACTTCTCACCTGAGCCGTGTCGATCTCAAAGAAGATGGTAAAGGACTGAAAATTGTGCGCCAGAGCCTGCCATACGGCACCGCCAGCGGTACGCACGGCCTCTATTTCTGTGCCTATTGCGCCCGTTTGCACAACATCGAGCAGCAACTGCTGAGCATGTTTGGCGACACTGACGGCAAGCGCGATGCGATGCTGCGTTTCACTAAACCGGTGACCGGCGGCTATTATTTCGCGCCATCGCTGGATCGTTTGCTGGCCCTGTAATTTTTTGATGCCAGATGGCGCTGATGCCGCCATCTGGCACAATATAGCTCTCCCCCGAATCACCCAACGTCCGCCATGCTGATGATGCACTTGCGTTGACGCTCATCCTGAAAAATCACCTCCCACGTTCATTATTATTTACCTGCCAGTTTCTCGGTTATGACAACGGTATTAAATGGAATTATTTAGAATTAATAAACTATTAATACCAATTTATTACTTTAAAAATTCTGAATATATCTGAATTAAATCACAATTTAAATGTGATGAAGATCAGGTTTTTTAATGCAATTTATGAAAATAAAATAAATAATAAGTGTAATTAATTTCGCTATAAATTGATTTAATGCCTTCATTTGTTGACAATTAAAATGACTGTCTTGTAATCTGAAAATGACCGAAAAATAACGGAATTTATATTTAACCATTTTGCAACAAAGGGTCATTGGAGGTTTTATGTCTACAAAATTATGGGGTGGGCGTTTTGATATGCCTACAAATAAACTGGTCGAATCTTATAATGCGACAATTATGCTGGAACAACGTCTCTGCCCTTTTGATATTCAGGGGAGTATTGCTCACGCCACTATGTTGGGCCGTCAGGGGATTATCACGCAGGATGAAGCGAATGCGATTATTGGCGGGTTAAGGCAAGTTAATAAAGAGATTGAGGAAGGGCAATTCGTTTTTGATACCGTTGATGAAGATATTCATATGGCGATAGAAAGACGTATGACAGAAATAATTGGTCCTGTAGGCGGGAAGCTACATACCGGCCGCAGTCGTAATGACCAGACGACTGTCGATTCGAAAATGCACATGAGATCGACTATTCGTGAAATTCAGCAGGATATCGTTCATCTACAAAAAGTTATTATCAGTAAAGCTGAAAATAACATTAATGCGATCATGCCTGGCTATACTCATTTACAGACCGGTCAGCCTATACTTCTGTCGCACTGGATAATGGCATATTATTGGATGTTACGCCGTGACTGGACTCGTTTTGCAGACCTTTATCAACGCATGGGGGAATGCCCTTTAGGTTCAGCAGCCCTTGCCGGTACTACTTTCCCCATTGATCGTGATTTCACGGCTAAAGAGCTTGGCTTTGACAAACCGACTGAAAACAGTATTGATTCTGTCAGCGATCGTGACCATATGGTTGAATTCACTGCCGCCGCTGCTATGTGCTTTATGCATCTTACCCGTTTGTCAGAAGAACTGGTTTTATTCTCAAGTCAGGATTTTAAATTTATTGAGCTTTCAGATGATTTCTGTACCGGTTCCAGCATCATGCCACAGAAGAAAAACCCCGACGTGGCTGAAAAAATGCGCGGCAAAGGGGGGCGTATGTACGGAAATCTAATGGCGATGTTGACCATTATGAAAGGTATCCCTCTGGCCTATAATACTGATATGAGTGAGGATAAAGAGCAGGTCTATGACTCTATGGATACCTTACAGACCAGTCTGAAAATTATGGCGCCGATGCTCGAAAAAATGGTTATTCTTTCAGATAATACTCGCAGCGCAGCGGCAAGAGGATTTTCAAACGCAACCGATATGGCCGACTACCTGGTTCGTAAAGGTATTCCTTTTAGAGAAGCTCACCATATTGTTGGCAGTGCTGTTAATTACTGTATAAAACATAGAAAAATGTTGGAAGAGCTTACTCTGAATGAATTCCACACATTTGATGATAAAATCGAAAATGATATTTATGAGAGTATATCTCTCGAAGAATGTATTAAATCAAGAATGTCTTATGGTGGCACAGGGACTGATGCTGTTAAAAAACAGATCGAAATTGCTAAATCATATTTAAACTAATCCCGAGCATAGTAATTAATATCTCCCGGATGCAATATCCGGGAGACGCTTTGAGGTGAAAAATGGATGCTTTATTTTTTATACAATTATTTATTGTACTCGCCTGTATTGGTATAGGCGGGCGTTATGGCGGAATGGGGCTGGGTGCTGGTGGAGGACTTGGTGTTGCAATATTAGTTCTGGGTTTTGGACTTAAACCCTCCGCACCATCTATTACTGCAATGCTAATTATTATTTGTGTGATTGGCGCTGTCAGCGTATTACAGGCCGCTGGTGGGCTTGATTATCTTGTGCGCGTGGCTGAAAAATTACTCCGTAAAAAACCACAGGCAATTACTTTTGTTGCCCCCATATTAACTTCCATATTTACGCTATTCTGTGGGACTACTTACGTTGCTTTCTCTTTGTATCCGGTTGTCGCTGAAGTTGCTGCTGAAGCAAAGGTTCGTCCGGAGCGAGCGTTGTCCGCAACGGTTATTGCGGCCAGTGTCGCGGTTGCTGCCAGTCCGATGAGTGCGGCAACCGCGGGGATGCTGGCTATTCTGCATGAATATGCCGGGATTAGCCTTGGGCAAATACTGACGATTGCTCTCCCATCATTCTTTATGGCAGCTATTGTTACCAGCTTTTCAGTTTATAAACGCGGAAAAGAGCTGGAGGATGATCCGGAATTCCAGAGGAGAGTTGCTGCTGGCGAATATGAGTTCATGCATACTGAGCAGAAAAAAGAATTTGTTGCTTCAGCTGGCGCTAAAAAAGGTGTCGTTATCTTTGCGATTGGTGTGGTACTGGTACTTATTTTAGGTTCTTTTACTGAGTTACTCCCTTCCTGGGATGGAAAAAGACTGTCAACCCCAATGGTTATTCAGATGGTCATGTTGACAGCCGCTTTGTTTATTATGATTGTCAGTAAAGTACCAAGTAGTACCTTGAATAGCGGCTCAGTCTTCCGTGCAGGTTTGATGGGAGTGGTAGCAATACTCGGTGTTTCATGGATGACGGCGACGTTTTTTGATGCCTATCAGCCAGAACTGATTAAGGTTTTTGGTGGCATTGTCAATGATGCACCAATGCTATTTGGTGTGGTTGTATTCTTGTTCTCGCTGGTCATTATGAGTCCGGCGGCGACGGTAGCTGCCATCATGCCACTCGGTGTTACCTTAGGTATTCCAGCCCCGTTTCTTATCGCTATTTTTGCTTGTACCTGTGGTGACTTTATTATACCTGGAGCAAATCAAATCGGCTGTGTTGCATTTGATCGAACTGGTACCACAAAGATTGGACGCTTTGTTGTCAACCATAGCTATATTCGTCCGGGCTTTGTGATGGTTATCTCTCAGGTAATTTTTGCTTATCTCATTGCTCAGGTTGTTCTGTAAAGTACATTCTATGGAAAATTGCAGTGGTGCTATTCAGAAGTGAGTACCAGGCATCCTCTCTGAATTCATTCAGGGGGGATGCCATGAAGAAAAGGTTTACCACAATTAAATTGCTCTCTCACTACATCAGCATTTTGGAAAAAAGGAAGCAAAAAAGGGTTGATGCTACAACGGTAACAAGACCAGGTAGCATGTAACTGTGATTAACCACATACTTGCCAATTCGAGTTGTCCCGGTACGATCAAACGCCACACAGCCAATCTGTGCCCCCCCTGGAATAATGAATGATCCACAAGTCAGCGGGAGCAGGGCGACCAGGGTTTCTGCCGGATATCCCATTAACACGCCAGCGGGGAGTAGCGCTACAGCAGTCGCTGCGGGGCTATAAATTACGGCTGAAAGACCAAAAACAATAATGCCGAACAAGACTGGATTCTGAAAACCGTGGAAAGCCGTGTTAAATAACTCGTGCCATGCCTCAAAAAAGGAGTTCATCATCCATGACAGACCAAATATGGCGACAACACCCACAAGACCAGCTTTAAAAACAGAACCTGAATCGAGTTTTGACGGAGAAATTCGACATACCATCATAATAATACATGCTGTTGTCAGCATAACTATTTGCAGCGTGGTAGGGATACTCATACGTTCCATTCCGGTACCGTTATTCCACTCAGGACGTAATTCAGGAATTGAACCCATAAGTACGACCAGAATGATACCGGTAAGGAAAATCAGCAATCCTCTCTTCGCCTCTTTTGTCACTATATTGGCTGTTCGCTCTTCAGCTTTTACTGATTCAAACTCACCTTCAGCAACCCTGCGTTGGAATTCCGGATCATTTTTAAGCTCATGACCTCTTTTAAAGACGAACAGGCAGCCGACAACGCAGCCAAGGAACGTTCCGGGAACGGTGACCAGCAAGATATCTAAAGCAGAGACATGTAATCCAGCAAGGACAGCAATTGTCCCTGTAACGACCGCACTGACCGGGCTGGCAATAAGCCCAAAATTGGCAGCGATTACTGACATCGACATGGCTCTCTCTGGCCGTACTCTGGCATCTGCTGCAATTTCAGCAATGACTGGATAAACCGAAAAGGCAACATATCCTGTTCCGCAGATAGCAGTAAAAAGGTAAGCGACTGCGGGACCGAGGAAAGTGATAGCGCCCGGCCACTTTCTGAGGATCCGTTCTGCCATCGTAACGAATAAATCAAGCCCGCCAGCCGCCTGGAGGATTGTGATGCAAGTGATAACCGCAAGGATAATAGAAATAACAGTGAAAGGAGGTGAGTCGGGAGGGAGTCCAAAACCAAAAGTCAGGATAGCGAGTCCTAACCCGCCAGCAGCCCCCAGGCCAATCCCACCAAAACGCCCACCTATACCGATACATATAAGTACTATCGCAAACTGAGTTACGAATAACACCATAATTAATTCCTTTTTATTAACAAATGGTTTGGTATAATTTGAATAATAGGGGCTATAATCTTACCATAACAGTATATTAAGCAATCTAACTTATTAGATTATTTATACTCATCAGTTTTGCAGCACTTTAATCCGAGAGTGTTTATGGATAACAAAAACGAACTGTTTGAAAGTATTAAAAATTATCTGCTTGATGATGCTAACCGCAATGCTGATGGTCGCATTGAAACTGAAACTGAGCTTGCCGTTCGTTTTAATACATCAAGATATAAAGTTCGTCAGGCGCTTAGCACACTGGTACAGATGGGAATGTTGGAACGATCTCCTCGTCGTGGCAGCGTCTTGAAGAATTTGGAACAGCACAACATAAATCACCAGTTGTTAATGCAGTTTGATTTGTCTGGGTTTGATATCACAGAATTTACAGAGGCAAGGATCCTGATTGAGTGCGCGATTATTCCTCTGGCAACGCGTAGAATTTTTCCGGCGATGCTCTCCAAACTTGAAAATGAGCTAAGGCTTATTGAAGAGAATGCGGATAACCCCCAGGTGGCCGATCGTCACGATAGAGATTTTCATTTGCTCTTGCTACAGGCGAGTGGCAACCGGGTGCTGCAGGTTTTCTCTGATGTCCTCATTACTTATTTTGAGAAAACAAGGGAGTCGTTACCTGCGAACGATCGTCAGTATTTTCTTGATACGGCGGCAAAACAGAGGGAAATACTGCTTCATATTAAAAAAGGGGATGCGCAGATGGCATCGGAGTTGATGAGAGCACATTTGCTGGAAAAACGGCTGTAAGTCTTCTGTTAACCTGGTCAGAGCATGTTTACCGTTGGGTCCCCGCAACGCCGGGGACTTTTTTTACCTGAGATTAACCTGATTTAGTGAGCTATTCCTCAGCACTTATTTGTTATTGCTGTATCTTCTGCGTGAATGAGGCGAATGCTTCATATTCAAAAGGAGAATATTGAAATGGGAAAACTCACGGGCAAAACAGCATTGATTACGGGCGCATCTCAGGGTATTGGCGAAGGGATCGCCAGAACATTTGCCCGCCATGGCGCGAACCTAATCCTGCTGGATATCTCCGATGAGATTGAAAAACTGGCGGATGAGTTGGCTGGGCGCGGGCACCGTTGCACCGCCGTTCACGCTGACGTCAGAGATTTTGCGTCGGTCACGGAAGCGGTAAAACGCGCGAAGAAGATTGAAGGCAAAATCGATATTCTGGTCAACAATGCGGGCGTATGTCGCCTCGGCAACTTCCTTGATATGAGCGATGAAGATCGCGATTTCCACATTGATATCAACATTAAAGGCGTCTGGAACGTGACGAAAGCCGTTCTGCCGGAGATGATTGCGCGCAAAGACGGGCGCATCGTGATGATGTCCTCTGTGACCGGCGATATGGTTGCCGATCCGGGCGAAACGGCCTACGCGCTGTCGAAAGCCGCAATCATCGGTTTGACCAAATCTCTGGCGGTGGAATACGCGCAGTCCGGCATTCGCGTTAATGCTATTTGCCCGGGCTACGTTCGTACGCCGATGGCGGAAAATATCGCTCGTCAGTCTAATCCGGAGGATCCTGAATCCGTATTAGTCGAAATGGCAAAAGCGATCCCGATGCGCCGCTTGGCCTGCCCACTTGAGGTTGGTGAACTGGCGGCATTCCTGGCGTCGGATGAGTCCAGTTACTTAACTGGCACGCAAAACGTGATTGATGGTGGCAGCACCCTGCCTGAAAGCGTTAGCGTCGGCGTCTGATTGATGCCGGTCTCCTCCCCGTGCGCTGGGGAGGAGGTACCCTTATTCTCTTTTCAACTTTCAAATCATCAAACGGTATATAAAACCGTTACTCCTTTAGCACTGGTTATAAATATGATGACCATAAGAAAGTCATTAAATTTATAAGGGTGCGCAATGGCCGTTAACTTACTGAAAAAAAGAACCCTGACGCTGGCTGCAATGCTGTTGCTGGTGGGTCAGGCGCAGGCAACGGAGCTGCTGAACAGTTCATACGATGTCTCTCGCGAGCTGTTTGCCGCCCTTAACCCACCGTTTGAACAGCAATGGGCGAAGGATAACGGCGGTGACAAACTGACGATTAAACAATCTCATGCCGGGTCATCAAAACAGGCGCTGGCGATTCTGCAGGGGCTGAAAGCCGATGTGGTGACCTATAACCAGGTGACCGATGTGCAGATCCTGCATGACAAAGGCAAGCTGATCCCGGCCGACTGGCAAAGTCGTCTGCCGAATAACAGTTCGCCATTCTATTCCACCATGGCGTTTTTGGTGCGTAAGGGTAACCCGAAGAATATCCACGAATGGAACGACCTGGTTCGCCCGGACGTGAAACTGATTTTCCCGAATCCGAAAACCTCCGGTAACGCGCGTTATACCTATCTGGCTGCGTGGGGCGCGGCAGATAAAGCTGATGGTGGGGATAAAGCCAAAACTGAACAGTTCATGACCCAGTTTCTGAAAAACGTGGAAGTGTTTGATACCGGCGGTCGCGGGGCAACCACCACATTCGTGGAACGCGGCCTGGGCGATGTGCTGATCACCTTTGAATCAGAAGTGAACAACATCCGTAAACAGTATGAAGACCAGGGCTTCGAAGTGGTGGTGCCGAAGGTCAACATTCTGGCGGAGTTCCCGGTGGCCTGGGTAGATAAAAATGTGCAGGCTAACGGTACTGAAAAAGCGGCAAAAGCTTACCTGAACTGGCTGTACAGCCCGCAGGCGCAAACCATTATTACCGATTTCTACTACCGCGTGAATAACCCGCAGGTGATGGACAAACTGCAGGATAAATTCCCGCAGACCGAACTTTTCCGCGTGGAAGACAGGTTTGGCTCGTGGCCTGAGGTAATGAAAACGCACTTTGTCAGCGGCGGTGAGTTGGACAAACTGTTGGCGGCGGGGCGTAAGTAAATGTTTGCTGTTTCTTCCCGACGCGTGCTGCCCGGCTTTACCTTAAGTTTGGGCACCAGCTTACTGTTTGTCTGCCTGATTTTGCTGCTGCCGCTTAGCGCGCTGGTGATGCAATTGGCGCAAATGAGCTGGGCGCAATACTGGGATGTGATTACCAACCCGCAGGTGGTGGCGGCTTATAAAGTGACGCTGCTGTCGGCGTTTGTGGCGTCGATTTTTAACGGCGTGTTTGGTTTGCTGATGGCGTGGATCTTAACCCGCTATCGCTTTCCGGGCCGTACGCTGCTGGATGCGCTGATGGATCTGCCGTTTGCGCTGCCTACGGCGGTAGCAGGTCTGACGCTGGCATCGCTTTTTTCGGTCAATGGTTTCTACGGCGAGTGGCTGGCGAAGCTGGATATTAAAGTGACCTACACCTGGCTTGGCATTGCGGTGGCGATGGCTTTTACCAGCATTCCATTCGTGGTGCGTACCGTGCAGCCGGTGCTGGAAGAGTTAGGTCCGGAGTATGAAGAAGCGGCGGAAACGCTCGGCGCTACGCGCTGGCAGAGCTTTCGTAAAGTGGTACTGCCGGAGCTGTCTCCCGCGCTAGTCGCGGGCGTTGCGCTCTCGTTTACCCGCAGCCTCGGTGAGTTTGGCGCGGTTATCTTTATCGCCGGAAACATCGCATGGAAAACGGAAGTGACCTCGCTGATGATTTTTGTTCGTTTGCAGGAGTTTGACTACCCGGCCGCCAGCGCGATTGCATCTGTGATCCTCGGGGCTTCGTTGCTGCTGCTGTTTTCAATTAACACCCTGCAAAGTCGCTTTGGTCGACGCGTGGTAGGTCACTGATGGCAGACATTACCCAATTGAAACGTTATGGCGCACCCCGCATCAACTGGGGGAAATGGTTTCTGATCGGCACGGGCATGCTGGTATCCGCCTTTATTTTGCTGGTGCCGATGGTTTACATCTTCGTGCAGGCGTTCAGCAAGGGGTTGATGCCGGTATTACACAACCTGGCTGATCCGGACATGCTGCACGCCATCTGGCTGACGGTGCTGATTGCGCTGATTGCGGTGCCGGTGAACCTGGTGTTTGGCGTGTTACTGGCCTGGCTGGTGACCCGCTTTAACTTCCCTGGACGCCAGTTGTTGCTCACGTTACTGGATATTCCGTTTGCCGTTTCACCGGTGGTCGCCGGCCTGGTCTATCTGCTGTTTTACGGCTCTAACGGCCCGCTTGGCGGATGGCTGGATGAACACAACCTGCAAATTATGTTTGCCTGGCCGGGAATGGTGCTGGTGACGGTGTTCGTGACCTGTCCGTTTGTGGTGCGCGAACTGGTGCCGGTGATGTTAAGCCAGGGCAGCCATGAAGATGAGGCGGCGGTTCTGCTTGGCGCCTCCGGCTGGCAAATGTTCCGTCGCGTTACGCTGCCGAATATCCGTTGGGCATTGCTGTACGGCGTGGTGCTGACCAACGCCCGTGCGATTGGCGAGTTCGGCGCGGTATCGGTGGTTTCTGGCTCGATTCGCGGTGAAACCTTGTCTTTGCCGTTACAGATTGAATTACTGGAGCAGGACTACAACACAGTCGGCTCCTTTACCGCCGCGGCGCTATTAACGCTGATGGCGATTATTACCTTGTTTTTGAAGAGCATGTTGCAATGGCGCCTGGAAAACCAGGAGAAACGCGCGCAGCAGGAGGAAAATCATGAGCATTGAGATTGCCAATATTAAGAAGTCTTTTGGTCGCACACAGGTGCTGAACGATATCTCGCTGGATATTCCTTCAGGTCAGATGGTCGCCCTGTTGGGGCCTTCTGGATCGGGCAAAACCACGCTGCTGCGCATCATCGCCGGGCTGGAGCATCAGTCCAGCGGGCATATCCGTTTCCACGGCACTGACGTCAGTCGTTTGCACGCCCGCGACCGTAAGGTGGGGTTCGTGTTTCAGCACTATGCGCTGTTTCGTCATATGACCGTTTTCGACAATATCGCTTTTGGTCTGACTGTTCTGCCACGGCGTGAGCGCCCTAATGCGGCGACGATCAAAGCAAAAGTGACCAAACTGCTGGAGATGGTTCAACTGGCTCATCTGGCGGACCGTTTCCCGGCACAGCTCTCCGGTGGGCAAAAGCAGCGCGTGGCGTTGGCGCGTGCGCTGGCGGTAGAGCCGCAGATCTTGTTGCTCGACGAGCCGTTTGGCGCGCTCGATGCTCAGGTGCGTAAAGAACTGCGTCGCTGGCTACGTCAGTTGCATGAAGAGCTGAAGTTCACCAGCGTGTTTGTTACCCACGATCAGGAAGAAGCGACGGAAGTCGCAGACCGCGTGGTGGTGATGAGCCAGGGTCATATCGAGCAGGCCGATGCGCCCGATCAGGTATGGCGCGAACCGGCTACCCGTTTTGTCCTGGAATTTATGGGTGAAGTTAACCGCCTGCAAGGGACGATTCGCGGTGGACAATTCCACGTGGGCGCACATCGCTGGCCGTTGGGCTATACGCCTGGCTATCAGGGCCCGGTGGATCTGTTCCTGCGTCCGTGGGAAGTGGACGTCAGCCGCCGTACCAGTCTGGATTCACCGTTGCCAGTACAGGTGCTGGAAGCCAGCCCGAAAGGACACTACACCCAATTAGTTGTGCAACCCTTGGGGTGGTATAACGAACCGCTGACGGTGATTATGCAGGGCGATGATTCCCCGAACCGCGGCGAACGTCTGTTTGTTGGGCTGCAAAATGCGCGTTTGTATAATGGCGACCAGCGTATTGAAACGCGTGAAGAGGAACTTGCCCTGGCGCAAAGTGCCTGATAGGTTAATTCGTATAGTTATCATCCGGTGGCGCTGCGCTTACCGGGCTTAACGGGTGGTGCATGACCTGTAAGCCGGGTAAGCGCAGCGCCACCCGGCATTTTATTGAGCTGAAAACGTGAACACATTAGAACAAACAATTGGCAATACGCCTCTGGTGAAATTACAACGTCTGACGGCGGATAACGGCAGTGAAATTTGGGTCAAGCTGGAAGGCAATAATCCCGCAGGTTCAGTGAAAGACCGCGCGGCGTTGTCGATGATCGTTGAAGCGGAAAAGCGCGGGGAAATTCAGCCTGGCGACGTGCTGATTGAGGCCACCAGCGGTAATACGGGTATTGCGCTGGCGATGATTGCCGCGCTGAAAGGCTACCGCATGAAGCTCCTGATGCCAGACAACATGAGCCAGGAGCGACGTGCGGCGATGCGTGCTTACGGGGCTGAACTGGTTCTGGTGACCAAAGAGCAGGGGATGGAAGGGGCGCGTGATTTAGCCCTTGAGATGGCGCAGCGCGGAGAAGGTAAACTTCTAGATCAGTTTAATAATCCTGATAACCCGTATGCGCACTACACGACTACCGGACCCGAAATCTGGCAGCAGACGTCAGGACGTATTACCCATTTCGTCTCCAGCATGGGGACGACTGGCACCATTACCGGCGTATCGCGTTTTCTGCGTGAACAGGACAAACCCGTCACCATCGTTGGCCTGCAGCCGGAAGAAGGCAGTAGTATTCCGGGCATTCGTCGCTGGCCAGCGGAATATATGCCGGGCATTTTCAACGCCTCGCTGGTGGATGAGGTGCTGGATATTCATCAGAACGATGCGGAAAACACCATGCGTGAACTGGCCGTTCGCGAAGGGATTTTTTGCGGAGTGAGTTCTGGCGGCGCGGTTGCGGGCGCGTTACGCGTGGCGCGCGCGACACCGGGGGCGGTGGTGGTGGCGATCATCTGCGATCGCGGCGATCGCTACCTTTCCACCGGGGTCTTTGGCGAAGAGCATTTCAGCCAGGGATTAGGTATTTAATTTGTCGGCCTGATAAGCGTAGCGCTAGCAGGCAACCGTACGGCAGGATCGCCGGATGACGACGCAAAGCGTCTTCTCCGGCCCGCACTGTTCAATCGTTACGTTTTTCTACCAACTTATCAAGGAATTGCCACAGCGTCTCATTCATCTGCTGGTAATCCCAGGTGCGCATCTCTTCAACAGCGCGAATAAAGCGCTTCCCTTTCGCTTCGGCCAGTTCTTGCTCAGAGTGCTGAATTAATCCTTCGACCGCTTCGGCGGTAAACTCCATATGGCACTGAAAACCATAGACGAAATTACCGTATTGCACGATTTGTCGCGGACATCCCTCGCTTGTGGCAAGAATTGTCGCCTGGTCGGTTAATCCCGGCATGTCATTGTGCCAGTGACCCACGTTGAGCGGTGAGCCGAAATGGCTGAACAACGGATGCTGTTGGCCTGCCTCGGTCAGGGCGATCGGATAGTGACCAATCTCTTTTTCCGGGCTTTGGCACACCTTCGCGCCCAGTGCTTCGCCGATTAACTGCGACCCCAAACAGATCCCCACCACGATTTTTCGTGCCGCAATCGCCTGGTTTATCAGATGTTGCTCTGCCTGAGAGTCAAAGTATGGGCACTCTGCGAGCGTGGTGCGGGGTGACTGCGGCCCACCAAATACCACCAGCATATCGAAGCCATCGGCATTAGCGGGAACAGTTTCTCCGGCGTAAACGCGCGACCAACTGATGGTATAGCCGCGTGATTCGGCCCACGGCAGGTACGCGCCAGCAGATTCGAAAGACTCATGAATAACAAAATGAACTCGCACTTTTCCTCTCCTGTTAGCGCTTTAGCGCCTGATGGATATCAGTCGCCAGCTTATCAATGTCGCTGTCTGCTAATGTTGACAGTGTAATGCGCAGGCCATGCGCAGGCGTATTGACGCCAAATACTTCGCCTTCACGTACCAGCCAGCCGGACTTTGCCAGCGCAAAAGCGATAGCCTGGCTGTTATCTTCTAGCGGCAGCCACAGATTAAGACCGTCGCAGTCGGGCAGCGTAATGCCATGAAGCCGCAGAGCCGCTGCCAGCTTTTGCTGCTGGGCGGCGTAAAACTGCTGAGTTTGCGCCAGCGTGTGTTGATAAGTCTCGTCACTCAGGCAGGCGCAGGCCAGATCCTGCAGCAGATGACTAACCCACTGACTGCCGGCGTTGAGCCGTAAACGCAGTTTCGCGGAAGTGAGTGGATCGCTGGCGACGATGGCCAGGCGTAAATCCGGGCCTAATGTTTTCGACATTGAGCGAACAATCGCCCAGTGCGTGGTTTCCTTCGCAATCACCGGATACCAACGACATGCGGACAGCAGCGCAAAGTGGTCGTCGACGATCACCAGCGTCTGCGGATAGCGGGCCAGGATTTCCTGCAATTGCGCCGCGCGGGATGCACTCAGACTGCATCCTGTCGGATTATGGGCGCGCGGCGTCAGAATCACCGCCCGCGCGCCTTTCTGTAGCGCGATTTCCAGCATGTCTGGCTGCATGCCTTCGCTGTCAACGTTGACCGGACTGGCGGAGAATCCGGCATAACGCAGCATGTTGATGCTGCTCAAAAAGCATGGATCTTCTACCACAACGCTGTCGCCAGGCAGTAAATGGGCGCACAGTAGGCGCTCAATGGCATCAATGGCGCCGCTGGTGATATCAATTTCTCCCTTGGCTGGCATCGCATCTTGCATCCATTGCGCGGCCCACGCCTCAAGGCCGGATGATACAGCGGCATCGCCGTACAAACGAGGATTCTTATTTATTTGCGCGAAATAACGGCTGAGATCGGGAAGACGCGCGGGGGCTGGATTACCGCCGGAAAGATCGATAAGCGCGGTATCCGGATTGCCGCCTTCCAGCGCAACGGGGGCTGAAATCCCCTTGATTACCGTGCCGTTACGTCCCTGGCTTTGTGCCAGCCCGGAGGTGACCAGGCGTTTATAAGCCGCCGCGACAGTATTACGGTTAACGTTCAATGCTGTTGCCAGTTCACGCACCGGCGGCAACGTTTCTCCTGCTGCCAACGTGCCTGTAGCGACATGTTGACGAATACTGTCAAAAATTTCGTTAGCGGTTTTTCCGTCGATCATTATTGACCTATGACAAAATGAATTTTAGCATATGACGATAATAGTGAGGCGTAAGCCCGCTGTCCAGCGAGAGGAGAAATTTATGGAGCAGGGGAGTGATATTCAGTCAGTGCTCTTCGGCGACAAGCATCGGGCGTTACAGACCGATATCGTCGCCGTCCAGTCACAGGTGGTTTATGGCAGCGTAGGCAACAGCATCGCCGTTCCGGCCATTAAAGCGCAGGGATTACGCGTGACGGCAGTGCCTACGGTGCTGTTCAGTAATACCCCGCATTATGAAACATTTTACGGCGGCGTTATTCCGGCCGACTGGTTTAGCGGGTATCTCCGCGCCTTGAATGAGCGTGATGCTTTACGCGAGCTGAAGGCGGTGACTACAGGCTATATGGGCAGTGCAGAGCAAATCGCTCTGTTAGCACAGTGGCTGAAAACGGTGCGGGCTAAGCATCCGACAGTGTGCATTTTGGTCGACCCGGTGATTGGCGATACGGACAGCGGTATGTATGTAAAAGCTGAAATTCCGCAGGCCTACCGTCAGCACCTGCTGCCGCTGGCTCAGGGACTGACGCCGAACGTGTTTGAACTGCAAATGCTGAGCGGAAAGCCGTGTCGTACGCTTGATGAAGCCATCACGGCGGCGCAATCGCTGCTTACCGAAACGCTGAAATGGGTGGTGATCACCAGCGCGCCGGGGGATAGCGAAGATATTATTAACGTGGCGGTAGTGACGGCTGAAACGGTTGAGGTGTTCGCTCATCCACGGGTTAAAACGGATCTGAAGGGAACTGGCGATCTGTTTTGTGCTGAGCTGGTGAGCGGTATTGTGCTGGGTAAAGCGCTGACAACCGCGACGCACGATGCAGCACAGCGCGTACTGGAAGTGATGAAATGGACCAATCTGTGCGGTTGTGATGAGTTAATTCTGCCACCGGCAGGGGAGGCGCGATGAAGAGTTACCGGCTGGTGGTTCGCCAGAATGGGCGTATGGTTGGACATTTTGACACCAGCGGGGCAACGGCGCTGGAAGATATCTGTGTGGCGCGGGCCATGTTTGGCATCGCGGGTGGCTACAATTGTGAACTGTTAGTGGCGGATTCGGAGCGACGGATGCTGGAAAGCGGGCCGGAAGGGATGAAAATCCTGATGCGCGAGGCGTGTTACCGACCGGTCACCTCACAAATTTAGCGCTTTTCCGAACTACAAAAAAACCGTTGTCGGGGTATATACAAAATCATTCAGGTTGCATCAAGGCGGCAAAGGAGAGAATCCCCGGGAGCGTACATGAGTACGTGACTGGGGTGAGCGACTGCAGCCAACACAGAGGCAATCTGAAGGATGAAGTATATAAAAAAATGGCGCCTGATGGCGCCATTCTTCTCAGCAGCAAGAATTACTTCTTGATGCGGATAACCGGAGTTTCACCCACTGTCACGCTACCGGACAGTTTGATCAGCTCTTTGATTTCGTCCATGTTGGAGATAACAACCGGAGTCAGGGTAGACTTGGCTTTTTCTTCCAGCAGCGGCAGATCGAATTCAATAACCGGGTCGCCCACTTTAACGCGCTGACCTTCTTCAGCGATGCGCTTAAAGCCTTCGCCTTTCAGTTCAACGGTATCAATACCGAAGTGAACAAACAGCTCAATGCCGCTGTCGGATTCGATAGAGAAAGCGTGGTTGGTTTCAAAGATTTTGCCGATGGTGCCATCAACAGGGGCGACCATTTTGTTACCGGTTGGTTTGATAGCGATGCCATCACCAACGATTTTTTCAGCAAAAACTACATCCGGCACGTCTTCGATGTTGACGATCTCGCCAGAGAGCGGAGCAACAATCTCAATAGTTCCGGTGTCTTTCTTATCATCAGAAACCAGAGATTTCAGTTTATCGAACAAACCCATGATCTTCTCCTAAGCAGTAAATTGGGCCGCATCTCGTGGATTAGCAGATTGTTTTTTCTTCAATGAACTTGTTAACCAGCGTCATTAACTCGTCCGTTGTCGGTTGAGCAAGAGCCTGCTCTGCTAACACCTTCGCATCTTCGAAGTTCGTGTTACGGATAATCTTCTTAATGCGCGGGATAGAAATGGCGCTCATAGAGAATTCGTCCAGACCCATCCCCAGCAACAGAAGTGTAGCACGTTCGTCGCCTGCAAGCTCACCACACATGCCAGTCCATTTGCCTTCCGCATGAGAAGCATCAATAACTTGCTTGATCAGCGTCAGCACAGATGGCGACATCGGTTGGTAAAGGTGTGAAATCATATCATTACCACGGTCAACTGCCAGGGTGTACTGCGTTAAATCATTGGTGCCGATACTAAAGAAATCAACTTCTTTGGCTAAATGACGCGCAATTGTTGCCGCTGCCGGTGTTTCCACCATCACGCCAATCTCAATGCTTTCGTCAAATGCTTTACCTTCGTCGCGCAGTTCCTGTTTGTAGATTTCGATCTCTTTGCGTAGTGCGCGCACTTCTTCAACAGAGATGATCATTGGGAACATGATGCGCAGTTTGCCGAAAGCAGAGGCGCGCAGGATAGCGCGAACCTGATCCCGCAGGATCTCTTTACGATCCATGGCGATACGTACGGCACGCCAGCCCAGGAACGGGTTCTCTTCTTTCGGGAAGTTCATGTACGGCAGCTCTTTATCGCCGCCGATGTCCATGGTACGGACGATGACCGCCTGAGAGCCACAGGCTTCAGCAACGGCTTTATACGCGGCAAACTGTTCTTCTTCAGTCGGCAGCGATTCACGGTCCATGAACAGGAATTCGGTGCGGTACAGACCAACACCCTCGGCGCCATTACGCTCAGCGCCTTCAACGTCACGAACGGTACCGATGTTGGCGCAAACTTCTACCTGATGTCCGTCCAGCGTGATAGCCGGGAGATCTTTCAGCTTAGCAAGTTCCGCTTTCTCAGTAGCAACCTGCTCCTGAACGGCGCGCAGTTGCTCAATAACTTCGTTGGTCGGATTGACGTAAACTTGGTTGTTTACGGCATCCAGAATCAGATAGTCGTCGTTTTTAACCTGAGAGGTGACGCTACCCGTACCTACGATGGCTGGCAGTTCCAGAGAACGCGCCATGATAGAAGTATGGGAAGTCCGTCCGCCCGCGTCAGTGATGAAACCCAGCACCTTGTTCAGGTTCAGCTGTGCGGTTTCTGACGGGGTCAGGTCTGCGGCTACCAGGATAACTTCTTCCTGAATAGCGCTCAGGTCGATAATAGCCAGACCCAGGATGTTACGCAGCAGGCGTTTACCGATGTCACGTACGTCAGCCGCACGTTCTTTCAGGTATTCATCATCCAGCTCTTCAAGGGCTGTGGCCTGACCTTCGATAACTTCATGCGCAGCTGCATCAGCCGTCATGTGCTTATCTTTAATCAGGGCTATGATTTCCTGCTCCAGCTCCTCATCTTCGAGCAGCATGATATGCCCTTCAAAGATGGCTTCTTTTTCTTCACCGAACGTTTCACCAGCTTTGGTTTTGATCGCTTCCAGTTGCGCAGATGCCTTGGCACGACCGCTCAGAAAACGTTCAACTTCCTGATCAACCTTGTCGGCAGAAATTTTTTTCCGGTCAATGACGATCTCGTCTTCTTTCAGCAGCAATGCTTTACCGAAAGCGATACCCGGGGATGCTAAAATGCCTGAAATCATAACCCTACCTTACTTGTGACTGATATTTAAAAGAACTCGTTGAACTTACTCGAGTTCAGCCATCAGTTTAACCAGATGCTCAACTGCTTTCTGCTCGTCTTCACCTTCTGCGGACAGGGTGACAACGGTACCCTGAGTCAGGCCCAGAGTCTGCAGTTTAAACAGGCTTTTGGCGCTAGCGCTTTTGCCGTTGGAAGTCACAGTAATTTCAGAAGTAAAGCCTTTTGCTTCTTTAACAAACTGAGCAGCAGGGCGAGTATGCAGACCGTTCGGAGCGGTAATGGTAACTTCTTGCTGGAACATTATATTTCCCCAACTTATAGGTTTAGTGTTGTGGAACTAAAGTCTAGCCTGGCGGTTCAACTTTAGCCTGTATTGTTAGCATCGGCGTAAACTGGACGCGACACAAAAGGAGTTCGGTGCAATCCGTTGCTGGCAACTTCTTGCCGCTGACGTTTCGTTCGTCATTAAACATTATGCCGCGAAAGGAAGAGTTGAACCAAATCATAAAATCGATTCAGCTAGCGCTTTTCCTGTAACGATTAATTTCGCGCATCAAAATAATTAGTTTGGTTAAATACCAGTTCCGGCGGGTTGAATCAATGCCAGGAGAGTTGAAAATTTGAAGCAGGCCACAAAAAAGCACCCCAAAGGGTGCTTTTTTACGCGTTTTTAACATGCTGGCATTACTGTTGCAGTTCTTTCTCTGTGAAGAGATCGGCAAACAATGCAGTGCTCAGATAACGCTCACCCGATGACGGTAGGATAACCACAATATTCTTGTTGGTAAAGGATTCATCTTCCTGGAGCTTAAGCGCGGCAGCCACGGCTGCGCCAGAAGAGATCCCCGCCAGAATACCTTCTTCTTCCATCAGGCGGCGCGCGGTAGAAATAGCTTCATCATTGGTGATGGCAACGACTTTATCGATAAGCTTCAGATCAAGGTTGCCAGGAATGAAGCCCGCGCCAATACCCTGAATTTTATGCGGGCCAGGTTTGAGTTCTTCACCCGCCAATGCCTGGGCGATAACAGGGGAGTCAGTAGGTTCTACCGCGACGGTGATCAGATCGGTTTTGCCTTTAGTGCCTTTAATGTAACGGGTCACGCCAGTTAGCGTACCGCCGGTGCCGACGCCGGAAATAAAGACATCAACCTGGCCATCGGTATCTTCCCAGATTTCCGGGCCGGTGGTTTTTTCGTGAATTTCCGGGTTCGCCGGGTTGCTGAACTGCTGCAGCAGCAGGAATTTTTCCGGATCGCTGGCTACGATTTCTTCCGCTTTCTGAATTGCGCCCTTCATACCTTTTGCGCCTTCAGTCAGCACCAGGTTCGCGCCCAGCGCTTTTAAAAGCTTGCGGCGCTCAATGCTCATGGTTTCCGGCATGGTCAGAGTCAGTTTGTAACCACGGGCGGCGGCAACGTAGGCCAGCGCAATCCCCGTGTTGCCGCTGGTCGGTTCTACCAGCTCAACGCCCGGTTTCAGTACGCCACGTTTTTCGGCATCCCAAATCATATTGGCACCGATACGGCATTTGACGCTAAAGCTTGGGTTGCGTGATTCCACCTTCGCCAGAATGCGTCCGTTACCGATACGGTTCAGTCGAACCAGCGGCGTATGACCGATAGTCAGCGAGTTATCTTCAAAAATCTTACTCATGGCCTGTCCTTAACTGTATGAAATTGGGATACCGCTTCAGCATACCTGTTGAGAAAGTATGGGGAAGTAAGGAATTCGCATATCTATATGCTGATGAGAAATAATGCGTAGCAGTATGGAATAAGAGCGGGCATAAGCCAGCCCGCTTTTACACATTTTTGCATTACTTCCATAACGCGTGTTTAGCACGATAGCAGTCTACCCACATCGCCGTGGCACCACAAACCGCTACCGGCATGATGAACAGATTGAGCACCGGAATCATGGTGAACAGGCTGGTCAACGCGCCAAACTGCATATTGGTCACTTTGCGCGTGCGCAGCGCGACGCGCATCTCCTTAAAAGGCACCTTATGGTTATCAAAAGGATAATCGCAGTACTGAATAGCCAGCATCCACGCGCTGAACAGGAACCACAGGACCGGGGCGACGGTCTGCCCAATGCCTGGAATAAAATAGAGGATCAGCAACACGAAGGCGCGCGGGAGATACCACGCCAGCTTTTGCCATTCGCGTTTCATAATGCGCGGAACGTCTTTCATAATGCCGAGAATGCCGGTGTCGGGCGGCGTTGCGCCCGTTAAGCGTGCTTCCAGCTGTTCAGCCAGCAGACCGTTAAACGGTGCGGCGATCCAGTTGGCGATAGTGGAGAACAGGTAGCCGAACACCAACAGCACTGAAATGGTCACAATCGGCCACAGTAAATAGCTGAGCCACTGAAGCCAGTCAGGGACGTGACTCATCAGCGCGGGAACCCAGTTACCGAGCTGCGTAAATAACCACCAGAATGCGCCGCCCATCAGCAGGATATTCACCAGCAAAGGCAGAATAACAAAACGACGAATGCCCGGTTGGGTGATGAGCTTCCATCCCTGAGAAAAGTAATAAAGGCCGCTGCGAGGTACAACTGCAGATGATGAAACCATGGTCAGGACGTACTCCTTGTTATATAAGCTCTGGTAAACTGTGCGTATCTTACCGGGTTGTTGAGCGTTAAGCTGTTCGGAAATGTTCGAAAAAACAGCAAAAAGCACAATTTTGTTCATCTTTATGCCGTGAAAGCCAAGAGTACACTTGCACTTGGCGTAATCGACAAATACTCTTAGTGAGTAAATGTTTGCCGTGGTGGCAAGGTGTTAGAACAACAGAGAATATAATGATGCAGGATTTGCGTCTGATATTAATCATTGTTGGCGCGATCGCCATAATCGCTTTACTGGTACATGGTTTTTGGACTAGCCGTAAAGAGCGGTCTTCTATATTCCGCGATCGCCCACTGAAACGCATGAAGTCTAAACGTGAAGACGAGGATTCGTTCGACGACAACGTCGAGGAAGACGAAGGCGTGGGTGAAGTTCGCGTTCATCGTGTGAATCATGCTCCCGGTAATGCGCAGGAACATGGTGTTCCTCCTCAGTCGCCGCAACACCAGTACCAGCCGCCTTATGCGTCTGCTCAGCCGCGTCAGCCTGCGCAGCAGCCTGCACAAGCGCCGGTACCGCCGCCGCATGTTCAGCAGCAGCAGCCTGTACAACCGCAGCAGCCGGTGCAACATCAGCCTGTTCAGCAGCCACCTGTGCAGCAACCTGTTGCCCCGCAGGTTCAGCAACCTGCTCAGCAAGCACCGCAACCTGCGCCGCAGACCTTCCAGCCAGCAGAGCCTGTTGTTGAACATCAACCGCAGCCCGAGCCGGTAGTAGAAGAAGCGCCTGTTGCTGAAAAACCGCAGCGTAAAGAAGCGGTCATCATTATGAACGTTGCGGCTCATCATGGTAGCGAGCTCAACGGGGAAGTGCTGCTCAACAGCATTCAGCAGGCCGGTTTCAAATTTGGCGATATGAATATTTTCCATCGTCATTTGAGCCCGGATGGCAGCGGTCCGTCGCTGTTCAGCCTCGCTAATATGGTTAATCCGGGAACGTTTGACCCAGAAATGACGGGCGACTTCAGCACCCCTGGCGTGACTATTTTTATGCAGGTTCCGTCCTACGGGGACGAGCTGCAAAACTTTAAGCTGATGCTGCAGTCTGCACAGCACATTGCCGATGAAGTGGGTGGTGTGGTGCTCGACGATCAACGTCGCATGATGACGCCGCAGAAACTGCGCGAGTATCAGGACCGCATCCGCGAAGTTAAAGAATCTCGCGCCTGATTTTCCTCTGGCGTGACATTTCCTTTCTAAACCCCCGCCTGTCGGGGGTTTTTTATCATTGATGGTGCGATATGGAATCAATCGAACAACAACTGACAGAACTGCGAACCACGCTTCGCCATCATGAGTATCTCTACCATGTGATGGACGCGCCGGAAATTCCCGATGCGGAATACGATCGCCTGATGCGCGAACTGCGCGAGCTGGAAGCGCAGCATCCGGACCTTGTTACCCCCGACTCGCCAACCCAACGCGTTGGCGCAGCGCCGTTAACCGCGTTCAGCCAGATTCGCCATGAAGTGCCGATGCTGTCGCTGGATAACGTGTTTGATGAAGAGAGTTTTCTCGCTTTCAACAAGCGCGTGCAGGACAGGCTAAAGAGTACCGATAAACTGACCTGGTGCTGTGAACTGAAACTGGACGGCCTGGCGGTGAGTATCCTGTATGAAAACGGTGTGCTGGTCAGCGCTGCAACGCGTGGTGATGGCACCACGGGTGAGGATATTACCTCTAACGTGCGCACCATTCGCGCAATCCCGTTAAAACTGCGTGGCGAAAACATCCCTTCACGTCTGGAAGTGCGCGGTGAAGTGTTCCTGCCACAGGCCGGATTTGAAAAAATTAACGAAGAGGCCCGCCGCACTGGCAACAAAGTGTTTGCTAACCCGCGTAACGCAGCGGCCGGTTCATTGCGCCAACTCGATCCGCGTATCACAGCGAAGCGACCGCTTACTTTCTTCTGCTATGGCGTTGGTGTGTTGGAAGGCGGCGTGCTGCCAGATACCCATCTGGGCCGCCTGCTGCAATTTAAAGAGTGGGGCCTGCCGGTAAGCGACAGAGTGGCGCTTTGCGACTCCCCGGAGGAAGTACTTGCTTACTATCACAAGGTTGAAGAAGACCGACCAACGCTGGGATTTGATATCGATGGCGTGGTGATCAAAGTCAACTCTATGGCGTTGCAGGAGCAATTGGGCTTTGTTGCCCGCGCGCCGCGCTGGGCTGTGGCCTTTAAGTTCCCGGCGCAGGAGCAGATGACTTTCGTACGCGATGTTGAGTTTCAGGTTGGACGTACCGGGGCGATTACGCCCGTCGCCCGCCTTGAGCCGGTCCAGGTTGCCGGGGTGCTGGTCAGTAACGCAACGCTGCATAACGCTGATGAAATCGAGCGTCTGGGGTTGCGTATTGGCGATAAAGTCGTCATTCGCCGTGCGGGCGATGTCATCCCGCAGGTGGTGAACGTCGTGCTTTCTGAACGCCCGGACGATACCCGCGAAATTGTGTTTCCAGCGCATTGTCCGGTATGTAATTCCGACGTTGAACGTGTGGAAGGCGAAGCGGTCACTCGCTGCACCGGCGGTTTAATCTGTGGAGCACAGCGTAAGGAATCGCTGAAACACTTTGTTTCCCGCCGCGCGCTCGACGTTGACGGTATGGGCGACAAAATTATCGATCAACTGGTCGAGAAAGAGTATGTCCACACGCCGGCGGATCTTTTCACCCTGACCGCCGGTAAACTGACGGGGCTTGATCGTATGGGGCCGAAGTCGGCGCAAAACGTGGTCAATGCGCTGGAAAAAGCGAAAGAAACCACGTTTGCCCGTTTCCTCTATGCGCTAGGCATTCGTGAAGTCGGCGAAGCCACGGCTGCAGGTCTGGCGGCGTATTTTGGCACGCTCGACGCGCTGGAAGCCGCTTCCATTGAAGAGCTGCAAAAAGTGCCGGATGTCGGCATCGTGGTGGCGACGCACGTGTTTAATTTCTTCGCCGAGGAGAGCAACCGCGAGGTAATTGTTCAACTGCTGGCGCAGGGGATCCACTGGCCAGCGCCGGTGGTCATTAACGCTGAAGAAATCGACAGCCCCTTCGCAGGTAAAACGGTGGTGCTGACCGGGAGCCTGAGCCTGATGTCGCGCGATGACGCCAAAGCGAGACTGACCGAGTTAGGTGCAAAAGTGGCCGGTAGCGTGTCGAAGAAAACCGATCTGGTGATTGCCGGTGAAGCGGCGGGTTCGAAACTGGCAAAAGCACAGGAACTGGGTATTGCCGTGATCGATGAAGCTGAAATGATCCGCTTACTGGGTGCCTGAGATGGAAAAAGAGCAGTTGGTTGACATCGCTAATACTGTGATGCCCTTTGGCAAATATAAAGGGCGTCGGTTGATTGATGTTCCGGAAGAGTATCTGCTGTGGTTTGCCCGTAAGGATGAATTCCCGCCGGGCAAGCTTGGCGAGCTGATGCAAATCACGCTGCTGATTAAAACTGAGGGGCTGACGCAACTGGTGCAGCCCCTGAAACGTCCTCTTTAAGCTTTTGCGGCGCGGCTTTTCTGTTGCGCCTGCAATGCGTCCGTCTGTTGCTTGTAGCGACGCGCCAGCACGGCGCACACCATTAGCTGTATTTGATGGAAGATCATCAACGGCAGCACCATCATCCCAATCACCGAAGTCGGGAACAAAATATTTGCCATTGGGATCCCGTTCGCCAGGCTCTTTTTCGAACCGCAGAATACAATCGTGATTTCATCAGCTTTGTTAAAGCCGCATTTGCGCGCAACAAAGACATTTATGCCAATCACGATTGCCAGCAGAATGATGCTGACCACCACGATAAACAGCAGTGAACCCACCCCCACTTTGTGCCAGATCCCGTTAACGACGGCTTCACTGAAGGCAGAGTACACCACCAGCAAAATAGAGGATTGATCCGTTTTCGCGATCCATTTTTTATGTCGAGAAACCCAGTTTCCAATCCACGGACGTGAAAGGTGACCCAGCACGAACGGCAGCAGCAGCTGCAACATGATTTTTCCCACCTGCTCCAGGCTGCCTTCTGCGCCGTGCATATTCATCACCAGCCCTACCAGCAGCGGCGAGAGAAAAATACCCAGCAGGCTGGAGGCCGAAGCAGAACAAACGGCGGCGGCAACGTTACCGCCCGCCAGCGACGTAAAAGCGATGGCCGACTGCACAGTGGCAGGCAAAATACACAGGTACAGGAAACCGGTGTACAGCATCGGGTCTACGTTGACCGGCGCCCACCAGGCGAACAGAACGCCGAAAACCGGGAAGACAACAAACGTGCTGCACATCACCCACAGATGCAAACGCCAGTGGCTACCACCGGCAATAATGGCTTCACGCGAGAGTTTCGCCCCGTGCATAAAAAACAGCAGGGCAATGGCGGCGGTGGTTAAGCCTTCAAAGAAAGGCACAAAACCACCTTCGGCCGGGAAAAAGGATGCCAGCAAAACAACGGTAATCAGCGTTATCGTGAACGGATCAAGAATACGAAAAAGTTTCATAAAGACTCCTGAAATTCGGTAGTAACATTTTGCTTTTTTCCGTTTGAGAAATAAAATTGATTTATTGCATCCATATATGAATCGAATAGATGAATTACTCTCTGCGTCAGTTGCGTATCTTTGTCACCGTCGCTCAAGCCAAAAGCTTTAGCCGGGCGGGGGATATCATCGGCTTAAGCCAGTCGGCGGTTAGCCATAGTGTAAAAGAGCTGGAAGGGCAGACGGGTGTGCGGTTATTGGACAGAACGACGCGGGAAGTGGTGCTGACGGAGGCCGGACACCAGTTGGCGGCGCGGCTGGAACGTATTCTGGATGAATTGCACAGCACGCTGCGCGAAGCCGGACAGGTAGGTACGCAGTTAACCGGCACGGTGCGGGTTGCCGCCAGCCAGACGATCTCTGCTCATCTTATTCCGCAGTGTATTGCCCAGAGTAATCAGCTTTATCCGGCTATCGATTTTGTGCTGCACGACCGGCCACAGCAATGGGTGCTGGAGAGTATTCGCCAGGGAGAAGTGGATTTTGGCATTGTGATTGATCCCGGCGCAGTCACCGATTTGCAGTGTGAAGCCGTGCTGTCCGAACCGTTCCTGCTGCTGTGTCGCCAGGATCATCCGTTAGCCCAACGAGAGTGGGTGAACTGGCAGGATTTGTATCACGAACGCCTGGTGCTACAGGATTATGCTTCCGGTAGTCGACCGCTGATCGACGCTGCGCTGGCCCATTTTTCCATTGATGCCAATATCGTTCAGGAGATAGGCCATCCCGCCACGCTGTTTCCGATGGTTGAGGCGGGGATTGGCATCAGCGTGCTGCCCGCGCTGGCGCTCCCCTTACCGCAGGGCAGTCACTTGCAGGTTAAGCGCCTGACGCCGGTTGTTGAACGGCAACTGATGCTGGCCCGACGTAAAAACCGCTCTTTATCAACCGCTGCTCAGGCGCTGTGGGATGTGGTGCGTATGCAGGCCAGTGAATTAACCGCAGCCCGCGCCCGCGATCCGTTGTATCAGTTATAACGCTCACGCTGATGGTTATCAGAGGGGAAATGGTTCTTCTCTGCATAGCAAAAAGGCGCCTTTAGGGCGCCTTTTTACATTGGTGGGTCGTGCAGGATGACTCGCTTCGCTCGCCCTTCGGGCCGTCGCCGTAAACGGCTCCGTTGTCTCACTGCGTTCGACTCGACCTGCTGCAGGTTCGAATCTTATAAATTGCAGATAGCAAAAAGGCGCCTTTAGGGCGCCTTTTTACATTGGTGGGTCGTGCAGGATTCGAACCTGCGACCAATTGATTAAAAGTCAACTGCTCTACCAACTGAGCTAACGACCCGAAGTGGTGGGTGATGACGGGATCGAACCGCCGACCCCCTCCTTGTAAGGGAGGTGCTCTCCCAGCTGAGCTAATCACCCACTTCGGTACTTCACATTTTAACAAGAAATCCAGCTGGCGAGAAAGTGGTGGGTGATGACGGGATCGAACCGCCGACCCCCTCCTTGTAAGGGAGGTGCTCTCCCAGCTGAGCTAATCACCCACTTCTCAATTTCTTGTTTTACACGGCGGAGACTACATAAAGTAGTTGGTGGGTGATGACGGGTTCGAACCGCCGACCCCCTCCTTGTAAGGGAGGTGCTCTCCCAGCTGAGCTAATCACCCCCGCTGTGTGGAGTCGCATTATAGGGAGAGTTGAAAATGAGTCAACGCATTTTCTAAAGAAATTGTTCGTTCGTCGTAAATTTAAACAAAACGATCGCAAAACAGTCCGTGCGGCATGATTTGTATACGAAAATGGCAAAGCGTAATGTTCCAACCTGAACAACATTGAGGAATCAGACCACGGTGATAGAATACGAGCCTGATAATCTTCCCTGGATTTGCCGGTTGTCGGCATCTTTATAAACGTAAGGCCATTTCATGAAAATCAAAACTCGCTTCGCGCCAAGCCCGACAGGCTACCTGCACGTCGGCGGTGCGCGTACTGCTCTTTATTCCTGGCTTTTTGCACGCAACCATGGCGGTGAGTTTGTGCTGCGTATTGAAGACACCGATCTCGAACGCTCCACTCCGGAAGCTATTGAAGCCATTATGGATGGCATGAACTGGCTGAATCTGGAATGGGATGAAGGCCCGTACTTCCAGACCAAACGTTTTGATCGCTACAACGCGGTGATTGATGAAATGCTGGAAGCAGGCACCGCATATAAATGCTACTGCTCTAAAGAGCGTCTGGACGCGCTGCGCGAAGAGCAGATGGCGAACGGTGAGAAGCCGCGTTACGACGGCCGATGCCGCCACGGCCACGAGCATCATGCCGCTGATGAACCTTGCGTGGTCCGTTTTGCCAACCCGCAGGACGGTTCCGTTATTTTTGACGACCAGATCCGTGGGCCGATCGAATTCAGCAACCAGGAGCTGGATGATTTGATCATTCGCCGTACCGACGGTTCCCCGACCTACAACTTCTGCGTTGTTGTCGACGACTGGGATATGGAAATCACCCACGTTATTCGTGGTGAAGACCATATCAACAACACTCCGCGTCAGATCAATATCCTGAAAGCGCTGAACGCGCCGGTGCCAGTTTACGCACACGTATCAATGATCAACGGTGACGATGGTAAAAAACTCTCCAAACGTCACGGTGCGGTCAGCGTTATGCAATACCGCGACGACGGTTACCTGCCGGAAGCGCTGCTGAACTATCTGGTGCGTCTGGGCTGGTCCAGTGGCGATCAGGAAATTTTCACCCGTGAAGAGATGATCAAACTGTTCTCCCTTGGTGCGGTGAGCAAGTCTGCGAGTGCGTTTAACACCGAAAAACTGCAGTGGCTGAACCATCACTATATTAATGCGCTGGCACCGGAATATGTAGCAACCCATCTGCAGTGGCATATTGAGCAGGAAAATATCGATACCCGCGTAGGCCCGCAGCTGTCAGAGCTGGTTAAACTGCTCGGTGAGCGCTGCAAAACGCTGAAAGAGATGGCGCAGAGCTGCCGCTACTTCTACGAAGACTTTGCCGAGTTCGACGCTGATGCAGCGAAGAAACACCTGCGCCCGGTTGCGCGTCAGCCGCTGGAAGTGGTTCGCGGCAAGCTGGCTGCGATTAGCGAGTGGACGGCAGAAAACGTGCACCATGCGATTCAGGCAACGGCTGATGAACTGGAAGTTGGCATGGGTAAAGTCGGGATGCCGCTGCGCGTAGCCGTTACCGGCGCGGGTCAGTCCCCGGCGTTAGACGTTACGGTGCATGCGATTGGTAAATCCCGCAGCATTGAGCGTATTAATAAAGCGCTGGCGTTTATTGCTGAGCGTGAAAGCCAGCAATAAGACTGATTGACCGATGAAACAACGGCAGGAGCGTATCCTGCCGTTTTTTTGCCTGTTATTCAGACTCATCAATACCCAAACGAGTAAGAAAAGTGCGAATACCTTCGCGCGAAATATACATCGCCAGCTTTTCTTGTTCCGTTGGGGACATGTTGTCCAGTGCGCTAATTATCTGGCGACACGCGTGGCTGCGTACTACATGGGTGTATTCTGCCAGCGGTTCTTCAGCCTGATAAACTTCAGGGACTTTG
Source organism: Citrobacter sp. RHB35-C21 (assembly GCF_013816515.1). Lineage (NCBI taxonomy): Bacteria > Pseudomonadati > Pseudomonadota > Gammaproteobacteria > Enterobacterales > Enterobacteriaceae > Citrobacter > Citrobacter sp. RHB35-C21. The sequence goes on from NZ_CP057147.1 coordinate 1,582,587, forward strand.
CGAAAAGCGGGAATATTGAGCAGAAACGCGCGGACGCTGGAGTCAATATGAATCAGTCTGGCACGACCACCTTTAACGCCGGGAAACTTTTCGGTAGTCCAGTTTTGTTCTCTGATCCAACGATTGACGGTTTGTTTGGCAACCCCGAGACATTCCGCCAGCTCTTCGGTCGTCATTTTGCTGCGTAATTTTTTCATATTATTTGTTTTCGCGGATCCCTAAACGCTGTAATAAACCCGTAATGCCTTCACGCAGGATCAGTGAGGTAAACATTTTCTGTTCTGTCGGCGTCATTTCTTTAGCGAGCCTAATCAGCAGCGCTTCAACAGAGGTATCGCCGGATAACGATAAGTTATCTGATAAACCTTCGGCTGAACGCTCAGCGCTGCGAATGTATTCACGAACTTGTTCGGTGACGTGAACCAGCCGGGCTTTACCGCCCTGAACGCCTGGTTTTGGTGATGTCGCCCAACCTTCTTTGCGTACCCATTTATTGATGGTCTGTCGGCTGTATCCGGTCAGATTAGCAAGTTCTTCTGGCGTCATCCGTTCCTTGAACATAACGATTCCCTGAATAGTCGTGGGGTTAATTAGTGGTTCATTTTATAGCACCATTTTAGTAGAAACCGTGACGCGTTTAACTACTGAATGCGAGTTGTTACGCAATGTTCTTCATTTGACTGCTTTTTCAGCGATTGAATTCTATGAGTTAATTTTGCCGTTGACACACGCGAAGGGAATTCATATGATGCCGCCCGTCAACTCGACAAGCTTTACGTAATGGGGCTATAGCTCAGCTGGGAGAGCGCTTGCATGGCATGCAAGAGGTCAGCGGTTCGATCCCGCTTAGCTCCACCAAATTTAATCCCAATGAATTTGGTACGTACGTAAAAGCATCGTGGGGCTATAGCTCAGCTGGGAGAGCGCTTGCATGGCATGCAAGAGGTCAGCGGTTCGATCCCGCTTAGCTCCACCAAAATTTAAACCCTCGCTGAAAAGCGGGGGTTTTTTGTTTCTGCATCCTGCCAGTTCTTACTCTTTATCTCTTTGGTTTGCTGAATCGCAGGCATAAAAAAACCGGGGAGAATATGAATCTCCCCGGTCTTATTACTGCGACGTTGTCTTACGCTTACAGCACCAGTGCGGCGATAGATGCAGACAGTACGCTCACCAGCGTAGAGCCGTACACCAGCTTCAGACCAAAGCGAGAAACCACGTTACCTTGCTCTTCGTTCAGGCCTTTAATCGCACCGGCGATAATACCGATGGAAGAGAAGTTAGCGAAGGAAACCAGGAACACGGACAGGATGCCTTCTGCGCGCGGGGAGAGCGTAGCGGCGATTTTCTGCAGATCCATCATCGCAACGAATTCGTTGGAAACCAGTTTAGTTGCCATGATACTGCCCACCTGCAGCGCTTCGCTGGACGGCACACCCATTACCCATGCAACCGGGTAGAAGATGTAACCCAGGATGCCCTGGAAAGAGATGCTGTAGCCAAACCAACCGGTCACGGTGGCGAACAGGGCGTTCAGGGCAGCGATCAGTGCGATGAAACCAATCAGCATCGCCGCAACGATAATTGCCACTTTGAAACCAGCCAGAATGTATTCACCCAGCATTTCGAAGAAACTCTGGCCTTCGTGCAGGTTAGACATCTGGATATTTTCTTCGCTGGCATCAACGCGGTAAGGGTTGATCAGCGACAGCACGATAAAGGTGCTGAACATGTTCAGAACCAGCGCCGCAACCACGTACTTCGGTTCCAGCATGGTCATGTACGCGCCGACGATAGACATGGAAACGGTCGACATCGCCGTTGCTGCCATGGTGTACATACGGTTGCGAGACATTTTGCCGAGAATATCTTTATAGGCGATAAAGTTCTCAGACTGACCCAGGATCAGAGAGCTGACGGCGTTGAAGGATTCCAGTTTGCCCATACCGTTTACTTTGGATAACAGGAAACCAATCGCGCGGATGATTACCGGCAGTACGCGGATATGCTGCAAAATACCGATCAGGGCGGAGATGAAGACGATCGGGCAAAGCACTTTCAGGAAGAAGAATGCCAGGCCTTTATCGTTCATGCTACCAAAGACAAAGTTTGTCCCTTCATTAGCAAACCCGAGCAGTTTCTCAAACATCTCGGAGAAGCCTCTCACGAAGCCCAGACCGACATCAGAGTTCAGGAAGAACCATGCCAGTAACACTTCGATAACAAGCAATTGAACAACATAACGAATGCGGATTTTTTTACGGTCACTGCTTACCAGCAGTGCGAGTACCGCAACCACGGCAAGGGCCAGGACAAAATGAAGAACGCGGTCCATATTTGCTCCAAATATGAGGCAGGTTTAGTTTTCGTGCACATTCTATGTAACAACCATAAAGAAAACGAGATCAAACACACACTATAATAAGGACCTGTGACGAGATTCAAAATTAGTGATCGGTGATACACTTCCGTTATGTTTAGTATGGAAGTGAAAAGTTATGTCATTGTGCTATTCTCATAACAATAATTAAACATCTCGCCGGTATTTCCAGAATCCTTATCGATCCATAGACAAACGCTATCAGAGAAATCAACGTCACCCATTAAAATGAATTTGATAATCATTCTCAGTAGGCGTAGCTTGAAACATAGCAAAGGCTATGTTTCTGAGGCATTAAAATGACTAACGATCGCGTTGAGAGTAGCAGTGGGCGGGCAGCGCGCAAGTTGAAGCTCGCATTAATGGGACCTGCGTTCATCGCGGCGATCGGTTATATCGATCCGGGTAACTTCGCCACCAATATCCAGGCAGGGGCCAGCTTTGGTTATCAATTGCTGTGGGTGGTGGTCTGGGCAAACCTGATGGCGATGCTGATTCAGGTGCTGTCGGCAAAACTCGGCATTGCTACGGGTAAAAACCTGGCGGAGCAAATTCGCGATCATTATCCTCGCCCGGTGGTGTGGTTCTACTGGGTGCAGGCAGAAATTATCGCTATGGCAACAGACCTTGCTGAATTTATTGGCGCTGCGATTGGCTTCAAACTGATCCTCGGCGTCTCCTTATTGCAAGGGGCCGTACTCACCGGTATCGCGACGTTCTTAATTCTGATGCTGCAGCGTCGCGGTCAAAAACCGCTGGAAAAGGTGATTGGCGGCCTGCTGCTGTTTGTGGCCGCGGCTTACATTGTGGAGCTGGTTTTTTCCCAACCGAACTTCGCGCAGCTTAGTAAGGGAATGGTGATCCCAAGCCTGCCTAATTCCGAAGCGGTGTTCCTGGCCGCTGGGGTGCTCGGGGCGACTATCATGCCGCACGTCATTTATCTGCACTCTTCCTTAACTCAGCATTTGCACGGCGGAACACGCCAACAACGCTATGCGGCCACTAAATGGGATGTGGCTATCGCCATGACGATTGCCGGATTTGTCAATCTGGCGATGATGGCGACGGCTGCCGCTGCATTTCATTTTAGCGGGCATACCGGTATTGCCGATCTCGATCAGGCGTATCTGACCCTTGAACCGTTGTTGAGTCACGCTGCAGCGACGGTGTTTGGTTTAAGCCTGGTGGCTGCGGGACTCTCTTCTACCGTGGTCGGTACGCTGGCGGGGCAGGTGGTGATGCAAGGGTTTATCCGTTTTCACATTCCGCTATGGGTACGCCGTACCGTCACCATGATGCCATCATTTATTGTGATTCTAATGGGATTGGATCCGACCCGTATTCTGGTGATGAGTCAGGTGTTGCTCAGTTTTGGTATCGCGCTGGCGCTGGTGCCGCTGCTGATCTTCACCAGCGACAGTAAGCTGATGGGGGATCTGGTCAATCGTCGTTGCGTTAAACAGATTGGCTGGGTCATTGTGATACTGGTCGTGGCGCTCAATCTCTGGCTACTGGCAGGCACGGCGATGGGGCTATAATCAACCGTGACTCGCGACGGGTCACGGTTTTAATTGAGCTTTTCCTCTATGATGTGCCCTGCATAATTAACTGGCAGGCGTTCATGAATCATTTTGATCTCTCTTTCCTGAAATATCTCCAGGACAACAGTCCGCTCCCCGTTGAAGAGGCTGTCGAGCGTTTCGGTAAAACGCTCTCCACGCTAAAACGGACAATGAAAGAGCTCAATGAACTTCTGCCAGAAAATGTCCAGCTACATCAGGATAATCAGTTTATTACCACCCGGATTGGCTACAGCGAATACCGACAGTTTTTAGCGCGCGTCCAGTTTAATCGCTATATCACTACGGCAGAAGAAAGGGTGAAGGATCTCTTTGTGGCGCTCTGTTTGCACGATGTGGTGAATAAAAATGATTATTACAAAAAATTTTATGTCAGTGCGGGAACGGTAAAAAATGATAATCCCGTCATGATGAGCCTGGTGCAGGAACGCGATCTGATTGTGCAAAGTATCCCGCGTAAGGGCTCCCGGCTTGCGGGGGATGAGTTCCAGCTGCGGCTGGCGGCGTGCATGACGATACTAAAAACGGTCGAAATTGGTGAGGATCACCGACTAATCGCCCACCAGGCCAATGAGCCGACAGGCCGTTCAATTGCCGAACAGTTTCTTCATGAGTGTGCTGCAGAGATAAACCAGGCGGCAGACTATTACGAAGAGAAAATCAGTCCGGTCATCGCCCTGGGATATAACGGCAGAAAATACTTACTGGTCTATCTTAGCCTTGCCCTGCACCGTATCCGCAGGGGACACAGAATTACGGAGAGTTCGGCGGCTGAGTTTTTGACAACCTTTGCTTATGCCGTATTGCCTGATGCGGATGAAAATATCTGTCTGGATCTGCTGATTGCTTCACTGACGTTTACTCATCGCCCCTTCACATTATACGACGCCCGGCTGGTCTCTTACGTTAAGCGCACCTGTCACGCTTTAGCCGGATGTCTGGAGAACACCATTCACAATCAGCACGCCTGGTTTGCGGAGATTTATAATTTTATCTATGCCGCCATCATCCAGAATAAATTTCATCTCTGGTTCGATGATAAAAAGCTCCATGATGTCCAGCGACGCTATCCTGAGCTATGGGAACATGTCCAGTATGCGGTGAAAGAGATTGAACATCACTGGCAAACGACCTTTTCTGCTATTCATCTGGCAACCCTGGTGCTGATTATCAAAAAGTATGCGCTCAAAAATCGGGTTGTTGGCGATAAGAAAAAGCGGGTCATTATTGTGACGAACTCGTCAGAGAGTAAGGTAGGCTATTTTAAAGAGATGCTTTTCTCCCGCTTCCATATTGAAATCCCCGCCTGCATCAACATCAATGAGATTGCGCGGCTTCAGCAGCTCGAATTCGACCTGCTGATTACCTTTACAAACAAGATATCGAGTCATCTCCGCTACGCCGGGCTGGATTATGTCAAAGTGAATTTCTGGCTCACGCAGGACGATCTCCTGTTATTACGCGAAAATGGACTTCCCTCCGCGCGCAAAAAAATACCTGCTGAGGACTTTATTCAGCAGGTTCAGGGAATGAGCCAGGAGGCGTTAAAAATTTTTCTTGATACGCATTACAGTGATATTTTTATTTAGCCAGAGGTTGCGAAACGCCGCGACACCAGACGGCTTCCAGGTTTAACTCTGCACCCAACACGAGAATATCGGCATCTTTTCCTGACGTCAGGCTGCCTTTTCTCGCATCAACACCCGCCAGGATAGCCGGATTAAGGCAGGCAATCTGCGCGGCTGAAACCCAGCCTTTTTCCAGCCTGTCGACCACATTTTTCACGGAGTCAAGAAAGCTCATCTCCAGTTTGCACACTTCGGACCACTCCGTGGGTGAAACCGTTCGGGTCTTTCCGCTGTGGTCGGTGATTTCAAGACAATGATTGTGAATGCGAAACGTCTCCTGGCGCAGGTAATGGTGGAATTCAGATCCTTCGGGAAAATCCACATATCCCAGACAATCGCTGACCATGACCAACCGGCGATCTTTTTTCAACCGATAGAGAATGTCGAACACTTCTGGTCGCAACGTAATCCCGCTCTGCTTTGCCACCTCGGCATACGTATTCTGATGGTACATCAGCGCCCCCACCACGCCAGGCTCCCGGTGATGCAGCCCGCGCATGGCGCTAAAGGCATGGGTAAAGTGGGTTAAACCGGCTTCAATGGCGAGGGTGGTTTCATCAAAGGTGGCGTCGGTATGACCGGCTGACACGGTGACGCCTGACTGGCGTAAATAGCGGATTAGCGCCAGGGCGCCCGGCAGTTCGGGTGCGAGCGTCATCAGACGGATATTTCCCCTCGCGGCGTGCTGATAGCGTTTGAACCCTTCGATATCGGGTGGTTGAATCGCGTCCTTGCTCTGCATTCCGCTGTATGCAGGGTTAATAAAGGGGCCTTCCATATGAATACCCACCGCTTCGGCACCATCTTCCGCTTTTGCGTCTGCAATCCAGTCCGCGGCGGTGGAAAGACTCTCCAGCAAGAACGTTTCCGGCTGGGTGGCTGATGTTGCAAGCCATGCGGTAACCCCGGCGTTAACCAGATCCCGGCTCATCGCCTGCAAAGAACGGCGTTCACCTCTCCAGGCAAACGACCCTCTCCCCCAGCCGTGAACGTGAATATCCACAAAACCGGGCATCAGCATGGCATGGCGATAATCGACGATTTTTCCTCGCGGTGTACTGTCGAGGCCAGAAATACGTCCGCTTTCAATATGCAGATAGCCGCTTTCGATTCCATTCGGGGTGACAATGCGTTCACTTGCCAGAGAAAGCAGGGGATCAGCCATTGTCTTTCTCCCATACGCGAGCGGCCGTTTCCTCGGCGATTTCTGCGCAAAGGCCGATGTAGTGAGCAGGATCCAGCAGCGTATTAATTTCTGAGTCGCTAAAGTGCTGGCGAATAAGAGGGTCATCACGCAGCACATCAGCGTAGGGGATGCCTTCATGCGTGCTGCGCATTGCCAGTTGGTAGACGCGTTCATGTGCGGCATCTTTGCCCAGCCTTTCCACCAGCTGCATCATGATTTTTTCGCTATTAATAAGACCATGCGTTAACTGCACATTCTGGCGCATACGACCAGGATTGATGACCAGCGTCCGCGTCAACTCTTCGGCTCGCATCACAATCTCAGCCATTAACTCCATACTCTCCTGAATATTACCGTCAAAGATAAAGTAAGCGGAGCTGTCTGCTTCGAAGGGACGTGGGCTGACATACAGGCAGGAGGTCATTACTGAGTACAATTTCTGCGCGTTGGCGATGATCCCCTTCGCCAGTTTAGGATTCACTTTTTGCGGCATGGTGCTGCTGCCAACGGTGCCTTTAGTGAAGGCTTCTGAAACTTCGGCAAACTCTTCGCTTGAGGTCTGATAAACCTCTTCGGCTATTTTGTGTAACGTCGTCGCCAGCAGGCACAAATTACTGATGTATTCAGTGCGGTAAATGCGCGAGTTGCGGGAGGGAATCGCCATTGAATGCATTCCCAGCTTTTGGGCAACGCTATCCTGAACCCGGCGGCCGGTTTCACCGGTCGCGTGGAAGGCGCCCACGGCTCCCCCCATCATCACAGTAAAGACGCGTTTTTCCGCTTCCCGCATGCGCTGCTGGGCGCTCAGTAACTCATCAATCCACACGGCGGCTTTATAGCCCCAGGTGATGGGCAGCGCGTGCTTACCGTGGGTACGTCCGGCCATAATCGTTGCTTTATGGTCAGATGCCATCTTTGCCAGGTTACGCAGAATATCGTCCACAAAACCCTGCATGATGGTATCGAACTGCTTTGCCAGATAAAGCTGTGCGGTTTGCTGAATATTCTGCGTGGTGACGCCGTAATGCACGTATTTTCCGCTTTCACTGTCACAGGCTTTGACCAGCACTTTGATGACCGGAACGAAGCCGTGACCAATCTCGCGCAGCAGGCGTTCCATTTCCGTCAGGTCAATCTTATCCACGTGGCAGTTAGCGGTAATATTGACTGCGGCGCTGGCGGGGATCATGCCGTGTCCGGCCTGAGCCTGAGCCAGGGCGGCTTCAACATCGAGCCATGACTGTACCCGCGCTGGCTGCGCGAGCAGAGATTTCATTCCTCGATCGTCGATCGTTTTGCTTTTTGAATCATACAGTGCACGCATTACTATCTCCTTGAATTTATTTCGCACCGACGAGGCGGTCGTCTACCGCGTTACGGACAAATTCTACGTGTGGGCCGAATACCACATGAACATGGTTGCTGGAGGGGATAAAGGTTCCCAGCGAGCCAGATTCTTTAAGAATGGCCATGTCCATTTTTTTCTGATCTTTCAAATCAATACGTAACCGTGAAACGCAGTTTTCAACGCGCTTGATATTGTCTGTCCCGCCCAGCCCCTGAATCACCAGTTCGGCGACTTTGTCGTACTCTTTATTGTTCAGTAAGGTGCTGTCAGCGATTTCACTCTCGCGGCCTGGGGTCTTAATATCAAATTTACCGATCGCAAAGCGGAAGACGAAATAGAAGACAACAAAGTTAATCACGCCGAGGATAATTAAATTAATCCATTGGGTGTGTTCATACATCAAACCGAAAATACCAAAATCAAAAATGGTGCCGCGAATATAGCCGATGGAGACTTCCAGTAATTGCAGTGGAATGGTCAATAAGCCACAGAGTACCGCATAGACAATAAAGAGTTTTGGCGCGATAAACAGGAAGGAGAACTCCAGCGGTTCGGTAATATTCCCCAGCATGGCGGTCAGCACCACGGTCAGGATCATCCCTTTGGCAAATTTCTTATTCTTGAAATAGGCCATGTGGTACATCGCCAGACCAATCGCCGGAACGCGGAACAGCGTCGTGAGCATTTGTGATGAGGCAAGATAGCTGGTGAGCGTCGGCATATACTCTTTCCAGGCCGGATGGGTGGGACCAAGCTCAAACAGGATTTTATTGATAGCGGGCAAAATACCGACATAGGTCTGCCCGTCAATCAGGTACGTACCGCCTGCCGCGGTGAAACGCACGGTGGAACTGAGGACGTGGTGCAGGCCAAACGGGATCAGCAGGCGATTGAGCGTCATATAGATACCTGCACCAATGTTGGGTGCCATCATTATTGTTGATATGGCGCGCATACCTGCGGTAAACAGATCCCAGATAAAAGGAATGATCAAGCCGACGGGAATGGAAAAAGCAATGGCTAAGATCGCGACGGATTTTTTACCGCTGAAAAAGGCGAAAGCGAGAGGTAATTGCAGCCGGTAAAAACGGTCGGTTATTTTAGCTGCCAGCAGCCCGGCAATAATACCGCCCAGCGCTTCGATTTTCAGCGTCTGAATACCTAATACCATTCCCTGTCCGACGAAAGCCATATCCTCTTTCGCCAGCGTACCTGCCAGCTTAAGATGCACATGCATGGCGATAAGCAGAGTCAGGTAAGCCACGACGGATGCAAATACAGCAATCCCTTTTTCTTTTTTAGACATACCGTAGGCGACACCCATCGCGAACAGTAAAGGAATATTATTAAAAACGACGCTGCTGATTAATCCCAGAGAAGAGAGAATTGCTCTGAAAATTTCATTGCCCAGAAAGGGGAGTTTATCAATCATATAGCTCTGCCCTAACGCAGCGCTAATTCCCATGACCATCCCCACAGGCGCCAGTACGGCGATCGGTAATAATAGCGATCGACCGAATGTCTGAATTTCATTCTTAAAATTAGCATTCATAAGTTAATCCTGACGTGAATTCTCTTGAGGATAAGATACGTTCAGGAGATTTTTGCTCAAGGGCAAATAGTGAAAAATAAAAAGCGCAGGATTTGACCATAAAAAAGCAGCCTGCAGGCTAATGCTGGTCACTTAAGGATTGATTAGCCGCAAAGGTATTTTTTATTAAAGCGAAACGGATTGAACTGAAAGTCAGCGTACTGAAGCGATCCGAAGGAAGACGACATAAGGCGAATGGATCACGAAGTGACGATTTTTCCTGCCGGAAGCCTGGGTGGCAAGGGAGACGGTGAGCCTCCCTTGCCCGTTACGGGAATGAGGGTTTCAGAGAAACAATGAACATACGGTGAACGGAACCCTTTGCCATTGTTAAAAATTCTCTGTTACCACAGGTTCCTTTTCTTAATGACGATGCCCGTGACCGCCGCGCCCACGACCGCGATGGTCGTCACGGTCATTCCAGCCTTCTCGGTAGCCGCGTTCATAAGCTTTGCGTTTATCCCAGCCACGATGGTAGCCGTTGTCATGACGCCACCAGCGATTTTTGCGCCACTCATAGTTATGGTGCCAGTAATCCCGGTCGCGCCAGCGGCCGCCATCCCAGTAGTTACCGTAATTATCGCGATCGCCAATTTGCAATTTTATTGATGGCAGCAGGGTGATTTCGCCAGCGTTCGCGGCCAGCGGTGTAAAAGCCATTAAGACTGCCGCCAGAATCAGTGACCTGAACATGTTTTCTCTCCTTCACGATCGAGCCGTAGCCGGCCTGTTAACGTAATATTACGGGGCAGTAAAGCCCCGTTTCATCGCCACAACTCTTAAATCGCAAGTGAGAGCACTTTTTGTTAATAAATGTGTCTTTATTTCAACCGACTCAGAATGGCATCAATCTCCGCGCACTCTTCAGGCGTAAAGTGACGGTTTGCCAGCATGCCGACGGCATCTTCAATTTGCGCCGGTTTACTGGCGCCAATCAGCACAGACGTAACTTTGTCTTCCCGAAGAACCCACGCGAGCGCCATCTGAGACAGCTTTTGTCCACGTCGCTCTGCCAGTGCGTTCAGCGCTCGAACTTTTTCCAGTTTTTGTGGGGTGATCTGGTCCGGATTCAGAAAACGGCTGGTGCTTGCGGCGCGAGAATCCGCAGGAATACCGTTCAGATAGCGGTCGGTTAACTGCCCGCCAGCCAGCGGTGAGAAGGCGATACTACCGACGCCTTTTTCCAGTAAAAGCGACAGCAGGCTCTCTTCGACCCAACGCTCAAACATAGAATATTTGGGCTGATGAATAAGGCATGGCGTACCTAAATCGTCGAGTATTTCAATCGCTTGCCGGGCAAGTTCAGCCGGATAGTTAGAGAGGCCTACGTACAGCGCTTTGCCCTGACGGACGATATGATCCAGTGCGCGCATGGTTTCTCTGAGCGGTGTTTCAGGGTCGGGGCGATGGTGGTAGAAGATATCGACATACTCCAGCCCCAGGCGCTTCAGGCTTTGATCGAGGCTGGCAATCAGGTATTTGCGTGAGCCCCAGTCCCCGTAAGGGCCTTCCCACATGGTGTAACCTGCTTTGGTGGAGATGATCAGCTCATCTCGCCACGGTAAAAAATCTTCCTGCAGGATGCGACCAAAATTTCGCTCCGCTGAACCCGGCGGTGGACCATAGTTATTCGCCAGATCAAAATGGGTGATCCCCAGATCGAATGCACGCTGTAACAGCGCCCGACTGTTCTCGACCTGCGTGGTATCACCAAAATTGTGCCACAACCCCAGTGATACAATCGGGAGCTTGAGGCCGCTCTGACCGCAGCGGCGGTACTCCATTGTCTGATAACGATTTTCAGCAGCCTGATAAGCCATATAGCCTCCTGTCAGATAAGGTGTGACTTTGAGTGTATACGTTTACACAAGGCCAGCTGCAATTAAATTTAGGGATGAAAACTGTACATCTTGCTTTCCACCCCCTTCACAGCGACTTTCCTGGACAGTCATCACAGTTCTTCGATACTCAACATGAGGTTACCGTCAGAAGGAAAGCTGTCATGCAAACCCCGTATTCCGTTGCTGATTATCTGCTGGACAGGCTGGCAGGCTGTGGTGTTGGCCATCTCTTTGGTGTGCCTGGCGATTATAATTTGCAGTTTCTTGATCACGTGATTGAACATCCCAGCGTACGTTGGGTCGGGTGTGCGAACGAGTTGAATGCGGCTTATGCTGCGGATGGCTATGCCCGGGTATCCGGGGTGGGGGCGCTGCTCACCACGTTTGGCGTGGGTGAGTTAAGCGCGATTAACGGTATCGCGGGAAGCTATGCGGAATATGTTCCTGTTTTGCATATTGTTGGCGCGCCCTGTCGCGGTGCTCAACGTCGCGGGGAGTTGATGCATCACACCCTTGGGGACGGTGATTTTCAGCATTTTTATCGTATGCAGCAGGCGGTGACGACGGCCAGCGCAGTGCTGGATGAACAAAACGCCTGTTATGAAATTGACCGCGTGCTGCGAACAATGCTCATCGAACGCAGACCGGGCTATCTGATGTTACCTGCTGATGTGGCAAAACAGCGGACCACGCCGCCGAATGACATCCTGATTGTTCCTCTGAGCGAGCCGGAAAGCAGCGTGGCAGAAGCGTTTCGCTACCATGCCCGCGAGCGGTTACTGGACAGCCCGCGCGTAGCGCTTCTGGCAGACGTTCTCGCGCAGCGCTTTGGCCTGCAGCCGGTATTGCAACGCTGGATGGCGGAAACGCCGATGGCCCACGCCACGTTGTTGATGGGCAAAGGGCTATTCGATGAGCGCCATCCGGCGTTTGTCGGCACCTACAGCGCTGGAGCCAGCAGCGACTATGTACGTCAGGCGATAGAAGATGCCGACACGATAGTATGTGTTGGCACACAATTTGTTGACACTTTGACCGCCGGGTTTACGCAACAGTTACCACAGGAGCGCACGATTGAGGTGCAGCCACATGCCTCACGGATTGGAAACCGTTGGTTTAACGTCCCGATGGAGCAGGCGGTAACCACCTTGCGGGAGCTGTGTCTGGAGATGTCCTTTTCACTGCCGCCAGAACGCCCGCCAGTTAGGCGTATTCAGGTTGAGAAGGGACCTCTGACGCAGGAAAATTTCTGGCATACGGTGCAGCAGTATCTGGCGCCCAATGACATTATCCTCGTCGACCAGGGGACCGCTGCATTTGGCGCGGCTGCGCTCATGCTACCCGGTGGAGCGGAGGTGCTGGTTCAGCCGCTGTGGGGGTCTATCGGCTACGCGCTCCCGGCTGCATTCGGCGCGCAAACCGCCTGCCCGGACCGCCGGGTGATCCTGATTATTGGCGATGGTGCGGCGCAGCTCACCATTCAGGAACTGGGCTCTATGCTCAGAGACGGGCAATCTCCCGTTATTTTGCTGCTAAATAATGACGGCTATACCGTGGAGCGGGCTATACATGGGGCAAATCAGCGCTATAACGATATCGCTGCCTGGAACTGGACGCAGGTGCCGCAGGCGTTTCGTCGTGAATGTCAGGCGGAGTGCTGGCGTGTGGAGCAGGCGGTACAACTGGAAGAAGTGCTGGCCCGTTTGTCCCATCCGCAACGATTGTCGTTAATTGAGGTGGTACTACCGAAAGCCGATCTTCCTGAGCTATTGCGCACGGTGACCCGTGCGCTGGAAACGCGTAACGGAGGCTAACTACTTATCGGTACGCTCGGCGATCATCATCGGTTTGCCCGCCAGCAGCAGCCAGGCGGGCAGCATGACGATGCACAGCAGCGGCAGCAGGGTGGAATCTGGCACCACCACTGCTGCCATAAACAGGCTCAGCCAGGCGTCACGGGTGACGACCAGCACCAGTCCAAGAATCGCGCAGGAGACGGTAATGGCCGCTGGCACCGCTTCAACGTGGGCGTGCAGCATCAGGCCAAGCGCGACCCCAACGAATACTGCCGGGAAAATTCGCCCGCCGCGAAAACCACTCGCAGCTGCAACCACTAATGCCGCCAATTTGATCACGGCGAGCATGAAATAATCCGATGCTCCCAGCGTCTGGCTAAATGCCATTTGCTGCATTTCGTCCAGTCCTTTAAACAAGGTAAGCGGTCCGCCGATAACGCCTAAAATGCCGAGGATTAAGCCGCCAGCCCCAAGAATCAGGACCGGGTGTTTCAATCGATGTATTAAATGGTGTAAACGCGGCAGACACCAGACAGCCACCATCCCGGCGGCAATGGCGATGGCGGCAACGACCGCACCGCTGAGGATATCGATCACATGCATCTGCGTGTAGTGCGCGATAGGCAGTGAAAAATGGGGGTGAAAAAACAGACTGGTGGTCAGCGAGCCCGCGGCGGCGGCCATTAACGGTGCAAACAGGCGATCCCACAAAGGAACATTGTCCGAGCTATTCAGCGTTTGTGAAAAGACCAGCGCGGCGGCAACGGGGGTGCCAAATAGCGCGCCGATGGTGCCGGCAGAGGCGAGGATGGTCCAGTCCAGCTTAGCAATGCGGGGAAACATACGGCTGCCGAGTGCCACAGCCAGTGCGATATTCACGGTCATGATCGGGTGTTCCGGACCCAAACTGACGCCACCCGCCAGGCCGAGGATGAGCGCTGCCAGCAAGCCCGGAATTGCTGAGGTGGGGACCGGCATTCCAATTAACGGCTCACAGGCAGGATCCGGTCCCGCGTGACCCTGGCTGTAGCGAATAACTAACCCGACCATGATCCCCGTGAGCGTCAGCATGCCGATAATCCACAGCGGAGAGTCCTGGGCAATACCGATGCTAACGGGCAGGCGTTCCCACAAAAATTGCTGTAAAACGGACGCCACTTTCATCACAACGATCAACACCAGGCTGGAGGCAATACCAATAATTAGCGCAGGAGTTGATAGCAAGAGCATCGTTCTGGCTCGTGGATGAAGCATATTCTATTCCTTAAAACAGAGTCATAGACATAGTTTGCACAGCCTGCGCAACCGCATCGCTGCAAATGGTGCTGAAACGATAAAGTAATTATGTGATCTGGATCGATTTTCCACGGGCATCAGCCTTCAGGGCGTTGTTGTTATGCCCCCATGAATTTACAGTGTGGCAAAGATTTATTCTGACTTTAGCGGAGCAGTGGAAGAATGACAAAATATGCTTTAGTAGGTGATGTTGGCGGCACCAACGCGCGTCTTGCTCTGTGCGACATTGCCAGCGGCGAGATTTCGCAGGCAAAAACCTATTCCGGGCTGGATTACCCAAGCCTCGAGGCGGTAGTACGCGTATACCTGGATGAGCATAGCGTCAGCGTTGAGGATGGTTGTATTGCCATTGCCTGTCCGATAACCGGTGACTGGGTGGCAATGACCAACCATACCTGGGCATTCTCTATTGCTGAGATGAAAAAAAATCTGGGCTTCAGCCATCTGGAAATCATCAATGATTTCACCGCCGTGTCGATGGCGATCCCGATGCTGAAGAAAGAGCATTTGATCCAGTTTGGCGGTGCGGAACCTGTTGAAGGCAAACCGATTGCTGTCTATGGCGCAGGTACCGGACTCGGCGTGGCGCATTTGGTGCATGTAGATAAACGCTGGGTGAGCCTGCCCGGTGAAGGCGGTCACGTGGATTTTGCGCCTAACAGCGAAGAAGAAGGGATTATCCTTGAGGTCCTGCGTGCGGAAATTGGTCACGTTTCCGCAGAGCGCGTACTGTCAGGTCCGGGGCTGGTTAATCTGTATCGCGCCATCGTCAAATCAGACGGGCGCCTGCCGGAAAATCTGCAGCCGAAGGACATCACCGGGCGTGCGCTGGCCGATTCCTGTATCGACTGTCGTCGCGCGCTGTCGCTGTTCTGCGTCATCATGGGGCGTTTTGGCGGCGATCTGGCGTTAACGCTGGGCACGTTTGGCGGTGTGTACATCGCTGGCGGCATCGTACCGCGCTTCCTCGACTTCTTTAAAGCTTCGGGTTTCCGTGGTGGTTTTGAAGATAAGGGGCGTTTTAAAGCCTACGTACAGGATATTCCGGTATATCTGATCGTGCATGATAACCCGGGCCTGCTTGGTTCCGGTGCGCATCTGCGCCAGACGCTGGGCCATATTTTGTAAGACCAATGCCGGACGGTGCACAGCGCTTATCCGGCTTACATATATCCCGCAAAACCGCGTTTATTACGCGGTTTTTTTATGCCTGCCGCCCGCCTTTCCGACCTTCGTCACATTTCCGAATGGCGGGATTATTTGTCCAGTAAAAGCATTATTTGTCTGATAACGGTCGTTACTTTCCCCGGACCATAATTTCACTCGTTAACTATTACGAGGAAATGATTATGAGCAAAAAACTGATTGCCGTTTGCGCGTGCCCAATGGGTCTGGCCCATACCTTCATGGCGGCTCAGGCGCTGGAAGAAGCCGCGGTTGAAGCGGGTTATGAAGTGAAAATTGAAACCCAGGGTGCGGACGGAATTCAAAATCGCCTGACGGCGCAGGATATCGCAGAGGCAACGTTGATCATCCATTCTGTTGCCGTTACTCCGGAAGATAACGAGCGTTTTGAGTCGCGTGACGTCTACGAAATTACGTTACAGGACGCGATAAAAAATGCAGCCGGCATCATCAAAGAGATCGAAGAGATGGTTGCCGCTGAACAACAATAATCATCGACAGGGAATTACGTATGGCCATTAAAAAACGCAGTGCAACCGTTGTGCCTGGCGCATCTGGTGCGGCAGCGGCAATAAAAAATCCACCGGCCTCCCACAATAGCTTCTGGGGCGAACTTCCGCAGCATGTGATGTCGGGTATTTCGCGCATGGTACCGACGTTAATTATGGGCGGGGTAATTCTCGCCTTCTCGCAACTGATCGCCTATAGCTGGCTCGATATTCCTGCTGACACCGGCATCATGGATGCACTGAACAGCGGAAAATTCAGCGGTTTTAATCTCTCATTACTGAAGTTTGCCTGGCTGTCGCAATCTTTTGGCGGCGTGCTGTTTGGTTTTGCTATTCCGATGTTTGCCGCGTTTGTCGCCAACTCTATCGGCGGTAAGCTGGCGTTTCCGGCGGGGTTCATTGGTGGACTGATGTCCACTCAGCCCACACAGATACTGAATTTTGACCCAGCGACGCTGCAATGGGCAACCAGTGCTCCCGTCCCGTCAACCTTTATTGGCGCGCTGATTATCTCGATTGTCGCCGGGTATCTGGTGAAGTGGATGAACCAAAAAATCCAGTTGCCTGATTTCCTGCTGGCATTCAAAACCACCTTTTTACTGCCCATTCTTTCCGCGATCTTCGTCATGTTGGCGATGTATTACGTGATAACGCCGTTTGGCGGGTGGATCAACGGCGGAATTCGTTCTCTGCTGACGGCGGCTGGAGAGAAAGGCACGCTGATGTACGCGATGGGGATTTCTGCGGCAACGGCGATTGACCTCGGCGGTCCGATTAATAAAGCCGCAGGATTTGTCGCCTTCAGCTTTACTACCGATCACGTTCTGCCGGTAACCGCACGCTCTATTGCCATCGTGATTCCTCCAATTGGCCTCGGGTTGGCTACGCTTCTCGACCGGCGCTTAACCGGCAAACGCCTGTTCAACGCACAGCTCTACCCGCAAGGGAAAACGGCAATGTTCCTCGCGTTTATGGGCATCAGCGAAGGGGCGATCCCGTTCGCACTGGAAAGCCCCATCACGGCAATTCCATCCTATATGGTTGGCGCTATTGTCGGATCGACGGCTGCCGTCTGGCTGGGGGCGGTGCAGTGGTTCCCGGAATCGGCCATCTGGGCATGGCCGCTGGTCACTAACCTCGGCGTCTATATGGCGGGGATCCTGTTAGGTGCGGTGATTACGGCTCTGATGGTGGTGTTCCTGCGCAACATGATGTATCGCAAAGGCAAATTGCTGATTGAAAGCCTCTGATTAGAAGGATTGTGACCATGAGCTTACTTGCCTCGCTGCGTGACTGGCTAACGGCGCAACATCTCGATGCGATGCTGCTGTCATCGCGGCAGAATAAACAGCCGCATATGGGGATCTCCAGCGGTTCAGGGTTTGTGTTTATCAGCCATCAAAGCGCGCATATCCTGGTCGACGCCCGTTACTACACCGATGTCGCTACGCGTACTCAGGGCTATCAGATCCATCTACTTGATGGCGCGCAGACGCTGTATTCACGGGTGAATCACATTATTGCTGACGAAAAGCTGCAGACGGTGGGATTTGAAGGCGAGCAGGTAAGCTGGAATACGGCGAATGGATGGTCGGGCAAACTGCTTGCGCGACTAGTGAGTGCCGTGCCGGATGTGCTCCGGCAGGTAAAAACGGCGCAGGAGATAGCCTGCATTCGCGAAGCCTGCCGGATAGCTGACCTTAGTGCTGAACATATTCGCCGCTTTATTCAACCTGGCCTCAGTGAGCGCGAAATCGCCGCTGAACTGGAGTGGTACATGCGTACGCTCGGTGCAGACAAACCCTCTTTTGACACCATTGTCGCCAGCGGCTGGCGCGGCGCGCTGCCGCATGGTAAAGCCAGCGACAAGCGTGTCGAGGCGGGTGAGTTCATCACGCTGGATTTTGGCACGCAGTATCAGGGCTATTGTTCGGATATGACGAGAACCTTTCGCATCCCAGACGCAAACCAGCCAGCGCAAGAAAGCCCGCTGTTTTCCGTGTATCAGATTGTTCTGGCGGCGCAGCGTGCGGCGGTGGCAGCAATTCGACCAGGTCGGCGTTGCCATGAGGTTGACGCCGCAGCCAGGCAGGTCATTACGCAGGCGGGCTATGGTGATGAGTTTGGTCACAATACCGGACACGCTATCGGCATTGAGGTGCATGAAAATCCCCGTTTTTCCCCCACCGACGCGACGCTTCTGGCGGCTGGCATGCTGCTCACCGTTGAGCCGGGTATTTATCTGCCGGGGCAGGGAGGCGTGCGTATTGAGGACGT
Source organism: Citrobacter sp. RHB35-C21 (assembly GCF_013816515.1). Taxonomy (NCBI): domain Bacteria; kingdom Pseudomonadati; phylum Pseudomonadota; class Gammaproteobacteria; order Enterobacterales; family Enterobacteriaceae; genus Citrobacter; species Citrobacter sp. RHB35-C21. Next base: position 1,601,201 of record NZ_CP057147.1, read on the forward strand.
GGTGCTTGTTACGCCAGACGGCGGCGAGGTGCTCTACACCATGGCGAAAACATTGTTACACACGGGAGAAGCGTAATGGACTTATCGCTACTGAAGGCGCTGAGTGAGGCGGACGCGATCGCCTCTTCAGAACAGGAAGTGCGTCAGATCCTGCTTGAAGAGGCGGATCGTCTGCATAAAGAGGTGCGCTTTGACGGCCTGGGATCGGTGCTGATCCGTCTGAATGAATCAACTGGTCCGAAGGTGATGATCTGCGCGCATATGGATGAAGTGGGATTTATCGTGCGCAGTATTTCCAGCGAAGGGGCGATCGATGTATTGCCGGTGGGAAATGTGCGTATGGCGGCCAGGCAATTGCAGCCGGTGCGGATCACCACCCGTGAAGAGAGCAAAATTCCCGGTCTGCTCGACGGAGAGCGCAGCGGTAATGACGTCAGTGCGCTGCAGGTGGACATTGGCGCGCGGTCTTATGACGAGGTACTTCAGGCCGGCGTACGCCCTGGCGATCGCGTCACCTTTGACACGACGTTTCAGGTTTTGCCGCACCAGCGAGTCATGGGCAAAGCCTTTGATGATCGACTTGGATGTTATTTGCTGGTGGCACTGCTGCGCGAATGGCATAACGCCATTCTCCCATGCGAGGTCTGGCTGGTGGCCAGTTCCAGTGAAGAAGTGGGACTGCGCGGAGGACAAACAGCAGCACGCGCGGTCGCCCCGGATGTGGCGATCGTGCTGGATACCGCCTGCTGGGCCAAAAACTTTGATCATGGTGCGGCCAACCATCGGCAGATTGGTAATGGCCCGATGCTGGTGTTAAGCGATAAATCGCTGATTGCCTCGCCAAAGCTGACGGCGTGGGTTGAAAGCGTGGCCACCGATGCGGGCATTACCCTGCAGCTTGACATGTTCAGTAACGGCGGCACTGACGGCGGGGCGGTGCATGTAAGCGGCACGGGGATCCCCACGGTTGTCATGGGGCCAGCTACGCGGCATGGACACTGCGCGGCGTCGATTGCCGACTGCCGTGACATCATCCAGACGCAGCAGTTGTTGTCGGCTCTTCTTTCACATCTTACGTGCGAAACCGTGGTTCATCTGACGGATTTCAGGTGCTGATTTCGCGCTAATCAGGAGTTGTTATGCTAACGATTCAATTTCTTTGCCCGTTACCCAATGGCCTGCATGCGCGTCCGGCGTGGGAGCTGAAAGAGCAGTGCAGCCAGTGGCAAAGTGAGGTGATATTTCTTAACCATCGCCAGAATGCCAGAGCAGATGCGAAAAGCTCGCTGGCGCTGATTGGCACCGGGACGCTGTTTAATGACAATTGTAGCTTAACCATCACCGGTCGCGATGAAGAACAGGCCCGGCGAGCGCTGGAGGAGTACCTCCTGCACCGGTTTATTGACAGCGACAGCGTTCAGCCGACGCCGGCAGAACTGGCGGCACATCCGTTGCCGCGTTCGCTGATTCGCCTCAACCCAGACCTTCTTTATGGCACCGTGCTTGCAGGGGGCGTAGGGGCGGGTTCGCTCACGCTTTGGCAGAGCGATAATCTGGAAAGCTATCGCGCGATTGCGCCGAGTGCGGAAGACAATACCCGGCTGGAGCATAGTCTGGCGACGCTTGCCGAACAGCTCAATCAGCAACTGCGCGAGCGTGAGGGTGAGAGTAAAACCATCCTCAGCGCCCATCTGTCTCTGATTCAGGACGACGAGTTTGCCGGGAATATTCGTCGCTTAATGCTGGAGCAGCATCTGGGGTTAGGGGCGGCGATTATCGCCAATATGGAGCAGGTGTGCGACAAGCTGTCGGCCTCCGGTAGCGATTACCTGCGCGAGCGCGTTAGCGATATCCGTGATATCAGCGAACAACTGCTGCACATCACCTGGCCTGAAAGACGTCCGCGCAATGCGCTGGTGCTGAATAAGCCGACGATTCTGGTCGCTGAGGATTTGACGCCCAGCCAGTTTTTAAGCCTCAATTTGCAGCATCTGTCAGGCATGATCCTGGAGAAAACAGGGCGCACATCGCACACCCTGATCCTTGCTCGCGCGTCGGCTATTCCGGTGCTTAGCGGCTTGCCGCTGGAGGCCATTAGCCGCTATGCAGGGCAGCATGCGGTACTGGATGCCCGCTGTGGGGTACTGGCCATCAATCCAGACGATGCGGTTCGCGGTTATTACGCGATTGCGCAGAAGCTGGCCGATGAATGCCAGCGGCGGCAGGCGCTGGATGCCGCCCAGCCCGCGCTGACCAAAGATAATCAGCGTATTGATGTTGCAGCGAATATCGGTACCGCGCTGGAAGCGCCGGGGGCGTTTGCCAATGGCGCGGAAGGGATTGGGCTGTTTCGTACTGAAATGCTGTTTATGGACCGCGACAGCGCTCCCGACGAGCAGGAACAGTTTGAAGCCTACCAGCAGGTTTTATTGGCCGCGGGTGATAAGCCGGTAATCTTTCGCACCATGGATATTGGGGGGGATAAAAATATCCGTTACCTCAATATTCCGCAGGAAGAGAATCCTTTCCTGGGCTACCGCGCGGTGCGAATTTATCCGCAGTTTGCCGGACTGTTTCGCACGCAGCTGCGCGCCATCTTACGTGCGGCAACCTTCGGCAATGCGCAACTGATGATCCCAATGGTGCACAGCCTTGACCAGATTTTGTGGGTAAAAAGCGAACTGCAAAAAGCGCTGGTGGCACTGAAAGCCGACGGTTTACGCCATGCTCCGACAATTTCATTGGGGATTATGGTTGAAGTGCCGTCGGTGTGTTACATCATCGACCATTTCTGCGATGAGGTGGATTTCTTCAGTATTGGTTCAAACGACATGACCCAGTACCTGTACGCCGTCGATCGTAATAACCCGCGCGTTTCGCCGTTGTACAACCCGATTACGCCGTCGTTCCTGCGAATGTTGCAGCAGATTGTCCGCGTGGCGCACGAACGCGGTAAATGGGTGGGCATTTGCGGCGAACTGGGGGGCGAAGGACGCTATTTACCGCTGCTACTGGGCTTAGGACTCGACGAGCTGAGCATGAGCAGTCCACGTATTCCGGCGGTGAAAAGTCAGCTTCGTCAACTGGAGGGCCAGGCATGCCGTGAACTCGCCATACGGGCTTGTGAGTGCCGTAGCGCTCAAGAGATAGAAGATCTGCTAAACCAGTTTGCACCGCAGAAAGACGTGCGTCCGCTACTGGCGCGGGAGAACATCTTTGTTGGTGAATCTCTGAGTAACAAAGAGCAGGTGATTCAGTTTCTGTGCGGCAATCTGGGTGTTAATGGGCGAACTGAACATCCGTTTGAACTGGAGGAAGATATCTGGCAGCGCGAAGAGATAGTCACCACTGCTGTCGGTTTTGGTGTGGCTATTCCGCACACTAAGTCCCAGTGGATCCGCCATTCCAGTATCAGTATTGCCCGGCTTGCTCATCCCGTTGACTGGCAGTCAGAGATGGGCGAAGTGGAACTGGTTATCATGCTGACGCTGGGGGCTGATGAAGGCATTAACCACGTGAAGGTCTTCTCGCAGCTGGCGCGTAAGTTGGTGAACAAGCCGTTCCGCCAGTCGTTGTTTGCCGCTGAAAATGCCGACAGTATTCTCGCGTTGCTGGAGGCGGAACTGACGTTTTAAGCTTCACTGAAAGAGCGCTCTCCAGCCTGCGACGATCTGGTTGCAGGCTGGATGAACGCGACCGGAAAGCGACATCATCAATGCGGCGCGTTTGGCACCGGCAGTTTCCCGGCTCTTAAGAGCGTCATTTCTTGCTTGCAGAGCAGAACCACCGCCTGGCGAGCTTTAACACGGCGGGAGGTAAGGGCTCTTTTCACGGTCTGACGATCCGCACCTGATTCCAGCATCTGAAAACACATCAGGGAGAGTGCACGTCTGTTTTTCATCGCATATTCACTTTATTGAGTAAGCCTGCAGGGGGAGCTACATGCCGTTATTTTACAACGATGCAAACGGATATTACTAACCTGTTGGTGTTGTCTCACTTAACGTGCTGACTGAAAACGTACGCTGTACTCTCCCGGCGTCAGGCCAAACTGACGCCGGAACAGGCGGCAGAAATAATTACTGTCCTGATACCCGCACCGCTGTGCGACTTCGCTAATCGACAGATGGTATTTCTGTAAGATGATGCGCGCCTTCGCCATTCTGACCCACCGCAGGTACTCGACGAACCCCATGGTGCCGTGCTGGGCAAACACTTTTGACAGGTGGTTGGGCGTGATATTAAAAAACTGCGCTACGCTTTCCCGGGTCAGCGGTTGGGCATAGTTATCCTGCACCCAGTTACACATACTGTGATAGAGAAATTCAGCGCGCGGACGTTCTGTGTCAGGGCGGGTATTCACCACGCTACGACACAGATGCAGCAGGCTAAGCACCAGCGGCTGAATAATATCCTGGGCCTGAGGAGAGCGGCTTAAATGGGTTAATGCGGTGAGCATCGCCTCGCCTTCGCCGCGCTGCGGATGTGGTAACTCAATACGGCGGATAGGACGTAACAGCGATGCTGTTCGATTATCGTAAAAAGAGAGCCCCAGCCAGGCCGGAGAAAACACCAGACTCAATAGCATCACGGGTTTATCGCTGCCGGGCAAATTCGCCGCTTTCGCCGGGATAAACAGCATGTCGCCTTCAGGCAGACTATGCTGCTGTTTTTCCAGTTGATTACTGTATTCGCCACGCAGCACGATATCGAGGCGCGGAAGGTCAATACACAAACTGCCGGACGGTAACGTGGTGGGCTGGGTCGCGAACCACACGCGGCCAAGACGCTGCGGGTTCAATACCAGGCCGCTGAACAGATCGGCGAAAAACTGTTGGTCTGCGGGTAGGCCTGGCTCTTTCATCGCTCTTTCTCTGCGCTATAAGTGCATTAACTGCCTGAACTCTTTCACTTTACTCCGACTCACCGGGATTTCAAATTCCAGATCTTTTAAGCGCAAAATGTAGGTGTTGTTAAACCAGGGTTCGATCTCGCGGATTTTATTCAGATTCACACAGAACGAGCGGTGGCAGCGGAAGAAATGCGAAGCAGGCAATTTGCTGCAAAATTCAGTGATGTTCATCGGCATCACGTACGATTCGCGCCGGGTGTAGACAAACGTCATCTTTTCATGGGCTTCTGCGTAGTAGATGTCGTTGATCGGGGTCACGATGATCCGCTCATCTTTGATCAGATTGATCGTATCGTTTTCGCGGGTCACCGGACTGGCAGGCGAGGTTCCCGTTTGCTGTTGCTGCCAGGCTGCTTCCAGCTTTTGCAGCATGCCGACGATGCGTGATTCCTGATACGGCTTCAGGATGTAGTCAAAGGCCTCCAGTTCAAAGGCTTCAACAGCGTGCTCTTTCCACGCGGTAATAAAGACAATAAAGGGCTTGTGCGCGAACTGGCTGATGTTTTGCGCCAACAGGACGCCATCCAGCGAGGGAATATTGATATCCAGAAAAATGGCGTCAACGCGGTTGTGCTGGAGATATTTCAGCACGTCCAGACCGTCGTCAAATGTGCCGACAATCTCCATCTGGCTGTGCTCTTTTATCAGCCAGCTAAGTTCCTGTTGGGCCAGGAATTCATCTTCAACAATGATGACTTTCACGACTTCACTCCTGGTTAAAGCAACAATGTGGCCGGTGCGGCTGCGGGCGAGTGCTGATTAGGCACATAAAAGGCAATCTCAGTGCCTGGCTCCAGACGGCGGATATGGAGGCCCTCGCCGTAGAGCAGCTTAACGCGATGATGCACATTTAACAGACCAATTTTATTGCCCGGCATTTCATTGGATTCGACCCGTTCAATCACTTTTGGATCGATACCGTGGCCCGTATCCCGCACGGCAATCCGTACCCGATTACCGCACTCCGCAACGCTGATGGTGACCACCCCTTTTCCTTTGCAGGGCTGAATCCCATGGACGATAGCGTTCTCTACCAAAGGCTGAATCAGCAGGCTGGGAATATAACAGCTTACCTCTTCATCGATATCATAAATAACCGTCAGCTTGTCGCCAAAACGGGCCTGTTCGATGGCGATGTAATCCTTGATTTGATACAGCTCTTTTTTGATGTCGATCTGCTCATCGTCTTTTAATTCAATATTATAGCGAAGATAGCGCGATAAATTAAAAATCAGCTGGCGCGCTGTGTCTGGATTCAGTCGCACCGACGATGAAATTGCGTTCAGGGCGTTAAACAGGAAATGGGGATTTATTTTACTTTGTAGCGCACGCAGCTCTGCCTTATTTGCCATTTCGCGTAGCTGCTCCGCCCGGGAGACTTCCAGCTGAGTCGAGATAATTTGCGACAGGCCGATGGCCATTTCTTGTAGTGAGGAGGTTATCTGGTGGGCGTGACAGTAGTAGATTTTTAGCGTACCGGTGACAACACCTTTCTCCCAAAGTGGAATCACCAGCATGGAGTGTATTTCAGGCGTACGGTGCGCTTCATCATTGTTTTTAATGATGATTTTTCCGTAATTGATCGCCTGTTGCGTAGTCGGACTGACGAAATCATCGTTATCGCGGTAGTTAAGCTCACCCACGCCAACGTAGGCCAGCACGTGCTGGGTGTTGGTAATAGCGACGGCATCAGCATGGATATCATGGCGAATAATTTCGCACACCTGGCGAAGCGATTCGCTATTGACCTGGCGAAAAAGCGGCAGAGTTTTGTTGGCGATATCCAGAGCCAGCTTAGCCTGCTTCGCGGCGCTGGCTTCTTTCTCGCCTTCCACGCTTTGCACCAGCATGACGATAAAACCAATGCAGACACTACCCAGAATCATAGGGATGCCGATTTTCGAGACGATATCCAGCCCCAGTTCGGTGGTGGGTGCCCAGGCGACGACGAGGATCATGGTCAGAGATTCGCACAGCATTCCGCCTAAAATACCCGCACGCCAGTGCTGCGCTTTGGGGATCCTACGGTTGATCCAGCCGGCAATGCAGCCTGCCAGAATGCTGGTGATAAAGCAGGGCAGGGCGGTTACGCCGCCGATGTCGATCAGGTAGCGGTGGGTGCCCGCGATCAGGCCTGTAATGATACCGACCCAGGGACCGAACAGAATTCCCCCTGACATGACGGCGATAATACGTACGTTAACCAGTGAGCCTTCAACCGGTACGCCGGACCAGGTACTGAACAGGGCAAACATTGAGAAAATCGCGGTAACGGCGAGCAGCTCTTTCGGGGAGTGGGCTGACTTGTGCAACAGTTCGCGAAACAGGCGGATACGAATCAGGAAAAACAGACAGAACAGCATCAGCGCTGCCCGGTCGAATACCGCCAGCAGCATATTGAATATTTCGTGCACGGGTGACTCTTGCGCAAGGGTTAAACCTCTATGATAGGTAACCTGAGGCTGGATGACCAGCACACCCGCAGCCTGTAGCTAATGGGGAAAAACCTTAATATTAAAAGGGGATTGTTGCATGGTTGTTGTATTTACAATGCCTGTCCTGTCAACGGAGCACACAAAGTAATATGTTTAACAATAAAATGTTAAATGGTGGTAATTTTAAGCGGAGTGTGAAAAATTTCATTTCCTCATTTTTTCTGGCACTTCCTCTTTTATCTCAATAAAAAATATTTTGTTTTGCCTCTCGACAGAAGGAAATTATTCAGGCTATTTTCTAAACGTGCCACCATCGTGGCAGCGTCGCTCGGACGGTCCGGGCGCTAACGTTAATCTGAGGATATTATGGCTGACTCCCGCCCTGAACGTCGCTTTACGCGTATTGATCGCCTTCCCCCTTACGTTTTTAACATCACTGCTGAGCTAAAGATGGCTGCGCGTCGGCGCGGCGAAGATATTATCGATTTCAGCATGGGGAACCCGGATGGGGCCACGCCTCCTCACATCGTCGAAAAACTCTGTACCGTGGCGCAGCGCCCGGATACGCACGGTTACTCCACCTCGCGCGGCATTCCGCGTCTGCGTCGGGCGATTTCCCGTTGGTACCAGGAACGCTATGACGTTGAGATCGATCCGGAATCCGAAGCGATTGTGACGATTGGCTCGAAAGAAGGATTGGCGCACCTGATGCTGGCCACGCTGGATCACGGCGATACGGTCCTCGTACCGAACCCGAGCTATCCGATCCATATTTATGGGGCGGTGATTGCCGGCGCGCAGGTACGTTCAGTGCCGCTGGTCGAAGGCGTCGATTTCTTTAATGAGCTGGAGCGCGCGATTCGCGAAAGCTACCCGAAACCGAAGATGATGATCTTAGGTTTTCCTTCCAACCCGACTGCGCAGTGCGTCGAGCTGGAGTTCTTCGAAAAAGTTGTGGCCCTGGCTAAACGCTATGACGTGCTGGTGGTTCATGACCTGGCCTATGCCGATATCGTCTACGATGGCTGGAAAGCGCCGTCGATTATGGAGGTACCGGGCGCTCGTGATGTCGCGGTGGAGTTTTTCACCCTATCGAAAAGCTACAACATGGCGGGCTGGCGTATCGGTTTTATGGTAGGTAACAAAACGCTGGTGAACGCGCTGGCTCGAATTAAGAGCTATCACGATTACGGAACCTTTACTCCGTTGCAGGTTGCAGCAATCGCCGCGCTGGAAGGCGATCAGCAGTGCGTGCGGGATATTGCTGAGCAATATAAACGTCGTCGAGATGTGCTGGTTAAGGGGCTGCATGAAGCCGGGTGGATGGTCGAGATGCCCAAGGCCTCGATGTACGTTTGGGCGAAAATCCCAGAGCAATACGCCGCGATGGGCTCACTTGAATTTGCCAAGAAACTGCTGAACGAGGCGAAGGTATGCGTTTCGCCGGGGATTGGTTTTGGTGATTATGGCGATACGCACGTGCGCTTTGCGTTAATTGAAAACCGCGACCGTACCCGTCAGGCGATCCGTGGCATCAAAGCAATGTTCCGCGCCGATGGCTTACTGCCTGCCAGTGCAAAATCGGCCACTGAAAGTACCGACTAACAACACGTTTCCCCAAAAGCAAACAGGAGCCATCAGGCTCCTGTTTTTTTTGCTGCGTCTTTTAATTTAGATCATCAGGGCGAAAGTACCGGCCCAAACGATGACCATAAAAGAAATGCCCATAAAGAAATATTTCACTTTTCATCTCTCCGCGTACCTGAGGTACGTCTAAATGAACATATGCTAACCTGACAGAGAGCTGATGCACGCGTAAACGAAATGGAGAATTCCCTTCGTTTGCTTGTCTGCATCACCTCAGAATTCTGAGCTTTTATGCTCCAGACGGCGCTAATGTACGCCTAAAAATGAGGTGAGACAAGAGGCATTTTTTTATTTAATTTTAATAACTTACAAGTGTCGTGATTCGGCGACAGTTTAATTTCTGTCGGTAATAAATTGCTATTGAGCGACGAAATGTTTACTCGGAGAATTCTCATATCTCCATGATGTTAATGCGGTTAATTTTTCGCGGAATGAGATTATGAAAAGGTTAAAAATGACCAGATTAATGATGTTAGCACTCGTTCTTACGCCAGTGACGTCGATGGCGGCCTCGCCGATGGCATTCAATTTCAGCTGCGCAAGTATTGGTGGTGTGAATAGTGATGGCAAAGGCAATATCTGGATTGATGGCACTAAGGCGACGGTAAAGGCCTTCAATGAAAATTACTGGGAAGCAAAAAGCGGTAACAATACCGTGTCTATCTCCCGTAAAGATGACGGGAATCCGGACGTTTCCTGGACCGGGCCTAATCGTAAGCACGGGATTTGCCTGCCTGAAGACAATATCGACTTTTCAGGGGCAAAGAAATCGACCAGTAACGGCCCTTCTTTTTCCTGTTCTGCGGTAGCAAAGGGCAGTATCGAAGAGGTTATCTGTCAAAGTCCTTCGCTCTCAGCCATGGATTTGGCATTGAACGGGGCCTACAAGCAGGCGCTGGTGAAATCGAGTAATAACCCGACGCTCAAAGCAGAGCAACGCGGCTGGGTGAAAGGGCGTAACGAATGCTGGAAAGAGCAGGATAAGCCAGCGTGTATAGCCCGTAACTACAATGAGCGAATGGCTGAATTACAGAACAAGTGGGGCGTGAAGTAATTCAGGCGCAGAAAAAAAGAAAGGCCTTTCGGCCTTTCTTTTTAGATGTACAACGAGGCTTCACCCATCGGGCGAGTTTTGAAGCGACGGTGGATCCAGAGATACTGCTCGGGCGCGCGCATGATCTCTTTTTCGATAATTTTGTTCATATACGCCGCTGCCTGGCTTTCATCTGTTGGATAACCTTCCATTTCTGGCGTGATGAACAGGCGGTAACCGGAGTTATCTGCTTTTCTCACCATGGTTACGGTCAGCATCGCTGCGCCCGATAACCGTGACAGCACGTAAGTACCGTTGGTGGTCGCGACGTTTTTGACTGCAAAGAAGGGGGCGAATGAACTCCCTTTACGACCGTAGTCCTGATCGGGGGCAAACCATACCGCTTCCCCTTTTTTCAGGGCGCCGACAATACCGCGCAGATTATTTCTGCCGATCATGGCCTTGTTGGAGCGCATACGACCGCGGGTTTGGATCCACTCCATCAACTTATTGTTGTGCGGGCGATAGGTTGCCATCATCGGTTGGCAAAGTCCCATTACGCGACCACCCAACTCGAGTGACATAAAGTGTACGCCTACCACCATCACGCCACGGTTTTGCATCTGTGCGCGTTGCAGGTTGTCCAGCCCTTCTACATCAAACCATTTGCGTACCCGGCGATCCGGCCAGAACCAGGCCATACCCGTTTCAAGCAGGGCCATGCCGAGTGAACGGAAGTTCTCATCGACCAGTTTGTCTCTTTCTTCTTGCGACAGATTTGGGAAACAGAGTTCGAGATTTTTATGAGCAATAGATTCACGGCGCTTTAAAAATGGACGAGCCAGCGTTCCTGTACGGGTACCAAGAAAACACAATACCGGATAGGGAAGCTGTACCAGTAACCAGAGCACACCGACGCCAAACCATGTGAGCCAGTAGCGCGGATGCAAAAACGCGCGTGAAAATTTACATTGGGGGAACATAAGCACCTGTTGTTGATACGAAATAGGTGTATCGCGAAGATTCTTTAGTCTGCCGCTTTACAGTCTGTACTGATCGTTAGGCCGCCATGAACGACATTGGTTCCTGTAAAGAGTGTAAAACTGAGTCAGGACAAAACCAGGAAGGGGCATGAATGATCGGACGCTCAATGTACACCCGAATATTAATGTCAGCCAGAAATAATTACTCAAGATGCGTAAATGTTTTTACGGCGATTAAGGTCAAAAATGAGTCGATATATAATGCGTTGTTTTTATGACGATTAAATAAACGGCAGTCGAATAAATTATTAGTCAGCGATTGAGTGATTTTTGTAACGAAAATGTTGCTTAAATTGCGAACCATTGGGAATTGTCTTAGAATATAAACTCAAGGGAGTGTAAGGACTTACGTAAATTTTTACGGCAAACAGGAGGTATCGCTATGTTCTATTTTTGGATCTTTCTCGCGTTGAGCATTCTGAGCGTCAGTTGCTATATCTGGCAGGTTATGGGGGCTGCGGCGTCAATAAGTGCTTTTATCGGCATGGCCATACTCACGGCATTAATTTACGTTTTTACTATGCAGTTGACCAATGGTAACGAGATGGTTACCGGATTATTCCTTTTTCTTGCCCCAGCATGCGGTTTGATCATCCGCTTTATGGTGGGTTACGGTAAGCAATAAATTATCACGTTGAGCTATTTATTCTTTATCTGAATGTATTGAAGTGCCAGCATCGCTGGCACTTTTTGCGAGACTCAAATCGGTTACCGGGCATCAGCCAACTGGAGTGACGCTTCCTCTTGCTGAGCGTTTTTCCGTTGTTGTTCGAGTTCCAGCGCGCCGCGATGGGAGAGGTAGCAGAACAGGATGCAGCAGACAATCCCGCCCATCAACAGATAGAAGCCGCCATGCCATCCCATTTTATCGACCATCACGCCAAACAGGCTGGTTCCCAGCGATGCGCCAAAAATGTAGCTCATGAATCCGCGTAACCCTACCGCAGAACCTACTGCGAAGCTGGGGACGATTTCCATGGTCTGAACGGAGGCCAGGAACTGCGGAACATAAATCAGGCAACCCACGATGGCGGCAAAAATAGTGACCATCAGCAGCGATTCACTTTTCCAGTAACCGATCAGGCAGACGAAAATCAGCGCCATACAGATCATGGCCAGCGGCATGCGACGGCCTTTAAACAGTTTATCGGTGAGCCAACCCGCCAGTAATGTGGAAGGAATTGCCGCCCATTCGAAAAACAGAAAAGCTATGCTCATTTGCTCTTTCGAGAAATGTTTTTCGGTTAATAAATAAATTGGCAGCCAGCTAATCATACCAAAACGCACCATATAGACAAAGACGTCTACCAGTGAAACATACCAGGCATTCTTATTACGCAATACATAGGTGCAGAAGATCTGGAAGGCACTCATATTTTCTGGCGCCTGGACAGCGTGTCGGGAATTTAATACGACTTTTTCTTCCGGCATCATTTGTTCCAGAGCCGGCAAACCCTCCTGGCGTGGTGAACCTTTCCCCAGCATCAGCACAATAAAAGCAAACAGTACGGCAACACAGGCCGGAACAATATAGCTGGCACTTTGCCAGTGTTCGCTCCCCAAAATGGCAAAAGCGGCGCCAACAATCGGGGCGACAATACCACCGCCAACGTTGTGTGAGATATTCCAGAATGCGCCAACGCGTCCACGTTCTTTACGTGGAAACCAGTTAGCGATGGTAATAAATGAAGGGCCAACGCCCATCCCCTGAAACAAACCGTTGAAAACGACCAACGCGGCGAATATCCAGAATCCGGTACTGAACCCCAGGCCTACGTTGACGATAGCGCACAGGATCAGGCCGCATGCCATGAAGACTTTCGGGCTGGCCTTGTCTGCCAGACTGCTCATAATGCCTTTACTGATCCCATAGGCAATAAGCATGCAGCTGCTGAGTAAACCAATCTGCGTAGCGCTGAGATCCAGATGCTCCTTCAGGTATGGAGTCGAGAGCGTGAAGTTATTGCGCACAATATAGTACGCAAGATAGCCAAGAAATACGCTGAGTAATGCCTGAATGCGGTATCGGCCATAAGTTGCCTGGACTTTCTCCGCCGGGACTTTATTCGCCGCTGGTCCTGCCTTAAATATTGATAACATATCATCACCTAATTTTTTATTGATGTGAATATCAGGATTTTTCGCAGTGAAGAGTGAAATAGACGGCGAAGAAACTCAAGTTGATGAAATGTGTCACTATTGACTCAATTTGCGGGCGGCGTGGCAGATTTTGACTCTTTTTTAATAATGGATTTTCAATTCTATTCTTTCACGGGCATTTTTATCATCGGCGTGTGCGGGTATTAACAAATTCAGGCTGCATTTTCGGGTATTCTTTACTGATGTCGTCACTTTCCGTTTGGTTATTCTACGAATAACCTTATTCTCCCCCCCAGCGGTGATAAACGGGTAAGTTTTGTCTCAATATTATTTTTTGTACATGTTGGTATTTATGAACGGGATCACAAACAGACTGTTGGGCCGGGGGCGTTTTTGGGCATTCTTGCTCTGTTTTATGTCGCTGTCGGCGAGCTGCCAGGTCCTGGGTAAAGAGCTGGTGATGGCGACCACCTTTTCCCCAGGGGCCACGGCCTGGATTATCCAGCGCTGGCAGACGGAGCCAGGGTCAGTGATGATTCGCACGTTAAACCGGACCAGCGGTTCGCTGGAACAGTTGCTGGATACTGCGAATGCAGAAAACGTCGATCTGATTTTGACCTCATCACCCATGCTGTTGCAGCATCTTCAGGAGCATCAGAAGCTGGCGCCTTTCGATAATGCGCTGCCTGAAAGCCAGCGGCTGGTGCCAGACTCGATTCGCTCGACCTCCGTGGCTGTGGCGATATCAGGGTTTGGCCTGTTGATTAATCGTTCTGCGCTGGCGGCGCGGCATCTTCCGCCGCCTGCCGACTGGGGGGATTTAACGCAGCCTAAATATCAGAACGCGCTGTTGATGAGTAGCCCGTCGCGTTCCGATACCAACCACCTGATGGTTGAGTCGCTGCTGCAACAGAAAGGGTGGGAAGAGGGCTGGGCGACGCTGTTGGCCAGCGCCGGTAATCTGGTAACGATTTCATCACGCAGTTTTGGCGTGGCCGACAAAATTAAGAGCGGTCTGGGCGTGGCGGGGCCGGTCATTGATAACTATGCCAACCTGTTGCTTAACGATTCGCACCTTACTTTTACCTATTTCCCTCGCTCGGCGGTGTCACCCACCTATGTTGCCGTACTCAAGAATAGCCAGCACCCCAACGAAGCGCGTCGCTTTATCCGCTATCTGTTAAGCCCGGAAGGACAGCGGATCCTTGCGGATGCGAACACGGGGAAATATCCGGTCACGCAGCTCGCGCCTGATAACCCACGCGCCGCTCAGCAGGCTATTTTGATGAGCCAGCCCGCGCTTAATTATCGGCTGATCCTTAAGCGGCAACAGCTGGTGCAGCGGATGTTTGATACCGCCATCAGTTTTCGACTCGCGCAGCTGAAAGATGCCTGGCGGGCGCTATACAGTGCGGAAGCGCGCCTGAAACGCCCGCTACCCGAAATCAGAGCATTACTGACCAGCGTCCCGATAGATGCCAGAAGTAGTGAAGATGAGGCCTGGCTTGCGCAATTTGAGAATAAAAGCGTAGCCGAACAGCAGATGATGGAGTGGCAGCTCTGGTTTCTTAAAAATCAGCGTCAGGCGATATCCAAACTGGAAGAGTTAAAATGAAAGGTGGTTCGATACTGCAACGCCTGCGCCAGCTCAGCATCAGCAGCAGCCTGCGGGGAGCGTTTCTGACGGGCGCATTACTGACGTTGAGCGTAAGCTGCGTCAGTTTGTACTCCTGGCATGAGCAGAGCTCGCAGATACGCTATTCACTTGATGATTACTTCCCGCGCGTACATTCCGCTTTTTTGATAGAAGGAAATCTCAACCTGGTTGTGGATCAGCTTAATGAATTCCTGTTGGCCCCCAACACCACGGTAAGGCTGCAACTGCGCAATCAAATTATTTCTCATCTGGACAAAATTGAGGTGCTGAGCCGGGGATTACAATCGGCAGAACAACAGCAGTTGGCGGTGATTTTGCAAGACAGTCGGGCGCTGATGGCGGAGCTGGACCGGGTGCTCTACAACATGTTCCTCGTGCGCGAAAAGGTGAGTGAACTCTCCGCGCGCATCGACTGGCTACATGATGATTTTACTACCGAGCTGAATTCGCTGGTGCAGGATTTTACCTGGCAGCAGGGGACGTTGCTGGATCAAATTGAGGCCAAAAACGGCGATGCAGCGCAGTATCTCAAACGTGCCAGAGAGGTACAAAACGAGCAGCAGCAGGTTTACACCCTGGCAAGAATTGAAAATCAGATCGTGGATGATTTACGCGACAGGCTCAATGAACTGAAGTCGGGTAGCGACGACGGAATGCTGGTGGAGAATCATATCCGCTATCTGGAGAACCTGAAGAAAACGGCGGATGAAAATATCCGTACCCTCGATGACTGGCCCAGTACTATCACCCTGCGGCAAACCATTGATGAGTTACTGGAAATCGGGATGATGAAAAATAAAATGCCCGATACCATGCGCGATTATGTCGCCGCGCAAAAAGCGCTCGTTGATGCCAACCATGCCAGAGAGGCAACGCTCGGGCGCTTTCGAACACTACTTGAGGCGCAGTTGGGGAGTAGCCATCAGCAAATGCAGATGTTTAACCAGCGGCTGGAACAAATTGTTCGCGTCAGCGGTGGACTTATTCTGCTGGCGACGCTGCTGGCGCTACTTCTCGCCTGGGGGCTCAACCATTACTTTATTCGTTCGCGTCTGGTGAAGCGTTTTACCGCACTCAACCAGGCCGTGGTGCAAATTGGTCTTGGCAGAACGGATGCCACCATCCCGGTTTATGGGCGCGATGAGCTCGGGCGCATCGCAGGATTGCTGCGCCATACTCTGGGCCAGTTGAGTGCGCAAAAAAATCAGCTGGAGCAGGAAGTGACAGAGCGCAAGGAGATAGAGTCCGATCTCCGGGCAACGCAGGATGAACTGATCCAGACGGCAAAACTGGCAGTGGTTGGACAGACCATGACCACGCTGGCGCACGAGATTAACCAACCGCTGAATGCGCTGTCGATGTACCTGTTTACGGCGGGAAGGGCAATTGAACAAGGACAATCCGCTCAGGCCAGAAGTACGTTAACCAAAGCGGAGGGGCTGATTACCCGTATTGATGCCATTATCCGTTCGCTGCGTCAGTTTGCACGTCGGGCCGAGCCGGGCGCGCCTTTGCATCCGGTCGATCTGCGACAAACATTCAGCGCCGCCTGGGAACTGTTGGCTATGCGGCATAAGCCACAGCAGGGTACGCTGACGCTTCCAGCCCAGAGTGTATGGGTGACAGGTGATGAAGTGCGTATTCAGCAGGTGCTGGTAAACGTACTGGCAAATGCGCTGGATGCCAGTCCGACTGGCGCGCAAATAGAGGTTCACTGGCAGGCTGAGGGCAGCCGATTGTGCGTCTTTGTCTGCGATAACGGCCCCGGCTGGCCTGAGGCGTTATTGCCATCACTGTTAAAGCCGTTTACCACCAGTAAGGATGTGGGGCTCGGTATTGGCTTATCGATTTGTGTATCGTTAATGGGGCAAATGAACGGCGAGCTGCGCCTGGCGTCGACACCGGGGCGTAATGCCTGCGTCGTTCTGCAATTTAATCTGACGGATGTAAACGATGTTGTGTGATGACTATTCTGTTCTGCTGATTGATGATGATGCCGATGTTCTCGACGCTTACACTCTGTTGCTTGAACAAGAGGGGTACCGTGTCTATGCATGCAATAACCCTTTTGATGCCCGAAACTGGCTGCAAGCCGACTGGCCGGGGATTGTTCTGAGCGATGTGTGTATGCCTGGCTGCAATGGAATAGACCTAATGACGTTGTTTCATCAGGATGATAATCAGCTCCCTATTCTGCTTATCACCGGGCATGGCGATGTCCCGATGGCGGTGGAGGCAGTAAAGAAAGGCGCATGGGACTTTCTGCAAAAACCGGTCGACCCCGGCAAACTGCTGTCGCTGGTAGAGGATGCGCTGCGTCAGAGACAATCCGTGATTGCCCGTCGCCATTATTGCCAGCAAAAGCTTCAGGTTGAACTGCTCGGCTACAGTGACTGGGTCAATCAGTATCGTCAACGTCTGCAACACCTGGCGGAAACGGATATTGCCGTCTGGTTTTATGGCGAGCCGGGGACAGGACGTATGACCGGAGCCCGGTATTTGCATCAGCTTGGGCGCAGCGCTGATGGGCCGTTTATCCGCGGTGAACTAACGCCCGGGAACGCGGGACTACTCAATGACCTTATTGCACAGGCGCAAGGAGGAACGCTGGTCCTGAGCCATATTGAGTGCCTGACACGTGAACAGCAGCACCATATGGTGCATCTGCAAAGCCAGGAGCGGCGTCCGTTTCGTCTGATAGGCATTGGTGACACATCGTTAGTGGAACTGGCGGCAACCAACCAGATTGTGGCCGAACTCTATTACTGTTTTGCGATGACGCAAATCGGTTGTCAGCCGCTGTCACAGCGTCCGGATGATATTGAGCCGCTGTTTCGTCATTACCTGCAGAAAGCCTGTCTGCGCCTGAACCATCCCGTGCCCGAGGTTGAAGGGGAGTTACTGAAAGGCATGCGGCGCCGCGTGTGGTTAAGTAATGTCCGGGAACTGGCGAATGCCGCCGAGCTTTTTGCCGTTGGGCTACTCCCGCTGGCTGAAACCGCGAATCCGCAGCTGCATCTGCCTGAACCAACACCGCTCGATCGGCGGGTTGAAGAGTACGAGCGACAGATCATTACTGAAGCGCTAAATATTCATCAGGGGCGCATTAATGAAGTGGCGGAGTATTTACAAATCCCGCGTAAAAAATTGTATTTACGCATGAGAAAATACGGGCTGAGCAAAGAACACTATAAGTTTTAGTCGACAGAATTGGGGGCGAAGGGACGTCGAAGTATTTCGGTGGCGGCGTTGGCGTTCACCGAAATAGGCAACGGAAGTCCGGGTGATTATCTGGTTGTTTTTCTTACCACATCAAATCATCAGGGATGACAAAATCAGCATACGGATCGTCTTCGTCCTTCGCTTCCTGGCTCAGCTCGCAATTTAAAACAATATAACTTGCATCGCGCTGCGCAATCTTGTCGGCGACGACAGCCGGGATAATGGCGTATTCGCTATCGTTGCCGCTTTCAGCCGTCAGTCGGGCAATGGCCAGACGGCCCTTGATCAGCTGAGACTGAGTCACCTTATCAACATAGACTTTTTTGATCAGGTTATTATCAGTAAAGTTGTAACCAATATCGCCACGGGTAATGGTGATTTTATTCATTTCAATCAGTTGCTTGATTTGGGCTTTATATTCTTTAGACAGCGCGGCCTGTTTCTGCTGTTCGCTGAGCTGCTTGTCGCGCTCAATTTGCGCTTTTTTATTCTCTTCAACCGCTTCTCTGGCTTCGCGAGCCTGAACGCGCGATTTCTTCGCCGTTCTTTGCACTTTGGCCACTTTTTTGCTGCTGACCAGACCTGCCTTAAGCATCTGTTCTTGTAGGGTAAGTTTTGTCATCGTCGCTTCTAATCCAATAAAATCGTTGTCAGGATTATAACCTTAACGTTCGGCGGGATGCCAGAAAATGGCCGTGCCACGACGGTTATCTCCAGTAGGCGTCACCGTTCTGTGTCTTACTCCCTTTCCGAATCGTGTTGATAGTTAACTCGTTTTTTAATAAGAAATAATATGCTGAATGATTTAACTATCTTGAGAATAGATATCATAAAAATAAATATTTCAGTGATTTATCCTGATCATCATAATCAAATAGAGTTATTTTGGCAGGTATTTAATCTAAAAAACAATCAGTTGTCTCTTGATCAAATTTAAAGTGCAGCCTCATTGCGCCGATAACCATAATGAAAATATGGACAATGGAGGGAAGTGGCATGTGGTGGGTTTATCGAATGCCGATGAAAATGAAGTTAATAATCGCGCTACAACCACTATTATTGGCGTTATGTTGGTTTGCTGGTTCAGGAATATTGACGCGCATTGAGACAGAACGGCAGATGGAAAATATTGCTCAACTGACAGCGCTCGCGCGTAGTGCCGGAAATGTGGTGCATGAGCTGCAAAAAGAACGGGGAATGAGCGTCGGATTTCTGGGGGCTGAAGGGAAGACGTTCAAAGATGAGTTAACCGCGCAGCGGGCTTTAACCGATCGCGAGATCGAGGTCTTTGTGCGTTCACTGTCCGATACTGCATTACCAGAAGGGGATGCCGCCAATTCTGTCACCACGTTTAAGAAAAACATTCTGTCGCTTGCCACCATCCGGGAAAACGTCACGCGATTGGGGCTTCCGGCCTCCGATGTCGTTAAGTTTTATACTAATGTCATTGCTGATGTGCTGAGTTTTGTGGGCAGGTTGGGACAGTTGACGGATTCAGGCGAGATGGCGAACGCATTCGCCGCCTACTACAACTTGCTGAATTTGAAAGAACAAGCAGGTATTGAACGCGCGCTGCTGTCAAATATCTTTTCCTCCGGTCATTTCGCCGAGGGGCAGTTACATCAACTCAGTGATGTCGTCAGTAAACAGAACGTCTGGCTGGCACAATCGTTGCGTCTGAGCCCTCCGGAACAGGCGGCCATGCTGGAAAGCCGCTTACAGTCCACAGAAGCGTCAAAAGCCCTCTCATTACGCGAAACCGCGTTTAGTCATGCCGCGAACGGTGGATTTGATGTCGATCCTACTGTCTGGTTCAAGGTTCAAACCCAGCGTATTGAAGTGATGCGGCAGATAGAAGATGTGACGGCGAATCTTCTGTTAGCGAATGCGGAAAAACTCGCGCAGGATGCACGAAAAAACTGGCAAATATATATGATTGTCAGCTTGTTAGCGCTCCTGGCATCATTGGCGTTCGCAGGGGCAATCGCTATCAATATGCATCGTCAATTTAGTGACACGCTCCGCAAGATTGCGGGTATGAACGGCGATCTGACTCAACGACTGGCGACCCCAGGGAAAGATGAGCTTTCCTCACTTAATCGCGCCTATAACACGATGCTGGAAAGTATTCAGCATATCGTCCAGGAGATTAAACAAGGCTCCGTGGTTTTATCCGATGCCAGCAGCAGTATTACGGTGGGTAATCAGGACCTGGCCCAACGCACGGATGAACAGGCAGCATCAATAGTACAAGCGGTGGCCAGTATGGAACAGCTCTCCACGACGATTACGCAAACGGCGGACAATGCCCGCGAAGCGGAGCATCTGACAATCAGGCTGGAAAAAGAGGTCCGCCAGGCCAGTAACGTCGCCAGTGCGGCAAATCAGAGCATGGGGGATATTCGCTCTTCCAGTGAGAAAATCTCGAATATTGTGACCTCGATTGACGATATTTCGTTTCAGACTAACTTGCTGGCGCTGAATGCGGCAGTGGAAGCTGCACGGGCAGGAGAGATGGGCAGGGGGTTTGCGGTTGTCGCCAGTGAAGTGCGGAATCTTTCGCAGCGTTGTGCCAAAGAAGCTAATCAGATCCGCGAGCTGGTCGCGCAGAATATGGTAAAAATTAGTGAGGGTGTTGAGCGGGTTACGGCGTCCGCTACCGCGCTAGAAGCCGCGGCGGACAATACCACCAGCATGAAGCAATATATTGCGGATATCGCTCGTGTAGCGACGGAACAATCGCAAGGGGTAACTCAGATTAACCTGGCACTGCGACCTATGGAGCAGGTCACGCAGCAAAACGCGGCGTTGGTTTCTCAGGCCGCAAGCGACAGCCAGCGCCTGGACAATCTGTCTGTCACCATGAAGGATCTGGTCAATCGTTTTGTTGTCTGACCTGACGCCGTTTAACCGACCCGGACAACATACCGGGTCGGTTCATCCCCTGGCGGGGAAATAGTATTAACGATAAATGGCTACAACGGGTTTTCCGTCATCGCCTATGGTTCCCCGGTACATACCTTCAGAGTTGAAGGACATGGTGTAATTACCGGCTTTATCAAGCACAATTACTCCACCGCTGCCATTCAGCGCCTTAACTTCATCCAGAGCATTCTGCGCTGCGTCTTTTAAAGGGGTATTGCGGTATTTCACCTGGGCTGCAATGTTATACGCGGTCAGCGTGCGGATAAACATTTCTCCTGAGCCGGTTGCGGATACCGCCACGGTTTCATTGTCGGCATAATTTCCTGCGCCAATGATAGGTGAATCCCCCACACGTCCGTAACGTTTGTTGGTCATTCCGCCTGTAGACGTTCCGGCAGCGAGATTACCGTCTTTATCCAGAGCAACAGCGCCGACAGTGCCATATTTATAGTCATACATCATTGGATCAGCGAACAGGGCAGCGCTCTTTCCATCGTGATCAAGGAGCA
Organism: Citrobacter sp. RHB35-C21; assembly: GCF_013816515.1. NCBI lineage: Bacteria > Pseudomonadati > Pseudomonadota > Gammaproteobacteria > Enterobacterales > Enterobacteriaceae > Citrobacter > Citrobacter sp. RHB35-C21. The sequence continues at coordinate 1,622,684 of NZ_CP057147.1, forward strand.
CTTTTTCTTTTTTGATTGCATTCTGTAATTGCTGCCAGCGAAAATCTGTTTTGAAATAAGCAGGATCAACGGTTGCGAGTCCCTGTTCTTTTGCAAAGCTATCCGCGCCTGTCGAGACCATGAGTACGTGCGGGCTTTGAGTCATAACGGCATACGCCGCATTAATTGGGTTTTTAACCGTGGTTACACCGGCAACGGCACCGGCTTTTCGGGTTTTCCCATCCATAATGGACGCATCCAGTTCATTGCGGCCATCGTGGGTAAACACGGCACCTTTACCTGCATTGAAGAGAGGAGAATCTTCCATCACATTAATCGCTTTCTGAACGGCTTCCAGGCTGCTACCGCCTTTATTCAGAACCGTATAACCTGCATTCAGAGCTTCAGTGAGTTTTTCTGTATACTGCTTTTCCTGTTCTGGTGTGATGGTATCTTTTGTAATGGTACCGGCACCACCATGGATCACCAGCCTTATCGGCGATTGCGCGTCTCCCCATGCGGGAGCTGTCAGTAAGGTACAAAGGGTCAAAGTAGCGATACTGGTCTTGATTCTGAACATATGAATAAATTCCTTTTTTCTGAGTGATGAATCATTTCCGATAATGTTTCTCATTACCGGTATTAATCAGCCTGTTTATGGAGAACTTATTCCTGACAAACTGGCTAAAGATTAATCATGGCTATACTTCAATAACCATAATTTTGGTTAATTGATTTTAGTCAAAATATATTTTTAATGATTGATTTATCAATAAATGAAGCGTTTCCGCAGAAGTTTCTATCATTCCACTGACCATACTCGCAGGCTTCCGGTTGCAGTCTGTCGCTGGTAAAGTGAGCAACCAATACCGAGATGTGGCCAGAAGGGAATTCCGAGTGACCGAACGTATTGATTATCAGACTGAAAAATACAGCTTTACTGAGGCGACTGAAAGTTCCCGTCTGGCTGGCCAGTGGGCTGATGTTATTGCTGAATGTCGGGAAATGAAGGCGGGTCCGGAAGAGCGTCTGCGTATTGCTTTATTGAATGTGGACTATGTGACCAGCTTTGAGCTGCCTTTCCGTTTGTTATTACTCCGTACCCCGCAACTGATTGCCAGCGTTCGTGAAGAGCTACAGCTTAGTCAGAAAAACGTAATCTTTAACGGCAAACGCTTTGGTTGTGTTTACAGCCTGAAAGCGAGTCTCTGCGGGATACCGGATGAATTTCAGTACCGCCTGTCGCATCGTATTCGACGCATTAATCGTGCAGGTTCAAGCGAAGCGCCATATCAGCAAATTGCTAAAACGGTAAAAGCACCGCGTGAGCGTCTGAAGCTGGCACTGGAATCAGGCCTTGATGTCACTGCTTTGGACGGGCTTTTCTGGTTTGGCAGCCAACGTATTGCTGCTGACGTACTGAGGCTGAGAAAATCAGGGATGCGGATAGCTACTGAGCAGACAATGGTGTCCGACAATCTTACTGCAACGGTGAGGAATGTGCCGTTTTATCGCCTGGCTCAGGGATGAACTGACAGGTAAATGAAAGGATTTAGCCGGATGCATTTAATTAAAAGTGTCCCCTGCAGGAATGAGATTGATGAATTAATGAGTTGATTTTTATGAATATATAAATACTGGAATTAAAATTCTATACACTTAGTTATACACATAAGAAAAAATTAGTACTTTTTATGGACTAGGTGTATTTTCCCCAGCCCAGCCCAGCCCAGCCCAGCCCAGCCCAGCCCAGCCCAGCCCAGCCCAGCCCAGCCCAGCCCAGCCCAGCCCAGCCCAGCCCAGCCCAGCCCAGCCCAGCCAATGTAGCCTTTTATTTACAAATTGTTACATATATTGTTCATCAAATTTCATCATTATCAGGGATTAACAAGCACTGGCAAAGGTTGTCACTCAGTAATATTCCCTAACATTCACTATTATTCACCATTATTCACCATTCAAATTATTTGAATAATTTTGAAAGTGTCATTCTTTACGTATTAATTCTTCTGTGCAAGTATATATACACCCAATAGAGACTAATTAAGTCTTAGTATAAATATCTAATGTGAAGGACATAGCCATGAGCTTATTGCCTCGGGAAAACGCACCCCAAAAAAACTATAGACTTCTGAGAATATCAGAAGTGATTAATTTGACTGGCTTACCCAAGTCAACAATTTATCTAAAGATAAAGAATGATGAATTTCCGAACCAAGTTTCTATCGGTTCTCGTTCTGTTGCATGGGTGGAGCATGAAGTTAATGAATGGATAGAGAAGAATATTCTCAATAGAAAATTAAACTCCTAAATTGAGGTGGCAATTATATGATTGACAATGTTTTTAAGAAAAAACTGGCATCAATTAAGAACGAACATGTGTCGGTGTTAGACAGTTACAAAGTAAGCCCATTTAAAGAAACTCATAGCGACACGGCCTGTATTGTGCGTATTATCGAAATCTATTCACTGAATAAGCTGCGCGCTAAAGGTGAAAAGCTGTATTCACTTACAGGGTTAACAGTACCTGATACGGAAGCTGTGGCGAATGAGATCAACCTGCTCCTAAGCCGTTATGCCCAGTTGTGTCGTCAGGAAGAGGAAGAGTTATCTTTCCGGCAGCGTGAAGTGACAAATGCGGAAGTTGCATGGAAAAGTACATTCTCAAAAAACGGCGTCAGTAGCATTGCTGAAGCCAAAACGAATAAAACGGGGCATGCTGAACGCGCGGATGTTGAACGGTGTTACCATCAGGCTGTTTCCCGGCTGAATGAGCAACATAGCCGACTGAGCACAATCAAGCTTTTACCGGGCGTACTGGCCGATGAAGTTAACTACATTGGTAAGGGAGTTGAGAAGCGTTTACTGAGCATATTTCCTCAATCCGGCCAGATCCCTGCTGATTTTATTTCTGTGTTTAATGACGGTGACGTTGTTCGTGATATTAAATTTATTACATATTCACTCAAATCTTTGTCTGATTCTGTGAATGAAATTATTAGCCGTTGTAGCGTTCCAACTGATCGTTATGTATTAAATAACGGTGGAATGGCAAGAGCTATGGCTTACAGGGAGTACTATCGAGCAGATAATTATGTATTACGTTCAGTCGTAAGTGACCGGGATTATGTTGAACATATAATGAAATACAATCGGGTTACTGAGTACAAAAATAAAATCTTTTCTTAAATACTAAAAAAGGTAAAAAACTATGTATGCCTTCAAAACTGAAAGGCCGGACGCAGCACGTCGTTATCATAATAAATTCGTTACTGGCACTAACTATCAGGAGGAATCAAAAAGACGCTTTGCATTAAGCGAACCCACTGAAAATATACTGCGTACCTCAATTCTGGAATCCGGGTGGCTTATTAAAAATATCACGCTACGTGATGTTAACGCCGTGTCAGGTAATGCCGTCAATATTGGTGCCAGTGAACTACATACCGGACGTGTGGATGGTGGCCGTTTCCACAAAAAAATGGCAGTCAATGGTACGGAGTTTTTTCTGACAGAGACGGATACCTGCGCCCGGATCAGCTATTCCGATATGTCTCATATTTACCATACCGGCGTGCCGGATGAGTTTGAGAAAACGGTTGAGAGCTTTTTTGCCCAGGCATATGCGCTGGACATGCTGCGGGTCGGTTTCAATGGTGTGTCGATTGCAAATACTACAAACCCGGAAATCAATAAAAAAGGAGAGGATGTCAATATTGGCTGGCATGCACTGGCGAAAGCCTACGGGAACGGGAAGCAAATCATCTCTGAGCCTGTCACTTTGGGAGAGTCTGGCACCTGGAAAAATATTGATGCGCTGGCCAACCATCTGATTACAGAGCTTATTGCTGAGCAGTTTCGTGAAGATCCCCGTCTGGTTGTACTGGTTGGGGCAGAGCTGGCAGCACATCAACGCCTGAAGTTATTTAATGCCGCAGACCGCCCGGCTGATGTGAATGCTGCACAGATGGCTACAAGTTCTGTTGCTGGCCGCTTTGCGTTTATTCCCCCGTTTATGCCGGGTAAGCGTCTGGCAGTAACAACGCTGGATAATCTGCATATTTACACTCAGGCGATAACACGCTGGTTTCGTGCTGAGTTTGATGATGAAAACAGCGAATACGTGCATTCCTACCTGCGCAATGAAGGCTATGCACTCGGTGAACCTGAATTGTACGCGGCTGTCGATGAGCGCGCCCTGACGTTTGCGGATTGACTTAGCGACAGAAAGACCCGCTCAGAGGCGGGTCTCGTTTACAGCATCAGGAAAAATGAAGAACTATTTTTAAGCAGAGGCTTAAGCATGCCAGCGTTAATTAATCCAGGCAATGATCAGTTTTCGGTTATAAATTTCTTGCCTCACCAGGAATGCGCGGGATATAGTTTAAAGGTTGTCGCAAAATCGGCAGCCGGGCGTAGGAACCCGTGTTATCTGAAGGCGATACTACACGCGCCAGGCGTGTTTTTTTGTGTCGCAGCTTTGACTCACCTAAAATTTATGGTGTGGTGGCTGATTGTATTTTTTTATTTTTTACGCCACATCATCAGTATTATGGTAGTCCAGGCGGGGCAGCTTTCGGGCTGGCCGGTATCCTTCAGAGCCGGTATTCCTACCCCCGTCTGGGCTACCACCCATGAGCGTAGGAACTCCGGTGGTAGCGTTACCCGCTATCTGAAGGAGGTTGCCATTATGGCTACAGTCCCTGCTTTATCTCACCCTGAATTTACCTTTGTCTTTCTGGCTGTCCGCCGTACAGACCGTGATGCCCGTCCACGTCCTGTGCGTGTAATCGCAGACTGCGAGCATGCTGCACGCCTTAAACTTGCCACTGAATTTATCCTGAGCTTTGCTGCCCGTATCCCTGTGAAAAGTGCCGGGGAGGTGGTTGCATGAAATCCATGAATTTTAAGCAAGGCTGCATATTGAGCGAACTGGGTGAGAGTCGTCTGTTACGGGCGGCACTGGCCAGTGAGTTTCTTGCAGAGGTCCTGTCCGTTCCCACAGTGAATGGCGCGAGAACTGTTTCAGCGGAAGGCGCTGCGGCTTTAGTGGCCTGTATTGCCGAACAACTGGATGGCGTTGTTAAGGAAACCAGCACAATTAAGGGAGAGATGCGCGATGAATAATAATCAAAATTTTAAGGCGCATGCTTTACGAACAGCAGTCTTACGGTACTACATTGCTGATGCATTCATTTCCTTAATGGAGCGTGTTCATTACGAACCTGTTTATATTGAAGATGGCGAACGAATAGAACTCACCCACGAAAAAGTGGTGAGCAATATTATTTACCATATTGAAATGCCCTGGGTGAATGAGTTTGGGGCTGATGCTGGTTGCATACTGGCCGCAGAGAAACTGGAAAAAATGCTTAAACCGGGCTTTATGTCAGAAGATATTCGCCTGTCAGTTTTTGGTGTCACAGAGATGCGTGAGGTTTACCGGGATATTATTTTCGGTGCACCTGATGGCGAAATACCCGAAGGTTTTGAATTTGTGAAGCCGGAAGGTCAGGAGGTGCTGCTGTGAAAACACAGTCTGTATCCTCGATTTCCGGGGCTGCAATTGGGCGCTGGCCTTATATCCTGTCAGCATTAGGTATTAAAGTACCGTCCGCAGGACATCATGGGGCTTGCCCTGCCTGTGGTGGAAAAGATCGCTTTCGGCTGGACGATAAAGCGGGGCGTGGGACGTGGTTTTGTAATCAGTGCGGTCATGGCGATGGTCTTGATCTGGTTCGTCTGGTGACAGGAAGAAAGATAAAAGAAGTCGCCGGGATGGTATCTGAGGCGCTTGCATTACCAGAAATACAGGAGAGGCCCGCTTTGCCAGCCAGGAAAAAGGCCGCAGGAAAAGAAGCGGGCGCGGAGCGATATACCAGACTCAGACAGCAGTCCTGCAATGGTGAGCCGGTCTATCTGACAAACAAGGGCTTACACGGGTATTCACTTCCCTTGCTGTCACAGCCTTTGAATCTGGCCGGAATAACATTTTCCTCCGGTTCATTACTGCTGCCGTTGACGGATATTTCCGGGAATATTACCGGTGGTCAACTTATCAATCCTGACGGGGATAAAAGTCTGCTGCCCGGTAGCCAGCTGTCTGGCGCATTTATTGCCCTGACCGATATACCCGCTGAAACACCTGAACAGGTGATTATCACTGAGGGTTTTGCCACAGCGCTTACCGTCAGTCTGCTGACAGAAGGATGGATCGTGGCGGCTGTCGCTGCCACCAATTTACTGAAGGTGACGGAGCAGATCCGAAAACGCTGGCCAGAAACCCGGATCATTCTGGCCGGAGATAATGATCTGGCTGACGGCAAAGAAAACACCGGGCGTATTCAGGCAGAGAAAGCCGCCAAAGCGGTGGATGGCTGGGTAACGCTCCCTCCGGTACGCCATAAGGCTGACTGGGATGATTATCGGCAGGAAGTGGGGAAAGAACGGGCGAGAGATGCCTTTCGGGAAGAAATGACGCTGCATGGCAAAGGGCAGACCCGTTTACCAGAAGGGTTCCGGCTGACAAAAGAATATTTGTGGTACGACAAGCTGGTTAATAAGTCTGATGGCGATACGGAGATACGTAATATCAAAATTTGCAGTCCGTTGCGGGTGACGGCAATCACCAGTGATGCTGATGGGAGTAATTACGGGCGTTTGCTGGAATGGGAAGATACCAACGGAAACAGCCGTAAATGGGCAATGCCGATGGAGATGCTGGGTGGCAGCGGGGAAGAGCTGCGCCGCGTTCTGCTGGTTAACGGACTTTCGTACATCAACATTAACGGCATGGCCAGAGCATTCCTGATGGAATATATCTCACTGTGTAAACCGGACAGAAAAGTAACCTGTGTGAATAAAACGGGCTGGCACGGCGGGGTTTACGTTCTCCAGGATGAAGTGATAGGGCGTGAAGCCCAGTCAGTCATCTTACAAACATCGAGTGTGCAGGGGCGTGATTTTCGTGTCAGCGGCACATCAGAGGACTGGCGTGAAAATATAAGCCGTTACTGCATAAAGAATGCCCGTCTTGCCTTTGCGGTGAGTCTGGCATTTGCTGCCCCCCTTCTGAAACTGGTTGGTATCGGCGGTGGAGGTTATCACCTCAAAGGGGAATCAACGGACGGTAAAACCATGACGATGAAAGTGGCTGCTTCAGTATGTGGTGGAACAGATTTCTGGCATACGTGGCGGGCGACGGGGAATGCTTTAGAAGGAACGGCGAGCCGCCGTAATGATGCCACGCTGATGCTGGATGAAATCCGGGAGGTTGACGGCAGGGAGGCGGGGAATATCGCTTATATGCTGGCTAACGGGCAGGGCAAAGCCAGAGCCAGAACAGATGGTTCGGTAAGGGAAACCAACCGCTGGAATCTGTTGTTTCTGTCCACCGGAGAACTGTCACTGGTGGAACATGCGGCAAGCGCCGGGGAACGTACGTATGCCGGGGTTGAGGTCAGAATGATCCAGATCCCAAGCGATTCGGGCAAATATGGCGTGTTTGAAGAACTTCATGGTTTCAGTAGCGGGAAAACCCTGGCTGAGCATCTTGAGCAGCACGTAGCGCATTATCATGGTGCGCCATTCCGCGACTGGCTTCATTGCCTGACCGCTGATCTGCCGGAACTGACCAGCCAGGCGAAAGCCTTATTGAAAGAGTACACCCGAAGGCTGACGCCGGAAAATGCCGGGAATCAGGTTGGCCGGGCTGTTACCCGTTTTGCTCTGGTTGCGATGGCCGGGGAACTGGCCACAAAAGCGGGCATCACAGGATGGCCGGAGGGAGAGGCCTTTCGTGCCGCTCAACGTTGTCTGGCTGCATGGATGGCTGACCGGGGCCATACAGCTAATCAGGAAGATAAAGCGGCACTTGAACAGGTACGGGACTTCATGACGCGTAATCAGTTCAGTCGGTTTGCTGACTGGAATGACGACAGGAACCGGCCTGTTTCAATGATGGGATTCAGAAAAGTCGATAAAGGAGACAACGTAACGGAGCCGGTTGTGACGTTCTACGTTCTCCCGTCAGGCTGGAAGGAGATCTGTAAGGGATTTGACTCGCGTAAGGTGGCCAGGTTGTGTGTGGACGCGGGCTGGCTGAAACCCGGTGAAGATGGCCGGACGCAAAACAGTATTCGCCTGCCAGAAATAGGGCTTAAACGTGTGTACCAGTTCAATACACAGGTACTAGGAAGCGCCGAACCTGAGTAATTATCGCGTGAGTCTTATTTTTATGAGGTAACACTGGTAACAGAGGTAACACCCGTTACTGATGCGGTTCTTCAGTGTTACCAGTCAAAAATACTGACTGGTAACACTGGTAACAAAAAATGGTGTGTTACCACGCGTTACCTCTTGATTTTGCTAACTGGTAACAGATTAAATCCTTTTAAATCAATAGCATTACACGTGTTACCAGTGTTACACGTTCAGAACAAGAGGTAGGGACTCAAATCCCTTTCTCTGGCGGGCAACAGTATAGGGCACAGAACGATGAAGATGATGAGAATGTACTGCCCCACATGTCAGGCAGTAGCGCGGATAGGTAAAACAAACAGGAAACACCCACAACTGTACGATGTGTACTGCTATTGCTCTAATGTGGAGTGCGGCCACTCGTTTGTGATGAATGTTGCTTTCTCCCATTCCGTTAGTCCAAGCGCGCTGAACGGGCAGGGGAGGGTTAAAGAGCTAATTGATGCCATTCCACCCGAGGAGCGGGAAAAGGCTTTAAAGTTGCTGCTGGCTGCGCAAAAGAATGGGTAAAGTATGCGTCGGGAATGGCCGATCCGTTCCCGAAACCTGAACACAGGGTTTCAGTTTATACGGACATAAAATTATTATTTTTCAGATTGTTATGTTTTTCTCTTTTCATATCCCTTCACAAAAAACCACACCTAAAATTAATTATCCATTTAATATCAAAGTGTTGCGTATTCAAGCCACAGATGCGATGGACAGCAAAACTGAAAAAAACTGAATTTCTTTTCATTCTTTTCAGTTCCTGTTTCGATGCACATCCCCAGCACTGGCGTGGGCTGGCGGTATCGTTTGTAAAAAATCCCAACTGAAAAATTTTAGTGATATGAAAACCGCAGGCGGGTGCGGTGTAGTGCGATTTTGGTCATAATTGCCAAGAATTTGCGAGCTAGGGAAGGTGCGAATAAGCAGGTCATTTCTTCCCAAGCTGACTCGCTGATTAAAATTTCGCGGATCTGGGCCGATTTTTTTCCCGCAAACACATCGAATCAGCCTATTTAGGCTATTTTTTCCACCATTTCTGGCGTTATTTCCGGTTTTTACTGAGATCTCTCCCACTGACGTATCATTTGGTCCACCCGAAACAGGTTGGCCAGGGTGAATAACATCGCCAGTTGGTTATCGTTTTTCAGCAGCCCCTTGTATCTGGCTTTCACGAAGCCGAACTGCCGCTTGATGATGCGAAACGGGTGCTCCACCCTGGCACGGATGCTGGCTTTCATGTATTCGATGTTGATGGCCGTTTTGTTCTTGCGCGGATGCTGCTTCAAGGTTTTTACCTTGCCGGGACGCTCGGCGATCAGCCAGTCCACATCCACCTCGGCCAGCTCCTCGCGCTGTGGCGCTCCTTGGTAGCCGGCATCGGCTGAGACAAATTGCTCCTCTCCATGAAGCAGATTACCCAGCTGATTGAGGTCATGCTCGTTGGCCGCGGTGGTGACTAGGCTGTGGGTCAGGCCACTCTTGGCATCGACACCAATGTGGGCCTTCATGCCAAAGTGCCACTGATTGCCTTTCTTGGTCTGATGCATCTCCGGATCGCGTTGCTGCTCTTTGTTCTTGGTAGAGCTGGGTGCCTCAATGATGGTGGCATCCACCAAAGTGCCTTGGGTCATCATGACGCCTGCTTCGGCCAGCCAGCGATTGATGGTCTTGAACAATTGACGGGCCAGTTGATGCTGCTCGAGCAGGTGGCGGAAATTCATGATGGTGGTGCGATCCGGCAGGGCGCTATCCAGGGATAATCGGGCAAACAGGCGCATGGAGGCGATTTCGTACAGGGCATCTTCCATGGCACCGTCGCTCAGGTTGTACCAATGCTGCATGCAGTGAATACGCAGCATGGTCTCCAGCGGATAGGGCCGTCGGCCATTGCCCGCCTTGGGATAAAACGGCTCGATGACAGCGGTCATATTCTGCCATGGCAGAATCTGCTCCATGCGGGAGAGGAAAATCTCTTTTCGGGTCTGACGGCGCTTAGTGCTGAATTCACTATCGGCGAAGGTGAGTTGATGGCTCATGATGTCCCTCTGGGATGCGCTCCGGATGAATATGATGATCTCATATCAGGAACTTGTTCGCACCTTCCCTAGAGTGTTGTAAAGTTGACATGTACTCTAGAAAATTTGTTAAATATCATATTGTTTTGAATGTTAGATAGCTTGGTTGTGTGGATGATTATGTTTAGAAACTTAATTTTAAGGAAGAATTTATGGATCAGCAGTTGATAAAGTCTATTTATGTTGAAAAGTTATTTGGTTTATATACTTATGACTTCGATAGTGAAAAAATTAATAGTAGTGCTGTAATTCTATATGGTGACAATGGTGTCGGGAAAAGTACACTCTTAAGATTGGCATTCCATTTGCTTTCACCGGATAATAGAAGTGGGCATCGTACGGCCCTTTACCGTACGAGTTTTTCATTATTGAAAGTGGAACTTACATCTGGCTATATACTAACAGCCAAACATGAATCACAAAAAAGTGAAGATAGTTTGATGGTGTTAGATATATTAAAGGGTAAGGAAGTAATTGCTAGATGGAATTATAGAAAAAGTTCTAACGAATCACGAAGAGTTATTGTTGATGATGAGGTTGTATACTTTCATGATCGGGATATTATTGAACTCTTGCCGAGGCAAGTTAAGAAATCTACAGTAAAAGATCCACTTAGAAAAGTTACAAGTGAGCGTCTTTATATAGAAATGCTTAAAAAAGTCACACCGATCACATTCATTTTAAATGCGGATAGGCGTTTAGATGGTGATACTATTAGTGATCCTGATGATGAAGTGGAATTACGCCAAGCTGTAAGAATGGGGACCCCGAAAAGAATAAATGATCTTGTTTTGCGATCAAGAGAGATAGCTCTTAGTCAGGCATTGAGTGCTGCAACAAAGTGGATAGCGAGAAAAGCAGTTCAAGGTACAAATCAGGGGACTGATAATGTTCATTCTACATATGTTAGAATTCTCAAACAATTAGTTTCAAGTACAGACCGAACCGAAGTTATTTTTCAAGATGATGACATTGATATCTTACGAAGTAATTTAAAAAAAATAGGTTCTGAAACACAAGACTTGGCAAAATATGAATTAACATCATTTTTGGAAATGTCTGAGTTTGAAAAAATATTATCCACCGCATCACACTCCAAGAGAGCATTATCAGCTGAGTTATTAAAGCCTTACATTGAAAGTTTAGAAGGGCGATTAGCTGGTGTTAGATCTATATACAAAATATTGAATAAATTTATTTCCACAATCAATGGATTGTTAACTGATAAGGAAATTCGCTTTCAGTTGAGCCAAGGATTCTTGATAATTAATAGATTTGGGGATGTTCTGCAGCCGGCTCAGCTTTCTTCCGGGGAACAGCAGTTGTTATTACTTTTTTGCTATGTATTAGTAGCGAGAGATACACCGAGCATATTTATGATTGATGAGCCTGAGATTTCTTTAAATATCAAGTGGCAACGCATAATTATCAATTCCCTGCTGGATATAACCGATGGGGCAAATATTCAATTTATATTTGCATCACATTCTTTAGAGATTATTTCCCAGCATCGTCATCGCGTGGTTAAATTGGAAAATAAAAATGCCTGATTTACCAAGAAGAACTATAGAAGATATTAAAACTCGCTATTTTGTTGAGCCAACTCTTCGTGATGTTTATGTGGAGGGAGTTTTTGATAAATTGGTTTTGAACTCTTGGTGTGAAAAAAATGACGAAAAATCAATTGTTTCATATGAGATTGATAGTGTAGATATTCCATTTGAAATTCTTGAAAAATATGGATTGACAGATGGAAATAAACAGAGAGTTATTGCATTAGCAAAAGAGTTGGAGGAGTTGAATTGTAATAGTTACAAATGTTTGGTTGATAAGGATTTAGATCATTGGTTTGATGCAATTGAAGACGTCCCTCAGCTTATTTGGACTGATTTTAGTTCTCTTGAAATGTACTTCTTTTCTGAGCAACTTGTTAAGCGAATATTAGTAGATGTTTCTAATAGCAAAATTAATAATTGGGAAGTGTTTTACGTTTCATTTTTAACAGTACTCAAACAACTTTACAGCATTAAACTTGCTGATCGTAAGCTTCATATTAATGGTAAATGGTGTGATATAAAAAAATCTCTTTCATCAAAAAATAGCACGCTTATATTTGATTTTAGCGGATATATTAATAAAAACCTGATATCCTTTGGTCTGAAGAGTAGAGAAGCAGAATTCGTGGATCTGTATGGTGAATGGTTAGATAAATTAGATTGTGACCCTCGATTATGTATCAGAGGACATGATTTTGTAGAACTTATGTCGAGTGCAGTTAAGGAATATAAAGGAATGAAAAACTTCCAGGAAGCGGAAGCACTTCAACGCATTTTATTGGCTTTTATCGATGAAATCGATCTTCTTATTCAACAGTTAAGATAATTTGCGTACCACTGAAGCATTTTTCGTCTTTGGTCTAAATATTGCGCATGATTGTAAGTTCCTCGAATGGAGTTCTTATCAACATGCGCAAGTTGCATTTCAATCCAGGCGCTTTCAAAACCATGTTCATGCAAAATAGTACTCATGGTATGCCTGAAGCCGTGACCCGTTAACCGACCATGATAGCCAAGCAGCTTTATCACTTTGTTGATACTGGCTTCGCTCATTGGTTTCCTGACGTCGTTTCGCCCAGGGAAAACGAGGCTGTAATTCCCAGTTATTTCTTGCAGCTTTTTCAGGATGTTGATCGCCTGAGTAGATAACGGAACCAGATGGGGGCGGCGTTTCTTCATCCGTTCTTTGGGGATCTCCCATAAGGCATTATCTAAATCAAACTCAGCCCATTCCGCTGTACGTAGTTCAATTGTTCGCACGCCTGTTAGCATCAACAGCTGCGTGGCGTATTTGGTGACTAAACTGCCCTGATAGTTATCCAGAGCATTGACGAACTTGGGCAACTCGCTTTCAGTCAGGAACGGGAAGTGTTGAGTTTTAGGTTTGCTGAGTGCGATAGCTAAATCGGGTGCAAAATTATACTTTGCTCTACCAGTGGCAACAGCATAACGAAGCACTTCACCACAGCGGCGGCGGATCTTGCTGGTTTGCTCTAGCGCACCTCTTTTCTCTATTTTTTGCAGGACGGTTAGCAGCTCTAGTGGTTCAATCTGCTCAATTGGGCGTTGGCCGATGAAAGGGAAAATATCCTTTTCCATGCAGTTGAGAACCTCTTTTGCATACCCCTCTGACCAGGTGTTTTTTTTCGATGAGTGCCATTCTCTGGCTACAGACTCAAAACTGTTCTCATGCGCGAACTGCAAAGCAATCTTATCTGCCTTTCTGGCTTCACTTGGGTTGATCCCTTTGGCTAACATCGAACGCGCTTCATCACGTTTAGCACGTGCTTGTGCCAACGACACATCGCCATATACGCCGAAGGAAATCATCTTAGGCTTACCAGCAAAGCGATAGCGAAAACGCCAGCCTTTACTACCCGCAGTGTCGATGAGGAGCGATAGCCCCATACCATCGTTAAGCGTATAGGGTTTGTCCTTCGGTTTTGCTCTTTTTATTTGGATGTCAGATAGCAGCATGTGTATAGAAAAAAGATCGAACTCAGTTATACACAATGTTATACGCAAAAATGTATAGATTCCATTAGAAATAATGGCACTTTACTGGACAAATAAATTAAGTGGTTTTGATTTAAATCAATGAGTTATGTACTGCGTTGGACTTTTTGAGAAGTGTTCATGGTGTCCCCTGCAGGAATCGAACCTGCAACTAGCCCTTAGGAGGGGCTCGTTATATCCATTTAACTAAGGGGACGTTGTTCGCGGAAGTTCTGAAATTGTGCCTACGGCTCGCATCCTATCGTAAAACCTCAGTTTTTTACAAGCGTTATGCTCTATTTTGTTTCGCTCGGTTTCCCACTGTTCACCTTTAACATCGCTTCGTTCACTTGCCAATGAGTACACATTGAGTACAGAATGCTTTAAAGAGTGTGTACAGGAAATTACAGTGGCGCTGAGTGACACCAAATTAAGAAGTATCAATGGCAAAGCTTACAACGGACCAGCGGAACTACTGATGGTGACGGCCTGAGCGTTCGCATCACTCCGTCTGGTACAATTACATTTCAGCACCGTTATCGCTGGAATGGAAAACCTGTGCGTCTCACTGTCGGTCGCTATCCTTCAACATCACTGAAAGATGCCCGCATTGCCGTAGGTGAGATGCGTGGATTGTACACGAAGGGGGTAAACCCAAAAACCTATTTTGCCGGGAGCACTGGTGAGCTCACTCTGAATGAGTGCTTGGACAACTGGTGGGAGAAGTATGTTAAAGGCCTCAAGCACAATACCCAAGTGCTGTACAAATCGGTTGTGTACAACACCATGTACAACGAGTTTAAGGATGTACCTGTTGCTAACATCCCCGTATCAGCATGGGTGTAGTTTCTTGATAAACAAGAAAAGCTGAACAAGAAGAAAGCCCGCGTTCTGTTGCTTCAACTCCGGTCAGTCACTCACTGGTGCATAAGCCGACAGCTAATACCCTCATGCGAAATCACAAACTGAGTGTCAAAATATTAGTAAGAAGCCTGATGTTGGTGATCAAGTTCTGACCTACAGCGAACTGGCAAAAATATGGCTGGTGCTTGAGAACAGCAAGATTGTCACATCCAACAGGCTATTGCATCAGATGCTGTTACTTTGGGGGCGCCTAGCTAATGCGCTGAATTCAACACCACAGATTGGATATGGACCACTCCATCTGAACATTCAAAGATGGGGAACATCATCAGGCGTCCGATCTTCGAACAAATGAAGCCTATGGTTGAACGCCTTCTTAACAGTGGGAATAAGGTTTTGTTCCCAGGGAAGGAGCTTGATAAAGCTATCGACCGGTCTTCCTCTAATCGGTACATGCGGAAACTGACAGAGACGATTGATATCCCTGAATGGCGCACCCACGACTTCCGCTGTTCTTTGGTGACTAACTTGTCAAGCGAGGGGATCATGCCCCATGTCACTGAGAAAATGCTGGGGCATTAATTTGGTGGCGTCATGGCTGTGTACAACAAACACGACTGTCTGGAAGATCAAAGAAAGGCTTATGAGCTGTACGCAGATAAAATCTTCTGGCACGTTAAAAAGCTCGGTTAATTCCTCCATCACAAATCCATTTCTCTACCTTTCTGCGGCTATATGTAGTGGTCAACTAAAACTGGCCACCGCTTTAGAGTTTTTCCAGTATCGGCTTTCCGATTCGTTTGGGGGTAACCCTCCGTTATAGTCATGCGGCCTTAGTGAGCTGTAATACCCGACGATATAGTCTGTGATCGCATGAGCTGCATCGCTAAAGTTTATATAACCTGTCACCGGCACCCACCCGCTTTTCAGACTCCGGAAGAAGCGTTCCATCGGACTGTTATCCCGACAGATTCCGCGTCGGCTCATACTCAGCCTGATCCAGTAACGCCACAGTAACTGCCGGAACTGCCTGCTTGTATAGTGGCTACCCTGGTCACTGTGGAACATCACTCTGACTGGTTTGCCGCGAGTTTCCCACGCCATTTCCAGCGCTTTGATGGTCAGCCTGCTGTCCGGTGAGAATGACATTGCCCAGCCCACCGGTTTCCTTGCGAACAGATCGAGAACAACAGCAAGGTAAGCCCAACGCTTGCCCGTCCAGATATACGTCACATCGCCACACCAGACCTGATTAGGCTCTGTCACTGCGAACTGTCGCTCAAGGTGATTCGGGATAACGATGTGTTCATGGCCACCACGTTTATACCGGGGGGTGGGCTGCTGACAACTCACCAGCCCCAGCTCTTTCATGAGCCTGTCAGCAAACCATCGTCCCATCCGGAAGCCTCTCAGCGTTGCCATGGTCGCGATACTTCTTGCACCAGCAGAGCCATGGCTGATGTCATGCAGTTCCAGAACCTGATTGCGTAATACAGCCCGTCTGCCGTCTGGCTTTTCAGGGCGATTTTTCCAGTATTTGTAACTGTTGCGATGAACCCCGAACACGTGGCAGAGTGTGGCCTCAGGATACTGCGCACTGAGTTTCCCGATTAACGAGAACTGTTCAGGGAGTCTAACATCTAGAGCGCGGTAGCCTTTTTTAATATGTCGTTTTCCATTTCAATGCGTTGTAGCTTTTTCTTCAGTTCGCGTATTTCGATCTGTTCCGGGGTAACAGGAGAGGCTTTTGGCATTTTACCCTGTCGTTCATCCCGCAACTGCTTTACCCATCAAAGACCAACATCCATAGCACTGGCCGCAGCTGCAACGGTGTAGTTCTGGTCAAGGAGCAGTTGAGCGGATTCGCGTTTAAACTCTGAGTTGAAATTTCTTTTTTTCATTGGGACACCTGTATTGTTCTGAGATGAGCATATCACCTCTGTTCAGGTGGCCAAATTCAGTAAACCACTACAGATATCAATTCTCCGGGATGCTGTTGAACTTGATATGGCAACAGATGACGAGGCGTCCTCACTTTTGCTTTGGAAGAAATATCGTGTATTACTTAACCGGGTTGATGATTCAAAAACAGTAGAGCAGGAATGGTCCGTTAAACCATTATAATATAAGGGGCCAGTATGGCCCCTGTGATTTACTTGATAATTTCCAACCCATTCCTAGTGTAAACATCAACTGAAATGATTTCTTCTATGTCTCTAAACTTATTGTGCCCATGAATAATAATCACTGGGCAATCGCTTTTAGCAATTAAAGTATTGATTTGACTTGCATCAGGAGTGTACTCATTTACAGAACTATGTAATAAAAGATTCAGATATGCTCTTACTATTGTGTCATTGAAGATTGAAGCGTATTCAAAGTTCTCAACATTAAGAGTTTTTCTTGCTATCCTTGTATTCCGATCTTGCATTTCAACCCATCCGCCAAAGTCTAATACGGAACTTCTATAAGAATTGACAGAGAAAATTGAAGCAGAAACTAATAGCAATATATTGATGACTCTTAACCTAATCGTAACGTTACTAAAAGTGTGGAAAATACACAAACCTATGAAAAATCCGAGTTTGAGTCTGTCAAAGGTGTAAAAATAAGCATGTTGGGCAAGAATGATGTTCTCAATCATCATGACCAAGGATAGTACCATTAGTAACTGAAGTAGTCGGTTATTTCTAATTCCCTTTGGGATAGCAATTGCAACTGCGATAAAAAACAGGTAAAAACCAAAGGACTTAATGTAGCTTCCAAATAATTCGTAAAACGTGAAGTTAACAGTGCTAGCGCCGCTTCTTACCTGAAAGCGATATAGTGATCGCTCAATAAATTCCTTTAATATCAGTAAGATAATTAAACTGAAGAAAATAAATAATTACAGCTAAAATTGAGAAGATTGCGATACTAACTGCTAGCTCTCTGTCTCGAAATGATTTTGTGTAAAAAAGAATCAGATAAGAAAATGCAGCAAAAACCAATCCCGTCCATTCAGTCAAAATCCAAAAAAGTATTATCAATCCGATGGTTATGGATTGATATAATCTCTTTGATTCTGTGCGCAAAGCTATACACAGCATTATTAATGCGATTAAAACCTGACTCAGGGAGTGGGGCCAATAAACTAATCCGTTACTGCTTAGGGCTTCGCTGGACAGAAGCAAGGGAAAGCATGAGATCGCCGCAATAATAGATCTGTATTCTGATTTTGATATTTTAAATAAAGTTGCAAAAAAAAGCTACCGTTGTTAGTTGTATCAATATGTTGAAGATCTGAAGGTTTATAATGGACAGTTGAACGTGAGTGAATTTAAAAAAAGATATGGTAGCGCAAAGCCAAAACCGGGGAAAGATGTATAAATGAAATTGCCTCGTTTATCCTTTGTTGGTATAGCTCCGCCCCGAGGTATTTTTTTATTAACATCACCACCGAACGTCATAATAGGTAGGAATAAGTGGGATGAAACAGGATTTTCATCAAATGATTTAATTATCATTAATGAGTGATAAGTAGCCTAAATATTGAAGTATCCTTTTTCATTTTTGAAATCATCAAGTCTAGATGTAAATGAAAAAATTATGGCAAAGGATAGGAGTAATAATCCAATTAAGTTTTTACTTTTTCTCACGCGCGCACCTTTTTCCATATAAAGAGCAAATAACTGAGTCGCACTCATCATTCTAAGAACACCGACACAGAGCCTTTCCGGACTAAAACTGGGAGAAAAAAAAGCCCTCTGTTTTGGACTGCACCCCAAAAGTTGGACACCCAACTGACTAAGGTGCAGTTTTTTATGGCAAAGCCAAAATATTCCCTCGAAACCAGATTAGCTGTAGTTAATCATTACCTTGCCGGACTCGATGGCACACATCGTACCGCTGAACGTTTTGGTGTTGAAAGAACATCGGTGCGACGCTGGGTAAGAGCCTGGCAACTTCACGGTATTGATGGTATTACCTGGAAAAATGACCGCCATTCACCGTCGTTCCGGATTGCTGTAGTCCGGACTGTACTCGCTGAAGAACTTTCCATGCGCGAGGCCGCCGCACGGTTTAATATCTCAACCGAAACCGTTGTCCGGCACTGGGTTAATGTTTACCAGGATGCTGGTGAGAAAGGACTTCTGAGGATAAAACAGGGCCGGAGCAAGGACATGACAAAACCTAAAAAATCATCTCCACTTACCGATGCTGCACTGGAAACGTTATCGCCCGAAGAACTACGGGCTGAACTCCGTTACCTGCGTGCAGAGAATGCCTACCTAAAAAAGCTGAAGGCCTTAGTTCAAAGCGAGAAAAACGGCAAAAAGCCGCAATAATCAGTGAGCTAAGGCTGGAGTATGCGCTCAGTGATCTTCTGCGTGCCGCGGGTATGTCCCGCAGCACGTGGTATCACAATATGAACGCGCTAAAGCGCATGGACAGGCATGCCGGACTGAAAGATAAAATAAGAGAGATTTACCACTATCACAAAGGACGTTATGGCTACCGCAGGATCACGCTCTCGCTGAAAAAACAGGGGCTGCTGGTGAACCATAAAACAGTGCAACGACTGATGGCAGAGCTGTCGCTCCGGTCCCTGATAAGGGTGAAGAAATATCGTTCCTGGAAAGGCGAAACAGGCAGGGCAGCGCCCAATATACTGAACCGGAACTTCGGCGCGTCAAAAGCCAACGAAAAATGGGTTACAGATGTTACTGAGTTCTCGGTACAGGGTAAAAAGCTGTACCTGTCACCGGTTCTTGACCTGTTTAACCGGGAGATTATCTCCTACAGCCTGTCGGAAAGGCCGGTGATGGAGATGGTTAATACGATGCTGCACGATGCGTTCCTGAAGCTCAGCCCGGAAGATAGCACGCTGCTGCACTCGGATCAGGGCTGGCAATATCGAATGGAAGGTTATCAGGCCAGGTTAAAGGCGAAGGGCATGACGCAGAGTATGTCGCGTAAAGGGAACTGTCTGGAAAATGCGGTGATGGAGAACTTCTTCGGGACGCTGAAATCGGAATGTTTTTATCTGAGTCAGTTCAGCAGTGTCAGCGAACTAAGGAAGGCGATAGAGAGCTATATCCATTACTACAACAACGAACGAATAAGCCTGAAATTAAAAGGCCTGAGTCCGGTAGAATACCGAACCCAGGCTCTGAAAGCCGCTTAACATGAACTGTCCAACTTTATGGGGTCAGTCCAAAACCGGGCTAGTTTTCAAAGGCTAATCATTCTACCATTACCATCTGGAGCAATTACATGAATATCCTTTTTAGATACATCTCCTGATGCAATGTAATTAAACGAAAATCCTGAGCGCAGGTTTGCACCCGGTACTGCAGCAGTTACATCAGGTCTGTCAGTATCAGGTTCAATCTCACCGACTAGATTGTTTTTAATTAATACGTAAACTTTAGTTTTTTCTCCACTCAGTGATGAGGCCCAGCCAGATATGGTGATTTGAGTTGAAGGAAGACCCATCCCGCGATCCATCTCTGTCAGTGTATCGGTTGTCGTTACTAAATCGACACTACCTATTACTTTTCCGCAAGTTATGCTGCAAGCTTGAACATCTTCAACCGTAGGATTGGGATTGTATGAAAAGCCGCAGATAGCAACAACAATCAGCAGTAACTCTGGATATATTAGAGAAGGCTTCAGTGAATCCATTCTGCTTTCCAATAGCCTGCTTATAACCAACCCTACAGTGACTGCTGCTAGTGGCACAATACCATATGCAAAAAGCTGGCCGTTTAAATGGTAGTGGAGAACCATATGACGCCAAGCAAGAATTTGCCATGAGAATACGCCAGCGACTATTAGTAGCGCGCCAAAGGATAGAACCGATTGTTTTTTAGTAGCAGTCTTGTCCTTCATGAACAGACGAGGCAGCCAGACGAGAGAAGCCAGTGAAGAAATTAGAGCAAAAAACTTAAAGGGCAGTGAAATCCCTGCAACCTGAACGGCTGGCAGATAGAAGTATTCCTTGAATGCGGTTACTGCGAATAGGAATTTATGATTGATTAAATCCGATGACAGTATTGATATCAGTGCGTCATTGCCGGGCCGTGATGCTAAATGGGCGATCAGGATATCAGCTTTTTTATCATCACTATTCGCACCAGTATGAGTTTCAGCACGATTAAGGATCGTGTTAAAACCTAGCGAATCATTTATATGATGGAGCTGAACAACATGTAAGGCGAGTGCAGCAATAAAGCCTGCTACACAGGCAGAAAATATTAGGGCTAAGTACTTTATTTTAACTTCTTTGCCATTAGCTGCACATGAAAAAACATAGCCCGCGCAGGCGAAGAGGGTCACCGTAGTGATATATTCATAACCACATAGACATTTCAGCAACATCGCCAGAAATACGATGGTGAAAGCCTTTATGCCGTAATCTTGATGCCAAAGCTGACCTTTATTAAGCATGAGCATGAATGGCAATATGATTGTGAAAGGGACCCAATAAAGTGAATATGAGAATGTTAGCGTCCAGGGAGAAAAAGCTAATGCGAGCCAGTAAGCCACTACGCCCGGAGTTCCCGCAAGACGATATATTTTGGGAACTGCCATCGAAAAAGTGATGGCAGTAACTGCAGATATAATGCTAGCAGCTACTAAACTAATTTTCTGAGTGCTTACGTCCGGAAGCAGGTCATGCACCCCAGCCAATAATATTCCCTGGATACCTAACTGTGACGTATAGGTTTGCTCAAACCAGCGTAAAGACATAAATTCATGTATCTTGCTGACGATTATGAACGAGTCTGACCCAAGAAAGTTATCTCCATGATTCTGAATTAAAAAGCACCATGCTACGTATAAGGCAACCGCGAAAAAAACTGCGATAGCCATTTCACCTTCAAGCCTTTTTTTAATGGCTTCAAGCCTATGATTCATCATCATTCCTTGTATTTCTCATGCTAAATTTATGGTGCACAACATACTTGATTGAAGCTTAAGGTCAACAATCAGTTAAGACATTTATGAATGCGTGTCATGTGAGGTTTGTATGATACGTAAAAAAATCGGCGACCGGCAATGACTCAGCCGCGCCTCTCTGAGCAGGCTACGGGGTGGGTAATTTGAGGTCAGTCACCTTTAACCGAAGCCGCCAACCAAAAATCCCTTACTACTCAGTACCTTTACAAATCTGTGGGTCACTTCGGTTTGATCAAATCCACTGAGCGATATTACTGTTTATTTGTACAGTATTTTTCAAGAGGGATTTATCATGGCGCGAGAGAGTGACATACACGCGGCGTTGGTTGGTGCCATAAAGAAAGACAGCAGGGGGCGGCAGGTTGGTACCACTGCGGCATTCTAGAAGCTGCTGGATGATGCCAACCACGCCAGGACACTGCAGAAGTGCAACAGATGGATAAGGTATTATCAAAACTTCTTCTTCGAGCTCGTTACAGAGGAAAGTGAAAATAAGATCTGGGTGTTACGCAACATGGGGTATGTGAGGTAATTATGGGATTTCCATCATCGGCTCAGGATTACATTGAGCGCCGAATCGACCTTAACGACGTGCTCATGCCTCACCGCAATAATATGATCCTGATTTAAACGCCGGAAGGTTTTGTGCTAGCCGATAACTCACTAACACCTGTAAATGGCGACACGGTTGCTTTCCAAATAGGTGAATTCCCACGGCTGGGGAAATTGTTTTGAACAGATATTATTACTTCAGACGGCGCGACAATCGACGTAGAGGGCCAGGAAGGGATTATCGTGCTGGGTAAAGTTACGGCAGAGATAGTGTCAGTTTACGAGCCTCTGAGGCCAATCATTTAAAGGTCTGTATAGCAATTTGTTTGAATTTCTGTGTACACGTAAGTGTACTTATTTTGTTTTTATTTCGTTGTAAAAATCATTAATAACAATAAGTTGTATATGTAAGTCTGCATATCAATTTAACTAAGGGACCCAAGCGGCACGAGTATAGCGTTTTTTACTCACAACGGTAAGCCTCAGGCCGCCCAACTGCTCAAACCGTCACCATTCAAGCCTGTTTTTTCTGGTTTTTCTGCTTTTGCTCATCCCGCCTGGCTTGTAACCTGGCTTCTTCTTTGCGTTTATTGCTCATATCATTGCGGATCTGCGCGTGGCTCATCAGCGCGAAGATAAACGTCCCGCCACAGATATTCCCGGCGAGCGTAGGGAGAGCAAAGGGCCAGAAGAAATCACTCCAGTGCAGCGTGCCATTAAAGACCAGATAGAGAATTTCCACCGAACCGACGACGATGTGCGTGGTATCGCCCAGCGCAATCAGCCAGGTCATCAGAATAATAACCACAATCTTTGCCGCACCGGCGGCGGGAAACATCCATACCATTGTGGCAATTAACCAGCCAGAAATGATGGCGTTGGAAAACATCTCCGTTGGCGTGTTTTTCATCACATCCATGCCGATTTTGACAAAAGCATCGCGGGTTTCTTCATCAAAAATCGGCATATGCTCAAACGCCCATGCCGCAACCCCGGTGCCAATAATATTACCTAGCAGAACCACACTCCACAGGCGCATCAGCAGGCCAAAATTGCCGAGCGTAGGGTTTTGCATTACCGGCAGGACGGCGGTGACGGTATTTTCGGTAAACAGTTGCTGGCGAGCCATAATGACAATTATAAAGCCGAAGGTATAACCGAGGTTCTCCAGCAAAAATCCTCCAGGCACACCTTCCAGTTGCACATGAAAAATTCCTTTAGCCAGTAGCGAGGCGCCCATCGAGAGTCCCGCAGCGATGGCTGACCACAGTAGCGCCATCGCGTCGCGCTCCATTTCTTTCTCCCCATCCTGGCGGATATGTTCATGGATCGCCATGGCGCGGGAGGGGAGTCTGTCCTCATCGACCTCAATCTTTTTACCCTCTAGCTTTTCGTCACTGTCGACCTGGAGTTCGTCGCTGTGCCGATCAATCTTTTCGTTCTCAATGTCATTCATAGCCGAATCCTGAATTAGCACGTATTGCTAAAGCGTAGCGGCTTTTGTCCGAAAATCAGCGGGAGAAAGTCTGAGATAGCAAAAATGGTAACGTTTGTTTTTATTGGGGTAGCTAGAATAGAGCCGCCGCGGAGTACGCATTACCAGGCTATGATCAAATCAGTAACACAGGGTATATAGACATCATTTGACGTGCTGTTACAATCGCTCACATCTAAACAGGCGGATACGTCATCGTTCCGTCATGGATGGCAATCAGCGATAGCCATAATACACAGGGAGACACTTATGAAGCTTCGCCTGTCGGCGCTTGCGCTGGGAACCACACTTTTGGTGGGGTGTGCGAGCTCTGGTACTGAACAGCAGGGGCGTTCGGACCCATTTGAAGGGTTCAACCGCACCATGTACAACTTCAACTTTAATGTTTTAGATCCATACGTTGTTCGACCGGTGGCAGTTGCCTGGCGTGATTATGTCCCGCAGCCGGCGCGTAACGGTTTGAGCAATTTTACCGGCAACCTTGAAGAGCCGGCCGTTATGGTCAACTACTTCCTGCAAGGCGACCCCTATCAGGGGATGGTGCACTTCACCCGTTTCTTCCTGAACACCCTGTTAGGTATGGGCGGATTTATCGACGTGGCGGGTATGGCTAATCCGAAGTTACAGCGCGTTGAACCACACCGTTTTGGTAGTACGTTAGGCCACTATGACGTTGGTTATGGACCGTATATGCAGCTTCCATTCTACGGCAGCTTCACGCTGCGTGATGATGGCGGCGACATGGTGGATACGCTGTATCCGGTACTGTCCTGGCTGACCTGGCCGTTGTCGATAGGTAAATGGACGGTTGAAGGGATTGAAACCCGCGCGCAACTGCTTGATTCCGACGGTCTGCTGCGTCAATCTTCCGACCCTTACATCATGGTGCGAGAAGCTTACTTCCAGCGTCATGACTTTATTGCGAACGGTGGCAAACTCAAACCAGAAGAAAACCCGAACGCGAAAGATATTCAGGACGATTTAAAAGAGATCGATTCCGAGTAAGGAAGGTTGAAAATAAAAAGGTGAGCTAAAAAGCTCACCTTTTTTATATCTGAAGAAAATCAGAATGCGTAGTTGAAGTTGGTACCGAACAGCCAGGCTTTACCTTCAGAATCGAAAGTATACGGGCCTTCTTTGACGGTCACTTTCTGGCCGTGCATATAAGAAACGCCTACGTCAATGGACGCGTCATCATTGAAGGCGTAAGTGGTACCCGCACTCAGCCACAGACGGTCCTGGTCTGGAATGGAGATGGAACGCTTGCTCGCAGGAACCGGGCTATCGTCATAGGCGATACCGGTACGGAAGGTCCAGCTTTTATCCATGTAATAAGTCGTACCCAGCGCGATGCGGTAAGAATCTTTGAACCCTTCTTCTTTATAGAACAGCGTCTGCCCGTTGGTGCCGGTTGCTTTCAGCTCCTGGAACTGACTCCAGCTGGTGTAAGCCATGCTGTAGTGAATAGCCCACTGTGGTGCAACGCGGTTGTAACCCGACAGTTCCCACATTTCCGGCAGGTTAAGCGTCAGAGAACCTGGGACGGTGGCGTTGGTGGTTCCCCAAGGGAACGCCGTGCCTGCGCCAGGTAACGCGTTGGCCTGGGTGCGGATGCCGCTCTTGTAATCGCCATCGAAGTCGATTTTGACTTCAGACCGATACGTTAAACCGTAGCGGTTATTTTTATCCAGCTCGTACAAAATTCCGGCGTTCCAGCCGTAACCCCATTCGTCACCTTTCAGGCTGGCAATTTTCTGGCTGACTTTTGGCAATGCAGCAGTTTGTTCACCGGAATAACGCTCAATTTTTGCATCGGCATAGACGGCATTAAAACCAACGCCAAAGCTCCAGCTATCATTCAGACGGTAGGCACCGCTCAGGTTCAGGTTGACCGTTTTAAGATCGGTCTTCCCGCCGTATTCGCCGACGATGTAGTTGTCGTTAAATTCGGTTGCCAGGCCATAGTTTGACGTGACAGAAGCCCCCCAACCAAACTGTTCGTTGATCGGCATCACGAAGTGAGCATTGGGAACCCACGCCGTAGGCGCGATGTTGTCCGCATCGGTGCTGCGACCGGTGTATGGCGATTTACCGGAAATATTCACGTCTGGATCGATATACACCGCACCCGCTGAAAAAGTAGGGCGGTCAAACATCATAATCAGCGCCGGGTTACGACTGGCGTTACCTGCATCATCTGCAATAGCGCCTTCACCCGAATATGCCCGGCCAAGGCCAGAGGAAGAAAATTCGTTTAACTGAAAGCCTGCAGACCAGGCCTGTGTGGAGATAATTGCCACTGCGACTGCGAGAGCAGACTTTGTAAACAGGGTTTTCTGGCTCATGACCATAACCTCATTGATTTATTTTTATACAAACAATGTTACATACCGTAACAGGAGCGCGAAGTGTAGGGTCTGAGGTACAACTTAGAAATCAGACCAGTGCCGAGAGTATAGGTCTGACCAGATGAAATGTTGCAAGTATGTTTATAAATATTTTCAATTCTGATCTCGGAAACGCGATCCAGCTGGCAAAATTGCGGGTATGCACACTCACCTGTTTGGGTGATTTTTGTTTTAGATCATTTTTAAGTGTGATTTCGGTCACTTATCCCATTTCATACAATTAACGACTGGAGAGGCGAATAATGGGAGCGTAAAATATCCCCATCGTTTATCTGGCACCACAGGTGCGAATACAGAGGAAA
Source organism: Citrobacter sp. RHB35-C21 (assembly GCF_013816515.1). Classification (NCBI taxonomy): domain Bacteria; kingdom Pseudomonadati; phylum Pseudomonadota; class Gammaproteobacteria; order Enterobacterales; family Enterobacteriaceae; genus Citrobacter; species Citrobacter sp. RHB35-C21. Next base: position 1,649,102 of record NZ_CP057147.1, read on the forward strand.
TCTACAATGAGTAAATGCAGTGCTGATGAAACCCCGGTTTGCTGCTGTATGGATGTTGGCACCATCATGGACAACTCCGATTGCACCGCGTCATACAGCCGTGTGTTCGCGAATCGTGCAGAGGCAGAAGAAACGCTGGCCGCTCTGACTGAGAAGGCGCGTGGCGTGGAATCTGAGCCTTGCCAAATCACCTCGACCTTTACTGAAGAGTCTGAAGGTGTGCGTCTGGATATCGACTTTGTTTTTGCCTGTGAAGCTGAAACGCTGATCTTCCAACTGGGTCTGCGTTAATCCCTTCTTTAAAAGCCCTTGTTACCCGGTAGCAAGGGCTTTTTCGTCACTGTCAGTGATTATTCACTGTGTCATAGCTCCCACTTTCTTTTCTCCCTGCTTGGCTAAATGTAAAAAATTGGTTAAGACTGTGATCAGGTCAGACCACTTATTTTTATTTTTTACAGGGGAGTGTTATGAGTCAGGCTTTACCGCTGGTTACCCGCCAGGGCGATCGCATCGCCATCGTAAGCGGATTGCGTACGCCATTTGCCCGCCAGGCAACCGCGTTTCATGGCATTCCCGCCGTAGATTTGGGGAAAATGGTCGTTGGCGAGCTGCTGGCGCGCAGCGAAATTTCTGCTGATGTGATTGAGCAACTGGTCTTTGGCCAGGTGGTGCAAATGCCCGAAGCCCCAAATATTGCTCGTGAAATCGTGCTGGGAACCGGGATGAATGTGCACACCGATGCCTACAGCGTAAGCAGAGCCTGCGCCACCAGCTTCCAGGCGGTGGCGAATGTCGCGGAAAGCCTGATGGCGGGGACTATCCGCGCAGGAATTGCCGGCGGTGCGGACTCCTCGTCAGTTCTGCCTATTGGCGTTAGCAAAAAGTTGGCGCGGGTGCTGGTGGATGTCAATAAGGCCCGGACTACCGGTCAGCGTCTTAAACTTTTCTCCCGACTGCGCTTACGTGACCTGATGCCCGTACCGCCAGCCGTCGCCGAGTATTCCACCGGTTTACGCATGGGGGATACGGCCGAGCAAATGGCCAAAACTTATGGGATTACGCGAGAGCAACAGGATGCCCTGGCGCACCGTTCTCATCAGCGCGCCGCTCAGGCGTGGTCTGAAGGAAAACTGGCAGATGAGGTGATGACCACCTACGCGCCACCTTTCAAAGATCCTTTTTCAGAAGATAACAATATTCGCGGCAACTCTACGCTGGCCGATTACGCCAAACTGCGTCCGGCCTTTGACCGAAAGCACGGCACCGTTACCGCGGCGAACAGTACCCCGCTAACGGACGGCGCAGCCGCCGTGATTATGATGACGGAATCGCGTGCGAAAGAGTTGGGGCTGGTGCCGCTGGGATACCTGCGTAGTTTTGCCTTTACCGCCATCGATGTCTGGCAGGACATGCTGTTGGGGCCGGCGTGGTCAACGCCGCTTGCCCTGGAGAGAGCGGGTCTGACCATGGCTGATTTAACCCTGATCGATATGCATGAAGCATTTGCCGCACAAACGCTGGCGAATCTTCAACTGCTGGGTAGCGAACGTTTTGCCCGCGAAGTGCTGGGCAGGGCGCATGCCACGGGCGAGGTCGATGACAGTAAATTTAACGTGCTGGGCGGATCGATTGCCTATGGACACCCCTTCGCCGCCACCGGTGCTCGCATGATCACCCAAACCCTCCATGAGTTACGACGTCGTGGCGGTGGTTTTGGTTTAGTGACAGCCTGTGCTGCAGGTGGTCTGGGTGCGGCAATGGTTCTGGAGGCGGAATAATGGAAATGGCATCGGCTTTTACGCTAAACGTACGTCTGGATAACGTCGCTGTTGTTACCATTGATGTGCCCGGAGAGAAAATGAATACCCTGAAGGCGGAATTTGCCTCCCAGGTTCGGGTCATTCTGAAACAAATTCGCGATAACAAAGCATTACGCGGCGTGGTGTTCATTTCGGCGAAACCCGATAACTTCATTGCTGGGGCGGATATCAACATGATTGGTCGCTGTCGCAGCGCGCAGGAAGCTGAAACGCTGGCACGCCAGGGGCAGCAGATTATGGCGGAAATTAATGCCTTGCCGATCCCCGTTATCGCCGCAATTCATGGCGCCTGTCTCGGCGGTGGCCTGGAGATGGCGCTGGCGTGCCACAATCGTATTTGTACCGATGATGCTAAAACCGTACTGGGTTTACCGGAAGTGCAGCTTGGTCTGCTGCCTGGCTCTGGCGGTACCCAGCGGTTGCCCCGTCTGATTGGCGTCAGTACCGCGCTGGATATGATCCTCACCGGAAAACAACTACGCGCAAAACAGGCGCTGAAAGTGGGTTTAGTGGATGAAGTTGTACCGCATACCATTTTGCTGGAAGCGGCCGTAGAACTGGCCAAAAAGGACAGTCCCGCACACCGAACTCTGCCGGTGCGAGAGCGTGTGCTAGCGGGGCCGCTGGGGCGGGCGCTGTTATTCCGCATGGCCAGTAAAAAGACGGCGCAAAAAACGCAGGGCAACTACCCTGCAACAGAACGTATCCTTGAGGTCATCGAAACCGGCCTGGCGCAAGGCAGCAGCAGCGGTTACGACGCCGAAGCCCGCGCGTTTGGCGAACTGGCGATGACATCTCAGTCTCAGGCGCTGCGGCACATCTTTTTTGCCAACACCGATGTGAAAAAGGATCCCGGAAGTGATGTGAAGCCCGGCCCGCTAAACAGTGTAGGCATTTTGGGCGGCGGTCTGATGGGGGGCGGTATTGCCTATGTGACGGCCTGTAAAGGCGGCTTGCCAGTGCGTATCAAAGATATAAATGCCAAGGGAATCAACCACGCGCTGAAGTACAGCTGGGATCAGCTTGAAACGAAGGTTCGCCGCCGTCATATCAAAGCCAGCGAGCGTGATAAACAGCTGGCGCTGATTTCGGGATCAACCGATTACCGTGGCTTCGCTCATCGCGATCTGGTTATTGAAGCCGTATTTGAAGATCTGGCGTTAAAACAACAGATGGTGGCAGAAGTTGAACGAAATTGCGCATCTCATACCATTTTTGCCTCTAACACCTCATCTTTGCCGATTGGCGATATTGCGGCGAACGCTGCCAGGCCTCAACAAGTAATTGGTTTGCACTTCTTTAGCCCGGTGGAAAAAATGCCGCTGGTCGAGGTTATCCCGCATGCCACGACCTCTGAGCAGACAATTGCCACAACCGTTAAACTGGCGAAAAAGCAGGGCAAAACTCCGATAGTGGTCAGAGATAAGGCCGGATTTTATGTTAACCGCATTTTAGCGCCATACATTAACGAAGCTATTCGTATGCTGACCGAAGGCGAGCGGGTTGAAGCCATTGACGCCGCGCTGGTTAAGTTTGGTTTTCCGGTCGGGCCAATCCAACTTTTGGATGAGGTCGGAATTGATACGGGCACTAAAATTATACCAGTGCTTGAGGCTGCATATGGAGAACGTTTTAGCGCACCTGCAAATGTTGTTGCTTCAATTTTGAATGACGATCGCAAAGGTAGAAAAAATGGTCGGGGTTTCTATCTTTATGGAGCGAAAGGGCGTAAAAGCAAAAAACAGGTCGACCCTGCAATTTATACGCTTATTGGCGTCCAGGGGCAGGGCCGACTCACCGCCGCGCAGATCGCCGAGCGGTGCGTCATCTTAATGCTCAATGAAGCAGCACGCTGTTTCGATGAGAAGATTATCCGCAGCGCGCGTGATGGCGATATCGGCGCTGTATTTGGTATTGGTTTTCCGCCCTTCCTCGGCGGCCCGTTCCGGTATATGGATTCGCTCGGCGCGGGTGAAGTGGTTGCTGCTCTGCAACGACTGACCACGCAATACGGCTCGCGGTTTACGCCGTGTGAACAGTTATTGCAGATGGCGGAACGCGGTGAAAGATTCTGGAGTAATGGGGAAACTGACCTGAATTCATGAGGTCAAAGGTAGGATGAATCCGCACTGAATGTATGGGGCGCGCTCAAAATGTAAACAGAGATTGACTATACTTACGCCGTTGAGGTAAAAAACAGCGTTTCATTCGGTGAATGGATAAGGCACAATGCCGGCCACCACATCGTTACCACGGTCAATAGGGGCTGTGGATAAAGGTGTCGGTGATTCTGGTTAACAAAAGCGGTGCAATATGCAAGTTTTTATCATGCGTCACGGCGACGCAGCCCTCGATGCCGCCAGTGATTCGGTTCGTCCTTTAACCTCCTGTGGTTGTGACGAATCTCGCCTGATGGCGAACTGGCTGAAAGGTCAAAAAGTGGATATCGAACGTGTTCTGGTGAGCCCGTTCCTACGAGCCGAACAAACGCTGGATGTGGTGGGGGAGTGTATGAACCTGCCAACCGGTGTGGATGTTTTGCCGGAGCTGACTCCCTGCGGCGATGTCGGTCTGGTCAGCGCCTATTTACAGGCTCTGGCCAATGAAGGTATCGCCACGGCGCTGGTCATCTCTCACTTACCTTTAGTGGGGTATCTGGTGTCTGAACTTTGCCCAGGAGAAACACCGCCGATGTTTACCACATCAGCGATTGCCAGCGTAACGCTTGATGAGAGCGGGAAGGGTACTTTTAACTGGCAGATGAGCCCGTGTAACCTGAAAATGGCAAAAGCAATTTAAAAAGCCTGGAATCGGATAAGGCACAGCCGTCATCCGGAAAATCAAAGAGCCGCAAAAGCGGCTCTTTCTGTTTTTCTGCATCAGGGAAGTTCGGGTGGTTGCCACTCTTCCACTTCAATCAGCAGCAGCAGCGCGGCGTCGCCACCGTACTCTTTTGGCGCTTGATGAAAGGCCATCACGTGCGGATGCTGCGCCAACCAGAGCGGTGTTTGCTGCTTAAGAATATGTTTTCCGTGGCCATGCATCACGCAGGCGCAAAACACATGCTCACGACGACAGGCGGCAATCAGCGCGCCTAACTCCTGTTTGGCCTGCTGCTGGGTCAGCCCGTGCAGATCGAGAAACAGCTCTGGGGAGTAATCGCCACGGCGCATTTTCTTTAGTTCGAAATGGCTGACGTCGGCACGCAGATATCTTACCGGGCCGTCCGTATTTAGCAGCGGCTGAAACTCGTCCGAGAAATAGTGACTGGCATCAGCTTGTTCCTGCAGCAGCCTTTTAACCGGAACCTCGGTAATTTTTTTACGTAGCGGTCGGTGAACAATGGTGTCCTGTTTAATTTTACGCGTGCCGGTCATCAGCTGGCGAAACAGCGTCTGATCCTCCTCGCTGAGCGATGTTTTCTTTTTCATTCGAGAGTCTCATCTTTTATTTTTCGTTAGTTTAACCCGACTCGGCGGGCATCCGATCGCTTAAAACGCAATTTTCGCGCTCAGGCCCTGTGTGAATGCTGATTTATCGCCGTCTTCGTGGCAAACTAGCCGCCGAAATTAATACGAGCATGCCCTGGAGGAATACGTGGATAAAATTTTCGTCGATGAAGCAGTGAGTGAACTGCATACCATTCAGGACATGTTGCGTTGGGCGGTCAGCCGTTTTAGCGCGGCGAACATCTGGTATGGCCATGGCACGGATAACCCATGGGACGAGGCCGTACAACTGGTGCTGCCGTCACTTTATCTGCCGCTGGATATTCCAGAAGATATGCGTACCGCGCGTCTGACTTCCAGCGAGCGCCATCGCATTGTTGAACGCGTGATTCGCCGCGTCAACGAGCGCATTCCGGTCGCTTATTTGACCAACAAAGCCTGGTTCTGCGGGCATGAGTTTTATGTTGATGAACGCGTGCTGGTGCCACGTTCGCCAATTGGCGAGCTTATTAATAACCGCTTTGCGGGCCTTATTAATGAGCAGCCACAGCATATCCTTGATATGTGTACCGGCAGCGGCTGTATTGCCATTGCCTGCGCCTATGCTTTCCCGGAGGCCGAAGTGGATGCGGTGGATATTTCCACCGACGCGCTGGCGGTGACCGAACACAATATTGAAGAGCACGGCCTGATCCATCATGTTACGCCGATCCGTTCCGATCTGTTCCGCGATCTGCTGAAAGTCCAGTATGACCTGATTGTGACCAATCCGCCGTATGTCGATGCGGAAGATATGTCCGATCTGCCAAACGAATATCGTCATGAACCTGAGCTGGGTCTGGCGTCCGGCAGCGATGGACTAAAACTTACCCGTCGCATTCTGGGTAACGCTCCGGACTACCTGTCAGATAACGGTATTCTGATTTGTGAAGTCGGAAACAGCATGGTACATCTGATAGAGCAATACCCGGATGTACCGTTCACCTGGCTGGAGTTCGACAACGGCGGTGAAGGTGTATTCATGCTGACCAAAGAGCAGTTAGTTGCTGCTCGCGAGCACTTCAGCATTTATAAAGACTAAATACACGCGCACATACACAACACTCATAACGGAGCCGTGATGGCAGGAAACACAATTGGGCAACTCTTTCGCGTAACCACTTTCGGTGAATCACACGGGCTGGCGCTCGGTTGTATTGTCGATGGTGTTCCGCCGGGCATTTCTCTGACAGAAGCTGACCTGCAGCACGATCTCGACAGACGCCGTCCGGGCACATCGCGCTACACTACGCAGCGTCGTGAGCCGGATCAGGTGAAAATCCTCTCCGGTGTGTTCGAGGGCGTTACCACCGGCACCAGCATTGGCCTGTTGATCGAAAATACCGATCAGCGTTCACAGGATTACGGCGCGATTAAGGACGTTTTTCGTCCAGGACACGCCGACTATACCTATGAGCAGAAGTATGGCCTGCGTGACTACCGTGGCGGCGGACGCTCATCCGCACGTGAAACGGCGATGCGCGTTGCGGCCGGAGCGATTGCCAAAAAATATCTGGCGGAAAAATTCGGCGTTGAAATTCGCGGCTGTCTGACGCAGATGGGGGATATTCCGCTGGAGATCAAAGACTGGTCCCAGGTGGAGCTTAACCCGTTCTTTTGTCCAGATCCGGATAAACTCGAGGCGCTGGACGAACTGATGCGTGGGCTGAAGAAAGAGGGCGACTCCATCGGAGCGAAGGTGACCGTGGTTGCAAGCGGCGTACCAGCGGGTCTCGGCGAACCTGTATTTGACCGCCTGGATGCTGATATCGCTCACGCGCTGATGAGCATTAACGCCGTTAAAGGTGTTGAGATTGGCGACGGTTTTGACGTTGTTGCACTGCGCGGCAGCCAGAACCGTGATGAAATCACCAAAGAAGGTTTCCAGAGTAATCATGCGGGCGGCATTCTTGGTGGGATCAGCAGTGGGCAACAAATCATTGCTCATATGGCGCTGAAACCGACCTCCAGTATTACCGTTCCAGGGCGCACTATTAATCGCTTTGGTGAAGAAGTCGAAATGATCACCAAAGGTCGTCACGATCCGTGTGTTGGGATCCGCGCCGTGCCAATCGCCGAAGCGATGCTGGCGATCGTGTTGATGGATCACCTGCTGCGTCAGCGGGCGCAAAATGCGGACGTGAAGACCGATATTCCACGCTGGTAAGAGATGAAAAAAACGGCACTTGCGGCGCTGGCTCTGTTTGCCAGCACCGCCTGTCTGGCGGCGACGCCCTGGCAGAAAATTACCCATCCGGTTGCAGGCAGCGCGCAGTCTATCGGCGCGTTCTCCAACGGCTGTATTGTTGGCGCAGATACGCTGCCTGTACAGTCAGAACACTATCAGGTGATGCGCACCGATCAGCGCCGTTACTTTGGCCATCCGGATCTGGTGATGTTTATCCAGCGTCTGAGTAATCAGGCCAACAATCTGGGGCTGGGTACGGTGTTAATCGGCGATATGGGCATGCCGGCCGGTGGGCGATTCAATGGCGGTCACGCCAGCCACCAGACGGGACTGGATGTAGATATTTTCCTGCAATTGCCGAAAACCCGCTGGACTCAGTCGCAACTGCTGCGGCCGCAGGCGTTAGATCTGGTCTCACAGGATGGCAAACGTGTCGTGCCGTCACTCTGGAAGCCGGAGATTTTCAGCCTGATCAGGCTGGCGGCAAAAGATAATGAAGTCACGCGTATTTTCGTGAATCCGGCGATTAAGCAGCAACTTTGTCTGGATGCAGGGACCGACAGGGACTGGTTGCGTAAAGTGCGGCCATGGTTCCAGCATCGTGCGCATATGCACGTACGGTTGCGTTGTCCTGCCGACAGTCTTGAGTGCGAAGATCAACCGTTACCACCACCGGGTGACGGCTGCGGCGCGGAGCTGCAAAGCTGGTTCGAACCTCCGAAACCTGGAACCACCAAGCCTGAGAAGAAGACACCGCCGCCGTTGCCGCCTTCCTGCCAGGCGCTACTGGACGAGCATGTACTCTAATGGATCATTTTGCCTCTCTGTTTATGGTGTCGCCACTGCTGTTAGGTGTGCTTTTTTTCGTGGCGATGCTGGCAGGTTTTATTGATTCTCTGGCCGGAGGCGGTGGTTTACTCACTATCCCGGCATTGATGGCGGCTGGGATGCCACCCGCGCAAGCGCTGGCCACCAATAAGCTGCAGGCCTGTGGAGGATCTATCTCTTCCTCCCTCTATTTTATTCGCCGGGGCGTGGTTAATCTGGCGGATCAGAAGCTCAATATCTTCATGACTTTTATCGGCTCAATGAGCGGCGCGCTGTTGGTTCAGCACGTGCAGTCAGATATTCTGCGCCAGATCCTGCCGGTTCTGGTTATCTGTATTGGTCTTTACTTTCTGTTGATGCCGAAAGTGGGGGAGGAGGACCGACAGCGTCGGTTGCATGGGTTGCCTTTCGCGCTGGTGGCCGGGGGCTGCGTCGGCTTTTACGATGGCTTTTTTGGTCCGGCTGCGGGGTCGTTCTACGCGCTGGCCTTTGTCATGCTGTGCGGCTACAACCTGGCGAAATCGACGGCCCACGCCAAAGTATTAAATGCCACATCGAATATCGGCGGGCTGTTGCTGTTTGCCCTCGGCGGCAAAGTGATTTGGGCGACCGGATTTGTGATGCTCATTGGCCAGTTTATTGGCGCACGGATGGGCTCACGGCTGGTGCTCAGTAAAGGACAAAAACTCATTCGGCCAATGATCGTCATTGTCTCCGCCGTGATGAGCGCCAAGCTACTTTATGATAATCATGGACAGGAGATTCTCCACTGGCTGGGGATGAACTAATGAATAATACCCATCACTACGAACAGTTAATTGAGATTTTTAACGGCTGCTTTGCCGATGAATTTAATACCCGTCTGATTAAAGGCGATGACGAACCGATCTATCTTCCTGCGGATGCGGAATTACCGTATCACCGTATCGTTTTTGCGCATGGCTATTACGCCAGCGCGTTACACGAAATTTCACACTGGTGCATCGCCGGTAAGGCGCGGCGTGAACTGGTCGACTTCGGTTACTGGTACTGTCCGGACGGACGCGACGCGAAGACGCAATGCCAGTTTGAAGATGTGGAAGTGAAGCCGCAGGCGTTTGACTGGCTGTTTTGCATGGCGGCGGGCTACCCGTTTAACGTCAGTTGCGACAACCTTGAAGGGGACTTTGAACCGGATCGCGTGGTATTCCAGCGCCGTGTCCATGCTCAGGTGATGGAGTACCTGGAAAAGGGGATCCCTGAACGTCCGGCGCGCTTCATTAACGCGTTACAGAATTATTATCACACGCCTGAACTTAAGGCGGAACTATTCCCGTGGCCCGAAGCGCTCAACTGAAGTCGCTGCCACGTTTACAATGAGGAAAGAAGATGATCGCGGAGTTTGAATCACGCATTCTGGCATTAATCGACGATATGGTAGAGCACGCCAGCGATGATGAGTTGTTTGCCAGTGGCTATTTGCGTGGACACCTGACGCTGGCCGTGGCCGAACTGGACGCTGGCGAGGACCATTCCGCTGAGGCATTGTACGCCAATGTGACCAGCAGCCTGGAAAAAGCCATCAGCGCAGGCGAACTATCGCCGCGTGACCAGGCGTTAGTGAAAGAAATGTGGGACACTCTGTTCCAGAAGGCTACTGCACAATAATTGCGGTAAATTGTGCCGGATGGCGACGCTCTGGTGTCTTATCCGGCCAACCTTGTTGGGGTGTTTGTAGGCCTGATAAGCGTAGCGTCATCAGGCCATGACGAGATGGCACCCCATCCTTTTATTTCACCGCTTTACCCTTCAATAACTTCCTGACCCACAGACGATTTGGATTTAGCGCCGCCAGCGTGCTGGCATCCATGGGAATCGGTTCATTGCTCATTTGCGAAGCCAGAATTTCTGCACACAGCGGGGCAGTACACAGCCCGCGCGATCCCAGCGCGCCCAGCATAAATAAATCGGAATAAACCGGCGCGCTTACGGCGTGCTCTTTGTCTGCAGCAAGTGTGGTGTACTGGCTGAGCGTGGCGTCATAGTCCGCGACGTTGCCGACCATTGGCATGTGATCGCGCGTGGCGCAGCGCACCCCGCAGCGGGCGGCATTGTCGCTAACGTCTACCTCTTTTGCCCACATAGCGTTCGGGAAGCAGTCGATTAAGCGTTGACGGTTTTGTTGCTGATCGTCCTCGCGATACGCTGTCTCTTCACTCCCACGATGATAGCTGGCGCCAATGCAGTGCTGCTGATTTTGCGGGTTGTGCGGCGTGAGGTAGCCGTCATAGCACAGCACCTGACGTAGCGCTGAAAGTGCAGGTGTGGTGGGAATATGACTCACCTGACCGCCCACGGAGTACACCGGTAGCGGCTGCGTTTGCTCAAAGCCGCTAATGCGATGACCGTTAGCCAGAACGACTGCTGCGTGAGAGGCGGTTTCTCCACTGGAAAACTGCAATTGCCAGCTTGCTGTCTGGCGAGTCAGTGAGGCCAGCGTATGTTGGTAGCGGGTGCGTAATCCCAGGGTTGTTGCATAGTCCAGTACCGCGGCGGTTAACTGCGCCGGGTACAGCCATCCTCCGGCCGGATACTGAATCCCGCCGCATCCGGTTTCCACACCTGTTGTTTGTAAAACCTGCTGTGCGTCAACCCCGACGGCGAGCGCAGCGGGCAGTTCAAGGGACAGCATCTGGGTGATTTTTTGCTGGCTTTTCTCATCCCACGCGAGTTGCGTCACGCCGCACCAGTCATGCGCAAACTCAACGGGGAGGGCGTCATACAGTCGACGGGCGAAGGTAAACGCAGTGGGGAAAAAGAGATTAATGGCTGCATCATGTTTGCTAAGTAGGGGGTAGAGCGCCCCCTGGCGATTACCGGATGCGCCCCCGGCAGGTTTATCGTCGGCGCAATACAGCGTGACCTGCCAGCCGCGGCGCAATAACGCCAGTGACAGCAATGCGCTAGCAATTCCTCCACCAATAATGGCGGCTTCGCGCTTATCTGTTCCCGTACGCGCAAACCATGGCGCCGAGGACGTGAGCGCCTGAGTCTGTTCCATCACGCCACAGAGCATTTCGCGTTTGCGCCCAAAGCCTTTACATTTTTGCATTGTAAATCCGGCTTCCTGCAACCCCCGACGTACAAAGCCTGCCGATGTAAAGGTTGCCAGCGTCCCGCCGGGACGAGCCAGTCGGGCCATCGCGTTAAACAGCGTTGGCGTCCACATATCCGGGTTTTTTGCCGGTGCGAAACCGTCCAGGAACCAGGCGTCCACCTTTTGATTCAGAGAGTCATCCAGCGTACTGGTCAGTTCGTTAATATCGCCAAACCACAGATCCAGCGTGACGCGCCCATCATCAAGCAGCAGGCGATGACATCCCGCCAGCGGCAGCGGCCATTGTTCTTGCAGTGCCGTGGCCCACGGGGCAAGTTCTGGCCAGTGCTGGTGGGCTAAGGTGAGATCTTCACGCGTCAGCGGATATTTTTCAAAGCTGATGAAATGTAATCTTTCCAGGGTAGCTTCTGGGTGGGTATCGCGAAAATCGGCAAATGCCTGCCAGAGCGTGAGGAAGTTAAGTCCGGTGCCAAACCCGCTTTCTGCCACCACGAAGAGAGGACGTGAATGCGCAGGGAATCGTTGTGCGAGATGGTTACCGCCGAGAAAGACGTAACGTGTCTCTTCCAGCCCGTTATCATTAGAAAAATAGACATCGTCAAAATCTCGGGAAACAGGTGTACCCTCAGCGTTGAATTCAAGGTTGGCAGGTTGTATAGCGTATTGTTTCACGTAAGTTACTCGTCTGACAGGCTGTGCCCCGATCTTAGCGATGAGTGCCTGGCTGCGCAAATTTCCACATAAAATGGCTGATCGGACTTGTTCGGCGTACAAGTGTACGCTATTGTGCCACTCGAAACTTTAAAATAGTGCGACTTACAGAGGTATTGAATGAAACGTGCAGTGATTACTGGCTTGGGCATCGTTTCCAGCATCGGTAATAACCAGCAGGAAGTCCTGGCATCTCTGCGTGAAGGACGTTCAGGGATCACTTTCTCTCAGGAGCTGAAGGACTCCGGCATGCGTAGCCACGTTTGGGGCAACGTAAAACTGGATACCACTGGCCTCATTGACCGCAAAGTAGTGCGCTTCATGAGCGACGCATCCATCTATGCATTCCTATCGATGGAGCAGGCAGTGGCTGATGCCGGCCTTGCTGCAGAAGATTACCAGAACAACCCGCGCGTTGGCCTGATTGCAGGTTCCGGCGGCGGCTCCCCACGTTTTCAGGTGTTCGGCGCTGACGCAATGCGTAGCCCACGTGGTCTGAAAGCGGTTGGCCCGTATGTGGTCACCAAAGCGATGGCGTCCGGCGTTTCTGCCTGCCTCGCAACGCCGTTCAAAATCCACGGCGTAAACTACTCCATCAGTTCTGCCTGTGCGACATCTGCGCACTGCATCGGTAACGCGGTAGAACAAATTCAGCTGGGCAAACAGGACATCGTTTTTGCTGGCGGCGGCGAAGAGCTGTGCTGGGAAATGGCGTGTGAATTCGATGCAATGGGCGCGCTGTCTACCAAATACAACGACGATCCGTCAAAAGCTTCCCGTACCTATGACGCAAACCGCGACGGTTTTGTTATTGCTGGCGGCGGCGGTATGGTCGTGGTTGAAGAACTAGAGCACGCTCTGGCACGTGGCGCGCACATCTATGCGGAAATCGTCGGTTACGGCGCAACGTCCGATGGCGCAGACATGGTTGCTCCGTCTGGCGAAGGCGCAGTACGTTGCATGCAGATGGCGATGCACGGTGTAGACACGCCGATCGACTACCTGAACTCTCACGGTACCTCGACTCCGGTTGGTGACGTGAAAGAACTGGGCGCAATCCGCGAAGTGTTTGGCAACAACAGCCCGGCAATCTCCGCAACCAAAGCGATGACCGGTCACTCACTGGGCGCGGCTGGCGTGCAGGAAGCTATCTACTCTCTGCTGATGCTGGAACATGGCTTTATCGCGCCAAGCATCAACATTGAAGAGCTGGATGAGCAGGCGGCAGGTCTGAACATCGTGACCAAACCGACCGAGCAGGCGCTGACCACCGTGATGTCCAACAGCTTCGGCTTTGGCGGCACCAACGCTACGCTGGTTATGCGTAAGCTGAAGGCGTAAGTCTCAGCTTGAATACGAAAAAAGGGAGCCAACAGGCTCCCTTTTTACTGTGTTTACTTCGGCATTTTTTCGTATTCCGGCGCGATCTCAGCGGACCATGCTCTGGCTCGCGTAATCTCTCCGGCATTGTAAATGGGCTGCTCGTAATGACGACCCGCGTCCCGGACACGATAAATTTTCCACCGTCCTTCCTCCCAACGGGTATATACCTCCAGTTGAATAGGGGCTGACTCAGTGCCTAACTGCAGGTTCAGTTTTTCACCGCCGAGGAATGGCTGCGCCTGTCCAACCCGCAACAGCGGGATCCATGCCGGTGCGTAATCCTGCACATACATAAAGTAGTCCGCTTGCACGATCTCCTGCTCATAAAGCGTATCAATCAGCGCCAGACGCCCGATAACCTCTTTGGCGACATAGCGTTGCAGTAATGCTGATGTTTCGCGGGGCGCATCCGGATCCTGAGTGTAGTTCTTCATCCACGAAAGATAGAACTGTTTCACATCCTGCGTGCTGTCACGGTGAGAAGGGGTACAGCCACAAATCAGCAGGATGAGAACAATCAGTGGAAAGGCTTTCATTACTTCTTCCTGTAAATGGTGTATGACGGCTTTGCGGGTATATTCCGCACCGCGCCCTTGTGAATATGAACTCGCGTGCGATTTGGCGTAATTGACCGCCACCTTTTTATCCCAACTCATAACTACTCCTGTTAATAACATACGTAATAGCAATTACGTGATGCTTTAACAGTATTTACGCAATTGGAAATGGCAAATAGTGCTATTAATATTCTCAATATATTAAGCTGGGATATTTATTAATTTATATGCTCGATAAATTACGAGTGATCTATTTAATATTCAGTATTACTTGTTTTATCCTCTGGCTGCTGGCGTGGATAGCATGCTGGCCAAATCACGTCTGGCGAGGTTTCGAGCGCCTGCGCAATGAACTGTTCCGCTCTGGGCCAGCTTCGGGTAAATACATTGCGCAGTGAATCGGGTGATAATCCAGCCGCACGAGAAAGATCTCTGAGCGTGATTCTTTTTTCCAGTGCACTTTCAATATCTGCACGATGCCAGTCTTGGCTTTAGTGTTCCATTCTGTAATCCTAAGGAAATGTGTTATCGGTGCCGATATTTTTTCAGGGTATAAACCAGAGTAACAAAATAACGTAACTTTCTTTTTTGTCACTGGAATATTGCCAGAATAAAACTGAAATTTCGCGCAAAAGGAAAACTTTTTATTCCACAGGCAGAAAGGAAAGAAATTAATGGCAAAAGGTTGGTTCATGGTAAAGACGAAAAGTCGTCTTTACCATGAACCAACCTGGTGAGATTTCAGGGTTGACAAATTTAGTGGCTCACAGGCAGACTTCGCACTCAACATTATCTATCTGATAATGCGTAAGCGTTTAACGTTATCCAACGCACCTTAATCCTGAAAGTCAGGTAGAGGGGGCGTGGACATTCCTCGCCTTACTCTGCATTTTGGAGTAACGCATGACAGCTGTAACCCAACAAGAAAAAACACCTTCGGCGAACTTTTCGCTGTTTCGTATCGCTTTTGCAGTTTTCCTGACCTATATGACGGTCGGCCTACCTTTGCCCGTTATTCCTCTGTTTGTGCATCAGGAGCTGGGCTATGGCAACACCATGGTTGGTATCGCCGTAGGCGTACAGTTTCTGGCAACGGTATTAACGCGCGGCTACGCCGGGCGCTTAGCCGATCAATATGGCGCCAAACGTTCGGCGCTACAGGGGATGTTTGCCTGTGGGGTGGCGGGCGCGGCGTGGTTGTTAGCCGCGCTATTGCCTGTCTCTGTCCCTGTAAAATTTGCATTGTTAATCGTCGGGCGTTTGATCCTCGGTTTTGGCGAAAGCCAACTGCTCACCGGAACGCTGACCTGGGGGCTTGGGCTGGTCGGTCCAACACGCTCGGGTAAGGTGATGTCGTGGAACGGGATGGCGATTTACGGTGCGCTGGCCGCCGGTGCACCGCTGGGCTTGCTGATCCATAGCCACTTTGGCTTTGCGGCGCTGGCGGGAACGACAATGGTATTACCGCTGCTGGCATGGGCATTCAACGGCACCGTTCGCAAAGTGCCTGCTCATGCAGGAGAACGCCCTTCGTTATGGAGCGTGGTAGGGCTTATCTGGAAACCGGGCCTGGGCCTGGCGCTGCAGGGCGTTGGCTTTGCGGTGATCGGTACGTTTATTTCACTCTATTTTGTCAGCAACGGCTGGACGATGGCGGGGTTCACCCTGACCGCGTTTGGCGGGGCGTTTGTGTTGATGCGCATTCTGTTTGGCTGGATGCCGGATCGGTTCGGAGGCGTGAAGGTAGCCGTTGTCTCCTTACTGGTTGAAACCGCGGGGCTGATTCTGCTGTGGCAGGCCCCATCAGCATGGATTGCGCTGCTCGGGGCGGCATTAACCGGGGCAGGATGTTCGCTTATCTTCCCGGCATTGGGCGTAGAGGTTGTGAAGCGAGTGCCCGCGCAGGTTCGCGGTACGGCGCTGGGCGGTTACGCCGCGTTTCAGGATATCTCCTACGGCATAAGCGGCCCGGTCGCCGGGGTGCTGGCCACCGCGTACGGTTATCCCTCGGTATTCCTTGCCGGAGCGATATCCGCCGTGGTGGGGATTGTCGTGACGCTGCTTACGCTGCGCAAAGGTTAAGCGACCAGCCAGAAAATGGCTAATGCGATCATTAACGCGACAAACAGCAGTCCCGGTCGTGCCGACAGAGATTTAACCGTTTCAATCATCGGCGCGAACGGGCTGTAAATAGGCTGAAGATGGCGCGGATCGTTTAGCTCGCGTTCCCGTTCTACGCGGCGCAGGAAGATTTGATTCAGCAAGTCCTGCACCTGCACCGTGGTCAGAATCGTTTGTGGTTGGATCTGATACGTCTGCTGCGCGTACTCTTTTATTGCCGTCAGCTCATTCGGCTCTAATGGCAGCTTCAGGGCTGCCTGGAGCGTTTGTAGCGTCGGGGCGCTTTGCAGGCTGAGCGTCTGGCGCGCCTGCAGCCAGGTGACCAGATGAGTAAACTGTTTGGCGGGGATCAGCTCACCGCTTTTTACGCCAGACAGCTCTAACATTGACTGCCAGATCATCTTACCTGACTCTCCCGTGGCCGCCGCCAGTTTGGTAACCAACTGGTTTAGCGTATTGTGCTCTGCGGGTAATAACGGACGATCGGTGGCCGGGCGCTGTTGCGGTTGCGGTATAGAAAGCTGCCCTTGTTGCAGCAGCGTGAGCACGTTCTTCAACTGCTCAGGCGTGAGCTGGCTGAGCGCCGTTTGCCCATACTGCTGACGGATAAAATCACTTACCGCCTGGCGGTTATTTCCCTGACTCAGTAATTCAGTGAGCTGTGAGAGAACCTGACGATTAGCATGATTTTGCTGAGCAACACCCAGCCGCTGATTCAGGTTTTGCTCCGCGGCAGGAAAGTGACGTGATTGCAGCGGTGTATCACTTTTGACGCCCAGATCGTGCTTCATTCCGGCCCACACCTCGGCGCTTTGCTGTTGGGTGAGTGAAATCAGACGGGTAATCAGTCGTTCCAGCACGGTACGTTGTTGCGTGGATAACGGTTGTTCACCCGCAGCAGAAGGGGCATTTTGGCCTTCGCCGGGAGGGCGTGCGGGTGTACCTGAAATGGGCTGCATCATCTCTGTTCCTTAAATCTGTGCTGACCAGGTCTCGCAGTATGCCTGGCGGCGAGATTATGGCACACTTGCCCGGTTAACTCTCGTTCTCAAACAGGTGCGAAAGACGTGAAAATCCTCGTTGATGAAAATATGCCCTATGCCCGCGAACTGTTCAGTCGTTTGGGGGAGGTCAAAGCGGTTCCCGGTCGCCCGATTCCCGTTGCCGAACTGGATGATGCGGATGCCTTAATGGTGCGCTCGGTGACGAAAGTAAATGAATCACTGCTTAGCGGAAAACCGGTTCAATTTGTCGGCACGGCAACCGCAGGCACGGACCATGTGGATGAAGCCTGGCTTGCGCAGTCGAAGATCGGCTTTTCCGCAGCGCCCGGCTGTAACGCGATTGCGGTCGTAGAATATGTTTTTTCAGCGTTGCTAATGCTGGCGGAGCGCGACGGGTTTGCGTTACGCGATCGTACTGTAGGCATCGTAGGCGTGGGCAATGTGGGCGGACGTTTGCAGGCACGTCTGGAAGCACTGGGGATCCGCACGCTGCTGTGCGATCCGCCGCGAGCCGATCGCGGTGACGAGGGAGATTTCCGCTCGCTCGACGAACTGGTAGAGCAAGCCGATGTGTTGACTTTCCATACGCCGCTGTTTAAAGACGGACCGTACAAAACGCTGCACCTGGCAGATGATGCGCTGATTAGCCGGCTGAAGCCGGGCACCATTGTGATCAACGCCTGCCGCGGGCCGGTCATCGACAATACGGCATTGCTGAACCGATTGAATGCCGGGCAGTCGCTGAGCGTCGTGCTGGATGTCTGGGAAGGGGAGCCGGATCTCAATGTGGCATTGCTGGAGAAAGCCGATATCGGCACGGCGCACATTGCCGGGTATACCCTGGAAGGAAAAGCGCGCGGCACCACGCAGGTCTTTGAGGCTTTTAGCAAGTTTATTGGTCGCGAACAACACGTTGCGCTCAATACCCTGTTACCTGCGCCGGAATTTGGTCGTATCACTCTGCATGGCCCGTTAGATCAGCCAACGCTGAAAAGGCTGGTGCATTTAGTGTATGATGTGCGCCGCGATGATGCGCCGCTGCGTAAAGTCGCTGGAATTCCGGGTGAGTTTGATAAGCTGCGTAAAAATTATCTTGAGCGCCGTGAATGGTCGTCTTTATACGTGATGTGTGACGACGCAACGGCTGCTGCCTTGCTGTGTAAGCTAGGTTTTAACGCTGTTTATCACCCGGCACATTAATGTCTTCTTAATGCTCCCTGTCGAATAATGCGACAGGGACGCTTACGTATTTCTGGAGTAAATCACCATGTCTGAAGGCTGGAATATTGCCATTCTGGGCGCAACGGGCGCCGTAGGCGAAGCCCTGCTCGATACGCTGGCTGAACGCCAGTTCCCGGTCGGTGAAATTTATGCGCTGGCGCGTAATGAAAGCGCGGGTGAGCATCTGCGTTTTAACGGTAAATCGGTCCTTGTTCAGGACGTTGTAGACTTTGACTGGACGCAGGCGCAACTGGCATTTTTTGTTGCGGGCGCTGAAGCCACCGCCGCATGGGTGGAAGAAGCGACCAATGCCGGTTGCCTGGTTATCGACAGCAGTGGCCTGTTCGCGCTTGAGCCGGACGTTCCGCTGGTGGTTCCGGACGTTAACCCGTTCATACTGGCGGATTACCGCAACCGCAATGTGATTGCGGTTCCTTCCAGCCTGACCAGCCAACTGCTGTCTGCGCTGAAGCCGCTAATTGATGACGGCGGGCTGTCACGTATTACGGTGACCAATATTATTTCTGCTTCCGCTCACGGTAAAAAAGCCGTAGATGCGCTTGCCGGACAGAGCGCGAAACTACTGAACGGCATCCCGATTGACGATGACGATTTCTTTGGTCGTCAGTTGGCGTTCAACATGCTGCCGCTGCTGCCGGATCGCGAAGGTAGTGTGCGCGAAGAGCGTCGTATCGTCGATGAAGTGCGCAAAATTATGCAGGACGACGGGCTACTTATCTCCGCCAGCATCGTGCAGTCGCCGGTATTTTATGGCCACGCACAGATGGTGAATTTTGAAGCTCTGCGTCCGTTGGCGGCGGAAGAAGCACGTGATGCGTTTTCACGCGGTGAGGACGTAGTGTTGTCAGAAGAGACCTATATCCCGACGCAGGTTGGTGATGCGTCAGGTACTCCGCACCTTTCAGTTGGCTGTGTGCATAACGATTATGGGATGCCGGAACAGGTTCAGTTCTGGTCTGTGGCAGACAACGTACGCTTTGGCGGTGCGTTGATGGCGGTAAAAATTGCGGAAAAACTGGTGCAGGAGTACCTGTACTAATGTCTGACCTGCAACAGCCGTCAACCCATAAAATTGCGCTGGGCATTGAGTATGACGGCAGCAAATATTATGGCTGGCAGCGCCAGAACGAAGTGCGTAGCGTTCAGGAAAAACTGGAAAAAGCGCTCTCTCAGGTGGCGAATGAACGCATCACTGTCTTTTGTGCGGGACGCACGGATGCGGGCGTTCATGGCACAGGGCAGGTCGTGCACTTTGAAACGACTGCCCAGCGTAAAGATGCAGCCTGGACACTGGGGGTAAATGCGAATTTACCTGGTGACATCGCTGTGCGCTGGGTGAAAGCTGTACCCGATGATTTCCATGCCCGATTTAGCGCCACGGCTCGCCGTTATCGCTACATCATCTACAATCATCGGTTGCGCCCTGCGGTTTTAGGTAAAGGGGTAACCCATTACTATGAACCGCTGGACGCTGAGCGTATGCATCGTGCGGCCCAGTGTTTGATTGGCGAAAATGATTTTACTTCGTTTCGGGCGGTGCAGTGTCAGTCGCGCACACCGTGGCGTAACGTGATGCACATTAACGTTGAACGTTTTGGTGCATATGTGGTGGTGGATATTAAAGCGAATGCCTTTGTACATCATATGGTCAGGAATATTGTCGGCAGCCTGATGGAAGTAGGCGCCAACAACCAGCCGGAGAGCTGGATAGCAGAACTGCTAGCGGCGAAGGACAGAACGCTGGCAGCGGCAACGGCGAAAGCGGAAGGACTGTATCTGGTTGCAGTAGATTACCCGGAACGGTTCGACCTGCCAAAACCGCCTATGGGCCCGCTATTTCTGGCGGACTAATTTGAGTCGTATAAAGGCAAAACTATGGACCTGATTTACTTTCTTATCGATTTTATCCTGCACATTGATGTGCATCTGGCGGAGCTGGTTGCGGAATACGGTATCTGGGTATACGCGATTCTGTTTCTGATCCTGTTCTGCGAAACCGGGCTGGTGGTGACGCCGTTCCTGCCGGGAGACTCGCTGCTGTTTGTCGCTGGCGCGCTTTCTGCGCTGCCAACTAACGATCTCAATGTTCATCTGATGGTGATGTTGATGATTGTGGCGGCGATTATCGGCGATGCGGTGAACTACACGATTGGCCGTTTGTTCGGTGAAAAACTCTTCAGTAACCCGAACTCTAAAATTTTCCGTCGCAGTTACCTGGATAAAACCCATGCGTTCTACGAGCGTCATGGCGGCAAAACGATTATCCTCGCGCGTTTCGTACCTATTGTACGTACATTTGCACCGTTTGTTGCCGGTATGGGACACATGTCCTACCGTCATTTTGCGATGTATAACGTCGCAGGCGCGCTGCTGTGGGTATTGCTGTTCACCTATGCAGGCTATCTGTTCGGCGATCTACCGATCGTTCAGGAAAACCTGAAATTACTGATTGTGGCGATCATCGTCCTTTCCGTATTGCCGGGCATAATTGAAGTGATTCGCCATAAACGCGCTGCGTCACGGGCTGCAAAATAGAAAGTAACTCAGCGGTTCGACCACTTTTTTATCCAAAGTTTCGGGCTGTTATGTTTTAATGTGCAACATTCATGGTCTGTTAGGGGCAAAAATGGCATTATGCGCCCCTTATAACAAAGCTGACTAGGGTTCAGGCAGAAAGGTCACCAATGAGCTGGATTGAACGAATTAAAAGCAACATTACTCCCACCCGCAAGGCAAGCATTCCTGAAGGGGTGTGGACCAAGTGTGATAGCTGCGGTCAGGTTTTATACCGTGCTGAGCTGGAACGTAATCTTGAGGTCTGTCCGAAGTGTGACCATCATATGCGCATGTCGGCGCGCAATCGCCTGCATAGCCTGTTAGATGAAGGTTCTCTTGTGGAACTGGGTAGCGAGCTTGAGCCGAAAGATGTGCTGAAGTTTCGTGACTCCAAAAAGTACAAAGACAGACTGGCTTCTGCGCAGAAAGAAACTGGCGAGAAAGATGCGCTGGTGGTAATGAAAGGCACGCTGCACGGTATGCCGGTCGTTGCTGCTGCATTCGAGTTCGCGTTTATGGGCGGCTCCATGGGCTCTGTGGTCGGCGCGCGTTTTGTCCGTGCCGTTGAGCAGGCGCTGGAAGATAACTGTCCGCTGATCTGCTTCTCCGCTTCTGGCGGGGCGCGTATGCAGGAAGCGCTGATGTCTCTGATGCAGATGGCGAAAACCTCTGCTGCGCTGGCGAAAATGCAGGAACGCGGTTTACCGTATATTTCTGTACTGACCGATCCAACAATGGGCGGTGTTTCTGCTAGCTTCGCGATGCTGGGCGATCTCAACATTGCAGAACCGAAAGCACTGATCGGCTTTGCTGGTCCGCGTGTTATCGAGCAAACCGTACGTGAGAAACTGCCGCCGGGATTCCAGCGTAGCGAGTTCCTGATTGAAAAAGGCGCTATCGATATGATCGTCCGCCGTCCGGAAATGCGCCTGAAACTGGCAAGCATTCTGGCGAAGCTGATGAATCTTCCTACGCCGAATCCGGATGAGCCGCGTGAAGGCGAGGTGGTACCTCCGGTTCCCGATCAGGAATCAGAGGCCTGATAGTTTACTCTATGGGTTTCGGGTTGCAGGCAGGCGATAAGAGAGTTAATCCCGATGAGCTTACACAGGTAAGTGATTCGGGTGAGCGAGCACAGCCAACGCATCTGCAACGTGAAAAACAACGTGTAAAAAAGGGCAGGCCGGTTGGTGCTGCCCTTTTGCTTTTCTCAACGTAAAGAATCTACAGCCATCATGGACAATAAACGTATTCCTCAAGCCGCGTCGCCCCTGGCATCGTGGCTTTCTTATCTGGAAAACCTGCACAGTAAAACCATCGATCTCGGCCTGGAACGCGTAAGTCAGGTGGCGCGCAAACTGGGTGTGTTGAAACCCGCGCCATTTGTTTTTACGGTGGCGGGAACCAACGGGAAAGGCACAACCTGTCGTACGCTGGAATCTGTGCTGACCGCAGCAGGTTATAAAGTTGGCGTTTACAGTTCGCCGCATCTGGTGCGCTACACGGAACGCGTACGCGTGCAGGGACGTGAACTGCCGGAGTCAGCGCATACCGCCTCGTTTGCTGAGATTGAAGACGCGCGTGGCGACATTTCCCTGACCTACTTTGAATACGGTACGTTATCGGCGCTCTGGTTGTTTAAACAGGCCCAACTGGATGTCGTCATCCTGGAAGTTGGGTTAGGCGGTCGCCTTGACGCTACCAATATCGTGGATGCCGATGTTGCGGTGGTCACCAGCATTGCGCTTGACCATACTGACTGGCTGGGCCCGGATCGCGAAAGCATTGGTCGTGAGAAGGCGGGAATTTTCCGTGCAGAGAAACCGGCTATCGTCGGTGAACCGGAAATGCCTTACACCATCGCCGATGTTGCGCAAGAGAGCGGGGCGATTTTGCAACGCTGCGGCGTGGACTGGCGCTATGCGGTCACGGAGAACGACTGGTCCTTTACGGACAGTCACGGCACGTTGGCGCACCTGCCGTTGCCGCAGGTCCCGCAACCTAACGCCGCTACCGCACTGGCAGCACTGCGCGCAAGCGGGCTTAACGTCAGCGAGCAGGCCATTCGTGACGGTATTGAACAGGCGATTTTACCGGGGCGCTTCCAGATTGTGAGCGAGTCGCCGCGGGTGATTTTTGATGTTGCCCATAACCCGCATGCGGCGGAGTATCTGACCGGCCGTCTGAAAAAATTAGTGAAAAGCGGGCGTGTACTTGCGGTTATCGGTATGCTACATGATAAAGATATTGCCGGTACGTTAGCCTGGTTAAAAAGCGTGGTTGACGCCTGGTACTGTGCGCCCCTGGAAGGGCCGCGTGGTGCTACTGCAGAACAACTGCTGGAGCATCTGGGCAAAGGCTACGCCTATGACAGCGTGGCGCAGGCATGGTCTGCGGCGCTAGCTGAGGCGAAGCCAGAAGATACCGTGTTGGTGTGTGGATCGTTTCACACTGTCGCACATGTCATGGAAGTGATAGACGTGGGGAGAAGCGGTGGCGAGTAAGTTTCAGAATCGATTAGTCGGCACAATTGTGCTGGTCGCGCTGGGGGTGATTGTGCTCCCCGGGCTGCTTGACGGGCAGAAAAAGCATTATCAGGATGAGTTTGCGGCGATCCCGCTGGTGCCGAAACCCGGCGATCGCGATGAACCAGACATGATGCCTGCAGCCACGCAGGCGCTGCCGACGCAGCCGCCGGAAGGGGCGGCAGAAGAGGTGCGCGCGGGTGATGCTGCCGCGCCATCGTTGGATCCATCACGTTTGACGACGGCAAACAGCGCGGAGTTAGATCCTGTCCCCGCGCCTGTAGAACAGCCGAAACCCAAACCGAAGCCGCAGCCGGTTGCCGTCGCTCCGACGCCAGCACCGGCTCCAGCGCCGAAACCGGCCGCGGTGGAACCGCCAGCTCCAACCGGCAAAGCCTACGTTGTACAGCTCGGTGCGCTGAAAAATGCGGATAAGGTCAATGAGATCGTGGGTAAACTTCGTGGCGCGGGCTTCCGGGTATATACTTCCCCGTCAACGCCGGTGCAGGGTAAAATAACCCGTATTCTCGTAGGACCTGACGCCTCCAAAGATAAGCTGAAGAACTCGCTGGGCGAGCTGCAGAAGATCTCCGGTCTGAGTGGCGTAGTGATGGGGTACACCCCTAATTAAGGGATTGCGCTGTTCACGGCGTTGCTCTTAATTCAGGCCGGATAGGGTGTTTTTACCGCTATCCGGCAGTGCCCGAAGAGGCATAAAACGGTATGGCGTTGAAGATTTTTTCAGCGCCATTTTTATTTACGCGTGGAAAGGAAATCCCTACGCAAACGTTTTCTTTTTCTGTTAGAATGCGCCCCGAACAGGACGACAGGGCGTTAAATCGTGGGACACTTATGGTCTGGATTGATTACGCCATTATCGCGGTGATTGGTTTTTCCTGTCTGGTTAGCCTGATCCGTGGCTTTGTTCGTGAAGCATTATCGTTGGTGACTTGGGGTTGTGCTTTCTTTGTCGCCAGCCATTACTACACTTACCTGTCTGTCTGGTTTACGGGCTTTGAAGACGAACTCGTTCGAAATGGGATTGCTATCGCGATACTGTTTATCGCGACACTTATCGTCGGCGCTATCGTTAACTTTGTGATAGGCCAACTGGTAGAGAAAACAGGCCTGTCGGGTACCGACAGGGTGTTGGGGATCTGCTTTGGTGCTCTGCGAGGAGCGCTGATCGTCGCCGCCATACTGTTCTTTCTCGATACCTTTACAGGTCTGTCGAAAAGTGAAGACTGGAGCAAGTCGCAGCTGATCCCGCAGTTCAGTTTCATCATCAGATGGTTCTTTGACTATCTGCAAAGCTCGTCAAGTTTCTTGCCCAAAGTATAAACTTTGGGTTGTTGCTGAACGAGGAAAAGACGTATGTGCGGTATTGTCGGTATCGCCGGTGTTATGCCGGTAAACCAGTCGATTTATGACGCGTTAACGGTGCTCCAGCATCGTGGTCAGGATGCCGCAGGCATCATCACCATTGATGCCAACAACTGCTTCCGCTTGCGTAAAGCAAACGGAATGGTGAGCGATATTTTTGAAGCGCGCCATATGCAGCGTTTGCAGGGCAATATGGGCATCGGTCATGTGCGTTACCCAACGGCTGGCAGCTCCAGCGCCTCCGAAGCTCAACCTTTTTACGTCAACTCACCGTATGGCATCACGCTTGCCCATAATGGCAACCTGACCAATGCGCATGAGCTGCGTAAAAAGCTGTTTGAAGAAAAGCGCCGCCACATCAATACCACTTCAGACTCTGAAATTTTGCTGAATATTTTCGCCAGCGAGCTGGATAACTTCCGCCATTATCCGCTGGAAGCCGATAATATTTTTGCTGCTATTGCGGCAACCAACCGCCAGATCCGCGGCGCCTATGCCTGCGTGGCGATGATTATTGGCCACGGTATGGTTGCCTTCCGCGATCCTAACGGTATCCGTCCGCTGGTACTGGGTAAACGCGATATCGGGGATGGTCGTACCGAGTATATGGTGGCCTCCGAGAGCGTGGCGCTGGATACGCTGGGCTTTGAATTCCTGCGCGATGTGGCACCTGGCGAAGCGGTGTATATCACCGAAAAAGGTCAGCTGTTTACTCGCCAGTGTGCCGATAACCCGGTCAGCAATCCGTGCCTGTTTGAATACGTTTACTTCGCACGTCCTGACTCCTTTATCGACAAGATTTCCGTTTACAGCGCCCGTGTAAATATGGGTACCAAGCTTGGCGAAAAAATTGCTCGCGAGTGGGAAGATCTGGACATTGACGTGGTGATCCCGATTCCGGAAACCTCCTGCGATATCGCGCTGGAAATTGCCCGTATTCTCGGTAAGCCGTACCGTCAGGGTTTTGTGAAAAACCGCTACGTGGGTCGTACCTTTATCATGCCCGGCCAGCAGCTGCGCCGTAAATCCGTGCGCCGTAAGCTGAACGCCAACCGTGCGGAATTCCGTGATAAAAACGTGCTGCTGGTGGATGACTCCATCGTGCGCGGTACCACCTCGGAACAGATTATCGAGATGGCGCGTGAAGCCGGAGCGAAGAAAGTGTATCTGGCCTCTGCGGCCCCGGAAATTCGCTTCCCGAACGTTTATGGTATCGATATGCCTACGGCGACGGAACTGATTGCTCATGGTCGCGAAGTGGACGAGATTCGCCAGATAATCGGTGCAGACGGTCTTATCTTCCAGGATCTGAACGATCTGATTGAAGCGGTCCGCGCTGAGAACCCGGATATTCAGCAGTTTGAATGTTCAGTGTTTAATGGCGTGTACGTCACCAAAGACGTCGACCAGCAATATCTCGATTTCCTTGACTCCCTGCGTAATGACGATGCCAAAGCAATTTTGCGTCAGAACGAAGCGGAAAACCTCGAGATGCATAACGAAGGATAATGTTCTGTTGCAGGTCAGGACACATAGAGTGGACTGACTTGCAACTGCGCATAAAAACCTGCAAAGTCAGCCCTGAAACAAGTAAGGGCGAAAAAATGAAACGACTCATTGTAGGGATTAGCGGTGCCAGTGGCGCGATTTATGGCGTGCGCCTGCTGCAGGTTTTGCGTGACGTTACTGATGTGGAAACCCACCTGGTGATGAGTGCTGCTGCCCGACAGACGCTGGCGCTGGAAACAGACCTCTCTGTACGCGACGTGCAGGCACTGGCGAATGTAAATCACGATACGCGCGATATCGCCGCTAGTATCTCTTCCGGCTCTTTTCAGACCGCCGGAATGGTAATATTACCTTGTTCAATCAAAACGCTTTCAGGCATCGTCCACAGTTACACCGATGGGCTGCTTACCCGTGCGGCAGACGTGGTGTTGAAAGAACGCCGCCCGCTGGTGCTGTGCGTGCGTGAAACGCCCCTGCATCTGGGGCATCTGCGACTGATGACGCAGGCGGCAGAAATTGGCGCGGTGATTATGCCGCCAGTCCCGGCATTCTATCATCGCCCGCAAACGCTAGATGATGTGATTAATCAAACAGTTAACCGCGTACTCGACCAGTTTGATATCTCCCTTCCACAGGATCTGTTCACCCGCTGGCAAGGGGCGTAAAACCGTTCCATCAGCGTGCAAAGAAACATCCGTTGCCCTGTTTCAGGGCAATTTTGTAACCGCGATCATATCCTCAACATTTAATTCGTTAAAACTCAACGAAACGCTGCGGTTCAACCGTCAGACCTGCTATCTTCAAAATCAGGACATTATTGCAACGTTTTATTAACATATTTAACGTCGAATATCCTCATCGACGCGAAAATGGCATAAGACCTGCATGAAAAAGTCTGCAAACACACAACACAACGTAAAACATAATAAAATTACGCCACTTGAGGGTTATGTATGAAGAAGACGGTTCTTGCTTTGTCTTTGCTGGTAGGACTCTCCGCCACCGCGGCCAGCTACGCAGCACTTCCGCAGACGGTTCGTATTGGTACAGATACAACGTACGCACCTTTTTCCTCTAAAGATGCCAAAGGCGACTTTGTCGGCTTTGATATCGATCTGGGAAATGAGATGTGTAAGCGCATGCAGATCAAATGTACCTGGGTAGCCAGCGACTTTGACGCGCTGATCCCGTCGCTGAAAGCGAAAAAAATTGATGCCATCATCTCCTCGCTTTCAATCACTGAGAAGCGTCAGCAAGAGATTGCGTTCTCAGACAAACTTTACGCAGCAGACTCACGTCTGATCGCCGCGAAAGGTTCCCCAATTCAACCGACTCTTGATTCCCTCAAAGGTAAACATGTTGGCGTACTGCAAGGCTCGACTCAGGAAGCCTATGCTAATGACAACTGGCGCAGCAAAGGCGTAGATGTGGTGGCCTATGCGAACCAGGACCTTATCTATTCTGACCTGACAGCGGGTCGTCTGGACGCGGCGTTGCAGGATGAAGTCGCGGCCAGCGAAGGCTTCCTGAAGCAGCCTGCCGGTAAGGACTACGCTTTTGCTGGTCCGTCGGTGAAAGATAAAAAATACTTTGGTGACGGCACCGGGATTGGCTTGCGCAAAGATGATGCAGAGCTGAAAGCTGCTTTCGATAAAGCGCTGGGCGAACTGCGCAAAGACGGCACCTACGACAAAATGGCGAGCAAGTATTTTAACTTCAATGTCTACGGCGATTAATACGCCGCAGCGGGGAATGGACTGCACCATTGCGGGTAACCATTACGGTGCATAATAAATTCAGTGCACTGTTTTGGTGCTTTTGTCGCTGTCTTAATAAGCATGAGTGCATACTTAAGCGCTTTTCATGCAAATAAATACCGCCGACAGGGTAGAATGCTTTGCCTTGTCGGCCCGATTAATGGCACGATAACTGCACCTGGTCCTGTAAAGATCCCCTATAAAAGACAGTCTGTTGAGGATAGTTATGAAAAAACTGGTGTTGTCTCTTTCTCTGGTCCTGGCTTTCTCCAGTGCTACCGCAGCATTTGCAGCCATTCCGCAAAAAATTCGTATCGGTACCGATCCTACTTATGCGCCGTTCGAATCGAAAAATGCACAGGGTGAATTAGTCGGTTTTGATATCGATCTGGCTAAAGAGCTGTGCAAACGTATCAATACACAATGTACCTTCGTGGAAAACCCGCTGGACGCGCTTATCCCTTCGTTAAAAGCGAAGAAAATCGATGCGATTATGTCCTCGCTTTCCATCACTGAAAAACGTCAGCAGGAAATCGCCTTTACCGACAAGCTTTATGCAGCCGACTCGCGTCTGGTTGTCGCTAAAGATTCTGCGATTCAACCAACCATTGAGTTGCTGAAAGGTAAACGTGTTGGCGTGCTGCAGGGCACGACTCAGGAAACCTTCGGCAACGAGCACTGGGCGCCAAAAGGCATTGAAATTGTCTCTTATCAGGGGCAAGACAATATCTATTCTGACCTGACTGCCGGGCGTATTGATGCTGCATTCCAGGATGAAGTCGCAGCCAGCGAAGGCTTCCTGAAACAGCCGGTCGGTAAAGATTACAAATTCGGCGGCCCATCTGTAAAAGATGAGAAGTTATTCGGCGTGGGTACCGGTATGGGGCTGCGCAAAGATGATAACGAACTGCGCGAAGCACTGAACAAAGCCTTTGCCGAGATGCGAGCTGACGGTACTTACGAGAAGCTGGCGAAAAAGTACTTCGATTTTGATGTTTACGGCGGTTAATCACCGCAGGTGCTGATAAAGCCCGTAGATTTTTGACGAGTTGAATTTATGCCTGATGGCGCTGCGCGTATCCGGTCTACAGCAATTTTGTAGGCCGGATAAGGCAGAGCCGCCATCCGGCATTTAACGATTTGTCTGAAATCAAAAGAGGCTTATTACTCCACCACACACGACAGGACAGGCAGCATGTTGTATGGCTTTTCAGGTGTTATTTTACAGGGCGCAATTGTTACGCTGGAGCTGGCACTTAGCTCGGTGGTACTGGCGGTTCTGATAGGCCTTGTCGGCGCGGCAGCAAAGCTGTCGCAAAGCCGGGCGCTGGCGCTTATTTTCGAAGGGTACACAACGCTTATCCGCGGCGTGCCCGATCTGGTCTTAATGCTGCTCATCTTTTACGGATTACAAATCGCGCTGAATACCCTTACCGATGCAATTGGTATCAGCCAGATTGATATCGATCCGATGGTCGCGGGTATTATTACGCTCGGGTTTATCTACGGAGCCTATTTTACCGAAACATTTCGTGGCGCATTTATGGCCGTGCCAAAAGGACATATTGAAGCCGCGACGGCATTCGGTTTTACCAGTTCACAAATATTTCGCCGCATTATGTTCCCGGCGATGATGCGCTATGCCTTACCGGGAATTGGCAACAACTGGCAGGTCATTCTTAAGGCCACGGCGCTGGTATCGTTGCTCGGCCTGGAAGACGTGGTGAAAGCCACTCAGCTTGCCGGAAAAAGTACCTGGGAGCCGTTCTATTTTGCCGTAGTGTGCGGGGTCATCTATCTGGTGTTTACCACTGTTTCTAATGGTGTGCTGCTGTACCTTGAGCGCCGCTATTCTGTGGGTGTGAAGAGGGCTGACCTGTGATTGAGATTATTCAGGAATACTGGAAGTCCCTGCTGTGGACCGACGGATATCGCTACACCGGCGTGGCTATCACCCTGTGGCTTCTGATTTCGTCGGTGGTGATGGGCGGGATACTGGCGCTGTTTTTGGCAATTGGTCGTGTTTCCAGTAATAAATTTATCCAGTTTCCCATCTGGCTGTTCACCTATATTTTTCGTGGGACGCCGCTGTACGTCCAGTTGCTGGTGTTTTATTCCGGGATGTATACGCTGGAGATAGTCAAAGGCACGGACTTCCTCAACGCGTTTTTCCGCAGTGGGCTAAATTGCACCGTGCTGGCGCTGACGTTGAATACCTGCGCCTATACCACGGAGATTTTCGCCGGGGCTATTCGTTCCGTACCCCATGGTGAGATTGAAGCCGCGCGCGCTTACGGTTTCTCGTCATTTAAACTGTATCGCTGCATTATTTTGCCTTCCGCGCTGCGTATTGCGCTGCCGGCTTACAGCAATGAAGTTATTTTAATGCTGCACTCCACGGCGCTGGCATTTACCGCAACGGTGCCTGATTTGTTGAAAATCGCCCGCGATATCAACTCGGCAACGTATCAGCCGTTTACCGCCTTCGGTATTGCCGCTGTTCTGTATTTGATTATTTCGTATGTCCTGATCAGTATGTTCCGTAAAGCGGAAAAACGCTGGTTGCAGCATGTATCCTCTAAATGATTCGAGTAACACGATGTCTGAAAATAAATTAAACGTTATCGATTTACATAAGCACTACGGCGAACATGAAGTGCTGAAAGGGGTATCGCTGCAGGCCAATGCGGGTGATGTTATCAGTATTATTGGCTCGTCAGGTTCCGGTAAAAGTACCTTCCTGCGCTGCATTAACTTTCTCGAGAAACCGAGCGCCGGGTCGATTGTGGTGAGTGGTCAGAACATTGGTCTGGTACGCGACAAAGACGGCCAGCTTAAGGTTGCAGACAAAAATCAGCTGCGCTTGCTGCGCACGCGACTGACGATGGTCTTTCAGCACTTTAATCTGTGGAGCCACATGACGGTGCTGGAAAACGTGATGGAAGCGCCGATCCAGGTGTTGGGGTTGAGCAAGCAGGAAGCTCGCGAACGTGCGGTGAAGTATCTGGCGAAAGTGGGTATTGATGAGCGCGCTCAGGGCAAATATCCGGTGCATCTGTCCGGTGGTCAGCAGCAGCGTGTCTCCATTGCTCGTGCGCTGGCGATGGAACCGGAAGTGTTGCTGTTTGATGAACCCACGTCGGCGCTTGACCCGGAGCTGGTGGGCGAAGTGCTGCGCATTATGCAACAACTGGCCGAAGAGGGAAAAACCATGGTGGTCGTGACCCACGAAATGGGGTTTGCCCGTCATGTCTCCACGCACGTGATTTTCCTGCATCAGGGGAAGATTGAAGAAGAGGGCGATCCGGAACAGGTATTTGGTAATCCGCAAAGTCCGCGTTTGCAGCAGTTCCTCAAAGGTTCGTTGAAGTAAGTCACCTGCCCGGAGGCGCTACGCTTTCCGGGCCTGGGATTTTAGCGCGTCGCACTCCAGACGATAAACCCAGTCGTCGTAGGCGATACCATCAATCTCATACGCCTTTTCCAGCACCTGCGTACGCACGAACCCCGTTTTTTCCAGAATCCGTATTGAGCCCTTATTATCCGCCAGTGCGTAAGCATTTATCGCTGTGACCGCCGCGTGCTCGAAGGCGTACTGGCACACCGCGCGTACGGCTTCGCTGGCAATACCTTTCCCCTGCGCCTGTGGCAAGATGGCGTAGCCGAGGTCGGCTTCGTGCGGGTAGAGATGGCTGATTTGCAGACCAATATCGCCGAGCGGCGTCGGGTTGTTGTGCTCGCGGATGACAAAAGTGTGCTGTGCGGCAAGGCGTCTGGCGAATAACAGACGCGTATCTTTCGCCGGGGCGATGTTGCCCATATAGCGCATGACTTCAGGACATTCACGTAGTTTCTGGAAAAATGACCAGTCAGAAAACTGAAACAAAGAGAGGGTAAGTCGGGGAGTCGAAATTATCGCCATAACGTCGCCATTGCAGAAATCTGGCCTATAACCTTACCACCACAACGGCGACCGTGAATAGCGCTTAGGGGTTATCGAATGACATCCGCCAGCGCTTCTTCTAAATCGTACCAGCGAAACGCGAAACCGGACGCTTCCAGGCGTTTTGGCAACGCTCGCTGCCCGCCGAGAACCAGCACTGAAGATTCTCCCATCAGCAACCGCATTGCGGTGGCGGGAACGCGCAGAATGGCAGGGCGGTTCAGAGCGTGGCCCAGCGCGTGGGCAAACTGCTCATTGTGCACCGGGTACGGTGAAACCATATTGAAGGGACCGCGCAGATCGTTATCCAGCAGCCAGAGAATTCCGTTGACCATATCATCAATATGGATCCAGGCCATATACTGGCGTCCGTTGCCAATTGGTCCGCCTAAGCCAAGACGAAACGGCGGGACCATTTTCGCCAGAATGCCGCCAGCAGAGGCCAGTACCACGCCGGTGCGCAGCATACACACGCGGGTTTTGTCGCTTTGCGCGGTGCTGGCAATTTGCTCCCAGCGGGCGCACAGCTTATGGGTAAATTCGTTATGCGGCGGCTCTTCTTCTGTGACCACTACTTCGCCTAAATCGCCGTAGTAACCGGTAGCGGAACCGGAAATTAGCACTGCGGGCGGTGTCTCGCTGGCATTGATTAAATCGACCAGCTTCTGCGTGATGACCCAGCGGCTCTGACACAGGCGTTCCTTTTGCTGGGCACTCCAGCGCTTGTCCGCAATCGGCTCTCCGGCAAGGTTAATGACGGCATCAATGTCATTGAGATTTTGCCGCTCTTCCAGCCCTTTGGACAGCGTAACCCGGGAGTCGAGAATCTGACGGGCCTTATCAGGAGAACGGGTCACTACGGTTATCTGATGCCCCAGCTCCAGCAAGCGGGGGATCAGATGACGTCCAATCAGGCCAGTACCGCCGGTAATCAGAATCTGCATGTCGCCTCCCGGGTTATGTTTTAGCGCTGCCAGCTCAGCGTCATAGAGACTGAGTCGGCGTAACGTAATGCGTGAAGTTTATCTATCTCTACTTGAGCATAAGTGACCCAGTGATGTTCGCGTGCGATATCGAGCACATCTTGAGTTAATTTTTCTAACAATGAGAAGCGGTTACCCTCCACGTGGGCAATGATGCTCTTGGTGATAGTGCGATAATTCAGCGCGTCGTTGATATCTTCGCTGGTACGGGCTTTGTCTGCCGGATAGTGAATGGCAATGTTGATGACGATATCCTGGCGGTTAAGGATCTCCTCTTCTTTGATGCCGATAAAAGTGCGCAGACGAAGGTTTTTTATACGAATAATTGCGTCAGGTTGTGACATTGCAGGTTTCCTCCATGTATGAACCTTTGCATGATACACGAGAACCGAATCGCGTCACCGCTTCTCACTTTGTGCTTGTTGCATGGCGCGTTCCGTTGCGGGACGCGTACGGATGCGTTCATGCCAGTTATTGACCGCCGGGTAGTTGTCGAGGTCGATGCGCTGACGCTGATGGGCGTGGATCCACGGCCAGCAGGCAATGTCGGCAATGCTGTAGTGATCGCCCCCCAGCCAGGGGGACGTTTCCAGACGTTTATTCATCACGTTGTACAGGCGCTGGGTTTCAACCTGGTATCTTTCAATGGCGTAGGGAATCGTTTGTGGGGCGTAGTGGCTAAAATGATGATTCTGACCCAGCATGGGTCCGAGGCCGCTGACCTGCCAGAACAACCACTGCAGCGTAGTGTGGCGTTCACGTAACTCACCGCTCAGCAGCTTACCGCTCTTTTCTGCCAGATAGAGTAAAATTTCTCCGGACTCAAACAGGCTGATGGGCTTTCCGCCGTCTACCGGGGCACTGTCGATAATGGCCGGGATTTTATTGTTTGGTGAGATTTGCAGAAAATCAGGGTGAAACTGGCTACCTTTGCTGATATCGACATGAATCAGACGGTATTGCAGCTGCGCCTCTTCAAGAAACAGCGTGATTTTGTGACCGTTTGGCGATGGAGTGTAATAGAGATCGATCATTTTCAGCGTCCGTTTTGTCATGAACCGGGTCATAACAAGTATAGAGCCTGTTGGCGTGCGTGAGTTTTCATCAAGTGACAGTGAGAGAAAGACTCTATATTTTGAAGGCAAGCCAATACATTTCAGAGGACATTATGAGCAAATCTGCAATTACGCTGTGGTCAGATGCCAATTTTTTCTCCCCTTACGTGCTGTCTGTTTATGTCGCTCTGCAAGAGAAAGGACTGCCTTTTACGCTGAAAACCGTTGATCTCAACAGCGGCGAACACTTGCAACCTTCATGGCAAGGGTATGCGTTAACGCGGCGCGTGCCGGTGCTTGAAATCGACGGTTTCGAGCTGAGCGAATCATCAGCGATTACTGAGTTCCTGGAAGAGAGTTTTGCGCCGCCGCAGTGGGAGCGAATCTACCCACACGATGTGCAAAAGCGCGCGCGGGCGCGCCAGGTTCAGGCGTGGATCCGCAGCGATCTGATGCCTATCCGTGAAGAACGCTCAACGGACGTGGTTTTTGCTGGCGTGAAAAAAGGTCCGTTAAGCGAAGCGGGAAAAGTCAGTGCGGAGAAATTGTTCGCCACTGCGAGCCATTTATTGAGCCACGGTAAGCAGAATTTATTTGGCGAATGGTGTATTGCCGACTGCGATTTAGCACTAATGCTGAATCGTCTGGTCCTTAACGGCGATGAGGTTCCCGAAGCGCTTGCAGAATATGCCGCCTTCCAGTGGCAGCGCGCTTCAGTCCAGCGTTTTATCGCGCTTTCAGCGAAGCGTTCCTGCTGAAAAACGGGGCGTAATCCAGTATCATTACAAGGTACTTTTCAACGAGGAGTGAGTGATGAAACTGATGTTCGCATCGGACATTCATGGTTCGTTGCCAGCCACGGAACGCGTACTTGAACGGTTTGCCGCAAGCGGTGCGCAATGGCTGGTGATATTGGGTGATGTTTTAAACCACGGACCGCGTAATGCGCTCCCGGAAGGCTATGCGCCTGCGCAGGTTGCTGAGCGGTTGAATGCGCTGGCAGCGCGGATTATCGCTGTGCGTGGCAATTGTGACAGCGAAGTGGATCAGATGCTTCTGCATTTTCCGATGACCGCGCCGTGGCAGCAAATTCTGACAGAAAACCAGCGACTCTTTTTGACGCACGGGCATCTTTTTGGCCCGCAAAATATGCCCACGCTCAACGTGGGAGATGTGCTGGTTTATGGGCATACACATTTGCCCGTGGCTGAGCGTCAAGGGGATGTTTACCACTTCAATCCCGGCTCGGTAAGCATCCCGAAAGGGGGCTTTGCGGCAAGTTACGGGATTCTGGATGATAATGTTCTCAGCGTAATGGCACTCAATGATCAAAGTGTTATTGCACAGGTCGAGATTAATCCGTAATTTACCCCACAAACATAAACGCGCCGTAAGAGCGCAAGAAAAAAGAAGGTTTCCTGATGGTGGAACAGCGTCGTTTGGCAAGTACGGAATGGGTGGATATTGTGAATGAAGACAACGAAGTCATTGCACAATCCAGCCGGGAACAAATGCGGGCGCAACGCTTACGCCATCGTGCAACGTATATCGTCGTGCATGATGGAATGGGCAAAATTCTGGTTCAGCGTCGTACTGAGACAAAAGATTTTTTGCCCGGCATGCTGGATGCCACCGCTGGCGGTGTTGTGCAGGCTGACGAGCAACTACTGGATTCAGCGCGCCGTGAAGCGGAAGAGGAACTGGGGATTGCGGGCGTGCCGTTTGCCGAGCATGGGCAGTTTTATTTTGAAGACCAGAATTGTCGCGTATGGGGCGGGCTGTTTAGCTGTGTTTCCCACGGACCGTTTGCGCTTCAGGAAGAAGAGGTTAGTGAAGTTTGCTGGCTGACGCCGGAAGAAATTACCGCGCGCTGCGACGAATTTACGCCGGACTCACTGAAAGCCCTGGCGCTGTGGATGACCCGCAACGCTAAGAATGAAGGGGCGAAAGCCGAAAAGCAGGAAGAAGCTGAGTAAAATCTGCTCATCCGGCCTACAGCGTCGAGAAATCGTGTAGGCCGGGCAATCGTTTTTTAATGGTAACCCATTATCTGCGCGCCAATTACCACCACGCTGGACATAATAAACAGCAGTCCCAACAGCGTGGCGCCTACCTTCAGCCAGTTACGAAAATCCACCCGACACACGCCTAACGTCGCCATCAGCGATGCCGATGTAGGATAGATAATATGACTGAATCCGTCGCCAAACTGGAAGGCCAGTACGGTGACCTGACGGTTTACGCCAACCAGATCGCCTAAGGGTGCTAATAACGGCATGGTCAATGCAGCCTGACCAGAGCCGGAAGTAACGAAGAAATTAAACACCGCCTGGAACAGCAGCATAAACCACGCCGCGATGGCGTTATCCAGCCCGCTGATGCCGTTGGCAATGCTGTGCAGCATCGTGTTCAACACGCTGGCTTCCCCCGCTTCTCCATTACCGACCAGCAGTAATATGCCCTTGGCAAAACCGACCAGCAGGGCAGGGGCAATCATCATTCGTGCGCCTTCAGTGAATGAGGAGGCCATGATGTTGACCGTCATGCCGTTGAGGCGAAAGACCACGCCGATGATGCCAATTACCAGGCCCATGGTGAAGAACTGACTGGCGATCTCAGGAATAAACCACGCGTTGACGATCACGCCCCAGACAACCCAAATCATTACCGCAGTCAGCACCAGCAGCACCAGCCAGTCGCCCAGCGTGAAGCGTCGTTCCACAACGTCGTCCTGCTGTTCGCGAAAGAAACGGTCGGATTCATGTACCCGGGACAAAAGCGGATTCTTTTTGATGCGTGCCGCATAGGCCAGCGTGAAGGTCAGCCCTATCAGGGTCGCAACCACCCACACAATGATACGCAGACCGGAACCAGAGAGCACCGGCACGCCCGCAATCCCCTGCGCGACGACCACGCAAAACGGGTTCATCCATGAGCTGG
This sequence comes from Citrobacter sp. RHB35-C21, assembly GCF_013816515.1. Classification (NCBI taxonomy): domain Bacteria; kingdom Pseudomonadati; phylum Pseudomonadota; class Gammaproteobacteria; order Enterobacterales; family Enterobacteriaceae; genus Citrobacter; species Citrobacter sp. RHB35-C21. The sequence continues at coordinate 1,686,192 of NZ_CP057147.1, forward strand.
CGAATCCAATTTGAGTCGCAATATAGGTGACCAGAACGGTGGTGATACTGTCGTAACCTAACCGTACCATTAACGGTGCGATAATAATGGCAAAGGCGACCGCCTCTTCCCCCATGCCAAACACCGCGCCGCCTAATGAGAAGAGAACAAACAGCACCGGGATAAACAGGACTTCGTTTCCTCGCGTATGGCGGATGAGCGCCAGGATGCCGTTATCGATGGTTCCGGTACGCATAACGATGCCGAATGCGCCGCCAATCACCAGCATAAACATAATAATGCCGACGGCAGTGCCGAATTTAGAGCCGGAGGTTAACCCTTCAAACGGAAAATTCATCAGGCCTGGGCGCTCATCACCGGTGGTGAAAAACTGCACCCGGTGATACTGCTCTTCGCCCGCGTCGTTGGTCAGAATTCGAAAAGAATGGGGGTCGACCACCTTACGGGTTTTGGTTTGTCCATCAACCTGATACTGCACTTCCTGACTGTCGAACATCCCGACGGGAACAACCCATGTCGCCAGACTGGTTAAAATGGCAACGAAAAAAATAATCACCAACGTATCGGGCATCGCCCATTTTTTAGCTGGCTGTGTTTCTGTTACTGCTGACATGAAAGACTATCCCTGTTGCAATGCAAAAGAGGATAAGTATGCAAACAGGAGAATAGTTATTCATTGATGCAGCGCATCCTGGCAAATGTTTCAGAATATGCCAACGGGAAAAACAGGTATAAAAAAACCGGAAATATAAGCTATTTCCGGTTTAATAAGCAGAAGTGTTGCCGGATAAGACATCCGGCACACTCGACAGATTACTGCTGCTGTTGGGAAGACTGGATCGCGGTCAGAGCGATGGTGTAGACGATGTCGTCAACCAGCGCGCCACGAGACAGGTCGTTCACAGGCTTGCGCATACCCTGCAGCATCGGCCCGATGGAGATCAGGTCGGCAGAACGCTGTACCGCTTTGTAGGTGGTGTTACCGGTGTTCAGATCCGGGAAGATGAACACGGTAGCGCGACCTGCAACTGGAGAGTTCGGCGCTTTGGATTTTGCTACGTCAGCCATAACGGCGGCGTCATACTGCAGCGGACCGTCGATCATCAGGTCAGGACGTTTTTCCTGCGCCAGACGCGTGGCTTCACGAACTTTTTCTACGTCGCTACCTGCACCAGAAGTACCGGTGGAGTAGGAGAGCATTGCTACGCGCGGTTCGATACCGAAGGCAATGGCGGATTCAGCGGACTGAATCGCGATTTCTGCCAGTTGCTCTGCAGTCGGATCCGGGTTGATCGCGCAGTCGCCGTATACGTAAACCTGATCCGGCAGCAGCATGAAGAACACGGAAGACACCAGGGAACTACCCGGTGCAGTTTTGATCAGCTGCAGCGGCGGACGGATGGTGTTCGCGGTGGTATGAACTGCACCAGAAACCAGACCGTCAACGTCGTCCTGTTCCAGCATCAGGGTACCGAGAACCACGTTGTCTTCCAGCTGTTCGCGGGCAACGGTTTCGGTCATACCTTTGTTTTTACGCAGTTCGACCAGGCGAGCAACGTAGCTTTCGCGAACCACATCTGGATCAACGATTTCTACGCCAGCACCCAGCTCAACGCCCTGAGAGGCCGCAACGCGGGTGATCTCATCCGGGTTGCCCAGCAGTACGCAGGTTGCGATACCGCGTTCAGCACAGATAGCCGCCGCTTTAACGGTACGCGGCTCGTCACCTTCCGGCAGAACAACGCGCTTGCCGGCTTTACGTGCCAGCTCGGTCAGCTGATAACGGAACGCTGGCGGAGACAGACGACGGCTGCGCTCAGAGGTCGCGGTCAGGGATTCAATCCAGTCAGCGTTGATGTAGTTAGCAACGTATTCCTGAACTTTCTCAATACGTTCGTGATCGTCAACCGGAACTTCCAGGTTGAAGCTCTGCAGGCTCAGAGAGGTCTGCCAGGTGTTGGTGTTCACCATGAATACCGGCAGGCCGGTTTCAAATGCACGTTCGCACAGTTTAGTGATACGCGCGTCCATTTCGTAGCCGCCAGTCAGCAGCAGGGCACCGATTTCCACGCCGTTCATGGCTGCCAGGCATGCTGCAACCAGCACGTCAGGACGATCGGCGGAAGTCACCAGCAGAGAACCTGCACGGAAGTGCTCCAGCATGTGCGGAATGCTGCGTGCGCAGAAAGTCACAGACTTCACGCGACGGGTATTGATATCACCTTCGTTAACGATAGTGGCGTTCAGATGACGCGCCATATCGATTGCACGCGTTGCGATCAGATCGAAGCTCCATGGCACCGCGCCCAGAACCGGCAGCGGGCTGGATTCTTGCAGTTTAGCCGGATCAACTTTGATCACTTTCGCTTTGGAAGAGTCGTCGAAAATCTCGGACAGATCCGGGCGAGTACGGCCCTGCTCATCAACCGGTGCGTTCAGTTTGTTAACGATTACGCCGGTGATGTTGGTGTTTTTCGCGCCGCCGAAGCTGCTGCGAGTCAGTTCAATACGCTCGTTCAGCTGTTCCGGGGTATCGGTACCCTGAGACATTACGAAGACGATTTCTGCGTTCAGCGTTTTCGCGATTTCGTAGTTCAGAGACTGCGCGAACTGATGTTTACGGGTTGGGACCAGGCCTTCAACCAGTACAACTTCAGCGTCTTTAGTGTTCGCGTGGTAGTTCGCGATGATCTCTTCCATCAGCACATCTTTCTGATTGCTGGACAACAGAGATTCAACGTGGCTCATCTTCAGCGGCTCAGCGGCTGGCAGAGAAGAGTTAGCACGGACGATGCTGGTAGTCTGGTCTGGCGCATCGCCACCGGCACGCGGTTGAGAGATCGGCTTGAAGACGCTCAGACGAACGCCTTTGCGTTCCATTGCGCGGATCACGCCAAGGCTGACGCTGGTCAGACCGACGCTGGTTCCGGTAGGGATCAGCATAATAATACGGGACACGGTTTATCCTCTTTCGTTACCGTCGATGTAGACGGGTTACAAAACAGCACCGCCAGCTAGGCTGGCGGTGTGAAATCAGGCAGTCAGACGGCTCGCGTCTTGCGCGATAACCAGTTCTTCGTTGGTTGGGATAACCACCGCAGGACGGGTACCTTCTTTGTTGATGAAACCAGATTTGCCGAAACGTGCGGCCAGGTTACGTTCGTGGTCAACTTCAAAGCCCAGAACGCCCAGTTTGCCCAGAGACAGTTCACGAACCATCGCTGCGTTTTCACCAATACCACCGGTGAAGACAACTGCATCCAGACGACCATCCATCAGCGCAGTGTAAGAACCGATGTATTTCGCCAGACGGTGACAGTAAACGTCCATTGCACGTTTAGCGTCTTCTTTAGTCGCGTAGTTATCTTCAACATAACGGCAGTCGCTGGTGACTTCGGTCAGACCCAGCAGGCCGGACTCTTTGGTCAGCATTTTGTTGATCTGGTCAACGCTCATGCCCAGGGTGTCGTGCAGGTGGAAGATGATCGCCGGGTCGATGTCACCGGAACGCGTACCCATCACCAGACCTTCCAGCGGGGTCAGACCCATGGAGGTATCAACACATTTACCGTTACGGATAGCAGAGACAGAACCGCCGTTGCCCAGGTGGCAAGTGATGATGTTCAGCTCATCAACCGGTTTGTTCAGAATTTTTGCCGCTTCCTGAGTCACGAAGAAGTGGCTGGTACCGTGCGCGCCGTAACGACGAACACCGTGTTCTTTGTACAGGCTGTATGGCAGAGCATAGAGGTAAGACTCTTCTGGCATGGTCTGATGGAACGCGGTGTCGAACACAGCCACGTTTTTGTCTTTCAGATTCGGGAAGGATTTCAGCGCTTCTGCGATACCGATCAGGTGTGCAGGGTTATGCAGCGGTGCAAAAGAGGCTGCGTCTTTGATACCCTGAATAACAGAATCGTCGATAACCACAGAGCCGGTGTATTTCTCGCCGCCGTGAACAACACGGTGGCCAATCGCAGTCAGCTGAGCAGACAGTTCTGGTTTTTGTGCCAGAATAGTATTAACGATAAAATTCAGCGCTTCACTGTGAGCGGCGCCTGCACCTAAAGCCGCTTCTTGTTTACCGCCGTCCATTTTCCACTTGATACGTGCTTCTGGGAGATGGAAACATTCGGCTAAACCAGAGAGGTATTCTTCACCGTTTACTGCATCGATGATGGCAAATTTCAGTGAGGAGCTACCGCAGTTCAGAACCAGTACTAACTTACTCGACATGGAAGTACCTATTTATGATACGTGGCTAAAAAAACGTCAGGAAGTCATAGAGCGTAGCGCATGATGACACCGACGTTTATGATTAACATCATGCGCCATAGTCTTTTTGGGCACGATGGAATAAATACCTTTGAGTCTATGTCATTTTGCGTATTTTTCAGCCAATGGCATACTATGTGTCAATTTGACGACTCAATGATTTTGGACTAAAGGCCTTACAGGCCGGCACAGGATACCTGAATGTGGGTATCAAAGACAAAATGTTTTGAACGATGTCCCTTGTAGTTGTTGTTTTGCACAAATTTTTTAATTTTTATATGTGAAGTTGAGGTAACCGCCATGTCGACACCGGATAATCGTTCCGTCAATTTTTTTAGCTTGTTTCGCCGGGGGCAGCACTATGCGAAGACGTGGCCAATGGAAAAGCGCCTCGCACCTGTGTTTGTAGAGAACCGCGTGATCCGCATGACGCGTTACGCGATCCGTTTTATGCCGCCTATCGCCGTCTTCACCTTATGCTGGCAAATTGCGTTAGGGGGGCAGTTGGGACCGGCCGTGGCGACTGCGCTGTTTGCGCTCAGCCTGCCGATGCAGGGCATGTGGTGGCTGGGTAAACGTTCTGTAACGCCGCTGCCGCCTTCAATACTCAACTGGTTCTACGAAGTACGGGGTAAATTGCAAGAAGCCGGGCAGGCGCTCACTCCGGTAGAAGGAAAGCCTGATTATCAGGCGCTGGCTGACACGCTTAAGCGCGCCTTCAAACAACTGGATAAAACTTTCCTTGATGATTTGTAATTGACCCCTGATTACGCATATAAAAGAAGGCACAAGATGCCTTCTTTTTTTTCATCGCAGTAGTAGTGATACAGGAGTCCCAAATGGAAATGACCAACGCTCAACGTCTGATTTTGTCTAATCAGTACAAAATGATGACTATGCTCGATCCCACTAACGCCGAGCGTTATCGTCGTTTGCAGACGATTATTGAACGCGGTTACGGCTTGCAGATGCGCGAGCTGGATCGTGAGTTCGGTGAGCTGACGGAAGAAACCTGTCGTACGATTATCGATATTATGGAGATGTATCACGCATTACATGTGTCCTGGACTAATCTTAAGGACGCGCAGGCTATTGATGAGCGCCGCGTGACCTTCCTTGGCTTTGACGCCGCAACGGAAGCCCGTTACCTCGGGTACGTACGTTTTATGGTTAATGTCGAAGGTCGTTATACCCACTTTGATGCGGGTACGCATGGCTTCAACGCCCAGACCCCGATGTGGGAAAAATATCAGCGTATGCTAAATGTCTGGCACTCTTGCCCGCGCCAGTATCACCTGAGTGCGAATGAAATTAACCAAATCATTAATGCCTGAGGGGGCGAGCGTGCAGTGCAAAGGTTTTCTGTTTGATCTGGATGGAACGCTGGTCGATTCCTTACCCGCAGTAGAACGCGCGTGGTGCAACTGGGCCGATCGTTTTGGCCTCGATCACGCCGAGGTGCTCGGCTTTATTCATGGCAAGCAGGCCATTACCTCCCTGCGACACTTTATGGTGGGCAAATCTGAGGCTGAGATCGCCGCGGAATTCACCCGCCTGGAGCAGATCGAAGCGACGGAAACCGCGGGGATCACAGCGCTGCCGGGAGCGGTTGATTTACTCAACCACCTCAATAAAGCGGGTATTCCATGGGCGATTGTGACCTCCGGATCCATGCCGGTCGCACGAGCGCGTCATCGTGTCGCGGGTCTGCCTGCTCCTGAAGTGTTTGTCACCGCCGAGCGGGTAAAAACAGGCAAGCCCGAGCCTGACGCCTATCTGTTAGGCGCCCAGCTTCTGGGTCTTGCGCCACAGGAATGCGCGGTGGTGGAAGATGCGCCCGCTGGGGTGCTTTCAGGACTGGCTGCAGGGTGTCATGTGATAGCGGTCAACGCGCCAGTGGACACGCCGCGTCTGGATGAGGTCGATTTTTCGCTGACCAGTCTGGAACATATTTCTGTGACCAAACAGCCCAACGGCAATGTGGTCGTTGTAAGAAATACCTGAACATGATTTAGCCCCAGATTGTTGGGGCTTTTTTATGGCAGAATCGATCCATCCCTCTCATTTAACAAGGATATGTTGTGAACGGTGAATTGATATGGGTTCTCTCATTGCTGGCGATTGCCGTCGTCTTGTTTGTCACTGGCAGAGTGCGTATGGACGCGGTCGCTTTGCTGGTCATCATTGCCTTTGTTCTGAGCGGAACATTGAGCATCACAGAAGCCTTTTCCGGATTCAGCGATCCTAACGTTATTTTGATAGCGGCATTATTCATTATCGGCGACGGCCTGGTGCGTACCGGGGTGGCGACGGTAATGGGTGCCTGGCTGGTGAAGGTGGCTGGCAGCAGTGAAGTCAAAATGCTGGTGTTGCTGATGATTACCGTTGCCGGGCTCGGGGCGTTTATGAGTTCGACCGGCGTGGTCGCCATCTTTATTCCGGTGGTCTTAAGCGTTTCCATGCGCATGGAAATTTCCCCTTCACGCCTGATGATGCCGCTGAGCTTTGCCGGCCTGATAAGCGGCATGATGACGCTGGTGGCGACGCCGCCGAACCTGGTCGTCAACAGTGAACTGTTACGTGAAGGACTTAACGGGTTCAGCTTTTTTAGCGTTACCCCGCTGGGGCTGGTGGTTCTGGTTCTCGGCATAATTTATATGCTGCTGATGCGCTTTATGCTCAAGGGAGAAGATTCCAGACAGCCGGGAGACGGCTGGAAACGCCGGACCTTTCGCGATCTGATTAAAGAATATCGTCTGACCGGGCGCGCGCGTCGCCTGGCGATTCGTCCCGGTTCTCCTATGATTGGCCAGCGTCTGGATGATCTGAAGCTGCGTGAGCGCTACGGGGCAAACGTGATTGGCGTGGAACGCTGGCGTCGCTTTCGTCGCGTAATAGTCGACGTTAACGGGGTTTCTGAGTTTCGCGCCCGTGATGTATTGCTGATTGATATGTCCGCGGCCGATGTCGACCTGCGTGAATTTTGCAGTGAACAGTTTCTGGAACCAATGGTACTGCGCGGCGAATACTTCTCCGAGCAGGCGCTTGATGTGGGGATGGCCGAGATCTCTCTGATCCCTGAATCGGAATTGATCGGCAAAACGGTACGGGAAATCGCTTTTCGTACCCGTTACGGGCTGAATGTCGTTGGGCTGAAGCGCGATGGCACGGCTCTGGCTGGAGCGGTGGTGGATGAGCCATTGCTGATGGGCGATATCATATTAGTGGTGGGCAACTGGAAGCTCATCACACTGTTGGGACAAAAAGGGCGTGATTTTGTCGTGCTGAATATGCCAGAGGAAGTCAGTGAAGCTTCTCCGGCGCATAGCCAGGCACCGCATGCGATTTTCTGTCTGGTGCTGATGGTTGCTCTGATGCTCACTGATGAAATTCCCAATACGGTGGCTGCGATCATCGCTTGTCTACTGATGGGGAAATTTCGCTGTATTGATGCCGAAAGTGCCTATAAAGCGATTCACTGGCCAAGCATTATTTTGATTGTCGGGATGATGCCCTTCGCGCTGGCTTTACAAAAAACCGGCGGTGTCGACTTGGTGGTGAAAGGGCTGATGGATGTCGGTGGCGGGTATGGCCCGTATGTGATGTTGGGCTGCCTGTTCGTGCTGTGTGCGACTATCGGGTTATTTATCTCCAACACCGCGACGGCGGTGCTGATGGCGCCAATCGCGCTGGCGGCTGCAAAGTCGATGGGCGTTTCACCGTATCCTTTTGCGATGGGGATTGCGATGGCAGCATCCGCAGCCTTTATGACACCGGTCTCTTCGCCGGTAAACACTCTGGTGCTCGGACCTGGCAACTACAGCTTTAGCGATTTCGTGAAGATTGGCGTACCGTTTACCATCATTGTGATGGCGGTGTGCGTGGTGATGATCCCGATGCTGTTTCCGTTTTGATGTTGTTGGCGGATGGCGACGGGGATGTCTTCGCCGCCACCGGGCCATGCGTTTATAGCGGAGAATCCTGGCTGATTTCATCTAATGAGAGGTGAAAGCTCGGGACAAACACGTCCATAAAGTAGTCCATCTCTTCGCTGCGTCGCGACTCCAGCGTTTTTTCCAGACGCGTCTTGGCAAGCAGAAATTCGTTATTACCGGCAGAGAGTTCCTCCAGACACTTCAGATACGCACACAGGGCATCGGCCTGTTTAACAATCGATCTCTCTTCCTCACTTAAGGCATGTTCATCAATGAGTGGCGCAAAAATATCGCGCAGTTCATCAGGTACCATATCGACCAGCTTTTGCTGAGCAATTTTCTCTATCGCTTTATATTCCTGCGCAATCTGCGAGTTGAAATATTTCACCGGGGTAGGGAGATCACCGGTCAGCACTTCTGACGCATCGTGATACATCGCCAACAGAGCAATACGCTCAGCATTAACCTGACCACCAAATTTACGGTTTTTGATCGCGGCCAGCGCATGGGCAACCATGGCAACCTGCAGACTGTGTTCAGACACGTTTTCGGTGCGCACGTTGCGCATCAGCGGCCAGCGATTAATGAGCTTCAGACGGGAGAGGTGGGCAAAAAAATGGCTCTGCTTCATAACGACCCTTATATGATGGCAACCTAAGAGTCATTTTGCGCAGAGAAGGCTGTCAGATGCAAATACTCGTCATCCATCCGACAGCCTTTGTTTAATTACAACTGGTGATACCCTGACAGGAAACGCTCAAATTTACTCAACGACATTTCAATATCGTCAATACGCGGCAGCGTGACGATGCGGAAATGATCCGGCCACGGCCAGTTGAACGCTGTTCCCTGAACCAGCAGTACTTTTTCCTGCAGCAGGAAGTCGAGCACCATCTTCTGGTCGTCATGAATGTTGAAGCGTTTAGCATCAATTTTCGGGAACATATACAGCGCGCCGCGCGGTTTTACGCAGGAGACACCAGGAATGTCATTGAGCAGTTCCCAGGCGCGGTTGCGTTGTTCATACAGACGCCCACCAGGCATGATAAATTCGCTGATGCTCTGGTATCCGCCCAGTGCGGTCTGAATGGCATGTTGCGCCGGAACGTTGGCACACAGGCGCATAGAGGCCAGCATCTCAAGACCTTCAATATATCCTTTAGCATGTTTCTTCGGCCCGTTCAGCACCATCCAGCCCTGACGGAAACCGGCAACGCGATAGGTTTTTGACAGGCCATTGAAGGTGATGGTCAGCAGATCCGGCGCCATTGCAGCAATGGAGTGGTGTTCAGCGTCGTCGTAGAGAATTTTGTCGTAAATCTCATCCGCAAAGATAATGAGGTTGTTCTGGCGAGCAATCTCAACAATTTCCATCAGCAGCTCTTTAGAGTAAACAGCGCCGGTTGGGTTGTTTGGGTTGATGATGACGATCCCACGCGTACGCGGCGTGATTTTGGCGCGGATATCATCCAGGTCCGGGAACCAGTCTGATGATTCGTCACACAGGTAGTGCACGGCATTACCGCCGGAGAGCGATACCGCCGCCGTCCACAGCGGATAATCAGGAGCAGGAACCAGCATTTCGTCCCCACTGTTCAGCAATGCCTGCATAGCCTGCACAATTAATTCAGAAACGCCGTTGCCGATATAAATATCTTCCACGGTTACGTCGCGCATACCACGGGCCTGGTAATGCTGCATAATCGCTTTACGGGCGGAATAAAGGCCTTTGGAGTCGCAATATCCTTGCGCTGTTGGCAAATTGCGGATCACATCCACCAGTATTTCATCTGGCGCTTCAAACCCGAATGGCGCCGGGTTGCCGATGTTCAGTTTCAGAACCTTATTGCCTTCTTCTTCCAGGCGCTTTGCTTCCTTCAGAACCGGGCCGCGAATGTCATAACAGACGTTTTCTAATTTGCTGGATTTTTCAATGGGGGACATGAACGTTGACCTTTTTAGCTGTGAATGCCACTCCCTGCCATGGAAGTCAGCCCAGCACAATGTACTCCCACGGCGGTGAGTTTTGAAGGGTCTTTAGTAGAAGATTTTGAAAAGCTATGAAGTGATAATTAACTGTTAACAACTAAATAATGTAAATATTATGAGATAATAATCTATCTAGATGTGTTTTGTTGGTAGTATGTTTTGTTTTATTGGTTTGGTTGTGGTGAATTGTTTGGTCAAAAAAAGTTAAACCTGTAAAGCGAAATGTCACGGGTGTCTAAGCTGGATGAGGTAATTCGAAAATACTGAGGTTTTAACTGCGGGACCTGTTATCGGCCTGATCCGTACGTGATACGGTGTGAATTCATTGTTAAGCAGAATTAATGAATTGAAGAATTCTTAATTAATTATTATTTAATATTTAAACGACATTAAATTGAATGGGCCAATAATAGCAAAACCGCTGCTCTGACATAACACCTGGTAGCCTGGAATTATTCACGATAACACTTATAAATATAGTGGTTTTAGGTTAAGATAAGTCTCATGAAATGGTAAGTAGTCTGAATTTTAAGATAATTCAAATGTTTGTTGGTTGTTCCTAACACACTGAAAAGTTAGTTTTTAATGTGTAAATTATTGTTCGTTAACTTTTTTTTTAAATTTACAAAATTTACATGTTTTCCCTAAGTCAGAATCATCCAGCAGCTAAAAATTCGGCTCTTTCTCGTTGCTATATTCCGATGAATGTCACGGGAATTAAAATAGCCAGGAAAGAGAATTGTTTCGTTTGTTAAACCAAATACATCCTTATTTTCACTTGGTTACACTAAGCGAAACTGCGAGGGAGGCACATTACAAATGGAGTTGTTTGATTCCAAATGCACAGCATTAACCCGGTATGACCCGCGAGTAAGTGAAAAACTATGATAAATGCAAATCGTCCGATAATTAACCTCGACCTCGATCTGCTGAGAACCTTCGTTGCTGTTGCCGACCTGAATACCTTTGCGGCTGCGGCAGCTGCGGTATGTCGAACTCAGTCTGCGGTGAGTCAGCAAATGCAGCGTCTTGAGCAACTCGTGGGGAAAGAGTTGTTCGCGCGCCATGGACGCAACAAACTACTGACCGAACATGGTATACAACTGTTGGGTTACGCCAGAAAAATACTGCGCTTTAATGATGAGGCATGCTCATCATTAATGTTTAATAATCTTCAGGGAGTGTTAACTATCGGTGCTTCTGATGAATCAGCCGATACCATACTGCCTTTCCTGCTCAACCGAATAAGTTCGGTTTATCCGAAGCTTGCGCTGGATGTGAGGGTCAAGCGTAACGCCTACATGGTGGATATGCTGAAGTCGCAAGAAGTGGACTTGGTTGTGACTACCAACCGTCCTGGCGATTTTGAATGTCTGAATCTGCGTACCTCGCCAACGCATTGGTACTGTGCTGCCGAATATATTCTGCAAAAAGGTGAGCCGGTACCGTTGGTTCTGCTGGACGATCCGAGCCCGTTTCGCGATATCGTGCTGGCGACATTAAATGCTGCTCAGATCCCGTGGCGCCTGGCTTATGTTGCTTCAACCTTACCTGCGGTTCGCGCGGCGGTAAAAGCAGGGCTCGGCGTCACTGCGCGACCTGTTGAAATGATGAGTCCGGATTTACGCGTACTGGGCGCCGCCGACGGATTACCGCCATTGCCTGATACTGAGTATTTGTTGTGCTGCGATCCGTCCACGCAAAATGAGTTGGCAGAAGTTATCTTTAAGTCGATGCAAACGTATCAAAATCCTTGGCAATACAATCAGTTTACCCCGGAAGGGGGAGATGACTCGCTGATTGTTGAAGGCGACTTTGAGTAATTCGTCACAAAAAATCGTTTTAAAATGTTAGTGTAAAAAAGAGCCACTGGTGATGAAAAAACATCCAGTGGCTCTTTTTTTATGTAAATATTGCCGCTTTATGTCATTTGCTATACTAAAACTTAACAAAATCAGAAGGTAAAAAAACGGCCTGACACCTGGCTGAAAAATAAGCAGCAGCGTTACTAATTGTTTCCATGTTAAAAAACTAGAGAAATTGTTGCTGTTTTTTATGGTGAATTAACAAAAGCGTGTCACAGATCAAGAAAATACTCCCATTTAGGGGGAGGCATCTGGGTGAATTCCTGTCAAAATAGGTGAGTATTATCTTTTTTACTTCACTACGGACACGATTCAACAACATTAAAAATGACCGATGATGCGATCGAAATTGGTCTAAATAGCACTTTATGTTAATGAAGTTGGAGCGGTGTAAAATAATGTGAGGAAACTTTTGTTAAAGTTGACAAAAGGTTATAGAAAGGAGTAAAAAACCCCATCAATTAGCTGTATAAAATGGTTTTTCACAGTGATTGTAAGGTTTTTTTTATTCCTCCCCATGAATCGATGTGGCGTTCATCTGCCGAAAAGAGCAGAGAATTTGGCGCTACTTTTGATGAGTAAGCAATGAGTATGTCAACATCCACTGAAATCATCGCTCATCACTGGGCATTCGCTATCTTTCTTATTGTTGCCATTGGCCTGTGCTGCCTGATGCTCGTCGGCGGCTGGTTTTTAGGTGGTCGCGCGCGCGCGAGATCTAAAAACGTGCCGTTTGAATCAGGTATCGACTCGGTCGGCACCGCCCGCTTGCGCCTGTCTGCCAAGTTTTATCTGGTAGCCATGTTCTTCGTTATCTTCGACGTTGAAGCGCTGTATCTGTTCGCATGGTCAACTTCTATCCGTGAAAGCGGCTGGATTGGCTTTGTGGAAGCTGCAATTTTTATTTTTGTGTTACTGGCAGGTCTGGTTTATCTGGTGCGTATTGGCGCGCTGGACTGGACGCCCGCGCGTTCACGCCGCGAGCGTATGAACCCGGAAACGAACAGTATCGCTAATCGTCAACGCTAACCGCGAGGCATTAAGATGGATTATACGCTCACCCGCATAGATCCTAACGGTGAGAACGACCGTTACCCCCTGCAAAAACAGGAGATCGTAACCGACCCCCTGGAGCAAGAAGTTAACAAAAACGTGTTCATGGGCAAGCTGCATGACATGGTTAACTGGGGCCGTAAAAACTCAATTTGGCCATATAACTTTGGCCTTTCCTGCTGCTACGTTGAGATGGTGACCTCGTTTACCGCCGTGCACGATGTGGCCCGTTTTGGTGCGGAAGTACTGCGTGCATCGCCGCGTCAGGCTGACCTGATGGTCGTCGCCGGAACCTGCTTTACCAAAATGGCGCCGGTTATTCAGCGCCTCTACGATCAGATGCTGGAACCGAAATGGGTTATTTCCATGGGCGCATGCGCCAACTCCGGCGGTATGTACGACATCTATTCTGTGGTGCAGGGCGTTGATAAATTTATTCCGGTCGATGTGTACATCCCGGGATGCCCGCCGCGTCCGGAAGCGTATATGCAGGCTCTGATGCTGCTGCAAGATTCCATTGGCAAAGAACGCCGTCCGCTCTCCTGGGTGGTTGGCGATCAGGGCGTTTATCGCGCCAATATGCAGTCAGAACGCGAGCGTAAACGCGGCGAACGTATTGCTGTAACGAATCTTCGTACACCAGACGAGATTTAATTTGCGCCTGTCGGCAGCAGCACTTCCTTCGCTTATCACTACATAAATAGCGCGAAGCACTGCCGACCACCACGGACCATTTGCAATGGTGAACAATATGACCGACTTAACCGCGCAAGACGCTGTATGGCAAACACGGGATCACCTTGATGACCCGGTCATTGGCGAACTGCGCAACCGTTTTGGGCCGGATGCCTTTACCGTTCAGGCGACTCGCACCGGGGTACCTGTTGTTTGGGTCAAGCGTGAACAATTACTGGAAGTTGGCGATTTCTTAAAGAGACTGCCGAAACCTTACGTCATGCTGTTTGACTTACACGGCATGGACGAACGTCTGCGTACGCACCGCGAAGGGTTACCTGCCGCGGATTTTTCCGTTTTCTATCACCTGATCTCCATTGAACGCAATCGCGATATCATGCTCAAGGTGGCATTGTCTGAAAACGACCTGCGCGTACCGACGTTCACCAAACTGTTCCCGAACGCCAACTGGTATGAGCGTGAAACCTGGGAAATGTTTGGCATCGACATCGAAGGTCACCCGCACCTGACGCGTCTGCTGATGCCGCATACCTGGGAAGGTCATCCGCTGCGTAAAGACTACCCGGCGCGTGCGACCGAATTCGATCCGTTTGAGCTGACCAAAGCCAAACAGGATCTGGAAATGGAATCACTGACCTTCAAACCAGAAGAATGGGGTATGAAGCGTAGTTCCGAAAACGAGGACTTCATGTTCCTCAACCTCGGTCCTAACCACCCGTCTTCTCACGGTGCGTTCCGTATTGTGCTGCAGCTTGATGGCGAAGAAATCGTCGACTGCGTGCCTGACATCGGCTACCACCACCGTGGCGCTGAAAAGATGGGTGAACGTCAGTCCTGGCACAGCTACATTCCGTACACCGACCGTATCGAGTACCTCGGCGGCTGCGTTAACGAAATGCCTTACGTACTGGCCGTTGAGAAACTGGCTGGCATCACCACGCCGGATCGCGTCAACGTGATTCGCGTTATGTTGTCTGAACTGTTCCGTATCAACAGCCACCTGCTGTACATCTCCACGTTCATCCAGGACGTCGGCGCGATGACGCCGGTCTTCTTCGCCTTTACCGACCGTCAGAAAATCTATGACGTAGTGGAAGCGATCACCGGTTTCCGTATGCACCCGGCCTGGTTCCGTATCGGCGGTGTGGCACACGATCTGCCGCGTGGTTGGGACAAACTGCTGCGTGACTTCCTCGACTGGATGCCAAAACGTCTGGATTCCTACGAGAAAGCCGCACTGCGTAACACCATCCTGAAAGGCCGTTCGCAGGGCGTTGCCGCTTACGGTAAGAAAGAAGCGCTGGACTGGGGTTGTACCGGTGCTGCGCTGCGTGCGACCGGTATTGATTTTGACGTGCGTAAAGCGCGTCCATACTCTGGCTACGAAAACTTTGACTTTGAAGTCCCGGTTGGCGGCGGCGTGTCCGACTGCTATACCCGCGTGATGCTGAAAGTTGAAGAGCTGCGCCAGAGTCTGCGCATCCTTGAGCAGTGCCTCAACAACATGCCGGAAGGCCCGTTCAAAGCGGATCACCCGCTGACTACGCCGCCGCCGAAAGAGCGCACGTTGCAACATATCGAAACCCTGATCACCCACTTCCTGCAGGTTTCGTGGGGACCGGTTATGCCGGCAAACGAGTCCTTCCAGATGGTGGAAGCGACCAAGGGTATTAACAGTTACTACCTGACCAGCGATGGCAGCACCATGAGTTACCGTACCCGTATCCGTACCCCGAGCTATGCGCACCTGCAGCAGATCCCGGTAGCGGTACGTGGCAGCCTGGTGTCCGACCTTATCGTCCACCTGGGTAGTATCGATTTTGTTATGTCAGATGTGGACCGCTAATTATGCACGAGAATCAACAACCACAAACCGAGGCTTTTGAGCTGAGTGCGGCTGAGCGTGAAGCGATTGAGCACGAGAAGCACCACTACGAAGACCCGCGTGCGGCGTCCATTGAAGCGCTGAAAATCGTTCAGAAACAGCGTGGCTGGGTGCCGGATGGGGCGATCTATGCGATCGCTGATGTGCTGGGGATCCCGGCAAGCGACGTAGAAGGTGTTGCCACGTTCTATAGCCAGATCTTCCGCCAGCCGGTAGGTCGCCACGTGATCCGCTATTGCGACAGCGTGGTGTGCCATATCAACGGCTATCAGGGGATCCAGGCTGCGCTTGAGAAAAAACTCAACATCAAGCCGGGGCAGACGACCTTTGACGGTCGTTTTACGCTGCTCCCGACCTGTTGCCTGGGGAACTGCGATAAAGGGCCGAACATGATGATCGATGAGGATACTCATGCTCACCTGACCCCGGAAGGCATTCCCGAACTGCTGGAGCGGTATAAATGAAAGACATTATCCGTACTCCCGAAACGCATCCGCTGACCTGGCGTCTGCGTGATGACAAACAGCCGGTCTGGCTGGACGAATACCGTAGCAAGAACGGCTACGAAGGTGCACGTAAGGCCCTGACCGGGCTGTCACCGGACGAAATCGTTAATCAGGTAAAAGACGCTGGCCTGAAAGGGCGCGGTGGTGCGGGCTTTTCCACCGGTCTGAAGTGGAGCCTGATGCCGAAAGACGAATCCATGAACATCCGTTACCTGCTGTGTAACGCCGATGAAATGGAGCCGGGTACCTATAAAGACCGTCTGCTGATGGAACAGCTGCCGCACCTGCTAGTGGAAGGCATGCTGATCTCCGCGTTTGCGCTGAAAGCGTACCGTGGTTACATCTTCCTGCGCGGTGAGTATATCGAAGCGGCTGTGCATCTGCGTCGCGCGATTGCCGAAGCAACCGAAGCCGGCTTGCTTGGCAAAAACATCATGGGCACCGGTTTCGACTTCGAACTGTTTGTCCACACCGGGGCAGGGCGCTATATCTGCGGTGAAGAGACGGCGCTGATTAACTCCCTTGAAGGTCGTCGTGCTAACCCACGTTCCAAGCCGCCGTTCCCGGCAAGCTCTGGCGCTTGGGGTAAGCCGACCTGCGTTAACAACGTCGAAACCCTGTGTAACGTACCAGCTATCCTCGCGAACGGCGTGGAGTGGTACCAGAACATTTCGCAGAGCAAAGACGCGGGCACCAAGCTGATGGGCTTCTCAGGTCGCGTGAAGAACCCTGGCCTGTGGGAACTGCCTTTCGGTACTACCGCGCGCGAGATCCTCGAAGATTACGCGGGCGGCATGCGTGATGGCCTGAAGTTCAAAGCCTGGCAGCCGGGCGGCGCGGGTACTGACTTCCTGACTGAAGCGCACCTCGATCTGCCGATGGAATTCGAAAGCATTGGTAAAGCCGGTAGCCGTTTGGGCACCGCGCTGGCAATGGCCGTCGATCACGAGATTGGCATGGTTCCTCTGGTGCGTAACCTGGAAGAGTTCTTTGCCCGCGAGTCCTGTGGCTGGTGTACGCCGTGCCGTGACGGTCTGCCGTGGAGTGTGAAAATTCTGCGCGCGCTGGAGCGTGGCGAAGGCCAGCCTGGGGATATCGAGACGCTTGAGCAACTGTGTCGTTTCCTCGGCCCGGGTAAAACCTTCTGTGCACACGCACCGGGTGCGGTGGAGCCGCTGCAGAGCGCCATTAAATATTTCCGCGAAGAATTCGAAGCTGGCATCAAGCAGTCCTTCAGCAATACCCATCAGATTGGTGGTATTCAGCCGAACCTGCTGAAAGAGCGCTGGTAATAGCAGGGTAACCCTGAATCGCGATCAGAAATTCGATTAACGCTCGGTTTTAGACCGAGCCAACTGGAAGCATGCTGACTATGGCTACGATTCATGTAGACGGCAAAGAATATGAGGTCAACGGAGCGGACAACCTGCTGGAAGCTTGTCTGTCTCTCGGCCTTGATATTCCGTACTTTTGCTGGCACCCGGCGCTGGGAAGCGTCGGTGCTTGCCGCCAGTGTGCGGTGAAGCAATATCAAAACGCGGAAGACACGCGTGGTCGCCTGGTGATGTCTTGTATGACACCGGCCACCGAAGGCACCTTTATTTCAATTGATGACGAAGAAGCGAAGCAGTTCCGCGAAAGCGTAGTGGAGTGGTTGATGACTAACCACCCGCACGACTGTCCGGTCTGTGAAGAGGGCGGTAACTGCCACCTTCAGGATATGACCGTCATGACCGGTCATAGCTTCCGTCGCTACCGCTTCACGAAGCGTACTCACCGCAACCAGGACCTGGGGCCGTTCATCTCTCACGAAATGAACCGCTGCATCGCCTGCTATCGCTGCGTACGTTACTACAAAGATTACGCCGATGGTGCGGATCTGGGCGTCTATGGCGCACATGACAACGTCTACTTTGGTCGTCCGGAAGACGGTACGCTCGAAAGCGAATTCTCCGGTAACCTGGTGGAAATTTGCCCGACCGGCGTCTTCACCGATAAAACGCACTCCGAGCGTTATAACCGTAAATGGGACATGCAGTTTGCGCCGAGCATCTGCCAGCAGTGTTCTATCGGTTGTAACATCAGCCCGGGCGAGCGCTACGGTGAACTGCGTCGTATCGAAAACCGCTACAACGGTACCGTTAACCACTACTTCCTCTGCGACCGTGGTCGTTTTGGCTATGGTTACGTGAACCTGAAAGACCGTCCGCGTCAGCCGGTACAGCGTCGTGGCGATGACCTGATCACGCTGAACGCCGAACAGGCGATGCAGGGCGCGGCAGATATTCTGCGTCAGTCGAAGAAAGTGATTGGTATCGGCTCTCCGCGTGCCAGCGTTGAAAGTAACTTCGCGCTGCGTGAACTGGTCGGTGCGGATAACTTCTATACCGGTATTGCCCAGGGCGAGCAGGAACGTCTGCAACTGGCTCTGAGCGTGCTGCGTGACGGCGGTATTCATACCCCGGCACTGCGCGAAATCGAGTCATACGATGCGGTTCTGGTCCTGGGCGAAGATGTCACCCAAACCGGCGCGCGCGTTGCGCTGGCAGTGCGTCAGGCGGTGAAAGGTAAAGCGCGTGAAATGGCGGCGGCGCAGAAAGTGGCCGACTGGCAGATTGCGGCAATCCTCAATATTGGCCAGCGCGCCAAGCACCCGCTGTTCGTTACCAACGTCGATAACACCCGTCTGGATGATATCGCGGCATGGACCTACCGTGCGCCGGTTGAAGATCAGGCGCGTTTAGGTTTCGCTATCGCCCATGCACTGGATAACAACGCACCGGCGGTTGACGGTATCGACCGTGACCTGCAGAACAAAATTGACGTCATCGTTCAGGCTCTGGCCGGGGCGAAGAAACCACTGATTATTTCCGGTACCAACGCCGGTAGCGCCGACGTGATTCAGGCTGCTGCCAACGTGGCGAAGGCGCTGAAAGGCCGTGGCGCAGACGTCGGGATCACCATGATTGCTCGCTCTGTCAACAGTATGGGGCTGGGTATGATTGGCGGTGGTTCCCTCGACGACGCGCTGACCGAGCTGGAAACCGGTCGTGCTGACGCCGTTGTGGTGTTGGAAAATGACCTGCATCGCCATGCTTCAGCAACGCGTGTGAACGCCGCGCTGGCGAAAGCGCCGCTGGTACTGGTTGTTGACCATCAGCGCACGGCTATTATGGAAAACGCCCATCTGGTGCTTTCCGCCGCTAGCTTCGCCGAAAGCGATGGTACGGTAATTAACAACGAAGGTCGCGCCCAGCGTTTCTTCCAGGTCTATGACCCATCCTACTACGACAGCAACACCGTAATGCTGGAAAGCTGGCGCTGGTTGCACTCGCTGCACAGTACCGTGCAGAGTCGTGAAGTGGACTGGACGCAGCTCGACCATGTTATCGACGCGGTCGTTGAGAAGTTACCGCAGTTGGCGGGTATTAAAGATGCCGCGCCGGATGCAAGCTTCCGTATCCGTGGACAGAAACTGGCACGTGAACCGCACCGCTACAGTGGTCGTACCGCAATGCGCGCCAACATCAGCGTTCACGAACCGCGTCAGCCGCAGGACAAAGACACCATGTTCGCTTTCTCTATGGAAGGGAACAACCAACCGTCTGCGCCGCGTTCACAAATTCCGTTTGCCTGGGCTCCGGGCTGGAACTCCCCACAGGCGTGGAACAAGTTCCAGGATGAAGTGGGCGGTAAACTGCGTCATGGCGATCCGGGCGTGCGTCTGATCGAAGCTTCTGCAGATGGTCTGGATTACTTCACAACCGTTCCGGCGAGCTTCCAGGCTCAGGATGGTCAGTGGCGTGTCGCGCCTTACTATCATCTGTTTGGTAGTGACGAAATGTCCCAGCGTGCGCCTGTCTTCCAGACCCGTATGCCGCAGCCGTACATCAAACTCAACCCGGCTGATGCCGCGAAGTTGGGTGTGAATGCCGGTACGCGCGTATCTTTTAGCTACGATGGCAACACGGTTACGCTGCCGGTTGAAATCGCTGAAGGATTAACGGCAGGGCAGGTTGGTTTGCCAATGGGTATGCCTGGCATCGCGCCGGTTCTGGCTGGTGCACGTCTTGAGGATCTGCAGGAGGCACAACAATGAGTTGGATTACACCCGATCTGATTGAGATCCTGCTGAGCGTTCTCAAAGCGGTCGTGATTCTGCTGGTGGTGGTCACCTGCGGGGCATTCATGAGCTTTGGCGAACGTCGTCTGCTCGGTCTGTTCCAGAACCGTTACGGACCGAACCGTGTTGGCTGGGGCGGTTCGCTCCAGCTGGTTGCGGACATGATCAAGATGTTCTTTAAAGAAGACTGGATCCCGAAATTCTCGGATCGCGTCATCTTTACCCTGGCACCGATGATCGCCTTTACCTCGCTGCTGCTGGCTTTCGCCATCGTGCCGGTGAGCCCGAACTGGGTGGTTGCTGACCTGAACATCGGGATCCTGTTCTTCCTGATGATGGCAGGCCTCGCGGTATACGCGGTGCTGTTCGCAGGCTGGTCCAGTAACAACAAATACTCGCTGCTCGGTGCGATGCGTGCGTCTGCGCAGACGCTGAGCTACGAAGTGTTCCTCGGACTTTCCCTGATGGGCGTGGTGGCGCAGGCCGGTTCATTTAACATGACCGACATCGTCAACAACCAGGCTGATATCTGGAACGTTATTCCGCAGTTCTTTGGTTTTGTCACCTTTGCCATCGCGGGCGTGGCGGTGTGTCACCGTCACCCGTTTGACCAGCCAGAAGCCGAGCAGGAACTGGCCGACGGTTACCACATTGAATACTCCGGTATGAAATTCGGTCTGTTCTTCGTGGGTGAGTACATCGGCATCGTCACCATTTCTGCACTGATGGTTACCCTGTTCTTCGGTGGCTGGCATGGTCCGTTCTTACCGCCATTCGTCTGGTTCGCGCTGAAAACCGCGTTCTTCATGATGATGTTCATTTTGATTCGTGCGTCGTTACCGCGTCCTCGTTATGACCAGGTAATGTCCTTCGGCTGGAAAGTCTGTCTGCCGCTGACGCTCGTCAACTTGCTGGTAACGGCGGCTGTCATTCTCTGGCAGGCGCAATAAGGGACACAAAGACCATGACCTTAAAAGAATTGTTAGTAGGTTTCGGCACCCAGGTACGCAGTATCTGGATGATCGGCCTGCATGCGTTCGCGAAACGCGAAACGCAGATGTACCCGGAAGAGCCGGTCTATCTACCGCCCCGTTTTCGTGGTCGTATCGTTCTGACCCGTGACCCAGACGGCGAAGAGCGCTGCGTTGCCTGTAACCTGTGTGCGGTAGCGTGTCCGGTAGGCTGTATCTCTTTGCAAAAAGCAGAGACCAAAGATGGCCGCTGGTATCCGGAGTTTTTCCGCATTAACTTCTCACGCTGCATTTTCTGCGGCCTGTGCGAAGAAGCCTGTCCGACAACGGCTATTCAGCTGACTCCAGATTTCGAGCTGGGTGAGTACAAGCGCCAGGACCTGGTTTACGAGAAAGAGGATCTGCTGATCTCCGGTCCGGGTAAATACCCGGAATATAACTTCTACCGGATGGCAGGTATGGCAATCGACGGCAAAGATAAGGGCGAAGCAGAGAACGAAGCCAAGCCTATCGACGTCAAGAGCCTGTTACCGTAAGGAGAGGGGCAATGGAGTTCGCTTTTTATATCTGTGGCCTGATAGCCATTCTCGCAACCTTGCGGGTGATCACCCATACCAATCCGGTACACGCACTGCTGTACCTGATTATTTCGCTGCTGGCGATTTCCGGTGTGTTCTTCTCGTTAGGTGCTTACTTCGCGGGGGCGCTGGAAATAATCGTCTACGCGGGCGCCATCATGGTGTTGTTCGTGTTCGTGGTCATGATGCTCAACCTCGGTGGTTCTGAAATTGAACAGGAACGCCAGTGGCTGAAACCGCAGGTGTGGATTGGACCGGCGATTCTGTCGGCCATCATGCTGGCGGTTATTGTTTATGCCATTCTGGGTGTTAACGATCAGGGCATCGACGGGACGCCAATTAGCGCGAAAGCTGTCGGTATTTCCCTGTTCGGACCGTATGTACTGGCGGTCGAGCTGGCTTCGATGCTGCTGCTGGCAGGTCTGGTTGTAGCCTTCCACGTAGGGCGCGAAGAGCGTTCTGGTGAAGTGCTGAGCAATCGCACCGATGACCGCGCGAAAAGAAAAACGGAGGAGCACGCATGATCCCCTTACAACATGGACTGATCCTCGCGGCTGTCTTATTCGTACTGGGCTTAACCGGTCTGGTTATCCGCCGCAATCTGCTGTTTATGCTGATCGGGCTGGAAATCATGATTAACGCCTCCGCGCTGGCCTTCGTGGTCGCCGGAAGCTACTGGGGCCAGACCGATGGTCAGGTGATGTATATTCTCGCCATCAGCCTTGCGGCTGCGGAAGCGAGCATTGGACTTGCGCTGTTGCTGCAACTTCATCGCCGTCGCCAGAACCTGAACATCGATTCAGTAAGTGAGATGCGTGGATGAACATGCTTGCCTTAACCATTATTCTGCCATTTATTGGCTTTGTATTACTGGCGTTCTCTCGCGGTCGTTGGTCAGAAAATCTGTCCGCGACCGTGGGCGTCGGGTCGATTGGCCTGGCGGCGCTGGTGACCGCGTTTGTTGGCGTTGACTTCTTTGCTAATGGTCAACAGGCCTACAGCCAGCCGCTGTGGACGTGGATGTCTGTCGGTGACTTCAATATCGGTTTTAACCTGGTGCTGGACGGCCTGTCGCTGACCATGCTCAGTGTGGTGACCGGTGTGGGTTTCCTGATCCACATGTTCGCCTCCTGGTATATGCGCGGTGAAGAGGGATACTCCCGTTTCTTCGCCTACACCAACCTGTTTATCGCCAGCATGGTGGTTCTGGTACTGGCGGATAACCTGCTGCTGATGTACCTCGGCTGGGAAGGCGTGGGCCTGTGCTCCTATCTGCTGATCGGTTTCTATTACACCGATCCGAAGAATGGCGCTGCGGCAATGAAAGCCTTCGTGGTGACCCGTGTGGGTGACGTGTTCCTCGCCTTCGCATTGTTTATCCTCTACAACGAGCTGGGCACGCTGAACTTCCGCGAAATGGTGGAACTGGCACCTGCTCACTTTGCAGATGGTAACAACATGCTGATGTGGGCAACCCTGATGCTGCTGGGCGGTGCGGTGGGTAAATCCGCGCAGCTGCCGTTGCAGACATGGCTTGCTGACGCGATGGCAGGTCCGACGCCTGTCTCCGCGCTGATCCACGCCGCGACGATGGTTACCGCCGGTGTCTACCTGATTGCACGTACTCACGGCCTGTTCCTGATGACGCCGGAAATCCTGCATCTGGTGGGGATTATCGGGGCTATCACTCTGGTACTGGCTGGTTTCGCCGCGCTGGTACAGACCGACATTAAACGCGTTCTCGCATACTCCACCATGAGCCAGATTGGTTATATGTTCCTGGCTCTCGGGGTTCAGGCGTGGGACGCGGCGATTTTCCACCTGATGACGCACGCCTTCTTTAAAGCGCTGCTGTTCCTGGCATCCGGCTCGGTTATCCTGGCCTGTCACCACGAACAGAACATCTTCAAGATGGGCGGCCTGCGTAAGTCTATTCCGCTGGTGTATCTCTGCTTCCTGATCGGTGGCGCGGCGCTGTCGGCTCTGCCGCTGATTACCGCAGGCTTCTTCAGTAAGGATGAGATTCTGGCCGGTGCGATGGCGAACGGTCATATTAATCTGATGGTTGCAGGTCTGGTCGGTGCGTTCATGACCTCTCTGTACACCTTCCGTATGATTTTCATCGTGTTCCACGGTAAAGAGCAAATTCACGCTCACGCAGGGAAGGGGATTACACATCATCTGCCGCTGATTGTGCTGATGATCCTGTCCACCTTCGTTGGCGCACTGATTGTGCCACCGCTGCAGGGTGTACTGCCTGCGACGACCGAGCTTGAACATGGTCGCGTGATGACCCTGGAAATTACCTCCGGTATCGTCGCGATAGCAGGCATTCTGATCGCAGCATGGCTGTGGCTGGGTAAACGTACTCTGGTGACGTCGATTGCCAACAGTGCGCCAGGCCGTCTGCTGGGTACCTGGTGGTATAACGCCTGGGGCTTCGACTGGCTGTACGACAAAGTGTTCGTCAAGCCGTTCCTGGGCGTTGCATGGCTGCTGAAACGCGATCCGCTGAACGCAATGATGAACATTCCGGCGATCCTTTCCCGCTTTGCAGGTAAAGGCCTGTTGTTAAGCGAGAACGGCTATCTGCGTTGGTATGTAGCATCAATGAGCATCGGTGCCGTCGTTGTGCTGGCTCTGTTGATGGTACTGCGTTGATCGTAAAGTGAATTTTATCCAAATTCGTTGAAAATCAGGCCTCTATTAGGGGCCTTAAAAAGGAATAAAAATCGCCATGTTACTACCCTGGCTAATATTGATTCCCTTTATCGGTGGCTTTCTGTGCTGGCAGACCGAACGCTTTGGCGTGAAGGTGCCGCGTTGGATCGCGCTGATTACCATGGGACTGACGCTGGCGCTTGGCCTGCAACTTTGGTTGCAGGGCGGCTATTCACTGACGCAATCCACTGGCATTCCGCAGTGGCAGTCTGAGTTTGTCCTGCCGTGGATCCCACGCTTTGGCATCTCGATTCATCTTGCTATCGACGGTCTGTCGCTGCTGATGGTGGTGCTGACCGGCCTGCTCGGTGTTCTGGCGGTACTTTGCTCCTGGAATGAAATCGAAAAATACCAGGGCTTTTTCCACCTGAACCTGATGTGGATCTTAGGCGGCGTAATCGGCGTGTTCCTTGCCATCGACATGTTCCTGTTCTTCTTCTTCTGGGAAATGATGTTGGTGCCGATGTACTTCCTGATCGCGCTATGGGGGCATAAAGCCTCTGACGGTAAAACGCGTATCACGGCAGCAACCAAGTTCTTCATTTATACCCAGGCGAGTGGTCTGGTGATGTTGATTGCCATCCTGGCGCTGGTGTTTGTGCACTACAAAGCGACCGGCGTGTGGACTTTCAACTATGAAGAATTGCTGAATACTCCGATGTCCCACGGCGTGGAATACCTGCTGATGCTGGGCTTCTTCATCGCTTTCGCGGTGAAAATGCCGGTGGTTCCGCTGCACGGCTGGTTGCCGGATGCTCACTCCCAGGCACCGACCGCAGGTTCCGTTGACCTGGCAGGTATCTTGCTGAAAACCGCAGCCTACGGTCTGCTGCGCTTCTCCCTGCCGCTGTTCCCGAATGCGTCAGCGGAGTTTGCGCCTATCGCAATGTGGCTTGGCGTCATCGGCATCTTCTACGGCGCGTGGATGGCCTTTAATCAGTACGACATCAAACGTCTGATTGCTTACACCTCCGTATCCCACATGGGCTTCGTACTGATTGCTATCTACACCGGCAGCCAGCTGGCATACCAGGGTGCGGTGATTCAGATGATCGCGCACGGCCTGTCCGCAGCCGGTCTGTTCATCCTGTGTGGTCAGCTGTACGAACGTCTGCACACGCGTGATATGCGTATGATGGGCGGCCTGTGGGGCAAAATGAAATGGTTGCCTGCGCTGTCAATGTTCTTTGCAGTGTGTACGCTGGGTATGCCGGGTACAGGTAACTTCGTTGGCGAATTTATGATTCTGTTCGGCAGCTACCAGGTGGTTCCGGTTATTACCGTGATCTCGACATTTGGTCTGGTGTTTGCTTCTGTTTACTCGCTGGCGATGCTGCATCGCGCTTACTTTGGTAAGGCGAAGAGCCAGATTGCCAGTGTTGAACTGCCAGGGATGTCGCTGCGTGAGCTGTTTATCATCCTGTTGCTGGTCGTGCTTCTGGTACTGCTTGGCTTCTATCCGCAGCCGATTCTGGATACCTCGCATTCTGCGATGAGCAACATCCAGCAGTGGTTTGTTAATTCCGTTACTACTACAAGGCCGTAAATCGCCATGACAATAACTCCACAACACCTGATTGCGCTGCTACCGCTGCTGATCGTCGGCTTGACGGTGGTGGTTGTGATGCTCTCCATTGCGTGGCGACGCAATCACTTCCTCAATGCCACGCTGTCGGTCATTGGGCTTAACGCCGCACTGGTTTCGCTCTGGTTTGTTGGCCAGGCGGGCGCTATGGACGTCACCCCGCTGATGCGGGTTGACGGTTTCGCCATGCTCTACACCGGGCTGGTGCTGCTGGCGAGTCTTGCCACCTGTACCTTCGCTTACCCGTGGCTGGAAGGCTACGACGACAACCGGGAAGAGTTCTATCTGCTGGTGCTGATTGCCGCGCTCGGCGGTATTCTGCTGGCTAACGCTAACCATCTGGCGGCGCTGTTCCTTGGTATTGAGCTTATCTCTCTTCCGCTGTTTGGTCTGGTTGGCTATGCGTTCCGTCAGAAACGTTCGCTGGAAGCCAGTATCAAATACACCATTCTGTCTGCCGCAGCGTCTTCCTTCCTGCTGTTTGGTATGGCGCTGGTATACGCGCAGTCTGGCAACCTGTCGTTTGTCGCGCTCGGTAAGAGCCTCGGCGACGGTATGCTGCAAGAACCGCTGCTGCTGGCGGGCTTCGGTCTGATGATTGTTGGCCTCGGCTTTAAACTCTCGCTGGTTCCATTCCACCTGTGGACGCCAGACGTATACCAGGGCGCTCCGGCTCCGGTTTCCACCTTCCTGGCGACGGCGAGCAAAATCGCTATCTTCGGCGTGGTGATGCGTCTGTTCCTGTACGCACCGGTAGGTGATAGCGAAGCGGTACGTATCGTGCTGGGTGTGATTGCCTTTGCTTCTATTATCTTCGGTAACCTGATGGCGCTGAGCCAGACCAACATCAAACGTCTACTTGGTTACTCATCTATCTCTCACCTCGGTTACCTGCTGGTGGCGCTGATTGCCCTGCAGAGCGGCGAGATGTCGATGGAAGCGGTTGGCGTTTACCTGGCCGGTTATCTGTTCAGCAGCCTCGGTGCGTTCGGTGTGGTCAGCCTGATGTCCAGCCCGTACCGCGGCCCGGATGCAGACTCTCTGTTCTCCTACCGTGGTCTGTTCTGGCATCGTCCAATCCTCGCGGCGGTGATGACGGTGATGATGCTGTCTCTGGCGGGTATTCCGATGACGCTGGGCTTTATCGGTAAGTTCTACGTACTGGCGGTGGGTGTGCAGGCTAATCTGTGGTGGTTGGTTGCCGCCGTGGTGGTGGGTTCCGCGATTGGTTTGTACTACTACCTGCGCGTTGCCGTGAGCCTGTACCTGAGCGCACCGCAGCAACTGAATCGCGATGCGCCGTCCAACTGGCAGTACAGCGCGGGCGGTATTGTGGTGCTGATTTCTGCCCTGCTGGTACTGGTGCTGGGTATCTACCCGCAACCGTTGATCAGCATCGTGCAGTTAGCGGCTCCGCTGATGTAATTCATCATGCTGTGATCGAAAAAGAGTCTGGACAATGTCCAGACTCTTTTTTTTTACCTGTCTATACTCGTCATACTTCAAGTTGCTGGGGCGTCAGGCCGAAAGTTGACGGCTCACCAGCGGGCCGCTGATGCCTTTCGCTGTGCGATCCATCACTTCCTGAATGACTGAAGACAGCTCATTGACTTCGAATTTGGCCACGTAACCATCAGCTTTCACTCGGCGTACGTGATCTTCATTGGCGCTACCGGAAAGTGAGGAGTGGATAACGACCGGGATCTTCTTCAGGCGTTCGTCGGTTTTTATCTTACGGGTAAGCGTAAAACCGTCCATCTCCGGCATTTCCAGATCGGTGAGCACCAGCGCAATCTTCTCGCTGATTGGTTTACCTTCCGCTTCTGCTTCTTCAGATAGCTGTTGTATATTTTCCCACGCATCCTGGCCCGTCACATGCATCAAGTGTGGGATCTCCATGGCGTTAAGCCCTTTTTCCAGCATCGCGCGAGCCACTTTGGAATCATCAGCCACAATCGCCACCGCACCCGGCGTAATGTTGAACTTATTGGTTTTCAGCTCTGTTGCGCGCAGGTCGTGGTTCGACGGTACAATATCGTACAGGATCTGTTCGACATCGAGCACCAGCGCCAGATTGTTAGTCTCTTTGTTGTCGTCCAGACAGGCGATACTGGTAATGTAGCGACCATTGACGGCTTTCTCGGCGGTATGCACCTGTTGCCAGTCCAGACGCATAATGTTTTCTACCGACTCCACCGCAAACGCCTGAACGCTGCGGGCATATTCCGTGATCAACAGGATGTTGAGTCCGGTCTCTGGCTTACAGCCCGCGACGGCAGGCAGATCAATCACCGGGATCACCTGATCGCGAATGTTAACCATACCCAGCAACGGGGCTTTCATACCTGCGGGACGCGTAAATGTCGGCATCGGTACGATTTCACGCAGTTTGAATACGTTGATGCCAAACAGTTCTGATTTCTGCTCCTCGACGGATTTGCCAAGGCGAAACAGCAGCAGTTCAAAACGGTTAGACAGGGTTAGGTTTGTCCTGTCATCAATATCTTTCTGGAAATTGTTCATCCTGTCCTCAGTGTGAAAGCCAGCCTTTCCACTGTTATCGGCACTGAGGCGGAAAAATGGAGCATTAAACGGTGAAAATGGCGAAATCGTGAGCCAGTTCAGTGTCTGGAAATATCGCTTTGCACTCTTCGAGTAACCGCTGACAGCCTTTTTCATCGTAGCGTGAGCTAACGTGGGTCATGATCAGGCGTCTCACTCCGGCCTCAAGCGCCAGCTGGGCGGCTTGTCGGGTCGAGCTGTGACCGCGGCTGTTGGCTTTTTCCTCCATTGAGGAGTCCAGTGTGGTTTCATGTACCATCACATCCACACCGCGTGCCAGTTCAATGGCGGACGCGCAAGGTCCTGTGTCGCCGAAAATAGCCACAGATTTTCCTCTGGTGGCAGGGGCGAGAAAATCGGCACCGTTAATCGCTCGACCATCCTCCAGCACGATGGTTTTCCCGGCTTTCAAATCCTGGAACCACGGGCCCGCTTTAACACCAGCCGCCTTCAAGGCGCTGGCGTCAAGTGCCCCCGGTTTGTCGTGCTCTTCAACACGAAAACCGTAGCACTCCAGCGGATGCTCCAGCGGGTATGCCGTTACTTTACGCAGGCCGTCATCAACAATTTCACCCGCGGTGATTTCGACAATATCCAGCGGATAATCGGTCCAGGAGCCGCTCAAACGCAAAGCCGTTTCGGTAAACTCTCGCAATCCCTTTGGTCCGTAAAGCGTCAGTGGCTGGACGTTCCCGGCCATTGAGCGACTGCACAGCAGCCCCGGTAAACCAAACAGGTGATCGCCGTGTAGATGGCTGATAAAAATACGTTCGAGTTTTCCAGGGTTAAATGGCGTGGTCAGCATCTGATGCTGCGTTCCTTCACCACAATCGAAAAGCCACAGCCCCGCCTGAGTCGGGTGTTGCAGATTCAGTAAAATTGCCGTTACATTGCGTGAGCGCGTGGGGACTCCCGCAGACGTGCCTAAAAATAGTAATTCCATCTTCGCGTTACACTTTTCGCCATCAATAAGGCAGGGTGTTCAGGTTATCACAACAAAGGGGCAGACTATGATTCACTGGCAAGATCTCCACCATGCAAAGCTCAATACACAGCAGCTGTACGCTATTCTTGAGCTTCGCTGTGCGGTATTTGTTGTTGAGCAACGGTGTCCGTATCAGGATGTGGATGGTGATGACCTGAGTGGTGAAAACCGGCACATTCTGGGTTGGCATAACGATGAACTGGTGGCGTATGCGAGGATTCTGAAAAGCGATGATGAGCTTGAGCCGGTCGTCATTGGTCGGGTGATTGTAAGCGAAGCGCTGCGGGGTGAAAAATTGGGGCAACAGCTAATGACTCAGACGTTGGCCTCCTGTACGCAGCATTGGCCGCACAAGGCGCTGTATCTGGGGGCGCAGGCACATTTGCAATCATTCTATGCGCGCTTTGGCTTTGTGCCGGTCACGGATATTTATGACGAAGACGGTATTCCACACGTCGGAATGGCGCGGGAAACACATCAGGCGTAAACAGGCGCAAACACGCCTGATTGTCTATAGTTAGCGGGTACGTCAATAGAAAGGGAGAATAAAATGTCTTTTCATTCTTATGAATCACGTATCGATGACGATCTGGAATTATTGAGTGAAACGCTGGAGGAGGTGCTGCGTTCTTCCGGCGATCCAGCCGATCAAAAATACCTTGAGTTAAAAGCGCGGGCAGAGCGGGCGTTAGAAGAGGTGAGAAATCGCGTCAGCCACGCCTCTGACAGCTACTATTACCGCGCGAAGAAAGCCGTTTGCCGGGCGGATGATTATGTGCATGAAAAACCCTGGCGCGGAATCGGCGTTGGCGCCACGGTCGGTTTAGTGATGGGATTATTGTTAGCACGGCGATAAATTCCATTCCGTCAGCGCATTTGTACGTACTCCCTAACTGGGGGTACTGCTTTTTCTGCTCAGTACCCCGTATAATGTGAGGTTTTTAACAGGGAGAGGTCCGCGTGCATTCAATCACTACTGCGCTGGAAAGTCTGATGCGTCATTTGTCGCAAGAGATACCAGCAGCACCTGGAATTCGTATTTACGATATCCCTTTCCCACTGAATGATGCGTTTGACGCTTTAGGATGGCTGGCCAGTCAACCCGTCTGGCCCCAGTTTTACTGGCAACAGCGTAATGGCGATGAAGAAGCCGCCGTACTGGGCGCTGTTGCTACATTTTCCTCGCTCGAATTAGCCCAGCATTTTTTACATCAGCATAAGGATAATCCTGACCTGCGTATCTGGGGCCTGAATGCCTTTGAGCCTCAGCGCGGCCATTTGTTATTGCCACGGCTGGAGTGGCGACGTTGCGCTGGGGTGGCGAGCTTACGCTTACATCTCTTTAGCGACGTGTCGCTGCGTGAAGACGCCGCGAAGGCGGTGGCGTTTATCTCATCGCTCGCCAACGTAAAGCCGCTGCCCGCATTGCGTCTGCGTTTGACGGGAGAACAGAACTGGCCGGATAAAACTGGCTGGACAGACCTGATAAAACTTGCCACGCAAACAATCAATGGGGAACAACTCGATAAGGTCGTGCTGGCGCGGGCGACCGATTTACAGTTTTCTCAGTCGGTTAACGCCGCGGCCGTGATGGCTTCCAGTCGTCGTCTAAACCTGAACTGCTACCATTTCTTTATGGCGTTCTCCGCAAAGTGTGCGTTTCTTGGTTCTTCCCCTGAACGTCTGTATCGGCGGCGTGACACGGCGCTGCGCACCGAGGCGCTGGCGGGAACCGTTGCCAACCACCCTGAGGATCATCGGGCCTGGCAATTGGGGGAATGGCTAATGAAAGATGATAAAAACCAGCGCGAGAATATGCTGGTGGTCGAAGATATTTGCCAGCGTCTGCAAGGCTGTACGCAAACTCTTGATGTGCTGCCGCCGCAGGTGCTTAGACTGCGCAAAGTGCAGCACCTGCGCCGCTGTATCTGGACGGAACTGAATCAGGCCGATGATACGCTTTGTCTGATGCAGCTCCAGCCCACGGCGGCAGTCGCAGGTATTCCGCGTGAGCTGGCGCGTGAATTTATCCAACAAAATGAACCGTTTGAACGCGAGTGGTATGCCGGTTCTGCGGGTTACCTTTCTCTGCGCCAAAGCGAGTTTTGCGTGTCATTACGGTCGGCGAAAATTAGTGAAAATGTGATACGCCTGTATGCCGGGGCAGGGATCGTGCGTGGTTCAGATCCTGAACAGGAATGGCAAGAAATAGACAATAAAGCGGCAGGACTGCGCACTTTATTACAGATGGAAGGGTAATGAGTTGTATATTACCGACTCATATCAAAAATCCATTTATTCGATTCTTTATACTGTGTCGCAATATTGATACCGGACAATCTCATGTCAGTAAGCGCATTTAACCGACGCTGGGCGGCGGTCATTCTGGAAGCACTCACTCGCCACGGCGTCAGGCATGTCTGCATTGCCCCTGGCTCTCGTTCTACACCGTTGACTCTGGCGGCTGCGGAAAACCCCGCTTTTATTCACCATACTCATTTTGATGAGCGTGGCCTTGGGCATCTGGCCTTAGGTCTGGCAAAAGTCAGCCGGCAGCCTGTCGCTGTGATTGTGACGTCCGGTACGGCGGTGGCAAATTTGTATCCCGCGTTGATTGAAGCGGGCCTGACCGGTGAAAAGCTGATTCTACTCACGGCTGACAGACCTCCTGAGCTTATCGACTGCGGCGCTAACCAGGCGATTCGTCAGGCCGGAATGTTTGCCTCGCATCCATCGCAAACGCTCTCTTTACCGCGCCCGACCCAGAACATTCCGGCTAGTTGGCTGGTATCCACCATTGATAACGCCTTAGCTGCGCTGCATAGCGGGGCGGTTCATATCAATTGCCCATTTGCGGAACCGCTGTATGGCGACATGGATGAAACGGGGATTGACTGGCAGCAGCGCCTTGGCGACTGGTGGCAGGATGATAAACCCTGGCTGCGTGAGGCGCGTCGGCTGGAAAGCGACAAACAGCGTGACTGGTTTTTCTGGCGACAAAAACGCGGCGTTGTTGTTGCAGGCCGCATGAGCGCGGAAGAGGGCAAAAAGGTTGCGCAGTGGGCGCAGATGCTAGGCTGGCCGCTGATTGGCGATGTTCTGTCACAAACCGGACAACCTTTGCCGTGCGCCGACCTGTGGTTGGGGAATGCGAAAGCGGTCACTGAATTACAGCAGGCGCAGATTGTGGTGCAGCTTGGCAGTAGCCTGACCGGAAAACGGCTCCTGCAATGGCAGGCCAGCTGTGATCCGCAGGAATACTGGATTGTCGATAATATCGAAGGCCGCCTTGATCCGGCTCACCATCGTGGGCGCAGGCTGGTAGCGACGGTTGGCGACTGGCTGGAGCTGCATCCGGCGGAGAAACGTCAGCCCTGGTGCGTGGAGATCCCACGCCTGGCGCAACTGGCCTGGAAGGCGGTAGAAGCCCGTCGCGACGCGTTTGGTGAAGCGCAATTAGCCCACCGTATCCGCGAATACTTGCCGGAGCAGGGACAACTGTTCGTGGGCAACAGTCTGGTGGTGCGCCTGATTGATGCGCTGTCGCAGCTTCCGGCGGGTTACCCGGTCTATAGCAACCGTGGCGCGAGCGGCATTGACGGCCTGCTGTCAACGGCAGCAGGCGTACAGCGCGCCAGCGCGAAATCGACGCTGGCTATCGTCGGCGATTTATCTGCGCTGTATGACCTCAATGCGCTGGCGTTATTGCGCCAGGTTTCCGCGCCGTTTGTCCTGATAGTGGTCAATAATAACGGCGGGCAAATTTTTTCCCTGTTGCCGACGCCAGCAAGCGAACGCGAACGGTTCTACCTGATGCCGCAGAACGTGCATTTTGAGCATGCTGCCGCCATGTTTAACCTTAAATACCAGCGCCCGGAAAACTGGGAGCAACTGGAGAGCGCGCTGACTAACGCCTGGCGTACTCCGGCGGCAACGGTGATTGAGCTGGTGGTAAACGAAACTGATGGGGCGCAAACCCTGCAGCAACTGCTGGCGCAGGTAAGCCATCTATGATCCTGCACGCGCAGGCGAAAGTGGGCCAGACGGGATTTCCCTGGCTGGTTTTCCTGCACGGTTTTTCCGGTGATTGTCGGGAATGGCAGACGGTTGGCGAAGCGTTTAAGCATTATTCGCGGCTGTATATCGACCTGCCGGGACACGGTGGCTCCGCTGACATCAGCGTGAGCGGATTCGACGACGTAAGCGCTTTGCTGCGTAACACGCTGCTTAGTTACAACATACTTAAATACTGGTTGGTAGGTTACTCTCTTGGCGGCAGAGTCGCGATGATGGCGGCTTGTCAGGAGATGCCAGGACTGTGCGGTCTGGTGGTTGAAGGTGGACATCCAGGCTTGCAAAGTGAGGAGGCGCGCGTTCAGCGTCGTCTCTCTGATGGTCGCTGGGCTGCGCGTTTTCGCGCTGAGCCGTTGTGCGAGGTGTTTATTGACTGGTATCAACAGCCGGTTTTTTCCTCGCTGAATGCGGCGCAAAGAGAAGCGCTGGTCGCACTGCGTAGCCAGAATAACGGGCATACGCTGGCAGCGATGCTGGAGGCCACCTCGCTAGCCGTACAACCTGATTTACGTGCGCAACTCACTACGCGCACATTTCCGTTTTATTATTTATGTGGTGAACGTGACGATAAATTCCGCGCTCTGGCGGCGGAAATATCCGTACCAAGCCATGTGATTCGTAATGCCGGACACAACGCGCATCGGGACAATCCCGCTGGCGTGGTGGACTGTCTGGCTCAGATTCTGCATCGCTGACTATAGGACATTTTATGATCTATCCTGATGAAACAATGCTTTACGCACCGGTAGAATGGCACGATTGCTCTGAAGGCTACACCGACATTCTCTACGAGAAATCCACCGACGGTATCGCAAAAATCACCATTAATCGTCCGCAGGTACGCAATGCCTTCCGTCCGGTCACCGTGAAAGAGATGATCCAGGCGCTGGCGGATGCTCGCTATGATGACAACATTGGCGTGATTATTCTGACCGGTGCTGGCGACAAAGCGTTCTGCGCAGGTGGCGATCAGAAAGTGCGCGGTGACTACGGCGGATACCAGGATGATTCCGGTGTGCATCACCTGAACGTACTGGACTTCCAGCGCCAGATTCGTACCTGTCCGAAGCCGGTAGTGGCGATGGTTGCAGGCTTTTCCATCGGCGGCGGCCATGTGCTGCACATGATGTGTGACCTGACCATTGCGGCTGAAAACGCCATCTTCGGCCAGACCGGTCCGAAAGTCGGTTCCTTCGATGGCGGTTGGGGTGCCTCTTACATGGCGCGTATTGTCGGTCAGAAAAAAGCGCGTGAAATCTGGTTCCTGTGCCGTCAGTACGATGCGAAGCAAGCGCTGGATATGGGCCTGGTAAACACCGTGGTTCCGCTGGCCGATCTGGAAAAAGAGACCGTACGCTGGTGTCGTGAAATGCTGCAAAACAGCCCGATGGCGCTGCGCTGCCTGAAAGCTGCACTGAACGCCGACTGCGATGGTCAGGCTGGTCTGCAAGAGCTGGCGGGTAACGCCACCATGCTGTTCTACATGACGGAAGAAGGTCAGGAAGGCCGTAACGCCTTTAACCAGAAACGTCAGCCGGATTTCAGCAAATTTAAACGGAATCCGTAATGCGTAGCGCGCAGGTATACCGCTGGCAGATCCCCATGGACGCGGGGGTGATTCTGCGCGACAGGCGGTTAAAAACGCGTGACGGGCTGTACGTTCGCCTTTGTGACGGCGAGCGCGAAGGGTGGGGAGAGATCTCCCCGCTGCCGGGCTTCAGTCAGGAGAGCTGGGAAGAGGCGCAAACCGAGCTGCTGGCCTGGGTCAACGGCTGGCTACAGGGGGATTCTTCCTTACCGCAGCAGCCTTCGGTCGCCTTTGGCGCAAGCTGTGCGCTGGCCGAACTGGCTGGCGTATTGCCAGAAGACGCAGACTACCGTGCGGCACCGCTGTGTACGGGTGATCCTGATGATCTGGTACTGCAACTGGCGGACATGCCGGGTGAAAAAGTAGCGAAGATTAAGGTCGGACTGTATGAAGCGGTTCGCGACGGTATGGTCGCCAACCTGCTGCTTGAGGCTATCCCGGAGCTGCATTTGCGACTTGACGCCAACCGAGCCTGGACGCCGTTGAAAGCCCAGCAGTTCGCGAAGTACGTTAATCCAGAGTACCGCGGGCGCATCGCTTTTCTCGAAGAGCCATGCAAAACCCGCGATGACTCTCGTGCTTTTGCGCGTGAAACCGGCATTGCCATTGCCTGGGATGAAAGCCTGCGTGAAGCGGATTTCATCTTCGAAGCCGAAGAGGGCGTCAAGGCAGTGGTTATCAAACCTACGCTGACGGGCAGTCTCGATAAAGTGCGCGAACAGGTGGCAGCGGCGCATGCACTTGGTCTCACCGCTGTTATTAGTTCGTCGATCGAGTCGAGCCTGGGCTTAACCCAACTGGCGCGAATTGCCGCCTGGCTGACGCCGCAGACCATTCCGGGGCTGGATACCCTGAGCCTGATGCAGTGCCAGCAGGTACGCACCTGGCCGGGTAGCGCATTGCCGTGTATCGATGTTGATGCGCTGGAACGCCTGTTATGACCCAGCGGGAAATGCCCGATAGCGTAAGCATATCGGGCCTGGTACAACTCGATGACTGGCCGTGGCGTCACTGGCGACAGGTTCGTGCAGAGGTGCCTGCTCTACGCCTCAACGATGAAGTATTAAGCTGGAGCGAGCTCTGCACGCGCGTTGACCATCTGGCCAGCGGTTTTGCCGCTCAGGGCGTGGAAGAGGGCGATGGCGTCCTGCTTCGCGCCTGGAATCATCCGCGTGCTTTGCTGGCCTGGCTGGCATTGTTGCAATGTGGGGCGCGGGTTTTACCTGTGAACCCACAGCTGCCTCAATCGCTGCTTGACGCGCTGGTCCCGGACTTAACGCTGCGTTTTGCGATGGATCTGGAGACCGCTAATGTTCTCGCGGGACTCCATCCGTTGCAGATGCAGGCAGTGCCAGGCAAGCATGCCGCCGCGTGGTTACCCCAGCGTTTGAGTACGATGACGTTAACCTCAGGTTCTACCGGATTGCCAAAGGCGGCGGTGCATACCTGTCAGGCTCATCTGGCAAGCGCGCAGGGCGTGCTGTCATTAATGCCGTTTGACGCTGAAGATGACTGGCTGCTCTCGCTGCCGCTGTTTCATGTTTCCGGCCAGGGTATTTTGTGGCGTTGGTTGTTTGCCGGGGCACGAATGACCGTGCGCGACAAGCAACCGTTGGAGCAAATGCTGGCTGGATGCACTCATGCTTCGCTGGTGCCCACGCAGCTGTGGCGCCTGCTGGTCAACAAAACGGCGGTAACGCTCAAAGCAGTGCTCTTGGGTGGCGCGGCAATTCCTGTTGAATTGACGGAACAGGCGCGCGAGCAAAGGATTCGCTGCTGGTGCGGTTACGGTTTAACGGAGTTTGCTTCTACGGTCTGTGCGAAAGAAGCGGATGGCCTGGCGGATGTGGGGTCACCCCTGGCAGGCAGAGAAGTCAGAATCGTTGGTGGTGAAGTCTGGCTGCGTGCCGCCAGCATGGCACAAGGTTACTGGCGTAACGGGCAACTGATTCCTTTAGTAAATGCGGAAGGCTGGTTTGCCACCCGCGATCGCGGGGTGTTGAAGGACGGCAAGTTAACCATTGTCGGTCGGATGGACAATCTGTTCTTTAGCGGCGGGGAAGGCATACAGCCGGAAGAGGTGGAACGCGTGATTGCTGCGCATCCGCATGTTCTGCAAGCTTTCATTGTGCCGATAGAAGACAAAGAGTTTGGTCATCGCCCGGTGGCGGTCGTTGAGTATGACACCAATGCGGGTGACACCAATCTGGCAGAATGGGTGAAAGATAAGCTGGCCCGCTTTCAGCAACCGGTATGCTGGCTGACATTGCCACCCGAACTAAAATCCGGAGGGATTAAAATCTCTCGTCGTGCGCTGTCAGATTGGGTAAGTACTTCATTGTTAAAATTAAGCAAACAGTAATTACATTTCTCACTTTCGCCATTGCGTCGCTATTGTCATTTTGTTTATCTGCTTAAGTGTAACCTGTTGTGAAATCTTTTAACAAAAGGTGCGCTATGGAATGGCATGTGAAGAAGTCTTGCTGTCACAAAAAAGCAGGCAGGCTCTATATCGTACTTTGTGATGGCGGCGGTTCGCTAAAGATGCTGGCTGAGGCTCAATCTTCCGAGTGGGTTAAGCCCGGAGACCTCCTTTCACCGCTGAAAGATGCCCTGTATTGCATTAATCGCGATACCTCACGGTTAATCAAAATAATTGATGCCAGACAGTACATGTGCGACGAATGGGAACGCCTGTTACGACTGTCTGAAGATAAATAATCTCAGGGTTGGCGCTGGTGTGAAGGTAAAAAAATCGTCAGTAGCCCTGCCATGATGCACAGCACTCCAGCGAGCGCTTTCGCTGACAATATTCCCTGCCAGCCGGGCAGGATCATTGATGCAACCCACACCAGTACATAGCTCAGGCTGAGCAGGGCATACGCTTTGCTCAGTGCGAGCTGGTGCAGCGCTTTATGCCAGCAAATCACCGACAGTAAATACCCTGCCAGTCCGGCATACAGAGCAAATGCGCTGACGCTAAGAGAGAATACGGCAGAAATGAATTGCTGCGGCTGCAGCATTGGCGGCAGATTATCCATCGCAAAGCCGAGACTCAACTGGGCGGCTGAAGTGATAATAACGCTGCATAATCCCCAAAAGATGCCCATTACACCGCGCTCCCAAGAATAAAGATGCCGGTGATGATTAACCCCACACCCAGCCAGTGGCGCGGGGTGACGGGTTCGCGCCAGATTTTCCAGGCAGCCAGAGTCACCCATACAAAATTAAGACTCAGCATGGGGTAGGCGATGCTGACCGGAATGTTCTGCAGCACCGCCAGCCATAGCAGCATGGCCAGACCGAGACTTGCCAGAGCAAGCCCAATCCATAGCGTAATGTGGCGTTTTCGCGCTCGAATGGGAACGGGTCGCGACGCCTGCTTCTGACATAACTGACCGCAGACGCTGAGCAGGCTGGCGAGAACTAAGGCTATCCAGATCATTTCGGCCGATACTGAATCAGGACCAGACGCCCCTGATTATCGATATAGTCAGCGGGAGGGATAGCAAGTCGATTAATATCTTCATCCTTATCGACTGAAAGCACGAGCGTAATGTTTCCTTGCTGACGATGTTGCGCTAACCACTCGGCAAAGTTCCCCCGCCCGACAAAACGCCCTTGGGCATCCGGGTAGTTAAGGCCATATTTTAACTCGCCCGTTTGTCCGTACATTATGATGTCGTCACGCTTCAGGCTCCAGGCCAGCCCCGCGGCGACGCCAACGCTGTCGGTGAGAATATAACGGCTCGACTCCAGCGACTCTTTGGTCATCTCGACAAAAAATTGTGGCTGTTTAGATTCCATCACCCGGTCAGGAATGGAGAAGCCAAACAACAGTGCCAGTCCTAATGGACACAGCGCTGCGAACGTCCAGTTCTTCTCGCGGTTATTTAGCGTATACCAGCCAAAGAGTGTCCAGATGATAAAAATGCCCCACGCACAAAACACCTTATACGTTTCGATATGCGACCAGACCGGCGTCTTTAATGGACCCAGTGTAGAAACAATAAACGTGGCGACAATGCCGGTTACACCGAACAGAACGTTGATCCAGCCATTCACGCGCAGCGCGGTTGCGCCTTTTTGCGCGGCCTGCAGGCCGAAACGCGCCGTCAATATTGCCAGCGGCGCGAAGCAGGAAAGAATATAGGTCGGCAGTTTTCCTTTCGCGATGCTGAAAAACAGGATTGGCATGATAATCCAGCTTAGCAGGTACAGTGCGCTGCGCGGAACATCCCGTTCACGCCAGCCCGTACGCAGCGCGCCGGGGAGCAGCCCGAGCCACGGTAATGCGCCAGCCACCAATACCGGAATGTAGTACCAGACGGGGGCCTTATGTTGGGCATCCTCCTGCGCGAAGCGTTGAATATGTTCGACCCAGAAGAAGTAATGCCAGAAATCCGGCTCACGCCGGGCAATCGCTATTCCCCAAGGCAGCACAGTCACGATGCAACCGACTACTGCCAGCAGACCGTAGATAATGAGATCTTTCCAGCGCTTTTGTACGAAAACCCACGGCAGTACGCTGAGCACAGGAACGGCGAGTGCCAGGAAACCCTTGGTCATCACGCCCATGCCGCAGGTTAACCCTAACAGCAGAAAGGCGGTAATTTTGCGCGTTCTGCTGGTGGCTTGCATCCCCTCCCAAAAGCAGCACATGCCCGCCATTAGCCAGAGCGCAATAATGGGATCAAGTACCGCATAGGTGCCGATGCTGTAAACCGAAAAAAACGTTAAAAAGATAACCGAAGAGAGTACGGCGGTGCGCTTATCCCGCCACAACCGCATGGCAAGCCAGGCTACCATTAGCGCCGTCAGCAAAGTGGCAAAGATGGCTCCTGCTCTGACGCCGAAATTATTGGTGCCAAACAGCCATTGCCCGATGCTGTTTAACCAGTATCCGGCAATCGGTTTTTCAAAATATCGCAGCCCTAA
Source organism: Citrobacter sp. RHB35-C21 (assembly GCF_013816515.1). NCBI lineage: Bacteria > Pseudomonadati > Pseudomonadota > Gammaproteobacteria > Enterobacterales > Enterobacteriaceae > Citrobacter > Citrobacter sp. RHB35-C21. The sequence continues at coordinate 1,726,521 of NZ_CP057147.1, forward strand.
AAAGTGCGGAACGATCCCGTCGCCAGAGGTCAGCATTTCCCGACTGATTTCGGCATAGCGCGTTTCATCAGGCTGCCACAGCAGGCGACTGTTGATGGGGAGAATAAAATACAGCGCAATAAAAGCGATAAATGCCAGGGTGTAGCGGACAGTATGTTTCATCTTGTCACACTCACTGGTTGTTGGCGGCCGACCCATCCCTCTCTGCCGGGTATTTTGCCACGCACGATCTGCCCTGTTGGCAGCGAACTGACATCGTCCGGTAACAGGTCACCGAGCGGGCAAAATGTTATCCCCATGTCTGCGGCGCGAGTAAGCAGCTCGTCAAAATTCTGCTGAAAGGCGATGCCTTCAACTTCCGCATGAATGGTATACACCGGTGTTCCTCTGCTCATCTGGATGTGGGAAAGAATGTAAGCGTTGAAGTCCACCGCCTGGACTTCCTGACCAACCACTTCATCCCAGGTGGGTAGCGTGACGGGAATTTGCGGCGTACCTGTTTTCCCGGATGTCAGCACCGGACGGAATAACGACGTTCCCCGACAGTCGCTGTTATAACGCAGATGGAACGTTTCTTTGGCGTGGACGACGCGATCGTCGGCACGCCATCCGGCAACGGCAGAACAAGTGACGGGTTGTCCGATAAGAGTTTCAAGGGCCGTGATGCCTCGTGAAATATCATCAATCAGCTGTTTATCATTCCAGTTTCCGCTTCGCGCCTGCCAGGCATGGTGATCCCAGGCATGCAGACCGGTTTCATGAAGCAGGGCTGTTTGCGCAATGATCGCCGCGTTGGCCTGGCCGATCTCTTTTCCCGGCCAGGCGGTTCCCGCCAGCAATATATCCCATCCGTAAAGTGATGCGGCGTTTGAGCGCAGCATCTTCCACAGAAATTGTGGTTTCACAAGACGCCAGAGATGGCGTCCCATGTTGTCCGGTCCAACGCTAAAGAAAAAACTTGCCCGCACGTTATGTCGATTCAATGTCTCCAGCAGGCGGGGTACGCCTTCGCGCGTCCCCCTGAAAGTATCGACATCTATGCGCAAGCCGACTTGGGTCATGATGTGTGTTCCGTGATATTCACACTGCGTAAGAAGAAGTCCAGCGTCTCTTCTACCGTTTCCTGCATCTCAATGGTGGGCTCCCAGTTCAGGCAGCGTTTCGCATTGCGGATGTTGGGCTTACGATGTTCAACGTCTTGATAACCTTTACCATAGTAGCTGCTGCTTTCGACGTCACGGAAACCGGCAAACGGCGGGAAGTGGTTACGCAATGGATGTTTTTCAAAGCAGGTAAGCAGCATTTCTGCCAGTTCCTGAATACTCGCTTCGTTCTGCGGATTACCGATGTTGATAATCTCACCGTCGCAGCGTCCGCCTTCGTTTTCAATAATGCGATACAGGGCTTCGATACCATCCCGAATGTCGGTAAAGCAGCGTTTTTGCTTGCCGCCTTCAATCAGCTTAATCGGTGAACCCTCCACCAGATTGAGGATCAGTTGGGTAATGGCGCGTGAGCTGCCGATACGCGCGGCGTTTAGGCTGTCCAGACGCGGCACCATCCAGTTAAACGGGCGGAACAGGGTGAAGCGCAATCCCTCTTTTTCGCCGTACGCCCAGATTACGCGGTCCAACAACTGCTTGGAAACGGAGTAGATCCAGCGTGGTTTATTCACCGGACCGACGATCAGATTCGAGCTGTCCTCATCGAAGACTTTGTCGGTACACATGCCGTAGACTTCGGACGTTGACGGGAAAATGATGCGCTTACGGTATTTCACGCAGTAGCGAATGATTTTCAGGTTCTCTTCAAAATCGAGCTCAAATACGCGCAACGGGTTGCGGGTATATTCGATTGGCGTTGCGATCGCCACCAGCGGCAGCACGACGTCGCATTTTTTAACATGGTATTCAATCCATTCGGAGTGAATGCTGATGTCGCCTTCGACGAAGTGGAATCGCGGATGCTGCAGAAAACGCCCAATGGCGTCACTGCCAATATCGAGACCATACACTTCGTAATGATCTTCTTGCAGCAGGCGTTCGGTCAGATGGTTACCAATGAAGCCATTAACGCCGAGGATCAGCACGCGTGTACGACGTTTAGTGGTGGTAACTGATTGACTGTTCAGGCGGGAGCCTGGAACCAGGCCCAGAACCTGCGCCAGTTGCGACCCTTGCATTGCAATACCATCGCCAGCTTGTCCGGTAATAATTTCCAGGGCGCCATCGCCACAGGCGATCAGCAAAGGAGAAACGGAGATGACGGTACCCGGTTGGGTCGCTGAGTTATTTACGCAAACGCGCGATGACCAGACGGTGAACTTTTGTGTGCCGACATAGCTATATGCGCCCGGCCACGGATCGCTGACGGCGCGGACCTGGTTATGCAACTCTACGGCAGGTGTGTTCCAGTCGAGGAAGCTATCTTCCGGTGTACGGCGACCGAAACAGGTAGCATCTGCTTCCTGTTGGGGGCGTTCTGCATAATCCCCGGTTTTAATCGCTGGCAGTGCCTGTTCCAGCAGGTGACGCGCAGCCTGGCACAATTTATGGTGCAGCGTTAACGCCACGTCATCTGGCGAAATAGCGACGCGCTGCTGGGCAATAATGGCGCCAGCATCCGCGCGTTTGACCATGCGGTGAAGCGTGACGCCGGTTTCGGTTTCGCCATTGACCAATACCCAGTTCAGCGGCGCGCGACCACGGTATTTCGGCAGCAACGAACCATGCAGATTAAAAGCCCCCGCAGGCGCAAGACTGAGGATCTCATCGCTCAGTAAATGACGATAGTAGAACGAGAAGATAACATCCGGCGCCAGTTGGCTAATGCGTTCAATCCACAAGGGATGATTGACCTCGTCCGGGGCGTAAACCGGAATTCCGGCGCTGGCGGCAAGGCGGGAAACCGATCCAAAAAATGCTTTTTCGCCCGGATTATCAGTGTGCGTAAAAATGGCAGCGATTTCATAACCGGCATCCAACAAAGCCTGGACACCCTGACATCCCATATCGTGATAGGCAAATACGATGGCTTTCATGCGCGGTTTTCCTCGGTTGGCTGCGTGGTTTGTGGGCGGATAACGTGTTGAACAAAATAGCGGGGGCGGGCGCGGACATCGTTATAGATGCGACCGATATATTCGCCGAGTAAACCCATGCCAATAAACTGTGCACCGATAAAGGTAAACAGGACGGCAAACAGCATGAATACCCCTTCCGCGGCCCACTGTGGACCGAGCGTCAGACGTAGAACCACAAGCAGGATAGACAAGATAAAGCCAGTGGCGGCGATTACGCTGCCCAACAGGCTCAACATACGAAGTGGCGTTGTGGTCAGACAGGTCACCAGGTCATACATCAGGTTGATCAGACGCATAAAGCTGTATTTGGAGTCACCAAATTCTCGCTCTGCATGGTGTACCGGGATTTCCGTAGCGCGCCGGGCAAAAATGTTGGCCAGAATCGGGATAAAGGTACTGCGCTCCTGGCAATGCAGCATGGCATCGACGATATGGCGGCGATAAGCGCGTAACATGCAACCGTAGTCGCCCATCGCTTTACCGGTGGTGCGCTGAATCAGATGGTTAATCATTCGCGATGCGGTCTTACGAAATACGCTGTCCTGACGGTTCTGACGTACCGTGCCGACCACATCGAAGCCTTCATCTGCGGTGGCGACCAGCCGTGGGATCTCCTCCGGCGGGTTTTGCAAATCGGCATCCAGTGTGATGATCACGTCGCCGGTGACATGACTGAAACCGGCCATAATCGCCGAGTGTTGCCCGTAATTGCGATTCAATAAAATAGAAACAATGTGGCTGTTCGGTGCCTGGGAAGCGTCCATCATCAGCTGTGCGGAATGGTCGCTGCTGCCGTCATCAATTAGCAAAATTTCATAGTCTTTGCCCAATTTTTCGCAGGCAGCGCTGGTACGTCTGATTAACTCCGGTAAGCTTTCCTGCTCATTAAAAACGGGAATGACCACCGAGACTTTTTTGATCGGTGCTGCTTCAAACATGGTTATTGTCCTGCAATCTCGCGAAGTGCCGTAATTACCCGCTGGGTGTCATCGGCGGTCATATCGGGGAATAACGGCAGTGAGCAAATGCGCGCGCTATTCCATTCTGTATTGGGGAGCGAAAGGGTAGTGAAGCGTTCGCGGTAATATTTTTGCGTATGGGCCGCACGAAAATGCAGACCGGTGCCGATATTTTTGGCCTTTAACGCCTCCATTAAGGCATCTCTGCTCAGACCGCAGCGGGCTTCGTCAACGCGGATGATGAACAGGTGCCAGGCGTGAACGTGCGCCCACTGGGGCAGACTCAGTGGTTGAAATGGCGTATCGGCCAGCGCCTGTTGATACTCGCGGGCAATTTGCGCCCGGCGTGAGTTCAGGTGTTCCAGTTTATTTAGCTGTACCAACGCAATGGCGGCATTGATATCCGTGAGGTTGTACTTGTACCCTGGCGCAAGCACTTCGGCCTGCGGCGCCCGGCCATAGGTTTGTCGATCAAAGGCATCAACGCCCAAACCGTGAAACTTCAGGCTGCGAAGCCGTTGGGCAAGCTGGCTGTCGTCGGTAACGATCAACCCGCCTTCGGCGCAGGTAATATTTTTGATGGCGTGAAACGAGAATATTGCCGTGCCGCGCGCACCGACATGACGACCTTTATACAACGTCCCTACGGCGTGGGCCGCATCTTCTATAATCGGAATGCCATAGCGTTCGCCAATGGCATAAATCGCGTCCAGGTCGGCGGGGGCGCCTGCGTAATGTACCGGAATAATGGCTTTGGTTCGCGGGGTGATGGCGGCCTCAATTTGCTCCGGTGTGACCATGAGCGTATCGCGGTCGACATCGATCATGACTGGCGTCGCACCCAGCAGGACAATCATGTTGAGGGTAGAAACCCACGTCATTGACGGTGTAATGATCTCATCGCCTGCACCGATGTCCAGCGCCATCAGCGTGATGTGCATTCCTGCCGTTGCGGAGCAGACGGCGACGGAGTGTTGATTTCCAGTGAGCTGGCAGAAGGCTTCTTCCAGCTGTTGATTTTTCGGGCCGGTGGTTATCCATCCAGAGTCCAGAACCGTCTTCACAGCAGCAAGTTCTTCAGCCCCCATTGCCGGGCGAGAGAAAGGCAAAAAGTCAGACATCATTATTCCTTCAAGCCATTTAACGCCACCGACGTTTTATTTTTAGTGATAAACAGGGGCGTCGTTAATTATTTCATCAGGCTTCAAAGGGTAATGACGGAAGGTTAATTTATCCTTAAGAGTTTAAGGTTTGGGGCAGATAGAGGAATAGCGTATTTTTTATTTATCTTAATGAAAAAAAGATCATGTAGGTTCTTGAGTAGTTTGGGCGACATGCTGTTATCTGCAGACTGATGAGCGCAATGCCGCTATTAAGAATGCTAATTATATGCCGTTATTAAAATGATAATTTACAGCAACCCTTTCAAGGTTAACGTTTTACGCGTGGCGATATTTAAATCGTAGGAGCCGAGATCTTCCGCTTTAATCCAGGCGAATGCCTGGAATTCTTCGTTAATCTTCACTTCACGATTAGCCGCCACACAATCGAAGATGAGATAAATCATATAAATCTCTTCCTGACTACCATCGGCGTACGTTTTGGTGCGAACATCGTCACTGAAGGTCCATGGCGTAATGTCTGATAACACCAGTTGTTCGCCCAGCTCTTCTCTTACTTCACGGCGCAAAGCTTCTTCAATACGTTCACCCGGTTCAACGCCGCCGCCAGAAAGCGCCCACTGACCGGGGAACACACCGCGGTCGTCAGCCATTTTGCACAGTAAATAACAGCCATCGTTTTGAATTAATGGGCAAACAATTGTTCTTTGGCGCATAAGTCGAATCCTTGTAGGGGGAGGTATAGAAAATTCCATCGTGCACGCATCTTACCTTTTGCTGGCGGTAGAAAAAACGCTTCATCGACGAATAACGCCGCTTTGGCAGGGAAAACAGGATGTTTGTAGAAAATGGCGTTCTGCTGCCATCAGTGGCGTAATTGCTACAAGAATTTAACCTTATCTAAATCTTGTGAGTAGTATTTGCTTACAATATGTTATTGCATCGCTTTTTTAGTGCATTGATTCCTCGTGATCTGACAGTACAATTCACCGGTTTTGGGGCTATGTTTTGATTCTTGCTGGAAAGGATAGAAAATGAAAAAAAGTTTAATGTTGGGTTTTGCCGGAATGCTGTTTGTTTCCGCGTCGGCGAGCGCGATTAGCATCAGCGGCCAGGCTGGCGAAGACTACACCAACCTGAGTTTCGGTATGGGTACTGAGACCACCGGTCTGGCCGTCAGCGGTAACTGGATGCATAACGATGACGACGGCGATGCGGCCGGTCTGGGACTGGGTCTGAATATTCCTCTCGGTCCGCTGCTGGCAACGGTCGGTGGGAAAGGCATTTATACTAACCCGAATGATGGTGACGAGGGTTACGCGGCGGCGGTCGGTGGCGGTTTGCAGTGGCCGATTGGCGACAGCCTCCGCCTGTTTGGCGAGTATTATTACTCTCCCGATTCTCTTTCCAGCGGTATCGACAGCTATGAAGAAGCGAATGCAGGTGCGCGTCTGACCATTATGCGTCCGCTGAGCATTGAAGCCGGTTATCGCTACCTGAACCTGGCAGGCAAAGACGGTAACCGCGATAACGCGATTGCTGACGGCCCGTACGTTGGGGTTAACGCGAGTTTCTGATTTTTCCGGCGCGGCGTTCAGTCGCGCCTTCCCCCCTCCATGCGTTATAGTGTTTTCATCATAAAAGCAGGAGAACACGATGTTAAACGTGGAGATGCTATCCACCGGGGATGAAGTGTTGCACGGACAAATCGTCGACACGAATGCCGCCTGGCTGGCCGATTTTTTCTTTAATCAGGGGTTACCGCTAACCCGTCGCAACACGGTAGGTGACAATCTTGACGATTTGGTCGCTGTTTTGCGTGAGCGTAGCGAACATGCCGATGTACTGATCGTTAACGGCGGTCTGGGACCAACCAGCGATGACTTGAGCGCGCTGGCGGCGGCCACGGCAAAAGGTGAAGGGCTGGTGCTGCATGAAGCATGGCTCGACGAGATGACGCGTTATTTCCGCGATCGTGGACGCGTGATGGCACCGAGTAACCGCAAACAGGCTGAGCTACCTGCCAGCGCGGAATTCATCAATAATCCGGTAGGAACCGCGTGTGGGTTTGCCCTGAAGCTTAACCGCTGCCTGATGTTCTTTACCCCAGGAGTGCCATCAGAATTTAAAGTTATGGTTGAGCATGAGATCCTGCCGCGTTTGCGTGAGCGTTTTTCGCTGTCTCAACCCCCGCTATGCCTGCGATTAACCACCTTTGGTCGTTCTGAAAGCGAGCTGGCGCAGAGCCTGGATCCGCTGCAATTGCCTCCGGGAGTGACAATGGGCTACCGCTCGTCAATGCCGATTATCGAACTAAAGCTGACCGGGCCGGATTCCCAACGGGAAGCGATGCTGGCGCTGTGGCCAGAAGTTAAGCGGGTTGCCGGGCAGAATATGATTTTCGAAGGTACGGAAGGTTTACCCGCGCAAATCGCCCGCACGTTGCAGGAACGGCAATACAGCCTGACGCTAAGCGAACAATTCACCGGCGGTCTGGTGGCGCTGCAGCTTTCGCGCGTGAATGCTCCGCTGTTGGCGAGCGAAGTGGTTCCGCCCCAGGAAGAAACGCTGGCGCAAACGGCACACTGGATAACCGAACGACGCGGCAACCATTATGCCGGGCTGGCGCTGGCGGTATCGGCTTTCGAAAACGAACATATTAACTTTGCGCTGGCAACACCTGATGGAACGCATGCCTTACGCGTACGGCTGAACGCTAATCGTTATAGTTTGTCGGTGCGTCAGGAAGTGTGCGCAATGATGGCGCTCAATATGCTGCGCCGTTGGCTCAACGGGCAGGATATTGCCAGCGAACACGGTTGGATAGAAGTGGTTGAATCCCTGACTCTGCCTTCCTGACTTGCACTCTCTCACGCGCTTGTTATGGGAAGGCATTCTGGCCTTCCCGTTATCAGTCCAACCTGTTGTACTCTCTGTAAAAAAATCCGTGCGTTAGTTCACAATTATGCTCGTTTTTTCTCCAGCCAGCTGGAAGAACGAGAGGATTTGATGCGCTTCACAATTTTAACCCCCTTAACCTACCACACTGATTCCAGTATCTCAGACTGGAGTCCAGTATGTTGGAATCAAGCAAAGTTCCCGCGCTCACCAGGGCGATCGAAATACTCAATCTCATTGCGCGTATCGGCCCATGTAGCGCCGCCACCATCATAGAGGCGCTGGGTATTCCAAAAAGCACCGCGTACCTGTTACTTAATGAACTGAAGCGTCAGCGCTTTATTAGCATTGATCATCAGGAAAATTACTGCCTGTGGACCAAGCTGGTTGAGTTGTCCGGGCATGCGCTGAGCAAGATGGATTTACGTGAACTGGCGCGTCCCCGGCTGACACAGCTGATGGATGAGACAGGGTTACTTTGCCATCTCGGGATCATCGACCACGAAAGCGCGTATTACATTCTGAAAGTGGAATCGTCATCCACTATCAGCGTGCGCTCCCACGAAGGGAAAAGTCTTTCGCTCTACCGCTCGGGTATCGGCAAATGCCTGCTGGCCTGGCAACCGGCAGCCGCACGAAAAGCCATTATTGAACAGCTGATATGGGAACAGGCAACGCCGACCACTATCACCAGGCCACAGCAGTTGAATGACGAGCTGGAGCGTATTCGACAGCGTGGATGGAGCTTTGATAATGGCGAAGATTATCCCGATGTTCGCTGCGTCGCAGCGCCTGTTTTTAACGCTAACAATGAACTGACCGCCGCGATTTCAGTGGTCGGCACTCGTCTGCAAATTAACGAAGAGAACCGTGATTATCTGGCCGGTAAAGCGATTGCCTGCGCCAGGGATATTTCACGCCTGTTGGGATGGAAAAGTCCCTTCGACTCACTCGCTTCATAAAAAGGAGAACACCATGACCCTACCTAAAATTAAACACGTTCGTGCCTGGTTTACCGGTGGTGCAACGGCGGATAAAGGCGCTGGCGGCGGCGACTATCACGATCAGGGCGCTAACCACTGGATTGACGATCATATCGCCACGCCAATGAGCAAATATCGTGAATATGAGCAATCGCGCCAGTCCTTTGGCATCAACGTATTAGGAACACTGATTGTTGAAGTGGAAGCTGAAAACGGACAGACCGGTTTTGCTGTTTCCACGGCAGGGGAGATGGGGTGCTTTATTGTGGAAAAGCATCTCAATCGTTTTATTGAAGGGAAATGCGTCAGCGATATCAAACTCATTCACGACCAGATACTGGGCGCAACGATGTACTACTCCGGCTCCGGCGGTCTGGTGATGAACACCATCTCGTGCGTGGATCTGGCGCTGTGGGATCTGTTTGGCAAGGTGGTGGGTTTACCGGTCTACAAACTATTGGGTGGCGCGGTACGCGACGAAATTCAATTCTACGCGACCGGTGCGCGCCCTGATCTGGCGAAAGAAATGGGCTTTATTGGCGGCAAAATGCCGACCCACTGGGGGCCGCACGACGGGGATGCAGGGATCCGCAAAGATGCGGCAATGGTAGCCGACATGCGTGAGAAATGCGGTCCGGATTTCTGGTTGATGCTCGATTGCTGGATGAGTCAGGACGTGAACTATGCCACCAAACTGGCCCATGCCTGCGCACCGTCCAACCTGAAGTGGATCGAAGAGTGTCTGCCGCCGCAGCAGTATGAAGGTTATCGCGAGCTGAAACGTAACGCCCCGGCGGGGATGATGGTTACCAGCGGTGAACACCACGGGACGCTGCAGTCCTTCCGCACACTCTCAGAAACCGGCATCGATATCATGCAGCCTGATGTGGGCTGGTGCGGTGGGTTAACCACGCTGGTGGAAATTGCCGCTATTGCTAAATCGCGCGGACAGCTGGTGGTGCCGCATGGTTCCTCGGTTTATTCGCACCACGCGGTGATCACGTTCACCAATACCCCGTTCAGCGAGTTTTTGATGACCAGCCCGGATTGTTCAACGATGCGTCCACAGTTTGATCCGATCCTTCTGGACGAACCGGTACCCGTCAATGGCCGCATTCATAAGTCGGTGCTCGACAAACCAGGATTTGGCGTCGAGCTTAACCGCGACTGCAATCTGAAGCGCCCTTATAGCCACTAATGACCAGTGCGTTGCCAATACCACGGCAACGCCCTCATTTCTTTGAGGATCTTGCTATGAGTACCACGTTACTTGATGGTGTGGTGAAGAAAAACCGCACCCGTTTGATTCCCTTTATGCTGGCGCTGTATGTGCTGGCGTTTCTTGACCGCTCGAACATCGGTTTTGCCAAAGAGACCTATCAGATTGATACCGGTCTGAGCAACGAAGCTTATGCGTTGGGCGCGGGGATTTTCTTTGTGGTTTACGCCTTTCTGGGGGTTCCTGCCAACCTGTTGATGCGTAAATTTGGTGCCAGAACCTGGATTGGTACCACCACGTTGCTGTGGGGATTCCTCTCTGCGGCGATGGCATGGGCGGATACTGAATCGAAGTTCCTGATTATCCGTACTCTGCTGGGGGCGGCAGAGGCGGGCTTCTTCCCCGGTATGATCTACCTGACGTCCCAGTGGTTCCCCCAGCGTAACCGCGCCAGCATCATGGGGCTGTTCTACATGGGGGCGCCGCTGGCATTAACCCTGGGATCGCCGCTTTCTGGCGCGCTGCTGGAGATGCACGGCTTTATGGGGCATCCAGGGTGGTTCTGGATGTTCGTTATCGAAGGTTTACTGGCGGTAGGCGCGGGTGTTTTCACCTTCTTCTGGCTGGATGATACCCCGCAGCAGGCGCGTTTCCTGAGTGCGGAGGAAAAGGCAGTACTCATTAGCCAGCTGACAAGTGAAGAGGAGAAAAAGGTCACTTCGCGCCTGTCGGATGCGCTGCGTAATGGCCGTGTCTGGCAACTGGCAATTATCTATCTGACGATCCAGGTGGCGGTGTATGGCCTGATCTTCTTCCTGCCAACCCAGGTTGCTGCGTTGTTAGGGACAAAAGTGGGCTTTACGGCTTCGGTCGTGGCGGCAATACCGTGGGTGGCGGCGCTGTTTGGTACCTGGCTTATTCCCCGCTACTCCGATCGCACCGGCGACCGGCGTAATGTTGCCGCGCTGACGCTGCTGGCGGCAGGAATCGGCATTGGCCTTTCCGGGCTGGTTTCACCGGTACTGGCGATTGTGGCGCTTTGCGTCGCGGCGGTCGGTTTCATTGCGGTACAGCCGGTGTTCTGGACGATGCCAACGCAACTTCTTTCCGGGACAGCTCTGGCGGCGGGGATCGGCTTCGTCAACCTGTTTGGTGCCGTCGGCGGCTTTATTGCTCCCATTCTGCGCGTCAAAGCCGAAACGGTGTTTGCCAGCGATGCGGCGGGCCTGCTGGTCCTCGCGGGCGTCGCGATTATTGGCTCGCTAATCATCTTTACGCTGAGTGTGAACCGTTCAGTTTCACAAGCAGGCGCTGCGCATCATTAATCTTATCTACGTTGTAAGGATCGTTATGAACGCATTGTTATCAAATCCCTTCAAAGAAGGATTACGCAAAGGGGAAGTCCAGGTCGGCCTGTGGCTCAGTTCGACCACCTCCTACATGGCGGAGATTGCCGCGACGTCGGGCTATGACTGGCTGCTGATTGATGGAGAACACGCGCCGAACACGGTGCAGGATCTTTACCATCAGTTGCAGGCGATTGCGCCTTATGCCAGCCAGCCTGTGGTTCGCCCGGTGGAAGGCAGTAAAGCGTTGATCAAGCAGGTGCTGGATATTGGCGCGCAGACGCTGCTTGTCCCGATGGTCGACAGCGCAGAGCAGGCGCTTCAGGTGGTTTCCGCGACTCGTTATCCACCGCTCGGCGAGCGTGGTGTCGGCGCCAGCGTGGCACGGGCGGCGCGCTGGGGACGTATCGACAATTATATGGCCCAGGCTAATGAATCACTCTGCCTGCTGGTACAGGTCGAAAGCAAAGCGGCACTGGATAATCTGGATGCCATTCTGGACGTTGACGGTATTGACGGTGTCTTTATTGGTCCGGCGGATCTTTCTGCGTCGTTAGGCTACCCGGATAATGCCGGACACCCGGAGGTGCAGCGGATCATTGAGCAAAGCATTCGCCGTATCCGCGCAGCCGGAAAAGCAGCCGGTTTCCTCGCTGTTGACCCAGCAATGGCGCAGAAATGTCTGCAATGGGGAGCAAATTTTGTCGCGGTAGGCGTGGATACCATGCTTTATACCGAAGCGCTGGATCGCAGGCTGGCAATGTTTAAGCCAGGCCAGAGTACGCAAACGTTGAAAAGCAGTTATTAATATCGGGCCCGGTGGTGTAGCGCCATCGGGCCTGAAATAGCTCCTAATGGTGATGCTCTGTCACGTCGTCAGATACCATCGTGATATCCACCAGCGGAAACTGATATGAAGTTGACAGATGAAGCTTGAGTTCCCGTGCGCCGTCTGATTTTGATTAACTCACATAATATTCTTACCACGAAATATGCACGGAGATGATTTTCTCCAACAGACCGGCTCCGGAGTAACGGGTTAATCAATACAGGGCGATGACTGGTTTTTTGATGCCGCAGGCGTAGGCGTAGCGAGTCAATGTCTCAATACTGGCTTTGGTAATGTTATTTTCAAGGCGGGAAATAACCGGAGGCGTCACCCCCATACGTTCGGCAACCTGAGCTTTTGTCAGGTTGTTATGCCTCCGCCATTCTGCAAGCAGTTCTCTAAGCATCTCTTTGCGTTCTTCTTCCCGCCATGCAGCACGAAACTCATCATTCTGCATCCATTCGTTATGCAGTTCTTTATGGCTTACCAGTTTCATTAAGCACCTCCGCTAACCGATTTTTGGCGAGTTCGATTTCTTTTGCTGACGTTTTCTGTGATTTCTTGATGAAAACGCGGAGCATGATGATAGTGTTGCCTTTATGGTATAGCCAGATACCTCTGGCTATATCAGTACCCATCGTGCGGATCTCAAAAAGTCCATCGCCAAGAGGTTTCGTATCCGGCTCCCGCAACAACTGGGCGTTATGTTCCAGCTTACCAATGAGCCGGTCAAACTTAACCCGAATTTTTACGGGTAATGCAGTTGCTTCTGCCCTGGCCTCAGGGTGATAAACAACGCTAAACATATGGCTGCCCACTCCAAATAAATGTTAGCTCATAGGCTAATTCATAACCATTCAAAATTAACCTGAAGGCTAATTTATTTGACGATTGCCGCAGCAATCTGGTTACAGCCTGTCAGTATTGGTTTTGTGTGCTTCACATAATTATTCTCAGGATAAGAAACCATCTTTTAAAAACCGCATCGTACGGTGTTGATGTTGCTGATTTAGCCATGGTAGTCCGTCACCAGAGGGAGAAGATGGTGTGACGATACCTACGAATGACGCGGGCTGCATTCGTGGAATTGATTCTTTGCGTGGAGGAGTCAGAGATAAATACGTCCGGTTGCAACGTATTCAGTTATGTACAACGGCATTCGCAAAAATGCCCGGTAGCCAACGCCACCGGGCAACAGAATTAACCTAACGCTTTGGCAAGCAGGGTGATGGGGTGTTCGCAGCGCTTACTGGTAGACATCTCAATCTGCCATTTACAGGTTTCGCAGTCGGTGACGACGATATCAGCGCCGCTGTCTTCAATCTGGCGGAACAGCGGTGCGCCAATGGACTGCGATGTCGGGTAGTTTTCCTTTTTAAAGCCGTATGTCCCGGCAATCCCGCAGCATTGCGAGTCCAGCACCGTTAGCTCCAGCCCTGGAATTTGTCGTAGCAGTTCCAGCGTGTAGAGCGTCCAGCCCATTTTCTCCATGTGGCATGGCGTGTGGTAGACCACTTTCAGCGGCAGCGTTTTCAGCGGCAGCGTTTTGCCTTCATCCAGCTTGCGCCACAGCCAGCGGGTTGCCAGTTCAATGTGTTCGCGTAGACCTGAGTTGTCGACGTCCAGCACTTCCGGATATTCATCACGCAGCGCAAAGGTGCAGGTTGATGAGGTGGCGATCACCGGAATGCCTTTGCCGTCAATTGCTTCTCTGAGGGAGGCCACGTTGCTCACCGCCTGCTTACGCGCTTTATCGGTAAAGCCGTTGGCAATCAGCGGTACGCCGCAGCATTTCTCTTTGCTCAGCAGTTGCACCCCGGTTCCCATCGCATTCAACACTTTGATCAGGTCTTTGCCGAGCTGCGGATGGTTGTAATTCACAAAACAGCCGTGGAAAAAGGCAACCTGATCCTGATATTGCGCTTGCTGAGCGGCAACGCTGCGATACCAGCGGCGGAAGGTGCCGAAAGAGTATTTCGGCAGCGTACGGCGATGGTCGATTTTTAGCGCGTAATCCAGCAGCTGACGCACCGGTTTGAGTGAGGTGGCGGTATTCACTATCGGGGCGAACGGTGTGGACACGCTACCCATCAAATCGGTATGGCTTAAGACAAAGTTACGCAGCGACGGACGCGTTGTGTCGTATTTGGCGCGCGCGCGTTGGATGATATCGCCAATCTTCACATCTGACGGACAGGCTACTTCGCAACGCTTACAGTTGATGCAGTATTTCAGCGCATCGTCATATAACGCGCCATCTTTCAGGCGCAGACGCTCACCGTCCGGTCCGGCCTGTTTAGGACCAGGGTAGTTCGGATTGACGCGACTTACCGGGCAGGCCGTGGTGCACACCGTGCATTTGATACAACTTTCAAAACGTGTGTCGCTCATTGCTGGCCTCCTGCACGTTTCGCAATATGATGTGCGGCGTGTAAGGCGCTAACAGCGCACACGCCGCCTCCGCAACCCTGGGCGATAGGGTCGAATCCGCCGAGAACGGAACCGATGGCATACATGTTCTCTATCGTTTGTCCCGCCAGCGACGGGCGCAGCCCGGCATCGGTCGTAACGCCAAACTGCTGCCACGGTTGTGGGTCGAAGACGTCACGCTCATACCACTCGGCGCGCGTGGCGGTTTGCTGTACATCCAGCCCCAGGATAGGTTCGTAGATGGCCTCACGCGTGGCGACCAGCCCGCTGCTGAAGAAGCTGCCGCTGGCGAGCACGGCGAAACGTGGCCGCAAAGGAATATCGGCATGATTACGGGTCCAGATTTCGCTGACTACGCCGTCCTGACAGGTGATTTTCTTCACTTCATCACCCGGCATCCAGACGCCGCCCTGGCGCACAAACTGGCGCTGCAATTTGTTATGCAAACGCATACCCAGTACCGAAGGCGGGAGGGTCGGTAACAGCGTCAGCGAGCAGGGGAGACGCTCGTTAAGCCATTGCCAGAGCTGTTCATCCGCCAGACCGAAGCAGGCCGGCATAATTATCATGTCGCAGGTTTTTGCTACTGGCAGTAAAGCGTCATAGAGCAGCGACCATTTGTCTTCGTTATCCAGCAGGCGCGCAATATTGACGGCGCGAAACTCGGTCGGGTTATCACGCAGGACATCCAGCTCAGGCAGATCGATTTCTGCCGTCTCGACGCTGAGATTGCGTTGACGCAGCGACGCCGCGGCGAGATGTGCCTGAAAATCCAGTAAACCGCTAATACCTACAACGCAGATACGCTGCGCGGACAGCGGCCAGACCGGAACTTCCGGGGAACTTAACCAGGTTGAGCGCAGCGTTCCCAGCGGGGTGATGCGTTGATGTGACTGATGTACCTTGCCTTGCAAATGCGTTCCGCATTCTTCCAGCAGATTTTGCGCCTGCTGGGCCAGCTCCAGGACGTTGTGCGTTCCGATGGTGCTGTACGGGTGCGCGGGTGCCTGAGTGCGCAGCGCATTCAGGCCTGCTTCTATATCCGTCACCGGTTGGCCATCGGGTAAGTTGCTGAGCAAATCCAGTGAGCCGGAGGAGAAATGCAGGGCGCTTTGGCCGCGAGTGACAATCGTGCAGCGTAAACCGCTTTTTTGCAGTTGCAGGCCGCACAGTAGTCCGGCCAGGCCGCCGCCGATAATGACGGTATCAAATTTCATCCTGGTGCTCCTTTTCCAGACCGCACAATCCCTGATAGACCCAGCGTGTGAATTCGCTTTCGCGCAGCGCATCTCCCCAGGCGATAGGCTGCACGCCTTTCCAGCGTTCATTGAGAAAATCGGAAAGCTGGGTGATAGATTGCGCGGCGGTGGTGACATTAAAACGTTGCAGCAAACCTGCGGCGCGGCAGGCACACAATTCGCCCTGGCAGGTCCCCATTCCAACACGGGTACGGCGACGCAAATCCAGCAGGCTGTTGACGGTCAAATTCTCGACGGCGTACTGCACTTCACCTGCAGTGACCGCTTCGCATTCACAGACCAGGCTGCGGTGCTGACGACCTTCGCTAAGCCACGCAGGGGTGCGATCGCCGTGACGGTAGACCGCTGAGCCGCGCAGTGGCGCGGGCAACGAGATCACGCGTTTGAGCGTATGTTCGGTCGATTCTTGTGAGCCAGGCAGCGCCGTGTCTGCCGTTGTGCAAGGTTGGGTATTGCCCAGCTTACGGCAAACGGCATCGGTGGCCCACTCTGCCATCAGGCGGTAGGTCATCAATTTGCCGCCAGTAATGGTGATAAACCCGTCCAGTCCGTCACGCTGGGCGTGATCGAACAGTACAATCCCACGACTGACGTTACGGCCACTTGGATCGTCGTCGCTGGCTACCAGAGGACGCACGCCGGAGTAGGCGCGTAAAATGCGCGTTTTCGCCATAATCGGCGCCAGTTTTTCGCCTTCACGCAGCAATATATCGACCTCTTCTGCGGTGACGCGGTTGCTGTCGATATCATCGTAATCAATGTGCTGTGAGGTGGTGCCAATCAGCGAAATGGTATCACCGGGCACCAGGATATCGGCGTCAGACGGCTTACGACAGCGGTTGATGACATGCTGGTTAATGCGGTGATCCATAATCAGCAGCGAACCTTTGGCCGGGAACATACGGATGCTCAGATCGGCATATTCCGCAATGCGCTGGCCCCAGATCCCGGCGGCGTTGACGACTACCGGTGCATGCAGAGACTGCATCTCACCCGTCAGATGATTGCGTACGTTCACGCCGCAAACCGTTGCCCCTTCACGAATCAGTCCCGTCACTTCATGCGCCGTTAAGATTACTGCGCCATGCTCACGCGCATCCAGCATGTTGGCGGCGGTTAAGCGGAAAGGATCAACCGTGCCGTCCGGCACTTTTACCGCGCCAATCAGCTGTGGGTTGACGGAAGGTTCGATAATGCGCGCCTGCTTAGGGTCAATTGCTTCTGCGCGAATACCAGCCTCTTCACAGGCGCGAATAAAGGTTGCCTGGAAGGAGAGTTCATCTTCCGGCAGGGTAATAAACAGACCGTCCGTCGGCTCAACGCAATGACGGGCGATACGTTTGAGAATTTGGTTTTCGCTGATGCACTCCCGGGCAGATTCAGCGTCGGTGACGGCGTAGCGTGCACCGCTGTGCAGCAGACCGTGGTTACGTCCGGTCGCCCCTGTGGCGATATCGTGGCGTTCCACTAAGATGACGCGCAACCCGCGCAGCGCACAATCGCGTGCGATCCCTGCACCTGTTGCTCCTCCACCAATGATAATCACGTCACTTGTTTGCGAGTCGCGAATTTTCATTGTTTTTCCTCACAGTTCGTTTTTTATCATTTAGCCACATAAAAAACATGGATTGTTTGATTTCGCGCATAATCGCTCATTATTCGAAAATGAAACGTGATTTCGTGCGCCTTTATGAACATTTGTCATAAATCTGTAACAATATGTGCAGCGTTTCACATTTTTGTTATGTATCTTTCCTTAACATCGCGGCCACACTGGGAGCGGTAGGGTAGTAATGACGAACTGCAGTGTTTACTTCGAATGAAAGACGGCCACGGAGGCTACACTATGTTGAGCATTTTTAAACCAGCGTCACACACGGCGCGTTTGCCTGCAGCGGAGATCGACCCGACATATCGTCGATTACGTTGGCAGATCTTTCTGGGGATTTTCTTTGGCTATGCCGCGTACTATCTGGTACGTAAGAACTTTGCCCTTGCGATGCCGTATCTGGTTGAGCAAGGTTTCTCGCGTGGCGATCTGGGTTTTGCGTTATCCGGTATCTCCATTGCTTACGGATTTTCGAAATTCATCATGGGGTCCGTTTCGGATCGCTCGAATCCGCGCGTTTTCCTGCCAGCGGGTCTGATTCTGGCCGCCGCTGTCATGTTGTTCATGGGCTTTGTGCCGTGGGCGACTTCGAGCATTGCGGTTATGTTTGTGCTGCTGTTCCTCTGCGGATGGTTCCAGGGAATGGGTTGGCCGCCGTGTGGTCGTACCATGGTGCACTGGTGGTCGCAGAAAGAGCGTGGGGGCATTGTTTCCGTCTGGAACTGTGCGCACAACGTGGGCGGTGGTCTGCCTCCTCTGTTGTTCCTGCTGGGTATGGCCTGGTTCAATGACTGGAAAGCGGCGCTGTACATGCCTGCTTTCGGTGCGATCGTCGTCGCGCTGTTTGCTTTTGCTCTGATGCGTGATACGCCGCAGTCTTGTGGCCTGCCGCCTATCGAAGAGTACAAGAACGACTACCCGGACGATTACAACGAGAAAGCGGAAGAAGAGCTGACTGCGAAGCAGATCTTCATGCAATACGTACTGCCGAACAAACTGTTGTGGTACATCGCTATCGCCAACGTGTTTGTTTATCTGCTGCGCTACGGCATCCTGGACTGGTCCCCGACCTATCTGAAAGAAGTGAAACATTTCGCGCTGGATAAATCATCCTGGGCCTACTTCCTGTATGAATATGCGGGTATTCCGGGCACGCTGCTGTGCGGCTGGATGTCGGATAAAGTCTTCCGTGGCAACCGTGGTGCGACCGGCGTGTTCTTTATGACGCTGGTGACTATCGCGACTATCGTCTACTGGATGAACCCGGCAGGCAACCCGAACGTGGATATGGCTTGTATGATCATCATCGGCTTCCTGATCTACGGTCCGGTAATGTTGATTGGTCTGCATGCGCTGGAACTGGCACCGAAAAAAGCGGCGGGTACGGCGGCTGGCTTTACCGGTCTGTTCGGTTATCTCGGCGGTTCCGTAGCGGCGAGCGCCATTGTTGGCTATACCGTTGACTTCTTCGGTTGGGACGGCGGCTTTATGGTGATGATTGGCGGTAGCGTGCTGGCGGTTATTTTGCTGGTGGTCGTCATGATTGGCGAAAAACGCCATCACGAAGAGATCGCACTGAAGCGTAACGGGGGCTAATAGATGAAAACCACATTGAAAAGTCTCAGCGTGGCGCTAATGCTGACAGGTATTGTGGTGAGCAGCGCGGCGGTTGCCGCAGAAAAAATCGTGATTGCGCACCGTGGCGCCAGCGGTTATCTACCGGAGCATACGCTGCCAGCAAAAGCGATGGCTTATGCTCAGGGGGCTGATTACCTGGAACAGGATTTGGTGATGACCAAGGACGACCATCTGGTTGTCCTGCATGACCACTACCTTGACCGCGTCACCGATGTTGCCGAGCGTTTCCCGGATCGTGCACGTAAAGATGGGCGCTACTACGCTATCGACTTTACGCTGGATGAGATTAAATCGCTGAAATTTACCGAAGGCTTTGATATCGAAAATGGCAAAAAGGTCCAGACCTACCCGGGGCGTTTCCCGATGGGTAAATCTGATTTCCGTGTGCACACTTTCGAAGAAGAGATTGAGTTTGTTCAGGGATTAAATCATTCAACCGGCAAAAACATTGGCATTTACCCGGAAATGAAAGCGCCGTGGTTCCATCATCAGGAAGGGAAGGACATTGCGGCTAAAACGCTGGAAGTGCTGAAAAAGTACGGGTACACCGACAAGAACGACAAGGTTTATCTACAGTGTTTTGATGTCGCAGAGTTAAAGCGCATTAAGAATGAACTGGAACCGAAGATGGGGATGGATCTCAATCTGGTACAGTTGATTGCGTACACTGACTGGAATGAAACTCAGGAGAAAAAGCCGGACGGTAGTTGGGTTAATTACAACTACGACTGGATGTTTAAACCGGGTGCCATGAAGCAGGTTGCGCAGTATGCGGACGGCATTGGGCCGGACTATCACATGCTGATTGATGAGAAGTCGAAGAAAGGCAATATCTCGTTAACGGGTATGGTACAGGACGCGCATCAGAATAAGATGGTGGTGCATCCTTATACCGTTCGTGCCGATCAACTGCCGGATTACACCACTGATGTAAACCAGCTGTATGACATTCTGTATAACAAGGCGGGCGTTGACGGGCTGTTCACCGACTTCCCCGACAAAGCAGTGACATTCCTGAATAAAGAGTAATGGCACAAGGTCTGTGATGCACCTCCGGTCACAGGCTTGGTTGGATCAAACGTTATTAACGGCTAGATAAGGCCGTCTGCCGTCAACGTGACCATACCTGCCTCCAGGAGAAATAAAGAGCTGCCGTCCATCGGCGGCTCTTTTTAGTCGTAATTTTTATCCCGCCACGTGTTACAGCTCTATTTCAATATCGCCTTTTGCCCGACAGCAGCAGGGCAAGATTTCACCTGGCTGAATGAAGGCCAGAGGTTCGGCAATCCAGTCGACCTGTCCCGCTACCAGACGGGTACGGCAGGAGCCGCAATAACCTGCGCGGCACTGGTATTCAACTTCAACATTGTGCGATTCGAGCGCGGCAAGCAGGGAAGGGTGTTCATCCTGGCACAGCAGTTGTGTGCCAGAGATGCGCAGAGTAACGCGGCCCATCAGAGCTGGAAGTTACTCAGGTCGTCGGTATCGACTTCCGAATCGATCTGGCCGACCAGGTAAGAGCTGACTTCCACTTCCTGCGGCGCAACCTGCACGTTATCAGACACCAGCCAGGTGTTGATCCATGGGATTGGGTTAGAGCGGGTCTGGAACGGCAAGTCGAGTCCGACAGCCTGCATACGGATGTTGGTGATGTACTCAACGTACTGGCACAGAATGTCTTTGTTCAGGCCAATCATTGAGCCGTCACGGAACAGATAATCCGCCCACTCTTTTTCCTGCAGCGCGGCCTGTACGAACAGGTCGTAGCATTCTTGTTTACACTCTTCGGCGATTTCCGCCATTTCCGGATCGTCCACGCCGCTGCGCAGCAGATTCAGCATATGCTGGGTCCCGGTCAAATGCAGGGCTTCATCGCGGGCGATCAGGCGAATAATTTTCGCGTTGCCTTCCATCAGTTCGCGTTCGGCGAAGGCGAAGGAGCAGGCGAAGCTGACGTAGAAGCGGATCGCTTCCAGCGCGTTCACGCTCATCAGGCACAGATACAGCTTCTTCTTCAGTTCACGCAGGCTTACGACAACCGTTTTACCGTTAACGGTATGCGTGCCTTCACCCAGCAAATGCCAGTAGCTGGTCATCTCAATCAATTCGTCGTAATAGCTGGAAATGCCTTCCGCGCGTTTCTGGATCTGCTCGTTGGTGACGATGTCATCAAACACCACCGCCGGATCGTTCACGATGTTACGAATGATGTGGGTGTAGGAACGGGAGTGGATCGTTTCTGAAAACGCCCATGTTTCCACCCAGGTTTCCAGCTCAGGGATCGAGATTAACGGCAGCAGCGCCACGTTCGGGCTACGTCCCTGAATGGAGTCCAGCAGCGTTTGATACTTCAGGTTGCTGATGAAGATATGCTTTTCATGTTCCGGCAGCGCCTGGAAGTCGATGCGATCGCGAGAAACATCAACTTCTTCCGGACGCCAGAAGAAAGAGAGCTGCTTTTCGATCAGTTTTTCGAAGATGTCATATTTTTGCTGATCGTAGCGGGCGACGTTCACCGGCTGGCCGAAGAACATCGGTTCCAGAAGTTGGTTATTTTTCGTCTGTGAAAAAGTGGTGTATGCCATTGATGTGAATCCTTTGTGGGATGAGTGCCGGATGGCGTTACAAGCACCCTTTCCGGCCTACAAACCAAGCTACTGTAGGCCGGGTGAGCCTGGTGCCACCCGGCATCGTTCATCAGATCTTACATGCGCCGCTTTCGCAGCCATCGTCCTGAATGGACGGCACCAGATCGTCCTGAGAATCTTCCGCACCGTCACGGGTGTTTTGATAATACAGCGTTTTGACACCAAATTTGTAGGCGGTGAGCAGGTCTTTCAGTAACTGCTGCATCGGTACTTTTCCGGATGGGAAGCGCGACGGATCATAGTTGGTGTTGGCGGAAATCGACTGATCGATAAATTTCTGCATGATACCTACCAGCTGCAAATAGCCATCGTTGTTCGGCATTTCCCACAGCAGTTCGTACGCGTCGTGCAGGTGTTCGTAGTCCGGCACGACCTGGCGCAGAATACCGTCTTTCGACGCTTTGATGCTCACATAGCCGCGCGGTGGTTCAATACCGTTGGTGGCGTTAGAGATCTGCGAAGAGGTCTCCGATGGCATCAGGGCTGACAGCGTGGAGTTACGCAGACCGTGCGTTTTGATGGATTCACGCAGTTGTTCCCAATCCAGATGCAGCGGCTCGTTGACAATAGCATCGAGATCTTTTTTATAGGTATCGATCGGCAGAATACCTTTGGAGTAGGTCGTTTCGTTAAACCACGGGCACGCGCCTTGCTCTTTCGCCAGCTCGTTAGAGGCTTTCATCAGGTAATACTGAATGGCTTCAAAGGTTTTGTGAGTCAGGTTGTTCGCGCTGCCGTCAGAATAACGCTTACCGTTTTTCGCCAGCCAGTAGGCGTAGTTGATCACGCCAATACCCAGCGTACGGCGACCCATTGCGCCGCGTTTGGCGGCAGGAATCGGATAATCCTGATAATCGAGCAGCGCATCCAGCGCGCGCACCGCCAATTCGGCCAGCTCTTCCAGCTCGTCCAGGCTGTTGATAGCACCGAGGTTAAATGCGGACAGCGTACACAGCGCAATTTCGCCGTTTTCGTCGTTAACGTCGGTCAGCGGTTTGGTCGGCAGGGCGATTTCCAGGCACAGGTTAGACTGGCGCACCGGAGCGACAATTGGATCAAACGGGCTATGAGTGTTGCAGTGGTCAACGTTCTGAATATAGATACGCCCGGTAGAGGCACGTTCCTGCATCATCAATGAGAACAGCTCAACGGCTTTGACGCGTTGCTTGCGGATACTGTCGTCGTTTTCATATTTGGTGTACAGACGTTCGAATTCGTCCTGGTCGGCGAAGAATGCATCATACAGGCCCGGGACGTCGGACGGGCTGAACAGCGTGATGTCGCCGCCCTTCAGCAGACGGGTGTACATCAGTTTGTTGATCTGTACGCCGTAGTCCATGTGACGCACGCGGTTGCCTTCGACGCCACGGTTGTTTTTCAGGACCAGCAGGCTTTCAACTTCCAGGTGCCACATTGGGTAGAACAGCGTTGCAGCACCGCCGCGTACGCCGCCCTGGGAGCAGGATTTTACCGCGGTCTGGAAGTGCTTGTAGAACGGAATACAACCGGTGTGGAACGCTTCACCGCCGCGGATCGGGCTACCCAGCGCACGGATGCGACCGGCGTTGATACCGATGCCGGCGCGCTGGGAAACGTATTTCACAATCGCGCTGGAGGTGGCGTTGATGGAGTCCAGGCTGTCGCCGCACTCGATCAGTACGCAGGAGCTGAACTGACGGGTAGGGGTACGCACGCCGGACATAATCGGCGTCGGCAGTGAAATTTTAAACGTAGAAACGGCGTCGTAGAAACGTTTTACGTATTGCAGACGCGTTTCACGCGGATAGTTAGAGAACAGGCAGGCCGCTACCAGAATGTAGAGGAACTGCGCGCTTTCATAAATCTCACCGGTAACACGGTTTTGTACCAGGTATTTACCTTCTAACTGCTTCACCGCAGCGTAGGAGAAGGTCATATCACGGTCGTGTACGATGAACGAGTCCATCTGCTTGAACTCTTCTTCCGTGTAGTCTTCCAGCAGATGATTGTCGTATTTGCCCATTTCAACCATTTTCACGACATGGTCGAACAGTTTCGGCGGTTCAAACTCGCCGTAGGCTTTTTTGCGCAGATGGAAAATTGCCAGGCGAGCAGCCAGGTATTGATAATCCGGTGCCTCGCGGGAGATCAGGTCGGCGGCAGCTTTGATGATTGTTTCATGGATATCGGATGTCTTGATACCGTCATAAAACTGAATGTGGGAGCGCAACTCGACCTGAGAAATCGATACGTTATTCAGTCCTTCTGCCGCCCAATCCAGAACTCGGTGGATTTTGTCGAGATTGATGCGCTCTGTACTACCATCACGCTTTGTCACCAGCAGACTCTGATTCATGTGGTTTTTTACCTGTCCGTGAAAGAAAAAATATCCCCCATATTATCCACAAAGTCATGTTGTGACTAAGTCTGTGGATAAATACTATATGTAGGGGTTGTTTGATAAAGTAGACGCTATATGGTGAGTATTCTAGTAGGGATTCTTTTCAGTACAAGAGTTGATTTTGAGGTTAAATTGAGGTTGCAAAAGGGTAATAATCGCTAAGTGCGCGTCTTATAAGGCCTGGCGAGGATGTCAATAATTGAGAAAAAAAATAGAAAATTTGATCGAGTGCTGATTTCTTCATCTAAGGCAAGGTAAGTTCTTATGACCTGGCGCAAAAATTGCCCTGACGATCCTACTCAAGATTGGTAGGCGATGCGCAGGCCCGAAAGCTGCGCACTATCAGGCACTGTGCCGGATTGCGGCGTTGCACGCCTTATCCGGCCGGGTGGAGGAGGTTAATCTGCTTGCGCGGTAGTGTGTACCATATAGTTCACATCAACGCCGGGGCCGAGTTTAAAACTGTTGGTGATCGGGTTGTAGTGCAGGCCGGTCATATGACGCTCTTTCAGCACGGTCTGGTCAACCCACTCTAACAGTTCAGCCGGCTTAATGAATTTTTTCACATCATGCGTGCCTTTCGGCACCATACGCAAAATATATTCCGCGCCGACCACCGCCATTAGCCAGGATTTGCCGTTGCGATTAAGCGTGGAGAAAAACACTTCGCCGCCCGGTTTGACCAGTCTGGCGCAGGCCCTGACCACCGACTGCGGGTCCGGTACGTGCTCCAGCATTTCCATGCAGGTCACAACGTCATACTGATGCGCATGTTTTTCCGCATGTTCTTCAACCGTTTCTTGAACGTATTCCACCTGGATGCCACTCTCCAGCGCATGCAGTTTTGCTACCTGTAACGGTTCAAAGCCCATGTCCAGCCCGGTGACGGTTGCGCCCTCGCGCGCCATGCTTTCCGCCAGAATGCCGCCGCCGCAGCCGACGTCGAGTACCTTTTTACCAAACAGGCCGCCTGAGCGCTCCGTGATATAGCCCAGGCGCAGCGGGTTAATACGGTGCAGTGGCTTAAATTCACCCTCAAGATCCCACCAGCGTGACGCGACTGCTTCAAACTTGGCAATTTCTTCCTGATCAACGTTGTGAGTTACCGGAGGTTTTTCGGCATTCATTGGGGCTTCTACTCCTAAATTTGCGATGCAAATGAGTATATCAGCCTGACGGGATGAATAAAGCCTCTGTCAGGGGGAATCCATTTACCTGAATCTGCACGGATGTGTTATAATTTGCGACCTTTGAATCCGGGATACAGTAGAGGGATAGCGGTTAGATGAGCGACCTTGCGAGAGAAATTACACCGGTCAACATTGAGGAAGAGCTGAAGAGCTCCTATCTGGATTATGCGATGTCGGTCATTGTTGGCCGTGCGCTGCCGGACGTCCGAGATGGCCTGAAGCCGGTTCACCGTCGCGTACTTTACGCCATGAACGTATTGGGCAACGACTGGAATAAAGCCTATAAAAAATCTGCCCGTGTCGTTGGTGACGTAATCGGTAAATACCACCCTCATGGTGATACCGCCGTTTACGACACCATTGTTCGTATGGCGCAGCCATTCTCCTTGCGTTACATGCTGGTAGATGGTCAGGGTAACTTTGGTTCTGTCGATGGCGACTCCGCAGCGGCGATGCGTTATACGGAAATCCGTATGTCGAAAATCGCCCATGAGCTGATGGCTGACCTGGAAAAAGAAACGGTGGATTTCGTCGATAACTACGACGGCACCGAACAAATTCCTGACGTCATGCCAACCAAAATTCCTAACCTGCTGGTGAACGGCTCGTCCGGTATCGCGGTAGGTATGGCGACCAACATTCCGCCGCACAACCTGACGGAAGTGATCAACGGCTGCCTGGCATACATTGACGATGAAGACATCAGCATTGAAGGGCTGATGGAACATATTCCGGGTCCGGACTTCCCGACCGCCGCGATCATCAACGGTCGTCGTGGTATTGAAGAAGCCTACCGTACCGGCCGTGGCAAAGTGTACATCCGCGCACGCGCGGAAGTCGAAGCGGATGCCAAAACTGGCCGTGAAACCATCATCGTCCATGAAATTCCGTATCAGGTGAACAAAGCGCGCCTGATCGAGAAAATCGCCGAGCTGGTAAAAGACAAACGCGTTGAAGGTATCAGCGCGCTGCGTGACGAGTCTGACAAAGACGGTATGCGCATCGTGATTGAAGTGAAACGCGACGCAGTCGGGGAAGTGGTTCTGAACAACCTCTACTCCCAGACCCAACTGCAGGTTTCTTTCGGTATCAACATGGTTGCGTTGCACCATGGACAGCCGAAAATCATGAACCTGAAAGATATTATTGCTGCGTTTGTACGTCACCGCCGTGAAGTCGTAACCCGCCGTACTATCTTTGAACTGCGTAAAGCCCGCGACCGTGCGCACATCCTTGAAGCGCTGGCGATTGCGCTGGCGAACATCGATCCGATCATCGAACTGATCCGCCGTGCGCCAACCCCGGCAGAAGCGAAAGCAGCGCTGGTCGCGCGTTCGTGGGAGCTGGGTAACGTTTCTGCCATGCTGGAACGTGCCGGCGATGATGCCGCGCGTCCTGAATGGCTGGAACCGGAATTTGGCGTGCGTGACGGTCAGTACTACCTGACTGAACAGCAGGCCCAGGCCATTCTGGATCTGCGTTTGCAGAAACTGACCGGCCTTGAGCACGAAAAACTGCTCGACGAATACAAAGAGCTGCTGGAGCAGATCGCTGAACTGCTGCACATTCTGGGCAGCGCCGATCGTCTGATGGAAGTCATCCGTGAAGAGATGGAGCTGATTCGTGAACAGTTCGGCGACGCACGTCGGACCGAAATCACCGCGAACAGCGCTGACATCAACATCGAAGATCTGATTAGCCAGGAAGATGTTGTCGTGACCTTGTCTCATCAAGGCTACGTGAAATATCAGCCGTTAACCGATTACGAAGCGCAGCGTCGTGGCGGTAAAGGCAAATCTGCAGCACGAATTAAAGAAGAAGACTTTATCGACCGCCTGCTGGTGGCTAACACCCATGACACGATCCTCTGCTTCTCCAGCCGCGGTCGTTTGTACTGGATGAAGGTTTATCAGTTGCCGGAAGCAAGCCGTGGTGCGCGTGGACGTCCTATCGTCAACCTGCTGCCACTGGAAGCTAACGAACGTATCACCGCAATTCTGCCAGTACGTGAGTACGAAGAAGGCGTCAACGTCTTCATGGCAACCGCCAGCGGTACCGTGAAGAAAACAGCGCTGACCGAGTTCAGCCGTCCGCGTTCAGCCGGTATCATTGCGGTTAACCTGAACGAAGGCGATGAGCTGATTGGCGTTGACCTGACGTCTGGTAGTGACGAAGTTATGCTGTTCTCTGCTGCCGGTAAAGTGGTGCGCTTCAAAGAAGGGGCTGTTCGTCCGATGGGACGTACCGCGACCGGCGTACGCGGTATCAAACTGGCGGAAAGCGACAGCGTGGTATCGCTGATCGTTCCGCGTGGTGAAGGTGCTATCCTGACCGTTACCCAGAACGGCTACGGTAAGCGTACGGCGGCGGAAGAGTATCCGACCAAGTCTCGTGCGACCCAGGGCGTTATCTCCATCAAAGTCACCGAGCGCAACGGTTCCGTTGTCGGCGCAGTGCAGGTTGAAGATACCGACCAGATCATGATGATCACCGATGCAGGTACGCTGGTACGTACTCGCGTGTCGGAAATCAGCGTGGTAGGGCGTAACACCCAGGGCGTTATCCTCATCCGTACTGCGGAAGATGAAAACGTTGTGGGTCTGCAACGCGTTGCTGAACCGGTTGATGATGAAGAGCTCGACTCCATCGACGGTAGCGCTGCTGAAGGGGACGAGGATATCGCGCCTGAAGCGGAAAGCGATGACGATGCAGCGGACGACGCTGAAGAGTAATTAAGACGTGATAAAAAGGGCCGGAAATATCCGGCCCTTTTTTTTAATTCATTCGCTCCACTATCATCGCAATGCCCTGACCGCCGCCAATGCACAGCGTGGCCAGTCCAAGCGTTTGATCCCGTGCCTGTAGCGCATGCAGCAGCGTCACCAGTATTCGCGCGCCGCTGGCGCCAATAGGGTGTCCCAACGCAATTGCCCCACCGTTGACGTTAACCTTTTGCGGATCAAATCCCAGCGTTTTACCGACGGCAAGAAACTGAGCAGCAAATGCCTCGTTGGCTTCGATCAGATCGATATCAGAAAGCTGTAAGCCGCTCAGTTGCAGTGCCTTCAGCGTGGCGGGAACCGGCCCCATCCCCATCATAGCCGGTGCTACGCCGCCACTGGCCCAGGCTTTGATCCGCGCCAATGGCTTCAGCCCTGCTTCCAGTGCTGCGGACTCTTCCATTACCACTAATGCCGCTGCACCGTCGTTGATCCCCGAGGCGTTACCTGCGGTGACGGTTCCTGCTTTATCGAAGGCTGGACGCAATGCGGCGAGGCCTTCGGCCGTCGAGTCAGCTTTGGGGAATTCGTCACGCTCAAAGATGATGGTTTTCTTCCGTGATGACACGCTGACGGGCACGATTTCAGCCTCAAATGCGCCAGACTCGATTGCGGCAACGGCTTTACGCTGTGACTGCAGAGCCAGTTCATCCTGCATTTCGCGGCTGATGCCATACTCTTTGGCAACATTTTCTGCAGTGATCCCCATGTGGTAACCATGCTCGGCGCAGATCAGGCCATCGCGCAGAATCACGTCGGACAATTGCCCGTCACCGAGGCGATAGCCCCAGCGGGCTTTTGCGTCTAACAGGTAGGGGGCCAGGCTCATGTTTTCCATCCCACCCGCGACGATCGCCTGGGCTTGTCCGGCCTTGATAGCGAGGGCGGCAAGCGCCACGCCTTTCAGGCCAGAGCCGCACACTTTGTTGACGGTAAAGCCGCAAACGGTGTCGGACAGGCCGCTTTTTAATAATGCCTGACGCGCTGGGTTTTGCCCGAGTCCTGACTGCAGCACGTTGCCCATAATCACCTCGTCCACGCGCTGTGGGTCAAGGTGCGCGCGTTCAAGAGCGGCTCTAATGACGGTTGAGCCAAGCTCGACGGCACCCGTAGTTGCCAGTGCGCCGTTAAAACTGCCGATTGCGGTACGTGCCGCGCTGACGATGACACAGTTTTTCATTTTTCAGTTCCTTTAATTAAGTTGTTGCCGTCAGAACAAGGTCAATCCAATAACAAAAATGACGCCGGAGAAGAGCAGGGCGGTGATGCAGTAGCCCATAATGTCGCGTACTCCGAGACCGGCGATGGCCAGCGCGGGTAGCGCCCAGAACGGTTGTGCCATGTTCATCCACTGCTCACCGTAGGCGATGGCCATGACTGATTTGCCAAGATCGGCACCCAGCGCCTGAGCGGCAGGCATGACGAACGGTCCCTGAATAACCCAATGGCCACCGCCGGATGGCACGGCAAAGTTAATCAGGGCTGAACTGAAGAAAGTCATCAGTGGGAAGGTATCTTTGTTGGCAACGTTGATGAAAAATTCAGTAATGAGCCCACCGAGGCCGGAGTGCTCCATCATCAACTGAATACCGGCATAGAAGGGGAATTGCACCAGAATCCCGGCGGTGCTGCGTGCCGCAGCACTGACGGCACGCATATAGGCCATCGGCGTTTTGTGCAGCAGCAGACCGGCAATCATAAACATCAGGTTGACGGTATTGATGGTGATGTTGAAACCTTTCTCGGCAAAGTAGATGCCCAGATAGGCAATCCCTAATGCACCGATGATCAGCGCCAGAATGCGGCTCTCTTCCAGTTTTTCAGATGGCGGCGCATCTGGTGGCAGTTTCTTCTGAAAATCAGCTTCTTCCAGTAACAGTTTCGGATCGATGCTCACCACATCTGAAGGTTTTGGCGTCATCATCCGGGTGATAAACGGCATCACCACAATCAGGCCGAGGGTGATGAAAATATTGAAGCCGGTGAACAGGGTATCCGCGACAGGAATGAGGCCCGCTACGTGCTCGACCGGGTTGCCAGGCGTTGCCGCCAGCAAAGGCATTGAGCCGGAGAAGCCGCCGCCCCAGGTCAGGAACCCGATGTAGGCGCAGGCAATCAGTAACGGATAATCGGAACCCGGTACCCGACGAGCTACTTCGCGGGCGAACATAGCCCCGACCACCAGACCAAATCCCCAGTTAATAACGCAGGCAACTGAACCAAAAAAAGTCACCAGCATGACGCCCTGAGCGGGGGTTTTGGCGGCGGATGCCGCCGTACGCAGCAGGCTTTTCACCGGCCCGGAACTGGCTAACGCATGGCCGGTTACGATGATCAGCGCCATCTGCATACCAAACGCCAGCAGGTTCCAGAAACCGTCACCCCAGAATTTCACCATGCTGATGGGGGTCTGCGGCGTTAACCACAGCGCGATGCCAAAGGTCAGCAACGTTAATAACATGGCGAAAATCAGTGGGTCGGGCAGCCAGCGGCTGACTACCCGTGTCATAAAGCGAGCGATGCGGCCAATCATGCGTCACCTCGCAGGATGCGCAGATCGTCGGCAATTTCAAACTGTGCTTCGGTTTTTTCACATAGCGTGGCGATGTCGCATCCTTCGACGATTTCAGTCAGCCACATCTTGCCATCTATAAAGCGGAATACAGCCAGCTCGGTGACCAGCATATGCACAGCATGCTGTGCAGTGAGCGGCATGGTGCATTGACGCAGGATTTTTGCGGAGCCGTCTTTTGCGCAATGCTCCATGGCGATAATGACTTTACGCGCACCGGTCACCAGATCCATTGCGCCACCCATGCCGGGCACCATCTTGCCGGGAACCACCCAGTTGGCGAGGTTTGCCTGCTCATCGACCTGCAACCCGCCAAGCACACAGGCATCAACATGACCGCCGCGAATCAACGCGAACGACATGGCGCTATCAAACATCGCCGCGCCCGGCAAAATACCGCACGGTTGGCCGCCCGCGTTCACCAGGTCAGGATGGGCGGTGGTGACTGGGCCCAGTCCCAGAAAACCGTTCTCAGATTGCAGCGTAATGTGAATATCAGCAGGTAAATAGTTAGCTACCATCGTTGGCAGGCCGATACCTAAGTTGACGATATCGCCATCGCGAAGTTCTTGCGCCACCCGGCGCGCAATACGTTGTTTAGCATCCATGATTAGCTCTCCTGTGGAATGACGATATGGTCGATAACGGCGGCGGGGGTCACAATCTGGTCA
Source organism: Citrobacter sp. RHB35-C21 (assembly GCF_013816515.1). Taxonomy (NCBI): domain Bacteria; kingdom Pseudomonadati; phylum Pseudomonadota; class Gammaproteobacteria; order Enterobacterales; family Enterobacteriaceae; genus Citrobacter; species Citrobacter sp. RHB35-C21. Next base: position 1,758,135 of record NZ_CP057147.1, read on the forward strand.
GGCTGCAGCTCCCCTGTTTCAACCATTTCGTCCGGTTCGACCAGCGTGATATCAGCGGCGAGGGCAATCAGAGGGTTAAAGTTACGGGCGCTGAGCTGGTAGGTGAGGTTGCCAAGCATGTCAGAGCGGTGGGCGCGAATAAGCGCTAAATCGGCGCGTAATGGGCGTTCAAGCAGCCAGGTTTTACCCTCAAGCGTCATGGTTTGCTTGCCTTCTTCCACGATGGTGCCAACGCCAGTGGGGGTCAGAAAGCCGCCAAGACCCGCGCCGCCGCAACGAATCTGCTCGATCAGGGTACCTTGCGGAACCAGCTGTACATCCATCTCGCCGGCAATCATGCGACGACCGGTTTCCGGGTTTGTACCAATGTGCGAGGCAATCACTTTGCTCACCCGCCCATTGACGATCAGGGGGCCGATACCGGTATCGACAAAGGCGGTATCGTTAGCAATCAGCGTCAGATCTCTGACGCCGGACTCCAGCAGGGCTTCAACCAGACGAGGTGGTGTGCCAACGCCCATAAAACCACCGACCATGATGGTCATGCCGTCACGAAAGAAGCCCGCAGCGTCTTGTAAGGTAATCAGTTTTGTTTTCATTATGTTTCCCTTTTTGCATACTCCATTTTGGGTACGCTCAGGGAATTGCAAGCAGGGTGCCAGAATGACTAAAGAAACGTATTAATGTTTAGTTGATTGAATTTATTGGTTTATTTTTGTGGTCTTGGTGAAAGGAGACCACGAGGGGTTATGCAGAATTTTGCGCAGTGTGCAAAATTCTGCATAGCAAATTTGCGTATCAGGAACCCGATGGGTCGATGCCGTACTCTTGTAATTTATACATCAGAGCGCGACGGCTAATTCCCAGCATCAGCGCCGTGCGGGTGCGATTGCCGTCCTGATTGTCGAGGACTTCGAGGATAATTCGTTTTTCCTCACGCTTAATCTCTTCTTTCAGATTGCGTTCCCCGGAGTAAGTCGGTTTTGCCTCTGTTGTGGAGCTCACCGGGTTGCGCAACGGATCGGGGAGATCGTCGGCAAAGATCACCGCGCCGGTATTCATAACGACTGCACGTTCGATGACGTTTGACAGTTCGCGAATGTTACCGGGCCAGGGCCAGGCGGTGAGGATCGACATCGCCGTCGGGTCGATCTCGATAATATCCCGCTGATTTTCAGAGCTGAATTTTTGTAAAAAGTGGTTTGCTAATAAGGCAATATCTTCACGACGCTCGCGTAAGGGCGGCAAAGTCAGATGGATAACGTTGAGCCGGTAAAACAGGTCTTCGCGAAACGTTCCTTCCTTCACCATCGTTTGCAGACAGCGGTTGGTGGCGGCGACGATTCGAATGTCAACGCGAATGGTCTGGTGCCCGCCGATGCGTTCAAACTCCCTCTCCTGCAAAATGCGCAGCAGCTTGGCCTGCAGCACCAGCGGCATCTCGCCAATTTCATCAAGCAATAAAGTTCCCTGATGAGCGCGTTCGAACAATCCCTGGCGCAACGTCTGTGCCCCGGTAAACGCGCCTTTTTCGTGACCAAATAGCTCGCTTTCCAACAACGACTCCGGCAGGGCCGCGCAGTTAATTTTGATAAAGGGGCCATTGGCGCGTTTGCTGTTGTAGTGAATGGCGCGGGCGATCAGCTCTTTTCCTGTGCCGCTTTCACCGCTAATCAACACGTTTGCCTGGGAGAGGGCGATTTTCGCCGTGTCTTTACAGATATCCATCATACGCGGGCTGGTGGTCAAAATATGTCCCCACTGCCAGCTGGTGGTCAACGCTTTATGCAGATTGCGGATTTCCTGTTTCATCTCCTGCAGTTGCAATGCGCGTTGAATCACCATGCTTAGCTCGTCGAGATCAAAGGGCTTAATCACGTAGTCGAATGCGCCGCTACGTAAAGCTTCTACTGCGGTTTCTACTTCAGCGTAAGCGGTCATCAGAATGACGGGGATCCGTGGTTGCTGCGTGCGCATAACTTTCAGCGCGTCGATACCGTCCATCTCCGGCATGCGAATGTCCATCAGCACCACGTCTGGCTGCGTTTCGCTAAACAGGCTCAGCGCGGCTTTCCCGTCGCTGGCGCAATGTGTCTCATGCCCTTGCAGGGAAAATGCGGTGGCAAGCATACGGCGAACATTTTCTTCATCATCAGCGATGAGAATACGATAGGTCGTTTTCATTCTGACGGATTTCCCTGCGGGTTAAGAGGTAAAATCAGAGTGAATATCGCCCCGCAGCCAGGCTGGCTGGTTACGTGGATATCCCCCTGATGCGCGTTGATGATGCGCTGGCTCAGCGCCAGTCCAAGACCGGTGCCTGATGCTTTTGTCGTAAAAAAGGGATCGAATATTTTCTTCTGTATGGCGAGATCGATACCGTTGCCATTATCTTCAATCATCACGGCCTGTTGCGAGGCCGAGTATTGCCAGGTACGGATGCGAATTTCGCCTCGCGCAGCGATCGCCTGTACCGCATTGATTAAAATATTGAGGATCACCTGTTTGAGAAGCTCGCGATCGGCGACGATCGGCGGCAGGTTGGGATCTAATTCCGTTGTAAAGGCGATCCGTGCCTGCAGGCCAGCGGTTTGCACCAGGATTAGCGTCTCTTCAATGAGCGCATTGAGCCGAATCTGTTGCCACTGGCTTTGTCGTGGGCGAGAGAAATCTAACAGTTGTTGAATAACTTTATTGATGGAATCAATTTCATTCAGCACAACAGATAAATATTCCTGATGTTCCGGCAGCGAGGTTTGCTGGCGGATGATCTGGACGTAGCCACGAATTGCAGTCAGCGGGTTTCGCACTTCATGCGCGACGCCGGCCATCAGCTCACCCAGGGTGGCAAGCCTTTCGGTTTGCGCCAGTCGACGCTGGGTCTCTTTACGGGCGGTTAAATCGGAGAAAATAACCAGCGCGCCAATCAGCTCGCCGTGTGCGTTATGGATCCGACTGGTGGTTACACTGATCTCAATGGTGCGTTCTCGTCCTGGAAAGCTAATCTCCTGGGCCACATGTTCAGTACCGTGCTCAAGGGTGTCCAGTACCGGGCTATAAAACTGCGTATTGGCAAAGAGCGTCGCATAGGGCTGTCCGACCAGCTCATGCAGCGTGTAGCCCGTTATCTGTTCTGCCGCCGGGTTCATGGTGGTAACGTCGCCTTGCCTGTCGATGGCGATCACGCCATCTGCGGCATTTTCAATGATCAGATCGTTAAGGGTTTTGGTTTCCCGTAGCGTTTGTGCCAGCGCATTGACGCTACGGCTGATTTGTCCTAACTCGCCGGGGAGTTCAGGCAGTCGGGTAGGGGTTTTTTGTGCCAGCGTGGAAAGCCCATCGGTGATGATGTCGATATTCGCACTGAGTCGGCGTGAGAAGTGCACGATGAGCAGCAGGCTACAGATGAGCCCGGCAACCAGTACGGCAATAATCCTGACGTCCATTCTCCAGGCCTGCTGGCGGATATCTTCGGTGAGCTCATTGGCCCAGATATACCCAATAACCTCTCCCTGGCGCGCTATTGGGATCATCGAGTTGAGTATGTCGCCGCGAACCTGTCGCCCGGAATAGACCACAGGCGCGTTGCTACTCATCACTTCGCGTCCGGGATGATCCTCGGTGATGGTGATACCTACGTTGCCTTGGTAAAGCGCGGAGGGGGCGTAGGTGATAATGGCATCCAGCGCTTTGTGATAATACCCGGCGCCAATGCCGGGAAACGCTTGCGTAATGCGCTCGGTGATGGGGGCCAACTCTTGATTAAGCGCGCGAATGCGTGCTTCACGCGGCAAATTTGGGTAGTGACTAAAGCGGTCGCCCAGCGCATCGTTTAGCAGGGTTATCACCGATGACAGTTTTTTCTCTTTTTCAGATAAGACTGCTGAACGGCCTTCAGTTTCTACGATATAACCTATAGATATCGTCGGAATGATGACCATCAGGATGGCCATCATGATCATTTGGTTGCGTAATCGTCGTGGGTATAACCGACGAGCCAGCCATCTCAGGTCGCGCATTCTGACATCCGTGCAGTGTTTTTCAGGCAAACGACGATTATCACGGGTTAAGACAATGGTTTCAGAGCGGTGTATCATATTCCCGTAAAGAGAGGGCATTGCGACGCCGGACATTTACCGCTACCTTAACCACACTCTATTAATGCCCTGAGGCGGAGCTTCGCCCCTTTGAAATACCTTGCTTCCGTTCATTCAACGCTAAAAGTCTCACGCTATCTGTTCAGGGCGTTGGCGCTCCTGATCTGGGGGCTAATCGCATTTGCCTCCGTTTTCTACATCGTGAATGCGCTGCACCAGAGAGAGTCCGAGATTCACCAGGAGCTTAACCTCAGTTCCGATCAGGCCCAACGTTACATTCAGCGCACTTCTGATGTGATTAAGGAGCTGAAATATATCGCTGAGAATCGCTTAACGGCGGAAAACGGCGTGATGTCGTTGCGGGCGCGGGATGATAAAACCGCCGTGCCAAACTTCGAGCCGCTGTTTGCCGACTCCGACTGCTCGGTGATGGGCAACGCCTGGCGAGGTTCGCTGGAATCGCTGGCGTGGTTTATGCGCTACTGGCGGGATAACTTTTCCGCGGCCTATGATTTGAATCGTGTGTTCCTGATCGGCAGCGACAACCTTTGCATGGCCAATTTCGGTCTGCGTGATATGCCTGTCGAACGTGACGGGGCGTTGAAGGCGCTGCATGAGCGCATTATTAAGTATCGCAATGCACCGCAGGACGAAAACGGTAATAACCTGTTCTGGATTAGCCAGGGGCCGCGGCCGGGGATAGGCTATTTCTATGCGCTGACGCCGGTTTATCTCGCTAATCGCCTGCAGGCGCTGTTGGGTGTGGAACAGCCTATCCGCATGGAGAACTTTTTCACGCCGGGCAGTTTGCCGATGGGAGTGACCATCCTTGATGAAAATGGTCATGCGCTGATTTCGCTCACCGGCCCCGAGGGGAATATTAAGGCTGAACCTCGCTGGATGCAGGAGCGCTCCTGGTTTGGCTATACGTCGGGTTTTCACGAACTGGTGCTGAAGAAAAACCTGCCCCCGTCATCGCTAAGCATTGTTTATTCAGTACCGGTCGATCTGGTGCTGGAGCGGATCCGCATGATGATCCTGAACGCTATTCTGCTGAATGTGCTGGTTGGCGCGGCGTTATTTATGCTTACGCGCATGTATGAGCGGCGCATTTTTATTCCTGCGGAAAGCGATGCCCAGCGTCTGGAAGAGCACGAGCAGTTTAACCGTAAAATCGTGGCTTCCGCGCCGGTTGGGATTTGTATTCTGCGTACGATAGATGGCATTAACATCCTGAGTAATGAGCTGGCGCACACCTATCTCAACATGCTAACGCATGAAGACCGGCAACGGTTAACGCAAATTATCTGCGGCCAGCAGGTCAATTTTGTTGATGTGCTGACCAGCAACAATACCAATCTGCAAATCAGCTTTGTGCACTCGCGCTATCGTAATGAAAACGTGGCAATTTGTGTGCTGGTTGACATCAGCGCGCGCGTTAAAATGGAAGAGTCGTTGCAGGAGATGGCGCAGGCGGCGGAGCAGGCGAGCCAGTCCAAATCGATGTTCCTTGCGACGGTAAGCCACGAGCTGCGTACGCCGCTGTATGGCATTATCGGTAACCTTGATTTGTTGCAAACCAAAGAGTTACCCAACGGAGTAGATCGCCTGGTGACGGCGATGAACAACTCTTCCAGCCTGCTGTTGAAGATTATCAGCGATATTCTCGATTTCTCGAAAATTGAATCTGAACAGCTGAAGATTGAACCGCGCGAGTTTTCACCGCGTGAAGTAATGAATCATATTACGGCTAACTATCTGCCGCTGGTGGTTCGCAAACAGCTGGGGTTGTACTGCTTTATCGAGCCGAATGTACCGGTGGCGCTCAATGGTGATCCGATGCGTTTGCAGCAGGTGATTTCCAATCTGCTGAGTAATGCTATCAAGTTTACCGATACCGGCTGCATTGTGCTGCACGTGCAGTGTAACGAAGACTATCTCAGTATTCGCGTGCGTGATACCGGGGTTGGGATCCCTGCCAAAGAGGTCGTCCGCTTGTTCGATCCTTTCTTCCAGGTGGGAACCGGCGTACAGCGTAATTTCCAGGGAACCGGGCTTGGTTTGGCTATCTGTGAAAAACTGATCAGCATGATGGATGGGGATATTTCCGTCGATTCTGAACCGGGAATGGGTAGCCAGTTTATGCTGCGTATTCCGCTTTATGGCGCGCAGTACCCGCTGAAAAAAGGTATCGAAGGGCTTGTCGGCAAACGTTGCTGGCTGGCGGTGCGTAACGCGTCGCTGTACCAGTTTATTGAATCCAGTCTGGCGCGTAACGGGATGACGGTGCAGTGCTATGAGGGACAGCAACCGGATGCGGATGACCTGCTGATTGCCGACGATGTGCTGGAGCAGGCGTGGCAGGGACGCGCCGCGGTGATTTTCTGCCGTCGTCATATCGGTATTCCGCTGGAAAGGGTGCCCGGGGAGTGGGTGCACAGCGTGGCATCGCCTCACGAACTGCCCGCGCTGTTGGCGCATATCTACAGCCTTGAGCTGAGCAGTGAAGAGCTTTCAACGGCGTTGCCAGCCCCGGATAAAGTTGCTGCAACTAACGATGACATGATGATTCTGGTGGTCGACGATCATCCTATCAACAGGCGTTTACTGGCCGATCAGTTGGGATCGTTGGGATATCAGTGTAAAACCGCGAATGACGGCGTGGACGCACTCAATGTACTGAGTAAAAACCATATCGACATCGTGCTGAGCGACGTTAACATGCCGAATATGGATGGTTATCGTCTGACCCAGCGTATTCGCCAGTTAGGATTAACCCTGCCGGTTGTCGGCGTGACGGCCAACGCGCTGGCTGAAGAGAAGCAGCGTTGTCTGGAGTCAGGTATGGATAGCTGTCTGTCTAAGCCGGTGACGTTAGATGTATTGAAGCAAACGCTGACGGTCTATGCGGAAAGAGTGAGAAAGGCGCGGGAATAAAAGAGGCCGGATGGGGCGTTTGCCTTATCCGGCCTACGTAACACGCACAACATCGTGTCATTCGTAGGCCTGATAAACGCCGTGCCATCAGGCACGTCGATGTTAAAAGAATTACTCTTTGTCTGAAGGACTCAGCGTGACGGAAGAAAGGTAATTCAACAGGGCGATATCGTTTTCCACACCGAGTTTCATCATTGCCGACTTTTTCTGGCTGCTGATGGTTTTAATACTGCGGTTGAGTTTTTTCGCGATTTCAGTAACCAAGAAACCTTCGGCAAACAGGCGCAGAACTTCGCTCTCTTTCGGTGACAGACGTTTGTCGCCGTAACCGCTGGCGCTGATTTTTTCCAGCAGACGAGAAACGCTTTCCGGGGTGAATTTCTTACCCTTCTGCAGCGCGGCAAGCGCTTTCGGCAGATCTGTTGGCGCGCCTTGCTTCAGGACAATTCCTTCAATATCGAGATCCAGTACCGCGCTCAGGATTGCCGGGTTGTTGTTCATGGTGAGAACAATAATCGACAGGCTCGGGAAATGGCGCTTGATATACTTAATTAACGTGATCCCGTCACCGTATTTATCTCCCGGCATGGAGAGGTCGGTAATCAACACATGAGCATCTAACTTAGGCAAATTGTTGATCAGTGCAGTGGAGTCTTCAAATTCGCCGACAACGTTTACCCACTCGATTTGCTCAAGTGATTTACGAATACCGAACAGTACAATCGGGTGGTCATCGGCAATAATTACGTTCATAGTGTTCATGTATTGGGCTACCTTGCTACAGCAAGCTCTTGACGTAATCGTCAATGTCGCTGATGTATTTTTCTATACCTGGAGCATCTTTCTCTTGAATAAGATGTTCCAGCGCTTCACATAACTGCTTGCCGGGTACCAGATTAAGCATGGCAAACACGCCTTTCAGGCGATGGGCCGTTTGGGCTAACGCAGCGAAATCGCTGGTTGCTGCCTCAGTATACAACCTCTTAACATCATCCGGTACTGTGTCTACAAAGAGTGCATAGTAACCACTGGCATGAAGTTCGGCGTTTTCATCTCCGCCGAGGGGGAGTTCCTGGATCTCTTCTTGTGCCAGCTGCTCTTCTATCAGCTCGAGGACAGCTTCCTGCATAGCATTGCTCATATTAAAGTTGACGCGCAGCTGACCAGGGCCAATTTTCCGCACGCCAGACTCATCATCGCTTAAAAGAAGGCCTGAGGCAGTAAGATTAGACGGATTATCTGTTAAAAAGAGATCATATTCTTGACTATTCAACCGCTCATCAGGCGTGATGCAGGTTGCTCCCCAGTTCTCCAGTTGGCGTAATACGATGCTGCGTACGTCATTAGAGGTGACATCAACCATTATGCAGACGTCATCTAACAAACGCTCTTCACTTTCAGCATGTTGATCGTGCAGCGGCATTTTAACATGGACTATATAACGTGTTCCAAGTTCTTCCCGCGCTTTAATGTTCAGGTGTCCACCTAGCTTGCGGGCGAGCTGATCGCATAACCAGAACGTCAGCGGGTTGGCCTTGCTATAGCGATCGTCCTGGGTGTCATTGATGAACGGGAAGTGCAGGTTATCAACTTCATTCAACGTGACACCTTGCCCGGTATCCAGAATGCGGAAGGTCAGGCGTTCAGTCTCCGATTCATCCTGGTCGACTTCCAGCGTGATTTTGCCAATTTGCGTAGTGGTTACCGCATATTGGATCAGCAACAGCAAAATACGGCGCAGGGCATCGCGGTCGCCGCGGCGTTCATCATGGGCGCTAAGGTGATTTTTAATCAGTAGCTGCAGCCCTTTACGTTTAATGGCTGGCAGAACCTCCGGAACCACGTCATCAATTAACGACTGCACGGAAAACAGCGTCGATTCACTTTTCCAGGCGTCGCTTTCCAGCAGGTTGGCCAACTGGATTTCATCTACCATACGCACCAGAACGTCTGCCTGATTGGCCAGTTTCTGGCTGTCCGGGCTATTCAGTGCGGCAGCATTAGCGGCAAGTGTTTTCGCCGGGTCTTTCAGTGCGCTGCCGATATTCTGCATAAAGGCCGCCCGGGCCTGCTGGTTTTTCTCATACAGTCGCTGCGCTTGCTTCAGCTTCTTATTAACCAGCACTTCGCGGTCCTGGTCACGAATAATAAAGATCTGCGTTCTCGATGAGATCTGGCTGCGGAACAGCCGGATCTCATACAGCTCATTATTGATGGTGGCCTGAATCACCCCCTGATGCTGCTCCGCCATACTGGTAATGTTTTGCAAATTTAAATGCGGTAACAGGTGGTCGGCAATTTTATTGCTGATAACCGTGCGGTTTGCTTCTTGATCGTGCACCAGCAAGCCCAGAGGCAGCAGGGACACAATCTCTTCATTGATGGCGCGCAGAACACGCAGTTCATTATTTGCCGCAAGGTTTGGTACCACTTCGGTGGAACGGGCAGGGAGGTGGCGAAAGGTGGTATAGCCAAACAGCGCCAGGGCCAACAAAGCAATGTTGAGTAACAGCGGCAGCAGAATGCTTTGCAAGGTGTCGAGCAGCAATGAGCCAAACGGAACCTGCCACACCAGCCGCATATCCGTTGAGTTTAGCGCCGAAGAGATCTCAATTTTACTGTTGTTGAAATTAATGCTGACGCTGTCAGGCGACTCTTTTTCATTCAGATGCTCGGTTGTTGACGTGGCATCTGGAACCAGATGGAAGCTGTCCAGCGGCATGCCGGGTGGGATCAAGTCATTAATCGGCAGGTCAAAGGCGACAACCGTTGCCAGATGTCCAGGCTGATTAAAGGTCGTGCGTAGCGTGAAGTAATGCCCGTTCTGCCACGCCAGACGGCGCAGTGAAGAGAAGCTTTCACGTTCATCCAGCGCATTGGCCTGTTGTAACATTTCCGCGCGCCGTGAATCGACAATATTACCAATCGTCGACTCTTTAAAACCGGAAGTCAGATCTTTTAGCGGCAACGTTGAGATAAGGATCAGGCTATTGTCCTGACCATTCAGGTAATACATAGACCACGGAACATTTTCCGCGCCCCACAGCGTATCAAGATAGGTTGAGATGCGTTGGGTCATCTCCAGCGTAGAACTGTCATGGGAACCGAAAATCAGCGCCTCGGTCTTTCTGCGCGGTTTCTCAAGATAATAGACGTCTTGTTTCAGACGCGTTTCCTGCAGTCCTTCTGCACCAGGTGAACTGGCCGTAGCGGCAATATTGTCATAGATTTGCCAGGTCACGTATCGCCAGGTATCGACCCTTTTATGAATGGCATGGGTGATATCGACAATCTGATAGCTCTTATCCTTTAACCAGGTGTTGACGGCGCTCTGGACCATAACGCCCATCATCACCAACAGCACAACGATCAGTAATAAGAAGAAACGGGTAATACTTCCCGGTAGCAGGGAGAATCGGGTAGAAGCCGTTGTGTCAGACTGACTCATTCGTGTTTATGACCTGTTAAACGACGCGAAAGATGATGGGGCAGTATAAAGGGTAATATATGAATTGCCACACTTACACCACGCCGGATGGCCCGCATTTTTTACGCTCCATTCTGTTGCAGCCATCACAATGCAAAGGTGTACAGTGGATAAAGGTGGGTACAAATATTTGTACGGAATGTATACATTTAGCATTAAATAACAAGAAATTATTAATCAGATTTATATCTGAATACGACGCAATGAGATAGTTAATAGTTGTTATAGTTTTGCATCGGTAGCACAGAACGGTAAGTTTTGTGTAAAGAAGGGTAAAAAAAAACCGAACGCGAAGCATTCGGTTGAAATAGGGGTAAACAGACATTCATGAATGAATGACGGTAATAAATAAAGTTAATGATGATAGCGGGTCTATTTTAGTTGCGAGTGAAGATTTTGTTTTGTCATTCAGTGCTATAACTATTTTCAAGGTAACCTATTGATTTTAAATTTAATTAAAATAGTTCTTGATTATTTGTGCTTATTTTTCCTGTTTTTTGATTTTAAAAAAGTTCCCTCGTATTAATATTTTGAAACACCTATGCCGATAAATGAAACACCTTAAAAGTTTTAGTATCATATTCGTGTTGGATTATTCTGTGTTTTTGCGGAGAATGAAGTTGCCGACTGGTTAATGACCTTAATCAGTATGCAGTGGCATAAAAAAGCAATAAAGGCATATAACAGAGGGTTAATAACATGAAAGTTAAAGTACTGTCCCTCCTGGTACCAGCACTGCTGGTAGCAGGCGCAGCAAATGCGGCTGAAATTTATAACAAAGACGGCAACAAATTAGACCTGTACGGTAAAGTAGACGGTCTGCACTATTTCTCCGATAACAAAGGTGATGATGGTGATAAGACTTACATGCGTATTGGCTTCAAAGGCGAAACCCAGGTTAACGACCAACTGACCGGTTACGGCCAGTGGGAATACCAGATTCAAGGCAACCAGAGTGAATCCAGCAACGACGCCTGGACGCGTGTGGCATTCGCAGGCCTGAAATTCGCTGATGCAGGTTCTTTCGACTACGGTCGTAACTACGGTGTAACTTATGATGTAACGTCCTGGACCGACGTCCTGCCAGAATTCGGCGGTGACACCTACGGTGCGGACAACTTCATGCAGCAGCGTGGTAACGGTTATGCGACCTACCGTAATACAGATTTCTTTGGCCTGGTTGATGGTCTGAACTTTGCCCTGCAGTACCAGGGTAAAAACGGCAGCGTAAGCGGTGAAAACGAAGGTGGTCGTAGCCTGCTGACCCAGAATGGCGATGGTTATGGCGGCTCTCTGACTTACGATCTCGGCTCTGGCTTTGGTATCGGTGGTGCGATCACTACCTCTAAACGTACCGCTGATCAGAATGCTCTTGGCGTGTACGGTAACGGTGACCGTGCAACGGTTTATACCGGTGGTCTGAAATACGACGCTAACAACGTTTACCTGGCTGCACAGTACTCCCAGTCCTATAACGCAACCCGTTTCGGTACCTCTAACGGTAGCAACCGGACTGCTGCATATGGCTTCGCAGATAAAGCACAGAACTTTGAAGTTGTGGCACAGTACCAGTTCGATTTCGGTCTGCGTCCTTCCGTGGCTTACCTGCAGTCAAAAGGCAAAGACATCAGCAATGGCTTCACCAACTACGGTGACCAGGATATCGTGAAATATGTTGATGTTGGCGCGACTTACTACTTCAACAAAAACATGTCTACCTATGTTGATTACAAAATCAACCTGCTGGATGACAATGCGTTTACCCAGGCAGCAGGTATTGCTACCGATGATATCGTAGCGCTGGGTCTGGTTTACCAGTTCTAATCTGCGCTCATGTCGTTAAAAGGCCCTGCGGGGCCTTTTTTAATGCCGTTTTTTCGTCGTACAAACAACGATTTTTGGTGTACTCTTGCGCCCGTTCGCATGAGGATAATTACGTATGGAAGTGAATTTCTATCGCGCAGCACTACTGGCTGTGACGATCTTTTTTGTCGGGTGCGATGAAGCCCCGAAACCTGCCCAGACCACACAACCTGCCACCGTTCTGGAAGGTAAAACCATGGGCACTTTCTGGCGGGTTAGTGCGGTGGGCGTAGATGCCAAACGCGCCGGGGAACTGCAGGCGAAGATCCAGGCTCAGCTGGATGCCGACGATCAGCTTCTCTCTACCTATAAAAATGATTCTGCGTTAATGCGCTTTAACCTGTCGAAAAGCCTGTCGCCATGGCCGGTTAATGATGCTATGGCCGATATCGTGACTTCGGCGTTACGCATTGGCGCAAAAACCGGTGGGGCCATGGATATTACCGTGGGTCCGTTGGTCAATCTGTGGGGCTTTGGCCCGGATCAGCAACCGGTGCATATTCCTACGCAGGCGCAAATTGACGCCGCAAAAGCGCAAACCGGGCTTTCACATCTGAAGGTTGTTAATGAGGCGCATCGGAACTACCTGCAAAAAGATTTGCCCGAGCTGTACGTGGATCTCTCGACCGTTGGCGAAGGTTATGCCGCCGATCATCTGGCACGATTAATGGAGCAGGAAGGGATCGCCCGTTATCTGGTATCCGTTGGTGGAGCATTGAACAGCCGCGGTATGAATGCAGACGGGCTTTCGTGGCGAGTCGCGATTCAGAAACCGACCGATCGCGAAAACGCGGTGCAGGCGATTGTCGACATTAACGGGCATGGCATTAGCACCTCCGGCAGCTACCGTAACTATTATGAGCTGGATGGTAAGCGCCTTTCCCATGTTATTGATCCGCAAACCGGTCGTCCGATTGAACACAACCTGGTGTCTGTAACGGTAATCGCACCAACGGCGCTGGAGGCTGACGGCTGGGATACCGGATTGATGGTTCTCGGCCCGGAAAAGGCCAAAGAGGTTGTGCGTCGTGAAGGACTCGCGGTCTATATGATTATAAAAGAGGGCGAGGGGTTTAAAACCTGGATGTCGCCGCAGTTTAAAAGCTTCCTGCTCAGCGAAAAAAATTAAAAAGCAAGATTGCGGGTTTTTGTATCCGGCTATGGGGACACTCTGAGGCTAAGCGCTATGCTTAACAAAGGAGTCCATAATGAAAAATCGTTTACACATAACTGATGATGACCGCTGGCAGTCCGTTGTGGATCGTGACGCTGACGCTGACGGTCAGTTTGTTTTCGCCGTCCAGACTACCGGCATTTTCTGCCGTCCGTCCTGTCGGGCGAAACATGCGCTGCGCAAAAATGTCAGTTTCTTTGCCGATGCCCGGCAGGCGCTGGCCGCCGGTTTTCGTCCCTGTAAACGTTGTCAGCCGGATAAAGACAGCGCCCACCAGCATCGGCTGGAGAAAATAGCCCACGCCTGCCAGTTACTGGAGCAGGAATCTCCCCTCACGCTGGACGAGCTGGCGCAGCAGGTGGCGATGAGCCCGTATCACTTACATCGCCTGTTCAAAGCCACAACGGGCATGACCCCCAAAGCGTGGCAGCAGTCCTGGCGCGCCCGCCGTCTGCGCGATGCGCTGGCGAAAGGCGTTCCGGTAACGCAGGCAATTCTCAACGCCGGATTTCCCGACAGCAGCAGCTACTACCGAAAAGCGGATCAGACGTTAGGCATGACCGCAAAGCAATTTCGTAAAGGTGGTGACAACGTTTCTGTACGCTATACCCTGGCAGATTGCACTCTGGGTCGCTGTCTGGTGGCGGAAAGCGAACGTGGTATCTGCGCGATCTTACTAGGTGATGATGACGCTACGTTGGTTGCGGATCTGCATGAGCTGTTCCCCGCCGCTCAGGATGTGCCAGCAGATGCCGATTTTCAGCAGCGCGTGCGCGAAGTGATCGCCGCAATCAATGCGCGTGACGCGCCGTTATCGCTGCCGCTGGATATCCGGGGAACCGCATTTCAGCAGCAGGTGTGGCAGGCGTTGCGCGCAATTCCGTGCGGCGAAACGATGAGCTACCAGCAACTGGCCAGCGCCATTGGCAAACCGAAGGCGGTGCGTGCGGTGGCCAGCGCCTGTGGGGCGAATAAACTGGCAATCGTCATCCCGTGTCACCGGGTGATCCGCGGCGATGGCGCGCTTTCGGGCTACCGGTGGGGCATTGCGCGCAAAGCACAGTTACTGCAACGTGAAACGACTGACGAGGAAACATAATGCTCGATCTCTTTGCGGATGCGAAACCCTGGCAGGAGCCGCTGGCGTCAGGCGCGGTTATTCTGCGACGCTTCGCTTTTGACTGCGCACCGTCTCTGCTGCAGGCGATAGCGGCTATCGCCAGACAGTCGCCGTTTCGCCAGATGGTGACGCCCGGCGGCTACACGATGTCGGTGGCAATGACCAACTGTGGTCGTCTGGGCTGGACGACCGATCAACATGGTTACCTTTATTCTCCTTTTGATCCGCTAACCGGCGCGCACTGGCCGCCGCTGCCGGATGCATTCGCTGACCTGTGCCAACAGGCAGCGACGGCGGCGGGCTATGCTGATTTTCAACCCGATGCCTGTCTGATTAACCGCTACACGCCTGGGGCAAAACTGTCCTTACATCAGGATAAAGACGAGCCCGACCTGCGGGCGCCGATTGTCTCGGTGTCGCTAGGATTGCCTGCCATCTTTCAATTTGGCGGCTTGCGCCGTAATGACCCCTTAAAGCGTTTGCTGCTGGAACATGGCGATGTGGTGGTGTGGGGCGGTACTTCGCGGCTGTTTTATCATGGGATCCAGCCGCTTAAGACGGGGTATCATCCGTTGACCGGAGACTGTCGCTACAATCTGACGTTTCGTCAGGCGGGTAAAAAAGAATAAAAATAAGAATTATTATTGCTGTCAGCGAAGAGATGTTTAAACTGCGGGCTGTTATTACTTGTCCGGGTTGTTCGCATGGAACTTTTACTTCTTGTCTGGCGGCAGTATCGCTGGCCATTTATCAGCGTCATGGCGCTCAGCCTCGCCAGCGCTGCGTTGGGGATTGGGCTGATTGCGTTTATCAACCAGCGTCTGATTGAAACGGTCGACACCACGCTGATGGTGCTGCCGGAGTTTCTTGGCCTGTTGCTGCTATTGATGGTTGTCACTCTCGGCTCTCAGCTGGCGTTGACCACGCTCGGCCACCACTTTGTCTACCGTCTGCGTAGCGAATTTATCAAACGTATTCTGGATACCCACGTCGAGCGTATTGAACAGCTTGGCAGCGCCTCATTGCTGGCCGGTTTAACCAGCGACATTCGCAACATCACCATCGCCTTTGTTCGTCTGCCTGAGCTGGTGCAGGGGATTATCCTGACCATCGGATCGGCGGCGTATCTGGCGATGCTGTCGACCAAAATGCTGCTGGTGACGGCAATCTGGATGGCAATCACCATCTGGGGGGGATTTGTACTGGTGGCGCGGGTGTATAAGCACATGGCTACCCTGCGCGAAACCGAAGACAAGTTGTACAACGATTATCAGACGGTGCTGGAAGGGCGCAAAGAGCTGACGCTCAACCGCGAGCGCGCCGAGCATATCTTTAATCAGATGTACGTCCCGGATGCCAAAGAGTACCGTCACCATATTATTCGCGCCGATACCTTCCACCTGAGCGCGGTCAACTGGTCAAACATTATGATGCTGGGCGCCATTGGCCTGGTGTTCTGGATGGCGAATAGTCTGGGCTGGGCGGATACCGCCGTGGCGGCGACTTACTCACTGACGCTGTTATTCCTGCGTACGCCGCTGCTCTCTGCCGTTGGCGCGCTACCGACCCTGCTCACTGCGCAGGTGGCTTTCAACAAGCTGAATAAATTCGCACTGGCACCTTTTAAGGCCGAATTCCCGCGCCCAACCGCCTTTCCAAACTGGCAAACGCTGGAACTGCGTAACGTGGTTTTCCACTATCAGGATAATGCCTTTTCCGTAGGGCCGGTCAATCTGACGATTCATCGCGGTGAACTGATCTTCTTGATTGGCGGCAACGGCAGCGGGAAATCTACGCTGGCGATGTTACTGACCGGGCTATACCAGCCGCAGTCAGGTGAAATTTTGCTTGATGGTAAGGCCGTGGCCGTTGAAAAGCCGGAAGATTATCGCAAGCTGTTTTCCGCCGTGTTTACCGACGTCTGGCTGTTCGACAAACTGCTGGGGCCGGAAGGTAAAGAAGCCAATCCGCAGCTGGTAGCGAAGTGGCTGGAACATCTGAAGATGGGTCACAAGCTGGAGATGAATGATGGTCGCATCCTCAATCTGAAGCTGTCGAAAGGGCAGAAGAAACGCGTGGCGCTGCTGCTGGCTCTGGCGGAGGAGCGCGACATCATTCTGCTGGATGAATGGGCTGCCGATCAGGATCCCCATTTCCGTCGTGAGTTCTATCAGGTCCTGTTACCGCTGATGCAAGAAATGGGTAAAACTATCTTCGCCATTAGCCATGACGATCACTATTTTATTCACGCCGATCGTCTGCTGGAAATGCGTAACGGACAGTTGAGTGAACTGCTGGGCGATGAGCGTGATGCCGCCTCGCGTGACGCGGTGGCTCGCACCGCATGATCCCACATGCCGCCGGTTTTTTATCCACCCGGCGGCACTGTTTATTGTTATTTACATAAATCGGCATCATGATTAATGATATTTCATATCATGGATTTATGATTAATGCCTGTAACAAACAAAAACAGCGCCAGACTGCGTGATGAAGAGCGTGCGCGTCTTATCTGGCTGCTGACCACTGATAAAGCCGTTGTTTCAACGCTATTGGGCAAGCTTACCCTGGCTGAGCAATATGACGTCGGCACGTTAGCCGACGATATTGCTGAGGTAGGGGCGCTGGTCGCCCACCTGCCGCCGCCCGATCTGGCGGATACCCTCGAAGCATTACCTTCTGAAGAGCGTCACGCCCTCTGGCGACTGGTCGAAAGTGAAAAGCGCGGTAACGTCCTGCTTGAGGCGTCTGAAAACGTCTGGGACGACCTGATCGATGAGATGAGCGATCGTGAGCTGCTGGATGCGTTGCAATACCTTGATATCGACGAACAGATTTATCTGGTTCAGCATCTCCCTCGTAACCTCACGGGTCGACTGTTGGCGACGTTACCGGCCGAGGAGCGGGCGCGCGTCCGCCAGGTGCTGCACTACGAGAAGAATCGCGTCGGTGCGATTATGGAGTTCGAAGTTATCACCGTGCGTCCGGACGTGACGCTGGAAGTGGTGCAACGCTACCTGCGGCGGCTGGGAAAAATGCCGGAGAACACCGATAAACTCTTCGTGACCGACCGCAATAAAGTGCTGGTCGGGGAACTGACGCTCACCTGTATTCTGCTCAATGACGTGCAGCGAAAAGTCAGCGAGGTGATGGAAGATGATCCGCTCACCTTTTCTCCGGAAGATATCGCCGAACACGCCGCGCGAACCTTTGAACGTGACGACCTGGTCAGTGCCGCGGTCGTTGACTCTTCAGGTAAACTGATGGGCCGTTTAACCATCGATGAGATCGTCGATGTGGTCTATGAAGAAACCGATACCGATCTGCGTCGAATGGGCGGCTTAAGCGCCGGAGAGGATGTGTTTGCCCCCGTCACGAAAGCGGTAAAAACCCGCTGGGCGTGGTTGGCCGTTAACCTTTGTACCGCCTTTATTGCTTCGCGAGTGATCGACGGCTTTGAACATACAATTTCGCAACTGGTCGCGCTGGCCTCGCTGATGCCGATTGTGGCGGGGATCGGCGGCAACACCGGGAATCAAACCATCACCATGATTGTTCGCGCGCTGGCGCTACAAAATATTCAGCCGGGAAACCTGACGTTTTTAATCCTGCGCGAAATGGGCGTGGCGTTGATTAATGGCCTCGTGTGGGGCGGAATTATGGGCGGCATTACCTGGTGGCTGTACGATGACATGGCGCTCGGCGGCGTGATGACCCTGGCGATGATGCTCAATTTGCTGATGGCGGCGTTGATGGGCGTTATTATTCCGATGACGATGGTGAAGCTCGGGCGCGACCCGGCGGTCGGCTCGAGCGTCATGATTACGGCAATCACCGATACCGGTGGTTTCTTTATTTTTCTCGGTCTGGCAACGCTGTTTCTGATGTAGCCGCACGTTTGCCTCTGACGATACGCGGCAGAATGAGCATCGTCATCACCCCGGCAACCACGCCAAGCGCCAGGTTGCCGGTTGACACCGTTGCCGCGACGGTCATTAGCATCACCAGCGTTTCAGTAACGGGGAATTGCCGCAGCGTAGCGGGCTGGATGCTGTGCCAACTGAAGGTTTTCACCGCCACAATCACCATAATTCCCGCCAGCACCGACATGGGGATTTTCGCCATTACTTCGCTTAACGCAGTGACCAGCAACAACAGCACCAGCCCGGCGGCGACCGTCGAGACGCGGCTGCGTCCTTTGCCCATCTCGACGTTAACGATGGTTTGACCAATCATCGCACACCCGGCGATGCCGCCATAAAAACCGGCCAGAATATTGGCTATCCCCAGCCCGGCGCTCTCGCGATTCTTATTCGACGGCGTAACCGTCAGGTCATCCACCAGACGGGCGGTTAACAGCGACTCCATTAATCCGACAAAAGCGATGCTCAGCGCGCAGGGCCAGATAATCGCCAGCGTTTGCAGGTTGAGCGGTACCAATAACTGCGTGAATCCCGGCAGGCCGCCGCGCATTGAACCTTCGTCACCGACGGTCGGTAATAGTTGTCCGCTGGTGACAGTGAACACCGTCAGCAGCACGATGGCGATAAGCGGCGCGGGGATCGCTTTAATAAACCGCGGAACCCACAGCACAATCAACAGGGTCAGGACAAACAGCCCCCAGATTAGCGGGCTTTTACCCCAGAAATGCGGGACCTGGGCAAAGAAAATCAAAATACCCAGCGCGTTCACAAAACCGGTCATGACGGCTGTAGGAATGAATCGCATCAGACGTGCCATCCCCAATATGCCAAACAGGATCTGAATAATCCCGGCCAGCACCACCGCAGGCAGGATGTACTGGACGCCGTGTTGATGCACCATCGGGCCAATCACCAGCGCGACCGATCCTGCCGCTGCGGTAACCATTGCCGGACGGCCACCTAAAAATGACATTGCCAGGCACAGTACGACTGAGGCTATCAGGCTGACTTTAGGATCGACGCCGGCGATAACGGAAAAAGAGATCACTTCCGGGATCAGCGCCAGGGCGGTTACCACACCGGCCAGCGTTTCGCGAACCAGTAAACGGGGTTGGCGCAGCACTGTGCGGGTCGCGTGTTCCGCTACTGCGACAGAGGAGGGTTGAGTTGCAAACATCGTTACTCTTAGGTCAAAAATGGCCCGGTACAGCAGACCGACAGGCATCCGTGCGGTGAATAGCAAAGCGCAGCATAGTACCTGTCTGACGGATCGGTTTCCAGAAATGATTGTCAATAACCGTATAAACTATCAACGTATTAATAACATTTTTAAAAATTAAATATAATTTATAAACAATATTTAAATATTTTTACTTAAGTGTTACCGTTGATACCGCTCGATTTTCACCTGCATTAAAAGCAAAAAGCGATACTAAAAGTAAGGCATTAACATTATGAAAAAAGTGACTGCCATGCTCTTCACCATGGCCGTTGGGCTGAATGTTGTCTCGATGGCGGCAAAAGCGAAAGCGGCGGAAGAGCAGGAAACGGATGTACTGTTGATTGGCGGCGGCATCATGAGCGCCACGCTGGGAACCTATTTACAGGAGCTGGAACCGCAATGGTCAATGACCATGGTTGAGCGACTGGATGGTGTAGCGCAGGAAAGCTCTAACGGCTGGAATAACGCCGGAACAGGCCACTCCGCACTGATGGAGCTGAACTACACGCCTAAAAAGGCCGACGGTAGCATCAGCATTGAAAAGGCAGTCGAAATCAACGAAGCCTTCCAGATCTCCCGCCAGTTTTGGGCCTATCAGGTTAATAATGGCGTAATGCATGAACCACGCTCATTTATCACCACCGTTCCGCACATGAGTTTTGTCTGGGGTGACGAGAACGTGAACTTCCTGCGTGCCCGTTACACCGCACTGCAGCAGAGCACGTTATTCCGTGGCATGCGTTATTCCGAAGATCACGCGCAGATTAAAGAGTGGGCGCCGCTGGTCATGGAAGGCCGCGATCCGAAGCAGAAAGTCGCGGCAACGCGTACCGAGATTGGTACTGACGTAAACTACGGCGAAATCACGCGCCAGCTGATTGCCTCGTTGCAGAAAAAGCCCAACTTTGCGCTGCAGCTGAGTACCGAAGTGCGTGGCTTTAAACGCAATGCCGACAATAGCTGGACCGTCACGGTCGCCGATCTGAAAAATAACGAAGCGGAACACGATATCAAGGCGAAGTTTGTCTTTATCGGTGCCGGTGGCGCTGCGCTGAAGCTGTTGCAGGAAACCGACATTCCTGAAGCGAAAGGTTATGCCGGATTCCCGGTTGGCGGGCAGTTCCTGGTTGCGGATAATCCGGACGTGGTGAATCGCCACCTGGCGAAAGTGTACGGTCAGGCCTCCGTTGGCGCGCCGCCGATGTCCGTGCCGCACATCGATACCCGTATCCTTGATGGCAAACGCGTCGTGCTGTTTGGGCCATTCGCGACATTCTCCACCAAGTTCCTGAAAAACGGTTCATTGTGGGATCTGCTCAGCTCGACCACCACCTCGAACTTTATGCCGATGGTCAACGTGGGTCTGGATAACTTCGATCTGGTGAAATATCTGGTAAGCCAGGTGATGCTCAGCGATGACGACCGTTTTGCCGCGCTGCAAGAGTACTATCCGCAGGCGAAAAAAGAAGACTGGCGTTTATGGCAGGCGGGCCAGCGTGTGCAGATCATTAAAAGTGATGCGGAGAAAGGCGGTGTACTGCGTCTGGGTACCGAAGTCGTCAGCGATAAAGAGGGCACCATTGCCGCGCTGCTGGGCGCTTCTCCGGGGGCATCAACCGCGGCGCCGATTATGCTGCATCTGATGGAAAAAGTGTTTAAAGATAAAGTGGCCAGCCCTGAGTGGCAGGCGAAACTGAAAACCATTATTCCGTCTTATGGTACCAAGCTGAACGGTAACGTTGAGGCTACGGAACAAGAGCTGCAATACACCAGTGATGTTCTGGGGCTGAAATATGACAAGCCGCAGGCTGCTGATGAAGCGCCGAAACCTCAGCTGAAACCTCAGGCGCAACCGCAGCCTGAGCAGAAAGCTGTAGCGGATATCGCACTGTAAATAAAATGCCGGATAAGGCGGTACGCCGCCCTCCGGCACATTCTTACTTATCGCGCGACTGCGTCCTGAATCTTCTCTTCCGCTTTCCAGATACGGTATTTCACTTCCACGTTCTCCGGCGTATAGACCACAATCGGTAACTTGCTGTTGTAGCGCAGCATGCCGTCATCACCCAGATACGCGGTAATAAATTTCTTCTCTTTCTTACCGTCCGGGCAGGCCATCATGGTTGAAACCGGAGACGTCACTTTGTCGAAGACATAGTAGTCATATCCCCAACCTTCCAGCGTTTTGCTGTCCAGTTCTCCGCCCAGGCGGTGTTGGTTGCAGTCAACTTCCAGCGTTTGTCCGATCAGCAGTTCTACTTTCAGAGTAGATTCATCTTTCTCAGGGGTAAGCTGAATAACCTGGCGCTTCATACCCTTTTCCGCCTTAGGATAAGGGGCGACTTTTTCCAGCGGCTGAGCGCCGGCATCGTTACTGGCAGCCCATGCAGAGGCGCTGGCAAAGGCGGCGAAAAGTACGGCAGGGACAATTGTTTTCATCTTATTGTTCACAGTGTTTCCTTTCTTCTGTCTTATGAACGAGTCTGGGGCAGGTTAACATATTTACATAATCGATTAATCTGGATTTACTTATATTTTAAGTGTATTTGGTAGGGGTCTGCTTTCAGACTAGCGATATATTCTAAGAATAATCTTAATTATAAAATCATTCTCTTTTTGAGATATTCGTTATATACAGTGTTATATAACTAATTGAAATGTGAGCAAAAGCGCATTTTTTCCCGCCAACTCAACACTCCTTTGATCCGGCAACAGCATTTACCCCGATTGGGGTATGCACCTCTAACACATCCTGAAATATCTTACGACTAAAAATAACTACTCATAAATAGTGCAGTTTTTTATGTCGTTCAACCCGCCAGGGAAGGGCGTCATTATGGAAGGACAATGTCATGGTTGATTTATCCCGTCGAGGCATGTTGACAGGCAGTTGGCGAAACGCCAACTCAGGGATCCGTCCGCCCTGGAGCAAGGAAGACTCTCACTTTCTGGCCCATTGCCTTCGTTGTGACGCCTGCATCCAGGCGTGTAAAACCGACATCCTGCAGCGAGGCCAGGGCGGTTACCCGAGCGTAAATTTCAAACACGGCGAGTGTAGCTTTTGCTATGCCTGCGCAGAGGCCTGTTCTGAATCCCTTTTTCTTCCGCGCCACACCAGGGCATGGGATCTGAATTTTACGATTGGGGAAAACTGTCTCGCACATCAGTCCGTTGAATGTCATCGCTGTCAGGATAGCTGTGAACCCATGGCCATAACCTTTCGTCCCACGCTGTCCGGCATTTATCAGCCGCAGCTCGACAATCAGGACTGTAACGGATGTGGCGCATGTGTCGCTATCTGCCCGGTATCAGCCATTAACGCGGAGTACAACCATGGACAATAACTGGCAGGTCTGCAGCCTGGTCGTTCAGGCCAAAAGTCAGCATATCAATGATATCGCCACGCAGTTGCGTTCATTCCCAGGTTGCGAAGTTGCACTCAGCGATGTGGAAAGCGGTCAACTGATCGTGGTGGTGGAAGCTGAGCACAGCGAAACGTTAATGAAAACTATTGAGTCAGTGCGCAACGTTGCGGGCGTGCTGGCGGTGTCGCTGGTTTATCACCAGCAGGATGAGCAAGGTGAGGAAACACCATGAAACTCAGTCGTCGTAGCTTTATGAAAGCTAACGCCGTTGCGGCCGCTGCGGCGGCTGCCGGGTTAAGCGTGCCGGGCGTAGCCCGTGCGGTAGTCGGTCAGCAAGAAGCCATCAAATGGGACAAAGCCCCGTGCCGTTTTTGCGGGACGGGCTGTGGCGTATTGGTCGGGACGCAGCAAGGGCGTGTTGTGGCATGCCAGGGCGATCCGGATGCGCCGGTTAACCGTGGGCTTAACTGCATCAAAGGTTACTTCCTGCCGAAAATCATGTACGGAAAAGACCGTTTAACGCAGCCGATGCTGCGCATGAAGGACGGTAAGTATCACAAAGAAGGCGAGTTCACCCCGATTAGCTGGGACCAGGCCTTTGACGTGATGGAAGAGAAATTCAAAACGTCCCTGAAAGAGAAAGGCCCGGAGTCTATCGGTATGTTCGGCTCGGGTCAGTGGACGATTTGGGAAGGTTATGCCGCTGCCAAATTGTTTAAAGCGGGTTTCCGTTCGAATAACATCGACCCGAACGCGCGTCACTGCATGGCGTCAGCGGTAGTCGGCTTTATGCGTACCTTCGGTATGGATGAACCGATGGGCTGCTATGACGATATCGAGCATGCAGATGCTTTCGTCCTGTGGGGCGCGAATATGGCGGAGATGCATCCGATCCTGTGGTCGCGCATCACCAACCGTCGTCTGTCCGATCCCAATGTTAATGTCGCAGTGCTCTCCACCTTCCAGCACCGCAGCTTTGAGCTGGCGGATAACGGCATGGTCTTCACGCCGCAAACCGATCTGGTGATCCTCAACTACATCGCTAACTACATCATTCAAAACAACGCGATCAACCAGGATTTCTTTAGCAAGCACGTTAATCTGCGTAAAGGCGTGACGGACATTGGCTACGGCCTGCGTCCAACCCATCCGCTGGAAAAAGCGGCGAAAAACCCGGGATCCGATGCCTCTGAGCCGATGAGCTTTGAGGATTACAAAGCCTTTGTTGCCGAGTACACGCTGGATAAAACCGCCGAAATGACCGGCGTACCGAAAGATCAGCTGGAACAGCTGGCGCAGCTGTATGCCGATCCGAAGAAAAAAGTCATCTCCTACTGGACGATGGGCTTCAACCAGCATACCCGCGGCGTGTGGGCCAACAACCTGGTCTATAACCTGCACCTGTTGACCGGTAAAATCTCCCAGCCAGGCTGCGGTCCGTTCTCTTTGACCGGTCAGCCTTCCGCCTGCGGTACCGCGCGTGAAGTCGGTACGTTCTCCCACCGTCTGCCTGCGGACATGGTGGTTACGAACGAAAAACACCGCGATATCTGCGAGAAGCACTGGAATATTCCGGCGGGGACCATTCCGGCAAAAATCGGTCTGCATGCCGTGGCGCAAGACCGTGCGCTGAAAGATGGCAAGCTCAATGTCTACTGGGCGATGTGTACCAACAACATGCAGGCCGGTCCGAACATCAACGAAGAGCGTATGCCGGGCTGGCGCGATCCGCGCAACTTCATCATCGTCTCCGATCCGTACCCGACGGTCAGCGCTCTGTCGGCCGACCTGATCCTGCCGACCGCGATGTGGGTAGAGAAAGAAGGTGCTTACGGTAATGCGGAACGCCGTACACAGTTCTGGCGTCAGCAGATTAAAGCGCCGGGTGAATCGAAATCGGATCTGTGGCAACTGGTGCAGTTCTCTCGTCGCTTCAAAACAGAAGAAGTGTGGCCGGAAGCGCTGTTGGCACAGAAACCGGAACTGCGCGGCAAAACGCTGTATGACGTACTGTTTGCCACGCCTGCAGTGACGAAATTCCCGGTGGCTGAACTGGCTGAAGATCAGCTGAACGATGAATCCCGCGAGCTGGGTTTCTATCTGCAAAAAGGGCTGTTCGAAGAGTACGCCTGGTTTGGTCGCGGTCACGGGCATGACCTTGCGCCATTTGACGATTACCACAAAGCGCGCGGTTTACGCTGGCCGGTCGTTGAGGGCAAAGAGACCCAGTGGCGCTACAGCGAAGGCAACGACCCTTACGTCAAAGCGGGCGAAAGCTACAAGTTCTACGGTAAGCCGGACGGCAAAGCGGTCATCTTCGCGCTGCCATTTGAACCTGCCGCAGAAGCGCCGGATAAAGAGTACGACCTGTGGCTGTCTACCGGACGAGTGCTGGAGCACTGGCATACCGGCAGCATGACGCGTCGCGTACCTGAGCTGCACCGTGCTTTCCCGGAAGCTGTGCTGTTTATCCATCCGCTGGATGCAAAAGCACGCGATCTGCGCCGTGGCGACAAAGTCAAAGTGGTTTCCCGTCGTGGTGAAGTTATCTCGATAGTTGAAACGCGCGGGCGTAACCGTCCACCGCAGGGGCTGGTCTACATGCCGTTCTTCGACGCCGCACAGCTGGTGAACAACCTGACGCTGGATGCGACGGATCCGCTCTCCAAAGAGACGGATTTCAAGAAGTGCGCTGTGAAACTGGCGAAGGTGTAACGCGTTATGTCCCGGTCAGCAAAACCCCAAAATGGCCGCCGCCGCTTTCTGCGCGATATGGTTCGCGCAGCGGGCGGACTGGCCGTCGTTGGCGTGGCGCTGGGGTTGCAACAGCAAACCGCACGTGCAACCGGCGTGCGGCTACGCCCGCCAGGCGCACTGAGCGAGGAGGCATTCGCCAGTGCCTGCGTGCGCTGTGGTCAGTGCGTTCAGGCCTGCCCGTATGACACGCTGAAGCTGGCGACGCTGGCCTCAGGGCTGGCTGCTGGTACGCCGTATTTTGTCGCGCGTGATATTCCCTGCGAAATGTGTGAAGACATTCCGTGCGCCAAAGTTTGCCCCAGCGGCGCGTTGGACAGGGACATTGAATCTATTGACGATTCACGCATGGGGCTGGCGGTACTGCTGGATCACGAAAACTGCCTCAACTATCAGGGATTACGCTGCGACGTTTGCTATCGCGAATGCCCGAAAATCGATGAGGCTATCACCCTGGAGCTGGACCGCAACATGCGTACCGGCAAGCATGCGCGGTTTATTCCGACCGTACACAGCGATGCCTGTACCGGCTGCGGGAAATGCGAAAAAGTCTGCGTCCTGGAGCAGCCAGCAATAAAAGTGCTGCCCCTGTCGCTGGCGAAAGGGGAGTTAGGACACCATTACCGCTTCGGTTGGCTGGAGGGGAACAATGGCAAATCGTAAACGTGACGCCGGGCGTGAAGCGCAGGTAAAAAAAGGATGGTGGAAGAGTCATCGCTGGCTGGTGCTGCGTCGTCTGAGCCAGTTTCTGATACTGGCGATGTTCCTTAGCGGCCCATGGCTTGGCGTCTGGATCCTGCATGGCAATTACAGTAGCAGCCTGTTGCTGGACTCCATCCCGTTCACCGATCCGTTGATTACCCTGCAAAGCCTGGCCAGCGGGCACCTGCCGGCGACGGTTGCGTTAACGGGGGCGGTCATCATCACGGTGCTGTATGCCCTGGCGGGTAAACGACTGTTTTGCAGTTGGGTTTGTCCCATGAACCCTGTCACCGATTTAGCCAGTTGGTTGCGCAGAAGGTTTGACCTGAATCAGTCTGCAACCCTGCCGCGCCATATACGGTACGTCCTGCTGGTGGTTATCCTGGTCGGTTCCGCCGTGACCGGTACGCTGCTGTGGGAGTGGATAAACCCAGTCTCCCTGCTCGGACGGAGTCTGGTCATGGGATTTGGCAGCGGAGCGCTGCTGATCCTCGCGCTGTTTTTATTTGATCTACTGGTCGTTGAGCATGGCTGGTGCGGGCATCTTTGCCCACTGGGTGCGCTGTATAGCGTGGTGGGGAGTAAAGGTGCATTAACCGTTTCGGCAAAAGAACGTAACAGATGTAACCGCTGTATGGATTGTTTTCATGTTTGCCCGGAACCGCATGTGCTACGTGCGCCGGTGCTGGATGAGCAAAGTCCGGTGCAGGTAACCAGCCGCGATTGCATGGCCTGCGGTCGCTGTGTGGATGTCTGTTCTGAGGATGTTTTTACAATAACAACACGATGGAGTTCGGGAGCGAAATCATGAAAAGCCATGACCTGATTAAAGCGCTGAGTCAATGGACGGCTGCGCTGGCCCTGGTAGTCAGTGGGGCCGTTTGGGCTGCAAACGGAGTGGATCTGAGCCAGTCACCAGAAGTCTCAGGGACACAAGAAGGGGCGATTCGCATGCCGAAAGAGCAAGTGCGTATGCCGCTGAACTATGTGAATCAGCCGCCGATGGTTCCGCACAGCGTTGAAGGGTATCAGGTGACGACTAACACTAACCGCTGCCTGCAATGTCACGGTGTGGAAAGCTATCGCACCACCGGTGCGCCGCGCATCAGTCCGACGCACTTTATGGACAGCGACGGTAAGGTATTGGCTGAAGTCGCGCCGCGTCGTTATTTCTGCCTGCAATGTCACGTTCCGCAGGCTGACGCCGCGCCGATTGTTGAAAATACCTTCACCCCCTCGAAAGGTTACGGGAAATAAGAGGTCATTATGGAAAATTCTAACCGTAAACCAGGCTGGATTAAGCGCGTCTGGCAATGGTGGCGTCGCCCCAGCCGTCTGGCGCTCGGCACGCTGTTGTTAATCGGCTTTGTGGGCGGCATTATTTTCTGGGGCGGCTTTAATACCGGTATGGAAAAGGCCAATACAGAAGAGTTCTGCATTAGCTGTCACGAAATGCGCAATACGGTGTACCAGGAATACATGGAAACCGTACACTACAACAACCGTAGTGGTGTGCGAGCGACTTGCCCTGATTGCCACGTCCCACATGAGTGGGGTCCGAAAATGATTCGTAAGATCAAGGCCAGTAAAGAGCTGTACGCGAAAGCACTGGGGCTGATAGATACACCGCAGAAATTTGAAGACCATCGTTTAACGATGGCGCAAAATGAGTGGCGGCGTATGAAAGATAACAATTCGCAAGAGTGTCGAAACTGTCACAACTTCGAGTTTATGGATTTAACCGCCCAGAAAGGCGTTGCGGCCAAAATGCACGACCAGGCCGTGAAAGACGGGCAAACCTGTATTGACTGTCATAAAGGGATAGCGCACAAACTGCCTGATATGCGCGAAGTCAAACCGGGATTTTAACAGGATGTAGATAACCAGGTATGCTTGAAGCCAGAGAATTACTTTGCGAGCGGGATGACAGAATACTGTTCAGCGATTTGTCATTTCGCGTTAACGCAGGGGAATGGGTACAAATTACCGGCAGCAACGGCGCAGGGAAAACCACTTTGCTGCGGTTACTTACCGGGCTGGCGCGTCCCGACGCAGGGGAGGTTTGCTGGCAAGAGCAACCGCTGCATCACGTGCGGGACAGCTACCATCAACAACTGCTGTGGATCGGACATCAGCCGGGGATAAAAACCCGGCTTTCGGCGTTGGAAAACCTGCGTTTCTTCCACCATGACGGCGACGTCGCACAGTGTCTGGCTGCGCTGGCGCAGGCGGGGCTTGCCGGATATGAAGACATCCCGGTGAATCAACTCTCCGCCGGACAACAGCGGCGCGTGGCGCTGGCCCGTTTGTGGCTGACCCGCGCCCGGCTGTGGATCCTCGACGAACCCTTTACCGCCATTGATGTGAACGGCGTTGAGCGACTGACTCAGCGTATGGCGCAGCATACGGAGCAGGGCGGTATTGTTATTCTCACCACCCACCAACCGCTCAATGTCGAGACCGATAAAGTGCGACGTATTGCGCTGACCAGCGAGAGGGCAACGCAATGATGTGGCGAATCTTCCGTTTAGAACTACGAGTTGCGTTTCGTCATAGTGCGGAAATCGCCAATCCTTTATGGTTCTTCCTGATTGTTATTACGCTGTTCCCGCTGAGCATTGGGCCGGAGCCGCAACTGCTGGCGCGTATTGCGCCGGGCATCATCTGGGTTGCGGCGCTGCTGGCGTCGTTGCTGGCGCTGGAGCGCCTGTTTCGTGATGATCTGCAGGACGGCAGCCTTGAGCAACTGATGCTGCTGCCGCTGCCGCTGCCGGCAGTGGTGCTGGCGAAAGTGATGGCGCACTGGGTCGTGACCGGCCTGCCGCTGCTGATCCTCTCGCCGCTGGTGGCGTTGCTGCTGGGCATGGACATGTACGGCTGGAAAATTATGGCGCTGACCTTGTTACTCGGGACGCCTACGCTGGGCTTCCTCGGCGCGCCGGGCGTGGGGTTGACGGTGGGCTTAAAGCGCGGCGGCGTGCTGTTAAGCGTACTGGTACTCCCGCTCACCATACCCTTACTGATTTTTGCGACCGCGGCGATGGATGCGGCTTCCATGCACTTACCGGTTGAAGGGTACATGGCGATTCTGGGCGCGTTGCTGGTCGGCAGCGCCACGCTAAGCCCGTTTGCCACAGCTGCGGCGTTACGGATCAGCGTGCAGTAGCGCAGTTGAGATATGCAGGCCGGGCAAGGCGCTCCGGCACAATGGATATTAATTTACGGAGTCTGGTGACTGAACTATGTGGAAAACACTTCATCAATTGGCGATGCCTCCTCGGCTCTATCAGATCTGCGGCTGGTTTATCCCGTGGCTGGCGATTGCCAGCGCGGTGGTACTGATAACCGGATTGATCTGGGGCTTTGGCTTCGCGCCTGCGGATTATCAGCAGGGGCAGAGCTATCGCATTATTTATCTGCACGTTCCGGCAGCAATCTGGTCGATGGGGATTTATGCATCGATGGCCGTTGCCGCGTTTATTGGCCTGGTCTGGCAGATGAAAATGGCCAATCTGGCGCTGGCCGCGATGGCGCCCATTGGTGCCGTGTTTACCTTTATTGCGCTGGTGACGGGCTCTGCATGGGGCAAACCGATGTGGGGCACCTGGTGGGTCTGGGATGCCCGACTCACCTCTGAACTGGTATTGCTGTTTCTCTACGTCGGCGCCATTGCGCTGTGGCATGCCTTTGACGACCGCCGTCTGGCTGGTCGCGCTGCCGGCATTCTGGTGCTGATTGGCGTGGTCA
Source organism: Citrobacter sp. RHB35-C21 (assembly GCF_013816515.1). Lineage (NCBI taxonomy): Bacteria > Pseudomonadati > Pseudomonadota > Gammaproteobacteria > Enterobacterales > Enterobacteriaceae > Citrobacter > Citrobacter sp. RHB35-C21. Next base: position 1,788,526 of record NZ_CP057147.1, read on the forward strand.
ACTTGCCGATTATTCACTACTCGGTCGAGTGGTGGAATACGCTGCATCAGGGGTCGACCCGTATGCAGCAGAGTATCGATCCGGCAATGCGCGCGCCGCTGCGTCTGGCGATCGTCGGCTACCTGTTACTGTTTGTCACGCTGGCGCTGATGCGCATGCGTAACCTGATTTTGATGATGGAAAAACGCCGCCCGTGGGTGAGCGAACTGATCTTAAAAAGAGGCCGCCAATGACCCCTGCATTTGCATCATGGAGTGATTTTTTCGCGATGGGCGGTTACGCCTTGTATGTCTGGCTGGCTGTGGCGATGAGCATTGTCCCGCTGGTGGCGCTGGTGCTGCATTCTGCGTTACAGCATCGTGCAATCTTACGCGGTGTCGCGCAGCAGCGGGCGAGAGAAGCGCGCATGCGTGCGGCGCAAGTGCAACGGGAGGCGGCGTGAATATTCGACGTAAAAATCGGTTATGGATAGCCTGCGCGGTCCTGGCAGGTCTGGCTTTGACCATTTCGCTGGTGCTCTACGCGCTGCGTTCCAATATCGATCTGTTCTATACGCCGGGAGAGATACTCTACGGTAAGCGCGAAACGCAGCAAATGCCTGAAGTCGGCCAGCGCCTGCGCGTGGGCGGTATGGTTATGCCTGGCAGCGTAAAGCGCGATCCGCAGTCGCTGAAGGTGAATTTCAGCATCTATGACGCCGAAGGTGTGGTGGATGTCACCTATGAAGGCATTCTGCCGGATCTGTTCCGCGAAGGGCAGGGCGTCGTCGTTCAGGGCGAACTGGACGGGGGAAATCATGTGCAGGCCAAAGAAGTGCTTGCTAAACATGATGAAAATTACACCCCGCCGGAAGTCGAAAAAGCGATGCAGGAAAACCACCGTCGCCCGGAAAGTGTTTATAAGGATAAAACGTCATGATGCCTGAAATTGGCAATGCGCTGTTGTGCCTTGCGCTTGGCGTTGCATTACTGCTGTCGGTCTATCCGCTGTGGGGCGTAGCGCGCGGCGACGTGCGGATGATGGCCTCCGCGCGTCCCTTTGCCTGGGTACTGTTTATCTGTGTGATGGGGGCGTTCCTGATTCTGGTCAACGCCTTCGTGGTTAATGACTTTACCGTGACCTACGTCGCCAGCAACTCCAACACCCAGCTTCCGGTCTGGTATCGGGTGGCGGCGACGTGGGGGGCGCATGAAGGCTCGTTGCTGCTGTGGGTGCTGCTGATGAGCGGCTGGACGTTCGCCGTTGCGGCGTTCAGCCAGCGCATGCCGCTGGATATCGTCGCCCGCGTGCTGGCAGTCATGGGAATGGTCAGCGTCGGTTTCCTGCTATTTATTCTGTTTACCTCCAACCCGTTTGCCCGCACGTTGCCGAACTTCCCGATTGAAGGACGTGACCTGAACCCGCTGTTGCAGGATCCGGGGCTGATTTTCCATCCGCCGCTGCTGTACATGGGGTATGTCGGCTTCTCGGTCGCCTTTGCGTTTGCGATTGCTGCGCTGATGAGCGGACGACTGGACAGCACATTCGCCCGTTTTTCGCGTCCGTGGACGCTGGCGGCGTGGGTGTTTCTGACGCTGGGCATTGTGCTCGGTTCGGCCTGGGCCTATTACGAGCTGGGCTGGGGCGGCTGGTGGTTCTGGGATCCGGTTGAAAACGCCTCGTTTATGCCATGGCTGGTGGGAACGGCGCTGATGCACTCGTTGTCGGTAACCGAACAGCGCGCCAGCTTTAAAGCCTGGACGCTGCTGCTGTCAATCTGCGCATTCTCACTTTGTCTGTTAGGTACTTTCCTGGTGCGCTCCGGCGTACTGGTGTCGGTACATGCTTTCGCCTCCGATCCGTCGCGCGGGATGTTTATTCTGGCCTTTATGGTGCTGGTAATTGGCGGCTCCCTGCTGCTGTTTGCGGTGCGCGGTCACAAGGTTCGCTCACGGGTGAACAACGCGCTGTGGTCGCGTGAATCACTGCTGCTGGGGAATAACGTCCTGCTGATTGCCGCCATGCTGGTGGTGCTACTGGGCACACTGCTGCCGCTGGTGCACAAACAGCTGGGGCTGGGCAGCATTTCGATTGGCGAGCCGTTTTTCAACACCATGTTCACCTGGCTGATGGCGCCGTTCGCACTGTTGTTGGGGATTGGGCCATTAGTGCGCTGGGGCCGTGACCGACCGCGTAAACTGAAAACGTTATTGCTTATCGCGTTTGTCACCACCCTTGTTCTGTCGCTGCTGCTGCCGTGGCTGCTTGAGGATCGCATTGCCGCCATGACAGTGGTGGGGCTGGCGATGGCGTGCTGGATATTCGTACTGGCGATGTCCGAAGCGTTCCTGCGTATTTCCCGTGGGACAAAGCTGACGCCAAGCTACTGGGGCATGGTATCGGGTCACGTTGGGCTGGCGATTACCATTGTTGGTATTGCCTTTAGCCAGAACTACAGCGTTGAACGCGATGTGCGCATGAAAGCGGGTGATAGCGTTAGTATCCATAACTATCAGTTCACTTTCCGCGAAGTGAAAGATATTACCGGGCCAAACTACCGGGGGGGCGTTGCCATTATTGGGGTTACCCGAGATGGTAAGCCAGAAGCCACGCTGCATGCGGAAAAACGCTTCTATAACAGCACCAGTTCGATGATGACCGAAGCGGCAATTGACGGCGGATTCACGCGCGATCTGTACGCTGCGCTGGGTGAAGAACTGGATAATGGCGCATGGGCTGTACGCCTGTACTACAAACCGTTTATTCGCTGGATTTGGGCCGGAGGATTGCTGATGGCGCTGGGCGGGTTGTTCTGCCTGTTTGATCCACGCTATCGCCAGCGGACGCGTCCTCGCGCCGCGGTGCAAAAAAATGCGTCGGAGGCTGTATGAAGCGCAACGCACTGTTAATTCCGTTTATTATTTTTCTCATCATTGCGGCGGCGCTGTTGTGGCAGCTCGCGCGTAACGCTCAGGGGGACGATCCCACTAATCTGGAATCGGCGCTGATCGGCAAACCTGTTCCGACATTCCGCCTGGAGTCACTGGAAAATCCGGGTCAGCACTATCAGGCCGATGTGCTGACGCAGGGCAAACCGGTATTGCTGAACGTCTGGGCGACCTGGTGCCCGACCTGTCGCGCCGAGCATCAGTATCTGAATCAGCTGTCTGCGCAAGGCGTGCGGGTAGTGGGTCTGAACTATAAAGATGATCGTCAGAAAGCCATTGTCTGGCTGAAAGAGCTGGGTAATCCTTACTCATTAAGTCTGTTTGACGGCGACGGTATGCTCGGTCTGGATCTTGGCGTGTACGGTGCTCCGGAGACGTTCCTGATCGACGGCAAAGGCATTATTCGCTATCGCCATGCCGGCGATCTGAACGCCCGGGTGTGGGAGAGCGAGATCAAACCGTTATGGGACAAGTACAGTAAGGAGGCTGCGCAATGAGATTTTTACTGGGCCTGCTAATGCTGGTTATCTCGGGAGCCGCGCTTGCGACTATCGACGTGATGCAGTTTAAGGACGAAGCGCAGGAGCAGCAGTTCCGCCAGCTTACTGAACAACTGCGTTGTCCTAAATGCCAGAACAACAGCATTGCCGATTCTAACTCGATGATTGCCACCGACCTGCGTCAGAAAGTGTACGAACTGATGCAGGAAGGAAAAAGCCAGAAAGAAATTGTCGATTACATGGTGGCGCGCTACGGCAACTTCGTCACGTACGATCCGCCGTTAACGCCGCTCACCGTGCTGCTGTGGGTGATGCCGGTGGTAGCGATTGGTGTGGGGGGCTGGATTATTTTCGCCCGTACTCGCCGACGCGTTCGGGTGAAACAGGAAGCGTTTCCTGACGATGTTATTCCGAATGGCAAGCGCGGTGGATTCGGGTTGTTTGTACCTGGTATCGTGGTGGCGCTGGTGGTTGGCGCAGTAAGCTATTACCAAACCGGCAGCTATAAGCCGGTTCAGGTCTGGCAGCAGGCCACTGCTCAGGCTCCGGCGCTGCTGGAGCGGGCGTTGGATCCGAAAGCGGAACCGCTCAATGAAGAAGATATGGCGCGTCTGGCGCTGGGGCTGCGCACACGTTTACAAGCCGATCCCGCAAATGTTGAAGGCTGGATCATGCTTGGACGCATTGGCATGGTTCTCGGTAACGCCAGTACGGCCACTGAAGCCTATGCCAATGCCTATCGACTGGATCCTAAAAACAGCGATGCGGCGCTGGGCTATGCGGAAGCGCTGACCCGTTCTTCCGATCCTGATGATAACCGTCGGGGAGGGGAGCTGTTACGCCAACTGGTGCGTGGCGAACATGCCAATGTGCGAGTTCTCAGCATGTACGCTTTCAACGCCTTTGAACAGCAGCGCTTCGGCGAGGCGGTTGCGGCGTGGGAGATGATGCTGAAACTATTACCTGCCAACGATACCCGTCGGGCGGTAATAGAACGGAGCATTAAGCAGGCGATGGAGCAGCTAACGCCGCAGGAGAAATAAGTATCCAGAATAGCCCCGATAGCGCTTCGCATATCGGGGCTATCCGGCCTCTTCATGGATTACTGCATTCCACGCGTTTGTAAAAACAGGATGGTAGCTGCAACGCGAGAGCGCACATTGAGTTTGCGCAGCAGGTTGCGAATATGCACTTTCACGGTCTGTTCGGAAATATTCAGCACTGACGCAATCTGCTTGTTCGACAGCCCCTGAGCCAGTTCATGCAATACATCCAGTTCACGTTCGGTGAGAATGCTGAAGGGATCTTCTTGTGCGCCGAACAGATCGCGTTCGCGCAGATATTCGCTGACGCGTGTGCTAAAAGCTTTACCGCCTTTGGCGCCGCTGCGAATGGCCTCCAGCAAGACTTCAGGATCGCTGTCTTTGAGTAAATAACCATCCGCGCCGGCATCAATTAAGGCGTACACATCGCTGGCGGCATCCGAGACGGTAAGAATAATAATTTGCGCGGTGACGCCATCCCGGCGCAGCGCATTCAGGGTGTCCAGTCCGCTCATGCCTTTCATATTGAGATCCAGCAGGATCACATCCAGGTCCAGACGGTTAGCCAGATCGATAGCGCTGGCACCGTCACCTGCTTCCGCGACTACGTTAAATGCGGGATCCAGTTGCAATAATTGACTAATTCCTCGCCGCATTAGTGGGTGGTCGTCGACAATCAGCACCCGAAAAGGCGTTGCTTCAGGCATACTATTCTCCTGAGTTTTTATTAGTATCATTATTGTTTTCAGCGCATCACTCGTCTAGTTTCATCGCGCTGATGAGAGGGTAAATTTTACCCCAATTTGTGCATGGGTAAGTAGTAAAACCTGTGCCAAAGGCCGGGCTAATAATAAGGAATGTGGAATCGCAGGTATAAAAAAACCAACCATGAAGGTTAATGCCGATCATTTAAGGATCGGTTGACCGATCCGGTGGTTGATGTAAAAAGGGTTCATGTCTCTACATGGACCTTTTTAAATGGAACTTTCACAGGCTCTCGGCATTATTCATCTCACTACAAAGTGAACGGGCCCGTTCACTTTGTAGTGGCACACTGAATTTGGCCACCTGAACAGAGGTGATATCCTCACCTCTGTTCAGGTGCCTCAATGAAGAAAAGAAATTTCAGCGCAGAGTTTAAACGCGAATCAGCCCAACTTGTTGTTGATCAAAACTACACTGTTGCTGATGCGGCCAGTGTTATGGATGTGGGGCTCTCCACAATGACACGGTGGGTAAAACAGCTGCGTGATGAACGCCGGGGCAATATCCCAAAAGCCTCCCCAATAACCCCGGAACAAATCGAAATACGTGAACTGAAAAAAAAAGCTACAACGTATTGAAATGGAAAATGAAATATTAAAAAAGGCTACCGCGCTCTTGATGTCAGACTCCCTGAACAATTCTCGTTAATCGGGAAGCTCAGGGCGCGTTATCCAGTGGCCACACTCTGCCACGTGTTCGGGGTTCATCGCAGCAGCTACAAATACTGGAAAAACCGTCCTGAAAAGCCAGACGGCAGGCGGGCTGTATTACGCAGCCAGGTTCTGGAGCTGCATAACATCAGCCATGGCTCTGCTGGCGCAAGAAGTATCGCGACCATGGCAACGCTGAGAGGTTTCCGGATGGGACGATGGCTTGCCGGCAGACTCATGAAAGAGCTGGGGCTGGTGAGTTGTCAGCAGCCTACTCACCGTTATAAGCGCGGCGGTCATGAACACATCGCTATCCCGAATCACCTTGAGCGGCAGTTCGCAGTGACAGAGCCTAAGCAGCTTAATTCGTGGCAATGAATCCTGACAGGGTTACTACTTTACAGTGTATGGGTTATGTATTTACGGAGCGTGATTAATTATTTTTTATTGATTCAGATCACAACTTTACAAATTGTTTCGATTTACATTAATTTACAGTGTCTGGGTAATTCCTTAGGTGTTAATAAAAATGAAGATTAAGCTATTGATGGTGGCGGCAGTTTCTTTAGTTGTACTCAGCGGTTGTACAAATGACCCTAATAGCATGTGGAACAGTCGTTATGCTTTTAAATCAGTTGGTCAGGTGATGGCGATGTGCGATAGCGGTGATAAGGCGGCTTGTTACGCTGCCGCTGATATGCAAGGTCTTACGAATGGATTGAATGCGGCGAACCAGCAAATGCAGCAGCAACAAGCAGTGCAACAGCAGCAGCAACAAGCAGCACCGACTATGACTACGACAACCTGCAACCCTATGGGTAATGGCGTTGTGTGTAACACCTATTGATTTGTACTCCATTCAAGAATATCAATGCCGCCCCATAGAAATGTTCCTGTGGGGTTCTGCGGTTTTGATTCTCCTCAAATAAATTCCCTTTTACAGTGTCCTGCTCTTCACAGTGTTGAGGGCTGAAAAGCTCGATTGATTTTTTCGGCACGTAGCGCAGCCTGATAGCTCATGCCGTAATGAACTGGAAGTATGGTTTTTTGCACCTGTCATAGTGGCGTAATATTTGTAATGAACTTCACAAAGTGCGAATTGACAATGCAAGGGATTTATGTAGAAGTGTCGGGGCAAAAGATCAAGTGTGCATACACAAAATCCTAGCCCCGATTAGATTTCCAACAACATAACTAACTTGTTGAAAATAGGGTGTTAATTGGTCGGCACGAGAGGATTTGAACCTCCGACCCCCGACACCCCATGACGGTGCGCTACCAGGCTGCGCTACGTGCCGACGCTATGGCTGCTAATACTACTGCTTTCCGCTGCGAATGCAAGGGGAAGCATCGCTAAGTGATTTATAATTAATCAGTTAGCAATAAATCGTTTCTCATCCGTCAGAACCTGTAGCAGCAGGCTTAGCTGCGGTTTCTGATCTTTTATTTTTTCGCCGCGTAAATCATAGGTCTGATAATTACCGTTGTTGTTCAGCACCAGCGTCATCTCTGGCGTCGTAACTGCCATCGTGCTGCCGTCGGCGGCGGTAACCCAGTAATGGCGGCGGTTTGCATTGAACAGATCCTGCCCCTGCGAGTATTCGTTAGCAGGCGTGCTGACGTGCAGCAGGCGCTGCATGAGCGTTGTCATCAGGTCTGTATGATCGGTCAGGCTATTGATGCGTTGGGCAGGCGTTCCCGGCCAGTGAATAACCAGCGGAACCTGCAGATGGCCACGCGACCAGGCAAAATTGTTCTCTTCCTGAGTCAGCGGCACGCCCCGACCTGCGGTAATAATCACCACCGTGTTGTTCAGTTTACCGGAGTCGCGCAGGGCACTAAGAATACGGTTAATATTGGCATCCACATCCTGAGCGGCGCTGGCATAGCGTTTGGCAAAGTTCTTCTGGTTGCTGTTATCAAGGTTCGTCCCGTTAAAGGAGACCCACGAGAACCAGCGGTTATCTTCCTGCGCGTAGCGCCCCAGCCAGTTAATCCACTGACTTGCGGTTTGTTCGTCAGATTGCGTTTGTACGCTTGGCATGGAGAAGTCTGACAGCAGCGCCTGGCGATACAGCGGGCTGGTAAAGCCATCCGAGGAGAATAGCCCTAACTGGTAACCCTGCTGGTTCAGTGCAGTAATCAGCGCCGCAGGCGTACGGGTCGACAAAATGCCGTCCATGTAGCTTGGCGAGACACCATAGAACAGGCCAAAGATGCCATTATCCGTGGTATTGCCTGAGCTCATGTGACGCGTAAACGAGATATTCTGCCCGGCGAATTCAGCCAGCGCAGGCATCTGTTTTTCAAAGCGTGAGTAGTTCAGACCGTCGACGGTAATAAGCAGCACGTTCTGACCGGTGCCCATATCGCGATAGCGCAGTTCGCTGAGCGGGTACTGCACGGAAACCGCTTCTGGATTGCCCTGTTCGATCAGGCGTCGCTGATACTCTTGCGCATCCAGCAGGCCATGTTTTTCCAGGAATTTACGTGCCGTCATCGGGTAGGAGAGCGGCAGATTCGCACGCTGCATGGTAATCGGGCGATAAAAATTGGCATCCGCCCAGATATACACCACGTGCGAGGCGATAAAGGAAACGAAGAAGAATGCTGCTAACGGTTTGGCAAAATGGCGACGACGCGTCAGGCTGCGCAGCTTTTGCCAGCTCCAGGTCGCAAACAGCATTTCAATTAACAGAATAACCGGTACGCTGATAAACATCAGCTGCCAGTCACGCGCCGCTTCATTCTGGTCTGGGTTGATGACCAGTTCCCAGACGATTGGATTGAGATGCAGGTGGAAGCGGGTGAAAACTTCGCTGTCGATTAGCAACAGCGTCATGCCAGCCGTCGCCAGAATAGCTGATAAGAATCGCATCAGCCTCTGGGACATGACGATAAACGTCAGGGGAAACAGGATCAGCAGATAGGTGGCGAACACCAGAAAGCTAAAATGCCCGACAACGCTCAGGTAGGAATAAACACGACCTGCAAGGGTTGTCGGCCAGTCGGCGACAAACAGGTAACGGCTACCGAGCACCATGGCCAACAGAATGTTGAACAAGGCAAACCAGTGCCCCCAGCTAACCATCTGGGAGACTTTCTCACGGTAGCGTTGACGATGAGTTACCATAAACTGTTGTTCGTTTCCCCGGAGCAGGCTCTTAATGCGCTTGGTCGTCGTTTACCGAAGACTGCAATGCGCGGGCAAAAGAGTTGGCAATCGCCTGGCGCTGGGCCGGTGCGATGCTTGTATTGATAAGGTTAGTCACCATATTTCCCAGTACCATCAGGGAAAGGTCGGTCGGCGCCTTATGTTTTTCCAGTACGTTGAGCATCTCATTCAGCAGTTGTTCAACGTGTTCGTCACTATAGCGGGAAATTTGTGGCATAAATCGAAATCAGTCTGTTCATGAAAGGGCAACATATTACCGTACAGACAGTTTTTTTTCTGCTTTTTTATCTTCTATTGCGTCACTGCCCGGCAGGTGGTTGAATACCGCCCGGTCTAAAAGGAGAGTTTATCATGAGTCTGGATATCAACCAGATTGCCCTGCACCAGCTTATCAAACGTGACGAGCAGAACCTTGAGCTGGTCTTGCGCGATTCATTACTGGAACCGACAGCGACCGTTGTCGATATGATGGCTGAGTTGCATCGGGTGTACAGCGCCAAGAATAAAGCTTATGGCCTGTTTAGCGCAGAGAGTGAACTGGCGCAAACGCTGCGTTTACAGCGTCAGGGCGAAGAGGATTTTCTGGCCTTTAGTCGTGCAGCGACAGGGCGCTTGCGGGACGAACTGGCAAAATATCCTTTTGCCGATGGCGGCATTGTCCTGTTCTGCCATTACCGCTATCTGGCGGTAGAGTATCTGCTGGTCGCCGTGCTGAACAATTTAAGCAGTATGCGCGTCAATGAAAATCTGGATATCAACCCGACGCACTATCTGGATATCAATCATGCGGATATCGTGGCGCGTATTGATTTAACCGAGTGGGAAACCAACCCGGAGTCCACGCGCTATCTGACGTTCCTGAAAGGGCGGGTAGGGCGCAAAGTCGCCGATTTCTTTATGGACTTCCTGGGCGCCAGCGAGGGGCTTAACGCCAAAGCGCAAAACCGCGGCCTGTTGCAGGCGGTCGATGACTTTACCGCCGAGGCGCAACTCGATAAAGCTGAACGCCAGAACGTGCGTCAGCAGGTGTACAGCTACTGCAACGAGCAACTGCAGGCCGGTGAAGAGATCGAGTTGGAGTCGCTGTCCAAAGAGCTTTCCGGCGTCAGTGAAGTCAGCTTCAGCGAATTTACCGCTGATAAAGGCTACGAGCTGGAAGAGAGCTTCCCGGCGGATCGCAGCACGCTGCGTCAGTTAACCAAATTTGCCGGAAGCGGCGGCGGGTTAACCATCAACTTCGACGCCATGTTACTGGGTGAGCGTATTTTCTGGGATCCAGCCACAGATACTTTGACCATCAAAGGTACGCCGCCGAACCTGCGAGATCAGCTACAGCGTCGTACTTCGGGCGGGAAATAAAGCCGTTTGCCGGATGGGGGCGTTAACGCCCCCATCCGGCCTGTGTGATTCATCTTTACCGCCAACAAAATCCCATAAAAAAACCCCGCCGAGGCGGGGTTTTTCTTCAACTTGTAGGCGATTATGCGCGAACGAAGTCGATGTGTGCCAGCTTCGGCTTGAACGGGTGACGCTGTACTGCCTGAGCTTTAACTTTCACTTCTTTACCGTCAACAACGATGGTCAGAACTTCGCTGTAGAATTCAGCTTTAGCTTGCATGTTCATAACTGCATCGTGATCCAGTTCGATAGCAACCGGGGCTTCTGCGCCACCATAGATGATTGCCGGGAACTTGTTAGCGGCACGCAGGCGGCGGCTCGCACCCTTACCCTGCTCTTTACGTACTTCAGCGTTGATAGTAAACATTTAAATCTCTCTTTAATAATTCCTGCTACAGGCGACCCAGCAACAGGTAAGTGATCTGCTTTGCGTATGCAAAAGCGGGCGAGATTCTATACTTAAACGGCTGGTACATCAATCAAAAGTACGATTAACCGCGTAATTCATGTGCCCGACGATAGCGTCCTTCATAATCGAAGACCTTTTCACGGACCTGCCAGTACTGACCTTTCATGCGCGCCACCACGAAATCAGGATGACGTAACAGCGCCTGCTGGGCGAGGATATCGGCGGCGGTTATCCAGCGTAAGGGAATGCCGGGCGTTCGGGTGTGCGGGCGAATAAACAGTTGCTCGAAAGCCGTACGTTGCGCGGGAGTATGCAGGCGAAAGCGTTCGCTAACGTCGGCACCATCTTCATCGTAATAGGTGATTTTTAGCCATTCGCCTTTTTCATCCTGGCCGTTTTGTAACACCATGCCGCTACAGCGCAGGACCAGCGCATCTTTGAGCCTGAGCGCGGCTTTCAGCATGTCATCCGGGTCAACCAGCACCGTGTCGCACTCCCGACAGCGGCGGGCGGCGATATCATTTTCCGCGTTGCATTGTGGGCAGTTTTTAAAACGAAAACGAAAATCGCACTGTTCGCGATGGCCGTCATCATCTTCAAACCACCCCTGACAGCGGCGGCCAAAGTGTTCAATCAGCGTGCCGTCTGCCGTTGTTTTGCCCCAGAAGGTGTTTGCAAACCCGCAGGCGGGACAGAACACCTGCACCGGAACGTTATCGCTTTTCCCTTTCGGCGCCCCCACTTCCGGCGCATAAAGATCGTGCGGGTTACCGGCATAATCGAGGATCAGACAGTCGGTTTTACCCGGCGCCAGGCGCAGGCCGCGACCGACAATTTGTTGGTAAAGGCTAACTGACTCCGTCGGGCGCAGAATGGCGATAAGGTCGACGTGCGGGGCATCGAAGCCAGTGGTCAGGACCGACACATTCACCAGATAGCGAAAGCGCTGGGCTTTGAACTCTTCAATCAGCACATCACGCTCTGCGCCAGGCGTGTCTCCGGTGATTAGCGCGGCATCGTCAGCAGGCAGCAGGCCCAGGATTTCTTTGGCGTGCTCCACTGTGGCGGCGAAAATCATCACCCCTTTGCGCGTCTGGGCAAACTCGACAATCTGGCTGATGATATGCGGCGTTATTCGCTGCTGCTTTTTCAGTTCCTGATTGAGATCCGTTTCGCTAAACAGGCCGTTACTCTGTGCCTGCAGGCGGCTGAAGTCATACTGCACTACCGGCATGTCGAGGCGTTCTGGCGGCGTCAGGTAGCCGTGTTTAATCATGTAACGCAACGGTAATTCATAAATGCAGTCACGAAACAGCGCTTTTTCATCGCCGCGCACCATACCGTGATAATGAAAGTGATAAATCCAGCCTTTGCCCAAACGAAAAGGAGTGGCAGTAAGCCCGAGCAGGCGTAAGTGGGGATTTACTTTGGTCAGGTGAGTGAGGATTTGCTGATATTGACTCTCGTCATCATCACCAATACGGTGACATTCATCGACGATAAGCAGCGAGAATTCTCCCTGAAAGGCGTCAAGATTACGCGCTACCGACTGTACGCTGCCAAATACCACTTTCCCGTGGCTCTCTTTACGCTTCAGACCTGCGGCAAAAATATCGGCTTCCAGCCCCAACGCGCGATATTTGGCATGGTTTTGCGCGACCAGTTCTTTAACGTGCGCCAGTATCAGCACGCGACCACGCGCCACGCGGGCCAGTTCAGCAATCACCAGGCTTTTTCCCGCACCGGTTGGCAGGACGATAACCGCTGGCGTGCGATGGTGGCGGAAATGGTTGAGCGTGGCATCCACGGCTTCTTTTTGGTACGGGCGAAGAGTAAAAATCATGGGCTCATTAAGGTAAGCAGCAACAATGTATAGTATGCCATGAATCATTTCCCTTGAGGGATGGTGTAACGCCGCTATACTGGGCGGATAATCGTCCCACTTTTCGGGCGCAATCCCGCTTCTTGTTTTTTACAGGCAAAAATCACACTCATGCGACTTGATAAATTTATCGCTCAGCAACTCGGCGTCAGCCGCGCTATTGCCGGGCGTGAGATCCGTGCTAACCGCGTTACCGTCGACGGTGAAATCGTCAAAAACAGTGCCTTTAAGCTGCTGCCAGAACACGACGTAGAATATGACGGTAATTCCCTGATTCAACAAAATGGCCCGCGCTATTTTATGCTGAATAAACCTCAGGGTTATGTTTGTTCAACGGATGACCCGGATCACCCGACAGTGCTCTATTTCCTTGATGAGCCGGTTGCCTACAAACTGCATGCGGCAGGGCGTCTGGATATCGACACCACCGGACTGGTGCTGATGACCGATGACGGACAGTGGTCGCATCGCATCACTTCGCCACGTCACCATTGTGAGAAAACCTATCTGGTGACGCTGGAGTCGCCGGTGGCAGATGACACCGCCGAACAGTTTGCCCATGGCGTACAACTGCATAATGAGAAAGACCTGACCAAACCGGCCGTGCTGGAGGTTATTACGCCAACTCAGGTGCGATTGACCATCAGCGAAGGGCGCTATCATCAGGTTAAACGTATGTTTGCCGCCGTAGGTAACCACGTTGTGGAACTGCACCGTGAACGGATTGGTGACATCAAGCTTGATGAGGATCTGGAGCCGGGTGAATACCGTCCATTGACCGAAGAAGAAATCGCCAGCGTTAACTTAACCCCGCGTTAATTTCAGGAGCTAAATGTGACCACCCGGCAGAACTCGTCAATTGCCATTGTCTTTATCCTTGGCTTGTTAGCCATGCTGATGCCGTTGTCGATTGATATGTATCTTCCGGCACTACCTGTTATCTCTGAACAGTTTGGTGTGCCTGCAGGTAGCGCGCAGATGACCCTCAGTACCTATATTCTTGGGTTCGCGGTGGGGCAGTTACTCTATGGTCCAATGGCTGACAGCATTGGGCGCAAGCCGGTGATTCTGGGCGGGACGCTGGTGTTTGCGGCGGCGGCAGTTGCCTGTGCGCTGGCACAAACTATCGATCAACTGATCGTGATGCGTTTCTTCCATGGTCTGGCTGCGGCTGCGGCGAGCGTGGTTATCAACGCCCTGATGCGCGATATCTATCCGAAGGAAGAGTTTTCGCGCATGATGTCATTTGTCATGCTGGTCACGACAATTGCACCCTTACTGGCACCCATCGTGGGCGGCTGGGTATTGGTATGGCTGAGCTGGCACTACATCTTTTGGATCCTCGCCGTGGCGGCTATTCTGGCGTCGGTGATGATCTTTACGCTGATCAAAGAGACCTTGCCGGTTGAGCGCCGCCAGCCGTTTCGCTTGCGTACTACTCTCGGCAACTTTGCCTCGCTGTTTCGCCACAAGCGTGTACTGAGCTATATGCTGGCCAGTGGGTTTAGTTTTGCCGGGATGTTCTCGTTCCTGAGCGCCGGACCTTTTGTTTACATTGAGATCAACCACGTTTCACCGCAGCATTTCGGCTATTACTTCGCGCTGAACATTGTTTTCCTGTTTGTGATGACCATCATCAACAGCCGCTTTGTTCGTCGGGTTGGGGCGTTGAATATGTTCCGTACTGGCCTGTGGATCCAATTCGTGATGGCGGGCTGGATGGTCTTTAGCGCACTGTTCGGGGTTGGTTTCTGGGCGCTGGTGGTGGGCGTTGCGGCGTTTGTTGGCTGCGTGTCGATGGTGTCATCCAACGCCATGGCGGTCATTCTGGATGAATTTCCGCATATGGCGGGAACGGCGTCATCGCTGGCAGGGACGTTCCGTTTTGGCATTGGCGCCATCGTTGGGGCGCTGCTGTCACTGGCGACCTTTAACTCGGCCTGGCCGATGATCTGGTCGATAGCGTTTTGCGCTACCTGCTCAATTCTCTTCTATCTCTACGCCAGCCGCGCCAAAAAACGGTGATCTATTACACAACCTGGGGGCGATAGGGCCTCCAGAGTTGATGTACATCAACCGAAAATCTATCAATTTCCCCGCTTATGTTTATTTTATGTAAAATCAATTTATGTAAAAAGTCACATCATTGTAGTTAAAAAGGTTGAGTTAGATCGCAGAAACGAGTACATATAGCGCGGAAATATGCCAGAACCGTTGAATAAATTTAAATATTTGGTTCGGAAAGTGGCATAAAGTCAGGGTGTAAACGTTTACGAACTGTTTAAAGACGTATTGTCAATGATGTGTTAATATTGATGTAAAATAATTGTGAAGTGATTGTACTTCCAGGGAAAGAAAGTGATGACATTACAACTCTCAATCGTTCATCGTCTGCCACAGTGCTATCGTTGGTCGGTGGGTTTCGCAGGTTCAAAGGTTGAACCGATTCCGCAAAACGGTCAGAGCAATGAGAACAGCCTGGTGGCGCTCAAATTGCTTAGCCCTGATGGTGACAGCGCGTGGTCAGTCATGCATAAACTCAGCCAGGCCCTCAGCGACATTGAGGTACCTTGTTCCGTGTTGGAATGCGAAGGAGAGCCGTGCCTGTTTGTGAATCGTCAGGATGAATTTGCCGCGACCTGCAGACTGAAAAATTTCGGCGTGGCCATCGCAGAGCCGTTTTCAAATAACAATCCGTTTTGAGCGTCAGCTTAGCGCGAGCAGCTGACGCGTATATGCCTGCTGTGGCGCGTTAAATACGTGCTCGCATTGTCCTTGCTCCACGACCTCTCCCTGCCTTAGCACAATAACCTGATGGCATAACGCGCGTACTACGTGCAAATCATGGCTGATAAAGATATAAGCCAGGCGATGCTTTTCCTGTAAAGACTTTAATAACGTCAGGATTTGCGCCTGTACGGTTCTGTCGAGCGACGATGTTGGTTCATCCAGAATGATCAGGGAAGGCTTGAGAATCAAGGCTCTGGCAATGGCTATACGTTGACGTTGACCGCCGGAAAACTCCGCCGGGTAACGATGCCGCGTTTCGCTATCCAGTCCCACTTCCGCCATTACCGCTTTCACCTGCGCTTCGCGCTGCTCGGCTGACAGGGTTGGCTGATGAACGCGCAGTCCCTCCTCAATAATCTGTAGCACGCTCAGGCGCGGGTTCAGCGAGGAGTTGGGATCCTGAAACACGACCTGAATGCGGTGACGTACCGGTAACAGCTGGCGGCGATTTAAGGTATGCAGCGCCAGGCCATCGAACACAATGCTTCCCTGTGAGGTGATTAACCTCAGTAGCGCCAGCCCGGTAGTGCTTTTCCCCGATCCTGACTCCCCGACCAGCCCCAGCGTTTCACCGGGCCGGAGGGAAAAACTGACGTTGTTAACCACAACGTTATGGTCCACCACGCGCTTCAGGATACCTTTACGGATGGGGAAGGCGACGCAGAGTTTTTCCACTTCCAGCAATGGAGCTTGCCCGGCAGGTACAGGCACCGGATCGCCGGAAGGTTCGCTGTTTAACAATTTCTGCGTGTAGGGATGTGTTGGCGCAGTGAGCAGCTGTGCTGCTCGATTTTGCTCAACGCACTGGCCGTTTTGCATCACCGCAACGGTATCGGCGAGTTTTTTCACAATGCTGAGGTTGTGGGTGATAAACAGTAATCCCATGTTCAGCTCGCGCTGTAGCTCCCGCAGCAGCTGCAGGATTTGCGCCTGTACGGAGACATCCAGCGCGGTGGTCGGTTCATCGGCAATAAGCAGCTCCGGTCGCGTAAGCAGCGCCATGGCGATCATCACGCGCTGGCGTTCACCGCCGGATAGCTGGTGCGGATAGTCTGCGAGACGTTTGGCCGCCTGACGGATGCCGACCCGATCCAGACAGGTCAGTATTTCTGCCCGCGCGGCCTCCCGACGCATTCCCCGATGCAGCGACAGCACTTCATACAGCTGTTTTTCCAGGTTGTGAAGCGGGTTTAGCGACACCATTGGTTCCTGGAAAATCATGGCGATTTTATTCCCGCGAACGCCGCGAAGCGTCTGCTCATCGGCATGAAGCAATGATTCACCATGAAAACGGATGTCGCCGGAAAGGTAGACTGCGGGAGGGGTCGGTAATAACCGTAGAATAGAAAGTGCGGTCACGCTTTTACCCGAACCGGACTCGCCCACCAGCGCCAGAGTTTGCCCGGCTTCAACCCTCAGTGAGAGGGTATTGACCACGGTGCGCACGGTCTCCTGTTGGCGAAAACCTACCGATAAATTTTCAATAGCTAACAGTGGTTGTGTCATCTTAAATCGCCTTGTTGGGATCGAACGCGTCGCGTACCGCTTCACCAATAAATATCAGTAGCGATAATAGCAGGGCAACGGAGATGAACGCGGTGATGCCAAGCCACGGTGCCTGCAGGTTGTTTTTACCCTGTAACAGGAGTTCTCCCAGCGATGGCGAGCCAAGCGGTAAGCCGAAGCCAAGAAAATCCAGCGAGGTCAGAGTGGTGATCGAGGCGCATAATATAAACGGTAAAAAGGTCAGGGCGGCGACCATCGCATTGGGCAGCATATGGCGCAGAATAATACTGCGATCGCTCACGCCGAGCGCCTGAGCGGCACGAATGTAATCAAAGTTTCGGGTACGTAAAAATTCCGCGCGTACCACGCCAACCAGGCTCATCCAGCCAAACAGCACGGTAATGCCCAGTAGCCACCAGAAGTTTGGCTGGACCACGCTCGACAGCAGTATGATCAAAAACAGCGTTGGCATACCTGACCAAACCTCAATGAATCGTTGCCCCCACAAATCCACCTTGCCGCCATAATAGCCCTGGATTGCGCCAGCCATGATCCCCATCACGCTGGAGCACAGGGTTAGCATTAATCCGAACAGGACAGAAATACGTGTGCCGTAGAGGATCCGTGCCAGCACATCACCACCGTTGGCGTCCGTTCCCAGCCAGTTTTGTGCAGAAGGCGGGGAAGGGAAGGGCTTATCGGTGGCAAAGTTAATGCTGGTGGCTCCAAAGCGTATCGGCGCCCACAGGATCCAGCCCCGGTTTTCCAGGCGCTGCTGTAACCACGGATCCTGATAATCAGCCTGGGTCGCCAATGGTCCGCCGAAGTCGCTTTCACTGTAGTTTTTGAACAAGGGGAAATACCAGCTACTGTCGTAGCGCACCAGTAGCGGCTTATCATTGGCAATCAGTTCTGAACACAGGCTAAGGCCGAAGAGCAGTAGAAAAATCCACAGCGACCAATAGCCGCGACGGTTATGGCGAAAACGCGCCCAGCGGGCCTGATTGACGGGGCTTAATCGCGACATTAGCGTCCCTCAAAATCAATACGGGGATCGACCAGCGTATAGCTGATGTCGCTGAGGATATTCAGCAGCAGACCGATCAGGGTGAAGATATAGAGCGTGCCAAACATTACCGGGTAGTCACGTGATACGGTGGATTCATAACCCAGTAGTCCCAGACCGTTAAGCGAAAACATCACTTCAATCAGCAGCGAACCGGTAAAAAACATGCTGATAAACGTTGCCGGGAAGCCAGCGATTACCAGCAACATGGCATTGCGAAACACATGTTTCCACAGAATGTTTTTCTCGCTGACCCCTTTGGCGCGCGCGGTGACGACATACTGTTTGCGTACCTCATCCAGAAATGAGTTTTTGGTCAGCATGGTTAGCGCGGCAAACCCCCCAACCACCGTCGCCAGCACTGGCAGGGTAATATGCCAAAGGTAGTCGGTCACTTTCTGATACCAGGGCAGGGAATCAAAATTGGCGGAAACCAGTCCGCGAAGCGGGAACAGGTCGTAATAGCTGCCCCCGGCAAAAAAGACGATCAGTAAAATCGCAAACAAAAAGGCCGGTATGGCATAGCCAATAATAATGAATGCGCTGCTCCAGACATCAAATCGGCTGCCGTTGTGAACGGCTTTGCGGATCCCAAGCGGTATCGACACCAGATAGATAATGAGCGTACTCCATAGCCCCAGCGTGACGGAAACAGGCAGGCTATCTTTGATAAGCGTCAGCACTGAGGCGCTACGAAACAGACTGTCGCCGAAATCGAAACGAATATAGTCCCAGAGCATTTTGAAATAACGCTCATGAATGGGCTTATCGAACCCGTAACGGCGAGTGATTTCGGCGATCACTTCCGGGTCAAGACCACGGCCGCCTCGGTAATTACTGTCGCTGATATTGCCGACGCCGGTTTGCGCGTGGCTGGCGCGAATGCCTTCACTACCCGCGCCGGGTAATGCCCCGCTTTGTCCGAACTCAATAGCGGCGACGGCCTGCTCAACCGGACCACCGGGGGCAATCTGCACGATAAAAAAGTTGATGGTGATGATGGCCCAAAGCGTTGGGATCACCAGTAGCAGACGTCGAATCAGATAAGCGCCCATTTATTCTCCCTGCCGTCTGGCTGCTGGCAGTTTCGCCGCTTTGTTAACGTCGTACCACCAGTTGTCGAGACCAATGGTATAAATGGGGCGAATAGCTGGATGCGAAAACTTATCCCACCAGGCGATGCGATCCTCTGCCATAAACCACATCGGCAACATGTAGTAGTTCCACGTTAATACCCTGTCCAGTGCCCGACCGAGTGGGATTAGTTTGGCTTTATCACCCTGCGCCGTGATGATTTGGTTGATCAGTTTATCAATCACCGGGTTTTGCACGCCCGGGGCGTTATAGCTGGAGTCAATATATTCAGAGGCCCAGAGAATTTGCAGGTCCGAACTTGGCCACGGCATTGCGCGATACAATCTCGGCATCATGTCATAGTCACGACTGCGCAGCCGGTTTGTGATTTGTGAGTTATCAACCTGGCGGATGTTCATTGTAATGCCTAAGCGCTGCAGGTTGTGCTGGAACGGCAGCACCCACTGACTGTTACTGCCCGCCGGGAGCAACAGTTCAAAGCTCAGGGGTTTACCGTTGGCGCTGTTTACGCGCTGTTGTCCCTTAAGTACCCATCCGGCCTGCTCCAGTAAGGCATCGGCTTTCAACAGGTTGTCACGATCGTAGCCATCGCCTTTTGATTTCGGCGGCTGATAAATTTGGCTGAAGACCTCAGGAGGGAGATCTTTTTTCAAGGGCGCAAGTATCACCAGTTCATCCGCATCGGGGTAATTTTTAGCGGCATACTCGGTATTCTGAAAATAGCTGTTGGTCCGACTCCAGGCGTTATAGAACAGAGCTTTATTCATCCATTCAAAATCAAAGGCCAGGGTGATGGCTTCTCGCACCCGTCGGTCGCTGAACACCGGGCGCTGAATATTAAACGCCAGCCAACGCGTATCCTGGGCGGATTCGTTTTTTTGCTCATCTTTGATGATGTAATGATTCGCGAAATTTTTACCGGTATAACGTGTCGCCCAGTTTTTGGCATCGTTTTCAAGACGCAGGTCAAACGCTCCGGCCTTAAACGCTTCAAAGGCGACGTTGTCATCCAGATAGTAGTCGTAGCGGATGGTATCAAAGTTCCAGCGGCCACGGTTGACGGGCAGATTAGCGGCCCAATAATCGTTGACGCGCGAATAGACAATGTACTGACCCATCTTCCATTTCGTGATGCGATAAGGACCGCTGGCGAGCGGAGGCGATGATAAGGGATCGCTGAGCTTATGATCTTTCCAGTACTTCTCTGGCATCACGGGTAATGAAAACAGGCTGAGCATGTCCTCTTTACCCGGTTTGGCTAATTCAATACGTACGGTTAATGGCGCGATCGCTTTTACCGTTGTTCCCTTGTAGACCAGGCGAAATTGCGGCACGCCTTCAGTCATAAATTTGTGGAAGGTGAATGCGACATCGCTGGCAGTAATGGGGGAGCCATCGTGAAAACGCGCCCGCGGATTGATGGCGATTTCTACCCAGGAATAGTCATCAGCATAGCGTGCGCTGTCGGCGATGAGCGGATAATAGCTGCCAGGTTCATCGTCAGAGGTAGTAAACAGCGTATCGTAAAGCGTTTCGGTACGTGCTCCGGGATTACCGCGCATCGCATAGCGGTTGAAGTTATCGAACGTGCCGATGGCGGAGAGGATGATTTGCCCGCCTTTGGGGGCCGCAGGGTTGACGTAATCAAAGTGATTAAAGTTAAACGCGTACTTCGGTTCGCCCAGTACGGCAAAAGCATAGCTTTCTTTGATGGACTGCGCCTCGGCGCTAAACCCGATGAGGGCGATAAACAGCAGCAATACGCGAGGGATCATTAAAAGCGATTTCCTTTTCCTGCCGCAACCCGACGGGCATCATGCCTGAAAGATAAGGGATGTGGCGGCGAGTGAGAGTATATGATTCGCATACTGCGATCACCACGTCGGCTTATTGGGCTGCGCCATCCAACGCACGAAATCAGCAAGTTTTAATGGTCGGCTAATCCAGTATCCCTGGAAAAAATGCACTCCACGATCGCGCAGCCAACGGGCTTGCTCAGGCGTTTCAACCCCTTCAGCAACCGTCAGCATATTAAGACGCTTAGAGAGTGTCAACACGGCGTCCAGAACCGGAGAGGTCAGGGTCTCTGTTCCAATGGCGTTAATAAACCCGCGATCGATTTTCAGGTAGTCAACGGTAAAGCGTTCCAGATAAATCAGCGCGCTATGACCGGTGCCAAAATCATCAATGGCAATTTCAAAACCTGCGGAATGAAGCCATTCAAAAAGCTTTGTGGCCTCGTGTTGATTAAGCATATCCCGTTCGGTGATTTCCAGCACCATCTGGAAATGGTTTGCGGGAAGCGAGGCCTGCAGGTGATGAATGTCGTCTTTAAACGTCTCGCCGTGCAGATGCGTTGGCGCGATATTGATCCCCAATTTTGCTCCAGCGGGTAACACTTTTTGCAGCATCGGTGCGTCCTGGGCTATCAACTTAAAGAGATGCTGGGTCAGCGGGACAATCATTTTCTGGGATTCGGCGTAGTGAATAAAAGCATCCGGAGGGATCTCACCCGTTGTTGGATGATTCCAGCGTAATAACACCTCTACACCTTTCACCTCCAGTGTCTGCACCTCTACGACGGGCTGGTACACCACATAAAATTGGTTATGTTTGATAGCGTTGAGGATATCTTTGCCCGGACGTAAACGGATTGTGTAGATGTAGTACCAGAGAAGAAGTGCGGCAATAATCCCCGCCATGCATCCCAACATAATCGAATACCAGATGTCGGTATAGGTCCACTCATCAGCATATAAACGAATCTGTAGCGGAATACCTTCCAGGGTCGCCTGCCGCCAGTGAGAGTGGGGCAGAGCGGAGGCATCAATAATCCGTGATGAAAATGTTGAAATCGCGTTATCACCGACGACTATGGCAATACCGTTAAAATCATCCTGTCGGGCGGTATAAAGCAGATAAGGGGCCAGATTAATATTCAGTGAGGTAAACACGCCGCTATCAGTGAACGATGGGTTCCGGTGCCAAATCATTATCGCCGGCTTGTTCGGCATCATGGGTGTACCGGGGAGTAATTCCACATCAATATTTCTGCTGATATCGAGGCTTGGGACCAGATCTAAAATCGGGGTGAACATTGCGCCCGTTGCGGAGGAGCAGAAAGCAATGCCGTTTTTGACCAGTAAAAATGCGCGAACGTTGAGGCTAAAGGCCGCGCTGGAGGTCAGTTGAGCAGCGACTTGTTGGCAACTGTTGGCGACCAGTGGCTGAAGGTCATCTGTGGTGGATTTGAGATCGGCGAAGTAGCTGCTGACATAATTCTGGATATCGGAAAGAAGCGTGTCGTACTTAATGTCTCGTTTATGCCAGGTCACGAAAAATTGCAGGGTACTCACCAGGAGCGCGACGATAAGCCCCGTTAACATACAGGAAAGCAGGATTTTCTGATTGGATGAAGAGGAGCGTTTAAACATAGTTCCTTATGTTTACCTGAGTTAACCGCTTATTCTGTATGAATATAACCTGAAATGACTCACCTTGTGAGATTTTTCTTAGTCACAAGACAAAGCAAAAAAAAAGCACCGCCGAAGCAGTGCTTTTCAAAATGTCTCATCAGGATAGCCAAGGGATAGCTGCCAAACGAAATTAACTGCGGCTCAGGACCCGGCGAGCTTCGTTGTAACGTTTTTTCCAGTAAGGTTCGTTCATGCTGGAAATGATAACGCCGCTGCTGGTCGAGGCGTGTACGAACTGGTTGTTGCCGATATAAATACCGACGTGACGGCCAGTGGAGCCAGCACGGAACAGAACCAGATCGCCTGTGCGCAGGTTAGTGCGCGAAACGGATTTACCCGTTTCCTGTTGTTCGTAGGTTGAGCGAGGAAGCTCTAAACCAAATTGCTCGCGGAACGTACGTTGTACGAAGCTTGAACAATCAATGCCTTTTTTGGTGCTGCCGCCAAGGCGGTAACGCACGCCTTTCCAGTCAGCATACTGGTCCATAATACGTGATTTAACATCGATATTACGGACCATATTTTCAAATTCATCCTGAGAGGCTTGCAGTGAAGAGTTATCTCCATTGCCCACAGCATGCGTCTCAGAATGCATATTCCTGGCGGTGTTCGTTGTGCTACATGCAGAAAGCAGAACCGCAACTGCTATCGCGGGTATGCCCCGCAAGATATATCTCAAAATCGGTTGAGATTTGACCATTTTGTTTGTTTTCCCTTGAAGTCCTTAACGATAAATATCGTTATAAAAAATGCCAAACGTGACGAGACTAATTACCATCGCACGATGAGACAATTCTTTAAGGTCAAATCTGTGGCAGAACGCACAAATTTATTCCTGAAGAGAATAATTATCCGGCGAGGCAAAACGAGTTCGAGATTACCCGATCGGTCCGGTCATTGCGAGTGAATTTACGTGATTTCTTATAAGAAAAATTGATACAGAAAGTGAATAACCGGCATTGCCTAAATTAAGAACAATCGGGATAAAAAAGACGCAACCCAATCATTTTAAAGATGAATAAGATGACGAGAGAATGACAGCCAGAATGATGAAATATCGACAAGCATCATCAGGGAATCAGAGTTTTCCCTGATGATGTTAATTACTCTGCGTTATTTGTTTAAAAAATGTTTGTTTTTACCGGGCAGATAATTCGCAAACAGAGTGACTAATCGGTCGCTTAACGGTGTCATTAGCCACCAAGGAAGACCAATCAAGACGACAGTCATGGAACCGATCACGATATCGGTGAGCCAGTGAGCGCCAATCATTATGCGTGGAAAGGCAAAAACCACAGCGATAATAAGGCCGATTATTCCGGCGACTTTTCCGAAATAACGCAGCATAAATGCGGAAAAAATAAGCAGCATCATACCGTGATCGCCGGGGAAACTGTCTCTGGACGCATCTTTAGTCGGAATATGCAGCAGTTCGCTGACGCGATAAATATTATCCAGCATCAGAGTAGGGCTGGCGCGTTTAACGGGAATAAGCGCCTGGCCTAACTGATTTAATACCACTGCGGTGAGCAGCATAACCAGGCCAATAGCGACAATGCGTCGGCGACCTTCCGACGTCTCTTTCAGCCAAAAATGCAGCATCAAGGCGCCCATTGCCAGCAATGAGCAACCATCAAATGCCCGGTTATTGGTAATAGCAACAATCCACAAGAACTGCGGGCTTTCCACCAGTTTCTGGTTAAAGAAGCGGAAAACGCCCGTATCCAATGAAGACCAGATCCCATGCCCGGCAGGAAGATACCAGGACAGAAACAGCGCCAGCCCCGCAATATTGAGTAGGAGAATAAGAGGGTATCGGGTTTTCATCATCGTTTACCATTGCTATAAAAACGAAGGCAACCTTACGCGTTAGCGTCTAAACGAAGTCTCAACAATGCACTCTGTAGCGTATTCCAGTCGGTCTCAGTATCGGCGATGAGTTCAATACGGCTATCCGGTGGCGCGACGTTTTGCGTCTCAATATGCCAGTCGTCTCCCTGGCGGTTAATGCGCACCAGCCCTTCCTTTATACGCATGACACCTTTCACGCGCCCCACGGGGGCAAGACGGGACCATTCCAGCAGACCGATGGTATCGAACACCGTATCAGCGTCAAAAATCCAACCGCAGGCCTGATGGCCCTGGCCGCTGTTCAGGCTGCGCCGCCAGCGCTGCTGTGACGGCAGACTCAATGCCGCCAGTCCCTTTTTGTCTGCATGGCTATGGGCGTGCTCTGCGCTTGCAGGAAGCTCTGCCAGGTTTAGTCGGGGTAAATCCAGTAACTGCCCGTCAATTTGCCCATGGTCGGCATGAACCAACTGGCGATTGCCGCCGTAGTGTTGCCACCAGGTTTGCAAGGCGTTTTCGCTTTCCGCTGTGGCACGGTCGGCTTTATTGGCAACAATGATATCTGCGGCGGCAAGCTGATCGCGGAAATTGTCATTGGCGACGCTTTTTTCATCCAGTAACAGCCGGGGGTCAAGAATACAGAGGGTCGCGCGCAGATCGATCCACGGTTCGTAAACCGGTGCGGTGAGTAAATCCAGAATTTGTTTAGGGTGTCCGAGGCCAGTGGGTTCAATCAGCAATCTGTCGGGTTTTCCCTGACGCAGCAGCGTATTGAGGCCAACCTGCATCGGTAGACCGTTAACGCAGCACATACAGCCGCCGGGGATCTCTTTTAGCAATGCGCCGCTGTCGGCTAACAGGGCGCCATCAATACCTACTTCACCAAACTCATTGACCAGCACGGCCCACTTCTCTGCGGGATCCTTGTTCGCCAATAGATGAAGAATAGAGGTGGTTTTGCCACTGCCGAGAAAACCAGTGATGAGATTGGTTTTAGTCACAATTACTCCAGAATCATAAATTACCGTAATGGCATTTAACAATCCTGGCGAAAAATGGGGAAAAAGAGAAGGGGTGAGGGGACGAAGACGTGCTTCGTCCTGTTTAATGGCAGAAATCGTTAATTTTTTAACGTTTCAATGACAGCCTGATGCGCACCGTATTGGGCAATACGTTGCCAGGCCTGCTGAATGACCGCGACAAACTGCGGATTCTGTACGAGCTCGGCGGAGAAAATCTCATGCAGAGAAAGCAGGGCGCTGACGCGTTCTGATTCAGTGCTCTGTGCCACCAGAGCGGCAATTTTCTCACTGAGCGGGTCACGAATATCAATCGTAGCGCCTGAATCATCCACACCGCTCACGTAGCGCATCCAGCCTGCGATGCCGAGCGCCAACAGCGGCCACTCGCTTTGACGTGCTAAATGCACGCGGATCCCTTCCAGCATTCGCTGGGGTAATTTCTGGCTACCATCCATCGCGATTTGCCAGGTTTTGTGTTTCAGCGCCGGATTGGCAAAGCGGTCCAGCAGACTTAAGGCATACTGGTTTAAATCAACATCGGTAATTTGCAGCGTGGGGGCCTGTTCGGTGAGCATTAGCCGGTAAGCGGCTTCACGAAATGCGCTATCCTGCATACAGTCGCTGATGTGCTGGAATCCGGCCAGATAGCCGAGATAAGCGAGAAACGAATGGCTGCCGTTCAGCATCCGCAGTTTCATTTGTTCCCACGGCAAGACGTTTTCAACCATCTGGACACCCGCGGTTTCCCATTGCGGACGACCACAGACAAAGTTGTCTTCAATCACCCACTGAATAAACGGCTCGCAGCTGATTGCGCAAGGATCGGCAACGCCCAGCTCGTGGGCGATTTCAGCCAGCGACTCTTCGGTGGCGGCGGGAACAATCCGATCCACCATAGTACCCGGGAAACTGACGTGTTCCTGGATCCAGTGCGCCAACTCAGGAGAGCGTTTTTCCGCCATCCCCAGTACGGCATTTTTTACCACATGACCATTGTCCGGGATGTTATCGCAGGAGAGGACGGTAAACGGCTGAAGTCCACGTTCACGTCGGCGGTGCAGCGCTTCTACGATTATACCGGGGGCGGAGTGCGGTTCAGCCGGTGTCTGCAGATCGTGAATAATACGCGCATTAGAGAGATCTAACGAACCCGTCGCCGGATCGATGCAGTAGCCTTTTTCCGTGATGGTTAACGAGACAATCGCGACCTGAGGCTCGCAGAATTTTTCAATAATGGCCGCCAGCGAATCCAGCGTGGCGTTCAGGCATTCGTTAACGGCACCGATAACAATAGGCTGGTTGCCGTTAGCCCCTTTTTCTAACACGGTAAATAAATGATCTTGTTCGCGAAGCTGATGCATCAGCCGATCGCCACTGAACAGGCTAATCTCGCAAATCCCCCAGTCTCCGCCCTGCGCATTCAGCACCCTGTCGGTTAATAACGCCTGATGGGCGCGATGAAAAGCACCGAAACCAAAATGTACAATCCGCGTTTTTAATTGTTGGCGGTCGTACTGCGGCATCATGACATTTTCCGCCAGTGGCGCTGAGGCAATAGTTTTCATTAAATACACCTGATTAACCATTAATTAACAATGCCAGTATAAAGTTATATGACAGCAAATTGAATTGGTGTGCCTCATTTATCCGGGGAATGTGAGCTGGATCAATCAATGATAGGCCATCTGTTGAACATCTCCAGGATGGCTGTATGGTAGTCGTCATTCAGGTAGTTTAATTTGGTATAACAACTTGTGGGGTGAAACAATGGAACAAACCTGGCGTTGGTACGGACCTAACGATCCGGTATCGCTTGATGATGTGCGTCAGGCTGGCGCAACGGGTGTTGTGACCGCCTTGCACCACATTCCCAACGGTGAAGTGTGGCCGGTAGAAGAGATTCAACAGCGTCAGGCTATTCTGGCTGAAAAAGGGCTGACCTGGTCGGTGGTGGAAAGTATTCCTGTCCACGAAGATATCAAAACGCGTTCAGGCCAGTACCAAACGTGGATTGCCAATTATCAGCAGAGTATCCGTAATCTGGCGACCTGCGGCATCGATACCGTGTGCTATAACTTCATGCCGATCCTCGACTGGACACGTACCGATCTCGAATATCAGCTGCCGGACGGCTCCAAAGCGCTACGTTTTGACCAGATTGCTTTTGCAGCCTTCGAACTGCATATTCTTCAGCGCCCTGGCGCCGCAGCGGATTACACCGCAGAAGAACAACGCCAGGCGCTGAATTACTTCAATGCTATGAGCGATGCCGATATCGAAAAGCTGACCCGCAATATCATTGCCGGCCTGCCCGGTGCGGAAGAGGGCTATACGCTGGATCAGTTCCGTGCGCGCCTCGCTGAATATGACGGCATCAGCAAAGACGATCTGCGCGATAATATGGCGGTATTCCTGCGGGCGATTGTGCCTGTAGCGGAAGAAGTCGGCGTGCGTCTGGCTGTCCACCCTGACGATCCGCCGCGTCCGATCCTCGGCCTGCCGCGCATTGTTTCGACTATCGAAGATATGCAGTGGCTGAAAGAAACCGTCGACAGCATCAATAACGGTTTCACCATGTGCACTGGTTCCTACGGCGTGCGCGCCGATAACGATCTGGTGAAAATGATCGAAACCTTTGGCGATCGAATCCACTTCACGCATCTGCGCTCCACCTGCCGTGAAGATAACCCGAAAACCTTCCACGAAGGTGCGCACCTGCAAGGCGATGTGGATATGGTATCGGTGGTTGCTGCCATCCTGAGCGAAGAACAGCGCCGTAAAAAGGCGGGCGATTTGCGTCCTATTCCGATGCGTCCGGATCACGGACACCAGATGCTTGACGACCTGCACAAGAAAACCAACCCAGGTTACTCCGCGATTGGTCGCCTGAAAGGGCTGGCGGAAGTTCGCGGCGTTGAGCTGGCGTTAAAACAAACGCAGTTCCGCGATCTGCTGTAAGGTTAACAACAGGGATTGTGCCGCAGGCGCGATCCCTGAAATTCATCAAGGCTGCGCTAGCGCCTGCTCCAGTACCGACAGCACCTTTTTGATCTGCTGTATCTGCAATCCGCCAAACCCGAAAAACATAACAGCATCGCTGTTCTCCCTACGCCATGCGGCTCCTGAGCCATTTTCAATATCTGGCAGAGTGTCAAAGCGGATCCCTGCCAGCAGGCAGCGCTGTTGCAGCCTGGCTATCATATCTGGGTGTCTGTCAACGCGTAACGAGAGGTGCAGACCCGCCGTTGCGCCAGCGATTTTCCCTGACGGAAACAGAACAGAAAGGCCATCGCGTAACAGATTGAGGCGCGCCGCATAGTTGCAGGCCAGCTTGCTGATGTGCGAGTAAAACACCTGATTTTGCATTAATTCGGCTAAAAATTGCTGCAATAGCCACTGACTGCCGTTGTTGTTGAGCGCTTTCATATTCTTTACTGCCGGGAGCAGTTCATCAGGACAAATGAGATAGCCAAGACGCGTTCCCGGCCCCAGCGTTTTGGAAAATGTCCCCATGTAGATAACCCGGTTGTGATAATCCATAGCTTTCAGGGCAGGAAGGGGGTTCTCGCCATAAGTAAAAACAGCATCGTAGTCGTCTTCAAGGATATAAGCGCCGACGCGCTGCGCCCACGTCAATAATGACTGACGGCGCTCCAGCGAAAGGACGCTTCCCATTGGATACTGGTGAGCCGGAGTCACATAGCAAAGCTGGGTTTCATATTCGGGTAATTTATCTGTTTGCAGCCCGTGGTTATCTACAGCAATTGACGTAATGTCTGCACCGTAATAATTAAACAGATGCCATGCGCCAGAATAGCAAGGGGATTCGGCCACAACGTGGCACTTTTTTTGCTGACTGACGGCATGATGAACAATAAATATTTGACTGAGCAGCGACAATCCTTCCTGAATCCCATTGGTAATGATGATGTTCTCCGCCCGGGTATTAATGCCGCGAGATAAATTAAGGTACCTGGCTAGTTGCTCACGCAGTGAAAATAATCCATTTGATGAATGATATCGGGTAAACAATTGCTCTTTAAGTACGCTTGGCGCGTTATTCCATTTTCGCCAGCTTGCCCAGGGAAAAGCATTGGGATCGGGGACGCCCATCCGGCAGTAGCACTCCCGCCCAGGCTCTGCGTAAACATCGGTAGAGACCCCGGCCGCTTTTGGTGTTACTGGCGGAGAGCCCTGGGGTACGGACACATGCGCTGGGGTTACACGTACAGGCGTGGTGAATATCACCTCATAGCCAATGCCGTGTCGGCTCTTAATTAATCCAGCCGCCATCAGCTTATCATAGGCCATCACTACCGTTATTTTGGCAATGTTCAATGCCTGGGCCTGCTCGCGAATAGAGGGGAGTTTATCTCCACACAGCAAATCACCACGCTGAATGGCCTGTAAATAAAATTGAAATATCTGCAACTGCAGCGGAGTCCGGCTTTCTCTATCGAGAGTCAGTTTGAGCATGATAAATTCCTTATTTATAGATGGTAATTATATTACGGACTTCTGCTCATTACTATTTGACGAACCTCATAGAGTGGATGCTGTTCCTATAATCTGCCTTCGCTGTCTCTATTTTTGATTTTTATTATCCCTTAGCGTGTCGCTATTAAAAAAATGGAGGCAAGCATGTCGTGGATAAGAAAAAACGCACTATGGTGCGCATTCGCCGGGGCGGTAGCAATGGCCCTGGCTATTTGGGGAACGTGGCAAGGCGTTCATTACACCAGTTCTACCGAGTTTTGTTTATCGTGTCACTCGATGCGCACATCTGGCGAGGAGTATAAAACCAGCGTGCATTTTCGTAATGCTTCTGGTGTGCGTGCGGAGTGTAAGGATTGTCATATTCCGCCAGGCATCGTCCCAACGCTGGTTCGTAAAACGCAAGCCTTAAACGACCTCTACCACACCTTTATCTCTCCTTCGATCGATACCCCGGAAAAATTTGCCGCAAAGCGGGCGGAGTTGGCCCAGCGAGAATGGGCGCGCATGAGCGCGAATAATTCAGCGGCGTGTAAATCCTGCCATAGCTATGAGGCGATGGATCACGGTAAGCAATCGGCAAATGCAGCGGCGCAAATGACCGCGGCGGCGGCAAAAGACAGTAACTGTATCGATTGTCACAAAGGCATTGCCCATCACAAACCCGATATGAGCAGCGGTTTTCGCGATCGTTACAAGCAGTTGCAGCGTCAGGGAGAGCAGTTACCCACGGCGACGACGCTGTATTCGTTAGGCGAAAAATCACTGACTGCGACAGCAGAGAGCCCGGCAGGTAAAGCCATGCTGTACCCGGCAACGCAAGTGCGTGTGCTGAAAAGAGAAGGAAAAAACGTTCAGATAGAGCTGACTGGCTGGCGGGAAAGCAAAGGACGGGGACGGGTGATTACCCAGTATATGGGTAAACGCGTTTTTGCTGCCGTATTAGATGCCTCGCTGATGAGCAATGTGAAGGTTGAGCAAACACAGGTTGATCCGGAGTCACATCAGGAGTGGCAGCAGGTCAGCGTGATGGCCTGGAGTTCGGCGGAGGGGTTTACCGACAATATTGACCCCCTCTGGCAATACGCCGATCAGATGTTGCAATCCACCTGTAGCGCTTGCCACAGCACGCCGCCGCCGACCCGCTATTCCGCGAATGGCTGGATCGCCGGACTGAAATCCATGTCCACCTACTACCGGCTTAATCCGGTGGAAGACCGTACGTTGTTGAAATATCTCCAGACTCACGCCAGCGATATACCTCAATCTAACAATCCAAAAGGATAATTTATGGATATTCATGATTTTAATCCGTCACGTCGACGGTTTTTAAGTGGAATGCTGGCAGTCGGTGCCGTCAGCGCTTTAGGGCCAAATCCACTGATCTCAAAGGTCTGGGCAGCGGGTGAAAACCCGGAGCAATGGATCCAGTCTGGCTCGCACTTTGGCGCTTTTGAAGCCAAAGTCGTGAACGGTGAATGGGTCGATACCCGCCCCTTCAAACATGACAAATACCCCTGCGATATGCTCAATGCCGTTCGGGAGGTGGTCTGCAACCCATCGCGTGTGCGCTACCCGATGGTGCGGCTGGACTGGCTGCGCAAGCGTGAAAAGTCAGATCGCAACCAGCGCGGCGATAATCGCTTTGTCCGTGTGAGCTGGGATCAGGCGTTGGATCTGTTCTATGAAGAGCTGGAGCGGGTACAAAAGACCTACGGATCTTCTGGCGTCTTTACCGGGCTGGCGGACTGGCAAATTGTTGGCAAATATCATAAGGCCGGCGGCGCGATGGATCGGGGACTCAGCTTGCACGGTAGCTATGTAACGACCGTCGGCGACTACTCGGCAGCCGCAGCGCAGGTCATTTTGCCGCATGTGATTGGTTCGCTGGAAGTTTACGAGCAGCAAACGTCACTCCCGCTGGTTATCGAAAATACCCAAACCATCGTGCTGTGGGGCTGCGATCCTATCAAGAATCTGCAGATCGAGTTCCTGGTTCCCGATCACGATGCGTTTGGCTATTGGCAGCAGATTAAAGAAGCGGTTGCGCAGGGTAAGATGCGCGTTATCAGCGTTGATCCGGTGCGTAGCAAGTCGCAAAACTATCTTGGCTGTGAGCAGCTGGCGCTGCGACCGCAAACGGATGTCGCGTTATTGCTGGCGCTGGCGCATACCCTGTACGAAGAAAAACTGTATGACGTGGCGTTCATTAACGATTATACCGTGGGCTTTGAACAGTTCTTGCCGTATCTGCTTGGGGAAAGCGACAAGCAGCCGAAAAACGCCGAATGGGCGGCGGAAATCTGCGGTCTGACGGCGGAGCAGATCCGCGACTTCGCCCGCCTGCTGGTCAAAGGCCGGACACAGTTTATGGGCGGCTGGTGCGTGCAGCGTATGCACCATGGCGAGCAGTATCCGTGGATGCTGGTGGTGCTGGCCAGCATGGTTGGCCAAATTGGCTTGCCGGGCGGCGGAGTAGGGTTTGGCTGGCACTATAACGGCGGCGGGACGGTCACTTCTGCCGGTCCTGTCCTGTCCGGCCTCGGGAGCATCAACAATCCCCCGGCCGCGAAATACAAAGCGGATTTCCGCGGCGCTTCAGAACATATTCCTACCTCGCGAATGATCGATTGTCTGCTGGCGCCAGGCAAAAAGATCGCTTTCAACGGTGAAACATTAACTTTCCCTGATATCAAAATGGCGATTTTCAGCGCCGCCAATCCGTTCCATGCTCAGCAGGATCGTAACCGCATGATCGAGGCGTGGAAGAAGCTGGAAACCGTGGTCGTTCTGGATCATCAGTGGACAGCATCCTGTCGTTTTGCCGATATCGTCCTGCCTGTGACCACGCGCTTTGAGCGTAATGACATTGAGCAGTTCGGTACACACTCGAATAAAGGGCTGATGGCGATACATCAGGTGGTTAAACCGCAGTTTGAAGCGCGACATGACTTTGATGTCTTTGCCGGTCTGTGCAAACGCTTTGGTCAGGAAGAGACATACCGCGAAAAGCGGGATGAAATGCAGTGGATAAAAGCCATTTATGATGAGGGCGCGAAAACGGGAGCGTCCCTTGGCGTGAGTATGCCGAACTTCGAGAGTTTCTGGCAGGGCGAAGGATACATTGAATATCCTGCCGGGAAGCCGTGGGTGCGTCACGGAGAATTTCGCGAACAGCCGGATATCAATCCGTTAGGAACACCCTCGGGTCTGATTGAAATTTACAGCAAAACCATCGCGGGCTTTGCCTACGATGACTGCCCGGGGCATCCGGTGTGGATGGAACCCTTTGAGCGTACCCATGGCAGCAAAACAGATAAATATCCGCTGCATCTGCAGTCCTGCCATCCGGATAAACGTCTGCACTCTCAGCTGTGCTCAAGCGAGGCGTTTCGCAACACCTATGCGGTGGCAGGAAGAGAGCCGCTGTACATGAGCCAGTCGGATGCCCGCGCACGTGGCCTGAAAGCCGGGGATATTGCGCGCGTGTTTAACGCCAGAGGCCAGGTGCTGGCCGGGGTGGTGATCAGTCCGGATTACGCGCCTGGCGTCGTCCGGATTCATGAAGGCGCGTGGTATTCGCCGCAGGAAGGCGGGAAAGCGGGCACATTATGCACTTATGGCGATCCGAATGTGCTAAGTGCGGATATCGGTACATCGCAACTGGCGCAGGGGCCTTCAGCGCATACGGTGCTGGTCGAGGTGGAGCGGTACCAGGAGAATGCCTCGCAGGTCACGGGCTTTGGCGGGCCGGAGGTTGTGAAAGAGGAGGGGGCAAGTGCAGCATAATCATATTCATCGACAGCGGGCGGCGGTGTACCAGTGGTTTTCGCAACTGCTGTTCCGTGAGCTGGACGAGGAGCAACTCATCCGCCTTGAAAGTGGGGAAAGCCGAAAGTGGCTGGCGTCGTTGACGGCTATCCCTGGGTTATCCGTTGATGTCAAAAACCTGGAACGTAGTCTCGTTCGGGCGCTGCGCCGGGAAAGCCGACAGCTGGAG
This sequence comes from Citrobacter sp. RHB35-C21, assembly GCF_013816515.1. NCBI lineage: Bacteria > Pseudomonadati > Pseudomonadota > Gammaproteobacteria > Enterobacterales > Enterobacteriaceae > Citrobacter > Citrobacter sp. RHB35-C21. The sequence goes on from NZ_CP057147.1 coordinate 1,822,572, forward strand.
CTGGCGGCGGACTATGCCTCGTTGTTTTTGCTGGCACCTCCTGGCGGTGTTTCACCTTATGCGGGGCATTATCCGCATACGACCGCGCCTGAAGAACGCAAGGAAATGAATGTGCTGTTAGTCGAGTATGGGCTGACACCGCAGGACAACGAGCCTGCCGACCATATTGCTGTACAACTGGCACTGATGGCGAGAATGGTTACCAAAAAGGAGACGTTATCGACGCAATATTACTTTTTGCATCATCACATTATGTGCTGGGCACCCCTGCTACGGGAAAGTTGTTTACAGCGGGACGAAGAGGGGGTTTATCCTCAGGCGGTTAACGTCATAACGCATTTTATGCGTGAGGATGAGCTGTATCTGGAATCTCTGTTGGTGGATGATTTTTACCTCAGCAGCCAAGGCTGAAAAGAACAAAGGGACAGCAAATGCTGTCCCTTTTCACCGCTGTCGCAGCAGAAAAGTTAGTCTACGCGGCCCATGTAGCGACGTTCTTCGATATGAATACGGATTTTTTCACCTGCACTCAGATATTCAGGAACCAGGATAACCAGACCGGTGCTCATGGTCGCTGGTTTGTTACGCGCACTTGCTGACGCGCCTTTAATGCCCGGAGCTGTTTCAACGATTTCCAGGTCTACCGTTTGCGGCAGTTCAAGCGCCAGCAGCTGGCCGTCCCAGGTCAGTACCTGCATATCCGGCATTCCGCCTTCCGGGATGAACAGCAATTCTTCTTCAATCTGATCTTTGGTGAAGGTATACGGGGTATAGTCTTCTTTATCCATGAAGACGTATTCGTTGCCATCGACATAGGAGAAATCAACGCCACGACGGCTCAGGGTGACGGTATCAACGATGTCATCACCTTTGAAGCGCTCTTCAACTTTCAGACCGGTACGAACATCAGAAAAACGCATTTTGTACAGCGTGGCGGCGCCACGTGCGGTTGGTGATTGAATATCAATATCTTTTACAATCAGCAGTTTGCCGTTGTAATTCAGTACCATACCTTTTTTAATTTCGTTCGCTCTTGGCATCGAAAAAATCCTGTAATGAGGAGTGTCTAAAATATCGCGTAAAACTACTCGCGCCGGGGCATTCAGGCAAGCGGAATTGATGCTTTTGCTGGTGCCCAAAAGGTGTTACTGTGCGCTTCCTGCACAATCCGATGGTTTACGATAAAGAGAGTACTGTATGGAATGCCGTCCGGATTGTGGTGCATGTTGCACCGCGCCTTCAATTTCCAGTCCCATCCCCGGCATGCCTGATGGCAAGCCCGCTAACACACCATGCGTTCAACTGGATGAATCCCTGCGCTGTAAAATTTTTGCTTCGCCTCTGCGGCCAAAAGTGTGCGCCGGTTTACAGCCCAGTGCGGAAATGTGCGGACAGACGACGCACCAGGCCATGGTCTATCTCATAGAGCTCGAGGCGCTGACCGCACCTTAAACGTCTTTGATGCGCGTCAGACACGCGACGGTGGCGACGATCATCACCAACGCAAACCAGAATACCGCGTGATAGTTCCAGATTTCAGCGGCAAGACCCGCCAACGATCCGGCAATAATCCAGCCCACGCGAATGGTATTTGTATAGAGAGTCGTGGCGGAACCCGCTTGTCCCGGCATCAGATCCTGGAAATAAAGCATGCCAATCCCGCCGAGGATGCCGATATAAATCGCGTTCAGCAGTTGTAAGCCAAGCAATATCGCCGGAGAGTGGGCCAACAGCATGCCGGCATAAAAGAAAAATCCGGCGACAACGGCGATTCTCATCAACAGGCGTTTGCCCAGACGCTTCGCGAAGTATCCGGCAATCAACATGGTTGGGATTTCCAACCCCGCGGCAGTTCCCATCATGATGCCCGCCAGCTTTTCCGGCAGATGCAGTTCGTTGATAATAAACAACGGCATATTAATGATATAGAGACTGTTAGTCCCCCACATTAACGTGCAGATAACAAACAGTAGCAGCGTGTCGCGTCGATTGCGGCGCGGGGCTTCTACCGCGCCTGTCGCGAGAGGCACGCTTTTACTCATCGAGGGTAAGAACAGCCAGACCATTACGCCGCAGACAACAAACGCCACCGCCGCGCTGAGGTACATCACCGTAAAGCTAAACCCCATGGCCAGCGCGTAGGCCAGCGGCGGGCCAATCACCCAGGCCAGCGAAACCTGCGCACGTAATATTGAACTGAACATGACGGCTTCCCGACCCGTACGGTCGGCGTGCTCGCGGGCGAGAGCAAACATTTGCGGGTTGGCGGTCGAACCGAAGCTGCTGAGGAATACCCCGACAAACAGCAGAATAAAATAGTTACGGTTCCAGGCGAACAGCACGCAGGCCAGCATCCCCAGCACGCAGCAAAACACAATCAGGTTTTTGCGATCGCCTTTTTTATCTGAACGTCCGGCCAGAAACTGACTCACCAAAATGCCGATTACGGCGCTACCGGTAAAAAAGAACCCGACCATGCCGGGACGGGCATGGACTTCATCCGTCAGAAAAAGGCTGAGCGTTGGCGTCTGCAACGCACCGGCGATACCCGTCAGAAATGCGACAAGCAGGAACGCCGAAGACGTTAAATCAAACGCCTTGGGTGTGGCGGCTACGGGGGTGTTGTGCATGTTTTGATATCAATAATGTGAAGAGACGCGGAGTTTACGCTGCTTGTCAGAAAATAAACAGGGAGCCAAATCAAAATCGGCATCAAAAATCAAAATAGCATTTCAGTCAGAGAAAGCAGTTTGCTGACGCTGCTGAATCTGACAGGCTGACGCCGTTTTTGCGTCAGCAATTTTTTCTCCTCCGTGGAAAAAATGTGCGTTATCTCTAAATTCAGCAAGTAATTTGTCAACTTTACTTGTGTGCTGAAGAAAAAAGAGCAAGACTTCTTGAAACGTTTCAGCGTCATCTCGCCATAACTGATGGAGTCAGGTGACGCCTTTTTTCTCATGTTAGCTGAATCGTTTCAAATCAGCGGGAGAGGAGAACCATGTTCCAGTTATCTGTTCAGGATATTCACCCGGGCGAACAGGCCGGGAATAAAGAAGAGGCTATTCGCCAGGTTGCCGCTGCCTTAGTGCTGGCAGGTAACGTAGCGGAAGGCTACGTCGATGGCATGCTGGCGCGTGAACAACAGACGTCCACGTTCCTCGGCAACGGTATTGCTATTCCTCACGGTACGACGGACACGCGCGATCGGGTGCTGAAAACCGGCGTGCAGGTGTTTCAGTTTCCGCAGGGCGTGATCTGGGGTGAAGGGCAGGTTGCTTATGTGGCAATCGGCATCGCCGCCAGCTCTGATGAGCACCTCGGTTTACTGCGTCAGCTGACGCATGTGCTGAGCGATGACTCCGTCGCTGAACAGCTGAAATCTGCGACTACGGCGGAAGAGTTGCGCGCGTTGCTGATGGGGGAAAAGCAAAGCGAACAGCTGAAGCTTGATAACGAAACGCTGTCGCTGGACGTCGTTGCCAACTCGCTGGTCACGCTGCAGGCTCTCAACGCCGCACGGCTGAAAGAGGTCGGCGCGGTTGACGCCACCTTTGTGGCCAGAGCCATTAATGAGCAACCGATGAATCTCGGTCAGGGGATCTGGCTGAATGACTGTGCTGAAGGCAATGTGCGCAGCGCCGTTGCGGTCAGCCGCGCAGCAACAGCGTTCGATGTACAAGGTGAAGCGGCAGCCCTGCTGGTGACCGTCGCCATGAATGACGAACAACCGGTTGCGGTGCTGAAGCGCCTTGGCGATCTGCTGCTGAATAATAAAGCTGACCGTTTGTTGAAAGCCGATGCGGCAACGGTGCTGGCGCTGCTGACCAGCGATGATGCCTTAACTGATGATGTACTGAGCGCCGAATTTATTGTGCGCAATGAGCATGGTTTACACGCCCGCCCGGGCACCATGCTGGTGAATACGATTAAACAATTTAACAGTGAAATTACCGTGACAAATCTTGATGGAACCGGCAAGCCGGCGAATGGACGCAGTCTGATGAAAGTTGTGGCATTAGGCGTGAAGAAAGGACATCACCTGCGCTTTACCGCCCAGGGTGAAGATGCTGAACAGGCGCTGAAAGCGATTGGCGAAGCCATCGCGGCGGGTCTTGGGGAGGGCGCGTAATGAGCAGACGTGTTGCTACTATCACCCTTAACCCAGCCTACGATCTGGTGGGTTTCTGCCCGGAAATTGAACGCGGTGAAGTGAACCTGGTTAAAACGACCGGTCTGCACGCGGCAGGGAAAGGGATTAACGTCGCTAAGGTTTTGAAAGATTTAGGTATCGATGTAACGGTGGGCGGTTTCCTCGGTAAAGACAACCAGGATGGTTTTCAGCAGTTGTTCAGCGAGCTGGGTATCGCCAACCGTTTTCAGGTTGTACAGGGGCGTACGCGTATCAACGTCAAGCTGACCGAAAAAGACGGCGAAGTGTCCGATTTCAATTTCTCCGGCTTTGAAGTCACCCCGGCTGACTGGGAACGCTTTGTGAATGACTCGCTGAGCTGGCTGGGCCAGTTCGACATGGTGTGCGTCAGCGGCAGTTTGCCGACCGGCGTTAGCCCGGAAGCATTCACCGACTGGATGACGCGCCTGCGCAGTCAGTGTCCTTGCATTATCTTTGATAGTAGTCGTGAAGCACTGGTCGCCGGTCTGAAAGCGGCACCATGGCTGGTGAAACCAAACCGTCGTGAACTGGAAATCTGGGCAGGCCGTAAGCTGCCAGAAATGAAAGATGTGATTGAAGCTGCACATGCGTTGCGCGAGCAGGGTATTGCTCACGTGGTGATTTCACTTGGCGCGGAAGGTGCGCTGTGGGTTAACGCTTCGGGTGAGTGGATTGCTAAACCGCCGTCAGTCGAGGTGGTAAGCACCGTAGGCGCGGGTGATTCAATGGTTGGCGGCCTGATTTACGGCCTGCTGATGCGTGAATCCAGTGAACACACCCTGCGTCTGGCAACCGCTGTTGCCGCCCTGGCGGTAAGCCAAAGCAATGTGGGCATTACCGATCGTCCTCAGTTGGCCGCAATGATGGCGCGTGTCGACTTAAAACCGTTTAACTGACAGCAGGAGAGGCATAATGAAAACGCTGCTGATTATTGACGCTAATCTCGGCCAGGCTCGCGCTTATATGGCGAAAACCCTGCTTGGAGCGGCGGCGCAGAAAGCACATCTGGAAATTATTGATAATCCTAATGATGCCGAACTGGCAATTGTTCTGGGCGACACGCTTCCTGCCGACAGTTCGCTGAACGGCAAAAAAGTCTGGCTGGGCGATATTGGTCGTGCGGTTGCGCATCCTGAACTTTTCCTCAGTGAAGCGAAAGGCCACGCAAAACCTTATAGCGCTCCGGTTGCGGCAGCGTCCGTGGCCAGTAGTGGTCCAAAACGCGTGGTGGCGGTGACGGCTTGTCCAACTGGCGTTGCCCATACATTTATGGCCGCTGAAGCTATTGAAACGGAAGCGAAAAAACGTGGCTGGTGGGTGAAGGTTGAAACCCGTGGTTCTGTTGGCGCAGGCAATGCCATTACGCCGGAAGAGGTGGCTCAGGCGGATCTGGTGATTGTGGCGGCTGACATTGAAGTTGATCTGGCGAAGTTTGCCGGAAAACCAATGTACCGTACTTCTACTGGCCTTGCGCTGAAGAAAACGAAGCAGGAGCTGGATAAAGCGCTGGAAGAAGCAACGCCGTACCAGCCTGCCGGCAAAGCGCAGTCTGCAACCACTGAAGGTAAGAAAGAGAGCGCTGGCGCGTATCGTCACCTGCTGACGGGCGTATCCTACATGCTGCCGATGGTGGTTGCTGGCGGTCTGTGTATTGCACTCTCATTCGCTTTTGGTATCGAAGCGTTCAAGGAGCAGGGTACGCTGGCGGCGGCGCTGATGCAGATTGGCGGTGGTTCAGCTTTCGCGCTGATGGTGCCGGTTCTGGCGGGCTACATCGCGTTTTCCATCGCTGACCGTCCGGGTCTGACGCCTGGTCTTATCGGCGGTATGCTGGCGGTGAGCACCGGTTCCGGCTTTATTGGCGGGATTATTGCCGGTTTCCTTGCCGGTTATGTGGCGAAGCTCATCAGCACGAAACTGAAACTCCCGCAGAGTATGGAAGCGCTGAAACCGATCCTGATCATTCCGCTGCTCTCAAGCCTGGTGGTTGGTCTGGCCATGATCTACCTGATCGGTAAACCAGTGGCGGGCATTCTGGAAGGTCTGACCCACTGGCTGCAAACCATGGGAACCGCGAACGCGGTGCTGCTTGGAGCGATTCTTGGCGGCATGATGTGTACCGATATGGGCGGTCCGGTTAACAAAGCGGCGTATGCTTTCGGTGTGGGGCTGCTTAGTACGCAAACCTATGCGCCGATGGCGGCGATTATGGCGGCGGGTATGGTGCCTCCGCTGGCCCTGGGCCTGGCAACGCTGGTGGCGCGTCGTAAGTTCGACAAAGCGCAGCAGGAAGGTGGTAAAGCTGCGCTGGTACTGGGCCTGTGCTTTATTACCGAAGGGGCTATCCCATTTGCTGCCCGTGACCCGATGCGCGTTCTGCCTTGCTGTATCGTTGGCGGCGCGATTACCGGGGCTATCTCGATGGCGGTGGGGGCTAAGCTGATGGCGCCGCACGGCGGTCTGTTCGTGCTGTTAATCCCTGGCGCAATCACTCCGGTGGTTGGATACCTGCTGGCCATTATTGCCGGTACGCTGGTAGCTGGTCTCTCCTACGCGGTGCTGAAACGCCCGGAAGCAGAGGTTGTGGCAAAGGCGGCCTGATTTAACGCTGACATCCGGGGCAGAGATTTCTCTGCCCCTTTTTTTATCCATTAAATCTGCCTGGCTGTGTTAAACCGGTTCAGGCAATCATTGGTGCGATGATAAAACCAAAGGCAACGCCAGCAATGATCCCGCCAAGCCCTGGCAACATAAACGGATGGTTTAAGACATACTTACCCACGCGCGTTGTCCCGGTGGTGTCGAACTCCATTGCCGCCAGCGAAGTCGGATAAGTTGGCAGAACAAACACGCCGGTCACTGCGACATAGGAAGCCAGAATGGCCCATGTGGGTACGCCGAGCGCGACGGCAAGAGGGATAATCAGCGGCGTGGTGGCTCCCTGCGAATAGAGAAGCGCGCAGGTACCAAACAGCACCAGCGCCAACAGCATCGGATAAGCCCGTAGAATATCGCCCGCGATATCCTTTATCTCCGTTAAGTGGGCATCAATGAAAGTTGTGCCCAGCGTAACAATCCCCAGAATTACTGCCAACGAACTCATACCCGCCCGAAACGTGGATGTCAGGACAATCGCGTCTGTTGATGTTTTGCATAGCACCACCATCAGACACGCGGCAGCTAGCATGCAGATAATGATAATATCCCGGGTATTCATTGGGTTGCCTGCATCGAATCCAGGGCGCAATTGAGGGCATGCGGCAAGAATAACGATGACCACCGTTGCCAGCATAAACAGGGCGACTGACAGTCTGGCACCTGGCGTTGTGCTGTTTTGCCCTGCATATTTACGCACCAGTCCTTTTTGCAGGCGTTCCAGATAGACTTCATCATCCTGTAGCTCACATCCCTGACGTGAGGCGATAAAAGCGGCGACCATCGCGGCGACAAATGAGGCAGGCAGACATACCGCCATAACCTGAATAAAGCTGATACCGTTGCCTTCCATAATAGTCAGCATAGCGGCCATTGCGGCACTGATCGGTGAACCGGATATCGCCACCTGAGAAGCGACTACGGAGCCTGCGAGCGTACGAGAAGGGCGAATACCTGACTCTTTGGCAACTTCGGCAATCACCGGCAGAGTAGAAAAGACGATGAACCCTGTTCCCGCCATAATCGTCATCGACCAGGTGATAATCGGCGCAATAATATTGATATATTTAGGGTTACGGCGCATAAAATTACCGGCAATGCGAACCAGATAATCCATGCCTCCGGCGGCCTGTAGCGCCGATGCCGCCACCACCACCGTCATAATAATGAGAATAACGTCAACGGGTGGCGAACCAATTTGCAGCCCAAATCCCAGCGTTAAAATAGCCAGCCCCAGCCCGCCGCATAAACCAATACCAATTCCGCCAAGGCGGATACCGAAAAATATTGCGCCCAACACTACGATAATTTCTAGCCAAATCATAATGGCCTCCGCCAGAGAGTAATTTGTAATTAAAATGGATTTTTATTTAATGCAACAATTAAACAGGTATGGACATTCATTGTGCCAAAAGGTGATTTTTACCCACGCGTTTCTCGTACCATTTAATACCGGCACGAACCAACGAACCGGTTGAATCAATATATTTCTCAGGTGACTTGTTGACTGCTTCGGCAAGAATGACAGGAACTTCAGTACATCCGAGCACGATGACTTGTGCCCCGCGTGAGAAGAGTGCTTCAGCCTGTTCATTCATCAGCGTTTGCGCCCGCTTAGCATCACCAGCTTTTAAGCAATAGATGCTTTCCATCACTTTTTCCTGACTGGATGAGTCAGGGCTGATGCAGGTTAACCCAAGAGATTCTATGCCTTTTTGATAGAGGCCCATGTATAAAGTGGCGTTGGTGGCGAGTAATCCGATTTGCGATTTCCCGCAGTTTTTAACCTCATTGATGGTCGTTTCAACGATACTGAGCAGCTCTGTATGGCAGCACGCTTTTAATTCATTAAACCAAAAGTGGGCGGTGTTACAGGGGATCACAATACACTCGGCGCCAGCATCTTCGAGTTTATGCATATAATCGCGCATTGCCGGAAGTGGGGAATGACCATGATGCATTAACGCGTCGGTTCGGTCTGGAATGTCAGGAATAGATGAAATAATTAAGGGGATATGTTCCTGGTCACGTTGCGCAGCGGTAAAAGTGACGAATTTATTAAACAGATCGACCGTTGCAGCAGGTCCCATACCACCAAGCACGCCAATTAAACCTTTCACGATATATACCTCAATTCACCGATAATTAATATTCAGAGCCGGGTTGTGTCTGCTGATAATGTTTAACAGCAGTGAGACGTGAGGAGAAATGCAATAATGTATGGTTCAATGCAAAAACCGCATGACTGTGGTTTATTGTGTAACCTCAGCAGGCCGGTATTCGGCCAGAGGCTACGCGTTACGCGGCGGGCAAGCGGTCGTAACCGATAGGGAGAGAAGTATGTTAATGTTAAAAATGAAGCCTTGATGCAAAAAACGAATCACCAGGCGCTAATGATGAATGTCATCTCCGGAACTATTCAGGCATGATGCTTTAAGGCTAATAGGCATATTTAAATATCCGCGTGATAAGCATGAAAAATATTGAGACAAAATGGTTATATGACTTTCTGACGTTGGAGGCATGCCGTCATTTTTCCCAGGCGGCTGAGGAGCGCAACATATCCCAACCGGCATTTAGTCGGCGGATCAAGGCGCTCGAATCAGCCGTGGGTGTGCTGCTTTTTGATCGCACAACGAGCCCACTGCAACTCACGGAGGAGGGCAAGCTATTTCATTCGCAAACCCGTAGTTTGTTGCAACAGCTGGAATGTAATCTGGATGAGCTAAGCGGCCACAATTTACTGGGTGTACCCAATATCAAAATAGCGGCGGCACATTCTCTGTCGCTGACGATGTTGCCCAGATTGGTGCACTCAATGGCGGCCTGGGGTGAGGAGTTTGTCTATCACGTTGAAGCTATTGATGTTGTTCAGGCGGTGAATACTCTGCGCGAGGGGAAAAGCGATTTTATTATCTCCTTTCGGGATGAAGATTTAATGCAGTCACCTTTCTGCGGCTTGAAGGTTTTTGAGTCTGAACTGTACCCCGTGTGTGCAGTTGATGCGCAGGGTAAGGCGTTGTTTGATATCTACAAGTCGCAGGCGCCGATTCTGAACTATACCAGCACATCCTACATGGGAAGATTGGTAAACCGTCATCTGGCGGAAGTAGGCGGCATTTCAGCCCGAACGCTGTTTATGTCTTCGATGAGTGAGTTATTAAAAAATATGGCATTGGATGGGCATGGTATCGCCTGGCTGCCGGCGTGGACAATCGTAAACGAACTGCGCGAAAAGCGGCTGGTTTGTCTGCAGACGCCGGAACTGATGGTGCCTATTCAGGCTTATATTTACCGAATGGATACCCGGTTGAATAAAACGGCTGAGCACTTCTGGCGGATTTTGTACAACCATATGCCAGAGGACCTTGTTTCGCTCAGTTGATACGAACCGGATCGTCTGGCGCATCTGAAAAATCTCCGGTTATGCCGGAGTTAAACTCTTTAGACTGCTTGAATTGTGTACTACCTCTCATTTTCTCTTTCCTTTACAGACTGTATCTATAAAAAATTGTGATTCTGTTCATATCTATTGAGTTTAGATCTTGAATATGGATTTACTTTGTCAAAAACACGCTTACTATGAACACATGTTTGATAGTGAACATGTGCTCTAATAACCTGATGTGTGGCGTTGGTTATTTTTAACGAACTCATTTGTGGCAAGTTAATTGCCAAGGGACGTGCTATGCGTGAAAAGGAATACATAGTAACTATTGGCTCGGCCAATATGGATGTTGCTGGGTATTCGCATGCTTCTCTAAATTATGCGGATTCGAATCCAGGAAAGATAAAATTCACCCCCGGCGGAGTTGGACGTAACATTGCACATAATCTCGCGCTGCTGGGGAAAAATTCATGGTTACTGACGGCGGTTGGTAATGATTTTTATGGACAATCGTTATTGGCGCAAACCAATCAATCCGGAGTTCATGTTGATAAGTGTCTTATCGTTCCCGGAGAGAATACGTCCAGTTATTTATCATTGCTTGATAACACCGGTGAAATGTTGGTTGCCATTAATGATATGAGCATTACCGAACATATTTCAGCAGATTTTTTATCACAGCATCATGATTTTATTCGGCAGGCGAAAGTCATCGTCGCCGATTGCAATATCAGCGAAGATGCCCTGGCATGGGTGCTGGAAAATGCCGGAGAGGTTCCGGTGTTTGTTGACCCGGTATCGGCATGGAAATGCGTCAAAATTCGCGAGCGGCTTGCACAAATTCACACTCTTAAACCCAACCGGCTTGAAGCCGAAACGCTAAGCGGTATTGCGCTTTCCGGGCGTGATGACGTGGGTAAAGTCGCCGCCTGGTTTCATGATCGCGGCTTAAATAGGCTGGTGCTCAGCATGGGCGGCGACGGTGTTTATTACAGTGATATTGCGGGGAGTCGTGGTTGGTCGCTGCCGATTAAAACTCACGTCATTAATGTTACCGGGGCTGGCGATGCAATGATGGCTGGACTGGCGTCCTGCTGGGTAGACGGCATGCCCTTTATTGATTCGGTTCGATTTGCGCAGGGTTGTTCATCAATGGCGTTAGCCTGTGAATATACCAATAACCCTGATTTGTCTGTTGCGAATGTAAGCTCATTAGTGGAGAACACAGAATGTCTGAATTAACTCTTTCCTCTGAATTATTACAAATATCTCCAGAAGTACAGGAAGCATTAAACAGTAAGAAGCCGATTGTTGCACTTGAATCAACCATTATTTCTCATGGTATGCCATTTCCGCAGAATGCCCAGACAGCGATTGAAGTAGAAGAAACTATTCGTAAACACGGTGCGGTTCCTGCGACCATTGCCATTATTGGCGGAATAATGAAAGTTGGTTTAAGCAAAGATGAAATTGAGCTGCTTGGGCGAGAAGGTCATAGCGTTACGAAAGTAAGTCGTCGTGATTTGCCGTTTGTGGTCGCGGCAGGAAAAAATGGTGCAACGACTGTTGCCTCAACCATGATTATTGCCGCCCTGGCGGGAATTAAAGTATTTGCGACAGGGGGAATAGGTGGGGTTCATCGTGGTGCTGAACATACCTTTGATATTTCCGCGGATCTGCAAGAACTGGCTCATACCAATGTCACGGTAATTTGTGCCGGGGCGAAATCTATTCTTGATCTCGGCTTAACTACTGAATATTTAGAAACCTTTGGTGTGCCGTTAATTGGTTATCAAACCAACGCGTTGCCAGCATTTTTCTGCCGTACCAGTCCGTTTGAGGTCAGTATCCGTCTGGACAGTGCGCAAGAGATTGCCCGTGCCATGGCGGTGAAATGGCAAACGGGTCTCGACGGCGGTCTGGTTGTTGCGAACCCCATCCCAGAGCAGTTTGCGATGGCTGAAGAGAAAATTAATGCGGCAATCGATCGGGCGGTAAAAGAAGCGGAAGATCAGGGCGTTGTGGGCAAAGAGAGTACGCCGTTCCTGTTAGCGCGGGTTGCAGAGCTGACCGGTGGTGACAGCCTGAAATCAAATATTCAGCTGGTGTTCAACAATGCGGTACTGGCCTGTGAAATTGCGAAGGAGTATCAGCGCCTCGTCTGACAGAATTTCCCGGGCAGAATGCGGTCGCCCGCGAATATCAAACCTACCAAAACCTGGCGATAACGCCGGGTTTCCTGGCATGAAGGGAATTTCATTATGGATATAATGAGAAGTGTTGTGGGTATGGTGGTATTACTGGCCATCGCGTTTCTGCTGTCAGTAAATAAAAAACGTATAAGTCTGCGCACGGTCGGGGCTGCACTGGTACTGCAAATCGCAATCGGCGGCATTATGCTGTATTTCCCGCCGGGAAAATGGCTGGTTGAACAGGCTGCGCTCGGTGTCCACAAGGTGATGTCATACAGTGACGCGGGAAGCGCATTTATCTTTGGCTCCCTGGTAGGGCCAAAAATGGATGTGCTGTTTGACGGAGCCGGGTTTATCTTTGCTTTTCGGGTGCTACCGGCCATCATTTTTGTGACCGCACTGATCAGTCTTCTCTACTACATTGGCGTGATGGGGCTGTTGATCCGCATCCTCGGCGGTATTTTCCAGAAAGCGCTGAACATCAGTAAGATCGAGTCATTTGTCGCCGTAACGACGATTTTTCTCGGGCAAAATGAGATCCCGGCGATCGTGAAGCCGTTTATTGACCGCCTGAATCGCAATGAGCTGTTTACCGCTATTTGTAGCGGGATGGCCTCGATTGCTGGCTCAATGATGATTGGTTACGCCGGAATGGGCGTTCCGATTGACTATTTGCTGGCGGCATCGTTGATGGCAATCCCTGGCGGTATTTTGTTCGCGCGTATGCTGAGTCCGGCAACTGAAGAATCTCGCGTCACCTTTGAGAACCTGTCATTTACTGAAACGCCACCGAAAAGCATCATCGAAGCAGCGGCGAGCGGAGCGATGACCGGGCTGAAAATTGCCGCTGGCGTGGCGACGGTCGTAATGGCATTTGTTGCCATTATCGCGCTGATTAACGGCATTATTGGCGGAATTGGTGGGTGGTTTGGCTTTGGTCATGCCACTCTGGAAGGGATCTTTGGCTATGCGCTAGCCCCGCTGGCGTGGATTATGGGTGTGGACTGGGGCGATGCGACGCTGGCAGGCAGCCTGATCGGACAGAAGCTGGCGATTAATGAGTTTGTCGCTTATCTCAACTTCTCGCCGTATCTGCAAACGGGTGGAACGCTGGATGTGAAGACCATTGCGATTATCTCGTTTGCGCTGTGCGGTTTCGCTAACTTTGGTTCGATTGGCGTTGTCGTCGGGGCATTTTCGGCGATAGCGCCACAGCGTGCCCCGGAAATCGCGCAGCTTGGCATGCGCGCGCTGGCAGCAGCAACGCTGTCAAACCTGATGAGCGCCACTATAGCCGGTTTCTTTATCGGGCTGGCATAGCGAAAATAATGCCGGATACGCGTAGCGCCATCCGGCATTACATTTAAGCAGTTTGCAGCAAATACAAGGCGTTATCTGCTGAGAGGGTTGGGTTGTTGATGCTGACGCTGGCTCGTGATAATGCCGCGCAGGCCATGGCAAAGTGAGCGCTTTCACGAAATTCACTACCTTCCAGAAAGCTGTACAGCAATCCCGCCATAAAAGCATCGTCGGCGCCAAAACTGTCTACAACCGTATGCTCAGGAGGCGTCAGTAAAAACTGTTCTCCGTCCTTTTCGCTGCAAAAAACGGATTCATCTTCCAGGCAAACAAAGATTCGTTTTACCCCTTGCTGATGGAGACTATTAACGGCCAGTACGCGGTCGGCATCTGAATGAATAGGTTGACCCCACAAAATCGCCAGCTCTTTCTGCGTTGGTTTTAGCGTATGAATACGCGTAAACCAGGTCTTCATTTTTGCCGCTTTGAACTCTGAAACGGTGTCAATGAATACCGGAATATCATCAGCAATAGTAAAGACCCACTCAATGGCTTCGGCAGTCAGATTGCAATCTGCCAGTACGACACCGGAATGGCGGATCAAATCTCGCGAACTGTTCAGTAACTGCGGCGTCAATTGTTGCAGGATATGGGTATCGTTAATTGCCAGTACGGTCTCTTCCTGCTGATTAGCGATCGACAGGTAAGTTGAGGTGTTATGTCCATGCAGGCGTATGCAACTGGAAACGTTAACACCGGCCTGACGCGTTTGTTCCAGCAATGTTTCGCCATAGAAATCACTGCCAACAGCGGAAATTAAGTGGACGTCACGGCCCAGCAGCGCCAGGTTGTGGGCGATGTTGCGTCCCACGCCGCCTGCCGAGCAGTGAATGCTCCCAGGGTTAGAGGCAGCCTGAGGATAGTGGATGTCAGCAACACCACGAATATCCATATTGATCGCCCCGACAACCACGCAATAATCCTGTTCGGTAAGGATATAACCTTTACCTTTGATCATGCCTTTACGCATCAAATCCATAATATGCGCAGCAACGCGTGAACGGCTGATCTGCAAAATATCGGCGATTTCATTCTGCTGAATCAACGGATTGCGACGCAGGATCTTAAGGATCTGCTTTTCCCTGTCGTTCATGATTATGCCACCGCTTTTTCTGTTTGCTGGGCTTTCAGCCAGGCAATCTCTTCTGCCCAGATATCCGGATTAATCGTTTCGAGCACCAGCGGAATGCCGTCAAAACGATTGTCCTGCATGATCCAACGGAAGGCATCGTGGCCAATATTGCCTTCACCTAAGCTGTGGTGACGGTCAACGCGACTGCCAAATGCGCTCTTGGCGTCGTTCAGGTGCATACCGCGTAGGTACCTGAAGCCGACAATACGTTCAAATTCCGCAAACGTCTTTTCGCATTCCTCGACGGAGCGCAAATCGTAACCGGCCGCGAAGGCATGGCAGGTATCAATACAGACGCCGACGCGGGACTTATCTTCAACGCCGTCGATAATGGCGGCAAGGTGCTCAAACTTAAATCCAAGGTTGCTGCCTTGTCCGGCGGTATTTTCGATAACTGCCGTAACGCCCTGGGTCTGAGCAAGGGCGATGTTGATGGATTCGGCAATGCGCGCCAGACACTCATCTTCCGGGATCTGCATCAAATGGCTGCCCGGGTGAAAGTTCAGCAAGGATAAGCCCAGCAGTTCACAGCGCTGCATTTCATCTATAAACGCATCACGTGATTTTTCCAGCGCATCGCTAACCGGATGACCGAGGTTAATCAGGTAACTGTCGTGAGGCAGGATCTGGGCGGCAGTATAATGATACTTCTCGCAGGCAGATTTAAAATCATCAATGATTTCGGTGGTCAGCGGCGCGGCACGCCACTGGCGCTGATTTTTGGTGAACAGGGCGAATGCGGTCGCTTCGATTTCTGCGGCTCGAATAGCGGCGTTAGCCAGACCGCCAGCGGCGCTTACGTGCGCTCCGATATATTTCATAAATTTAACCCGCCATACTCAAATACAAAAAGGGAGAGTATAGCGGGTTAATAGAGGTGAGTCGTGATCGTTTATGCCATCAGCGCGTGGATAGCGACGTTAATCGCACCGCCACCCACAATCAGCCAGACAAACAGCAGCAGGGCCATCAGTAACGGTTTGGCACCGGCTTTTTTCAGCGCGCTAACGTGCGTGGTCAACCCCAGGGCCGCCATCGCCATTGCCAGCAAAATGGTGTCCAGCGTTACCAGCATGTTCACTACTGACTGTGGCAGCAGGTGGAACGAGTTAAAAATTGCGACCACAATGAACAGGATGGCAAACCATGGAATGGTTATTTTGCTCTTCTCACCGCCCGTGGCCGGAGACAGTTGTTTAACGCGTGCGGCCAGGAGGATAAGGAACGGTGCTAGCATCATGACGCGCAGCATTTTGGCAATAACCGCGGCGTTTTCCGCATCCGGGCTAATGGCGTGCCCGGCAGCCACAACCTGTGCAACTTCATGCATGGTGGAGCCAATGTAAATGCCGTAGGTTTCTGGGCTAAACCAGTGTGAAAGCAACGGATACATCGCCGGATACAGGAAGATAGCGATAGTACCGAAGATAACCACGGTGGCGACAGCGACGGTCACTTTACTGGCTTCTGCTTTCACCACTGGTTCGGTTGCCAGCACGGCGGCGGCACCACAAATGCTGCTACCCGCGCCAATCAGCCAGCTGGTGTGACGGTCCAGACCAAATACTTTCTGCCCCAGGAAACAGGCAATCATAAAGGTGCTGCTTAGCGTTAATACATCAATCACGATACCGCTGACGCCGACGTCAGCAATTTGCGCGAAGGTGAGGCGGAAACCGTAGAGGATAATCCCCAGACGTAATAAATGTTGTTTCGCGAACAGCACGCCGCCGTCACAGCTTTTCCAGATGTGCGGATAGACGGTGTTGCCGAGAATCATCCCCAATAAGATGGCTAAGGTGAGGGCGCTGAACCCGGCACCTGCGACGGCGGGAATGGATCCTCCCCATAAGGCGACCCCAGTGATAACTGCACTCAGGGCAAGCCCCGGAATAAAATGCCACGCTGTACGACGATGAGTCTGTAAGGTGAGTTCTGTCATATCCTTCTCCTTTATCTGGGTAAAAGAGTAAGGCGAAGTGGTTTAAAAATAAAATTGATTATATATTTATAATTAATCTATATAAGTGGTATACCCGTCATACTTCAAGTTGCATGTGCGTTGGCTGCGCTCGTTCACCCCAGTCACGTACTTAAGTACGCTCCGGGGGATGCTCTCTCTTGCCGCCTTCCTGCAACTCGAATTATTTAGGGTATAAGTAACGGCTATCCAGTGGAAAACGACTATGCATATCACCCTGCGACAACTTGAAGTGTTTGCTGAGGTACTAAAAAGCGGCTCAACAACCCAGGCATCTGTCATGCTGGCATTGTCGCAGTCGGCGGTGAGTGCGGCGCTTACCGATCTGGAAGGGCAACTTGGCGTGCAACTGTTTGACCGTGTCGGCAAACGGCTGGTGGTTAACGAACACGGACGCTTGCTTTATCCGCGCGCGCTGGCGTTACTTGAGCAAACGACCGAAATCGAACAGCTTTTTCGCAAAGATAATGGCGCCATTCGGGTCTATGCCAGTAGCACCATCGGTAATTATATTCTGCCCGCCATGATCGCTCGTTATCGCCAGGACTTCCCCGATTTGCCGCTGGAACTTAGCGTGGGCAACAGCCAGGACGTGATCAATGCGGTGCTGGATTTTCGGGTAGACATCGGGCTGATTGAAGGGCCGTGTCACAGTACGGAAATCATCTCTGAACCGTGGCTGGAGGACGAACTGGTGGTGTTTGCCGCACCGTCGTCACCGCTCGCAAAGGGGCCCGTTACGCTTGAACAGCTGGCTGCTTCGCCGTGGATCCTGCGTGAGCGAGGATCGGGGACGCGTGAACTGGTGGATTACCTGCTGTTGTCTCATCTGCCAAGATTTCAGATGGCGATGGAGTTGGGTAACTCCGAGGCCATTAAGCATGCGGTGCGCCATGGTCTCGGGATCAGCTGTTTGTCGCGTCGGGTCATTGCGGAGCAGTTACAGGCAGGGACGCTGAGCGAAGTTACCGTGCCACTACCGCGTTTAGTGCGCACTCTCTGGCGCGTTCATCACCGGCAAAAACATATCTCCAATGCCATTACGCGTTTTTTATATTACAGCGACCAGGTTGAGTAGGGCGAATAGCGCGCTAACTCTCGTCAGGTCACTCTATCCATAATGGCTGTTACGTTTTAACCGCCTTGTGCCGCCCGTTTTCTGCTTTACTTATAATCCGCGGTCAGTCATGAAGGTCTCTTATAACAGCGCATTTGTGCCGGAAGAATGCCATTTCGTCTGCTACAATCGCGCCTCATTTTTTGGATGGATAGCATTTTCACATGGTTTCCGAAACTAAAACCACAGAAGCGCCCACGCTACGTCGTGAACTGAAGGCGCGTCACCTGACGATGATTGCCATTGGAGGCTCCATCGGTACAGGTCTTTTCGTTGCATCTGGTGCAACTATTTCTGCGGCGGGTCCTGGCGGCGCGTTGTTCTCTTATATCCTGATCGGTCTGATGGTGTACTTCCTGATGACCAGCCTCGGTGAACTGGCTGCCTATATGCCGGTTTCCGGCTCGTTCTCCACTTACGGTCAAAACTACGTAGAAGAAGGCTTTGGCTTCGCGCTGGGCTGGAACTACTGGTACAACTGGGCGGTAACGATTGCCGTTGACCTGGTGGCCGCACAACTGGTGATGAGCTGGTGGTTCCCGGACACGCCGGGCTGGATCTGGAGCGCACTGTTCCTCGGCGTTATCTTCCTGCTGAACTACATTTCCGTTCGCGGATTTGGTGAAGCGGAATACTGGTTCTCGCTGATCAAAGTTACCACTGTAATTATCTTCATCGTGGTTGGCGTGATGATGATTTTCGGTATCTTCAAAGGCACTCAGCCGGTGGGCTGGAGCAACTGGACGACCGGTGATGCACCGTTTGCCGGGGGTTTTGCCGCTATGATTGGCGTGGCGATGATCGTCGGCTTCTCCTTCCAGGGAACTGAGCTGATCGGTATCGCGGCAGGCGAATCTGAAGATCCTGAAAAGAACATTCCACGTGCGGTGCGTCAGGTGTTTTGGCGAATCCTGCTGTTCTATGTGTTCGCGATTTTGATTATCAGCCTGATTATCCCGTACACCGATCCGAGCCTGCTGCGCAACGATGTGAAAGACATCAGCGTTAGCCCGTTCACGTTGGTATTCCAGCATGCGGGTCTGCTGTCAGCCGCAGCAGTAATGAACGCGGTTATCCTGACGGCGGTACTGTCAGCGGGTAACTCCGGGATGTATGCCTCCACGCGTATGCTTTACACCCTGGCATGCGACGGTAAAGCGCCGCGTATTTTCGGCAAACTGTCTCGTGGCGGCGTACCGCGTAACGCGCTGTATGCGACGACCGTGGTGGCGGGGCTGTGTTTCCTGACCTCGATGTTTGGTAACCAGACCGTGTACCTCTGGCTGCTGAACACCTCCGGGATGACGGGCTTTATCGCCTGGCTGGGGATCGCGATTAGCCACTATCGTTTCCGTCGCGGTTATGTGCTGCAGGGTCACGATGTGAAGGATCTGCCGTACCGTTCTGGCTTCTTCCCACTGGGTCCGATCTTCGCCTTTGTGCTGTGCCTGATTATCACTCTGGGCCAGAACTACGAAGCGTTCCTGAAAGATAGCATTGACTGGGGCGGCGTGATGGCAACCTATATCGGTATCCCGCTGTTCCTGATTATCTGGTTTGGCTATAAGCTGGCGAAAGGAACTCATTTTGTTCGCTACAGCGAGATGAAATTCCCGGATCGCGTGAAGAAATAACAGTATAAAAAGCATAACAAAAACCCCGGCATGATGAGTGCCGGGGTTTTTTTATTGCGCCAGACTTAGAAGCTGTAAGTCAGGCCAACCGTGTAACGACGACCATCGAGAACAGTGTCGTAGGTATCGTAATCGATTTGCTTATCCAGCACGTTATACACGCCAGCGGTCATCAGCAGATCTTTGTTTGCATAATAGCGCAAACCAACATCGACCTGAGTATAGGACGGGGTGCCCTGCGCCATGGAAGTACGGCTCAGGTATTCAGACGTTTTCCCGCGCAGATTCAGACGGCTCCAGAAACCGAGATCCTGCGTGGCCTGCCAGTCCAGCGTGGTGTTGAACATATGCTTTGGCATTTTGTTCAATGGCTGACCGGAGAACTGACCGCTTTTCTGTTCAGATTCCGTGTAAGTGTAGTTCGCCGTCCAGTTGATGTCGGAAGTCATCTTCCAGCCGAAAGTGGATTCTACGCCGCGCATATTGGCTTTATCGACGTTAACGCGATCGCTGACGAAGTCATAGTGGGTATTGCCGATGGTACAGGCCGGATCGGAGCTGCTGTTACAGCGGCGCACTTCGGTGATTTTGTCTTTGAAGTCAGTATTGAACAGCGTGACGCCCGCGTTGAGATCGTTGCCGTTATCCCACAGTAAACCGATCTCTTCGCTGAGGCTTTTCTCCGGCTTCAGGTCCGGGTTGCCGACAATGATTCCGTTCAGTCTACCGCCGCCGGTGACCTGTCCCCAACTGGCAGACGACTGGCGCAGATCCGGTGCGCGATAGCCCGCTGAAACGCCGCCTTTTAAGGTCCATTGATCGCTCAGATGCCATACGCCATAACCGCGCGGCGTCCAGTTGTCGCCGTAGTTTTCATCTTTATCCATACGCAGACCGCCAGTCAGCGTGAAGGTATCGGTAACGGCCCACTCATCTTCAGCAAACAGCGCCCAGCTCCAGCGGGTCAGTTTGTTCAGTCCATCAGCAGCTTGCAGCTGGTTGCCGTTATCACTCAGTTTTTCATAACGGTATTGCCCGCCCAACGTCAGGGTGTGCGCCCCAAGGAAGACCTGGTTCTGGTTATTGAAAATCGTGTTGTAGGACTTCATCTGGCGACCTGGGTTCTCGGTCTCTTCCTGCTGGACATAGCTGGTGGAGTTGAAGTCGTCGTAATAACCGCTGTGGGTTAGTGAATACGTTGTGTGCACATACTTGTTTTCGCTTTTACTGTTGGGCTTGCAGCTTCCGTTGCGGCAGCTTTCCTCGGCCATGGATTTGCCTGGCGTACTGTCGCGATCCTGCAGTTCACGTGCGTAATCGAAGTCGATGTCATTTTTATCATCTGGCGTAAAGTTCAGGGTTAAGCCCCCGTTACGCATACGCTGTTCATTGTAGCCATTGAGGATTTTGTCCTCTGCCCGATGAGAGAATAACCCGGTCACTTTCGCGCCGAGTAATCCGTCAATCAGGGGCCCAGACGCATAGGCGTTGGTCTGATAAATATCGCCGGAGTCTCTGTCTTCCTGGAAAGTGGCATCGCCGTGCAGAGAGCCGGTCCAGGCTTTGGTATTCGACACTTTCTTGGTGATGACGTTGATGACGCCGCCCATCGCATCTGAGCCGTACAGAGATGACATTGGGCCACGGATGACCTCGATACGCTCGATGGATTCCAGCGGCGGCAGCCAACCTTGCTCAATACCTGAGTTGTCGCTGTTAGGACGTGTGCCGCGTGTGCTGATGCGTTTACCGTTGACCAGGAAGAGCGTGTATTGCGAAGCCATACCACGAATACTGATATCGCTGCTGCTACCCCCGCCGGTGACGACGACGCCAGGGACATCTTTTAGCGCATCGGTAACATCGCGATAGGCTTTGTCCTCAATCTGCTGCTTGGTAATAACAGATATCGAAGCGGGAGCGTCCTGAATTTTCTGCTCGAAGCCAGTGGCGGTAACCACCACGGTGTCTTGTTCAGCGGCATGCCCGAGTGATGGGAGACTGGCGACGCATACTGCGGCAGCTACAGCCTTAACGTGAGGTATAGTCATTTGTATCATTCCATTTAAATGAATTTACCCGGCATACTTCAAGTTGCAGATGCGTGGCTACGCGCGTTCATACAACTCGAATTATTTAGGGTAACGATCAGCGCGTCATGTGAAAGGCCATGACAATTGTATGTATTTGTCTTTTAAGGACTCTTTTCAGTAAAGAAGCGAATGGATTGTACAAAAGTATGAATGTTTGTAAACACAAATGATAATCGAAATCATTTGTGTTTGATCTTTTTTTGAGGGTAATGCTTTTTAAATCAATAGGATAGTGGAGAAAGAAAAAAGGAGAAAAAGTGAAGGAATGATGGAGAAATGAAGAGGGCTGGCGCCCTCACTCAGGCGTTACTTCAACAAATACTGGGCGTGGAAGCGCAGGTGATCCTCAATAAACGACGCAATAAAGTAATAGCTATGGTCGTAACCTGGCTGGATGCGTAGCGTCATTGGCCATGCGGTTTGACGGGCCGTTTCGGCTAGTACCGCGGGTTGCAGCTGATCGGCGAGAAACTGATCGCTGTCTCCCTGATCAATAAGCGTCGGAATCGCGTCTGCGGGCTTGCTGGCCAACATTAACTCGCAGCTGTCCCACGCGGCCCACTGTGATTTATCTTCACCCAGATACGCGCTAAAAGCCTTCTCCCCCCACGGAACGCGGCAAGGATTTACGATCGGTGCAAAGGCGGAAATGCTGGTGTATTTCCCGGGATTTTTCAGCGCCATAATCAATGCGCCGTGACCGCCCATGGAGTGTCCACTGATGGCGCAGCGATCGCTGACGTTAAACTGCGATTGAATCAGTGCCGGCAGCTCATCACGCAGATAGTCATACATGCGAAAATGCGTTGCCCATGGCTGTTGGGTAGCATTGAGGTAAAATCCCGCCCCCTGGCCTAAATCGTAGCCATCATCATTGGCAACCTGTTCGCCGCGCGGACTGGTGTCCGGCATCACCAGTACAATGCCCAGCTCAGCCGCGATGCGTTGTGCGCCGGCTTTAGTCGTGAAGTTTTCATCATTGCATGTCAGACCCGACAGCCAGTACAGCACCGGAGGCGGGGTGTTATCGCGCGGGGGAGGAAGAAAAATACTGAAGGTCATGGTGCAATTTAACGTGGCGGAGTCGTGACGCCAGCGTTGCTGCCAGCCTTCAAAACAGCGGTGCTCTTCAAGCATTTCCATGCGGGGCTCCTTGTTGTGTTGAACCTGAATATGTTTGCGAACTCACCATAATACAGATTATTCATGGCACTGTGAGCAACTTTCACTTCCGCATTGAGCAAACATACTTCATCATCTATATAACTTTACATTAACACTCGACGTCGCTGGGTAGAACTACAAGTGAAATCGCTACGCTGAAAGGCTGTGCCAATTTCAATAATTATCGCGGTGAATACTGGATTATGTGCGCCGCCTCACGCACAATGTTCTGGCTGTGACACAGCCTAAAAACTTTGCCCCATGCAGGGCAGAGGCGCCCCACCTGCAGGAGAAGAAGAAATGTCATCACTCAGTAAAGAAGCGGCCCTGGTTCATGAAGCGCTGGTCGCGCGTGGTCTTGAAACGCCACTACGCCCGCCCGTGCAAGAGATGGATAACGAAACGCGCAAACGTCTTATCTCGGGTCATATGACCGAGATTATGCAGTTGCTCAATCTCGATTTGAGCGATGACAGTTTGATGGAAACTCCGCATCGCATTGCGAAAATGTATGTCGATGAGATTTTCTCCGGCCTCGACTACGCCAACTTCCCGAAAATTACCGTCATTGAAAACAAAATGAAGGTGGACGAGATGGTCACGGTCCGCGATATCACGCTGACCAGCACCTGCGAACACCACTTTGTTACTATCGATGGCAAAGCGACGGTGGCGTATATCCCGAAAGATTCGGTTATTGGTCTGTCGAAGATTAACCGCATTGTGCAGTTTTTCGCACAGCGTCCGCAGGTACAGGAACGTCTCACCCAGCAAATTCTCACCGCGCTGCAAACGCTGCTCGGGACGAATAATGTGGCGGTGTCGATTGATGCGGTACATTACTGTGTGAAAGCGCGTGGCATTCGCGATGCGACCAGTGCGACCACGACCACTTCTCTTGGCGGATTGTTTAAGTCCAGCCAGAACACGCGTCAGGAATTCCTGCGCGCAGTACGTCATCACAACTGATTAGGGCAGGGACCATGGAGCGTAATGTCACGCTGGATTTTATTCGTGGCGTCGCCATTCTTGGTATCCTGCTTCTCAATATTAGCGCCTTTGGCCTGCCAAAGGCGGCATACCTCAATCCCGCGTGGTATGGCAACATCACCTTATCCGACGCCTGGACCTGGGCGCTGCTCGATCTCTTTGCGCAGGTAAAATTCCTCACGCTGTTTGCGCTGCTGTTCGGTGCCGGTCTGCAAATGCTGCTCCCGCGCGGTAAACGCTGGATCCAGTCGCGGCTTACGCTGCTGGTTCTATTGGGTTTTATTCACGGTTTACTCTTCTGGGATGGCGATATCCTGCTGGCATATGGCTTAATCGGCCTGATTTGTTGGCGGTTGATCCGTGATGCGCCGTCGGTAAAAAGCTTATTTAACACCGGCGTACTGCTTTATCTGGTGGGCGTTGGCGTATTGCTGCTGCTAGGGGTAATCTCCGGGAGTGAAACCAGTCGTGCCTGGACGCCGGATGCCTCAGCGTTGCTGTATGAAAAATACTGGAAAATAAACGGTGGAATGGAAGCCGTCAGCAATCGCGTGGATATGATGTCCAATAGCTTGCTGGCGCTGGGCGCACAGTACGGCTGGCAACTGGCGGGGATGATGCTGCTCGGCGCGGCATTGATGCGCAGCGGTTGGTTAAAAGGGCAGTACAGCTTACAGCATTACCGACGCACCGGTGTACTGCTGGTCATTCTCGGGATGGCGATTAACCTGCCTGCTATCGTCGCTCAGTGGCATCTGGACTGGGCATATCGCTGGTGTGCCTTCTTGCTACAAGCCCCGCGAGAGCTGGGCGCGCCGTTGCAAACCATTGGTTACGCCGCGCTGATGTTCGGCTTCTGGCCGCAGCTTAGCCGCTTAAAATGGGTCATTGCCATCGCCTGTGTGGGGCGCATGGCATTAACTAACTATCTGTTACAAACCTTAATCTGCACCACGCTGTTTTACCAGGTCGGCTTATTTATGAAATTTGACCGACTGGAGCTGCTGTATTTCGTCATTCCGGTTTGGGCCGTTAACCTACTTTTCTCCGTCATATGGCTACGTTTTTACCGCCAGGGCCCAGTGGAATGGCTGTGGCGTCAATTAACCCTGCGTGCTGCGGGGACATCATTGCCGCGTACATCCAGATAACGATCTGGATCACATTCATTAACAAAACGGATGTAAGCGCTTTCATTCCTGTGACATCTCTCACGCAGTGCGTTTCGTTGTGCTGACAAAATACCCAGCCTGGGGTGTCTGCGGGCAACCGCAATCTAAAACAGGGCAGTGAATATGATCACCATACGTGATGTGGCACGACAGTCTGGCGTTTCTGTAGCGACCGTTTCCCGCGTACTGAACAACAGTGCGCTGGTGAGTCCCGATACGCGTGAAGCGGTAATGAAGGCAGTTACTCTGCTGGGCTATCGACCTAATGCCAACGCGCAAGCGCTGGCGACGCAGGTGAGCGACACGATTGGTGTTGTGGTCATGGATGTATCAGACGCCTTTTTTGGCGCGCTGGTAAAAGCCGTGGATATGGTTGCCCAGCAGCATCAGAAGTATGTCCTGATTGGCAACAGCTATCATGAGGCTGAAAAAGAACGTCATGCCATTGAGGTGTTGATTCGTCAGCGCTGTAACGCACTGATTGTACACTCGAAAGCACTGAGCGATCGGGAACTCGCCGAGTTTATGGATCAGATCCCCGGCATGGTGCTGATCAACCGTCTGGTGCCGGGTTACGCCCACCGTTGCGTCTGCCTGGATAACATCAGCGGTGCCAAAATGGCGACCCGAATGCTGCTGAATAATGGTCATCAACGCATCGGTTATCTGGCGTCAAGCCATCGCATTGAAGATGACACCATGCGCAAAGAAGGGTGGTTAACAGCCCTGAAAGAGCAGGGGATTGTTGCGGCAGAAAGTTGGGTCGGCACCGGTTCGCCCGATATGCAGGGCGGAGAATCTGCGATGGTAGAACTGCTGGGACGTAACTTACAACTGACGGCGGTTTTCGCCTATAACGACAATATGGCTGCCGGCGCGCTGACCGCGCTAAAAGACAACGGCATCGCTATTCCATTACACCTTTCTATCATTGGCTTTGATGATATTCCTATCGCGCGTTACACCGATCCGCAACTGACCACCGTACGCTATCCCATTGCCTCCATGGCAAAAATGGCGACGGAGCTTGCGCTACAGGGGGCTGCAGGCACGTTAGACCTGGAGGCGACGCATTGCTTTATGCCGACGCTGGTGCGTCGCCATTCAGTGGCGCTACGGCAGAATGCGGCACCGATCACTAACTCATAACGTTGCGCGATGTAACCGCTTTCAATATGTGAGTAAATTCACAGTATATTAACAATGCGATAGCTATGATGACACTGTTTGTTGCGCTGTAACTACTATGTAACGGTGAATAATCACTTTCACCGAGGTAAAGGTGCCTTAAACAAAAATTAAAGCCTGTTTTTGGAGCGTTGCCAGACACGGAAGAAATATTTTTTAAAAGTGAGCTTCGGCGTTCAGTAACACTTCAGTAACGTTCTGCCTGCCGAGCATTTATCTCAAGTACTACCCTGCATAATAAAACCGGAGATACCATGAATAAGAAGGTGTTGACCCTGTCTGCTGTAATGGCAAGCATGTTATTCGGCGCGGCTGCGCACGCTGCTGATACCCGCATTGGTGTGACTATCTATAAGTATGACGATAACTTTATGTCTGTAGTACGTAAGGCTATTGAAAAAGATGCCAAAGCGGCGCCAGATGTAAAGTTGCTGATGAATGACTCGCAGAACGACCAGTCCAAACAAAACGACCAGATCGACGTGCTGCTGGCAAAAGGCGTTAAGGCACTGGCGATTAACCTGGTGGACCCGGCAGCGGCAGGCACGGTCATTGAAAAGGCACGCGGGCAGAACGTACCGATCGTGTTCTTTAACAAAGAACCTTCTCGTAAGGCGCTGGACAGCTATGACAAAGCGTTTTACGTCGGTACCGACTCTAAAGAGTCCGGTATTATTCAGGGTGATTTGATCGCCAAACACTGGGCAGCGAACCCGAACTGGGACCTGAACAAAGACGGCAAAATTCAGTTTGTTCTGCTGAAAGGCGAACCGGGACACCCGGACGCTGAAGCACGTACCACTTACGTGATTAAAGAGCTGAACGATAAAGGCATTAAAACTGAGCAACTGCAGTTAGATACTGCAATGTGGGATACCGCTCAGGCAAAAGATAAAATGGATGCGTGGATGTCCGGTCCGAATGCCAACAAAATCGAAGTGGTTATCGCAAACAACGATGCGATGGCAATGGGCGCAGTTGAAGCACTGAAAGCGCACAACAAAACCAGCGTACCGGTATTTGGTGTGGATGCGCTGCCTGAAGCGCTGGCTCTGGTGAAATCTGGCGCAATGGCTGGTACCGTGCTGAACGACGCCAACAACCAGGCGAAAGCCACCTTCGATCTGGCGAAAAACCTGGCTGATGGCAAAGGTGCGGCAGATGGCACTAACTGGAAAATTGAGAACAAAATTGTTCGCGTTCCGTACGTAGGTGTCGATAAAGATAATCTGGCAGAGTTTACCAATAAGTAAATACTCCGTCTTTGGGCGCAATGTCATTGCGCCCTTAATAACGCACTCTGCAAGGCCAACAAGGTATAATTATGGTCAGCACACATACTCAGTCGTCAGGCGAATACTTGTTGGAAATGACCGGCATCAACAAGTCCTTCCCCGGCGTTAAGGCTCTTGATAATGTCAATTTAAAAGTCCGCCCACATTCCATTCATGCCTTAATGGGGGAGAATGGCGCGGGGAAATCAACATTATTGAAATGTCTTTTCGGTATCTATCAAAAAGATTCCGGTAGTATTTTATTTCAGGGTAAAGAAATCGATTTTCATTCTGCTAAAGAAGCGCTTGAAAATGGTATTTCGATGGTACACCAGGAATTAAACCTGGTATTACAACGTTCTGTGATGGATAACATGTGGCTGGGACGCTATCCCACCAAAGGCATGTTTGTCGATCAGGACAAAATGTACCGCGATACCAAAGCGATATTTGATGAGCTGGATATTGATATCGATCCGCGTGCGCGTGTTGGTACATTATCCGTTTCTCAAATGCAGATGATTGAAATTGCGAAAGCGTTCTCCTATGACGCAAAAATCGTCATCATGGATGAGCCAACGTCATCGTTAACCGAGAAAGAAGTTAATCATCTGTTTACCATTATCCGTAAGCTGAAAGAGCGTGGATGCGGTATTGTTTATATTTCTCACAAGATGGAAGAAATCTTCCAGCTATGCGATGAAATTACCGTGCTGCGCGATGGCCAGTGGATTGCGACCCAGCCGCTGGAAGGGCTGGATATGGATAAGATCATCTCCATGATGGTCGGCCGTTCACTGAACCAACGTTTTCCGGATAAAGAAAACAAACCCGGTGAAGTCATTCTGCAAGTACGTAACCTGACCTCGCTGCGTCAGCCGTCGATTCGTGATATCTCGTTTGATTTGCACAAAGGGGAAATTCTCGGGATTGCCGGGCTGGTCGGCGCAAAACGTACTGATATCGTTGAAACGCTTTTTGGTATTCGTGAGAAATCATCGGGTACGATTACGCTACACGGCAAAAAGATTAATAACCACAGCGCAAATGAGGCCATTAACCATGGTTTTGCGCTGGTCACGGAAGAGCGCCGCTCAACCGGTATTTACGCGTATCTGGATATTGGTTTTAACTCGTTAATCTCCAATATCCAAAACTATAAAAACAAAGTTGGTCTGCTGGATAATTCCCGCATGAAGAGTGATACCCAGTGGGTAATTGACTCAATGAGGGTGAAAACGCCGGGCCATCGTACACAAATCGGTTCACTGTCCGGTGGTAATCAGCAAAAGGTGGTTATTGGTCGCTGGTTATTAACGCAGCCAGAAATCCTGATGTTAGATGAACCCACGCGTGGTATCGATGTTGGCGCGAAATTTGAAATTTATCAGCTGATTGCCGAACTCGCGAAAAAGGATAAGGGGATTATTATTATTTCCTCTGAAATGCCGGAGCTGCTAGGTATTACCGATCGTATTCTGGTGATGAGCAATGGTCTCGTTGCCGGAATTGTTGACACTAAAACAACAACGCAAAACGAAATCCTCCGTCTTGCGTCTTTGCACCTTTAAGATTAGGGGCTCCTCATGAGTGCGTTAAATAAGAAAAGTTTTCTTACTTATCTGAAAGAAGGCGGAATTTACGTTGTTCTTTTGGTTTTGCTGGCGATTATTATTTTCCAGGATCCCACTTTCTTAAGCTTACTGAACCTGAGTAATATTCTGACGCAATCCTCGGTGCGTATTATTATCGCATTGGGTGTGGCCGGGCTGATTGTTACCCAAGGGACAGATCTGTCGGCGGGACGTCAGGTTGGCCTGGCGGCAGTCGTGGCGGCAACCTTGCTACAGTCGATGGAGAACGCCAACAAGGTGTTCCCGGAAATGGCTACAATGCCAATCATCGTAGTCGTGCTGATTGTTTGCGTGATTGGCGCCATTATCGGTCTGGTGAACGGTATTATCATTGCTTATCTGAATGTGACGCCGTTTATTACCACCCTGGGTACGATGATCATCGTTTACGGGATCAACTCCCTGTACTACGACTTTGTCGGCGCATCACCAATTTCTGGCTTTGACAGCGGATTCTCCACCTTCGCGCAGGGCTTTATTGCGCTGGGTAGTTTCCGCCTCTCCTACATCACCTTCTATGCGCTGATTGCGGTGGCGTTTGTCTGGGTGCTGTGGAACAAGACCCGCTTCGGTAAAAACATTTTCGCCATCGGCGGAAACCCTGAAGCCGCGAAAGTGTCCGGGGTCAACGTTGCGCTGAACCTGCTGATCATCTATGCGTTGTCTGGCGTGTTTTATGCCTTCGGCGGTTTGCTCGAAGCCGGGCGTATCGGCTCGGCGACTAACAACCTCGGCTTTATGTATGAGCTGGATGCGATTGCGGCGTGCGTGGTTGGCGGCGTGTCGTTCAGCGGCGGGGTCGGTACCGTGTTTGGCGTGGTGACCGGTGTGATTATCTTCACCGTCATCAACTACGGTCTGACCTACATTGGCGTGAACCCATACTGGCAGTACATTATCAAGGGCGGCATTATCATCTTCGCGGTCGCGCTGGACTCACTGAAGTACGCGCGTAAGAAGTAATCGTATACCGCAAAAAGCCCGGTGCAGCGTAATCTGTACCGGGCTTTTTTGTCAGCGTTACAACGTTAACGCATGCTCTTTCTCACCGGGTTTAAATTTCACTTCACCCAGCTCAATACAGGCTACCGGACAAACGTGACCACACAACAGGCATCCCACACATTTTTCTGTGTTGCAATGCGGTGTGCGGGTTTCCTCATTCCATTCCATCGCCTGATGTCCGCCGTCATAACAGGAGATGTAGCAGCGGCCACAGCCAACGCATTTATCAAGATGAATGTTCGGGTAGACGATGTAGCTACGGTCAAGATCCTCCGCGGGGATGATATTGGCATTGGCAAGACCAACCATCTCCTCCAGTGAGTCAAACCCTTGATCGGCGAGGTAATGTGACAGCCCGCTGGTCATGTCCTCCACAATCCGGTAGCCATACTGCATGATCCCGGTGGTCACCTGCAGCGTGGCCGCGCCTAACAGTAAAAACTCGGCGGCATCTTCCCAGGTCTCAATTCCCCCGATGCCGCTAATCGGGAAATCGCGCAGTTCAGGGTGCATGCGCAGTTGTTGGATAAATCGCAAAGCAATAGGTTTAACGGCCTTGCCGGAGTAGCCGGAAATACTGGATTTACCGTTGACGACCGGCATCCCGATTTTTCGGTTCAGATCGATATTCGTGATGGATTTAACCGTATTGATGGTCGCGATACCGTCGGCACCTCCGTGTTTTGCTGCCAGAGCCACCTCACACATATCACCAATGTTCGGTGTCATTTTCGCCAGCATCGGCAGGGACGAGCCGCGTTTAACGGCCCGACAATACTTTTCAACCAGCTCAGGGCTTTGCCCGACATCGCTACCCATGGCATGTGAGGTCATTTGCGGGCACGAGAAGTTACACTCGATCATGTCGGCACCCGCGTCTTCAACCAGGCGGGCCAGTTCCTGCCATTGCTGCTCATTTTCCCCCATAATCGACGCAATCAGGACTTTGTCCGGGTAGTCCTGTTTCAGTCGACGAATTGCGGCCAGATTCTCCTCCAGCGGATGCTCGGCAATTTGTTCCATGTTTTTGAAGCCAATAAAGCCGGTATCTTCTTTGGTGAGATGGTCAAAGCGTGGGGAGACTTCATTAGCAATAAAGAACCCGATCGTTTTAAAAACAATGCCACCCCAGCCGCTATCATAGGCTTTGGCGCACATTTCATAGCAGTTGCCCACCGGAGAGGAAGAGAGGCAGAACGGGTTGGGGAATTTGACGCCGCAAAAAGTAATAGAAAGATCTTTCGTTAACATGAGCAAGCTCCCTCTAAATAGTGATGAATGGCCTGAGCGGCTTCTTTTCCCGTTTTCACGGCGTAAACAACGGTTTTATCGCCTTTAACAATATCGCCCGCAGCAAACAGAGCCGGATCGGCGGTTTGATAATTGTGCGTATCGATAAGATTGCGCTGTGGCTTTAACGCGGCGAAATTATCAAGCTGAGCATGTTGGCCGACGGCGAGAATAATCTGTTCGGCTTCAAGCGTGAGTTCTCCTGCCAGGCGTACGTGCTTAAAGGTGACTCGATTTCCGCTAACCGCCACGGGCGTGAAGCCGTCAATTATCGACACCCCTAAAGCCTGTGTGCTGCTGAATTCTTTGTCGCTGGCCGGGAAGTCGGCGAGTTCTTCACGCGCGACACAGGTGACTGACGGGCAGCCCAGCAGCTTCAACGTACTGGCGACATCCATCGCCACGTCGCCACCGCCGATGATTAATGCACTTTGTGCGACGGTAATATCGCCGTTGGATTGCCGGGCTCGTTGCAGAAAATCGACGGCGATTTCGACGTGATTCGCCCTCTCAAACAGAGACAACGTTGAACCGTAAGACATCCCTACGGTAACCAGTACGGCGCGGTATTCTGCTTTGAGTTGCTCAACGGAAAGGGCATTGCCGACTTCACAGTTGCACTTGATGGTCACGCCCATTTCAACGATACGGGCAATTTCAAGATCCAAAACTGCTTGCGGCAGACGAAACTCAGGAATGCCATAACGCAACCAGCCACCTGGCTGGGCCTGTTTTTCGAAGATTGTGACATCATAACCAAGATTACTTAGCGTTACGCTGGCCTGTAACCCTGCCGGACCCGCCCCGATGATAGCTACCTTGCCGAGCGTTTTTGTTGCCGGCTGATAGATTTTCATTGCGGTCTGCTGTTCAAAATCGGTAATAAAGCGTTGCAGACGTGCAATATCGATAGGTTTATCAATTCCTGAGCGCGTACATCCGCGCTGGCATAATTTTTCGG
This sequence comes from Citrobacter sp. RHB35-C21, assembly GCF_013816515.1. Taxonomy (NCBI): domain Bacteria; kingdom Pseudomonadati; phylum Pseudomonadota; class Gammaproteobacteria; order Enterobacterales; family Enterobacteriaceae; genus Citrobacter; species Citrobacter sp. RHB35-C21. The sequence continues at coordinate 1,854,972 of NZ_CP057147.1, forward strand.
TTGGGCAAACCCGGGCGCACACCGCACCGAGCGCATTATTTTCGCGGATAGTTTCTGCCGCGCCTTTAAAATTACGAAAATAAATAGAGCGAATAAATTTCCCTGGGTCTGTTTTCGCCGGGCAATCATGACTACAGGGGGCGTCGTGACATAATAAACAGCGGGAAGCCTCTTTTATTGCTAATAATGGGGTAAAAGCAGGCGTGAGCTCATCCAGATAATTTTGTTGTGGCATATTTTCTTCCTTAATGCTTGAGTAAATTAAGGCAAACCGTTAATAACAAAATATAAAAAGTGAAGGCTATTCTTAAGGCTAAGCACTGCAGGAAGAGTATTCTGTGAAAGGATTCACAAATAGAAGATAGTCTGAGGGAAATGCTGGCGGGCAGCATTAATCCCTTACATTGAAATGGTAACTATTATCAAAATATTAGCTATTCTCAAATGCTAATATAAAGGAAAATTCTTTAGCGATAAAAGACTAAGTAAATAACCATCCCGAAGGATAAACATCCGCACCCGGCATAAACCAGCACATAAGACCAAAATTGCAGGGGCTCTTGATTGCGATAAGCGTAAACCGGTTCGCGCGCATTCTTTTTAATTTTATCTACGGCCCCAGAACGCCAGCCTTTCCATGCTTCGCGAAAACAAAATACGGGAATGAGCAGAAAGGCCAACACGACGAAAAGGGTTTGTACATCCATGCTTATTTTCCTTGTTTCTTTTGTAATTCGAGTAGTTGTTCAGGCGTGACCGCCGGATATCCCTGTGCATCGTCCGGTACCTGATGCATGGTAGGGATGGGCACCAGCGGGCCTAAAAAGCGGGGTTCACGTTTGAAAATATAGAGATCGGCCAGTGCGCCAAAGCGGGCGCCAAATTCACGTACCCGCACGGTGAGCATATCTTTTGGTGAGGGCACCGCATAGCACTGGGCCTGGATGCCCATATGCAGCGCAATAAACAAGGCGCGCTCACAGTGGAATCGCTGAGTAATAATGATGAAATCGTTGGTATCGAACACCTTGCGGGTTCGTACAATTGAATCGAGCGTCCGGAACCCGGCGTAATCAAGCACGATATCAGCGGGATCGACACCTGCGGCAATCAGATCTTTACGCATCGTCATGGGTTCGTTGTAGCTTTGCTGTGCGTTGTCGCCGCTCAGCAGCAGATAGTTTACCTTTCCACTGTTATAGGCGTTCAATGCGCCCTGAATGCGGTAGCGGTAATACTGGTTGATGACGCCGGTGCGATAGTATTTCGCCGTGCCCAGGACCACACCGACCTGGCGGTAGGGTAAATCCTGCAATTCGTCGTAGATGTAAGGAGCGGTCTTCCAGCTCATCCACCTGTCGAGCCCAAGCACAGTCAAAAGCAGCAAGCCTACCAGGACTAACAGGCTGTAAAACACGCGCTTTAACATGCAGAAAACTCGTTATTTGGATGGAATTTCAATCAGGCTACTGTACCGGAAGACGTAGCGCAAGAAACAGCAATCTGATTGAGGGGATTTTCAGCAAAACGGCCCTGTTGGATGGTAGCAACAGCAAATCTGGCCGACAACCTGGAGCGATTGCAGGCCAGATAAGCGTAGCGCCAGGCAATTAACCGAGCAGCACGCGCTCAATATTATTGCAGCCCAGCGCTTTCAGGGTAGCGGAGGTCGCATCCCACTGAATCAACGGCGCATCGGCTTTTTCAGCCAGCACAGCACGCTGGATATCCGGGTAGTCATAACCGTTAAGGTTCAACAGGTTTAACGCGCCTTGCAGCGGCGGCAGGGTCGGGTTGAAGGCGGCATTTTCCGCATAGCTACCGCTAAAAATTCGACCATCTTTACATTCCAGCGCCACGCCGCTTGGGGAGTTGCTGTACGGCATATGACATCTGTTGGCGGCGGTGATAGCCGCTTGGGTCAACGCATCGCCCTGCAGCGCGAAGCCGTGATCCTGATCGTCCATCAGCAGCGTTTTAATCTCCAGATCTTTCGGTCCGAAGGCGTCTGGCAGGTAATCGCGCAGCACGTGTGGCGCACGTCCCGGCAGATGAATACGTAAATCCAGTCCACTGTTCAGTTCGTTCATAAACTGGCGACAGTGGCCGCACGGCGTGTAGTTGACGGTGATGGCGGCGAGCCCTTTTTCACCGCGCAGCCAGGCATGGCTAATGGCGCTTTGCTCGGCATGAACGGTTTGCTGCATAGTCGCCCCCAGGAACTCCATGTTCCCACCGAAGTACCAGGTGCCGCTGATGCCGCGAGAAATTGCCCCAACGTTGAAGTTGGACAGCGGAGTACGCGCGCAGGCCGCAGCCAGCGGCAGTAGAGCGAATGCCAGCGCGTCTTCGTCCAGTCCCGATTCGCGTTTTAGCAAAGAGACCTGCTCAGCAGTCAGCATGGCGGGAAAATGCGCATCCGCCAGAACAGGCGCCAGGGCTGATTGCAAGTTATCCGCGAGTTGGGCAAAAGCAGTTTGAAAACGTGGATGCATGGCGATGCCTCATAACAATGTAATGGAATCGTAGTTTACGGGCCTGTTACGGCTTTATATGTGATCCAAATCTCATTGTGTATGCAACTTATGAAACTTAAATTAAAAATGTGCAACGCATCGCAAATAATTAGCCAAAAATTGAAGGTTAACCGACCAGGGCCAGAATAATCGGGAACAGGAATGGGGCGACCAACGAGGTGATAATGCCGCAAATAACCAGCGCCAGAGAGCTAAACGCGCCTTCCTGATAGTCCAGCTCTGCACAGCGTGCGGTACCCAGGGCGTGCGAAGCGGTACCCATGGCCAGTCCACGTGCGGCTTTGGTGCGAATACGCATCGCATTGAGCAAAGTATGACCAAACACAGCCCCGAGGATACCAACAAAAATGACGCACACGGCGCTGATGGCCGGAATACCACCAATGCTGCCTCCCACTGCCATAGCGATAGGCGTGGTTACCGATTTCGGCATGATTGACGCAGCAATTTGCGGCGATGCGCCCATCAACAAGGCGATTGTTGTACCTGTAACCATCGCCACAACGCTCCCCGCAAAGCAGATGGCAATAATTGATTTCCAGCGAGCGCGAATCTGGTGCAGCTGTTCGTATAACGGATAGGCCAGCGCGACCACGGCAGGTTGCAGTAAATCGTTCAGCACCTCACTGCCTTTGAAATAGTGATCGTAGGGAATTCCGGTCAGCATCAGAATGGGAATGATCACCACCATGGCGACCAGTAGCGGGTTCAATAGCGGCATTTTAAATCGTGCAGCCAGCTTACGTGCGCCAAAAAATACCGCCAGGGTAAGGGGTAACGACCACCAGATATACGACATCATTCTTTAGACCCTTTTTGCCCAACGATTTTGCGCTCACCGTGCACAATGTGAGAACTCCAGCTCACCACCAGGAAAACGACCAGCGTACTGATGGTACAGGACACCACCACCGGACCAAATTGCGCACGGAGCAGATCAAAGTACTGCATGATCCCCACGCCAATCGGGACAAACAGCAGGGCCATATAGCGAATCAGCACATAGCAGCCGGGGTTAACCCATTTTGCCGGTAACACCTGCAAAGCCAGTAAGACAAACAGAATCAGCATGCCGATAATGCTGCCCGGAATGGTGATGGGGAGTAGCGATGCAAGAAAAATACCTGCATAGAGGCAGGCATAAATCAGGACGAATGCGCGCAAATATTGCCAGATAATGTTCAGTGCTTTGCTCATAGTTGAAACCCTTGACGAGACTGATTCATCATACAATTAAACTTCAAAACGTGCTACCGATCACATCATGAATTCTAAGCATAGAAGAAATAGATATCTGGAACATCGGGCGATGGCCCTAACTGTTCACGTTAAACCTGTGCCAGGTAATACAGAAAACGATTCAGGGCGGTCGTGGGCGTTTCATTGTTGCGCCAGAACACGCCTACGCTGCCTTTTTGTTCAATCTTCGGCAGATTCAGGATAGCCAGCTGTCCCTGGGCGGCATAACGCTGCGCCAGGCGTAGAGAAAGAATAGAGATCATGTCGCTACTTTGCAGCAGGTTGGTGCTGACGTTTATCGACGCCGACTCAATGATGTTTTCCGGTAGCATGACGCCGTTATCTACCAGCGCGTTGTCAATGCTTATCCGGATGGGCGTTCCCGTCGGCCAGACAATCCAGCGCCAGTTAGCCAGATCATGCCAGGTGAGCAGGGGATATTTTGCCAGTGGATGGTCGGGGCGCGCGACGAAACAGACCGGTTCGGTATACAGCACCTGGTAATTGAGCGGCAACTGAAGCGCCCGGCCACCGACGCGTCCGACCACCACATCCACCGAACCCGCGAGCAGATCGTGCAGCAGCGGGGTCATCACCTTCTCTTCAATATTAAGATGCAAGGTCGGCAGCTCTGTGAGCAAACCCAGTATCGCCTGTGAAACGCAGTCCGTCGCCACCGGCGAGCAGCCAATCTTCAGACTCCCTACCAGGCCTCCCTGCTTAAAACGGGCGATTTCATACTGTGAACGTTCCATATCATTGATCAGGCGTTGGGCATGCTGCAGTAGCAGCTTGCCGCCTTCTGAAGGGCGTAAGCCTTTGCTATGACGTTCAAAGAGTGTGATACCCATCTCATCTTCGAGCTGTGATAACCATTTTGACAACGCTGGCTGGGTGATATTCATCATTCGGGCGACGTGAGTCAAATTCCCCTGTTCGCCCAGCGCAATAAGCGTTTGCAGGTGGTGTAACTTAAGTTTCTGCGCCCAGTTAGCCATTTGCTATAACCTCCAGGTTATGCCTCTGCATGAAAAGCCATTGTACATTTCATCTCCAAACATACAAAGTCGCAACATACCTAAAACAAAACAGACATTTACTCTACCTGCACTGAGGCATTCACTATGACTCAACAACGTGATCTACAAGCACTGATCGATTCCGCCCCCGTCGGTAAGACCCAGTGGCGCGTTATCATTTGCTGTTTTTTGGTCGTCATGCTCGACGGTTTTGATACCGCAGCTATTGGTTTTATCGCGCCTGATATTCGCACCCACTGGCAACTGACGGCCGGAGATCTGGCGCCGTTGTTTGGCGCAGGCCTGCTGGGTCTGACCGCTGGCGCACTGCTCTGCGGTCCGCTATCGGATCGTTTTGGCCGCAAACGGGTGATTGAACTCTGCGTGGCGCTGTTCGGCGCACTGAGCCTGATCTCGGCTTTTTCCCCCGATCTGCAAACGCTGGTTTTTTTGCGCTTCCTTACCGGGTTAGGCCTGGGCGGCGCGATGCCAAATACTATCACTATGACCTCAGAATACCTGCCAGCGCGTCGGCGTGGTGCACTGGTCACCATGATGTTCTGCGGTTTTACCCTGGGCTCGGCGATGGGCGGGATTGTCAGCGCACAGCTGGTGCCGGTTATTGGCTGGAACGGCATCCTGGTGCTGGGAGGCGTGCTACCGCTGATGCTGTTTGTGGCTCTGCTGTTTGCGCTGCCGGAATCCCCGCGCTGGCAGGTTCGTCGTCAGTTGCCGCAAAACGTGATTGCCAGAACCGTCAGCGCCATCACCCGGGAACGTTATGACAATACCCAATTTTATCTCAACGAGGGCGCCGCGATTGCCAAAGGCAGCATTCGCCAGCTGTTCGTCGGGCAACAGTTGCCCATTACCCTGATGTTATGGGTGGTGTTCTTTATGAGCCTGCTGATCATTTATCTGCTCTCCAGCTGGATGCCAACGCTGCTTAACCATCGCGGAATTGACCTGCAGCATGCCTCATGGGTGACCGCCGCCTTTCAAATTGGCGGTACGCTCGGTGCGCTGGTGCTGGGAGTGCTGATGGATAAATACAATCCTTTCCGCGTGCTGGCAGTGAGCTATGCGCTGGGTGCGGTGTGTATTGTCATGATTGGCCTGAGCGATAACGGCCTGTGGCTGATGGCGCTGGCCATTTTTGGCACCGGCATCGGCATCAGCGGTTCGCAGGTGGGCCTGAATGCCTTAACCGCCACGCTTTATCCGACGCAGAGCCGGGCTACGGGCGTCAGCTGGTCTAATGCGATTGGCCGCTGCGGCGCGATTGTCGGCTCGCTCTCCGGCGGCGTGATGATGGCGATGAATTTCTCATTCGATAACCTGTTTTTCATTATTGCCGTTCCGGCGGCCATCAGCGCGGTGATGCTTATGCTGCTGACGGTTGTTATCCGCCAGTCGGCCTCTGTCCCTGACGCGTTGTCACGCGTAGGCATCGTGAACAAATAAGGAGAATCTCTATGTCAGAACTTAATCAGGATGTTAAGAACAGCCGTCAGCAGTTTTACCAGCATATTTCCGGGCAGAATCTGACCCCTCTGTGGGAGTCGCTGCACCGCCTGGTACCTCCAACGCCGAACGCACATTGTGCTCCTGCGTACTGGAACTACCAGGAGATCCGCCCGCTGCTGCTGGAAAGCGGCGATCTGATTGGCGCGAAAGAGGCAATTCGTCGCGTACTGGTGCTGGAAAACCCCATGCTGCGCGGACAGTCTTCAATCACCCCAACGCTGTACGCCGGATTGCAGTTAATCATGCCGGGCGAGGTTGCCCCGAGTCACCGGCATAATCAGTCTGCGCTGCGCTTTATTGTCGAAGGGAAAGGGGCATTTACTGCGGTGGATGGCGAGCGCACCCAAATGCATGAAGGCGATTTTATTCTGACGCCACAGTGGCGCTGGCACGACCACGGCAACCCAGGCAGTGAACCGGTGGTGTGGCTGGACGGTCTGGATCTGCCACTGGTGAATCTGCTGGGTTGCGGCTTTGCGGAAGATTACCCGGAGGATCAGCAACCAGTCACGCGCAAGGAAGGGGATTACTTACCACGCTACGCGGCCAATATGCTGCCGCTGCGTCATCAGAAGGGTAACTCATCGCCAATTTTCAACTATCGCTACGATCGCAGCCGTGAAGCGCTGCATGACCTGACCCGCATGGGCGACGCCGATGAGTGGGACGGTTACAAGATGCGTTACGTCAACCCGGTAACCGGTGGTTATCCCATGCCTTCAATGGGGACCTTTTTACAACTGTTGCCGAAGGGCTTTTCCTCGCGGATGGCGCGTACCACCGACAGCACTATCTATCACGTGGTGGAAGGAAGCGGGCAGGTCACCATCGGCACCGAGATCTTCAATTTTTCGCCAAAAGATATCTTCGTGGTGCCAACCTGGCACGGCGTGTCATTCCAGGCCCACGAAGATGCCGTCTTATTTAGTTTTTCGGACAGACCGGTTCAGGAAGCGCTGGGGTTGTTCCGTGAAGCACGTTATTAATTTGGGAGAGAGAAAATGACGCAATACGTATTCGAACCACAAGCGCCTGTTACCGTTCCGGTCGTTGGCAGTAATGAACAGTTTCCCGTGCGTCGCGTTTACTGCGTGGGCCGCAACTATGCCGCTCATGCGCGTGAAATGGGTTTTGATCCGGATCGCGAACCGCCGTTCTTCTTCTGTAAACCTGCCGATGCGGTGGTTCCGGTGGCGGCCGGTCAAACCCTCGAGCTGCCATACCCGTCGCAGACCGATAACTATCACTATGAGATAGAGCTGGTGGTGGCGATCGGTAAAAAGGGCAGCGATATACCGCTGGAAAAAGCGCACGAATATATCTGGGGCTATGCCACTGGTCTGGATATGACCCGCCGCGACAGGCAGATGGAGATGCGCCAGATGGGGCGTCCGTGGGAAATCGGCAAAGCATTTGATCTCTCAGCCCCCATCGCGCCGCTGCATAAAGCCAGCGAAAGTGCGGATGTTAACAACGCGCCTATCTGGTTGCAGGTCAACGGCGACGATCATCAGCGTAGCGATATTCGCCACCTCATCTGGTCCGTTAATGAAACGATTAGCTATCTGTCCGGCTTTTTCGAACTACAGCCGGGTGATTTGATCTACACAGGCACGCCAGAGGGCGTGGGCGCAGTGGTGAAAGGAGATGTGATCACCGGCAATGTAGACGGTTTAACCCCCATCGCTGTGAAGATTGTCTGAGGTGGATGATGAAGCTGTACAGTTTCTTTAACAGCTCCGCGTCATATCGCGTACGCATTGCGCTGGCGCTGAAGGGGCTTGATTACCAGACGGTGGGTGTCAACATTCGCATCGGTCAGCAGAACGAGCTGGCCTACCGGCGGATGAACCCGGTAGGGCTTGTACCGACGCTGGTCACTGATGAGGGAGAATCACTCGGGCAGTCGCTGGCGATAACCGACTGGCTGGATGGTCACTTTCCTCAGTCGCCGCTGCTGCCAGCCGACTTCCCGACGCGCAGCCGGGTGCTGGAAATTGTTTATGCCATCGCTTGTGATATCCATCCCGTGAATAACATGCGGGTACTGCGCTACCTGAGCGAAGAGCTAAAGGTCAGTGAAGAGGATAAAAAACGCTGGTATGCGCACTGGATCCAGCAAGGGTTAAACGCGGTTGAACAGATGCTGCGCCAGAGTCACTCGGGGACGTTCTGCGTGGGGAATGCGCCGACGCTGGCGGATTGCTGTCTGATCCCGCAGTGGGCGAACGCGTTACGTATGGGCTGCGATCTGAGCGGGTATCCGCGCTGTAAGGCGGTATATGATGCCTGTACCCAGCTTCCGGCGTTTATCGCCGCCGCGCCCGAGAATCAACAAGACAAAATTCCAGCCTGATAAGGAGAACGACAATGGCTAAAGTGACTCGCGCAATTATCGTGGGTGGCGGGATTGGCGGCGCGGCGACCGCGCTATCGCTGGCCCGTCAAGGCATTAAAGTGATGTTGCTGGAGAAAGCGCACGAGATTGGTGAGATTGGTGCGGGTATTCAGCTCGGGCCGAACGCGTTTTCTGCTCTGGACAGCCTTGGCGTGGGTGACGTCGCTCGCAAGCGCGCCGTTTTTACCGATCACATCACCATGATGGATGCGGTAAACGCGAAAGAGGTTGTACATATTGAAACCGGGCAGGCGTTCCGCGATCACTTTGGCGGTCCTTATGCGGTTATCCATCGGGTTGATATTCATGCTTCTGTCTGGGAAGCGGCACTGGTTCATCCCAACGTTGAGTATCGCACTTCAACTAACGTGGTTGATATTCGCCAGACAGAAGATGATGTGACGGTCTTTGATGAGCACGGTAACAACTGGACAGCGGATATTTTGGTGGGCTGTGACGGTGTGAAGTCGGTTGTGCGTCAGTCTCTGATTGGCGATGCGCCACGCGTTACCGGGCACGTGGTCTATCGCGCGGTGATTGATTGCGATGATATGCCGGACGATTTGCGCATTAACGCGCCGGTGCTGTGGGCCGGACCGCACTGCCACCTGGTGCACTATCCACTGCGCGGCGGCAAGCAGTATAACCTGGTGGTGACCTTCCACAGTCGTCAGCAGGAGGAGTGGGGGGTAAAGGATGGCAGTAAAGAGGAAGTGCTCTCCTATTTTGCCGGTATTCATGCGCGTCCGCGTCAGATGCTGGATAAGCCGACCTCATGGCGTCGTTGGTCCACCGCTGACCGCGAACCGGTAGAGAAATGGGGGACCGACCGCATTACGCTGGTGGGTGATGCTGCGCATCCGGTGGCACAATATATGGCGCAGGGCGCCTGTATGGCGCTTGAAGATGCCGTTACTCTCGGTAAGGCGTTACAGCAGTGTGACGGCGATGCGGCTGATGCCTTTGCCTTGTATGAGTCGGTGCGTATTCCGCGTACTGCGCGCATCGTCTGGTCGACGCGCGAAATGGGACGTGTGTACCACGCTGCGGGCGTCGAGCGCCAGGTGCGTAATCTGCTGTGGAAAGGCAAATCTCAGGCGGAATTTTATCGTGGTATGGAATGGCTGTACGGCTGGAAAGAAGATAACTGCCTGTTGCCGCGCTGAGCCTCTTTAATCTCCCGAACGGAGGCGCTACCATAGCGCCTCTTTTTTTGCGGGTGACGATATGCGTGTTTTACTGGCGCCGATGGAAGGCGTGCTCGACTCACTGGTGCGCGAGCTGCTGACTGAAGTGAATGATTACGATCTGTGCATCACCGAGTTTGTGCGCGTGGTGGATCAGCTCCTGCCGGCAAAAGTATTCCATCGGCTCTGCCCGGAACTGCATAACAATAGCCGGACGCCATCCGGCACGCGGGTGCGCATACAGTTGCTGGGGCAGTATCCGCAGTGGCTGGCGGAGAACGCGGCGCGCGCGGTAGAACTGGGCTCGTTTGGTGTCGATCTGAACTGTGGCTGCCCGTCGAAGCTGGTCAACGGCAGCGGCGGTGGCGCAACGTTATTAAAAGATCCTGAACTCATCTACCGGGGCGCAAAAGCCATGCGCGAGGCAGTTCCGGATCATCTCCCCGTGACGGTGAAAGTGCGTCTGGGCTGGGACAACAGCGACAGGCAGTTTGAAATTGCTGATGCCGTTCAGCAGGCGGGCGCCAGCGAGCTGGCGGTGCATGGCCGAACCAAGGAACAGGGCTATAAGGCCGAGCATATCAACTGGCAGGCGATCGGTGAGATCCGCCAGCGGCTTACCATTCCGGTTATCGCGAATGGCGAAATCTGGGACTGGCAAAGCGCCCAGGATTGTATGGCTATCAGCGGATGCGATGCGGTGATGATTGGCCGTGGGGCATTAAATATTCCGAACCTGAGCCGTGTGGTGAAATACAACGAGCCACGTATGCCGTGGCCTGATGTCGTGATGCTATTGCAAAAATATACCCGTCTTGAAAAGCAGGGTGATACCGGGCTGTATCACGTGGCGCGGATTAAACAATGGTTAGGGTATTTGCGTAAAGAATACTCAGAAGCAACCGCGCTGTTTCAGGAAATCCGCGCATTAAACAATTCACCGGATATCGCGCGCGCGATTCAGGCCATTGATATCGCTAAATTGCATTAACACATTAATCGGCCACCGGAGTGGCCTTTGTTTCAAAAAATCATCTTAAACACGCCAGTCACCACCAATAACCCAATCAGAAAAATAACTAAAATAATCCACAGTAAGATTTTCATCAGCGTTCCTTTTTTGGTGAGTTCAGGTTAAGTATAGGAAAGCCTCTGAAAATCTTCCTGTAATGACCTTACTCCGGTTTACGTGCGCTGAGCAGAAACACCATTGGCCGCTCTTTTTCTTCATCCAGCGCCGGGTTTTCAGCAATCTGTTCAGCGGACGGTCCCCATTCATCGACACAAACGATTTCGAATCCGGCGGCTATCAGCGCATTAATCCAGGTCGCCAGCTTACGGTGCTGTTTTTTGACACCCTCCGCGAACCAGTTACTGATGCGTGTGCCTTCCTGCTGATAATGATTGACCGGCCAGGACTGTTGCCCGGTTTTATCTTTTATCCAACCCTGGTTAAGCGGTGCAGTATAAATGGGATGCTCGGCAGAGAATACCAACATGCCTCCCGGTGTTAACGACTGGTAAATCGTTACGAATAATCGCGCGATATCGCGCAAATAGTGCAGGGCAAGTGAGCTATAAACCAGGTCAAAGGAATTTGGCGACAGGGAAAGCGTTTCGAGATCTTCACGGCGATAAACGATGCCATTACCCTGCGTCATGCTGTGCGCCTGGGTTAACATCTTTTGTGAAATATCCAGTCCCACTACGCTGGCCGCCTGGTTATCGCGCGCGTAGCGGCAAAACCAGCCATATCCGCAACCCAAATCGAGGATATTTTTTCCCTGCAGAGCGGGGAGCATCGCTTGTATTGTCGGCCATTCTGGCGCACCGTCGAGCCCTTTTACTGAACGGTCCAGCGTGGCATATCCGGCAAAGAACTCGGGATCGTCATAGATATTCTGTGACATAATGTCTCCATCCATAAATTATTAAAATTAATTAATCTAAATTATTTGTTTGGTGTATATTTTTCCGATTATATATTTTTATTGCCAAAGGTGTATTGCCACGCGTAACTAAAAAAGGAAACGCGACAAGTCGTAATCTCAGCACATCTTTTCTTACCTGTGTCTCTCCATGAATCGTAATTCTGCTTTTGTCACGACGGCATTGTTGCCGCTTTTTATTTTGATGTCAGGTTGCGCGCCGATGCATGATGACCGCCAGTCTCTGTCACAGCAGACCCCCGCTGCGAATGTCGATACCACATTGCCTGCGGCGTTAAAAAATGGCTGGCCGGACAGCCAATGGTGGAAGGCATACCATGACCCCCAGCTTAATGCGCTGATTGACAGCACGTTACGAAACTCCCCTGATATGCAGGTCGCGGAACAGCGCATTCAACTGGCGGAGGCGCAGGCTAAGGCTGTGGAGGCGCAGGATGGCCCGGAGATCGATTTCTCAGCAGATGTGGAGCGTCAGAGAATGTCAGCCGAAGGGCTGATGGGTCCGTTTGCCATTACCGATCCGGCCGCCGGGACGACCGGGCCGTGGTACACCAACGGCACCTTGGGTTTAACTGCTGGCTGGAATCTGGATCTGTGGGGTAAAAATCGGGCCGAAGTGACGGCACGTATTGGGGCCGTTAAGGCGCGTGAAGCCGAGCGCGAGCAAACGCGACAGGTGCTGGCGAGCGGTGTGGCTCGTCTATACTGGGAATGGCAAACGCAGGCCGGGCTGAAAACCGTGTTGACGCAAATCGAAACCGAGCAGCAGAACGTCATTAACGTTGATCGTCAACTGTATCAAAATGGTCTTACTTCTTCGGTGGAAGGCGTTGAAACCGACATCGATTCCAGCAAAACAGAGCAGCAGCTGAACGATGTCAGCGGTAAAATGAAGGTGATTGAAGCGCGGTTGAGCGCGCTGACCAACTCGCAGTCCACAGCCCTGAAACTCCATTCGACCCCGCTGCCCGCGGTGGAAAGCCAGCTCCCGTCCCAGCTAGGTTATTCGCTGCTGGCCCGCCGACCGGATTTGCAGGCGGCGCACTGGTACATTGAGTCATCGCTGAGCAGCATTGATGCGGCGAAAGCGGCGTTTTATCCCGATGTAAATCTGATGGCATTTTTACAACAGGATGCGTTACATCTGAGCGACTTGTTTCGCCATTCCGCGCAGCAAATGGGCGTAACGGCCGGGCTGACGCTACCTATCTTTGATAGCGGCAGGCTGAACGCGAATCTCGACATTACTCAAGCGCAAAGCAACCTGACGGTGGCGAATTACAACAAAGCCGTGGTGGATGCGGTGAATGACGTGGCGCGTGCAGCATCGCAGGTAGAAACCCTGGCGCAGAAGAATCAGCATCAGCAGCAGATTGAGCATGATGCACTGCGCGTAGTGGGTCTGGCGCAGGCGCGCTTCAATGCCGGAATTATTGCGGGCTCCCGGGTCAGTGAGGCAAAGATCCCGGCATTACGTGAACGGTGCAACGCTCTGCTTTTACAAGGACAATGGCTGGATGCCTCAATCCAGTTGAACCGTGCGCTGGGGGGCGGCTACCACGCTTCGTAACGCACCCGCCCGGTAGACATCGCGCTACCGGGCTGTACTTTTGCTGCTGCGTTTTTTTAACCACCACCGAACGCCTGGCACCAGCACAATCACCAGAGCCAGCCATATCCAGTGCTTAATATGCTGGTCGAGATTGTGTAGCCACGGCGCAATGACTTCTCCCCCCACGTAACCCAGAGTGGTAAATATCAGCGCCCACGCCAGCGCCCCCAGGATATTCAACGGCAGGAAAATTTTAGGCGGCAAATGGCTTGCGCCAATCAGCAACGGGCCGATCACGCGAAAACCATACATAAAACGGGTGCCAATCACGAACAGATAAGGACGGCGCTGGATCATTTTCTGCGCCCGGCGGATTTTGTCGCGATGTTTTGAGAAACGACGCAAAATTTTTCCACCGTAACGACGCCCAAGCAGATACAGCAATTGATCGCCAATCATCCCGCCCAGGGCCACAGAGATAACCACCAGAGGAAATTTAAGTAATCCCTGATGTGCCGCCACGCCGCCCAGCAGGGTAATGGTTTCACCTTCGGCCAAACTGCCAATGACCAATGCGGCGTAACCGTAATGTGCAATAAGACTGTTTATATCCATATGTCTGGATGACCTCCCGACGTTAAGCATACACCCTGTGAATCATCGTGGGGTTTAAAAGCGCTGAATTAGCGGTTCGTCATTTTTGTTGTTGTACAAAAATTAATCCAAAGCTGAATTATACTTGAACTGTTGAGGTCCGGAGCTGACAAGAAGGGGGCGGTATGAACCATGTCTGGGGGCTGTTTTCCCATCCCGATCGTGAAATGCATGTGATCAACAGCGAAAACGAAAGCGTTTCGCATCACTATACCCACCATGTACTGCTGATGGCGGCAATCCCGGTTGTTTGTGCGTTCATCGGTACCACACAAATCGGCTGGGATTTTGGCGATGGCAATATCCTTAAATTATCCCTGTTGACTGGATTTGCAATGGCGATTCTGTTTTACGGGGTGATGCTGGCGGGCGTTGCCGTCATGGGCCGGGTTATCTGGTGGATGGCGCGTAACTACCCGCAGCGTCCGTCGCTGGCGCATTGTATGGTCTTTGCCGGATATGTCGCGACGCCGCTGTTTTTAAGCGGGCTGGTCGCACTTTATCCGCTGGTCTGGCTGTGCGCATTAGTCGGGACTCTCGCGCTGTTTTACACCGGTTATTTACTTTATCTCGGTATTCCGACGTTCCTGAATATCACTCGTGAGGAAGGGTTGAGTTTTTCCAGTTCGACGCTGGCGATCGGTGTGCTGGTACTGGAAGTTCTGCTGGCTATTACGGTAATCCTGTGGGGTTACGGCTATCGGTTATTCTGACGGATAAACCTGTCTACGCTGCGTTGTTGACGTAAAAGTCAGCAACGCAGCATTTCGAGACGATTCTCCTGTGGCAGCAAACCTGCCGGATCGCTATGATGCCTGAGCTAGCTTGAGATAATACTTAATCTCTGGCGGTGTGCGTTGTGACGTGCGTGAACCATTATCAGAAATCTCATCATGCTGAAATTCCGAGTTTCATTATTAAGCCTTGCCCTGGTGCTGGCCGTTCCTTTTGCACCCCAAGCCGTGGCGAAAACGGCAACTACCGCAGCGGCTTCTCAACCTGAGATAGCGTCCGGTAGCGCGATGATCGTTGATCTGAATACCAACAAAGTTATCTATTCGAACCACCCGGACCTTGTGCGTCCGATTGCGTCGATTACCAAATTAATGACGGCGATGGTGGTGCTTGATGCACGACTGCCGCTGAATGAAAAGCTGAAAGTCGATATTAGCCAGACGCCGGAGATGAAAGGCATTTACTCTCGCGTACGACTGAACAGCGAAATCAGCCGTAAAGACATGTTACTGTTGGCGCTGATGTCATCAGAAAACCGCGCGGCGGCGAGCCTGGCGCATCATTACCCGGGCGGATACAACGCGTTTATCAAAGCCATGAATGCCAAAGCGAAAGCGCTCGGCATGACTCAGACACGCTTTGTGGAACCCACTGGCTTGTCGATTCACAATGTCTCGACCGCCCGTGACTTAACCAAGCTGCTGATCGCCAGCAAACAGTATCCGCTGATCGGCCAGTTAAGTACTACGCGTGAAGATATGGCGACGTTTGCCAACCCTGCGTATACGCTGCCGTTTCGTAACACCAACCATCTGGTATACCGCGATAACTGGAATATTCAGTTAACGAAAACCGGGTTTACCAATGCGGCAGGCCACTGTCTGGTGATGCGCACGGTGATTAACAACAAACCGGTGGCGCTGGTGGTGATGGATGCCTTTGGCAAATATACTCACTTTGCCGATGCCAGCCGTTTACGTACCTGGATTGAAACGGGCAAGGTGATGCCGGTTCCGGCGGCGGCGCTGAGCTATAAAAAGCAAAAAGCTGCGCAGATGGCGGCGGCAGGTTCGGCGAAGGGCGAGCAAACCGCACAGAACGATTAAATAAGATGTCTTATCCGGCCTACGCATAGCGAATGTAGCAGTAGGCCGGGCAAGCGAAGCGCCCCGGCAACATGCCCGGTAGCGCTTATCTTTTTCAGGTTTACGATTCTTTCCAGAACTTCTGCTTACTCGTTTTCCCAATACCCGGATTCATACTGTTGGTGGGGTCATTCTCACGGTAAAAACGGGTCAAGGTTTCCGGCGCCTGATACAGATGCCCGACGTTATGCTCTGCCGGATACTGCGCCCCACGCTCGCGCAGGAGTTCCAGCATCTGCTCTTTGAGCGCATGCGCATCCACGCCTTTTTTCACGATGTAATCCTGATGGAAAACGTAACACATAAAGTGACCGTAATAGAGTTTGTGCACCAGTTGACTGTCGATCTCTGGAGGCAGATGCTCGTACCATTCGGTGTCGTTACGGCGCAGCGCGATATCCAGCGCCAGAATATCTTCCACCTCATCCGCATGCACGGCCTGATAACGAATAGCCGCGCCAGCCGCCGCAAAGCGATGCAAGAACGCCTTGCTGCCTTCTTCCGCCGTACAGGCAAAGAAGTCGCCTTCAGCGGTTTTGAAATACTCGCTTAGCCAGTTTTGGGCTTCAGCCACGCCGCCACCGGCCATTTTTAACAGCAGGTGATGCTCGTATTTATCGCGCCAGCTTTTCATGCGCGCCGGTAAGTGGCTGGGGAACAAATGACCAAATTTCTGCATTGCCCGGTCGGTGAAGTGAGGACGGAAAATTTTCACTTTTTCCAGCATCGCATCGGTGCGGCCTTTCAGGGTGAAGAAGAACGGCATTTTGTCGGTGCCGAGCTTGTCGATCATCAGAAACGTATCTTTGCCGTATTGCTCAGCGATATCGTAAATATCGCGGTGCATATATTCACCGGCGACCGGCAGATGCTCGAATTTTGCCAGAATATGACGGCGGATCTCCGTCAGCACCTCTGGCTGGTTGGTGCCGATGTAAAAGACCTGCTGGTTTTTTTCGGCTTCGAAGGTGTCCAGACGCACGGCAAAGACCGCGAGCTTGCCTGCACAACCGGACGATTCAAACAAGCGATCCGGGTCGGCGTTATAGCGTGCGGGCGTGTCCGCGTCGATATCTCTGACGCGGGTAACGTAGTCATGATCGTGCGCGTGACGTCCGTCGTGGCGAACATCGTCATCTCTAATACGCTCGTCATCCAGTTTGCTCAGGATCTGCTCCGGGGTCTGGCCCAGTTCGATACCCAGATGGTTAACCAGTTGTAATTTTCCCTGTTCGTCAATACGCGCAAACAGCGACATCTCCGTGTATGCCGGGCCGCGCTGTACCAGCGAGCCGCCGGAGTTGTTGCAAATGCCACCGATAACCGAAGCGCCGATACAGGAAGATCCGATTACCGAATGCGGTTCACGGCCAAACGGTTTGAGCGCTTTTTCCAGCGAATAGAGCGTGGTTCCTGGATAGGCCAGCACCTGTTCACCTTTGCCGATGACGTGCAGCTTATCAAGACGCAGGGTGCTGATAATGACAATCTCGCGGTCATAATCATTACCGCTCGGCGTAGACCCTTCGGTCAGGCCGGTGTTAGCGGCCTGCATCAGGATAATTTTATCCGCGGCGACGCAGGCGCTCAAAACGCGCCACAGTTCTAAAAGCGACCCGGGGAACACGACGGCAAGCGCATCGCCCTGGCCGGAGCGGAATCCCTTGCGATAGCGGGCGGTTTTAGCAGGTTCTGTCAGCAGGTGTGAATGACCTACCAGACGGGTCAGTTCATTCAGGAAAGCTTTATTATCTGTTGTAATGGAAGACATTCTCCACTCCTTGTGGTGGGACTCAATATCAGGAACAAGCATAGCGCTTTGTATGACAATACGCTTTCTCATTCATATTGTCTCTGGTTCGTCTTTTACTGATTCGCGCTGGTTTCGAAAATTAGGAGAATAACCTTAGCTTTCTTTATCGCTCCCGTTTAGTCTTACGGCAAACTGCGGTTTTTGTTATATTTTCGCTGCCTCGTCGGGAAAAAATAAAGAGAGAATCAACATGAAATGGCTATGTTCTGTAGGTGTCGCGGTGAGTCTGGCATTACAACCAGCGTTGGCGGACACTCTGTTTGGTAACCATCCACTGACGCCAGAAGCGCGGGATGCCTTCGTTACCGATTTACTCAAGCAGATGACCGTGGATGAGAAGATTGGGCAACTGCGTTTGATAAGCGTCGGGCCTGATAACCCGAAAGAAGCCATCCGCGAGATGATCAAAGACGGGCAGGTTGGGGCAATTTTTAACACCGTCACGCGCCAGGATATCCGCAAAATGCAGGATCAGGTGATGGATCTCAGCCGCCTGAAAATCCCTCTCTTTTTTGCCTACGACGTATTGCACGGTCAGCGTACCGTATTCCCGATAAGTCTCGGTCTGGCATCCTCCTTTAATCTCGATGCGGTCAGAACCGTTGGTCGAGTGTCTGCGTATGAGGCCGCCGATGATGGTCTGAATATGACCTGGGCGCCGATGGTCGATGTCTCGCGCGATCCGCGCTGGGGCCGCGCCTCGGAAGGGTTTGGCGAAGATACGTATTTGACCGCCACGATGGGCAAAACCATGGTGGAAGCGATGCAGGGTAAAAGCCCGGCCGATCGCTATTCGGTGATGACCAGCGTCAAGCACTATGCCGCCTATGGCGCGGTTGAAGGCGGCAAGGAATACAACACCGTCGATATGAGCCCGCAGCGTTTGTTCAACGACTATATGCCACCGTACAAAGCCGGACTGGACGCCGGTAGCGGTGCGGTGATGGTGGGGCTTAATTCGCTGAACGGCACGCCGGCGACTTCGGATGCATGGCTGTTAAAAGACGTGCTGCGCGATGAGTGGGGCTTTAAGGGCATTACTGTTTCCGATCACGGCGCGATTAAGGAACTGATTAAGCACGGCACTGCCGCCGATCCTGAAGATGCGGTGCGTGTGGCGATCAAGTCCGGCATCAACATGAGCATGAGCGATGAGTATTACAGCAAATACCTGCCGGGGTTGATTAAGTCAGGTAAGGTGACGATGGCGGAGCTGGACGACGCTGCGCGTCATGTGCTGAACGTGAAATATGATATGGGGCTGTTTAACGATCCGTACAGCCATCTGGGGGCCAAAGAATCTGACCCGCAGGACACCAACGCGGAAAGCCGTTTGCACCGTAAAGAGGCGCGTGAAGTGGCGCGTGAAAGCCTGGTGCTGCTGAAAAACCGTCTGGAAACATTGCCGCTGAAAAAATCCGCCACCGTAGCGGTTGTCGGTCCGCTGGCCGACAGCAAGCGTGATGTGATGGGCAGTTGGTCTGCTGCCGGGGTTGCCGATCAGTCGGTAACGGTGCTGACGGGGATTAAAAATGCCATCGGCGAGCAGGGCAAAGTGGTATACGCCAAAGGGGCGAACATCACCAACGACAAAGGCATTGTCGACTTCCTCAACCAGTATGAAGAGGCGGTGAAGGTTGACCCGCGTTCACCGCAGGCGATGATTGATGAAGCCGTTAACGCCGCGAAGCAGTCTGACGTAGTCGTCGCGGTAGTTGGTGAAGCGCAGGGAATGGCGCATGAAGCCTCCAGCCGCACCGATATCACCATTCCGCAGAGTCAGCGTGACCTGATTACCGCGCTGAAAGCCACGGGCAAACCGCTGGTTCTGGTACTGATGAACGGTCGTCCGCTGGCGCTGGTTAAGGAAGATCAACAGGCCGATGCGATCCTCGAAACCTGGTTTGCCGGGACGGAAGGCGGTAACGCCATCGCCGATGTGCTGTTTGGCGATTACAACCCGTCAGGCAAGTTGCCGATGTCTTTCCCGCGCTCTGTCGGACAGATCCCGGTCTATTACAGCCATCTCAATACCGGTCGCCCGTATAATGCCGATAAGCCGAATAAGTACACGTCGCGCTACTTTGACGAAGCGAACGGTCCGTTGTATCCCTTTGGCTATGGCCTGAGCTACACCACATTCACGGTTTCTGATGTGAAACTCTCTTCTCCGACGATGAAGCGTGACGGGACCGTGACGGCCAGCGTGCAGGTGACCAATACCGGCAAACGCGAAGGTGCGACGGTGATTCAGATGTATTTGCAGGATGTTACCGCTTCAATGAGTCGTCCGGTAAAACAGCTGAAAGGTTTTGAGAAGGTGAATCTTAAACCGGGTGAAACCCAAACCGTTAGCTTCCCAATTGATGTTGAAGCGCTGAAATTCTGGAACCAGCGTATGCAATACGATGCCGAACCGGGCAAGTTCAACGTCTTTATCGGCGTGGATTCCGCCAGAGTGAAGCAGGGCGAATTTGAACTGCTGTAATTGATATCATGCCTGGTAGCGTGACGCTTATCAGGCCTGCGAAATCGTACCATCCGGTAAACTCACTTTGGGTTTGCCGGATTTTTTTATTGTATTATCGCCTTACCGCGAGTAACTCTCAGTGTTACTACCCAATTGCCAGGTTAAGGCTTGATTTTTCGACTATGCTTTTTCCTCAAGTCTCTGAAAAGGGCCGTAAAAGAATGAGGAGTGCAGCATGATAATTTCAAAAGTTTGGGTGGGTTCGCTGGCGTTGTTAGCCGCGATCAGCTTGCCCTTACAGGCCGCGTCACCCGTCACGGTCGGTTCAAAAATAGATACCGAAGGGGCGCTGCTCGGCAACATTATTTTGCAGGTGCTCGAAAGTCACGGCGTGAAAACCGTTAATAAAGTACAACTGGGTACCACTCCGGTGGTGCGTGGGGCAATCACCTCTGGTGAACTGGATATTTATCCGGAATATACCGGCAATGGCGCATTCTTTTTTAAAGATGAGAATGATCCTGCATGGAAAAATGCGCAGGCCGGTTATGACAAAGTGAAAAAGCTGGACGCAGAGCAAAATAAGCTGATCTGGCTAACGCCTGCGCCCGCCAACAACACCTGGACCATTGCGGTTCGCCAGGATGTCGCGCAAAAGAATAAGCTTGAGTCCCTTGCCGATTTAGGCCGTTACCTGAAAGACGGGGGGACGTTCAAACTTGCCGCCTCTGCGGAATTTATCGAACGGGCTGACGCGCTGCCTGCCTTTGAAAAAGCCTATGATTTCAAACTGAATCAGAATCAGCTGTTGTCGCTGGCGGGGGGGGATACCGCGGTGACGATTAAAGCGGCGGCGCAGCAGACCTCTGGGGTTAATGCAGCGATGGCCTACGGTACCGACGGTCCCGTTGCGGCGCTCGGTCTGCAAACATTAAGCGATCCGCAAGGCGTACAGCCCATTTATGCGCCAGCGCCCGTTGTGCGTGAATCGGTGCTGCAGGACTACCCGCAAATGGCAGAATGGCTACAACCGGTATTTGCCAGCCTGGATGAAAAAACGCTGCAACGGCTGAATGCCAGTATCGCCGTGGAGGGGCTGGATGCGAAAAAAGTCGCAGCAGACTACCTGAAGCAAAAAGGATGGGTGAAGTAACGGAGTTTGCAGCAGGTGGGTGTTTTGTCGAATATTTTAGTAAATCGGGTGCTGTTGCTGCTGGTGTTTCTGACCATCGCGGCGGCAGCGCTTCCTTTCATCAGCTATGCTCCCAATCGCCTGGTTTCCGGTGAAGGGCGTCAACTCTGGGATATCCAACCCGACATGGCATGGGGATTAGCGGCGGCCTGCGTGTTGCTGTTTCTTCTGTGCTTTGTACCGGGAAAATCCGGCAATATATTGACGCTTATCGTTAGCCAACTGTTGGTGATTGCGGCGCTGGTCATCGCCGGCACAACGGCAACGTATCTGGCTCAGACGGGTAGCCCGCTGGCCAGAACCAGCCTGGGCAGCGGGTTCTGGTTAGGGCTGGGACTGATGCTGCTGGCAGCCAGTGACGCCATTCGTCGCATCACCGAACGGGCGTCGTGGCGTTGGTTATTGCACGCACAAATATTCATTTTGCCGCTGGTGTTACTGCTCTCCGGTACGTTTAACGATCTTTCTCTGCTTAAAGAATATGCCAACCGCCAGGATGTCTTTAACGACGCCCTGGCGCAGCATCTGACGATTCTGTTCGCTACCGTAGTGCCCGCGCTGCTCATTGGCGTGCCGCTGGGCGTCTGGTGTACTTTTTCTGTCTCCCGTCAGGGGCCGGTATTCGCGGTACTGAACATCATCCAGACTATTCCCTCCGTCGCGCTGTTTGGCCTGTTAATTGCGCCGCTTGCCGGACTGGTGAAGCACTTTCCCTTGCTGGGTTCGCTTGGCGTAGCGGGAACCGGTCTGACGCCTGCGCTTATTGCGTTGGTGCTGTATGCGCTCTTACCGCTGGTTCGCGGCGTAGTGGCTGGATTGAATCAGGTTCCACGCGATGTACTTGAAAGCGCCCGGGCGATGGGGATGAGCGCGCGTCAGCGGTTTATCTCGGTGCAGTTTCCACTGGCGCTGCCGGTCTTCTTGCGCAGTTTGCGAGTGGTGATGGTCCAGACGGTGGGAATGGCGGTGATAGCCGCGCTGATTGGTGCAGGGGGATTTGGCGCGCTGGTCTTTCAGGGATTGCTCAGTAGCGCCGTTGATTTAGTGCTGTTGGGCGTGATCCCGGTCGTTGTGCTGGCTGTGTTGATTGATGCGCTGTTTGATTTAGGGATCGCGCTGCTAAAGGTATCGAATAATGATTGAATTTCGCCATGTCAGTAAAACCTATGGCCAACAAAAAGCTGTCGACGACCTTAACCTGCAGTTAGGAGAGGGCAGCTTTTCGGTATTAATTGGCACGTCAGGTTCGGGCAAGTCTACCACGCTAAAGATGATCAACCGGCTGGTTGAACATGACAGCGGGCAGATCCGTTTTGCCGGGGAGGAGATCCGCAGCCTGCCAGTGCTGGAGTTACGACGGCGCATGGGGTACGCGATTCAGTCTATTGGTTTGTTTCCCCACTGGACCGTCGCGCAGAATATTGCCACCGTACCGCAGCTGCAAAAGTGGTCACGTTCACGTATTGATGACCGAACAGATGAACTAATGGCGCTGCTGGGCCTTGAGGCGAGTTTGCGCCACCGTTATCCGCATCAGCTTTCCGGTGGACAACAGCAGCGGGTTGGAGTTGCGCGTGCGTTGGCCGCAGATCCGCAGGTGCTACTGATGGATGAGCCTTTTGGCGCGCTGGACCCGGTTACCCGCGGCGCGCTGCAGCAGGAGATGACGCGTATCCACCGTTTGTTGGGACGTACCATTGTGCTGGTGACACATGATATCGACGAGGCGTTGAGACTGGCGGAGCATCTGATTTTGATGGATGCGGGAAAAGTTGTGAAGCAAGGCACGCCGCTGTCGATGCTCACTGCGCCAGCGAATGATTTTGTGCAAACTTTTTTTGGCCGCAGTGAACTGGGCGTAAGGCTGTTGTCGCTGCGTACGGTAGGGGATTTTATCCGTCGCGGCGAACACTCAGACGGCGAGCCGCTGGTGGATGAGATGACGCTACGTGATGCATTGTCGGTGTTCGTGGCGCGTGGCTGCGATGTCTTGCCGGTCGTGACGCCTCAGGGGGTGCCCTGCGGGACGCTTCATTTTCGCGATTTGCTTTCGGAGACGCCGACCCGTGAAACGTCTTGCTGATCCATTGCTATGGCTTGTTGCGCTGTTTCTGATCCTGTTGGTGGGGTTGCCTCACAGTCAGGCCCTGTTTAGTTCGCTATTTCCGACGCTGCCGCGTCCCGTGTATCAGCAGGAAAGTTTTACGGCGCTGGCGTTGAGTCATTTTGCGTTGGTGGGGATTTCAAGCCTTATTGCCGTCATCATTGGCACCGGAGCGGGAATAGCGGTAACCCGGCCCTGGGGCGCGGAATTCAGGCCGATGGTGGAAACGATTGCCGCCGTGGGGCAGACATTTCCTCCGGTCGCCGTGCTGGCGATCGCCGTACCGGTGATGGGGTTTGGGCTTGAACCCGCGATTATCGCGCTGATTTTGTATGGCGTGCTACCTATCTTGCAGGCAACTCTGGCGGGACTCGGCGGAATTTCTCCCAGCGTGATGGATATCGCCAGCGGAATGGGCATGAGTCAGGGCCAGCGGCTGCGTAAAGTGGAGTTGCCGCTGGCGGCACCGGTTATTTTGGCGGGAATTCGCACGTCGGTGATTATTAATATCGGCACCGCTACGATAGCCTCAACTGTCGGGGCGAACACGCTGGGCACGCCGATTATCATCGGACTGAGCGGGTTCAATACCGCCTATGTGATTCAGGGGGCGCTGCTGGTCGCGCTGGCTGCGGTGATCGTTGACCGCGGATTTGAGCGATTAGCGAGCCACCTTACCCGGCACGTAAAATGAATGTGTAGCCTGCCAGCATGACGCCGCCGATACCGCCGATGGCCATCAGCAGGAAGAGGGTAATGACACCGATTTTAGCTGCGCTCATTATGCACTCCTTATGTGAATCTAAGGATTGTACACGTTTGTTAACAGAATATTAAGAGCCGATCCTGGTTGGTTTTAAATACCGAGTGGATAAATATCGTGACCTAACGCGCGCCATTCGTTCAGTTGTTGCTGCTGAGCGGGCGTTTGGCTTTCGCCGCACCAGACCAGTAAGGTTCGGCCTTCAAACAGTTCCGGTCGCAATTGGTTTAGCGAGTGGGCGAGGACGTCAACGCGCCATCCCTGCTGGCTGGCAACCCAACCCTCCAGCCATAAGCGGGTGGTATCATGAATGTTCCAGCCGACAACCAGGGCATCTTTCCCCTGTTTCTTGCGCGCCGAGGCCAGACAAATCGCGATGTAGTTGATGAGGACACCGTCGAGGATCCCCAGTAACGCCTGCAGGATCGGCTGCTGACATTGCAGGCGGCGGCGTAACGGAATGAACAAATGGGTGTTGAGCGTTTGTGCGGGATAATCCTGACCGCGCTCTTTGATCCACATCCTGAGGCTATGCAGATTATTACTTTGCAAATAGCTCAACAGCGTCTCTTGCTGTTCGCGCCAGCCGTTATGCACATCAATGTTCTCATTGCTGAGCAACATTTTTACCTTACTGACCTGAACGCCGTTATTTATCCAGCGTTTTATCTCACGGATCCGGTCGATATCCGCGTCGTTAAACAGGCGATGCCCGCCGTCTGTTCGCTGCGGTTTCAGTAATCCGTAACGCCTCTGCCACGCGCGTAAAGTGACAGGGTTGATATCACAAAGCAAAGCCACTTCACCTATTGTGTAAAGCGCCATCGTCGTCTCACTTATGCTCGCGAGGTCCCAGTTTTACTTTAGACGCTCTTTTGCGAACCAGGTAGTTTTGTCTGTTTTTTGATCAACAAATGGGTGAATTTGTAGTCATGCTCGCGCTTTCGAGTGATCGTTCTCACAAATTCCTTTTTTTTTGCAACACTTCAAAGAAAGTTACGCGCAGCCCATGTATGTTACGCGCTTTTAAGTGATGTGTGGTTGGCAGGTATGTACGAGTTTAATCTGGTGTTGCTGCTGCTTCAGCAGATGTGTGTGTTTCTCGTTATCGCGTGGCTCATGAGCAAAACGCGTTTGTTTATCCCGCTGATGCAGGTCACGATCCGGCTCCCGCACAAGCTGCTTTGCTACGTTACCTTTTCCATTTTCTGCATTTTGGGCACCTATTTCGGGCTGCACATTGATGATTCTATTGCTAATACCCGTGCTATCGGCGCGGTGATGGGTGGGCTGCTTGGCGGCCCGGTGGTCGGCGGTTTGGTCGGTCTAACCGGTGGCTTACATCGTTATTCAATGGGCGGAATGACGGCGCTCAGTTGCATGATTTCGACCATTGTGGAAGGTTTGCTCGGCGGGCTGGTGCACAGCGTGCTCACCCGTCGTGGCCGTACCGATAAAGTCTTTAGCCCACTGACCGCGGGTGCCATTACTTTTGTCGCCGAACTGGTGCAGATGCTGATCATCTTGTTAATCGCTCGGCCGTTTGACGATGCGTTTCGGCTGGTCAGTAATATCGCCGCGCCGATGATGGTGACGAATACCGTGGGTGCAGCCTTATTTATGCGTATTTTGCTCGATAAACGGGCGATGTTTGAAAAATATACCTCTGCTTTTTCCGCCACTGCGCTCAAAGTTGCCGCCTCAACGGAGGGTATTTTGCGCCAGGGGTTTAACGAGGTTAACAGCATGAAGGTCGCTCAGGTGCTGTATGAAGAGCTGGATATCGGTGCTGTGGCAATTACCGACCGCGAGAAGCTGCTGGCATTTACCGGCATTGGTGACGATCACCATCTACCCGGAAAACCTATTTCGTCGTCGTACACCCAACGGGCGATAGAAACCGGAGAGGTGGTGTATGCCGATGGGAATGAAGTCCCTTACCGCTGCTCTTTGCACCCGCAATGCAAATTAGGCTCGACGCTGGTGATCCCTTTGCGGGGGGAAAACCAGCGGGTGATGGGGACCATCAAACTGTATGAAGCCAAAAACCGCCTCTTTAGCTCGATCAACCGCACGCTGGGGGAAGGGATCGCCCAACTGCTTTCGGCGCAGATTCTGGCTGGGCAGTATGAGCGGCAAAAAGCGATGCTCACGCAGTCGGAAATCAAACTCCTGCATGCTCAGGTGAACCCCCATTTTTTGTTTAATGCGCTCAACACCATCAAAGCCGTGATCCGACGTGATAGCGAGCAGGCCAGCCAACTGGTGCAGTATCTGTCGACGTTCTTTCGCAAAAACTTAAAACGTCCGTCGGAGATTGTGACGCTGGCTGATGAAATTGAGCACGTTAATGCCTATCTGCAAATTGAAAAGGCGCGATTTCAGTCGCGCCTGCAGGTGACTTTGACGGTGCCAGATGCGCTTTCGTATCAGCAATTACCTGCCTTTACCCTACAACCTATTGTGGAGAATGCCATTAAGCACGGTACCTCTCAGCTACTGGATACCGGCGAAGTGTCGATTACCGCCCGCCGCGAAGGGCAGTATCTGATGCTGGATATTGAAGATAACGCCGGGTTGTATCAGCCAACGTCTGAGGCCAGCGGATTGGGTATGAATCTGGTTGATAAACGACTGCGCGAGCGGTTTGGCGACGATTTTGGCATCAGCGTAGCGTGTGAACCTGACCGCTTTACCCGAATCACTTTACGACTTCCTCTGGAGGAACTGGCATGATCAAAGTGCTGATTGTCGATGACGAACCGTTAGCGCGGGAGAATCTGCGGATCCTGTTGCAGGCGCAAAGCGACATCGAGATCGTCGGCGAATGTTCGAATGCGGTGGAAGCCATCGGCGCGGTACATAAACTGCGTCCGGATGTCCTGTTCCTTGATATTCAGATGCCGCGTATCAGCGGTCTGGAAATGGTTGGCATGCTTGATCCTGAGCATCGTCCGTATATTGTTTTCCTTACTGCCTTTGATGAATATGCGGTGAAAGCTTTTGAAGAACACGCGTTTGATTATCTTCTCAAACCGATTGAAGAGGCGCGACTGGAAAAAACGCTGAGCCGTTTGCGTCAGGAGCGCACGAAGCAGGATGTATCGCTACTGCCGGAGAATCAGCAGGCGCTGAAGTTTATTCCGTGCAGCGGCCACAGCCGAATCTATCTGCTGCAAATGGATGACGTGGCGTTTATCAGCAGCCGCATGAGCGGCGTGTATGTGACCAGCAGCGATGGTAAAGAAGGTTTCACCGAACTGACGCTCAGAACGCTGGAAAGCCGTACACCTTTGCTGCGCTGCCATCGGCAGTATCTGGTGAATATGGCGCAATTGCGGGAGATCCGTCTGGAAGAAAACGGTCAGGCCGAACTGATTTTGCGCAACGGGCTGACAGTTCCGGTAAGTCGCCGTTATCTTAAAAGTCTAAAAGAGGCGATTGGACTGTAAAACTGATACACTGCGCGCCATTGCATCACCGACAGTTGAAGGCTCTATGCTAAGTAACGATATTCTTCGTAGCCTGCGCTACACTCTGAAAGCGAACAATAACGACATGGTGCGTATTCTTGCGCTTGCTGACATGGAATCCACCTCCGCAGGTTTTGATACCTGGATGACAAAAGAAGATGAAGCCGGGTTTATTCGCTGCCCGGATATCATTCTCTCCGGATTTTTAAACGGTCTGATTTATCATCTGCGTGGAAAAGACGATTCTGCGCCGGAACTGGCGCTTGAGCGTCGTGTTAACAACAATACGGTGCTGAAAAAGCTGCGTATCGCCTTTTCGCTGAAAACCGATGATATTCTGGCCATTATGACCGAGCAGAAGTTTCGTGTGTCGATGCCGGAAATTACCGCCATGATGCGCGCGCCGGATCATAAGAACTATCGCGAATGCGGCGATCAGTTTCTGCGTTACTTCCTGCGGGGTTTGACGTCGCGAGTGCACAAAACGAAAGCGTAAAACGACGCTGGCGACCACGATGAATATCGGGTCGCCAGGGTGTTATTTCACTTCTTTAAAACCCGCCGATTCCATTACCGTTTGCATTTGCTTCATGCTGATATTTTTATCGGCTTTCTCAGAAAGCTTCATCCCGGAAATTGCTTGTAACGCTTTTATATCGACTTTTTCCATATCGATAGTGACATTTTCCTGCGCGTAGGTATCTGTATAGGTGAGCTTTTCTTCTACGCCTGCAATATTTTGATATTTGGCGCTTAACGCATCGAATACTTTTGCGGCTTCCTCTTTATTGTTGGCGCCGATAGAGGCATAGCTGATTTTACTTTCGGAGCTTTGTTTCAGAACTTTGTCACCTTTATAGGTGTAAGAGACGGTGATATCCGAACCGTTAAGATTGGCATTGAATGTTTTCGTCTCTTCTTTATCACCACAACCCGCCAGGGAAAAAACCACAACCGATGCCACGGCGAGAGAAACTAATTTTTGTAACGCTGTCATGTAAAACTCCATTTTATGAATATCGAATGCTAAATAATAACGCTAATGAATATGAGGGGGCCGGGCGGCCTTAATAGTAGAGCAGTATAGAATAAATCTAATAGCGATGGCTAAGCAGTCCGAAAATGGAGTGGGGGAGTGTGTTTAAGATTAAAGGTAAATCCCTCAGCAAAAAAAAGCGCTGCAGTTGCAGCGCTCGAGATGTCTGATTTATTTCACCTGTTGGCCAGGTTTTGCGCCTTCGTCTGGGCTTAACAGGAAGATATCTTTCCCGCCAGGACCTGCCGCCATGACCATCCCTTCAGAAATGCCGAAGCGCATCTTACGAGGTGCCAGGTTAGCAACCATAATGGTCTGACGTCCAACCAGGGTCTGCGGATCCGGATAGGCAGAACGAATACCAGAGAAGACGTTACGCTTCTCGCCACCGAGATCCAGCGTCAGACGCAGCAGTTTGTCAGAACCTTCCACAAACTCGGCGTTTTCAATCAATGCCACGCGCAGGTCAACTTTGGCGAAATCGTCAAAGGTAATGGTTTCCTGAATCGGGTCATCCGCCAGCGGGCCGGTTACCGGTGCGGCAGCGGCCTTCACTTCTTCTTTCGACGCTTCCACCAGCGCTTCAACTTGTTTCATGTCGATGCGATTGTAGAGCGCCTTAAAGGTGTTGACCTTGTGACCGAGCAGCGGTTGCTTAATGGCATCCCAGCTCAGCTCGCTGTTCAGGAAAGCTTCTACACGTTCAGCAAGCGTTGGCAGAACCGGTTTCAGGTAAGTCATCAGGACGCGGAACAGGTTGATACCCATGGAGCAGATCGCTTGCAGGTCGGCATCGCGGCCTTCCTGTTTAGCAACGACCCACGGAGCCTGTTCGTCAACGTAGCGGTTTGCCACATCGGCCAGCGCCATGATTTCACGGATAGCTTTACCAAATTCACGGCTTTCCCATGCTTCGCCAATCACCGCAGCAGCGTCAGTGAAGGTTTTATACAACGCTGGGTCGGCCAGTTCAGCCGCCAGTACGCCGTCAAAACGCTTGCTGATAAAGCCTGCGTTACGTGATGCCAGGTTGACTACTTTGTTGACGATATCGGCGTTTACACGCTGGACGAAGTCTTCCAGGTTCAGGTCGATGTCATCAATGCGTGAAGAAAGCTTCGCCGTGTAGTAGTAACGCAGGCTGTCGGCGTCAAAGTGCTTCAGCCAGGTGCTGGCCTTAATGAAGGTACCGCGAGATTTGGACATCTTCGCACCGTTTACCGTCACATAACCGTGTACAAACAGGTTAGTCGGCTTACGGAAGTTGCTGCCTTCCAGCATTGCCGGCCAGAACAGGCTATGGAAGTAGACGATGTCTTTACCGATGAAGTGATACAGCTCGGCGTCGGAATCTTTCTTCCAATACTCATCAAAACTGGTCGTGTCGCCGCGCTTATCGCACAGGTTTTTGAACGAACCCATATAGCCAATTGGTGCGTCCAGCCAGACGTAGAAGTACTTGCCTGGCGCATCCGGGATTTCAAAACCGAAGTATGGGGCATCGCGGGAAATATCCCACTGCTGCAGGCCGGATTCGAACCATTCCTGCATTTTGTTGGCGACCTGCTCCTGCAACGCGCCGCTGCGTGTCCAGGCCTGCAGCATCTCGCTGAATGACGGCAGGTCAAAGAAGAAGTGTTCGGAGTCGCGCATTACCGGCGTCGCGCCAGAAACGACGGATTTCGGCTCGATAAGTTCGGTCGGGCTGTAGGTTGCGCCGCAGACTTCACAGTTATCGCCATACTGATCCGGAGATTTACATTTCGGGCAGGTGCCTTTAACGAAACGGTCCGGCAGGAACATGCCTTTTTCCGGATCGTAAAGCTGGGAGATAGTACGGTTCTTAATAAAACCGTTCTCCTTCAGGCGCGTATAAATCAGCTCAGACAGCTCACGGTTCTCTTCGCTGTGCGTAGAGTGGTAGTTGTCATAGCTGATGTCAAAACCCGCAAAATCAGTCTGATGCTCCTGACTCATTTCACCGATCATCTGCTCTGGCGTGATCCCAAGCTGCTGTGCTTTCAGCATGATTGGCGTACCGTGTGCGTCGTCCGCGCAGATGAAGTTAACCTGGTGGCCGCGCATTCGCTGGTAACGGACCCAGACATCAGCCTGGATGTGCTCCAGCATATGGCCGAGGTGGATAGAGCCGTTGGCGTACGGCAGCGCGCACGTTACCAGAATTTTCTTCGCGACTTGAGTCATAGTGGGCAATTACTTCTTTTGTAGTGAAAAGGGCTTTGATAGTACCAAAATGGTAATTACTGCGCCAAGCGATAAGGGCATTTATCCGTAAATGAATAATTGTTGCGGTTGGAGTAAACTACCTGGTGACTATTGTATTTTCAGAACAACAAAAAGGAGTCGGGATGAACGCACAATCCCAGGCCAAATCACCAGAGACCCTGCGCGCGATGGTTGCCGGGACGCTGGCGAATTTTCAGCATTCAACCCTGAAACATAATCTGACGACGCTTAAAGCGTTGCATCACGTCGCCTGGATGGATGACACGTTGCACGTTGAGCTGGTCATGCCGTTTGTCTGGCAGAGCGCGTTTGAGGACTTAAAAGAGCAATGTAGCGCCGATCTGCTGCGTATTACTGGTGCGAAAGCGATCGACTGGAAACTGTCGCATAACATTGCGACGCTGAAACGCGTGAAAAACCAGCCGGGCATTAATGGTGTAAAAAACATCATCGCCGTCAGTTCGGGTAAAGGTGGCGTAGGTAAATCCTCTACTGCCGTGAACCTGGCGCTGGCGCTGGCTGCGGAAGGGGCGAAGGTAGGGATACTGGACGCCGATATTTATGGCCCGTCAATCCCGACGATGCTCGGTGCGGAGAACCAGCGTCCAACCTCTCCAGACGGTACCCACATGGCGCCGATCATGTCTCACGGTCTGGCGACAAACTCTATTGGTTATCTGGTTACTGACGATAATGCGATGGTGTGGCGTGGCCCGATGGCCAGCAAAGCCCTGCTGCAGATGCTACAAGAAACCTTATGGCCGGATCTTGATTACCTGGTACTGGATATGCCGCCGGGTACGGGTGATATCCAGTTGACGCTGGCGCAAAACATTCCGGTCACGGGTGCTGTTGTGGTGACCACTCCGCAGGACATCGCGCTGATCGATGCGAAAAAAGGCATCGTGATGTTCGAAAAAGTCGAAGTGCCAGTGCTGGGTATTGTTGAGAATATGAGTATGCATATTTGCAGCAACTGCGGTCATCACGAGCCAATCTTCGGCACCGGTGGCGCGCAGAAACTGGCTGAGCAGTATCACACCCAACTGCTGGGACAGATGCCGCTGCATATTTCTCTGCGTGAAGACCTGGATCGTGGTACGCCGACGGTCATCAGCCGTCCTGACAGCGAATTTACCGCCATTTACCGCGACCTTGCAGGACGTGTCGCTGCCCAGCTCTACTGGCAAGGGGAAGTGATCCCGGGTGAAATTGCCTTCCGCGCGGTGTAATTAATAGCGTTACAAATATTCACTGTATCAATAATGCATTGATGCAGTGAATATATTGGATGAAAAATCTCACTCAATTATTTATCCGGACTGTATAATTCATGTCTTTTTCTGAATAAACACCCTCAATGCATCATTTAAATTGATTAAATTGGTCGAATTAATCTACAATCTCAATTGGTCTTAGCGAGGCAGTTAATCCATAATCTACTGGAAAGACGGCTTGTGTGCTGTTTCCCAACCGATACAGGAATAATGAACGTAATGAAAAAAAATTTATTCTTGGGAGTTATTACTTTGGCTTATGGAATGAGCGCTTCTGCTTTCGCCACAGATACTGCCACCCTGAATATCAATGGTCGGGTAACTGAACCCACCTGTAGCGCTGATGTTGTAAATAACGAAGTGCAGCAACGCTGTGGCAATGCCATTTCCTTTTCAAACGTCAGAGCGGGTGTTTCCAATCCAACAAAAGGTGCGGTAACTGAAATTGTTACTATCACCGGTGACGCTACACGACAAATTGTGATGACGCATTACGATTAAACGTCTTTTATCAGCCATGCATTATTATTGTGAATAATACGTGGCTGATCATTTCTCTGAAGAATTCCATCCCAACAGTTAATCTCGTAAATTTATTAATTTAAAAGAATAAAAAAAACGACTGATTTGTTTCTATTATATTGCGCTTTGCAATTTGTTTTAAATCAATAAAACAACGCGTTTACATTGCGATAACGTTTCTGGTGTGCGAATTTAATTTCACGGGTTAAGTCCTCTTAACCAATAGAAGTTAATTCATTAAGGAATATACGATGAAACGTTCAATTATTTCCGCTGCTGTTCTGTCCGCTGTAGTTATGAGCGCTGGGGCTTTTGCTGCTGATTCTGATCAGGGTGAACTGATTATTACTGGTAAGGTAGTAGGGACCACCTGTAAATTTACAGGGGATACCACTGCGACCATTGGTATGAACCAAATTGGTGCTGACAGATTAAATGCCTTAAGTGCTGGTGGTGTTTATGAAGGATACTCAAATAAAACCACCGTGCCATTGACGGTTGAATGTACAGGAAGTAAAGCACCAAAAATTACTTTCTCCAGTTCTCAGTTTGACAGCAATAATAAATATATTACACGAAATACCGCAGCAAATAATGGTGCTGGCTTCACCGTTTACTATGGTGATGATTTTACTAAACAGGTTAACCCCGATACAGGTATTGAGTTAACTAAAACTGCGGACAATAAATATACTCTGAACTTTAGCGCACGCTACGCGAAAATTGGTTCTGCCGATGTCTCCGCTGGTGATGTGGCCTCTTCGCTGACGATGACTGTTGTTACTGATTAAGATGACTATCCTGTTTGTCGGCGGCTCTGGCCGCCGATTATTTCCGCAGTAAGGATAATTATAATGAAAAAAATACTCGTGTTTTTACTGGCCGGTACAGTAATGCCTGCGTGGGGCGGCATATACATTTACGGCACCCGTGTCATTTATCCGGCGCAGAAAAAAGAAATTACCGTGCAATTAATGAATGAAGGCAGTCGCAGCTCGCTGGTTCAATCCTGGATAGATGACGGAGATACCAGTCTGCCACCCGAAAAAATCCACGTGCCATTTGTAATGAGCCCTCCGGTGGCAAAGGTCAGCGGAGGCTCTGGTCAACAATTGAAAATTAAGCAATTGGCAAATACGCTACCGGAAGATCGTGAAAGTCTTTTTTTCCTGAATGTGTTAGATATTCCTCCTAATTCTGCGGAATCAGAAGGTAAGAACATGATTAAATTTGCTATGCAGAATCGCATCAAATTTATATATCGCCCGCAGGGTATCGCCGGTGTAGATGAAAAAAGCTTTTCTCGCTTAAGCGTCAGAGATGTCAGCGGTGGCATTAATATCAAAAATAATTCTGCCAACTGGATTACTATTCCTGAACTAGTGGGTAATTCAAAAATAAACAGCGAGACAGTGTTACTTGCTCCGTGGTCAGATAAAAAGGTCGTCACCACTGCTGTCGTTAATCATTACAAGGTTACTCTTATTGATGATCACGGAAACTACTTAAGTGAAAAAATAAAAACGGAAAGATAGTCAAGGATTGATTATGTCAAAGATAAATTCTATTACACTGTCAATCCTGTCGGTGTTGGCTGCTTCATCCGCATGGGCTGAAGAAGACACGTTTGATACCCACTTTATGATCGGTGGTTTGAATGGTGAGAAAATCTCTCGCTATCAAATTGATGGCGATAAGCCAATGCCCGGTATATATGAAATGGATGTTTATCTTAATAATAAGTGGCGTGGTCGGTACGATATTGATATTAAAGACGATCCCGAACTGACATGTCTGCCCTGGGCTCAATTGCAGCAAATTGGTATTCGCACCGGGAACATTAAAACGGATAAACAAGAAGGCTGCGTGCCGCTGCGTGCAGCAGTGCAGGGCGGCAGTGTTAGTTATGACATTGGGGAGTTTATTCTAAATTTAAGCGTGCCTCAGGCATATGTGATTGAATATGAACCAGGATATATGCCGCCTGAAACCTGGGATCGTGGGGTAAACGCTTTTTATACCTCTTATTACGCCAGCCAGTATTACAGTAATTATAAACACGGTGGTGATGATAAAAGCAGCTATGTGAACCTGAATAGCGGGTTGAACCTGCTGGGGTGGCAGTTGCATTCAAGTGACAACTATACGAAAGGTAACGAGGGCAACGGCAAATGGAAGAGCAACACGTTATATGTGGAACGTGGTGTTCCGTCGATTCTTGGTACATTGCGCGCCGGTGACATGTATACCGGGGCTGATATTTTTGATGCCGTACGTTTTCGTGGTGTGCGTATCTGGCGCGATATGCAAATGTTACCAAACTCAAAACAGAATTTTACCCCTGTAGTTCGTGGGATTGCCCAGAGCAACGCCCTGGTAACCATCGAACAAAATGGTTTTGTTATTTACCAGAAAGAAGTACCACCAGGCCCATTTGCTATTGATGATCTACAACTCGCTGGCGGCGGTTCGGATTTAGATGTCAGTGTGAAAGAGGCTAACGGTTCGATATCTCATTATCTGGTGCCTTTTTCATCTGTGCCAAATATGCTGCAGTCGGGCGTATCGAAATATGATTTCGCTGCAGGGCGAAGTCATATTGAAGGGGCTGGCAATCAGTATGATTTCCTGCAAGGGAGTTATCAGTATGGTCTGAACAATCTGCTAACGGTCTATGGCGGTACAATGCTGTCGCAAAACTATTCTTCATTTGTGCTTGGGACTGGCTGGAATACCCCCATTGGCGCAGTATCGGTAGACGCCACGCGATCGCATAGCGAGCAGGATAATGGTGATGTTTTTGATGGTCAGAGCTATCAGGTTGCATGGAACAAATATGTCACGCAGACCGGTACGCAGTTTGCACTTGCAGCTTATCGTTATTCCTCGCGGAATTATCGTACCTTTAATGACTACGTGTGGGCGAATAATAAAAATAACTATAATCGCGATAAAAACGACGTTTATGACATTGCGGACTACTATCAAAATGACTTTGGCCGCAAGAACAGTTTTTCACTGAATATAAATCAAGCGTTACCCGAAAACTGGGGATCCCTGGCGGTCAGTGGCCTGTGGCGCGACTATTGGCAACGCAGTGGAAACGGCAAAGATTATCAGCTTAGCTACTCTAACGCCTGGCAGCGAGTTAGCTATACCGTTGCCGTGAGTCAAACGTACGATGAGGACAACCACGAGGATAAGCGTTTTAACCTGTATATCTCCATCCCGTTCTCGTGGGGGGACGGTATTTCCACTCCTCGACGCGATCTGTTCGTCTCTAATTCCACGACGTTTGATAATGACGGCTTTCAGTCGAATAACACCAGCTTAAGCGGGGTGACGGGTCATCGCGATCAATTCAGCTATGGTGCCAACCTCAGTCAGCAACGACAGGGGAACGAGACAACTGCGGGCGTTAGCATGGTCTGGCGCGCGCCAGTGGCGACGGTAGGCAGTAGTTACAGCCAATCGAATAAGTATCAACAGGCCAGCGGCAATATTCAGGGGGGGATCGTGGTGTGGTCTGAGGGCGTCGCTCTGACTCCCCGGCTTTCAGATACATTCGCCATTGTTAAAGCGCCTGGGTTACAGGGTGCGGCTGTGCAGGGGCATCGTTATCTAACAACCAACAGTAAAGGTTACGCGATTTACGACAGTCTGACGCCGTACCGTGAAAATATGCTGATGCTGGATCTTTCCGACACTAATAGCGATGTGGCATTACTGGGCAATCGAAAAGGTACAGTACCCTATCGCGGTGCGGTCGTGATGACGGAGTTTGAAACCGATCGGCGCAAACCCTGGTACTTCCTGGCCGAGCGTCCGGACGGCTCTCCGTTATCATTCGGTTATGAAGTGGAAGATGATATCGGTAATAATGTTGGCCTGGTGGGGCAGGGTAGCCGGTTATTTATTCGCACCAACGATATTCCCGCGTCGGTACGTGTTGCAGTTAATAAACAGCAGGGACAGTTCTGTACAATTACCTTCGATAGGGTGATTGATGAGAATAAAGTCTATATTTGCCGATAAGGATGCAAGATATGAAAGGATACGTATTTTTGATATTTTTGCTGCTGTCATCCTTTGGTGCTGATGCCGGGTGTACATTTCAGACAAAAAATGGCGGGTTAACGACAATTAATCTGGATATGACATCTGGAACAGCAACAAATCAAATTAATCTCAGTTCCAGTGGCAACATAGTGTGTACAGCTAACAGTGATAGCTTATATTATACAACACCGCTCAAGGATTACATTGTTGCAATTCAGGGGAGCAGCGGCAAGAAGGTTTTAATTAATATCAATCTGACCAGCAATGATTTTCCAGTAAGTATTGGTAAGAAAACGGTTAGTGCCGGCGAAGTACTGGATACCAAAAGTTTCACCATCTCAGCAAAATATGTAAATTCAGGGACTATTAAGCAGACAGTATCCGGTGATGCGTTTAGTCTGAGCGACCCGGCAGTAAGTATTACCTCTGATAATTCTTGTACTTCAAACTGGTTAGCTTATCTTTATTGCTGGGTTACCGGACGTTTATCGAGTAATTCAGCTTTTACACAGAATTTAAGCTTTACAGTAACGCATAAACCCACCACCTGTCAGTTTTCATTACCCCGCTACGAAATTAAAATGCCAGATACCACATTGAATGAGATGCTCACGGTTAATAATACCAAATCGGGTTCCACAAATCTGGTATTGAATTGCGAAAGTATATATAACGTTACCACCAATCCCGTCACTTTTAAAGTGGTGCGCGGTGACTGGGATGAAAGCGGGAAAATACTAAAAAACACGATAGCAAATGGCGCCAAAGGGGTGGGGTTCCAGATATATAATGGCACCGCGACTTCTCCCCTAAAACAGGGGGATAATCTAATGAACAGAATGACCAAACTGGAAGCAATCAGTAATCAGTACACTTTCCCTATCACTGCGAAATATGTTCGCGTGACAGGGGAATCATTACTGCCTGGTGAAGTACAAAGTAAAGTAATATTTGCAGTATCTTATGACTAATTGATTTGCGGGTATTTCACGTACTTTCTTGCTGAAAGTACGTGTTTTTTCTATTAACGATGATAAAAAATCTCGCCGTCGTAGGCTTTAATGATCTTACCGTCAGCATCGTTGATCAGCACGTACGCACCACCCATGTAGGTCCAGTGGGTACCGGCGGTAGGTGCTGGCAGGTTGCGTTGGTTCCATTGCTTAATCGCATATTCGTCAGTACGGTACAGCGGTGGGACCGTGTCACCAGGTTTAAAATGGGTAAAATCGGCAATGAAACCGCTCAACTCATACTTATCAATTCCGGTGGGAGCAGCTGTTGCGGCCGGCGCGGCCCAGACGACGCTGCTTGCAAGCAGGAGTGCACCCAGCAACATTTTATTCTTCATACCCATCCTCTTTACCTGTTCGGGTCATCAACATCAGTCGTGTATCATTCCTGGCTTATAGGGCATCTGACAAGAACTTTTTTGTGATCACGCCAGTCATTTCGTAAAAAGTGTAAATGAATGTACAGATTAGCTGCAACCTTACCCCGTAATTTCGTGGAGGGCCATGGTGCTGCGCTAATTTACATCATCAAGCGTTGGCAGTATTCTGTTACCGAAACTTGTGTTTCAACGACTCGGGGTGCCCTTCCTGGTGAAGGCTGAGAAATACCCGTACCACCTGATCTGGATAATGCCAGCGTAGGGAAGTCTGACACTGCTCGTGTCCCTTCTTCGCGCGGGCAGGAGCTGAACCATGCAGCCTGACCTGCACAGCCGCACACTCGCGGCTCACACCTTACACCAATTTAGAACGCTTTCCCCTCTCACACACTGCATGACCAACGAGGTCGTGCAAAGCTTTACGGCCAATACGCTGCTGGCGCTGGGCGCATCACCTGCAATGGTAATCGAGCCCGAGGAAGCCAGTCAGTTCGCGTCTATTGCCAGTGCATTACTGATTAATGTCGGCACCTTAACCCGGGAACGGGCTACGGCGATGCGCGCCGCAGTTGAGCGGGCACAACTTGCTAAAACCCCGTGGACGCTCGATCCCGTTGCCGTGGGGGCGCTGGAGTTTCGTCGTCGCTTCTGTCTGGATTTGTTGGCGCTACAGCCTGCAGCTATCCGCGGCAACGCTTCGGAAATACTGGCTCTGGCGGGTATGAACGGCGGGGGACGCGGCGTGGATACGACCGATACGGCAGCCGCTGCGCTTCCCGCAGCGCAGGCACTGGCTCGTCAGGTTGGGACCATTGTCGTGGTTACCGGCGAAATTGACTATATCACCGATGGTCAGCGTACCGTCTGCGTGAACGGGGGTGACCCGTTGATGACGCGCGTGGTGGGCACCGGATGCGCGCTGTCGGCAGTCGTTGCGGCCAGTTGCGCCCTGCACGGTGACCGGCTTGATAACGTCGCCTCCGCCTGTAGCTGGATGAAACAGGCCGGACAAATAGCCACTCAACAATCAACCGGACCGGGCAGTTTTGTCCCGGCATTTATCGACGCCCTCTATAACCTGAACGCGCAGGAGCAACTATGAAACGGATTAACGCACTAACCATTGCCGGAACCGATCCAAG
Source organism: Citrobacter sp. RHB35-C21 (assembly GCF_013816515.1). Taxonomy (NCBI): domain Bacteria; kingdom Pseudomonadati; phylum Pseudomonadota; class Gammaproteobacteria; order Enterobacterales; family Enterobacteriaceae; genus Citrobacter; species Citrobacter sp. RHB35-C21. The sequence goes on from NZ_CP057147.1 coordinate 1,894,405, forward strand.
CGGTGGCGCAGGTATTCAGGCCGATTTAAAAACGTTCTCGGCGCTTGGCGCTTACGGCTGCTCGGTTATCACGGCGTTGGTGGCGCAAAATACGCGCGGGGTACAGTCGGTGTATCGCATTGAACCTGACTTTGTCGCTGCACAGCTGGATTCGGTGTTCAGTGATGTGCGTATCGACACCACTAAAATCGGTATGCTGGCGGAAACGGATATTGTTGAAGCGGTCGCCGAACGTTTGCGTCGCCATCGGGTGCAAAATGTCGTACTGGATACCGTGATGCTGGCGAAAAGCGGCGATCCGTTGCTGTCTCCCTCGGCGGTTGAAACGCTGCGTACCCATTTGCTGCCGCAGGTTTCGATTATCACCCCAAATTTACCCGAAGCTGCGGCGCTGCTCGGGGCTCCCCATGCGCAGACTGAGCAGGAGATGTTAGAGCAGGGAAGGGCGCTGCGGGCGCTGGGTTGCGAGGCGGTGTTGATGAAAGGCGGTCATCTGGAGGATGCGCAAAGCCCCGACTGGCTCTTTACCCGTGATGGCGAAAAGCGTTTTACCGCGCCAAGGGTGATGACCAAAAATACCCACGGTACTGGCTGTACGCTATCGGCGGCACTGGCGGCGCTGCGTCCGCGCCATGACAACTGGGCACAGACAGTGCAGGAAGCTAAGTTGTGGCTTTCAGCGGCATTGGCGCAGGCCGACACCCTGGAAGTCGGTGAGGGAATTGGTCCGGTGCATCATTTCCACGCGTGGTGGTAATGAGTATACTGACTGCAGAAACGGCTGCAGGAAAAAGATAAATGGAACAAGCGCATACCCAGCTTATCGCGCAACTGAATGAACGCATTTCCGCGGCAGATAACACGCCGCTGTATATGAAATTTGCGCAAACGGTGAAAAACGCTGTGCGCAGCGGGATTCTGGAGCATGGAAACATCCTGCCCGGCGAGCGCGATCTCAGCCAGTTGACCGGCGTTTCGCGAATTACGGTTCGTAAGGCGATGCAGGCTTTGGAAGAAGAAGGCGTCGTGACGCGCGCCCGCGGTTACGGGACGCAAATCAACAACATCTTCGAGTATTCGCTAAAAGAAGCGCGTGGTTTTTCACAGCAGGTGGTGTTGCGCGGTAAAAAACCAGATACGCTGTGGGTTAACAAGCGGATTGTGCCTTGCCCGGAAGAGGTAGCGCAGCAGCTGGCTGTTGCCACGGGGAGTGACGTCTTCCTGCTCAAGCGCATTCGCTACGTAGATGAAGATGCAGTTTCTATTGAAGAGTCATGGGTTCCTGCCCATCTAATTCATGACGTGGATGCCATCGGCGTTTCACTGTATGACTATTTTCGCAGCCAGCATATTTTCCCGCAGCGCACCCGCTCACGTGTCAGTGCCCGAATGCCTGACGCAGAGTTCCAGGCGCACATTCAAATGGACAGCAAAGTGCCGGTGCTGGTGATCAAGCAGGTAGCGCTTGACCAGCAGCAACGGCCCATTGAATACAGCATCAGCTATTGTCGAAGCGATCTATACGTGTTTGTGTGCGAGGAGTAACGCCTCGCGCGTAGGGGCGCAATCGCCCCCGCGATGCCCTACCACCCAGGACGCCACGGCGTTTCCAAGCAGTACCGCGTCAGCCAGCGACCAGCCAGACGCCAGTCCCGCCAGCATGCCGCCAGCGTGGCTGTCACCAGCGCCAATGGTATCAACGACCGCTGTCGCAAATGCCGGTATGCAACCGGAAGTTTGCGTGCTGAAATACCACGCACCGTCTTTATCGTGGCGTACCACCACCGGTGTGGCAAAACGTTGCACCCATTGTGCGCCAAAACCTTCTATATCCTGGCTTAATGCAAACCGCTCGGCGGCAATTTCCGCCTCCTGCCGATTGAGCGATACCAGTGGACGGCAGGCCATAATTCTTGCCAGTAAGGGCTCGGGAATGTCGCCGATGCGTGGACCAAAATCGATAAACGGCGTCACTTCCTCCAGCCCTTCCAGCCAATGCACCAGCAACTCACCACATGGAGAGGCTAACTGATAGCCCGAGAGATAAACCAGGCTGTGACGTGGGATCTCCAGCTGTGCCAGCCAGTCAGCGTTCCACTGATTTTCGACGCCACTAAAGGACATAAAGGTACGTTCGCCATCCGGCTCGACCAGAGCCAGACACCAGCCGTTATCGCCTGCGGCGTTATCGATCAGGCTGTGCAGTCCCTCTTTTGCCATCCGGTTGCGGATAATATCGGCCCACACCCCCTGACCCAGCGGTAAAGCATTACTGGCGTCGATACCTAACCGCTTGAGTGCTACGGCGATATTGAGCGCGCAGCCGCCAACGTTCACCCCTTGCTGTTTGAGTTCAATGTCACATCCGCGCCAGGGAAGGGCATACGCATCGGCAATGACATCAATCACCGCCGCACCCACCACCGTAACGGGTCGCTGTGTGCGTAACTGCGGGAGAAGTTGTTGCAGACGCGTGGTGCTCATAGTGCCTCCCGCTGCTCGCGCAGTCGCATCAATCCACTGGCGTAGCGGATAAAGTCCAGCTGATTTACCGCATCGAGCTCATGTTTCAATGCCGGATTAATCGCACTTACGCCGTGGAGCGCGCCACAAATGGCAGTTGCCATCGCCCCGATGGTGTCGGTATCGCCCCCGAGGTTCGCGCACAGAATGGCGCAGCGGTTAGGATCGGTCTGCGCCAGCTCAACCATAGCGATGGCGCATGGCACGGATTCAATGGTACTGGTTCCGGCCCCTACAACCTGATACAACTGCTCGCAGGCAGACTCAATGCCGTCAGCGTTACGGACAATTTTCAGCGCCAGTTCAAGGCGTGCAGAGAGCGATGCGCTAAAGGTAGTGATCCTTTTTTGCTGCGCATGCCGGGCAATGGCTGGCAGCGCGTCGACAATCTCTGACCATTTTCCGCCATCGATAGCGCGTGATACCGCCCACGCGACCACCACTGCGCCAGCGATAGCCAAATCCGATTTATGCGTCGGGCTGGAGGCTAATGCCACATCATCGATAAAGGCATCGAGATCGCGCGCGGGGAGCAGGCATCCCAGCGGTGAAACGCGCATTGCCGCTCCGTTGGTAACGCCGTTATTTTCCAGTTCGGCGACAGGTTTGCCGTCGCGAATGGCTTTTAGCGCAATTTTTGAGGTCGGGCCGAGCACGTTTTTATTAAAAGCATCAAAACGTTCGGCCCAGGCCAGAATATTGCGGCCAATAACGTCGGGTACAATCTCTCCGTCGCACTCAAGCAGAGCATCAGCCAGACACAGCGCCATGGAAGTGTCATCAGTGAACTCCGCCTGGTTAAAATAGCAGGCGGCATTATTCTCCGCAGGGCCGGGTAAAAAACGGTCGATCCAACCGAAATGGGCTTTAACCCGGGTTCTTGGCCACAGTTCCGACGGCATACCCATCGCATCCCCTAACGCCTGCCCATAAAGAGCACCGAGAATACGTTCTGCTTTCATTTTACTTCCCCTTGTTTCAACGCTACATCGCGATCGTCCACCTTAATGGCGGTGATTTCTTTATCTGACTCGCGAAAGAAAATCATAAACATTACGGCAATGACGGCGATCATGACCGCGCCAAATCCCCACATGCCAGCCCAGTTAAAGGTAAGACCATTCACCGGTTCCTGATAAGCAAACATTTTTTCCATCATCACGCCGCCCAGACGATAACCGAGCAGGCTACCGAATCCCTGACAACAGAGGGTGATAAGCCCTTGCGCCGCGGTGCGCATATGTACGGGCGCTTTTTTATCGACATAAATGTAGGCTGTGACGTAGTAGAAGTCGTAACTGACGCCGTGCAGCAGAATGCCGAGAAACAGCAGGGTGTAAGTGAAATATTCTTCCGCGCCGCCGTAAACAAAAAATCCGTAGCGGATAGCCGCAGTAATAAGACCAAGCAGCAATACCTTTTTAATGCCAAAGCGTTTGGTGAAAAACGGTAGCGCCAGCATAAAGAAGATTTCAGAGAACTGGCCCAGCGTCATCCAACCGGTGGCGTTTTTCATCCCGACTTCAGTCAGATAACCGTTGGCGAAGATGTAATAGAACGCCAGCGGCATCGCGAACAGAAAAGAGCAAAAGAAAAAGACGAGGAAGTTCTTATCCCGCAGCAGGATCAGCGCATCCAGACCCAGCATGACCTTGAAATCCATTTTGCCGGTACTTTTCGGCGGCGTATCCGGTAAAAAGAACGCAAAGACGCCCAACAGAGCGGAGCTTCCGGCAGTGATAAGCAGAGGAATATTGGTAGGGGAGATGTCACTATAGCCAAGCATTTGCGGTAAGAAACCGCAGGCCAACCCAGAGGCGATCCAGCCAATGGTCCCCATCACACGGATGCGCGGGAAATCACGCTCAACGTCACTGACGTTGGCAAAAGCGATACTGTTGGTCAGCGCAATCGTCGGCATATAGGTCAACGAATAGGCCAGTAACAGCGGGAAAAATCCGCTGAAGGTGGTTTGCTGGGCGGCGAAGTACATTAAAATAGCGCCGACGAACATCAGCACCGCCAGCACTTTTTGCGCGGAGAAAAAACGGTCAGTGACAGAACCGACCAGGATGGGCGACAGGATCGCGGCAATTGCGGTACAGGCGTAGGACCAGCCGATCTCCCCGGCGCTAAAGCCACTTTTACTCAGCCACAGCCACAGCGGTACAAACCAGGCGCCCCAGATAAACCACTCTACAAACATCATGAACGACAGCTTAACTGTAGTTTTCATCTTTAAATCCTTCATGACAGGTAAGGTACGCACTGATAGTACCATTCGATAATACCTTTAAAATACCTTTGAGGTCTAAATTTGACCGCCTTAACATTATTTCTTCCTGAATCGAGCCAGCAGAAGTTGCTGAAAAGTGCGCTAAAGATGGAAAAAAAACGCAGTCGGTACCAGGCTTATTGCTGCCCGCAACAAAGCGGGTCAGGACAATCCACATTCCGGTTTCAAATCGGAACTTACGGGAGCATAGCTATGACTGATATTGCGCAGTTGCTTGGCAAAGATGCCGACAACCTTTTACAGCATCGTTGTATGACCATTCCTTCTGACCAACTTTACCTGCCTGGACATGATTACGTCGATCGCGTGATGGTGGATAACAACCGTCCGCCAGCGGTGCTGCGTAATATGCAAACGCTGTATAACACGGGCCGACTGGCCGGGACAGGTTATCTGTCAATTCTACCGGTGGATCAGGGCGTGGAACACTCCGCGGGGGCATCGTTCGCGGCTAACCCGCTGTACTTTGATCCGAAGAATATTGTGGAACTGGCTATCGAAGCAGGGTGTAACTGCGTGGCATCGACCTATGGCGTGCTGGCTTCCGTCTCCCGTCGCTACGCGCACCGCATTCCGTTTCTTGTAAAAATTAACCACAACGAAACGCTGAGCTACCCCAATACGTTTGACCAGACGCTGTATGCCAGCGTAGAACAGGCATTCAATATGGGCGCGGTTGCGGTAGGGGCAACCATCTATTTCGGTTCAGAGGAGTCCCGTCGCCAGATTGAAGAGATTTCTGCGGCGTTCGAGCGTGCTCATGAACTGGGGATGGTCACCGTGCTGTGGGCGTATCTGCGTAACTCCGCGTTTAAAAAAGATGGCGTGGATTACCATGTTTCCGCCGATCTCACCGGGCAGGCTAACCATCTGGCAGCCACTATCGGGGCGGATATCGTTAAGCAGAAAATGGCGGAAAATAACGGCGGGTATAAAGCAGTCAACTTTGGCTACACCGACGATCGCGTTTACAGCAAGCTGACCAGCGACAACCCAATCGATCTGGTGCGTTATCAGCTGGCGAACTGCTATATGGGGCGCGCCGGATTAATTAACTCTGGCGGTGCGGCTGGCGGCGAAACCGATCTGAGCGATGCGGTACGTACGGCGGTGATTAACAAACGTGCTGGCGGCATGGGGCTGATTCTTGGACGAAAAGCATTCAAGAAAACCATGGCTGACGGCGTTAAGCTGATTAACGCCGTGCAGGATGTTTATCTGGACAGCAAAGTCACCATTGCCTGATCCCAGTTGGGGTGTCGTCGTGTTAACGCAGTAGCGGACAACCCGGCGGCAGTCTGCAACGTAGCGCTGCGGGCAGGATTTCAATATGAAATTCTTGTCCGCTAAGCGGTTCGCCATCGAGATTAAACGTAATTTCGTGCGGGGCGCGGATATCAAACCACGATGATGCGCCTTCGATGATGTTAGGGTTGTCTTCGGATTGCGTTAACGCCGAAAGTAGCCCTGGCAGCAGCTCTTCGCCGGTAAAAATACGCAGTTGCAGCAGACCATCGTTGATCAGCGCCGTCGGGCAAAGCTGTTGCCCACCACCGGCCTGACGACCATTACCGATACCAATGACCAGCGCCTTACCCTGCCAGTGAAAATCTTCCCCACGAATGTCGCAGATGTCGGGTTTGAGCGTATCCATGCGCATTAATCCGTGAATAAAGTACGATACGCCACCTAATGCGGCCTTGAGTTTTTCTGGCGTCTCGCTGGTGATGCGTGTGCCGAAGCCGCCGGTCGCCATATTGATAAAACAGGTTTTATCATTGACCTGAACCATATCGATATCAGTCGCATTTCCGGCGATAGCCAGTTTTAACGCCTTATCAAGGGCGTCGGGTATGCCTACGCTGGTTGCAAAATCATTCGCCGTTCCCAACGGTAAAATACCGAGCGCCGGGATATTGCCGCCCTGTGACTGGATCAGCGCCGTCGAGACTTCGTTAATTGTGCCGTCGCCGCCGCCGGCAATCACCGTTGCAACGCCTAACTGGCGAGCTTCATCAACGTAGCGTTGGGCGTCGCCTTTTTCCCAGGTAACGCGAACATGGATTTCCACGCCTTCATCGCGTAGCTCTGCAATGACATCACGCAGGGGGAGATTATCAGCACTTTTTCCGTTGAGGATCAGTAAACTGGCAGGGAACGCTATCATCCGTTTGCCTCACTTTTTTTCGTTTTAACAAGTGTACGCCAGGAATGGGTTTATGGCGTAAGAACTGACTGAAAGCGAAGGCGAAGAGATAAAAAAAGCCGCAGAATGCGCAATACTGTTCAGTTAAGCATTATGGGGAACATGTGATTCTTGCTCAGGGTTCCGTTCACCTCGGCGGTAGCAATTCTCTGAAGCGCAGATACCCGTGAACGTGCAAGGGAGGCTCACCGCCGCCTCCCTTGCAACCCAGGCTCCCGGCGGGAAAATCGTCGCTACGCGATTCATTCGTCTTATGCCGTCTGCCTGTCGGGTCGGGGCCGGGCCTGCGTCCCTGCAGGCCGTCCCCTCTGCCCGCATCCCTGCGGGCAGACCCGGTCAGCCGTCAACGCCTCATCGATTTTCAGCCGGACCGGGGTCATCGCTGCAACGCGCTGACTTCCAGTTAACTCTGTTTTGCTATTCAGATAAAAAACGCAGGTGGTCAGGTGTGGGCTGGTCCGGCTGAAAATTGCCGACGTGTTTCCGTAAGGCCGGGAGAACCCGCAGGGATGCGGGTTCAGGGCGCGTTTTGCAGGGACGCTGCCTCGCGTCCGGCCCGGTAGCCTGGAGGAATAAACGGAGGGGACCACGAAGTGGCAATTTTCCCGCCGGGAGCCGGGATTGTAAAGGGCGTGGCGGAGAACGCCCTTTACACGTTCACAGGAATCGGTGTTTCAGAGAAACGATGCACATGAGGTGAACGGAACCCTTACCGTGAGATAGCATATCCATAACTTCTACCAACACAGGTGATGCTTTCTGAAACTGAGGCGTTAACTGAACCGCATTACGCAGAATGCGGCTTTTCAGATTGGGTGGACGTTACTGTGGGAACCACTGATCGCTGATTTTTTGGTACGTGCCGTCAGCTTTGATTGCGGCCAGCGCGCTATTCAGTTTTTCCAGCAGGGCTTTGTTATCCGGGCGAACCGCAATGCCAAGACCAGTACCGAAGTATTGTGGGTCGGTCACTTTGTCAGTGGCTACGCCTAACTGCGGGTTGGTTTTCAGCCACTCGTTAACCACGGCGGTATCGCCAAATACGCCATCAATACGACCATTTTTCAGGTCGATAATCGCATTCTGATAGCTGTCGTAGGCCACAGTTTTCACTTCAGGGTGTTTGTCCTGCAGGTATTTCTGGTGCGTGGTACCGTTTTCCATGCCAATGCGTTTCCCTTTCAGGTCGGCAAAGGTTTTATAGGTGTCTTTTTTCGCAATCACCAGCGCGGAGTTTGCATAGTAAGGCTGAGTAAATGCCACCTGCTTGCTACGCTCAGGCGTGATGTCCATTCCGGAAATCACCGCATCATATTTTTTGAATTTCAGCGCGGGAATCAAGCTATCAAAAGCATGATTGGTGAAAGTACAGTCAGCCTGCATTTGTTTGCACAGTGCCGTTGCCAGGTCGATGTCAAAACCGACAATTTTATTGCTTGCATCCAGTGACTCAAATGGCGGATAAGTCGCTGATACACCGAAACTAATTTTATCAGCAGCTGAGGCGCCTGCGGCGAAAGTAGCAAGTAATGCGGCCAGTACTAACTTTTTCATGGTGGAACTCCCGTCTGTCAATCTTATGATTATTTACCGTGTCTGCGGCGTGAATTAACAATGCCATTTAATGAATTTATATGCAATTAAAATGATTAGTTATTTTTAAAGATATAAAAAAAGACGGACAATTTAGGTTGTTGTCCGTCTTTTTATTTTGGCTTTATGCATATTCACCGGAGAGTGTACAACGGAAGATGAATCGTAGCCTGATAAGCGTAGCGCCATCAGACATAAAAACCGATTTAATTCCGGTGTTCAAACGCCAGCGCTTTACGTTCGATCAAGCGCATCATCAGCGTCAGCAAACCGTTGACGATCAGGTAAATCACACCCGCCGCGCCGAAAACCATGACGTCATAAGTGCGACCGTACAGCAGCTGACTATAGCCCATGACTTCCATCAGCGTGATGGTGTATGCCAGTGAGGTACTTTTAAACACCAGCACCACTTCGTTGGAATACGAGGAGAGGGCGCGTTTAAAGGCGTACGGCAACAGAATCGCCAGCGTATCCTTCTTACTCATCCCCAACGCTCCACAGGACTGCCACTGGCCTTCCGGGATCGCGCGGATGGCACCGTAGAACAGCTGGGTGGTATAAGCCGCACTGTTTAACGATAGCGCAATTAAGGCGCACAGCCACGGTTCAGAGAGCAGGTGCCACAGTACCGGATACTCCTGTAGCGTCGGGAACTGCCCTGGCCCGTAGTAGATCAGGAATATTTGCACCAGCAGCGGAGTACCGGTAAACAACGTGATATAGGCGCGAACCAACCAGACCACAATCGGCGTTTTTAGCGTCAGGATGACGGTGAAAACCAGCGCCAGCACCAGAGCAACCACGATGGAGGCGACCGTCAGCGTCAGGCTGGTATGCAGCCCTTTTAACAATTCAGGTAAATACTCAAGCATCAGCCTGGTCTCCGCTCAAATCGTGTCGCGCGCAGGTCAATGCGTTTGAGAATGTACTGACTCACCAGCGTAATCACCAGGTAAATAGCCGCCGCCACAATGTACCAGGTAAACGGCTCCTGGGTACGGGTGGCAATGCTCTTGGTTTGCAGCATCAGATCGTTCACGCTGATAAGGCTGACCAGCGCGGTATCTTTCAGCAATACCAGCCACTGGTTACCCAGTCCCGGCAGAGCGTGACGCCACATCTGCGGCATCACCAGGCGAAAGAAGATCGCGGCTTTAGACAAACCCAACGCCTGACCTGATTCCCATTGTCCGAGTGGTACGGCCTTCAGCGCGCCACGCAGCGTTTGCGACGCGTAAGCCGCATACAGCAATGACAGCGCAATTACACCGCACAGGAACGGGCTGACGTCGAAGTTTTCGATCTGCATCTGAACCGGGATTTGTACAAACCCGAGATTGATCGTAAAGCCATCGGCCAGCGTCAGCAGCAGCTGTGAAGAGCCGAAATAGATGAACAGAACCACCAGAATTTCCGGCAGACCACGCAGGATGGTGACCAGAGCTGAGCCCGTCCATGCTACCGGACGCCATTTTACTGACTCCCAGACGGCAAAAAACATGGCGAGCGCGAGGCCAATAATCAGCGCACAAACGGCAAGGCCGACGGTCATCCCGGCGGCGCTTGCTAAAGGAAAAAATTCATTCATCAAGTATTACTTCTGGAACCATTTGTTGTAGATGGTCTCGTAAGTCCCATCTTTCTTCACTTTTTCCAGCGCAGCGTTAAATTTCTGCTGCAGCTCGGTATTGCCCTGGCGCACAGCGATGCCCAGACCCGTACCGAAGTAATCTTTATCCGTCACTTTGTCGCCAACTGCGGCCAGCTTTGGATTGTCTTTCAGCCATTCGGTCACCACTGCGGTATCACCAAATACGCCGTCAATACGACCATTTTGCAGATCGAGTTTGGCATTCTGGTAGCTGTCATACGGTACGGTGGTCACTTCCGGATGTTTATCCATGATGAATTTCTGGTGCGTAGTACCGTTTTGTACACCGACTTTTTTGCCTTTCAACTGGTCAATGCTGGTGTATTTACCCTGTTGGCCAACAAACAGGGCAGAGTTGTCGTAATACGGGGTGGTGAACAGAACCTGTTTTTCACGCTCTGGCGTGATGTCCATACCGGCCATCACCGCGTCAAAACGACGGAATTTCAGGCTCGGGATCAGGCTGTCGAAGGCCTGATTGGTGAAGGTACAGGTCGCGTCAATCTCTTTACACAGCGCATTCGCCAGATCAACGTCAAACCCTACGATTTTGTTATTCGCATCAATAGATTCAAACGGAGGATAAGACGCTTCGGTGGCGAAACGAATGGTTTGGGCTGCGGTAGCGGAAAGGCTAAAACCTGCGATTAGCGCGGCAATCAGAACTTTTTTCATTGTATTGTCCCGAATCTTAGTGAGAGAGATAGTTTTTAAACGCTTCGGTTTGCGGGTTGGCAAAGCAGCTCGCATCCCCAAACTCGACGATATGACCGTTTTCCATATACACCACACGGCTGGCCGTTTTACGTGCAACTTCCACTTCGTGGGTGACGATCACCTGAGTAATGTTGGTTTCCGCCAGTTCACGAATGATGCTGACGATTTGGGCAGTAATTTCCGGATCAAGCGCTGCGGTAGGTTCATCAAACAGCAGCACCTGCGGCTCCATCATCAACGCGCGGGCAATGGCCACACGTTGTTGCTGGCCGCCGGAGAGATGCAGTGGGTAGCGATCGCTGTACGGCTTCAGGCGCAGACGTTCCAGCAATTTTTCGGCGCGTGCCAGCGCTTGATCTTTTGTCAGACCCAGTACGCGGCAGGGCGCTTCAATCAGATTCTGCACAACCGTGAGATGCGGCCAAAGGTTGTATTGCTGGAAGACCATGCCCACGTTCTGACGCAGCTCCCGAATGGCTTTGTCTGACGGGGTCTTCGTGAAGTCGAAACGGTTACCCGCAATAGAGAGCGTGCCCGAGCGCGGCATCTCAAGCAGGTTGAGTACGCGCAGCAGCGAGCTTTTCCCGGCTCCACTTGGGCCAAGTAACACCAGTGTTTCACCCTGAGGGCAATCCAGCGTGATATCGAACAGCGCCTGATGTGCGCCGTAGAAGCAGTTAATGCCGTTTAATTGAATACTCATTGACACTCGATACTGGCAGTCTGATAGCTATTGAAGCCGCAGATACTACCTTTGACAGAATAGTTATGCAATATTTATGCGTTAAAAGTTAAATGCAAACCGCATTCTTATCTAAACATAGCACAAAATAGCGGGGCCACCAGTGGGCAAGAATAATTGTCGGCATTCTATGCAGAATGCCAGACAATTTATGGGGGTTATGATTAAAGCGGGTGAATGGGGTGGTTAGCGGTTTTCGACAGACTGGCGCAGCGTCCCGGCTGGCGCGTGTACGCTGCCGCCCAGATAGCGGACATCGTCAACTACCCAGCACTGGCCTTCGCGGATCATCAGTACTTCATCACGCCAGCTTTGGTCACCCTGTTTAAGCTCTACGCGCAGCGGAATGTTGCGTGCATCACTATTCGGAATGGTCGATGCGCTGGCGACGCTGGCACTGTCCGGTAACGTAGCGCGACTAGAGAACGGATCGCTGTTAAACAGATCGCGATGCGCGTTATCACGGCTGGCATCGTTCAGCAGTTTCGCCAGGTTGTCGCTGAGGTACGGACGAAGGGGAGTAATGTCATTGTTTCGGTGCTGAATACGGTAATCATAGAATTGTTGAGCCACGCTGTCTGGCCCGCCTTCTACGCAAGAGCCGCTACGCGTGCCGTTATCTTTGTAGGCCGGCGTTACGGTAGTACAGGCGCTGAGAAGTAGTGCACATGGAACCAGCAGAGAGAGTTTCGAGTAGCGCATAATGATTTCCTTATTAGCTTTCTACTATTAGTGTTCTACGTTGATTTACATGTCATACTTCAAGTTGCTTGTGCGTTGGCTACGTGCGTTCACCCCAGTCACATAGTTATCTATGCTCCTGGGGATTCACTCTTTTGCCGCCTTCCTGCAACTCGAATTATTTTGTGTAAAGAATATATCCTTTCAATGATAGTGGATCGGTTCGATAATGCTTTTGAGATCGTGCTCTTAGCGCAAAAAGGAGATTAACCATGCAGTTTTCGACTACCCCTACGCTGGAAGGGCAAAGCATCGTGGAATACTGCGGTGTTGTGACTGGCGAAGCCATTTTAGGCGCGAATATCTTCCGCGATTTCTTCGCCGGCATTCGCGATATCGTCGGCGGTCGCTCCGGCGCGTATGAAAAAGAGCTGCGTAAAGCGCGTGAAATTGCTTTTCAGGAGCTTGGTGAACAGGCAAAAGCGCTCGGTGCTGATGCGGTAGTCGGTATCGATATCGATTACGAAACCGTGGGCAAAGACGGTAGCATGCTGATGGTGAGCGTCAGCGGCACCGCGGTGAAAACTCGCCGATGAAGCGTTTGTTGTCTCTGCTGGCATTAACGCTGCTGCTGGTAGGATGTGCTGGCGAAAAAGGGATTGTCGACATAGACGGGTATCAGTTAGATACCCGTCGTCAGGCGCAGGCTGCTTACCCGCGCATTAAAGTGCTGGTTATCCATTACACGGCCGATAATTTCGACTCTTCTCTGGCTACGCTGACCGATAAAAACGTCAGCTCGCACTATCTGATCCCGGCAGTGCCGCCGCTCTACCACGGCAAACCGCGTATCTGGCAACTGGTAGCGGAAAAAGATCTGGCCTGGCATGCGGGGATTAGCTTCTGGCGCGGCGCTACGCGAATTAACGATACCTCGATCGGCATTGAGCTGGAAAACCGCGGCTGGCAAAAATCGGCGGGCAGCAAGTATTTTGCGCCGTTTGAACCCGCGCAAATTCAGGCGTTAATCCCCTTGGCGAAAGATATTATTGCCCGCTATGACATAAAACCACAGAACGTGGTGGCCCATGCGGATGTCGCACCGCAGCGCAAGGACGATCCAGGTCCGCTGTTTCCATGGGAAGAACTGGCTGCGCAAGGAATTGGCGCGTGGCCGGATGCTCAGCGAGTGGCGTTTTATCTTGCCGGGCGAGCGCCCGATGCACCGGTAGAAACCTCATCATTGCTCGATCTGCTGTCGCGCTATGGTTATGAGGTAAAACCTGAAATGACGCCGCGTGAACAGCGGCGGGTGATTATGGCCTTCCAGATGCACTTCCGCCCGACCTTGTGGAACGGCGTGGCGGATGCAGAAACTCAGGCGATTGCCGAAGCGTTACTGGAGAAATACGGGCAGGGTTAACGCGGCAGCTTGCCGTGGTCACGCAGCCAGGCCGCGGTACGCTCAATCCCTTCATCCAGCGTCACAACGGGCTGATAACCTAATTCTTCCTGAGCGCGGGTGGTATCCAGCGTAAAGTCAAAATTCAGCTTCGAGACGCCGTAATGCGTAAGCTTTGGCTCTTTCGCGGATTTATTGCCTAACCGCTCCATGCTGCGGGCAATCATGTCCAGCATCGGGTAGGGTACGGAGCGGATACGACAATCAATATTTAGCTCGTCGATGAGTTTCTGCACAATACTGCGCAGGGTGCGATGCTCGCCGTTGGTAATGTTGTACGCACGACCCGACGGCAGATTATCGCAGGCTTGCTGACTTGCCAGCCACATCGCGTGCACCGCATTCTCGTAGTAGGTCATATCCACCAGCGCACTTCCGCCGTGCGGCAACAGAATGCTGCCGTAGTGGTACATCATATGGGCCAGGCGCGGGATAAAAACTTTATCGTGTGGTCCGAACAAGCTTTGCGGACGCAATACCGTAAAACGGGTCTGCGGGTTGGCCTGTGTCAGCAACGCAATCACATCTTCGCCAGCCGCTTTACTGCGGGCGAATTCATTGGCGAAGCGTTGGGGGCGGAAGTCCTCTTTGATATCGCGATGGTGGTGATAATCAAAATAGAGCGACGGTGATGAGATATGAATGAAGTTACGAACGCCCCAGGCCACGGCCCACTCGCCCAGACGGCGGGTTGCGCGAACGTTGGCCAGATCGAAGGCTTCCTGAGTTCCCCATGGTGAGGTAAAACTGGAGCAGTGCCACAGCGTATCGATACCGGCGAGCATCACTTTTGCCTGCGAAGAGACCAGCTCGGTCAAATCGGCATGCACAAACTCTGCGCCCATTTTCTCCAGCAGCTTGCCCATCGCTTCGTTGCGACCGGTAGCTCTGACGCTGACGCCTTTGCTGCATAAAAACTCAACCGCGTTTCGGCCTAAGCCGCTGGTGGCTCCGGTAACCAGTACCTTCATATCAATCCACTGTGTTTAAAAAACGTCGTGCGCATTCTTCCGTGAATTTCGTCTGTATGCAATGGGAAACATGAAAGAATACAGGCTCTTTTTATCATGAGTCTGTGATTTGTTCTGCAAGTTTAGCAATACGCTTCGCCATCCCTCTGAAAATGAACAGATGCGCCGGGATCATCAGCAGCCAATAGAAGAGGCCTGGCATGCCGTGCGGATGCCACCAGGCGCGGACATCAATGCGTCGGTGGTCGCCTTTATCTTCCAGCGTGAAGCTCAGACGACCCAATCCTGGCGCTTTCATCCCAAACAGCAGCGTCAGCTGTTTTTCTGGCTCAACGATGATCACTTTCCAGCTATCAACGGTATCGCCAACCTGCAACAGAGAGTGTTGCGGTCTGCCTTTCGCCAGCTTATGGCCGACCAGCAGGTCCAACGCCGCGCGCGTTTTCCATAAAATATTGCCAAAGAAATAGCCTTCTTTGCCGCCGAGGCGATTCACCACCTGCCACAGTGCCTGCCGACTGGCGGAGGTTTCAACGCTAAAGCCAGCTTGTTTAGCGAAATAGCCATATTCGGGGCGCCAGCGGGCAAATGCCTGCGCGTCGTAACCCCAGTCGCTGGAATTGACCAGCTTCTCTTCTTCTTTCAACGTGCTGCGTACCGCGTCATCAAAGGCAATCAGCTTTTGCGGGATCAGGGTGCGTAATTCGGTGTCATCGGCCAGCAGGTCGTGTTTTAAACCCTGTATCAGCGCTTTGGCCGTGGTCGGCGGCACTGACGTTATGACGTTCAAAAACCAGACCGAAATCCAGCGGGTAGGAAAGGGGACAGGGATGAGCAGGCGATGTTTACCGCTGACCGCCATAAAATGCTCGAACTGCTCCTGATAGCTCAATACCTGCGGCCCGGCGGCTTCGAGTACGCGGTGTTGGCGTGTAGGATGATCCAACAACGCCACCAGGTAGTACATTAAATTCTCCAGCGCGATAGGCGTGGTACGCGAGCGCACCCAGCGCGGAGGGGTGAGTACCGGCAGGTTGTAGACCATGTCGCGCATCACTTCAAAGGCGGCAGAACCTGCCCCTACGATAATACCAGCGCGCAATTCGGTCATCGGCACGCCTGATTCGCGCAGGGTGTCCGCGGTTATCTGTCGCGCACGCAGATGATCGGATTGTTCATGGCGGGGAGCCTGTAATGAGCTCAGGAAAATAAGCTGTTTGACTGGCGTATCACGTAGCGCATCGCGCACGTTCATTGCTACCTGGCGCTCATGGGCGATAAAATCACCGCCTTCTCCCATGCCATGGACCAGGTAATAGACCGTATCAACGCCGGTCAGCAGCGGCGTTAGGTTATCTGGCCAATTCAAATCGACCTTATGGCAGCTGACGTTGGCCAACTGCTGCTTTTCCAGCCGCTCGATGCGGCGTGCCGCAGCCAGCACCTGATGCCCTTGCTGACTGAGCGCCTGTACCAGATGCTGACCAATGTAGCCACTGGCGCCAAGAACCAAAATCCGTTGCGGCACGCCCATCTCCTTAGCGGGTTAAAAAAGCGCGCCAGTGGGCGACGACTTCAGCAAGCTGTTCACGCGATACGTCCAGATGCATCACCAGACGCACAATCGGCGAGGCGTTAATCAGCACGCCTTGCGCTTTCATGTACTCGCCCAGCGCCGCAGCGTGTTCTTCGCCAACGCGGACAAACAGCATGTTGGTGTCGTGGCGCATGACGTCCGCTCCTGCTTCGCGCAGTTGTTCCGCCATCCAGGCGGCGTTGTCATGGTCTTCTTGTAAGCGCGACACGTTATTTTTCAGCGCATACAGTCCGGCCGCCGCCAGAATACCGGCCTGACGCATTCCGCCACCGGTCATTTTACGCCAACGAATGGCGCGCTTGATGTACTCGTGGCTGCCGACCAGCAGTGAGCCTACCGGCGTTCCTAAACCTTTGGAGAGACAAATGGTGAACGAATCGCAGTATTGCGTGACATCTTTTAACTCACAGCCATAGGCGACGATGGCGTTAAAAATACGCGCGCCGTCGACATGCAGCGCAAGATTGCGCTCACGGGTGAATTCCCAGGCCTCTTTCAGATACTCGCGTGGTAGTACTTTGCCGTTGTGGGTGTTTTCCAGACTGAGCAGACGCGTGCGGGCAAAATGGATATCGTCCGCTTTGATTTTTGCCGCCACTTTGTCCAGCGGCAGAGAGCCATCCGGCATGGCGTCGATAGGTTGCGGTTGAATGCTGCCGAGTACCGCTGCGCCACCCGCTTCGTAGAGATAGTTATGTGCGCCCTGACCGGCGATATACTCTTCGCCGCGCTGACAATGGCTGAGGAGAGCCACCAGGTTCGCCTGAGTGCCTGTGGGTAAGAAAATTGCGGCTTCTTTGCCAGCAAGCTCGGCTGCGTATTGCTGGAGGGCATTAACGGTAGGGTCATCACCGTAGACGTCGTCCCCGACCGGGGCGGCCATCATCTCTTCGAGCATGGCGCGACTTGGTCGGGTGACGGTATCACTGCGTAAATCAATCACGGGCATTCCTTTTTAAGTGAGGTAATGCCCTCTGTTTTACCTGAGCCAGTTAGTTTTCGCCAGTTCGATCACTTCATCACCGCGCCCGCTGATGATTGCGCGCAGCATATACAGGCTAAAACCTTTAGCTTGTTCGAGTTTGATCTGCGGCGGGATCGCCAGTTCTTCTTTCGCGACGACCACATCGACCAGCACCGGACCATCAATCGACATCGCCCTTTGCAGCGCTTCATCAACCTCTGAGGATTTCTCCACGCGAATGCCCGTGATGCCGCAAGCCTCGGCAATCCGTGCGAAATTTGTATCGTGCAGTTCGGTGCCGTCGGTCAGATAACCGCCAGCTTTCATCTCCATCGCCACAAACCCCAACACGCTGTTGTTGAAGACAATAATCTTCACCGGCAGCTTCATTTGCACAACCGACAGAAAGTCGCCCATCAGCATGCTAAAACCACCGTCACCGCACATTGCGACAACCTGACGTCCCGGTTCGGTCGCTTGTGCGCCGAGCGCCTGCGGCATGGCATTGGCCATCGACCCGTGGTTAAACGAACCGATCAGACGGCGTTTACCGTTCATTTTCAGATAACGTGCTGCCCACACCGTTGGCGTGCCAACGTCGCAGGTGAAGATGGCGTCGTCAGCGGCAAAGTGGCTGATCTGCTGCGCCAGATACTGCGGATGAATGGCTTTATCGCTGGGTTTGGCTAAATCATCCAGCCCTTTACGCGCCTCACGATAGTGTTCCAGCGCTTTATCCAGGAACTGCCGATCGGTTTTTTCTTCCACCAGCGGCAGCAGGGTGCGGAGTGTGGATTTAATATCGCCTACCAGCGCCATATCAACTTTACTGTGCGCGCCAATGCTCGCCGGATTGATATCAATCTGAATAATCTTGGCGTCGGTGGGGTAGAACGGGCGATAGGGGAATTGGGTACCGAGCAGGATCAGCGTGTCGGCATTCATCATGGTATGGAAGCCGGATGAAAAGCCGATCAGCCCGGTCATGCCCACGTCGTAAGGGTTGTCGTACTCAACATGCTCTTTACCACGCAGGGCGTGCACAATCGGCGCTTTTATTTTAGCAGCAAACTCAACCAGTTCTTTATGCGCACCGGCGCAGCCGCTGCCGCACATCAGGGCGATATTGCTGGAGTAGCGTAGCAGTTGCGCTAGTTTTCTGAGCTCTTCTTCTTCCGGAGTGACCACCGGGAGCGGCGCATGATACCAGTGAGTGCTGGCGCTTTCTGGTGCTGGCTTCAGCGCAACGTCGCCGGGTAATACCACCACGGAGACGCCGCGGTTGAGCACCGCTTTACGCATGGCAATTGCCAGCACCTGTGGGATCTGTTCAGGGCTGGAAACCAGCTCGCAATAGTGGCTACATTCGCGAAACAACTCTTGCGGGTGGGTCTCCTGAAAATAACCGCTGCCTATCTCACTGGATGGAATGTGTGCGGCAATTGCCAGTACCGGGACGTGGTTGCGGTGGCAATCAAACAGGCCGTTAATCAGGTGCAGGTTGCCTGGTCCACACGAGCCAGCGCAGACGGCCAGTTCTCCCGTCAACTGCGCTTCAGCTCCCGCGGCGAAGGCCGCAACCTCTTCATGACGGGTTGGCATCCAGTCAATCGTTCCCATACGATTCAGACTGTCACTAAGGCCATTTAGCGAGTCACCCGTCACACCCCAAATGCGTTTAACGCCTGCTTGTTCGAGTGTTTTAGCAATAAAAGCGGCAACCGTTTGTTTCATGGTTTTCCTTCTCCTTTAATGTGATACCGGTTACAAGTTTAGATGAAGATAATAGTTATGCTTATCATTACCTCTTATTTCCGGCAGGTTTCATTAAGCCTGTATTAAGCGTAGTTTGTTATTGGACATGGTTAAACAAGGAATAAATTCAAATGGTTATAAAACTATTAAATACAGTTAACCGGGTACTGACTCATGAAGATTTTGGCAAGTTTTTGTTACGTATTGCCGTGGGGGGATTAATGCTGTTTCATGGGCTGCATAAACTGTTCGCGGGTATTGATGGCATCAGTGGCATGCTGATAGCGAAAGGTTTCCCCGGCTTTATTGCGTATGGCGTTCTGCTGGGAGAGGTTGTGGCACCGTGTCTGATTATTCTTGGGATCCTGACGCGTCCGGCGGCGTTGGGGCTCGCGTTTACGATGGTGGTGGCATGGCTGATGGTCGGGATGGGTGAAACCTGGTCACTGGATAAAACCGGCGCATGGGCAATTGAAAGTCTGGTGTATTTCTTCATCGGCGCTCTGGCCGTGGCATTTTTGGGCGCGGGGCGTTTCTCCGTTGCCGGAAACTCGGCCTGGCGATAGTTTGCCATCCGAGAATCAATACAGAGGCGGGAATGCGTTAACCTATCTCCGCCTCGCCATTAAATCTGGCCGTTAATCCATCTCGTCACTGTTCCACAGTTTGTGCCGACGTCTCAGTGCACGTTGCGTCAATGCCTTTGCCATCGCCGCACCTATTTCAGCGCTAACCACCAGCCCCTGAATAAAGGGACGGTCGTGCATCAACCACGGCAGTCCGCCAAAGGCGATGCGGTTGCGGGCGTTTTCCGGCGCTTGCAGCGTGTAATCTTCGCCGATATCCGGGATCTCATCGCCACAGGCCAGCAGTTGATCGCGTAGCGTTGGGAACGGAATATCTTTGCTCTGCAATGCCCGTTGTCCTCGGGCGTCAATAAATACATCAAATTCACTGCGCTGACCGTGGTGGTAAATGACCGTCCTTTCCTGCTCATTTGTACGCTCATAATCCTTGCTGAGTGCGAGGATCTCAATCAGCCCGGCATCGTGCAGAGCCAGCAATCGGCGGATAGATTCAGACGGGATTGCCGCATAGTTATCAATAAAGACGCGCGCCAGTCCGTGCCTGAAACGTTTTTCGTCGCGAGCATCAAGATGAGGAACGATCTCTTCAATAACCTCATGGAGGCGCAATAAGGTATAGCGCCAGGTGACGGTATGTTGTTCATGCTTGTTGCGCTCAACCTCCACCAGGTTACGCCTCGCCCAGTCAAAAGGGTCATGCTTGAGCCTGTCGGCAAAATAGACCTCGGGGAATGTGTCGGCGTTAAGCGTTGCAAGTGCAACCTGTTGGCACCACCCAGGGGCCGCGTCTTGCAGTTGTTGCACAATAAGCCGGAAGATGCGGTCCAGTAATCCGTTTTGGCCCTCGGCAATGGTGTTTTCAATCGCTTCTTGCGTCGCGATATTCAGCGGTTCATAGGGAAGAGGGCAGTAAAAATCCGCTTCAGGCAGCACACCGCTGCGCGACATCAGGGTCAGCTTCAGGTTTTGGCTGTCGGGTTTACGCGTGAACTGCAGTGAACGGTCGGTATTGGTGGTGAAGGTACCATGCTGACTGACCACGGCCATCGCCGCGTCGATAGCGCTTAGCGAGGTGCCCAGAATACCCACCCTGCAAGCGCTAATCTGCGCCTCCATCAGGCCGGTCCACGGACTGGGGAAAAACTTGCGTGCTTGAGCATCAGTTTCTGGCCACAGATGACCGCTGGCGATAGCGGCGAAATCCACTTCGACGGGCTGTGACGCGTGATTGATCCACAGGGATACCCCAGTCGGGTTTGCTTGCAGGTCGGTGACTTTACTTGATTCATATACGCGAATTGTGAACCCGGATCTTTGCGCTTTATCGACGATGGCTAAAAAACGATCGCGATAATAGTCGCCGAGGATCACGCGGGGCAAAAATTGCCGCTCATGCAACGATGTACGTTCAAGCCGAAACTGCGCCAGGTATTCATCGCTTTGATTCTGTAGCCACGTCAGATAATTGATATAAATCGGCGGGATCTCAATGCTGGCTATATTGGCCAGCATGTGGTCTGCGTTGTTGTCGCTGTTATAAGGCATGCCTACGCCAGCTTCCTCAGCTTGCTCATAAAGCTGTATCTCCAGCGGTTCACCGCGCTCAACGAGGGCATGAAACGTATAAATTCCGGTGGGACCTACGCCGACGATGGCCACTTTTTTCATGGGGATCCTTTGTAGAAAGTTCGACGTGGTAGTCGGGGTTTTGCTTAACCTGTGCCAGGTAAGTGTGGTCGATAATTCGCGAGAGGAAGACGGTATTTTGCCTGGGAGGGTGAAAAAATCGGAATTTTGCAGCGTCTGACAGCATAAAAAAAGGCCACCCGATATAACCGGGTAGCCTTTTGCACATCAGATATCGGTCAATTACGCCAGCACTAAATCACCCTGCGGATGACAGGAGCAGGCCAGCACATAACCTTCAGCAATTTCTGCGTCGGTCAGCGTCATGGTACTGCTGACCGTGTAGTTACCGTCAACCACTTTGGTTTTGCAGCAGCCGCAAACGCCCGCACGGCATGCGGCGACAACCGGCACTTTATTGCTTTCCAGCGCTTCCAGCAGCGTACTGCCTACCGGCGCATAAAACTCTTTTGCCGGCTGCAGTTTGGTGAACTTCAGACCGCTGGTGGCGGCTTCAGCTACCGGGGTGAAGAACTGCTCTTTAAAGAAGCGTGTCACGCCCAGCGCGTTGACTTCTTTCTCGACCAGATCCATATACGGCGCCGGGCCGCAGGTCATCACGGTGCGCAAAGCCAGGTCCGGTACGCTTTGCAGCAGTTCGGTGGTCAGTCGGCCGGAAACAAAACCGTCAGTGGCATTGTTTTCAGCAACTAAGGTCACCGGATACTCGCGCCATTCGTCGGCAAAAATGACATCTTGCGGTGAACGGACGTTAAAGATCACCTGCACATCTGCCTGTGGGCGGTATTTTGCCAACCAGCGACGCATTGACATGATTGGCGTGACGCCACAGCCAGCGGCTAGCATCAGGAATCTGTCTTCCGCTTTATCTTCACAGGTGAATTCACCCATTGCATCGGACAGCCAGATATAGTCGCCGCGCTTCACGTCGCGGGTTAACCACTGTGAGCCTGCGCCATCGTCAATGCGGCGGATGGTCAGCGTGATATATTCGCTAACGCCCGGCGTTGAAGAAAGGGTGTAAGCACGCAGCGTGTCCGCTGAATTACGTACGCTGACCAGTGCATACTGCCCGGCGCGGTACGGATAATAGTCGTGGCACAGCAACGAAATTGTCCATACATCCGGCGTTTCCTGATGGATGTGATGAACCTGCATCCGCCATGGGCACTGATGAGTTGGCATTGTCATTCTTTACTCCTTACGCGCTCAGCAGTTGCTTCATGTCTTCTTCAACGGTGGTCACGGAACGCAGACCGAACTTCTCGTTGAGAACTGCCAGCAGGTCCGGCGTGAAGAAGCCAGGCGCAGTCGGGCCAGTGACGATGTTTTTCACACCCAGAGACAGCAGGGTCAGCAGAATGACAATCGCTTTCTGTTCGAACCAGGAGAGCACCAGAGACAGCGGCAGATCGTTCACGCCACAGCCCAGTTTCTCAGCCAGGGTTACCGCCAGGATGATGGCAGAGTATGCATCGTTACACTGACCTGCATCGACCAGACGCGGCAGACCTTCGATATCGCCGAACTCCAGTTTGTTGAAACGGTATTTACCGCACGCCAGGGTCAGGATCAGGCAGTCGTCCGGCACGCTGGTGGCGAAGTCGGTGAAGTAGTTACGTTCGCCACGCGCGCCATCACAACCGCCAACCAGGAAGATGTGACGCAGTTTTTCGCGGCTTACCAGGTCGATCAGGGTATCAGCCGCGCCCAGCAGAGTCTGACGACCGAAACCAACGGTGATCAGGTGCGGAATTTCGCTGTACGGGAAGCCCGCCATCTGCTGAGCCTGAGCAATTACCGGAGCGAAGTTGTCGCCTTCGAGGTGGCTTACACCCGGCCAACCGACGATGCTACGAGTCCAGATACGGTCATCGTAGGCGCCAACGGTTGGGTCGATGATGCAGTTAGAGGTCATTACGATTGGGCCCGGGAAGCGGGCAAATTCAACCTGCTGATTCTGCCAGCCGCTGCCGTAGTTACCGATCAGGTGTTTGAACTTACGCAGTTCCGGGTAGCCGTGCGCCGGCAGCATTTCACCGTGGGTATAGACGTTAACGCCGGTACCTTCGGTCTGCTCCAGCAGGTTGTACAGATCTTTCAGGTCGTGACCGGAGATCAGGATGCACTTACCTTCGGTTGCTTTGACGTTGACCTGAGTTGGCGTCGGGTGGCCGTATTTAGTGGTTTCGCCAGCATCCAGAATGCTCATCACTTTGAAGTTCATCTGGCCGATTTCCATTGAGCACTCCAGCAGAGCGTTCATATCGGAAGGCCAGGTTCCCAGCCATGCCATGATTTTGTGGTACTGAGCGTAGATGTCGTTGTCGTACTGACCGAGAACGTGCGCGTGCTCCATGTAAGCTGCCGCACCTTTCAGGCCGTACAGGCACAGCAGACGCAGGCCGAGAATGTTCTCGCCAATGGCTGCTTTGTCTTTGTTCGGGGTAAATTCAGCGGCCTGACGTTGCAGGTCGCCCAGATCGTCGCTGACCAGTTGCAGATCGGCCATCGGGTTAGCGACCGCTGCGTTCGCGTCGATGTTCAGGCATTGCGCTTTCAGGGCGTCGCGCATGGCGATAGCTTCACGGGCATAGCCAACAATACGCGGGGAATCGAAGTTAACGTTGGTCAGCGTGGAGAAGAATGCACGCGGCGCAAAGTTATCAACCTCATGGTCGATGATGCCGTATTCACGTGCCTTAACAGCCCATGCAGACAGACCTTGTAGGGAAGCAATCAGCAGATCCTGCAAATCGGAGGTTTCAGCCGTTTTACCGCACATACCCTGCGCGTAAGAGCAGCCGTTTCCTGCCGGAGTACGGATGGTTTGTTCACATTGCACACAAAACATGGTCACACCTTTTAAAGTTATATTTAATATACATGTTTAAGGTTATGCCTGTGCGCGAAGGGATAAAAGGGATTTCTGCTACAACTTGCAGGGAGATTGATTTAGCGCAATTTTAGCGGTAGATGACTACCGCCAGAGAGGTATCTGTCCTGACTTCAGGCGGAGAAAAACGCCATCAGCAAAGGCACTAACAGACTCAGAATAAAGCCGTGGACGATGGCTGCCGGAACCATCTCCAGACCGCCGCTGCGTTGTAGCACCGGTAAGGTGAAATCCATTGATGTCGCGCCACATAGCCCCAGCGCGGTAGAGCGGCTGCGGCCCACCATTCCAGGAATCAACATAATGGCAATCAGCTCGCGGGCCAGGTCATTAAAGAAGGCGGCGCTACCAATCACCGGCCCGAACGATTCGGTTAACAGAATACCGGACAGGGAGTACCAGCCAAAACCAGACGCCATCGCCAGCGCGGTTTTCAGCGGCAGGCCGAGGATCAACGCATTGATAACCCCCGCCAGCATCGAACTGGCGACGACGACCACCGCAACAATCATCCCCCGGCGATTCAGCACAATTTGCTTTAAGGTCATACCGCTGTTGCGCAGTTGAATCCCGACCAGGAACAGTAAAAAGATTAACGTATATTCGCTGGCTTCGGTGGCGTGCTGCAGAATAGGAAGACCGGTGAGGCCGAGTAGAAAACCCACGACGACGACGCCACAAAGCTGGAGCGACTCAAGCGCCATCGCAATTCGCGAGGGTAGCTTTTCTTGCTTGTGGTTATGTCGCCAGGGCAGTGAACGCTCCAGCCAGAACAGCGCCGCGATATTACACAGCAAAATGACCGTCACGCTGACCGCAGAATAATGAAGAATGGCTAACAGGTTGCTGGCGAGATTATCCAGAAACGCCAGGCTGATACCCATAAAAAAGAGAATAAGGTAGACGATCCAGCTCAACAGGCGATTGATGAGTTTTAATGCAGCCCTGTGCCGAAGCGGAATAAGGTAGCCCACAATAAGGGGAACCAGAATGATTAACAGCCCTGAAAACATGAAAACCAGATCCTTGCTGAGAGTAAGACGAAATGCGCCAGCACACACTACTCAATGCAATGAAGGGAGTAAAGTTGCAAATAAAAGGAAATATAGCGGGAAAAAAAAGACCTGACTTGCGCCAGGCCTTTTTTGTTATCGATTAATCGCGTTTTTCCAGCAGAGTGCGGTAAATAAGACCGCCGAGGACTCCACCGATAATCGGCATAACCCAGAAGAACCACAATTGCTGTAATGCCCAGCCGCCCTGGAAGATGGCTACAGCGGTACTACGTGCCGGGTTAACGGAGGTGTTGGTAACCGGAATACTGATCAAGTGGATCAGAGTTAACGCCAGACCAATCGCAATAGGTGCAAAACCTGCCGGAGCATGTTTATCGGTCGCGCCGTGGATCACTAATAAGAAACCAGCGGTCAAAATAATTTCAATTACGACGGCAGAAAGCATTGAATAGCCGCCAGGTGAATGTTCACCAAAGCCGTTCGAGGCAAAACCACTGGCAGTTGCGTCAAAACCAGCTTTACCGCTGGCAATAAGATACAGTGCCGCTGCTGCAACAATACCGCCCACAACCTGAGCGATAACATAACCAATAACGTCTTTTGCCGGGAAGCGACCGCCCGCCCATAAACCGAAGGTCACCGCCGGGTTAAAGTGTCCGCCGGAAATATGACCTACGGCGAATGCCATGGTTAATACGGTCAAACCAAACGCCAGCGCGACACCGGCAAATCCGATACCCAACTCCGGGAATGCTGCGGCCAGAACTGCGCTACCGCACCCACCAAAGACGAGCCAAAACGTACCGAAGAATTCGGCTGCTAATTTCCTGAACATAACCACCTCAATTAAAAGTTCCGGGTTCGTGTTCCTTACCCGGTAATTCATCGCTAAAAGGGACGATGATGAAAGAGCCGGTATTTTAGAAAAAAACATCATCCCTTCGCCAGTTAAATTGATGAAAAAATTTGATTTAAGGCAATATGTTGTGATTCCTTTTTGAATATTGGATGAATGAAGCATAGTTCAATTAGCAAAACGGCGATGATTGAGTTCTGAAATAATATTCCGGGGAAAACATAAGAAGAATATTCTTATATTTTTTGATTTCTGCGACTAACCTCCTGATCATATCGGGTGTCCTGAGCGCCCGCTTGCCGTTATACTCCTGATAACTTGAAGGAAAAAGTTAGCATTTCCGGAGGCTATATGATTCTCGAACGCGTTGAGATTGTTGGATTTCGTGGTATTAACCGTCTGTCGTTGATGCTGGAGCAAAGCAACGTGCTGATTGGGGAGAACGCGTGGGGTAAGTCCAGTCTGCTGGATGCTTTAACCCTGTTGCTGTCGCCGGAAACTGATTTGTACCACTTTGACCGCGAAGATTTCTGGTTCCCGCCGGGTGATATACAAGGCCGGGAACATCATCTGCATATCATCCTGACGTTTCGTGAGTCTCAACCAGGTCGCCACCGCGTGCGCAGGTATCGTCCTCTGGAAGCCAGCTGGACGCTGTGTCAGGATGGCTATCACCGCATTTTCTATCGGCTGGAAGGTGAATGTGCGGACGACGGTAGCGTTCTGACGTTACGCAGTTTTCTGGATGGCGAGGGCCATCAGCTTCCCCTCGACGACATTAACGATCAGGCGCGGCACCTCGTGCGTTTGATGCCAGTACTGCGCCTGCGCGACGCGCGTTTTATGCGACGGATCCGTAACGGTACGGTGCCGGATTCGGCGGATGTCGAAGTGACCGCGCGGCAACTGGATTTTCTGGCACGTGAACTGGCTACCCGACCGCAAAACCTGACAGATGGGCAGATACGTCAGGGGTTATCGGCCATGGTACAGCTATTGGAACACTATTTTTCTGAGCAGGGTTCCAGTCAGTCCCGCTATCGTCTGATGCGTCGACGTTCCAATAATGAACAACGTAGCTGGCGCTATCTGGATATTATCAACCGTATGATTGATAGACCGGGCGGACGCACGCACCGCGTGATCTTGTTGGGACTGTTTTCGACGCTGTTACAGGCCAAAGGTACGCTGAGGCTGGATAAAGACGCCCGGCCGTTACTGTTGGTAGAAGATCCTGAAACGCGTTTACATCCGATTATGCTGTCGGTTGCCTGGCACCTGCTGAATTTGCTTCCACTGCAACGGGTGGCGACCACCAACTCAGGTGAGTTACTGTCCCTCACCCCCGTGGAACACGTTGTCCGCCTGGTGCGTGAGTCTTCCCGCGTCGCCGCCTGGCGGCTTGGGCCAGGTGGGATCAGCGCAGAAGATGGTCGGCGTATTGCCTTTCATATTCGTTTTAACCGTGCATCGTCGTTGTTTGCCCGCTGTTGGCTGCTGGTGGAAGGCGAAACGGAAACCTGGGTCATTAACGAACTGGCCCGCCAGTGTGGGCACCACTTTGATGCGGAAGGTATCAAAGTCATTGAGTTTGCCCAGTCCGGCCTTAAGCCGCTGGTTAAGTTCGCCCGCCGGATGGGTATCGAGTGGCATGTGCTGGTTGATGGTGATGAAGCCGGGAAAAAGTATGCCGCTACGGTGCGGAGTTTGTTGAATAACGACAGAGAAGAAGAGCGCGATCATTTAACCATGCTTCCCGCACTGGACATGGAACACTTTATGTATCGCCAGGGGTTTGCTGACGTTTTTCACAGGGTGGCGCAAATCCCCGAAAACGTGCCCATGAATATGCGCAAAATTATCTCGAAGGCGATTCACCGGTCGTCAAAACCAGATTTAGCCATTGAGGTGGCGATGGAAGCCGGGCGGCGCGGCGTTGACGCGGTGCCAACGCTGCTGCGAAAAATGTTTTCCCGCGTGCTGTGGTTGGCACGCGGCAGAGCGGATTAGTTGCGAAACATCGACGACAGCTGCGAGTGGATGCTGTCCAGTAACTGGTAGCGACGGCGGTATTCCGCGCGTTTTTTGCTGGCAATGTCCGCTTCGCTTTTTCGCGCCATTGTGCGTGGGATATGGTAATAGCCGTGACTGTCGCACTCACCGCCAACCGACTCCCAAAATGCGTTGTAGTCGGAAAGTATCACCTTGTTTTTATCGTGGTAACGCGGGCTGCGAAAGATATGCTGTTCATTACTGACAGCCAGAATTTGTTTAATATTCAATTGTTCTGCAAAACAGCAAATGGCTTCCATCACAATACGTTTAGGGAAAATCCCGTAGCATGATTTGGTCGCTTTTTGAATTTCTTCATGTGGCAGTAATCGACTGCCTCCCTGTAACCCGCCAATAAACAGTGTGCTGCTTCCTTGATAATTGCACAGCGTAAACGTCATTTCCGCTAAAGTCTCGCCAGCGCTATTGCGTACCAGAATGGTACTTTCACCTTCTTTATCCAGTGAGATAAATGAGCCCAGTATTACGCTAAATATTTCGCTATTTTTGCCTTCAATTTGTGCCAGTTGTAATCCATCCGCACTTAAATAAGCTTTATATTCAGTGGCTGAAAAAGAGCTGCGGATAGCATTGTAATGAAAACGCACAGCATCCAGTTTCATTTTCCGATCAAGGTTTTGTGCGAGATAGGCGCGATGTAGGCGAACCGGCAGACGAGGCTGGCGTGCCAGTACGCTATCGAGATCAGGCCATTGCGCCAGTTCAGTCATCCATTCATGCATTAATCGTGGCATAAGCGCTGAGCGCAACAAAAACTTACGACGGAAGCTACGCTGATGCCAAAATTTTCCAGGGCGCCAATGTCCGGTCATCAGGCTACAAAAGAGGCTAAAACTTGTGGCGGGTTTTGAAGAATGAAAAGTGCTGTCAGTTAGCTGGCTCATAATAACAATCCGATGGATACTCTGGTACTAATTTCAACACAGCGGATCTTAACCATTCATCAATAACTCTGTTATTCTTGCGTTTTTCAACGGCTATTTATTTAACGTTGATGTTTACCACTCCACTCTGGTGGACGTATTGGGGGAAATTGGGACATTTATGAAGCTCAAGGGAAAAATCAAAAAGCGCTATTTTCTCTTCGCCATCATCATTATTGTGGCGATAATTGCACTTTGGCGAACGCTTAATGCGCCTTTACCTCAGTATCAAACGTTAATTGTTCGTCCGGGCGATCTGCAGCAAAGCGTACTGGCAACCGGCAAACTGGATGCGTTGCGTAAAGTTGACGTCGGGGCGCAGGTAAGCGGGCAGTTAAAAACGCTGTCGGTCGCGATTGGCGACAAAGTAAAAAAAGATCAACTGCTTGGCGTTATCGATCCTGAACAGGCGCAAAACCAGATTAAAGAGGTTGAAGCGACGCTGATGGAATTACGCGCTCAGCGTTTACAGGCTGAAGCAGAGTGGAAGCTGGCGCGGGTAACGCTTTCCCGTCAGCAACAGCTGGCGAAAACCCAGGCTGTCTCGCAGCAGGATCTCGACACGGCGGCTACTCAGATGGCGGTCAAACAGGCGCAAATCGGCACAATTGATGCGCAAATTAAGCGTAATCAGGCCTCTCTCGATACGGCAAAAACCAACCTTGATTACACCCGTATCGTTGCGCCAATGGCAGGCGAAGTCACGCAAATTACTACCCTTCAGGGGCAAACCGTTATTGCTGCCCAGCAGGCGCCTAACATTCTGACATTGGCAGATATGAGCACCATGCTGGTGAAAGCGCAGGTTTCCGAGGCGGATGTGATCCACCTGCATCCCGGGCAAAAGGCCTGGTTTACCGTACTTGGCGATCCTCAGACGCGCTACGAAGGTAAACTCAAAGATGTTCTTCCGACGCCAGAGAAAGTGAATGATGCGATTTTCTACTATGCTCGCTTCGAAGTTCCCAACCCGAAAGGGATCCTGCGTCTGGATATGACCGCGCAGGTCCATATCCAGCTCACGGATGTCAAAAATGTCCTGACGATCCCGCTGTCGGCGCTGGGCGATCCTATTGGCAACAATCGTTATAACGTCAGGCTGCTGCGTAACGGCGAAACCCGTGAACGCGAAGTGGTTATCGGCGCGCGTAATGACACCGATGTGGAGATCGTGAAAGGGCTGGAAGAGGGGGATGAAGTCATCACCGGTGAGGGCAACGCTGGAGCGCCAAAATGACGGCATTGCTTGAACTGAGCAATATCCGCCGCAGCTATCCGTCAGGCGAAGGTCAGGTCGAGGTATTGAAGGACGTATCCTTGAGCATTCAGGCCGGGGAAATGGTGGCGATTGTCGGGGCGTCTGGCTCGGGTAAATCGACGCTGATGAATATTCTCGGCTGTCTGGACAAACCTACCAGCGGTACGTATCGGGTTGCCGGGCGCGATGTCTCCACGCTGGATAGCGATGCGTTAGCCCAGCTGCGTCGCGAACATTTCGGTTTTATCTTCCAGCGTTATCATTTGTTGTCGCATTTAACCGCCGCGCAAAACGTTGAGGTGCCTGCAGTCTACGCTGGCACCGAACGTAAGCAGCGCCTGGCCCGTGCGCAAGAACTCCTGCAGCGACTGGGTCTGGGCGACAGAGTCGACTATCAGCCTTCCCAGCTTTCCGGTGGTCAGCAGCAGCGGGTCAGTATTGCGCGTGCGCTGATGAACGGGGGACAGGTCATCCTCGCCGACGAACCCACCGGCGCGCTGGACAGCCATTCAGGCGAAGAGGTGATGGCGATTTTGCATCAGCTGCGCGATCGCGGGCATACGGTGATTATCGTCACTCACGACAGCCAGGTTGCCGCACAGGCCGAACGCGTCATTGAAATTCGTGACGGCGAGATTGTGCGCAATCCGCCGTCGCACAAACCCTCTACCGGGCACGATATCGCGGAGCCGACGGTGAAAACGGCGTCCGGCTGGGGGCAGTTTGTCAGCGGTTTTCGCGAAGCGCTCACTATGGCCTGGCTGGCAATGGCTGCGAATAAAATGCGAACGCTACTGACCATGCTTGGGATCATCATCGGTATTGCTTCGGTGGTGTCGATTGTGGTGGTAGGCGATGCGGCTAAACAGCTGGTGCTGGCAGATATTCGCGCTATTGGCACCAATACCATCGATATCTATCCTGGCAAAGATTTCGGCGACGACGACCCACAATATCAACAGGCGCTGAAGTATGACGATTTAACGGCGTTACAGAAGCAGCCCTGGGTCAGTTCGGTGACGCCTGCGGTGTCGAAAAACCTGCGGCTACGCTATGGCAATATCGACGTGGCCGCTAGTGCTAATGGCGTTAGCGGCGACTATTTCAACGTCTATGGCATGACGTTTAGCGAAGGGACCACTTTTAACGCTGAACAACTGGCGGGGCGCGCTCAGGTGGTGGTGCTCGACAGCAATACCCGTCGTCAATTGTTCCCCAACAAAGCGAAAGTTGTCGGCGAAGTCGTGCTGGTGGGGAATATGCCTGCCACGGTAATTGGTGTTGCAGAAGAGAAACAGTCGATGTTTGGCAGTAGCAAGATCCTGCGGGTCTGGCTGCCTTACAGCACCATGTCCGGGCGAATTATGGGGCAGTCGTGGCTGAACTCGATCACCGTGCGGGTGAAAGACGGTTTTGATAGTGCCCAGGCCGAGCAGCAGCTCACCCGACTACTGACGTTACGCCACGGTAAGAAGGATTTCTTCACCTGGAATATGGACGGTGTCTTGAAAACCGCCGAAAAGACCACACGTACATTACAACTCTTCCTGACGCTGGTGGCCGTGATTTCGCTGGTGGTCGGTGGAATTGGTGTGATGAATATTATGCTGGTTTCGGTAACCGAACGAACGCGCGAGATTGGCATTCGTATGGCGGTTGGCGCCCGCGCCAGTGACGTGCTGCAGCAGTTCTTAATTGAAGCGGTACTGGTGTGTCTGGTTGGCGGCGCGTTGGGCATTAGCTTGTCGATGCTGATCGCCTTTACGCTTCAGCTATTCCTGCCTGGCTGGGAAATAGGTTTCTCACCCGTAGCCTTATTGACGGCGTTTCTGTGTTCGACTGCGACCGGGATTTTGTTTGGCTGGCTACCGGCGCGAAATGCGGCGCGGCTGGATCCGGTAGATGCTCTGGCGCGGGAATAATACTATCGAGATAAAAATGCCAGCCGCAAAGGCTGGCATTTTGACTGCGGGATGTACACAATGAAACAGAAGAGCTATGCGACAGCTTCTGCTTCAATGACAGGCACGATGACGCTGGCATGATTGCCTTTTGGCCCCTGGTGGACATCAAACTGGACAGATTGTCCGGCTTTTAGCGTTCTGTAACCATCCATCTGAATGGTGGAGTAATGGGCGAAAATATCTTCGCCGCCGCCTTCGGGGCAGATGAAACCAAACCCTTTGGCGTTGTTGAACCACTTAACAGTACCCGTTTCCATGCTTCGACATCCTTCGTAAATCTTATATAAGTAAGATGGAATGAACCGGTGGCGGAGTGGGGGCTGTTCAAAACCTCGCCAACTCTCGAAACTACAATTTAGAGAAATCAGGCGAGGCGTCAAGCGCCAGGCTGACGGAATAGGGTAAAAATGCATCAAAATTTGAAGCAGTTAACGCTATTGTCGGTTATGTGACAGATGTCGCGGATGGCACTAATAGATGATAGTTATCTAATACTTGAGGTAGATTGATTGTGCGCATAGGCTGCTTGTCAGCGGCAAGATTTTCTGCCGGAAACCGTAACTGAAGATGACGACTGACAATGGGTAAGACTAACGACTGGCTGGATTTCGATCTGCTGGCGGAAGATAAATTGCGCGACGCGCTAAAACCGCCATCTATGTATAAAGTGATATTAGTCAATGATGATTACACTCCGATGGAGTTTGTTATTGACGTGTTACAAAAATTCTTTTCTTATGATGTAGAACGTGCAACGCAACTGATGCTTGCCGTTCACTATCAAGGTAAAGCGATTTGCGGCGTATTCACTGCCGAAGTGGCTGAAACCAAAGTTGCGATGGTGAACAAGTATGCGAGGGAGAACGAGCATCCGTTGCTGTGTACGCTAGAAAAAGCCTAAATGCAGGCATAAATATTGGGGGAGGTGCCTATGCTCAATCAAGAACTGGAGCTCAGTTTAAACATGGCTTTCGCCAGAGCGCGCGAGCACCGACATGAGTTTATGACCGTCGAGCACTTGCTACTGGCATTGCTCAGTAACCCATCGGCCCGCGAAGCGCTGGAAGCGTGTTCTGTGGATCTGGTGGCGCTGCGTCAGGAACTCGAAGCCTTCATTGAACAAACCACACCCGTATTGCCTGCCAGTGAAGAAGAGCGCGACACGCAGCCAACGTTGAGTTTTCAGCGTGTGTTGCAACGCGCGGTCTTTCATGTTCAGTCCTCCGGGCGCAATGAAGTTACCGGTGCTAATGTGCTGGTCGCCATCTTCAGCGAGCAGGAATCTCAGGCGGCTTATCTGCTGCGTAAGCATGAAGTGAGTCGCCTTGATGTGGTGAATTTTATTTCTCATGGCACGCGCAAAGACGAACCAAGTCAGTCTTCTGACTCTGGTAATCAGCCGAATAACGAAGAGCAAGCTGGCGGGGAGGACCGTATGGAGAACTTCACGACTAACCTTAACCAGCTTGCCCGTGTGGGCGGAATTGATCCGCTCATTGGCCGGGACAAAGAGCTGGAACGCGCCATTCAGGTACTGTGCCGTCGTCGAAAAAACAACCCGCTGCTGGTGGGTGAGTCTGGCGTCGGTAAAACCGCTATTGCGGAAGGCCTCGCCTGGCGTATCGTCCAGGGCGACGTGCCGGAAGTGATGGCTGATTGTACCCTTTACTCTCTGGATATCGGCTCGCTGCTGGCGGGTACCAAATACCGTGGCGATTTTGAAAAACGCTTTAAGGCGCTGCTGAAACAACTGGAACAGGATACTAACAGCATTCTGTTTATCGATGAGATCCACACCATTATCGGCGCGGGTGCGGCATCGGGCGGCCAGGTGGATGCGGCTAACCTGATCAAACCGTTGCTCTCCAGCGGTAAAATCCGTGTGATAGGCTCCACAACCTATCAGGAATTCAGCAATATCTTTGAAAAGGACCGCGCGCTAGCACGCCGTTTCCAGAAAATCGATATCACTGAGCCGTCGGTAGAAGAGACCGTGCAGATCATCAACGGTCTGAAGCCGAAATACGAAGCGCACCATGATGTTCGCTACACCGCCAAAGCGGTGCGTGCAGCGGTCGAACTGGCGGTGAAATACATTAACGATCGTCATCTGCCGGACAAAGCGATTGACGTGATCGATGAGGCGGGCGCGCGGGCGCGTCTGATGCCGGTCAGCAAGCGCAAGAAAACCGTCAACGTGGCGGATATCGAGTCCGTCGTGGCCCGCATTGCGCGGATCCCGGAGAAGAGCGTTTCGCAGAGCGATCGCGATACGCTGAAAAACCTGGGCAACCGTCTGAAAATGCTGGTATTCGGACAGGATAAAGCCATTGAGGCGCTGACTGAAGCGATCAAAATGAGCCGTGCTGGTCTGGGACACGAGCATAAACCTGTCGGTTCGTTCCTGTTTGCCGGACCGACTGGCGTCGGTAAGACCGAAGTCACG
This sequence comes from Citrobacter sp. RHB35-C21, assembly GCF_013816515.1. NCBI lineage: Bacteria > Pseudomonadati > Pseudomonadota > Gammaproteobacteria > Enterobacterales > Enterobacteriaceae > Citrobacter > Citrobacter sp. RHB35-C21. Next base: position 1,929,232 of record NZ_CP057147.1, read on the forward strand.
GTGCAGTTGTCCAAAGCGCTGGGTATTGAGCTGCTGCGTTTTGATATGTCCGAGTATATGGAACGTCACACCGTCAGCCGCCTGATTGGTGCGCCTCCGGGATATGTCGGTTTCGACCAGGGCGGTTTGCTGACGGATGCTGTCATTAAGCATCCGCATGCGGTACTGCTGCTGGATGAAATCGAAAAAGCGCATCCGGATGTCTTTAACCTGCTGCTGCAGGTGATGGATAACGGTACGCTGACCGACAATAACGGGCGTAAAGCGGATTTCCGCAACGTGGTGCTGGTCATGACCACTAACGCCGGCGTGCGTGAAACCGAGCGTAAATCGATTGGGCTGATTCATCAGGACAACAGTACTGATGCGATGGGCGAAATCAAAAAAGTGTTTACGCCGGAATTCCGTAACCGTCTCGACAACATTATCTGGTTCGATCATCTCTCTACTGAGGTGATTCATCAGGTTGTTGATAAGTTTATCGTCGAACTTCAGGTTCAGTTGGATCAAAAAGGTGTCTCTCTGGAAGTGAGTCAGGAAGCCCGCGACTGGCTGGCTGAGAAGGGCTATGACCGCGCAATGGGCGCACGCCCGATGACGCGCGTTGTCCAGGATAACCTGAAAAAACCATTGGCTAACGAACTGCTGTTCGGCTCGCTTGTGGATGGCGGTCAGGTGACCGTTGCGCTGGATAAAGAGAAAAATGAGCTGACCTATGGTTTCCAGAGTGCGCAAAAGCACAAGCCAGAAGCAGCACATTAATATCTAACCACCTAATGAACCGGGCGTAATGCCCGGTTTTTTTTCGCCTGAAAGTCGTGATTTGAATAGGGGGGGTTAAACGGCAGGCAAAAAATAAGCCTGCGTAAGGGAGATTACGCAGGCTAAGGAGGTGGTTCCTGGTACAGCTAGCATTTATGGGTTATGTTTTTCAGCGGATGGGATAATACCCTTAATGAACGAAGCGGTATGTGATCGATTTCTAAGAATCTTCCGAACGCTGAAAAATAACCGTAATTAACTACTTAGCATGTGGGTTGCGCGTGGACTCACCGGCAAAATTACGCATCAACAATGCATAATTCAGATCGATATCCTCCGGTACAGGCATCCACACGGTGTAACCATCGCCCGGCGCAACCGGCATCGCTTCGCCTTTCGCGTTTTCCATCTGTTCGAGGGTAAAGTTGATGTTGCCCTGTGGGGTCATTAGCTCCAGGCTGTCGCCGACGGTGAATTTATTTTTCACCAGCACAGCCGCCAGTTCACCTTTACGTTCGCCAGTGAATTCGCCGACAAACTGCTGACGCTCGGAAACAGAGAAGCCGTATTCGTAGTTCTGATAGTCGTCATGCGTATGGCGGCGCAGGAACCCCTCGGTGTAACCGCGATGCGCCAGACCTTCCAGCGTTTCCAGCAGTTGCGGATCGAATGGTTTCCCGGCAGCGGCATCATCAATGGCCTTGCGATAAACCTGCGCGGTACGTGCACAGTAATAGTATGATTTAGTACGGCCTTCAATTTTCAGCGAATGCACGCCCATCTGAGTCAGGCGCTCAACGTGGGCAATGGCACGCAAATCCTTCGAGTTCATGATGTAAGTGCCGTGTTCGTCTTCAAACGCGGTCATGTACTCACCCGGACGCTGGGCTTCTTCGATCATAAAGACTTTGTCAGTCGGCGCGCCAATACCCAGCGTCGGCTCAACATTTTGTACCGGGATAGGCTCGTACTTATGCACGATATTGCCCACCACGTCTTCTTTGCCTTCCTGCACGTTGTATTCCCAGCGGCAGGCATTGGTACAGGTACCCTGATTTGGGTCACGCTTGTTGATGTAGCCAGAGAGCAGGCAGCGGCCGGAGTAAGCCATGCACAGCGCGCCGTGAACAAAGATCTCAATTTCCATATCCGGCACCTGGGTGCGGATCTCTTCAATTTCTTCCAACGACAGTTCGCGGGACAGGATCACACGGGTCAATCCCATCTGCTTCCAGAATTTCACCGTTGCCCAGTTTACGGCGTTAGCCTGTACTGAAAGGTGAATGTCCATGTCAGGGAAGTTTTCGCGCACCAGCATAATCAGACCGGGGTCGGACATGATCAGTGCATCCGGTCCCATTTCCACCACCGGTTTCAGGTCACGAATGAAGGTCTTCAGCTTGGCGTTATGCGGGGCAATATTAACCACCACATAGAATTTTTTACCCAGTTCATGGGCTTCATTAATGCCTAGCTGCAGGTTTTCGTGATTGAATTCGTTGTTGCGTACGCGCAGTGAGTAACGCGGCTGGCCCGCATATACAGCGTCTGCGCCATAGGCGAAAGCGTAACGCATGTTTTTCAGCGTTCCCGCCGGGGAAAGGAGTTCCGGTTTAAACATAATTTTCTCGTTCTGATGACAGGTCAGACTCGCCTCACTCAATGAGGCGGTTAGGGGAGTGCCCCCATATTAAGGGCGGGCATTGTAGCGCTGTGGGGAAGACAGGTAAAGAAAAACGCCGGGCGACAGCGTGGCGTTACCCGGCTGAGCGAGTCATTATCAGGTCTTATCTTTTATCGTCTGACTTACACCATTGGTCTTAACTGATGCAATACCGGTCTCGCGCGACTGTTCATTCGCATACAGTTGACTGCTACCAATAATCTGGTGGTTTGCTGCTTTCAGATTGAAATGCAATTTGCCATTAGCTGCCGTTTTTTTCTCGTAACGCTCGGCCAGAGGGCTGTTAGCCTGGACAGACGCGATCCCTTTTTCTGCCGCGCCTTTTGTCGTGTAAAGCTCACTGGTAAGGATAGTTTCCCCGTTTCCAGCCTTAAGAACAAAGCGGTACTGATCATCGCTACTCTTGCTTAATTCAAACCAACCAGCCATATGCACTCCTTGATTAAAGTTTTATATCAAACAGTTATTGACGATAGTGTTGCCACAAAGAGTATGAGCGATATTTGGAGAGTTGCTAGTCAACAGGACTCCACGAAGCCGCGGAGTCCTGCAGGATGGGAGTGTTTACGCAATTCGACAGGCGTCGGCTTCCCAGCGATACCCTACGCCATAGACCGCGCGGATAAACGACTGCTCCGCATCCAGCGATTCCAGCTTGCGTCGCAGGTTCTTAATATGGCTGTCAATGGTTCGGTCGGTAACGACACGGTAATCGTCATAGAGATGATTGAGCAACTGTTCACGGGAGAATACTTTTCCTGGTTCATGCGACAGCGTTTTGAGTAAGCGAAATTCAGCAGGCGTTAAGTCGAGCATTTTCCCACGCCAGGACGCCTGAAAACGACCTTCATCGACGATCAACGGGCTGTCAGCATCCATCTGTTGCAGTTCGCGCTGCGGCTTGCAACGGCGCAGAATCGTCTTCACGCGAGCAACAACTTCACGCGGGCTGTAGGGTTTGCAAATATAATCATCCGCACCGATCTCCAGCCCCAGCAGGCGATCAATTTCTTCTATCTTGGCGGTTACCATCATGATGGGGACTTCAGAGAATCGGCGGATTTCCCGGCACAGAGTCAGGCCGTCGGTACCAGGCAGCATCAGATCCAACAAGATCAGGTCGGGCGGCGTCTGACGCACGTAAGGAAGAACCAGATCGCCGTGGCTGATGAGCGTAGGAGCGTAGCTTGCCGCGCGCAGATAGTCGATAAGCAGTTGCCCCAGCTTGGGCTCGTCTTCCACGATCAGAATACGCGGCGTGTTTTCATCAATGGGTAACTCAGTCATACATCTCTCTGTAAATCGCGTTCCAGCGGTAATGTTACTGTAATGCTAACCCCGCCAAAAGGCGAATGAGCGGCGCGAATCAGACCATTATGCGCCTGTACGATATTGACGCAAATTGCCAGCCCCAGCCCGGAACCACCGCTGGCACGGTTACGCGAGCCTTCGGTGCGATAAAATCGTTCAAACAGCTTCTGTAACTGGTCGTCACTTACGCCGGGAGCGGAATCAGCGAAGGTTAATAAAACCATACGCTCGCGTTGTTCGGCGCTGATGTGCAGCCCACCGCCGCTGTCGGTGTAGCGCAGACTGTTTTCCAGCAGATTGTTGAACAACTGCATCAGACGATCCCTGTCGCCAAATACCGTCATGCTGTCCGGGAGTGAAAGTTGTATCGTCAGTCCACGGCTGGCAAAGCGTTCACGAAATGCGCCACTTGCCACTTCCAACAGCGGGATGAGATCCAGCGATGTTTTCTGGTAGGCCAGCGCGCCTTCATCGGACATGGAGAGCTGATGCAGATCGTCCACCAGCTTGGTGAGCGTACCTACTTCAGCCTGCAAAGAGGCAACGGAGTCAGGGGTGAACTGGCGTACGCCATCCTGAATGGCCTCCAGTTCACCGCGCAACACCGCTAACGGCGTACGCAGTTCGTGAGAAATATCGGCCATAAAGTCACGACGCATCTGCTGGTTTTTTTCCAGCGTACTGGCAAGCTGGTTGAAGTCCTGCGCCAGCTTGCCCAGTTCATCCGTACTGGTCGGCGCAACGCGAGTGGTGAAATCGCCAGCCGCCAGTTTGTGCGTGCCTTCTACCAACCGCTTGACCGGGGCCAGCAGACTGCGCGCCAGCGTAAACGTTGCCAGCGCCGCCAGGATCGTGGAGAGCGCGACGATGAGCCAACTTGAACGTCTTTGCTGCATGTCGAAATTGATATCCGTATTGCGCGTTAAGCGTTCCACGGGAGAGGCAATCACGGCACCGACTTCGCTACCGTTGACGCGGATCGGATGGCGCATACCGTCACGGGGGACCGGAGCACGCGGACCGACCAGCACGCGGGCATTTTGGTCGACAACCCAAAACTGCGTACGCCAGCCGTGCGGCGGCATGCCGGGACCCGGTTTATCATCGTCGTTGTCGTGTTCAAAAGAGCGCAGGATCTGAAAAACAAACCGATCGTTATTGCGTAAGAATCGCCAGTTGCCGTGCTGTTCATACTGCTCGCTTAATGCGTCGCTGAGCATTTGCAGCCGCTGTTCGTTACCGTGCTTGATATAGTCAATAAAACCGCGTTCGAAGCTTATGCGTACGGCCCAGTGCATGCTGATCAGCAACACGATGCAGGTGGCGAAAATCGCCAGAAACAGTTTGCCGGTGATACCGGGCCGCCAGAACTTCATCAGGTGCTCCTTTTGCGCCGTGAAATCACCGCGTTGGTTTGCGTGTCGTTCGGCACGCGGGCAAAAATAATGGCGGGCAGCGCGATAATGAATGCGATGCACAGCCAGGTATACATAAAGACGGTATGCGTACTTCCGCTGTCGATGACGCTATGCTGCTGACCGAACATGCCTAGCAGCAGTCCCGCGATGGTCACCCCGATACTCATCGACAGCTGCATGATCATTGACAGCAGGCTGTTACCACTGCTGGCGAGATCGTCAGGCAGGTCCTTTAACGTCAGGGTGTTCATGGATGAAAAACGCGTTGAGTTGACCATTCCCTGTAAGAACAGTACGAAGGGCAGGGCGTAATACCAGCCGAGCAGCGCGGTGGTCATCAGCAGCAGACTGACCAGCGACAGGCCAAGCGTTGTAGCGACCAGTACGCGACGGTAGCCAAAGCGGTTAACGACCTGCACCACAATGCGCTTCATGCCCATACTGCCGAGCACCATCGGGATCATCATCAGCCCGGCATGAAAGGGAGAAAAACCGAGGCCTATTTGTAAAAACACCGGCGTCATAAACGGCAGCATACCGCTACCGATGCGTCCGGCAAAACTGCCGAAAAGACCCAGCGAGAAGGTCGGTGTGCGAAACAGATTCAGGCTGAACAGCGCGCGTGGATTACGATGGGCGTGTTTCAGATACAGCGCAATAGCCAGCACTCCGCAGATAACCAACGCTGCCAGCGAGATACTGGAGATGCCGGTTCCTTTACTGCCATCAAGCGCCAGCGTCAGTACCGCCATGCCGACTGCCAGCATCGCAAATCCGGAGAGATCGAAGCGTCGGGTTTGCATGGTGTAGTTGGGCATCAGCATTAACGTCGCTATCGCGCCGACAATGCCAACCGGAATGTTAATCAAAAATATCCAGTGCCAGGAGGCGTACTCAACCAGAATACCGCCTAATGCCGGTCCCAGTAGCGGGCCAATCTGACCGGGCAATGTGACAAACGTCATCGCCGCCATATATTGCTCACGCGGGACGATTTTCATCACCGTTAGCCTGCCGACCGGCACCATCATCGCACCGCCAACGCCTTGTAAGACGCGCGCCATCACCAGCTCGTTGAGTGTGCTGGACCCGGCGCAAAACAGCGAGCCAAGCGTAAACAGGATGATGGCGGTGAAGAAGATATTACGCACGCCAACTTTGTCCGCCAGCCATCCGCTGGCGGGCAGCATCACGGCAACGGTTAAAACATATGACACAATGACCATATGCATGTGTAACGGGCTTTCCCCGAGGCTTGCCGCCATCGAGGGAAGCGCAGTATTCACGATGGTGGTATCCAGCGACTGCATAAAAAAGCCGAATGCCACAATCCAAAGTTGCCAGCGGGTGCTGTCGGGAAGTTCTGTCATAACTCTGCTACCGGTTTGCTGTTTTTACGCGAAAAACGCAGACGCAGACGGTCGAAAAAGAGATAGACCACGGGCGTGGTGTACAGCGTCAGGAGTTGACTCACGACCAGCCCGCCGACAATGGTTATCCCCAAAGGTTGACGTAGTTCGGAGCCATCCCCGGCGGATAACACCAGCGGCAGCGCGCCAAACAACGCCGCCAGCGTGGTCATCATGATTGGGCGAAAGCGCAGCAGGCAGGCCTGGAAAATGGCTTCTTCTGGCTGCAGCTTGCCGTTTCTCTGCGCTTCCAGCGCAAAATCGACCATCATGATGGCATTTTTCTTCACAATGCCAATTAATAGCATTATCCCTATCAGGGCAATTAGGCTGAACGGGGCATTGAACAGCTCCAGCGCCAGCAAAGCCCCGACGCCAGCTGAAGGTAGCGTGGAGAGAATGGTCAGGGGATGAACATAGCTTTCATACAGCATCCCCAGAACGATGTAGACCGTGGCGATGGCGGCGATAATCAGGATCACCTGTGAGTTCATGGTGTCCTGAAATACCTGTGCCGTGCCGGCAAAGCTACCGCGAACCGTGGAGGGGACGCCGAGCTGGGTCATGGCTCTGTTGATAGCCTCTGTCGCCTCAGACAGTGAAGAACCTGTTGGCAGGTTAAACGACACGGTTGAGGCAGCGGACAAGCCCTGATGGTTTACCGACAGCGGGGCATTCGCCGGTTGCCATTTGGCAAAGTACGATAGCGGGATTGCCTTACCGTCATTGTTGATGACGAACATTTTATCCAGCGCGCTGATGTCCTGGGTGTAACGTCGATCGACCTCCATCACCACTTTGTACTGATTCATCGGTTGATAAATAGTTGAAATTTGCCGTTGTCCAAAAGCGTTGTTCAACAGGCTGTTAGCGGCTGCAACGTCGATCCCCAGACGAGACATGGTGTCGCGATCGTAGACCAGGTTCATTTCCGCGCCATTGTCCTGCTGATCGGAGTTGACATCCGCCAGTTGGGGCAGGGCGGCAAGCGCCTTACGGATCTTCGGTTCCCACTCGCGCAGTGCCGCCAGATCGTCGGAAAGCAATGTGTATTGATAGCTGGCATTGGCCTGGCGACCGCCGACGCGAATATCCTGCACCGCCATCAGAAACAGATTCGCGCCAGGCTCTTTTGCAAGCGCGACGCGCAGGCGGTCGATCACCTGCTGAGCGGTTTCACCGCGCTCATCGCGTGGCTTGAGGGTGATAAACATCATCCCGCTGTTAACCCGGGAACCGCCGGTGAAACCGGTGACGTTATTCACCGCCGGGTCGTCGCGGATGATCTTCATAAAGTCCTGCAGTTTGCCGCGCATCGCCTGGAAAGAGATGCTCTGGTCGGCCTGAATCCCCCCCATCAACACGCCCGTATCCTGCTCCGGGAAGAAGGTTTTGGGGATGGAAATATAAAGCCAGATATTCAGCGCAATGGTGCCAAGTAACACCACGCCTACCAGTCGCGTATGGCGCAGCACCCATTTAAGCGAAGTGCCGTAACTCTGTTGCAGTGCCACCAGCACACGACCAAAACCCCGTTTACGAGACTGTTCACGCGGGGCGCTGGATTTGAGCATCCAGCCACACATCATTGGCGTTAATGTCAGCGACACCAGCAGCGAGATACCGATAGCAACTGACAGCGTGACGGCAAATTCGCGCAGCAAGCGCCCAGGCAATCCGCCCATTAACAGCAGCGGGAGGAACACCGCTACCAGCGACAGGCTCATTGAGAGCACCGTGAATCCCACTTCGCGCGTACCTTGTAGCGCCGCCTGCAGTGGCTTCATTCCCGCTTCCAGGTGGCGGGCAATATTTTCCAGCACCACGATTGCGTCATCAACGACAAATCCCGTGGCAATGGTCAACGCCATTAATGACAGGTTGTTCAGGCTGAATCCGCACAGATACATGGCGGCAAAGGTACCGATCAGCGAGACTGGAACCGCTACCGCAGGGATCAGGGTCGCGCGCCCGGAGCGCAGGAAAACAAAGACCACCAGGATAACCAGCGCAACGGAGATAATCAGCGTCTGTTCGACTTCCTCCAGCGAGGCGCGAATGGTCGGTGAACGGTCCTGGGCAATTTGCAGATCGATGGCGGCCGGGACCAGCGTTTGTAACTCCGGTAATTTGGCCCGAATGCTGTCTACCGTCTGAATAATATTGGCTTCTGGCAACTTGCGGATCATCAGCAGGATAGCCGGTTTTGCGTTGGTCATCCCCGCGTTACGTACGTCCTGCACCGAGTCGCTCACAGACGCAACATCGCCCAGCCGCACCGCAGCGCCGTTATTGTAGTGGATGATAATCGGCTGGTACTCGGCGGCGGTTTTCAGCTCATCGTTGGTTTGTACCTGCCAGCGATGGGTATCATTCTCGATAGCTCCCTGCGGCTTACGCACATTGGCGTTAGCAATCGCGCTACGCACGTCGTCCAGCGACACGCCCTGATTAAACAGCGCTTGCGGATTAAGCCCTACGCGCACGGCAGGCAGAGAGCTGCCCCCAACATCGACGTCACCCACGCCGTCGATTTGCGCGATGGTCTGTGCTAGTTGGGTTGATGCGAAATCGTACAGCTCACCCTGCGAGTAGGTGTCCGACGTGAGCGTCAGGATCATGATTGGCGCATCGGAAGGGTTGGCTTTGCGGTACGTGGGGCGGCTTGGCATGCCGCTGGGTAGCAGGCTTTGCGCTGCGTTAATCGCGGCCTGAACATCCCGCGCCGCGCCATTGATGTCACGGTCGAATTTGAATTCAAGAATAATGCGCGTACTGCCAAGGGAACTACTCGAGGTCATTTCGTTCACGCCCGCGATGCGCCCCAGTGAGCGCTCCAGCGGGGTGGCTACCGAAGACGCCATCGTTTCAGGGGAAGCGCCGGGTAATGATGCGCTGACCATGATCACCGGGAAATCCACCTGCGGCAGCGGAGCTACCGGCAGCAGACGAAAGCCCAGTATCCCGCACAGGGTGATGGCCACCGAAATGAGAATGGTCGCCACCGGACGATGAATGAAAAGCGCGAAAAATTTCATCTACGCTTCCTCTTCCTGACGCGGGAAGCGGCTTTTCACGTACAGTGACAGACTGTCAAACAGCAGATAAATCACCGGGGTGGTAAACAGGGTTAATACCTGGCTTACCAGCAGACCGCCGACCATACCAATTCCTAATGGACGACGTAATTCGGCCCCCACGCCGGTACTTAACATCAGCGGCAACGCGCCGAGCAGTGCCGCCAGCGTAGTCATCAGAATCGGGCGAAAACGCAGCAGACAGGCCTGGAAAATAGCGTCGCGTGGGGTCATGCCCTGTTCGCGCTCCGCGGCAAGGGCGAAGTCGATCATCATGATGGCGTTTTTCTTGACGATACCGATGAGCAAAATAATGCCGATAATCGCGATGACGTCCAGTTCACTGCCGGCAATCATTAACGCCAGGAGGGCGCCGACGCCCGCCGTGGGTAGCGTGGAGAGAATGGTAATCGGGTGAATAAAGCTCTCATACAGCACGCCGAGGACGATATACATCGCGACAACCGCAGCCACAATCAACCAGATGGTATTACCCAGCGCGGCCTGGAAAGCGAGCGTACTGCCCTGGAACTGGGTGGTAATATTTGCTGGCAGGTTGAGCGTTTTTTCGGCATCCAGAATTGCCTGCACCGCATCGCCCAGCGAATGACCGTCCGGTACGTTGAACGAGATGGTGGTGACCGGGAACTGATCGAGGTGGTTAATCGACAGCGGAGCGAAACGCTGTTCAATGCTGGCGATTGCGCTGAGCGGAACCACGCCGCCGTCGCTGCTGGTCAGACGGATAGTGTCCAGTGCAGCAAGTCCCAGCGTACTATTGGTGTCATGTTCCAACACGACGCGATACTGGTTGGCCTGGGTGTAGATGGTTGAAATCAGTCGCTGGCCGAAGGCGTTGTACAGGGCGTTATCGACATCCGCCATGCTGATGCCTAAACGGCTGGCGCTATCGCGATTGACGTTCACATACGCCACCAGCCCTTTGTCCTGCCAGTCGCTACTGACATCAGACAGTTGCGGTAGCTGGTGAAGTTTTTCTAACAGCTGTGGAACCCAGGTGCTGAGAGCATCAAGGGACGTTGCTTGCAGCGTAAACTGATATTGCGTCCGGCTGACCTGGGTATCAATCGTCAGGTCCTGGGTGGGCTGAAGATAGAGATCAACGCCGGGTACTCTGTCAACCGCGTCCTGTAGGCGTGCGATCACTTTCTGCACGCGATCGTCGCGATCGTCCAGCGGCTTAAGGTTGATTTGCAGACGCGCGCTGTTCAATGCCGGATTAGTACCATCCACGCCGACAAAAGCGGTCAGGCTCTCTACCGCCGGATCTCGAAGGATGACATCGGAAACCTGGCGCTGGCGCTGGGCCATGCTGGCAAATGAACTGGACTGCGGCGCCTGCAGCGTACCCTGGATGATGCCGTTGTCCTGGATCGGGAAGAACCCTTTGGGGATAAAGACCCATAACATAACGCTCAGTGCCAGCGTGCCGAGCGCCACGCCCAGCGTGAGCCACGGATGGTTCAGCACTTTTGCCAGCCAGTGACCGTACCCGGCAATGACGCGATCGAACATACGCTCCGAGGCGCGGGAGAAGCGGTTTTGCTTACGCAACGAGGCCTGATTAAGCATGCGCGCGCACATCATCGGCGTGAGGGTGAGCGAGACGACGGCGGAAATCAGAATTGCCACGGCCAGCGTAACGGCAAACTCGCGGAATAATCGGCCAACGATATCACCCATAAACAACAGCGGGATCAGCACGGCGATTAGCGAAAATGTCAGAGAGATGATGGTAAAACCAATCTCACCAGCCCCCTTCAGGGCGGCAGTCAGCGGTTTTTCGCCTTTTTCGATATAGCGAGAAATATTCTCGATAACCACGATAGCGTCATCCACTACGAATCCTGTCGCGATGGTTAGCGCCATTAGGGTCAGGTTATTGATGGAGAAATCAAGAAATACCATCACCGCGAAGGTGCCGATGAGCGACAGCGGAACGGCGACCGCAGGAATAATCGTCGCCGGAATATTGCGCAGGAACAGGTAGATGATCATCACCACCAGCGCAATCGCCAGCATTAGCTCAAACTGGGTGTCTGCAACGGACGCACGAATATTGGTCGTACGATCCGAAAGCACGCTGACCTTAACTGATTTGGGCAGGCTTTCGGTGAGCTGCGGCAGCATTTGACGGATACTGTCTGCCGTGGAGATGATGTTCGCCCCAGGCTGGCGCTGAACATTCATTACAATGGCTTGTTGCTTATTGGCCCATGCGCCCAGCCAGCTATTTTCTGCCCCTTGTTCGACGGTGGCGACATCGCCCAGACGAACCGGCGCACCGTTTTTATAGGCCACGATGAGCTGGCGATATTCGTCTGCGGACTGCATCTGGTCGTTGGCGGAAAGGGTGACAGCACGCGTTGGTCCATCAAGACTCCCTTTTGCCGAATTGACGTTAGCCCCGGTAATGGCTGTACGGATGGTTTCGCTGGTCAGACCGAGTGCGGCAATAGCCTGTGCGTTAAGCTTCACGCGGACCGCCGGCCGTTGCCCGCCGGAAAGTGTTACCAGACCGACACCGGAAACCTGAGAGATTTTCTGCGCGACGCGGGTTTCGACCATATCTTCCACCTGCGTCATCGGCATGGCGCTGGACGTGACCGCCAGCGTCATGATCGGTGGATCTGCCGGGTTTACCTTGCTGTAGACCGGCGGGTTGGGCAGATCGCCCGGTAATAAATTGGTGGCGGCGTTAATCGCCGCCTGAACTTCCTGCTCGGCAACATCCAGCGGGAGTGTCAGTTGAAACTGCAACGTGACGACCGATGCGCCGCCGGAACTTTGCGAGGACATCTGTTTTAAGCCGGACATCTGTCCGAACTGACGCTCAAGCGGCGCGGTTACCGCCGAGGTCATGACGTCCGGGCTGGCGCCCGGGTACAGCGTAACGACCTGAATCGTGGGGTAATCGACTTCCGGTAAGGCAGCGATCGGCAGGAAACGATAACCGATAATACCGGCAAGCAAAATCGCGACCATCAGCAGCGTGGTGGCGACAGGTCGCAGAATAAACAGGCGTGATGGCCCGCCTGTGTTGTGCGGAGGTAACACCTGCATCAGGAGTTAGCTCCTTTTTTGCCGTATCCGCGGGGCGCTGTTTTCTCGTCCTGAGCTGAGGCTTCATGCGCCTCTACGACTTCTACTTTTGCGCCTTCCGTCAGGCGGTCAATACCGTCGGTTACGACCCGATCGCCAGCGGACAACCCGGCGGCGATCACTACTTTTTGGCTATCCTGAATACCTGGTTTAACCAGATGTTTGCTCACTTTATTCTCGCTGTTCAGCACCCAGACAAAATGGCCCTCATTGCCCATCTGCAGGGCGGCCGTTGGGATCACCACGGCGTTTTGTTCCGTGTCGACCAGCATGCGGGCGTTAACGAACTGGTTAGGGAATAAAGCATCATCCTGATTGTTAAAACGGGCTTTAACTTTGATGGTTCCGGTCGTGGCATCAATCTGATTGTCCAGACTGAGCAGGACGCCTTCGCTCAGTTTTTGCGAATTGGTTCGGTCCCAGGCTTCGACCTTTAACGGAGTCCCCGATTTTTGCGCCCGCAACACGGTGGCAATGTCGTTTTCAGGCAAGGTGAATATCAGGTCGATAGGATGGGTTTGCGTAATGACGACGATTCCGGTGGTATCGCCGCTGGAAATTTGGTTACCGACGTCGACCTGCTTCAGACCGACACGCCCCTCTACAGGCGCGGTTATCCGACTCCAGTCAAGCTGCAATTGGGCGCTGGCGACGCTGGCTTCATCGGCTTTGATTGTCCCTAACGTCTCATTTACCAGCGCCTGCTGGGCATCCAGCTCCTGGCGGGAGACCAGATTAGTTTTCACCAGCTGTTGATAGCGGGCAAGATCGCGACGGGCATTTGCCAGCGTGGCTTTATCTTTTGCCAGTTGGCCCTGCGCCTGAGCCAGAGCAACTTTGAACTGGCTGGGATCTATCTCTGCCAGCAGGTCGCCGGCTTTTACCTGCTGTCCTTCCTCGAAGTGTAAGGCAATGAGCTGACCATCCACCCGGCTACGTACCGTGGCGGTATTTGCGGCAGTAATGGTACCCAGCCCTGTCAGGTAACGCGGAACGGCTTCCATGGCGGCGGTGGCAGCCTGAACGGGAGCCAACGGCCCGGAGCGCATTCCACGCCGTCCCGAACCTGGCGTGTGCTGCGCTGGTTTGGTAGCGCCCGGTGCGTTTTCCTGGGCGTCGTTACGGCTTTGCCAGAACCAGATGGCGGCGACGGCGGCCACAACGATCGCGATTGCTATCACCCAGCGGGATTTTTTACTGCCTTTCATTGTTATAAGTTTCTCATCCTGAAACGATTCGCGGAATGATACTAGTTTAGCCAGCGAACAAGGGAGAAAAATGGAGGAATTATGAAACACTGTCGGGATTCGTCTGAATGCCGATGCGGCTTTGCGAAGCGTTACGCAACAATCGGTGGTGAAAATAGCGAATACGTGATTGTGCGTAAGAGTGCTGACAAGGCAAAAAGGAGGAGAGCCAGAGATTTCAGCGGGATGCTGGAACGGAAAAGCCCCTCCCGAGGAAGGGGCCAAAATAGGGAAAGGGTTATGATGAAGCAGGTCATCATACAGGTGATACTCTTAGTGATTAGCTTACCGGCTTACTAAGACACCAAGGGGAGGGGAAAACCTCCCTAACCCTCACTTCTGAAAGTAAGCCACAGCAATGGTGATGTCAATACGCGTACTTTTCAGCATGCGAGCCGCTTAGCGGAAAACAACGTCAGCCCAGCGGGCCAGTCCGGCAGTAACGGAACCGAAATCATCGCCCCCCGCGATCGGAATCCCGGGAAGTTGCTGGGCGAGGGCTTTTTTAATCAGCGGCGAACGCGCGCTACCGCCGGTCAGGTAAATCACGTCCGGTTTTTCCTGCGCGTTTTCAAGCGCCAGTTGAACCTGCTCCAGAATGCGCGCCAGGGGCTGATTGAGCGCAGCTTCCAGCCCGTGTTGACTGATATCGGTTGCCAGCGTGTCGCTGATAAACGGTATCGCCGCCGTCACAATGGTCTGATCGGAAAGCGCGATTTTGCTCTCTTCTGCGCTGCGCACCAGGCGATAGCTCAGACGCTCGCGCCAGACTTTAAGCAGTAGGGCGACTTTATCGGCTTCTTTCGCGTCACGGACAAGATCGTTGAGCAAGCGACCGTTGGCGCTACTGTAGAAGTCACTTTGCGCGGGAACATCGTTGATCGCGACCGCGTTCCACCAGGGCAGAATAGGTAAGGCGATCCCTTTTTCCGTTTCTCCCCCCATACCGAGCAGCGGCATCAGATGTTTAAACGCCAGCGCAATATCCAGATCGTTACCGCCAACGCGGCAGCCGCTGTGCCCCAGCAGGCTGTTTTCGCGATCGGCGCGCTGTTGCCATTGCGGCCCCATCAGCAGCAGTGAACAGTCGGTTGTACCCCCGCCAATATCCACCACCAGCACGCGTTTTTCTTCCTGCAGCGTGGCTTCGTAATCCAGACCAGCCGCTACCGGCTCGTACTGGAAGACGACATCCTGAAAACCGGCGCGTTTAGCCGCACGTTCAAGAATACCCTGCGCCTGGGCGTTGGCATCATCGCCCCCTAACCCCTGGAAGTTGATGGGACGACCAATAACGGCCTGGGTGATGGCTTCCGGCAACTGATTTTGTGCCTGGTTGCGTATGTGCAGCATCATCGCGCAGACCAGATCTTCAAACAGCGCAACCTGCTGCGGCTTCAGACCGCTGGCACCCAAAAATGATTTTGGCGATTTAACGAAATACACCTCTTCCGGGTCTTCAATATATTGACCCAGCGATGCCAGACCGAACTGCACGCTGTTGGCGTTAACGTCGATGTCTTCTTCGCGGTTATAGCGCATCGCGCGGCGAAGCAGCGCCTGCGTCTCGTCGTCAGTGGTTGGGATGTCGTGATGGCGATACAGCCACTCGCTGACCGCTTCGCGCGTTGGCGCGCACAGCATTGAAGGCAGAAGCGTGCTGTTATTTTCCATTTTGAGCAGGTGAGGCTGCCCGTCACGCATAACGGCCACTGAACAGTTTGCCGTACCGTAGTCAAAACCAATAAACACCGTAAAAATCCCCATGCCAGTGAAGAAGGGGCGTGACTTTAACGAAATGTTGACGCTCCGACAACTGGAATATGAAAGCAAGGCGCATCGATTGAATACCGTTTATGCTGTAGGTTTGCATAAAAAGGAAAACTGAATGTTCACGCTGAGCTGGCAACCGCCTTATGACTGGCCCTGGATGCTGGGATTTCTTGCCGCCCGTGCGGTTGACGGTGTCGAAACGGTGGAGGAACTGAGTTATACCAGAAGCCTGTCCGTAGGGGAGCATCGGGGTCTGGTGCGCGTCGTACCGGATTTGCATGTCAATGTGCTACACGTGACGTTAAGTTCGGGATTACAACCCGCCGCCCCCGAGTGCCTGGCGAAAATAACCCGTTTGTTTGATCTTACTTGTTGCCCGCAGCAAATTGTCAGCGCGTTGGGAAGCCTTGGTGCGGCGCGTCCGGGACTGCGCCTGCCGGGATGTGTCGATGCTTTTGAGCAAGGGGTACGGGCGATTTTAGGGCAGTTAGTCAGCGTGGCTATGGCGGCAAAACTGACGGCGAAAGTCGCCCATGCTTATGGCGACACGCTGGAGGATGCGCCAGGGTATGTTTCTTTTCCCACGCCTGAAGCGCTTGCTGACGCCGAACCGTTGCACCTGAAAGCGTTAGGGATGCCGCTCAAACGCGCTGAAGCGTTGATTCACCTGGCGCGTGCAACGCTTGAAGGAACGCTTGCGACAATAGCGCCTGACGATATTGAGCAAGGCGTTAAGCAACTACAAACGTTTCCCGGAATAGGGCGCTGGACCGCCAACTATTTTGCGCTGCGTGGTTGGCAGGCGAAGGATGTTTTTTTGCCGGATGATTATCTGATTAAACAGCGTTTTCCCGGCATGACGCCAGCCCAGATCCGGCGGTATGCAGAGCGTTGGAAACCCTGGCGCTCCTATGCACTCTTGCATATCTGGTACACGGATGGCTGGCTTCCGTCAGTTGATGGCGAAATTACTGGTATTCAGTAGCAGATCCAACGGTTGGGCGTTGGCAATAATGTCGCCATAAATCATGTCAATACCGATGCCGGAAAGCGCATCCATGATAAGCGGCAACTGCACCGGACCGGCGATGCTTTTAATGTCCAGACGCTGGGCATGGCCCTGGATAATGGACACCCACATCTCGTCAATCAGGTCTCCGTGAGCGCTGGCGCTTAGCTCGCTGTCGAGCAAAAGGTAATCGACAATGTGGTATTTCAGATTGTCAAAAAGCTCTAAATCACGACCGACCTGACTTAACACAATTCGACAACCGAACTGACGTAGCCGATGCAGGGCGGATATCGCCTGCGTTGGATTCGTTTTGATGACGCTGGCCGGAACGGTCAGGTGCAGCAGCCGTGGCGGTAACGGGCTATGTTGCAATTGTTCCAGCAGCTCATCAACAAGTTCTGAATTGAGCAGCCCGGCGGCGGAAAGGGGGAGCGCAACACTGAGACCCTTGCTGGCGACTGCCGGGGCCGCATTCTGGAAGAATTCGCTGAATACCCGACGGTCGAGCGCTTGATTCAATGTGGGATCGACCAGCCCGGTACGGAATGTTTGCTCTTCAATCACTTCGCCTTCAGCGGTCCCTAAGCGTAGCGATATAAGCCAGAAGCTAAACGTCTCAGGTATACGTGGAGAAGCCACGCCTCTGGCGATCATCAGCATGGGGCCGTGCATAATGGTATGCTTTTGTTGGTCCAATGACAGTTGGCTACGCGCGGCATGCGCCTGGCTTTGCTGGGGTTCATAGACGCAGACACGCCCACGTCCGCTGTTTTTCGCCGCGTAGCAGGCGATATCCGCCTGAGACATGACGTCAGTCGCAACATGGTTTTTGTCATCAATCAGCGTAATTCCCGCACTGGCGCCAATGCGGTGCAAGCGGCCATCCCACATGAAGTGGTAATCGTTAATAGCACTGATGATGCGACCTGAGATGAAGCGGGCGCTTTCGATATTACAATCCGGCAGCAACAGACCAAACTCGTCGCCGCCAAGGCGCGCCAGCATATCGCTGGACCGCAGCATGCTTAGCATCAGTGAAGAGAGTTCGCGCAGCAGGGCATCGCCTGCGGCATGACCTGCGCTATCGTTCACCGCTTTAAAACGATCAAGATCGATAAAAACCAGCACATGACTCTGGTGCGCGTCGTGCACCGTATGCAGCAACTGTTTGAGATGGTTTTCAAAGCTGACCCGATTGGCCAACTGCGTCAGGTCGTCATGCGAAGCGCTGTAGCTAAGCTGGCGCAGCATCTTACGTGACTCGGTGACATCCTGAATGACCAGCACCGAGCCAATGCTGCCGCCATCAAGGGTGCTGAGGGGCGTGATGCTGTACTGAATGTCATAACTATTGCCGTTGCGACAATGCAGGACGACTTCTTGTTCCATTGCCTTACGTGACATGTCGGCACTGTAGATATTTTCCATCAGCGGACCGTTATCGCCGAAAGTAATACGCAGTACTGTCAGGAGCGGAATGCCAATTGCGTTTTCCTGCTGCCAGCCGCTCATTTTCTCAGCGACCGGATTCATAAAGGTCACATTCATGTCGACATCAATACAAATCACCGCCTCGCCGATGGAGTCGAGTGTAATATGCAAACGCTCTTTTTCTTGGAACAGCGCTTCGTTGAGCTGCTTCACCTCGGTCATATCCATATTGATGCCAAGTAAGCGTTCAACTTCACCGTCTTTATTCAGTACCCGGTTGGCCAATGAGCGGATATGCCGTATGCCACCTTTTACCGCGATACGAAACTCAAGCTTAAACGGGGCTCGTGCGGCCAGCGAATCGCGAATCACATTTTCGGCGTGTTCGCGATCTTCAGGCACAACGCATTCATACCAGACTTGCCAGCTGGGCTTGATATGTGCCGGGACTTCGTAGAGATCGAACATACGCTTATCCCAGCTGATCACATCAGGCTGCAGTTCCCATTCCCAAATGCCGATCCCCCCGGCTTCATTAGCGAGCGTAATGCGCTCCATCAGCCGTTTGTTCATCCACTCGGTGTGCTTCAGATCGTTAATGTCCTCAATCTGCGCAATAAAGTAGAGTGGGGTGGTGTCGCTATGGCGCACCAGCGAAACGGCCAGCAAGGCCCATACCACCTCGCCCGCGCGCGTGTAATAGCGCTTCTCCATGGAATAGCTGTTAATTTCCCCGCGCGCCAGCATGTTTAACTGTTCGAGGTCATTGTTCAAATCTTCCGGCCAGGTTAATTGCTGGAAGGTGAGCGAACGTAGCTCCTCCTGGCTATAGCCCAGAAACTGGCACAAGGCTTTATTGGCCTGTAGCCATTGCCCCTCGGTCCCGACCAGCGCCATGCCAATTGCGGAATATTCCATAGCATTGCGAAAGCGCGCTTCGCTTTCTGAGATGTGCTTGCGTTCTGCCCGAAACGCGTACATCACCATGGTCATCATATTGGCTGGCAACAGGATCATCAAAAACGGCAGCCACGGTATGCTGGTCATCATGTTCTGTTTGGGGGTGTAGAGCAGCGAAGGGTCAGCGGCCAACATCAGCGAAACCATCATCACGGTGCTGAGGAAAATTAAAAACGCCTCCATACGCGGCAGACGGACAGCGCTCCACATCAACAGGACAATAACGCAGGTAAACGGCCATGGAATGAACATCATCGACAGCCAACTGAACGTTAACGTCACCAGAAGCGTAATCAGAGTTTCAAGCAGTAATCGCGGATTGCGGTGGCGCAGCAGATAATGTGGCTTAAACAGTAAACCTAATGGTACCAGCGCCAGCGCGCCGATGGATTCTGACAGCACCCAAATGAGGAAGGTATTTAACGACGTTTCTTGCGGTAATAATAACCAGAGTAATACGCCGCCCAGCAGCGGAGGGACCACTGCGCTGCCGAATGCCAGGCGCGCCCAGTCGTTGAGATTTTGTAAAGGATTGTACCAGGGCAGCAGTTTGCGCAATAACATTGCCCCCACGACAGCCTCAATAATGTTGATGGCCGTGTAGGTAAAGCTAAGCGACTCGCCGGGGAAGAAGAGCAAAGAACCCGCGATGTTACCCAATGAGCACGCCAGCGCGATCCCCGGCCACATTTTTCCCGCATGGCGGTAAAAAGCCACCATCATGATTGAGGTCGGAAACCACAGCGGCGCCAGCTGCGCACCGAAACGAGACAGTTCCAGCGAGAACAGCGTAAAGATGAAAGCCACCAGACCTAAACTGGCCAGGCGCAGTAGAGGATGAGGTAAGGTAACTAAAACATGTTGGGATTGTTTACTCATTACCACTCTACCCAAATAGCCGTTGTCGCCCAGTAGAGATGCCGGACGCATCACATTTAATCTGGGTTTATGCTAGTACAAATAATTTACAATTTATACGCCAGCTGCTCATAAATTAACACTCTCAAGCTATTAATTACTAAGGCTGGCGAATAAATGTAGCGCATGCTTTAAATATGACCGTTTTAATTTGCGACAGGGAAGGCATTGGTGCAGCCTGGACTGGCGTCGCGCCGCTGAAATCCCTATAATTGCCGCGTTTGGCGTTTCGGCGCCGCCCTTCCTAACATCCAGGTTAATCAGGTCGCTAAATTTATGACTGATCAGTCCCATCAGTGCGTCATTATCGGCATTGCCGGCGCATCGGCTTCCGGCAAGAGTCTTATTGCCAGTACTCTTTATCGCGAATTGCGTGAACAAGTCGGTGACGAACATATTGGCGTTATTCCCGAAGACAGCTATTACAAAGATCAAAGCCATCTATCGATGGAAGAGCGTGTAAAAACCAACTACGACCATCCGAACGCGATGGATCACAGCCTGCTGTTCCAACATCTGCAAACGCTGAAACGCGGTAGTGCCATTGAACTGCCGGTGTACAGCTATGTTGAGCACACGCGCACGCAAGACACTATTCATATCGAACCCAAGAAAGTCATCATCCTGGAAGGCATTTTGCTGCTGACGGATGCGCGTTTGCGTGATGAGATGAACTTCTCTATTTTTGTTGATACCCCGCTGGATATTTGCCTGATGCGCCGTATCAAGCGCGATGTGAACGAACGTGGTCGTTCAATGGATTCAGTGATGGCGCAATACCAGAAAACCGTCCGTCCAATGTTCCTGCAATTTATTGAGCCTTCAAAACAATACGCCGACATCATTGTGCCGCGCGGGGGTAAAAACCGCATCGCCATCGATATTCTGAAGGCTAAAATCAGTCAGTTCTTTGAATAAGTTCAGCGAATTGTGTACCGTTCAGTGATAACCTGGTTCACCCTTAATGCACCTGGCATTAAGGGGTTGAAGCACGAAAGGAGAAAGTGCCATGCGTTTATGTGACCGAGATATTGAAGCCTGGTTGGATCAAGGTCGTCTGTCGATCAATCCACGCCCTCCTGTCGAGCGAATCAACGGCGCCACGGTAGATGTGCGCCTTGGCAACAAATTCCGTACGTTCCGCGGGCATACGGCGGCGTATATCGATCTGAGCGGACCGAAAGATGAAGTCAGCGCCGCGCTGGATCGCGTGATGAGTGATGAAATCGTCCTCAAAGACGGCGAGGCATTTTTCCTGCATCCGGGCGAACTGGCGCTGGCAGTGACGTTCGAATCCGTGACACTGCCTTCCGATCTTGTGGGTTGGTTAGATGGCCGTTCTTCGCTGGCGCGTCTGGGACTGATGGTACACGTCACCGCACACCGTATCGATCCGGGCTGGTCTGGCTGCATCGTACTGGAGTTTTACAACTCCGGAAAACTACCGCTGGCCCTGCGTCCTGGCATGCCGATTGGCGCATTAAGCTTCGAACCGCTTTCCGGTCCGGCGGCGCGACCTTACAACCGTCGTCAGGATGCAAAGTATCGCGATCAGCAGGGCGCCGTTGCCAGCCGGATCGATAAAGACTGAGTATTTTCAGTCCATTGGGGATAGCATGAGACGATTTCTGACGACGCTGATGATCCTACTGGTCGTGCTGGTGGCCGGTTTTTCTGCGTTAGTACTGTTGGTTAATCCGAATGATTTCCGCGCATATATGGTCAAGCAGGTTGCTGCGCGTAGCGGATATCAGCTGCAGTTGGATGGCCCTCTGCGTTGGCACGTATGGCCACAGCTGAGTATCCTCTCGGGGCGCATGGTGTTAACGGCTGAAGGCGCCAGCGAACCCCTGATTCGTGCCGACAATATGCGTCTTGACGTCGCGTTGTGGCCGCTGTTGAGTCACCAGCTCAGCGTGAAGCAGGTGATGCTCAAAGGCGCGGTGATTCAACTGACCCCGCAAACTGAAGCGGTGCGTGGCAAAGATGCGCCCGTTGCCCCAAAAGACAATACCTTGCCCGACCTGGCTGAAGACAGAGGATGGTCGTTTGATATTGCCCGCCTGCGTGTTGCCGATAGCGTTCTGGTATTCCAGCATGAAGACGATGAACAGGTCACGGTTCGCGATATTCGTCTGGATATGGAACAGGATAACCAGCACCGCGGCACGTTTGATTTCTCCGGGCGCGTTAACCGCGATCAGCGTGACCTCGCGTTATCCTTCAACGGCAGCGTTGATGCCTCCGACTATCCGCATAACTTATCCGCGAATATTGAGCAGCTAAGCTGGCAATTGCAGGGGGCCGATCTACCGGCGCAGGGGATCAAAGGCCAGGGACAGTTTCAGGCGCAGTGGCTGGAAGAGAAAAAACAGCTCGCGTTTAGCCAGATTCATTTGACCGCTAACGACAGCTCTCTCGCCGGGCAAGTTCATGTGACATTGTTGGAAAAACCAGAATGGGCCGTCGACCTGAAGTTTGGTCAGCTCAATCTGGACAATCTGCTCGTACAACGTGAGGCTGTGACGACGAACGGTGAAGTTCAGCAAGGTCAGAGTCAGTCAACGCTGGCGCGCCCCGTCATTGCTTCCCAGGTTGATGCCGTTTCGTATCAGGGGCTGAAGGGATTTTCGGCAGACATCGCGTTGCAAGCTGACAAAGTGCTGTGGCGGAAAATGGCGTTTGATAATGTCTCGGCAAAAATTGACAACCAGTTCGGCTTATTGAACGTTACGCAGTTGCAGGGGAAAAGTGACGGCGGGCTGGTGTCGCTTCCTGGTATGCTGGATGCCAGAAAAGGACAGCCGCGAGCGGTCTTCCATCCGCGCCTGGAAGGCGTGGAAATTGGTACTATCCTGAAAGCCTTCGACTACCCCATCGCCCTCACCGGTAAGCTATCACTGGCAGGGGATTTCTCTGGCTCAGATATTGATGCCCAGGCGTTTCGTCATAGCTGGCAAGGGCAGGCCCATGTCGAAATGAGCGATACGCGAATGGAAGGAATGAACTTCCAGCAGATGATACAACAGGCCGTCGAACGTAGCGGTGGGGATGTTAAAGCTCAGCAAAACCTGGATAACGTGACCCGGTTGGATCATTTCGTAACCGATATGACGCTGGATAACGGCGAGGTTATGCTGGATAACATGGCGGGTGAGTCGGCGATGCTGGCGCTGACCGGCAAGGGAACGCTGGATCTGGTGAAGCTGAATTGCGACACGCTGTTTAACATTCGCGTGCTGGGCGGCTGGGATGGCGAAAGTAAGCTGATTAACTTCCTGAAGGCTACCCCGGTTCCTCTCAGAGTCTACGGTCAGTGGCAGGCGCTAAACTACAGTCTGCAGGTCGACCAGATTTTGCGTAAGCATTTGCAGGATGAAGCGAAACGTCGCCTTAACGACTGGGCCGATCGCAATAAAGACTCCCGCAACGGTAAAGATGTTAAAAAGTTGCTGGATAAACTCTGATTCATATTGCCGGATGGCGGTCGATGCCGCCTCCGGCTCGTGATTTACACCTCGTAATCCATCTCTTCTTCACTGTGCAGCGGTATCAGTTGGACTTTTTGCACGCGATGATTTTCCACCTGCAGGGTTTTTAGTCGATAGTCGCCAACCTGAACTTCCTCCCCGGTTTTCGGGATGCGCTGCAAATACTCCATTAACAGTCCGGCAATGGTGTGATATTCACGCTTATCATCTAACGGGATAGGCACATACTGCACCAGATCTTCCAGCGGCATGTGTCCGTTAGCGGTCCATGAACCATCCGCGTTTTTCTGAATGTCATGGCGGGCGTCAATCTCCTCTACCTCATTTGGCAGGTTACCGGCGATGGTTTCCATCACGTCACTGAGCGTTACAATCCCTTCAACTGACCCAAATTCATCGGCCACAAAAGCGAAGTGCGTCCGGGCGTTACGGAACTGCTCCAGCGCCGGAAGCAGCGGCAGAGTTTCCGGGAACACCAACGGCTGGCGAATCAAGACGCGTAAGTCGAGCGGCTCGCCGCGAAGAGATTGCTGCAGCAGGTCGATGACATGCACCACGCCCAGCAAGTCTTCCTGCTCATCTTCGCCGGTGACCACCAGACGCGTATGCTGGTTTTTTTCCAGCAAAGCGCGGATTTCTGTTTCCGGCGCATTGAGGTCGATGTGCTCAATATCATGGCGCGAGGTCATGATACTGCTGACAGTACGCTGATTAAGGTTCAGCACACGTTCAATCATCCGCCGTTCCTGAGGGGCAAAAATTTGGCCTTCATGATGGTCTGCCAGCATGGCCGCGGTTTCGGCATCCAGCTCGGCGTCTTCTTTTTGCCCGCTCAGCAGTCGCATTACCGCCTCGGCGGTGCGCTGGCGCAGGGTATGGTTGGCTGACAGGAAGCGACGGCGGTTAAAGATAGCTAACTGGTTCAATGCTTCTATCATGACCGAGAAGCCGATGGCGGCGTACAGGTAACCTTTCGGAATATGGAAACCAAACCCATCGGCGACCAGACTGAAACCAATCATCAGCAAGAAGCTCAGGCACAGAATGACGATAGTGGGATGGCTGTTGACAAAGCGCGTCAGCGACTTGCTGGCAAGCACCATCAGGCTGATGGCAATAATCACCGCAGCCATCATTACCGCCAGGTGATCGACCATCCCTACGGCGGTAATGACGGAATCCAGGGAGAAGATAGCGTCCAGCACGACTATTTGCGCGACGACGCCCCAGAACTTAGCGCCTTTACGCTGGGTCGGGTTCTCGCTGTCTTTGCCTTCCAGCCGTTCGTTTAGCTCCATGGTGGCTTTAAACAGCAGGAAGAAACCGCCGAACAGCATGATCAGATCGCGCGCGCTGAAGCTCAGGCCGCGAATGCTGAACAGCGGCGTGGTCAGCGTTACCAGCCATGATATTGATGCCAACAGCAGCAGGCGCATGACCATCGCCAGCAGTAGCCCGGTAATACGCGCCTTATCCCGCTGGGCAGGAGGCAGTTTCTCCGCGAGGATGGCAATAAAAACAAGATTATCAATGCCAAGAACAAGTTCGATCACGATTAGCGTGACGAGTCCGGCCCAGATTGACGGATCGGCAATCCATTCCATAGTAAATGCTATACCCATAGTTGTATGACAATTGTCACAATTCGATCATGGGTAAAACTGGCGAAAAATGCAATGGCGAGGAGGGATTTCTCTGTAGCCTATTACAACCAGGTACGGGATATTAGCCTTAATGTAACTACAGGAAATAATATTATTAATTCAAAGCTCTTTAAGAAATATCGCAGGTGGGATATTTCTATATTAACGTTGTCAATATCAATAAAATCCTAAAAATATACAAATTCAACGCTTAATATTAATCTTAAAAGCAAGTTGTCGGTAACTTGTTACCTTGCCTGATATTCGCTTAGCTGCAACAATTCCTCCGGTAATAATCAAAAGATAAATATTTCCTTATCAACCAGCGGCGCTATTCCTGATGCGTTCCCGCTGTGAATGTGATGAAAATAAAGGGGAAGATAAAAATTTAAATTAATCAGTGCATTGGTAGCTAATGAAGCCAGGGGCGGTAGCGTGTCTGGTCGCCTGAGACGAGCCTAAATTATTCTGTCAAGAGACCGCAGATGAATTCATTTTTTTTAGGACAGATGCCAGTTAAATTCCTTTTCAATTAACGGCAAGGTAAATGCGTACAGGCGAAGTCGCTATTTAGATCGCACGTGATAATTACTCTGCCAAAGTGATAAATAATCAATGATGAAATCCAAACTTAAATTGATGCCTGTATTGGTATCGGTAATCTTGATAAACGGTTGTACCGTGCTTCCGGGCAGCAATATGTCTACGATGGGCAAAGATGTGATTAAACAGCAGGACGCTGATTTTGATATCGATCGCATGGTGAATGTTTATCCACTCACCCCACGACTGGTCGAACAATTACGTCCCCGACCAAATGTTGCGCAGCCTAATATGTCTCTCGACCAGGAGATTTCCGGGTATCAGTACCGGGTCGGCCCGGGCGATGTCCTGAATGTTACCGTCTGGGATCATCCTGAACTCACCACGCCGGCCGGGCAGTATCGTAGCTCAAGTGATGCCGGCAACTGGGTGCAGCCTGATGGCACCATGTTTTACCCCTACATCGGCAAAGTTAGCGTGTCAGGGAAAACGTTGGCCGAAATTCGTAGTGATATTACCGGGCGCTTAGCGAAGTACATTGCTGACCCGCAGGTGGACGTTAATATCGCCGCTTTCCGTTCGCAGAAGGCCTATGTCTCTGGGCAGGTGAACAAATCCGGCCAGCAGGCCATCACCAACGTGCCGCTTACCATTCTCGATGCCATTAACGCCGCAGGCGGTCTCACCGAGGCGGCAGACTGGCGCAACGTTGTACTGACTCATAAAGGGCAGGAGCAACGCATTTCACTGCAAGCGCTAATGCAAAATGGCGACCTGAGCCAGAACCGTCTGCTCTATCCTGGCGACATCCTGTTTGTTCCGCGTAATGACGATTTGAAAGTCTTCGTAATGGGGGAAGTGAAAAAACAGAGCACCCTCAAAATGGACTTCAGCGGCATGACGCTCACCGAAGCGCTCGGCAACGCGGAAGGTATCGACCTGACCACCTCCAACGCCAGCGGCATTTTCGTTATTCGTCCATTGAAAGGCGAGGGCGGGAACAACGGCAAGATTGCCAATATCTATCAGCTTGATATGTCCGATGCGACATCGCTGGTGATGGCGACGTCATTCCGACTCCAGCCATACGATGTGGTGTACGTCACTACCGCGCCGGTTGCTCGCTGGAACCGTTTGATCAATCAGTTGCTGCCGACTATTAGCGGTGTTCGCTATATGACGGACACGGCCAGCGACCTTCACAACTGGTAATCATCATGTTTAACAAAATCTTAGTTGTCTGTGTGGGGAACATTTGCCGCTCTCCGACGGCAGAGCGCTTGTTAAGGCAATTTCACCCGGCGCTGACGGTCTCTTCTGCCGGTCTCGGGGCGTTGGTAGGCAAAGGCGCGGACCCGTGCGCCATCAGCGTGGCGCAGGCGCACAACCTGTCACTGGAGAATCATTGTGCCCGGCAGATCTCGGGACGAATGTGCCGGGAGTATGACCTGATCCTGACCATGGAAAAACGCCATATCTCTGCCCTGTGTGAAATGGTGCCGGAGATGCGCGGCAAAGTGATGCTGTTTGGTCACTGGGACAGCGAGCGCGAAATTCCCGATCCGTATCGTAAAAGCCGTGATGCGTTTGACGCGGTGTACGCATTACTTGAACGGTCTGCACGCCAATGGGCTCAGGCATTGAACGCAGAGCAGGGAAAACAATGACAGAAAAAGTAAAACAGTCTGCTGCGCCGGTAACGGGCAATGATGAAATCGATATTGGTCGTCTGGTGGCAACGGTGGTGGAAGCCCGCTGGTGGGTGCTTGGTATTACTGCGGCATTTGCATTATGCGCAGCGGTCTACACGCTGTTTGCCACTCCGATCTACAGTGCGGACGCGCTGGTGCAAATTGAGCAAAATACCGGAAATTCACTGGTGCAGGATATTGGCTCGGCGTTGTCGAACAAACCTCCGGCCTCTGAAGCGGAAATTCAGCTCATCCAGTCACGGCTGGTATTGGGGAAAACGGTAGACGATCTCAACCTGGATATCGCGGTTACCAAAGATACGTTCCCCATTTTTGGCGCGGGTTGGGATCGGTTGATGGGTCGCCAGAACGAAACGGTTAATGTGACGACTTTCACGCTGCCAAAGGCAATGAATGAACAGACCTTCACGCTAAGCGTGCTGAATGACAAAAGTTATCAGCTGGTGAGTGACGGAGGTTTTAGCGCCCAGGGGCAGGTTGGGCAGGTGCTGAAACATGACGGCGTGACGATGCTGGTCGAGGCGATCCATGCCAGCCCTGAGAGCCAATTTACCGTCAGCAAATTCTCCACGCTGGGCATGATCAACACCTTGCAAAATAATCTGATGGTGACGGAAACCGGCAAAGACACTGGCGTACTGAGCCTGACCTTTACCGGTGAAGACCGCGAGCAAATCCGCCAGATCCTTGACAGTATTACCCGCAACTACCTGCAACAAAACGTGGAGCGTAAATCTGAAGAGGCCGCCAAAAGTCTGGCGTTTCTGGCAAAGCAGTTGCCCGAGGTACGTAACCGGCTGGACGTTGCCGAAAACAAGCTGAATGCCTTTCGTCAGGACAAAGACTCCGTGGATTTGCCGCTGGAAGCCAAAGCGGTTCTGGATTCCATGGTGAATATTGATGCGCAGCTTAATGAGCTGACCTTCAAAGAAGCGGAGATTTCCAAGCTGTTCACCAAAGCGCACCCTGCGTACCGCACCTTGCTGGAAAAACGCCAGGCGCTGGAAGATGAGAAAAGCAAGCTGAACGGGCGCGTAACGGCGATGCCGAAAACGCAGCAGGAAATTGTCCGCCTGACGCGTGACGTGGAGTCCGGCCAGCAGGTCTATATGCAGTTGCTGAACAAGCAGCAGGAGCTGAAGATTACCGAGGCCAGTACGGTCGGAGATGTACGCATCGTCGATCCCGCGATTGCCCAGCCAGGCGTGCTGAAGCCGAAAACGACGTTGATTATTCTCGGCAGCATCATTCTTGGTTTGATGCTTTCAGTGGTGGGCGTACTGCTGCGTTCCCTGTTTAATCGCGGCATTGAAAGCCCACAGGCGCTGGAAGAGCATGGTATCAGCGTGTATGCCAGCATTCCGCTATCAGAATGGCAAAAAGCACGCGATAACGTGCAGACTATTAAAGGCGTGAAACGCTACAAACAAAGCCAGTTGCTGGCAGTGGGGAATCCGACGGATCTTGCGATAGAAGCGGTCCGCAGCCTGCGTACCAGCCTGCACTTTGCCATGATGCAGGCGCGCAACAACGTCTTGATGCTGACCGGCGTCAGCCCGTCAATTGGTAAAACGTTTGTCTGCGCCAACCTGGCGGCGGTCGTTAGTCAGACCAACAAACGCGTGCTGTTGATCGACTGCGACATGCGCAAAGGCTATACCCACGAGCTGCTGGGGACCAATAACGTTAACGGTCTGTCTGAGATCCTCATCGGCAAGGGGGATATCTCATCCAGCGCGAAACCGACATCGATTCCACATTTCGATCTGATCCCTCGCGGACAAATTCCCCCCAACCCCTCCGAGTTGCTGATGAGTGAACGCTTTGGCGAACTGATTGCATGGGCCAGCTCGCACTATGACCTGGTGCTGATCGATACCCCGCCAATACTGGCGGTGACCGACGCGGCTATTGTGGGTCGTCACGTTGGAACCACGCTGATGGTGGCGCGTTACGCGGTCAACACGCTGAAAGAAGTGGAAACCAGCCTGAGTCGCTTCGAGCAAAACGGCATTCAGGTGAAAGGGGTGATCCTGAACTCGATCTTCCGCCGTGCCAGCGGGTATCAGGATTACGGTTATTACGAATACGAGTACACCTCGGATTCGAAATAGATTACGAACATTGCCGGATAGCGGCCCACAAAAACATATTTATACCCTAAATAATTCGGGTTGCAGGAAAGCCAACGCAGATGCAACTTGAAGTATGACGGGGATATCTGGGAAACGAAAATGACGACAGACAACCCGCTAATTTCAATTTATATGCCCACCTGGAACCGTCAGCAACTGGCCATCCGGGCGATTAAATCGGTACTGCGCCAGGACTATCCTCACTGGGAGATGATCATTGTGGATGATTGCTCTTCCTCGTATGAGCAACTGCAGCAATTTGTTGAAGAGCTCAACGATCCGCGTGTGTCGTATACGCGTAATCCCACTAACTCCGGAGCCTGTGCGGTGCGTAATCAGGCCATCATGCAGGCCAGTGGGCAATATATTACGGGTATTGATGATGATGATGAATGGACGCCGAACCGCCTGAGCGTATTTCTCAATTATCGCCATCATCTGGTTACGCGGGCGTTTCTGTATGCCAATGACTATGTCTGTGAAGGCGAAGTATATTCGCAGCCGACCAGTTTGCCGCTCTATCCGAAGGCCGTTTATTCGCGCCGTAAATTTTATAAGCGCAATATTATTGGTAATCAGGTGTTTACCTGGGCCTGGCGGTTTAAAGCATGCCTGTTCGATACCACGCTGAAAGCGGCGCAAGATTATGACATTTTCCTGCGCATGGTGGTGGCGTATGGCAAACCGTGGAAGGTAAAAGAGGCAACGCAGATCCTGCATGTGAATCACGGTGAAATGCGTATTACCTCATCCCCGCATAAATTCTCCGGCTACTTTCAGTTCTACCGTAAGCACAAAGGCAAATTTGATCGGGCCAGCAAGAAATATCAGCTGTTTACCCTCTACCAGATCCGCAATAAACGGATGAACTGGCGCACGTTGCTGACGCTGCTTTCTGTTCGCAATAGTAAGCGCCTGGCCGACGGACTGCGAGGACGCTAAGTATGCTGGAAGATTTACGCGCGAACGGCTGGAGTCTGCGACCCTGCTGCATGGTGGTGGCCTATCGGATTGCCCATTTTTGCTCCGTCTGGCGTAAAAAAAATGTCTTGAACAACCTGTGGGCGGCGCCGGTGCTGGTGATGTATCGCCTTATCACTGAATGCGTGTTTGGCTATGAAATCCAGGCCGCTGCATCTATTGGTCGTCGTTTCACCATCCATCATGGCTATGGGGTGGTGATCAATAAACACGTGGTGGCGGGGGATGATTTCACCCTGCGCCATGGCGTCACCATCGGCAATCTTGGCGGCAACGATCTGTCCTGTCCGGTCATCGGTAACGGCGTTGAGCTGGGGGCCAATGTCACTCTGCTTGGCGGCGTTGCCATTGGCGATAACGTGACGATTGGCGCCGGGAGCGTCGTAGTGGATAGCGTCCCGGACAATACGCTGGTCGTGGGCGAGAAGGCACGGGTGAAGGTAATAAAATGAAAATATTACAGTTTAATGTGCGGCTCGCAGAAGGCGGGGCGGCAGGCGTAGCGTTAGATTTGCATCTGAGGGCGCTGGAAAAAGGGCTGTCATCGCATTTTGTCTACGGCTATGGCAAAGGCGGTAAGAAAAGCGTCAGCCATGCGAATTACCCGCAGGTTATCAAACATACGCCACGTCTGACGTCGGCGGCGAACATTGCGCTGTTTCGTTTCGCGAACCGCGACATGTTTGGCAATCTCGACAAGTTGTACCGTACGGTTACCCGCACTTCCGGCCCGCTGGTACTGCATTTTCATGTGTTGCACAGCTACTGGTTGAATCTGGAAGAGGTGGTCACCTTTTGCCAAAAAGTGAAGGCGCATAAACCGGATATCACCTTCGTCTGGACGCTGCACGATCACTGGAGTGTGACCGGGCGCTGTGCCTTTACCGATGGCTGCGAAAGCTGGAAAACGGGCTGTCAGAAATGTCCAACGCTCAGTAACTATCCGCCGGTAAAAATCGATAAAGCCCATCAACAGTTGCCTGGTAAACGGCAGATGTTTCGCGCCATGCTGGCGCTGGGCTGCCAGTTCATCTCGCCCAGTCAGCATGTGGCCGATGCATTCAACAGTCTGTATGGCGTCGGTCGTTGCCGCATTATTAACAACGGCATCGATGTGGCAACGGAAGCCATTCTTGCCGAACTTCCCGCTAAGCATGAGGAAAGCGGCAGACCAAAAATCGCCGTAGTGGCCCATGACCTGCGCTATGACGGTAAAACCAGTCAGCAACTGGTGCGAGCGATGATTGCGCTCGGAGACAAAATTGAGCTGCATACCTTCGGCAAATTTTCTCCGTTTGTCGGGGATAACGTCATCAATCACGGGTTTGAGAGCGATAAGCGCACGTTGATGAGCGCGCTTAACGAGATGGATGGGCTGGTGTTCAGCTCGCGCGTTGATAACTACCCGCTGATTCTGTGCGAAGCGCTTTCCATCGGCGTACCGGTGATTGCTACGCACAGCGATGCCGCGCAGGAAGTGCTGGCGAAATCGGGCGGCAAAACGTTCAGCGAAGCGGATGTTTTGCACCTGGTGCAACTGAAAAGATCAGACATTGCGCAGGCGGTATTTGACACGTCGCTTGCCGCGTTCAGCCAGCGCAGCCGGGTGGCATACAGTGGGCAACAGATGCTGGAGGAGTATGTCTCGTTCTATCAGAATCTGTAGCTATCTGGTGCTACCGCTGCTTTATCTGCTGGTTAACGTCAAACTCGCCCAGCTTGGCGAGAGCTTCCCGATAACTATCGTCACGTTTTTGCCCGTTCTGCTGTTGCTGTTTGTCGAGCGCATCAATATTAAAAAATTAATGATTGCGCTGGGCGTGGGGGGCGGACTGACGGCGTTTAACTATCTGTTCGGACAATCACTGGATGCCAGCAAGTACGTGACGTCCGCAATGCTGTTTGTCTATACCGTGGTGATTATCGGTATGGTGTGGAGTATTCGCTTCAAAACCATTTCGCCGCATAACTACATTAAGATCTTGCGTTTTTTCTGGCTGGTTGTGGGCCTGGTGGTGGGGTTAGCTGCGGTGGAAATGGCGCAGATAATTCTTAGTGGCGGCAGCAGTTTAATGGAAGTTATTTCGAAATATCTTATTTACAGCAATAGCTATGTTCTGAACTTTATTAAGTTTGGCGGGAAACGTACCACTGCACTCTATTTCGAACCGGCATTCTTCGCTCTGGCGTTAATCTCAATTTGGCTCAGTATCAAACAGTTTGGTATCAAAACGCCTAAGTCCGATGCTATGATTCTGGCAGGGATAATATTATCAGGATCGTTTTCAGGGGTAATGACATTTATTTTGTTTTACCTCCTGGAGTGGGCGTTCCAGTATCTGAATAAAGATGCGATAAAAAAGAAGTTGCCGCTGGCGATAATCTCATTAAGCGTGTTTGTTGTTGGTGTGATATTTGCGTTTCCGTACATCGCGACACGGGTTGGAGATTTAGGAACTGAAGGCTCATCATCGTATTATCGTATCGTGGGACCATTAGTAATGGTCGGTTATTCGTTACTTAACGTTGATGGGGTAGTGAGATTCGGCTCACTTTATGAATATGTTGCGTCATTCGGAATTTTTAACGGTGCAGATGTTGGTAAAACGATAGACAATGGCTTGTATCTGCTGATTATTTATTTTTCATGGTTCGCGGTGATATTAGCCCTGTGGTACATGGGGAAAGTCATGAAGATGATGATCAATGCGTTTGGTGATAATCAGAATTATCGGGTGCAGCTTTATCTTTTTACGCCGCTGTCGCTGTTTTTTACAGGTTCAGTATTTAGTCCGGAATACGCATTTTTAATTGTATGTCCGTTTATTTTGCGCAAGGCGCTGAATATAGCGAGGTAGAACGCATGCTGCTCAGTATTATTACCGTCGCCTTTCGTAATCTGGAAGGGATCGTCAAAACTCACGCGTCGTTAGCTCATCTGGCGCAGGCGGGTGATATCAGTTTTGAGTGGATTGTTGTTGATGGCGGCTCCTCTGACGGTACCTCGGCCTTTCTTGAAGGACTCAGTGGAGAGCACCGGTTACGGTTTGTCAGCGAGCCGGATAAGGGCATCTATGATGCAATGAACAAAGGTATCGCTATGGCGCGCGGGCGGTTTGCGCTGTTCCTCAACTCCGGGGATATTCTGCATGCAGATGCGGCTCATTTTATCCGCCAGCTAAAAACGCAGAGCGATAAAGCGATGGTCATTGGCGATGCGTTGCTGGATTTCGGTAATGGTAACAAAATTAAGCGGCGGGCCAAGCCGGGTTGGTATATTTATCACAGCCTTCCCGCCAGCCATCAGGCAATCTTCTTTCCTCTCTCTGGACTGAATGTCTGGCGCTATGATTTGCAATATAAGATATCGTCTGATTACGCACTGGCAGCCAAATTATACAAGTCAGGTTACGCGTTTAAAAAGCTGAGCGGGCTGGTGTCAGAGTTTTCCATGGGTGGGGTGTCAACGACGAATAATCTGGAATTGTGCCGGGATGCAAAAAAGGTACAGCGCCAGATATTACACATGCCAGGTTTTTGGACCGGGTTGTCAGAATATTTACGTCTGCGCACAACCGGTAAAACAAAAACCTTATATGGAAAAGCGTAAGGGTACATTATGCAGGATTTAAGCGGCTTCAACGTGCCGGGAGGTTTTCGCGGCGGCGGTGCCATTAAAGTGCAATTATGGTGGGCAGTGCAAGCCACATTATTTCGCTGGTCCCCGCAGGTAATGTACCGCTGGCGTGCGTTTTTATTACGAATGTTTGGCGCAAAAATAGGAAAAAACGTAGTTATTCGACCTTCAGTAAAAATTACTTATCCGTGGAAATTAACCCTGGGAGATTATTCCTGGGTGGGTGATGACGCGGTTTTATATACGCTGGGTGATATTACGATTGGTGCGCACGCGGTTATTTCGCAAAAAAGTTATTTATGCACCGGGAGTCATGATTATGCCAGTCAACATTTTGATATTAACGCCACACCAATTGTAGTTGGTGATAAATGCTGGCTGGCGACAGATGTCTTTGTCGCGCCTGGCGTGACGATTGGCGATGGCACCGTCGTCGGAGCACGCAGCAGTGTATTTAAATCGCTGCCAGCCAATGTCGTTTGTCGGGGAAATCCCGCAATAGTCACACGCGAACGCGTCGAGAAAGTTACTCCCTGAGGGGATCATTTAAGAGGTAATAACATGTCAAAAGTCGCTCTCATCACTGGCGTAACCGGGCAGGATGGTTCTTACCTGGCAGAGTTCCTGCTGGAAAAAGGGTATGAAGTACACGGTATTAAGCGCCGCGCTTCATCATTCAACACCGAACGAGTGGACCACATCTATCAGGATCCGCATTCGGGCAATCCCAAATTCCATCTGCACTATGGCGATTTGACGGACTCCTCCAACCTGACCCGTATTTTACAGGAAGTGCAACCGGATGAGGTCTATAACCTCGGCGCAATGAGTCATGTCGCGGTGTCGTTTGATTCACCGGAATACACCGCGGATGTCGATGCTATCGGCACCTTGCGTTTGCTGGAAGCTATCCGCTTCCTCGGCCTGGAAAAGAAGACCCGTTTTTATCAGGCCTCCACCTCTGAACTGTACGGCCTGGTACAGGAAATTCCGCAGAAAGAGAGCACGCCGTTCTACCCGCGCTCGCCGTATGCCGTTGCCAAGCTGTACGCCTACTGGATAACCGTCAACTACCGCGAATCTTACGGTATGTATGCCTGTAACGGCATTCTGTTTAACCACGAATCTCCGCGCCGCGGCGAAACCTTTGTCACGCGCAAAATTACGCGTGCGATCGCCAACATCGCGCAGGGGCTGGAGTCTTGTCTGTACCTGGGCAATATGGATTCGCTGCGTGACTGGGGGCATGCCAAAGATTACGTCAGGATGCAGTGGATGATGCTGCAGCAGGACAAGCCGGAAGATTTCGTGATTGCCACCGGCGTGCAGTATTCCGTGCGCCAGTTTGTGGAAATGGCCGCCGCTCAGTTGGGGATTAAATTGCGCTTTGAAGGCGAGGGCGTGAATGAGAAAGGCATTGTGGTTTCCGTAACCGGACACGACGCGCCGGGTGTGAAACCTGGGGATGTCATGATTGCCGTCGATCCGCGCTATTTCCGTCCGGCAGAGGTGGAAACGCTGCTGGGCGATCCGGCCAAAGCACATGAAAAACTGGGCTGGAAGCCGGAAATCACGTTGCGCCAGATGATCTCGGAAATGGTTGCCAACGATCTTGAAGCAGCGAAGAAGCATTCCCTGCTGAAGTCGCACGGTTACGAGGTCGCCATCGCGCTGGAGTACTGAGGATGAAGACACAACGTATTTTTGTGGCGGGCCATCGCGGGATGGTGGGGTCCGCCATCGTCAGACAATTGTCGCAGCGAGATAATGTCGAGCTGGTGCTGCGTACCCGCGACCAACTTAACCTGCTGGACGCCAGTGCGGTGCAGGCGTTCTTTGCCACTGAACGTATTGACCAGGTTTATCTGGCGGCGGCTAAAGTCGGCGGGATCATGGCGAATAATACTTATCCTGCTGATTTTATTTATGAAAACATGATGATTGAGAGCAACATTATTCATGCTGCGCATTTACATAACGTGAATAAACTGCTGTTCCTCGGTTCATCCTGTATTTATCCAAAGCAAGCCACCCAGCCAATAGCCGAAAGCGAACTGTTGCAGGGGCAGCTGGAACCGACCAATGAGCCGTATGCGATTGCCAAAATTGCCGGGATCAAGCTGTGCGAATCGTATAACCGCCAGTATGGCCGCGATTATCGCTCGGTGATGCCGACCAATCTGTATGGGCCGCATGACAACTTCCACCCGAGTAATTCGCATGTGATCCCGGCGCTGCTGCGCCGCTTTCATGACGCTCGCGAGCACAATACGCCGGATGTGGTGGTGTGGGGAAGCGGGACGCCAATGCGTGAATTTCTGCATGTTGACGATATGGCAGCGGCCAGTATCCACGTGATGGAGCTGGATCAGGAAGTCTTGCAGGAATATACCCAGCCGATGCTGTCGCATATCAACGTGGGCACCGGCGTGGACTGCACCATCCGCGAACTGGCGCAAACCATCGCGCAGGTCGTGGGTTACAAGGGGCGCGTTGTGTTCGACGCCAGCAAACCGGATGGAACGCCGCGCAAATTGCTCGATGTTACGCGTCTACATCAGTTGGGCTGGTATCACGAGATATCACTGGAAGCGGGGCTTGCCAGTACCTGGCAGTGGTTCCTTGAAAACCAGCAGCGCTACCGGGGGTAAGCATGTTTTTACGTCATGAGGATTTTGCCACCGTAGTACGTTCAACTCCGCTGATTTCCATCGATTTGATCGTGGAAAACACCCACGGTGAATTTCTGCTCGGTAAGCGTCTCAATCGTCCGGCGCAGGGTTACTGGTTTGTGCCCGGCGGTCGGGTGCAAAAAGATGAACCGCTGCACGTGGCCTTTGAGCGGCTTACCGAAACGGAGCTGGGGTTACGTATACCGCTGTCCGCTGCGGAGTTTTACGGTGTCTGGCAGCACTTCTATGACGACAACTTTTCTGGGGATGATTTCTCAACGCATTACATCGTGCTGGGATTTCGTCTGCGGGTGTCGGAAAACGACTTGCAACTGCCCAATGTCCAACATGATGCGTACCGATGGATGGCGGCTACACAGATTCTGGTCAGTGACCACGTGCACGACAACAGTCGGGCTTACTTCTGTAAAACAAGTCAGGCCGGAGTACCCGGGCTATGAAGATCCTCGTGTATGGCATCAACTATTCGCCGGAGTTGACCGGTATCGGCAAATACACCGGTGAAATGGTGGAATGGATGGCGCAGCAGGGGCATGACGTTCGGGTGATCACCGCGCCGCCTTATTATCCCCAGTGGAAGGTAAACGGCAGTTATTCATCCTGGCGCTACCGTCGCGAAGAGGGCGACGCCCTCGTCTGGCGTTGTCCGCTGTATGTGCCTGAGCAACCCTCAACGCTCAAGCGCCTGCTGCATTTGGGCAGTTTCGCCCTGAGCAGTTTTTTCCCGCTACTGGCGCAACGTCGCTGGAAGCCGGATCGCATTATCGGCGTGGTGCCGACGCTGTTTTGCACGCCGGGCATGCGCCTGCTGGCAAAGCTTTGTGGCGCACGTACGCTATTGCACGTTCAGGATTACGAAGTCGATGCCATGTTGGGGCTAGGAATGGCGGGCAAAGGCACGCGCGGTATGGTGGCAAAACTGGCCAGCGCCTTTGAGCGCAGTGGGCTGTTGAATATGGACCATATTTCGACGATTTCCCGTTCCATGATGCACAAAGCCATGGAAAAAGGCGTTGCGCCGCACAAGGTTATTTTCTTTCCGAACTGGTCAGAAGTGACGCGCTTTCGTGATGTGAGCGACGCCGATGCCCTGGCGTTGTCCCAGCAACTGGGATTGCCTGCCGAACAAAAGATCGTTCTTTACTCAGGCAATATCGGTGAAAAGCAGGGGCTGGAGAGCGTGATAGACGCAGCGGTCGAGTTGAGCGAACACCCCTGGCTGTTTGTGATTGTCGGGCAGGGCGGTGGTAAAGCGCGGCTGGAGAGCATGGCCTGCGAACGCGGCCTGAATAACGTGATGTTCTTTCCGCTGCAATCATATGACGCGCTGCCAGCGTTGCTCAAGATTGCGGATTGTCATCTGGTCGTGCAAAAGCGTGGTGCGGCTGATGCCGTACTGCCCTCCAAATTGACCAATATCCTCGCTGTTGGTGGTAACGCAGTTATTACTGCCGAACCTGAAACCGAGCTGGGTCAGCTTTGTGACGCTCACCCTGGCATTGCGGTGTGCGTGGAGCCGGAGTCGGTAAACGCGTTGGTTTGCGGTATTAAACGGGCATTGATGATGCCAAAAGTAAACACGGTGGCACGTGATTATGCCGAACGCACGCTGGATAAAGAAAACGTGCTGAGTCAATTTCTTGCAGATATACGGGGTACATGATGAGTCAAAGCAAACTCTTTCCGGTGGTGATGGCCGGTGGCTCGGGGAGCCGTTTATGGCCACTGTCCCGCGTGCTGTACCCAAAGCAGTTCCTGTGCCTGAAAGGCGATCTCACCATGCTGCAGACGACGATTTGCCGTCTGAACGGCGTGGAGTGCGAAAGCCCGGTGGTTATCTGTAATGAACAACACCGTTTTATCGTAGCGGAACAGCTACGACAACTGCACAAGCTGACTGAGAACATCATTCTCGAACCTGCCGGGCGTAATACGGCACCGGCGATAGCGCTGGCCGCGCTGGCGGCAAAACGTCAAAGTCCGGGTGAGGATCCGCTGCTGCTGGTCTTGGCGGCCGATCACATGATTGCCGACGAAGAGGCATTCCGCGAGGCGGTTCGCAATGCGATGCCCTATGCCGAAGCGGGTAAGCTGGTGACGTTTGGTATCGTGCCGGACCAGGCGGAAACCGGCTATGGCTATATCCGCCGGGGGGAAGTCTCGCCGACGAATACCGACGCCGTGGCTTTTGAAGTGGCACAGTTTGTTGAAAAGCCCAATCTGGAAACCGCGCAGGCTTACGTGACGAGCGGCGACTACTACTGGAACAGCGGCATGTTCTTGTTCCGGGCCGGACGTTACCTGGAAGAACTGAAAAAGTATCGTCCCGACATTCTTGAAGCCTGTGAGAACGCCATGAGTACGGTCGACCCCGATCTCGATTTTATCCGCGTTGATGAACAGGCGTTTCTCGCCTGCCCGGAAGAGTCTGTGGACTATGCGGTAATGGAACGTACAGCCGATGCGGTGGTGATGCCAATGAACGCAGGCTGGAGCGATGTTGGCTCCTGGTCATCGCTGTGGGAAATCAGTGCCCATACCGCTGAAGGCAATGTGCATCACGGCGACGTCATTAGCCATAAAACGGAAAACAGTTACGTGTATGCCGAATCCGGCCTGGTGACGACAGTCGGGGTGAAAGATCTGGTGGTGGTGCAGACCAAAGATGCGGTGCTGATCGCCGATCGCAACGCGGTGCAGGACGTCAAAAAAGTGGTAGAGCAAATTAAGGCTGACGGGCGTCATGAGCATCATATTCACCGCGAAGTTTATCGTCCGTGGGGCAAGTACGACTCAATTGATGCCGGAGAGCGTTACCAGGTGAAGCGAATTACCGTCAAGCCTGGTGAGGGATTGTCTGTGCAGATGCATCATCACCGGGCTGAACACTGGGTTGTGGTTGCCGGTACCGCGAAGGTGACAATCAATGATGATATCAAGCTGCTTGCTGAAAACGAGTCTGTCTATATTCCGCTGGGGGCGACCCATTGTCTGGAGAACCCCGGGAAAATCCCGCTCGATCTGATTGAAGTGCGCTCCGGATCTTACCTCGATGAGGATGATGTGGTGCGGTTTGCGGATCGCTACGGGCGCGCGTAACACAACATCATCGTTGCCGGATGGCGGCGTGAACACCTTATCCGGCCTAAAAACTAACGGCTAGTCATTTTGTGAAAAATATCTCCAGTAAGGAGAGGGCTAACTGTTGCCTGAAGAAGGGGAAATCATGACGAAATTAACCTGTTTCAAAGCCTACGATATTCGCGGCAGGCTGGGCGAAGAGCTGAATGAAGAGATCGCGTGGCGCATTGGCCGCGCTTACGGCGAGTTCCTGAAGCCAAAATCTATCGTTCTGGGCGGCGATGTGCGTCTGACCAGCGAGACGCTAAAGCTGGCGCTGGCGAAAGGGCTGCAGGACGCGGGGGTGAATGTGCTGGATATTGGCATGTCGGGCACCGAAGAGATTTACTTCGCCACCTTCCACCTTGGCATTGACGGCGGTATTGAAGTGACCGCCAGCCATAATCCGATGGATTACAACGGTATGAAGCTGGTGCGGGAAGGGGCGCGGCCCATCAGCGGTGATACCGGTCTGCGCGACGTGCAGCGCCTGGCGGAAGCCAACGACTTCCCGGCGGTTGATGTGACAAAACGTGGCCACTACCAGCGTATTACTACCCGCGATGCCTACATCGACCACCTGCTGGGTTACATCAATCCCGGCAGCCTGAGACCGATGAAGCTGGTGCTCAACTCCGGCAACGGTGCGGCAGGTCCGGTGGTTGACGCCATTGAAGCCCGTTTTAAGGCGCTGGGGGTGCCGGTCGAGTTCATCAAAATTCACAATACGCCGGATGGCAATTTTCCCAACGGTATCCCCAACCCTCTGCTGCCGGAATGCCGGGCCGACACGCGCAATGCGGTGATTGAACACGGTGCGGATATGGGGATTGCCTTCGACGGTGATTTTGACCGCTGCTTCCTGTTCGATGAAAAAGGTCAGTTCATTGAGGGCTATTACATTGTCGGTCTGCTGGCGGAAGCGTTTCTGGAGAAGAATCCGGGGGCGAAAATTATCCACGACCCGCGCCTGTCCTGGAATACCGTGGACGTGGTGACGGCGGCAGGCGGTAAACCGGTGATGTCAAAAACCGGGCACGCGTTTATCAAAGAGCGCATGCGCCATGAAGATGCCATTTATGGCGGTGAAATGAGCGCGCATCACTATTTCCGTGATTTTGCTTACTGCGACAGCGGAATGATCCCGTGGCTGCTGGTGGCGGAACTGCTGAGTCTGAAAGGACAGTCGCTGGGTGAACTGGTCCGTGATCGGATGGTGGCCTATCCGGCGAGTGGGGAAATCAACAGCACGCTGGCAGAGCCGGCGGCAGCGATTGCGCGTGTGGAGCAGCACTTTTCCCGTGAGGCGCTGACGGTGGACAGAACGGACGGTATCAGCATGGCGTTTGTCGACTGGCGCTTCAATTTACGCTCTTCCAATACCGAACCGGTGGTGCGCCTGAACGTGGAATCGCGCGGAAATATTCCGTTGATGGAAGCGCGAACGCGCACTCTTCTGGCGTTACTGAATCAGTAATGCCGGTGCTTCCTTTGCCCGCTTATGGGCAAAGGGTGACTAACAGGAACCACGATGACACATCTAAAAAAGCGCGAACGCGCCAAAACCAATGCGTCGTTAATTTCGATGGTGCAACGCTTTTCAGATATCACCATTATGTTTGGCGGGTTGTGGGTGATCTGCGAATTAAGCGGTTTGCCTTTCCTGTATATGCACCTGCTGGTGGCGCTGATCACGCTGGTCGTTTTTCAGATGCTCGGTGGCATAACGGATTTTTATCGCTCCTGGCGCGGCGTCAAAATTTCCACTGAGCTGGTGCTGTTACTACAAAACTGGACGCTGAGTCTGATTTTTAGCGCAGGTCTGATCGCCTTTAATAACGATTTCGATAACCGTCTCGCCGTCTGGCTGGCATGGTATCTGCTTTCAAGCGTCGGCCTGGTGTTGAGTCGTTCGTTTATTCGCTACGGTGCGGGGTGGCTGCGTAATCGTGGTTACAACACCCGCCGGGTGGCGGTGGCTGGCGACCTGCCCGCCGGACAAATGCTGCTGGACAGTTTTCGCCATGAACCGTGGCTGGGATTTGAAGTGGCGGGGGTCTATCACGACCCAATCCCTGGAAAAAACTCCCGCGACTGGGCCGGTAATCTGCAACAACTGGTGGACGACGCCAAAGCTTCACGCATTCATAACGTTTATATCGCCATGTCGATGAGCGATGGCGCCAGCGTAAAAAAACTGGTGCGTGAGTTGGCCGACACCACCTGCTCGGTGATCCTCATTCCTGATGTCTTTACCTTCAACATCCTGCATTCACGGATTGAAGAGATGAACGGCGTTCCGGTAGTGCCGCTGTATGACACGCCGCTCTCGGGGATTAATCGTCTGTTAAAGCGCGCGGAAGATATCGTGCTGGCTTCACTGATCCTGCTGCTTATTTCCCCGGTGCTGTGTGGTATTGCGCTGCTGGTAAAACTGACCTCCAAAGGTCCGGTGATTTTCCGCCAGACCCGCTATGGCATGGACGGGAAGCCGATCAAAGTCTGGAAGTTTCGCTCGATGAAAGTGATGG
Source organism: Citrobacter sp. RHB35-C21 (assembly GCF_013816515.1). Taxonomy (NCBI): domain Bacteria; kingdom Pseudomonadati; phylum Pseudomonadota; class Gammaproteobacteria; order Enterobacterales; family Enterobacteriaceae; genus Citrobacter; species Citrobacter sp. RHB35-C21. Next base: position 1,971,843 of record NZ_CP057147.1, read on the forward strand.
AGAACGACGCGGTGGTAACGCAGGCGACGCAAAACGATCCGCGCGTTACCCCTGTGGGAAATTTCCTGCGCCGGACGTCGCTCGATGAACTGCCGCAGTTTATTAACGTCCTGACCGGGGGGATGTCTATCGTCGGGCCACGTCCGCATGCGGTGGCGCATAACGAACAGTACCGTCAACTGATCGAGGGGTACATGTTACGCCATAAGGTAAAACCGGGCATTACCGGCTGGGCGCAAATCAACGGCTGGCGCGGTGAAACCGATACGCTGGAAAAAATGGAAAAACGTGTGGAGTTTGATCTCGAATACATTCGCGAGTGGAGCGTGTGGTTCGATATCAAAATTGTTTTTCTGACGGTATTCAAAGGCTTTGTGAACAAAGCGGCGTATTAACATGAGCTTACGAGAAAAAACGCTTAATGGCGCAAAGTGGTCGGCGATTGCTACGGTGATCATTATTGGTCTGGGACTTATCCAGATGACCGTCCTGGCGCGGATTATTGATAACCACCAATTTGGGTTGTTAACCGTGTCGCTGGTGATCATTGCGCTGGCCGATACGCTGTCGGATTTCGGTATCGCCAATTCAATTATTCAGCGCAAAGACATCGGTTATCTTGAGCTGACGACGCTGTACTGGCTCAACGTTGGGCTGGGTATGGTGGTATGTGTGGTGATGTTTCTGCTTAGCGGGACGATTGCCAGCGTGCTCAATAATCCCGAACTGGCGCCACTCATCAAAACCTTATCGCTGGCGTTTGTGGTGATACCGCAAGGGCAGCAGTTTCGCGCGCTGATGCAAAAAGAGCTGGCCTTCAACAAAATTGGCATGATTGAAACCAGTTCGGTGTTGGCCGGTTTTACCTTTACCGTGGTCAGCGCCCATTTCTGGCCGCTCGCGCTGACGGCCATTCTCGGGTATCTGGTGAACTGTACGCTACGAACGCTGCTGTTCGGCTATTTTGGTCGCCGGATTTACCGTCCGGGGCTGCATTTTTCGCTGGCATCCGTTTCGTCGAACCTGCGTTTTGGTGCGTGGCTGACGGCAGACAGCATTATCAATTACCTCAATACCAACCTTTCCACGCTGGTTTTAGCCAGAACGTTGGGCGCTGGCGTGGCGGGCGGATTCAATCTCGCCTGGAACGTGGCGGTTGTTCCCCCGATCAAACTGAACCCGATTATTACCCGTGTCCTGTTTCCGGCGTTTGCCAAAATTCAGGACGATAGTGAAAAGCTACGGGTGAATTTTTACAAGCTGCTGTCGGTGGTCGGGATCATCAACTTCCCGGTACTACTGGGATTGATGGTGGTGTCGAACAATGTGGTGCCGCTGGTATTTGGCGAGAAGTGGAACGGTATTATTCCCGTCTTGCAACTGCTGTGCATTGTTGGACTGCTGCGTTCTGTGGGGAATCCGATCGGTTCACTGCTGATGGCGAAAGCACGGGTCGACATCAGCTTCAAATTCAATGTGTTCAAAACCTTTCTGTTTATTCCCGCCATTTTCATCGGTGGTCATCAGGCCGGGGCGATTGGCGTGACGCTGGGCTTTTTGCTGGTCCAGGTGATTAACACGATCCTCAGTTACTTCGTGATGATCAAACCTGTTCTTGGCTCCAGCTACCGCCAGTACATGCTCAGTCTGTGGCTGCCATTGTATCTCTCTTTACCGACCCTTGTGGTGAGCTATGCGCTGGACGTAATGCTGCGCAGCCAACTGTCGCCAGGTGCGTTGCTGGGGATCCAGGTAGCGGCAGGAGCGCTGGCGTTTGCGGCGATGATTGTGGTGTCGCGCCATCCGTTAGTGGTGGAAATAAAACGCCAGCTCTGCCGCAGTGAAAAAATGAAAACCTTGCTTCGTGCAGGATAAGAACAACGCTTTAAGAGGTCAGAATGAAATTACTAATTTTAGGCAACCATACCTGTGGGAACCGTGGGGATAGCGCGATACTGCGCGGTTTGCTGGATGCCATTAACGCGTTGCGTCCTGAGACCGAAGTGGATGTTATGAGCCGTTATCCGGTGAGTTCTTCGTGGTTGCTGAACCGCCCGGTGATGGGCGATCCGCTGTATTCGCAGATGAAGCAACACAATAATGCTGCGGGCGTTATGGGACGCGTGAAGAAAGTGCTGCGTCGTCGCTATCAGCATCAGGTGCTGCTCTCGCGTGTCACCGATTCCGGTAATCTGCGCAATATCGCGATCGCCCAGGGGTTTACCGATTTTGTTCGTCTGCTGTCGCGCTACGACGCCATTATCCAGGTCGGCGGATCGTTTTTTGTCGATCTGTATGGCGTACCGCAGTTTGAACATGCCCTGTGTACGTTTATGGCGAAAAAACCGCTGTACATGATTGGCCACAGCGTGGGGCCATTTCAGGATGAACAGTTTAATCAACTGGCGAACTACGTTTTTGGACACTGTAATGCATTGATTTTGCGTGAATCCGTCAGTCTGGATCTGATGAAGCGCAGTGCAATAAACACGGATAAAGTCGAAACCGGGGTAGATACCGCCTGGCTGGTAAACAACCATGATGAGGATTATGAGCCTGGTTATGCCGTACAGCACTGGTTACACATGGCGGCAAAACAGAAGACCGTTGCCATTACTCTGCGTGAGCTGGCTCCTTTTGATAAGCGTCTGGGGACTACGCAGCAGGCCTATGAGCAAGCTTTTGCTGGGGTAGTGAACCGCATCCTTGATGAAGGTTACCAGGTGATAGCGCTGTCAACCTGTACCGGTATTGATAGTTACAACAAAGATGACCGCATGGTGGCGTTGAACCTGAGCCAGTATGTTAACGACCCGGGCCGTTATCACGTGGTGATGGATGAACTCAACGACCTGGAGATGGGGAAAATTTTGGCTGCATGCGATCTGACGGTGGGGACTCGTTTGCACTCGGCCATCATCTCGATGAATTTTATGACGCCAGCCATCGCCATTAATTATGAGCATAAATCGGCAGGGATCATGCAACAACTGGGGTTAGCAGAGATGGCCGTCGATATTCGCCATCTGCTCGATGGCAGCCTGGAAGGGAAGGTCGCCGATGCTCTCGGACAGCTACCTGAGCTGAACATACGTCTCGGCGACGCGGTTAGGCGTGAGCGTGAACGTGGGGTGAACATGGTGCAATCGGTTTTAACGCGTATTGAGGGGGAAAAATGAAGGTTGGCTTTTTCCTGCTTAAATTTCCGCTCTCCTCCGAGACCTTTGTACTCAATCAGATTACCGCATTTATCGACATGGGCTACGACGTGGAAATTGTCGCGTTGCACAAGGGCGATCTTGAAAATACCCATGCTTCATTTAATACCTACCGTCTGGGTGAAAAAACGCGCTGGTTACTGAATGAGCCGAACAGTAAACTGGCGAAGCTTAAGTATAGGGCAGTGGCGGCCCTGCGCGGTATTACCCACGCAGCCACCTGGAAAGCGCTGAATGTTTCACGCTATGGCGATGAGGCGCGCAATCTGATTTTGGCGGCCATTTGTGGCGCGAACCCGCGGGCGTTTGAAGCGGATGTGTTTATCGCTCATTTTGGACCCGCAGGCGTAACGGCCGCCAAACTGCGTGAGCTAGGGATGATCCGCGGCAAAATCGCCACGGTATTTCACGGCATTGATGTTTCGCATCGGGATGTGCTTGCCCACTACACCCCTGAATATCAGCAGCTGTTTGAACGTGGGGATTTGATGTTACCCATCAGCAACCTCTGGGCCGGACGTTTAAAAAATATGGGGTGCCCGCCGCAGAAAATCGCGGTCTCGCGCATGGGAATCGATATGACGCGCTTTACGCCACGCCAGTTGAAATCGCCAGCCGCACCGCTGGAGATTATCTCTGTCGCCCGGTTAACTGAGAAAAAAGGACTGCACGTCGCCATCGAAGCCTGTCGTCAGTTGAAAGAGCAGGGCGTTGCATTCCGTTATCGCATCCTTGGCATTGGCCCCTGGGAGCGTCGTCTGCGTACGCTAATTGAGCAATATCAACTTGATGATGTGATTGAGATGCCTGGCTTTAAACCCAGCCATCAGGTGAAGGAAATGCTTGAGCAGGCGGATGTCTTTTTGCTGCCGTCGATCACCGGAAGGGATGGCGATATGGAGGGGATCCCGGTGGCGCTGATGGAGGCGATGGCGGTGGGGATCCCGGTGATTTCCACCGTCCATAGTGGGATCCCTGAACTGGTCGAGTCGGGCAAGTCTGGCTGGCTGGCACCGGAAAACGATGCGCAGGCGCTGGCCGAGCGATTAGCGGCATTTAGCCTGCTCGACAGTGAGCAGGTGCAGCCGATTGTGCAGTGCGCGCGAGAAAAAATTGCAACTGAATTTAATCAGTTAGCGATCAATAAACAGTTAGCCAGTCTGCTGCAAACGATGTAAATCGAGGTTGTATGTCAGAGAAAAAACTCTCACGCCGTACTTTTCTGACGGCAGGCTCTGCGCTTGTCGTGCTGCATTCTCCCGTTGTTCGGGCGCTAGAATCACCGGGCAGCGTCAACATTCAGGATTACAACCCACAGGATTGGGTGGCCTCTTTCAGGCAGGCGTTCAAAGAAGGACAAACGGTCGTCGTACCAACAGGGCTGGAATGTAAGGATCTCAATACCGCCATCGTTATCCCGCCAGGCAAAACGCTATTCCTGCAAGGGCGAATAAGCGGCAATGGCCGTGGGCGCTTTGTTCTGCAGGATGGATGCAAGGTGATGGGCGAGCAGGGCGGGAGCCTGAGGAACGTTACCCTCGATGTGCGGGGGTCGGACTGTGTGATAAAAGGGATTGCCATGAGCGGTTTCGGTCCGGTGACGCAAATCTATATCGGCGGTAAAACCTCTAGGCTGATGCGTAATCTGATTATCGATGATATTACCGTCACGCGCGCTAACTATGGCATTTTGCGTCAGGGTTTTCATAATCGAATGGACGGCGTAAAGATCACGAACAGCCGTTTTAGCGATTTACAGGGTGATGCAATTGAGTGGAATGTGGCGATAAACGACAGCAATATCCTCATTTCTGACCATGTCATTGAACGTATCAACTGTACCAACGGCAACGTGAACTGGGGCATTGGCATCGGTCTGGCGGGGAGTACCTATGACAATAGCTATCCCGATGAACTGGCGGTAAAAAACTTTGTGGTAGCGAACATCACCGGCACCGACTGCCGACAGTTAGTCCATGTGGAGAACGGCAAACACTTTATTATTCGTAATATTACCGCGCGAAATATCACTCCGGATTATAGTAAGAAAGCGGGCATTGATAATGCGACGGTCGCTATTTACGGATGTGATAATTTCGTAATTGATAATATCAATATGGAGAATAGCGCAGGTATGCTCATTGGTTACGGCGTAATCAAAGGGCGTTATTTATCCATTCCACAAAACTTTAAGTTAAATAATATCCATCTGGATAATACGAAACGTGAATACAAATTGCGCGGTATTCAGATCTCCTCTGGTAATGCGACATCATTTGTGGCGATCACCAATGTGCAGATGAAACGTGCCACGCTTGAGTTGCATAACCAACCACAGCACCTTTTTTTACGTAACATCAGGGTGATGCAGCAATCCGCGATGGGACCCGCGCTTAAGATGCACTTCGATCTCCGTCAGGATGTGCGCGGCAAGTTTATGGCAAAACAGGACACATTACTCTCGCTGGCGAATGTCCATGCGGTAAACGAAACCGGGCAAAGCTCAGTTGACATCGACCGGGTAAACCATCAGGTGGTGAATGTCGAAGCGGTGAATTTTCGACTCCCGGGACGGGAGAGGTAACTTTGCGACCATTCCTGGCTAAAGTGACACCTCCATGGGATTAAGATTACTGCATTGCGAAGTTAAGCGGCGTAACATACGCTGCATCGGAGTAATGTAATTCATACTGGCTAAAACAAGCTAAAAAGCTATAATTCAGCAACAATTGAATAGGTGAATGACTTAATGATTAATTTGAAAGCAGTTATTCCGGTAGCAGGTCTGGGGATGCACATGTTGCCTGCCACGAAGGCAATCCCTAAAGAGATGCTACCGATCGTAGACAAGCCGATGATTCAATACATTGTCGACGAAATTGTAGCTGCAGGTATCAAAGAAATCGTGCTGGTGACTCATGCGTCTAAGAACGCGGTTGAGAACCACTTCGACACCTCTTACGAACTCGAATCGTTGCTTGAGCAGCGTGTTAAGCGCCAGCTATTAGCCGAGGTGCAGTCTATCTGTCCTCCTGGCGTGACTATTATGAACGTTCGTCAGGCTCAGTTACTGGGCCTGGGTCATTCAATTCTTTGTGCTCGCCCAATTGTTGGGGATAACCCGTTTGTCGTCGTATTACCTGACGTTGTTCTTGATACAGCGAGCGCAGATCCGCTGCGCTACAACCTGGCTGCCATGGTTGCTCGTTTTAATGAAACCGGGCGTAGTCAGGTGCTGGCTAAGCGTATGGAAGGCGATCTGTCTGAGTACTCTGTTATTCAGACCAAAGAGCCTTTAGATAACGAAGGTAAAGTCAGCCGTATCGTTGAATTCATTGAAAAACCAGACCAGCCGCAGACTCTGGATTCCGATCTGATGGCAGTAGGGCGCTACGTGCTTTCTGCTGATATCTGGGCAGAACTGGAGCATACCCAGCCCGGTGCCTGGGGGCGTATTCAGTTGACGGATGCTATTGCTGAGCTGGCGAAAAAACAGTCTGTTGATGCGATGCTGATGACTGGCGACAGCTACGACTGCGGGAAGAAGATGGGGTATATGCAGGCGTTTGTTAAGTACGGGCTGCGTAACCTGAAGGAAGGGCCAAAGTTCCGCGTAAGTATTGAAAAGTTGCTCACTAAGTAGTCATAAATAAGACGTGCAAGAATTTGCTTATTGTAAAGGCAGTTGAGGACAAAAGAAGAGATAATAGGCTTCAGTCGTCTTCACTGCTTTTTATTTTTGGCTAATTGACTCAGTGATTAAGGTTGAAATTTGTACCTTCGGAGCTGGTTAACAGTGCGAGATTTTTCTTGTTTCCCTGTAGGTTTGAGCAGAAAATAGATGTAACATTTTGTGCTTGGTAACGATTTTCAACTACGTTATTCTACGCGCTTTCACAGAAATTGACGGTAGTTGTATCTAGTACGCTGGTAGCTATAGAGCCAGGGGCGGTAGCGTGCCTTGATAAAGCATGTTTTTCGCTCATCTTATGGTCTGCCCGGTGCGTTATTTAAATTAGCGAAAGTAAAACGGAAGATTCACGTGAAAATATTGGTCACTGGTGGGGCAGGGTTTATTGGATCTGCTGTTGTTCGGCACATCATAAATAATACGCAAGATGCTGTTGTTAATGTTGATAAATTAACCTACGCAGGTAATCTTGAGTCTTTGGCTGAGATTTCCAGTAATAGCCGTTACGTTTTTGAACGTGCGGATATTTGTGATGGTGACGCTATGGCGCGCATTTTCGCAGAACATCAACCGGATGCGGTGATGCATCTTGCAGCTGAAAGCCATGTGGATCGCTCTATTACTGGGCCAGCTGCGTTTATTGAAACCAACATTGTTGGAACCTACGTACTGCTTGAAGCCGCGCGAAAATACTGGTCGCAACTGGATGATCCCCGTAAGGCTGCGTTTCGTTTCCACCATATTTCAACTGATGAAGTGTATGGTGATTTACCTCATCCTGATGAGGTTCCTGCCGGTACAGAATTGCCACTGTTTACAGAAAAAACGCCTTATTCCCCAAGCAGTCCTTATTCCTCTTCCAAGGCATCCAGCGACCATTTGGTTCGCGCCTGGCGCCGTACTTACGGCATGCCAACGCTGGTGACCAACTGCTCCAATAACTATGGTCCATACCATTTCCCGGAAAAGCTCATTCCACTGATCATTCTGAATGCACTGGCCGGTAAACCTCTGCCGGTGTATGGCAACGGTGAGCAGATTCGTGACTGGCTGTATGTGGAAGATCACGCGCGTGCGCTGTATAAAGTCGTGACCACTGGTGTGGCGGGTGAAACCTATAATATTGGCGGCCACAACGAGCGTAAGAATATCGAAGTGGTCAACACAATTTGTACTATTCTCGATGAGATTATTTCTAACAAACCTGATGGAATTAGTAGCTATTCACAATTAGTTACTTATGTCGCCGATCGCCCCGGCCACGACCTACGCTATGCCATTGATGCAAGCAAAATACAGGATGAGCTAGGCTGGGTGCCTGAAGAGACCTTCGAGTCTGGCATCAGAAAAACTGTTGAATGGTATCTCAACAATCAGGTGTGGTGGAAACGTGTAATGGATGGTTCTTACGCAGGCGAACGTCTGGGTCTGACGGATTAATAATTACAGGACAAAATGATGAAAGGCATTGTATTAGCGGGTGGTTCCGGAACCCGTCTGTATCCTATTACTCAGGGGGTGTCGAAACAGCTGTTACCCGTTTACGACAAACCTATGATTTTTTATCCCATTTCTGTGCTGATGCTGGCTGGGATACGTGACATTTTAATTATTACAACACCGGAAGATATGCCGTCATTTCAGCGTCTGCTGGGAAATGGTGAGCAGTTTGGGATCCGCCTCTCCTATGAGGTGCAGCCGTCCCCGGATGGCCTGGCTCAGGCTTTTATCATCGGCGAAGAGTTCATTAACAATGAACCTTGTGCGCTGGTACTCGGTGACAATATCTATTTTGGTCAGAGTTTTGGTAAAAAACTAGAAGCTGCCGCGCAGTTAACCAACGGGGCAGTGGTCTTCGGGTATCAGGTCCAGGATCCCGAGCGTTTTGGGGTGGTTGAGTTTGATGGAAATAACAAAGCTCTCTCTATCGAAGAAAAACCGCTGAAACCCAAATCCAACTGGGCGGTCACCGGCCTCTACTTTTATGACAGCAACGTAGTGGAAATGGCGAAACGTGTTAAGCCTTCCGCTCGTGGCGAACTAGAAATTACTACCCTGAACCAGATGTATCTTGATCAGGGGGATCTGCAGGTTGAACTGCTGGGGCGTGGCTTTGCATGGCTTGACACTGGTACCCATGACAGCTTGGTAGAAGCATCCCAGTTTATACATACCATTGAAAAACGTCAGGGTATGAAGGTTGCTTGCCTGGAAGAGATTGCATATCGTAAAGGCTGGTTAGCTAAAGCCCAGGTTGCGGAACAGATTAAGAAACTCTCCAAAACGGATTACGGTCGTTATCTACAGATGTTGATTAACGAATAAAAGTGAATGCGCTGCGGCCGGGAAAACAATGAAAATTTTATTAATAGGTAAAAATGGTCAGGTTGGCTGGGAATTACAACGCTCTTTGTCAACATTGGGTGAAGTTATTGCTGTTGACTTTTTTGATACAGAATTATGCGGTGATTTGACTAATCTGGAAGGTATTGCGCAGACTATTCGTCAAGTCAAACCGGATGTAGTGGTCAACGCTGCAGCACATACTGCAGTAGATAAAGCTGAAAGCGAACGTGAACTTTCACAGTTATTAAATGCAGACAGCGTGGAAGTGATCGCGAAGGAATCTGCTCTTCTGGGAGCGCTGCTTGTACATTACTCCACTGACTATGTTTTTAATGGGGAAGGTACACATTTCCGTCTTGAAGATGAAGACACCGGTCCATTAAATACCTATGGCGAAACCAAGCTAGCGGGTGAAATTGCAGTTGCTTCAAATAACCCACGTCACTTTATCTTTCGTACGAGTTGGGTTTTTGCAACACGTGGCGCAAACTTTGCTAAAACCATGCTGCGTTTGGCGAAAGAGAAAGAAGAGTTGTCGATCATTAACGATCAGTTTGGAGCTCCAACAGGCGCGGAGTTGTTGGCTGATTGTACGGCAATAGCTATCCGTGCTGCGGTGACCAATCATACGCTTTATGGCACTTATCACTTGGTCGCCAGTGGAGAAACAACCTGGTACGATTATGCCCAGTTTGTTTTTGATATTGCTCGTGATCTCGGTGAATCGCTGGTTGTTAGCAATGTTAAAGGCATTGATACATCAGCCTATCCTACTCCGGCAAAGCGCCCGCTTAATTCGCGCTTATCAAACCTGAAATTCCAAAGAGCGTTTGCTACAGTGATTCCAGATTGGACCGTAGGCGTCAAACGTGTTGTAACTGAAATACTTGGAAAGTAAATAAATGAATATCATTAAAACTGCAATTCCGGAAGTTCTTATTCTTGAGCCAAAGGTTTTTGGTGATGCACGTGGATTCTTCTTTGAAAGTTTTAGCCAGAAGGGTTTTGAAGAGGCTGTAGGTAAGAAAATCGAATTTGTGCAAGACAACCATTCACAGTCACAGAAAAGCGTGCTACGTGGATTGCACTACCAATTGGAACCAAATGCCCAAGGCAAGCTTGTTCGTTGTATTGAAGGTGAAGTCTTTGATGTTGCAGTCGATATTCGCAAACATTCAGCCACTTTCGGTCAATGGGTTGGTGTGGTTTTAAGTGCTGAGAATAAGCGTCAGTTTTGGATTCCGGAAGGATTTGCTCATGGTTTTTTAACCCTGAGCGACACTGCCCAATTTGTATATAAAGCAACAAATTACTACGCGCCTCAGTCAGAACGCTGTATTATCTGGAATGATCCGCAAATTGATATCAAATGGCCAGCCACCTCTCAAATTCAGCTCTCAGCTAAAGATGAGAAAGGGCTATTATTATCAGATGCGGAAACCTACCTCTAATCATGAAGAAAGATGAGAGAGTCGCTATTCTTTTGTGTACTTACAACGGAATTAAGTTCTTAAACAAACAGCTTGACTCAATTATAAATCAGACGTACCAGAATTGGGTTGTTTTCGTATCTGATGATGGTTCAACTGATGGTACCATTGATATCATCCATGAATATCAGCAAAGCTATGGGCAGGATAAGATTGTCCTGATTGGCGGCCCTAATAAAGGTTTTGCATGGAACTTTATATCCGCGCTCGAGTATTGTGGAGAGGGATTTGATTATTTTGCATTTTGCGATCAGGATGATGAATGGCTTGATGAGAAGTTGACTTGTGCATTAAATCATTTGACTTCTAAGGCTGGTCAGGTGCCAGCGGTGTACTGTGGTAGAACCATTCTGACTGACGCAGTAGGGCGAGAAATTGGTTTATCACCCTTATTTACGAAAACACCATCTTTCCGCAATGCTTTGGTTCAGAGTATTGCAGGTGGTAATACAATGGTAATGAACAAACCTGCCAGGGATATTGTCATAAATACACCGAAATGGCAGGAAATAATTTCACACGATTGGTGGGTTTATCTTTTGATTACAGGTTGTGGGGGGAGTGTTTATTATGATCGTTCACCTACAATAAAGTACCGGCAACACCAAGAAAATATCATCGGGTCAAATCTAACAATTTTTGCTCGGTTTCAGCGAATTAAGAAATTAATGGGTGGGCATTTTAAACGTTGGAATGATAAAAATATTGAGCTTTTAAAACCATTCAGAGAACAACTAACTACTGAGAATGCTAAAGTCTTACGCAGTTTCGAGAATAAAAGAAATGCTGATATTTTTAGCAGGATCAAGATGATTTACGAATTGCGCTTATATCGACAAACTTTGTGCGGAAATATCGCTCTAATTGTCGCCATTTTTCTTAACAAAATTTGATGTTGGAAAGGTAATTTTTTTTGAGGTGAAGATGTGAGTGTGAAAATAAATGCGACTTCCTTAAGTTTACTAACTAACTCGCTATGGCTGAATCGAAGTCTTATTTTTCAAATGACAAAAAGAGATATTCTTAGTAAGTATAAAGGTTCTGCGATTGGTGTTGTATGGTCTCTAATTAATCCCATTCTCATGCTTATGATATATACTTTGGTTTTTTCTGTAGTATTTAAAGCTCGATGGGGAGCTGCTGCTGTTAATGAACCGAAAACTCAGTTTGCAATTATACTATTCGTTGGTTTGATAATGCATTCATTCTTGGCTGAATGTTTATTAAGAGCACCAAACTTGATTTTGCAATATTCGAATTATGTTAAAAAGGTTGTATTTCCTCTGGAGATATTACCTATTGTTGTTGTACTTTCTGCGGTATTTCAGAGCTTAATAAGCAGTGCAGTTTTGATCATGGCTTTTTTTATATTTAACGGCTTTGTTAACTGGACAATAATTTTCGCTCCACTGGTGTTTTTACCATTAATAATTTTATCTCTTGGGCTTACTTGGCTCATTTCCTCTTTAGGGGTTTACATTCGTGATATTGGTCAATCAATCGGGGTCATTGTTACTGTGCTGATTTTCTTATCTCCCGTTTTTTACCCTCTTTCTGCGTTACCTTCTGGAATGCAACATATTGTACTTCTTAATCCGTTGACATACATAATCGAACAATCCCGGAGTGTGATTGTTTGGGGACAATTACCCGACTTCGTGGGACTGAGCATTTATTCATTTGTCTCTTTATGTCTAACTTATTTTTGCTATATCTGGTTTCAGAAAACCAGAAAGGGATTTGCTGATGTCATCTGATTTGTATGCAATCGAGATTAATAATATCAGTAAATGTTACCAAGTCTATGATAACCCACTAAAACGCTTAAAAGAGTTTGTGGTACCTAAAGTTCATCATCGATTGGGTAAGGTGTCACGATTATATCATGATGATTTTTGGGCCTTGCAAGACGTAAGCTTCCGCCTAAAAAAAGGTGAGACTGTAGGCATTGTTGGTAAAAATGGATCCGGTAAATCCACACTTTTGCAAATTATAGCTGGCACGCTAACACCTACAAGTGGGAATGTAAAATTAAATGGTCGGGTTGCCGCGTTACTTGAATTGGGGGCAGGTTTTAATAATGATTTCTCTGGCCGTGAAAATATATACTTGAATGCAGCTTTACTGGGACTTAGTCGGACTGAAATAGAAGAAAAAATCGATGATATTATAAGTTTTGCTGATATTGGTCATTTTATAGAGTCGCCGGTACGTTCCTATTCAAGTGGAATGTTAGTCCGCTTGGCTTTTGCTATTCAGGCACAAATTGAGCCTGAAATATTGATCGTTGATGAAGCACTCGCTGTAGGGGATGCTAAATTTCAAGCTAAATGTTTTGCTCGATTGAAACAGTTGAAAGAAAAAGGAACGTCGATCCTGTTCGTATCACACGCGACTGAACAAATTGTGACCCACTGTGATTCTGCCATCTTAATAAACGATGGCGTCTTGCTTATGGAAGATACGCCACGCATGGTGGTCAATAAGTATCTTGATCTCTTGTTCGGTAAGACGGATGAAAAGAAGGTTGCTGAACAGGAAGTCGAGTCGAGTATAGAGCAACTACTGTCGGAAGAAAAACTGCAAGATGACGTGGCGCAAGACAGCTGGATAAAAAATAGTATTGGTTATGAATTAAGGCCTAACTACAATGCTTCTGAATATCGTTGGGGCGATCGAAAAGCGGAACTTGTTGATTACCGCCTGATTCAGGATGACAAAGAATATCCGCTGGTTATCGAAGGTGAGCGTGCAATTCATCTGGATTTTTATGTAAGGTTTACAGAGGCGGTGTACCGCCCTATTTTTGGTTTTGCTCTTAAAACCAAAGAAGGGATAACAATTTATAATACTAACAATGAATTTCAGAATATTGATATATCAAAACCTTTTAATCCAGGTGATATTATGCATGTTTCTTTGACAATGCCTGTCAATCTGGCCACCGGAGATTATTTCATCTCCGTAGGTATTGCTAGTTGTAATGAGGGTGGCTCTGTAGTGCCACATGACAGGCGTTATGACTCTATACATTTGAGTGTGACTAATCGTGTGCAGTTTATCGGTTTAGTTAACTTAGGCACTCGAATCAGTTTCAATGAATTATGACATCACTTTGATTATAAGAGATATGTCGAACACAGGTGGTTTTATGTTTCAGCTCGAAAGTCTTGGATATTTTTTAGACAAAAACCTCAATGTATGGAAGCGTGAGGACTACACCAACATTGGTTATAATGACGGTGATGCCGCAGAAAACCATCTTGCAAAGATTATTAGAAATGCACATGACATTAGCCTTTTTTCATCTGAACTCCGCGATCAGTGCTCTGACTGGCAAACTTTGTATCATCTCAGTTCCCAACGCGGAAATGTTCTACGCCCCTTTGCACACTTATTAAGAGGGGATGTTCTAGAAATTGGGGCTGGATGTGGCGCTATTAGTCGTTTTCTTGGCGAAAATGGTGGAAATATCCTCGCTCTGGAAGGGAGTCAACGCCGTGCTTCAATAGCTGCGAGTCGTACCCGAGATCTGAAAAACGTTCAGGTGGTTGCCGAGCGCTTTGATTCTTTTAAGCCTGACCGCCAGTTCGATGCGATTACCTTGATTGGTGTGCTTGAATACGCAACAATGTTTGGTGATGGTGACCATCCTGAAAAAGATCTTCTAATTCAGATTCGAAAGTTACTCAAACCTGGCGGGTTCTTGTTTATCGCGATTGAAAATAAGCTAGGTCTCAAATATTTTGCTGGTGCACCAGAGGACCATATACGTCAGTCGATGTATGGTATTGAGGGGCGTTATAAATCCGGAGAACCAAAAACATGGGGTTATGAAGAACTAACTAATCTTCTTACTGAAACTGGCTATAACAATTCGGATGTTATGCTCCCTTTCCCGGATTATAAGCTACCCATGTCAATTATTACCCCAAAGGGGAGTAATTCAACTGTATTTGATGCTTCTGCGCTTGCGGTGCAAAGTGTATTCAGTGACCCTCAGTTACCAACGCATTTGACATTTTCGCTGGCAAAATGCTTTCCTGAGATATTTAATAATAAGCTTGGTGTTTCCTTGGCTAACTCGTTCATATTTGTTGCGAGTGTTGATGGTGACGTGCTGATTGATGATTCTGTACTTGCCTATCATTATAGTACGCAGAGGAAAAAAGAATATTCGAAGGAAACCATTTTCCGTGAAAATGAAAATGGTGAAATTAATATATCATATCAATTTTTTCAGAAAGATTTTGTCGAGTCAGATAATATAAAATATACACAGATAAGAAGAAATAACGACCATTATTATAAAGGTGTGCTGCTTGGGCAAAAATTTATTAATACTCTCAGTACAGATGATTGGGATTTTAATAATTTTATAGGGTTAATGAAAGAATGGCTGTATGCGCTTAACAGTTTCATCCAGAAAAGTAATTCAGTCGTTCAGCCTTTAGTAATAGAAACCAACTACCTTTTGCCAGGATCTTTTATTGATGCCATACCGCAGAACATCATAATACAGGATGAAGGCCCGGTGTTGTTTGATTTAGAATGGCAACATTCCGATGGAATTGAGCTTGGCCACCTATTATTTCGAGGGATCATTCTTGTATTAAATCAAGCCCAGGTACGATCACCTACAGGTAATGAATTAATTACTAGAAAAGAATTTATAAAGTATGTTTTTGAGAATTTGGGAATGCATCTCAGTGATAAAGATTTACACAATTATATGCAAAGAGAAGCAGAGTTCCAACACCAAGTTACTGGTCGCAGTGTCGGTGAATTGCTTAATTGGAATGGAGAAAAAAACTTATCACCTGTGAATATAAAACAGAATATAGCATGTATTTATTATGCTTCGCAGGAGACGGAGTTCACAGAAGATAAAAAACAATATTCTGTATTATCCAGTGGGAGAAATATAATTCGCTGGAAAATAAAAAATGATATTCAGTCTCCGCAGATTAAACTTCGCTTCGATCCTGTAGACAGTCGTATCTGGTTTATTCTACATACATTTATTATTAAAAATGCTGATGGGGAGGTTGTTTGGCAGCTTAGAAATGAACATGATTATGCTGAGTACATTGATATTTTGACCATAAAAAATAGCGAGTTCAATCAAATTTATTATTCAATATCTGACGACCCTCAAATTTTACTTAAACAACTCCCTTTACTCCCGGAAATAATTATCGAAGCTGAAATAGAAATTATCAAGAATGATTCGTTAATTACAATTTTTCAAAATAACGAGAAACATGAGATGGAAACCATTAGGGAGCAATTGAACGCAACCACTGAAAAGTTGATTACTACGACAGCGCAATTTGAAACAGCGATGGCGCAGTTGGATGTCATTACTGCACAGTTAGAAAACTCAAAAGCTCAACTATCTACAACTAAGGCGCAACTTGAACATACGAATAATCAATTTACTGGTGCGATGAGCAGAGTCAATGCCCTTGAATCGTCATCAAGCTGGAGAATAACTGCACCACTGCGACGTATTGGAATGGTTAAGCGCCGCTGCAAGATTTTAACCTCCCTAACAAGACGATTATATAGCCAACATGGACTTAAAAAAATAGTTTCACGTGGAATGCAAACGTTGCGCGATGAAGGGGTAAAAGGTGTTATTGCCCGTCTGCGCCATCAAAGAATTATCCAAATGATGCATACTTCAGCAAACCTTAATACGCCTGTACAACCCATCCCCGCCAATTCTGCCGAAAGCAATATATCTTCGGGTATTCAGCAAGTGTCGGGTATGTTAAATTCCTCAATAACATACAACCGCAGTGAAGGTTATAGCTTGAAATCAGGTAGGGCGGAGTACTGTTATGTTACACCTGCGCAGCCTGAAGATTTAAATCACATTATCGCTGAGATGGTTGTAAAACCATTATTTTCAATTGTTGTTCCGATTTATAATACACCACTGGATCTATTACAAGAACTTATAGAGTCAATTGAAGCACAGTGGTATCCCAAGTGGGAATTAATTCTTGCCAATGACTGCAGCACAGACCCTGAGTTGTATGATGCTCTTGAAAATATTATAAATCCACAAATTAAAATCGTTCATCTAAAAACGAATAGCCGTATTTCTGGAGCGACTAACGTAGCTATTGAAAATGCTTCTGGTGATTATATCGTCTTTACGGATCATGATGATCTTTTAACACCCGATTGTTTGTATGAGATGGCTCTTTGCATTAATAACGAAGATCCAGACTTTATATATAGCGACGAAGATAAAATTTCAGAAGAGGGTTGCTACGTTCAGCCTCATTTCAAACCAGATTGGTCACCAGATACAATGATGAGTACGATGTTTACTTGCCATGCCTCTTGTGTCAAGGTATCTCTTTTGGAAAAAACAGGTCTGCTGCGTTCTGCTTTTGATGGCTGTCAGGATTGGGACTTCGTCCTCCGTGTTGCGGAACAAACTACTAAAATTAGTCATATTGCTAAAGTGCTTTATCACTGGCGTATTATTCCGCAATCCACAGCCTCAGATATTGCTGCAAAGGATTATGTTTTACAATCTTCAATTAATGTACGTAAAGATGCGCTTGAGCGCCGTGGTTTGCAGGGGTGTGTTGAAGCTATCATTAATCCTCCTGGTTATTTTCGCGTGAATTATTTCCCAGTGGGTAATCCTTTAGTTAGCATTATTATTCCATCGCGTGATAACGGTAATGTTCTGTGTCGTTGTATCAACTCGATTTTAGATAAAACGCGCTACTCTAACTACGAGATAATTATTATTGATAACGGCTCGGTCGATGTTGGCACCCTTGAATATTTTTCTTCTCTTGCTGAGATTGATAATATTAGAATCATTTCTCATGACCATCCGTTCAATTTCTCAGAACTCAATAACGTTGGTGTGGCTCACTCAAGAGGGGAGGTCTTACTTTTCCTTAACGATGACACCGAAGTTATTCATTCTGACTGGCTTGAGCGTCTGATTGGTTATGCTCAATTACCACATGTTGGGGCGGTTGGCGCTAAACTACTTTATCCTGAGACTAATCTTATACAGCATGCTGGTGTACTTAATCTTGCTGCGGGTCCTATGCATGCTTTTCATAACACCGAACGCATGCAGCCAGGTTATTTTATGCGCAACCTTTTAGAGTACAACTGGCTAGCAGTAACAGGTGCATGTTTGATGATGGAGAGAGCAAAATTTGACCGTGTAGGTCAATTCGATGAATCTTTCCCAATTGCATATAACGATGTTGACTTATGTTTCCGTAGTGTTGATGCAGGTTACTACAACGTGATGTGTCCGGCGGTTGAACTTTATCATTATGAGTCTGTTAGCCGTGGTCTGGATCATCAAGATGAAGCGAAAGTTCGTCGTCTAATGGCTGAGTTGGAGCGGCTCAATAAGAAGCACCCTCGTTACTATCAATACGATCCTTTCTTTAATATTAACTTGCATCCTAACGGAATTAATTTTGAGGTTGGTTGCTAATGCTTATGAATACAATTCTGGGACCTGAATTCGAAATTCATTCTGATGCGATAAAATCTTTTAAGGATATGCCATTATCAGTACTGAATGATGTAGAGATCTTTTCTTTTGATTTTTTTGATACGTTATTTACTCGGCCCATTGCGGACCCTGAAGACACTTTCGATATTTTGGGTAAAAAGTTTGGTATTGATAACTTTCGGATAAGACGACAGCGGGCACAAGCTGAGGCCTTCCGTAGGATGGTTGCTGATGGACGTAAAGAAATAACTCTTGAAGATATATACTCTGCTTTTACGCAAGACTCGATTCTCGCAAGAAAATACGCAGATGCTGAATATCAATTAGAACTGAATCTTGTTGAACCTAACGGAAACATATTTGAGTTATTTAAACAGATACATGAGCGGGGTAAAACTGTTGTTGTCGCATCTGATATGTATCTTCCGGCCTGCTTCTTCGACCAAGTGCTGGAGAAATACGGCATAAGAGGAGTAAAAATATTTTGTTCTGCTGACGAAAACGTGACCAAGCGCGACTCAGGTGAACTTTTTGATGTTATTATCCGTCATTTTAATGTGGAACCAGAGAAAATATTACATGTGGGAGATAATGAAGTTTCAGATGTTATCCGTCCACGTGAAAAAGGCCTGCAGGCATTCCATTATCGCTCGCATTATCTTGGAACTATCAGTAAAGGTTTGCCATTAGCGCTGTCTTTTGCACAGGGTATGCTGAAAAATCATGAGGGATATCATTCTCTGCAAGAATACAAAAGCCTTGGGTTTGCTTATGGCGGTGCGGCATCTCTTGGTTTTTTAAAGTGGATCAAGAATCAGGCTGCTATTCAAGAGATTGATCATGTTTTCTTTTTAGCTCGTGATGGTTACATCATGCAAAAAATGGTTGAGCGTGGTGATATTGGTACTTTCCCCGATTCAACTTATTTTTACGGTTCTCGTACAAGCTTGACACTTGCAACCATCAACGATCAAAACTTTGTTCAATACATTCCATTTTTGTTGTCTGGTTCAGAAGGGCTTCAGCCACGTGAAGTTCTCGAACGCATCGGTGTGACACCTCCCGCACCTGAGGTTATGGCCTCTTTTGGATTATCGGACGAGACGCCGCTCACCTCATCGTTGTTCCCATTAATGAGCAAGTTTTTATATGCCTGGCGGTGGCAGATTTTGCAAGTTTGTCGGAAAAATCGTCGTGGTCTTTTTAATTATATCCAGAAATTAGGAATCAAACAGGGCGAAAAAATTGCACTTGTTGATGTAGGTTGGAGTGGGACCACTCAGGAAGCCTTTTACCATGCTTTAAAACAGTTTATCGACATTGATATTTTTGGCTATTATTTCTGTCTGTCGAATACGACTGAGAAATTAAGGCGTAAATCATTCCTTAATATGTTTGCGATGTTTGAAAGCGATAATGCAGATGCTTCTCTTATAGACACAATTTATGAGAACCGCGTTGCCGTAGAGTTATTTTTTTCCGCACCACATGATTCTATTATTGGGTATGATGCAATCACTTCTGAACCTGTTGGAGATAAGGGACGAGGATTGCAATCTGACATATCACAGTCAGTCCGAGATATCTGTGATGGTGCATTATTATTTAGTTTGAGCTACCAACAGCTTTGTCAAAAGTTGAGTTTTGAATTAACGCCTCATGAGTTAACATTAGGGATGTTAAATTTGGTGCAAAATAATAGCTGGAAAAAATTTTCTGCGATTACTGAGGTTTCTAATTTCGATGCCTGGGGTAGTTCACGGCTAAAATCTCTTTGCGTTAAAGACTATATCGTAAGCTAATTATATAGTTGCCATCACTTTTTAAGTGAAATTTTGCGTATAGATTTATTAGGTTAGATATCTATACTTAGTTGAATATATTTGTGCACAAGATTAGTCTCAAATTTTTTTGTGAGCTTAATGATTAATGGGTGACACTAATATGTTAATTTAATAGTGTATCCGTTAATTGCTTCTCAAAAAAGCGATGTAATTTAATGCTTATGTACTTGTTGAATGATTTTTTCTGTAATAACAAGTCGTTATTATCTAAATGTAGAGGCTTTTAACGTCTGCCAATCTTGGTATTATTAAATGTCACGTTGACATTCTGTTGTGTGTTTGATGAAAACTCACGGGTACCCAGGTTGTAGCATCTGCATTACTATCTTTGTTTACTTAAAGCCCAATGGCCTCGTTGCCGCTGGGTTACCACACCTGACAGGAGTTTTACATGTCCAAGCAACAAATCGGCGTCGTTGGTATGGCAGTGATGGGGCGCAATCTGGCGCTCAACATCGAAAGCCGTGGTTATACCGTTTCAGTATTCAACCGCTCCCGTGAAAAGACCGAAGAAGTGATTGCTGAGAATCCGGATAAGAAACTGGTTCCTTACTACACGGTAAAAGAGTTTGTGGAATCACTTGAAACTCCTCGTCGTATCCTGTTAATGGTGAAGGCGGGTGCGGGTACGGATGCTGCCATTGATTCCCTGAAGCCGTACCTGGAAAAAGGGGACATCATTATTGATGGCGGTAATACGTTCTTCCAGGACACAATCCGTCGTAACCGTGAGCTCTCAGCTGAAGGATTTAACTTCATCGGTACCGGCGTCTCCGGTGGCGAAGAAGGTGCGCTGAAGGGACCATCTATTATGCCTGGTGGCCAGAAAGAAGCTTACGAGTTGGTTGCCCCAATCCTGACCAAAATCGCCGCTGTTGCAGAAGATGGTGAACCGTGTGTGACGTATATCGGTGCCGACGGTGCTGGTCACTATGTGAAGATGGTACACAACGGTATTGAGTACGGTGATATGCAACTGATTGCTGAAGCCTACTCATTATTGAAAGGTGGTTTGAACCTAAGCAACGAAGAACTGGCTAGCACCTTCACCGAGTGGAATAACGGCGAACTGAGTAGCTACCTGATCGATATCACCAAAGATATCTTCACTAAAAAAGATGAAGATGGTAAATATTTGGTGGATTTCATCCTGGATGAAGCGGCGAATAAAGGGACGGGTAAATGGACCAGCCAGAGCTCTCTGGATCTCGGTGAACCACTGTCTCTGATTACTGAGTCTGTGTTTGCACGTTACATCTCTTCACTGAAAGATCAGCGTGTTGCTGCCTCTAAAGTCCTGTCAGGTCCTAAAACTCAGCTTGCGGGTGATAAGGCAGAATTTATTGAGAAAGTACGTCGTGCGCTGTACCTCGGTAAGATCGTGTCTTATGCTCAGGGCTTTTCTCAGCTGCGTGCCGCATCTGACGAGCATAATTGGGATCTGAACTACGGCGAGATTGCAAAAATCTTCCGTGCGGGCTGCATCATCCGCGCGCAGTTCCTGCAGAAAATCACCGATGCCTATGCTAAAAACGCTGGTATCGCAAACCTGCTGCTCGACCCGTACTTCAAGAACATTGCCGATGAATACCAACAGGCGCTACGTGATGTTGTTGCGTATGCTGTGCAGAATGGTATCCCGGTACCGACATTCTCTGCTGCTGTCGCTTATTACGACAGCTATCGTGCAGAGGTGTTACCTGCAAACCTGATTCAGGCCCAGCGTGATTACTTTGGTGCGCATACTTATAAACGTACTGATAAAGAAGGTGTGTTCCATACGGAATGGCTGGATTAATTAACAGCGTTTTATATCTTCTGTTTTAACAATAAGACCATCCGAATGGATGGCCTTATTGCATGTAAACCTTTTATAGCATTAGAGTTGTCTCTTGGTTTTAATATCTGAAGAGAATAACATAAATGCGTTCTACTTAAGGCATTAATGCAATCATGCGTAAAAATATAATAATTGTGGGCGGTGGTTTTTTTGGTATGTACCTCGCTGAGCAATTTTCTCTTTTAGGACATGGAGTGAAACTTTTCGAAAAAGAGAAGAATTACATGTCCCGCGCATCATATAACAACCAGGCGCGTGTGCATAATGGCTACCACTACCCCAGAAGTATTTTGACTGCTTTACGTTCACGTATCTCTTTCCCACGTTTTGTTGATGAATTCCGTGACTGCATTGATTCCGACTTTGATAAATACTATTTAATCAGCGAAATGTTAGGAAAAGTGTCTGCCAGCCAGTTTCGCATGTTCTGTGACCGCATTGGTGCTGATTGTGATTATGCGCCAGCGAAAATCCAGAACATGGTAAATCCAAAAATGATTAATGCCTGTTTTACGGTTAAAGAATTTGCGTTCGATGCCTTTAAGCTCCGTGAACTTATGTTAAAGAGGCTGGATAGTTCAAATGCTGAATTCTACTGCGGCTATTCCGTTGATAAAATCGAAAAACTGGAAAATGGCATTAAAACTCTGGTCAGAGATATAAGCTCCGGTGAAGTGCAAGAATATGTTGCTGATCACGTGTTCAATTGCACTTATTCACATCTGAATTATCTTCTGGATAATTCAGGGATTGAACTGATCCCCTTGAAGCACGAGATGACCGAAATGTGCCTGGTTGATGTGCCGGAAGTGTGCAAAAAAGCTGGTTTTACCATCATGTGTGGCCCGTTTTTCTCCGTGATGCCATTCCCATCCGTTGGATTGCATTCATTTAGTCACGTGCGTTATACACCTCATTATGAGTGGCACGATAAGCCCGGTGAAAAGTACCTCGATTCACATGAGAAATTTGATTCCGATACGAGAACTAGTGCCTGGCAATATATGATTAAAGATGCCTCACGTTACATGCCAATTTTGAGTGAGTGCCGTTATGAGCGTTCTCTGTGGGAAGTGAAGACGCTTCTCCCACGCAGTGAAACAGATGATTCCCGCCCGATTCTCTTTAGGCCGAATCACGGAATGCAGGGTTTTCACTGTATTATGGGGGGCAAAATAGATAACGTATACGATGCCTTTGAAGCCATTAAAAATATGAACGTTATTTAAAAATAAAGAGACTACTCAAGTGAAAAGTGAATCTTTTGTTTCGGTCGTTTTAAATACGCACGACCTATCGAATGAATTAACAAATAAATTGCAGCAGATCCAGTCCTTACTCGACGATAATTACACCGACTACGAAATTTTAATTGTTTCTAAAGGACCGTATCGTGATGTACCAAGAACCTCTGCGATCGACAACATTTTACAAACCATTCCGAGCGTGCGTTTTCTGCAACTGTCGGGCTGTGTTCATGATGATGTGGTGTGGGCTGCAGGTCTTGAAAATGCGATTGGCGACTTTGTGGTTTTGTATGATCATCTGACTGATCCTGTTAATGTCATTCATCGCGCCGTGGAAGAATGTAAGTCCGGCTACGATGTAGTTGTGGGTGTCTCAACCCAGTCTCTCCCGTGCGCGTACCGCATTATGCGCGATACTGCCTCGCGTATTCTAAAAGCGATCGATTACCATATTCCCAAAAATTCAACAGGTCTACGCTGTCTTAGTCGCCGTGCGGTGAATGCGGTAACGGACACTGGTCGTTTTCACCACCAGTTCTATATGCGTATTCAGAAAACGGGCTATCCCGCCAGTGAACTGACTTATCAGCCTGTTAGTGAAACGCATGTTAAGCGTTCTATCACATACGGTTTTCGCAATTTAGTGCGCCTGATGGTCTTCAACTCTTCTCGTCCGTTGCGATGGATGTCAATTGTTGGCACAGTAGGTAGCCTAAGTGCGCTGCTTTTTGCGGTTTATAGTATTATCGTGAATCTAATCAATGGCCATGTTGTGGAGGGTTGGACCACCACGGTTTTGTTTATGTCCATTTTGTTTATGCTGCAGTTTATTATGTTGGCTTTTTTCGGGGAATATCTCAGCCGTTTGCTGGATGACCGAAGTGAACAGGCAGCATATTCCGTCGTGTTTGAGAAAAATAGTGCTGTCATGGTTAACCAAGACCGCGTTAATGTGCTAAATGATGCGACTGTCGAAAAGGCTAATCTGGTGCAAACCGGACGCGACCGCTAAATACTGGAGAGATCATGACTAAGGCTTTGATTGGTTATACCGGGTTTGTAGGCACGACGCTCTTAAAGCAAACCAAATTTGACGATTTTTACCGTTCTACGAATATTAATGATATTAAGGGTAAAAAATTTGATTTGGTGGTCTGCGCTGGTGCGCCAGCGAAAAAATGGATCGCAAATGCTGATCCCAAAGGTGATCAGGAAATTATTGATTCGCTGATTGACTGCCTGGATAGTATTGAGTGTAAAACATTTATCCTCATCAGTACGGTGGATGTATTCAAATCACCCAATGGCGTTGATGAGAATTCCGTGATCGATACGCAGGAACTGCATGCCTATGGTCTGAATCGCTATCGGCTTGAGCAATTTGTTTCAAAGCGGTTCCAACAGCATCTGATAGTCAGACTTCCTGGTTTAGTTGGTCCGGGGCTACGTAAGAATATTATTTTTGATTTTCTTAATGAGAATAACGTTGAGAAAATCGAAAGCCGTAGCATCTTTCAATTCTATCCTATGGTGAACCTTTGGTTCGATATTAAGATTGCGCTTGAGAAAAAAATTAATCTTGTTCACCTGACGGCAGCCCCGGTTTCGGTGGCGAAAATTGCTCGAGATGGTTTCAATATTAATTTTGATGTGCAGCAGGCCGCACAACCTGTTACCTATGATATGCGCAGCGTGTATGGTCCACTGTATGGGGGCAGTGAGCATTACCAATATTCGGTGAAAGACACGGTGCAGGCTGTCAGACATTATGCGCAATCAGAGCCCAAAAAAGTGCAGGAATATAATAAATGAGAATATCAATCTCCAACCTTGCTTGGGACGTTAAAGAAGATCTAGAAGTTGCTAATTTATTGAACTTATTTAACGTTGATGCGATTGATATTGCACCAGGTAAATATTTCCCTGAACCTGCTAGCGCGTCAATAGCAGATATTCATGCAGTTAAAGATTGGTGGCAGGAGCGAGGCATTGACATCATTGGCATGCAGGCACTGTTATTTGGTACTATAGGTCTGAATGTATTTGGTAGTGAATCTATCCAGAAAAAACTACTCGATCACTTGGCTGCAGTTTGCCGTATCGGAGCAGGACTAGGGGCTTCGCGACTGGTATTCGGTTCGCCCAAAAATCGGGATTGTTCTGGTCTATCAGTTAGCCAGGTGCAGGAGATATCTCGATTGTTTTTTCGTCAGCTTGGCGATATCGCCGCTGACTATGGAGTTATTGTTTGTCTTGAGCCAAATCCGAGTGTTTACGGTGCAAACTTTATGACAACCAGCCTCGAAACCTGCAATGTTGTTAATGATATTGATCATCCAGCAATCAAAATGCAGCTTGATACCGGGGCGGTTATTATCAATCAGGAAGATATTTCTGCTGTAGTGACACAAGCAAAAGATGTGATTGGTCATGTGCATATCAGTGAAGCGCAGCTTGCGCCACCAGGGGATACTTATTCGCACCATGAGGATATTGCTGCGCTAATCACATCTCAATTTCCTGCGCATCCTGCCACAATTGAAATGCTGGCAACCCAAAACGAGCCACATTTAGTTTCTATTCGTCGCGCGCTTCAACTCGTGACTTCTCTTTATCGTTAATCAGGTGTATTTACCTTGAAATGGCTAATTCTTATTCTGGGCATTGCATGTAATGCCTCGGCTAGCGTTCTGATCAAAATGGCAATGATGCCTCCACGTAAATTTCCTTCCTTCGCGGATCCATTAGCGTCGTTGAGTAACTGGCCTTTCTGGCTGGGTTTGGCACTTTATGGTGGAGCATTCTTATTCTATGCTGCGGCATTAGCCGTTTTCCCTTTGAATATTGCACATCCCGTTTTGACAACCGGAGCGGTTGCCGCAGTGGCGGTTTTATCCGTCCTTGTTTTTAATGAAACCTTCCACTGGACGACTATTGCTGGCGTGGTATTTGTCATCGTCGGTGTAGCGCTAATTACTTCAAAGGCTGCTTAATAATGAATTTATCAATGAAAAATGAAAAAAATTGGGAAGTCCCAGCTTTCGATATCACCCTGTGGACTAATAAAAAGCATGAAGCATGTGTCGTGATCCCGGTTATTAATGAAGGTAACCGAATCCTCAGCCTGCTCACGAAAATGAGTAATCTGAAAATTAATGATATCGCTGATATTATTATCGTCGATGGTGGTAGTACTGATGGCTCCCTTGAAAAAAAACGATTGCTATCTCTAGGGGTTTCTGGATTGATACTTAAAACAGGCCCAGGAAAGCTGAGTGCGCAATTACGTTGTGGTTATGCGTTTGTGCTTGAGCAGGGATATAAGAATATCATTACTATTGACGGTAATGACAAAGATGATCCTTCACCGATTCCTGAATTCCTCAACGCCCTGGAAAAAGGCTATGATTTTGTCCAGGCTTCACGTTTTGTTAATGGCGGCGTTGCGGTGAATACACCAAAATCACGTGACTTCGCGATTAAATATATTCACGCACCGGCCCTAAGTTTAGCATCAGGATTTCACTGGACCGATACCACACAAGGATTTCGTGCCTACAGCAGCAGATTGCTGTTAGATGAACGTGTAGCACCTTTCCGTAATGTTTTTATGACCTATGAACTGTTAGCCTATCTTTCTTACATCGGCCCTAGATTGGGCTTCCGCTGCATCGAATTACCGACCTCCCGTGTTTATCCAGAAGGTGAAGTCCCAACCAAGATCAGCAGCTTTAGCGGCAATCTGGCAGTCCTGAAGATTTTATTTAAAAGCTGTTTTGGCGTCTACAATGTTAAGAGGGTAAAATGAAAGGGACTCTTTCAGCACTACTATCTCAACGTTTAGTGACTAAAAAATTTTCTTCTTTTATCGTTGTTTGCTTAGTATTACTACCTTTTCTTAGTTTGTTTGCGACCGGACGAGTAAAGAGTTCGATTGATAATGCAGAGCACTGGGTCAATTTAACAAATGCCATGTTTATCAATGGGCAAAATTTCATTTTCAGTTATGGCCCATTGTTTTGGTTAGTAGGGGGGGTAAGTGAGTACTACAATACGAGTACCTATTATATCTCCATTATGTTCGTTTTGGGAATTTATGCGGTTATTGTATGGGCAACGCTCTCACTAATGTATAAATCACGTGGGTATTTGTTTTTTTTACTTATTGCAGTTTGCTTTTTTTCTTTCTCCTATTTTAAGGTTTTGATTTTTCTTTGGCCTCTGGTTTTTTTATTTTATCGCCAGTTTTCTGAAAATAAACAATATTATATTAATGTTAGTGTTTGTGTTTTATTTGGGGTGTTGGCTGGTTTTGTTTTATACATCCGTTTCTTTTATGGACTAATAACTATCGCAGTTTTTGGCGGATATCTTGCTGCTCAGTTTTTGCGAGATTTTCGATTAAAACAAACGGTCTGTTTTATTATCTCGTTTGCAGTATCTTCATTTGTCATTGGTATACTGGTTTACGGTGATGCAAGTTTGGTACTGAAATATTTCACTACGAATATTCAGCTTAGCTATGGTAACGGTGTCGATATGACTCTCGATATCGTAAATTATCCTTTTGCATATGTATGTTCCTTTATAGTTTTGGGCTGTTTTATTGCCTATGGTATATTCAAGCGTAAATTATTCATATTGCCATTGGTTGTAACTTGGTTGTTATTGTTTAAACTAGGATTCGGACGAGCAGATCATTATGTAATCTATTTTGTTGTGCCATGTGCCTTTATCATGTTACTTATTTCTTTTGATAAAGGAAGGTTTGTGAAAGGCCTGTTCTTTATTTCTTTTTTTAGTTTGTATTATCTTGGTACGCATTCTGCATATCATAACTCACCAAAACTTGGACTCGCGTTTTCCACCATAAATATCCCTTCGATGAATAACCCATTCAAATTACCATTTGCTGCGGGGATGTCATATCAAGATCGAATGGCTCAGGATTACGAACAGTATAAACTCGATGATGATTTTGTCAGGGAAATTGGTGAATCAACTATTGATGTATATCCATACAATAATGAGTATATGTATGCTAATAAGCTCAATTATAAACCGCGTCCGCTTTTTCAAAATTACATGACATTAACTCCAGCACTCGATCTGGCGAATGCAGAGTTTTTGAACAGCCCCGAGAAACCGCAAAAAATCCTCTGGAATGGCGGTCTTGCATGTGGAAATGCCGAGTGTAATACTTTCATTGGTCTTGACAATAAATTCATTCTTAACGAAGACCCATTGACATCTATGGCAATTCTTGAGAATTATAGCGCCAGTGGTTTTGTTCACGGCAGAAATGATGAACCTATGCTGTTATTTTCTGCGCGAGATCAAAAACAAGTTGCTAATTTTGTGCTCAAAAAATCGGAGCGAATGAAGTTTGGTATGTGGTATCCAGTACCTGAGGCTAAACAAAATATTGTTAAGGTCTACCCTGATTTTAAAATTACAACTTTAGGAAAACTTAAAAACTTCTTTTTTAGAGGGAATATTGTAAAAATAAGTTACAAACTTAAATCAGGTGAGCAACGGCAGTATCGTTTAAATATTATAAACGCTCAAAGTGGCGTTTGGGCCTCACCGCTTCTCGATGGTCTTGAGCCTCTTGGTTTCAGCGGAGAAGATGTAGCTGAAGTGATGTTCGAAACAGATTCTGATTACTATTTCGAGCCTGAGTTTGAGGCAAAGTTTGTCGCAACAGAAACTCCACTAATCACATACCAGCGGCGTAAAATCAACTACAATGAGCCAGTTACGTTGCCTGCTACGGTACGTTCAACGGATATCGATTGTGAAGGCAGTATTGATCAGGCTATTGATCCTATTAGAGGAGAAGATTATTCACTTCCACTTAGCGTTAAGGGCTGGCTAGCTAAATCGACCGCGCAGGGTGTATTATTTGACGCCATATATGTTACGCTGACGGATAAAAACCACCATAAACGGTATTTCACTAGTAACAGAAATAACCGCGGTGATTTAGTGGCTGTGTTCGGAAGGGAGGAACTTGACAATGCCGGTTTTATATCAACTATTGATACTTCTTCACTCGATGGGGAGTTTTCGGTTACGCTAGCAGGGCGCACCGGAGATGAAACATTCATTTGCCGTAATCTGCAAAGGCCTTTAAATATTAATAGAAATTGAATGCTTTAGCTGAAAATTGAATGCTATCCTCTCTATCAAATTCGTTTTTTAAACACCTTGATAGAATAAAAAACCCGGGACATAACCGGGTTTTTTGCATAAATAGAGTCTTCCATGAATGTGAATAATAACAGACTGGAACTATCAATAATGTTACTCATGGGGAAATGAGAATCTGATACCCATATAACTGATAGTAATTTAATCATAAGTAAATCTCAGAAAGCATCTTAAATTTTTTGGTGCTGTCAATATCATATTGTATGGTCGCTCAAGAACAGACTTCACATCTTGAAAAAATGTCGGTAAACCGACCGCAATACTTTCAATTTCATGTGTAATAGGTAATTTGAAAAGCAAAAAGCCACTTCTTTCATTCAGTAAATGCCCTTACTTGCAAATGATCGAACTATAGGGAATTATTTTGAGCCGCAATGCTGCGGCGTTGATATCGTAAATATAAAACTAAGAAATGATTATAGAGTATTTGATATATCAATAAACTCATGATGTTGAAGAACATATGGTACATATTACATAAAGAGTTCAGGAAAAGCTCTCTGAGACTGAGAGTCGGTCTCAGTTTTGTCCCGCGGGGGAACTCGATGCCACCTGCGATGTAGATGATTTTTCCTCTCAAATCTTATTGATTTAAGTTGATTGCTTAATCTTTACTTAATATTTCTAGCGTACTCTGATAAAGAAAATCTGAATTGTTTTAACCTTCGTTGACACAATATTCAACAAAACGTTAAAACATTATTCTCTTATCAGGATGTACGACATCATGATTAAATATTAAGATAATACTGAGAGCATGAAATGAAAATCACCATTTCTGGTACCGGATATGTTGGCCTGTCAAATGGTCTTCTTATCGCCCAACATCATCAGGTCATTGCTCTGGACATAGTTCCTTCCCGTGTCGAGATGCTAAATAATCGGATATCTCCGATAGTTGATCAAGAAATTGAACAGTATCTGCAATCAAAAGATATAACATTCAGCGCTACCATGGATAAGTACAAAGCTTATCAGAACGCAGAATTTGTCATTATTGCTACCCCAACAGATTACGATCCCAAAACTAATTATTTCGATACTAGCAGTGTCGAGTCAGTTATACAGGATGTTATTAAAATAAATCCAGATGCAGTAATGGTAATAAAATCAACGGTTCCTGTCGGTTTTACTCAATCGATGCGTCAAAAGTATAGCTCAGACAATATCATCTTTTCCCCAGAATTCCTGCGAGAGGGTAAAGCGCTATATGACAATTTGTACCCTTCACGCATTGTAATTGGTGAACGATCTTCCCGTGCTGAAACGTTTGCTGCACTGCTACAGGAAGGGGCTCTGAAGAAAGATATTCCGACCCTATTTACAGATTCAACTGAAGCCGAAGCTATCAAGCTCTTTGCAAATACCTATCTGGCGATGCGTGTTGCCTATTTTAACGAACTTGATAGCTATGCAGAAAGCCTGGGGCTTAATGCTCGACAGATCATCGAAGGGGTTTGTCTGGACCCGCGTATTGGTAACCATTACAACAATCCCTCATTCGGTTACGGTGGATACTGTCTGCCAAAAGACACTAAGCAATTACTCGCCAACTATAAATCTGTACCAAATAATATTATTTCAGCAATCGTTGATGCTAACCGGACGCGAAAAGACTTTATTGCTGATGCAATTATTTCACGAAAGCCAAAGGTCGTCGGTATTTACCGATTGATTATGAAAAGTGGCTCAGATAATTTCCGGGCATCGTCTATCCAGGGTATTATGAAGCGTATTAAAGCGAAAGGTATCCCGGTCATAATCTATGAGCCTGTATTGCCAGATGATAGTTTTTTCAATTCGCGGGTTGAGCGTGATCTGGATAAATTTAAAAGCGAGTCCGATGTTATAATCTCTAACCGGATGGCCGAAGAACTGTTGGATGTAGCCGATAAAGTCTATACCAGAGATTTATTCGGAAATGATTAAACACTCAGTTAAATAAAGATACCGGCATAGTGCCGGTATCTGTCTATTACTGATGTCTTTTGCGTAAATTCTCAATCACCGTCGTCAGGTCGAGGTCCTGATCCTGCAGCAGAACCAGCAGGTGATACATCAGATCAGAGGCTTCATTGGTCAGTTCGAAACGATCGTTCACGGTTGCGGCCAGCGCGGTCTCTACGCCTTCTTCACCCACTTTTTGCGCAATGCGTTTGGTGCCGCTGGCATACAGCTTCGCGGTGTAGGAGCTTGCCGGGTCAGCGGTTTTACGTTCGGCCAGTAGTTGCTCGAGTTGATACAGGAACAGCCACTGGTGGCTGGCATCGCCAAAGCAGCTTGAGGTGCCTTTATGGCAGGTCGGGCCAATCGGGTTAACCAGCACCAGCAGGGTGTCGTTGTCGCAGTCGGGCGCGATGCTCACCACGTTCAGGTAGTGACCGGAGGTTTCACCCTTGGTCCACAGGCGCTGTTTGGTCCGCGAGAAAAAGGTCACTTTGCCGCTTTCAAGCGTTTTATCCAGTGCTTCCGGGTTCATATAACCCAGCATTAGTACCTCACCGGAAACCGCATGCTGCACGATGACTGGCATCAGTCCGTCGGTTTTTTCCCAGTCCAGCTCGCGGCATTGTTGCTTCGTTAACATATCCTGATCTCCACGCCCTGTGTTGCCAGGTACGCTTTTAATTCGCCAATATTAATAATTTGCTTGTGAAAGACGGAAGCGGCAAGCGCGCCGTCAACGTCGGCGTCCCGGAATGCTTCAAGGAAGTGTTCCATGGTGCCCGCGCCGCCGGACGCGATCAGCGGTACGTGGCACACATCGCGCACTTTTTTCAGTTGCTCCAGATCGTAGCCGTTGCGTACGCCGTCCTGATTCATCATGTTCAGGACGATTTCACCCGCGCCGCGCTTCTGTACTTCCTGCACCCAGTCCAGCGTTTCCCACCGCGTGACGCGGGTACGGCTTTCATCCCCGGTATATTGATTAACATGATATTTGCCGGTTTCTGCGTCATACCACGTATCAATGCCTACCACGATACACTGCACGCCAAAGCGGTCAGCCAGACGAGTGATAAGCTCCGGTTCGGCCAGCGCCGGGGAGTTGATAGAGATTTTATCCGCCCCGAAGGAGAGGATGCGCGCCGCATCGTCGATGGATTTAATGCCACCGGCAACGCAGAACGGAATATCGATCACTTCCGCCACGCGAGATACCCAGCTTTTATCCACTACGCGGCCATCGCTGGAGGCGGTGATATCGTAGAACACCAGTTCATCTGCGCCTTCATCGGCATAGCGTTTTGCCAGCGGGACAATGTCGCCAATAATCTCGTGATTGCGAAACTGGACGCCTTTTACCACCTGCCCATCACGAACGTCCAGACAAGGAATTATGCGTTTTGCCAGCATTGAATGGCCTCCTCAACGGTGAACTTACCTTCCAGCAGGGCGCGTCCGACGATCACGCCGCGTACGCCGGTTCCACGCAGGGCTGCTACGTCCTCGATCCCGCCAATGCCGCCAGATGACTGGAATGCTACCTGCGGATATTTGGCGCACACTTCTTCATAAAGCGCGACGTTTGAGCCAGCCAGCGTACCGTCGCGGGAGATATCGGTGCACAGCACGTGCTTCAGGCCGACGGGTAAATAGGTCTCAACCAGTTCTTCCAGAGAAACCCCGGAATCTTCCTGCCAGCCGCTAACCGCTACCTGTTTATTACCGCGCTCGTCAATACGAACGTCCAGCGCCAGTACCAGCGCGTCGGCGCCAAAACGGGCAAACCAGCTCTTGACTACCTCGGGGGATTTTACTGCCGTCGAACCTACCACCACGCGCGCCACGCCTGCGTCAAGCAGCGCCGCAACGTCCGCTTCAGTACGCACGCCACCGCCAACCTGTACCGGAACATTGACACCAGCGACCAGCGTTTTAATCAGCGGGATCTGCCGCTGCGCCGGGTCTTTCGCGCCAGTTAAATCAACCAGGTGCAGTACTTCGGCACCCTGAGCTGCGTAATCCTGTAAACGGGGGAGAGGATCGTTGCCATAATCACGTTGCGTTGCGTAATCGCCCTGATGAAGACGCACCACCGTGCCGTCGATTAAATCTAATGCCGGAATAATCATTACATCTCCAGAAAGTTTTTCAGCAACTGCGCCCCAGCCGCGCCCGAGCGTTCAGGGTGAAACTGCACGCCAAAGAAATTGTCCTTTTGTACTGCCGCGGTAAACGGTTCGCCGTAATGGCACTGGGCAATGGTCCACGGGTTCACCGGCATAGCATAGCTGTGTACAAAGTAGAAATATGCGCCATCTTCAATGCCCTGGAACAGACGATTTCCTGCCTGCGGATAGACGCGATTCCAGCCCATATGCGGCAGCGGCAGACCGAAATCGGTCATCTTCGGAACGTCCTGCTCAATAATGCCCAGCAGAGAGACACCGTTACTCTCTTCGCTGCGGCGGCCAAGCAGTTGCATGCCTAAACAGATCCCCAGTACCGGTTGCGTACAAGCTTTAATCAGTTCAATCAGTTCACGCTCGTGCAACTGGTCCATAGCCGCCTGGGCGGTACCGACGCCCGGCAGAAACAGTTTATCGGCACGCAGCACCACGTCCGGGTCACGGCTGACAACCGGGTCGTATCCATGGCGCGCGACGGCGGATTTCACCGAGTGCAGATTGGCGCAGCCGGTATCAAGGATCACCACGTTCATTACAGCACTCCTTTTGAGGAGGGCAGCGTATCGCCTTCTACGCGAATAGCCTGACGCAGCGTACGACCAAAGGCTTTAAACAGGCTCTCCACACGGTGGTGGTCATTTTTCCCTTTGGTTTTCAGGTGCAAGGTGACACCCATGGTGTAAGAGAGTGAACGGAAGAAGTGTTCAATCATCTCTGTGCTCAGATCGCCAACGCGCTGGTAGGTAAACTCCGCGCGGTATTCCAGGTGCGGACGCCCCGAGATATCCAGCGCGCAACGTGCCAGGCACTCGTCCATCGGCAGCACAAAACCAAAACGGTTGATACCGCGTTTATCGCCTAATGCCAGCTTTAAAGCTTCACCCAGCGCCAGACCGGTATCTTCAACGGTGTGGTGATCGTCAATATACAGATCGCCTTTGACGGCAATCTCCATGCGAAAACCGCCGTGGGTGGCGATTTGATCCAGCATGTGGTCAAAGAAGCCAACGCCGGTATTGATTTTGCTACGGCCTTCGCGGTCCAGCCAGACTTTGACATCAATCTGCGTCTCTTTGGTATTGCGCTCAACGTGCGCGTAGCGGTCTCTTTTGGTCAACTGCTCACCGATCATCGCCCAGTTCAGGGTGTCACGGTGGTAGCGTAATCCGCTAATGCCCATGTTTTCTGCGAGCTGAATATCGGTCGCCCGATCACCAATGACGTAGCTGTTTGCCACATCCATGGCCTGTTCAACCAGATACTGCTCAACCAGTTTCACTTTTGGCTTACGGCAATCACACGCGTCCGCTGGCAGGTGCGGGCAGATCAGCACCTCATCAAATGCTACGCCCTGAGAGGTGAATATTTGCATCATCAGGTTATGCGGACCGTCAAAATCGGCCTGCGGGAAGCTCTGCGTACCGAGTCCATCCTGGTTAGTAATCATCACCAGCTTAAAGCCGGCTTTTTGCAGCTTCAGCAAAACGGGAACGACGTCCGGCTCGAAGGCGAGTTTGTCAAAGCGATCGACCTGAAAGTCACTTGGCGGTTCGGAAATCAGGGTTCCATCACGGTCAATAAAAAGATACTTCTGGCTCATACTTGCTCCGCACGTAAGGCGTCAATGACGCGCTGGCTCTCTTCGCGGGTTCCGACAGTAATTCGCAGGCAGCCGCTTAATGAAGGTTGTTTATTCTGATCTCGTAAGATAATGCCCTGATCCCACAAAGATTTAAATACGCTGCTTGATGCGGTGAAGCGCGCCAGAACATAGTTGGTTTCAGAGTCGAAAACCTGCTCTACACAGCGAATGGTTTTCAGGTTCTCCACCAGATACTGACGCTCTTGCAGGATCTGCTCTACGCGTTGGCGCATGGCGGAAATCCCTTGTGGCGTCAGCGCCTGGGCGGCAATATCCGCTACCGGGGTAGAAAGCGGGTAGGGGGCAATCACCTTTAACAGCAGATTGATAACCTCTTCATTCGCCAGCGTAAATCCGCAGCGTAAACCGGCGAGAGCAAACGCTTTAGACAGCGTGCGTAATACTGCCAGATGCGGATACTCAGACAGCCAGCCTGCCAGCGTGGCCTGCGGACAAAACTCAATATATGCCTCATCAGCGACCACGATGGCTTTACCCTGCGTCATTTCGAGCAGTGAACGTAGGTCCTGCGGATTTATCAGTTGGCCGGTTGGGTTATTGGGGCTGCATACGTAGACCACTTTCACGCCATCAAGCTTGTCCGCGATGCCTTGTAAATCCAGCTGCCAGTTATCCAGGGTCGGGACGGTGCGGCATTCAACGCCAATCGTTTCGGCGCTGACGCTGTACATGCCGTAAGTCGGCGGACAGTAGAGAATTGCATCTTTACCGGGTTCGCAAAAAGCGCGCACCAGCAGTTCGATCCCTTCATCTGCACCGCGGCTGACCAGCACCTGCTCTGGTTTGACGCCAGCATACTGCGCGTAATTCTCAATTACGGTTTTCGGCTGACACTCTGGATAGCGGTTCAGCGTCTGCTGGCGTAGCTGGAACTCAACGGCGGTTGGGTACTCATTCGCGTTGAGCCACACGTCCCCGTTACCGCCAAGACGACGGGCAGACTGATAGGGCGTTAACTCGCGAACATTCTTACGGGCTAAATCAGTGACGCTGAGAAAGTTGTCAGTGCTCATGCTTGCTCCTTCAGGGCGTTAACGCGCAGGGTGACGGCATTTTTGTGGGCAGTCAGTCGTTCAGCCGCGGCCAGTGTTTCAATGGTGGAGGCCAGGGTAGAGAAACCTTGGGGAGTTAATTCCTGTACCGTCATCCGTTTCTGGAAATCAGCCAGCCCAAGGCTTGAGCAGGTTGCGGTATAGCCGTAGGTCGGAAGAACATGGTTGGTGCCGGAAGCATAGTCGCCAGCCGACTCAGGAGACCAGTCACCCAGGAAGACCGAACCAGCGCTGGTGATATCATCAACCAGTTCACGCGCGTTACGGGTCTGAATAATCAGATGCTCCGGGCCGTAGGCGTTAGATATGGCCACGCATTGCTCCAGATCTCTGGCGACGATCAGTCGGCTGGCGGCGAGCGCCTGACGTGCGGTGTCGGCGCGGGAAAGCTCGGCAAGCTGGCGTTCAACGGCTTTGGCCACGCCTTCGGCAAGCGTAGCGTCTGGCGTCAGCAGGATAACCTGCGAGTCGGGGCCGTGTTCGGCCTGAGAAAGCAGATCAGAGGCAACAAAGTCAGGCGTCGCGCCGCTGTCGGCGATAACCAGCACTTCAGACGGGCCCGCAGGCATGTCGATAGCCGCGCCGTCAAGACGTTGGCTGACCTGACGTTTGGCTTCGGTCACATAAGCATTGCCCGGCCCGAAGATTTTATCGACCTTAGGAATAGACTCGGTACCCAGCGCCAGCGCGGCAATGGCCTGCGCGCCGCCCACGTTGAACACCTCTTTTACGCCACACAGTTGCGCGGCGTAGAGGATTTCATCGGCAATCGGCGGCGGTGAGCAGAGCACCACTTTTTTGCAGCCGGCGATACGCGCCGGGGTCGCCAGCATTAATACGGTCGAGAAGAGCGGTGCCGATCCCCCTGGAATATACAGGCCTACGGAGGCGATAGGGCGAGTAATCTGCTGGCAGCGCACGCCAGGCTGAGTTTCAATATCCACCGGCGGCAGAATTTGCGCGGTGTGGAACGCATCAATATTACGCACCGCCGCCTGCATGGCTTGTTTCAGCTCGTCGCTCAGGCGGCTACTGGCTTGCTGAATTTCTTCTTCGCTGACGCGCAGCGCGCCGACCTCGGTTTTGTCAAACTTTGCACTGTATTCACGCAGCGCCCGGTCGCCGTTATTTTTGACGTTCTCAAGAATCTCGGCCACCGTGCGGCTGATGCTTTCAGAGGCGGATATCGCCGGGCGCATCAGCAGTTCGTGCTGCTGCTCGGGGCTACAGCTATTCCAGTCGATCAGGGTATTGAAGCTCATGGCTATCACTCCATCATCTTCTCAATCGGCAGCACCAGAATTGAGCTGGCGCCGAGCGCTTTCAGTTTTTCCATCGTTTCCCAGAACAGGGTTTCGCTGCTGACCATGTGCATGGCTACGCGCTGCTGGTCACCCGCCAGTGGCAGAATGGTAGGGCGCTCAGCGCCTGGCAGTAGGGCGATGACTTCGTCCAGACGTTCGCTCGGTGCGTGCATCATGATGTATTTTGATTCACGTGCCTGAATGACCCCCTGAATACGGGTCAGCAGTTTGTCGATCAGTTGTTGCTTGGCTTCGGCCATTTCGCCGTCGCGCTGAATCAGGCAGGCTTTAGAGCGGTAAATCACTTCCACTTCACGTAGACCGTTGGCTTCAAGTGTGGCTCCGGTTGACACCAGATCGCAAATCGCATCAGCCAGACCTGCGCGGGGAGCGACTTCTACAGAGCCGTTTAACAGACAGGATTTAAACGACACTCCTTTTTGATCAAGATAACGTTTAAGCAGGTGTGGGTAAGAGGTAGCGATACGCTTACCGTTCAGCGCTGCCGGGCCATCCCAGGCTTCATCAACCGGGGTAGCCAGCGAAAGACGGCAACCGCCGAAGTCCAGACGACGCAGGGTAAAATAGCGCGGATCTTCACCCTGTGCCCGGCGGTTGAGCAGTTCCTCTTCGAGAACGTTTTCCCCGATGATGCCGAGATCAACGACGCCGTCCATCACCAGACCCGGGATATCGTCATCACGCACGCGCAGAATATCGATCGGCATATTCTCAGCCATCGCGATCAGGCGCTGGGTGTGAAGATTAATTTTAATGCCGCAACGGGCCAGCAATTCGCGTGAATCATCGCTTAAACGACCTGATTTCTGCATAGCTATGCGTAAACGGGTGTTATCTAACATTCTTTATTCCTCGTTATCCTGTCTGAATCAGTTTGGGTCACGCACAAAAAAAAGCCCCCGGAAGAAATCTTCCGGGGGCTTTCTCATACGCTCATGCACCGCTGGAAGATTTAAATGTCTCCCAGCACACATCGCCTGAAAGACTAGTCAGGATGATGGTGATGATGGTGTTTGAATTGAGCGCGTGTCATAAATTTTCTCGATGAATGTTTATTCATTTGATGTCTTTTAACCTAAACCACTTTAGCTACGGAAAGCAAGGGCTTTTTTTGATCATTAATTCATTTCATATTGATACTATGAATTGTCAGCCACTGTGGGCTAGCGTAGCCTTGCGTTATAGGCCAAAAGTCAGGAGAGAAGGCATGAAAAAGGTCGCAATTGTCGGTTTAGGTTGGTTAGGCATGCCGTTAGCTATGTCGCTGGCGGCGAGAGGCTGGCAGGTTACCGGCAGCAAAACCACATTGGATGGGGTGGAAGCGGCCCGCATGAGTGGTATAGAGAGCTACTCGCTGCGCCTGGAGCCTGAACTGGTCTGTGAGACAGACGATCTCGACGCACTGATGGACGCCGACGCGCTGGTTATTACGCTACCTGCGCGCCGTAGCGGTCCGGGGGAGACATTTTACCTGCAGGCTATGCAGGAGCTGGTCGACAGTGCGCTGGCGTACCGTATCCCGCGGATTATTTTTACCAGTTCGACGTCGGTCTATGGCGATGCACAAGGCATCGTGAAAGAAGGGACTCCGCGTAACCCGGTCACGGCAAGTGGTCGCGTTTTGAAAGAACTTGAAGACTGGTTGCACAATTTACCCGGCACTTCGGTGGATATTTTGCGCCTGGCCGGACTTGTCGGCCCGGGAAGACATCCCGGTCGTTTTTTCGCTGGCAAGACGGCACCAGATGGACACCATGGCGTAAATCTGGTGCATCTGGATGATGTGGTTTCCGCCATCTCTTTGCTGCTGCAAGCACCAAAAGGGGGACACATCTATAATATATGTGCGCCTATGCATCCGGCGCGCAATGTGTTCTATCCACAGATGGCCCGCCAGTTGGGGATGGAGCCGCCGGAATTTCGTGGTAATGAGGATAACGGTAAAGGTAAAGTCATTGATGGCAACCGTATTTGTAACGAGCTTGGGTTTGAGTACCAGTATCCTGACCCGCTGGTGATGCCGATGGAGTGACAGACCAGCAGAGTGCCGCTGATACCGCCAGGGGGCGAGTATGAAACCACTGCTGGACGTTCTTATCATCCTCGATGCGTTGGAAAAAGAGGGCAGTTTCGCTGCGGCGTCGGCAAAATTGTTTAAGACGCCGTCTGCGCTTAGCTACACCGTCCATAAGCTGGAAAGCGATCTTAATATTCAGCTACTCGATCGCAGCGGCCATCGGGCTAAGTTTACCCGTACCGGGCAGATGCTGCTGGAAAAGGGGCGGGAGGTGTTGCACACCGTCCGCGAACTCGAAAAGCAGGCGATTAAACTTCACGAAGGCTGGGAGAATGAACTGGTTATTGGCGTAGATGATACGTTTCCCTTTTCGCTGCTGGCCCCTCTCATCGAATCTTTCTATCAACACCACAGTGTGACGCGCCTGAAATTTATCAATGGCGTGCTGGGCGGCTCCTGGGATGCCCTTACTCAGGGGCGGGCAGATATTATTGTCGGCGCCACGCATGAACCGCCTGCCGCGAGCGAATTTGGCTTTGCGCAGCTAGGGGTTCTGGAGCAGGTGTTTGTGGTTGCGTCGCATCATCCGCTGGCGCAGGAACAGGAGCCGTTGAATCGTCGCACTATTCGGCGATTTCGCGCGATTGTGGTGGGCGACAATGCACAGCATGCCAACGTTTCGGGCTCTCAGGTGCTCGACGATCAGGAAGCCATCACCGTTTTTGACTTCAAAACCAAGCTGGAACTGCAAATCAGTGGTCTGGGATGCGGCTATATTCCGCGCTATCTGGCGCAGCGATTTCTGGAGAGCGGCGCTCTGATTGAGAAAAAGGTAGTCGCACAAATTATCTTTGAACCCGTGTGGATAGGTTGGAATGAACAGACTGCCGGGTTGGCCAGTGCCTGGTGGCGAGATGAGATTTTAGCAAATAGTGCTATTGCGGGGGTGTACGTTAAAACGGCTGCTGATAAATCAATCAGTTAAGAAAAAATATTCTTTTGTAGTAGCTTCAATCTCTTGTTATTTCTCTCCAAATTAGTGCAAAATACGCCGCTTGCAAAAAATGACATTAACCGACGTTTTAATACGCGTCGGTTATTTTTTTGCATCAAACCAATCATTCATAAAAGAGGCCGGGCTTCGTACCGGATAGATACTTACTTAAAAATCGACAGTTGTTGTCGCTGAGGATTAACAAAAAATGGGGCAATTTTTTGCTTACGCGACGGTTTTCGCCGTAATGGGGGATAACCATGTCGCATAACGCTACTCCAAACACCTCTCGCGTGGAATTACGTAAAACGCTTACGCTGGTTCCGGTTGTCATGATGGGCCTTGCCTATATGCAGCCGATGACGCTGTTCGATACATTCGGTATCGTATCAGGAATGACCGATGGTCACGTCCCGACAGCTTACGCCTTTGCACTGATCGCCATCCTCTTTACCGCACTGAGCTACGGTAAACTGGTGCGTCGCTATCCGTCTGCAGGCTCTGCCTACACTTATGCCCAGAAATCCATTAGCCCGACCGTTGGCTTTATGGT
This sequence comes from Citrobacter sp. RHB35-C21, assembly GCF_013816515.1. Classification (NCBI taxonomy): domain Bacteria; kingdom Pseudomonadati; phylum Pseudomonadota; class Gammaproteobacteria; order Enterobacterales; family Enterobacteriaceae; genus Citrobacter; species Citrobacter sp. RHB35-C21. Next base: position 2,012,982 of record NZ_CP057147.1, read on the forward strand.
GGGTTGGTCATCACTGCTGGACTACCTGTTCGCACCGATGATCAACATTCTGTTGGCGAAAATTTATTTTGAAGCTCTGGTGCCGTCGATACCGTCATGGATATTCGTGGTGGCGCTGGTGGCCTTTATGACCGCCTTTAACCTGCGCAGCCTGAAATCTGTTGCGAATTTCAACACCGTTATCGTGTTGTTGCAGGTGGTGCTGATTGCAGTGATCCTCGGCATGGTCGTTTATGGCGTGTTCGAAGGGGAAGGTGCCGGTACGCTGGCGAGCAGCCGTCCGTTCTGGTCAGGTGATGCGCATGTGATCCCGATGATCACGGGAGCGACTATTCTGTGCTTCTCGTTCACCGGTTTTGACGGTATCAGCAACCTGTCTGAAGAAACCAAAGACGCTGAACGTGTGATCCCGCGGGCGATTTTCCTGACCGCGCTGATTGGTGGCCTGATCTTTATCGTCTCCACCTATCTGTTGCAGCTGTACTTCCCGGATATCTCACGCTTCAAGGATCCGGACGCTTCGCAGCCGGAAATCATGCTGTATGTCGCTGGTAAGTTCTTCCAGGTCGGCGCGCTGATTTTCTCTACCATTACCGTACTGGCGTCAGGTATGGCGGCGCATGCAGGCGTAGCGCGTCTGATGTATGTGATGGGGCGTGACGGTGTGTTCCCGAAAAGTTTCTTCGGTTATGTCCACCCGAAATGGCGTACTCCGTCCATGAACATCATTCTGGTTGGTGCGATTGCTCTGCTGGCAATTAACTTCGACCTGGTGATGGCGACGGCGCTGATTAACTTCGGTGCGCTGGTGGCGTTTACCTTCGTTAACCTGTCGGTGATCTCCCAGTTCTGGATCCGTGAGAAGCGTAACAAGACGCTGAAAGACCACTTCCAGTATCTGTTCCTGCCAATGTGCGGTGCGCTGACCGTTGGTGCGCTGTGGGTGAACCTGGAAGAGAGCTCAATGGTTCTGGGTCTGATCTGGGCCGCTATTGGTCTGATTTACCTGGCTTGCGTGACCAAAAGTTTCCGTAACCCGGTGCCACAGTACGACGAAGATATCGCGTAATAGCTGTATTTAGATAAAAAAAACCGGAGACATGTTCTCCGGTTTTTTTATACGTGGGAGTTATACAATCTCTTGCGCATAGTGCCAGAGTGACTTCAGCAGCATCAGTTTCTCTTTGTTATCTGCATATTGCTGGCTCAGCATCTGCAATTCATTGGCGTAATTTTGCAAAAACTCTGGTGTGAATATTTGACGACGATGGTCCAGCCAGCGCTGCTGTTCGGCTTCATCCAGCGTTCCGGGGAAGTTACGTGCGCGGTAGTTAAACAGCAGCTTTTCAATGCGCTTATCGACAAAGGATATATCCAGCGCCGGTAAATTGCGCGGCTCAGTTTCCAGGACGATTTTCATTGCGGCACGGTCGGCATCGCTGAAAAAACCATTGTACAACTGTGCGTCTACGTTATCTGATGGCGTAAAGGGTTCCGCATCGGCGAAGATGGCCACCACTTTGTCGCGAACCTGCGGGTTTTCGCGCAGTACTTTGAGATTATCCAGACAATGCTGGCGGTTAATGCCAAGGCGATCGGCATCTTCCGGGCGCAAGGTATTCGCCTGTGCCAGTACCGGGCATTTGTTGATGTGCACCAGTTTAACTGGCACGGCTGGGTTATCTCCCAGATCAGCTTTAGCAGTGTAGAGCCGCTCACGCAGCGCGTCGCTGTCCAGTTCCAGCAGCGGTGAAATATCACCGGCTAAGTCGACCATAATCACCGCGTTGCGATTCTCAGGATGCCAGGCTAAAGGCGCCACCCAACTGGTGTTGCCGCGCCATGCGCCGAACATCCCCGAAACATGGACCAGCGGCTTCATTTGCGGGACATCAATCAGTGCGGCCAGCTTGTGCTTATTGCGATGGCTGTAGAGATAATCAAACAGGCGCGGCTGGCGCGACTTCACTAATTGCGCCATCGCAATTGTGGCGTATACGTCGGCCATCGCATCGTGGGCATTGGCATGTTCAATACCGTTGGCTTTGGTCAAATGCTCCAGGCGAAAGCTGGGTAAGCCGTCGTCGTTTTCCGGCCAGTTAATTCCTTCAGGACGCAAGGCATAGCAGGCGCGCATCACATCCAGCAGATCCCAGCGTGAATTATCGTTCTGCCAGCTCCAGGCGTAGGGATCGTAGAAATTGCGATACAGGATGTTGCGCGTCACTTCATCATCGAAGCGCACGTTGTTATAGCCCAGGATACAGGTTTTCGGCACGGTGAACAGGGCGTGGATGCGCGCAGCAAAGGCGGCTTCATTTTCTCCTTTTTCACGCGCTTCCTGCGGTGTGATACCGGTTATCAGCACCGCCTCAGGCTGCGGCAGATAGTCGTCTGCGGGTTTGCAATAAAAGACTTCAGGTTCACCGATAATGTTGAAATCGCTATCTGTGCGGATAGCCGCAAATTGCGCGGGTCTGTCCAGCGCCGGATGGGTACCAAAGGTCTCGTAATCGTGAAAGAGGAATGTGCTCTGTATGTTGTCGTTTTTAACTGTCACCTGATGTACACGCCTGATGTAATATGTATATGAAATAATTGGTTTTATGCTTTGAATTTGTCGTTGATTGTCTGTTTTTGTACACGAATAGATATTGTTGTTAAGATTGGTACATGCGATATTGAGTACATAGTAAGTACATAAACATCAAAATCATTGAGTACAAAATACTAAAATGGCTATCAGCGACACTAAGCTACGTTCTATCTATGGTAAACCATATTCTGGTCCATCTGAAATTACTGATTCTGATGGCCTGGGCATCCGCATCACACCAAGGGGGGTGATTAGCTTCCAGTTTCGTTTTCGATGGGATGGAAAGCAGCACCGTCTTGGCTTGGGGCGGTATCCAGCAATTACTCTACGTGATGCACGTAACATGGTCGCAGATTTAAGAGAGTCAGTCGACAAAGGTATCGATCCGCGATTAATGGCCGGTATCAATAAGTCAAAGAAAAAACCAACGGTAAAAGACTGTCTGGATTACTGGGAAGAAAACTATGTTGATACGGCGCTGAGGGAAAAAACAAAAGCTCTCTATAAGTCTACTGTTATAAAGCACATGAGTAATGCCTTTGCTGGCATGCCCATTGAAGAAATTCCGGTTCGTTTATGGGTTGAGCGTTTCACTGAAGAAGAAAGAATAAACCCTCGCCGTGCTCGTCAGTTGCTGGTACAACTTAGATCTGCGATTGGCTGGTGTACGCGGCGACAATTTATAAGTACAACCGAATTGATGTTGCTGCAACCAAAGGATGTTGGCGTCAAATCTTCGGTCGGTGAAGTGACTCTCAGTTATAACCAGTTGGCTAAGATATGGTTGGCTATAGAACGAAGCAGGGCATCAACATCAAACAGATTATTTCATCAGTTACTGATGCTCTACGGTGCTAGGAACAGTGAACTTCGCCTGGCTGTAAAGGGGGAGTTTGATCGTGATGAAGGTGTATGGACGGTACCGGCAGAGAAAAGTAAAACGAACAGGATCATCCGGCGTCCAATTTTTGACGCTGCAGATGGTTTACTGAAAAAAGCAGAAATGACGTACGGGGATATTCTTTTTCCGGGGCCAGATTTAAAAAAATCTATGACTATTTCCGGCGCAAATCGATTTCTTAGAAGGATTGAGGCGTCACTGGGGATAGGGGAGTTTACCGCACATGATTTCAGAAGGACCCTGGCGACCAGATTATCAGAGGAAGGGGTAGCCCCGCACGTAATTGAAAAAATGCTGGGGCATGAACTGGGCGGCGTACTTTCTGTTTATAACAAGCATGAATGGATTGCTGAACAGAAAGCCGCCTATGAGCTGTATGCTGAAAAGATATTCTGGCATATCAGGAAGATTTCGGGTTAATTCCGCCGTTTAAAATCCACGCTTCCACCTCAGATTGTAAGTACTGTTTGGGGTGGGTGCGGATCGGTTTCGGAAAATTATGATGCTTGGTGTATTTCCAGATGGTCATACGAGACGAAACCCGGATCATCTTCATCACTTCTTTTTCGTCTATCATTTCAATATCACTCATACCCACCTCACACCACGCTCAGGCCACGACAGTGGCACCACACATCAAACATTCTTCTCGTTACTTCCCGACAGTAAAACCCTTCAATGTCTCGAGTAAGGTCGTAACGGTTCCCGTACCGTTGGCGCACCCATATTTCAAATGCCTTATTCAATTAAACCCCCCCCAGCTTTTCAGTAGCCCGACGAACACAGCATTCAAAAGAGGATGGGGTAACAATCTTTTTCAACTCAGCAACCAGGTAATCGTTATGTTGCTGGTGGAGTTGCATGTTGTTCTCTTTTTCAATCTGGCGGAGAACAGCAAGGCGAGCCGTAATGATGCGACGCTTTGCTTTTACAACCCGTAAAGCGTTCTCTGCCTTTTTACGCCAAACACTCCACTCACTGCTGCTATTTGACTTAGCCAACTGATCTTCAATGCTGATCTGAGTCTCTTCAGCTATCACGAGCTGGGACAGGCAGTCGTGAATTGTGTTCATGTTTTCAGTATTGATATGCGATTTTTCCACTGTTAACCTCCGAAACTCGTCATAAATTTGTACTCAATCAACGCCCCGAAAATAGCGGCCACCAATAACAGGCCAAACAGCATAGATAGGAGGAATGACTTCATCGTGAAGCCTCCCGCTGAACAGTTTTATATGCACGTAGCATGTCGCGAGATTTACCTGATAAAGCCGTCTTCATGAAGAACATCCCACTACGGGTTGCAATGATGCCTGGTGTGCAGAGCTGCGTGGCATTGACAACCCGGTTATGTTTACGGAACTCAAACACCGTACTGGTGATAACGATGTTCGCTACGGCGCCATAGTCCTGGTATTGGATTTTCATTTTCTGTCCTTCAGTTTGCTGTATCGTTCATGGCTCATTACTTCCCAGTTCTGGCCGCCGTCACGGGACAGTAACCGCCAGCGGCGATTAACCCTCAGGCTCAAGTTTCCGGAGCCGTGCATACGGCAGGGATGAATTCGCCTGGCTCTGAACTGGCGGAGTATATTGACCGCCTGCAGGTGCACCCACTCAGGAATTCGTATCGCTGTCAGGGCCATTGTCCTTGCCTCCTGCTGGTGGGGTTACCGTGTAACCGGCTCGTTCTGCCATCCATAGAAATGTCTCAAGCGATGCTGTAACCTCGCCGTTCTGAACCGGACGCGCGTGGATAACCTTTCCGTTCTCGATCGTCAGCACGATATTTACTGGTTCGTGCGTGATAATTGGTGTCTGATCACTCATGGCTTGTTTCCGCTGTGACTGATTTTTTCTTGGCAAACTCAACCAGCTCAGAAATGAGCTCGTCGATTAATGCCTTTCCGCTTTCTGTCAGGAACTCACCGCTGCCATTCACATCTACGGCGTTGCTGTAAATTCCTCGGATGGCTTTTACACCTTCAATATTTCCGTACTCACTGAGGATCATTTTTTCGAATCGCCTCAACAGGCCGTCAATTAGTATTTCTGTTAATTCGATAGTGTTAATTCCACCCTTAGGCATATTAATGATGATGCAGGTGCTTCCTGTTTTTCGCTGATGGCGTAATAGCGCAGATTTAAGAATTCTGTGGCGATACGTATTGATTAAATTATTCACGTCGCTTTTCCTCTGCTTCACACCAGTACAATAAATTCGCCGAAGCATTAAGAGCCATACCTAGCAAAGAATTCTTTTGATTTGTGTTTAACTCACTATTGCTTATTACTATTTCCAGAATGGTGTTTAGGTTCTCTGCCTCTAAAAGTATTTCATCTATCCCAGCCGTCTTTGGGTTCCACATTTTCTATCTCCCATATGCTTTTTTTAGGTAAAGCCGCGCGATTACCTCGTAACCGCAGGACGCATAAAGGCATGCTGTTCTATATGCCGATTTATCTATAATGAAAGTCATATGAAGTGCCTCACAGCCAAAGAAGCGACAACCCTTCCGTGGATACGCATGTCTTTTTGCTCACCAGCATTAAGCGTGAAAGTTTGGTAATGGAGATTGTCAGAAATAATCTTTAATGCGCCGTTCGGCAATGGCTCTATTCGCTTAATGAACAGGCAGCTACGACCGAAAACATCGCCCGTAAAAACATATATACCGGGTGTAAGAACGCGGCCTCCACAATCCACAAAAGCCACTACCTCACAGGGTTCGATAGTCGGCTGCATTGAATCACCTTCCATCCTGCAGTTCTTAACTCTGTTTCCAAAATCATTAATATTGTCAGAGCCAAATAACATTTGAGGCGCTTTAATTGGCTTGTTAAAAGAAATTGAAGTTTGCATTTCATTTCCTCAAGGTGAGTTTGCATCTACCCAAATAAGTGTTTGTAAATTTATTTTTTTTATTTAAAGTTTATAAGTATCGAAGTCAGCTATGCTCTTGTTTAAATCATTCAATGTCTGGACTACCAAAGTAATTAAAGCGTGTTCTCGTTCTTCTTCAATGCTCGTCATTTGTTCTAAAAGAAGCCATAACGAACATTCACAGCAGCGCACATCATGTGACCATTTTAGAATTGTGCTGCTTGTTTCTTCTTTATCTAAAGTGACGGTTTCATTATTCATTATTTATTCTCCTGCCAGCCATTCCCAATCTCTTTATTTATAACTGAAAGGTTTCTCTTTAATTGGTTAATGCAAATCTGGATAAGGGCAGCTGGCTTATAGCCAGTATCTGGATCAGATTCGGCATATTCAAGCGCGTTAACCACCCGATCAATATCCATAACTAGATTATGGATAGGACCATTTTCCGACACCAATTCTTGAGTGCTCATCTGCTTGCTCCGTTTGCTTGTTGATGACATAACAATACATAACGTATTAAATAACGTCAATACAAAACGGATTAATCTGATGTATTATTTTTTATCTTAATGTTTATAAAGGTTTTTTTGATTGATTTCGTGGCGGGGAGCACAAAAAAAGCCGCTTTCGCGGCTTGTACACTATGGTAGGTTGGTTATTTTTGCGTCTACCACGACGCCGATAATACGGCAATTACCGTTTATAGGAATGATCGGATATTGAGGGTTCAACGGCTTGAGGAACCGTTGACCAGCATCGACAACCAGTTTTTTGAAAGTGGCTTCATTGTCTCCATCAAGCTTTGCTACAACTAATTTCCCGTTGATAGGCTCCACTTGAGGATCAACCAGTATAACCATACCTTCCGGAATGCTTAGGCCGACTGGTGATGTCATTGAATCACCTCGCACGTCCAGCCAAAATGAATCCTCTGAACATTCCACAGTTGTATCGTACCAACGGTCTATAGCCCGCTTATGATATGGCTCTACAGCTTCCATCCAATCCCCTGCACTTACCCAGCTAATTACAGGGTAGCTTCCTTTCGACTCGTTAATTCCGATGAATGTCACATTGTGATCGGCTCTGGAGTCACTGACCGTTCCATCAGCATTCACCACGAAACCTGGCATTTTAAGTATGTTAAAAATCTTTGCTATGACCTCCAGGTTGGGTTCACGTCTACCGTTCAACCAATGACCTAGCCCACCCTGGGTTATTCCTAGAGCTTCAGCTAGCTGTTCTTGAGTCATTCCGACTTCTTTCATCCTGGATTTAGCCAGGTCCTGCCATCTCTGTTTCATGTTCATGATTATTACAATCCGTATTTTTTGAACAAGTTCCATTTTGTATTATTGTTTAAAGTGTGTATAGTACGTTATGTATTATTTAGATAGGAACTATCCGAATGAGCGGAATCAAGAGCCTAAGGCTGAAAGCAAAGGTTACGCAGGGAGAATTGGCCGCATTGATTGCCAGTTCTCAGGGGGCAGTTAGCCATTACGAAACTGGTCGTCGAATCCCTGACATTGAGGTGGGGAAACGAATCGTGAGCGCTTTTAAGCGGCTCGGATATGAAACCAGTCTGGATGAGGTTTTTTCCGATGAACATACCGGAGAGCAACTTCGATAACTCAATCCTGCCGGAAACCTACTCACAAGCGGATGCCGAGTGGATTAAGCAGCAGTTATTCAGCCTGACACCCACTGCACGACAAAAAGCGCTCCAGCGTTATGCAACTGTGTATCAGGAGACGTTCGAGGCCGAACCCGTTTCGTACCGCAAGGAGAACCGGGCAAGGCATGAAGCAAACACAAGGCTTCGCCTGTTTGTGAGAAATCAGGGCAGAGCTTTACAGGGGTATACCGCCGAACCTCCCCTGGCTGGAACGCGACAGCGCTCCTGATTGTTTCGGGTTTAAAGGTACCTGAACAGAAGCAGGCTTAAAGGTGCCTGTTCAGGTTGGCAACCAACTGACCCAACTCCTCATGTGTACTAGGGAGGTAGTACGTTTTTATGGGGAAGAGGGAAAGGGGGGTAAGGGGGGATTGGGTGCAGGGGTAGGAATAGGGTCTTTTCCAACAGGAGAGATCCATTGGTTAAGTAGATCACTGTCTTAAGGGCGCAATTTAAAAAAACGCCTGTATCAGCAAGGTAGTACAAAGCGCTCAGGCGCTGAGAAACGAAAAGGGTTCTTCCTGGAAGAGTGATTTTTCAGAGGAGCTGAATCAGAAGGGAGGCTGGCAGCCTTTGGGGAGGCCGCCAGCCATGTGAGGGGGAATCCATGAAAACCACATCACAAAATTATTATCTCATCAGCACGGGGGCAGCACAATGGAGCTGACGATTACGCCGAATTTTGCACAGGAAAGAGCGTTAAACATGTTGCGCCGTGACTGGAAGGCAAACGACACCTTCATGGTGTACTCGCCAACTGGCAGCGGTAAAACTGGTCTTGCCGCTTTCATCGTTGCCGGGTTCGTCAGCCGTGGTATGCGCGTTCTGTTTTGTGCACCGTACACTATCCTGATTGGTCAGACGGCCAATCGCTTTGTGGAGTACGGGTTACCGGGGGATGAAATCGGTTATATCTGGGCGGATCACCCGAACTACGATCCAGCCCGTAAAATTCAGATTGCCAGCGCCGACACGCTTATTCGTCGTGTTTTTCCTGAAAATATTGATCTGCTGATTATCGACGAAGCACACCTGCGTAAAAAACGCATCCTGAAGGATATCGAACGGCTGCGCGGCAAAGGCGTAAAGGTGATTGGTCTGTCGGGTACGCCTTTTTCCCCGTTCCTTGGTAAATACTATGACCGACTGATTAAGCCGACCACCATCGGCGAGTTAATCCAGCGTGGCGATCTGAGTAAATACGAATTTTACGCGCCAACAAAGCCGGATCTGAAAGGCGTAAAAACCAAGTCTTCGCTTGAATACGGCAACGATTACAACGAAACGCAGCTGGCTGAAATTATGTGTGGCTCTACGCTGGTGGGCGACATCGTACAGAACTGGCTGGAGAATGGCCGGGATCTGCCTACCATTGCTTTCTGCGTCAACGTAGCTCACGCCAATTTCCTGACAATCCAGTTTAACCAGGCTGGTGTTAACGCTGAGGTCATGACCGCCGACACTCCAGTGGATGAGCGCCAGACCATCATTCACCGCTTTGAAACTGGCGCAACGAAAATCATCGTTAGTGTGGGCGTTCTGGTGGCCGGCTTCGATAGTGATGTTCGCTGCATCATCTACGCCAGGCCAACAAAAAGCGAAATTCGCTGGCTGCAGGCACTCGGGCGTGGCCTGCGCACCGCACCGGGTAAAGAATCTTGCCTCATCTTTGATCACAGTGGCACCGTGCACCGCCTCGGTTATCCGGATTCTATTGAGTATGACGATCTCCCCGGTAAGTCTGACGGCATGGATGAAAGCGCGCGCCGTGCAGCTGAGGAACGGGCCGAAAAACTCCCCCATGAATGTTCTCAATGCCACTACATGAAACCCGCTGGTGTGTACGTATGCCCGAAATGCGGACATAAGCCGCTGGGCGGTGAGGACGTCGATACTGATACCGGCCGCAAACTCAAAAAGCTGGGTAAAGACCAGCATCTGCCCACGAAGGCAGAGAAACAGGCCTGGTGGAGTCAGATCAAATTCTATCAGCGCCAGCGAGTATCGCAGGGGAAAAAGCCCGTTAGTGATGGCTGGTGCGCAAACACTTTTCGCGATCGTTTTGACGAGTGGCCTAACGGGCTGAGCGATTTCCCGATGGAGATCACACCGACCGTTTCGAATTTCATCCGGCACAAATTGATCGCTTATGCGAAAGGTCAGGAGAAGGCCAAACGTATGCAGGCGGCATCTGGTGCACCTGCGCCATCCTCCATTCGGCAAGCACAGAAAGTGATTAGCGATATCAAACAGCAGTTAGGAAAACGAGCATGAAGACGGCAGAAGCAGCAATTGGGCATTGGCCTACCATCTTTGAGCACTTCGGCCTTCCGCCGATCACTGGTAAAAACCACTTTAAAGGCGAATGTCCGGTATGTGGAGCGCGCGGCAAGCTACGTATTGACGACCGCGACGGTCGGGGGACGTGGATTTGTACCTGCGGCAGCGGTGACGGTATGAAGCTTGTCACACTGACACAGGGGAAGCCATTTAATGAGGTTTGCAGGGAAATAGACCACCTGATCGGTAATGATTTTCAGCGTGTAAAAATCCCGGTCAGCAGCAGTGCTACCAGCCTGCGTACAAAGGTTCTGAATAAGTTCGCGAAGCTGCAGCCGTTGCGTGGCACTTCTGGTGCTGCGTATCTCAACGCGCGCGGCATTTTCAGTCTGCCGCTTGAAGCGATCCGCTTCAACGATAAGCAGCGCCATGCAGGGAGGGTGTATCAGTCGCTTTATTCCCTCGCCACCGACGATAAAGGAGAACTGTGCTATCTGCACCAGACATTACTCGATGGCGCAAAAAAGGCAGATATCGGCACCAGTGCAAAGCGACAAAAATCCCTGCAGGAAGATAACTATCTTGATCACGCCCGTTCAGTGGCGATCAGGATGTTCCCGGTGGCCAGCACACTTGGTATCGCCGAAGGCATCGAAACGGCTCTGTCTGCGCACCAGATTTATAACGTAAATACTTGGGCAACCATGACGGCCAACTTCATGAAGAAATTCCGCGTTCCGGCTGGCGTTAAGCACCTCATTATTTTTGCTGACCGTGACGAGAACAGCGCTACCGGGTTGGCTGCGGCCTATGAATGCGCTCATGCCAATCTGCTGGCAAAGAATGACCTACAGCGAGTGAGCGTGTACTGGCCCGATCACGATGATTTCAACAATATGCTCATGAACGGCGATCAGGTTCGTGAGCTGGTTTTCCACAAGAAAAAGGCGGCTGCGTAATGCGTACAGATAACAACGAACATAAAGCACTATTCACCATCCCGACGGCAGCGCACAGCTCAGCCCTGGCAAACATCAAACCTCTACCTGAGCAACGGAGAATCACCGGGCATAAACAGACTGATGCCTATCTGTGGGTACTGGAGGTTATCCGCCTGAATGAACCGGCACATCTGGACGCAGCAGAAGCCGCGCTGGAGAAAATTAAAATCTCTCCAAAAGAGGCCGAGGAACGGTATTCCCGTTATCTTCTGGCGAATGGCGGTGATCCTTTCCAGGTAGCTTTCGGTACCATCGGCATGGATAACCCGGTGCGTGCTATTCAGAATGCACGGGAAAACATCAAGAAAGCTGCTGATGTGCGCGCTACGTTCGGCAGCTATGAAGCAGCGATGGAGGACGTAGAGGCCGAGCGAGTGATCAGGTCTTCCCCAAAATTTACTGATGATTACCAGTGGGGATGGACAGTAGACGAAAAGAGAGATGGAAGCATTGACGGCAGTCGTATGAATGAAATTGATGATCAGCGTCGCGCATATGTTGATGGCTATCGTGACGTTCTGCCAGAGCCTCATACACTGTCAGATGTTGTTCGTGAGTTTGTTTACTGGGACTGGCTCTATAGCGTTCGCCACACTTCAGGTCAGGAACTCGGTTACGAATTTGGTTATTCCGAGCACCATGAATCTGTGTACGACCGTGAGCGATACCTGGAAAAATTGCTGGCGACCATCAAACCTGTGACACGTGCTGAAGCTGTAGAGGTTTGCAGCTGGTTTCTGGCAAGTGGAAAGGACGAATACATGGAAGACAACGGCGCTGCGGTCATTCTTAATCTGGTTGGGGAGTGCGAACAATGAAGCTTGAGGCATCGCTAAAACACTTCAGCCCTCAGGGAATGCATATCAGCGACGACGTGAAAGGAACCTCTCCGGATCGTATCACCGGCACTGATGTTATGGCGGCCATTGGTACCACCAGCAGCCGCGCGCGGTTTGGTCTGGCTGCCTTCTTTGGTAAGACCGGGATCAGCAAAAGCGATGAGCAGCTCGCAGTTCAGGCGCTGGCGCGTCATGCGATGGAGTCGGCGCCCAGGAATGTACGTAAAGCCGCTGCTGGGGAGTTTGGCTGGTGTATGCTGGTGCTCGCACAATTCGCCTTTGCCGAATACTCCCGTTCAGCGGAAACCACCGTGACGTGTCACAGCTGCAGTGGCAGCGGATTAACCTCTCATTATGAGGATGTGATCAAACACCCTGGAGTCTTCAACTCTGACGGTATGGAAATCGTACCTCCGAAAATCAGGCATGAACTGGTCAAGCGTAGATGCGCGGCATGTAACGGTAAGGGGGAGCTGCTGGCCCGATGCCGTTGCGGCGGCAAAGGTGAGGTGCTCGACCGCAAAGCCACAGGCGAGCGTGGCGCGCCGGTGTTTAAAACCTGCGAGCGCTGCAGCGGAAATGGATTTTCTGGGGTGCCGTCTACTGCAGCCTATAAAGCAATACTGAAGCGTGTTCCGGAGCTACACGTCAGAACATGGACTCGCAACTGGAAACCGTTTCTGGAGGTGCTTGTCGACGTCTGCCACAGGGAAGAACAAAAAGCAGACTCGGTGTTTCAGGATGCAACGAGCTTTCGTGATGATGTGAACAAAATTTAGCATATTAGCTACTTTAAGCTTGATTTTGTCCGAAGTTGTCGTGTATGCTCCTAATCATAGGTTATTGCGTCTGCACTAGACCAAGCAAATTAAGCCCTGCCAGCAATGGTGGGGCTTTGTCGTTTCTAGCAAGGGCTGTTCGCTTGGAAAGAATATTCGGGTAAGATCATTCTCATTGAGCGATGTAAGGACGAGGAAGTGGAAAAATTACCTTCAGATTACTTTTTGAGTGCTGACGATAATCTCGTAGACTTTCTGGAAAAGCAGGGAGAAGAGGTAATTCGTGAGATTCAAACTTCTAACAAAACTAACGTCGAAAATGGTTACAAGCTTCTGAGCATTCAGATTGTTGGTATTGGATCTTCTTTTCTACTTCTCACACAAAAAACGAATTTTGATTTTCTAACTGCGGGTATAGCCGCTTTTACAGTTCTATGGACCTGGTGCGCTATTTACTTAGTTCATTCAGGATTATCTGTAAAAATGAGAGGGTTAATATATGCCCCCCCACACGCTCTGTATACTCAGAGTTATAAGGCAATTGAGAAAGTCACTTATCAAATGTTCTATGATGCTGGATATCAGGGGGTAGAAAATCCCTTACCTCTGATTCGGAGATATCGGCTTGTTAATCTTAATGATACAGCCAGTGAGTTGCTTTTAGAGAATGAAAAAATTCGCAATTGTTTAGATAAGGCGAGAATGTTTACTATTCTCGCCCCGGTAGTTGCAATGCTTATTTCTGCTGTTTTTTTAAGTATTCTTTGACTGAATCAGCAGAATCTCCGACGAATACACGTTGTGTCGCAAAGTCAGTAGTACTTTGAGATGGTACTGGCTTTGGAGTCGCAGGTTGCTGAGGTTTGCTTTCGCCCTGGGGCTTGTTTTGTTGAGACATATCCATCCTTATCTGAGTAGTTACTTTTGGCGATATAACGATATCAGACGGGGGCGGTAGCAGCCATGATAACTATTGATATTGCGTGGCTAGTTTGCCTTATGTATCATTTCGCCCCCGGCCCTTTAGCTCAGTGGTTAGAGCGTGCGACTCATAATCGCCCGGTCGCTGGTTCAAGTCCAGCAAGGGCCACCAGACCGCCACTAGCTCATCGGGAAGAGCGGCAACTAAATGTTGTAGTACGAGGTTCGAGGCCCCGGTGGCGGACCAATGCCGACTTAGCTCAGTAGGTAGAGCAACTGACTTGTAATCAGTAGGTCACCAGTTCGATTCCGGTAGTCGGCACCATAATGCGGGCATCGTATAATGGCTATTACCTCAGCCTTCCAAGCTGATGATGCGGGTTCGATTCCCGCTGCCCGCTCCAGTAAAAGTTTTCCAGTCTGCGATGATGGGTTTCCCGGAGTGACTGAAAAGCGACCCAGTTTTGAATGGGCGCTGCTTTTTGCAAAATTGCTGTGTAAAAATACTGACCTTTTGGTTCAGCGCTCATCCAAAAGCACTCCGTTATAATCCTGATAACCGTGGGTGGTTTGTTGGATGGAGTGCCTCTGAACAATAAAACTCTCGTTATAAAGGCTGCCATATGGCGGCCTTTTTCATTTCAGGCTCACGGGAATCATCCGCTACGTGCTTTGTTGATAAATCCAGCCCGTGAAGCCTGACCCTTTCATCACACACTGCGCCATCCGAAGAATCGGAGGTGAGGCTATGACCAGAATGAGCACCATTTACAGCAGACTTTCATATGGAACAGGCACCACGCTGACCGGCTGCGGTGTATCAGCGAAGGCATATGCCGAAACAGCTAAAACCGCAAAAGAGGTGTCCTGGATGTTGGCCGACAGAATTGCAGGGTTAAACCTGAGTGACTGGGCAATTATTGTCGGTATTGCATGCACCGTTATTACCTGTGCAGTGAACTGGTATTACAGGAAAAAGGAAAGGGAGGACCGGCTTAATGGCAATGTCACCAAAGCTGAAGAATAGATTGAGCGCAGCGGTCGTTGGTTTAATTCTTGCCGGGGCTTCCGCGCCCGTTATTCTCGATCAGTTTCTGGATGAGAAAGAGGGTAACAGCCTGACGGCGTATCGCGACGGCGGCGGGCTCTGGACGATTTGTCGTGGAGCCACAATGGTTGATGGCAAGCAGGTAGTGAAGGGCATGAAGCTGTCAGCTGAGAAATGCGACCAGGTAAACACCATTGAACGCGACAAGGCGCTGGCGTGGGTTGAGCGAAATATCAAGGTGCCACTGACCGAGCCACAGAAAGCCGGGATCGCATCTTTTTGTCCGTATAACATCGGCCCCGGAAAATGCTTCCCGTCTACGTTCTATAAGCGCATCAATGCTGGCGACCGTAAAGGAGCCTGTGAAGCCATTCGCTGGTGGATTAAAGACGGTGGCCGCGATTGTCGTCTGACCAAAGGCCAGAAAAATGGCTGCTATGGGCAGGTAGAAAGGCGAGACCAGGAAAGCGCTCTGGCTTGCTGGGGGATAAACCAGTGAATCCAGCTACGATCCTTGCCGCGATAAAGACTTGGTGGAAACCTGCTGCAGTTCTCTTGCTGGTGGTCTGTTCGTTTATCGCTGGTGATGTCTGGAGCGATCGGGGTTGGGAAAAAAAGTGGGCGGAACGTGATAGCGCGGAATCCTCGCAAACAGCGAACGCGCAGACCGCTGCCCGCATGATTGAACAAGGGCGAATTATTTCCCGTGATGAGGCTGTAAAAGATGCACAAGCACAAGCCACTAAATATGCCGCCACTGCTGCTGGTCTGTCTGCCACTGTTAGCCAGCTGCGTACCGAAGCAACAAAACTTGCCACCCGTCTGGACGCCGCAAAGCACACCGCAGATCTTGCCGCTGCCGTCAGAAGCAAAACAACCGACGCCGACGCCGCAGTGCTCGCCAACATGCTCGGAGATATTGCAGAAGAAGCTAAACGTTATGCTGGAATCGCTGACGAACGCTATGCCGCCGGGATGACGTGTCAACGTATTTACGACTCGGTGAGACAGTCGAATAACGGGAAGTGGCAAAAAGCGGGGACGAATCCCCGCTAGCTGTTAGCCAACTTTGCGATAAGGGTAGCCAGCTTTTTTGATGTGGGCATCAAAATACTGACCTTTTGACGGTGCATTCATTAGCGCCGTGTGCACGGCAGAAGGAACCCGAGAGTATTGATAAATGCCACTGCTATGGAATGCAATTTCCAGCGTTGAAGTGGCCTGGTCATAACCTACTGATTGGAGATTTGAAGATGAAACAGGTTGACGAATCAAAGCAGTTTCCTCGTTTGAATGGGAAAAGTCCCGAGGAAATCGTAGAGCTATTCAAAGGGTATAACTTTGTCGACGATCATGGTCATCGACTGGATATGTGCCAGGACTTCATTGACTTAGTAGAGATGGCGACCGAAACAGATAAGTAGCCATTACAAAGCTCATCGCGGGTGGGCTTGATTATGGCATTGAAATCTGTAATGCAATCCCCATTTACATTTTGAAACCCTCCGAGTTGGTAGGGAATTAAGGGGATTGTCATGTTAGAGAACTATTTTAAAAATGGCGCGATTGCCACTGATGAAAAAACTCAACGTCTTTTAGCTGTTCAAGCGGCCTTAGAAATTGTTAAAGCATCAGCTTCCTCAGCTGCTGGGCAGGGCGGGTCAATGTATAACGATTTAACTTCCGCCAAAGAAGGTATCTCTGGCCTAGCAGATGCGATTCAAGCTGCATTAAAAGGCTGATAGTTTCAAGTTTCTAACTAACCGCCTACGGGCGGTTTTTTATCGTCATTACAATGGGCAGTCCCATCGTAATGACATAGCTTAAATCAGAGGATTGTTCAGTATGGCTTCGATAAAAGAATCCACTGATGCCAATGGACAATCAAAATATTACGTCCACTGGAAGGATGAAAAATCCGGTCATGGACGCCGCCGCATCTTTAAGAATATTGATGATGCCGCACATCTTTTCTGGCAAAAACAGAATATCGAGCTGGATTGTCGAACTGCCAGCTGGACCGGAATAGACCATTCCTGGACTTTCCGAAAGTTAATTCTGTTTTATCTTGGCTATCAGGCTGGAAAGTTGGAAAAAAATATCATACGACTATCGTCTTATACGAAATGCCGTCACGATCTTCTCGCTGTAGACGGGCCGATACTGGAAAAAAACATTCTCCATATCAGCCATCGCGATATCGTTGATTCGGTTCGCACCGGCTGCCATCGCTGGATTCGTTCGGCTTTCTTCCTGCTAGTGGAAAAGCGGCTCATCACTTTTAACCCTGTTGACCGTCCCGCGCGCCGGAAGCGTCGACCCATCACCATACCGCCATCATCATCGGTCAGGGAGCTACTGAATAGCGCTCCAGTTCGTGAGCGTATCGCGTGCTGGCTCGGGATTTGTGGCCTGCGCATCGGTGAGGTTCTGGCGGTTACTTATAACGACGTGTCAGCCGACTGGATCGACATCCGAGGGCATGTAGTTGACGGCGTGATACATGAGGGGCTGAAAAGAGGTGTGGAGCGCCGGGTACGGATGCCGCGTGAGCTTTTCGCATTGCTGGATAAAAGTAAGCTTGGTTCCTCTGAGCCTCTTATCTGCAATCAGTTTACCGGCGCATGCCTCGCTACCAGCTATGGCACTCAGGGTGTTCTCGTCAGAACCCTGAACGACTATGGCATTAAGCGATTCCATCATCTTCGACACTTTGCTGTATCTCGCCTGGCAAATAAAGGCGTCGATATTCTGAAGGTTTCCCGACTTATTGGACATTCGAACATCAAAACTACGATGGACGTTTACGGACACCTGTTCGGGGAAGTAGTGGAGATGGATTTAGACTGAGTTATCCACATAGTGGAAATATTAGGGCGATCCACTATCTCCCCATTCTGCGCGGCCTCCGGGCATTAAATCGCAGTTTTGGCGAAAAATAGATAACTCCGCATTTTTTCGACATTTTAATTCCGCACTCAAACCCAGCAGGCTTGCAGCCCCGGAGTGGATTTTTTCTCAGAATTATTCCGCACGCAAAATGCGGAAAAATGATTTTGAACAAAATATAAACAGCACCCGATTTCAGGTAAGCGTATGGCCCGAAAAAATAGCTTTAAGAAGGCCTACGTCGGTATCGTTCTTGACATGGCCTTAGCCCGTAACAAGATCTCAAACCGCATGGTTGCCCAGCGGCTGGAAATTGACGAGGCGACTATCCGCAATTGGCGTAAGGAACATGCCGACTTTAACCGTGCCTTTACCGAGGCTCGCGAAGTTCTGATGGAAAGGATTAACAATGTTGCAGGTAAAAACCTGGACGTTCGTAAGCGGAAGACTGTCACTAAATCCCCCGATGGCCTGAAAACAACGGTCGAGGATGTCTTGCCAACACACAATGATGTTGCGGTGTTTGCCAAAGCCCTTGGCCTCGGTCGCAGCGTTTATGGGGAAGAAGACCGTCAGCGTGATGTGCTTCGCGATGTGATGAAACACAAGGTGGCCGGGAAATACTCCGCGCTGGAGGCGGCGCAGCTACTTGAGGCTGAGGGGATTAAGGTTCCGCCCACTCTGCTTATGGAGCTGGGAGCACCGAAAATTTTCGACCCGTTCACCAATATGGACGTGGCAGCCAAAGCCGAAGCGGCGAACCTGACCCCGCAGGAAGCGGCAGATATCTACAAAAAATACATGGGCTGAAAAATGCAAAAACAGGCGTTTCGAACTAAAAAAACGCTATGCACTTTTTGCCCCGTTTTATGCACGTTTTATTCATCCCGATTTGACCACTTTTCTGTTCAAAACAGAGGCTTCACGCCGTTTGCGTGATGGGTGCTGTTGCGCCAGTGCGGGTAACGACCATTATGTTAAATCGGGGCGTTTTTGAGGAATTTTTCTGTGCCGATCCCGTTCCCCTTTGACTTCCGCAAACCGGACTATACCGCCGTGTTTGAGTGGAGAATGGAGAGGCTGGAGCGGATCAGGAAAGCGCCTGAAATGCTTCCGGCACTCCGTGAGTTTTACCGCACTAACCCGGCCCAGTTCATCATCGACTGGGGCATGACGACGGACCCGCGTAACCTCGATTATGGTTTGCCTGCCACCATCCCGTTTTTGCTGTTCCCCCGCCAGGAGGAATGGATTAACTGGATCATGGACAGGCGCGCCAGTCTTGAGCATGGGCTGACAGAAAAAAGCCGCGAAATGGGGCTGAGCTGGACCTCTATCGGTCTGGCCTGTTCGCTTTGCCTGTTCAACAAAGAAATGGTGATCGGGTTCGGTTCCCGTAAAGAGGAATATGTCGACAGTACCGGCGACCCGAAAGCACTGTTCTGGAAAGCACGTAAGTTTGTCGAGCTGCTGCCGGTAGAGTTTCGCGGTTCATGGAGTGACAAAAAACATGCTCCTTACATGCGGGTGGAGTTCCCGGAAACGGGCGCGGTCATTAAGGGAGAGGCTGGCGATAACATTGGCCGCGGTGACCGTACCACGCTTTATTTCGTGGATGAGTCGGCATTCCTGAAACGGCCATTACTCATCGATGCTGCGCTTTCTCAGACAACCCGCTGCCGTATTGACCTCTCATCCGTCAACGGCATGAATAACCCGTTTGCCCGTAAGCGGCACAGCGGAAATATCCCGGTGTTTACGTTCCACTGGCGCAGTGACCCGCGCAAAGATGATGAGTGGTACCGCAACGAATGTCTGAAAATCGATGATCCGATTATCGTTGCTCAGGAACTGGACCTGAACTACAGCGCATCCACTGAGGGGATTCTCATTCCTTCTGAATGGGTGCAGGCAGCCGTCGACGCGCATATCAAACTGGGAATTCAGCCCAGTGGACAGCGCCTCGGCGCAATGGATATCGCCGACGAGGGGAAAGACAAAAACGGCTTTTCTTGCCGCTATGGCTTCCTTCTGCAGAACGTTCACGAATGGTCTGGCATTGGCAGCGACATCTACGCCTCTGTCGTTAAATCGTTTGGGTATTGTGACGATTATGGGCTGGATGAGTTCCGCTTCGATGAGGACGGTCTGGGTGCCGGTGCGCGTGGTGATGCTCGCGTGATAAACGAGCTCAGGCAGGCTGAAGGCCGGGGAACAATCACAGCTACGCCTTTCCGTGGTAGCGGTAGCGTATTCGATCCGGAAGATGAAGCCGTTCCTGGTGATAACGGTAAAGCGGCGCGCCTGAATAAAGACTTCTTCGCGAACGCGAAAGCACAGAGCTGGTGGCATCTTCGCAAGCTGTTTCGGAACACCTTCCGCGCGCTGAACGGGATGGACTACAACCCCGACGAAATCATTTCTATAAGCAGCGAGATAGAAAATATTGACCGCCTGCTGATGGAGCTTTCACAGCCTACGTGGTCGAAAAACGCCGTCGGTAAAATCCTCGTGGATAAACAGCCGGAAGGTACAAAATCGCCGAACCTTGCCGACGCCGTGATGATTAACTACGCGCCGATGGATTCCTCTCTTGATAATTGGGCCAAACTGGCCGGAGCGTGACATGTCCCGTAAGAAACGCCAGAACGGCGCACAAAAGCCCGTTGCGACAGCTGACGGGTACAACAATTTCACGGCCAAACTTGGCAGCGACACCAGAAACATACAGACGGGCGGAATGTACATGCCCGGGTACATCAGCCGTAACAGGGTGATGCTGGAGTTTGCGTATCGTTCATCGTTCCTCGTTGGTGCCGGTGTGGACGCGATGGCAGATGATATGACCCGCAAGGGGATTAACATCAGCTCAAAGCTGAAACCCGGACAAAAGGGCAAGCTCGAAACCTTCTGGGATGAGCTCGCTATATGGGATGGTCTTAACGATAACCTCAAATGGTCACGATTGTACGGTGGCGCGGTGCTGGTGGTCCTGCTTGAAGGGCAGGATATGTCTTCCCCGTTGAAACTGGATCGCATCAAAGAGGGGCAGTTTAAGGGCGTGATGAGCCTTGACCGCTGGATGGTTAACCCGAGTTATTACGATCTCGTTACCGATTACGGTCCCGATTTTGGGAAACCGAAATATTACAAGGTAATCACGAACCAGCAGGGGATTCCCCCCTGGAAGATCCACCATAGCCGCGTTATTCGCATGGAGGGTGATACGCTTCCTTTCCAGCAGGCCCAGACGGAAAACGGCTGGGGGATGTCTGTTGTGGAGCGTATTTTCGAGCGTATCGAGGCGTTTGATACTGCGACGGTCGGCACTACCCAACTGATCCACAAAGCGCATCTGCGGACTTACAGCATTGAAGACCTGCGCAAGATTCTTGCTACCGGAGGCGACCTTGAAAAGGCGCTGATGAAGCACCTGGACATGATACGTCAGTTCCAGACCATCGAAGGCATGACCATCATGGATGGTAAGGATAAGTTCGAAACCCACAGCTATACGTTTGCGGGTATCGCTGATGTCCTTCTGCGCTTTGCTGAGCAGGTTTCCGGCGCGACGGGAATTCCTCTCGTCCGCCTGTTCGGACAGTCACCTGCAGGTTTCAACACCGGCGACGGCGATCTGGAAAACTACTACAGCCGGGTTAACTCGCTGCAGGAGAGACGCTTACGCCGCCATATCCGTTGGCTGCTCGATATCTCCTGGCGCTCTCTGTTCGGTGAACCCCTACCTGACGATTTTACTTTCGAGTTTAACAAGCTCTGGGAGATGTCAGACGTGGACCGCGCAACGATGGCGAACAATGTGGTTACTGCACTTGGTACCGCCGTTCGTGACCTCGGAATGCCACCTGCAGCAGCGCTTAACGACCTCAGGAACATTTCTGATGTGATTGGCATCGGTGGTTCTATCACTGACGAGGATATAGAAGATGCGAAGGCCCAGTGGCAGGAGGATGAACCTGAAACCATCCCTCCGCCGTCGTTCGGAGATCCAGTATCGAAAAAGCCTGTTGGCGATAGCAAACCAGATAGGGCAGATCGTCGATGGTACCTACGATGGTTCACAGGTTAGCGCTGACAACATTTCGAAAACGCTGGTGGACTATTCCGAGGTAATCAGCGACTGGGCAGAGCTGGTCGGGCGAAGGATGTTTGCCCAGGTCGAGCAGGAGGAATGGAATCAGTGGAAATCGGTATCTGAGGAAATCGGTGCTGGTCTGCGCGATGTGGTGGGTAATACCCCCGTCGGGCAGGTGGCGCAGGATATCGTGTACCGCCAGATTCAGCTGATGAAGTCCCTGCCGCTGGAAGCAGCCGATCGCGTGATGGACATACAACAGCGCGCAATGCAGGCGGTTATCACTGGCGAACGTCCGGACGAGCTCTACGAGATGATCATGGCCTCCGGTGACGTGGCCGCCAGCAGGGCGCAACTGATTGCCCGTACAGAGATTGGACGAGCTACCGGCGCGCTGACGCAGGCCAGAGCCCTTTCGGTTGGATCAGAGGGCTACTGGTGGCGTATCGAGGGGGCCGGAACGCGGGATTCTCACCGCAAGATGAAAGATAAATTTGTGCGCTGGGATAACCCGCCGACGCTTGACGGTATGACCGGACACGCCGGATGTTTGCCGAACTGCAAATGCTGGCCTGAAGTACAGATCCCAGCACCGAGAAAATGAAAAATACGGCTTTGAGCATTCATTTCATGCGAACTGCAATACCTGCGAAATGTTATGAAAATGTTGTATTCGAAAAGACCGATTTTCAGCCCAGTTAATCGCTACTTTTACGGCTTTAAGAGGACATTTTAATTGAGTCCATTTTCGTCGGTGCGGGTAAGAACTCTTATGTTAAATAGCCCGTTATTTTGAATATTTTTCCCATCTCACAAGGTCGCCACTGAGCGACCTTTTTGTTGCCCGTAATCGAGCAGGTAACCCATGAAATATTTCTTCACTACACGCCTGGGAGAAACGCGTTATCTGCAGGCGGACGGCTCACTACTGTGTAAAGACGTACCGATCGCACGTACAGGGACGCAGGTCTACTTACCCGAGGAAATCGACCTAGAACCTGACGCCAGCGGCACAGTGACGGTCTGGCGAACGGAAGATGAGGTGTTTTCCCCGGAGACGATGGCGAGCTTTGAGGGCGTGGCCGTCACGCTGGGGCATCCAGAGGATAGTCTGGGCAACATCGTATTCGTGAACCCATCTAACTTTGCCGAGCTGGCGCACGGACACATTCAGAACGTCCGGCGCGGCACCGGCGATAAATCGGATCTGCTCATTGCTGACGTGCTGATTAAACGCCAGGAAGCAATCGACGCGGTGAATTCTGGCCTGACCGATGTGAGCTGCGGCTATGACGCGCAGTACAAGCAACTGGCACCCGGCAAGGGCAAGCAATACCAAATCACAGGTAACCACCTCGCTGTCGGTATTGACCGGGGGCGTGCTGGTGGCCGCTGTGCAATCGGGGATTCCATCCCATCAACAACAAAGGAGAAGCCTGTAATGTCATGGCTTAAAAAACTGGCTCAGGCCATTAAGACGAAAGATGAGGATGCACTGGCAAAACTCATCGATGAAGCGCCGGATATGCCGTCTGATGGCATGGCTTCAATCCCCGGTGTAACTATCAACATGAATGCTCCAGCGCAGTCTACCGCACTTCCTGAGGCGAATCGCTCCACTACGGACGAAGGCGATCCGAATAAAGAGAAAACAGGCGATGAAGAAATTCCGGACTGGGCGAAAGCGTTGCTGGTTCGTCTGGAAAAGCTGGAGGGTAAAACCACCGATGGCGATCCGGACCCGGGCAGCATGACCACCGACGAAGACGAAGAAGAAAACCGCAAAGTGACGGGCGACGCAGCCTTTAAGCGCAACCTGATCGCCGATGCGGAAATTATCTGCCCTGGCTTCCAGCCTGCTGGCGATAAGAGCCTGAAACGTCAGGTGCTGAATCACGCAATGCGCACCGGTGACAGCCTGAAATCGTTCGGAGTGGATGATTTCTACAAAGCGCCAAAGGCAACGGTCGACGCTGTATTTACTGCCGCTGTAGCGCTGCATAAGGCGAAGAACCACCTTGCACCGCTAAATAGTGGTACTCACACCACCGACCGGGCAACCAGCACAAAGCACCTTTCCCCGGCAGAACTGAACAAGCTCAACGCCGATTTCTGGGCAAAAAATAAATAAGGTAAATCATCATGGCAGGTACTGCATATTTAACGCGGATGCCCCTGGGCATTGCCGGGGGTGTTACTCGTCCTCGTGATCTCACCATTGAGCCGGTCACCCTGGACCACTCGAAGCAGTTCGCGTCCTACGGACTGGCAGGTAAATACGTGAACGATAAATTCGTTCCCCTGGAGTCCGGCGACACTATCAGCAAAGTGAAAGGGATTCTGGTCCGTCCGTTCCCGATTACTTCTGCTCTTGACCTTGCCTACATCGGCGTGACCGCTAATCAGGTGGGCGACAACCTTAAACGCGGTTACATCTGCGTAACTGCTACTGCAGGCAACGCGACGACCGCGAAGAAAGGTGATCCGGTATACGTTCGTGTAGCTGGTGGCACCACTCAAAGCCCGGTTGGCTCTTTTGTTTTGTCTCCGGACTCCACCGCATCAAATACACCTCAGCTGACAAATGCAGAGGTCATGGGGCCGGGTGAAGCCGACGGCCGTATTGAAATCGCTTATAACATCTGAGGGAATAATTAATGTTTACAGTTGACAGAGCGACCATCGACTCCACCGGCGCGTTTCTCGTCGGAGAGCTGGAGCGCATGGATCAGACGCTGAACATGCCGCTGACCTCCGTTAAGTGGTCCCGCGACATGCCACTGCGTAGCGATATTTCTATCGCTGATGAAGTGTCATCTTTCACGAACACCGATTTCGTCGGCGTTGGTGGTCCTAACCCTAACGGTAAAAACTGGATTGGTAAGAAATCCACCGCCGTTCCTGGTATTGAACTCGATATTCAGCCGACCCGTAACAACCTCACCCCGTGGGGACAGGAAATCGGATGGACGGTGCTGGAGCTGGCCTCCGCGCAAAAACTGGGCCGTCCTGTTGATGTCCAGAAATACGAAGGCATGAAGCTGAAGTGGGCAATGGATACCGACGAACAGGTTTACATCGGTGATACCGAACTGGGCGTTCGTGGCCTGCTGAACCTGTCGGATGTTACCCCGGTTGCTGCAGCTGCAGCGTGGACCGCCACCACCGATCCTGATGTCATTGTTCAGGATATCAACCTTGTGCTGTCTGATGGCTGGGTTCGTTCTGGTTATGCGGTCTGCCCGGCGAAAATCGGTCTGGCGCCGGAGTTGTTCGGCTTGCTGGCGAGCAAAAAGGTTTCCTCTGCGGGGAATATCTCTGTACTGGAATACGTGAAGATTAACACCATCGCGTTCCAGGAAAATGGGACACCACTGGAAATCGTCTCCATGAAGTGGGCCTCCAAGCGTGGCGCTGGTGGCGCGCATCGTATCGTTGCTTACACCCAGGACGAAAAATACGTTCGCTTCCCTATGGTTCCTCTGCTGAACACGCCGCTGGAGTATCGCGGCCTGCAGCAGTTGACCACTTACTACGGCAAGCTGGGCCAGGTGGAAACCCCGTATTCCAATACGATCTCTTACCTGGACGTTCCGGCGTCTTAACCTGAAACAGGCGGGGAAACCCGCCTTTTTTTGTGGAGCATAAACATGAAATACGTTGTTTCCGGTGGCGCTACTCTCAGCTTTGCTGACGGTTCTAAATTCGAGCTGTCTCAGGGCATCCACGACAGTTCATCTTTCCCGAAAGAAGTCAAAGACCACTGGGCCTTTAAAGCCTATGCGCGCCCGATTGATGAGTCCGACCTGGCGAACGAGCAGAGCACTGAAGACCTGACCGCGAGCCTTGTTCTCCTGGCAGAAGAAAATAACACCCTAAAAGCGCAACTGGCGGCGCATGAAAAGACCATCACCGATCAGGGTAATGAAATTACGGATCTGAAAGCGCAACTGGCGGCCGCTCAGGCGGCATCTGCCGGTAATGCTGATGCCACGGACAAAGCCGATACCACCGGTGGGGACGCGAAAAATGCCAAAAAACAGCAGGCTTCCAACTAACGAGCAGTTCCGCACCGACTTTCCCGAGTTCGCCGATACCACTCGCTACCCTGACCCCTCAGTGAATTTCTATCTGGGGCAGGCTGATTCACTCCTGAATCAGGACGTACAGGGCGATCAGTTCGTTTACCTGGCCGAACTATTCACCGCTCACTATACGGAGCTGCGCGGCCGTACGCTGGCCGCCGCTGCCGCAGGTGGAGTGAACAGCAACGGCGCGGCAGGTGTCGTGTCCTCTAAATCAGTAGATAAGGTTTCAGTGAGCTATGACGTGTCCGG
Organism: Citrobacter sp. RHB35-C21; assembly: GCF_013816515.1. NCBI lineage: Bacteria > Pseudomonadati > Pseudomonadota > Gammaproteobacteria > Enterobacterales > Enterobacteriaceae > Citrobacter > Citrobacter sp. RHB35-C21. The sequence continues at coordinate 2,039,234 of NZ_CP057147.1, forward strand.
GGTAATCAATCCGGATGCCGGTTTCTGGAATAGCACCGCCTACGGGCGCGAGTTCTACTGGTGGTGGTCTGCGTTCGGCGCTGGTGGCAGGCAACTGCTATGAAAAGCGGGTTAACTGTTCGTGCTGATAATGCCGTGTCTGTTCTGGAATCCCTCAGACAGTTATCCGGAATGGATGTGCTGGTGGGAATACCTGAGGATAAGGCAGGGCGTGAGGATGGCTCACCGATTAATAACGCGGAACTGGGTTACCTCCACTCAACGGGCGCAACAGTGGAAATCGACGGTACGACAGTCACGCTTCCCCCGCGTCCTTTTCTGGAAATGGGGATCGAGGACTCAAAACCCCGAACAACTGCGCACCTCAAAGCAGCGGCAACTGCAGCGCTGGAGGGACAGACCGAAGCCGCAATGCGTGAGCTGGAGAGCGCCGGACAGATTGCCCGTGATGCTGCAAAAGCTGTTATCGGTGCTGGCGACCGACTGCACCCTCTTTCTGAGAAAACCCTCGAGCGCAGACGTGCTGAGGGCATTCCCGGCGACAAGCCGCTGTATGCCCACGGTTACCTGTTGCGCTCAATTAACTACGTCGTGAGGAAAAAATAATGCCTCTTCTCGATGTGAGCGATGTTCTTCTCGATCCCGACTTCATGGACACCAGTCTGGTGTGTCATCGGCAGGTTCAGACGGTGGATGAGGACAATTTCGCGAAAAACACAGTTCAGGATATCCCATTCTCTGGCGTGGTGACGGTTGACCGTTCTCTGGAAGCCAGGCGAATGGAGGCAGGCCAGAACATCAGCGGTGCGATCCTCATCGTGACGCAGTTCAGATTAACTCAGGGCCAGCCCGGTACAGACAGCACCCCGCGACTTGATGCCGATATCGTGACCTATAACGGACGCGACTATCGCGTGACGTTCGTCGACCCGTACACCAGTTACGGCGCCGGATTCGTCCAGGCACATTGTGAGCTGGTGGATTTTAACGGAGGGACGCCAGTTGAGTAACGACAGCACAGTGCGCGGGTATCTGACGCCTGTCGGGGATGGTCCCCAGTATGACGAGGCGTTGGAGCGTGAAATTAGCCGGTGGATTCGTGGTGTTTCTGGCCTGCCGGCCTCTCTGGTTTTCCCCCGATGGACAGACCCGCAGCCGCAGATCCCCAACAACGGGGTGACGTGGTGCGGTTTCGGTATCACTACCGTTCCGCAGCCGTTAAGCCAGTCCGATGTTCAGGTATCGGAAGAACAGTCCGAGCAATGGATATGGGAGCAGGTCACAGTGATTTGCTGCTTTTATGGGCCTCAGGGAGCCAGCACTGCATCAACTTTCCGCGCGGGGATATTCGTCGAGCAGAACAACGCCGAGCTGAACCGTTCGGGGCTTTCGCTGGTGGAGGCCGGGACTATTTACAACCTGCCAGAGCTCATTAACAACCAGTGGGTAAGGCGCTACGACCTCACCATTACGCTGTCCCGCAAAAACATTCGTACCTACAACGTCCGGACGCTGCAAGATGCGCCCGTCTCATTTTTCGGAGACTAAATTATGCCGCAGGGATTACCTGTATCTAACGTCGTTAATGTCGACGTGATCATTGGGCCGCGTGCGGCTACTGGTCGAAACTTTGGTTCGCTGCTCATTCTCGGGAGCTCAACGGTTATCCCGGTTTCTGAACGCATTCGCCTCTACTCATCCCCGGAAGATATCGGCACAGATTTCGGAGTGGATAGTCCAGAATATGAAGCCGCTACGGTGTATTTCTCGCAGTCACCGAAACCTCAGCAGGTATATGTCGGTCGCTGGGCTAAAACGCTGGTATCGGCTGAAAGCGGTTCGGCGGAAACGCTGCTGCAGGCGGTGAACGCCGTTCTGAATTACACGAACTGGTACGGTCTGGCCGTGGCTGACGATGAAGATATCGACGATGCCGACTGGCTGAGCGTGGCCGCTGCGATCGAGGCCTCCAGTCTCAGCCGAATTCTGGCGATTACCACTGCAGAGCCTGAGACGGTAAACGCGACCTCCACTACCGATCTGGCTTATAAGCTGAAGGCGGCAAAATACGCTCGCACGTTTGTGCAGTATTCCACCAGCAGCAAGTACGCCGCACTGTCTGCATTTGGTCGCGCGTTCACGGTGAATTTCAACGGCAGCAACACCACCATCACCCTGAAATTCAAGCAGGAGCCGGGGATCACCTATGAAACCCTGACCACCAATCAGGCGGCGGCGCTGGATGCCAAAAACTGCAACGTATTTGTGTACTACCAGAACGATACGGCCATCCTGCAGCAGGGCGTCATGTCCAGCGGCGATTTCTTCGATGAGCGCCACGGGCTCGACTGGCTGCAGAACTACGTTCAGACCAACCTGTATAACCTGCTCTACACCAGCATAACCAAAGTCCCACAGACTGATGCTGGCGTTACGCGCCTGCTTTCTAATGTTGAACAGTCGATGGATCAGTCCGTCACGAACGGGCTGGTGGCTGCTGGCGTATGGAACGGTGGCCCGATTGGGCAACTGGATTCCGGCGACACGCTGACAAAAGGCTATTACGTCTACGCGCAGCCGATTTCCGAGCAGGCGCAGGCAGACCGTGAAGCACGTAAGGCACCGGTTATTCAGGTGGCCTGTAAGCTGGCGGGTGCGGTTCATTTCGCTGATGTGCAGATCAACGTCGTTCGCTAAGGAGAACATGAATGTCTACCTATTCTTTTATGGACGTCACGGCGTCACTCTCCGGCCCGACCGGCGAGATTGATCTGGGCTACGGTTCCGCCAGTTCAGAGGAGGGGATCACCGTTGCAATGGGTGGTCCTAAAAACACCATGACAATTGGTGCTGACGGCGAAGTGATGCATAGCCTGCACGCAGACAAAAGCGGCACGGTAACCGTCAACCTGTTGAAGACCTCGCCGACTAACAAAAAGCTGTCGCTGGCGTACAACGCGCAGAGTCAGTCTTCAGGCACCTGGGGGAACAACGTCATTGTGATCCGAAACAAGGTGAGCGGAGACATCATCACGGCGCGCAGCGTGGCGTTCCAGAAACAGCCGGATAACGCCAACGCTAAAGCCGGTAATACGATGCCCTGGGTGTTTGACTGCGGCAAAATCGACCAGGTTCTCGGGGAGTTTTAACAGATGGAATGCACAATCAAAGACCATGATTACCGCGTGGCAAAACTCAGCGTGTTTGATCAGTTGAAAGTGACGCGCAAACTGCTGCCGGTACTGGCGGGCATGATGTCAGATTTCGGGAGCATTCGCTCCCTTCTGCCTGCTGACGGTAAAATCGATAGCGCTAAGTTTGATGCGCTTAAGCCGGTGTTTGAAACCCTGCTACCGCGCATCGCTGATGTACTGTCTTCCCTGAGCGAAGAAGATACCAACGCGATTATTCATCCGTGTCTGTCTGTGGTTTCACGTAAGCATATGGACGGATGGACGCCAGTATTTAACAGCGGGCAGTTGATGTTCGACGATATCGACCTGTTGACCATGCTCCAGCTGGTGGCGCGGGTGGTCGCCGATTCGCTGGGAAATTTTTTGCCCGTGAGCCCTACCAGCGCGACGCCGGACCAGTCTCAGGGCTAACCCTCAACAGCCTGCCTGACGGGCTGTCTTATCTCCTTGACCCGGTTGATGCCGGGTTAATCCCTTATTACGCGCTGAAGGATGGATCAGTCGATCTGTGCGATATCGCGCTGATGAATGACCATTTGGCCGTTAAGGCTGACAACCAGCGCCGTATTGAGAAATGGAGAGAGGATAATGAACGCTGAGACTATTAAAGATTTCCTCGTCTCGCTCGGCTTCGATATCGACGAGGCAGGCGCGGCTAAATTTGATTCAGTCCTTGCTGGTACGACCGCAAACGCCATCAAAATGGGACTGGCCGTCGGGGGGGCCGCGCTTTCTGTGGTGGCCTACACGGCGAAAATTGCCTCCGGTCTGGATAACCTCTACTGGGCGTCACAACGTACTGGTGCGACCGTCCAGGGTATTCAGTCGATTGGTTACGCTGTTTCTCAGATGGGCGGCAGCGTGGACGCAGCACGCGGTTCACTGGAAAGCCTCTCCCGGTTCATACGTAACAATCCCGGTGCGGAAGGTTTTCTGAACCGTCTGGGCGTACAGACGAGAGACGCCAGCGGTAACATGCGAGACATGGCTGCCATTTTTACGGGCGTCGGGCAGAAGCTCAGCAGCATGCCGTATTACCGGGCTAACCAGTATGCGCAGATGCTGGGCATTGATGAAAATACCCTCATGGCTATGCGCCGTGGAGTGGGCGGTTTCTCCGGACAATATAGCGCGATGGCTAAGGCTATCGGTTTCAATGCTGATGAGGCGGCCAGAAGCTCCAACAAATTCATGACCTCCCTGCGCGAATTCGGCGCGATGGCTGGTATGGCCCGTGACAAAATAGGCTCTAACCTTGCTGGTGGTCTGGCGGGATCGCTGGATACGCTGCGCCGTCATATCCTGGATAACTTCCCGCGTATCGAGCAGACTCTGACGAAAGCCATAAAAGGCATTCTGGCGCTCGGGGACATCATTGGGCGGCTGTTCTTCCGGCTTATCGAAGGAACATCAGACCTTATCACCTGGTGGCAATCGCTGGACAAGCAGACGCGGGAGCTGATCTCGCTGTTCGGCGCACTGACGATAGCACTGCGCATTCTGAACAGTACGTTCTGGATGTCACCGATTGGCCTGATAACCGCGATGGCGGCGGGTATTGCTCTCCTGTGGGAGGATTACAAGACTTGGAAGGAAGGCGGCCAGAGCCTGATTGACTGGGGGAAATGGAAACCGGAGGTCGACGCCGCGCTGAAGATGGTTCGTGACCTGAAAGCGACCGTTAACGACCTGGCGAAAGCACTGGCAAAGCTGCTCAATATCGACCCGAAAGCATGGTCCCTGAAGTGGGATTTCAGCAACTTCATCGACCAGATGGGCGAGTTCAGCAAGATGTTGAACATGATCGCCGACCTGCTTAACGCCATCAAAGATGGTCGCTGGGCTGATGCCGCCAGTATCGGTAAACAGTTGCTTAATCAGGGAAGTGATAAGCCGTCAGCAATGCCAATGGTGACCGACAGCGCTAACGGTACCGCCGACTGGATTAAAGAGCACTGGGGGTTCGATCCTCGCAGCGTGGGACGAACGGTGCGCGGCTGGTTTGGAGATGATGAACCAGAACAACATGCACAGGCCGTTAAACGTGGTGAACGGAATAATAATCCCGGAAATCTGAATTTTGCAGGTCAGGCGGGAGCTTCACTGGAAAGTCCTGGCGGACGGTTTGCCAGATTCGAAACCTCCTTTGACGGTTTACGGGCGCTTTCGCGTCAGTTGATGTTATATGCCGGACGAGGAATTAACAGTGTGGAGAAAATTATCTCTACATGGGCTCCCGCATCAGATAACAACAATACCGCTGCTTATATTCAGGCTGTTTCTCAGCGGCTGGGGGTAGATCCTCGTGTTGCCCTGAATATGAAAGATCCACAAACCATGTCTGCATTAATGAGCAGCATTATTCATCATGAGAACGGGAGAAATATCTATTCTCGTGAATTGATTGGAAAAGCTGCAGTAGCAGGTATTGGCGGTACTCAGGTTAGCCAGAAAAACACTTATCACATCTATGGTGGAGGTGATCCGCGTTCTGTCGGTACTGAGGTCGAGCGCCGGCAGCAGTCTGCGAACGCTCAGGTTATGCGTGGTAATCAAACGAAGGTGGGCTAATGGATATTCTCTCTACGCTCTTTCAGCAGCAGAGCCGGAAAATAGGGGTGATTGTCCCCAGTGTCGTTGTTTCTGAGAAGCACAGCGACACGCTGGAGATAACAGAGCACCCGGTCGAGGTAGGGGCCGCCATCGCAGACCATGCTTACAAAAAGCCGTCTGAAGTGGTAATGGAGGTTGGTTTCGCTGGTGGTGGGGCGTTGCTGGATTTTGCCAGTAACCTGACGGCAACCAGTCTGCTCGGGCTGAGTCCCCAGCAGACGTATCAGGAGATACTCGACCTGCAGGCAAGCCGTATTCCTTTCGATGTAGTTACTGGTAAGCGGCTGTACAGCAACATGCTGATCCGCGCGCTGGAAGTGACAACCGACAAAACGACGGAAAATGTCCTGTCTGCCGTTCTCACTCTGAGGGAGGTTCTTATTTCACAGACGCAGCAGATCTCTGTCGCGGATAAAACCAACATGAAAGACGGCGCCAGCACGTCGGCGGTGCTGAATACCGGCAACAAAACCACAAAGCCGCCAAATACCTCTTTATTGCAAAGTGGTGCGGCATTACTGGGGCTCGGCTAATGGCAATTCAGGAAATACCACTTACAGCGGACAACCAGCAGTTCAGCATCGTCTTGGGCGGTGTCACCTGGCGGATTAGCATCATATGGCGCGATCTGTACTGGATTATGGACCTGCAGAACGACAGAGGGGTGCCGGTAATCTCCGGTATTCCTCTCGTCACGGGCGCTGACCTGCTGGCGCAGTACGGCTATATGGGGCTCGGCTTTAAGCTGGTGGTAGTCTGTGACGACAGCACACAGGATTATCCGACGAAAACCGACCTGGGCGGCCGCAGTCATTTACTGGTATCAACGGAGTAAGCATGTCACAGAACTGGATGAGACATTTCGAGCTGCAGCTCGTGGACGAGAACGGGCAGGGTATTGAGCTCAGCGATTTTAAAGTGACCTTTACGATCGACTGGTTCAACATCAGCAGCGCGTCGCGGGTGGGTACGTTCAAAATCTACAACCTGTCTGCTGATACGGTGAACCGCATCACCGGGCAGGAGTTTTCGAAAGTGCGGCTGATTGCCGGTTACGACGGTATCGCGCCGGAGGTGTCGGCAAGCGATGTCGGGACCGTGCGCGAAGTCGATGCGGCGGGCGTGGGCCAGAGTGATGGCCGGAACTACGGACTGATTTTCAGCGGTGAAATTCGCTACTCGGTCACCGGTAAAGACAGTCCTATTGATTCCTACGTACTGATTCAGGCAGCCGATACGGATCTGGCTTTTGCCACCAGCATAACATCGCAGACGCTGGCTGCCGGTTACACGGTCGCAGACGTGAACCGCGCGCTGATGAAAGACTTCGAGGCAAAAGGCGCGACCGAAGGCCTGACGCCTGAAATGCCTGCTACCGTATTCCCCCGGGGCCGGGTGTTGTTCGGCATGACACGGCATCTTATGGATAACGTGGCCGGACAATGCGGCGCAACATGGCAGTTTGTGGACGGCCAGCGCCAGATGGTGGCGAATAACGAGTATGTTCACGACGCGATTGTGCTGAACAGCGCCACCGGGCTTATTGGCATGCCGCAGCAGACTATCGGCAACGGCGTAAACGTCCGTGCGCTGATTAACCCGAATATCCGGGTTAACGGGCTGATTCAACTGGATCAGGCTTCCGTGTACCGCACCGCGCTGTCGAATAATGATATCGCTATGGCTGGTGGGCAGATCACCGACCAGAACACGGACGGAAATATCACGCTCAGCGGCACCACGGCGCAGCCTGCCAGCATCGCAACGGATGGCGTTTATATTGTGCGCGGGATTATGTACACTGGCGACACAAGGGGCCAGGCGTGGTACATGGATATGATGTGCGAAGCGCGTGGCGCGGCGGACCTCCGTTCGTCGTCGTCTTTACAGCGGGAAGGATAAGAATGAAAAAGTTGATTGTTATCGGACTCTGTTTCCTGCCTGGGTTAGCTTTTGCTGCAAATCCCGGCGGCATCACATTGCAATGTGGTGGTTACAAATTGGAGTTGGTTCCTGACTCATTGTTCAGGATTAATGGTGAGACTGTTACCTCCCAGAAAATCAAAACTCTCGGTAATGGAAACGGTATGAAGGCAGACATGGGGCTTATGCCTGCCAAAGACGGTAACAACTACGGCTTTGAATATATTCGCCGACCGGGTACCGAAACGCGCTTCCTGAACGTCCAACTGTTGCAGAACAACATGGATGCGCCGAAAATAATCGGATCTTTTCCTTGTAAGAAAGTGCTTGGATGATACCTTCCTTATCGCTTGGATTTTGGCGGTGATTTGCATCTAATCTGTGTGTGTGGTTTTACAAATTGGTTGCTTACAGCTAATACTTGTTTAAACTACGTCGACTACAAAATGACTAAAAAGAGTAAAAGCACCTTATGCCAGTAGCGCAGCCCAAAACTGGAGAAGTCATAGCTAAGCTTGGTCCATCCTTAGAAGCGGGTAGAATCTTGTTTCTGGACATCGAGAAGCAGAAGTTGTTGAGAGAAGCGCGTGCTTTGCCGGTGAGGTATCAATCTTTAGCAATTGAAGGGCTTATCCTATTGCTTGATGGGAAAGTTGAGCGTGGTATTGAGGCTATTGAGAAGTCATTAGCTATATACCCGACAGATCCTGTAACTTGGGTTAACTATTCCAGCGCACTAAGCAATACTGGTCTTTACTCTAAACAGCGAGAACTGCTTGTTCGTGTTCTTGATTACGACTTCCCCTGCATGGCAGACCATGCTTTACACTTTGCAGCCTTCTGGGCTGATGGGGAGATGCTCGATATGGCTATTGCAAAGCTTGAGAAATTTGGTCAATTAGATAAAGAGACAAACGTATTGCCACTACAAACAGCAAAGATTTTGAGTAACTTAGGTGACTCAATGACTGACGGCTTAAAAAAAGTGGCTGACGTTCTTATGTATATAGTGGAGAGCGAATCTCTTCGCGCTAAGAATTCCAATCTTCTTACCGATGGTGAAGGTTATGTTTCTTTCTCTATAGGCATTGAGACAGATGATGCTGAGTATCTGTCGTACCTTAATGATAAGGTCGTTGATGTGATGATCGACAGAGGCCTTGAAACTGGATGCAGCGTAGCTTATTTCGAGGCGGTAAATTGATATGCCAGTAGCTATCAATTGTTTTCTGGATATGGCGAGATGCTCTATTGAGAATAACGGTGAGCAGTGGACTCGTAACGCTATAAGTAGAGCTTATTATACAATGTATCATTCAGCGTTATTGCTCACAGATGGCTATATCCCAACGCAAGATGAGCATGGACAAAAGCTCCAAGGGGGAGTGCATGCGAGACTCTCTGAATACTTATGCGGCGAACAAGCTGCTACTAGTCATCGTCTTGATAGAAACGCGGCAAAAAAAGTTGGGCTTAAGCTCAAAACTGCTCACCATCGTAGAGTTATAGCTGATTACAATCTTGATAAGAAAGTTAACCGAATAGACGCATGCAGCACTATCAAAGATGCTGAAGATTTGCAGACTCTCATCGCTGGTATGATTGATACCAGAAAGTCTGCAAGTTAGATTCGCTAAACAATTTATTGAACCCGCCTCTCGGCGGGTTTTTTGCTTTCTGGAGACTACCAAATGGCAGTATCTGACCAGACCCGAAGCGGCGACCTTGCCGAAACATTCAAATCCGAGCGGGAAACCACAAAGAACCAGATCCGCGTCGCCTTGCCTGGCATTATTCAGTCTTTCGACCCTGACGCGGTGACGGCGGTTGTGCAGCCTGCTATCCGTTACGTTGAAATTGATAACGACGGGAGCCGAGTTACCAGACCTTATCCGTTGCTGGTGGATGTTCCTGTGGTTTTCCCTACAGCTGGTGGTGTCACTTTAACGCTGCCGGTAAAAGCCGGCGATGAGTGCGAACTTAAGTTTCAGGACCGCTGTATTGATTTCTTCTGGCAAAACGGCGGAGTTCAGGAACCTGTCGACGACCGCATACATGACCTGTCCGATGCCACCTGCTCTGTGGGCCAAATATCTCAGCCCAACAAAATTAAGAATGTCAGCACCACGTCGGCGCAGCTTCGAAGTGTTGATGGAAGTACGTATATCGACCTTAATCCGGATACGCAGAAAATTAAAATTGTGGCGCCGGGGGGCGTGGAGGTGGTTACCCCGCTGGCTGACTTCTCGGAGAAAGTCACTATTCACGGGCTCCTGTCCTGGTTGGGCGGCATGGTGGGTTCTGTTGTCTCAGGCGTTGCATCCAAAATTACTGGCGCGGTCGAGTTTATCGGTACCGTCAAAGCAAACGGTAAATCTATCGACGATAAACACACTCACGGTGGTGTACAGCACGGCAACGATGATACGGATGAGGTGAACTGATGCGATACCGACGCGAAGATGCCGATGGTGATTACACCTTTGGCAGTGGCGATGACACCTGGCTGATTAACTCGCCTGAAGCCGTGGCGCAGGCTGTGAAAACGCGGTTCGAATTATGGTATGGGCAGTGGTTTCTCGATACCACAGAGGGAACGCCGTGGATTCAGTCTGTGCTCGGTAAACAGAAACCCGAAACCTACAACTTGGCGATCCGTAAGCGCATCCTCGAAACGCGGGGCGTTAAATCCATTCTCTCTTTCAATACGACAGTGAACACGACGACGCGCCGCGTCCAGTTCTTCGCTGAAATCGACACTCTCTACGGAACAACGACAGTAACCAGCGAGGCATAAATGGCCCTCAATTTGGACACACTTGGCTTATCGGCAACGGTAACCGCTGAGGGGATCAGTGCGCCTGATTACCAGACGATACTCGATACCCTGACGAGCTATTTCCAGCAGATTTATGGCAGTGACGCTTATCTGGAGCCGGACAGCAAAGACGGTCAGATGGTGGCGCTGGTGGCGCTGGCTATTCACGATGCCAATAACACGGCCATTTCCGTCTATAACTGCTTTTCACCTGCTACCGGGTACGGCGCAGCGCTGACCAGTAACGTGAAAATTAATGGTATCGCGCGTAAAGGGGCGACGAACTCTACTGTGGATCTGGTGCTGACCGGTACCGCAGGGACAACCATCACTAATGGCACTGTGAAGGACACTAATAATGTGATCTGGCGTCTTCCTGGCTCGATGACGATTGGTGTTGGTGGCACAGTGACGGTAACTGCAACCTGTTCAAACAGTGGAGCGGTTGCCGCGCTGACCGGGACCATCACCACCATCAACACGCCGACCCGTGGCTGGACATCGGTAACAAACCCAACAGCGGCCACTGTAGGCGCACCGGCAGAAACCGACGCAGAGCTGCGCATCAGGCAGGGGCAGAGCGTCGCGCTGCCGTCCATCACACCGTTTGAAGGCGTCGACGGCGCGATCGCCAACGTCGCTGGTGTGACACGTCACAAGCTCTACGAGAACGATACTGGTGCAACTGATAGTAACGGGCTGCCCCCGCACTCTATTTCCGCGATTGTTGACGGTGGCGATGTGACAGAAATTGCCCAGACAATCCGGGGGAATAAGGGGCAGGGAACTGCGACTTACGGGACGACCTCTGTCACGGTACCGGACACTTACGGCAATCCACACGTGATCAGTTTTTCGCGCTCGACTGATGTCCCGATTTTCGGGCATATCACACTGAAAGCCTTTACGGGCTACACGTCGCAAATTGGCGTACAGATTCAGCAGGCCGTCGCGGATTACATCAACGGGCTGACGATCGGTGATTCTGTTCTGCTGAGCCGCATTTACTCCCCGGCTAACCTGGGCGTGGTCAGTGGTGGTAGTGCTCGTTATTACGATATTCAGGAGCTGCTAATTGGCAAATCAGCCGGAACTGTAGCGGCGGAAAATATCAACATTGCATATAACGAGTCAGCATCCTGTAAGCCTGAAAACATTGTTCTAACGGTGACGTCATGAGCAAGTACACAGACTTAATCACCAACTATCACGGCACTAAGCCCAGATTCTTTGATCACGTTGATCTGAGTACACGGCCACTGATTGATATCACTGCGGCCACCAGGGGACTGGTGAGCGCTTTCGATATTGATACCGCTGTCGGCGTCCAGCTCGATATCCTCGGTCTGTGGATTGGGCGCAGTCGAATCGTCAGCCAGCCAATTAGCGGCGTTTATTTCAGCTGGGACACTGACGGTCTTGGATATGATCAGGGCATCTGGCAGGGGCCATATGATCCTGATTCTGGCTATACGACGCTGAGTGATGAGACGTACCGCATCATTCTGAAAGCGAAAATCGCTATCAACAACTGGGACGGCCGGAACGATTCTCTGCCTCCCATCCTTGACGCTGCGACTGCAGGCTCAGGCCTGAAGATGCAAATTGTCGACAACCAGGACATGACGATATCGGTCTGGGTATTCCCCGAGACTGATATTTCTGATGTGTCACTCGAACTGATAGCTGCTATCAAACAGGGCTATCTCACCGTTAAAGCTGCTGGCGTATGGGCCGGTGATGTTGAAACGCCTTCGGTAGAAGCACCATCCGAGGGTTCTAAATTCTTTGGGTTTGATATGGATAACGAATATATCGCTGGATTTGATGATGGCGCATGGGGGAAATTACTGTAATGGCAACAAATAACTTTAAACCATTCGCGACAGCAGCGAATGCTAACGTGATGTCTCAGACTGACTGGGAAGCACTACCGGCGCTTTTGTCCGGCTTTATTAGCGGGCCAGCAAAATCAGCGCAGGTAAACAAAGCCATTCGACAGGCCAGCTTTATTGCGGCAGCGCTTGCACAGTACACAGCCAACAAAAGTGGGCTGGACGTGCTTGATGATGGTGACCTGAACGGGTTTATCTCCAAAATGGGGACCGCTTTTGGGAAGGATTTCCAGGCACTTGATGCCACGCTGACGGCATTGGCTGGGCTCGCAACCGGTGCAAATAAACTCCCGTATTTCACTGGAAATGATACAGCAGCGCAGACTGATTTAACTTCTGTTGGACGTGACATTATCGGGAAAAATACTATTGCTGACATTCTCACATACCTTGGTTTAGGAGGTTTGGCAAAACAGAATGCCGACAACGTTAATATTACCGGTGGTAGCATAAGAACCACGGCCGGCTCGCTGTATGATGGAAGTAATCGCGTTTACAGCGATGCTAACCCCGGCGCGACGTTTTCGTCTGATGGAGTGGGACTTTGGTTCAACGTAAAAGATATGTTGCAAGTCCGCATAGGCACGTGGTCACTCCCTGCAGAAGCAGGGACGAGCACGCAGGTTGCTTTTGTTCAGGCATTTACGCATAAATGCCTTATTGCTGTCCCTATTCCTGATATTAGCGCTAGTGATCAAATCGGGACTTTGGGCATGACACCAACATCAGTAACAATTTCAAAAGGAAACGGAGACGCTTCACCGCGAACTGGTAAATTCATCGCATTTGGATACTAATTATGACCGAAACCTATTACTACAGCGCTACAACAGGCGGTTTCTACGCCGAATCTAATAGAGAGCAATTTGAACATTCACCAAGCGGTTGGCCTGATGATGCTCTGGAAGTTTCAAATGAAAAATATGAGTATTTATTTGCTGGTCAAGCGCAGGGGAAGTGTATCGTCCCGGATGAAAATGGCGCACCAACTCTAGTTGATCCGCCAGCACCAACCCAAGAGCAGCTCATAGCAACAGCTGAAGCGGAGAAAAACCACTGTTTAGCCGTTGCTCAAACGACAATTACTGTCTGGCAGACAAAGCTACTGATGGGGCGCAAACTTACGGATGCTGAATCCGCAAGCCTTAACGCCTGGATTGACTATATCGATGCGGTGACAGCAATAGATACCAGCACCGCACCAGACATTAACTGGCCTGTTCCCCCGGAGGGGTAGGCCAGACGGGTTTCGCTGTATCAACGCGCATTAAAAGTACCCGGTATTTTTTCCATTCAGACAACGCGGCGGTTTCTTCTGCCGTCGCGATCTCCGCATCATAAGCATCCTGCAGCCAGGTTATTTCCTTATCAGCAATTGAACGCAATGTTGTTCTTTTCTGTTCAGCCTGGACAATCTGTTGTTCTGCTGAGAGTGGCGGAATATCAATCCATGCAGGATTGCCCTTCTTATCAACACCAAGAGTTTTTCCTTTCGGCGCTGCAGACGTGAAAATTGTCATTGTTTCATCATCAACATCAACGCCGTTTTCAGGCCATGAGCCAGCGCTGATATATACCTCTTTCAGAGCTTCCGGATAGAAAGATCCTTTATAAAATTTATTCATTCTTAATACCCCAGCGCGATAAAACAACAATCTTCCGTACCCTCACCGGATGGCGCCCAGTTCTGAACGCTGATGTGCGTTCTGCTCGCAATACGCACATTCATCGCGGCATTGTAGCCAGATGTTCCACGGTTTCCGGTCGCAAATAAGCCTGCATAGGGAAAAGCAAATGGTAAGGCATATCCAGCATCAGCTCCCTTTTGTGTAGCCACCGTTCCCCACTGCAACATAAGTTTTACTGGGTTTCCTGTCGTCGCAATGCATGGAATGTAGATGTAGCCATTACCTGACATCATTGACCTGAAGCTGTCTAAATCCAGTAACTTCGATGCATTATCTGCTCCAACATCTCGTGTTGCAGCGGTCCCTAACTGGAGCGCATTTCGGAAGGCTGATACATCAGGAATATCAGAACCATTAGCCGATTTCTGCATAGCTCCGGAGGATTTATTTATCGTTTCTCTCAAACCAACGTTTTTAATAATGATCATTTATCGCTCAGGTGGCATGATTCCGGCCTTTTGGATAAAGGAAACTCATGCTTATTGGCTACGTGAGGGTGTCAACAAATGACCAGAACACTGCACTCCAGCGAAACGCGCTGGAGTGTGCAGGATGTGAGCTGATTTTCGAAGACAAGATCAGCGGTAAGGTGTCCGAGAGACCAGGATTAAAAAAGGTGCTCCGGACGCTATCCGAAGGCGATACGCTGGTGGTATGGAAACTGGATCGGCTCGGTCGCAGCATGCGACATCTTGTTGTGTTAGTGGAGGAACTGCGGGAGAAAGGGGTTAACTTCCGGAGCCTGACGGATAGCATCGATACGAGTACGCCTATGGGGCGATTCTTCTTTCATGTAATGGGCGCACTGGCCGAAATGGAAAGGGAGCTTATTGTCGAACGCACCCGTGCAGGTTTAGAAGCTGCGCGCGCGGAAGGTCGCATTGGTGGCCGTAGGCCAAAACTAACGGATGAACAGTGGGCGCAGGCAGGCAGATTAATTGCTGCGGGGGAAACGCGTCAGCGCGTGGCAATAATTTACGATGTAGGAGTGTCAACACTATACCGAAAATTTCCTGCAGGCAGGAGGTAGACATGATGCAGGCCGCCGGTAAAGATCGATGCTGGCAACCTGCACAACTTTACAGCCCAACCTGGCGAACTGTCGGGAACTCAGACACCAGCCACATATCGGCCTCTTCAAACATATCCTCCAGCATGCGGTTCAGCTTTTCCCGATCGCTTTTACTGGCATCGCTATTCAAGCCGTTTGCCTGCATCGGCTTCACCTTCACTTCGGCATCAGGGAAAATCTGGTGCACTCGCTTTGTCAGCTCAGCCAGGATGATCTCTCTGGCGCCAGTTAAACCTTCAACATTTCTCTTGTCGTATATCAGTTCAACAAACATAACTGAATCTCCCACTTACTGTAATTGTATACAGTATTATGCAGGAGGTGGCAGCCAGTCAAATTAAAAGTACAGAGTTTTGAGTACAGTTTTTAGTACATACTTTGAATTCAATGGCGTAAAATCCAATTGAAATCAATTAATTGAAGAGTTATTCCCGTAATCGTGAAAGAGAAAACCAGGTTGCTGCTTGCCGTCATTCATTGTTCAGTTATGTCCGGGATCAATTTAGCGCTCGTCCAAGAATACCAAAAAATAGCGAGGTAATCAGCAAAGCGATTATCAATGCTGAATGATGTACGCAATAAAATTGAGATGAACAGGCTTTAATAGAATTGATTAATAAATTTTGCACTGTTAAGGGAAATTACTGGAATAAATTGTCTGAAATCTATGAGCTGATAAATAATATAAATGAGAACCATTATTGTTATTTGGTGCTGATTTGTTGTGTTCTGGAAATTTTAAAATTCTTTTATAAACAATGGGTTTTTATTTTGGCGGTTAGCTGCTCTATATTCTAATGAAATGTGAGTGAGGTTAAAAATTAATAATTTAAACACCATATAATAATTGGATATATCTAATAACAGGAGGTTATATGAGCATTAGTCGGCGTAATTTTTTGCGAGGAGTGGGTATCGGTTGCTCGGCCTGCGCGATAGGCAGTTTTCCGCCTGGCGCACTGGCGCGAAATTCTCCAGAGAGCATTAAGGGGAAAACATCCCTGACGCCAAGCTTGTGCGAAATGTGTTCTTATCGTTGCCCAATACAGGCACAGGTAATTAATAACAAGACGGTTTTTATTCAGGGGAACCCTAATGCGACTCAACAGGGCACGCGTGTCTGCGCACGCGGAGGCAGTGGTGTTAGCCTGGTCAACGACCCGCACCGTATTGTTAAACCCATGAAACGCATAGGGCCTCGCGGCAGCGGAGAATGGCAGGTTATTAGTTGGGAACAGGCTTACAAAGAAATTGCCGAAAAAATGACGGCAATAAAAGCGCAGCATGGTCCTCAGGGGGTCGTATTCTCTTCCAAATCCGGTTCGCTTTCGGGTCATTTATTTCAGCTGGCAACGGCGTTTGGATCGCCAAACACCTTTACGCATGCGTCGACATGCCCTGCCGGAAAATCGATTGCCGCCAAAGTGATGATGGGCGGCGATTTGGCTATGGATATCGCCAATACCCGTTATATGGTCTCTTTTGGCCACAATCTCTATGAAGGTATTGAGGTTGCCGAAACGCATGAACTGATGACCGCGCAGGAAAAGGGCGCAAAAATGGTCAGCTTCGATCCCCGTTTGTCAGTCTTCTCCAGCAAGGCGGATGAATGGCATGCGCTCAAGCCGGGCGGCGACTTGCCGGTGTTAATGGCCATGTGTCACGTCATGATTAATGAACATCTGTATGACGCGGACTTCGTAGCGCGCTACACCACAGGGTTTGACCAACTGGCCGAAGCGGTACAAGAGACCACGCCGGAATGGGCGCAAAATCAAGCTGACGTGCCTGCTGATGTTATTGTTCGGGTCACCCGCGAAATGGCCGCCTGTGCGCCTCATGCTATCGTCAGCCCTGGCCATCGCGCGACGTTTTCGCAAGAAGAAATTGATATGCGGCGTATGATTTTCACCCTCAATGCGCTGCTGGGAAATATTGAGCGTGGAGGGGGCTTGTACCAGAAAAAAGCCGCGGCAACCTACAATAAGCTGGCCGGAGAGAAGGTCGCTCCGGTGCTGGCAAAACCTGATGCCAAATTGCCCAAGCCAATGGCGCAGCGCATCGATTTGATTGCCCCACAATTCAAATACATCGCGGCGGGCGGCGGCGTGGTGCAAAGCATCATCGATGCCGTGTTAAACCAGACGCCGTATCCGGTGAAGGGATGGATTATGTCCCGCCACAATCCTTTCCAAACCGTGACCTGTCGGCCTGATCTGGTCAAAACCGTCGAACAACTCGATCTGGTGGTCAGTTGCGATGTCTATTTAAGCGAAAGCGCGGCATATGCCGATTATCTGTTACCCGAATGCACCTACCTTGAACGTGATGAAGAAGTCTCTGACATGTCGGGCCTGAATCCGGCCTATGCCCTGCGCCAGCAGGTTGTAGAGCCAATTGGGGATGCGCGTCCGAGCTGGCAAATCTGGAAAGAGCTGGCCGTGCAGTTAGGCCTTGGGCAGTTCTACCCCTGGCAGGATATGCAGACGCGGCAGTTGTACCAGCTTAATGGCGATCATGCACTTTCCGCTGAACTGCGTCAGAAAGGATATCGGGAGTGGGGGATTCCGCTGCTGCTACGGGAACCTGAAGTAGTGCGTCAGTTTGTTGCGCGTTATCCGAGCGCAGTGGCGGTTGACGGCGACGGTACCTATGGCGAGCAACTGCGCTTTAAATCCCCGTCTGGAAAAATTGAACTCTACTCTGAAGAGCTGGAAGCACTTTTGCCTGGCTACGGTATTCCGCGCGCCCGCAATTTTGCCCTCAAAGGCGACAATGAACTCTATTTTATTCAGGGAAAAGTTGCGGTGCATACCAACGGCGCGACGCAATATGTACCACTGCTGAGTGAGCTGATGTGGGATAACGCGGTGTGGATCCACCCGCAAACGGCCCGTGAAAAAGGCATCAAAAACGGCGATGAGATTTGGCTGGAAAATGCGACCGGTAAGGAAAAAGGCAAAGCGCTGGTTACTGCCGGAATACGACCCGATACGCTGTTCGTTTATATGGGATTTGGCGCCAAGGCGGGAGCTAAAACCGCGGCGACGACGCACGGTATTCACTGCGGTAATTTGCTTCCGCATGTTACCAGTCCGGTTTCCGGTACGGTGGTGCACACCGCTGGCGTCACGCTTCGTCGGGCATGAGAAAGGAGAACATCATGAATCAATCAACAAACCCTTATGTCATGCTGCATGACGAGAAACGCTGTATTGGCTGTCAGGCGTGTACGGTTGCCTGCAAGGTACTGAATGACGTGCCGGAGGGATTTAGTCGCCTACAAGTGCAGATCCGTTCACCCGAACATGAACCCGAAGTGCTGTCCCACTTCCAGTTTGTTCGCGTTTCCTGTCAGCATTGTGAAGATGCGCCGTGCGTCAGCGTCTGTCCTACTGGCGCTTCATTTCGTGACGAAAATGGCATTGTGCAAGTGGATAAGTCTCGCTGTATTGGTTGTGACTACTGCGTCGCCGCTTGCCCGTTCCATGTCCGCTACCTCAACCCACAAACGGGGATTGCCGACAAATGTAACTTCTGCGCCGATACTCGCCTGGAGGTCGGACAATCGCCAGCCTGCGTTTCCGTTTGTCCGACGGATGCGCTGAAATTTGGTCGTCGCGATGACCCGGAAATTCAGCACTGGATTAATCAAAAAGAGGTTTATCGCCAGCAGGATACGCGTAGCGGCCCGGTAAGTGTCTATCGGCGTAAAGAGATCCATCAGGAGGGTAATGTATGAATTCTATCTGGGGAGCAGAGCTTCACTATGCGCCGGACTACTGGCCGCTGTGGCTCATTTATGCAGGCGTTATTATTGTGCTGATGATTGCGGGCCTGGTAACGCACGCGCTGTTACGTCGGATGCTGGCGCCCAAAACGGCAACCGGGGAAGAGCATCGGGACTACCTCTATTCGCTGGCGGTCCGCCGCTGGCACTGGGGTAATGCGCTGCTCTTTATCCTGCTTCTGCTGAGCGGCCTGTTTGGCCACTTTTCTGTCGGACCGGTGGCCTTAATGGTGCAGGTACATACCTGGTGTGGCTTCGCATTGCTGGCCTTCTGGATTGGCTTTGTGTTAATAAACGCAACCAGCGGCAACGGCTGCCATTATCGCGTGAAATTTAGCGGGTTGATATCACGCTGCCTGCTGCAAACACGCTTTTATCTGTATGGCATTATGAAAGGTGAGCCGCACCCGTTTGCCGCAACAGCAGAGGACAAATTTAACCCGCTGCAACAGCTGGCCTACCTGGCCATCATGTACGCACTGGTTCCACTACTGATCATCACCGGGTTGGTATGTCTCTACCCGCAGGTGGTAGGGGCGGGGCCGGTGATGCTGGTGCTGCATATGGCGTTAGCGATTGTGGGCTTACTGTTCATCTGCGCGCATATTTACCTGTGCACGCTGGGTGACACGCCAGGGCAAATTTTTCGCAGTATGATCGATGGTTATCACCGCCATCGCAGTCATCACGCAGAGACCGCGCCGCGTAAAGGGTAGTTCCGGCGAGATTTGTCTCTGAAACCCTTTCCTGATAGCAAGAAAATGTGCCTTATGTCACATTTTCTTGCAATTTATCCATGTTTGTTCGACAGAACTTCCGTAAAAAGAACGGCTATTTCTCCCTTTCCTGAGGACATGCTGTTGAAACGCCGTTTGTTTATTGCCGCTTCACTATTAACGATGAGTTTTTCGCCCGCCTGGGCGAGCGATGCCGTGAGCTTCGCCCCACAACCTCCTGCGATTACTGCCGGGGCATGGGTGTTAATGGATTACACCACGGGCCAAATCCTGACAGCCGGTAATGAACACCAGCAGCGCAATCCTGCCAGCCTGACGAAACTGATGACTGGCTATGTTGTCGATCGCGCAATTGACAGCAAGCGTATTAGTCCGACAGATATTGTGACCGTCGGGCGCGATGCATGGGCAAAAGATAATCCGGTATTTGTCGGTTCATCCTTGATGTTCCTGAAAGAAGGGGATCGCGTTTCGGTACGTGACCTCAGCCGTGGGTTAATTGTTGATTCCGGTAATGATGCCTGCGTGGCACTGGCGGATTACATCGCCGGAGGGCAGCCGCAGTTTGTCGCGATGATGAACAACTATGCGCAAAAACTGAACCTGCAGGACACCCATTTTGAAACGGTACATGGTCTGGATGCGCCGGGTCAGCATAGCTCGGCGTACGACCTGGCCGTGCTGTCCCGCGCTATCATCCACGGAGAACCGGATTTCTACCATATGTACAGTGAGAAAAGCCTTACCTGGAACGGCATCACACAGCAAAACCGTAACGGTTTGTTGTGGGATAAAACCATGAACGTAGATGGCCTGAAGACAGGGCATACGTCCGGTGCCGGATTTAACCTGATTGCTTCCGCCGTCGATGGTCAGCGCCGCCTGATTGCGGTGGTGATGGGCGCGGAGAGTGCGAAGGGGCGCGAAGATCAGGCGCGTAAACTGCTGCAATGGGGGCAACACAACTTCGATACAGTACAGGTTTTGCGTAGCGGTAAGCAGGTTGGCACTGAACGGATCTGGTATGGCGATAAAGAAAAAATCAGCCTCGGAACCGAGCAGGATTTCTGGATGGCCCTGCCTAAAGCAGAAGTCCCTAACATCAAAGCAAAATATGTCCTTGATAAGAAAGAGCTGGTTGCTCCCATCGCTGCACATCAACGTGTGGGGGAAATTGAACTCTACGATCGGGATAAGCTGGTGGCGCATTGGCCTCTGGTTACGCTGGAATCCGTCGGCGAAGGCGGCGTTTTCTCGCGCCTGAGCGATTATTTCCACCACAAGGCGTAGTTTTTCCTGATGCGTCTGACTGGCAAGAGTGCGAATCTGCTCACATAATAATCACTATTTCCTTGTGGCCGACATAGCCAGAAATTACACTGTATATAAATACAGTGTAACAGTGGAGGTTGTATGGAGTACGAGATAAAGCTGGTCGAAAAACGCATGATTGCCGGTTTCCATATGGTTGGACCGTGGGAACAAACGGTGAAGCAGGGGTTTGAGCAATTAATGAAGTGGGTCGACGGTAAACAGATTGTGCCGTTGGAATGGATTGCTGTTTATTACGACAACCCTGATGTTGTTCCTGCGGAAAAACTGCGCTGTGATACCGTGGTTTCTGTGCCTGAAGGTTTTGAAATTCCGGAAAACAGCGAAGGGGTGATCCTCACCGAACTGGCGGGTGGCGACTATGCTGTCGCCGTTGCGCGCGTTGAGAATCACGATTTTGCGACGCCTTGGTATCAGTTCTTCGAGCGCCTGTTGCAGGATACGACTTATGCGATAGCCGCTAAACCCTGCTTTGAAGTTTATATGAACAATGGCATGGAGGACGGTTACTGGGACATTGAAATGTACGTGCCAGTGCAGACGAAGTAACTGTTTGGGGTGTAAATCAGGATGATCTTTTCACGCTAAAAACAGGTACAATTCGCTTCTTTGCTATTCCCTGACGGAGTGCATGAGTGCGTGCAGACAAATCGCTGAGTCCTTTTGAAATTCGTTTGTATCGTCATTATCGTGTGGTGCATGGTATTCGCATTGCGCTGGCGTTTCTCCTTACTTTTCTGTTGGTACGCCTGTTAAACATTCCCGAAGGTACATGGCCTCTGATCACGCTGGTGGTGATTATGGGGCCAATATCTTTTTGGGGTAACGTTGTTCCCAGGGCCTTTGAACGTATAGGTGGCACGATCCTGGGCTCGGTCCTGGGACTGGTTGCCCTGCGTCTGGAACTCTTCTCGCTGCCGTTAATGCTGATATGGTGCGCGGTAGCGATGTTTCTCTGCGGCTGGTTGGCGCTGGGTAAAAGGCCGTATCAGGCGCTGCTGATTGGCATAACGCTTGCCGTGGTCGTGGGTGCGCCTGCCGGAGATATGAATACCGCGTTATGGCGCGGTGGTGATGTTATTCTGGGGTCGTTACTGGCGATGCTGTTTACCGGCATCTGGCCGCAGCGAGCATTTATACACTGGCGTATCCAACTGGCGCATTGCGTCACGGGGTACAATCGGGTGTATCAGGCCGCGCTATCCCCCAATCTGCTCGAGCAACCGCGGCTGGAGAAGCATTTACAACAACTGTTGAGCGACGTTGTCAAAATGCGTGGGCTCATCGCTCCTGCCAGCAAGGAAACCCGCATTCAAAAGTCGATCTTTGAGGCTATTCAGACGGTGAATCGCAATCTGGTCTGCATGCTCGAGCTGCAAATTAATGCGCTGTGGGCCAGCCGTACCAGCCACTTTGTCATGTTGAATGCGCATACGCTGCGTGAAACTCAGCTCAGGACCCAGCAGGCACTACTGACAATAACCCACGCCTTGTATGAAGGTAATCCGCAGCCGGTGCTTGCCAATACGGAAAAGCTCAATGACACCGTGGCAGAGCTGCGTCAGCTTATTGCTGAGCATAAAGGCGATAATGTCGCAGAAACGCCCATTCACGGCTACGTTTGGTTGAACATGGAGATGGCTCGACAACTGGAGTTACTTTCACATTTAATCTGTCGCGCACTGCGCAAATAAAGAGCAGATGAGGGGATTGGTTCTACTGCTGCTTCGATTCAGCAAAGATTAGAGGTATGATACTGAAAAAGGCTAAAACCATTGGTAACTGCAATGGTTTTACCCTCGATAACTCAGGTTTCAACCATGCATTGTCGATGCAGATGCAACTTGAAGTATGGCGGGCATGAAAGTAATGTTGACCCACTTTAGCCGTTGTTTTAACGAATCCGAATCTCACATTATCAGGGGTGTAAAAATGGAAACTACCAAGCCTTCTTTCCAGGACGTGCTGGAATTTGTTCGTCTGTTCCGTCGTAAAAACAAACTGCAACGTGAAATCCAGGACGTTGAGAAAAAGATCCGTGACAACCAGAAACGCGTTCTGCTGTTGGACAACCTGAGCGACTACATCAAGCCTGGTATGAGCGTGGAAGCGATTCAGGGCATCATTGCCAGCATGAAAAGCGATTATGAAGATCGTGTTGATGACTACATCATCAAAAACGCCGAGATCTCTAAAGAACGCCGCGATATCTCTAAAAAGCTGAAAGCCATGGGCGAAGTGAAAAACGGCGAAGCGAAAGCCGAGTAACGATTTTATGCTTGTCCGGGTCGCTGCCGTGCGGCGACCCTTATTGCAGTTCGACCCCGCCTGTTACCATGCGTAACAAATGCTGTTCTGGCCAGTGAATCGTAAGTTTTTTCTGCGTCAGCATCCATTTAATGTAATCCACATCATGACGATTTCTGTCCAGCATCAGTCCGACTACGCTGCCGCTGTGCGCGACGTTGACGCCGTATAAATCACATTCTTCCACCAGTGCTAATAGTGAATCAAAATCCGGCTTTGGTAACAGCAGTTGGCTGGCGATTGCGCTAAGCGTAGCCGCTTCTCCCAACCGGTAAGGATTTTGGCTAATACAGGCTTCCTGTACTTTTTCCCATGCCCGTTTGAGGGCCGCAGCTCCCGCCTGCAAGCCGGAATGACGTGGAATACGGTGATAATCCGCGGTACGCAATGTTTCAGGGCTTTCGAGAACCAGCAGATCGAGTTGAGGCTGAGCTTCACAACCAATTTGCGTGGAAGCGTTGTTATGATCGAAAAGGGTTAGCTTACGAAAAACGGTGCTGTCGGTTGGCTCCAGAGAAACGCAAAGCTGCGCCAGTGTTGGCTCGTCCAGTTGATGGCCCAGAAAATGCGCCGCGGCGATGGCCGTGGCGGCAATATCCGCAGTGCTGCTGGCCATTCCTTTCGCGATGGGAATGGTTGACTGAATATCTATCCGGATATCCTGACTGAGATGCGCCGGGTACTGCCAGTGCTGTAATAACCTGTCAACCATTGCCCGAGAAAGTGGACGCTCATCTGTCAGCGGTGAGCCTGAAGTAACCTCAACGGTGCTATACCATTCGACCGGGCAGGAGACCAGTTTCTCACTGCCCAGAATCCAGCCCTGGATAAGTTCTCCGCACGATGCGGGACATTGCGCAACAGCCACGTCTTCACCTTTGTGTTCAGTAATCCTCGGCGCATAGTGTCATGGCGATCGCGCTATTACCATGATTTGCCGCAATTTGCGGTTCGGCAATATCAGGCGGGAATGCCCAATGTCACAGTTTCTGATATCGCTAAACGCATAACGTCCTGGGCTATCATCAGCTCTTCATTGGTATTAATCACCGCCACTTTAACTACCGCATTTTCCGTCTGAATAAAGGTGGCGTTACGCTGATTTTTTTCTTCATCAACGGCCAGACCTAAGAAATTCAGGTTGTGGCAAATCGCGGCGCGAGCACGCGCTGAATTTTCACCAATTCCCCCGGTAAACACCAGCGCATCCAGACCGCCCATCTGCATAATATAGCTGCCAATAGTGGCGCGAATCCGCTCGGCAAAAAGCGTCAATGCCAGTGCTGCCTGGTGATTGCCCATATCTGCGGCATGTTCAACATCCCGGTAGTCGGGTGAAACACCAGAGACTCCGAGTAATCCGGACTCATTGTTGAGCAATTGGTTGAGCTGCTGCGGGGTTTTGCCTTCACGCAGGGCAATCCACGGCAGAATGGATGGATCAATATCGCCACTTCGCGTGCCCATCATTACGCCAGACTGCGGCGTAAAACCCATGGAGGTATTCACCGAGTGTCCGCCTTTGATAGCGCAGATGCTGCTGCCGTTGCCCAGATGACAACAAACAACCCGCAGGGCGCTGAGCGGCACGCCCAGCTTTTCAGCAAGCTGAGCGCTGACATACTTGTGGCTGGTACCATGAAAACCATAACGACGAATACCGAGCTCTGAGTAGTAGCGCCAGGGCAGGGGATAGATGAAAGAAGGCTCATCAAGGGTCTGATGAAAAGCCGTGTCAAAAACCGCAACGGCTGGCGTTTTCGGCAGTAGCTGGCGAAATATCGCAATCCCCAACGCATTAACCGGGTTATGAAGCGGTGCCAGTTCCGCAAGGCGTTCGATTTCCGCCAGTGTTTCATCAGTTACCCGCGCGGAATCTTTGAAGGATTCTCCACCGTGTGCGACGCGATGGCCAACGCCGTCGATCTCTTCCAGACTGCTGATAATATTGTGGCTGAGCAGTTTTTCCAGTAGCAGCGTTACTGCTTCACGGTGATCGGCTACGGGCAAAGTCTCCTGCCATTTTTGCGCTGGTGCTTTTAGGGTGACCTGCGCATCAGACATACCGATACGCTCGATCAGTCCCTGGCAAATCATTTCACCCTGCGGCATCGCCAGAAGCTGAAACTTAAGCGAGGAACTACCTGCATTAATGGCCATTATTTTGTGAGACATGAAGGTTCCTTTGCATTCAGAAAAATGAACATCTCATCGACCCCGGTATTCTCCAGCGCGCTGGTGAAAAATACTTTTTGCGCGCCAGCCTGAACTAACCAACTCTCCACGAGAGAAATACGCTGCGGGCTGGCTAAATCGGCTTTGGTGACGAGGCCGATAACGGGTCGGTTCATCGGGCCAGTAAAACCTGGAGAAAAAGGTGACCACGGCGCGTCAGCATTGAGAACCAGCGCGATGATGTCTGCTTCACAGGCGCTGGCCAGCAGCGCGCTGTACAGGCAGCGGTTTTCGAGATATTCACCCGGTGTGTCTATCGTTGTGGGAGACCAGACAATGGCCTGGGTCTTCTGATAGTGAAGCGCCTCTCCCCGCATGCACTGCGTGAGTGACGTTTTACCGCACTGGCTGGGGCCAATTAGCATTATGCGTTTCATGAGATTATGTCCGGGTGATGGGACAGGCGGTAAAACGCATCATTTCGCCCAGCGTCCGGGTTACCTGTTTCAGCGCGTACTCAACGGCGGAAACATCGCCCGTCAGTACCACAGCGCCGGTAAAACGGTCGAGAAAACCAATCTCTACCGCCCCGGATTTCGTGGCGATATCACAGGCGATGATTGAGGCTTCGCTGGGGGTAATCGTCAGAATACCGATTGCGGAAACCGACTCTGGTAATCCCAGTTTCTTGAACAAATCTTTACCCGGATTAGCGATAAGATGCGCCAACGTAACCTGCTTGCCAGGAACATATTCCTGAATCATACGATCCGTGGTGGGTTGTCTTTCCATTATCCCTCCACCATCTGTCGCCACATGCTTTCATGCGGACGAGGGATGACCGAACGGTAAACCAACAGACCTTTTTCACCCGCACTTTCACTGGCAACTGTCACTGCGTTATTCACATCAGACACATCGCCAGCGACAACCATGTAGCACTTGCCGCCAATACCAAATGCCATATGGACGCGTACCAGCGTGACATTGGAGGCTTTAACCGCACGGTCGGCGGCGCAGATGCAGGCCGCAACGCTCCATGTTTCAACAATGCCCACGGCCTGACGCTTATCCACGCTATTTAGTCCGCTGATCGCAGGAAGTACGCTGGCGTGAATGTTGGGTAGTACCAGACTATCAACGAGCATATCGCCAGCAAGAGAAGTTCCGGTGGCGATCGCCTGTTGTATTGCGCCTACGTCACCACCGAGCATGAGCAGAAATTTGCCCGGGCAGATGGTCTTGCTGACCAGTAAATTCACATTCGCGCTTTTTAACATGGCATCGCCAGCTTCCATTCCTTTGGCAATGCTGGTGAGTTCTAAAATCCCTATAGCCTGAGACATGATTAACCTCTTATTACCGTGATGGATTGCTCAGTAATTTCGCTGACAATACCGTCAATACTGGCGTGGACAGGTGCGCCTAATGCACCGGACGGCACATCGGCAACGCATTGACCGCGAACAACGTGTTCGCCCTGCTGTACACATGGGATGGCGCTGGCACCAATATGCTGGCGTAGCAACAGCGTCGTTTTATCCGTGGGATAATCAGTCTCAGTCAGTGGCGCATCGTGATACCAGTCGCTAAGGCCCAGTTTGGTAATAAGGCGCTTCACCGGAATAAGCCGATACTTCGCCATTTCATCCTCAGGATTTAACGGCCCTTCATAACGATGGTTGAGCGCCCGTAGCTCGCGTTTAAGCATGCGGTTGATTCGCATCGGTGAAATCCCAACCGGACAGGCTACGCTTTCACATACATTGCATTCTGAACAGGTCAGGGCTGTGAGCAGTAACTGCGGTGTGGCCGTCTGCTGATAATTAACCGCGCGAACCAGCAGGTGCGGCGATAATTCATGGCCGATCAAATGTCTTGGGCACAAATCCGTACACAGACGACACTGCTCGCAAACGGTTTTTGCGACGGAAAGCACGGTGCGTTCATCCTGCATCCGCCGCTGAATCAACGCATGAGACTTTGGTAAAACCAGCAGTCCCCCGGTGGTCTTGCTGACTGGGGTATCCAGTGAGGTAATCAGGCCGCCCATCATCGGACCACCGTTAATAAAACCGGGATCGTCAACGGTAGCACCACCTGCCAACGCCAGAACCTCACGTAAAGACATTCCGATAGGGACGGTCATAGTGATTGGTCTGGCGACCGCGCCGTTAACGGTCAGGGTACGACGCGTAACCGGGTATTGCTGCTCAACGGCTCTGGCGATGTTGAGTACAGTCTGGACGTTATTGACCACCACGCCGACGCTGACCGGCAGCGCGGCAGGCGGAACTCTCCGGCCCGTTGCCATCCAGATGGTCAAAACCTCGTCACCAGCCGGGTAGACATCAGGCAAAATATGTAAGCGGATCCCGGCAGGCAGAAGGGGCGTTAACGCATTGATAGCCTTTTGATATTTCTCTTTGAGCGCAATAATACCGGCCCTGGCCCCGGTAGCCGTCATGGCATATTGAACGCCACGGATAAGTCGCTCAGCCTGAACGGCCATCAATTGCTGGTCAACTTTCAGCATCGGTTCACATTCAGCCGCATTGACCAGAAACGTATCGACCTGCGCCTGTAATTTTACGTGAGCAGGAAAGCCTGCGCCTCCGGCCCCGACAACACCCGCTGCGCGAACGCGTTCGCGAATTGTCTGCGCATCATAAAGCGTGGACTCTGCCGTCATGGCTGTCTTCATAATAATTCCTCAAGCAGTTCCTGCATGGCGCTGGCGTCGGCAACACGAGGATTGGTTTGCAGCGTGACATCAGCCAGCGCGGCCTGAACCATCGACGGTATACGTTGTGACCAGGCTTGCTTTCCGTCTTTAAGCGCGTCAGCAAAAGAAGGTAACGCACACTGTTTTTTGAGTAGCTCTATATGACGAATTAGCGCATTCAGTGCCGCCGTATCGTTCGCGTTATCCGGGCATAGGTGGCAGGCTTTAGCGAAACGGGCATAGCGCTTCGCAGCCCGAGGATCGCGGGCATTAAAATGAATGACATGGGTCAGCAGCAGCGCATTGGCAAGTCCGTGGGGCAGATGAAACTGGCCGCCCAACTGATGGGCAATCGCATGATTGATACCCAGACCAGCCTGACTGAATGCCATTCCCGCGAGTGTTGACGCGTTGTGCATTTTTCCTCTGGTTGCCAGGCAGTCGCCTTTGCTGACGGCGACAGGCAGGTACTGGAAGACAATTTGTGCCGCTTTTTCAGCCAGCGCATCGGTGAAGTCGCTGGCTTTCGTGGACACGTAAGCCTCCAGCGCATGCGTTAATACGTCCATGCCGGTATTCGCTGTTATGGCTGGTGGAACGCTGACGACCAGCGTCGGATCAAGGATGGCCATGTCCGGATAAAGCGCATTATTAAATAATGGATACTTAATGCCTTTATCCGGATCGCTAATCACGCAGGCGCTGGTTACCTCCGATCCCGTGCCGCTGGTGGTGGGAATTGCAACGCAGGTTTCAATCTCAATACCGAACTGTCGGCTGAACCAGACGATGGCTTTTGCGGCGTCCAGTGCAGAGCCACCGCCAAAACCAATGACGACGTCCGGTCGTAGGGACTGCATTTGCGCAATCCCTTGTACTACCGTGTTAATGGTGGGATCGGGGGTGATATCGCTGAAAATGCTGATGCGGTTATCCGCTGGCAGCGCGTCGCGCAGCTTTTCAATCAGGGGAGAACGCGCGAGAAAACCATCGCAGATAATCCAGATATGCTTATTCGTGAAGCGCTTAAGCACATCCAGGCTTCCCTGGCCGCTGTACAATCGAGTTTGCAGTGAAAAGCTTTTCATAACGGCCCCATTAGCGAATAGAAAAACCGTTTGTCAGCACGCAACGACGAGAGCGTGCGAAAGTGCGCGCAGATGTCGTTCCTTCGCCGGTCGGCGTTGCGATGGTGAAGGTGGTAAAGCCTTCACCACCAACGCCAATCCCAGCATAAGAGGGGCCATTTTTCACAAAAATGGAGGTCTGAAGCGTGCGCGCGGCAAGGTTCAGACGTGACACATTTTGCGAATGCATAATGGCGGTGTGATGCAATCCCTCTTCAACCTTCAGGGCCAACGTTAACGCGCTGTCAAAATCGCTCACCGTTACGATGGGGAGCATTGGCATCAGTTGCTCGCTGGTAACCCATGGGTCGTCAGCCTTGACGATACCTATCAGTAATCGAGGTGCTTTTGCCGGAACCGGTATTCCCGCGGCTTCCAGTAAGGTTGCCGGGCTTTTCCCTACCAGTTGTTTATTGGCTATTCCTTCTGGTAGACAAACTGCGCGCAGTTTGTCTACCTCTTCGCTATTGAGTCGCATCGCGCCAAAAGACTGCATTTGTTGAACCAGTCGTTCGGCAACGGCATCAACAACAATGAGGCTCTTCTCAGCAATGCAGGGGAGGTTGTAATCAAAGGATGCGCCATTGATGATATCTTCCGCCGCCTTAACCAGGTCGGCTGTTTCATCAACAATGCAGGGAGGATTGCCTGCGCCTGCGCCAATGACTTTTTTCCCGCTTTTCATGCCCATAGCAACAATGCCTGGACCACCGGTAATCGCCAGAACTGCGATTTTAGGGTGCGCCATCATCTGCTGGGTAGCCTCAAAAGTGGGTTCTGTGACCGTGACGACAAGATTCCGAATCCCGCAGCAGCGAAAAGCAATATCTTCAATCATGGTAATCAGCTTCAGTGAGACCGCTTTTGCACCTGGATGTGGGCTAAAATAAACGCTATTTCCCGCAGCCAGCATACTGATGCTGTTGTTAATAATGGTTTCCGTCGGGTTGGTGCTGGGGGCGACGGAACCAATCACGCCAAAGGGTGAATACTCGAATAACACCATGCCGCCGTCGCCGGTAAGCGCCGTGGTGGTGAGATCTTCGATGCCCGGGGTATTGTCCAACGCAGCTTTATTTTTAAGGAACTTATCCTCTTTGTTGCCCATTCCCGTTTCGGCAGCGCTTTCAGCAGCCAATGAAGCAAGGTGAGGCGTCAGCTCTTCTCGCAGGGCGTTAATGATGGCGCTGCGGGTTTTCAATGGACATTGCTGATAACGCAGAAAAGCCTGATGAGCGGCATCGATCGCTTCGCTAACGGACGGAAAAATTCCATTACCCTTAACTTCTGCTTTTGCCGGGGCAAGTTGCTCACTCAAAATGTTACGAATAAGGGTTTCAAGTTCTGAAGTGTTCATTGATGTATTCTCACGTTAATTGCCGCAATGGCAGTTTCTGCAATGTCCATATCCTGCTCAACGCTTCCCCCGCTGATGCCAAGACCCCCAAGGAGTAACCCCTCACGCCATAATGCGTACCCGCCACCGAAGGTGACGACTTTTCCCTGCATATGGCTTTCCAGACCGTAAAGCGCGGCGCCTGGCTGCACTTCCGATGTCAGCTCGTGCGTGGCGGTTTTCATTGCCACGGCGGTCCAGGCTTTTTTCGGTGCCAGTTCGCTACTGACGAGTAATGCGTCAGGCATGCGCCAGGTCACCGTTTGGGTCCCATTCGCATCAACAATGCTGATGACGACCGGAACCTGAAGTTCTTCTGCTCTCGTTACCGCAGCGCGAGTGAGTTGGTGGAGTTCCTGAAAAGACAGAGACATAGCCGGCTCCCTGGTGGCTGATGTACGGATGGCTGCGAGATAACGCTCCGCCACTTTCTGAATAATGTTGTTTTGATGGGCGTCATGATCTTCTGCTCGTGCAAGCGCATATAAGCAGTCGGAGAGGCGATTGATATAACGCATCAGCACGTGTCTGACGGAAATCTCGGTGGAGAGTTCGACCAGTCGCCTCTCTGCGCGGCGGGCCAGCGTGCGGGCAAAGTGCAGACGGCTGGCGGCTTCGCTGCGGCCAGGTAAAATAAAGCTGCGTAGGGGGGGCACTCTCCCCATCGCGGTATCAATGGCGGCTTCCAGCGCGGCAATTTCTTCTGAGCTGATGTAGCGCTGCTCTGGCGCTGGCTGTTCGCTTTCGCTTGCCAGCTCGGCGCTGAACCAAAAAAGCTGCAGTTGAATGTTTTCGAGTAACTGGCGGTGCAGCGGGTTTTTCGCTGCGCAAACACACAGGCTAAGCGCCGCATTAAGTTCGTCCAGTGTACCGTAAGCCTCGACGCGCGGGTGCGTTTTGCTCACGCGTTGCCCGGTAAAGAGGGCCGTTGTGCCAGCATCGCCAGTGCGGGTATAAATCGCCATAGTTCCTCCTAACGAGAAAGCGTGTCGACAATGCCGACGATAGCCAGATCGATGGCCTCATTAGGGCCGGAAAAAACGTGTCTGGCGCTGGAGCCACTGCTGAGTAATACCAGTTCTCCAGTTCCAGCGCCGACAGAATCAACCGCGACTTCATCTCCACTCACAGGGGACGCGGGAAGCTCTCCGTCCACACTCACCCGACGTACCAGCAACAGTTTCTTCCCCACCAGTGATGGGGATTTTTGCGTGGAAACCACAACGCCTGTAACCCGTGCCAGATGCATAGCTCACTCCTGCTTAATTAATTGGACATTTCGCGTACCGACGGCGTCCTGAGCCAGAGCCGTCACGACACATCGACGACGTAGCACCAGAACGCCCCCCTTCAGTTGGGCGACGTCGGCATAGCTGAGAAGTTTGTCAGGATGCAAAACGATGATTCGCCCCAGCTCGTCACTGAACTCCAGAGGCAGACGCGCAAGTTTTCTAACGGGGATTGCGGGTAACAATCGGTGTTGTAGTGAAATTTTCACGCGGACTCCGCATGCCAGCGCTTCGTGGATCGTTACCACCGATATGTTGTCTGCGCAGCCCTCGGCAATTTGCTCCAGCAATGGCAGGTCCGCCTGCAGGAGGTGGAGCGACGAGTACTGGCAGCACAATGTCCGTAGTTCGATTTCCCGTAACTGCGCGACGCTAAGCGAGAGCGTGCTTTCCGCGCGTTTTTTTAATCGGGAAACAACCTCCTCGATAATGCGTTGCAGCAGTTCGTTGTTCATCGTGGGCTCACCAGTGTGGCAAATGCCTGCGGATTATCTGCGCCCGCAGCATTGGCTTCGTCGGTATCGATATGCATCTCAAGGCGCATATCCGGCGAAACGCGTACGGCGACGTTATCGAAAATCAGTCGACGTTCATCGCCATTAATGGCAACAGAGACTTTATCGCCATGGGAAACGCGCAGGATTAGGGCATCGAGCGGCGACATATGGATATGGCGTTGGGCGACGATTACCCCGGATGCTAAGTCCAGTTCAGCAAATTGACTGATAAGGCGAACGCCAGGCGTGCCCTCGATACTGCCTGACATCCGTAGTGGAGCAGCAATTCCCAACGTACGAGCGTCGGTACGAGAAATTTCGACCTGACTGGTGCTACGCAGTGGGCCGAGTAAGCGCACATTTTTTAACTGACCTTTTGGTCCCACCAGCGTGACGGTCTGGTCTGCTGCATATTGTCCGGGCTGCAGCAGCTCTTTTTTCTCACTAATAGGGTGATTGGGAAACAAGCGGTCGTAATCTTCAGCGCATAGATGAATATGACGATTAGAGATCCCTAGCGGAATAGGGCGCTCACGCATTTCATCCAGAACTTTGGTGACCGTTGTCTCCAGTTGCTGTTTATCCATCACGCTTCACCTCGTTTGCCTGAGTGCAGACAAAGAGAGCGCGGCTCGCCCTTTTGACGGGGGCAGGCAGGGTCAAGACACAGATTGCAGCTAATCAACTCTGCATCTTGCGGCGCTTCGGGCGCTGCATGGTCCTCAGTCATCTCTTCATGTGGTACGACCGGTGTCGGGGCGGGCGTTGGCTCAGACTCCGGGGTGACGCTATGTGACAGAATGCCATCCCCTGGTCTGGATATGACTTTGTTAGCCACCAGTCCATCTCGCTGGTCAGCGAAACTGACACCGGTGGAAATGGCCGCCTGGACGGAGGCCACATCCCCGATTATCTTGATCACCATCCAGCCTGAACCGTTGGTTTTTTCGAGGCCCACCAGCGTGATGGAGGCGGCTT
Organism: Citrobacter sp. RHB35-C21; assembly: GCF_013816515.1. Taxonomy (NCBI): domain Bacteria; kingdom Pseudomonadati; phylum Pseudomonadota; class Gammaproteobacteria; order Enterobacterales; family Enterobacteriaceae; genus Citrobacter; species Citrobacter sp. RHB35-C21. The sequence continues at coordinate 2,072,790 of NZ_CP057147.1, forward strand.
TCGCCATGACGTCCGCGCAACTGATGGCTAATGCCAGACCACTAACTTCAAGTAATCCCAGTGATTGCTTCACGCTGTGCTCCTTGGTTGCAACGACTTATGCGGATTTAGGTAAAATGGCTTCAACGTCGCTGTGCGGACGCGGGATAACGTGGCAGGATTTCACCTCGCCAACGGCGCTTGCTGCGGCGCTTCCTGCATCTACGGCAGCTTTCACTGCGCCGACATCGCCGCGAACCATAACGGTGATAAGGCCTGAGCCGATTTTTTCGTAACCAACCAACTGCACGTTTGCGGATTTCACCATGGCATCAGCGGCTTCAATAGCGCCGACGAGCCCTTTTGTTTCAACCAGTCCCAGTGCGTTATTCATACTGCTTTTCTCCTGTGGGTTATGAGTGGCATTCCCGAAACGGAATGCCTTTAACCAGCCGCGCAGCGTTATTACCAATGCTGCGTCGGGCATGGTTATCTTGTTGATACGTCAGCGTAAATAGTGGCGCTGATGTGGGTAAGTTTTTATAGTGCACGACCAGTTTTTCGCGACTACAGCCAATGCCAACCAGCAGCGGCGAGTGGCAAGCCGCCAGCCATGCGTTGTGGATAACGTCAGTTGACGGGCTCTCCTGAATCACAAAGGGGATCCCTTCTTCTTCAATACCCAGCAGCACATCACTCCAGACGTCAGTGCATCCAGCAGTGGCGAAGATAACGATGGCTGGCGTGGTGAGATTACTTTCCATGAGCGAATGCCTTGTACCAGGAGAGAATCAGCCCTGTCGCGACCGCGTTGCGCGGACCTTCGGTACCACGAATGTTGCCGCGCCCGGCAACCAGGCGATAGTGTGCCAGCGCATCGGTGACCAGTTGCGGAACTTCAAAGTCCAGGGATGAGCCGCCAACCAGCACCACAAAGGGAATATCCCGAATGTTCCCGGTCGGACTCACCTGACGTAGCGCTCTGAGTGCGTTGGTGACGAAAACGCGTTCCTTAGCGCTGCGGCGAATGGCCCGGACTTTCTCCAGCGCCAGTTCGCCTGGCAGTGGCACCAGTTCATCGGGTTTTACTACGCATACGCGGGCAAAAACCGTTGGCGGGAGAGGTGTAGGGAAGAACTGGACGCTGCCATCTTCGTGGCGAAGATGGAACAAGCTCTCGACTTTCGCCAGCGGGTACTTTTTGATCTCTTCAGCGAGATAACGGTCTTCCAGCCCCAGTTCACGGGCAATAATCATCGTGACCATATCGCCCGCACCCGCCAGGTGCGTGGCAATAATTTCGCCTTTCGGGTTGATGATGGAGGCATCGGTCGATCCTGCACCGAGGTCCAGAATAGCCAGTGGCCGCGTCGTGCCGGGGGTGGTTAAGGCCCCCAGAATGGCCGCTTCGGCTTCGGCGCCGCCAACCTGGACGTCAATGTTGAGCTTTTGCGTGATTTCCTGAGCAATCATCGCCATTTGCAGGCGGTCTGATTTCACCATGGAAGCAATGCCGACAGCTTGTTCCAGCGAGAACTCACCGGCTAGCCCGCCGGTCACGCTGACGGGAACCGAGGTATCGACTGCCAGCAGGTCCTGAATAAAAATTTCGTGGCTGGGTTTGTTGGTTAATTCAGCCATTGTCTGGCGCACATGCTCCAGCATGCCGCCAATATTGGTGCCAGCCTCTCCGGTGACGTTATCCAGCTTCGGGCATTCGCCAACCGCTTTCATAATCGCTTCAGCGCCAGCTGCAACGTCGACCCGTACGGTACGACCCTGTGACTGTAGCTCCAGATTTCCGGCAGGAATGGCTCGTGCTTTCACATCACCTGATGGCGTTTTCACGACCACGGCAGAACGGTTGCCGATAAGCGCCCGCGCCATCGGGACAATGTTTTTAGTCTCGTCGGCGTTGAGGCCAAAAACGGTCGCAATCCCGTAAGGGTTAGAAAGCGTTTCAATGACTTTTCCTGGAATTGCGACCTCAATGGCAGCCAGCATACCTAGCGGGATGCGGTCGATATGAAGGACTTCATCGACGATAGGCAAGGGGTGGGTCAGACGATTACTGACCAATACGCCATCGTCCTGCTGCAAAATAACGCCAGTTAACTGGTATCCGGCGCGGACGGAGGCATTAATCATCGTGGCGACATCGGCGAAATCAAAGGCCGATGAAACCACCAGAATATAGGGCGTATCCGCCGGACGGCTGAGCAGGTCTTCCGGCGTAATAGTGACGCCAACGCCTAATCCGACGCCGCCCGGCGTTTTAGGGTTATGGCCGATCATGGTGGATTCAGTGATGATGGTTTCGGTTATCGTTTCCATCGCGACGTCGCCAATGACCGGGGTGGCTTCGTTAATACGGATTAGCGAAATATCGCTGACATTGATACCAGCGTTTTTTGCTGCCAGCGAAAGTGCCTCCTGAATACCAAACACATTACGTAATGTGCCTTTAATTCCGGTGGTTTCTGCCAGCGCGCTGCCGGTGATGCTAAGTGCGCCAGACTCATCGAGGGTAGCCAGAGCGACTTCCGTTGATGAGTTGCCTATGTCAATGCCAGCTATATATCGCATGATCCTGTCCCTGAGTTAGTCGTCGCCTTTGAGTTTTTTACGCTCAACGTACAGCGCTGCCGCTTCACGAACGAAAGCTGCACAGATCTTTGCCTGATAACGATTTTCGAGATCGTCGGCGATGGCCATCAGCTCATCTTTCGTTGAGCGGTATGGGCGTAGCGCGTTGTAGATCTCAAGAATGCGATCGTCAGGTACAGCGGTTAGCTCAGCTGCACGCTCGAAGTTCATCGCCAGTCTGTCACGTCCGGCATCTTTGGCGATTTCCGCCTGAAGGCGCAGCGTTTCAGGGGTGATGCGCATGTCCTGCGCCGTCACTTTGTTGCTCAGAACATTTTCGAGCGTGAAGTCATCCAGAGTTTTGTTGGTTGCGGTTTTTACCCACTCAGGATGTTTATTCGCGAGAGGGTAATCCGTGACTTTCGCGGTATGTGCTGATGAACTCGCCGCGACCGGCGTCGCGGGCTCGCCTTGCAGGCTGTTCATCCGGCTCAGCACATCCCGAACCATCGATTCAATTGCGTCGGTATTCATGGAGTTATCCTTTATCAAAGCGCCACGCGCAGTTCCTGCGGGTTTTTGCCCGTCACGACGTATTTGGTCTCTTTAATGTGCAGAATGGCCGATTTCGCCTGGTACTTAGGACGAGCCATCTGGTCATTCAGAGTAGGGACCGGTTGCGGAGATTCACGCTTGGCATAACGCGCGGCGTTTTTACCGATCTGACGATAGGTTTCCAGCGTCAGAAGCGGTGCCTGAGGGAACAGCTCCAGGTTAGAAAGCGGCGGTAACCCCTGCTGGTGGATAACCGTGGTGCCTTTTGACTGGATGCCGATAGAGATCCCGGAACCGCTCAGACGGTTACCTTCCACGGCGACAAATGCCACATCGGAGGATTTAAAGCAGCGGATAACGCGCGCTTTAATGCCTTCTTCTTCAATACCCGCAATCACTTCGCGCAAGATGTTCTTATGCGGGATCCCTACGATATTGACGGTTTGCGACAGTCCAAACGCGGGACCTACGGCAATAATCACTTCGTCTTGCTGCTGGCCTTGTTTGGCTTCGCCAATCTCGGTCAGAAAGCTGTCGCCCTGCGCCGCTGCAGCCTGTGGTGCGCTAGCCGCTGTCGATGCGCGGAATGAGACGGGTTTGTCGCTGGTTTGCATTTCAGACAGTACGTCTTCAATTATCTGGCGCAGCAGCTTTTCATTGATTTCCATTTTTCACCCCTTAGCCAAGCTCGTTGGGATCAAGTGCGCCAGGGATGTTTTTGATCTCTTCCCAGCGTTCGCCTTGTAGGCGATAACCTGTTGCCGGACCGGCATAGTCATTGACGTCATTTACTGCGGATAGCACCTGTCCGTCGCCAACGATAATGGCGGAGGTATGCAGATAATCCCCGGTTAACTTGGCTTTCTGGATGTTGAGCATGTCCTGAGCGACATCGGTAAACCCGCCCTGAGCAAGGGCTTTCACCACTTCCAGACCGTTACGGTTTTTATTGATGATCTCTTGCGCAAACTTGATATCTTCAACGATGTTTCGCTCCGGCATATCTTTCGAACCGTGGGCGTAAGTCGCCGCTTCCACTTCTTCATCAGTGATTGGCGGTAATCCCATCCCGGCAAAGACGGCCTGCAGTGCACGTGCCGCTTTATTACGAATGGCGATAACGTCTTCTTCACGAACCGGACGCAGACCCCCATCTACCTTGAGGTCTCGCTGGAGAACGTTGTAGTCGTCAAAATCTTCGGCATCCTCGTTCGAACCCGCAAACATGTTGTCGTAGTTCGGCACAGCGGAATAACCGGAAGAGATGAAGTCAGTACCCGGCAGGAACTGCATCAGCAGGCGGGCAGTACGACGCATATCCGAGTGGGTAAAGGTTTGGTCGTTGCTGGAGGCACACTCCAGATCCAGGGAGGAACAGATCAGGTTTTCAGCTAACACCGCACGAATGCCTGACGGCACAGCGGAAGGCACGCCGATGCAGCTTACTGAACCATTTTGTAAACCCTGTACGCCAGCGGCTTTGGTGATGTAAATACAGCGGGCTTCAAGGTAAAGCATCGATTTACCTTCGGCGTAACCCATCTGAACTTCTGAGCCAGAACCGGAGGTAAAGCGCATTTTCAGACCGCGTGAGGCGTAGGAAGAGGCGAGGAAACCTTTCGACCATGGCGTGTCATCGCCGTCGGTAAAGACGGGTTCAGTACCATAGACAGAGATGGTTTCCGCGTAACAGGTGTGGCCTAACATACCGAGTTTAAGTTCGGTCGCTTCTTCCAGCGAGCACTGGGTTAATACGCCAGGGCGCCCAACCTGTGAGCCGACTAACAGCGCAATGGCGTTAAAGGGTGCATAACGCGCAACGGCAACCGTCGTTTCCTGTTCGTCAAATCCGCGCCAGGCGCCTTCAGCCGCATCAGCGGCAATCTGCACCGGATTATCTTTAACGTTAGTGACGTGCGCCTGCTGAGACGGTGTACGACGAGCACGCATTTTCTGCATGGCCATCATCATCTCAACGACGTTCATATGGGACACCACTTCGACAATTTTTGCCGGGGTCATTGCGGTGGTCAGCGGCACAATGTCTTTGCGCTTCACGTTAGGGTCGCAAAGCATATTGGCAAGTTTTACTGAGTCCATCGCCATGACTTCTTCAGCGCGCGCCAGGTTAATGCCATAGCGGGCAATGAAATGGTCAATTAAGTCAAATTCACTGGCGGATTTGCCGTCCAGTTCTGTGACTGTACCGTTGACGATTTTAATCGACGGTTTAGGGTCGTTCGGGCTTTCCATCGCAATGAAGCCTTCTTCGATCCACTCCTTAACGAAGCCATCCTGATTCACAGGGCGCTTCGCCAGTGCTTCAAATCTTTTCGATCTCATGAATCAGCCTCACTGATATCAGATGTAGGACGGACGATCGTTTTTCGGTTCTGAGCCGAGGGTCCCGAGTACGGTTTTACCGATTTCGCGGGCGGAGATAACGGCCTGACGCACAGCGCCGGAATCGCCTGAAATGACCAGAATGGCTTCGTTACTGAAGCTGGTGCCATGGGCTGGGGAGCTGTAGGCCACTACTTCCACGTTGGCGGATTTCAGCGCAGTATCAGCCATCAGGACACCAACGGATGCCGGGGCGCCGACGATCACGCCACAGGCACGGCCAATCGGTGCACCAAAGGCTTTTTCCAGCGCGTAGCTGGCGCGTGCGGTGTATTGCATTTCGATGTGACCGGCTTCGTTGGCGTAAACATCGCCAAAGGTGCGATCCAGTTCTTTCAGCGCAACCTCAATTCCGCGTTTCACGTCGGAAACATCGTTGCCGCCGAGAATAATCAGCGAACCGTGACCCGCGCCGCCTTTGGTATCACGTGGCAACTCAATACTGACGACTTCAGTATTGGTGGCTTTTACCGCTTCATCTGCGGCCATGATGTGCGGGCCTGCACCAGTACGCGCGCCAAGGATGCCAATGGAGCGATACCGTTTTTCAAGTTTCATTGCGTCCAGTAGGGCGCTGTCCACGTTGGCGATTACCAGACCGACGGTGTCGCCAATCGCAGTACCGACAAACTCCGTTAAACTGCAGCTTTTCTCTGCCATAGCCGTTTCTCGTGTTGGAGGATTATTTTCAGGGATAGCCTGCTGTTCCGGCGTTGCCACGCGAGCAATCACCTGCGCCATGATCTGATCAACCAGCTCATTGCTGCTCATTAGCTAATTCCCTTCGGTAAGATTTTTTCTACATCGGTGTGAGGGCGTGGGATGACGTGTACGGCTTTCACTTCTCCCACATTACGTGCTGCGGCGGCACCTGCATCTGTTGCTGCTTTGACTGCGCCAACATCGCCGCGGACAATGACTGTTACCAGCCCCGAACCAATTTTTTCGTAGCCGACCAGCATTACATTGGCTGACTTCACCATTGCATCTGCGGCCTCTATGGCTGCAGTCAAGCCTTTGGTTTCTACCATTCCTAACGCTTCTTGTTGCATAAAGACCTCGCCTGGGTTGTCCCGATGTTCATGACTATAAAAAGAAGCGAGGAAAAAGAATGGCTGACTTGAAATTGAGAGTGAAAAAATAATAGAGGTAAGGTGATATAAAATTGCTATTAATTATTTTAACTTGTTGTTTTTAATGGTTATATTAAATCTCGTTGATATGATTATTTAGTTATGTCAGTTCCACATTTACACTTTTTCTGGTGACATTATAAATATCATTTGCTATGCGAAAAAAATGAAATTGTGATGGTGGTTTGAAAACAGATTTCTGCTAATAGCAATATTTTATTGTTTTGAAAATGTCCGTGTAATACGCGAAATCCCGATTGTCTCTAATGTTTTAATAAAGTGCGTAGCAAGAATTTGCTATTGCCCCACGATTTTAAAGGGCAAGCTATCCGCAGAATGCCAACAATTTGCTGATACGGCCTTTTATAGTAAGCCTCGAAGTATTCTACTTGCCAGTAAGGAGTCCGCTGGTAAAGACACGAACTCTGCTTAGAAGGTGTCACAATGAACGATTCACTAAAAGCGCAATGCATTGCTGAGTTTTTGGGTACCGGGCTGTTTTTGTTTTTTGGTATTGGCTGCCTGAGCGCTCTGAAAGTCGCAGGTGCCAGCCTGGGATTGTGGGAAATCTGCATCATTTGGGGGCTGGGGATCTCGCTTGCAGTCTACCTGACGGCCGGGATTTCTGGCGCGCATCTCAACCCTGCTATCACCATCGCACTGTGGCTGTTTGCCTGTTTTCCGGGGCGCAAAGTTTTACCTTACACTGTGGCGCAGGTCGCGGGGGCCTTTGGTGGCGCTTTGCTGGCTTATTTGCTCTACGGCAGTCTGTTTACCGAGTATGAGTCGGCCCACCAGATGGTGCGCGGCAGTCTGGAAAGCCTGCACCTTGCCAGTATTTTTAGTACTTATCCTGCGGCGGCGCTCAGCGTCTGGCAGGCAGCGTTGGTCGAAGTGGTGATTACCTCCATTCTTATGGGGATGATCATGGCGCTGACTGACGACGGTAACGGCGTTCCTAAAGGTCCGTTGGCACCATTGCTGATTGGTATTCTGGTTGCTGTTATCGGCGCATCCACCGGTCCGCTCACCGGATTTGCGATGAATCCGGCGCGTGATTTTGGCCCTAAATTGTTTACCTGGATGGCCGGGTGGGGAGATGTTGCGATGACCGGTGGGCGTGATATCCCTTATTTCATTGTACCGATTGTGGCCCCTATCATCGGCGCGTGCGCGGGTGCAGCAATTTATCGTTATTTGATTGGCAAAAATTTACCGTGTAATACGTGTAAGCTGGACGAAAATGAGAGCTAGGGAAGGTGCGAACAAGTTCCTGATATGAGATCATCATATTCATCCGGAGCGCATCCCAGAGGGACATCATGAGCCATCAACTCACCTTCGCCGATAGTGAATTCAGCACTAAGCGCCGTCAGACCCGAAAAGAGATTTTCCTCTCCCGCATGGAGCAGATTCTGCCATGGCAGAATATGACCGCTGTCATCGAGCCGTTTTATCCCAAGGCGGGCAATGGCCGACGGCCCTATCCGCTGGAGACCATGCTGCGTATTCACTGCATGCAGCATTGGTACAACCTGAGCGACGGTGCCATGGAAGATGCCCTGTACGAAATCGCCTCCATGCGCCTGTTTGCCCGATTATCCCTGGATAGCGCCCTGCCGGATCGCACCACCATCATGAATTTCCGCCACCTGCTCGAGCAGCATCAACTGGCCCGTCAATTGTTCAAGACCATCAATCGCTGGCTGGCCGAAGCAGGCGTCATGATGACCCAAGGCACTTTGGTGGATGCCACCATCATTGAGGCACCCAGCTCTACCAAGAACAAAGAGCAGCAACGCGATCCGGAGATGCATCAGACCAAGAAAGGCAATCAGTGGCACTTTGGCATGAAGGCCCACATTGGTGTCGATGCCAAGAGTGGCCTGACCCACAGCCTAGTCACCACCGCGGCCAACGAGCATGACCTCAATCAGCTGGGTAATCTGCTTCATGGAGAGGAGCAATTTGTCTCAGCCGATGCCGGCTACCAAGGAGCGCCACAGCGCGAGGAGCTGGCCGAGGTGGATGTGGACTGGCTGATCGCCGAGCGTCCCGGCAGGGTAAAAACCTTGAAGCAGCATCCGCGCAAGAACAAAACGGCCATCAACATCGAATACATGAAAGCCAGCATCCGTGCCAGGGTGGAGCACCCGTTTCGCATCATCAAGCGGCAGTTCGGCTTCGTGAAAGCCAGATACAAGGGGCTGCTGAAAAACGATAACCAACTGGCGATGTTATTCACCCTGGCCAACCTGTTTCGGGTGGACCAAATGATACGTCAGTGGGAGAGATCTCAGTAAAAACCGGAAATAACGCCAGAAATGGTGGAAAAAATAGCCTAAATAGGCTGATTCGATGTGTTTGCGGGAAAAAAATCGGCCCAGATCCGCGAAATTTTAATCAGCGAGTCAGCTTGGGAAGAAATGACCTGCTTATTCGCACCTTCCCTAGCTTCACAGAAGAAGTTTATTTTTGAAAAGTAAAAACTGTTTTCGTGATCCGGTATCCTGAACTGCCCAAAAAGTCTCCCAAGAATGGGAGACTTTTGTTATGTTCAATTACGACTTTCATCAATGCTCAGGATGGCAGGGTGAAAATGAATGTGAATAATATGTTTTATTTATAACAATAAATTAACTGAGAGGTTTTATCATGATTTCTGCGAGTGCCCTGAACTCAGAACTCATTAATAAAATCGCACAGGATTTTGCGCAGGCCACCAGTCTGGCCGTTGTGGTTGTCAATATTCACGGTGATGAAATTTCTGAGCTTTTTAATTTCACCCCTTTTTGCCAGTTGATGCGTCAGCATCCTCAGCACAGTACCCGTTGTCGTATGAGCGATCGCTGTGGAGGGCTGGAAGCCTCTAAATCCGATCAACCCTGCATCTATCGCTGTCACGCCGGACTTACCGACTTCTCAATTCCGCTGGTCATTGCGGGGCACCTGGTAGGGTTTGTGCTTTGTGGCCAGGTACGCTTAAGTAACGATGTTGGTTTGGTTGATATTCTGAATGTAGATGACCGCTGGCAAGCCGATCCCGAACTGGTCAACGAGTTTCGTAATGTACCGGAAATGGACTATTCGCGAGTCATCGCCTCAGCGGATCTGCTGAAGCTCATCGTAGAAAATTGCCTTAAGAAACAACTTAATTTTGTGGTTATCAAAGATAACCCGCAGCAGTCAGAGCCGGTACGCGCTAACCGCAGCACCAATCCTCATGACAGCAAAATGAAAAAAGCACTGCGTTATATTGATGCGCATTTATCAGACGAATTGCGTCTGGAGGATGTCGCCTCTCATGTTTACCTTAGCCCTTACTATTTCAGCAAATTGTTCAAAAAATATCATGGTATCGGTTTTAACGCATGGGTAAACCAGCAGCGAATGGCCAGTGCAAAAGAGCTGCTTTGCCACAGTGACTGGAGCATAGCCAGCATTGCGCGTAATTTAGGATTTTCGCAAACCAGTTATTTTTGCAAAGTTTTTCGTCAAACGTATCAGGTCACGCCGCAGGCATTTCGCCAGCAAATAAATGTCATTTCACGTGGCGAGTCCGCTTAAATAGCAATATTTTGCTATTGCCGATTTTTGATATAGGGCGCTATGCCAGTCATTATAAAATGAAAAGTAGCGACAGCAGTCAATAAATTGTCATAGCGCAACAAAATAATAGTATTAGAGGGATAAACTGCACCAGTTTTTATTTTTGTGATGAGATACAGTGTCTCTGTGAATGACTTTCTTTATTCTTTGTTGGCACTTTCATTCAGAATGCGAGCATATGAATAAGTGGTTTTAGGCCAGGTAATTGGTTGAATGAACCCGGCAAGATATTAAATTGAATTATTGTCATGAGGTCGTGAATTTACCTCATAACAGAGAGCTTAATTAATCAGGCTCTTGAACTGACAGGTTTGCCACATTTGTGGTAGGGAAGGGGGTGAGAATCCCCCGCAGCCCCCGCTGCTGTGATGCTGACGACCCCGTATTGACCACTGATCGCAAGATTGGGAAGGACGGGTGAGGATGACGCTAAGCCAGAAGACCTGCCTGTCAGTGACTACCAACAACTTCGGTGGGAAGGGGGTGGTTCAGATGCATACAGTCGAGAGACTGGGTATCTTTACACCCCTACCACCCTGAACAGGATCAGGGTATGGCGGCCAATTTTCACGCTTTTGTTCTTGCAGGTACCGGAAGCGGCTGTGGTAAAACCACGGTGACGCTGGGCTTGTTGAGCTTGTTGAAAAAACGCGGTTTACGCGTCCAGCCTTGCAAAGTAGGCCCCGATTACCTTGATACCGGCTGGCATACCGCGGTATGCGGCACTGCTTCCCGCAATCTTGATAGCTTCATGCTTCCCGTCCCCACCCTGAATGCTTTATTTCGCGAGCACATGCAACATGCGGATATCGCCGTTATTGAAGGCGTTATGGGGTTGTATGACGGATACGGCACCGACCCAAACTACTGCAGCACCGCCGCGATGGCCAAACAGTTAGGCTGTCCGGTTATCCTACTGGTTGATGGCAAAGCCGTTTCCACCTCGATCGCCGCGACGGTAATGGGGTTTCAGCATTTTGATCCAACCCTGAATATTGCCGGCGTTATTGTTAACCGGGTTAACAGCGAAACGCATTACCAGCTCCTGAAAGTGGCGATTGAGCGTTACTGCGCTGTACCCGTATTAGGCTACGTTCCCCGTATGGAAGGCGTTGCGCTCCCTGAGCGTCATCTGGGGTTAGTTACCGCGCGTGAGTCGGTTATCAACCAGCAGCCGTGGCAGGCGTTTGCCGCGACGCTGGAGCAAACCCTTGATATCGACGCGCTGCTGAGATTAAGCCAGTTAGACACGCTTCCTGCTGGTGAATGGCCAGCGCTGCCCGCCGCAGACGCCGGGGCAGGGCTAACGCTTGCCATCGCCGATGACGAAGCGTTCAATTTCTACTACCCGGACAACATTACGCTACTGGAGCGCACGGGGCTTAAGATTGTCCGTTTTAGCCCGTTGCACGACACCTGTTTACCCGACTGTCAGATGATCTGGCTGGGGGGTGGATATCCTGAGTTACATGCTGCGGCGTTGGCCCGTAATGTTGCAATGCTTAACCAACTGCGGGCGGCGCACCAGCAGGGTGTCGCGATTTATGCCGAGTGCGGGGGGCTGATGTATCTCGGCAGTTCGCTGGAAGACAGCCAGGGTGATACCTGGCTGATGGCGGATATCATTCCCGGTCACAGCAAAATGGGAAAACGTCTGACCCGATTTGGCTACTGCGAAGCGCAGGCCGCGCAGCAGACGTTGTTAGCTGCAGAAGGCGAAGTGCTGCGCGGACATGAATTCCACTACTCCGATTTTACCCCTGAAACCTCCGCGGTGATGAACTGTCGCAAAGTGCGCGATGGCAAAACGCTGCAAGCCTGGTCCGGCGGCTGGCAGGTGGGAAATACCTTTGCCAGCTATCTACACGTTCATTTTGCTCAACGTCCGCAGATGCTTAACCACTGGCTGGCAGCCGCGAGGAGCGCACTATGACCATCCTCGCGTGGTGTGTTGCCTGGCTGCTTGATTTTATCATCGGCGATCCGCAGAACTGGCCGCATCCGGTGCGCTGGATTGGCAATCTGATTTCTGCAGTGCAGCGAGTTGTTCGGCGTTACTGCCATAGCGACCGTGCGCTACGCATCGGTGGCGCGGTGATGTGGATTGTGGTGGTTGGGCTGACCTGGGCTGTGTCCTGGGGAGTACTGGCGCTGGCGCACTCTATTCATCCCTGGCTTGGTTGGGTGGTTGAGGTCTGGATGATCTTTACCGTGCTGGCCGGGCGCTGCCTGGCAAACGCCGCGCAGGATGTCGAGCGTCCGCTACGTGCCGGTAACCTTGCTGCAAGTCGGGAAAAGCTGTCATGGATTGTAGGACGTGATACCTCGCAATTACAGCCACAGCAGATCAATCGCGGCGTAGTGGAAACCGTGGCTGAGAACACCGTTGATGGCATCATCGCGCCGCTGTTCTTCTTGCTCCTCGGCGGTGCGCCTCTGGCGATGGCCTACAAAGCGGTAAACACCCTTGACTCCATGGTGGGCTACAAACATGAAAAATACCGCGCTATCGGTATGGTCAGCGCTCGTCTGGACGATGTCGCAAATTATATTCCCGCGAGACTAAGTTGGCTGCTGCTGGGCGCAGCGGCATTTTTATGTCGCCAGGACGGCGCGCGTGCTTTGCAGATTGGCTGGCGCGATCGCTACAACCACAGCAGCCCCAACTGTGCGTGGTCAGAAGCGTCCGTTGCCGGGGCATTAGGAATTCGTCTGGGTGGTCCTAATGACTACTTTGGCGAGCGCGTTGAGAAACCGTGGATCGGTGATGCACAACGCGACATTTCGGTAGACGACATTTCCCATACGATTCGATTGATGTGGGTGGCATCGATGCTGGCACTGGCGCTGTTTATTGCGCTGCGGTGGCTGCTGGTCGGTGTGGCCTGAGGACAACACAATGCAATATATCCAGCAACCCCAGGCGATTGAGGCCAAAAGTTTCGACATTATTGGCGAGATCATCCGTGAAACCCGCCCGGACTATCAGTTTGCCAGCCCGTTACATGAAGCCATTATCAAGCGGGTTATTCACACGACAGCGGATTTCGACTGGCTGGACATTCTGTGGTTTTCCAGTGATGTGCTGGAGCAGTTCTGTGCGGCGCTTAGCCGTTCGAGCGTGATTTATACCGATACCACTATGGCCCTTTCCGGGATTAATAAAACGCTGCTGGCAAAATTCGGTGGCGAATGCCGCTGCTACATCAGCGACCCGCGGGTCGTGCGGACGGCAAAAGAGCAGGGCATTACCCGGTCAATGGCGGCCGTTGACATTGCGGTGAAGGAAGAGGGTGAAAAGCTGTTTGTGTTTGGCAACGCGCCGACAGCGCTGTTCCGCCTGCTTGAGCATGATGTGGCCGTCAGTGGTGTCGTTGGCGTACCGGTTGGGTTCGTCGGTGCCGAAGAGTCGAAAGATGCACTGACCCAAAGCAATCTACCCGCCATTGCTGCGTTAGGTCGTAAAGGGGGAAGTAACGTCGCCGCCGCGATCGTCAACGCCATGCTTTATCACATGCAGGGGGCGCGATGAGCGAGTCCTTCGATACGCCTGTGTGGCACAACGGTAAAGCGCTGCGTAAAGGATATACCACGGGATCGTGCGCGACGGCGGCGGCAAAAGTGGCGGCGCTGATGGTATTGCGCCAACACCTGATCCATCAGGTTTCTATCGTGACGCCATCAGGTGTGACGCTGTGTCTGAACGTAGAGTCACCGCATATCGAAGGACAGCAGGCGATAGCCGCCATCCGCAAAGACGGTGGCGATGATGTGGATGCCACTCACGGCATGCTGATTTTTGCCCGCGTGACGTTAAACGATAGCAAAGAGATAACCCTTCAGGGCGGGGAAGGCGTTGGCACGGTAACCCGCAAAGGGATCGGCCTGCCGGTGGGCAGTTCGGCGATTAATCGCACACCTCGCCAGACCATTGAGTCTGCGGTTCGTGAGGCGATTGGTCCGAATCGTGGGGCGCAAATTGAAATTTTCGCGCCGGAAGGCGAAGAGCGGGCGCAAAAAACCTACAACTCCCGCCTTGGCATTCTGGGCGGCATTTCGATCATTGGTACGACTGGGATCGTCACGCCGATGTCAGAAGAAAGCTGGAAACGTTCACTGTCGCTGGAGCTGGAAATTAAGCGAGCGGCGGGGCTGGAGCGTGTCGTACTGGTGCCAGGAAACCACGGCGAACGTTTTGTGCGTGAGCAGATGGGGATCGACACCCAGGTTGTGGTCACTATGAGCAATTTTGTCGGCTACATGATTGAAGAAGCCGTACGTCTGGGGTTCCGACAAATTGTGCTGGTGGGACACCCTGGTAAGCTCGTCAAAATTGCGGCGGGGATCTTTCATACCCACAGCCATATTGCCGATGCTCGCATGGAAACGCTGGTGGCCCACCTCGCGTTACTGGGTGCGCCGCTGGAACTGCTCACGCTGGTCAGCGACTGCGATACCACCGAGGCGGCGATGGAACACATAGAAGCATACGGTTTTCAGCACATTTACAACCATCTGGCTAAGCGCATCTGTATGCGCGTCCTGCAAACGTTGCGCTTTACCAAAAATCCCCCGACCTGTGACGCCATCATGTTCTCTTTTGATAATCAGGTGCTTGGAAGTAATCGCCCGGTCGCAGAGATTGCTGAGGAGATGCAATGTTAACCGTTGTAGGGATGGGGCCAGCCGGTTTGCATTTGATGACGCCTGCTGCGCGCGAAGCGGTCGCAACGGCTGATGTTCTGGTCGGTGGAAAGCGGCATTTGCAGCAATTCCCGGATTTTACCGGTGAACAGTTTGTTCTCGGCGCCAATATTCTCGAACTTTTGAACTGGATTTGCGCGCACCAGGAGCAACGCGTTGTGGTGCTGGCATCTGGCGATCCGCTGTTTTACGGCATCGGGACGCGCATGGTGGCGCATTTTGGTATTGAAAATGTGCGCATTATTCCCGGTATTAGCGCGGTGCAGTACCTGTGTGCGCAGTCCGGTATTGATATGAACGATATGTGGCTGACCAGTAGCCATGGTCGCAGCGTCTGTTTCGATGAACTGGCGCGACATAACAAGGTGGCGATGGTGACAGATGCGCAGTGCGGCCCGCGTGAAATTGCGCAGCAGCTCATTGCACGAGGCAAGGGACATCGCTGGATGGTGATTGGCGAAAACCTGGCAATGGAAAACGAACGGATCCATTTCCTGCCTGTGAACGAAGTTAACGCCGACTATGACATGAATGCAGTGGTGATCCTTGATGAAAGATGAGCTGTTTTTACGTGGAGAGAAAGTGCCGATGACCAAAGAAGCGGTACGTGCACTTGCCCTCTCAAAACTTGAATTACACCGCGCCAGTCACCTGATTGATATTGGCGCGGGAACCGGCAGCGTGTCGATAGAAGCCGCGCTGCAATACCCTGGATTGCGCGTGACGGCAATCGAGCGTAACCCGGCGGCGCTCAGGTTATTGGATGAAAACCGCCAGCATTTTGCCTGTGCAAACATCGACATTTTTCCCGGTGTTGCGCCGATGACCATCGCTGAAAAAGCCGATGCTATTTTCATGGGCGGCAGCGGTGGCCATTTGACTGAACTGATTGACTGGTCAATGCGTCAATTGCATCCCGCAGGGCGGCTGGTGATGACATTCATCCTCCAGGAAAACCTCAACACCGCGCTGGCACATCTGGACCATCTTGGCGTACCGGGAGTGGATTGCCTGCAGCTACAGGTTTCCTCGCTTACCACGCTTGGCAGTGGTCACTATTTCAAACCGAATAACCCCGTATTTGTTATCGCCTGTCAGAAGGAAGGAAACCATGTCTGAGATTTTTGATCCCCGTAGCGTGTGGTTTGTTGGCGCAGGTCCTGGCGATCGCGAGCTGATTACCCTCAAAGGTTACCGGTTGCTACAGCAGGCGCAGGTTGTTATCTACGCCGGATCGCTGATTAACACCGAACTGCTGGAATATTGTCCTGCTGGTGCTGAATGCCACGACAGCGCTGAACTGCATCTGGAGCAGATCCTTGATCTGATGGAAGCCGGAGTGAAAGCGGGTAAGACCGTGGTGCGTCTGCAAACCGGCGATGTTTCGCTGTACGGTTCCGTGCGCGAGCAGGGCGAGGAACTGACCAAACGCGGGATTGACTGGCAGGTTGTGCCCGGCGTCAGCGCATTCCTTGGCGCGGCGGCGGAGTTGGGCGTTGAGTATACCGTGCCTGAGGTCTCACAGAGCCTGATCATTACCCGCCTGGAAGGACGCACGCCGGTGCCGGAGCGCGAACAGCTAGAGTCATTTGCCAGTCACCAGACATCTATGGCGATTTATCTGTCCGTTCAGCGTATTCATCGTGTGGCCGAGCGTTTGATTGAAGGCGGTTATCCGGCGACCACGCCCGTGGCGGTGATCTACAAGGCAACCTGGCCGGAAAGCCAGACTGTGCGCGGTACCCTGGCGGATATTGGCGACAAGGTTCGTGATGCGGGCATCCGTAAAACGGCCCTTATTCTGGTCGGTAATTTCCTGGGCTCGGAGTATCACTACTCCAAACTCTATGCGGCGGACTTTAGCCATGAATACCGTAAAGCCTGAGTCAATTGCGCTTTTTTGCCTGACCCCGGGAGGCGTTACGCTGGCAAAACGTCTGGCGGCCATGCTGCCGGTCACCTGTTTTACCAGTGAAAAGCTGCTGGAGGAGGGATTCATTCCTTTCGAAAACGGCTTTGCGAATACCGCCCGCGAAGCGTTTGCGAATTACTCGGCGCTGATTTTTATCGGTGCGACCGGCATTGCGGTGCGCGTGCTGGCCCCGCTGGTCAACGATAAATTTTGCGATCCGGCGGTGGTGGTCATTGATGAACGCGCCCAGCATGTCATCAGCCTGCTCTCCGGTCACGCGGGCGGTGCCAATGCGCTGGCGCGGTATCTGGCGGGCATGTTGGGCGCCGATCCGGTGATCACCACGGCGACGGATGTCAACGATATGGCGGCACTGGATACGCTGGCATTTCAACTGAATGCCCGGATGAGTGATTTCCGTTCGGCGGTGAAGATCGTTAATCAGATGCTGGTCAGTAATAAGCGGGTTGGGCTGTGGTGGGATGATGAACTGACGCAGGATGTCAGTCATTGCGACCGGCGCGGATTTATCACGGTAACCGATCTCAATCAGCTTCCTGAACTGGATGCGCTGGTGTGTATCACCTTACGCACCAATTTGCCCGATCTGCCTGTTCCGCATTGGAAGCTGGTGCCGCAGCGTGTTGTGGCCGGAATTGGTTGTCGTCGTGACACGCCGTTCCCGTTGCTGGCCGCGCTGCTTGCCAGGCAACTCGAAGCCCAGCAGCTCGATCCGCTGGCGCTTAAAGCGATTGGCAGTATCACGCTGAAAAAAGATGAACAGGGACTTATCCAACTGGCTTCGTGCTGTCGCGTTCCTTTCGAAACCTTTACTGCTGACGCGCTGCGTGAGCATGAACACCGTTTTCCGGCCTCATCGTTTGTTCGCAAAACGGTGGGTACAGGAAGCGTTTCCGGTCCTGCAGCCTGGCTGCTGAGCCACGGAAAACTGTTAGGCGAGACCCTGCGAGAACAGGGCGTCACTATCACTTTGGGAGTTTCACACTGATGTTAAGCGTAATTGGAATTGGCCCTGGCTCGCAGGCAATGATGACCATGGAAGCCGTTGAAGCATTGCAGGCAGCGGAAATCATCGTTGGCTATAAAACCTACACCCACCTGGTAAAAGCGTTCACTGGCGACAAGCAGGTGATCAAAACCGGGATGTGCAAAGAAATTGAACGCTGCCAGGCGGCGATCGAACTGGCGCAGGCAGGTCACAATGTGGCGCTGATCAGCAGCGGTGATGCAGGGATTTACGGTATGGCCGGGCTGGTGCTTGAGCTTGTCAGCAAGCAAAAGCTGGACGTTGAGGTCAGGCTGATCCCAGGAATGACGGCCAGCATTGCCGCTGCCTCTTTGCTGGGTGCGCCGTTGATGCACGACTTCTGCCACATCAGCTTGAGCGATCTGTTAACTCCGTGGCCAGTTATCGAAAAACGCATAGTGGCTGCCGGCGAAGCAGACTTTGTAATCTGTTTCTACAACCCGCGCAGTCGGGGTCGCGAAGGACATCTGGCGCGCGCATTTGAGCTGCTTTCTGCCAGCAAGAGCGCGCAAACGCCGGTGGGTATTGTGAAGTCAGCCGGACGTAAAAAACAGGAAAAATGGTTGACCACCCTGGGTGAAATGGACTTTGAACCGGTTGATATGACCAGCCTTGTGATCGTTGGCAACAAAACAACCTATGTTCAGGACGGCCTGATGATCACGCCACGAGGTTATGTGCTGTGAATTACGGTGATGTGTTGGTCATGGGCGGTACCAGCGATGCGCGCATGCTGTGCCAGCAACTGGACGCAGCCAATGTGGCCTACACCCTGTCAGTTGCGACTCCAACGGGGAAGCAGCTGGCGGGAGATATCAAAGGTCAGGTGCGCTGCGGGCGTCTGGAGCGCGAACAAATGATTGCCTGGCTACAGGAAAATCGGACGCGCTGGGTGATAGACGCCTCGCATCCTTATGCCGAGGTGGTGAGCCGCAACATCATGAACGCCTGCGAAGCGGCGGGGGTACTGCTGAGCCGCTATCAGCGTCCTGAGCAGTTGAGCGGTTTAACCCATCCGCAGCTTTATACCGTACAGAGTATTCAGCAAGCCTGCGAGGTTGCGCGCCGCTTCGGTGACCGCGTGCTGCTGACGACCGGCAGTAAAGATCTGGCTATCTGGCGCGAAGGGTTGCCTGAAAAAACGCTGCTGGCGCGCGTCCTGCCTGTACCCGAGGTTATTCAGCAATGCGCGGACCTGGGATTTGGCGTCGGTGAGATTTTTGCATTGTGCGGGCCGTTTAGCGCCGAGTTCAACGCTGCGTTTTATCGCCAGTGTCAGGCTGATGTGGTGATCACTAAGGCATCCGGTGCGGAAGGTGGTTATCAGGAAAAAGTTCAACCCTGTCTGGATGCTGGTATCCCCTGCATCGTGATTACACGTCCGGCACCGTTGGTGACGGGAGAAGAGTTACTGGAAAGTCAGGCCGCCTTTGGGGCGCGTTTAACGCGCTGGCTGGCCGCTGCTTAAGGAGTTAGAGATGAAAAAGGCGCTTCTGGTGGTCAGCTTTGGCACCAGCTATCACGACACCTGTGAGAAAAATATTGTGGCTTGCGAGAGCGATCTCGCAGCCAGTTGCCCTGACCGCGACCTGTTCCGGGCGTTTACCTCCGGGATGATTATCCGCAAGCTCAAGCAGCGCGACGGCATTGAGATCGACACGCCGCTGCAGGCGCTGCAAAAGCTGGCGGAGCAGGGGTATCAGGACGTGGCTATTCAGTCGTTGCACATTATCAACGGTGATGAATACGAAAAAATTGTCCGCGAAGTGCAAAGCATGCGCCCACTTTTTTCTCGCCTGACGCTAGGTGTTCCGCTGCTGAGCAGCCATGACGATTACGCCCAGCTGATGCTGGCGCTGCAACAGCAAATGCCGGTGCTTGGCGAAAATGAAAAAGTGGTGTTTATGGGACACGGTGCCAGCCATCATGCCTTTGCCGCCTATGCCTGCCTCGACCATATGATGACGGCACAGCGCTACCCGGCGCGGGTTGGGGCGGTGGAAAGCTACCCGGAAGTCGATGTGCTGATTGAAAGTTTGTCTCAGGAAGGGGTGACGGCGGTGCATCTGATGCCGCTGATGTTAGTTGCTGGCGATCATGCCATCAATGATATGGCCTCTGACGAAGAGGATTCGTGGAAAACATTGTTCAATGCGGCCGGGATACCGGCTACGCCGTGGCTCAGTGGTCTGGGTGAGAATCCGGCGGTTCGCGCTATGTTCGTGGCGCATTTACAACAGGCGCTTAATGTGGCGCTGGAGGAAGCGGCATGAGCGGAAAACTGTACGCATTAAGCACCGGGCCTGGCGCTTCCGATCTTATCACCGTGCGGGCCGCACGCACGCTGGGTACGCTGGATATTCTCTATGCGCCCGCCGGGCGTAAAGGTGGCGACAGTCTGGCGCTGTCGATCGTACGTGAATATATCGGCGAGCAGACCGAAGTTCGCTGCTGCCATTTTCCTATGAGTGCTGACAGCGCCGAAAAAGAGGCGGTATGGGATGACGTTGCGGCCGCGCTAGTTCAGGAAGTCGAAGCGGGTAAGCAGGTGGGCTTTATTACACTCGGCGACGCCATGCTGTTCAGCACCTGGGTTTTTTTACTCCAGCGTATTGGCTGTCCTGACTGGTTAGAAATCGTCCCGGGCGTGACCTCTTTCGCTGCGATTGCCGCGCGTTCAAAAACGCCGCTCGCCATGGAGCAACAGTCACTGGCCGTGGTCTCCTGTACCGCGCCGGAAGCGGAAATCCAGCAGGCGTTAAAGCAGCATGGCAGTCTGGTGCTGATGAAGGTATACGGTCGTTTTGCGCGCATCAAAGCGCTGCTGCAACAAGAGGGTTTGTTGGGCTGTGCATTGATGATGTCTGAAGCCACGCTGCCGGGTGAACAGTGCTGGCGTCATCTCGATGAGGTGAGCGACGATCAGCCGCTGCCTTATTTCTCGACCATTCTGGTCAATAAACAGTGGGAGTATGCACAATGAAGCTTGAACAACAGCTAAAACAGCTGTCTTTCAGCGGGTTGGCTGCGGCGCTATTACTGATGGTTGTTCCTGAACAAGCGTTCGCCATGCACATAATGGAAGGTTTCTTGCCGCCGATGTGGGCGCTGGCCTGGTGGCTGCTGTTTTTGCCGTGCCTGTGGTACGGGCTGGTGCGGCTGCGCCAAATCGTGCAGGAAGATAGTCACCAAAAAGTATTACTGGCTCTGTGCGGCGCGTTTATTTTTGTGCTGTCGGCGCTGAAAATTCCTTCTGTTACCGGAAGTTGTTCGCACCCTACCGGGGTAGGCCTGGCGGTTATCCTGTTTGGACCGGGCGTGGTGGCAATCCTCGGGGCAATCGTCCTGCTGTTCCAGGCGCTGTTACTGGCACACGGTGGTTTGACAACGCTTGGCGCTAACGGCATGTCGATGGCGGTGATTGGCCCGGTGGTGGGTTACATGGTGTGGAAAATGGCCTGCCGTGCGGGGTTGCGTCGTGATGTTTGCGTCTTCCTGTGCGCGATGCTGGCGGATCTCGTCACCTATTTCGTGACCTCGGTGCAACTGGGCGTGGCGTTCCCGGACCCATCCGCCGGTGCTACGGGTTCAATCATCAAGTTCATGGGGATTTTCTGCCTGACGCAGATCCCAATTGCGATAGCGGAAGGTCTGCTCACCGTAATGATTTATGACCAGTTAACCAAACGGCAGTTGATTACCGCTCAAGGACACTAACGATGAAAAAGACGCTGATTTTGTTAGGGATGGTAGTGGCGCTGGTGATCCTGCCGTTCTTTATCAACCATGGTGGAGAGTACGGCGGCTCAGACGGTGAGGCGGAGAGTCAGATTCAGGCAATTGCCCCACATTATGAGCCGTGGTTCCAGCCCTTGTATGAACCGGCAAGCGGTGAGATTGAAAGCCTGCTGTTTACGCTTCAGGGATCGCTGGGCGCAGCCGTGATTTTCTACATTCTGGGTTACACCAAGGGCAGGCAACGCCGTGATGACCGGGCTTGACAGGCTTAGCTATCAAAGCCGCTGGTTTCATGTCTCACCCGTGCGGAAATTTCTGCTCTGGCTGATGATGATGATTCTGGCGTTTACTCTGCCCCCGTTGGGGCAGAGTATTGAGCTGTTACTGATTGCCGCGCTGAGCTGCTGGCTGCTGCGCATTTCCTTCTGGCGCTGGTGTCGCTGGATGGCATTACCGTTTGGTTTTCTGACGGTCGGCGTCGTGACCATTCTGTTTAGTTTTAGCCGCGATCCGCAGACGCTGCTGGCCAGCATCCCCGTTGGAAGCTATTGGTTAGGCGTTAGCGCGCCAGGGCTTGTCACCGCCAATGAAACCTTCTGGCGCAGCCTGGCTGCGCTGGCGGCGACGTTCTGGCTGGTACTCAATCTGCCGTTTCCGCAATTGATTATCTTACTCAAACGCGCGCACGTTCCTCGCCTGCTCACTGAGCAGATCCTGCTAACCTGGCGCTTTATTTTTATCCTGTTAGACGAGGCGCTGGCTATTCATCGCGCACAAACGCTACGTTTTGGTTATCGTAGCTTGCCGTTGGGCTATCGCTCGCTGGCGATGCTGGTGGGATTGCTGTTTACCCGCGTGTTGATCCGCTACCAGCAAATGACCACCACACTGGATATCAAACTGTATCAGGGTGATTTTCACCTGTAAGGAAAAGTATGCTTGCCACTTCAGCGCTTTGGTTTCGCTATCAGGATGACCCGATCCTCAAAGGGCTAACGCTGGACTTTTCAACGCATGCCGTCACCGGGCTGGTAGGTGCTAATGGCTGCGGGAAATCCACGCTGTTTATGAACCTGAGTGGTTTACTGCGCCCGCAGGAAGGCGCGGTGATGTGGCAAGGCAAACCGCTGGATTACAGCAAGCGCGGCCTGCTGGCGCTGCGTCAGCAGGTGGCAACCGTATTTCAGGATCCCGACCAGCAAATTTTTTATACCGATATCGACAGCGATATTGCCTTCAGCCTGCGCAACCTTGGGGTGGATGAGACTGAAATCTCCCGCCGGGTGGATGATGCGCTCACGCTGGTTGATGCACAGCATTTTCGCCATCAGCCTATTCAGTGTTTAAGTCACGGGCAGAAAAAACGTGTGGCAATTGCCGGGGCGTTGGTGTTGCAGGCGCAGTATTTGCTACTGGATGAACCTACTGCGGGCCTTGACCCATCAGGTCGCACGCAGATGATTGAGATAATCAAACGCATCGTAGCGCAAGGAAACCACGTGGTTATCTCCAGCCATGATATCGATCTTATCTATGAAGTCAGCGATGCAGTGTACGTTTTACGCCGGGGGGAAGTGCTAACACACGGCTCGCCGGGTGATGTGTTTGCCCGGACGGATCTTATTGAACAAGCGGGATTAACTCAGCCCTGGCTGGTGAAGCTGCATACCGAGCTGGGCTTCCCGCTGTGTAAAACAGAGGCTGAATTTTTTAGCTGTATGCGAGAGAACGCACTGAAGGAGGCGTCATGACGCAGGCAATAATGTTGCAGGGAACGGCATCTGATGTAGGTAAAAGCGTGTTGGTCGCCGGTCTGTGTCGAATTTTTTATCAGGATGGACTGCGTACCGCACCGTTCAAATCGCAGAACATGGCGCTGAACTCTGGCATTACGCCAGAGGGCAAAGAGATGGGCCGCGCGCAAATTTTTCAGGCTGAGGCCGCCGGTATTACGCCAGATGTGCGTATGAATCCGGTGCTGCTTAAGCCGACCAGCGATCGTAAAGCGCAGGTTGTGCTGATGGGCAAAGTGGCAACCGATATGGATGCGGTGAGCTACCACGAGTACAAACCTAAACTACGGGATCAAATCCTGTCTGTTTATAACAGTCTGGCGCAGGAGTTCGATGTGCTGGTACTGGAAGGGGCGGGAAGCCCGGCTGAGATTAACCTGCGCGATCGCGATATCGTCAATATGGGTATGGCTGAAATGGCGCAGTGCCCTGTCGTTCTGGTGGCGGATATCGACCGCGGCGGGGTGTTTGCCTCCATTTACGGCACGCTGGCGCTACTGCACGACCATGAACGCGCCAGGGTAAAAGGGGTGATCATCAATAAGTTTCGCGGTGATGTGGCGTTGCTGTATTCCGGGATTGAGCAAATTGAAGCGCTGACCGGCGTTCCGGTCCTGGGCGTCATGCCATGGCTGGACGTTGACCTGGAAGATGAAGATGGCGTTGCGCTGCAAAAGGGCAAATATTTGCGCACAGACAAACGCGACATCGATATCGCCGTTGTTCAGATACCACACATTTCTAACTTTACTGATTTCAATGCGCTTGCCGCACAGCCGGATGTGCGCGTGCGCTATGTTCGCCAGCCTGAAGAGTTGGCGGGGGCCGATCTGGTGATTCTGCCCGGCAGCAAAAACACCCTGGGCGATCTGGTGTGGCTGCGTGAAAGCGGGATGGCGCATGGCGTGGTGCAATTACATCGTAATCACGTACCCGTGGTGGGGATTTGCGGTGGCTATCAAATGCTCGGCGAAACCATCATTGATGAAGTTGAGTCAGGACTCGGTACGTTGCCGGGTCTGGGCTTGCTCAATACCGTAACTCATTTTGCCCAGCACAAAACCACGACCCTGGTTGAAGGACAAATGTCCTCCTCGCTGCCGGACTGGCTGGCGGGTACCGCGGGATTATTCGTTCGCGGTTATGAAATTCATATGGGCGAAACGGCATTAACTGAAGAATGCCGGTCGGTGATGACGCTGCGTAAAGACGGCGGTAACGTGGCTGATGGCGCGGTCACTGCCGATGGCCTGGCGTTCGGCACCTATCTTCACGGTCTGTTCGACAGCGATGAATTTACCCGTGCGCTGGTTAATGGCCTGCGAGAACGTAAAGGGTTAGCTCCGCTGGATTCCACCTTCCATTACGCGCAATATAAATCGCAGCAGTTTGATCTGCTGGCGGATGCGATGCGGCAACACATCGATATTGAGAAAATTTATACCATCATGCAGCAACACCGGGAGCCAGTATGATGATTCTGGTGACTGGCGGCGCGCGAAGCGGCAAGAGTCGGCATGCGGAAGCGCTGATCGCAGATTCTCCAAACGTTTTGTATATCGCGACTTCGCAGATTTTTGATGAGGAGATGGCTGCGCGAATTCAGCATCATCGTGACGGACGTCCTGCGCACTGGCGTACAGCCGAACGCTGGCAACATCTCGATGAACTGATTACGGCAGCAAACGATCCACAAGAAGCTATTCTGCTGGAGTGCATCACCACGATGGTGACTAACCTGCTGTTTGCGCAGGGCGGTGATAGCGACCCGGATAGCTGGGATTACGCGGCGATGGAGCAATCTATTGAGGATGAAATTCGTTCGCTGATTGCGGCCTGTCAGCGTTGTCCGGCGAAGGTTGTGCTGGTCACTAACGAAGTCGGAATGGGGATTGTTCCGGAGAACCGTCTGGCACGGCATTTTCGCGATATTGCAGGACGTGTGAACCAGCGACTGGCGGCGGCGGCTGATGAGGTCTGGCTGGTGGTATCAGGAATTGGAGTCAAAATTAAATGAGTAAGTTGTTCTGGGCAATGCTCTCTTTTATTAGTCGCTTGCCCGTTCCTGCTCGCTGGTCGCAAGGACTGGATTTCGAGCACTATTCACGTGGCATTGTGATGTTCCCGCTAATTGGCGTGGTGCTGGGAGGGCTGACGGGGCTGGTCTTTATGGCGCTGCAGCCCTGGTGTGGGGTGCCGTTGGCGGCCCTGTTTGCAGTCCTCACGCTGGCGTTATTGACCGGGGGATTTCATCTCGACGGTCTGGCGGATACCTGTGACGGTATTTTTTCTGCCCGTCGACGCGAGCGGATGCTGGAAATCATGCGTGACAGCCGCCTGGGGACTCACGGTGGACTGGCGTTAATTTTCGTGTTGCTGGCAAAAGTGCTGGTGGTGAGCGAACTGGCTTTGCGGGGCACGCCGATGCTGGCGGCGCTTGCTGCCGCTTGTGTCGCCGGGCGGGGTACCGCTGTTTTGCTGATGTATCGGCATCGCTACGCCCGCGAAGAAGGGCTGGGCAACGTCTTTATCGGTAAAGTCACCGGGCGTCAAACCTGCGTCACGTTGGGATTCGCGGCGATCCTGGCTGCCGTGCTTCTTCCTGGCATGCGCGGCGTGGCGGCGCTGGTTGTTACGATAGTGGCGATTTTTATTCTTGGGCAGTTATTAAAACGCACGTTGGGTGGGCAGACCGGCGATACGCTGGGCGCAGCCATTGAACTTGGCGAGTTGATTTTCCTGCTGGCTCTGCTCTGAGTCAGCCAACATACTGGAACCCTTATGCAGACTTTAACCTCTTTACTCCACGCAATCCCTTCACCTGATAGTGCTGCGATGCTGCGTGCACAGCAGCATGTCGATGGCTTGCTTAAACCGCCAGGAAGTCTTGGTCGACTCGAGTCGCTCGCCGTGCAACTGGCCGGAATGCCGGGTCTGAAGGGCGTACCGCATGTGAATGGCAAAGCGATGCTGGTGATGTGCGCCGATCACGGTGTATGGGATGAAGGGGTTGCTGTTTCGCCTAAAATCGTCACGGCTATTCAGGCTGCTAATATGACGCGTGGCACGACAGGCGTTTGTGTGCTGGCCGCTCAGGCGGGGGCAAAGGTACATGTGATTGATGTCGGCATCGATGCTGAGCTTATCCCTGGCGTGGTGAATATGCGTGTGGCGCGCGGCTGCGGCAATATTGCACAAGGCCCGGCGATGAGTCGTTCGCAGGCCGAGGAGCTGCTGCTGGAGGTTATCCGCTATACCCATGATCTGGCCAAAGATGGCGTAACGCTGTTTGGCGTCGGTGAACTTGGTATGGCAAATACGACACCAGCGGCGGCAATCGTCAGCGTGCTGACCGGCAGCGATGCCGAGGATGTAGTAGGCATCGGCGCTAACCTGCCGCTTTCAAGAGTAGGCAATAAAGTCGATGTTGTGCGGCGAGCAATTGCCGTCAATCAACCGGATCGTAATGACGGTATCGATGTGCTGGCTAAGGTAGGCGGGTTTGATCTGGTCGGCATGGCGGGGGTGATGTTGGGGGCGGCCTCCTGCGGCCTGCCGGTCGTGCTGGACGGTTTTCTCTCTTATTCCGCTGCGCTGGCGGCCTGCCAGATTGCGCCGCAGATTAAACCTTACCTGATCCCGTCACATTTCTCCGCCGAGAAGGGGGCTCGCACCGCGCTGGCGCATCTTGAACTGGAGCCGTATCTCAATATGGGGATGCGTTTGGGCGAAGGCAGCGGGGCCGCGCTGGCGATGCCGATTGTTGAAGCCGCCTGTGCAATGTACAACAACATGGGGCAGCTTGCCGCCAGTAACATTGTGCTTCCGGATGGTAAGGAAGCATAGTTTTCGTCCACGCTGAACTTCGCCCCATGGTGCAATACCGTTCAGTTAAGCCTGTATGGAAATGTTTTGCTCTGAATCAGTTTCCGTTCACCTTATGTGCGTTGCTTCTCTGATATCGTTATACCCGTGAACGCGCAAGGGAGGCTCACCGCCGCCTCCCTTGCATCCCTGGCTCCCGGCGGGAAAATCGTCGCTGCGCGATTCATTCGTCTTATGCCGTCTGCCTGTCGGGTCGGGGCCGGGCCTGCGTCCCTGCAGGCCGTCCCCTCTGCCCGCATCCCTGCGGGCAGACCCGGTCAGCCGTCAACGCCTCATCGATTTTCAGCCGGAACGGGGTCATCGCTGCAACGCACTGACTTCCAGTTAACTCTGTTTTGCTGTTCAGATAAAAAACGCAGGTGGTCAGGTGTGGGCTGGTCCGGCTGAAAATTGCCGACGTGTTTCCGTAAGGCCGGGAGAACCCGCAGGGATGCGGGTTCAGGGCGCGTTTTGCAGGGATGCTACCTCGCGCCCGGCCCGGTAGCCTGGAGGAATAAACGGAGGGGACCGCGGAGCGGCAATTTTCCCGCCGGGAGCCGGGATTGTAAAGGGCGTGGCGGAGAACGCCCTTTACACGTTCACAGGAATCGGTGTTTCAGATAAACGATGCACATGAGGTGAACGGAACCCTTACCGTGAGATAGCATATTCATAACTTCTGCCAACACAGGTGATGCTTTCTGATACATAGGCGTTAACTGAATTGCATTAGCCTCAGGCGGCTTTTTTATGCGGATTTTAGTCGTAACCCACTAAAACAGATAATAAAAGCTATAATTAACGGATATCTGCTGCGGCGAAGGAAAGGAAAAAGATGCGTCGTGTAAAACTGCTTTGTTCACTCATTATGCTGCTCGTGAGTCAGAGCGCGCAGGCGGTGAGTTATCCGCTCCCGCCTGAAGGCAGTCGCCTGGTGGGGAGCCCTTTGACCATTACGGTACCTTCAGGAAACACTCAGCCGTTGGAAGCTTTTGCCGCGCAGTACGGACAGGGGTTGAGCAATATGCTGGAGGCCAATCCCGGCGTGGATGTTTTTCTGCCTAAGTCTGGCTCTACGCTGGTTGTGCCACAGCAACTGATATTACCGGATACTGTACGCGAGGGGATCGTAATCAACGTCGCAGAAATGCGCCTTTACTATTATCCCGCTGGCAGCAATACGGTTGAGGTTTTACCCATTGGCATTGGCCAGGCGGGCAGAGAAACGCCGCGTAACTGGGTGACGGCGGTAGAACGTAAGCAGGAAGCACCAAGCTGGACGCCTACGCCGAATACCCGGCGCGAATACGCAGCACGTGGGGAAAGCCTGCCGGCGTTTGTTCCTGCCGGGCCTGATAACCCGATGGGACTGTATGCGATTTATATCGGCAGGCTTTATGCCATTCATGGCACAAATGCGAATTTCGGTATTGGTCTGCGGGTAAGTCAGGGGTGCATCCGTTTACGTAATGACGACATTAAATATCTGTTTGATACCGTACCGGTAGGGACGCGTGTGCAACTGATAGACCGACCGGTGAAATACAGCGTAGAGCCGGACGGTAGTCGCTGGGTGGAAGTGCATGAACCACTGTCACGAAACCGGTCGGAATACGAGTCTGACAGAAAAGTTCCCTTGCCAGTCACCCCCGCGCTGCGCACCTTCATCAGCGGGAATGACGTGGATATGAGTCGCGGAAATCAGGCACTGGAAAGACGCTCCGGCATGCCGGTGAATATCAGTCTGATTCAGACCCATTACTAATTTTCAAGGCGCCCCTGTGACCTTTAGTCTGGGTGGGTCGCTTTTTTAATTTGATACTGCCCCATTTTTACCACGCCAATATGGTCTGCCATTAGCTGCGCCTCGTGTTCGCTGTGTGTAACCAGCAGTGCCGTTTGCCCGGCGGCACGCAAAATATCCCGCACCTCGTTGCCAAGACGCTCACGCGTGCGCTTATCAAGGCTGGAGAAAGGCTCATCGAGCAGCAGGATTTCCGGATGCGGCGCCAGCGCGCGCGCAAGAGCGATACGCTGCTGTTGACCGCCGGACAGTTCATGCGGATAACGGCTGGCATGACTGTGCAACTCCACCATTTTTAACAGCTCCGCCACCCGGACCTGCTGCTGCTCACGCGGCATACGTCGTAACCCAAAGGCCACGTTTTGTTGCGCCGTCAGGTGAGGGAATAACGCATATTCCTGAAAGACCATGCCGACATGCCGTTTTTCCGGCGGCAGATGAACACCGGAACCGGCAACGCGGCGCTGCGACACATAGATCTCTCCGCTTCGCAGCCGTTCAAATCCGGCAACAGCGCGTAACACTGTGGTTTTTCCGCAACCTGAAGCGCCCAGTAGACAGGCGATCTCTCCTTTACGTACCGACATTGAAAACCCGCTCAGCACCGATTGCTGGCTGTTGCCGTAGGCAACGTGCACATCCTGGAGTCGTAATGCAATTTCTGACATTGTTACTCTCTTAACCACGGCGAGTCATCTGGTGACGCACCAACAAAACAACCGGTAGCGTGCCAGCTAAAACAATCATTAGCGCGGCGATAGCACCTTCTTCATAGGTTCCACGGGCGGCTTCTGCATACAGCAACGTTGCCAGCGTTTCGAAGTTTACCGGGCGCAACAGCAACGTTGTTGGCAGTTCTTTCATGGCATCGGCAAAAACCAGCAGGGCGCTACTCACTAACGCCGGGCGCAGCAATGGGAAATGAACCCGTGCAAATGTGCCCGCACCATTCTCACCCAACAGACGAGAAGCCTGCTCCAGCGAAGGCGGAATGCGGCCCAGGCCGGAATCCAGTGCGCCGATAGCAATCGCCTGGAAACGCATGGCACAACAAATTACCAGCAGGATCCCGGCAGACATCAGCGGCAGGCCGCGAACATCCAGTAAATCTGCCAGCCAGCGGTCGACTGCCATGGCGGGGGTTAAAAAACCAATCGCCAGAATTGTACCGGGAACCGCGTAGCCTAAAGAAGCCAGACGCATTACACCACGGCGAAATCCTGGCATCGCGTTGTCTGCGGCGCTATGCCGCGCGCTCCAGGCTACCAACATACTGACGCAAACCACCACCAACGTGGTTCCCGCGGCCAGTGATAACGTATTTTGTAATGCAGACAGTAACGAGGAGGATATAGGGCTCTCGTCACCTATACGTTTGGCGCTTTCCCAGATTAAAAACAGCACCGGGGCCAGAAAGCCCAGCACAACTGGCAGCGAAATAACGACACCGAGTAGCCAGCCACGCCAGCCTTGCACGCGGGTGGGTTGAATTTCCCGCAGGCTACGACTGCTGAATCCCTGTTTTCTGCGGCCATAAAATTCCAGCGTCAGAATAAAGAATATAAACATCAGCATCATGCAGGCGATTTGCGCTGCGGCAGATAAATCAGAGCGAGAGATCCACGTGGTGTATACGGTAACGGTTAACGTTTGTACCCCGAGAAATTCCGACGCGCCAATATCGTTAAGCGTCTCCAGCAGCGCCAGACTGATCCCGACGGCCAGTGCCGGGCGTGCCATGGGAAGTGCAACACGAAAAAAGGTCCCGGTTGCGCTGCAACCCAGCGTACGTGCAGCTTCCAACAGGTGGGCCGGCTGGCTGATAAACATGGCGCGGGTTGTCAGGTACACGTAAGGATAAAGTACTAATCCGAGCAGGATTATTGCGCCGGAAAGGGAACGTAAATCGGGCAGGCGGAACTGTCGCGGGCTGTCAAAGCCCAGTAAGAAACGGATAAAGGTTTGCAGGGGGCCAATCGGATGCAGCAGATCGAGCCATGCGAAGGCAACGATGTAGGTCGGCATTGCCAGCGGCAACAGCAGCGCCCAACTGAGAATTTTTCGCCCAGGGAAATCCCATGCCGTTACCGCCCATGCGCTGCCTACGCCAATAACGCCAACCATTATCGCGACACCCGCTAGCAACAGCACGGTGTTTTTTAGCGCTGAAGGCAGTACATATGTCATAAGATTATCCCAGTGGGATAAATCAGCCTGAGTGGCCTGCCAGATCAGCGCAACGATGGGGGTCAGGACGCCAAGCGCGACGCACAACGCGCCAAGATGCAACGGCGTTAATAATGACTGCGGCCCGGAAACCAGGCCGCGTAACGTCGGAAACTGCAGCGATTTATTGATCGAATCCAACTTTATCTACCAGCAAACTAGCTTGTTTACGATACTTCACGATCTCGGTGAGCGGTGTTTTATCGACGTCGATTTCACCGATTGTGGCGCTAATGACCGGGTCAAGCGTTACGCCTTTCAGTACCGGATATTCGAAGTTCGCTTTCGCATACTGCTGCTGGGCAGGCGCGGAAACCAGATATTCCATCAGCTTAACGGCATCGGCTTTATTTGGCGCATAGCGGGCAACGGCAGCGCCGCTGATGTTGACGTGCGTACCGCCATTTTCAAAGGTTGGTTTAACGACTTTAATGGCATCGCCCCACTGACGAGCATCGCTGCCTTCTTTGGCGTTTTTCATATGGCCAACATAATAGGAGTTAGCCAGACCAATATCACAAATTCCACCGAGGATATCGCGGGCAACATCGCGATCGCCGCCGGTGGCTTTACGCGCCAGGTTAGCCTTTACGCCGCGTAGCCATTCTTCAGTTTTAGCTTCACCATGATGGGTAATCATCGCGGCGATCAGCGCCGTGTTGTAGGGGTGCTGACCGGAACGAATACAAACTTTACCTTTGTATTCTGGGCTGGCGAGCTGTTCGTAATGCCAGTTATCGATTGGCAGCGACTTCTCGGCATACAGTACGCGGGCGCGCATAGAAAGCGCAAACCACTGATTATCCGCGCCGCGCAGATTCGCCGGAATGGCGGCTTTCAGCGCTTCTGACTCTACCGCCTGGGTGACGCCAGCTTCAACCAAATCGATGAGATTTCCGGCATCGACGGTCATCAGCAGGTCGGCAGGGGAGTTTTTGCCTTCCGCCTTAACACGCTCAAGCATACCGTCTTTGATATAGACCGTACTTACTTTGATACCGCTGGTTTTAGTCCAGCTATCAAGTAAAGGCTGGATCAGGCCCGGTTCACGGGTGGTGTAAAGTGTTAACGTTTCCTGAGCGAAAGCCGGCAGGCTGACAGAGAAGAGGAGGGCAGAGGCAAGCGTGATACGGCGCAATCCGGTGCGAGTCAGAGCATTCATCGTTTTTATCCCAGAGTAATTGGAACATACAGTGAACCGAGTCGGGGCTCGTTCTTTTGGCTCGCGTACAATAAATGATAATCACTAGCACTTACAATAATTGCAAAGTTTAAACGATTTACATTTACACAACTTTAATCAACGATGTGATGCGGCATGGAATGGGGAGTTATGGCAGACTGAGCGCTTATAGAGGCAGCTTTTACACAGACGTGAAAAGCAAAAAGCCCGCTTAAGTTTCCTTAAGCGGGCTTCTTAAATATGGCTCCTCTGACTGGGATCGCCTTTGCCAGCAACTGGCTAATAAGTAAGCTAAACCTGAATCTTCATCCTGTCAAGACCACCAAAATGACCACCATTAGTTGTGGATTATATAAATCTGGTTATAAGCATTCAATATCCCCTAATTGTGTCGCTGGGAAGCCTACTTGTGCGGTCGTAGCTGCTATAAAAATAGTGCTGACTAAGGCCCAAATGACTCGTTAGCAAAAAGCGGTTTGTTCGCTTTTTGCTCGTAGAGGATTTGTTGCCTGGCTTGCCCACTGCGAGTCAAAACGGCTGGTATTGTAACCGATACATCATGACCGTTCAGAAAAATCGGTGGTCATGACAAGCCTAACTAAAAGCAGCTCTTAACTGAGTGCTTACATTGCAAAATCACAGCGTATGAGTAGAACGTCAATAGGTTGCGAAAGTAGTGTATACAATGATAGAGCAAGTTATAACATAATAAAATTAGTTAACTATATGATATGGAAGGATTTTATTGTATTTAAAATGTATTATTAGTCGTTTCATAGCATTTCGACGTCAATTGCTGAGTCAGGAAAAAAAGATCACGTCTATGAGATTATTCACATTCTGACACATAAAATTGTGTGATATTATTAGACAAAATTTAATCATCTCAAGAGTAGTAGAACTTGAAAACGTTAGATGGCGTCCAAATTTTGCTCAAAAGTGGCTATGGTTTATGTCACATATCGAATTTTTCTGATGAGCTCAAGCAAGCACTTAAGAATCATCTTACACGGATTTGCCATGGAGAAACTCACTCTAGGAGCGGATATGCAATGTATCGGTATAAACCAACAGTTGAAGCTTTTTTAGAGAGGTATGAAAAAAAACCTGCAAAAACTCAAAAGGGAATGATTGGTGAATTTCTTTCACATATCATTATCAATGAGCTTTTAGATAATTTCGAAACCGCTTCGCCTTTTTTTAATCTTGAAGAGAAAAGTATTAAGAAAGGATTTGATTTGCTTTTATATTCAACATCAGATCATAAAGTCTGGATTACTGAAGTTAAATCTGGTGAGTTACGGAAAGGGAAGGATGTTAATGAGACTTCTCAACTTCTTTTGAGTACAGCGTATAACGATCTAAAAACTAGATTAAATGAAAATGAAATCAATCATTGGGCTAATGCGATGAATGCGGCTAGCATTGCTATTTCTCAGCATAGAAATTATAAGGATGTAGTACTAGATCTTCTTGCCATTGAAGGTGAAAAAACATCTGAAAAGAAATCAACTAGCACTGATAATTATGTATTTTTTATTTCTAGTTTATTCCACGACATAAAATTTAAAACTATCGAAAAAACTGTTATGGATTTTCAAAAAAGTATGGTCGAAAAAGCTGAATTTGCAGATGTTTTTTGTTTTTCTATTCAAAAAAGTACTTTAAATAAGGTTGTCGATTTCTTGATTGAGGAAAGTAAAAAGTGAACAAAAAAAAACCTCAGCCTCTAACTTTACTTCAATTAAAGAAAACAGAAATTTATAACTATTATTCCAAGTTGTTTCTCAGAAAAGAATTAACTATGAGAGAGATACAAACATTACTGTCATTGACGATTGTTTTTGTAAATCAGGAGGATATTCACATAAGAAGGTTTGGTTATAGGATAGCTTTGCTTTATGCCAATAAGACAAAGGATTATATTCCGTTATATGAGATTGCCATAAACCAAGGCCTAATTCCTGTAGCTAAACATCTTAGTGATGATTATTTAACATCTGATAACGATACATTCATTAAAACTTTATCTGATAGTTTCGCTGATAACTTTTTTGAGAATGGAATCACATTGACTCAACAGCAAAGTGATATGAACTTTTTCCTTCAAGAAAGTCCAGATAATAATGTTGCTATTGTAGCGCCTACATCGTATGGGAAATCTAATATTATTATTGAAGAAATAAAGAAAACCCTTGGTGGAAATAGATGTGTTATCGTACCGTCTAAAGCATTAATCTCACAAACAAAAAATAACATTATAAAATCATATAATACAAAAGTGAAAGTAATAACTCATCCTGAGATGTACAAAAAAGGAGAGGATAATATTTTTGTTTTAACTCAGGAGCGAGCTTCTAAGTTATTATCAAAAAATAAAGATTTTTACTTCGATCTTCTATTAATAGATGAAGCTCATAATCTTCTGGAAAATACAAATAGAAGTAAATTATTAGCTAATGTAATCTGCCGAGCAATTTTTCGTAAAAAAAATCTTAAAATTAAATATTTCACGCCGTTTTTGAATGATGCTAATAATCTTGCATTAAAAAAGATAGACCAAAAAATTGCAGACTATAAAGTAAATGAATATGTTAAAAGTGAGATTATCTATCTTTATGATTACAGAACTCAACATGAAAATTTTCAACGATATGATCAATTCTTAGATAAGTGGAGCAGCATAAAGAAAACTTCAAATAATCATATTGAGCTCATTAAAAATAAGTCGTTAGATAAAAACATTATATACTTTAATAGCCCCAAAAAATTAGAAAATTTTTCTAGAGAACTTTCTCAATCCCTTCAGGATATTACCTGTGCTGTTGTAGATAAAGCTTGTATGGAGTTATCAGAAAACATTGATGAAAACTACCTTATTATAAAATGTCTGAAAAAGGGGATTGTGTATCATCACGGATCAATGACAGATAATGTGCGGCTATATATTGAAACGATATTTAAAAAATCTCGGCATGTTAAATATCTTGTAACTAACTCAACTCTTCTTGAAGGCGTTAATTTACCAGTAGAAAGGTTATTTATTTTAGAAAATAAAAAAGGCCGGACCTCATTAAACCATTCCCAATTCAATAATCTTGCGGGCAGAATCAACCGATTTGGTGATATTTTTAATAATGATAAGCCAATCCAAATTAAAAAACTATTGCCAGCCATATTTATAATCGGAACTGAACAATATACTGGGAAAAAAACGAATTTAGCTGATTTTATTAAAAAGGTTTCTAAAGTTGATAGCAAAAGATTTGATCAGGTAAATAATGTTTTATTAAATGAAACCACAATAAATGAATATAATATAGATGAATTTAACAGATCTATTGATGATTTAGAAAATCTCGAGCAAGGAATAGTTCCGGATTATAAAGGTAAATATGTGGAAACGGAAATTGGGAAAATATTATACGAAAATAATATATCTGAACTAAATATACATGATTGTGAACATATTATTCAGGAAGAGATTGATCATTACCGTCAGAATCAGGATTTAATATCTGATGAGGAATCATTAATATCTTTGATTTCATCATTATTCATTAACAAGATAATTGATGATGGAAAATACAATGACTTAACCAGGTTGAAAAATTTGGATGCACAAAAATTTTACGCGATGTTTTTAACTTGGAAGGTAAAAAACACACCTTTCAAATTAATTATTAGAAACTTTTTAAGTTATTGGAATAGTATTCCAAAAGATACGCAGAAAGAATTCGTATTTGTTGGAAAATGGGGTGATGAAACATTCGGGAATGGATATCGTGAACACTGGGTTAACATTAATAAAAAAACAAATGCTGAAAAAATAAATCTAGCTATAGTGAGAATTAAAGAAGAAGATGATTTTTTAGATTATCAAATATTTAAATTTATTGAGGTGATTAATGAGGTTGGTCTTATTGAGGAAACCTTTTATCTCAAGATAAAGTATGGCACTAAAGATAAAAGAATAATTTCATTAATAAATGATGGGTTTAGCCGAGGCTTATCTGATCTACTTGTTAATAAATATGACAGGCATCTAATCATATCTAAAAATGGCGACGTCACTATCGATAAAGAAATGATGAAAGCAATGGTGAAAAATAAAGAGAGTGAAATGTTGTTGCTAGAGGCGAAGTTAAATATTGGAAATTAAAAATTATGATGTTTGGATGTCGTTTTAAAAATCTTCCCAGTACTCAAAGAATAAAAAAACTGGGAATAGTATCCGAAGAGATGGTTAATTAGATTGTATTCTTTATAATAATGGTGGTACTGAAAGTGTTGTGGAATATCTAACTCTGGAGGCTGAAAGTAGAAGATTTAATTGCATTAATTCATGAGGGACGGCTATTTATTCCGCGCTTTCTGAAAGTGAATGGTTCTGTAATGGTGGTTTTAGATATTAATTATTCGATAGCTTTGATTTTTCATTTGAAAATTTTTTAATTATAAGCTTAAGGTTAATTTTACGTCGTAATGTAGTTTGTAGTCAAAGGAATTATAATGGAAATGATCCAGTACAAAAACTACTGCTGAGTAGCGAGGGACTACATATTGGCATTTGGATTTTTTACTCCCGCCGGATTTCTGTCGGTCTTTTCGTGAATTTTGTTTCCATAAAGACCTCTCCGTGCAAGGGCAAAGTACACGTATTCTTTACATTTACGAGACACTACGTATCCGTGAAAAATGACTGTCAGGTGACCTGAAAAGAAATATTATGCTACTGATAAAATAGCTAGATGAAGACCTCTGATTTTACAGTGTACTTATTTTTGGCTAGGGTAAAAAATGGAAATCTCAAAAACGGCATGGAGATAAAATGGATATTCTTACAGTAGGGTCCCAAATCAGCATTAAAAGAGCTTCTTGATGACAACACCATTGTCTGAAACTTATATGCAGGTGTTCCAACATTTATTAACATGCTATAATAATGTATGTTACATGTTAATCTACTCGAGAAAGATAGAAATTTGTTATCATAATACTATACTACCCCTTCAAAAATAGATGTTTAAAATCAATGGATTATATAATGGGTCGCTAATGAACATAACAAAAATTGCAGAGTTTTCCTATGATTTACATAGCGCTTTAGGTGAGTATGAAACACCTGAATTTGATTATCTAAAGAAACTTGGAATGGCAGCAACTCTCGCGGTTCATATTAGAGGGCTTGGCACTATACCATACGATGTTTTAAAGCAGGTTTCGTACCATTATTTTAAAATTCCATCAATGGCTTTGGATCAAGTTTTAAAAATTCTAGATGATCTTGAGTTCATTGAGCTTATAGGTACACGTTCCAAAACAACTGCTGTAATTCCTAAGATTCCACATTTTAAAAGTGTTTATGATGTGATTGGTAATTATGCAGAGGAAAGTGACCTGAGCGAGACAGAATCTGTAATGCTCGCAATTCTGAGTGAGGTTTATAATAAACCTGAGAATAAACAGAAGCTTATAAATACGCTGGGCGCCGATAGTAATACATTCGATATGTGTATGAGGTATAGTGAGGAAGGGGGCTTGCTACGAACTCACAAAGCAAGAGGTAAAGATATTATCCTTAGTCCGTACTATTTTGCAGATAACCTTGATGGATTAGCTGATTTAACAGCGAAATCCGGCTCTTCGAATATAAGCCGCGTTTTGAATAAACTAAAAGCTAACCAAGGATGGCCTCTTTCAATGGTTGTCAATAACCAGGAAATTGGAGGGAATAAGATGGATCCCGTTGAACTTTCTCTTGTACAGGTAATGGCTTCTGAAGGTATATTAAAACCTCCGTCCATACGATTTGGTAATGGGGTGTTAGAGCAATTTGTTTTTACTCCAAATCCTGGGGCTATGCGCTTAAACTCGGCTAATAGAGAGATATATGAACGTGCAATGGCTTTAGTATCTTGTGTACGGAAAGGACAACTTATGCCCGCTCAGTATAGAATAAGATATCCTTTGGCAATTTTACGGGCTCTTCGGGATAAGGGATATCTTAATAGTAATTCTGAGGCAAGCGATCAATATAAAAATCTCGTTTTTATGAAGGTTGCATATCTCAAACCCATATCTGGGGACAGATGCGAATTAGTATTGATAAAAACCGAAGAGAATTTTAATGCTTTAGATATAGCAATTAAGCTACTGTCTACTGGAGAATTGGCTAATTTGGAAGTCAACGCTGAGGCGAGACTATCTTTTTCTAGAGATGAATCTTACATTCAGTCTATTATCTCATCTTCAGACATGAGAAAAAGAAAGCAAGTTCAAATAGTGGCTGAAGCTAAACATGAAATGGATCAGTTGCTACTAAATTTGAATATTTAAGGGTTATTTATGGCTGCTTTGGATAAAGATACATCTCAAAAAGAGAAAGCTATACGTTATTGCATATCGAACGGAATTCTTCCTTATCTTGAGGTTGTTGTTAATAACGTCAGAGAGATTTCAGACATTCGTACAGTAATTACTGATCTTGACGTTTTAGGATTGGAGGTTTCTAGGCGGGGGGGAATCCAAAAAACCCTGTTTGATTGTAAAACCGTTGGTAAGATGAGTGCAATTAACAGAGCGTTCTGGGCCGCTGGTGTAATGGCATATATTGGTTGCAACGAGTCGTATGTCATTTTAGCAAAGAAAGCAACTGAAGCGCATCGTGTTAGTGCAAAGACATTAAATGTCCATCTTTTTCAGGAAAGTGATTTTGAAAAATATGCTGAATCTGCAAATATAAATTATTTGGATAGGAAAAATTACTCCACACATATTTCATCTTGGCATTCCTATTATTTGATTTTTGAAAAAAATGATCATCTTAAAAGTTTAGGAGAGTACGTTAATACTCGCATTCCACTCGAAGTTGATTTTGCAAAATCTCTTAGAGAGTTATTGGGTATTGTTAGGCTAAATAAAGGAGAGCTGAATCCTGAGAAAGATGAACACATGTCGGTTTACAGCTCTATCGTTCTAAGTTTTTTATTAGTTATGATTCCAATTACCTCTCAATTAGCTGATGTTTTTGATGTTCAAATGAATCAGTCTGAGTATGAGAAAGTTTTGCGCTATTATGTTTGGGGCGGCCGTGATAGTTATATTCAGCGCAGAGACCTTAAAAATGCAGTTCAGGAAGTTTCTGGAGGAAAAAAAGGGGAGCTTGAGTTACCAGGTTGGGAAAGATTTGTTGATGTTTCCAGAAGCTTGTTAGAGGCACCTGTAGACATAAAAGAGGCACTAATACCATGCCGAGAGCTTTCATTAAGATATGTGTCTGAGAGTGACGGATATAAAGATTTTCAGCTATCCATCTTATTGAGAAGATCAAATAGGATTGTTCAATTTATGATAGCAGCGTCAGGATATTTATACTCATCTGCCGGTTTACCCAAAGACTTTCATGATAAATTTAAACAGGATGTATCCTTACTTTTGGACTTAAAAACCCCCAACACTCTTTAACGTAACGTATTGGGAGGGATTCACCTCCCATTATCGCTATCTAATTTTTTCAAAATACCCTTGAGTTGGGTAACATTATGCGCAATAGTCTTAGACTACTTAACAAATACCTCAACAATTTGCCCATATATTCATTTCTCGTTGCGTAACGTTGCCCCCACATACTATGAGCCCAATGATCGCATCTTTGGGGAGGTTGGGGATTACAGCGACAGCTGCGGGAATAAGCGTCCCGGCTGCTGGCTCAACCCACTGCCTGGCTTGCTCGCCGAATGAAATCATGCCTTGTATGGCGTCGCTATCCGATACGGTGATGACCTTTTCAATGTAGCGCTGCGCGTGTTCAAGCATAAGGCGGTCAATCACAGGGACGCCAAGGGTTGAAATGGAAGAAGTGATATCCACGTTGACGGGGTTTCCTGCCCTCAATGCCTGGTACATCGAACTGGCTCCCTCCGTTTCCACTCCCCATATCCGGATGTCTGGGTTACGGGATTTGAGTACCGTCGCAATGCCTGCCAGCATTGCACCGCCACCCACCGCAACAAATAAATCGGTCAGTGTAGGGCAATCTTCCATCAGTTCGAGTGCAAGGGTTCCGTATCCTTCCGCAACCAGTGTATCGATACAGTCATCAATTATGTGGTATCCCTGCTCTGCAAGCGTCCTTGCCTGTTCAAACGCGGAGCTGACATCTTTTTCAAGAATAACAGTGCTGCCGGAATGGCGTATTTTTTCAATGGATGAGGCCGGGGCGTTTTCTGGCATAATCACGGTCACGTTTATATCAAACGCTTTGGCCGCTTCTGCCACTGCGATACCAAAGTTACCGCCACTGACGGCAGCGAAACGGTAATCTCTCAGATTACCGGAAAAAGCGGAAAGCAGGTTCAGTACTCCCCTGGCTTTAAAAGAGCCACCCGTCTGCAAATTCTCCAGTTTGAGAAACACCTTTCTTCCCAGCATATCCGACAATCCCGGAGACAAAACCGTGGGGGTCCGAATGACCGATTTTTTAATCCTTTCAGCAGCGGTGATAATCGAAGACAGAGTAATGTAAGTGCTCATCAGTATGTCTCTTATTGAAAGCGAACGGGTAAAAAGACCATAAGAAAATGAGGAGGACAATGTCCCCCTGCATGCCATACGTGATAGTAGACTTTTTCTGTTTACGCCCCAAATGCTAACCGATTCGGATGACGATTTTCCCGAATGGTCCTTCTTCCAGATGTGTGAAGGCTGCCTGCGCGTCAGCGAAATTGTATATTTTATCAATCACGGGTTTAATCTGATGGCGGTCAACAGTCTGACATAAATCTTCAAGAGCCCGACGGTGGCCCACGGTAATCCCCTGAATAACTGCTCTTTTAAGCATCAGGGGGAAGGCAGGAAGAATCATCTCATTGCCTTTAAGGAAACCAATCTGAGCAATCCTGCCTCCCGGCGCAAGGGCATCCGCAGACTGGCGCAAATTATCCCCGCCGATAAGCTCCAGAATATGGTCAAATCCACATCCCCCGGTTAGTTCAGCAACCCGCAATGACCATTCCGGTGTCAGACTGGTGTTGATTAAACCTGATGCCCCAAGCGCCTTTGCACGCTGTAGCTTTTCTTCACTCCGGGAGAGAACGGTCACTTCCGCGCCCAGAGCCCGCGCCAGCTGGAGCCCTGCCAGTGCCACACCGCCGGTTCCCTGGACCAGCACCCGCTGCCCCTTTCTGAGATTTCCTGTTTCCACCAGCGCGAACCAGGCTGTCAGGGCCGCAACCGGCAGAGTGGAAACCTCCTCGTCACTCAGCGAGTCAGGAGAGGCGACAGCCACATCTTCGTGGAGTATGACATATTCAGCCAGCATTCCGGGCAGCGGACCGCCCAGTGAGCGGCCATGATGGACCATATCTTCCGGCGCATCGCCATCCAGCCACTGCGTCCAGAAATTTCCAGTGACCCGGTTTCCTGTAGTGAAACGGGACACACCCGGCCCCGTTGCGACAATAACACCCGCCATATCCGAAACGGGCGTGAAAGGCATTTCCGGGAGGTCAGGCAGCAGTTTCCCCTCCAGCACCAGTTTATCTCTGTAGTTAAGGGAGACCGCAGAGACTTTAACCAGCAACTCGTTATGTCCTGGTTCCGGCAAAGGTACTTCTGCCAGGTGGAGGTTTTCAGTGCCGAAAGACGACAACTGCCAGCGTTTCATCATTTGAGCCATAGTGATTTCTCCTGTAAGTCGGAAAAATCATCTTATTGACAACAATACGGCGTGTATCGCGATATAAAGGAAATACATTTCCTCCCTGATGGAGACAATTGAATGGCATTTATCCTGCATTCTCAGTTACTCAGCATGGCCGCTTTTGTGCATACCGTGGAGACAGGCAGCTTTACAGCCGCCGCCGTCCGGATGGGCGTATCAAAATCGGCTACCGGCAAACATGTCGCCCGCCTTGAACAACGGCTCGGTGTTAAACTGCTGAACCGTACCACCCGAAGCATCAACCTGACCGAAGAGGGAGAACTGTATTACCGGAGCTGCCTCAACGTTTTGGATGAGCTTGATGAAGCAGAATCTCTTCTGGCGTCCCGCAAAAAGGTGGTTTCAGGTACGCTGC
Organism: Citrobacter sp. RHB35-C21; assembly: GCF_013816515.1. Lineage (NCBI taxonomy): Bacteria > Pseudomonadati > Pseudomonadota > Gammaproteobacteria > Enterobacterales > Enterobacteriaceae > Citrobacter > Citrobacter sp. RHB35-C21. The sequence continues at coordinate 2,115,406 of NZ_CP057147.1, forward strand.
GCATCAGCCTCCCCGTATCATATGGCAGGATTTGCGTCATGCCTGTCCTTGCAACGCTGTGTACTGAGTATCCGGAGCTCAGACTGGATATCACTTTCACCGATCGCCGGGTAGATCTTATCGAGGAAAATATCGATCTTGCTGTACGGCTCGGTGATACAGGAAACTCTGCCAGTCTTTCCGGGCGAAAAATCGCCACTCAGCGTTCTGTCATTTGCGCTTCTCCTGCATACATTAGTCGTCACGGCCTGCCTGGCAGCGCAGAAGAACTGCTTTTACATGCCTGCCTGGGCTTTTCCAGGGATGGCAGAGTATTACCCTGGAAAGTGCTGGATGAAAATGGCCGTCTAACCCTGATTGAACCCACTATTCGCCACATTGTCAGCCACGGTGAAGCTCTGCGGGATGCGGCTGTCAGTGGTATGGGGATTGCCTTCCTGTCAACATGGCTGGCCGGAGACGAAATCGCTAAAGGGCAACTGAGGATTATACCTGTTACGACCCCCGAGTATGATGCCCCGGTTACGGCGCTGTGGCCTGTTTCAAGAAATCTCTCACCCCGGATCCGGGCGGTGGTGGACAGACTGTACGCTGCCTTCAATGAGGAGACTGCCCGGACCCGGTAGTGATGAATGCCGGAACGAGACAATTTAAGAACAAACCGCCCCCGGTTAGCAGGATCGTCTCGCCCGGCAGAAAAGCATGCTAACACCTACATGAAGTTCCTGTCAGTGCCGGTCTCAGACTCAACACCACAAATCTACTTTTCACCACTGCGGAGTAAGGGGCGCTAGGCCCGGCTATGCAGGGGCAGTTTTTTCTCCTGTGCGCTTTTCGTTCCTCTATCGGCTTCCGGTTAATCGTTTCCCAACACAACCCGTCCCGCAAGGATAAATGGCACGCATGCTGCGTCCTTGCGTGCCGGAACGATGTCGGGAAAGCGAACCGTCAGGCGATACGAAGACGAAAATCACACACTGACGGAGAAAAACCATGACGATATCCCTGCATACCACCCGGACAAGCGCCCCTAACACCGCAGCGGCGACCAGCGTATCCCCGCTGGAGCAGTCAGGCTCCTCAAAAACGAAATTTTCTAAAACCAGAACCGACATTTATCAGACCGTTACTGAGAACATCATTGTAGCACTTGAAGCCGGTGTAAAACCGTGGTCCTGTCCGTGGAAGCGTGTATCCGGCATGTCTGGACTGCCATCTAATTACGCCACTGGCACGGCTTACAGCGGCATTAATATTATGCTGTTGTGGTGCAGCGCATCAAAACAGGGTTTTAGCGATTCACGCTGGATGACTTACAAACAGGCACAGGCTGCAAGTGGGCAGGTTCGCAAGGGGGAACATGGCACTACAGCCATTTTCTATACGACCCTCGAAAAGGAAAACGATGCCGGAGACGTTGAACATATCCCGATGCTGAAAACCTTTACCGTGTTTAACGTTCAGCAAATCGACGGTTTGCCTCTGACAACTGAAACGGGCAGTCCGGAAGCAACCTTTGGCCCGGTGCCGCAGGCTGAGAACCTGTTACGGAAGAGTGGCGCAAACATCATCGAGAAAGGACAAAACGCCTTTTTCAGCCCTTCAACTGATGAAGTCTGGCTACCGGAGCGCCATCTGTTTTCGGATGCTGCTAACTTCTACGCTACAGGCCTGCATGAGCTGGTTCACTGGAGTGGGGGCAAAAAACATCTGAACCGTAAAATGAAAGGGAAGTTTGGCTGTGCGGATTATGCAGAGGAAGAACTTGTCGCGGAACTGGGAAGTGCCTTTCTGATGGCGGATTTGGGAATTGAGGGAGAGGTACAACATGAAAGCTATATTGCTTCCTGGCTGAAAGCGCTGAAAAACGACAAGCGCTATATTTTCAAAGCGGCCAGCGCAGCCTCTAAAGCACATCGTTACCTGATGGATAAACTCTGAGACCGGGATTAGGCAACCGCAATGGAATGCGGTTACATGAGTTTTAACGGGCAACGCTGCAAGGCGCTGACTGAGGCGGAACGCAGCACAGCGAGTACCGAACAGTCTGCGCCTCGCAGTGGAATAAAAATCGTCCGCCTGGCGGTAAGCCGCCAGGCCGATGAGGCCATCACGATGGCCTGAGTAAAAGCTTACGTATAGCTGCCTAATGACAGGTGTTTCAGTTCATCAAAGGTATAAATGCGAAACACCCGACGGTGGCGTTCTTCAAGTGGGACGTGCTGATGGTTGATGATGACATGCCTGATGCTGTCAAACAGCAGTTCAAGCGCACGCTTCTTATGTAGATCGGGCACAACATAAAAAACGTAAATCCACTGCTTGCAGGTACGGGCCAGTAAGTGGCTGGCAATTATCGACTGGTAGCGGGCTCGGGTTTTCAGTCTGCGCTCGGTTTCAATGGCAATAACGTTACCGTCGGGCAGCGTCAGTAACCCGTCCGGGCGATGTTTTACCTGATACTGGCTGACAAAGGTGGCCCGGTCGCCGTTAATCCATCCCGAAGCGCCTTTTTTCTCCAGAATAATCCTGGCGGCCTGATTATCAAGGTGGTGCTCCAGCGTCCAGCCGGTGATTTTTGATGGTTCAAATCGAGCAGGAAAGATTTTATCATTCGGGGTTAGCACCATGGCCAGCCCGTCGCTGGTGATCCCCCATAATGAAATCTTCATTGTTCGTGATTCAAGCGCATGCTTCTGTATTAACCCCATTCGCTCTGTTTTTGCCAGCAGCGAATAAAGCGACTTATGATCCCGGAAACCAAATAGCAGCATCAGCGTTTTAAAATCGCTGTAGGTTTCTTCTTTCAGGAAGTTCAGCAGTTGTTTTATTTTTTCTCTGTTGCGTGTCTGGCGCTCTTTATATGTCGAAATCAGCATAAGCGCTCCTTAAAAATCCAGCGGGGACAGGTGTTCTTCCTCATCAGGTTGGGGCTTTGCCGGTTTGACTTCGTTTTCGTCGAAGAAAAGAGCCGGATGCGATGTCATCTCATCCAGCGCGGTTGGTTTATCATCGTCGCCAAAATCCAGTGCGATCTTCACAGGTGCCGCCGCTGCGGCAATATCAGGGGAAACAGAAAAGGTTTTTAACCGGCGCTTTTTGACCTTTATCGGTGAAATTAATGATGCAGAAGGTTGCGTTTTTGTCGTAAAGATAAAGCTGACAAAATCGGGGAGGTTCAGGATCATATTGCTGTCAATAAAGAAACGTTCGGCCTGGCGGATTGTGCGCTCACTGTCGATGGTTTCCGTCAGCATATTATCCGTCTTGGCCTTACGGAGTTCGTCATCCACCAGGATCGTGCCTGACATTCTCGCTACCCAGTCCGCTGTATCCGGGTCCATAACCCGGTAAACCAGTTTGAATTTGGCATTTTCAACGACCGCACCGACAACGGCGTCACCTTTCAAATCTGCCGGGCAGTCTTTTAAATCGGCGATGGACTGGTGGTCCATAATAATGTGTACGCCTTTATCCCGCGCCGCGCCTAAACCTTCCAGCGCTGGCCTGGATAAATGGTATTTCAGTTCGGAAAGATAAATAGCAATGGGGCGGGGGACGTCTGTTACTCGATCGCGCCTTTCTGCCAGCTGGTAAAGGCGAACCAGCAGCATGCGCTGGGCGGTAATAATTTTGCTGTTTCGCATGGACCCGATAACATAACAGCAGCCACCTTCATCAAATATTTTTTTGAGTGAAAAACCCTCCGGTGAATTAATGGCATTGAGTAAGGCCAGTTCCTCAATCTTACCGAAAAAGGCTTTGATTTTTTCGGCGATGCTCTGAACGTAGTCACCGTTATAAACATCACGGATTGTTGCAGATGTGTTATCACTGACAAATTGTGCGGCCATACGGGCGGCTTTTCGGTCATCAATGCGATAAAAGTCCGACTCCTGACCTTTCTCTGCCAGGCTGAAACCGGCAACAAAAAGCTCTTCCAGTTCATCGGCGGTGATCTCTTCAATGAGGTTTAACTGGTATTGGGTTTTACGCAGGTCAATCAGGGCAAAAGGTTTGCCTGCATCCTCGCAGGCTTTGCGGTAAAGGTGGGGTGCCCATTCATCATCCTTGGGGTCCATAACAAACACACCTTCACCGGCCAAAATACTTTGATAAAGCAATATCCCGGTGGCAACCCCTTTACCGGCTCCGGTGGTGCCGATAATATCCGCGTGCTGTTTCTGCCAGTCTTTTAACGGGAGATACATTGGTTCGTTCTCCCTGTCCATGCCGATAAATAGCCCTTTACTCAGGTCGATATAATGCAGCGGGTCATAATGCAGTGTTTCCGGCAAAAGGGATTTTACGGTGCGGACATCAGTACGTAATTCCCGTTCAAGGGTAGTCTTTTTAACAAGGCGTTTCTTTATCCTGTCCAGCTCCGGCGTTAATACCCGGCGAAGCATAATATGAAAAATAATCCCGGTTACAGTGAAAGCAATCCGTACTGACCACGCCAGTGCTGAATTATCACTGGTGAGTCTGATGTTATACAGCCACTGAAAGGATCCGATAACTATCGGAGCCAGTGTACCGGAGAGAAAACACAGCAGGGAAAAAGCAATAATCAGCTTTTTCCAGAGTGGAGCTTTCTGCCGTTCATCGCTTTTCATTGATACAAAAAACGGCATCGTCAGCCCCGCTAATAACGCCAGCATCAGTTGTTGCTGTTGCACAAAAGCGAGCAGTGCCAGCATCCCGTTCACTATCGGCGACAGTGAAGCGGCAAGCTTATTTAAAATCATGATGCCTCCTTCGTCAGCGATTCGCCCCATGACATCGCCCCATCAGTTCGCCCCACGGTGTCGGGCGAAAACGTGGGGCGAGCGTATGGGGCAAAGAAGGTGGCCGCTGCGCGGCCATATGCAGGAAAGCATGCTTCCCTGCACGAAACGGTGTGCGCCAGTACATGCGGGCTGGACGCCCTTATTGCCTGTCGCATGGGGGTAATGTCGTGGCTGGACGCCGCGTCAAAACCCCCAGGGGCAAAGGCGGCACACCGTCGCCCGCTACGCGCGACCACCCCCTTTAAGACGGTCGCTTTCGCCTTTTTCTTCCCTTTGCTCGTTCCTCGCAGCGGGAATAAAAGGGAAGCTGACCTTTAAAGGGGGTGGTCGCGCCACGCTACCGGCTTCAGGCCGGAGACTTAGCCGCGACGGTGTGCGGGGCTATGCCCCCCAGATAAACCGCTGTCGTGGGCGACAGCTTTTCGCTCGCTGGGGCGGCGAAATTTATCCGGCTCCCCCCGGCCTGCAAAATCCGCGTGGGCGCGGCTGTTTGCAGGTGAGGCGCGGTGCCTGAATTATTTTCGCTCCTTAACCCGCGAAAATATTTCTGTCCGCTGCCTCATTTTTACGGCCCCTGTTTCTTCGCTCCTTAATCCGCGAAAAACAGAAGCCGTAAAAACCTGAAAACCGTCATGCTCTGTGCCGTCTCGCCAGTATTAATCACGAACGCGGCCATATTTACTGATGATTTGACCGATAGCCGCCGGGTCTGCCGAATCACATTCACTTAAAAATGATTGTCTGGCATTGGCCGTATGGTCAGGAAGAAAACCATGTTTATTCTTTTTTACGATATTAAAGAATACCCGTTCAGCGGATTGACATTCACTGCCACCGCCATTTCCGGTTGCTTTACCATACATACATAACACCACTTCGCAGGCATCAGCAGCCAGTACAGATGTTGAACATAACGCCATAACGCAGAGAAATAATACGGAGGATATTGCTTTTTTCATTTCAGTCACCGTTATGATTAATGAAAGATTACGTATTCTGGATAACGTTATTTGCCGGAGTTATTTTCTGAATGTCTCTTTCATGCTATTTAAATGAACTGGCTTAAAGTAAATATCACACATCCGGCGCACATCGCCGTGTATATCAATACTGATGATGACATCAATGCTTTTAAGTACCTTGCGTAACAGCACATCGAAAGGAATGTTCCGGCAGTCGGGGTTTTCATAGCAGCGGTCAATAATCCCTTCAATACATTCTTCCGGGCTGCCCGCATGCAGGGAGGTGATTAACCCCTCATGCCCGGAGCCGATAATTTTCAGCGCGTCCCACGCTTCCCGTCCACGAATTTCCGCCAGTAATATCCGGTCAGGGTTCATACGATAATTAGCACGGATCAGCCTGCCTGGCGTGACAATGGCGTTATCCCCGGCATCCGCCGGGTAAAAAAGATGAACATAATTGCCGTGGTGATAAAAACGGATTTCGGGATTATCCTCAATCGTTACCAGCCGGAGATGCAGCGGAATATAATGCAGTAGCGTTTTCATATAGGTGGTTTTACCTGTGCCGGTTTCACCCACAATAAAAATCGTTTTGCCGTATTCCACCGCCTTTTCCATAAAGCGGGGAATATCCCCGCTGTGATATAACCGGACCAGTGCATTATCCTGGCTTTCCGTTTTTTCCTGACCGGCCACGCGCTGATAAAATCCAGCATCAATCCATGACTGATGTGCTTTCTGCTCAAACGAGGGTTTGCGCAGCGTAATGGACACCGTATTACGTTCACAGGCCGGGGGAATAATCGCCTGAATACGTTCGCCGGACCCTAATGTTGCAGAAAGGATGGGTGATGTATCGTCAATATTATCGTCATGCCAGGACGCCAGCGCTCTGGCAAAGGCATGACACTGACGCAACGTGATGGGGGAGGCCTGTTTTTGCCATTTTCCCCGAATTTTTGTATGCAGCTCACCCGGTCGGTTAACAGCAATTTCTGTCAGGCCATCCTGAGCAAGAAAATCACCAAACAGCCGGCTTTTCATAAAATCCAGTGACAGGTTTTCAGCGCTCATACCATTTCTTTTTCAGCCTTAGTTTATAAACAGAGGAAAAATCAATATCCGTGCCGGTCATGATGCCGATCACATCGCCCTGGTTCAGGTACATCGTGGGCGGGATACTGATGCTGTTTTCCAGCGTCGTTTTCGCCATTTCCGCCGTGGCGGCGCGGGTGTTTTCGGTATAGTCGGTATTGCGGTCTTTACCCGGCGCGGCATCTGATGCCGCTGCCGCCACGTCCTGCACGGTACTCAGCATCAGGGCGTTGCCGAAACGCTCCCAGAAATGGCTGTCGATCCAGCCTGCGATCCCCGCCTCACCGAGCGGGCCGGTGGTCTGCGTATCGGTGAGCGGGATTTGCAGGCTGCCGGGCTCCGGCGTGCGCAGCTCCGTCCACAGCACAAACATCCGGCTGCGCCCGTGTTGCAGTGCCCCGGTACGGTAGACGCCACGGGCGACTGTTCCGGTCGGGATCAGCTTCACATGATTACTGGCGCTCCAGACATCCTCCCCAATCAGGCAGGATATATGGCCACCGACATCGGACACGAAGCGCCGCATCATCGAACACGGAATATAGCGGTCTACCGGGATATAGAGATCGGGATCAAGGCCCAGCCGTCTGACACCGGTGACACGGGCGACGCCCGGATAGTCGCTGTCAGGCTTATCCGACGCGGTTTCCGGTGCGGCGGGATCCGGGCAGCGCAGGCGGCCATCCGCCCCTCTGATCAGTACCGACTGACAGGATGTGTACGCCGTGGAGGCTGGCGGGCTGTCCGACGTTCCCGCGCTGTTGCGCGGTTCGCTACGGGACGTGTGGGCATTGCCGCCAGCCGTTGTACTGCCGCTGTTCTGCCCGCCTGCCAGCGCTGCCGCCTTGTTCAGGGCGGGCGGTTCCGCTGGCAGGGCTGGTCCAGTAGTGACGGTCTGACTGGCCGGGTCTGCGCTTTGCTGTTTGCGCTGCCCGAACAGGCCAAACGGGTTACTGTCCATACCCAGATTTTTACGCTCCTGCCGCACCGCGCCGATGGAGGGCGGCGGTGCTGTGTCAGTTTCCTTCTCATCGCCCCTTTTCAGGGCGCTGAGAAAACGATCGCCACCGGATGCCAGCGCGATGACCAGGACCAGACTCAGCAGGCTGACGATCAGCGTGCGGCGACCGGAAGCCTTACGGAAACGGGTCACTTCCGGCTGGCCGGGCGGCGTTTTCTGCTCCGGCTCCTGATATGCCATTGCCGCGCGGGCGCGTTCACGGGCTTCCGCTTCCCGTTCTGCGGTGGTTTTTTCCGGTTCATCCGGGAAATGTTTGTCGGTCATTTTTCCTCCAGCATAACGGAGGGTGAAACGGTGTCACTGTTGGTCAGCGGGATGCGCCCGAATCCGTCGTTTTCGATCCCCACCACCGAGCTCCCGTAGCGCAGAACCAGTTGCGGCGATGCCGGAACCGCCATAATGGTGTAGTTGCCCCGTTTAACCGTTCCGGGCGTGACTGCCTGCTCCTGGCCGTTCACCACCCGGAAAACGGAAGGCAGGGTTTTCGTGGGGGAAAAACCGATATATACAAAACGACCATCATCCCAGGTAAAGTCCGGGGCGATGGCGGCGGAACCGGCTGCCACCCGTTTTGTATAGCGCCAGTTGCGCGGCGTGGTGGCCTGCCAGAATGCCGCCGCTATCCGCTGCCGGTCCAGCGCTTCCTGCTGTTGTTGCTGGCGGGTGGCACTGGCGGCGGCTGACTTTTTCCGCAGTTCGTCGGGATAGCGGTAGCGGATAACAAAGGCCTGGGCGGGCGAGTCTTTATCCAGCACGTTCAGTTCCAGGCTGTAATCGCGCTTTGATGTCACCACGAACAGGTTGGTTTTCCAGTCTTTTGCCGTCGGCAGAAAGACCTGGCTGACGGTGTTGCCGCTGGCATCCGTGACCGGCTGGGCGATGGGATTCGGGCTGACACCCACCCGGTTATCGCTTTTCGTCACGGTCCAGCCTTTGGGAAAGCCCGCCTGCGCATCGATAACGGTTTCATTGTCATCAAACACCAGCATGGTGACGTAGCCGGGGCGGGTACTGACGACCGTGGCGTTCTGGCTGTTGTACGTGACGTTCTGCATCCGGCTGTCATACGCGCTGCCGCGTGGTGTCGCCGCGCTCCATGCCACGCATGACGCCAGTAAACCCGTGAAGAGCAGGGTATGTTTCAGCATCATTCCCCCCTCAGCTCTTTGTCGCGCTGGTAGCTGGTGACGATAAAGCCCAGCGGGTTTACTTCGCGCTGGCTGTCGGTCAGTTGCCGGTGCGGGACGTAGCGGTATGTGAGGCGGATATTCCATACATCCGTTTTCACGGAATTATCAGCAATACGGCGGATAGTGCGCTTGATACGCAGGGTTGCCAGATTATCCGGCCCGGTGGCAGGCGCATGCACATTGGATATAATGGCGATATCAACAACATATTCCGCCTTATTAAAAATCACGTCCGGTGCCTGGTCGCCGTTAAACCCGTCCAGATAGTCCCGGTTCACGCTGTCGCTGTTAAATAACTGCACGTCGTCATAATCACGCTGGAGGGAGAAATAATTATATCCCTCGCGGAGTCTGACATAGTGTGCTGCCAGTGAATGCGCCAGTGCCTTTTCAGACGAAATATCCCGCTCCTTCACGCGGGTCATATATTCATAGCGCCCGGTCTGTTTATCCACTGACCATAATTCAGTGTCGGTAGTTTTCAGCGGCAGCAGAATAATAATGGCCGCAACTGCCATTGCGGCCAGAATCAGTCCGGCAGCGGCCACCCGCCAGGCGGTTTTTCGGGAACGCTCTTCCTTTTCCAGCAGGATGGATTCAAAAGAGCGGGAGACATTAATAACGTTCTGAATATCAGACATGGTGAGTCAGCTCCTGAATGATGGCGGGGGAATTCACCGGCTCGGGTTCGCCGGATACCGGCGGAAGGTCGCCCTGATGCCGTGCGCAGCCGGTGAGCGCGCACAGCATCAGAAGGAAGATGCTGAATTTCATGGAAGCCCCTTATTGCAGGGATGCAGGAATGCCACACCGGTGGCGTAGGCCACGGCGTGACGGGGAAAGGAAATTAAGGGTCGGGAGGATTAACGATGACGCTGCTGGTTCAGGCGTTTCATGCTTTCGATGGCGGCGGCGCGTTTCTGCCAGGCGCTCACGGTTTTACCCGCGCCTGCGCCGGTGAGCCTGCCGGTCGCCGCAGCGACGACGGCCATGCCGCCTTTCGCAGCCAGGCGGGCACCGCCCTTTATCCCCGGCCCGGCGAGGTCGGCGGATTTATTCGCCAGTCCGCTCAGACCACTCATGGCTGCCCCCTGCAGCACCGCCTGTACGGCGGCCCCGCTGAGTGCGCTGGCGAGCTTCGCGGAGAACCAGACCACCACACCCGCCGCAATCCCGGCCAGCAGGCACTGCGCCGCCAGCGTCACCATGTTGCTGATATTGGATGTCCGGGTCGCTGCGTCAAGGATTTTATTCAGGTAATTGATGGCGATACGGATGGATAAGGCGGAAAACATGATCGTCAATATTGCCGCGAAAATCGTTTTCAGCCAGTTATCAAACATCGGCTTAAGAAAACCGTACAGCAGGCAGAAAATAAAGAGCGGCGCGGTGGTCGTCATTAACAGGATGGTAATTTCAGCGAGCAGGTTCACAAAGGTGGCCGCCAGTAACAGAATGATCGCGCCGCCCCATACCAGCACTTCGGCAAAGCCACCATTCAGTTTGACGTAAGTCGAGGTGTCCATACTGAACAGCGTCTGCCCCAGTGTCTGTGCCTTTTCCCAGACAGTATCGAGCAGCGCCCAGACGTTATCATCGCCGCTGACACCGTCTTTAAGTCCCTGGATAGCCGCTACTGCCATATCCAGCCAGCCATCCCGGTTTAACGCAAAGGTGGTGATCAGCAACATTCGCCCCACATCCCAGACGACATCTTCAACCGGGGTCCGGAGTTTGCCAGCCAGTGTCTGATAGCCGCGATAGAGAATAAATAAGGTGAAAGAGCTGACAATGATGACGCTGATCATCGTACCGTAAGCGGAAGACTGACCTTCCAGTACGGCATTCAGTCCATCCATGATGTTTTTGTCCATACCAACAAAAATACCACCGGACATGGTGCCTCACCTGATATATAAAGAAAGGAAATAAAAAACAGGGAGAACTCCCTGTTTTGCTGGAGGAGATATTACCGGGTGACGGATTTTCTCTTTTCGGCTTCCTGCTGAAAGAGTGTCTCAAATTTTTCTTTTATTCCGGGCTTGCCAATTTGAGCGAACATAATGGCAGCCCGTTGAGCAAACTCGCAGTTATCGCTTGCCTCACCATCCTTCAGGCATTGCGTATAAACCGCATATGTTTCGTCTGGATGCTGCTTATACCAGGCTTCGGATTTGGTTTCCTTACAGCCGGACAGCACGATAACGCCTGTAAGTGCGCATAAGGTTAAAAAGGATCTGAGCACGGATAACCTCCTTATAAATTATTAAGGTCAGCAACAGGTGCCGTTAGCTGCTGCTGTTCAAAGGCTTTCTGTCTTTGCTGTTCCAGCAATGTCGTTCGCTGTTCAGCCTGTCTGACAGACATCTCCCACTGATTCGTCAGCGCATTTAACTGTACGCTTTTCGCCGCGATGGTGTTAGCCAGATCCTGAGACTCTTTCGAGTCCTGTGCATTCGATATACGATCGGATAAGTCTGATATATCGCTGAGTGTGCTGTTGATCCTGTTTTCAACGTCGGTGGTATTCTCAATCGCCATTGCCTGATTGAGGATTATCTGTTTGCAACTGTCGGCCAGAGCCTGAGATTTTATTCCTTCCTGTTCCGGGCTGCATACGCTGAACGATTTGTATTTACTGTAAAGGTTTTGCAGTTCAGCAGAATATGAACTGTTCTGCGTGGTCAGCAGTTCATCCAGTGAAATACCGCTCTTACGGAGATTATCAATATCGGTTTTCAGGCTTCTGGCATCGCTGAGAAAACCCTGAATATTCCGCACACCGGTTGCGGTAGCCAGTTGCTTTTTATACGCATCAAGTTCACTTTTATAATGGGTAACCGTATCCTCCCATTGCTGTAGTTTCTGCATCCACTGATTAATGGATTCGGTATTCTGCACGGCATCGAAAACCGGTATTCCGGCGCTGAATGCCTGCGTCGAGAAAAATAACAATAATGCCAGAAGATGATCCCGGGTACGCATTGATATTACCTCCGGTTGGCTTTCAGATTGCCCGCTCAAGGAAAGTGTCTTTCCATTCATCAGGTCGCATACCGTCCTGATAAATGGCATCGAATATTTTCAGGTTGTCCTCACTGCCGCTGAGAAGCCGGGTGAGTTTACCCAGTCCGGAAAGATCCATTTTCGCCATTGCCACAAACGGGCGAGTTTCTCCGGCCTGCAAAGGTGTTTTCAGGATGACCATATAATGCTCGCCCGGATCAAGGTTTCTGACCGTCTCATAAACGCTGTCCGGCACTTTCATTTTCTCCACGTAATCCGCATAGCTTGCTTTCGGATTGGCGAGGAAAATCTGGGTACCGCACTGCTCAATAATCGCCGGGGCGATGGGGTGTCTGACGATTTCATCCGGTGACTGTGTTGCCGGAACGAAGATACCGTTCAGCTTTCGGATGACTTTCAGCATATTGAGGGAGAAGCGGGAAAATTCGACATCGGCCAGCCAGCGCCAGAACTCATCCATAAACATCACCAGGCGGCGACCATCCAGAAGACTGGTCACACGGTACAGCAGGTAAAAGGTCACGGGGCCGCGAATATCGTCATCATCCAGAAATTCGGTGCCGTCGATACCAAAGTTATCGACATCGTTGATGGTGAAAGTATCGGCCTCGTTATCAAACACCCAGCCGAACTCGCCCCCCTGCGCCCACTGTTTCAGGCGAATACGCAGCCCGTTGGTGCGGGCATCTGTGGTCGGCGGCTCCGGCAGCACTTCCAGCAGCCGGGTGATCCCGTACCGGCGGTACTCCGGCGGATAGTCCAGCATGATGGTGTCCACGGCGGCACTGATCCGCTCCTCATCGCGCGGATCGAGCGGCTTACCGTTGCGGCGGCACAGCATGCGTACCAGCCGTTTGATGAAACTGATGTTCCGGCGGGTTGGCTCCAGCGCAAACGGGTTGAAGCCGGTGGGCTCGCCGGTATGGATGCGGAAATAACGCCCGCCCGCCTGGCGGATCGCCATCTCCGCTGCCCGGTCCTTATCGAAATACACCGTGGTCAGCCGTTTGATGGTGGCAGAAGGCGCAAACGACGCCGGGTTACGGTACTTCTGCATCAGTTGTTGCATAATGGTCATCAGCAGGGTTTTGCCGGATCCGGTTTTCCCGATAATCGCCGTATTCCCCGGCGTTTTCTCACCGGTGTCATCCCGCCCGGCCTGGCTGTCGTGCAGGTTCAGGTAATACCCGCCACCGCCGGGAGATGTGAGGATGGCGATGGATTCCCCCCACGGATTACCGCTGCGTTTGTGGGGATGGAAGTTATGCAGGCAGGCTATATCGGCAAAATTCTGGCTGCTGACGGCCACCAGTCGGGGTCGCAGCGTATACACGCCCGGCAGTTGCGCCAGATACGCGGCGGGCAGTGACAGGGTGGAGAGCGTCGTCATAATACCAAGATCGGCGAAGGGCTGGGCCAGAACATTAGTGTCCTTCACCACCTGTCCAGCATTGTCTGAGGAGATCAGCAGGGAAAAGTGGAATTTACCGCACGACACATGTCCGGACTGGAGCAGGTCGCGCAGGACAATCAGCTCTTCGCGCTGGGAAGTCGCGTCGTCGTCCGTGGAGTTAAGCCGTTTTTCCGCCAGACGGATATGATTCTGCGCCTCATCCCGTGCCATGCAGGTAAAGGACTGCGTCAGAACATACTCGCTTTCGGCGTACAGCAGCGCATCCAGCATACCGGTATGGGTTTCCGGGGAATAATCCTTAATCTCCAGGTTGCGGAAGAAACGGGAACCGCTGACCGTCTGGCATTCACCGGTGTCGGTGGTGAAAAAGACGTCTGGCGTACTGAGCGTTTCATAAAATGGTGAGCGCGTTACGGCCACCTTCTGCCACTGACCGGTAAGCAGACGATGGAAGAACGCCAGTTGTGAGGAATACACCTGCCCGTTTTCTTCATATATCCCCAGCGGCGTTGCCATATAGCGGGATAATGAAGATCCCAGTGCTTCGCGGTATTCCAGCATGATTTTGAGCGCGTCATCCAGTGCTGCCTGGCGTTTACCGTGCGACTGCGCTTTCATGGTTTTCTTCTCAATCTGAGAGAACGGCGCGTAGCAGACGGTGAAAAACAGCCGGTGCCGCCAGAACGGTTTTTCTTTTACCGGCTGGTAATACCGCCGGGTCACGTCATCGGAAAAGGGAATACCCGAACAGGCTTCAAAAGCATCATGGTATTTTTCGCGTAGCCGGTGAATATAGAATGTTACCGGCAGACCCTCATACGAACGAATAACGTTATTCAGGTGCGTAGCCATCAGGGTCAGGTGATGTTCGTCTTCACATTCAAAGACTGTGCCGCCCAGCTCCCAGGTGGCAACCAAATCACGGTGACGGTTTCTGATGACGTAGGGGTGAATATGGGAGGAATACGGAATATATTTATCCAGCGTAATACGCTCGCTTAATTTCATTTTCTGAATAAACTCCGAGACATCAACGTTATCGTACTGGTTTGCCAGCAGGGCATTCGCGCCAAAATGGGTATTGGTGAAAAGCCGTCCACGGGTTTTAAACGCCAGCCAGAGCAGACTGAAATAATGAATGTCCTTTCGGGTTTTATTTTTCATTTCCGCCCAGGCAGGAATGAGCAGAATCGCCAGGTAATAGCTGGCATAGACTGCCAGCAGGACGATGGCCCCGCTGACGAGAACGAACGGCACCAGAGGAATACCCATAATGGCGGCAGGCCGCGTCAGTGCTTTATTCAGCGTAGCCATCGTTGCCTCCCTTATGACGCCCAGTAGGCACCGAAGCCGGACGCGCCGACAATCAGGATCGCGCCGATGATGATGTTACGCATGTCATGCAGGCTCTTGCCGTCGAACAGCACCTTGTAGCCCACCCACATAGTCGCCAGTGTGATGGTGACGGCGGCCAGTCCCAGCAGGCCGGTCGAGGTATTGCTCAGTGTTTCATTGGCCTTGTTAAAACCACTGTCCGCCGCCAGCACCGGGGCAGACAGCAGCACGGAAGCAACAGCGGAGTAACGGCGTTTACGCATGATCATTTCTCCTCATCAGAGATAACGGGGGTAGCGCCGCGAATGACGGCACCGGGATAATGCAGGGAAGTCAGGACCGGCACAGTGGCACCGGCAGGCTCGCCGCGCAGCACAACGGCGGGATAACGGACAGACGGCTGTGCGTTCCGGTCAGGGTCACGCTGCCGGTCTTCCCGCGTGGACGGGACGACATAGCCAATGCGTTGCACGTAGCTGGTCTGGTTAAAGGTGGATTCCGGTCGCTGTCCGGTTTCAAAGTTGCCGGAGTAGTAACAACTGAGCGCCCGTTTCAGCGTTCTGCCGCGCCGGTAGCAGTCGGCGAAAATGCGCTCATATACCGACAGGTTGATGCAAGGGTTAAGCAGGTCGCTGGCCGTGACGCCGTAATGGCGGAAATTGGTGCTGGTGATTTGCATCAGCCCGACCGAATAGCGTCGGCCTTGTGCAGCCAGCTGTCTGGTGAGGTGGATCGCCTCCGGCAGGCTCGTGGGAAAATGTGAAATCACACCTTTACCGCCCGGCACGATTTCAGCAATGGCGTAAGGGTGAAAACCGGATTCGACCCGTGCCACATCAAGCGCCGTGGACGGGTGAACACTGGTGGCGCACTGCGTCGCCAGCGCCAGAAAGGCTGCGGTGGAAAGCATAGTGGCCTCGTAACCGTGGGTCCGGCAGCGCACACAAAAACACGTTACCGGGGAGAAGGACAAAAGCGGGTTAAACGGCTGCGGCATTCTGTGAAATGTCACTCTCTTCTCTCGGTTCGAGCAGTACCAGCCTGCCGGAAACCGCAATACCGGGGATCAGCACGATATTCAGGCCAGGCTTACCGTTATGTGCGAAGGCCACACCAACCCGGGTCCAGTACGTGTTTTTCTCGCCCTGTGCATCGGGCTGACTTTCCTGAGTGATAAAGACGTGATATAGGGGTTTTCGCATGATTTTTCCTCTGATAAAAAAGCGCGTGAAACATTGGTCACATCCCGATCCTGCATTCCGGTTTTAACGGGTCAGCGAGAACATTCAGCGGCACCCTGAATTGTGGTTACGTGACAGCCCGATCCAATTTGTTAAAGAACAATCCCCAGCCTGGACGAATGAACGTCCATCAGGGCAACCATGTTGTTATGGCATTTTCAGAATCAGATATTCAGTGCGGGATATAAACGATAAATTCAAAACAAAAAAAAGAGAGATAAACTGGCGAGGATTATCAGATGCGGAAAGAAGGAGAAGGATGCAGAACAGATAATAAAGAAGGCATTCTATTTTCATGGAAACAGAAAGACGTGCAGAGAAATAATATCTCCGAACGTCTTTATCGCTATTATTAGCGTCTGCGATGCTCAAGTTGTTCCTGACATTTTGTACAGGTGGTTATGCCCGGCAGGGTCTGCCGTCGTTTTTCAGGAATAGGTTTACCACATATACGACAGTGAAATAATGATGGTGTTGAACCCGGCTTAAAACGGTTTTGCTCAATCATCTCTTCCAGTCGCTGTTCATTAAATTCCTGATCGCGGTCGATCTCATCCGGCATGGAGAGTCCTCCTGCCAGTAGCGGCTCCCTGTTCGCACAGTGCGATACGTTTCCAGACCGTGGTGAGTGACAGCGCTTCGGCCTCTGGCTGCAGGATTTCCGTCACCTGCATCATGGTGATCAGTGCATCGGGCGATTCAAGGTTTTCTACCCTGCGCTGCTGCCATTGCAGCCAGATAGCCACATCTGTCTTTTCATCCGGCTCAGGGGTTCGGCCATACGGCACGCTGACACCCAGCAACCGACGGCGAAGGCAGACTTCATTGGAGGTGAGACCGAAATAGTGGTTCAGCAGTGCGATGGAGCCACCCAGTCGTATGGCCCGGTCAATCAGTTGTCGGCGCTGTTCTTCCTGACCAGAATGGGCCAGCAACTGGTGCAGAACATCGTGGCGTAGCGAGACCGCGATAAAAGGCGCGGCTGCTCGGCTCAGCGTAAAGAGTGCATCTGGCGAGAGCTGGCTGAGGGCATTCATTTCGTCAAATGTGAAACCGAGTTCTTCACAGTGACGAATATTGCCTTCATTAAGCGCCTGCAGGGCATTGGTGAGCACGGCGTAATTTAGTGAAGGGATCATAATATGTACTCCGTATATTTTGTCCAACAGGCAAGATAGATGCAGAAATATCTTGGTATGTAGCCTGTCGGAGGGCATTTAGTCGAATCAGTGGCTTTGATTCGCCTTCCCTTGACCGCCTTTAGCGCCGGGACAATTTAATATTGATCCATTCGTCAATTTCTGATTCCAGCCAGGCCACACTGGCTGGGCCGATTTTTATTGAACGAGGAAATGTACCCTCTTTCATATACAGATAGATTTGTGAACGTTTCAAGCCGGTTTTTTCTTCAACCTTTTTTAAGCGTAATAACTGATGTGATGTCATGATTGTCTCCTGTAGCAAAACAAACATTGGTATGTCTGGAGATAATAAAAAAGCATAACGGAAGGAGAAGTGGTAGTGGTAAACCCCGTATTACGGGGTTTAATAAACTAAATACGGGATCATATTATTGACAGATAAACACAATATCAATTTAATAAGGATGAGGAAGGAGGGGAACCACGCTCTAGTGCTGTTTTTAAAGTATCACCGCTTAGACGGTCAGTGATGCCATCAGCTGCCGCCCATTCTTCAAAAATTGTCAATAATTTATAGGGTTGTTTTATTAATGGGCTGATAACATCATTGTGCCTACAAGCGAGCCAAAATAACCTTGACAAGGGCGTGGATATTCTGGTTGAAGAGGGGAGGGATTTCTCTGTAACCTGGGTGCTAATTAGTTTCTCAATCTCTGAGTAACGAATAACAAAGCAGGAATCCTGAGGCAAATTATAGAGGGGGAAATATTCTTGCTTTGTATTTTGATTTATCGTTCCCTCTGAAGAAATTCTCTCCATAATATCAAATGCCAGATCTGTTGGTAGGTTTTTTATTTGATGATCAATTCTACACTTCCAGGTTGTTTTTTCAAACAGCTGAAAAACTTCATTGGACATTGTAACAGTGATGCCATAATTTACCGTGTTTTTCCCAATAATTGGTAATGGTATATTCAATGAGCATGCGAGAAATTGCTTTATCAAAATACATTCAAATCCAATAAGTGATGTATCAATAATATTTTGTGTGGAGTGGACGTATCTGCCCTCAGTACTGAAAATTGAGTCCCATCCATTAATAAAGCTATTTTTTTCTAGCAGACATAAACGATGAATCAATGTCCCTCTAGCTGGATGCATTTTTACTTTTTGAAATGCATATTTTATTTTTCGCAGAATAATTGGAGATTGAAAGTATATGGCGAGATTAATTTTATTATATAATGCATAACGGTAAATATCACTCTCTTTGATTCTTTCGTTGCTCTCTGTATTAATTATGCTAACGGCTTCTTGTATGGTTACCCAGTCAGGTTTCGGAAGCGAACTGTTTATGATCTCGCTGCTTTTCAACATGAAAAACTCCTTTTACATATTTTTCTATGCAAAACTTAAATTACGATTCACGGTTTCATTATTTCTGAATATTATCGATAATGTACACATGAATCCTATTTTATAAAGTAAAGAGTTTAAAAATAAAATTGTTAAACTAGTTTTTAGTTCGCTATGAAATTTTCTCTTGTAACTATGGATGAGGAGACGATTTCCTAAGAGCATAATGAAGGATGAACTGAATAATATTAAGACTAATGAAGATAAAACTCTATGAATAAAATGTCGAGCAGAAATAATAAAGAGTAGTAGTACAAGATCTTTATGGCGAAAATGTTCATATTTTCGTTTGTAGGATCCCTGTTGAGAGAATTCAATAGTAATCCAATCTTTTATATTGCAAGGGTTATGTTTGAGGCATTTGCTTGAGCGCTGCTTTGTCTCATAGATGCTTCCTGGTGCTGGTAGAGAAATTGCCTCCCAGTGCTCCATTAGTTCTGAAAACCTTACTACTCCGATCATGCTAACGTCTCCTGACTAAAACGAACGGTACGGTTCGATTTGATCAGAATAGACAAGATTTCTGTCAAGAGGCAAGTTAGGGCGCTAACTAAATTTAGTCGCCTAGAGTTATAGAGAAGAACGATTCGGAAAATGTAATCCACTTGATGGTAGTGTTCCATATAATAATATGGAACAAATTGATAATATTATAAACTCCTGAGCATCTTCTAATTTCTTTATAACAGATGATTATAAGTATCCTTTACGAAAGGCTAATAAAAAGGCATTGACCGCATCCTTTGCCCATTGATCACGCTGTGCAGCAGAAGTGGAAGATTTTGGATGCATTAAGCACTGTATTTGAGGCTCACCGCGTACCATATTCACGAATAAGGAAGCAACTGCATTTCGCCCAATACCACCTAACGAAATTTCTCCTTTAGATTCAGCTTGTTGTAGTATTTCTGCAACAATGTTATTTATCTTTTTTGGACCTGCTAAATAGAAACGTCTACCTAATTCAGGAAAACGCGGTGCTTCAGAAGCTACAACACGGTAGAGGGCGAGGCCATTTTCAGAAAGCACAATATCCAGATACGTTCGGGCTATTTTAAATAATTTATCATAAATATCTTTTCCCGAAATTTTAATTTTATGTACTTTTTGAAGAAAACGCTCGCATTCTATCTCAATCACCGCTGTAAATAATGCTTCTTTATTCGGATAATATGCATATACGGTTGATTTTGAGACCCCAGCAGCCTGTTGGATCATATCTGTTGATGCTGCTGCATAGCCTCTTTCCAGAAAAATAGCTTTTGCTCCTTCAAGCACGCGTTGTGCTTTTTCAGGTAAGTTACTAACTATATCATTAGAAAGTATTTTATTTTTTCTTCTAGTGTCAATTGAGGTCTTTGTTGATACCGACATCTGCACTTCCTTATCCGGAATAAAGCTTGATCTTACCATAAGATGAAACTCGAAATCATATCGTTCAGGCCTGAGTGCTACTCGCGTATTTTTGCGACGTAGTTGAGTGCAATTTGGCCTTGACTGTACCGAACCGATCGGTTTACTTTGTTCGCCATAAACTAGAATAAACAGGGCGATCAAGAATGAGGTGTGTGTCAGGTTACAGATTTGCACATGGGACGAAGTCAGTAAGGTACCGTCCGCATTATCTGAAAGGATGTGTTATCTCCGTGCTCAGCCTTGCTTTGGGGTCATGTGCTGCGATCCCCGATCTGGGAACTGCTCCTCAGCCGGAGCAGGCTGCGGCGCTGATTTCACAACGCAGTTTTTCCGCTCCACATGCTGACTGGCCGCAGGAAAAATGGTGGATGGCCTTCGGCGATACGCAGCTTAACCAGCTGATGAGTGAAGCCACCGCGCATTCACCTTCTCTGGCACAGGCAGAAGCCCGGGTGCGTGAAGCCACGGCCAGAACCGGTGTCGCCCGTTCCCGGTTATACCCGTCAATGGACGCCAGCGCGTCCATTGATAAAGAGAAGCTCAGCTACAACTACATCTACCCTAAAACAGCCGTGCCGCACGGATGGAATGATATGGGGCGGGCCAGCCTCAACTTTAGCTGGGAACTGGATTTCTGGGGTAAAAACCAGGATGCGCTGCGTGCCGCGACATCCGAAGCCAGCGCCGCTGAGGCAGATGCCGCCGCCGCGAAACTGATGCTGACGACGATGCTCGCGGACGCTTATATCCGTCTGCAGTACCAGTATGACAGTCGTGATATTGCGGCCCGACAGCTGCGTAACCGGACGGATACCGTCAGGCTGGTGCAGTTACGCCATGCTCAGGGACTCGATTCCAGAGTCTCCGTGGAAGAAAGCGGTGCCCGGCTGGATGCCGCCAGAGCGGCGCTGGCTGAAGCCGATGAGCAAATCAAATTAACCCAAAACGGCATCGCGGCTTTACTGGGCCGGGGGCCGGACAGAGGGCTGGATATCCTCAGACCCCGGTTGCAGATGCGCCGCCCTGTCGGATTACCTGATGCGCTGAACGCAAACCTGCTCGGACGCAATCCGGAAGTGGTGGCCGCACGGTGGCGGGTTGAAGCCGCCGCCAGCAATATCGGTGTTGCCAGAGCGCAGTTTTACCCGAACGTGAACCTGATGGCCTTCGTCGGATACCAGTCACTGGGGCTGAATAACCTGTTCAGCTCGGGCTCTGATATCGGGAGCGTCGGGCCTGCCATCAGCTTACCCCTTTTTGAAGGCGGGCGTTTAGGCGCTAACTATAAAGGTGCGAGAGCGGAATATGAATATGCGGTGGCGTCGTATAACGAGGCGCTGACACAGGCATTACGTGAAACAGCTGATGTTACACGGAGCCTTGCTGCTCTGGTGGGCAGGTCAGAAGCAACCGCATCTGCTTTGTCCCACAGCGAGGAAGCTTATCAGCTGGCAAAAGCCCGGTATCAGGGTGGGCTGGCCGATTATCAGGAAGTTCTCATTTCTGAAGATGCGTTACTCCAGGCTGAGCTGGCGAATACAGCCATGCATTCCCGGGGTTATGTCTTGGATGTGTCACTCGTCAAAGCCCTTGGGGGCGGATTTGAATCCAGTTCAACATTTGATGCGCAGGTGAAACCGTAATGACTGAAGATAAAGATAAAAACGGCCCACAGGATATGGACAGGGCTCTGGATAACACGAATGCAAAACCGGATAGCGGTGATAAAAAAAAGCATCGCCGTAAATTATTCGCTTTGTTTGGTGGCGTCCTGATTCTTATCGCCATCGGTTATGCCATCTGGCTGATTTTCTTTGCCGGTAAATCCGTCTCAACGGATAACGCCTATACCGCTGCCGAAGTCGCAGACGTCACGCCGCTTGTCGGCGGACCGGTGAAGAAAGTAAATGTGGTCAACACGCAGCTTGTGCATGCCGGTGATGTACTGGTCGTGCTTGATGATACGGACGCCAGAATTGCGGTGTCACAGGCTGAAGCTGAGCTTGGCAGCGCCCGGCGGAAGGTGATGCAGATTATGGCCAATGACACCGCTCTGGGCGGACAGCTTGATTCGCGTGAAGCAGGTATTCAGAGCGCCGAACATGATGTGGCGAGGGCACGGGCCCGGTTTGATAAGGCCACCCTTGATGAGCGACGTCGCCGGAATCTGGTGAAAGCCGGGGCCGTATCTGAGCAGGATTTTACGGATGCGCAGACAGAATTACGGGAGGCAACGGCCGCGCTGGGAGAAGCGGAAGCCAGTCTGAAAGCTGCTCGCGCTGGCAGTGTCGAAGCAAAAGGATACCGGCAGGCGAACGAGGCCCTGTTTCTAAACAGTACCGTTGAAACTAACCCCATTGTGGTGGCGGCCAGAACCCGTCTCGATCAGGCCCGTATAAACCTGGCGCGTATGGTTATCCGGGCCCCGGTGGATGGAGTGGTAACACAGCGCTCAGTGGATATCGGGCAGCATGTTCAGGCCGGAAACCGGCTGATGCGGGTTGTGCCCATCGAGGATATTTATGTTGATGCGAATTTCAAGGAAGGTCAGCTCAGCGACGTCAGACCGGGCCAGAAGGTAGAGCTGACTTCAGACCTGTACGGCAGCGGTGTTGTTTATCACGGCGTGGTTCAGGGATTTGACGGCGGCTCCGGTTCCGCGCTTTCACTGATACCGGCGCAGAATGCCACGGGTAACTGGATTAAGGTCGTGCAGCGACTGCCGGTGCGCGTTCGTCTGGAGCGGGAAGAACTGCGTAAAAATCCTCTGCGCATCGGGCTGTCCATGGAAGTTACGGTGGACCTGACATCGAATGCCAAAGATGACCACACGGAGAAATAAGGTATGTCTGGTTCAGCATTTCCACCTCTGTCCGGATTCAAACTGGTGGTTGCGGCAATCGTGCTCTCGCTCGGGAATTTTATGGTGGTACTCGATACCACCATTGCTAACGTCGCGATGCCCACAATATCCGGTTACCTGGGCGTGTCGACAACAGAAGGAATCTGGATCATCACCGCCTATGCGGTGGCTGAAGCCATCACGGTGCCGCTGACCGGCTGGTTGGCGATGCAGTTCGGTCAGGTGCGCGTATTCCTTTTTTCTGTTGTTGCATTTGTGATTTTTTCTGTCTGCTGCGGTCTTTCCTGGTCACTACCGAGCCTGGCCATTTTCCGTGTGCTACAGGGGCTTGCCGGTGGCCCGCTGATCCCGCTTTCTTCCACGTTACTGCTTGCAGCCTTCCCGAAGAAACAGGCCAACATTGCCGTGGCGCTCTGGGGAATGATGACGGTAGTAGCGCCTATATTCGGTCCGATACTGGGTGGGCTTATCTCGGATAACTGGAGCTGGCAGTGGGTATTTTACATCAATATCGGCTTTGGTCTGATTGTGGGGTTTGGGACCTGGTGGGTGCTGAAGGGGAAAGAAACACATATCAGCCGTTCCCGGCTGGACAGCGTGGGGCTGGGTCTGCTCGTCATCTTTGTGGCAGCCTTTCAGATCATGCTGGATAAAGGGCGTGAACTGGACTGGTTTTCCTCGGATATCATCATTGTCTGCGCCATTGTGGCCGCTATTGCCCTGATCTCGCTGATTATCTGGGAGCTCACCGCTGAGCAACCGGTGCTGGATCTGAGCGTGTTTAAGTCACGTAACTGGGTGGTATCAACCGTCACGCTCTGTCTGATGTTCGGTATTTTCTTCGGGAATATTGTGCTGACCCCCCTCTGGTTACAGCAATGGATGGGGTACACGGCAACCTGGGCCGGGTATGCGACGGGCCCCATTGGGATCCTGGCCGTCCTGAGCTCGCCCATAATTGGTCGTCTGCTGCCGAAGGTCGATCCCCGTCTGCTGGTGAGCTATGGCATGGGGGTGCTGGCGGTCTCCTTTGTGATGCGTGCCCTGCTGACGTCGCAGGCTGACTTTATGTCAGTTGCCGTTCCCATGTTCGTTCTGGGGGCCGGAGTTCCCGCCTGCCTTATCACGCTCACCTCGCTGGGCGTGTCCGAACTGCCGCCGGAGAAAGTGGCAGCCGGTTCCGGGCTGCAGAACTTCCTGCGTGTCATGTGCATGGCGGTAGGCTCTTCCCTGACCCAGACCTACTGGGAACATATGACAAAATTTAACCGGGCGGAGCTGGTGACGGCAATCAATCCTGACGTGCCAGGGATTGTCAGCAACACGCTGGGCGCGACCGGTATTCCGGCAGACACGTCAGCGGCCCTGTTTTCGAGAATGATCGATAGTCAGGCCATCATGCTGGCAACGAACGATTTCTATCAGTCGGCTACCGTTCTGATGCTGGGGTCCATAGGCATTATCTGGCTAATCAAAAAACCGAAAGGGCCGCTTCAGAAGATGTCGGGCCATTAAATAACAGGAATGGCGGTAGCGGGAATGAGAAGGGCAGAGCGTCTCCCCGTGAAAAGGTTTCATTATTTATTGCCGGTCTGCAAGTCCGTGAAATGAGGTTGTCCCATGCGACATCATAAATATAAGACCATTGTGAAGTGCCTGCCGGTAATAACAGGGACGTTATTACTGAGCGGATGTCATGCCGTTTTACTTGATCCCAAAGGGCAAATCGCTATTGAACAACGGGCGCTAATCATTACGGCATTTTGTCTGATGTTAGTGGTCGTTATTCCTGTGGTTCTGATGGCAGTTGTGTTTACCTGGAAATACCGGGCCACGAATACCACGGCGAAATATACGCCTGACTGGTCCCACTCCAATAAAGTGGAGGCGGTGGTCTGGACGGTGCCCGTCCTGATTATTCTGTTTCTGGCCGTGCTGACATGGAAGTCTACCCATGCGCTGGACCCATCCAGGCCACTGACCTCTGCGGTGAAACCCATCGATATCGAAGTCATCTCCCTGGACTGGAAATGGTTGTTTATTTATCCCCAACAGGGTATTGCCACCGTCAATCAGATTGTATTCCCGATAAATACCCCCTTGAATTTGCGTATTACATCCAATTCCGTGATGAACGGCTTTTTTATTCCGGCACTCGGCAGCCAGATTTATGCGATGCCGGGCATGCAGACCCGGCTGCATCTGATCGCCGGTGAAACGGGAACCTTCAACGGAATCTCGTCCAGTTACAGCGGCAGGGGCTTTTCCGGCATGAAATTTAAAGCGACTGCCGTACCGGATAATACCGCGTTTGAACAGTGGATCGCTGATGTGAAGAAATCACCGGATATGCTGCTTGGTCCGGCTGATTTTGAAAAATTGGCTGAGCCTGACGAAAACCACTCGGTTGAATTCTTCTCTGTCGTCGATCCGACGCTGTTCAGATACGTGACTAAAAAATTTAAAGCACACGATCACGATAAGGAGACGGGCATGACTGGGTCAGAGCCGGAACAACACCTCTCACACAGAGCGCGGGGAAATTAATTATGCTTACAGGAAAACTGACGCTGGATGCCATACCTGAGGACCCGATTGTCAGGGTGACGATCGTTGCTATTCTGATACTTGGTGTGGCAATTGTTGCTGCCATCACATATTACGGTAAGTGGAAATATTTATGGTCCGAATGGCTGACCTCCGTTGACCATAAAAAGCTCGGGATCATGTATATCATCGTCGCGTTTGTGATGTTACTGCGCGGCTTTTCCGATGCAATCATGATGCGCAGCCAGCAGGTACTGGCCTCATCTGGAGTGGAAGGGGCAGGGTATCTGCCGCCCTGGCACTATGATCAAATTTTTACGGGTCACGGTGTAATCATGATTTTTTTCGTGGCGATGCCTTTCGTTATCGGCCTGATGAATATTGTTGTGCCTCTGCAGATTGGTGCGCGTGATGTGGCTTTCCCTTTCCTGAACAACCTGAGTTTCTGGTTAACGGTGGTAGGCGTGGTGCTGGTTAATCTTTGCCTGGGAGTGGGGGAGTTTGCGACCACCGGCTGGCTGGCATATCCGCCGCTTTCGGAGTTAGCGTACAGTCCCGGTGTCGGGGTGGATTACTGGATATGGACACTCCAACTGTCGGGGATCGGGACCACACTGACCGGGATTAACTTCTTCGTCACCATACTGAAAATGCGTGCACCGGGTATGACGATGTTTAAGATGCCGGTGTTCGCCTGGGCGTCGTTGTGTACCAACGTACTGATTATCGCCTCTTTCCCTGTGCTGACCGTCACGCTGACATTGCTGACCCTTGACCGCTATCTGGGCTTCCATTTCTTTACCAATGATATGGGCGGCAACATGATGATGTACGTCAACCTGATTTGGGCGTGGGGCCATCCGGAAGTGTATATCCTGGTGTTGCCGGTCTTCGGGATCTACTCGGAAGTGGTGGCAACTTTCTCTAAAAAACGCCTTTTCGGTTATACCTCACTGGTCTGGGCAACGGTCGCCATCACGGTGCTCTCCTTTCTGGTATGGCTGCATCACTTTTTTACCATGGGAGCCGGTGCGAACGTGAATGCCTTCTTCGGGATCATGACGATGATTATTGCCATCCCGACGGGTGTGAAAATCTTCAACTGGTTGTTCACCATGTATCAGGGGCGCATTCAGATGCACTCTTCCATGTTATGGACAATAGGCTTTATCGTCACTTTCTCCATAGGGGGAATGACCGGGGTCCTGCTGGCTGTTCCAGGAGCTGACTTCGTTCTGCACAACAGTCTGTTCCTGATTGCCCACTTCCATAATGTGATTATCGGCGGGGTGGTGTTCGGCAGTATGGCTGGGGTGACCTACTGGTTCCCGAAAGCGACAGGTTTCACCCTGAATGAAAAATGGAACAAGCGGGCTTTCTGGTTCTGGATCATTGGTTTTTATGTGGCCTTTATGCCGCTGTATGTACTGGGGTTCATGGGGATGACCCGCCGTCTGAGTCAGAATATTGACCCCCAGTTCCATTCCCTGCTGGTTGTGGCCGCTGGCGGTGCAGCGCTGATCGCCTGTGGGATCCTGTGCCAGGTCATTATGTTCTGGGTGTCAGTGCGCGATCGTCACGAAAACCGTGACCTGACCGGGGACCCGTGGGGTGGACGGACACTGGAATGGTCTACCTCTTCCCCGCCGCCGTTCTATAACTTTGCTGAGGTGCCCGTTGTCCGTGAACGTGATGCGTTCTGGGAAATGAAGGAAAAAGGCGACGTGTACAAACAGCCAGCCCGCTATGAAGAAATTCATATGCCGAAAAACAGTGGGGCGGGGCTGATTATTGGTCTGCTTTGTATCGGGTTTGGCTTCGGGGCTATCTGGCATATCTGGTGGCTTGCGGGCTTGTCATTCCTCGGGATTATCCTGACGTGGGTGATTAAAAGTTTCGATGAAGATGTGGATTATTATGTGCCAGTGCCCGAGATCCAAAAAATCGAGGATCAGCGTTTTGCAGAAATAAGCAAAGCCGGTGTGACATATGGTAAGTGAAGCCCTGCATTCATCTGATCGCGCCCGTGCAGTGCACGGGCATCAGGAGCCAGGAAACAGTAAGATTTTTGGCTTCTGGATCTACCTGATGAGCGACTGCATTATCTTCGCCACTCTGTTCGCGACTTATGGCGTCATGGTAAACAACATCGCAGGTGGCCCGTCGGGTAAAGATATCTTCGAACCCTCGTTTGTCCTGGTGGAAACCGCACTGCTTCTGCTGAGTTCGATTGCCTATGGTTTTGCCGTTATCAGCATGGACAAAAACAGTGAAGGGGGAGTTCTTGGCTGGCTGACCCTGACATTTCTGTCCGGTCTGGGCTTTATCGGAATGGAAATCTGGGAGTTCAGTCACCTGATTGCTGAGGATTTTGGTCCGCAGCACAGTGGCTTTCTGTCGGCGCTTTTTACCCTGGTGGGGACTCACGGTCTGCATGTGACCTGCGGACTGATCTGGATGCTGGTCCTGATGTATCAGATTGCCCGACGGGACCTGTCTGAGATCAATCGCACCCGTCTTATGTGCCTGAGCCTGTTCTGGCACTTCCTGGATGTTATCTGGATTTGTGTATTCAGTATCGTTTACCTGATGGGGGTCATGTCATGAATCACTCTGTAAATACGGAAGGGGCCGCGCACGGCAGTGTGAAGTCTTATATGACCGGTTTTCTCCTGTCGGTCATGCTGACTGCAATTCCGTTCTGGCTGGTTATGGGTAGGGGCACCACTGAGGGATCCATCCTGGGAGGCGTTCTGGTGTGTGCTGTTGTTCAGGTGTTGGTGCATCTTATCTATTTCCTGCATCTAAATACCGCTTCTGAAACACGATGGAACCTTGTGGTTATTGTCTTTACCGCGGTCATTATCTTTATCGTGATTACCGGGTCGTTATGGATCATGTGGAATCTTAATCACCGGATGGTATGAGAAGGATTGCTGTCTTTCTGTTATTCCAGACTGCCTCATTGTGGGGGGGATATGGATATAAATAAAATACGAAAGAAAAATATAAACCGGCTTGTGGTGTATGAAATTATGCAATGGATTGATGAGCATCTGGAGGAGCCGCTGAAGGTTGAGGATGTTTCCGCAAAAGCTGGTTATTCTAAATGGCATTTTCAACGGATGTTCAAGGAGGTGGCAGGAATAAGTCTAGGGAAATATATAAAGCTTGAAAAACTAAGACGTGCTTGTTTTTTACTGGAGAATACGGATATACCCGTCATAGAGGTGTGCTTTATGCTCGGGTTTACCAGTCAGCAGGTATTTACCCGAGCGATGAGAAATGAAATGCATCATACACCAGGGGCTGTCAGAAGGAATAAACCTGTTCTGAAAAAGAGTTCTGGTATAAAGCGTGATGAGTTATAACCCTCTGATGAATATCATACCCCTCATTGTTTTGTTCTAAAATTACAGGGCGGATTTTAATACCAACTGACAAGGACAAATGGAAGGGGAAATACCATGAAGAAGATACAGAAAAATAACAACAGCATCTGCGTTGTCAGATGCTATTGTTATCGTAATCCTGATTAGTTTTTTGCTGACTCAGGTAGCTTCATGACTGATATTTTTACTATATATATATGGGGGAACATAGTTTTCCCGGCATGTATAAAGATAATCAGACCACCACTGCATCATCGCTTTGCGGGCTTCCAGATGTTCAGCTTTGTGGATATAAGCTATCCGCACGCTGTTGCGTTCCTGATGACTCATTTGGCGTTCAACAGCATCCTTTGACCAGAGTCCGGATTCCATTAAGGCGCTGCATGCCATTGCCCGAAAGCCATGGCCGCAAATGTCCATTTTTGTGTCATAGCCCATCAGTCGCAGTGCCTTGTTGACTGTATTTTCACACATTGGCCTGTAAGGGTTATGGTCACCGGGGAACACCAGTTCCAGATGACCTGAGATTTCCTCTACTTGTTTCAGGATAACGATGGCTTGCCGGGATAATGGAACAATGTGGGGCGTGCGCATTTTGGCTCCGCGTCCGGAATAACGAACACCGGGAAGAGCTTCGCGGGTAGCGGGGATGGTCCAGATACAGTTCCTGAAATCAAACTCGCTCCATCGGGCGAAACGCAGTTCACTGGAACGGATAAACAGGTGAAGGGTCAGAAGGACCGCTTGACGGGTTAACTCTCGTCCCTGCTGATAACCATCAATGCGCCCCAGCAATTCCGGCAGGCGTTCCAGCGGCAGGGCGGGGTAGTGGCGCTTAACGGGGGGCGCTGTCACGCCGTCAAGGTTTGCCGCCGGGTTGCTGTCAATGAATCCCTGATGAACCGCATGACGCATGATGTTACAGAGGTGCTGCCGCGTGCGGGACGCGACTTCCAGCAGACCTTTTTTCTCAATGCTTTTCAGCAGGTCAATGAAATGACGGGGTTTAAGCTCCGTAACGGACAGATGCCCGATGACCGGGAAGATATGCCTGTTCATGCTGGCAAGCAGACGGTCGG
This sequence comes from Citrobacter sp. RHB35-C21, assembly GCF_013816515.1. Taxonomy (NCBI): domain Bacteria; kingdom Pseudomonadati; phylum Pseudomonadota; class Gammaproteobacteria; order Enterobacterales; family Enterobacteriaceae; genus Citrobacter; species Citrobacter sp. RHB35-C21. The sequence goes on from NZ_CP057147.1 coordinate 2,145,339, forward strand.
CGGTGTTCTGCGACCATTTTTTATTGCTTTTATGCCACGCCAGCGCCACTGTCTTAAAGACCTTTTCCGGTGAGCGGGCGGCTCTTTCGGCTATACGTTGCTGAGCGGGGTTAATGTTCTGCGCCAGCAACTTGCGGATACCGTCTCGTTGTTGCCGGGCGTCGGAAAGGGATACATCGGGATAAGCGCCTAAGCCAAGGCGGGATTCTTTACCGTTAATTCGATACTTAAGATACCAAAGACGTGAGCCGCCTGGATTGACCAGGAGGTATAAACCGTGTGAATCGGAGACTTTGAAGGATTTTTCAGAAGGCTTGATACTGCGGATTTTCGTGTCGTTGAGAGACATATGGGGGTCACTCCATAATCGAACCAAACTGACCCCAAATCTGACCACCAAATTCTTCCGATGCAGAGAGTAAAATCAAAATGCATCGGGAAGATTTTTCACGCTAACTTATTGAACCAACATTAGATAAGGATTCGCAAAGAGGCATGAAAACGAGAATATGGCTCCTCTGACTGGACTCGAACCAGTGACATACGGATTAACAGTCCGCCGTTCTACCGACTGAACTACAGAGGAATCGTGTGAACGAGGCGCATATTACTGACCTCATCATGAGGTGTCAACAGTAAAATTAGCGCGTCATTTCAATTGGTTAATTAATCTTCAAATTCAGTGTTAATGCGTGTTTGGTGAGCGATAATCGTCGTCTCCCCGGGTATCGCGTAACCGCTCCATGGGGTTCTGGCGATAAAACTGGATGAAACGCTGCCATAAGGCAGGAAAACGCGGAGCAAATAATTCAGGAGCACTGAAAAAATACTCGGATAGCACGGCAAAGCATTCAGCAGGATCGGTCGCTGCGTAGGCATCTATACTGCACGCAGTTTCTCCAACCAGATCGATCTCATCCTGAATATTGTTCATTGCAGCATGCAGGTCGTGTTCCCAACCGGCGATATCGCGTAGGGGAATCGCCGGAATACCGCTGGCACGATCGCCATTACGCATATCAAGCTTGTGCGCCACTTCATGGATGATCAGATTAAAGCCGGAGGCATCAAAGGAATCCTGAATATCAAGCCAGTTGAGGATTATCGGGCCTTGTTGCCAACTCTGCCCGGACTGTACCACGCGTTGATTATGCACCAGCCCAATATCGTCTTCCCATTCATCGTCTACGACAAATGGGGCAGGGTAGATGAGAACTTCATGAAACCCGTCAAGCCACTCAATCCCCATTTCCAGAACAGGTAAACAGAATAGCAGAGCGATGCGCGCACTTTTTAGCGGGTCCAGCTCAAACCCCTGAAGAGCGACTACTCTTTTTTGTTGTAAAAAGCGCTCGGCCAGGGCAATAAGTCTGGCTTGTTCTTGCTCGGTGAGATTCACCAAAAGGGGAATAGCCAGGGCGTCGTCCCACGGCCAATCGTCACTCCGGGTTGCTTCTTGTTCTTTCCAGGGCCACTTAATCATCGTTTTGCTCGCAAACTCGTCACTTGAACGAAATTGACGGAACTGGGTCTGTTAAAATGCCAAATTACCTGGCATCATGGCAACCGCCAAAACGGAGAGATGCCAGAGCGGCTGAATGGACCGGTCTCGAAAACCGGAGTAGGGGTAACTCTACCGGGGGTTCAAATCCCCCTCTCTCCGCCACTATTCAAACACTTAGCTCAATTCCTTTCAACGACTCATGTCACACTTGGTATAGTGTTGGTATATTCACTTGGTATAAAACTCGCCATCATCATCTTCTGATTTGCCCAAGACTGGAAGATCCAGTGTGGGAGAAATTTTCACTTTTCTGTCATAAACCACAACCTGGCTTTCAGTTTTGTGACCTGAGAATAGTTGCTTGTCCTTACTCGAGCCTTCGTAATCCGATATTCCCTTGGCTTTGAGATCATGAAAAGTACACGGCAGTTTCTATCTGGTTTTTTTCCTGCTTACATCTGAACGTTTGTCTGAACAAATATTAATACCCCCTCTATGAGGAGGGGGAAACTATAATTCGTGATTTTTTTTCTGTGACGTAGGTGCAGTTAGATGGAATATTAGATTTAATAAATGACATTGCACCAATTTTGACATTGTCACCAATTTTCACAGAAAGACCAATGATGCATGTATTTGCACCTATGTCAACATTATTACCGATTGTTAACCTTAAAGATTTGCAATCCTTGTCTATTTGTCCTATTACGCAGTTTTGTCTGATAATAAAATTATCCCCAATGTCAACAGAGCCGTGAATAACTATGCCTGAATGGTGCGGGATCAATAAGCCTTTGCCTATATTTGCACCCAATCCTATTTCACAGCCAAATCTCTCAATTATTTTGTTATTCAGCTTTATTGCTGCTCTTTTTTGGTATTTCCCACCATTTTTGTACATTTCATTGGCTAGGCGCCACCAAAAAAGGAAATTTCTGTGTCTTAATTTCTTCTCGCGTAGTAATCTTATGATTGAAAAATACGGTCTCCTTATAATCTCACTCTTCCAATAATAGAATAGTTCTTGTGAACGCCCGAATATTACGAATTTTAAGGCGATAATGTATTTAATCATAAATTTCCTTTAAGTAACATTATGTTTTGTTGAATTATTTTTGTAACTTTAACTTACGCTTAGCTACGATATTTTGATCTGTGTCTATGCCTTAATAAAGGAGTTTAGTTTTTCTTGTGGACCTTCTCTTTCATGACGAAATTCAGATTGTGTTATACCTACCACTTTGTGATGTTTGTTGTACTATTGTTACAAATAATGTATTTGATAAGGGGAGGTTTTGCAACATTCCTGACAGTAAAAATACCGACAAGTCAAAGGCAGGCTTTTTCTTTCATGTCAAGGGGGAGCGAGAAGCTGATGGAGATTTTGGATCATATGAATGCAAAGGAAGTAAGGGGAGCGCTTTATTTCGCCGGTCAGGGTACCCAGCAACAGTGGGCAATTAAAAGAGAGATGCAGTCACCCCGATATACCACCCGCGATGAAGACCTGCTCCGGGTTAAGTAACAGGCTTAATTTAATCTGCCCCCTGATTTTTCACATTTCCGACGGCACGCGTTACGGCGTGCCATATAAATTTATCAGCCGGCACGACACCGTCAACTGCAATTTCCGCTGCTTCTTTCCCTCCAAGATCCTGCCTCATCCATTCGCGCGCGGCTTCCGGTAGCACTACCAACGGTTGTCTGTCGTAAATATCTACCAGTCCTTTGTCGGCCATTGTTTCAGACCGTGCGTTAATTAGCAGCGGTTTATCCCACCACCTCGGGCGTATCCCCAAAGTACAGGGTCAAGGTGCAGTTGTTCATCACGTTCACTCAGCAGCAGAACTTTGATGGCAGGTGCCACGTTGAAACGTCCGATGGGTCTGGATCGTATGGAATGTCGCGTTCAGCTTCTTCAGAGAGCAGGGCGAGATAGTCTTCACGCGTCATTTCAAGCACTTGCACGCCTTGCTTTCAACGACAGTTCTCATGGATGTCTTTTTCTTTGAGTATCCTCACAAGTTTATCGTTGTAATGCCCGTGTGATAAAAAATACGCTTCGTTGAACAAAAAAAGCCCGCAGCGCGGGCTTTTGAGTTTGTGGAGATTAGAACTGGTACACAATACCCATGGCAAACTGATCATCAACTGCGTTGCCAGTAATTGCGCCGTCTTCTTTATCCAGCAGGTTAAATTTATACGCTGTGTAGACGTTCATATTTTTATTGAAGTAGTACCAGGTGCCAAGCTCGACGTAATTCACGCGGTCAGCGTTAACACCGCCGGCCAGGTCCTTACCCTGCGAGTAAACGTAACCCAGGGATGGACGCAGACCAAAGTCGAACTGATATTGAACGACTGCTTCAACGTTTTGCGTTTTGTTTGCAAAACCCTGATCGGTTCCGGTTCGGGTCATATTACGCGTTTCGCCATACATCGCTGCCGCATAAATGCTGTTAGCGTCATATTTTGCTGCCAGAGACCAGACTTCAGCGTTGCTGCCATAGCCATCGATGGATTGTTTATCCGTACGGTCGGATTTACCATATACCGCGACGAAACCAAAGCCATCTACGTTGTAGTCCACCGACATGCTGTAGCCGTCGCCATTTGCTTTAGCGTAATCGTCATCGTGATTCTTGCCCTGGTACTGTAGCGCGAAATCAAGACCCTCAACCATGCCGAAGAAGTCTGTGTTGCGGTAGGTCGCCACGCCGTTGGTACGACCGGTCATGAAATTATCCGTCGCAGCCCATGAATCGCCACCCCATTCAACCAGCATATCGGTGTAGGCTGCCGCATCGTAGGCTACGCCATAGTTACGACCGTAATCAAATGAGCCGTAATCCGAATATTTCAGGCCAGCGAAGGCCAGACGGGTTTTTTGCTCCTGAACTCCTTCCGCATTGCTGGCGTCGAGGTTGTGTTCAAACTGACCAAAACCTGTCAACTCGTTGCTGATCTGGGTTTCACCTTTCACCCCAAAACGGGCGTAAGAGGTGTCAGCATTTTCACTGTTACTGCTATCCGTATTCGACCAGATGCGTTCGCCTACCATCTTGCCGTAAAAATCAATTTTATTGCCGTTCTTATTATAAATTTCAGCCGCATTTGCTGCGCTTGCAGCGAATAAGGCAGGGAGAAGCAGTGCCAGTACTTTTCTTTTCATTATGTATTCCCTTTATATAATAATTAAAATGAATGTGTAACACTATCTGAAAGACTACATTTGAATACTATCTATGAAGTTCATTTAATTTTAAATATAACATGTAACAAATGTATTTAAGATATTTCAAAATATTTCATTATTGCTTTTATATAATTAAAATTGCATGGCATATGAATTAATATTATCCATATAAATGTATTTTTTATCATATAGTTATGATTTCTTTTGTTCTATCTTGTTGAATGTATATTATTGATATTTGTTATTTGTTTTGCATACGGGATTATAATTGATCTGCTTGTTTTGAATAATGGATTTATATATCCATTATAGTGATGCTTATTAAGTGAATAATATGTATTAATGATAAAAATCGTCGACGGTAGTCTGACATGAGAATTGTTGCTAAGGTGGTTTTCTTTCTGTGAAGAGCGAGAGTATGGAACTACAGTACTGGCAGTCGAAATTTGAAGCTTGGTTACGTGACAATCATTCCGGGCACGACGCTGCCCATGACATCTTTCATTTTCGTCGCGTCTGGATGACATCACAAAAGTTGAGCATGGATGTGACCGTAGACTGGCTGGTGGTGCTGACGGCGTGCTACTTCCACGATCTCGTCAGTTTGCCGAAGAATCATCCCGATCGTCATCGTTCGTCGGTACTGGCAGCCCAGGAAACGCGTCGCGTTTTGAAGCGTGATTTCCCTGATTTCCCACAACAACGATTACCTGCCGTGTGCCATGCTATTGAGGCGCACAGTTTCAGCGCCAAAATCGTACCAGAAACCCTTGAAGCCAAAATCGTGCAGGATGCTGACCGGCTTGAGGCGTTGGGGGCAATTGGTTTAGCACGGGTATTTGCTGTGTCCGGCGCGTTAGGCGTGGCGCTGTTTGATGCGGAAGATCCGTTTGCCCGACAGCGTAGCCTTGATGATAAACAGTACGCACTCGATCACTTCCAGACCAAATTGTTGACGCTGCCGCTGACGATGCAAACTGAACACGGTCGGCATTTGGCGCAACATAATGCTGACTTCTTACTGACGTACATGGCGAAGCTGAGTGCGGAGTTAAAAGGAGAATATGAAATGCTGGATCTTGACGCGATTCAACCCTTTAAGCTGCGTTAGTCGCCAGTACAGCCGCAACGTCAACCGCGCTAATTTATGTTAACCTGTCAGCTATCCATTTCGGCCGGTTAAATGTATGCAGGATAATTTTTCAGTAGCAGGTTCCATGAACCCGATGACAGATGATAACGAGGCCGCCGCACAGGTGATTTTGGCTAAGTTGCTTGAAATATATGACGTGAAAACGCTGGTTGCTCATCTGAATGGTGTTGGCGAGAACCGCTGGAGTCCGGCCATCTTCAAGCGAGTGGTTGCCAATGAAACGTGGCATCGCCTCAGCGACGGTGAGTTGGCTCATCTGAACGACTTGCTGCCGAGGCCGCCTGCGCATCATCCACATTATGCTTTTCGCTTTATCGATCTTTTTGCCGGTATTGGCGGCATTCGTCGCGGCTTTGAGGCGATTGGCGGGCAGTGCGTGTTTACCAGTGAGTGGAACAAGCATGCGGTGCGCACCTACAAAGCGAATCACTACTGCGATCCTCACCAGCACCATTTTAATGAAGATATTCGCGATATCACCCTCAGTCATCATGAGGGGGTGAGTGACCAGCAGGCGGCGGAACATATCCGCCAGCATGTTCCGCAGCATGACGTGCTGCTGGCGGGATTTCCTTGTCAGCCATTCTCTCTGGCCGGTGTATCAAAGAAAAACGCGTTAGGGCGGGCTCATGGCTTCGCCTGCGATACGCAAGGCACACTTTTTTTTGACGTGGTGCGCATCATCGATGCGCGTCGGCCGGCAATATTTGTGCTCGAAAACGTCAAAAACCTGAAGAGTCACGATCAGGGGAAAACGTTCCGCATCATTATGCAAACGCTGGATGAGCTGGGTTATGACGTGGCTGATGCACACGATAACGGGCCGGACGATCCGAAAATTATCGATGGGCAACATTTTTTGCCCCAGCATCGCGAACGTATTGTGCTCGTCGGCTTTCGCCGCGATCTGAATCTGAAATCAGACTTCACGCTGCGCGATATTGTCTCCCGCTATCCTCAGCGGCGTACGACGCTGGCGGAGCTACTAGAGCCGACCGTCGATGCAAAATATGTGCTCACGCCGGTGCTGTGGAAATATCTGTATCGTTATGCGAAAAAGCATCAGGCGCGGGGCAATGGATTTGGCTATGGCATGGTGTATCCCGGCAATCCCGATTGCGTAACGCGCACATTATCGGCGCGTTACTATAAAGATGGGGCGGAGATCTTGATCGACCGCGGTTGGGATATGGCGCTGGGTGAAAAGGATTTTGATGATCCGCACAATCAGCGATACCGTCCGCGCAGGCTGACGCCCAGAGAGTGCGCGCGCCTGATGGGATTTGAATCACCTCAGGGCTATCAGTTCAGGATCCCGGTGTCGGACACACAGGCTTATCGTCAGTTTGGTAATTCGGTGGTCGTCCCGGCATTTGCGGCGGTTGCCAGACTGCTGGAGCCAAAAATCAAACAGGCGGTTGCTATTCGCGAGAAAGAGAAACTGCATGGCAGACGTTCACGATAAAGCGACGCGCAGTAAAAATATGCGGGCGATAGCAACCCGCGATACCGCAATTGAAAAACGCCTTGCCAGCGTACTGACAGAGCAGGGGGTAACGTTTCGTGTGCAGGATGCGACGTTACCTGGTCGTCCCGATTTCGTGGTGGATGATTATCGTTGTGTGATTTTTACCCACGGCTGTTTCTGGCATCATCACAACTGCTATCTATTCAAAGTCCCCGCCACACGAACAGCGTTCTGGCTGGAAAAAATAGGCAAAAATGTCCAGCGTGACGCGCGGGATTGTGAAAAATTGCAGGCTTTGGGCTGGCGCGTACTGATTGTCTGGGAGTGCGCCCTGCGTGGGCGCGAAAAGCTGGGGGATGACGCGTTGTCCGAACGCGTCATCGAGTGGATCTGCGGCGGTGGCGATAGCGCGCAGATCGACACCCTCGGTATCCATTTACTGTAACGTCTTTTCCGACGGGGTCACAACGGCGTCCGCTTTAACGGGAAATAGGTATTTACCGAGTGTGACCAGTACCACCGCAAATACAATCACGCCAAGCGCCAGCCATTCGATGGGCGCCAGACTTTCTCCTCCCAGGCCGGTACCTAACAGTACGGCGACAACCGGATTAACGTAGGCATAGCTGGTGGCAAATGCCGGGCTGACGTTGCGGATCAAGTACATATACGCGTTGATGGCAATAATAGAACCAAACACGGCCAGATAGGCGACCGCCATAAAGCCTGAAAACGTCGGCATAGTGGTCAACTTTTCCCCGGAAATCAGCGAGGCGCACATCAGCACAATACCGGCGGCTAACATTTCAATGGCTCCGGCCATCATGCCAACGGGTAACGTTATGCGCGAGCCGTACACTGAGCCAAACGCCCAGCTTATCGAACCTATCAGGATTAAAATTGCTCCCCATGGATTACCGCTCAAATTACCACCGCTGTTCAGCATGATGATCCCCGCGAGTCCAATTGCGATCCCCATCCATTCAAGTTTGCGTGTTTTGATGCTAAAAAAGTGGCTAAAACACAGCGTAAACAGCGGGACGGTGGCGACCACTACGGCGGCAATACCGGAAGGCACATTTTGATGTTCTGCGACGGTGACCAGTCCGTTACCGACAGCCAGCAGCAGGATACCAATTAACGCGGCGTTCAGGAGCACGCGCAGAGGCGGCAGCTTATGTCCGCGGATAAGTAAGAATGCTGTTAATAAAATCCCCGCAGAGAGAAAACGAACGCCAGCCATCATCAACGGCGGCCAGCTTTCAACGCCAATGCGAATAACGAAGTACGTGGAACCCCAAATGATGTACAGCGCGAAAAGCGCACTGAAAAGCGGTAGCAATTGCCTGAAACGCATAATCCCTCACGGTGGAAATAAAAAGGTGCAACATAGTAAACGTCAAAACTATCTTGCTGGCGAGATTTATAATTACGTGCTGATGTTAAAAATTTGTTGACCAGAAAGGTCAGTTTCAGCATTGCGTGTTTTACTTCATACTTATGACTGCAAAAAAATAATATTGAGGGTAAAAATTTTGGCAGGAAGTAGCTTATTGACCTTACTCGATGATATCGCCACTTTGCTGGATGATATCTCTGTCATGGGAAAACTGGCCGCGAAAAAAACCGCGGGTGTGCTGGGCGATGATCTGTCGCTTAACGCGCAGCAGGTGTCGGGTGTGCGGGCGAATCGCGAACTCCCGGTGGTCTGGAGCGTCGCGAAAGGATCGTTTGTTAACAAAGTTATCCTTGTGCCGTTGGCGCTATTGATAAGCGCCTTCATTCCCTGGGCGATCACCCCCTTATTAATGGTAGGCGGGGCGTTCCTCTGTTTTGAAGGTGTAGAAAAAGTTCTCCATACCCTGGAAGCGCGTAAGCACAAAGAAACCCCGGAAGAGCGTCAGCAGCGTCTGACATCATTGGCAGCACAGGATCCGCTCACCTTTGAGAAAGATAAAATCAAAGGGGCGATACGTACCGACTTTATTTTATCTGCTGAGATTGTCGCGATTACGCTGGGGATCGTAGCGGATGCGCCATTGTTGAATCAGGTGTTGGTGTTATCTGGCATCGCGTTAGTGGTGACTGTGGGCGTCTACGGCCTGGTCGGGATTATCGTTAAGCTCGATGATATCGGATACTGGTTGGCAGAAAAGCGCAGTACGCTGGCCCAGTCGCTGGGTAAAGGATTGCTGGTCGTTGCCCCCTGGCTTATGAAAACACTTTCCGTGGTCGGCACGCTGGCGATGTTTTTGGTTGGCGGCGGAATTGTGGTGCACGGAATAACACCGCTGCATCATGCGATTGAACATTTTGCCCAACAGCAAAGTGCATTGATTGCGCTGATGCTTCCGACCCTGCTGAATCTGGTGCTCGGTTTTATCATTGGCGCAATAGTGGTGCTGCTGGTGAAAGGTGTCGCCAGAGTGCGCGGAGTTTCGCACTAATTGTCGCAGGGTTGATTACGCAAAACCCTTCTTTGTCGTCTAAGGTGTAAAGGTTTCTCTTGATACAGGAGGCAGGTATGGTCTTTTCTGTCAGTGAGGAAGTCACCTCCAAAGAGGGTGGCCCACGTATGATCGTTACCGGGTATGCCAGCGGAATGGTGGAGTGTCGCTGGTACGACGGCTTTGGCGTCAAACGGGAAGCATTCCGTGAAGATGAACTGGTGCCGGGCGAGCGAAGAAAACTCTGCCAGGATGCCTGAACACCTGGGGTGCGCGTAACCGGGTGATCTTTCAATCATTAGTTATATTTATCATTTTAGTGAGAATTATTTACTTGTCAGGCAAAAAAATTGCAGATAAGGTTTGTTTCACATCAGATTTCCTGGTGTAACGAATTTTCAAGTGCTTCTTGCATAAGCAAGCTTGATCCCGACCCGATAAGGGCCGGGATTTTTTTCGCCCTCAGTCAGCGATTGATCTCCGACACGCTAAAATCATGGATATCCAGCTCGAACGCGTCGGCCAGTTCATGCCACGTGTGGTAATCACGTCCGTCGACGCTGACGCGTTCCGGGTCATCCTGACTGCGATGAATTTCACTCTCGCAGATTTCGTTGATTGCCTTCAGTAGCGCGTCCACATCGACGCTGACTTCACGTTTGGCCGTATCGCTGTACTCTTTCGCGGTTTTCATCCTCATACCTCTCAACCGTTAAGGATACCGGGGGAGCGCATCCAAACATCAGATACGCACAACTTAAGTATAGACCGTCGATAAAACCCGCAATCGCGCGAGGCGGGCGCTGCCAGAAAAAGGAAATTGTTCTACACTGGCACAAAGCCACAGGAGGAAAACTATGAAGGTGAATGATCGGGTCACAGTCAAAACGGACGGCGGTCCTCGTCGACCGGGCGTGGTACTGGCTATCGAAGAGTTTAGTGAAGGCACCATGTACCTGGTTTCGCTGGAAGACTACCCGCTCGGTATCTGGTTCTTTAATGAGTCAGGTCATCAGGATGGTATCTTCGTGGAAAAAGTAGAATAAGGTGAGTTTGGCTGCATGATCCTGACTGGTGGATTCGCCACCAGTCAGAACGTGTTAGCGCGTATTCACAAAGATACCATTGGTAACGTTATCGGTGAGTCTCACAACGTGATAGATAACTTGCTTATTATGCGTCTTTATCTTTCGTTTTATATTCCCCTTATGGGATGACACGGTCTTGGCCTTGATATTCATTTGGTCGGATATCTGTATTGTTCCCTGACCCTCCATCCACATGCGTAGCATGCTGGACTCGGTACGGCTCAATGATAATGTCGGCAGATTCACATCAATGACAAAATCTACTTCTTTTTTCAGAATATCGCCAAGGAGTTCATCCAGTGAATCGGGTTTAATCGACTTAGAACTGATCAGTAAATTTTTTCTTACTAATAGATACTCATCAAAATGCACGTTGGCAATTGCCATAAACACAATAAATAATGTGCCGGGATGCTGATTAATGATTTGCTTTATTTGCTGGCTATTAGCAGGATCGTGGATAAAGCAGTCCTCATTAATAAACACCACAGCGGGCTGTTGAGAGATACAGGCGAGACTGAGCTCCTCAACGTTGGAAATGTTGTTGATTTCCCTTTTCTTCACCCCCCGACTTACCAGATATCCGGTCAACCCTAGCCGGGTGTAACTGCACAAATCCATAATAATCGTTGACATGGCATACCCTCACTCAATGCGTAACGATAATTCCCCTTACCTGATTATTTTCATCACAACTAAACGGAATAATAACGACCCAAGATGACGCTTTCGCTGTTTTTCAGGCGAAATTACTATCCCGTAAAGTTGCGTATAATTTGCCAGGAAACATCTTAAAGTAAAGTAAATGTTGCGTTATGTGAGTGAGTCAATAATAAATAAACCGCGACAGAGATATCCTGGTGGATGTTGTCGCTTTTTAAATTTAGGACAATCCTTAGTAAAACAGGATAAAAATTAAGGGTTATTATTTTCCGGACATTTCGCTGACAATATCAGCCAACAAATTAAAAATTTCGCTGAATAATCGCTCGCAGAATGGCGCAATTAATGGCATCAGGGCCGCCATTAATGAAATACCCACGGCGAGGGTGAGTGGAAAACCGATGACGAAAATCGACAGCTGAGGAGCCATGCGATTCAACAGACCGAGTGCGAGGTTTAGGGTGAGTAGCAGCGTCATTATCGGCAGGGCCAACATTAGCCCGTTGAGGAAAATCAGGCTACCCGCCCGCGCCAGCGCGAGAAACGCATTGCTGTTCACCGGATTGCCGCCGATTGGCAAGGTATGAAATGTATCCACCAACAGCGAAATAAGCCACAAATGGCCGTTAAAAGTCAGGAATAACAGCATGGCGAGCATGTCGATCAGTCTCGCCAGTACCGGCATATTCAGACGGCTGCCGGGATCAAAGAAGGTTGCGAAGGAGAGACCCATTTGCAGACCAATTAATTCCCCGGCGGTACGTACTGCCGCGAACGCAAACTGCATAGTGAAGCCCAGAGCGATGCCGATCAGGATTTGTTGCATTGCCTGCCATAGCGCCACGATAGAAAAGATAGGGACGTCTACCGGGGGAATCGACGGAGCGATAACGACGGTTATCATTAACCCCAGCCCCAGTTTTACTCGTTTGGGGATCGCGCGCTCGCTGAGAATTGGAGCCGTTGAGATGAGCGCCAGGATGCGCAGCAAAGGCCAGAAGTAAAGATTCAGCCAGTGGAGCCACTCAACGCTGGTCACCTGCAGCATAATGTCATCTACCCGATGATGTAGGGGATATTGCTGAACAGCGTACGCACGTAGTCGAGCAGCAGGTTAAGCATCCACGGGCCGGCAACAATGATGGCAATAAAAACCGCGACAATTTTGGGAATGAAGGACAGCGTCATTTCGTTTATCTGGGTCGCCGCCTGCAAAATACTGATGATAAGACCTGTGACGAGGGCGACCAACAGCAAAGGCGCGGCAAGGGCCAGGGCGACTTTCATCGCCTCTGTGCCCATCATCATGACCGATTCAGGTGTCATTTCGCGCCTCTAACTGTAAAAGCTTTGAGCTAGCGAGCCGACAAGCAACTGCCAACCGTCTACCAACACAAACAGCATCAGCTTGAACGGTAGCGCGATCGTGGCCGGGGGGACCATCATCATCCCGAGCGCCATCAGCACGCTGGCGATGACCAGGTCGATAATCAGAAACGGAATAAAAATGGTAAAGCCTATCTGGAATGCCGTTTTCAGCTCGCTGGTGACATAGGCTGGAAGCAAAATCCGCATCGGTACGGCTTCTGGTCCCTGTAGGGGACCGCTGTTTGCTAAGCGCGCGAAGAGTGCCAGATCGGCTTCACGGGTCTGGCGCAACATAAACTCGCGCAGCGGCTGTGCGCCTTTCTCCATGGCTTCCTGCATAGAGATTTTCTCTTCGCTGAACGGCTGATATGCGTCGACGTAGATTTTGTCGATTACCGGCGACATGATGAAAAAGGTCAAAAATAGCGCCAGGCCCAGTAGCACCTGGTTCGGGGGGGCCGAAGGGGTTCCCAGCGCATTTCGTAACAGACCGAAAACGATGATGATGCGGGTGAAGCTGGTCATCATCAATAAAATGGCGGGCAGGAACGTCAGCGAGGTGATAAACACCAGCGTTTGCACGGGTAAAGACCAGCTTTGTCCGCCGCCAGGCAGCGGCTGGCTAACCAGACCCGGGAGCTGGGCGAGGGCTACTGGGCTGAAAAGCCATAAGCCTGCCAGCGTGATGGATAACAAACGGCGCATCAGGATCTCCCAGGACGCTTAAGCAAACTCTTCATCATGGCCTGGAAATCCGCGGGGGAGGCCGGTTTTTCTTCTGTATCAGCAGGCGCCGGGGGCAGGGTGTGCAGCACGTTAATTTGCGAGGCCGTGACGCCCAGTACCAGGCGCGCATTTTCAACCTCAACAATCACCACGCGCTCACGTGGACCCAGTGAGGTACTTGCCGCAACTTTCAGTCCGCGCGTACCGGCGCTTTTGGGGGCAAACCCCATACGCTTAATCACCCAGGCTGCAGCCAGGATCAATACGATGATCCCAAGCAGCGCGCCGCTTACCTGAACCAGCGGTGAGCCGGGTACGGCGGCTGGCTGAGAAACTGTAGCCTGGGTATTCATGATTAACGGCTCAGACGGCGCATGCGTTCAGATGGGGTAATAATGTCGGTGATACGTACGCCGTATTTGTCTGCGACAACCACCACTTCACCCTGGGCAATCAGGTAACCGTTGATCAGGATATCCAGCGGCTCGCCCGCCAGCCCATCCAACGCGACGACCGAACCCTGCGTCAGACGCAGTAGCTCTTTGATGGTCATGCGGGTTCGGCCCAATTCGACGGTCAGTTTGACCGGAATGTCCATGATCAGGTCGATGTCCTGCAAGGCACCGCTGACGTCGCCGCCACCTAACTGCTGGAATACCGCATCGGCCGCACTTTTGGTGGGCGTGGTTTTTTGCTCGTTTAACGCGTCAGCCCACAGATCGTCCAATGCACCAGTGTTCTCATCGGACGGATTATTCATATCACTCATTTGGGCTGTTCCTCATTCAGCGAATTCAAAATCGGGTTTATCAGATGTTCTACGCGTAACGCATACTGACCGTTCACCGTGCCATACTGGCTGGTCAGTACAGGCACGCCGTCCACATGAGCAATAATGCGGTCGGGTTTTTCAATCGGCAGTACATCGCCGGGTTTCAGTTTTAAAATCTGGGATAGCCGCAGCGGAATGTCAGCAAAGTTTGCCACCAGCTCCAGCTCAGAATGCTGAACCTGACGCACCAGATTATTGCGCCAGTTCTGATCTTCATTACGTGAGTTTTCCAGCGGCGGGTTCACCAGCAGCTCACGCAACGGTTCAATCATGCTGAATGGCAGACAGATGTTAAATTCACCGGTCAGGTTGCCAATTTCAACGTGGAATGGGGTATTGACCACGATGTCGTTAGGAGACGTGGTGATATTGGTAAATTTCACCTGCATCTCGGAACGAACGTATTCCACTTCCAGCGGATTGATGGCCTTCCACGCGTCGCTGTAGCTTTCCAGCGCCAGCTTCAGCATGCGGTTGATAACGCGCTGTTCGGTATGGGTAAATTCACGGCCTTCCACTTTCGTCGGGAAGCGGCCATCACCGCCGAACAGGTTATCGACGGCGATAAATACCAGACTCGGTGAGAACACCACCAGACCCGTACCGCGCAGCGGCTTCAGGTGGATTAAGTTCAGGTTGGTCGGAACCGGTAAGTTGCGCGCAAACTCGTGGTATGGCTGGATACGGATCGCACCCACGGTAATATCCGGGCTACGGCGCAACAGGTTAAATAACCCCATACGGAACTGGCGCGCGAAGCGTTCGTTAATGATCTCCAGCGCCTGTAAACGCTCACGTACCACGCGGCGCTGGGTGTTGGGATCGTAAGGACGAATATCGCTTTCTTTTGCGATACCGGAAATGGGTTCGTCTTTAGTTTCGCTATCGCCATTAAGCAATGCGTCGATTTCAGCCTGAGAAAGAATACTGTCGCCCATGTCTTTACCGCAGAATAAAAGCTGTATAAAGAACGTCGGTGACAACCTGTTTGGGTTGCCCAACAACGAGCGGAGTCGCGAGCGTCTCTTTGATGGCGGCAATGAGCTGTTGCTTACCTTCTTCGGTGGCGAGCGTAGCCGCGTTCTGACGAGAGAACAGCAGCAGCAAGCGGCTGCGCACTTCCGGCAGATATTCGTTAAGACGTGAACGCGTTGCCTCGTCTTTCATGCGCAGCGTGATACCGATATACAGTACACGGTCCGCATCACCCAGATTGACGGTAAAGGTATCCAGCGCAAAGAATACCGGGGCTGGCGGTGGAGCCGGTTCCGCTTTGACGCTGGCGGACGGCTGCTGCTGCATGCGCCAGTAGCTATAACCCGCAGTTGCGCAGGCGGCGAGGGTAATCAATACCAGCAGAGGGATCCAAATAGCGCGTTTACTTTTTTTGTTAATCGCGGAGTCAGTCATCAGATACGGGCTTCCTGTTTCGGTACAGCTTATGGGCTGATTATCCCGTGTCCTGTCCACGACAAAGCGTGGAAAAGACGCGGATAATCATGCTACCTCTGGCGTTAGGCGAAGATGTCTACTGCTCCATCACCGCGTGCTGCAGCTTGCAGTGAGGCTGGCGCTGCCAGTACGGCGTCATCTTCAGCGGCAAAAATGTCTTGTCCCTGAGCGCGACCCGCCTGCTGTTGCTGCCCGGAAGACTGCTGATTACCGGCAAAGCTTTCACTACTGATACTGCTTTGTCCAAGCTGGATACCGCTTTCAGCCAACTGCGTACGCAGCATCGGTAATGCAGCTTCCAGCGCAGCGCGCACGTGACTGTGTGGCGATACCATTTGCAACTGCGCGAGGTTGTCATCCAGCTTGAGGGAAATGTGCACCTGGCCCAGATCCTGTGGATGCAGACGCAGTTCTGCGCTTTGCTGGCCCTGGCGAGTAAACAGGGTGACGTGCTGACTCAGTGATTGCTGCCATTCCTGGCTACCCAATGGCGCGCTTAGCACTGGTGCGGCGGTCGGTAACGGCTGAGCGTGGGACTGTGGGCCACTTAACGGCGCTGTCGTCATGCCAATGCTGGTCGGCGAAGGGGCGCTTTCAATTTCCGCTCTGGTCGTCGCCGCTGCCGTCAACGGGGTTAATGTCGGATTGTTTGTCTGATCTACGCTGCTGGCAGGCGTTGCAATATCCGCTTTGCCTTTTTTGGCATCACCTGGCAGCAATTCGCCAGCATTATCGGCGATAGCGCTGTGTACCGAGCCTCGTGACAACGCCGAAAGCGTCGCATCAACGGGGGCTGGCGCGCTGTCGACGGCCGGCGTGGTCTGCGGTTGTCCTGGCAGCATGGCGAACAACGCGCTCAGGTTGGCGAGATCCTCATCGCTTAGTGCGGTGTTTTTTTCATCCTGCTGAGCGACTTTGCCCAGAGTCGTCAGGGCATTAACTTTCAGTGAGGGCGTGAGGGCAGACAACAGTTGCTGAGCGTCTGTCATGTCGACAAGAGAAGCATCAGTGTGCATCTCTTTTTGCGCCAGTAGTTCGGTCAACTTGAGCGACGGTGCTGAATCGCCATTTTTTTGCAATAACCCTTTTTGCAGTTTGCTACCGGCCGCCTGTAAGTCGGCAAACGACAGCGGGGCGTCTTTACCCTGCGCGTTGTCCGCACCTAATGCACCCGCCAGCAGCGCTAAAAAATCCTCGGGTGAATCAACCGCTTTGCCTGACTGAAGACCTGCGGCTACGTCGGTGTCGGTGGTAATCAGTTGGGGTAAAGTAATCATTCGGGTTTCCTCATAGCTGCACGCTGAGCAAATTCATCCATTTTTTTCTGATCCAGGCGGTTTTCGGCCAGTAACGCCGCCGAGGTTTGTCTGTCCTGCAGAGTCTGCCACGCCTGTAAACGTTGTTTTTTGTCGCGCCAACTGTTCAATGCCTGGTCTACTTTCTGCGTCCACTGATTGAGCTGTTGGCGGTGTTGCTCAATCGCTTTTTCCAGCGTCTGAATAAATTGTTGGTAATTGATCCAGCGATTACTGGTAATACCCTGACCCATGTCACTGTTCAGATTGTTGCGATACTCATGCTGATAATCGATCAGCATTTTCAACTGTTCTTCCGCCTGCTGACAGCCACGACGCATCTCTCCCAATAAGACAGCGGCGTCATCTACCTCTTTTTCAGCCAGGTCTTTCAGTGTGGCTAATGCACCATGTTGTGCCATGACCTATGCTCTCCTGCTTACTCACACACCAGGGAAAATCAGTTCTAACGCGTGCAGAGAATCTTCCCAGTCCGCCCGTTCAAAAATGCCTTGCTGTAAGAATGCTTCCAGTTGTGGCCATAGGGCGATGGCTTTATCCAGCATGGGATCGCTGCCTTTGGCATACGCCCCCACGCTGACCAGATCGCGGTTGCGCTGGAAGCTGGATAGCAGCTGTTTAAAGTTTCGTACCCGCGCATAGTGTTGTTCACTAATGAGCGCGGTCATGGCGCGGCTGATCGAGGCTTCAATATCGATGGCCGGATAGTGACCCGCTTCGGCCAGATGACGGGACAGCACAATGTGGCCGTCCAGAATCGCGCGCGCGGAATCCGCAATGGGGTCCTGCTGGTCGTCACCTTCGGTCAGTACCGTGTAAAACGCGGTAACGGAACCGCCGCCGTGAATACCGTTCCCGGCACGTTCGACCAGTGCTGGTAATTTGGCGAATACTGAGGGGGGATAACCTTTCGTTGCCGGCGGCTCTCCGATCGCCAGGGCTATTTCACGTTGCGCCATCGCGTAGCGGGTGAGGGAATCCATAATCAGCAATACGTGCTGTCCACGATCGCGAAAATCTTCGGCGATACGCGTGGCATAGGCCGCGCCTTGCATACGTAACAGCGGCGAGACATCTGCGGGAGCAGCAATCACCACCGAGCGTGCACGACCGTCGGTACCGAGAATATTTTCAATAAAATCTTTAACTTCGCGACCACGTTCGCCAATCAGACCTACGACGATAACATCGGCCTGGGTATAGCGCGCCATCATGCCGAGCAGAACGCTTTTACCGACACCGGAGCCCGCGAAAAGTCCCATACGCTGACCGCGACCGACGGTTAACAACGCGTTGATGGGACGTACGCCGGTATCCAGGACGTGTTCAATCGCGGTGCGTTGTAGCGGGTTAAACGGCGGCGTAATCAGCGCCCCGGTTTCGGTGGTATCCGGGGCGGGCAGACCGTCGAGCGGTTTGCCGCTACCGTCAAGCACACGACCCAGCAATGCAGGGCCAAGCGGTAATTGCTTCCCGCTTTGCAGACCTTCTCCGGCAATGTTCTTCGCGTACACGCGCGCGCCGGGCAGAACGCCTTCAACCTCTTCGAGGGGCATCAGAAACAGACGCTGACCGTTAAAGCCCACGACTTCACTTTCGACCTCCTGGGTTTCGTTGCCGTCCTGGCGTTCAATAACGCAGGTGGCGCCCAGCGGCAACTGTAATCCCGTGGCCTCCAGCACCAGCCCTGTGGCGCGGGTCAGGCGACCGTAACGGCGCACCGCAGGCAGTAGCGACATTTTCTCTTCGAAGCTGTCCAGCGTGTTGAGCCAGCGAGTCAGGCGAGTGGTCATTACACGACTCCCGGCGCTGCCAGACGGCAGAGTTCTTGCCAGCGCGTGGCGACGCTGGCATCCAGATCGCCTTCATCGGCAGAGACTTTACAGCCGCCGTGATGCAGCGTCGGATCACCGCGCAGCCGCCAGCCGTGCAGGCTGAGGGTCGCACCGAGCATCTCTTCCACACGCTGGAGATCGTCCGGATGTACGCGTAGCTGCGGTTTACCGCTAAACAGCGGTTCTTGCTGTAACAGCTGTTGGATTTGTTTAATCAGCGCAGCGTTATCCACAATAGGCGTCTGGCCAATAACCTGACGCGCAGCTTCCAGCGCCATTTGCATCAGACGCGAGGCAATGACGCTGTCCAGTGCGTCCAGCGTATTCTGAAACTCGCTCACTAGTTGCTGCATGCGGGCATGGATCGGCGCATGCTGAGCGCGCGCCTGGTTCTGGCCTTGCTCCAGCCCCTGACTCAGGCCTTCCTGATAACCTTGTTCGTGGCCTTTTTGTCGACCTTCCGCCAGACCCGCGTTATAGCCTTGCTCATGGGCCTGCAGTTGCAGCTGTGCGAGCTGCTGTTCAAGCTGTTGCTCTGCGGAAAGCTCTGGTTCTGCTGTTTCTTCTGACAGCGGGTTTTCGCTGTGCTCAGCCAGTACGAACTCCGCCATCGGTGGGGCGAGGTCGTCCGGGGTCCAGACTTTCCACGGCAGTTCGTTAGACATAGGTATCCTCGCCGCTGCCTATCACCATCTCGCCGGTTTCCGCCAGACGACGCACAATAAGCAGAATGGCTTTCTGTTCGTTTTCCACCTGCGACAAACGCACCGGACCACGGTTGGCGAGGTCGTCGCGCAGAATATCGGCAGCACGTTGCGACATGTTGCGCAGGAACTTCTCGCGCAGCGGCTGTTCGGCACCTTTCAGGGCAATCAGCAACGATTCGGAATCCACTTCCTGCAGCAGACGCTGGATACTGCGATCGTCGACATCCACCAGGTTCTCGAACAGGAACATCTCGTCGATAATTTTCTGCGCCAGCTCGCCGTCGAATTCGCGTACGGCGGTAATAACCGCTTCTTCCTGCTGGGTTTTCATCAGGTTGATAATTTCTGCCGCCGTTCTCACGCCGCCCATTTTGCTGCGCTTGAGGTTCTGGCCATCGAGCAGGCCGTTGAGAACCTCGGTCAACTCTGCCAGCGCGGCAGGCTGTACGCCGCCAAAGGTGGCGATACGCAGCATCACGTCGTGACGTAAACGCTCGTCGAACAGTGCCAGTATATCGGCAGCCTGGCCCCGCTTGAGGTGCACCAGAATGGTGGCGATAATCTGCGGATGCTCGTCGCGGATAAGGTCGGCGGCGCTTTGCGGCTCCATAAAGTTAAGCGTTTCAATGCCGCTGGTGGTATCGCGGGTTTCCAGAATATCTTCCAGCAGACTGGAGGCACGTTCTTCGCCCAGCGCTTTCACCAGCACGGAACGCAGATATTCGTTGGCGTTGATATTCAGCGCGGCAAACTGTTCGGCTTCTTGTTCAAATTCGGCCAGCACTTCCGTCAACTGCTTGTTGGAAATCTGGCGTACGTTGGCCATCGCCGTACTGAGCGCCTGTACTTCGCGCGTGGAAAGGTGCTTAAACACCTCCGCCGCGCGATCTTCGCCAATGGTCATCAGCAGGATGACGCTTTTATCGGTACCGGTAAGATTACTCATGATCGTTACTCATCCACTGGCGAATGACCAGCGCCACGACGCGCGGATCGTTATCTGACATTTCACGAATACGCTGACTCATGACTTCTGCTCCCAGACGCTGATTAGTACGACGCTGCTGGGTTTGTTCGTCTTTGCTGAGGCGAACTTCTACCGCTTCTTCGGTTTCCTGACGGACACGCGTTTGTTCTTGTACGGCTTTCGCTTCTTCGCTGCGACGGACCAACTGCGGACGAACGGCTTTCCGCCACAGGATCCACGCCACCAACAGAACTAGCAACCAACGACCTGCGGACATTAACTGGTCAATAAAGAACGGCTGTTTCCAGAACGGTAGCTCGCCCATGGAATCGTCGGTCGCCGTGAAGGGAGAGTTCACCACGTTCAGGGTATCGCCACGTTTGTCGGAGAATCCCATCGCTTCGCGGGTCAGATCCTCAATCTGTTTCATCTGCTCGGCGGTTAACGGCAACGGTTTGCCGTCTGGTAACGTTTTGTAGTTGACCACGACAGCCACCGAGAGACGCTGCAGATCGCCAACGTTCATTTTGGTATGGCGAATGGTGCGGTCAACTTCATAGTTGCTGGTTTCATTGCGCTGAGTATTGCGCGGGCCGGCATTATTACTGTTATTCGCCGTCTGTGCGTTTTGCGTATTTTGCGCGTTTTGCTGATTAGCGGGTGGGTTGGCGATTGGCGCAGTATTTGCCGGAGCGGGCTGATTTGACAACGCGCCCGGTACGCCGCCTGGTGCTCCGCTACCGACCTGCTCACTGACGTTCAACTGACGAGAACGCAGCACGGCCTGGGACTCATCACCGTTTGGACGGTACTGTTCTTCGGTTTGCTCTTTGTTGGCAAAATCCAGCTGCGCGGTGACCTGCGCATGTACGTTACCGTTACCGACAATCGGCGACAGAATCGATTCGATACGACGCTGAACGCGGCCTTCGACGTCGCTGGCGTATTTCAGCTGCGCATCGTTAAGATCGCGGCTACTGGTATTCGACTGGGTTAACAGATGCCCCGCCTGGTCGACCAGCGTAACGTTGCCCGGTGGCAAGCCTGCAACAGCGCTGGAAACCAGATGCGTGACCGCACTGATCTGACCTTCATCCAGCGCGCGACCCGGTTCCAGATTGACGGTGACGGAGGCTGAAGGCGCTTTTTGCTCACGCACAAACAGCGACGGTTTCGGCATAGCCAGATGCACGCGGGCGCGTTTTACCGGTCCCAACGTTTCAATCGTACGGGCTAATTCACCTTCCAGCGCGCGCTGGTAGTTGACCTGCTCGCTAAACTGGCTGATACCAAACTTTTCCTGATCCAGCAGTTCAAAACCCACCGCGCCGCCTTTGGGCAGACCTTGTTGCGCCAGACGTAAGCGCAGTTCGTGGACTTTATCGGCAGGAACTTCAATGGCGCCGCTTCCCTCAGTAAAACGGTAGGGAACGTTCATCTGCGTCAGTTGGGTGACGATCGCGCCACCATCCTGATCGGAAAGATTGCTGAACAGCGTGCGGTAGTCAGGTGCTTTGGCCCACAGGACCATCGCCACGATGATCGCGACGGCAGCGGCTCCCGCCACAATCAGAGGAATTCTGGGATTCGCGCGCAGGCGGTTTAACCACTCGAGAGGTTTAAGCTGGGTTGCAGTCGATGCTGTCGCACTCATCTCGCACCTCGTGGCTTATCGTGGACGGCGTTTTTTGCAAAGTGGAACAAGACTCACTCCCGGGTCAGCAAACTCGAAAAATTGACGGTCTCATTATTTGCGGTTTCGAATTTTTCTATGCGTTAAAAACCGTGGTTTTTTATCGTTATTTAACGCCTTTATCTTATTGACTAACTGGTAATCTCAACTACGTAAAAAATTATCCAGGGGATCAGAATGTCGGCAATACAGGGGATTGAAGGAGTCATCAGCCAGCTACAGACCACGGCGATGTCAGCAAAAATGCAGGATATGCAGCCACAACCGACCGTGAGCTTTGCTGGTCAACTGCATGCGGCGTTAGACAGGATCAGCGATGTACAAACCGCGTCCCGTGTGCAGGCTGAGAAATTTACCCTCGGTGAACCGGGTATTGCGCTGAACGATGTGATGACCGATATGCAAAAAGCGTCGGTATCGATGCAGATGGGGATCCAGGTGCGCAACAAACTGGTGTCGGCGTATCAGGAAGTGATGTCGATGCAGGTGTAGCAAGCCGAACATTCTCCCGCTGCGTCGGGCAACGGGAGAATCGCATTACTTCTGAATTAAATAACGAATCGTTGGACCATCCTGCTGAATATCCAGCACCGTATAGCCGTGATTACGCGCATCCAGTGGAATATTGTTGATTGACTGCGGGCAATCGCTCACCACTTCCAGAATCTCACCTTTCTTCAATTGCGGCATCGCTTCCAGTGTGGCGACAGCCGGATACGGACACGGCTCGCCGACCATATCGAGGCGATAATCAGGCACGATATTTTTCATACAGACTCCTTGGCAGGCGTCAGCCCAGCGCGACGGAAGAAGCGTTTTTCCCAGCCGATGATGAGCATCAGCGCGGTAAATAACAGCAGATAGGTTACCAGCAGGCCACCGAGCGGGCCGAAGGTGTTGAGCAGATTCACTTTGTCCCAACTGGTGGCAAGCGCGGGAGCAAAATCATCCCAGTAGTAGGCCAGAATGGTCGAGCCAATAACGTTGCCCAGTCCCACCCACCAGTAATGCACCTGGCCTTCAACGGCGCGGTACATCCAGCCCGTTTCACACCCGCCCGCCAGAACAATGCCGAAGCCGAACAGCAAGCCGCCGATCACCGCATTCGGACCTGCCCACATGATTTTAGGCTCGACGCCCAGTTGTACGTAGCTAAAGATACCGATGGCGCTGACCGCCATCCCGAAGATGATCGCTTTCGCCATATGGGTGCGACCGGAAATCCACAGATCGCGGAAGGCGGAGGTGAAGCAGATTTGCGCCCGTTCAATCAGCAGCCCGAACCCGACGCCAAACAGCATGGCCAAACCAAGTTTGGGCTTATCCATCGCAGTGAGGAGCGCCCAGCCGATCATGGCGATAAACACCAGCATGCCGAGGCGGAAACGGCGACGGGCCTGATCTGGCTTTTGCGTTAACGGAGAAGCGGCGGAGACTTTCTGCATTTTGACCGGAATACGAAACATCGGCAGCAGGGTAAAGCGTGCGCCAAACCATGAGCCAATAGCCGTTGCCAGCGCGAAAAACCAGGCGTGTAGCGAGAACTGTGGAATACCGGTGAAGAATGCGGCCAGGTTACAGCCCATTGCCAGCCGGGCGCCGAATCCGGCAATCATTCCGCCGACTATCGCCTGCATAATGCGCACCCGACTGCGCGGCATGCGTAATTTGACGTTGTTTGCCCACAATGCGGCAGCAAAACAGCCCCCGAACATACCGAGGATCATCATGCCGTCAATGCGGGTCAGGGGTGAGCCTTCGAGATGGATCAGCTTGTAGTATCCCCATTCTTCGGCGTGAACGCCGAACAGTTGCAGGATTTGACCACCCCAGCGAGTGAATTCGCCGGTAACGGCCCAGAAGGTTCCCGTAATGCCGAAATAATAAGTAGAGAGAATACCCGCTGCGATGACCGCAGGGGCGGGGGCCCAAAATTTAATTAACCAGGCCTGTTTGAAGTGTTGCCATGACATGCGTTGTGCCTCTGAACTCAGAAGGTATGTAACAAGAAGTGTGGATACTACACCGATCAGAATTTTTGACTATGAGTAATAAGAGGTAACACCGTCTGGATCAATCTTTCTCGACACTGCCGAAAGGCTGGCGACATCAGGCCTTTAATGCCACAATCCCATTTTCTTCGCATGCAGGATGAATGATGAAAAAATTAGCAATCGTTGCTGTATTTCTGGCGCTTACCGGATGCGCCGAAGTAGAAAATTATAACGACGTGGTGAAAACGCCAGCGCCAGCCGGTCTGGAAGGATACTGGCAGTCAAAAGGTCCGCAACGCAGTCTGGTGAGCCCGGAAGCGATTGCCAGCCTGGTGGTAACAAAAGAGGGCGACACGCTGGATTGTCGCCAGTGGCAGCGAGTGATCGCGCTGCCGGGGAAACTGACGATGATCTCTGGCGATCTCACCAACGTGACGGTGAAACGCGAGCTGTATGAGATTGAGCGTGAAGGCAATACGCTGGAATATGACGGTATGACGCTGCAGCGGGTCGACCGCCCGACGCAGGAATGTGCTGATGCGCTAAAGAAAACGCCGCTGGCCACGCCACTGCCATAAGCTATACGCCCCGGTAGCCAACTGCCACCGGGGTTGAGTTTTATAACACGTCTTCAATCACCCACACGCTGACGCTACCGCCGTTACAATAAAACGTCGCTTCACCGTTCTCATCGGTGACCACGCTTTCTTCGCGATTTCCCAGATAGTCGCGCCAGGTTTTATTCCCGTAATTCGCACCGAGATTGATGGTCTTTTCCCCGTCATCGCCGTTAGACAGAACAACCACACAGCCGGGATCCTCGTCCGTTCCGCTGCGGCTAAAAGCGATACAGTTAGGGTGATCGAAAAAGAGCGTCTGTACCCCGTGTGCGAAGCGCTGGCGCGCGAGGATCAGTTCATCAAGCTGTTCAATGATCGGCATGTCGATAGGATAGGTTTCGCCATCTCCCCCGGTGTCTTCGTAATGCGCCCCGTAGAGGTCAGGATAAAACACTGACGGTACGCCGTTTTCGCGCAACAGGATCAGCGCATAGGCCAGCGGCTTAAACCATGGCTCGACAGGGGCTTCCAGCGCCTGCAAGGGCTGAGTGTCGTGGTTGGCCACCAGCGTGACGGCATGAAACGGGTCGGCTTCCACCAGGGTGTCGGTGAAAATCTGACTCATGTCGTAATCGCGTCCCTGACGAGAGGCTTCGTGGAATTTCATCTGTAAAGGGGCGTCGAATAACATGGTTTTCCCCTCCACCTGATTAATGTAGGTTTGCAGCTTGTCGACTTCATGCGACCAGTATTCCGCGACGATAAACAGTGGCTTGGGGGCGACTTCCTGCACATGCTCAATCCACTCTTTATAAAACCATGCCGGAATATGTTTCACGGCATCTAACCGAAAACCGTCACACTGGGTTTGCTCCATCACCCAGCGCGCCCAGTATTTGATCTCTTCGGTGACCGCGTGATTGCGAAAATCGATGTTTTCGCCCATCAGATAATCAAAATTACCCAACTCATCATCAACCTGATCGTTCCAGCCTTCGCCGGTGTAGTCGTTCACGATTTTAAAAATGCCGTCTTCGGTTGGGTTTTCGATATGGTCAATACCGCTGAAGCATTTAAAGTCCCAAATGAATTGCGAGTACTGGCCCGCGCGGGCAGGGAAGGTGTAGCGCGTCCAGCCTTCGCATTCGACGATCTCATCGTCTATTTGCGTGCGATCCTCGGCGTTAACCCGCTGGACACGAATATTCTCTTTCTCATCTGCGCCCATCTTGTGGTTAACCACCACGTCGAGCAGTACGGCAATATCATTGTGTTTTAGCGCGTCTATCGCCGCCAGCAGCTGGTTTTTATCGCCATATTTGGTAGCGATGGTTCCCTTTTGGTCGAATTCGCCCAGATCAAACAGATCGTAGGAGTCGTAGCCAACGGAATAGCCGCCGGAAGCGCCTTTATAAGCGGGAGGTAACCACACCATATTGATGCCGATGTCATTAAGTCCACCTGCGCGTTCGGCAAGTTCGGGCCAGAGTTGACCGCCCTCGGGGTAATACCAGTGAAAATACTGCAATAACGTGGGATTTTTCATCTTCCGTGCTCCAGAAGTCGTTTGGCCGACCTCTGGAGTATGGAAGATTATTCAGACGAGACGGGAAATTATTGTGGGGCAGTGGGGGCGTCGGGAACTAACAGCATGCCGGAAAGACGGCCATAAGCGTTATTTAGCGTCTTTTGGCGCGTCGACTGACCGATGAGATTGCTGAGTTCATCCAGACGCTGCTGCAACAATGTTTTGAGCAGTTGTTCGTTATCCAGCGTCTGTTTAATGTACCCGGCCACTAAATCCTGAATACTTCGCGTAATGCCTGGTGGAGTTTGCTCTTCCATGACCACTTCAATACTTTGCAGATAGGTAACTTCCTGTTCCAGTAAAAGGTCCCATTCACCGCGCTGCGCCAGTTCCAGCAGTGAGTGACTGAGCAGCGCGATGCGCTGCCAACGGTTGATAAACTCCACGGCTGAGGTCATTAACGAGACTCCTGGGAAGATGCTTTTGGTGAGATCTGTTTCCAGGCATCTGCAATGTTGCCGAGTAACCCTTCGACTTCTTCAATGGCCTGACAATCATTACGCAAGTTAGCTTGCAGTAAACGGCGAATCATATAGTCGTACAGTGAAGACAGATTGGTGGCGATTTCGCCGCCATTCTCTTGATCAAGTCCTGCCTTTAGGCCATTGTCGATAATATTAATGGCTTTACCTAACGCCTCACCTTTGGCGACGATATCACCCTGTTGCATAAACAGGCGAGCGCGCACCAGGGCGCTGTTCGCGCCATCAAACAACATTTCAATCAGCTGATGCGGATTTGCGCTCATTACGCCACTCTCTATGCCGACCTGTGCATAGGCTTTGGTACCGCTCGCGGTATACATGCTTACCTCGTGTTATCAGGATTTATTCATCGCCGTAAATTGCTGGCCCAGATAGTTACTAGTGTTATTCAGCTTGCTCATCATGCTATCCAGTTGGGTAAACTGGGCGGTGTAACGCGCAACCATGTCGTCGATACTGGCACTGACGGACAGGTACTGTTTGGTCAGTTTTTTCAGCGTGGCGTTAATGCTGTCTTGTGCGCTGTCGATAATGCCGTCATCAGCCAGGTAGCTTTTCACTTCAGTGGCAATCTTGGTGGTAATACCGGTATCTTTACCGTCGCCAGCCAGCAGTTCGCGAACAGAGGCGGTGTTTTCGTCCAGTGCTTTTTTCAGTTTGGTATTATCGATGGTCATCTTGCCGGTTGTACCATCTTGCTTTATGCCGATTTCATTCAGGGTTTTAAAGGCTCCTTCGCTACCTGAGTTGGCAAACTGGGCGCGAATACCGGTCTGAATGGTACGCACTACGCTATCACCGACCAGCGCGCCGTTATCTTTGTCCTGACCTTCCGCACCTGCGTCTACGGCTTTATATTTGGTCAGCGAATTAAAGGTATCGATAAGCGAGTTATAGGCATCAACCCAGCCTTTAATCGCTTCAGTGGCTTTGTCATTGCTTTTGGTCACGGTTACTCGGACATCAGTGACTTTTTTGGTCAGCTCCAGCGTAACACCCTGCGGCGCATCGGTGACTTTGTTACTCTGACGTTCAATTGGGATCCCGTTCATAGTGAGCTGTGCGTTTTGCGCTTTAACCAACTCAGTCATTTTTCCGGTGCCGGTCGTGCTGTCGTAAGCCAGCAGATCGTTAAGCTTGCTGTCGCCGTCAACAGAGATGGTCATCTTGCTGTCCATACCTTCGGCTGCGGTCAGCACCAGTTTGAACTCGCCGTCTTTCACCTTCACGATACTGGCGGAGATACCGCTATCGGAATCGTTGATCGCCTTACTGATATCGTCCAGCGTGGTTTTGTCTTGGGAGAGTTTAATCTCCAGCGGCTCTTTACGACCCGGCTGCTCAATTTTAATGGTACGCGTGGCGGAACCATCACCCAGCGCCTCTTTGCTGGAAGCAACCGATGAGGTGCTCAGAGACTGTGCCTGTGCCAGTTGCGTGACGCTGATGGTATAAATACCCGGTGCCGCGCCGGCTTCGGTGGTAACTTTCAGATCTTCGCTACTGCTGGTCACATTACTGCTTCTGAACAGTTCTGGTTTATTTAACGCGGTATTGGCCGTCTGGAATTTTTCCAGCGCACTCTTCAGCGTACCGTAAGCCGTCAGGCGTGCGTTATTATCGCTCTGTTGCTGAGTGATTGGATTTAAACGTTTTTTCTCAGCAATAGTCAGGTTGTTTAGCAATGTGTCCAGTGGTAAGCCTGAGCCTACGCCTAATGATGTAAATGAAGCCATGCCCGATTCCTTGTAATTGCAAACAATTGTTAAGCGGGTTATCGGCAATCTGCGCGCAAAGTTTAATGATAGTTTTGTCAAAATAATGCGCGGAATAGTGGTGCATATAGAGGGTATTTCGCGGGCTAAGAAAAAAAACGACAGAAAGTAAAAATTTTCTAAAGTTCGAAATTAAGGTGCCGATACATGGGTTACGGTGAGAAACCGTGGGCAACAGCCCAATAACATCAAGTTGTAATTGATAAGGAAAAGATCATGGCACAAGTCATCAATACAAACAGCCTGTCGCTGTTGACCCAAAACAACCTGAACAAATCTCAGTCCGCTCTGGGCTCCGCTATCGAGCGTCTGTCCTCTGGTCTGCGTATCAACAGCGCGAAAGACGATGCTGCTGGTCAGGCGATTGCAAACCGTTTCACCGCTAACATCAAGGGTCTGACTCAGGCTTCCCGTAACGCTAACGATGGCATCTCTATCGCGCAGACCACTGAAGGTGCTCTGAACGAAATCAATAACAACCTGCAACGTGTACGTGAACTGACCGTGCAGTCTCAGAACGGCACCAACTCCAGTTCTGACCTGTCGTCCATCCAGGATGAAATCAAACAGCGTCTGGCTGAAATCGACCGCGTATCTGCTCAAACCCAGTTTAACGGTACAAATGTTCTGTCGAAAAACCAAACTCTTTCAATTCAGGTTGGTGCTAATGATAACGAAACCATTGATATCAAACTGAGCGAAGTTACAGCGAGTACATTGAAACTGGCTGGCTTTAACGTCTCTGGTCCAAACGGTACCCCGGGGAATATGGTTGCTGCCGATTATCAGAATGTATGGGGCAAAACAACCGGAGTAAATGATACTGAAGTTGCAGGGGTTACAGCTGCTCAGATTGCAACAGCTACGGGTGTTGATGTTGCGAATATTAATGCGCCAGGTGCAAAAGCTGTTGTAGATAAAAATGGTAACTTGTTTGCTGAAATTTCGTTCAAAAACTCATTAACCAAAGCTGATGTAGACGCTGCTGCGAAGAATGGATTGACGCTTGAAGAAGGTAAAGCACAGACAGTATATATTGCATTGAATCCAGCTGATGCAACCATAGCTACTGGTAAAGCAACATTTACCCTTGATGGTGCAAACCTTGATGCTAAAACTATGAAAAATGGCAGCACGGCAAACCCACTTGATGCTATTGATAAGGCACTGGCTGAGGTTGACAAACAGCGTAGCTCACTGGGTGCGGTACAGAACCGTTTTGAATCTGCGATCACCAACCTGGGTAATACAGTCAATAACCTTTCTGCTGCTCGTAGCCGTATTGAGGACTCTGATTACGCGACTGAAGTGTCTAACATGTCTCGTGCACAGATCCTTCAGCAGGCGGGTACCTCCGTGCTGGCCCAAGCTAACCAGACCACGCAAAACGTGCTCTCTTTACTGCGTTAATCTGACGATAGTTTTACAAATCAGTCAGTACAATCAAGGTGGCGAAAGTCACCTTGATTTTTTTACCGGAGCAAACGTAATGAAAGAAATTTTAATTACTGAACCTGCCTTTGTCGCGGCGTTCAATTGTGTGGGTAGCGATTGTCGTGACCATTGCTGTAAAGAGTGGGAAATCGCAGTTGATAAGCCAACGGTAAAAAAATATCTGGCGAATAAGGATATGTTAATCCAGACCATTGCGAAAGACAGCATCCAGCTGGTTAAAAAGGACTCGCTCAACTGGGGGAAAATTATATTCTCACCTGAATCCGGCAACTGTCCATATTTTGGTGATGATAAATTGTGCATGGTACATAAGCGGTTGGGGGGGCAAGCACTGAGTAAAACCTGCGCTATTTATCCCCGTTCTTATCGTAGCTATAAAAATGATATACACCAGTCACTGAATATTTCATGCCCGGAAGTAGTCAGGTTATTGCTTAGCGAACCTGATGCGATGAAATTTAAAGAGCGACTTGTGTTGCAACAAAAGTCCAATACCGCGAAACCGCTTTCGGTGGTGCACAAGGTACTGAGTTTGTTTTGTCTGGACCTAATTGAATGGG
Organism: Citrobacter sp. RHB35-C21; assembly: GCF_013816515.1. NCBI lineage: Bacteria > Pseudomonadati > Pseudomonadota > Gammaproteobacteria > Enterobacterales > Enterobacteriaceae > Citrobacter > Citrobacter sp. RHB35-C21. Next base: position 2,176,171 of record NZ_CP057147.1, read on the forward strand.
CTGATATTGAGGTTGAACCCGCGCTTTTTGCCGTGGTGAAGTTCCTGCTGTTCCTGGAAAAAATTGAAACGGTTGATGAATCAACGATTGGGCAGATTGAATCCGTTCATGCGCAACTGGTACAACAACTGCAAAACGGCGAGGTGATGGGTGATATTACTGGCGACTATCGAATTAAATGCTCAATGACCGTACTGATGCAAAATTATTTCCGCACGAAGCGCCTATCTCGTGGGGGAAAAGTAATAACGCAGTATATTGATTCTCTGCTGCGGGTGCTGGCAGTGGACAATACGCTGATGCTCGAAGAAAAAATAGCCGATATAGAACAAGTGTGGAGAAATATTGTTCTGCCCGAAATAGGAAAATCACCGTTTGCACTTAAAAACTATATACTTTACAAATTCTGGGGAAATGCTTTTCCTGATATGACCTTGGGAACACCGCTGCGTGGCCTGTATATGATTGTGGCTGAATATTATTTTATTAAACTACTGATGGCGGCCCATGCAAAAGAAACGGGAACAGCGAATCTGGATGATCTGATTAATGTCATTTACAGTTTCCACTCTTCAAGCCAACATAACAAGTCGGTGACAGAGGACTTTTATCGCTACATTGAGAATGTGAGAATGGGAGATGATTTGTCTCTGGTCTCTTTGCTGGTATAGCATATTATCGTGAGGTATCTCACAGATGCTTCACGATTTAATTTTTTGATTTTAAAGGTTTTTTGTTTTCTTTCTTCTGTTTGTAGCATTACAAAAGTCAAATAACCCTTCTTTTATAGCCTTATTCCTCCGATAGAACCCCCTGCAGAAACGGATAATCATGCCGATAACTCATTTAACGCAGGGCTGTTTATCGTGAATTCACTGTATACCGCTGAAGGTGTAATGGATAAACACTCGCTGTGGCAGCGTTATGTACCGTTGGTGCGTCACGAAGCATTGCGCCTTCAGGTGCGTTTGCCGGCGAGCGTAGAACTGGATGACCTGCTACAAGCGGGCGGCATCGGGTTATTGAATGCAGTCGACCGATATGACGCTTTGCAAGGAACGGCATTTACCACTTACGCAGTGCAGCGTATTCGTGGAGCGATGCTGGACGAACTACGTAGCCGGGATTGGGTGCCGCGTAGCGTTCGGCGCAATGCTCGCGAAGTGGCACAGGCGATGGGGCAACTGGAGCAGGAATTAGGGCGTAACGCGACGGAAACCGAAGTGGCGGAGCGTCTGGCTATTCCTGTGCAAGAGTATCGTCAGATGTTGCTTGATACCAATAATAGCCAACTCTTCTCCTACGACGAGTGGCGGGAAGAGCATGGCGATAGTATTGAGCTGGTGACGGAAGAACATCAGCAGGAAAACCCGTTACAGCAGCTACTTGAGGGTAACCTCCGCCAGCGCGTGATGGACGCGATCGAAGCGTTGCCGGAACGCGAAAAGCTGGTGTTAACGCTGTACTACCAGGAAGAGCTGAATCTGAAAGAGATTGGCGCGGTACTGGAAGTGGGGGAGTCACGGGTAAGCCAGTTGCACAGTCAGGCCATCAAACGTCTACGCACCAAGCTGGGTAAGCTATAGGGGTACATCATTACCCCTGAACAATGCCGCATTACGAATTGACTACCAGGAGTTCTCATGACGGTGCAGCAATCAAAAAGACGGCCCCTAAGCCGCTACCTCAAAGATTTCAAACACAGCCAGACGCATTGCGCCCATTGCTTTAAGTTGCTCGACAGGATCACGCTGGTTCGCCGCGGGCAAATTGTGAATAAAATCGCCATCGCCCGACTGGACACGTTGCTGAATGAAGCAGAGTGGGAACAGGAGAAAAAAGAGTGGGTGGCGCTGTGTCGTTTTTGTGGTGATTTGCACTGCAAAGAGCAGAGCGACTTTTTTGACATTATCGGCTTCAAGCAATTTTTATTCGAGCAGACCGAAATGAGTCACGGCACGGTACGCGAATACGTTGTGCGCCTGCGTCGCCTCGGGAATCATCTGACCGAACAAAATATCTCTCACGATCTGCTGCAGGAAGGGTTTCTCGACGAAAACCTTGCCCCGTGGCTACCGGAAACCAGCACCAACAATTACCGCATCGCCTTGCGTAAGTATGAGCAGTTTAAAGCCCATACGCATATGGGACATATGCAGAAATCCTCCTGGACAGCCAGTTCTGATATATATTAAAAACGAATAAGGTGTAACAGAGTCGTGTTTGTGGATCACGGCAAACGCTTTACACTGTAGTCATAAATGATAGTCACTAATGACAATATTCGGGGTAACTATGAAATTAGCACTTCTGGGACGTCAGGCTCTGATGGGTGTAATGGCTGTTGCACTTGTCGCCGGAATGAGTGTGAAGACTTATGCAGATGAAGGTCTGTTAAATAAAGTTAAAGAGCGCGGCACACTGCTGGTGGGCCTGGAAGGGACCTATCCCCCGTTTAGTTTTCAGGGCGATGACGGCAAGCTGACCGGTTTCGAAGTGGAGTTTGCCGAGGAACTGGCCAAGCATCTTGGGGTGAAAGCCACGCTGAAGCCGACCAAATGGGACGGTATGCTGGCTTCTCTTGATTCCAAACGCATTGACGTGGTCATCAACCAGGTGACTATCTCTGATGATCGTAAGAAAAAATACGATTTCTCTACCCCGTATACGGTCTCTGGTATCCAGGCGCTGGTGAAGAAAGGCAATGAAGGCGTTATTAAGACTGCTGCCGATCTGAAAGGTAAAAAAGTCGGCGTGGGTCTGGGAACCAACTATGAAGAGTGGCTGCGCCAGAACGTGCAGGGCGTGGATATTCGTACCTATGATGATGACCCGACCAAATATCAGGATCTGCGCGTAGGTCGTATCGACGCCATCCTGGTTGACCGTCTGGCCGCGCTGGATCTGGTGAAAAAAACCAAGGATACGCTGGCCGTTACCGGTGAAGCATTCTCCCGCCAGGAGTCCGGCGTGGCGCTGCGTAAAGGCAATGAAGATCTGCTGAAAGCGGTGGATGCAGCCATTGCTGAAATGCAGAAAGACGGTTCGCTGAAAGCCCTGTCTGAAAAATGGTTTGGAGCAGATGTGACGAAATAATCGTCATCTGATGAAAAAAGGCGCCTTTAACAGCGCCTTTTTTTATTTCATTGCGCCTGAACGTGCATAATAAAAGAACATCACAACAACGAATACCGGAGGCTGTATGCCGCTGCATAATTTAACGCGCTTTCCACGTCTGGAATTTATTGGCGCGCCAACGCCACTCGAATATCTTCCGCGCCTCTCAGATTACCTCGGGCGCGATATTTTCATTAAACGCGATGACGTCACGCCGATGGCTATGGGCGGCAATAAGCTGCGTAAGCTGGAGTTTCTGGCCGCAGACGCGCTGCGTGAAGGCGCGGATACGCTGATAACCGCGGGTGCTATTCAGTCTAACCATGTTCGCCAGACGGCGGCGGTCGCCGCTAAGCTAGGCCTGCACTGCGTGGCGCTGTTGGAAAATCCGATAGGCACCACTGCCGAAAACTATCTCACCAATGGCAACCGTCTGCTGTTGGACCTGTTTAATACGCAAATTGAAATGTGCGATGCGCTGACCGACCCGAATGCACAGCTGCAGGATCTGGCGACGCGGATTGAAGCGCAAGGGTTCCGCCCGTATGTGATCCCGGTTGGGGGGTCCAATGCACTGGGTGCGCTGGGCTATGTGGAAAGCGCGCTGGAAATTGCCCAACAGTGTGAAGGGGCCGTTTCGCTCTCTTCCGTAGTGGTGGCCTCGGGCAGTGCGGGAACGCATGCCGGACTGGCCGTGGGCCTGGAGCAATTGATGCCAGACGTCGAACTCATCGGTGTGACCGTCTCACGCAGCGTGGCGGATCAAAAGCCCAAAGTTGTTGCACTGCAGCAGGATATTGCCCGGGAGCTGGAACTGACGGCCTCAGCGGAAATCCTGTTATGGGACGATTATTATGCGCCGGGCTACGGTACGCCAAACGAAGAGGGCATGGAGGCGGTAAAACTGCTGGCGCGTCTGGAAGGCATTTTGTTGGATCCGGTGTATACCGGCAAGGCGATGGCGGGTCTGATTGATGGCATCAGCCAGAAACGCTTCAAGGATGAAGGGCCAATTCTCTTTATTCATACTGGTGGGGCACCTGCGCTGTTTGCCTACCATCCTCACGTGTAACGACCAGGTAGAAAAACGCTAATGCATGAAAGTATCCAACTGGTGATTGATTCTCTGCCGTATCTGCTCAAGGGCGCAGTGTTTACGCTGCAACTGAGTATCGGTGGGATGTTCTTTGGCCTCGTGCTGGGGTTTATCCTGGCGCTGATGCGTCTGTCGCCGCTGCTGCCTGTGCGCTGGCTGGCGCGCTTTTATATCTCTATCTTTCGCGGAACGCCGTTGATTGCCCAGCTGTTCATGATCTATTACGGTCTGCCGCAGTTTGGTATTGAGCTTGATCCTATTCCGGCGGCGATGATTGGCTTATCGCTTAATACGGCGGCCTACGCTGCGGAAACGCTGCGTGCGGCAATCTCCTCCATCGACAAAGGGCAGTGGGAAGCGGGTGCCAGTATAGGTATGACGCGGTGGCAAACCATGCGCCGGGCAATCCTGCCGCAGGCTGCGCGGGTTGCGCTCCCACCGCTGAGTAACAGCTTTATCAGCCTGGTGAAGGACACCTCTCTGGCCGCGACTATTCAGGTACCGGAACTGTTCCGTCAGGCGCAGTTGATTACCTCGCGTACGCTGGAGGTATTCACGATGTATCTGGCAGCCTCGTTGATTTATTGGGTGATGGCGACGGTGCTTTCTGCACTGCAAAACTATTTTGAAGAGCAACTGAATCGCCAGGAGAGAGAGCCGAAATGAGTGCTATCGAAGTCAGAAACCTGGTCAAAAAATTCCATGGGCAAACGGTGCTGCATGGGATCGATCTTGACGTCAAACCCGGTGAAGTTGTGGCGATTATCGGGCCGAGCGGCTCGGGCAAAACTACGCTGCTGCGCAGTATTAATTTGCTGGAGCAACCCGAGGCGGGCACCATTAAGGTGGGTGAGATTACCATTGATACCGCGCGTTCGTTAACTCAGCAGAAAGGTCTGATTCGTCAGTTGCGCCAGCACGTGGGCTTTGTGTTCCAGAACTTTAATTTGTTCCCGCATCGCACGGTGCTGGAAAACATTATTGAAGGTCCGGTGATTGTTAAAGGCGAACCGAAAGCCGAAGCGACAGCCCGAGCGCGCGAACTGCTGGCGAAAGTCGGGTTAGCTGGTAAAGAAACCAGCTATCCGCGGCGTTTGTCCGGCGGGCAGCAGCAGCGCGTGGCTATTGCCCGGGCGTTGGCGATGCGACCTGAGGTTATTCTTTTTGATGAACCGACCTCCGCGCTTGATCCTGAACTGGTTGGTGAGGTACTTAATACCATCCGCCAACTGGCGCAGGAAAAACGCACCATGGTGATTGTGACGCATGAAATGAGCTTTGCGCGCGACGTTGCCGATCGGGCGATATTTATGGATCAAGGACGGATAGTGGAGCAGGGGCCAGCTAAATCCTTATTCACGCATCCGCAGCAACCGCGAACCCGTCAGTTTCTTGAAAAGTTTCTGATGCAATAAATAGTGCATGCAGCACTCGTCGAAATTGTTTTTTGACGAGTGCTGTTCGCATAACTATTTATAATTATTGCTTTATTATTAACTCCCAATACTTTTACTTCCTGCCGTCGTTGAGTAATGCTCAAGTAATTGTTCATTTGTCCGATAATTTGCATATATAAAATACATTTATGTGTTAGCTTGTTTCATATGTTTGGATGATTATCAATCTCAGGGGTATTACCACTTAGTATGCAGGGTCATGATTTCTTCACCTGGCGACGGAGTATGCTGTTACGCTTTCAGGAAATGGCGACGGCAGAGGATGTCTATAATGAATTACAACAACAGACGCAGCATTTAGAGTTCGATTTTTACGCGCTCTGTGTTCGTCATCCCGTACCTTTTACCCGACCAAAAACGTCGCTTCACACGACCTATCCCAAAGCATGGGTGGCGCATTATCAGTCCGAGAATTATTTCGCTATTGATCCGGTGCTGAAGCCTGAAAACTTCAGTCAGGGGCATTTACCCTGGAACGATACCTTATTTCGCGATGCACAGCCCCTGTGGGATGCCGCGCGCAATCACGGTTTACGTAAAGGGATGACGCAATGCTTAATGTTGCCTAATCGGGCGTTGGGTTTTTTATCGGTATCGCGTGCGAGTGTCCGTAATAGTCGCTTTGCAAACGATGAGGTAGAGCTCAGGATGCAACTGCTGGTGCGGGAAAGCTTGTCGGTACTGACGCGGCTGCAAGATGACATGGTCATGGCGCCAGAGATGCGCTTTAGCAAGCGGGAAAAAGAGATATTGAAATGGACGGCAGAGGGGAAAACCTCTTCAGAGATAGCGATAATTCTGTCGATTTCTGAAAATACCGTTAACTTTCACCAGAAAAATATGCAAAAGAAATTTAATGCACCCAACAAAACGCAGATCGCCTGTTATGCCGCGGCAACCGGGCTGATCTGAGTAAATTATCGTTCTGAGTGTCAGACGCAAACCCGGCTGAGAGCATCGCTGTCAGCCGGGTTCTTATTACTGGCGGTAGGCCTGTTTAATTTGCTTAACAGTGCTGGAAAATACCGCAGCCTGTGATTGATCTTCAATCAGCGCGATCTGTTTTTCCATTTTAAGAATCACGCGCCCTGCATCGGCTTGGCCCATTGCCTGCAGCATCAGCGTTAACATAGCTTTCAGGCAGGTGACTTCGTTGGCCAGTTCCTGGTTATTCTCAGCAGTGGAAAAGTCAGGCGTACTCATTTATTTTCCTCGTTATGTTTCAATGAAAAAGTGCGATGTCAAATCTTAAGGCGCCGGAGTATACCATAAGCGAGGCTAAAAATATCAGCGGTTGTTTTCTGCGCAAACATAAGCCGCGGACATTAAAATAAACAACATGTTGCACTGCATATATTTTCTCCATCTGTTGTTTATTTCGAGTATTTTACTCGTTAATTATTGTTACAACTTTAGCTGCCTATTTTGCATTCAACGGACGAATATGAATTTTTTGTCACTATTCTGAAACAGCTATGCAGATATAACCGTGGTAAAAGGTTGCCATAACAGAAAGTTTCCACTCGTCGTACCTTCTAATTTCCAAAAACGAGAGCAAAATCGAAAGACGGCGATTTTTACATTTCAAAGTTGAGATAAAACCCGTTAACATAGGACCGATTAACTATCGGTAGCGTTATCCCTATTCTGGAGATATTCCTTTGATCAACGTTTTTCTTGTTGATGACCACGAACTGGTGCGCGCAGGGATACGACGCATTCTTGAAGATATAAAAGGCATTAAAGTTGTCGGTGAGGCGTGCTGCGGTGAAGATGCGGTAAAATGGTGCCGCTCAAATTCCGTTGACGTTGTGCTGATGGACATGAATATGCCCGGTATTGGTGGCCTTGAGGCAACGCGTAAAATTGCGCGTTCAACGGCTGACATTAAAGTGATCATGCTGACTGTCCATACCGAAAACCCGTTACCTGCAAAAGTCATGCAGGCGGGAGCCGCGGGCTATCTCAGTAAGGGGGCTGCGCCCCAGGAGGTCGTGAGTGCGATTCGTTCGGTTTATTCTGGCCAACGTTATATTGCCTCCGATATCGCTCAGCAGATGGCGCTTAGCCAGATTGAGCCTGAGAAAACGGAAACCCCGTTTGCCAGTTTGTCTGAACGTGAGTTGCAGATTATGCTGATGATCACCAAAGGTCAGAAGGTCAATGAGATCTCAGAGCAACTGAATCTTAGTCCTAAAACGGTGAACAGCTATCGCTATCGAATGTTCAGTAAATTAAACATTCACGGCGATGTTGAGCTGACTCACCTGGCAATTCGCCATGGCCTGTGTAATGCGGAGACATTAACAAGCCAGTGACCGATCAGTTTGATGCCAAAGCGTTCCTGAAAACCGTGACCAGTCAGCCCGGCGTTTATCGTATGTATGATGACGCCGGGACGGTCATCTACGTCGGGAAAGCGAAAGACCTGAAAAAAAGGCTTTCCAGCTACTTCCGTAGCAACCTCGCATCGCGTAAGACCGAAGCACTGGTCGCGCAAATACAGCAGATTGATGTCACGGTAACGCACACCGAAACCGAGGCGTTATTGCTTGAGCACAACTACATCAAGCTGTATCAGCCGCGTTATAACGTTTTGCTGCGCGACGATAAATCCTATCCTTTTATTTTCCTCAGCGGCGATACCCATCCTCGCCTGGCAATGCATCGCGGGGCCAGGCATGCCAAAGGCGAGTACTTTGGACCGTTTCCTAACGGCTATGCTGTTCGTGAAACGCTGGCGTTGCTGCAGAAAATCTTCCCTATTCGTCAGTGCGAAAATAGTGTTTATCGCAATCGCTCGCGGCCCTGTCTGCAATATCAGATTGGCCGCTGCCTCGGTCCGTGTGTGGCGGGCCTGGTGAGTGAGGAAGAGTATGCGCAGCAGGTTGATTACGTTCGTCTGTTCCTGTCCGGGAAAGACGATCAGGTATTAACGCAGCTGATCGCCCGGATGGAAAAGGCCAGCCAGAATCTCGAGTTTGAAGAGGCTGCCCGCATTCGCGACCAAATTCAGGCCGTACGCCGCGTGACCGAAAAACAGTTTGTCTCTAATACCGGAGATGATCTGGACGTCATCGGCGTGGCGTTTGACGCTGGCATGGCCTGTGTGCACGTGCTGTTTATTCGCCAGGGTAAAGTGTTAGGCAGTCGTAGCTATTTCCCGAAAGTACCAGGTGGAACAGAACTCGGCGAGGTCGTTGAAACCTTTGTCGGACAGTTTTATCTGCAGGGAAGTCAGATGCGCACCTTACCCGGTGAGATCCTGCTCGATTTTAATCTTAGCGATAAAACCCTGCTGGCAGACTCTTTGTCTGAGCTGGCCGGGCGGAAGATCAACGTTCAGACGAAACCGCGAGGCGATCGCGCGCGGTATCTGAAGCTGGCGCGTACCAACGCGGCGGTGGCGTTAACCACAAAACTTTCCCAGCAGTCGACCATTACTCAACGCCTGACGGCGCTGGCATCAGTACTCAAGTTACCCGCAGTGAAACGCATGGAGTGCTTTGATATCAGCCACACGATGGGCGAGCAGACGGTAGCCTCCTGCGTGGTATTCGATGCCAATGGACCACTGCGCGCCGAGTATCGCCGCTATAACATCACGGGTATTACGCCTGGTGATGATTATGCGGCAATGAATCAGGTTCTCCGTCGGCGCTACGGTAAGGCGATTGAAGAAAGTAAGATTCCGGACGTCATATTGATCGACGGCGGGAAAGGTCAACTGGGGCAGGCGAAAGCCGTTTTTGCTGAGCTGGACGTTCCCTGGGACAAACAGCACCCGCTTTTGTTGGGCGTGGCAAAAGGGGCCGATCGTAAAGCTGGTCTGGAAACGTTGTTCTTTGAGCCGGAAGGTGAGGGCTTTAGCCTTCCGCCGGATTCGCCTGCATTGCACGTTATCCAGCATATCCGCGATGAATCTCACGATCATGCAATAAGCGGGCACCGTAAAAAACGGGCGAAGGTGAAAAGTACCAGCACGCTGGAGACTATTGAAGGTGTCGGGCCGAAGCGTCGGCAGATGTTGTTGAAATATATGGGCGGTTTGCAAGGGCTTCGTAACGCGAGTATTGAAGAAATTGCAAAAGTGCCGGGTATTTCGCAAGCTCTGGCAGAAAAGATCTTCTACTCGTTGAAACATTAGGCCCTCTGTAGCAACATAGGGGTAATTTTACTGACAACAGATAGTTATCCGTCATATGCAATTTAATATCCCTACGTTGCTCACGCTGTTTCGCGTCATCCTGATCCCATTCTTTGTATTGGCTTTTTATCTGCCATTCACCTGGGCTCCCTTCGTTTGTGCGCTGATCTTCTGTATTGCGGCGGTCACCGACTGGTTTGACGGCTATCTGGCGCGTCGCTGGAACCAAAGCACGCGTTTTGGCGCCTTCCTCGATCCGGTGGCTGATAAGGTACTGGTGGCTATCGCGATGGTGCTGGTGACCGAGCACTATCACAGCTGGTGGGTAACGCTTCCTGCCGCCACGATGATCGCGCGTGAAATTATTATCTCTGCGCTGCGTGAGTGGATGGCTGAACTGGGTAAACGTAGCAGTGTGGCTGTGTCCTGGATCGGCAAAGTGAAAACCACTTCGCAAATGGCCGCGCTCGCATGGCTGCTGTGGCGTCCAAATATTTGGGTAGAGTACGCCGGGATCGCACTTTTCTTCGTTGCCGCGATACTGACGTTGTGGTCAATGTTCCAGTATTTGAGCGCTGCGTGGGGAGATTTGCTTGAACAGTGATCGTTTCGGCGCAAATTTCAGCAAACGATCGTCAGTGGTGAAAAATATCGTTGACTCATTGCGTCAGGTAAGTAGAATGCAACGCATCGAACGGCAGCACTGATTGCCAGACGATAACAAAATCAAGTGATTAACAAAGTTACTTGGTGATGCGGGAATAGCTCAGTTGGTAGAGCACGACCTTGCCAAGGTCGGGGTCGCGAGTTCGAGTCTCGTTTCCCGCTCCAAATTAAAGACATCGGCAATAGCGGATGTCGGCTGAAAAGCCAGAAGATTTCGGCGCGTTAGCAAAGCGGTTATGTAGCGGATTGCAAATCCGTCTAGTCCGGTTCGACTCCGGAACGCGCCTCCAATTTCTTCCCGAGCCCGGATGGTGGAATCGGTAGACACAAGGGATTTAAAATCCCTCGGCGTTCGCGCTGTGTGGGTTCAAGTCCCACTCCGGGTACCATGGGAAAGAATAGAATAATCAAAGCAATAAGCAGTGTCGTGAAACCACCTACGGGTGGTTTTTTTGTGCCTGAAATTTCCCGCTTCTCGCTCAGCGAACCTTCAAGATCGGAAATCCCCTGGCTTTCATCCTTTGTGCATCACAGGCATTTGGGGTGTGACGCAAGCATATCACCTTGACGGGCGCAACACAGATACGCCAACGCTATTGCAACTCTTACCGGTCTATTTGCACCATCAGTATGCGGTGAACTAACAGGTTAGATGAAAACAAGCAGAGTTACTATCAGCGTGCAGCATGAGCTCTTAAGGCCCGTCAGCCAGTCGTTGAGATAGATTTTCTGATACATATGAAACTCTCCCTGTTTTGAAATTCTCTTTTATGATTCCAGAAGTCAGGAGGGGCGGCTACAGGTCATGAGAGATAAACGTTCGCAGCCGAGGGGCCTCGAAGACCATTTATTCGACAAAACTCAACGCGTAATCCGGGGATGAGTACTTCTGAGTCACGGAGACTTAAGGCTGAAATGTGAAGCTGTACATCTTTGCGACCATCGGAGGGGGAGATAAGGCCTTTACCGCTCTTGCAGTCAAAGGCTTTGACAATTCCTGTCATTTTACGAGACAAAAAAATTCCTTAAAGCTAATAACGTGTTGCACTATACACATACCCCTGGATAATGCCAGAAATATTTTTCAGCAATCGTGAGATCTGGATAACTAAAATAAACATTGATTATTATATACGCCCGTGCGTTAATGGTCGCGTCGGTTTGAAGAACAGACAAAATACAAAGTAGTTTACTAAAGCAGTTCTCATTTCAGGTGTTTTATATTTATCCCTTCTTTGAGTCTCCCCACTAAGCACTAAGTAGTTTCTGTAATAAAACCATGTTCGCCGGAAGGCCAAATTAAGGAATACAAAATGTCAAAAAAGATGAATGGTTTAGTAAAATGGTTTAATGCCGATAAGGGATTCGGTTTTATTTCTCCTGTTGACGGTAGTAAAGATTTATTTGTACATTTTTCTGCTATCCAGAGCGATAATTTCCGCACCTTGTTTGAAGGGCAAAAAGTCTCTTACTCCATTGAGAATGGTACTAAAGGTCCGGTTGCTGGCAATGTAGTTATTACAGAGTAAATCCTTTTTTTGTCTGTATGCGATAACGAAGAAGGCTAAAGCCTGAGTAGACATACTGACAGAAGCAATGGATGTATTGTTGGGTCAGTAGAGATGAAATGTTACTGATCCGGCATTCAGGGCAACGGTCAGCATATTTCATCTCTCTTTTGCATGAGAAAGTATGCTGACCATTTTGAGTACGTGTAGGTTCGCTGCACGAAAAGTCTAACCACTTGCTTTGCACGACAACATACGCAAGAAGATAGCTTTTCCCAGATATCACCATATTTTTTATTTTTAAATATGAAAATACTAAACCCGCAGCCAGCGGGTTTTCTATTATCTGTAGCTTGATAAATCTTAAAATACAGATGTGGTGATTCTGTTCCAGAAATAGAGTCTAAAACGGATTCAGGCTGCTTCTTTTTGGTTTGTCTGGAATACTTTATTGCAATGAGGACAGATTAAAAGAGAACCTTTTTGTACTCTTGAAAAACTGTGTTCAGATTGTTGGGTACAGTTTGGGCAGGTGCATTTGACAAGATAGTTGCGGCGTGATTTAGAGTCTTTACGTTCTGACATAGGCTTTTCCTTGAGTGGATGAACTTCAACCATACCCTAATTTGTCCAAAAAATCTTAACTTTATGATGTTTTGGATATGTAAATATAAAGAAAAGGTATCGCAAAGAGCCTGATGATAAGGGCGGCTTCCCAAATTTATTTCTGTAATCCTCAATCTCCCTGGCTGCGTGGTTCTAATGAAAATACGAACAGATTGCTCAGACAGTATTTTCCAAAAGGAGCTGGCTTATCGGTTCGCAGCCAGCAAAGAATTAACATTGTTGCATCCAGCGGTTGAACGCCCAGCAAAAAGCGGACGTTTTTGAGCTCAGTAAAAAAGGACGTTATATTTTCGCCTGATTGACGCGGGATGAAAGCTCCTGATGGCTCTCTTTTCGTTCGCTGTAGCGATCAGCAAGGTAATCGGTTTGCCCCTTGAGCAGCAGCGTGATTTTAAACAACTCCTCGACGACATCGACGATACGATCATACCAGGACGAAGGTTTCATTCGCCCGCTCTCATCGAATTCTTGCCAGGCTTTGGCTATTGAGGACTGGTTAGGGATCGTGAACATCCTCATCCAGCGCCCAAGGATACGCATCTGGTTCACGGCGTTAAAAGACTGCGACCCGCCGCAGACCTGCATCACCGCCAGTGTTTTTCCCTGTGAAGGGCGAACGGCCCCTTCGCTTAAGGGTATCCAGTCGATCTGTGCCTTCATCACCGCACTCATTGCCCCATGCCGCTCCGGGGAACTCCACACCATCCCATCACACCATCTGACTAGCTCGCGCAGCTCGGTGACTTTTGGGTGCGTATCTGGGGCATCATCCGGCAGGGGTAAACCTGAGGGATTAAACAGTCTTACTTCCGCTCCCATCGCCGTCAGCAGGTGTCCCGCTTCTTCTGCGGCAAAACGACTGTAAGAACGCTCTCTTACCGAGCCATACAGGATCAGTATGCGTGGCGGCTCCTGGAGCTGCAGGCGTTCAGCAATCTGCTGATCGAAGCAATCAGCATTCAGTGCAGGAAAGTGTTCCATTTTTTACTCCTCCGGGAGGTTCTGTGATTTCAAATTCAACACATATGATTTATCATATATGTATTCTAAAGGGAACGGAGTAAAAAATGCTACAGCCTGTTCAGCTTTTTAAAATCCTGTCGGATGAAACCCGTCTCGCCATTGTTATGCTTCTCCGGGAATCCGGCGAACTGTGCGTATGCGATATATGCGCGGCGACCTCTGAATCACAGCCTAAAATTTCTCGCCACATGGCTATTCTGCGAGAAGCGGAACTGGTGCTTGACCGCCGGGAAGGCAAATGGATTCACTACCGTCTGTCTCCCCACATGCCTGCGTGGGCCGCTGAGACGATCACGACGTCCTGGCTGTGTCTGAGGAAAGATGTGGGTGAATGGCTGAAAAAATCAGCCTGCACATCCTGTTGAGAGAATTTGTCATATTCACATAATCATATATAAAGGAATCTAAAATGCTTTTGGCAGGGAGTATTTTTATACTGACGCTGGTCCTGGTCATCTGGCAGCCCAGAGGTCTCAGCATTGGCTGGAGCGCAAGTATCGGAGCCTTACTGGCACTGGGGACGGGGGTCATCCACATTGATGATATTCCCGTAGTCTGGAATATCGTCTGGAACGCAACAGCGGCATTCATCGCGGTGATTATCATCAGCCTGCTGCTCGATGAGTCCGGTTTCTTTGAATGGGCCGCGCTGCATGTCTCCCGCTGGGGTAACGGGCGTGGTCGCCTGCTGTTTACCTGGATAATACTGCTTGGCGCTGCTGTCGCTGCGCTGTTTGCTAACGACGGTGCAGCACTGATACTGACGCCGATTGTGATTGCGATGCTGCTCGCCCTGGGGTTCAGCCAGGCGACGACGCTGGCCTTTGTCATGGCTGCAGGATTTATCGCAGATACTGCCAGCCTGCCGCTGATTGTCTCTAACCTGGTCAATATTGTCTCGGCGGATTTCTTCGGCCTGGGCTTTACACAGTATGCCTCCGTGATGGTCCCTGTAAACCTGGCGGCCATTGCTGCCACGCTGGTCATGCTCCATCTCTTCTTCCGCCGCGATATCCCGGCCAGTTATGACGTTTCACTGCTCAAGATGCCCGCCAGTGCGATTAAAGATCCGGCGACGTTCAGGGCGGGCTGGATTGTTCTGCTGTTCCTGTTGGTCGGTTTCTTTGTTCTGGAGCCGCTGGGGATCCCAGTAAGCGCGATAGCAGCAGTTGGGGCTGCGGTGCTGTTCGTGGTAGCCAAGCGTGGCCACGCTATTAATACCGGGAAAGTGCTGCGCGGGGCGCCCTGGCAGATCGTGATTTTCTCGCTGGGTATGTATATGGTCGTCTACGGCCTGCGTAATGCAGGACTCACCGAGTATCTTTCTGCTGTACTCAATATGCTGGCAGACAAAGGTTTATGGGCTGCCACGTTCGGTACCGGCTTCCTGACTGCCTTCTTGTCGTCTGTGATGAACAATATGCCGACGGTGCTGATTGGTGCATTGTCCATTGACGGGAGTGCTGCGACCGGCGTCGTCAAAGAGGCCATGATTTATGCCAATGTGATTGGCTGCGATTTAGGTCCTAAAATCACCCCGATAGGCAGTCTGGCAACTCTGCTGTGGCTTCATGTGTTGGCACAGAAAAATATGACCATCACCTGGGGATATTACTTCCGCACCGGCATTATCATGACTCTGCCCGTGCTGTTCGTCACTCTGGCCGCGCTGGCGTGGCGGCTCTCTGTCACTTTGTAATGAGATACTGATATGAGCAACATTACCATCTATCACAACCCGGCCTGTGGCACCTCACGTAACACGTTGGAAATGATCCGTAACAGCGGTAACGAACCAACTATTATTTATTATCTCGATACGCCCCCGGCTCGTGATGAACTGACCAAACTGATTTCAGATATGGGCATTTCAGTACGCGCATTGCTGCGGAAGAACGTTGAACCTTATGAGCAACTGGGTCTTGATGAGGATAAGTTTTCTGATGAGCAGTTGATCGATTTTATGATTCAGCATCCGATCCTGATTAATCGGCCGATTGTAGTGACGCCGCTTGGCACGCGTCTTTGTCGTCCCTCAGAAATTGTGCTGGATATTTTACCTGAAGCTCAGAAAGGCTCTTTTACCAAAGAGGATGGCGAAAAGGTCATTGACGAAACGGGGAAACGGGTTAAGTAATCTTTCCGCTTAATATTATCGGGTGCCTGTTGACTTCATACCGGTGCCTGCTCTTTACTGATAACCCTCGTTCACGACTGGAGAAGCGTATTTGCGGGGGATCAAAACAGGTTCATTAGCCTGCCCACTTGCCTGAAGAGACATTTGTCTCACTCCGAATGCATTTCGTTTATCAATTATTGAAATAAATATATACATAATAGTTTTTTGATTAGCAGAACTTACCGATGCAGGTCAGTTGAGGCAATTTCATTTCCCTTAGGGTAAGAGTCAAAAACTATCATGAAACAAGAGCTTGTATTGACAGATGAAGACTTACTTGCACGAGGTAACGATCGTTACGTCTTTCAGCATCCACAGGATAGTAACCTGCTGATCAAAATCGTTATTTCAGATATTGCGAACTATAAAAGCAAGTTACGGGAAGTCTTCCGGGACCTCAAAGAATGCAAGCCTGGTCATCAAACAGACTCTCTTTATATGCAAAAGATCGAAGGTCTTGTTGAAACAAATAAAGGTCTAGGGCAGATCACTGTGAAGGAGTGCGATGAGCATGGCAACCTTGCTCAAACTCTTTATCAGCTTGCTCTCAAAAAAGAACTCGATGACAGCAAATTGCAGAAGTTGAATGCTTTTTTAGCATGGTTTGTCAGCACCAAAGTCATTATTAACTCCCTGCATTGTAAAAACATTGTTTATGCCTGGGATAGCGAGCGTCAGGATTATCGCTTCAAAGTCATTGACGGGTTTGGTGACAAAACGTTTTTTCAACTCAGTAAGCTTTCGCAATCAGTTCGCGATAAGAATAAAATCAAATGTCTCAAGCGGATGCTTAACGATTTGAACGGTCTGCAACAAGCTTAACCACGCAGGTTAAAAATAATCGAATCACCAGTTTTCTGTTGCCGGACTTCCGATCCCGCATACCTGATTAACAAAGGTGTTTACGCAGAAGTAAGTTACATATTAACTTCTTGAAAAATATCCTGAACTGCTCGGCGTTCGTGCTGTGTGGGGGCAAATCCCACACCGGTACCATGGGAAAGAATAGAACAATCAAAGCAATAAGCAGTGTCGCGAAACCACCTACGGGTGGTTTTTTTGTGCCGGCTTTTGACGAACCATAGATATTTTGCGTCAAGTAAGCCTGCCAGATACGTTAAGCCGCCCGCTACACACTCCCCATTGCCAATCAATCTATCGACGAATCGGTGCATTAAACATAAACCTTCCCCGGGCAGGGTTGTTGATAAAGCCATCCCGGGCGGGATTATAGTTGTGGTCCTGAAAACCATTCATCATGATGGGATCGCCTATGCCATCCTGAATCGCCAAATGTCTGTGGATTCGGTTACGTGCCCTGAATGTGAAAGCGAAATCATCCGTCCCGCCAATGATGATGACGCCATTTCCTGCAAGAAGTGCCGCGCTTAACTCTTGCTCTCTTGCGGCCTGGTTTTGTAACGCGCTGGCTGCGGCAGACGATGACGCCAGCAGCAATACGAGGACGGCGCATGAAAATACCGATGGCAGTTTCATGATTAATACCCATTAAAAGTATGGCTATTAAAGTATAGTCTTATACCTTCATCTCATCTGAATAGAAAATAAACAATTTAAGCCTGTTGCCTGTACGGAGTCTGAGGGGGTGGGAGAGGAGTGCCGCGCAATTAAGAACTATAATAAAAACAGTCGACAGCTGATGACTCCAGTTTGCAGATAGTACCGATACAGGGGGCGGTTATGCGCGGCTCATTTTCTCCGCGAGTTGCGTTCACCGCTACGACATCTGGCTGGATAATTATCACGGACTCCCTGCCAAAGTGATCAGCTATGCGCCAGATGGGCAGCGATTAGAAACTGTTCTGCTGGATGCTATGGTTATCAACACCCGTTTCCCCGTCAATTTTTTCACGCCTTGAGGGAGCCTGCACTATGGCTGACTATCAGTTTTCCACAGTCTGGCGGGTTGAGGCTTCAATTCAGGAGGTATGGGTTGTTTTTTCCCATCCGGATAGCTGGCCTGAATGGTGGGGAAGTCTGGAACGCGTCGTTGAGATAAGGAAAGGGGATTTACGGGGTATTGGGGCGTTGCATCGTTATACCTGGAAAGGGGCGCTTCCTTACCGCTTAACCTTTGATATCAATGTGTTGAAAATACGGCCTTGCACATTGCTTGAAGGACAAGCCAGCGGCGCGGTGGAAGGGCGAGGGGTATGGTCTTTTACTGCCAATGGTACAGCGACTATTGTCAGATATGACTGGAATGTGCGTACCACGATCCGCTGGATGAATTATCTCGCCCCGCTGGCAGCACCTGTATTTCGCTGGAATCACAATACGGTCATGCGCGAGGGGGCAAGAGGGTTAGCCCGCAAACTGGCAACGACTGTGTATATAGTCTGAACGTATCTCCGCTGCTGTACTTTTTTGGCTGTAAATGGCTTAATAGCGACCTTGCAGTTTCTCACTTCATTCACAGTTAACAGGTCTGTTATTGATGAATAATCTCCATCGACTCGCCTTTTTATGCCAGCCTCTGTCTGCTGTGATGATCGCGTACGGTTTCCCCTTTAGCCGTAGCTCAACTCTTACAACCTGGACAGACAGCAATGCAACGTCGTCAGTTTCTCAAAAATAGCGTTCTCCTTTCCGCCGCCGGATTAGTCGGCCCTGCAGTCATTAGCCAGACGGTACGTGCCGCTGAGCCATCCGTTGCGCCAATAGCTCGTCGACGCTTTGTCTTATCTCAAACGTATAAACTTAATCCTCCTAAGGGATCGAGCGGCGTGGTGAAACTGTGGATCCCGCTACCGGTGGATACCGCGTTTCAACAAATGACGGCGCTTGCCTTTAGCGGAAACTATAAGCAGGCGTACGTCACCACCAATAATACCTATGGCGCGAAAACGCTGTTTGCCACCTGGGCAGACTCACAGGGTGAATTGTTGGTTAACGTTGATATCGACATTGAAACCGCCGACTGGGAACCGCTGAAGCAGGACGCGCTGAAAAACTGGCAGGCACCTGAGCAGATTATTTATCCGCTGGATGTAAAACCGTATCTGTTGCCGACGGCACATACCCCAGTTGATGGACTGGTCCTGGAAACCGTGCGTAAAATCACCGGTAATGAGCAGGATCCGCTGAAAAAAGCGCGCCTGATTTACGAATGGGTCAGCAGCCATATGGAGCGTGACAACGACGTTATTGGCTGCGGCACGGGGGATGTGGCGGAGATATTAAAAAGCGGTAAGCTCAAAGGAAAATGCACCGACATAAGCTCCGTTTTTGTTGCTCTGGCGCGGGCCAGCGGTATTCCGGCGCGCGAACTGTTTGGCATCCGTCTGGGCAAGGCCAATAAGCTCGAACGTTACTCGAAAAGTGCTTTTGGCACAGCCGACAGTGCAGGCGTTGCCAATGTGAGCGGCGGACAACACTGCCGTGCTGAGTTCTATCTGGCAGGTTACGGTTGGTTACCGTGCGATCCTGCTGACGTGACCAAAATGCGTCTGGCAGAGAAAAAAACGCATCAGGATGCCGATGTCCAGGCGGTTAACGCTTACCTGTTTGGTAACTGGGAAATGAACTGGGTTGGATTCAACTACGGACGTGATTTCGAGTTGTATCCGGCAACGGAGCAGGGGGCCATGAATAACTTTGGTTATCCTTACGCTGAAGTCGATGGTGACCCGATCAATTTTTATGATCCTAAAGCGTTCTCCTACAGCTATGTCGCCACAGAACAACGCTAAAGGTGCGGGGCTTACCCTGTTGACGGCTGCTGCGGCCGCAGTCACCGCTGGCTTATGCTGTGTTGGACCGCTACTTTACCTGCTGTTTGGTATTTCGGCGGCGAGCTTCGCCGTTTTCACCCGGTTTGAGTTTTTGCGAACTCCTCTGATACTGCTGTCCCTGGGATTATTACTGCGTGTCTTCTGGCGGCTCTATTTTTCCAAACGGTTGTGGTGCTCCGGGTGGTTAACTCTGAAGCAAGCGCGCGTTCTCTACTGGTGCGCGCTGGCATTGATTTTGCCGGTGCTATTTTACCCAACGCTTGTTGCCTGGTTTTATGAGGTATTTGAATGAAGATCTTCGCGTTAGTTGCATGCTTGCTGTTGCCGCTGTGGGCTCAGGCGGCCAATCAAAAAGTGGTGCTGGATATACAAAATATGACCTGCTCGTTATGCGTTATTTCGGTCAATCAGGCGCTACGTGAAACCGACGGCGTGATTAAAGCAAAATCCTCTCTCAAAACCCGGCAGGCAGAAGCCATCGTGCCAGAAGGTTTCCCAACCGATATTCTACTTAACGCAGTAGCGAAAACGGGCTATACCGCAACGCTCAACCGTATTGAACAACAGTAAACCACCTGCGGGTGGTTTTATTGTGTTTTCCCGGTATGATGCCCGGCGGCTTAGTGTTCTCTTTTGTGCGTTAACTACCGGAATTCCCCTCTTTTCCTGTTAACCTGAACAGGCGGCTGCTGTAAACCGCATATGCCCATTTATATCTGTTATCCCTCCAGCCATGTAGGATGATCACAGGCAAGATTTTTTGACTAAGGAAAAGCGTTATGAAAACGGGACCATTAAACGAGAGCGAACTGGAATGGCTGGATGACGTACTGACTAAGTACAATACGGATAAGGCTATTCTGGATGTGTCAGAACTGGATGGTTTACTGACGGCGGTACTGAGTTCACCGTATGAAATTGAACCGGAGCAGTGGCTGGTCGCTATTTGGGGCGGCGCGCAGTATGTTCCTCGCTGGTCCTCCGAAAAAGAAATGACGCGTTTCATGAACCTGGCGTTTCAACATATGGCGGATACGGCCGATCGCCTGGATGAATATCCTGAGCAGTTTGAGCCGCTGTTTGGTTTGCGTGAAATTGACGAGCATGAACTGACCATCGTTGAAGAGTGGTGTTTTGGTTATATGCGCGGCGTCGCGCTGTCGGACTGGTCCGCGTTACCAGACTCGTTAAAACCGGCGCTCGAGGCTATTGCGCTGCACGGTACGGAAGAAAACTTTGCGGTCGTTGAGAAAATGACGCCAGAAGCGTTCGAAGAGAGCGTGGATGCCATCCGCCTGGCGGCGCTGGATCTGCATGCTTACTGGATGGCGCATCCTCAGGAAACGCCGATTAAAGTCCCGGTCAAAGTGGATGCCAAGGTAGGGCGCAATGACCCTTGTCCGTGCGGTAGCGGTAAAAAATATAAGCAGTGCTGTTTGCATTAAGAAAAAGGGGCGTTAAGCCCCTTTTGTTTTAACCCACTTCCGGTAGTAATCCTGCTGCAATAGAAAACTGTACGGCTATCACCACAATGCCGCACAAAAATACCAGCGCCAGCGCCGGAGCACCCCCTGCCACGCGATATTTAGCCTGTGGATTCTGTTTTCTGCTCTGCCATGCCAGCATCGAGGGAATGAGCAGCGCCAGCACCGCCAGGGCAACGCCCGCATACCCCAGGGCCATGACGAAACCACGCGGATAGAACAGCGCGAATGCCAGCGGCGGCAGGAAGGTCACCACGCCGGTTTGCATTCTTCCTGCTACGGTATTGCGGCGCTGGAAGAGGTCGGCCAGGTAGTCAAATAATCCCAATGCGACGCCGAGGAAAGAGGTTGCCAGCGCAAGGTCGGCAAACAGATGCACCGCCAGTTCGACGTGCGGCGAAGCCACGACTTCACGTAATGCTTGTAATAAACCGTTTAAACCAGCGTGGTTGGCTAACAGCCCCATGAACGTTGAGGAGTTAATACTGCCAAGCGTAGCCAGTTGCCAGAAGATATAGGCGACCAGCGGAATGGCGCTACCGGTGATAAACACCCAACGCAGTTTACGGATGTTACCGTTCATATAGCTGACGATACTGGGGACGCTGCCGTGAAAACCGAACGAAGTGAAGATAACCGGGATAGCAGACAGTGCCAGCCCCTGCTGAAGCGGCAACGTAAGCAGGTTTACTTTATGGATATGCGGCATTAACAGGGCCAGCATCACCACCAGAAAGATTATCTTGGCACTGAACAACAGGCGGTTGAACAGATCGACCAAAGATGTGCCAACGCAAACCACGCCACCGGCAACAAAGGTGAACAGCAGTACGCCTGTTGTCGGGGAGAGCGTTGTCCCGGTCCAGTCGCTGATGCTGGAAGCCAGCAACTCACCAGCGCCACTGATATACGCCGCCGTCAGCGCGTACATTAAAAACATCATGCTAAAGCCCGTTACCCATTGTCCGTAGCGACCAAGATAACGTTTTGCCAGCGTACCCAACCCGGTGTCTGCCGGTACGTGTTGATACACTTCAAGCAGCAACAGCGCGGTGTAGCACATTAGCGCCCAAAGACTCACTAACAATACCAGCGTGACGCTAAACCCCACGCCTGCCGCGGCCAGCGGCATTGCCAACATACCGGCACCAATCGTGGTTCCCGCCACGATAAAAATACTACCCAGGGTTCTGTTTTTCACGCTTTCCTCTGTCCCAGAGATAATCAACGGTTATATCTGCGGCGCAGGTTAAGGCAAAACGCTATTTTCGTCAAATCACCGTTACAATGAATGTACATTAATCTTTACGATGTTTGGCGCGTTAAGATGTATCACAAATGATATTTATCTGCGGGTAAACCTGCGTTAGCGCAAAGCAAGGTCGTGCCGTTCACATTAGGCTACGGACTTTATTTAGGAGGTAGTATGGAATCTATTCACGGTCACGAAGTGCTCAACATGATGATTGAATCTGGCGAGCAGTATTCAAATGCCAGCCTTGAAGCGGCGATTACGGCACGGTTTGGCGAGCAGGCTCGTTTTCACACCTGTTCTGCGGCGGATATGTCGGCAGCTGAGCTGGTGGCGTTTTTAGCGGCGAAGGGAAAGTTTATTGCAAAAGAAGACGGCTTCTCTACGCACGAAAGCAAGATCTGCCGTCACTGATTTTAGCGGGTAATGATGGCGGGTTGCCTTCATTACCCCACAACATTAATTCTGTGTATCAAGCGTAGCCAGTTCTTTATCGATGAAATAAAGACCTTCGCCACTTTTCCCTGCCAGCGATAACTTATCAATGACAGATTTAAATAATTTTTCTTCTTCATGCTGCTCGGCAACATACCATTGCAGGAAATTAAACGTCGGATAATCCTGATGGGTCATTGCCGCGTGTGCCAGCTCATTAATTTTCTGGGTGATCAACTGCTCGTGTTCGTAAGTAACACGGAACAGTTCGTCCAGAGACGCATATTCAGCAAAGGGGGAAGGGACGGTGTTAATACACGGCAAGCTGCCAGTATCGGTCAGGTAGTCAAACAGACGCTGCATATGCGTCATCTCTTCCTGGGCGTGACGGCGCAGGAACGCGGCGGCACCTTCAAAGCTGTGATAGCTGCACCACGCGCTCATCTGTTGGTAGAGCAGAGATGAATATAATTCAAGGTTCATTTGCTCATTCAGTTGGTCGATCATTTCTGTTTTCAGCATGGTTATGCTCCACAAACGTTATTATATATTAGCGTGGCGTCACTATAATTTGTTATTTAATTATTTGCAAAAGGTAAAATAATAAATTTATTTATTAAAAATGCGAATGGGAATAAAACGCATTAACGCTATTAAGCGGAGAATATAAAAAATGAAAAGGCAGAAGACCAGCAATAATGTGCTGGTCGAAAATATTAATAATTGAAGGCAGGCGACTGGGATACCGCAACGCCGTGACACTGCCAGGCGAGCGTGATTTTGGTATTTAAGCACAGAGAACCGGCATATACGCTACAGGTTGACACCGGCTGACCAAACGCCATTGCGTTGGCATAGCCCAGGCGCTGACACTCTTTGGTGGCTGTGCCTTGAGTCACGTAATCATCGGTACGCGCCGTTTGTAGCATGGCCTGGTTGTAGGTCAGGCGAACGACGCCGGTGATGGCACTGGCTTCGCTGACCTGCGCCTGTTTAGTAATAGTGCATCCTGTCAGCACGAGCGGCAAAAGGGCAAGGATAAAGGTCTTCATGTGATCGCTCTGAAAGTTCGGAGATAGGCTATCATGGCATATGTGGTGGCGCATCAATGGCTTGAATAGCCTGAAGATCACCTGCGATTAATCGCAACGACGTCATTTTATTGAGGCTATTCTGAGTTGTCTCAGAAAAAATGTGAGCACCTCATTATTTTATAAAACAAAATTTCATTAAATTTGAAAGTGAGTTTGCAAAATAGTAATGTGGCCTGAGTGTTATGACTTTCAGCGGGCCTCCGCAGCGCATTCAGGAGATTACAGAATGAAAATTGCATTGATGATGGAAAACAGCCAGGCAAGCAAAAATGCCATCATTCATAACGAGCTTAAAGCCGTTGCGGATGAGAAAGGTTTTCCAGTGTATAACGTCGGGATGAGCGACGAAAATGACCATCATCTGACCTACATCCATTTAGGGATTATGGCCAGCATCCTGCTCAATTCCAAAGCCGTGGATTTTGTGGTTACGGGTTGCGGTACGGGTCAGGGGGCAATGATGTCACTGAATATACATCCGGGCGTGGTGTGTGGTTACTGTCTCGATCCGGCAGACGCATTCTTGTTCTCTCAGATCAACAACGGGAATGCGCTTTCTCTGGCATTCGCCAAAGGTTTTGGCTGGGGTGCTGAGCTGAATGTACGCTATATGTTTGAAAAAGCATTCACTGGTCGTAACGGCGAAGGGTATCCACCAGAGCGTAAAGAACCGCAGGTGCGTAACGCGGGTATTCTGAACCAGGTGAAAGCAGCGGTGGTAAAAGAAAACTATCTGGACACTCTGCGCGCTATCGATCCTGAACTGGTAAAAACCGCCGTATCTGGTCCGCGCTTCCAGCAGTGCTTCTTTGAAAACTGCCAGGACAAAGCGATCGAAGCGTTTGTACGCGAGATAGTTGGCTAAATCCTGTTGGCCCGGCGGTGTTCGCCTGCCGGGCTATTTTTTCTTGCTAGATACCGCGCTTCCAGCATCATGGGCAAGCCGCAGCGTATCAACCATACCTACCAGACAAATAATCGCAATAGCGACAAAGGCCAGCCGGAAACTGATCCCCGGAATATTGCCTAACGCCAGCCATTCACTCACCTCATCACCGATACGGATCCCGATAGCGGCCAATGAAATGCCCAAGCCTACCGCTAATTGTGTTGCCGTACTGAACAGCGTATTGGCGTAGCTCATTTGTGGTCCGGGGACGTCCGCAAAGGCAAGCGTGCTGATGCCGGTAAACTGAATTGAGCGGAACACGCCGCCCAGATACAACACCAACAAAATAACCCACACCGGGGTCTGCGGCGTAATTAATGCACAGGCCAACAGCGCCAGGACGTTTAGCGCACCGTTGATTAACAGTAGTTTCTTAAAGCCCAGCCAGCGTATCAACGGCGTGGTGGCAGGTTTTATCGTCAGATTGCCCACAAACACCGCCAGAACCAGCGAACCCGCGTGAAAAGCGTTCATGCCAAAACCGACCTGGAACATTAACGGCAGCAGAAATGGTACAGCGCTAATAGAAGCTCGAAATAGCGACCCGCCGTACAGGGTGACGCGAAAAGTAGGGACGCTCATGGCATCAAGACGAATCATCGGCCAGGTAGTGTGACGAAAATGATGCAGGGCACACAGAAAGGTCACGGTTCCTAGCGCCAGCAGCCCGGCGGTTAGCCAGCCCTGCGGCTGCTGGGTTCCCAGTAACTCCATGGCATACACCAGGCTAACCATCGCAACTGAGGTCGCGATAAAACCCGCTATATCAAATGGACGGCGCTCGTCGTCATGAATATCCGGGATGAAACGTAGCGCCAGCGCGATCGCCAAAATTCCCAGCGGTACGTTAATAAAGAAGATCCAACGCCAGTTAGCATAGCTGGTGATGAATCCTCCTAGCGGTGGCCCGATGATAGGCGCGACTAATGCGGGCCAGGTCAGGGTCGCAATAGCGGTGATCAACTGATGTTTAGGCGTGGTGCGCAGTACCGCGAGACGGCCAACAGGAACCATTAGCGCGCCACCCACACCCTGTAAAATTCGCATTGCTACAAAGCTCTCAAGGCTTTCTGACAAACCGCATAAAACCGAAGCGAGAGTAAAAATCGCCAGCGCCAGGGTAAACACTTTTCGGGCGCCGAAGCGATCCGCAATCCAGCCGCTGGCGGGGATAAGCACCGCGAGGGTGATCAAGTAGGCGCTGATACCAATGTTCAGGTCTACCGCCTGAACGCCAAAGCTTTTGGCCATGTCGGGTAGGGCTGTGGCAATCACCGTGCCGTCAATAAATTCCATAAAGAAAGCCCCGGCAACAAGTAATGCTGCCGGGGAAAGACCGCGTTGGTTCTCAACCGCTAACTGTTCACTCATGTTGTGCTTGCCATCTCAAAAGAAACTGACTGGACCTTTTTTATTTTCAGCGCATTTGTAATGTGTGCGCGGCTATCGTTTCGATCGCTGAATAGGTACTATGACGACCTTTCTATAAGGAGCTCACTATGTCCCAAACATTGAATGCCGATCAGGAACTGCTCTCGGACGTTGTTGCCTGTCAGCTGGTTATCAAGCAAATTCTGGATGTTCTTGATGTTATTGCCCCGGTAGAAGTTCGGGAAAAAATGTCCAGCCAACTGAAAAACATCGATTTTTCCAGCCATCCTGCAGGGGCCGATCCGGTCACTATGCGCGCAATACAAAAAGCGGTTGCCTTGATCGAGTTGAAATTCACGCCGCAGAATGAATCCCACTAAAATAAACCGTTGTTTCAGGTTTTAGAAAGGTTTTTTTGCGCCTCGCAGAATGGGAGGCGCGTGCCAGGGAAAATCAGAGGTTGACCGGATAAGGTGTGCAGCATCGCTATCCGGCATTAACGCGATGAAAACTGAAGATTAGTGATGCTGGTAGTTAACGACGTTGAGCAAGTGCTTATCGGTTTGCGCCATGCACAACCCCGCGCGTTTGGCGCTGCGGACTTCATCAAGAATCGTCTGTAACAGCACGCCATCCTGCTGCTGCTCTTTTTCCAGATCGTGAAGAAAATCAATGGTTGGCGCATCGTTTAATGCTTCAGCTTCATTGGTTAAACGCGAGAGCTTACTCGAACGCTGCTGATATTCATCCAACGTTTTCTGAAACAATTCTTCAAGGGAACTCAGTTCATCACCCGGCACATCCATGGCCTTGACGATGGGATTAGCCCCGGCACTTTTCATAAAATTGAACATACGCATCATTTGAGTCACGTTACCTTGCGCCTGCGTGCGTAGAAACGTGGCTGTACCTGTCAGGCTATGCTCGTAGCACCATTCGCTGAGATGCAGGTAAAGATTCGAGGCGTAGAACTCGAGATTCATTTGTGTATTGAGTTTATGAACAATTCCAACTGCAGCCATATCAATATCCTTATTTCCAGAAAGGGGGATGTACGTTACTCACGCCAGTACAGCGGGCTGCCGCTGCACTTCACCTCTACGTACAATTAAAGCTGTTAGCAGAATAAATCCGTTCCGCCGGTCCTTTAGTGATCACGAATTATATTCGCTCCGATCGAGATTCAGCATAACGCTTGCCCTGGTATAAGAAAATCCTTAAATCTGCGTATTTATGTTTTTTTACATATTGTCATAACAATATTCATGCTACTGCTGTTTTGGCATATAGATGACATGAATGTAAGGGGTTGAAATTTCTGTCATTAAATGATTTTCATGATAATGAAATGGTGTTTCATATCACAAAATTAAATTCCACAATAAGGTATTGTCTGGCATCTGATGATTATCTGCCCAAGTTGAAAGGCAATTTCACGATCGGGATGGATTAGTACAAATTATCTGATGGCTAATTTTTTGCGCCAGATCAGTTTTAATCAAATTGAGAAATTTAACAGTCTGCACTGGTCGTCATTAATTGTTTCGTTTATGTGGATTAAGCAAGGAGTTACATATGAAGAAGGTTGCGGTGCTGCTGGCACCCGGTTTTGAAGAGGCGGAGGCGATTGTTACCCTTGATATTCTGCGTCGCCTGAATATCGAAGTCGAAACCCTGGCCTGCGCAGAGTCACGTGCGGTGGTGAGTTATCATGACGTACCGATGGTGATGGATAGCACGCTGGCCGCGCGCCAGACATATCTCTACGATGCCGTCGTATTGCCAGGCGGACCGCAGGGCAGCGTTAATCTTGCCGCCAGTGAGGCGGTCATCCAGTTTGTATCCCGTCATGATCAGGCAGGAAAGCTCATTTGCCCGGTATGTTCTGCGGCCGCGCGCGTGTTGGGCGGCAACGGTCTGCTGAAGGGGCGTCGCTATGTTTGCTCAGGAGATCTGTGGCAAAACGTCACGGATGGAGAATATATCGATGCGCCGGTTGTTGAAGATGGCAATCTGATTAGCGGCAAAGGGTTAGGGCATATTTTCGATTTTGCGTTGACGCTTGCGGCGCGCCTGCTAGGAGATGACATTCCGGTTCGCGATCACGCTGACCACATTTATTACCGATGGTAATCATGTTCCCGAATGCTTCGGTATTCGGGAACAAGGATTCGTTGGCTGATGTTATGGATTAATCTGCTATCCCTCTTTTTTCCCGTCGACAAAACCGCGTTTTTTTATGTCATTTCCCGCTGAATTTATGTACGCAATTACTGTAATTCTGTGGTGTGATGCCGCTCTCTTATGGAGAATCAATTTCCCGCTAAAACTACTCTCAGCACTGGCATTGATCTTATCACTAAAAGGTAATGCCTTGTTTTACGTCCGAATTACAAAAAATCGTCTGATTTTACCCTACATAAAAGAACGTTAAAGCTGGAGTTAACCATGCACAAATTCACTAAAGCGCTGGCTGCCATCGGTCTGGCTGCCATTATGTCACAATCCGCTATCGCTGAATCCATGAAGCTCGGTTTCCTGGTCAAACAACCGGAAGAACCGTGGTTCCAGACTGAATGGAAATTTGCCGATAAAGCCGGTAAAGACCTTGGCTTTGAGGTGATTAAAATTGCCGTCCCGGATGGTGAGAAGACCCTTAACGCCATCGACAGCCTGGCTGCAAGTGGCGCAAAAGGTTTTGTGATTTGTACGCCGGACCCCAAACTCGGGCCTGCCATTATGGCCAAGGCGCGTGGCTACGATATGAAAGTCATTGCCGTCGATGACCAGTTTGCTAACGCCAAAGGTAAGCCGATGGATACCGTGCCGCTGGTGATGATGGCTGCAACCAAAATTGGTGAGCGCCAGGGCCAGGAGCTGTATAAGGAGATGCAAAAGCGCGGTTGGGATGTGAAATCCACAGCCGTAATGGCCATTACCGCGAATGAACTCGATACCGCGCGTCGCCGTACATCGGGTTCAATGGACGCGCTTAAAGCCGCAGGCTTCCCGGAAAAACAGATCTACCAGGTCCCCACTAAATCGAATGATATCCCCGGGGCATTCGATGCCGCTAACTCCATGCTGGTTCAGCACCCTGAAGTCAAACACTGGCTGATTGTCGGCATGAACGACAATACCGTGCTGGGCGGCGTACGTGCGACCGAAGGGCAGGGCTTCAAAGCGCCGAATGTGATTGGTATCGGCATCAACGGCGTTGATGCCGTGAGCGAACTCTCCAAAGGCGAAGCGACCGGGTTCTACGGTTCACTCCTGCCAAGCCCGGACGTTCACGGCTACAAATCAAGTGAGATGCTCTACAACTGGGTAACGAAAGGTGCAGAGCCACCGGCGTTTACTGAAGTGACGGATGTGGTGCTGATTACCCGCGATAACTTTAAAGAAGAACTGGCGAAGAAAGGCTTAGGCGGTAAATAACACAAATGCCGGATGCGACGCCAACGCGTCTTATCCGGCCTACGAATTGCGTACTCAGTAGGCCGGATAAGGCAAAGCCGCTATCCGGCATAAAGATCTAACTCACGGAGACGTTATGCAACAGTCTACCCCGTATCTCTCATTTCGCGGCATTGGCAAAACGTTCCCCGGCGTTAAAGCGCTCACGGATATCAGTTTCGACTGCTATGCCGGTCAGGTGCATGCGCTGATGGGCGAAAATGGCGCCGGGAAATCAACACTATTAAAAATTCTCAGCGGCAACTATGCGCCAACGACGGGATCTTTGGCGATCCGTGGACAAGAGGTTTCGTTTGCGGACACCAATGCCGCGCTGAACGCCGGTGTTGCCATTATTTACCAGGAGCTGCATCTCGTCCCGGAAATGACCGTTGCCGAGAATATTTATTTAGGGCAGATGCCGCACAAAGGCGGGATTGTGAACCGCTCGCTGCTGAACTATGAAGCGGGTCTCCAGCTTAAGCATCTGGGCATGGATATCGATCCCGATACGCCGTTGAAATACCTCTCCATTGGTCAATGGCAGATGGTGGAGATTGCGAAAGCGCTGGCGCGCAACGCCAAAATTATCGCGTTTGATGAACCGACCAGCTCCCTTTCAGCGCGCGAGATTGAGAATCTGTTTCGCGTCATCCGTGAGCTACGCAACGAAGGGCGCATCATCCTGTACGTTTCGCACCGTATGGAGGAGATCTTTGCCCTTAGCGATGCCATCACCGTGTTTAAAGATGGTCATTACGTCAAAACGTTCACGGATATGCAGCAGGTCGATCACGACGCGCTGGTGCAGGCGATGGTCGGGCGCGACCTCGGTGATATTTATGGCTGGAAATCCAGACCTTATGGTGCAGAGCGCCTGCGTTTGCATGACGTCAAAGCCCCAGGCGTGCGTACCCCGATCAGTTTATCAGTGCGCAGTGGTGAAATTGTTGGATTGTTTGGACTGGTGGGCGCCGGACGTAGCGAATTAATGAAAGGTCTGTTTGGCGGCACGCGTATCACGGCAGGCCAGGTGTTTATCGATGAACAGCCTATTGATATCCGTAAACCGAGCCACGCCATTGAAGCGGGGATGATGCTGTGCCCGGAGGATCGCAAGGCTGAAGGGATCATTCCGGTCCATTCGGTACGTAACAACATCAACATCAGTGCCCGTCGTAAACATGTTCTGGGCGGATGCGTGATCAACAACGGCTGGGAAGAGACCAATGCCGATCACCATATTCGCTCACTCAATATTAAAACGCCGGGCGCGGAGCAACTGATTATGAACCTCTCCG
This sequence comes from Citrobacter sp. RHB35-C21, assembly GCF_013816515.1. Classification (NCBI taxonomy): domain Bacteria; kingdom Pseudomonadati; phylum Pseudomonadota; class Gammaproteobacteria; order Enterobacterales; family Enterobacteriaceae; genus Citrobacter; species Citrobacter sp. RHB35-C21. The sequence goes on from NZ_CP057147.1 coordinate 2,207,088, forward strand.
GCGGTAATCAACAGAAGGCTATCCTCGGCCGTTGGTTATCGGAAGAGATGAAAGTGATTTTGCTGGACGAACCTACACGCGGTATTGATGTGGGTGCCAAGCATGAAATTTATAACGTGATTTATGCCCTCGCGGCGCGCGGCGTGGCCGTGCTGTTTGCTTCCAGCGATCTGCCAGAAGTGCTCGGTGTCGCCGACCGTATCGTGGTGATGAGAGAAGGCGAAATTGCCGGTGAGTTACTTCATGAACAGGCGGATGAACGCCAGGCGTTAAGCCTTGCTATGCCAAAAGTTAGCCAGGCTGTAGCCTGAATAAGGAGAGAATGATGTCTTCCGTTTCAACATCGGGTTCAGGTGCTGCAAAGTCGGCGCTAAATCTTGGTCGCATTTGGGATCAATACGGGATGCTGGTCGTGTTCGCCGCGCTGTTCCTGGTTTGTTCCCTCTTTGTGCCTAACTTTGCCACTTTCATCAACATGAAGGGGCTGGGGCTGGCGGTATCGATGTCGGGTATGGTCGCGTGTGGGATGCTGTTTTGCCTGGCATCCGGTGACTTCGACCTGTCCGTTGCCTCCGTGATTGCCTGCGCCGGGGTCACTACAGCCGTGGTCATTAATATGACCGAAAGCCTGTGGATTGGCGTGGCTGCCGGGCTACTGCTCGGTATTCTATGTGGTCTGGTGAATGGGTTCGTGATTGCACGGCTGAAAATTAACGCCCTGATCACGACCCTTGCGACGATGCAGATTGTGCGTGGTCTGGCCTACATTATTTCCGACGGTAAGGCGGTAGGGATTGAAGACGAGCGCTTCTTCACTCTCGGTTACGCCAACTGGTTTGGTCTGCCGGCACCTATCTGGATCACGGTCGTCTGTTTCATCGTTTTTGGCTTACTGCTCAATAAAACCACGTTTGGTCGTAACACGCTGGCCATTGGGGGGAATGAAGAGGCGGCACGTCTGGCTGGGGTTCCGGTCGTTCGTACCAAAATTATTATCTTTATTCTGTCCGGGCTGGTATCCGCCATCGCCGGGATTATCCTCGCATCACGTATGACCAGCGGCCAGCCAATGACCTCAATCGGCTATGAGCTGATCGTGATTTCCGCGTGCGTGTTAGGGGGCGTTTCGCTTAAAGGCGGCATCGGAAAAATCTCATATGTGGTAGCCGGGGTGTTGATTCTGGGAACGGTTGAGAATGCAATGAACCTGCTGAACATCTCTCCGTTCGCACAGTATGTCGTACGTGGTCTGATCCTGCTGGCGGCGGTGATCTTCGACCGTTACAAGCAAAAAGCGAAGCGTACTGTTTGATGATTTTAACCCCAACTTTTTAGTCTAGCTTTAGCTCATCGCCAGCCGCTACCCGGCTGGCGATTGTTTTTCCAAATGGCGAGCAGGGTCACACTGTCTATACTTATATCCGTCATACATCATATATACGGCGCGATCCGCGCGGCGTACAGACCATGATGAGGAGGATAACCGGGTGACAGCATCACTGATCTTACCCCCTGAACAATCTGCAAGCTGTGCTTATTTTTTTGATCTCGATGGGACACTGGCTGAGATCAAACCTTATCCAGACCAGGTCGTTGTCCCTCAGACAATCCTGCAGTTATTACATCAGTTGGCGACGCATAATGCGGGTGCGCTGGCATTGATTTCAGGGCGCTCGATGGTTGAGCTTGACGCGCTTACCACTCCCTTTCGTTTTCCGCTCGCCGGAGTGCATGGGGCAGAGCGCCGTGACATCAATGGTCAAACTCATATAGTGCGCCTGGCTGCGGCAATAGAGCGCGAAGCAGGAGAGCTATTAAGTACCGCCTTGGCGACGATGCCGGGTACAACGCTTGAAGCAAAAGGGATGGCGTTCGCACTGCACTATCGCCAGGCCCCGGAACATGAAGCGGCGCTAATTAATCTGGCTGAGCGCATCACGCACAGATGGCCGCAGTTGGCTTTACAGCACGGAAAATGCGTTGTGGAGATAAAACCAAAGGGTACGAACAAAGGCGACGCAATTGCCGCATTTATGCAGGAAGCACCTTTTGCCGGACGGATCCCCGTTTTTTTTGGTGACGATTTGACGGACGAAACAGGATTTGGCGTGGTTAATCGCGCTGGGGGCATTTCCGTGAAGGTGGGGAATGGAGCGACGCAGGCGACATGGCGTCTGGATGGCGTGAGTGATGTCTGGCACTGGCTGGAACAAATTAACTCTTCGCAGCAAGAATCGAAAGCAACGAATAACAGAAGAGGTGGCTATGAGTCGTTTAGTCGTAGTATCTAATCGTATCGCCTCACCCGATGACAAAGGGAGCGCCGGTGGGCTTGCCGTCGGTGTGCTGGGCGCGTTGAAGGCTGCTGGTGGCCTGTGGTTTGGCTGGAGTGGCGACACGGGTAATGAGGACAAACCATTAAAAAAAGTCACGCGTGGCAATATTACCTGGGCTTCGTTTAATTTGAGTGAACAGGATTACGAAGAGTATTACTGCCAGTTTTCTAATGCGGTTTTATGGCCTGCATTTCATTATCGCCTAGATTTGGTGCAGTTTCAGCGTCCTGCATGGGAGGGCTATCAGCGGGTGAATGCCTTGCTGGTAGATAAACTGCTGCCGCTGCTCAGCGATGACGACATAATCTGGGTTCATGATTACCATCTGTTGCCGTTTGCCAGCGAGCTGCGTAAACGCGGCGTGAATAACCGTATCGGTTTTTTCCTGCATATCCCTTTTCCGACGCCGGAAATCTTTAATGCCTTACCCCCACATCAGACGCTACTTGAGCAGATGTGTGACTTTGATTTACTCGGTTTCCAGACCGAAAACGATCGTCAGGCTTTTCTGGATTGTCTGGCAGCCCAGACTCAGGTAACCACTCAGAGCGAGCAGCACCACCGCGCATGGGGAAAAGCGTTTCGTACCCAGGTCTATCCCATCGGTATTGAGCCGGATGAGATCGCCCGCCAGGCTTCCGGACCTTTGCCGCCGAAGCTGGCGCAACTGAAAGCAGAACTCAAAAATGTGCAGAATATCTTCTCCGTTGAGCGTCTGGATTATTCTAAGGGTTTGCCGGAGCGCTTTCAGGCCTATGAGGCTCTGCTGGAACACTATCCGCAGCACCATGGTAAAATTCGCTACACCCAGATAGCGCCAACTTCGCGTGAAGAGGTGCAGGCCTACCAGGATATTCGGCACCAACTGGAGACTGAAGCGGGGAGGATTAACGGTAAATATGGGCAGTTGGGCTGGACGCCGCTCTATTATCTGAACCAGTACTTTGATCGTAAATTGCTGATGAAAATCTTCCGCTACTCTGATGTAGGGCTGGTGACGCCTCTGCGAGATGGTATGAACCTGGTCGCGAAAGAATTCGTGGCCGCGCAGGATCCTGCCAACCCCGGCGTGCTGGTGTTATCGCAATTTGCCGGGGCCGCGAATGAGCTAACTGCCGCGCTTATTGTTAATCCTTATGACCGCGACGAAGTGGCTGGCGCATTAAACCAGGCTCTGACGATGCCGCTTGCTGAGCGTATCTCCCGCCACGCTGAGATGCTCGAAACTATCATTAAAAACGATATCGACAACTGGCAGGCGAGGTTCATTTGCGATCTGGAAAAAGTCATCCCACGTCAGAGTAAACAGCCATTGCCAGACAACGTTTCTCCCTGCACTAAACTGGCCTAACGCTCAGTAAACGCAGGTCAATCTCCAGCCAGTGGAACCAGCAGAACATCCACGTGGCTGGCACCGATCACGCTTTTTGCTGAGCAGGATGCGCGCGAAAAGAAGCTGTGGTTATGGTTGCCATAAATGACCAGATCGACCGCGTGTTTACGGCATACATCCAGAATATGTTCATTCAGTGCCCCATAGGTAATAAAGGTATGCTCAATGGGGTACTGTGCTTCTTTGCTGAGCTTGTCGATAAAATCCTGAGTCTCCTCTTGCATCACTTCACGCAGGTCCTCCAGCATAGGTGCTGCAAACTGATTATACAGTTCAGGGTCTGAGACCAGAGTTATCAGGCTAATACGAGCGTTGACAGGGCGAGCGATTGAAACCGCCTTGGCTAACAACTGCTGGCTTTCAGGGGTGGCGGCAACGGCCACAAGAATGTGTGTATAGCTCATAACTCGCTCCTTTTTTCAAGAATTATGAGAGGGTTTCTCAGCATTGCTCGGCTTACTCCATACTGCAACGTTTCCTTCCCGGATAGTGTGAATGTCATCATGCTTATTCATTAATTATTCTTATAAATAGAATAATTGCGCCATATAACTTGTAAATACGTTCAGCTTACTTAAGTAAAACTCACCGCTAATGAAAACAATGTGTTAATTAAAAATTAACAAAAGTTAACATTTAATGGGTTATCACTACCCGGTATTAATTAATCACCCTTAATATTTAAGTCATTGTTTATAAAGGATTTAATTAAAATAGTGTTTTACATTAAATATGTGATCAAGCTCGCTATTTCACAAGGTGATATTAACGTTTGTGAACAAAATACTATTCGCTTTTATTGCAAGAATATTCGTATGTCAGGAATTAAAATGGCGAATTTGAGGTTAAAAAATAAGCAAAATAAAAGCTGTGCTGATGGATTTATGTTAAGTGTTTAGCTAGTTTATGTGATCTATGTCACATATTCTTCAAATTCGCAGCATAGCTACGTTGTATGTGTAACGGGCGGCGGGTAGAGTTGCGTCGAATTAGGAAAAATCTTAGACATTTGTAAGAATTGATGTGAGCTTGTAAGGGGCGCGGCTTTCTGAAAAGGGAATGTTTAGACAACGCGTAAGTGCCGTCACGCTGCTATGTATTTGACCTTTTGCTTTTTTTTACCGGGCCTTCCCGGCGACATCACGGGGTGCGGTTTCACCGCATGAAAACAATGTTGGTTATTATGGATGCAAATAATGCATACATCCGAGTTGCTGAAACACATCTATGACATCAATTTGTCATATTTATTGCTTGCACAGCGTTTGATCGTTCAGGACAAAGCATCTGCGATGTTTCGCCTTGGTATCAGCGAAGAAATGGCGGACACGTTGGCAACATTAACACTTCCACAAATGGTCAAACTGGCTGAAACAAACCAACTGGTCTGTCATTTCCGTTTCGACGATCACCAGACCGTTACTCGCCTGACGCAAGACTCCCGCGTTGACGATCTTCAGCAAATTCATACCGGTATCATGCTTTCAACGCGACTGTTAAGCGACATCGATGAAGCAGCGCGCAAGAAAAGGGCTTGATGATGAGCGAAAAAAGCATTGTTCAGGAAGCGCGTGATATCCAGCTAGCGATGGAATTAATCACATTGGGCGCCCGTTTGCAAATGCTGGAAAGCGAAACGCAATTAAGCCGTGGCCGACTTATCAAGCTGTATAAAGAATTACGCGGCAGCCCTCCGCCAAAAGGGATGCTGCCTTTCTCCACCGACTGGTTTATGACATGGGAACAAAACATTCATGCTTCGATGTTTTGCAACGCATGGCAATTCCTGCTCAAAACTGGTTTGTGCAGCGGCGTGGATGCCGTGATCAAAGCGTATCGTTTATATCTTGAGCAGTGCCCGCAGCCAGAAGAAGGGCCACTGCTGGCGTTAACTCGCGCATGGACGTTGGTGCGTTTTGTCGACAGCGGATTGCTGGAGTTGTCCCGATGCAATTGCTGCGGTGGGAATTTTATTACCCACGCTCACCAACCCGCAGGCAGCTTTGCCTGCAGTTTATGCCAACCGCCATCACGCGCCGTAAAAAGACGTAAACTTTCCCAGAATGCTGCCGATATTATTCCACAACTGCTGGATGAACAGATCGAACAGGCTGTTTAACTGATACGGTGTGGACAAACACTCCAGCAGCGGTAAGCGATTACCGCTGCTTTTTTTTGTCCTGACCTCGAGTTAACTGCCCGACTGCGCATCCTGTCATAGTCAATTGCGAAAGGATGATGTCGTGCTTATCTTATTAGGTTACCTGGTTGTTATTGGTACAGTTTTCGGCGGTTACATGATGACCGGCGGACACCTTGGGGCACTCTATCAACCGGCTGAGCTGGTGATTATCGGTGGCGCGGGTATTGGGGCATTCATCGTCGGCAATAACGGGAAAGCCATTAAGGGGACGATGAAAGCCATCCCGATGCTTTTTCGTCGTTCAAAATACACCAAAGCGATGTATATGGATCTGCTGGCGCTGTTGTATCGCCTGATGGCCAAGTCACGTCAGCAGGGCATGTTCTCGCTTGAACGCGATATCGAAAACCCCAAAGAGAGTGAAATTTTCGCCAGCTATCCGCGCATTCTTGCTGATGCCGTGATGCTTGATTTCATTGTCGATTATCTGCGTCTGATCATCAGCGGCAACATGAACACGTTTGAAATTGAAGCGCTGATGGATGAAGAGATTGAGACTCACGAAAGTGAGGCCGAAGTCCCGGCCAACAGTCTGGCGATGGTGGGGGATTCATTACCGGCGTTCGGGATCGTGGCGGCGGTCATGGGGGTTGTCCATGCGCTGGCTTCTGCCGATCGTCCGGCGGCTGAACTGGGTTCGCTGATTGCACATGCCATGGTAGGGACATTCCTCGGTATTTTACTGGCCTATGGATTTATTTCTCCGCTTGCCAGCGTTCTGCGCCAGAAAAGCGCTGAAACCACCAAAATGATGCAGTGTGTGAAGATAACTCTGCTCTCCAATCTGAATGGTTACGCGCCGCCAATTGCCGTCGAATTTGGTCGTAAGACTCTGTATTCCAGCGAACGTCCATCGTTTATCGAACTGGAAGAGCATGTTCGTGCGGTGAGAAATCCAACTGCGCAGCAGACGACCGAGGACGCATGAAAAATCAGGCCCATCCCATTATCGTTGTAAAGCGACGCAAGCATAAAGGTCACGGTGGTGGGGCGCATGGTTCGTGGAAAATCGCCTACGCCGATTTTATGACCGCGATGATGGCCTTCTTTCTGGTGATGTGGCTCATTTCCATCTCTAGCCCTAAAGAATTGATCCAGATTGCCGAATATTTCCGTACGCCGTTGGCTACTGCGGTAACCGGGGGAAATCGTATTTCGAATAGCCAAAGTCCCATTCCAGGCGGCGGGGATGATTACACCCAGCAGCAGGGAGAGGTGAACAAGCAGCCGAATATCGATGATCTGAGAAAACGCATGGAACAAAGCCGCTTGAGCAAACTTCGCGGCGATCTCGATCAGTTGATTGAATCTGACCCCAAACTGCGTGCGCTGCGCCCGCATTTGAAAATTGATTTAGTTCAGGAAGGGCTGCGGATACAGATTATCGACAGTCAGAATCGCCCGATGTTTAAAACCGGTAGCGCTGAGGTGGAACCGTATATGCGCGATATCCTGCGAGCCATAGCGCCAGTGCTTAACGGCATTCCTAATCGAATCAGCCTTTCCGGCCATACGGATGATTACCCTTACGCCAATGGTGAAAAAGGGTATAGCAACTGGGAGTTGTCCGCCGATCGCGCTAACGCGTCGCGTCGCGAACTGGTTAGCGGCGGTCTGGATGATGGAAAAGTATTACGTGTGGTAGGTATGGCCGCCACGATGCGTCTGAGCGATCGCGGTCCTGAAGACGCTATCAACCGCCGTATTAGCCTGCTGGTTCTCAATAAGCAGGCGGAAGAGGCCATTTTGCATGAAAACGCTGAAAGCCAGAATGAGCCGGTAAGTGTCTTACAACAGCCAGCGGAACTCCCGCCGGCAAGCGTTCCCACATCGCCACCAGCCAATCCGAGGTGATAGCGTGAGCATGGATATAAGCGATTTTTATCAAACATTTTTTGATGAAGCTGACGAACTGTTGGCTGACATGGAGCAACACCTGCTTGATTTGGTTCCTGAAGCCCCGGATTCCGAACAGCTGAATGCAATTTTTCGTGCTGCGCACTCGATAAAAGGCGGGGCGGGCACCTTCGGCTTTACCATTTTGCAGGAAACGACCCATCTGATGGAAAACCTGCTGGATGAAGCGCGGCGTGGCGAGATGCAGCTCAATGCCGACATTATCAACCTGTTTTTGGAAACGAAAGATATTATGCAGGAACAGCTCGACGCCTATAAAAACTCAGAGGAGCCGGATGCCGCCAGCTTTGAGTACATTTGTAATGCGTTACGACAGTTAGCGCTCGAAGCGAAAGGTGAAACCGCACCGGCAGTCGTCAACACCGCAAAACTGAGCGTTGTTGACAGCGCTGCAATGCAGGAAGAGGCGGTTGCACAGCCTGAGTCCGCAAGCGAAGAGAGCAAGAAACGCATTATTCTCACGCGCCTGAAAGCCAATGAAGTGGATTTACTGGAAGAGGAGCTGGGGAACCTGGCGACCTTAACCGATGTGGTGAAAGGGAGCGACACGTTGTCAGCAACGCTTGATGGCAACCTCGCGGAAGATGACATCATCGCGGTGCTGTGCTTTGTGATTGAAGCTGATCAGATTGAATTCGAAACCGTCAGCGCAGCGCCCGTAGCCGTTGAAACTGAAGCTGAAGCAGAAACGGTAGCCGTTGTCGCGAAGCCGCAGCCGGTTGCCGTTGCGCCAGCGGCGAAAGCCGCCGCCAGCGAAACGCCAAACGGACGTGCGGAACGCGACAAACCCGCCCGTGCCAGCGAGTCAACCAGCATCCGCGTAGCGGTTGAGAAGGTCGATCAGCTCATTAACCTGGTCGGTGAGTTGGTCATCACCCAGTCTATGCTGGCACAACGTTCTAACGAACTGGATCCCGTCAATCATGGCGATCTCATCACCAGTATGGGTCAGTTACAACGTAACGCCCGCGACTTGCAAGAGTCGGTGATGTCGATTCGTATGATGCCCATGGAGTATGTGTTCAGCCGTTTTCCGCGTCTGGTGCGTGACCTGGCCGGTAAGCTGGGTAAACAGGTCGAACTGACACAGGTGGGAAGCTCAACCGAACTCGACAAGAGCCTGATTGAACGCATCATCGATCCGTTGACGCACCTGGTGCGTAACAGCCTCGATCACGGTATTGAACTGCCGGAAAAACGCCTTGAAGCCGGGAAAAGCCCAATCGGTAATCTGACGCTTTCCGCGGAGCACCAGGGCGGGAATATCTGTATTGAAGTCACCGATGATGGCGCCGGTCTGAACCGTGAACGAATCCTCGCCAAAGCTATCTCCCAGGGGATGCCGATCCACGAAAACATGAGCGATGACGAAGTCGGTATGCTGATCTTCGCCCCGGGCTTCTCGACCGCTGAACAGGTGACGGATGTCTCTGGCCGCGGCGTGGGTATGGATGTGGTGAAGCGAAATATCCAGGAGATGGGGGGCCATGTTGAGATCCAGTCCAAACAGGGACAGGGGACGACTATCCGAATTCTGCTGCCGCTGACGCTGGCGATCCTCGACGGCATGTCCGTGCGCGTGGCCGACGAAGTCTTTATTCTGCCGCTGAATGCCGTTATGGAATCACTGCAACCGCGCGAAGAAGATCTCCATCCGCTGGCCGGAGGAGAGCGCGTGCTGGAAGTGCGTGGCGAATATTTACCGCTGGTTGAGCTGTGGAAAGTCTTTGAGGTTGAAGGCGCAAAAACCGAAGCGACTCAAGGTATTGTGGTGATTTTGCAAAGTGCAGGGCGTCGCTACGCGCTGCTGGTCGATCAGTTAATTGGTCAACACCAGGTGGTCGTTAAAAACCTGGAAAGCAACTACCGCAAAGTGCCAGGTATTTCTGCAGCAACGATCCTCGGCGACGGCAGCGTCGCGCTGATTGTCGATGTCTCTGCATTGCAGGGATTAAACCGCGAACAACGTGTGGCGATCACAGCCGCCTGATTGAGTGAGAAGGGAATAATATGACCGGTATGAGTAATGTAACTAAACTGGCCGGCGAACCGTCAGGTCAGGAATTCCTCGTGTTCACACTGGGGGATGAAGAGTACGGTATCGATATCCTGAAAGTGCAGGAAATCCGTGGGTACGATCAGGTGACGCGTATTGCTAACACGCCTGCGTTTATCAAAGGTGTCACCAATCTGCGCGGTGTGATTGTGCCGATTGTTGACCTGCGCGTGAAGTTTAGCCAGAGCGATGTGGATTACAACGAAAACACCGTGGTGATTGTGCTGAATCTGGGCCAGCGGGTGGTCGGGATTGTGGTCGATGGCGTCTCGGATGTGCTGTCGCTGACAACGGATCAAATCCGTCCGGCACCGGAATTTGCCGTAACGCTGTCGACGGAATACTTGACGGGACTGGGGGCTCTGGGTGACCGGATGCTGATCCTGGTTAACATTGAGAAGCTGCTCAATAGCGAAGAAATGGCGCTGCTGGATATTGCCGCCAGTCACGTCGCGTAACCGCTATACCGTATCCGGCCTACAATGATTGCGGTTGTAGGCCGGATACGCGTAGCACATCCGGCAGATTTCCCCTTACGCTTCCCGCTCAACCAGCTCCGGTTCTTCTTCCAGTAAACCTTCATCTTGTGCCAGCATCGCCGTTGCAATCCCGTTACCTAATACGTTGATTGCTGAACGTCCCATATCCAGGAAGTGGTCAATACCCATCAGTAACAGAATCCCGGCAACCGGAATATTAAAGCTCGGAATGGTTGCTGCCAGCACCACCAGCGCAGAACGCGGCACGCCGGCAATCCCTTTTGACGCCAGCATCAGCGTCAGCATCAGGACGGTGATTTCTGCAAAGGAGAGGTGAATGTTATAGGCCTGCGCGATAAACATCGAGGCAAATGAACAGTAAACCATCGAGCCGACCAGGTTAAATGAATAACCGATAGGCAATACAAATGACACGATGTTGGGCGAGCAACCAAATTTGGTTAATTGCTCCAGCGTTTTCGGATAGGCGGCTTCCGAGCTGCTGGTAGTAAATGCGACCAGAACCGGATCTTTCAGCATGCTTACCAGACGAAAAACCTCTTTTTTCAGCATGACATAACCGACCGCCAGCAGAACCAGGCAGGTCAGCAAAATAGCCACATAGTAGCCGCCGATGAACGACGCATAGTTAAGCAGGATCCCCAAACCCTGGGTGGAGATAACGGAGGAAATGGCGGCGAAAATGGCCAGCGGCGCAACGTACATCACGTAGCCAGTCACCTTAAGCATAATGTGGGAGACCACATCCAGCGCGGCAACCAGCGGGGCATTGAACTTCTCACCAAGGGATGCGCCACCAATACCGAAGAACATCGAGAACACCACAATTTGCAGGATCTCATTGTTAGCCATCGCCTCGGCTATGCTGGTTGGGATGGTGTGAGTCAGGAAACCTTTCAGGCTCATGCCGCTCACGGCCAGGCCGGTATCAGTGGCTTCCAGCGGGATCGCCAGGTTCAGGCCGGTTCCGGGTTGCTCAAGAGAAACCACAAACAGACCGACCAGAATAGACAGTATGGAAGAGCTGATAAACCAGATCATCGCTTTGCCGCCTACGCGCCCGATGGTGGACGTTTCTCCCAGGCGCATAATACCGACGGTCAGGGTGCTGAATACTAAAGGTGCGATCACCATTTTAATCAGGCGCAAAAAGATGTCGGTGAGAAGCGTAATATTATCGGCCCAGGCGGTCACTACGCCGGGGGCGGCATAAGAGTGGATCACCGCCCCTGACAGGATCCCCGCCAGCATGAAGATCACGATAAACAACGTGAGTTTGTTTGCATTTGCCACTAAAAAGCCCTCAGTAAGGATTTAACATTTATTGTTCGGTTACTCATTTTTTATATTTATTAATTGGTAACTAAGTATTCATCATATAAATTGAATTAAAGCGCCAGCTGATACAACTTTTTTTAATTTTTTATCCATTTTGTTGTGGTGCAGAGGATGTGTATTTGTGATCCTTGTCACGAAATAATGACTATTTCATCCAATATGACCGCGCCCACAGATAAATTTGAATGTTATTCACATGATAATTGTGACGTTTTTATGTGAATGATTTGTGGTTGCCGTACACCCGTCTTCCCCTCCTTCCGCGAGGCTTCACGTCCCTTCAGGATTTCCTTTTCGCAAACGTAAAGTTATCTCAGCGACTGCCGATAACGTTGATAACTCGTTTTCAGGAAGGTGCCTTATGTTTAACCGTATCCGCGTTGTCACAATGCTGATGATGGTGCTGGGGGTTTTCGCACTGCTACAGCTTGTTTCCGGTGGTCTGTTGTTTTCTTCATTGCAGCAGAATCAGCAAAGTTTTGTTATTTCTAACGATCTTCGACAGCAGCAAAGTGAACTCACTTCAACATGGGATCTGATGCTGCAAACACGTATCAATTTAAGCCGTTCTTCTGCACGCATGATGATGGACGCGTCCAACCAGCAAAGCAGCGCGAAAAACGATCTGCTGAAGAATGCGAAAGCATCGTTGGCGCAGGCCGAAACACATTACACAAAATTTAAAAACATCACACCGTTACCCGAGATGGCAGAAGCCAGCGGCAACGTTGAGGAGAAATATCAGCAGTACCATGCGGCCTTAACCGAACTGGTTCAGTTTCTGGAGAACGGCAATATGGACGCCTATTTCGCGCAACCGACTCAGGGAATGCAAAACGCGCTCGGTGAGGCGCTGGGCAAGTACGCCAGCGTTAGCGAAAAACTTTACGCTCAGGCATTCGATAAAAGTGCGCGGGATTACCATTTCGCCCAATGGCAGCTTGGCGTGCTGGCCGTAGTGCTGGTGCTGATTCTGGTGGTGGTGTGGTACGGCATCCGCCATACCCTGCTTAATCCTCTGTCTCGCGTCATTGCCCATATTCGGGAAATCGCCAGCGGTAACCTGACCGCGACCCTGGCCGTCAGCGGTCGTAATGAAATCGGCGAGCTGGCCAGTACGGTTGATCATATGCAGCGCTCGCTGACGGAAACCGTCACCCTGGTGCGTGAAGGTTCTGATGCGATTTATTCCGGGACCAGCGAAATTGCCAGCGGGAACACCGACCTTTCATCTCGTACTGAACAGCAGGCCTCTGCGCTGGAAGAGACCGCAGCCAGCATGGAACAATTGACCGCAACCGTGAAGCAAAATGCGGACAACGCGCGTCAGGCCTCGCAACTGGCGAAAAGCGCCTCCGATACCGCACAGCATGGCGGCAAAGTGGTTGATAGCGTGGTGAACACCATGCACGAAATCGCCGATAGCTCGAAGAAAATCGCCGACATCATCAGCGTTATTGATGGTATTGCTTTTCAGACCAACATTCTCGCACTGAACGCGGCGGTTGAAGCGGCGCGTGCCGGTGAACAAGGCCGTGGCTTTGCTGTGGTTGCGGGCGAAGTGCGTAATCTGGCAAGTCGCAGTGCGCAGGCAGCGAAAGAGATCAAAGCGTTGATTGAGGATTCGGTTTCCCGAGTGGATACCGGGTCCGTATTGGTAGAAAGCGCAGGCGAAACGATGAACGACATCGTAAATGCCGTAACGCGGGTGACCGACATTATGGGCGAGATTGCCTCGGCCTCCGACGAGCAAAGCCGGGGGATTGATCAGGTGGCGCTCGCGGTATCCGAGATGGATCGCGTTACGCAGCAGAACGCCTCGTTGGTACAGGAATCGGCTGCCGCTGCCGCTGCTCTTGAAGAACAGGCCAGCCGCCTGACGCAGTCGGTGTCGACTTTCCGCCTTGCGTCACGTCCGGCGTCGGCTAAGCCACGCGATACACGATTACCTGCAACGGCGGCCGCATCCTATCCGCGCCAGAACAATGAACAAGATACGAATTGGGAAACATTTTGACTGATAGTTAAACCGCGGCCAGTGCCGCCCAATGGGAGCGTTGATGTTTAATCGTATTCGAATTTCGACCACGCTGTTTTTGATTTTAATCCTCTGCGGTGTTTTGCAGATTGGCAGTAATGGCTTGTCCTTCTGGGCATTTCGGGACGGTTTTCAGAACCTGAATCAGGTCGAACGAAGTAATCAGCAACGCGCTGCGCTGGCCCAAACCCGCGCTGTGTTATTACAGGCCAGTACGGCCCTTAATAAGGCAGGGACGCTGACCGCCCTGAGCTATCCGCCAGAGGATATCAACACGCTGATGACCCTCGCACGTGATAGCCTGGCGCAGTCTGAATTGATGTTTAAACGCTTTATGGCGACATCGGATACGACGGCACAAGGAAAGGCGCTGTTTGGCGCAACGGAGAAAAGTTTCAGCCAGTGGCACAGCGCTCTTGCGCATCAGGCCACCTGGCTTGAAAACAATCAGTTGTCAGATTTTCTGACCGCGCCGGTGCAGGCTGCTCAGGATGCTTTTGATGCAAATGTGAATGCGTGGCAGAGCAACATCGATCGCGTGTTGCAAACGGCAGGAGAGCAGAGCCAGCGAAATTACCATATGTCGGGGGTGATTTTCGCCACCATGGTGGTACTGGCGGCACTGCTCACCAGCGGTGCGCTGTACTGGTCGCGCAAGATGATTGTCCAGCCGCTGGCTATCGTGGGCAGTCATTTCGACAGCATTGCCGCGGGTAATCTGGCCCGGCCGGTAGCGGTTTATGGGCGCAATGAGATCTCAGCCATTTTTGCCAGTCTGAAGAAGATGCAGCAGGCACTGCGTGAAACGGTAAGCGAAGTACGCCAGGGCAGCTCAGCCATGCATAGCGGTATTTCAGAAATCGCGATGGGCAATAACGATTTGTCTTCGCGCACTGAACAGCAGGCGGCCGCGCTGGCGCAAACGGCAGCCAGCATGGAACAACTGACCGCCACCGTAGGACAGAATGCGGATAACGCGCGCCAGGCGTCAGGAATTGCCAAAAGTGCGGCAGATACAGCGCATAAAGGCGGCGAACAGACGTCCCGGGTCGCCAGCACCATGCATGAGATTTCCGCGAGCTCGCAGAAAATTGGCGACATCATCGGCGTGATTGACAGCATTGCCTTTCAGACCAACATCCTTGCGCTGAATGCCGCGGTTGAGGCCGCTCGCGCGGGTGAGCAGGGGCGTGGTTTTGCCGTGGTTGCGGGCGAAGTGCGCAATCTGGCAAGCCGTAGCGCACAGGCGGCGAAAGAAATTAAGGGGCTCATTGAGGAGTCTGTCACCCGAGTGCGTCAGGGCTCGCAGTTGGTTGATATGGCTGCGCGCACCATGACGGAAATTGTCAGCTCGGTTACTCGGGTTAACGACATCATGGGCGAGATTGCCTCTGCTTCTGATGAACAGCGCAGGGGCATTGAGCAGGTGGCGCAGGCCGTCAGCCAGATGGACTCCGTGACGCAGCAAAACGCCGGGCTGGTGGAAGAAGCCGCATCCGCCACCGGACAACTTGCCATGCAGGCCGATAATCTTTCTGCCTGTGTCGCATTTTTTAAGCTTGAAGAGCAAACCGTAGCAAAACAAGAATTGGCGCAGCCGCAGGTTGTGCCCGTTGTATCCTGAATGTGATTGAGAAGGCGCTATGACATCATCTCTGCCCCTTGGGCAAACGTCATTATTGTTACAGATGACACAGCGCCTCGCGCTGTCTGACGCGCATTTTCGTCGGATATGTCAATTAATCTACCAGCGTGCGGGGATCGTGCTGGCCGACCATAAGCGGGACATGGTTTATAACCGCCTGGTCCGCCGTCTACGAACCCTGGGACTGGATGACTTTGGTCGCTATCTCAGCATGCTGGAAGCTAACCAGAACAGTGCTGAGTGGCAGGCTTTTATTAACTCCCTGACTACCAATCTGACCGCGTTTTTTCGCGAAGGGCATCATTTTCCAGTGCTGTCAGATCATGCTCGTCGGCGCAGTGGTGAATACCGTGTTTGGAGCGCGGCGGCGTCAACCGGAGAAGAGCCGTACAGCATTGCGATTACGCTCGCCGATACCTTAGGTATGGCTCCGGGCCGCTGGCGTGTTTTTGCCAGCGACATTGATACCGAAGTTCTGGAAAAAGCCAGAAGCGGCATCTACCGCCTTGATGAGCTAAAGACGCTGTCACCGCAGCAGCTACAGCGTTATTTCATGCGTGGCACCGGACCGCATGAAGGACTGGTACGCGTTCGGCAGGAACTGGCGGGGCATGTTGAATTTTCCAGCGTGAATTTACTGGATAAGCAGTACAACGTGCCAGGCCCCTTCGATGCCATATTTTGCCGTAACGTAATGATTTATTTTGATAAAACGACGCAGCAGGACATTTTGCACCGTTTTGTTCCACTTCTTAAACCAGATGGGCTGCTGTTTGCAGGTCATTCAGAAAACTTTAGCAACCTCGTGCGCGAGTTTAGCTTGCGTGGACAGACGGTGTATGCGCATGCGCCAGGTAAGGATAAAGCATGAGTAAAATCAGGGTTTTATCGGTTGATGATTCTGCACTGATGCGTCAAATCATGACCGAAATTATTAACAGCCACAGTGATATGGAAATGGTGGCGACGGCGCCGGATCCGTTGGTTGCCCGGGATTTAATCAAAAAATTCAATCCCGACGTCCTGACGCTGGATGTGGAAATGCCGCGCATGGACGGCCTCGACTTTCTTGAGAAACTGATGCGTCTGCGTCCGATGCCAGTGGTTATGGTCTCTTCGCTGACCGGTAAAGGTTCTGAGGTCACGCTGCGGGCGCTGGAGTTGGGGGCGATTGATTTTGTCACCAAACCACAGTTGGGGATCCGTGAAGGGATGTTGGCCTACAGCGAAATGATCGCTGAGAAGATCCGCACCGCGTCGCGGGCAAAACTGGCGGCCCACAAACCCATGACGGCACAGGTGACCTTGAAAGCGGGGCCGTTACTCAGTTCTGAAAAACTGCTGGCGATTGGCGCCTCAACCGGAGGAACAGAGGCAATTCGCCATGTACTCCAGCCATTGCCGCTTTCAAGTCCCGGTATTCTTATTACTCAACATATGCCGCCAGGATTTACCCGCTCATTCGCCGAGCGTCTGAACAAACTGTGTCAGATCACCGTGAAAGAGGCTGAAGATGGGGAGCGCGTGCTCCCAGGGCATGCGTATATCGCCCCTGGTGACAAGCATATGGAACTGGCGCGCAGCGGGGCGAACTACCAGATCAAAATTCATGATGGTCCGCCGGTTAACCGGCATCGGCCTTCAGTGGATGTGCTGTTCCATTCGGTGGCAAAACATGCGGGGCGTAATGCCGTGGGAGTGATCCTGACGGGTATGGGCAACGATGGCGCCGCCGGAATGTTAGCGATGAACCAGGCGGGTGCCTGGACCATTGCGCAAAACGAAGCAAGTTGTGTGGTGTTCGGCATGCCGCGCGAGGCCATCAATATGGGTGGCGTAAGCGAAGTGGTCGATCTTAGCCAGGTAAGCCAGCAAATGCTGGCGAAAATCAGTGCCGGACAGGCAATACGTATTTGAATCAGGAGTTTATTTTTTATGGCGGATAAAGAGCTTAAGTTTTTGGTTGTGGATGACTTTTCCACCATGCGTCGCATCGTGCGTAACCTGCTCAAAGAACTGGGTTTCAACAATGTTGAAGAGGCTGAAGACGGCGTGGACGCGCTGAATAAGCTGCAGGCTGGGGGATTTGGTTTTGTCATTTCCGACTGGAATATGCCGAACATGGATGGCCTGGAACTGCTGAAAACCATTCGTGCTGATGGCGGAATGTCCGCCCTGCCGGTGCTGATGGTTACGGCGGAAGCGAAGAAAGAGAATATCATTGCGGCGGCACAGGCTGGCGCCAGTGGCTATGTCGTGAAACCGTTCACGGCGGCGACGCTAGAAGAGAAACTCAATAAAATCTTTGAGAAACTGGGCATGTGAGGGTGTGATAATGATGATGCAACCACAAATTAAACCTGCTGACGAACATTCAGCCGGGGACATCATCGCGCGCATCGGCAGTTTGACCCGAATGCTGCGCGACAGCTTGCGTGAACTGGGGCTGGATCAGGCTATTGCCGAAGCGGCAGAAGCGATTCCCGATGCCCGCGATCGTCTCGATTACGTTGTGCAGATGACCGCACAGGCGGCAGAGCGCGCGCTGAACAGTGTGGAAGCTTCGCAGCCGCACCAGGACGCGATGGAAAAAGGGGCCAAAGACCTGACCAAACGCTGGGATGAATGGTTCGAAAATCCGATCGAGCTGTCTGACGCCCGTGAACTGGTCACCGATACCCGCCAGTTCCTGGGTGATGTGCCAGGGCATACCAGCTTTACTAACGCTCAACTGCTGGACATCATGATGGCGCAGGATTTCCAGGACCTCACCGGTCAGGTCATCAAGCGCATGATGGATGTTATCCAGGAGATTGAGCGTCAGCTGCTGATGGTTCTGCTGGAAAACATTCCAGAGCAGGGCGCTCGTCCAAAACGTGAAAACGAAAGCTTGCTTAACGGCCCGCAGGTTGACACCTCAAAAGCCGGCGTGGTGGCAAGTCAGGATCAGGTTGACGACCTGCTGGATAGCCTCGGGTTCTGATCCGTAGCGTTTTTATTTGCTGGCCCGGCAGGCGCTCGCCGCCGGGCATTCTAACCGATAACGGTTTGCGCGTTATCCGGCCTACAGATACCTATCGTTCTCTTTATTTACTATCCATTTTTACGGTGACGTTGCCAGAACGGGTTCGCTCGCTGCATACCGAGCGCGGCGCTTCTGTGGATCCCGCAGGATTATTGGGCCGCCAGTCGGCACAATGTGTCCTGTACTATGATTCGTACCCGGTTGAATGTCTGGATGACGTGGGTTCATCTGCACGGCGTATATCCTCTTTTTTATGCCATAACTTGGCGGTTATTTGCCGAAATGATGCTGAGGTCACAGCAGGTTACGCCTGAGTGACAGTGCGATATATAGACTTGTCATAATAATTGCAGTTAAATGGTTATCAGTGCAAGGCAATATATTATGTCAGTAGGTTATTTATCGATATCCCGAGTGTTTTTACTCGAATAGCGGCGGGGGAGATATGCGAATTTTACGTGAGAATGATTTTTTTCATTCAGAGCAACATGCGTTTTGTCTTTTTTCGATGAATAACCAATTAATGGAAGGTGTGCACGGGCATGATTTTGATGAACTGGTGATTGTCCGTAGCGGTAGCGGGTTTCATATTATTAATGACTTGGTTCGTTTTATCTGCCAGGGTGACTTTTTTTTAGTGACCGCTAACGATACCCATAGTTATGTTTCAACTAATAATCTGTCGGTTATTAATATATTGATTCGTCGCCCGCGCAGTTTTCATTTTTTACAGCACATTGATAATTTGCTCGATTGTATAAAAGAAAAACTTCTACAGCCTACCGCGCTGGCGTTAACTCAGGGAGCGCTGGCGCGTATTGAGGTATTGAGCCAGGAGATAATCTCACGTAACGAGAGTAACTATGACGTGCTCTATTTTTCATTGTGTGAAGTCGCTTTGCTGAACATCATCAACACACTTTGCCAGTGCGACCGCCAAACTGGGGCGCTTAGCCCTGATGAGCGAGGGCGAGCCAATCTGATCCGTATGCTCAAGACCAGTAGCTTGCGTCATTTAGACTGGAATGTGTTGAGTGATGATAACGGTGTCGCCAGGCGCACGATGTAT
This sequence comes from Citrobacter sp. RHB35-C21, assembly GCF_013816515.1. Classification (NCBI taxonomy): domain Bacteria; kingdom Pseudomonadati; phylum Pseudomonadota; class Gammaproteobacteria; order Enterobacterales; family Enterobacteriaceae; genus Citrobacter; species Citrobacter sp. RHB35-C21. The sequence goes on from NZ_CP057147.1 coordinate 2,226,608, forward strand.
CGCTTAATTAAGCGAGTGACCGGTTATACTCCGGTTAAATTCCAGATGTTGTATCGTGTATTAAAAGCTCAAGAATTACTGCGCACTACGGATAAAACCATCAGTGAAATTGCGGCACGTTGTGGTTTTATGAATGCGATCAGGTTGACTGAATCGTACCGACGGTATTTCCATTATCCTCCAAGCCATGAACGTGAACTTCATTCACGAGTTTTAATAGCGATTTAATTGTTAGGTTAATAACAATAAAAAATTATTACTACCATCCATCGTGACGGGGGTAGGCCATACGCTTATTTCTCGCCTTACTATCTGTAAATTTAAGGGAATCGTTATGTCAAAAAATAAAACACCTAACCCCTGGTATATTGGGGTGGTGTCTGGAATGGCATCATATATTGATTCGGCGGCTATTGTTTCCAGTGGTACAGCCTTAGTCATTTATCAAAAAACAATGGGTATTACTGCACTACAAATTGGCATTTTATCTGGATTATTAACGCTGAGTATTGCCGCTGGGGCTTTTGGTGGCGGTCGTCTTGGAGACCGTATTGGTCGTCGTAATGTTTTTATTATTACGATGGCGATGATTTTTATCGGCACGCTGGCGCTGGCCTTTGGTTTGAACTTCCCGTTCCTGGTGCTGGGCACACTCTTGGTGGGGCTGGCGACAGGGGCTGATTTACCTGTCTCTCTGGCGACTATCTCCGAAGCGGCGAACGATGAAAACCGCGGCAAGATTATCGGCTTGTCCAATTTACTCTGGCTGGTGGGAATTGGCGCCACGATGGGGATCTCCGCTATCGTCGGCGACTGGGGGCTGATTGGCGCGCAAATCATGTATATGCACGTTGGGCTGGTGGCGGTTGTGCTGATGATCCTGCGTTGGTCTATCCCTGAGTCGCCGCTGTGGTTGGCAGCAAAGGATGAACTGCGTCGTGGCATCGCCACCGTGCGGGCGCAGAAAACCGGCTGGCGCGATCTGCTTGAAGGCAAATACCTGTGGCCGTTTATCTCGCTGTGTATCTTTTATACCTTCACCAATCTGGCGGCCAATACCGGCGGGCAGTTTGGGGCTTATGTAGCGGTAAATGTGGTGGGCATTTCGGTCAGCACGCACTCGCTGTGGGGGCTGTTGATTCTGCCAGTGAGCGTGGCATCTGGGTTGATGTTTATGCGCGTCGTTGATACCTCAAAACGGGTTCCATTCTTTATTTTTGGCGCGGTGATGATGTCCGGTGGTTATTTCGTGCCGGTACTGTTTAATTTCTCGCCGCTCTCCTGGTTCTGCTGCCTGCTGTTTACCAATATCGGCACAGGATTTGCCTTCGAAGGCATCATGAAAGTGTGGGCGCAAGAGTCATTCCCCACCATGCTACGCGCCACCGCGCAAGGGGTGATTGTCGGTGTCGCCCGTCTGACCTGCGGCTTGTTGGCGTTCGTCACTCCTGTGCTGTTGAGCGCGGGGCCGGTGGTTCTTTATTGCCTGCTGACGGCGATTGTGGCGATAGGCATGGTTATCGGCTGGCTGTGCTTCCACGGCAAGCAACGTAATGAATTTAATGCAGAAACAGAAATGGTGGCGACGCCTGATAACGGACAGGCGTCGCACGATACTTTGCGGGCCAAAGCCTGAATATGAGCCACTGAGGGAAAAATTATGTTGGCAGTAGAAAAGATTACGCTCAACTATGAAACCACGCTGACGGGCTGCGAAACGTTGCCGGTTTTCGGCTGGATAATCACCAGCACCTTGCGCGATGTACAGCAGCGTAGCTGGCGTTTGCAGCTGTCGGCGCAAGAAGATTTTGCCCAATGCCTGTTTGACAGCGGCGAAATGCACGATGACCGCTCCAGTAATATCGAATTGCCCGACGTCGCCTGCCAGCACTCGACGCGCTATTTTGTGCGGGTGCATATTACCGACAACCACGGTGAAGAGAGCGGCTGGAGCCCGGCGGCAACGTTTATTACCGGCCTGCCAGCGCGAGCGTGGCAAGGGGTGTTTATCTCGGCTGAAACGCCGCAGGATAAAGACAACTCAAAAGGCTCGTTGTTGCGCCATGCGTTCAGTTTGCCCGACGGTGATGACATTGTTTCGGCGGTGGTACATGCCAGCGCACTGGGGCTGTACCAACTGTGGATCAACGGCGAAAAAGTCGGGCGTGATGAGTTATCGCCCGGCTGGACGAGCTACCACCACCATCTGTTGTATCAAACCTGGGATGTGACCGAGCACCTGCGAGAAGGCGAAAACGTGATTGGCGCGATGGTGGGAGCGGGTTGGTATAAAGGGGATATGAGCTTCAACCGCTATCGCAACTATTACGGCCAGCAGACGGGGTTTATTTGCCATATGGTGGTGACGCTCCGCGATGGTAGCCAGCGGATAATCGCCACGGATGCACACTGGCAGGGCAGCGATGACGCCATTTTGTTTGCTGAAATTTATGATGGCGAAGTGTATGACGCACGTCGGGAGCAGCGCGGCTGGAGCGAGCCTGCGTTTAGCGCCGGGCATTGGCGCGCGGTGACGACGCTTGCGGCAGAGACGTCGGTGCTGCAACCGCAAACGGCCTGCCCGGTACAAGAAATAGAACGGCTTGCGCCGTGCTCAATCATCACGACGCCAAAAGGCGAGACGGTGCTTGATTTTGGCCAGAACCTCAGCGGCTGGGTGGAGTTTCGGGTGCGCGGTACGGCAGGTGAGCGCGTGGTGCTGCGCCATTTTGAAGTGCTGGATGCCGAAGGCAATGTTTATCTGGCGAACCTGCGCACCGCCAAACAGTGCATTGATTACACCTTACGCGGCGAGGGGGAAGAATGTTTTCACCCGCATTTTACCTTTCAGGGTTTCCGTCATGTGCTGATTGAACGTTGGCCTGGCACGCCGACGCGGGATGACTTTGTCGCGGTTGTGCTGCATTCCGCGATGACGCCGACGGGTCACATTGAAACCTCAAACGCGGATCTCAACCAACTGCATCACAACATCATGTGGGGGCTTAAGGGCAATTTCGTCGATATCCCAACCGACTGCCCGCAGCGCGATGAACGTCTGGGATGGACGGGCGATGCGCAAATTTTCTGCCGCACTGCGAGTTATCTGATGCAGACGCGCACTTTTTTTGCCAAATGGCTGACCGATCTTCAGCATGACCAAACGCCGGAGGGCGGTGTGCCGCACGTCATCCCCGATATCCTCACCGGCAAATGCGACAACGACCGCTTTTTATCCCACGGGCGCACCCATTCCGCCGCAGCCTGGGCCGATGCGGCGGTGATTAACCCGTGGACGTTGTACCTGATGTACGGCGATAAACAGACGCTGGCCCGCCAGTACAAAAGCATGAAAGCCTGGGTGGAGTTTATGTATGACAACGCTGTTGAGAACCAGTGGTCGTGGAAACTGCAGTTTGGCGATTGGGTTGCGCTGGATGCCAAAGAGGGCAGCTATTTTGGCGCAACGCCGAATGAACTGACCTGCATGGCCTACTATGCGTTGTCCACGCTGCTGCTGGCGAAATCAGCCAAAGCACTGGGAAATGACGTTGACCACACTCATTATCAGGCGCTGCATACCGCGATTGTCGAAAGCTTCCGCAATGAGTTTTTTACCGCCACCGGGCGGCTGGCGGCGCGCACGCAAACGGCGCATATTCTGGCGCTTTACTTCCAGTTAGTGCCGGACGCGCACCGCGAGCGCACCGTGCAAACGCTGCTGGAACTGCTGGCGGAAAATGACGGTCATCTGGTGACGGGGTTTGTCGGCACCCCCTATTTCTGTCACGCATTGAGCGAAAACGGGCAGGCCGACGCGGCGTGGCAATTACTGATGAAAGAGGACTTCCCAAGCTGGTTGTATCAGGTAAAGGCCGGGGCGACGACGATTTGGGAACACTGGGATGGCGTGAAACCGGATGGCACAATGTGGAGCCCGGACATGAACTCCTTCAACCATTATGCCTACGGGGCGATCGGTGAATGGCTGTATCGCGTGGCGGCGGGAATAAATACCGAAGAACACGCGCCGGGCTTTAAATCTTCGGTACTGCGGCCTATTCCGGGCGGTGGCCTGACATGGCTGAAAGCGCGATACGGCTCGGTATATGGTGATATTGCCGTCCACTGGACGCAGGAACCGGCGCGCGATGGCTTACAGTCCATCACCCTTGAGGTAGATATTCCGCCGAATACTCACTCAATGGTGATCCTTGATGGCGCACAAACGCTGCTCGATACCGATGGCCTCGACTTCGCGCCAGTAGACGGCGGCTATAGCGCGCAGGTGGGATCGGGCCATTATCGCGTTATCTGGCAGCGCTAACCGCGTGGTTGTCACGGCAGCGTTCGCGCTGTCGTGGCAAACGAACGCTCGAATTCCTCTGTTTTCGTTTCGCTATTCGACGCATTGGCAATGGTTGCGGTCGCGATAATACTCGTGACCGTGACGACGAGAGTAATGCCGTGGCAGAAGAAAGCGACGACGACAAAACAGAAGCCCCCACACCCCACCGACTTGAAAAAGCACGGGAAGAAGGGCAGGTCCCCCGATCCAAAGAACTGACCTCACTGCTTATTTTGCTGGTGGGCGTGTGCATTATCTGGATTGGCGGGGAGTCGCTTGCCCGCAGACTGGCCGGTATGCTGTCGGCCGGATTACGTTTTGACCACAGTATGGTCAATGACCCTAACCTGATCCTCAGCCAAATCATCCTGCTGATTAAAGACGCGATGATTGCGCTGTTACCGTTGATTACCGGCGTCGTTCTGGTGGCATTAATCTCCCCGGTGATGCTTGGCGGCTTGATTTTCAGCGGTAAATCTCTGCAGCCCAAGTTCTCTAAGCTGAATCCGTTGCCGGGCATTAAACGCATGTTTTCAGCGCAAACCGGAGCGGAACTGCTCAAAGCGATACTGAAATCCACGCTGGTGGGGAGCGTGGCCGGATTTTATCTCTGGCATAACTGGCCGGCGATGATGCGTCTGATGGCGGAATCGCCGATTACGGCGATGGGCAACGCCTTGGATTTAGTTGGCATGTGCGCGCTGTTGGTGGTGCTTGGCGTTATTCCGATGGTGGGGTTCGACGTTTTTTTCCAGATTTACAGCCATCTGAAAAAGCTGCGCATGTCGCGTCAGGATATTCGTGACGAATTTAAGCAAAGCGAAGGCGACCCGCACGTTAAGGGCAAAATACGCCAAATGCAGCGCGCGGCCGCGCAGCGTCGCATGATGGCGGATGTGCCGAAAGCGGACGTGATTGTTACCAACCCCACGCACTATTCGGTGGCGTTGAAGTATGACGAGAACAAAATGAGCGCGCCGAAAGTTGTTGCCAAAGGCGCGGGGCTGGTGGCGCTGCGCATTCGTGAGATTGGCGCTGAACATCGAGTCCCTACGTTAGAAGCGCCACCGCTGGCGCGTGCGCTATACCGTCATGCTGAAATTGGTCAACAAATACCGGGTCAATTATATGCCGCCGTTGCCGAAGTGCTGGCATGGGTATGGCAGCTAAAACGCTGGCGTCTCGCCGGCGGCAAGCGTCCACCACAACCTGAAAACCTTCCGGTGCCTGAAGCACTGGATTTCATGAACGAGAAGAATACTGATGGCTAATCTGGTCGCGATGTTGCGTTTGCCCAGCAACCTGAAATCCACGCAACTGCAAATCCTTGCCGGACCGATCCTTATCCTGCTGATCCTGTCGATGATGGTGTTGCCGTTGCCGGCTTTCGTCCTCGATTTGCTGTTCACGTTTAACATTGCGCTGTCGATCATGGTGCTGCTGGTGGCGATGTTCACCCAGCGTACGCTGGAGTTTGCCGCATTCCCGACAATTTTGCTGTTTACCACATTATTACGCCTCGCCCTGAACGTTGCGTCGACGCGTATCATTTTAATGGAAGGGCATACCGGCGCGGCGGCGGCGGGAAAGGTGGTTGAAGCTTTTGGTCACTTCCTGGTGGGCGGTAACTTTGCGATCGGTATCGTGGTCTTCGTTATTCTCGTCATTATCAACTTTATGGTTATCACCAAAGGTGCCGGACGTATCGCCGAGGTTGGCGCGCGCTTTGTGCTGGATGGTATGCCCGGCAAGCAAATGGCGATTGATGCGGATTTGAATGCGGGTCTGATTGGCGAAGATGAAGCCAAAAAACGGCGCTCGGAGGTGACGCAGGAAGCGGATTTCTACGGCTCTATGGACGGTGCGAGTAAATTCGTACGTGGAGATGCCATCGCCGGTATCTTGATTATGGTGATCAACGTGGTCGGCGGTCTGTTAGTCGGGGTGTTGCAGCATGGTATGAGCATGGGTAGCGCAGCGGAAAGTTATACCCTGCTGACCATCGGTGACGGGCTGGTGGCGCAAATTCCTGCGCTGGTAATCTCCACCGCGGCGGGGGTTATCGTGACCCGCGTGAGTACCGACCAGGACGTAGGCGAACAGATGGTGACCCAACTGTTCAGTAATCCTAGTGTCATGCTGCTTAGTGCGGCGGTGCTTGGTCTTTTGGGTCTGGTTCCGGGCATGCCGAACCTGGTGTTTTTGATGTTTACCGCCGCGTTACTGGGTCTGGCCTGGTGGATGCGTGGTCGTGAGCAAAAAGCTCCCGATGAGCCGCAGCCGGTGAAAATGCCGGAAAACAACTCCGTGGTGGAAGCAACATGGAATGACGTACAGCTGGAGGATTCCCTGGGGATGGAGGTAGGCTACCGCCTGATCCCAATGGTGGACTTTCAGCAAGATGGCGAGTTGCTGGGGCGAATTCGCAGTATTCGTAAGAAATTTGCCCAGGATATGGGTTTTCTGCCGCCGGTGGTACATATCCGCGACAATATGGATCTGCAGCCGGCCCGCTATCGTATTTTGATGAAAGGGGTGGAAATTGGCAGCGGTGACGCCTATCCGGGACGCTGGCTGGCCATTAACCCTGGTACTGCCGCCGGGTCACTGCCGGGCGAGAAAACGGTCGATCCGGCTTTCGGTCTGGACGCTATCTGGATTGAAAGCGCATTGAAGGAACAGGCGCAGATTCAGGGCTTTACGGTTGTTGAAGCCAGTACCGTTGTCGCCACGCACCTTAATCACCTGATTGGGCAGTTCGCTGCTGAGCTGTTTGGCCGTCAGGAGGCGCAACAGCTACTGGACCGCGTCTCGCAGGAGATGCCAAAACTGACAGAAGACCTGGTCCCGGGCGTCGTGACGCTCACTACGCTGCATAAAGTGCTGCAGAACTTACTGGATGAGAAAGTACCGATTCGCGATATGCGCACCATTCTCGAAACGCTGGCTGAACATGCACCGCTGCAAAACGATCCGCATGAGCTTACCGCGGTGGTACGTGTTGCGTTGGGACGCGCCATCACTCAGCAGTGGTTCCCGGGTAATGAAGAGGTTCAGGTTATCGGCCTTGATACCCCGCTCGAACGTTTGCTTCTGCAGGCGCTGCAGGGCGGCGGCGGTCTGGAGCCAGGTCTTGCAGACCGACTGCTGGCCCAGACTCAGGAAGCGCTGTCCCGTCAGGAAATGTTGGGTGCGCCGCCGGTCTTGTTGGTTAACCACGCGTTGCGTCCATTGCTGGCACGCTTTTTACGTCGCAGCATTCCGCAACTGGTGGTGTTATCGAACATGGAGCTGTCTGACAACCGCCATATCCGTATGACGGCGACTATTGGAGGTAAGTAATGCGTAAATTACTGTGGTTGTTGTTTTTTCCTCTGGTAGCGCAGGCTGCCGGAGAAGGCGCCTGGCAGGCCAGCGGCATGGGGATTACTTTAAATCACCGCGGCCAGTCAGCCTCTTCTGCACCTCTGACGCCCAGCCAGCCGGTCTCGGGGTTGATGACGCTGGTGGCCTGGCGCTATGAGCTCAATGGCCCAACGCCCGCGGGTTTACGGGTGCGTTTATGTTCTCAGTCCCGCTGTGTTGAGCTGGACGGGCAAAGCGGGACCACCAACGGATTCAATAATGTTCCCGCCATCGAACCGATGCATTTTGTCTGGGAAGTACCCGGTGGCGGTCGCCTGATCCCCGCCTTACAGGTTCAGAGCAATCAGGTGATTGTGAACTATCGTTAACGCCTCCCTTCATTCCGGCCAGCAGCAGAAACTGCTGGCTGCTTCGCAATTCTAGTCCGCCTCTTTGATTAAATAGAAACGCTGTTTTATAAAATAGGTGACATACGTTGCCGGACTCTTTGTGCTGTTGCCATTTCACGAATACCCCTGGCAAAAATAGAAAGGTTTCACTTGCTGTTAGCTTTTACTGTGGCCCTGTAAGGAGGCCCAATGTCAAAGCGAGGATTGCGGGGCCTCCCAATAATGTGCAGGGGTAACGGCAATGAATACACGTAAAATTGGGTTGGTTAACTATTTTGCCTACGGTTCGGGGGATTTTTTAGGCGCAGGCACCACGGCGTTAACCGCGGCCTGGCTACTCTATTTTTACACGACGTTCTGTGGCCTGACGCCAATCGAAGCAACCTTTATCTTCGCTACCGCCAGAGTGTTGGATGCCGTTGTTAGCCCATTAATGGGTTTTTTAACCGATAACTTTGGCTCCACCTGGCTCGGAAAACGCTTTGGGCGACGCAAGTTTTTTATTCTGTTGGGGATACCCTGTGTCTTTAGCTACTCACTAATGTGGGTGGGTGATATGGGGTTCTGGTACTACCTGCTCACCTATCTGATTTTTGACGTGGTCTACACCATGATTCTGGTGCCATACGAAACGCTGGTACCCGAAATGACCGATGACTTTAAACAGAAAACCAAATTCTCCGGCGCACGCATTTCGATGGCGCAAATGTCTGCCATTCTGGCCTCATTCTTACCCGGCGTTCTGCTGACGCTGTTTGGCAAGGACAACCCCGTCTCTTTTTTCTACGCCAGCCTGGTGTTTTCTGTGCTGTGTGCACTGATGCTGACCTTCGTCTGGTTCTTTACCTGGGAACGCCCACGGGAAGAGTGGACTGAGGCGGCGCTGCGAGCCGAAGAAGAGAAGAAAAGCCTGACCTTGAGTCAGAGTATGAACCGTTTATTTGTGGAACTGAGTTCAACACTGCGCATCCGTATCTTTCGCCAGCATTTAGGAATGTATCTTGGCGGCTATATTGCCCAGGACGTCTTTAACGCCGTCTTTACTTACTATGTGGTGTTTGTGCTGATGCAGGAAGCATCAATGGCGTCAAACCTGCTGGGTACGATGGCTATCTTCCAGTTTATTGCCGTTATCGCCATGATCCCATTGTGCATCCGTTTCGGACCTGCGCCGTCTTATCGCATGGTGGTCGTCCTGTTTGGCCTCAGTTCACTCTCCTATGCGGGGCTGTATTACGCCGGATTAAGCGATGTTTATTCTCTGTTGCTATTGGTTTCCGCCGTTGCGGGTTTAGGACGCGGTGGTATCAACTACGTTCCCTGGAATATCTACACCTATATTGCCGACGTTGACGAAGTGATCACCGGTCAGCGTCGGGAAGGGATCTTCGCCGGCATTATGACGTTAACGCGTAAAGCGTCGCAGGCGGGAGCGGTGATGCTGGTGGGGATTGTGATGCAGTTGTCTGGTTTTGTCTCCGGTCAGAGCGCACAACCCGCGGCGGTCAGCCATACCATCCTGTTAATTCTGAGCTGCGGAACGCTGATTGTTCTGGCGCTGGGTTTCCTGGTTTCCTTGCGCTTCAAACTGAACCTGCAAACGCACAGCACCCTGCGCGAAGAGACAGCAAAAATGCGTGAGTCCGGGCAACCCGTGCTGGAAGGACTTTCCGCTAAAGGACGCGCGACCGTAGAGATGCTATCGGGCATGCCTTATGAATCACTTTGGGGTAACAACAATATTGGTTACCTGAATCGTAATAAACCAGCGGCACCGAAACTGGAAAAGGGTGCTGTATTGAATTCGACATTGACAGAGGTTAAGTAAATGATTGTTTATCCGGTTAAACACAGCCCATTGTTGCGCCAGCCAGAACATTTTATTGCCAGGGATGAATTAAAAGCGTTGATCAAAAAGGTGACGCATAACCTGGTCAATATTCATGACGAGACCGGCGAGTTCTTGCTACGTCTGGATGACGGACGCGTTATTGATACCAAAGGCTGGGCGGGATGGGAGTGGACGCACGGCATCGGCTTGTACGGGATGTATCAGTATTATCAGCAAACCGGCGATGCCACGATGCGCGATATTATCGACAGCTGGTTTGCCGATCGCTTTGCGGAAGGTGCAACGACCAAAAACGTTAACACCATGGCGCCGTTTTTAACGCTGGCATATCGCTATGAAGAGACGCGTAATCCCGCGTATCTGCCGTGGCTCGACAGCTGGTCTGAGTGGGCAATGCATGATATGCCGCGTACCCAATTCGGCGGTATGCAGCACATTACGCTGGCGGAAGAAAATCACCAGCAGATGTGGGATGACACGTTGATGATGACGGTCTTACCGCTGGCGAAGATTGGCAAGTTGCTCAACCGTCCCGAGTATATTGAAGAGGCAACCTATCAGTTCCTGCTGCACGTGCAAAACCTGATGGATAAAGAAACGGGGCTGTGGTTCCACGGCTGGAGCTATGAAGGACAGCATAACTTCGCCAACGCTCGCTGGGCGCGTGGCAACAGCTGGTTAACTATAGTCATCCCGGATTTCCTCGAATTACTTGATTTGCCGGAAAACAATGCAGTGCACCGCTATCTGGTGCAAGTTTTGAACGCGCAAATCGCGGCGCTGGCGAAGTGCCAGGATGAAAGCGGACTGTGGCACACCTTGCTGGACGACCCGCAGTCGTATCTTGAAGCCTCGGCAACCGCCGGATTTGCCTATGGGATCCTCAAAGCGGTACGTAAACGCTATGTCGGACAAGACTATGCGGCTGTAGCCGAAAAAGCGATCAGAGGCATTGTGCAACATATTTCGCCGGAAGGTGAATTGCTGCATACCTCGTTTGGTACCGGGATGGGCCACAATCTCGATTTCTACCGCAACATCCCCCGGACCTCCATGCCTTACGGTCAGGCGATGGCGATGCTGTGCCTTACCGAATACTTGCGTAAGTATTTTTGATATCGGTGTCCGATGGCGTTGCGGCTATCGGACCCGCTTGTGCGTCGTCGTCCTGCGCAGCAAACAGATGATCCATGATTTGACGCATGACTGGTGCGGCGGTGACGCCATCGCTGCCGCCGTTTTCCAGAATTAACGCTATGGCGACTTTTGGGTTCTTATATGGCGCAAATGCGGTATAGAACACGTGGTCGCGCAGACGTACGGGGATCATTTTCGCATCGTAGGTCTGATTTTCTTTCAGGCTAAAGACCTGTGATGTGCCACTTTTCGCTGCAATGCCGTAAGGCGCGGTGTGAAAGAACTTATAACCGGTACCGTTTGGCTCATTCGCCATGCCGAACATCGCTTGACGCACCAGCCCCCAGTAGGGGGACGAGGCAGAGGCAATTTGTGACGGTGCTTCGGGAGCCTGATATGGCGTGATGACTTTTCCGCTCTCTTCATCACGTAGCAGGTGAGGGGCGATAACCTTGCCGTTGTTAATCAGCGCGACCATGGCTTTAACCATCTGGATCGGCGTGGCAATCCAGTATCCCTGACCGATGCCAACCGAAATGGTATCTCCCTGATACCAGGCTTTTTTATGCACTTTCTGCTTCCATTCGCGGCTCGGGAGCAGGCCGTTATACTCCTCACCAAGATCGATGCCGGTCGGCTTGCCATAGCCAAACTGGCTGAGCATGCTGTTAATACGGTCGATCCCCATCATATATGCCACCTGATAAAAGAACGTGTCGGCGGATTCTTCAATTGCTTTGGTGACATCCAGCATACCGTGGCCCGTTTTTTTCCAGTCACGGTAATGTCGCTCCGTGCCGGGGAGCGTCCAGGTGGGGGCGCCGAAGAAACGGGTCTGCGGCGTGATCACGCCGTCCAGTAATGCTGACATCGCCATATACGGTTTGACCGTGGAGGCGGGAGGATACAACCCTTGCGTGACGCGGTTGATTAACGGCAGATCCTTATCCTGAAGCAGCTTGTTATAGTCCTGATAGCTAATACCTTTGACAAACGGGTTGGGGTCATAGCTGGGGTTCGAAACCATTGCCAGCACGGAACCGTCATGCGGATCCTCAACCAAAACGGCGGCCCGCTGGCCCACCAACAGACTCTCAATATATTGCTGTAAATGGAGGTCCAGCGTCAGGTGGATATCTTTTCCAGCAACGGGCGGCACATCTTTGATCAGGCGTACGATGCGTCCGTGGTTATCAACTTCGACCTCCTGATAACCGGTTTTCCCATGCAGTTCATTTTCATAGTAGTGCTCAATACCCTGCTTACCGATGTTGTGATCGGCGGCGTAGTTCTCTGTCAGGCCTTTTTGATCCAGCGCTTTCAGGTCGTTGTCATTGATTTTCGACACATAGCCAAGGACATGCGCCAGCGCTGCGCCATAAGGGTACTGGCGGTCTTCATAGCTATTGATATTGACGCCGCTGAAATGAAACTGGTTAACCGAGAAGCGGGCGATTTCCACATCGGTCAGCGCATTTTTTAGCACGACCGGGCGATAGCGGCTGCTGGCTTTCAGCGCATGGCGAAACTGGTCAATGTCATCAGGAGTGAGGTCAATGATAGGCGTGAGCTGCCTGATCAGGGCATTCATATCACTGATTTTATAAGGCGTAACGGAAATGTCGTACCAGGTTACATTGCGCACCAGCGGGATGCCGTTGCGATCGTAAATCATGCCACGCGTCGGGGCCACGGGCAGCATTTTGATGTCGTTTGCATTCGAGCGGGTGGTGTAATACTGGTGCTGACAGATTTGTAAGTTGTAGAGATTGTAAATCAGGATGCCAAAGCAGATGACCACCAGGCCAAAGGCCACCAATACACGCCGCTGGAAGAGTTTTTCCTCCGCCTCAAAATCTCTGAATGTCATTGACCCGTACCCGATTAATTCGCCGCCTCATGATACGGAGGCTTAAACGGGATGACAGGCAAAAAATGTTCCATATCTCTACGGAAATGTGTCATTCCTTGTGAGTTGTTACAGATTGCCTGTTACAGAAATAAAAAAGGCCTGAGTCCGAATTTCGGAGTCAGGCCTGATAGATGAGCTGATTTACATACGTTCTACGGTTTCGATACCCAGCGTATCCAGACCCAGCTTCAGGGTTTTCGCCGTCAACTGTGCCAGTTTCAGGCGGCTGTTACGAATCTCTTCGTTTTCAGCGCTGAGGATAGGGCAGTGCTCGTAGAAGCCGGAGAACAGACCGGCAACGTCGTACAGGTAAGCACACATCACGTGCGGCGTACCTTCACGTGCAACAACGGTCAGCGTTTCTTCAAACTGCAGCAGACGAGCAGCCAGCTGAGCCTCGCGATCTTCACTGATAATCACCTGCGCATTTGCCAGCGCGCTTTCATCGATATCGGCTTTACGGAACACGGACAGTACGCGGGTGTAGGCGTACTGCATATACGGCGCAGTGTTCCCTTCGAACGCCAGCATATTGTCCCAGTCGAAGATGTAGTCGGTGGTACGGTTTTTGGACAGATCGGCATATTTCACCGCGCCGATACCGACCGCATTCGCCAGTTTTTCCAGCTCGTCGGCAGGCATGTCCGGGTTCTTCTCCGCTACCAGACGGCGTGCGCGTTCCAGCGCTTCATCCAGCAGATCGGCCAGTTTAACCGTGCCACCCGCACGGGTTTTGAACGGCTTGCCGTCTTTACCTAGCATCATACCGAACATGTGGTGTTCCAGCGGCACAGAGTCCGGCACATAACCGGCTTTACGCACGATGGTCCAGGCCTGCATTAAGTGCTGATGCTGACGGGAGTCGATGTAATAAAGTACGCGGTCGGCATGCAGCGTTTCATAACGGTACTTGGCGCAGGCGATGTCGGTCGTGGTGTAGAGATAGCCGCCATCTTTCTTCTGAATGATTACGCCCATCGGTTCACCTTCCTTGTTCTTATACTCATCAAGGAATACGACGGTAGCGCCTTCGCTTTCAACAGCCAGGCCTTTAGCTTTGAGATCGGCCACGATGCCAGGCAGCATCGGGTTGTATAGGCTTTCACCCATGACGTCGTCACGGGTCAGGGTGACGTTCAGGCGATCGTAGGTTAACTGGTTTTGCGACATGGTGATGTCGACCAGTTTGCGCCACATCTCACGGAAGTACTCGTCGCCGCCTTGCAGCTTCACGACATAACTCCGGGCACGTTCCGCGAAGGCTTCATCTTCGTCGTAATGTTTTTTCGCATCACGGTAGAAACCTTCAAGGTCAGCCAGCGCCATCTCGCCAGCATTTTCCTGCTGCTGTTTTTCCAGCCATGCGATGAGCATACCGAACTGAGTACCCCAGTCGCCGACGTGGTTGGCGCGGATAACATTGTGACCGAGGAACTCCAGCGTACGCACCGCAGCGTCACCGATGATGGTGGAACGCAGGTGACCAACGTGCATCTCTTTCGCTACGTTAGGTGCGGAGTAATCAACCACAACGGTTTGTTTAGCCGGTTGGGTGACGCCCAGACGATCGGAAGCCAGCGCCTGCTGAACGTGCTGCGCCAGAAATGCCGGATCGAGAAAAATATTGATAAAGCCCGGGCCTGCAATTTCAACTTTGCTGGCGATCCCGTTGAGATCCAAATGAGTCAGCACCTGCTCAGCCAGTTGTCGCGGCGCCATACCCAGTTTTTTAGCGACAGCCATCATGCCGTTAGCCTGATAGTCGCCGAACTGTACTTTTGCTGACTGACGAACCTGCGGTTCGCAATCTGCAGGCGCGCCTGCAGCAATCATGGCCTGACTGACTTTTTCTGAGAGAAGAGCCTGAATATTCACCGGAATACCTTACATTTATGAAGCGGCTTAAAATGCACCGCACCAGTTTAAGAATTAAGGGCGGGAGTATACTGCAAATGCCCGTTGCCGTCAGCATTGCGAGTATCGCCAGCAGCCTGAAATATAAACATTGTCATTACGTATAATTATTCATATTGCGCTTAAGAAAATCAGCAGTTGGTTGGGGCTGCGCAACAGGGTAAATTAGCGGCTTTGAATATGGATATGAGCTTTCATTATGGCGAACTGGCAAACAGTTGCAGAACTGCATGATATTTCCGCAGATTTACCGCATTTCATTCAGGCGTTAACGGATCTTTCCACTCGCCTTGGGCTGGATATCTCATTGCTTGAAGCCGATCACATTTCTCTGCGTTGTCATCAAAATACCACCGCAGAGCGCTGGCGTCGTGGGTTTGAACAGTGCGGCGAATTGCTGTCAGAAAATATCATCAATGGCCGACCGATTTGCTTGTTCAAACTCGATGAGCCAGTTTGTGTGCAACACTGGCAATTTACTATCGTAGAACTGCCGTGGCCGGGCGAAAAGCGCTATCCGCATGAAGGCTGGGAGCATGTTGAAATTGTTCTGCCGGGTGAGGTGGAGACGCTGAATGCACGAGCGCTGGCGCTGCTTTCAGATCACGGGCTGAGCCAGCCGGGCATATTTGTAAAAACCAGTTCGCCAAAAGGCGAGCGCGAGCGTTTACCGAATCCAACGCTGGCGGTCAGCGATGGCAGCGTGACGATAAAATTCCATCCGTGGTCGATTGAAGCCATTGTGGCAAGCGAACGTCAGGAGTGAGTATGGCATTACTGGAAATCTGCTGTTACAGCATGGAGTGCGCGCGCACGGCGCAGCAAAACGGCGCGGATCGCATTGAGCTTTGCTCGGCGCCCAAAGAGGGGGGCTTAACGCCGTCCCTGGGCGTCTTGCGTTCGGTTCGCCAGCATATCTCGATTCCGGTCAATCCCATTATTCGGCCGCGCGGGGGCGACTTTTGTTACACCGACGGTGAATTCGCTGCAATGCTGGATGATATTGCGATGGTAAGAGATCTGGGGTTCTCAGGGTTGGTAACCGGCATTTTAGATGCAGAGGGTGATGTCGATATGCCGCGCATGGAGAAAATAATGATCGCGGCGGGACCGCTGCACGTCACTTTTCATCGGGCCTTTGACATGTGCGCTAACCCACTCAATGCGCTAAAAAAATTAGCTGATTTGGGCATCGCCAGAGTGCTGACTTCCGGGCAAAAATCAGATGCGGCGCAAGGTTTAACAAAAATTATGGAACTTATTGCGCAGGGGGATGCTCCAATCATTATGGCCGGAGCGGGGGTTCGCGCCTCGAATTTGTCCCTGTTCCTTGATGCTGGAGTGCAGGAAGTCCACAGTTCTGCCGGAGTATGGCTGGCTTCCCCCATGCGTTATCGCAATTCGGGGTTGTCGATGTCTTCGGATGCACAGGCGGATGAGTATTCACGCTATGCGGTAGACGGGGCGGCGGTTGCGGAAATGAAAGCAATCATTGCACACCACCAGGCCAGCTGATTTTTACCGTTGCATCATGTCGCCCAATATGATGCTTGCTCGTACCAGGCCCCTGCAATTTCAACAGGGGCCTTTTTTTATCCTGCATATTTCAAGCCGCAGCGTAGTTGTCTGCCTTGCTGCAAGTTGAACTATTTTGCAGAAAGTGTGCTATCTGGCAAAAATGATTACGGCTTACGTGCAATCAATACCGCGCGTAATGGGGCCGGGTAGCCTTCCACCGTTTTGCTGTGATCGTTCGGGTCGAGGAAGTCGGCCAGTGATTCGGTTATCATCCACTCGGTGCGGCGCTGCTCTTCGGTGGTGGTGACGCAGACATCAGCGATGCGCACATCAACAAACCCACATTTTTCCAGCCAGTTTTTTAACGCCAGCGCAGAAGGAATAAAGTAAACGTTACGCATCTGCGCGTAGCGATCGCCCGGTACCAGTACGGTATTTTCATCACCTTCGACGACCAGCGTTTCCAGTACCAGTTCGCCATCTTTCACCAACTGATCCTTCAACTGCCACAGGTGTTCCAGCGGTGAACGGCGGTGATAAAGCACTCCCATGGAGAATACGGTATCAAAGGCGTTGAGCGCCGGAAGCTGCTCAATACCCAGCGGCAGCAGGTGAGCGCGCTGGTCATTACCCAGCAGTTTACGTACTGCCTCAAACTGGCACAGAAACAGCTGGGTAGGATCGATGCCAACCGCCAGATGCGCCCCCGCGCCAATCATGCGCCACATGTGATATCCACTCCCGCAGCCGACATCAAGAATGGTGCGCCCGGTGAGGTCAGACAAGTGCGGCAGAACGCGATCCCATTTCCAGTCCGAGCGCCACTCGGTATCTATATTGACGCCGTACAACGAGTACGGCCCTTTACGCCATGGCATCAGGTTACGCATCAGGGTGTCGATACGTTTGAGCTGACCGTCGCTGAGCGGCTCATCGCTTTCGGCGGTAACGCTATGCAGTAAGTCCAGGCGATGCGGCGTCAGCTCGGGCAGAAACTCGACCGCATTTGACCACTGCTTAAACAAGCCGTGCTGATCGCGCTGCCAGGTCGCGATTTGCGCCGGGAGCGTTTCCAGCCAATGGGAAAGGTGATTTTTGGCAATCAGTTGATAAAAGTTACCAAAGTCGATCATGCGCTAACCTCAGCTTTCAGTGCCACCAGAGAACCAAAGTTAAAGCACTGGAACCACAATTCGCTGTGTTCAAAGCCCGCCTGATGCAGTCTCGCTTTGTGCGTTTCGACCGAGTCGGTCAGCATCACGTTCTCCAGCATGCTGCGCTTTTGGCTGATTTCCAGCTCGCTATAGCCATTTGCCCGTTTGAAATCGTGGTGCATGTTGAACAGCAGCTCGCCAACGTTAGCGTCTTCGAAACTGAATTTTTCAGACAGTACCAGCGCGCCGCCGGGGTTAAGCCCCTGATAAATCTTATCCAACAATGCCTGGCGCTCAGGTGGCTCAAGGAATTGCAGGGTAAAATTCAGCACCACCATCGAGGCGTTTTCGATAGTAATGTTGCGAATATCGCCTTCGATAACGTCAACCGGTGTCGGCGCTTTATAGGCGTCAATATGACGGCGGCAGCGCTCAACCATGGCCGGGGAGTTATCAACGGCAATAATTTTGCAATTCTCGTGATGAATATTGCGACGCACCGAGAGCGTCGCCGCGCCCAGAGAACAGCCCAGATCGTAGACCTGTGTGTTGGGTTGTACGAAACGTTCGGCCAACATCCCAATCATAGAAATGATATTGGAATAGCCAGGAACGGATCGCTGGATCATATCCGGGAAGACTTCAGCTACCCGTTCATCAAAGGTCCAGTCACCCAGACTGGCGATAGGCGCAGAAAAAAGCGTGTCGCGGTGAGACATAACGTAAAAATCCGGGAAAAATAAAGTGGCGTATTGTGCGCTAATGCAGGGAGAAAACCAACTCCCAGGGCATATACCAAAGATTCGCCAGCACCATTAGCAACAGCGAACACCAGGTCGCGCTCATGCCTGAACGGCGCCAGCGGAAAAGCCGGTGATGGAATCCGTAATAATGCATCAGTCGTCCGGCAATCAAAATCAGCCCGCAAATATGCACCATCCACGTTTCTGCGCCGTTCATTTCCATAAATAACAGCAGCACCAATGCGACGGGAATATATTCCACCGCATTACCGTGAATGCGGATAGCGCTTTGTAGTTCGCTAAAACCTCCGTCACCATATGCAACGCGGTATTGCATGCGCAGGCGAACGACGTCAAAGGAGAACTTAATTAACAATAACGCACCCAATACGGCATAAAGCGCGCTTACCATACAAACTCCCTTTTAAAATGGCTGATGGCATTGACTATGATAGGTGGCATTTTCAGAAAAGAGAAGATTGCTGTGGAATAGACGGAGCTGATCCGATCTCTGGCAGGGCGCTGCGTAAATTTGCCCATAGCGTATCGACAAGCTCCGGGGCCTGCGCGATATCCGGGGTATGTAAAAACAGATACGGCGTTGTGGTTTGTTGCCATTGCGACAGCTTGGTCAGCCAGACGGCAAAAAGCGCGCTGTTTTGTGCCATATTATCGCTGCCGATAAAGCGTACCATCGGATGGTTTGCCGTCACCACTGCATGCACCGGAACCTTTGGCTTCTTGCGCTGGGCGTCACGTATCGCTTCAGTATGTGGTATTGCGGCATGTACCGGTCGACTGTCCAGAATCACCCGATTTACCCTGCGCTCATGTAGGCCTCGATTGAATCGTTGCTCTGTTTCGCCTTTGGCAAAGAAGTCCGGATGGCGAACTTCCACACCGTAGGTAAAGGATTTGGGGAGCGCATCGAGAAACTGCCACAAGGCTGGCAGGTCGTGCGGGCCAAAAGTTGCGGGTAATTGCAGCCAGTATTGCCCAATGCGTGATTCAAGTGGCGACATGCGCGTGAAAAACTCGTGTACCAGGTCATCGCAATTACGCAGCGCGGCCTGATGCGAAATGGTGGCCGGAAACTTAAAACAAAATCGAAACGCATCGTTAGTCTGCGCATGCCAGCGGGCCACAATGTCGGCTTTTGGCAGCGCGTACAGCGTGGTATTGCCCTCCACACAGTTAACATGACGGGCGTTAGGGGTTAACTTACTGATTTTAATAATCCTCCCGTACTGCTCTCGTGGCTATGGGGCATCAATGGGGCAAAATCTGTCAGCTTCTGATTGAGCATTGCTATTTGCTCTGCGCTGCTGTCAGCCATCCATGCACCGTAAACATTGAACACCATCTGCGCGCTCGCATGTCCCATCTGACTGGCAATAAAACTCGGATTTGCACCAGCAGATAATGACCAGCACGCATAGGTATGTCGTGACTGGTACGCCTTTCTGTGTCTGATCCCCGCGCGCTTAAGTGCAGCTTCCCATGAGTCGCCTACTGAATCGACCCGGTAGATAAATCCGACCTGCTTACTGCGTCTGACCACATGCGGGTTAAAGACGAATGTACACTCATGGTTCACCGAACGGCCGTACTCACGTAACTGAACTTCAATGTGATGTTGCCTGCCCAGCCTTGTGATCTCAGCCTGATTTTTCAGGATGCTGATTGCGGGCTGGATAAGATGCACCACTCGATCTGTGCTTGCCTCGGTTTTCGGTAGAGTGAACTCACCAAGTTTCGTATAATTACGCCTGACGGTAATTGTTCCCGCCTTCAGGTCGATATCTTCCCAGGCCAGGGAGACCAGTTCCCCGTGACGCATTCCTGTGTACACTGCTAATGACCACAGGTTTTTCGTCTGCTGATGCCGGCATGCATCTATCAGGCGAATAAATTCATCACGAGACAGCGGATCTGGTTCTGCCCTGGCTTTTTTCAGAGGTTTAATTCCCTCGAATGGGTTCACCTCTAAGTAACCGTGATCTGCAGCAAACTGAAACATTCCGGCCATTGTCGTCATGTAATAGTTCACAGTAACAACGCTTCGCCCTTTTGCCGGAGCTTTGTTTTTCGTCGGATTCTGGTAACCAGTTAGCAAATCTTTCCTGAGATACAGCAATTCCTCTTTGGTTACTGCTGACACCAGGCGATTACCTCCGATCCTCGGCACCATATTCCTTGCGACAGACTCATAGCGATTGAATGCGTTCGCGCAGATTTCCATCCGTTTCAGATCCAGCCATTTTTCTTCAAGTTCTTTCACTGTAATGTCTTTTTTACTTACACCAAAAGCCTTGAGGTTAGGGGAGTCAGGAAACTGAGTTGCATAATCAAAGGTTCCTGTGCGGATGGCAAAACATACTGATGTCCGCAGTTCCCCGGCTATCTTCCTGTTCTTAGCGGTGTCAGGGACACCGAGACTTTCCCTGACACGCTTACCTTTAAAATTAAACCAGATGCGTAATGTGCCACCGTGGTTTTCGACGCCTGTTGGATATGTGACTTTATCCATTTGTGTTACCTCCAGACGCCCAAGAGCGATACGAGCTTACCTTTTTCATGGCATCAAATCACCCTGGCTGCTTGCTTTTCATTGAAGCGACCCAGGCATCTACAGCCTTTCTGTTATACATGCACTCACTGGAAGGTTTAGGATTCCCGTCAGGCGATACGTGGATATACTCCCTCCCGACCATCCAGCATTCTTTTCTTGCCCGTAGGATGGTACCGGGCTTGAGCCCGGTAACCGCGATAAGAACGCTTTCACAAACCCACTCGTTGGGGGCTAACTGGAAAATATTGCTCATGGTTATTTATCCATTACCCTGGCTGCACCCAGGGGAAATTAAAGCTCGCTGCTGGTGGTCGGAATCAATTTCTGCCAGATCGCGGACACGTATTTTGCCTGATGGCGCGCATCGGCCAGTGCGTTATGTGCCACCCCATCGAATGGCATGTCTCGCTTAGGATCGAAACCAACAACTCTGCCTAATGTGACGATGGTTCTGACGTCGTGATCATTCCAAGATTGCCACGGGCAAACCTGGCCGGCACGCTCATATGCGCCGCGCAATATAACGTTGTCGAAAGTAGCTCCATTGCCCCAAACCTTTAAATAATTAGGGTTATCAGAATGCCGATTAATGAAATGGCTCAGTTCAGATAGGGCAGACGATATTGGCAGAGCATCATCAACACAGATTGCTGATCGTGCTTCTGGGCTTTGTTTTAACCACCACAGAATAGTGTCACCATCCGGCACTGCTCCCTGTTCCATAGCACTTTCAAGGTTAACGGCGGTGTAAAACTCCTGACCCAGTTCACCACTTTGCGGATCGAAGAATACGGCTCCAATGGAGACGATAGGGGCATTCGGTTTTTTGCCCATGGATTCGAGGTCGATCATTAAATTGTTCACGTTAAATATTCTCCTGTTTTGGTGCTGTTTTAAGCATTGCGGCGCGGCAGGCGTTCCATCCCCTGACTTCTGCGATTGCAGCTACAGCATCTATCGCATGCATTTTCGACGCTTCTGGCATAGGCTTTTCATCCGGCACTAACGACGCTTGCTGCGGTGCGGCGTAGACAATTCGCCCTTTCATACCAGCACCAGTCACATCGTAATAAGTGCTTTTGTTTGTGTCGTACCAGCCTGCGTCAAATAACTGGTAAATAGGCTCCGCGCTATCAGCCTTGCGGCGCTCCTGTAGCTCCGTAGCGTCGGCCTCATTCCGGTTTTCAGCCTCGTAGAGTTGCGCCTGAACGTCTTCAATCTCACCACGTAGCGCCAGATAGTTACGGCGTAGCTCCAGTACCTCATCAATCACCTTAACAGCATCAGCCATTGCGTAGCCGAGATTTCCGCCGTCGCTTTGTGCTGCTGCTTTGCTGAGTATTTCGTGGATCTGGTGCAGGCGCTCGATTGATACAGGACCGTGAGCCGGGTGGTTTATGCTTTTAGTCATTCCATGCCTCCAGCTCGTTCTGGATTTCCTCGTCGACCTCGTCATTTGTGGCATCTTCGTTCAGATAGTCGCGCGCCTCTTTGAGATACTGTTCACGGCGTTCGTGGTACCAGGCAGAGAACTCCGGCGACCACCCTCGATTAGCCCCCTGAAAATCTACCATCGCATTATCCTCTGCCATACGCTCGACCATGCAGTCGGCAGTTGTCAGGGCGCATTCCCGGATGTAACTGCGAAGGTGGTGCTTACGCCAGTACGGACTGTATTTTGAATCGCAGCGGCTTTTAAATTCGACAGTCCAGCGACGGATGCAACGTGCGTTCAGTGATTTACTCATTGTGTTGCTCCCTGTCTGGCTCTATTCAATAACTGGTTAAACATCATGGTTAGGCTGTTACTGCACCCAAATGGCATATCGTTAACACGGTATGTTGGAATGCCCTTGCGAACACCAGACTTCACGATCCTGCCAGTGGTAAAGAGTTGCGATAACGAACCAGCGATCGAAGCTGTTTTTTTGTTTAAACCCTTAGCTATTTCAGCGCTGGTGGCGTTGGGGTGAGCCTGGAGATATTCAAATACGGTCATGGCGTTTTACCTTTACGTTCCTGTTCCAGTTGCACCAGAGACTCTTTTAATGCTGCGAACGTAGCGTCCAGTCTTGTGGCGACTTCGCGCATAAGCGGTGCATGCTTTGGTGGCAGTTCAGCAACGGAGGCAAAAGCCTCCGCGACGAGTTCTTTTACCTTCATGCGGCGCATTGGCGCAGCTCCGCCAGTTCGTTAAAGCGGTTCATGAACAGGCCATAGGCTTGACCAAGACGGAGAGGGATAACCTGAACGAGATCAGAGCAGGGAATACCTTCGAGAATTTCCCACTTCGAACCGTCATCGATTTCCAGATCACGGCGCTCGGTGGCTAACATGGCTAGATCGGCATATTTCACGACAGCAGCTTGTTCGAGAGAGATACCGAATTTAAAGCGGATAAGACCATCAACATAAGTTTCCATGCGTTGGTAGTCAGGTAACAGGGCTTTGAGCGGGGCAGGAATATCCTGGCAATATGCCTCCGCAGCGTCGTGCATCAGCGCTTCAAAGGCGAACTCTGGCGGCACAATCTGGCTTACAAGCACAGAGTGCTGGGCCACGCTGTAGAACTCTGGAAGATGCCCAGCGAATCGACAGATGTTGGAAAGAGCAGTCGCGATATCCTCAACATCGATATCGTCGATTGTGGCGGTCAGGTAGTTAAATTTTTTACCGGATAATGTCTGAATGTAGCTCATGGTTTTCTCCATATTGGCGCGCTGCACCGCGCAGATTTTGGTTGCACGAATCCCTCGCCGGTTGGCGATAATTAATGGAATTACGCTTCAATAAATCCCCGCGGCGCCGGGGATTTAATGCAGAGCAATTAGGCTTTAAAGTTACCGATGAAAGTTTCCACTGATTCACCTTCGAACTTGCTGATCAGCAAATCGCGGAATTCGTTGGCGATCTCTTCTTCCTGGGCTTCAAGTTGGACGATGCGCAAAACAAAGCAGGGTTCATCGCTGGTCAGCAGGCTGTTACGCAAGTTAAAGCGGCGTTCGCCCAGACCTTCATACGGCACACATTTGAACTCAAACGCCACAGGCATTACGTCTTTGCTGCTTGCTTCAACGCTTTGCATCAGCGATTTTTTACCAGCGAAATCACCAGTTTCATGGTCCTGCTGTGTTGCTTGCTGAATAGTGATACGACGCACAGCCTGAGCCGCCTGTGAAATCTGCATCGTATTGCCATCAGCATCAAACGCCAGCAGGTAATCGCTCCAGTCTTCCAGCCATTCAGCGATTTGCTTTTGCTTCAGACGTTGACCATCGATCTGCAGTAACGCGCGGAACGGGGCGGTTTTCTTCAGGGTGATTGAAGCAACGTTATCGGCGTGACCTGGATTATCCAGGGTGCCGATGTTGAACACTGAACGGGCGGTCATGTTGTCAGCGTCAATGAAGCAACGAGCTGGCTCACTGTCGCTGGCGTAACCTTTAGAATAACGTGCGAAGTCGTCAATACTGGTTGTGGTCATTGCGCCACGAAAGCGGAAACGCTCCAGAGAAAAGCGCTCGAGGCTTTCAACGCCAGTACCCTCTGGCAGTAATGCGGTCGGGCAAGCCAGGCCATGAATATCATTCAGGTGATAACCGGAAAGAACCAGGTCTTTGACCTGCTTGAAGGTGCCGCTGTCTAACTGAGACATAAAAATTCCTTATTAACTGATGATCAAAGTGGTATCAGTGAGTTTGTTATTGCGGATCACTGAGCCGCTTTAAGCTTTCCATCTACCGCGCCAGTGATCCCGAACAGCTGACCCTGATCTTCCTGCAGGATGGTGAGCTTCCCGCCTTTGTTGACCCACATCGGGGTTTCGGTTGTGTCCTCTTCGGAGGCTTTACCACGCGGTGTAGGGGTGCTGTAGTTCAGCTTGTGCTTGATCTTGACGCGCTTCTCTTCAACGGAATTACCCATGCGCTCAAAATCAAATGTGAGGACTACTTTGCCTTTGTTGCCGTTGTTCAGAACGCCAAGCGCGGTGGTATTAAGTGCTGCCGCGATTTTGTTCATGAACACGCCGGCATCCAGTTCGCCAAGAAAATCTGGCACTACGGTCATGCGGTCATTACTCATGGTTTTACCCTCGTTAAGGCGGCTGCAACCGCCGAACTTTCTCCATACACAACAGAGAAGGGCACCTGCATTGGTCGGCGGCTTGCAGAGACCGCTTTCTTTTTGCCCGGGTGGATTGGGTTATGAGCCCGTCGCCCGGTGATGCCCTTTTCTGTTGTGTGTCGGGCTTCCACCGACTCCCATCTGTTTTTAAAGGCACTCAGATATCGTCTGGCCTGTGCTGGTCTTTCCCTGCCGTCAGCGTTCTACTTCACGCCGTCACTGCCGTCGAGGGAGCTGGCATCTCTCCGTTTTCACAGTTGAACGTCTGCCGCTGTTATCGGTGCTGGTACCGCCACTGTCCAGGACATTTATAAGGACCGTCTCCAAGTGGTAACTCTTCCAGTCCCGGTAAGAATCCTGCGAGATGCTTACCATGACCGGCTGATATTCCCTGAAAAAGGCTGGTGGTTGCCGGACAAACGGGAAAACACCGGGCCGCCAGAACAGGGAGTTACTTGTTATTGCTTTGGCCTGCTTTTAACCACATCAGGCGTGGTGGTATCCTTCAAAGTCCCTACAGCCCCGAAGGAATCAAAATGATTAATGGAATCGCTCACCTCTTTACGCAGATCAAAAGCAATATTGCTCAACTTCGCGGTATCCAAATCAGTGGCTATGTTGATAGCTCTGAAGTTTCCTGTGTCACAAACCGCGCCGTGCTAATCTGTGCTCTCGACATCATTCTCTATGAGCACCGTAAAAAGTACGGGAATCAACTCAATGGACTTAACGGAAAACAGGCTCTTCACCACAAGTTGCTTCTCAAATACAAATGGCCGCTGTCAGTAATTCGAGATTTAACACTTACTGATGCGCTGCTTGCCCTGCACGATGAAATCCAGTTCTCTGCTCTTCCGGAGCCAGCAAGTGAATATCTCTCGCGCATTACTCACTCAAATTACCCAGTTAACTTCCCTGATTATTTGGACGCTGAATGGGACCCTGAGTTGTCCGAGAAATTTCTAATTGAGATTCAAGGGTAGCTTCAGTGATCATTGAATCCACTTCTTCAAGCCTCCGCACACAGGAGGCTTTATCCATATGTAACTGACGAAGATGCGCCATTGCTTCGACCTTCTTACACAGCCACTGATAAAGCTCTTCGTTGCTCATGCTACCGGCATAAATATGTGGTTCGTTCTCTTTCATCCTGAAGCCCCTTTAGAATTTATGTGTTAGCGAATCATCCCGGCCTTCATATGCCCCGGGCGGCTACTTCGTGGGCGTCCTGCCTGTTCGCTATGGAGTAGACAATAAAATTAAATTGCGAATAACGCAAGTATTAAATTGCGATTTGCGCAATATCGAGGCGTAAAAAAAACCGCCGTAAAGGCGGTTTCAACATTGATATGTAGTGTCAGGCGTGGCGTTTGAATGATTGAGATTGGCTTATCATTACCTTCCCAAAAATGTAAAAACGGTGTTCGTTTGTCTCATCCACAGACCATTCTCTATATTTTGGGTTATCCGATATCACCAACAACTTATCAGGTATCATCTGTAATCGTTTGACGTAAATTTTATCATCAAAACCAAATACATATATTCCATCACCATCGAATTCATGAATAGAGATATCAACGAAGAGAAGATCACCAGGTTCGATAGTCTCAGCCATACTGTCGCCTCGAACGTTGATTACTTTTACTTGATCTGCCGTTCTTCCGCCGAACATCGCTAGCGCACGTTCATTGTTGTATTCGATTGACCTGATGACATCAATAATATCGCTGCCTTGAATAAAGCCACCACCAGCGCTGGCACTTACATCAAGAATCTCCACTCTAAACACAGATCCATCTCCAGAATGTGGGTTACTACCACTGTATTCACATACAGTAGTTTTATTTCCGCCTGGAGTAAATAGATCAGCAACGCTAACGCCTAAAGCTTGAGCATATTTGCTAAGTGATTGTTCAGTAAATGACTTCTGTTTGCCGGTTTCTACGCGCGAGATGTTAGCTCCGTCGACACCAACGGCTTCAGCAAGATCAGCGATTTTTAGACCCTTCGCTGTGCGAAGTTCTCTTATGCGGTTTCCTATGTTCATGCGTCTATTACATGTTTTTTTTGCGTGATGTGCAAAGCAACTTGCGCAAGTCGTACGTTCCAATTAATATGCGTATTACGCAATTAAAGGAGGATATATGCAATCACCGTTACGAATCTTGCGTAAATCGCAAGGTATGACTCTTTCCTGTGTAGCAAAAGGGGTTGATATCGACCCGGGAAATCTAAGTCGGATAGAGCGAGGGCAGCAAATTGCTTCCCTAGATATTGCTGAACGTCTAGTCCGTTTCTTCTCGGGAAAAATCAATGAGCTAGAAATTCTTTACCCACATCGCTATTCGAACTGTACAGGCGCGAGTACAGACATAAAACCACAGGAATAAGGGGTTAACCGTGGGTAACGAACCTATTTGGAAAGTCGAACGTCAGCCAGCATGGCTGGTGGCGGCGATAAAAAAAACGATCACCGATCTACCCGGTGGTTATGCCGAGGCAGCGGAATGGTTGGGCGTGACAGAGAACGCATTGTTTAACCGCCTTCGTGTCGACGGAGATCAGATCTTCCCTATGGGATGGGCGATGGTATTACAGAAAGCCGCCGGTGTTAGCTACATAGCTGATGCGTTTTCTCGCCAAACAGATAACGGGATCCATATCCCGGGTGCGGCACCAGAAACAGAGAACGAAGAGATTGGCTTAAAACTGGCTGAGCTGGTGGGCAGGCTTGGTGACCTGGTTAACGCATATCGTCGATACATCGATGATGGTGTGGTTGATAAAGGGGAGTGGGACAGTCTGAACGAAATCGCCTACCAGTTCCGGGTAACGCTTATGACGTTTCTGAACCTGATTTCACGAGTCTATTGCCTTCCAGAAAAGAGTGACGCCCGCGAGTGTGCAGCTCCGGGCGCCTTGGCGAACAACTCTTCGAGTATGGAGAAATAATCCGCATGAGCAATTTAATCGTAAATCCTCACTTACCGCAACTGCGAATGATCCCGGTTCCTGGTCTTCCGCTGTTTCGGTATGAATGCAAAGTATCAAATCGCTGGGTGTCATGTAACCACAGCCAGGCTGCCGTAATTGTGGGGGTCTACTATCGGAGGGCAAAACGCCTGTGCGCGAACTTAACCGAAGGTTCAAAGATCACCGCGGAGTGCCAGTCCGTGTTATCCGCTGGGAGCCAGAAACACAGCGCGTTATCTACCTGCGAGATGGCTATCCACACGAATGTTTCAGGCCGCTTGAGCAGTTCAGGCAAAAGTTCAGGGAGATAGAGGATGAGAGCTAACCCAATGAAAAAAAACTTAACTGAGAATTTATCCTGCCAGGGCATTAATCCTCAATTTGATAGCCTTTTCTTCAATTTTGAACCTCTTTTTCAGGTCTTCGAGTTCTTTGGCGAGAGCAATGTATTGATCCGCAACTCCATATTGAGCAATCAGTCCGGTTGCCAGTTTAGCATCGGCGTTTTCTGGATCATCAACATCGATGATTTTTCCATATTTTCCGGTAATAACGGCAATACGGTGCTTGCACATCGTGCCCATTTCACCAGCAATGCAAGTGCATTCTATTTCGAGGTTACCGCTCTGATCGCTGATGGTTACATCGTAAAAACCATCACCGCTGCTGCTGTTAGCCAAAAGTTGGTAGATCACGTTGTATCTCCTTATTTTTTTGTAGCGGTTAACGCTCATCCCAACCTCATTATTGATCATGCTTTATTCCAGGTATACACTGTCTCGGCAGCGGCAAAATCCGTTGCCGGGATTGGCGTCCTGGAATTGATTAAAGAGCACAACCGCGCTCTGGCGGTTTTTTTGTGCGAAATGCATTGCTACACCCTGATTATGGTGGGGCGTGCAGGGGCATCGAAAGATGCGCCGGCTTCTTTAGTCACCGGTTACGCCAACCCTGCACGTCTCACCACCAATGAGATTGGCGTCTCTTGTGGTGAGTTGTTAAAACTGACTAAAGAGGCAGCCATCATGGCTACGATCCCAACCCTCGTTCAACCTGAAATTTCCGTAATTAACGGTCAGGCCGTTACCTCCTCTCTGGCTATTGCCGACTTCTTCACTAAGCGTCACGATGACGTACTGAAAAAAATCCGCGCTCTGGAGTGTTCGCTAGAATTCACTGCCCGCAATTTTGCGGTGAGTGAATACACCGACGCTACAGGCCGCAAACTTCCCTGCTATCAAATCACCCGCGATGGCTTCGCGTTCCTCGCTATGGGCTTCACTGGTAAGCGAGCAGCACAGTTCAAAGAGGCATACATCACAGCCTTCAACAGGATGGAAAATGCGCTTCACGGGGCAAGTGATAATTTCTGCGCAGCGCACAATGCCCACGTTGTTTACCTCTACATGTCTGAAATTCACCGCGTCTGGTTAGAACAACTTTATCCGATGTTGGTTTCTGTTCAGTCTCCGCTAGCTTCATCACTCTACGACTACATCAACGATGGTGTATTCGTGGCTGGGCTTGTGGACTCGGAACTGAACGAAAAGCATAAGGAGGTGCGTAAGTGAGTGCATTAATTCAGCTTCTTGATCGCCCGATCGCATACAACCCGGCATTTGCAAAGTTGCGCGCCGGGAAAGTGAAGTCAGGCCCGGTCGCGGCAGTGTTCCTTTCTCAGTTGGTATATTGGCATAACCGAATGGATGGCGGCTGGATGTATAAAACCCAGGCTGATATCTCGTTAGAGACGGCGCTGACCCGCGACGAGCAGGAAACTGCGCGTAAGCGTCTTGTTTCTCTTGGTGTGCTGGAAGAGGACCGTCGTGGCGTACCTGCCACAATGCATTATCGCATCAACACTGAACGGCTTGAAGCTCTGCTGTTGGAGACCGGAAAGCCAGTGAAGAAAGCCAGCCAGGATAAAACCAGATTGCGGAACATCCAGAATGTGGAAATGCCGCAATCTGGATTGGTGCAATCCCGCAAACTAGATTGCGGTGATTCCGCAAACAAGAATGTGGAAACCCCGCAAACAAGTATGGGACAACCCAACGAACAAGCCTGCGGGGATCCCACAAACTTTCATACAGGAGATTACACAGAGAATACTCAGGAGAGTACACAGGATAAAAAAACTTCTTGTCCGGTTGCGCAGCAACCCGACCCTGAAGTTGTGATTACCGACCAGGCAAAAAAGGTTTTAACCCATTTGAACCAGACCACCGGATCAAGATTCCAGGTATGCAAAACCTCGCTTGAGCATATCCGCGCCAGGCTGCGAGAAGGTTTTACCCCTGAAGAGATGGTGATGGTCATCGACTACAGCAAAGAAAAATGGGGGGCTGATATCAAGATGGCTGAATATCTCCGCCCAACAACGCTGTTTATCCCGTCAAATTTCCCTGGCTACCTCCAGTCTGCAACTCGCTGGGATTCTGCTGGGCGTCCAGAACGTAAGGATTGGGGAAGGGCACGAAAGCATGACCCAATGAAATTCGGCCCGGTCGATACCAAAATTCCAGAGGGGTTCAGAGGATGACGTTAAACAAATATTGCAAGGCGTTGGCGGCACTACGTAGCCAACCAGCCCACGAATTGAAAGAAGTTGGCGATCAGTGGCGGACACCGGATCTGCTTTTCTGGGGTATCAACGCGCTATTTGGTCCATTAGTTCTGGACTTGTTTGCTGACGACGACAACGCGAAGTGCCCGGCATGGTACACCGCCGAAGATAACGCGCTGACGCAGGACTGGTCTGAACGTCTGGCAGAACTGGGCGGCGCTGGTTATGGCAACCCTCCGTATAGCCGTTCGCAGTACCACGAGAAGCAGGCGATCACCGGCATGACGCACATCATGAACTACGCAGCAGCCCAGCGCGAGAAGGGCGGTCGCTATGTATTCCTGATAAAAGCCGCGCCGAGTGAAACGTGGTGGCCGGAAGATGCCGATCACATCGTATTCATTCGCGGGCGCATTGGGTTCGATCTGCCAGTGTGGTTTGTACCTGCTGACGAAAAACAGAAGCCCACCAGCGCGTTTTTTGCCGGTGCCATAGCTGTATTCGATAAGTCATGGCGTGGTGAGCGGTTCAGCTATATCAACCGTACAGAACTGGAGGCAAAAGGGCGGGCGTTTATGGCTTTGGCTCAATTCGCCGTTGGTAAAGAGCAAACAATTGCAATGCAGGCAGCCAAGGAACCAGTAATACCATCGGAAACTGAGTCACGAATCTGGCCTCTCGAGGTTGGTCTGGTGTTTAACCAGGTGGAAGGCGTTGATGTATTAAGCGAGGTTCAGCAGAACAAGCTGAAAGCCAACATCAATCAACTCTGGCTGGAACGAACGGCAACCAGCGAAATTATCACAATTGCGCGTGGTCTTGTCGGCAGCATGCAGGGGGTAACCCATGCGTGAGATTATCGTTGATAACTTTGCTGGTGGCGGTGGCGCATCGACGGGTATTGAGCTGGCGATCGGGCGCAGCGTGGATATTGCAATCAACCACGACGAAAACGCCATTGCGATGCACAAGACGAACCACCCTGACACACTGCATTACTGTGAATCCGTATTTGACGTGGATCCGTTAGCCGCCACCGGCGGTAATCCTGTTGGGCTGGCATGGTTTAGCCCGGACTGCCGACACTTCTCAAAGGCCAAAGGCGCAAAGCCTGTGAAAAAAGAGATACGCGGTCTGGCCTGGATTGTTCTGCGTTGGGCACTGGCAAAGCGACCGCGTGTGATGATGCTGGAGAATGTGGAAGAGTTCAAAACGTGGGGACCGCTGCTGGCCGATGAAATGCGTCCGGATCCTGCCCGTACTGGCGAAACATTCAATGCATTTGTCGGCATGCTGTCCACTGGCATTCCTGCTGATCACCCGGCACTGTCAGAGGTTTGTGAGTTTCTGTCTATTGAAAGAGGTAGCGAGCAGGCGCAACAGCTGGTGGATGGGCTTGGATATGATGTCGATTATCGCGAACTGCGCGCGTGTGATTACGGTACGCCGACGATCCGCAAACGCTTCTTTATGGTTATGCGCTGCGATGGTTGCCCAATTCAGTGGCCTGCTGTTACCCATGGGGATCCTAAGTCTCTGGAGGTGCAGAGCGGCAGGCTGATGCCATGGCGTACCGCAGCGGAATGTATCGACTGGAATGTTCCGGCCCCATCGATATTCGGGCGCAAAAAGCCGCTGGCAGAAAATACCCTGAAGCGGATCGCGCGCGGCATACAGCGCTTTGTTATCGACAGTGCGTCGCCGTTCATTGTGAAATGCAATCACACCAGCACCAAAACGAGTTACGACTGTTTCCGTGGTCAGGCGCTGGGCGAGCCTTTGCAAACCATTACTAAAACCCACGGTTACGCGTTAGCCGTACCGCACCTGACAAAGTTTCGCACTGGTGCAACCGGCCAGCCCGTTACCGAACCGGTACCGACGGTTACCGCTGGCACATCAAAACGCCCTGGCGGGAATGGGCATGCTCTTGGTTTGGTAGAAGCCGCGCTGACCCCGTTCCTGGCTGGCAACGGCGGCAGTGAATACCAAGCTAAACAGCGCCCGCTGGATAAACCTGCTCATACCATTCTGAAGCAATCCCGCGCCTGTCTGGTTGCGCCGGTTATCGCCCGGCAGTTCGGTGCCAGCGTCGGCCACCGGGCCGACGAGCCAAGCGCGACTATCACAGCGGGCGGTGGTGGCAAATCACAACTGGTGACGCCTACGCTGATCCAGATGGGTTATGGCGAACGACCTGGACAAGAACCGCGTGTGCTGCGGCTGGATAACCCGCTGGGGACCGTTACTGCAGGCGGAAATAAATTTGCGACGGTGAGCGCGTTCCTGGCGAAACACTACGGCGGTAACTATACGGGGCCTGGTGTCAGTATGGATGAACCCGCGCACTCAGTGACCACTGTCGACCATCATGCAGTAGTTGCCTCTCATCTGGTGAAACTGCGTGGAACATGCCGCGACGGGCAACGCCTTGATGTGCCCATGCCAACAATCACCGCTGGTGGCCAACACGTGGGTGAGGTACGCACATTTCTCGAGACGTATTGCGGGGAAAGTGACGATGAATGGCTGGTAACGATCGATGGGGTTAAATACCAGATCGTTGATATCGGAATGCGCATGTTGCAGCCGCATGAACTCTACAAAGCGCAGGGCTTCCCGGATGGATACGTTATTGATCAGGACTACCGTGGAAATCGATATGCAAAAGATAAGCAGGTAGCCCGCTGCGGTAATGCGGTACCACCACCATTCGCCAGGGCGCTGGTGGAGGCAAATCTTCCGGAACTGTGTGACGTGCAACAGCAGGAGGTGGCATGAAACTTGTGCTCCCGTTCCCTCCGAGCGTGAACACCTACTGGCGCGCCCCTAACAAGGGGCCGCTGGCCGGTCGTCACCTCATTAGCGCTGATGGCCGTAAATACCAGAGCGCTGCCTGCGTGGCGATCATTGAGCAATTACGACGTCTCCCGAAGCCATCGACTGAACTGGCAGCGGTAGAAATCACTCTGTACCCGCCGGATGCGCGCCGCCGGGATATCGATAATTACAACAAAGCCCTGTTTGACGCGCTGACGCATGCGGGTGTCTGGGAAGACGACAGCCAGATTAAGCGCATGCTGGTGGAATGGGGACCCGTTGTGCCGAAAGGTCGGGTAGAGATAACAATCAGCAGATATGAACCGGCGGGTGCAGCCGCCTGATATGGAGAAAAGTATGAGCCAGTTAGCAACAACAGCGTTAACCATGTCCAGCAGCGATATTGCTGAGCTGGTGGAATCAAGACATGACCATGTTAAACGGTCCATTGAGCGCCTGGCAGAGCGCGGTGTTATTGAACTCCCCCCAATGGGGGAAGTTAGAAATCATCTCAATCAGTCGGTATCGGTTTATCTGATAGGGAAGCGGGACAGTTATATCGTTGTCGCGCAGCTGTCGCCGGAGTTTACCGCGTGTCTGGTTGATCGCTGGCAGGAGCTTGAGCAGGCACAGCAGCAGACGATTCCTCAATCATTCTCTGAAG
Source organism: Citrobacter sp. RHB35-C21 (assembly GCF_013816515.1). Lineage (NCBI taxonomy): Bacteria > Pseudomonadati > Pseudomonadota > Gammaproteobacteria > Enterobacterales > Enterobacteriaceae > Citrobacter > Citrobacter sp. RHB35-C21. The sequence continues at coordinate 2,260,664 of NZ_CP057147.1, forward strand.
CCCTACGTCTTGCAGCTGACCTTGCAGAACAAAAACAGCAGTTGACTAACGAACTGGCTGCCGCGGCGCCGAAGGTAGAGTTTGTTGATCGGTACTGTACAGCCAGTGGGTCAATGTCATTCCGCCAGGTGGCAAAACTGCTTAAGGCCAAAGAGCCTGATCTGCGGTTATTCCTCCTTGAGAACGACATCATGTATCGCCTTGGCGGAACGATGACCCCACGGCATCAGCATATTGATGCGGGCCGTTTTGAAGTGAAAACCGGCACATCCGTAACCTCAAACCATGCATTCAGCCAGGCACGTTTCACGCCGAAAGGCGTGCGCTGGATTGGTGGACTGTGGGCAGAACACATTGCCAGGGGGCAGGTCGCGTGAGAGCTCTGCTTACCCCCGAGATCGCCCATCGTATGGGGATTGTGCTGTTCCGTCCTGGTGCGGAACTGATGCACCTCTTCATGCGTGGTCGCGTTCTGCTCGAGCCTGAACCAGAAGAAATGTCGTCATTCAGTACTGGGGCTGTTCCGGCAGCCATTCAGCCGCTGGCTGATGATCCGGTAATGCGGCAGGTCTTCGGGAATGAGCGGGTTATTCAGCGTGCCGGTGGGCTTCCTTCCCTTGAGCAATGGTTGAGTACCCGGTTTGAATGCCAGTGGCCACATTCATCATGGCACGACAAGAACTTCACAACAATGCGGCACCCACCAGGAAGCATTCGCCTGTGCTGGCATTGCGATCACACTTTGTCGGGGCAGCATACCGAACAGCTTGCAGGTATAGCGGCAGGAAACCTGGTATCCTGGATTCTGGAAGTCATTCGGCGTGATTCTGGTTTTCCCGAGTCGCATATCCTGACGCTTCCGGAACTGTGCTGGTGGATGGTCAGAAACGACCTGGCTGATGTTATTCCGGAAAGCGTTGCGCACAAGGGGCTACGCCTTCCGGATGAGAAGATCCGTTCTGTCATGAGGGAAAGCGACATAGTGCCTTCCTCGTCAGCAACCAGACTCGTGCAGGAGAAGGCGAAGAAGATCCTCACGCTCTCTGTTGATCCGGAGTCGCCAGAGTCTTTTATGCTCAGGCCAAAACGTCGCCGCTGGATAAATGAGACGTATACCCGCTGGGTTAAAACACAACCCTGTGAGTGTTGCCGGAGGCCAGCAGATGATCCGCACCATATCGTAGGGCACGGTATGGGTGGTACAGCAACAAAAGCCCATGACCTCTTCGTGATCCCTCTGTGCAGAGAGTGCCACGATGAGCTGCACGCCGATGTACCGGCATTCGAGCAGAAGCATGGTACGCAGCTTGAGCTGCTACTGCGTTTTATGGATCGGGCGCTGGCGATCGGCGTAATTGCGAAAGCTTAAGAAGTATGGAGACCGTATGAATCTGGACAATATTTTAAAGTTTTTTGCGCCTAAAGGCATGCACATCTCAGATACCAGCAGAGCGACAGCAAGTGAACAACTTACTGTGACTGATGTAATGGCTGCACTGGGGATGACTCAGGCTGATGCAGGCATCGGGCTGGCTATGTTCCTGGGTAAAGCTGGTATTAGCAGTCAGGACAGGGAGGCATCAATTGCCTGGCTAACGGAGTACGCGAAAGAGCATGCGCCCATGGCAATTCGTAAAGCATCAGGGAAAAAGTTTCCCCTCTGCATGCGTATCCTTGCCCGGTTTGCCTATAACGATTATTCCTCATCAGCAGCTGATTGTGTGGCATGCCCAAAATGTAGTGGTAAAGGGTTGCTTACAACCACTAAAACCGTGACTAAAAGCTATTACACAATGCGATTGCCACAATGGGCAAAAGACCTGAGACAGTCACCATCTGACTTTGAGGTAAAGCGAGAAGTAACTGACTCCGAGCAAAATTTATGTTCGCGATGCCATGGTACCGGAAAGTTAAGTAAGCGATGCCAGTGTGGCGGAACTGGCAAGACGGTTGACCGTAAAGCGACAGAACTGCAGGGCGTACCGGTTTACAAAGAATGTAAGCGCTGCGAAGGGCGGGGATACAGCAGGCCAAAATCATCGGTTGCCTATCGAGGTGTTTTTTCTGAGTTGCCGAGTCTGCCTGATCGAACGTGGCGTTATAGCTGGAAACCATTTTATGAAAGCCTGGTGACCAAATGTTTCCAGGAGGAGAGCTATTCAAGCTCTCAACTGAACCGGGTGACTAAAAGTGAAGATGTGATAAATATCGCGTAATTTAACGTCATGATGTTTGCAATGTTGCCGTTTTTGTGTATATTTGACATTAACGATGGGCATTGTATGTTCAGAGTTAAGAAACCCGCCACCGAGCGGGTTTTTTTCTGCACTAGGCCATTCAATCTACGTCAAAATCAATGTGTTACAATAGCCGCAAGCAAAACGACAACACAAAGGCGGCATAATGAAATTAACATCTGTTCATATCGAAATTCTGAGTCGCGCAAGCGCTCTTGGACCACGTGAAACAATTCAATCTTCTGATCTTCCTCACATTCCAGCGGAAGCGGTGAATTTTGCTATTTCTGATCTCGCTGAGTTGGGTCTGGTAAATGCTGTGCAGAGTACGTCTGATTGTGACGACAGCTTGATAGTGAATAGAATTACGTCTAAAGGGAATAGCTATTTAATTGATCTTGAGTCTTAACTATCTGATTAATAAATAGGTACACCACATTTATTAAGGCTGCCTTCTGGTGGCCTTTTTCATATTCAGGGCTCACTGACGGGCGGCTCATAACCCAATCCGACAGGCGCTTGCGCAGAGCCCGTTCTGATTCAGGCTCACGGGAATCATCCTCGATACGCATTGTTGATAAATCCAGCCCGTGAAGCCTGATCCTCCTTTCATCACACAGCGCCATCCGAACTATCGGAGGTGAGAGACCATGAAAATGCACAACGACCCTCACTCCTGGACGGAGTTAATTGAGTTACTTCATAGCTGGTGGCGCGGTGATACGCCAATGGGCGCAGTTCTTTTATCGGTAGCGATGGCTGTACTGCGGATTGCGTATGACGGCGGCAAAATTTCGTGTTTACCACGACCTCGACAAAAAAGAGAACATCCGTGACTACCTGACGCCGGAGCAGATCCACTGCGTAACTGAGTTGCAGCGGGCCAATACAGTTTTCATTGGCATGGGCTGGGACTTTGAGCAGCGCAAAGAGGCGCTAAAGGGTGTATTTGATCGCAATCATCGCCAGCCGCTGATTGAAGAACAGCACAGTTTAGCAGCGTAATGAGCGTCACTTCGACACACAGCCTAATCATCGGAACCCTGCCAGTCGGCGGGGTTTTTGCTTTTCGCACTCAGTGTAAGTGAAATATAACCATGTGCTTTCAGGGTGAGTTACTATGCAGATTCCTTTCAAAAGTTGTCTGGAGAGTGGCATGGAATTAACATTTAAGGATCTGAAAGAAAAACGCACTAAACTGGTCGAGGCGCAATGGAAGTTACAGGATAAACTTCAGGAGAAGGCGAGCGAACTACTACGAGAGTATTCAGGTTCTCTTGATCTTACATCTCGTGAGTGGACTGGTTCTGACGGAACAAGATGGCCTTATGTGGACATTGGTATTTGGGAGGAGGAGGGGAAGTTCTTTCCTGTCTTAATCCCCCAACTCAATATGGACAGCCGTTACCACTTGAATTTCGTGATTGCAACCACTCTTGATGATTCTCCGCTAACAGGTGGCTACAGGCAGGGCGTAAGCATCTCACTCTGGTATGAGAACTCATCATTTTATGCTGAAGTAGGCTCAGGAGACGACGTCTCCCGTTTTTCTGTCTCATCTCAGCTGGGTGGATTTTATCAGGTATGCAACGCTATTAAGGCGTTAATTAGCTCTTCTATGGATCGCGCCATGCCAGATATTCCAGCGAATTAATAAAGCATAAACATCTTTCAGGGCTATGCAAATGCATGGCCTTTTCTATATCCCGTTGTGAAATGTTCGTGAGGCATGGGTTGTCAGCCAAAGGATCACCGGGAGACACCCGGCACCACGCATCCATTATTGCATAGCAAAAAGGCTCACAACGGTGGAACTTTTAGCAGGGCGAAAAAAAGCCCGCATTGGGTTGCGGGCATAACAGAGAACAAATAGCTAATATTCAAGTTGTCTTTCATCAACTTGTCAGAAGAATTTAACCTTAAGAAAAATTGATGTAAAGACAATATTGATTTCTGGTTACAGGCTGCGCATTTGCGTGGCCTTTTCTATTTCAGGCTCACGGGAATCATCATCGACATGCTTCGTTGTTAAATCCAGCCCGAGGGCCTGACCCTTTCATCACACACAGCGCCATCCGTACTATCGGAGGTGAGAGACTATGAAAATGAACGAAAAAACTCCTGACTTCTGGGCAGAGGTACTGAACGGCCTGAAAAACTCCTGGCCCCAGATATCGGGGGCGTTGTTTGCTGGCCTCATTGCCTACGGTCGCCTGATATATGACGGTGCCACCCGTAAGAATAAATGGCTTGAGGGCGTCCTTTGTGGCGCTCTTTCTTTATGTATCACCAGTGCGCTTGATGTGGTCGGACTCCCGGTATCGATATCACCGTTTGTTGGCGGTGTGATTGGATTCGTTGGCGTGGACAAACTGCGCGAGATCGCTATCAGCGCACTCAGAAAAAGGGCAGGGGTGAACGATGACAATCAGCAATGAACCGCGCTGGCTGGTGGAAGCCCGTAAATACATGGGGCAGATGGAAATTAAAGGCCCGCGACACAATCCGTTAATCCTCCAGTTCTGGAAGGACATTAAACGAGGTGGAATTAAAGATGATGAAACGCCCTGGTGTGCCGCTTACGTCGGGTCGATGCTTGAGCGCGTCGGAATCAAATCCACCCGTTTCGAGTCTGCAAAATCCTATCTCAACTGGGGCGTCGAACTTCGCGAGCCAGCCTATGGATGTGTGGTGGTATTCAGTCGCGACGGCGGCGGCCATGTCGGATTTGTGGTCGGGCAGCACCAGAATGGTGACCTGATGGTCCTCGGTGGTAATCAGTCCGACGCTATCAATATTCGTGCATTCTCACGTTCCCGCGTGACGGGTTATCGTTGGCCGGTTAACGAGCCGAGGGATAGCCGCATGTTACCGTTGATGAATGGCACCAGTTCGGTGAAAGAATCATGATTGAAGCTCTACTAGCATCACTGAAAACGTCATGGCGCTGGTGGCTGGTAATTATCGCGGTGGTTATTGTCGTTGGCGCTGTCGCTATTCTCGGTGTTCTGCTGGCAAACAGCCAGGCTGACCTGAGCACAGCGCAAAGCGATAAGCGAGTTCTGGAGCATGATAACGCGCTACAGGGACGGGTTATCGCGGTGCAGGCTTTCAACTTCAACCGCTTCAATCAGGTGGCTGAGAATGCCAGCCGCCTTAATTCGTTGATCGATGCAGGTACCGAAAAGACTGTCATCGAATACCGGGAGATTCTCCGACGTGAAAAGACCTGTGATCTGCCTGTTCCTGCTGATGTCGCTGGTGGGCTGCTCAAATACGCGTACCGTTTACGTGCCAGCGCAATGCACCCCGATACCGGGAAAACTAACGCAACCGATGATAGTACCGCTGCCGCCAGCTCAATGACGTATTGCCAGGCCGTCCTCTGGATTGAACCTTTGCTGGCAACGATAGAAAAGGGTAATGGCAATTTTTCCGGAATACGGGAAATAGAGAACGTAAGAGCCTCGCAATAGCGGGGTTCTTTAACAATAAGAGAGGGAATAATGGAAAAAGAACAAAACGGCGCTGCAATCTTTCCTGTAGCAAAAGACTTTAAATTCTGTCTTGGGCAACTAGTGAACTTGCGCATTAGTGATGAGTTCGGAGAGGTACAGGCCCGCTCCCAGCATGTGAAGGGTGAGAACCAGTACTTTATTTACTACCAGGCCGCCAATAAATGTGCGACTGAGCGCTGGTATTCCGAATCGCAACTGGTAGCGGTGGAAGATGACCGTTCGCCGGGTATGCCTGTCTTTGGTTGTGTTGAGTTGCCGGAAGGTGCGGCGGTTGAAGAGTAAGGCATTACAGCAGGCATTCACTGAATGTCTGCGATAATGCCCTAGGTAAGGATTCACGAATGCCAACTCTTAAAGACTTGTCTCAACAGCTGAAACAAGTTCAGAAACAGATACCGTTCGCCACTGCTCAAGCGATGACAAAAGTTGTACGCCAGATTGAGGTGGCTCAGAAAACGGCATTCGAACGGCATCTGGAGAGCCCCACGCCGTTTACCGTTAAATCAGTTGGTTCGGTGGCGGCAAGAAAGAACAATCTGACTGCAAAGGTTTTTGTCCGTGATACCGCTGCTGGTTATCTGGAACCATTCGAGTTTGGTGGTGAACATAAACTCAGTGGTAGCTCGTTGCTCAACCCGAAAAATATCAAGTTGAATAAATACGGCAACCTGCCACGTAACAAGCTCTCACAACTCAAAGCAAAGCCAAATACCTTTATTGGTGATGTAGGTGGCGTTAATGCTGTCTGGCAGCGAAGAAAATTAAAAACAAAAAAAGGTAAGAAGAGAGCAAAACGCTCTCCGAATGGTACGCGTCGGGATAAAGTAAAACAGCGGGCACCAAAACTCCTCATTCGGTTTGGTGATGCGCTTCCGGTTCAACCCTCGCTGGGCTATATGGACCGCGCTAACACCATGGCGAATGCGCTGCTACCGTCAGCTTTAAACCAGGCGATAGCGGATGCACTCAGAACAGCAAAATGAAAGGGGAAATTTCTTCCCCAGTTGACTGGAAAAGCTACAGAGTTATTTCACAGGCTTTAACAAAACTGTTTACAGCAGTGGTTGAGCCTGAAATATTGGCAGTGAAGGACATCTGGTTTCCACCATCTTTTGTCTGCGCTCCAATCAGGGCTTTGGACTTGGCTTCCTTAAGTTGCTTGAGAACAGTTTTTAGTTGTTCGGCATCATCAGTCGCAATTTCAATACTTTGTACATTTCTTCTGGAAAGCGTGGCATTGAATTTAACTGCTCCATTCCCATCAACCTTCATTATAAGATCCATAGGGATATTTGCAGTTGATTCACTGGTCTTATCCATCTCAACGTATGCAGCTGTGAGTTTGTCTTTAGTGCAGTCAAAAATAATAGCACCGTTAGCTGATGATACTTCGCCAATCATCATTGCTTTTTTACCACCAGAGAAAAGGTCATCTTCAGTGTTGGTGACCCACTGGGCATGCACAATTGGTGATGCCAGTACTGCGGCCATGAAAGTTATTTTGATTATATTGTTACCCATTACATTCTCCTTGTATTGAATCGGAATAATCATAGTCGGAGCGCATTATTGAAGCCATAAAAAAATGGGTCCTTCCTGCGACCTTTGTAAGGCACGGGCATTGCGCGCCGCGGTGTTTTCCTAGCTACAACTTTCAGATTTGTGTCCCATGTCCCACCTCTGGCGATCATTACGGACACCTCGCCAGCTCTGGCTATTCCAGTTTATTCCAGTGGGACATTCTGGTGGGACATGGCAAAAATGTCCCAGGCGAATGTCCCACCCCAGAAAATGTCCCAGGTGATGTCCCATGACCACGATGAACCAGAGTCAGTACGCACAACATTCAGGTGTGGATCGCAAAACAATTGGTCGGTGGATTAAAGCCGGGCGCTTCATTGTGATGGACGGAGACCTGATTGACGTAGAGGCCAGCGATGCGGCATTGAAGAAAAACCGCGATGGCAAAGACCCGCGCGCCTCGAACGCGAAGAAAAAGAAAACTCCCGTCGTTAGCGATAACGATGATGACGGTGATGAAATCAATAAAACTGTCCGCCAGATAATACTCACTGAAGGGGCAGATCTTTCGAGAGAGGAAGCGGGACGTATCCGCGAGAATTACATGGCCCTGCAGGCAAAGCTGCAGTATGAAAAAGACAGCGGCCAGCTTATTGAGCTGACAGCAGCCGAGGAGGTTTTATTCAACGCCTTTCGCCAACAGCGTGATGCCTGGCTTAACTGGCCGTCCAGGGTGGCGCCGCTAATGGCTGCTGATCTGGATGTACCGGCGGACAGGATGACAGAGGTGCTGATTGAACATGTCCACAAACACATCTCAGTCCTCGGAGAGCCAGAGTTTAACCCGGCAGAAGATTGAGCGTCTTGAATTAAGCGTCCGCAAAGGCTGGACACCCCCGCCGCGTATCAGTGTGCCGCAGTGGGCAGATGACTATCGTAAGCTGGCAAAAGAGGCTGGGAGCACTTCGGGAAACTGGGAAACATCGACGGTAGAAATTGCCCGCGGACCGATGCTTGCCGCGACGGAGTCCGGGGTTCATATCATCACTGTAATGTGCTGTACCCAGTTGATGAAGACAGCACTGCTGGAAAACCTTTTTGGCTATTTTGCCCACCTCGATCCTTGTCCGATACTGCTGCTGCAGCCGAAAGAAGAAGCCGCTGAACAGTTTTCGAAAGAGCGTATTAGCCCGCTGGTAAGGGTGACGCCGGTACTGCGTAAAATCATCGGTGATTCGAAACAGAAAAGCTCGAAAGAAACCATTCTTTACAAGGCGTTCACTGGCGGATTTCTGGCGCTGGCGGGTGCTGGTAGCCCTGATAACCTTGCGCGTCGTCCGATTCGTGTCCTGCTGGCGGATGAAGTGGACAAGTACCCGATAACCCGCGAAGGCGATCCAATTGCGCTGGCCGAAGAGCGTACAGCGACATTTGGCCTGACCTGGCTGTCTGTACGCGCCTGTTCGCCGACGGTGGAGGATGAGAGCCGCATTGCTGACAGCTACGCCGACTCCGATCAGCGCCGGGCATCTGTGGTTTGCCCGCACTGTGGCCACCGCCAGTTTCCCGACTTTTTCAAACACGTTCAGTGGCCGAAAGAGGGAGATAAACACCTGACTAAATCGGCGATGCTCTATTGCGAATGCTGTGGTAGTGGCTGGTCCGAAGGACAGCGCCTCAGAGCTCTGCAAACTATTCGATGGCATCAGACGCGCCCATTTGAGTGCTGCGGGGAGCGGCACTCACCGCTGATGGATTATGACCTTGCCTGGCGGGCGGCAGACGAGGGCAGCGTTGAAAAGGTCTGGCAATGGTCAGAGTCGGAACGGCATGCGGTCTATCGCGCAATCTGCCCCTCCTGTGGAAAGGAGGCAGTCGATAACCACCACGTGGGGTACCAGGCATCCAAGCTTTTCAGCCCCTGGCAAAAAGATAAGCCGTCGGATATTGCGAAAAAATATATCGATGCGAAGGGCGATCCGGATAAGGAACAGGCGTGGTGGAATACCCAGATGGGGCTTCCGCACCGACCTAATCATGGGAAACAGCTCCCTGTTGATGTTCTGCTGGCGCGCCGGGAAATATTTCCGGCCCTCGTTCCGGACGGGGTGGCATTGTTAACAGCTGGAGTTGATACCCAGGACGATCGCTTCGAAATTACGATCACCGGCTGGGGGAGAGATGAAGAATCGTGGTCGGTCGCGCATGACGTTATTTATGGTGACCTTGAGACGGAAGAACCCTGGAAGCGACTGGATGCATACCTGAAACAGATCTGGCGACGTGGTGACGGGCGCGGCCTGAATATCATGGCAACGTGCATGGACTCCGGCGGCCACCATACGCAGAAGGTATACGAATTCGCCAAAGAGCGTCTTGGCCGTCGTGTCTGGGCAATTAAGGGGGAGTCTGCACAGGGAGGCAAACGCAATCCTGTCTGGCCGACCAAACGACCATCATCGAAAAGCAAAGCCAGTTTCCGCCCTGTCATTCTGGGGGTTAACTCAGCGAAAGACGTGATACGCGGTCGCCTGCATCTTGAGCCACCCAAACCTGGCGCCGCCGCTGCGGGTTATATGCATTTTCCTGACGATCGCGATCTCGGGTACTTCAATCAGCTGCTGGCGGAGCGACTGGTTTACAAAGTCATTTCCGGGCAGCGGTACAGTATCTGGGAAGCAATACCAGGACGAGCTAACGAAGCGCTTGACTGCCTCGTTTACAGCTATGCCGCGCTGTGCGGTCTCAAACATATGGGGTTAAAACTCAACGTCCGGGCCGCCAACCTCGAAGCCGATCCGGATAAGTTCCTGCCAGCGCCAGTTGGACAGGAAGAAAAAATCAATTACGAGCTGCCGGGTGCGGTTATTGAAGAACCAGCGCCGGTCAAACGTAAGCGAATATCGCAACTCCTGCCGAAATAAGGAAAATCATGTTCAACCGGAACACCAGCCTGCTTGCCGGCGCAATGACTGACGATCAGCTCAGGGATGCGCTTGCGAAAGCTCAGCAGGCGTACATTGATTTAGCAACCGGGAGCCACGGTGTTTCGTTTTCCTATACGCAGGGAGACGGGACGCGATCAGTGTCCTATCAGCAAAGCACCCTGGCTGATCTGCTGGCCCTGATTCAACTTCTGCAGGCGCAACTGGGGATTATCTCTCGTCCCCGGAAACCAGCGAGGTTTAGATTCTGATGAATAAAGTACAGATACTGGGCTCTGATGGGCAGCCGTTGCGACAGCAGCGTCCCTCTATGCTGGTGGGGGGGAGCCGCGTACCTTATGACGCAGCTGACTCTTTCAGCGATCAACTGGCGAACTGGCAACCCGCGCTGTGGTCCCCGGACAATGAAATTAACATTTACCGGGATCGCATCGTGTCCCGCGCACGCGATCTGGTCCGTAATGACGGCTGGGCAAACGGTGCGGTCACACGTCTGCTGGATAATGCGGTTGGTGCCAACTTCCGCCCCATCATGAAACCCGATTACCGTGTTCTCAGAATGATCACCGGAAACAAGGCGTTTGATGCGTCCTGGGCGGAAGAGTACGGAAAAGCACTGGACGGGCACTGGCGGACCTGGAGTAACGATCCTGGCCGGTATTGTGATGTTGAACGAAAACTCACCGTGTCGCAGATGTTACGCCTGGGATTTCGTCACAAGCTTATTGACGGGGATGCTCTGGCCATTCTCCAGTACAGAACTGACAGGCTTGGTCCCGGAAGAGGGCGTTACGCCACCACGGTACAGATTGTCGATCCTGACCGCCTCAGTAATCCTCAGCAGAATTTCGATATGCCAAATGTCCGTGGTGGCGTTGAAATTGATGCGGACGGTGCGCCGGTTGCTTACCACATCAGGGAGGCCCATATCGGTGACTGGTGGAGCGGGGCTAAAACCATGACGTGGCAGCGTATCCCGCGTGAAACTGACTGGGGCCGCCCGCATGTGGTTCACGATTTTGATCATGAGCGTGGCGCGCAGCACCGCGGTAACGGCATCCTGACTCCGGTTATTCAGCGTCTGAAAATGCTGGTGAAGTATGACCAGAGTGAGCTTGAGGCAGCAATTCTTAATGCCATATTTGCCGCTTACATTGAGTCACCCTATGACCCTGCGATGGTTCAGTCTGCCCTGGGCGAGACCTATGACGAGTCGGAGTTAGGCACTTATCAGGACGGGCGTGTTGAGTTCCATAACGATCGGCGTCTGACACTTCAGAATGGTGCCCGAATGCCCATTCTTTATCCTGGTGAGAAAATCACGACGGTTAACGCGGCGCGGCCCTACAGCAATTTTGAAGTCTTCGAATCTGCTGTTCTCCGTAATTTTTCTTCAGGAACAGGGTTGTCCCCACAGCAGGTCACCCAGGACTGGTCTGACGTTAACTACAGTTCTGCACGCTCCTCGTTGCTGGAGGCATGGAAAACACTGACTCGCCGCCGGGACGATTTTTCTACCGGCTTCGCTCAGCCCATTCTCACCGCCTTTGTTGAAGAAGTTCACGACAATGAGGATTTACCCCTGCCCGCAGGCGCACCTGATTTTGTTGACGCCAGAGCCGCGTATTCTCGCGCGCGCTGGATGGGGCCAGGGCGCGGCTGGGTGGATCCGGTTGCAGAGAAAAAAGGCGCCATTCTTGGTCTGGATGCCGGACTTTCCACCCTCGAGATTGAGGTGGGTGAAAACGTCGGTGAAGACTGGGAAGAAGTGCTTGATCAGCGCCAGAGAGAAATTGAGTCATGTCTTAAACGCGGATTACCGCTTCCGAGCTGGGCACAGGCTGACCAGTTTGCGAGCCAGACCATTACCGATCCGGAGGAAAAGTGAATCTACCCCATCTGGCCCAGCGATTATTTAACACCCCGCTGGCGCTGCACCCGAGTAAAGCCGAAGTCATCATGGCATCCGTAATGGACCGATTTGGTATCAGTAAAATCGAATCTTCTCTTGCCATGGAGGATGACTGGTACGGATATGACGATAACCGGGGACGTGAATCCCGTAGTGATCCGGGTTATGACAATGTGCTGGGTGTCGCCGTCATCCCGATATGCGGAACGCTGGTGCAAAAACTGGGCAGTCTGCGTCCGTACAGTGGAATGACAGGGTATGACGGCATTCGTCAGGCGTTTCTTACTGCGATGGAAGATCCCGACATTTCGGGCATTTGCCTGGATATCGACTCACCCGGCGGCGAGGTCGCTGGATGCTTCGATCTGGTTGATGTCATTTACGGCTCCCGGGGGAAAAAGCCTATCCATGCCATTCTGACGGAAAGCGCTTATTCCGCTGCGTATGCCATTGCCAGTGCAGCGGACCGGATTTCTGTTCCGCGCACCGGCGGAGTGGGTTCTGTGGGTGTGATCACCATGCACCTTGACTGGACGCAGCGGATTAAAGATGACGGTCTTAAAGTTACGATCATCACCTATGGATCCCGCAAGGCTGAAGGTTCGCCGCTGAGAGAGTTGTCAGATGAAGCGCTGGCCGCCATCCAGCAGGACATTAACACCATGGGCGAATTGTTTGTGAACACTGTTGCCAGAAACCGGGGGATTAGCGCAAAGGTTATAAAAAGTACCCAGGCCGCCTGTTTTATGGCTGCTGATGGCGTTGAAATTGGACTGGCTGATGAGGTGTGTCCTCCTGACGCTGCGTTCAAAAACTTACTTGAAAAAACAGGAGCCTGAAATGGAAAAGAAAAAGACGTTTAGTTTTGCTCACCTCATTGGTCTTGGCCCTTCCGCTTCTGAGGAAGAAGAGGATAAAAAAGCCAAAAAAGCGAAAGCCCGTCGCGCGGAAGAGGACGAGCGCGAAGATGATGCCGATGATGATGAGCGCGACGACGACGCGGAAGAAGACGAACGCGACGATGATGCTGAAGATGACGGCGATGATCCGGATGCGTCAGAAGATGATGATTCTGAAGACGACGGCGACGACGATCGCAAAGAGAGTAAGGCGGTAAAAAATGCACGCGCTGCTGAGCGTAAACGCTGCGCCCGTATTTTCGGCAGTAAGCATGCAGCTGCGAATCCTTCACTGGCCGCGTCACTGGCTTTCAATACCGGGATGAGTTCTGCGGCAGCAATTAATGTCCTAGCCTCTTCGGCTCCGGCCGCAGCCGCATCTCAGCCATCCCGTAAACGCTCTCTCGATCAGCGTATGCAGGAAAGCCACCAGGTCCGGCTTAATCCGGATAGCGGACAGAAAGAGACCGGAAAGTCTGCGCTGGTAAGTAAAATGACCGTCCTCTACAACTCCACAAGAGGAGAGAAATAATGGATCAGTTTGGTCAGAATGCGTTTGCGCCTGGCATGAAGAGCGCGCTGTTTGTTCCGGATCAGCTTGTCGCTGGCACGCTCCAGCTGGTGACTGACACCGGGATCATTACGGGCGGTGCCTTTAAGCGTGGTACTGTCCTGGGCCTGGTGGCTGCCAGCGGGAAATACACGCAATGTGTGAAAACGGCTGAAGATGGCAGTCAGTTACCCGTTGCTATTCTGGTTGATGATGTTGATGCATCGTCTTCCGATCAGAACGGCGGCCTGTATCTGATGGGGGAATTCAACCAGCACCGAATTATTTTTGATAACTCCTGGACGACCGCTGACCTGAAAAAAGCGCTCCGACCGCTGGCTATCTTCCTGAAAGACAGTGACCAGGCACCTGTAACCACCTCCTGATTTCCCCCACGGCTCTCCTGACGAATGCTTTAACCGGCAGGGGCTGGCTCGTTTAAATTTTTTGCCAGCTGCGGCTGGCACTATCAAGAGACTGAATATGGAAAATATTTTTGATACCAGCGTGCTGGTGCAGGTTGTTCCTAACCTGAAAACCAGTCAGAACTGGCTGCTCGATCGCTTCTTCCCGAATGTCGTGACTTACGAGACTGAAGAAGTGGCGATTGATGTTGATGTCGGCCTGCGTCGTATGGCGCCGTTCGTCTCCCCGCTGGTGGAAGGTAAGCTGGTCGAATCCCGTAAATACCAGACCAATACCTTCAAACCGGCATACATCAAAGATAAGCGCGCGCCGGACCTGCGCAAACCTATCCGCCGCCAGATTGGTGAGCGTATTGGCGGGGAATATACCGCTGCCGAGCGCGAAATGCTGAACCTTCAGTTTGAAATGACTGACCAGATTGACATGATCAACCGTCGTCTGGAATGGATGGCGGCGAGTGCGCTGGTGTCTGGGACCGTAACCGTCGCCGGGGAGGGCTATGAAACTCAGGTGGTGGATTTCGGGCGTGCTTCGGATCTGACCATCACTCTTAGCGGCTCGGATAAATGGCCACTGACCGTTGCAGCTGGCGCTACCAATACCCAGCCATCAGATGACATTGAAATCTGGCAGACTACTTTCCTGAAAGAGTCCGGCTCTGTCGCCACGGATCTGGTCTTTACGAATAAGTCATGGCGTGCATTCCGACTGGATACCACCATCAAGGATAACGCCATTACATTCCCGGCGCTGAGCCCGTTTGGTAACCAGATTAACGCCGGCCCACAGGTAATGAAGGGCGCAATTTATAAAGGGCGCTGGGGTAACTTTGACCTCTGGTTATATAACGACTGGTTTATTGATCCGCTGGACAACGTCGAGAAGCCTATGATCCCCGATGGCGCTGTCATTATGAGTGGTGCCGATCTGATGGGTACCCGCGCCTTTGGCGTTATCCTGGACCCGGCTTTCAACTACGGTCCGCTGGCTTATGCGCCAAAATCCTGGGTGAAAGAAGATCCAGCCCAGCGTCTTATCCTGATGCAATCCTCCCCGCTGGTTATTCCGAGCCGGGTAAATGCATCCCTCTGCGCAACGGTGGTCTGATATGGCAAAACAACCTAATACCGGGCTGGCTGATGATCTGAATGCAGAAGGATCTGCCAAAGACGGCCTGAGCGTTGACGACCTGAATGCTGGCGATAACACCCAGGAAAAACAGCCTTTGAGCAAAACAGATGATGCCGAATTGTCTGTTGATGACGATGGTGGTGACGAAAAATCCGGAGACACTGAATCGCAGGAGTATGTGGTGTTGAAAGGGAATTGCATTCGTCATGACGGGGAGATGTACCGCGAAAATATGCGCATCCCTGTAACCGGCAAAGATGCTGAGCGTCTTCTGCAGTCCGGCGTTATTGCTGATGTTGATGTGCTTCGTAAGCGAGTTCTTGCTTCTCAGCCATCAGTTTCAGTTACGACAGGGTAATGACATGGGCGTGGACTGGGATTCTCATCTTCTGAGTCCGCTGCATGATGTCTTTGGCGATGAGCACGAGTACCGTCCACGTAACGGTACTCCTTTTACAATTAACGGGATTTTTGACCGTGGTTATGCGCAGGTTGCTGAAAACCTTGATGGCGATTCAGAAATTAACACCTCCAGCCCGATGTTGGGTGTGCGCGATGCTGAATTTCGCAAGCTGGGTAAATCGCAACCTGCTGTATCTGACCGGGTATTTATAAAGACGGTCGGTGGTCACATCATCAATCAGTTATTTGTTGTGTCAAACGTCGAACCCGACAGTCATGGCGGATCTCGTCTTGTCCTCAATGTGGTAAAACCGCGATGAATTCAGCAGCGATACGGCAAATGGTTGTCACTGCACTAACCGGGACAACCAGCGCGGGCGACCGCGTATTCTCTCCACGCGACTGGTCAACTTCACCAGATATGTATCCTGTGTTGTTGGTTCAGACGCCTTTTGAACAGAAAAAATCACAGGGGCGTAATACCCCTGCTTTTACCACCCTCACCACTGTCAGGATCACTGGGCGCGTTCAGGAGTATGACGGCGATACAGTGGATGATGGAGCCATGCGGGCAGAGCTGGCGCTTGAAAGCCTTCGCGAGCAGGTGGAGCGCGCGGTGATCAACAGCTACGAACTGACGCGGAATATTCAGAAATACGCGGAAGTTCGTTCAACCATCAATGTTGATTCAGAAGGAGAGGCCCATATGGGGCAGCTTCTTTTCGAGATCGACATAGAGCATTACCAGGGGCCGGAAGATTTTTATCCTGTCCAGTCGGTTCCCCTTGAGGGCATGGATATTGCGGTCGACATGCCAGACGGCACAGTTAAACCGGGTATCAGCCTCAATCTTCAGGAGTAATCCATGTTTGTTAAGCCGAACAACGGGCTCAGCGTTCGCTGCCCCGTCAAGGGCATCCCATTGCCTAAAGAGGGTGCTGAAGTACCTGACAATATTTTCTGGCGTCGCCGTCTGAGCGATGGGGACGTGATCCTCTCTAAAAAGGATGAGGGCGCGCCAGAGAAACAATCATTACCTAAAAAAGCGGGAGAAAATGAATGACCGTACCTTTCGCTCGTGTTCCCGATAACCTGCGGGTAGGGCTTTTCTTCGTTGAGTTTGATAACTCAATGGCGAATAACGCCACTGCCACGCAGCGCACCCTGCTTATCGGTGGGATGCTCAGTACCGGCTCAACCCCCCCTGGTATTCCGCAGCGAGTTTCCTCTTCGGATACCGTCGGTGAGCTGACAGGAAAAGGGGGAATTCTGCAGGCCATGATGGCGGCGTATCAGAAAAATGATACCGCAGCCGAAGTCTGGATCCTGCCGCTGGAGGAAGACTCCGATTCCATGGTGGCTGCAACCGGCACCATTAAAGTGAGCAGCGCACCGACGGCAACCGGAGTGATCTCCCTTTATATTGCTGGTGAGCGCATTCAGTTGACCGTTGTAGCAACAGATACGGTGGCAGCGATCGCCACCTCTCTGGCCGCGGCGATTAACGCAAAAACCACGCTACCTGTAACCGCCAGTGCGACTACGGATACCGTAACCCTGACCGCGAAGAATCTTGGTGCTACGGGTAATGGGATCGACATTCGCCTGAACTTCCTCGGCTTACCTGGAGGCGAGTCCACACCTGCAGGCCTGGAACTGACGATTACTGCTATGTCTAACGGAGTCGGGGCTCCGGATATTACCGGCGCGCTGGCAAACCTGCAGGATCGAACATTCGATTTCATCATCAACCCTTACGACGATACAACCTCGTTGAATGTGATGAAGGAGTTCCTGTCAGACACTGGCGGTCGCTGGGCATGGGACAAGCAGCTTTATGGCCATTCCTTTGGTACCACCACCGGGACTTACGCCCAGCTCGGTACCAAAGGTGAGCTGCGCAATAACCAGCATGAGACCCTGCTGGGCGTAAATAAATCGCCGTCCCCTTCCTGGGCATGGTCTGCAGCTTACACCGGCGCAGCTGCGGTGAGTCTGCGTAATGACCCCGGCCGCCCGCTACAGTCGCTCGCTGTTCAGGGGGTGCTTGCGCCAGAACTGCAGGATCGCTTTGAGCTGACCGAGCGTAACAATCTGCTGTACAGCGGCATTTCGACATTTACGGTCGATGACGATGGCACGGTGCGCATTGAAAACCTGATCACCACCTACCAGAAAAACAGCTATGGCGATGCAGATGACAGTTATCTGGAAGTGGAGACGCTGTTCAGCCTGATGTTTGTGACCCGCTACCTGCGCACAGCGGTGACCAGCAAGTTTGGCCGTATGAAGCTTGCTGCGGATGGAACCCGATTTGCACCTGGCGCGGCGATCGTCACGCCAAACATTATCAAGGCCGATCAGATTGCCGAGTACCAGACTCTGGTATGGAACGGTTATGCGCAGGATGCGGAGGCATTCGCAAAAAATATCATCGTCGAGCAGAACGCCAAAAATCCGAACCGCGTCGATGTGCTGTGGCCGGGAACCCTCATGAACCAGTTGCGCATTTTCGCGCTGCTCAATCAGTTCCGCACTCGGGCTGAATCAACAGGAGCTTAAACGATGGCAGGTGATACTACTAACCGCCTGGCGGGAACCGCCTATGTCACTGTTAACGGTGTGACGGTAATGGTGGAGGGCTCGTTTAAATACCAGGCTGCCACCGTAAACCGTACCACCCTGACAGGGATGGATGGTGTGCACGGATATAAGGAAAAACCTGTGGCGCCATACATTTCTGCCCGACTGCGTGACAGTGGCGGAACGAATGTGCAGGGCTTTAACCAGCAGACGAACGTCAACGTGATCGCCGAGCTGGCTAACGGGAAAACTATCATTGGCCGTTCACTCTGGACGGTCAACGTCCAGGAAGTGGAAAGCGAAGATGCAGTATTTGATGTTCGCTGGGAAGGCCGCGACGTAACGGAGAACTAAGATGGCTGAGATTGAACGCGTTAAAACCATTCCATTAACCGTAGCGCTGGATGATGCTGCGGAGAAGACCACTTATACGCAGCTGGAGCTGAAAGCACCCACGCTAAGCCAGGCTGAGCAGTTTTATGAGAAACAGGCTGCGTCAACGTCGCTCGCGGCGATGCGCCTGCTTATTGCGCTGGTTTCCGGTACGCGTGAAAGCGTACTGCAGCCGATGGATTTTCTCGACTTCCGTAAGTGTGAGGAGTATCTGCTCAGTTTTTTGACCTGGAAGCCCTAACAGCCTGGCAAGAAGCAGCCGCTGACGTCACGTTTTACTTTCGATGGACAGAAGATAGGGCGTGGGGAATGACCCGCGCCCGATTGAAATGGTGGATAGCCCAGGCATCCCGGATCAACAAACTCAGGAAACCTGAAGACGATGAGTAATGTCTTTGATTTTGAGCTGGTGGCAAATGATCAGGTCAGTGATGTTATTGACCGTATCAATGAAGCTATCCGTGGGCTTGAACCTAAACTCGATAGAACGAAAGAAGGGCTTCAGTTAGGTGGGCAGGAAACAGTTGATGGGCTGAATGGCTTTATTTCACGTTTTGAAAATCTGTCTAAAACGGCCAGGGACAACGTGCAGCTTATCGGGGATATGGTTCCTCCCTTGAAAATGGTTGGGGAGCTATCTGGTAAGTTGGGTTCACTCGGTATTGCTGGTGCTGCAGGGTACGGGCTTAAACAGGTGGCCTACGGTTTTCGCGAAGCGTCCAGGGAAGCGTATAACCTGGACGTTTCATCAAAGAATGCCGGTATGCGTGTAGACGATTTTTCCCGTCTTGCTGGAGCGATGCGCATCCTTGGCGCTGATAGTGAAAGTGCCAATGCTTCTATCGATGGTATGGCGAAAACGCTGAAAGAAGCCGCCAGTGGCGCGAATGGGCAGGTACTTGGTGCGCTCGCACAGATCGGTGTTCAGATACAGAAAAATAATGATGGTTCTGTTGATACGCTAAAAACATTACAGGAGATTGCTCGTGTCTTCCCTTCGTTGCGGCCTGAGCAACAAAAGTCCGTAGCGGATGCTCTTGGGCTGACGCCAGAAATGTTGGCGTTAATGCGTGAAGGTGAGCGCATGAAAACGCTGCTGGCTAAATCTGATGAGTTTGGTCTGACTGTGGATCCGGCACTAAATCAGCAATTGAGTGAAGTGAACGGCACTATGAATGAGCTCAGCGCATCCTGGGATGGTCTGTGGCAACGTTCAAAAAACAAGGCACTTAAGACCATTCTTTCGGATGGTTCAGTCAAAGACGGCCTTGAAGGTGTTACCGATCTGTTCACTAATGGTGATTTTACTGGGCTGTCTCATGCTCTCGGTTTTATCAACAGCAATGATGCTGAGAAACTACGGCGCATTCAGAACGATAAGGAACTTTATAACAGCTTACCCCGCAGTGAACGTGGGCAGGTTGACGCGGGTTTCATGACTGATGCTGTAAGAAAGCGGTACGATGCGAATTACCGCGCGACCGATTCTGCGATTCAATTGCAGAATGACTTATCCGCTATCAGCCAGCCACAATCCAACGTTGCACGCGGCAATGTTCCTTACGGGGAAACAAGGAATAACGCAATTGGCTTCAGAAATAATAATCCCGGTAATTTGAGGGTTGCAGCAAACGCAACGGGTAAAAATGGCGGATTTTCTACCTTTGCGAATGATGCCGACGGAAGAACTGCAATGGCGAGACAGCTGATGTTGTATGGTGACAGGGGGAATAATACTCTGGATGGGATTATTCATACCTATGCTCCGCAATCAGAGAATAATACTCGTGCATATATTGACTCCGTCTCAAAAGCCACTGGATATGGAGCCAAAGAGCAAGTAAATCTGCACGATCCGGAAACATTAAAAACGATAATGGCAGCCATGATTAAACATGAGAATGGCGCACAACCTTATACTGAGGAACAACTGCTAAACGCCATCCAGACCGCCATTACTGATGATCGGTGGTCAGGGAAGAGAAATCCGGATGTGCTGGCTCAACAGCGATATGATATTATCTCAGGTTCGCAAACTGGAAATCGTGACTCCAGCACTCTTAGTAACCCGAGTGATGAAACTGATATTCTCTCAGGCTCGCAGAACAGAAATCGGGAATCCATCATTCAGCCAGAGTTGCAGCGTTCGGGACCAGATAAGACCCTTACCGATAATATTACGCGCTCCTTCATGAGTGCGATGGCTGAGCAAAAATTGAAACTTGAGATCACCATGATCGACGGGAAGGGAGGGCGAAGGGAATACAGCGCCGAAGATGGCGGAAGAATAACGTTACCCATGTCTTACTGATCATTTTCAACTGTCATTGTATATACGGTAACCGCCAGGTGGCGGTTTTTTTTATTTCAGGAGACCTGATGCCAATTATCCAGAATGCAATAACTGCACTGATGGGGGGCGGTGACAACGATGACTGGCGGGGATTAATACGATCCAGTTCCTTTCGTGGTGTGCCTTTCGCCATGGTGATGGAAGAAGGTAGCCACGGCAGACGTCAGGCTGTACATGAATACCCTTATCGGGATACGGCCTGGATAGAGGATCTTGGTCGGGGAACCCGGCGCTTTGTTCTCCGCGGATTTATCATCCAGAACAGTCAGGTTTACGGTGGTGGTGATGTTATCACTCAACGTCAGTCGCTCATTGCTGCCTGTGAAAAAAAAGGAAGCGGTACGCTTGTCCATCCTACACTGGGAGAATTAACGGTTTCCATCCCTGAGAATGGTTTGCGTATTTCCGGGTCGATGGAGAACGGGCGAGTATTTGAATTTACTCTGATGGCAATTGAATCAGGGCTTAAAGTGTTTGCCGTCACGGGCAGTACCGTTGCAGGCGCCACGGTGAAAACCAACTATCTGAAACTGGTCAGCACTGCTGTGCTGAGCACGATTGCCAGGGTTAAGAGTGAAATCCGCGGTGTCACACAGGCTATAAACACCATCAGAGGCACGGTCACGTTCTGGACTAACATGGTTGACAGCACCATCAGTCAGGTCACGAATCTCAGCAATGTCCTGAACTCCACGTTCGGGAATACCCGGTACGGACGTTACAGTAAAGGCTCTGTGGGCGGTAGTTCCTCTGCTGTTGCTGGCAAATCGTCAGTTGCTGATGTGGATGATGAGAGAGCACTGGCTGACAAGGTAACAGCCCAGTCGGTAATGGACCGGAAAAATGTTACCGACAGGTCGAGCCAGCTTAGCAGCTCCAACACACCTGATGAGTTTGTCCAGGGCGTCGCCGACGTGGTAAACGCAATTCTTAACAGCGCCGGCAGCGTTAATGACCGAATCACAGCGCTGGAAAAACTAGCTAATTCAATCAGCACGGAGTACCAGCAGTCCGACAGCAGCAAAGCGATTTCGGCGACCATGAACACGCTGATTGTTGTGCTATGTACTGGTGCCATGACCAGTGCCGCTGCGGACTCCAGACCAGCCAGTACAGACGAGGCAGAAGAGTTAACTCAACGAGTTTCTGTGCAACTTGATACGGCGCTGGTTCTGGCTGGAGACCGCGCGGACGATGATATGTATAACGCGCTTCTCGCCGTCAGATCGGCATTCCTTTCTACGATGAGTGAGCGTGCTTCTGGTCTGAGCGAGCTTCTGCAGGTTACTACCGCTCAGCCGCTTCCGGCGCTGACGCTGGCAAACCGATTATACCAGGATGCCACCCGTGCAGATGAACTGGTACAGGAAGCGCGCGTAGCGCATCCGGCGTTTATGCCGACAACCATGAAGGTACTGAGGCAATGAATGCAGACAGCGATCTGGATGTTGTTTCTTTGACGGTCGACGGCAAAATCATCGAGGGGTGGGATTCTGTCCGGGTAACGCGGGGTATTGAGCGTTTTCCCTCTGATTTCGATCTTGGGCTAATGGATTACTTCCCTGGCAACGAAGATCGTCAACTCGTTGAAGAGGGAATGTCTTGTGAAGTTCGTATCGGAGATGATCTGACACTGACGGGATATGTTGATGACTGGGAACCCGCACTATCGCGCTCCCGCCATGAGGTCCGCGCCACGGGCAGGAGCAAATGTCAGGACCTGGTGGATTGCTCAGCTGAGTGGCCTAACAACGTCATTAATGCCAGTAATGCGCTTGAAATTGCTTCTCGCCTGGCATCCTACTACGGCATCACCGTAACCACGGATGTTGATGAACTTGTGAAGGTACCCCAGTTCACTCTGAACTGGGGTGAGTCTCCGCAAGAAGTCATCGATCGGGTGGCCAGATGGTCTGCTCTGCTTTACTACGATCAGCCCGATGGAAACCTGTTACTGACCCGGGTGGGAACACGTCGTGCGGCGAGTGGGATAGCCGAAGGGGTAAATGTCGAGCAGGCATACTACCGCAAATCGATGGCTGACAGGTTTTCAGATTATGTCGGTGTATCAATGAGCGTTTCTCCAATTGCAGGGTATTCGCCTGATACGGCCTATGACGCTGTGACTCTGGCAACGGCGAGAGATCCGGAGGCCGCCCGTATGCGGTACCGAAAACATATATCGATTGTGGAAAGTACCCTGATGGCTACTCAACAGGCACAAAGTGCGATCGACTGGGAAATGAACCGGCGGTACGGACGTTCAAAACAGCTCTCGGTAACCATCGATTCCTGGCGGGATAAAGACGGGAAACTGTGGGAACCAAACACATTGATCCCCGTTGATCTTCCCACCTTACGGTTGCCGGAGACTGAATTGCTACTGGCAGAAGTCACCTATATGCGCGATGACTACGGCACCCATGCACGCATGACGCTGATGCCGCCTGAAGCATTCGCCGTTCAGCCATATGCCTTCTACCAGAACCTGGCGGGATTCAATACATGAAGCAACTATTTAAACATGCAGCGACTAGGATCGCCGGCATGCTGGGGATTGGCCGGATCACGGCTATGAAAGATGGTGGGGTGGTGCAGTCAATCCAGTACCAGACTCCGCTGGAGGTGGCCAGCGCACCGCGGATGGCTGAATTTGGTTTTTCATCCGGCCTGCCGTCAGGGACTGACGTGGTTCTGGCTTTTATTGGCGGTGATCGTTCCAGCGCGGTGGTAATTGCGTCCAACCATCAGGGGTTCCGTCATACAGGCCTGAAAGCGGGCGAAACGGTCATGTATAACCAGTGGGGCCTTAATATTCTCCTGACGGAGAAGGGGATCTTCCTGGATGCAAAGGGCCAGAATGTTGAGGTCAATAACGCCACTAACGTGACCATCAATGCCAGCCAGGGGATCCTTGCAAATACCCCGATCCTGAGGTGCACGGGTGACATTGTTGATAACTGTGAAACCAATACCCGAACACTGAAAGAGCTGCGGGATGCACATAATGACCATGATCATGTGGTTAAAAATGCCCAGAGTGGCAATGACAATATCCTCAGCCAAAAAACAGAGGATCAGGTGACATGAGTGACATCGCTTCATTCTGGAATGTGGATGAGATGTTTGCTGACTGGCAGAAAGGGCTGGGTGAACTCACCACGGGGAACGATTTACAGACTGCAATACTGGACAGCCTGTTTACCGACAGGCTGGCGCGCGCTGACGATGATTATGAGGATAGCGATCGCCGCGGCTGGTGGGGGGATTCCGGGGAGGAATCCCAACTGGGATCCCGGCTTTGGCTGCTACGGCGGAAAAAACTGACCCAGGATGTAGCAAAAAAAGCGGAGGAATACTCGAGTGAAGCGCTCAACTGGTTAAAGGTTGATGGCGTTGTCAGCGAGGTTATTCCTGTTGCAAGGATCGTCCTGCCTGACCGGCTCAATCTCATTATCCGCTATCAGGCACCGGGGAAGGACTGGCAGGAATTCAGGTTTTACTGGATATGGGAGCAACGTTAATATGCCGTTTAAACGACCGACGCTGAGCGAACTCCGCGACGGAAACCGGAAATTTATGCAGGCGGAGCTTGAGGATGTTGGTGCGCTCCTGCGCTTCGCGAACCTGAAGGTACTGGCTGACATGGATGCGGGGATGGGGCATCTGCATTACGCCTACCTTGACTATATTGCCCTGCAGACAAACCCGTTTACCTCTACCGATGAGTATCTCGCCGGGTGGATGGCCCTTAAGCAGGTATTCAGAAAACCAGCTGCAGCGGCGAAGTCGCCTGCGGTACAGGCTAGTGGCAGTGTTGACAGTATTATCCCTGTTGGCTCGATCATTAACCGCGGGGACGGATACCAGTACCGGACGGATGCAGATCTTAAAATTCAGGCAGATGGATTTGGTATCGTCGCGGTGACGGCCATCCTGCCGGATATTACCAGTGATGTAACGGGTGGAGGCGCGCGCGGTAACGCTGATGCCGGGACCATAATGACCCTGGACGCGAATATTGCTGGCGTGGATCCACAGGTAACGTTACTGTCCGCTGCGACCGGCGGAGCCGATATTGAAACGGAAGAGGACTTTCGCAGTCGTGGCTTGCTGGCATGGCAGAATCCGCCTCAGGGTGGAAGCGACGCCGATTATAAAAAATGGGCGCTTGAGGTTTCGGGCGTCACCCGCGCGTGGGTAAAGCGGCGTCTGAACGGGGCCGGGACCGTTGGCGTGTATATCATGTGTGATCGGAATGACAATGGTGGGTTTCCGGTCGGTACCGATGGAATATCCCAACTTGAGGACTGGGGGGCTGTTAAAGCCACCGGAGACCAGCTCGCTGTCGCCGACCACATCTATCCGCAGCAGACAGACACTGCCATTGTTTTCGTATGTTCCCCGATCAAGAAAGTCATCAATATTGAAATCTCTGGTATCAAAAATGCCGACAGCACCACAGTTCAGGGTATAAAAGACGCGCTGACGGCGCTGTTTTTTGATGAGGCTAACCCTGATGGTTCCGGGAAAGTTTACCTCTCTGATATTAACGGGAGTATCGGCGGTGTTAGTGGCACGACGGGCTATATCCTTAACTCTCCGATGGCCAATATCACCTTTGCTGTTGGCGAAATTCCGGTGCTTGGCGGGGTGAATTTTGTATGAGCCTCTTTTCAAAAAATGATTATGCCGGTGCGCTTGGCGCGTTGCTGCCGACGGGCAGGGCGTGGCCCAGATCGCAAAAAACGGTACAGGCTGCGGTATTACGGGCACTGGGCAGCGCGTTTCAGCGTTCTGACAACGATGCGCAAAGCCTGATTACTGGTGCTTTTCCCCCTACAGCGACGGTAATGTTGTCAGAATGGGAAAGCTCTCTGGGGTTACCAGATGATTGTGCGATTGGTGAATCCGGTGGCGTCAGCGATCGCCAGCGCGCCGTGGTGGCAAAGTTAATCAGCACCGGCGGCCTGAACCGCGATTATTACATCCGGGTGGCTGCAGCTCTTGGTTATACCATCACTATCACACAGTTCCGGCCCGCTATGAGTGGCATGTCAGTATGCGGTGATGCGCTTAACGGTGACGAGTGGCCATTTACCTGGCGGATAAATGCGCCACAAACAACGATCAAGTATTCGCTTGCTGGCGCGTCCTACTGCGGAGATCCGCTCGCATCGTGGGGCAATAAACAACTGGAGTGTTCAATCAACAAAATTGCCCCATCCCATCTGAACATCATTTTCAATTATTCATAACTGATATTTCCCCCTCTGATTTTATCGCTTAACACTAAGTGAGGATTAACTATGCTCCGAATCGGGCAAGTCGAAGCCACTGCAACGCAGGATGGCAAATATACTGATGGAAGTGTTGCTGGTGGTATTGCCGCAACGAGGCTGCGGGCAGCAGCGTTTAACGCCATGCAGGAAGAGTTAGCGCATATCGTAGAGTCAGCAGGATTGGCGCTCGACATTAACGATATGACTCAGGTTTTAAAAGCCATTCAAAAACTCACACTGAGCCGTGCAAACCCATTTGCCGATATCAAATCAGATGGTGCAGCGGCGATTTCTACGGCTCTCACAAACCTTGGTTTGGGAAATCTGGCAAAACAGAATGCCGACAACGTAAATATTACCGGCGGTAGCGTAAGAACCACGGCCGGCTCGCTGTATGACGGGAGTAACCGCGTTTACAGCGATGCTAACCCCGGCGCGACGTTTTCGGCGGATGGAGTGGGACTTTGGTACAACGTAAAAGACATGTTGCAAGTCCGCATAGGCACTTGGTCACTCCCTGCCGAAGCAGGGACTAGCACGCAGGTTGCTTTTGTCCAGGCATTTACACGCAAGTGCCTTATTGTTGTACCTATTCCTGAAATCAGCGCCAGTGACCAAATCGGTGTTTTGGGCATGACTACGACCACAGTGACAATATCGAAAGGCAACGGAGACAGTTCACCGCGAACTGGTAAATTCATCGCATTTGGATACTAATTATGACCGAAACCTATTACTACAGCGCTACAACAGGCGGTTTCTACGCCGAATCTAATAGAGAGCAATTTGAACATTCACCAAGCGGTTGGCCTGATGATGCTCTGGAAGTTTCAAATGAAAAGTATGAGTATTTATTTGCTGGTCAAGCGCAGGGGAAGTGTATCGTACCGGATGAAAATGGCGCACCAACTCTGGCTGATCCGCCAGCACCAACCCAAGAGCAGCTCATAGCAACAGCTGAAGCGGAGAAAACCCACCGTTTAGCCGTTGCCCAAACGACAATTACTGTCTGGCAGACAAAGCTACTGATGGGGCGCAAGCTTACGGATGCTGAATCCGCAAGCCTTAACGCCTGGATGGACTATATCGATGCGGTGACAGCAATAGATACCAGCACCGCACCAGACATCAACTGGCCTACACCTCCGGGGGAACAGGCCAGTTAACACGCTCCGGGTCAGTTGCCACATCAACCGCCTTCACATCGTTTTTATAAGCCAGCCATGCCGACAGTTTCGCTCTGTTGGCGTCGCTGATTTCACCCAGCATCAGTTCCGTTCGCCAGTCGAGCATTACCGCGTCAGCATGGGTCAGTAGTTGTTGGCCTACCTGTTCGGCAATGACGATCAATTCTTCATGGGTAGGCGGCGGGATATCACCCCATGCAGGCAGGCCGTCACTGCCTGCAACTCTAATTTTGCCCGGTTCAGGCGTGGCGGTGAACTCACGGAATACATCCTCATCAACTGGTACTAAATCATTGGGCAGAGTCCCTGCATCTTCATATACAGAAAGCAAATCATCCGGATAAAACGAATTTGTAGATGGTGAATACTGAAACATATTTTCTCCTTACCACCCGATAACGATGTATTGGCAACCAACCTGATTGGCAACGGTGCTGAGGATTGGCGCTTGTCCGCCATTGGCGTAAAAGCCGTTCCACGCAAATCTGTTCAAAGGGTTCGAACTGTTAACTGTCACATACGCCTGCTGATTACCACCGACCTGAAACCCGCAAGTTATTACCTGAAAAACCTTGTTCGGGAACGGGACTGGATAAAACGTTTCTGTGGTTGCTGACGCTGCGTTTCCAGCGTTGCCCCACTGGACCATCAGAGCTCGCTTAGCACCGCCAATAATTACAGGGATTTTCAGGTAGCCATTGGTATCAAAAACGCCGGTGATCGTCCCTGCCAGAGCCAATTCTCCCAGACCAACCTTTTTAAAACCCTCAAGTATCTGGCGATCTCTCGCCGTTTCTCCTGTTTTCACAACAGGAGAAATACCCATGATTTACGGCTATGCCCGAGTATCAACAAACCACCAGGACACCGAACTTCAGCGAATCGCGCTCGAATCAGCAGGGTGCGAACACATAATGGAAGAGCATGCCAGCGGTAGAAAATCAAACCGCCCCGTACTGAAGCGCCTAATTACGGCGATGCATACGGGAGATGAGTTGGTGGTCTGGAAGCTGGACAGGATTGGGCGTAACGTTTTACATGCGCTGCTGATGTTTCAGCAACTACAGGAGAAGGGCATTAACTTCCGAAGTATTACCGATGGTGTTGATCTCAAAACAGCCAGTGGTCGCTATAACTTTCGCAACATCCTCTCTGCGGCACAATACGAATCCGACCTTAATAGTGAGCGCACTTTGGCGGGTTTAGCTGTTGCCAGGGCAAAAGGTCGTGTTGGTGGCAGAAGACCAAAGTTTACTGACGATCAGTGGAAGGAAATTGGTGAACTGATAGCTGCCGGAGAATCCAGACAGATTATTGCCAGCAGGTATAATGTTGGCATGTCCACGCTGTATAAGAAGTTTCCCGCTGGATGCTAGATAGTTGCTGTGGGCCGTGATTTTACGCCACGACCCACAGCTGTAGGCCAGGTGTTCATGCCGTGGCGCTGGCGCAAGTATAGGGGGAATCACTCATTCAGCAACAAGCCAGAACTCTGCTTCTTCAAACATTTCCTGAACCACACGGCTAATCTGCTCCTTCTCATGCTTGCTGGCGTCAGTATTGATCGCCGGCAACGTCATCATAGGTTTCACCCTCACATCAGCATCAGGGAAGATACGGTGAACCCTCCTGGTCAACTCGCCCAGAATGATATCTTTTGCACCGGGCAGACCATCAAAATTCCTTTTGTCATAAACGAGTTCCACGAACATTGCTCATTGCTCCTTTACTGGATGGGTATACAGTATTTATACTGTGTTTTTATCCAGCATTCAAGAGAGGGCGTAAACATGGGCTTTCCTTCACCATCTACCGACTATATAGAGCAGCGGGTTACGCCAGCCAGTGTCTGCATGACTCCCGACAGTCGCATCCTCGAGACGTCGGCGGGTTATGCGATCATCGTCCCGGTCACGCGCCCACAGCAGGGTGATGCGCTGTTGATTCTGTCCGGAGGTCGGACGCAGTTTGCGAAGCTTAGGGGGAAAGCGTTAATCACGGATGACGGCGAAGCGATCGAAGGTGATGCAGCTGAAGAGGCTGAGGTTATGAGGCGGGTGACGCACTTTATCAACAGCACTGATGCTGCGATATCTCTTGAGGCGGCATTGGCGCAGTTTTGAGACATATGTACGATAGAAAAATTCCGAAGATTGGCAATAGATCTCTTTATATTTGCATTCAAATTTTGTTTATTATGTATTTACATAACGTAAATTTATAAAATTTAATAAAAACAACTCAGATTGCTTATTTTTAAAGATGCATTTAATATATATGTTATAAATTGCAAAGCTCATTAAGGGATTCCCCAGTGAATATTGATAAAATGAAGATCCAGCATGCCGAGATTATCCATAAAATTAGCCGCCTCAGGGAGCTTAGCCGGGCGGGTGTGACGGCTCATGCGCAAGAAATCGCTCAAACCGTTATCAGTATGAGTTCTGTGATTAAAGTACACCTTTCTACCGAAGATCAGTTTTTATATCCTTATCTGGAAAAGGTGAACGATCAAAAGCTAAAAACAATGAGCGTAAATTTTCAGCGCGAGATGGCTGATATTGTTGCCGAGTATGAAAAGTTTTCCCGTCGCTGGAATACGGCAAATAAGCTTATCAATTGTGACGAGGCATTTCGCCGCGACGCGAATGTAGTGTTGCGCAAGGTGCATGAACGAATGCAGCGCGAGGATCATAATTTTTATCCGCTGGTAGAGCAGCTTTAAAAAAGGGCGGCAATGGTTCATCCAATACGGGAATTTGGTTTCCCGTATCCAGAAAGGTATGAAAAGGACTTGGTAAAAGCTGGCACTACTCCGAAACTAACCACATATCGGATTCTTCAAACATTTCCTCCAGCATGCGGTTCAGCTTCTCCCGATCGCTTTTGCTGGCATCGCTGTTTAAGCCGTTCGCCTGCATCGGCTTAACCTTCACTTCTGCATCCGGAAAGATCCGGTGCACTCGCTTTGTTAACTCATTCAGAATTATTTCTCTGGCACCTGTTAATCCTTCAACATTCCGTTTGTCGTACACCAACTCAACGAACATACCGCCTCCAAAGCAACAATGATTTTGCACGCAATTTATACTGTTTATTTATACAGCGTCAACGGTTGGGCACGTAGCTTTTTAAGGAAGGTTTTTGGGGCATGTATGGGGCATAAATGCCAGTTTTGGGGCATGGTTGGGACATTTTAACTCATATGAACTTAACCGAATTTCATATGGAGGCGTCTTATAATGCACTGATTAACCTAAAGAAAACACATGCTCTTGGGCGTTCTTTAGTGATTTTAAAAATTACCGCGTCACGCAGTTAAAGTGGCGGGCATACTCTTCAAGGCTGGTGATCCCCAGACGCACCCATTTGGGATGCGCCCACTGGGGTAAACCGATATAAATCATAGCGCTTGCAGGATCTCGTCCACGCTGCGTACGCGTGCGATACGCGGGAAAATATGCGTCATGCTGCCCTGATGTTGCTCAGCGCTGGCGGCACTACAGGCGTTTTCTGCAACGATCAGATTAAAACCCAGCTCCCACGCATTTCGCGCCGTTGACTCCACGCCAATATTTGTGGAGATGCCGCACAGGACGATGGTCTCGATGCCCCGACGACGCAGTTGTAATTCCAGATCGGTGCCGTAGAAAGCTCCCCACTGGCGTTTGGTCACTTCGAGGTCGCTGGCGCATTTACCCAGAGCGCTCGGGTAATTCCACCAGTTTTCGGGTAACGCTTTGGCCGGAGCGTGAGCATCAACTGGCTGTTTCAGCGCTTCGGCATAATCGTCAGACCAGCCGACGCGCACCATTACCACCGGGGAACCGTGGGCACGGAATTTTTCCGCCAACTGCGCGGCGCGGGCAACCACGTCGTTTGCCGAGTATGGGCCGCCAGCGAAAGGCAGGATACCTTCCTGTAGATCAATAACAACAAGAGCGGTTGTTTTTGCGTTCAGTTCCAGCATGATCACTCCAGTAAAAAAAGAATTCCGTTACACCTTAATCGCGAATCAGTGTGAAAGGGACGACAATTTTTGTTATTTTTTGTGAGATTACGCAATGCCCGTCCAGGAAACAGGCGTACAGTCAGTACCGGACTTATCGTGCGGCAGAATTTCCAGTATAATAGCCGCCTTTTTTCATTCAGTTGTGACATTCAGCTAAAGCTGCGACTTCGTCACCTGCGAGACAGGTGACAATCCGCCTGCGGCAAAGTTAAGGGATATCTCATGCGTACAGAATATTGCGGACAGCTACGTCTGTCCCACGAGGGGCAGCAGGTGACTCTGTGTGGTTGGGTCAACCGTCGTCGTGATCTTGGTAGCCTGATCTTTATCGATATGCGCGACCGCGAAGGTATCGTGCAGGTATTTTTCGATCCGGACCGTGCGGATGCGTTAAAGCTGGCCTCCGAACTGCGTAATGAGTTCTGTATCCAGGTTACGGGCACCGTGCGTGCGCGTGACGCGAAAAACGTCAACGCCGATATGGCGACTGGCGAAATTGAAGTGCTGGCCTCCGATCTGACCATCATCAACCGTTCAGACTCGCTGCCGCTGGACTCTAACCATGTAAACACCGAAGAAGCGCGACTGAAGTATCGCTACCTGGATCTGCGTCGCCCTGAAATGGCGCAGCGCCTGAAAACGCGTGCAAAAATTACCAGCCTGGTGCGTCGTTTTATGGACGATCACGGCTTCCTCGACATCGAAACTCCGATGCTGACCAAAGCTACGCCAGAAGGCGCGCGCGATTACCTGGTTCCTTCTCGTGTTCATAAAGGTAAGTTCTACGCGCTGCCGCAGTCTCCTCAGCTGTTTAAACAGCTGCTGATGATGTCCGGTTTTGACCGCTACTATCAGATCGTAAAATGCTTCCGTGATGAAGACTTACGTGCTGACCGTCAGCCTGAATTTACTCAGATCGACGTTGAGACTTCCTTCATGACCGCGCCGCAGGTGCGTGAAGTGATGGAAGCGCTGGTGCGTAACCTGTGGCTGGAAGTTAAAGGTGTGGATCTGGGTGATTTCCCGATCATGACCTTTGCCGAAGCCGAGCGTCGTTACGGTTCTGATAAACCAGACCTGCGTAACCCGATGGAACTGGTTGACGTTGCCGATCTGGTGAAAGGCGTTGAGTTCGCTGTGTTCTCTGGTCCGGCGAACGACGCGAAAGGCCGTGTGGCTGCCCTGCGTGTACCGGGCGGTGCGAGCTTAAGCCGTAAGCAGATCGACGATTACGGTAACTTTATTAAGATTTACGGCGCGAAAGGTTTGGCTTACATCAAAGTCACCGAGCGTGCGAAAGGCCTGGAAGGCATCACCAGCCCGGTTGCTAAGTTCCTGAACGCAGAAATCGTAGACGCGATTCTGGAGCGTACTGGTGCGCAAGACGGCGACATGATTTTCTTCGGTGCCGACAACAAGAAAGTGGTGGCCGACGCGATGGGTGCGCTGCGTCTGAAACTGGGCAAAGACCTGAACATTACCGACGAAGCCAAATGGGCGCCGCTGTGGGTTATCGACTTCCCGATGTTTGAAGACGATGGTGAAGGCGGGCTGACCGCGATGCACCACCCGTTCACCGCGCCAAAAGACATGACTGCCGCTGAGCTGAAAGCTGCGCCGGAAGACGCGGTTGCTAACGCGTACGATATGGTCATCAACGGCTATGAAGTGGGCGGTGGTTCCGTGCGTATTCACAACGGTGATATGCAGCAGACCGTATTCGGCATTCTGGGCATCAACGAGCAAGAACAGCGCGAGAAGTTCGGCTTCCTGCTGGATGCGCTAAAATACGGTACACCGCCGCATGCGGGCCTGGCGTTTGGTCTGGATCGTCTGACGATGCTGCTGACCGGTACTGACAACATTCGTGACGTTATTGCCTTCCCGAAAACCACGGCTGCAGCATGTCTGATGACTGAAGCGCCAAGCTTTGCCAACGAAGCAGCGCTGGCGGAACTGAGCATTCAGGTTGTTAAGAAGGCTGAGAATAACTGATATGAGATACAAACAGCCTGTCTCGGTGTTAGTCGTGATTTATGCAAAGGACACCGGGAGAGTGCTGATGTTACAGCGACGCGACGATCCTGATTTCTGGCAGTCGGTCACCGGCAGCCTTGAAGAGGGTGAAACCGCGTCGCAAGCCGCGATGCGCGAAGTAAAGGAAGAGGTCGCCATTGATGTTGCGACTGAGCAACTGACCTTAATTGACTGTCAGCGCACGGTGGAATTTGAGATTTTTAGCCATTTACGTCATCGCTATGCGCCGGGAATTGAGCGTAATACTGAATCCTGGTTTTGCCTGGCACTTCCCTCTGAACGAGAGATCGTGTTCACCGAACATCTGACCTACCGTTGGGTTAATGCGCACGAAGCCGCGCAGTTAACCAAGTCGTGGAGTAACCGGCAGGCGATTGAAGAGTTTGTAATTAACGTCGCCTGAGAAGGCGCGCTTTTTGGAGAGATTATTTATGGCAGGTCATAGTAAATGGGCCAACACCAGACATCGTAAAGCAGCGCAGGATGCTAAACGCGGTAAAATTTTCACCAAAATCATTCGTGAGCTGGTGACGGCAGCCAAACTGGGCGGCGGCGATCCGGATGCTAACCCACGTCTGCGCGCCGCGGTTGATAAAGCGCTGGCAAACAACATGACCCGTGACACCCTGAACCGTGCAATCGCGCGTGGTGTTGGTGGCGACGATGATGCGAACATGGAAACCATCATCTATGAAGGTTACGGTCCTGGCGGAACAGCCGTTATGATTGAGTGTCTGTCTGACAACCGTAACCGTACCGTTGCGGAGGTGCGTCACGCATTCACTAAAACGGGCGGCAACCTCGGTACCGACGGTTCCGTAGCTTACCTGTTCAGCAAAAAAGGCGTGATCTCTTTTGAACAAGGCGACGAAGACGCCATTATGGAAGCGGCACTGGAAGCGGGCGCTGAAGACGTTGTGACCTTCGACGACGGCGCGATTGACGTTTACACCGCGTGGGAAGAGATGGGCAAAGTGCGTGATGCGCTGGAAGCGGCTGGTCTGAAAGCGGACGCGGCTGAAGTGTCTATGATCCCCTCCACCAAAGCGGATATGGATGCAGAAACGGCACCGAAGCTGATGCGTCTGATCGATATGCTGGAAGACTGCGACGACGTGCAGGAAGTTTACCACAACGGCGAAATCTCCGATGAGGTTGCTGCAACGCTCGAATGATGTGGTTAAGCCATAAACTAACAGGAGATGCGTGATGTCTATCATTCTCGGCATTGACCCGGGGTCGCGCATCACCGGTTATGGCGTAATCCGTCAGGTCGGCAGACAGCTGACCTACCTCGGTAGCGGCTGCATTCGCACCAAAGTCGACGATCTTCCATCACGTCTGAAGTTGATTTATGCGGGCGTGACGGAAATCATCACCCAGTTCCAGCCCGACTATTTTGCCATTGAGCAGGTCTTTATGGCGAAGAATGCCGACTCGGCGCTAAAGCTGGGGCAGGCGCGCGGCGTGGCAATCGTTGCGGCTACCAATCAGGATCTTCCGGTCTTTGAATACGCGGCCCGCCAGGTAAAACAGACCGTGGTGGGTATCGGCAGCGCGGAAAAAAGCCAGGTTCAGCATATGGTACGCACGCTGCTAAAACTCCCGGCAAATCCGCAGGCGGATGCCGCGGATGCGCTGGCGATTGCTATTACCCATTGCCACGTCAGCCAGAACGCTATGCAAATGAGCGAGTCTCGGCTGAATCTGGCGCGAGGTCGGTTACGTTAGTGACAAATGAGGCTGGATATCTATCCAGCCTTTTTTTATGATAGCGCATTACCTTTTAGCCCTTAACGCAGGAGCGTCACGTGATAGGCAGACTCAGAGGCATCATTCTTGAAAAACAACCCCCGCTGGTCCTTCTGGAAACCGGCGGAGTAGGCTATGAAGTCCATATGCCGATGACCTGTTTCTACGAGTTGCCGGAAGCCGGGCAGGAAGCGATTATCTTCACCCATTTTGTGGTGCGTGAAGACGCTCAACTGCTATATGGTTTTAACAACAAACAAGAACGCACGCTGTTTAAAGAGTTAATCAAAACCAATGGCGTCGGGCCGAAGCTGGCGCTGGCGATCCTCTCTGGTATGTCTGCACAGCAGTTCGTTAATGCCGTTGAGCGCGAAGAGCTTGGCGCGCTGGTGAAATTACCGGGCATCGGTAAGAAAACCGCAGAGCGTTTGATTGTGGAAATGAAAGACCGCTTTAAAGGCCTGCATGGCGATCTCTTCACGCCGGCGGCGGATCTGGTCCTGACCTCTCCGGCCAGTCCTGCAACGGATGACGCCGAGCAGGAAGCGGTTGCTGCGCTGGTGGCGTTAGGCTATAAACCACAGGAAGCCAGCCGCATGGTGAGCAAAATTGCTCGCCCTGATGCCAGCAGTGAAACCCTGATTCGTGAAGCGCTTCGCGCGGCATTGTGAGGTAAAGGATGATTGAAGCAGATCGCCTGATTTCGGCTGTCAGCACGACCCCTGAAGATCTGGTGGATCGCGCGATCCGCCCCAAATTGCTGGAAGAGTATATTGGCCAGCCTCAGGTGCGTTCGCAAATGGAGATTTTTATCCAGGCGGCGAAGCTGCGCGGTGAAGCCCTTGATCACCTGCTGATTTTCGGTCCTCCAGGTCTCGGTAAAACCACACTTGCCAATATTGTTGCCAATGAAATGGGCGTTAATCTGCGCACCACTTCCGGTCCGGTACTGGAAAAAGCGGGCGATCTGGCGGCAATGCTCACCAACCTTGAACCGCACGATGTGCTGTTTATCGATGAAATCCATCGCCTGTCACCGGTGGTGGAAGAGGTGCTGTATCCGGCGATGGAAGATTATCAGCTGGATATCATGATTGGCGAAGGACCAGCCGCACGTTCGATTAAGATCGATCTGCCGCCGTTTACCCTGATCGGGGCGACGACGCGCGCCGGTTCGTTAACGTCTCCGCTGCGTGACCGCTTCGGTATTGTACAGCGCCTGGAATTCTATCAGGTGGCAGACCTGCAGCACATTGTTGGACGCAGCGCCCGCTTTATGGGGCTGGAAATGAGCGATGAAGGCGCATTGGAAGTGGCACGCCGCGCCCGTGGTACGCCGCGTATCGCCAATCGTTTATTACGCCGGGTACGCGACTTCTCCGAAGTGAAGCATGACGGCACAATTTCAGCAGATATCGCCGCTCAGGCACTGGATATGCTCAATGTGGATGCGGAAGGATTCGATTATATGGACCGTAAGCTGCTGCTGGCGGTTATCGATAAGTTCTTCGGTGGACCGGTAGGACTGGATAACCTGGCGGCGGCGATTGGGGAAGAGCGTGAAACCATTGAGGACGTGCTGGAGCCGTATCTGATTCAGCAAGGTTTTCTGCAGCGAACTCCGCGCGGACGTATGGCAACCGTGCGGGCGTGGAACCACTTTGGCATTACACCGCCGGAAATGCCGTAAGATCCAATAATCCCTGATGGCGCTACGCCTGGCAGGCCTACGATATGATGCAGGCCTGACAGGCGTAAAACAGATTACTTCAGTTCATCAACCATGGTGACGGCGCGACCAATGTAATTGGCCGGCGTCATTGCTTTCAGGCGCGTTTTCTCGTCTTCAGGCAGCGCCAGACCGTCGATAAACTGCTTCATACCTTCGGCGTCAACGCGTTTGCCGCGGGTCAGTTCCTTCAGCTTCTCGTATGGTTTTTCAATGCCATAGCGACGCATCACGGTCTGGATCGGCTCTGCCAGCACTTCCCAGTTATGATCCAGTTCATCCAGCAGATGATCGCGGTTCACTTCCAGTTTGCTCACACCTTTCAGCGTGGACTGATAAGCGATCAGCGCATAGCCAATCCCCACGCCCAGGTTACGCAGAACGGTAGAGTCCGTCAGATCGCGCTGCCAGCGGGAGACCGGCAGTTTGCTCGCCAGATGCTGCAGAACCGCGTTAGACAGGCCCAGGTTACCCTCGGAGTTTTCGAAATCGATTGGGTTCACCTTGTGCGGCATGGTGGAGGAGCCAATTTCACCCGCGATGGTTTTCTGTTTGAAATGGTTCAGCGCCACGTAACCCCAGACATCGCGGTCGAAGTCGATCAGGATAGTGTTGAAACGGGCGATGCAATCAAACAGCTCGGCAATGTAGTCGTGCGGCTCAATCTGCGTGGTGTACGGGTTCCACTGGATGCCCAGCGAGGTGACAAATTCTTCGCTGAACTGATGCCAGTCCACTTCCGGATAAGCGGCGATGTGGGCGTTATAGTTACCGACTGCACCGTTGATTTTGCCGAGAATTTCGACCTGATTGAGCTGGCGGTACTGACGCTCCATACGGTAAGCCACGTTAGCCATTTCTTTGCCCAGCGTAGACGGGGTGGCTGGCTGACCGTGGGTACGGGAGAGCAGAGGAATATCGCGATACTGTACGGACAAATCTTTCACCGCGTCGATAAGCTTGCGCCAGTACGGCAGAACTACTTCGTCACGGGCGGTTTTCAGCATCAGCGCGTGAGACAGGTTGTTGATGTCTTCTGAGGTACACGCGAAGTGGATGAACTCGGAAACAGCGTGCAGTTCCGGGATATCCGCCACTTTCTCTTTCAGGAAATACTCAACTGCCTTCACGTCATGGTTGGTCGTACGCTCAATGGTTTTGATACGCGCAGCATCTTCTTCATTGAAGTTAGCGACAATCGCATCAAGGAAACCGATTGCGTCGGCAGCAAAAGCAGGAACTTCCTTGATCGCTGCGTGCGCGGCCAGTTTTTGCAGCCAGCGTACTTCAACTTGTACACGGAATTTCAGCAAACCGTATTCGCTGAAAATCCCGCGCAGCGCGCTGACTTTATCGCCGTAGCGTCCATCGACAGGGGAAACGGCGGTCAGTGAGGATAATTCCATAGATCACAACTCCGGGGTTAAATGAGCAAGAATTTGTTTAGCCTGAGTCGTCAGGCGATTACGAGAAAACATGAGTTGCAGACGGCCTCCACCAACCTGATGCCAGAGCACGGCAGCGCGAATGCCAGCCAGCAGGGAAGCGCGTACTTTAGCCTGAACCTGTGGGCTCTGAAGGATGGCCGGGGAGCCCGTAACCTGAATACGTGGGCCGAGTGGGCTGATGACGTCAACATAAATGCCTGCCATCGCACTCATCAATGTTTCTGACTGCAAATCAAAATGGTCCAGTTGGCGCTGCAAGCCGTTGATGCGGTCTCCCAGCGTGTCCATAGCGCCTTTAGCGGCTGACAGCTTACGCTCCAGCACCATCAGGCTTAACGTGTAGCGGGTGAGTTCCGCGTTCAGCCCCTGACGACTGCTGGCGTTGAGCACGCCGAGCATCGTTTCCAGACCTAAACGCAGGTTGGCCTCGCTACCGCCAAACACGCCCAGCGTAGAGCTGGGATTCATGTCGATGACACTGTTCAGTGAAACGTGCAATGCATCGGCATCACAATGCCCCTGGTGCGCCAGTTCCTGCACCAGGCGTGCCGACTGACAAATGCCTGCCAGAGCGAGGGTGATGTCATAATAATTCTTTGCCACGTTCACTGCTTCCTTGTATTAGATGTGTAAGTAATTATACCGGCAGAGGCAATCGTTGTTCGATAATGCCGCCGCCGAGGCACACTTCGCCATTGTAAAAGACAGCCGACTGACCCGGCGTTACCGCCGCGACTGGCTCGTCGAAAATGACTTCAATACGCTCAGCATCCAGCGCCTTAACGGTGCACGGAATGTCGGTCTGACGATAGCGGGTTTTCACCGTGCAGCGCATTGTGCCGGTGAACGGTTCGCGATCGACCCAGTGCAGCTGTTGCGCCACCAGGCCAACGGACATCAGACGCGGGTGTTCATGACCCTGAGCAACAACCAGAATGTTGTTCTCGACGTCTTTATCCACCACGTACCACGGATCTTCCGTGCCTTCTTTCGTCCCGCCAATGCCCAGACCTTTACGCTGACCCAGCGTGTGGTACATCAGGCCCTGATGCTGGCCAATCTCTTCGCCATCAACGGTGATGATTTTGCCTGGCTGAGCCGGCAGATAACGACCGAGAAACTCGCGGAACTTACGTTCGCCGATGAAGCAGATACCGGTTGAGTCTTTTTTCTTGGCCGTAATCAGACCGAGATCTTCGGCAATTTTACGCACCTGCGGTTTTTCCAGTTCGCCGACCGGGAACAGGCTTTGCGCGATTTGTTCATGACCGAGCGTGTAGAGGAAATAGCTCTGGTCTTTATTGCCATCGAGTCCACGCAGCAGGCGGCTTTTGCCGTCGACGTCGGCGCGGCGCACATAGTGACCGGTGGCGATATAATCGGCACCTAAATCTTCGGCGGCAAACTCGAGGAAGGCTTTAAACTTGATTTCTTTATTGCACAGAATATCGGGGTTTGGCGTACGGCCCGCTTTGTACTCTTCAAGGAACAGTTCAAAGACGTTGTCCCAGTATTCTGCAGCAAAGTTGACGGTATGCAGTTCAATGCCGAGTTTGTCACAGACAGCCTGAGCATCTGCAAGATCGGCGGCCGCTGTGCAATATTCCTCGCCATCGTCCTCTTCCCAGTTCTTCATGAACAGGCCTTCTACCTGATAACCCTGTTGTTGCAACAGCCAGGCAGAAACGGAGGAATCGACACCGCCGGACATGCCGACGATCACTTTTTTTGGGCTTTCAGACATAGGAATACTCACGACATTGAACTTCAAGGCGGCATATTCTAGCACGCAGCCCCTTACTTGACACCCTCTGTAAACGGCCAGTTAAATTCGCCGATCATCGCCAGCGGGTAGCGCTGTCCGCTCTGATAGCAACGAATACTCTCCGCAACCAACGGCGAACGCAGATTTGGCGCTGAGAGAACCTCTTCTGCGCTGACCCAGCGACAGCAATCTATATCGCTGTCATGAGGTTCAGTAGCGCACATATTGGCAAGCTCGATAGAAAACAGAAAACGTAAAAAGGGCGTTTTGTCCGGCGCAATCCATTGATGCATCCGGATGAAGTGCTGCGGCTGCGCTTTGATGCCCGTCTCTTCCCACAGTTCGCGAGCGGCGGCTTGCACCAGGGTTTCATCCGCTTCCAGATGTCCTGCAGGTTGATTCCACAGGGCTTTGCCATTGATTGTTTCCTCAACGACTAAGAACTTATCTTCTGCATGCACAATGCAGGCGACCGTGACGTGCGGTTTGAACATACCTGTTCCTTATTCAGTTAGTTGCATCCCGCCATTGACCGTTGGCGAGATTTTCTAGCGTGTAATCTCCCATGGCATAGCGGATGAGGCGCAGCGTCGGGAATCCAACATGCGCTGTCATACGACGAACCTGGCGGTTACGGCCTTCATATAAAGTTACTTTCAGCCAACGGGTAGGGATATTTTTCCGTTCCCGAATAGGCGGGTTTCTCGGCCACAGCCAGGTGGGTTCCTCTACTATTTCAATACCTGCGGGTAGCGTGGGACCATCATTGAGCGTCACCCCGGTACGCAGCGCATCCAGCGCTTCTGCTGTCGGCTCGCCTTCGACCTGGACGTAATAGATTTTCCCCGTGCGCTTGCCAGGTTGCGTTAACCGCGCCTGCAGCGCGCCGTCATTGGTCAGCACCAAAAGTCCTTCGCTATCCCGGTCGAGTCGGCCCGCAGCATAGATTCCCGGCACGGGAATAAAATCTTTTAACGTGCTTCTGCCCGCCTCGTCAGTAAATTGTGGCAAAACATCGTAGGGTTTATTGAACAAAACCACGCGTTTTGGCTGGTTTTCTTTACGCTGTTTGGTGACTTGTCGTGAGCTGAATCGCTCAACCCGGTGATTTCTAAAAGAAGTTTTTTGCATGGTATTTTCAGATTATATCAATTGCCGCATTATAGCCTAAGAACGAGTGTCTTTCATGGCGACGAACATTAGGGTAGTATTGACATGCTCATTACAAAACATTAACAAAAAATTGCTCTAACGCATTCGTGCAGCAGGACGCAAACGCACATGCAGCGCGATGACAGACGAGCAGAACCAGAAGCG
Source organism: Citrobacter sp. RHB35-C21 (assembly GCF_013816515.1). Lineage (NCBI taxonomy): Bacteria > Pseudomonadati > Pseudomonadota > Gammaproteobacteria > Enterobacterales > Enterobacteriaceae > Citrobacter > Citrobacter sp. RHB35-C21. Next base: position 2,302,063 of record NZ_CP057147.1, read on the forward strand.
CTCGAAGGAGAGGTGAATGGAAAGCAAAGTAGTTGTTCCGGCGGAAGGTAAGAAGATCACCCTGCAAAACGGCAAACTCAACGTTCCTGAAAATCCGATTATCCCGTTCATTGAAGGCGACGGTATCGGCGTTGATGTAACCCCACCGATGATCAAAGTTGTCGATGCTGCTGTCGAGAAAGCCTATAAAGGCGAGCGTAAAATCTCCTGGATGGAAATCTTCACCGGCGAGAAATCCACTCAGGTTTATGGCCAGGACGTCTGGCTGCCTGCTGAAACCCTTGATCTGATTCGTGAATATCGTGTTGCCATCAAAGGCCCACTGACCACCCCAGTTGGCGGCGGTATTCGCTCTCTGAACGTTGCCCTGCGTCAGGAACTTGACCTGTATGTCTGCCTGCGCCCGGTGCGTTATTACCAGGGCACGCCTAGCCCGGTTAAGCACCCTGAACTGACCGACATGGTCATCTTCCGTGAAAACTCCGAAGATATCTACGCAGGTATCGAATGGAAAGCGGACTCTGCAGATGCCGAGAAAGTGATTAAATTCCTGCGCGAAGAAATGGGCGTGAAGAAAATCCGCTTCCCGGAGCATTGCGGTATTGGTATCAAACCGTGTTCTGAAGAAGGGACTAAACGTCTGGTTCGTGCGGCGATCGAATACGCCATCGCTAACGATCGTGATTCTGTTACCCTGGTACACAAAGGTAACATCATGAAATTCACCGAAGGCGCGTTCAAAGACTGGGGCTACCAGTTAGCGCGTGAAGAATTCGGTGGTGAACTGATCGACGGCGGTCCGTGGGTGAAAATCAAGAACCCGAAAACCGGCAAAGAGATCGTGGTTAAGGATGTTATCGCCGATGCGTTCCTGCAACAGATCCTGCTGCGTCCGGCTGAATATGATGTGATTGCCTGTATGAACCTGAACGGCGACTACATCTCCGATGCGCTGGCCGCACAGGTTGGTGGTATTGGTATCGCGCCGGGCGCGAACATCGGTGACGAATGTGCGCTGTTCGAAGCAACCCACGGTACTGCACCGAAGTATGCAGGTCAGGATAAAGTGAACCCAGGTTCCATTATTCTGTCCGCTGAAATGATGCTGCGCCACATGGGTTGGACCGAAGCGGCTGACCTGATCGTTAAAGGTATGGAAGGCGCTATCAACGCCAAGACCGTAACCTATGACTTCGAGCGTCTGATGGACGGTGCTAAGCTGCTGAAATGTTCAGAGTTTGGTGACGCGATCATCGAAAACATGTAATCCAGATTCTGGGTTGTGTGAGAACGGGAGCCGAGAGGTTCCCGTTTTTTTATGCCTGAACTCGCGGTTGCGTAATACGTAAACCACTCACAATTACTGCCAGCGAGGCCAGAATGCCTGCGGCTATCAGTGAGACGTGCGTTCCACTGTCGCCAAACTGGTTTAGCATCAGCGCGACCAGTGCGGCCCCGGTACTCTGACCCAGCAAGCGCGCCGTCCCCAGCATTCCGCTCGCCCCACCGCTGCGTTCACGCGGCGCGGAGGTGATGATGGTGTGATTATTTGGGGACTGGAACAAGCCAAAGCCCGCGCCGCACAGAATCATCGGCCAGATGATATTAAAATCGGAGGGGGAAACGGGCAGCAGCACCAGCGAAAACAACCCGCTGGCCATCAACGCCATGCCCAGTGCGCCCAACAGCCCGGCGTGAACGCGTTCAATCAGATATCCCGCCAGCGGCGCCATCACCATGGTTGCCAGCGGCCATGGCGTCAACAGCAGGCCTGTTTCGACCTCGCTGCGTCCGAGCACCGTTTGCATAAAGAAGGGCAGGGAAACCAATGCCAGCATTTGTGCGCAGAATGAACATATCGAGGTACAAAGCGAGAGTGAAAACAGTGGAATGCGTAACAGGTCAACCGGCAGTAACGGCACCTCCAGCGCGAGCTGGCGTCGGATAAAGAAAAAACCCACCACCATAAGCGCCACAAGCTCGGCACCAATCAGTTTTAGCGACTGTCCTTGTGCAAAGCCGCTGAGCGCCGTAATTAACAAGCCAAACGTTAAGGCATTCATTACCGCACTGGGCAGGTCAAAGCGTGGTTTAGTGCCGCGAGACGCATTGGCTGGCAAAAAGCGCATCGCCAGCAACAGGGCGACTATTCCCAGCGGGACGTTAATCAGAAACAGCCATTTCCAGGAGGCAATAGAAAGAATAGCTGCGGCAATGGTCGGACCCGCAGCCGAGGAGACCGCGACGATAAAAGAGTTAATCCCCATCCCCCGCCCAAGCTGACGCTGGGGATAAATAAGTCGGATCAATGCCGTATTCACGCTCATTAGCGCCGCACCGCCAAAACCCTGGGCGACGCGAGCCAGCGTCAGCATGTGCAACGAATCTGACAAGGCACAAAATAGCGATGCAAGCAGGAACACGACCAGGCCACACTTATAAATGCGCCGGTAACCGAACATATCGCCTAAAAAAGAGAGGGACAGGAGCGAAACGACGATCGCGATTTGATAGGCGTTCACAATCCAGATTGAGCTGGCAGGTGAGGCCTGAAGATCGGCGGCGATAGTTGGCAGGGCCACGTTCGCTATTGCACCGTCGAGTACTGCCATAGAAATGCCAATAACAATGGTTAAAATTGCGCCATATCGCTGGGGCAATGGCAGACCATCGGCCTGAATTTTTTCCATAGAAAGTCGATATTTGTGGAATTTATGATGAGAGTATTAATTTTAGCATTGATATTCAGGTGTTAGGTCGCAGATTTGTAACTAAGTGAGCAAAGAGCGATTGCGAGGGTTGGTACGTGAAATTATAATAAAAACCGGTTCTGATTTTTATAAAACACTCGAAAGGGGTGATAAATGGCAATCGCAGATCTGGATAAGCAACCCGATTCTGTATCTTCCGTGCTGAAAGTTTTTGGCATTCTGCAGGCGCTGGGTGAAGAGCGCGAAATTGGTATTACCGAGTTGTCGCAACGCGTCATGATGTCGAAAAGCACCGTTTATCGCTTTTTGCAGACCATGAAAACGCTGGGTTATGTGGCACAGGAAGGGGAGTCTGAGAAATACTCACTGACCCTGAAATTATTCGAGCTGGGCGCGCGCGCGTTGCAAAACGTCGATCTTATCCGTAGCGCTGACATTCAGATGCGCGAACTTTCGCGCCTGACCAAAGAGACTGTACACCTCGGTGCGCTGGATGAAGACAGCATCGTCTACATTCACAAAATCGACTCTATGTACAATCTGCGCATGTATTCCCGCGTTGGTCGTCGTAATCCGCTGTACAGTACAGCTATCGGTAAAGTTCTGCTGGCATGGCGTGACCGCGATGAAGTGAAGCAGATTCTGGATGGCATTGAGTACAAACGCAGCACCGATCGTACCATTACGAATACTGATGAATTACTGGTACTGCTGGATAAAGTACGTGAGCAGGGTTACGGCGAAGATAACGAAGAACAGGAAGAAGGCCTGCGCTGCATCGGCGTACCGGTGTTTGACCGTTTCGGCGTGGTTATTGCGGGGTTGAGTATTTCATTCCCAACGCTGCGTTTCTCAGAAGAGCGTTTACACGAGTATGTGGCAATGCTGCATACGGCAGCGCGCAAGATTTCAGAACAAATGGGCTATAACGACTATCCGTTCTAATCTGACGTAATCGCGAATGTTAAAAACCCCAGGTATTTTGTACCTGGGGTTTTTTATGGACAGTCATAACGTTACCTGGCGTAAATAACGTATCGAATGTAATGTTGCATTATTAGCCGTTATCGATAATGACCGTGCTTTTCCTTAACAGGGGACAATCCGACAGGCCAATGATACCGCTACTGGTGTGGACGTACTGTGCAGTGCTGGTTCCACGGGCAGTCAGATATTGGCATTGCAGACCCAGACCGGCAGCATTCTCCTTACTTCCAATCAAAATTCCATAGCCGCTCAATAATAAACCGATCCAAACCAGAGCTAACAACACAATAGCGCGGATAATCAGACGCATTACAACCTCTTATCTTTTCTCATTGTTATTAGATTAGCCTGTACACGGTATGAAACAAGTCAATCATTCCTAAAAAGATTGAATGCCTATACAGTTAACGCTGGGTTTAGGTAACGCATGATAATTTATAGACATAAGATGTGGAGTTGAAGAGTGGAGCTGGAGTGAAAAAAATTCGCTGGGTAGTGCTGATTGTTGTTGTACTGGTATGCATACTGATGTGGGCGCAGGTGTTCAACATCATGTGCGATCAGGACGTACAATTTTTCAGCGGTATTTGTGCCTTCAATAAATTTATTCCCTGGTAAGCGCATTTTCGCAACAGTTGATTACCTTCTTGTGCGGCAGTGGTAAACTACACTGTCTACATTGAGGTGGTAAAATGAACGAAGTTTTGAATTCTGGCGCGTTGAGTTTTGCGTCTTTAGCGGTATCGGTGGTGGTTCTGATTGTTGGGCTTGTTCTTTGGTTTTTTATCAATCGGGCAAGTTCGCGTACTAACGAGCAGATTGAGCTGCTTGAAGCATTGTTAGATCAGCAAAAAAGACAGAACGCTTTGTTACGTCGCCTTTGCGAAGCTAACGAACCCGAGAAAGCGGCAGAGCCTACTGCACTGCCCATTAAGGATGAAGACGATGACATCATCCGCCTGGTAGCTGAGCGGTAAAAAAGGTATGGCAGGATGTGGAACGGTTGTTGTTGTTCTCAGTTGCTTCATCCTGTCGTCAGCGCGTCAGATTATTTTCTTCTGTCCCCGTCGTGTAATTGGCGGCCGGGCAGTCATCTATTCTCTGTGTTTTCAGATGCTCCGACTAATTAATATCTTATCCCCAGTCTGATATAAATATAATCTTCCATACGTAAAAAATATGATTATGTCATTTTTGTGATAACGATCGTTTTATTAACAGCGAAACGTTTCTCTTACTTTTTTTGTGCCTTGTCATCATTCTTTCATTATTTTGGTGCAAAACCAGAAGGCGGATCTCATTTTTACGCTTGTGACATTTTATGCATTACTAAGCATAAAAAATGATATCTGGCAGAACCCGTAACAGATAACCTGGAACAACTGAAGCTATTGAGCTATGGTAGAAATATCCCGGCTATGGCGCAAGTCAGGCGGGGATAGGGGAGAGAGGCGAGAATATAATTCTACTCGATCTGGCGCATAACTGTGCAGTTGCTGTTTGATGGACGACGGGATTTGTGCGACCGATCGAGACACGTTTAAAAATGGCTTGCCATTATTAACGTTGTATGTGATAACACGTTTTGGGTTAAACGAGGTACAGTTCTGTTTATGTGTGGCATTTTCAGTAAAGAAGTCCTGAGTAAACACGTTGACGTTGAATACCGCTTCTCTGCCGAACCTTATATTAGTGCCTCAAGCAGTAATGTCTCAGTTTTATCTATGTTATGCCCGCGGGCGAAGAAAATACTCTAAGGAATTTTGCAAATGGCAAAGATTAAAGGTCAAGTTAAGTGGTTCAACGAGTCTAAAGGTTTTGGTTTCATTACTCCGGCTGATGGCAGCAAAGACGTGTTCGTACACTTCTCCGCTATCCAGGGTAACGGCTTCAAAACTCTGGCTGAAGGCCAGAACGTTGAGTTCGAAATTCAGGACGGCCAGAAAGGTCCGGCTGCTGTTAACGTAACAGCTATCTGATCGACACCACTGATTTGAAGCGCTTTTGCGCATCCATCTCAGATATAAAGCCTCGCTTATGCGGGGCTTTTTAATTCAAATTACGTCAAAATATTACTGAATGCCCATCCATTAGCGCTTTGTTGCAAAGGCGTGATGTTCGTAGCATAGTTTTCCCCGCTTTCTTGCGGCATTTCTCGTTAAATCAGACACCTGAAAAACTATCTTGTTGGAGATCGGGTGAAAAAGAAAAACGACGGCGATGCGCGCAATTTTACTCCCGTACGTTTTGCCCTGCTTTGTGTGGCAATATTATTGAGCCTTGGATTGCTGCTGGGACGGGTTGCGTGGTTGCAAATTGTCACGCCGACGAATCTGGTAAAACAGGAAGACATGCGTTCCTTACGCGAGGTGTCCATCGCTTCGCCACGCGGAATGATAACCGACAGAGAAGGGCGACCGCTGGCGGTAAGCGTTCCGGTTAACGCCGTCTGGGCCGATCCGAAGACGATTATCAGCAAGGGTGGCGTTGGCTATAACGAACGTTGGCAGGCGTTAGCGAAGACGCTGCATATTTCTCTCAGCACGCTGGCTGAACGCGTTAACAGCAATCCAGCCGGGCGGTTTATCTATCTGGCGCGCCAGATCTCTCCTCAGCAGGCAGAATGGGTCGATAAACTGGATCTGCCGGGAATCAACCTGCGTGAAGAGTCCCGCCGCTTTTATCCCGCCGGACATGTTGCGGCCAATCTGATTGGTTTCACCAACATTGACGGTCAGGGGATTGAAGGGCTGGAGAAAAGCTTCAATAGCCAGTTGATGGGCAAACCTGGCTCCCGCCTGGTACGGAAAGACAAATTTGGCCATGTCATCGAAAATATCACGGAAGTGATGCCGGTGCCGGCGCATGAATTACAGCTCAGCATTGATGAGCGCTTGCAGACGGTTACTGAAGACGCGCTGGACAATGCCGTGACATGGAATAAAGCGGAATCAGGGGCCGCAGTGCTGGTCAACATTGCCACCGGCGAAATACTCTCCATGGCAAGCTTTCCCGATTTCAATCCCAATAACCGTGATGGCGCGGTACTGGATGATTTTCGTAATCGTGCAATTAGCGATACCTTTGAACCCGGTTCAACCGTAAAACCACTGGTGATTATGACCGCTCTGCAGCAGGGGATAGTACAGCCTGACAGCGTGATTGATACTCATCCTTTTATTGTTGATGGGCATCGCATCCGCGACGTCGGATTTTACCCGGAGCTATCGCTGACCGGGATCTTGCAGAAATCGAGCGATACCGGCGTGTCACACCTTTCGCTGGCGATGCCGGTACAGAAATTACTGAATACCTATAAAAGCTTTGGCTTTGGCGATCCAACCGGACTGGGTTTAACCGGGGAAAGCCGCGGATTAATGCCTCAACGCCGCTACTGGAGCGATCTGGACCGGGCAACCTTCGCATTTGGCTATGGATTAATGGTGACGCCGCTCCAACTGGCGCATGTATATGCCACCATCGGCAGTTTTGGTATCTATCGACCCCTTTCTATTACGCGTATCGATCCGCCGGTAATAGGTACGCGGGTGATGCCGGAGGCGTTGGTTCACCAGGTTGAACATATGATGGAAAGCGTCGCGCTACCCGGCGGCGGGGGAACCAAGGCCGCGGTCAGAGATTATCGCGTCGCGGTTAAGACCGGAACGGCAAAGAAAATTGGCGATGACGGCAAATATGTCGATAAATATGTGGCCTATACGGCGGGCGTTGCGCCAGCAAGCGACCCAAAGTTCGCGCTGGTTGTGGTTATAAATAACCCGCAAAACGGTGCTTATTATGGGGGGGCAGTCTCCGCGCCTGTATTCAGCCAGATAATGGGCGATGTCCTGCGTCTGGAAAACGTAAAGCCGGACGGTATGCCTCCCGACTCCGATCATCTGCTGGTAATGCACGGCAGCAACGTATCCTCGCCGTCGCTGTAAGTTATTTTCCCAGGGCGCAATTCGCGTTACACTTGCGCCCTTAAGTCACCTGCCGGAGTTGTCATGTCGTTTTCCTGTCCTCTTTGCCACCAGCCTCTTACTCAAGCGAATAACAGTTTTGTCTGCCCTGGGCGGCACCAGTTTGACGTGGCGAAAGAAGGGTATGTCAACTTACTGCCGGTTCAGCACAAACGGTCGCGCGATCCGGGTGATAGCGCGGAGATGATGCAGGCGCGCCGGGCATTTCTCGATGCCGGACACTATCAGCCGCTGCGCGATGCAATTGTGGATGCGCTCACCCAGAGGTTGAGTTCAGAAGATGCGGCGATCCTGGATATTGGCTGTGGGGAAGGGTATTACACCCATGCGTTTGCCGATGCGCTGACGGGCTGTACAACCTTTGGTCTTGACGTTTCTAAAGTGGCGATTAAGGCCGCAGCCCGACGTTATCCGCAGGTGACCTTTTGCGTTGCCTCCAGCCATCGCCTGCCGTTTGCCGACGAGTCAATGGATGCCATCATCCGGATCTATGCTCCCTGTAAAGCGCCGGAGCTGGCTCGCGTGGTCAAACCGGGTGGCTGGGTTATTACCGCCACGCCGGGTCCGCGTCATTTAATGGAGCTGAAAGGGCTGATTTATGATGAGGTGCGTTTGCATGCGCCACACACTGAGCAACTGGACGGTTTTGTTCTGCAAGAGAGTCTTGCGCTGGGGTATCAGATGCAGCTCAAAGGTAGCGAGGCCGTTGCGTTACTGCAAATGACGCCGTTCGCCTGGCGGGCAAAGCCGGAAGTGTGGGAAACGTTAGCCGGAAAAACGACGTTTGACTGCCAGACAGACTTTAGTATTCATATCTGGCAGCGCCTGAATTAACCGTGGAAGTGTGCCCAGAGGATCTGGGCGCCAATACCTATCAGTACCACCCCGCCCAAAATTTCAGCTCGCTTGCCCAGCATCGGGCCAATGAAACGACCGATCATCATGCCGAGCGTAGACATAATCAACGTGGCGCAGCCGATGGCCAGCGCTGTGGCAATAATGTTGACCTGCAGGAAAGCCAGACCCACCCCGACGGCCATTGCGTCGAGACTGGTTGCAATGGCGGTGGTGACCAGCAGCCAGAAGCCATGGCGGCGCTGTGGCTCTTCATCTTCATCCCCGTCGTCGCGAAAGCCTTCTATTATCATTCGTCCGCCTAAAAAGATCAGCAGAATGAAGGCGATCCAATGGTTCCACTCCAGTACAAATTTGCTGGCGAGCATACCCATGCCCCAGCCAATGAGCGGCGTAAGCGTTTCAACGGCGCCGAAAATAAGGCCGGTGCGCAGTGCTTCAGAAAATTTGGGTTTATGCAGGGTGGCGCCTTTGCCAATTGATGCAGCGAAAGCATCCATCGACATGCCGAAAGCAAGAAGAACAGTAGCGGTGAGATTCATAACAGCGTCCTGACCGGGGTATCCATAACACACATCACTGCCCCCAGTAACCATGCATACAGGCTGGAATCACTGTAAATACAGCGCCATTCAGGTATGCATTGCAGTTGATGTGCCTATGGTCTCGCCTGACTGAACCTGTAAGATCAGTCCGTACGCGCCACGTTTTTCAACGAGTATGTTGACACGTACATTTCCGGAGTCTGGAAATCGGCTACTCCCCAACGACGGGCGCAACCTTAACATATTTTGAGAATATAAAACAAGAAACGCAGAAATAATATTTGGCCTCTAATTGAAAACGATTTTCATTTAGATTTATTTATAAATAAAACGTTAAAATAAATAACATTATGAGCGGTGGGATATAGCCTTAGCTATGTTTATTTTTGAATGGATATATAAAAAACATAGTTCAGGCTATATTTGTAACTTATTGATTTGAAATTAAAAGTTTATATATGTTTTCGAGATCGTCTATATTCCGTACGCGAATCAGTAATCTTCGATGTTCTAATTGCATCACCAGGACACCGTCTTCAGATAAATTCATCTCTTTAATCCGGTTATATTCAATCCAGACATTGGCGAAAAAAAAGCCTTTTTGTTTGAAGATGATTTTTGGCGTACGGATCCAAAACAGATACAGTCCCATCAATACCAGTGCACATAATAACCATGTGGTAAATTGCGCGCCGTGGCTGGTGATGTTGTTGTAGATAAGAATAGCAATCAAGCCAAGGAAGATAACGCTGTCGACTCTGCTACGAGGAAGCAGGGCGACAGACAGCAGAGTAGGGCCATTACGGCGGGGCATGATGAACTGATCGTAAATGGCATACGCCAGCAGCGAAAAGATAAAAAGAACCAGCACCAGGTCCGTGATAGTCATGAATCCTCAACCCTCTAAATAGAAAAACCGGGGGCAAGCCCCCGGTGATGTACAACAGTCTTACAGGCCGAGCAGTCCGACAGCGTAGCCCGCGATACCGATGACGAAGAAGCCAACGATGATCCACAGCGGGTTCACTTTTTTACGCAGCAGCCACATACAGGCGAAAGTCAACAGCAGAGGAACCAGACCCGGCATCAGCTGGTCAAGGATAGTCTGCACAGTGGTGACGCGAGTCTGACCATCCTGACCGGTGATAGTGGAAACCACCAGCGGGATGTTTACGTGCGTCCACTTGTTAACCAATGCCCCCATGACAAACAGGCCGAGGATTGACGCCCCCTCAGTCAGTTTCTGCAGGAAGCCACCGCCCATATCTTTAACGATATCGATACCTTTACGGTAGCCGTATGCCACACCGTAGTAACGGGTTGCCAGACGAACCAGGTTAAACAGGATGAAGAACAGCAGTGGTCCAAGCAGACTGCCGCTCATCGCGATACCTGCGCCAAGTGCGGCGAATACCGGACGTACGGTACCCCAGAAGATCGGGTCGCCCACGCCTGCAAGCGGTCCCATCAGACCAACTTTGATACCGTTGATGGCACCATCGTCAATCTCTGCGCCGTTTGCACGCTGCTCTTCCATCGCCAGCGTAACGCCCAATACGGGGGCCGCTACGTACGGATGGGTATTAAAGAATTCCAGGTGACGCTTAATAGCCTGCTTACGTGCGTCGTTGTTTTCCGGGTACAAGCGGCGGATAGCCGGCACCATGGAGAAACAGAAACCCAGCGCCTGCATACGTTCGAAGTTCCAGGAACCCTGAAACAGGTTAGAACGAAGGAACACGCCACGAATGTCACTCGGAGTGAGTTTTTTCTCGGTGGTAGTTTTAGTCATATCAACCATTTCGCTCACCTGCTAGTCCAGTTCGTTATCGAGATCATTATTGCCAGCCGCAGCAGCAGGTGCACCGGCTACGCGGTTATATTTCGGGCTCAGCTGAATGTAGAGGATAGCCATTACTGCGCCAATCACACCCAGAGCAACCAGGTTGAAGTTAGTAAATGCCGCGGTGACGAAGCCGAGGTAGAAGAATGGCATCAGGTAGCCTGCGCGCATCATGTTGATGACCATCGCATAACCAACCACTACGATCATACCCCCTGCGATGTTCAGACCGCCGGTCACAACTTCCGGAATGGCATTAAGCATGCTCTGAACTTCACTGGTACCAACAGAAATCGCCACGATTACCGCCGGGATAGCGATACGCATAGCCTGCAGGAACAGGGAGGATACGTGCAGCCAGGAGATCGCCGTCAGGTTACCGTTTTCTGCCGCCTTATCCGCTGCGTGCTGGAATGCTACGGTGATAGTACGAACGATGATGGTCAGTACCTGGCCTGCTGCTGCCAGTGGGATAGCCAGCGCGATACCTGCACCAATGCTTTGGTGACCCGCGATAACCAGAACGGTAGAGATAATTGAGGCCAGTGCAGCATCAGGTGCAACCGCTGCACCGATGTTCATCCAGCCCAGGGCGATCATTTCCAGGGTACCACCGATGATGATACCGGTTTTCATATCACCGAGAACGGCACCAATCAGCGTACAGGCCACCAACGGACGGTGGAACTGAAATTCATCGAGTACCGACTCCATACCCGCGATACATGCGACGATGAACACCAGCACAATCTGAAGAGTGGTAATCTCCATTGTACTTCTCCTATTGCTATACAGACTTAAGTGTGAAAACTAAGTAAATGCCAGGGCGTTATTTCACCTTGGCAATCAAATCCATCATTTTCAGTTTCTGATCGGTAGAAACCTTACGAGCCTCGAGCTCAATACCGCGTTCGTTGAGTTTCTTGAAGGCTTCGATGTCTTTTTCATCGACAGAAATTGCGTTGTTTACCTGCGTTTTACCCTGACGGAAAGCCATACCGCCAATGTTTACAGAGGTAATTTTCACACCACCTTCAACGATACGTTCTACGTCGGTCGGGTTGGTAAACAACAGCATCACACGCTCACCTGCATATTTCGGGTTGTTGTAGACGCGGATCATTTTCGCGACATCAACCACATGCGCCGTCACACCCGGAGGTGCAACCTGGGTCAGCAGCGTTTTACGCACGGTATCGGCGGCAACTTCATCACTGACGACAATAATGCGTGTTACGTTGGTTTCTTTGGTCCAGCGAGTTGCCACCTGACCATGGATTAAGCGGTCATCAATACGCGCCAGGCCGATCTGCATATAATCGTTCGGCCCCATCGGTTTGGCGGGAGCTGCTGCTTTTGGCGCCGCGACTGGGGCTGGAGCGGCTTTCTCCACCGGTTTTGCTTTCAGCGCTTTCACGCCTTCGCTACCGGTTTCAACGGCCAGTGCTACTAATTCATCGAAGCTGGGGTTGTCATCACGCGCCATGAAGGTTTCAACCAGCATGGGAATGTTCACACCGGCGATGACTTCGTAATGCTCTTTATCGACGACAATGCGGCTCGCAGCGTTAAACGGGCTGCCTCCCCATGTGTCAACGAGAAACAGCACGCCTTTACTGGTATCGAGTTTTGCCAACTGAGCGTTGTACTTTTCAATCAGCGTTTCGGCATTTTCGCCTGGAACGAAATCGATCCAGCCGACGTTTTCCTGCTCGCCTAACAGCATTTCTGCTGTCTTAAGTAACTGCTCTGCAGCCCAACCATGTGTGCCTATTACAATAGCAATGGTCACTTGCTACCTCCTTTATTATCGTTAACACATCAACGTGAAGATGTATTTGAATCGTCGTCCGCAATCGAATCGATTCAGATAAGGGTTACAAAGAAAAACCTATGATTTTCGTGAATTATTTTAGATATCGAAAAAAATATTTTATGTGATGAAGATCCGTAATTTAACTTCCGATAAAAAGAAATTTCGAAGGGTAAAATATCTCCGAAACAACTTATTGCAAAGGAAGGTAAATCTTTGCTAAAAAATGGTTGTCTCTGTTATGTTTAGCATCGGTTTAATTACTCAGGAGTATAGGGCAGTAGCTCACCATATGGATCGTCACCGACGTCATTTCACTATCAGGCCGTATCAAGCCTGTCAGATTGGCACTTTTTGCCACAAATTTTCTCTGCATATCGCTTCAACGCCTGAGATCCTCAGCGCGCAGTTTGGTCATTCCTTAAGCAGGAGCTTGTCATGGAATTATTAATGGACCCGCAGATTTGGGTGGGTTTGCTCACGCTTGTCGTTCTCGAAATTGTTCTGGGTATCGATAACCTGGTCTTCATTGCGATCCTGGCTGATAAGCTGCCGCCAAAACAGCGAGATAAAGCGCGTTTAATCGGTTTGTCACTGGCACTGGTTATGCGCCTGGGCTTGTTGTCCGTGATTTCGTGGATGGTGACGCTAACTAAGCCGCTATTTACGGTAATGGACTATTCGTTCTCGGGGCGCGATCTGATCATGCTGCTGGGGGGGATTTTCCTCTTGTTCAAGGCCACGACAGAGCTGCATGAGCGGCTGGAAAACCGTGAACATGATACCGGCCAGGCAAAAGGGTATGCGAGTTTTTGGGTTGTTGTGACGCAGATTGTCATCCTCGATGCGGTGTTCTCGCTGGATGCCGTTATTACGGCGGTCGGTATGGTCAACCATCTGCCGGTGATGATGGCGGCGGTCGTGATTGCTATGGCCGTGATGCTGCTGGCTTCTAAGCCGCTGACACGATTTGTGAACCAACATCCGACGGTGGTGGTGCTGTGTCTGAGCTTCCTGTTAATGATCGGTCTGAGCCTGGTTGCCGAAGGGTTTGGCTTCCATATTCCGAAAGGCTATCTGTATGCGGCGATTGGCTTCTCAATCATCATTGAGTTGTTTAACCAGATTGCCCGTCGGAACTTTATTCGCCACCAGTCGACGCTGCCGCTGCGTGCGCGCACTGCCGATGCAATCCTGCGTCTGATGGGGGGTAAAAGTCAGGCCAGCGCGCAGATGGAATCCGACAACCCGGTGCCGGTTCCCGTCCCGGAAGGCGCATTTGTGGAAGAAGAACGCTATATGATCAACGGCGTCCTTTCTCTGGCATCGCGTTCATTACGCGGCATTATGACGCCTCGTGGCGAAATTAGCTGGGTTGATGCAGACCTGAGCGTGGAGGAAATTCGCGAGCAATTGCTCTCGTCACCACACAGCCTGTTCCCGGTGTGTCGTGGCGAACTGGATGAAATCATCGGTATTGTGCGTGCTAAAGAGCTGCTGGTCGCGCTGGAAGACGGTGTGGATGTGGCGGCCATTGCCTCTGCGTCTCCGGCTATTATTGTCCCGGAAACGCTGGATCCTATCAATCTGTTAGGTGTTCTGCGACGCGCCCGCGGCAGCTTTGTTATCGTCACTAACGAGTTTGGTGTAGTCCAGGGTCTGGTCACGCCGTTGGACGTATTAGAAGCTATTGCCGGTGAATTCCCGGATGCTGATGAAACGCCTGAAATTATTGCTGATGCAGGCGGTTGGTTGGTGAAAGGTGGTACCGATCTGCATGCGTTGCAACAGGCGCTGGACGTGGATACGTTAGTGAATGAAGATGAAGACATCGCCACGGTGGCAGGTTTAGTCATTGCCGCTAACGGCCATATTCCACGCGTAGGTGATGTTATCGATGTTGCACCGTTGAGCATTACGATTGTCGAAGCCAATGACTATCGTGTGGATTTAGTTCGCATTGTTAAAGAACAACCCGCTCACGACGAAGACGAGTAAGCGGGGTTAGCGAAACGGCATAACGTGCATACTGTGTCGCCCGTTATGCCGGGCGGGCGGCGGCGTGCTGCCCGCCAGCCATTTGGGAAAATCGCGCAGCGGCATCGGCTTTGCGTACAAAAAGCCTTGCAATAAATGTACGCCGTGTCGGCGTAAATGCTGTGCCTGCGCCTGTGTTTCAACGCCTTCCGCCACCAGTTCGATATTCAGTTTTTTCCCCAGAGCGATAATGATGTCTGTGACGGTTGAGTTCACGGCGTCTGTCCCGATTGCCGAGGTAAATGATTTATCAATCTTCAGCACATCCGGTCGAAGCTTTTCCAGCCAGGAGAGCGAGCTGTTGCCGGTGCCGAAATCGTCAATTGCCAGCTTTACGCCAAGCCGATTTAACTCGCGCACGACCCGATAATCCACATCCAGTAACGCATCGCGCTCGGTGAGTTCGATAACCAACTGCTGAATAGGGTGCTGGCTGAACCAGTACTGGTTGAGATCTTTTAGCAGCGTACCGTTACGAAAATGGCTGGCGGCAACATTTATCCCAATATGAAACTGGCTGCTCATCGGGAATACGTGCCGTTGCTGAATGGTTTCTGCGATGACATGACGGGTAAGCGGCACAATCAGGTTGTGCTCCTCTGCGATGGGAATAAACACTTCGGGAGAGATCCAACCCTGGCGCGGGTTATTCCAGCGTAAAAGGATTTCCACTCCCATACATTGCTGGGTTTGCGCATTAAGTAGCGGCTGGCAAAACAGCTCGAATTCCCGTGCAGCAAGGGCCAGATTTATCTCCCAGGAGAAGCTCATTCTGCTGGCGGTCGCCAGCCATGCCAGGTAGCCCACTAAAAAACTTAGGATCACCGCCAGCGGCAGTTGTGTTGGTAGATGTTTTATAGCCAGTTCGCTGGCACCCGGACCGGTGACGCTGATAGTAAAGGGGAAATGTTGCGATGAGAGCTGGTAGCGTTTTTCATTATCCAGTTCAGGTAGCGTATCGACAACACCCTGTCCATATAGCAAATGGCGATTACCGACGGTTAAGCTGGCATGGGTAATTTGCGGTGGCTGGGGTTCAAGCAACATGGACGATAATAAATCAATGTTAACGATTTCCAGCACGCCATCTGAGCCATCGGCAGATGCTGGATACCATTGCGTCAGAATCGGACTGCCCTTAATCAACGAATGGTCGGTAGACAGCAGCAATTGCGGCTCCCGACTGGGTAATTCAGGCTCCAGTTGGCGAATAGGCACATTGCGATAGCCAAAAATGCTGGAACAATAAAGGATCCCGCTCTGAATCAGGCTGATAGAACGTACCGTTTGCAGTCTGGCTGCATGCTTACTCAGAGGTAAACGCGCAACTGAGCAGGGAAGCCCAATCAGCGGTAGCAGTACATCGCGTCCAGTCTGTAGGGGCAAAAGCACGTCATCCAACTCTTCAACGGCGTGGTTGGCAAAGGTAACGGTATTGCGATGATTTAAATTACGCTCCGAAATAAATCGGACAGTTAATGTGAGAATGAGCGTCAGTAGTGCACATAGTGTGCAGACGATTAAGCGATTCCGGCGATAGTTCTTGATGATCCTTTGCGCTGTTTGCATGCGGGCCGCCCGATAAGCCGTTGGTCACAGTAGCCAACAGCAACAGAGCAAGTGTAGTGGGGAAAATTACGCCAGACGAGGGAGATGGGGCAAATTCGCCCATCCGTCGCAGATGGGCGAAAAATAAGTATTAGTCACATTGAACTTTGATTGCCAGACCACCGCGTGACGTTTCACGGTATTTGGCGTTCATGTCTTTACCTGTTTCGTACATGGTCTCAATGACTTTATCCAGCGAGACGCGCGGAGCGCTGGTACGGCGCATTGCCATACGCGCAGCGTTGATCGCCTTCACTGACGCAATGGCATTACGTTCGATGCACGGAACCTGTACCTGTCCCGCCACCGGATCGCAGGTTAAGCCGAGGTTATGTTCCATGCCGATTTCAGCAGCAACACACACCTGCTCAGGGCTCGCGCCTAACAGTTCAGCCAGACCCGCGGCAGCCATGGAACAGGCTACGCCCACTTCACCCTGACAACCCACTTCTGCACCAGAGATAGACGCGTTCATTTTATACAACGCGCCAATCGCGCCGGCCGCCAGGAAATAACGGGTATAGATATCCGGGCTGACGGACTCGATGAAATGATCGTAATAGGCCAGTACCGCAGGCACGATACCGCAAGCACCGTTGGTTGGCGCAGTGACTACGCGACCACCCGCGGCATTTTCTTCGTTAACGGCCAGCGCGAACATGTTCACCCAGTCGATCACGTTCATCGGATCGTTGGACAGCTTATCGCTGGAAACCAGCATACGACGCAGGGCTGAAGCACGACGAGGAACGCGCAGCGGACCCGGCAGCACGCCTTCGGTGTTCATACCACGATCGATACAAGCCTGCATGGTTTGCCAGACGTTACCAAAGTACTCTTCAATCTCTTTTTTACTGTGCAGAGCAAGTTCGTTCTGCATCGCCATGCCAGAGAGAGACAGGCCGGTGCTGTTGCAGTATTCCAGCATTTCGGTGGCGGATTTGAACGGATAAGGCACACTGACCTCGCCCGCGGCATCCTGACCAAAATGTTCTTCATCAACGATGAATCCACCGCCGATAG
Organism: Citrobacter sp. RHB35-C21; assembly: GCF_013816515.1. Classification (NCBI taxonomy): domain Bacteria; kingdom Pseudomonadati; phylum Pseudomonadota; class Gammaproteobacteria; order Enterobacterales; family Enterobacteriaceae; genus Citrobacter; species Citrobacter sp. RHB35-C21. The sequence continues at coordinate 2,319,468 of NZ_CP057147.1, forward strand.
AGTAGTAGGTTTTGCTGTAAATGACGGTTTCGCCACTGTACGCGTGGATCTGCATTCCGTTTTCATGCAGCGGCAGGTTGCCGTTGTGAAAACGCATTCCGTCATTCTGCGGGAAATCCACTTCGTGTTGACCCTGCGCAAGCAGCAGGCGTCCACGCGTTTCCACGTCGCGGATAAATCCGGGGATGCTGTCAATATCTACGGTAGCAGGCTCATTGCCCGCCAGACCCATAATAATGGCGATATCGGTATGGTGACCTTTACCCGTGAGCGACAGTGAACCATACACGTCGACGGCGACACGAGTAACGCTGTCCAGTAATCCTTTTTCGACCAGGTCATCGACGAACTGTTTACCCGCCTTCATAGGCCCTACGGTATGGGAAGATGAGGGACCAATCCCCACCTTAAACATGTCGAATAGACTAATCACGATAATACTCCTACAGGGCGACTGGGGTTTCCAGTAACGATGTTATAACTGCGCATAGTGTAAGAGGGAACGCGGCGATCGGCTTAACTATTCACATGAATTAAACTAATAGATAACCGCGGTTTTACTAATGTTGTGACCTGAGTTTCAAGTTGTCTATGGTGTGCGTAAAGATAAGTATAGTCAGGGCTTGACGCCAATTTGCAGCGCCAGCTCACGAATTATTCCGGCGGTCATTCCCCAGACGAAATATTGCTCATACCAGGAAAGCCATACACGATGTGAATCGCCGCGACGGTAGATATCCAGCGGATGATAACGACCTAAATGCAGGGCTTGTGCCAGCGGCATTTCGAACACGGCGGAAACTTCATCAACACTTGCGCGATACGGCAAATTTGGCGGGATAATGCCTACCACCGGCGTGACCTGGAAACCGGTCACACTGTCGACCGGCGGCAGAACGCCAATCACCTCAACGCAGGATGGTGGGATCGCCACTTCTTCCTGCGCTTCGCGAAGGGCGGCGGCAATTAACGAGGCATCGCTGCTATCCACCGCGCCGCCGGGAAAGGCGACCTGTCCAGCATGCTTGCGCAGATGAACGGAACGCTGAGTTAACAGTAACCCCGGCTGTGCACGACGCACGACGGGGATCAGTACGGCGGCCTGACGCTGGTTTAACGCAGTATGATTAACCTGCGGGCGCAGGAGTTGAAAGCGCGATAAAAAATCATCAAGCGTCAGGCTGCTGTATTCCACGTGTCAGTTCTCCAGTTGGTGCAAAATACGATTCACTTTATCAAACGTTTCCTGATACTCCGCATCTTCCTGGCTGTCCGCCACAATGCCACCGCCAGCGGAACAATAAATGCGTCCGTTGGTGGCTGTCAGCGTGCGAATGGTGATGCTGGTATCCATATTGCCGCAAAAGCTCAGATAGCCAATGCTACCGCACCAGGCGTTGCGTCTTTGCGGTTCCAGTTCGTCAATAATTTCCATTGCCCGAACTTTTGGCGCACCGGTAATAGAGCCGCCGGGGAAGGCGGCACGCAGCAGGTCAGTGGCGTGCAATGACTCTGGCAGACGCGCGGTAATGGTGCTGACCAAATGATGAACGGCAGGGAACGGTTCGACAACGAACAGTTCCGGAACCTGTACCGAACCGGGTTCGGCAACGCGGCCGATATCATTACGCATTAAATCGACGATCATCAGGTTTTCCGCCTGATCCTTTGGGGAGTTCGCCAGTGATTGAGCCTGCTGACGATCGGCATCGGCATCTTCAAGTCTGGGCAGCGTGCCTTTAATCGGACGCGTCTGGATGTGCTGGTTTTCCAGCAGAATAAAACGCTCAGGTGAAAGGCTGAGAATCGCCCCCTCCTCAAGACGTATAAACGCACTGAACGGGGCGCGGTTCGCATGGTTGAGACGTACAAACGCCAACCACTCATCTCCTTGATAATGCGCCTGAAAACGCTGGGCAAGATTGACCTGATAGCAATCGCCGCTGTGCAGATAACGCTGCACCTGACGGAACCTTTCACCATACTGCTCGCGGGTCATGTTGGACTGCCACGAAGATGTTAACGAAAACGGTTCGCGCACGGGTATCTGTTGATTTTCCAGCCAACGGCGTCGTGCCTGTACATCGGAGTGGCTAAGTAGCGACACCCTTTGCAACTGATGATCGACAATCAGCGCCCAATCGTAAATGCCAACCGCCATGTCCGGTAGCGTGATATCCTGTTCGGCTTCCGTTGGCAGAGATTCAAAACGACGGCCTAAGTCATAACCGAACAGACCCAATGCGCCTCCCTGGAAGGGAAAATCGGGATTATAATCGGGCTGAATAGTCAGCGATGTCAGCGCCGAACGTAAAACCGTCATCGGATCATCAACCGTTTGCATAGTGCCGTGATGGTCATGCACAACGGTCTCTTCTGCATGTGTGACCAGCGTGGTAATAGGGTCGGCGACCAGAATATCAAAGCGATTATGCGGATGGTCGGCATGGCCTGAATGCAAAAGCATTGCCCAGGGCTGGTGGCTTAATGTGGCAAAATAGTGCTCAGCGGCGTCCAGACGCCAGGGGAGTGTGATTACAGCGGGAGATAACGTCTTCATCAGTCCTGACTCGTTGCTACTTCACTGGCTATGTGCCGGGTAGCATGAAATAATTAGCGCTAATAATTTAGCAGGAGTTCACCATGATTGCAGGTTTACCTTCACTCACGCACGATCAGCAGCAACAGGCGGTTGAACGCATTCATGAACTGATATCCCAGGGGATGAGCAGTGGCGAGGCGATTACGAAAGTGGCTGCTGAATTACGCGCCAGCCATACCGGCGAGCGGATCGTGGCGCGTTTTGAAGATGAAGACGAATAACGCCGCTTATACCGCAGCGATAATCTTAATTTCAACTTTGTATTTCGGGTTCATTAACCCGGCCTGAACGGTACAACGTACCGGCGCGTGACCAGCAACAACCCATGCGTCCCAGGCTTTGTTCATGGCGGCAAAATCATTTTTGTCCGCCAGGAACAGGGTGGCATCAAGAATACGTGACTTGCTGCTGCCCTGTTTTTCCAGCACCGCATCAATTTGCGCCAGCGTATTTGCCGTTTGCTCAAAGGCGTCGGCATCCAGATTTTCCGGTACGCCGGTGTAATACAACGTGTTGTTGTGGATAACCACGTCGGACCAACGCGCTTCGGCATCAATGCGCACAATCGTCATAAATCATTCCTCATTTACGTTTTTTCATAATGGCTTCGGGTTGCGCCAAGACTGCCATAATGTTGTGTCCACGTCACCTCTTCAACTGGCGAAAGAGCCGCTGGCCTGACATAATCCCTGTTCAAATGAACAGGGGGCAGTGTGACGGACGATTTTGCAGCAGACGGTCAGTTGGCTAAAGCGATACCCGGTTTTAAACCGCGTGAACCACAGCGGCAGATGGCCTTCGCCGTCAGTCATGCTATTGAAAAATCACAGCCGCTTGTTGTCGAAGCCGGAACAGGAACGGGTAAAACCTACGCTTATCTTGCCCCTGCGCTGCGTGCCGGAAAGAAAGTGATCGTCTCCACGGGCTCGAAGGCGTTGCAGGATCAGCTATACAGCCGCGATTTACCCACAGTAGCGAAGGCTCTGGAATTCACGGGTAAACTGGCGCTGCTGAAAGGGCGTTCAAACTATCTGTGTCTTGAGCGTCTCGAACAACAGGCGCTGGCGGGCGGTGATCTGCCGGTACAAACTTTAAGTGACGTCATTCTGCTACGCTCCTGGTCAAATCAAACCCTTGATGGTGACATCAGCACCTGCGTCAGCGTGGCGGAAGACTCTCAGGCCTGGCCGCTGGTGACGAGCACAAATGATAATTGCCTTGGGAGCGACTGCCCGCTGTACAAAGAGTGCTTTGTCGTGAAAGCGCGCAAGAAGGCGATGGATGCGGATGTCGTCGTGGTAAACCACCATCTGTTTCTCGCTGATATGGTGGTGAAAGAGAGTGGGTTTGGCGAGCTGATCCCGGAAGCTGAAGTGATGATCTTCGATGAAGCGCATCAGTTACCGGATATCGCCAGCCAGTACTTTGGTCAATCGCTCTCCAGTCGCCAACTGCTGGATCTGGCGAAAGACATCACCATTGCCTATCGCACCGAGCTGAAAGACACTCAGCAGCTTCAAAAATGCGCCGACCGACTGGCGCAAAGCGCGCAGGACTTCCGCCTGCAGTTGGGCGAGCCGGGCTATCGAGGAAACTTGCGGGAACTGCTGGCCGACCCGCGCGTGCAGCGCGCGTTTTTGTTGCTCGATGACACGCTGGAGCTGTGTTACGACGTGGCGAAACTGTCTCTCGGACGTTCCGCCTTGCTGGATGCCGCGTTTGAACGTGCCACGCTTTACCGTGCTCGTCTGAAGCGCCTGAAAGAGATCAACCAGCCAGGTTTCAGCTACTGGTATGAATGCACCTCGCGCCATTTCACCCTTGCGCTGACGCCGCTCACGGTGGCGGATAAATTCAAAGAAGTGATGGAACAGAAGCCGGGCTGCTGGATTTTTACCTCCGCGACGCTGTCGGTAAACGATGATCTTCATCATTTCACCGCGCGGCTGGGTATTGAAGATGCCGAGTCGATGCTGCTGCCAAGTCCATTTGATTACACCCGCCAGGCGCTGCTGTGCGTGCCGCGTAATCTCCCGCAAACCAACCAACCGGGAGCGGCGCGTCAGCTGGCATCCATGCTGCGTCCCATTATCGAAGCGAACAACGGTCGCTGCTTTATGCTGTGTACCTCGCACGCGATGATGCGCGATCTGGCGGAACAATTCCGCGCCACCATGACCCTTCCCGTGCTGCTGCAGGGCGAAACCAGTAAAGGGCAACTGTTACAGCAGTTTGTCAGCGCAGGTAATGCGTTACTGGTTGCCACCAGCAGCTTCTGGGAAGGGGTGGACGTGCGTGGCGATACGTTGTCGCTGGTGATTATTGATAAACTGCCGTTCACCTCGCCCGACGATCCGCTGTTAAAAGCACGGATGGAGGACTGCCGTTTGCGCGGCGGCGATCCGTTTGAAGACGTTCAGTTGCCGGATGCGGTAATCACCCTGAAACAGGGCGTGGGGCGTCTGATTCGTGACGCCGACGACCGCGGGGTGCTGGTGATTTGCGACAACCGTCTGGTGATGCGACCTTACGGTGCCACTTTCCTGGCAAGCCTTCCGCCTGCGCCGCGGACACGTGATATTGCTCGCGCTGTTCGTTTTCTTGCCATACCAACGACTGAGTAATTTGTTACGGAGTGTGGTAAGATGCGCGCCAAATTTATTGACCTGATCACAAACACCCATGCGAATTCTGGCTATCGATACCGCCACAGAGGCGTGCTCTGTTGCCCTGTGGAATGACGGTACTACCAAGGCTCATTTCGAGCTTTGCCCACGAGAACACACCCAACGAATTTTACCAATGGTTGAGGAAATCCTGGCCGCTGGCGATCTCACGTTAACCGATATCGACGCTCTGGCGTTTGGTCGCGGTCCTGGCAGTTTCACCGGTGTACGTATTGGGATTGGCATTGCTCAGGGGCTGGCGTTAGGCGCGAATTTACCGATGATCGGCGTTTCCACCCTGGCAACAATGGCGCAGGGAGCCTGGCGTAAGTCGGGCGCGACCCGCGTACTGGCCGCGATCGACGCGCGAATGGGCGAAGTCTATTGGGCCGAATACCTGCGTGATGAGCACGGCAACTGGCACGGTGAAGAAACCGAAGCGGTGCTAACCCCCGAGCAGGTGCATGCGCGTTTACTGCAACTGTCTGGCGAGTGGGTAACGGTCGGAACGGGCTGGCCTGCCTGGCCTGAGCTCGGTAAAGACAGCGGTCTGACGCTGAGCGATGGCGACGTTTTGCTTCCGGCGGCTGAAGATATGCTGCCTGTTGCCACGCAAATGCTGGCTGCCGGTAAGACCGTGGCGGTTGAACATGCGGAACCGGTTTATTTACGTAACACCGTGGCATGGAAGAAACTTCCCGGTAAAGAATGAATCTTAGTAGTACATCCCCGGTTAATTCGCACAGCCGTCAGTGCGCAGCATGGTGAATTGGTCGGGGCAGAAGCTAAGAAAAGGGAGTCGCAATATGGCGGTGCAAAAGCAGTTATTGAAAGGTCTGTTGGCGGGCGCATTCGCGTTAATGCTTAGCGGTTGTGTCACCATCCCGGACGCGATTAAAGGTTCGAGCCCTACGCCGCAGCAGGATCTGGTGCGGGTTATGAATGCCCCGCAGCTGTATGTCGGACAGGAAGCGCGTTTCGGCGGTAAAGTGGTGGATATTCAGAACCAGCAGGGGAAATCCCGTCTGGAAATTGCCACTGTTCCTCTTGATAGCGGGGCGCGACCGGTGCTGGGCGAAGCCTCCCGCGGGCGAATTTATGCTGATGTAAATGGCTTCCTCGACCCGGTGGACTTCCGCGGTCAACTGGTTACCGTCGTCGGTCCGATTAGCGGTACTGTGGATGGAAAAATCGGTAATACGCCGTATAAATTCATGCTGATGCAGGTAACTGGCTATAAACGCTGGCATATTACTCAGCAAATTGTTATGCCGCCTCAGCCGATCGACCCCTGGTTCTACGGTGCGCGTGGCTGGCCTTACGGTGGCTACGGTGGATGGGGATGGTACAATCCCGGCCCGGCACAGGTTCAGACCATAGTAACTGAGTAACTCTTTGTTTTATGAGTAAAAGAAACAGCGGCTCGTCCGCTGTTTCTGCATTAACGTGGATATAAGAAAAATAAATAGTGACGTGCTTCGCAACCTTGTCGTTGTGTAATAAACAAACTGGTACGCTGAGTTAATATTATGTTAACAGTTTGTTTATTGCCTGGGGTTGTGATGACGACGAATACGCATTTTAGAGGTGATGTATTGAAAAAGGTTTGGCTTAACCGTTATCCCGCTGGTGTTCCTGCGGAGATCAATCCTGACCGTTATCAATCCCTGGTGGAACTCTTTGAACACTCAGTAAGACGGTATGCCGATCAGCCCGCGTTTGTAAACATGGGGGAGGTGATGACCTTCCGCAAGCTTGAAGAGCGTAGCCGGGCATTTGCGGCCTATTTGCAACAGGGACTCGGGCTGAAGAAGGGCGATCGCGTCGCATTGATGATGCCGAACCTGCTGCAATATCCGGTCGCACTGTTTGGGATTTTACGTGCCGGCATGATCGTCGTGAACGTGAACCCGCTGTACACGCCCCGCGAGCTGGAACATCAGCTCAACGACAGCGGCGCGTCGGCGATTGTCATCGTGTCTAACTTTGCCCACACGCTGGAAAAAGTCGTCGACAAAACGTCGGTGCAACACGTGATCCTGACGCGTATGGGGGATCAGCTGTCGACCGCCAAAGGGACGTTGGTTAACTTTGTCGTCAAGTATATCAAGCGTCTGGTGCCGAAATATCACCTGCCGGATGCCATCTCATTTCGTAGTGCGCTGCAAAACGGTTATCGCATGCAGTATGTGAAACCCGAAGTAGTGTCGGAAGATCTGGCGTTCCTGCAATATACCGGGGGGACTACCGGTGTGGCGAAGGGCGCGATGCTTACGCACCGTAACATGCTGGCTAACCTTGAGCAGGTTAATGCCACTTATGGCCCGTTGCTGCATCCGGGTAAAGAACTGGTGGTGACGGCCCTACCGCTGTATCACATTTTTGCGCTGACGATGAACTGTCTGCTGTTTATTGAGCTGGGCGGTCAAAACCTGCTGATTACCAACCCGCGTGATATTCCGGGACTGGTAAAAGAGCTGGCGAAGTATCCGTTCACCGCTATGACCGGCGTCAACACGCTGTTTAACGCGCTGCTGAATAACAAAGAGTTCCAACAACTGGACTTCTCGTCACTGCACCTTTCGGCAGGCGGCGGGATGCCGGTTCAACAGGCGGTAGCTGAACGTTGGGTGAAGCTGACCGGTCAGTATCTGCTGGAAGGCTATGGCCTGACGGAGTGTGCCCCTCTGGTGAGCGTCAACCCTCATGATATCGACTACCACAGCGGCAGTATCGGGTTACCGGTTCCTTCCACCGAGGTCAAACTGGTGGATGACGACGATAACGAAGTGCCGCCGGGAGAACCGGGCGAACTGTGCGTGAAAGGTCCGCAAGTGATGCTGGGCTACTGGCAGCGACCAGACGCCACCGACGAAATCGTCAAAGACGGCTGGCTGCACACCGGCGATATTGCGGTGATGGATAATGAAGGCTTCCTACGTATTGTCGATCGTAAGAAAGATATGATCCTGGTGTCCGGCTTTAACGTCTATCCAAATGAAATTGAAGACGTGGTTATGCAACATCCTGGCGTACAGGAAGTGGCTGCGGTCGGCGTTCCGTCGGGCAGCAGCGGTGAAGCGGTGAAAATTTTCGTGGTGAAGAAAGATGCCTCGTTAACTGATGAGGCGCTTATCACTTTCTGTCGTCGTCACCTGACGGGCTATAAAGTACCGAAGCTGGTGGAGTTTCGCGACGAGTTGCCGAAATCTAACGTCGGTAAAATTTTGCGACGAGAATTACGTGACGAAGCGCGCGCCAAAGTGGACAATAAAGGCTGAGCGTTAAGTCAGCCAGTAGAAAACGCCGGGTAATCCGGCGTTTTTTTTGGCGCAAACCTAAGAGAGCACGATTTGAATTATCAAATGATCACCACGGACGACGCGTTAGCCACGCTGTGCGAAGCCGTCCGTGAATTTCCGGCGATAGCCCTGGATACCGAATTTGTTCGCACACGTACCTATTATCCGCAGTTGGGGCTGATCCAGCTGTTTGATGGCAAACACGTTGCTCTGATTGATCCACTAGGGATCACCGACTGGTCGCCCCTGCGCGATATTCTGCGTGATACCGCCATCACCAAATTCCTGCATGCGGGAAGTGAAGACCTGGAAGTGTTTCTCAACGCTTTTGGCGAACTTCCGCAGCCGTTAATTGACACACAAATCCTGGCCGCGTTTTGCGGTCGTCCGCTGTCGTGGGGCTTCGCCTCGATGGTGGAAGAGTTTACGGGTGTGGCGCTCGACAAAAGTGAATCGCGTACCGACTGGCTGGCCAGACCGCTGACCGAGCGTCAGTGCGAATACGCGGCGGCTGACGTCTGGTATCTGTTACCGATAACCACAAAACTGATGGCTGAAACCGAAGCCAGCGGCTGGCTGCCAGCTGCGCTGGACGAATGCCGCTTAATGCAGCAGCGTCGCCAGGAGATTCTGGCGCCGGAAGACGCCTGGCGTGACATCACCAACGCATGGCAACTGCGCACCCGTCAGCTAGCCTGCCTGCAACTGCTTGCCGACTGGCGACTGCGTAAAGCACGCGAGCGCGATCTGGCGGTAAACTTCGTGGTGCGTGAAGAGCACCTGTGGGCGGTGGCGCGTTATATGCCGGGCAGCCTGGGTGAACTGGATAGCCTGGGTCTTTCCGGGAGCGAAATTCGTTTCCACGGTAAAACGCTGATCACCCTGGTAGAAAAGGCACAGGCTTTACCGGAAGAGTCGCTACCGCAGCCGCTGCTGAATTTGATGGATATGCCAGAGTATCGCAAGGCGTTCAAAGCCATCAAAGCGCTGGTTGCCGAGGTGAGTGCGGAACATAATCTCAGCGTCGAACTGCTTGCTTCGCGTCGCCAGATCAACCAGTTGCTCAACTGGCACTGGAAATTAAAGCCGCAGCAATCCCTGCCAGAGCTGGTTTCCGGCTGGCGTGGCGAATTGATGTCCGATCGCCTCAACGCGCTGCTGCAGGAATACCCGCAGTAAGTCACCAGGCTCGCCGGGTCGCGCGTTTGCTGACCCGGCCTGCGCAACGCTACAGATCGAGCACCAGGCGCTTACCTTTGGCGCGCGAGCAGCAGATGAGCATGCTTTGCTGGCTGGCTTTTTCGTCGTCGCTGAAATACTGATCGCGGTGATCCGCTTCCCCTTCGAGAATCGTCGTTTCGCAGGTGCCGCAAACACCTTCCCGGCACAGGCACTCAACCCGGGCGGCTTTGTTATTTTCGATAACCTGCAAAATGGTCATCTCTTCCGGGACCACAAACTCGCGCCCGGAACGCGCCAGCACCAGGGTGAAGGCGTCGCCGCCTTTCTCTTCCACGGCAAATTGTTCGAAATGTAGGGTATTGCTGTCCAGCCCAAGGCGGGAAGCCGCTTCTCTGACAGCATCGTTGAGCACCGCAGGGCCACAGGTGTAGATATGCGTGCCGGGTTCAACATCTGCCAGCAGACGGGCTAAATCGAGGCGGGTGCCTGCGTTCGACAGGTGCAGATGAATGCGATCGGCGCTGGGGTGTTGCATGAGTTCGTCATGAAACGCGCAGGTCTCCTGGCTGGGAGAGCAATAGTGCAGTTGCCATTGCGTCTGAGATTGTTCCAGCTCCGGGAGTTGCGATAAAAACGGTGTGATGCCGATACCTCCGGCAATCAACAGATGTTTTTGTGCCTGAGGGGCGAGGGCGAAGAGATTGTTTGGTGTGGAGATCGTGAGCGTGTCGCCGGGCTTCACGTTTTGATGCAGATATCGTGAGCCGCCTTTGGACGCTTCCTCCAGGCGTACGGCAATTTTATAGGCGCGCGTATCGCGTGGTGAACTCATCAGCGAGTACGCATTGCTGTACAGGTTCTCGCCATCGCGCATCTGCACGATAATATGGCTGCCACCCTGAAACGCAGGCAGCGACTCGCCTGAGGTCGCCGTTAAGGTGAAGCATTTTACCTGCGCGGTAATCGTCTCAATCCGGCTGACCCGGACTTCTTGCATTTGATAATCAGACATTGCGGCCTCCCTAAAAAATCTGTCCGACGCGCCTCAGCGACGCGCCGGAATCTGTCGTTACAGCCCCGGGTTATTCCTGAAAAACCTGGGCGACCAGATTATGGAAATGGGCAATGCCATGCTCGGAGATGCCGCTGCCGCTGGTGTCCGCCATAATGCGTCCCTGGCCGCGATACCCGCGCGATTTCAGCCCTTTTTGTACGCTTTCAACCAGACGTAAATCTTCAGGACGAAAGACGTTGCGATACCATTCGATCAGTTGTTTCTGCTCTTCGGTCAGCTCTTCGTTGGTGAAGTAGATGTCATAGTTTTGCAGCGTGGTTTCCGCATCTACCGGGAATTCGTAGATAACGGTCATCATGCCTTTGATTGGCGTCACGTTGAGCATGGTGCACGGCCACAGCCAGAAACCGTGGAAGGCGGCATCAACTCCTTCTTCGAACTTAAATGACTGCTCTGAAGGTTTGGCGAAACCGTATTGCAGCGTCCAGTTGCCGTGCATGGTATGCCAGTAACGGTCAACCTGGACTGAGTCGGAAAAACCTGGATGGGCCGGACCGCAGTGGTAGCACTCCAGATAGTTATCGACAATATTCTTCCAGTTGGCTGGGGTACGAGTCGTAAAGCGCGCAGCAAGTTTCAGGTCATGCACGTCTGGGCAGGCTTCGATAACTTTGTCCGCAAGACCAGGGAGTTGTTCTTCCACGCTGCCCGCATTCGGATCCATGTTTATAAACACGAATCCGGCATATTCTTCCAGGCGTACCGGTGTAAGGTGCGCTTTTTCGCTGTCGAAGTTGGCGACGTTTTCGCAGTTACGCGCATGCGCCAGATTGCCGTCAAGTTTGAACGCCCATGCGTGGTAAGGGCAGGTAATCACATTTTTCGCTTTCCCCTCGCCGCTCAACAGCTGATGACCGCGATGCGGGCAGACGTTGTAGAATGCCCGCAGCACGTTATCGCGACCACGTACCAGCACGATATTCTCGCCAATCACTTCTCGGGTAACATAATCATTGGGTTTCGCCAGTTCGCTACTGTGGGCGACGCAAATCCAGCTTTTAGCGAACACCTTTTCTTGTTCGTGTTCGAAAGCCTGATGGTCGGTATAAAACCGGGCCGGGATAGTCCAGGCATCCTGCGGGTTGGCACAGAAATTTTGCGGCAGAATAAACTCAGGGCTCAGATTGCTCATTGGAATACCTTTAATTTGTGAGTAAGAGGATTTTTGTACTGGCGCTTAATTGTCGCCTTTGAGTAGTGTCCCGGCCGGTGGCGCGACCGGGACGTCAACTGGCGCTTCGGGAATATGACTTTCAATTTGATGCGCAGGAACGTGGGCATAGTCCTGCCGTACCCAGCGCAGAAAACCGCCAACCTTCACCAACAGGATGGCGAGGAATGGAAGAGCGGTCAGAACCACCGTGGTCTTCATGGTTTCCAGGGACGCGCCGGTGAACAAAATCGATAATGGGATCAGGGTGATAACCACGCACCAGAACAGACGAAGACTGCGCTGCGGATCTTCCCCTTCCTGCAGGTTGCGCGTGCTGGTGGCCGCCATGGTGTAGGCCACAGCATCCATGTGTGAGGCGAGGAATATAATCATGATCGCCAGATACGCCACCAGAAACAGTTTCCCGGCAGGCAACGACATCAACACTTGCTGTACGGCCGTCTCACCACCCAGCGTCGCCATAACCTGCGGTACGTCGATCACACCGTTCACAAACTGGTGAATGGAGTAGCTTTCCATCACGCCAAAGAAGAACCAGCAGCCAACAGTGCTACCGAGGATTAATGCCCAGATAACCTCTTTGATTTTGCGACCACGGGATACGCGAGTGACAAACATTGCCACGCCCGGCGTGTAGGAGATCCACCACAGCCAGTAGAACACCGTCCAGTTACGGGTGAACTCACCGTTGCCAAGCGGGTCGGTGAAGAGGCTCATTTGCAAAAAATTTTGTGTCGTCAGGCCGATGGCGTTGATGATGTTGTTGGTGATGAACTCGGTCGGGCCGACGATCAGCACCAGCAGCGGCAGTAAAAATGCCCCCCAGCCGACCATTTTGCTCAGACGTTGCAAACCGTTATTGATGCCAATCCAGGAGCTCAGGCAGAAAATGCCGCCAGAGAACAGGATCACAAACGCCTGCACCGTGAAGTTATCCGGTAACCCCGTCAGGGCAGACAAACCGCGGGTAAAGGTGGCGGCGGTGACGACCAGAGAGATAGTTAACGCGCCAACTGTCGCGATCAGGAACATCAGGTCAACCAGGCGACCCCAGACACCCTGCGGATGCACGCCGGTAATGGCGGCGATAATCCCGGACAGGCTCAGTCCTTTGTTTTTACGCACATGGAAGTGGTAGGCCATGGTTAATGAGGCCAACGTGTAGGTCGCCCATGCGCTGATCCCCCAATGGAAAAAGGAGTAGGGCAGGCTGTATTCCAGCGCTTTTTGCGAGTGCGGCGCGATATTCAGACCTGGGGTCTGGTAATAATAGGCCCACTCAGCAACGCCCCAGTAGAGCGTGGAAGAGCCTAATCCGGCGCATATAAACATAAACAGCCAGGAGAGCGTGCTGTATTCCGCTTTACCTTCTCCCAGACGGATGTTGCCGTATTTGCTGGTAGCCAGCCAGACGACCAGACCCATAGCCATCAGAACGAGGATCTGCACGGCGGAACCCAGCATCCGGGTAACGCCGTTAAAAAGGGTATTTGCGACTTGTGCAGACTGCTGAGGGAAGAGACTAAGTGTGGCGGCGATGAAAAGAATAGCCACCAGGCTGATGGCTATCAGCGGCATGTCTTTTTTCTTGACGTTGCTCAACATGGGATCTCCTGGGCACAGTTGCCCGCGTATGGCATTAGCCTGTCGTTGTTATCATGCTGTAGGGGTAGAATGAGTTACTTTATATTTAACAATTTTATTATTTGTTCTTTACATGAATTAAACAATTGCCCGATGCGTGAAGCAATAAAACACGGAACGGAAATAATAAAAGGTGAATTGGCGCAGGTTATTGGCTCCACAAAACGCATAAAAAAGCCGCGTCAGTGACGCGGCTCATATTTCGTGGTTTGACCTCTAACGTAGTGCCTGACAGATGGCTTCTCCCACCTGTTGCGTGGTGGCGCTGCCTTTCATATCCGGCGTTTTCGGGCCACTGGCAATAACGTGCTCAATTGCCGCCAGAATACCGTCGTGGGCAGCCTTATAGTTGGCATCACCCTTGCCAAGGAAGTCCAGCATCATGGCGCCAGCCCAGATAGTGGCAATCGGGTTGGCGATGTTTTTTCCGTAAATATCGGGGGCCGAACCATGCACCGGCTCGAACAGGGACGGGAAGGTGCGTTCCGGGTTTAAGTTGGCAGAAGGTGCGATGCCAATCGTCCCGGTACAGGCCGGACCCAGATCGGAGAGGATGTCGCCGAACAGGTTGGAGGCAACCACAACGTCAAAGCGCTCCGGCTGCATCACAAAGCGGGCGCATAATATATCGATATGCTGTTTATCCCAACGGATCTCAGGATAGTTAGCCGCCATTGCTTCAACACGCTCGTCCCAGTAAGGCATGCTGATGGCCAAACCATTGGATTTGGTCGCCGAGGTCAGGGTTTTGCGCGGGCGGTTTTGCGCCAGCTCGAAAGCGTAACGCAATATACGATCTACGCCGCGACGGGTGAAGACCGACTCCTGGATAACCACCTCGTGTTCCGTTCCTTCACTCACGCGTCCGCCGAGAGAAGAGTATTCTCCCTCGGTGTTCTCGCGTACGACGTAGAAATCAATGTCGCCTGGCTGCTTGCCCGCCAGTGGGCAAGGGACTCCCGGAAACAGGCGTACCGGACGCAGGTTGACGTACTGGTCGAATTCGCGGCGAAACTTAAGCAGCGAGCCCCATAAAGAGATGTGGTCCGGTACGGTGTCCGGCCAGCCAACGGCGCCAAAATAGATAGCATCAAAGGATTGCAACTGCTCATGCCAGTCATCCGGCATCATTTTACCGTGATGGGTGTAGTACTCGCAGCTCGCCCATTCCATTTGCTCAAAGCTGAGCGACAACCCCCAACGCTCGGCGGCTGCCTGTAACACATGAATGCCTTCAGGCAGCACTTCTTTACCAATGCCATCTCCGGGGATAGCGGCAATACGACAGGTTTTCTTCATAGCAGCTCTCACTTGTACGCCATCAAAATTGACTTTCCCTTTATCCTATAATTGACTGATTAAGAGTTAATCCCCCTAACTGGTGAAACATAAAACACAGATCATGAATAATCTGCCGCTGCTAAATGATTTACGCGTCTTTATGCTGGTTGCCCGTCGGGCAGGATTTGCCGCCGTTGCCGAGGAACTGGGTGTATCACCGGCTTTTATCAGTAAGCGAGTAGCCCTGCTGGAGCAGACACTGAACGTGGTGCTGCTGCACCGGACAACGCGGCGTGTAACCATCACGGAAGAGGGGGAGCGGATCTACGAATGGGCGCAGCGGATCCTGCAGGATGTCGGTCAGATGATGGACGAGTTGTCGGATGCCAGGCAGATCCCGCAGGGGATGCTACGCATTATTAGTAGCTTTGGTTTTGGCCGTCGGGTGGTGGCTCCGGCGCTGTCTGCGCTGGCAAAAGCGTACCCGCAGTTAGAACTGAGGTTCGATGTTGAAGACCGCCTGGTGGATATGGTGAATGAGGGCGTCGATCTTGATATTCGTATCGGGGATGATATCGCGCCGAACCTGATTGCCCGCAAGCTGGCGACTAACTACCGTATTCTGTGCGCCTCGCCGGAATTTGTGGCGCAGCACGGGACGCCGAAGCAACTCAACGATCTCTCCACTTTTCCTTGTCTGGTTATCAAAGAGCGCGACCATCCGTTTGGCATCTGGCAAATGCGTAATAAAGAGGGCGCTCACTCAATTAAAGTTACGGGGCCTCTGTCGTCTAATCATGGCGAAGTGGTACATCAGTGGTGTCTTGATGGGCAGGGAATTGCCCTGCGTTCGTGGTGGGACGTTTGCGACAACATTGCCGGTGGACATCTGGTACACGTATTACCCGAGTATTATCAACCAGCAAATATATGGGCGGTTTATGTTTCTCGGCTGGCGACGTCGGCAAAAATCCGTATTACGGTTGAGTATTTGCGCCGCTATTTTGCCGAAAACTATCCAAAGTTTACTTTGGAATAAATCCGCAACAGCTGGCAAGAAACTGAAAATAAAAAAGGCAGAATAATCTGCCTTTTTTGCAACTATAACTCACTGAGCAAAGCCGTTATTTAGACTCTTCAGCTTCAGGTAATGTCACGTTAAGTTCGAGGATAGAAATATCGCCGTCTTTTTGTTCAAGCTGTACGGTGACCATTTCGGGATCAATTTGTACATACTTGCAGATAACCTCGAGAATATCTTTCCTCAGTTGCGGTAAATAATGTGGCTCGGCGTCACTACGACGACGTTCCGCAACAATAATCTGCAGTCGCTCTTTAGCGATGTTCGCTGTGCTCTTTTTCCGCGAGAGAAAAAAATCCAGTAATGCCATAACTTATCCTCCGAACAGGCGTTTGAGGAAACCTTTCTTCTCTTCTTCAATGAAGCGGAAAGGACGTTCTTCTCCCAACAGACGGTCTACGGTATCAGCATAGGCTTTACCGGCATCAGCATTGATGTCGAGAATAACCGGCTCACCCTGGTTAGACGCGCGCAGGACTGACTGATCTTCAGGAATCACGCCAACCAGCTTGATTCGCAGAATTTCCAGTACGTCTTCCATGCTCAGCATGTCACCTTTATTTACGCGGCCAGGGTTGTAGCGCGTCAGCAACAAATGCTCTTTAATCGGATCTTCACCGTTTTCCGCACGACGAGATTTCGACGCCAGAATACCCAGAATACGGTCAGAGTCACGTACAGAGGAGACTTCCGGGTTAGTGGTGATAATCGCTTCATCGGCAAAATACAGGGCCATCAGCGCGCCGGTTTCAATACCCGCCGGGGAGTCGCAGACGATGAAATCGAATTCCATCGTTTTCAGGTCGTCCAGAACTTTCGCGACGCCTTCACGCGTCAGCGCGTCTTTATCGCGAGTCTGTGATGCCGGAAGAATAAAGAGATTTTCGGTACGCTTATCTTTGATTAACGCCTGATTTAACGACGCATCGCCCTGAATAACGTTGACGAAGTCGTAAACGACACGGCGTTCACAACCCATAATCAGATCGAGGTTACGCAGGCCGATATCAAAATCAATAACGACAGTTTTCTTTCCCTTCTGGGCCAAACCTGTAGCGATGGCCGCGCTGGAGGTAGTTTTGCCAACGCCCCCTTTACCCGAAGTAACAACAATAATGCGTGCCATAGAAATTCCTTGTTAAAAAGGGATCAATTCAACGGTTGAACTGTCAAAGCGTTCTCTGCTAATTGCAGACGGGCCGCTTTGCCATAAAATTCTGCTGGGATTTTATCACTCAGCCAATAAACACCTGCGATAGACACCAGTTCTGCCGTCAGATGGGTACAAAAAATTTGCGCTTCACGATCGCCGCTTGCACCTGCCAGTGCACGGCCTCTCATCATTCCATAAACATGAATATTGCCATCAGCGATAAGCTCTGCGCCCGCACTGACGTGGCTTGTAACAATCAGATCACATTGTGGAGCATAAATGCGCTGACCGGAACGAACCGGCACATTTATTAATCGTGTTTTTGTGATGGGAGTAACGTTTTGCGGCGGAGCGACGGGAGCCGGGACCTCAACAGGCGCAGGACGAATAGCTTTTTCTTTACCTTCAGTCAGTAAAGGAAGACCCATTTCGTCGATTTCTGCCTTTAGTCTGGCGTCTTTGCATCCGCTAACGCCAATAATGCGCAATCCGGTAGACGCGACAACTTTCTGCAGCGCTGACCAGTTTACTGGGCTTTCAAGACCACTCACGTTAACCACCACGGGAGCATGTTTTAAAAAAGCCGGTGCCTGCGCGATTTTGTCTTCCAACGCCTGACGAATAACCTCGGGTTCTGCTTCATGTAAATGAACCACTGATAAGGTGAAGCTACTGCCTTTAAGCTCGATTGGCGTGTTTGACATCCTGGCCTTACTCAATTTGCTATTTATCATCCCCAGCGCGGGGTGATATTCCGAAGACTATAAGGCATGTTATAGTCAGTATTATATTGAGGCAAGCCACCATTCCGTGAATTCAGAGTAAAAGATATGTTTTGTGTGATCTACCGAAGCAGCAAACGTGACCAGACCTATTTATATGTCGAAAAAAAAGACGATTTCTCGCGCGTACCTGAAGAACTGATGAGAGGATTTGGTCAGCCGACGCTGGCAATGATGTTACCGCTTGATGGGCGAAAAAAATTAGTTAATGCCGATCTTGAAAAAGTAAAACAGGCCCTGACCGAGCAGGGCTATTATTTACAAATACCCCCGCCGCCAGAAGATTTACTTAAACAGCATCTGGCAGCGGCAAAACAAAATACACCAGACGCTAAACGTTAAACTGCATCCGGCAGCAGCACGTTCCATCGATGCAGTACCTGAAATCTATGACTACGTTAGGGGAAAGTAATGTATCAACATCACAACTGGCATGGTGCTCTGCTGGATTATCCGGTGAGTAAGGTGGTTTGCGTAGGGAGTAACTATGCTAACCATATTAAAGAGATGGGCGGAACCACCCCGGAAGAACCGGTTCTGTTTATTAAACCGGAAACCGCCCTGTGCGATTTGCGCCAGCCGCTGGTGATCCCATCTGATATGGGGTCTGTCCACCATGAAGTTGAGCTGGCTGTGCTGATTGGCGCGACCCTGCGGCAAGCGACAGAAGATCATGTGCGTAAAGCCATCGCCGGTTATGGTGTCGCGCTGGATCTGACCCTGCGCGATATTCAGGGCAAAATGAAGAAGGCGGGGCAGCCATGGGAAAAAGCGAAGGGTTTTGATAACTCTTGCCCGCTGTCTGGATTTATTCCGGTGGCGGAATTTAATGGCGATCCGCAGGATACGATGCTTGGATTAACGGTCAACGGTGAAACTCGCCAGCACGGCTCCACGGCGGACATGATCCATCACATCGTTCCCTTGATTGCTTATATGAGCCGTTTCTTTACCCTCAAAGCGGGCGATGTGGTGTTAACGGGAACGCCAGCAGGCGTGGGACCTTTAAGCAGCGGCGACGAACTGGCCATCAGTTTTCACGGTCAAACGCTAACAACCCGCGTGCTGTAATCTCTGCTTGCCGCCTTTTCTGGCGGCAAAACTTGCATCAGCGTGCCAGACTGGTTATAAGGTGCAGCTTTATTGCAATAGCGGAAACCCTGATGAGCGACATACCTTTCTGGCAAAGTAAAACCCTTGATGAAATGACCGATGCCGAGTGGGAGTCATTATGTGACGGGTGCGGTCAATGCTGCCTGCATAAGCTGATGGATGAAGACACTGACGAAATCTACTTTACCAACGTCGCCTGTCGTCAGCTCAACATTAAAACCTGCCAGTGTCGTAATTACGAACGTCGATTCGAGTACGAGCCTGACTGCATCAAACTGACGCGTGATAATCTGCCGACTTTTGAATGGTTGCCGATGACCTGCGCCTATCGTCTGCTCGCAGAAGGAAAAGGGCTACCGGAGTGGCACCCGTTGCTGACAGGATCAAAAGCGGCGATGCACGGTGAACGTATCTCAGTTCGTCATATTGCGGTGAAAGAATCGGAAGTGCGTGACTGGCAGGATCATATCCTGAACAAACCTTCATGGGCGGACTAACTACATGAGTTTAAATGGTTTTGTTTCTTCTCGTTTTGAGCATGTGGCATCTGTGGGGCATTACCTCCAAAATTAGCGTCCAATATTGCCAGTTGGTTGTCATTGTGTCTGAAATCCATTTGCCAGAAACGCTGAAACCATCTGGGCAGATAACGCATCCTGAGTAACGTTGTCATGTTCATGACTTAGTTCCGAAGAACGTGATGATGATGGAATTCAAATGCACCCAACGTGATTATCCTCTATTCTTTAAAATAGCCGTTGTTGAGCTGGGTGAAAAAGGTGAGATGAACTATAAACAGGCCCTGCATTTGTATGGTATTCGGGGGCGATTCACCATTCTAGTCTTGCTGCGTAAATATGGCCGACCTGAAAGGAGCTCCGGACTTCCTGTCCTGGTTAAGAGGAAATTGCCTGGGGCTCAAACAACTTAGAAGAACAGCTTAGCTGGCGAACCAGAAAGCTGATTTTTTTAGTCGATTATGAACGTCTTGGAAAATAATTACGGGGTGAGTGTCGTAAAAAAGCGGTCTGGCAAGTCTTCACGCAAAGTCTCTCCCCAAAATAACCGTTATTAGTACATATCCTTTCATGGGGTACAGCAAATAGGGTTGGTATCAGTTCAACGCAAGGTCAATAAACGGCAGTAGCATCATGCTCTGTTACTTGACTTTGTAGCCGGCCGCTGGTGTCGTTAGCTCCGAATCGGTACGCATAAGCTGCACTGCTCAAAAGCCAGATCGATAAATGCTGAATATCGGGCGGGAGCGTCTGTTTTACCTACAGGAAAATATAGGCTCTTGGTACCAGCGATACGGGCATATCAAAAAAAAACCAACAATCATCACCGCTTTTACCTGCATTCGAATCAGCTAAAACCCGGTCCTGAACAGGTTACCACCCTTGGGTCAGAGCAGGTCTGAGTTGCCAATATTACTTACCTTCCACTGCACAGTTGCTCGCCATATCTGAGTCTGGCCAAGGGTTCCTTCTTTAGAAAAATCATGGATTCCCACGCAGGGAAACCTGCAGACTGAAAATGTGGTAAAAGCGTTCAGAAAATCTGGGGCGGAGAAACGACAGGTCCCTGTCATATCGCGCAGACAGAGGGCTGCAATACTGTTCAGCGCTCAATCAGTCTGCTCATGAGATAAACGGAATAAACTATCCAACGACCGATAGGTATGACGGCTACCAGATGCGGAGACTCAGCGAATAAGCGGGATCCTGAAAAATGAGTTTTTACTCTCGCGTCCTGCAGACCTGGCGCAACCCCGAAAAATAATAAAAATCCGTGGCAATTTATAATCTCGAGTGGTCGCACTTGGCCCTGAAATAAAAACGCCCGATGATGTTCATTAGGCGTTATTAATATAAATAAATATCAATTTCTATCAGGGGAAATCATTTTACACATCCAAGATTTTTTATGTTTTCAGATGGAACTCTAATGTACCAGTCTGGAGACGGTAGTATTTGGATCCTGCTAAATCCATTACCTTCGTCTTTAGCATTGCAAAGAGCATTGGTATAGATATAATCTAATGCAATTCTTTGCTTGTCCTGAGAGCTTTCAAACATTATATGGATACCAGAAGCATAGACGATCATCATCACCAGCACACTCGTATATTTCACGATTGATTTTTTGAATTGTCCGAAGCAAATCACCATCAATGTAGAAGAGATAATATTAATCCCCATAAAGTAGCGATCTGGATATGTTGCACCATATCCGGTAAGCAGACCAGTGATTCCAGAACGCCCGGCAGCTGTTGCTGCATCATATATAACAAGCATAGCTGCAAACATAAGTATCGCGATTTTACTTCTTTTTTCAGCTTTGAAGAACGACAATACAACAACAGTTGCGTATACCATAGTTAAAATGATGGATGAAGCGTTACTCATCTTACTGTAAAACGGGAATATAAATGGGTAAAGTAAGGATCTGGCTGTCACCATTTCTATCAAATGAATAACATTGTACTCACCAATTACTCCCCCGCTACCATTCATTCTGGGTACAATTATCATGAACAATACCAGAAGAGCTATTAGTAGTGGAAAAAAACTAATGATTAAACGCTTCTTATTTTCAGTGCTTAAAAAACTTATGATAAAATAAATTCCGGTGACAGCAAAACATACAGGATTAGTCGCCGCCATCAAAAAAATAAGAACGTCACAAATAATTATTTTTCTCACTGAGCTAATATCATCTCGGTAAAGATGTGAGCAGAGCGACAGGACTGGCATGTAAAATCCTATCTGAACCAGTGTTCCAATCGATTCGGCCTGAGAATAACCTAGCGGTATAAAAATTGACATGCCATAGGCGAGGAAAGCCATCATCTTTCCAGCAAATCTATTTACGGTCAGAAATATAATTACTGAAGATAATGAGTAGAACGAGTAGGATAGAAAAGAGATAAAAAATGGTAGTAGTAATAGAGGACTTCCGCTAAATATAAGACTTAACAGAGAAGCACACCATAGAAATAATATATTGAAGAAAACAAAATAATCTGGCCTTGCATGAATGAAAGTGTCTAACCATCCGTTCGATAAAGCACGTCCAATCCATACACCATCTTCTGCATAGATTGTTGGAGTGATTACTGGTTGTGGAAACCTTGCAAAGAATACAATAATACCAATTACAAAGATTATCGCTATAACCTTTGCATTGGAATAGCTTTTGATACCAACTTCCATCTATGATTCTTCCATATATGATAGCAATCGATGCGATTAAGCATCGTAAGATTTCAGAATTACGAACATACAGATCGCAAAGGAGGATATTACTCCATTTGCAAATGCAACAACAGATTTGGTTGTTTTTATGCCATAATGACATGAATTAAGTAACTCAAACATGAAAGATACCTCATCCTGTAAATAATCAGTAAAAAGTTATTACCTATACTAATGGGAAGCCTCTTAAAGATCCATCACGAACGATATACATGATGGCCACTCCGGAGGAATTTTTTGCTGTGCTTAATCCATGTATCACACATGGCTTGAAGGCTAGCGCTTTCTTGACCACCATCAGATAGTAACTCATCAGAGCTTGATCTGCTCTTAGCGCAGGGAAAGAGAGTTATGAAGTTAAAGATAAAACCAACTAAGTGGAGGGAGTCTGTAGGGGCATGGATGGGGCAAAAAATTAGCACAAAACAACTCAAAAACCTCTAAGGTGGTGATTCGTCTTGCGCTAACACTCTGCTTTATGACTGCTTTCGGTTCACTTCGACGCACAATAATTTAATAGTGCCACCTATCCTGAACAAACCTTCATGGGCGGACTGACCCGCCCATCGATTAGCAGGCGTTAAGGGTTAAGACTTTTTCGCCTGATACATTTCATCGGAGTGGTTGTCATCTTCCACCCAGAAGTTAATGTTGAATTGCGCCTCGTCGCTTAATTCAACGCGATGCCAGTACTGCGGTGGGCTGGTCGCGAACTGACCGGCATTAATCACCACTTTCACTTCAGGTTCTTTTGCGTCTTCATTGGCAAAGCCATAATACGTTACCGTACCTTCCATTACGCAGAGCTGTCCAAACACGCCTGCTGCGGTGTTATGGTGAGAAAGAAGTGCTGCCGGGACGTTGTCTTTGGTAAAGAAGGGAGTAGAGCGTTTTACTTTCCAGTTTGCCGGGATGCGTAAATGGGACATCAGACATCTCCTTGGTGTGGCATCTATAAGATGCATTTAATATACATCTTATAGATGCCAGCAGGCAATGAATTTAAGGCAAAAAAAACGCTCCCGAAGGAGCGTCTCTGTTAGCGACCGAAGAGGTCACGTTTTTTCGGTTTAAACGGCTGTGCTATGACTACCAGCACGGCGACCACCAGGTAAGCGGCGAAGATCCCCAACAGCCACTGTGGCATTTCCAGGGTTAAAAAAGACCACTGGCGTTCAGCACAGTCACCGGATGCTAAAAACACCTGCGGCAGCCATTTGTCCAGCGGCAGCCAGCTCGGGAAGCGTGCGGCAAAATCACAGGTCATAAACGGTGATGGGTGCAACTGAATCATGGTGTGCTCATACGCTAACTGCAGTCCGCGCCAGGCACTGTAAATCCAGATAATCATCGCCACATAGCGCAGCGGCGTTTTTGGTGCGATAGCCCCCACCAGCCCCGCGCCCATCACGCCAAATAATGCGCTACGTTCGTAAATACACAACACGCAAGGTTTTAGCAGCATGACGTGCTGGAACCACAGCGCGACAAGCTCCAGCGCAAAGGCGGTTAACGCCAACAATAACCATGCACCACGACCTCGGGAGCACTGGTTTAAAAATCGCAACATAATAATTTCCCTGCAACATGCGTAGAGAGCGCAGTTTAAACCAATTCAATTTATGCGCCACTAGCAGGAATTGAAAATTTGAGTAATCGGATAATTATCATGCAAAAAGTCAAACCGGGCAGTGATTTACCCGGTAAATTGTTATGAAAGTGTAGCTAACCAGCCCGCTTGGGTCATCCACTCAGTCACCGGAACAAGCGTGAACTCGACGCAAAGCAGACCAACCAGCGTCAGGACGAGAGTATAAGGCAGAGCCATCCACACCATGCGACCATAAGAGAGTCGAATCAATGGTGCCAGCGCGGAGGTCAGCAGGAACAGGAATGCCGCCTGGCCGTTTGGCGTAGCAACGGAAGGCAGGTTAGTCCCGGTATTGATCGCCACCGCTAACAGCTCAAATTGGTTAAGGCTGATGGTCCCATGTTCCAACGCGGCTTTGGCTTCGTTAATGTAAATGGTGCCGACAAACACGTTATCCGAGATTGAAGACAGCAGGCCGTTAAAGAGATAGAACAGCGTCAGTTGAGCATGTTCAGAGGACTGCAAAACAAACTGAATAATCGGTGAAAAGAGCTGTTGATCGATAATCACCGCAACGATAGAGAAGAACACGGTCAGCAGGGCGGTGAAAGGCAGCGACTCGGTAAACGCTTTACCAATCGCGTGTTCGTCAGTAACGCCGGTCAACGACGTGGCCAGGATAATGACGGACAGACCGATTAATCCGACTTCCGCCAGATGCAGGGCCAGGGCAACCACCAGCCAGATACCGATAATCGCCTGGACAATCAGTTTGATTTTTTCCTGACGAGTACGCTGCTGTCGGCTTTGGTCGTCAAACTGTTGCAGGACATCGCGGACGGTCTCCGGCAGCGTTTCGCCATAGCCAAACCAGCGCAATTTCTCAACCAGCATGCAGGTTAACAGGCCGCAAATCAGCACCGGGACGGTGACCGGCGACATGCGCAGGAAAAAGTCACCAAAATGCCAGCCAGCCGCTTTGGCGATAATCAGGTTTTGCGGTTCGCCGACCATAGTCATTACGCCGCCTAACGCCGTACCGACACCCGCATGCATCATCAGGCTGCGTAGAAAACCACGGAACTGCTCCAGTACGACCTTATTGTGCTGATCGATATGGCTGTCATCGAGCATATTGTTGTCTTCCGTGCGGGAAGAGGCGAAGCGATGGTAGATACCATAAAAACCAACTGCTACGCTGATTACCACGGCAACGACGGTCAGCGCATCCAGGAATGCAGAAAGGAAGGCTGCGGCAACGCAAAATGCCAGCGACAGCAGCATCTTGGAGCGAATCGTAAGCAGTAGGCGGGTGAAAATAAACAGCAGCAACTGCTTCATAAAGTAGATGCCAGCCACCATAAACATCAGCAGCAACAGCACCTCAAGGTTAGCGGCAACCTCTTCACGCACATGTGTGGCGCTGGTCATGCCGATGATGACCGCCTCGATGGCTAGCAGCCCGCCTGGTAGCAGCGGGTAACATTTTAACGCCATCGCCAGCGTAAAAATGAACTCGGCTACCAACAGCCAGCCCGCAATAAAGGGATTGATGAAAAATATAACCGGGTTAACGACTAAGAAAACGAGTAGTGCAAGTTTGTACCAGTCAGGTGATTGACCTAAAAAATTGCGCCACATAGCGCGGCCCCATGATAGCTCCATGGTGATTTCCCTACCTTTAAAAATGAAATCATGTTTTTATGTTTGACCGCAAAGCTTAGCGGGAGGAGGGAGTACAGGCAAGCTATTCACGCGACGGACAAGGCTGGCTGTGCTTCAGCGTAATCTGGAAAATGAAGCCTTGATCCACTTTTTCTTCATTGCGTCAGCTATCAGCCATGTAGCCCGTCTGGTATGATAACTGTAACTATGTTTTGCTGTGTAATGGAATTATCACTATGGTCATTAAGGCGCAAAGCCCGGCTGGGTTCGCGGAAGAGTACATCATTGAAAGTATCTGGAATAACCGCTTCCCACCTGGCACTATTTTGCCTGCTGAACGTGAACTCTCTGAACTGATTGGAGTGACACGTACCACGTTACGCGAGGTATTACAGCGTCTGGCGCGGGACGGCTGGTTGACCATTCAACACGGCAAGCCGACGAAGGTGAATAACTTCTGGGAAACCTCCGGGCTAAATATCCTTGAAACGCTGGCGCGTCTCGATCACGAGAGCGTGCCGCAGCTTATTGATAATCTGCTGTCCGTGCGTACCAACATCTCGACGATCTTTGTTCGTACCGCGTTTCGCCAGCATCCTGATAAAGCGCAGGAGGTTCTGGCAACGGCAAATCAGGTGGCCGACCATGCTGATGCGTTCGCCGATCTGGACTATAACATTTTCCGCGGTCTGGCATTTGCCTCTGGCAATCCGATTTACGGTTTGATCCTCAATGGAATGAAGGGATTATATACCCGCATTGGTCGCCATTATTTCGCCAATCCGGAAGCCCGCGCGCTGGCGCTGAGCTTTTACCGTAAGCTGTCAGAACTTTGTGATCAGGGTGCTCATGAGCAGGTATATGAAACGGTGCGTCGCTATGGTCACGACAGCGGCGAGATTTGGCATCGTATGCAGAAAAACCTGCCGGGCGATTTAGCTATTCAGGGGCGCTAATCGCAGCTTATCCGGCCTACGAAATGCATTGTAGGCCGGATAAGACGTTTTCGCGTCGCCATCCGGCAATAAGATTTACAGACCGTTCATCCTCGGCGGACAACGCTCCAGCAGTTCCACACTGCCGTCTTCGTTCTGCTGCTCCAGCATCACGTCAAAACCCCAGAGCCGGTGCACATGTTTGAGCACCTCTTTGCGTCCTTTATCCAGCGGAGCGCGGTTATGCGGAATATAGCGCAAGGTGAGCGAGCGGTCGCCGCGCAGATCGACATTCCAGATTTGAATATTCGGCTCAAGGTTGCTCAGGTTATATTGCGACGACAGCCTGTTGCGGATCTCACGATATCCTTCCTCGTTGTGAATCGCGGAAATCTCCAGATAATTATGACGATCGTCATCCAGCACGGTGAACAGGCGGAAATCACGCATAACCTTCGGTGACAGGAACTGGCTGATAAAGCTCTCATCTTTGAAATCGCGCATCGCGAAATGCAGGGTTTCCAGCCAGTCAGAACCCGCTATATCCGGGAACCAGTATTTGTCCTCTTCGGTAGGCGACTGACAAATTCGTTTAATATCCTGGAACATGGCAAAACCCAGAGCATAGGGGTTTATGCCGCTATACCACGGGCTGTTGTACGGCGGCTGGAATACCACGTTGGTATGGCTATGTAAAAACTCCAGCATAAACCGTTCGGTGACTTTACCTTCGTCATAAAGGTGATTAAGGATGGTGTAATGCCAGAAAGTGGCCCACCCTTCGTTCATCACCTGGGTCTGTTTCTGCGGATAAAAATACTGGCTGACCTTGCGCACAATGCGCAGCACTTCGCGTTGCCAGGATTCCAGCAGCGGGGCGTTCTTCTCCATGAAATACAGCAGATTCTCCTGCGGTTCAGAAGGATAACGTCGGGCTTCCGCAACGGTTTTCTCTTCCTCTTTCTTCGGCAGCGTACGCCACAACATATTGACCTGGCTTTGCAGATACTCTTCACGGCTTTTCTGTCGGGCTTTCTCTTCCTGTAGGGAGATTTTTTGCGGGCGTTTGTAACGATCCACGCCGTAGTTCATCAGCGCGTGACAGGAGTCGAGGAGCTTTTCGACTTCATCCACGCCGTAACGCTCTTCACACTGGGTAATATAGTTTCGCGCGAAGATCAGGTAATCAACGATGGAGCTGGCATCCGTCCAGCTACGGAACAAATAGTTGTTTTTAAAGAAGGAGTTATGTCCGTAGCAGGCATGCGCCATCACCAACGCCTGCATGGTGATGGTGTTCTCCTCCATCAGATACGCGATACACGGATTGGAGTTGATAACAATCTCATAGGCCAGCCCCTGCTGACCATGCTTATACAAACGCTCGGTTTCAATAAATTTTTTACCAAACGACCAGTGCGGATAGTTGATTGGCATCCCGACGCTGGAGTAAGCGTCCATCATTTGTTCGGAGGTGATCACCTCGATTTGGTGCGGGTAGGTATCCAGTCTGTAGAGTTTCGCCACGCGGTCTATTTCCGCCAGATAGACATCCAGCAGATCAAACGTCCAGTCGGGTCCATCGCTTAACCGTGTGCTGTCCTTGTTCATGGAATCAATCGTAGCCATTCGCGCACCCTCATTGTTGGCGGCACTCTCTGTCTGGAGTACCTCATTTCAAGCATAGATCATGGTGTTAAAAAACGTGCTGCGGCTGAATTTTTTTCTTTGCGATTTCTTGTTAGCGAGGCGTCGAAAAACGGTATGGCCGCAAAATTTTATGCTGGATAAAAATAACGCACAGCAGGAGATACCAAAGCAGGGAGTTCCCCGCCATCACCGCCATATGTGAGATAAGTCACCATAAAAAAGCCATATGTTGAATAATATTTTCAACTGAGTTATCAAGATGTAATTAGATGATTGTTCTTTTACTGTTAACGGAGTGGCTATGCGAGTTGTCATACTGGGAAGTGGTGTCGTCGGCGTGACCAGCGCCTGGTACTTAAGTCAGGCTGGACACGAAGTCACCGTCATTGATCGTGAACCCGGTCCGGCACTGGAAACCAGTGCGGCGAACGCGGGGCAAATCTCTCCAGGTTATGCAGCACCCTGGGCGGCGCCAGGCGTCCCGCTTAAAGCAATTAAATGGATGTTTCAGCGCCATGCGCCGCTGGCCGTTCGCCTCGACGGGACGCAGTTCCAGTTGAAATGGATGTGGCAGATGCTACGCAACTGCGACACCAGCCATTACATGGAAAACAAGGGCCGGATGGTGCGACTGGCGGAATACAGCCGTGATTGCCTGAAAGCGCTACGCGCCTCTACCGGTATCGAATACGAAGGACGCCAGGGCGGAACGTTGCAACTGTTCCGTACCGCTCAACAGTATGAGAACGCGACCCGCGACATCGCCGTCCTCGAAGACGCCGGCGTGCCGTATCAGCTCCTGGAAGCAAGCCGTCTGGCGGAAGTTGAACCGGCGCTGGCGGAAGTGGCACACAAGCTGACCGGCGGTCTGCGTTTACCGAATGACGAAACCGGTGACTGCCAGCTGTTTACCCAGCGTCTGGCGCTGATGGCGGAGCAGGCGGGTGTGAAATTTCGCTTTAATACTCCGGTCGATAAGCTGTTGAGCGATGGTGAGCAGATTTATGGCGTTCAGTGTGGCGAGGAGATAGTCAAAGCCGATGCCTATGTAATGGCGTTCGGCTCGTACTCTACGGCGATGCTAAAAGGGATCGTTGATATTCCGGTCTATCCGCTCAAAGGCTATTCATTGACCATTCCGGTGGCGCAAGATGACGGCGCGCCGGTTTCAACGATCCTTGATGAAACCTACAAAATCGCCATTACCCGCTTTGATAACCGTATTCGCGTTGGCGGCATGGCGGAGATTGTCGGCTTCAATACGGAATTGCTGCAACCCCGTCGTGAGACGCTGGAGATGGTCGTCCGCGATCTCTTCCCACGCGGTGGGCATGTGGAGCAGGCAACCTTCTGGACCGGGCTGCGTCCGATGACGCCGGACGGTACGCCAGTGATCGGGCGAACGCGCTTTAAGAATCTACTGCTTAATACCGGCCACGGCACGCTGGGCTGGACCATGGCCTGCGGTTCGGGTCAGTTGCTGAGCGACATTCTGTCAGGCCGCACACCAGCCATTCCTTACGACGATCTGAGCGTGGCGCGTTACAGCCCGGGGTTTACCCCATCTCGTCCACGGCATTTACATGGCGCACATAACTGATAAGGACGTGAGATGACTCGCCCGATACTGGCCAGCATTGACCTGCAGGCGTTGAAACAAAACCTGACCATTACCCGCCAGGCCGCGCCGGACGCCCGCGTCTGGTCGGTGGTGAAAGCCAATGCATACGGACACGGCATTGAACGTGTCTGGAATGCGCTGGGCACAACCGACGGTTTTGCCATGCTCAATCTTGAAGAAGCGATAACCCTGCGTGAGCGCGGGTGGAAAGGCCCGATACTCATGCTGGAGGGATTTTTCCACGCCGAAGACCTGATGGTGTATGACAAATATCGTCTGACCACCTGTGTACACAGTAACTGGCAATTAAAAGCGCTGCAGAATGCGCGCCTCAACGCGCCGCTGGATGTTTACCTGAAGGTGAACAGCGGCATGAACCGACTGGGTTTCTTACCGGAAAGAGTATCAACGGTCTGGCAACAACTGCGGGCAATGCCCAACGTCGGTGAAATGACGCTGATGTCCCACTTTGCAGATGCGGAGCACCCGGAAGGTATTCAGGACGCCATGGCGCGGATTGCACAGGCGACAGAAGGGCTGGAGTGCAGACGGTCGCTGTCCAATTCGGCCGCCACACTGTGGCACCCTGAAGCACATTATGACTGGGTGCGCCCGGGCATTATTTTGTATGGCGCGTCACCTTCGGGACAGTGGCGGGACATCGCCAATACCGGCCTGAAACCGGTCATGACCCTGAGCAGCGAGATAATCGGCATACAGACGCTGAAAGCTGGAGATCGGGTGGGCTACGGGGGACGCTATACCGCCAGCGGCGAGCAGCGTATTGGCATTGTGGCGACCGGGTATGCAGACGGTTATCCGCGCCATGCGCCAAGCGGAACGCCGGTGCTGGTGGACGGCGTACGCACTACAACGGTGGGGACGGTCTCAATGGATATGCTGGCGGTAGATCTGACACCGTGTCCGCAAGCGGGGATCGGGACGCCGGTAGAGCTGTGGGGCAAAGAGATTAAAATTGACGATGTGGCCAGCGCAGCGGGTACGGTGGGCTACGAGTTGATGTGTTCTCTGGCGCTGCGCGTGCCGGTTGTGACGGTGTAACGTATCTGAAGCCGGATGTCGACGCTGATGCGTTTCATCCGGCTACACCGTTTATGCGACGCAGAGCGCAAACCGGGCAAAGCGCTGCCGCCGCCCGGCAAAAAGCATCAACGCGCCTCATCCTCATCTTCAGCAACGCGAACACCGACCTTCAGCACCGCATTATCTTCTTTCTCAGCAACCGTCCAGATCATGCCAGCAAATTCAACCTGGTCACCGACGACCGGCGCGGCGCCAAGCAGATGCTGGACAATTTCACCCAGCGTTTGCTGTTTATCACGATACTCTGTGCCATCTTCCAGGCCATATATCAGTGCCACATCGGCATATTTTGCGCTGGCCTCGAGAATAAAATCACCGAAGAAGCGCTGGTCTAACGATACCGGCGGCGACTGGCTAAACAGCTTGCCGAGAGCAGGGAGATCGCGCTCGCGGCCAATGACGCACAGAACATCGCCTTCACGCAGCCGCGTACTGCCGGATGGGTGAAACAGCACGTTGTCACGAAACAGGGCGGCAATTCGCGTCTCTTCCGGCATATGCAAGTCGCGCAGTGCGGCTCCTACACACCACTTATCCGCGCTGAGCTGATAAACAAACTGCTCCCAGGGGTTTTCCGGATGAATATCCAGACCAATGCGCGAAACGGGCCAGCCGACGGGAGGAACCACCACTTTGGCTTTTTTGGCGGCCCAGGAAAGCGACGTTCCCTGAAACAGCAGCGAGATCAGAACCACGAAGAACGCGACGTTAAAGAACAGGCGCGCATTCTCCAGACCCGCCATCATTGGGAACACGGCGAGGATGATGGGGACTGCACCGCGCAGGCCCACCCAACTGATGAAAATGCGCTCGCGCAGATTGAAGCCACGAAACGGCAACAGTCCGGCGAAGACCGACAGCGGACGGGCAATGAATATCATCCATGCAGACAAAATCAGCGCAGGGATCGCGATAGGCAGCAGGTCGGACGGCGTAACCAGCAGTCCCAGCACCAGGAACATGGCGATTTGCGCCAGCCATGCCAGACCGTCGAAGTTTTGCAGAATGCCAAATCGGTTGCGGATGGGGCGATTACCCAGCAGGAAACCACACAGATAGACCGCCAGAATACCGCTGCCTTCCAGTGCAGTGGTCAGGGCAAAAATCAGGATCCCACCGCTTAAGGCCAGTAGCGGATAAAGCCCGGCAGGCAGTGAAATGCGGTTAATCATTTGCTGAAGCAGGTAGCCCCCACCGAGACCCAGTATGATCCCTAAGCCGAACTGCTGGATAATATGCACCGCAAACATCCAGCTTAATCCAGTCTCGTGATTTTGAATCATGGCGATAAGCGTGATGGTTAAAAACACCGCCATCGGGTCATTACTCCCGGATTCAATTTCCAGCGTAGAGCCAACACGTTCGTTAAGCCCCTTGCCGCCGAGCAGGGAAAAAACCGCCGCGGCATCGGTTGAACCGACAATCGCGCCAATCAGGAGTCCTTCAATAAGATCCAGATGAAACAGCCACGCGGCCATCATGCCGGTGAGTCCGGAGGTAATCAGCACCCCGACGGTCGCCAGCGACAGCGCCGGGCCTAACGCGACACGAAATGAGCTGGCCTGGGTGCGCATCCCGCCGTCGAGCAGGATAACCGCCAGCGCCAGGTTACTCACCATATAGGCGAAAGGGTAGTTATCGAAAGGAATACCGCCCACGCCGTCGACTCCCGCTAACATACCGATAGCGAGAAATATCACCAGAATAGGGATACCAAGACGTGATGAGAATGAACTGAGTAAGATACTGCAGGTGACGAGTACGGAACCCAAAATAAAAAGGCTAATTATTGCTGCGGCATCCAACGTTCGGTTACTCCTGAATTACGCTGTTTCGTATTTATAAACCCTAACATAATAACGACAGAAACAGCGTTTTACTTAGCCCTGTTAACCGCTTTTTTTACGATTTAAGTACCGGATGCCCACTTAAGGTGAGCTGAGCGCCGTTTTTATCATTTTTCAGTACCGCTCTTGCCCCCAACGGCAAGGTGACGGTGCGTTGTTCATGACCAAAATCGAGGCCGTCGATCACCGGAACCGATAACCTGGCGCGTAGAAAATCACAAACTGAGTCAAGACTGTAACCCGCGTCGTAATCATTAGGTGCGCTGCCGCTAAAACTGCCGAGGATAATGGCGTTTTGTCGGGCCAGTATTCCTGCGTGATACAGTTGCAGCAGCATGCGTTCAATGCGAAAAGGATGCTCGTTAATGTCTTCCAGCACCAAAATGCCGTTTTCGATAGCGGGCATCCACGGCGTGCCCATCAGAGAAATGAGCATCGCCAGATTTCCGCCCCATAGCGTACCTTCGGTCGCACATGCCGGACCGTTACCTTGCCACTCGAGGGTAAATTGGGCATTGCGAACAGCCCGCCAGAAATGGTGCTCGGTAAATGCGTTCATCTCCTCGGCACCAAAGTTAGCCGCCAGCATCGGGCCGCTGAAGCTAATCACATTCCCCTGCGCCAGCAGACCACACTGGATCGCGGTAAAATCGCTGTGTCCGCACAGCAGCAGTGGGTTGTGTTGCTGACGGTTCGCCAGCGCCTGCCAGTCAATATCTGCCAGTAAACGGCTCGCGCCATAGCCGCCGCGTACTGCCATCACAATGGTATCGGGCGTGTTCAGATTTACGAGCGCGTTCACATCAGCAAGCCGTTCTGCTTCTGTACCCGCAAAACGCTGGCAACGGCGCGCAATGACCGCTGAATTGTCGACCTGATGACCGGCCTCAGTAAGACGCGCCAGCCCGCGTAAGGCAGCCTGCTGGTTGATACAGTAGCCCGACGGGGCAATTAAGTGAAACCGGGACATGGCATTTCCTTGCTACAACTAAAACCAAATGTATATCATGCCGCGTAGGTATGTCGTTGTCACCTCAGCGACAGGTTCCGGCTATAAGGATAGATGACGTGAAATTGAGATGGTTTGCTTTTTTGGTTGTATTACTTGCGGGCTGTAGTTCAAAACAGGATTACAAAAATCCGCCGTGGAATGCTGAAGTTCCGGTTAAACGCGCAATGCAATGGATGCCGATCAGCGAAAAAGCCGGTGCGGCCTGGGGTGTCAGTCCACAATTGATTACCGCGATCATCGCCATTGAATCAGGTGGAAACCCGAATGCGGTCAGTAAGTCTAATGCGATTGGCCTGATGCAGTTAAAAGCCTCGACGTCAGGGCGTGATGTTTATCGTCGCATGGGGTGGAGTGGCGAGCCGTCAACCAGCGAGCTGAAAAATCCTGAGCGCAATATCTCGATGGGGGCCGCATACCTGAGCATTCTTGAGACCGGGCCGCTGGCCGGGATCGAAGATCCGCAGGTGATGCAATATGCGCTGGTGGTATCGTACGCCAACGGTGCGGGCGCGCTGCTGCGAACGTTCTCCTCCGACAGGAAAAAAGCCATTAATAAGATAAACGATCTCAGCCCGGATGAATTTATTGAACATGTTGCGGATAATCATCCGGCGCCGCAGGCTCCGCGCTATATCTGGAAGCTTCAACAAGCGCTGGATGTGATGTAATTCAGGTGATGCTAATCGCGCACCTTATTCGACTTTACACGGGCCTCGCGCTCGAGGGAAAAAATAATCCGCTGTAGGTTACGCTCCACCGCCGGGCCGACGTTGAGAAAACGAAAGCTCAGGCGGGGAGTGGTAATTGTTTCGTTTTTCCCGTCGATAACTTTGCGTTCGCTAATGGAAATTAGCTGGGCGTCCACCTGATACACTCCCCATTGCTCCATGTTCAGTTCAACCTGTGAAAAGCGCATGCCTTCTACCAGTCCCTCTGGTTTTGCTATTTCTAACAGCCCGCCCATACCGCCAAGAGACAAATCGAATAAGCGAAAACACAGCGTGCTGTTATCCGGCATTTTTACCGTGCAGCGATAGGGGGGATGCAGTGGAGCACCGATACGGAAATATTCCCGACGCTGGACGAACCACAGAGATGGCGGCAATGATGAGATAAATGCGGGTAGCCGCTGGTATTCGCCTTTTTTCAGCTGTGGCAGGGTGAACTCCACTTTGGCTCCCTGCGTTTCGGCGATAATCGTAATTTGATTGGCTCGCTGCACGGCCTGGTTTTCATATTCCTGACTACCAAAATCCATGATCAGTTCGTCCGGGCTGACCGCCAGTATTTTGCTGATGAACTGGCCACCTGACCAGGAGATACGCAGCGGAACCTGCTGCGAATTTAAGTCCCGGAGTACGCCTAACACCGCTAACGGATTTTGCTTCAGGAACTGCTCATTGTAGTTACTCACACCTAATGACTCCTGGATGCCTGGTTTATCGTTGGATTATCGGCATCAATCAACGGAACTTAATACAAATGGATGAAATTTTTTACCAAACCCAATGAATTAAGTCTGAGGGAAAAAGCACGTAGCGATGGCTTGCCTATACTTAACGTGCTGGCGCAAGAATGTCTTGCGCGTGCGTTCACTGGAAAGAGGGCCTGGAAATGGGAATTATTACCTGGATTATTTTTGGTCTGATTGCGGGGGTTATCGCCAAACTGATTATGCCGGGGTGCGATGGCGGTGGATTTATCCTGACCTGCATTCTCGGTATTATCGGTGCTGTGGTCGGTGGATGGCTGGCTACGATGTTCGGTATCGGCGGCGATATCAGCGGGTTTAATCTCCACAGCTTCCTGGTGGCCGTGGTCGGCGCGATTGTTGTGCTGGGTGTCTTTCGGCTTGTACGACGAGATTAATCGAACGGCCCCTGACGGGGTAATGCTTGTCAGGTAACGATGAATGGCCGTAGCGACAACGGAGAGTGGCACATTCGGAGGTAACGAATCTGTTGCCTCCGGTGTATTGCTACGTTCACCTCAGTGGCATCACTTCTCTGAGGCAATACGATCTGTGAACGTGTTAAGGGTACTATCGCCGTACCCTTAACAATCCCGGCTCCCGGCGGGAAAATTGCCGCTCCGCGGTCCCCTCCGTTTATTCCTCCAGGCTACCGGGCCGGGCGCGAGGTAGCCTCCCTGCAAAACGCGCCCTGAACCCGCATCCCTGCGGGTTCTCCCGGCCTTACGGAAACACGTCGGCAATTTTCAGCCGGACCAGCCCACACCTGACCACCTGCGTTTTTTATCTGAACAGCAAAACAGAGTTAACTGGAAGTCAGTGCACCGTGCACGTTCACGGGTATCAGCGCTTCAGAAAAGTGATACTACTGAGGTGAACGGAACCCTGAGCCGAAATCACATGTTCTCCATAATGCTTAACTGACTTGTATATTCGAATTGGGGCCGTTTTTCTGCATTGTTAAGTCAGAACTGATACTCAATGCCCGCCCAGTAATTACGCCCCTCTTCAATAAATCCTTCACTGTAAACGTACTGCGTATCGAACAGGTTATTGACCGAAGCGTTAACGCTAAACCCGTGACCAATGGCGTAATCAGCGCGCAAATGGGTAATGGCGAAACCAGCGGCTTTCTGCGAGCCGTCGGTATTGCTATAGCTCGACGAACGGGCCTCTTCGGACAGCGTAATGCTGAGTGGCTCCCACGGTTTCAGCGTCATCCAGGCGGTCAGGGTTTGCGTCGGCAGATCGGTAATCTTACCGATATCGCTGCGTTTGGCGTCCGCATGAATAAGGCCGTAGCTCAGCCCGACGTCCAGCATATCAAAAACTTTACCTTTAACGCCTGCACCCAGGCCGGTGTAATCCACCCGACCACTGTTCTGATTCTGGATGGTATCGGCATCAATATTGTGCGAAAGAATCGCGTCGCTGATGCGGTTGTAATACACGCTGGCTTCGAATCCCCAGTTCGGGCTAAGTGAACCATTCCATGTCAGGTCCACGCTGCGGGCGCGCTCCGGTTTAAGCTGTGGATTGACCAGGGCCACCTGGTTATAGGCCGGTTTCGAGGTCGTGTAGCGTTCTTTTAACGTTGGGAAACGCGTTCTGTCAGAGTAAGACAGCGCTAATGTGTCTGAATTTTCAAAGTGGTATTTGGTCATCACCTGCCAGTTAAAGGCCGACTGATTGTTGTCATCGTAGTGCGTGACGCTGCCGTTTTTCTCGTGCTTCATACCTTCCAGACTGTCTCGCCAGTCATAGCTTATTCCCGCCACCACATCGACATTATCCGCCGCAGCCCACTGGTATTCACTGGCTACGGACCAGGTGCGGTCTTCGTAGCGGTCGTAAGCCGCATTCGGTGCGCCTTTCTCGCGGTGAACATCGTCCTTCCAGTTCACGGCGAAAGAGAGCAGATCGTTTTCTCGCATATCCGCAGCGAGCTGCAGGCCAGCCCCATCGCTATAGTCCGAATAATGGCTGTAGCTGCCTTTCTTATTTTTCAGGTCGGCCAGCGAGTTGTACATCATCAACGTATTTTCAAAGGTGTCGCGATACAGACGGCTTTTCAGGGTAAAACGGTCGCCCAAATGCGTGGTTCCCTGATAGTAATAGCTCTCTTTATCGTATTGTGGCCATTGCCAATAGCGTGATTTCTGGCTGCTGGTTCCGGCGTACGGTGGATTATCTTTTTCACCGTCCTGATTTATATAGGTCAGCACATATTCATCATCTCCACGAGGGGTAAAGCCCAGCTTCACGATGCCACGCTTGTCATCAGCGGAAGAGTTGATCATCTTGCCGTGACTGCCTGCAACCGGGTTGTCCACGCCATGCGGTAACCCAAGAAAATCCTGCTTCAACTGACTGCCGCTGAGCTGGATATAGCCGAGATCGTTACTGGCGCCAAATGAAGCGTGCATATCGTGGGCGTTGTCTTTGCTGCGGCTCCAGCCCTGGCGATAGCCAATGCTGCCTTCAAGCGGTTTGGTCGGTTTTTTTGTAGTGATATTGATGGCACCGCCCATCTGGTTTGGCCCCTGCAACAGAGACGAGTAGCCTTTGGAGACTTCAACCGAAGCGATATCGGATGTCAGAAAACGGCCTAAATCGAGGTTGCCGTCATAGGGGATGTACACCGGCACGCCGTCGAAAAAGACGGGAACCTGACGGCTGTCAAATCCGCGCACTTTTACCTGTTGCTCGTTGCGGTTGCCTGACTTTTGCAGCACGACGCCGGGGACGACGCTCAGCGCCTGCGCCACGTTCTGTTTATCCAGCTGTTGTATCGTTTCCTGGCCGAGAACCGTGGTGGTTGCCGCGGAGACCGGACTAGACCAGACGGTCATGGTTTCGCTTTCCTGCCCAGCAAAAGCACTGTGCGCGAAAGCAAACGACAGGGCTGTGTAAAGACAACTTTTGTTGAAATTCATTATTTTTAGTCCATTTTTTGATGTTATAGGCCACGTGCGTCCGGGCTCAGGCTCACTTTGATATCCGCAGGTGGAGCGTAGTAAGGCGCGGAAGTGATAAAGAGTCTGATACCGCAGTCGAGATAACCCGCCAGCGAGGCGAGGGTAATGCCGCCGGTCAGCGCCAGCGTGCAATGGGGGGCCAGAGCAGGGGCCTGACGGGCAATTTCTGCCGCTTGCTCGGGGGTAAATTTGTCGAGTTGTAGGACATCAGGGGCGGCGCGTAGGGCGGCCAATGCCTCATCTGGCGTATCCGCTTCGACCACGATCTTTTTTTCTGGCGCATGGCTGCGTAAGCGCGCAATCGCGCCTGTCCAGTCGTTTGGGTTGGTAAGAAAACGGCGGTGATTAGCAAACAGCAGTACCGTTTCGGCGCATCCTCCCCGATGGATAATGCCCCCGGCGGCAAGTATTGCCTGAGTCGCCAGTAAACGCGTACCGGGAATGGCTTTGCGGGTGCAGGCAATCTGCCCATCGGGATAGCGTTGATGCAGCATGCTCAGCATCTCGACGAGATAGCCCGACACGCCGCAGCTCCACTCCAGTACATTTTGTACCGCTTTCCAGCCCTGGTGCAGCGCCGCCGCTGGTCCGTGTGCGCGAATCAGTCGCTGTCCGGCGTTCGCCCGTTCGCCATCGGACAAAATATCGGTGACGGTTAATCCCAATGACGTCAGCATTTGTCTGGCAACAGCGGTACCGCTAACGCATCCGCCCTGGCGATGGCTAAACTCGATGACGCCTGGTTGGGCGCCGATACCCAGCGCGCGGGTGGTCAGATCGCCGCCCTGAATATCTTCCAGCAGCAGCGCGTCAATTTGCGCCTGCGAAAAGTAGATCATCGCAGCGCCTCCCGCGGGATGCTGTCCCACCAGATAAGCGCCCAGTCACGGCTGGCGGGGGCAATAGCGCGTGGATCCTGCTGTTGATACCAGTTTTCCAGACGTTCAACCTCGTCTGCGCTCAGTTCACCCATACTCCAGCGCACGTTTTCCAGAAAACGCGTCCAGATGCTGTTGTCCTGCTGACAGTTGGGACCGCGGATAAAATCAACGTGCGCGTGGATCCCCATCTGATACAGAACATTAAGCGCATAGATATAGTTGGGTAGTTCAATCACTTCGCGGCCCAGTGCGCGCTGAATGGTGGGAGAAACGAAAGATGAACTGACGAGGTGGGTGGTATAAACCCGTAGCCGGGCCTGATTATTCAGCTTGCTCATTGCCTGGCGCATATCGGCAACCAGCGTGGAGCGCGAGGCGACGGCGATATCGCACTGGGGTAAATCATCCCAGTGCTCTTCCCAGGCTCGTTGCACCCATTGTACGTGACGGGCGTTCATTTGTGCGGCGCGGCGGGCAGCTACGCTCAGCATTCCCTGGCTGTAATCTACGCCGTAAATTATTGGCATTTTTTTAGCCAGCGCCAGCGAGACTGTACCGGGGCCGCAACCCATATCAAACAGCGACTCTGCACCTTGCAGGTCGATTTTCCCCAGCAGTTGCAGCAGATAGCTGTCGGTTAATGAAGCGCAATTCTCCGCCATTTTTTCCGCACGTTTGTCCCAGTGCTCCGGCTTTTTTTCGGTTCTGTTCGCCAGCTGTAATTGCTTACGGTAAAGATCGGCAAAATCAATGTCGTCAATGAGCATGAATATTCCTTAATTGAGTGAACCATAAAGATGGTGGGTAATTTGTGACGGTGTAACACGATACAGCGCGGCCAGGCGGTCGGCGGCGAGCTGATGTTCAGGCAGACCCTGCGACACCTCGCCGTTTGGTTCAACCCGTACCACGCTGTCGGCGATTGCCCGGGCGTGCAACGGGTGATGGGTCGACATCAGCAGGGCCATACCGGAATTTTTCAGCGTCACCAGCGTGTCGAGCAGACGGATTTGATGCCCAAAATCAAGGCTGGATGCGGGTTCATCCAGCAATAAAAGACGCGGGCGTTGCGCCAGCGCGCGAGCGATCAACACCAGTTGCCGTTCGCCGCCGCTCAGGGTGTTCCAGCGTCGAAGTGCCAGGTGAGAAATCTCCAGCATCGCCAGTTGCTGATGCGCAATTTCACGCTCTTTAGCGCCGGGAACCGCAAATGCCGCCAGTTGCGGGGCCAGTCCCATCATCACCATGTCCAGGGCGGTGAAGGCAAACGCGCCGTCGTGCGCCTGAGGAACCCAGGCGATGGCTGCGGCGCGTTCCCGATCGCTGAGAAGATTCACCGCGACGCCATCAAGCAGAATGTCACCGCGAAGCGGCGGAAGAACGCCGAGAATGGTGCGCATCAGGGTGGTTTTACCGCTGCCGTTAGCACCAATCAGACAACAGACAGAACCGGGCGAAACCTGAAAGGAGACATCGCGTAACACGGGTTGTTTACTGTGGTATCCCAGCGACGCGTGGCGCACGAGTAATAGCGTCATGGGCGGTTTCCCCGCAGCAAAAGCAGCAAAAAGAACGGTGCGCCAATAAATGCAGTCAGGATCCCCAGCGGGATTTCCGTGCGGCTCAGCGTGCGGGCGAGGGTGTCGGTGAGCAGGAGTAAAATGGCGCCGATCCCCATGGACACCGGCAGTAACTGCTGGTGGTTATTCCCGCTGAGGAGTCTGCCGATGTGCGGCACCACCAGTCCAATCCAGCCGATAATGCCGGCAATGGCGACGGTACAGGCGGTGACTAACGTTGCGCAGACGATCAGTCCCAGCCGTAGTCGGGAGACGTTGATCCCAAGCGATCGGGCTTCATCATCCGACAGAGTGAGCAGGTTCATGCGCCAGCGCAGCAGCAAT
Source organism: Citrobacter sp. RHB35-C21 (assembly GCF_013816515.1). NCBI lineage: Bacteria > Pseudomonadati > Pseudomonadota > Gammaproteobacteria > Enterobacterales > Enterobacteriaceae > Citrobacter > Citrobacter sp. RHB35-C21. The sequence continues at coordinate 2,360,439 of NZ_CP057147.1, forward strand.
AACGGGACCAGTCCAGCAAGGATCAGCGGTGCTGAGAACCACAGATCGTGCAGAGTAATTGTCGATAAACCGCCGAGCAGCCAGAAGGTGATCGACGGAAGTTGGGTATACGGGTCGGCCAGCGTTTTGATGAGCGAAATTCCCGCGCCGCAGACCGTACCCAGCGCAATCCCGACCAGCACCAGTGTTAACACCGGATCGTGACGCTTGACTCGCCGGGTAATCAGCCAGACACCGGCGACCACTAACAAACCGCCAGTGAACGCATACAGCTGAATAAACAGGATTGGTAGCCCCAGCAGGATTGCCGTACAGGCGCCCAAACCGGCACCGGCCGCCACGCCGAGGATATCCGGCGAAACCAGTGGGTTACGGAACATTCCCTGATAGGTGGTTCCTGCACCAGCCAGCGCTGCGCCGAGTAACAATGCAGCCAGAATGCGTGGCAGTCGGATTTGCCAGAAGACGATTTTGTCCTGCATCGGGACGCTATCCCTGCCTGCAATAAGATCCACGACCTGTTGTTCATCGAGGCGATAAGCACCCGACACCGCGGCGATGCTCGCGCAAAGCACCACCGTCGTAATCATCAGAAAACCGAGGGTAGATGTTTTCATCAGACGCTCACCAGTTGTTGATACTGTGCGTCGCTTAACGTGGTGTGCCAGAACAGTTCACTGTAGCGCTGCATATCGGTTTTAAAGCCCGCTTCAACCTGTGGATCAAGCCAGGCATGCAGACGGCGTAACCCCAGCAAACGATTGATGCCGGGAGGCGCGTCCAGCCAGCCAAACGGCAGGCCGCTGAGAAACAGAATGCGCCGGGCGGCAACCGCTTTGACTCCTTGCCAGACGGGATCTTCCCGCAGGTACTGTGCCGTAATGGCATCCTGTACCAGAATAATATCGGGCTGCCAGCTCAACAGGTTTTCCATTGAAACCTGCGCCAGCCCGTGCCGCCCAGGAATTTGCGCCACATTGTGTAATCCCAGTAGTTCTGCCGCTTCGGTATGCAATGAACCTTGTAATCCTGTTTCAAGTCCGTGGGCGCCGCGCGCGGCATAAAAACGCAGCTTTGCTGCGGGAGAGTGTGAAAACGCGAGGGCTTCATCAATAAAACGCTGGGCCAGTTTGGCCTGAGTCCTGGCCCGTGTTGCGACTCCCAGCGCTTCACCTGCCGCGAGTAGCTGTTGTGGGCTGAGCCGCAGTTCGCCATTAATCAGCAGCCAGGGAATTTGCGTTTGCGCATTCACTTGTCTGGCCTGAGAAAGCCAGGTTTCATCGGCATTGCCGCAGTCAATCACCAGATCGGGTTTAAGCGCCAGTAGCGCTTCAAGCGAGAGTGTGCTGGCGCGTCCCGCCAGCTTGCCCAGTTTCGGTAAAGCCCGAATGTCTTCGTGAAACGGGATGGCGGTCTGACGAGAAAAATCAAAGGATGAAAAACCAACCAGTTTTTCCGGCGCGACGGCCAGCAGCAGCATGTCGGCGGGTGCGCCTGCGCTGACCACGTGTTGGGTCGCCTCTGGCGCTGGGTGGCCTCCAACGGCAACGGTTAGCGGTGTTTGAGCCAAGGCGGGAAGATGGCGTAGCAGCAATGCAGATGCCACAAGCTGGGCAAACATCCGTCTTGTCAGTGGCATAATTGTTATCCTGAAGGTGATAAAATCGCTATATATTTACATATACAGCGAATAAAAACATGTTCAGAATCAATTTCTCACGGATGAAAACCCGGAATACCCCATAAGGGCTAGATGGCGTAGAGACAACAGGAATGGCGAAATATAAGCCAGAAAAAATCCGCGACGCAGCGCGGATTCGGGGAGTAAAACGCCTCAGGTAACGGCGTTAAGACGTCGGCTGAGCCTGTTTTTTAGGCTCGACTGGCGTGGTACTTGCCGGGGCCGGGCGCGATGCGGGCACGCTGTCACAGGGCTTTTCTTTGGCGCAGATCAGGTCGAGCATTTTTAGCGTTACGCCGTTGGTCCAGCCAAAACCATCCTGCAACGGATATTCGCCGCCGCCTCCGCCAGTGCCTGTGCTACTCACGTCATACTTTTCAACCAGCTTTTTCTCACGATCGTAGGTGTGCTGCACGTTGGTGAGGAATCGCCAGGTCACGTCCATGGCGACGTTATCCTGACCGTAATTCTGTAATCCCGATGCGGCGACCCACTGGAGCGGGGCCCAGCCGTTGGGAGCATCCCACTGCTGGCCGCTTTTCACCGACGTGGTGGCCAGGCCGCCGGGTTGCAGCAAATGCGCCTGGGTTGCCGCGGCCACTTTACTGGCGCGATCTTTTGCTGCTGCATTGACATACAACGGGAACAAGGCGGCGGCCGTGAGTTGGTTACGTACTTTGTGGCTCTTCAGATCGTAATCGGCATACCAGCCTTCTTTGTCGTTCCACAGGTGCTTTTCGATCCCTTTTTGTCGGGCATTAGCGAAGCCTTCATATTGTGCAGCTTTGGCATTATCCCCGGCGGCCTTGCTGGCGAGGGCGATCATCTTTTCCATTTTGTACATCAACGCATTGAGATCGACCGGAACGATGCTGGTGGTGCGCAGGGTGCCTAGTTGATTGGGGTTATCCATCCAGCGGGAACTAAAGTCCCAACCCGACGCGGCGGCAGAACGCAGGTCGCGGTAGATTTCTGTGGCCGGTCGGTTCGGATTGCTTTTCGCTGTGGCGATATCCTCCACCCAGGACTCTGGCCGCGGCGTATCGCGGTCATCCCAGTAGCGATTTAAAATGGTGCCGTCATCCAGCTTAACCACGCGCTTATTCTGCTGACCGGGCTGGAGCGTTTCGACGCCTTCCATCCAGTAGGTGTATTCTTTGAGCATCTGCGGGAGGTATTTTTTCAGCGCGTCATCCCCGTCATGCTGCGCCAGCAGTTCCACCATAAAAGCAAAGAATGGCGGTTGAGAACGGCTCAGATAGTAGGTGCGGTTGCCGTTAGGAATGTGTCCCCAGGAATCAATCTCGTAAGCAAAGTTTGCCACCATGTCAGAGACCTTATCCCAGTGATTGCTCTCGGCAAGCCCCAGCATGGTGAAATAGCTGTCCCAATAATATATTTCGCGAAAACGCCCGCCAGGCACGACATACGGTTCCGGGAGCGGCAGCAGAGAGTCCCATTTTTCAGCGTCGGTTGTCGAACGGGTGAGTACCGGCCACAGTCCGTCAATATGCTCGCGCAGCGATTGCCCGGCTGGGGGGACGTATTTCTCGCCAGCTTTCGGCAAGGTGAAATTCACTTCCACAAAATGACGTAAGTCGAATCCGGACTGATTTTTCTGCATCCGGTAATCGGCAAGGATCATTAATGGATCGCTGTTAGGAACGGCGTCAGCAAAGGTTTTCTGGTCAGGAAACAGTTTGGCCGTTTGTACATCGTTAAACAGAGGGCCAAGCAAAATATCAGGCGGCTGAGGCGTAGCGGTTGGTGCGTCCTCGGCGTTGACGGCAAAAGAGGAAAGGGCAAAAAAGGTGCTTGCGAGCGTCAGTTTTATTGCAACAGAGAGCAGGCCTGGATGGCGAGTTGCAGGCGTTATCATCGGTTAATCTCCTTAGGGTGTGCCGAAGCAGCGGCATTTACCATGAGAAAACCTTAGTTCAGGATCGACCGTTGCGCGTGATCGACGCCCCATTTTGCGAATAAACAGACATTTCCCGACGCGAATCGAAAAGATGCACACCCTTTGTCGGGAAAGGGCGTGCAACCGACATCAGCCCGCGCGGGTTATCCGCTGGGCCACACTGTCAAGGGTCAGGGTATCACCCATCGTGATACTCTCGATGGCCTCGCCTTGCTGACACAACCAACATAACCCCATTGCACGGGCGATAATCGCCGGGTGAGACGCTTCGCTCCCGTCCCGCAGGCAGATGCCTTTGATGGTCTTCGGATCGAGTTGCAGCACCGTAGAAGGATAGATGACCTCCGCGACCAAAATAGTGGGGCGGATGAACGCGGGAATTTGTGCAGTCTCTCCCGTCAAATACTGCAGTGAACGAGACAACAAATCTTCAATATCGATGTATCGCGCCTGCAGGTAAGGATCGTCGAGCTGTAAATACTGCTGGCTGAGATCGCTCAGCACGTGATGCCAGGCCCAGGCCGCGCTGCACTGCGTTTCACGCATTAGATCGCAGGCCATATCGAACAGATCCGGATCGTCCAACAGCGTGTGGTGACCGGAGAAAATAGCGGCGATATCTGCGGAATATCTCTCTTCTGCAAGCGCGGTTAGCCCGCTTAAGTCGTTCAGCGTGCTTTGGATAGCGACCCGTAACCGTTGCTGCTCAATCTGGAGTGAGGCTATAGGCTGTTGGCTTACCTGCGGTGAGAACGGTGTGTAACAGAATGCCGTCCCCGTGACCTCTGAGGGAACCTTCGTCACCACGGTATCAGCATGCGCGGGCTCGAGCGATTCACCAAAATTCTCAGCTGCCAGCTGTTTGAATGCGGCCAGCGCATCCTCTGCCTGTTCGCCCTTGGCAATCAGGCGCAGCGTGTCGTTACAGCGTACCTGCAGCAGGGCAATCTGATTCAGGCTATCAGGGACGACGCATTTGCCATTTTTCTCCAGCCACATATCGGCGTTAAAGCCAGACAGCGCGGAAACCAGCCGTGAAGCCGGACGCACATGAATGCCGTTTGGGTTTTTCACCACAATGGCCACTGAATGAGCATCTGCATCGGGCGCGAATTCGGCGGATGTCGGCTTTGCTGCAGATGGCGAAGGTAAACCCAGTTGCTCACATTTGGCGTCGAGGGCGTTCATGGCATCACAGATGACCCGCTCAATGTCAGCACCTGCGGCAGCGCTAACCGTTGCGGCGAGCGTGCCTTCGACCAGCGGCGCGGCGCACAAACGTACTTTGGCGGCAATGGCCGGATCGAGCAGTTCCAGCGCGGTTTCCGCACTCAGTAGCGCACTACCGATATCCATCATCACCAGCACGTGATCCGTATCGGCCACGGACTCAATGGCTTCCATCACCTTGATAGGATCGGTGCCAATCGGATTCTCAGGATCGTCAATGCCTGCGGCAATAGCGATTTTGCAACCATCACCCATTAACATCTGCCGGGCTAGCGCGCCGACGCCTTCGCCCAACTGGGCGCTGTGAGAAACAATAACCAGGTTTACCATCGCTTTATCCTTACTCTCTGGACGCCTGAGCCAGCATTTGCATCATAAACATTACGGACGTTGCGCCGGGATCCTGATGCCCAATGCTGCGCTCACCGAGATAGCTGGCGCGGCCTTTGCGGGCCTGCATGGTGATGGTGCTTTGCGCTGCTGCTTCCGCTTGTTGGCTTGCCGCTTCCAGCGCCGCCTGTACGCTCAGCTTTTGCTCGCAGGATTGGCGTAAAGATTCCACTACCGGCAGCCAGACATCGCACATGGTTTTGTCGCCAGGTTCAGCTTTACCGCGGCTAATCACACCTTCCGCGCCATCACGAATCATTTGATACAACTCCTCAAGCGTCAGGCTTTGATGAGCCTGGGTCACCTGGGCGGCGCGGATAAAAAAGGTACCAAACAGTGGACCGCTGGCCCCCCCGACGCTTGAGAGCAGCACCATGCCGGTGTTTTTCAAAATAAAACCAATGTCTTTATCGGCGATGGACGGCAGCTTTTCGACGACTTTGCTAAAGCCGCGGTGCATGTTCAGACCGTGGTCGGCATCACCAATTTCCCGATCAAGACCGGTGAGAAAATCACTTTCGGTGGTGAAGATCTCACCGCAGCGATAGAGCCAGTTAACAATTTGTGTTCTGTTGAGGGACATCATGTATCTCCTTATTTACCCCAGTTGAGAGCAGGGGTGTGAACCGGTGCATCCCATAAGCTCAGCGTGTCGTCATCCACCTGCAACAGGGTGATTGAGAAGCCGGTCATATCCAGAGAGGTACAGTAAGAACCGATCAGGTTGCGCTCAATGACGATGCCGGCGTTCTGGCAACGGCTTTCGAGGCGGTTATACACGCCGAAGAGTTCTGACAGCGGCGTCGCACCGAGATTATTGACCAGCGCAATGACGCGATCGCCACTTTGCAACGCGCGTTTGCTTTCTTTGCCTTCCTGCCACGCGCCCTGAACGTTGTCCCAGTGGCGGAGCGTACGGCTGTAGTTGCCGTTTTCCAGCAGGGTATCGAACATTTCATCTATGGTCTGATCGAGGGAAGTGAAGGTGCGGCGGTCAATGCCCGGTTCCCCGTGGATACCCACGCCAAACTCCATTTCGTTATCCTGCAACGTGAACGACGGTTGTCCGGCGGCCGGAACGGTACAGGCGCCAATGGCTATCCCAATGGAGTGGCCCTGGTTATTCAGTTTACGACCCAGCGCCGCACAAACTTCCAGTGAGTCACCGCGTTCAGCGGCAGCGCCGACCAGTTTTTCGATCAATACGGTATTCGCCACACCACGACGACCGGCGGTATACAGACTGTCTTTCACCGCCACGTCGTCATCCACTACCATGGTGGTGACTTTGACGCCGCTTTCATGCAACAGCTCGGTGGCGGTTTCGAAATTAAGAATATCGCCGGTGTAATTTTTGATGATCAGCAGTACGCCTTCGCCGCCATCAATTTGCATGGCGCATTCGAACATTTTATCCGGCGTGGGTGAGGTAAAAATTTCACCCGGGCAGGCACCAGAGAGCATGCCCTGACCAATGTAACCGCAGTGCATAGGCTCGTGTCCGCTGCCACCGCCGGAAAGCAGCGCCACTTTGCCCATTACCGGCGCATCTGCGCGGGTGACATATACCGGATCCTGATGCAGTGCCAGGGAAGGATACGCTTTCGCCAGTCCGGCGAGTTGTTCAGTCAGTACGTCTTCAACACGGTTAATCAATTTTTTCATTATTTATGCTCCGCAGACAGTCCTGGATGGCTGCCAGATTCGGGCAGGCATCTGATGTAGGGTATCGGGTTATACAACGCCACGGCGACTGCTCGCTGCCGATAAGGTAATTTTGCACACGGGTTGGCAAAAGAAAATTGCTGCAATGGGCGTTTCAATACGAAACGTAGCAACATAATAATGTTCCGTATTGGAACGTCATGGTGCATAAAACAGCGAAAATGAGAGGTTGGGCCGTATTTGGCCGGGAAGCTGATTCACGGGTATTTATGGAAAACAAACCACCTGCAGAGCAGGTGGTTTGTAGGCAAGGTCGATTTCGGCGTTAGCCCGGATAAATTCCGCGATCTTTACGTGCCAGCAGAATGCGTTCGCAGGCAACAATGTAGGCTGCCGTACGCAGTGAGCAGGATTTCTCTGCCGCTTTTTCCCACACATGTACCATCGCATCGGTCATGATTTTGTCCATGCGATTGTTAATCTCTTCTTCGCTCCAGAAGAAGCTAGCCATGTCCTGAACCCATTCGAAATAGCTGACGGTTACGCCGCCGGCGTTACAAACAACGTCTGGGACAACCACGATACCGCGGCTTGCCAGAACGTCGTCGGCATCCGGATAGGTTGGGCCGTTAGCGCCTTCGAGTACCAGTTTACAGGTCAGCGTTTCCGCGCGGTGACGGGTGATCTGGCCTTCGAGCGCGGCCGGGATCAGAATATCCATCTCCAGGCTCCAGAAGGCTTCGCTGGCAATGGTTTCAGCGCCCGGGAAACCGGCAATCTGTTTGTGCTCCAGTTGCCAGGCAGACAACGCGGCCATGTCGATACCCGTTGAGTTAAACAGCGTTGCGGTATGATCCTGAATCGCGACCACGCGTGCTCCTGCTGCCGCGAACAGGCGGGCGGCTTCGCTGCCGACGTTACCAAAACCTTGCACTGCTACGCGAGCGCCTTCAACGTCGATGTTGGCACGACGCGCCACTTCCAGACCGCTGACGAAAACACCACGACCGGTGGCTTTATCACGGCCTAACGAGCCGCCGAGGTGAATAGGTTTACCGGTGACCACGCTGGTCACGGTGGTGCCGTGGTTCATGGAGTAGGTATCCATCATCCAGGCCATTACTTTTCCGTTAGTCCCCACATCCGGCGCAGGAATGTCTTTCTGCGGTCCGATGATAATGCCGATTTCGCTGGTATAACGGCGGGTTAAACGCTCCAGTTCACCTTCGGAAAGCGAGAACGGATCGACGCGCACGCCACCTTTCGCACCGCCGTACGGCAGGTTCAACGCTGCGCATTTGATGGTCATCCATGCGGACAGGGCCATCACTTCATTAAGATCAACATCAGGATGATAACGCACACCGCCTTTGCCCGGCCCGCGGGAGAGGTTATGTTGCACGCGATACCCTTCAAAATGACGGATAGTACCGTCATCCATCTGCACCGGGATATCGACAATCAGCGCGCGTTTTGGGTGGCGCAGGGTATCCACCCAATGGGAAAGTTCGCCCAGGTAAGGGGCCACACGCTCGATTTGTTGCAGGTAGGTATTCCAGGCAGATGTGCTGCTATCTGAAGCGTAAGATAACTTATCCATGATAAACCTTAGTTATAAAAGTAATATGTTCTTAATTTGGCCGTGGTATACAGTGAATCACACCATATGAACCTAAATTTAACATTTATTTCATAGAATGGCCTGTCCGGCTAACACGGTTTATCGGCATGAAGCGTGTGGGCTTTAGCTGGGAAGTGAATAGTTATTCTTTGATTGTGCTGATATTTCGGTTATTTTGCTGACTGGGTAATTTAATATGCATGATTTATAAAAATCGCAATTTGTCAGATTTATGACGCACCTCTAAAAGTAAATAATATGATAATAAAATGTATTTGCTTTATTGCGATTAAGCTGGGGTCAGTAGGTCACGGCGATGGAAACGGTATCAGCATAGTTGTCAGGCGTGTAGTTCGCGCTGGGAACGGTGGCGTAAACCGGGTAGGTGGTGGTGGTTCCCGTACCGTTGCCCGCGATGGTATTGAGCGATGAATTGCCCCAAACCGTTCCGGACGGCCCCGGCGTCGAGCTAAGCTGGTAGGGGACCTTGTCCGTATTTGACCCCGTGCCGGCCATCACGCCGCTGCCTGCCGTATTGCCGTTAGAGGGCTGAAGTCCGATGGTGTAAGGCGTGTTATTGGAACATGCTACGCCCACGGTATTTGAAGCCGTTAGGTTACGCCCGGTCGCCCCGGCGGGCGCAAAGCTAATATTGGTTGCAGAGGTGATATTGCACTGTTTGCTGACCGTCGCCGATACGGTGAAGGGAAGCCTGGCTGCAACGGTATCGCCACAGGTGGTCGGCGGGAAAAGCAATCCAGGATTGAGGGTGACAAGGGCTGTCGCCGCCGTATAGCTATCCTGATAGCTTCCGGGGACCGCTGAGGTTTGTGGCGTGACAATCTGTGCTGATACCGTGAGTGAGCCCGTCACTGGCGTCAGATTCAGCAGATTAAGCTGTACCATTGGAAAAGTCGTTCCCGACTGATACTGACTCCCCCAGACTTTGGTGTGCCCGGCATCCTGGTAAAGCTGGTATGCCAGCGTTCTGGCAGGTGTTCCGTTTAATGACATATTTCGAGGTGTCACCTGGCCACTGACGGCTGAGGCGCCAATATTAAAACAGAGGTTGATCCCTGCCAGCACGTCGCCAAGCTCTTTGGTGCAGGTGTAGTTGAACGTCATTGATGACGTTGCGCCTGTCGCAGACAGCGGATTGACTGAGCCCAAATTTATGGGTTGTACATTGCTCACCGAACAGGTTACGGCATGGCTAATCGCCGGACAAAAGAGTACGGCTGCGATGAGTAACAGATGCCTTACCCTCATGAGCGCACTCCTGTTAGTGTGGCCGGCAAACCAGTGGACCTATTTGCACAATCCCCTTTGCGGAAGCGGGATAGTCAAATTGCACGCGACAACTGCCGGTGTCTGTCTCAACGCGCAGCGCGTTGTGCTGTTCCAGCGTGTCGAACCAGGTCATCCCATCAAAACCAACGACAGACGATTGTCCTGCTCCGCTGATGGCGTATGCCATGCTGCCTTCGGTAATGGGTTTACCCTGATTGTCGACGAGGATGACCTGCGCAGCGCGTATAGGGGTAATGCCAAAGCTAACCAATGTACCGGAACGATCGGCAGGCGTTGCATTCGTCTCAACGCGCGCGATCCGCATATTGGCGGGGAGATCCATAGGGTCAATACTGATCAGGTTTTTTTGATAACTGTTCAGCGGCGTGACCAGCAATAGCCCCTGGTCGTCGCTGCGACCAATCAGGTTATTTTGTAATTTAATCGGGACGTCAGGAACGCCGTCAGTTGATACGACGGCAAAGCCATTGTTGATTTCACGTGCTGCAAACAGGCCGCCTCCCATGGTAACAAGCGATCCGGTGGCGCCTGCGTAGCCGTAATGGTTATCCGGTAAACGGCTGAATCCCGCGTACGCTTTACCATAACGACCCAGATATCCCACTTCTCCCTGACCGCTTTGCCGGGAAGCCTGCTGACTGGCGGCCAGATTCCAGCCCCAACCGCCGTCGGCAGGAGGCGTCAGGCTGGCGTTGAGCTGGTAGCCGGTCTCATCATTGGTGCGTTGTAGGGTGCTGCTGGCACTGAGATTGTTATCAGTGGTCATTGTCACCATCAGATAGAGACTGCGATCGCGGTTATCGTCGATGTTTTGGTTGAATCCGGCATTCAGTGAAATGTTGTCGGTAATCGATTTGAACCAGCTGGCGTTGGCGTAGCGCACCGCATTTTCGTGCGGATAACGAAACTGCAGGTAACTCAGGCTGACATTACCGGCAGCCTCCAGCGAATAGCCAATGACCGTATTGCTGTTAAGCGTCGGTGGCGGCTCGCCATAATGGGTGGCGACATCACGATAATCGCCGGAAGTGGCCGTCGTACTGGTACTGAAATTAAACCGTTCGCCGGACCAACGGTAACCAAAACTGTACAGAAAACCGTTCTTTCCTGAGTCGGTACTTGCGGCAACTGAGGTCGAAAACGTGCCGCTGCGGGTGCCTGGGATCCAGTCGTTACTGAAGCCCGCGTTAATCAGTCCATCGCTGGTTTCAGCGTGAGTCCCGGCAGTGAACGTATTGCTAAACCCACGACGCCATGTACCGCTCAGTACCGGTGCGCTGGCATAATTAAAAGAGGAGTAACCATAGTTTTCGCGTACCGTACCCAATTCTGCAGACCAGGCAGTTAATCCTTCCCGCAGGAGTTGCTGATCGTTGTAGAACGAGAAATTTTGTACGCTCGTTCTGCCCAGCGCATCCGTCATCATTACCTGACCCGTTCCCGCGCCGCTGATGTTCGGCATTGTGTTGATTTGAAAGCTACCCGCGGGGACTTCTCCGTTGTAGTACCTGACGCCGTCGACGTACAGCTCAACGTTTGACGGCAACGTGGCGGAGCCAAGATATGCAGGGAGTGGGGTGGTTGGCATATAGGGCCGCAAACCAAAATCGGTTCCTATCTGAATGCCGCCGATACGCGTCGGTCGGGACCAGATAAGTGAACTGGTCAGGGTATCGCCAACGGTTACCGCCAGCATCGTTTCGGGAAATGACGTACGCCAGCTGGTATCAAGTCGCTCAACGCTGTTATCCGCATTTTCCTCGGTGGAATACTGCGTCAACTGGGTGGTGCTGAGCACGCCTGCAGCATTGAAAGCGCGGAGTTCGCTGAAGGTATTTATTGCGCTTTCATCCCCCTGTTGGGTATAGATATCGTAATTGAGCAGCGCTCCGCGTGATGTTGTCGCCGTCGGCGCGGTCTCTACGGGGGAGTTAAGCTGCGTGGTCGCAAGATCGAGTGAACTGAGTGGCGCAGTAAGCGAAAGCGTTTGCAACTGAACGTTATAGTCAATGGTTAGCTCGGGGATATCGTTCAGGCAGACGGCGTGAGTGGCGTCAGGCGCAAAGCGAAAGCCCATTTTTCGCAGGGTATCTGCCCCAGCATAGAGCTTTCCATTATCGTAACCCAAATGCACCAGCCCAACGGGATTCCCATTTAAGGTGACGTCGAGATACAAATTGACCCCCACGAGCTGCGCTGCGCCATTAATAACACCATCTTCGTTCAGGTTATTATTCAGCGTTTGTGCGCAAACCATTCCCGATATTAATACTCCATTGAGGAAGCAATATTTCACCAGAAGCCAGGATCTGTTACAGATCTTGTACTGTTTTTTTGCCATTGATTGTGACTTCAACTTTCCCGCCATCATGAGTATTACTGGCCGACGGGGAGACTATCCAGCGCATTGTTGAGCCGGGTAAAACGTAGCCTAACAGTCCGGGTGTAATAACTTTTTTAGCACCGTCAGGGCTTATAAATGTTGCAGCAGATAATTGTGCATGCCCATTTCCCTGGTTACTCACTTCAATAAATTTTTTGCCATCAAGCTGTTGTAATTTCCATTGCAATTTAGCCTGCGTTTGCGCTGGTGATGTTGGTTGAATGAAAACGGGAACGGAATAATGCAGCACAAACTGAAGCTTATTTTTTTCTACTTTTGCAGGCGGTAACTCATCTATCGATAACCGATAAGCGTCTTCAGCATGTGCCGAAGGTGGGCCGGTCCGAATAACGCGAATCAACTGACGTTCTCCAGGGGCTAATGCCAGCATCGGCGGGCTAATGACCAGCCCCTGAGAGGGGGAAAGTTTGTCGCCGTAAGCGCTCTGGCTCCAGCGAAAAACCCGAACCTGGGCATTGAGCACATTTTCACCCGCATTACTAAGCCAGATACCATCGGCATTTTGCGTCGCGAGCAAAGTTAATGTGACCGGGGCGATTTGCAGCCCGCTGGCGGCAGCAAGGTTGAGGCTCGCAACCATCCCTAACAGGCATGCGCAGGCACACTGCTGAACAGGCAGTTTTACTCTCATGTGGCTTCCTGAAGTTAGTAGTTAACGTTAACCGTTACCGTGTCGGCATAGTCGTCAGGAGTGAAGTTGGCGCTCGGTGCGGTGGCATAAACAGTAAACGTTTGCACCAGCCCGGTCCCCGTCGCCGCTACGCCGTTTCCAGGCGCGGTGTCGGTGGCGGTGTTCCCCCACACCGGACCTGTTGCTGATGTTCGATTTAGCTGGTAGGGCACTTTATCGGTATTGGTGGCAGCGTTAGCCACGGAGGACATGGCGCCTGAGCCCGTCGTCGTCCCCCCATTGGCGGCCGACGGCGCCAGACCGATAAAATAGGGCGTGGTTTTTGAGCAATTAATCGAAATCGTGTTGCTTGCATTGGTATTTGTTGCCGTGGTATTCACCGGCCCAAGCGTGATATTTGAAGCCGAACCGGCAGTCACGGTACAGGCCTTTTGAATCGTCATCAGTACCTGAAATGTTCCGTTAACGGTTGCTGCATTTGCCACGGGAATAATGGAAAAGGCGCAGCAACAAAGAATTAAGCGTTTGTCTAAGACTAGAGCCATATCCTTTACCTTTTTCAAATAACCACATTTATTACTTTAGAAAAACAATAATGTGGTACAAGAAGACATGGTTTAACCCTAGAATAAGTATTAGGCGTGCGCCAGTTGATCTAATAAATTTTACTTAGGAAAAAGGTGATGTCGTTTGCAAAAAAATAATACCCACGGGTGAGTATATTGTTTTGTTTTTATGCTACTGCGGGTATTAAGTCAGGCGGGTAGGGAACACAGATTCATTGGATGGCATTCAAAATAACCACCCAAAAAATGAGAATTAGTAAGATTTATCTTACTCAGCTCATTACTGCGATACATGTTGGTTACGGGCTGTGAAAAATGACTTTATAACCTTGTTCGTTCCAGTGTTGTAGAAGTTCATTTTGTCTGCGGGTTGGCGTAATACCAGTCCAGACAAAAAGCGTTTGCCCGGGGAAGAGTTCAGGTCTTGGCGATTCAATGGGTTCAGCAAGCACGGCAATATGCCAGCCCGATTGCGATAAACGCCAGGCTTCGAGCCATAAACGGGTTCGGTCTTCAACATCCCAGGCCATCAGGATGGCATCTTTCCCTGATTTGCGGCGCGTTTCAGACAGCAGGGTTGCTACATATTCAATCAATGCGCCATCAAGCATACTGTTCATGATGCGGGATGTATTATGGTCAAGTATCAACCGCTGACGCACAGGAAGATAAACGCGATCAATCAACGCATCTACGGGGTAGGCGCGACCGAGTGCGATTATTTTGGCTCGCAGCTTCGGGGGATACGCCATACGAAGAATGCCCATCATCTCTTCTTGCAATTGATTCCAGTCGTCGTCAGTTTCACGGGTACTGGTTTCCAGCAATGCTTTAACTTTGCCAACGGGTGTGCCACTGCTAATCCAACGTTTTATTTCTTCAATACGTTGAATATCCTCTTCATCAAAGAGTCGGTGGCCACCTTCGCTGCGTTGAGGTTTGAGTAAACCGTAACGTCGTTGCCATGCCCGAAGGGTGACAGGATTTATCCCGCAACGTTCTGCGACATCCCCAATGCTGTAATAAGCCATAATTCCCCCAGACACTCCTGATTCTCCGTCACCGATATGCGGTTCCTGCTACTTTGTACAACATGCATCAAATTGTACAAAACATACATAGGATTCTAGCAAAATTAAGATTTACTTTACTATCACGTAGGGAGTAAATGCTGAATTTTTATGTTCAGCATAAAAGAGGTGGCGGGATTATTGTGTAATAACAATACGTTAATTATTATAACGCTGAGAAATCATTTTTTCTCTGGCCACGCGACAGACGGAGTACCATTCAGGCAGGCTCTTGCAAACAGGTTACCCTGGAAGATCTCAATACCCGCGGATTCAAGCCACATCCACTCTTCAGGTTTTTCGACGCCGACCGCAGAAATCATAATCTCCAGTGAAGCGCAGCATTTGATTATGGCCTGAATGATGGCCTGCCGTGGTCCACTTTTATGCACATCAGTGATGAGTTCGCGGCTTATCTTAATTCGGTCCGGTTGAAAGCGAGACAAAAGCTGAAGCCCGGCAAAACCTGCCCCGAAATGATCTATCGCCACACATATTCCCGCAGCCTTGAGTGACTTCACGGCCTGCGCGAACGTATCAAAACGCGAAATAACTTCACTTTCGGTAAACTCTACAATGATTTGTTCAGGCACCAGTCCATGCGCCGCGATTTCGTTTATAAGAAAGCTGACTGCATCGGGTCTGTTTACCAGGGTCATGGGTAACAGATTAACCGACAGCATTTTGTGATTAAGTCCCAGTGCGCTTGCCATTGCAAATGCAGTCTTTTTGCTCTGCAGATCAGCGGCATACACATCTTCAGGTTTGAATTTGTCGAAATACGTTGCGGGCGTTTCACCGTCTTTACCGCGAATAAGGGCTTCCAGCGCAATGACGCGCTGTGACATAGGATCGATAATTGGTTGAAAAGCAAAGCTGAAATCTGTATCTGACGGGAGTGTGCTTTCATCCAGGATGGTACAGGTATTGTCGGTTATAAAACTCCAGTAATCAGGCGCAGGTATTTCAAAATAGCTCGATTTTTCCGTGGCGAGCACAAATGTGCGGAAAAACTGTAATGCTCTGTCATCATACGTGAGCTGAAATTTGGACGTACCCTTATTGAGTACAGCTTGCAGGACGTCATTCCGTTCATGTTTTTGTAAATCAAATAACTCCATCCCTACATTTCCGAATCTTCTCGCAGGCGCGTAATCACACATCAGTTCAACGATATTGTGGTGCCGGGGGTCGTTACAAATACAACGATAGATCTCTTTTACCTGCTCCTCTGGGCCTTCAAGCAGTTGGAAAAAGTGATGGCCGTTAAAGAGTAAGATCCCCGTAACATCTGATCGCCTGTTTTTGATATTTGCGGCTGTCACCATATCCTCAAGCGCTTTGAGAGGGGCGTCTTCACGTAGATGGCTACGGTAAATAATGGTCGTGAGCATGGACAGTCCGGGATCAAGGAAGGAGAAGAGGTCTGGTCAGTATCAGACAAACCAGGTTACGCCCTGATTTTAATACATAATTCTAACTTTGTCTTTACAAGTAATCGGGCTAATACAGATCAATTTCATTGATAACACAAAGTGATTTGTACAAAGAAATTGAATTTCATGAAGATCTGAAATATGGTAACTACATGATTTAATTGATTTAGCATTTTTTGCTAAAAATTAGCGTGCTATGTTGTACACATTTTCGGTACAGCTTTGCTACTGTTATAAAACTTAATATTCACCAGCATTTTGTTACAGGAGCACTCCATGCAGCAGCATACCGTTCGCACTGATTCTGCAAGCGCGATTTCTCGTTACTTTGCTAAAGCGCATCTGCCAACCCAACAGGAAACGTTGGGCGAAATCGTGACTGAGATACTAAAAGATGGGCGCAATCTCAGTCGCAAATCACTGTGTACCAAACTTCTGCACCGTCTTGAAAATGCATCAGGTGAGAATGAACAGAAACATTACAATGCGTTAATCGGCCTGCTTTTCGAATAAAATAAAGCCCTACTATGATAATGGGTAAGTAGTGAAGGAGTTATGAAGAAACCTGACAGTGAACGCTTGAAACATGAAATTACAGGTTTGGCTGTGCTAGAAATTTTGCGAATGCATAAAGACGTTTCGTTAGCTGCACTGATTAAGCAATTGCGGCTTATGCATGCCAGTGAAATGGATGGTACACGTAAACAATTAATTGACAGCGTTATCAATGATTTTACAAATGTTAATCCGGGGAAGATAAACAGAAAACCGGAAAAAACGAGAGATGAGAGTGCTTTCAGTGCCAGCAAAAACCCTAAATTACATTAAAGATAATTCTCCAGACTATACAAGCGAGGTTACCATGCTTCATGAAATTAATGTCCACAGTGTAATGACGGATAAAGCTTTATCAAGTTACTTCCATAATGCAGGTGAACTATTAGCAGATGAGTCAGTGGTATTGGGGCAGGCGGTAACAAATGTAATTCTGGCAGGTGATAATGTTAATAATAAAAACATCATTTTAAGCCTGATTAGTTCGCTGGAGTCAACAACTGACGTTGTCAAGGCAGACATTATCAGAAAAACCCTGGAAATAGTGTTACGTTATACGGCTGATGACGTCTAATGAGATAGCACATTAATATAAATACACAGCACAATTATTGTATGATGTAAGTTCTGTCGCTTCGCTGTTTGAATTAAGACTATACATAGCATCCTCTTATTTTTATGACTGCATATTATGGAGTTGATATGGCTAATTCAATTCCGGAAGATTTTATTTTCCGCTGCGCTTTGTATAAGGATATAGAGCGTAATGTCATGTTAAAACAGGGTTGTATCAGTAATGATGTTCTTATTCAGGCATTCAGCACGCAGTTGAAGAATGAGAAGAATGTGATACTGACCGATCTCTATTCACAGATTCTGGCACATCTTCAACTCGATAAAACTTCGCAGCCCGGTGAGGTCAATGGTGATTTTTCGTTGAGGTCATAATGATGAACATCGTGCAGGAACATGCTGGAAACGCAGTTTTATGGATTGATGATATCTTTATCAGGCATGGGTTAAAGAATATCCTTGCAGATATCGTTTTTGAAGATGACAAGGCGCGACTTGTTTTCTTCACCGCTAATCACTTTGACGCGGTAAAAAAGCAAAATTACGATCTGAATACATATCGTCTGGTGCTGCTGATTGATGGCCATCTGTATCAGTATCTCAATGACATCTCACTTTACAGACTGCCAGTAGATAGCGATGTTGCCTCAATCAAGCAATTTATTATTGATATTACTCGTGCTGGTGGAAAGCACGAGCATCAATCGGAACTCAATATCTCCCTGACTGCGCGAGATAAATATATTTTAACGCAGCTAGGGGAGGGGCGAACTGTTTTTGAGATATCTGCCATGTTAAATCTACACTTAAAAACGATTTACCAGGCCAGGCAGAATCTGATCAAGAAACTTGGTTGCTCAGGGCTGATTGATTTTCAGGGAATACTGCAAGCGCAAATATTCCGGAACTGGCTGAAGCATGCCTGACCATCGATACGCTGAACTTATCTTCAGCGATTTGTGTAAGTTTAAATCAATCGCTCGGGTTATCTCATCAATGATGTCTTCTGTTGTGAACATAAATTAACGCGCATTATAAGAGGGCGATGATACAGCCTTGTCGGGATGCTTATGATTTATTTATAGATTTCAGCAACCCCGTGCGGTTCAGTTCGTTAATAATGCACTCAGGTTCTTCACACAGAGGCATATTGTCTATATCTAAAACGCCATCATTTTTTTGTGGATCATCAGCCTGCAGGTCTGCAAACAGTGGAGTAAGATCCTGCGGTGCTTCGCCTCGTTCGGCCACCAGCTCAAACGTTTTATTTTTTGCCGCCTCGTTGGTCAGGGCACTGACCAGAACCTGGGCGATTTGCTGCCTTGATATCACACCATCTTCTGGTGTTCCTGCATGGCGACGATCCCCCTGGAGCAAAACGATTCTGTGTTCATCATCATTGTTGTAATCAAACCAGCCGGGTCTGACGATGGTATACGGGTGACCACTCGCTCTGACCAGACGTTCGGCACGTCTTTTCCAGTCATGAACCTCAGTGCGTTGATTCCAGGTACTGAGTCGTTCAGTCACGCCAATCGTGGTCATTAAACCGATGCGTACAGGTGTATCCCTGAAGAGTCGTAAAATGTTACGTACACCGCCGTAATCTATCGCTCTGGCGCCAATACGCCCCTGGCCATCGGAACCGAGAGTGAAGATGATGGCATCAATATCTTTCGGCAAATTGGTAAGTGTTTCAGGCATTGAAACATCGCCGTAAAAAACATCCGTTCCACGCGGAAGTAATTTTACTTTCCGTTTATTTCTGACCAGCGCCACGGGCTGATGACCCATTTCGATAGCGGTATTCACGACATGAAGACCAATACTTCCGGTCGCGCCTGCAATGAGTATTTTCATGATAAACCTTCTGATAATTCAGACTTATTTTCTCTACAGCCAGAATATCAATTATCATTATTGTCAGTAATAGGGCTAAAATGATTGTGTCTATGAACACCCTTCATGAGTGCGCGATGAAGGGCATGCCACCATAAGGAAATCGCCGATGCTCAAAGAAAACTTCAACGAACTGCAAATCTTTCTGGTGGTGGCAAGGGAGCGAAGTTTTACCAAAGCAGCGGGCAAACTGGGTGTATCTCAGTCTGCACTCAGCCATGCGATGAAGGCGCTGGAGGAAAGGCTCAATATCCGCCTTCTGACCCGTACGACCCGAAGCGTTGCCCCTACAGAGGCCGGTGAGAGAATTATTGCCTGCCTTGAACCGCGTATTGCCGATCTTGAACAGGAGCTGGAATCGCTGGTTCAACTGAACGGCACTGCCTCCGGCAATATCCGCTTATCTGCTGGGGAGCATGCCGCGCGAAGTCTGGTATGGCCAAAGTTAAAACCTTTCCTCAAAGAATATCCGGAAATTAATCTCGAACTGGTGGTTGATAACGGCTTTGTCGATATTGTTGAGGGCCGTTTTGATGCCGGGATCCGCCTGGGCGAAAGCGTGGATAAGGATATGGTTGCTGTAAGAATTGGCCCGGACATGCGCATGGCCGTGGTGGGAGCACCGTCTTACTTCGCGGCAAACCCTGCACCTGAAACGCCGCACGAGCTACAAAATCATCGGTGCATCAATATGCGCCTGCCGACTGCCGGTGGGCTTTATCACTGGGAGTTTGAGAAGGAAGGGAAACCGTTACGGGTCAGAGTGGAAGGGCAGGTAACGTTTAATCAGCAGGCAGAAAGAATTGATGCTGCTTTATCCGGTTTTGGCATTGCCTGTATGCCTGAAGACAGGGTGCAGGATTATATCAAGTCAGGAGAGCTTATTCAGGTTCTGCAGGACTGGTGTCCATCTTTTCCCGGCTATTATCTCTACTACCCGAGCCGTAAGCAGCACCCGCCCGCATTTGCGCTGATGATCGATGCACTTCGCTACGCCCAATAACGGGTCCGTAGACCCGTTCGGGTATTAACGGCCTACGCGGGCCAGGTGCTCAGGAGAGTAACGTTCACCGACGATGTTAATCGTTTCCAGCGCCTGGGTTATCTGCTGCGTATCCTTCTGCGAAAGAATGATGTCGGCAGCCCCCAGGTTTTCCTCCAGCCGGTGCAGTTTGGTGGTACCAGGGATAGGAACAATCCACGGCTTTTGTGCCAACAGCCATGCCAGCGCGATTTGCGCAGACGTCACACCTTTCTCGGCCGCCAGTTCACCCAGCAAGGTGACCAGCTTTTCATTGGCTTCAATCGCCTGCTCGGCGAAACGCGGCACTTGGCTTCTGTAATCATCCTTGCCAAAAGTGGTTCCTGGCTTAATCGATCCCGTCAGGAAGCCTTTGCCTAATGGGCTGAAGGGAACGAAACCAATACCCAGTTCCTCCAGTAACGGCAGGATTTCCTGCTCAGGTTCGCGCCACCACAGAGAGTATTCGCTTTGCAGCGCAGTAACCGGTTGAACAGCATGCGCACGACGAATGGTTTGTGCGCCCGCTTCGGACAGACCGAAATGTTTGATTTTGCCTTCCGCTATCAGGTCTTTCACAGTTCCCGCGACATCTTCAATGGGGACATCCGGGTCGACACGGTGTTGGTACAGCAGATCAATGACATCAGTCTTAAGGCGGCGTAATGATCCTTCCACAGCTTCACGGATATGCTCCGGACGGCTGTTTAAAATCTGCTGCTTGTTGTCCGCACCGAAGGTAAAACCAAACTTGGTGGCAATAACCACACGGTCACGAAACGGTTTTAAGGCTTCGCCTACAACCTCTTCATTAAGAAAGGGGCCATACACTTCAGCGGTATCGAAGAAGGTGACGCCACGTTCAACCGCAGCGCGAATGAGCTCGATAGCCTGACGGGTATCGGTCGCCGGACCGTAGCCATGGCTTAAGCCCATGCAGCCGAGCCCAAGCGCGGATACTTCGAGTCGGGATTTACCCAGATAACGTTTTTGCATTGAATGAATACCTCTTTTATCGCGACTTAAACATCAAGTTTGCGGCCGGTCAGCCATTCCACCATCGCCGGATCGCGGTGAGAGAAGAAGGCGCTGGTTGCAGTGTCGAGGGCAGCAATCTGCAGCATATCTTCAGAACTGAGTTCAAAATCGAGAATGTTAATGTTCTCTGCCATGCGTTCTTTGCGCACCGATTTCGCCAGTGAAATGATGCCTCGCTGGAAGATCCAACGCAGAACAACCTGGCCCACGCTTTTGCCGTACTTCTGACCAATTGCCGTTAATACGGGATGCTGGAACAGACCATTTTTCCCTTCAGCAAACGGAGCCCAGGCTTCCGGCTGAATGCCACGGCTTTGATTCCAAGGAACGGCATGCAGCTGCTGGTTGAAGGGGTTAACTTCAATCTGGTTTACCGCAGGGGCAACGTTGTTGAAGGCGATAAGGTCGGCCAGTCTGTCAGGATGGAAGTTGCTGACGCCAATGGCGCGAATTTTTCCTGCCTGTTGCAATTCTTCCATGGCACGCCATGCCCCATGAACATCACCGTAAGGCTGGTGAATCAGATACAGGTCAACATAATCAAGTTGCAGACGATTCAGGGAGCGTTCGAACTGGGCTTTAGCGCCTTCGTAATGAGTATCCTGCAGCCACAGCTTGGTCGTTACAAAGAGTTCGTTACGGTCGATACCGCTTTGTTTCAGAGCGTTCCCGACCTGGGTTTCATTCTGGTAAGACGCGGCGGTATCGATCAGGCGGTATCCCGTATCGATGGCATCAATCACGGCTCTTTCGCATTCAGCGGCATCAGACATTTGAAACACACCAAAGCCCAGCAGGGGCATTTCAATACCGTTGTTCAGTTTTACAGTTTGCATGACGTTATCCTTTGGCTGTTGTCGAGGAAAAGCATAACGCAAAGTTATTTATTCGATTAGATGGGGTAATTAGCTAGGGTTTATTAGATGTGTTCATTAATTTGTGGCGTGCTGACGGTCAACTTTTTGTCAGAAGCGGCTGTTGCTAACTCCCCACGATAATAATCGTTGGGGTTCTTCTCAAGCACAGAGCGTTGAACTTTTTTGTTAATGCCTGAGCGATAGTGCTTTTCCCACTTCCTGGCAGGAAGCTGAGGATGATTAGCATAGTTTGGCTGTGAAATGATGAAATCCAAAAGTATTAAAACACACTACACCCTGACTTGGGGGAATTTGCGGCTCTATTACTACAAGTGATATGACAAGCGTCGAAAAGTGTTACTGCCAGCGTTACTCGTGGCGACCTCTGGGTCTGCCCGCTTAGCCGTTCTATGCCAAAATCGGATGTAGTTGGTATTGTTAATAAGTTAACAAGTTATTAATTCATCAAAAAATATACATTACCGTAACAAGGAATATATTTTTAACTGCTCAACACTCCCCTATAAATATTAAACACATGCTTGTTTGCATCTACATTTGGTTGAAAGTCATGTTGTCGTATGTTTATTTAACTCGTTACAGCTGGAGTTAGGAATATTGATTAGAAGAAAATACTGGAGGTGATAGCAAAACGGTTAATAATTGTTCTCTGAAAAGTATAAATCAGTGATAAAAATCACAAAACAATCTTAAATTCGGCTAATTGTCCTGTAATCTATATTATCTCCACTAAATGAATCGCACAAAACCTGAGCGTTTTTTAAAAAATATGACAAAGAATTGTAAACTGCCTCTATCCGAGACCATAGCTCTTGGGGGGATGACGCTGGCTCTTTTTCTTGGTGCTGGCAATATTATATTCCCGCCGCTGGTCGGCATGCAGGCGGGCGCAAACGCCTTTAATGCAGGCTTTGGCTTTATCATCACAGCGGTTCTGTTCCCGGCGCTGGCGATTATTTCCCTTGCCATTAATGGCGGTGATATCGCGGAATTAACGAAACCCTTAGGCAAATGGCCGAGCCTGATTTTTATTGGCATTTGCTTTTTAACGCTGGGGGTTTTATTTGGTACGCCACGCACCGCGACGATTAGCTACGAAGTCATCACCGATGGCGCAGCTAGTTCCCTGATGCAGAAGATTATATTTTCCGCCGCGTTCTTTGGCCTTGCTGGCGCGACGCTGGCTAAGCCCGGAAAACTGCTGGAAATCGTCGGTTTCTTCCTTTCGCCCATTAAAATTAGTGCCCTGATTTTTATCGGCGTGTGTGCCTGGTTACATCCGATTGGTGAGCTCACGACCGCCACAACCGCGTATCAAACTCGCGCGTTCGATACAGGGTTCGTCAACGGTTATCAGACCCTGGATGTGATCAGTGCGCTGTGCTTTGGCGCCATTATCACCCACACGCTTAAGCAGCGCGGGATCCACCATCCGCGGGGCATCTTCACCCATTCCACTGCCGCAGCCTTTATTGCCGCTGCAGGTCTGGCCGTGATTTATATCTGCTATCTGTCGATGGGGTCCCACAGCCCGGTGCGGGGCGCAACGAACGGTATGCAGGTGATGAGCGCCTATGTCGAGACTGTTTTTGGCGTTTATGGCCGGGTGTTGTTGGCGGCGATCATTACCCTCGCCTGTCTGGTCACGGCCATTGGTCTGACGACCGGAACGGCGCGCTATTTCAACCAGACGACCGGTGCGTCTTATGGGCTGCTGGTGACGCTCTCCCTGATGGTGTCAGCAGCACTTGCCGTGCTGGGACTGAATTCCCTCACCGCAATGGCGGTTCCCGTGCTGTGCGCCATTTACCCGGCTGCGCTGGTCGTGGTCGCGCTGGGCATCGTTAGAAAATGGACAGACGTGCCGACGAATCTGTATCAGTTGCTTTTCTATAGCGCCCTGGCAGTGGGAATAATGAGCTTGTTTGTAAAATCCTGAATGAACAGCCGCAAGTTCGGAAGTTGTCTTTTCAGTTAGCAAGTGAACTTCAACTTCCGCTTTTAGCTCGCAGCGAACCTACAGCCCAGTTTGATTGTCCGCTAAGTTCTGTGAGTTCAACCGATGGACGCATCACACTTATTGAACCTCTCTGCGGGTGATTCATAGTTTAGTATTTTTCTCAACCTTTCGTTGAGCTGTCTGGCAACACTGTTAAGCCTTTACTGGCTGTGAACCGATAAGTCAGTTCCTTTTGGTAAATATTGTCTGAGCAATCTATTCGTATTTTCATTTGAGCCACATTGCAGGGAGATTGAGGATCACAGAAATAAATCTGAATGTCTGTGGCTACAGTAAATCGGGTGTGGCTGGTCATTTCAGCGCCACGACCCCATGTTAATGTTTTATAAGGCTCAACAGGTAATTCATGAGCTTGTTTGATGAGTGCAGATATAACCGTTATGGTTTTGTTGTTCCTGATTTTGCTCAGCAATTGAGCCTCTTGTCCTGGATAAACAATTACTACGAGATCGCGAATATTTTTCCCTAGGCCTTGTGTAAACATCCCGCATAATCGTGCCATTCACATTTAGAGATCATCCGGCATAATCAATCTGCCAACGAAGGAGATCGCTATGCGTAAAGCCCGTTTTACTGAGCATCAGATCATCGCTGTGATTAAGTCGGTTGAAGCCGGACGAACTGTTAAAGATGTCTGCCGGGAGACCGGTATCTCTGAAGCCACCTACTACAACTGGAAGTCCAGATACGGCGGCATGGAGGCTTCTGATATTAAAAAGATCAAGGATCTTGAGGACGAGAACCGACGTCTCAAACAGATGTTTGCCGACCTGAGCCTTGAGAACCGGGCGCTGAAAGACGTTATCGAAAAAAAGCTTTAAAACCAGCCTTTAAGCGTGAGCTGGTCACTCATCTGATAACGACATTTGGACTCAGTATCCGTCAGGCCTGCCGGAGTCTGAACCTGAGCAGAACGGTTTACCATTACCGTCCGGATACCACGCGTGACGAACCTGTTATTGTCGCGTTGCAGGCAGTGGCAGAGCGATACCCACGATACGGTTTTCCAAAACTTTTCCAGGTTCTGCGGCGGCAGGGATACCCGTGGAATCACAAAAGGATCCATCGTATTTATTGTCTGCTGAAGCTGAATTTTCGCCGTAAAGGCAAACAACGGTTGCCGGTGCGTAATCCCTCGCCACTGGCCACACCGGAAGCGCTGAACCAGAGCTGGTCTGTCGATTTTATGCATGATGCTCTGGTCTGTGGCCGTCGTTTTCGCACGTTCAATGTCGTTGATGACTTTAACCGTGAGGCATTGTCGATTGAAATCGATCTGAATCTGCCAGCTTTGCGCGTGGTCCGTGTACTCGACAGGATTGCGGCAAATCGCGGCTATCCGGTCATGCTACGCATGGATAATGGTCCGGAATTTATCTCTCTGGCACTGGCTGAATGGGCAGAGCAACATGCAGTAAAACTGGAATTTATTCAGCCGGGTAAGCCGACGCAGAACGCTTTTATTGAGCGCTTTAACCGGACATACCGTACAGAAATACTCGATTTTTATCTGTTCAGAACGCTGAGTGAAGTGCGGGAAATTACGGAGAAATGGTTGTCAGAATATAACTGTGAACGCCCGCATGAATCACTGAACAATATGACACCGGAGGAATACCGACAGCACCATTATTTGGCCGGGATCTCAAAAAATGCATGGAACTAAAACGGGTCTATTTACACTTGAATTTAAGGATAAAAAATAGAAAGGCCTAACAGGCCGAAATATAACATGCCTGACATTTTGAATGCCATTTATAAAGAAAGTAAGTTTCAGTGGTAGGCGTATTATTTTAAATTCAGCATGTAAAATATAAATAAACTGATGGATATGACATCCCTGGATGATAGTTTGAATATATATTTGGCACGTTTTATGTAGGAGTGGTTAAAACGGCATCGCCAAAAACTCTTTCGCTGAATACTCTGACACTAAAACACCCAGATAACTTTGAGAAGTACTCTTAGCAGTCCTATCAAGATACGAGATCCCGCTCAGAGAGGCTCTTCATTAAATCCAGGTGTTTTATTTTAGATATCTAAAGTGAACTGTAAGCATCCTAGTAAAAAATATTCACTTTTTGACGCTAGTTCTGTTTTTCGCTGTATCTTTTAATTAGAAACATCATCTAACTTTCCCGTCACGGCGCATCGCGCATACTCGCCACGTGAACGTGCGTTATCACTACAATATTTTTGTATTTCTGGTGTAGTTTCTGGTGCTTCTTGCAAATAGCCAAAGATAGTAACCAGTCCCGCGCTTTGACACGCTTCTGCATATGCATAAGTTGCTTTTTCTTCAAAGGTTTTGCGCTGATTTGGATTTTTGAGACCATTAGAGTTGAAATCTTCCAAACGCTTTATAGCATAATTGCAGTCTGCTTGATTAATATCTGCCGCATAAACACTGCTAATCAGCGTCAGAAATAGTAAGCCCAATACACTAATATTTAATTTAAACATCATATATCCTGTTCAGCATTCTTAGTATTTATAATGACGAAAGGTTGCGGCAACTCAGTTATAAAACCTGTATTGAGAAGTATCTCGCAACGCTCCACGATTCTGTTCAGTCACTAACAAAGGGTTTAATATGTCTGGATAGCCAAAATTTATCTGTGGATGAGTTAAAAAATCCGCAACAGTTGTTGCGCTTACAACAGTGCTCACAGGCGGGGTTCCAACTATTTTTAAAGTCACTGATGCTTTGTTTACAATAAATATGAGTATCAGTATTCACAACACACAAAGGTAGATTAAAAACCCGAACATCGATACCATAAAGCTGAAATATTTCAATAGTTTCAGAAAGAATATCTTTATACTCCCATGGATCGATAAACACTGTATCACGATTAAGTTTTGCATATCCCATGTTCTCCATCCCCATCAGAGCGACGTGTTTCACGAAGAACAGGTTACGGGAAATAAATTCAGCCAGCGCAGTCAGATGTTTCACTGTGAGTTTATTCAACACGACACGCAATTCGATACTGATGCCGTGCCTGTAGCAATTTAGTAAGCCGGCCATCGTTTGCTCAAAAGCACCTTCACATTGAACCACATAATCATGTATCTCTGAGGCATGCCCAAAAAGTGGAACTCCAGCGAGTAGTTGATGATTACCCACCAAGGCCAGGCGAGCCGTATAGTGCTCATTACTCAAAAAACGACCGTTGGTTAGCAAATGAATTAACGTCTGCTGGTTTCTGCTTGAGATACCTTCAATAATGCGCAGTAATCCATCGTTAAGCATCGTGGGTTCACCGCCAGTAATACACAGTGATGCAGGGAACAGTTCATCATCAATCAGGCTCAGAGTTTGCAGAATTCTGTGCTCAATAGATCTATGGTTGACCTCTGATTCTGGTTTTGGCGGCTGAGGGCACATAATGCAAAGGTTATTGCAGACTTCAGTTACAAGGAATGCATTGTTCTGCGAGCTGGCACGGAAAAGACGATGAATGCGCCCACGTTCACTTACAGTAATGACGTCGCCATGACTGAATACTTTGTCCTTATCGACAATAATTATCGGTATCTCTTTTTGCGATATAATAAACTCCAGGCGCGGGTCATCAAAGGTACAAATGATAGCGTAGACATTATGCAAAGGTGGTAAGGGGGCTTGCATGTGTGGTGACAAGTAAAGAATAGCATCGTCCACACTTTCATTCGAATCTGCGACAACTTTACCAAACAGTGGCGTATTCAAGTGCAATGTGCTATCTGCCTGTGTAGAAAGAAAAAGCGTATCTTCTGCGTAATGTGTATTCACTTCATACCCCACTGCATCAACAAGCGGCGAGTTTCATTATCACCCTCCGTGAATCTTTTAATGACCATGTTAATAATGCCCCTGTTTTTTACACAGAATTCATCTTTTCCTGGCTGCCCAAAAGTTGACCCTGTCACCTGATATCTGCGAATAGGATCTGCACCGCAATAAGGCGCGAATGCGCAGTCAGAACATACCGGTAGGCAGTCATTTACTCCCGCAGCTGCCAGGTCTTGCATAACAGGACCAAAGAACAGTTCTTCGGGACTATTCTCAAAGATGTTCCCCATTTTGAAATGCTGATCGCCCATTTCTGCCATCATACGGCTTTCATCACTCGGGTAAATATTGCCATCATAGTTGTAGAGTGTTACGCCAAAACCTGAGCCACAAGGAGACTGAAGGTCTACAAATCCCGCAGCCCACGGGGTCATGAGCTTTTTCATGATCAGGCTGGCATAGGATTCACGGAACGTAATACCATTGCGGTTTAGGCAAATAATGTAATCGAGGCATTTCTCATAAAATGCCAGAAACTGAGCAGTGCTATAGCCGACTTTATGAAAATATTTTTGGGCAAATCCATAGGGGTTAAGTTCGCGGATGAAGATACTGCGAAACCCCTGAGCAACATATTCATCGATTATTTCATGTGGCATTTCAAGACTTTGCCTGGTAGTAGTCATCAGTGCGCTTACCCTGTCAAACCCCTTCCTCCGTTTGATTTTATCTAGAGTCGCGACTAATGCGTTCCAGGCACCATTGTTGCCATACCTGCGGTTAGCATCATGTAATTCCTGTGGGCCATCCAGTGAAGTACTAATTGAAAACTGATGTTCAAGCAGAAATTCCAGGTCGTCATCATTCAGTTCGCACAGATTGGTACAAACTACGAACTGAATATCCTTTTTCGTGCCCTTTGACTTAACCAATGAAACTGCTTGCCGGATCAACGTCATATTTAACGTTGACTCTCCCCCTTGAAACTCCAGGGTTAACTTATCAGATGGCATAGACAGAAATAATTCAATGCTCTTTTCGAGAACGGCCGGACTCATATCATAGCGAGATTGATCAGACTGGCAGGTTTTACGTGATGCCTGACAATATACACAAGAATTATTGCACCTTACTGTTAGGACAAAGATATGCAATTGAGAGAAGTTCTCGAGAAACGCTTTTTTCGTTCTATATCGCGAAGCGAGTAGCGCTATTTGGTTATTATCAATATCCTGACAAACTATATGTTTGGCTTTCAGTTCATACCAAAGCATTGCATCTTCGATTTTTTCTTTTTTTATCAATGTAGAAAGTTGTGTCGGGTTGAGGCAAATCCACTCCCCGTAATCTGTCGAAAGGAAATAGTTTCCACTTTCAAGCAAACTAAATCGGAACGGAAGAAGTTGATATGCCTGGCGGACAAACGTTGAAGGTGCTTGGAATTTAACGCTCATTACTCATCATGTCCTGTATGCTTAACTCAAGGATATTATTGAGGAATGTGTTGATAATGAGCACGCTTTCTGGCTGGTGCTCTGCCTTTACGCTCATTTTCAGGCAAATTTCCTCGTTAGCATCAAACTCTACGCTCATATAGTCCGAAAATTGTCGGGCCATATTACAGATAGATTCTGGAGTGTAAAAATCGGGATCTAGTTTTATTAACATAAGATTACACTGCTGATACAAGAATAGTTAAATCGTCACTCTTATTCTGTACATTGATGAGTGAAGCAGCAGGAGAAAATGCTTTTTTAATGATTTCCTCATGTAAGGAAGATGTTTCCTGCAGAACAATTTGGCGCATCTGATTATCATTAAGTAATTGCAGAAAATGTTTTACAGTATTGCCAATATCATAGGTATTTTCAATTTTGTTATAAAAATAGATTCCCGTGGAATCATTTGTTAATTTTACTGCGTGAATGAAGTAATCATCTGTTAGCGCATAGCAGCTCTTCATTATTGCTTCTGGGCAGTAAAAATCTTTATTCAACGATAGCATAAAGAACTCACCCAACGCATTTCTTCCTTGCACAACATTATCCATCATCATCACCTTCTGAAAGGGCCAGCTTTTAGGCTGGCCTTGTTTATTAGCACGTTGAACCTGGTGTGCATGAGTAGTGGCTGGAATGGCTGGCATGACTGGAGTGGCTGTAATGCGCAGCGAATGCCTGTCCATCTAAAGACGGTTTAGACAGGATTATAGCCGTATTGGTTTGCTGTACGGTGTGATTAATGGTTGCTTGTGACTGAATAGTAGAAATAGGGGGTTCGCTGCCGTTGGATGCCATTGCAGGAGCACTTACTCCGGCAATCACTCCGGCAACGATCCCTGCCACAATTGGCGTAATACTTTTATTCGAAAGTTCGTTTACGGAACCTTTTGCAACTTTTGGCAATGCTTTCATCATTAATCCTTACCAAAGGTGAGAAGACAACAGAATTGTTATCATGAATATAATAAATCACGAATATATTTAATCGACGTGATATTTGTATTTGATATTTGATTTAAATCATATGGAGAGCGATCTGCAATATTTGAGTAAAACTTTTTTATTTTTAATAACATTCGTATACATCCTCTATACAAGTGCTTTTAGATGGGGGATTACTTATGTTATTCATGGTGTTATGATTAAAGGTGACCCTTCGATTGGTCTTTAGAGATACACTTACGATTAATTGAATAAGAATAATTATCATGAGCGGGCTTTGTAGAATTAATCGAACTTTGATCCTATCCAAGTAATGTGAACATAGCACTATACGAGGTTCTGGTTTTCAAATTTGTTCCGGGCTAAGGCTGCCGCAGGCATTGTCGTCGCAGCCTTCTTTACACTCATGCTGCCACGCAGAATATGCCGCTTCAGCAGGGCCTGATATTCCGTTGAACAGTACTGACCTCCCCTGTTGATATGGAAAGTGAAATTTTCCGAGCGTTTTTACCGCTACTGCGCCATTTGTAGTGCATCGCAGGCAAGCTGATCCGTCATTTGTGATGACAGTGAGGAACTGATAACCGCGCGGGCTCACAGCTCAATGACCACCGACAGATAAAGCCAGTCTCCATCGATACATAAGTATGTGGTATCACCAGCCCATTTCTGATTCGGTTCGCTGGAGTAAACATCCTGTTTCAGCAGATTTTCCGATACCCGTAGAGGATACATACAGGCGGAGTTCGTGAGCTGCGGCAGCAACACCGATGCGTTCGGCAAGCTTCAGAGCATCACGGCGAAATTCAGGCGTGTGCTGTTTGCGAGGCTTTTGGTTGTTTATACAGGTTTTGTCATAAGTCACCTCTGGTGGAGAGTTTACTCGCTTGCGGATAGCTAAATTTGTTCACTTTAACAGATATATTAATTTCCGCTCCTCGCTCAAAACAGACCGTCACGCCCCCATTTTATTTTTTTGATATAATTGATGATTGTATTGAGCCCTCAATAATGAAGGCTCAATACTAGCTCTTCCTATTGTAGATCTTTTTCCTCCAGGAATTGACTCACCATATCAGCAATCTGCACGTTATTCAGATCCGAGAACGGGAAGTGGGTATTGCCTTTGATTCCTTCCTCAGGCAGATGCGTCACAGTGACATCTCCGCCATGCTTATTCACCACGTCACGCCACTCGCGAGCCATTGCCAGACGCACGCGCCAGCTGTCTTGCGCGGGCATGGCGACAGGTTTATCAGGGATGTTATCGCCGTAAATAATCAGAATCGGAATTTTAGTCAGTGCCATAAACTGCTCCATCGGCACCGGTTCACCCTTCAGCGTGTCGAACGCGCTTGGCATTGGGGCAGGGAGCTCTTTCTCCGGGAAGACAAAGCTGCTACCAGGCTCGAAGGCGACAATGGCTTTGATCTTGTCATTTTTCATCGCCGTGTACCAGCCTGGTCCGCCACCCTGGGAGTGGGTAAAGAGGATAGCCGGGCCGGATTTATCCACGACGGCGGACATCGCATCAGAGATAACATTGATATCAAACGGCCCGGTATTCGGGGTCATCTGACGGAAATACTGATTCAGGGCTTCTTTGTCGTGAGAAAACTGAACGCCCTTAAAATACTCTGGCCACACGCCAACGCGGAACTGGTTAAACCACATCTGTTCATCCGGTTTAGGCGTAACCGTACCTTCTACCGTCGTGCGCCCGGCGCTGCCCCGGCGGGGCTGATCGACAAGATAAGTTGAGAATCCACGACGCAGGAATATGTTCTGGAATCCTTCGCGACCATCCGGCGTGGTTTCCCAGGTGCGGGAGAACTGACCTGCGCCGTGCAGCATGACGATAGGGTATTTATGCGGATTTTCCGGAATTTGGTAGAACACAGACGCATGATCGCCATGCCAGGTTTGACCCGCAGAGTCCAGCGGCGTTTTCGCGTCAAATTTCCCTGGTGCGGTGATGATTGTGCCACCAGCAGAAAAGCTTCCCTGTTCCTGAATGACCAGCGGCTCGGCGTATACCGACTGAGCCACCATGCCACCCGCCATCGCGCAGATGGCCAGCGTTTTTAAGACAGTTTTCAAGATTACATCCTCTGTTATGTTTGCCGTTCAATCATATCTGAGTTGTCAGCGTGAATTATTTAGCACCTTTGATTGCCCTTATTTGGCAGACTCATGAATGCGGAGGATTAGCACCGTATCGTCTCAAACCAACGCCTAACTGTTTGCTAACGCCCGTTGCAGCGCCTGTTCCGCCCGCGTAGCCGCATCTTCTGCGCCATTTTCACGAAGAACTTGTGCCAGTTGGCGCAGTTGCGCTGCCGTCAGGCCGACTCGCATGCTGGCTCGCGTATGCGATAACAGCTGAGCTTCAACGCCCGGCGTGGCGGCTAAAGCGCCAACCGTTGCCAGCTCGCGGCTTTGCCAGTCGAGGTTATCGCGGGCGAAAATGTCGCCGAACAGATGCGTTTGTAGGAATTGATTAATGACCGGGGCAAAATCAAACAGAGGTCCCTGGACGGGGGCGCCGGAGATTTTAGTCTGGTTTGCGGTACCGACACGGCGAAGCTCATCTCCGACAGGGATGGCGGCGACCGGCTCTTTACCTTCAACGTCTTCAACGCCACGTTGTTTACGTGCTTCGACGACTTTCATCAGTTCATTCAGCGCGTTCAGGCTACGGGGAAATCCCGTATAGGCATAGAGCTGGACGAGAATCTCTTTGGTCTCGTTTATCGTGAGTCCTGCATCAAGCCCCTGATTCAGTGCGGCATTCAGCTTATCCATCTGACTGCTGGCCATTGATGCCGCAATCAACGGGATGGCTTGCTGGCGAGCTGACAGCGTATCTGAAACCGTTTGTTCGTGGTTCATTTCTGAGGCTCCTTTATTGACGGGCGCAGCATGTGCCGTGAGACCCAAACCAAAGGTCAGCAGTACCGCTGCCGTTAATGCCTTAATGGGCGTGGTATTGTTCATCTGTCACTTTCTCCATCCAGTTAACGCTTTTGCCATCCACAATCCCGGTTATCGCCAGGTGCGTCATTGCGCTGCCGGGTGCCGCCCCGTGCCAGTGTTTGACGCCCGCCGGGCAAGAGACAACGTCGCCAGCGCGGATGACCTGCACCGGCTGGCCTTCTTGTTGGGTAAGCCCAACTCCCGAGGTCACAATCAGCCGCTGGCCTGCCGGATGCGTATGCCAGGCGGAACGAGCACCTGGCTCAAAGGTGACATAAGCCCCGGAAACGCTAATTTCGTTATCTGGTTTGAAGAGAGGATCAACCCGGACGCGACCGGTAAAGTTCTCTGCTGCCCCGTACACCGCATTCTGGCTTCCGGCGGTGGCGATATGGACAGCGGGATTTTGCTCCGCCGCCCAGGATGAAAACGTAAAGAGGGGCAGTAACAGCCCGAGGTAACGTAAATGTCTGATCATGCAAAGCGTCCTTATCTACAATGATGGAGAGGGTCTGCAATGATTCTAATCAGGGGGAGATGTCGTCAGACTGACGCCAGCCTGACAATTCTGTCAGTTAACCCTTATTATGGTGACGCTGCTTTGTCTTTTCTAAAAATAAGGCCCCAAAGCGAAAACCGTGTCATTAATGAAAATAAAACAATAATGGCCAGGTAGCGTAGATGAAAAAGTAGGGCAGATTCATCGTAATCGAAAAAGGAGAAATCGACCTTTATCAACAAATAATCGAGATAGTCCTGGTTCAGTAATTCGTACAATCCCAGTAGTGCGATTAGCGAAAAAACTCCTGGCATCATGACATTTGCAAAGAATGAATTGCTGGAGATGTTCAGGACCCGGCAGAAAAAAGTCGCCAGCATTTTCCAGTGCAACCCGATATGCAGCGCCAGAATGAGCATTCCCCAGTGGACCGACGTCATGTGTACTTTCCTGACCCAGCTCGCCGGGTTGTGGAACGCCTGGTCCAGAAGGATATGTCGGGACAGCATCATGCCCGAGACAATCGCGGTCAGAATGACAACGAATGTCACTGCATTAATGATTCTGTTAACTACCAGCATGGTTAACGGAATATTGGGCGACAGTGACCACAAGCGATGCCGGTTAAGATATAAATGCAGCATGATGAGCAGCGTAAAAATAAGACCCGCCCATTCATGCACAATTTCACCGTGAAGGTGAAATCCCATCAATACCAACAGAAGTAACGTCATCAGCGCATCCTGCATGACCTGGAAAATATAAATTTTCTTCATGTCGAGGGATTAACGCTGTGGCTGGACTTGTTTTACCCATTGCTCAACCTGCGCGGGTACGTCAGGAGCTGAAATATCGTTGCGCGAGATCGCGAGCGCACGAGTGACTAATTTGGCCTGTGGCTGCATGCGAGCAATTTCTCGCAGGGAGTCGGCTAACCTGCTGCCACCATGGGTGGTAAAGGGAACGACCGTTTTGCCTGCAAAGTCATTTTGCTCAAAGAGGCTGTATATCACCATTGGCATGGTATACCACCAGATGGGGTAGCCGACGTAAATGGTGTCGTAACTGCTCAGGTCAGGGAGCGGCGTTTTTAGCGAGGGTCTGGCTTTCGTTTGCTGTTCCTTTTCGGCAACGCGCAAAAGTGCATCATGCTGGCGAGGGTAGGGAGTGGCGGTTTCAATGCGAAACAGGTCGCCGTGAGTCTGCTTCTGAATCAGTTGCGCAATAAACTGCGTGCTGCCGGTTTCTGGCGTATTTTTTTGTAATACGCTGGCCCCGGAAAAACCATCCACGGCACCAGGTTTCATCTCCTCTGGTTGTGAAAAGTAGATAATCAGCGTGCGGGCGTGTGCGGATGAATCCTCTGATGCGAACGCGGGCTGCCCCAGAAGCCCCATGACCATCATCGCCAGAAACCCGCTAAATACCTTTTTCATTCTCACTGTTTCATTCCTTCAATCAGCCGTGGTGAGTATCAGCAGTGATTCTGGCGCAGATAGCCTGACATCAGACTGACGACTCTCTGACAATTTTGTCAGAAGTCTTTGCGCGCGGAGATCCCGATTTTGTCTCTGAAATCAGTCTCCCGGTTCGGATAGCGTCAGGCTGTTTAGCAAACGTCAGGCCAAAGGTATTGATACCGTTCTCGCTACGGGCAAAGACATCTCCCCGGTGCATAATGGCGACGGCACGGACAATCGACAGGCCCAGCCCATGATGGGTATCACTCCTGGCTCGGGAGGTGTCAACACGATAGAACCGTTCGAAAAGCCGGTGTAAGTGCTCTGGCGCTATCGGATCGCCAGGGTTAGAAACGTCTACACAAGCTTGATTGCCTTTTTCGCTTAAGCGCACCGTAACCGTGCTATTGGAGGGGGAATGCCTGGCGCTATTTTCCAGCAAATTAGCCAGTGAACGGTGAAACAGCCGCCTGTCGATATGCGCCGTGACGTCGCCCTCAACCTCCAGCGAAAGCTGTTTTTCAGCAAAAGAGGGTTCAACATATTCCGCTGTTTTCAGGGTTTCTTCGCGCAGGGAGACTTGCGTAAGCTGGGAAGCATGTTCACCCGCGTGCGCATGAGACAGGAACAGCATGTCGTTAACTATCGACGTCATGCGTTCAAGCTCCTCCAGGTTTGAACCCAATAACTCTTCCAGTTCATCTTGTGAACGTCGGCGTGATAGCCCGAGTTGCGTCTGGCCGATCAGGTTAGTCAGCGGGGTACGAAGTTCATGAGCAACATCGGCATTAAAGCTCTCGAGCTGTCGCCAGGCGATTTCCTGACGCTCTAACACGCCGTTAAATGATGATGCCAGTTGCTGCAGTTCTTCGGGCAACGCGCAGGTATTCAGGCGCTGGCCATGGTCACCTGGTGCAAGGTGTTGTGCCTGCTGACTGAGCATGCCCACCGGACGCAGGCCAATCCGTGAAACAATGTATCCCAGTAAGGCGACAATCAGTACGCCCAGCGCGGCAATAATCAGCAGCGTTCGTGTGAACGCATCAAGTGTGCCCATATACGGCGTGGAGTCGATGGCAACCACATAGCGCAGCTCAGGCCTTTCACCGTTGGCGGGGATGGTTTTCACTAACAGGAACAGTGAGCATGCACCTTCCGATGCGCCGGGCACTTTATTAAATCCCTCCTGCAAAGAAGACCACTGAACGCCCACCGGTGGTATTCCCCCCATGCTAAAGCGCGGGTTATCGCTCACTATCCAGTAACGAACGCGCTCACCTTCAGAATTGGTTAGCAGAGTAAATTTATTAGCCAACGTCGACCAGCCGTCAGCCGAGGTTCGTGCGGTGATCCACGGACTCATTAATGATTCCCGGAACAACAGTTCGTTGTGCATCTGCTTTTGCAAAGAGTCATGTAAGGAGCTTCTGAGCAGGATACCGATAATGGACACAATCAGCAGCGCGGATAAGGCAAACATCAGCGCCAGGTGAACGGAGATGGAACGTTTAGGCATGCTGAGCCTCTTCATTTATTCCGCCCGGACTTCGAGGACATACCCCATGCCACGAACGGTATGTAACAGTTTGACGTCGAACGGGGTATCCACTTTGGCTCGCAGACGTTTAATGGCGACTTCAACCACGTTGGCATCGCTGTCAAAATTCATGTCCCATATCTGCTCGGCAATCATCATTTTTGACAGGATCTCCCCCTGATGCCGGGCCAGAAGACTTAACAGGGAAAACTCTTTTGCGGTCAACTCCAGTCGCGTTCCGGCGCGAAATACGCGGCGGGCCAGCAGGTCGAGATGCAGATCGTGAATTTGCAGTTGGGTGATGTCTGCGCCATCCGTGGAGCGGCGACGCACCAGAGCCTGGATGCGCGCCACTAGTTCGATAAGAGAGAAGGGTTTGGGGAGATAATCATCCGCGCCAAGCCGAAGCCCTTTGACGCGCTCGTCGACCGAACCGCGGGCCGAGAGCATTAGTACCGGCGTTTGTTTGACGGCCCGCAGCCCCTCGAGTAACCGGTAGCCATCCATCCCCGGCAGCATCACATCAAGGATTATCGCGTCGTAGTCAAGCTCCAGCGCGTAATGAAGACCTTCTGCGCCATCTGCAGAGACATCTACCGTAAATCCGGATTCACTCAACGCACGGTTGAGATAGGTTGACGTTTTTTCTTCATCTTCGACTAGCAACAGGCGCATAACGGGATTTCCTCTTAACTGTTCAATCGGGCTTATTCTGCCTCTTGATTGCCAACATAAAGCTGACGCTTACCTGACAGCATTGTCAGAAACATGAAGCCATCTCAGTCTGCTTGCTGACAAAAATGTTATTTACCTGTCACGATGCTGACAGGCCTCTCTCTCTAACCTGAGTCTGCACATTTAAATCCGCAAGCCTGAAACTCATCGGGAGAGACCATGAAATTCAATCTGTTAACTGCAATACTGCTCACGGCAATAACCGGGGCCACCTCAGTCAATGCGGCTGATTACAAAAAAAATCCATTCACCCTGGCCTATGACGGTGCCATTACTGAGAACGTCAAAGGCAAGGTCAACATTCATCCGGTGAAGTACGATCTGCATGGCATTCAGATAGCTGCGAATGTCTATACCCCTGCTAACTACGATCCCGCCAAAAAATACCCTGCCGTGGTGGTTGCACATCCGAATGGCGGCGTAAAAGAGCAGGTCGCAGGCTTGTATGCCCAGCGTCTCGCCGAACAGGGCTACATCACGATTACTGCCGACGCGGCTCATCAGGGCGCGAGCGGTGGGATGCCTCGCAGCGTGGATAAACCCGCTAATCGCATCGAGGATATCCACGGCATGGCTGACTACATCAGCCAGTATCCGGGAGTGGATACTTCCCGCCTCGGTCTGCTGGGTATTTGCGGAGGTGGCGGTTATTCACTTGTTGCGGCCGAAACGGATCAACGGTTTAAATCGATCGCAACCATCAGCATGTTTAATTCAGGCTTGGTGCGCCGCAACGGTTTTCAGGACTCACAGCTGGATACTATTCAGCAGCGTCTTCAGCAGGCTTCTGACGCACGTGCTCAGGAAGCTTCCGGAGGCGAAGTCCTGTACTCCGGTGATGCCAATCTGACTGATGAACAGATCGCTAAGTTACCTTTTGCCTTATATCGACAGGGCTATGAGTACTACTGGAAAACTCACGCGCACCCGAACTCTACGTTTAAATACACGACAAGTAGCCTGTTAGATTTGATGAGTTTTGACGTTACGGACCATATCAATCTCATCAATAAACCGCTGCTGATGATTGCTGGTACAAAAGCCGATACGCTCTATATGACGGAAGATGCGTTTGCGAAAGCCACTGGTACAAAAGACAAAGAACTCTTCCTGATCGATGGCGCTACCCATATCGAGACGTATTGGGTTCCTGAGTACGTCGACAAGGCTTTGCAAAAGCTGGACGTCTTCTTCGATAAGAGTATTTAACCCCTATCAGACGATACCTTTGGCCAGTCGCTCAGGCTGGTCATATCAGGACATAATGAGTGTGTCCGCATGTGACCAAGACTAACGAAGTCGGGAGGAAAGATAATTACGCACATTAAATAGCCGCTATGAATGAAATTCATAAAACGGCAGCGACATCTGAGGATTATTTTTTGCCTGTAAGGTTTTACTTCGTGGTACAGGCCAACTTTAGGTTTAGCATTACGGCATTGAGTGCCTCCTTATCCAGCATGGC
Organism: Citrobacter sp. RHB35-C21; assembly: GCF_013816515.1. Classification (NCBI taxonomy): domain Bacteria; kingdom Pseudomonadati; phylum Pseudomonadota; class Gammaproteobacteria; order Enterobacterales; family Enterobacteriaceae; genus Citrobacter; species Citrobacter sp. RHB35-C21. The sequence continues at coordinate 2,399,243 of NZ_CP057147.1, forward strand.
TTCGGCATGCAGCTTCTTGAGGCGGGCGTTCTCCTCTTCAAGCGACTTGTTCGTCGGAAAAAACTTTAAAATAATACTTAAGGCGTTAAGTGCTAATACCCGACGCCTTTCAGGTTACTTGCAGGACGGTCACAGCGGGAAAATGCAAACACGGTTGTGCTATTAGTCAGATACACACCTTTTAACTTGCTAAGAAAAGCTATAATCTGATGTCGTCAACGCAAACAATAAGCTCAATGAGAGAATATACAGGAACAGAACTGGAATAATCGCACTTTCAGGAATACAAAGGAGCACCAGGATGATATATCTGAATTTTGACAGAGCTTATCTCTGATAAGCCAAATTAATAGTCACGCTCAGATGCTCAAACTTGCGTTTTGTGGTTTATGTAATATATAAGGGAAAATATATGAAATTCAACAATGTAAGACTGTTAGTCAAAGATTACCGCAAATGTTTCAATTTCTACACCCAGAAGCTTGGTTTGGAAGCTGTCTGGGATATTGAAGATTGCTATGCCAGCTTCAAAGTCGCCGAAGGTATAGAAGGTCTTGCTATCTTTACTTCTGATCTGATGGCCCCAATTATTGGAAATGCTGACAGAGAAAAGTTGATAATATATCGAGAAAAATCAATGGTTTGTTTCGAGGTTGATAATGTAGATGAAAGCTTTGAGGCCTATTCGTTAAAAGGGATTAAATTCATTAACGAGCCAATAGATATGCCAGAATGGGGTGTGAGAGTGGTTCATCTGTACGATCCGGAGGAAAACTTGATTGAGTTATTTACGCCGCTTGGAGGCTAACAGGGGTGTCATTACTTGAGGCATAACACCCGACTGTTGATACACGTTTATCCGGACCAACACTAAACTCGTTGGGGACTGCAGACGTTTTGGCTATCGCCATATATGACACCTCTGTATGGCTGAGGTCAGCATGCCTGCAACTGCTCCGTCATGCGCCCCCTAATTTCTCGTTCGTGCTTCCTATTTCAAGCAGATTCCCCTCTGGATCGGAAATATAAAAATTTCGGATGCCAAAAGAAAGCGTCATTGGTCTACCTGCAGAAAATTGCAATTTCGACTTTAACTCTTTACTTGCAAATAATGGTTATTATCACCTGATAATATAACTGAGCTAATTCACTTATTACTTAACCACCTTTAGCTAAATTCGCAAAATCCCTTTTATTTCTACTGTAGTGGTTTATTGAATTTGGCCACCTGAACAGAGGTGATATGCTCATCTCAGAACAATACAGGTGTCCCAACGAAAAAAAGAAATTTCAGCGCAGAGTTTAAACGCGAATCCGCTCAACTGGTCCTTGGCCAGAACTACACCGTTGCAGCTGCGGGATGAACGACAGTGTAAAATGCCAAAAGCCTCCCCTATAACCCCGGAACAGGTACGTATAACAATGGTAACGCCATGTTTGCGTGGATGCGCTTCGGCTTTTAGAGACAGCGAGGCATTATCACCTTTTCTCATGCGGTTTCCGGAATACGTCATCCAGTAAAACGAACGGATGCTCCCCTGCTTTTTCTGTGTTAATTCGGTATATTCATATTCAGAATCGTTAAACGCACCTCTAACTGCTGGTACCTAAATATGGATATTGACCATTTTAAGACGTTCAACCAGGTTGTTATCAGCGGCAGTTTTACTAAGGCCGCACAGGCACTCTTTTTATCTCAGCCCGCCATCAGCATGCAGATCCAGGCACTGGAAAGCTATCTGAAGGTGTCATTATTCGATCGTTCCCGTCGGCAAATTAGTTTAACCAAAGAAGGCGAAGTCCTGTTTGAATACACACAGCGTATTTTTCATCTTTTTGATGAAGTACAGAGCGTGTTTCAGGACATCAGTAAACTACAGGTAGGCCGTCTGACCATCGGGGCGACGGGCGTGATGGGCACTTACTATCTCACGCGTTTTATTCAGCGTTTCCACGAACGCTTTCCGGGAATTGAACTGGAAATTCTGACCGGTAACTCGCACCACATTGCGGAACTGGTCGCCAGCGGCGAGGTTGAGATCGGTTTTGCCGGACGTTCCGTAATTCGCTCTCCGTTACAACAGGTATTTCTGCATCGGGAAAACTACAAAGTAGTGGTGGGCAAGCACTCCCCCCTGGCGACATGTGCCGGGCGGGATATGAGTCCGGATGAATTACTACAATCACCTTTCATTATGCGTGAGAAAGGAACGCGGATAAGAGCCAAAATAAATTCGTGGTTTAAACGTCACTCAGCGAACACCGCTCCGCAAAACCGTGTGACGCTCTCTAATCTGGAGGCGACTAAACGGCTTATCGGCAGCGGTTATGGCGTAACCGTGATTCCTCATCTGGCGATATCCGATGAGGTGAACAGCGGTGAGCTGGTTGAACTTCATGTCAACGGTTTTAATCTCGCGGTAGATTACTACCTTGTTTACCAGGGGGAGCACTCACTGTCCCGCGCCGCCCTCGGCTTTATTTCACTGCTTTATGATGACACTCCAGATAATGAGTGGGGGAGTTTTCCTGAGCTGCTGGAAAATATATTCCATAATCATCGCTAAGTGGCATTGTTCATTATCCTTGATACAACAAGGACTCATACGCTTATGTCTGAAAAAACAGCCTATAAGCCGAACACATTGCTTACGCCCCTATCAAATTTAACTCTCTAAAATTAATGAGAAAATAATAAATGTGATCGGCGTCAACCTATAAACTGAGCTTATAGGTCTGATACTGATTTACAATTTTTAATCCTACCAGAAGCCTGCCTAATATGGAGTCAATTAAGAGAGATAGTGAATAACTATCGACAGATGTTCCGACAATGAGAGGCTTAAGATGGCTAAAGAAATTGAAAGGAAATTCCTGGTGTGCTCAGAGCAGTGGCGCGCACTTGCAGAGGGAACCGTTTATCGTCAGGGATATCTCAGCAGTATAAAAGAGAGAACCGTTCGTATCCGGACGATAAACGATAAGGCGTTCCTGACCATCAAGGGAGTTACCGTTTCTGCAACGCGAACTGAATATGAATACGAAATTCCGTATGCCGATTGCTGTGCCATGCTGGATGAGCTGGCAGAGCGCCCCATTATCGAAAAGAAACGCTACAAAATCCCGGTGGGTGATGTGGTGTGGGAAATCGACGAATTCATGGGGGTTAACGTCGGACTGATCGTCGCAGAAGTGGAATTGAAAAGTGAAGAGCAGAAGTTCGATAAACCCGAGTGGATTGGTGAAGAGGTGAGCGGCGATCCGCGCTACTTCAACTCCAATCTGGTCGCCCATCCTTTTACCGAATGGGATAAATAGCGGCATTCACCATTCTTAATGGAACAGGAGAATCACAATGGCTACGCATATGGATAAGAATACCGCCACGTCGTCGAGCGACGCTGAAAAAATCATTCCCCGCGCGGAGTTCCGCGTATTCGGCCACGGCATTATCGAACGGGTAAAAGAAAAAATGTGGGATGCCAAAGCCACATTATTTAAGGCTCGTAAGATGCCGGAAGAGACCTACTTTCTGTCGCTACATACCGATACGGTTAACGTTAAAGTCCGCGACGGTCTGCTGGATATCAAAACGAAAACCGGCGAAACCGCGGAAGGCTATGAGATCTTCCAGCCGCGCGGCAAGTTTCAATTCCCGGTGCAGCGTGAGGAGTTAGCCACCATTTTGCAGCACCTCCAGGTCAACATGGCGCTGGATAAAGAGAGCTATACCCTGGAAGAATTTACCAATATGGCGCGGGCCAGTAGCGATTTAGTACCGGTTAAGGTAGAGAAAATGCGCTACGGTTTTTCCGTTAACGGCATCATCAGCGAATACGCGCAGGTATGGTTTAACGGTGCGATGGTCGAAACCGCCTGTTGCGAAAGTGAAGATTATGCCGGAATTAAGGCAGCGGTTGCGGCGCTGGGGCTCGACGAACTGCCTAACACGAATTATCTGAAAGCCGCCAGACAGGTTGTTGGCATGTGAAATTCACGCCTCCATGGGTAGCTTGCTGCCCCGGAGGCGCATAAGGAGACATGGCCATGTCAGACAAAGGCGCTAAGAAAGTTTTCGATCCGCTGGATATGAGCAATTATTCTCTGGAGAAATTCAAGGAGATTAAAGCCGGTATCTGGATGGAACGGATCAAATTCATCGGTATGCCGCTGGCTATCCTGCTGTTCCTGTTCTTTCATTTACAGTGGGTCGGGCCTATCGAAATGTTCGATACCCAAACCAAAGTTCCTCCGGCCAACTGTTACAGCGCAACGGGAATTTTTCTTGCCTCGCTGGTGCTGTGGTTGACGGAGGCGATTCCGAACTATCTCACCTCGCTTATCGTGGTCGTCACGGTGATCCTGACCGGCACAATGAAGATGCGTCCTGCGTTTGCCATGCTGGGTGAACCAGTAATGATCCTGAACATTGCCAGCTTCATCATGGCCAGTGCCCTGGTGGTGACAGGGTTGGCGAAGCGTATGTCGCTCTGGCTGTTGGTACGTATGGGGAATAATATCTCGCTGTTGTTCTGGTGCTTTATATTACTCAACCTGATTCTCGGGGCGTTCATCAGTGCGACCTCTGCGAAAACGGCGCTGCTGTTACCGCTGTTTATGGTTATCGCCGCCATCTACGGTGCGACCGGCGGGGAAAAACGCAATAACGTCGGGCGCAACATGGTGCTGCTGAACCTGCTGGCGAATAACGTGTCGGCCAGCGCCTTTATTACCGGTTCCGCAGCTAACCTGCTGGCGGTCGCGATGATGGAGCAGGCGGGATTCAAAGTCTATTACGGCGACTGGTTCATTGCCCTGTGTCCACTGGCGCTGATTCAGTGTGCCATTGCCTGGTACACCGGAACTCGCTGGATTTTCCCCATTAAGAAAGAAGATGCTAAGCCGAAAATTGAAGGCGGCATGGATCGCCTGAAAGGGGAATTGGCGCAGCTCGGTAAGATTAGCGCGGGTGAAGTTCGCGCGGCGCTGACCTTTATTATCGTCTTGTTGCTGTGGGCGACCGACCGGGTGCACGGTATGCGTGCCGAAGTTATCGCCGTGGCGGGTGCCTGCGTTGTTCTGATGCCTTCGGTGTGCAAACTTCCGGCGCTGGGCGTGATGAAGTGGAACGACGCGGACATTCCCTGGCATATGCTGATGTTCAGCTTTGGTGCTTACGTCCTTGGCGGAATGGTCGATCAGACGGATATCGTCGGCCTCTATATTCACAGCCTGTTTGATAAATGGCAGATCGACCCTTCAGGTGGCGGCAAACTGTTGGTCTTTGCCGTACTGAGCGGCGTGTTCGCCATCACCACGCTGGTGAGCGAAAGTAAAACGGCACGTACCATCATTATGTTCCCGATCATTATCAGTATCGCTAAAAAGTTCGGCTGGGACGTGGTGGGATTCTGTCTGCCGATGGCATTCCTGATTAACCAGGTTTACGTGCTCTACTTTAACTCTAAACCCGCAAACATCAGTTACCTGCTCGATCACTACTCGACCGGCGAGTCTTTCAAATATGGTATTATCCAGATGGCTATTATTTGGGTGTTACTGATTTTATGGACTCAATATGTCATGCCGCTGATGGGGTTCAATAGCGCCCTCTGGTAGCATTGATGTGAAGGCGGTAATTCAAATTACCGCCTGATTTGCAGGAGGCAAAGATGCCAGGCGATACGATAAAAGCATCAGGAAAACGCTGTATCGAAATTAAGCAGCGGATTTTTTTCCCGCAGAAAGTCGGCACCAAACCTCTACGAAGCGAAAACTACCATATTGAAACCTGGCTATTCTTTCCTTCCAGTTTGCAGATCAATCGTTGGACATTTCCGCCGCAGGCCTTTCAGCAAAACCTGAAGAACTATATTCGCCTGCGTCCTCCCACCCTGTCGCTGCGTAAATTGTCCGTCAGCGTGCCGAAGACGCTGGGGACAATTGAACGGTTAATTACCGAACAGAGCAAAGATACCTCTGCGCAGGGTTTTGAATACCGACTCAAAATGTTTTGCCTGACCTTCAAACGGGCGCTTCACGTAGAGGTACGTTATATCGGCAAGTTGAGCGAAGACAAACAGGAGCAGGCGCTGCTGAGCTTCGCCGCCACCGCAGAGGATATTCTCAATAACTATCGTCGGATGCGGATAAAAATGTCAAAGGTGGCTGAGGTCAATGCGTTACGCATCATTGACTATGGTGACGAATTCCTCTCACTGATGCTGACGCACTATGGTCGTAAATTGCTCAATGATCTTTCGCCTTCACCGGGATACGATACTCTGCGTATTTTCTGGCGCGAGCAGATGCTGTATCGCAAAGCCAATCATCCGGGGACTTTCCCGTCACCTAATTCGGATAACGAACTGGTGATTTATCACGTTAATACCCTGAAAAAATATATCAGCAGTCCAATGTATCTGGATATACGGCGTAAAAAAGGCGAGACCTTTCTGGCGCATACCATTGCCGGAATCGCCGCGGCAATTGCGATGATTTTCGCGACGGCGGTGGCGTTTATTTGGCAGGGGAAATACGGAGCGCTGAGCTTTCAACTATTTCTCGCAATGGTGATTGGCTATATCTTTAAAGACAGAATGAAAGAGGGATTTCGGGCGCGATTGTTTTCGACATTTCGCCGTTGGTTACCTGACCGACAGCAGATAATTTATAAAAACCTGCGCTCTCCGGTCGGTAAGTGCAACGAATCTTTCGTCTTTGTGGGGGAGCGTCAGCTACCCGATGACGTCAGGACGATGCGCCGTAAGGTGCACATTCTGGATATTCAAAACTATTATCTGAGCGAAGACATTTTGCACTACTCCAAACACGTTCATCTGCGCGGCGGGGACCAGATGTTTTCCGCCGTGAATCGTTCTGTGATGGATATTACGCGCCTGGATATCACCCCTTTTTTGAAATACACCGATGAGTTGCTGAATGAATTACCGACTCTGGATGATGAGCAGGTGCTGTACGGGGAAAAGGTCTATCACATCAACCTTATTCATCGGGTGACGGATGGCAAAGAGAGTTTTCTGGAGCGGGCACGCATCATTATTAACAGCGCGGGTATCAAGCGCATTGAACCAGTTTTTACTGCCGGGGAATCAGAAAGCGAAGAGGGCTGACGACAGAGATAAAATGCCTGATGGCGCAGCGCTATCAGGCCTGCGGGTTCCACATCTGTAGGCCTGATAAGGTGTTTACGCCGACATCCGGCAATAAAAGCTGAGCAACCGTTCAGCCTGTTTTACGCACAGGGCGATAGTGGGTGGATTCGTCAAGAAAACGGCGGATGTGGATTTCTTTTTCCAGCCGCTGTTGAAGCTGACGTTCGAGCGCTTCAGGAGAGTGCAGATCGGCCAGCCGCTCGTTGATTCTGCTCACGGCTTCGCTGCGCAGCTGTATATGTTCCTGGATATTCTTCTGTGCCCGTGCTGTCCGGGTATCGCCGAAGAGCATAAAGGTCATTAATTCACGCTGCTGCTCAGAGTTAAGGGCGTTCAGATATTTGGTGCACAATGTTTGGTAGGTGATGATGCGACGATCGAGTTCGTCAACCCAGGCGGTCAGCTCGTCACGCTGCGCGGGTGAAAGCTCAGCCATTTCCTGCTGACCGAAAAGTGTTGTTCTCAGCGCCTGAAGCCCTGCGAGATACTGCTGCTCCAGAGGAATCACGCGCTGAGCAAAGCATTCATCCAGGGAGGTTTTCGTTTCCTGCGCGATATTCTGATAAACAGGTTGACTCATTTTTTCCTCCCGCACGCGTGGTGCTATCAGATAAGACCAGAATTGCAGCCAGGATGAGTGCGATCCCGCGTCTTAATTTAAGCTAACATAATAAATTATAAACAAAAAATCTATTCTGCTTATCTGAATGATAACCTGCTCTTATAGTTCACCTTAGTTTCTTTGCGTCAACAATAGATTGACCGCCAGGCCTTGCAGGCTGCTACACACACCGTTTTCCACGTCCGACGATAAAGCATTTGCTTGTTCATAATCGATTCTGTCGATCGTGCCGATCGGTATTATTCATTATTCCTGTCCGCTATTGGCGTTTACCCCGATGTTTCTCTGGCTGAAGCCAGAAGTCAGCGTCAGGAGGCTAAAAGGACATTCGCGGCTGGCAACGATCCTTCTCCTGCACGAAAAAGAGTGTGTTTTCGAACCTGCATGCTGGAGAACCCGGCAGTGGAGCACTCTACTCGCGGGACAACAACAGACGACATAGATGCAATCGATATGTCGCCCGTTAACACTCAAGGATGTTGACATTAAGCGGTGGGATTACGGGGTAAAAGAAGGGGCGCGCCAGCCCAGTTCCAGCGAGATTTTTTTAGCGCACTCTTTGACGTGAGGGACGAGTTCTTGCATGCGTGCGTCCGGCATATAGATGACCGTGCTGGCGACGGAGATGGCCGCGACCACATGGTTTCCGGCATCGTAAACCGGAGCCGCCACGCAGCGAATCGTCGGCTCATTTTCTTCAAGATCGAACGCGAAGCCTGCGTCGGCGTAGCCGCGCATTCGGGCGAGGAAGTCCGGGAGATGACATAATTCGCCATGCGCTAAAAAAAGCTGACGCCATTCGGATTCATCCGCGTCGAGTAACAGCGCTTTGCCAATGCCGGTCAGCACCAGCGGCATGCGATGCCCAATACGCGAGCGCATTTCCAGTCCCTGCTGGCCTGGAATTTTATCGATATACAGGACTTCCGCGCCTTCCCGTTGCCCCAGATGAACCGTGTCGCGGGTAAAATCCGCCAGCTGTTGCAGGAAGGGGCGCGCCAGAGGATAAAGCGGCGTATTTTCCAGTGAACGGGTGCCCAGCTCAATTAAGCGTGGGCCGAGCGCATAGCCATCGTGGTGAGTGAAGCGAAGAAAACGCTGTTGTACCAGCGCGCTGAGCAGCCGATGGGTTGTGCTTTTACTGGTTCCGGTAAACTCGCCGACGCTGCGTAAATCCCGACATCCTGACGCGACGGCATCAATAACAGCAAGACCGCGCAGTAGGGTTTGTACTCCCGTAATTTCGGTAGGTTGAGCATCCATAATTCACCCTGATACAGTGGTCATATTCATGTTTAAGATCAGTACGATAACAATAACCGATTCTGTGCGATAAAAATGTAACCGCGCCGTGATTTCGCCATCGCGGGCAGAAATTCCGTGTAACAGTGACGGATTTTCTGCCCGTTTCTGCTCATTCAGGAGTGCAACTGATTTTTACGTGCGCGTCTTGCGGCTATGGCCTTGCGTACCATTGGGCCAAACAGAGTCAGCATCGCCAATAGCAGGAGCGTGGCGGTGATGGGACGGGTATAAATGAAATCAAAACTCCCGTTGGACAGCGACATCGCGCGACGGAAGTTACTTTCCGCCATCGGCCCCATGATGAGTGCCAGCACGACAGGAGATGCCGGGAAACCGCCTTTTTGCATGAAATAGCCGATCACGCCCGCGACCAGCATAATGCCGACGTCAAACATGCTGTTGTTCAGAGCATAGGTGCCGACGATACACAGTGCGAGGATCAGCGGAGTCAGGACGCTCTTGGGAATGTTGATCATTTTGGCGATGAAACGAACGGAAACCAGGCCAAGAATAAGCAGCATCAGATAGCAAAACAGCATTCCGACAAACAGCATATAGACCGTGTCGCTATGTTCGGTAAATAGTCGAGGCCCAGGCTGCATTCCCTGTAGCGTCAGCGCGCCCAGCATTACCGCCGTCGTGGCGTCACCAGGAATTCCCAGCGTCAGCATAGGCAACAGCGCGCCGCCCGTGCAGCCATTAGCGCCTGCTTCACAGGCCGAAACCGCTTTGAGTTCACCCTTGCCAAACTGATCTTCCGGCCTGGCAAAGCGCTTCGCTTCATTGTAAGAAACGAAAGCGGCAATATCCGCCCCTGCGCCGGGAATCATGCCAATAAACACGCCCAGACCGGAGGAGCGCAGCAGTGTGACAATCAGACGTTTGAACGTAGACCACGGCGGAATGATTCGACCAATAGCGTACTGCACCGTCTTGCTCACTACCTCCTCTTTTTCCAGCGACTTAAGCACTTCTGCAGTGGCGAACAGGCCAATCATCACCGGGATAAAAGGCACGTTCATCAGCTCGACAAAACCGCCGGTGAAACGCGGAAATCCGCCCATCGGATCGAGGCCAATGGTCGCGACCAGCAAACCACCAACGCCAGCGATCAGCCCCTTAATCAGCGATTCACCGGAAATACTGGCAATAATACTTAAGCCGAAAACGGCCAGCGCAAACGTCTCTGCGGCGCTGAATTTTAGCGCTACCTCGGCCAGAATCGGCGAGAGGAACATCAGCACGATTATGCTGAGGGTGCCGCCGAAAAATGAGGAGAAAGTCGCCGTGCCCAGCGCCACACCGGCCTGACCTTTTTTCGTCAGTTCATAGCCGTCTATCGCCGTTGCCGCGGCGGCTGGCGTGCCGGGGATCCGGAGCAGAATGGCAATAATCGAACCACCATAAACGCCACCAAAAAAGACGCCGGAGATAATCAGTAAGCCAGAAATCGGATCCATGCCGTAGGTAAAAGGCAGCATTACGGCAACGCTCATGGTGACAGTCAGGCCCGGTAACGCGCCCACCAGGATGCCAAGCCAGACGCCAATCATTGAAAATAAAATGGCTTCCGGGTGGGCCAGCAAGCTATTTACGCCGCCGAGAATAAGATCAAATTGGGACATAATTACTCCAGAGTCAGCGATTCCAGGAGGCTGCTTTCCGGCAGCGGAACGTTCAGCGCCAGCGAAAAGAGGATATACAGCGTAATGGAGAGCACGATGGCCAGCAGCCCATTAACCCACCAGCGTTGGATACCGGAGATTTTCATAATCAGCATCATAAAAAGTACCGTTGCGACCAGGTAGCCAAAAAGCTGCATGGCGTAGAGGTATGCCACGCAGGTGACGACGGTACAAAACGGCCCCGTCCAGCGTCCAAACCCCTGAGTGGGGCGAGAGGGTAGAACCATCAGCTGGCGTAGCGTGGTACCAGAGAACTGACCAGCAATTAAGATCAACGAGAGAATAATCAGCAACCAGCTATAAACCGAAGGAAATGCGCCCGCCCCGATATCCGTAGAAATGGACGTTGCAGGAAAGCTTTTGGCAATCGCCAGCACCACTACGGCGATCAGACACAGCAGCAGAGCGACCAAAATGTAGCATTGTCGTTCTGCCGTAGACGCTGGCGGCGTTGTCGGAGTTAACGGATTTTCAACCATAAACGACTCCCATGAGGACTATCCGGCCAGAGGAGGCTGGCCGGACGTCACCGTTATTTTTGACCGAGGCCCAGTTTTTCGATGGTGACGGAGAAATCGCGCTGCTGCTCTTCAAGCAATGCCTGGAATTCAGCACGATCGAGCCAGACATAGTTGAGGCGCATTTTGGCTAACGCTTCCTTGAAAGAGGGTTCATCGGCAGTGGCGGCGATAGCGGTGGTCAGAAAATCGATCACGTTTTGCGGGGTTTTGCTGGAGATAACCAGCCCACGCCATGCGCCGATCGACAGATCGATGTTTTTTTCCTGAAGCGTGGGGACGTCAGGCATGTTGGCGTCACGTTGAGTGCTCATTACGGCCAGTGTTTTCAGCTTGCCATCCTCAACCTGGTTGAGGACTTCCGCAGTGCTCACCGTAACGGCTTCAATGTGCCCGCCTAAAAGCGCGGTGACGGCTGGCGTCGCGCCATCGAAAGGAACGTGGTTGAAGGTCACGCCGGTTTTATCTTCCAGCGACGCGGCTGCCAGATGCCAGATTGCGCCCGTTCCTGAGTTGCCTACCCTGACCTGGCCCGGATTCTCTTTCGCCCAGGCGAGGAACTCTTCCAGCGTATTCCATGGTGCGTCGATTTTAACGGTCACGGCGCTGGGTTCCATATTGAACAGACCCAGTGGAGTAAAGTCCTCCGTTTTGAACTTCACCATTCCCAGAGAGGGCAGGATAGTCAGTTCGGCGGTGCCCATCGCCAGCTTGTAGCCGTTAGGGCGCGATGCGGCAAGCTCGCTAAAACCAATTGCGCCGCCTCCGCCAGGCTTATTAATGACGCCAACGCCGACCGGAAAGTGCGGTTTAGAGGCTTCAGCAAATGCGCGCGCCACCAGATCGGTGCCGCCGCCAGCGGCGAAGGGGACGATCAGCTCTATCTGGCGCGTAGGATAATCCGCCGCCTGAGTCGGGCTTGCCAGCAGTAATGAACTGGCGGCTAACAGCGAGGTTAATAATCCAGAGGTAAATTTTTGAATTTTCATAGTCAACTCCGTTTGGTTCTTTTTATGTATTAAGGGGCGAGGACGTTCTCCAGGCGGTCACGAAGTCAGCGGCGCGACTGGCCACTTGCTCTGCTGTCATACCTGGTTGGTAAAGCGCGCCGCCAAGGCCGAATCCACTGGCTCCGGCGGCGCGATAGTCGAATATTGCCTGCGGCGTGATTCCACCAACGGGCAGCAGCGGGGTCGTCGCGGGGATCACGGCGCGCCACGCTTTCACCACGACGGGAGGGATCGCTTCAGCGGGAAACTGTTTCACCGCATCCGCTCCCTTCGCCAGCGCGCTGAAAGCCTCGCCTGGCGTCGCCGCCCCGGGGAGGCTTATCAATCCCGCGCGCTTTGTCTCTTCAATTAATACCGGATCGGTATGGGGAGAGATAATCAGCTGGCCGCCGCTTTGCGCCACGTCATGCAGCTGAGGCACGGTCATCACCGTTCCAGCGCCCACCCAACAGTCCGAAGGTAAAATACGACGCAGACGTGAAATACTCAGCAAGGGTTCAGGCGAATTAAGCGGGACTTCGATGATGCGGAATCCCTGTTCATACAGGGCGGCTCCGACGGCTTCAACCTGTTCGGGCGGTATACCGCGTAGAATGGCAATCAGACCGGTTTGACGTAGCGTGGTGATAAAATCCATAGTCAGTTCCTGGTGTTGGTCGAGAAAAAGGTCAACGGGAAATCAGGCCACAAGACTGGCGTAACGTGCTACCTGCCACATTCCCTGTTCCGCCGCACCGGGAGCGATATACACCGGATTGCGGCATTCAAAAATCGCCATGGCGCGCTGGTAGCGCTGACACAACGGCTGCGAACCAATTAAGGTGATGTCGGTCTCGGCGGAGATCCCATCCAGCGCGATGGCAAGCTCATTGCCCAGCAGGAGACCCGAGAGATAGTCCGGCTGTTGTTGCGGCGATAGCTGCTGACAAAGGAGCCGGGTGCGCACCGAAAAGAGAGAGCCGAGCAAATTGCCTGGCTGCTGGCGGGCGACGCGGATGCCTTCAGCAAAAGCCTGCCAGTCAGGAGCTTCAGGGGGCTGCATCGTCAGCCCCAGTATCGAATAGTGGCGCAGCACATCGTAAAGTTCCCCCGACATAAACGTACGCAGGCGGTCAATTTTCTCCTGCGTGACGCTCACCCATTTTGAATGTGTACCGGGCAGGGCAATCAGCGATTCTCTGCCGCTGGCCTGAACATCACGCAGGCGTTCATCACCCGCGATTGCGCCGAACACCTGGGTTTCTTCTCCACGCATCACTTCCGGCAAAAGGTTCGTTTGCTGAACGCCTGGAATGATATAGAAGCAGCGCTGGTCATCGACATCGACGCGGGTTAACTGCTCCGCCAACTGACGAGCATCGCAGGGCGCAGGCAAATAGGGCGCGGGCTGCCAGCCCTGGGCGCTGCCAATCATGCCGCTGGCAATAACCGGACAGGCGGGATCGGCTGCCAGCCAGTCTGCGCAGGCCAGGTCGAAGGCCAGACGAAAGCTCATCAGCCGATTGGGCGCGTCGGGTAATTTCATGATGCCGTGGGGAAGTTCCCGCCGTGCAGTCACGGTACCGTTTGCGGCTAAGCGGTAGGCGCGTAGCGCGCTGGTTCCCCAATCCAGGGCGATCAATGCAGTCATATCAGGATCCTTTTGCATGCGTAGAGACGAAGGGATAAATCAGAGAGGTTCGATGTGCCACCCAGCCCAGCTCTGCGGAAATGTCCTCAGCGTAACGTTTTACGATGCCGCTGAGCTCCTGCATGCGTTCATCCGGCATGTAGGGGGCGATGCTGGCGACGGAAATAGCGGCGACAACATGATTTCCGGCATCCCGAATCGGTGCCGCCACGCAGCGGATGGCGAGTTCGTTTTCTTCCAGATCCAGGGTGTAACCGCGCTCAGCGTAATGGTGCATGCTGCGAATAAAGGAACCGGCGTCCGCGCCGGGATTATGCAGTCGATAAAAGTGCTGCCATTCCGCCATCGTCGCGCCGAGCATCAGCGCTTTGCCAATGCCAGTCGAAAACAGCGGCATACGGTGCCCAACGCGCGAGCGCATCTCCAGCCCGCGGGTACCGGGAATTTTATCGATATACAACACGTCGCCTTGCTCGCGAATGCCGAGATGGACGGTGTCCTGAGTGAGCTGAGCCAGCGCTTCGAGCAGCGGGCGGGCAGCGATGCGTAGCGGATAACCAGCAAGCGATGCGCCGCCCAGCTCAATCAGCCTTGGCCCGAGAAAATAGCCCCGGCTGGAAATTTGTCGCAAATATCGTTGAGCGACCAGGGCGCTGATCAGACGATGCGTTGTACTGCGCGGTGCGGAAATGTGCTGACTGATTGCGCGTAAATCATGATGTCCTGCGGCAACCGCTTCGATGGCAGCCAGTCCGCGCAGTAACGTTTGTACACCGTTCACAGTCGAAGGAGAGGAGGTCATGATAATTTCCGCCAGGTCGCTTATTTGATGGCGGTATATTTCCATAGTCAATTAACTGGAAATATGAATTCGCTCACACAATACCACATTATAAACTCGTGTTTCATATATAGGGATTATTAGGGTGAATAAAGCGATAGTAATCACAATTGAGGTTCAGGGTGAAATATATATTTTGGACTGTCGGTGATGCGTATTGAGTAGCTTCTCGTTCAGGCGAATGGCTGATTATTAATGGGCATCGCGCGCCGCATTAACTTCATCGTGAATTCACACCATAAGGGAAAAATTATGTCAGGATTTAATTTCGTTAATCCGGTTAATTTCTATTTTGGCCAGGGGAAACTGGCACAGGCGGGAACAATTACCGCGCAATACGGCAAAAAGGCGCTGATCATTGCTTCAGATAGTGCGAAGCCCACGGGGCAGTTGGCGGCGTTGGTTGATGTTTTGACGCAGGCGGGCGTGACGTCCGTCTGTTTTGACCGTTTCATGCAGAACCCGCTTTCAACCCTTGTCGATGAAGGGGCTGCGTTCGCCCGTGAACAGCAATGCGATGTGATTGTCGGCATTGGCGGGGGAAGCGCGATGGATATGGCAAAAGGCATTGCCTTTATGGCCTGTAATAGCGGAGGAATTTGGGACTATGTATTTGGACAAACTCCGGCTGATTCGGCGCTACCGGTAGTGTTAATTCCTACTACCGCAGGCACGGGCAGCGAAGCGAATAAAACGGCGGTATTTACGAATCCACAAACCAATGACAAAAAAGGGCTGGTGAATCCGCTGATTTATCCGAAGGCGGCAATTATTGATCCTTTATTAATGCTGACGTTACCCCGGCGCGTTATTGCCGGTCCGGGAGCAGATGTCCTGTTTCATTCGTTGGAGTCATTTATTTCGAAAAATGCCCATCCGATGAGTGAAATGCTTTCATTACAGGCGCTTGAGCTGATTGGCAAATATTTACCGCAGGTTTATGACGATGCCACCAATATTGAGGCGTGGGAAAAAGTCTCTTTTGCCAGTTCGCTGGCGGGTATGGCGATTGATTGTGCCGGGACGACATTGCCCCATGCGTTGCAGCACCCGATGGGCGGGTTGCTTGATGTCGTACATGCTGAAGGCATTGCCGCCATTTACATGGCCTTTATGGAATTCACCTGGCAAAGCGCGCCGCAAAAATTCGCCGCTATCGCCAAAGCGCTTGGCGTGAATACCCTCAATATGACCGAAGAAGAAGCGGCGAGAAGCAGTATTGATGCGGTGCGTGCGCTGCTGGGCTACGTCAATATGCTGCCGTCGCTCAGCTCTCTGGGCGTTAAAGAGGAACATTTCGACTGGTTTATTGGCAATGCCACTACCACGATGCGCGTTGTGCTTGCGAATAATCCCCGCGTGCCTGATGCCGATGAGATTCGCGCCATTTATCAGCAAAGCCTCTAAACCCACGCCACCGCCTCAGGAGCAAGCTTATGATTATTATCATCGACAGCGGTTCAACCCAGACCCGGCTCTATTTGTTACGCGATGAGGAGATCGTTGCTGAACATCTCCTCGCTGTTGGCGTTAACTCCGGGAAGGCCCGTTCTCAGGGGGATTTCAGAGACGCCATTGCCGCAGGGATAAGTGAACTGCTGCACGCTAACCAATTGACGACTGGTGATGTGCGTTTTGCGATTGCCTCGGGAATGATCACCTCTAACCTCGGGCTGCTGGAGATACCGCATATCACCGCTCCGGTGAGCCTTGAGCAGCTTGTCTCCCGGGTGGTGAAGGTAAAAGATCCCGCAATACTGCCTCTGGATTTGGAGATCCGTTTTGTCCCTGGTATCAAAAATGCGCAGGCGGATCGTAGCTGGTCCAGCCTGCGGGATATCGACCTGATGCGCGGGGAAGAGACTCAGGCCGTGGGGCTGATGACGTCGCTTTACAGGAACCTGCCGCTGACGATGATCGAACTGGGTTCAACAACCAAGCTTATCCACATTGACGCGCAGGGAAGAATCGCCGGCAGTATTACCAGTCTGAGCGGGCAGGTTTATGCGGCGGTGAAAAAAGAGACGTTTATTGGCGCCAGTATGCTGGAAGAAGAGGATGACGATTTTTTCTCGGCGGACATCCTGCAATATGCCTGTGATAGCGTGCATCATGCGGGCCTTCTGCGCACGCTGCTGTTTACGCGTTTTATCGAGTTCTCGTTGCCGTGCACCGCAGTCGAAAGAACATTTTTTTGTCAGGCGGCGCTGGCGGCGGATGACATGAAACTTTTTGATGAGGCCGAGCGTTTAGGCTTTTCTCTGCAAGGCGACATTGTGCTGACAGGCAAGCGGCAGCGCTGCGAAATGTATCGTTCTTTATGGCGCAGCCGATATGGACTTGAGAACCCGGTCCATTTTATCTGTGATAAAGACGAGATCGCCCAACTGGCGATCAAAGGGGCAGGGTATATTGCCCGTCAGATGACGTAACGCACCAGATAACAAAGCCTCGCAGGCTACGCGGGGCTTTGTGGTTTTTCACTGTTTCGTATACAGCACATAAGGACCGGATGTGTAAGAGATAACAATGATTTTATTGGGCAATTTCCTCAAGCCTGTAGGCACATCCAGGTCATCCTCAGGCCGCAGGCCATGCAGGCGCTTCGCGAGTATGTCGCGGCCTTCTGGAGGATGGTCAGTTCATCAGCCTGCTCAGCGAGTTGAAATCATTGAGACAATGGAGTTTTTCTTTCAGCTTGGCAGTGCGGCATTCGTATCAGTGAACCTAACGGGGCCTTGTTTGTTTATTATACCGTTATCGTACCCACTAAAAATGAAGATGGCAGAATGTTGTGCTCATTCATGTACTCATTTTTGACAGCGTTGTTACGAGATGAATTGAGACATTGTGAAATGAAAAATCCACGCAATTGCGTGGATTTTATAGGTTTTTGTGATTTTCATGAGATTCGATGAAACCTCATGAGACAACAAATTTTATTTAGACGTTGAACAGGAAGTTCATCACATCGCCATCTTTAACGATGTAATCTTTACCTTCTGCACGCATCTTACCGGCTTCTTTCGCGCCTTGTTCACCTTTATAGGTGATGAAATCTTCAAACGCGATGGTTTGTGCGCGGATAAAGCCTTTCTCGAAGTCAGTATGAATTTTACCCGCCGCCTGCGGAGCCGTTGCGCCAACAGGAATGGTCCATGCACGAACTTCTTTCACGCCAGCGGTGAAGTAGGTCTGCAGGTTCAGCAGTTCGTAACCAGCGCGGATTACGCGGTTCAGACCAGGTTCTTCCAGACCCATTTCAGCCATGAATTCTTCACGGTCAGCATCATCGAGTTCTGCGATGTCAGCTTCAACGGCAGCGCAAACTGCAACAACCACGGAGCCTTCAGCTGCGGCGATTTCACGCACTTTATCGAGGTATGGGTTGTTTTCAAAACCGTCTTCGTTGACGTTGGCGATATACATCGTTGGCTTCAGCGTCAGGAAGCTCAGGTATTTGATAGCCGCTTTGTCTTCATCGGTCAGCGTTTTCAACGCACGCAGCATGCCAGCGTTTTCCAGCTGTGGCAGGCATTTTTCCAGTGCAGCCAGTTCCGCTTTAGCGTCTTTATCGCCGCCTTTAGCCTTCTTCTGTACGCGATGGATAGCGCGCTCACAGGTATCCAGGTCAGACAGCGCCAGTTCGGTATTGATAACCTCAATGTCGTCAGCCGGATCCACTTTGTTATTAACGTGGATGATGTTGTCGTTTTCAAAGCAGCGAACCACGTGGCCGATAGCTTCGGTTTCACGGATGTTAGTCAGGAACTGGTTACCCAGACCTTCGCCTTTGGACGCGCCTTTTACCAGACCGGCAATGTCGACGAATTCCATCGTTGTTGGCAGGATACGCTGCGGTTTGACGATTTCGGCCAACTGATCCAGACGCGGATCGGGCATCGGGACAACACCTGTGTTCGGCTCGATAGTACAGAACGGGAAGTTTGCCGCTTCAATACCCGCTTTTGTGAGCGCGTTGAACAGGGTGGATTTGCCTACGTTTGGCAAACCGACGATACCGCATTTGAATCCCATGTTTAAATCACCTTAATCTTTTGATATTCAACCTGTTATGGAAAACAGATTGTAGAAAAGTAAATAACTCTGCCTATTATACACAGCACGCGAGAAAAATGCCGCACATCCCTGCTTATTGCGCTTTAAAGGTGTGTAACCGGCTCGTTGCCTTGGTCAGGCCATCTTTGAATAAAATCTCGGTACAACGTGCCGCTTCGTCAATTGCTTCATCAATTAACTTCTGTTCTGAAACAGGCGGTTTGCCTAAAACAAATCCGACAACTTTGTTTTTATCACCCGGATGACCAATTCCCACGCGTAAACGATGAAAGTTGGGGTTATTGCCCAACTTGCTGATGATGTCTTTCAGGCCATTATGTCCGCCATGACCGCCACCGAGCTTAAATTTTGCCACGCCAGGCGGCAGGTCTAATTCGTCGTGCGCGACCAAAATTTCATCGGGGTTGATACGATAAAAACTGGCCATCGCACCCACGGCCTTGCCGCTGAGATTCATAAATGTGGTCGGTACCAGCAAACGGACATCTTCCCCTTCGAGCGTTACTCTGGAGGTGTAGCCGAAGAATTTCGGCTCATCACGCAGGGGCGCGCGTAATCTCTCTGCCAGTAAATCGACATACCATGCGCCTGCGTTGTGTCGCGTTGCCGCATACTCTGCGCCGGGGTTCGCCAGGCCGACAATCAATTTAATCGTCACGTGTTTTGTCCTGAGTGTTTCCATAAACGACGTGTAGTTTACTGTCTGATGCTGCTCTTGACAAAAAACTGCGTTCTAATCGCCAAAAACTGAATAATTGCACAAATGGACTATTAGAAATTGAGTATGTTCAGTAGCTTATTTGTAAAGTTTTGTTGCGCGAGTGTTTGTAATTGTGATCGCTCCCGCACTTGCGAACGGCAGTGTTGTCTATACTTTACACATAAGGATTAGGGGTATTCCCTGTAGCAACCCAAAGTTCCGGAGGTGACACATGAAACGCAAAAACGCTTCGTTACTCGGTAACGTGCTCATGGCTTTAGGGTTGGTGGTGATGGTGGGGGGGGTTGGTTACTCTATTTTAAACCAATTGCCGCAATTTAATCTGCCACAGTTTTTCGCACATGGTGCCGTGCTCAGTATTTTTGTAGGTGGTGTTCTGTGGTTGGCGGGAGCCAGAGTGGGCGGGCACGAGCAAATCAGTGACCGTTACTGGTGGGTACGCCATTATGACAAACGCTGTCGTCGCGGTGATACCACTCATCGTCATAACTAAATCGTTTCCCGGCAGAGAGGGCTGCGGTTTGAATACAAAGTCCTGGTTGAAAAACCAGGACTTTGCTTGTTCATTATCCTTGCATAGAACGCACTTTTATATTCGCTATGGAATATAAGAAACGTTATTCGAATAACCGATAATGTAACGTTTTAACCGCGCTATCCGCGTCTTCAGCGGGCAACAGGAAACACAGGTTGTCATTTGACGCGCCGTGGCAAATCATTCGCACCGTTTGCCCTTCAAGCCAGGCAAAAACGTCTTTGCAAACTCCCGCCGCCTGAGTCAGCCGATTCCCCACCAAAGTCACTAATGCCAGTCCGGTTTCCACTTCCACACGACAGTGGGAGGACAATGCGGTAAACAATGCGCTGGTCAGTATATGATCTTCACCTGAGGTTGCGTGAGTCGCGTCCAGCGCCAGCGCAATACTGTTCTCTGAGGTTGTAACCAAATCCACCGTGACCGCGTGGCGAGCTAAAATGGCGAAGGACTGCGCCAGGAAAGAACCGGACGGTTGTGTCTCCAGACTATGTAATCGCAACAGCGTCTGTTTACGGCGCACGGCAAGCGCACGATAGCGAGGTGGGTTGTCGGTGGTGTTATGCACCAGCGTACCACCGGCAGCAGTATCCTTACTTGAGCCAACAAACACCGGAATGCTTTTGCGCATTGCCGGAAGCAGCGTAGCCGGGTGGAGGACCTTCGCACCGAAGGCGGCCATATCGCTGGCCTCGGAAAATGAGATGTGGTCAATCCGTTTGGCCCGCGGCGCAATGCGCGGATCGGTGGTGTAGATCCCTGCGACATCGGTCCAGATGTCCACGCGTGCGGCGTGAAGCGCCTCACCGAGAAGCGTCGCCGTGTAATCACTACCACCGCGTCCCAGTGTAGTGGTATGCCCTGCGGCATCCCGGCCGATAAACCCCTGGGTCACCATAATCGCTTGCTCAAGACGAGGGCGCAGGTGAGTCTCCACCAGGTGGTGCAGGGTACTGAGTTCGGGTTCGGCGCAGCCGAAACTGGAGTTGGTACGTATCACGCTGCGGGCGTCAAACCACCCGGCCTCGGCATGCCGTTCACGTAAGACTTCAGTAAACAGTAAAGAGGACATCAGCTCGCCGTGACTGACCAATTCATCGCTTAGCGCATCAGACGGTGAAACGGTCGCCGTTTGTGCAAGATGGCGGATGTTGTTGAGAAGATTATCGATTTCCGTGCTGATAACGGACGGCTGCTTCAGGCGGGAAATAATGTTGTATTGGATGGCGCGTAAGGTCTCAAGCTTATCTAATTGTTGATGCGTTTCCAGACCTTCAGAAAGCTCGACCAGTAAGTTTGTAACGCCTGCTGAAGCAGACAGCACGACTAAACGGACATCTTGATCAGCAAGGACAATGCTGGCGCTTCGGTTCATCGCATCAAAATCAGCGACGCTGGTGCCGCCAAATTTGGCAACGACGGATGGTGGATAAATGCGAGTCATAACAATCTCATATCAGGGCGCCATAAAAGTATGGCTAGAAAATTTTCATTCTCGGCATAAGGGGAAACGGTGTTCGCCTTACGAAATGTCCGCCCGCGAACATTTCTGCTGACAACCCAGGGAATTCCTGTTGTCGAAAACGCGTGTCGCCTGTACGCGTTACCGGGTGCTGCGCATTAATTTTATTTACATAGCCTGCAAATAAGCGCGCCATACTAAGTGATTTATATTTAGGGATCGACTTTTTTATTCGATTTATCGACAAATAAGTGAAAAATCATGTCGTAACAAGAAAACGCGTACATTATTAATGGTAAAAACGTGTAAAAAAATAATAAAAACATGAAAATTCCATGGTTTTTATAACATCGTATGCGTTGCAATTGGCTACGGTAATTGTTAATTAAATAGATATATTTCTTTAGGATTTCGTAATGAAGGGTGGCTGTTACACTTTGAATTATAAAGAAAAAACACCTGCTAAATGTGTTGAAAAATAAATGATTGAGTCCAGGGCTAAAACAACATATATTAGCCGCGCTTTTTTACAGGTAACCCTTATAACCATTTATTCAATCAGGCGTTAATCTACACCTGGTTGTAGGAGTGATATGATGACGGATAAAGTCCGTATTGATACTTTAAGTGCTAATTCATTACCACAGAGCAATGATACCTTTTTAGCAAGACAGGCTGAGTTTGAATCTAATGTCCGCAGCTATCCACGTAAACTGCCATTAGCGATTGCTAAAGCGCAGGGCGTCTGGATTACTGACGTAGAAAATAATCAATATCTTGATTGCCTGGCAGGTGCCGGAACCCTGGCGCTTGGTCATAATCATCCTGAAGTGCTGCAGAGCATTCAAAGTGTCATCACAAGCGGCTTACCGTTACATACGCTTGACCTTACCACACCGTTAAAAGATGAATTCTCATCGTATTTACTTTCTTTATTACCGGGCCAGGGCAAAGAGTATTGCCTGCAGTTCACCGGGCCGTCCGGTGCCGATGCCGTTGAAGCGGCGCTGAAGCTGGCGAAGAAAGTTACCGGCCGTTCCAGCATCATCAGCTTCTCCGGTGGCTACCACGGGATGACCCACGGCGCGCTGTCCGTGACCGGCAACTTGTCGCCGAAAGAAGCCGTCAGCAACATGATGGCGGAAGTGCAGTTTATGCCGTATCCGCATCAGTACCGTTGCCCGCTGGGTATCGGCGGCGACGCTGGCGTCAAAGCATTGACCTACTACTTCGAAAACCTGATCAACGACGTTGAGAGCGGCGTGCGTAAACCGGCTGCCGTGATCCTCGAAGCGGTGCAGGGCGAAGGCGGGGTAAACCCGGCTCCGATCGAGTGGCTGCAGCGTATTCGTAAAGTGACCCAGGAACATGGCATTCTGCTGATTATCGATGAAGTTCAGGCTGGCTTCGCGCGCACGGGTAAACTGTTCGCCTTCGAACACGCCGGTATTGAGCCGGATATCATCGTGATGTCCAAAGCGGTTGGCGGCGGTCTGCCACTGGCGGTACTGGGCATTAAAAAGCAGTTCGATGCGTGGGCTCCGGGCCATCACACTGGCACCTTCCGCGGCAACCAACTGGCGATGGCGACCGGTCTGACAACGCTGAAAATCCTCAAAGACGACAAGATTGCCGATAAAGTTGCTGCGCAGGGCGAGTGGCTGAAAGGCAAACTGACTGACCTGCAGAAACGTTACCCGGTTATCGGCCAGGTACGTGGTCTGGGCCTGATGATTGGTCTGGAAATCGTTAAGCCGAACGAAGCGCAGGATCACATGGGCTGCTACCCGGCCGATGGCGAGCTTTCCGCGCTGCTGCAGAAAAAATGTTTCGAAAACGGCCTGATTCTGGAGCGTGGCGGCCGTAACGGTTGCGTACTGCGTCTGCTGCCGTCTCTGTTGATCACCAACGCAGAGCTGGAGATTTTCCTCGATAAATTCGAAAATGCCCTGCTGGGCGCTGGCGTGAAGCCGGTTTAAACGGAGTTGGATCGAATGTCAGACGTAAATCCGATTCTGTCCGGCTCGGCACAAAGCATTGCTGCCTACCAGGACGCTATCGAGCAGAGTACGCAAGCGGTCGTTGAATGGTTGAAGCAACCTGAGATGTATCAGGGCAAAACCGTTGAGCAACTGCGCGAACGTATCAACCTGAATTTTACGTCTCAGGGCCTGGGCAACCAGGCCGCTATTGAGCGTGCGGTTGAATACTTTCTGAAAGACAGCTTGTTGGTTCACCATGCGCAGTGCGTGGCGCACCTGCACTGCCCGAGCCTGGTGATTAGCCAGGCGGCAGAAGTGTTGATCAACGCCACCAACCAGAGTATGGACTCCTGGGATCAGAGCCCGTCGGCGACTATCATTGAGATCAAACTGATCGAATGGTTGCGTGAGCAGGTGGGCTATGCGGCAGGCGACGCGGGCGTGTTCACCAGCGGCGGCACCCAGAGCAACCTGATGGGCTTGATGCTGGCGCGCGACGCCTTCTTTGCCCGCCAGGGGCATTCCATTCAGCAGAATGGTCTGACCGGCGACCTGAGCAAAATCAAAGTATTTTGCTCTGAAAGCGCGCACTTCTCTGTGCAGAAGAACATGGCGCTGATGGGGCTGGGTTACCGTTCCGTCACCCAGGTGAAGACCGATGCGTTCTCACGCATGGATCTGGCTGACCTGAAAGACAAGCTGGCCCAGGCGAAAGCCAACGGCGAACAGGTGATGGCGATTGTCGCCACTGCGGGTACTACCGATGCGGGTGCAATCGATCCATTAGCGGACATTGCGGCGCTGGCGGCAGAACACCAGATCTGGATGCATGTGGATGCAGCATGGGGCGGGGCGTTACTGCTTTCTGAGCAGTATCGTCACTTCCTGAACGGCCTTGAACTGGCGGATTCCGTGACGCTGGACTTCCACAAACAGTTCTTCCAGACCATCAGCTGCGGCGCGTTCCTGCTGAAAGACGCGCGTCATTACGAGCTGATGCGTTACCAGGCGGCGTACCTGAACTCTGATTTTGATGAAGAGGCGGGCGTACCGAATCTGGTGTCGAAATCGCTGCAGACCACGCGCCGTTTTGACGCGCTGAAGCTGTGGATGGGTCTCGAAGCGCTGGGCAAAAAGCAGTATGCCGAAATCATTGATAACGGCGTAACGCTGGCGCGTGATGTGGCTGCGTTTGTGAAAACTCAGCCACATCTGGAACTGGTGATGGAGCCGCAGCTGGCAAGCGTGCTGTTCCGTTTCCGTCCGCACAGTGAGGACATGGCGTTCGTTGCGCTGTTGAACCAGCGTATTGGCGACGTTCTGCTGGCTTCTGGTAGCGCCAACGTTGGCGTGACCGAAGCGGATGGCGTAACCTGCCTGAAGCTGACGCTGCTGAACCCAACGGTGTGTCTGGAGGATGTCAAAGTCCTGCTGGCAAGCGTGAAAGCGACAGCTGAGCAACTGCTGAACGCGTAAGCAATAAGCTGATTATAAAAATGGCTCCCACACACGGGAGCCATTTTTTTGCCTGTCATTTGTAGTCCGGCGGCGCTTCGCCTGGCTGGGCTACACGTCAGCTGATATCTGCCAGCGCGGCGTCTTTATTCGGGAAGAACGTCAGGCGTCCGGCAACCGGCTGAATGCCCGCGCGCGCCATGGTACGTAACGGCTGGAATTCCAGATTACTGATCCGCAGTTCACACCCTTCCGGGAGGCGTTTTACAAAACGCTGGAAAGCGTCCAGACCACCGGCATCCAGTACCGGGACCGCGTCCCACTTCAAGACCAC
Source organism: Citrobacter sp. RHB35-C21 (assembly GCF_013816515.1). Taxonomy (NCBI): domain Bacteria; kingdom Pseudomonadati; phylum Pseudomonadota; class Gammaproteobacteria; order Enterobacterales; family Enterobacteriaceae; genus Citrobacter; species Citrobacter sp. RHB35-C21. The sequence continues at coordinate 2,424,598 of NZ_CP057147.1, forward strand.
AATACGTTTACCTGCAATACGCGATTCGAGATCGGTAAATAATCCCTCCGCAGCGGCAAAGAAAAGTGGGCCAATAACGCGCAGCACCAGCACATCGTCAGGTACGTCTACGTTGACCGGCGCCAGACGCGTCATGCGCGCGATACGACGCATAAACAGCAGGGAGGCGAGTACGATACCGACGCTGATGGCGATCACCATGTCGAATAGCACCGTCAGCGACATACACATAAGCATGACAATGATGTCGTCTTTTGGCGCATGACGCAGCAGATCCACCACTTTATGCGCTTCACTCATGTTCCATGCCACCATCAGCAGCAGGGCGGCCATGGCGGAAAGCGGTAACCAGGAAAGCAGCGGCGCAAGCACCAGCAGGGCAAGGATCACCAGAATCGCGTGGATGACCGCTGAAATTGGTGAGGTCGCCCCGGCGCGGACGTTTGCCGCAGAACGGGCAATTGCCGCCGTGGCGGTGATACCACCGAAGAACGGTGCCACGATGTTACCCAGGCCCTGGCCAATCAGCTCACTGTTGGCTTTATGCTTGGTGCCAGTCATCCCATCAAGTACGACGGCGCACAGTAGAGATTCAATCGCCCCGAGCATCGCCATGGAGAAGGCGGCCGGTAACAGCGCCTGTAACGAACTCCAGCTCAGGGTAAAGTTTGACTCCGGCATGTCCCAAGGTAATACCAGTTGCGGCAGCAACTGCGGGATGCCATTACCCTGCGAGCCATCAGCCAGAATGTAGTGGAACTGAGAACCGATGGTGGCGACGTGGCCGCCGGTCAGGTTCACAATCCCCATTACCGCACAGCCTGCCAGCAGCGCAGGAAGGTGGCCCGGCAGTCGGATCCCCAGACGCGGCCAGAAAATCAGGATCCCCAGCGTCACCACGCCAATTGCGGCATCGCCAACGTTGAGGGTTGGCAGGGCCATAAACAGCGCGCCGACCTTTTGCAGGTAGTGCTCCGGGACATGGGCCATTTGCAGACCGAGAAAATCTTTAATCTGCATGGTACCGATGGTGATACCAATACCCGATGTAAAACCTAACGTAACGGATACCGGGATATATTCGATCAGGCGACCAAAACGGGCGAGGCCGAAAAGGATCAGGAATATCCCGGACATTAGCGTTGCGACCAGCAGGCCTGCCAGCCCAAACTGTTGCGACACCGGATACAGAATCACCACGAAGGCGGCAGTTGGGCCAGATACGCTAAAACGTGAACCCCCGGTAAGGGCGATAACAATCCCAGCCACGGCTGAGGTATACAAGCCGTACTGCGGCGCCACGCCACTGCCTATTGCCAGGGCCATCGCCAGCGGAATGGCAATGATCCCAACGGTTATCCCGGCGATCAGGTCGCGGGTAAAGCGAGAAGCGGTATATTTTTCTTTCCAACAAGCGTCGATGAGGGCGCGGAAAGGCATCACATGTGAGGAAAATAATCTGTTCACAATAATGTTTCATCCATGAGCGCATCATCTGTCAACTAAATGGCAGGTGAAGGAGGCATAAGTCATACAAATAGATGTTGCAGATAAAAAAACCCGCCGCAGCGGGTTTTTGAGCCGGGCTCGATTAATGCTCGAACATAGCAGAGATGGATTCTTCGTTGCTGATACGACGAATCGCTTCGGCCAGCATACCCGACAGGGTCAATGTACGCACGTTTGGCAGTGCTTTGATTTCGTCAGTCAGTGGAATAGTGTCACAGACAACGACTTCATCAATCACTGAATTGCGCAGGTTGTTTGCCGCATTACCTGAGAAGATCGGGTGGGTAGCGTAAGCAAATACGCGTTTTGCACCACGTTCTTTCAGTGCTTCTGCTGCTTTACACAGCGTACCGCCGGTATCGATCATATCATCAACCAGCACGCAGTCACGACCTGCAACGTCACCAATAATGTGCATCACCTGAGAAACGTTCGCGCGCGGGCGTCGTTTGTCGATGATAGCCATGTCGGTATCGTTCAGCAGTTTAGCGATAGCGCGGGCACGCACGACGCCACCGATGTCCGGAGAAACCACAATCGGGTTGTCCAGATTCAGCTGCAGCATGTCTTCTAACAGGATCGGGCTACCGAATACGTTATCAACCGGTACGTCAAAGAAGCCCTGGATCTGTTCAGCATGCAGGTCAACGGTGAGGACGCGGTCAACGCCAACGCTGGACAGGAAATCAGCGACGACTTTAGCAGTAATCGGTACACGAGCGGAACGTACGCGACGATCCTGACGTGCATAGCCGAAGTAAGGAATAACGGCGGTGATACGGCCTGCGGAAGCACGGCGCAGCGCATCAACCATAACGACCAATTCCATCAGGTTGTCGTTAGTAGGGGCACAAGTGGACTGGATGATGAAAATATCACCACCGCGTACATTTTCATTAATTTGTACGCTGACTTCGCCGTCGCTAAAGCGACCTACAGCGGCGTCGCCGAGTGAAGTGTACAGGCGGTTGGCAATACGTTGTGCTAGTTCCGGGGTGGCGTTACCAGCAAAAAGCTTCATATCAGGCACGAGAAGAACCTCAGGCATGCGTCCATTGGTGGAAAGAATCTGCCGAAAACTGTGCGGGCCAGGCAGTATCCTCTCCATGCGGTGTATTAAAGAGCGCGATGCAACGTCTGGAACAGGGTGACGTTGTCACCGCAACTCAGCTTGCCCGGCTTACTCGTCATCTTTCACGTTTCATGTGTGCTGGCATATTTCGCCATCTTCCTGAAACCCGAACGATTTAGAGTAACGCTCTGTGCAATGGGGAGAGGTTGACACCTTTCGCCACAAAGCCTTTGAGCCATTCCGGGGCTTGCTCAAGCACCTGGCGAGCACGAGACTCAGTGTCAAATTCAGCAAAGACACAAGCCCCTGTACCAGTCAGGCGCGACGGCGCGTATTCTAACAGCCAGGAAAGCGCCGCATCAACCTCGCGAAAACGTTTTCTTGCGATAACCTCGCAATCATTGCTGAATTCACATTTTAGTAACGTTTTTATTGACCTTTTTGGCGTGTTGCGCGGGAGGTCGGGATCTTTAAAAATCACCGGCGTCGGAATACTGACTCCCGGGTGGGCGACCAGATACCATTTTTCCTCTGGCTCGACTGGGGTCAGAATTTCACCTACGCCTTCAGCAAAGGCCGCATGACCGCGCGCGAATACGGGAACGTCCGCCCCCAGCGTTAAGCCGAGTCCTGCCAGTTCATCAACCGAAAGTCCGCACTGCCAAAGGTGATTCAGCGCCACCAGGACGGTAGCTGCATTAGACGAACCTCCGCCAAGACCGCCGCCCATCGGCAGGCGTTTTTCGATACTGATGTCGGCGCCGCTCCCTTTGGGAAGGCGATCGCTTTCAGACGCCGCCTTCATCAGCAAGCGCGCCGCACGGACAATGAGATTGTCTTCATGCGCAACGCCTTCCACCGGCGTTAACAGGCGGATTTCGCCGTCGCCACGCAGCGCAATACCTATCGTGTCGCCATAATCAAGAAACTGGAATAGCGTCTGCAAGGTGTGATAACCGTCCGCACGCTGCCCGGTGATGTATAAAAACAGATTCAGTTTTGCCGGAGAGGGCCAGTGGGTCATCATTTCACAATCCAGTTATCCATTTTCAGCTTAATACGCTGATCGCCGTCGGACAGTTCCATGTTTGCCGGCATCGCAGGCTTAATTTTGCTGTCGTAGGCGCTATAGACCACTTTCCAGTTTTTACCGTCTTTGCTGTAGTTCACTTCACTCAGACGATACTGGTCGTCGAGTTTGTAATCGCTGGCGTCTCCCGGCAGGCCAAGGATCCACTGGCGCAGGCTGTTCAATGGAATAGGCATGCCGGTCAGCTTACCAATCATCTCTTCGGCGTCGTCAGCGGTGTAGTGCTTGCCTTTGTTATCGACAAGTTCGACGTTGCCCGGCTGGGCATTGAGTTCCAGTTCAGTGCTGCCCAGGGGATTGGTCAGCAGGAGACGGTAGCGATCCTGTCCGGTTTGTTGCCAGAAAAAGCGGGCATAGACTTTCTGTTGTTCGGAAATATACGCAAACGCACCGCGCGTCTGATATTGGTTCAGGGCGCGTACTTCCTGCTGGTGCTGGCGCCATTGTGGAGAGTCAGGGCTTTTGCCGGGACCTTTCGGCGCATTGAGCGTACAGGCGGTAAGAGCCAGGGCCGCGAGCGGCAGCAGGCGAATCAGGCGAAAATCAGGCAGGGTCATAATGATGACAAATCCTTGAGATACGTTGCAGTTATAACTCTTAATGCTAGCGCCGCCATCATACATCGTCTACGTTCAAGTTATCTTAAATCGCTCAAATTTGTGCACTAAGCTATTACTCCAAAAGGGGGCAGTCTCTTTTATTGACCGCAAGCATCCTGTATGATGCACCCAGTCTAACCTTATCAACGCTGGTACTATTCCCGCACACATGACCCTTTTAGCGCTTGGTATTAACCATAAAACGGCACCTGTATCGCTGCGAGAACGCGTAACGTTTTCGCCGGATACGCTCGATCAGGCGCTGGACAGCCTGCTTGCGCAGCCAATGGTGCAGGGCGGGGTGGTGCTGTCGACGTGTAACCGTACGGAACTGTATCTCAGCGTTGAAGAGCAGGATAACCTGCAAGAAGCGCTGGTTCGCTGGCTGTGCGATTACCATAATCTTAATGAAGAAGACTTGCGCAATAGCCTGTACTGGCACCAGGACAACGACGCCGTCAGTCATTTGATGCGTGTTGCCAGCGGTCTGGATTCGCTGGTGCTTGGTGAACCGCAGATTCTGGGGCAGGTGAAAAAAGCTTTTGCGGATTCGCAAAAAGGTCACCTGAACGCCAGTGCGCTGGAACGCATGTTCCAGAAATCATTCTCTGTCGCTAAACGTGTACGAACAGAAACAGACATCGGTGCCAGCGCCGTGTCCGTAGCTTTTGCCGCCTGTACGCTGGCGCGGCAGATATTTGAATCGCTCTCCACGGTGACCGTGCTGTTAGTGGGCGCAGGCGAAACCATTGAGCTGGTGGCGCGACACCTGCGTGAGCATCAAGTGAAGAAGATGATCATCGCCAACCGTACCCGCGAGCGGGCGCAAGTGCTGGCGGATGAAGTCGGCGCCGAAGTGATTTCGCTGAGTGATATCGACGCGCGTTTACAGGATGCCGATATTATTATCAGTTCTACCGCCAGCCCGCTGCCGATTATCGGCAAAGGAATGGTGGAGCGCGCGCTTAAAAATCGCCGTAATCAACCTATGCTGCTGGTGGATATCGCCGTACCGCGCGATGTCGAGCCGGAAGTGGGTAAGTTGTCCAACGCCTATCTGTACAGCGTTGACGACCTGCAAAGCATCATTTCGCATAACCTGGCCCAGCGCAAAGCGGCGGCCGTGGAAGCCGAAACCATTGTGGCGCAGGAAACCAGCGAATTTATGGCCTGGCTACGCGCTCAGGGCGCAAGTGAAACTATCCGCGAGTATCGCAGTCAGTCAGAACAGATCCGTGATGAACTGACTGCCAAAGCGTTGGCCGCTCTTCAACAGGGTGGTGATGCGCAAGCCATTATGCAGGATCTGGCCTGGAAACTGACCAACCGCTTGATCCATGCACCAACCAAATCACTTCAACAGGCCGCCCGTGACGGGGATAGTGAACGCCTGAATATTCTGCGCGACAGCCTCGGGCTGGAGTAGCAGCACACCAATCTTATTTTTTACAGGGTGCATTTACGCCTATGAAGCCTTCTATCGTTGCCAAACTGGAAGCCCTGCATGAACGCCATGAAGAAGTTCAGGCGCTGCTCGGGGATGCGGGTACTATCGCAGACCAGGAACGCTTTCGTGCACTGTCGCGCGAATATGCGCAATTAAGCGATGTATCTCGCTGTTTTACGGACTGGCAACAGGTTCAGGAAGATATCGAGACGGCTCAGATGATGCTCGACGATCCTGAAATGCGTGAAATGGCGCAGGATGAACTGCGTGAAGCAAAAGATAAATGCGAGCAGCTGGAGCAACATCTGCAGGTTCTGCTGTTGCCTAAAGATCCTGATGACGAACGTAACGCCTTCCTCGAAGTGCGTGCGGGAACCGGTGGTGATGAGGCCGCGCTGTTTGCCGGCGATCTGTTCCGCATGTACAGCCGTTACGCTGAATCGCGTCGCTGGCGGGTAGAGATCATGAGCGCCAGCGAAGGCGAACATGGCGGGTTTAAAGAAGTCATTGCCAAAATTAGCGGCGAAGGCGTGTACGGTCGACTGAAATTTGAGTCCGGTGGGCATCGTGTGCAGCGCGTACCTGCGACGGAGTCACAGGGCCGTATTCACACTTCTGCCTGTACGGTCGCGGTCATGCCGGAACTACCAGATGCCGAACTGCCGGACATCAACCCGGCCGATCTGCGTATTGATACCTTCCGCTCATCAGGCGCAGGGGGTCAGCACGTTAACACCACCGACTCCGCAATCCGTATTACCCACTTGCCGACCGGTATCGTAGTGGAATGCCAGGACGAACGTTCGCAGCATAAAAACAAAGCGAAAGCGATGTCGGTGCTGGGGGCGCGAATTCGTGCTGCCGAAGTGGCAAGACGTCAACAGGCAGAAGCCTCTGAGCGTCGCAATCTGTTGGGCAGTGGCGATCGCAGCGATCGCAACCGTACCTATAACTTCCCGCAGGGGCGCGTGACCGATCACCGCATTAACCTGACGCTCTACCGTCTGGATGAAGCGATGGAAGGCAAACTGGATATGCTCATTGAGCCAATTGTCCAGGAATACCAGGCCGACCAACTGGCGGCGTTGTCCGAGCAGGATTAATGGATTATCAGCACTGGCTGCGTGAAGCGATAAGTCAATTACAGGCAAGTGAAAGCCCGCGCCGTGACGCCGAGATTTTGCTCGAGTTTGTTACCGGTAAGGGACGCACCTTTATTTTGGCTTTCGGTGAAACGGTATTAACCGAGGCGCAGCGTCAACAGCTCGACACATTACTGGAGCGCCGTCAGCGGGGTGAGCCGGTGGCGCATTTAACTGGCGTGCGGGAGTTCTGGTCGCTGCCGCTGTTTGTGTCTCCGGCTACGCTTATCCCTCGTCCGGATACTGAGTGTCTGGTGGAACAGGCGCTGGCTCGCCTGCCGGCCTCAGCGTGCCGCATTCTCGATTTGGGAACCGGTACGGGCGCCATTGCGCTGGCACTGGCAACCGAGCGTCCGGATTGCGCGGTAACGGCGGTTGACCGCATGCCGGATGCTGTTGCGCTGGCCGCTCGCAACAAACAGCATCTGGGCATCGACAATGTTTGCGTGCTGCAAAGCAACTGGTTCAGCGCTTTGCAGGGACAGCAGTTTGATATGATTGTCAGCAATCCGCCGTATATCGACGAACAGGATCCGCACCTGGCGCAAGGCGATGTACGCTTTGAACCTTTGTCGGCACTGGTGGCGGGCGATCGGGGACTGGCGGATATCGTGCATATCATTGACCAGTCTCAGCGCGTCTTAACGCCTGGCGGCTATCTGTTGCTGGAACATGGCTGGCAGCAGGGGCAGGCCGTCCGGGACGTCTTTACTCGTGCGGGTTACCAGGCGGTTGAAACCTGCCGTGATTATGGCGGCAATGAGCGAATTACGCTTGGACGCATCCCATCATGAGTACCTTCAGTGTGTTACTCAACATTCATCTCATCAGTATTGCGCTTTCCGTTGGCTTACTGACGCTGCGTTTTTGGTGGCGTTACACCGACTCGCGTCTTGCCTGCGCACGCTGGACGCGCATTGTGCCACCCGTTGTGGATACCGTTTTATTACTCAGCGGCGTGGCGCTAATGGTTAAAGCGCACATCCTGCCATTCACTGAGCACGGGACATGGCTGACTGAAAAGCTGTTTGGGGTTATCATTTACATCGTTTTGGGTTTTATTGCGCTCGATTATCGTCGGGCGCGCAGTCAGCAGGCGCGATTAGTCGCATTTCCGCTGGCGCTGGTGGTGCTGTACATCATCATTAAACTCGCCACCACAAAAATACCGTTACTGGGGTAAGCATGAGGTCGTTAGCTGATTTCGAATTTAATAAAGCGCCATTGTGTGATGGGATGATCCTGGCGTCGGAGTCTATCCGTCTGGATTTTCCAACACAAACTGTCTACGACGAACTGGAACGTCTGGTCAGTCTGGCGCAAGAAGAAATTAGCCAGCTCCTGTCTCAGGATGAGCAACTGGAAAAACTGCTGGCACTTTTTTACGGCGAATGGGGATTTACGGATACCCACGGCGTCTATCGTCTTTCTGATGCACTCTGGCTTGACCAGGTACTGAAAAATCGGCAGGGCAGCGCCGTGTCTCTGGGGGCGATCTTATTGTGGATTGCCAACAGACTGGAGCTGCCGCTGGTACCGGTGATTTTCCCGACGCAACTGATCCTTCGTATTGAGTCGCTCGATGGTGAAATGTGGCTAATCAATCCATTCAATGGCGAAACGTTAAATGAGCACACGCTGGAAGTGTGGTTGAAGGGGAACATCAGCCCGGTCGCGGAGCTGTTTAACGAAGACCTGGATGAAGCGGATAACGCGGAAGTGATCCGCAAACTGCTCGACACGCTGAAATCATCACTGATGGAAGAGCGGCAAATGGAGCTGGCGCTGCGTGCCAGTGAAGCACTATTGCAGTTTAATCCTGAAGATCCGTATGAAATTCGCGATCGTGGTTTAATATACGCGCAGCTCGAGTGCGAACATGTTGCGCTGACAGATTTAAGTTATTTCGTTGAACAGTGTCCGGAAGACCCGATCAGCGAAATGATTCGTGCGCAAATTAATACTATTTCGCACAAACAAATTGTATTGCATTGATTAATCACACTTTACCTACCGTTTAAGGCGATCCTATGAAACAAAAAGTGGTTAGCATTGGCGACATCAACGTGGCAAATGACCTGCCGTTCGTGCTGTTTGGCGGAATGAACGTGCTGGAATCCCGCGATCTGGCGATGCGCATTTGTGAGCACTACGTAACCGTTACTCAAAAGCTGGGTATCCCTTACGTGTTTAAAGCCTCCTTTGATAAAGCCAACCGTTCTTCCATCCACTCTTACCGTGGACCGGGCCTTGAAGAAGGGATGAAAATCTTCCAGGAACTGAAACAGACTTTTGGCGTAAAAGTGATCACCGACGTTCACGAAGCCAGCCAGGCACAGCCTGTTGCTGATGTGGTGGATGTGATTCAGCTTCCGGCATTCCTTGCTCGTCAGACCGATCTGGTGGAAGCAATGGCGAAAACCGGTGCCGTTATCAACGTGAAGAAACCGCAGTTCATCAGCCCGGCTCAGATGGGCAACATCGTGGATAAATTCCATGAAGGCGGCAACGATAAGGTTATTCTGTGCGACCGTGGTGCGAACTTTGGTTATGACAACCTGGTTGTGGACATGCTGGGCTTCAGCGTGATGAAGAAAGTCTCCGGCAACTCACCGGTGATTTTTGACGTTACCCATGCGCTGCAGTGCCGCGATCCGTTTGGCGCAGCAAGCGGCGGTCGTCGTGCGCAGGTTACCGAACTGGCGCGTGCCGGTATGGCGGTTGGTCTGGCAGGTCTGTTTATTGAAGCGCATCCGGATCCAGCCAATGCGAAATGCGATGGCCCATCCGCGTTGCCGCTGGCGAAGCTGGAACAGTTCCTGACGCAGATTAAAGCGATTGATGACCTGGTGAAAAGCTTCGACGAGCTGGATACCGAGAACTAAGTGAGTGTGACAGGCCGGAGTTTCCCTCCGGCCTGCTATTTGAAAAGGGTGTCAAGGTCGTCGTCAGGCACCAGACGCGCCATCAATTGTGTTATATCGGCAGAAAAGAAAACGGTCCTGAAGAGGACCGTGGGGTACGTCTAAAATAATAATCAGGCAAATATTGTCATCAGATAGGCGATAAACAGTGCCAGATGCGCTGCACCGTTAAGCACATTGGTGCGTCCGGTGGAGAAAGAGATCTGACACAGAACCAGTGATGAAACCATCACAATCATCTCTGGCGCCCCCAGCGCAAACATCAAATCATTCCCGGTTGCCCATGCAATCAGCGTCACCACCGGTACGGTCAGCGAAATTGTGGCTAACACCGAACCGAAGAATAAATTCATTGCCCGCTGTACCTGATTGCTCAGAACCGCTTTCAGTGCGCCCAGTCCTTCAGGCGAGAGGATCAGTAACGCGACCAGGAAACCCGTAAATGCGACCGGCGCATTCAGTTCAGTCAGCAAGGTCTCAAGCGGGCTGGCGTTCATCTTGGTCACGGCGATAACAGCGATCAGATGAATGATAAGCCAGGCGGCGTGCCACAGATTGCTGTGCGCTGACGGCTTACCGTGATGCGGGTCATCGTCGTCACCCTCGTCTTCATGCTCGTAAATGAACAGACTTTGGTGCGTTTTAGTTTGAATCAGCAAAAATACGCCGTACATCGCCGCAGAAATTAACGCCACCAACAGCGCCTGCGCGGTAGTGAAATTTGCCCCCGGCAACGCCATCGGGAATACCAGTACAATAATGGCCAGTGGGAACAGGGCGATTAAATACTGCTTAATACCAAATAGGTTCATATACTGAGTGGCAAATTTACGGCCACCTAATAGTAATGAAAAACCGACCAGACCCCCGGTTACGATCATAATGATTGAATACAGCGTATCGCGCATGAGCGTAGGTGCGGCATCGCCGGTTGCCATTAATGCGGAGATTAAGCTGACTTCAAGAATAACAACGGACAAACTGAGGATCAGCGACCCGTAGGGTTCGCCAAGTCGATGCGCTAATACGTCCGCATGACGGACAACGCTGAATGCGCTGCTTAATATACCAATAAGGGCCAGCGCATTAATACCGATGACCACTGGTAGTGACTGACTACTCCCCCAGAAGAACAGTACTACCAGCGCCAAAATCGGGAAGACGAGAGAGGTCTCCTTGTGGCGGGTTTTTACCGCCTCATGTGCTTGTGTCATTGCATTAATTCTCCATCTCTGCAGGTATTTATAATTATAAAAAGTATTAAAGAATGTAAAAAATAACAGAAAACGTGGTTTTGTAGGTGACATTTTACGAAATTTTACTACATCACCTGTTTTCCCTCTCAAAACGGCCAAAAACTAATTTCTTGTTTATAGACTGTTTAATTAACAGAAGGTTAGGTAAAGAAAGTTTTTAAAAATGTCCATTATTGGCGTCTCGCCGCATTGTTAACCACACTTAAGGTTTAGCCTAAAAAGAGGAGTTCACAATGCCTTATAAATCTAAAAGCGATCTGCCTGACAGCGTGCGGCACGTTCTGCCAGCCCATGCTCAGGACATTTATAAAGAAGCTTTCAACAGCGCCTGGGAACAGTATAAAGACAAATCTGACCGACGTGACGATGCCACCCGAGAAGAGACGGCACATAAGGTCGCGTGGGCCGCGGTTAAAAATGATTACCAAAAAGGTGATGATGGTAAATGGCATAAAAAGACGTAACAGTATCAATTATAATGCCTTTATAAACTCGCTTGCATCAGGCGTTAGCGAATCGTGCTACGCCGCGCGGTTACTGGCTTGCAAGCGAGCGGTGAATTGCCTATTGTCCAGCTATTGGTTTCAAAATGAGCAGTAAAAAAGCCCGGAAGGCGTCAAAAAAGTTGTCGCAGGGAAGCAGCAGTGGCGGAGGTGTAAGGTGTTAACGCGTGATTTTTTATTGAATGCCGACTGTAAGACGGCATTTGGTGCTATTGAAGAATCACTACTCTGGTCAGCGGAACAACGTGCAGCCTCACTGGCCGCCACGCTCGCTTGTCGACCAGATGATGGACCGGTGTGGATCTTCGGTTATGGATCGTTGATGTGGAACCCGGCCTTAGAGTTTGAAGAGTCCTGTACCGGCACATTAGTCGGCTGGCACCGTGCATTTTGTCTGCGCCTGACGGCGGGGCGAGGAACGGCGTGTCAGCCGGGACGCATGCTGGCCCTGAAAGAGGGCGGACGCACCACCGGTGTGGCCTACCGCTTGCCGGACGCGTCGCTGGAACAAGAGCTTTCTCTGTTGTGGAAGCGAGAAATGATCACCGGATGCTATCTGCCGACCTGGTGCCAGTTGGCGCTTGATGACGGCCGTACGGTGAACGCGCTGGTGTTTATTATGGATCCGCGCCATCCGCTGTTTGAGTCAGACACGCGCGCGCAGGTGATCGCGCCGCTTATTGCCGCGGCCAGCGGACCTTTAGGCACCAATGCCCAGTATCTGTTCTCGCTGGAACAAGAGCTGGTCAAGCTGGGGATGCAGGATGATTGTCTTAATGATCTGGTGATCACGGTCAAACGATTGTTGGGAGAGAACCTGCCAGAAGGCGTTATGCGGCCAGGGTTTGCCTGAACCCGGCGTGGAATTGTATGCCCGAAAGCCAGGCGCTTTTCGGGCATGTCACGCTTAGGCTGCAATATAACTTATCGAATGCTCAAGCGACTGACTGTGGCTGTCGATCAGCACGTTCCAGACGCCGGTATAGGGCACGGTCAACCATGCGTTATCACGATCCTGCACGCTTAAGATGTCGGACTGCGTGTCTTTGACGTGATTTTTTTCGCTCATCAGGTGGATGTGACAGCGCTCGGAACAGCGCACAACCACCGTATCGCCACCAAATAACTTTAAACTTGCCTTCACTAATGCCATTTTTCACCCCGTTCTTGAAAACAACGTACTTTCTGTCGAAAGTGCTGCGTGATGTTGTTCACATTTCACTCATTGCATAACACCAAAGGGGGAGCAACAGGATGCTGATTTTGATCAAAAAATGGCATAACGATTAAACAAAAGTGACAAAACACCTCAAAAGGGTTGAACGGGCGTGCTAACGTTCAACGAAACCGCGCCCATCAAATATTAAATCCGGAAATTATCGACACTTTCAGTGCGCTTGCCTGAAAACGGTATATCAGAAGGTCAACACTTTATCTGCAGCCAGCGTCCATTGAGCCAGTTCTACCAGCGTGCCGACGGCCACTCCGTCAATTAACGGCAGCGCCGTGATCCCACGACCATCGGTGCAGGTTTTGCACAGTTTTACCGGAACATTTTGCGCAGTCAGGATCTCCAGCATTTGCTGAATATTGTAGCCCTCCGCGGGTTTCTGACCACGTAATCCTGCGGTTACGGCATCAGACATTAAAAACAGACGCAGGTCGAGAGCGGCTTCTTGTTCGCGCAGGGCGATAGCCAGACGCAGGCTGTTAAATAACGATTCGCTTCCATAAGCCGCTCCGTTCGCGACGATCACTATCTTTTGCATTTTTACTCCTGTTACTGCATGTGAGCGTTAATAACCGACACGTATGTTACACCTATTTCTCAATGCCAGGATAATGCCGAAAAAAGGGGGAGGGGCTGAAAATCAACGCTGAACACGTTATGGTTTAAGATAAGTATGCCACTGTGGCTAATTGATGTAAGAAACCACTAACGATTTGAGCCGTATTATCTGTTCTTCTCTTGCTGTATTCGCACTCTTGCCGCTGGCAGGCGGTACTGCTAACGCGCAGTCGTCCTTTGTGCGCCAGGCTGAAAACCCTTTCGATAACAATAGTGATGGCTTGCCCGATCTTGGTATGGCCCCGGAGTCGCGGGCAGGCGAAAAGCATTTTGCCGAAATGGTCAAAGCGTTTGGTGAAGCCAGCATGACTGATAACGGGCTTGATACCGGTGAACAGGCGAAGCAGTTCGCGTTTGGCCAGGTGCGAGATACGGTCAGCGAACAGGTGAATCAGCAACTGGAATCCTGGCTTTCTCCCTGGGGAAACGCCAGCATCGGGTTGCAGGTGGATAACGAAGGCAGTTTTACCGGGAGTCGGGGAAGCTGGTTTGTGCCGTGGCAGGACAATCAACGTTATCTTACCTGGAGCCAGCTAGGAGTGACGCAACAGGACGACGGCTTAGTCAGTAATGCGGGGATTGGGCAACGTTGGGTACGCGACGGTTGGTTACTGGGTTACAACACCTTTTATGACAACTTACTGGATGAAAATCTGCCCCGCGGAGGCCTCGGCGCAGAGGCGTGGGGCGAATATTTGCGCTTATCCGCTAACTATTATCAACCGTTGTCTTCCTGGCAGGATCGTTTTGCAACCCAGCAACAACGGATGGCCCGCGGCTACGATCTGACCGCGCAAATGCGGATGCCGTTCTATCAACACCTCAATACCAGCGTCAGCGTGGAACAGTATTTTGGCGACCGGGTGGATCTATTTCATTCGGGAACCGGGTATCACAATCCGGTGGCAGTGAACCTCGGGCTGAGCTATACACCGGTGCCGCTAATCACGGTGACAGCGCAGCATAAGCAGGGTGAAAGCGGCATCAGCCAGAATAACCTCGGCTTAACCCTTAGTTACCGTTTTGGCGTGCCGTTAAAAAAACAGTTGATGGTCAGTGAGGTGGCGAACAGCCGTTCACTGCGCGGCAGTCGTTATGACGATCCGCAGCGTAACAATTTGCCGACGCTGGAGTATCGCCAGCGTAAAACGCTGTCGGTATTTTTGGCCACGCCGCCCTGGGATCTCAAACCGGGAGAGACGGTGGCGTTGAAGCTGCAGGTGCGTAGTTTGCATGGGATCCGCCACCTGACGTGGCAGGGCGATACTCAGGCGTTGAGCTTAACGGCTGGCAGCAATAACCGAAGCGCGCAGGGCTGGACGATTATTATGCCGAAGTGGGACAGCAGAGAAGGTGCGACGAACCGCTGGCGGTTGTCTGTGGTGGTAGAAGATGAGCAGGGCCAGCGTGTCTCTTCCAATGAGATCACGCTATCACTGACCGAACCGTTTACTACCGTTTCGGAAAATGATCCTCGTTAACAATGACGCATGCGCGCGTTATCAGAAAATACGTTCCTGGTGCACCCATACCGCGGCTTCAACACGTGATTTGAGCTTCATTTTCTTCAGCATATGCTTCACGTGAACTTTTACCGTGCTTTCGGTGATGTCCAGGCGGCGGGCGATCATCTTGTTAGGCAGGCCCTGGGCGATGAGCTTAAGAATATCGCGTTCGCGCGGCGTCAGTTGGGTAACATCACGGTCGGACGTTGCACGATTGGCGCGTAGGCTGGCGGCCAGAACCGGCGTTAAGGCTTCGCTCAGCACCATTTCACCGGCAGCCGCTTGCTGCAATGCTTTCAGCAAATCTTCCGGCTCCATATCTTTAAGCAGATAACCGTCGGCACCGCGCTTCAGTGCAGTAACCACGTCTTCTTCATGATTGGATACGCTAAACACGACGATACGGCCTGACAGTGATTTCTCACGCAGCTTGTCGAGTGTTTCCAGACCGTTCATGCCAGGCATGTTGAGATCAAGAAGGATCAGATCGGGATCAAGGGATTCTGCCAGCTCGATACCCTGCTCACCATTGCTGGCTTCGCCGACAACGGTGATATCGGGCGCCATGCTGACAAGCTGCTTTACACCGGTTCGCAGCATCGGATGATCGTCGATCAACAGGATGGTTGCCGGTTCCAGATTACTCATGGGTATCTCCTTGGACTTCTGTGAAGTTTGTTTCGGGAATAAAAGTGACAGCAACTTCAGTACCGCCTGTCTCGCGACGGCGTACACGGCAATCGCCGCGCAAGCTCTGCGCACGGTCGCGCATGATTATCATGCCGTAGTGGTTACTGCGTTCGGCGTTTTCCGGTACGCCGCAGCCGTTATCTTGCACTGTAAGTTTGACCTGCTTACCATTTTGCACCACCGTCACGACCACTTCATCGGCCTGAGAGTGTTTGAGGGCGTTGCTCAGGGCTTCGCGCGCAATTTGTAGCAGGTGAATCGCCTGATGCGAAGGGACCAGACGCGGTGGCAGCTGATAATCCAGCTTAACCGTAAAGCCAAAACGTGCGCTGTATTCCTGACAGCTGGCTTCCAGCGCCGGTCTTAATCCAGGTTCCGTCAGCTGTAAACGGAAGGTCGTTAACAGCTCGCGCAGTTGCGCCCAGGAGGCGTTCAACTCGTTACGAATCTGACTGAGCAGCTCGCGGCAGTTATCTGAAAGCGCATCGCCCTGCATCTGCAAACAGCTCACCTGCATCTTCATACAGGAGAGCGATTGTGCAATAGAATCATGAAGTTCGCGCGCAATGGTGGCACGCTCTTCCATCACGATCAACTGCTGCTGACGCTCCTGATGCCTGTCGAGTGCAAGCGTTGCGGTCAGTTGCTCAACCAGGGTATCAACCAGTTGCTGCTGATCGTGGCTGAGATGGCGTCCGTACGGCAAAGTCGCGAGCAGGATACCATACTGGGTATGGGCATCGGTTAGCCGCCATTTCAGTGTGATACCGCCGTCAATGGCGGGTAGCGTACCGCGCGGACACAAATGGCAGCCTTTCTCATCACAGCTGACATTGGACTGGCAGGTAAATTCCTGATGATTATCTTCATCTTCCAGGTCATAGACCCGCAGTTCAATATCATGCAGCAGGGTCAAATTTTGCAGACCGTTCAGTACCGGAGAGAGGCGTTCGCACAACGGCACCTGAGAGTGCAGACGGCGGTTGGCTTGCCACAGGAAAGAGAGGATCTGATTTTTGTGCTCCAGACCCGCCGTTTTCTCCTGTACCCGCTGTTCCAGCACCGCGTAACTTTCGGCCAGTTCTTCCGACATATTATTCAGCGCCGAGCCCAGCGCTGCCATCTCATTACGCCCACTGATATGTGCGCGTTGGGTAAAATCACGTTGACTGACGGCTCGCGCCATCGCCAGCAGTTGTTTCCACGGCTGTAACAGGCGCACGCGCAGCCAGATAATGGTGAAGACCAGCAGCAATGCCATAAATACGGCCATCAGGCGATGCAGCAAGACGACGCGTTCAATGCGTAACTCGGTGGTATGGTCAAAGGCGGTGACCAGCTTATCCAGTCCGCCCACAAAGCGCCTGACATCCTGCGCTACCGCATCAGGCGTTTGCGCATGCGCAAGCCCCGGTGCCAGTTTGGTGTGCCAGTAATCCTGTAAGGCTTTTAATTGCGCCTGTTGTCCGTCACGCTGCGCGGCACGCGTCAATTCCGGGCTAAACGCCGTTTGCTCCATTTCATCCAGTAGTGGTTGATCGTTGGCGTCCAGCGGTATGGCCGCCAGCAGGCGATAGCTTTGCATGCGCAGCGATCCCGCTTTGTTGATTGCATGCGCGCTACCCTGAACGCCCTGAACCAGCCAGCCAGAGACTGCCATACCCGCCACGCCGATGGCAGTAGACAATAAAACAATCAGCGCCACCTGGTTGACCAGCGTAAGCGGGGAAAGACAACGTTTAAACATGGTGACTTGTTCCTTCGGGTTTTCGTAAAACCGAAAACCTTATTGAATGACGATTCTGCTGCAGGCAGTGGCGTTATTCTCGGCGATACACTGGAGTATACCCATACCTCAAACGGGCTACCCCTTAATTGCCGCCAGAGGGAGAGATCCTAAACGAGGGGGAGTAGGGGACGACAGAAGCGTGAAAAACCACATCTTTTTTACCGAAGTTATGTACTCATTTAGGGTGATGATAAATTTCAGGCATCAATAATGACACCTTTTCCTTTGATTTATATCAACTTACCTCCAGCTGTAAACCCTAATGTGGCAGGCATCGAAACAAGTATCAGAGGTGTCTATGAGTCACTCATCTGCCCCGGAAAGGGCATCTGGAGCTGTAATTACCGAATGGCGGCCGGAAGATCCCGCCTTCTGGCAGCAGCGTGGTCATCGAATCGCCAGCCGTAACCTGTGGATTTCCGTCCCTTGCTTGCTGCTGGCGTTTTGCGTGTGGATGTTATTTAGCGCCGTGGCGGTGAACTTACCGAAAGTCGGATTTGATTTCACCACTGAACAACTGTTCATGCTGACGGCATTACCTTCGGTGTCCGGCGCGCTGCTGCGTGTACCGTACTCCTTTATGGTCCCCCTGTTTGGTGGACGTCGCTGGACGGCGTTCAGCACCGGTATCCTGATCATTCCTTGCGTATGGTTAGGTTTTGCGGTGCAGGATACCTCCACGCCATTTAGTACCTTTATCATTATCTCCCTGTTGTGCGGTTTTGCCGGTGCGAACTTTGCCTCCAGCATGGCAAACATCAGCTTCTTCTTTCCAAAACAGAAACAGGGCGGCGCGCTGGGTCTGAACGGTGGTTTGGGTAACATGGGCGTCAGCGTGATGCAGTTGGTCGCTCCGCTGGTGGTTTCACTGTCAATCTTTGCCGCATTTGGCAGCCAGGGTGTTGAACAACCGGATGGTACGCAGCTGTATCTGGCAAACGCTGCATGGATTTGGGTCCCGTTCCTGGCTGTATTAACGCTGGCCGCATGGTTTGGTATGAATGAACTGGCAACCTCAAAAGCTTCGCTGAAAGAGCAATTGCCGGTGCTGAAACGCGGGCACCTGTGGATTATGAGCCTGCTGTATCTGGCAACCTTCGGTTCATTTATCGGTTTCTCTGCCGGTTTCGCGATGCTGTCAAAAACGCAGTTTCCTGAGGTACAGATCCTGCATTACGCCTTCTTTGGACCGTTGATTGGCGCCCTGGCACGTTCAGCAGGCGGCGCAATCTCTGACCGACTGGGGGGGACCCGCGTAACGCTGGTGAACTTCGTGCTGATGGCTATTTTCAGTGCCTTACTGTTCCTGACGCTGCCATCAAACGGTGTCGGTGGCAACTTTATCGCCTTCTTTGCGGTGTTCCTGGCGCTGTTTCTGACGGCTGGTCTGGGGAGTGGTTCAACCTTCCAGATGATTTCCGTTATCTTTCGCAAGCTGACGATGGACAGAGTGAAAGCTGAAGGCGGTTCAGAAGAGAAAGCGATGCGCGAGGCGGCGACCGACACCGCGGCAGCGCTGGGCTTTATCTCAGCTATTGGTGCGATCGGCGGCTTCTTTATCCCGAAAGCATTCGGTACGTCCCTGGCATTAACTGGCTCTCCGGTCGATGCGATGAAAGTATTCCTGATCTTCTATGTCGCCTGTGTGGTTATCACCTGGGCGGTGTACGGACGTCATTCTAAAAAGTAAAAAAGTAGTAACTGTTGATTATCCATTGCGCGGTGTTAGACCGCGCTTTTTTTTGCCTGCAATTAGTTACAACATACTTTTATATTGTGGCACGACAACAGCCTGTTAGAACGGTGCTCGTAATATGCTAAACAGGGGGGATACCCCTTAATACCCACTTATAAAGAATTTAACATTTGTATGATAAGTGAGTTTAAAAAAATCAATAAAATTCAATATGTTGATTGATTTATTGATATCCCACTAAGGGGGTATGTGAAAATCGACCCTCAATTTTCATCCCTGCCTGCCTTGATCGTTATCAATTCTCACGCCCTTTCAGAGCGTTACCTTCGCTCTCAATCAAGCAATGTCGATTTATCAGAGAGCCGTCAGGCTCCTACAGGAGAAAACCGATGAGTAAATTCCTGGACCGGTTTCGCTACTTCAAGCAGAAGGGCGAAACCTTTGCCGATGGGCACGGCCAGCTTCTCAATACCAACAGGGACTGGGAGGATGGATACCGCCAGCGTTGGCAGCATGACAAAATCGTGCGTTCAACCCACGGTGTAAACTGCACCGGCTCATGCAGCTGGAAAATCTATGTGAAAAATGGTCTGGTGACCTGGGAAACCCAGCAAACTGACTACCCACGCACTCGTCCAGATATGCCCAACCACGAGCCTCGCGGCTGCCCGCGTGGTGCAAGCTATTCATGGTATCTCTACAGCGCTAACCGTCTGAAATACCCGCTGATGCGCAAACGTCTGATGAAGATGTGGCGTGAAGCAAAAAGACTGCACAGCGATCCGGTAGATGCATGGGCATCCATTATCGAAGACGCCGACAAAGCAAAAAGCTTCAAACAAGCGCGTGGTCGTGGTGGATTCGTTCGTTCTTCCTGGCAGGAAGTGAATGAGCTGATTGCCGCATCTAACGTTTACACCATCAAAACCTATGGTCCTGACCGCGTCGCAGGCTTCTCGCCGATCCCAGCGATGTCGATGGTTTCTTATGCGTCCGGCGCACGTTATATGTCGCTGATTGGCGGGACCTGCCTGAGCTTCTATGACTGGTACTGTGACCTGCCGCCAGCTTCCCCACAGACCTGGGGCGAGCAGACCGACGTACCGGAATCTGCCGACTGGTATAACTCCAGCTACATTCTGGCATGGGGCTCTAACGTACCGCAGACCCGTACCCCGGATGCGCACTTCTTTACTGAAGTTCGTTATAAAGGCACCAAAACAGTAGCAATTACCCCGGACTACGCAGAAATCGCCAAACTGTGCGACCTGTGGCTGGCTCCGAAGCAGGGAACCGATGCGGCGATGGCAATGGCGATGGGTCATGTCATGCTGCGCGAGTTCCACCTCGATAACCCGAGCCAATATTTCACCGACTACGTACGTCGTTATACCGACATGCCAATGCTGGTGATGCTCGAAGAGCGCGACGGCTACTATGCTGCTGGTCGTATGCTGCGTGCTGCGGATCTGGTTGACTCTCTGGGCCAGGAAAATAACCCGGAATGGAAAACTGTCGCTTTCAACAGCAACGGCGAAATGGTTGCGCCGAACGGTTCAATTGGTTTCCGTTGGGGCGAAAAAGGCAAATGGAACCTTGAGCAGCGCGACGGCACGTCCGGTGATGAAACCGAACTGCAGCTCAGCCTGCTGGGTAGCCAGGATGATATCGCTGAAGTGGGCTTCCCGTACTTTGGTGGCGAAGGCACCGAGCACTTCAGTAAAGTCGAACTGGAAAACATTCTGCTGCATAAATTGCCCGTTAAACGCCTGCAACTGGCCGATGGATCTACGGCGCTGGTGACCACCGTTTACGATCTGACTATGGCCAACTACGGCCTGGAACGTGGTCTGAACGATGAAAACTGCGCGACCAGCTACGATGACGTGAAAGCGTACACGCCAGCGTGGGCAGAAAAAATTACAGGCGTATCACGTTCTCAGATTGTGCGCATCGCCCGTGAATTTGCGGATAACGCAGATAAAACGCACGGTCGTTCGATGATTATCGTCGGCGCCGGTTTGAACCACTGGTACCACCTCGATATGAACTATCGTGGCCTGATCAATATGCTGGTGTTCTGTGGCTGTATCGGCCAGAGCGGCGGCGGCTGGGCCCATTACGTAGGGCAGGAAAAACTGCGTCCGCAAACCGGCTGGCAGCCGCTGGCGTTTGCTCTTGACTGGCAGCGTCCGCCTCGTCATATGAACAGTACCTCCTACTTCTATAACCACTCCAGCCAATGGCGCTATGAGACGGTGACTGCGCAGGAACTGCTGTCCCCAATGGCAGACAAATCCCGCTATAGCGGTCATTTGATTGACTTTAACGTTCGCGCTGAACGTATGGGCTGGTTACCGTCTGCGCCGCAGTTAGGGACTAACCCGCTGTATATCGCGAAAGAAGCGCAGAAAGCAGGTATGACGCCGGTGGACTACACCGTTAAATCCCTGAAAGAAGGTTCTATTCGCTTTGCGGCAGAGCAGCCGGAAAACGGTAAAAACCATCCGCGTAACCTGTTTATCTGGCGTTCAAACCTGCTCGGTTCTTCCGGTAAAGGCCACGAGTACATGCTCAAGTATCTGCTGGGTACTGAACATGGTATTCAGGGCAAAGATCTCGGCCAGCAGAGCGGCGTGAAGCCAGAAGAAGTGGAATGGCAGGATAACGGACTTGACGGCAAACTGGATCTGGTCGTTACGCTGGACTTCCGCCTGTCGAGTACCTGTCTGTATTCCGATATCGTGCTGCCGACCGCTACCTGGTATGAAAAAGACGACATGAATACCTCGGATATGCATCCGTTTATTCATCCTCTGTCTGCGGCCGTTGACCCGGCCTGGGAATCGAAGAGCGACTGGGAAATCTATAAAGCCATCGCCAAGAAATTCTCTGAAGTTTGTGTGGGCCACCTCGGTAAAGAAACCGACGTCGTTACGCTGCCGATTCAGCACGACTCCGCCGCTGAACTGGCGCAGCCGCTGGACGTGAAGGACTGGAAAAAAGGGGAATGCGACCTGATTCCAGGTGTTACGGCACCGCACATCATGACCGTTGAGCGTGATTATCCGGCAACGTACGAGCGTTTCACCTCCATCGGTCCGCTGATGGAAAAAATCGGTAACGGCGGTAAAGGGATTGCCTGGAACACCCAGAGCGAAATGGATCTGCTGCGTAAGCTCAACTACACCAAGGCTGACGGTCCGGCGAAAGGCCAACCGATGCTGGATACCGCAATTGATGCAGCTGAGATGATCCTGACGCTGGCTCCGGAAACTAACGGTCAGGTTGCCGTTAAAGCCTGGGCGGCGCTGAGTGAATTTACCGGTCGTGACCATACGCATCTGGCGCTGAATAAAGAAGACGAAAAAATTCGTTTCCGTGACATCCAGGCGCAGCCGCGCAAAATTATCTCCAGTCCGACCTGGTCAGGTCTGGAAGATGAACATGTGTCTTATAACGCCGGTTATACCAACGTTCATGAGCTGATCCCATGGCGTACGCTGTCTGGTCGCCAGCAGTTGTATCAGGATCACCAGTGGATGCGTGACTTCGGTGAGAGCCTGCTGGTGTATCGTCCGCCAATCGACACCCGTTCGGTGAAAGCGGTGATCGGCGAGAAGTCTAACGGTAACCCTGAAAAAGCGCTCAACTTCCTGACGCCGCACCAGAAATGGGGTATCCACTCCACTTACAGCGACAACCTGCTGATGCTGACGCTGTCTCGCGGTGGTCCGATTGTGTGGATGAGCGAAGTTGATGCGAAGGATCTGGGTATCGAAGATAACGACTGGATCGAAGTCTTCAACAGCAACGGTGCGCTGACGGCGCGTGCAGTTGTCA
This sequence comes from Citrobacter sp. RHB35-C21, assembly GCF_013816515.1. NCBI lineage: Bacteria > Pseudomonadati > Pseudomonadota > Gammaproteobacteria > Enterobacterales > Enterobacteriaceae > Citrobacter > Citrobacter sp. RHB35-C21. Next base: position 2,447,512 of record NZ_CP057147.1, read on the forward strand.
GCCAGCGTGTGCCGGCCGGGATGACCATGATGTACCACGCGCAGGAACGTATTGTTAACCTGCCGGGTTCTGAAATCACCCAGCAGCGCGGCGGGATCCACAACTCGGTAACTCGTATTACGCCGAAACCAACTCACATGATCGGTGGTTATGCGCAACTGGCATACGGCTTTAACTACTACGGTACCGTCGGTTCAAACCGCGATGAGTTCGTAGTTGTACGTAAGATGAAGAACATTAACTGGTTGGATGGCGAAGGCAATGACCAGGTACAGGAGAGCGTAAAATGAAAATTCGTTCACAAGTCGGCATGGTGCTGAATCTCGATAAGTGCATCGGCTGCCACACCTGTTCAGTGACCTGCAAAAACGTCTGGACCAGCCGTGAAGGTATGGAGTACGCCTGGTTCAACAACGTCGAAAGTAAGCCTGGCGTTGGCTTCCCGAACGACTGGGAAAACCAGGAAAAATGGAAGGGCGGTTGGATCCGTAAAATCAACGGCAAACTGCAGCCGCGCATGGGTAACAAAGCACTGCTGCTGGGTAAAATCTTTGCTAACCCGCATCTGCCGGGCATGGATGATTACTATGAGCCGTTTGATTTTGACTACCAAACGTTGCACAACGCCCCAGCAGACAGTAAGGCGCAGCCGATTGCCCGTCCGCGTTCGCTGATCACCGGTCAGCGGATGGATAAAATCACCAGCGGTCCGAACTGGGAAGAAATTCTGGGGGGCGAGTTCGAAAAACGCGCCAAAGACCAGAACTTCGAAAACATGCAGAAGGCGATGTACGGTCAGTTCGAAAATACCTTCATGATGTATCTGCCGCGTTTGTGTGAGCATTGCCTTAACCCGGCGTGCGTGGCGACCTGCCCAAGCGGCGCTATCTACAAGCGTGAAGAAGATGGCATCGTGCTGATCGACCAGGATAAATGCCGCGGCTGGCGTATGTGTATCACTGGCTGCCCGTATAAGAAGATCTACTTCAACTGGAAGAGCGGGAAATCTGAGAAGTGCATTTTCTGCTACCCGCGTATCGAAGCCGGTCAGCCGACCGTTTGTTCCGAAACCTGCGTAGGCCGTATTCGTTACCTCGGCGTACTGCTGTATGACGCAGATGCGATCGAAAGTGCGGCAAGCACGGAGCACGAGAAAGATCTGTACCAGCGTCAACTGGACGTGTTCCTCGATCCGAACGATCCGGCTGTTATTGAACAAGCGCTGAAAGATGGTATTCCGCTGAGCGTCATTGATGCTGCACAGCAGTCGCCGGTTTACAAAATGGCGATGGACTGGAAGCTGGCGCTGCCGCTGCATCCGGAATACCGCACGCTACCGATGGTCTGGTATGTGCCGCCTTTGTCACCGATCCAGTCTGCCGCCGATGCGGGTGAGCTGGGCAGCAACGGTATTCTGCCGGACGTTGACAGTCTGCGTATCCCGGTTCAGTACCTGGCGAACCTGCTGACCGCAGGCGACACTCAGCCGGTACTGTTGGCGCTGAAACGTATGCTGGCGATGCGTCACTACAAACGTGCGGAAACCGTTGACGGTAAAGTTGATACCCGTGCGCTGGAAGAGGTGGGCTTAAGCGAAGCGCAGGCACAGGAAATGTATCGTTATCTGGCGATTGCTAACTACGAAGATCGTTTCGTGGTACCGAGCAGCCATCGTGAACTGGCACGTGACGCGTTCCCGGAGAAAAGCGGTTGTGGCTTTACCTTCGGTGACGGTTGCCACGGTTCTGATACTAAATTCAATCTGTTCAACAGCCGCCGCATCGACGCTGTCGATGTGACCAGCAAAACGGAGCCGCACCAATGATTGAACTTGTCATTGTTTCGCGTCTGCTCGAGTACCCGGATGCTGCCTTGTGGCAGCATCAGCAGGAACTTTTCGATGCACTCGCGTCATCTGAGAACCTGGATAAAGAGGATGCCCAGACTCTGGGCATTTTCCTGCGCGATCTCACCGCGCAGGACATGCTGGATGTGCAGGCAAGCTATAGCGAACTGTTTGACCGTGGCCGCGCCACCTCGTTGTTGCTGTTTGAACATGTACACGGCGAGTCCCGCGATCGTGGTCAGGCTATGGTTGACCTGATGGCGCAGTATGAACAGCACGGTCTGCAGCTCGACAGCCGCGAACTTCCCGATCATCTGCCGCTGTATCTGGAATACCTTGCGCAGTTGCCGAAAAGCGAAGCATTAGGGGGGTTACAGGATATCGCGCCGATTCTGGCGCTGCTCAGCGCTCGCTTGCAACAGCGTGAAAGCCGTTATGCGGTGCTGTTCGATCTGCTGTTAAAACTGGCGAATACCGTTATCGACAGCGATAAAGTGGCTGAAAAAATTGCAGATGAAGCGCGTGACGATACCCCACAAGCGCTGGATGCGGTCTGGGAAGAAGAGCAGGTGAAATTCTTCGCCGATCAGGGGTGTGGTGAGTCGGAAATTTCCGCTCACCAGCGTCGTTTTGCCGGGGCTGTTGCGCCGCAGTATCTGAATATCACCACCGGAGGACAGCAATAATGCACTTCCTGAATACGTTCTTCTTTGACATCTATCCATACATCGCGGGTTCTGTCTTTCTGATTGGCAGTTGGCTGCGTTATGACTATGGGCAGTATACCTGGCGCGCGGCTTCCAGTCAGATGCTGGATCGCAAAGGGATGAACTTGGCGTCAAACCTGTTCCACATCGGGATCCTGGGGATTTTTGCCGGGCACTTCCTTGGCATGCTGACACCACACTGGATGTATGAAGCGTGGCTGCCGCTTGAAGTGAAACAAAAGATGGCGATGTTCGCGGGTGGTGCCAGTGGTGTGATGTGTTTGATTGGCGGCGTCCTGCTGCTGAAACGCCGCCTGTTCAGCCCACGTGTGCGGGCGACCACTACCGGAGCGGACATTCTGATCCTCTCCCTGCTGGTGATCCAGTGCGCGCTGGGCCTGCTGACCATTCCGTTCTCCGCCCAGCATATGGACGGCAGCGAGATGATGAAGCTGGTGAACTGGGCGCAGACAGTGGTGACCTTCCAGGGGGGGGCGTCTCAATATCTGGATGGCGTCGCGTTCATTTTCCGTATGCACCTGGTGCTGGGTATGACGCTGTTCCTGTTGTTCCCGTTCTCGCGTCTGGTGCACATCTGGAGCGTTCCGGTCGAATATCTGACGCGCAAATACCAGATTGTTCGTGCGCGTCATTAATCGGTTATCTGTGTAAGACAAAACCCCGCTCCGGCGGGGTTTTTTTACGACTAATTGCCGGATAAGCATTGTGCATCAGGTAAATTGCCGACCCGAATTGAGGCTTGATCGAGGGTCGGGTATGGGGCATTACAGATGGATGGGATGCTGGTGCTTTATGGGGTGATGGTGGTGGGGGAAGGATTACTCAGCGCGGTGCGCTTCGCCCTTCGGGTCGTTGCCTGCGGCAACGCTTTCTCGCTAACGCTCGAATCGAACCTTAGTCGAAGCTTCTCATCCTCCCCGCTTGGGCAGAATATGAGACATTACAGATGGATTTGATACAGGTGCTTTATGAGGTGATGGTGGTGGGGGAAGGATTACTCCGCGCGGTGCGCTTCGCCCTTCGGGTCGTTGCCTGCGGCAACGCTTTCTCGCTAACGCTCGAATCGAACCTTAGTCGAAGCTTCTCATCCTTCCCGCTGGGGCAGAATATGAGACATTACAGATGGATTGGATGCTGGTGCGTTATGAAGTGATGGTGGTGGGGGAAGGATTCGAACCTTCGAAGTCGATGACGGCAGATTTACAGTCTGCTCCCTTTGGCCGCTCGGGAACCCCACCAGGGGTATACTAATTTTATGAATCTATCGGAATGAATGGTGGTGGGGGAAGGATTCGAACCTTCGAAGTCGATGACGGCAGATTTACAGTCTGCTCCCTTTGGCCGCTCGGGAACCCCACCACGGGGTAATGCTAGTTACTGGCCTGCTTCCGTTGGAAGCGGGGCGCATCATATCAAATGATGCGCCCCTGTAAAGTATTCCGTTGATAAAAAAGAACTGGTTGCCTGATTTTTACGCGTAAAGATGTAAAGGTAACCAATTCAATTATCAATCGATTACAGAATAATCGTTCGGTTACCGTAAACAAAGACGCGTTGAGCCAGAACCTGATACAGCGCGCGGCTTAATACATTTTTCTCAACGTCGCGGCCCGCACGCATCATGTCTTCCGCGGTGTAGGTGTGATCCACATGAATTACGTCCTGCATAATGATTGGGCCTTCATCGAGGTTATCATTCACGTAGTGGGCTGTCGCACCGATGATCTTCACACCGCGCTCATAAGCCTGATGGTAAGGGCGAGCGCCAATAAACGCTGGCAGGAATGAATGGTGAATATTGATAATCTTATTCGGGAAGCGTGAAACAAATGTTGGCGTCAGAACGCGCATGTATTTTGCCAGCACGACATAGTCAGGTTGGTGCGCGTCGATAGCGTCGGCCATTTTCAGGTCATGTTCGTCACGCGTTAAACCTTCGTGGCTGACCAGCTCAAATGGGATATCAAACCGTTCAACCAAAGGTCGCAGCGTCTCGTGGTTGCCGATCACAGCAGCGATTTCAACATCCAGCCCGCCATAATTGGCCTTCATTAACAGGTCACCCAGACAATGTGCTTCCTTGGTGACCAAAATGACGATACGGCGGCGTCCTGCTGGCGTTAATTCACGAATGGATCCATCTGGAAGGGCACTATCCAGATCGGCAAGCAGCGTGACGTCGTTAAAAATACCCTCCAGTTCGGTACGCATAAAAAAGCGCCCGGTCCGGTGGTCCACGAACTCATTGTTCTGCACGATGTTCAGTTCATGCTTGTAACAGATATTCGTAATGCGCGCGATCAGACCTTTTTGGTCCGGGCAAATAGTACGCAGCACTTTTCGTTGTAATGAATGCATTTGCAGCGGTGATCCTGTTGAGAATGTTTGCAAAATTGATACTGTCGGGCGTTGATTAGCCGCAGCACTTTTTAAATTTTTTACCGGAGCCACAAGGGCAGGTATCGTTTCGTCCAATTTGAGGGCGTGTACCGTCTATATAGTACCATTGACCGTTTTCTTTTAAAAAACGAGAGCGCTCGATAATTGCACCTGTTTTACCTTGTTCAGAAAATCGCGCAACAAAGCTGACATAGCCGATATTTTCTGTGTCTGCCGCTTGTTGTTCAAAAACGGTCAGCCCGAGCCATTCGGTGTGGCTAAATCCTGCGATAATGTCGTCACGAAACGCGGCTGCATGACAGTCCGGATGCCAGGTCTTGATAAGGTAATCTGCGTCTTTCATCACAAAAGCACAGTAACGAGAACGCATGAGGTGTGACGGCGTAGGTGCTACTTGCGCGCCGGACACATAACGGTAGCAACATAGGCTATACTCGACAGCGCTACCACAGGGACAAAGCTGAGACACAAAGTACTCCCTGGAATAAAAAAACGGCGTAAAAACGCCAGGGTAGCACTATGTTAACTGAGCGGTAGCGATGTTGCTACGTCTGCAAGCCAGGGGAAGTTTGTACGTACAATGAGAAAAATAAAAATTGGGCTGGCGCTAGGTTCCGGCGCGGCGCGAGGTTGGTCGCATATTGGCGTTATTAAGGCCCTAAAGCATATGGGCATTGATGTTGATATTGTGGCAGGGTGTTCCATTGGTTCGCTGGTTGGTGCAGCCTACGCATGCAATAAGTTACCTGCTCTCGAACAATGGGTTTGTTCTTTCAGCTATTGGGATGTCTTACGTCTGATGGATCTCTCGTGGCGCAGGGGCGGTTTACTGCGTGGTGAACGAGTATTCAATCAGTACCGTAATGTCATGCCGGTAGAAGCAATTGAGCAATGCACTCGCCGTTTCGCAACTGTGGCTACTAATCTGAGTACGGGTCGGGAGCTATGGTTCACGGAAGGTGATTTGCACCTGGCTGTTCGGGCCTCCTGCAGTATTCCTGGTCTGATGTCCCCTGTAGCGCATAATGGTTACTGGCTGGTCGATGGCGCGGTGGTGAATCCCGTTCCTGTATCCTTAACTCGCGCGCTGGGCGCTGACATCGTTATTGCCGTCGATCTGCAACACGATGCGCATCTTATGCAGCAAGATTTACTCTCCTTCAACGTCAGCAGTGATGCCGAAACGGGTGATGATGTCGACGCGCTTTCATGGCGTGCCCGACTGAAAGAGCGCTTGAGCAACATAACGGCCAGGCGTACGGTAACCGCGCCGACGGCGATGGAGATCATGACGACTTCTATTCAGGTTCTGGAAAACCGTCTGAAACGTAACCGCATGGCCGGTGACCCGCCAGATATCCTGATCCAGCCGTTTTGTCCGCAAATATCCACGCTGGATTTTCACCGCGCCAGCGCAGCAATTGCTGCTGGACAACTGGCGGTCGAGAAGAAAATGGATGAGCTTCTACCCCTGGTGAAAACCAACATCTAACGCATTTTTTATCAACACTTAAGCAAATTCTGACAGGCGTGAGTAGCAATAGCATGCCACTATTTACTAAAGCCAGTCAGGGGGGAGAATATGACGCAGCCATTGGTCGGAAAACAGATTCTTATCGTTGAGGATGAGCCGGTATTTCGCTCACTCATGGACTCATGGTTTTCCTCTTTGGGAGCGACAACGGCGGTAGCTGGCGATGGACTTGAAGCACTTGAATTACTCGGGCACTTTAACCCCGACCTGATTATCTGCGACCTGGCTATGCCACGAATGAACGGCCTTAAGCTAGTAGAGTATCTGCGTAATCGTGGCGATCAGACCCCAATCCTGGTGATATCAGCGACGGAAAACATGTCTGATATAGCCAAAGCACTGCGATTGGGTGTGGATGATGTGCTGCTAAAGCCGGTAAAGGACCTGAACCGCCTGCGCGAAACCGTCTTTGCGTGTCTGTATCCGAATATGTTTAATTCACGCGTGGAAGAAGAAGAGCGGCTGTTTCGCGACTGGGATGCGATGGTTGGTGATCCCGCCGCTGCAGCAAAGCTGTTGCAAGAATTACAGCCTCCTGTGTCGCAAGTTATTTCACGATGTCGGATCAACTATCGTCAATTGGTAGCCGCCGATCAGCCGGGGCTGGTACTGGATATTGCACCGCTATCGGACCATGACCTTGCGTTTTATTGTCTGGATGTGACGCGGGCAGGGGATAATGGCGTTCTGGCAGCATTGTTACTGCGGGCGCTATTTAACGGTTTGCTGCAGGAACAGCTCGCACATCAAAATCAACGATTGCCGGAGCTCGATGCGTTATTGAAACAGGTTAACCATTTATTGCGCCAGGCTAATTTGCCCGGACAATTCCCTTTGCTGGTGGGTTATTACCACAACGGATTAAAAAACCTGATTCTGGTATCAGCAGGGCTGAATGCGACATTAAATACAGGTTCCCACAATGTACAAATCAGCAATGGCGTTCCGTTGGGAACCTTAGGGAATGCTTATCTTAATCAACTGAGCCAACGTTGCGAATCCTGGCAATGCCAAATTTGGGGGGCCGGTGGTCGGCTGCGCCTGATGTTGTCTGCAGAATGAACAACCGAGTGGCGTGAGAATGAAATTGACTCACTCCCCTCATGCTGTGAGTGCTACTATCAGCGCCAGATTTATTCGTATTTATCTTAATTATACCGACGCGCGTCCTTTTCAGACCAGAAGCTTGTCGCGGTACTGATATACTTGGATGCGATACAGATTGATGAACACGTTCAATACATGAACAGTCCAGGAGAGTTTTAAATGGCTGCCCTTAATTCAAAAGTCAAAAAGGCCGTTATCCCGGTTGCGGGATTAGGAACCAGGATGTTACCGGCTACGAAAGCAATCCCGAAAGAGATGCTACCGTTGGTTGATAAGCCATTAATTCAGTACGTCGTAAACGAATGTATTGCTGCGGGCATCACTGAAATTGTACTTGTAACTCACTCGTCTAAAAATTCGATTGAAAACCACTTCGATACCAGCTTTGAACTTGAAGCTATGCTGGAAAAACGTGTAAAACGCCAGCTTCTGGAAGAAGTGCAATCTATTTGTCCGCCACATGTCACTATTATGCAGGTGCGTCAGGGACTGGCCAAAGGTCTGGGCCACGCGGTATTGTGCGCGCACCCGGTGGTTGGCGATGAGCCCGTTGCGGTTATCTTGCCGGACGTCATTCTTGACGAATACGAATCTGATTTATCACGCGACAACCTTGCCGAAATGATTCATCGTTTCGATGAAACAGGCAGCAGCCAGATTATGGTTGAGCCGGTAGAAGATGTTACCGCTTATGGTGTTGTTGATTGTAAAGGCGTTGAATTAGCGCCGGGCGAAAGCGTACCGATGGTTGGCGTTGTTGAAAAGCCGAAAGCGAATGTGGCACCATCTAATCTGGCCGTCGTGGGGCGTTACGTCCTTAGCGCGGATATCTGGCCCCTGCTGGCAAAAACGCCTCCGGGAGCCGGTGACGAAATTCAGCTGACTGATGCTATCGATATGTTGATTGAAAAAGAAACGGTTGAAGCTTATCACATGAAGGGCAAAAGCCATGACTGTGGTAATAAGCTGGGCTATATGCAGGCGTTCGTTGAATATGGTATTCGCCATAATACTCTCGGCGCTGAATTTAAAGCCTGGCTGGAAGATGAGATGGGTATTAAGAAGTAACCAGCTGGTATTCTCAGGTCTGAACGGTGCTGTTAATCCAGCACCGTTTTTTTATACCTGAACTGGGTAGGGACTGTGCGAAGTACAGGTAAAAAAAATCCCGCCACTGGCGGGATTTTAAGCAAACTATTTCTGAATTATTCTTTGATTAAGAAATCGTCCAGTTGTTTACCTTGTTCTTCCATCGCTTTTTTGATCACTGCCGGTGTACGACCCTGACCAGTCCAGGTTTTAGTTTCACCGTTTTCGTCAACATAGCTATATTTAGCCGGACGTGCAGCGCGTTTAGCTTTGGTGCCAGATTTAACAGCAGCCATGCTATTCAGCAGTTCGTTCGGGTCAATGCCGTCAGCGATCAGCATTTCACGATATTGTTGCAGTTTACGAGTACGTTCTTCAACTTCAGCAGCTGCAGCGCTTTCTTCTTCACGGCGCTCGCTAACAACAACTTCTAATTTTTCCAGCATTTCTTCAAGCGTTTCCAGAGTACATTCTCTTGCCTGCGCACGAAGAGTACGGATGTTGTTCAGAATTTTAAGTGCTTCGCTCATTGTAGTAATCTCAAACTTATATTGGGGGTGGTTTGTTGAGCTAATAATAGAGCGATAAATTCAGTTGTGCAATAGCCAGGAATGTAAGGAATTCAAAATTGCGCTTTATTTAGTATCAGAATTAATTCATCTGTCTTAAATTCTCCGCGACGTTGGGCATAAAAAAGGCTTATTGGTGAGGGGGCTTCTCAGCGGCTGAGAGTAAAAATTCAAGATTCAGGTCACATTTTATGGTGTACAAATAGTATCTCTTTGCAGTGATTTCAACCTTTTGTATTAGTTTTGCTTACATGAATTCGCTAATACATGGCGACAGTGGGTAGATTCAATAACAATAAGGGAAGGGTTTCTTTATTGCCGTAAGAAGATAAGAGGTATGGATAAATTTCATGAGCACTATTTGTGAAAGAGTGTGTATATACCCATCGAGTTTCAGGCTACCTGGGCCATGGCTGGAGTGTACTCACGCTCCCGTGTCACTTAAAGGATCGGTTATTTAGGCGACACTGAGCGAGTCTGAACGCCTATTTATACGCCTATGCAGGCAACGCTACACCGACACGTTCGTGAAATATGGTACAATCCTGCCCATATTTATTTCCCCGGGTGAGGGCCTACGGTTAATGGCACAGCTATATTTTTACTATTCTGCAATGAATGCCGGTAAGTCGACTGCATTGCTGCAATCTTCGTACAATTATCAGGAACGTGGGATGCGTGCCGTGGTATATACAGCGGAAATTGATGACCGCTTTGGTGCTGGAAAAGTAAGTTCGCGTATAGGTCTGTCGTCACCTGCAAAATTGTTTAACCAAAATTCATCATTGTTCGAAGAGATTCGGGCTGAGAATGAGCAGCAAAGAATTCACTGTGTACTGGTTGATGAGTCGCAGTTTCTGACTCGACAGCAGGTTTATGAATTATCTGAAGTTGTCGATCAGCTGGATATTCCCGTGTTGTGCTACGGCTTGCGTACCGATTTTCGTGGTGAGTTATTTGGCGGCAGCGAATACCTGTTGGCATGGTCAGATAAACTGGTTGAATTAAAAACCATTTGTTTCTGTGGGCGTAAGGCCAGCATGGTGTTGCGTCTTGATCAGGCAGGACGACCTTATAACGAGGGCGAACAGGTGGTGATTGGCGGGAACGAACGCTATGTATCGGTATGCCGTAAGCATTATAAGCAAGCACAGTCTGAGGGCTCTCTGACGGCGATACAAGAACGACACAACCACGACTAACTCTACGCGCTTCTGGGCGCTTATTAGCACAGGGTAGGCTGAGCATTCGCTAATGTTCGCTACCCTGTCAGACACTCTCCTGACGCTATTCTCGCATCCTCCTAAGCATCCTTTTACAGGTCCATCCTTTAAACGTCGCTGAATTGGTCATGTTTCGATTCTGATAACGTAAGATGCAAAAAAAAACGGCCCCAATTCGGGACCGTTTATGGTGAAACTAAAACTTATCTGGATGAATTAAGCGGATTTCTTCGCTTTCTTCTCAGCTTTCGGAGCAGCTACTGCTTCAGTCTTAACGGCGGTTTGATCTTCGCTGTATTCACGACCGTAGTAGGTATCCATCAGGATCTGTTTCAGTTCAGAAATCAGCGGGTAACGCGGGTTAGCACCAGTACACTGGTCATCAAACGCATCTTCAGACAGTTTGTCCACGTGTGCCAGGAAGTCAGCTTCCTGAACGCCAGCTTCACGGATAGACTTAGGAATACCCAGTTCAGCTTTGATTTCGTCCAGCCAGCCCAGCAGTTTCTGGATTTTTGCAGCAGTACGGTCGCCCGGTGCGCTCAGACCCAGATGGTCTGCGATTTCAGCGTAGCGACGACGAGCCTGCGGACGGTCGTACTGGCTGAATGCAGTCTGTTTAGTCGGGTTGTCGTTCGCGTTATAACGAATAACGTTGCTGATCAGCAGGGCGTTCGCCAGACCGTGAGGAATGTGGAACTGAGAACCCAGCTTGTGCGCCATTGAGTGACATACACCCAGGAAGGCGTTAGCAAACGCAATACCGGCGATGGTTGCTGCACTGTGTACACGCTCACGCGCTACCGGGTTCTTAGAACCTTCGTGGTAGGACGCTGGCAGGTTTTCTTTCAGCAGTTTCAGCGCTTGCAGAGCCTGACCGTCGGAGAACTCAGAAGCCAGCACGGATACGTAAGCTTCCAGGGCGTGAGTGACGGCATCCAGACCGCCGAACGCACACAGGGACTTAGGCATATCCATCACCAAGTTGGCGTCAACAATCGCCATATCCGGAGTCAGCGCATAGTCTGCCAGCGGGTATTTCTGACCAGTTGCATCGTCAGTAACAACCGCAAACGGAGTAACTTCAGAACCAGTACCGGAAGTGGTGGTGACGGCAACCATCTTCGCTTTTACGCCCATTTTCGGGAACTTGTAGATACGTTTACGGATGTCCATAAAGCGCAGTGCCAGTTCTTCGAAGTGGGTTTCTGGGTGTTCGTACATAACCCACATGATTTTCGCGGCATCCATCGGGGAACCGCCACCCAGCGCGATGATCACGTCTGGTTTAAAGGAGTTAGCCAGCTCAGCACCTTTGCGTACAACGGTCAGAGTTGGGTCAGCTTCCACTTCAAAGAACACTTCGGTTTCAACGCCAGCAGCTTTCAGCACGGAGGTGATCTGGTCAGCATAGCCATTGTTAAACAGGAAGCGGTCGGTCACGATCAGAGCACGTTTGTGACCATCGGTAATCACTTCATCCAGTGCGATTGGCAGAGAGCCACGACGGAAGTAGATAGATTTCGGAAGTTTGTGCCACAACATGTTTTCAGCTCGCTTAGCAACGGTTTTCTTGTTGATCAGGTGCTTAGGACCAACGTTTTCAGAGATGGAGTTACCACCCCAGGAACCACAACCCAGAGTCAGGGAAGGCGCGAGTTTAAAGTTGTACAGGTCACCGATACCACCCTGAGAAGCTGGGGTGTTAATCAGGATACGTGCGGTTTTCATCATCTGACCGAAGTAAGCAACACGTTCTGGCTGGTTGTCCTGGTCGGTGTACAGGCAAGAGGTATGACCGATACCGCCCATCGCAACCAGTTTTTCAGCTTTAATAACGGCGTCTTCGAAGTCTTTCGCACGGTACATTGCCAGCGTCGGAGACAATTTTTCGTGAGCGAACGGTTCGCTTTCGTCAACAACTGTCACTTCACCGATCAGAATCTTAGTGGTTTCTGGTACGGAGAAGCCTGCCAGTTCAGCAATTTTGTATGCCGGCTGACCAACGATAGCCGCGTTCAGCGCGCCATTTTTCAGGATAACGTCCTGAACGGCTTTCAGCTCTTTGCCTTGCAGCATGTAGCCGCCGTGAGTCGCGAAACGCTCACGTACTGCGTCGTATACAGAGTCAACGACAACAACGGACTGTTCAGAAGCACAAATTACGCCGTTATCGAAGGTTTTAGACATCAGAACAGATGCAACAGCACGCTTGATATCAGCGGTTTCATCGATAACCACAGGGGTGTTACCTGCGCCTACACCGATTGCCGGTTTACCGGAGCTGTATGCTGCTTTAACCATGCCTGGACCACCGGTCGCAAGGATCAGGTTGATGTCCGGGTGGTGCATCAGCGCGTTTGACAGTTCTACGGAAGGTTGATCGATCCAGCCGATCAGATCTTTCGGTGCGCCAGCAGCAATTGCTGCCTGCAGAACGATATCAGCCGCTTTGTTAGTGGCATCTTTAGCACGCGGATGCGGAGAGAAGATGATGGCGTTACGCGTCTTCAGGCTGATCAGTGATTTGAAGATAGCAGTAGAAGTCGGGTTAGTGGTTGGAACGATACCGCAGATGATACCAATCGGTTCAGCGATGGTAATGGTACCGAAAGTGTGGTCTTCAGCCAGTACACCACAGGTTTTTTCGTCTTTATATGCGTTATAAATGTATTCGGAAGCAAAGTGGTTTTTAATCACTTTATCTTCGACGATGCCCATGCCAGATTCGGCAACGGCCATTTTCGCGAGAGGGATTCGAGCGTCTGCAGCAGCCAGAGCGGCGGCACGGAAGATTTTGTCAACCTGTTCTTGAGTGAAACTGGCATATTCACGCTGGGCTTTTTTTACGCGCTCTACAAGTGCGTTAAGTTCAGCGACATTAGTAACAGCCATAATGCTCTCCTGATAATGTTAAACTTTTTTAGTAAATCATCTGCTCGATACGAGAGTATAGACAGATCGACGAAAATTTGTGTAACGTTTTGAAAATCAAACGGTTAATTAACTTCCACTTTACCTTGATTTACTAAAAGAGCTTATACGCTAGCGCCACTTAATTCTAACGCGCTACCTCCAGGTGGCGTAAGCAAGATTACTCACTTCTGAGTAGTAATTGCGTGATCTGGATCAAAATTTCGCAAAGCTGACACCTTTCAGCAGGCCCTTTTAGCGTTTATCGGTAAGTGTTAATGAATTGGTGGGGTGAATGCTATTAACATTAGCATATTTAATACATATTAATAACACTAAGTATTGGAAGTGTATTTACGTAGATATACACAGATAGAAGGTGAAGTATGCTGACAAAAGGCGTATCTTCAGCGCGGATTTTATCAATTTTTATGACTCATTTTATCCGGCTAACGCTTCGGAGCTAACCGTGATCCAAACGCTATTTGATTTTCCTGTCTATTTTAAATTTTTCATTGGGTTATTCGCATTGGTTAACCCGGTCGGGATCATCCCAGTCTTTATCAGTATGACCAGCTATCAAACGGCTGCTGCGCGAAATAAAACCAACCTTACGGCAAACCTGTCGGTTGCCATCATCCTGTGGACTTCGCTGTTCCTTGGTGACGGTATTCTTCAGCTCTTCGGTATCTCGATAGATTCGTTCAGGATTGCCGGCGGCATTCTGGTGGTGACTATCGCGATGTCGATGATTAGCGGAAAACTGGGCGAAGATAAGCAAAACAAACAGGAAAAATCAGAAACAGCAATCCGCGAAAGTATCGGCGTAGTGCCGCTGGCATTGCCGCTTATGGCGGGGCCGGGGGCGATAAGCTCAACTATCGTTTGGGGTACGCGCTATCACAGTGCGATTAACCTGTTTGGTTTTTTTGTGGCGATTGCGTTGTTTGCCCTGTGCTGTTGGGGACTGTTCCGCATGGCACCGTGGCTGGTACGGCTGCTGGGCCAAACCGGTATCAACGTCATTACGCGTATTATGGGGTTGTTGTTAATGGCCTTAGGGATCGAATTCATTGTGACTGGAATCAAGTCCATTTTCCCCGGTTTACTTGCCTGATATTCCTCTTCGGCATCAACGGAGCCTCTTTCGGCTCCGTTTCCTTTCGTTATTAGTAAAACTTCTCACTAAAGTTGAAAATCAGCATAGAAATATAAAAATATCTGATGGTTATTCATTAATTTATTCATTGATTTTATGGATATAACACTCAATGGTCCACCAGAGGGATCCCGATGTCACTGTTATTTTATTAACATCATACTCTGGGGCTTGCTGAAGGATTATCGAAATGTTATTAGTTATTTCAGCGTTTTTTTTAGATGAATGTGCTAATTAATAACCAATTGTTAAATTTATGTGCATTTTGGCGTGGTGTTGACACAGGACTGGGGGGTTAACACTGCGCGTGATGTAATATATTGATTTTTATCGTTTTATTGTCACAATCTTTCATTCGTAAGACTTTTTTAGTGAGATTTATTTCCAATAAAAGAGAATTGGTTAACAAATTTGTAAAATGTATTGGCGGTTAAGAAACGCATTTGATACTTTCCGGCCAGGTATTATGCAGAAGAATTCACGTTGATGAGAATCATTTTCAATTAGATTCTCTCAACAGGGTAATAGCGTGTTTCCGGCAGGGGAGGCACGTAAATAATCGACGCAAGGTGGTCATACGAATCGCCAGAAATAAATAAAGTCGGTGATAGCAAGCAGTAAAACAAGAAACTACCTGACGGCAGAAAATCTCCGGTGCCGTACAGGGATCCTGACAGGATTAACAGTCTGGTTAAAAAACCAGCCATAATAATGAGGGAGTACAAACACAATGACTAACATCACTAAAAAAAGTTTAGTAGCTGCGGGGATCCTAACTGCGCTAATCGCTGGGAATGTTGCTACGGCGGCAGTTGTGCCAGCAGGTGTGCAGCTTGCTGAAAAGCAGACTCTGGTGCGTAATAACGGTTCGGAAGTTCAGTCACTCGATCCACATAAAATCGAAGGTGTACCTGAATCCAATATCAACCGTGACCTGTTTGAAGGTTTATTAATCAGCGATGTCGATGGCAAACCATCGCCTGGCGTGGCTGAAAAGTGGGAAAATAAAGACTTTAAGGTGTGGACATTCCATCTGCGTAAAGACGCTAAATGGTCTGACGGCACGCCTGTTACCGCGCAAGATTTCGTGTATAGCTGGCAACGCCTGGCTAATCCAAATACCGCGTCACCGTACGCCAGTTATTTACAGTACGGTCACATTGTCAATATTGACGATATTATCGCCGGCAAAAAGCCGATCACCGATCTCGGTGTCAAAGCTCTCGACGATCATACATTTGAAGTCACCCTGAGCGAGCCGGTTCCTTATTTCTACAAATTGCTTGTGCACTCATCCGTTTCTCCGGTTCCTAAAGCAGCGGTTGAAAAATACGGTGAGAAATGGACCCAGCCCGCTAACATCGTCACCAACGGCGCCTATAAGCTGAAAGACTGGGTGGTCAACGAGCGCATTGTACTTGAGCGTAACACCAACTACTGGGACAACGCCAAAACGGTTATTAACCAGGTTACCTACCTGCCAATTTCTTCTGAAGTGACTGACGTTAACCGCTATCGCAGCGGCGAAATCGACATGACCTATAACAACATGCCGATCGAGTTATTCCAGAAACTGAAAAAAGAGATCCCGAACGAAGTTCACGTTGACCCGTATCTGTGCACCTATTATTACGAAATCAACAACCAGAAAGCACCGTTCAACGATGTTCGTGTTCGTACAGCCCTGAAACTGGCGTTGGATCGTGACATTATCGTCAACAAAGTTAAAAACCAGGGGGACCTGCCGGCGTATAGCTTTACCCCTCCTTACACCGATGGCGCGAAACTGGTTGAACCAGAGTGGTTCAAATGGTCTCAGGAAAAACGCAATGAAGAAGCGAAAAAACTGCTGGCTGAAGCCGGGTATACCGCTGAAAAACCGTTGACCTTTGACCTGCTGTATAACACCTCAGATCTGCATAAAAAGCTGGCCATCGCTGCGGCATCTATCTGGAAGAAAAATCTGGGCGCCAACGTGAAGCTGGAAAACCAGGAATGGAAAACATTCCTCGATACGCGCCATCAGGGTAACTATGATGTTTCGCGTGCGGGCTGGTGTGCGGATTACAACGAACCAACATCCTTCCTGAATATGGTGCTGTCTGACAGCTCCAACAACACCGTCCACTATAAGAGCCCGGCGTTTGATAAGCTGATTGCGGATACGCTGAAAGTGACTGATGAAGCGCAGCGCAGCGAACTGTATTCGAAAGCGGAACAGCAGCTGGATAAAGATTCTGCGATTGTACCGGTTTATTACTATGTTAACGCCCGCCTGGTAAAACCATGGGTTGGCGGATACTCTGGTAAAGACCCGATGGATAATATCCACGTTAAAGACTTGTATATTATCAAGCATTAATGGCAAGACGTGGGGCAATCATTTTGCCCCACAGTGTCTTTTTTCTTCGAACTATTAACACCGCTTTACCTGAACGTCGGGGTAGAAGAGGTGTAAAGGCACACGCCAGAAGGTACGGGCAATGTTAAAATTTATATTACGTCGCTGTCTGGAAGCGATTCCGACGCTGTTTATACTTATTACGATTTCATTCTTTATGATGCGCCTTGCGCCGGGAAGCCCATTCACCGGGGAACGCGCGTTACCGCCAGAGGTACTGGCTAATATCGAAGCGAAATATCATCTTAACGATCCTATCTCGACGCAGTACTTCAGCTACCTCAAGCAGCTGGCACATGGCGATTTTGGGCCATCTTTTAAATATAAAGACTATACGGTAAACGACCTTGTGGCCTCGAGCTTTCCGGTTTCTGCGAAGCTGGGAGCTGCGGCCTTTATTCTGGCGGTCCTCGTTGGCGTTAGCGCTGGGGTGATAGCCGCGCTGAAACAAAATACGCGCTGGGACTACACGGTGATGGGGGTGGCAATGACCGGGGTGGTTATCCCCAGTTTCGTGGTCGCTCCCTTATTGGTCATGATATTTGCCATAACCTTGAAATGGCTGCCCGGAGGCGGCTGGAACGGCGGGGCGTTGAAATTTATGATCCTGCCGATGGTGGCCTTGTCACTGGCTTATATCGCCAGTATCGCCCGTATTACCCGCGGTTCGATGATTGAAGTGCTGCACTCTAACTTTATTCGTACCGCGCGCGCTAAAGGGTTGCCGATGCGGCGGATTATTTTCCGCCATGCGTTAAAACCTGCGCTGTTGCCTGTGCTGTCCTATATGGGACCAGCATTTGTCGGCATTATTACCGGTTCGATGGTTATTGAAACCATCTATGGTTTGCCGGGCATTGGCCAGCTGTTCGTCAATGGCGCGTTAAACCGCGACTATTCGCTGGTCCTGAGCCTCACCATACTGGTAGGGACGCTGACCATCGTGTTTAACGCGATTGTTGACGTGCTGTATGCCGTTATCGACCCGAAAATTCGTTACTGATACTGGAGCTCGCTATGATGTTAAGTAAGAAAAACAGCGAAGCGCTGGAGAATTTCAGTGAAAAGCTGGAGGTCGAGGGCCGCAGTCTGTGGCAGGACGCGCGTCGACGCTTTATGCATAACCGCGCGGCGGTAGCAAGCCTGGTCGTGCTGGTGATTATTGCGCTGTTTGTGACGCTGGCGCCGATGCTGTCGCAGTTTACCTACTTCGATACCGACTGGGGCATGATGTCCAGCGCGCCGGATACGGAATCCGGACACTATTTCGGCACCGACTCGTCAGGTCGAGACCTGCTGGTTCGTGTGGCGATTGGCGGTCGCATCTCATTGATGGTCGGCATTGCCGCGGCGTTGGTCGCGGTAGTTGTCGGCACGCTATACGGTTCTCTGTCGGGCTACCTCGGCGGTAAAATCGACTCCGTGATGATGCGTCTGCTGGAAATCCTCAACTCCTTCCCGTTCATGTTCTTCGTGATTCTGCTGGTCACTTTCTTTGGGCAAAATATCCTGCTGATTTTTGTCGCTATTGGGATGGTATCCTGGCTGGATATGGCGCGTATCGTGCGTGGACAAACGCTGAGTCTCAAGCGCAAAGAGTTTATTGAAGCAGCGCAAGTGGGTGGGGTATCTACCGTGCGCATCGTTATCCGTCATATTGTGCCGAACGTGCTGGGCGTGGTGGTGGTGTACGCTTCGTTGCTGGTGCCCAGCATGATCCTGTTTGAATCCTTCCTGAGCTTTTTGGGATTAGGGACGCAGGAGCCATTAAGTAGCTGGGGGGCGTTGCTGAGTGATGGTGCCAACTCGATGGAAGTCTCACCATGGCTGCTGCTGTTCCCGGCAGGATTCCTGGTGGTCACTTTGTTCTGTTTTAACTTTATTGGCGATGGCCTGCGTGATGCCCTCGACCCGAAAGACCGTTAAGGAGTGCAGCCATGAGCGTAATTGAAACCTCAACCGCGCCGCTCGCGCAACAACAGGCTAACGCACTGCTGAACGTTAAAGATCTGCGCGTGACGTTTGCCACCCCCGACGGCGATGTGACTGCGGTAAACGATTTAAACTTTTCTCTGCGAGCTGGAGAAACGCTGGGTATTGTTGGGGAATCCGGTTCAGGGAAATCGCAAACGGCCTTTGCCCTAATGGGCCTGCTGGCAGCAAATGGCCGTATCGGAGGTTCTGCAACTTTCAACGGACGTGAAATTCTGAATTTACCGGAACGTGAGTTGAACAAACTGCGCGCCGAGCAAATCTCGATGATTTTCCAGGACCCGATGACCTCTCTCAATCCGTACATGCGAGTCGGTGAGCAGTTGATGGAAGTTCTCATGCTGCATAAAGGCATGAGCAAAGCGGAAGCCTTTGAAGAATCGGTAAGAATGCTGGATGCGGTGAAAATGCCGGAAGCGCGTAAGCGTATGAAAATGTATCCGCATGAATTCTCCGGCGGGATGCGTCAGCGCGTAATGATCGCCATGGCGCTGTTGTGCAGGCCTAAATTACTGATAGCCGATGAGCCGACTACCGCGCTCGATGTTACGGTACAGGCGCAAATCATGACCCTGCTGAATGAACTGAAAAGCGAATTCAACACTGCGATTATCATGATCACCCACGATCTGGGAGTAGTTGCCGGTATTTGCGATAAAGTTTTGGTGATGTACGCCGGACGTACCATGGAATATGGCAGTGCGCGGGATGTCTTTTATAAGCCCGTTCATCCGTATTCGATTGGTTTGCTGAATGCCGTACCTCGTCTGGATGCCGAAGGGGAAGAGATGCTGACTATCCCGGGCAACCCGCCGAACCTGTTGCGTTTACCAAAAGGTTGCCCATTCCAGCCGCGTTGCCCGCATGCGATGGAAATCTGTAGCAGTGCTCCGCCACTGGAAGAGTTTAGTCCGGGCCGCCTGCGCGCCTGCTTTAAACCGGTGGAGGAACTGGTATGAATGCGGTCACCGAACAACGAAAAGTGCTCCTTGAAATTGCCGATCTTAAAGTCCATTTCGACATTAAAGACGGCAAGCAGTGGTTCTGGCAGCCGTCTAAAACCCTGAAAGCGGTTGATGGCGTGACTCTGCGACTGTATGAAGGTGAAACCCTGGGCGTTGTCGGCGAATCAGGCTGTGGAAAATCGACTTTTGCCCGTGCGATTATTGGCCTGGTGAAAGCCACCGATGGAAAAGTCGCCTGGCTGGGTAAAGATTTACTGGGCATGAAACCCGATGAGTGGCGGGAAGTGCGTAGCGATATTCAGATGATTTTCCAGGATCCGCTGGCATCACTGAACCCGCGCATGACCATCGGTGAAATCATTGCCGAACCGCTGCGGACTTATCATCCGAACCTGTCTGGTCAGGAAGTCCGCGACCGTGTGAAGACGATGATGATGAAGGTAGGGTTGCTGCCAAATCTGATTAACCGCTACCCGCATGAGTTTTCCGGCGGTCAGTGTCAGCGTATTGGTATTGCCCGGGCGCTGATCCTCGAGCCGAAGCTGATTATTTGCGATGAACCGGTTTCGGCGCTGGACGTATCCATTCAGGCCCAGGTGGTGAACCTGTTACAACAGTTACAGCGTGAAATGGGATTATCGTTAATCTTCATTGCTCACGACCTGGCGGTGGTGAAACATATCTCCGATCGCGTGCTGGTCATGTATCTCGGACACGCGGTGGAATTAGGGACTTATGATGAGGTGTACCATAATCCGCTGCACCCTTATACCAAGGCGTTGATGTCTGCAGTGCCGATTCCCGACCCGGATCAGGAAAGGAACAAGGTTATCCAGTTGCTGGAAGGCGAATTGCCGTCGCCGATTAATCCTCCTTCCGGCTGCGTGTTCCGTACGCGCTGCCCGATTGCCGGACCGGAATGCGCAAAAACCCGCCCGGTTCTCGAAGGAAGTTTCCGTCACGCAGTTTCCTGCCTGAAAGTAGACCCGCTATAATCCTGAGGGCTGACAAAGGTCAGCCCTTCTTTTTGGTGAGGTATATGTGTCAGGTTTAGTCTCTTCTGTCCGCCGCGCGCTCTATCGCAAATTATTCGATTTAAACACCCGTTCAGGGCGTCGCTTTGAAGGTATGTGCGCGCTGTTCGCCTTGCTCAGCGTTATTGTTATCTTCATTGAGTCCGGGGTCGGGACGCAATACCATTTAACCTTTGAGGAATGGCGCATTTTTGTCTGGCTGGAGATCTTTATTACTCTGGTCTTTACCCTCGAATATTTTCTTCGCTTATGCAGCTGGGCCAATCCCGCTAAATATGTGTTTAGCTTCTGGGGGATTATCGATCTGGCCACCATTCTACCGCTGTACGTGATGTGGCTATGGCCTGAAATCAGTTTGAGCTATGTCTTCGCCTGGCGAGCGATGCGTGTCCTGCGCGTTTTGCGTATTCTCAAGCTGCTGCGTTTTATGCCTTCTCTGCGAGTGTTCTGGAATGCGTTAAAAAGCGCCCGTCATCAACTGATGTTGTTCTATTCCTTTATTGCCATTCTGATGGTTGTTTTCGGCGCGATGATGTATCTGATAGAAGGGCCCAAATATGGCTTTACTACGCTGAATGCGTCTGTGTATTGGGCTATTGTTACGGTCACCACCGTCGGCTACGGTGACATTACACCGCACACGCCGTTGGGACGCATGGTGGCGTCAGTGCTTATCCTGATTGGATACTCTGTGATTGCGATACCGACCGGATTGATAACCACACACATGAGCAGTGCGTTCCAACAGCGCGGATATCAGCGTAGATGCCCACAGTGTCAGCAGGCGCAGCATGAACATAGTGCGCAGTTTTGTAACCGCTGCGGAAGTAAACTGCCGGGCTAAAAATGAAAAAAGCTGCGAGAGCAGCTTTTTTGTTTGTTACTCGCGCCAGAGAATATGGCAGAGTTTGTGATCTTTTTCGCGACATAATAAAACGCGCGCAAAAATATCGTTAATCTCGCCGTCTTCTGTATCTGCCAGACCAATCACCACTTCGGCAAAGAAGTCAGGGTTCAGGTCAAAATCAACATGCTCCTGCCAGTCTTCTGCCGGGTCGAATAACTCGGCACCACCGCGCTCTTCAAACTGTAAATTGAACAGAATGATGTCGGCTGGATCCAGGTTGTCCGCAGCCAGTTCAAGAAAAATATCGTAAGCCTGCTCAAGCGTTTCGTCTTCAGTCAGGCGATTGTTCAAATCCATATCCATAATGACTACCTGTTTACTGTCTGATGGGCACGTTTTACAGCAACGGACTAAAGAAGTAAAACAGTCGCTCAGCGATCCGCTGCCAGAGTGGTCGTTTTACCCACAAATGGGCATCAAGCAGACGGGAACGCGAAATATAATCATCCTGTACTGCCGCGAGATCGCCACCGAATCCGGCATCATCAATGACCAGCGTGATTTCAAAATTGAGCCACAGACTGCGCATATCCAGGTTAACGGTACCGACCAGGCTCAGCTCGCCATCGACCAGTACGCTCTTGGTGTGCAGTAAGCCACCTTCGAACTGATAGATTTTAACGCCAGCCGCCAGCAACTCAGTGAAAAAGGCCCGGCTTGCCCAGCCAACCAGCAGGGAATCATTCTTGCGTGGAAGAATAATACTGACGTCGACCCCGCGCTGCGCCGCCGTACAGATCGCATGCAGCAGATCGTCGCTGGGAACGAAGTAGGGCGTGGTCATAATTAAATATTCACGCGCCGAATAAGCTGCGGTTAACAGCGCCTGATGAATCAAATCTTCAGGGAAACCAGGTCCCGAAGCGATAGTGTGAATGGTGTGGCCGCTGGCCTGCTCAAATGGCATGATATTGACGTCTGGCGGCGGGGGCAGAATGCGCTTGCCGGTCTCAATTTCCCAGTCGCAGGAATAGACAATGCCCATAGCGGTGGCTACCGGGCCTTCCATTCTCGCCATCAAATCCACCCATTGCCCGACGCCGGCATCTTGTTTGAAGAAACGGGGATCGACCATGTTCATGCTGCCGGTATAAGCAATATAGTTATCGATCATGATCATTTTGCGGTGCTGACGCAGGTCCATACGGCGTAAAAATACACGCATCAGGTTTACTTTCAGCGCTTCAACAACCTCGATACCCGCGTTACGCATCATCGCCGCCCATGGGCTGCGAAAGAACGCCACGCTACCCGCGGAGTCCAGCATTAAGCGACAGTGAATTCCACGCCTTGCGGCAGCCATTAATGACTCGGCGACCTGATCGGCCATACCGCCTGGTTGCCAGATGTAGAACACCATCTCGATGTTGTGACGCGCCAGTTGAATATCACGGATCAATGCCTGCATCACGTCCTCTGAACTGGTGAGCAACTGCAATTGATTCCCTTTAACGCCAGCGATTCCCTGACGACGCTCGCACAGCTTAAATAAGGATGACGCGACGCTGCTGTTTTCCTGCGCAAAAATATGCTTACAGGCTTTAAGATCGTTCAGCCACTTGGCCGTTGACGGCCACATTGCCCGGGCGCGTTCGGCGCGACGTTTACCCAGGTGGAGCTCACCGAAGGACAGATAAGCAATGATCCCTACCAATGGCAGAATATAGATGATCAAAAGCCAGGCCATTGCGGAGGGCACTGCGCGTCGTTTCATTAGAATGCGTAATGTTACGCCAGCAATGAGTACCCAGTAACCCAGAATGACCAGCCAACTCACCACGGTGTAGAAGGTTGTCATAAATTTAAAAATCCTTTTGAAAGCGTATTGTTAAGAGTTTACGCATCAGGATTAATCTGGCAAATAAAAACACGGGAAAACCACTGGTCTGCATTCGGTGTGGCGTTATAATGGCCGCTCAGTGACTGAAAGAGTAGTAAACATGAAGCGTAGTAGAACGGAAGTGGGACGCTGGCGGATGCTGCGTCAGGCTAGCCGCCGTAAAGCACGTTGGCTTGAAGGACAATCGCGCCGTAATATGCGTATCCATACCATCAGAAAGTGTATTCTCAACCATCAACGTAACTCGTTGCTGTTTGCGATCCACAACATCTGATCTCAAAAGGGCACCGCTGGCGGTGCCCAATGTCAGCTTTTCGTTTTGTTTTTAAAATACTTTTTTGTACGGTTTTACTGAAACCTGCGCATAAACACCTGCCGCCACGTAGGGATCGGCTTCCGCCCACGCCTGCGCGGCTTCTAAAGATTCAAATTCTGCAATCACCGTTGAGCCGGTAAAGCCTGCGGCGCCCGGATCGTTACTGTCAACCGCTGGCATGGGACCCGCCGTGAGCAAACGGCCTTCGTCATGAAGGAGTTGCAGACGAGCCAGATGAGCAGGGCGTACGGAAAGACGTTTTTCGAGAGAGTCTGCGATATCTTGAGCGTAAATAACGTACAGCACGGGTAGAGCTCCTTGAACGGTAAAAGGTCATATTTACGTTATTGGAAAGGCTTGGTAACTGCAACGGAAAGATAACTAATATGTTAAGGCCATACTTTGAAAATGGTTTTTTATCATAAAATCGCGTTTTAAATGCCAGTTAGCTTCACGGTCTTATTGAATATGATTGCTATTTGCATTTAAAATCAGGGCCTGGTTTTTTTACTGAAACGATTATGACTTCAATGACCCTTGATTTACCTCGTCGCTTTCCCTGGCCTACGTTACTTTCTGTCGGCATTCATGGTGCTGTAGTGGCAGGTTTGCTGTATACCTCGGTACATCAGGTTATTGAACTGCCTGCGCCAGCGCAGCCGATCTCCGTGACGATGGTTGCGCCTGCCGATCTTGAACCGCCTCAGGCCGTTCAGCCGCCGCCGGAACCTGTCGTCGAGCCTGAACCGGAGCCAGAACCGATCCCCGAACCGCCAAAAGAAGCGCCGGTAGTGATTGAGAAACCGAAGCCCAAACCTAAGCCGAAGCCAAAACCGGTGAAAAAGGTGGAAGAGCAGCCGAAGCGTGATGTTAAACCAGCAGAGCCTCGTCCGGCGTCCCCGTTTGAAAATACGGCGCCTGCGCGTCCAACAACCAGTACCGCTCCGGCAACCACTAAACCGGCGGTGAGTGCTCCATCGGGTCCGCGAGCCTTAAGTCGTAATCAGCCTCAATATCCGGCACGTGCACAGGCGTTGCGCATTGAAGGCCGTGTGAAGGTCAAATTTGACGTGACCTCGGATGGCCGGGTTGAAAATGTGGAAGTTCTGTCCGCACAGCCTGCGAATATGTTTGAGCGTGAAGTGAAAAATGCGATGCGCAGATGGCGTTATGAAGCCGGTAAGCCTGGTTCCGGGCTGGTGGTGAATATTGTTTTCCGCCTGAACGGCACAACACAGATCGAGTAAGCATCAGGCCGGATTTGGCGTTACGCCGCCAAATCCGGCAGAATGATTGCCGGATGGCGATGCTTGCGCGTGCTATCAGGCCAGGGAGGGAATCGGCCGCGGTTTACCGTCTTTATCAACGGCAACGTAGATAAACAGGGCTTCGGTAGCTTTATAGCGCTGGCCGATAGGTTCTGAAGCGACTTTCTTCACCCAGACTTCAATATTAATGCTGATCGAGGTCGTCCCGCGTTTCACGCAGCGTGCATAGCAACAAACCACATCGCCCACGGCAACCGGGCGCAAAAAGCTCATTCCTTCAACCCGCACCGTGACCACGCGACCATGTGCGATCTCTTTGGCCTGAATAGCGCCACCTATATCCATTTGTGACATCAGCCAGCCGCCAAAAATATCACCGTTTGCGTTGGTATCGGCAGGCATAGCCAGAGTGCGTAAAACCAGTTCGCCCTGGGGAGTGTTATTCGTTGTTGTCATTGTAGAACCGACTATAGAGAAAGATTACAGGCGCGATGCTACTAGAATTTACGCGCTGAGAACAGAGGGGATGCGGCCTGCGGGGCGGAAGTAAGCCAGGTTGATGGCAACAAGGAACTCGAAGGGATAAAAATTCGCCAGATCCGGAGATCTGGCGAGCATTTATTACGATTTATCTTCCTGCGGAAGGTGGCGGTAAATATAGACTCCGCTCAGTAACGTAAATAGTAAAGTCAGGGCGGTCAGGCCGAATACTTTAAAGTTGACCCAAATATTCTGCGGTAGCCAAAACGCGATATAGATATTCGCCAGACCGCACAGGATAAAGAAGACGGCCCAGGCGAAGTTAAGTTTTATCCAAACCGGCTGTGGCAAGCTCAGCTCTTTACCTAACATGCGCTGAATCAGCGGCTTTTTCATTACCCATTGGCTAACCAGCAGCGCACCGGCAAACAGCCCGTAAATCACCGTTACTTTCCACTTAATGAATTCATCATTGTGGAAGAAGATGGTCAGGCCACCGAACACGGCTACCAGAACAAAAGTGATCAATGCCATCTTCTCGACCTTGCGATAGCGGACCCAGCTGTAAATCAAAACCACAGCCGTCGCAACAATCAGCGCCGAGGTCGCCGCATAGATGTCATAGAGCTTATAAAAAGCAAAAAAGACAACCAGCGGTAAAAAATCAAGAAACTGCTTCATTCTTCGATTCCGTCATCAAAAGCACCGGGTACAAGCCCGGAATGCGTTCAGGGTTTATTGGCGAATTAGCATGTACAGGCGGAACAAATAGATCAGCAACACGGCGGAGATCATATTGCTCAGCGTATTCGCCAATACCGCGCCTACATTTGGCGTAAGTACCGCAAAACTTGGCGCAAAAAGCAACAACAACGTTTTTGCCAGCAGCCAACCGATCACTGCTGGTGCAACCAGACGCATATTCGACCACGCCAGACGCATACTGTTGCGCATCGCGGCAAAGACACCCATTTTGTCCTGTACTAACATCACCGGTGCAAGTGCCAGCAGGATAGCCAGCAGAATACCGGGTACCACAACCAGCATAATACCGATTTGCACCAGCAGAGTAGTCAGAAAAATCAGAATAAACAGCTTCGGCAAAACCGGCGCGCTGGCACCGATGGCGCGTAACGCGCTGACCCGATGACCGGCTGAAATCAGCTGAATCATCAGGATAATGCCTCCGGCGAGGATGGCATTACCAATCAGACCGGAAAACGTCGACGCCGCGGAAGCGCGTAGCAAAATTTGCTGTTGCTCCGGGGTCATGTTTTGCACCAGATCGAACAATCCCACGCTGCTGGTTAACTGATCGCCTTCACTGAGTTGCGCAATTTGTGCGTCGGTGGGAGAAAAGGCATGCCCTAACACCACTGTGATAAACGCGCACAACAACGATACCAGCAAGATGGTAATGAATTGATTACGGAAAAAGTTTCCCGTGTCACGGTAAACGGATTTCGCCGTGATAGACATGCACTCTCCTTGAGTTTTGCAGGTGTTCATTTGTGGGCAATTGTACCCTGGATAACTCTACAGTGGCAGCATCGCGCGGTGTATGGAAAAGCATATCTTTGTAAAGCCCCGGTAATTTTTGACTATGACTTCAGCTTCATGCAAGAACGTTGGTTGTTCTCTGCGCATCACGAACAAATAACCATCGCCATTCTGCAACGGAGGCCAGGTACTTGCGTGGCGAAAATATATCAAAATTGATCTGAATTAGGTTAACCAGGATTTTGAATGCAAGTTCTAACTTAATCTGGATCAATAAATGTTAAATTATCAAAGTCAATGTGATCCAGGTTAGATCACTTATTACTCCAATGTGGGTATATTCGTTCCGCTTTTATAACCATAACGATGGAGCGGACATGAAAAAATTAACAGTTGCAGCAGTGGCTTTAACAACTCTTCTCTCTGGTAACGTATTTGCGCATGAGGCCGGAGAATTCTTTATTCGTGCAGGTTCTGCCACCGTCAGACCGACGGAAGGCGCGGGTGGTACGCTGGGAAGCCTGGGTGGCTTTGATGTCAGCAATAACACGCAGTTGGGTCTGACATTTACCTACATGGCAACCGACAATATCGGTGTTGAATTACTGGCAGCCACGCCGTTCCGCCATAAAATTGGCACTGCCACAACAGGTGATATTGCGACCGTTCACCATTTACCGCCGACCTTAATGGCACAGTGGTATTTCGGCGATTCCAGCAGCAAACTGCGTCCGTACGTTGGTGTCGGTGTGAACTACACCACCTTCTTTGACGAAGGCTTTAACAATAACGGCAAAGAAACCGGTTTATCTGACCTGAGCCTGAAAGACTCTTGGGGCGCAGCAGGGCAAGTGGGTATGGACTATCTGATTAACCGCGACTGGCTGATTAACATGTCGGTCTGGTACATGGATATCGACACCACCGCGAGCTACAAACTGGCTGGCGCGCAGCAGCATGACAGCGTCCGCCTCGATCCGTGGGTGTTTATGTTCTCCGCGGGTTATCGCTTCTAAGTCCGTGATTAAAATACGGAAAAGCTGATCGTTCCACGGTCAGCTTTTTTATTACCAGTTTATTTCTTCCTGCCTTTCTCCCCGTCGATGTAATGCTACTCTTTAAGCAAACTGGCTTTGAGGGTATTGACGATGATGTTGACTCGCCACCTGCTACAACAAAAAATCACACTTTTGGAACCTTTCACCGGAGATGAAACGGCAGAGTTCGCCGTGAGTGCCGCGCGTGATTTATTGAATTTTATGGATAAAATTGAAGTGCTGGAGAAACGCATTGCGACTCCGGTTAAACTACCTTATTGCAGCGCCAGTCCTGTTTGTGAGATTGAAGCGGGCTATGCCGCAGGCGTGAGCGATTGTCGTGAGGCCATTCGTCGGGCAGGGTATCCGATTGAGGGTGATGATTAGTTTGCATTTATGTTAACAAAAATGTGCTTTTATTGTATAAGTCTGTAACTTTAGCGCACACAATGGCGGGCTTCTAAGGCATCAGCTTAGGGACGGTTAACATTCTCAATCAACATACAGCGCAGTTATGCAACGACAGAAACGGGTAACCGGTTTGGCAATATGTTAACTATCAGGGTGAACTCGTGAAGATTGTGCAGGACAAGCTCAGAAACAGGCAGGCACTGCTGGTATCAGGGCTCATTACGTTGATATTTACGTCGTTGTTTCTGTTTATAATTTATGAGCAGCGGATGGCTGCAGTCAGTGACGGTGTTAACCGCATGCAAGCGCGCATGATGGACATTTTTAACGATAATGAGCTGATCGCCGATGCGATTGGTGAGCGCTATCACCATATTAAATCGGGTGAGCAATGTGGCGATATTTCACAATTTGTTCCCCGCAATGAGATTGAATGGGGAATTAACGCCGACCCAAAGCGTCTGCATTCGGAAACGGGGGCAATTATTGCCCAGCAAGCCAGCCACAACGCGCTGTGTATGTATACGGCGGCGGAGTTTATTCGTGGTATGGTTAATGAGCTAAATCCGGGCAGCTTCGATGCACATCGTTATATTATCGCCAAAAATTCAGATTATTTTTACTGGTTTATGGCTTCCGATTCGCGCAACTTCAGTTTCTCAAATTCTGAAATGGCGCGGGATCTCACCAACTTTTTCTATCCGCCGGTCGATTTCTATACCCGACTGTTGCAAAAAAACGTCAAAAACAAAGCCCTTAGTTCAACGAACTTCTATACCGATAAAATTACCGGTGAAAAAGCTTACAGCGTGGTGAGCTATATCTACGATCTGTCTGGCAAAGAGATATCAGACCAAATCGTGGCCTATCTGGTTTATGACCATTCAAAGCCCGAATTGCAGGAAGCGTTGGCTCAAGCATTTGACTACCAGCTCCCACCAGAGCTGAATGTGGAATTGGTAAATTTGACCAACAATGAAAGTCTCTGTTTATCCGGTAAATGTACAGGTCAATCCCGTTTTTTAGTGCGCAATTTTTCGGAGAAATATGCGCTGCACTATTCGCTTTCATTAGGCCGTTTTATGACGCGCGATACCCATGCCGGGATCGTGATCCTGCTGGCGCCGTTCTTTTTCATCATGATTAGTTTTTCGCTAAAATCATGGCTAAACGAAAGCGACCTGAAGGTTTATATAGACACCCTGACCGGTTGCTTTAATCGCCGTATACTCGACATCATCAAGCGCCGTGATTTATCCCACTGTTCGGTGGTGCTACTGGACTGCAATAAGTTCAAGGCCGTCAATGATACCTGGGGTCACGCGGCAGGCGATCGTGCGTTGCAAATTATCGCCAACAGGATGTTATCAAACACCCGCACCAGTCACGATATTGTGATTCGTACCGGCGGGGATGAATTTATGATCCTGCTGTTTCGCTCGCAGGCAACTGATGCCATCGCAATCGCTCAACGTATCAGCGGGCAGGTGACCAGCCATGTGTTTGTAGTGGACGGTCATACCGTGCCATTGTCAGTATCGTGGGGGATTGCAGAGGTGAACGGTGAACTGGATGTGGCTATTCAGAATGCAGATAGCGCCATGTATAAAATGAAGCACACGAAAGAAGCGTAAAACCGCCAGAAGTCTCTGGCGGTTGATTTAGCTTACTGCCGTGTGGCGGCTTTCATCGCGCTGACAAAAGCTTTCAGCTCAGCCAGCATCTGTTCCGGTATCGCAACATTTTTCTCAATGATTTTCACTATTGCCGAGCCGGAAATAGCGCCAGCAGCGCCAGCGTCAATCGCGCCGGTTACCTGTTCAGGCGCAGAGATACCAAATCCCTGTAAAGAAGGCGGAGCATCATATGCTTTCAACTTTTCGACCAGGTGATGCAGCGGTAATGCCGCTCGATTTTCTGCACCGGTCACGCCCGCACGCGAAAGCAAATAGGTATAGCCGCGGCCATGAGAGGCTATCTGGCGCAGCAGTTCTTCATCAGCGTTCGGTGGGCAGATAAAAATTGGCGCAATGTTGTGGCGGAGCGCCGCAGCTCTGAATGGCGCGGACTCTTCAACGGGAACATCGGCTACTAACACGGAATCCACGCCAACTTTTTCACACTGGGCGTAAAACTCGTCAATGCCCTTGCTAAACACCAGGTTGGCATACATCAGCAAGCCAATGGGAATCGTAGGGTGCTTCTGGCGAATCAGCGCCAGCATTTCAAAGCATTGCGACGGCGTGACGCCGGCGGCAAACGCACGCAAGGTGGCTTCCTGAATGGTTGGACCGTCAGCCAGCGGATCGGAGAACGGAATACCGAGCTCAAGGGCATCGGCACCGGCTTCAATCAGCGTATCAATGATTTTCAGTGACTGCTCAACAGACGGATCGCCCAGGGTTACGAAGGGGACAAAAGCACCTTCTTTGCGGTCCTTCAGCTGTGCAAACAGGTTTTCGTAACGTTCCATCAGATTTCCCCTCGCGCTTTCAGAATATCGTGTACGGTGAAAATGTCTTTGTCGCCGCGACCGGAGAGATTAACCACCAGTAACTGCTCTTTTTCCGGGTTTTCACGCATCATTTTCAATGCGTGTGCCAGGGCATGGGAGGACTCCAGCGCCGGAATAATCCCCTCGTGCAGACACAGCGTTTTGAAGGCCTCAAGCGCTTCGTCGTCGGTGATCGAAACATAATCGGCGCGACCAATGCTGTTCAGATACGCATGCTGCGGCCCGACAGACGGGAAATCCAGCCCCGCGGAAATAGAGTAAGACTCTTCAATCTGTCCTTCTTCGGTCTGCATCATCGGGGACTTCATGCCGAAGTAAATCCCGACACGACCATGCTTCAACGGTGCGCCATGTTCCCCTGATTCAATCCCATGGCCGCCAGGCTCGACGCCAATCAGACCGACGCTGGTTTCATTAATAAAGTCCGCGAACATACCGATGGCGTTAGAACCGCCGCCCACGCAGGCGATAACCGCGTCCGGCAGGCGACCTTCTTTTTCAAGGATCTGCGCTTTAGTTTCCTCGCCGATCATGCGCTGAAATTCACGAACAATGGTCGGGAAGGGATGTGGACCTGCCGCCGTACCGAGCATATAGTGCGCGGTATCGTAGCTGCCAGACCAGTCGCGCAGCGCTTCGTTACAGGCATCTTTCAGCGTTGCAGAACCGCTGTGAACCGGGATAACTTCAGCCCCCATCAGACGCATACGGAAAACGTTTGGCGACTGGCGTTCAACGTCTTTTGCACCCATATAAATACGGCATTTCAGCCCCAGCAGTGCGCTGGCGAGAGCTGATGCAACACCGTGCTGGCCCGCGCCGGTTTCGGCGATGATCTCCGTTTTCCCCATACGCTTCGCCAACAAAGCCTGGCCCAATACCTGGTTGGTTTTGTGCGCGCCGCCGTGCAGCAAATCTTCACGTTTGAGATACAGCGTAGTGTTGGTGCCTTGAGTAATGTTCTGGCATTTGGTCAGGGCAGTTGGACGACCAGCATAGTTTTTCAGCAGGTCTGTAAACTGCGCCTGAAATTCAGGATCCTTTTGCGCGCTGACAAAAGCTTCTTCCAGCTGGCGCAGGGCAGGCATCAGAATCTGTGGCACATACATACCGCCAAATTCACCAAAATACGGATTGAGTAATGTTGTCATGTCCTTTTCCTTAATATGCGCGCAGCGTCTGAAAGACCGAAGCCAAAAGACGTGCATCCTTGATGCCCGGCTGTGACTCTACGCCAGAATTGAAATCGAGACCGGCACAGCCGGTTTTTGCCGCGTCAACGCAGTTATCAGCGCCGAGTCCGCCAGCCAGTAAAACGTTATCCAGCGATTGTCCGCCTAAAAGTGACCAGTCGAAGCGTTGACCGCTGCCTCCCTGGCCATTGTCGAATATGTATTTATCGACGTGCTGATAATCACGGGCTGGCAACGTTTCACTGACGCTTAACGCCTTCCAGATTTGCACCTGTTCGGGGAGCGCGTCGCGCAGGGCGTCAACATAGGCCTGGTCTTCGCTACCATGCAATTGCACGGCTGTTAGCCCCAGAGCCGCCGCTGTTTCGCGCACGTCGGTGATCTCTGCGTTGCGAAACACCCCGACATATTGCAGCGGTGCGCCGGTCATGACCTCGCGCGCGTGTTCAACGCTGACCGCGCGTGGCGATGTGGACACAAAAATCAACCCGCCGTATATGGCACCCGCTTCGTATGCCGCGTTTGCATCCTGAGGCCGGGTTAAACCGCAGACTTTATTTTCGCCGAGCAGAACGCGACGCACGGCAGCATGCAGATCATCATGCGACATCAACGCAGAGCCAATCAGAAAACCGTTGGCGAAGTGGCTGAGTTCTCGCACTTGACCATAGGTATTGATACCGGACTCGCTGATGACGGTTACGCCATGACCCAGTCGCGGCGCCAGTTGGCGGGTGCGATTCAGATCGATCGACAGGTCGCGTAAATCACGGTTGTTGATACCGACGACTTTGGCGCCCAGTGCGATAGCTCGCTCCAGCTCTTCATCGTTACTGACTTCGGTCAGTACGCCCATTTTCAAACTGTGGGCGACGGCGGCGAGTTGACGATATTGCTCATCATCAAGCACCGACAGCATCAGCAGACAGGCGTCCGCCTGATAGAAGCGCGCCAGGTAAATCTGGTAAGGATCGATAATAAAGTCCTTACACAGAATCGGCTGCGGTGCGATGCGGCTGACGATGGGCAGGAAATCAAAGCTCCCCTGAAAATATTTCTCATCGGTCAGTACGGAAATCGCAGAAGCATATTGTTTATATACGCCCGCAATCTGTGCCGGGTCGAAGTCATCACGGATCACGCCTTTTGACGGAGACGCTTTTTTGCACTCCAGAATAAAGGCGGTGCGTGCACCTTGCAGCGCATCGTAGAAATCACGAGAGCTGGGTTGAACATCATTCTGAAAGCTGGCCAGCGGTTGTTGCTGTTTGCGGGCTTCTACCCAAATCGCCTTGTCTGCGACAATTTTCGCTAAAACGGTTTGCATCATTTACCCTCTTGCTGCCAGTGCAGTGACACGGTCATAGGCCGCGCCGCTGCGCAGTACATTAATCACGGTTTGCGCATTGGCTTTTAAATCTTCTTCACCGTGCAGGCGCATTAACATGGCGACATTCGCGGCAACAGCAGCTTCATGAGCGGCTTCACCTTTACCTTGTAACAAGCGACTAAGAATGTCACGGTTTTCTTCCGGCGTGCCGCCAGCCAGCTGTTCCTGGTGGTAAGGCGTCAGGCCAAAGTCTTCTGCCGTCAGTTGATAGCTCTTGATTTCGCCATCATGCAGCTCCGCCACAATGGTCGGTGCATGCAGCGAAACTTCATCCATGCCAC
Organism: Citrobacter sp. RHB35-C21; assembly: GCF_013816515.1. NCBI lineage: Bacteria > Pseudomonadati > Pseudomonadota > Gammaproteobacteria > Enterobacterales > Enterobacteriaceae > Citrobacter > Citrobacter sp. RHB35-C21. Next base: position 2,481,610 of record NZ_CP057147.1, read on the forward strand.
CGCTGTGCACCACGGCTGCCCGCTGGTACCCCAACACGCGCAGCGTTTCGGCAATCGGCAGCACCAGTTCCGGACTGTAAACGCCGATCAGCGCCAGCGGCGGATGTGCCGGGTTAATCAACGGGCCGAGGACGTTAAACAGCGTACGGGTTTTCAACTGTTGGCGTACCGGCATAGCATTGCGAAAACCGGTGTGGTATTTCGGCGCAAACAAGAAACACACTCCGAGGTCGTCAAGTGCCTGACGGGATTTATCGGCGTTCATATCCAGATTGATGCCAAAAGCCGCTAACAGATCCGAAGAGCCCGACTTGCTGGAGACGCTGCGGTTGCCGTGTTTGGCGACTTTCAGTCCGCAAGCGGCCGCCACAAAGGCGCTGGCGGTGGAAATATTGATACTGTTGCTGCCGTCACCACCGGTACCGACAATATCGGCAAACAGATAATCAGGTCGCGGGAACGGGGCGGCGTTTTCCAGCAGCGCGGTTGCCGCACCGGCAATTTCATTCGGGTGCTCGCCACGAATTTTCATGCTCACCAGCGCCGCAGCCAGTTGTTCCGGCTTCAGTTCACCGCGTACCACGGCGGAGAACAGCTGGTGGCTTTCCTGCTGAGACAGCGTCTGGGCCTGATACAGTTTCTCCAGAATAGGTTGCAGGGTATTGGTCTGTTCGAGTTTCTGTTGCGCCCAGGCCAGCGTTTGCTCCAGCAGACGTGCGCCCTGGGTGGTCAGAATGGATTCTGGATGGAACTGGAAGCCACATACGCGATCGGTATCGTGACGTACCGCCATCACCATGCCGTTAAAGTGGGCGTTGATGGTCAATCCGGCCGGAACGTTGCTGCCAACCAGCGAGTGATAGCGCGCCACTGGCAGCGGATTTGCCAGACCGGCGAACATTGCCTGACCATCGTGTTCAATGCTGGACGCTTTGCCGTGCAGGATTTCCCCAGCCTGTCCCACGTATCCACCATAGGCCTCGACAATGGCCTGATGCCCCAGACAAATGCCGATGATTGGCAGCTTGCCGCGCAGGCGGGTTAACAGCTCCGGCATGCAGCCCGCTTCGCTTGGCGCACCTGGACCTGGAGAGAGCATCAGCACCGGATTTTTCATGGTCGCTAAGCGGTCTATTAATGTCTGGGCCGGAATATGGTTGCGGTAAATCACCACGTTATGACCGTTAGTACGCAGCTGATCTGCCAGGTTATAGGTAAAAGAGTCGATATTATCGAGCAGCAGAATGTCAGCCATTAGAAGGTCTCCTGTGCGTGGTGTGCGGTGGCGATAGCACGCAGAACCGCACGCGCTTTATTACGGGTTTCATCGGCTTCTGACTGCCCAACGGAATCCAGAACAATTCCGGCGCCAGCCTGTACGGTGGCAATACCGTCTTCCACGAGGGCGGAACGAATCACAATACAGGTATCCAGATCGCCATGGGCCGTGAAGTAACCCACTGCGCCGCCATAGCTGCCGCGACGACGGCCTTCGGCCTCGGCGATAAGCTGCATGGCGCGAACTTTCGGTGCTCCGCTTAGCGTACCCATGTTCATACAGGCTCGGTAAGCATGCAGCACATCCAGATCGCTACGCAGCTCGCCGACTACGCGGGAAACCAGGTGCATAACGAAGGAATAACGATCCACTTTGGTGAGGTCAGCAACGTAGCGGCTGCCGGGCGTGCAGATGCGCGCCAGGTCGTTACGCGCCAGGTCTACCAGCATCAGGTGCTCGGAAAGCTCTTTATGATCGGTACGCATCTCCAGCTCAATACGGCTGTCGAGATCGCGGTCCAGTGAACCGTCCGCACGACGACCGCGTGGGCGGGTCCCGGCAATCGGGTAGATTTCAATCTGCCGGCTGGTGGCATCGTATTTCAGCGAGCTTTCCGGAGAGGCGCCGAACAATGTGAAATCGTTGTCCTGCATAAAAAACATGTACGGGCTGGGGTTACTTTTCTTCAGCACATAGTAGGCCGCCAGCGGTGACGGGCAGGGCAGCGAGAAACGACGGGATGGAACCACCTGGAAAATTTCGCCAGCGCGAATGGCTTTTTGCATACCACGAACCACGGCGGCAAACTCTTCATCGCTCTGATTGCATTCGCAGCGCATGTGCGGAACTTCAGTGACGGGCAGCGGCGGCGCAGGTTCGGTAAGCTGCTGGCTCAGTTGCGCCAGACGGGCATTAAGACGCTGTTTTTCTGCATCGCTGGGGGTAAATATGCTGGCCTGAATGCGGGTGCTTTTCTTCTGATGGTCGATGACCATGAGCGTTTCTGCCAGATAGAAGCAGTAGTCAGGGCAACGGTTGCCCGCTTCAAGCTGAGGTAAATCTTCAAAACCGGCAACCAGGTCGTAGGAAAACAGACCGCCGAAGAACATCGCTTCACGTTCTTGCGCAGGAACATTAACCAGCTCCTGCAATAAACGGAAGGCATCAAATACGGACAGGGAACATAAGCGGGCGTCTTCATCCAGCAGCGGGCTAACGGCAGGGAATCGCAGATGGCGACCATTCGGTTGTTGTTTGTTCTCAACACCCGCTGGCAGGGCAGCATCCAGCAGCGGCAGCAGCGATGCGCCGTTAGCTGATAATGCCTGAATGGTGACAGTGTCACCGATGGCGGTAATGCGTAATGCACTGTCGACCAGCAGCAAGCTCTTCAGATCGTCTTTGCTGTCGATATCGGCAGATTCCAGCAGCAGCGTTGCCGGACGTGCGCCACACACCTGATGAAACAGCGCCGTCGGATTTTCACGGTAGGCGGCATCGCAGGCAAGCAGCTCGAGTGTCGGTTTTTGTGTTTGCATCGTTATTCTCATTAATTTTGTTCAAAAAAAAGCCCGCTCATTTGGCGGGCCGGGTATCTGGTTGCATATTGCAGACGTAAGACACTGCCCGAAATCAGGAAGTGCGCCACCAACCGTGCAGAACATATGTTGCTTTCATCTCAGATACCTTCTTCATGTGAACTTGCGTACTAGTTAACTAGTTCGATGGAATAAAGTCAACACCTGATTTCAGTATATTTGTCTAAACCGCTATGATGGGCGGGTTAAGACATTTAGTGAAACGGGAGCCGCATTGAGCGACACGAATTACGCAGTGATTTATGACCTGCACAGTCATACTACAGCCTCCGATGGGCGATTAACGCCAGAAGCCTTAGTACACCGTGCGGTAGAGATGCGAGTCGGTACACTGGCGATCACCGATCATGACACCACGGCGGGTATTGCGGCGGCAAGAGAAGAAATTTCACGTGCGGGTTTAGCGTTAAATTTGATCCCTGGCGTCGAGATATCAACAGTCTGGGAAAACCATGAGATCCATATCGTGGGTCTGAACATTGATATCGCCCATCCAATGATGTGCGAATTTCTGGCGCAGCAAACGGAACGTCGTCAGCAGCGCGCGCGCCTGATTGCTGAACGACTCGACAAAGCGCATATTCCCGGCGCGTGGGAAGGGGCATTACGCCTGGCTGATGGCGGGGCGATCACTCGGGGGCATTTTGCGCGTTTCCTGGTGGAATGCGGAAAAGCCACAACCATGGCGGATGTCTTTAAAAAATATCTTGCTCGTGGGAAAACCGGTTACGTTCCGCCACAGTGGTGTACAATAGAACAAGCTATTGATGTCATTCATCATTCTGGCGGTAAGGCAGTTCTGGCTCATCCTGGGCGGTACGATCTTAGCGCTAAGTGGCTGAAAAGACTGGTTGCGCATTTTGCTGAACATCACGGCGACGCGATGGAAGTGGCACAGTGCCAGCAGTCTCCCAATGAACGCACCCATCTGGCGACGCTTGCGCGTCAGCATCAACTGTGGGCATCGCAAGGGTCTGATTTTCATCTACCCTGCCCATGGATTGAGCTGGGTCGTAAACTCTGGTTGCCCGCAGGTGTAGAAGGCGTCTGGCAACTTTGGGAACAGCCCGAGACCACAGAGAGGAAAGTATGAGCCAGTTTTTTTATATTCATCCCGAAAACCCACAGCAGCGCCTGATCAATCAGGCCGTTGAAATCGTGCGTAAAGGAGGGGTGATCGTCTATCCAACTGATTCCGGCTATGCGTTGGGTTGCAAAATTGAAGATAAAGGCGCAATGGAGCGCATTTGTCGCATCCGTCACCTGCCGGACGGGCACAACTTTACGCTGATGTGTCGTGACCTGTCCGAACTGTCGACCTATTCGTTTGTCGACAACGTGGCCTTCCGTTTAATTAAAAACAACACGCCGGGCAACTACACGTTCATCCTGAAGGGGACGAAAGAAGTACCACGTCGACTGTTGCAGGAAAAACGTAAGACCATCGGTTTGCGTGTACCCTCGAATCCGATTGCGCTGGCGCTGCTGGAAGCGCTGGGCGAGCCTATGCTTTCTACATCACTGATGCTGCCGGGCAGCGAATTTACCGAGTCAGATCCGGAAGAAATCAAAGATCGTCTGGAGAAAGTGGTGGATTTGATTATCCACGGTGGATATCTCGGTCAGCAGCCAACCACGGTCATTGATTTAACCGATGATTCCCCGGTGGTATTGCGCGAAGGCGTCGGCGACGTTAAACCTTTCTTATAAGGGCGCGAACCGCTATACTACGCGGCCTTAAAATGGCGCTGACTGGCGCCGTTGATTCTCCTGTTCGACGCCTGTGAAGGCGACATCTAAAGGAAGCTCTATGAGCGAAAAGTTACAAAAAGTGCTGGCGCGCGCTGGCCACGGTTCTCGCCGTGAAATTGAATCCATAATTGCCGCGGGTCGCGTGAGCGTTGATGGCAAAATTGCCACGCTCGGCGATCGCGTTGAAGTTACGCCGGGTCTGAAAATCCGTATCGACGGTCATCTGATTTCGGTGAAAGAATCTGCGGAGCAAATCTGCCGTGTTCTGGCTTATTACAAGCCAGAAGGTGAACTGTGTACCCGTAACGACCCGGAAGGTCGTCCGACCGTGTTTGATCGTCTGCCAAAACTGCGCGATGCGCGCTGGATTGCCGTGGGACGTCTGGACGTGAATACCTGTGGTTTACTGCTGTTTACCACCGATGGCGAACTGGCGAACCGTCTGATGCACCCAAGCCGCGAAGTTGAACGTGAATATGCGGTGCGTGTGTTTGGTCAGGTTGATGACGCAAAACTGCGCGATCTGAGTCGTGGCGTGCAGCTGGAAGATGGTCCGGCCGCATTTAAAACGATCAAGTTCAGCGGCGGTGAAGGGATCAACCAGTGGTATAACGTCACGTTGACCGAAGGGCGTAACCGTGAAGTCCGTCGCCTGTGGGAAGCCGTGGGCGTGCAGGTAAGTCGTCTTATCCGTGTACGTTACGGTGATATCCCACTGCCGAAGGGCCTGCCGCGTGGCGGCTGGACGGAACTTGACCTCGCGCAGACCAACTATTTGCGTGAACTGGTGGAACTGAAGCCGGAAACCACCTCTAAAGTTGCCGTCGAGAAAGATCGTCGCCGTATGAAGGCAAACCAGATCCGCCGTGCGGTGAAGCGCCACTCTCAGGTTGGCGGCAGCCGTCGTCCGGGCGGTCGCAGCAACAACGGTTAATCATGAGTAGGCCTGATAAGCAACGCGCCATCAGGCGTTAGCGTGGAGCCGGATGCGGCGTAAGCGCCTTATCCGGCCTACTGTCAGTAATCGATCCCCATCTGGGCTTTCACGCCCGCTTCAAAGGCGTGCTTAACCGGCCGCAGTTCGCTGACCGTATCCGCTAACTCCAGAATATCGCGATGACATCCACGACCGGTGATAATAACCGTTTGATGGGCAGGGCGCGCGTTTAGGGCATTGATGACCTCGTCGAGTGGCAGATAGTCGTATGCAACCATGTAGGTCAGCTCGTCCAGTATCACCATATCCAGCTCTGCGTCGGCCAGCATCCGCTTGCCGTGTTCCCATACGGCCATGCAGGCTGCGGTGTCGGACTCGCGGTTCTGCGTTTCCCAGGTAAATCCTGTCGCCATGACCTGAAACTCAACGCCGTGGGGTTCGAGTAAGTTTCGTTCACCGTTTGGCCACGTCCCCTTAATAAATTGCACTACGCCAACTTTTTTACCGTGGCCTACTGCGCGTGTGGCGGTACCGAACGCGGCGGTGGTTTTACCCTTACCATTTCCGGTGAACACAATAATAATCCCGCGCTCGTCTCTGGCGGCGGCAACACGGGCGTCAACCCGGTCTTTTACGCGCTGCTGGCGCTGCTGATAGCGTTCTTCACTCATTGGGCGATTCCTGGTTTACGGCCCGGCTGGGCATCGAAAGTCATACCGGTTTTACGGCGGCTGTCATCGCCCATCAGCCACAGGTAGAGCGGCATAATATCGGCGGGGGTTTTCAATTTTTGCGGATCTTCCGTCGGGAACGCGCTGGCTCGCATGCCGGTACGCGTTCCACCAGGATTGATACAGTTTACGCGCAGGTGGCGGTTCTGATATTCATCAGCCAGAACCTGCATCATTCCTTCGGTAGCAAATTTGGAGGTGGCGTATGCCCCCCAGTTGGCGCGCCCCTGGCGACCGACGCTGGAGGAGGTAAAGACCAGCGATCCGGAATCGGATTTGAGCAACAACGGCAGCAATGCCTGAGTCAGCATAAAGGTGGCGTTCACGTTTACCTGCATCACGTCCTGCCATACCTGCGGGTTTTGCTCGCTCATCGGGCAAATGTCACCGAGCAATCCGGCATTATGCAATACGCCATCCAGACGCGGGAAATGCGCGGCAATGCGCTGTGCGAGCTGGTGGCATTCGTCAGACGTACAGGTGAGCAGATCCAGCGTGAACCAGTGTGGTTGCGTACCTTTTTCTTCGGCGATGGAGCGGGCAACCTGACGCAGTTTTTCTTCGTTACGCCCTAACAGAATCACGGTCGCGCCGTAACGCGCGTAGGTCTGTGCGGCTTCACGCCCGATACCATCGCTGGCACCGGTGACCAGAATAATGCGGTCCTGTAGAAGATCTTGTTTCGGTTGATAATGCACGGCTACTCCTCGGCGACGTCCTGGCCATCTCGTTCGCGATAACTTTTGGGCTTTATGCCTTAAACCCTGTTCTTTTTCAATCAGCCAAAGGCAATAACACCGCAAAATGAACGCGTTGTCATGCTTTTTACTGAATGGATGAAGCAAGACGGGTTAACAAGGCTGTTGTACACTGAGCGAAAGTAGCGTTGTTTAACCAAGGTGGGTCACGTGGAATTGTTGTCTGAATATGGGTTGTTTTTGGCAAAAATTGTCACTGTCGTGGTGGCTATTGCGGTGGTAGTTATGCTGATCGTAAACGCGACACAACGCAAACGTCAGCGTGGGGAATTGCGGGTTATTAATCTCAGCGATCAATATAAAGAGATGAAAGAAGACCTGTCGCTGGCTTTATTGGATGGGCATCAGCAAAAATTCTGGCATAAGGCGCAGAAAAAGAAACACAAACTTGAGGCGAAGGCCGCTAAGGCAAAAGCGAAACTGGGAGACAGTACGTCATCTGATAAACCACGGGTATGGGTACTTGATTTTAAAGGCAGTATGGATGCCCATGAGGTCAGCGCATTACGCGAAGAGGTGACGGCAGTGCTGGCGGTCGTTAAACCCCAGGATCAGGTCGTAGTTCGTCTGGAAAGTCCGGGCGGCGTAGTACACGGCTATGGCCTGGCCGCGTCCCAGTTACAACGTCTGCGCGATAAGCAGATCCCGCTGACCGTTACGGTAGATAAAGTCGCTGCGAGCGGCGGATATATGATGGCTTGCGTGGCGGATAAAATTGTCTCGGCGCCGTTTGCTATTGTCGGCTCTATTGGCGTTGTGGCACAGATCCCGAACTTTCACCGCTTCCTGAAAGGGAAAGATATTGATATCGAACTGCACACCGCCGGACAGTACAAGCGTACGCTGACCTTACTTGGTGAAAACACGGAAGAAGGGCGGCAGAAATTCCGCGAAGACCTGAACGAAACCCATCATCTGTTTAAAGATTTTGTACAGCGCATGCGTCCGGCTCTGGACATTGAGCAGGTTGCCACGGGTGAACACTGGTTTGGTCAACAGGCGCTGGCCAACGGGCTGGTGGATGAGATCAATACCAGCGATGAGGTGATCCTCGGACTGATGGACGGTCGTGACGTATTAAACGTACGTTATCTGCAGCGTAAAAAACTGATGGACCGTTTTACCGGCAGTGCCGCCGAGAGCGCCGATCGTTTACTGATGCGTTGGTGGCAGCGAGGACAAAAACCGCTGATGTAAAATTGTAATTGCCGGATGAGGCGCAGCCGTCATCCGGCAAATCATTTCTCGTGTTAATCGATCAAGTGATACTTTTCAGAAAGTACGTGCGCCAGATGTTTAAACATATTAAACACCGCCGTACTTTTGGGCGTCGGTAGCCCTTGCTCGTCTAAAAAGTAATCTCCGCTGAAAACCAGCACGCCATTTCGCTGCGTTACGCCGGTGGCGACAATCCCCGCCAGCGTGTCCTCATGCTCACGAATGATTTTGTTGGCTTCAATCAGCAGTGTTTCGCGATCGATGGGTTGAGTGTCTTTATGCATTATTTACTCCTTAAACAAGGACATTAGTCTACGCCGAGCCCGGCTTATGGGCAAATATTCCCTGACTTAAATGAAGGTCTTACGACAGTGTTGCAAGTGGCGAGATTTGTTTTTGCATGCTAATAAAGTTGCGTAACGCATTTTATCAGGTACAGTGTGACGCTTTCGTCAATCTGGCAACAGATTTGCTTGACATTCGACCAATACTCCGTCGTGCTATAGCGTTTGTGAGCGAAAAAGCCTGTTAACTCAGTTACATGAGAGTTACATTACAAGCGCGAATCAGTTTAAGGGTTGATATCCGCCGACGCAGAGACCATATCGATGTCTCGTCGCCAGTGGAAGGTGAATCAACGTGCGACGCATTCTGGAAGAATCAAATTAGGTAAAGGTGAATATGGGTAAAGCTCTTGTCATCGTTGAGTCCCCGGCAAAAGCCAAAACGATCAACAAGTATCTGGGTAATGACTACGTGGTGAAATCCAGCGTCGGTCATATCCGTGATTTGCCGACCAGTGGCTCAGCAACTAAAAAGAGCGCCGACTCAACCTCCACCAAAACGGCTAAAAAGCCCAAAAAGGATGAACGTGGCGCTCTCGTCAATCGTATGGGTGTTGACCCGTGGCACAACTGGGATGCGCGCTATGAAGTGCTGCCCGGGAAAGAAAAAGTTGTTTCTGAACTGAAGCAACTGGCTGAAAAAGCCGACCACATCTATCTCGCAACCGACCTTGACCGCGAAGGGGAAGCCATTGCGTGGCACCTGCGGGAAGTGATCGGCGGCGACGACACCCGCTACAGTCGCGTGGTGTTTAACGAAATTACCAAAAACGCTATTCGTCAGGCGTTTGAAAAGCCGGGCGAGCTGAACATCGACCGCGTCAATGCGCAACAGGCGCGCCGCTTTATGGACCGTGTTGTGGGCTATATGGTGTCGCCGCTGCTGTGGAAAAAAATTGCGCGAGGCCTGTCAGCAGGCCGCGTACAGTCGGTTGCCGTGCGTCTGGTGGTTGAGCGTGAACGCGAAATCAAAGCATTCGTTCCTGAAGAGTTCTGGGAAATTGATGCTAACACGACCACGCCAGGCGGTGACGCGTTACCGCTTGAGGTGACGCATCAGAATGATAAACCGTTCCGTCCGGTCAACCGGGAACAAACGCTTGCCGCCGTTAGCCTGTTGGAAAAAGCGCGCTACAGCGTTCTGGAACGTGAAGATAAGCCGACCAGCAGCAAGCCGGGTGCGCCGTTCATCACCTCCACGCTACAGCAGGCCGCCAGCACGCGTCTGGGCTTCGGCGTGAAGAAAACCATGATGATGGCGCAGCGCTTGTATGAAGCGGGCTACATCACTTATATGCGTACTGACTCAACCAACCTGAGCCAGGATGCGGTGAACATGGTTCGCGATTACATCAGCGATAATTTCGGCAAAAAGTATCTGCCGGAGAGCGCGAACCAGTACGCCAGCAAAGAGAACTCGCAGGAAGCGCACGAAGCTATCCGTCCTTCCGATGTCGCCGTTCAGGCGGAATCGCTGAAAGATATGGAAGCCGATGCGCAAAAACTGTATCAGCTGATCTGGCGCCAGTTTGTTGCCTGTCAGATGACGCCTGCTAAATATGATTCCACCACGCTGACGGTGGGTGCGGGTGATTTCCGTCTGAAGGCGCGTGGTCGTATTCTGCGCTTCGATGGCTGGACGAAAGTGATGCCTGCGCTGCGTAAGGGCGATGAAGACCGCATTTTACCTGCGGTGGATAAAGGCGATACGTTGACGCTCATCGAACTGACACCTGCGCAACACTTTACCAAACCGCCTGCGCGCTTCAGTGAAGCTTCGCTGGTGAAAGAGCTTGAAAAACGTGGGATTGGTCGCCCATCCACGTATGCGTCGATCATTTCTACGATTCAGGATCGCGGTTATGTTCGCGTTGAGAACCGTCGCTTCTACGCTGAAAAAATGGGTGAAATCGTCACCGATCGTCTGGAAGAAAACTTCCGCGAACTGATGAACTACGATTTTACCGCGCAGATGGAAGACAGCCTCGACCAGGTGGCAAATCACGAAGCCGAATGGAAGGGCGTACTCGACAACTTCTTCACTGATTTTACTCAGCAACTGGATAAAGCCGAGAAAGATCCTGAAGAGGGCGGTATGCGTCCGAACCAGATGGTGCTGACCAGCATTGATTGCCCAACCTGCGGTCGCAAGATGGGTATTCGTACCGCCAGCACCGGCGTTTTCCTGGGTTGTTCTGGCTATGCGCTTTCCCCGAAAGAGCGTTGCAAAACCACCATTAACCTGGTGCCGGAAAACGAAGTGCTGAACGTGCTGGAAGGCGACGATGCGGAAACCAACGCTTTGCGCGCCAAACGTCGCTGCCAGAAGTGCGGCACGGCGATGGACAGCTACCTTATCGATCCTAAGCGCAAGCTGCATGTATGCGGTAATAACCCTACCTGTGATGGCTATGAGATCGAAGAAGGCGAATTCCGCATCAAGGGTTATGACGGTCCTATCGTTGAGTGCGAGAAATGTGGCTCTGAAATGCACCTGAAAATGGGACGTTTCGGCAAGTACATGGCGTGTACCAACGACGAGTGCAAAAATACCCGTAAGATCCTGCGTAACGGTGAAGTTGCTCCACCGAAAGAGGATCCGGTTCCGTTGCCAGAACTGCCGTGTGAAAAATCTGATGCGTATTTCGTGTTACGTGATGGTGCTGCAGGTATCTTCCTGGCGGCAAATACGTTCCCGAAATCACGTGAGACACGTGCGCCGCTGGTTGAAGAGTTGTACCGCTTCCGCGATCGTCTGCCGGAAAAACTGCGCTATTTGGCAGATGCGCCGCAGACTGACCCAGACGGCAACAAGTCCATGGTTCGTTTCAGCCGTAAAACCAAGCAGCAATACGTTGCTGCGGAGAAAGACGGTAAGGCGACCGGCTGGTCCGCGTTCTTCGTTGACGGTAAATGGGTCGAAGGGAAGAAATAACAGCATTCCGGCTGAGTTTCTCCTCAAAGGGTCGCGTAAGCGGCCCTTTTTGTTTCTGGCGTATTATTTTTTGTCATCCCTATACAGCTCACATAGAAATGATATAGTGGTTATAGTTAACACACTTTTTATTATTAAATCGTATTAGCAGCGCCAACGAGCCTGCTCTGAAACGATGATTTGATGGCGCAAATCGGGATGGCTTAACATGAAATTACAGCAGCTTCGCTACATTGTTGAGGTGGTGAACCACAACCTTAATGTCTCCTCAACGGCGGAAGGGCTTTATACCTCGCAGCCAGGTATCAGTAAGCAAGTTCGTATGCTGGAAGATGAACTTGGCATCCAGATTTTTGCCCGTAGCGGTAAGCACCTGACCCAGGTTACGCCAGCGGGCCAGGAAGTCATTCGAATCGCGCGAGAAGTTTTGTCGAAGGTGGACGCCATTAAGTCCGTTGCTGGCGAACATACCTGGCCGGACAAAGGCTCACTGTATATCGCCACCACGCACACTCAGGCGCGTTACGCTTTGCCGAACGTCATTAAAGGCTTTATTGAGCGTTATCCTCGCGTCTCATTGCATATGCACCAGGGATCGCCGACGCAAATCGCCGAAGCCGTCTCGAAAGGGAATGCAGATTTTGCTATCGCGACGGAAGCCCTGCACCTGTATGACGATCTGGTGATGCTGCCTTGCTACCACTGGAACCGTTCGATTGTCGTTACGCCGGACCATCCGTTGGCGGGCAAATCCGCCGTATCCATTGAAGAACTGGCGCAGTACCCGCTGGTGACCTACACGTTTGGATTTACCGGACGTTCGGAACTGGACACCGCGTTCAACCGTGCGGGGCTTGAGCCGCGTATAGTTTTTACCGCGACCGATGCCGATGTCATTAAGACCTATGTACGCCTGGGCCTCGGCGTGGGGGTAATTGCCAGTATGGCGGTTGATCCTGTCTCCGACCCTGACCTGGTGCGCGTTGATGCCCATGATATCTTCAGCCATAGCACCACCAAGATTGGTTTTCGTCGCAGCACTTTTTTACGCAGTTACATGTATGATTTTATTCAACGTTTCGCGCCGCATCTGACGCGTGATGTGGTGGATACTGCGGTGGCGCTACGTTCCAACGACGATATTGAAGCCATGTTTAAAGATATTAAATTGCCTGAGAAATAATAACGGCTGTTACCTCGTCGGTATCCTCAAACATAAAGCGATACCGACGGCAGAGTCTGAATCTATTCAATATTTTTCCTCTATATATTAACCATATATTGTTTATGGTAAACACTTGCTAAAGTAGTTTCAAATTAGTAAGGTCGCCAAAAATCCCTCTCAAATATTTATAACCGATCAAATAATTAATTTATTTATCAGGTCGAGTATGAAAATTAACTGGCTTTTTTTGACCTTTTTTATTAGGATTCCTCCTATCTGATGATTAATTGTACCGATTGTTTGGTGCTTAAATGATAAGTGATTTCGATAGTATGAGGTTAGCGATGCCTTCAGGAAACCAGCCAGCACGCCGGGATCCCGTGATGAAACGTAAAGCCTGGTTCGCTGTGTTTCTTGGATCTGCCGTGTTCTGGGTTATTGTCGCGCTCGTGGTCTGGAACGTGTGGGGGTAGGTCATGTCCACACTGGAACAACGCTCCACCGTGATGCCATCTCCGGATGACCCTGAACAAGAGAGTCAACGCAGCGCAGAGAATAAGCCGAATATTCCAGCGACCTGGAAACTCTCTCCTGAACAACGGGCGTTTATCGATCTGTTTGCGGATGATGATGAACAGAAACAATAATTGATACGAATTTTATAATTATTATTAGTCCGTTGTCTTGTACTGCAAATATTTTATTCCGGGCAATCGTGATGAGCCATGCTTATCACCGTATTAACCTTGACCGCTTAAACCTTTCTCCTCGCCAGATACTTCAGTTGCCCCTTTTGTAGCCCTCCACTTTTATCAATTTGAGTTGTTATCAAAGCGTTACATTTTGTTTGTGTTATCTTTAATACTAACCCTGAGGAAAATCAGGGGATCCAACCCTGTCATTAAGGAGGAGCTATGTCGTCGACCCTACGAGAAGCCAGTAAGGACACATTGCAGGTTAAAGATAAAACCTACCGTTATTACAGTCTGCCGCTGGCCGCTAAATCACTGGGTGATATCACCCGTTTACCGAAATCGCTAAAAGTTTTGCTGGAAAACCTGCTTCGCTGGCAGGACGGTAATTCCGTTACCGAAGATGATATTCATGCGCTTGCGCATTGGCTGAAGACCGCCCATGCCGATCGAGAAATTGCCTATCGACCTGCTCGTGTTCTGATGCAGGATTTTACCGGCGTGCCGGCGGTGGTCGATCTCGCCGCCATGCGCGAAGCGGTAAAACGTCTGGGTGGGGATACGGCAAAAGTGAATCCGCTTTCGCCAGTGGATCTTGTCATTGATCACTCGGTAACGGTGGATCGTTTCGGTGATGATGATGCCTTCGAAGAAAACGTGCGCCTGGAAATGGAACGTAACCATGAACGTTATGTGTTCCTGAAATGGGGACAGCAGGCATTTAGTCGCTTCAGCGTTGTACCGCCGGGTACGGGGATTTGCCACCAGGTTAACCTTGAATATCTGGGCAAAGCTGTCTGGAGCGAGTTACAGGACGGTGAGTGGGTGGCTTATCCCGATACACTGGTCGGTACCGATTCCCATACCACGATGATTAATGGTCTCGGTGTGCTGGGCTGGGGCGTTGGAGGCATTGAAGCTGAAGCGGCAATGCTGGGTCAACCGGTCTCAATGCTGATCCCGGATGTTGTGGGCTTTAAACTGGTGGGTAAACTGCGGGAAGGTATCACTGCCACCGACCTGGTTCTGACCGTCACCCAGATGCTACGTAAGCACGGTGTAGTCGGTAAATTCGTTGAATTCTACGGTGATGGGCTGGACACCTTACCTCTGGCCGATCGAGCAACCATTGCGAACATGGCACCGGAATACGGCGCAACCTGCGGTTTCTTCCCGATCGATGACATTACCCTTGAGTATATGCGTCTGAGTGGGCGCAGTGAGGAACAGGTTGAGTTGGTCAATGCCTATGCCAAAGCGCAGGGAATGTGGCGTAACCCAGGGGATGAACCTGTGTTTACCAGTTCGTTGGAGCTGGATATGGGCAGCGTAGAGGCAAGCCTTGCTGGACCGAAGCGTCCGCAGGATCGGGTGGCGCTGGCTGATGTGCCGAAAGCCTTTTCGGCGAGTAATGAACTCGAGGTGAATAGCTCGCTGAAAGACCGTCAGCCAGTGGACTATACCATGAGCGGTCAGCAGTATAAGCTGCCGGACGGCGCGGTGGTGATAGCCGCTATCACCTCTTGTACCAACACCTCAAACCCAAGCGTATTGATGGCGGCGGGGCTGCTGGCGAAAAAAGCCGTCACGCTTGGTTTGAAACGTCAGCCATGGGTGAAAGCCTCGTTGGCGCCAGGATCGAAGGTGGTTTCCGATTATCTGGCAAAGGCTGGGTTCACTCCGTACCTTGATGAGCTGGGATTTAATCTTGTGGGTTATGGCTGTACCACCTGTATTGGCAACTCTGGACCCTTACCCGATCCTATCGAAACAGCCATCAAAAAAGGCGATCTTACAGTTGGGGCAGTGCTTTCTGGAAACCGTAACTTTGAAGGTCGTATCCATCCGCTCGTGAAGACCAACTGGCTGGCGTCTCCGCCGCTGGTGGTGGCCTACGCGCTGGCGGGGAATATGAATATCAACCTGACGAAAGATCCGTTAGGCCATGACAGAAAAGGCGATCCTGTTTATCTGAAAGATATTTGGCCGACAGCCAAGGAAATTGCCCGCGCCGTTGAGCAGGTCTCTACCGCCATGTTCCACAAAGAGTATGCTGAAGTCTTTGAAGGCACGCCAGAATGGAAAGCAATCCAGGTTGATCGCGCTGATACCTATGGCTGGCAGTCTGACTCGACCTATATCCGTTTGTCACCGTTCTTCGATGGTATGCAGGCTACGCCGGATCCGGTTCAGGACATTCACGGTGCGCGTATTGTGGCGATGCTCGGAGATTCTGTTACCACCGACCATATTTCTCCTGCCGGCAGTATTAAACCAGACAGCCCGGCGGGGCGCTATCTGCAAAGCCATGGCGTTGAGCGTAAAGATTTTAACTCTTACGGTTCACGACGCGGGAATCATGAAGTGATGATGCGCGGTACCTTTGCCAATATTCGTATTCGCAATGAGATGGTACCCGGCGTGGAAGGTGGTATGACGCGTCATTTGCCGGGAACCGAAGTGGTGGCTATTTATGATGCGGCCATGCAATACCAGCAGGAGAACGTGCCTCTGGCGGTGATTGCCGGGAAAGAATATGGATCCGGCTCCAGCCGTGACTGGGCGGCGAAAGGTCCACGTTTGCTGGGCGTTCGCGTGGTTATCGCAGAGTCTTTTGAGCGAATTCACCGTTCTAACCTGATTGGCATGGGCATTTTACCGCTGGAGTTCCCGCAGGGCGTCACGCGTAAAACGCTGGGATTAACCGGTGAGGAGGCGATCGATATTACGGACCTACAAAACATTAAACCGGGGGCGACAGTTCCGGTGAGTATGGTACGCGCAGATGGGCGTAAAGAGGTGATTCTATGCCGCTGTCGCATTGATACCGCGACGGAGCTAACGTATTACCAAAACGACGGCATTCTGCACTACGTGATTCGTAATATGTTGAATTAAAATTAAAAAAAGCCTGCGAGAGCAGGCTTTTTGATAGGCGGTGACAACGATTATTTGCCCAGCAAATGTCCCATCTTGGCGGCTTTGGTGTCCAGATAATGTTCATTTTTTGGATTACGGCCCACGATCAGCGGCACGCGTTCAACAATATTGATTCCCGCTTCGGTCAGGATTTCTACTTTCTTCGGGTTATTGGTCAGCAAACGTACCGCATCCACGCCCAGCAGCTTGAACATATCGGCACACAGCGTGAAATCGCGCTCGTCTGCCGCAAATCCCAACTGATGATTCGCTTCAACGGTATCATAACCCTGGTCCTGCAACGCGTAAGCGCGGATTTTGTTGAGCAGGCCAATGTTGCGTCCTTCCTGACGGTGATAAAGCAGAATACCACGCCCTTCTTCAGCAATGTGGGTGAGGGCCGCTTCAAGCTGGAAACCGCAATCGCAACGCAGGCTAAACAGCGCATCGCCAGTCAGACATTCGGAGTGGACGCGTGCCAGGACAGGTGTTTGGCCTGTGATATCGCCAAAAACCAGTGCGACATGATCGTGTCCGGTTGCCAGTTCTTCAAATCCCACCATCAGGAAATCACCCCAGGGGGTTGGCAGTTTGGCTTCTGCCACACGTTTAAGCTGCATGTAATTCTCCAGATTATGCTGGCACTCGTCGTGCCTTCGCCTGTCGGCTTCTGTTCTGTATTACACTATTTTGCCATAAGGCAACGACGTTCACCTAATCGCGACCACGGATTCGCTTTTGGAATGGCACAAAATTGTCAATTTTCCCGACGTGTGAATTTTTCAGTTATGATTGTGATACTTATCGACGAAAGGAGAGGCAATGCTGTCTATTGCAAAGCGCACCGCAGTGGGTACCGGACTGCTACTTATCATGCCGGTTGCCGTATGGGTATCAGGCTGGAGCTGGCAGCCGGGGCACAATGTCTGGTGGTTAAAGTCCTTGTACTGGGTAACGGAAACGGTGACGCAGCCGTGGGGAATTATCACTCACGTTGCGCTTTGTGCATGGTTTCTGTGGTGCCTGCGTTTTCGTCTTAAAGCCGCGGTAATGTTGTTTGCTATTCTGGCCGCAGCGATTTTAGTGGGACAGGGCGTGAAGTCCTGGGTAAAAGACAGGGTGCAAGAACCGCGACCTTTTGTCGTGTGGCTGGAAAAAACGCACCATATTCCGGTTGATGAGTTCTACACTTTAAAACGTAAAGATCGTGGGCATTTAGTCAAAGAACAATTGGCCGAACAGCAGGATATTCCAACGTTTTTACGCAAGCACTGGCAAAAAGAAACGGGGTTTGCCTTTCCGTCCGGACATACGATGTTTGCCGCCAGTTGGGCTTTACTGGGCGTAGGGCTGTTATGGCCCCGCAGACGTACGCTGACGATTGTGTTTTTGCTGATCTGGGCGACCGGCGTGATGGGCAGCCGCTTGCTGTTAGGCATGCACTGGCCGCGTGATTTGGTGGTGGCAACGCTGATTTCGTGGCTGCTGGTGACGCTGGCAACCTGGCTTGCACAGCGGGTATGCGGACCATTAACCCCACCAGTGCAGGAGAAAAAAGAAATCGCGCAGCGAGAACAAGAAAGCTAGCGATGATTGATTTTTCAAATTTTGCCCTCAAATCAGAAAGTGGAAAGCGCTTTTCCGTTTCGCACTCGTTGTGAAAATGGTAATTTAAAGGGCTCAACGCGGTAAGTTGGACACGATTTATTCGCTCAAACCACATAACGGGAAGTAATGTGAAATATTTACTCATTTTCTTACTGGTGTTGGCGATTTTTGTTATTTCGGTGACATTGGGTGCGCAAAACGATCAACAGGTTACGTTTAATTACCTGCTGGCTCAGGGTGAGTATCGTATCTCTACGCTGCTTGCTGTATTGTTTGCCGCAGGGTTTGCGATTGGTTGGCTAATTTGCGGCCTTTTCTGGCTGAAGGTTCGTGTGTCTCTTGCGCGCGCCGAACGTAAAATCAAACGACTGGAAAACCAGCTTGCGCCTGCGACCGACGTTGCGGTATCTGCCGATTCGTCGGTTGTGAAGGAATAATTATTTATGTTGGAGTTGTTGTTTCTGCTTTTACCTGTAGCCGCTGCCTATGGGTGGTATATGGGTCGCAGAAGTGCGCAACAAACCAAGCAGGATGAAGCTAACCGTCTTTCTCGTGACTATGTCGCCGGGGTTAACTTCCTCCTGAGCAACCAACAAGATAAAGCGGTGGATCTGTTCCTTGATATGCTAAAAGAGGACACAGGCACCGTTGAGGCTCATCTCACCCTCGGAAACCTGTTCCGCTCTCGCGGTGAAGTCGATCGCGCAATCCGCATCCATCAAACGTTAATGGAAAGTGCCTCGCTGACCTACGAGCAGCGTTTGCTGGCCGTGCAACAGCTGGGGCGCGACTACATGGCCGCGGGACTGTACGACCGCGCGGAAGACATGTTCAATCAGCTTACCGATGAAACTGATTTTCGGGTTGGCGCATTACAGCAACTGTTGCAAATTTATCAGGCCACCAGCGAATGGCAAAAAGCCATTGATGTAGCAGAGCGTCTGGTAAAACTCGGCAAAGACAAACAGCGTAATGAGATAGCCCACTTCTACTGCGAACTGGCCTTACAGCAAATGGGCAGCGACGATATGGATCGCGCCATGACGCTGTTGAAAAAAGGCGCCGCGGCAGACAAAAACAGTGCACGGGTATCCATCATGATGGGTCGCGTGTACATGGAAAAAGGTGATTACGCGAAGGCGGTTGAAAGCCTGCAACGGGTCATTTCCCAGGATAAAGAGCTGGTCAGCGAAACGCTGGAAATGCTGCAAAACTGCTACCAGCATCTGGGGAAAAACGATGAGTGGGCGGAGTTTTTACGTCGGGCCGTTGAGGAAAATACTGGTGCCGCCGCCGAACTGATGCTGGCTGATATTCTTGAGGCGCGTGAGGGGGCTGATACCGCTCAGGTCTATATCACTCGTCAGCTGCAACGTCATCCTACGATGCGCGTGTTCCACAAGCTGATGGATTATCATCTCCACGAAGCCGAAGAAGGGCGTGCCAAAGAGAGCCTGATGGTTCTGCGCGATATGGTCGGAGAGCAGGTACGCAGTAAACCGCGTTACAGCTGCCAGAAGTGCGGTTTTACCGCGTATACGCTTTACTGGCACTGTCCATCCTGCCGTTCATGGTCAACCATTAAGCCCATTCGCGGACTTGATGGGCTGTAATTTTTTAAAAAATCTCATTTTAGTTACAACATACTGTTGGGGTGTAATAGATCCATCCTCAACCTCCGTTGCCGCTTCGCCTGGCAGAAATGTAATCGCGCCTGTTAATTTTCTATTACCGCAGGTAGAATGCACGCCGTTTACCCATTTCGCGCCGCCGTGGGCGCCCATCCTCAAGAAGGTCTGGTCATGACGTTTACTGCTTCATCTTCTTCTCGTGCTGTTACCGATTCTCCTGTCGTTGTCGCTCTCGATTATTCTAATCGTGATAAAGCATTAGCTTTTGTCGACAGAATTGATCCTCGTGATTGCCGTTTGAAAGTGGGCAAAGAGATGTTCACGCTTTTTGGGCCTCAGTTGATTCGCGATCTACAACAGCGTGGTTTTGACATCTTTCTTGATT
Source organism: Citrobacter sp. RHB35-C21 (assembly GCF_013816515.1). Classification (NCBI taxonomy): domain Bacteria; kingdom Pseudomonadati; phylum Pseudomonadota; class Gammaproteobacteria; order Enterobacterales; family Enterobacteriaceae; genus Citrobacter; species Citrobacter sp. RHB35-C21. The sequence continues at coordinate 2,501,562 of NZ_CP057147.1, forward strand.
TGAAATTTCATGATATTCCCAATACCACCGCGCATGCAGTTGCCGCTGCTGCCGAACTTGGCGTCTGGATGGTTAACGTTCACGCTTCTGGCGGGGTGCGTATGATGACTGCAGCCCGTGAAGCCTTAGTGCCTTTTGGCCAGGACGCGCCGCTGCTGATTGCCGTGACGGTTCTGACCAGTATGGAAGCCAGCGACCTCGCCGATCTCGGCGTGACGTTGTCACCTGCAGATTATGCTGAAAGACTGGCGCGCTTAACCCAGAATTGTGGTCTGGACGGTGTCGTATGCTCAGCTCAGGAAGCGGTGCGATTCAAGCAGGCGTTGGGCCAGGCATTTAAGCTGGTGACGCCGGGGATTCGTCCAGAAGGCAGCGAGGCGGGCGATCAGCGTCGTATTATGACACCGGAACAGGCGCAGTTAGCAGGTGTGGATTACATGGTGATTGGTCGTCCGGTCACCCAGTCGGCCGATCCCGCGCAGACGCTGAAGATGATCAATGCTTCCCTGAAACGAGGTGCGTAAATGAACGACTCAAACTCTCGTCTGGTCTACTCTACCGACTCCGGGCGTATTGATGAACCGAAAACAGCGCCTGAGCGCCCAAAAGGCGATGGCATTGTTCGTATCCAGCGCCAGACCAGTGGTCGCAAAGGGAAGGGCGTGTGCCTGATTACCGGTATTGATCAAGACGATGCCGAACTGACCAAATTAGCCGCAGAACTGAAGAAAAAGTGTGGTTGCGGTGGAGCAGTGAAAGATGGCGTGATTGAAATTCAGGGGGATAAGCGCGACCTGATTAAATCGCTGCTGGAAGCTAAAGGAATGAAAGTTAAACTGGCTGGCGGTTAATAAAAAAGCCACGGAAACTTTCCGTGGCTTTTTAATAATACAGACCTGAAAAAGTAAACGTATTATTATATCGAGCCGTTTAACCGTAGATTATTTACCCACCTGGTGGCCAATAATACCACCTACTGCAGCACCACCCAGCGTACCCAGCGTGCTGCCGTCAGTCAGGACTGCACCACCTATTGCACCTGCACCAGCACCGATTGCGGTGTTACGATCTCGTTTGGACCAGTTAGAGCAGGCACTCAGCGACATTGCCAGAGTAATCGCCAGAATGGCAGCGGTCATTTTTTTGCTCGTTACTAACATAATACTTTCTCCTGAATTATTGATTCACGGAATCCAGTGTTCTTTAAGGATAGCGTCAAATTAAGACTATCGAAGATATTTCCGTGAAACCGTTTAGCGAAGGCATTACAAACACTATCCTGAAGTTGGAGGTTCGTTCCTGTTATATCGCTAACATTAATTTTACGACTTTATCCTGTTAACGACAGGTAAAAAGTCTTAATTGGATTGTCAGATAACTCTCAGAGAGCAGATGATTTGTCTGGTGACAAACCATCTACTGAAGATTTTATGCGTGGGCATCAATGATATTGACGATTAATCCTGAATGTTCGAGCTGCATTTGTACGCTGGCGCTGAGTCTGGAGTCCGTTACTACGCGGCTGAATCGCTCTAATGGACCCAGCGTGTAAGGGTGAATGGCGTCGAATTTTGAGCTGTCGGTCAACACAATAACTTCTGCGCCTTTTTCCAGCACCGCGTTAACCACGTCAGAACGCATCATATCGCGTCCGGTAAAACCGGTATCAGCCTGCCAGCCGTCAATGCCGATAAAGGCCTTACTGAAGTGTACCTGTTGGATAAACTGGCGAGTTAAGGGGCCGACCATGCTCTCACTTTTTTTCTGGTAAATTCCACCGAGAAGTATCACTTCACAGGGCGTTTCTTTGAGCAGATGAGCAATGTAGCTGCTCACGGTGATGATGGTGACATCTTTTTGCTCTGCCAGCGTTCTGGCCAGAAGTGCATTGCTGCTGCCATTCTCAATGAATACGGATTCGCCTGGACTGACCAGAGATGCAGCGAATTTAGCCAGTTCACGTTTCAGAGTGAAATTGGTCATCATGCGCGTTTCAACATCATCGCTGTTCAATGAAACAGCAAAACCGTGGGCTCGGCGTAAGTAACTCTGTTTTTCCAGCGTGTTCAGATCCTGTCGAATCGTCACTTCGGAGACACCGGTGACTTTTGCCAGATCGGCGACGCTCATCTGACCTTTATCGGTCACCATCTGCAAAATAGATTGTTGTCGGGAATTCATAGTATTAATTTTATTGCGATATCGTATCGGAAATTAAACGGAAACTGCATTATCTGCAGTTTGCTGATAGCAGCGACATCAAAAGATCACTGTCATCAGATCTCCCATGGCGCCTTCTGCTTTTTCGCCAAAGATTCGGCATCTTCTTTGACCGTGTTTAACAGTTCAGCTTTCAAAATTTCAAGATTGTGGATGGCTGAGTGGTAATCACCTGCAACGAGGATATCCAGCACGGTATCAATACGTTCGGCCAGACGCTGAGCGTCGATATCAGACATGGTCGTCATCCTAATGGCAATAGAGTTTGAATTTCATGATGCAGAATTTCATGGCAAAAGAGAAGGGAAAAATAGTATTAACCTGAACGATTGAAGAATATTATATATTCTGTGATTACATGCGGATAGCGTCGTCATGTAATGTCCATTTATGGCTATTTATCGCCTTCATTCTCTCTGCACTAGCGCAGTTTTTTACTCAGGTGGCGGCGATACCAACGTTCAAATGCGGCGGCTGGCATTGGTTTAGCGAATAAAAACCCCTGACGCTCATTGACGCCATTTTTGGTCAGAAACGCATCCTCTTTCGCGCTTTCCACGCCTTCGGCGATGACCTGCAGGTTGAGCGCCTGTGCTACCGCAACTATGGCCCGTACCAGCGATTGTGAAATGGATTGTTTGTGGATCTCTCTGACAAAGGTCTGATCCAGTTTAATGGCATCTAGCGGGAAGCGGGCCAGTTGAGACAGCGACGAATAACCGGTACCAAAATCATCCAAATGGATTTGCGCTCCTAACTGGCTAAACTGCTGAATGACTGACAACGCCAGTTGCTCATTTTCTATCAAACTGCTTTCCGTTAATTCAACATCGATGGGACAATACTCAAAGTTGAGCTCGTGAAGCACCTGCTTAAGTGCGGTAAAAAGCGTCTGGTCGGCGAGCTGGCGGGCAGAAACGTTTACCGCCACGCGCAGGTTTATTCCCTTGTCGCGCCATTTCGCGACCTGGCGCACAACGTCGAGAATAACCCAACGCCCCAGCGGGACGATGAGCCCCGATTCTTCGGCGTAGGAGATAAACTCCAGCGGTGGAATAAGGCCGCGTTCCGGAGATTGCCAGCGAACCAGCGCCTCCAGGCTGCGCACTTCACCGCGCCAGGTTATCTTTGGCTGATAATGGATAACCAGTTGATCGTTATCCAGTGCCTTACGCAGATTAGTATCCAGCCACAGATATTCAAATACCCGCTGATTCATTTCCGGAGAAAAAACACAGAACTGTCCACGGCCACCTTCTTTCGCGGTGTACATGGCTGTATCCGCGTTACGAATGACGCTCTCGCAGTCCTGGCCATGCTGAGGTGCGAGGGATATACCAATAGAGCATCCGGTATAGACTTCAATCAGACCGATGCGGAAGGGCTGGCGCAGGCGCGTCAGAATGCGTGATGCGGTGGCTTCCAGTGTGCCCTGGGATGTTTCGGTGGCAAGAACAATGAATTCATCGCCGCCAAATCGCGCCAGGATCTGGTTGTCTTCGAGGCAACTGAGGATTGCCAGCGACACGCTTTGTAGTAGCTGATCGCCAAACATATGCCCGTAGGCATCGTTTACCTTTTTGAAGTTATCCAGATCGAGGTACGCAATACCGACCTGCGTATCGCCCGCGTTCTCAATCGCATTACTGATCAGTTCATGAATTGCGTTGCGGTTTGGTAATCCAGTGATGGAGTCGGTATTCGCCAACACCCGTAGTCGTTCCTGCGCGCGGCGTCTTCAGTGATATCTGTCCCGGAACAGATCAGAAAAATTTCGTTCTTGCCGCTACCGTTATGCACAAATTTATTGCGAAACAGAAACAGACGCTGGCCTTTGCAGGTCTTGACCCAGCGTTCAACCTCATACGAGTTACCTTCGCGAAAAAAGACCTCAATATTGCGCCGTGAAGCCGCTGCTTCACGACGGCTCATAAATAATGTGAATACACTTTGACCAATGACTTCACGTTCTTTGAGGCCGGTGTACTCTTCGCACAGGCGATTAAACCGCTGAATGTTGCCCATGCGGTCAAGAATGACAATAACGGAATTGGCTTCGGAAACGACTTGTTCGGCAAAAGAGAGGCCGAGGGCCAGATCGCGGGCGACGGAAGGGGTGTCATCCCAGGCTGATGCGCTACCGGCCCATTCGCGCTTATTGATTTTTCGACCGACCAGATGCACGGGAATGTCGTCATCTTCAATGGGCAACGTCATTAACAGACTTGACGTGATCACCGTCATCTCGCGAATGCGATCGGCTTGTTCAGGTAATAATTCGATGGTCTGATCAGCTTCTGACGCTTCGTCGATAGAGAAATGCAGGATGTTGCAATCCTCTGACAAACGCCAGTAGGGGTTATGAGTGCCCACATAGCTATACAACGTAACCAGCTCCCGGACGTCTTTCATCATGTGTACTATCCCGTTTAAAGCGCATAGAGCCTCAAAAGTATGGGTAGCCATGATTCATTCGGGGTGATTATGGCTGAACGTATTGTTTTTTTTATATATTTATGTTTAATCCAGAATCCGTAAAAAGCAAAGCCAGCGGAACTGAAAAAAGTAAAAAAATAAAATTGACCGAATGAAAGAAGTGTAGTGCGGTGGTGGGAATTTGGGCGGAAAAAAGAAACGACCTTTCACAAAATGAGAAAGGTCGCTGGATTGATACGTGTTACGCGGCTGGACGCGCGATAACGCTGCGGGTTTCCATGCGAACTTCGGCGATGGTTACGTCAATCACATCCGTGACTTTGTAAACCACTTCACCTTTGATTTGCACCGTGCCGCTTTCCTGGCTGCATACCAGCTCGTCCCGAACGGCGTGCAGGAATGGGGCAGGAATAAATGCGACTGCGCCATTATCAACTAAACGTACGCGCATACCGCCGCGGCTGACGTCAATTATCTCGGCCGCAAAGCGAGTATCGGTCCCGGCTTTGTCACTCAGGAAACGGGCATATAACCAGTCGCCCACATCGCGCTCAGCCATCCGGTTCAGGCGACGACGTTCCGCCATTTGCACCGTGGTATCATCCCCAGGGCGGGCGATGGTTTCACCTTTGATGACGGCCTTAAGCAGGCGGTGGTTAATCATATCGCCATATTTACGAATAGGAGAGGTCCAGGTGGCATAAGCCTCCAGACCCAGCCCAAAGTGCGGCCCTGGCTCGATACTGATTTCAGCGTAAGACTGGAAGCGGCGAATTCGGCTGTCGAGGAAACCAGAAGGCTGCGCATCCAGCTCGCGGCGCAGTTTGCAGAAACCTTCCAGCGTCAGGACTTCCTCGGCATCAACGTGCATACCATGGGTTTTTAGCAGCGCGGCCAGAGCGTCGGCGTTGGCCGGGTCGAATCCCATATGGACGTTATAAATACCGAAGCCCAGCTTGTCGCGAAGCACGCGGGCGGCGCAAATGTTTGCCGCAATCATGGATTCTTCCACGATACGGTTTGCGATGCGGCGTGGCTCAGCAACGATGTCCAGGACTTCACCTTTTTCACCAAGAACAAAACGGTAATCCGGGCGATCTTTAAATACCAGAGCATGGTTATGACGCCATTCACCGCGGCTCAGGCAAATACGGTGTAGCAGACGGATTTGTTCAGCAATCGCGTCATTTGCAGGCTGCCAGTCACCGCCACCTTCCAGCCAGTCGGAGACGTTGTCGTAGACCAGCTTCGCTTTCGACTCAATCGTCGCTGCGAAGAAGGTGATGTTGTCTTCAATCGCGCCATCCGCGGTGATGGTCATACGACAAGCCAGAACTGGACGCACTTCGTTCGCGCGTAAGGAGCACAGATCGTCAGACAACTCGCGTGGTAGCATCGGGATATTGAACCCCGGCAGATAGTTAGTAAACGCGCGAATTTTTGCCGTTTTATCCAGCTTGCTGCCTTCTGCAATCCAGGCCGTAGGGTCGGCAATGGCGACAGTTAATTGCAGTTTGCCGTCGGCCAGCTCTTCCGCATACAGCGCATCGTCCATATCTTCGGTGCTGGCGCTGTCGATGGTGACAAAGTTGAGGGCGGTTAAGTCCTGACGAACCAGACCTTCATCCAGCATCTCAGTTGCCACACCGTCCGGCGCTTCTTTTTCGAGATTATGGCGTGCCAGCGTGACCCACCACGGGACAAAGTGGTCATCAGCAAAAGTGATAAATTGGGTTAACTCGGCATAGAAGGTGCGATCGCCTTTCAGCGGGTGGCGGCGCATTTCAGCCACGGCCCAATCACCTTCTTTAAAGTCGTGCTCAACGCCGCGGGCGGCACGGCAAGGGATCGCTTCTTTCAGTAACGGATGGTCCGGCACAATGGACAGACGATCATTTTTGCCCTGAACTTTACCCACGAAGCGCGTCAGGAAGGGTTCGATCAGTTCTTCCGGCTCGGCAGATTCACGATCTTTTTCTGTATGGATAACCGCAACAATGCGGTCGCCATGCATCACTTTTTTCATCTGCGGCGGTGGAATGAAATAGCTTTTTTGTGCATCGACTTCCAGGAAGCCAAAGCCTTTTTCCGTGGCTTTTACCACCCCTTCAGCACGTGGCGTCTGGGAATGCAGTTGCTGTTTAAGCTGCGCTAGCAGCGGGTTGTCCTGAAGCATAATTGTCTATTTTCGTGGCTAAAAGAGCGGCTGACAGTTTTACGCGATTCTCTCAGTTGCGGCAAGCGCTCTTTCAGTAAGTGGATCGGTTAATAAGTCTCGCCCAGCGCGATTTTCAAGCGATTCAACCATCCGCACAATCCGCTCCAGGCCAGCAGGTTAATCGCTTGTTCAGAAGAGATGCCCTGATCGAACAAAGGGGTTAACAGCGCGGCGCTAAAACGGTCGGGCGCTCGGGTTAACCATTGTACCGCCTGCAGGGTGACGCGCTCAACCGGATGTCGCTGTTCCCAACGCTGTAATTCACGTTCCTCCTGGCGAAGCAGGGCGATAACGTTGGCTAATTCATTGGCTGTATGTGCCTGTTCATTAAAGCAGGCCACGCTGCCGTTAATCCGTGACGTCATTAGCGCCGCCAGTGAAAATGCCCGCACCGGCACAGCGCTGCGCCGGGTACTGGAAATCAGTGTCGTGAATAAATCTAAAATGACCGGTGAATGGATCAGTAATGGCACCAACGCTTGCAGTTCATCGGGAAAATGTCTGGCCGTCGTCTCGTCCTGAGCAGGATATTTTTCGATTGGGAATGGCGCAGCGTGCCAGGTAGCGTTTGTTGCACTAAATGGCGAAGCGTGAGCGAATTGCTGTATATCCAGCCCCGGTATTCGGCGTACCGGATGTCCAAACCAGGCCTGAAACAGGGCCACGGTCCGGGCCTGAAAACCGACGAAGCCGATAATTTGATTCATCAAAATACTATCGCTGGTAGTCAGCCCGACCGCATCCAGATGCTGGCGATCGCGTGCGCCTATCACGTCAGGAGAGCTGGCAAGCTGGCGAGCATATTGGGTGATTTGCGCCAGCCGATGGTTACTTTCCCGTGACGAGTCAGGACCAGGAAGCGGTGTTAACCGCGCGGCATAGTGATTGCACAATCGCTGGACGCCATACACCTGAGCGACGGTAAGCGCCGTACTCATCCGTTCATAGGCGCTGAATGTGTGCATCTGATTAAGGTTTACGTGAACCGGGAAGAGAACCTGGGCAAGTTTACGGGCAGGGGTTAACCAGGATTGAAAAGGCAAAAGGGCGTCATCAGGTATCGCCAGATCCAGTAAAAAGCTGTCGTCGACATGAGCGGCTTCCGGCACCAGCGGCAGAATATCTTGCGGATGCTTGCTGGATTGCGTCTCATGATACCAGTGGCTTTTGCCTTCAATTCGGCGTTGTTCCATGGGCGGTCCTTGGTCTAAAAAGTGGCGACCCGGACACGTCGTCTACTACTACGCCGGATCGTTTGCGCTGCAATATCCTGACGTAAGCAGAAGAGGGGATGAAAGATTGTTCCGTGATAATAAATATCAGAAAAGCATATATGGCGGCGGGCAGAGGAGAGTCATGGGCGGGGCAAGACCGCCCATAGAAGACTTACGATTATTTCAGTTCCAGCTCGTTCATTGCCGCGATACTGAAGCCACCATCGACGTGAACGACTTCACCCGAGATGCCGGCAGCAAGATCGGAGCACAAAAATGCTGCGGAGTTGCCCACATCTTCAATGGTTACAGTGCGGCGAATCGGCGTAACCGCTTCACAATGCGCCAGCATTTTACGGAAATCTTTAATGCCGGAAGCGGCGAGTGTACGGATAGGACCGGCGGAAATAGCGTTCACACGCACACCTTCAGGACCCATCGCATTAGCCATATAGCGGACGTTCGCTTCCAGTGAGGCTTTTGCCAGGCCCATCACGTTGTAGTTAGGGATGGCGCGCTCTGCGCCCAGATAGGATAGCGTCAGCAGCGCTGAGCCTGGGTTCAGCATGGAACGGCAGGCTTTTGCCATCGCCACAAAGCTGTAAGCACTGATGTCATGAGCAATTTTGAAGCCTTCGCGGGTGACTGCATTCACATAGTCGCCATCCAGTTGGTCTGCGGGCGCAAAACCAATGGAGTGCACGAAACCGTCGAATTTCGGCCAGGCTTTGTCCAGTTCGGTAAACAGTGCATCAATGCTGGCGTCTTCCGCCACATCACACTGCAGTACGATGCTGGAACCCAGTTGAGCTGCAAATTCTTCGACGCGGCCTTTTAGTTTGTCATTCTGGTAGGTGAACGCCAGTTCAGCCCCTTCGCGATGCATGGCCTGAGCGATACCCCAGGCGATGGACAGTTTGCTGGCAAGACCCGTTACCAGAATGCGCTTACCGGAAAGAAAACCCATAGCTTTAATCCTTATGGTCTTTGCTTATTTTTAGCAATCAATGAGTTATGATCACAATTTGAAGGTGGTTCGAAATGGGGCAGCAATTATATCCCACTCTTTGTGCCTTGTAGAATAGTTATCATCCCTTACTGATAATCACTTTTCATTACACATGAGGGTTATAACACTTTCCCTGGTTAAGTCTCATTCATTCTGCGAAGCGCGGGGGGGGGATGGAGAAAATACAAGGCTTTAAAGGCATCTCAATGGTATTATTAACTGCTAGCTTATGTTTTAAAACATAGCAATGTAAGAACTTTCTTAAAACAAAAAATATGACCGTATTCAGTTCGTTATGATATATTGTTTTTATCGATCAATATTGACACATTGATCGTTATTATTGATTGATTGTGATTAAAAGTGCATTATCAGGAAGTTATGATCAATTGGAGTGGTCTTATGCACTATCATTTCATCGCGGAACCGATGAGAGACACAACTGATACGTTACTGGGTGTTGAGATGAGCGTCCGGTTTGATTCAGATACGGTTTCGCCGATACACCCAGAGTTCATCATTTCAGCGTGGAATAGCGAACAAAAACGTAATTTCATGCTCGAGCAAATTCGATTAATTGCCGAAAAGCGTAATTGGTTTGAGAGCCACAACCTTTTCTGTACTCTGAACCTCATTGATGAAATGGCGCTGCTGGCAATTGGCGACCCGAGCGTTAAATCGGCGCTACATGCCATGCCTTTTGTCGCCCTGGAACTTTCAGAGCGTTTTCTGACGAATACCGTATGTCTGAATAATCTGTTGATTAATTCACTTTGCGACGGTCCAAACGCATTATGGCTGGGCGATCTGGGTTCCGGCAGCATTGGGGCCAGTCCGCTGGTTTGCGGTCGTTTTGATGTTGTAAAGTTGGATCGTGGTTTTTTCCTGGATCAGGCTGAAAAACCGATGTTCCCGGTGCTAATTAAAAACATCCGCGAATATTGCGACCGCATTGCGGTGGAGGGCGTGGAAACCAAACAGCTTATCGACGAAGTAGGCGCGGCTGGTGTTTGGGTGATGCAGGGATCTCTTTTCCCTTCGGTCGCGTTTAGCGAGGTTGATACACTGCTCTTACCAAATGTTTGTCACTGATTGCAAAATTGCCCTCCGGTTGAGGAGGGCTGCATCTGCTAGCGATCTTTACGCCACGCGTCAGCGGTAAGCGCTTCGCCGAAATGACCGGCGATCAGGCGACGGGTCAGCTCATGCAACGGCGAGGCCAGAACATCTGCTGTACTGCCACGTTCAACCACTTCACCCTGGTGCATGACTAATACCTGATCGCTGATGTGCTTCATCATGCCGATGTGCTGAGTCACATAGATATATGAAATCCCCTGTTTTTCCTGTAATTCCAGCATCAGATTGATGAGCTGCGAACGCATCGACATGTCCAGAGAGGCCAGGGCTTCGTCGGCGATAATGACTTTGGGTCGCAAAATGAGCGCTCGGGCAAGGCCCAGACGCTGTTTTTGTCCCGGAGCCAGCATATGCGGGTAATAACTCACATGGTCAGGCAACAGACCGACCATCCGCATGGTCTCGATGATCTGTTTGCGGCGCTGTTCAGGCTCGAGGTCGGTGTTCAGACGTAGCGGAAAATCGAGGATCTGCGAAATACGTTGCCGTGGGTTAAGCGACGTTGATGGATCCTGGAAAATCATACGGATACGCTGACTACGGAATGAATAATCACCATATTTTAACGGGTGATCGTCAATCAGCAGCTCACCGCTGGTGGGCTCAATCATACCGGCCAGCATCTTCGCCAGCGTAGATTTACCGGAACCATTTTCACCTATGACGGCGAGCGTCTGACGCTCGCGCAGGGTAAAGCTCAGGGGTTTAACGGCCTCAACGGTCTGACGGCGGAATAAGCCCGTCCGGTAGCGAAAGGTTTTGCTCAGATTACGAACTTCGAGCAGGGTTTCTACCATCTCACTCTCTCTCCATGTTCAGCGGGAAATGACAGGCGTAGAGATGATTCTTTGCTCCGGTCAGTCTTGGGGTTTCGATGCATTCGCGCTGAGCATAAGGGCAGCGCGGCCCCAGACGACAGCCGATAGGTAATTGTTCCAGCAATGGAATGGCTCCTGGCATGGTATTCAGGCGGCTTTTGTGCGGCATTGCGCTACCAAAATCAGGAATGGCGCGAATCAACGCTTGGGTATAAGGATGATGCGGAATAGTCACCAGCTCTTTACTGGGCGCAGTTTCCACCGTTTGCCCACAGTACATCACGTTAATTTTGTCAGCCCACTGGCTGAGCATTTGCAGGTCATGGCTGATCAACAAAATGGTGGTATTGCTGTTTTGGTTCAGCCGGGTCAGCAGGCGGAAAATTTGCGCCTGAGTGGTTGGCTCCATCGCGTTCGTTGGTTCGTCGGCAATCAGTAAACGCGGCTGATTAGCCAAGGCGATTGCGATCATCACCTTCTGGCATTCGCCGTCGGTCAGCTCATACGGGAAGCTGCGCATCGCATCTTTATGATCTTTTATCCCGACGCGGTGCAGGAGTTCAATCGCGCGGCGTTTACGCCAACCGATACGCTGCCACCAGCGGCCTTTATAAGTCCATGCCGGAATATTTTGCATCAGTTGTCGTCCAATGCGCTCAGACGGATCGAGACACGATTGCGGTTCCTGAAAGATCATGGAAACGTTATGGCCGACCAGCTTGCGTCGTTCACGCGCGGAAAGGCGCAACAGATCGATATCATCAAAGCGCATGCGGTCTGCGGTTACGCGCCAGTTATCTTTAGCGACGCCGCAAATGGCCTTGGCGATCAGGCTCTTGCCGGATCCAGATTCACCAACCAGTCCGCGGATTTCACCTTCATTGAGGGTCATGCTGACGCGGTCAACCGCCTTCACCCAGTCGTCGCCGGTTCTGAATTCAATGGTCAGGTTGCGGATATCCAGTAATGGCATTATTCCACCCCCGCAATAATTGCCCGGCGCACGCCATCACCCAGCAGGTTAACCAGCAGCACGCTTATCATAATCGCCGCACCTGGCAGCATAACCGTCCACGGTGCGACATAAATCAGCTCCAGCGCGTCGCCAAGCATGGCTCCCCATTCTGGTGACGGCAACTGTGCGCCAAGGTCGAGAAAACCCAGCGCAGCGATGTCCAGAATCGCCATCGACAGCGCACGGGTGATTTCAGTGATAAGTCCGGCGGTAATATTGGGCAGAACGGCAAACCACAGGATATTGAGCGTGGTTGCGCCGTCCAGGCGAGCGGCGATAACGTACTCTTTTTCCAGCTCGTCATGCACCATGCTGTAGACGGAGCGTACCATGCGCGGCAGCAGCGCCAGCCAGACGGCAAACATCGCGTGTGTCAGATGCGGTCCGGCAAAGGCCACCACAATAATCGCCAACAGCAGCGAAGGGATCGAGAGCAGGGTGTCCAGAATGTGGTTCAGCACCGCGGAGCGCAAACCGTGCGTTGCGCCGGCAACCACGCCCAGTAACAGGCCACATAGTGTGGCGGCGAGGGTGACGACAAACGCGCCGCCAACGGTCGGGGCCGCGCCGCTGAGCAGGCGACTTAGCACGTCACGCCCGAGATCGTCAGTTCCGAGGAAAAATGAGACTTCGCCATAGCGCGACCATGACGGCGGTAAAAGCTGATAGCCGAGAAATTGCTGGTCGATGCCATAAGGGGCAAACCAACCACCAAAAATACACAGAATCGCCAATCCTGCGCAGCCATACAGGCCGATCATCGCAGTCGCATCGCCGTAAAAATTGCGCCATGCGGTGCGCAGCGTACCCGGCGGGCGCTTTTCGCTGTAGACGCTATCGTAAGGCATACCATTCCTTATGTTTCAGAGGGTTAGCCATAGCACCCAAAATATCAGAGATGACGTTAACGATGATAACCAGTGAGCCAATCACCATGACGCCCGCCGAAATTGCCGCGTAATCCTGCTGGCGAATTGCGTTAATCAGCCAACGGCCAAGACCTGGCCAGCTAAAGACCATCTCGGTGATCATCGCCAGCGTCAGCATGGTGGAAAACTGTAAGCCCAGACGCGGGATCACCGGCGGAAGGGCGTTGTGCAGAACGTGACGGCGCAGAATGGTTAAGCGTGACAGACCGCGCGTGGCGGCCGCTTTAACATAGTTTTGATCAAAGACCTCAATGGTGCTGATTCGCATCAGGCGAATAACTTCCGTGGTAGGGGCGACGGAAAGCGTCAACACCGGAAGCACCATGTGACGGATTGCGCTGACCAGCATTTCATCGCGCCAGGGCGAGTCGGAGATCCACGCATCAATAATGGCAAATCCGGTAACGGGCTTCACTTCATAGAGAAGATCAAAGCGTCCCGAAACGGGAAGCCAGCCGAGAGTCAGTGAGAAGAGCAACGTCAGCAACAGCGCCAGCCAAAAAACCGGAATGGAAAAGCCCATCAACGCTAAGGCGCTGATGCAGCGGTCCTGCCATTTGTTCCGCGTGATCCCTGCCAGCATACCAACGGGGATCCCAACCATCAGCGCAAAACCAAAGGCCAGAATGCACAGTTCCATCGTCGCCGGGAACACCTCCTTCAACTGTTCTGAAATCAACTGGCCGTTAATACTGGATACACCAAAATCCCAGTGAATGAGGCCATTGAACCAGAATACCCAGGCGTTCCACAGCGATGCACCCTGTAACGGCGCATGAGGCGTGAAGTAGCTCAGGCTGAATCCAATAAAGGTCAGGAAGAAGAGGGTGACCAGCAGCAATAAAAAACGACGCAGGGTGAAGATAATCATGGCTTTTTCACCTCATCTTTCTTTTCCCTGGAAACCCCGGCAAAAGATGCATTGCCGAACGGACTCAGCACCAGTCCTTTGATATCGTAACGATAAGCCTGTAGACGCAGTGAAGAGGCCAGCGGCAGGATCGGTAACTCTTTCGCGAGAATATTTTGCGCTTCGTCATAGGCATCAATTCGCGATGAGAGTTGCTGCGAAGAGAGGGCTTTGCGCAGAACGCTGTCAAATTCCGGATTACACCAGTGGGCGAAGTTAGTCTGCGAGTTGATGGCGGCGCAGCTTAGCAACGGTCGGAAAAAACTGTCAGGATCGTTACTGTCCGTCGCCCAACCGGATAACGTTAGATCATGGTTCATATCCATTAATCGCGCCTCCTGAAAACGACCTTCTACCGGAATGATTTTAACTTTCACACCCACCTGAGCCATGTCAGCCTGAATCAGCTCGGCGGTTTTCAGTGGACTGGGGTTCCAGGCCTGAGAACTGGTGGGTACCCAAAGCTGTAATGTCAGGTTCTCCAGCCCCAGTGCTTTTAACTGCTCGCGCGATTTTGCCGGATTGTACTCTGTAATTTTAGCTTCGTTGTCATAAGCCCACGAGGCGCGAGGCAAAATAGATGCTGCGGTTTCCGCCGTCCCGTAGTAGATGGACTGCATCAGCCGTTGGTTATTAATGGCCAGCGCCAGCGCATGCCGCACGGCGGGATTATCCATCGGTGGTTTATTGGTGTTGAATGCCAGATAGGCGATGTTCATCCCCGGGCGCAGGGTCAGACGCAGGCGCGGGTCATCACGCAAAATGCTGAGCTGACTGGCGGCAGGCCAGGCCAGAACATCACACTCACCGGTCAGGAGTTTCGATAGACGTCCGGTGCCGCCAGAGCCGAGGTCCACAACCACCTGCGGCATCAGAGGAGTACCACGCCAGAATTTTTCATGGCGCTGCAGTCGAACATATTGCCCTGCGCGATTCTCCGAAAGCTGGTACGGTCCGGTGCCGACGGGTTGTCTGTCGAGCAGCTCCTGACGATCCTGTTTTGCCAATTTAGCCGCATATTCTGCTGACATCACGGAGGCATAATGCGTGGCGAGGTGCCACATGAAGGAGGCGTCGGGCTGAGTTAAGCGGAACTCAACGGTGTTGTTGTCCAGCTTGCGTACGCTTTGGACGTTATCGGCGAACTGTAGGCTGTCGAAGTAGGGGAAACTGCTACCGTTTACATTGTGCCACGGATGCTGGCGATCAAAGATGCGCTCGAAGGTAAACACCACGTCGTCCGCATTCAGTTTGCGGGTGGGGGTGAACCAGGCCGTTTTCTGAAACTGGACGTCACGACGCAGATGGAAGCGGTAGGTTGCGCCGTTATCCAGCACCTCCCAGCTTTCAGCCAGCTCAGGCACCAGTCGATAGGTGTACGGATCGACATCGAGTAGTCGGTCATACAGTTGGGCTGCCAGGGTGTCGACGATAAGACCGCTGCTCGCTTTTTGCGGGTTGAACGTATTGACCTGCCCGCTAACGCAATAGACAAAGCCGCTGTCACGAATATCAGCATGCGAAGCCTGTTCAGGCGCGGCAGCAGCCTGACCACTCAGAAATCCAGCCATCACGATCAGAGATGATAAAACCAGGCGCATAATTTTAAAGGATTATAAATAAAGGGGCTATCTTACTAATATTTAATGACATTTGCCATTACCGTTTGTGTTTGGGAGTAACAGGCTCGATAAGCGCGAGTTCAACACCGCGACATGGTCAAAATTCATACCTGCTATCCACTTTGAATCTACTCTGTTAACTATCTTAGCATTTTCATGGCCCATCTGACTTGCTATAAACGCGGTGCAGGATGTGGACAGTTGGCGTAATTTGTTACGGTTTCCTCGCTGTGACAAAATGCATAAGCGATTACAATGCGTTAGTGTACGAATCAAAGGGAATATTTAATAAATGAGCAACTTAGCGGATTACGTCAATGCTATAAAAATAGGCAAAAATGTTATTTGTATTGAGGATGTCAGTAAACGGGATGACATGGCTGAAGTTGAGATTATAAATAAGACATGGCTTCATGATTCGGGAGTGGTTATTCGTTGTTCTCGCGAAAATGAATTGGTTATATATTCATCAAATTCCTGTCCAGAATGCAGCATTAGATGGCATGTCGTTGATGCGGCAGGTCAGGATATTCGTCCACTGGAGAAAACATTTCACAATGCTTGCCAGGAGTCGTACTGGTTAAAAGTAAATCGTCAAACGCATCTCCCGGTGTAAACGCTGAGCTAACCAATCACAGCGATGCCAAGCCGCTCCATGAGCAACGATGCCTGGTAGTTGTCTAACTTAACGCCTTGTAAATCAACACCCCGAATATCTAAGTCACCTAACTCCGAATTGGTCAGATCGCAATGTGTGAAGTTTGCTGCTCGCCAGTCGAAAGTCGAAAACTCGCCGCCGGAGAGATCTGAACCACTGAACGTCGCACCCAGTACCTGAGTCCCCATCCAGCGGTTTTCCCATAGCTCACACTTTTCCAACACGACTTTCGAAAAATTGGCGTAGCTTAGATTGGTATTAGTGATATATGCGCTGCAAAACCAGGTGCGCGTGGTGATCATATTCATAAAGCTTGCACCGCGGAAATCTGCGCCTTGTGCGCGGCAGTGGCGAATTTCAATGCCCAATGCGCTGACGTTGCGGAAATCTGCCATTGATAAATCACAGCTTTTGAAAATGGCATCTCTCAGCATTGCGCGACTAAAATTGCATCCTTTCTGACTTTCGCGATCATAAAACTGGCAGCCGATAAATTCAGTGCCGCTCAGGTCGGCACCTGAAAAATCGCAGTTAAAAAATGTACTATTTTCAACTTTCTCACCAGTGAAGCGATTTCTGTCAATTTTTTCGCCAACTAATGCCAGAGTCATATCTATGCCTGTGTTTTTATACAGTAGTGACGCCATGGTAAACCTTATGACGTTATGCGTCAAACCCGCCAGTATGACACCTGCAAATGCGTATTAGATCTGGTGTTTCTTAAGCAACGCGCGTAGCTGATGGTAAGTCAGACCCAGTAATTCAGCGGCTTTTTTCTGATTAAATTTCGCCTGCTGCAAACTGGTTTGTAGAAAGTCTTTCTCTTGTTGCTGCTGGAATTCACGCAGATCCAGCGGTAATGCTACAGATGTCTGCTTTGGTGGTGCTGCCTGTGGCTGCGTAACGTGGCGGCGGAAGGGGTCAATGATGATCTCATCCAGCGGGTAGTCGCTGGTACCGTGCCGGTAAACGGAGCGCTCCACGACGTTTTTCAGTTCACGAATATTACCCGGCCAACGGTAATGGAGGAGGGTTTCTCTGGCCTCGGCGCTAAATCCCGGAAAAAGCGGTAACCCGATCTCGCGGCACATCTGAATGGCAAAGTGTTCGGCCATTAACATGATGTCGCTTTGACGCTCGCGTAGTGGGGGAAGTTGCACCACGTCAAAGGCCAGACGATCCAGCAGGTCTGCGCGGAAAGTGCCTTCGCTGACCATACGTGGCAGGTCGGCATTGGTCGCGCAGACCAGTCGCACGTTAACCTGCAAGGGCTGGCTGCCGCCGACGCGTTCCAGCTCGCCATACTCAATTACGCGCAGCAGTTTTTCCTGTACCAACATTGGCGCGGTCGCCAGTTCATCAAGAAACAGCGTGCCGCCGTCGGCGCGTTCGAAACGTCCTGGATGGCGTTTTTGCGCACCGGTAAACGCACCGGCTTCGTGACCAAACAGTTCGGAATCAAGTAAGTTCTCGTTCAGGGCCGCGCAGTTAAGCGAAATAAATGGGCCCTGCCAACGGCTGGAGAGGTAGTGCAGGCGGTTGGCAATAAGCTCTTTCCCCGTACCTCGCTCACCGATAACCAGTACAGGTTTATCCAGCGGCGCCAGATGAGAAACCTGTTCCAGCACTTCAATAAAGCTGTTCGCTTCGCCCAGAATATTGTCTTTGTATCCTGCCATGATGAAATTCACCACTTATTAGTGTTATTCACCAATTTACCCTAATTCCCCCGTCAGGTAAAATTAGATATTTACATTAAAATCAATCGTTTAAAAAGTTGGCACGCCAAGTGCATTACGAAAACAGCAGGGCATAGCCCGATATCAGAACAGTAAGTGAGGATTACATTATGGGTATTTTTTCTCGTTTTGCCGACATCGTGAACGCCAACATTAATGCGTTGCTGGAAAAGGCTGAAGATCCGCAGAAGCTGGTGCGGTTAATGATCCAGGAAATGGAAGATACGCTGGTTGAGGTGCGCTCAAACTCCGCACGCGCTCTGGCAGAAAAGAAACAATTATCTCGCCGTATCGAACTGGCCAGCGCACAACAGGTAGAGTGGCAAGAAAAAGCCGAGCTGGCGCTGCGTAAAGAGAAAGAAGATTTGGCGCGTTCTGCTTTAATCGAAAAACAGAAACTGACTGATCTGATTGCTTCTCTGGAGCATGAGGTGACGCTGGTTGACGATACGCTGGCGCGAATGAAAAAAGAGATCGGTGAGCTGGAAAATAAACTCAGTGAAACCCGTGCTCGTCAGCAGGCATTGATGCTGCGCCATCAGGCTGCGAGCTCTTCGCGTGATGTTCGTCGTCAACTGGACAGCGGTAAGCTGGATGAAGCGATGGCACGCTTTGAATCTTTCGAGCGTCGTATCGATCAGATGGAAGCTGAGGCTGAAAGCCATAACTTCGGTAAACAGCAGTCTCTGGATCAGCAATTTGCTGACCTGAAAGCAGATGATGAAATCAGCGAGCAGCTGGCGCAACTTAAAGCCAAAATGCAGCAAGATAAGCAATAATAACATCTGGCGGCGCCCGAACGCGCCGCCGCTCATCACCTGTAAGGAGTACTCATGAGCGCGCTATTTCTGGCTATCCCATTAACCATCTTTGTGCTGTTCGTTTTACCGATTTGGCTCTGGCTGCATTACAGCAACCGTTCCAGTCGTGGCGAACTGGCGCAAAGTGAACAGCAACGTCTGGTAGAACTCAACGATGACGCACAGCGGATGCGCGAGCGCATTCAGGCGCTGGAAGACATCCTTGATGCTGAACATCCAAACTGGAGGGACCGCTAATGGGAGGCGTTAATCTGAACAAAAAACTGTGGCGTATTCCGCAACAGGGCATGGTGAAGGGGGTTTGCGCAGGTATTGCGCATTACCTCGATGTGCCTGTGAAGCTGGTACGGATCCTGGTGGTGTTGTCCGTCTTTTTTGGTCTGGCCTTTTTCACCTTCGTCGCTTACATCGTGCTGACGTTTGTGTTGGACCCGATGCCGGACAATGTGGTTTCCGGTGAGCAGCAGCCATCAAGCGGCGAGCTGTTGGATGCCGTCGATCACGAGCTGGCGGCAAGTGAAAAGCGTTTGCGTGAAATGGAGCGTTATGTCACCTCTGATACCTTTTCATTGCGCAGCCGTTTCCGCCAATTGTGAGGATAGAAATGAACAATCGCTGGCAACGTGCCGGGCAAAGGGTTAAGCCGGGCTTTAAAATAGCAGGTAAGCTGGTGCTTTTAACTGCGCTTCGTTACGGCCCGGCGGGGGTAGCAGGGTGGGCGGTGAAGTCCGTCGCCCGACGCCCGCTTAAAATGCTGCTGGCGTTGGTCCTGGAGCCGGTTTTGAGTCGGGCAGCGGCAAAATTATCGAAACGCTATTCAGGTAATCAACCCTGAAATCCGAATCAGCAAAAGCAAGCAACAATTAATCAACATTCCCTCTGTTAATTTGCGGCAGCTCACAAATACGATTTTTTGGCTGCCGAAATTCTTTTATTATCCCCCTCCTGGCCACCTCAGCCGATTGACAGCTTATTTCCCGCAGAGTAGTCTCTTGATTCATGGGACCGCTACCACGAGAATTGAAGGTGAACCAAAAAATCCAAAAATGCCTGGCAGAAGTTTATGGTGATACGTTTACTTCATGCCACTATGAAGCGCTGATTGCACGTTTAGAGAAATCACAGGGATTAATTAAAAAAATCCGTAAAGCGCATTGGGACGAGGGCGATGTAGTTCTTATTACCTACGCCGATCAATTCCACGGGGCAGGCAAAAAACCACTGCCGATGTTTAATCAGTTTTATAATGAATGGCTTAAGTCGACATTTTCTCATGTGCATCTTTTGCCGTTTTATCCGTGGTCATCGGATGATGGTTTTTCCGTAATTAATTACCATCAGGTTGCTGAAGAAACCGGTGGCTGGAATGATATTAAGCAATTGGGTAAATCCAGTCGACTGATGTTTGATTTTGTTTGTAACCATATGTCAGCGAAAAGCGAATGGTTTAATAACTATTTGCAACAGCTTGACGGTTATGAAGATTTCTTTATTGCGATGGATCCTGATACGGACCTGAGCAACGTAACGCGTCCACGTGCCTTACCGTTACTGACGCCTTTTACGCTAAAAGATAACACCGTACGCTATTTATGGACGACGTTCAGCGACGACCAGATCGATCTCAACTATGCCAACCCGATAGTGTTACTGGCGATGGTCGATGTGCTATTGAGTTATCTTGAGCAGGGCGCTGATTATGTCCGCCTGGATGCGGTTGGCTTTATGTGGAAAGAGCCTGGAACGACCTGTATTCACCTGGAAAAAACGCATCAGCTTATCAAACTATTTCGCGCTATTGCTGACTGCGCGGCGCCTGGTACGGCGATTATTACTGAAACAAACGTTCCGCATAAGGATAATGTGTCCTACTACGGAAATGGCCGTGATGAAGCGCATATGGTGTACCAGTTCTCGTTACCGCCGCTGGTGCTGCATGCGGTACAACGCCAGGATACCTCAACCTTGTGCCAGTGGGCGCAATCACTGGAACTGCCGTCCAGTGAGACCACTTGGTTTAATTTCCTCGCATCGCATGACGGTATTGGTCTCAACCCATTACGTGGTTTGTTACCTGAAGACGAGATCGTGCGCCTGGTGACGGAATTACAACAGGAAGGCGCGCTGGTTAACTGGAAAAATAACCCTGATGGTAGTCGCAGTCCGTATGAAATTAACGTCACATATATGGACGCACTAACGCCAGGCAATTGTAGTGATGCCGAACGTTTTTCCCGTTTTATTCTCGCACATGCCATTTTGCTGAGTTTTCCGGGTGTACCTGCGGTTTACATTCAAAGCATTCTTGGGTCACGCAATGATTATAAAGGTGTCGAGGTGCTAGGTTATAACCGTGCGATCAACCGCAAAAAATATCAAATAAGCCAAATCGAAACGGAGCTGGCAGATGAAACCAGTTTGCGCCACGCTATTTATCATGAATTATCCCGATTAATTGTAATACGTCGTAGTAATAAAGCATTTCACCCTGATAGTGATTTTCAGATTAGCAGTGTTACACCGGCTGTAATGCAAATTAAACGTACGGCGGAAACAGGCGAAAAAATTACCGGATTATTTAATGTCAGCGGTCATACGCAAACCATTAGTATTGATGTTGAAAATGGATTTGATTTGATTAGCGGTAAAACTATTTCAGGTAAAGAATTAACGTTGAACGCCTGGCAGGTCATGTGGGTTAAGTAATAAAAAGGAACATTTCATGCTTAAAACTAAAATTGTGCTGATTTCAGCACTGGTTTCCTGCGCCCTGGTTTCCGGGTGTAAGGATGATAAAACGTCCTCTGTTGCGATTGAATTTATGCACTCTTCTGTTGAACAGGAACGGCAGGCGGTTATTGCAAAACTGATTGAGCGTTTTGAAAAAGAGAACCCGGGGATCAGTGTCAAACAGGTTCCTGTCGAAGAGGATGCGTACAACACCAAGGTCATTACCCTGGCGCGGAGTGGTTCACTGCCTGAAGTCATTGAAACCAGCCATGACTACGCGAAAGTTATGGATAAAGAATCACTTATCGATCGTAAAGCCGTTGCGCAGGTCATCAACGCCGTAGGTGAAGGTACTTTTTATGATGGCGTGCTGCGTATTGTGCGCACTGAAGACGGTACCGCCTGGACCGGGGTTCCGGTTAGCGCCTGGATTGGCGGGATCTGGTATCGCAAAGATGTGCTGGCAAAAGCTGGGCTGGAAGAGCCAAAAGACTGGCAACAACTGCTGAGCGTGGCGCAGAAGCTAAACAATCCTGGTAGTAAGAAATATGGTATTGCGCTGCCCACGGCGGAAAGCGTTTTGACCGAACAGTCATTTTCCCAGTTCGCGCTCTCAAACCAGGCCAACGTTTTTGATGCGCAAGGAAAGATAACGCTCAACACACCTGAAATGGCGCAGGCGCTGCAGTATTACCGCCAATTGGCAATGAACACTATGCCGGGCTCAAACGACATCATGGAAGTCAAAGACGCGTTCATGAACGGCACGGCACCGATGGCGATTTATTCCACCTATATCCTCCCGGCGGTGATTAAAGAGGGCGATCCTAAAAATGTGGGCTTTATGGTGCCGACGGAAAAAAACTCTGCTGTTTACGGCATGCTGACGTCGTTAACCATTACCGCGGGTCAAAAGTCTGAAGAGACAGAAGCGGCAGAGAAATTTGTCACCTTTATGGAGCAGGCCGACAACATCGCGGACTGGGTCATGATGTCGCCAGGGGCGGCGCTGCCGGTCAACAAAGCAGTGGTGAATACCCCGACGTGGAAAGATAACACTGTCATCAAAGCGCTGGGTGAATTACCCGATCAGCTGATTGCCGAACTGCCGAATATCCAGGTGTTTGGTGCCGTCGGCGATAAGAACTTCACCCGCATGGGCGATGTCACAGGCTCCGGTGTTGTGAGCTCAATGGTGCACAACGTGACGGTAGGCAAAGCCGACCTCGTCACCACGATTGAAGCGAGCCAGAAAAAACTGGATGACCTCGTTGAACAGCGCTAATGGGGAAATGGAAAGCCGTGATGAATAAGTTCTTTTCAGGTCGATCTGATATGCCATTCGCCATGCTGCTGTTGGCGCCCAGCTTGCTGTTGCTGGGCGGTTTAGTGGCGTGGCCGATGATATCAAACATCGAAATCAGCTTTATGCGACTGCCGCTGAATCCGCAAATTGAGTCTACGTTTGTCGGGCTGAGCAACTATATCCGTATCTTATCCGATCCCGGATTCTGGCATTCGCTGTGGATGACGGTCTGGTATACCGCGCTGGTTGTGGCAGGAAGCACGGTACTGGGGCTGGGCGTGGCGATGTTTTTTAACCGTGAGTTTCGTCTGCGGAAAACGGCGCGCTCACTGGTCATCCTCTCTTACGTGACGCCATCAATTTCGCTGGTGTTTGCCTGGAAATACATGTTCAACAACGGCTACGGCATTGTGAACTACCTCGGCGTGGATCTGTTGCATCTCTACGATCAGGCGCCGCTGTGGTTCGACAATCCCGGCAGTAGCTTCGCGCTGGTCGTGCTGTTCGCCATCTGGCGCTACTTCCCGTATGCCTTTATCTCGTTTCTGGCGATTTTACAGACGATTGATAAATCGTTGTATGAGGCGGCAGAAATGGACGGCGCGAATGCCTGGCAACGGTTTCGTATCGTCACGCTGCCAGCGATTATGCCGGTGCTGGCAACCGTGGTCACGCTGCGCACGATCTGGATGTTTTACATGTTCGCCGATGTTTATCTGCTGACCACTAAAGTCGATATTCTCGGGGTCTATCTCTATAAAACAGCATTTGCATTTAACGACTTAGGCAAAGCGGCCGCTATTTCTGTCGTCCTCTTCGTCATTATTTTCGCTGTTATCCTGCTGACCAGAAAACGGGTGAACCTCAATGGCAACAAATAAGCGCACGCTTGGCCGCATCGGCTTTTACTGTGGATTAATTGTCTTCCTGGGCATCACGCTATTCCCATTTTTTGTGATGCTGATGACCTCATTTAAAAGCGCCAAAGAGGCGATCTCGCTGCATCCGACGTTGTTACCGCAGCAATGGACGCTGGAACATTACATCGACATCTTCAACCCGATGATTTTCCCGTTTGTTGACTACTTCCGTAATAGCCTGGTGGTATCGGTCACTTCTTCGGTGGTGGCGGTATTTCTCGGCGTACTCGGAGCGTATGCGCTTTCCCGCCTGCGTTTTAAGGGGCGAAT
The DNA here is from genome assembly GCF_013816515.1 of Citrobacter sp. RHB35-C21. Classification (NCBI taxonomy): domain Bacteria; kingdom Pseudomonadati; phylum Pseudomonadota; class Gammaproteobacteria; order Enterobacterales; family Enterobacteriaceae; genus Citrobacter; species Citrobacter sp. RHB35-C21. Next base: position 2,525,537 of record NZ_CP057147.1, read on the forward strand.
GACTATCAATGCCAGCTTTTACACGGTGTACATGTTTTCGGGGATCCTGCTGGTGGTGCCGCTATTCAAAATCATTACGGCACTTGGCATCTATGACACCGAAATGGCGTTGATTATCACCATGGTCACCCAGACGCTGCCGACCGCGGTGTTCATGCTGAAAAGCTACTTCGACACCATTCCGGATGAAATAGAAGAAGCCGCGATGATGGATGGATTGAACCGTCTGCAGATCATCTTTCGCATTACCGTGCCGTTGGCGATGTCCGGTCTGGTTTCGGTCTTTGTGTACTGCTTTATGGTGGCGTGGAATGACTATCTGTTTGCCTCGATTTTCCTCTCCAGCGCCAGCAATTTTACCTTACCGGTCGGTCTGAACGCGCTGTTCAGTACGCCTGACTATATCTGGGGACGCATGATGGCGGCATCGTTAGTCACCGCATTGCCGGTCGTCATTATGTATGCGCTTTCCGAACGTTTTATTAAAAGTGGTTTGACCGCAGGCGGCGTGAAAGGCTAAGCGGCCAGTTTAATTAAGGAGTTGTAAATGAAGAAGTTAGTTGCCACAGAACCGCGTGTTGCGGCGCTGGTGGAATATGAAGACAGAGCTGTATCCGCCAATGAAGTGAAAGTTCGCGTTCGCTTTGGTGCGCCAAAACATGGCACGGAAGTGGTCGATTTTCGCGCTGCCAGTCCGTTTATTGACGAAGATTTCAACGGCGAATGGCAAATGTTCATGCCGCGTCCGGAAGGGGCGCCGCGCGGGATTGAATTCGGCAAGTTCCAGCTTGGCAACATGGTGGTGGGCGATGTTATTGAGTGTGGCAGCGATGTGACCGAATACGCCGTTGGCGATTCAGTTTGCGGCTACGGCCCATTGGCAGAAACGGTTTTCTTTAATGCGGTGAACAACTACAAACTGCGCAAAATGCCGGAAGGTAGTTCGTGGAAAAATGCCGTGTGCTATGACCCGGCACAGTTCGCCATGAGTGGCGTGCGCGACGCCAATGTGCGTGTCGGCGACTTTGTTGTCATCGTCGGCTTAGGGGCGATTGGCCAGATTGCCGTCCAACTGGCTAAGAAAGCGGGAGCCTCGGTGGTCATTGGTGTGGATCCGATTGCCCATCGTTGCGATATCGCGCGTCGTCATGGCGCGGATTTCTGTCTGAATCCTATTGGCACCGATGTCGGCATGGAAATTAAGAAGCTGACCGGCAAGCAGGGCGCGGATGTGATTATCGAAACCAGTGGCTATGCGGATGCGTTGCAATCGGCGTTACGCGGTCTGGCTTATGGTGGAACCATCTCCTATGTCGCTTTCGCGAAACCTTTTGCTGAAGGCTTCAACCTGGGGCGTGAAGCGCACTTCAACAACGCCAAAATTGTCTTCTCCCGTGCCTGCAGTGAGCCAAATCCGGATTATCCGCGCTGGAGCCGCAAGCGTATTGAGGAGACCTGTTGGGAACTGTTGATGAACGGTTACCTGAACTGTGAAGAACTTATTGACCCGGTAGTGACATTTGCCAGCAGCCCGGAAAGCTATATGCAGTATGTCGATCGCCATCCGGAAAAGAGCATCAAAATGGGCGTGACGTTTTAATTAAGGAATGCAGAAGATGAAAATTGGAACACAGAACCAGGCTTTTTTTCCGGAAAATATTCTCGAGAAATTCCGTTACATCAAAGAGATGGGGTTTGACGGTTTTGAAATTGACGGCAAGCTGCTGGTTAACAACCTGGCAGAAGTGAAAGCGGCAATCAAAGAAACAGGCCTGCCCGTCACCACCGCCTGTGGAGGATATGACGGTTGGATCGGTGATTTTATCGAAGAGCGTCGTTTGAATGGCTTACAGCAGATTACCCGCATTCTCGAAGCGCTGGCCGAAGTCGGTGGGCAGGGCATTATTGTACCCGCTGCATGGGGCATGTTTACCTTCCGCTTACCGCCGATGACCTCTCCGCGCAGCCTGGCGGGTGATCGTAAAGCAGTAAGTGATTCATTGATTTATCTCGATAAAGTTGCCGAGCGTACGGGGACGGTGGTGTATCTGGAACCGCTCAATCGCTATCAGGATCATATGATCAACACCCTGGCGGATGCCCGTCGCTATATCGTGGAAAACAACCTGAAGCATGTGCAAATCATTGGTGATTTTTACCATATGAATATCGAAGAAGACGATATGGCTCAGGCGCTGCATGACAATCGCGATCTGCTGGGACACGTCCATATTGCGGATAACCACCGTTATCAGCCGGGGAGCGGTACGCTGGATTTCACTGCGCTGTTTGACCAGTTGCGTGAAGATAATTATCAGGGTTACGTCGTGTACGAAGGGCGTGTACGGGCAGAGAACCTGCCGGAAGCGTACCGTCAGTCACTGGCCTGGCTGCGTACCTGCTAAGAGGATTTCTGTGAAAAGTGCACTGACAAGCTCTCCGCTACGCATCGCCATTATCGGCGCCGGGCAGGTGGCGAATAAAGTTCATGCTTCGTACTACTGCACCCGCAACGATCTGGAACTGGTGGCTGTCTGTGACAGCCGCCTGTCACAGGCACAGGCGTTGGCAGAGAAATACGGCAATCCGCAGGTTTGGGACGATCCTCAGACGATGCTACGCGAGGCTAAGCCAGATATCGTCAGCATCTGTTCACCCAATCGTTTTCATTATGAACACACTATGTTGGCGCTGAACGCCGGATGCCATGTGATGTGTGAGAAACCTCCGGCGATGACGCCAGCCGAGGCGCTGGAAATGTGTAACACGGCGCGTCGAATGGGGAAAGTTCTGGCTTATGATTTTCATCATCGTTTCGCACTGGATACGCAGCTGCTTCGTGAGCAGGTGATGGCCGGTGTGCTGGGTGAAATCTATGTCACCAATGTCCGCGCTTTGCGCCGCTGCGGCGTGCCCGGCTGGGGGGTATTTACCAACAAAGAACTGCAGGGCGGCGGGCCGCTGATTGATCTCGGCATCCATATGCTTGATGCCGCCATGTATGTGCTGGGGTTTCCGGCAGTAAAGCGCGTTAACGCACACAGTTATCAACGCATTGGCACGCGTAAAAACAGCGGCCAGTTTGGGAAATGGGATCCCGAGACGTATACCGTGGAGGATTCTCTGTTCGGGACGATTGAATTTCATAACGGCGGTATCCTGCGACTGGAAACCTCTTTTGCGCTGAATATCCCGGAACAATCGATTATGAACGTTAATTTCTGCGGCGATCTGGCAGGGGCGACGTTATTCCCGGCCCAGGTTTATACCGATCGTGAGGGGACGCTTGACGTACTGCTTCAGCGCGAAATGGCCGATGACAATCGTCATTATCGCAGCATGGAAGCTTTTGTGAATCATGTCCAGGGCGAGCCTGTCACTATTGCTGACGCAGAGCAAGGCGTCGTTGTTCAACAACTGGTTGCCGCACTGTATCAATCGGCTGAAACAGGGACCTACGTAGACTTATGACGAGGCCAGTAATGCTAACTGAACCGGCTTTTTGCCCACACAACCTGAATAAATATGCGTCACTCATGACGACCGGTAACGGTTATATGGGGATTCGCGCCAGCCACGAGGAAGCCTACACCTTACAAACTCGCGGCATGTACCTTGCTGGACTGTATCACCGGGCAGGGAAAGGCGAGATTAATGAACTGGTTAATCTGCCTGATGTGGTGGGGGTGGAGATTTCACTCAATGGTGAGATTTTCTCGCTCACCAGCGGCGTTATCGAAAGCTGGCAACGTGAACTGGATTTTGCCAGTGGGGAATTACGCCGTGCGCTTACCTGGCGTGCGTCTGGCGGGGCGCGTTTTACCATTGAGAGCCGGCGATTTGTCTCGGCACAAAAGCTGCCGCTGTTTGCTATGGAAGTTGTCGTCACGCCACTGGATGGCGATGCCAGCATTGGTATCTCGACCGGAATTGACGCCACGATGACCAATCATGGTCGTCAGCATTTGGATGAAACGCAGGTCCGGGTCTTTGGCCAGCATCTTATGCAAGGGATTTACACCACCCAGGACAACCGCAATGATATCGCTATCACCACGTATTGCGATGTAGATGGTGCAGCGCAGCGCTGCTTCACGGCGAAAGAACGTCGGTTGTTACAACACAACAGCGTGCAGGCGAAAGCCGGACAGCGCGTCACGCTGACAAAAATTAGCTGGGTAGACTGGGCGAGCGAACGCAGCCTGTCGCTTGAGACCTGGGGACGCCAGTCGCTGCGCAACCTGGAAGCGTGCGCGCAGCAAGGCTATGACGCTCTGCTGGCTGAGTCGGCTGCTAACTGGCATGCCTGGTGGCAAAATCGTCGCGTTCAGGTCACCAGCACTGATGCCAGCGATCAGCGAGCGCTGGACTATGCGCTCTATCATCTGCGTGTGATGACTCCTGACCACGATGAGCGCAGCAGTATTGCGGCCAAAGGTCTGACGGGGGAAGGGTATAAAGGCCACATATTCTGGGATACCGAGGTCTTTCTGTTACCGTTTCATCTCTTTACCGAGCCGAAAACCGCGAGAAGTTTGTTGCGTTACCGCTGGCATAATCTGTCGGGGGCGCGTGAGAAAGCCCGCCGTAACGGTTGGCAGGGAGCGCTTTTCCCGTGGGAAAGCGCTCGCAGCGGTGATGAGGAAACGCCTGAATTTGCGGCGATCAACATCCGTACCGGACTGCGTCAGAAAGTGGCCTCCGCGCAGGCTGAACATCACCTCGTGGCGGATATTGCCTGGGCGGTAATCAATTACTGGCATGCCTCAGGGGATCTAAACTTCATGTCCCGTGAGGGAATGACGCTGCTGCTGGAAACGGCGAAGTTCTGGATCAGCAGGGCGGTCATGGTTAATGATCGTTTAGAGATCCACGATGTGATTGGCCCGGATGAATACACTGAGCATGTGAACAACAACGCGTTCACCAACTACATGGCCTGGTACAACGTGGAACAGGCGCTGGGTTTTGCTCGTCGGTTGGGCTGCGGTGATGAGACGTTTATTCACCGCGCAGAGTATTTTTTACAGCATCTCTGGCGACCGGAAGTTCAGCCCGATGGCGTGCTACCTCAGGACGATACCTTCCTGAGTAAACCGGCTATCGATCTGTCACAGTACAAAGCCAAAGCGGGCAAGCAGACGATTTTGCTCGATTACTCCCGTGCAGAAGTCAATGAGATGCAAATTCTCAAACAGGCCGATGTGGTGATGCTGACCTACATGTTACCGGAGCAATTTTGCCCGCAAACCTGTCTGGCAAACCTGCGCTTTTACGAGCCGCGCACAATTCATGACTCCTCGTTGAGTAAAGCGATCCACGGGATTGTGGCAGCGCGTTGCGGTGATCCGGCACAGGGCTATCGGTTCTGGCGTGAAGGATCGCTTATCGATCTCGGGGAGGACCCACATAGCTGCGATGACGGCATTCATGCTGCGGCAACGGGCGCCATCTGGCTGGGCGCAATCCAGGGATTTGCCGGCGTGAATATTCGCCACGGGGAGTTACACCTTGCTCCTGCCTTACCGGCTCATTGGCAAACGCTGTGTTTCCCGCTGCGCTGGCAGGGCATCGATATGCAGGTAATCATTAATGCGGCTGAAATCCGTATTAACAGCACTGAGCAGATTGTCCTTTGGGTCAATGGTGAAAAGGTCTCCGTGCAGGGGGAAACCGTAATCCGCAATGCCGCCATTATTTCGCCCGCTTATGGGACCGCTACCACAAAAAGGGGCGATGAATGATACTCAAACCACAGGCCATCATTTTTGATTTGGATGGCGTGATTACCGATACCGCACATCTGCATTTTCTGGCCTGGCGGCAGGTAGCCGATGAAATAGGGATTGTGATCGACGAAGCATTTAATGACAGCCTGAAAGGGATTAGTCGCGGCGAATCACTACAGCGTATTTTGCACCATGGTGGGAAGGCGGGGGTGTTTTCTCCCGAGGCCTGCGCACAATTGGCCGAGAGAAAAAACAGACTGTATGTCCATTCTTTGCGCCAGCTGACGGTTAACTCGGTATTACCGGGAATACGTGAGCTGTTGATGACGTTGCGGGAAGAACGGATTCCGGTGGGGTTGGCCTCTGTGTCGCGCAATGCCCCGGCTATTTTACAAGCGCTTAATCTTAGCTCTTGCTTTGATTTTTGTGCGGATGCGGCATTGATCACCCGCTCGAAACCGGATCCGGAAATTTTCCTGGCAGCCTGCGCGGGTCTTGGCGTTGACCCGCAACAATGTATTGGCATAGAAGACGCACAAGCGGGAATTGATGCAATCAACGCCTGCGGCATGCTTTCTGTCGGCATCGGTAAAGGGCTGAATGGGGCAGACTTGCTGCTTCCGACAACCGAATTTCTGACGTGGCCGTGCTTATCGGCTTTCTGGCAACACGACAAGTAAAGGATTCAACATGGCACAGCTTTCGTTGCAACACATTCAAAAAATTTACGACAACCAGGTACACGTCGTTAAAGACTTCAATCTGGAAATTGAAGATAAAGAGTTTATTGTTTTTGTTGGACCTTCCGGCTGCGGGAAGTCAACTACGTTACGCATGATCGCCGGTCTGGAGGAGATCAGCGGCGGCGATCTGCTGATTGACGGTAAACGGATGAACGATGTGCCGGCGAAATCACGCAACATTGCGATGGTTTTTCAGAACTACGCGTTGTACCCACACATGACCGTCTATGACAACATGGCGTTTGGTCTGAAAATGCAGAAAATAGCGCCTGCTGTGATTGAGGAGCGCGTCAACTGGGCGGCGCAGATCCTTGGCCTGCGCGATTATCTGCAGCGTAAACCCGGCGCGTTATCCGGTGGTCAGCGTCAGCGTGTGGCGCTGGGGCGTGCGATTGTACGTGAAGCGGGGGTCTTCCTGATGGATGAACCCTTATCGAATCTCGATGCCAAACTTCGCGTTCAGATGCGGGCTGAAATTAGCAAACTGCATCAGAAACTCAATACCACCATGATCTATGTTACCCACGATCAAACCGAAGCCATGACTATGGCGACGCGTATTGTGATTATGAAGGATGGCATTGTTCAGCAGGTTGGTGCGCCGAAAACGGTTTATAACCACCCGGCCAATATGTTTGTCGCCGGATTTATTGGCTCACCGGCCATGAACTTTATTCGTGGCGCGATTGATGGTGATAAGTTTGTTACTGAAACACTGAAATTAACGATTCCACAAAATAAATTAGCACAATTAAAAGCGCAGGGTTATGAACATCAGGCGGTCACTCTGGGAATTCGTCCTGAAGATATACACCCGCAGCTTAATAATGAAAATAGTATATCGGCAAAAATTAGCGTTGCAGAATTAACCGGCGCTGAATTTATGCTTTATACCATTGTTGGGGGGCATGAGTTGGTGGTCCGTGCTGGGGCAGTGAATGATTATCATGCAGGAGAAAATATCACTATTCATTTTGATATGGCGAAATGCCATTTCTTTGATGCTGAAACTGAAGTGGCTATTCAATAAAATTCCGGGGGGGGATAAATCCCCCCCAAGCCTTGGGGCATTTTTGCGAGTATTTTAACAAGGAATAATAATGAAAACCCTACTGTCCGCTACTGCGCTGATTATGAGCGCAGGAATGGCCTGCGCGCAGGCTGCTGAAAATAATGACTGGCACTTTAATATTGGTGCTATGTACGAAATAGAAAACGTTGAAGGTCAGGGCGAAGATATGGATGGACTGGCTGAGCCGTCCGTCTATTTCAATGCCTCTAATGGGCCGTGGAAAATATCGCTGGCCTATTATCAGGAAGGACCGGTTGATTACAGCGAAGGTAAGCGTGGTACCTGGTTTGATCGTCCGGAACTGGAAATCCGCTATCAATTTCTGGAAAGTGAGGATGTTAATTTCGGTTTGACCGGTGGCTTCCGTAATTACGGTTATCACTATGTCAATGAACCAGGAAACGACACCGCTAATATGCAGCGTTGGAAAGTTCAGCCGGACTGGGATGTTAAACTGACCGACGACCTGCGCTTTAGCGGTTGGCTGTCGATGTATCAATTCGTTAATGATTTGAATACTACTGGCTACTCCGATAGTCGTGTCGAAAGCGAGACCGGTCTGAATTACAGGTTTAACGAAACGGTGGGCTTAACGGTCAACTATTACCTTGAGCGCGGCTTTAATCTGGCTGATTCGCGCAATAATGGTGAGTTCTCAACCCAGGAAATTCGTGCATATTTACCGTTGTCTTTAGGCAATACCACCCTGACGCCGTATACCCGTCTGGGGCTTGATCGCTGGTCAAACTGGGACTGGCGAGATGATCCGGAACGTGAAGGCCATAATTTCAATCGTCTCGGTTTACTGTATGCATATGATTTCCAGAATGGTTTATCAATGTCACTGGAGTATGCCTATGAGTGGGAAGATCACGACGAAGGCGAAAGCGACAGATTCCATTATGCTGGTATAGGCGTGAACTACGCATTCTAAAATATACTGGGGCATGTATGCCCCAGTTTTTACACCAGTGAGTCGGCCAGCGATATTTGTGTGCTCACCGTGATATTTTGTAATCCTTTCTCGCCCGCAATCAGGTTAAATAATAAATTACAGCTTTGTTCACCCAACTGCTGGGTAGGCACATCAATTCCCCCAGGAACGGGCGTGAGCATAAAAGACAACAGCTCATTACTGTAGCCCACAACGGCAAGTTGTTGTGGGATGATTATATTTTTCTCAGCCGCCACGCGATATAAGCTCATTAATTTCAAGCTGTCGGTGGCAAATACGGCGTCGGGCAACGGCTGCTGACTCAGTAATTTTCGTGAAGCAAGCAGGGCTGTTTCATGGGTATAGCCCCCGTCAACAATCCATTCATCGCGCATTTTAATATTATGCGCCTGAAGGCTGGTTTTATATCCGTTAACGCGATCGATAGAAACATGAACATCAAGCGGCGCGTGCAAACAGGCTATATTACGGTGTCCACTCTCAATCAGCGCATCAGTTAGCGTAATGCTGTCGCGATAATTATCTGTGTCTACAGAATAGACATTGGCGTAATCGCCTTCAACCTTTCCAATAACCACGACCGGTACGTTGTATTTATCCAGCCTCGCAAAAAAAGATTCATCTGCGGGAGAGCTCAGCATAATGATACCTTTGATCAATTTCTGCTTAATTTTGCTCTCACATTTTTGTAAATCATCTTCAGTGCTTCGCGACGTCTGTAATATGACATCAAAACCGACCTCTTCAGCCTTGGCAGTAATAGCATGCAGCACTTCAGAGAAAAACGGATTACCGGCGGTTGTTTTTGCTGAACGGGTAGATATCACCATTATTGCATCAAACCCGGAAGAGGTGAGTGCGCGAGCAAGTTTATTGGGCTGATACTGTAACTCATCAATAGCACGCAGCACTTTTTCAAGCGCTTCCGGCGAGATATTGGTTTGCTTATTAAGCACGCGCGACACCGTGGATTTTGATACGCCAGCGGCTCGTGCAATATCATAAATGGTAGGAGACATAGATCCCAAGCTCCGTCCGAGAGTCAATGGCGAACATATTATGGAGTTAATTGGCGAATGACAACAATATCGGAATGCGGGCAGAAAAATCAAAAAACTAACCGCAGTATGCGCAACCAGAGGAAGTCTCGTCCGCGGGTGCAGAGGGTGATAATGCGATCGCAATATTTTCTTAAGAACTGGCGTATAGTGTGTTGGTTAAATCCAACTCTCAGTCAGGAAGATATTATGTTGAAAAAAGGCGTATTAGCGTTGGCACTGGTCATCGGCATGCCGGTTTTTGCAGCCGAGCACTGGATTGATGTTCGCGTTCCTGAACAGTATCAACAGCAGCATATTCAGGGAGCGGTCAACATTCCATTAAAAGAGATGAAGGCGCGTATCGCTGCTGAAGTTCCTGATAAGACCGACACCGTGAAGCTTTACTGTAACTCCGGGCGTCAATCGGGGCAGGCGAAGGATATGTTGACGGAAATGGGCTACACGCAGGTGACCAACGAAGGTGGCATCAATCAGATAGCGCTTCCTAAAGTAGAGAATCAATAAACCGCTCGCATTCCTTCTGCTCCAGGCGGTAAGAATAATGCCGCCTGTTACAGCTCAGGTAGTTGATAAATAAGAATTGACCCCTATCTTTACTTCCTGTTTGTTATAATTTCTTCGGTTCCTTCAGCAAAACGGGATGGCGATGAAGCGACTTAAAAATGAACTCAATTCGCTGGTTAATCGCGGCGTAGACCGGCATTTGCGCCTGGCTGTCACCGGACTTAGCCGTAGCGGTAAGACGGCATTTATCACCGCGATGGTAAACCAGTTACTCAATATTCATGCCGGTGCGCGTCTGCCGTTGCTCAGTTGCGTGCGCGAAGAGCGTCTGCTCGGCGTTAAACGGGTTCCACAACGCGATTTTGGTATTCCGCGCTTTACCTATGATGAGGGACTGGCGCAGCTGTATGGCTCTCCGCCGACCTGGCCGACACCTACGCGCGGTGTGAGTGAAATACGCCTCGCGCTGCGCTACAAATCCAATGATTCTTTACTGCGCCACTTTAAAGACACCTCCACGCTGTACCTGGAAATCGTCGATTATCCGGGGGAGTGGCTGCTCGATTTACCGATGCTGGCCCAGGATTATCTCAGCTGGTCGCGGCAAATGACCGGATTATTACAGGGACAGCGGGGCGAATGGTCGGCAAGATGGCGGCAGTTATGCCAGGGGTTGGATCCGCTGGCGCCTGCTGATGAAAACCGTCTGGCGGAAATCGCTGCCGCCTGGACGGAGTATCTGCACCAGTGCAAGCAGCAGGGACTGCATTTTATTCAGCCGGGCCGTTTTGTTCTGCCTGGAGATATGGCGGGCGCGCCTGCGCTGCAGTTCTTCCCGTGGCCGGACGTTGATGCCTGGGGGGAATCGAAGCTGGCGCAGGCTGACAAACACACCAATGCGGGCATGCTGCGCGACAGGTTTAATTATTACTGTGAAAAAGTCGTGAAGGGATTTTATAAGAATCACTTCCTGCGCTTTGACCGTCAGATTGTGCTGGTCGATTGTTTGCAACCGCTCAACAGCGGGCCACAGGCGTTTAACGACATGCGTCTGGCACTCACCCAACTGATGCAAAGCTTCCATTACGGACAGCGTACGCTGTTTCGTCGGCTGTTTTCCCCGGTTATCGACAAACTGCTGTTTGCCGCCACCAAAGCCGACCACGTCACGGTCGATCAGCACGCCAATATGGTGTCGTTATTGCAGCAGTTGATCCAGGACGCCTGGCAAAACGCTGCGTTCGAAGGTATCAGCATGGATTGTCTGGGACTGGCATCAGTACAGGCAACCACCAGCGGCCTGATCGATGTGAAAGGCGAAAAGATCCCGGCGCTGCGTGGTCATCGTCTGAGCGATGGTGAACCGCTAACCGTTTATCCGGGGGAAGTGCCCGCGCGTTTACCTGGACAAGCATTCTGGGACAGCCAGGGCTTTCAGTTTGAGGCGTTTCGCCCGCAGGTTATGGATGTTGATAAACCCTTACCGCATATTCGTCTTGATGCCGCGATGGAGTTTTTAATAGGAGATAAATTGCGATGAGCGAGCCGTTAAAACCGCGTATCGATTTCTCAGGTCCGCTGGACGTGGAACAAAACGCGGCGTTTAAAGCGCAGCAGATGTTCAACGAAACAGAGGCGCAGACTTTTTCTCCGGCGACAGTGGATGAACCTCTGCAAGACGAAGGTCAGGCTGAGGCCGTCATTGATGCGGCCCTACGCCCCAAACGCAGTTTGTGGCGCAAAATGGTAATGGGCGGGTTGGCGCTGTTTGGCGCGAGCGTTGTCGCTCAGGGCGTACAATGGACCATGAACGCCTGGCAGACTCAGGACTGGGTTGCGCTGGGAGGATGTGCCGCTGGCGCATTGATTATCGGCGCAGGTGTCGGATCGGTTGCGACCGAGTGGCGTCGGCTATGGCGTTTGCGCCAGCGTGCGCACGAGCGTGATGAAGCGCGAGATCTGCTCCACAGCCATGGAACCGGAAAAGGTCGTGCATTTTGTGAAAAGCTGGCGCAGCAGGCGGGTATTGATCAGTCCCATCCGGCGCTACAGCGCTGGTATGCCTCAATTCATGAAACGCAGAACGATCGCGAAGTCGTCAGCCTGTATGCTCATCTTGTGCAGCCGGTGCTGGACGCGCAGGCCCGACGTGAGATTAGCCGTTCAGCGGCGGAGTCCACGCTGATGATTGCCGTCAGTCCGCTGGCATTGGTGGATATGGCGTTTATTGCCTGGCGAAACCTGCGGCTGATTAATCGCATCGCATCGCTGTATGGCATTGAACTCGGTTATTACAGCCGCCTGCGTTTGTTCCGCCTGGTGCTGCTAAATATCGCTTTTGCCGGGGCCAGTGAGCTGGTGCGGGAAGTGGGAATGGACTGGATGTCGCAGGATTTAGCCGCCCGCTTATCGACGCGTGCCGCGCAGGGTATTGGCGCGGGGTTATTAACGGCGCGTCTGGGTATTAAAGCCATGGAACTTTGCCGACCGCTGCCGTGGATCGATGACGATAAGCCACGACTGGGCGATTTTCGCCGTCAACTAATTGGTCAGGTGAAAGAAACCTTACAAAAGAACAAATCTCCGCGCGAAAGTTAGCTAAAAATTGGGCGCCAGTCGTTTAACTTTACGTCCCGGCGCCTGATTTTCCAGCGAGCTGTCAATATTTGTTGACAGAGTTCTTCCTGCAAACCCAATACTGTCTTATCATTTAATACATAATCCCTTGTCCAGGTGAAGGTTCCTATGCGTTTGGAAGTCTTTTGTGAAGACCGACTTGGTCTGACCCGCGAATTGCTCGATTTACTGGTGCTGAGAAGCATTGATTTACGCGGTATCGAGATTGACCCCATCGGGCGGATTTACCTCAATTTTGCGGAACTGGAGTTCACCAACTTCAGTAGTCTGATGGCTGAAATCCGCCGTATTTCAGGGGTTACGGATGTGCGTACCGTGCCCTGGATGCCTTCCGAACGAGAACATCTTGCGTTGAGTGCGCTGCTTGAGGCGTTACCAGAACCGGTCCTTTCTCTGGATATGAAAAGCAAAATCGAGATGGCGAACCCTGCGAGCTGTCAGCTTTTCGCGCACACTCAGGATCGGATGCGCAATCATACCGCCGCCCAGTTAATCAATGGGTTTAACTTCCAGCGCTGGCTTGAAAGCAATCCGCAGGATTCTCATAGCGAGCATGTCGTAATTAACGGACAGAACTTCCTGATGGAGATTACGCCTGTCCATTTGCAGGGTGAAAATCAGGAGCAGATGCTGACCGGTGCTGTTGTCATGCTGCGCTCCACCATCCGGATGGGGCGTCAGCTGCAAAATATGACTACGCAGGATTTGAGCGCGTTTAGCCAGATTATTGCCGTCAGCGCCAAAATGAAACACGTAGTGGAACAGGCGCGTAAGCTGGCGACACTGAGTGCGCCGCTGCTGATTACCGGTAATACCGGCACCGGCAAAGATCTCTTTGCCCATGCCTGCCACCTGGCAAGCCCGCGTGCGTCGAAGCCGTATCTGGCGCTGAACTGCGCGTCAATTCCTGAGGATGCGGTCGAAAGTGAGCTGTTTGGCCATGCCCCGGAAGGCAAAAAAGGCTTCTTTGAGCAGGCGAATGGCGGCTCGGTTCTGTTAGATGAAATTGGTGAAATGTCGCCGCGTATGCAGACCAAATTGCTGCGTTTTCTCAATGACGGCACGTTCCGCCGCGTGGGAGAAGATCACGAAGTTCATGTTGATGTCCGCGTGATTTGCGCGACGCAAAAGAACCTTGTGGAAATGGTGCAGAAAGGGCTTTTCCGTGAAGATCTCTATTATCGACTGAATGTACTGACGCTAAATCTGCCGCCGCTACGCGATTGCCCGCAGGATATTATGCCGCTTACCGAACTGTTTGTGGCGCGCTTCGCCGACGAGCAGGGCGTGCCGCGTCCGAAGTTGTCTGCCGATCTCAGCACGGTGTTAACCCGTTACGGTTGGCCGGGCAACGTGCGTCAGCTTAAAAATGCCATCTACCGGGCGCTGACCCAGCTTGAAGGCTATGAGCTGCGGCCGCAGGATATTTTACTGCCGGATTACGATGCGGCAACGGTTGCGGTCGGAGAAGAGGTGATGGAAGGATCGCTGGATGAAATTACCAGCCGCTTTGAACGCTCTGTGCTGACGCAGCTTTATATGAATTATCCCAGCACGCGTAAACTGGCCAAGCGCCTCGGCGTTTCGCACACCGCGATTGCCAACAAATTGCGTGAATACGGCCTGAGCCAGCAGAAAAAAAGCGAAGAGTAACGCGATAAATGAAAATGCCTCCCTGCGGAGGCATTTTTGTATGCAGACGTGGCTTAAGCTTTCAGTACGTCCAGCGCAGCAGTGTAGTCTGGCTCGTTGGTGATTTCATTGACCAGTTGGCTGAAAACGACGTTGTCATTTTCATCAATAACGACCACGGCACGTGCGGCCAGACCTTTCAGTGGGCCTTCAGCGATTTCTACGCCGTAGTTTTTCAGAAATTCTGCGTTGCGCAGGGTGGACAGCGTGATAACGTTGCTCAGACCTTCCGCGCCGCAAAAACGTGAATGGGCGAATGGCAGGTCGGCCGAAATGCACAGTACGACGGTATTGTCGATTTCTGTCGCCAGTTGGTTAAACTTACGTACCGATGCCGCACAAACGCCGGTATCGATGCTTGGGAAAATATTCAGCACTTTGCGCTTGCCTGCGAACTGGCCCAGCGTAACGTCAGACAGATCTTTAGCCACAAGGGTAAAAGCCTGAGCTTTGCTTCCAGCCTGAGGAATTGAGCCGGCAACTGTAACCGGGTTGCCCTGGAAATGAACGGTTTGTGACATGGTTATCTTCCTGTTTACATATAGTTAACGTCGAGGCTAGTTTATGCCATCAGCAGTTAACACGGCAAACGCTATTTGCGGATATCCGCTTCAGGGACTGCATTAAGGAAAGCAAATGAGAACAGTTAAGGTATATGAGGAAGCCTGGCCGCTGCACACTCCCTTTGTTATTGCCCGCGGGAGCAGAACCGAAGCGCATGTGGTGGTGGTTGAAGTGGCAGAAAACGGCGTCACCGGTATCGGCGAGTGCACACCGTATCCGCGCTATGGTGAAAGCGATGCCTCAGTGCTGGCGCAAATTATGAGCATTGCCCCACAACTGGAAAATGGACTGACGCGTGAAGAGCTGCAAAAGCTGCTGCCAGCGGGAGCCGCGCGTAATGCTGTGGACTGCGCGTTGTGGGATCTGAGTGCGCGTCAACAGCAACTGTCACTGGCAGAGTTGGTGGGAAGTGAGCTGGCGGAAGTGGTGACGACGGCGCAAACCGTGGTGATTGGCACGCCGGAACAAATGGCGGTGAGTGCGGCTGCACTGTGGGAAAATGGCGCGAAACTGCTAAAAGTTAAGCTGGATGCGCGCTTGATTAGCGAGCGGATGGTTGCTATTCGTGCCGCAGTCCCTGATGCAACGATTATTGTCGACGCCAATGAGTCCTGGCGGGCAGAAGGTCTGGCGGCGCGCTGCCAGCTGCTGGCTGATTTAGGGGTGGCGATGCTGGAGCAGCCGCTGCCAGCGCAGGACGATGCCGCGTTGGAAAATTTTGTGCATCCGCTGCCGATCTGCGCAGATGAAAGCTGCCACACCCGCAGCAGCCTGAAAGCGCTGCACGGGCGCTATGAAATGGTCAATATCAAACTGGATAAAACAGGCGGCCTGACGGAGGCGCTGGCGCTGGCAACCGAAGCCCGCGAGCAGGGATTTGCGCTAATGCTGGGCTGCATGTTGTGTACTTCCCGGGCGATTGGGGCGGCGTTACCCCTTACGCCGCAGGTTAACTTTGCCGATCTTGATGGCCCTACCTGGCTTGCCAGCGACGCGGAGCCGGCCCTGCATTTTACGACCGGACAACTTCATCTCTAGGGTGCCAGCGCAGGAGATTGGACATGGCCAGCAGGTATTTCTCGCTCGCTTCATCTGAAGAGATGGGCGGAAATTCGGCGGTTATACAGTGTAAGTTCAGGTCTGCGCACCAGCTTCCAAATGAGCCGGGCGTTTCATAACCTACGCTGGTGACGAGAGGTAATTCAAACGACTGCGCCAGCCACGCGCCTAATTCGCTGCGCCTGGGATCCTCAATACAGGCCAGCGGATCGTGAAAAGAGATCACCCACGCAGGATGAATTCGGTGAATAAGCTGGCACAGCGCCTGGGTTTCTGGTTCTGAGCCCGGATTTTCGCCGGTCAACAACACCACATCGCGTTCTTCTGCGCTGCTGTTCCAGCGATACACCGTTTCACCCGCTTTCCAGTTGGCAGCGGGAAAGTTACGGTTTAGATCCACTCCGTTCGCATTTGCGCGCAGCCCGAGCTGGCAACCGTCAGGGTTAACCGCCAGCACCACATGGTGACGACGTAAGGAAGGATTAAGCGTACGCAATGCGCAGGAAAGGGTGACAACCGATGCGTTTTCGTCGCCGTGCGTTCCTGCCAGTATCAGACCGCTTTCACGATCGGCCGCCATTGCGGGAAACCAGATTAGCGGCGCGCCTAATAATGAACGTCCGTAATGTTCGGTTCCAGGTGGGAATGCGCCGCGCTCGGCACGGGGTCGGGTAACGGTCATAGTCATCTCTGAATGCGTGGATTGTTACTCGCAGTGTTGTGCAAAATGTATGGATAATCAAATCGTTTTCACACACTTATCTTTTCAGATGTAATATTATTTCCTTGTCGAAAGTTAATTGCATTTCCTGCTGGCGATACAAATAATTACACATTCACTTAGTAGCCGGAATTGAGGGTATTTTATGCAGCATTCTGTTTCAGTAACCTGTTGTGCGCTATTGGTAAGCAGCATTTCATTATCCTGGGCTGCTGATGTTCCCAGCGGAACGGTACTGGCAGAAAAACAAGAACTGGTGCGTCATATCAAAGACGAACCGGCGTCATTGGATCCGGCAAAGGCCGTCGGGCTTCCTGAAATTCAGGTTATTCGTGATTTATTTGAAGGGCTGGTCAACCAGAATGAGAAGGGCGAGATTGTGCCCGGTGTTGCCACTCAGTGGAAAAGTAACGATAACCGTATCTGGACGTTTACGCTGCGCGACAATGCGCAATGGGCAGATGGTACGCCGGTAACGGCGCAGGATTTTGTCTATAGCTGGCAGCGTCTGGTTGACCCGAAAACGCTGTCGCCGTTTGCCTGGTTTGCTGCGCTGGCGGGTATTAACAACGCACAGGCGATCATCGATGGAAAAGCCTCGCCAGATAAGCTCGGCGTTAGCGCGATCGATGCGCGTACATTGAAGGTCCAACTTGATAAACCGCTGCCATGGTTTGCCAATCTGACGGCGAGTTTTGCTTTCTATCCAGTACAAAAAGCTAATGTTGAGAGCGGTAAAGATTGGACCAAACCGGGTAATCTAATTGGTAACGGCGCTTATGTGCTCAAAGATCGCGTGGTGAACGAAAAACTGGACGTTGTGCCGAACACGCATTATTGGGACAACGCCAAAACGGTGCTGCAAAAAGTCACCTTCCTGCCTATTAACCAGGAATCGGCAGCGACCAAGCGCTATCTTGCTGGTGATATCGATATTACCGAGTCGTTCCCGAAAAACATGTATCAGAAACTGTTGAAGGACATCCCGGGCCAGGTTTATACCCCGCCGCAGCTTGGCACTTACTACTATGCCTTTAATACCCAGAAGGGACCGACTGCCGACTCACGCGTGCGCCTGGCGCTCAGCATGACTATCGATCGTCGCCTGATGGCGGAGAAAGTTCTGGGTACCGGCGAAAAGCCCGCATGGCATTTTACGCCGGATGTAACGGCAGGGTTTGTGCCGGAACCTTCACCGTTTGAGCAAATGAGTCAGGAAGAGCTGAACGCTCAGGCGAAAACGCTGCTGCGTGCGGCGGGCTATGGTCCACAGAAACCACTTAAACTGACGCTGCTGTATAACACCTCTGAAAATCATCAGAAGATTGCTATTGCTGTCGCGTCTATGTGGAAGAAAAATCTCGGCGTTGACGTGAAACTGCAAAACCAGGAGTGGAAAACCTATATCGATAGCCGCAATACCGGTAATTTTGATGTGATCCGCGCCTCGTGGGTGGGCGATTACAATGAGCCATCTACGTTCCTGTCGCTATTAACATCAACCCATACGGGCAATATCTCCCGCTTTAATAATCCGGCGTACGATAAAGTGTTGACCCAGGCAACCCTGGAGAATACGCAGAAAGCACGCAATGCTGATTATAACGCTGCGGAGAACATTCTGATGGAACAGGCTCCCATTGCGCCGATTTATCAGTACACCAATGGGCGTTTAATTAAACCGTGGCTGAAAGGGTATCCGATTACTAACCCTGAAGATGTGGCTTATAGCCGCACAATGTATATTGTGAAGCACTGATATCGCTGGCCTGTTCGGGACGTTGCATTGGCGATTTCCCGAACAGACAAGGCTGTAGGGAAGGTGAGTCATGAAAGCAATGGAAAAGTATCACCCAATAGAATGGGTCACACTGTATAAATACGAATGTCGTGCGCCTGAAACGCCGTGGCATACTCTTTGCTGATATTTTCCTCGACGACAATTACATCGATATTGCTACTTTCGGTAACGACATAACGGGCGACGGCCGGGATCTTTTCAGCCGTCAGCGCGACAATAGTTTCATTACACTGTTTGATCACCGCTTTTTTGAACTCACAATCCGCGTAATCAAATCCGGTTAAGCCGGATTCAGGCGACATCGCGCAGCCGCCAATAAATCCCTGATCGAATAAAATGTCCTGCACCTGCGAGATAGCGGTGGCACCCACACACCCTCCAGAAGATCGTTGCACCGCGCCGCCCAGCATAATGACGTCAAACAGTGGTTTTTTTAGTAAAACGGCGGCAATCTCCGGGGAATTTGTTACCACGGTTAACGCCAGCTCGGCGGGTAGGGCTTCAGCCATCGCCAGATTAGTACTGCCCGTGTCGATAAAAATGCAGCTTCCGGATTTGACCATCCGGGCGCATCTCTGCGCGATGTTGCTCTTTTTCGCCACATTAATACTCTTGCGCACGGTGATGTCTTCGGATTCAGGAAGAGCAATGACCGCGCCGCCATAGACTTTTTTACACACGCCATCTTTACTCAGTTCATGCAGATCGCGGCGGATTGTATGTTCCGAAACGCCTAACCTGCTGGCGAGTTCGGAACAGATGACTCTGCCGTTTTCCTGCAGGATCTGATAGATAAGCGCCTGACGCTGTTCAGGGAATGCTGCGTAATCGAGCATCAATACTCCAGTGAAATAAACATCGAGCAATAACAAGCATAATTGTGCATTATAGTTCACGATGTCAACATCCCTTTAGGGAACCTATTGTTTGGATACAACAAGAAGAGGTTAGCTATGAAGGTTGCGCATATGGCGTTATGGACACGGGATCTTGAGCAACAAGCTCAATTCTGGGTCACGTTTTTTGACGCAAAGATCAACGAAAAATACTGCAGTAAAACCAATCCAGGATTTGAATCCTATTTTGTCAAAATTGGTGAGGATATCGCGATTGAGTTAATGACTAAGCCTGGACTGACAAAACATGCTCCCGACAATAACACCTCAGGCTGGGTGCATCTCGCCATTTCAGTTGGCGGCAGTGAAAACGTTGATGCCATGGCGATGCGTGCAAAAGAACAGGGGATATTAGTTTCTGGTCCGCGCACCACCGGTGATGGCTATTACGAAGCGGTGATACGCGATCCTGACGGCAACTTGATTGAAATTGTGGCCTAAGGCTTCACGCCATCTCCAGTAGAAATATTGTACCTGTTACCGACTATTGATGAGCATGATTCATAAGGTTGTCCTTCTTTTCACCTCTAATCACCCGCCTGTCGAGTCTCTATAATTTTTATAGTTTTCAGCATCCGGTGGCGCGTGCTGCCACCGTTTTGGAGAGTCGAAATGCAAAATCAACGGAATACCGTCTCCAGCACCGGCGCGGAGATTATGAATCAACAATTTGATGGTAACAGCGTCTTTCCTCGCGGAGAGAAAAATGAAGCGTATGCGAAATATTTCACTGGCGACAGCTATCTGACCATGCTCTCCATGGAAGGCGTGGTGATTGGTAACGTAGCATTTGAGCCGGGCTGTCGTAACTTCTGGCATATCCATCATCAAGGGGGACAAATCTTGCTGGTGACCGGCGGCAGAGGCTGGTATCAGGCGTGGAATCAACCGGCGCGTGAACTGAAAACTGGTGATGTCGTACACATCCCGGCGGGAATGAAACACTGGCACGGCGCCGCGCGTGATAGCTGGTTTGCCCATATCGCTGTGGAAATCCCGGCAGCTGGCGCATCGAACGAGTGGCTTGAACCGGTAAGCGACGCTGAGTACAACCTGCTCCCCTGAGCTGTGCGGGGCACGGGTTCTGCAGGTAAAGAATCCGATGCCCGAAGTGAATCAGTTTGACCTGATTATTGATACAGTTCCGCATCTACATGACCTGAATCCGTATATTCCAACTCTGACGCTGGTACTGCTTTGTCATTGATATTGCCTCATTGAAATAAGTGCAGAAAAAAGACGCGGATTTCCGCGCCTTTTCTTTTGTTAGTGTGTCGATGGCGATGCTTCAGGATTATCCATATACAGCGTCTGGCTGGGGAACGCAAAGTCGGCGTCGTGTGCCTTGACTATCGAAATAATCTTTAAATAAACGTCCTGCTGTACCGCAAGCCATTCCTGCCACACGGTGGTTTTCGTGAAGCAATACACCATGATATTCAGCGATGAATCGGCGAATTCATTAAAATAAACCAGCAGGGTTTGTTTCTGATCTATTCCCGGATGGTTTTGCAGCATTTCTCTGACCGACTCGACAACGGCACTGACTTTATCAGCATCTTCATATCGTAACCCGATCACCGTTTTGATGCGGCGATTCGTCATCCTTCCTGGGTTTTCTACGCTGATAGAGGAGAAAATCGAGTTCGGGACATATAACGGACGATGATCGAAGGTGTTTATTTTGGTCATTCGCCAGCCGATTTCCGTAACTGTACCTTCAATATTGCGGTCCGGGGAGCTGATCCAGTCGCCGATGCTAAAGGGTCTGTCGAAGTAGAGCATAATCCCTGAGAAAAAGTTGCTCAGAATGTCTTTGCCTGCCATACCTACAGCGATACCGCCGATGCCGCCGAAGGTTAACAGGCCGGATAAGCTCATACCGAAATGTTCGCCATACAGCAAAATGATGGCAACCACGATGGTAATTTTGATGATGCGCGACAGGATCCTCGCGCTGGTGATATCTCTGCCTTTATTAATCTGCGTCTTTTCAAACTGATTAATTACCAGAAAAAGTTTGATGGTAAGGATCAGCGCAATCAACGAGGTGCAGATAAAGTCGACCACGCTGGAGGAGATAAATTTCAGGCTGTAATTTTCGATAACGTTATTAGCAATACTGCCTAACGTCCCGATGATAATGGCATAGACAAAAAATTGCGCGGCATGAAATATGAATCCTTTGCAGCGACGCTCTCCACGATGATACCAGACGCTCATCAGAACCAGCGCGGCACAGCAGCTGAGAATTACGGTCAAATTAAACGCATTATTTATAAACAGTTCAGCGATCATGATTCTTCCAACAGCTCCGTGGTAGTGAAATATCTTCTGATATCCTAATCCTCGAATATTTTACTCAGTTCTGGCGGTCAGATCATTAATCCATAGGGGAGATATATAATGCAATTAGCGCTATTTTCGGCGAAATAGCGCTGGTATCCACCCTGAAAGCGGTTTATGTAGCAGACAGTCAGTTGATGTCATGGTATTGTTAGCGCAAAGTAACAAGGTTTTCATCTGCAAAAGGACAGTACTATGATCATGGCTAAGCTGAAGACAGCGAAGGGACGGAAGTTTCTGTTGTGCCTGCTTGGGGTGTTTATTATCGCAGCGTCGGTCGTGACGCGAGCGACGATCGGTGGTGTGATTGAACAGTATGACATTCCGCTATCCGACTGGACCGCTTCAATGTACGCCATTCAATCGGCAATGATTTGTGTCTACAGCATGGTGTTTACGATTCTGTTGGCTATCCCGCTGGGAATCTATTTCCTCGGCGGCGAGGAGCAACACTAAGCGTTTGTTATGCCGGATGAGATCGCCATCCGGCATTGAGTTGTGTGGTTAATCGTCTTCTTCGTCATCCAGTTCAACTGGCGTCTGATATTCATCCGGCTTGATGACCAGCAGGTCGCAGCGTAGGTGATCGATAACCTGTTCAGCGGTGTTACCAAGAAACGCGGCAGAAATACCGGTACGACCGACGGTACCCAGTACTACAATACCCGCCTGCAAGTGCTCGGCTAAATCAGGAATGACCTCTTCAGGCAATCCTTTTTCAACGTGCGTCACTTTCTCATCGATACTGAATTTCTGGCGCAACGCCTTCATGGCCAGCAGATGCTGTCCACGGATCGCGTCGTTATAAACGCTGGGGTCAAACTCAGGTAGTTCAATTGCGATATTGATTGGCGTAACAGGGTAGGCGCCAACCAGATGCACTTCAGTATGGTTAACCTGTTCTGCTAGTTGCAGCGTCTCTTTGACCAGTTTTTCATTGAGCGCGTTGTGATAAGGCTCTTCACTGGCGAGGTTCACCGCAACCAGCGCTTTACCCTCTTCAGGCCATGGCTGGTCTTTAACCATCCATACCGGGCTTGGACATTTGCGCAATAAATGCCAGTCGGTAGGCGTGAAAATTACGGCTTCGAGGCGGTCGTGTTGGTGTGCCATTTTGAGGACCAGGTCATGCTGAGCGCTAATGACTTCCTGGATGATGGCTTCAAAGGGACGGTTGTGCCATACCACTTTAATTTCAAGAGGGATCCCTGCTTCGATGTAGTATTTTGCTTGTTCACGGATCCATGCTGTTCGCTGGCTGATGACCCCCTGACGCATTGCCGTACGCTCATCGGGCGACAGCAGGGTAGTCATCTCGTAGGAAAAGTCATAGATTGGCAAAAAGGCTTTAATTTTGCCACCAATCCGTTGATGCAAATAAACAGCTCGCCGTAATGCTGGTTGATCGTCCTGGTTTGGATCGATGACGACCAGCATATTTTTATACATAGCCATACAGGGTCTCCTTACAACTGTCATCGCAGTTTGTAATTAAAAGAGTAACCCAATAATGTGGATTGAAACAGGGGAGAACCTCCTGCCAGATCAATAAATCGGGAAAATTTAGCGATTTGACAGAAGGATAACAGAAATGCTTGCGGAAAGATTACGCTACGTTACGCGTGTGGCCAGCAAGAACTGCCAGCGCGTCGCTATTCTCAATAGTTATGTATTTGCCTTTCACTGCCAGCATACCGCTTTTCTGGAAACGACCCAACAGGCGGCTGATGGTTTCAACCGTCAGACCCAAGTAGTTACCGATGTCGCCGCGGGTCATGGTCAGGCGGAACTCACGAGGCGAGAACCCGCGCTGGGCAAAGCGGCGAGACAAGTTGTAGATAAAGGCCGCCAGGCGCTCTTCTGCATTTTTCTTCGACAACAGCAGGATCATATCCTGGTCGCCTTTGATTTCGCCACTCATCAGACGCATCATCTGCTGACGCAGATTCGGCATTTTTCCGGACAGGTCATCAAGGGTTTCGAAAGGAATTTCGCAAACCATTGAGGTTTCCAGCGCCTGGGCAAAGCTCGGGTGATGTCCGCTGCCAATCGCGTCAAAACCGACCAGATCACCCGCCAGATGGAAGCCGGTAATTTGCTCATCGCCTTGTTCGGTAATGGTATAGCTTTTAATCGTTCCGGAGCGGATAGCGTAGAGTGATTTAAGTTCATCACCTGCTTTAAAGAGCGTTTGCCCCTTTTGGATAGGCTTTTTGCGCTCGATGATGTTATCGAGCTGGTCAAGCTCATGCTCGTTAAGTGTGAACGGGATGCAAAGCTGGCTGATGCTGCAATCCTGGCAATGGATAGCACAACCGCCAGACTGAATGCGCCGTATAATTCGCTTTTCCGGGATCATAGGTCTGCTCAAGCCGTAATTGATATTTGTCAATTTTAACATCTTTTTGGTGAGCACGTAAGCCTGAGCTACTCCCAATAGAGAATAATTCAGGTATAACCGGAATGAATGTTTGTATCTCCTTGATTAACCGCATTTAATTTGTGGTCACATTATGCGAAAGTGTGACGAATAAGGCATTAATTGCCTGGAATCTAGAGTAGCAAATAGCCTTCGTGACGCAATAACCACTCTTTTCGCTGTACGCCGCCCGCATATCCAGTCATGGTGCCGTTACGCCCAATGACGCGATGGCAGGGGACCACAATGCTTACCGGGTTGGCGCCATTGGCCGCACCGACGGCTCTTGCAGCACCGGCGCGCCCTAACTGTTCGGCCAGTTGACCATAGTGCATGACCTGCCCACACGGGATAGTGCGTAATGCTTGCCAGACTTCGCGCTGGAAAGGCGTGCCAGCCGTTGCCGTTTCCAGCGTGTCAATAATGCTGAGATTCCCGGCAAAATACTCCGACAGTTTATCGCTTAATCCGCCAGGGTTTTTGGCTGTAATACGCTGATAACCTTCTGTGCGGTAATGAATATCCAGCAATTGTTCCATGCGATCGCGGTGCTGATCCCATTCCACCGCGCGCAGGCGAAATTGCTCATCACAAATAACCCACAGCGGGCCCAGCGGCGTGTCGATGGTATCTTCCAGTAAGTTCAGCATCCGTTTCTCTCATTACAGCGTTCAGGCGAGGTTACACATTATCACGGCAGCAACAGTTGCAGCTATACCCCTAAAAACGGATATCTGTATGTCGTGAGTAGATCTTTTCAGCGGAGCGAGCCGGGTGAATTATTGGAAATAATCGTAAACCGTTGTCGGTATAATAGTGCGCGGTTATGATAATGCTCGTCGTAATTCGCTGGAGGAAGAAACATGAACCTTGATGATGCTTCGCTGTTTCTGGATGCTATGGGGGATGTCCAACCGCTGAAGGGCTGCGCCGATGTACACTGGCAGCCAACGCGTAATATCCGCACTCCGGCGCGTATCGATACGCTTCAACTGGATAACTTTCTCACGACGGGGTTTCTCGATATTATCCCGTTGAACGAGCCGCTTGAGTTTCGTCGCGAAGGTTTACAGCACGGCGTGACTGACAAACTGCGAACCGGAAAATATCCGCAGCAGGCGAGCCTTAATCTCATCCGCCAGCCCGTAGAAACATGCCGCCAGATGCTATTCAGTTTTATTCTACAGGCACAGCAAGATGGATTACGTAACGTGTTGGTGATACACGGTAAGGGGCGTGACGATAACGCTCATGCCAATATTGTTCGCAGCTATGTGGCGCGCTGGCTGACAGAATTTGATGACGTCCAGGCCTACTGCGCCGCTTTGCCGCATCACGGCGGCAGCGGGGCATGCTATGTTGCATTACGTAAAACCGCGCAGGCAAAACAGGAAAACTGGGAGCGTCACGCTAAGCGCAGCCGCTGATCAACGTATTCATCAGGCGGCCAATACTCTGTTCCTGCCTTCGTGCTTGGCTTTGTACAACGCGTCGTCCACGCGTTTGAATAATTCATCAATACTTTCGTTCGTTTCGTGCCGCGCAACGCCAATGCTGACGGTAAAGCGGGGAAGACCAGGGAGAGTAACCTTGGCTACCGTTGCGCGGATCACTTCTGCAAGATTGAGGGCGACATCCAGCGAGGTTCGCGGCAGCAGCAGCACAAATTCTTCACCACCCCAGCGAAAAATAAGATCGTCTTTTCGTGCACAGGATTCCAGTGTGCGGGCCAGAGCGCAAAGCACTTCATCGCCTTTTAAATGACCGAAGAGATCGTTAATGCTTTTAAAACGATCGGTGTCGATCAATAACAGGCTGTAGTCCTGCGTCAATGATACCGCATGCGTCTGCTCCGGCTCGGTTACCTGATAAAAATGTCGGCGATTAAGTAATCCCGTTAAAGGGTCACGCAGAGCGGCATGCTCAAGCTCCTGTTCCAGCCGTTTTTGTTCGGTAATGTCATGAATAATGCACAACATGAGTTTATTACCGTAAATTTCAATCGGTCCGGCGTAGGTTTGCACATGACGTGAGGTGCCGTCTGCCAGTTTATGGACAAAGTGCAAAGGCTTATGGCCGCCGGGCAGATGGGCGATTTCATGCATCACCGGCAATATATGGCGGCCCAGCATGTTGATCTCCCAGGTATGTTTCTGGCACATCACATCAAGGTTGTAACCATAAAAATTCAGGGCACTGAGGTTTGCATCAACGATCAGGCCATCGCGGGACGGATCAATCAGTAACATTGGCGCGGAGTTGGTCTGGAAAAAACGCGCATAAAAGCCCTGTTTTTTTCGTTGATAAGTTGCTGAACGGCTGGCTTTCAGACCTTGCGCAGTAGGCGTTTCAATGCCTTCGAAAAGGATAACATCCCCCACGCCCGGCAGAGATTTAATGGACAGGCGGCTAGCCAACGCGATTTCCTCACCATCGCGGTAAACCGTGAGGATCTCAACAACGTGATGATGATTGCTCAAGTCACTGAGATACATGGTTAAATCATTTTGAGAATGCGTTGAGAATATGCCCTTGCGCAGTGGGGAAAAACAGAGATCCTGCATTAGCTCACGTGCAACGATATTAGCGAACACCAGTTCTTCGGTTTGTGGCGAAACAATCCACACCGGAAAGGTTAACAAATCCAGTGAATGCAGCTCGGTTGTGCTCATCGATAATCCCGTTATCTTTATCTGCTGTGTTGCCCGTTTAATGGCGAATATTTTAGATATTACAGTCTCACAAAGTTATTGATTGTCGGTGAGACAAGGGTTGTACGACTGGCTTTTGTTTGATGCTGTTTTCTGATTGGATCAATTCATGAATCTTATGCGCTGGCAGCGGTTTTGCAAACAGGAAACCTTGCAGCATGCTACATCCCATCTGGGTAAGAAGTAATTCCTGCTCCTGGGTTTCTATTCCTTCAGCCACCACGCGCATATTCATGGAGTGAGCTATGTCAATAATGGTAGACACAATTTTTGTATTTTTACTGTTCTCGCTAATATCTTTGACAAATATCCTGTCGATTTTTAATTCCCGTGCCGGAAGTGACTTCAACATCAATATATTTGAATAACCAGTGCCGAAATCATCAATAGAAACGGTGATCCCCAAAGCAGAGAAAGCATTCAGGATTTCAATACTGCGTTTTAAATTTTTAAGTGCAGTGCTCTCCGTGAGCTCCAGCGTGAGATAGGCAGGTGAAAGTTGGTATTGCGCCAGGGCGTTGCAAACAACATCAATAATATCATGCTGTTCAAACTGGGCGGGGGAGAGGTTAACGGCGAGCGTCCATTCTTTATTCCCTTGTAATGTCCACTGATGCAACTGCAAACATGCCTGTTGGATAACCCATTTGCCGACGGGAATAATCAGGCCCGTTTCTTCCAGCGCAGGCAGAAATTCAGCCGGTAGCAGCATGCCGCGCTCCGGATGATGCCAGCGTAATAACGCTTCAAAACCAGTCAGGGAATGATCTCCGGCGGTATATTTAGGCTGATACCATAGCTCAAACTGGTTGCGTTCAAGCGCTTGTGAAAGTTCCTGTAGAAATGTCGGCGGCGTATCAGCGATAGCTTCCATCTGGGGACTATAAATAGCCCAGCCGTTTCTGCCCGCTTGTTTGACATGATACATCGCCATATCGGCCTTCACTTTTAGCTCATGCAGAGTCGAGCCATGTTCGGGATAAATACTGCTTCCCGCACTTAACGAAACCCGAATGGTATGACCGAATAAAGTAAAGGGGTCACCGATCGCATCTGAAATTCGCGCAAGCAAGGCGGAGATAGCCTGCTGGTTGCAGTCTGGAACCAGCAAGATAAATTCATCTCCCCCCAGTCTTGCCAGCGTCATTGAATCATCAAGGCAACTGTAGATACGCTGTGTACTGGCAATCAGCAGTTGATCGCCGATGTGATGCCCCCAGGTATCGTTAACGACTTTAAAACGATCGAGGTCGATAAATACCAACGCGAAATGCTGTTGATGCAATTTGGAATGCCGCAGGCAGGCCTGTAAGCGGGTATCTATTTGCGTTCGATTAGCAAGTCCAGTCAGCGCGTCGAAGTGGACCTGATGTTCAAGCTGGCAGTTCAACTGATGCAGGTTGTCAGCCAGTCGGGAAGTGCGCAGTTGTGAATCCACCATCGAGACGACCAGCATGATACCCAAAATAATCAGCGTGTCGGCGCAGACCCAGACAGAGAGTTCCAGCGTACTGAGCCCATCGTGCGCAGTGTGTCCAAAATGGGTGAACGTTGCCGCTCCCATACCGGTGTAATGCATAGAAGCAATTGCCAGCGCCATAATAAGGGCTGCAATAAGTCGGTTAATCAGCACGCGACGGGTGTTTTGGCGTAAATGGAAGGCGAGCCATAAACCTACGCCGGATGCAACGACGGCAATAATTACAGAGAGCAAAATCAGCGAGCGATCCCATGAGATGGCCACATGTTCGATAATGGCATACATGCCAACGTAGTGCATCGTGACAACGCCGGCACTCAATATGCTGGTGGCAATGACCAGTCGTTTTGTTGATAGCGTATTACCGGAAATAGCGATATTGATGGCGAGGGTTGCAGAAATGAGCGCAATAAAGAACGAAAACGCGGTGAGTGATAGGTGATAATTGATCGGCATAGTCATTTTCATGGCCAGCATACCGATAAAATGCATCGACCAGATCCCCATACCCAGCGTAGCGCCGCCAGATAGCCGCCAGAAGGTAGATTCACGTTTGCTGGAGATTGCTACCTTACCCGCACTGTCGAGGGCAATAAAGGAGGCAATAAACGCGACAACAAAGGAAATCCCAATCAATACAGGGTCCCACGACACGTGCAACATCTTACTACCTATCGAAAAAAAGCCGTGATGATAAATCTAGCAGGTTTTGTCCAGTTAACCTGATAAAACCAGGAATGTTCTTGTGTTTTTACAATGAGTATTAGAGCGAAGAGCAAGATATTGAAAATGACAAGCCATTACTTATATAAACATTCATAAAAATTATGTTTCTGTGTGTTTTATGCTCGTCACGTGCTCGCCATCACAATAATCTGATGGTGGGGAACATTACAGCCATTGGTGGGATAAAGTGCTGACCTATTATGAATGGCTAGTGTAATTTATTGACTTAAGTAAAAGGGCTGCTGGCTCTCATTGAAAGTTCAGCTTTCGTCACAGAGCAATGGAAATCTGTATTGCAGATGCTATAAAAATAACATCCACGTTATTTCTTGGTGCACAGGGTTAAAATGTTAAATGATATTAGCGTCAGAACCTTTATTGTTTTATTTCTGCTCATTACAGCGGTTGCGCTCAATGTTGTTGAAATGATTTTTTCGGCTACCCCAGAAATTATTATTGGCACTAATGCGGTAAGCATTATTTCTATATTATGTTTGTGGTGGTACATGACGAAATATCTGGTCATGCCGATTAATACGGTTAAAAGAAGCATTGAAGAAGTAACATCCGGGAATCTGGCAATCAGTATTCCCGAATTTGGTAATAACTGTGCGGGTAGACTAATTCCTGGCATCAATAGCTTATCAAGTAATATTTCAGCACTCGTTAATGAGATCAGAACATCCTCGCAAACGGCGATGACGCTTTCTGAACAGCTGGCGGAACGCAGCGCCGAGCTTTCAGTGAAAACAGAACAGCAATCCGGAGCATTAATGCAGACGGCTGCCAACATGGATGAAATAGCGGTTAATACGCGGAATAATGCTGATAACACGCAAATAGCCAGCGCCCAGGCAACAATTGCCACGCAATGCGCCCGTCAGGGTGGCGAATTAATGGTGCAGGTTGCGACAAATATGCGTTCAATCACCGAATGCGCACAGCAAATGACAGAAATTATTACGCTGATAGATGGTATTGCATTCCAGACCAATATTCTGGCATTGAATGCTGCTGTGGAAGCTGCAAGGGCCGGTGAACATGGCAAAGGGTTTTCTGTGGTGGCCGGTGAGGTAAGAATGCTTGCACACCGCAGTGCAGATGCAGCTAAGAATATTAAGCAACTGATTGCCCAAACCCATCAAAATGTTCAGCAAGGCGCTGCTATTGTGCGTGAAGCTGAAAAAAACATGCATGATATTGTCGGGGGGGCCGGGCAATTAAACCAACTGATGGGCGAGATATTAACCACTACGCAGGAGCAGGAGAAAGGGATTATCAGAATTACCCATGCTCTGGCCGAACTGGAGAACGTCACCCAAAGTAATGCCATTATGGTTGATGAGCTTTCTGACTCCTCAGGTATCCTGAAAAACCAGGTGATTGACCTTCAATCGCGAACGCATAAATTTCGTTTAAGTCATACGCTTGAATCAGAGAGACGCCAGCGGGCCTGAGAGGGGCATCTCGTAACCAGCGCCGCATTCGTCGGCGCTTTTCTTATTATCAGATACTTTTTATGAATCATTTCAGCACAATGGGACAATGAGATATTGCTTAACATATTCTGACAGCTAGACTAACGAAAAAAGCTGAATGTTTGTGGAGGCGCTGTGGAAGCCATTAAGGGAACGGATGTTAATGTGCCGGATGCCGTGTTTGCCTGGCTGTTGGATGGCCGTGGTGGGGTGAAGCCACTGGAAGATAACGATGTTATCGACAGTCAACATCCCTGCTGGCTGCATCTTAATTATACCCATCCTGAAAGTGCGCAATGGCTGGCGACAACGCCTTTACTTCCCAATAACGTGCGTGATGCGCTGGCGGGTGAAAGCACGCGCCCACGCGTAAGCCGGGTAGGGGAAGGTACGTTGATTACGCTGCGCTGTATTAACGGCAGCACCGACGAGCGACCTGACCAACTGGTTGCGATGCGCTTATATATGGATGAACGTCTGATTGTCTCAACGCGTCAGCGTAAAGTCTTGGCGCTGGATGATGTGGTCAGCGATCTCCAGGAAGGCACGGGAGCGGCTGATTGTGGTAGTTGGCTGGTGGATGTTTGCGATGCACTAACCGATCATGCCAGTGAGTTTATCGAACAACTGCACGATAAGATTATCGATCTGGAAGATAACCTGCTTGATCAGCAGATTCCGCCGCGTGGTTTCCTGGCATTGCTGCGTAAGCAGTTAATTGTGATGCGCCGCTATATGGCGCCTCAACGCGATGTCTATTCCCGGCTGGCGAGCGAACGTTTTTCCTGGATGACCGACGACCATCGGCGGCGGATGCAGGATATCGCTGACAGGCTAGGGAGAGGGCTGGATGAAATAGATGCCTGTATTGCCAGGACCGGTATTATGGCGGATGAAATTGCGCAGGTTATGCAGGAGTCTCTGGCTCGCCGAACGTATACAATGTCATTGATGGCAATGGTTTTTCTTCCCAGCACATTTTTAACCGGGCTGTTTGGCGTTAACCTCGGCGGTATCCCTGGCGGTGGCTGGCAGTTTGGCTTCTCACTTTTTTGTATTCTGTTAGTGGTCCTGATTGGTGGTGTTACTTTATGGTTGCATCGTAGTAAATGGTTGTAACAACAACGTTTTTTAGTGACTTTTGCGCATGAAAACGTCCTGGTTTTTGAGCGAAGTCAATAAACCATCTACCTATTCGGGGCAATATCTCTCTCGCAGGTGAATGCAACGTCAAGCGATGGGCGTTGCGCTCCATATTGTCTTACTTCCTTTTTTGAATTACTGCATAGCACAATTGATTCGTACGACGCCGACTTAGATTAGTCGGCTTTTTTTTGCCTGCAGGAAATCAGCGTCTACCCTAAAAGAGCCAACCTGAATAACTGGAGGGGTATATGAACTGTCTGATTGCAACGCCGCACACTGATTCGCTACCGACCGACCCGGTTCCCATTCCCGATCCCATACCTCGTCCGCAGCCAATGCCGGATCCCCCACCGGATGAAGAGCCGATTAAATTGTCGCATCGCGGGCGCAGATCTGCGAGGATACGCGCCTGCTGATTGTGAGTTTTTACCGCGAGATTAAATTGTGACCGCTTTTTCAACCCTGAATGTTTTACCTGCTGCCCAACTCGAGAATCTTAACGAGCTGGGTTATCTTGAAATGACGCCTGTTCAGGCTGCTGCGTTACCGGCAATTCTGGCGGGGAAAGATGTTCGCGTGCAGGCTAAAACCGGCAGTGGCAAAACGGCGGCTTTTGGTCTTGGATTATTACAGCATGTTGATGTCGCGCTGTTTCAGACACAGTCCCTGGTGCTGTGCCCAACGCGCGAGCTTGCTGACCAGGTGGCGGGTGAGCTGCGTCGCTTAGCGCGCTTTCTGCCTAACACCAAGATCTTAACGTTGTGCGGTGGGCAGCCCTTTGGCGCACAACGTGACTCCCTGCAGCATGCGCCACATATTATTGTCGCCACGCCGGGGCGTTTACTCGACCATCTGCAAAAAGGCACTGTTTCTCTGGAGGCCCTGAATACGCTGGTGATGGATGAAGCCGATCGCATGCTGGATATGGGCTTTAGCGATGCGATTGATGATGTCATTCGCTTTGCGCCGGCTTCGCGTCAGACCTTACTGTTTTCTGCGACCTGGCCGGAAGCCATTGCCGCCATTAGTGGCCGGGTGCAACAAAATCCATTAACGATCGAAATTGATACCGTTGACGCGCTGCCGGCGATTGAGCAGCAGTTTTTCGAAACTTCCAGCCACGGCAAAATTGCGCTGCTGCAAAAATTGCTCAGTCAGCATCAACCTGCATCATGCGTAGTTTTTTGTAATACCAAAAAAGATTGTCAGGCCGTGTGTGACGCGCTGAATGCGGCGGGGCAAAGCGCTCTCTCACTGCATGGCGATCTTGAGCAGCGCGATCGCGATCAAACGCTGGTCCGTTTTGCCAACGGCAGCGCGCGCGTTCTGGTTGCTACCGATGTGGCCGCGCGTGGTCTGGATATTAAATCACTTGAGCTGGTGGTTAACTTCGAACTGGCGTGGGATCCGGAAGTCCACGTCCATCGTATCGGGCGTACCGCACGTGCCGGCAACAGTGGTCTGGCGATAAGCTTCTGTGCACCGGAAGAAGCGCAGCGGGCCAATATTCTTTCTGAAATGCTGCAACTGAAGCTGAACTGGCTGCCAGCCCCAGCTAACGGCCCAATCCTGCCGCTGGAAGCTGAGATGGCGACGTTATGCATTGATGGCGGTAAAAAGGCTAAAATGCGTCCCGGCGATGTTCTCGGCGCGCTGACCGGTGATATTGGTCTGGAAGGCGCCGATATCGGCAAAATTGCCGTTCATCCGGCGCATGTCTATGTCGCTGTTCGCCAGACTGTAGCGCATAAGGCATGGAAGCAATTGCAAAACGGTAAGATAAAAGGCAAGACTTGCCGGGTTCGGTTATTGAAATAACCACTCGCCGGAGCGCCTGATGGCGCTCCGCTTATCCGGTACTATCGACTTACTTCACTTCCACGACGTTCAGGCGCAGCTCATCCAGTTGAGCATCATCTTCTTCTGGCTGCCAGCCCGCAGGCTGCAGCGGGATCTCTTCACGATCGAACGCTAAATCACCGCCGTCCACAACCTCTGAACCGTGCCTGATACCTTTAAAATCGAACAGATTGATATCGCTAAGATGTGAAGGTACAACGTTCTGCATTGCGCTGAACATGGTTTCAATACGCCCTGGATAGCGTTTGTCCCAGTCGCGCAGCATATCGGCAATGACCTGGCGCTGCAGGTTAGGCTGTGAGCCGCACAGATTACATGGAATAATCGGGAAACCTTTCGCTTCGGAGAAACGCTCGATATCTTTCTCACGGCAGTAAGCCAGCGGACGGATAACGATATGTTTACCGTCATCGCTCATCAGCTTCGGTGGCATACCTTTCATCTTCCCGCCGTAGAACATGTTTAAGAACAGCGTTTGCAGGATATCGTCGCGATGGTGACCGAGCGCAATCTTGGTGGCACCTAACTCAGTTGCCGTGCGGTACAGAA
This sequence comes from Citrobacter sp. RHB35-C21, assembly GCF_013816515.1. NCBI lineage: Bacteria > Pseudomonadati > Pseudomonadota > Gammaproteobacteria > Enterobacterales > Enterobacteriaceae > Citrobacter > Citrobacter sp. RHB35-C21. Next base: position 2,559,686 of record NZ_CP057147.1, read on the forward strand.
TGCCGCGACGCAGGCGAGAGCAGAGCGAGCAGGTCGTTTTACCTTCAGGGATTTTATCTTTGACGATCCCGTAGGTGTTTTCTTCGACAATCTTATACTCCACGCCCAGTTGTTCCAGATACTCCGGCAGAATGTGCTCCGGGAAGCCAGGTTGTTTCTGATCGAGGTTAACCGCAACTAAGGAAAAACTGATCGGGGCGCTTTGCTGCAAATTACGCAGGATCTCCAGCATGGTATAGCTGTCTTTCCCCCCGGAAAGGCACACCATAATGCGATCGCCGTCTTCGATCATATTGAAGTCGGCAATCGCTTCGCCCACGTTACGGCGCAGACGTTTTTGTAATTTGTTCAGGTTGTATTGTTCTTTCTTTGTAACTTGTTGATTTTCTTGCATTATTTACTGTCTCTGACTCCAAGAGGGGCATATAAGGGGCAAAATTTTTTACAGGGCAAGTTTGGCGTTGAGCATTTTCACCTGTTCGCCGTTCAGTTCTTCAATCCATGCACTGTAAATTTCGTATACCATCTGCGCGTTTTCATGCCCCATCTGATTAGCTATAAATGATGGGTTCGCTCCAGCCGATAACAGCCAGCAAGCAAAAGTATGACGCGTATGGTACGGATTACGGCGACGAATACCAGTACGTTTTACAGCAGCGTTCCATCTGGCACCTATGTTACTCATAGAGTAGTAAGTTTTTTGCTCTCCTTTTCGCATCCAGTGCAGGCTCCAGTAGTTTTATCGTTCTAATCTCGGCATCTGTCTTTGGTGAACCGAAATTTCCGATGATCAGGATGCGCACTCAAAACTAGCGACTGTATACGCTTATAGTATTGGTGCATATATCATAATATTCCGAACGAGGAATTTAGACCCAAACTTATGGGAAGTATAATCCCTATGACGTGGTATTTCATGACGGAAAGAATCTGAACAGATAAACGGATTCTTGTCGGAAGTATCCTTCAATGGATAACTATGGTTGAAACTCAGCGCGCAGGCAATATTTACGCCCCAAACGAACCTATAATACCTAAAAACGGGGGGCAGCCTACAATCAAGAGAATTGTGTATTATTGCTTAGTAAGTGATCAGGTTACAATTTTTTAGAATTTTGAAATAAGTGTTGAATGAGCTTAATGTTGATAAGTTAACTTTTATTGTGGCCTCCAAAAAACGTAGTGCTGGGTGTGCTGATAAATCTATGTACAGGGTGAAAATAAAAACTATTCTTTCTTCGCTATTATCTTTATGATATCGAAGGATGAAAATGGTCGTATCTCACGTATGGAGATTATATGAAATATATTGCTGTAGTCATCTCGACGTTACTTTTTAGTTTTAACAGTTCTGCTGCTAATGAACTCATTATCGATAATTCACCATTAACAGTTTTTTTGAGTGATGGAAACCAAGCGAAATTAGCATCCTGTTCAGATTTTGTCGCTTTGCATAATTCTGGTGAGAGTGTCAAGGAGTTACCCGACCTATCTGACCCAGATTATAGATATGCTAAAGATGCATTGTTCGGTTGTTGGCTTTCTGCAACAGTGATAAAAAATGGACTATTGAAGAGTGATAGCAAAAAACCTGATTTGGTTTCCGTATTGAAACATTTCCCAGCAAAAGCCGCCTATACGATTAGTGACGAACTCGCGCAGAAGGTACAAACAGAATATGCGGACAAAAGCATTCAGGATTACACTCCTGATTTAAAAGTTACTGGAGGTAGGGCGTTGTCAACCACGCAGTCTACCGGCTACTTTATCGATAACTATTATTCTTTTGTTGCTAAGGACAACAAGAAGTTGAACATCCTTGTGTTAGTTGAATATGCCTTGGGGGGGACTGCCGGTAACAAATCTTTCTGGCGTATAGATGATACGAGTGGCGACATCTGGAAGATTACGAAGCTGGATGAAAACAGCCCACTATAATGAATGAAGTCGCTCAATGAACACCTTTTTCTTAGTGACCGCTTGCAGATTGTTGAAACTCCAGCCCAAGAGGCAGGGCTTCCCGGAGTGGTACATCACCGACAAGGACTATCGGGGTAAGAAGTACGCGGAGGACAAGCAGGTTGCGCTATGTGGTAACGTTGTTCCCCCGCCGTTTGCGGAAGCGCTGGTGAGAGTAAATTTTCCGGAATTGTGTCAGACTCGCGTTGCAGCCTGAGCTTTATTATTTAGCTAAGGTAGCCGAGAAGATTCATGGTGTATTTTACGAGGTAATTTAATGCTGCTCTTTAAGAGACTACTCCTCTTAACATTTTTTATATCATTTACTTCTTACGCAGAGGGAGACTACCTACCTGGCATGTCCCCACTGCCAACCAGGCAACAGGCTATAGACTTGGCAGTATTGATGATAGCGTCATCCAGCCCAAAAGTAAGCGAGGAAACGGATTTGGAATTTATGTCCAACATCGAGAAAACTGCTGGTGATGTTTGGGACGCATGTACTGTTGCAGCGAAGAATGACTCATTCTCCTATGAACATTCGAGGGTAACTATGGCCGCTAAAAAAACAGGTAACCTATTTGTGGTAGAGCAGCTAGGGAATGTTTGTTCAACCGCATTCATGAAGGCAATTGCTGATAAACATACTTCAGAGTAATATTAAATTTTAAACGATGCCGAGTCGGATGTCGATCATCTAAAGGGAGGGTTGCTGACAGTTGATTCGATGTCTGGCACTGCCAAAAGCTGAATCGCCACAGGTTTAACAGACACCTCGGAATCATTTAAGATGACTTAAAGAGAGGTGCCCATGAGCGGTAAACGTTATCCCGAAGAGTTTAAAATTGAAGCAGTCAAACAGGTTATTGATCGCGGTCATTCTGTTTCCAGCGTTGCAACACGTCTCGATATCACCACCCACAGCCTTTACGCCTGGATAAAGAAGTACGGTCCGGACTCATCCACTAATAAAGAACAGTCAGATGCTCAGGCCGAGATCCGCCGACTCCAGAAGGAGCTGAAGCGGGTTACTGACGAACGGGACATATTAAAAAAAGCCGCGGCGTACTTCGCAAAGCTGTCCGACTGAGGTACGCCTTTATCCGTGACAACTCCTGTTGTTGGCCTGTTCGTCTGCTCTGCCGGGTGCTGCATGTTCATCCGAGTGGGTTTTACGCCTGGCTTCAGCAGCCGCATTCACCACGGCATCAGGCGGATCTCAGGCTGACAGGACAAATCAAACAGTTCTGGCTGGAGTCCGGTTGCGTTTATGGTTATCGCAAGATCCATCTGGACTTGCGGGATAGCGGGCAACAGTGCGGAGTGAACAGAGTCTGGCGACTGATGAATCGTGCCGGGATAAAGGCTCAGGTCGGGTATCGAAGCCCACGAGCGCATAAAAGTGAAGCCAGTATCGTGGTACCCAACAGACTCCAGCGACAGTTCAACCCGGAAGCTCCGGATGAACGTTGGGTAACGGACATAACTTACATCCGAACCCACGAAGGCTGGCTGTATCTGGCCGTAGTTGTTGACTTGTTCTCGCGCAAAGTTATCGGCTGGTCAATGCAACCCCGGATGACAAAAGATATTGTTCTGAATGCGCTTTTGATGGCCGTGTGGCGACGTAATCCCCAAAAACAGGTGCTGGTTCATTCTGACCAAGGTAGTCAGTACACAAGCCATGAGTGGCAGTCGTTCCTGAAATCACACGGTCTGGAGGGCAGTATGAGCCGTCGTGGTAACTGTCACGACAACGCAGTTGCAGAAAGCTTTTTCCAGCTACTGAAGCGTGAACGGATAAAGAAAAAGAGCTACGGAACACGGGAAGAAGCACGCAGCGATATTTTTGATTACATCGAAATGTTTTATAACAGTAAGCGTCGGCATGGTTCGAGTGATCAGATGCCACCGACGGAATATGAAAAACAATATTATCAACGGCTCGGAAGTGTCTAGATTATCCGTGGCGATTCAAGCATCCGATCCGCGTTATCAGGAAATGGTCACGCGGAACGACAAAAAATAGCGACGTTGCTCAATAGTGTGTAGTCAAAAAACAGATATTAATAGTAGGCGCTGTGAATTTTGCTTAGGTGGTAGTAGTAATAATCCCTTTAATACCTACTACTTTTAGTTATGGATGTGCCTTATCTATTTGAATTTAATGGCTATAGTGGGTATGGGGGATTTTAATATCAACAATCACAAATCAGATTTGATTCGTTCTACAACGAGATAACATGATGGCATTCGACAAAATTAAAGCCGATACTCACCGCGAATTTGGTTATTTCTCATGGAGAAAACTCTTTGTTGGCACATTAACCCGCAGAACCTTCCGCATCATCGTATTCATGCGGTTATGCCAATTTTGCGCCGTTTCTAGAACACCATTCCGCCTAATGTTATACCCATTTAAAGTATTACATCGATGGTCTGCTCATATGGGGTCAATGGACTTTCCATCAAGAACACGGGTTGGTGCAGGGCTGGCGATTACTCATGGGTGGGGGATAGTAATATCACCGGAAGCCAAAATTGGAGAGAACGTTACTTTGTTTCATGGTGTAACTATCGGCCAACGCGATAAAGTTTTAGAAAATGGAAGCCGCGTAACAGGCTACCCAGTTATTGAAGATGATGTCTGGATTGGTCCAAATGCTGTCATTGTAGGTGGGGTTATTATAGGTCGCGGGAGTAAAATTGCTGCGGGAGCATTTGTGACAGGCAATATCCCTCCCTATTCAGTTGTCGTTGGTAACCCAGGCATTATTGTTAAAACAGGGTGTGTTCCTGATGTTATGAATAAAGCTCCTCTGTTGCATAAAAGAGATAGCGAGAGTTAACTCGGCACTAGCGCCGTTCGTTGAGGCATTAGTGAGTGCCAATCAACCCGGATTATGCCGTCGAAACCAGTCGTGCCCTGAACAGTTAAACATGCCGCTTAATGCGGCATGTTTAACTTAGTTTTAATCTGGATTTACTTCATGGCATGTAGCATCTGATATGGAATCAGTCACTCTCTTCACCCAGGCCCAACCACTCATTTTATTACCCTCGTAATCCAGCTCAAGCTCAGTAGCGCTACCATCCGTGAAATGGCGAGCACTTGATTTCGTGGATGAAAAGTAGCATTCAGCATCTACTTTAACTTCTTTTTTTTCATCACACCCAGCTATGAGAATTAGTGATGATAACATCGTAACGAGGATGATTTTCATAATAACAACGGGTGAGCATTCTATTTTTCTGAAGGAAGGCAATAGTACATATTTTATCCCCCTTAGTCTATACGCAGGGCCACCGCAACCAATCCTCACTACGGGGCATAAGAGTGAGAGAACAACACAATGTCCAAAAGTGATTAATTCCTATGTTTGAAGTGGTTATTCATATATGCAATAGTTAACTTGTAGTTATAATTACCATAATAAATTAGTTTATTTACCGCTGTGTACCGTGATAGCAGCGGTTTTTTTTTGTTTAATCGCACTGTAGTTTTGCTTAAGCATCACACTTCCAGGCAATCATCTGATGTGATTTTTGTCTGATAGTTGAAAATAGATAAATAATGGCTGCCACATGGCGGCCTTTTTCATTGTGCACAGAAAACCTCCAGCTAGGCTGGAGGTTCCGTAAAGCGATTGGCAGCATCTTAAGAAAGCTGTGCGAATAGAGAAGTGTGAATGTTCTAGAAGCAGAATGTGTGCGGATCACATCCATATACTTCTGGAAATCCTATCGAAGATGAGCGTATCCGGCTTTATGGGAGATCTGAAAGGGGAAAGCAGTCTGATGTTGTATGCGCAGTTATAACTCTCGTATCCGGATAGCCCGTTTACGGGCCGTAATTAACTAAGTTTGATGCAAATGTCAGATCGTATGCGCCTGTTAGGACGCGGCTGGTAAGAGAGCCTGATAGGCGTATCAGAAAAACCTCCGGCTATGCCGGAGGATATTCTGCTCATTCGAAAACCGGATCGCCGTCGCCGGGGAAAAAATCATCCGCAGGCTTTACCGTGAGATCAATCACAGACGGATCGTATTTCATCGCCAGGAAGCGCTCACGATATAGATGGTAGGACGCTTCGCAGACGTTACTGGTGAAATAGGCGTTATAACCTCCACCAACGGCCGCGCCTGCGACGGGAATCGTTTGAGCTAGTTTTGCTTTGGTGAGTCGAATCCCAAGACTGTTGGCAATCTGCTTAATAATCCTCACAAACACTTGTTTTTCCAACTCTTCCCAGACCACTTTCTTGGCGACCTGTTGCGATATTTTTACCAGTTGTGCCATGGCGACATTTTTCGCCATAGTCGATGAAGCAGAAGATAGCCCCAAAATATTAAAGGCAAAAAGTCGTTCTTCTTGACGGGTGATATCAAAACCGTAATACGTCGCATATTCGCCAATGGCTCGTAGATTCAATGTAATGAGAGTAGGTATATCGATAGCCATCCCTGCAATCCCCATCATGCCCGTGCCTGCACCTTCCGCCAGTGCGATGCCCTTATACTTAGCTGCCAGCCAGCCAACGGTTTTATCGATGTCCTCAAGACGCAACGTTTCAATATCTTCATATCGATTGATGTGGACATGCCCGTCATTACGGAACTCTTCGAAAATCGCCTCTGGTCGCACTGACCACAGTGCGGCATCGTTACAGACTCCCACCAGACCCTGCACAGAAGATTGAATGGCTTCGCCGACGACGGGTGTAGAAAGCATCAACTCTCCGGCGCTGTTAAGAGGTTTACTGATTAAATCAAATGATTTAGCCAGAAAACCGCGTTGTGGGTTTTTCCAGTCGTGGATTTGCTGAAGTGCATTTTTATCGTAATTGATCAGTTTCATGTTATTCCTTGCCTGCCGGCCATCAGTATTTTATGACGTGAGTTTGATACTAAAGTTATCGGCAATAAAAATGTGTAGATGAGTATTTTTAAGTCCTTTTGAAAACAGACGGCAAAAGCAAAGGAGTGGGCTAAGAATCATACAGAATGGTGAGGTTAGTTGATGGAAAAGAATACTTAAGATTAGGCATGTAATGCTGCGTCATATTGGCTGGACTAGCTGGGTGAGTGGTTTAAACATTTTGCTGGTGGCTGCAGTCTAAACGAGAGTATTAATGAGTGGCGGTTTATCCCAACTAATATCTTGATTTTGCGACATTTAATAGAGGCTCAATGCATAGTGTGGCATCAGAAGAGTATGCATCACGCCGGATAGTCCGGCAAAAGAAGTCTGATATAAAAACTGTGGCGTGTATGGTACGGATAAGCGGGAAAAATGTCAGCACATTTAGGACAGGAATCGTGGGGTATAAGAGGTAGAAACATAAAGCCCGCAGCGATGTGCGGGCCAGACAGCTTAGCGGACTACCAGTACCGAACACTCCGCATGACGCACCACGGCTGCGGCGTTAGACCCCAGCAGGTAGGTGGTGATGTCAGGTCGATGTGAGGCAATAATGACCATATCAGCCGGTAATTTTTTGGCCATCTCCAGAATCTTATCTTTTGGCGCACCTTCTGTGACATGAACGTGCACTCTGTCCGTTGGGATATTGAACTTCTTGATAATCTCTTCCAGTTGAGATTTTGCTTCGGCTTTCAGATCTTCCATGGCCGGTAACTCTGCCGAGTAGGCCAATCCCAGGGAAGCATAATAGGGCAGTGACGGAATTACGGTCAAAAAATGAACCTGTGCATCGTCAATTTTTGCCTCTGCTTCAACATGGGCAATAACACGTTGAGTTAATTCTGAGTCTGAAATATCGATGGGTACAAGAATCGTTCTGTTCATAAAACCTCCTGTTTAAGTATCCACCCAAAGCTTACCGCGTAATGGCACTTTATGTACAATGACAAAGATCACATTTTGGCATCACTTTATTTTTATTTCAGGAAACTTTCCTTTTATTACCCCATCGTAAAATCGACCTTTAGAAACGACGCTCAGGAAATCACGAAAAATACGAGCAGGGACATGCTGATATTGCAGAGTAGACAACTGGTGAAAGCGAATTTCTAGCGTGCGGGAGGATTCGTCATAGCCGACGGATGCAATACGGGATGATTTTACAGGATGATGATTCATTGCAGGTATCCTCTACTACAGGTCTTAATGCAAGATATCATCTATCAAAGATGTGTTTTAGCGCAACAGATATAATGTTTTGATCTGGATAAAACAGAATTGTTAGAACATAAAGAGAGCCCGCTGTTGCCAGCGGGCTGACGGATTAGAACTGGTAAACCATACCCAGTGCTACTACGTCATCAGTAGAGATGTCGTTTTGGCTGTAGAAGTTTTTATCTTCATCCAGCAGGTTGATTTTGTAATCAACATAGGTGGAGAAGTTTTTGTTGAAGTAGTAAGTAGCGCCTACGGATGCATATTTCACCAGATCCTGGTCGCCATCAGATCCGTTTACACCCAGATCCTTACCTTTAGACATCAGGAAAGAAACTTCCGGACGCAGACCGAAGTCGAACTGGTATTGCGCAGTCACTTCAAAGTTCTGAGTTTTGTTGGCAATCGTATTATCACTACCGTTTGAGCCACCATAAGGGGTCATGTTGCGGGTTTCGGAGTACATGGTTGCCAGGTAGATGTTGTTCGCGTCGTATTTCAGACCAACTGTCCACGCGTCAGCTTTATCACCGCCCGCGGTAGAATCGTTAACCTGCTCGTTAGTACGGTCAGAAGAGGTATATGCTGCACCGAAGCTTACACCCATACCCAAATCGTAGGTCGAGGAGATACCGAAGCCGTCACCGTTGGAGTTCTTCATGTTACGATCGTCGCCACCGTTATTGGTGCCTTCCTGCTCTGGTGACTGATTTTCGTTCGCGCCCTGGTACTGCAACGCCACGTTCAGACCGTCAACCAGACCAAAGAAGTCGGTATTACGGTAGGTCGCCACGCCGTTCGCACGACCGGTCATGAAGTTGTCTGCTTTGGTGTAAGAGTCGCCACCGAATTCCGGCAGCATATCGGTCCAGCCTTCAACGTCGTACATTACGCCGTAGTTACGGCCGTAGTCGAATGAGCCGTAGTCGCCGACTTTAATACCTGCGAATGCCAGACGAGTCCAGGAGTCGCCTTTATCACCTTCGGTGCCGTTAGCCTGAACCTGATATTCCCACTGGCCATAACCGGTGATCATATCGTTAACCTGAGTTTCGCCTTTGAAGCCCATACGCATATAAGTCTGATCGCCATCACTGTTAGCGTCATCAGAGAAATAATGCAGGCCGTCTACTTTGCCATAGAGATCTAATTTGTTGCCGTCTTTATTATAAACTTCAGCCGCGTGAGCAGCGCCTGCAGCCAGCAGGGCAGGAATTACGAGAGCCAGTACTTTTCTGTTCATTGAAATAATCCTTTAGTTTTTTTATTAACCTGTGACTACCCATGTAGGGAGTAAAAGCATGCTAAAGGAGAAGTTCCGTAAAGGGATAAATATGAATTGTTACGCCTTAAGTAAAACCTTAAATAAATAATTCTACGGAAATGATGATAGTTGTGGTGAATGTATTGGTGACAAATATATAAAATAAAAATTATACAAGTGAAGTGTGTTGGGCTATTCTGCGCGTGTTATATGCCTTTATTGTCACGTTTTATTTTTCGTTGACGTATTGATAGCTATTATTAATTAGCCAGCGAATAAATTGACAAGCCCGAACAACTGTTCGGGCTTTTTTTTTGGGTTCCAGGTTAATACTGAGATAAAAGCATTACTCGGTACCGCTCTTTTCCGCTTTTCCAGCCAACTGCGCAAGGAAGTCGTAGCGTTTTTGCAGATCGGCTGCGGCGTCTTTCCAGAGCTGTTCTGCGACTTCTGGCTGTTGGGCATTCAGGCGACGGAAGCGCTGCTCGTTAAGCAATGTTTCGGCCAGGGCGTCTGACGGTGGCCGAGAGTCCAGCGCCAGCGGCAGCTTACCTTCATCTGCTCGACGTGGATCAAAGCGGTACAGCGGCCAGAACCCGGTTGCCGTGAGCTGACGCATCTGATCATGGCTTAGTGCGAGATCGTAACCATGCTCTTCACATGGGCTATACGCGATAATCAGCGACGGACCTGGATAGGCTTCCGCTTCCTGGATAGCTTTCACCGTCTGGTTCAACTGCGCGCCCAGAGAGATTTGTGCAACATACACGTGCCCGTACATCATCATACTGACGCCAAGATCTTTGCGAGCTTTGCGCTTGCCATGCTCACCAAATTTAGTGACGGCCCCGAGCGGCGTAGCTTTCGACGCTTGTCCGCCTGTATTGGAGTAACACTGGGTATCCAGTACCAAAATATTGACGTTCTCGGTCAGGCTCAGGACGTGATCCAGTCCCCCAAAACCAATATCGTAAGCCCAGCCATCACCGCCAATCAGCCAGATAGATTTCTCGACCAGCGCATCGGCATCGGTTAACAACTGCTGTGCGCCGTCGACATCTTTCAGGTGCTGGCGCAGTGCTGCAACTTGCTCACGGCGCACCTCTGGCGTAGCTTCATTGTGCAGGGCGTCATTCAGTTCAGCCGGAATGTTATCAGCAAACTGTTCCACTAAACGCATGACGCGTACACGGTGCTGATCCACCGTCAGGCGGAAGCCCAGCCCAAACTCGGCGTTATCCTCAAACAGGGAGTTTGCCCACGCAGGCCCGCGACCATTGGCGTCGGTAGTATAAGGCGTTGAGGGCAGGTTACCGCCATAAATTGATGAACAGCCGGTCGCATTGGCGATCAGCATGCGGTCGCCGTACAACTGCGTAAGCAATTTGATATACGGCGTTTCACCACAGCCAGAGCAGGCCCCAGAGTACTCAAACAGCGGTGTTATCAACTGCGAGGTACGAATATCAATGCGTTCCAGTTTAGTGCGATCGATTTCCGGCAGATTGAGGAAGTAGTCATAGTTAACTTTTTCTTCTTCCACGTGCTCAAGGCGCGACATCATATTGATGGCCTTGATCTCCGGGTTCTGGCGATCTTTCGCCGGGCATACTTCGACGCACAGATTACACCCGGTGCAATCCTCTGGCGCAACCTGCAGGACATATTTCTGACCGCGCATATCGCGTGATTTCACATCCAGAGAATGCAGGCTGGCAGGGGCATTTTCCATCGCTTCTGGTGAAACCACTTTGGCGCGGATAGCCGAGTGCGGGCAGGCGGCTACGCAGTGGTTACACTGGGTACACAGCTCTTCTTTCCAGATGGGGATCTCTTCGGCGATATTGCGTTTTTCCCAACGCGTGGTGCCCATCGGCCAGGTGCCGTCTGGCGGCAGCGCTGAAACGGGGAGGGCATCGCCCAGACCGGCGAGCATTGCCGCGGTGACGGTTTTCACGAAATCAGGTGCGGCATCAGAAACCACCGGTGGGCGATTAGCGCTATGTGGATCAACTGGCTGAAGCGCCACTTCGGCGACGGATTCACGCGCCAGGGCCAGCGCCTGCCAGTTACGTTCAACCAGATCCTGCCCTTTGCTGCTATAGCTTTTCGCAATCGCACCCTGCAATTCAGCCAGAGCGCTGTCGCCTGGTAAGATTTGCGTCAGATGGAAGAACGCCATCTGCATAACGGTGTTAATACGTGCAGCCAGACCGCACTCGCGGGCGATTTTGGCCGCATTAATCACGTAGAAACGCGCTTTCTTCTGATTCAGAACAGCCTGAACTTCCTGCGGCAGACGTGTCCAGACTTCATCCACACTGTACGGGGTATTAAGCAGGAATATACCGCCAGGTTTCAGGCGCTCAGCCATCTGATACTTATCGATAAATTGCAACTGGTGACAACCAACAAAATCGGCTTGCGACACCAGATACGCTGAGCGAATAGGTTGTTCACTAACGCGCAGGTGAGAAACCGTCAGACCGCCTGCTTTTTTCGAGTCATAGACGAAATAACCCTGCGCATACCACGGCGTAGAGTTACCGATAATCTTGATGTTGTTTTTGGTGGCCGACACGCTACCGTCACTGCCCAGCCCGTAAAACAGTGCCTCGAGCTTCGCGGTACCGGGCAGGGTGTTTTCCGGTAACGGTAGCGACAAGTTGGTGACATCATCATAGATACCGACCGTAAAGCGAGATTTCGGCTTCGCGCTACTCAGCTCATTAAAGACCGCCATGACGCAGTCCGGGCCAAACTCTTTGGAAGAAAGGCCATAACGCCCGCCAATCACCCGCGGTAGCGTTTCTCGTTCGCCGCAGTTAAAGGCTTCCGCCAGCGCGGTCATTACATCCAGATACAACGGTTCAGCTTGCGCGCCGGGCTCTTTGGTGCGATCCAGGACGGCGATGCTCCGTACCGTTTCCGGCAGGGCGCGCAGTAAATGTCTGGCAGAGAATGGGCGGAACAGACGCACTTTCAGAACGCCTACTTTCTCGCCGCGTGCCAGCAGCTCTTCGACGACTTCTTCACTGGTTCCAATCGCCGAGCCCATCAAAATAATGACGCGTTCTGCCTGCGGGTGACCGTAGTATTCAAATGGCTGGTACTGACGGCCCGTCGCAGCAGCGAAATCGTTCATCGCCTGTTCTACGTGATCGTAAACCGCGTTGTACCACGGGTTTGTTGCTTCGCGCGACTGGAAGTAGGTGTCCGGGTTCGCAGACGTACCGCGAATAACCGGATGCTCCGGGTTGAGCGCGCGCGCGCGGTGAGCATCAATTTCTGCCTGTGGCATCAGCCCGAGGATTGTGTCATCGGCCAGCGGCACTATTTTATTAATTTCATGCGATGTGCGAAAACCATCAAAGAAATGAATAAACGGGACCCGGCTTTTCAGGGTGGCCATTTGCGAAATTAGCGCAAAGTCCTGAGCTTCCTGAACGCTGCTGGCGCATAGCAGTGCGCATCCCGTCTGGCGCACCGCCATCACGTCGGAATGATCGCCAAAGATGGATAATGCGTGAGTGGCAATCGTACGCGCCGCAACGTGCAGCACAAACGGAGTCAACTGACCGGCCAGTTTGTACAGCGTCGGGATCATCAGCAACAGGCCCTGCGATGAAGTAAACGACGTAGAGAGCGCACCGGTCTGCAACGCGCCGTGAACGGTCGCTATCGCACCGCCTTCCGACTGCATTTCTACGACACGAGGGGTATCCCCCCACACGTTTTTAAGCCCGTTCCCGGCCCAGGCATCCGCCTGTTCCGCCATCGTCGAACTGGGCGTAATCGGGTAGATGGCGATAACCTCGCTGGTACGAAATGCGACCGAAGCAACCGCACCATTACCGTCAATTGTGATCATACTGACACCCTTACATTGCGCAAAAAAAGGGACACGCGTAACAGCGGCGAATCCTGTAGTTATCCTTTTAGTTTAGCAAAAGCGCTAAAGACAGATTTTCGCTTTTGTGTCCCCCGAATAAACAGAATGAATGGTTTGATCAAAGGAGCAGCCAAAAAATTGCCAGAAAATGTAAACAGTGCGCATAAATGCGCATATTGCCTCTCGACGGCGGTGTTTCCGCTGCCTATTATTTATGGCTGTGTCGTTTGGTTAATATTCAGAGGGGAGTAAGATGCGCGCAGCGTTTTGGGTAGGGTGTGCCGCGTTATTATTATCGGCTTGTAGTAGTGAACCTGTTCAGCAGGCAACCGCCGCGCATGTCGCACCGGGGATGAAGGCCGCAATGTCCAGTTCTGGAGAAGCTAATTGCGCCATGATTGGTGGTTCGCTCTCCGTTGCCCGTCAGCTGGATGGTTCAGCTATCGGAATGTGTGCGTTACCCAACGGCAAACGCTGTAGTGAGCAGTCGCTTGCCGCCGGAAGCTGTGGCAACTATTAAGCCACCGCGTTTCCTACATTAAATCCGCGAGTTTATACGTCAGCGTTTGTTCTGCTGTCGCCAGTGTTAACTGGTCAGCAGTCAGATCGACCTGTGCGCCTTGCTTAAACATGTCGCTGACGATCCCGTCGAGCGCGTTAAGTTGTGGATCGGCGCACATCATGCGGGTCATCGCCATATCTTTAACCTTCAACTCGCCGTCGGACAGTTTGCCCTGACCGTGGAATTGATTACACATCTTTCCCGATACCGTCATGTTTTCGCCAAAACTCAATTCGGGTGGGTTATTAGCGACGGTGACGGCTTTACCATTCACGCTCTGCAAAACGAAGCGGTGATGCTGCAACTGTTCGCGATTGACGGAAACTTTTCCATTGCTCACACAGCCAGCCATCAGCATGCTGAGCGCAATCAACGTGACAACTTTTTTCATTCAATTTCTCTACGTTTGTGACGGGAATACATTCAATATAATAATGATACTGAAGATTTTAGCATCGGTGATTATCTGAAAATGCCCCCCTGAATCCAGGGGAGCACAGGGATTAGAAGAGGGCGTTTGGACAGGTTTCGCCTTTGGAGATCTGTGCCAGATTTTGCAGCGTGGTCTCAGAAATGCTGGTCAATGCTTCGGCAGTCAGGAATGCCTGGTGACCGGTGAACAGCACGTTATGACAGGCCGACAGGCGGCGGAACACATCATCCTGAATCACGTCATTGGATTTATCTTCAAAGAACAGGTCGCGTTCGTTTTCATACACGTCCATACCCAGAGAACCAATTTTCTGGTTTTTCAGCGCATCGATAGCGGCTTGTGAATCGATCAACGCCCCGCGGCTGGTGTTAATAACCATCACGCCATTTTTCATTTGCTCAAAGGCTTCGTGATTGAGCAGGTGATAATTCTCCGGCGTTAACGGACAGTGCAGGGAGATGACATCGGACTCCGCGAACAGCGTTTTAAGATCGACATATTCAACGCCTAACTCCAGTGCGGCAGCGCTTGGGTAGGGATCAAACGCCAGCAGGCGCATCCCAAAACCTTTCAGGATCCGCAGTGCCGCAATCCCAATCTTACCGGTACCGATCACCCCAGCCGTTTTGCCATACATGGTAAAGCCGGTCAGCCCCTCAAGGGAGAAGTTGGCATCACGAGTACGCTGATAGGCGCGGTGAATACGGCGATTCAACGTCATCATCATGCCAATCGCATGTTCAGCGACGGCTTCCGGTGAATAGGCTGGCACACGGACGACCTGCAGGCCGAGCTCTTTTGCCGCGTCGAGATCGACGTTATTGAAGCCGGCGCAACGCAGCGCAATATATTTCACGCCATGCTTTTTCAGCTCTTCCAGAACCGGGCGGCTGCCATCGTCGTTGACGAAGATACAGACGGCTTCACAGCCATGGGCTGTTTTGGCTGTTTTCTCCGTCAGCAGAAAGTCAAAGAATTCAAGTTCAAAACCAAAAGCCTCGTTAACCTGCTGCAGATACTTCTTGTCGTACTGTTTTGTACTATAGATGGCGAGTTTCATAAGACTTTCTCCAGTGATTTTGACGTCACATTAATCCAATTCAAATTATTTTACAAAATCTAAAAAGTTATTGATAGTCATAGGCGTAATGAATAATTTCAGCGCATCTGTTGTTAGTGTGGGCAGGTTACTCAATTTCAACAACTGGATATTTTTCCGTCCAACTTAATACCCGTAATCGATGCAGGTAAAAAGCCAGCCGAATCACATCCAGACAGCTACGCTTATACAGGTAGCAAATATCGGGAGGGGTCATGTTAACTCACTCTGAAGCAAAGCGATGGGCCACCTTAATGCTTAAGGCGGCATTATGTGATGGTATGAAACCTGAGGAGATTTCCCGGCAGGTACATCTGGTCTGCGATCATCATGGTAGGGAGTGCCTCGAAGAGCTCATTGAGGAAATTCTGATAGAAGCTGGTCGTTTAGGACCTAAACATAGCGATGGAGAACTGAGGCCTCATTGAGTCTGAGTTCTTTATATTCCCGACGGCACGTGTAACAGCGTGCCATATAAAATAATGCACTATATTATTGAATTGATTATTATTTTATTAATTCTCGTTGATTGATAAATAGTGCATATACTTCATGGGAATTTATTCTTAATGTGGGCATATCCTGTTAAACATGCCACAATACTGGCCTAAACCGGCTTAAATTTTCGCTAAATCAGGATATTAACTACCCATGAAGGGTAAATATAAAGCCGCTCTGGCACTTCTCTTATTATTGATTCTCGTGCCGCTGACGTTGGTCATGACGCTTGGCCTGTGGGTTCCTACGCTGGTGGGCGTCTGGTTACCTGTTGGCACGCGCATCGCGCTGGATGAGAGCCCACGGTTGACACGGCATGGGCTGCATATCCCGGAACTCCGCTATCTGGTCGATGATTGCCCGCTAGCGCGCATTACTCAGGCCGAACTTTCCCATCCCAGCCGCTGGTTGCTCAATGTCGGGACTATTGAGCTGGATTCCGCTTGCCTGGCTAAATTACCGCAGACAGAAGCGTCTCCGGCAGCGCCCAAAACGCTGGCTGAATGGCAATCGATGCTGCCCAATACCTGGATTAACATCGACAAAGTTATTCTCTCCCCCTGGCAGGAGTGGCAGGGAAAACTGTCTCTTTCGCTAACGCCATCGACCCAGCAACTGCGCTACCAGGGTGAAAAAGTGAAATTCCAGGGGCGTCTGCACGGGCAAAATCTCACGGTAAATGAGTTGGATATAGCCGCGTTTGAAGGGCAACCGCCGGTAAAACTGGTCGGTGAATTTACCATGCCGCTGGTTCCTGATGGACTACCGGTGAGCGGTCATGCGGTTGCTACTCTGAGCTTGCCGCAGGAGCCCTCACTGGTGGACGCCGAACTGGAGTGGCAAGAAAACAGCGGACAACTGATCGTCATGGCGCGGGACAATGCCGATCCGTTGCTCGATCTTCCGTGGGAAATAACCCGCCAGCAATTAACCATCAGCGACGGTCGCTGGAACTGGCCTTATCAGGGATTCCCGCTCAGCGGGCGGTTGGGCATGAAAGTTGAAAACTGGCAGGCCGGGCTGGAAAATGCGGTGGTGAGCGGGCGTCTGAACATACTGACCCAAGGCGATGCAGGTAAAGGAAACGCCGTATTAACGCTGGGGCCGGGTAAGCTGGGTGTGGATAGTAGCGACATGCCGTTACAGTTGATAGGCGAGGCGAAACAGGGTGACCTGATCTTCTACGCCAAATTACCCGCCAGACTCACCGGAAGCCTGAACGACCCGCAGCTGGCTTTCGAGCCAGGAGCGCTGCTGCGTTCGCGTGGACGGGTGATTGACTCGCTGGATATTGACGAAATTCGCTGGCCGCTGGCGGGCGTAAAAGTAACGCAGCGCGGCGTAGATGGCCGTCTGCAGGCTATATTGCGCGCGCATGAAAACCAGATGGGCGGTTTTGAATTGCATCTGGATGGTCTGGCAAATGATTTTCTCCCTGATGCGGGTCGCTGGCAGTGGCGGTACTGGGGCAAAGGCAGCTTTACGCCAATGCATGCGCGTTGGGACGTGGCGGGTAAGGGCGAATGGCATGACAACACCCTGAAGCTTTTTGATCTCTCCACCGGATTTGACCACCTGCAATACGGCACCATGAAGGTAGATACCCCACGCCTGGTGATGGACGAGCCGATCGTCTGGGTACGGGATGCCAACAAGCCGACTTTTAGCGGCGCGCTGTCGCTGGACGCAGGGAACACCACCTTTACCGGGGGGAGCGTGTTACCGCCGTCAACCCTGAAGTTCAGCGTGGAAGGTACCGACCCGACGATTTTCCAGTTTAAAGGCCAGCTTCACGCGGGCGCGATAGGTCCAGTACAGGTAAATGGACGTTGGGACGGGATCCGCCTGCGCGGACAGGCCTGGTGGCCAAAACAATCGCTCACCGTATTCCAACCGCTCATCCCACCAGACTGGAAAATGAAGCTACGTGAAGGTGAACTGTATGCGCAGGTTGCGTTTTCGGCTGCTCCGGAACAGGGCTTTGAAGCGGGCGGCCATGGGGTATTAAAAGGCGGTAGCGCCTGGATGCCCGATAACCAAATTAATGGCGTCGATTTTGTGTTGCCTTTCCGGTTTAGTGAAGGCGCATGGCAACTGGGTACGCGTGGACCTATTTCACTGCGTATTGCGGAAGTGGTGAATCAGGTGACGGTGAAAAATATCGCCGCCGATCTACAGGGGGCGTATCCTTGGAGTGAAGACAATCCGTTACTGTTAAGCGATGTCAGCGCCGAACTGCTGGGGGGCAAAGTCATCATGCAACAACTGCGGATGCCGCAGCACGATCCGGCATTATTACGGGTGCAGAATATCTCTTCCAGCGAGCTTATCAGCGCGGTTAATCCCAAGCAATTCGCCATGTCTGGCCCGGTCAGCGGTGCGTTGCCGTTATGGCTGGATAACGAAAAGTGGATCATTAAAGACGGCTGGCTGACCAACCCGGGGCCTATGACGCTGCGTATTGATAAAGACACGGCGGATGCCGTCGTCAAAGATAATATGGCAGCCGGTGCGGCCATTAACTGGCTGCGTTATATGGAAATAAGCCATTCCTGGACGAAAATAAATTTGGATAATCTCGGTGACTTAACCATGCAGGCAACCGTGACTGGCAATAGCCGCGTTGATGGCAAAGTGGGGACGGTTAATTTGAATTACACCCATGAGGAAAACGTCTTTACGTTATGGCGTAGTTTGCGTTTTGGCGACAATTTACAGGCATGGCTTGAACAAAATGCAGCGCTGCCGGAATCCCATTGCCTGGAAGGCAAGGAATGTGAGGAACAACAATGAAAACGATAGCTGCCATGCTGGGTCTGCTGGCTTCATCTCTGCTGATCGGCTGCACACCCAGAATCGAAGTGGCTGCGCCTAAAGAGCCGATCACTATTAATATGAACGTCAAGATCGAGCATGAGATCCATATCAAAGTCGATAAAGACGTTGAGAGCTTATTAAAATCGCGCAGCGATTTGTTCTGAGGTCACGATGAAAAAACAGCTTGCAGTGATCCTGGTGGCATTGAGTTTATTCAGTGGCAATGGGTGGGCATTGACCTTGAATGAAGCCAGATCCCAGGGGCGGGTGGGCGAAACGCTTAATGGTTATCTGGTGGCATTGCAAACCGACGCCGAAACGCAGGCGCTGGTGAGTGAGATTAATAAAGCACGCAGCGCCAGCTATCAGCAACTGGCTGAGAGCAATAACATTCCTCCAGATGAAGTGGCGAAAATGGCTGGACAAAAGCTGGTCGCTCGGGCTAAACCAGGGGAGTACGTCCAGGGCATCAATGGTAAGTGGTTGAGAAAATAATGACGAAGTTGTAGATAGAATCCGATTTGTTTTTACTCCAAAGGAAAGTATTAGGCGGGTATTGATAATTAATTCACTATAGTCAAGACCGCAAATTATCAAGGAGCGATGATGACGCTTTATCAGATCAAGCCCGCCTTTCAGACTCTTTTACGCCCATTGATGTTTTGGCTGCATAAGAATGGCGTCACGGCGAATCACGTAACTCTCGCCGCAATGGCGCTTTCTTTTGTGACCGGCGGCGTACTGGTGATTTTCCCCCAACCCGAATATTTTGTTCTTCTGCCCATCGTGCTGTTTATCCGAATGGCGCTTAATGCGCTCGACGGCATGCTGGCGCGTGAATGTCACCAACAATCGCGCCTTGGGGCTATTCTAAACGAAAGCGGGGATATTCTTTCTGATATAGCGCTTTATCTGCCGTTTATGCTTCTCCCTGACAGTAACGTAATACTGGTTATGGTGATGCTGTTTTGTGCGGTAATGACGGAGTTTTGCGGCGTTCTGGCGCAAACGATTAATGGTGTTCGCAGCTATGCCGGACCGCTGGGCAAAAGTGACCGGGCGCTGGTATTTGGCGCATGGGGCCTGGCACTGACTCTGTGGCCGCAGCTTGTACAGTGGAACAATGTGTTGTGGGGTATTGCTACCCTCCTGCTGCTATGGACGGTGGTTAATCGCTGTAAGAGCGCATTATGCGAAGAGGGGACGAAATGATGCTGCTGGAGCAGTCACTTGCGGTCATTTTTGCACTGCTGCTGGTTGCAACGGTGGTGAATGGCTTGCTGGTGTGGCGACGGCCGGATAAAGACTGGCGGGAACTGACATTACGTATTCGCACCTGGTGGCTAATCATCATCCTGTTTTCTCTTGCGATTTTAAGCCCACACTGGTTGGCACTGATCTTTTTCGCGCTGGTCAGCTTCATGGCGTTAAAGGAGTTTTTAACGCTGGTGCCGTCGCGTCAGACCGATCGCATGCCGTTGCTGTGGATGTTCATTGCTATTCCGATTAACTACTGGCTGATTGGCATTAACTGGTACGGTATGTTTGTGGTGTTTATCCCGGTCTACGCTTTTTTATTCTTACCCGTGCGGATGGTCATTGCGGGCGATACTCATGGCTTCTTGCGCTACGCCTCGCAGCATCACTGGAGCCTGATGACTACCGTGTTTGCCTTCAGCCATGTCGCTTTTTTGCTGGTTCTGCCTGATGACGGCAAACAAACCGGTGCATTGCTGGTGCTGTTCCTGGTTGGCTTAACGGAATTCAACGATATTGCGCAGTACCTTTGGGGTAAATCAATTGGGCGCATCAAAGTCATGCCCAAAGTCAGTCCTAATAAGACGCTGGCGGGACTGGTCGGCGGAGTAGCGACCACCACGCTGATGGCGGCGCTGCTTGGGCCACTGATGACGCCGTTAAGCATTCCATTGTCATTGTTGGCGGGTTTTATTATCGGCATCAGTGGCTTTTGTGGGGATGTGGTGATGTCAGCAATCAAACGCGATATCGGCGTGAAGGACAGCGGAACATTGCTGCCGGGTCATGGTGGGATCCTTGACCGGCTGGATTCTCTGATCTTCACCGCGCCGGTATTTTTCCATTTCATTCGTTACTTTTGCTACTAACTTATGCTGAGTTCAATTCTGCGAACGCTGTTTACGCTGTGTATTGTCTGGCCGGTGATTTGGCTGTGGCTGGGGTTACGTATCAAGCACCGGGAACGTTTACCTGCATGCGGTCCGGCAATTATCGTTGCCAATCACAACAGCCATATGGATGTTTTTGCGCTGCTTTCGCTCTTTCCGCTGCGCCGCCAGTCGTCGGTCCATCCGGTGGCTGCCGCTGACTATTTCCTGCGTAATAAAGCAATGGCCTGGTTTGCGCTAAATATTCTCAACATTATTCCCATTTCGCGAAAAGGCGGAGAAACTAATCCGTTAGCGCAGTGTGAACAGGCATTACGCGACGGAAAGATTCTGATCCTCTTTCCGGAAGGTACGCGGGGTGAACCTGGAAAATTGTCATCGTTGAAATCTGGATTGTGGCATCTGAGCCAGCATGTACCGGAGGTACCGATCATTCCCGTCTGGCTACGTGGCACAGAATCTGTGATGGCGAAAGGGAACCGTATACCGCTGCCGCTGTTTATTGACGTCAATATTGGCAGAACGTTGCATTTTCATGGGGATAAACACCTCTTTATGAACGGACTCAGACAGCAACTGTTGCTGTTGGAGCAACAAACTAAAGGATTACATTCGCATGACTAATACACGAATACCTGACGAACGACATTTTGTGACCAGCGACAACACTGAACTGTTTTTCCGCCACTGGCCGGCTACGGCGCCGGGGTCGACGACGAAAGTGATCGTCATGTTCCATCGCGGTCACGAACATTCCGGACGGTTGCAGCATATTGTGGATGAGCTGGCGATGCCGGACACCGCATTCTATGCCTGGGATGCTCGTGGTCACGGCCACTCTCCAGGCCAGCGCGGCTATAGCCCTTCTCTGGCGCGTTCGGTACAGGATGTTGAAGAGTTTGTGCGTTTCGCTGCCGCTGACAGTCATGCCGCAATGGAAGATGTGGTGGTCGTGGCTCAGAGCGTTGGCGCGGTATTGGCCGCAACCTGGGCTCATGACTATGCCCCCGCTATTCGTGGATTAGTACTGGCATCACCGGCTTTCAAAGTTAAATTGTATGTGCCGTTTGCCCGTCCTGGACTGGCGCTGATGCAACGACTGCGCGGTCTGTTTTTCGTTAACTCTTATGTTAAAGGAAAATACCTGACGCACGATGTCGATCGTGTAGCGAGCTTTAATCTTGATACCCAGATCACCCGTGCCATTGCGGTGAACATTCTGCTGGATCTCTACAAAACAGCAGAACGCATTGTCAGCGATGCCGCCGCCATTACGATGCCTGTGCAATTGCTGGTGTCCGGGGATGATTTTGTCGTGCATCGCCAGCCGCAAATTGATTTTTATCAGCGCCTGAGAAATCCTCTCAAGGAGCTGCACGTGTTGCCGGGGTTTTATCACGATACGCTGGGGGAGAAAGACCGGCATCTGGCGTTCGACAAAATGCGTAATTTCATTACCACCTTATATGCTATGCCACTGCAGCGTTTTGATTACAGCAACGAAGATCGCTGGAGCCCTGGCGCTGATACCTGGCGGATGCTCAGCGGGGGACCCGCGCCATATTCTCTCGACGACATTGCGTATCGTGGCCTGCGCTATGGCATGAAGCTTCTCGGGACACAATCGGCAGGAGTTCGTCTGGGATTTGAAACCGGCTTTGATTCGGGGAGTACGCTGGATTACGTCTATCGTAATCAGCCGCAGGGCAGCAGCGCGCTGGGGCGTTTGATTGACAAAAACTACCTCAATAGCGTGGGCTGGAAAGGGATCCGTCAACGTAAGATTCATCTGCAGATGTTGATTAGCCAGGCGGTCGCACAACTGGCGGAGCAGGGCACGCCGGTACATGTGGTGGATATTGCTGCCGGACACGGGCGTTATGTGTTCGATGCGTTGGCTGGCGAATCGGCGGTACGCTCAATTTTACTGCGCGATTACAGTAAATTGAATGTGAATATAGGGCGGGAAATGATCGCCAGCAGAGGTCTGACTGACATTGCACGCTTTGAACAAGGCGATGCCTTCAACCGTGAAGAACTGGCGGCATTGGAACCTCGTCCTACTCTGGGGATTGTCTCTGGTTTGTACGAGCTTTTTCCAGATAATTTGCTGGTTAAAAACTCTCTGGCCGGGCTTGCAGATGCGATAGCGCCAGGGGGCCTATTGATATACACCGGGCAGCCGTGGCATCCGCAGCTTAAAACGATAGCCTGGTCGCTGACCAGTCATAAAGACGGCAAAGCATGGGTTATGCGCGTGCGTACGCAGGGTGAAATGGATGCGTTGATTCGCGAGGCGGGCTTTGAGAAGTGCACCCAACTGATTGATGAATGGGGGATTTTCACCGTTTCTATGGCGGTACGCCGTGCTTCCTGAACAGCGTAAAGTTATGGTGCAGGCGGTGGGCTGGTTACTGCTGCTGGCACCATTTTTTTTCCTTACGTACGGCAAGGTGAATCAGCTTACCGCCTGGCAAGATGCTCAGTATCAGAACGTTGGTAGCATCGTCTTTGGTTGGGAATCTGCCATTCCTTTTATTCCGTGGACCATCATCCCGTACTGGAGTCTGGATCTGTTTTACGGGTTATCCCTGTTTGTTTGCACCACGCGTTTCGAGCAGCGTCGATTGGTGCTCAGACTGGTACTGGCATCGTTGATTGCCTGCGGCGGTTTTTTACTGTTCCCGTTACAGTTTAGCTTTACCCGCCCCGAAGTGACGGGCGCGGCGGGTTGGCTGTTTGCACAGCTCGAACAGTTCGATCTGCCCTATAACCAGTCGCCGTCGCTGCATATCATTCTCTGCTGGCTGCTGTGGCGGCATTTCAGTCGCCATTTGTCCGGCGGCTGGCGCAGACTGTGCGATGGCTGGTCTTTACTGATCGCGCTATCGGTGTTGACCACCTGGCAGCATCACTTTATCGATATTATTACCGGGCTGGTGGCTGGCATGCTGATTGACTGGATGGTACCGGAACAATGCCGCTGGCGCTGGTGCAAACCGGATGTAGCCTGTCTGAGGCTGATGCGCCGCTACCTGCTGGGCTCGGCATTATGTTTTATTACCGCTGCGTTGCTGACGCCATGGTTGTTATGGCCAGCGCTGGCCTTGTTGATGGTCGGCTGCGGTTACGCTGGATTCGGCGCGGTGGTGACGGCCAAAGATTTACAGGGTCGACTGCCTCCCTCTGTTTACTGGCTATCATTACCGTGGCGTTCAGGAATGTGGCTGTCGATGCTCTGGTTCACCCGCCGTATACCGGCAGTAAGTCCGATTGTGGCTGGCGTATATCTCGGCAGTTTTCCGCGCTGCGCGCCGGCGCAAAAGGCGGTGCTCGACTTAACCTTTGAGTTTTCGCGTGGACGGGCGACAGCCTCGCACACTTATCATTGTGTACCGATGCTGGATTTAGTGATCCCACATGAAGCCGAGCTACAGCAGGCGGTGGACAGTCTGGAAACTCTGCGTGTGCGGCAGGGAACTGTGCTGGTGCACTGTGCCTTAGGATTGTCGCGCAGTGCAATGGTGGTCGCAGCGTGGCTGTTGCGTTATGGCCATGCGCCGACGGTAGAGCATGCCGTGGTGCAAATTCGAGCAAGTCGACCACATGTGGTGCTGACTGATAAACATCTGGAGATGCTGCAACAATGGCAACGGAAAGTGACAATGTAACAGATGCTGAGGTGCTTCAGCACGCTTTGCTACGGCACACGCTGGCAAGCTGGCGCTTCATTCTGCTTTTTTCCCTCCCGCCGATGGTGTGGGCGCTGTTTGTTGCTTCACCAGGTGTCGTGCGCGCCGTCATTGCATTGCTGTGCGCTGTGGTCTGGTTTGGTTGTTGGCGACTGTGGCTCGACCAGCGCTATTTTTCGCTGATTAATAAGCAAAACAACAAGCAGGCCGGAAACGCTTTGTACTTTATCTGGCGACGCGAACGGCTGAAAGCCCTGACGCTGGCTGAACGCCAGTCAGGTGCATTGCGACAATGTCGAAAAACGCTCTGTCTTGTTACAGTTCTGTGGGCTTTCTGGTTGGTGCTGCTAATGTAGTATTCATCTGACTTATTCATCGACATCGCAATAGTTGCCACACGGCATCAAACTGAGGCTGATATAGTTCAACACCGGTCGCGTTGCGGAGTGAAATCATGTGGCTTTTCAAGTGGTATGTCTGGAATCGTTGGATATTCAAGCTGTTAAGCCGGGATGTTGCCGAGCCAGAACAATTTTTGCTGCATTGCTGGGAAGAGAATCTGGCGAAGTGCAGAGATTATGCAACCATCTGGCGTGATATTAACCGCATTCACGGCAAACAGGTGCAGGTAAAGAAGTAAATGCTGGAGAAACCCTCCCACCGGATGGTGAGAGGGTGAATTATCAGGCAGCGACGACGCTGTCGATAGCGGCTTTCGCATCGGACTGCGCTTTGGACGCCACTTCCGGGCCGTACGCAATGCCTTCAGCAAAGACGACGTTCACGTCGGTGATGCCGATAAAGCCCAGGAATACGTTCAGATACGGCGTGATCAGGTCGGTCGGCGTATCTTTATGGATACCACCACGGCTGGTCAATACGACTGCGCGTTTACCCGTCACCAGACCTTCCGGACCTTTCTCGGTATAACGGAAAGTCACACCTGCACGGGCAATCAGATCGAAATAGTTTTTCAGCTGGGTTGGGATGTTGAAGTTATACATCGGCGCGGCGATAACAATCACATCATGCGCTTTCAGCTCAGCAATCAGCTCATCGGACAACGCCAGCGCTTCCTGCTGACGCGGTGTCAGCGGTGCATCGCTCGGGCGCAGCGCACCCACTAGTTCGCCATCCAGTACCGGAACAGGATTTGCAGCCAGGTCACGGACGGTGATTTCATCAGCGGAGTGCTTTTCACGCCACTGTTCAACAAAATAATCAGACAACTGACCAGACTGAGAGTACCCTGCCAGAATACTGGATTTAAGAACTAATACCTTGCTCATGGGTGTTTCCTTTTATGTGTTTGAAGGGGGAGTGCCCCGTTGCTTGTTGACACTTTATTCACAATCCTGTCGCAGTGATAGCGCAATATATCGAATCCTATGTTCGAAATTATTGAACAACACATGAAAAGCGCTGATGTGGTACTCTATACCTATCATCTAAAAGAGATTTAACCCGGCAGAGCACTGCCTTTTAACGCTATGACAGAACAACAAAAATTAACCTTCAACATGTTGCAGCAACAGCTGGATTCACTGATGCTGCGTGACAGACAGCGTTTTGCCCGCCGCCTGCAGGGCGTGAAGAAGGTTAAAAATCCTGATGCACAACAGGCCATTTACCAGGAGATGGCAAAAGAGATTGATCACGCTGCAGGTAAAGTTGTGCTGCGTGAAGCCGCGCGTCCGGTCATCAGCTACCCGGAAAACCTGCCCGTCAGTCAGAAAAAACAGGATATTCTGGAAGCGATACGCGATAACCAGGTGGTGATTGTCGCCGGGGAAACGGGGTCAGGGAAAACCACTCAGTTACCCAAAATCTGTATGGAGCTCGGGCGCGGGGTAAAAGGGCTGATCGGCCATACCCAGCCGCGTCGTCTGGCGGCGCGTACCGTGGCGAACCGTATTGCAGAAGAGCTGCAAACCGAGCCGGGCGGTTGTATCGGTTATAAAGTCCGTTTTAGCGATCATGTCAGCGACAACACCATGGTTAAGCTGATGACGGACGGTATCTTGCTGGCGGAAATCCAGCAGGATCGGCTGCTGATGCAGTACGACACCATCATCATCGATGAAGCGCATGAGCGCAGCCTGAATATCGATTTTCTGCTCGGCTATCTGAAAGAGCTTCTGCCGCGCCGTCCGGATCTAAAAATTATCATCACTTCGGCAACCATCGATCCGGAGCGTTTTTCAAAGCATTTCAATAATGCACCGATTATCGAAGTCTCTGGTCGAACCTATCCGGTGGAAGTTCGCTATCGTCCAATTGTTGAAGACGCAGATGACACCGAGCGTGACCAATTGCAGGCAATTTTTGATGCCGTAGATGAGTTAGGCCGTGAAAGTCAGGGCGACATTTTGATCTTCATGAGCGGCGAGCGCGAAATCCGCGATACCGCCGATGCGCTGAATAAGCTGGATTTGCGCCATACCGAAGTGCTACCGCTTTATGCGCGTCTTTCCAACAGCGAGCAGAATCGTGTGTTCCAGTCGCACAGCGGTCGCCGTATCGTGCTGGCGACCAACGTGGCGGAAACCTCGCTCACCGTTCCGGGGATCAAGTATGTGATTGATCCGGGTACTGCGCGTATCAGCCGTTACAGTTACCGCACCAAAGTTCAGCGCTTGCCGATTGAACCGGTGTCGCAGGCCTCTGCCAACCAGCGTAAAGGCCGTTGCGGTCGTGTTTCGGAGGGGATCTGTATTCGTCTGTATTCTGAAGACGATTTCCTGTCGCGCCCGGAGTTTACCGACCCGGAGATCCTGCGTACCAACCTGGCGTCCGTTATTTTGCAGATGACCGCCTTGGGGCTGGGCGATATCGCGGCGTTTCCGTTTGTTGAAGCGCCGGATAAACGTAACATTCAGGACGGTGTACGCCTGCTCGAAGAACTGGGGGCGATAACCACCGACGAACAGGCAACCGCTTACAAACTGACGCCATTGGGCCGTCAGCTCTCGCAACTGCCGGTGGATCCACGCCTGGCTCGCATGGTGCTGGAAGCGCAAAAACATGGCTGCGTACGTGAGGCGATGATTATCACCTCGGCGCTGTCTATTCAGGATCCGCGCGAGCGCCCGATGGACAAGCAGCAGGCCTCCGACGAGAAGCATCGCCGTTTCCACGACAAAGAGTCTGATTTCCTCGCATTTGTGAATCTGTGGAACTATCTCGGCGAGCAGCAGAAAGCGCTGTCGTCAAACCAGTTCCGTCGTCAGTGCAAACTTGATTTTCTGAACTACCTGCGCGTGCGTGAATGGCAGGATATCTACACGCAACTGCGCCAGGTGGTGAAAGAGTTGGGGATTCCTGTTAACAGCGAACCCGCTGAATACAGAGAGATCCACGTCGCGTTGCTGACCGGTTTACTGTCACATATCGGGATGAAAGATGCCGATAAACAGGAATTTACCGGGGCGCGTAACGCTCGCTTCTCGATCTTCCCAGGCTCTGGTCTATTTAAAAAACCGCCGAAGTGGACGATGGTAGCGGAGCTGGTGGAAACCAGCCGCCTGTGGGGACGTATTGCTGCACGCATCGATCCTGAGTGGGTCGAACCGGTTGCCCAGCATCTGATCAAACGTTCATACAGTGAACCGCACTGGGAACGTGCGCAGGGCGCGGTGATGGCAACAGAAAAGGTTACCGTCTACGGTTTACCGATTGTTGCAGCCCGTAAGGTGAACTACAGCCAGATTGATCCCGCGTTGTCGCGTGAACTGTTCATCCGCCATGCGCTGGTGGAAGGCGACTGGCAAACGCGCCATGCGTTTTTCCGTGACAATTTGAAGTTACGCGCTGAGGTGGAAGAGTTAGAGCACAAATCGCGCCGTCGCGACATTCTGGTTGATGATGAGACGCTATTTGAGTTTTACGACCAACGCATCAGCCATGATGTAGTCTCCGCGCGTCACTTTGACAGCTGGTGGAAAAAGATCAGCCGTGAAACGCCGGATCTGCTCAACTTTGAAAAGAGCATGCTCATCAAAGAGGGCGCGGAAAAAATCAGTAAGCTGGATTACCCGAACTTCTGGCATCAGGGCAATCTCAAACTACGGTTAAGTTACCAGTTCGAACCCGGAGCCGATGCGGACGGTGTGACCGTACATATTCCGCTCCCGCTGCTCAATCAGATCGAAGAGAGCGGTTTTGAATGGCAAATTCCGGGGCTGCGCCGTGAACTGGTTATCGCCCTGATTAAGTCTCTGCCGAAACCGGTACGACGCAACTTTGTGCCCGCGCCGAACTATGCGGAAGCGTTTTTAGGCCGCGTCACGCCGCTGGAACTGCCGCTGCTCGACTCGCTGGAGCGTGAACTGCGCCGCATGACCGGCGTGACCGTTGACCGTGAAGACTGGCATTGGGATCAGGTGCCCGATCACCTAAAAATCACCTTCCGGGTAGTGGATGATAAGAACAAAAAGCTGCAGGAAGGACGTTCGCTGCAGGATCTGAAAGACACACTGAAGGGTAAAGTTCAGGAAACATTGTCTGCGGTGGCGGATGACGGTATCGAACAGAGCGGGTTGCACATCTGGAGCTTCGGTCAGCTTCCGGAGAGTTACGAGCAAAAACGCGGCAACTATAAGGTCAAAGCCTGGCCAGCGCTGGTGGATGAGCGTGACAGCGTTGCCATCAAACTGTTTGATAACCCGCTGGAGCAACAGCAGGCGATGTGGTGCGGTTTACGCCGCCTGTTGTTGTTGAATATTCCTTCACCAATCAAATATTTGCATGAGAAACTGCCCAACAAAGCCAAGCTGGGGCTGTATTTTAACCCGTACGGTAAAGTGCTGGATTTGATTGACGACTGTATATCCTGTGGTGTGGATCAACTGATCGACGCCAACGGTGGTCCGGTGTGGACCGAAGAAGGCTTTGCGGCGCTGCATGAAAAAGTGCGGGCTGAACTGAACGATACGGTGGTGGATATTGCTAAGCAGGTCGAACAAATTCTGACCGCAGTGTTTAATATCAACAAACGTCTGAAAGGGCGCGTGGATATGACCATGGCGCTGGGGCTTGCGGATATCAAATCGCAGATGGGCGGGCTGGTGTACCGTGGATTTGTTACCGGCAATGGTTTCAAGCGTCTGGGCGATACGCTGCGTTATTTGCAGGCTATCGAAAAGCGTCTGGAAAAACTGGCTATCGATCCGCATCGTGACCGTGCGCAGATGCTGAAAGTAGATAGTGTGCAGCAAGCCTGGCAGCAGTGGTTCAATAAACTGCCTCCCGCGCGCCGTGAAGATGACGATGTCAAAGAGATCCGCTGGATGATAGAAGAGCTGCGCGTCAGCTATTTTGCCCAGCAGCTTGGTACGCCGTATCCGATTTCCGATAAACGTATTTTGCAGGCGATGGAGCAAATTTCGGGATAAATCGGTACCAGACAGCATACCGGGTAAGGTGACGTCACCGCCCGGTATGCAACCCGATAAAGTATTAAGATCAGGAGTCATGAGTATGAGCCAGTTTCCGACACTTTCCGTAACCACGCTTGCGGCGATCAATACCGTAGGGCGATGGTTGGCGCAGAATGATTTTACGGGGAATATCACCGTTCAGTCAGATTGCGTGATTCTGGCAGGGAACGCGGTTATTCCGACCATCGATGCCGCCTGCCGGATCGCGAAAGAGCAACAGGTTCCCCTGTTGATTAGCGGTGGCATCGGTCATTCCACACGATTTCTGTATGACGCGATTGCAGAGCATCCTCGTTACAACATCATTCGTACCACCGGGCGCGCGGAAGCGGCGATCCTTGCCGATATCGCACATCAGTTCTGGCAAATCCCGGGGGAGAAAATTTGGGTGGAAGACCAGTCAACAAACTGCGGTGAGAATGCCCGTTTTAGCTGTGCATTATTGAATCAGGCGACGGAAAGTATTCATACCGTCATTGTGGTACAGGATCCCACTATGCAACGTCGCACGATGGCAACCTTTCAGCGTGTAACCCGCGATGAGCCGCATGCGCCGCGCTGGTTGAGTTTCCCTGGATTCATCCCTGAGCTGGCCCAACAGCAAGACGGCGTGGATTTTGTGCCAGCAGCAGAAGGTTTGTGGTCAGTGGATCGCTATCTGTCTCTCATAACCGGTGAACTTCCTCGCCTGCGTGATGATGCCACCGGTTATGGGCCTTGTGGCCGCGATTTTATTGCCCATGTTGATATTCCTCAGAACGTTGAGCAAGCCTGGCAGCAGTTGCAAAATGACATCGTGCTGACTGACTTACTGGAGAGCCGCTCTCTGTAATTCCTGTTGCCCGTTTGTCGGCGTTTTGCGGCAAACGGGCAAAAATCACACCTGTTTTTTCCCTTCATCATCACTTTGCCAGACGCTTTTATGAAGCCGCTCACAGAACAGCCACTCCAGCCATAATACGACCTGCATGATTGATATTAATTAACAATAGTTTTACTTGTTAAAAACAAATCAATCACAGGAGAGCCGCATGTCAGTACCCGTACAACATCCTATGTATATCGATGGGCAGTTTGTGACCTGGCACGATGATGCCTGGATTGATGTCGTCAATCCGGCCACGGAAGAGGTGATCTCGCGTATTCCCGATGGACGTGCCGAGGATGCGTGTAAAGCGATCGATGCTGCACAGCGCGCTCAGCCGCAATGGGAAGCGCTGCCCGCCATTGAACGGGCGAACTGGTTACGCAAAATTTCTGCGGGTATCCGTCAGCGAGCCAGTGAAATCAGCGCGCTGATTGTGGCGGAGGGTGGAAAAATACAGCAACTGGCTGAGGTCGAAGTCTCGTTTACCGCCGACTATATCGATTATATGGCGGAGTGGGCGCGTCGCTATGAAGGTGAGATCCTGCAAAGCGATCGTCCGGGCGAGAATATTCTGCTGTTTAAGCGCGCTTTGGGCGTGACTACGGGCATTCTGCCGTGGAACTTTCCGTTTTTCCTGATTGCCCGCAAACTGGCTCCCGCACTGTTGACGGGTAATACCATTGTCATTAAGCCGAGTGAATTTACACCGAATAACGCCATCGCCTTTGCCAAAATTGTTGATGATATTGGCTTGCCGCGCGGCGTATTTAATCTGGTACTGGGACGTGGTGAAACGGTCGGTCAGGCGCTGGCCGCAAACCCGAAGGTGGCCATGGTGAGCATGACCGGTAGTGTCGGGGCGGGTGAGAAAATTATGGCTGCGGCGGCTAAAAATATCACCAAAGTTTGTCTGGAGTTGGGTGGCAAGGCCCCGGCTATCGTGATGGATGATGCCGATCTTGAACTGGCCGTAAAGGCAATTGTTGACTCGCGGGTGATCAACACCGGACAGGTATGCAACTGTGCCGAGCGCGTGTACGTTCAGAAAGGTATTTATGACCAATTCGTCAATCGTCTGGGCGAGGCGATGAAAGCCGTGCAGTTTGGTAATCCGGCTGAGCGCAATGATATTGCGATGGGGCCGCTGATTAACGCCGCTGCGCTGGAGCGTGTAGAGCAGAAAGTTGCACGAGCGGTGCAGGAAGGCGCCAGAGTGGTGCTGGGCGGTAAGGCCGTTTCCGGCAAAGGGTATTACTATCCACCGACGTTACTGTTAGACGTGCGCCAGGATATGGCGATTATGCACGAGGAGACGTTTGGTCCGGTGCTACCGGTGGTAGCGTTTGATACGCTGGAACAGGCGCTGATGATGGCCAATGACAGCGATTACGGTCTGACCTCATCGATCTATACGCAGAATCTGAATACGGCGATGAAAGCGATTAAAGGGCTGAAGTTTGGCGAAACCTATATTAATCGTGAAAACTTCGAGGCGATGCAGGGCTTTCATGCTGGCTGGCG
The DNA here is from genome assembly GCF_013816515.1 of Citrobacter sp. RHB35-C21. Lineage (NCBI taxonomy): Bacteria > Pseudomonadati > Pseudomonadota > Gammaproteobacteria > Enterobacterales > Enterobacteriaceae > Citrobacter > Citrobacter sp. RHB35-C21. Next base: position 2,592,015 of record NZ_CP057147.1, read on the forward strand.
CAAGTCCGGGATTGGCGGGGCTGACGGTAAACACGGTCTGAACGAATATCTGCAAACGCAGGTGGTGTATCTGCAGTCCTAAGTTTTCGCCGGGTGAGCCTGTACGCCACCCGGCGCAATTCTCACACTTTGCTGGCGATCCATAAGAATAAGCCGGGTGAGCAAAAGTTAATGAATTTTTAACAAAAGCCCGTTATGGTGACGCATTATTGTTTTTATTCAGGAAGTGTTATGGGGAATAAGTATTCTGGCCTGCAAATTGGCATTCACTGGCTGGTCTTTTTGTTGGTCATTGTGGCCTACAGCGCTATGGAGTTTCGCGGATTTTTCCCGCGCAGCTATCGTCCCTTATTTAACATGGTGCACGTATCCTGTGGCATCACTATTTTAACGCTGATGGTGGCGCGTCTGCTGGTCAGGCTAAAATATCCGGCACCGCCGATTGTGCCAAAACCGAAGCCGATGATGACCGGAATGGCGCATCTGGGGCATCTGGTTATCTATCTGCTGTTTATTGTTCTGCCGATTATTGGACTGGTGATGATGTACAACCGGGGTAACCCGTGGATTGCATTCGGCATCGTTATGCCGCATGCGGCAGAGGCCAATTTTGATGTAGTGGATATGCTGAAGTCCTGGCACGTGACGCTGGCAAATCTGGGCTATTTTGTTATTGCTCTGCATGCCGCTGCGGCCCTGATGCACCACTATTTCTGGAAGGACAATACGCTGCTGCGCATGATGCCGCGAAAACGCTCCTGATGTAATGCCCCGCAAATGCGGGGTATTTTTTTAGCCGATTATTTTTCCAGACATCATAAAAACTTACCGACAAGATGGTTAAACAACGTCCAGTTCATCACACTCGCTACTTGATTGCTGCTCTTATTAAAACTACTGTATATAAATACAGTAAATGAGAGGCAGATTATTATGTTGTTTTTCCAGCCTGCGGAACGCCGCGAAATTAAACACTTTCCGTTATTTAGCGATCTTGTGCCCTGCGGTTTTCCATCTCCTGCACAGGACTACGTTGAGAAACGTATCGACCTCAATGACCTGCTGGTACGGCATCCCAGCGCAACCTATTTTGTTAAATCATCTGGCGACTCTATGAGGGGAGCAGGGATCGGCGAGGGCGATTTACTGATTGTCGACAGCGCCAGAAAACCTGCCCATGGAGACATCGTTATTGCCGCCGTTGAGGGCGAATTCACCGTTAAACGCCTGCAATTACATCCGGTTGTGATGCTGAAACCAGAGAACAGCGCCTACGCGCCGATCATGATTAGCAGCGAGGACACGCTGGATATATTTGGCGTGGTGACATTTATCATTAAAGCAGCGGGCTGATGATGTTTGCACTGGTGGATGTTAACGCGTTTTATGCCAGCTGTGAGTCGGCATTCCGGCCTGATCTGAAAGGGAAGCCCGTTGTCGTTCTTTCAAACAACGATGGCTGCGTTATTGCCAGCAGCGTAGAGGCAAAGGCGCTTGGCGTTAATATGGGCGCTCCGTACTTCAAACAGAAAGATCTGTTCAGGCGCTATGGCGTGTTCTGTTTTAGTTCGAACTACGAGCTGTATGCGGATATGAGCAGCAGGGTGATGTCGATTCTGGAGGAGTTATCGCCACGCGTGGAGATATACAGTATTGATGAAGCCTTTTGTGATTTAACGGGCGTGCGAAACTGCAGGGATCTTACGGATTTTGGTCAGGAAATCAGAGCAACCATTTTGCAGAAAACACGTCTCACGGTTGGGGTCGGTATCGCTCAGACCAAAACCCTGGCCAAACTGGCAAACCATGCGGCCAAAAAGTGGCAGGAACAGACGGGCGGAGTCGTGGATCTCTCAAATATTGAACGCCAGCGTAAGCTGATGGCAGCACTCCCGGTTGATGAAGTCTGGGGCATCGGACGCCGTATCGGCAAAAAACTGGACGTTATGGGCATTAAAACGGTTCTCGACCTCGCGGATACCGATATTCGCTTCATTCGTAAACATTTCAGCGTCGTGCTTGAGCGAACCGTCCGGGAATTGCGCGGTGAGCCTTGTCTGGCGCTGGAAGAGTTTGCGCCGGATAAGCAGGAAATTATCTGCTCAAGATCGTTTGGTGAAAAACTCACGGATTACAACGCCATGAGAGAGGCCATTTGCACCTATGCTTCACGTGCTGCGGAAAAGCTGCGCAGAGAACACCAGTACTGCCGGTTTATCTCTACATTTATCAAAACCAGTCCGTTTGCCCTGAATGAACCTTATTACGGTAACAGTGCATCGATAAAACTGCTGACGCCAACTCAGGATAGCCGGGACATTATTACAGCAGCCACGCGCAGCCTGGACGCCGTTTGGCGAGAGGGGCTACGTTATCAAAAAGCGGGCGTTATGCTGGGGGATTTTTTTAGCTCTGGCGTTGCACAGCTGAATCTTTTTGATAATAACGCCCCGCGGCATAACAGCGATAAATTGATGGACCTACTGGATACTCTTAATGCTGAAAAGGGGAAAGGAACGCTCTACTTTGCCGGGCAAGGGATACAGCAGCCGTGGGCGATGAAGCGAGACATGCTTTCACCACGTTATACAACGAGATACAGTGATTTGCTGCGGGTAAATTGATAGCCAAACAAGGCTTCCGCCCACCTTATTTATACCGGATCAATTATCCTTTCAATGACAGGACGTTGTAAAGTGCCAACGATTCCATAACCTTGGATACCTTTCCAGCGCGGCTAAATTAGCGCTCCTTTAATACTTCGATAAGATACAAAGTTGATATTCAAAAAGTTGGATTGTTGTGAACTCAGGAGTAGGATTATTTCTATCTGATAGAACCAGTTATCGAACTGGCTTATACGAGTTGTTTGTTTTTCACTTACGAAAAGGTGGTGCTGGTAATGAGTACATTCATCATTCGTTTATTATTTTTTTCTCTCTTATGCGGTTCTTTCTCAATACATGCTGAAGAGCAGAACGGTATGAAACTTGAGCGGGTTGTGATAGTGAGTCGTCATGGAGTAAGAGCACCTACGAAGTTCACTCCAATAATGAAAGATGTCACACCCGATCAATGGCCACAATGGGATGTGCCGTTAGGATGGCTAACGCCTCGTGGGGGAGAACTTGTTTCTGAATTAGGTCAGTATCAACGTTTATGGTTCACGAGCAAAGGTCTGTTGAATAATCAAACGTGCCCATCTCCAGGGCAGGTTGCTGTTATTGCAGACACGGATCAACGCACCCGTAAAACGGGTGAGGCGTTTCTGGCTGGGTTAGCACCAAAATGTCAAATTCAAGTGCATTATCAGAAGGATGAAGAAAAAACTGATCCTCTTTTTAATCCGGTAAAAATGGGGACATGTTCGTTTAACACATTGAAGGTTAAAAACGCTATTCTGGAACGGGCCGGAGGAAATATTGAACTGTATACCCAACGCTATCAATCTTCATTTCGGACCCTGGAAAATGTTTTAAATTTCTCACAATCGGAGACATGTAAGACTACAGAGAAGTCTACGAAATGCACATTACCAGAGGCTTTACCGTCTGAACTTAAGGTTACTCCTGACAATGTATCATTACCTGGTGCCTGGAGCCTTTCTTCCACGCTGACTGAGATATTTCTGTTGCAAGAGGCCCAGGGAATGCCACAGGTAGCCTGGGGGCGTATTACGGGAGAAAAAGAATGGAGAGATTTGTTAAGTCTGCATAACGCTCAGTTTGATCTTTTGCAAAGAACTCCAGAAGTTGCCCGTAGTAGGGCCACACCATTACTCGATATGATAGAGACTGCATTATTGACAAATGGTACAACAGAAAACAGGTATGGCATAAAATTACCCGTATCTCTGTTGTTTATTGCTGGTCATGATACCAATCTTGCAAATTTAAGCGGGGCTTTAGATCTTAACTGGTCGCTACCCGGTCAACCCGATAATACCCCTCCTGGTGGGGAGCTTGTATTCGAAAAGTGGAAAAGAACCAGTGATAATACGGATTGGGTTCAGGTTTCATTTGTTTATCAGACGCTGAGAGATATGAGGGATATACAACCGTTGTCGTTAGAAAAACCTGCTGGCAAAGTTGATTTAAAATTAATTGCATGTGAAGAGAAAAATAGTCAGGGAATGTGTTCGTTAAAAAGTTTTTCCAGGCTCATTAAGGAAATTCGCGTGCCAGAGTGTGCAGTTACGGAATAAGTAACTAATTATTATATATATAGCGTCTTAAAAAATAGAACCCCCCGGTTTGTAGTCGGGGGTATTCGTATTGTTCATAATTACATGAGTCTTCAACTGACTGTTCTTTGCGAGTGACAAACCAGTTACGCTGCTCCAGAAAAAATCCGGACTGTTCAGCGATGCAGAATACATCGACAAAGCGCTCGGTGTTGCGGCTCTAAAACCGCTTTACACGGTGATATGTCCACATATGTCTAAATGTGCTGTTTGTGCAACTCATTAAAGAATAACAAGTTATATATTTTACAATTAGTTAAAAAGACTGATAGTATACCCCCCTATAGTATTTGGAGGGCATATGCCGCATTCACCCGAAGATAAAAAACGCATTCTCACCCGTGTACGCCGTATTCGCGGTCAGGTTGATGCGCTTGAGCGCGCGCTGGAGTCCGGCGAGCCGTGTTTGGCTATCCTGCAACAAATTGCCGCCGTGCGCGGCGCATCCAATGGCCTGATGGGCGAAATGGTTGAGATCCACCTGAAAGACGAACTGGTCAGCGGGGAAACAACCCCAGACCAGCGTGCCGTGCGCATGGCTGAAATCGGCCATCTTCTGCGTGCTTATCTAAAATAACACCATCACCTCGCAATAATGGGAAGAGACAAATGAAATCACGTGCAGCAGTTGCATTCGGCCCTGGCCAACCGTTAAAAATTGTCGAAATCGATGTCGCACCGCCAAAGAAAGGTGAAGTGCTGGTTAAAATTACCCACACCGGCGTGTGCCATACTGATGCTTTTACGCTCTCAGGCGACGATCCGGAAGGGGTTTTCCCGGCGGTGCTCGGCCATGAAGGTGGCGGCATTGTGGTTGAAGTGGGTGAAGGCGTTACCAGCCTGAAACCGGGCGATCATGTGATCCCGCTATACACCGCAGAATGTGGCGAGTGTAAGTTCTGTAAATCGGGTAAAACTAACCTGTGTCAGGCTGTACGTGCGACCCAGGGCAAAGGTCTGATGCCGGATGGCACAACCCGTTTCTCGTATAACGGCGAGCCGATTTATCACTATATGGGCACCAGCACCTTCAGCGAATACACCGTATGTGCGGAGATCTCTCTGGCGAAGGTTAACCCGCAGGCTCCGCTGGATAAAGTGTGTCTGCTGGGGTGTGGCGTGACCACCGGTATCGGAGCGGTCCATAACACCGCAAAAGTGAAAGAAGGTGATACCGTCGCTGTATTTGGTCTGGGCGGCATTGGCCTGGCGGTGATTCAGGGCGCGGCGCAGGCGAAAGCCGGGCGTATTCTGGCCGTTGATACCAATCCGGAAAAATTTACGCTGGCAGGTGAAATGGGCGCGACCGATTTCATCAATCCGAAGGATTACGACAAACCGATTCAGGATGTGATTGTCGAGCTTACCGATGGCGGCGTGGACTTTAGTTTCGAATGTATCGGTAACGTTAACGTGATGCGCGCGGCGCTGGAATGCTGCCATAAAGGATGGGGCGAAAGCATCATTATTGGCGTGGCAGGAGCCGGACAAGAGATCAAAACACGCCCGTTCCAGTTAGTTACCGGGCGTGTCTGGCGCGGTTCCGCGTTTGGCGGCGTGAAGGGGCGTACTCAGCTTCCTGGTATGGTTGAAGATGCGATGAGCGGGAAAATTCAGTTGGATCCGTTTATTACCCACCGTTTACCGCTGGAGCAGATTAACGACGCGTTCGATTTAATGCATCAGGGTAAATCCATCCGTACCGTTATCCACTTTGGCGATAACTGATTCATTGGCCAGCGGATTTCTCCGCTGGCACTTTCCTGAATTTTTTAGAATTATGTTGTGAAAGTGTGACGAATCCGGCGCTTTTCACGGTAAGTAAACTTCCCGGATTGCCGATGACTATCTAACGGGCGTGTTTTCACGCATAAACCCTACAAGAGAGTCGACGGTCATGGACAACACTACATCGATGCAAGCCCAGCATAAACTGGGCTTTCTGCATCAAATCCGGCTGGTTCCGCTGTTTTCCTCCATTCTCGGTGGCATCCTTCTGCTGTTCGCCTTAAGTTCCGGGCTGGCAAGCTATTTTCTTATGCAGGCCGATCGCGATCAGCGCGACGTAACCGATGAGATTCAGGTCAGGATGGGGTTATCTAACAGCTCTAACCACTTGCGTACCGCGCGTATCAACATGATCCACGCCGGCGCGGCGAGCCGTATTGCCGAAATGGATGACATGAAGGCCAATATCGCCGAGGCAGAAAAACGGATTAAGCAATCGCAGGACGGTTTCAATGCTTATATGTCACGCGCGGTAAAAACGTCTGCCGATGAAGCGTTAGACGCTGAACTGAGCGCCAGCTTCAAAGCCTATACCGACGGCTTACAGCCGATGCTGAAGTACGCTAAAAACGGCATGTTTGAAGCGATCATCAACCATGAAAATGAACAGGCCAGACCGCTGGACTCTGCGTACAACAAGGTGCTGTTAAAGGCGATCGACATTCGTACCACTAGGGCGAATCAGTTAAGCGAACAGGCGCATCAGCGTACACAGCTTGGTATGGCTTTTATGCTGGGCGCATTCGTTCTTGCGCTGGCGCTGACCGTGATGACGTTCATTGTTCTGCGCCGTACTGTCATTCACCCTCTGTTGCGTGCCGCCCAGCGCATTGAGCAAATTTCAGCGGGGGATCTCACCATGCCGGAGGAACCGACCGGGCGCAGCGAAATTGGTCGCCTGAGCCGCCATTTGCAAACAATGCAACGTTCGCTGGGGACAACGGTAGGCACGGTGCGTCAGGGCGCGGAAGAGATTTATCGCGGTACCAGTGAGATTTCGGCGGGGAACACCGATCTGTCTTCACGTACCGAACAACAGGCTGCGGCGATTGAACAAACAGCGGCCAGCATGGAAGAGTTGACGGCGACGGTGAAGCAAAACGCCGACAACGCGCATCATGCGAGCAAGCTGGCAGAAGATGCCTCCGGTAAGGCCAGTCGGGGCGGTCAGATGGTTTCTGGCGTGGTCAAAACTATGGGCAATATCTCAACGAGTTCGAAGAAAATCTCCGAAATCACAGCCGTTATTAACAGCATTGCTTTCCAGACCAATATTCTGGCGCTGAACGCAGCGGTTGAAGCGGCGCGGGCAGGGGAGCAGGGCCGTGGGTTTGCCGTGGTTGCCAGTGAGGTGCGCACGCTGGCAAGCCGCAGCGCTCAGGCGGCAAAAGAGATTGAAGGATTGATCAGCGAATCAGTCCGACTGATTGACCAGGGCTCCGGAGAAGTGGTCGCTGCGGGCAATACGATGACGGATATTGTCGATGCGGTAAAACGCGTCACCGACATTATGCTGGAAATTGCAGCGGCCTCTGATGAGCAGAGCCGGGGTATCGTCCAGGTGAGCCAGGCAATTTCAGAAATGGATAAGGTAACGCAGCAAAATGCCTCGCTGGTTGAAGAAGCCTCTGCCGCAGCGGCATCGCTGGAAGAGCAGGCGGCGCGCTTAACGGAAGCTGTTGGCACATTCCGTTTAACAGGGACAAGTGCTATTAAACGCGCGCCTGTGACGACAAAGCCTGACCATTCACGCCCGCAGGCGGCAACTGCCAGTGGCGATAACTGGGAAACGTTTTAACAATAAAATAAATTAAGGGACCTGATGGTCCCTTAATTTTTGGCATCAAAACGGCACGGTTTTGCGTATTGCGGCGATCAGGATCTGCGCGGCCTGAGAGAGCTGCACATCGACACGGGTAAGAATGCCGATGGGTTCACCCGCACCGTGGGTGGGTATCGGCAACGACACCAGCGTCGCCTGGCGTAAATCTTCTCTAACTGCGCCTGAAGGGACAAACCACACATAGTCGTAATCGACCGTCAGTTGGCGGGAGAGCGATGCTGACAGCGTTTCAATACAGCCCGGCGGCATTTTGCAGCCCTGACTTTGCAACAACGCCTCTGCGTGCTGGCGAGGGGCGGTTCCTTTTGGTGAAACCACCACCGGCCACTCCATCACCCGACTCAGCGTGATGGTTTCCTGCAACAACGGGTGGTTAGGGCGCACGACCAGTTTGAGCGATTCCAGAAATAACAGCTCGTAGTTCAGACCAACCATCAATTCCGGATCGGCCATACGGCCAATGCCGAGATCAATTTCCCCTGACTTTAAACCCGCCAGGATCATGGGATTACTCATGGTGGCAACCTGCAGCGTGGTCTCCATTTGCTGCTTATGGAACGGGCCAATGACCGCAGGCAGAATGCCCAGGGCCGCGGTGGGTAAGGCGCCAATCCGTACGACATCCGTCTGTGACTCTTCGCGCTGGTTTAAGGCTTGTCCGGCGGTGTTGAGCGCATCCAGCACTCTGACTGCGTGGGTAAGAAACTGTTCTCCGGGCAGCGTTAATTGTGCGCCAAGGCGACCACGCTCAAAGAGCCGGGTACCGGTCAGTTGCTCCAGTTCATTCAGCGTTTTGGAGAGGGCTGGTTGGCTCAGGTTAAGGGTCTCAGCCGCGCGGCCCAACGTTCCCTGCTGTGCAACGGCGACAAAAGTATGAAGGTGGCGCAAGCGAATGCGCTGATTGAACAGAACATTTTTTTCCATAAGCGATGTTAAAAACAGAGTCGTATCGGTGACAAGTGAAGTTGTTTGATTTTGATAACTTGATAGCAAAATATTATTAACATTTATCCTATTTTACTTACAAATGATTTATTTTGCTTATGTTTTGTACAGCGCTGCCGGGTGGTGGGATCATGGAAGAGAATGCGTCCAGTCGATATACTTTCGTTATTGTTTGCTTTTGAACCATTCTCTTCACAAGGCACTGATTAATGATAGATGTAATAGGGCACCTTAACCCCGATAGCGATGCCATTTGTACCGCCGCCATGACGGCGCGTTGGCTTACTTTACGTGGCCAGCAGGCGACGGCATGGCGTCTGGGCGAACCTAACCGCGAAACGCAATTTATCTTTGAGCATGCGGGACTGACGATGCCCGAACGGCTGACGTTTGAATTGACCGATCGTGATGTGTGGCTGGTCGATTTCACCGAGCCTGCCCAGGGGCCGGCATCGCTGGCAGAAAGTAACGTCGTGGGAATTATCGATCATCACCGACTCGGTGGATTAGTCACTCGTCTGCCACCTGAAGTATGGGTGAAGCCAGTCGGCAGTAGCGCGACGCTGTTATGGCAACTGATGACGGAAGAGGAGCGCAACCAGTTGTCTGCCGCTGAGGCCGTTTTATTGCTGGGTGCCGCATTGAGTGACACTGTCACGCTTCGTTCGCCAACGACCACCTCTGACGATCGCCTGGCGGTGGAGGCCCTGGCCCAAAAAACCGGTGTGGATCTCGAGGCATTTAGTCGCGACCTGCTGTCTGCTAAAACAAGCGTGGAAGGCATGAGCGCTCGCGAGCTTCTGCAGAAAGACATTAAAACCTTCACCATTCATGGACATTCGGTTTGTGTGGCGCAGCTTGAACTGTATGCGCTGCAACAGGTGGATGCGGTGCTGGACGATCTCTGTCTGGAAATGGCGCGCTATGCAGAGGAAAAGAATGCCGCTCTGGTTGTACTGATGCTCACCGATATCAATCTGGGCGACACCAGCCTGTGGTTTGCCGGCCCAGCGCTGTCAGACATCCCGCAACCCTGTAAGGTGGAGGGGATGCTCAGCCGTAAAAAACAGATGTTGCCCTGGCTGGAAAGTCATTTAAAACCACGCCAGTAGGTTCTGTTCACCGTCTGTAGGGGTGGGAAATTTACGCGGGGTCACACTTTATAAATTCTTCCCACCGGAGTCAGCGGCGTTTTCTACACTCCAGGTAATATTCACTGGAGGCATGACATTATGGCGAACACCATCACGGCAGATGAGATTCGGGAACAATTTTCGCAGGCAATGTCAGCAATGTACCAGCAGGAAGTCCCGCAATATGGCACGTTGCTGGAACTTGTCGCTGATGTGAATCTGGCGGTACTGGAAAATAATCCTACGCTGCATGAAAAACTGGCGAATGCAGATGAGCTGGCCCGGCTAAACGTTGAGCGCCACGGCGCCATTCGGGTGGGCACTGCGCAGGAGCTTTCTACGCTACGCCGGATGTTTGCCATTATGGGCATGTATCCGGTGAGTTATTACGATCTCTCCCAGGCCGGTGTTCCCGTGCATTCTACCGCGTTTCGTCCCATTGACGATGCGTCGCTTTCGCGCAACCCGTTTCGGGTATTCACCTCGTTATTGCGGCTCGAATTAATCGAAAATGCCGCGCTACGGCAAAAAGCCGCGGAGATCCTCGCAAAACGCGATATTTTCACCCGTCGTTGTCACGAACTATTGGATGAGTTTGATGTGCAGGGCAGTTTTACGTCTGAGCAGGCGCAGGAGTTTGTGCAAGAAGCGCTGGAAACTTTCCGCTGGCATCAGCATGCCACGGTCGATGAGGCGACCTATCACGCATTGCACAATGAGCACCGGCTGATTGCTGATGTGGTGTGTTTCCCTGGGTGTCATATCAACCATCTGACGCCGCGTACGCTGGATATCGACCGGGTTCAGTCGATGATGCCGGAGTGCGGCATTGAACCCAAAATACTGATTGAAGGGCCACCGCGCCGCGAGGTGCCCATTTTATTGCGTCAGACCAGTTTTAAAGCGCTGGAAGAGCCGGTGTTATTTGCCGGTGAAATGCGTGGCACTCACACGGCGCGTTTTGGTGAAATCGAACAGCGCGGCGTGGCCCTGACGCCGAAAGGCAGAGCGTTGTACGACGAATTGCTGAATAAAGCGGGAACGGGAAAAGACAACCTGACGCATCAGCTGCATTTGCAGGAGGTGTTCAAAGCATTCCCGGACAGCGAATTTCTGCTGCGCCAGCAGGGGCTTGCCTGGTTCCGCTACCGGCTGACGCCGTCGGGCGAGGCGCATCGACAGGCGATTCGCCCGGATGACGACCCGCAACCGCTCATTGAGCGGGGCTGGCTGGTTGCTCAGCCCATTACCTACGAAGATTTTTTACCGGTGAGCGCCGCGGGGATTTTCCAGTCTAATTTGGGGAATGAAACTCAGGCCCGTAGCCACGGTAATTCCAGCCGCGACGCGTTTGAACAGGCGCTGGGTTGTGCGGTTTATGATGAGTTTGCGTTGTATCAGGAGGCGCAAGATCGCAGTAAACGGCGGTGTGGTTTACTTTAATTGAATTTACATGGGATTCGGTCTGTTCCCATCGACATAAAATATTTTCGATTTTGTACAGATAATCGGCGACCAACAATTGGATTATTAATGAATTTTGTCTAGAGTGAGCGGTCAGAAATGTGCACTCTCTTGCCGCTGATTATGGCCGGCGCGGGACCATTTACACGACCAGAAGGACTTACTTTCAGGCATGAATCGCAGACGATTTATTAAAGGTTCAATGGCAATGGCCGCCGTGTGCGGAACCAGTGGTATTGCATCACTCTTTTCCAGCGCCGCCTTTGCGGCAGAGTCTGACATTGCAGACGGAAAAACCGTACGTTTTGATTTTTCCGTTCTGCAATCGATGGCCCATGACTTAGCACAGAAGCCCTGGGGCGGCGCACCGCGCGCGTTACCTGACACGCTGGCCAAACTGACGCCTCAGGCCTACAACAGCATTCAATATGACGCAGAGCAGTCTCTGTGGAACAATGTTGAAAATCGTCAGCTTGATGCGCAGTTCTTCCACGTGGGAATGGGCTTCCGTCGCCGCGTACGCATGTTCTCGGTTGATGGCAGCACGCATATGGCGCGCGAAATCCACTTCCGTCCGGAACTGTTTAAATACAATGATACGGGTGTGGATACCAAACAGCTGGAAGGGCAGACTGACCTCGGGTTCGCCGGGTTCCGCGTGTTTAAAGCGCCAGAATTAGCCCGTCGCGATATCGTTTCTTTCCTTGGCGCCAGCTATTTCCGCGCCGTGGATGACACCTATCAGTACGGTTTATCGGCCCGCGGTCTGGCGGTAGATACCTACACCGACAGCAAAGAAGAGTTTCCTGATTTCACCTCTTTCTGGTTTGAAACGGTTAAACCGGGCGCAACCTCCTTTACCGTGTATGCGCTTCTCGACAGCCCCAGCGTAACCGGTGCATTTAAGTTCGTGATCCACTGCGAGAAAACGCAGGTGATCATGGATGTACAAAACCACATCTATGCGCGCAAAGACATCAAGCAGCTCGGTATTGCACCGATGACCAGCATGTTTAGCTGCGGCAACAACGAACGTCGGATGTGTGACACCATTCACCCGCAAATTCATGATTCCGACCGTCTGGCGATGTGGCGGGGCAATGGCGAGTGGATCTGCCGCCCGCTGAATAACCCGCAAAAACTGCAGTTCAACGCCTATACCGATAACAACCCGAAAGGGTTTGGCTTGCTGCAGCTCGATCGCGACTTCTCCCATTACCAGGATATCATGGGCTGGTACAACAAGCGTCCGAGCCTGTGGGTCGAACCGCGTAACCAGTGGGGCAAGGGGACTATCGGCCTGATGGAGATCCCGACGACCGGCGAAACGCTGGATAACGTCGTCTGCTTCTGGCAGCCTGAAAGGTCGATCAAAGCGGGCGATGATCTGGAATTCAAATATCGTCTGTACTGGAGCGCACAGCCGCCGGTGCGTTCACCGCTGGCTCGCGTGATGGCGACCCGAACAGGCATGGGCGGCTTCCCGGAAGGATGGGCGCCGGGCGAGCACTACCCGGAAAAATGGGCGCGACGTTTTGCTGTTGATTTCGTTGGTGGCGATCTAAAAGCCGCAGCGCCGAAGGGTATTGAACCGGTGATTACGCTCTCCAGCGGTGAAGCGAAACAGATCGAGATCCTTTACGTGGAACCTATCGACGGTTATCGCATTCAGTTTGACTGGTATCCGACCTCTGACTCAACCGATCCGGTAGATATGCGTATGTTCCTGCGTTGTCAGGGCGACGCCATCAGTGAAACCTGGCTGTATCAGTACTTCCCGCCAGCGCCGGATAAACGTCAGTACGTTGACGACCGCGAGATGCGTTAATCACTCCCTTTACGGCTCTCCGAATGGGGAGCCGTATCTGTAATCCTCTTCACAACCATTCTGTACACTATTTACTCGATCCCGTTCGCATTTTTCTGTAAGTCAAGTGGGTACTCTGGAGGTGTGTATTTCTTATACACGTTCTTTTCCACTAACAGGGAGAAAGTATGTTTCCAGAATATAGAGACCTTATTTCCCGACTGAAATCCGAGAACCCTCGCTTTCTGTCCTTATTCGAAAAACACAACAGCCTTGATCATGAGATCTCCAGACTGGAAGGTTCGGATGGTCGGGGGTATAGTTTGGACATTGTTCGCCTTAAGAAACAGAAACTCCACCTGAAGGAAGATCTGCTCAAAATATTGCAAAAAGAGAGTGTCAGTGAGAGCTAAGTAAAACGGCGCTTGCTGTGTAAAAGGGCTTCCAAAAGGGAGCCCTTCCTGTTTTTATTTGATTGAGCAGGGTGGCCTGCTTAACCATCATAATGGAATGAAAATGTCAGAAGTGATTACTATCAATGACACGCTGGAACTGCGTGCCGTAGAAGAGCAACACGTCACGCCTCTGCATCAGTTGGTGCTTAAAAATAAAAGCTGGCTCCAGCAGTCGCTGAACTGGCCGCAGTTTGTTGCCTGTGAGGAGGACACCCGCAAGAATGTGCAGGGTAATATGATGTTGCACCAGCGCGGTTACGCCAAAATGTTCCTGATTTTTGCGCAAGAAAATGTGGTCGGGGTTATCTCGTTTAACCAGATAGAACCGCTGAACAAAGCGGCTTATATCGGCTACTGGCTGGATGAGGAGCATCAGGGTCAAGGCATCATGTCCCAGGCGCTACAGGCCTTAATTCATCATTATGCGCAGCGTCAGGAGATTCGCCGCTTTGTGATTAAATGTCGCGTAGAAAACGTTGAGAGCAACCAGGTGGCGCTGCGTAATGGCTTCCAACTGGAAGGATGTATGCAACAGGCGGAATTCCTTAATGGTGATTACTATGATGTGAATCTCTACGCCCGCATCATTGATGGCTCTTCAGAATAAACCTGCGATAGGCGTGCGCGTAATGCGCTGTTCACCGTTAATCACTTTCGGTCCGCGTAGGTGAATGGTATCGCCATCAAACGCCTGGATATGTGCCTGACCGGTTATCTCAATGTGATGCTCGATCAGCACTTCGCCCAGCACACAGACGTGGCCTTCAATCAGGATGTGGTCATCTAACTGGAGCGGTCCACCGCGTAATTGCGCATGACCGCCGACCAGCACGTGGTGTTTCAGCACGCAGTTACCTTCAACTACCGCGTGCTCCGCCACCTGCGAGCTGTAGCGTAGGGTAGGTATGGCATCTTCTTCGCTCCCGGCGATGACGCGCGCATATCCATAGACTTTGGCGCAATCGCAAATCCAGACATTGTTCTCTTCATTACCTTCCACCTGTGCGAAATCAAAAACTTCCGCCCGATGTTCAATAAAGGCATAGTTGATTTTCGCATCGCCATAGATCTGCGCCTGATGCACCACTCGTGAGTGGCTGACAAAAGCCCGATCATAAATTTGCAAGAACTGGTCGCTTTCACGGGTTAGCCCCCTGGCGGCGATGATTTCAGAGTCACGCACCACGCGCGCATCACCAAAGAGAAGGCACTCGCCGCGAACCACAGAATCCTGAATGGTGACGTTGTCACGTATTTGCGCGTTATGACTGATTTCAGCCCGGTCAATCCACACGTCATCGCTAATTTGCGCGCCATCTCTGACCACGCTTGCCTGAGTAATGCGGGCGTTTCCTGTAATCGTCGCGCCGGAAAATGCGAGCGCGTTTTCATCGTAAATCCAGCAATCACCGCTTTGTGACAGCACGCTTTCATTGTCGATCCAGCCACCGGGCGTGCCGGCCTGGACATCATTAAAATCAGTGAGCGCAATGATTTGGCGTAGTAATACGCTTTTTTTATTGCCATTATCCTGGTAACTAAAGGATCGAGACTCATCGCTGAGACGATATTTGGTCATAGCTCATTTCCATGTTGCGCACCTTAGTTAAACGTAGCAAAGTTTTCCGCACTGGCTAAATCAGCGGAAATTCCATAAAATGCATTTCAAATATACTTTAAAAAATAAACAAAATGAGTAAGAACAAACAGAGTGAGCGGGTCCTCAATCTTCCGGCCGGTTATTTTGGCATGGTACTGGGCATCATTGGGATGGGGTTTGCGTGGCGTTATGCCAGTCAGGTGTGGCCAGTGAGTCACTTGATTGGCGACGGTTTAGTGATCCTCGCAATGGTCATTTGGGGGCTGCTGACGCTGGCCTTTCTTGGCCGTTTACTGCGTTTTCCGCATAGCGTATTGGCGGAAATTCGTCACCCGGTGATGAGCAGCTTTGTCAGTCTGTTTCCGGCCACAACGATGCTGGTCGCGATTGGTTTTGTCCCGTGGTATCGACCGCTGGCGGTTGGGTTGTTCAGCATTGGCGTGGTGATACAGCTGGCCTACGCCGCCTGGCAAACGGCAGGGTTGTGGCGTGGATCGCATCCAGAGGAAGCCACCACGCCGGGTCTGTATCTGCCGACCGTCGCCAATAACTTTATCAGTGCAATGGCCTGTGGCGCACTGGGTTTCAACGACGCAGGATTGGTGTTTTTGGGCGCTGGGGTTTTTTCCTGGCTCAGCCTGGAGCCGGTAATTCTGCAACGTTTACGTAGCTGCGGCGAGTTGCCTGCGGTGTTACGTACTTCACTTGGCATTCAACTGGCGCCTGCGCTGGTTGCCTGCAGCGCCTGGCTTAGCGTTAACGGCGGTGAGGGCGATACGTTAGCCAAAATGTTGTTCGGCTATGGTTTGCTGCAACTTTTGTTCATGCTGCGGCTCATGCCGTGGTATTTGTCACAGCCATTTAATGCGTCTTTCTGGAGCTTTTCGTTTGGCGTATCGGCTCTGGCAACAACAGGGCTGCATCTGGGCCACGGTAGCGAGTCAGGACTTTTTCATACGCTGTCGATCCCACTGTTTATTTTTACCAATTTTATCATTGCATTATTACTGGTACGTACGTTTGCATTGCTGATGCAGGGGAAACTGCTCCTCCGCACGGAGCGTGCTGCATTACTGAAATCTGAGGATAAATAATGACCCTTTGCGACGAAAACTACTTTACTGAGAAATACGATTTAACTCGTACGCATTCCGATGTTATTGAAGCGGCAAAAATTGTTAAGCCAGGAAAAACGTTAGACCTGGGCTGCGGTAACGGTCGTAACAGCCTATACCTTGCGGCAAACGGTTATGACGTGACAGCATGGGATAAAAATCCCATGAGCATCGCTAATCTTGAGCGTATCAAAGCGGCGGAAGGGCTGACCAATCTGCACGCGAACGTCGCGGATCTCAACGCATTACGCTTTGATGGCGAATATGATTTTATTCTTTCTACCGTTGTGCTGATGTTCCTTGAAGCCAAAACTATCCCTGGCCTTATTGAAAATATGCAGCGTTGCACTAAACAGGGCGGATATAACTTAATCGTCGCGGCGATGGATACCGATGATTTTCCGTGTACCGTGGGTTTCCCGTTCGCGTTTAAAACCGGAGAATTGCGCAACTATTACAGCGGATGGGATCTGCTGAAATATAACGAAGACGTGGGTGAACTTCATCGTACGGATGAAAACGGTAATCGAATTAAACTGCGCTTTGCCACAATGCTGGCACGCAAAACTGCCTGAACCTCCCGCCTGGGTTAACTCTTTCTGCGCTCAGCATTTTTTGTGCCGGGCGCAGAGAGAAAATTGTGCGGTGTTTACCATTTTTAGTACATCCAAAATGAAACTGTTTTGCTATCCTTTTTAAGCATCATTGCGAAAACTAAAGGGATCGTTTCATGCGTACTCAAACTTTATTTAAAGTTGCAGTGCTTACTGGCTTGTTGGCATTATCCGGCTGTGCGTCAAAAGTGACCGCGCCGGATAAATATTCTGGGTTTTTAAAAAATTACTCTGATTTGAAGGAAACACAATCAGCATCGGGACAAACCGTACTCCGTTGGGTTGATCCGAGCTACAACGAATCCAAATATGACAACATTGTATATAACCCGGTAACGTATTATCCGGTTCCTAAACCTACCACGCAGGTAGGGCAGCAGGTTCTTGATCAACTGCTGACCTACACCAATACCCAGTTGAAATCCGCCATCAGCAAGCGTAAGCCCCTGGTTACTACCCCTGGGCCACGTAGCCTGATTTTCCGCGGAGCGATTACCGGTGTTGCAACGAGCAAAGAAGGACTGCAGTTCTATGAAGTGATCCCGGTTGCGCTACTCGTTGCGGGAACACAAATGGCAACGGGTCACCGTACCATGGATACCAACCTCTATTTCGAGGGTGAGTTGATTGATGCGGCGACCAATAAACCGGTAGTTAAAGTTGTACGTAAGGGTGAAGGTAAAGATCTGAGCAACGAAAATACGCCGATGACATTCGAAACGTTGAAGAAAGTTGTTGATGACATGGCGACGGATGCCACCATGTTTGACGTGAACAAAAAACCACAATAATAATCAACGCACCATCTCAGGATGGTGCGTTTTTTTTATGCCACCCGGCGTCGATAGAATAGTTTACCCATCAGCACTTCTGGTCGGGCAAACATCACCATATTCCCCAGTAAAATCAATACTAATCCGGCAATAGCGTTAACCTGCCAGACGTATCCTTCATACAATGTTGACAGCGTTAGCGCAACCAGCGGGAAAAGCAGGGTGCTGTATGCCGCCCTACTGGGACCAATGCGACCTACCAGTGTGAAATAAGCGCCGAAAGCAATCACTGAGCCAAAAATAGCCAGATATAACAGCGCGCTGAGATAGCTGAATGTCCACTGTGGCGTAAAATTGTCCCCGCGCGTCAGCGCAATGGCAGCGATCAACAGCGTGCCGTACAGCATGGCCCAACTGTTGGTCGTTAACACTTCCAGCCCTTTTTTCTGGTGACGCATGCTGATCATATTCCCCAATGAGAAACCGAAGGTTCCAAGGGCGCTTAAGCCGATACCCAGCAGCAAGGAATGATTGAATCCGCTGTTGAGCAAATCCTGCCAGAACAGAGTCACAATGCCCGTCAGTCCAAGACCGGCTGCTATATAGAAACGCAGCGGTGGTTTTTGCCCAAAAAAGATGAAGCTATTGACCGCATTGAACAGGACGGCCATTGAGAAAATCACCGACTCCAGGCCGGTATTAATCCAGGCCGCAGCCGTATAAAAACACCAGAAGTTGAAGCAAAAAACGCATCCACCCTGTAACAGACAAAACAGATGATCGCGACCAGACAGTTTGCGTAATTTACCGCTAACCAGCAGGATCACTATCATCAGCGAACTGGCAACGGCGAAGCGCCAAAAGATAGAAACCGGCGCAGAAACCGGGCCCTGCTGCAAATAAATCGCAATCCATGTCGTTCCCCAAATTACCACCACCAGGCAGTACAACAGTGCGTTCATACAACTCTCTCTTTTTTGGATTCAGGTTCACACTGTGTCATGTCTGGCGGCAGGAGGCTTTCATCGGTTTGCGGCGGACTTGCAAAATCTTGCGCTTTTTTAGCGTAAAAGCGAAAAGGAAGCTGTTAACAATATGTGGCTGTTATAGACTGAAAGCCTGCTAACTTATTTTGAATGTGATGGTATGCCTCAGCCCTACGATGCCTTTGAAAACTTACGCAAACATAATGCCGTGCTGCATGAATCGGTTGCGTTACATTCAGGGATCCAACTGGCGGCCTGGTCAAACAAGCGCGATACCATCACCCAGTATTGCGATCACCATACGCTCAGTTTATATATCGCGGATGGCTACGAGAGTTATCACAAAACGGCGGGGGGCTGGAAGAATGGCGGCGGACCGGACCGTTTTTGCCTGATGCCGAAAGAGAGCGAGTCAAGTTGGGATATCCGCGACGCTCTCTCCTTTGTTCATCTCTATTGTACCGACGAACATCTGCGCGAAGTGGGTGAAAAAGTCTGGGATAAAAGCCCCTATAGCTTCACGCTGGACGAGCACACGTTTGGCAGTGACCCGGGGATCACGGCGGTTTACCGTCAGTTTCTGCTTGATAACGACTGGCAGCAACCGGCCAATCACCTCACGCTCAGCGCGGCATCTTCGCTACTGTTAACGCATCTGATCCAGCATTACAGCAACGTCCAATGGCGACTGCCCACCGTCACCGGGGGACTCGCGCCCGTCACCTTGCGTAACGTGCTGGCCTATATTGACGCGCATCTGGCGTACCCAATCACCCTGAACGATCTGGCTAGCGAGGCGGCGCTTAGCGAATTCCATTTTGCCAGAATGTTTCGCCAGTCGATGAATATGGCACCGCATCAGTACGTGATGCAACGTCGTATGGCGCTGGCGCAGCATCTGGTCTGTTACACTTCACGCAGTTTGTCAGATATTGCGATGACCTGCGGATTCAGTTCGGCAAGCCATTTTAGTAACCGGTTTAAACAGGTAACCAGTAAAACGCCAACGCAGCTACGTGCGGCGAAATAACGTCAACACGGCGTAGCAGATACCGCCTACGACCAGCCCCCAGAATGCAGATCCAACCCCCAATAACGTCAGGCCGCTGGCCGTGACCAAAAACGTAACGATGGCTGCATCGCGTTCCGCTTCATTATGCAACGCCTGATACAAACTACCGCTAATTGTCCCGAGCAAGGCCAGACCGGCCAGCATCTGAATCCAGCTTACGGGTAGTGCCGCCATTAGTCCTGTGACTGAACCGCCAAACACCCCTGCCAGAAGATAGAAGACGCCAGCCGCGGCGGCGGCGAGCCAGCGTCGTTTGGCATCAGGATGCGCTTCGGGACTTTGGCAAATTGCGGCGGTTATGGCGGCAATGCAGATGGAGTAGACGCCAAACGGCGAAAACATCAGCGCCAGCAGGCCGGTAAAGATAATGAGCGGTGAAACGGGTAATGAATAGCCCGACGCATTCATAGTGGCAATACCTGGGGCATTTTGCGAAGCCATGGTAACCAGAAACAGCGGTAGCGCAATGCTGATACTGTGGGCAAATGAAAAGTGTGGGGTAATAAACGCAGGCATGACCGGCGACAAATCCACTCCACTTGTGACAATGTCACCTTTTATTAGCGCGATAGCGACACCCGCCAGCATCGCGGCGATCGTCGCGTACCGTGGGGCTGTGACTTTAAATACCAGCCATGCCACCAGCATACTACCGCACAAAATAAGCTCACTGTTGAGGCTATTAAAGGCCTGCAGACCAAAGCGCAGCAGGATCCCGGCCAGCATGGCTGATGCCAGTGAGTGGGGGATTATTTTCATCAGACGGGCAAACAATCCGGTTATGCCGCACAGCACAATCAACGCGTTAGCTACGATAAAAACGCCGATAGCATCCTGAATCGATACCCCGTGCAGACCCGTAACCAGCAGCGCGGCGCCAGGTGTTGACCAGGCCGTGAGCACAGGAGCGCGATACCATAACGTCAGCGCCAGCGTACTGACGCCCATTGCAATCCCCAGCGCGGTCATCCAGCCCGCGATTTGATCGGTGGTCGCACCTGCGGCCAGGGCCGCTTGCCAGATAATGGCAGCCGAGCTGGCGTAACCGACCAGGACAGCCACAAACCCCGATAATACGGTGGGTAGTGGGATGGAAAATGCGCGCATAGTCACTCCGTGTGCGTTATAACGGTCAATTAATGTAGCACTGTGCGTTATAGCGTACAAGTGCTAAGCTGTAGCCTTGAGAAAGGAGAGTCAGGAAGGCGAAAAATGGAAAACTTAACCTACTATCTGGCCACAACGCTCCGCACGCTACGTCACCAGCGGGAATGGAGCCTGTCACGTTTGGCGGAGGAAACCGGCGTGTCAAAAGCCATGTTGGGGCAGATTGAGCGCAATGAATCCAGCCCAACGGTGGCGACATTGTGGAAAATTGCCACCGGACTGAACGTGCCGTTCTCGACGTTTATTTCACCGCCAGAGTCAGACGGCGCGCCAACATTCGATCCCCAGCAGCAGGCGATGGTCGTCACGCCACTGTTTCCGTGGGATCCACAGCTGTGCTTCGATCATTTTTCGATACAGCTGGCACCTGGCGCACTCAGTGAATCGACTCCGCATGAGACCGGCGTTATAGAGCACGTGGTGGTGATAAATGGGCTGCTGGATATGTGTATTGAGGGGCAGTGGCGCACCATGAAATCCGGCGAGGGGGTGCGTTTTGCGGGAGACAGGGCGCATAGCTACCGTAACAGTAGCGAACAAACGGTTCACTTTCATTCCCTGATCCATTACCCGCGCGGTTAATCGGGAAAACTATTCCGAAAAGCCGCGCTTGTGACTACAATAGCCGCCATTTTTACCACTTGTGGATGGTAACAACTGTATGCGCCAGCAGCCTCATCACCTTGAATTGTTAAGCCCGGCCCGGGATACCGCCATTGCACGTGAAGCCATTTTGCACGGCGCTGACGCCGTTTACATTGGCGGACCGGGTTTTGGTGCGCGTCATAACGCCAGTAACAGCCTGAAAGATATCGCCGAACTGGTACCGTTTGCGCATCGTTACGGGGCGAAAATCTTTGTGACGCTAAATACAATCTTGCATGATGATGAGCTGGAGCCCGCACAGCGATTAATTACCGATCTGTATCAGACCGGCGTTGACGCCCTGATTGTGCAGGATATGGGGATTCTGGAGCTGGATATTCCTCCCATTGAGCTACACGCCAGCACCCAATGTGATATTCGCAGCGTCGAGAAGGCGAAGTTTCTTTCTGACGTCGGATTCACCCAAATTGTCCTCGCACGCGAACTGAGCCTTGAGCAGATAAACGCCATTCATCAGGCTACGGATGCGACTATTGAATTTTTCATTCACGGTGCGCTGTGCGTCGCCTATTCAGGCCAGTGTTATATTTCACATGCGCAAACCGGACGTAGCGCTAACCGCGGTGACTGTTCTCAGGCTTGTCGCCTGCCGTATACCCTGAAAGACGATCAGGGGCGCGTGGTGTCCTATGAAAAACATCTGCTGTCGATGAAAGATAACGATCAGACCGCCAACCTCGGCGCGTTGATTGACGCAGGCGTGCGCTCCTTCAAAATTGAAGGGCGCTATAAAGACATGAGCTATGTGAAGAATATTACCGCGCATTATCGTCAGATGCTGGACGCCATTATTGAAGAGCGCGGCGATCTTGCCCGTTCTTCAGCCGGGCGTACCGAACATTTCTTTACTCCATCCACGGAAAAGACCTTCCATCGCGGCAGCACCGATTATTTTGTGAATGCCCGTAAGGGGGATATCGGCGCATTCGACTCACCAAAGTTCATCGGTCTGCCGGTTGGCGAAGTCCTGAAGGTGGCAAAAGATCATCTCGATGTTGAGGTAACAGAACCGCTGGCCAACGGGGATGGTCTGAACGTGTTAATCAAGCGTGAGGTCGTCGGATTTCGCGCCAACACCGTTGAAAAAACGGGGCACAATCGTTATCGGGTGTGGCCGAATGAAATGCCCGCCGATCTGCACAAAGTGCGCGCCAACCATCCGCTGAACCGCAATCTCGATCATAACTGGCAGCAAGCGTTGACCAAAACCTCCAGCGAACGCCGCGTCGCGGTCGATATTGAGCTGGGCGGCTGGCAGGAACAGTTGATCCTGACGCTCACCAGTGAGGAGGGGGTGAGTATCACCCATACGCTGGACGGCCAGTTTGAGGAAGCGAACAATGCAGAAAAAGCGTTGAGCAACCTAAAGGATGGCCTGGCAAAGCTGGGACAAACGCTGTATTACGCCCGTAATATTCAGGTGAATCTGCCGGGAGCATTGTTCGTGCCGAACGGTCAACTAAATCAGCTGCGACGTGAAGCGGTCGACATGCTGGATGCAACTCGTTTGCAAAACTATCAGCGCGGTCGCCGTAAACCGGTTGCCCAGCCGGCGCCGGTTTACCCGCAAACGCATCTGAGCTTTCTGGCTAACGTCTACAACCATAAAGCGCGAGAGTTTTATCACCGTTATGGCGTGCAGTTGATTGATGCCGCCTATGAGGCGCATGAAGAGAAGGGCGATGTGCCGGTGATGATCACCAAACATTGCCTGCGTTTTGCGTTTAACCTGTGTCCGAAACAGGCGAAAGGAAATATCAAAAGCTGGAAAGCCACGCCGATGCAGTTGGTTAACGGCGATGAGGTCCTGACGCTGAAATTTGATTGCCGACCGTGCGAAATGCACGTGATCGGCAAGATGAAACATCACATTCTGAAGATGCCGTTGCCGGGCAGCGTGGTGGCTTCCGTCAGCCCTGAAGAACTGCTGAAAACGTTGCCAAAGCGTAAAAGCTAACGGTTAGCTCTGATGTGTATCGGGTTTGCGTGATTTTTGCCAGTAATGGTGTTCGCGAAGATCGGCGGCGGATTCTTCCGCCGTCATTCGTAGTTCATCGCTGTCGGCCGTGTGTCGTAATAAGTGATCGGCATCCTGCACCTGAAGATATTCATGTCCCTGATTAGTAGCGAGAAGCTGACCGGAAAAAAGCGCGCTGGCCAGCAATAACACCGTTAACCCTTTCTTAAACATCATGCACCCTCTGGTACGTTAGCTGCGGAATTGACGATAATTTCGCCACGTGACTATTCAATATTTTAATCGGGTTAATGACAATCTCTGTTTTGTCATTTCGATGTTTTTTACATTTTTGTTTAGATAACGTTGGGATTTGTCACAACCGGGCAGTGCAGCGCTGCCCGGTTGTTATCAGAGAGAGACTCAGGATTTAAATCCGGCGGCCGTCATCAAGAGACGAAAGAACATACCAACGGCGGCCAGGGCCAGCACGCTGCCGCCCCAGAGGATCACCAGCCACATCAGGCGTTTCCAGATTGTTTGTTGCATCAATGATACCCCTCACCATGTTGAACTTTGCCGCGGAAAACGTAGTAGCTCCAGAAGGTGTACACCAGGATTATCGGGATAATCAGCAGCGCGCCAACCAACATAAAGCCCTGACTCTGCGCCGGAGCTGCCGCCTGCCACAGCGTAATGGACGGTGGAATGATGTGGGGCCAGATACTGATCCCCAGCCCGCTGAACCCGAGAAAAATCAGCCCCAGCGTCAATACAAAAGGCAGCGTATGGCTGTTTTGCTGACCCAGCGAGCGCCACAGCCAGAGGCTAATCAGCGCAACCAGGAGCGGAACCGGCATCAGGAACCACAGATTGGGCAGGCTAAACCAACGCTCGGCAATGGCGCTGTGCGCCAGCGGCGTCCACAGGCTGATAATGGCAATGACAACCAGCATCGCCAGCAGCAGTTTTCTTGCCACGCAGCGCATTTTATCCTGCAACGGATTTTCGCTTTTCATCACCAGCCATGTTGCCCCCAACAGGGCGTAGGCTACAACCAGGCCCACGCCGCAGAACAGGGTAAAGGGGGTCAGCCAGTCGAAAGGACCGCCGCTGTAGCTGCGTCCGGTGACGGAAAATCCATTGAGTACGGCACCGACCACAATACCCTGAGTGAATGTCGCGAGGATTGAACCGCCGAGAAAAGCTTTATCCCAGAATGGTCGATGCGCCGGCGTGGCTTTGAAGCGAAACTCAAACGCGACGCCGCGAAATATCAGGCCGATGAGCATCAGGGTCAACGGGATCGTTAGCGCATCGACAATCACCGCATAGGCCAGGGGAAAAGCGCCGAATAATCCGGCGCCGCCCAACACCAGCCAGGTTTCATTACCGTCCCATACCGGGGCGACGCTGTTGACCATCACATCGCGGTCATCCGCATCCGAAATCGCAGGGAATAAAATACCGATCCCGAGATCAAAACCGTCCATCACGATATACATCAGCGTGGCGAACACGATAATTACAAACCAGATAACTGATAAATCGATACCCATTAGCGGTGTGCCTCCGGTTGAGAATCGAGAACGACAGCAGAAAGCGGCCGCGCCGGCGTGCCTGTTGGTGGAATGGTCGGTTCATCTTCCTGTGGTCCTTTGCGGATCAGGCGGATCATGTAGCTGTAACCCACGCCAAACACCGAGCTATACACCACAAAGAAAGACAGTAGGCTGATGCTCATATGTAAATCACCATGTGCGGAAACCGCATCCGCCGTACGTTGCAAACCGTAAACCACCCACGGCTGACGGCCAACTTCGGTGGTCACCCAGCCGGCAAGGATGGCAATCAGACCGGAGGGCCCCATCCACAATGCAAAGCGCAGGAAAGGACGTGAGGTGTATAGCCGCTGCTTATAACGCAGCCACAGGGCAAACGCGCCCAGCAGGATCATCAGCATGCCTAACCCTGCCATAATGCGAAACGACCAGAACACGATGGTGGAATTGGGCCTGTCTTCCTTCGGAAATTCTTTTAACGCCGGGACCTGTTTATCCAGACTATGAGTCAGGATCAGGCTGCCCAGCGCCGGGATTTCCAGCCCATAGCGGGTGCGCTCCTGCTCCATATCCGGCCAGCCGAACAACAGCAGCGGGGTCGGTTCATCGGGCGGATTTTCCCAGTGTCCTTCAATCGCCGCAATTTTAGCAGGCTGGTGCTTCAGCGTATTCAACCCGTGCATATCGCCAATTAAGGCCTGCAGCGGAGCGACGATTAACGTCATCCACAGCGCCATTGAAAACATAGCGCGAATTGCTGGCGTGCTATTACCGCGCAATAAATGCCATGCGGCTGATGCCGCGACAAACAGCGCGCTGCTCAGGAAGGCGGCAACGGACATATGCAGCAAACGATAAGGGAATGACGGATTGAAAATCACGGCGAACCAGTCGACGGGAACGACTTGCCCGTTAACAATTTCATAGCCCTGTGGCGTTTGCATCCAGCTGTTGGAGGCGAGGATCCAGAAGGTAGAAATAATAGTACCCAGCGCAACCATACAGGTCGCGAAGAAGTGAAGCCCTGGGCCAACCCGGTTCCAGCCAAACAGCATTACCCCAAGGAAGCCCGCTTCGAGGAAGAAGGCGGTTAATACTTCATAGGTCAGCAGCGGCCCGGTGATGCTACCGGCGAACTCAGAAAAACCACTCCAGTTCGTGCCGAACTGATAAGCCATCACCAGCCCGGAAACCACGCCCATACCAAAGTTTACGGCGAATATTTTCGACCAGAAATGGTATAGCGAGCGCCAGGTCGGATTTTTCGTTTTTAACCATAACCCTTCGAGCACCGCCAGATAACTGGCGAGGCCAATGGTAATCGCCGGAAAGATGATGTGAAAGGATACCGTAAACGCGAACTGGATCCTCGCCAGGTGAAACGCGTCAAGACCGAACATGCTTAGCTCCGCAGGCAAAATTGATTTGGCGCAATTCTAAGGCTGCGAAGCAATGGAAGGCAGAAACAGAACAGTTCTTTTTAACCATAACAGTTGTCGTGCTGTTATAGGTTAGCCTGGCTGATATGAAATCTGGAACCTGGATTCCTGTTATTGAATCGCGTCCTCCCCATGCGAGTGATTTTACGCTATCACTGGCGAGGTAATGAAAAGGTAATCATAAATGTTTACTTTGTGCGTATAATAGACGACAGGGAGGCGCAGTGAAGCAAAGTGAGTTCAGACGCTGGCTTGAATCTCAGGGAGTGGCTGTTACAAACGGCTCAAATCATCTGAAGTTGAGGTACCAGGGAAGGCGTAGCGTTATGCCCAGGCATCCTGGTGATGAAATAAAAGAAGCCTTGCGAAAATCGATCCTGAAGCAGCTTGGTTTACAGTCATCATCAATATGAGGTTAATTATATGAGAGATTTTGAAAAAATCATGCGTTATCCCGTTAATCTAATCCCCGCCGTGGAAGGTGGATTCGTGGTTTCTTTCCCGGATATTCCTGAAGCATTAACTCAGGGCGAAACCCGTCATGGGGCTTTGCAGGCTGCGCAGTCTGCATTGGTGACCGCTTTTGAATTCTATTTCGACGATAACGAACCGATTCCTTTACCTTCGGCGGTTGGCACTGAAGGTGACTATGTGGAAATCCCCCTGAGCATTGCGTCGAAGGTTCTTTTGTTAAATGCCTTTCTTGAATCAAAAATCACCCAGCAGGAGCTGGCAAACAGAATCGGCAGGCCTAAGCAGGAAATTACCCGTTTGTTCGATTTAAAGCACGCGACAAAAATTGATGCTGTGCAAATAGCTGCACGCGCCTTAGGCAAGGAGCTGTCAGTAACGATGTTGTAAAACTGTTAACTATAACAGTTATAAAAAACACCTTGATTATGTAAACTGATATATACAGTGCTTGTCACCGACACCAATTATCAGGACGAAAAATGAAAAAATACCAGCGACTGGCTGAGCAAATTCGCGATCAAATCGCGTCTGGCGTATGGCAGCCCGGCGATCGCTTGCCATCCTTGCGCGAGCAGGTGGTCAGCAGTGGCATGAGTTTTATGACCGTCGGACATGCATATCAGTTGCTGGAAAGTCAGGGTCGGATTATCGCCCGACCGCAGTCGGGTTACTATGTTGCCGCGCGCCCTGAACGTGAGCTGGCAGCGCCGCAGGCGCAGGTGATGCGCGATGAAGCGGTGGATATCAACACCTATATTTTTGATATGTTGCAGGCCAGCCGGGATGCGTCAGTGATGCCATTTGCCTCTGCATTCCCCGACCCGCGTCTGTTTCCCCTCCAGCAGTTGAACCGCTCGCTGGCGCAGGTCAGTAAAACCGCGACCGCCATGAGCGTGATAGAAAACCTGCCGCCGGGAAATGATGAGCTGCGCCATGCCATTGCCCGCCGCTATGCTCAACAGGGGATGACCATTTCACCTGATGAAATTGTCATCACTACCGGTGCGCTGGATGCCCTCAACCTGAGCCTGCAGGCGGTTACCGAACCGGGAGACTGGGTAATTGTCGAAAACCCCTGTTTCTACGGGGCGTTGCAGGCCCTGGAGCGATTACGGCTGAAGGCGCTTTCGATTGCCACCGACGTGAAAGAGGGGATCGATCTTACCGCGCTGGAGCAAGCGTTGCAGGAGTATCCGGTAAAAGCCTGCTGGCTGATGACCAACAGCCAAAATCCGCTGGGTTTTACGCTCAGCCCAGAGAAAAAGGCGCACCTGGTCGCATTGCTGGAAAAATATCATGTAATGCTGATAGAAGATGATGTCTACAGCGAGCTGTACTTTGGTCGCGAAAAACCACTGCCTGCCAAAGCCTGGGATCGCGCCGACAGCGTTTTGCATTGTTCGTCTTTCTCGAAGTGCCTGGTGCCCGGATTTCGCGTGGGCTGGGTGGCGGCCGGGAAGCATGCTCGACGTATTCAGCGACTCCAGCTCATGAGCACGTTATCCACCAGTTCCCCCATGCAGCTTGCGCTCGTGGATTATCTGTCAACCCGGCGCTATGACGCGCATCTGCGCCGCTTACGCCGTCAACTGGCGGAACGCAAACAGCAGGCCTGGCAAACGTTGCTGCGCCATCTTCCGGCGGAAGTCAAAATTCACCATAACGACAGCGGCTATTTTCTGTGGCTGGAACTGCCAGAACCGCTTGATGCAGGCGTGCTCAGCACCCAGGCACTGGCGCACCATATCAGCATTGCACCGGGAAAAATGTTTTCGACCTCGGGGAGCTGGACTCGTTTCTTTCGCTTTAATACCGCATGGCACTGGGGAGAGCGTGAGGAACAGGCAGTGAAACAGCTGGGAAAATTAATTCGCGAGATGATGAAATAAAACGTAACGCGCTATTCAATATAAAAGAATAGCGCGTTCTTATTTTCGAAATAGAGAATACCTAACCCCGATGTTATTTATATCGGGTGCTACCATACAAAAAATCAATAGTTCTTACTATTGCCACCGTTGCACCTAACTCCTTGTCTATACTCCAGAAGATTAAAGCTCCCGATTAGCGTCAGTAGCGTAATGAGCGTTAGCTCACAACCTGATTAAATTTCCTTGCGCCAGCAGGAACGCTTACAACACCCCGACTATTTTTAGGAAAGGACATATATTTACGGCAAGGCTGCCGCTCAATATTTTTTAGACAGGAGTAAGACGTTATGAGCAAGCAGTTTGCCCTCAGTAGCCTGTGCGCACTCAGTATGACGCTGATGACTGCACAGGCAGCCGAACCCCCGACATCCTTAGATAAACCGGAAGGCCGTCTGGATATTATTGCCTGGCCGGGCTACATCGAACGTGGACAGACCGATAAACAATATGATTGGGTCTCGCAGTTTGAGAAAGAGACCGGCTGCGCGGTCAATGTTAAAACAGCGGCCACTTCTGATGAAATGGTCAGCCTGATGGCAAAAGGCGGCTACGACCTGGTTACCGCTTCCGGTGATGCCTCATTGCGTCTGATTATGGGAAAACGCGTTCAGCCGATTAATACCGCGCTGATCCCTAACTGGAAAAGCATCGATCCGCGCGTGGTAAAAGGCGAGTGGTTTAACGTTGGCGGAAAAGTTTACGGCACACCGTACCAGTGGGGGCCAAACCTGCTGATGTACAACACCAAAATTTTCCCAACGCCGCCGGATAGCTGGAACGTGGTATTTGTTGAGCAAAAACTTGGGGACGGAAAAAGCAATAAAGGGCGCGTTCAAGCCTACGATGGCCCGATCTATATTGCCGATGCTGCATTATTCGTTAAGGCGACTCAGCCGCAACTGGGCATTACCGATCCCTATCAGCTCACCGAACAACAGTATCAGGCGGTGATCAAAGTTCTGAGCGATCAACACGCGCTGATCCATCGCTATTGGCACGATACCACCGTGCAAATGAGCGACTTCAAAAATGAAGGTGTGGTGGCGTCCAGCGCCTGGCCTTATCAGGCGAACGCCCTGAAAGGAGAAGGCCAGCCTATTGCCACGGTCTTCCCAAAAGAAGGGGTTACCGGATGGGCTGATACCACCATGCTGCACAGCGAAGCCAAACACCCGGTGTGCGCTTACAAATGGATGAACTGGTCATTAACCCCGAAAGTTCAGGGCGACGTCGCAGCCTGGTTTGGTTCTCTGCCAGTCGTGCCTGAAGGTTGTAAAGCCAGCCCGCTGCTGGGTGAAAAGGGCTGTGAAACCAACGGCTATAGCTACTTTGACAAAATTGCCTTCTGGAAAACGCCGATCGCAGAAGGTGGCAAATTCGTTCCTTACAGTCGCTGGACGCAGGATTACATCGCCATTATGGGCGGTCGTTAATTCCGCTGGGGGTTTTATGACGTACGCAGTGGAGTTTCATAACGTCTCGCGTCTGTACGGGGATGTTCGTGCAGTCGATGGGGTGAGTATTGCGATTAACGACGGTGAGTTTTTCTCTATGCTGGGGCCATCCGGCTCCGGCAAGACCACTTGTCTGCGCCTTATTGCAGGGTTCGAGCAACTGTCAGGCGGCGCAATCACCATTTTTGGTAAGCAGGCCAGCGAATTGCCGCCCTGGGAACGGGACGTCAATACGGTATTTCAGGATTATGCGCTATTCCCGCATATGTCGATTCTCGACAATGTCGCCTACGGGCTGATGGTCAAAGGTATTGATAAAAAACAGCGTCACGCTAAAGCACGTGAAGCACTGGATAAGGTTGCGCTCGGTTTTGTTTATGAACGCAAACCATCGCAACTCTCCGGTGGTCAGCGGCAACGCGTGGCGATTGCCCGCGCGCTGGTCAATGAACCGCGCGTCCTGCTGTTGGATGAACCGCTCGGGGCATTGGATCTTAAGCTGCGTGAGCAGATGCAGCTGGAACTGAAAAAGCTACAGCAATCCCTGGGTATCACCTTCATTTTTGTCACCCACGATCAGGGTGAAGCCCTGTCGATGTCCGATCGTGTGGCGGTGTTTAATAATGGTCGCATCGAACAGGTGGATTCTCCGCGTGAACTGTACATGCGTCCGCGCACACCGTTTGTGGCAAGTTTCGTCGGGACGTCAAATGTTTTTGATGAAACGATGTCAGCGAACGTTTGCGGGCTACAGGGTATGTTTTCCCTGCGTCCGGAACACATTCGCTTGAATGATACCAGTGGTGAAGTCCAGGCCCGGGGGGTTATCCAGGCAGTGCAGTACCAGGGTGCCGCGACACGTTTTGAGCTGAAACTTGTCGGCGGTGAAAAATTGCTGGTTAGCCAGGCGAACCTGACGGGAGAAATGCTGCCGACAACGCTGTCGCCAGGTCAACAGGTGATGGCATCGTGGTCACGCGACGTGATGGTACCGCTGGTTGAGGAGAGGTGAATGGCTATGAATGTCTTACATTCGCCTCCACAGTCGACAAGTCTGAACCGGATCTCAGGGTTCTTCTGGCGTAATCCAGGTCTGGGGCTGTTTTTGCTGCTCCTCGGACCGCTGATGTGGTTTGGGATCGTCTACTTCGGCTCATTACTGACGCTGTTATGGCAAGGTTTTTATACCTTCGATGATTTCACCATGTCGGTCACGCCCGACCTGACGCTGGCGAATTTGCAGGCGCTGTTTAATCCCGCCAACTACGACATCATTTTGCGTACCCTGACGATGGCGGTGGCGGTCACCATTGCCAGCGCGATTCTGGCGTTTCCGATGGCGTGGTATATGGCGCGATATACCAGTGGCAAAATGAAAGCCTTTTTTTACATTGCTGTGATGTTGCCGATGTGGGCCAGCTACATTGTTAAAGCCTACGCATGGACGTTACTGTTGGCTAAAGACGGGGTGGCGCAGTGGTTTTTAACTCATCTGGGACTGGAGCCTCTGCTGCTTTCGTTCCTGACGCTACCTGCGGTAGGCGGCAATACGTTGTCGACTTCAGGGTTAGGGCGTTTTCTGGTGTTCGTCTACATCTGGCTGCCGTTTATGATCCTGCCGGTACAAGCCGCGCTGGAGAGACTTCCGCCTTCGCTCTTACAGGCCTCCGCTGATTTGGGCGCACGTCCGCATCAGACTTTCCGCTATGTGGTCCTGCCACTGGCGATACCCGGTATCGCGGCAGGGTCGATCTTTACCTTCTCTCTGACGTTGGGCGATTTTATCGTGCCGCAACTGGTGGGGCCGCCAGGCTATTTCATCGGCAATATGGTGTATTCGCAACAAGGGGCGATCGGCAACATGCCGATGGCGGCGGCATTTACTCTGGTGCCGATTGTGTTAATCGCACTGTATCTGGCGTTCGTGAAGCGTCTGGGAGCTTTTGATGCACTCTGAACGCGCGCCCTGGTTACTCAAACTGGCGGCATGGGGCGGGGTTATTTTCCTGCACTTTCCCATCCTCATCATCGCCACCTATGCTTTTAATACTGAGGAGGCTGCTTTTAGTTTTCCACCGCAGGGGTTAACGCTGAAGTGGTTTAGCGTTGCGGCGCAACGTAGCGATATTCTGGAATCGGTGACGTTGTCACTTAAAATCGCTGCATTGTCGACGGCCATTGCCCTCGTTCTGGGGACGCTGGCCGCTGCCGCACTGTGGCGCAGGGACTTTTTTGGTAAAAGCGCAATATCGCTGTTGCTGCTGTTGCCGATCGCGCTGCCGGGGATTATTACCGGTCTGGCGCTACTGACGGCGTTTAAAACTATCAACCTGGAACCCGGTTTTCTCACCATCGTGGTCGGCCATGCGACGTTTTGCGTGGTGGTGGTGTTTAACAACGTCGTGGCGCGTTTTCGCCGTACCTCATGGAGTCTGGTTGAAGCGTCTATGGATCTTGGCGCCAACGGCTGGCAAACCTTTCGTTATGTCGTGCTGCCAAATCTGGCGTCGGCACTGCTGGCGGGAGGGATGCTGGCGTTTGCTTTGTCGTTTGATGAAATCATCGTGACAACGTTCACCGCCGGACATGAAAGAACACTTCCTTTGTGGCTGCTCAATCAACTGGGTCGACCACGAGATGTGCCTGTCACCAACGTTGTGGCATTGCTGGTAATGCTGGTGACAACACTGCCAATTTTAGGGGCCTGGTGGCTAACGCGTGAAGGCGACACTCTCGCCGGAAACGGTAAATAAACGACGATATGGGAAATTGCTATGCAACATCAATTACTGATTAATGGCGAGCTGGTCAACGGTGAAGGTGAAAAGCAGTCAGTCTATAACCCTGCCACTGGAGAACGCATTCTGGAGATTGCCGAGGCGTCAGCCGGGCAGGTTGATGCGGCGGTACGTGCAGCAGATAGCGCATTTGCCACCTGGGGACAAAACACACCGAAAGTCCGTTCCGAACTGCTGCTGAAACTGGCGGATGCTATCGCCGATAACGCGCAAACCTTCGCTGAGCTGGAATCGCTTAACTGTGGTAAGCCGCTGCACTGTGTCCTTAACGATGAAATTCCGGCAATCGTCGACGTTTTCCGCTTCTTCGCCGGGGCAGCTCGTACCCTGCAAGGACAGGCGGCTGGAGAGTATCTGGAAGGGCATACGTCGATGATTCGGCGGGATCCGCTGGGCGTGGTGGCCTCTATCGCGCCGTGGA
This sequence comes from Citrobacter sp. RHB35-C21, assembly GCF_013816515.1. Taxonomy (NCBI): domain Bacteria; kingdom Pseudomonadati; phylum Pseudomonadota; class Gammaproteobacteria; order Enterobacterales; family Enterobacteriaceae; genus Citrobacter; species Citrobacter sp. RHB35-C21. Next base: position 2,625,722 of record NZ_CP057147.1, read on the forward strand.
ACTACCCGCTGATGATGGCGGCGTGGAAGCTGGCACCGGCGCTGGCGGCGGGTAACTGCGTGGTGATTAAACCGTCAGAAATCACCCCGCTAACCGCTCTTAAACTGGCTGAATTTGCCAAAGATATTTATCCGCCTGGCGTTATCAACGTGCTGTTTGGCCGTGGCAAAACGGTGGGTGACCCGCTGACCGGTCATGAAAAAGTCCGGATGGTTTCCCTGACCGGCTCCATTGCGACCGGTGAACACATTATCCAGCACACCGCGCCTTCGATTAAGCGCACACATATGGAGCTGGGCGGCAAAGCCCCGGTCATCATTTTTGATGATGCCGATCTGGATGCAGTGGTGAGCGGCGTGCGAACCTTTGGGTATTACAACGCCGGGCAAGACTGTACCGCCGCTTGTCGAATCTATGCCCAGAAAGGCATTTATGACGCGTTGGTTGAGAAACTTGGTGCCGCGGTTGCCAGTCTGAAAATCGGTGCACCGAATGACGAATCGACTGAGCTGGGGCCGGTAAGCTCGCAGGCGCACCTCGATCGCGTGACTAAAGCGGTCGATGAAGCCAAAGCACTGGGGCATATCAAAGTCATCACCGGTGGTAAAAAAGTGGACGGCGCAGGCTACTACTTTGCTCCGACGCTGCTGGCCGGAGCGAAGCAGGAAGATGCTATCGTGCAGCGGGAAGTTTTCGGTCCGGTGGTCAGCGTCACCGTATTTGAGGATGAAGATCAGGTGCTGGCGTGGGCTAACGATTCGAAATACGGCCTGGCATCCTCCGTCTGGACTCGGGATGTGGGGCGCGCGCATCGAATTAGCGCTCGCCTGCAGTATGGTTGCACCTGGGTCAATACCCACTTCACGCTGGTCAGCGAGATGCCGCACGGCGGACAAAAACAGTCTGGTTATGGCAAGGATATGTCGGTTTACGGGCTGGAAGATTACACGATTGTTCGCCATGTCATGATCAAGCATGAGTAATATCTGAAGCGCGAGCAATAAATGCGGCACGGATAGCTAAATACTGGCAAACGTGTGTCTATATTATTCGCGCCACTGGCCTCGTCGCCATCGGACGGCGGTAAGTTGGAAATATCCGCGAGGTCAGGCTATTAATACAACAAAGCCCCGGCTTAATGTCAGGGCTTTGTGCTTTCAGGATCGTCATCCGATTATCCGCGCCGCAAGCTGCAAATCCAGGCGAGTAGCGCACAGACGCTCAGAACCAGCCCCAGTTGTTGCACCATGCCTGCCACCCCCAGCATCATTCCCAGCAACAGGTAATAGCTTAATCCGAATAATGCACCGGCGGCCCCGGCCTGTTCACGATAGTGGCGTAGGACCTGACTCAGCACATTGGGGATTGCGATGCCATAGGCAATCACCGCGCCGAAAACCGGTATCAGAATCCACGCGGAGTGCTGTAACCACCACGCGGCGAGGCCTGACAATGCTGCCAGCGCACAGGCATAACGTACCCTCTGTTCCGACGTCAGGTCCGTCGTCAATAATCTCCGGTTCAGCAGGCTGCCCGACAGCGAAGCAAACGCAAGTAGTCCCCCCGTCCAGCCAAAGGCTCTGGAACTCCATCCCAATTGCCCGAAAAGAAACGGAGCCAGGCTGTAATAGCTAAACAGCATGGTGTTCAGCAGTGCAACCAGCATGGTATTTTTCCACAGCTCGCGGTCACGCATCATGCGGGAGAGCAGTGCAGCAAGGCTGGGTCTGAGCGTATTTTCGGGCCGGGTTTCTGGCAGCATGGTCGCAGTCAGTAGCAGCAGTAGCAGCGCCAGCAGCACAAGGGCAATAAATACACCGGTATGACCATACAGGCTAACCAACCAACCTCCGCTTAGCAGGCCGAAAACGGGACTCAATGCCAGCGCAGCGCCCATCACGGAAAAGACGCGGGATAGTGCAGTTGATTCATATGTGTCCCGTAACATGGTCTGTACCACCACTGACCCGGCAGCCGCGCCGATGGCTGAGATCATCCGCGCCAGCAGCAAAACGCTGAAGTCAGTGGCAACCACGGCCAGGGCACAACCTGACCCATAGCAGATAAGTCCTGCCAGCATCGCCCAACGTCGACCGATGCAGTCGCTCAGCCAACCCCACATCGCCACGCCGATGGCGAAGGCAATAAAATAAACGGAGAGTGTTTGGGCCGCGCGCTCACTGCTTACGTGATAAGACGTGGCGATTCCTGGCAATGCCGGGCTATAAATGGTTTCCACCAGTTGCGGAAACATAATCAGCAAAGTAAGAAGCCACAGCGGCGGGCGGCGAAGAGTGTTCATAGCAATATCCAGAGAGACAGAAAACTGGCGGGCATTATTGCTGAAAGGGAGGTGTCGCATTACCATTATCAAGACTTTAAATATCAACTATCGGACAGATAATGGAAATTGCTCCGGATGATGATTTCGATGCGGATAGCTTTGATAAACCGGTAATCGGGATTGCCTCCGAGATGGGCGTACACGATTCCGGCCGGCATAGCCATCTTCGTCATCAGCTACTTTTTTCGGCAGCGGGAAGCATTACGATTGAGCTGGAGCATGCCCTGTGTCTGCTACCGCCACGGCGCGCGGTCTGGATCCCGGCTGGTACGGTACATCGCGCCATAATGCGTGGCGTGATGGCTTATCGTTCGTTGTATTTTTCAACTACATTGCCGTTATCTAAATTACCGCTGCAGATAGTCGACGTTAATCCTCTCTTTTTTGAAGTAATAGAACGTATGGCTTTCTGGCCATGGGAAATGCCTGCCGCGCAGCAGGCCAGTCTTATCACCGTTTTCTGTGAGGAAATGCGGGCCGCCCACAGTGAAAACTGGACGTTGCAGTTTCCCTCAGATCCACGGCTGAACGTGTGGCTTGAAGGAGTACGTATGGGCGAATTGCCACCACGACTAAATCAATTATCCCAACGGGTTGGGGCATGCGAGAGGACGATCAGTCGAATATTTACCAGGGATACCGGGATGAATTATCAGAGCTGGCGGCAGCAATTTAGACTATTAAAAGCCATGGAGATGCTGGCTGACGGGGGACAGATCAGCCAGGTGGCGCAATATCTGGAATTTGTCAGTGACAGTGCTTTTATCGCTTTTTTCCATCAGCATACCGGCACAACACCGAGCCGTTATGCGGGCAATATAATGCCGCAGAAGGATTAGGGGTATTACATACTAAGGATAATTTACCGGGTGGCAGGAGAGTGGGAAAATCGTGTACTAATGGCAGAGAGAAGAGTCTCTCTGCCAGCGGACGCTGCAATTAATCAAGAAGAACGACATCAAGCAAACCAGCCAAACCTTGCGGAAATCAGACTGAAAAGTCCTACAGCAGCAAATATATTTATCAGCACCACAGTTTTACTGGAAACATTCATTTGTGCCACCTTTCGTTTTAACCCTTATGGGTATAGTACGGGTTATAACTATCCGCAATAGTACGGATTCTGAACATAATGAAAACGGCTTGTTTTACCGGCGTTTCTCTTAAAATAATTAATAAAACTTGATGTGGGTCATGAAAAAGAGCATATTGCGCGCGATTTTACCTTTCGGCCCGGATGCCTGACATGTCTCTGTACCAAAAAATGCTGGTTTTTTATGCGGTGATGGCCGCTATCACGGCAATCATCACCTGGTTTCTTTCCCGCGATAAAAAGCGGATTCGTTTTCTCAGCGCGGTATTAGTCGGGGCGACCTGGCCGATGAGTTTTCCCGTCGCGTTAATGTTTTCTCTCTTCTGATGACGGCGTAAACGCCGTTTCAGGAGGAAAGCAGGGCATCTAATCGTTTTTTGTCGGCTGCGCAAACATCCTGCGGATGCTGATATCCCACGTTTTCATTGGCGCGGGTATACAAAGCGACCAGCCAGTCGTAAACGTAACGGCTTGCGCCATGCGAAGGTTGTTCATCCAGTTTCGTCAACCGTAACATCGGCTGTTGCGCCGGGGCACTAAAAATAGCCGATCCTTTTTGGATCCTGCTGGCCGGACGCTGTTCCTCTGCCACGCTGGCAAATCCAAGCCAGGTAATAAAATCCCCAATATCGGCGTGAAGCTGCGCGGCGCAGACGTTTTCTCGCTGCATAATGCGCTGTAAGCGTTGCGGCATTTCCAGCCGATAGCTGGTGGTGACGAGGATATCGGCAACCTGCCTTAGCGTACGCGGCTCGAGACGTAATCGGCGCGCATTATTTTCATCGCGACACCACTGGCGCACGTGGTTAACCCACATTTTGTGCGCCTGATACCCGGTCTCTTTGCTTTCCGGCGAGTGCGGTGTGTCACGCACCTCGGCAAACAGGTCAATCTCTTCATTAAATAATCCGCTCACCTGTTCCTCGCGCGGCTGCTGAACACGCAGCAGCGACTCAAAGAGGCGCATCGGCGGGAGCAAACCGTCCAGGAGTTCGCCATGCTTTGCCGCCTGGGCCTGGAGCTGGCGGATCACCGACTCATTGCTACCCGATTCGGTTTCAACGGGGTTAATCCAGCCGATCAGGGTTTCGCGTACACGCTGCTGGTGCTGCTCACGCAGGGAGGTCAATCTCGCCTGGCGTTGCTGGGGCGAGGTTGCCTGAGTCAGCCATTCGACGAGGCGTTGTAAGCTGTGTTTATCCAGCGCCTGCAGCGTGCCCCAGTGCAGTCCGGGCTTGCCCATTAATTGCTGCACAGATTCATCAAGATTTTGCTGAGTGCTAAACCGCGCATCCTGCGGAGTAATGGCCCAGACCACTCCCGGCAATGCGGCGTCATGTACGGGCTGAGTGTCGTTAACCCAGCCCAGTAGTTTGCGGGTGATGGCGGGCGTCTGGGAGCGGGTAGATACCGCATTACAGATTAAAAGTACATCCGGTTGCAGATGCTGGCGATAATGTTCCAGCATCCAGCCTAATTTGGCCTGCCACAATGGATGGGGATGAACATCCGGGGCGAGGGGAATATCCAGCAGATCGACATTCTCCAGTACCGCGTCTTCAACCGTCAGGACCAGCTCGCGCGTGAGCAGCGCCAGCGAAGCCTGAGAAAGGCTGACCGCATTGAGCAACTGATCATTTTCTATTGGATGAACCACCACATCGCTTTGCGCCTCATTCCCGTTCAATGCTACCTGAGTCAGGAAACTCTCGGCAGGTAAACCAAAATGGTCAACCAGCAGGCTCAGCGGAGCCGCGAGTTCTTGCGCGCTCCCGGTTTGTTGCAGCGTATGCGCCAGCGCCAACCACTGTTGCGTCAACTCTGGTTGTTCTCCCCACAGTAACGCCCAGGCGTTTGCCCGGGTAGTCAGATCCAGAGCGGGTAGCAGCGTGGCAAACTGATGCCATAGCGCGTCGTCAAATTGCTGCTGTCTGGCCGGTACGCAGGCGCGCCAGAAACGGCCAATTGCCGCGACATCCTGCGCAGTAATGCCCGGCACCGGATGACGCTGGCGCAACGTTTGCCATTTTTCCAGGCGCGCCTCAATAATCGATTTCTCGACCTGGCGGTTGTCCGCAAGCGCACAGAACTGGGTAATAAATAGCTGTACTAGTTCGGCTTCACTGAGTAGCCGCAGGCGCAACGGCCATTCACCATCGAGCGGATTTTCATCACGCGTAAAGCGGATCGCCATATTGGTTGGCGCATGACCAGGATTAATATGTGAAAAGTAATCAAAGCTGCGATCCGGGGTAACGATATTCACTTTGCCATTGGCGTTGCTGCACAATGCTGTGAGCAGGTGCGCTTTTGCCGATTGCGAATGTCCGTAAAGCCCAACGCATCCTCGCGATGAAAAGGTCGTCTTCAACGCAGATTCATTAACGGCGGCCAGGGTGAGCTGCGCCAACAGGGCATCCGCTTCATCATCAAGACGCGCCGCACGCTGACGGGTATCAGTTACCCACTCGATGGCGGCCTGCGCGGTGTTTAACATCTTACTCATTTCAGGTACACGCTCCCGCTATCAATCCAGTAATGGCTCCCGCTATGGCGTCGGTCTGCCAGCGTATTCAGTTTTAACGTTAAGGCATTGGCGGCAACGGGAGTGCCATCCTGTAACCACGCATCGCTCAGTACGAAAAATTCCGGGCCGCTTTCTTTGCTACCGCCGCGTAGCTGCAGCCGTACATTCAACACGCCATCTCCGGCGATGGTTTTTGCCAGTTCGGCAGAATTTATGCTGAGCGTATACAGCGGTGTGGCAGGCCAACGGCTGTTGGCCAGTTGGCGGAAACCTAATGTTACGTTGCCGCGCAATGGGAAGTGCAGGCGGGCATCCAGCTTCGCGCCGGGCTTATCCAGATCGATATCGTGATACCAGATGTTCTCATCACGCAGCGTATTGACCGTATTATCCAACACGCCGAGATAACGTACGGTCGAGTAAGCGCCGATATCGGCAGCTTTAAAGTTGAAACGCGGCAAGCGTAGATCCAGCGCCAGGCTACACAACATGGCACCAACTGCTGCGGTGGATTTGGGGTTACCAATCCGCCCTTGTTGGCTGAACGGATACCACTCATGTACGCGGTAGTTATCCATCCAGATCATACGATTAACCGGAACGGGCTGCAGATGGCGGATCAACGCCTGTACGCCCGGTAAACAGGCGGGTCTGCCGGTCACTAATAAAATATCGCAGCGATAGTGTGAAATGGCCTCACAGACCGCGTGCAGTGGGGAGGTCAGGGTAAACTGGCCCGCCAGTAACGCTTCTTGTAACTGCCTGAACTGCACCTGTAACGGCACGCTCAACACATCAAACGCTGGCGATCCCGCAGGTAACGCATGATCGATAGCCTGCTGGATGTAATTCAGCACGTTGCGCGTTGGTTGCTGGCTCAGGAGTTCGCCAAAGGTGGCATGCAGGCCCGCTACCGGATCGTTAATATCACTTTGTTCCCAGGCTGAAAGTACCGCATGACCGAGCGGCATAAAGAGTTGTAACGCCGTTTGTTGACGCAAAATCGCCTGGGTGTCGATGCGCCCGGAATCGCCAAATAGCGTAGCCAGCAATGCGGCGGCGTCGGTCACGCCAGCCTGTTGCAGACGGGTTTGCAGCGCAGGCAACACGCAACGCTGAATCACGTCCAGCAGCATGTCATCGCCCGCAACCTTAAAGCCTTCACGGAACAGCAGGTGCGGGGTAATTTTGACGTTTGTACCCACGCCGTCATCAAGCTGGTAATGGACGACGGCCATATCCGTTGTCCCGCCGCCAATGTCGATCGATGCCACGCGCAGCGCACGACCTTTAGTCTCACCAGGCTCCGGCAGACGGTCCGGGCGGGCAAGGGCGTTAAAGAACGATTCGGTGTGACCATCGTAGTGAGAGATAGCTTCGTTATACAGCCACACCAGTTGCCCGCAACTGGCCTCATCCCATTCCATCTGGATCTCAGGTACGGGAACCACGCTCTTTTCCTGCTGTTTACGGGTGGTGAAGTCTTCATCCTGCGGGTGCCAGCCCATTGCTTTCCAGACCAACGCAATAGCTTCAAACATGCGCAGGCGGAAAATCTCACGCTCCTGTTTGGGCATCGCCGACGGCAGGGTCAGGATCAGCGTACGCAACTGACGAGGAGATGCCGGGAATCCGAGGCGCAAACGCGTCGCCACGCTGTTAATTTGCCCCAGCGCCTGGGCCAGTATTTCGCACAACATATGCGTCATCAGCGTACTGCGGCTGTATTGCGGTGAGAATACCGGCAGACGATCATCCTGCGGCAGGCTGAACAGCGGTTGCCCGTCATCGTTCATCAGGTTCATTAGCGGGAAGGCGGTAGCCAGTGGTTCGCGCTGGGTTTTGCCATTCATCTGGCTAAAGCGCCAGTCATGCAACACCGGCGTTTCGTCCCACAGATAACGGCGCGGGCTGGAGATCCCACTGCTGCCTTCAGTGCCCATGCGCTGCATCGCCAGCTTTCGGGCTTCATCGCCAACGCGGACAATCGACGGCCAGATAAAGGCATCATCACGACCGCTCTCCACGGAAAAGTGCTGCTTACCAAAACGCGCTTCGGAAAACTCCAGTCGGCTGGTGAACAACGGATCGTTGAGAAACTGTGGCTCGCTTAACGAACGCACCTGCAATTCGGCTGTCTGGCGCAGTCCGTCATTGGCATCCCCGTGATCTTCAATCAGGACGCCACAGGTATGGGTGTTACCGATATCCAGGATAAGATCAACGGGAATGGCGGGCGTGCTGAGGGTATGCGTGACCAGTTTCACTTCCGGGACGGAAAGCTGCTCGCCTAACAGGGTCAGCACATTCAGCCAGTGCGCCTGATATTCAAAGTTACGCAGCGCCTGTTGGATCTCTTGTTCTGAGCGGTTCTCATGCTGTGTGACATGATGCATAAAGGATTCGCGCAACCAACCGTCAATCCAGGTCTGGTCGAGGAAATCGGCAATTTCGTTGTCATGCCAGGCCAGCGCAAATCGTGTACCGTTCAGCAGGTCATTTTCGTTGGGGGTTAACGCCGCAGGGGCATTTTCAGTGAGCTGGCTGTCCAGCGCCACGGTGACGCGGTGGGTGTTGCCCGCGCTGTCAGGTTGCGCCAGCTTTCGCACCTGTACGCGCGCCCAGTTATCCGGGCCTTCAACGAACGTACGCGGCGGATTAAAGCGCAGGAACGGCAGCGGCAGCCAGACACCGTCGAGCACGTCCAGCGAATAATGCAACTTCTGGGTGCTTTCCGGCTTCACCACTTCGGGCTGAGCGCCGGTGCTGCCTGGTAAGGTATAACGTCCGGTTGTCAGATCGAAATCCAGCCGCAGCAGGGGACCGTTTGCCGTTTTGCGCACAAAGCGGCCATGATGCGCAGATTCCTGCGGCGTCAGGCCAAAATCCAGAAATTGCACACCGCTATTGGCGATGAGCGTCACGCTCTGTTTGTAGTCACACAGATTCACCAACATAAAATCAGGCACCTATCTTTTTGATCGTCAGAGGGATTTCCGCGTGATCGTCATAACGTGCGGTACAGGCGGCGACGTCATTGGTTCCCGCTTTGCAGGTAATTTCCGGCATCGGATAACGTGACCCGTCCGTACAACGGGCATTCCCGCGACTCTTAATCATTAATTCACCTGACTGATGCAAACCGGAGAAAATCTCGGCACGACAAACAATATTGTCGCCATGAACCACGCGCGCAGTACCTTTATTGGCCTGGATCTGATAGCGCAGCGACGGCGCTTTACCGCTAACCGGATCTTTAACATCAACCATTACGCGCCAGTTACCGTTGAGAAAACGCGTCGTTCCTGCCTTCATTTGGTTGGCATCCATCACCAGCGCATCTTTCGGAATCGCGGCGATCACGACCGGTCCTTCGACAGGTTTTTCTTTTTTGGCGACCGGAACCACTTCAGCCCGATGCAGCGGCAGTGCAGATGTCAGTTCTGGCAGCGGTGCTATATCTGACTTAGCGACGTCTCTTGGGGGAACAGCGGGTACGGGCTGGGTGGGCTGTTGCTTCCACAGCAGCGGCCCAACCATGGCTGCAATGATCACCGCGGCAACGGGCAGGCTCCACAGCGGCAGGCGGCGTGCGGGTTTCTTCTGTGCGAGCGGCGGCGAGACTTCAGGTTCGTTAACAACGACCGGGGGTTGTGGTTCAGGTTCAGCCGGTTTAGGTAGCTCAACCACTGGAGTCAGCAAAGGTGCGTCGGCCTCGACAAAGGTGATTTGGGCAGTGATTTCTTCTTCCGGCTCAGGCTCTGCTACGGTGACGACCGGAGGAATATCGGCAAGGCGCAGGCAATCGAGCACATCGTCGCGAGGATTTTCATTCAGATTGACGAAACCCCAGAACGTAATAACGGGTTTACCTTCAACCAGAAACACGTGATTCTCACCAGGAAACTGGATGGCTTTTTCCAGCAGTGAGCCAAACAGTTGCAGGGAGGTTTTACCCGATTGCAGACTTTTACGGCTCAGCGCCGCCGCATTTTCCAGCGTGCTTCCCAGATAGCGCAGCGCACGAAAACGGGCCTCTTCATCAGCGGCTTTCCATGCAACGGCTTTCCCTTCAATCGGCGAATACCAGTCAACGCGATCGCCGTTGTCGTTAATTTGTGGGATCGCCAGACAATCCACCATCGCCTGCTGTTTACGCAGGCGAAGCGTTTCACGAATTTGCAATGCTGAATCAAACACGGCCTGACCACCGCCGCCCACGGCCTGATAGTCATCCAAATTGCCGCTGCGCAAGAGAGTTTTTGCCACGTTGTTACCCCTTAGACTTCTTCACGTATCTACTTTACGTTTTATAAAAACGAGCAAACGGTGGAAGAGAGGCAAAAAGGGGCGAATTTTCATGGCATAGAGTGCCGGGAAAAATCTTGACGTTTTGAAAAAGACTTAAGGGAAATTAATTCGCTTAGGGTGATGAATTATTCAGCGAAATACACCGAATTAGAATAACCTGATAGTGATTTGTTATTGGTCAGTTTTTGTCAGCTATGCTCTGATATCTCGGTTAATAATAAAATAAGAAGGCTTATAACCATGATTGCAAGGAAAACGTTACTCGCGCTGGCGCTCAGCGCCGTCTTACCATCAGGCGCGGCGTTCGCGGCCAATACCGACACTCTCATTTACTGCTCAGAAGCGTCGCCAGAGTCATTTAACCCGCAAATCGCCAGTTCCGGTCCATCGTTTGTGGCCAGCTCACAGGTGCTCTACAACCGACTCATCAACTTTGATCCGGTAAAAAATACGCCAGTTCCGTCTCTGGCAACGGACTGGAGGATTTCGCCGGACGGTAAGACCTACACTTTTACCCTGCGTCAGGGCGTGAAATTCAACAGTAATAAATTCTTCAAACCAACCCGCGACTTCAACGCTGATGACGTGGTTTTCTCGGTATTACGACAGAAAGATGCCGATCATCCGTACCACAAAATTTCTCAGGGAAGCTACGAATACTTCAACGATGTCGGTCTGGATAAACTGATTAAAGAAGTGAAGAAGGTCGATGATTATCACGTTCAGTTTATCCTTAATGAACCTAACGCCGCGTTTCTTGCCGACTGGGGAATGGATTTTGCCTCCATCCTCTCTGCGGAATATGCCGACGTGATGCTGAAAAAAGGCACTCCGGAAAACGTCGATAACTGGCCAATTGGCACTGGGCCATACGTGTTGCAGCAGTACAAGCAGGATTCGCAAATCCGCTATCTCGCCAACCCGAACTACTGGGACGGCGCCGTCCCCACGAAGCACCTGATCTTCTCAATCACGCCAAACGTACAGACCCGATTGGCGAAACTGCAAACCAATGAATGTCAGATAATTCCGGCGCCTGCGCCCGTACAGTTTGACGAGATTAAGAAGAATAAAGATTTGACGCTGCATTCGGTTGAAGCGCTGAACGTCGGGTATCTGGCGTTTAATACCGAGAAAAAACCGTTTGATAACGTGCTGGTGCGTCAGGCGCTTAACTACGCGACAGACAAAAAGGCCATTATTAACGCCGTCTTTTTAGGTTCCGGTACGGTGGCAAAATCGCCAATTCCGCCGAATATGTTGGGGTTCAATAAAGATCTGCAGGATTACGCTTATGACCCGCAAAAAGCGAAAGATCTGCTGAAACAGGCGGGACTGGAAAACGGCTTTGAAGCGACGCTGTGGTCAATGCCGGTTCAGCGCCCATACAACCCGAACTCCCGACGGATTGCCGAGATGATCCAAAGCGACTGGGCGAAGGTTGGCGTGAAGGCGAAAATTGTGTCGTACGAGTGGGGCGAATATCTCTCCGGAATGCGTAAAGGTGAGCATGACACCGCGTTGTTCGGTTGGATGTCAGACAACGGCGATCCGGATAACTTCGCCGATGTACTGCTGGGTTGTGACAGCATTAAAACCGGATCTAACGCCGCGCGCTGGTGCGATAAAGAGTATAATTCGCTGGTTCAAAAGGCGAAACTGGTGAGTAAACCGGAAGAACGCGCCGCGCTTTACCAGCAGTCGCAAGAGATTTTCTACCAGCAGGCTCCGTGGATCGCGTTGGCAAACGGGAAAACGTTTTACGCGACGCGCAGCAACGTCAGCGGATACAGCGTTAGCCTGATGGGCAGCGATTTTTCAAAAGCAAAATTAAATTAATGAGTTAAGGAGAGGTTATGTCGCATCTGGATGAGGTCAGCGCACGTGTTGATGCCGCCATTGAAGAGAGCGTCATTACGCATATGAATGAATTGCTGATTGAACTCAGCGATGATGTCGTGCTGAGCCGGGAAGAACGTTACACCCAGCAACAGCGTTTGCGTACGGCTATCGCACATCATGGCCGTCAGCATAAAGAGGATATGGAAACCCGTCGCGAACAGTTGACCAAAGGCGGCACAATCCTTTAATTCGTTGTTGTCAGATGGCGAAGTAACACCTTATCCGGCCTGCATGTTCAGGCCGGATAAGCGCAATTAAAACGAACGTCTTGCCACCAGCCAGGCCCCAACGACCAGCAGCACCGCGCCGCAGACCGGCCCCACCAACGCCCGCAGCGGCACGCCATGACTGCGCAGAATATCCAGCACCAGTCCGCCGATTAACTGGCTGGCCACCAGCACCGCGATAGTGGTTGCTGCACCCACATTTTGGTATCCACTGATGCTGGCAAAAACAAAGAACGATCCCAGCAAGCCAGGGATTAGCGTCCACCAGCGCACGCTGGAAACCAGTTCCCCAAACCCCGCCATACCTTGCTTAAACCACAGTATGCTGACAAACAGCACGATCCCGACCAGCGAGTTAAGTAACATGGCGATGAGGATCGTCGAGGACGTCTGCGTGATGCGTACCATCAAGGTATTTTGCACCACCAGACCAATACCTGCGGCAATCAGAAAGGAGAGGGTTAGCGTCTGGTTCATCTGCTGGCATCCGGTTCGCGGCGATCGTCTAACTGCAACTGCATAAAAGTCAGATCCAGCCAGCGCCCAAATTTAGTGCCAACCTGTGGCATTTGCGCGGTGGTTTTAAAACCCAGCGTACTGTGCAGATGCAGCGACGCCTGATTCTGAGACTCAATGCCCGCAACCATCACATGCTTGCCGCACGCGCGGGCTTCTTCTATCAGTCTGCTGAGCAGCGCTCGTCCCAGGCCTTTACCCTGATGAGCAAGATGGACATACACCGAATGTTCAACGGTATGACGGAATCCATCAAAGTTACGCCAGTCGCCAAAGGAGGCGTACCCTGTAATCACGCCATTCTCTTCACTCACCAGCACCGGATAGCCCATCAACTGGCGGGCTTGATACCATGAGATACGGTTTTCGGCATCGACCGTTTGATCGTTCCAGATAGCCGCCGTATGCAGTACCGCGTGGTTGTAGATTTCTGCAATGGCGGCACAGTCTTCTTTGCTGGCAAATCGAATGGACATGTTGAACCTCAGGGATTGTTCACTATAGTATTACAATATGAATACTATTGAAGACAGCATAAATCAACGGATCGGTGCAAGAATTCGCATTGAGCGGGAGTCTCGCGGGTGGTCTCTGACGGAACTCGCTGAACGCGCAGGCGTGTCGCGGGCGATGATCCATAAAATAGAGCGCGGTGAGAGCAGCCCTACGGCCACGCTGCTGGGCAGGCTCTCCGGTGCCTTTGGTATCAGCATGTCTATGCTGATGGCGCGGGCCGAAATGCAGGAGGGCAAGCTGCTGCGCTTCGCTGATCAGCCTGTCTGGCACGACCCGCAAAGCCACTATCTGCGCCGCCACGTTTCACCGCGCAGCGATCTGCCTATTGATCTGGTGCAGATAGAATTGCCCGCTGGAAGCGACATCCCGATGCCAGCCTCTTCCTACGTGCAGGCAAGACAACTTATCTGGCTACAGCAGGGGGAATTGGTCTTTGTGGAAGGGGACGTGCGTCATGAAATGCGGGCTGGCGATTGCCTGGAGCTTGGCCCGCCGAATGATTGTCGGTTTATTAATGAAACCGCACAACCCTGCGTTTACCTGGTTGTGCGGTTAAATCATGTCGTCAGCTAACTGGCGGACACAGGCTGCTACTATTGATGGAATCATGCCAAAAGCAGAGGAGCACATCATGGGTCAACAGACTAATCGCAATCGCCGCTGGGTACTGGCTTCCCGCCCGCATGGCGCGCCGGTCCCGGAAAACTTCCGTCTTGAAGACGATGAGGTGGCAACGCCGGGTGAAGGCCAGGTTTTGCTGCGCACCATTTTTCTTTCCCTCGATCCCTACATGCGTGGACGCATGAGCGATGAGCCGTCTTACTCCCCGCCGGTAGAGATTGGCGGCGTGATGGTTGGCGGGACCGTGAGTCGCGTGGTGTCCTCCAACCATCCTGATTACCAGCCAGGCGAGTGGGTGCTGAGCTACAGCGGCTGGCAGGACTATGACATCTCCGACGGTAACGGGCTGGTGAAGCTTGGCGATAATCCCGAACATCCCTCCTGGGCGCTGGGAGTGATGGGGATGCCAGGATTTACTGCTTATATGGGGCTGCTGGATATCGGTCAGCCAAAAGCGGGGGAAACGCTGGTTGTGGCCGCCGCCACCGGCCCGGTTGGCGCAACGGTAGGGCAGATTGGTAAGCTCAAAGGCTGCCGGGTAATCGGGGTTGCTGGCGGGGCAGAGAAATGCCGACATGCCACCGAGGTCTTGGGCTTTGATGTCTGCCTCGATCACCATGCACAAGATTTTGCGCAACAGCTGGCAAAAGCCTGTCCGCAGGGGATCGATATTTACTACGAAAACGTCGGCGGCAAGGTATTTGACGCCGTTCTGCCATTACTCAATACCTCTGCGCGCATTCCGCTGTGCGGATTGGTCAGCGGTTACAACGCCACAACACTTCCTGGCGGACCCGATAGATTACCTTTGCTGATGGCAACGCTGCTGAAAAAGCGAATCCGGATGCAGGGCTTTATCATTGGTCAGGATTATGGTCACCGCATTCAGGAGTTTCAGCGGGAGATGGGGCGCTGGGTTAAAGAGGGCAAAATCCATTACCGCGAACAAATCACCGACGGTCTGGAAAATGCGCCGCAGACCTTTATCGGCCTGCTGACGGGAAAAAACTTCGGTAAAGTGGTGATTCGTCTTGCAGACGATGCGTAAAACGGATGGCGGGAGTCATTCCCGCCAGTGCTATTCAAAACGCCAGGCCAGATTAATCCCTACGCCATAGTTTCGTCCTGGCGCCGGTTCGTAATATCGACCATTTGCCTCATTCACTATCACCGAACCGACGTAGGACTTATCAAACAGATTATCCACCCGACCGAACAGGTCGATCATCAGACTGCGGTAATAAAATTTATAGCCGGTATTTAAACCCACTACGGTATAGGACGGGGCTTGCGCCGTATTTTCATCATTGGCCATAATGTTGCTCATATAACGAACATCAGTTCCCGCATACCAACCTTCATCAGGCACGTAGCCCAGCGAAGCAAATCCCATGTTTTGCGCAATGCCAGGCAGGCGGTTGCCGTTGCAGTTTTGATCGCCACAGACGTTGCTGCGGTAGGTCGCATCCAGCCAGGTCCATGCAGCTTTTACGCGCCAGCTTGCGGCAAAGCGTTGGTCCCAGGATAACTCACCTCCCTGACGGCGGGTTTTTCCAGCGTTTTTGTAGGTTGTCCGCCCGCCGCTACTGCTGTCAACCACGATCTCGTCATCGGTATCGGTCTGGAATAGCGCTGCGGTAAACAGCCCATCGCCGATACGCGTTTTACTGCCGATTTCCACGGTATCGTTTGTAGAAGGCTGTAGGTCAAAATTCATCCCACTTTGGCCGTCGGAGCGGTAAGACAACTCGTTGATGGTGGGCGTTTCGAACCCACGTCCCGCGGACAGGTAGACGTTCCAGGTATCGGTGATGGCGTATTTTAACGATCCAGCAGGTAACCACTGGTGATAGCTGGCGTCACCGCTGTCATCTCCGTTACCTGGCGTAATATAGCGATCGTTAGAATCAAACCACACCGAACTGTAGCGAACCCCGGCATCCAGCGAGAGTTTCTGCGTTAATTGCCACTGGGTTTGCAGATAGGGATCGACATTCCACATCAGGTTACGTTCGTTACGTCGTAAGTCGCCTTTCTGACCATATTCTGGCACGCCATCATCAAGGCGAAAGTTGTTGTAGCCTTTACGGTTTTCGCTCATGTTTTCGTAATTCAGACCGGTGGTGAAGGTCACGGGTACGCCCAGCTCGCCACGGTGAGTCCAGCGGTTGTCTATCCCTTGATAATGACGTTGCAGGGTAATAACGCCTCCGGCATGAGAGGGTTTTAACTGAGGGGCCATCGGGATTGACTGATACTGAGTGGTTTCACGCTCGCCCGCATAAGTCATGATGCTGATATCATCCTTCGCGCTAAGCTGGCGTTCATAGCGCAACCCCGCCTGGGTCTGCTTGATGGTTTTTCGCGTGTTGTATTGCTCAGCGCGGGGAGATTGCTGCGGATTGGCCTGCCACTCCGACTCGGTAAGACCACCAGGATCGTCAGCTTTACTCTCTACGCTATTGAAAATCAGGGTTAGTTTGCTCGTATCGTCCATGCGCACGCCCAGTTTGGCATTGGCCAGATTTTTTTGTGCGCTGCTGCGATCGCGATAACCATGGGTAGTAAACCGGGTTGTTGAAACGGTGTAATCCACATCCCCTCGCTGTGTACCATCGCCCAGTGCGCCCGTTGCTTTTAACCCGTAGCGCCAACTACCAAAACTGCCGTAATAACTGCTGGCTTCAATGGTTGGCGGCTCATGTCCCGTTTCAGTGCTGACATTCATCACTCCACCAGACGCATTGCCATACAGAGCAGAGAAGGGGCCGCGTAAAACCTCAATATTTTGTACGCTGCTGATATCAATATTGGATGTTTGACCCTGCCCATCCGGCATGGTTGCCGGGATCCCGTCGACATACAAACGAATGCCGCGGATGCCATAAGTGGTTCGCGAACCAAATCCGCGAATCGACAACTGGAGATCCTGGGCGTAGTTTTGCCGATTTTGCACCTGCAGCCCAGGGACGCTGGTCAGGGATTCAGACAGGTTAATTCGCGGCGTTGCCAGACGCATATCTTCTCCGTCAACGACGCTGACGGCGGCAGGGGTGTCCAGTTCAGAAACGGACTGTGGTGTCGCGCTAACGATCAGCGTTTGATCGTTTATCTCACTTTCTGCCACGGCATAAGGCGAGAGGAAGACAGGCAGTAAAGAAACAGGAAGTGCAGTGTAGCGGGATGCAAAAATCGTCATGAACAAGGCCAGTTAATGATGCTTACGCCGTAAAACCGGCGATAAGCGCGTGAATTTTTTTATAAAAGATGAATTTTAGCGCTGCTGAATTGCGCTAATTTTTCGGGCAATGACAACGATTGTAGTCAATATGTGAAGAAGTGCTCCACTTTGAGATGAATAATGATTACTATTCTCATTCTTGAAAAAGGCAAAACCATGATTTTGCTCATTGAAGCTATGTGAAGCAGTAACAAACGAATTTATCAAAGGGAGTCGTCATGTCTTTACGTCATCTGTTTTCGCCGCGTCTGCGTGGTTCTTTACTGTTAGGTTCACTGCTCGTTGCATCATCTTTTACTACGCAGGCTGCAGAAGAACTGCTGCGCAAAGCCGTGGGCAAAGGCGCCTATGAAATGGCATACAGTCAGCAAGAGAACGCGCTGTGGCTGGCGACCTCGCAGAGCCGCAAACTGGATACCGGCGGGGTGGTTTACCGTCTTGACCCGGTCACCCTCGAAGTGACTCAGGTTATTCATAACGATCTCAAACCGTTTGGCGCCACCATCAACAACGCCACGCAAACGCTGTGGTTCGGCAACACGGTAAACAGCGCGGTGACGGCAATGGATGCTAAAACGGGCGCGGTGAAAGGACGTCTGGTGCTGGATGCGCGTAAGCGTTCTGAAGACGTTCGCCCACTGCAGCCGCGTGAGCTGGTCGCCGATGACGCCACCAACACGGTATACATTAGCGGTATTGGTAAAGAGAGCGTGATTTGGGTGGTGGACGGTGATGCCATTAAATTGAAGGACACCATTCAAAATACCGGCAAAATGAGCACCGCTCTGGCTGTCGACAGCAAGGCTAAACGCCTGTACACCGCCAATGCGGACGGTGAATTCATCACTATCGATACCACCACCAACAAAATTCTCAGCCGTAAAAAGCTGCTGGATGATGGAAAAGAGCATTTCTTCATCAACCTGAGTCTGGACACGGCGGGCAACCGCGCCTTTGTCACCGACTCTAAAGCGGCGGAAGTGCTGGTAATCGACACCCGTAATGGCAACGTCCTGGCAAAAGTCGCCGCGCCGGAATCCCTGGCCGTGCTGTTTAACCCGGCGCGTAACGAGGCCTACGTGACCCATCGTCAGGCCGGCAAAGTGAGCGTGATCGACGCGAAAAGCTATAAAGTCGTTAAAACGTTCGAGACCCCAACATTCCCGAATAGCCTGGCGCTCTCCGCCGACGGTGAAACCCTGTACGTGAGCGTGAAACAGAAGTCCACCCGCGAGCAGGAAGCCACCCAGCCGGACGATGTTATTCGTATTGCGCTGTAATTAACCGGAGGGGGAAACCCCTCCTGTCACTTCTCTAAATCCCCCGATACGCCTCGTTACACCCCGCCAGTAGCCTGACCTACTTCAGGGACTTACACTACGCCCTCAACGGCTAACTGAATAACACGGGAATACCATGAAAAAGCCATTTATCTGTCTTTGTGCAGGCGTAATGCTGTTTACATTGGCAGGATGCACCACCGATTACGTCATGACGACCAAAAGCGGACAAACCATCACCACCCAGGGTAAGCCAAAACTGGATAAAGACACGGGAATGACCAGCTATACCGATCAGGATGGGAATGCGCGGGAAATTAACAGCAACGACGTAGCGCAGTTGATTGAAGCGAACTAAAAAAGAAGGCCTGAAGGATTAACCTGTCAGGCCTTCTGCCGTTATGGCGCGGTGCGGTGGATCTCTGCAACGCGTTTACGCACGCCGAACCAGCCCGCGACCAGCAGGATGGCAATCAGCGGTAATGACGCGATGGTATAGGTGCCATTTGGATAGTCAAACGCCATCAATACCAGTACGCTTAGCAGGAACAGCAGCGTTAACCACGAGGTAAACGGTGCGCCCGGCAGTTTAAAGCTGACGTCTGCCGTTTTACCTTCTTTTATGGCCCGGCGCAGACGCATCTGACAGACCATGATAAACCCCCACGACGCAATAATGCCCAGTGACGCGAAGTTCAACACGATCTCAAACACCTGTGACGGCACCAGATAGTTCAGGAATACCCCGACGACATACACGACCAGCGTGGCGAGGATCCCGGCCCATGGCACCTGTTGACGGCTCATTTTAGCCATGAATTTCGGTGCCGAACCGCCCATCGACATGGAGCGTAAAATACGCCCGGTGCAGTACAACCCTGAGTTAAGGCTGGAAAGCGCCGCGGTGAGCACCACAATATTCATGATACTGCCAATGTACGGCACGCCCAGTTTGGAAAAGAAGGTCACAAACGGGCTTTGCCCCGCCTGATAGGCGTTCCAGGGCAGTAGCAGAACCAGCAGCACGACAGAACCCACATAAAACAGACCAATACGCCAGATAACGCTATTGATTGCTTTCGGCACCATCGTTTGCGGATCTTTGCACTCACCGGCGGCGGTACCCACCAGTTCAATAGAGGCAAAGGCGAAAACCACACCCTGTACCAGTACCAGCGCAGGCAGCAGGCCATGCGGGAAGAAGCCGCCGTTGTCGGTAATCAGGTGAAAACCCGTGGCGTTACCATCCAGCGGCTTTCCGGTACCTAAAAAAACGGTACCTACCACCAGGAAAATCACAATTGCCAGTACCTTAACCAGCGCAAACCAAAACTCCATCTCCGCGAACCATTTCACGCCGATCATGTTCATGGTACCGACAATAGCCAGCGCGCCGAGGGCGAACACCCACTGCGGCACGTCGCCAAACGCGCCCCAGTAGTGCATATACAACGCCACCGCGGTGATATCGACAATGCCGGTCATCGCCCAGTTGATGAAGTACATCCAGCCAGCCACATAGGCGGCTTTCTCACCTAAAAATTCACGGGCGTAGGAAACGAAGCTACCGCTGGAAGGGCGATGTAAAACCAGTTCGCCGAGCGCGCGCAGTATAAAGAACGAAAAAATACCGCATACCAGATAGACCAGCGCCAAAGCCGGGCCGGCCATCTGCAGGCGTGCGCCTGCCCCTAAAAACAACCCGGTACCAATTGCGCCGCCAATGGCGATCATTTGTACCTGTCGATTGCCCATCGCTTTGTGATACCCCTCTTCGTGAGCATTCAACCAGCGTCGTTTCGCCGCATGTTGTTCCGCGGCTTGCGTGTTGTTTGTGTTCATTACGATTCCTGTTGACCTGACAAAAATACAACATCCTTTTTGCCGCACCTGCTGCGGCGAAAACAGCCTTACCCTTCATTGTGTTACGGGGGAAAACTGCCGGCCGAGCATCCTACATTCAATTGATTGGTTCCGCAAAGCCCCGGTAACAAGAATTCAGCATTTTTATGCAGCCGGTACTGGCGCGGTGTGGCCTCGATTCAGCCAATAAAGGAGAAGGGCGTTTATACCTGTAGAGGTTCTACGTCGGAACCGCCGAAACCCAGTTTAAGTCCGGCAACAAGAGTATCCAGATCGATAAGTTCATTGCTGCTCTGGAAGGTGTAATGCCCGTTCAGTAAAATGTGCTGCAGGCCATCTGTGATATCCGGGTCAGCGCCTCGACGCCTTTGGTATTATCTTCGGCTTCCAGTCTCTCCAGCAAACGTGACAGGAACACGGAGTTGTAATAAATGATCGCATTGGAGATCAATCGCCCACACTGGGTACTGATGTCCGTTTCAGTATCATTTTTCCCTGTTAACTCTTTCTTACCGCCGACTTTGGGTAACTGGTGATAAGATTAAACGCGATTCTGGGAGCGACGGATATTGCGTTCCAACTGCGGGTCACGCAGATACTTCAGCGTGTAAATACTGCGAACCAGCCGATCGTATTCAAATATCGCCTGTCTTGTCGGGTTGGCCGTTGTATATGTACATAACTTGCGGAACAGCGTTCCCTGCGTCATTTCCTTCAGCCCCGGCGTGGCGACGATGCGATCAAGATTGCTTTTTTCGCGTGTGATAAGGTCCAGAACAATCTGCCCGCAGGCTGGATCAGGCATTTTTTATATGCTGACGAATCCTTTTATCGGACGCTTTCCCGAGAAAAGTAATGAAAAACTGGATGTAATGAAATTAGCATGGAGCGGTTATGTACAACAACAATGAAGTCATCAGTTACCTACAGGCTAACAGGATCCTTGCATTAAAGCTCGATCATGCAGTTTCTGCCGTCGGTCAGCAGGTTACAAATCAAGTTGAAACCTTGGGAAAGGGCGCTACCCGTCTGCTGTATTACACGTCCTGCTTTACCGATGAATATAATGATGTTTGCCAGCAGCAAAAAACGGAGGATCTGCGCTTCAGGAATGCTGTTATTCGCATTATCCAGCATGGTGACGTTGTCTATGAAATGCTTCGTGTCTACTTTGAAGAAGTATTCAAATACAAAACTAATGCCCAATTAGAGCATATAAAAAAAGCACTTATGGCTGTAAATGTTCATATCGCGGCCAGCACCCTTACCGGTGCGGGGTACGCTTTAGCGGTCGCTACCAGCGTCCGTATCGGATTGCATCTAAGTATGCAACTCAGTGCTCTTACGGGACGTG
The DNA here is from genome assembly GCF_013816515.1 of Citrobacter sp. RHB35-C21. Taxonomy (NCBI): domain Bacteria; kingdom Pseudomonadati; phylum Pseudomonadota; class Gammaproteobacteria; order Enterobacterales; family Enterobacteriaceae; genus Citrobacter; species Citrobacter sp. RHB35-C21. The sequence goes on from NZ_CP057147.1 coordinate 2,647,517, forward strand.
CAGCGGGTACGACTGCGGGGGTTGTGGCCACGTACGGCTTGGTTCAGAAAGCGGCGGATAGTGCTCGTCGTCTACACGTCCAGTATCCAGCTTATTACTCTGCACTTTACATGCAACAACTGGATATGATGTATTTCCTGATTGAACCGGTATTTGAGCGCGCGGGCGCAATTGAAGCGCAATGGTCATCTGATTCCGGTATAGCACATATCATCACCCGGATGATCAGATAACCATGATTCGATCACTAAAGAAATTTCTACTGTGGCAGCTCAGGTTTTTATCATCGCTGTACGGACCTGTCATTTTTACGATTATTTTCGCATTGCTCCAGGGATATTTTTTCCCTGACAGCCCTGTCTGGCCTACAGGCGTATTCGCCATAGTTATGATTGTTATTTTCACGCGTTACTGTAAATGGTGACAGCGTTAATATCACAGTTACTTAAATCATCACTGATAAGGAAATTATATGTCTACTCCCGCTCATTTATGGCTTGAAGATGAAAATGGATCGCCGATTGTTGGCAGTTGTTTAATGCCCCTGCGTTTGGGTTCCATCGAATTAAAATCATTTTCGCACGGCGTAACCATTCCAGTAGACCCCAATTGGGGCAAACTTACAGGGACGCGCGTTCATAGCCCGATCACGATAGTGAAGGAATTTGATCAGACAACACCGCTCCTGTACCGCGCTGTCTGTGAAGGCCGAACCATGAAGAAGGCGACAATCAAGATGTACCGTATCCTGGAATCGGGCATCGAGGCGGAGTATTTCAATATCATTCTGGAAAACGTCAAGTTCACAACGGTTGCGCCATACCTGTCACCTAACGGTATGAGTAGTACTCACCTTGAAACGCTCGAGTTGCGTTATGAGGCGATTACCTGGAAGTATATGGAGGGTAATATTATCTATCGAGACTCATGGAACGATCGTTGCTGTGCCTGATGACGAGGGGCACCAAAGGAGGAAAGAAAATGGTCGACTTAACTGCTGAACAACAGCAGTTAGCGAAGATAGTTCATGATAATGGTGATGCTCAATTATTGCAGGGCTGTTATGACTATATGGATGCCTTTAAACGGGTGATGGACAGCGCTTCAAAAGTCCAGATGCCTGCAATACCCTGGATATTTCGCTTTGCAAAATGGATCGAAAGGCTGGCTCAGGGCATTGCTGATGGAGTCATTGAGGTACCGAAAGATCACTAAAAGCAACGGACCGGAAATTTCGGCGGTTCCGGCGTAGAGCCCCATGTAGAGGAGTGCGCTTATCGAGACATTCACCCAATAAGCGCCGTAACGTTATGCCGATACGCCAAAGACCTGAACGGCCTGCTGTAAGCGTGATGAACGCTGGGTCAGATCGGCGGTGGCGTCGGTGACGCGCTCCACCATCTCGGCATTATTGTGTGTCATGGTGCCAACGCGTGAAATTGAATCGTTAATCAGATCCAAAGCCTGGGTTTGCTCACGCGTGGCCAGACTAATGTCTTTGATCATCATCGACATCTGCAGTACATCCCCAATCATCCCGGTGAGATGCGTTTCTGTTTGCTCCACCATTTTGACGCCGCTATTAACATTGGCGACGTTCTTCTCAATAAGCTGTTTGATCTCTTTTGCCGCAGACGCCGAGTGTTGGGCCAGATTGCGGACTTCTGCCGCGACAACGGCGAAGCCACGCCCGGATTCCCCGGCTCGCGCGGCTTCAACCGCGGCATTGAGCGCCAGAATATTGGTCTGAAAGGCGATGCTGTCGATCACGCCAATGATGTCAACGATCTGCCCGTTGTCACGCGATATCGCCTGCATCATGGCGATAGTTTGTTTCATGATATCGCCGCCTTCTGCAGCGTTGGCGCTGGTTTTATCGGCCATGGTCATGGTATGTGCCGCCGTCTCAGCGGTTTGTTGTACCGCGCTACCAATTTCTTCAATGGCCGCAGCGGTTTGTTGCAGGTCGGCAGAGGTTTCTTCTGAACGCTTATGCAGCGCCGTACCTTCTTTTGATACCCGCTGACTGATAGCGCGAATACCGGAAATTTGCGTACTGACGTCATCGACCAGAGAATTCAGATTAAGCCCAGACTGATTAACCAGTCGCATTAGCATTCCGATCTCATCCACCCGATTTAAATGACAGTTATCAGGTTTACGTCCGGACACCACTTTCTTCATTTGCGTCAGGAGCGTATTAACTGGCTGACAAATTTGATACTTAAGGTAAATAGCCAGCGCCAGAAATAACACCAGCAAGCCACCCGACTGAATAAAGGGATTAAACGGGGCGAAGATAAATAGCAAAGCGAGCAGGGCCGTCACCCCTAAAGAATAATTGACGCGCTGGCTGATATTCAGCCATTTAAACATGGAGGTCCATGCCAATAAGCCGCGACGAATGATAATCCCTTTAAAAAGTCGAAAGCCTTTAAACTGCTGACTATTCATTTTTTGGTATAAACTTTCGCTGTGAGTTATTTCATCACGCGAAGGAACGGTACGCACTGAGATGTAACCGGTGAGTTTTTCATTGTGCCAGACCGGCGTAACGTTGGCGCGAACCCAGTAATGGTCACCATTTTGGCGGCGGTTTTTCACCATACCCGTCCAGCTGTCTCCCTGCTGTAGCGTGTACCACATATCGGCGAATGCAGCGGGAGGCATGTCAGGATGGCGAATAATATTATGCGCTTCGCCCATTAATTGATCTTCGTTAAATCCGCTGGCATCGATAAAAGCAGAGTTAGCGTAGGTAATATGACTTTCTTTATCCGTCGTTGAAAGCAGCGTCGCTTTGTCGTTAAGTGCGTGCTCAATTTGTGTAACGGGCATGTTACTTTTCATAGAGGCCCCATAATGATATGTATAATCCATACAAAAATTCCCGTAATAAAATCGGGATGAATATTAAAAAGCCGTTTTAAACCGTTTTAATAAGAAACGCTGCATTCTCTACTAATCATCATTTCTGTGGAAGTATTTAAATTAAAAAATCTCTGTGGAATATTCATTCAGGGTCATAAAACTGAAACATTTTATACAACCGCATAACGTTTTAAGTCATTTAACCTGACTTAACGTAAATCGCGTTAAAAAACGTTTTCGCAAAAAGAAAACTGGCATGAAATGATTTGGATGTTATTCCCGTGAGACCAACGACCCTATTATATTTTGTAGGCCATACATTCCGCGTGTTTTCAGTTTCGTGTTCCGACCAGTACAAGGCGATCCGAATTTTAACCCTGACAGCGTCAGGGCTGGTTATCTACTTTTTAGCTGAGCAAATGTGAATTAAATGTTTCTGCATGGTTATCTGATAATTTAATAATAATGACATGTTAACAAGCATAGGCCCGTAACATGTCATATCGCCTGAGTATTCTGGATAAAAGCCCCCTCGGGGAAGGTGAAACCGCCGCGATGGCGCTTGCCCGGACGTTACGTCTGGCGCAGCAGGCAGAAGAGTGGGGATACCATCGTTTCTGGATCGCGGAACACCATAATACGCCACAGCTGGCCAGCCCATCACCGGAGCTGGTGATTGCCTGGATCCTCGGGCAAACCCAGCGTATTCGTGTAGGCTCCGGTGGCGTGATGCTGCAACATTACAGCCCGTACAAAGTGGCGGAAAACTTCAATCTTCTGGCCTCGCTGGCACCCGGGCGTGTCGATCTCGGCGTAGGGAAAGCCCCTGGCGGTTTACCACTGTCGACTCAGGCACTACAGCAAGGAGTGCATCAGGATGAAAAAGGCAGTTTTGCCGACCAACTTTCCCAGCTTAACGACTGGCTGACGCTGAGCGGCACGGAAAGCGGGGAAACGGTATTTCCGACGCCAATCCCACCGTTACCGCCGGAAGGATTTGTCCTGGGAGCCAGTGTGCAAAGCGCACAGTTAGCAGCGCAATTCAATTGGCATTTTATCTTTGCGGCACACCTCAACGGTGACCGCGCGTTATTGCGTGACGTTTTGTCCTTCTGGCAGACCCACAGCGCACGTCCGACGATAGTTGCCGTCCAGGTGATTGTGGCTGACAGTAACGATACCGCCGCGCAGCTTGCGGAAAACGTGCAAATCTGGGGCGTGGAGCTGGAGAATGGTCAACGTGTCACGGTAGCCAGTGAAGAGCAGGCGCTGGCATTCGCCGCGCAGGCCGGCAGTCCGCCACGCAAAATCGCGCGTCGTGAGCAGGCGTTGTTACACGGCACGGCTCAGGAGGTGATGGCAAAGCTGAATGCCCTGCATACGCAATTTGGCATTGAGGAGTTCATTATCGACACGCCAGTCGCGGAAGGTCACGCGCGTCTGACATCGCTGCGGTTGTTGGCGCAAGCCCATAACGCCGTGGAGGTGCTCTGATGACTCTGGCCTCAACGCTTATCAACTGGCGTCGTGAATTACACCAGCACCCGGAGCTTTCCCTGCAAGAGTCGGCAACGACGGCGCGCATTCACGCCTGGCTGCACGCAGCGGACGTCGAGATTTTGCCGTTCGACCTGAAAACCGGTCTGGTCGCGGAAATCGGGCAGGGAGAAGATGTCATCGCGCTGCGAGCGGATATCGATGCGCTACCGATAGAAGAAAGCGCCGATGTGCCGTTTCGCTCCCTCACACCGGGAGTGATGCATGCCTGCGGACATGACGTTCACACCAGCGTCATGCTGGGCGCCGCGCTGCTGCTTAAACAACAGGAAACACACTTACCGGGGCGAGTACGTATTTTGTTTCAGCCCGCTGAAGAGAGTTTCGGTGGCGCAAAAACGCTGATCCGCGCCGGTGCGCTGCACAACGTTGCGGCTATTTTTGGCATGCACAATGAGCCAGGTTTACCAGTGGGGGAATTTGCCACACGCGGCGGCGCGTTCTATGCCAACGTCGATCGCTTCGTGCTGCGTATTAATGGCAAGGGCGCACATGCGGCGCGTCCGCATGAAGGCAGAGATGCCATCCTGCTCGCCAGCCAACTGGTCACGGTGTTGCAAAGCGTTGCCAGTCGAGACGTTAACACACTGGATTCAGTGGTGCTTAGCGTGACCCGTATTCAGGGAGGAAATACATGGAATGTGTTGCCAGAATCCGTTGAGCTGGAAGGGACGCTCAGAACGCACCGGACTTCGGTGCAACAGCAGGTTAAAGCACGGGTTAATGACATCGCCGCCGGTTTTGCCCACGCCTTTGGCGCACAAATCGACGTTATCTGGCATGCAGGGCCGACCGCGTTGGTAAACGATGCACGTTGGGCCGATATCGCCACCGCCGTGGCGAAACAATCAGGCTACACCACCCATCATGCCGACCTGCATATGGGCGGCGAGGATTTTGCCGTCTATCTGCAAAATACGCCTGGCGCATTTGTCAGTATTGGCAGCGCCAGTGAATACGGATTACATCACCCGGGCTTTAATCCGGACGAACGTTTAATTGAACCTGCCGCGCATTACTTTGCACAACTAGCAAAAACGGCATTCGCACATCTTTAAGTTTACCTGTTGGGTAGGGGTTATTATGGCTGAAAATCGGCAACTACGGCTCGGCACTATTCTGCATGGCGCAGCGGGAAATATGTCCGCATGGCGTCATCCGGCGGCACAGGCCGATGCCAGTATTAATTTTGATTTTGTCAAAGAGACGGCGCTTATTGCGGAAAAAGGGAAGCTGGATTTTATTTTTGTCGCCGATGGTCTGTATATTAATGAAAAATCAATTCCACACTTTTTAAATCGCTTTGAGCCGCTGACGGTATTATCTGCTTTGGCCAGCATTACCCAAAATCTGGGATTGGTTGGCACGGTATCCACGTCATACAGCGAGCCGTTTACTACCGCACGGCAGTTCGCCAGCCTTGATCATCTCAGCCAGGGGCGAGCCGGATGGAACGTGGTCACATCACCTCTGGAGGGTTCGGCAAAAAACTATTCCCGTGCCCAGCATCCAGAACATGCCTTGCGTTATCGTATCGCCGATGAATATTTACAGGTGGTGAAAGGACTGTGGGATTCCTGGGAAGATGATGCTTTTACCCGTAATAAGGCAAGCGGAGAATTTTTTAATCCGCAAAAACTGCACACGCTTAACCATCATGGAGATTATTTTCAGGTCGCAGGGCCGTTAAATATTGGGCGCACGCCACAAGGCCGTCCGATTATATTCCAGGCGGGCGCTTCACAGGATGGTAAGAAATTAGCGGCGCAGCATGCCGATGCTATTTTTACCCATCAGGAGTCGCTGGCGGAGGCCAAAGAGTTCTATCAGGATGTAAAAAGCCAGTTGGCCTACGCCGGGCGACATCCCGAACAACTGCATATATTCCAGGGCGTCAGCGTGATTGTTGGCGACAGCGCAGAGGATGTTGAGCAGCAGTATCAGACTACCGCTGCGCTGGTCTCTATTACCGACGCGCTGAACTACCTGGGCCGCTATTTTGAACATCATGATTTCGCCCAATATCCACTGGACGCACCGTTCCCGGATTTGGGTTCCCTTGGACAAAACAGCTTTCGCAGTACGACTGATGAGATCAAACGCAACGCGCGTGAGCGTGGCTTAACGCTACGCCAGGTTGCTCTGGAAGCGGCCAGTCCACGCCCACGTTTCAGCGGTACGCCGCAACAGGTTGCCGATGGTCTTCAGCAGTGGTTCGACGAAAAAGCCGCAGATGGTTTTATCATCCAGGGGGGAACGCCAGATACCTTCCCGCGTTTTGTCGAACAGGTTGTCCCCGTGCTTCAGGCGCGTGGCCTGTTCCGCCATGAATATCCCGGTACGACCCTGCGCGCAAGCCTGGGACTCGCGACACCTGCAAACCAATTCACACAATAAGAGAAAAACGCTATGCAGAAAAAATCAGTCTTCCTCGCGCTGTCACTGGCTTTCAGCGCTAACGTCTGGGCAAATGATGTGACTATTAACGGTACGGGCGTAAGCCTGGAAGCCAATAAAACGCCAATCAATACGGCAAAAAATCCGCAGGCGATTGCGCAGTTGCCCGCGAATCTGCACCTGGCCGTACCGGGTAAATTCACCGTGGCGATTGCCGGGTTAAGCCAGCCGCCGCTGACCGTCTTTGCCGATGACAATAAGACACTGATCGGCAGCGAGGCGGACATCGCTCGTCTGGTGGCTGACAGTCTGGGGCTGGAACTCAACGTCGTGCCCACGTCATGGGAAGACTGGCCGCTGGGCGTCACGTCCGGCAAATATGATGCCGCGATCAGCAATATTACCGTCACCAAAGCCCGCAAAGAGAAATTCGATTTCGCGACGTATCGTAGGGACTCCCTTGGCTTCTATGTCAAAACCGGCAGTAAGCTGAAGAAAATCGAGCAGGCAGAAGATATCGCCGGTCTGCGCATCATCGTCGGTTCGGGGACAAATCAGGAAGCCATCCTGCTCGCCTGGAACGATGAGAACGTGAAGAAAGGGTTGCAGCCGTTTACGCCGGTGTATACCAAAGATGATGCCGCGCAAACCCTGGCTCTGCAGTCAGGCCGCGCCGATGCTTACTTCGGTCCTAACGTTATCGGCGCGTGGAAAGCTGCACTCAACGGTAAAACGCAACGGGTGGGCAGCGTTGATGGCGGTTGGCCAAAAGCGGCACACATCGCTGTGACGCTGAAAAAGGACAGCGGTCTGGTTCTGCCGGTACAAACCGCCCTCAACGGCGTAATTGGCAACGGCGACTATGACAAGGTGCTGAACCGCTGGGGAGAAGGGGTGGAGCGTATTCCGCAATCTGAAATCAACCCGGCCGGTTTAGGCGACTAAGGAGGTCATCGTGAGCGATCAATTTCGCGTGGTCTCACCTGAAGCCAGCGAGCTGCAGCCAATTTTGAACGGTCTGTTCGGTGAATATGCCGCCCGCTATGGCGATTATTTTTCTCGCGACGCTGAAGTGGAGCTGACCGAATGGTATCTGGCACCGCAGGGACTTTTCGTGGTACTGGAGCGCAGCGGCGAGATTATCGCCACCGGGGCCTACAAACCTTACGACAAAGACACCGCCGAGATTAAGCGCATCTGGACGAAAAGCAGCCTGCGCCAGCAGGGGCTGGCGGCGCGCGTGGTGCAGGAGCTGGAACGCAGGGCGCTGCTGGCGGGCTACAGCCGGATTTATCTGACCACGGGATTTCGCCAGCCGGAGGCCGTGCGACTTTATTTAAGCCAAGGCTACGATCCGCAATTTGATACAGCGCGCGATCCCGAAGAGTACAGCCTGCCACCGTTTGATGGCCGGCTGCGCTTTACCAAACTGTTGACCATCGCCGGTCAGGCCAGAATAGCCTGAGGAGAGAAGATGAAAACGACGGAGAGTATTAAAGTCGTACCGGCGCGCTATCCGATGCGCACCGCAGGAGCAGTCATTGCCTTGTTTGTCCTGGCGGTGATTATCCAGTCCGTGGCGTTTAATCCGCGCTGGGAATGGGGCGTGTTTGCCCGTTGGTTCTTTGATCCAGTTATCTTGTCCGGCCTTGGGCAAACTCTGCTACTGACGCTTATCGGTACGCTGTTAAGTATTATCATCGGTGGTCTGCTGGCGCTGGCACGGCTTTCATCTTCCTGGCTACTGAACGGTCTGGCATGGGGATACATCTGGCTGTTTCGTTCGTTACCGCTGATTGTGGTGCTCATCGTTTTGTACAACTTCTCCTATTTGTACGACACGCTGGCGATTGGTATTCCGTTTACTCCCATTCAATGGGGCAGTTTTGAGACCATCAATGTGCTCGGCCAGTTTTCCACCGCGGTGGTTGGCCTGACGCTGGTGCAAAGCGCCTATACCGCTGAAATTATTCGTGGTGGATTTTTAGGGGTTGACCACGGCCAGTACGAGGCAGCGGCAGCGCTGGGCTTACCCGCATGGCGACGTACGCTGCGAATTATTCTGCCGCAGGCGCTGCGCACCATTTTGCCTGCTGGCTTCAATGAAATCATCAGTCTGGCGAAAGGGACGGCGATGGTATACGTGCTGGCAATGCCAGAGCTGTTCTACACCATCCAGATGATCTACAACCGCACGCAGGAAGTGATCCCGCTGTTGATGGTGGGTGCGGTGTGGTATCTGGTGATCACCAGCGTCCTGTCGTTAATTCAGCACCTGGTGGAACGCGCGCTGGCCCGCAGCGAGCGACGTTCAGCAATCAATACCGCCCGGGTGAGTCGTGCAGAAAAACGCAACCGTCAACGTCCGCAGCAGGAGGCCGTCCATGTCCCACTCGCCTGAAGGCCATATTTCCATTACCGGCGTCAGCAAATACTTCGGTCGCCACAAAGCGCTGGATAATGTGTCGCTAGAGATCCCTCCCGGAACGGTAACGGTTATTCTTGGCCCGTCCGGTTCAGGAAAATCCACACTCTTGCGGACGATCAACCATCTGGAGCGCGTCGATGAAGGGTTTATTCAAATCGATGGCGATTACATTGGTTATCGTCGGCAGGGAGACAAGCTGTATGAGTTGAAAGAGGCGGAAATTTTGCGCCAGCGCGTTAACGTCGGCTATGTGTTCCAGAATTTTAATCTGTTTCCGCACTTAACAGTGCTGGAGAATTTGATTGAAGCGCCCATTGCGCACGGTCTGGCATCGCGTAAAGCCGCCACCGAGCGGGCATTAACTCTGCTTGATGCCGTTGGCCTGCGTAATAAAGCCGATGCCTGGTCGCGTCATCTCTCCGGCGGTCAGCAGCAGCGTATCGCTATTGCCCGTGCGCTGGCGCTAAATCCACGCGTTATGCTGTTTGATGAACCCACTTCAGCGCTGGATCCTGAACTGGTAGGCGAAGTTCTGGATGTCATCAAAGCACTGGCGCAGTCGGGAACCACGCTGGTTGTGGTCACGCACGAGATTGGGTTCGCCCGGGAAGTGGCGGATCAGGTGGTGTTTATGGTCGATGGCAAAATTGTCGAACAGGGCAGCAGCGAGCAGGTGCTGAATCATCCACGCCACACGCGCACCCAGCAGTTCTTGTCGAAAGTGCTGTGAACTTCAAGGGAAAGATAGGCTGGTCTGCATAGACTGACGAATGCTGCTCTACACTTAGGGTTTTAACTTTGGGGGTTGCAGCATGATTAAGGTCTATGGGGTGCCGGGCTGGGGATCGGCCATCAGTGAAGTGATGCTCACACTGGCGGAGATCCCTTACAGCTTTATTGATGTTGATGGTTTTGACCGCGACGGGCCTTCGCGGGAGTTGCTTAAAAAAATGAATCCGCTGTGCCAGGTGCCCACACTGATACTGGAAAATGGTAACGTGATGACGGAAACGGCGGCCATCGCCCTGATGATCCTCGATCGTTGTCCTGAACTTGCGCCACCCGTTGGGCACGCTGAGCGCCAGCAGTTTCAGCGTCTGTTGATATGGCTGGTGGCAAATGTCTATCCAACGTTTACCTATGCCGATTATCCACAACGCTGGGTACCAGACGCCGCGGCGCAGTTGAAAAAGAACTGTATTGAGTACCGCAAATCGCTTTATATGTGGCTGAACGACCAGCTAAGCGCTGAGCCGTACGCGTTCGGCGATCAGCTAACACTGCTGGACGTTTATATTGCCGTTATGCGCACCTGGGGGCCGGGGCATGACTGGTTTCAGGACAACACGCCCAATATCAGCGCTATCGCTGACGCGGTTTGCCAGCACCCGCGACTGCGTACTGTACTGAAAAATAATAAGATTATTTGAATAAAAAAACGCTGTTCCGCAGGAGTGCAAATCCCGGAACAGCGGGCGAACTATCGCCATAAGCTTACATTACGCGACGGACGGGCTCAGCGTAATACGATCCAGCGGCCCCACGATAAACAGATAAGAAATCAGGCCAATCAGCCCCATCGAACCGACGTACAGAATGGCGTAATCGAATGACTGGGTATTCGCCAGAATGACGCCGATCACCAGCGGCGTGATAATACTCGCCATATTGCCGCACATATTGAATACGCCGCCAGCAATGCCGAGCACTTCTTTTGGGGAAGTATCGCTAAGTACGCACCATCCCAGATTGCCAAAGCCTTTAGCGAAAAATGCCAGACTCATCGCCGCGATAACCACAAATTCTGACGAGGTGTAGTTAGCGATAACGATGACACAGGAAAGTAACATTCCGCAGATAACGGGTAGCTTACGAGCAACCGTCAGGCTGTAGCCGCGCTTTAATAGCCAGTCTGAAAAAACGCCCCCTAACAATCCACCGATAAACCCGGCAATGGCAGGAATACTGGCGACAAACCCCACTTTAAGGATCGACATTCCTTTAGCCTGATACAGATAGGTAGGAAACCAGGTCAGGAAGAACCAGGTGATTGACGTCACGCAGAACTGCCCGATGTAAACGCCAATCATCATGCGGTTGACGCAGACGCTTTTTATTTGCGCAAAGGTAATCTTCTGTGGCTCTTTTTTATTTCCCAGCGACGGTTCGCCACCGCCTTCCCGGATATAGTCAATTTCCTGCTGGTTTACCTTCGGATGATGCATAGGATCTCTGACTTTTACCAGCCAGAAGATGCCAAGAATAACGCCAATCGCCCCGATATAATAAAAAACAAAGTGCCAGCTGAGATTATGCAAAATAATCGTCATTAACGGTGTAATTACCCCTAACGAGATATATTGCGCGGCCTGGTAAACTGAGGTGACAAAGCCTCGTTCATTATTAGGAAACCACTGTACGCTTAATCGGCTGTTGGCAGGAAAGGCCGGAGCCTCAATGGCACCCATCAGTAAACGTAAGATAATCAATACCACAAGTGGACTGGCGTACAAATAAATGGTGCCCTGAAACATGGTCACCAGTGACCAGCCAATCAGGGCGCAGCCGTATACCAGACGAGAACCGTAGCGATCAAGTAGCCAGCCTCCAGGCAATTGCATAATGACATAAGAAATACCGAAGGCAGAAAAGGCCAGCCCCATTGCTTCAGGATCAAAACCTAATTCTTTGCTCATAATCGGAGCTACGACAGATAACGTCGCGCGATCGGCGTAATTAAATACGGTGGCAAGAAATAGAAATATCAAAATACCGTAACGCACTTTTGTGCGCTTTATTATTGTGTTCATCACCCACTCCTTTCATAAGGTTGAGAGCGTTTCTGTAGGGAAGAGGGCGGGTATTACTTACCCGCCAAATAAATTAAGGACGTTTACCAAACTCGCAGGTTAATTGCGTCCAGCGGCGTGTCTGCTCGCTGATGCTGAACCCCAGGCCGTGACGGTCGGAAACCCACATCCGCCCATCGCGCAGCTCAAGCTGTTCATTAAATAACGGGTTCAGCCATTCGAAATGTTCCAACCATGGCTCAAGCGGGTAAGCGGCGGACAGATGCAGGTGAACTTCCATGGCAAAGTGCGGAGCCAGTTTGCGACCGTGTTTCGCCGCCAGGTCCATAATTTTCAGAAACGGTGAAATTCCCCCCACACGCGGTGCATCGGGCTGCACAAAATCACTGGCATTACCGAGGATCAGCTGTTCATGTTCGCGGAAACTGGTCAGCATTTCACCGGTAGCAATCGGGGTATCAAGCGCGGTGGCCAGTTGGGCGTGGCCTTCCACATCGTAGGCATCCAGCGGCTCTTCAATCCAGATCAGATTGAACTGCTCCATTTTTCGTCCCATACGAATGGCGGTTTCTCGATCCCACTGCTGATTGGCATCGACCATCAGCGGGAAGTCATCGCCCAGCGCTTCACGCACCGCGGTTAAGCGGCGAATATCCTCGGCGCAGTTTGGCTGACCAACCTTGAGTTTGATGCCGCCAATGCCGTTTTCACGGGAAATAACGACGTTTTTGAGCACCTGATCCAGCGGCGTATGCAGGAATCCGCCGGAGGTGTTGTAACACTGCACGGAGTCCCGGTGTGCACCCAATAGTTTTGCCAGCGGCAACCCTGCACGCTTGGCCTTCATATCCCACAAGGCGATATCGATAGGGGAGATAGCCTGAACCGCCATGCCGCTGCGCCCTACGGAAGCTCCAGCCCACAGTAGCTTGGTGTAGATCTTGTCGATATCGTTTGGATCTTCGCCTAACAGGTTATCGGCAATTTCTTTGGCATGAGCATAGATTCCCTGGCCGCCAGCCCGTTTGGAGTAACTAAATCCAACGCCTTCAAACCCGTCGCGACTGCGGATCTCCGCGATAATAATGGCGACTTCGGTTAGGGGTTTCTGGCGACCGGTCAGCACTTTGGCATCGCTCACGGGTGTTGCCAGGGGAAGGAAAGCCAGGGACAGCTTAACCCACTCGATACGGTCGCCGGTTTCAGCCGCGGTTTTTGCATTGGCTGATTTGGCATACGTTACGGCATCGGAATTCGCACTTAATGACATTTTAATCTCTCCTGGTGATAACAAATGATTGCGCTAACATTTTTAGTGTTAGGGCAATCATTGCGCCAGCGAATTGAATGCGTTTTGAACAATCGCTCACAAATACTGAGACAAAAGGGCAGTAACTTGTAAACAGCATCACATTCCAATACTTTATGGGTAAATGCACAAGTCATTATGATGGCGCTATCATTTCAGATGACGCTAATTAACTAAGCTGCTGTTTTCTCAGCGTTATCGTAGAGGGGCGCTGGCAATAGCCGAAATCATGATGAATAATGCCAGGATAAATCAGCGATTTTTGACAAGGGCATCGACAGTGAAAAATCCCAGACCTCCGCGCGCACCCACGCTGGAAGATGTTGCCCGTACCGCGGGATTGTCGCCCATGACGGTGAGCAGGGCGTTGAATACCCCGCAACTGGTGCGTCCGAGAACAGTAGAAAAAGTGATGCAGGCGGTACGCGCCACTGGCTATATTCCCAACGCACTGGCCGGGGGGCTGGCGTCGCGTCGCAGTAAGCTTATTGCTGTGGTTGTCCCACAAATTAACAACAATATGTTTGTCGATACCATCCAGTCATTAAGCGATGAACTGGCTGAACGCGGATACCACATCTTGCTCTGCGTGTCGGGTTATACGCCGCAAACAGAGGCTGAGCTGGTGGCGACGCTGCTTTCTCGTCGCCCGGATGGTGTAGTGCTCACCGGTATCCATCATACCGCCGAGCTGAAAAAGGTGATTCTAAATGCGGCCATCCCGGTCGTGGAAATATGGGATTTAACGCCAACGCCCATCGATATGCTGGTGGGGTTTTCGCATGAAAAAGTCGGGCAGGCGGTAGCAGACTATTTGCAGGAAAAAGGGTATCGCCGTCCTGGTTTGCTATGGACCGCCGATCGCCGGGCAGGCCAGCGTAAACAAGGACTGTGCGATGCGCTGAGCCGTCATGGTATTGCGGCTGGTGCACAGGTGGATGTCCCGCTTCCTGCCTCTCTGGCATTGGGGCGTAGCGGGTTGGCACAGCTATTGGCTGAACGCGCGTTTGATGTCATCGTCTGTAGCTCAGATACGTTAGCCCAGGGGGCGATCATGGAAGCTGAAAGCCGTGGTCTACGCGTGCCGCAGGAATTAGCGGTAATCGGTTTTGGCGATCTCGACTTTGCCGCCAGTAACCGACCTGCCATCACCACCGTCAGCGTCGACAGACGGGCTATTGGACAACGCGCCGCCTCTCTGCTTGCCGATCGTATCGAACAAATTCCGCGTGAAGACGATATTATTGATGTTGGATTTCACCTGGTAGAACGAGAATCCGCATAAGTTACCTGCATCCCAAAACAATAAGGAATCTGCTATGCCGCACGTCGATATCAAATGTTTTCCTCGCGATCTTAACGACGAACAAAAATCCGCGCTGGCGGCGGATATTACCGACGTCATTATTCGTCATTTGCAAAGCAAAGACAGTTCAGTGAGTGTGGCGCTTAATGAAATTGAGCCCGAGGCGTGGCAGGGCGTGTGGGATGCGGAGATTGCGCCGCAGATGGCCAGGTTGATTAAAAAACCCGGCTACAGCATGTAAGAAAAAACGGGCGGATTTTCCGCCCGTTTTGTCGTGCCATTATTCAGCTGCTGTTATGAGTTTTCCGCTGGAGACAAACGTTCCGGCCCCAAGGTGATGCAGGGTATTGAGCTTGCCATCATCAAACTGCCAGCGTCCTTCCACGAAGGCTCGCTCATCAGCGGCAGCCGAGACCACTTCACCAAACAGCGTGTCATATTTTTCCTGTGCCGCAGTGGCAGGCAACAGGCGACACTCCATCCAGGCCAGACATTTTGCTTCAATCAGCGGTAAACCCAGTACCGGTCCCTGCACCACGGGAATGCCGTAGCAGTTGAATTTATCTTCCACACGACCGGAAACGCTGCCTACGGCCCAGGTCCAGTTGGCGGCGGCAACGCCCGGAATAACGATGCCGAATTTGCCGCTACGTTCAATGAGCTCACGTGACCAGGCGGTCTTGTCGACAACAATCGCGATCCGCGGTGGTTCAAACTCCACGGGCATTGACCACGCGGCAGCCATCACATTTCGCCGCTCGGTATGCTCATCCCGGCTGGTGATTAATATCGTTGGGCCGTGATTTAGCAACCGACTGGCATGTTTTAATTCGATCGGACGAAAATGGCTCATGGATGCTCCTTGGCTGAGAGATAACACACCACAATAAACATAGATATTAACGGTATTAGCGATTTTGTCGCCTCGTCTGGAGGAACAACGCACAAAATCGACGGCGCAAAATTAAAAATGCGCTATAAGTACTGCATTAATTGAACAGGAACTCCGTATGACGCCTTTTTTAACCGCTTATTTTGCCCGTATTGGCTGGTCAGATTTGGCCAGGGTCAACATTGAAACCTTACGGGCGCTGCATTTACTGCACAACGCCGCCATACCTTTTGAAAACCTGGATGTATTGCTTCCAAGAGAGATGCAGCTTGACGATTTGTCTTTGGAGGAGAAGCTGGTGACGGCGCGTCGCGGCGGCTATTGTTTTGAACAGAACGGAGTATTTGAGCGGGCGCTACGCGAAATCGGTTTTACCGTACGCAGTCTGCTCGGACGTGTGGTACTGGCGAACCCGTCAAGCCTGCCACCACGCACGCATCGTCTGTTGCTGGTTGAGTTGCAGGGAGAGCAGTGGATCGCCGACGTTGGCTTCGGCGGGCAAACGCTGACGGCGCCGATTCGTCTGCAGGCGAACATTGAGCAGAAGACACCACACGGCGAATATCGGCTGATTCAGGAAGGTGAAGACTGGATCCTACAGTTCTGTCATCACGAACACTGGCAATCAATGTACCGTTTCGACCTGGTCGTACAGCATCAGAGCGATTATCTGATAGGCAACTTCTGGTCCGCTCACTGGCCGCAATCACATTTTCGCCATCATTTGCTGATGTGTCGTCATCTGCCCGACGGCGGGAAATTAACGTTAACCAATTTTCATTTCACCCATTATCAGGATGGACACGCGGTAGAACAGATTAATCTGCCTGACGTTCCCAGTCTGTATGCCTTGTTGCAGGAGCGGTTTGGCCTGGGCGTGGATGACGTGAAGCATGGGTTTACCCAGGATGAGCTGGCGACGGTAATGGCGGCGTTTGATACGCATCCGGACGCGGGGAAATAGGGGCATCGGGATTAGTGCCGGATTGGCGTAATCGCCTTATCCGGCCTACGGGAACAATTAAAAATCTATCGCCCATTCTGCGTGAAACAGGATCACCGCCGAACCGGTAATGGTGACTTTTTCTGGCTGGTTATCACGGATAGTCACCGTCACATCAACAATACCGTCGCGCCCGAGCGCACGGCCCTGATGTCCCTGAACACGTAACGTTTTCCCATCATGCGCCATCAGCCCATGGTGAACCAACCACGCGCCCATTGGACCGTTGGCATTGCCGGTAACCGGGTCTTCCACAATCCCAATTGCAGGCGAAAACATGCGGCCATCGGTGGCGTTTTCGCCCGGGCGGATTTGAAAAGGAAAGAAGCCGTTACAGCCAATTTGTTGGCTGATGGCTGTCAGAGCCTGCAAATCAGGGGAAAGGGCGTCGAGGTCCACCTCGGGCTTGAGCGGAATCATCACTTTCGAATGCCCGGTGGTAGCAACCTGAATCGGCAAGCCTGCCAGCATATCGTCTTCGCTCAGGAGTAGGGCCTCGATAATCGCACTACGAACAGCCCCTTCCAGCGGAGGTTCAAATCCGGGTACGCCTTGTTCAAGGCTAATACGATAGTCATTCCCGGTAGCTTCGATATCCACCCGATGACGACCAGCCAGCGAGGTTTGCCAGATTGTACTGTTGCCCAAGCCAAGCACGTTTGCCCGCACATAATGTGCAGCGACGGTAGCA
The DNA here is from genome assembly GCF_013816515.1 of Citrobacter sp. RHB35-C21. NCBI lineage: Bacteria > Pseudomonadati > Pseudomonadota > Gammaproteobacteria > Enterobacterales > Enterobacteriaceae > Citrobacter > Citrobacter sp. RHB35-C21. The sequence continues at coordinate 2,664,781 of NZ_CP057147.1, forward strand.
TGCCCACAGATAGGAACTTCGACCGTCGGCGTGAAATAGCGGATGCGAACATCGCTGTCGTCGCTGGTCAGCAGGAAAGCGGTTTCCGAATGACGCAGCTCGCGAGCAATGAGTTGCATCTGCGCTTCGCTCAGTCCGTCAGCATGCAAAACCACACCTGCTGAATTGCCGCGAAAGGGTACCGAGGTAAAGGCATCGACGTGGTAAACCTGTGGTTTCATTAACGTTCTCCCTGGAATGGAGAAGCATCATAACGTGCAAAATGCCGGATGGCGATGATCGCTATCTTATCCGGCCTACGGTGCCTGGTTGTAGGCCGGATAAGGCGTGTCGTCACCCGACATTTCAATGCGAATTTATCGGCGTGAACGCACTATTTGATAGCGGCGGGTAAAGTACTCAAACGGCGCGCTCCACACGTGAACCAGGCGCGTGAACGGGAACAGCAGGAAGATAGTCATCCCCAAAACCAGATGCACACGGAAAATCAACGCCACGCCATCCAGATGCGCAGACGCGCCGCCCTGGAAGGTCACCACCGACTGCGCCCAACCTACCAGTTTCAGCATTTCACTGCCGTCAGGATGCTGCGCAGAGAATGGGATGGTGGTTAAGCCGAGGATACACTGAATCAGCAGAACGCAGAGGATCAGGATATCGGCAGTGGAGGAGGTTGCACGAATGCGCGGATTGGTCAAACGACGTACCAGCAAGCCAGCGCCACCGACCAGCGTCAGCACGCCACAGAGCCCACCGGCGATCATCGCCATCTGCTGCTTCACTGCAATCGGCAGGAACCAGGCATACATCCAGTGCGGGGTTAACATGCCAAACAGGTGCCCGAAAAAGATCCCCAGAATGCCGATGTGGAACAGGTTTGACCATAACACCATGCCGCGTTTGTCCAGCATCTGGCTGGAAGAGGCCCGCCAGGTGTATTGCCCGTAGTCATAGCGTAGCCAACTGCCGAGGATAAACACCGTGCCACAGAGGTACGGGTAGATATCGTAAAAAAAGACGTTCAGGTACTGTATCATTTCGGGCCTCCCGCGCTGACGTCGACATACTGAGGTGCCACGTCCTGGCTAAAGCGTCGTTGATAGTTTTGTAACGGTGAACTGTCACAGGCGGTGGCGTTATCCTCGATAAACTTCACCTGTTCCTCTTCCCAGACGGCATCCAGCGCTTGTCGGGTATCGTCGCGGGTTTCCGTGCCAACCTGTTTAGTGACACTGTCACTTGAAAGAGGGCTTCCGGCAAGCAGTAGCAGGGCGTCAAACAGTTGATACCACGGCGTATCACGCTGTTTCAAACGCCCCCCCAGCAGCGCCAGAATCGGTGCGACGTTCTGCAATCCTTCTTTGGCCTCCGCTTCCGGCAACACGCTTAAGTACTCCAGATACAGCGGCAGATGATCCGGCAGTTCGCGGCAGTCGAGCTGCAGTCCGACCTTTTCGTACTGCGCCAACAGATCAACCATCGCCTGGCCCCGATCGCGAGACTCGGCGTGCACGTGCTCAAACAGCAGCAGAGAGGTGGCCCGGCCCCGGTCAAATATCTCACACCATTCGGCTTGTTTATCCAGTAATGGCGCATTGAGCAGCCCCTGGCTAAATTCGGTAAGCATTGGGGCATCGCTGGCCACAAGCGCCAGCGCCTCGTCTTTACACTCCCACAGCAACTCGTCGGGATATTCCATCAGCAGGCCGATAACCTTCAGGATTTGCATTATTCACCCTCCGCTTTATCGCGCACTTCGGTGATGTCGATGGCGTCAATGCGACTGCTGTTAAACAGGTTGAATTTGGTATCTGAGCCATGGCAGCCGTCGCCAAAGGTAAATCCGCAACCGTTTTTCTCCGGGAACGCATCACGCGCCATTTCACGGTGGCTGGTCGGGATCACGAAGCGGTCTTCATAGTTGGCGATGGCCAGATAGCGATACATCTCTTCAACCTGCTCAACGGTCAGACCCACTTCCTCAATCGCGCGGGTGTCCGTAACGCCTTCTACGGTTTGCGAACGCATATAATGGCGCATGGCCATCATTCGTTTTAGCGCGCGCAGTACCGGACCGGTATCGCCCGCGCTAAGCATGTTGGCAAGGTACTGAACCGGAATTCGCAGTGATTCAACCGCTGGCAGAATGTTGCCATTGTGCGGCAGTCCCCCCGCGTCAGCGACCGACTGAATCGGCGACAACGGCGGTACATACCAGACCATCGGCAGGGTGCGGTATTCCGGGTGCAGCGGCAGCGCCAGCTTCCAGTCCATCGCCATCTTGTAAACGGGCGAACGTTGGGCCGCTTCGATGACGTTGTGCGGAATACCTTGTTTTAACGCCTCTTCAATGACCGCCGGGTCGTGTGGATTGAGGAACACATCGCACTGACGCTCGTAGAGATCGGTCTCATGCTCGGTGCTGGCTGCTTCTTCAATGCGGTCGGCGTCATACAGCAGTACGCCAAGATAGCGGATGCGTCCCACGCAGGTTTCCGAACATACCGTCGGCTGGCCGGACTCAATACGCGGGTAGCAGAAAATGCACTTCTCTGATTTACCGCTCTTCCAGTTAAAGTAGATTTTTTTGTACGGACAACCGCTGATGCACAAGCGCCAGCCACGACATTTATCCTGGTCGATCAACACGATACCGTCTTCTTCACGCTTATAGATGGCACCGCTCGGGCAGGTGGCGACACAGCTAGGGTTCAGGCAGTGTTCGCACAAGCGCGGTAAATACATCATGAAGGTGTTTTCGAATTGCCCGTACATCTCCTTTTGCATTTTCTCAAAGTTACGGTCGCGGGCACGTTTTGAGAACTCACCGCCGAGCAACTCTTCCCAGTTAGGACCCCAGATAATCTTGTCCATCCGCTTGCCATCTATCAGCGAACGCGGACGTGCAGTGGGCTGATTCTTGCTTTCCGGCGCGCTATGCAGATGCTGATAATCGTAGGTAAAGGGTTCGTAATAATCATCGATTTGCGGGATCACCGGGTTAGCAAAAATTTTGGTGATAACGCCCATCTTGCCGCCCAGGCGCGGCCTTATCTTCCCGTTAACATCGCGAACCCAGCCGCCTTGCCACTCTTCCTGATCTTCCCAGTTTTTCGGGTAACCAATGCCAGGCTTGGTCTCGACGTTGTTAAACCACGCATATTCCATCCCTTCACGTCCGGTCCAGACGTTTTTACAGGTGACGGAGCAGGTGTGGCAGCCGATGCACTTATCCAGATTAAGAACCATGCCTACCTGTGAGCGTATTTTCATTTTTTCGCCTCCTGTACCTGATCGCGACCTTCATCATCCAGCCAGTTAATATTTTTCATTTTTCTAATCATGATGAACTCATCGCGGTTAGAGCCGACCGTGCCGTAATAGTTGAAGCTGTATGCCAGTTGCGCATAGCCGCCGATCATGTGCGTGGGTTTCGGGCAGACGCGGGTGACTGAGTTATGGATCCCGCCGCGCATACCGGTGACTTCCGAGCCAGGGATATTCATGATTCGCTCCTGAGCGTGATACATCATGGTCATTCCCGGCGGCACGCGTTGACTCACCACAGCACGCGCGGTGAGCGCGCCGTTGGCGTTAAAGGCTTCAATCCAGTCGTTATCCTCAATGCCCAGCTCTTTAGCATCGGTCTCACTGATCCAGACAATGGGGCCGCCGCGCGACAGCGTCAGCATCAGCAGGTTTTCGCTGTAGGTAGAGTGGATCCCCCATTTCTGATGCGGAGTCAGGAAGTTGAGCGCTTTTTCCGGGAAGCCGTTAGGCGGAACTTCGCGCATATTGCTGACGCTACGGGTATCGATAGGCGGACGATATGCCACCAGACTTTCACCAAACGCTCGCATCCACGCGTGATCCTGGTACAACTGTTGGCGACCGGACAGGGTTCGCCACGGGATCAGCTCGTGGACGTTGGTATAGCCTGCGTTATAGGAGACATGTTCACTTTCCAGCCCGGACCAGGTGGGGCTGGAGATGATTTTGCGCGGCTGCGCCTGAATATCGCGAAAACGGATTTTCTCGTCTTCTTTGTTCAACGCCAGATGCGTATGGTCGCGTCCGGTCATCGCTCCCAGCGCTTCCCAGGCTTTCACCGCCACCTGACCGTTCGTTTCCGGTGCGAGGGCGAGGATCACCTCAGACGCATCCAGCGCGGTGTCTATCAGTGGTCGGCCTTTCGCCGGACCTTCGCGTTTGGTGTAGTTCAGCTTGCCGAGGAAATCGACCTCCGTCTGGGTATTCCACGTAATACCTTTCCCGCCGTTACCGAGCTTGTCCATTAGGGGACCGAGCGAAGTGAAGCGTTCGTAGGTGGCGGGATAGTCACGTTCCACGATGGCAATATTGGGCGCCGTTTTCCCCGGGAGGAGATCGCATTCGCCTTTACGCCAGTCCTGAATGTCAAACGGCTGCGCCAGCTCTGCCGGGGAGTCGTGTTGCAGCGGTTGTAATACCACATCCGTTTCTTGCCCAAGGTGCCCGACGCAAACCTCAGAGAAGACTTTGGCGATGCCTTTATAAATTTCCCAGTCGCTCTTCGATTCCCACGCAGGATCGACCGCCGCCGACAGCGGGTGAATAAACGGATGCATATCCGAGGTGTTCATATCGTCTTTTTCATACCAGGTGGCGGTCGGCAAAACGACATCGGAGAACAGGCAGGTACTCGACATACGGAAATCGAGCGTTACCAGCAGATCAAGCTTGCCCTCTATCGCCGCGGACTGCCATTCCACCTCTTCAGGTTTAATACCTTCGCTTGAACCGAGCGCTTCCCCCTGGATCCCGCTTTCGGTACCCAGTAGATACTTGAGCATGTATTCATGCCCTTTACCGGAGGAGCCGAGCAGGTTAGAGCGCCAGACGAAGAGATTACGCGGATGGTTGTTACCACTATCCGGCTGCTCGCAGGCAAAACGAATTTCACCCGATTTCAGCGCCTGTGCAGTGTATTGCGCAGGCGACACTCCCGCTTGTTCTGCCTTTGCTTTGACGGTCAGAGGGTTGAGGTTGAGCTGCGGCGCGGACGGCAGCCAGCCCATTCTTTCTGCACGTACGTTAAAGTCGATCAAATGTCCGCTAAACTTCGACGCGTCAGCCAGCGGAGAGAGGAGTTCCTGAGCGGTGAGTTTTTCATAACGCCACTGGCTGGAGTGATTGTAGAAAAACGAGGTGCTGTTCATCTGACGCGGCGGGCGGTTCCAGTCCAGCGCAAAGGCCAGCGGCAACCAACCGGTTTGCGGACGCAGTTTCTCCTGACCCACATAGTGCGCCCAGCCGCCGCCGCTTTGTCCCACACAACCGCAGAACACGAGGATGTTAATCATTCCACGGTAGTTCATATCCATGTGATACCAGTGGTTGACGCCAGCCCCGAGGATAATCATCGAACGGCCATGGGTTTTGTGCGCCGTATCGGCAAACTCACGGGCGATTTGTTCGATATGACGACGAGGGACACCGGTAATTTGCTCTCCCCAGGCCGGGGTGTAGGCTTTCACTTCGCTGTAATCTTGCGCGCTATGAGCGTCATCCAGACCGCGGTCGAGGCCGTAATTCGCCAGCACCAGATCATAGACGCTTACCACCGGGCAACGGCTGCCGTCGGCGAGGGTAAGATGTTTTACCGGCAGTTGACGAATCAGCACGGGTTCCTGTTTCACGCTGCGAAAATGTGGGTTTTCGTTGCCGCCGAAGTAGGGGAATGCCACGCCAGTCACTTCATCATGCTGACCAAGCAACGAGAGGGAAAGTTCTGTTTCAGCGCCAGCCGCCAGTGGCTCCAGGTTCCATTTACCTTTCTCGCCCCAGCGAAAACCGATAGACCCGTTCGGGACCACCAGTTCGCCAGCAGTGTTAAAGGCCACGGTTTTCCACTCCGGATTGTTACTTTCGCCCAGACCATCGACAAGGTCTGAGGCGCGCATCATGCGCCCTGGCACGTAGCTGCCATCTTCCCGGGCATCCAGCAAAACCAGCATCGGCATATCGGTATAGCGACGACAGTAATTGATGAAGTAATCGCTGGGATTGTCGAGGTGGAATTCTTTCAGAATGACGTGGCCCATCGCCATCGCCAGGGCGCTGTCTGTCCCTTGCTTGGGGGCCAGCCACTGGTCGCACAGTTTGGCGACTTCCGAGTAATCCGGCGTAATGGCAATCGTCTTGGTGCCTTTGTAGCGTACTTCAGTAAAAAAGTGCGCATCCGGGGTACGGGTCTGCGGCACGTTTGACCCCCAGGCGATGATGTAGCTGGAGTTATACCAGTCGGCGGATTCTGGAACATCGGTCTGTTCGCCCCAGGTCATCGGTGATGCAGGCGGTAAGTCGCAGTACCAGTCATAGAAGCTCAGGCAGGTTCCGCCCAGTAGCGAAAGATAACGTGTGCCTGCGGCATAGGAGACCATCGACATAGCAGGGATCGGGGAGAAACCGGCCACGCGATCCGGCCCATAGGTTTTCACCGTCCAGACGTTGGCGGCAGCAATGAGCTGATTAAGCTCTTTCCAGTTGGAACGGATAAAACCACCGCGCCCGCGTACCTGCTTGTAGCTCTGGCATTTTTGCGGGTCGTTCATAATGGATTCCCAGGCCAGCACCGGATCGGGCTGGCGGGACAGGGCGTCGCGCCACAGTTCGATCAGACGTTTACGCACCAGGGGATATTTCAGACGGTTGGCGCTGTAAAGATACCAGGAGTAGCTGGCACCGCGCGGGCAGCCACGGGGTTCATGATTTGGCAGATCAGGGCGGGTACGCGGGTAGTCGGTTTGCTGCGTTTCCCAGGTCACCAGTCCGTTTTTGACGTAGATTTTCCAACTGCATGAGCCGGTACAGTTAACGCCGTGGGTAGAACGCACAATTTTGTCGAACTGCCAGCGCTGACGATAGCTGTCTTCCCAGTCCCGGTTGGTGTGCATCACTTGCCCGTGCCCATCGGCAAACGTATCGCCCTTTTGTTTAAAGTAGCGAAAGCGATCGAACAGTTTACTCATGACATAACTCCTGCTTTGAGAATATTGCCGACGGTGAATCGAACGGTAGGCCGGATGGCGGTTAACGCCTTATCCGGCCTATCAAACTGTCCAATCCTGCGGTATCCATTTTGTTATTTTTTTTGTGATTTACGGCCATAGACCAGCCAGGTCACCAGCACGCAGACGATGTAAAACACGAGGAATATTTTCATTGCGCCCACCGGAGAGCCGGTCAGCGCCAGCGATGAACCAAACGCTTTGGGGATGAAAAAGCCCCCCACAGCGCCAATAGCAGAGATGAATCCCAGGGCGGCAGCGGTATCGGTTACCGCCTCACGTTGGGCCTGTTCTTCAGTACCACCGTGCAGCTTCACCCGGTATATGGTGATTTTGCGAAAGATCACCGCGATCATCTGGAAGGTTGAGCCGCTTCCCAGACCCGCAGTCAGGAACAAGCCCATAAACACCAGGTAGAAGGCGACAAAGTTTCCTTCGCCTGACCCAGGCAGGGTGAGGAACAGCAGGGCGCTAAACAACGCCATAAAGATGAAGTTAATTAACGTGACGCGCACACCGCCGAATTTGTCAGAGATCACGCCGCCTGCCGATCGCGCAAGAGCGCCGATGAAGGGGCCGAAGAACGCCAGTTGCAGGATATTCACGTCCGGGAACTGAGTTTTCGCCAGCATGGCAAAGCCTGCCGAAAAGCCGATAAATGAACCGAAGGTGGCGAGATACAGCAGGCTTAATAACCACAGATGAAAACGCTTGAGGACCGGCAACTGGGAAGCAATTGAGGCCTTCGAACTGGCAATATCGTTCATTCCCATGCCTGCTGCTAAGGTGGCTATCAGCAGTAACGGAACCCAAATCCATGCGGCATTGGCCAGCGACAATAACGAGCCGTCGGCTTGCGGTACGCCCTGTACGCCCAAAAAGGTAAAGATAGGCAGAAAGATCACTAGCGGCGCGATCAACTGCATCACGCTGACGCCAAGGTTGCCGAGACCACCGTTAACGCCTAATGCGCTGCCTTGTTTAGCTTTGGGGAAGAAAAAGCTGATATTACCCATGCTGGAGGCAAAGTTTGCGCCAGCAAAACCACACATCAGCGCAATGATAATAAATACGCCAAACGGAGTAGCGTTATTTTGCACGGCAAAACCGAGCCAGACGCAGGGAATAACCAGAATAATCGTGCTAAAAATGGTCCACCGGCGCCCACCAAATATAGGTACCATAAAGGAGTAGGGAACGCGCAATATTGCGCCAGAAAGAGAAGGCAATGCCGTTAATAAAAACAGTTGGTCAGTGGTGAAATTAAAACCAATTTTATTCAGATTGACGGCCACGGCGCTAAACAACATCCAGACGCAGAACGCCAGCAACAGACAACTTACTGATATCCAGAGGTTTCTGCGTGCAATATGCTTACCTTTGTTTTCCCAAAAGGCGGGGTTCTCCGGTTTCCAGTCAGTTAAAAGATAACGATTATTTTTCTCATTTGATGCTGACATATTATTCTCCATGCCCATGCCGTTCATGAAAAAGAAATAAACGCATACAGCGCCGCGCGAGTTCTTTTTAGAAACTATTGAAAAGTTTTGGGAATATTGACTGAAAGAATAGATAAAAAAGCGCAATAACGCGGCGTGATGAGGGAATTACATGTTGCTTAAGTGTTACCAATTGTAAAAATAAAAGATGTATTATTAATTCATCTATAACATCAATTAACTAACTCTAACGTAATCATACGATCCAAATGGCGTTCGAATGCAGGGTCGGCCATTTCCTCAATGCCTAAGACATAGATGCCATCCAGGCCGCAAACCAATGCGATTAAGCGCCAGGCCACCTCGGCCGCATCCGGTATTGCTGAGAATTCACCTGCACTCTGTCCTTGAGTGATGATAGCGGCGGTTTCTTCATGCCACATCCGCATGGTTAGCAGGTAGGCGCTTTTGATTTCCGGATCTTTATCCGCCAGGACCTGCGCTTCGCGCCACAGTTTAATGTAGGGTTCGAACCCGCCATCTTCGCTGCCCAACATAGCATGCAGTCGTTCGCGGAAGCTGGCGTTATCACTGACCTGTTCGGCATCCAGAAGGGTCCGTATCAGTTGCACAAACGCGAGGGATTTTAACTCACCCGCAGAGGTAAAGTGATGGTGTACCTGCCCGGTGGACACCTGAGCTTCCGTGGCAATACGCCGCACCGTCATCGCAGTAAATCCTTCCTCAAGCGCGACACGCATGGCCGCTTGCAAAATGACTTCCCGACGTTCGTCCCGATTCAGATAGCTCATCTTTCCTCCTGTACCCGTATAGCACGCAGTCTAACAAAAAGTTGGACATACGTTCAAATTTCCGTAGGATCGCTAAAGCTGGACACGTGTCCAGTTTCAGTTTCGTTAGGGAGTTTTATGTTTCGTCAGTGGTTAACGTTAGTCATTATTGTACTGGTCTACATCCCTGTTGCGATTGATGCAACGGTGCTGCACGTTGCCGCGCCCACGCTGAGTATGACGCTGGGTGCCAGTGGTAACGAGCTGCTGTGGATCATTGATATTTATTCTCTGGTAATGGCCGGAATGGTATTGCCAATGGGCGCGCTGGGCGATCGTATCGGCTTTAAACGTTTGCTGCTGTTAGGGGGCGGATTATTTGGCCTCGCATCGCTGGCCGCTGCCTTTGCCCACAGCGCGGGTTGGCTGATTGCCACTCGGGCCGTATTGGCGATTGGGGCGGCGATGATTGTTCCGGCAACGCTTGCGGGTATTCGCGCCACATTCGCTGAGCAACGGCATCGCAATATGGCGCTCGGTGTCTGGGCGGCCGTGGGTTCCGGCGGTGCGGCATTTGGCCCACTGGTTGGTGGAATGCTGCTGGAGCACTTCTACTGGGGATCCGTGTTCTTAATTAATGTGCCGATTGTCCTGGTGGTAATGGCCTTAACCGCACGCTTAGTGCCGCGCCAGGCCGGACGTCGCGATCAGTCGTTAAATTTCGGTCATGCGGTAATGTTGATTGTCGCCATTCTGCTGCTGGTTTACAGCGCTAAAACCGCGCTGAAAGGGCATACGGCGACCGCTGCCATTGCGTTGACGCTGTTAACCGGCGCGTTACTGTTGTGGCAGTTTGTCCGCATCCAGCTTGCCGCTTCCCGCCCGATGATAGATATGCGGCTGTTCACGCATCGCATCATCTTAAGCGGCGTTGTGATGGCGATGACCGCGATGATAACTCTGGTGGGTTTCGAGTTACTGATGGCTCAGGAGCTACAGTTTGTTCATGGTTTAACACCGTATCAGGCGGGACTGTTTATGCTGCCGGTGATGCTGGCAAGCGGCTTCAGCGGCCCCATTGCCGGTATGCTGGTGTCACGCCTGGGATTACGTTGTGTGGCAACGGCGGGTATGGCGCTTAGCGCCGTCAGTTTTTACGGCCTGGCGATGACAGATTTCAGTACTCAGCAGATTCAAGCCTGGATATTAATGGCTTTGCTCGGTTTCAGCGCCGCCAGTGCGCTGCTGGCCTCGACGGCGGCTATCATGGCGGCAGCCCCGGCAGAAAAAGCCGCAGCCGCGGGCGCCATCGAGACAATGGCTTATGAACTGGGGGCCGGGCTTGGGATCGCTATCTTTGGTTTGTTGTTGAGCCGCAGCTTTTCAGCCTCGATTCTGCCGCCTGTCGGACTTAATCCACAGGAGATAGAACGAGCCTCATCGTCAATGGGGGAGGCGGTGCAACTGGCGCACTCGCTCCCGTCGTCGCTGAGTGAGGCGTTGCTGTCGGCTGCTAAAGAAGCCTTTACCTGGTCGCACAGCGTGGCCTTAAGCAGCGCCGGCAGCATGCTTATCGTATTAGCGGTAGGAATGTGGTTCAGTCTGGCAAAGGTACAGCGTCAATAACTAATGGGCTAAATGACAGGGGTAATCCATCTCTTCGACTTCTTTTCCACTCAGTCGAGCGTATTGCCCCGTCAGCCTCCAGAACGCAGGCTGTGTTTCCGTATAGATCTCTGCCGCTAAAACCAGGCGGCGGCGATCCACCTCATTCAGCTCCAGCAGCGTCCACGGCACAAAATAACGATCGCTGCCCGTTAGTGTAAACCACAGCGGGCACCCGCAACCGGAACAGAAAAAACGTTCACCACGATTTGAAGATGGGAAGTGCGAAGGTTCTGCTGAATCCGGCGACATCAGCGGCTGAGCGCTGGCTTCCAGATACATAGCGATGCCACCTGACCACTTCTGGCACAGCGTACAATGACAGGCATAGACATCCAGCATTTCGACGTCGACGGTAAAATGACTCTGCCCGCAAAGACAACGACCAGTGAATGTCTGCACGGCATACTCCTTATGACCGAGTCTACATTAAGAGAAAAAGCCAGCCCTGGAAGGACTGGCTTTGTATTCAGACTACAACAAAATTAGAACTGGTAGTTCAGACCAACAGCAACGATGTTGTCAGTGCTTACACCGGCAGCTCTTGTGAAGTTGTTGGCATCCAGCAGGTTGATTTTGTAATCAACGAAGGTGGACATGTTTTTGTTGAAGTAGTAGGTCGCGCCCAGATCTACGTATTCAACCAGATCCTGGTCGCCGTAACCGTTGATGTCTTTACCTTTAGACTTCAGGTAAGCAACGGACGGACGCAGACCGAAGTCGAACTGGTACTGAGCAACAGCTTCAAAGTTCTGTGCTTTATTTGCAATACCGATGATCTCAGTACCTTTAACAGTACCACCAAAGGTAGTCATGTTACGGGTTTCGGAGTAGGTGGTTGCCAGGTAGATGTTGTTCGCATCATATTTCAGGCCAGCAGCCCAAATTTCAGCGTTCTTACCGTCAGCTTTGAACTGACCGCTGTGGTTGTTCTGGGAGTCAGTACGGTCAGATTTCGCATAGGTTGCACCTACACCGAAGCCATCGTACTCATAGGTAGTTGACAGACCGAAGCCGTCGCCATTAGCTTCTTTGTCGGCGCTACGATCGTTTTTACCCTGGTACTGCAGGGCAAAGTTCAGACCTTCAACCAGACCGAAGAAGTCGGTGTTACGGTAGGTTGCAACGCCAGTAGTACGACCAGTCATGAAGACGTCAGTCTGGGTCCAGGTATCGCCACCGAACTCTGGCAGAACGTCGGTCCATGCGCCGATGTCGTAAGCTACGCCGTAGTTACGACCGTAGTCGAAAGAACCGTATTCAGCGAATTTCAGGCCAGCGAATGCCAGACGGGTTTTATCTTTGTCGGAACCCTGATCTTCAGAACGGTTGCCTTTGAATTCATATTCCCACTGACCGAAACCAACCAATTGGTCGTTGATCTGAGTTTCGCCTTTGAAGCCCAGACGCGCGTAAGTTTTGTCGCCATCGCTGCTGGTATCGTTAGAGAAGTAGTGTTGAGCGTGAACTTTACCGTACAGGTCAAGTTTGTTTGCGTCTTTGTTATATACCTCAGCTGCGTTTACCGCACCTGCCGCCAACAGGCTAGTCACTGCCACTGCAACTAATTTAAGTTTCATTCTAAATAATCCTTATAATTATTTCTTGGTGTGTTTCCTAAACCATTGCTAAACGAAGGAGTTCGTCAATGGCAAACCATTTTTAAATGACGCAGTGGTATAAGTTCAATAATAAGTTTCATAATATTGCGAAATATTTGAAGTTGTGTGATCCAGATCTACATAATATAGCTGATTGTATTAATCTTAATATGTGACAGATCGGAATGGGTATATTTGCATGGGGAACTATTGTGCAGGCTATGATTTAAATGGCGTTAGTTTCGCAGGTGTAATATATACATGTGAAGAAATATAGATGACCGAGTAATACTTTCGGGTGTTAATTAATCCCCATATATTTAACATTTAATTAAAAAAATATAAACATAAACCGCAGTGGAATGAACAATTATTATTCATTAAATTGTCTAAAGTATAGCCGGATTTTATTTGTTTGTGATAAAACCCGACTTTTTTTCAGGCACGGCGCGTTGCCAGCCAGCAAAGCAGAGACCCCGCGCAGACCATCAGCGCTCCTTGCCAGAAGGATAGTGACAGCGGGGCGCTGAGCAACACCGCCGCCAGCGCAGAGGAGAGCACTGGAGTAAAATAAGACCCGACGGCCATAACGGTCACGTTGCCATGCAAAATACCAATATTCCACGCCGCATAGGCAAATCCTAACGTTAATGCTGCAGTGAACATTTTAATCGTCACCGAAGTGCTGAAAACCATTTCCGGTTGAGGCGTAATAAAATAGTAAACCCACAAACTTGCCGCCGTTAGTAAAACGAACACGGTGATGCCGTTAAAACCTTTTGCATATTTATTAGTCACCGTGCAATACGTTGCCCAGATAAAAGCGCCGAGAAAGGCGAGGAAATAGCTAAGCGGGCTGCTGGCAACATTACTGATAATTTCTCCAGGATTGAGGCCGTTTTCGCCCCCCAACACCCAACAAACCCCGGTCAATGCGATGATTAATCCGGGAATCACCAACCAGGTTGTTTTTTGGCCATTAAATAAGATGGCGAATAATATTGTCAGACTTGGCCAGAGATAATTGACCATACCCACTTCAATAGCCTGGTGACGAGTAGCGGCATAGCCCAGGGCCAGCGCTAAGCATATTTCATAGCTAACAAAAAGCACGCTACCGGCGATTAAATATCGCACAGGAATTTTTCTGATATTTGGGAATCCGACGGTAAATATCAGCAACAGGCCGCTTAATGTAAAAATCATCGCCGCGCCGCCTGCCGGCCCAAGTCCTTCGCTTACCCCACGAATAAGCCCGACCATCGTGCTCCAGAGCACGATGGCAATAAGCCCAATTAACGTTGCTTTTTGTTTTGTCATGCTGATTGTCTGTCCATGGTACTGGCAAAAATTAAGCTGAAATGTATAGCACCTTTACACCGTAGCGCGCTAATTAATTCCCTTTTGTCTACTCCCTTATGGGTACAAAGGTTAAGCGAAGTGCACTATTTAGTAGCGGAACCGTTTCGTTATTGATTTGACGCAAAAAAAATATGGATATAGCTGATAGTTTCGTCGCGAAGTTGTACATGTCATCTTTCAATCATGCCGCGCTGGCGCAATTTGAGAGATTTCCTGTACGAATCCCTGCAAAAAAGAGGAAAGCAATGGACGTCAGCCGCAGACAATTTTTTAAAATCTGCGCGGGCGGTATGGCGGGAACAACAGTAGCCGCTCTGGGTTTTGCACCCAAAATGGCACTGGCTCAGGCGCGAAACTATAAGCTGTTGCGCGCCAAAGAGATCCGAAACACCTGCACATACTGTTCCGTAGGTTGCGGGCTATTAATGTATAGCCTGGGAGATGGAGCAAAAAACGCCAAAGAGTCGATTTACCATATTGAAGGGGATCCGGATCATCCGGTGAGCCGTGGGGCATTATGCCCTAAGGGCGCAGGATTACTGGATTACGTGCACAGTGAAAACCGTCTGCGTTACCCGGAATATCGCGCTCCAGGCTCCGACAAATGGCAGCGTATCAGCTGGGATGAGGCTTTCACCCGTATCGCGAAGCTGATGAAAACTGACCGCGACGCCAACTTTATTGAGAAGAATGAGCAGGGCGTAACGGTAAACCGCTGGCTTTCTACCGGGATGCTGTGTGCATCTGCGGCAAGTAATGAAACCGGCATGCTGACGCAAAAATTTGTGCGCTCACTCGGCATGCTGGCAGTAGACAACCAGGCGCGCGTCTGACACGGACCAACGGTAGCAAGTCTTGCTCCAACATTTGGTCGCGGTGCGATGACCAACCACTGGGTTGATATTAAAAACGCCAACGTCGTGATGGTGATGGGCGGTAACGCCGCTGAAGCACATCCGGTGGGATTCCGCTGGGCGATGGAAGCTAAAAACAACAATGATGCCACGCTAATTGTTGTTGACCCCCGTTTTACACGTACAGCCTCGGTAGCGGATATTTACGCGCCAATTCGTTCCGGCACGGACATTACGTTCCTGTCCGGCGTTTTGCTGTATCTGATTGAAAACAACAAAATCAACGCTGAATACGTTAAGCATTACACCAACGCCAGCCTGCTGGTGCGGGATGATTTTGCTTTTGAAGACGGCCTGTTCAGCGGTTACGACGCGAAAAAACGCCAATACGATAAATCGTCCTGGAACTACCAGTTCGATGAAAACGGCTACGCGAAACGCGATGAAACGTTAAGCCATCCCCGCTGTGTCTGGAATCTGCTAAAACAGCACGTTTCCCGCTACACGCCGGATGTGGTGGAAAACATCTGCGGTACGCCAAAAGAAGACTTCCTGAAAGTCTGCGAAGTGCTGGCTTCCACCAGCGCAGCGGATCGCACCACCACGTTCCTGTATGCGCTGGGCTGGACACAGCATACCGTCGGGGCGCAGAACATCCGTACCATGGCGATGATCCAGTTGCTGCTCGGCAACATGGGGATGGCAGGTGGCGGGGTCAACGCTTTACGCGGTCACTCCAACATTCAGGGTTTAACCGACTTAGGGCTGCTCTCTACCAGTCTGCCAGGCTACCTGACGCTGCCGTCAGAGAAACAGGCCGATCTGCAAACCTATCTGGCCGCTAACACGCCAAAAGCGACGTTGGCCGATCAGGTGAACTACTGGGGCAACTACCCGAAATTCTTCGTCAGCCTGATGAAATCTTTCTACGGCAATGCGGCGCAGAAAGAAAACAACTGGGGCTTTGAGTGGCTGCCGAACTGGGATCAGTCCTACGACGTCATCAAATACTTCAACATGATGGATAGCGGGAAAGTCACCGGCTACATCTGTCAGGGCTTTAACCCGGTCGCGTCCTTCCCGGACAAAAACAAAGTGGTGCAGTGCCTGAGCAAACTGAAGTATCTGGTGATTATCGATCCGCTGGTGACCGAAACCTCTACGTTCTGGCAGAACCACGGCGAATCAAACGACGTTGATCCGGCTTCTATTCAGACCGAAGTCTTCCGTTTGCCATCCACCTGCTTTGCGGAAGAGGACGGCTCCATCGCCAACTCCGGTCGCTGGCTGCAATGGCACTGGAAAGGTCAGGATGCCCCGGGTGAAGCCCGCAACGACGGCGAAATTCTGGCCGGTATTTATCACCGTCTGCGCGACATGTATCGCACTGAAGGCGGTAAAGCCGTAGAACCCGTGCTGAAAATGAGCTGGAACTATAAGCAGCCGGACGAACCGCACTCCGAGGAAGTGGCAAAAGAGAACAACGGCTATGCGCTGGAAGACCTCTATGATGCCAACGGTGTGCTGGTTGCGAAGAAAGGCCAGTTACTCAGCAGCTTTGCGCTTCTGCGCGATGATGGTTCTACGTCATCGTCCTGCTGGATTTATACCGGTAGCTGGACCGAGCAGGGCAACCAGATGGCCAATCGCGATAACGCCGACCCGTCAGGTCTCGGTAATACGCTGGGCTGGGCCTGGGCATGGCCGTTAAACCGTCGCGTGCTGTATAACCGCGCTTCGGCGGACCCGCAAGGTAAGCCATGGGATCCAAAACGCATGCTGATCCAGTGGAACGGCACGAAGTGGACGGGGAACGATATCCCGGACTTCAACACCGCAGCACCGGGCAGTGGCACCAATCCGTTTATTATGCAGCCGGAAGGGCTGGGTCGTCTGTTCGCTATCGATAAGATGGCGGAAGGTCCGTTCCCGGAACACTACGAGCCAATGGAAACGCCGCTGGGCACAAACCCGCTGCATCCGAACGTGATCTCCAACCCGGCAGCGCGTCTGTACGAAGCGGATAAGTTACGCATGGGCACGAAACAGGACTTCCCGTACGTCGGGACGACCTATCGTCTGACCGAACATTTCCATACCTGGACCAAGCACGCATTGCTGAATGCGATTGCCCAGCCAGAGCAGTTTGTGGAAATCAGCGAAACGCTGGCGGCAGCGAAGGGGATCTCCAACGGCGATCACGTCAAAGTTAGCAGCAAGCGTGGATTTATTCGCGCAGTTGCCGTGGTTACCCGTCGTCTGCGTACTCTGCACGTCAACGGTCAGCAGGTTGAAACGGTTGGGATCCCGATCCACTGGGGCTTTGAAGGAGTCGCGCGTAAAGGCTATATCGCCAACACCCTGACGCCGAATGTCGGTGATGCAAACTCGCAAACGCCGGAATACAAAGCGTTTTTAGTTAACATCGAGAAGGCGTAAGGGAGGCGAACATATGTCTATGGAAACGCAGGACATCATCAAACGGTCCGCAACAAACGCCATCACGCCGCCGCCTCAGGCCCGTGATTACAAAGCAGAGGTCGCAAAGCTGATCGACGTTTCCACCTGCATAGGCTGTAAGGCCTGTCAGGTGGCATGCTCAGAGTGGAATGATATCCGCGATGAAGTCGGCCACTGCGTCGGGGTGTATGACAACCCTGCCGATCTTAGCGCCAAGTCCTGGACGGTGATGCGGTTTACCGAAACCGAACAGAACGGCAAGCTCGAGTGGTTGATTCGTAAAGACGGCTGTATGCACTGTGAAGATCCGGGCTGCCTGAAGGCATGCCCGTCTGCCGGGGCTATCATCCAGTACGCCAACGGGATTGTTGATTTTCAGTCAGAGCACTGCATTGGCTGCGGCTACTGTATTGCCGGGTGTCCATTTAATATTCCGCGCCTCAATAAAGAGGATAACCGCGTGTATAAATGTACGCTGTGTGTGGACCGCGTCAGCGTCGGGCAGGAACCTGCCTGCGTGAAGACCTGTCCGACCGGGGCAATCCATTTCGGTACCAAGCAGGAAATGCTGGAAATGGGCGAACAGCGAGTGGCAAAACTGAAAGCACGTGGTTATGAACATGCCGGTGTCTACAACCCGGAAGGTGTGGGTGGCACGCACGTGATGTACGTTCTGCATCATGCCAACCAGCCGGAGCTGTATCACGGCCTGCCGAAAGAACCGCAGATCGATACCTCTATCAATCTGTGGAATGGGGCGCTGAAACCGCTGGCCGCTGCCGGATTTATCGCCACCTTCGCCGGACTGATTTACCACTACATTGGTATCGGTCCGAATAAGGAAGTGGACGACGACGAGGAGGATCATCATGAGTAAGTCGAAAATGATTGTGCGCACGAAGTTTATCGACCGCGCCTGTCACTGGACGGTGGTGATCTGCTTCTTCCTGGTGGCGTTGTCGGGGATTTCGTTTTTCTTCCCGACTCTGCAATGGCTGACGCAGACCTTCGGTACGCCGCAGATGGGGCGCATTTTGCACCCGTTCTTCGGACTGCTGATCTTCGTGGCGCTGATGTTCATGTTTGTACGCTTTGTTCACCACAACATCCCGGATAAAAAAGATATCCCGTGGCTGAAAAACATTGTGGAAGTGCTGAAAGGCAATGAACACAAAGTGGCGGACGTGGGTAAGTACAATGCCGGACAGAAAATGATGTTCTGGTCGATCATGAGCATGATTTTCGTGCTGCTGATTACCGGCATCATTATCTGGCGTCCGTACTTTGCGCAGTTCTTCCCGATGCAGGTCGTGCGCTATAGCCTGCTTATCCATGCGGCTGCGGGGATTATCCTGATGCACGCCATCCTCATCCACATGTATATGGCATTCTGGGTGAAAGGATCGATTAAAGGCATGGTCGAAGGGAAAGTGAGCCGTCGCTGGGCGAAGAAACATCACCCACGCTGGTATCGCGAAGTTGAACGACAAGAAGCGAAAAAAGAGAGCGAGGAAGGGGTTAACTAACTCCTGACGTGCCCTGATCGTAATGGCGCTACACCAGTAGTAATGCTTGTCAGTTAACGAGGATGAGTAGCACACACGGAGGTAATAAATATGTTGCCTCCTGTATATTGCTCCGTTCACCTTATGTATGTCACTTCTCTGAGGCAATACGACCTGTGAACGTGTTAAGGGTACTATCGCTGTACCCTTAACAATCCCGGCTCCCGGCGGGAAAATTGCCACTTCGTGGTCCCCTCCGTTTATTCCTCCAGGCTACCGGGCCGGGCGCGAGGTAGCGTCCCTGCAAAACGCGCCCTGAACCCGCATCCCTGCGGGTTCTCCCGGCCTTACGGAAACACGTCGGCAATTTTCAGCCGGACCAGCCCACACCTGACCACCTGCGCTTTTATTGGAATATATCTGAACAGCAAATCAGTTTTTACTCCAGTTGTGAGTTCAGGCGCTCAATCTCCTCACGCCATTGCGCCTGTAACAGCGGCTTTTGATGTTTCGGCTTGCGGGCAAGATCGTCAGCCAGACGCTGCTCCAGCTCAAGAAGTTGTTCCAGCAATCCATCGCTGTCACCGCTTATTTCGGCTCTCGCATCGACCACCGTTTTTGGAACGGTTATCTCCGAGGATGTTTGCCGAATACGCGCATTGACCGCGTCCAGATCGTGCCATTCACTGAGTTCGCCCTTGTCGATCAACCAAAACCGGTTGCAGCTTTGGCTGATCAGCTGACGGTCGTGACTGACCAACAACACGCCGCCGTTATAGCTTTGCAGCGTTTCTGCCAACGCCTCTTTACCTTCCAGATCCAGATGGTTGGTCGGTTCATCGAGCATCAGCAGGCTGTAGCGCGCAAGCGTTAGCCCAACAAACAGCAGCCGGGAGCGCTCACCGCCGCTTAGGGAACTGATCCGCTGCGCGTGACGAACCCACGGAAAACCCGCGCTAATCAGCGCCATTTTGCGGATATCAGGCTGCGGAGCAAACGGCTCCAGCGCGTCAAATAACGAATCGTTATCTGCGAGTTGGTGCAGCGTCTGGTCGTAATACCCCAACGTAACGCGCGGGTGCAACACCAGTGAAGGTGATGCCAGTTGTGAGTGAAACTGTTGCCAGATAAGCCTTAACAACGATGATTTCCCGCAACCGTTGCGCCCGACAATCGCCACGCGATCGCCGCTTTTTAACCGGAGACCGGCAATGGAAAACAGCGTATCGGCGTCGGGAGCAGGGGCTACGGACAGATTAGTCATCTCCAGCAAACGATCCGCACGCAGGGCATCTCCCTGCAATGTTAGTGTCCACTGACTTCCTGACGTCACTTCAGTCTGTACCTCTTTCAGGCGCTGTACCTGCTTTTCCATCTGCTTGGCCTTGCGGGAAAGATCTTCGTTGTCGTAGACCCGCCCCCAGGTAGCCAGCCGTTTGGCGCTGGCGGTCACCCGGTCTATCTCCTTTTGCTCAGCCTTATGGCGCAGAGCATCGCTGATGTCTCTTTCTGCCAGAGCCTGACGCGCCGCGCTACAGGGCAGATCGAAGGCATGGAGAGTTCGATCGCGCAGGATCCAGGTTCCGTGAGTCACCGCGTCTAACAGCTGCGGGTCGTGGGAAACCACCACAAAACTGCCAGACCAGTTTTGTAAGAACTGTTCCAGCCACAGTAATGTTGGCAGATCCAGGTGGTTACCCGGCTCATCCAGCAGCAGCAGGTCAGGGTTTCGCATCAGCGCCCGCGCCAATAACAGACGCGTGTGTTGGCCGCCGCTCAGCGTGTGTGCTGTCAGAGATAAATTCTCCGGCGTGAACCCCATTTCGGCGAGCAGTGCTTCAACTCGCCACTGCTGACCTGCGCGTTCATGCTCGGGCAGTTGAGCCAGAACGGCTTCCTGCAGCGTGAGTGGCAATATTTCGTCAGGCAGATGTTGTTCTACACGGGCGAGATGGCAGTGATTTGCCTGCGCGATAACCCCACTGGTCGGCGAAATTGTGCCGTCGAGCAGTTTTAACAGCGTGCTTTTGCCGCAGCCGTTGTAGCCGATAAGCCCGATGCGGTCGCCTTTTTTCAGGGTAAAGGAAAGATCGTCGAATAGCGTGCCGAATGCCGTATCAACGTGTAAGGATTGTGCGGTTAGTAATGTGCTCATTGTTGCTTACTCAAGAGTTACAGGCGTAAAAACGCCTCGTCAAACATCGCTGACGATAACCCGGTAAGCCCGAGAGAAGGGGATTTAGAAGTTAGCTTCGCTCAAGCAGAAGTTATCGCAGCACGATACCGATAACGCTTGAGCACTGGCGATCGCCAAAAGCATGTGAAACGATAAAACGTTCACAGTACAGCATAAGTATCCTCCTTATTATTTTCCAAATGTTAATCGATGGTGAAAGTGTAATCGTAAGTCACGCAGTCGCGCAAGTTCTGAGCGCCCGGCAGCAACGTGCCGCCGGGCAAACCGTCAGATAGAGGTACGACGGTAGTCGCGGTATTCTGCCTGCCAGAAATTATCGTCAATCGCCTGTTGCAGCGCTTCGGCGGAGGTTTTCACCGCCACGCCTTGCTGCTGGGCCATTTTACCGACGGCAAACGCGATGGCGCGGGAAACGGTCTGAATATCTTTCAGCTCAGGTAACACCAGTCCTTCGCCGTTGAGCACCAGCGGTGAATACTGCGCCAGCGTTTCACTGGCTGACATCAGCATTTCATCGGTGATACGCGATGCGCCAGAAGCAATTACCCCCAGACCAATACCCGGGAAGATATAGGCGTTGTTACATTGGGCAATGGGATAGATTTTCTCTTTCCACAGTACCGGTGCGAACGGGCTACCGGTCGCAACCAGCGCGTTACCCTCGGTCCAGGCGATAATATCCTGTGGCGTGGCTTCTACGCGGGAAGTCGGGTTAGACAGCGGCATGACGATCGGACGCGGGCAATGCTTATGCATTTCGCGAATGATCTCTTCGGTAAACAGGCCGGTCTGTCCGGAAACACCAATCAGGATGTCCGGCTTACCGTTGCGTACCACATCGAGTAACGACAGCACATCTTCTTGCGTATCCCAGTGCTGCAGATTTTCGCGTTTTTGCACCAGTTTGGTCTGGAAAGAGAGCAGGTTCGGCATCTTATCGGTTAACAGGCCGAAGCGATCGACCATAAACACGCGTTGACGCGCCGCTTCTTCGCTTAAACCTTCACGCTGGATTTGCGCGATGATCTGCTCGGCAATTCCGCAACCGGCGGAACCTGCCCCGAGGAAGACAATGTTCTGTTCGCTTAACTGGCTACCGGCCGCACGGCTGGCCGCAATCAGCGTGCCAACGGTTACCGCAGCGGTACCCTGAATATCGTCGTTAAACGAGCAAATTTCATCGCGATAGCGGGTCAACAGCGGCATGGCGTTTTTCTGTGCGAAGTCTTCAAACTGCAACAGCACGTCCGGCCAGCGATGCTTCACGGCCTGGATGAATTCATCGACAAATTCGTAGTATTCATCATCGGTGATACGCGGATTACGCCAGCCCATATACAGCGGATCGTTGAGCAGTTGCTGGTTGTTGGTTCCGACGTCCAGTACCACCGGCAGGGTGTAGGCCGGGCTGATCCCACCACACGCGGTATAAAGCGAAAGTTTACCGATTGGAATACCCATCCCGCCGATCCCCTGATCGCCAAGACCCAAAATACGTTCCCCATCGGTGACAACGATGACCTTGATATTGTGGTTAGGAACGTTTTGCAGGATATCGTCCATATTGTGGCGGTTCTGATAAGAGATAAACACGCCGCGCGCGCGACGATAAATCTCGGAGAAACGCTCACAGGCCGCGCCAACCGTTGGGGTATAGATAACCGGCATCATCTCATCAAGGTGATTATGCACCAGCCGGTAAAACAGGGTTTCGTTGGTGTCCTGGATGTTGCGCAGGTAAATATGTTTATCGATTTCGGTTTTAAATCCCTGATATTGGATCCAGGCGCGTTCAGCCTGTTCTTCAATCGTCTCGACCACTTCCGGCAGTAACCCCAGCAGGTTGAAGTTACGGCGTTCTTCCGCACTGAAAGCACTCCCTTTATTCAGTAAAGGGAATTCCAGCAGAACCGGGCCAGCGTAGGGGATGTAAAGGGAACGCAGTTTTTTAGTTTCGTTTTCCATGTCACTCACTCTTTTTTGAATAACCGTCCCTGGCACTCTTTATGATCGTATGTGGCCTGTCCGCCAGGGAAACGGCCGAAGTATAAAGCATTGTGAATGGGTTAAGGGGTTTTATAAGCAAAAACACCACTGCGGTTGCAATGGTGTTTATCTCGTTATTCAGTCAGACGTGCGAAAGGCTATTTGCCGTCAGCGCGGCGCTTTCTTCCGGTAGGATTATTGACCACGTTGGTTTTGTCACCTTCGGTCACGACTTTACGTTGGTTTGAGATTTTGTGGTCCAGTCCGAGAATATGACGGGCCTGACGGTTCGATTTCATTCTAACTCCTTAATCCTGTTACTGGTTTCAAGGGCGAGTCCGTATGAGAACGGACGAAATACAACCTGATAGAAAGCCGATGTTAAAAATAGCGGCTTTCTGGATGGTCGGTCATTTCAGCTGAAAGGTCAATGCTTAAGCGGCAAATGAGAACTATCCCGTATGTGCCATGCTTTTTCTCAGCCGTCCTATACTTGTAACTCCAACGACAACACAGGAGAGCGGTAATGACTATCCATAAGAAAGGTCAGGCACACTGGGAAGGCGATATTAAGCGCGGTAAAGGTACCGTGTCGACCGAAAGTGGGGTGTTGAATCAGCAACCGTATGGGTTTAATACCCGATTTGAAGGGGCGAAAGGCACCAATCCTGAAGAGTTGATTGGCGCGGCGCATGCAGCCTGCTTCTCAATGGCGCTTTCGCTCATGCTGGGCGAAGCGGGTTTTACCCCAGATGCCATTGATACCACTGCCGATGTTTCTCTGGATAAAGTGGATGCCGGATTTGCTATCACCAAAGTCGCGCTACACAGTCAGGTGAGCGTCCCGGGGATAGATGCCGCCACGTTTGACGGCATCATCCAGAAAGCAAAAGCCGGCTGCCCGGTATCACAGGTACTGAACGCGGAAATTACGCTGGATTATCAGTTAACATCGTAAAGAAGGTGTGCCGGATGCGACGGGGTCTTATCCGGCACCAGATATCTTTATTGCGCCACCCAGCCGCCATCCATATTCCACGCCACACCACGCACCTGCGACGCCCCGTCTGAGCACAAAAATAGCGCAAGCTCACCCAACTGTTGCGGCGTGACGAATTCGCGCGACGGCTGTTTTTCCGCCAGCAGGGCGTCACGCGCAGCGTCAGGCTCAGCGCCTTCGGAAATACGTTTATCGATTTGCTGCTGGACCAACGGCGTAAGCACCCAACCGGGGCACAGCGCATTGCAGGTAATACCCGTCTGCGCGGTCTCCAGCGCAATGGTTTTGGTTAATCCAACCACGCCGTGCTTCGCCGCCACATAGGCGGATTTCTCTTTTGAGGCCACCAGGCCATGAACAGAAGCGATATTGATGATGCGCCCCCAGTTACGCTTACGCATGCCGGGAAGCGCCAGGCGCGCGGTGTGAAAGACAGAAGAGAGGTTAATGGCGATAATCGCGTTCCATTTATCAACCGGGAAGGTCTCCACCGGTGAAACATGCTGGATCCCGGCATTGTTGACCAGAATATCCACACCGCCAAATTCGCTATCGGCATAGCGCATCATGTCGGCAATTTGCGCTTCATCGCTCAGGTCCGCGCCATGATAGCCTGGCGTTTTGCCATATTGTGCAATGGCATCTTTGGCGGCTTCCACATCACCAAATCCGTTAAGGATCAGGGTAGCGCCCGCTTGCGCCAGCACCTGTGCGATACCTAATCCAATACCGCTGGTAGAGCCGGTAACCAGAGCGGTTTTTCCCGTTAAGTTCATGATGATTCTCCTTAAACAATTCCGGTGGTGTAGAAGACGCCGATAACAAACAGCACGGCCAGACTTTTAATTACGGTAATGGCGAATATCCCGCCGTACGCCTGACGATGGCTAAGACCGGTTATGGCCAGCAGGGTAATGACCGCACCGTTATGTGGCAGGGTATCCATACCACCACTGGCCATTGACGCCACGCGGTGGAAGACCTCGAGGGGAATATTGGCGGCATGGGCGGCGGCAATAAAAGTGTCAGACATGGCGGCGAGGGCAATACTCATCCCGCCAGACGCTGAACCGGTGATCCCGGCAAGCGTAGTGATACTGATAGCCTCATTGAGCAGCGGGTCGGGAATGGCCGCCAGCGCTTTTGACAGCACAAGGAAACCTGGCAGGGCGGCGATCACTGCGCCAAAACCGTATTCTGATGCGGTGTTCATGGCCGCGAGGATCGCGCCGCCAACCGCCGTTCGGCTCCCTTCCGCCAGGCGACCTTTAATGTTGCGATAGCCGAAGAGCACCACCAGCAGGATCCCAGAAATCAGCGCCGCTTCTACCGCCCAGATAGCGGTGATTTTACCGACTTCGGTGGTAATCGGTTTGACAAGGCCCGGAAGTTCCAGTTGATGCGTAGCGCCATACCATTGCGGGATCCAGTGGGTAAATAGTAGGTTAAAAACGCCAACCAGGATCAGCGGAGAGATAGCAATTATCGGGTTCGGCAGGTTAATGTTATCCGGCGTTTCCGGCTCGTTTAACAGTTCAGTGCCGTACCCTTCATTCTTTGCCTGCGCTTTACGACGCTGGCGCTCGAGATAAACCAGACCGACAACGATGATAAACAGAGAGCCGATCAAACCCAGCCAGGGCGCGGCCCAGGCATTAGTTCCAAAGAAGCTGGTCGGAATAATGTTCTGGATCTGCGGCGTGCCTGGCAGAGCGTCCATGGTGAAGGAAAACGCGCCCAGCGCAACGGTGGCTGGGATCAGGCGCTTCGGAATATTACTCTGACGGAACAGCTCCGCCGCAAACGGATACACCGCAAATGCCACCACGAACAGCGATACGCCGCCGTAGGTCAACAGTGCACACACCAGCACAATCACAGGGATGGCGTGACGACGCCCGAGAATGTTGATGGCGGCGGCAACGATGGAGCGAGAAAAACCCGATAACTCGATTAACTTGCCAAACACAGCGCCCAGTAAGAACACCGGGAAGTAAAGCTTCACAAAACCGACCATTTTTTCCATAAACAGGCCGGTGAAGGCAGGGCCGACGGCGCTGGGTTCGGTGAGCAATACAGCACCTAATGCCGCGATGGGGGCAAACAGGATGACGCTATATCCGCGATAGGCTGCCAGCATCAGCAGGCCCAACGCTGCCAGGGCGATTAATACACTCATCATGACTCCTCAATATCATTGTTATAGTGGGGTACAGAAAGAGAAGTTACGGTTTCAGGGCAAAGCGCAGCTGATGCTCTCTGCGTTGCTGGATATATTCCTTGCGCGAATCATCCCAGCGATAAAATCCCTGACCGCTGCGCAAACCGGTATCACCGTTAGCAACCTTGTCAGCGACCAGAGACATCATGTCGCTCCCGGTCGCCAGCTCCGGTAGCAGATGCCGACAAATGTCCTGTACCGTAGAAAGTCCGGTCATATCCGCCGCCTCCAGCGGACCGACCATCGCATAGCGACGACCGAGCGAGGCGCGCATTACCTGATCCACCACCTCTGCGCTGGCGATCCCGCTTTTTACGATATGCAACGCTTCACGCAGCAGAGCAAACTGCAGGCGATTACCGACAAACCCCGGCGCGGCGCGGTCGAGCACGACGGCTTCCAGCTGCATCGAAAGCAGCAGTTGTTGCAGCTCCTGCAGATATTCCGGCTTCGTGGCCGTGCCGGGTACAATCTCAACCAGTGGAATAAAATGCGGCGGGTGCCAGAAATGGGCGATTAACAACCGCTCAGGATGGGCGAGCTTCTCTGCCAGCGCATCCGGCGGCAGGCCGCTGGTGTTACTGGCAATGACGGCCTCTGGCGCGATCAGTGCTTCCAGTTGTGCATACAACGCGTGCTTGAGTTCGAGTCGCTCCGGGATGGCTTCGATCAGTAACCCGCACGCGGCAATATCGTGCAGCGAGGTAGTACCATGCAGACGACTCACAGCCTGTGCTTTGTCGTCTGCAGGAAACTGTTCGGTGGCAATCAGTTCATCCAGAATACCGCTGGCAACTGCGCCAATGTCTGCAATACGGTTGCTATCGGTGTCGTACAGCCAGACATCGTGACCATAACGGACGAAGTGGGTGGCAATACCGACACCCATTAACCCCGCGCCCAGTACGCAGATATGCTTACTTTTCATGAGATACCTCCTGCGGGCGCTCAACCGCCAGCGCCACACCCTGACCGCCGCCTACGCACAGCGTAGCCAGCCCTTTGGCGGCGTTACGGCGGGCCATTTCGTGCAGCAAAGTCACCAGAATTCGGCAACCTGACGCCCCAATGGGATGGCCCAGCGCAATCGCGCCGCCGTTTACGTTCACCCGATTGCTGTCCCAGTTCAGGGATTCGCCAACCGCCAGCGCTTGCGCGGCAAAGGCTTCGTTGGCTTCAATGAGATCGACATCATTCAACGTCCAGCCAGCTCGCTTCAGGCACTGAAGTGATGCCTCTACCGGCCCAATGCCCATAATCGCAGGGTCGACGCCGGAGACGGCGTAGCCCGCCACTCTGGCAAGAACCGGCAGATTGAGTTCTGCTGCTTTGGCGGCGCTCATCAACATCACCGCGGCGGCGCCATCGTTGATTGAAGAGGCATTCCCGGCGGTCACCGTGCCGTTACCTAGGCGAAACGCTGGTTTGAGCTGCGCCAGCTTTTCAGCCTGCGTATCCGGACGAGGCTGTTCGTCACGATCCACGACACGCGGCGGTTTTTTGCCCTGTGGGACGCTGACTGGCGTGATTTCCGCGCTAAAACGACCGGCTTCAATGGCGGCGGCCGCTTTTTGCTGTGAGCGCAGGGCAAAGGCGTCCTGCTGCTCGCGACCGATCACGAACTTATCCGCCAGATTTTCCGCGGTAATCCCCATGTGATAGTCGTTAAACGCATCCCACAGACCGTCATGCACCACGCTGTCTTTCATGCTGGCATGACCGAGCCGCAGTCCCGCCCGGGCGCCGTCGAGGAAATAGGGCGCATTGCTCATGCTCTCCTGCCCACCGGCAATCACAATTTGCGCATCGCCGCAGCGAATCGCCTGGACCGCCTGATGCACCGCCTTCATGCCCGAGCCGCACACCAGATTCAGGGTTAACGCGGGCGTGGTGACCGGCAGTCCTGCGCGTAACGCCGTTTGCCTGGCAGGGTTCTGGCCGCAGCCTGCCGTCAGAACCTGGCCGAAGATCACTTCATCAATTTGCTCAGGTGCCACGGCGGTTTTTTCCAGCAGCGCACGGATCACCACTGAACCTAGTTCAACCGCGGAAAGCGGCGCCAGCGCGCCATGAAAACTGCCAATTGGGGTGCGCGTCGCCGCGACAATAACAACATCCTGCATGGTCAGCTCCTCAGCTAAAGTGCATTTCGGGGACATTTTCGGGAACGATCAGCTTGCCGGCGGTTCTGGAGACAATCTCATCCACGCTGATACCCGGCGCTCGCTCGCGCAGAATGAACGCCCCATCGGCAATCTCCAGCAGCGCCAGATCGGTAAGCACACGTTTAATACAGGCCACGCCGGTCAGCGGCAGGGTGCAGGCGGGAAGCAGTTTCGACTCGCCGCTTTTAGAGGCATGCGTCATCACCACGATGATGTTGTCGGCTCCGGCAACCAAATCCATCGCGCCGCCCATGCCTTTCACCATTTTTCCGGGGATCATCCATGAGGCGATATTGCCGTTAACATCCACTTCAAACGCGCCGAGCACCGTCAGGTCGACGTGACCGCCGCGGATCATGGCGAAGGATTGCGCCGAGTCGAAGATTGCCGCGCCTTTGCGCGCCGTCACGGTCTGTTTCCCGGCGTTGATCATGTCAGCATCAATTTCGTCTTCCGTGGGAAACGGGCCCATACCCAGCAAGCCGTTTTCCGATTGCAGCATTACGTCCATGCCTTCAGGAATGTAGTTCGCCACCAGAGTAGGAATACCAATCCCGAGGTTGACGTAATAACCGTCTCGCAGCTCGCGGGCGACACGCATCGCCATTTGTTCACGCGTTAACATGGTCAGGCTCCTTTCTGGCGCAGGGTGCGTTGTTCAATACGTTTTTCAAACTGGCCCTGGATAATGCGGTTAACGTAAATTCCGGGGGTGTGAATTGCGGCGGGGTCCAGCTCTCCGGGAGGGACAATTTCTTCAACTTCCACGACGGTAATACGCCCAGCGGCAGCCATCAGCGGATTAAAATTTTGTGCGGTGTGGCGATAAATAACGTTGCCGTACCAGTCGGCTTTCCAGCCTTTAACCAACGCAAAATCACCGGTTATCGCCTGCTCTAAGATGTAAGGGCGTCCGGCAAACTCGCGAACCTCTTTCCCTTGCGCGACCGGGGTTCCGTATCCGGTCGCGGTAAAGAATGCCGGGATCCCAGCGCCGCCCGCGCGCAACTGCTCAGCCAGCGTGCCTTGCGGCGTCAGGATAGCTTCCAGTTCACCGCTGAGAACCTGCTGCTCAAACAGGGCGTTTTCACCTACATAAGATGCGACCACTTTGCGTACCTGGCGCGTTTCCAGCAGAACGCCAAGGCCAAAACCATCCACGCCGCAGTTGTTTGACACAACCGTAAGCCCCTGAACCTCCCGACGGCGTACTTCGGCAATCAGGTTCTCGGGGATCCCACATAAGCCAAAACCGCCCGCCAGTAGCGTCATGTTATCGGTCAGTCCTTCCAGCGCCTCTTGATAGGTGGCAACCCGTTTATCCAGTCCAGCCATACACTTGCCCCTCCTGTTGTCCTTGCCGACATCATTGGGGGTGAAAAATGATTTGTTAATTTTAAATTTGTGACTCACTCATTGGGTTTTTTTATCAATTTAATGTTAATTAAAGGTATTCAACAAGTTAAAGGGATGCGAAATGGGAATGAGCATCAAACAGTTACGCGCATTTTTAGCGGTAGCTCACACTCTGAATTTTGCTCATGCCAGTGAAAGACTGAATATGTCGCAACCCGCTTTAAGCCTGGCGATTAAAGGACTGGAGGATTCACTGGGCGGGGCGTTACTGTTGAGAACCACCCGCAAAGTGACCCTGACGCAGGAGGGCGAAACGCTGCTCAACATGGGGCGACAGCTGCTAGCGGACTGGGAGAATACGGAAGAGGCAATGCGTCAGCGCTTTACGCTGCAGCGCGGAAAAATCTCTATTGCCGCCATGCCCTCATTCGCCGCTAACGTCCTGCCATCGGTACTGAAAACGTTTCGTGATTCCTACTCCGGAATCAACGTAACGGTACATGACGTCATTAACGAACAAGTGATTGAGATGGTCAGTGAAGGGCGGGTGGAGATGGGCATTGCCTTTGAGCCGGACTCTTCAGGGCATCTGCATTTCACCCCGCTCGGCGTGGATCGTTTTATCGCGATTGTTCCGCCGACATGCAAACTGGCGGGCCGGGATCGTATTGCGTGGCGCGAATTACTGACGCTGGATTTTATCACCCTGCAACGTCCTTCCGCCGTGCGCCTGATGCTGGAAGAACAGCTGGTGCAAAGTGGGCATACGCTGGAGGTGGCGCTGGAGAGCCATCAACTGGTGACGGTTGGTCGCCTGGTGGCGAGCGGACTGGGCGGCAGCGCCGTGCCCGCATTGTGCCGCACGCAAATGACAGAGCTGGGTGCAACCTGTATCGATCTGGATACGCCGGTGATCCAGCGTCGGATCGGCGTTTTGCGTTCGGCGCATCATAAGTTATCTACCGCTTCTGAAGTGCTGGTGGATTCCCTGAAAAAGGCGTATTGCACCTGACTCTCACGCAATACGCCAACCGTTCAGCTCATGCAACCGCCCGCCAGCAGCGAACTTCACCACCGCTATCACTTTTCAGCAATGCCTGTTTCTTCTCACAGCCGCTGGTCGCCAGTGGGCATCTGTCACGGAAAAAACACCCCTGGGGCAGCGTTCGGTTCCCCGGTAGTTCGGTTTTCCGTAACACCAAATCCTCCGCCAGCGGTGCTCCCGTTTTAGGGACCGAATCCAGCAATAATCGCGTGTAGGGATGGGCGGGCTGCGTGAGTACCTGCTGCGCATCGCCCAGCTCAACAATTTGCCCGAGGTACATCACCGCCACGCGGTCGCTCATATGGCGAACCACCGACACGTTGTGCGAGATCAGCACGTAGGTCAGGTTTTTGCGCGCCTGCAATGACACCAGCAGATTGAGAATTTGCGCCTGCACGGAGATATCCAGCGCCGAAGTAGGTTCATCAAGCACAATCACGTCCGGCTCTGATGACAACGCCCGGGCGATGGCAATACGCTGGCGCTGTCCACCGGAAAACGCATGCGGCAGGCGGTCGAGATATTCAGGACGAATTCCCACTTGTCGCGCCAAATCTTCAGCAAGCATACGGCGCTCACGTTCTGCAGGACGTTTTTGGATCCACACCGGTTCGGTGATAATCCGCCATACCGGTAAGCGCGGATCCAGCGATGAAAGGGGATCCTGAAAGACCATTTGCATACCGGTATGCTGCTTGTCACCACGGCGCGTATAGTTGCCCTGACTGGGTTTCAGCATCCCCATCAGCAGTTGCGCCAGCGTACTCTTTCCACAACCGGACTCGCCAACAATCCCCAGCGTTTCCCCCTGACGGATCTGTAAATCCAGACCATTGAGGGCATGCACCCGTTCCGTTACCTTGCCGAGCCAGTTTTTACGCGCAGGGAAGTTGACATGAACATTCTGCAGCGCCAGTAAAAAATCAGACATGTGTTGTCTCCAGTTGCGGATACCAGCAGGCAGATTGTTGATCCCCGCCTCCCTGACTGCGTAACGCAGGTGTTTCTTCACAACGGGGGCCAGCGGCAAAGCAGCGCTCGCGAAACGCGCATCCCGTCGGTAAGCAGGTTAAGTTCGGCACGGTGCCGGGAATGGCGGGCAGCAATGCGCGCGGCTCGCCGTGTTCCGGCGCGCATTTCAGCAGACCAATGGAATAGGGATGCGTCGGGCGTTGAATAACGGTTTGCGTTGGGCCACTCTCAATCACGCTTCCGGCATACATGACGTACAACCGGTCGCATAACTGTGAAACCACTGCCATATCATGGCTGATAAATAACACGGCTGTCCCGCTGGCTCGCGCTTTTAACTTCAGCAAACGCAGCACCTGCAGTTGCACCGTGACGTCCAGAGCGGTGGTCGGTTCATCGGCAATGATAAGCTCCGGTTCACACGAAAAGGCCAGCGCTATCATTACGCGCTGGCGCATCCCGCCGGAAAGCTCAAACGGGAAACGCTTCATGACTTCCGCCGCGTCCGGGATTTGCATCTCCTGGAGTAAAGCGATGGCTTTCTGACGGGCATCCGTGCGGCTTAACGCCTGATGATGGCGGATAACCTCCACCATTTGCTGACCGATGCGTCGGGTCGGATTCAGCGCCGTCATGGGTTCCTGAAAGATCATCGCTACGCGTGCGCCGCGCCATTGGCGCATTTGCTTCTCGCTGGCATTGAGCAC
The DNA here is from genome assembly GCF_013816515.1 of Citrobacter sp. RHB35-C21. NCBI lineage: Bacteria > Pseudomonadati > Pseudomonadota > Gammaproteobacteria > Enterobacterales > Enterobacteriaceae > Citrobacter > Citrobacter sp. RHB35-C21. Next base: position 2,697,156 of record NZ_CP057147.1, read on the forward strand.
ATCTTCCCCCAGCAGCGAAACGCGTCCCTGGTGGATATGATAACTGCCTTCCGGCAGCAGACGCATGGTGAGCATGGCCGTCACGGACTTACCGGAACCGGACTCACCAACCACGCCAACGATTTCTCCGCGGTTGATATGCAGCGATACATGGTTAAGCGCATGCACGTCAGCTTTATAGCCGGGAAAACTCAAATGCAAATCTTCGATTTCCAGCACGGGTTGTGTCATGACTGTTTTCCTCCGGCTTTCGGGTCAAGCAGATCGCGAATACCATCGCCAAAGAGATTAAAGCCCACGGCGGTAATCAGAATGGCGGCGCCGGGGAAAGCGCAATACCACCACTGATCAAGCACATAGTTACGGCCTATTGCGACCATCGCTCCCCATTCAGCGCTGGGTTGCTGTGCGCCCAGACCGATAAATCCGAGCGTGGCGGCCATCAGGATCGCACTGCCGATATCCAGCGACGCTTGCACAATTAGCGGGGGCAGAGAGTTACGTAAAATGTGCCAGCTAATCAGATGCCAGCGTGATGCGCCGTAGGTCCGCGCCGCCTGCACATAGGTAAACTGGCGCACTACTAACGTTTGACCGCGTGCGAGGCGCACATAAAACGGAATACGTACGATAGCAATCGCCAGCATGGCGTTAAACAGGCTTGGACCCAACGCGGCGGCCAGCGCCATCGTCAGCACCAGCGAGGGAATGGACAGCATAATGTCCATTATTCGCATAATAATTGCATCGGCGCGTCCGCCCATGACGCCAGACAAACAGCCCAGCAGCGAACCCAATCCCCCGGCGATACCCACCACGACCAGACCCGCAACGACCGATTGTTGGCTACCCACCAGAACGCGGCTGAACAGATCGCGGCCGACTTCATCGGTACCAAACCAGTGAGCGGCTGACGGGGGCAGCAGGCGTGCACTCAAATTGATGGCATTAGGGTCGTGAGGGGTTATCCACGGCGACAGCACCATCAGCAGCAGTATCAACACAATGATGACCCCGCCAACCAGCGTCAGCGGGCTGCTTTTCATCATCCAGAACAGTTTAGCCCAGTCCGTGCGACGGCGTGCTGTCTGAGGCGCGGCTGGCGTTTCTTGTGTGAGCATCATTGTGCGTCTCCGCGTCCAATTCGTGGATCGATCCACAAGTAGAGTAAATCCACCACCAGGTTAACCAGCACATAGGCGAAAGAGACCACCACGGCAAATCCCATTACCGCCGGGAAGTCGAGCGCCTGAATCGACGTCACCACCCAGGCACCCATTCCCGGCCAGGCGAAGACCGTTTCAGTCAGCACCGCACCGTAGAGCAGATCGCCCAATGCCAGGCCGAGAACGGTTATCGAGGGGATAAGCGCATTTGGCAACGCGTAACACAGCACGATGTACCAGCCCGGCAACCCGCTGGCGCGAGCGGTGCGAATGTAATCTTCACTCAGTTGCTCCAGCATGGCGGAGCGAATCTGACGGGCAACGATCCCCAGGTGCACAAAGGCCAGCGTCAGTGATGGCAGGATCAGATGCTGAAGCGCATTGAAAAAGACGTCGCCATTGCCTTCCAGCAGTGCATCAATCAGATAGAACCCGGTGACGTGAGTTGGCGGATCCAGCCAGTCGTCTAAACGTCCACCGCCGGGTAAAATTTGCAGATGACCATAAAACAGCACAATCACCCCCAGCCCCAGCCAGAATGCTGGCGTGGAGATACCGGTGATTGCCATCAGACGAACGAGGTGATCTAGCCAGCGGTTGCGCCAGACCGCAGATAAAATGCCCAAAGGAATACCGATAACCAGCGCCAGCAACAAGGAGCAGAAAGCCAGCTCAAGGGTGGCGGGGAAGAAGATGCGCAGCTCATCCAGCACCGGACGTCCGGTGCGAATAGAGGTGCCTAAATCGCCGTGAAAAATGTCGCTGACATAGCGAAAAAACTGGATATACAGCGGCTGGTTCAGCCCCAACTGTTGGCGAATATTTTCGACAATTTCATCACTGGCGCGATCGCCCGCCAATAGCCGCGCGGGGTCGCCAGGTATCAGGTGCGAAATAATAAAAGTGATTACGCAAACACCGATAACCACCAGAATAAGTCCCCAGCATCGCTGGCGTAAAATGCTCCAGAACGTCATTAGCTTCCCCTTGCGGAGCCAGAGCGGCTCCGCATTAACGTGGCTTATTTACTCATGGTGGAGATATTGAAGACCTGTTCCAGCATGGGGTTGAATACAAATCCTTTGACGTCTTTGTTCATCGCCAACTGATAGTTTTTCTGGAATAAATAGACGTAGGCGGCTTCATCAATCACGATAGTTTGCGCCTGCTGGTAGTCATTGGTTCTGGCAATCTGATCGGTCGTGGCCAGCGCGCTACGCAGCAGCTTATCGACCTCACCGTTTTCATAGAACGAACGGTTACCCGGCAAGCCTTTTTTATCTGACTCAAACCAGTAGTTCATAAACATGTACGGATCGGCGAAATCAGGGCTCCAGTTGCCAATGGCAATGTCGTAATCTCCTTTGCCCACGCGGTCACGCATGGTGGCGTTCGCCAGTTTTTCCAGCTTCACCTTAATGCCCAGTTTGCCAAGGCTTGCCTGGGTCGCGAGCGCGATAGGTTCCCAGTTAGGGTCATTATCCGAGTACAGGAAGCTCAGGCTGTCAGGTTTGGTGGCAACGTTGTCCCACGCCGCTTTTGCTTTGGCTTCATCGAAACTGTACTGCATGGCCTTGTCGTCAAAACCCCACATGCCTTCAGGGATCGGACCCCGCATTTGCTTACCGTTGCCGCTCAGGATCCCGTTTACCATGCCTTTATAATCGGTGGCCCACGAGATAGCGCGGCGTAAATCCACCTGATTGAGCGGCGCTTTACTGTTATTCAGATACAGATAGGTCACGCGCAACGAGGGATAATCCGCCACGTTAACTTTGCCTTCCTGTTTTAAGGCGGCAAGCTGGTCAACCGGAAGCGCATCAGCAATGTCGATATCACCCCGCGACAATTGCAGACGGCGAGAGGCGCTTTCACCGATGATTTTTACCGAAACCCGCTTAAACGCCGGTTTTGCACCGGCATAATATGGGTTAGGAACCAGCACCAACTGCTGTCCCTTTTGCCAGCTTTTGAGCATGAAGGGACCGGAGCCTGCCGTGTTCTGCGCCAGGAATCCGCGGGCATCGTCTGCGGCATGCTCTTTTAAGACGGCCGGGTTAATAATTGAGGCCCCGTCATTGGCCAGCGTATACAGGAACGGCGCAAATGGCTGGCTGAGGGTAAACTTCACCGTATTGTTATCGATAGCCTCGACCTTCAGATCTTTCGGGAACGCTTCTGCAGGTCCCTGGCCGATTTTGAGCAAGCGTTCAAAAGATTGCTTTACCGCATCAGCCGTCACCGGCGTTCCGTCGGCGAATTTGGCATCGTTTTTCAGGATAAACGTCCACTCTTTCTGGTCGTCAGAGGCCTTCCAGCCGCTGGCCAAATCGCCTTCAACTTCCGTGGAGCCTTTACCGCCATCCGTTTTGTACTGAACCAGCCGCTGATAAGAGGGATAGGTGACCGTCCAGTCGTTGTTATCGATGGTCACGGCGGGATCGAGCGTCTGCGGATCGGCAGCTTTGCCGATCACCAGCATATCTTTGGGAACGGCGGCCTGCGCAGCGGGCAGGGCAAACGCCAGCGCAACGGCTATCAGAGCGGGGCGAAAAAACGCGTTTAACGCAAGTGTAGTCTTCATAACCAGGCTCCAGAATTAAAGGGAATGTTGTGTTGTTATGGGTGTGACAGTGTAACAATCTATCTGATCGTCAAGCAGCGGATAGCGGGCGGCATCAGGTAATTCAAAATGCCACCACTCGCTGGTGATACCGACAAAACCGCCGCCGAACATAATGGCATTGAGCAGCAGGCGGTTGCGCTGCGCAGCCGGAGGAACAGAAGGGTGCCAGGCATGGGAACGGTCGTGCATCTCATCAAAGCCGGCGCCCATATCGAGAAGATTGCCACGATCGTCCATTAGCGTAACGTCAATGGCCGTCCCGCGGCTGTGATTGGATCCTATCGCCACATCGACAACATACTGAGGATCCGGACACGCATACCACAGCACCGCCTGCGCCTGCTGCGGGCGATACGCGTCGTATACCACAAGTTTCAGGCCCGCCAGTTGCGCAATACTGATGCTTTTCGCCAGCGCAGTGACCGCCTCGGTGTGCAACAGGCAACGAGCTTCCCGGTAGATAGGGGCGCCGGTAATGTTGTCTGCCGTAGCGTATTTAAGATCGATATGTAGCGACGGGAATATCACCGACAGATCGACCAGTTCTGGGGTTTCTGACATAGCACGTTTCCTGTTTATTGTTCGAATTGACCAAATTGTTGTTGTAACTGGCGATTGGTTTGCAGGCGTTCTGCGAGGGAGTCACCCAGTTGTGCCACCACCGCAGAGAGTAATAAGTTGAACAGACAGCTCACCGGAGCCAGTGAGTCCCAGAAATGTCCGGTGTCAGTTTTCACCTGAAGTAAGTCAATGGAATAGTCTCTGGCCCACGGGCACCACACATCGGTGATTAACGCCAGCGGAATGCAGCGTTCTGTGGCAACGCGGCAATATTGTCGCGAGATTGCGGAATAGGCGCGCATATCGGTGATCACCACGTAAGGCTGGGTGAATCCTGAATTCAGCGACTCGACCCAACTGCCGGAAAGACCTTCGGAGTAGCTGACTTTAGGCCGCAGGTATTCCAGGTGACTGAAAAAGGCGTTAGCGATCCCGCGGGTGGACTGGATCCCAAGGATATACACGGCTTCCGCATGTGCCAGCCGCTGCGCTATGCGTAAAAACGTTTCGCCTTGCGCGAGTTGATAGACATAGGTAATGGCGTCGATTTCCAGTAACAGCGACTGCTGCGCGCGATCTGGCAGGCTTTGTTGCTGGTGCCAGGAGTCCAACCGCTCGTTCATCCCCCAGGGTTGATAGGCGACGACGGGTAGCTCCCGCAGGCTGGCTTTTGCATCTTCCAGATTGCGAAAGCCCAGTTTACGCAGATAGCGTCCAACGGTAATGCCGCTGGTTCCGGTCGCTTTAGCAATACCATCCGCGGTTTCAAAAGGGATCTGCACAGCATGGGCTAACAGCCACCCGGCCACGCGCTTTTCGCTGGGCGTCAGTTGGCTAAAGGTCTGCTCTATGCGGGTAAATAACTCCGGTTTCGCTGTCATTACCTTCTCGCTGTTAATTGTTTGTCAGAGTACGGTTCACTGTTAGCAAATTAACAATGCAGGACGCGTGCCATGTTGGTAACAGCGGCACGCCGACCATTTTTGTTAAAAATCAGCCCATACCCGTTAACTAATGATCAACATTTGTGCAGCGTAGTTCAGTTTTGGTGCAGCGACAGGGGAAGAGGGGTATGAATCTGCTGATTTCGTCGGAACGATCACATTGTGGCCACGTTTTACGCCCAGACATCAGAATCAGTAATGTGAAATATAAATTTCAGCCATATCAATGGTGGCAATCTTTATTCTTATGACGTTAGGGGTATTATTTTTTGCGAACTACATTAACGGTTTGAAGCGCAAGTGTAGATATTATTTATATTATAAATGGAGTACTACAATGAATAAATTCTCCCTTTCTACAGCAGGTATTCTGGTCGCAGCGCTGTTAACCAGTGTCAGCGTCAATGCAGCAACTGATAACGCTAAAACTGAAGTGACTCCAAAAGGCATGAATTGCCAGGAGTTTATTGATTTGAACCCGCAAACTATGGCCCCAGTGGCTTTCTGGGTGCTCAATGAAGACGAAGATTTCAAGGGTGGCGATTACGTAGACTATAACGAAACCGTGACTACTGCAGTTCCTCTGACCGTTGAACTTTGTAAAAAACATCCGCAGAGCGAATTAAGCAAAATAAAAGACGAAATCAAAAAAGAATTATCCAAATAAGATTAAGTCATTATTAAAACCCAGCCAAAGTGCTGGGTTTTGCTATTTGTGACAATGTCACCTATTTATTTTGTGATACTTAAGAAAACTTTATAAAGATATAAACGCCTGTGCCGATACTGGATAAAAGTTAGCCTTTTGCAGAAGGAGTTTGTATGGCCTGGTATCCTACTCGTATTTCAACGCGTTTAACCATCGGCGGCATTCTGCTGCTTGCAGTCACAACCCTTGTTATTGTGGTGATTATGCTCTGGCGTGGCCAACCGCGCGTCGTTGAAATCAACACCGCCCTGATCGAAGAAACAGGGCAAGGTTTAACCCGCCAGTTGAGTACCGTATTGTCCCGAATTGAAGGTGAGACCGTTAGCTTGTCACGACTGGCTGAGGTGCTGCCAAATGATGAATCTCTTTATCAAAGCGTCGTTCCGCATCTGATTGGTGAAGATAAAGATTCGATTATTACCGGCGGCGGCATCTGGCCAGAACCAGACGCTTTCACCGCAGGTGTGGAGAAAAGAAGCTTTTTCTGGGCGCGTAATGCTGAAGGTAAACTGGTGTATTCCAACGACTATAACGTCGAAGGGTCAAGCGGATACCACAATGAAAACTGGTATCAGCATGCTAAAGGACATTCACAAAACAGTTGCTTATGGTCTGATGTCTACCAGGACGCCAGTTCAGGCGTCAACATGGTGACGTGCAGCGTACCTTATCAACTGGCGGGCAAGTTTGCCGGTGTCGCCACCACCGATATTCGCCTGGATAACGTCGCCACTTTCATGCAGCAGCAGGGAAACAGCACCGGTGGTTACGCGTTTGTGGTGGACAAGCAGGGACAAATCCTCTATTTCCCGCAGGCCGATCTGGCGAAATATAAAACCGTTAACGATCTGGCGCAAAGCGCGCAATGGCTTATCCCGGTGGAAAACGGTCTGAAATCTCTGCGCCCAGCGGACGGGGTGAAAACGATTACGCTTGCAAATGATAACGTCCTGAATTCGGCTTCACGGGTGATGCTGTTCCCGATGGCGGATACCGGTTGGGTTGTTGGTCTTGCGACGCCTGAATCGCGTATCGTCGGCCTTGCCAAAGTGATGATGCAGGACGTGCTGGAAGTGTTGATCCCGATCATGACCCTGTTGCTGGTGGGATCCTGGCTGGTGGTTCGCCGACTGATTTCACGTCTCGATGATACCCGTCAGGCTCTGGATGACATTGCGCAGGGAGAAGGCGATCTTACCCGTCGCCTGGATGTGCGTGGCAAAGATGAGATTTCCGCTATCGCCGAAGCGTTTAACCTGTTCGTCGATAAAATCTCAGCCATTCTGATCACTGTCAGAAGCAGTAGCGTAGTGGTGGCGAATAACGCTGTCAGCCTGGCAGACAGTAATATGGAACTTTCATCTCGCGTGACGCAACAGGCCGCTGCGCTGGAAGAGAGTTCAGCGGCGATGGAACAGTTAAATGCGACCGTTCATCAAAATGCCAGTAATACACAACTGGCGGATGAACTCTCTGATAGCACCGCGCAAACGGCCAACCGCTGCGGCGATGTTATGCAGGGTGTTATCTCTACAATGGATAACGTCAGTGCCTCATCCGGCAGAATGGTGGAAATTGTCGCGGTTATCGACAGCATTGCGTTCCAGACCAATATTCTCGCCCTGAATGCCGCGGTTGAAGCCGCCAGAGCAGGTGATGCCGGGAGAGGGTTTGCCGTTGTGGCCTCCGAAGTACGCACGCTGGCCCAGCGCAGCGCCACTGCCGCGCAGGAAATAAAGGCGTTGATTGATGAATCCGTTTCTCATGTAGGTAGCGGAAGTCAGCAAATTCACAATGCGGGCGAACGTCTGGGAGAACTGGTCAGTAATGTACGTCAGGTACGTCAGTTGATGGGGGAAATACGCGTTGCGGGTGAAGAACAACGCAAGGGCGTTTCCGAAGTTACGCTGGCTGTTACCGAAATGGACAGCACCGTTCAGCAAAACGCCTCGTTAATAGATGATGCCGCCGCGCGAACGCAGGCGCTGAAAGAGGAGGCGGAACAGCTGGCGATGCTGGTCTCATCATTCAGATTGCCTGAGCCTTCAGTTGCCTGATGGATCGGTTAAGAGCGTCCATATTACCGGACGCTCTTGCGTTATAAATCAACTACGGACGACCATTAACGCCCCCAACGACTGCGAATATAGGTCACGGCTTCCTGCGTTTGCGGCTGATTAAGGTAATCTTCGCGAAACAAAATTGTGCCGTTAATGTGCGGTTCAGACTCGTTCAGATCGAGCTGTTTTTTTAGCTCCGGCACGCCGCCTTTAACCGTCCAGTCAGGTTCTTTTCGCGACGGCTCACCGACTTTGTACAACGCCACCCCAATATACAGGCGGGTGTTGGTTGATTTGACGACATCTGCCCACCATTTCGCCAACACATCGTAACGCGCCGCGTCGCGGGCAAAAGGCCAGTACAGCTGCGGGGCGATGTAGTCCAGCAAGCCTTGTTGCACCCAGCGGCGGGTGTCCGCATACGATTCATCATAGGCTGCCGCGCCGCGCGTGTCGGAGCCAGCCGGATCGTGCGAACGGTTGCGCCACACGCCCGCAGGGCTGACGCCAAATTCAACTTCAGGTTTGAGTTTCTTGATAGTTCGTGAAACCTGCGCGATCAGGCGTTGCGTGTTATCGCGCCGCCAGTCAGCTTTGGAGACAAATCCCTGGCCGTATCTTCTGAAGGTCTGGCTGTCGTTGAGCGCAGAGCCGGGAGACTCGGTATAGAAGTAATCATCGAATTGCACGCCGTCAACCGGGTAATTCTCAACCACTTCAGCCACGATACTGGTTATCCAGTCACGCACTTCGGGAATACCGGGATCTAACACAAAACGCTCGCCCGAGGTACGGATCCAGTCCCGATGCAGGACATAAACGCTGGAAGGCGTCTGTGACAGCGTGTTGTTTAATTCGGTAACCGTCGCAGGTTTAGTGTTAACGGACACGCGGTAGGGGTTAAACCAGGCATGGACTTTCATTCCGCGTTTATGCGCTTCATCGAGCATAAACCGTAACGGATCGTAACCCGGATCCTGACCAATCTTACCGGTCAGGGTATCTGACCACGGCAAGATTGTAGAATGCCACAACGCAGTGGCATCGGGCTTCACCTGGAAAAAAACGGTGTTAATACCAAGACGTTTCAGGTTATCCAGCTTGTCAGTCAGCGCCTTTTGCTGCTGGCTGATACGAACGGCAGGCGAGCTGATGTTGACGGATGAAATCGGCGGCCAGTCAAGACGCGAAACCGTTGCCAGCCATATACCGCGTACCGGCTCCTTGCTCTGCTGTGGATTGCCCACCGGGGGCAGTGGGGTGATTTTTGAACCGGGCGGCTGTGAAGAACAACTGCCAAGTAGCAACATACTGCCTACGAGCAGCGCGAACCATTTCATGTTGGTTCGCGGCAGCCAGGCTCGGGAACGGGCGAGAATATTCGCCAGTTTTTTCTGATAATTTGCTGAAATAAAACCGGATGCTGACATCAGATTTTGCTCTTAATTCTTCTTGTTGCGGCTGTTAGCCCAGGGATCGAACGCCGGTTCGGTGGTGTTATTTGAGGCAAGGTCATGCAGAGAATCCAGGTACAGCGCTTCAACTTCTGCCCGCGCCCAGGGCGTGCGGCGCAGAAACTTCAAACTGGATTTAACGCTCGGCTCATTTTTAAAGCAGTTGATATTAATGCGTTGCGCCAGCTCAGCCCAACCATAACGATCAACCAGTGCATTGACCTGCATTTCAAGCGTTACGCCATGTAAAGGGTCTTTAGAAATATGAGCATTCATATGAAGTCCAGTTCAGTGGTTCCAGATTCTGTTAGTAGTGCAACGGGAAGAAGGTTACAAGAAAGCGGGGCGACCAGCAATGGCATCTGTTCCTCAGGCTTTCATGATTAAGAAGTAAACACCAGCCAGAAATTGCTGAAGAAAAGATCTGGATTCGATGCGTTCATTAATCTTAAGTGGGTATTTATACCTGGATTGTTACTTCAGTTTCTCTTTATTTATGTATTATCGCTGTCATTCGACTATTTAAATTAAAAAACAAAAGATCCAAATAAAACCGAAAATAACATATCCATAATGTTAACTATTGATAAAATTAAAGTAAAATTTAGTAAAACATGGATATTTTGTTTTTCATGGACGAGAGTTTACATATCATGATATAATATTGCGGAAAAATTTGCAGGCTATTAATCTGCATGTAATGTAAATGAATTTCTGAGGAGACTATTCCAGTGGGACGTAAATGGGCAAATATTGTTGCTAAAAAAACTGCTAAAGACGGTGCAACGTCTAATATATATGCAAAATTCGGTGTAGAAATCTATGCCGCTGCCAAACAAGGTGAACCAGACCCAGAATCAAACTCAGCTTTAAAATTCGTTATTGAACGTGCGAAACAAGCACAGGTTCCTAAACACGTTATTGATAAAGCAATTGATAAAGCCAAAGGCGGCAGCGATGAAACGTTCGTGCAAGGGCGCTATGAAGGATTTGGTCCAAGTGGTTCACTGATTATCGCTGAAACGTTGACGTCAAATGTTAACCGTACGATTGCTAATGTCCGCTCAATTTTCAATAAAAAAGGCGGGAATATCGGAGCGGCAGGTGCTGTCAGCTATATGTTTGACAATACCGGGGTGATTGTATTTGAAGGAACAGATCCTGACCATATTTTTGAAATTTTGCTTAATGCTGATGTAGATGTTCGCGATGTAACCGAAGAAGAGGGAAACATCGTTATTTATACTGAATCTACAGACCTTCATAAAGGAATTGCAGCCCTGAAAGCCGCTGGGATTACTGAATTCTCAACAACAGAATTAGAAATGATTGCTCAATCAGAAGTTGAACTTTCGCCAGAAGATTTAGAAATCTTTGCAGGACTCGTTGATGCCCTTGAAGATGACGATGATGTTCAAAAAGTCTATCACAACGTTGCAAACCTCTAATTATAAATAAAGGAATCTGTTATTGCGGCAGATCTTTAACTTATAAAGTTGTTACAAAAATATCTAGCCCGATACATTGATTATAAAAAAAGAAAAAATTTACGGTAGAAAATCAAAGTGACTGTCTGCTTTTGCTCAAGGCAGACAGTCATGTCCAGCAGTTTTCAGTCAGGATTAGCAGGGGGAGCTTTTCCAGGAATGAAAAAACCGCTTCCTGGCTTCCTGACTCGAAGGCGACAACAGCTCTGACCTTATCGTTTTTCATCACTGTGTACCAACCGGAACCGCCAAACTGAGAATGGCTAAAGAGGGATCTGCATTCGGGGTCATCTGACGAAAACTTTTTACCGTAGCAGATAAGGGAAGGGTAAGGATTTGATGGAACGGCGTCAGCTAAGGGGTATGAACTAAGCATTCATCAAATACTAAATTGTATTTAACATAATATACATTATGCGCACTAGTGTTGAGTAAGGTAGAATCTGATGCTTTATGGTAATCCTTGTGCTGCTCGATAATGATGGTCAAACCTCTTTTCAAATGCCGTTACCAGCGCTAACCATTTTCGACCTGTGCCACATCACTCACTGAACATCAAAACTGATAACTGTAGTTCACGCAGGCAAACCACAGACATGCCAATCTGTCTTCCTGGCATATTTCTGCCCTTATCCTTCATTATCATATAATCTTCTAAATGAAATGGCTCACCGGCAAGGACTTATGCGGCCCTTTCTGCCTTTTTCTCTCATACTGGAGATTCATTCATGGCTGACTGGAACCCTTCGCTTTATCTGCAATATGAAACTGAACGTTCAAGACCCGCAGCGGAATTACTCAACAGAGTGGCGTTAGAGAGTGTTCGTTCAGTTGTTGATCTTGGCTGTGGTCCGGGAAACAGCACGGCATTACTGCATCAGCGCTGGCCTTCGGCTGTAATAACCGGGGTTGATTCCTCACCCGCCATGCTGAATGAAGCGCGCAACGCATTACCGCAATGCCATTTTATTGAAGCGGATATCAGTCAGTTCCAGCCCGAGCATCCTGTGGATCTGCTTTACGCAAATGCGTCTTTACAATGGGTACCCGATCACTATGAACTATTGCCGAACCTGGTATCGCTGCTGGGTCGCAACGGCGTTCTGGCCGTACAAATGCCGGATAACTGGCTGGAACCCACGCATGTTCTGATGCGCGAAGTGGCTTATGAACAGGGTTTCCCGGACCGGGGCCGTGCGCCACTGCCTGGCGTACATGCCTACTATGATATTTTGACCGAAACTGGCTGTGAGGTGGATATCTGGCGCACCACGTATTATCACATTATGGATTCTCATCAAGCAATTATCGACTGGGTAAGTTCTACAGGCCTGCGCCCCTGGTTACAGGATTTGAGAGAAAGCGAGCAACGTCAGTATCTGGCGCGCTACCACGAACTACTTCAGGAGCAATATCCACTGCAGGAAAATGGCAAAATTTTACTGGCATTTCCCCGATTGTTTATTGTTGCGCGCCGCAATAATTAAGCATTTATCATCAGATAGATCACAGGAATAGAGGATCGCCTATGAGCGCCCTCGCCTTTTTAACATAAGGATCTAGTGACAATGCGAGGCATCTGCTAGTGTCTTGCCACGTGTTTCTGACGGGAGTTATTATGTCTAAAGTCTACATTGGTGGGTGTCTTTGTGGTTCGATCCGCTTCACGGCCAGCAGTCCTAATAATTCCCATACCTGCTCCTGCGATATATGCCGGAAACATACGGGCGCACCGACCGTCGTCTGGATTGAGTTTGATGCAGAAAATGTAGAATGGACGGGAAAAGCCGGAAAACCGACAACCTGGCGCTCGTCAGAAACGAGTTGTCGAGCCTTTTGCCCTCAGTGCGGCAGTTCCGTGGGCGCTATTGATGACGCCCCGGTAATTGCACTTTTAGCCGGGGCTTTTGATGATCCTAACGATGAAGACCTGGCACCTGAGTTTCATTCGTTTTCCGATATGCAGCCAGCCTGGTGGCAAAACGAACGTAACTAAGTTAGTTGGTAATGCCTATCAGGCATGTGTTTTGCTGGCACATTTGTTTCATCGTTCATCTGCAGCAAATCAATTTCGATCGCATTGCAAATCGCATCCAGCGGCAGGTCATTGTTCTCTGTGCCAAACGGATCTTCAAGCTCTTCTGCAAGCGTGTCGAGCGAGATAAATGTATAGGAAATAAGCACAGAGATAAACGGTGTCATGTAGTGCAGATCCACCACTAACGCGAATGGCAGCATGATACAAAACAGGTATACCGTGCGATGAAGGATCAAAGTATAAGCAAACGGGACCGGCGTATTCGCAATCCGCTCACAACCAGCCAGTACCGCAGACATATCGTTTAACCTATTGTTTAAACTATGAAATAATATGTCTGACAGTTGACCATTACGCCTGCGCACGGCCAACCACTCTCCCATCAACAACAAAATGCGGTTTGCTGGAGATTGTGAGGCAAATACCGTCTGCAGATCTTTCTCGCTGAGGTACTTCGCCAACGGCTCTGCCTGCGGCTTTCGACGTAAAGTCATGCGTAAACAGTGGGCAAACGCGATTTGCAGACGAACAAACTCCCCTAATTCGGCGTCGTCCGGTAAGGTGGTTTTTACCTCACGCAGTAGCGATCGGGAAGCAATCATCAACTGCCCCCACAGGTGTCGGGCCTCAACGTAACGTGAATAACAGGCGTTATTGCGAAAACCTAAAAAGATTGCAATCGCCACGCCGAGAATGCTGAATGGCGCCAAGGTGAATTTGATTCCCAGCATCGTATACCACGGAAGCATGATAATAACGGCGATGGAGAGCAGGAAGTTTAGCAGCAGTCGTGAAAAGATTTTGGATAATACTGACCCATGCCAAACGAATATCAGGCGTAGCCAGTGTTGTTGGGGGCGAACGATCATGGTTTTCTTCGGGAAAATGTGAAATCCATCACATTAGACGCGATCATGATCAATGTTGCAAGTTAATCGCAACATTAACTAAACAACTTTTGCGCTGCCAGAACCACCGCGCACCGGAGTTACAGAACGGTGTAGTTATTAATAAACAATAGTATGTTGTAACTAATGAATGTTCTATAAAAAACCCGGCCTGAGCCGGGTTGTCTTCTTAGCACAATGGCTTAACGGCTTCACGCATGCCTTTGGCCAGAATGGTATCCAGATCGGCTGAAACCTGCTCCACGAGTCCGGAAACCTGAGTCAGATCCTGTTCCCAGTGTTCTTTAACGCCCAGTACCGATTTGACTAACTCGTCGGTGCTTATCTGGCGGTCATGATGCTGGGACCACAGCTGTTGAAAACGTGCCACCCAGTGCGCATCATCCTGGACCGGATAAGCCTCACCGTTACGCTCTCCACGATAGAAAGCAATCAGCGCGGCAAGCGCAAACGTCAGGCGCGCCGGCAGTTTGCCGCTGGCCTGTTGCCCTGCCAGCAGCTGCGGCAAAATACGGGTACGGAATTTAGTCATGCCGTTCAGGGCAATAGACAGCAACTGATGCTTGATGTACGGATTGCAGAATCGACCGGTCACCGCGCTGGCGAAAGACGCCAGCTCATCGCGGGGTAAATCCAGTACCGGAATGATCTCTTCATAAATCGCTTTTTCAACGAAGGCGCAAATCTCTGCGTCATTCATCGCCTCGCCCACGGTGTCCAGCCCTGCCTGCCAGGCAACGGGAACCAGTGCGGTGTGTGCGCCGTTGAGAATCGCCACTTTTCGTTCTTTGTACGGTTTGATGTCATCAACAATCAGGACATTAAGCGGATATTTATCCAGACGCAGCTCTGCAGCTAATGACTTCGGTCCCTGAATAACGAACAGATAGAAGTGTTCTGCAGTGTCGAGGAAGGCATCGTGATAGCCCAACTCAGCTTCCAGTTTCTCCACTTCGTCACGCGGATAACCGGTAACAATGCGGTCCACCAGCGTGGAGCAAAATGCGTTGGCCTGATCCAGCCACTGAATAAATGCCTCCGGCAGCGCCCACTCCTGAGCATAGCGCAGGACCAGTTCACGCAGCGCATCACCATTGTAATCAATCAGTTCGCAAGGAATGATAATCCAGCCTTTATCCGACGCGCCGTTAAAATGGCTGAAGCGTTCGAACAACAGTCGGGTCAGTTTAGCCGGATAACTCACGGCCGGTGCATCCTCAAACTTATCGCCCGCGTGGTAGCTGATGCCCGCTTCAGTCGTGTTGGAGAACACAAAACGCATATCTGGATTATGCGCCAACTTCAGGAACTCATCGTATTCGCTATAGACGCTGATTTCGCGGTTAACCGAACGGATCAAACGGGCATCGCTTACGGCCTCGCCCTTCTCATTCAAACCACGAATGATGGTGGTATAGAGACCATCCTGCGTACTCAGCGATGGCGGGAAGGTACTTTCGATGGGACGAACAATGACTACACCAGCGTTCAGATCGGTATGTTCGTTCAGCAAATCGACTTGCCAGTCAACAAAGGCGCGCAGGAAGTTTCCTTCACCAAACTGAATAATGCGTTCAGGATACTGAGCACCGGGGAAATCGCGACGATTTAGTGTTTGCACAATGGGTTCCCTTTTTAATTAGTCATACAACCTGATTGAATTGGTCCAATAGGTTAGCAAACTTTAATACATTGAAACCCTGTTTTGATCAATCCCCGGCGACAAATTAGAGAGTTTTGTAGAAAAGTGTGGTCCCGGTCAGCTTCCCGTCAGGCATTTTTGCATAGTCCGGTATCACCCCTACTTTTTGCCATCCAGAATTGTGGTAGAACAACTCAGCGCTGCTGCCCGTCGCTGTATCAAGCACCAGCAGCGTTTTTCCTTGCTGACGCGCGCAGTTTTCGAGTTCGTTCATCAACGTCCGGGCAACACCACCGCGCCGCGCTGAGGGGTGAACCAGCAGCTTGGCGACATCAGCACGATGAGGTTGGTTTTCGGGTTGATCGATAATGAGCTGGACGGTACCGACCAGCACCCCCTGTGCGTTCTGCGTACCCAGAACAATCCTTTCTCCACGGTCAACGCTTTGCGCGACACTTATCCAGAAAGGCCGTGATTTATCACCACTAAAAGGGAGCATAAAGCTGACAGAGGCGCCATCATTGACGCATGTTTCAAGGATGTCGCTGAATTCATCGATTCTCGACAGAATCTGGGCCGCGCTCAGCACAAAGCAGGGTTTACAGGAAGCCATTTTTTTCTCCTTAGAATGACCCCTTCATACTGCTTTTAACAATTGCACAACACAAGGAGTCATATCATAGGATTATGTTATCTATGGCTTGTTCATCTGGATCACTAGCCAGTGATAGATAACCGTGACAACGTAACGCTGCTGTTCATCGTTTAACGCCACACCCTGAGGGATATCATGCCATTTCGCCAGACATCCCCGACAACAGGTCGCCGTAGCATGTTGAGCGATAAATACCGGATGCCCGCGCATGGGTGTCTGCTTACCGTCATTGGCAGGAAACGCGGGCGCCAGCCGTTTGGCAATAAAATCCGTGGCGTGTTGTTCGATAACCGGCGCGCCTTTATCCAGACAATACTGCCTTTCTTTCTGGCCAAGGCGAAATCGCGAGCGAAACGTTGATTTCGCCAGCCGGGCAAAAAGAGGATCGAGCGTGTTCATCAGTAAACCGAGCGCCCCAGTTGTTGCGTTAATTGCTCCAGCACGGCGATACCCGCCAGCGAATTTCCCGCCGCATCCAGTTCCGGACTCCAGACGGCAATCGCCATCTCGTGAGGCACGATAGCCACGATACCGCCCCCCACACCAGATTTCGCCGGTAAGCCCACTCGCCAGGCAAATTCCCCTGCGTTCTGATACATGCCACTGGTCGCCATCAGCGCGTTGATCTGTCGGGCCTGCATGGGTGTCACCACCGGCTCAGCAAGATGAAAAGCATGTCCCTGATTCGCCAGAAAGACGAACGTGCGCGCCAGCTCCACACAGCTCATTTTCAGTGCGCAGTAGTGAAAGTAATTTTGCAAAACGGTGGTCACGTCATGGTGAAAATTGCCAAAGGACTTCATTAGCCAGGCAATAGCCGCGTTACGCGCCGAGTGCTCAAACTCAGAACGCGCCACCGTCGCATCATAGGCGATATCCGAAACGCCGCTTAGCGCCCGTACCACTTCCAGCATCCGTTGACGCGGTGCGCTCAGACGTCCTTGCAGCATATCGCAAACCACCAGCGCCCCGGCGTTGATAAAGGGATTGCGTGGGATCCCTTGCTCCATTTCCAGCTGCACCAGGGAGTTAAAAGGATGACCGGAAGGATCCTTGCCGACGCGTTGCCAGATCTCATCTTCCTGATAGTGACGCATCGCCACGACCAGACTGAGCACCTTTGAAATTGACTGAATAGAAAAGCGCTCTTGCGCATCCCCCGCCTGATAGTGCTGTCCATCGACGGTGCAAATAGCAATACCCAGTTTTGAACCGTCGACAGAAGCTAAGGCAGGAATGTAATCAGCGACTTTACCCTGACCAATCAGCGGACGAACCTGCTGCACAATGGTCTCTAAAATTGAATTGTCCATGGCCCTGGCCACAACATGCTCCTTGCTCGCAGGTATGAAAGGCCTGCGAGTATAACAGAGCTGAATACGCAGCGTCAGGCCGGAAGGCGGAATCTGGCCACGGTCTGCATGAGCGGGTGAGATTCATGCCGTAGACAGAAACATTGCAGAATTAAGGCCGGTGCCCCCGTCGGAGGCACCCAAACCATCAGAGGCGGTTTTTCCAGACGGTCTGTACATTACAAAACTCATGCAGACCAAAGTGTGAAAGCTCGCGGCCAAAACCACTTTTCTTCACGCCGCCAAAAGCAACGCGGGCATCGCTGGCGCTGTAACCATTGATAAATACGCCCCCACACTCCAGGCGTGACGCCATCTTCTGCGCCAGAGCTTCATCTGCGGTGAACACCGTGGCTGATAAGCCGAAATCACTGTCATTAGCCAGCGCTAAAGCATGTTCCGCATTCTTTGCAACGGTAATCGCTGCAACCGGGCCAAACAGCTCCTGACGAAAAGCCGTCATCTCCGGGGTGACATCACCCAGAACCGTCACGGCATAGTAATTGCCCTGACCCGCGATTTTTTCCCCGCCGAGAAGTAACCGCGCGCCTTCGGCAAGGGAGGCTTCGACCTGCTGATGCAGCTCATCGCGCAGATCAAATCTTGCCATCGGACCCAGATCGTTTTCTTCGTTCAGCGGGTCGCCCATTTTGATCGCGCTCGCGGCCGCCACAAAACGAGCCGTAAATTCTGCCGCAATTCCTTCTTCGATAATAAAGCGCTTTGCTGCCGCACAAACCTGTCCGGTGTTCTGATAACGACCGGCGACCGCCGCCTTAACGGCCAGATCGAGGTCAGCATCATTAAGGACAATAAACGGATCGGAACCCCCCAGTTCAAGCACGCATTTTTTCAGCGCCGCCCCCGCCTGAGCACCAATCGCCGCACCAGCTCGAACGCTGCCCGTCACCGTTACCGCCGCGATACGCGGGTCATTGATCATCTGACTTACCCCGGCGTTATCGGCATTCACCCAACCATAAACACCCGCGGGAATGCCGGCATCAGCAAAAACCTGCGCGATAATCGCAGCACAGCCGGTTATGTTTGGCGCATGCTTTAACAGATAGCCATTTCCGGCCAGCAGAATTGGAATGGCGCCGCGAAGTACCTGCCAGAGCGGGAAGTTCCACGGCATGATCGCCAGAATAGTTCCAACGGGGCGATACTCAATCACCGCCTGGTTGTTCTCCACCAGCGTAGGTTCCGGGTTGAGCATCGCCGGTCCATGTTCGGCGTACCAGTCACACAATGCGGCTGATTTAGCAACTTCACCACGCGCCTGCTTGATGGGTTTCCCCATTTCACGTGAGATACACTGCGCCATCTCTTCCGCGCGATGACGCAGAGCCTGCCCGATATGACGCAGCGTTTGCGCACGGTGCTCAACGGCAGTGTGTTTCCATTCGCGGTAGCCATTCGCGGCAAGGCTCAGCGCATGTGCAATCTCTTCAGTACTGGCCCACGGCATTGCCGCCAACCTTTCACCGTTGGTAGGGTTAACGGAAATCGCATGTGTTGCTGCTGTGATAGTCATAAGTGCCTCTCTTTATCGCAGGGTATGGTCATATCATGCGCATATTTACTCTTTCTGAAAAATGAATAATATTAACCACACCATTCACGAACAGAGAACATTATGGATCTGACGCAACTGGAAATGTTTAACGCCGTCGCGGAGACAGGCAGTATTACGCAGGCCGCCGCGAAGGTGCATCGAGTGCCATCCAATCTCACCACCCGTATTCGCCAGCTTGAAGCCGACCTTGGCGTCGATCTGTTTATTCGTGAAAATCAGCGTTTGCGGCTTTCCCCGTCCGGGCACAATTTTTTACGCTACAGCCAGCGGATCCTCGCCCTGGTTGACGAGGCGAGAATGGTCGTCGCCGGCGATGAACCGCAGGGGTTGTTCTCTCTTGGCTCGCTCGAGAGTACTGCCGCTGTGCGGATCCCTGCCACGCTGGCTGAATACAATCAGCGTTACCCCAAAATTCAGTTTGCGCTGGCGACAGGTCCTTCAGGCACGATGCTGGACGGCGTGCTCGACGGGACGCTGAACGCCGCCTTTGTCGACGGCCCAATTACTCATCCAGGTCTTGACGGAATGCCGGTCTACCGTGAAGAGATGATGATAGTCACTCCGCACGGTCATCCCCCTATCCAGCGGGCCAGCGACGTTAACGGTTGCAGCATTTACGCCTTTCGCGCCAACTGTTCCTATCGTCGCCATTTTGAAAGCTGGTTTCATGCCGATCGCGCAATGCCTGGCACCATTCATGAAATGGAGTCGTATCACGGCATGCTGGCTTGCGTCATTGCCGGTGCGGGTATCGCGCTGATCCCGCGTTCGATGCTGGAGAGCATGCCAGGACACCATCAGGTCCACGCCTGGCCGCTAAGCGAAAACTGGCGCTGGCTGAATACGTGGCTGGTCTGGCGCAGAGGCGCAATGACGAGGCAACTGGAAGCGTTTATTGAGGTATTGAACCCTCAGTTGTCGAAAAGCACGGAATAATTCGCGATTCTCAAACAACGCCATAAATAGCGTTCCGGGTGAATTCTCACGCCCGGAATTTCATTAATAATGAAACAGTTAAAATTACGCGAAATGTTCGGCAGTCAATTTTGCCACCCAGTCAATGAAATGAGATCTGTATCACGAAATGATTGTATTTTAGCCAGCAAAAGTTTTAAGATCGTGGCCTTACCTTTTCGCAGCTAATCCACCTAATTGATATGACAACAGACACTGTTTCCCGCAAGGTCGCGTGGCTTCGGGTAGTTACGCTTGCCATTGCCGGTTTTATTTTCAATACCACTGAGTTTGTCCCTGTCGGTTTGTTATCCGACATCGCACAAAGTTTTAATATGCAGACCGCTCAGGTCGGGATCATGCTGACGATCTACGCCTGGGTTGTCGCCCTGATGTCGCTGCCTTTCATGCTGCTTACCAGCCAGGTAGAACGCCGCAAACTTCTGATCTGCCTGTTTGTCGTTTTTATCGCCAGCCACGTTCTCTCTTTCCTGGCATGGAATTTTACCGTGCTGGTGATCAGTCGTATCGGTATTGCTTTTGCCCACGCTATTTTCTGGTCGATCACCGCATCGCTGGCGATTCGCCTGGCTCCAGCCGGGAAACGCGCGCAGGCTCTCAGCCTGATTGCGACCGGCACCGCGCTGGCGATGGTGTTGGGTCTGCCTATCGGGCGCATCGTTGGTCAGTATTTTGGCTGGCGTACTACCTTCTTCGCCATCGGTATGGGGGCGTTAGTCACCCTACTTTGCTTGATTAAGCTCCTGCCAAAATTACCCAGTGAGCATTCCGGTTCATTAAAAAGCCTGCCGGTTTTATTCCGCCGTCCGGCATTGATGAGCCTGTATCTGCTGACGGTGATTGTGGTCACCGCGCATTACACGGCCTACAGCTATATCGAACCGTTTGTACAGACTGTCGCCGGGCTGAGCGCAAACTTTGCCACCGTGCTGCTGCTGGTTCTGGGTGGCGCGGGTATTGTCGGTAGCGTCATTTTTGGCAAGCTGGGTAATCAACATGCTTCCGTATTGATTAGTAGCGCCATTGCCCTGCTGACGGTGTGCCTGGTGCTGTTACTGCCCGCAGCGGACAGCGAAATGCATCTGGCCGTCCTGAGTATATTCTGGGGCATCGCCATTATGTTGATAGGCCTGGGTATGCAGGTGAAAGTGCTGGCGCTGGCCCCGGATGCCACCGACGTCGCAATGGCCCTTTTCTCAGGTATCTTTAATATCGGGATAGGCGCTGGCGCGCTGGTGGGAAATCAGGTGAGTCTGCACTGGTCAATGTCTACGATTGGTTACGTAGGTGCAGTGCCTGCGGTTGTGGCGTTCATATGGTCGGTGATTATCTTCCGTAAATGGCCAGTATCACTGGAAGAGCAGCCTCAGCATTCATAAAAGCGTGCCCGGTAGACAATACCGGGCACGTTGTTTTAAGCGTAAGTTTTAATGATTTCCAGCACGCCGTTAATAATAAACTGCACGCCCATACATACCAGCAGGAAGCCCATCAGACGGGAGATCGCCTCAATACCGCCTTTGCCGACCAGGCGCATGATCCCGCCTGAACTGCGCAAACAGCCCCACAAGATAACCCCGACCACGGCAAAAATAATCGGCGGTGCGACCATTATCACCCAGTCCGGAAACTCAGCCCCATGACGCACGGTGGACGCCGAGCTGATGATCATTGCAATCGTACCCGGACCCGCGGTGCTTGGCATGGCCAGCGGAACAAATGCAATATTGGCCGTCGGTTCATCTTCCAGTTCTTCTGATTTGCTTCTCGCTTCCGGAGAGTCATGTGCCTTCTGCTGTGGAAACAACATTCGAAAGCCGATAAACGCAACGATTAACCCACCCGCGATACGTAACCCGGGAATCGAAATCCCGAAGGTATTCATCACCAGTTGTCCGGCATAATACGCCACCATCATGATGGCAAACACGTAAACGGACGCCATGAGTGACTGACGGTTACGCTCTGCGCTGTTCATGTTGCCGGCAAGGCCGAGGAACAACGCCACGGTGGTTAACGGGTTTGCCAACGGTAACAGGACTACCAGCCCCAGTCCTATTGCTTTAAACAAGTCCATCATAATGTCATCTTTCCTGTGCGTTAATCGTCAACGGCAAGTATACGGTGAAATCCGGGAGATAAGCCATTTTCGCGGTGTAAGGATTCATTTTTCATCCGCACGTATAAGCCATAATTTTCAAACCGTTAAAATTCCACTCGCCAGAAATTGAGTCTGATGATTTAGCAAAACGTGGCATTTGCTGACCCATTCATTTGACTTATATTTGCCTAAGCAATAATATCAGCCGTGACTAACTACTTGCCAGGGCAACCATTGTGAAAAGCACCAGTGATCTGTTTAACGAAATCATCCCACTGGGTCGTTTGATCTACATGGTTAATCAGAAAAAAGATCGTTTGCTAAACGACTATCTGTCACCGCTGGATATCACGGCATCACAGTTCAAGGTGCTCTGCTCCATCCGTTGCGCGGTGTGTATTACCCCTGTCGAATTGAAAAAAGTGCTGTCTGTCGATCTCGGCGCCCTGACGCGGATGCTGGACAGGCTGGCCTGTAAAGGCTGGATAGAAAGGCTTCCGAATCCACATGACAAGCGAGGCGTGCTGGTGAAACTCACCGAGCATGGCGCGGCAATTTGCGAGCAGTGTCATCAATTAGTAGGGCAAGACCTGCACCAGGAACTAACAAAAAACTTAACGGCGGATGAAGTGACCACGCTTGAGCATTTGCTTAAGAAAATCCTGCCGTAAACAGAAAGAGGTATGACGATGTCCAGACGCAATACTGACACAATCACTATTCATAGCATTTTGGACTGGATCGAAAATAACCTTGAATCGCCGCTCTCGCTGGAAAAGGTGTCAGAGCGTTCAGGTTACTCCAAATGGCACCTGCAACGGATGTTTAAAAAAGAAACCGGTCATTCACTGGGTCAATACATCCGTAGCCGTAAAATGACTGAAATAGCGCAAAAATTAAAAGAGAGTAACGAGCCGATCCTTTATCTGGCGGAGCGTTACGGCTTTGAGTCCCAGCAAACGCTGACCCGGACATTCAAAAACTATTTTGATGTTCCGCCGCATAAATACCGTATGACGAATATGCACGGCGAATCACGCTATTTGCTGCCACTCAATCAATGTAATTGCTAATCGCCAGTTAACGACGTAACCGAGGAAATCATGAAACTTCTGTCTTATGCGATGCTGGCCCTGCTGTATGTTGTTTCGGGCCAGAGCATGGCGGAACAGACCGCGCAACCTGCCACACAAAACAGTCGTGACGCGATGATTATGCCGCCTGCGCACGATCGGTCCCCGTTCGATTTTAATCATATGGGTGCAGGCAGCGACAAATCCGACGAATTAGGTGTGCCTTATTACAATATGCGCAACCTGTAATTTTTTTGCCCCGTCACTGCGGGGCTTTTTTTTACCCTCTCGCCTGCGCAGTCTTACGCAACCGAAAGCCAAACACATTAATGTACAATCCTGCCATGATCAGCAGCGCACCGAGCAGTTGTAATCCGGTAAGCGTTTCATCCAGCAGCACGGCCGCGCTCGCCAGTCCAACAACCGGCACCAACAGCGACAACGGCGCGACACGCCAGGTTTCATAACGCCCGAGTAAAGATCCCCAGATGCCATAACCCACAATGGTCGCCACAAACGCCAGATAAACCAGTGACAGAATGGTGGTCATATCTATCGCCACCAGACTTTGGATGATTTGCGTTGGGCCATCGAGAAGTATTGAGGCGAGGAAGAATGGGACAACAGGAATCAACGCACTCCATACCACCAACGACATCACCGCCGGGCGTGACGTATGCTGCATGATTTTTTTATTAAAGATATTACCGCTGGCCCAGCTTAGCGCCGCCGCCAGCGTCAGCATAAAACCGAGCATGCCGACATGCTGTCCGTTCAGACTGGCCTCAATCAGCACCAGCACGCCAAATATGGCCAGCGCAATTCCTACCCGTTGTTTACCTTGCAAACGTTCACCAAAGGCGAATGCCCCCAGAATGATGGTGAAAAACGCCTGAGCCTGTAATACCAAAGAAGCTAACCCGGCAGGCATACCGAATTTGATGGCGCTAAAGAGAAACGCGAACTGCCCAAAACTGATGGTCAGCCCATAGCCGAGCAGCAGTGAAAGCGGAATTTTCGGCCGGGCAACAAAGAAAATCGCCGGAAATGCCACCAGTAAAAAACGCAACCCAGCCAGCATTAAGGGTGGCATATTGTGTAGCCCCACTTTGATGACGACAAAGTTCAGCCCCCAAACCACAACGACCAGTAACGCTAATAACCCGTCTTTACGCGACATACCACCGCCCCTGCGAATATTAAATTTTTGTAAACAAATTAAAGTAACGGAAATCGTTGTGCCGTAACAGATCATTAATTCAGGTAGGCCACACAGGGCATTTTCGGACAACTTATTGAGTGTACATCACACTTTTAGCATGCTATTTGTTTCTGATATCTAAAAAAAACATAACAACATGCATTGTCGGGCAGGAAAATGAATATCTCTCTGAGAAGGTCCACTCTCGCGTTACTCGCGTCATCATTGTTATTAACGATTGGGCGTGGCGCCACGCTGCCCTTTATGACGATCTACCTCAGCCGACAGTACAATCTGAGCGTCGACCTGATCGGTTATGCGATGACGGTCGCACTGACCATTGGCGTCGTGTTCAGCCTTGGCTTTGGTATTCTGGCCGACAAGTTTGATAAAAAACGCTATATGCTGCTGGCTATCTGCGGCTTTGCCTCTGGCTTTATTGCTATTCCACTGGTGCATAACGTAGTGGTAGTGGTTTTGCTCTTTGCCCTGATCAACTGCGCCTACTCCGTCTTCGCCACGGTGCTGAAAGCCTGGTTTGCCGATAATCTCTCGGCGACCAACAAGACTAAAATTTTCTCGCTTAACTATACCGTGCTGAACATCGGCTGGACCGTAGGCCCACCGCTGGGCACGCTACTGGTGATGCAAAGCATTAACCTGCCGTTCTGGCTCGCTGCTGCATGTTCAGCACTCCCTCTGGTGTTTATCCAGACCTGGGTAAAACGTTCACCAGCAGCATCAGAAGGTTTGAACGCCGCAGTTTGGTCCCCCTCGGTACTGCTACGCGACAGAGCATTATTCTGGTTTACGCTGTCAGCATTTTTGGCGTCATTCGTTGGTGGTGCCTTCGCATCCTGTATTTCGCAATACGTTATGGTGGTTGCAGACGGTGATTTTGCCGAGAAAGTGGTGGCAGTCGTCCTGCCTGTTAACGCCGCCATTGTGGTATCACTGCAATATGCCCTCGGGCGCAGGCTCACCGCCACCAATATCCGCCCGCTAATGACTGTGGGCACTCTGTTCTTTGTGGTCGGTCTGGTTGGCTTTACCTTCTCCGGCAACAACCTGGTGTTATGGGGCATTTCTGCGGCCTTTTTCACTATCGGCGAAGTCATTTACGCACCGGGTGAATACATGCTCATCGACAACATCGCGCCTGCAGGAATGAAAGCCAGCTATTTTTCCGCCCAGTCGTTAGGCTGGTTGGGCGCAGCGGTAAACCCATTAGTCAGCGGCGTCATTTTAACCACATTGCCGCCGTGGTCGCTGTTTGTGGCGCTGATGGTGGCGATCGTTCTTGCCTGGGCGCTAATGATAAAAGGCATGCGCGCCAAACCCTGGGGCCAGACGGCGGTCTGCTAATGATGATCGCGACAGAGCCAAAGCTGCTCTGTCGCGAATCTCAAATGGCGACCAGCCCTCGAACGCCGTCGGACTCCATATTTTTACCGTCACCGCTTTGAATAATGCTGCCTCGCGACATGAGTAAGTATTTGTCGGCCAGTTGCTGCGCAAAATCATAGAACTGCTCCACCAGCAAAATGGCCATGTCACCCCGGTGCGCCAGTTGAGAAATCACCTGCCCAATTTCTTTAATCACTGACGGCTGGATCCCCTCCGTGGGCTCATCGAGGATCAACAACTGCGGGCGACTGGCCAGCGCTCGTCCAATCGCCAGTTGCTGCTGTTGCCCGCCGGACAAATCTCCGCCCCGCCGATGTTTCATCTCCTGTAGCACTGGAAAAAGCGCATAGATATCATCCGGCACACGTCTGGCCTCCTGTGCTGAAAAACGGGAAAGGCCGAGCAGCAGGTTCTCTTCTACCGTCAGACGCGGGAAAATATCGCGACCCTGTGGTACATACGCCACACCGGCCCTGACCCGCTGATGCGGCTTCCAGAGAGTGACATTTTTCTCCTGCCAGAGCACACTCCCGCTGCGGGCAGGAATAAGCCCCATCAGGCACTTCAGAAGCGTCGTTTTCCCCACGCCGTTACGCCCCAGCAGACATGTCACCTCGCCGATATGCGCCTCAAAGTTCACACCTCGCAGAATATGGCTGCCACCATAATATTGATTCAGTTCTTTCACCTGCAGCATCTGTGCTCCTTAACGCCCGAGATAAACTTCAATAACCTGCTCGTTGGCCTGCACTTCGCGCAGACTTCCCTGAGCCAGAACGCGTCCCTGGTGTAAGACCGTGACGCGATCGGCAATGGTTTCTACAAATCCCATATCGTGCTCAACAACCATCAGCGAGTGCTTCCCGGCAAGCTTACGAAACAGTTCCGCAGTGTATTCCGTCTCCGCATCCGTCATGCCCGCCGCGGGTTCATCCAGCAGCAGTAAATGCGGCTCCTGTACCAACAGCATGCCAATTTCGAGAAACTGTTTTTGCCCGTGAGAAAGCAGCCCGGCGCGGCGGGCCCGCTCGTTGCCCAGCCGCAACAGCGCCAGTATTTCATCTATACGATCCCGTTGTTCGCCGGTGAGGCGCGCCCGTAAAGAACCCCAGACAGATTTATCGCTTTTCAGCGCCAGCTCCAGATTCTCCTCTACCGTTAACGCTTCAAATACCGTGGGTTTCTGAAACTTCCGCCCAATTCCCTGACGTGCAATGGCGATGGGATCCAGCGTTGTTAAATCGGTCGACTGATCGTATATCGCCCGACCACTTTGCGGCCTGGTTTTGCCAGTAATAACATCCATTAGCGTCGTTTTTCCGGCACCGTTGGGACCAATGATGCAACGCAGCTCCCCAACGCCAATATTGAGCGTGAGATCCGTTAACGCCTGGAAGCCATCGAAGTTAACGTTAATTTTTTCCAACTGGAGCACCGGGTCCGTTTGGTTGCGAAACCGATCGCCTGGCATCTGGCGAGTAAAAAGCCCTTCATCTGGCTGCATTATTTGTCTCCCTTGCGAAACAGACCCATCACACCACGAGGTAAAAACAACGTAACGCCAATAAAGATCAGGCCAAGAAACAGTTGCCAGTATTCCGGCATAATGACGGTAAACAGGCTTTTAGCGCCGTTCACCAGTACGGCACCAAATACCGGGCCAATCAGGGTTCCACGCCCGCCGAGGGCAACCCAAATCGCCGCTTCTATCGAGTTGGTCGGCGACATTTCGCTGGGGTTAATGATTCCCACCTGCGGAACATACAACGCCCCCGCCAGGCCGCACAGCACGGCGGAAAGCGTCCACACCAGCAGCTTGAAACCTTTCGGATCGTAACCACAGAACATCAGACGGTTCTCGGCGTCGCGCACGGCAGTGAGAATTCGACCAAACTTACTGCGGGCCAGCGCCAGTCCCAGCCATATTGCCAGCACCAGCAGCATGACCGTCGCCAGAAACAGTGCGATACGGGTTGAGGTCGCGGTCACCGGAAATCCCAGAATGGTGGTAAAACCGGTAAAACCGTTATTTCCCCCAAAACCGGTTTCGTTGCGGAAAAACAGTAACATTCCGGCGAAAGTCAGGGCCTGAGTCATGATGGAGAAATAGACCCCTTTGATTTTTGAACGGAAGGCAAACCAGCCAAATACCAGCGCCAGCAGGCCCGGCACCAGCACAACCAACAACATCGCCCAGATAAAATGTTGCGTTCCCCACCAAAACCAGGGCAGCTCGGTCCACGACAGAAACGACATAAAGGCCGGTAATCCTTCGCCGGAAGCCTGGCGCATCAGATACATTCCCATCGCATATCCCCCCAGCGCAAAGAAAATACCGTGGCCCAGCGAGAGCATTCCCGCATAGCCCCACACCAGATCCAGTGCCACCGCCACAATGGCATAGCAGAGAATTTTCCCGGCCAGAGTCAATGTCCACACCGATATGGCCAGCGGATGATCCGCAGGTAACAGCGCCAGAAACGGCAGAATAATCAGCGCCAGCAGTAAACCCAGCCCCAGGATGCGTGTCGCGCGCGGCGCTTTACGCGCCAGCGTTAATGTCATTGGCATCGTCATCAGTCAATAACCCTCCCTTTCAACGCGAACAGCCCCTGAGGACGTTTCTGAATAAACAAAATAATCAGCACCAGAATCATAATCTTACCGAGAACCGCTCCCACCTGAGGCTCAAGAATTTTGTTGAAAATCCCAAGCCCAAACGCAGCGGCTACACTCCCCGCGAGTTGTCCCACGCCGCCCAGCACCACCACCAGAAACGAATCGATAATGTAGCTTTGCCCTAGCTCCGGTCCTACGTTGCCTAACTGCGAGAGCGCTACGCCCCCCAGTCCGGCAATCCCTGAACCAAGACCAAAGGCCAACATATCCACACGTCCGGTAGGTACGCCGCAGCAAGCCGCCATATTGCGATTTTGCGTCACCGCACGTACGCGCAGTCCGAGACGGGTTTTATTCAACAACAGCCAGGTGAAGAACAGCACCAGAATGGCAAAGCCAAGCACCACAATTCGGTTCCACGGCAAAATCAGATTGGCATAAACCTGAATGCCCCCGGAAAGCCATTCCGGATTAGCAACTTCAAGGTTTTGCGCGCCGAAGGACATACGCACCAACTGGATAAGCATCAGACTGATCCCCCACGTTGCCAGCAGGGTTTCGAGCGGACGCCCGTATAAATGGCGGATCACTCCGCGCTCGAGTAGCATTCCAACCCCAGCGGTAAGCAAAAAGGCGACCGGAAGCGCAATAACCGGATACCAGGCCAACCATTGCGGGAAAAACTGGCCCATCAGCTGTTGCACCATCCAGGTACCGTAAGCGCCGAGCATTAACATCTCACCATGCGCCATATTAATGACGCCAAGTAAGCCGTAGGTTATCGCCAGACCCAATGCCGCCAGCAGCAAAATGGAGCCCAGCGACAATCCCATAAATGCCTGTCCAAGAAGATCGCCAACCTTCATGCGATGCGCGATGGCATTCAGGCTTTCGTCAGCGGCAGCACGAACGCGGGCATCAGGTTCATGTTCAGCATGGGTGAATGGCTGCAGGCGCGCCTGGGTTTCAGGATCGTTCGACGCCCCTAGCAGTTCGATTGCCTGACGTCTGATCTCAGGCGAGGTGCTGGTCAGTTGCAGGTTTGCCAGTGCAATAGCCAGTAAGGATTTCACGTCAGCATCGGGCTCCTGGGCCAGTCGTTGCTGCAGAAACGGCAGCATCCCCGGCTGGGCCTCACGCTGTAATGTACGCGCTGCCCCGCTCCTTTGCGTGACACCGTCACTTAATAGCTGGTGGACGGCCAAGGTTCCGGCAACCAGATTACGCAGGCGGTTAGTCAGGCGGATTTTTTTTAGCTCGCCGTTCGGACCTGCCGCCATTCCTAGCGGTTGTACGTGCGAGCCGTTCATGATGAACGCGTTTTTCGCGTTATCTGTCAGCAGGTTCTCGTCACTCAGCGCTTTGAGCACCGGCAAGCGTTGAACGTCGGGTTTTACCGACCATTGTTCTAGCAAGGCGGCCTGCTGAGTCCGGTTGGCGGCGGTAAAGGTATCGGCATCTGCGGCCTGCGCTATCCACGGCAAAAGCCACGTCAGCAACAACACACCACGAATAAAGCGCATGGCTTTCATGAGCATTCTCCAAAGCGTAGCCCTCCCGCAGGAGGGCGTAAGATCAGTTGCTGGCGGTTTTAACGGGCTGTTCAGATTTTTTATCATTACCGGCGATATATGGACTCCACGGCTGGGCGCGAACCGGCGCTTCGGTTTGCCACACCACGTTAAACTGGCCGTTGCCTTCAATCTCGCCAATCATGACGGGTTTATGCAGGTGATGGTTGGTCGCATCCATGGTCAGGGTAAATCCTGATGGTGCCGCGAATGATTGTCCTGCCATAGCCGCCCGGACTTTATCCACATCGGTAGTTCCGGCTTTTTCTACTGCCTGCGCCCACATATGCAGGCCAACATAAGTGGCTTCCATAGGGTCGTTGGTCACCACCGAATCAGCATTCGGTAGCTTATGCGCTTTGGCATACGCCCGGTAATCCGCGACGAACTTCTTGTTGGCCGCATTATCTACGGACTCAAAGTAGTTCCACGCAGCCAGGTTGCCCACCAGCGGTTTAGTATCGATACCGCGCAACTCCTCCTCACCCACAGAGAATGCCACCACAGGTACATCCGTGGCTTTCAGGCCCTGGTTCGCTAACTCTTTATAGAATGGAACGTTAGAATCCCCGTTGATGGTCGATACCACCGCCGTTTTTCCCCCTGCGGCGAATTTTTTAATACTGGCAACAATGGTCTGGTAATCACTGTGTCCGAATGGGGTATACACCTCTTCGATGTCTTTATCGGCCACGCCTTTCGAATGCAAAAAGGCGCGTAAAATTTTGTTAGTCGTACGCGGATAGACATAGTCCGTACCCAGCAGGTAGAAGCGCTTAGCGCTGCCGCCGTCCTCACTCATCAGATACTCAACCGCCGGGATCGCCTGCTGGTTAGGCGCAGCGCCGGTATAGAAGACGTTAGGCGACATCTCCTCTCCTTCATATTGCACCGGGTAAAACAGCAGACCGTTCAATTCTTCAAATACCGGTAAAACCGATTTACGCGAAACCGATGTCCAGCAGCCGAAAACCGCCGCTACCTTGTCCTGGCTCAGTAACTGACGTGCTTTTTCAGCAAATAACGGCCAGTTCGAAGCCGGGTCAACCACCACCGGTTCCAGCTTTTTGCCCAATACACCGCCCTGCGCATTGATTTCATTAATAGTCATCAACGCCACATCTTTCAGCGGCGTTTCGGAAATAGCCATGGTGCCGGATAACGAATGCATGATGCCAACCTTAATAGTGTCGGCCGCCTGAACACTAAAACTCATTCCCATTGCGACAACAGAGGCGGAAAGCGCAAAAGCTTTTAAAAATGTACGACGCTGCATAGTTTCACTCCTGAAATTAGTCTTGTTGAAAGCTCCGGTGCAGCCGGGCAGACAAAACGGTGCAAATTAAGGGTATTCAGAAGTGATAAGGCAAAAACGATGCCAGATATTAAAACATCATATAAAATCAATGAATTAGAATTTTAGACACAAAAATCAGTATTAATTTTTGCCGCTAGAAGGATTAATCGCGTGAAAGATTGAACCACAATGAGACAACTCTGCATTATAAACGTGCAACAATGTGTGTCTGTCACACACGGTCATAACGGCGCGCCCCGGTATAAAAACATGGTTATTTGTTCGCAGATAACCGAGCCTTGTCACTATTATTTATTTTTCCCGACGTAATCACGTCAAAATTTTACTTTTCCGCCGAAATAATCACACAGTTCAGCCTTTGTTTAAGATTGAATTGCTACTATAGTCATAAGCGAGGTGAACTTAAGGTAAGAGAGGAAACTCACAAATAAAGGAGCATTTACTATGCTGGGTAATATGAATATTTTTATGGCTGTTCTGGGAATTATTTTATTTTCCGGTTTCCTGGCCGCGTATTTTAGCCACAGATGGGATGATTGATGAACGGAGATAGTCCTGAACCGACCCGGCCCCTTGCTGCGTAGCTGCACAAGGGGCCATTTTTTTACCTGAATTCCCCCTCCCGGCACCTTTTCCCTGATGTACAGATAAAAAAAACCGCCGGATAAACCAGCGGTAAATGCTTGCATGGATAGATTTGTGTTTTGCTTTTATACGCTACCTGGCAATTCCCTGCGAAGATAACGGATAGTTGGCTAATCTATCATCGACAACCCCAATGAACGTTAAACGAAACGTAACTACCTTCTATAAGACATGTTGGCCGCTCATAAGATTCTTGCAAACCGTACAGTAATCCATGTCATCGCAATGGTTATAAAATGAGCTATTTATTGCTTCATAGTGTATGGTAAGCACCCCATCACAAGGACAATCAATATGTCGATACTCAAAGATATTAAGATGCGTACTTTACGACCAGTGAAAAGTACCTGTCCTCACTGCTGCCGCCAGTCAATGCACAGCCTGTCGAGAATAAAAAACAACATAACGTTAGTCTGCCCCAACTGCGGCAATACCTACCTTCCTTCCCAAAGCAAACCAGTCAAGTAACGTAAGAACAGGAAAACAATGCCGACCTTTCACCAGCAGCACTCCCTACCCGAGCGTCTCTATGAGATGCAAGGCATCAATACCCAACAACGATTCATTTTGCTGAAGAAAAAATCCAGCTAACAACCGGGCACCACGCCCGGTTCAATTTTCTGGCTGACCTGTCTTAAGCGCTCAAGCCACGATGTTCCAGCATGGGTTCCATGCGCGGTTCACGCCCGCTCCACTGGCGATAAAGTTCAGTTAAATCAGTGCTGTTTCCGCGGGACAAAATTGCTTCGCGGAATTTCTGTCCGTTTTCACGGGTTAATCCGCCCTGCTCTACGAACCACTGATAGCCGTCATCGGCCAGCATTTGCGTCCACAGATAGGCATAATAACCTGCGGCATAACCGCCACCGAAGATATGGGCAAAATAACTGCTGCGATAACGCGGCGGCACAGCCTTGAGATCCAAACCTTCCGCCGCCAGCGCCTGCTGTTCAAATTGATCGACCGGATGAGATGACTCGCTCAACTCCAGAGAGTGCCAGCGCATATCCAGCAATGCAGCGCTGAGCAGTTCGGTCATGTCGTAACCTTTGTTAAACAGACTGGCCCGCTGCATTTTATCCCGCAATGCCTGCGGCATTTGCTCCCCGGTATCAACATGTCGGGCAAAACGGGCAAAGACCTGAGGATGGCTCGCCCAGTGTTCGTTGATCTGTGAAGGAAACTCGACAAAATCACGCGGAGTGTTGGTTCCAGAAAGCGTGGCATAACGCTGAGTGGCGAACAGACCGTGCAATGTATGTCCAAATTCATGAAATAGCGTAATAACATCATCCCACAGCAGCAATGCAGGCTGATCCTGCGCAGGTTTTTGATAATTACAGACGTTGTAAATAACCGGTCTGGTTTCGTTAAGCAGCGATTGCTCGACAAAATTGCCCATCCAGGCTCCGCCGCTTTTTGATTCCCGGGCAAAGAAATCACCGTAAAATAGCGCCAACCCTACGCCATCATGATCGAATATTTCCCATACCCGAACATCCGGGTGATAAACCGGAATGTCGAATCGCTCAACGAATTTGATGCCAAAGAGTTGATTGGCCGTCCAGAAAACGCCCTCGTTCAGCACCGAATCCAGGGCAAAGTAAGGTTTGAGCTGTGCCTCATCAAGGTCATATTTCTCACGACGGACCTGCTCGGCATAAAACGACCAGTCCCAGGCCTCGGCGCTAAACGACTCGTGTTCTTGAAAGATAACGTTCTGGATTTCAGCCTGCTCATCCAACGCCCTCGCCCGCGCGGCTGGAACAATAGATCGCATAAATGTCAGTGCCGCTTCCGGCGTTTTTGCCATCTGGTCGGCAATTTTCCAGGCTGCGTAATTGGCAAAACCAAGCAGTTGCGCCTGCTGCATCCGGATTGCTACCAGTCGCTGAATAATAGCTCGCGTGTCGTTGCCATCATCATTTTCAGCCCGCGTCCATGCGCGGGTGAACAGTTTTTCGCGGGTCTGACGATCGCGTAAAACCGCAAGCGCCGGTTGCTGTGTTGTGTTTAATAGCGGGATAACCCAACGCGCTTCAAGCCCTTTCGCCCTTGCAGCTTCGGCAGCAACGGCAATTTCTTCTGTGCTCAGCCCCTCCAGATGCCGGATATCATCCACCACCATAGCACCTGACGTGTTTGCTGCCAGCAACCGTTGATTGAACTGGCTGGTCAGCGTGGCTGACTCCGTATTGAGCGCTTTAAGTTTGGCTTTATCGGTCTCGTTCAGACGGGCGCCGGCCAGTACAAAACGCTGATACACAACCTCCAGCAGACGTATTGATTCGCTATCCAGACTTAACGTACCACGCCGTTGCCAGACAGCTTCGACACGGGCGAAAAGCGCGCCATTGAGATAAATATCATTGGCAAGGTTCGCCAGCTCTGCGGAAAACTCTTCGTCAAGGCGCTGTAGTTCATCGTTGGTGTGCGCCGCCGTCATCGCGAAGAAAACGCTGGTCACGCGCGTGAGCAGCACCCCGCTTTGTTCAAGCGCCAACAACGTATTAGCAAAATCAGGAACCTGTGAGTTTTGCACAATAGCGTCGATCTCGGCGCGTTTTTGCCGCACGCCTTCATCAAACGCTGGACGATAATGTTGCACGTCGATCTGATCAAACTGCGGCGCCTGATACGGCAATGTGCTGTGGTGTAAAAATGGATTCGTTAACGACATCTTTCACTCCTGAAAACGATTTGTTTACCAGAGTAGACTTCCCGGGAATCGACCGCAATCGCGTTAAGCAGGAATAGCTCTGAACGGAAATGACGTGCTATGGTAGTACTACATAAAAAGCGTTGAGGAACAGTGAGATGATCGTTTTAGTAACCGGAGCAACCGCAGGTTTTGGTGAGTGCATTACGCGTCGTTTTATTGAGAATGGGCATAAAGTTATTGCCACCGGACGCCGCCAGGAGCGCCTGCAGGAACTCAAAGATGAGCTGGGTGACCGCCTCTATACCGCGCAACTGGACGTACGTAATCGTGCATCAATTGAAGAGATGCTGAACGCCTTACCCGCTGAATGGCGCGATATTGATGTTCTGGTCAACAATGCGGGTCTGGCGCTGGGCCTTGAGCCAGCCCACAAGGCCAGCGTTGAAGACTGGGAAAATATGATCGACACCAACAACAAAGGCCTGGTTTATATGACCCGTGCCGTTCTGCCAGGCATGGTTGAGCGCAACCGCGGTCATATTATCAATATCGGTTCTACCGCGGGCAGTTGGCCATACGCTGGTGGGAACGTCTACGGTGCGACCAAAGCGTTTGTTCGCCAGTTTAGCCTGAATTTACGTACTGACTTACACGGCACTGCGATTCGCGTTACCGACATTGAACCGGGTCTGGTTGGCGGTACGGAATTCTCTAACGTACGTTTCAAAGGCGATGATGCTAAAGCTGAAAAAGCCTACGAAAATACCACTGCGCTGACCCCGCAAGATGTTACAGAAGCGGTATGGTGGGTGGCGTCTTTACCCGCTCATGTCAACATTAACACCCTTGAAATGATGCCTGTCACACAGTCTTTTGCCGGACTGAGTATTCATCGGAGCTAATTTCTCTGCCCGGCCTTGCGCCGGGTATAGATAGCCTGAAATAAGTGATAAAATCTCCGGGTTAACTCTCTAAAAAGTAAGAATGAATGACCGTAGAAACGCAGCTCAACCCTACACAACCGGTAAATCAACAGATTTACCGTATTCTTCGTCGTGATATCGTGCACTGTCTGATTGCACCCGGTACGCCGCTGTCGGAGAAAGAGGTTTCCGTACGCTTTAATGTGTCACGCCAGCCGGTACGAGAAGCATTCATCAAACTGGCAGAGAACGGTCTGATTCAGATCCGCCCGCAGCGTGGCAGCTACGTAAATAAAATTTCGCTGTCGCAGGTGCAAAACGGCTGTTTTGTTCGCCAGGCAATTGAATGTGCCGTGGTCCGCCGCGCCGCATCACTGATCACTGATAAACAGTGCTATCAGCTCGAACAAAATCTGCATCAGCAACGCATCGCGATTGATCGAAAACAAATCAATGATTTCTTCCAGCTAGATGACGAATTTCATCAGAAACTGGCTTTAATCGCCGAGTGCCAACTCGCCTGGGACACCGTTGAGAATATTAAGGCCACGATTGACCGCGTTCGTTATATGAGCCTGGATCATATCTCTCCGCCTGAAATGCTGCTGCGTCAGCATCACGATATTTTTACCGCACTTGAGAAACATGATGGCGATGCCGTAGAGCGCGCAATGATGCTGCATCTCCAGGAAATTGGTGAGTCCGTTCAGCTAATCCGTCAGGAAAATAGTGACTGGTTCAGCGAAGATTAATATTACGCTCACCTCACACCGAGGTGAGTTTCTCCTCTCCCGCACATCTGCATAAAAAAAGCTGTGATTTTGATCGAAAACAAAAAAAATCATTAACGAGAAGCGTATTTATATTGCGCCCGTTACGTGGGACTAGAGCCCACGGGCTTTGACGGTAAGTTGGAAAGGAGAAAACACCATGAAAACATACGATCGTAACCGTAACGCAATCACCACTGGCAGCCGCGTCATGATTAGCGACACCGGACTTACAGGCCGCATTACAGCGATAGATACCGATGGCCTGACCGCTGAGCAAATTCGCCGCGGGAAAACAGTGGAAATCGAAGGGTGTGAAGGTAAATATGCCCCCCTCGAACTGATTCGTTTGGGCATGAACTAATTGGTGTGAATGCCAGAAAACAATGCGCCATCTGGCCCGTTTATAGCCAGATGGCGACTTAAATGATGTTCTCGTTACTTCAGTTTTGCTGCATACTTCGCAACGGTTGCTTTCGCCCCTTCAGCCAGTAAAGCAAGATAGGCTTGTGTGACCTGATTCTTGAACAATTCTACCTGCGGCAGTTCACGACCAAAAATAGCATCGATCGCCAGCAGCGCCTGGACACGATCTTCGCCCTCGTTACTGCTATGCACCGCTTTCTGGATCACCGGTAACAGCGGATCGCTGATTTCAATCGCCTGGCCCTGATCATCGACACCGCCGACGTAACGCATCCAGCCAGCCACGCCCAGCGCCAGCAGTTCAAAATGGCTACCGTGCACAATGTGCCAGCGAACGGAGTCCAGCATACGCTGCGGCAGTTTTTGACTGCCGTCCATCGCGATCTGCCAGGTGCGATGACGCAGTGCCGGGTTGCTGTAGCGCTCAATTAACAGATCGGCATAGTGCGGAAGATCCACTCCTTTCACTTTTAACGTGGGCGCTTGTTCCTGCAACATTAGCGCGCGCGCGGCGAGGCGATAATTTTCATCGCCCATGCAATCGTTAATGTGCTGATATCCCGCCAGATATCCCAGATAAGCAAGGAAAGAGTGGCTGCCGTTGAGCATACGCAGTTTCATCTCTTCAAACGGAATGACATCAGCAACCAGCTCCGCTCCCGCCTTCTCCCATTCAGGGCGGCCAGCGACAAAGTTATCTTCAATAACCCACTGACGGAACGGTTCACATGCCACGCCTGCCGGATCGCGTACGCCGGTAATGTGTTCAATTTTGTCCAGCGTATCCTGGGTAACTGCAGGGACAATGCGGTCAACCATTGTCGACGGGAATGTGACATGTTGTTCGATCCACGCAGCCAGTTCCGCATCCACCGCCCGGGCATACGCGGTGACAACATTGCGCATCACATGACCGTTTTCCGGCATGTTGTCGCAGGACATCACGGTAAAAGCGGCTAAACCCGCAGCTTTGCGACGTGCAAGCGCCTCAACCACAACGCCTGGCGCAGTTTTTGGCTGTTTTGGGTTTTGTAGATCGGCGGCAATCATCGGGTTGTCTAACATCAATTGACCGGTCGCCGGAGAATGGCAATACCCTTTCTCGGTAATGGTCAGGGAAACAATCGCAACCTGCGGTTCACTCATCGCAGCCAGTACGCTTTCCAGACCATCAACCTGCGCATGCAGCGCATTTTTCACCACGCCCACGACTCTTGCAGTCCAAGCATCCGCAGACATTTCTGCAACGGTATACAGGTTATCTTGCTGTTTCAGATCGGCAATTTGCTGCTCGCCGCCAATCAGGTTCACTTCGCAATAGCCCCAGTCACTGCCGTGATCCGCAGCGAGAATGTCAGCGTAAACCCCCTGATGTGCGCGGTGAAATGCGCCAAACCCCAGATGAACAATACGCGGGACCAGTTTTGTACGATCGTAGTCGGGAAGTGCAGCCTTTGCCGTTAAGAGCTTGTTTTGCATGGTATGACCTACTTATCAATGAAATCAGGATTGATTCAGAGTAACGCCTGTATGGTTGTATGTTTTGATTTGCATTAAGCTTTTTATGATTGGTATGACATCACTTAAAGCTGTGTACCAGCATAAACGGAGAACGAGCGCCTCCGTTCATGCTGCTGCTGTGGATTAGCTTGCCTGGGTCGCTGAACAACGCACCTTATCGGCTTTACTCACCTCGGCAGCATCCTCAAGCGCACTCAGATCGCGGTCTTTCACTTCTGGCATCAGCAGCGCGGAAACCAAACCGATCAGTGAGTAGGCGATGACCATCACCAGAATTGGCCACCAGGAGTTAGTCATGTTGCAGAAGATGCCAGCCAGAACCGGACCAAAACCAACGGCAACCAGCCCACCCGCCTCTTTTGAAATCGCCATGCGTGTGAATCGGTTACGGGCGCCGAACATTTCCGCCATGGTAATATTTTCGAGAGCAAATAATCCCAATACGGCAAAGTTATGAATAACAATCAGTGCCGTCATAATAACGCCCGGACTATACGTTTTATCCACGACGATTGAGAGCATTGGGTAAGCCAGAATAATTGCCGAAATATTCAGAATAATATAAGGCAACCGGCGACCAAATTTATCAGACAACCAGCCGAGAAGCGGTATCGTAATAAATCCTAGTACCGAACTAATCATTAAAGCATCGGTGGGTATTGATTTATCAAATAACAACGTCTGCACTAAATACCCAGCAAGGAAGGTTTGGATTAACCCAGAGTTACCCGCCTGTCCAAACCGTAAACCGGTTGCCAGCCAGAAGGATTTACTGGTAAACATCGCCCCTAGTGTATTTTCCGACGAATTATTTAATGCTGGAGAATTTTCCTCATCATTAACTTTCTCAAATACCGGACTTTCTTTGAGGTTCATACGTAACCAGATGGCAAAAATCATTACCACGACACTTGCCAGGAACGGAATTCGCCAGCCCCAGGCTAACAGTTCTTCCCGGTCAAGAGCAAAGAACATCACCGCCCAGATAGCAGTTGCACTAAGGGTTCCACAGTTTGTCCCCATGGCGACAAGCGAGGAAATGATGCCGCGTTTGCCTTTTGGCGCATACTCAGCAAGCATAGTCCCTGCGCCCGAGATTTCAGCCCCCGCGCCAAGCCCTTGTACGATACGCAGCGTCACCAGCAATACGGGAGCAAAGATACCGATTTGCGCATACGTTGGCAGTACGCCGATTAATGTTGTGCAGATCCCCATCATGGTGATGGTAATAAACAGCACCTTTTTACGCCCAATGCTATCTCCCATTTTGCCAAATATAAATGCTCCGACGATACGAGCAATATATCCTGCACCATAGGTACCCATTGCTAAAATGAGCGCCATCGCTGCAGACTGTTCCGGGAAAAATATCTCATGGAATACCAGCGCGGCACCCAGAGAATATAATTGGAAATCCATAAACTCGAGCGCAGTACCTAACCATCCGGATACGGCGGCTCTGACCAGATCCTTCGTTGATCTTTCGTGTTTTTCTTGATTCATATTGGCTATCTCTAAGAGGTAAGATGCGTACCACTTACTCGCAGTTATTTATATTATTCAGTGAATGTGAGTAAAACTTTGCAGCAGTGCTGCTGATCTTTCTCAAACAATTCAATTGCGTCGGTAACGTGGTGATAGTCAAAAGTATGGGTAATAAGTTGGTTAGGATCGATAAGTCCGTTGACTAACCAATCAATAACAACCGGGAATTTGTTCGCATTTAATCTTGAGGAATAAATTGAAAGTTCTTTCCCGGTAATGCCTTGTTGAACAATCTGACAAGGATCGCTGGAGAAGCCCATCAGAACAATCCGCGCGGCTGGCGATGCCAGCGTGATAGCCTCCTGTAAAATAGATGGATGACAAGCTGCATCCACAATGATGGTCGGTTTTAGCCCTTTTTCCGTCAGGAAATCTTGCAACGATTGCTGACTATTATTGACTGCCCAGTCTGCACCGCACTGCTTCGCCATGCTAAGGCGTTCATCGATTCTGTCAGCAATCACCACGGTTTTTACTTTATAGACACGTTTAAGCGCCTGTACGGTGGTCAGCCCCATAGGACCCGCGCCATAAATCAGCGCAATATCGTTTTCTGTTGGATTTATTTGCCCGGTTACGTTTGCGGCGATGGTAAAAGGCTCAACCATAACGGCATGCTCATCAGGCACGGCGTCGGGGATCGTCCAGGCATTTTTCTCTGGCACGACAGCGTACTCGCTAAAACCGCCATCGCGATGCACGCCCAGCACCACCAGCGATGTGCAAACGTTAGGTTTACCAATTGAACAGGGATAACAATGTCCGCAACTGATAACCGGATCAACGGATACTCGCTCGCCCATTCGCGAACGGTCAACACCTTCACCTACCGCATCAATCACGCCAAAAAACTCGCGACCAATCACACGTGGGTATTTTGCAAATGGATTGTGTCCGCGATAAATATGGCTGTCAGAACCACAAATTCCCGCCAGTTTCACCCTAACCCTGACTTCGCCTGCAGAGGGTTCTGGTACCGGTAGCTCGGCAATATTCAGCGTATTCGGTTTTTCAATCACAATACTTTTCATAGCAAATCACTCCTTACCAGTTCCACAACGTGCCATCTTCCAGACGAGCAACAGGCAGATATGCAGGGTCATACGGATATTTCGCCGCCAGCTTTTCATCAAACTCGATCCCAAGACCTGGTTTGTCTCCAGGATGCATATAGCCGTTATCAAAGGTCCAGTTGTGCGGGAACACTTCCAACATTTGCTCGGAATACCCCATATATTCCTGTACGCCGAAGTTCGGCACCCACAGATCAAAGTGCAACGCGGCGGCCATGCATACTGGAGACAGATCGGAAGGTCCATGCGAACCGGTACGTACCTGATACAGCGACGCGAAATCGGCAATTCGACGCATGCCAGTGATACCGCCCGCATGGGTGATGGTGGTGCGGATATAGTCGATCAATTGCTCTTCGATAAGCTGTTTGCAGTCCCAGATGCTGTTGAAAACTTCCCCTACCGCAATCGGCGTGACCGTATGCTGGCGGATCAGGCGGAAGCATTCCTGGTTTTCAGCCGGGGTTGGGTCTTCCATCCAGAACAGACGGTATTGCTCGATGCTTTTGCCGAAACGGGCCGCTTCAATTGGCGTCAGACGGTGGTGCATATCGTGCAGAAGATGTTCGTTGAAACCAAACTTGTCGCGCACGGCTTCAAACAGTGTTGGTGTAAAATCGAGGTACTTCTCCGTTGACCATAACTGCTCTTCTGGCCACTGCCCTTTGGTGGCGGGTTCGTAGGCCAGTCCTTTGCCTTTAGACATACCGTAAGTGGTTTTCATACCCGGCACGCCGCACTGCACGCGAATTGCTTTAAAGCCCATCTCTTTATGGCGCGCATAATCTTCGAGTACGTCATCAACGGTATGGCCTGTGGTGTGACAGTAAACCATAACGCCTTCACGAGATGCACCGCCGAGCAGCTGGTACAACGGCATATTCGCCGCTTTCGCTTTGATGTCCCACAATGCCATATCCACCGCGGAAATCGCCGACATGGTGACCGGACCACGACGCCAGTACGCGCCTTTGTAGAAAAACTGCCAGATATCCTCAATTCGGTGCGCATCGCGACCAATCAGCTGCGGACAAACATGATCTTTCAGATACGACGCTACGGATAACTCGCGTCCGTTTAACGTGGCATCTCCCAGCCCAGTGATCCCATCGTCTGTCGTAATTTTCAACGTGACAAAATTACGCCCCGGACAGGTGACAAACACTTCAGCCCCAACAATCTTCATCTCTTATTCCTTGCATTTGTTCTTGTGATGCAGGAAATTTACCCAACTGAGCTACTACCATACAAGTATGAAGATCAAAAAAACGCTGATTGATCACAAAAAAGGCGCTATGCGCGCCCCCACCCAGCCACAATAATCAGCATGCCGCACAATGCCACCAGCGCGCCTGACCAGTCGTACAGGCTAAGTTTTACGCCGTCAACAATGCGTAGCCATAGCAGCGCTGTCACCACGTAAACTCCACCATAGGCCGCGTACACACGCCCGCTTGCTGCCGGATGCAGCGTCAGTAACCAGACGAATAAGGCCAGTGACATCCCGGCGGGTATCAGCAGCCAGGCCGTAGCCCCTCGCTTAAGCCAGAGCCAGGGTAAAAAGCAGCCAATGATTTCGCATAACGCGGTGATGAAAAAAAGGAATGTGGTCTTAAGCATTGATGTTATTCAGTTACCTTTGGTTTAACCATGATACGACAGAATGTCGTTAGCGTATCCATCTCCGCTGAGTGGGTATGCCCGCAAGCCAGAATAGTGTAGAATTTAGCCCTGTTTTATTGTTTTTTCCCTTTCCCATAAAAGGAATTCACCATGAATATTACACTGACCAAACGCCTGTGCCTGACGGCTATGCTGACGCTGGCTGCGGCTGTGTACACCTCTTCCGCATTTGCTGAAACCAGTAAACTGATCATTGAATCCGGGGACAGTGCGCAAAGTCGTCAACAGGCAGCAATGGAAAAGGAACAATGGAACGATACGCGTCAGCTACGCCAGAAGGTCAACAAGCGTGCAGAGAAAGAGTGGGACAAAACCGACGCTGCTTTCGATAGCCGTGATAAATGCGAACAGAGCGCTAATATTAATGCGTACTGGGAGCCCAACACCCTGCGCTGCCTCGACCGACGCACTGGCCGCACCGTTGCCCCATAATGATTGCACTTTGAAAGATATTGAAAGGATACGATATGACTAGCGCCCTCAGTGTTAAGCTGCGCCCGCTGGAGCGTGAAGATTTACGATTTGTCCATCAGCTTGATAACAACGCCAGCGTAATGCGTTACTGGTTTGAAGAACCTTACGAAGCATTTGTTGAGCTGTCAGATCTGTATGACAAGCATATCCACGACCAAAGCGAACGTCGCTTTGTTGTGGAATGCGACGGTGAAAAAGCCGGACTGGTGGAGCTGGTTGAAATTAACCATGTGCACCGCCGGGCAGAATTCCAGATCATTATTTCGCCGGAATATCAGGGCAAAGGTTTGGCTTCCCGGGCTGCTAAGCTGGCGATGGATTACGGCTTTACCGTACTTAACTTATATAAGCTGTATCTGATCGTTGATAAAGAGAACGAAAAAGCCATCCACATCTACCGTAAACTCGGCTTTATGGTCGAAGGCGAACTGATTCATGAATTCTTTATCAACGGCCAATACCGCAACACAATCCGCATGTGTATCTTCCAGCAGCAGTATCTGGCAGAACATAAAACGTCAGGTCCTAACCTGCTGCAACCTACCGCTCAGTAAAGACTGACTAATAGTAATCGATGGTGTTTTCAATCGAGTAATGGTGTTCAACTGCCGGCTTCACGCTCTCGTCAACGATAACAAGCTGGCAGTTGACCGGATTAGCATAGTCATCATACTTGCACGTTTGTTTTACATTACCTAACGGATGGTTATTGAGCAGGCTTACCGCGGTGTAATCCAGCTTCTTCAACGGGTCAACCGACGGTTTGGCATCAACCTGCAAGGTATTGTCCTTATTGATGGTGGTTTTACCCAGCGGGTAGCCTTCCGCATCATAGCGATATTGCACCTTCATCTCTTTTCCCGTGGCGGAAACGACAAAACCGTTATCGTCGGTATCCCATACCACGCCCGCCGCAGGCAGTTCTGCTAACTGACATTTACCCTGTAAGCGGATCCGTTTTTCCAGCGTTTTGGCGTCCCGGTAATAGTTAGCATCCAGGACCAGCGCCATGCCGGTATTGCTTTCAATATCATGCAATTCAAGCGTATCGAAGCACCCTTCCTGTGAGAGCGTACCGACAACGCGCTTGGTGACTTCACCTTTGTCATTAAGCAGCGTCTGGCTGAAATCTTTTACCGGCCCGCGCAGCGGATCGAAATCAAATTCATTGGAAAAACTGGCCATTTCCGGCGTAAAGGAATCCAGGCCTTTGGCGTTATCACACCCGGCCAACACGACGCACAGGAAACCTAACAAGATCTTTTTCTTCACATTTTTCACCGGGATAAGAAGATAATTCTCAATCATATTAGCAAATACAGTTATTTACACCAGAAATGCTAATCTTAGTCCAGGTCGATCATAAAGGAGCTGATGATGAAATACATAACAGGAATTGCCGCGCTCTTACTGGCCGTCGCGTCCCCGCAGGTTTTGGCGGCACCGGCGTCATGTGAACGCGTGAAAAGCGATATCGAACAGCGGATCATTAATAATGGCGTTGCTGAATCCAGCTTTACGCTGAACATTGTTCCCAACGATCAGGCCGATCAGCCTGATTCACTGGTCGTGGGACATTGTGCAAACGATACGCACAAAATTCTCTATACCCGAACCAACAGTGGCAACGCCCCTGCCAATAGCACCCCTGCCCAGGACGGGCACGTCGCCGAACCGCAATAAATCACGCCCTCCGTGCGCGGAGGGTCACTCCAGTTTGATATGCATTAAGATGACATACCCATAAGTGGGTAAACTCAAACCATTATTAGCATGCTATTAATTTCGTTATAGAAATTAATATATAGCGATA
Organism: Citrobacter sp. RHB35-C21; assembly: GCF_013816515.1. Taxonomy (NCBI): domain Bacteria; kingdom Pseudomonadati; phylum Pseudomonadota; class Gammaproteobacteria; order Enterobacterales; family Enterobacteriaceae; genus Citrobacter; species Citrobacter sp. RHB35-C21. The sequence goes on from NZ_CP057147.1 coordinate 2,742,137, forward strand.
ACTATAATGGGGTGAGTAATGTCAAAAACTGAGCAATATGGAGGCATTAGCCGCAGGACGTTAGTGAAATCCTCGGCAATCGGTTCGCTGGCGCTTGCCGCGGGTGGGCTGTCGTTACCTTTCGGAATGCGCACTGCCGCCGCAGCGGTACAGCAGGCGATACAACCCGTTGAAGAGAAGGTTGTCTGGAGTTCTTGTACCGTTAACTGTGGTAGTCGTTGTCTTTTACGTCTGCACGTTAAGGATGACTCCGTCTATTGGGTAGAGTCGGACACAACGGGCGATGATACCTACGGTAATCATCAGGTACGTGCCTGCTTGCGTGGCCGATCGATCCGTCGCCGTATGAATCACCCTGACCGCCTAAAATATCCAATGAAACGTGTAGGCAAGCGTGGAGAAGGAAAATTTGAAAGGATCACTTGGGATGAAGCACTGGACACCATTAGTGGTAATTTGAAGCGGATCCTGCAGGATTACGGTAACGAAGCGGTTCACGTGCTGTACGGTACAGGTGTAGATGGTGGGAATATTACTAACTCCAACGTCCCCTACCGCCTGATGAATTCTTGCGGCGGCTATTTGAGCCGCTACGGTAGTTATAGTACCGCGCAAATCAGCGCCGCAATGGGTTATATGTTTGGTGCTAACGACGGCAACAGTCCTGACGACATCGCCAATACAAAACTGGTCGTCATGTTTGGCAATAACCCTGCCGAAACCCGTATGAGCGGCGGCGGTGTAACCTGGTATGTTGAGCAAGCCCGCGAACGTTCTAACGCACGAATGATCGTTATCGATCCTCGATATAACGATACTGCCGCTGGTCGTGAAGATGAATGGCTGCCTATCCGACCAGGAACTGACGCTGCATTGGCTGCGGCGATCGCCTGGGTACTGATCACCGAAGATCTGATTGATAAACCTTTTCTTGATAAATACTGTGTCGGCTTCGATGAAACCACTCTTCCCGCCAGTGCACCGCGGAATGCACACTATAAAGCCTATATTTTAGGCGATGGACCAGACGGGATAGCCAAAACACCGGACTGGGCTTCCCACATTACCAGCATTCCGGCTGAGAAAATTATCCAGTTAGCGCGTGAAATCGGCGCAGCGAAACCCGCTTATATCTGCCAGGGTTGGGGACCGCAGCGTCACTCCAACGGTGAACAAACCGCTCGCGCGATTGCGATGCTCTCCGTTTTAACCGGCAATGTGGGGATAAACGGTGGTAATTCAGGGATGCGCGAAGGGACCTGGGATCTGGGCGTGGAATGGTTCTCCATGCTAGAAAACCCGGTTAAAACGCAGATATCAGTCTTTACCTGGACGGATGCTATTGATCATGGTGCAGAGATGACCGCGACCAAGGACGGTGTTCGCGGTAAAGATAAGCTGGACGTGCCTATCAAGTTTATCTGGTGTTATGCCAGCAATACGCTCATCAACCAGCATGGCAATATCGCGCATACCCATGATGTCTTACAGGATGACAGCAAGTGCGAAATGATCGTCGGTATTGAGCATTTTATGACTGCCTCCGCAAAATACTGCGACATTCTGCTACCTGACCTGATGCCAACTGAACAAGAAGATCTCATCTCACACGAGTCTGCCGGGAACATGGGCTATGTCATCCTTGGTCAACCTGCGACATCGCCAAAATTTGAACGTAAACCCATTTACTGGATGTTAAGTGAAGTCGCCAAACGTCTAGGTCCGGATGTATATCAAAAATTCACCGAGGGTCGTACGCAGCATGAATGGGTGAAATACCTGCATGCCAAGACCAAAGAGCGTAACCCGGAAATGCCGGATTACGACGAAATGAAAACGACAGGTATTTTCAAGAAAAAATGCCCCGAAGAACACTATGTTGCTTTCCGTTCTTTCAGAGAAGATCCTGGGGCTAACCCATTGAAAACGCCATCAGGGAAAATTGAGATTTACTCTGAACGGCTAGCAACCATTGCAGAAACATGGGAACTCAAAGACGATGAGATTGTTCATCCTCTTCCAGCTTATGCACCAGGCTTTGACGGTTGGGACGATCCTAAGCGCAAAACGTATCCATTGCAGCTCACGGGTTTCCACTATAAGGCGAGAACCCACTCCAGCTACGGCAATATCGATGTTTTACAGCAGGCTTGCCCGCAGGAGATCTGGATAAACCCCGTCGATGCCAGGACGCGCGGCATCCGTAATGGCGACACAGTTAGGGTGTTTAATAATATCGGCCAGATGCTGATCAGCGCGAAAGTCACACCGCGTATTTTGCCCGGCGTCACTGCCATCGGACAAGGAGCCTGGCTCAATGCCGATATGTTCGGCGACCAGATCGATCATGGTGGTTCCATAAATATTCTCACGTCGCATCGACCTTCTCCATTAGCGAAGGGGAATCCATCCCACAGTAATCTCGTTCAGGTTGAAAAGGCATAAGGACTAACCCATGACAACTCAGTATGGATTTTTTATTGATTCCAGCCGTTGCACGGGGTGTAAAACCTGCGAGCTGGCCTGCAAAGATTACAAGGATCTCACTCCCGACGTCAGTTTCCGGCGTATTTACGAATACGCTGGAGGCGACTGGCTGGAAGATAACGGCGTCTGGCAACAGAATGTCTTCGCCTATTACCTCTCCATTGCCTGTAACCACTGCGAAGATCCGGCCTGCACCAAGGTTTGCCCCAGCGGCGCTATGCATAAGCGTGAAGATGGTTTTGTGGTGGTGGATGAAGACATATGCATAGGCTGTCGCTACTGCCACATGGCCTGCCCGTACGGCGCACCGCAGTACAATGCCGCCAAAGGTCATATGACCAAGTGCGATGGCTGTCATGACCGCGTGGCCGACGGCAAAAAGCCCATCTGCGTCGAGTCCTGTCCGCTGCGCGCGCTGGACTTTGGTCCAATTGATGAGCTGCGCAAAAAGCACGGTGAACTGGCGGCGGTCGCTCCGCTGCCAGGTGCGCACTTCACCAAACCGAGCATTGTGATCAAACCCAACGCCAATAGCCGCCCGACCGGGGATATCACGGGTTATCTGGCGAATCCGCAGGAGGTGTAACATGGGCAATGGATGGCATGAATGGCCGCTGGTCCTGTTTACGGTGCTGGGCCAGTGCGTGGCCGGAGCGCTGATAGTGAGTGGCTATGGCTGGCTGACCGCTAAAGACGAGGTGGCAAAACAACGTATCGTGCGCAGCATGTTTTTTCTGTGGCTGGTGATGGGCATCGCCTTTCTCGCCTCGGTAATGCACCTGGGTTCGCCACTGCGCGCCTTTAACTCGCTGAACAGAGTTGGCGCATCTGCGCTGAGTAACGAAATCGCCAGTGGTTCACTGTTTTTCGCCGTCGGTGGCCTGTGGTGGCTGGTGGCGTTTCTCGGTAAAATGCCCGCAGTGTTAGGTAAAATCTGGCTGCTGGTGGGCATGCTGCTGGGTCTGGTATTTGTGCTGGCGATGACCAGCGTCTACCAGATAGACACTGTCCCGACCTGGTATAACGGCTACACTACGGTGGCATTTTTTATGACGATGTTGCTGAGCGGACCGCTGTTTGCGGCCCTGCTACTGCGTGCTGCGGGTGTTTCCTCTGGCACCGCCAGATTCGCCTACGTGAGCGTTTTGGCCCTACTGGTGATCGTGGCGGTTATTGTTCTGCAGGGACTGTCGCTCGGCGGGATCCACAGTTCGGTACAATCCGCCAGCGCGCTGGTTCCCGACTACGGAAGCTTGCAGGTCTGGCGCATCATTCTGCTGGCCGCCGGTCTGTGCTGCTGGATATGCCCGCTGATCCGTCGTAAAGCACCATCCGTCGGCGGCCTGGCGCTGGGCTTAGTGTTAGTCCTCGCCGGTGAAATCATTGGCCGCGGATTGTTTTACGGTTTACATATGACAGTCGGAATGGCTGTTGCAGGTTAACTTTCGGGTGCGGGGCACCCCGCACTGTTCAGGATTGTTTGCATGACCCATTTTTCGCAAGGTGACAACTTTTCTACCGCGGCGCGCGTACTCGGCGCACTGTTTTACTATGCGCCAGATAGCGCGGAAGCCTCTGCCTTAGTCAGCGCGTTAAGAGCCGATGGCTGGCAGGCGCAGTGGCCGCTCGATCAGGCAATGCTTTTCCCGCTGGCTGCACGGCTACAAGCCGAGGTCGATGAGCCTCTCCCGCAGGCCTGGCAACGCCTGTTTGTCGGTCCATATGCGCTACCCTCTCCGCCCTGGGGATCTGTCTGGCTGGATCGCGAAAACGTGTTGTTTGGCGACTCTACACTGGCACTCCGTCAGTGGATGCGGGACAACGGCATCCAGTTTGCCATGCAGCAAAATGAGCCAGAAGATCACTTTGGTTCACTGCTGTTGCTGACGGCCTGGCTTGCTGAAAATGAACGCCACACCGAGTGCGAACAACTGCTGGCCTGGCATCTGTTCCCGTGGTCATCCCGCTTCCTTGATGTGTTTATCGAAAAAGCTGATCATCCGTTTTACCAGGCGCTGGGGGAGCTGGCCCGTCTGACGCTGGCGCAATGGCAGTCGCAGTTACTGATCCCGATAGCCGATAAGCCACTTTTTCGTTAGTTTCACCACAGGCAGGATGTGTCCTGCCTGTGTAGCATCCTGTTGCGCACGCCGAGCTTTTGCTTCTGTTGCCAAATAGCCGCAAAATAAAGCGTCTGAAATTTCCTGTCTGGCCACTCATGCATCATTTACATGCTTATCCTGACCTGCGCGCCATGTTCCGCCGCCTGCTGATTGCTGCGCTGATTGGTATCCTTGCTGCGTTGGCCGTCGCAGGATTTCGCCACGCCATGCTCCTTCTTGAATGGTTGTTCCTGAGCAATGACACAGGGAGTCTGGTCAACGCGGCAACAAACCTTTCCCCTGTAAGACGCATGCTGACACCTGCGTTAGGAGGGCTGGCGGCGGGTTTGCTGCTTTGGGGATGGCAAACGTTCAACCGGTTACGCCCGCAGGCTCCCACTGATTACATGGAAGCCTTGCAAACTAACGGACAATTTGATGTCAGTGCAAGCCTGGTGAAATCGCTGGCCTCGTTACTGGTCGTCTCCAGCGGGAGTGCCATCGGGCGCGAAGGTGCCATGATTTTACTGGCAGCGCTGGCAGCCTCCAGCTTTGCTCAACGCTTCACCCCGCGCACAGAATGGAAGTTATGGATTGCCTGCGGAGCCGCTGCGGGTATGGCCGGAGCGTATCATGCCCCACTGGCGGGCAGTCTATTTATTGCTGAAGTGTTGTTTGGCACGTTGATCCTCGCGTCACTGGGACCGGTGGTGGTATCCGCCGTCGTCGCCTTGCTCACCACCAATATGCTGAGCGACAGCAATGCGCTGCTGTATGCCGTGCACTTCACACGGGAACTGCATGCGCTGGAATACGTCATGATCATCAGCATCGGTCTGGCTGCCGGCGTTTGCGGACCGCTATTCATGTGGCTGATGACCGCCAGCCATAATGGGTTTTTGCGCTTAAAACTCTCGCCCCCGTGGCAACTGACGCTTGGCGGGCTGATCGTTGGCCTGCTGTCATTGCTCACGCCTGCGGTCTGGGGTAACGGCTACAGCGTGGTGCAGTCATATTTACTCTCCCCACCGCTGCTGGCCGTGGTGAGCGGGATCTTCATCTGCAAATTACTGGCGGTGCTTGCCAGCAGTGGTTCCGGTGCGCCTGGCGGTGTGTTTACGCCAACGCTGTTTGTCGGTCTTTCGGTGGGTATGCTGCTGGGACGAGTGTGGGGATTATGGCTTCCGGGTCCGGATGAGATTGCCATTCTGCTGGGATTAACGGGGATGGCCACGCTGCTGGCAGCGACCACGCATGCGCCAATAATGTCGACACTGATGGTTTGTGAAATGACCGGGGAGTATCGTCTGCTCCCCGGGTTGCTGATTGCCTGTGTGGTGGCGTCTGTGCTGTCGCGAACGTTACGCCAGGACTCTATCTACCGACAACACGCTGCCGAGCATTGACAGACGGATGTACTGAGACAGCTCGCGCTGCTCTGCGCGAGGCAGATAAGGCAGTTCACCAATCAGCGGTGCGGGTAATTTTTTGCCCAGCACATCAATGATTTCCGCATAATGCGCTAGCCCCGGGTTGATTCGGTTCGCGACCCAGCCAATCAAAGGCAGTCCGTCGCTGGCAATCGCCTGTGCGGTGAGGATGGCATGATTAATACAGCCTTCCTGGATACCCACCACCATCAGCACCGGCAGTTGTTCCTGCACCACCCATTCAGATAACGGACGCAGATCGTTCATCAGGCTCCGCCAGCCTCCGGTGCCTTCCACGACAACGTGATCCACTTTTTCGCTGAGGCTTGCGAGGCCGTTGGATAACAGGGTGTAATTGACCGGACCACTATGCGCTACGCTGCTTTCATCCTCACTCAACGCAATCGGGTTGACCGCCTCGTAGGGCAGTTCGATAGTGGACACGCTTTGCAGCACCAGCGCATCTTTGTTGCGCAGACCTTCAGGTGTCTCTTTGCTTCCTTTGGCCACGGGTTTGTAACCCGCAACGCTTTTACCCCCTGACGCTAACGCTTGTAGTAATGCGCGGGAAACCACGGTCTTCCCAACAGAAGTGTCTGTACCTGTAATAAAGAAACGCTTCAGCATCACTAACTCCACCGTTATGCTTTGAAAATATAAGTCAGGAAAATAATACAGTGGAGAAAGTCTAAGGTATGACGACGAGAATCGGCTTGAGATAGCGCAATTTTTCGTACAACAGTTAAAAAATGTTAACCCTGTAATAGACGAATCAACAAAGAACCGTTATACATCGCGTCCTTCACGAGCGCCGCCCCTGCCATCGTCCCTTGATTGGTGAACTGCGTACTTTCGACGACAATATGCTGACTGTAGGCCGGGAGCGCTTGCTGACGAATGCTGTCAGCAATAGTGGGAAACAAAATATCCGCCGCTTTACTGAGCGGAGAACCAATCAATATCTTTTGCGGGTTGAACAAATTCACCATGATGGCCAGAATGCGTCCGACATGGGTCCCGACGCCGCTAATGATATCTTTCGCCAATAAATCCCCCTGCATCGCCGCCAGACACAGCGCGTCTACCGTTAACGGTTGCCCGTGTAGAGAAGAACTCATTGACTGCTTCAAGCGTACCTGTGCCAGTTCGAGCACGCTGTCGACGCTGGCGATCGTTTCCAGGCAACCATGGTTGCCGCAATAGCAGCGTTTGCCGTAGGGGTCCACCTGGGTATGACCAATTTCCACCAGGCTACTGCTGCCGGCATGCAGTAGATGACCGTCGGTGATTACTCCGGCCCCCACGTTATGATCGATCACCACCTGAATGACGTCGCGCGCGCCGCGCGATGCGCCAAAAAGCGCCTCGGCCATAGTCCATGCGCTGATATCATGCTGAATATAGACCGGCACGCCGGTATGATTTTCAAGCGCTTCACCCAGCGGCATCTCTTTGACATCGTCGTAGAATGGCATGCGATGAACGATACCGTTTTCAGTATCAATAATGCCGGGTAAGGTAATGGCGATGGAGGTTAAGCGTTCCAGCTTTTGCTGGTGGCGGATGAAAAACTGATCGACCTGGTTAATAACGCGTTCCAGCAATGGTGTTTCACTGACCAGCGGCATTTCAAGACAATCTTCAACCACCAGTTTGCTGCTCAAATCGCGCAGCGCCAGAAAGATCTCGCCGCGACTGATACGAATGGATAAATAGTGCCAGGCTTCCGTTTCCACAACCAGCCCAACGGCCGGACGTCCACGACTGCCCGCTTCCTTGATTTCCAACTCTTGCACCAGGTGCGCTTCGAGCATTTCGCGGACAATTTTAGTAATACTGGCAGGCGCCAATTGTGCCAGGCGAGAGAGATCAATACGCGATACCGGACCCAGCTGATCAATCAGGCGATAAACCGCGCCCGCATTGGTCTGCTTAATTTGATCGATATGCCCAGGCTGACTATCAGCAACCACCACTTACTCCCTTTATTTTCGCGCTCCGAAATAATCTGCGGGCTATGGTGAAGCACTTCAATGGCTTCCGTCAACTTTTTACTTAGCCTTGTGATTTACTGCACATTTTCGCCCATTTTTAAACTAAATTAATCGCCTGAACGGCCGCCAGCAGTTGCTCGCGAAAGCGTTGCGCGGCGTGACTTTGCTCATGATGTTTTGGCCACACTAGCCACATTTCCGAAACGGCATCGTCTTCCGCTATCGGGATCCAACACATTTCATACAATTGCACCCGTTTAAAGGAAGCGGGAAGAATGGAAACGCCTAATCCTGCGGCCACCAGCCCGATGATAGTCATCGCCTCACCAACCTCCTGAGTGATAGTCGGCTTCAGTCCATAGCGACGCATGAGGCCAAGAATATCGTCATACAACCCCGTCCCCACATGCGGATCAAAAAAGACAAATGGCTCATTGGCCAACTCCGCCAATGTGACCACCGGCTTTTGCGCCAGCGGATGCGCGCGCGGGATCATCGCCATCAGCGGCTCATGCAGAATGATTTCACGCTCCAGCGTTTCCGGAAGCTGCGTGTTGCGCAGAAGTCCCAAATCCAGCGTTCCTTCATTGAGCGGGGCAATTTGCTCGCGCGTGTTCATTTCACGGGTTTGCATATGTACAGCGGGGTAGCTCTGGCGAAAGAGGGATAACGTATCTGAAACCGCTTTGATAAACGGTGCCGATGACGTAAAGCCAATACGCAATTCCCCCGCTTCTCCCAGATGCAGGCGCTCAGCCCTGGCAGCGGCCTCATTAACCAGCCCCAGGATCTGCCGACTGTCTGCCAGAAACTGCTTTCCGGCAGAGGTCAGCGCCACGCTGCGGTTAGTGCGCGCCAGAAGTCGGGCGCCGACCTGCTGCTCGAGGATCTGGATTTGCTGGCTCAGCGGCGGTTGCGAAATATTCAGCCGTGCCGCCGCCCGGCCAAAATGCAATTCTTCGGCAACCGCAACAAAGTAACGTAGATGACGCAGCTCGATATTCATATTTTTAAGATATCATTTGAGATTATTAATATATTAGACAGAATAATGCGATTTTCATACTCTTAAAGCTAGTCATGTAGAGGTAATTGATTGAGCAAGGATTTCAAGTGAGCCGTACAACCACTGTCGATACTGCGCCGACAAGCGATGTTGATGAACCGAGAGTTACCCCGCCGGATAGTTTTATCAAACGCGGAACATCCCCATTTATGCGCGTCACGCTGGCGCTGTTTTCTGCCGGACTGGCGACATTTGCTCTCCTCTATTGTGTGCAACCCATACTGCCAGTGCTCTCGCACGAGTTTGGGGTCTCTCCCGCCAGCAGCAGTATTTCGCTTTCCATCTCAACGGCGATGCTCGCGATCGGTTTACTGATTACCGGTCCACTTTCCGATGCGATAGGCCGTAAGCCGGTGATGGTTACCGCCCTGCTGCTCGCGTCCTGCTGTACGTTGCTTTCGACGATGATGACCAGCTGGCACGGTATTTTAATCATGCGTGCGCTGATAGGTCTTTCGCTCAGCGGCGTGGCGGCAGTGGGAATGACCTATCTGAGCGAGGAAATACATCCCAGCTTCGTCGCCTTCTCAATGGGCTTATATATCAGCGGTAACTCGATTGGTGGTATGAGTGGCCGTTTGATAAGCGGCGTGTTTACCGACTTTTTTAACTGGCGTATCGCGCTGGCGGCGATCGGTTGTTTTGCCCTCGCCTCCGCGCTGATGTTCTGGAAAATCTTGCCGGAATCTCGTCATTTCAGACCAACGTCGCTACGACCGAAAACGTTGTTTATCAACTTTCGTTTGCACTGGCGCGACAGAGGGTTGCCGCTGCTGTTTGCGGAAGGTTTTTTACTGATGGGGTCGTTTGTCACGCTGTTTAATTACATCGGCTACCGTCTGATGCTCTCGCCGTGGGAACTCAGCCAGGCGGTTGTCGGTCTGTTGTCCGTGGCCTATCTGACCGGGACCTGGAGCTCACCGAAAGCGGGGTCGATGACCACCCGCTATGGACGTGGTCCGGTAATGCTCTTTTCAACCGGCGTGATGCTGGTTGGACTGTTGATGACCCTGTTCACATCACTGTGGCTGATCTTCGCCGGGATGCTGCTCTTTTCAGCCGGGTTCTTTGCTGCGCACTCTGTGGCAAGCAGTTGGATTGGACCACGGGCAAAACGCGCTAAAGGCCAGGCATCTTCCCTGTATCTGTTCAGCTATTATCTGGGTTCCAGTATTGCCGGTACGCTGGGTGGCGTATTCTGGCACAGCTACGGCTGGAACGGCGTGGGCGGATTTATCGCCCTGATGCTGGTGCTGGCGTTGCTGGTCGGTGCACGTCTGCACCATCGTCTGCACGTATAATCCACGATGCCCGGGTTCCGGGCATCGCCTTCATCAACCAGGCTGTAACGTCTGAGCACCCATTTGCAGGGCAATAACCGTCCCGTTCATCGCTATATGCAGCATAACCGGCATCAGCAGGCCGTTGCTTTTCAGTCTGGCGATGATCAAAACCTGCGACACAAGAAACAGCATCAGCAACGTGCGCAGATCCACATACTGGGTATGCATGATGGCAAAAATGACCGATACCACCACCGACGACAGCCAGGTTTTATTATTGAACCAATACTGGAATGCGTTGAATAAACAGCCCCTGAAAACAATCTCTTCATACACTGGCGCAATAAATATCAGGGTCAGAGTGGATAACCACAGCGCGTAGCTGTTTAGGGATATCTGGCTGGTCACCCACGCTTCGGTTTGTCTGAGGCCCAGAAACCATGGCAGGATAAGCTGAATAAACAGCAGCGCCACGAACAAAATGACAAACCATCTGGCGTTGAAAATTCCCTTTCCCAGCCCCTCTCTTTTTCTGAAGAAGAAGTAATACAGCGGGACCAGCACGACAAATTCCAGCGCAAACAGCAGCGGAAAAAGTAGCCCTTTGGCAAGCAGAACCTGGCTGGCGGGGAAAAACAACGGAATAAACGTGAGGCCAAACATCAGCAAAAACATGGTAAAACAGCCAGCAACCGCTTTGGTCCTGACGATATACAGGTTGTCGGCATCCTGTGACATACGATCTCCTTGCGCTAATCAAAGATAACTTGATGAATTATCAATATATGATAAAAATTCTCATTATCACTGACAACCTACCAACTTTTACGCAATGCCCACGGTTTACAACGCGTATAGCGTTACAGACTCTTTTCAGCGGAACATTCTCATCAGCTACTCAGTGGGGATTCCGCCAGCGGCAACGAAAAACGGAAACAGGCCCCTGCCGTTGAATTAATCAGGCGGATATCTCCCCCATGCAGTTCGAGCATTCTGCGCACGATCAGTAAGCCCAGACCACCACGCTCAGCCCGCTGCTCACGGGGTAGTAACGCCGTCGGGCGCTGAAATAATACTTCGCGAACAGCCTCTTCGACGCCAGGCCCGCTGTCCTGCACTTCTGCTAACAAGCGGTCTTCCTCACGCCAGACTTTTAGCCACACTTCGCCCCCGTCAGGCGTATGACGAATAGCGTTATCCAGCAAATTCGTGACGATTCTTTCCATCATCGATAAATCGGCATTCACCAGCGGTAACGGACCAATTACGTCTAGGTGCAACTGCAAATGACGCGTGGCAACAGGTAGATCAAATTTCTGTGCCACATCCTGGATCAGCTCGCCAATAGCAAAACGTTCACGCTGTGGTTTTATGCCGCCATGCTCAAGTCTCGCCAGCTCAAAAAGCTGTTGTGACAGATGGCGAACCTTATGCCCCTGGCGCAGTGCAATGCTTAGATAATGCCGGTTTTCCTCCGGCGTCATCGTATCGGCTTTCAGCGACAGCATTTCCAGATACCCCAGCAGTGAAGTGAGCGGCGTACGTAAATCGTGCGAAATATTGGCGATAAACTCTCTGCGCTGACGATCGCTGTCAGCTAATAAATCCCATTGGTGGGCAATTTTCTGTGCTAACTCAATAAATGCATTGTTCAGCAACGCAATTTCATTCGCCGGAGCTAAATCGGGCTTTTTCTGCGCCAACTGTTTGATGACGCTAATGCTGTCCTGCTCCAGATTAACCACCTGACCGGTCAGCCTTTTCACCGGATTCGTCACCCATCTCCACACCAGGTACCCCGCGATTGCACCGGCTAATAAAACCAGTATTAACGTCCCGGTCACGGTGTTCCAAAGCGTTTTTTGCCAGGCGGCATTCGCCAATATATTGAGATCTTCGCCCTGGAGAATAATGTATAAATAGCCATGCAGCTTGCCGTTAAATAAAACTGGCGCGGCGCTGAATACCTTTTGCAGGCTGCTGCGCGGATCATTGCCATAGACGGGCAACTCGTCCGAATTAAGGAAAACCTGAATCGGCTGTACGCTAATGTTCTGGCGCTGTATATGCCCAGGCGGAGCGGCATCAGCAAGTATCTCGCCTGACGGTGAAACCAGATACAGCTCCACGCTTGGGTTTAGCGTCATCAGGTGATTGAACAGTCCTTTTAAGGTCTGCCGATTAACCTGCCCGCTGGCATCAATAAGCGACTCACTTTTGACAATTTTGCTTGCCAATTCCAGCGAGAGCCTTTGCACCATGGCGTCGCCATACTGTTTACTGCTGCGGATCTGGACAACGCTGACCGCAACCGCGCAAATCAACATAATAGCGGTAAAGACTAGGGTCAGACGCTGGCTCAGCGACAATCGATAAATCATGGTTGATGCTCCGCGTTAACCGCAGCAAGCTTATAGCCTCGTCCCCACACGGTAAGAATAATTTCCGGCTCCGCAGCATCTTTTTCAATTTTGGTGCGCAGGCGATTAATATGACTGTTCACCGTATGCTCATATCCTTCGTGCTGGTAGCCCCACACCTGGTCTAACAACGCCTGACGCGAAAAGACCTCCCCGGGATGGCGGGCGAAAAAATAGAGCAGATCGAATTCACGCGGCGTTAAATCGAGGGATTTACCCTGCAGGCGGACTTCCCGGGCTAATGGATCAATCTCCACACCATGGACGGTGATAATCCCCGCCTCCATACGCAGGTTCTGACTCATCGCCTCCTGACGGCGAAACAACGCCTTCACCCGGGCCATCAATTCCAGCACCGAGAAAGGTTTGGCTAAATAATCATCGGCGCCCATTTCCAGCCCCAGTACGCGGTGAGTTTCACTGGTGCGAGCGCTGATAATAATGACAGGTAGATAGAAACTCATTTGCCGAATGCGACGACATATCTCCAGGCCGTCCACGCCCGGCAGCATTAAATCGAGGATAACGGCATCCCAGACATGCTTCTCCAGTAGCTCGACCGCACGTGCCCCATCAGCCTCATGAATAATTTCGTACCCCTCATCCTTCAGGCTAAGTTGCAAAAGTGAGGCGATATCGCTGTCATCTTCCACCAAAAATATCTTTTTCGCGCCTGCCATCAGTGTCATCCCCCTCTCGTCATGCTGAAAGCTTACCTCAGGCAAGGGGCGGAAGTTATCACAAAATTTTTAACTTTTCGTGAGGAATCAGGGATACGCATGCGTCCAGTATGTCGTTATAGATAGGTCAGGCATCAACAGGGAAACGTCGATTTGTTTTCCTTAACATGAAAATAAAAAGGAAAAGTTATGCAGAAAAAACATCCACTTCGGGAAGCTGATGTTACCGCCGAGTCCGTTTTTTTTATGCAACGACGACAGATCCTCAAAGCTCTTGGGATAGGCGCGGCGGCGGCTTCGCTCTCTTCCCCGACACAGGCCGGTCTGTTGAATTGGTTTAAAGGCAACGATCGTCCGTCTGCACCGGCGGGCAAACCGCTCGAGTTCACAAAACCCGAGATCTGGCAAAACAATCTGCCCTTGACGCCGGAAGACAAGGTAACGGGCTACAACAATTTCTACGAATTTGGTCTGGATAAAGCCGATCCTGCCGCGAATGCCGGTAGCCTGAAAACCGATCCCTGGACATTAACCATCAGCGGTGAAGTGAACAAACCTTTAACGTTGGATCATGATGCGCTGACGACTCGTTTTCCATTAGAAGAGCGTATTTACCGGATGCGTTGCGTTGAGGCGTGGTCGATGGTTGTACCGTGGGTCGGCTTTCCTTTGCATAAATTATTGGCGCTGGTTGAACCCACCAGCCACGCCAAATACGTCGCCTTTGAAACACGCTACGCGCCTGATGAAATGCCCGGCCAGAAAGATCGCTTCATTGGTGGCGGGTTAAAGTATCCCTATGTTGAAGGTTTACGTCTGGACGAGGCCATGCACCCGCTAACCCTTCTGACCGTTGGCGTGTATGGCAAAGCGTTGCCGCCGCAAAACGGAGCGCCAATACGCCTGACCGTACCCTGGAAGTACGGCTTCAAGGGCATTAAATCGATAGTCAGTATTAAGCTGACGCGTGAACAGCCGCCGACGACCTGGAATATGTCGGCACCTAACGAATACGGTTTTTACGCCAACGTAAATCCGCAAGTCGATCACCCCCGCTGGTCTCAGGCCACGGAACGTTTTATCGGTTCGGGTGGCATTCTCGATGTGCAGCGACAGCCCACGTTGCCTTTTAATGGTTATGCCGATGAAGTGGCTTCTTTATATCAGGGCATGGATCTACGGGAGTATTTTTAAGTGAGGTTAACCGCAAAACAGATAACCGGTCTGAAAGTACTGCTGCATCTCGCCGGTTTATTACCCCTGCTATGGCTCTTCTGGGCCGCACAGCGTGGTGAGTTGGGGGCCGACCCGGGTAAAGATATCCAACACTTTACGGGCATCACCGCGCTGAAGTTTCTGCTTGCTACCCTGCTGGTGTCACCGCTTGCGCGCTACGCAAAGCAGCCGTTGTTGTATCGCACCCGTCGATTATTAGGGTTATGGTGTTTTGCATGGGCCACGCTGCATATGACCAGCTATGCGCTGCTGGAGCTGGGTATACAAAATCTGGGATTATTGGGACGTGAACTGGTTTCACGCCCATGGCTAACGTTGGGCATGACTGGTTGGATAATCTTATTCCTGCTGACGCTGACCTCCACGCAAACCGCGCAACGTAAAATGGGCAAACGCTGGCAAACGTTGCACAACTACGTCTACCTGGCGGCCATTTTGCTTCCGCTACATTATCTGTGGTCGGTAAAAGTGTTATCACCGCTCCCCATTTTTTATGCCCTCTGTTTTCTCGTGCTACTGGCTTTTCGCTATAAAAAGCTGTTACGCAAAGTCGGGTACAAAGGTGTGTTTATGAAAAGTGAATGAATCACGGTAAACTTCTCATCACACCTAAACAGAACGAGAACAAAAAATGAGTAACAATGATAATTACCATCAGCTCACCCGCACGTTCCAGCGGCTCTCTCGCTTCTCCCACCTCTCGGCAATCGCCAGTTGGGACATGTTTACCATGATGCCATCTGGCGGCAGCAAAGCTCGCGGCGAAGCGCTGGCCGAGCTGAGTGTGCTTGAGCACCAGTTGTTAACCGACCCGAAGGTAGCAACGTGGATCGCCGCAGCCCAACAGGAGGACCTTAACGATGTTGAGCAGGCCAACCTGCGCGAAATGTCGCGACTGCATCATCAGGCATCCTTACTACCTGAATCGTTGGTAGAAGCGAAATCACTCGCGGGTAGCCGCTGCGAGCATGCCTGGCGCAGCCAGCGACCAGCGAATGACTGGGAGGGATTTTCCGAAAACCTGAAAGAGGTCGTGAAGCACAGTCGTGAAGAAGCCCGGCTGCGTGCCGAAGCCACAGGCTGTTCGCCGTATGACGCGCTACTGGACATATTCGAACCAGGGATGACCAGTGCCCAATTGGATGTCCTGTTTGCAGACGTTAAAAGCTGGCTACCGGATCTGCTCAACAAGGTGGTGGCAAAGCAGTCTCAGCAGTCGCTCATCGCCCCGGTTGGTCCTTTCCCAACCGCAATCCAGCGAGAGTTGGGCCTTGAAACGATGGCACAGTTGGGATTCGATTTTACGGCTGGTCGACTGGATATCAGTGCGCACCCCTTCTGTGGTGGCGTACCTGAAGATGTGCGTATCACCACCCGCTATGATGAAAACGAATTACTTAGCGCGCTGTTTGGTGTGATCCATGAAACCGGTCACGCCCGCTATGAGCAAAATCTGCCGCACAGTTGGTCAGGGCAACCTATCGCCCTGGCACGCTCAACCGCTATTCATGAGTCCCAGAGTCTGTTCTTTGAGATGCAACTGGGGCGCAGTAAAGCATTTCTGACGCGGTTAATTCCTGCTGTGACGCGCCACTTTGGCGATCAGGCTGCGTTTGAAGAAAGCAATTTCATCGCCTGGAACCAGCAGGTTAAACCCGGTTTTATCCGTGTTGATGCCGACGAGGTGAGCTATCCTACTCACGTTATCCTGCGTTATGAAATCGAACGCGCGCTCATTAATGGCGATATTGAAGTGGATGATATCCCGGCATTGTGGAATGAGAAAATGCAGTCCTGGCTGGGGCTGTCAACCATCGGCAACTATCGTAACGGTTGTATGCAGGATATTCACTGGACCGATGGCGGCTTTGGCTACTTCCCTTCCTATACTTTAGGCGCCATGTATGCGGCGCAGTTATTCAGTGCCGCTAAGCGCGCATTGCCTGATTTAGAGCAGTCTATTGCGCAAGGTGAGTTTGGTGCCCTGTTTGACTGGTTACGTCAGAATATCTGGCAGCATGGCAGCCGTTTCACCACTGAACAACTTATTACCCAGGCCACCGGAGAGCCGCTCAGCAGCCGTTATTTCCGCGCTCACCTGGAAGCCCGCTATTTGTAATCTCATACCGTGAGTCATTGTACATATCGTTACACGCCGAAACCAATGACTCACGGAAGCCCTGTGATTACAGCGATATAGTTATTTCAACGGCCCCGCAGTGGGGTTGAATGAAAAACCAAATCGAGGGTATGAGAATGAAAAAAGTATTAGCTCTGGTTGTTGCCGCTGCTATGGGTCTGTCTTCTGCTGCATTTGCTGCTGAAACAACTGCTACCACCGCTCCGGCTGCTGCTGCAACCACCAAAGCAGCTCCGGCAAAAACCACTCATCATAAAAAACAGCACAAAGCAGCGCCGCAGAAAGCGCAGGCTGCCAAGAAACACGCTAAAAAATCCACCACAAAACCGGCTGTAGAACAGAAAGCGCCAGAGCAGAAAGCTCAGGCAGCTAAGAAACACACCAAAAAAGCAGCGACCAAACCCGCTGCAGAACAAAAAGCACCAGAGCAGAAAGCTCAGGCAGCAAAAAAACACACCAAAAAAGCCGTAAAACACGACACCGCTAAACCCGCTGCTCAACCAGCTGCATAACACATTTGTAGTTACTATGGCGTCCCCCACGCCATAGCATACGGCGCTAAATCGACCTGATTTAGCGCCGCCTTTTGGAGGGTAAAATGGTGTCACATTACCGCTTTGAGTTCATTCTTATTACCCTGATAATTTGCGCCCTCATTGCCATGCATTTTTATCTTTCCTGAGTGTAGTTATCTGATTTTACTCCCACTTTCCCGCCGTCCCGTCTATAGTATTAACTGAGGGTTTGCTGTTAAAAATCATAATTCCCCACCAGAGTGTGATATGCATAAAACCATTGCTGTGTTACTGGGTTCAATTTGTTTACTTCCTGTCGTTGCGCATGCGGACCAGCCTGCAACGGCTAGCGCTGAAGCAGAAAACGTAAAAACGCTGTTTTTTGGTCATGACGATCGCATAAAAGTGACTGACCCAACGCAATCTCCTTGGGACGCTATCGGGCAACTGGAAACCGCCAGCGGTAACCTGTGTACCGCCACGCTCATATCACCACGTCTGGCACTGACTGCCGGACACTGCTTACTCACCCCCCCGAAAGGCAAGCCGGATAAAGCCGTGGCATTACGCTTCGTGTCGAAAAAGGGTGTCTGGCGCTACGAGATCCACGGCATTGAAGGACGGGTAGATCCCTCGCTCGGAAAACGTTTAAAAGCCGATGGCGATGGCTGGATTGTGCCGCCTTCCGCGGCCCCGTGGGATTTTGGTCTGGTGGTGCTGCGTTACCCACCTTCTGGCATCACACCGCTGCCATTATTTGAAGGTGATAAAGCGGCATTAACCGCGGCGCTGAAAACCGCAGATCGTAAAGTTACGCAGTCGGGTTACCCGGAAGATCATCTCGATGACTTGTACACGCATCAGGATTGCGTGGTGACCGGTTGGGCGCAGAATACCGTTTTGTCGCACCAGTGCGACACACTCCCGGGCGACAGCGGTTCACCATTGATGTTGAAGACAGATACTGGCTGGCAGTTGATTGGTGTACAAAGCTCCGCTCCGGCGGCGAAAGATCGCTGGCGGGCCGATAATCGCGCCATATCCGTGACCGGTTTTCGCGATAAGCTGGATGAGTTGGCGAAGGAATAACTTATGCTGCCCGTAGTAACGGGCAGCACTGAGATCAGGCAAGTTTAATCATCACCATTCCGGCAAGCAGCAGCGCCACACCGATCCAGCCTTTATGATTCAGGCGCTGACCAAACAATACCCAACCTGCCGCTAACGTCGCGGCAATCCCGAAGCCGCCCCACAAGGCGTAGGCAACAGAAAGGTCGATACCTTTTACCGCCTGGGACAGCGCGCTAAAGGCCGCTAACACGGCTACCAGCGACAGCACGCCATAAGTCTTGCGGCGAAACCCATCTGAAAATTTCAAAAAGACGTTAGCGACGATTTCGAGCACAATGGCTATGCCAAGCCATGCGCCGTGAACCCACTCAAACTGCTGCATGGCTCACCTCTCTGCCCGCCTTTGTCGGTTTTCGTGTACCGGATTTAATCAGCACAATACCTAACACCAGCGAGACCAGTCCAGCCACCTTCATCGTGGACAAGGTTTCGTCAAATAACAGCACGCTGAACAGCGTAATAAATAAAATACCGATACCTTCCCATAAGGCATAGGCCACACCAAGGGCAATTTTTTTAACGGCAAAACTGAGAAAAATATACGATAAGGCAATCATTACCAGCATTAAAATAAAGCCCGAATTACCATGGCCGACGCTTGCCCATTTCATTGACAGCGTACCAGTAATTTCAGCCGCGATGGCCAGACCTAATAATATCCAGTAAAACATAATGCTTCTCCTGCTTGAGAATATAGTCCTTTGGGCCTACTGCATGCAGTAAACCAAAAAATAAAATTAGTTAGCTCAGCGCACAGCGCCAGCTCAGGCAGAAGAAGGGACTAAAGCGCGTTGCGCCAGTGTTGCTCACCCGCAAGCAAGAAAGTGGAGGAGGTACGAAGAAGTGAAGGTAAACGCAAAAACATCCTGAACATATTGTCCATAATATTACAATTATCCGCAGTGTTGCTTCTCATCATCGCGGATGATAATTGTCCTCGGTAGTTAAACACAGATGATTTGTACCATAGCTTCAATGCGAACTCAAAGTCTTTTCACTTCTTTACCTGCCCCATTTGATTTTTGTTATAACGGCTCGACGCAAATCACATTATTATTCAGATTCAAAAATGAAAAATGCAGGAATACACATGGCGAAACCGATCATCACGCTTAACGGCCTAAAAATAGTCATTATGCTGGGCATGCTGGTTATCATTCTGAGCGGCATCCGTGTTGCCGCAGATATCATCGTCCCATTTATTCTGGCGTTATTTATTGCCGTCGTGCTAAACCCCGTGGTGCAGCGGATGGTCAAACTTCGCATACCGCGCGTAATAGCGGTATCATTGCTCATTGTTATTATTGTGATGCTAATGGTGTTGCTATTAGCGTATTTAGGTACATCCTTAAATGAGCTTGCGCGAACGCTGCCGCAGTATCGCTCTTCACTGGTTATCCCACTCAAAAACCTTGAGCCGTGGTTACAGCGCGTAGGGATCGGCGTTTCCGTGGATGAACTCGTCAAATATATCGACCCGAACGCGGCAATGACGCTGGTGACCAATTTACTGGCGCAGTTGTCTAATGCCATGTCATCGATATTTTTATTGCTGTTGACGGTGGTTTTTATGCTGCTGGAAGTACCGCAGTTACCCAACAAACTCAAACAAATGATGAGTCGTCCCATTGAGGGAATGGCGGCGATTCAACGCGCCATCGACAGCGTTTCCCACTATCTGGTGCTCAAAACGGCGATCAGCATTGTGACCGGGTTGGTGGCCTGGGGCATGCTTGCCGCACTCGACGTGCGTTTCGCTTTTGTCTGGGGACTGCTGGCCTTTGCGCTCAACTATATTCCTAATATCGGTTCGGTGCTGGCCGCCATTCCCCCTATTGCTCAGGTGCTGGTATTTAGCGGCCTTTATGACGCCCTGGTGGTTTTCGCAGGTTATCTGGTCATTAACATGGTGTTCGGGAATATCCTCGAACCGCGGATCATGGGACGTGGACTTGGGTTGTCTACGCTGGTGGTGTTTCTGTCGTTAATCTTCTGGGGCTGGTTACTGGGGCCTGTCGGGATGCTGCTTTCTGTACCGCTGACCATCATCGTGAAAATCGCGCTTGAGCAAACCAACGGCGGTCAAAGCATTGCCGTGTTGCTGAGCGATCTCAATAAAGAGTGAATTCGCCCCGCCATTGCGGGCATTTTTATCGTTTAGCGCGTAGCGCCAGAACGGCGCTACACAACGTAAATAACGCAATTATCCAGGCCATAGTCCATGGTGTTCCGTCGCTGAAGGCGGCCAGCAGCAATGACGAGATAATGCCGCTACCGTATTGTAACGCGCCAATCAGCGCGGATGCTGAACCGGCGATGCTCGGTACTGCGTCCAGCGCAGCAGCGGTTGAAGTAGCAGCAATAATGCCATTCATTGAGAAAAACAGAAAAACGGTGATGATAATGGCTTCAACGCCACCTGACTCCAGCTTAACCAGCACCGCAAGCGCCACTGCAGCCAGCGCCGCCAGCATCGTCGCATACTTTAGCAGTTGCTCCAGAGAATGCAGTTGCACCAGACGACGGTTTACTACGCTCATGACCATGACTCCGACAATATTGAGCGCAAACAGCCAGCCGTAATGCTGTGGTTCAACATGATAATAGCTAATATAAACAAACGGCGAACCGGTAATAAACGCATACGCGGCAACGTAATAACACGTCAGGCTCAGGGTGTAGCGCATAAAACGTCCATTGGTGAATAACGAACGGTAATTACGAAATGCGCCAGCTAAAGAAGCTTTCACCCGTTTCTCTTCCGGCAATGTTTCCGGCAGCCAGTTTAAGGAGATAAACATCAGCGCCCCTATCACCGCCAGCAGCCAAAAAACAGAGTGCCAGGTGCTCAGGCGAATAATTTGTCCGCCAATCAACGGTCCTGCTATTGGCGCAATCGCCATGACCAGCACCAGAGTTGAAAGCATTTGCGCCGCGCGAGTACGTGCAAAG
The DNA here is from genome assembly GCF_013816515.1 of Citrobacter sp. RHB35-C21. Classification (NCBI taxonomy): domain Bacteria; kingdom Pseudomonadati; phylum Pseudomonadota; class Gammaproteobacteria; order Enterobacterales; family Enterobacteriaceae; genus Citrobacter; species Citrobacter sp. RHB35-C21. The sequence goes on from NZ_CP057147.1 coordinate 2,763,573, forward strand.
AGATCGCGGATCATCGCCCGCGCCAGCATAGGTCCGGTACAGGCTCCAAGCGCCTGAAAAACTCGCCAGAAAACAATTTGCGTAATACTCGTGGACATCGCACATCCTGCGGAGCCGATGATAAAAAGCACCATGCCAATTAACAGCGGTTTACGCCGTCCCAGATGATCGCTTATCGGCCCCCAAATCAATTGCGCAATGGCGAAACCTACCAAAAAACCGGTGATCGTCAGTTCTACATTGCCATGTAAATCCTCTGCCATTGTCGGCATTGCCGGAAGATAAATGTCGGTGGAAAGCGAGGCAAAGGCCATCAGGCCACTGAGGATCAGAATAAAAGTAAGACCAATCTGGCTTGCTATAGCCGCCGACGAGGCATGTTTACGTGTACGCATAGCGCCCTGTTATGTTCTAAAAAGTCAGGAAGCAGTATATACACGGCGTTTTACGGTGATTAGACGGTTAAAACCGTATGGGTTTATGAGTGGTAATCATGAATAGCGGAGTATTAAAAAGACGGCCTCCGCAGAGGCCGTCTTGGTTTGCGCTGACGGTTACAGCGCTTTCAGGATCGCATCCACGCTGGCTTTGGCATCGCCAAACAGCATATGGGTGTTTTCTTTAAAGAACAGCGGGTTCTGCACGCCAGCATAGCCGGTGTTCATAGAGCGTTTGAACACGATAACGTTCTGCGCTTTCCATACTTCCAGCACCGGCATACCGGCGATTGGGCTACGCGGATCGTCCTGCGCCGCCGGGTTTACCGTATCGTTGGCGCCAATCACCAGCACGGTATCGGTATCGGCGAAATCATCATTGATTTCATCCATTTCCAGCACGATGTCATAGGGTACTTTGGCTTCCGCCAGCAGTACGTTCATATGACCTGGTAAGCGCCCTGCTACCGGGTGAATACCAAAGCGTACCTTGATGCCGCGGGCGCGCAGTTTCTCGGTGATTTCAGCGACCGGATATTGCGCCTGTGCCACGGCCATGCCATAGCCCGGGGTGATTATCACGGAGTGCGAGTTCTTCAGCATTTCTGCCGTGTCTTCCGCATTAATCTCACGATGCTCACCGACTTCTTCATCAGACCCCGTAGAAGAACCATCAGAACCAAAGCCACCGGCAATCACGCTGATAAACGAACGGTTCATCGCCTTACACATGATGTAAGACAGGATCGCACCGGAAGAACCGACCAGCGCACCGGTGACTATCAGCAGATCGTTGCTGAGCATAAAGCCCGCCGCCGCCGCCGCCCATCCTGAATAGGAGTTAAGCATTGAAACGACGACCGGCATATCCGCACCGCCGATGGACGCCACCAGATGCCAGCCAAAGGCTAACGCAATAATGGTCATCACCAGCAGCGCCAGAACCTGCAGACCCACGCTTTCGGTACGAACAAACACCACCAGCAGCAGGAAAGAAACAACCAGCGCCGCCAGGTTCATTTTGTGACGATTCGGCAGCATCAGTGGTTTAGAGGAGATCTTACCGCGCAGTTTGCCAAACGCCACCACGGAACCGGTAAAGGTCACCGCACCGATGAAGATACCAAGGAACACTTCCGTCAGGTGAATGTTCACCAGAATCGGTTCCAGGCCCGTGTCGTGATACAGGTAGCTGTTGAAACCCACCAGTACAGCCGCCAGACCGACGAAGCTGTGCAGAATCGCCACCAGCTCCGGCATCTCGGTCATCTCGACTTTCTTCGCCAGACGAATACCAATCGCGCCGCCGATGATCATCGCCACCAGGATCCACGCAACGTTGCCGGTCTCCGGGCCAAAAATCGTGGCAATCAGCGCAATCGCCATCCCGGCGATACCGTAGTTGTTACCCTGTTGAGAGGTTTCGTGTTTCGAAAGCCCCGCCAGGCTGAAAATAAACAGGATCGCGGCAACAATGTATGCAGCTGTAACTAATCCTCCAGACATATGTTACCCCTTAGTTTTTCCGGAACATTTTCAGCATGCGCTGAGTCACGGTGAAGCCACCGAAAATATTAATGCTGGCAATAAGCACCGCGATAAAGCTCAGGAAACTCACCCAGCCACCCTGGCCAATTTGCAATAACGCCCCGACAACGATGATCCCGGAGATAGCGTTTGTCACGGACATCAGCGGAGTGTGTAGCGCGTGCGACACATTCCAGACCACGTAGTAACCCACTACACAGGAAAGCGCGAACACCGTAAAGTGACCCAGGAACTCTTTCGGCGCGACATCAGCGAGCCAGCCAAACAGTATGACGACCAGCGCCATCAACGCATATTTGCGCCACGGTGAGGCCGGTTTTTTCTCTTCTTTCGGCGCGGGCGCGGCTTTTGGCGCAGCCTGCGGCTGAGCAGAAACCTGGATCGGCGGCGCAGGCCAGGTGATTTCACCCTCGCGAACTACCGTAACGCCACGTACGACCACGTCGTCAAAATCGACGGTGATATTGCCGTCTTTCTCTTTGCACAACAGCTTGAGCAGGTTAACGAGGTTCGTGCCATAAAGCTGGGAAGACTGCGTCGGCAGTCGGCCTGGCAGGTCGGTATAACCGATAACCTTCACCCCGTTCTCGGTGGTGGTCACCTGGTTGGGCACGGTATATTCGCAGTTACCGCCGTTTTGCGCGGCGAGATCGACAATCACGCTGCCCGCCTTCATCGAATCGACCATTTCGCGGGTGATCAGTTTCGGTGCCGGTTTGCCCGGAATCAACGCGGTGGTAACGATAATATCAACGTCTTTCGCCTGCGCGGCGAAGAGCGCCATTTCGGCTTTGATGAACGCTTCGGACATCACCTTGGCGTAACCGTCGCCGCTGCCGGCCTCTTCTTTAAAGTCCAGTTCGAGGAATTCAGCGCCCATACTCTGAACTTGCTCTTTCACTTCCGGACGGGTGTCAAAAGCACGAACGATAGCGCCCAGGCTGTTTGCCGCACCGATAGCTGCCAGACCTGCCACACCCGCACCAATCACCATGACCTTGGCAGGTGGAACCTTGCCCGCGGCGGTGATCTGCCCGGTGAAGAAGCGGCCAAATTCATGAGCGGCTTCAACAATGGCACGATACCCGGCGATATTCGCCATCGAGCTTAAGGCATCAAGCGACTGCGCGCGCGAAATACGCGGCACGGAGTCCATCGCCATAACCGTCACGTTGCGCTCTGCCAGCTTTTGCAATAGCTCAGGGTTTTGCGCGGGCCAAAGAAAACTCACCAGCGTCGTGCCCGGGTTGAGCAACGGGATTTCCGCCTCTTCCGGCGCGTTGACCTTCAGGATGATCTCTGACTGCCAGACGGCATTTCCGTCAACAATTTCTGCGCCTGCTTGTACAAACGCCTTATCGTCAAAACTTGCCAGTTGACCTGCACCGCTTTCAACCGCGACGCTGAAACCCAACTTAAGCAGCTGCTCAACCGTCTTCGGCGTAGCTGCGACGCGGGTTTCATTGGTTAACCGTTCTCTTGGTATGCCAATTCGCATAATGTTCCCTTCCATCTGTATTTGTGATGATGGTTTATCAATGTTCGCACGAGGCATGCGCGCACTCTCGAAAGAGGTCAGTGTTACCCCAATAAAATAAAACAGTAACAAACTCTGTATAACCTACTGAAAATGACGCCTGTGATCTAGCGCCAAAAAACAGTATTTATTATGAAATTCGCGAAATAGAGAGGAATCGGACCGCTGGCAGATAAAATACCCTAAAAATAGCCCACAAAGGCCGATAATTCGCTCAAGCGAAGCGGCAAAACATGATTACGTGCCTGCCAAAAACAATTGATTAACATTAAATTAACTTATGAAATTCAACTGCTTTATCAGTTTTGGTCGCCAAACGCCGAAATTTTCGACATATCACAAAATGTTATCTGTGTTGTTACGTCACGTGGCACGATGAGTGAAAATTGACGCAGACACTGACACAATTTAAATGCAATAATCAGCGACGTTTCTAGTCAATAACAATACCAGTACCTGGTTTGCGCAAGGCGAAGGATTATTTTTATGAAGCTTAAGAACACTCTCCTGGCGTCCGCACTTATTTCTGCGACTGCTTTTTCTGTAAATGCAGCGACAGAATTGACGCCGGAGCAAGCGGCTGCCCTGAAACCCTATGACCGCATTGTGGTTACCGGTCGTTTTAATGCTATCGGTGACGCGGTGACCGCCGTATCACGCCGTGCAGATAAAGACGGTGCAGCCTCCTTTTATGTTGTTGATACCTCAGATTTTGGCAGCGGCGGTAACTGGCGCGTTGTAGCCGACATCTATAAAGCCGATGCTGAAAAAGCGGAAGCGTCCAAAAACCGTGTCATTAACGGCGTTATGGAATTACCAAAAGATCAGGCCGTTCTGATAGAACCATTCGATACCGTTACGGTGCAGGGCTTCTACCGCAGCCAGCCTGAAGTGAACGATGCCATCACCAAAGCAGCGAAAGAGAAAGGCGCTTACTCCTTCTACATCGTGCGCCAGGTCGATGCCAACCAGGGCGGCAACCAGCGTATTACCGCATTCATCTATAAAGCTGATGCGAAAAAACGCGTAGTACAAAGCCCTGATGCGATCCCAGCAGATTCAGATGCCGGACGTGCCGCATTAGCTGCCGGTGGCGAAGCCGCGAAGAAAGTTGAGATCCCAGGCGTTGCGACTACCGCGTCTCCGAGCGCTGAAGTCGGTCGTTTCTTCGAAACGCAATCCACCAAAGGTGGGCGTTACACTGTCACGCTACCGGATGGAACCAAAGTTGAAGAACTGAACAAAGCAACCGCCGCTATGATGGTGCCGTTCGACAGCATCAAGTTCACCGGTAACTATGGCAACATGACTGAAATCTCTTACCAGGTTGCCAAACGCGCAGCGAAGAAAGGCGCTAAGTATTATCACATCACCCGCCAGTGGTCTGAACGTGGTAATAACATGACCATCAGCGCTGACCTGTATAAGTAATACTCAGTACCTTATCAGGTCTACAGCCTTGTAGACCTGATAATTTCCCGCCATCCTCCCCTCTGGCGAAACAAAAACAGCAGTATTAAGACTACTTTTCACACTATTAGTCACAAATCTCTCTATCCCCATTGCATGCGTTCTCTTCTCTCCGTAAAATCCCGCGCCTTAGTGGCTTTCACCATTTTTATGCGGTTTGCCAAAATAATTATTCTCTCACTCTCGTTTTTGTCATTGGATACAAATGGAAAAGAAATTGGGTCTGAGCGCACTCACCGCGCTGGTTTTAAGCTCAATGCTCGGCGCTGGTGTTTTCAGCCTGCCACAAAATATGGCGGCGGTAGCAAGCCCGGCTGCATTACTGATTGGTTGGGCGATTACCGGTGCGGGTATCCTTTTGCTCGCCTTTGCCATGCTGATTCTGACGCGTATCCGTCCTGAACTGGATGGCGGCATTTTTACCTATGCACGTGAAGGTTTCGGTGAACTGATTGGCTTTTGCTCCGCGTGGGGATACTGGCTGTGTGCTGTTATCGCTAACGTTTCGTATCTGGTGATTGTTTTCTCTGCGCTCAGCTTCTTTACCGACACGCCGGAGTTACGTCTGTTTGGCGACGGTAATACCTGGCAGTCGATTGTTGGCGCATCGGTGCTGTTGTGGGTGGTCCATTTTCTGGTGCTGCGTGGTGTGCAAACGGCAGCCAGTATTAACCTGGTGGCGACGCTGGCGAAATTACTGCCGCTTGGTCTGTTTATCGTGCTGGCGTTTATGCTGTTTAAGCTCGACACCTTTACCCTCGATTTTACCGGCGTAGCGTTGGGCGTTCCCGTCTGGGAGCAGGTAAAAAACACCATGCTCATCACCCTGTGGGTTTTCATCGGTGTGGAAGGCGCGGTGGTGGTTTCAGCTCGTGCCAGAAACAAACGCGATGTCGGACGCGCTACGCTGCTGGCGGTACTCGCCGCGCTGGGCGTTTATCTGCTTGTCACCCTGCTGTCTCTGGGCGTTGTCGCGCGTCCCGAACTGGCGGAGATCCGCAACCCGTCAATGGCCGGTCTGATGGTGAAAATGATGGGGCCATGGGGTGAAATTATTATTGCCGCAGGCCTGATTGTCTCCGTGTGCGGTGCTTATTTAAGCTGGACGATTATGGCGGCGGAAGTGCCGTTCCTCGCCTCCACGCACAAAGCGTTTCCACGCATTTTTGCGCGGCAGAACGCGCAAGGCGCGCCATCGGCGTCGCTATGGCTGACCAACATCTGCGTACAGATTTGCCTGGTGCTGATCTGGCTCACAGGTTCCGACTACAATACGTTATTAACCATCGCCTCAGAAATGATTCTGGTGCCCTATTTACTGGTCGGCGCATTTCTGCTGAAAATTGCCACTCGTCCAATTCATAAGGCTGTCGGTATCGGAGCGAGTATTTATGGCATATGGTTATTGTATGCGTCAGGTCCGATGCACCTGCTGCTGTCTGTGGTGCTGTATGCGCCAGGGCTGCTGGTTTTCCTTTATGCCCGTAAAACACACGCGCATGAAAACGTATTAAAACGCCAGGAAATGGCGCTGATCGGCCTGCTGCTTGTTGCTGCTGTTCCGGCGACCTGGATGTTGATGGGGTAACATTGTCCCCATCGTTCGCGACACATGGAGATTACGATGGGTAAAAAACCCCCTTTGCCAATTCTTATCACCGGAGGAGGTCGACGTATCGGCCTCGCCGTCGCATGGCACTTTATTAATCAAAAACAGCCAGTTATCGTTAGCTACCGCACGCATTATCCGGCTATTGATGGCCTGCGAGATGCGGGCGCGCTGTGTATCCAGGCTGATTTTTCCACCGATGAAGGCGTACTGGCCTTTGCGGATGAGGTCAAAGCAAAGACGGATGGCCTGCGCGGTATTGTGCATAATGCCAGTGCCTGGCTTGCAGAAAAGCCCGGTGCGCCGTTAACCGAAGTGCTGTCAACCATGATGCAGATTCACGTCAATACCCCCTACCTGCTCAACCACGCGCTGGAAGGTTTGCTGCGCGGGCATGGACACGCGGCCAGCGATATTATCCATTTTACAGATTATGTTGTGGAGCGTGGCAGCGATAAGCACATCGCTTATGCAGCCAGCAAAGCGGCGCTGGACAACATGACCCGCTCGTTCGCGCGCAAACTGGCACCAGAAGTGAAAGTGAACGCGATTGCCCCCTCGCTAATCCTGTTTAACGAGGGTGACGATGCAGAGTATCGTCAGCAGGCATTGAACAAATCACTGATGAAAACAGCGCCGGGTGAAAAAGAGGTCATTGATTTAATTGACTATCTGTTGACCAGCTGTTTTGTCACCGGGCGTAGTTTTGCCCTTGATGGCGGGCGTCATCTGCGTTAGTGCAATTTAATCCAACAAAAAATAAGCAACCATGCGCTCAGGCCCCAGCACACCACTGAACCGCCGAGCGCAACGGGTAAGCGCATAAATCCGGTGAAATACCACAGCGAAACGAGGTAGACAAAATAGGGAATAATCGACCACATGCTGAAGACAATGGTTGTACGCAACGCTTCGATCCCACGTTCACTGGCCACGATATAGTGGGCAATCAACGCAAAGGTCGGGAACAACGGAATTAATCCGGCAATATAGTAGTTCTTTGTTTTCGCCAGCACACCAATTAACACCACCACCAGCGCACCGAGCGCCGCTTTTATAACGAGTCCCATCACTCTGCCTTAACACATCAATAACATCAGCCTCTAGCATAACGGAAGCGTTCTTGTTTAGAAAAGATTAATGGAAGGAAAAACCGGGGCGGTGTATGTTGGCGTTTTATATTCAAAATGAATGATATGAACACCATCGTATTTGTTGAAGATGATCCCGAAGTTGGCTCGCTGATTGCAGCCTATCTGGCCCGGCATGATATTGAGGTTATCGTTGAGCCTCGAGGTGATTTGGCCGAGGAGAAAATCCTGCAAGTTCAACCCGATTTGGTGTTATTAGATATCATGCTGCCGGGCAAAGATGGGATGACTATCTGCCGCGATTTGCGTGGACGCTGGCAGGGTCCTATTGTCCTGCTCACCTCGCTGGACAGCGATATGAACCATATTCTGGCGCTGGAAATGGGTGCCTGTGACTATATTCTGAAGACAACGCCGCCAGCAGTGCTGCTTGCTCGCCTGCGTCTGCATCTGCGCCAGAATGAACACTCAGTCCAGTCTAAAGGCATTCAGGCGGCAACCATCACGCCGCACACAACGCTGCGCTTTGGCACACTCACTATCGACCCAACCAATCGTTCCGTGCTGCTCGGCGGCGAGCAAGTCTCTCTTTCCACCGCAGATTTTGAATTACTGTGGGAGCTGGCAACCCATGCCGGGCAAATTATGGACCGCGATGCGCTGCTGAAGAACCTGCGCGGCGTAAGTTATGACGGCATGGATCGCAGCGTTGATGTCGCAATTTCCCGGTTACGCAAAAAACTGCTCGATAACGCGACTGAACCCTATCGAATCAAAACGGTGCGCAACAAAGGTTATCTGTTCGCACCGCACGCCTGGGACGATGAACCTCAAATGTAATCCCACCGGGCCGACCATTATACGTTACACCGTCACTTATAATATCATCCAGATTTGGGTGATGAAGATGGTGAGTATCATCACCGCGAATTAGTCAGCCCTCAAGTAAGATCCAAGCCTTCCCTTTCACGGAAGGCTTTCTTTTGTGTCAACTAAACGTCAGCCCGTCGTATTTTTTCCAACGGTAATTTATTGCAGAAATAATCCAGCAGCCGATAAAGACGCCAATAATCGCAAACCCGACATTCCCCATATGGTCACTCAACTCGCTGACGGTATCCCACAAACCACCCTGAAGCGAAAATGCGTCAGAGAGAAGCCCCAGCGCCTCCAGCCCGCCAATAAAAAGCGCAACAATTACCGAGGTCCCGGTGATGGTCATATTGTAATAGAGCTTACGCTGCGGCTTATTGAATGCCCATCCGTAGGCCTCAACCATCAGGATACTGTCAAGGCAGTCAATCAGCGCCATGCCGCAGGTAAACAGCGCCGGGAACACGAGAATTGACCACACCGACATGCCACTGGATGCGCTTGAAGCAGAAATTCCGAGCAGAGAAATTTCAGTAGCGGTATCAAAACCCAGTCCAAACAAAAAGCCGACAAAATACATATGCCAGTCTTTGCCTACCAGCCGAAACGCCGAGCGGAAAAGCCAGTTCAGCGGGCCTGAAACTGTCATTTCCTCTGTGGTGCCATCGTAAGTACCGGTGCGTTTTAGTTGACGAAAAGCCTTCCAGACATGGCAGAAAATAACGAGATTAATGGTAGCCAGAATCAGCAGAAATACGGCAGAGACCGTGGTACCTATCAGACCGCCGACATTCTGAAACCATGCCATGTGTTGCTTAAACACGCTGGTGGTCAACGCAATGCCAATGCTTGCCAGTACCACAATGGTAGAATGCCCCAGAGAAAACCAGGCTCCCGTCGTCAGGGCACGTTTTTTCTGCTGCATGAGTTTACGCGTAGCGCTATCTATCGCGGCGATATGATCGGCATCAACAGCATGGCGCAAACCATAGCACCACGCGATCAAACTAAGCGCCAGTAACGACGTGTTGTTGCTAAACGCGCTGTAAGCCCACAGCCACGCCACGATGTTTGCCCCGATGAGTAAGACCATCAACAAAATAATGTTCGGGCGTTTTTTTAATAAAAAAAACAATGCGTTCATTGCTCCCAGCCTGTCAAATTTGCGCTAGACAACACACCACACCGCCGTTCAATGATTGATTAATAAACATTTACCAGGCTAATGATAACTCTAAAGAATTACCAGCCCAGTGTCGTAGATCAAAATTGATTACCCCCAAAAGCGAGTTCCGCGCTCGCTAACTCTGCGATGCGCAGGGGGATCGTGGCGCAGTCCCCTTCTTGCAGAAACCAGGCAGACGACAACCCACACCAGGCAATAATCCACATCAGCAAACGCTGCCGTTCAATCCTCGCGATTTCAGACACAATATTTACCCGTTGTGTGAATTTTTCTGGCTCAATGGCGACAGGTTTGGTGGGGTCGGCAAGATCGGGATTAGTAAAAATATTGGCGTAATCAAAGCCACGCTCGCCCACCAGCCCTTTAGGATCGATAGCCAGCCATCCTTTCGTTCCGAAATCAAGAATATTGCCGTGGTGTAAGTCACCGTGCAATACGACTTCATTCTGGGGAGAGGAGAGCAATACGTTTGCCACCTCTGCACAATGCGTCAGGATGCCGCCATGCTTTTTTGCGGCAGGAGCCAGATCGCGAAACCAATAAAGTAGCGGTGTTAACGCAGGCGTTGAAGCATTCCGGGGGAGATGGAGTCGACTGGCTGCATGGCAAATAATGCGACAGGCCTGCGCATCATTGCCGGACCAGGACATGTCCGCTAAAGACCCCGCCCCTGTTGCACGTTCTAACAGAATCGCCCCTGCTGCATGAGCAAGCACTTTCGCAGCACCATTCCCGTTCCACCAGACCATTAGTTCGCAGCCGTTTCGTTCACTGTCATCGTCGGTGAGTTTGAGTATGGCTTTCTGACCATCTTTGGTCACCACGGGCAAAAGCTGTGATGTGTGCGTCTCAAGCGGTTGGCCATCAGGAGTAAGTCCCCAACGGCTGAGCCATGTGTTGAACAGACTATTTTCCAAACATTATCCTCATTTTTTTCGCCGTAAATGCCCCTCGACAGGGACGGTGTAGACATTATTCCTGCTTTCTGCTGGTTGGGCCACAACGACCCACGCCCACCATTCCTGGCTTATCGTGTAGAGCACTAAAGGGCACACCCTTGCGTATCGGTGTGCCATGCTGACTGTGTTTTTTCAATAGAGGAAGACACGATGATCACGTTATGCAAAGCCTGTGGAACATCCTATGAGGTGGCAGACGCCCTTCCTGAACATTGCGATATCTGCCAGGACGAACGTCAGTATGTCCCCGCGACCGGACAGGAATGGGTCGATTTTGCCGCACTTTGTGCTTCGCACACAAATAAGTGGCGGCAACATGACAGCACCCTCCTCAGCATCCGCACCGTTCCTGGTTTTGCAATTGATCAACGGGCGTTTATTCTGCGTACTCCGGAAGGCAATATTTTATGGGACTGCATTGCCACGCTCGACGACGCCACAAAAATGCTAATAACGTCCCTGGGCGGGCTTAAGGCCATCGCGATTTCGCATCCTCATTACTACACCACCATGCAAGACTGGGCTGACGAATTTAACGCTCCCATTTATCTCCATGCCAACGACCGCAAGTGGGTAATGCGCGACAGCCCGTGGATTAAATTTTGGGATGGCGACACCCTGGAACTGACACGCGACGTCAGTGTGATACGCCTTGGCGGACACTTTGCTGGCGGCTGCGTTCTGCACTGGGCGCGAGATGAAGGCGTGGTGCTTTCCGGCGATATCGTTCAGGTCACCCCTGGGGCGCATGCCGTCTCTTTTATGTGGAGCTACCCCAATATGTTGCCACTGCCAGCCGCAACGGTCAGCGACATTACCCACCGCCTGAGTACGGTGAAATTTAAGCAACTCTATGGCGCGTTTGAAGGGAAAGACATAACGAAAAATGCCGATGACATCGTGCAGCGCTCAGGTGAAAAGTACGTTTCCTGTCTCAAGTAAGCAGGCTGCCTGTCACTGACGTTCACCAGGATGAAATGGGATAGAAATGATAGGCCGCTCCGATGACAGACACATTCACTATCACACTGATAATGAAGTAGGTTTTGAATGGCTGTTTTTGTGTTTTATGGCGAAAGAGTTGTTGAGCGGCTATCGCGCCCCCCCACCCGCCAACAACGCCAAACAGCAGCAAAGTGGACTCTGGTACTCGGCGCCAGGCCCTGCGCGCTGCCATTTTATCCGCACCGTACATTGCCAACGTCAGTATGTTGGCGAGCAAAAACCATATAACAAAGGGATGCGAGGTGAAAATGCAGCCTAACGCTGCGAAAATAAGTAGTAAATAACAACAGCGATTGAAATTCATATTTTTATATCACAGCAATTTTGAGAGTATCGGTGAGCATTATATTATGTATTCGGTGATTTTTTATGAAGAAGCTGTTTGTACAGTTTTATCTCCTGCTGTTTGTCTGCTTTCTGGTGATGACCCTGCTGGTCGGCCTGGTCTATAAATTCACCGCAGAGCGCGCAGGCAGACAATCGCTTGACGATTTAATGAAAAGCTCGTTATACCTGATGCGCAGCGAGCTTCGCGAGATCCCGCCACGTGACTGGGGTAAAACGCTGAAGGAGATGGATTTGAACCTCTCCTTTGACCTGCGCGTTGAACCGCTAAATAAGTACACGCTGGACGTTCAAACAATGCAACGTTTGCGCGAAGGCGATATCGTGGCGCTTGACGATCAATACACATTTATTCAACGGATCCCACGCAGCCATTACGTGCTGGCCGTCGGCCCACTTCCTTATCTCTATTTTCTTCATCAAATGCGCTTGCTGGACATCGCGTTGATGGCATTTATTGCCATCTCGCTGGCCTTTCCGGTACTTATCTGGATGCGTCCGCACTGGCAGGAAATGCTGCGACTGGAAGCTGCTGCACAGCGTTTTGGGGAAGGACATCTGGGCGAACGCCTCCATTTTGACAGCGGTTCCAGCTTTGAGCGATTGGGTATCGCGTTTAACCAGATGGCAGACAATATCAATGCGCTAATCGCCAGTAAGAAACAACTTATCGATGGCATTGCCCATGAGCTTCGTACCCCACTGGTACGCTTACGTTACCGGCTGGAAATGAGTGATAACCTCACCGCGCAGGAATCCCAGGCGCTAAATCGCGATATTGGCCAACTGGAAGGGTTAATCGAAGAATTACTGACCTATGCCCGGCTGGACCGCCCGCAAAATGAACTGAAGCTCAGCGTACCAGACCTGGCCGTTTGGCTGACAACCCATCTGGAGGATGTGCAAAGCGTAAACCCTGAGCGTGCGGTGCGCTTACGCCATCTTAATATTGGCGACTACGGCGCGCTGGATATGCGCCTGATGGAGCGCGTACTGGATAATCTACTGAATAACGCCCTGCGCTATTGCCAGTCTACGGTGCAAGCGAGTCTGTTATTGAATGGCAATCAGGCGACGCTGGTTGTGGAAGATGACGGTCCCGGTATTGCTCCAGACGCCCGCGAACAGGTTTTTGAACCGTTTGTACGCCTTGACCCCAGCCGTGACCGGGCGACCGGTGGTTGCGGGCTTGGGCTAGCCATTGTTCACTCGATCGCATTGGCTATGGGCGGTACAGTCGTCTGTGATGAAAGTGAACTCGGCGGCGCCCGCTTTTGTTTCAGTTGGTCCGTCTGGCATAACATTCCTGAAATTTCAGCTGCCTGACCCATTCGGCTCGGTGGTCAAATGGTGGAGGTTGTGCTATAAAAAAGTATGTTGTAACTAAAATGGTAAATCTATGGCCCGTTACGATCTCGTCGACCGCCTGAACGGCACCTTCCGCCAGATGGAGCAAGAGCTGGCGCTTCTGAACGACAATCTGTTGCAGCAGACGCTGCTGATTGCGCGCGTCTTCTCGTTACCGGAAGTGGTCAAAGAGGCAGAGCATGCTCCACTGCAGAACATTGATGTTAAGCAGCATTTAGGTAAAGAGGCTGAAACGCTGGCGCTACGCCACTATCGTCATCTGTTTATCCAGCAACAGTCCGAGAATCGTAGCAGCAAAGCGGCCGTCCGCCTGCCAGGCGTACTGTGTTATCAGGTAGATAACGCAGCTCAGCGCGCTCTGGAAGAGCAAATACAGCGTATTAACCAGCTAAAAACCACCTTCGAGCGCATTGTCACGGTTGAATCAGGGCTGGCACCGGCAGCGCGTTTTGAATGGGTGCATCGCCACCTGCCGGGACTGATTACGCTGAATGCCTATCGTACGCTCACCCTTGTCAGAGAACCTGCCACCCTGCGATTTGGCTGGGCCAACAAGCACATTATTAAAAATCTGAAACGCGATGAAGTACTGCAACAACTGGAAAAAAGCCTGACGTCGCCGCGCAGCGTACATCCCTGGACGCGGGAAGAGTGGCAGGCGAAACTTGAACGGGAATATCAGGATGTCGCCGCCCTGGGCCAGCAGGCGCGCCTGAAGATTAAACGGCCGGTAAAAGTGCAGCCCATCGCCCGCGTCTGGTACAAAGGAGAACAAAAGCAGGTGCAATATGCCTGCCCGACGCCCTTGATCGCGTTGCTCAACAATGAAAACGGCATGACCGTACCAGATATCGGCGAGTTACTGAATTATGATGCCGACAATGTTCAGCATCGTTATAAACCTCAGGCGCAGCCGTTGAGATTGATTATTCCCCGGCTGCACCTGTACTACGTTGCGGATTAACTGCCTGGCCGCATACTGCCAACCATCAGTTCCGGGCGTACCCAGCTGTCAAACTCCGCTTCGGTTAGATACCCCAGCGCCAGGGCGGAGGCTTTTAACGTCAGCCCCTCTTTGTGCGCCTTTTTGGCAATTTCAGCGGCTTTATCATAACCGATATGGGTATTGAGCGCGGTCACCAGCATTAGCGACTCGTTGAGCAGTTGATCGATTCGTTCACGATTAGGCTCGATTCCTGTCGCGCAGTGCTCGTTAAAGCTTTCCATACCGTCAGCCAGCAGACGCACCGACTGCAGGAAATTGTGGATGACCATCGGACGGTAAACGTTGAGCTCAAAATTACCTGACGCTCCGCCCATGTTGATGGCGACATCGTTGCCCATTACCTGACAGCAAAGCATGGTCAGCGCTTCACACTGGGTAGGATTGACCTTACCCGGCATAATGGAGCTGCCCGGTTCATTTTCTGGAATCGAAATTTCACCAATCCCGCAACGCGGACCGGATGCCAGCCAGCGCACATCGTTGGCGATTTTCATCAGCGACGCCGCCAGCCCTTTTAGCGCGCCGTGGGCGTGAACCAGAGCATCGCAGGTGGCTAGCGCTTCAAATTTATTCGGTGCGGTAACGAACGGCGCACAGGTAATGTCCCGCAATTCATCCGCGACCCGACGGGCATATTCCGGATGCGTGTTCAGTCCGGTCCCTACCGCGGTTCCCCCCAGCGCCAGTTCCGCCACGTGGGGTAAGCTGTTTTCAATGTGTCTGAGGTTATGTTCAAGCATTGCCACCCAGCCGGAAATCTCCTGGCCAAGCGTAAGCGGGGTTGCATCTTGCAGATGTGTACGACCAATTTTGACGATATCCGCGAAAGCGTGTGATTTATCACTGAGCGTTTTGGTTAAGACATTTAACTGCGGGATCAGTGAGTTACGCAGCGCCAGCAGCGCGGCAACGTGCATTGCGGTCGGGAACACATCATTCGAGCTTTGGCTTTTATTAACATCATCGTTGGGGTGAACTTTCCGTTCCATCCCCCGCACGCCGCCCAGCAACTCGCTGGCCCGGTTTGCCAGCACCTCGTTCATGTTCATATTGCTTTGTGTACCTGACCCGGTTTGCCAGATGGCCAGCGGAAACTCATCGCGGTGTTTATCCGCCAACACCTCATCTGCGGCCTGCATAATAGCCCTGGCTTTATCCTCCGCCAGCAGCCCGAGATCCTGGTTAACCTTTGCTGCGGCGCGTTTCGTCAGCGCCAGCGCATGGATCAGCGAGACCGGCATTTTCTCCGTAGAGATACGAAAATGCTCCAGCGAACGTTGGGTTTGCGCGCCCCAAAGCTTATCGGCTGGAACATCAATCTCCCCCATTGAATCATTCTCGCGGCGTACCGTTACCATTACCTGCTCCTTACATTAACAATTGATTAGGTTATGTTTCGACATTGCCCATTTGCATTGGTCTTATGAGTATTAACGAGGATTAATCTGTCGTTTGGTGGTTCGTGCGGTAAAAAAAACCGCCCCGAAGGGCGGCTGACGTTACTTAACGCAGCGTGCGCACTGCGACGTCTGAATCTGCTTGAAGAAATCGTTGCCTTTGTCATCCACCAGGATAAACGCCGGGAAATCTTCCACTTCGATTTTCCAGATGGCTTCCATCCCCAGTTCAGGGTATTCCACACACTCCAGACTTTTGATACTGCCCTGGGCCAGCACCGCTGCCGGGCCGCCGATACTGCCTAAGTAGAAGCCGCCATGCTTATGACAGGCATCGGTCACCTGCTGGCTGCGGTTGCCTTTCGCCAGCATGATCATACTGCCACCTGCGGACTGAAGCTGGTCAACATACGAATCCATACGCCCTGCCGTGGTTGGTCCAAGCGAACCAGAGGCATAGCCTTCCGGCGTTTTTGCCGGGCCAGCGTAATAGATCGGATGATCTTTAACATACTGCGGCAAACTTTCGCCGTTATCCAGCCGTTCTTTCAGTTTCGCATGCGCAATATCACGGCCAACAATAATGGTACCGTTAAGCGACAGACGTGTAGAAACCGGGTACTGCGACAGCTGAGCCAGGATCTCTTTCATCGGACGATTGAGGTCAACGCGTACCGCTTCGCCTTCTCCCGCCTGGCGCAACTCTTCTGGTATATATTTGCCTGGATTATGCTCCAGTTTTTCGATCCAGATACCTTCACGGTTGATCTTAGCTTTGATATTTCGATCGGCTGAGCAAGAAACGCCCATACCAACCGGACACGACGCACCGTGACGCGGCAGGCGGATCACGCGGATATCATGAGCGAAATACTTCCCGCCGAACTGCGCGCCCAGCCCCAAATTCTGTGCCTCAATCAGCAGCTCTTTTTCCAGCTCCACATCGCGGAAAGCCTGACCATGTTCGTTACCTTCGGTCGGCAGCTCATCGTAATATTTAGCCGACGCCAGTTTCACCGTTTTCAGCGTGGCTTCCGCTGACGTTCCACCGATCACAAACGCAATGTGATACGGCGGACAGGCCGCTGTTCCCAGCGTTCGCATCTTCTCAACCAGGTAATTTTTTAATTTGCCCGGCGTGAGCAGCGCTTTGGTCTCCTGGTACAGATAGGTTTTGTTCGCCGAACCACCGCCTTTGGCAATACACAGGAATTTGTATTCATCGCCATCGACGGTATACAAATCTATCTGTGCCGGCAGGTTGGTACCGGTGTTCACCTCTTTATACATATCCAGCGCGGCGTTTTGTGAATAGCGCAGGTTGTCTTCGATGTAGGTGTTATACACACCGCGCGCCAGCGCAGCTTCATCCCCGCAGCCGGTCCAGACGCGCTGACCTTTTTTACCCACGATAATCGCGGTGCCGGTGTCCTGACAGGTCGGCAAAATACCTTTTGCCGCAATATCAGAGTTCCGCAGGAATTGCAGGGCCACATATTTGTCGTTTTCGCTGGCCTCCGGGTCACGCAGAATGTCGGCCACCTGCTGCTGATGCGCAGGACGCAGCATAAACGATGCATCATGGAAGGCCTGACGAGCCAGCAGCGTTAAGGCTTGCGGCGCGACTTTAACAATCTCCTGCCCTTCAAATTCGGCAACGGAGACATGGTCGCTGGTCAGCAGATAGTATTCGGTATCATCCTTTTTGAGGGGGAAAGGATGCTGATAATGAAAGGGTTTGTTTGACATTGTGTTCTCACTTACTGCTCGGTCTGGTTATTCTCTGGGCAGATGTTCCATTGCCCTGCTTCCCTGCCGCAGGTCGGGTTGTAGAAGGAAAGGCTTTCTGCAACCGGAATTACTCAGGGTATTAAAAGCGAGTCACCATATCCTACACAATTTTTTAACAAAAACTGAGACAAGTACGACTTTTTACATGTGCAGGTTACTTCGCTAAGGGTTTCTTGGTTTAATAGCCGAAGAAAATTCCACATTGAAACAGGGCTTGAGAATGCAAAAACTCATCAACTCAGTGCAGAACTACGCCTGGGGAAGTAAAACTGCGTTAACGGAACTTTATGGGATTGCCAACCCCACTCAGCAACCGATGGCTGAGCTGTGGATGGGCGCGCATCCGAAAAGCAGTTCGCAGGTTCTGAACGCTGACGGCCAGACGGTCGCTCTGCGTGATGTCATCGAACACGATAAATCCGCACTGTTAGGCGATGCTGTTGCGAAACGCTTTGGTGAACTGCCTTTCCTGTTTAAAGTGCTGTGCGCCGCGCAACCTCTTTCGATTCAGGTTCATCCTAACAAGCACAACTCTGAAATCGGATTTGCCAAAGAAAACGCGGCGGGGATCCCGATGGATGCCGCAGAGCGCAATTACAAAGATCCTAACCACAAACCGGAACTGGTTTTTGCTTTGACACCGTTCCTGGCGATGAACGCATTCCGCGAGTTCTCTGACATTGTCGCATTGTTACAACCGGTTTCCGCCGCGCATCCGGCTATTGCGCATTTCCTGCAGGAACCGAGCGCGGAACGTCTGAGCTATCTTTTCGCCAGCTTGCTGAATATGCAGGATGAGGAGAAATCCCATGCGCTGGCGATCCTGAAATCGGCGCTGAACAGCCAGCAGGGTGAACCGTGGCAAACCATTCGCCTGATCGCCGATTTCTATCCGAATGACAGCGGGCTCTTCTCCCCGCTGCTGCTCAATGTGGTGAAGCTCAATCCTGGCGAAGCGATGTTCTTATTTGCCGAAACCCCACACGCCTACCTGCAAGGTGTGGCGCTGGAGGTAATGGCTAACTCGGACAACGTGCTGCGCGCTGGACTGACGCCAAAATACATTGATATCCCGGAGCTGGTCGCCAACGTTAAGTTTGTCGCCAAGCCAGCCAATCAACTGCTGACCACGCCAGTTAAGACTGACAGCGAACTGGACTTCCCCATTCCGGTCGACGATTTCGCGTTCTCCTTGCATGAACTGACCGCCAATGGCGCAGATATCAGCCAGCAAAGTGCGGCCATTTTGTTCTGCATCGAAGGTGAAGCTGTGCTGAGCAAGGGCGAGCAGCGTCTGGTGCTGCAGCCGGGTGAGTCGGCCTTTATTAGCGCGAATGAATCGCCGGTAAACGTCAGCGGCACGGGCCGTTTAGCTCGGGTTTATAACAAGCTGTAGCAAGATACTGATATTTTTAACAACTCTTGCTAAGCTGTAGTGAGTTAAAGACATGTCACTCCTCCAGGCGTCTTCAAACGCCTGGTTTTATTTTATGGATATCAAAATGAAAAAATCGCTGGTAGCTGCGGGTGTGGTGGTTGCACTGGGTATCGTCTGGACGGGCGGCGCCTGGTACACAGGAAAGAAACTCGAAACGCATCTCGCCGAGATGGTGACGCAGGCAAACGATCAGTTAAAACGCTACTCCCCAGAGGCGGGCATTGAACTGAGTTATCAAAACTACCAGCGCGGCGTGTTCAATAGCCAACTGCAGTTGGTGGTGAAACCTGTTGCCGGGCAGGCAGATTCCTGGCTGAAACCGGGACAAAGCATCGTCCTGAATGAAACCGTTGATCACGGTCCTTTCCCGCTGGCTCAGCTGAAATCACTGAATCTTGTTCCGGCAATGGCCTCCGTGAAAACGACGCTGGTCAATAACGACGTGACGAAACCGCTGTTTGATATTGCCAAAGGTGAGACGCCATTCATCATTAATTCCCGTATTGGCTACAGTGGGGATACCCGTTCCGATCTCTCCCTCAAACCGCTGAACTACGAGAAAGTCGACGAAAAAGTGGCCTTTAGTGGCGGGGAGTTCCAGTTTACGGCAGATAAGGATGGTAATGCAGTGTCGCTGACTGGCGAGGCGCAAAGTGGCCTGGTCAATGCCGTCAATGAGTATGATCAGAAAGTACAAGTTACTTTCAATAACCTGAAAACTGAAGGTTCCAGCAGTATCGCAAGCTTTGGTGAGCGCATCGGCGATCAGAAATTGTCCCTCGAAAAACTGTCGATTTCAGTCGAGGGCAAAGAGCTGGCGGTGCTGGAAGGCATGGGTATCGATGGCAAATCCGATCTGATTAACGATGGCAAAACCGTCAACAGCCAGTTGGATTACACCCTGAACAGCCTGAAATTGCAGGGCCAGGATATGGGGAGCGGTAAGCTGACGTTAAAAGTTGGCCAGATTGACGGTGAAGCACTGCACCAGTTCAGCCAGCAGTACAGCGCCCAAACCAAAGCGCTGATGGCGCAGATTGATGTGGTGCAAAATCCTGAGCTTTATCAGCAGAAAGTCACCGAAGCCTTCTTTAATGCGCTACCGATTCTGATGAAAGGCGAACCGGTTGTCACCATTGCTCCACTGAGCTGGAAGAATGCAAAAGGTGAAACCACATTTAATCTGTCACTGCTGCTAAAAGATCCGACCGCAAACACGGTGGAGCCGCAAACGCTGGCCCAGGAAGTGGATCGTTCCGTCAAATCGCTGGATGCGAAACTGACCATCCCTGTCGATATGGCGACTGAGTTCATGACGCAAATTGCCAAACTGGAAGGATATCAGCAGGAAGAAGCGGCTGGTCTGGCGAAGCAACAGGTTAATGGCCTGGCGGCGATGGGGCAGATGTTCCGCATTACGACTTTGCAGGACAACGTTATCGGCACCAGCCTGCAATACGCAAACGGCCAGGTGACGCTGAACGGACAAAAAATGCCGCTGGATGAGTTTGTGGGTATGTTCGGTATGCCTTCTCTTACACAGCCGGATGCCCCTGCCATCCCGCAACAATAATCACTCGTCAGTGACAGGCCCGATAACAGTGTTTATCGGGCTTTTTTATTTCGCCGCCACCAGACGAGCGGAAAGCGTCAGATTGCGTGAATGACCTTCATCGTGGGCAATGCGTTGTAGCATACGTTCAGCAAGGGTGTATCCCATTTCACGCGCAGGCGAACAGGCCCAGGTAATCGGGATATCGTCCAACGCGTTTTCCGCCACATCAGCGAATCCGGCCAACGATATTTGCTGTTCGAAATAGCGATCGACACCAATTTCACCACTCTGACGTCCTGCTCTCATCAGGCCAAACCAGGCGCCTATGGCGATTATTTCGTTGTAGCACACCACCGCGCTGATCGTGGGATTGCGGCGTAACAGCGCCGTTACCTCTTCTGCGGCCTGCTTCTGGCTGGATGAGCACTCCAGCACCCAGTCGCTATGAAACGGTAAACCATATTTTAGTAAAGTTGCACAATAGCCGCCGACGCGCTCAGCACGAGTCAATGAAGAACTCTGCCCGCCCAGCCAGGCAATACGCTGGTGTCCGTGGCGGATAAGATGTTCAACCAGTAACTGTGCAGCCTGCATGTTATCGGGCCTGACGGTGTCTGCGTCATCCATGTAGCTGGCGCGTGATGCAAATACCACCGGGATCCCTTTATCAGCGGCCAACTGTTGCAGCGCATCACTGCTGCCAGCGGCCCCGGCAATGACCACGCCATCCACCCCCTGGTTGAGTAACATCGCGAAACGCTGCGCCAGCTGCTCCCCATCTTTACCGCCGTGCAGTAAGAAGACCATGCGCCCCTGCGCTTCTAACGCCTCCGTCAGACCCGCCGTCAGCTCGGCGTAAAACGGCGTTGAAAGATCGCGTACAATCAAACCAACTACTCCGCTCTGCCCACCGCGCAGCGCTGATGCCTGGCGGTTACGCACAAACCCCAGTTGCTCAATAGCAGCATTCACCCGCTCCCCAGTCGCTGATGAAATTCGCCCTTTTCCACTGAGCACCAATGAGACGGTGCTGACCGAAACCCCCGCAGCCAGCGCAACATCATGGATGGTTATTTTTTTGGCTATAGCCATAAAAACAGAAAACTCCCTGATAACGTGACGGATAAAACGTTTTATCAATCACTTATATTTATACCCCCTATTATCGTTCGATAATGTGATTTATACCGCACTAAAATTAGGTAAAACGTTTTATCTTCTCGCCATCATTAGTCAGCTAGCCTTTACAAGGAGTCGTTTGATGACGGCGAGAACCACACCAAAAATAACGTTATGGGAATTTTTCCAGCAGTTGGGCAAAACCTTTATGCTGCCTGTAGCGCTGCTCTCATTTTGCGGGATCATGTTGGGGATCGGCAGCTCGTTGAGCAGCCATGATGTCTTAACGCTGATCCCGGCGTTGGGGAATCCGCTGCTGCAGGCCATCTTTACCTGGATGAGTAAAGTTGGCTCATTTGCGTTTAGCTTCCTGCCAGTCATGTTCTGTATTGCCATTCCTCTGGGCCTGGCACGCGAGAACAAAGGCGTTGCGGCGTTTGCCGGTTTTGTCGGTTATGCGGTCATGAACCTCGCCGTCAATTTCTGGTTAACCGCCAAAGGTATCTTACCCACCACAGATGCGGCGATCCTGAAAGCCAACAACGTGCAAAACATTCTGGGGATCCAGTCGATCGACACCGGGATCCTCGGTGCCGTTATTGCCGGGATCATTGTCTGGATGCTGCATGAACGCTTCCACAACATTCGTCTGCCGGATGCGCTGGCGTTTTTCGGTGGTACGCGCTTTGTGCCTATCATCTCCTCGGTGGTGATGGGATTGGTCGGGCTGGTCATTCCCCTGATTTGGCCAGTTTTCGCCATGGGCATTACCGGACTCGGTCACATCATCAATAGCGCGGGGGAATTTGGTCCTATGCTGTTTGGTACCGGTGAGCGTCTGTTGCTGCCTTTTGGCCTGCACCATATTCTGGTGGCACTCATTCGCTTCACCGAAGCTGGCGGCACACAGGAAGTCTGCGGCCATAGCGTGAGCGGTGCACTGACTATTTTCCAGGCTCAACTGAGCTGCCCGACAACGCAAGGTTTCTCTGAAAGCGCAACACGCTTCCTGTCCCAGGGTAAAATGCCGGCGTTCCTCGGCGGTTTACCGGGTGCAGCATTAGCCATGTACCACTGCGCACGCCCTGAAAATCGTCATAAAATTAAAGGGTTATTAATTTCTGGTCTGATTGCCTGTGTCATCGGCGGTACAACTGAACCACTCGAGTTCTTATTCCTGTTCGTCGCTCCGGTTCTGTATGTAATCCACGCCCTGCTAACCGGTCTTGGCTTCACCGTGATGGCAGTGCTTGGCGTCACTATCGGTAACACTGACGGTAACCTGATTGACTTCGTGGTGTTCGGCATCCTGCACGGATTGTCCACCAAGTGGTACCTGGTCCCTGTTGTCGCGGCTATCTGGTTTGCGGTGTACTACGTGATCTTCCGCTTCGCCATCACGCGTTTCAATTTGAAGACGCCGGGCCGTGAAGTCGAAATTGCCAGCAATATCGAAAAAGTAATGGCCGGAGCCCCTGGTAAATCAGGTTACAACGTCCCTGCTATTCTGGCGGCGCTGGGCGGCGCAGAAAACATTGTCAGCCTGGATAATTGCATCACCCGTCTGCGCTTGTCAGTGAAAGATATGTCGCTTGTTAACGTACAGGCTCTGAAGGACAATCGTGCCATTGGCGTAGTACAACTCAATCAGCATAACCTTCAGGTCGTTATCGGTCCGCAGGTCCAGTCAGTGAAAGACGAGATCGCGGTTCTGATGAACACCGTACAGGCTTAAGGACAACAATATGTTTGATTTTTCAAAGGTTGTGGACAGGCACGGTACCTGGTGTACTCAGTGGGATTACGTTGCCGACCGTTTTGGTTCAGCCGACCTGCTGCCATTCACCATCTCCGATATGGATTTTGCCACCGCACCTTGCATTCTGGAGGCGCTGACTCAGCGCCTGTCACATGGCGTGTTGGGTTACAGCCGCTGGAAAAACGATGAGTTTCTGGCGGCGATAAGCCATTGGTTTCTTTCGCGACATAACACTCAAATAGATCCTCAGTCGCTGGTATATGGCCCCTCGGTCATCTATATGGTGTCGGAGTTGATCCGCCAGTGGTCATCCGTGGGCGATGCGGTGGTTATCCATACTCCGGCTTACGATGCGTTTTACAAAGCGATTGAAGGTAATCAGCGCCAGGTACACGCAGTCGGACTGGAAAAACGCGCCGACGGCTGGTTTTGCGACATGGTTGCGCTGGAGAAAGCCCTGTCTCGACCTGAAAGCAAAATTCTTCTGCTTTGCAGCCCACAAAACCCAACGGGCAAAGTGTGGACGCGCGACGAGCTGGAAACCATGGCAGAACTGTGTCAGCGCCATGGTGTAAAAGTCATCTCCGATGAGATTCATATGGATATGGTATGGTCAGACCGGCCGCACATCCCGTGGAGTAACGTCGCGCGTGGCAGTTGGGCACTGCTCACTTCCGGCTCAAAGAGTTTTAATATTCCGGCATTAACCGGGGCTTACGGACTCATTGAAGATGCTCAAAGCCGCAACGATTACCTCAGCGCGTTAAAAGGCCGCGATGGTCTTTCCTCGCCTGCGGTGCTGGCGCTTAGCGCACATATTGCCGCTTATCAACAGGGTGCAAGTTGGCTTGATGCGCTGCGCGATTATCTTGCCAGCAATCTGCATTACGTTGCGCGTGAGCTTAATGCCGCATTCCCCGAACTCAACTGGCAGATTCCGCAATCCACCTATCTGGCATGGATTGACCTGCGTCCGCTCAATATTGATGACCATGCCTTGCAGGATGTTCTCATCCACCAGCAGAAAGTGGCTATCATGCCGGGATACACCTACGGAGAAGAAGGTCGCGGTTTTGTACGCCTCAATGCCGGATGCCCAAGATCCAAGCTTGAAAAAGGCGTTCAGGGGCTGATTAACGCCATCCGTTCTGTACGCTAATTAAGTTTGCGCAATGAAATTATTCATTGCGCAACATAGCTTTTTATCTCGATTTTTTCATATAATACGACGCACTTTACCTAAATACACGAGTGCGACCATGATTGATACTTCCCTCCCCCTGACCGACGTCCATCGCCACCTTGATGGTAACATCCGTGCCCAAACGATCCTGGATCTGGGTCGTCAGTTCAATTTAACGCTTCCGGCACAAACGCTGGAAACGCTGATCCCTCATGTGCAAGTCACATCAACTGAGCCGGATTTAGTGAGCTTTTTATCCAAGCTCGACTGGGGCGTGAAGGTACTGGCCTCGCTGGATGCGTGTCGCCGCGTGGCATTTGAGAATATTGAGGATGCAGCACGTAACGGCCTGCACTATGTAGAATTACGTTTTTCACCCGGCTATATGGCGATGGCGCATCAGCTCCCGGTTGCGGGCGTGGTTGAAGCCGTCATTGCCGGCGTACGCGAGGGCTGCAAGACCTTTGGCGTCGAAGCTCGCTTAATTGGCATTATGAGCCGTACCTTCGGCGAAGCCGCCTGCCTGCAGGAACTGGATGCGCTGTTAGCCCACCGAGACCATATTACGGCACTGGATCTTGCTGGTGACGAACTGGGTTTCCCGGGCAGTCTGTTCCTGTCGCATTTCAATCAGGCGCGCGACGCCGGCTGGCGTATTACTGTGCATGCGGGCGAAGCCGCGGGACCAGAAAGTATCTGGCAGGCTATTAAAGAGCTGGGCGCAGAACGTATTGGTCACGGCGTAAAAGCCGTTGAAGATCGTGCGTTGATGGATTACCTCGCCGAACACCGTATCGGCATCGAATCCTGCCTGACATCGAACATTCAGACCAGCACCGTCGCCTCTCTGGCAACCCACCCGCTGAAAACATTCCTTGAGCATGGCGTTTTAGCCAGCTTGAATACGGACGATCCGGCGGTACAGGGTGTGGATATTATTCACGAGTACACCATTGCCGCGCCAGCAGCAGGACTCACGCGCGAACAGATCCGTCAGGCGCAAATCAACGGCCTGGAAATGGCATTTCTGAGTAACGAAGAAAAACGTGCCCTGCGCGAGAAAGTCGCCGCAACGTGACGGTTAAAGTGCCGGATGAGATGCTGAGCATCGCCATCCGGCATTTGCCTAATCAGGCAAGGCACAGCGTCGAGCGATGTTTCGCCGATTCAAGACCCAGCTCAATCAGCTCCATGATTTGAATAGCTTGTCTCGCCGGTACCGGGTTTTCACCGTGACCATTTAGCGCATCACGAATGCCAGCATAGTACGCCGGGTAATTACCCGGTACAGTCAGCCAGGTCTCTTCAACCTGCTCTTCGCCTTCTATTCGCGTCAACACGCCATCGCGCATGTCGTAACCCCAGTCTTCCTGAGGAAGTCGCTCGCCATTTTTCAGGCGCTCTTCCTGCGGGTCAAGACCATACTTCACATAGCTGCCACGCGATCCGTGCACGATATAACGGGCCGACTCAGCGGCAGCGAGCATGGTACCGTGCAGAATCACACGACGCTGCGGATAAGTCAGGATGGCATGGAAGTAATCCGTCGCTTGCGCACCTGGGCGGAGCTGAGCCAGGTCTACCGTCATGCTGACGGGCAAACCAAACAGGTTAATCGCCTGATCCAGAAGATGCGGTGCTAAATCATACCAGATGCCGCTTCCTGGACCACCCTGTTCACGCCAGCGATCACGAACCTGCGGGCGGAATCGATCGAAATGGGATTCGAAATACGCCACCTCCCCCAAAACGCCATCCGCCAGCAGGGCTTTCAACGTCAGAAAATCACTGTCCCAGCGGCGGTTATGGAAAACGGACAGCACACGGCCAAGGCTACGCGCCAACGCATCCAGTTCGCGTGCTTGTGACAGTGTCACGGTGAAAGGCTTATCAACAACCACATGTTTGCCCGCTTCCAGCGCAGCCTTCGCTAACGGGAAGTGAGTGTCGTTAGGCGTGGGGATCACAATCAAGTCGATATTCGGATCGTTAAAAAGGTGTTTAGGCTCAGCAACAACCGCCACCGTTGGCCAGTCTGCCTTCACTTTTGCTTCATCACTACTGGAAACCGCAGCCAGTTCGAGGCCCGGTGTGCCCACAATCAGGGGGGCATGGAAGGTTTTACTGGCGTAACCATAGCCAATTAGCCCAACGCGGATGTTGTCACTCATGTTATAGCCTCTCAATTCAGGACTAACCTATTTCACACCATACCCTGCAACGTCTCAATAGTTTAATAACCATTGCGCTACAAAGGTTGTTTATTAACTTAAGTCAAACATATGCCACTTATGCTTAACTTGCAGCGAAAAAGAGGGAGAAATCGTTCCCAATTATCTTGCTGTATTATTGAGAGATTAGTAACATTTGCAGCCTGTGTTTATGGATAAATCAAAGCAAATGTCATCAGTAATGAATCGTCTTATTGAATTAGCAGGTTGGATTGTTCTCACCGTCTCTGTGATCCTGCTGGGTGTTGCCAATCATATTGACAATTACCAGCCACCGGAGCCCGTTGCTGCTGTGCAGAAGAAATAAGCATCTGCAGTCCCTTATAACCCGGCAATTAACATCGAGTAACGGCAGGGTTTGGCTGCAAAAGATCGAATTTTGTCAAAAAAAGAGAATAATGCCGCATCCCACTCCGGTGCATATTGCCTGCTGTAGCGAAGCGCGTTACCCTTACCGCAGGTGCGCATAGCGCCTGCTTTTCCACAGGTATGAACACTCTTCTCACATTTGCGCGTCAATCCGCTTTTACCTGTGCATGTTGTTTATTATTTATATTTACTACTCCGTTGGTATTATTTTATTAATATGGATTTCCATTTATGACTGTTCAGGATTACTTATTAAAATTCCGCAAAATCAGTTCACTCGAAAGTCTGGAAAAACTGTTCGACCATCTTAACTACACGCTCACCGACGATAGCGACATTATCAATATGTATCGCGCTGCAGACCATCGCCGTGCGGAGCTTATCTCAGGAGGTCGTCTGTTTGATGTTGGTCAGGTACCCAAATCAGTCTGGCATTACGTGCAATAAAGAAGAAAGTAGCGCTCAACGTTAAAAGCTTTATAATAATTGCCCCAAAATGAATGGCATGTTTGATTGCGCGCGTAAACCTGGAGAAGAGATGACTACCACACCGGCACAACGTATCGGGGGCTGGCTACTTGGGCCACTGGCCTGGCTGTTAGTCGCATTGTTGAGCGCTTCGCTGGCGTTATTACTTTATGTCACTGCGCTGGCTACACCGCAAACCTTCCAAACGCTGGGTGCGCAAAGTACGGCAAATTTGCTGTTATGGGGCGTCTCTTTTATTACCGCGATTGCCATGTGGTATTACACGCTGTGGCTGACGATTGCGTTTTTCAAACGCAGAGCCTGTGTGCCTAAGCATTATATTCTATGGCTGCTGATCTCCGTGTTACTGGCGATTAAAGCGTTTGCGTTTTCACCGGTTCCTGACGCCTTTGCCGTGCGCCAACTGCTGTTCCCATTGCTGGCTGCAGCACTGCTGGTGCCCTATTTCAAACGCTCGCAACGCGTTAAATCGACGTTTGTGAATCCGTAATAA
Source organism: Citrobacter sp. RHB35-C21 (assembly GCF_013816515.1). Taxonomy (NCBI): domain Bacteria; kingdom Pseudomonadati; phylum Pseudomonadota; class Gammaproteobacteria; order Enterobacterales; family Enterobacteriaceae; genus Citrobacter; species Citrobacter sp. RHB35-C21. Next base: position 2,791,831 of record NZ_CP057147.1, read on the forward strand.
CCCTACAGTTAACCTGTTGTCGCCTGTTGTAGATTGTCAGATAATAGGCGGCTTTTTTATTTCAGGCCGAAAAATGACTGATTACCTGCTGCTGTTTGTCGGAACTGTACTGGTCAATAACTTTGTACTGGTCAAGTTTCTGGGGCTCTGCCCGTTTATGGGCGTTTCCAAAAAACTGGAAACCGCAATGGGTATGGGCCTTGCCACGACGTTTGTCATGACACTGGCATCCATCTGCGCATGGCTGATTGATACCTGGATCCTCATTCCACTCAATCTCATCTATCTGCGTACGCTGGCTTTTATTCTGGTCATCGCCGTCGTCGTGCAATTTACCGAGATGGTTGTACGCAAAACCAGCCCTGCACTTTACCGCCTGCTGGGGATCTTCCTACCGCTGATCACCACTAACTGCGCGGTATTAGGCGTGGCGTTACTGAATATCAATCTCGGTCATAACTTTTTACAGTCGGCGCTATACGGTTTTTCCGCCGCCGTCGGCTTCTCGCTGGTGATGGTACTGTTCGCCGCGATCCGCGAACGCCTCGCCGTGGCGGACGTGCCTGCTCCGTTTCGCGGTAATGCGATTGCGCTGATTACCGCTGGTTTAATGTCATTGGCCTTTATGGGCTTTAGTGGTTTGGTGAAGTTGTAATGAATGCTATCTGGATTGCCGTTGCCGCAGTGAGTCTACTGGGTCTGGCGTTCGGCGCTATTTTGGGTTACGCCTCACGACGTTTTGCCGTCGAAGATGATCCTGTCGTGGAGAAAATTGATGAAATTCTCCCGCAAAGCCAGTGTGGACAATGCGGCTATCCGGGCTGTCATCCTTACGCTGAAGCGATCGGCTCTCAGGGCGAAAAAATCAACCGTTGCGCACCCGGAGGCGAAGCGGTGATGTTAAAAATTGCCGCCCTGCTGAACGTCGACCCGCAGCCGATTGATGGTGATGAACACGATGTTACCCCCGTGCGTATGCTGGCGGTCATTGATGAAAATAACTGTATCGGTTGTACAAAGTGCATTCAGGCCTGCCCGGTTGATGCGATCGTGGGCGCGACCCGCGCCATGCACACGGTGATGAGCGATCTCTGCACCGGGTGCAACCTGTGCGTTGATCCGTGCCCGACGCAATGTATCGAATTACGCCCGGTGGCCGAGACACCTGATAGCTGGAAATGGGATTTAAACACCATCCCTGTGCGCATCATTCCCGTGGAACAACATGTTTAAGTTATTCTCTGCATTCAGAAAAAACAAAATCTGGGACTTTGATGGCGGCATTCATCCACCAGAAATGAAGACCCAGTCGAACGGTACGCCGCTGCGACAGGTTCCGCTGGCGCCACGCTTTGTTATTCCGCTGAAACAACATATTGGCGCGGAGGGTGAGCTGTGCGTAAACGTAGGCGACACCGTGCTGCGTGGTCAGGCGTTAACCCTTGGGCGTGGTAAAATGCTTCCGGTACATGCGCCAACGTCAGGCACCGTTGTTGCTATTGCGCCGCATTCTACTGCACATCCATCGGCATTAGCTGAGCTGAGCGTTATTATTGATGCCGATGGCGAAGATCGCTGGATTGAGCGAGACGGCTGGGCCGATTACCGTTCCCGCAGCCGGGAAGAGCTGATCGCACGTATTCACCAGTTCGGCGTCGCCGGACTGGGTGGCGCAGGTTTTCCCACCGGCGTTAAGCTGCAGGGCGGCGGAGATAAAATTGAAACGCTGATCATTAACGCTGCTGAATGCGAGCCGTACATTACGGCTGATGACCGCCTGATGCAGGACTGCGCGGCGCAGGTCGTCGAAGGTATCCGCATCCTGGCGCATATTCTTCAGCCACGCGAAATTCTACTGGGCATTGAAGATAACAAGCCACAGGCAATTTCCATGCTGCGCGCGGTGCTGGCTGATTCACACGATATCAGCTTACGCGTGATCCCCACCAAGTACCCGTCAGGCGGGGCCAAACAGTTAACGCAAATCCTGACCGGCAAGCAGGTTCCGCACGGGGGACGCTCTTCAGATATCGGCGTGCTGATGCAAAACGTTGGAACCGCCTACGCGATTAAACGTGCGGTGATTGACGGAGAACCGATTACCGAACGTGTCGTGACGCTGACCGGCGAAGCCGTCAGCCGTCCGGGCAACGTCTGGGCGCGTTTAGGCACGCCGGTTCGTCATCTGCTCAACGACGCGGGCTTCTGCCCTTCCGCCGACCAGATGGTGATTATGGGCGGGCCGCTGATGGGCTTTACGCTGCCGTGGCTGGATGTACCGGTGGTGAAGATAACCAACTGTCTTCTGGCGCCCTCTGCCAGTGAAATGGGAGAAACGCCGGAAGAGAAAGGCTGCATTCGCTGTAGCGCCTGCGCCGATGCCTGTCCGGCCGATCTCCTGCCGCAACAGCTTTATTGGTTCAGTAAAGGGCAGCAGCACGACAAAGCAACGGCGCACAATATCGCGGACTGCATTGAATGCGGTGCCTGCGCCTGGGTATGCCCAAGCAATATTCCACTGGTGCAGTATTTCCGTCAGGAAAAAGCCGAGATTTATGCCATTAGTCAGGAAGAAAAACGTGCCGCTGAAGCGAAAGCGCGATTTGAAGCCCGACAGGCGCGACTCGAACGTGAAAAAGCAGCACGTCTTGAACGTCACAAAAGCGCTGCCGTTCAGCCTGCGGCTAAAGATCATGATGCCATTGCCGCCGCGCTGGCTCGCGTAAAAGAAAAGCAGGCTCAGGCAATGCAGCCGGTAGTCATTCAGGCTGGCGAAAAACCTGACAATAGTGCCGTGATTGCCGCACGCGAGGCGCGTAAGGCGCAAGCTCGCGCAACCCGGATGGAAAACCCTCCTCAAACAGGAGGCAGCAGCACAGAGGTCGACCCGCGTAAAGCTGCCGTGGAAGCGGCAATCGCTCGTGCCAAAGCCCGCAAGCTTGAACAGGAAACCGTAACGGAAACAGCCGAACCGGTGGATCCGCGTAAAGCCGCCGTGGAAGCGGCAATCGCTCGTGCCAAAGCCCGCAAGCTTGAACAGGAAACCGTAACGGAAACAGCCGAACCGGTGGATCCGCGTAAAGCCGCCGTGGAAGCGGCTATCGCCCGCGCCAAAGCCCGCAAGCTCGAGCAGCAGGCGGTTACGGAAACGGTCGAACCGGTGGAACCGCGTAAAGCCGCCGTGGAAGCGGCTATCGCCCGCGCCAAAGCTCGCAAGCTCGAGCAGCAGACGGTTACGGAAACAGTCGAACCGGTGGATCCGCGTAAAGCCGCCGTCGCGGCCGCTATTGCACGCGCTCAGGCAAAGAAAGCCGCCCAGCAGCAGGTTGTAAACGAGGAATAAATGGTATTCAGAATAGCAAGCTCCCCTTATACCCATAACCAGCGCCAGACATCGCGTATCATGATGCTGGTGTTACTGGCTGCATTGCCGGGGATCGCCGCTCAGCTGTGGTTCTTTGGCTGGGGTACGTTGTTCCAGATAGTTCTGGCCGCCATCAGCGCTATCGCCGCCGAAGCGGGCGTGCTTAAACTGCGCAAACAACCCATTGTCGCGATTTTAAAAGACAACTCCGCATTGCTCACCGGGTTACTGCTGGCCGTGAGTATTCCCCCGCTCGCCCCCTGGTGGATGGTAGTTTTAGGCACGGTATTCGCCGTTATCATTGCTAAACAGCTGTATGGCGGCCTCGGTCAGAACCCGTTTAACCCCGCCATGATTGGTTACGTGGTGCTGCTTATCTCATTCCCGGTACAGATGACAAGCTGGCTGCCGCCGCATGAAATTGCGGCGACTGTGCCTGGTTTTTTTGACGCCCTGAACGTTATCTTTAGCGGACATACCGCCAGCGGCGGGGATATGAACACGCTGCGTATGGGTATTGATGGTATCAGTCAGGCAACACCTCTCGATACCTTTAAGACTTCGCTGCATGCAGGACGTACTGTTGAGCAGGTGATGCAATACCCAATCTACAGCGGCATGCTTGCAGGCGCTGGCTGGCAGTGGGTTAACCTTGCCTGGCTGGTGGGCGGCGTCGTGTTGCTATGGCAGAAAGCGATTCGCTGGCATATCCCGGTTAGCTTCCTGCTGTCGCTCGCCGTTTGTGCCACTTTAGGCTGGATTTTCTCGCCAGATTCGCTGGCATCGCCCCAGTTGCACCTACTTTCCGGCGCGACCATGCTGGGTGCATTCTTTATTCTTACCGATCCCGTTACAGCATCAACTACTAACCGTGGTCGCCTGATTTTTGGCGCACTTGCGGGCCTGTTAGTGTGGTTGATTCGCAGTTTTGGCGGTTATCCTGATGGCGTGGCTTTTGCCGTATTGCTGGCAAATATCACGGTTCCCCTGATTGATTATTACACCCGCCCTCGCGTGTACGGACATCGCTAAGGACTCCCTATGCTGAAAACGATTCGTAAACACGGTATTACTCTGGCGCTGTTTGCAGCGGGCTCGACGGGGTTAACCGCGGCAATCAATCAATTAACCAAGTCCACCATTGATGAACAAGCCGCGCTGCAGCAAAAAACGCTGTTCGATCAGGTTCTGCCAGGCGATCGCTACAATAATAACTTGTCCGAAAGTTGTTATCTGGTCGATGCGCAGGCGTTGGGCAAAGGCACTCACCGAGTGTATATTGCCCGCCAGGACGATCGTCCTGTTGCAGCAATTCTTGAAGCTACGGCGCCAGATGGTTATTCCGGGGCTATTCAACTGCTGGTTGGTGTCGATTTTTCGGGTACCGTGTTGGGTACGCGGGTGACCGAACATCATGAAACGCCAGGGCTGGGTGATAAAATCGAACTGCGACTGTCCGACTGGATCACCCACTTTAGCGGCAAAACGATCGCTGCGGGTAACGACGCTCACTGGGCGGTGAAAAAAGACGGCGGCGACTTTGACCAGTTTACTGGCGCAACCATTACGCCGCGTGCGGTAGTTAATGCAGTAAAACGCGCCGGTTTGTATGCGCAGACGCTGCCCGCGCAACTTCCTCAACTTAGCGCCTGTGGAGAATAAACCATGAGCGAAATTAAAGACGTTATTGTCCAAGGGTTATGGAAAAATAACTCCGCGCTTGTGCAGTTACTCGGGATGTGTCCGCTGTTGGCCGTCACCTCGACTGCCACTAACGCGCTGGGCCTGGGACTCGCGACTACGCTCGTCCTGACGCTGACGAATCTGACGATTTCTGCCCTTCGTCGCTGGACACCGCCTGAAATTCGTATTCCGATTTATGTCATGATCATCGCCTCCGTGGTGAGCGCGGTGCAAATGTTGATCAATGCCTACGCTTTTGGCCTGTATCAGTCTCTGGGCATTTTTATCCCGCTGATTGTGACCAACTGTATTGTTGTTGGCCGCGCTGAAGCCTTCGCAGCCAAAAAAGGCCCTGCGCTATCCGCACTCGATGGTTTTTCCATCGGCATGGGCGCAACTGGCGCCATGTTTGTTCTGGGCTCGCTACGTGAAATAATTGGTAACGGTACACTCTTTGATGGCGCAGACGGTTTGTTGGGTAGCTGGGCCAAAGTATTGCGCGTTGAGATCTTTCATACCGATACGCCGTTTCTGCTGGCCATGCTGCCACCAGGCGCGTTTATTGGCCTGGGTCTGATGCTGGCAGTGAAGTATCTGATTGATGAGAAAATGAAGAAACGTCGTGCCGAGGCGGCTGTCACGGACAGTCCGGCTGGTGAAACAGGGAATGTGTAATGAACAAAGCAAAACGGCTGGAAATACTGACGCGCCTGCGTGAGAACAATCCGCATCCGACAACCGAACTTAATTTTACATCGCCGTTCGAACTGCTGATTTCAGTCTTGCTCTCCGCGCAGGCCACCGATGTCAGCGTCAATAAAGCGACGGCTAAGCTCTACCCCATCGCCAATACGCCAGCCGCGATGCTGGAGCTTGGCGTTGAAGGGGTTAAGTCCTACATCAAGACAATCGGTTTGTTTAACAGCAAAGCGGAGAACGTGATTAAAACCTGCCGCATTCTGCTGGAGCAACATAATGGTGAAGTGCCTGAAGACCGGGCCGCATTAGAAGCCCTGCCCGGGGTTGGGCGAAAGACGGCTAATGTGGTGTTAAATACCGCCTTTGGCTGGCCCACTATTGCCGTAGATACCCATATTTTTCGCGTTTGTAATCGTACCCAGTTCGCCCCGGGTAAAAACGTCGAGCAGGTTGAAGAGAAGCTGCTGAAAGTCGTACCCAGTGAATTTAAAGTCGATTGCCATCACTGGTTAATTCTTCATGGCCGCTACACCTGCATAGCCAGAAAGCCGCGCTGCGGTTCCTGCATTATCGAAGATCTTTGCGAATTCAAAGAGAAAGTCGATATCTGATGCTGCCGGGGCATACTGCTTGCCCCTCGCTAACATAACGATTAGTTATGCACTCCCCTGAGTTTATTTTCCCGACAATGATGCCGTTCAACCGCGCATATCTAATGCAATATTCTTGTTAATTAACACCTGAGCAGGTTAATCGTTTTTTTAGTAAAAGAAATTTCTATCTATACGTGATCCAGATCATCCAGATAACATAATGTTAAAAAATATTTATTTTTTAGTTAAAGTGACAATCAGATGACCTAACTGAACAGTTTCTAAACAAAACATTACACTGGCTATTTTTCAGATAATGGCCTATATCACTGGATTCAAGCGCAAATAGCAGAACATATCGCCACATTGCGGTTTTTACCCTGATTAAACAGTGTAAAAATCTGCCATTTTTCAAATGAAGAAATTTAACGCTAGATAACATTTCACAGTCCCGACGATTTCACCAGTCATGATATATGTAACAGATTATTACAAACCACTTGTCTGAATGGTCAAGATAGTGAACATTACTTGCCGTTTCCCCTCCCACTATAACAATCGGACGGATGAACTTGACTCATCACGTGCCTGAACACCCCCGTTGATATGGGATGTAAAAAAAGAGGTAAAAGTGTCTACTGCAAACAATAAACCAACAGAAAGCGTGAGTTTAAACGCCTTCAAACAACCAAAAGCGTTCTATCTCATTTTCTCTATTGAGCTGTGGGAGCGTTTTGGTTATTACGGCCTGCAAGGAATTATGGCCGTCTACCTGGTTAAACAACTGGGTATGTCAGAAGCGGATTCCATCACCCTTTTCTCGTCCTTTAGCGCCCTGGTGTACGGTCTGGTTGCCATTGGCGGCTGGTTAGGTGATAAAGTTCTGGGTACAAAACGTGTCATTATGCTGGGTGCCGTTGTCCTGGCCATCGGTTATGCGTTGGTAGCGTGGTCTGGTCACGATGCGGGTATCGTTTATATGGGCATGGCGGCCATCGCGGTCGGTAACGGCCTGTTTAAAGCAAACCCATCATCCCTGCTCTCTACCTGCTATGCCAAAGATGACCCGCGTCTTGATGGTGCATTTACCATGTACTACATGTCCGTCAACATCGGTTCATTCTTCTCTATGCTGGCAACACCGTGGTTGGCTGCGCATTACGGCTGGAGCACCGCGTTCGCTCTGAGCGTCGTGGGTATGCTGATTACCGTTGTTAACTTCGCATTCTGTCAGCGCTGGGTTAAACAGTACGGTTCTAAACCTGACTTTGAGCCGATCAACTTCCGTAACCTGTTGCTGACTATTGTTGGCGTCGTGATACTGATCGCGATTGCAACCTGGTTGCTGCACAACCAGCAGATCGCTCGTATGGTTCTGGGCGTCATTGCTCTGGGTATCGTGTTTATCTTCGGTAAAGAAGCATTCACCATGCACGGTGCTGCGCGTCGTAAAATGATCGTCGCCTTCATTCTGATGCTGGAAGCGATTATCTTCTTCGTGCTGTACAGCCAGATGCCGACCTCACTGAACTTCTTCGCAATTCGTAACGTTGAGCACTCTATTCTTGGCATTGCTTTCGAACCTGAGCAGTACCAGGCACTGAACCCGTTCTGGATCATCATTGGTAGCCCAATCCTCGCCGCTATCTATAACAAGATGGGCGATACCCTGCCGATGCCAACCAAGTTTGCGATTGGTATGGTGCTGTGTTCCGGTGCGTTCCTGATCCTGCCTCTGGGTGCTAAATTCGCTACCGATGCGGGCATCGTTTCCGTTAACTGGCTGATCATCTGCTACGGTCTGCAAAGTATCGGGGAACTGATGATCTCCGGTCTGGGTCTGGCAATGGTGGCTCAGTTGGTTCCGCAACGCCTGATGGGCTTCATCATGGGTAGCTGGTTCCTGACCACTGCCGGTGCAAACATCATCGGTGGTTACGTAGCCAACATGATGGCTGTACCAGAGAACGTCACTGACCCGCTGATGTCCCTTGAAGTCTACGGTCGTGTGTTCCTGCAGATTGGTGTTGCTACGGCTGTTATCGCTGTTCTGATGCTGCTGACGGCACCGAAACTGAATCGTATGACTCAGGACGATGACGTCAATGAGAAAGCCTCTAAGGCCGCGACAGCGTAATTCTCAGGGAAACTCTTTTTCAGGCCGCTAACTGGTGTTAGCGGCTTTTTTTTTGCCTGAGCTAGCACTACCATACGATATACCTCAGCCAAAAGGAGTTACCGATGAAACTGTTCTACAAACCGGGCGCTTGTTCTCTTGCTTCCCACATCACACTTCGTGAGAGCGGTAAAGATTTCACGCTGGATGGTGTTGATCTGATGAAGAAGCGTCTGGAAAACGGCGATGATTTTTTCGCGGTAAACCCAAAAGGGCAAGTTCCCGCGCTGCTGCTGGATGACGGTACGCTACTGACCGAAGGCGTCGCCATCATGCAATACCTGGCGGACACCGTTCCAGACCGTCAACTCCTTGCCCCGACCAGCAGCCTCTCCCGTTACAAAACCATTGAATGGCTTAACTACATTGCGACAGAACTGCATAAAGGCTTTACCCCACTGTTCCGTCCCGATACGCCGGAAGACTTCAAGCCAACCGTTCGCGCGCTGCTGGAGAAAAAAATGCAGTATGTGAACGACGCGCTGCAAGATAACCAATGGATCTGCGGTTCGCGCTTCAGCATTGCGGACGCCTATCTGTTCACTGTGCTGCGTTGGGCGTATGCGGTTAAGCTGAATATGGCAGGGTTAAGTAATATCGATGCGTATATGGCGCGTATGGCTGAACGTCCGGCGGTTGCCGCGGCGTTGAAAGCAGAAGGGTTAAATTAATTGTTGTTGCCGGGAAGCGCTTGCGCTTACCCGGCTTTCAGCCAAACGCAGGCCCGATAAGCGTGAGCGCCATCGGGCATTGCTTACAGCTGCGTCGCGCTGAAGTAGTGTTCAGGCTTCGCGATACAATCCTGCGCAGCCACAACCTGCAGCTCATACTCGTGCATTTTTTTGGTAGCAATCATCACTTCGTACACCGCCGCCGTCACGTGCTCCAGCGCCTGCTGTAAAGACGCGCCCTGCAGCAGTTTAACCAACAACAAGCCGCTGGTGATATCACCCACGCCAACCGGTTGACGAGCGCCAAAATCGACTAACGGTCGGCTGATATGCCACGCCTGTTCAGCAGTAACTAACAGCATCTCGAAACGATCTGCGCTGATACCCGCGCGAGCCAGATGCTTCACCAGCACAATTTCTGGTCCCTGAGCGATGAGCTCACGCGCTGCCGCCACGGCCTCATTGACATTGTTCACCGCATGCTCGCACAGAATTTCGAGCTCAACTAAATTCGGGGCGATAATATCGCTGGCCGGAAGCGCATGGCGTACATGAAACTCCGCTACGCCCGGCGCGACGATACACCCTTTTTCCGGATGGCCCATCACCGGGTCACAAAAATATTTCGCCTGCGGATTGGCCGCTTTTACTTTGCGTACAATACCCAGAATATGCTCGCCCTGTTCAGCCGAGCCAAGATAGCCGCTCAGTACTGCGTCACAAGACTGGAGTTTATCGATATCGGCAATGCCCTGGACAACGTCAGTCAGATGACTCGGCGGCATAACGCAACCGGTCCATTTGCCGTACTGTGTGTGGTTAGAAAACTGAACGGTATTCAGCGGCCAGACATTTGCGCCAAGACGACGCATTGGAAATTCTGCTGCACTGTTGCCCGCATGACCAAAAACAACGTGGGACTGGATGGCGAGGATATTCTTCATTTTACTTACCACAACCCTGAAAAAATAAAGGGGCGTAGTTTCCCACGCCCCTGCTAACTAAATCTTACTTCCAGCAAATCAGACAATAGTTCTTCTTGCCACGGCGCAGTAAGGTGTAGCGCCCGAACAGGATATCACTCTCCTGGAAGAAATATTCCGGATCGGATTGCTTCTCACCGTTAATGGTCACCGCATTAGACGCGATAGTCTTACGTGCCTGGCCGCGAGAAGGTTGCAGCTCGGAGTCCACCAGCGCCTGCATCAGATCGGCACCCTTGTCCATCTCGATCATCGGCACGCCATCTTGCGCCAGCTGTTCGAAATCCGCTTCGCTCAAATCGCTCAGATTACCGTTGAACAAGCTTTCGGTAATACGTTTTGCCGCTACCAGCCCTTCTTCGCCGTGAACCAGACGCGTTACTTGCTCAGCCAGAACATACTGGGCGCGCGGCGCTTTACCGCTATTTTTATCTTCTTCTTCCAGCGCATTGATCTCTTCAATGTCCATGAAGGTGAAGAATTTCAGGAAGCGATAAACATCCGCATCGGCGGTGTTGATCCAGAACTGGTAGAATTTGTACGGACTGGTTTTCTTCGGATCCAGCCACACAGCACCGCCTTCCGTCTTACCGAATTTCGTACCGTCAGCTTTAGTGATCAACGGAACGGTCAGACCAAACACCTGGTTCTGGTGCAGGCGACGGGTCAAATCGATACCCGAAGTAATGTTGCCCCACTGGTCAGAACCGCCAATCTGCAGCGCAACACCGTGCAGTTTGTTCAGGCAGGCAAAGTCATAACCCTGCAGCAGGTTGTAAGAAAACTCGGTAAACGAGATCCCCTGATCGTCACGGTTCAGACGCTGCTTCACCGCTTCTTTGTTGATCATCTGGTTAACGGAGAAGTGTTTGCCGATATCACGCAGGAAAGTCAGTACATTCATACTGCCAAACCAGTCATAGTTGTTCGCAGCAATCGCCGAGTTGTCGCCACAGTCGAAATCGAGGAACGGCGCAACCTGTTTGCGGATTTTATCCACCCACTGCTGCACGGTGTCTTCGGTATTCAGTTTACGCTCGGCGGCTTTAAAGCTCGGGTCACCAATCAGACCGGTTGCGCCACCCACCAGTGCGACAGGTTTATGGCCTGCCTGCTGGAAGCGTTTCAGGCATAACAATGGAACCAGATGCCCCAAATGCAAGCTGTCAGCGGTAGGATCGAAGCCGCAATAGAGCGCGATCGGGCCTTGCGCCAGTCGCTCTGCTAACGCTTCCTCGTCCGTCACCTGGGCCACCAGCCCCCGCTCTTGCAATTGTTTAATCAAGTTACTGCTTGCCATCAAAATCTCCATGTATAAAACGACTGCACCTTAGCCGGTACACGACTTTTCGCCTGATGCGAAAGAAACATAGAATAAAGCGCCGGATTGTTCAGCACCAGCGCTTAAAACAAGAATTTTGCATCTTTAGGGGGCCAGGCGATCAATTTTCCACGCGTTATCTTCGCGTTGGTATAAAAAACGATCGTGCAGACGGTTTTCGCCACCCTGCCAGAACTCCATCTGCTCAATACTCACGCGAAAGCCTCCCCAGAAACTGGGCAGTGGAACTTCACCTTGCTGAAACTTCTGCTTCAGTTCGAGAAATTTGCTTTCCAGAATACCGCGCGCGGAGATCCGACTGGATTGCTTAGAGACCCAGGCGCCAATCTGGCTATCACGTGGGCGACTGTGGAAGTATTTCACCACTTCCAGCGTGGAAAGGCGCTCAGCCTTGCCGATCACCATCACCTGCCGTTCCAGCGTGTGCCAGGGAAACAGGAGGCTGATGCGTGGGTTTTTCTCAATCTGATGTGCCTTACGGCTACCGAGGTTGGTATAGAAAACCAGCCCTTTGTCATCATAATGTTTGAGCAACACGATACGCTGATAAGGCTGACCGTTTTCATCGACGGTAGCAACGACCATCGCAGTGGGATCGGCCAGTTTGGCGTCACAGGCTTGCCCCAGCCAGCGCTCGAACAGCGCAAGGGGCTCGGCGGGAAGATCGCGGCGGCGGAGACCGCCTTTCGTGTATTCACGGCGCAAATGCGCGATTTGCTGCAATTCGTCGTTATCAGACATGATGTTGGCTACGGATTGTCAGTGGGTGACGCTATTGTGCGCCGCCCAGGTGAAAATCTCAACGCTTCGGGTTCTGTAACTGACAGTTATTTAGCACAATTCTGTCTCGTTTATAGACCGTTGCCTCGTCGCCTTTAGACCAGAAGACGTAAATACCATCGGTATAGCGAGCACCTGATGCCGACACGCCCTGTTTGAGGTTCAATAGCTGATTATCATAAACAAAACTCGCCATCTGACGGGTATTGTTCAGCTTCACGGTAAGCGGTTTTTCGTCACAGCGGTATTCAAGCGTATCCGTTTGCATACGCTCGACAAATTGGTCGTACACGCTGCACCCGCTAAGCAGTACCGGCAGACACACTAACAACAGTTTTTTCATAGCCATATCCTGAAGACTTTCCTGGTCCTGGAGGGTAATGGCACCCTCCCTAATATCCCTAGTTTATCGACATATGGCGCTGAATAATTTCAGTTAACTCTGAGTTCGTGGGTTAGCAGGATAAATCGCCCCTAAAACGCTCGGTTCTGATGCGCCGGTCACAGAAGGCAGATTTCCCGGTAATCCCGCCAGCGTTCGCCACGCCAGCCAGGCAAAAGCCAGGGCCTCCATATCATCGCCGCTGATCCCAGCCTCATCGGTTGAAGTGACCTCTGTCCCTGGCAATAATGCCGCCAGACGCATCATCAGCAGCGGATTACGGCTGCCGCCGCCGCATACCATTAGCCGTTCACAGCCTCCGCTTAGCAAGACCTGCTCGGAAATGGTCACGGCCGTCAGTTCGGCAAGCGTCGCCTGCACATCCCGCGGGCTTATTCCCGGGAACTGCGCCATATGACGTTCTATCCAGCCATAATTGAAATACTCGCGGCCAGTGCTTTTCGGCGCAGGCGCAGAAAAATAAGGATCGTTAAGCATATTTTGCAGTAAAGGCAGGATCACCGTTCCCGATGTGGCCCACTGCGCATCTTTGTCGTAGGGTTGGCCGCATTGCCGCCAGATCCAGGCATCCATCAGCATATTGCCCGGCCCGGTGTCGTAACCGCGAACGGGTTGCTGTGGGATAAGCAGAGACAGATTGGCAATTCCGCCGATGTTTAACACCATCCGCCGCTCCGTTGGATGAGCCAACAGCGCCTGATGAAAAGCGGGAACCAACGGCGCGCCCTGCCCGCCGAGAGCGATATCGCGGCGACGAAAATCGCCGATCACCGTTATCCCGGTACGCGCGACGATTTGATTGTTGTCGCCAATTTGCAGCGTGTGCGGCGCGATTCCCGTCGGTTCATGCCACACGGTTTGCCCATGACAGCCAATCGCAACGATCTCATGCGGTTTCAATTTTTCCTGTGCCAACAGCGCATTCACCGCCTCGGCAAACAGATAACCGAGCTGTGCGTCAAGTTGGCCAAACTGCGATAACGTAAGCTGCTGCCCCTGGCAGATATCCAGGATCGCCTGCTTTATATGGAGAGGAATAGGCCAGGTCAGACTCGCCTGTTGCGCAACCATCGTTTCATCTATCGTCGCCAGCACAACATCGACACCATCAAGGCTGGTTCCAGACATTACACCGATAAAACGGCCCGATTTCATATGTCATCCTTTTAAGCAAATTAGCCTTGACACTCAACCATAAAGTGCCGACTAATGCCATGCTTCCTTAATGATTTTTGAGGGCTAATCATTACAATGGACGCTTTATTACATCAATTATATGAATGATTCGTTTATACTCGGTATATCCGATTTCGGTTAAGATTTTCATATTGTTCCAGTAGAACATGTGACCTTAGGCTCACAAGTGCCATATAATTTAGCCATGAAGGGTGCTTTATTAGCGTTTCGTGGTGTTAAAGGAGATTTGTAAATGATTAAACGTGTGCTGACTGTTGCATTAATGGGTGTATCTTTGGCGGGCTGCGTTAACAATGATAGCCTTTCAGGCGACGTATACACCGCATCCGAAGCGAAACAAGTTCAGAACGTTACCTACGGTACAATTGTTCATGTTCGTCCGGTGCAAATCCAGGGTGGTGATGACGCAAACGTGATTGGCGCCATTGGTGGTGCGGTACTCGGCGGGTTCCTGGGTAACACCGTCGGCGGCGGTACGGGTCGTTCATTAGCCACGGCGGCTGGCGCAGTTGCCGGTGGCGTAGCGGGTCAAGGCGTACAAGGTGCGATGAATAAAACCCAGGGTGTAGAACTGGAAATCCGTAAGGACGACGGTAATACTATCATGGTGGTTCAGAAACAGGGTGCGACCAAGTTCTCAGCTGGCCAGCGCGTTGTTATGGCTAACAACGGCAGCCAGGTTACCGTGTCTCCACGTTAATCGAATTCACGTGTGGTCAGGCTCTGGCCACACGTCATCTTATCGTTTCAGCCCTGTGACTGCAGTTCAATAATATTGTGTTCCAGTCTGGCGACCAGTTTAATCAGCAGATCAATTTCCTCAGCTGAAATCCCTTCCAAAATTTCTCCACGCGTCTTGTTGATAACCGCTTCCATATCTGCAATCAGCGGCTCTGCTTTTTCTGTCAGTTTAATTCTCTTTGCCCGACGATCGCTGGCGCAAGTCTGTCGTGAAATGAGTCCCTTTTCTTCCAGCTGGTCAAGCGTGCGTACCAACGAAGGCTGCTCGATGCCAATCGCTTTAGCCAACTGAATCTGCGATTGATCAGGCGGCAATTGATGAATGTTGTGCAGCGTAACCCAATGCGTCTGCGTCAACTCCAGAGGTTTCAGGCGATGGTCAATCAGAGCACGCCAAATGCGCACCAACCGTGCCAGATCAGAACCTAATGGCGATTCCAATTTCATCTCCTTATAATTAGCTTGCTAAGTTATTATGCTGATTTTAGAATAGTGTGCAGCATTTGTATTCCCAAAACAAATGTATTGCCAAATTTGCTTACCGGCTGACATTTTTTCAGACATTATGCGTTACAGAGACTCATTGTCTCTTTTTTGCTAAACCTATAGCAATGCTCTCTTCCGCCAAGGATTTTGCCCGTGAAGTTTATGTTTAATGCAACAGGATTGCCCCTACAAGATTTAATGATCGGAGCATCTGTCTACTTCCCTCCTGTTTTCAAGGCGTTTGTAGCAGGATTTATTCTCTGGCTGGTTGTTCATCGCCTGCTACGCGACTGGATTTACTCCGGCGAAATCTGGCATCCCCTGTTAATGGATCTGTCACTCTTTACGCTTTGCGTATGTCTGGCCTTTGTAATGCTGATTGTGTGGTGATTATGTCGCTTAAAACCATTAAATACTTCTCCACCATTATAGTCGCTGCCATCGCAGTTTTCGCCGGATGGTGGATGTGGAATTACTATATGCAATCGCCCTGGACACGTGATGGCAAAGTGCGTGCTGAGCAGGTCAGCATCACGCCGCAGGTCTCAGGCAGCATTAGCGAACTCAATATAAAAGATAACCAGTTTGTGAACAAAGGCGATGTCCTTTTTATCATCGATAAGACGCCGTTTCACATTGCAGAACTAAATGCGCAAGCGCAGCTGGCGAAGGCACAGTCCGATCTGGCGAAAGCCAATAACGAAGCCAACCGCCGCCGTCATTTATCGCAAAATTATATCTCAGCCGAAGATCTGGATACTGCTAACCTCAACGTGAAAGCCATGCAGGCCAGCGTTGAAGCAGCCGAGGCCAGTCTGCGCCAGGCACAGTGGCAACTGACGCAGACGGTGGTCAAAGCGCCCGTAGCGGGCTGGGTCACCAACCTTTCAACTCGTACTGGAGACTACGCCTCAACCGGTAAGCCCCTGTTTGCCCTTGTCGACAGCCACTCTTTCTATGTGATGGGGTATTTTGAAGAAACCAAGTTGCGCCACATTCGTGAAGGTGCACCTGCGGTTATCACGCTCTACAGCGGCAACATAAAGTTACAGGGTCACGTATCCAGTATTGGTCGCGCCATCTACGACCAAAGTGTGGAAAGCGATTCCGGCCTGATTCCCGACATCAAACCCAATGTGCCGTGGGTGCGTCTGGCCCAACGCGTTCCGGTCCGCATCGAATTCGACGCTCTGCCGCAGGATGTCACCCTGGTTTCTGGTACGACCTGCAGCGTGTCTATCGGCCAGCGTAAATGAAACTGTCCCACCTGATGCCAGGCCATTGGCCGTGGTTTAAAGCCACGGTAGCGCAGTGGCGTTATGCGTTGCGAAATACCATTGCGATGTGTCTGGCGTTAACGTTCGCCTATTACCTGAATCTGGATGAGCCCTACTGGGCGATGACCTCGGCGGCAGTGGTCAGCTTTCCCACCGTCGGCGGGGTTATAAGCAAAAGTCTGGGTCGTGTTGCGGGTAGCTTGCTGGGTGCCACCGCCGCGTTGATTATTGCCGGTCATACCCTCAATGAGCCGTGGTTGTTTTTGCTGAGCATGTCAGTGTGGATCGGTTTTTGTACCTGGGCCTGCGCGCACTTCACCAATAACGTCGCCTACGCCTTTCAACTGGCCGGTTATACGGCGGCGATCATTGCTTTTCCCATGGTCAATACCATAGAGATTACGCAGTTGTGGGATATCGCTCAGGCCCGCGTATGCGAGGTCATCGTCGGTATCCTGTGCGGCGGCATGATGATGATGATCCTCCCCAGCACCTCCGATGGCACCACATTGCTTACCGCGCTGAAAAACATGCATTCGCGTTTACTGGAGCATGCCAGCTTACTCTGGCAACCGGAGACAACGGATGCGATTCGAACAGCTCATGAAGGTGTTATCGGTCAGATTCTGACCATGAACCTGCTGCGTATTCAGGCGTTCTGGAGTCACTACCGTTTTCGCCGTCAAAATGCGTTGCTCAATTCGCTGTTGCATCAGCAGTTACGTATGACCAGCGTGATCTCCAGTCTGCGCAGGATGCTCCTGAACTGGCCCACTCCCCCGGCTAATACCCGGGAAATCATCGAACAACTGCTCAGCGAGCTGGTCAAATCCAATACCGACACCTACACCGTCGCGCGTATTATCGCCCCCCTGCGTCCTCTCGATGCGCGCGACTATCGGCACGTCGCCTTCTGGCAACGACTGCGTTATTTTTGTCGGCTGTACTTACGCAGCAGTCATTATCTGCATTTACTGGAAAATGGCGTTACCGCCGAGCGTATTACTATCGCCCGCACGCCAGGACTTGCCCGTCATACCGATAATGCGGAAGCCCTCTGGAGCGGATTGCGTACGTTCTGTACCCTGATGCTTATCGGCGCATGGAGCATTGGCGCGCAATGGGAATCAGGCTCTGGCGCACTAACGCTCGCGGCCATCAGCAGCGTGCTGTATTCTGCCGTAGCCACGCCGTTCAAGTCACTTTCTTTGCTGATGCGCACGCTGGTTCTGCTGTCGCTGTTTAGCTTTGTGGTTAAGTTTGGCCTGATGGTGCAAATCTCTGACCTCTGGCAATTCATTCTGTTTCTCTTCCCGCTGCTCGCTACCATGCAACTCCTGAAGCTGCAAATGCCCGCGCTGGCGGGTCTTTGGGGGCAGCTAATCGTGTTTATGGGATCGTTTATCGCGGTGACTAATCCACCGGTTTATGATTTTGCTGATTTCCTGAATGACAATATGGCGAAAATCACCGGCGTGGCGCTATCGTGGCTGGCATTCGCCATTCTGCGGCCCGGATCGGATGCGCGGAAAGGTCGCCGCCATATTCGCGCCCTGCGCCGGGATTTTGTCGATCAGCTCAGCCGACATCCCTCGCTCAGTGAAAACGAATTTGAGTCGCTGACCTATCACCACGTCAGCCAGCTCAGCAACAGTCAGGATGCACTGGCGCGACGCTGGCTATTGCGTTGGGGGGTTGTCTTGCTGAACTGCTCGCACGTGGTGTGGCAACTGCGCACCTGGGAGGTGCGTTCAGATCCTCTGGCTCGTGTCAGAGACGTGTGTATTTCGTTGCTTCGCGACGTAATGAGTGAGCGCGGCGTTCAGCAACGACCGCTGAATGCCACGCTGAGTGAGCTACAGCGTATTTGCGACACGCTCGCCCACCATCATCAACCTGCGGCGCAAGAACTGTCGGCGCTTATCTGGCGACTACACTGCTCGCTTTCTCAGCTCGAACAGGCGCCTCCGCCGGGTACGCTAGGCAATTGATTATTTGATAACGCCACAGGCGTAGCGCGCTCCACCACCGCCAAGCAGTTTTGGTTGATCGGACATATTATCGCCACCGACATGGATCATCAGCGCTTTGCCTTTAACCTCATCGAGCGTTTTCAGCCGCGGCGCAATGACCGGTGTTGTGGCGTTACCGTCGTTATTCACCACCAGCAGCGGCAGGTCGCCCATGTGGCCTGCGCCTTCCGGACCTTCGTGCTTGCCGGTTTGGTGCGGATCATAATGGCCTCCAGCCGATTCCGCGGCTGAGGCTTTTCCTTCTTTAATCGCCGGTTGGCAACTGCCATTCGCATGCACATGGAAGCCATGTTCACCCGGCGGCAGCGCTTTCAGATCGGGCGTAAACTCCAGCCCTTTCCCGGTTTCAGCAATAGTGACCGTACCAATCGCCTGGCCGACGCCTTGCGACGTTACCAGATTCATTGTCACTTTTTCTTCACTGGCAGCCTGCGCACCTGCACAGGCAAGTAGAGTAATAATGGCCAAACTCAAACGCTTCATAAGACCTCCGTCCAAAAGGTGTCTGATTGATAAGTGTAAACCAGTGACACAAATTTGAACGGAGAAGCGTCAAAAACGCGATTACGGTACGTCGTAACCCAGCGCGGCTTTGCGAATACGGAACCACTGCTGGCGAGACATGTTCAATGACTCAGACTCAACGGCAGCGCGTACGCGCTCTATCTTCCCTGAGCCAATAATCGGCAGCGGCTGAGACGGCAGACGTAAAATCCAGGCGTACACCACCTGCTCAATGGACTGCGCGTTTAACTCTTCTGCGATTGTGGCAAGTTCATTACGTAATGGCTGGAACGCATCGTCATTAAACAGACGACCACCGCCGAGGCAGGACCAGGCCATCGGACGAATGCGCAGTTGTTGCAGTTGATCTAAAGTACCATCCAGCAGGAGCGGCTGATGTACCGGTGAGATCTCAACCTGGTTAGTCGCCAGCGTGAACGGCAGACGCGATTGCAGCAGTGAGAACTGTGCCGGGGTGAAGTTAGATACGCCAAAGTGACGCACTTTTCCGCTATGGTGCAATTTTTTGAACGCGTCGGCTACGTCGTCCGCATCCATGAGCGGATCGGGACGATGGATGAGCAGCAAATCAATATGATCGGTCGCCAGTAACTTCAACGATGCTTCCGCACTGGCAATGATATGCGCGCTGTCGGTGATGTAATGACCCAACGCATTTTCCGTGCGCGCCGTCGTGGCGATCCCGCACTTGGTAACAATCTGCATTGTTTCACGCAGATGCGGGGCCAGCTTCAGTGCCTCACCAAACGCCGCTTCACACTGGTATCCGCCGTAAATATCGGCGTGATCGACGGTGGTAACGCCCAGATCCAGATGTTCTTCAATAAAGCTGACTAGCTGGCGCGCGGACATATTCCAGTCCATCAGGCGCCAATACCCCATTACAAAGCGAGAAAATTCCGGACCTTGCGGCGCAATAGTAATACGCTGAACCATAGCAGCTTCCTTATAAGTGAATGTGCATCGAGTATACGCAATTACGCTTTTAAAAGAGTGAAGGTTGTTGCGGTTCTTCCGAAGGGTTGGCTTTGTTTGCTCGTAATTTACGCATCAGGCGCTGACGACAAAGCCGTAGCACTTCCTGCTTTTCGGCATCGCTCATCTTTTGCCAGTTAAAACGCTCATCCCGACTGCGAAAACAGCCGCGGCAAAAACCGCGCTCGTCAGACTGACATATTCCACGGCATGGGCTCTGGACGGGGAAAAACTCCAGCTGTTCGGCCACATCCCCTCCTTTCGTAAGATTGATATACCTATTGAAGACGTTAACTGA
This sequence comes from Citrobacter sp. RHB35-C21, assembly GCF_013816515.1. Classification (NCBI taxonomy): domain Bacteria; kingdom Pseudomonadati; phylum Pseudomonadota; class Gammaproteobacteria; order Enterobacterales; family Enterobacteriaceae; genus Citrobacter; species Citrobacter sp. RHB35-C21. The sequence goes on from NZ_CP057147.1 coordinate 2,812,057, forward strand.
ATTTCTCGCAAGCGCTATTGCATTAGACCGACTGGTCTATTACACTCCTTTCCATGAACAAAATCACTGAACACGATACACGCGAACATCTGCTGGCGACTGGCGAACTGCTGTGTATGCAGCGCGGTTTCACCGGTATGGGCTTAAGCGAACTACTGAAAACCGCTGAAGTCCCCAAAGGTTCGTTTTATCACTATTTTCGCTCTAAAGAAGCGTTCGGTGTTGCGATGCTGGAACGCCACTATGCGGCCTATCATCAGCGACTGGCTACGCACTTTGATACGGGGGCAGGAAACTATCGCGACCGCATTCTGGCCTACTATCAGGAAACACTGAACCAGTTTAGCCAGCACGGCATTATCAGCGGTTGTTTAACCGTAAAACTGTCCGCCGAAGTGTGCGATCTGTCAGAAGATATGCGCACGGCGATGGATAAAGGCGCGCGGCACATTATTGCGCTGTTAGCGCAGGCGCTGGAGAAAGGTCAGGCAAACCATTGTCTGTCCTTTGTTGGCGAGCCGTTACAGCAGGCGCAGGTATTGTATGCGCTGTGGCTGGGCGCCAACCTGCAGGCCAAGATTTCTCGTAGCGCCACCCCGCTGGAAAATGCGCTGGCGCACGTTAAAACCATCATTACTACGCCTGCCGTTTAACAGGCGTTTTTATTTCTTTTATTACTAGACGACCGGTCTATTCAGGAGTGCCATATGTCATCTGAAAAACTTTTTTCCCCACTGAAAGTGGGTGCTATTACGGCAGCAAACCGCGTATTCATGGCGCCACTGACGCGTCTGCGCAGCATTGAGCCTGGCGACATCCCTACTCCGCTGATGGCCGAGTATTACCGTCAACGCGCCAGCGCGGGTCTTATCATCAGTGAAGCTACACAGATTTCCGCGCAGGCGAAAGGCTATGCGGGGGCACCCGGCTTACACAGCGAAGCGCAAATTGCCGCATGGAAAAAAATCACCGCTGCCGTACATGCGGAGCAAGGTCATATTGCGGTCCAGTTGTGGCATACCGGGCGCATCTCTCACGCCAGTCTGCAGCCCAACGGTCAGGCACCGGTCGCACCTTCCGCGATTAGCGCCGGAACCCGGACCTCGCTTCGTGATGAAAATGGTCTGGCAACGCGTGCGGATACCTCAATGCCGCGTGCGCTGGAAACGGAAGAAATTCCCGGCATCGTTAATGACTTCCGTCAGGCGATTGCCAACGCGCGCGAAGCGGGTTTCGACATGGTTGAACTGCACTCCGCTCACGGCTATCTGCTGCACCAGTTCCTGTCGCCAACGTCTAACCAGCGTACCGATCAGTACGGCGGCAGCGTCGAAAATCGTGCACGTCTGGTGCTGGAAGTTGTCGATGCCGGTATTAAAGAATGGGGTGCCGATCGCATTGGTATTCGCGTATCTCCGATTGGCTCATTCCAGAACGTTGACAACGGGCCGAACGAAGAAGCCGATGCGCTGTATCTGATTGAACAACTGGGCAAGCGCGGAATCGCTTACCTGCATATGTCTGAGCCGGACTGGGCTGGCGGCGAGCCGTATTCCGATGCGTTTCGCGAAAAAGTTCGTGCGCGTTTCCACGGTCCGATCATTGGTGCGGGTGCCTACACACCTGAAAAAGCAGAAGCACTGATCGAGAAAGGCCTGATCGACGCCGTTGCTTTTGGTCGCGCCTATATCGCTAACCCGGATCTGGTTGCGCGCCTGCAGCGTAAAGCGGAGCTGAATCCGCAACGTGCCGAAAGCTTCTACGGCGGCGGCGCGGAAGGTTACACCGATTATCCTACCCTCTAACGTCACAAACTCCGTTCTGCCATTGATAGCGGCGTAACAACGCCGCTATACTAAAACAACATTTTGAATGTATTAACCATTTTCGAAGGGGAAAAAGATGCGTTTACTTCATACCATGCTGCGCGTGGGTGACCTGCAGCGTTCCATCGAGTTTTATACCAACGTGCTGGGCATGAAGCTGCTGCGTACCAGCGAAAACCCTGAATACAAATACTCCCTGGCCTTTGTCGGCTACGGCCCTGAAACCAGCGAAGCCGTGATCGAACTGACCTATAACTGGGGTGTCGACAAGTATGAGCTGGGCACTGCCTACGGCCATATCGCCCTGAGCGTAGACAACGCAGCCGAAGCCTGTGAACGTATTCGTCAGAATGGCGGTAACGTCACGCGTGAAGCCGGTCCGGTAAAAGGCGGCACCACCGTAATTGCGTTCGTTGAAGATCCAGACGGTTACAAAATTGAACTGATCGAAGAGAAAGACGCCGGGCGCGGCCTGGGCGACTAACCTCCCCACGGGCGCAGATCGTCTGTGCCCGTAGTTTTATACTCATCATTTTGCCATAATACGCGCTGCAATTTTCCCGTATTAAGAGACCCAGATGTCCGATAACGCTCAACTTTCCGGTCTGTGTGACCGTTTTCGTGGTTTTTATCCTGTCGTCATTGATGTCGAAACCGCAGGGTTCAATGCCAAAACCGATGCGCTGCTTGAGATCGCAGCCATCACACTGAAAATGGATGAACAAGGCTGGCTGATGCCGGACACGACGTTACATTTCCACGTAGAGCCATTTGAAGGCGCGAATTTGCAGCCGGAAGCCCTCGCCTTTAACGGAATTGACCCTAACAATCCGCTACGCGGCGCGGTCAGCGAATATGACGCTCTGCATGCCATCTTTAAAATGGTGCGTAAAGGCATTAAAGACAGCGGCTGCAATCGGGCGATCATGGTGGCGCATAACGCTACGTTCGACCACAGTTTTATGATGGCCGCAGCAGAACGCGCCTCGCTCAAACGTAATCCATTTCATCCGTTCGTCACCTTTGATACTGCGGCCTTAAGCGGCCTGTCTCTGGGGCAAACTGTGTTATCGAAAGCGTGCCTGGCGGCAGGAATGGAATTTGACGGGACTCAGGCGCACTCGGCGCTGTATGACACCGAACGGACGGCCGTGCTGTTTTGCGAAATTGTTAACCGCTGGAAACGTCTCGGCGGCTGGCCTCTTCCCGTGCCTGAAGAGGCATAACGGACCGATAAAAAAAGCGACCATCACGAGGTCGCTTTTTTATTTACGCTGATATTATTCAGCGTCCGGCTCTTCGGTTTTGTATTTCGCCGCTGTTTCTTTAATCAGCTGCTGCAACTCACCGCGCTGGTACATTTCGATCAAAATGTCACAGCCGCCAACCAGCTCACCATCAACCCACAGCTGCGGGAAGGTTGGCCAGTTTGCGTATTTCGGCAGCTCGGCGCGAATATCCGGGTTCTGCAGAATATCAACATAAGCAAAGCGTTCACCACAGGCGGACAGCGCCTGCACAGCCTGAGCGGAGAAACCGCAGCTTGGCAGTTTAGGGGAACCTTTCATGTACAGGAGAATCGGGTTTTCAGCGATCTGGCGCTGGATTTTTTCGATAGTGGTGCTCATTATCTTGCTTCCTTAAACTTCTTTTACGGCAGTAGTCTGACATTGTAGCGGGTCAGACAGGCAACGGAAAATAACATTTTCATTACGCGTTATTATTTTATCCCCTGACGCCAAAAGTTGCATTCACAATCTCACTTATCCCTTTAAAGCCTGTGGATTTGATTATTCGTTCACCAACGCCAACTTTAATTGCTGATTTTTTTTGCGGTCGGTTACGAAACGTAGTTTTAAACAAAAAAGCTATTAACTTTCCCTCTTTCTATAGATTAGAATCATCAAGTTTTGAAAATCACACGCAGGCATGATAGACCTGCCTTACCAGAGGATTGCTCAGTGGCGCGGATAAACCGAATCTCGATCACGCTCTGTGCTTTACTTTTTACTACACTGCCCTTTACGCCCATGGCTCATGCTTCCAAGCAGGCCAGGACGACACCTACCCATTCCCACACCATCAAAACGGTAGATAAAAAGAAAAGCGCAACAACCAGCCAAAAAACAACAAAAACCAGCAAGAAAACGGCGACAAAAACCACCAGCAAAACCAGCACCAAAACCGCTTCCTCTTCTAAACATCGCACTGCCGCTCCGGCAAAGTCGACCAAAACAGCAAACCGTCGTGGTAAAAACACCGCAGCACAAACCGCTGCCGTTACCTGGACTGAAAAATGCACGCCGCGCAAAGGTCATAAGCCGCGCTGTGTAAAAGTGAAAACCACCGCACCAACGACGCTGGCTGACGCGCATAAAGTGAAAGTGCAGAAAGCCACTAAAACCGCCATGTCCACGCTGATGAACCAAATCGGCAAGCCTTATCGCTGGGGCGGCACCTCACCAAGAACCGGGTTTGACTGCAGCGGTCTGGTCTATTACGCCTATAAAGATCTGGTGAAATTCCGCATTCCACGTACAGCGAACGAAATGTATCATCTGCGCGATGCTGCGCCGATTGAACGTGGCGAACTGAAAAATGGCGATCTGGTATTTTTCCGTACCCAGGGGCGTGGAACTGCCGATCACGTTGGCGTTTATGTTGGCAACGGTAAGTTTATTCAGTCACCGCGCAGCGGCCAGGAAATTCAAATCACCTCTCTGAGTGAAGATTACTGGCAGCGCCACTATGTGGGCGCTCGTCGGGTAATGACGCCAAAAACAATTCGTTAAAAACTTACCCTACAGTACATGCTGTAGGGTAAGTTCTTCTTTTGCATAACCTTTCAATTTGCTACCCTATCCTTACTCACAATGAGGCTATTGTGTGTACTCAATACAAATAATAAGGAGAGAAGCAATGTCGTTTGAATTACCTGCATTACCGTATGCCAAAGATGCTCTGGCACCGCACATTTCTGCCGAAACGCTGGAATATCACTATGGCAAACACCATCAAACTTACGTGACTAATCTGAACAACCTGATTAAAGGCACGGCGTTTGAAGGCAAATCACTGGAAGAGATCGTACGTAGCTCTGAAGGCGGTGTATTCAATAACGCAGCACAGGTATGGAACCACACGTTCTACTGGAACTGCCTGGCACCGAACGCAGGTGGCGAACCTACCGGTAAACTGGCCGAAGCAATTGCCGCCTCCTTTGGCAGCTTTGCGGATTTCAAAGCGCAGTTCACCGATGCCGCTATTAAAAACTTCGGTTCTGGCTGGACCTGGCTGGTAAAAGGAACGGATGGCAAACTGGCTATCGTTTCCACCTCCAATGCAGGTACACCGCTGACCACCGACGCGACGCCGCTGATGACCGTTGACGTATGGGAACACGCCTACTACATCGATTATCGCAATGCCCGTCCTGGCTACCTGGAAAACTTCTGGGCGCTGGTGAACTGGGAATTTGTTGCGAAGAACTTCGCAGCATAAAAAAGATGACGCAGAAGGAGAACCCTTCTGCGTTTTAGCATTAATTCGCGGTAGTGAACGCCTCTTCAGGCTGTTTGCGCGCCGAGATAAAGACCAGCAACAGCGCAAGTCCTGCCACAATTGCCCCCATCACCGGAACAAAGCTATAGCCCAACCCACCGGAAATCACCGCCCCACCGGCTGCGGCACCCAGAGCATTCCCCAGATTAAACGCGCCAATGTTGACTGACGATGATAATCCAGGCGCTTCGCTGGCAACACGCATCACGCGCATCTGCAACGGCGGAACGACCGCAAACGTCGCTGCCCCCCAGACCACCATACTAACTGCCGCACCCAGCTCATTACGCGCCAGGAAAGGAATGGCCAGCATAATAACCATCAGCAGCAGTAAAAAGCCTTTCAGCGTACCGTTGACGGAACGGTCAGCCAGTTTGCCACCAAGATAGTTACCGATTGAGAAGCCAACGCCAATCAGCACCAGCATACCGGTCACAAACGCCGGTGTGGCATGGGTGATTGTATGTAACACTGGTGAGATATAGGTATAAAGCGTGAACATCGCCCCCGCTCCCAGAACGGTCGTCAGCAGCGCCGACAGCACCTGCGGACGCATAAGTACCGCCAATTCGCTACGGACATCCGGGCGCTCTCCCGCCCCACCTTTGGGTAATGAGAAGAACAGGCTGACCATGGCGATAACGCCCAGACCCGCCGTTGCCATAAACGACATACGCCAGCCGATGGTTTCACCAAGCCAGGTCGCCGCAGGAACGCCGCCAATATTGGCAATGGTCAGCCCCATAAACATGGTTGCCACGGCGCTGGCCTGCTTATGTTTGGGTACTACGCTTGCAGCGACAACGGAGCCAAGACCGAAAAATGCCCCATGGTTCAGACTGGTCAAAATACGCGATAACATCAGGGTGGTGTAATCCGGCGAGATAGCCGAAAGCACGTTGCCCAGCGTGAAAATCGCCATCAGGAATATCAACGCATTACGTCGCGCACGATGGGACAGCAGTAATGTCATCAGCGGAGCACCCACCATCACCCCAACCGCATACGCGCTGATTAACATTCCGGCCGCGGGAATCGAGACATCCACACCTTTGGCAATGACGGGCAATAATCCCATTGGCGAAAATTCAGTGGTGCCAATGCCAAACGCGCCGATCGCCAGCGCCAGTAAAGGATAATTGAGTTTCATATTTCGACTCCGTAACGTCGAGCCGGGGCGCGACATAAAATAAGAGTCAAAAGCATGACATTGATCGCAAAATTAATAAAGTTAACAAAATTGCAAAAGACTTTTGCTTATTCGCAAACAATCGACGGGAAAGGCAAGCGGAAAGGATGAGGGAGAGCGAACTCCCTCGGGGGAAATCAATGCAGCGCTGCGGTCAGGCCACCCGCGACGATCAAACCCAGAACAATAATGGTAGTCACTAACGAAAATTTCAGATCGGTGCTCATCAAGTTTTCTCCTTTTTATTCCCACACAAAAAGTGATATTGCGCATTTTTACACACTTGAAAGCAAAAATCTCTCACGATTTATATTGATAACTGCTTTTAACTCTTCCCCTTTTCGTTAAGATCAGACAAAATTCCACGCTTACTTGATTAGCGTACCGGCCATTGACCCCTTCCTGACGTTCCGTGTCGTTTTCCCGGCGTGCCGCAACCCTTACGTTGCGCTAAGGGTGTGTTAAGGCAAACGTTTACCTGGAGTATTCTCAGGAGCTTAGGATATGGTCTGGAGTGAGATGTAATGGCAACAATTAAAGATGTAGCGAAGCGAGCAAACGTTTCCACTACAACCGTATCACACGTAATTAACAAGACGCGCTTTGTCGCGGAAGAAACGCGTAATGCTGTCTGGGCGGCGATCAAAGAGCTGCACTATTCTCCGAGCGCCGTGGCGCGCAGCCTGAAGGTGAATCACACCAAGTCTATTGGCTTGCTGGCCACCAGCAGCGAAGCGGCCTATTTCGCTGAAATTATCGAAGCCGTTGAGAAAAACTGTTTCCAGAAAGGCTATACCCTGATTCTGGGTAACGCATGGAACAGTCTCGAAAAACAGCAGGCTTATCTGTCAATGATGGCGCAAAAGCGCGTTGATGGTCTGCTGGTGATGTGTTCTGAATATCCGGAGTCGCTGCTTTCGATGCTCGAAGAGTACCGCCATATTCCGATGGTCGTCATGGACTGGGGCGAAGCTAAAGCCGACTTTACCGATACGGTCATTGATAACGCCTTCGAAGGCGGTTACATGGCGGGTCGGTATCTGGTAGAACGCGGTCATCGTGAGATTGGCGTGATCCCAGGACCAATGGAGCGTAATACCGGAGCCGGGCGTCTGGCAGGCTTTATGAAAGCGATGGAAGAAGCGCTGATTAAAGTTCCTGAAAACTGGATTGTGCAGGGCGATTTTGAGCCTGAATCCGGCTATCGCGCCATGCAGCAAATTCTGTCACAGTCGCATCGTCCGACTGCCGTCTTCTGCGGTGGCGATATCATGGCGATGGGTGCGCTGTGCGCCGCTGACGAGATGGGACTGCGCGTACCGCAGGATGTTTCGCTCATCGGTTACGACAACGTGCGCAACGCCCGCTTCTTCACGCCGGCTCTGACGACCATTCACCAGCCTAAAGATTCACTGGGGGAAACGGCCTTCAACATGCTGTTAGACCGTATCGTGAATAAACGTGAAGAGTCGCAGTCTATCGAGGTTCATCCGCGCCTGGTAGAACGCCGCTCCGTTGCCGACGGCCCGTTCCGCGATTACCGTCGTTAAGACTGTTGTGCGGGAGCCTCATCGGGCTCCCGCAACCACTCCTTATTCAGTGTTTCACTATCCCCTAAATAGTCCAGCAGCCAGCTCAATGCCGGCGACGTATCGTTCTGTTGCCAGGTCAGGCAGCATGCGGCATCAGGAAATGGATTCTCCAGCTTTAGCGCGACCCATTTGCCGCTATCAATCCACGGTTTGGCAAAATGCGTCGGTACCATGCCCACGCACAGACCTGCAGATAAACAGGTAGCAGAAGATTCCCAGTCAGGCACCACGACGCGCTTTTGGTTATCCAGCAGCCAGGTAATACGCTTGGGAAGCGTACGCGACGTGTCTTCACGCACCAGCGACGGCCAGTTGCGCAACGTGTCGTCGCTTAGCGGTCCGGGCATTGACGCCAACGGATGATGGCTTGCCACCACGCAGCTCCAGCTCAGCATTCCCATGTCGCGGAAGGTATAGCGCCCCCCCACCGGAATCGCCTGCGTGGCGCCGATTGCCAGCTCAACGCGCCCATCGGACAGCGCATCCCAGACACCGTTAAACACCTCCTGGAAAACCAGCAGCTCCACATCATCAAAATGACGATAGAAATCCACGATCATCTGTCGGGTACGATCCGGGCGGACAATGTTATCTACCGCGATCGCCAACTGCCCGCGCCAGCCGTTGGCAATTTGCTGACATTGCTGGCGGGTGATCTGCATTTTTTTGATAACAGAGCGGCCTTCCTTGAGAAACCATGCACCGGCAGGCGTCAATTCCACGTCCCGATGGCGTCGCTCAAAAAGCGGCACCGCCAGCCACTCTTCCAGTTGACGCACGGTGTAGCTTACCGCCGAGGGTACGCGGTGCAACTCCTGCGCGGCCGAACTAAAGCTACCGTTACGCGCAACCGCATCCACAACTTCAAGTGAATATTCCGACCACATATTCTGCCTACAAAAAATTTGAAATCAGTAAGCAAATATTAGCGTTTCACAGCAAGAATTACACTCACTACACTCAGCGGCATTGTACTACTGCTAAAAAAAGAGAAATGATGATGCAACCTGGGAAAGGATTTTTAGTCTGGCTGGCGGGTCTTAGCGTACTCGGCTTTCTGGCAACGGATATGTATCTGCCCGCCTTTGCCGCAATTCAGTCCGATCTGCAGACGCCTGCATCTGCCGTCAGCGCCAGCCTTAGCTTATTCTTAGCGGGTTTTGCCGTCGCGCAACTTCTGTGGGGGCCGCTCTCTGACCATTATGGTCGCAAGCCTGTTTTGCTGCTGGGTTTATCCATCTTCGCGCTGGGCAGTTTGGGCATGCTGTGGGTTGAAAATGCCACCGGTCTGCTGGTACTGCGCTTTGTTCAGGCCGTTGGCGTTTGTGCGGCATCGGTTATCTGGCAGGCGCTGGTCACCGATTATTATCCTTCACAAAAAGTAAACCGCATCTTTGCCACCATTATGCCATTGGTCGGGTTATCCCCGGCATTAGCGCCGTTATTAGGCAGTTGGATCCTAGTACATTTTTCCTGGCAGGCCATTTTCGCCACCCTGTTTGCCATTACTCTAATCCTGATGCTTCCGGCTCTGCGCTTAAAACCAACAGCTAAAGCACGCGACGACAGCCAGGATAAACTGACTTTCGCTACCCTGTTGCGCTCAAAAGTTTACCGCGGAAACGTGCTGATTTATGCCGCCTGCTCCGCGAGCTTCTTCGCGTGGCTGACGGGTTCCCCGTTCATCCTCAGCGAAATGGGCTACAGTCCGGCGGTGATTGGCCTGAGCTATGTTCCACAAACCATCGCTTTCTTAATTGGTGGTTACGGCTGCCGCGCTGCGCTGCAAAAATGGCAGGGCCGTCAGTTGCTGCCCTGGTTACTCATTCTGTATGCCTTTAGCGTAGTGGCCACCTGGGCAACCGGCTTTATTCACCATGTTGCGCTGGCTGAAATCCTCATCCCATTCTGCGTTATGGCGATTGCCAATGGAGCAATCTACCCTATTGTTGTGGCTCAGGCGTTACGTCCTTTCCCACAAGCTACGGGACGCGCAGCAGCATTGCAGAACACACTGCAACTGGGTTTATGCTTCCTGGCAAGCCTTGTGGTTTCCTGGTTGATCGCCACCCCGCTGCTCACCACCACCAGCGTGATGCTGACAACGGTGCTGCTGGCGGCCGCGGGTTACAAAATGCAGTCGCAGAAGGCTAACGCCCCGCACACAGATGATCGGGCGCAAATTGCCCACGGTGAGTCTCACTAGTAATCATCTTTGATAATTAATTAGCCTGCTAATGTTTATTGGTTGAATCATCAAAAATTCAGGCCTATACTGATTTCCGGTTGTTAAAAAAACGATAATTGTTATGTGTTAACGGGGACAAGAACGTTCCCGTTTTCCCATGGATGGTCTTTTCGGCAAGGGTTCCTCCCTTCCTCTGTTCTACGTCGGATTATAGATTCGCGGATTAATTCCGTGAGAGTTCTCACAAAGCCCAAAAAAGCGTCTACGCTATTTTAAGGTTCTGATCACCGACCAGTGATGGAGAAGCTATGAGTTCATCGTGTATAGAAGACGTCAGCGTACCGGATGATGACTGGTACCGCATCACCAATGAATTATTAAGCCGTGCAGGTATTACCATTAATGGTCCGGCACCGGCAGATATTCGCGTAACGAACCCCGATTTTTTCAAACGCGTACTGCAGGAAGGATCGTTAGGGTTGGGCGAAAGTTATATGGATGGCTGGTGGGAATGCGACCGGCTGGACATGTTTTTTTGTAAGGTCCTGCGCGCCGGTCTTGAAAACCAACTCCCCCGCCACTTTAAAGACACGCTACGTATCGCCACGGCTCGCCTGTTCAATTTACAGACCAAAAAACGTGCGTGGGTCGTCGGCAAAGAACACTACGATTTGGGCAACGATCTCTTTACCCGCATGCTGGACCCTTATATGCAGTATTCCTGCGCCTACTGGAAAGATGCCGATACCCTGGAATCTGCCCAACAGGCGAAGCTAAAAATGATTGCCGAAAAACTGCAGTTGAAGCCAGGCATGCGGGTGCTCGATATTGGCTGCGGCTGGGGCGGCTTATCCCAGTTTATGGCGTCACAATATGGCGTTAGCGTTGTGGGCGTGACCGTTTCGGCAGAACAGCAGAAAATGGCGCAGGCGCGTTGTGCGGGGCTGGATGTCACAATTTTGCTGCAGGATTATCGCGACCTGAACGACAAATTTGATCGCATTGTCTCCGTCGGCATGTTTGAGCATGTGGGGCCGAAGAACTACGCGACTTATTTTGAAGTGGTTGATCGTAATTTAAAACCCGACGGTCTCTTTTTGCTGCATAGCATCGGTTCCAAAAAGACCGACAATAACGTTGATCCGTGGATCAATAAATATATCTTCCCGAACGGCTGTTTACCGTCAGTTCGCCAGATTGCCAACGCCAGCGAGCCGCATTTTGTGATGGAAGACTGGCATAATTTTGGCGCGGATTACGATACAACGTTGATGGCCTGGCACGAGCGTTTCATGAGATCCTGGCCTGAAATCGCCGATAACTATACCGAACGCTTTAAACGGATGTTCAGCTATTACCTGAACGCCTGCGCCGGTGCGTTTCGTGCTCGCGACATTCAGCTGTGGCAGGTGGTTTTTTCCCGCGGCGTTGAACACGGCCTGCGCGTTCCCCGCTAATCGTTATCACCCCCGTGCCAACGGGGGTTTTACACTCTGGCTTAGGCTCCCGCCTCACCCGTTACGTTACTGATGGCGCTTTCACGCGCCGCCAGTACGCGCTCAACGGTATCAACCACCGCCTGGGTTTGAGGATCGATTTCGATATTGACCCGCGCGCCTAACTTTTTCTTACCCAGAGTCGTACGTTCCAGCGTTTCCGGGATCAAATGCACACAGAAACGCGTCGGTGTCACCTCGCCGACCGTCAGACTGATGCCATCAATTCCGATAAATCCTTTGTACAAGATGTATTTCATCAGCGACGGATCCTGAACTTTAAACCACACCTGGCGGTTGTTCTCCGAGGTCAGAATTTTCGACACTTCGGCGGTCGTCATAATATGGCCCGACATTAAATGTCCGCCAATTTCATCACTGAATTTTGCCGCACGCTCAACGTTGACCAAATCCCCAACCTTCAGGTCACCCAGATTGGTGATACGCAGCGTTTCTTTCATCAGATCAAAGCTTATCTGGTTACCGTTGATTTCGGTTACCGTCAGGCAGCACCCATTGTGGGCAACCGATGCGCCGGTCTCCAGCGCATCCAACATATATTCAGGTAACTCCACAACATGCGTACGAAAATTTGGTTTTTCATCAATGGACACCAATTTCGCGGTGCCCTGCACAATACCCGTAAACATACTTCTAACTCCTGAACTGAATTAAGACATCTCTGCACAGCACAATAGCAGGTGGAAATTCAGGTTGCCAGCAATGCGCCGCTACTGCCTGTTTTTTCACTGGAGAATTACGTATTCCTCGCTACAATAGACTGAAATTTCCCCTGCTTTTTCTCCTTGCTGCCATATAAGGCGGCTTTTTTAGTCTCTCAAATAACAACAATATAGTGGTGTACACGTGCAAAAGTATGTAAGTGAAGCGCGTCAGTTATTAGCTCTGGCAATTCCGGTGATTCTTGCGCAAATCGCTCAAACCGCAATGGGATTCGTTGATACCGTCATGGCGGGCGGATACAGCGCCACGGACATGGCGGCCGTCGCCATTGGCACATCTATCTGGCTGCCGGCCATTCTGTTTGGTCACGGACTGCTGCTGGCCTTGACGCCAGTGATTGCGCAACTCAATGGTTCCGGGCGCCGCGATCGCATTGCCCATCAAATACGCCAGGGTTTCTGGCTGGCGGGCAGCGTCTCCATTCTGATTATGATCGTGCTCTGGAACGCGGGATACATTATTCGCTCCATGCATAACATCGACCCGGCGCTGGCAGATAAAGCCGTCGGCTACCTGCGCGCGTTGCTGTGGGGCGCGCCGGGGTATTTGTTCTTCCAGGTAGCCCGTAACCAGTGTGAAGGTCTGGCCAAAACCAAACCGGCGATGGTGATGGGATTTCTCGGCCTGCTGGTGAACATTCCTGTTAACTATGTTTTCATTTATGGGCATTTTGGCATGCCGGAACTTGGCGGCGTGGGCTGCGGCGTGGCAACGGCGGCGGTTTACTGGGTGATGTTTATCGCCATGCTGTCATACGTTAAACGCGCACGCTCGATGCGTGATATCCGTAATAAGCGTGGTTTCCAGAAACCGGACACCGCCGTAATGAAGCGCCTGGTACAGCTGGGTTTACCTATCGCGCTGGCGTTATTTTTCGAAGTGACGCTGTTTGCTGTGGTGGCGCTGCTGGTTTCCCCGCTGGGGATTGTCGACGTGGCCGGACACCAGATCGCGCTCAACTTCAGCTCGTTAATGTTCGTCCTGCCGATGTCTCTGGCTGCAGCCGTCACCATTCGAGTCGGTTATCGTCTGGGCCAGGGTTCCACGCTGGATGCGCAAACCGCAGCCAGAACAGGTCTGGGCGTCGGTGTCTGCATGGCGGTTGTGACGGCGATTTTCACCGTGACATTCCGTGAGCACATTGCCCTGCTCTACAACAATAACCCGGAAGTTGTCGCTCTGGCAGCGCAGCTCATGTTACTGGCCGCGGTGTATCAAATATCGGACTCTATCCAGGTTATTGGCAGCGGTATCCTACGTGGTTATAAAGATACGCGTTCCATTTTCTTTATTACCTTTACGGCATACTGGGTACTGGGTCTGCCGAGCGGTTATATTCTGGCGCTGACCGATCTGGTGGTTGACCGGATGGGACCGGCAGGATTCTGGATGGGCTTTATTATCGGCCTGACCTCTGCGGCAGTGTTGATGATGCTGCGGATGCGTTTTCTGCAGCGCCAGCCGTCAGCGGTTATTTTACAACGCGCCGCACGATAATCCCCAAATAGCCGCCATCTGGCGGCTTTTTTATATCCTCAAAACGGGCTGGCGTTTTGGGCCGTCATCCATTCCTGACTGACCGGATGCCTGAAATGCAGTTCACTGGCATGCAGCATCAGTCTCGACGTCCGTTCGGTGCCTGGCAGCAGACGCCCACCATATAAATCGCACCCCAAAATGGGATGCCCCAACTGCTGACAGTGGATCCGCAACTGGTGGGTACGCCCGGTTTCAGGTGTCAGCCGTACCCGCGTCAAAGCGAGTAACGCCCCATCTTGCTGGCGATGATGAAAACGTTCAATAACCTGATAGCGCGAGCGCGCGGGTTTACCGTTAATGGCGCAAATCGACATCAGTGGAAACAGCGCCGGGTCTTTGGCAATCGCTGCATCTATAACGCCTTCATCGTTTTTCAGATGCCCGCACAACAACGCACTATACACCTTGCTTACCGCGCGCTGACTGAACTGCTGGCAAAGCGCGGCGTTGATAGCCTTGTTACGGGCAATCACCATCAGCCCTGACGTCCCAAAATCAAGCCGATGTACCAGCGTACAGCCGGGGTAAATCTGTACCAGCCGGTGATGTACTGAATCGAGATTCTGCGGATTTTTCCCCGACAAACTAAGCAGTCCGGTGGGTTTATTGATAAGCACCAGATGCTCGTCCTGATAGAGGATCGCTATCTCCTCATGACAAGGCGGGGCAATAAAGGTATCAAGGATCGTAGACATGAGCGGCCAGGATGAAGTGTGGAAACGGATGATAGCGAATTTTTACCACTCAGGCGAATCAGGGTGCTTAACCAATGACAATCATTGCATGATAGAGTGTGGGATATCCTGAGTGCGATGAGAGGGTTACACCGTGCAACAAATCGATTTCTACATGGTAGATGCCTTTACCACTACGACGTTTGGCGGTAATGCCGCAGCAGTATGCCCGCTCGATGACTGGTTGCCCGATGAAATATTATTAAAAATGTCGCAGCAGCATAACCAGTCGGAAACCGCTTTTTTTGTCGCTAGTGAGAATGGCTTCGAGCTGCGTTGGTTTACCACGCAAGGCGAAATTAATCTGTGTGGGCATGCCACGCTTGCCGCCGCACATGTCATCTTTGAACATCTGGATTACCCGGAAGCGACCATTCATTTTGCCACCCGTTTTGTGGGTCCACTGACGGTCACGCGCAGCGGTGATTGGCTGACGCTTGATTTTCCTGCCTGGCAAAGCGAACCTGCCGAACCGCCCGCCTTACTGCTGGAAACATTAGGCATCACCGAATATAAAGAAGTGCGCGTCGCGCGCGATTACATGGTCGTGATGGAGAATCAACAGCAGGTTGAGGCTGTGCGCCCGAATATCCACGCCATGATTCCCCTAGGGAAAATGGTATGTATCACCGCGCCGGGTGACGGAGAATACGATTTCGTCAGCCGTTTCTTCTGCCCGGGTGAAGCGGTCGCAGAAGACCCGGTCACCGGTTCGACGCATAGCATGCTGATTCCTTACTGGGCTGCAAAACTGAATAAAACGCAGATGCTGGCGCGCCAGGTCTCTGAACGCGGCGGCGATTTACGCTGCCAGCTGACAGGAACGCGTGTTTATATTGGTGGACAAGCAGTAACTTATCTGACGGGTAAAGTGCTGTTACGCTAGCAGCCTTACCCGAATTAACCAATCCATGGAGGATTTATGGCAAACAAACTCGTGCAGATACACTTTGATTTTCCTGGTCCGTTTGGCGCTGAGATGTCACATCAGCTTGTTGAACTGGCCGAATCCATCAACCAGGAACCGGGTTTCATCTGGAAAATCTGGACCGAGAACGCAGCAAACCACGAAGCGGGTGGCATCTACCTGTTTCAGGATGAAGACAGCGCTCTGGCCTATATCAAAAAACACACGGCCCGCCTGAAGCACTTGGGTGTGGAAGACGTGACGTGCAAAATCTTCGATATCAATGAGCCGTTAAGTAAGATTAACCACGGCCATATCGGCTAATTTTTGGCTTTAACGCCCCGCCCCGGGGCGCTTCTTCACTCCCCAGCTTTACCCTCATCAAAAGCGTTCCCCCTCTTTCACCGCGCCAGGATAGCTATATAACGTGGGTCACGTTTGCCATAGTTCACAAAATCATCATCTGTGAAAACTATCACTAGCCGAACGCGGTTTGAAAGCGTATAAAATAATACAAACAGTATTATTTTATACAAAATGAATTACCACTAACTACAGGAGATTCTCTTATGTCCTTGGACATTACATTGAACTCATCTGCAGGAGGTTTTCCGCCTGCAGGTCATTACTCGCACAGTACAACGGCTGGCGGATTCGTCTTCATTTCTGGTCAGTTGCCGGTCACAAGTGATGGCGAAAAAAAAACCGAGGCATCTTTTGAAGAGCAGACGCGGCTGGTACTGCAGAATATTGATGCCTGCCTGGCTGGCGCTGGGGTTTCTCGACAGCACCTGGTGTCAGTACGCGTCTATGTGACAGATATCAACCAATGGCCAACGTTTAACAAAATCTATGGGGAGTGGATCGGTGATTTCCGGCCCTCCCGCGCGGTAGCGGGCGTTGCAGAGCTTCATTATGGTTTCGCGCTGGAAGTTGAAGCTATTGCCCTGGCCCCACAAGCATGACGTTTAACGACATACAGGTGAACAACAATGACTGAAATGACACTGCCTGATTATAACGATGTTGCCGCCGCGGCAGAGCGCATCGCCGACTATGCCAACAAAACGCCGGTGATGACCTCCCGAACGGTTAATGACGAATTTGGTGCTGAAGTTTTCTTCAAGTGCGAAAACTTCCAGAGAATGGGCGCGTTTAAATTTCGCGGAGCCATGAATGCGTTACGCCAGTTCACGCCAGAACAACGCGCTGCGGGCGTCGTCACCTTTTCGTCCGGCAACCATGCGCAGGCCATTGCCCTGTCGGCAAAATTGTTGGGGATCCCGGCGACGATTATCATGCCGCATGATGCCCCGGCGGCTAAAGTTGCAGCCACAAAAGGCTATGGTGGAAATGTGGTGACTTACGATCGCTATACCGAAGATCGTGAAAAAATCGGACGGGAGCTGGCAGAGAAACAAGGATTGACGCTGATCCCGCCATACGACCATCCGCACGTGATTGCGGGCCAGGGCACCGCCACAAAAGAGCTGATTGAAGAAGTGGGTCAGCTAGACGTTCTTTTCGTGTGTCTGGGCGGTGGCGGCCTGCTTTCGGGCTCCTCACTGGCAGCCAGACATCTGTCACCTGACTGCATCATCTATGGTGTCGAGCCGGAGGCAGGAAACGATGGTCAACAATCGTTTCGCAGCGGAAAGATTGTTCATATCGATACGCCGAAAACCATTGCTGACGGAGCTCAGACCCAACATCTCGGGAATATTACGTTTCCGATTATCCAGCGAAATGTGCACGATATTCTGACTGTCTCAGACGATGAATTAGTCGCCTCGATGAAATTTATCGCTGAGCGAATGAAAATTGTCGTGGAGCCGACTGGCTGTCTGGGTTTTGCCGCCGCCAGAGCGCACAAAGCTGAACTTCGCGGCAAGAAAATCGGCATTATCATCAGCGGTGGGAACGTGGATATCAGCCGCTACAGTGAATTCCTTGCCGGGTAATCAAGAAGGTATCTGCCATGCGGATACCTTATTACCGTCTGAACACTCGTGTCTGGAAAAGCGAACCCTGCTCACTGTAAACTGCCCGCAATCATGGCAACAGGCATCACCGCAGGAGACTGGCATGCCAAAAACCGATAACAACTCACTTCTCAGCCAAATTGACACTATCGCCAGGGGCTTGAGCGAGACCTTCTCGCCGTTTTGCGAAGTGGTGGTTCATGATCTCAAAAATCCTGAACATGCCATTTTATCCATCCATAATAACCTGTCCGGGCGAGAACCCGGCCAACCGGCAACAGAACTGGGTCTGGCGCGAATCGCATCGCCTGAATTCCCCAGCATTATAGCCAACTACAGCAACCAGTTTGCCGATGGCCGCCCGGTGAAAAGTACCTCCATCGGCATCAAGGATGATGAAGGCAAATACGTAGCAGCACTCTGTCTGAACGTGGATATGACGCTGTTTCGTGGCATGCAGAGTGCCCTTGCGCGTTTTACTGAAACCGCTGACTCTCCCATTAAGGAACATATCGATCCCGGCAGTAACGAAGTCATCCGCCAGCGTATCGATGACTTTGCCGCTAAATGCGCAACGACGGCCCGCGCCCTGAAACCTGAAGACCGTAAACGACTGATTCAACAATTACGCAAAGACGGTTTGCTGAACGTACGAAAATCTATGGACACAGTGGCGCAGCATCTGGGCGTCTCCAGAGCGACCGCGTATCTGTATGCCCGCCAGTCGGCTCAGGCTGGCGAATAAACCAGGTTATGCGGCGCTCAGCAAGGTATATCCGCCTGGCTCAGGCAGCAAGCCAGCGCGGCATATTCCCCCAATCGCGGTGCATCCAGCCACTGATAAGTTCATTAAGTTGCTGACGATCCCGTAGGTGATTTTGCATATTTTGAATTCCTGATAATTGACTATTTTTGAACGTCTGCTACGCCTGTGTCATCTAATCCCGGGAATAGGCAAAAGTTTGATTTATTCAACAAGGTTACCCGCCGATAAAACAACGATTCCCTGTCGCTGCACAAAAAAATAAACCTTTATGATCGTGTGTTTTTTTAACAACCACAGAGCGAGTATTTTTTGTACAGACACAACAAAAATCACTATCCGTTAATAACAGACTTCGCCTGATTTAATAAATATTCATAACCATTAAGCATGGCAACCCATTGATTTAAATGAATTAAAATGCAAATAACTTCACATCATCAATAATAGACAGGCGGAATATATAAATAGCGTGATATCTAAATTATAATTCTTTTACATCCGGCTGATTGGTGAGGTTAGAATGCGGTTAATAGTCATGTTGGTAAGCGTTGTGCTCTCCACCCAGCTTTGGGCGGGTGAACTTTCCAGGCCCACCGGTAAAGTTCTTTTAACGTTATCCGGTAATATTGAAAATACAAATGAAGACGGGAAAGCGGTTTTTGATACCGCCAGTCTTGAGAAGCTGGGCATGGTAAGTTTTCAGACCACCTCCCCCTGGTATAATGGACGCACGACCTTTACGGGTATTCCACTACAAAAACTCATGGATTATGTTGGAGCGAGCGGCTCCGTTGTAAAGGTTACTGCGCTTAATGACTACACCACCGTTATCCCTCTCAGTGATTTCAAAAAATACAATGCCATCCTTGCTTTAAAAATCAACGGAAAATATATGCGCATCCGTGATAAAGGCCCATTATTCATTGTGTACCCCTATGACAGCATGCCGGAACTAAATAATCAGATTTATTATTCAAGGTCTGCATGGCAGGTCAGTAGCATGGATATTGAGTAAGCGTTCAGAGGAACATCATGAACAGAATACTGGCTGGCATCATCTTTTTTCTTTTTATATCGACCGGATATATCTCTTTCCTCGTGCATGAACGGCAACAAGAGCTACAGAAACTGACTCACTACACCGATTCCTGGTCTGCCGCTCAGTTGGTATCTCAATATTACCGATTTGAATCGTTGCTTGGTCTTTACACTATCGATGATACGATGAATCTTGATGATGTACGCATGCGTCTCGACATTATGCTCAGCCAGAGTGATTTGATAAAAGAAGGTGATTTGGGGCGCTACATAGAAAGCAACATTGCCCACCGTGAGCTAGCGGTAACACTTGAAAATACCCTTAGTTATCTGGATGATAATCTCGAGAAAATGAACCGTCCAGCACTCCAGGCATATCTGAAAAAGATGCATACCCTGGATGCACAACTTGGCCGTCTTTCATCCGGCGCATTAAACAAAGATGTTAACTCGATTAATAACGCCAACCAAAAAATTCAAACGCTGTACTATATTTACTCAACGACATCTGTACTGCTAATAATACTGAGTGCGATTCTGGGTGTGCTCATTTTTTATCAAAACAGAAATATTCTGCGGGGGCACCTTCAGGTCAAGAGTCTTGCCGAAGAACTGCAGAAATCGAAGGAAAAGCTACAAATTCAGAATGCCAAGCTGGAATATGACGTCTACCATGACTCACTCACCGAGATGAATAACCGCCAGCTATTCTGGAGCGATTTAAATAAAACAATCGAAATGGCAGAGAAAAATAACGATGCTGTGACGGTGATGTTGTTTGATTTAGATCGATTCAAAGAGGTCAATGATACGTATGGTCATGATGCCGGTGATATGTTACTGCGCCAGATATCGGATCGTCTGATTTCGACAAGCCTTACGTCGGATACGCTGTATCGCTTAGGCGGGGATGAGTTTGCGTTTCTCTCAAGTGGCCTGACAGAAAGTCGGGCCGTTTCGCGAGCCCAGAAAATATGTGAGTTTATCAGCCAGCCCTACACCATTTACAACACAATTATCAACATAACCACCTGTGTTGGCATTGTTATCTCTGAAAATGAGCGCCGCTCCGACTATCTTTATAAATTTGCCGATCTGGCCCTTTATGAAGCCAAAAATGAAGGCTCTGGCAAAATAAAAGTCTTCCGGCAACGAATGTTAGAAAAATTGCAAGAAAGCAGAACGCTTGAGCATGATATGGCATTAGCAATAGTGAACAAAGAGTTCGTGGTGTATTACCAGCCTATTGTCGATTCTTTCAGTCAGAAAATATACAGCTATGAGGCGCTTATTCGTTGGGTCCATCCTCTCAAGGGCCTCCTGTCGCCGGATAGCTTTATTCCTGTTGCTGAAAAAACAGGGATGATTAATGAGATGGGGAAAGCGGTGCTCGAAATTGCCTGCAGGGAAGCCGCGGGTTGGGCGGTTCCGGCTAAAATTTCAGTCAATGTCTCCCCTGTCCAGCTAAGCAGCAAGGCCTTTGCAGGAATCGTGTTAACCATTCTGAAAGAAACTGGACTTCCACCTGACCGCCTCGAACTGGAAGTGACTGAATCCTCTCTCTTTACCGAGAGTGCTACGCCGATAAATACGCTTAATAAGCTCCGGGCCCTGGGGGTAAAAATCTCCATCGATGATTTTGGTACCGGATACTCTTCTCTTTCGCGCCTCAGCAGACTGGCCTTCGATAAAATCAAAATAGACAAGTCCTTTGTGCATTCGATATCTACGCAGGAAGACGCCCTGACTATCATCAAACTGATCACGGGCATGGCGAAATCTCTCAATATGAAAGCTGTTGCAGAAGGTGTTGAAACGCAGGAGCAACTGACAAGACTTCAGGCTCTGGGCTGCGATTTCGCGCAAGGATATCTGTTTGGCAAACCTCAGCCTTGTATCGATGAAGAAATCAGAAACGGTTAAATCGCGGTCGGCACATTTGCCCGTGGGTGCAGGGCCGCATTTTTATCATCGATTACACACCGTGAAAGTTATCCCTGCTTAAACGCATCAGAAAACGGCAGGGATAACCTTCGCGAACAACGGATATTTCTGCCCCAGATTTACTCGCTATCAGGCTAATTAATCATTAACCGTAGGGCTAAATCCTTCGGATAAGGATCAAAATAGTTCTGGGTAAGTAAATAGCTGTCTGGGTATTCAGCAAGGTAGTGCTTGAGCAGAGTCAGTGGCGCCAATATTGGCAGCAGTCCGCCGCTATAGTTGAGGATAACGTCACGCAACTCTCCGCGCTGGCGGGTGTTCAACCGATCGCGGAAGTAGCCCTGAATATGCATCAGTACGTTGGTATGATTTTTCCGTGAGGCGGGCTTTTTGAGGATCGCCATTAGCTTTTCGCGATATACCACGAAAAAAGCGTCCAAATCATCCCACTGATGGAGCGAGGCCACGAAAGGGCCAATATCCCGGTAACCCGCCTGGTGATGAGCCAAAAGCTGGAGCTTATAGCGGCTGTGGAAGTTGAGTAAACCGTGGCGAGTAAGACCAGAGGCTCGCAGTATATTAAGCTCATGTAACGCGAACACTCGCTCGACAAAGTTCTCCCTTAGCACCGGATCGTGCAAGCGGCCATCTTCTTCGACCGGCAACCACGGGTAGGTTTCCATTAAGGTGCCGGTAAACAGACCGGTTCCCTCTTTTCGCCCACGATTTCCCTTTTCGTCATACAGCCTCACTCTCTCCATTCCGCAGCTCGGTGATTTAGCACAGACGATAAAACCCGACAGACCGCCAAGCCCATTGATATATGAAGCGGTGAAATCGGACATTTTATCGGTTACATCCTCACCAGGCGCATGGCTAAAACACATGCGGATATTCCCCTGGGCGGTTTGAACCAAACGCAACGCGGGGCGTGGTACAGGCAAACCGATGGACATCTCCGGGCAGACAGGTTTAAAAGTCACCCACTGAGCCAGCTCGTCCATCACAAACCCCATCCGTTTATGCCCGCCGTCGAATCGCACGGCTGAGCCGGTTAAACATCCACTAATCCCGATGACAGGTTGAGTGTTCATAACGCCCCCTCTTTTTTTGACGCCCTTTTTCGGGAAGAAAAGTATGACTGTTTCACTAATAAATCATAGCGTACGTTATTTATCTGTCGCAGGCTCCCTACGAAAAACAGGTTAACCAATTTAAGTAAATATGCGCAGCGAAAGTTGGTAATTCCCCTGAACGGTTCTATAGTCGGGACTGCTTCTCATTACAGGGTTCACTAATGCGATTTAACGGACTGACTAAAGGTTTCTTCATTTTCATACTTGCCCTCGTGACCTGGGCGTTCTTCGATGTGTTGTCTCCCTATTTCTCTGCCATTTTGTGGGCCGCAATCTTAACCACCATCTTTAACCCGGTGAAAAACAGACTGCGCAGCGCGCTTGGCGAACGTAACGGGCTGGCGTCACTGCTCACCATCGGCATCATCTGTCTGATTGTTTTTATCCCACTGATGGTGATCTTTTCCTCGTTGGCTATTGAGCTGAACGTGGTGTATGCCAAATTACAACAAAACGACACTCAGTTCCCGGAAGTGGTCACCGCCATTATTTCGTATCTTCCTGACTGGGCCAGAGGATTCCTCGCAGAACATAATCTGGATAACGTCGCGCAGATCCAGAAAAAACTGTCCGACGTTGTACTGCAGGGTGGACAGTACCTCGCCGGCAGCGCGTTCCTGATTGGTAAGGGGACATTCGGCTTTGCTATTAGCTTTGGCATCATGCTGTATCTGCTGTTTTTCTTACTGAAGGACGGGCCGTACCTGGTGCGCCAGATTCTGGACTCATTACCGCTTTCTGATTTTGCCAAACAGCACCTGTTTGCCAAATTCGTCGGCGTGACGCGGGCAACGGTCAAGGGCACAGCGGTCGTGGCGTTGGTTCAGGGTATTCTTGGCGGCATCGCGTTTGCAATTGTCGACATCGACGGCAGCGTCCTGTGGGGCGCGCTGATGGCGTTTCTCTCCCTCGTACCCGCGGTCGGCTCAGCGATCGTCTGGGTACCTGCGGCAATCTTCCTCTTCGCCACGCACCAGCTGTGGCAAGGGCTGTTTATCGTTGGCTTCTTCGTGATTATCGTCGGGCTGGTGGACAATATCCTGCGCCCGCTGCTGGTGGGTAAAGACACCAAAATGCCGGATTATCTGATTCTGATTTCCACTCTCGGCGGAATGGAGATCTACGGCATTAACGGCTTTGTGATTGGCCCCCTGATTGCCGCACTGTTCATTACCTGCTGGAACCTATTTTCCGGGCGCGATCATGAAGGTAACGTGGAAGGAATCGACGAAGCCTTTATGGAAGAAGGAAAAAATCCTCCAGATTTATGATGGCAGGACGATAACAGAAGGCGGTCCTGAGACCGCCTTTTTTATTTTCACGCAAAATCATACGTTTCCTATAATTTCAATCATGCTTATTCATTAATCGTCGCAGAAGGAACTAATCAGTGCGAATTGCCACAATCACCAACTGGGCCTACAGCGCGACGGTGTGTCTGACCATTGCCTCCGGCGTTGTCATGTTGATGGCCTCCAGCGCCGATAACACCGAACGCCAGGTGGTGGAGCAACGTTATCAATTCGATCAACTGACCGAAGAAGTCGAGCTCGATGCCTGGTCGCTGTCCAGTCTGGCACGCGAATATGTTATTGCAAAAGACCCTGAAGCGCTTAACGCCTACAGCCAGAAAGAAGCGTCGCTGAAAGCCGTTGAACAGCGGCTGTCGAAACTAAAAGACATTGGGGCGACGGATGAAGAGCTGGCGCTATTGCATGAAGGGCTGCAGATTGTTGATGCCCTGCAGGATGAGCAAGCTACGGCGCTTGCCAGCGTCGCGCGCGGAGAAGAGTCGCAGGCCATCGCCCTGCTGTATGGCAAATCCTATGAACAGGAACTGGAGCGAGCCCAGGACCGGATAGATCATTTCCGTCAGTTACTCGACAGCCGCGTACGCAACACCATTGAAGATGCCACTCAGACATCGCGCACGCTACGTACGGCTTCGGAAGTGATGGTCGGGCTGACGGCGCTGCTATTTTTGTTCGTTCTCGGCTTTATTTTAAAACGCCGCGTACTGCGTCCCGTGGTGCGTTTGAGCGATGTGGTTAACCGTCTGGCATCGCAGGATTACGCCGTTGAGACACCCAGCTTTAATCAGATCGACGAAATCGGCGATATGGCACAGGCGATCCGCATTTTTCGCGAGAACGGCCTGGCACGTCAGCGACTGGAGAAAGAACGAGACGCCGACTGGTCAATCCGCGAGCTGCTCGCACGTATGACTCAACGTTTGCAAGGCTGCGAGAATTTTGCCGATGTCATTAATGTGGCAGAGCTGTTTGCGCCGAATGTTGCTCCCGGTATTGCCGGGCGGCTTTACATACTGGATCGAGAGCCCTGGCAAATGCGCTGCGTTGCGCAATGGCTTTCACCGCAGGGCAAAGCGGATGCTTTCCACCCGGACGAGTGCTGGGCAGTGCGCCGCGGTCAGAGCCATCCACCGGTGCAAGGCGAACCCGATATCGCCTGCTACCATCTACCGGAATCATGCCAGCAGCATACCCTGTGCGTGCCACTGATTGCCCAGGGTGAAGCCATCGGCCTGCTCTCATTCCAGAACCTCAGCAATGATTCTGCTCCCTCTCGCGCGTATCTGGAACTGATGGCGGAAGCACTCGGTCTGGCGTTAGCCAACCAGCGCCTGCGTGATGCGCTGCTGGAGAAAGCGCTCTACGACCCGCTAACCGGCCTGCGCAACCGTCACCATCTGGAAGATACGCTGCGCACCCAGATGAGCCAGGCAGTGCGTAACAAAGAGCCAATCAGTTGCCTGATGATCGATATCGATCATTTCAAAAATATTAACGACCGTTTTGGCCATGAGGCGGGCGATAGCGTGATAAAAAGTATCGCCACCACTATTCAGCGCGTTGTACATGACAGCGGCATGGCCTTCCGCTACGGCGGTGAAGAGTTTCTGGTGTTGCTGGCCAATACGGATGAGCAGGCCGCCAACCGCTTTGCGACAGATATTTATAATGGTGTACGCGAACTGTCGCTGCGCTTTGGACTCTCAGAGATTGGTCACGTTGATGTCTCTATCGGCGTTGCCAGCTATCCGCAGCACGCCCAGAGCGACAATCTTCTGCGCGCCGCAGACGTGGCGCTGTATCGCGCGAAAGAGTTAGGCCGTTCGCGCATCGTGAGCTTTGGCATGCTGGAAGCGAGCTAAGATACGTCAGTACGCCGTGCATTGCTTTACCTCTGCGCCAGGCGGTGATATGTTGACTGGATGAACACAAAACACGATATCACCGCGTTTAATCACAACCTGTGGTGGCTGCCTTCTTAAAGGCGGTCAGAATGTGTTTTCCCCATTTTAAATAACCGCCGAAAGGCGGTTATTTGCATTTAAAGACCCCTTTCGGTTTTTTGATTAAGGAGTCTTACATGAACAACAAAACTATCATCCTCACTGGCGATCGTCCCACTGGCCCGCTGCATCTCGGCCACTATGTTGGCTCTCTGCGCCAGCGCGCCACGCTGCAACATGATTATCAGCAGTTTATATTGGTTGCTGACCTGCAAGGGCTAACCGATAACGGCAGCACACCACAAAAGATCCGCAACAATATTCCCGAAGTGCTGGCTGATTACCTCGCCGCAGGAATCGACCCGTCACTCACCACCATTTGTCTGCAGTCGGCCCTACCCGCCCTCGCTGAGCTGACCGCGCTTTATATGAACATTGTTACCGTGGCTCGCGTGGAGCGAAATCCTACGGTCAAAAACGAAATTGCGCAGAAAGGATTTGCCCGCTCGTTACCGGTTGGCTTTCTGGTTTATCCCATCAGCCAGGCGGCAGATATTACCGCCTTCAAAGCCGAGGTGGTTCCCGTCGGCGACGATCAGTTGCCCATGATCGAACAGACCAATGAGATCGTGCATAAGATGAATAGTCTGTTACCGACCTCTGTCTTGTCGCATTGTAAAGCGCTACTGAGTGAGACCAGCCGTCTTCCAGGGATCGACGGTAATGCCAAAATGTCAAAATCGCTCGGCAACACACTACTTCTGTCCGCCAGCGAAGAGGCTATTCATCATGCGGTCAGCGCAATGTACACCGATCCCAATCATCTAAAAGTGTCCGATCCGGGGCAGATTGACGGCAATATGGTATTTACTTACCTCGATGCTTTTCATCCGGATAAAGCAAAAGTGGCGGAGATGAAAGCGCATTATCAGCGCGGCGGGCTGGGTGACCGGACATGCAAAAACGAGCTGGAGATGTGCTTGCAGGAGCTTATCGCCCCGATGCGCGAGCGGCGGGCAACCTACATCCAGGATAAAGGTATGCTGATGGCGATGCTCAAAAAAGGAAGCGAAGAGGCGCACGAGGTCACGCAGCAGACATTAAAAGAAGTAAAGCAAGGGCTGGGTTTGCCGGTGTTCTGAACTCGAAGCACTACAGGTTCGATAAATAAAGTTAGCTCCCGACGAATGACAATCGCCGGGAGTAGCGCAGCCATGCGTTGACGCGTAAAGATAACCTCTGTCACAGAGGCTAATTAATTCACTGTTTAATAATCCGCGCAATACGATATGTCGTTTTTTATGCAGTGTAATTTCTACCCGGCCCCTTCAATTATTTCAGCTAATCATTATGAATTACCCATTACATGTACGGGTTCGAAATCCTCACCTTGCCTGAGATATGATTATTTGTTAAATTAACCGCATTAGCGTTAAATACATTGAGCATTACACAGACGCTATTTATACAATAATGAATGATGGAGTTAAAATGAAGTATGCGTTTGCATTAATGTTGAGTATGGTATTATCAGGTTGTACCGCAAATGATTGGGTGGATGCTGCAAGTGGGATAATGCAGGCAAAAGACCAACATGATAAAGACGCAAGAAACAATCGCATCAAAGAAGCCAACAGGGCTGCAGGCTACTGATATCTAAATGATTAATACATCCCTCTTCTTGTCTTTATAAACAGAAGAGGAATGGTATTTTAAGCAAATTTACTGACTAAATAGCACAATTAAAATTGGTGTATAGCGCATACATATCCTTGCAGAGAATATAATAACCTAACGCTCAGTCCGCTCCGCGCCAGATGCTGGCTTTGCAAGTCCCCTATCCCTATTCCTCATGTAAAAATGGCACTAATTGAAAGATGCCAATCCACTTCCTCATGTATATCTATATCCACACATAGTCATAAAGAAAGGATGGATGAAGATGCTAAGAGGTAAAAGAGCTGTAATTACGGGTGGAGGCGGAGGATTTGGTCAGGCGCTGTGCGTGTGGCTGGCGCGAGAAGGCGTCGAGGTGGATTTTTGCGCGCGGCGTGCTGAGGATATTCAAAAAACTTGCAGTATCATCGCGGCTGAAGGCGGGATTGCAAAAGGATATATCTGTGATTTAACCCAGCCTGAATCCCTTTCGCAGTTTTCTTCACAGTTGTTAACTTCAGACAAGCCCATCGACATTTTAATCCTTAATGCCGCCCAGTGGCTGTCAGGAACGTTAGACGATCAACCAGACGCAGAAATTATCAATACCGTCAGTTCAGGCCTGACAGGTGCGATTTTATTGACTCATGCATTGTTGCCTGGGTTAAGACGTTCAGAAAGCGCGGATGTCGTCTCAATAATATCTTCATGTGGGATTCCGAATTTTACGGATTCAATTGCGCATCCCGCTTTTTTTGCCAGCAAACACGGGCTTAGCGGATTCACATCTAAACTGTCACACCAGTTGTCCGAAGAAAATATACGTATGACCGGGTTGTATCCACCGGATTTCGAACTTACAGGGTTAGATACGTTTGTCGATAGTCAATCCAAAATGGGGGAACGTTTATTAAATGGACGCTCAGTCTGGGAAACAATTCGTTTTGTGCTCGCTCAACCGCGTAGTTGCCATATAGGTAGTATCTACTTTCAAGGTCCAACTCGCGAGAAACTGAGTGCCAGGGGCTGAATTTGGTGACGTTGAACAACGTGCTCAACGTCCGTTCTTGACATAGCGGCTCTTGAAGGTCGCCAGCCAGACTGCTCCGTGCCAGAAGCGGACTTCTCACACTTCGGCTTATGTGCTCAAAATCTGTATGTCACTACACTTTATAGTATTTATATCAATAGTTAAGATAAAATTAAGGTTAACTGGCATTTCATTCGAATACGTAGCCCCACCCGTTAAATGAATGATGGCCTTAGACAGGAGCATTGCCAAGGTTCATGTAAACGATACACGAAAGAGAACATCAGATGCCATGTATATACTCACTCAATGACCTGCTCGGACTGCTTTTTTTTTCAAGGAAATATCACTTTCTCTACGATAATCTGGACTGCCTGATCATTGCATGGGCTGAAGATAAAATTACCGAAGGAAATGATTCGGTGACTCTCTTAATTCTCGCTTCACTGGGTCTTGATAATCAACCTGAACGGACTGAGGTTGAATTATATCTGTCACGATACATGATAGAGCAGCGGATTGTACTGCCACCGCTAAAAACAGCAGCATTGGTCTGGATAAAGCTATTTATGAGTCAACTTTCCCAGTGCACATCCATTCATGATGCAGAACAAAAAATGTATTTTCTGGTGTGTCATTGGTTTGAACCTGACGTAAAGATTTTCGAGGCTGCGGTCGATATGCTGAAATCGCTTTACTGGCGTCTCTTTGATGAATGGGAAGGGCCAGGTACAAGCAAAGCGGTAAGGATGGTGGAGTCAGAATTCTTTGATCTGATTAATCGTGCGATGCTGACCTATTCCCATAAAATTGAGAATCCAGATTGGCAGAATCTGCTTGTTCGGTAATTTTTACCTGCATCCTGAAAGATGTCTTTCATGTGTGAAAAACTCCATCCAATTTGAATTCCTTTTCGCATTTAACTTAAGCATATTCTGCCAAAACCTCATCGTTACCCCTTTGAACCTGGAAACAAAGTTAAGCAGACTGAATAGCCGCTTTGTGCCAGAAGCGGGCATTGCTAACATCAATATAAATTGTTCTATGGGGCGCAGATCATTTGCAGTATATAAAGAAGAAATTAAAAGACTTTCAAATAAAAAGCCCCTCTACAGGGGCTGTAGTTTTTACTGTTTACCACGTTTAGTCATCTCATCTGCTAACTGTGAAGACCAATAATGTTGATTCTTCGCGTCTAATATGAAGTGTAGCGCTCTCGCGCAGTGTATCTGAGCAGACTCATAAGCATGGATATTACCAACTGAAGTAGGAGCTAAGTGGGTTTCAGGTGTGTAGTAATGGTAGATGCTCGTTTGTGAAGGATGAACATATTCGCTAAGTATGTCATACGTCAGTTCAAAATCGCTTTCTCTCCCCTTAGTCTGTTTCATCTCATCTTCATAGAGATCGCGTAAAGCATTCATCACATGCTGACTGACAGCAAGTAGGTTTTCAAAACGATGCTTAGTCTCTTCAGTAAACATGTAGTCGTTAGGGTCAAATACTCCTTTCTGAATCTTTTCTTGCTCTGACTTTTTAAATCGGGAACTGTTCGTAAAGCCCAGGATGACATCGAGAGCTTTACCTACACTTTCGCGGCCGCTTTGGTTCGTCAGGATCTTCTCCACTTTCTTGTTTAAGAGTCGTGAGAAAGCATGTGTTTCAATCATCCCCCGGCTAACGACACAAGCGGTTTGGTATCGTTCGTTTTCGAGGAGGAGAAGCGCATCATCAAAGATATCTATCTGCCTGTTCATTAGCAAATTGGCATAGTTAGCGAGATACAACCCCTGATCAGGATTATGCATCTTTCCGACAACTACGCCGTTAACCTTGTTCAGTGCAGCTCTGGCGGCTTTTGCCTCGTTTAGGGTCTGCTCTATAAGTTCTTTAAACATGCTGTGTTTCCTTACAGGATAATGTGTCTCAACAAGTAATCATTCCAGCTTTTGCCAGCTTCTTGATCTGTTCTTTTGATAGCAAGGTATTATGCTGAAGAGAGGGGCACCAATCACTAGGATCTTCTCCCAGCGATAAGTATAAACCCACCGATGCTGTAATTATCCCGCTTAATTAAACCAACCACTTTTGGTGTTCACTGTAGCCCAATGTGACCTGCCCTTTGTTATTGATACGCGACCACGTTAGCAACCCCCCACCTGCTTGCTAAACCACTCGAACGTCCGCTTCTCGCTCATAAGGGACAACCATACTCAAATCTCCAACATTGCAGGAGATTTGAGTATGAACATGTCACCGTGGAACAAAGACCGTATCATAGGCCAAAAAAGACCACTTCAGATATCTCATATCTGGGGGATCCGAATCCGGCTTGAACTGGAAGGTAAAACGCGTGATTTAGCTCTGTTCAACATGGCCTTAGACAGTAAGCTACGAGGCTGTGATCTGGTGAACCTCAAAGTATCTGATGTTGCATATGGTAGCTCGGTTTCAAGCAGAGCTACGGTGCTGCAACAGAAAACCGGTAGCCCTGTGCAATTTGAGATAACCAAAGGGACAAGAGAAGCTGTTGCTGCATTGATAAAGCTTGGCAATTTGCACAGTAAAGACTTCTTGTTTCGGTCTCGGATCGGAACTAACCGGCACATATCAACCCGGCAATACAGCCGAATTTTTCATGGGTGGGTAGAAAAGCTTGGTCTCGAAGCTTCGCTTTACAGCACACACTCCATGAGAAGAACAAAACCTTACCTGATCTACAAGAAAACCAAGAATCTTCGGGTGATCCAACTTCTGTTGGGCCATAGGAAACTGGAAAGCACAGTCCGTTATCTGGGCATTGAAGTCGATGATGCGTTAGAGATCTCTGAATCGATTGAAGTCTAAGGTTGTCAGGGCTGCAACAGCAGCTCTGTGGCAATGGCAGACTGGCAACGAACGAATCAGAGAGCAGATGCCGTTCTTACTACAAAACAGTGGTCAAATTTCTTGACCAATCCCAGGAAAGAAATCTTCAGCAACTCTATTAAATTGCATTAGTCAATCCTGAAACTGAAAGCCTGCATCGATAATAGATCCATATGGAGTATTTACCAGCCCAAAAGCCCTAACGGCACAATATGGTTGTGGAATACCTCAGTGGGATGAAACAAAGGAAACAAAGCAATTCAATACCCGGCTAACCTCACGATTTTTAAGCCATATCATCATAGTATTGACATTACCAATGTGAGGAGTAATAGAGTGGCACCGTATGGGGAAGCTCGTTTCATACTGTTTGACGACGCTCTCAGGCAATAATGCAATGCCCATTCCGGCACTTACGCAACCAAGTATTGCCTGAAAAGAACCAAACTCCAGCGGGTCGTCATAATCGACATTTTGTAGCCGTAACCATTGCCCAAGCCGGGAACGATAATTACATCCTTTCACAAAGACGAGCGGCCTTGTCACCTCCAGATCGGCTCCCGTCACGACATCACCATGCTCTGCGGCCGTAACCAGAACCAGGGTTTCCTGACACAGCACCTGCGTTTGTAGCCTTGAATTGTCTACGTGCAACGCCTTGTGGTCAGCGACGAAGGCAATTTCAAGTTCACTATTCTGGATCTGACGAACTAACACATCTGTCGGTGACGTTTTTAAGTTTAATTCTACGGAGGGCATTTCACGGTGGAAGTTTGCCAGCAAAGCAGGAAGTCGGACGGCGGCAGTGGTTTCCATTGCGCCAATGCGCAGAGGGCCAGCCGCTTTCGTTCCCTGCATAGACAACTCGGCTTCGTCTAAAAGCGCGAGGATTTTGTTAGCGTAACGCAGAAGCAGTTCACCTTCAGGGGTGATGTGAAGACGATTCTTCTCGCGAACAAACAACGAAACATCCAGGCTGGACTCCAGTTGCTTGAGCCGCGTCGTGACGTTTGAAGAAACGCAGTGCAGATTACGGGCTGCTGCGGTGATAGAGCCGGTTTCCGCGACGGTTTTAAACAAATTTAATGAGGTACTGTTCATCGTGTCTGTCACTCAAAGTGAAGGTTTTCGTCATTTTTATTAACTTTTTATTATCATTTCTTTATGTAACATAACAATCAAATCTGATTGACATATTGAGCCTGAAAAATGGATCTTGATCACAATGTTATTGGCCATCGCCAGTTGAGCACGGCTGTCTTCGGTATGATTGTTTTAACGCTGGGGATGGGAATTGGTCGGTTTTTATATACTCCGATGCTGCCGGTCATGTTGCTTGAAGGCATTTTTAATTTTTCGCAATTATCGTTAATCGCAAGCGCGAATTACGCCGGATACCTGGTTGGCAGCCTCCTGTTCTCGTTTGGTATTTTTGGTGGCCTGAAGAATATCAAAACGATGTTAATTTGTGCTGCATTAGTCACCGGCCTACTTATTTTTGCGATGGCAGTAGTCACGCACCCTGATATAGTAATTGTTATTCGATTTTTCGCCGGTGTTGCCAGCGCAGGCATGATGATATTCGGGTCGATGCTTATGCTACAGCATACCCATAATCCGTTTGTCATTGCTTCTTTGTTTGCCGGCGTCGGGGTGGGTATTTTTATAGGCAATGAATATGTTATAGCCGGTATCGCATATGCATTAAATTCAAAGCTACTATGGATCGGCGCGTCAATCATTTCAGCTGTACTCTTCATCGCGCTGATTATCTTGCTGCCTGCAAATAAACATGTTCTACCTCCTCAGAAAAAAGCTTCGTCATCCGAGCCGAACATCCAGTGGTGGAATTTAGCATTGTTATATGGACTGGCAGGCTTCGGTTATATCATTGTAGCTACTTATCTCCCTTTAATGGCCCGGGGAGTGGGTAATGAATTTCTGGCCAACCATATCTGGTCTATTGTTGGCCTTGCCGTTATCCCAGGATGCTATGGTTGGTTATGGGCTGCACGCAAGTGGAGCATATTGTCCTGCCTGAGTGTTAACTTAATTGTGCAGGCGAGCTGCGTTGTGATGGCCTCGTTTATCCATTCCCCGCTTTTATTGACCTTGAGTTGTATTGGCTTTGGTGCAACTTTCATGGGAACCAGTTCTCTCGTTATGCCACTCGCGAAAAAGATTTCTGCACCACAGAAAATTAATCTTCTGGGTCTGGTGACGTTAACATATGGCATTGGGCAAATTGCCGGACCATTAATCGTGAGTGCGTTTCAGAACAATAAAAACGGGATGACTATTTCAATATTATCTGGCGCTTGTGCGTTATTTATCGCAGCAGGGATTAGCTATGTTCAACACAGCAAAGTTAAATACTCTCAAAGTTGGAGCAAAGAATGAAAAAGACAACCGTTGCTATTATAGGAATGGGGCCTCGGGGGCTTAGTATTCTGGAAAGGATTTGTGCTCAGCATGCACAACGTAAACAGAATGAACATATTAATATTGTTATCGTTGATAAAAATGCGATGGGTGTAGGTGCGCACAGTTTATCGCAGCCCGACCATTTATTGGTTAACACCGTTGCTTGCCAGATAACATTATTTGGTGATGCGACGGTAAAAAATGCCGGATCTTTCCGTTCAGGGCCATGTTTTCATCAGTGGGCTAATGAGCAAGGCTATAAAAATGTTGATGGCCGTTATTTAAAAGACGTGGCTGGCAAACCAATTGACGCCAACGATTATTTACCTCGTCGATTATTAGGTGAATACTTAAATTGGTTTTATCACGAAATTATCAAAAGTTTGCCTGACAATATCTCGGTTACACAGATAAATCAGCAGGCCAACAACATTCTGATTCAGGACGATGCGAAGTCTATTATTGTCTTGGAAGACAGTCAGCGTGTGGTGGCCGATTACGTCTATTTAACCACTGGTCACAGCGACAACGCCAAAACGTTTGACGATCATCTTGTTGAACGATTTATTGCCAATAATTATAAGAAAAATGAACGCCTGGACTACTATTCGACTCCTTATCCAATAAATAATTTGAATAAAATAACAGCGGAATCAAATGTGATTGTTCAGGGTATTGGTCTGACTGCCTATGATGTCATTTCGCAACTCACTATCGGCAGGGGTGGAAAATTTAGCCGGGAAGATGGTGAGCTTCGCTATCATCCTTCCGGAAAAGAACCGGGTATTTTTATCTATTCACGTAAGGCTCTACCTTTTAGCAGTCGCGGCGCGAATCAAAAAGGCGTTTCTGGGCAGTACTCCCCACGCTTCTTAACGGCAATGGCTATCAGAGAATTGCGGTTGAAAAATGTGTTTGAGAAAGGATCTTCAAAAATCGATTTTCTTGAACAAGTTTTCCCCTTACTGCATAAAGAAATGTGTTATGCCTATCGTTCAACCCTAAATGGGCAGTGGTTAGATGCTGGCTCTTATGAACCGAGCGCTGAAGACATCGCGGTAATTGACAGTGTGCTTTATCCACATCAATCGCAGGAACATCTGAGTTTAAAGGATTATACTCAATGGTTTATGTATTTCCTGCGTAAAGATCTCCAGGAGTCTGAGGAGGGCAATGTCCATGGCCCGATCAAAGCGGCGACAGACATTATTCGTGATGTCAGGGATATTTTACGAGAAGCGATTGATAATTCAGGGCTTGAATCGCGGTCACATCAGTATTTCCTTGAGCATTTTAATCCTATTTTTAACCGCATTGCCGTTGGCCCGCCGAAGTTAAGAAATGAACAACTATTAGCATTAATGGAAGCGAATGTGGTGAGTCTGGCCGGTGGTAAAGATTCAAGGTTAGTATTGAACGACTGCGAAGGAAAATTCGAAGTTCACTCACCTTTTAAAGAAGAGAGTACTGAGATTCAGGCTGATGTTTTAATCAAGGCGAAAATTGCCAGTTTTTCGCCACTACATGACGCTTCACCGTTAATCAGAAATATGACAGCCAATGGTATTGTTCGTCCATTTATGAATGAGGGGTATCACCCGGGTGGGCTGGATATCGATCAATGCCAGCATCCTATTAATCGCATGGGGGAAGCGCAGACGGCTTTTTGGGTGCTGGGCAATCCTGCGGAAGGCGCGAATTTTTACACCTACGTCCTGCCACGTCCGCTGGTTAATTCAAGATTCCTGGTTGATGCAGGCCGTTGTGTCGCAGATATGTATCATCAAATGATGGTGCGGCAGGCTCAGCCAGAGGTAGCGATAAATGCAGACTGAGCAAATCCAGGCCCGTGGCAAGGCGTGGCAATCATTGCAACCTGCGTTAGCGATAACATCATTGCTGGTATTTCTGTTCGCTTGTGCGTTGACGGATAAACATGCGGCGATGTCGGCTATTGCGGGAGTTACCGCCGTGCTCTACTTCGCATCGACATTTGCTTTCTGGTCAAAAAAATCATCCGCCAGAAGTGGTGTGATTATTTTTCTCTGCTCGATGATGTTTCTTCTTGCTACAAACAACCTGAAAGGCATTGTGCTCCCTGCAATTTTTTCGCGATATTTTGATGTAATTTTACTGCTTGTTGGTATTGCCTTATTACGACAAGTCATGGCCTCTCTTAATTTTACAGCTGTTCTGGGAGGATATTTTTCGCGTAGAAAAACATCGAACATGACTTTTGGGGTTACGTTATTGACGGCGTTCTTAACATGGCCAATGAGTCTGGGGGCAATATCATTGCTGCTCGATGGCCTCAAGTCAGTTATTGGGCCAAGATTCAACCTGGCAAAGATTATTACGCGCACCGTATGCATTACGATGGTACTGATGCCAACCACCATCGGCGCTGCTGCCGTTTGGGCGGCAATGCCTGACGTACCGCATCTTAAGGCGATGCTGGTGGGTATCCCTCTCTTTTTATTCAGTATCTTGTTCAACCAAAGTGCAAAAGTGACGGTAATCGCTGAAAACGAGACGGTGACACCCAGCCGTGATGGGATGCGGTATATCCTGCTATGTGTAGGTCTGTTCTGGGGAGTATTCATTTTTTCATTAACGGTACTGAATCTTAATTCACTGCAAAGTATTGCCTTTACAGCAGTCGTGCTCTTTGTTGTCGATCATCTGGTTAAAAAGGATAAACCCTGGGCTGAGCAATTAACTGAATCAGCACAGAATATATCCGGTGAGGTATTGTTGCTTTTAAGCTGTAGTGTGTTGACCTCAGTTTGTTGGCTGCTTTTTTCCCATGTACCTGAGGGTATCACTGCTTATGTTGGCGGGCTGACAACGTTGCAGATCTACGCGATTATTTTGTTCATCGTACCGCTTTTTGGTTTATTAGGTATCCATCCACTGATTATCTTTAGTATCGCATGGTCGATATTTTCTGATTATCTTACGGGGGGGATGGTTGATTATCAGATATGGATTTGCTTATTTATTGCAACTCAGCTTATTTCTCCCGTGTCGATCAATGCTATTTTCGCCGCAAACAGTCTGAATGTATCACCCAGTAACACCAGTTTTAAAATGCACTACGGTTATGTTCTATCGTTTAATCTCTTTGCACTTGTTTATCTTGGTGCAATGTCAAAAATTATCTAATAAAAGGAGTTCATATGCCCTACGTAAATATTAAAATTACTAATGAAGGTGCTACCGATCAGCAAAAGAAAAAATTAATGGAGGGAGTGACACAACTATTGGTTGATGTCCTGAATAAAAACCCCAGCACAACCATCGTGGTCATTGATGAAGTGGAGACTGATAACTGGGGAATTGGTGGCGTGCCAGTGACGGAGTTACGTAAAAAAAGCAAGTAGAGTTATTTAAAAAGTAAGGAGCCTGCCTCCTTACTTTTGCCCATAGATTATCAGTATAAAAGAGTCTGCAATATTATTTATTGTTGGATATGCATTTCATATCTTATAAGTAGACTGCTCAAACTACCGTATTAAGGACGTTATCTATGCACGCCTATCATCATATCCGACTGGGGAAGACTTCAGCGAAAGTCAAAAATAGTTTTGATGAATTACTACCCGATCCATGGCTTAAGGCTGAAGATGGTATTTTTCGGTTCAGAAGTTACATGCAGGCCAGGGCCGGACGTGAAAAGTATTTTGATCTGTGCGCAGTGGGTGAGTTTTTTCAAGCGGAAAAACTGAACAATTACGCTGGCGGTATTGCAAGAAAATACCCAGAAATAAAACAAGACGTTGCTGAAGAAGTGATGAATCTGGTGTTTCGTAAGCTTTTGCCATTGCTTCCAGACACGACTTACAATATTGGCATTCATCAAATAAGAATAACGACAGATGACCGAAGGCCTGGATATCCCGCTCCAGAGGGTATTCATAAAGATGGTTTTAAGTACATTGCAATCTATTGCAGCGAAATTGAGAATGTGACTGGTGGAGAAACCACGCTTATTCCTAATCATGATGGGGGCAATGATGCCTCTACGTTCAAACTGCATGCGGGCGATGCAGTAATATTCAATGATGTGAATTATCAGCATTATACCGCGGCAGTGGTTCCTTTGTTGCCAGGAAAAGGTTATCGGGATGTATTTGTCATTACATTTGATATTGAATGAGAAAAACAATGAATATCTTGCTGTGTCCACCAAAAATTATTTTTCAGCACTCACGTGAAGAGTGGCAGTCATTGCAATCAGTGGCCCCGGTTCTGATTGCAACGTGCGCAAGCCAGATCGATAATATTCTTGATCATATGGGGGCAGGTTTTTCTTTCCTTTTTTATGAAAACTTTAATGATAATCCCTTCGTGGAAATGGATATTTACCACTACGCCCAGGACAATAAAGCAACGGGTATCTTTTACCTCGCCGAAATCGATGTTCTGAGGGCCGCGCGAATCAGCGATCGTCTGGGTTTGACACACGACCGTGAAAAAAAGGCCATGTTCTTCCGTGATAAATTTATGATGAAATCGCTTGTTCAGTCTCATCAGTTACCGGTTCCTGCTATGGCACGCGTCGACAGTGCGACTGCGATGGCGCGATTCATTGCCGAACAGGGATATCCCTGCGTCATCAAACCTAATGATGGGCGTGGATCACAGGGCGTGGTGGTTCTTAAAAATGAAGGCCAGCTTTATAAATATCTGGCGCAGGTTAAGCCGCCAGAGTATCACAATCTGCTCATTGAAAAATTTATCGAAGGCGAAGCTTATCAAATTAATGCGTTGTATTTAAAAGGAAAGGCGATATTTGTTTCTGCATCTCGTGCAACCGTCTCCTGCCTGGATTTTCTATCCGGGAAAACATTAGGTCTGGTTATGGAAGATGACACGCCGCTGCATCGTAAACTGATTGCCTACACCAAATATCTTGCTGAAGAGGTTTTTCCAACGGAAGAAAACGCATTGCTTCACCTTGAAGTTTTTGTTGATAAAGATAACAACATTATTTTTGGCGAGCTTGCTTGCCGATTAGGTGGCTGCTTTGTCAATGAAGAATTAGGGGCCGCTTTTGGTCTTGATCCTCGAATGACCTGGCTTAAAGCCAGTTTATGCGAAATCTATCCGCAGGATTTATCGCAAAGACAACCCGTTTTACGGGTTGGCCAATTAAATGTGCCGCCTGCACAGGGCACGCTCCTCTCTATTGCGGAAAAATGTCCATTGCCTTTTGTGGTTAAATATCGGGCAACAGGTGTCGTCGGCCGCCAATATGACGCGATGAAATTAACAAATGGCGAGATCGTGAGTGCTATTGTTCAAGCGGAGTCCAGCCGGGAAATACACGAACGTCTTGATGCATTGACCCAATGGGTTGCTGAAAATACCCTTTGGGTTAACGAAACCGTTCACTGAGTATTTAACACTCCCGGTAGCCAGGAGAAAGGTGTATGAAATTATTGTTAGGTTTTGCTCTTTGTATCCTGGCTGGGTTGGGTTTTACCTATTGCAACGTTCCGTTAGGTATGATGTTTGGCCCCCTTATTACCGTGCTGGTGTTAAAACGTACCGGTCTTTCTGTGCCAGTACTGCCGGGCAGCCTGACGGTGATTCAACTCTCTCTTGGTACGTCAATTGGTCTTTTATTTCGCGATTTTTCTTTTGGGGCGCAAGGAAATATCGCATTTTTACTGGTGTTGTTATTAGTATGCTTATCCCTGCAATTCACCGCATGCTACTTGTGGTGTATTCACCGATTACGCTGGAGTAAGGAAGAGGCGTTATTGGGCGCCGTTCCGGGGGCAATGGCAGCGGTATTAGCGCTAGCGTCCCATGTTAAAACGCCGCCGCAAAAAATTATCATTTCGCACTCGCTACGGCTCATCACATTGACCTTATTTGCCGGATATATTACCGGCGGTGCGCAAACCCATATGGCCATGCCGCCTGTATTGTTTGCAACGACTAATGTGCTCTGGCTATTGGGTATTGTCTTTGCGGGCTATGTGTTGGGCAAATGCCTTGAACGCTTCCACTTTCCTGCGCCCTTTATGATCACGTCGTTGCTTTGTGCAGCACTCCTGCACCCTTTGTCATCTCAGACTGTGTTTTTTCCCGATATTTTCAATCAGTTCAGTATGATCCTGATGGGCATATTACTGGGGCATCATTTTATTGCGTTTACGTTGACTGCATTTTTGCGTCATCTTTGGTCTTCAATACAGCTCATTGCTATTGGACTGGGTGTGACGGTCATGATGGCATTTACAGCGGCGCATCTTCTGGATTATCCATTTTATGTATTGATGCTCTCCTGGGTTCCGGGGAGCGTGGAATCAATGTCCTTTGCGGCACTGGCGCTTAACGCGAATGCGAGTTTTGTGATGGCAAGCCATATTATACGCATGTTGCTCATCCAAACGATCCCTGCAATAGTTATCTACCGCAAAAGAGAGGTTATAGAAGGTAATAGCGCTAAAACCAGTAAGCCGACGAGGCCGCTGTAGGGGGTTATGACCTCCGTTATGAGCATAACGTTCGTTGCGAATTTTATA
Source organism: Citrobacter sp. RHB35-C21 (assembly GCF_013816515.1). Taxonomy (NCBI): domain Bacteria; kingdom Pseudomonadati; phylum Pseudomonadota; class Gammaproteobacteria; order Enterobacterales; family Enterobacteriaceae; genus Citrobacter; species Citrobacter sp. RHB35-C21. Next base: position 2,852,472 of record NZ_CP057147.1, read on the forward strand.
CAGCTCATCATGAACAGCCCGTAGGTGGACAGGGAGATCATTCCGCTGGAGAACGCAAGTGCCATTGCTTTTGGCGAACAAACGTGCGTAGCTGACCACAAAAGCGGTTGTTAACATCTCCTGTTCCATCATCGATTCAGTAGTGATTTCAAACTTGGTCGTACGAAGCCGACGATAAATGTAACTAAGGCTTGTTGTAGTAGGTATTACCTTTATAAGTCTAATCAGACTTTCAATCTCTTTATCGCAACCGCTAATAATCTCCGCCCCTTTCTTCATTATTTGTTCAAAAGGCGCTCTTAGATCAGCTGGTAATTTGCTAAAAAATTCTTCAGAGACGCTGTAATAGTCGTTGCCTTCAAAAATAGGAAGTGGTGACATAGCCATCTGGGTAAACCCTGTGTTGAGAAATTGCACCATTTTCAAACTAACTGGCGGGGTTTATCAAGATAAATTAAAGTCTCCATTTGGCTTAGAAGCGGAAATACTTACTGAAGGTCGAGAGTACAACTGAATTTCAAAACCGGCTCAAAGCGCGGTATTGCCTACGGCACATGAAAATTATTCCTTGATGCATAACTTCTGCAAAATCTGCCAATTCTGTCCATTTATCCCGCCATAGCCTTGCAAATTAGATTACCTTGTAAGTTTGGAAGGTCCAATGTCCGCTGTTCGCTCATAAGGGACAACCATACTCAAATCTCCCACATTGCAGGAGATTTGAGTATGAACACGTCACCGTGGAACAAAGACCGTATCATCGGCCAAAAAAGACCACTTCAGATATCTCATATCTGAGGGATCCGAATCCGGCTTGAACTGGAAGGTAAAACGCACGATTTAGCTCTGTTCAATATGGCCCTGGACAGTAAACTTCGAGGCTGTGATCTGGTCAAACTCAAAGTATCTGATGTGGCATATGGTAGTTCGGTTTCAAGCAGAGCAACGGTGTTGCAACAGAAAACCGGCAGCCCTGTGCAATTTGAGATAACCAAAGGGACAAAAGAAGCTGTTGCTGCATTGATAAAGCTTGGCAATTTGCACAGTAAAGACTTCTTGTTCCGGTCTCGGGTCGGAACTAACCGGCACATATCAACCCGACTATACAACCGAATCTTTCATGGGTGGGCCATAAGAAACTGGAAAGCACGGTCCGTTATCTGGGCATTGAAGTAGATGATGCTTTAGAGATCTCTGAATCGATTAAAGTCTAAAGTAGTCAGGGCTGCAACCGCAACCCTGTGCCAACAGGGGACGTTCGACTTTTATAACGATCCTGAGCACAACATTCTCTCAGTGCCAAAAAACTTCCTGTAAAATATTGATTGGCTGAGGTACTGCTCAAGCGTCAGACAGGCAGGGCACGGTCTTTCACAACCGTTTTCATAACCAGCGTTGAGGTTAGCCGCTGCACCCCTGGCATACCGGAGAGTTTTTCATCATACAGCTGCTGAAAAGCCGGCAGGTCCCGGGTGATAACGTGTAGTAGATAATCCGGATCGCCAAACAATCGTTGCGCCTGAATAATTTGCGGTATCTCTTTTAATGCCGCCTCGAAGGTGCTGACCGCCTGCCGGTCTCCCTCGCGCAGGGTGACGAAGACTATGGCTGAAAAGTTCAGCCCGAATCTGGCCGGGTCGAGATACGCCCGGTAGCCGCTGATAACACCTTCCTGTTCAAGTGCTCTGACCCGACGCTGGCAGGATGATAAGCTGATCCCCACCCGTTCCGCCAGGTCAGTTAGCGAAAGTCGTCCGTCCTGCTGAAGCTCTGCAAGAATATTGCAGTCTGTTCTGTCCATTCCTAATAACCTCCCGGATTGCATACGTTTTCATGCTTTAAATGAAAGCACATTCCGCATAAAAAGCGATAATCTTTCTTCTCTTTTAAACGTATCAGTCAGGAAAGGGGTTCAATATATGCAGTTTTCAGACACTGATAAAGGGCCGGTCAGAAATGGGACCTATGAGGATAACGGCGCATGTCAATGAGTATGTTCGCCGCGTTCTGGGCTGTTTCCGTGCTTTTCGTCATCACGCCGGGTGCCGACTGGGCCTACGCCATTTCAGCCGGCATTCGGGGACGCCGGGTTATGCCAGCAGTAGCTGGCATGCTGAGCGGTCATCTTGTTGCAACGCTTATAGTGGCAGCGGGCGTTGGCTCGGTCATTGCGGGCACACCGGGCGTACTGACCGCTCTGACCGTTGCCGGCGCTGGCTATCTTCTCTGGCTTGGCATTGGCATGCTGCGCCACCCGTCAGCGCCGGTGGCGGAGCAGAATGAAGATGCCGGTTCGCGGCTGAAGTGGGCGCTTAAGGGTTTTTGCATCAGCGGTCTTAATCCAAAGGTCTTTCTGTTGTTTTTAGCCCTGCTGCCTCAGTTCACCGACGTCCACGCCCCCTGGCCGCTTCCGCTGCAGATGACCGCGCTGGGGCTGGTACATGTGATCAGCTGCGGTGTGGTCTACTTGCTGGTGGGGTATGGCTCCGGCACGGTGCTCCGGACGCGCCCGCGCGCTGCGCTGAATATCAGCCGGATCTCAGGCGGCCTGATGATCATTGTTGCGGCCCTGCTGCTGGCAGAGCAGTTTCTCTGACGCGCGGCCACAGGGGCTAATCAATAATACATCATGCAGCAGGTACTCTATGAATACACTCAGTGCCAGGGACATGACGTCTCAGGCACACGTTACACGCTATACCATCAGGGCGGAAATCATTGCCGGTGTGGGTCTGGCGCAGGTATACCTGAACCTGTTCATGCTGGGCATGAAAAGCACCGCGCTTGCGCCTGCCGCCGTCAGGGAAATATGTCACACCCCACTGACGCAGCCGGAACTCCGGATAAAAAGCGGTGCGTTTTATCTGCGCTGCGGCACGCCAGGACTCGAAGGCCTCTGGCGGATTGAAAAATATGATCAAGCGTTGCCGGGATCCGGTATTCGCGCACCCGCAATATCCTTTATTAACGCAACGATTTAGCTGAGAACACCATGCCATCAATCACTCTGACACACCTGAAAAACCTCAAGCAGCACGGCGAGAAGATCACCATGCTCACCTGCTACGACGCCACGTTTGCGCACGAGCTGAGCACGGCGGGCGTGGAGATGCTCCTCATCGGCGATACGCTGGGGATGATCCTGCAGGGCCATGACAGCACCCTGCCGGTCAGACTGGAAGATATGGTATATCACACGGCCTGCGTAAAGCGCGGAAATAACGGCGGCTTCATTATCGCCGACCTTTCTTTCATGACCTCCTCTTCGCCTGAGCAGGCCCTGCACAGCTCGGCGCAGCTGATGCAGGCCGGTGCTCAGATGGTCAAGATTGAGGGCGGAGAGTGGCTGTGCGACACGGTGCGCCAACTGACACGCAACGGTATACCGGTCTGCGCACATATCGGGCTCACCCCGCAGTCGGTTAATGTCTTTGGCGGCTTTAAGGTGCAGGGGAGAGACAGCCAGCAGGCAGCCGCCCTCATCGATACCGCGAAAAAGCTTGAAGAAGCCGGCGCGGCGATGGTGCTGGTTGAAGCCGTCCCCGCCTCACTGGGCAGAGCGCTGAGTGAGACGGTGTCCGTACCGGTCATCGGCATCGGCGCCGGCCCGGACACTGACGGACAGGTACTGGTGCTGCATGACATGCTTGGCCTGAGCATCACCGGCAGGTCCCCAAAATTCGTAAAAAACTTTATGAAAGGACAGGATGACATCCAGGGCGCGGTAAAAAACTACATTTCAGCAGTTAAAGACGGCAGTTTCCCGGCGCCCGAGCACTGCTACTCAGAATAATTTATAGATACAGCCGCTTATATTAGCGGCTCATACCTGTAATTTGGCTAAAGCTACGGATCACCAACGTCCGCTCTTCGCCCACCACGGACATTCGCTCAGTTAGCTTATCCGATCAGTGCCAACAGCGGACGTTATGCTAATCACTAACAACGTAGTCGGGCTGGTGAGTACGTTTAGCCAGTTTCTTTTGCAATGCCATGACCATCAGGGGAAACCCAGTCGCAGCTAATGCGCATACTGCCAGCAATCGGTCTAAGTTCTGTGTTGTTATGCCGTGGTCGGGTAGTAATAAGGACGACAAAAAGAATGCAAAAGTTGTTATCAGGGACATTATCGCAGTCTGTAATGAAGAAAAACTGGCACGTTGTTCATCCGCTGGATACTGGATTGTAACCGAAGATGATGAAACCAGCCGACTATACGAAGCACCAAGAAATAAAGTAATAAAGAGAACTGCGTTATGATAACCGGCTGCAGGGATCAGTAAACTTAGGACAAAAAGTAGTGTTGAGATTATTGACAGCATCAGAGCGGAAAAACGCGATGTCAGAACACCTGTTATTTTTGTAGACAGATAACCTGCAATCCCTCCGCTTAAGAACAGCAAAGGCAGTTGGTTTTGTTGTGCTCCCAAATAATGGGTCATCAATGGGGTCAAAATGGGAATGATCAGCATTGGACTAAACTGTACCAGTGCATTACAAGAGGCGAAAAGCAGGGTTTGAGCATCAATAGATAGCTTGTTCTTAGCGCGTGATTGAGCTGAATCCTTGGGAATAAAATGGGCTATAAGTGGTAAAGAGAGCAGACACAGAAAACTGATTGACCACAGAGAAATATGCCAACCATAGTGTGTACAAAAATATAATATCGCTGGCATACCAACGATACTTACCATTGAAAATGATGCAATTACTGTTGCTAACATTTTCCCGCGCATGTTAACAGGAGAATAGTTTATCAAGATACTCGTCCCCACCCCCATCGTTGTACCACCAACTAATCCTGCACAAAATCGCAGAGCCAATAGCGCGTCAAAATTTGTTGTAAATGTAGACACAAGCGTTAGCGTTCCCAGCAGCAGCATGTTCTGGATTAAGAATCGCTTTTTATCAAATCGGTCTACCCAATAAAAAGCTGCAACACCGGAAAGAACCGAGCCTAATGTGTACATGCCGGAGACATATCCAGAAAATGAAACCGGAACCGAAAACGCCTCTGCCATAAAAGAAAAAACAGGTGTTAACGCCATGTACTCCAATGCATTAGTAAACTGGATAAAGGCAATGATGATGGCTATCCGCATTAGGGTTTTATGATTAAAAATCTGAGTAACCTGTGGCATAACAAGCAACCAATAAGAGAAGGATACCAAAAGTTTATCTGCTATCAATAATGAGCATAAGATGGTAAAAGTGGTATGTATTATTATCAAATATGGGATTTACTATGCGTCCGGCTCTCGACTTTATTACCCTGAAAGTGTTCATTGCCGTGGTTGAAAGGGAAAGTTTCGTTGGCGCAGCCAAAGTCCTTGAAATGCCGACATCAAACGTAAGTCGTTGTATTTCTCAGTTAGAAGAAAAATTGAACCTTCAGCTTATCGAGCGTAGCACACGCCATATGAAACTCACCCAGGCGGGGCAACTGCTCTATACGCGAGCAAGACCACTGCTTGAAGCACTTGAACAAACGGAGTCTGAATTAACGCAAGGACAGGCCCAACTCAAAGGTCCATTACGTATCTGTATTCCCAATGAAATAGGCCCAGCATTGCTGGGTTCTGTTATTGCCGATTTCGCCTGTCAGCACCCAGATGTGGAGATCAGCTGTGTCACAAATTTGTCAGGCCTCGAATCTCTACGAGAGGATCTTGATTTAGCAATCATTGTGAGCCGTGGTCAGCTGGATGACAGTGACTATATTGCCCGTCACCTGGTTACGATCCCTTGCACCATTGTTGCAGCTCCCTCCGTCATTCAGCGTTGTGGTATCCCTTCTCATATCCAGCAATTTGAAGAATTACCTTGCATTACAACAGTGAGCGCACTGAAAGGGGCACCCTGGCAATTCGTCAGTGCAAAAGGAAGGTTCGAGACAATTGCAGTTAAAGGGCATTATCGGGTAAACAGTGGAGAGATGGCCGGGCGAGCAGCGGTAGCAGGTCTTGGTTTTGCTATTCTCTCGAAACAAGCCTGCCAACCCTATATCAACGATGGGCGACTCATCGAGATTGAGTTTGAACAGTCGGCTGCCCCATTGCACTTGTTTGCACTTTATTCCAATCGACGCTACTTGCCCGCGAAAACAAGAGCACTTATTGATTTTATACATCAGGAGTTGAGCCATCTACCCCTGGTAACGTAAGTCCGCATTGAAGAGCCACAACGTATCAGCGGTCGCTCCTCGCCCACAACGGACATTCGCTCAGTTAGCTTATCCGATCAGTACCAGAAACAGACGAGCTTGTCCTTACAGAACTTAAACGCGGTTCAGAGCATGTCCCATCCCGTCAACAAAGTATCTGTCGATGCTCAGCTAGTGGAGATGCAGGAAAACCACAAAATCAACAAATGTTTAAAATAATAATTTTGTTTAATTTAAAATAAAGTCATGCTACCGTGCTACTACACTTTCTTTAGGGCAAATCTGACACATGTCTATCGTACGCTACCCCACGACCAAGCCTTTTCCCTTTTCAGACGCCGTGCAGGTGAACGGGTTTGTTTTTCTTTCAGGCCATGTCGCCATGAGCCCCGAAGGTGAACCGTTGTATGGATCTGTCACCCAGCAGACCCGGCATATCATGCACGCCATCCGGGAAACTCTGGCGCGGGCGCATACGACGCTGAACCACATTGTGAAAGTCCAGGTTTGGTTAAGCAGCATGGAGCACTTTAGCGAATTCAATGTTGCTTACAGCGCGTTCTTCCCGGAAGGTTTCCCCGCAAGGAGCGTCGTCACCAGTCACCTTGCATTTGATTTAGACGTCGAAATAGAAGTCCAGGCCGTTGTCTAATGGAGAGAGCAAAATGAAAGACGAACGTGAACATTTAATCACTATTTTGACGGCTTCGCTTGAGGCATTGAGAACCACGCTTCCCTTAAACACAGAAGCGGTTCTGCATGACCTTACCCGCCCCGAATCGTCCGTGATAAACATCATTAATGGACACGTCAGCGGCAGGAAAGTCGGTGATGCGCTGTTGTCCGGCCCGGAAAATGACACGGGATTTTTAGGTTTACTGGATGCTTCGCAGCGTGTTCCCAGTCAGATATTCAGTGGATATACCACCACCACTCTCTCTGGCACCACGTTGAATAGCGCATCGACGATTTATTACAGCAAGGACGGCGTGCCGCTAGTGGCTTTTTGCATTAACGTCGATATGGATGTGGTATCAAAACTCAAACGCGACCTGGACTATTTACTCCATCCGGCCGCCGCGGTTGAAACGCCGGAAAATCCGCTAGGTGATATTCAGGATAAATCTCTGGATGACGTTATTTCGAAATTCAGACCCACGGGTTCAGAAAATAAAATTGATTTCAGAAAACGGGTTATTTCTGAAATACATGCTCAGGGCTTTTTCAAGATTAAAGGCAGCGTTAATCATGTCGCTAAAGCGTTGGGCGTCACCCGATACACCGTTTACAACTATCTGGATAAATTAAATGACAAAGTCTGACACCACAGTAATTCCTTTTTATCAGGTTGATGCTTTCACCTCTCAACCTTTTGGCGGCAACCCGGCGGGCGTTTGTCCGTTAACTGAGTGGCTGCCTGACGCTGTTCTGCAAGCCATCGCCACGGAGAATAATCTTTCTGAAACCGCGTTTTTTGTGCCGTTCGAGGAGGGTTATCAACTGCGCTGGTGTACGCCTGCGGTTGAAGTGGATTTGTGCGGTCATGCCACTCTCGCTGCATCCTGGGTGCTGTTCAACAAGCTTGGCTACCAACAAGAAACTATCAGCTTCCACACCCGCAGCGGCCTGTTGACGGTGAGTAAGAACGGGGACGAACTCTGCATGGACTTCCCGGCTAAATCGGCCATAAAGATTGATACTCCTGATGGGCTGCTGGCAGCCCTCGGCATTACCGACGGTGTTATCGGGGTGTGGAAATCGGACGATCTGATTGTACTGGTCGATGACAAAACCATCATCGACGGGCTTAATCCTGACTTCAACAAGCTGGCGGTATTCGACACCCGCGGCGTGATCGTGACGGCCGCTGATAACCAGTTTGATTTTGTGTCCCGTTGGTTCGGCCCGCAGGTCGGCGTGAACGAAGATCCCGTCACCGGGTCGGCACACACTTTCCTCGCCCCGTTCTGGGCGGCGCGTACGGGTAAAAATGTCCTGACCGCTCAACAAGGCGGGAAGCGTAAAGGGGCGTTGCGCTGTGTAGTTCGGGATGACGGGCGCGTGGAATTGCATGGCTTCGCTCGTATGACCATCGAAGGAATATTCCAGTTGTAATGACGATGTATGACCGGAACGGTAACCAGGCATATAATGACCACGCCTTCCAAAGCATGATGTTTATATAAAATAAGAGTTAATAATGACAGCAAACACCAGACTTTCATTGCCAGAGACAATGGCTCTTGGCGGGATGACACTTGCGCTTTTTTTGGGTGCAGGCAATATTATATTCCCGCCGCTGGTCGGCATGCAGGCTGGCGCAAACGCCTTTAATGCAGGCTTTGGCTTTATCATCACAGCGGTTCTGTTCCCGGCGCTGGCGATTATTTCCCTTGCCATTAATGGCGGTGATATCGCGGAATTAACGAAACCCTTAGGCAAATGGCCGAGCCTGATTTTTATTGGCATTTGCTTTTTAACGCTGGGGGTTTTATTTGGTACGCCACGCACCGCGACGATTAGCTACGAAGTCATCACCGATGGCGCAGCTAGTTCCCTGATGCAGAAGATTATATTTTCCGCCGCGTTCTTTGGCCTTGCTGGCGCGACGCTGGCTAAGCCCGGAAAACTGCTGGAAATCGTCGGTTTCTTCCTTTCGCCCATTAAAATTAGTGCCCTGATTTTTATCGGCGTGTGTGCCTGGTTACATCCGATTGGTGAGCTCACGACCGCCACAACCGCGTATCAAACTCGCGCGTTCGATACAGGGTTCGTCAACGGTTATCAGACCCTGGATGTGATCAGTGCGCTGTGCTTTGGCGCCATTATCACCCACACGCTTAAGCAGCGCGGGATCCACCATCCGCGGGGCATCTTCACCCATTCCACTGCCGCAGCCTTTATTGCCGCTGCAGGTCTGGCCGTGATTTATATCTGCTATCTGTCGATGGGGTCCCACAGCCCGGTGCGGGGCGCAACGAACGGTATGCAGGTGATGAGCGCCTATGTCGAGACTGTTTTTGGCGTTTATGGCCGGGTGTTGTTGGCGGCGATCATTACCCTCGCCTGTCTGGTCACGGCCATTGGTCTGACGACCGGAACGGCGCGCTATTTCAACCAGACGACCGGTGCGTCTTATGGGCTGCTGGTGACGCTCTCCCTGATGGCGTCAGCAGCACTTGCCGTGCTGGGACTGAATTCCCTCACCGCAATGGCGGTTCCCGTGCTGTGCGCCATTTACCCGGCTGCGCTGGTCGTGGTCGCGCTGGGCATCGTTAGAAAATGGACAGACGTGCCGACGAATCTGTATCAGTTGCTTTTCTATAGCGCCCTGGCAGTGGGAATAATGAGCTTGTTTGTAAAATCCTGAATGAACAGCCGCGAGTTAGGAAGTTGTCTTTTCATTTTCGCTCAAAGCAGACCAGGCAATCAGTTGGCCTGTCTGCTTCGAGCCAGAAGCTAACATCGATAAAAAATAACTTAATGGTCGAGCTCCACCAACTTCAGACCTTAGATTGCGTATTCAAAGTTTGAGGGTAAGACAGTCACAACGGACATGTAGACTTAACAGGCCGTATATATTACAAATTTAAGATCATTTTTCTCTCATAAAGTAAGGGCCTCTCCCATGTCTTTAATCATACGACAAGCAACATCAGCCGATTCGGGATTACTAAATGAGCTTGGCTACCGCTTCTATACTGCGCACTTTAAGCATATGTGGAAGTCAGAATCAGAATTTGATAATTATTTGGAGGGTGAATATTCACTTCCCGTTATTGAGCAGAGTATTAATGATAAAAACATTAGCTGGTATATAGTTGAAATCGAGCAGCCGATTGGTTTTGTGAAGCTGACATGGCAAGCAACTATCCCGAATACAGACATCAGCGGTGTTTTACTTAATAAACTCTACCTTGCCCCAACCAAAACGAATCAGCATTACGGTCAACTAATGTTTAATAAAGTCATAGATCTTGCCCGAAGTCAGGGGAAAAAATATTTATGGCTGGAGGTTCTTGAACAAAATGAACGTGCTCAAAAATTCTATAAAAAGCAGGGAATGAAACACATCAGCGACATCATTTTCGAAACAAATTCACAGAGGAGCATACTCAAGTTAATGGGGATGTGTATATAAGGCCCGCTCCTCGCTCAGACCCGTTACCCTGACACGTGTGCAGCCTGGCCTTCATTTATAAATTCTCAGTGTATCGATAACTGCTCGCAGAGCGGGAGACACATTGCGGTGCGGATAATAGAGAAATGAGCCTTCCAGGCGTTGACTGTAGCGTTGTAAAACTCTGATGAGCGAACCCTCTTCTAAATCATCGGACACCAGTTCTTCCGGAACATAAGCCAGCCCCAGCCCCAGTCTGGCGGCTTTGGCTTCCATATAACTGTCAGCAAAAGCCCATTGTCCCTGCGGCTGATGAGTTATTTTTTTACCATCCTGTTGAAGCTCCCATGTATAGAGGCTTCCATCGCCAAATTGATAAGCGATGCAGGGATGAACCGCCAAATCTGCCGGGACTTGTGGAAAGCCATAGCGGCGAAAGTGTTCTGGCGTACCAACAATGGCCATCTCCATGTCGGGGGAAATACGGACCGCTATCATGCCACCGCCAACTTCCGGTCCGAGACGTACACCGGCATCGAATCTTTCCGAAATAATATCGACAAACCGACTTTCGCTGATGAGTTCCAGCCGGATGTCAGGATAGCGTTGCTTAAACACCGCAAGCTTTGGCAGGAGCAGTTTATCAATAGCGTGCTGACTGGCATTAATCCGTACCGTACCTGACGGGGACTGGCGATAATGGGCCAGCGTGGCAAGCCCCATATCTAAAGCGTCGAATCCTGACTCAATAGTCCGGTAGAGTTGTTCGCCGGCATGGGTGAGCGATAGCCTACGCGTAGTGCGAGCCAGAAGCTGAACGCCCAGTCTTTCTTCAAGTTCGCGTACGGAACGGCTTATACCTGATTGTGCCAGGCCGAGTCGTTGCGCCGCAGCGGTAAAACTCCCTTCCCGCACCACCTGCATGAACAGGTATAAATCATTATAGTTTTCCCGTTTCGCCATCACGTTTCCCTCGCTATCGCATCACTATTTAGAACAATATGGTATTAATTCTAGCAATTTTACCCCTCTAATAAGCACTATTACTGCTCACTATAATGCTCGCATTGCAACAAAGCACAGCAGTGTTGTCCGTATGAAACCTGTATCTATCACGTTTTATGAGGGGATTTTGATGACTGCCTTCACCAAAAAACTGACAGCCGCGATACCAGCCATGCTGCTCTGCGCATCATTAAGTGGAGTTACAACGATGAGTTATGCCAATACAACCAATCCGAACGCGCCAGTTTCACTGGTCGAGACATGGGATAAAACCTTCGCTAAAAGTACGAAAATCAATCACCGTAAAGTGACCTTTCAGAACCGCTTCGGGATCACCCTGGTCGGTGATCTCTACATTCCAAAGGATCGCGGCGAGCGCAAACTGGCGGCCATTGCCATCAGCGGGCCTTTCGGCGCGGTAAAAGAGCAGTCCAGCGGTCTGTATGCGCAGACGTTGGCTGAGCAGGGATTTGTTACCCTGGCTTTTGACCCTTCATATACGGGGGAAAGCGGTGGCTATCCACGTAACGTTGCCTCTCCGGATATCAACACCGAGGATTTCAGCGCGGCTGTTGATTTCCTTGGCCTGCAAAATGAGGTTGATCGAAATCGTATCGGATTACTGGGTATCTGCGGATGGGGCGGGATGGCCTTAAACGACGCCGCGATGGATACCCGCGTGAAAGCGGTGGCGACCAGCGTGATGTATGACATGAGCCGTGCGATGGGGCATGGCGTAGGTGATGGTAAAGACCGTTATACCACTGCGGATCGTCGCGCCGTATTACAGTATCTGAACGCACAGCGCTGGGAAGATGCGAAGAACGGAGCTTTCGCGCCCGGCGGGCATGACATTTATGTTGATGAAAAGGGGAACGTCAGTACGTCGAAACGTATTCTGCCAGAAACGTTACCCGCAAATCCCAATCCGGTTCTGAAAGAATTCTTTGATTATTATCGCATGCCGCGTGGTTTCCATGCGCGTTCGGTCAACTCAACTGGGGCCTGGAATGCGACGATGCCGCTGTCATTTATGAATATGCCGCTGCTGAGCTACGCCAATGAAGTCACTATCCCCACGCTTATCGTGACCGGCGAAAAAGCCCATTCACGCTATTTTGCTGAAGATGCCTTTAGGGCGATCGGCAGCAATAAGAAAGAGCTGGTGATTGTCCCGGGGGCAAATCATGTTGATCTGTACGACAACGTTGCGGGTAAGATTCCGTTTGCTAAATTTGAGCAGTTTTTCAATACCAACCTAAGATAACCGCCCCAAGCCGCCTGATATTTGCAGGCGGCTGTAAATCGCCTGCAGATCATTTTCATCCATGTTTTGACGTGATTTCCTGAATGACGTCTGTCCGGACTGCGCCTGAACCTGGCCGATTCGATATTAAGAGATCTGATAATGTCCACAGTAAGACTAAAACCGCATTACGAAAAAAAGCATGCGCATTGGGGGGGCGTGTTTGCCATGACGCTGTGCGTGTTTGTGGTGATCGCTTCCGAGTTTATGCCGGTCAGCCTGCTTACGCTTATTGCCAGTGATTTACACATTACCGAAGGCCTAGCTGGCCAGGGAATTGCAATCTCTGGCGCGCTGGCGGTCATTACCAGCCTGACTATCTCCCATATTGCCGGAGATCTGAACCGAAAACATCTCCTGCAGGGGCTGACGGTTTTAATGGCCATATCGGGGATAGTCGTCGCCCTGGCACCCAGCTACCCGGTTTATATCCTGGGGAGGGCCCTGCTTGGGGTGGTCATTGGTGGATTCTGGTCCATGTCTGCTGCAACCGCCATTCGGCTCGTTCCGCAGCATCAGGTTCCCCGCGCGCTGGCGATTTTTAACGGTGGGAACGCGCTGGCTACCGTTGTAGCGGCACCGCTTGGCAGCTATCTGGGGACGACCGTGGGCTGGCGAGGGGCTTTTTTATGCCTCGTTCCCCTGGCTATAGCCGCATTCATCTGGCAGTGGGTCAGCCTGCCATCGATGGAAAGCGATAAAAAACAAAAATCCCAGAGATCTATGCATCGTCTGTTCCGCATCACCATTGTCCCTGCGGGACTTCTGGCCTGCGGATTCTTCTTCATGGGGCAATTTGCCTTATTTACCTACGTGCGCCCCTTTCTTGAGACCGTAACCCGCGTAGGCCCTTCTGGTCTCTCTCTGATTTTGCTCGCAATAGGCGTGGCTGGTTTTGTCGGCACACTGGCCGTATCAATATTCCTGAACACAAGTTTTTATCAGACTTTAATCATGATCCCCCTGCTTATGGCAGCAACTGCCGGGGCGTTACTACTGGTTGGACACAGCATCTGGGCTGTTGCCGTATTGCTCAGCCTGTGGGGACTACTAGCAACGGCTGCGCCAACGGGATGGTGGACATGGATAGCGCGGGCACTACCCGAAGATGCAGAGGCGGGTGGTGGCTTAATGGTTGCGGTGATCCAGCTATCAATTGCCCTGGGTTCAACGGCAGGTGGGTTGGTATTCGACACTCTGGGATGGCGCAGTACTTTTGGCTTGAGTGGTTTCTTACTTCTGGCGGCGGCAGCAATGACGATTGTCACATCCCGTCAAAACAGCAAAGCGAACTAGAACTATCCATTTATTTCTGGCGTGCTCTCTGTCATGGCATACGGCAGAGAGCCGAGTGTCCGCCCTCGCTGATCGCGGACCTTTAGCCCAGTTATCTTCTATTTTTTCACCAAATATTTTCGCATCAGTGCATTTTGTAATGTCACTCCGCGACAGGCAGGAAACCCACGTTCCACAACATGAAAGCCGTGTCGTAGAAAGAACGCCTCCGCAGCCTTACTGACATTTGAAGTCAGTTCGCCAATTCCACGTTGTCTGGCTTCTTCATGAATGCGATTCATCAGTAGTGTCCCTACTCCCTGTCTCGCGTAGGTTCCCGAGACAAAGAAATGGTCAATGTACCCATTTGGCTGAACATCTGCATATCCAGCTATTTCACCATCCACTTCAACAACAAAGGGGCGTAATTCCTTCATATGATTGGCCCATTGTTCCGGGTCGATATCCGTTGGGGCCCACGCATCTATTTGTTCCTGTGTGTAGTAATGTGATGCGAGGGTATGTACAGAAGATAAAAAGACGCTGAATAACGAAATTTCATCTCCATTACTAAACCTTCTGATTTTCATAAGACCTCGTCAGGAGAGTGACTTGTAGAACAAGTCCATTTTTGGTGCAGCGGAGCGTCAGCTCCTCGCGGTGAGTTTAATGGGTCAATGCAACGCTATTCTTAATCAAGTGAATTGAGTAGGCAACGCCGTTGAGTCAACATCAAACCATCGACCAGTGGCGGTAATGTCGCTGCGCCACGGGTAAGGCTTTTTCCAGTTGAGTATGTAATATTGACTTATTGTGTAAAAAGATTACTTTTCAGGACATGAAGAAGATACTCATTATTGTTCCCGATGGCGGTATGCTGTTTGAGTCCGCCGGTATTGCCGACATTCTGATGCAGGCCAATCGCCTGCATCCCAAAGGCGCTACGGAGACGTGTTACCAGGTTCAGTTAGCGACAACGCAACCGCATCAGGTGATCCATGGTCAGTCCGGCCTAAATCTACTGGCAGATCACCGCCTGCATGAGATAGATCCTCGCGAACCTCTCGATACCATCATCATCACTGGCAGAGGTCAAAACCCGCAGGAAGGGATTGCGGTGGTTGACTGGCTACGCCTTGCCGCTCCCCACGCCCGCCGCATTGCATCCATTTGCGGCGGCGCGATGCTGCTGGCAGAAACCGGGCTGCTGGACGGCCGACGAGCCACCACCCACTGGAAGCTACTGGAAACCATGCAGGCAGAATTCCCAAAGGTGCGCGTCGAAAGCGGTCCGCTCTATATCCAGGACGAACACATCTGGACATCAGGTGGCGTCAGTTCCGGCTTTGACCTGACGTTAGCGTTAGTTGAAGAGGATTACGGCTTCAGTCTGGCGCGCGACGTAGCTCAGGATTTCGTCATGTACCTGCGCCGTCCCGGGGGACAACTCCAGTTTAGCCGCTACAACCTTCAGCAGACCAGCACCCTGGGCCCGATTAACGATCTGCTCGCCTGGCTGCTTGAGAACCTCACCGCCGATCTCAGTGTGGATAAACTGGCGGAAAAAGTCGCCATGAGTCCGCGTAATTTCACCCGCGTGTTTACCCGAGAAACGGGCGCATCACCGGCACGCTACGTGGCCGAAGCCCGTCTGGCCGCTGCCCGACAGCGTCTGGAGCAGACCAACGAGACGCTGGAGCGTATCGCCGAACAAACAGGATTTGGTAGCAGCATTAACCTGCGAAGGCTGTTTGAAAAACAGCTTCACCTGACGCCTGGTGAATATCGCCAGCGCTTTCACTGTCGTAAAATGGCGTAAAGTGATCCTTTTTTGTCATTTACGCCAACACGTGACCAGCCTAAATTTACTCCAGAGACAACAGATAAGGAGTTCATCATGGTAAAGGTCGGTATTAACGGTTTTGGCCGTATCGGACGTAACGTACTGCGTGCTGCACTGGGTAACCCGGAGATCCAGATCGTGGCAATCAACGATCTGACAGACAGTAAAACGCTGGCGCATCTGCTGAAATACGACTCGCTGCTCGGTAAACTCGACGCCGATGTCACCGCCGGTGAAGGGCAGTTGGTGGTTAACGGTAAATCCATTACCGTGTTCAGCGAACGCGACCCAGCCAACATCCCATGGCGTGAGCGTGAAGTCGATATTGTCATTGAAGCAACCGGCTTCTTCACTGAACGTGACAAGGCGGCGGTGCATATCCACAGCGGTGGCGCAAAACGAGTGATTATCTCCGCCCCTGGTAAGAACGATGATTTAACCATCGTGATGGGCGTTAACGATCACCTCTTCTCCGCGGATAAACACTTTGTCGTCAGCAACGGTAGCTGCACCACTAACGGTCTGGCACCTGCCGCACGGGTTTTGCACCAACATTTCGGCATTAAGCATGGTTTGATGAATACCACCCACGCCTATACCAACAGCCAGGCGCTGCACGACCAGCCGGAAAAAGATCTTCGTGGTGCCCGCGCCGCTGCATTGTCGATTGTCCCCTACTCCAGCGGTGCCGCGAAGGCGCTTGGCAAAGTCATCCCGGAGCTGGATGGTCGCTTAACCGGTTACTCGCTGCGCGTACCGGTTCCGGTGGTCTCCATTGTCGACCTGACCGTAACGCTTGAGCGGGATGTAACAGCAGAGGAGGTCAATAATGCGTTTCGTGATGCAGCCGCGACAGGGCCACTGAAAGGGATCCTCGGCTATAGCGATGAACCGCTTGTCTCAAGCGATTACCAGGGTGATCCGCGCTCATCCATCATCGACGGCCTGTCAACGCTGGTGATTGGCGGCAATATGGTCAAAATTCTGGCGTGGTACGACAACGAATGGGGATTCTCTAATCGCCTCGTCGACCTGGCACTGCTAATGGCAAAGCACGAACGTTAATCCCCTGCTCTCACACTCTCTCTAAATCCACGCCAGGCGTGGATTTTTTTATATCTGTTACGTGTTTGTCCCAGTGACAATCGCCCACAACGTCACGTCCCCCATTTTTAGTCGTCACCTAACGATGCTGCTGGGGTGACGCGTTTAAAAAAATTAGCGATAACCCGACAAAATAATAAATCGGCATCACTTTAACGGTCAGTTTATTAATCAGACAGTTGCGACCATAATAAAATGAGTAATGCGATCTTATTTGAGGATTCCGGCATGACCACCTTTTATCAACTTACAGCCACCCGTCTGCATGGTGAGCCCGTCTCTATGGCCGACTATGCTGGCAAACTGGTTCTGGTGGTCAATACTGCCAGCCATTGTGCCTTCACGCCGCAATATGCAGGCCTCGAAGCGCTTTACAAGAAGTACGCCGCGCAGGGTCTGGTGGTGCTTGGTTTCCCCTGCAACCAGTTCGGTAATCAGGAGCCCGGCGGGGCCGACGAAATCTCGCAAACCTGTCACATCAACTACGGTGTGAGCTTCCCGATATTTGAGAAAGTGGAAGTCAACGGTGCGGCTACGCATCCGGTGTTTCGTTACCTGAAAAACGAATTACCCGGCGTGCTGGGTGGGCGTATCAAGTGGAATTTCACTAAGTTCCTGATCGGGCGTGACGGCAAACCGCTCAAGCGTTTTGCGCCGTTCACTACCCCTGAGAAAATAGAAACCGCGATCCTTGCTGCGCTTAAAGTCTGAGCGCACCTGTCATTCAAACCGTCCCCATTATGCCCCAGCGCACTGTCTGAATAAAAAACACGCTGCAAAATCAACAAAATATAATCAACTTGCTTAATTACTCTGCAATCGCGTGAGTTCAGGAAGAAAAATGCTATTTCCCTCTTGCCTCATTCGGTCTGTGCCGCTAATATTCGTCCCCGTTGTCACCTACAACATTGCGTTCATAGCTCAGTTGGTTAGAGCACCACCTTGACATGGTGGGGGTCGTTGGTTCGAGTCCAATTGAACGCACCATCTTGCGTCCGTAGCTCAGTTGGTTAGAGCACCACCTTGACATGGTGGGGGTCGGTGGTTCGAGTCCACTCGGACGCACCAAATTATTTCTATGATTTGGTGCTATTTCCCTTCGTTACTCCTCATAATTTCTTTTTATTCCCCTGTTCGTAACCTTAAGCTTAATCATTACTCCGTATGATGCTGGCACAAAGCGATGCGCCAAAGCCTTCTAAACGCTATGCTCAGCGCGTATCATTTATCCTCTTCGCAAACCTTTTTCGCCAGAGATCGGATACCATGCCCTCTTCCATTATTCTGTTTGCCGCGGGCAGTTTACGCCTGGCATTTGCCCCTTTGATAAGCCAGTTCTCGCGCCATAGTGGAATAGACGTGAAAGTGGAATATGGTCCGGCCGGTTTATTACGCGAGCGTATTGAAGCCGGTGAACCGTGTGCGCTCTTTGCCTCAGCCAATCGGGAGCACCCGCAACGCCTGCTGGCTTTGCAAAAAGCTGTCCTCACGCAAACCTTTAGCTGGAATCAACTGAGTCTGGTCAGCAACCGAAACGGAGCCTGGCTGGATTTGCTCCGCGACCCAACGCTACGAATAGGTACATCCACGCCCGGCTGCGACCCTTCCGGAGACTATACCTGGGCATTTTTCGACAATATGGATGTACTGGAGCCAGGACTCGGACAACAGCTTCGGGCGCGCGCCATCCCGCTGGTTGGTGGGCGTGATACGGTGAAAATCCCGTCTGGTGAACTGGCGAGCGCCTGGATCCTTCGCCAGGGACTGGCCGATCTGTTTATCGGCTACGCGCATTACGCGAATACGCTGCACGCCCAACCCGACGTGCATTATGTAGCTATCCCTGATGAGCACAATATTCGCTGCGAATACCAACTGGCGGTGCTCGACGCATCCAACGAGGTGATGGCGCTGGTTAAATTCATGCTCTCCAACGGCGGTCAGGCGTTTCTTACCGCCGCCGGGTTTTTACCTCTTAACGACGAACAGAAAACAGCGGTGCGATAAACGGCGTCGGGTGGTTCTCTACACTGAGTTTTCGCAGCGGTAAGCCATAGGCCTGGAACAGATTCTCTTCCGTCACAATGCTTTCAGTTGTCCCTGCCCGCCATTTTCCTTCGGGGAACAGCAGCAAAGTATGGGTGGCTATTTGTAACGCATGCAGCGGATCGTGGGTCGAAAAAAGAATGCTGCATCCCTGTAGATGGGCCAGATCGCTGATGAGCTGAAGCACCACCTGCTGATTGGCGAGATCCAGCGCGGAGCACGGTTCATCAAGCAGCAGCGTTTGACACTCCGTCACCAGCGCCCGGGCTATCATCACCAGTTGCTGTTGACCCCCGGAAAGTGAGCTAAACGAGTGGGAAGCAAGCTGGGCAATATTTAACTGCTCCAGCGCCTGGGTCGCTCTTTGTTGATCCTGCTGGCTGGGTTGCGCAAAAAGCTTCACGTGCTGTGCCCGCCCCATCAGCACCACGTCGCTCACCGTATAAGGAAATGGCAGGTGGCAATGCTGCGCCACAATCCCTATCCCGCCGTCATTTTCAATGCTGCCGTCCAAAGCTGGTAGCGTGCCGGTTAGCGTATCGAGCAGCGTACTTTTACCCAGGCCGTTACGTCCCAGCACAGCCCAGATCTCACCTTTCTGACAACTGAATGTAAGCGGCTCAAATAGCGGCGTGCTATATCCATAGGTAAGCGTATTTACACGCAATGCGGCAGGTTTCATGATGTCCCCCGGCGGCTGGAGCGGATGAGTAAAAAAGCAAACAGCGGCGCGCCGAATAATGCGGTGATGATCCCAAGCGGTATCTCCGCGTGCATCAGGGTACGGGCAATATCATCCACCACAATCATAAAACCGCCTCCCATCCAGAAGGCGCACGGCAGTAGACGACGATGATCAACCCCCACCAGCAAACGCGCCAGATGCGGAATAACCAACCCAACCCAGGCGATACTGCCGCTGACCGCTACCTGAGCGGCGACTAAAAAAGCGCAGCACAGCAAAACGCTGCGTCGCAGAGGAACCACTGCGACGCCTAGCGATCGGGCATCTTTATCATTGAGTGATAACAGGTTTATCCGCCAGCGTAGCTGGTACAAAACTGTCGCAGCGATACCGACTGGAATCGCCAACAGCAGAACTTTATGCCAGTTAGCCGTCGCAAAGCTGCCGAGCAGCCAGAACACGATATTGGGTAACGTTTCTTCGGTATCAGCCTGATACTGAATCAGGCTCACCAGCGCGGCAAAAAAACCACTCAAAATGATACCCGACAAGATCAGCACCAGCGTATTCTCCAGCCCCTGCAGCGCAGCAATGGCATACACCAGGATCAGCGCCGTCAGACCGAAGAAAAACGTTGAACCCATCATCAACCACGGCGACAGGCCGAGCAGAATAGCCAGCGTTCCGCCAAAAGCGGCCCCGGACGTCACGCCAATAATATGCGGGTCGACCAGCGGATTATGAAATACCCCTTGCAGCGTCGCGCCACATAACCCCAACGCACCACCCGCCAGCAGCGCCATCAGAATTCGCGGTAGCCTGACCGTCCAGATAACCTGACCGGCAATCCCTTCAGCGTCGCTATAGTGCATCAGGTGATAAAAGACTTCGCTTAATGACAGCGGATATTGTCCGAGGCACAACGAACCAAGGCCCAGCAACAGGACCGTCGCGATTAAGAGTGGTTGCTGGGGTAAAATGTGGTTACTTAACTGCATCAGGCTGCCAGTTCACACCATAAAAACGCTGATAGTAGTCTTGCGCCTGCGCATCAACATCCACGTCTTTGTAGGCGTCCGGGTACAGTTTTTTGGCCATCCACAGCTCACCAATCGCCAACGCTTCAGGCATCGGATAGCCCCAGGCTTTGGCGTACTCAGGCATCAACCAGACGCGATGATTTTTTACCGCATCGATCCCCTGCCAGTTAGGATCGTTTTGGATCTCCGTTACCACCTGCGGGTAGCGATCCTGAACAAAAATTACCTGCGGGTTCCACGCCAATACCTGTTCCAGCGCAACCTGACGGGCGCCTTTTACACTGGCAGCCGCCACGTTTAGCCCACCCGCGTGCTGCATCATGAGTCCCGTGTACTTCCCGGAGCCGTAAGTCATCAGGTCGGGGTTAGCCATATAAATACGGACTTTTTGCGCATCCGGGATTTTTGCGACCGGCGCATTGAATTTTGCCCGCGCCGCAAATACGTAGTCGATCAACGTCTCAGCTTGCGGTTTGCGCCCCACGACGTCCGCAATCAGGCGAATCCCCTGCTTTAACCCTTCGTTGTAGACCTGCTCTTCATCGGCCATGGTCGGGTTCATTTTATTCTGTTGCCCGGCTGCATCCTTGCGCAATGAGATTGCCACGACCGGAATACCGGCGTTCTGAATCTGCTGGATCATCTCCGCAGGCGCATAGTTGGCGACAAAAACCACCTGTGGATGAATCGCCAGTAGGCTTTCAATATTCACGCTGGTGAGATCGCCCGGCGTCGGCAATGTGGCAATTGTCGGCATAAAGCGCGCAAACTCAGGCCCGAGCTGTTTTTTCCAGCTCGACATCACGCCAATAATGTCCTGCTGAGCATTAAGCTGGACCAGAATATTCAGCGTCTGGTGTTGCAGCACGACCACTTTGTCGACGTGGTCCGGAATCGTGATCTGACGACCAAGCTGGTCGGTGATCGTACGGTCGGCCTGGCCAGAAAACGCAAACAACATGCTGGCGCATACCAGCACAAAAGAGCGGAAAGTTAACATGGGATACCATCTGGATAGCGGAGTAAAAACGATGTGCATTAAATTATATAACGATATAACAGGCAACCCATTCGCGATAAATACCGCACGACACACGAGGAAGATCAATTTATGCCGACAAAAAAGCCGACGGTGATGACCACCGTCGGCTGTGGGTAACACTATGACTAACAGATTATTTGGTTGCCGCTTTAATGATATCGAGCGCTTTGGCGAACTGGTCCTGCGGGATCGTCAGCGGATAAAGGAAGCGAATAACGTTGCCATACTGACCGCAGGTCAGCAGCAGTAATCCTTGCTCAAGGGCTTTCTTCTGCACGCGTTGTGCGGCGGCTGCGTTGGGTTCTCCCGTCGCTGCATCACAGAATTCAGCGGCGATCATAGAGCCTAAGCCGCGCACTTCGGCCAGTTCAGGACACCCGGTTTGCGCGTCAGTCAGAGTGGCGCGCAGTTGTTCGCCAAGAGCTGCCGCACGCTGGCACAGCTGTTCATCACGAATAATATCCAGCACCGCATGAGCTGCCGCAATTGACAGCGGGTTTCCGGCGTAGGTTCCGCCCAGACCACCCGGCGCAGGCGCATCCATAATTTCAGCTTTGCCCACGACCCCAGATAGCGGCATGCCGCCCGCAAGGCTTTTTGCCATAGTCATCAGGTCAGCTTTGTCAGCGTAGTGGTCCATCGCAAACAACTGGCCCGTACGGGCAAACCCGCTTTGCACCTCATCGGCGATCATCACGATGCCATGCTCGTCGCAAATACGGCGGATGGCAGCCACAAACTCCGGCGGCGCCACCACGAAGCCCCCTTCACCCTGGACGGGTTCGAAAATGATCGCCGCGACCTGGGTGGGATCGATATCGGCTTTAAACAGGCGTTCAATCGCTTTGATGGAGTCCGCCGTAGAAATCCCCTGCAACTCGCAAGGATATGGCGCGTGGTAGACGGAGCCAGGGAACGGGCCGAAACCTTTTTTATACGGCGCCACCTTGCCGGTTAACGCCATCGTCATGTAGGTACGCCCATGAAAACCGCCGCCAAAAGCAATAACGCCAGGACGGCCGGTATGTGCGCGCGCAATTTTCACCGCATTTTCGACCGCTTCAGCCCCGGTGGTGAAGAATGTGGTTTTGCGCTTGCCGTCGATTGGCGCAACGGCGTTGATTTTCTCAGCCAAAGACACATAGCTTTCGTACGGGACAATCTGATAAGCCGTATGGGTAAAAGCCTGCAGTTGCGCTTCGACTGCCTGCACCAGGCGAGGATGACGGTGTCCGGTGTTCAGCACGGCAATCCCGGCGGCAAAATCAATGTACTGATTGCCTTCGATATCGGTAATTGTGCTGTTTTCTGCTGACTGGGCATAAAAATCACACATTACACCCACGCCACGCGGGGTGGCATCCAGACGACGTTGTTGCAGGTTTTTATTGTTCATTCTCTACACCTTGTCCATTAATACATTTAGGTTGAATTACCCTTTAAATTTAGACGCCATCTGGTACTTTAATCGAGAGCCAAATCGTTTTATTTTAAGGATCCAAATGCGTTCACTTGCCGGAGATGTGATCAAGCAGGCATTTAGCCAGCAGACCGATGAAAAGCTGCATCGCCGCCTGTATGCCGCCATCTGCAGTTGCATCCTCGAAGGTAGCCTGAAACCGGCGACCCGAATGCCTCCGTCGCGTGACCTGGCAGGCGAACTGACGCTATCGCGCAATACCGTCCTACGGGTTTACGAGCAATTGCAGGCCGAAGGTTATATTTCCGCGCGCACCAGCAGCGGCACATTTGTCACCGACAGCGTGCTGGACAATCTCGACCTGCGTCCCCACAAAGAGCCCGTTGCCGCCGCACTGGAGGATCACACCCGCTTATCTGCCCGCTGCCTTGAGCTGCTGGGCCATGCCAGCGCCAGCCCCCGTCAATGGGGCGCATTTATTCCAGGCGTGCCTGATGTGGAGCATTTCCCTCACCGGGTGCTCAAAAAAATTCAGGATCGGCTGGCGAGACGGTTACGCCCGGAGTTTCTCACGTACGATGCCGCAGGCGGCATGACTGAGCTGAAAGAAGCGCTGGCAGACTATCTGCGCACCGCACGCGGGGTGCGGTGTTCACCGGAGCAAATACTGATTACTGAAGGTATTCACCAGGCGCTGGATCTGGTGACCCGGACGCTATGCAACCCGGGGGATAACGCCTGGATTGAGGAGCCGGGCTACTGGGGAATCAAAAATATTCTGCGCATCAATGCGGTTAACTTTTCGGCGATCCCGGTTGATGAACAAGGTATGGTGCCGCCGGAGGCTGGCGAATCTGCGCCAAAGCTGATTTTTGTGACACCGTCACATCAATATCCGCTCGGTTCGGTAATGAGCCTCAACCGCCGTCGGGCACTTCTCTTTCGCGCACGTGAAACGCGAAGCTGGATAGTGGAAGATGACTACGACAGCGAATTTCGCTTTTCCGGCCAGCCAATTCCATCATTGCAGGGACTGGAAGAAGAGACGCCGGTCATCTATATCGGGACATTCAGTAAAACACTCTATCCCGCACTGCGGCTCGGGTATGTGGTACTGCCCAAACCGCTCGCCGCGCCGCTGAAGAAGGTTCATAACGACCTCTATCGTGGTGGACATTTGCTGATTCAGGCAGCGCTGGCGGAGTTTATCCGCGAGGGTTACTACGCGGCGCACATTCGTAAAATGCGCCAGTTGTACAGTCGTCGCCGCCAGACGTTGGTAGAGCTTATCAGTCGCCAGTTGGGCGAGCAGTATCTTGGCTCCTTCAGCAGCAACGCCGGGTTACATATGATTCTACAGTTGCCCGTCGGGAGCGATGACGTTGTCATTGCCCAACAGGCAAATGCGCAAGGGTTGCTGGTGCGCCCGCTGTCTCGCTATTACGTGAATGAAGAGAAACGCAGCGGCCTGCTGCTGGGATTTGCCAGTATCGAAGAGCATGAAATGGCGGCGGCGTTTACCCGACTGGTGGGTATTATCAGAGTAAACGCCGTTTAAGCACTGCCGGATGGCGCTGCAAGCACCTTGTCCATCCGACATGCTGTTTAATGTGACGCTTTTTTAATCCCTGCCAGGTCCTCCTGGCTTACTTCGCCATTCCCTTCTCCCCAACTTTTACGCACGTAATTAATCACGTCGCGCATTTCGTTGTCGCTTAACATGCCACCGTAAGCCGGCATCTTAAAGGAGACGCTGCCACGCGTTGTCGGTGTTTCTGCGCCGTGGGCAATCACTCTGAACAGCGGCGTCGGGTCATCAACCATCACCAGCGGGTTGTTGATCAAAGAAGGGACGTTATCATCCGTACCTTTCCCCTCCAGACCGTGACAGGTGGAGCAGTAGCGGTTATAGGTCACTTTGCCCGCCTCGGGTGAATTCGACCAGGACACCGTAGTTGCCGCTGCGCGCACCGTTTCAGGCTTCACGCTTTTCAGGCTCAGCAGATATTGCGCGATCGCCGTGGCATCGTCATCGGTCAGATACTGTGTACTCTGCGTGACGACTTCAGCCATCGAACCTGAAACCGCGGCATGCTTGCTTTTACCGGTCAGCAACAGCGATTTTAATTCCTGCTCAGACATTCCCGTGCCGCGCAGCGAAGGTGCATACCAGCCGTCGATCATCGCGCCGCTCAGGTACTCGGCATCAGCATTGGTATACGCTTTTTCGTTCATCGCCATGCCTCTCGGGGTATGGCAAGAACCGCAGTGTCCGGGACCTTCCACCAGATAAGCGCCCCGTTTTACTAACGCAGCGTTGTCATCCGTTTTTGCACGTTCTACAGCCGTCGCTGGCGCGTCGGTAAATAGCCAGTTCCAGATATGCAGCGGCCAGCGGGCGGAGAGTAGCCACGGAATGGCATTCTCTTTATTGGGCTGCGCAGAGGGGGTGACATCATGCATAAAATAGCGATACAACGCCTGTACATCGTCATCAGAAAGTTTCGCGTAAGAGGGATAAGGCATGGCCGGATAGAGCAGATGACCATCTTTGGCAATTCCCTGACGTACGGCCTTGTCAAAATCCTCGTATGAGTAATTACCAATACCCTGGGTCTTGTCTGGGGTAATGTTGGTCGAATAAATATCCCCTACCGGAGTAGGAAACTTTTTGCCACCCGCCATCGCCGCTCCCCCTTCGGTGGTATGACAGGCCACACAGTCAGAGATACGGGCGATATATTCGCCATTAGATTCCGCTGCACTCACAGAGGCGGTAAACAAACAGGCGGCAAGAACGGTTACATTACGCATAGATCACCCCATATCCTTGAGTTCATTAACCGCACGCCATGCCTGGTCGATGGCCGTATGGGCATAAGCGCCCCAGTCAGAATCGGAATTAGCGATGGCAATGCGACCAACTGGCTGACGCGCCCGCTCGATAATTTCTGGCATTTTATCCATATCATCGAACAACGCGTTGGCGTAATACGCATAGCCATGCGCCCAGCGGTTAACCGTAATGGCGGAGATATCGCGTTGATTATCAAAGCCCGTTGAGCCAAACATTTCCTGCAACTGGGAGCGAATCATCTCCTCATGCGTCGCAAATGTGGTCCCCAGTAAATACGCTCGCCCCAGACGGAACTGTTCTCTGGCCGACAAATTACTGCCCGGATAAGTAGGCACATAGACCATGTGAATGACCATCGGATCGTCCGGTGAGGCTGGGTGTTGATACCCGCCGATGCTGACCGGATAGTCGAGCTTAATCCGGCTGTAAGGTGCGGCCGGAGAGTAAAATTCATGCACGCCAAGCTGTTTGAACGCCTGCCAGTTTTTGACCACCACGTTGGTGTACACCAGCGGTGCCTTCACGTTCAGTTTGAGATCCGCCTGCTGCTGTTCCGGCATCTCAGGCACCAGATACGGGATCATCATGTTATAGCCCGCCATGATGGTGTTTTTACCGCGCACGCGATGCATTTTGCCGTCACGCAGATAGGTCACCACCACGCCATCCTTTGTGTTGGCCGCATTAATCACCGTGCTATTCAGACGCAAGCGCGTGGTGTTTTCCGGCAGATCCAGCTTTTCGTAATGCAGTCTGGCAAGGACAGAGTCTTCCATCGTGTTACCCGGTAGCGCATCCGGCAGCATATACCTGACTAACAGTCGGGCCAGCCCGGCGTTACCGTCAGGGAAATGGTAAACATACGGCTCTTCGAGGTCGGCCAGCGACTCGCCGTCCAACGGCGGTATTCCCAGCGCCTCCATGCCGGGTAATGCGCACGCCCTGGCATCGCTACAGGAAATGCCTTCAATGCCGATGGCAAAGAAGTCATTAGAACGCTGCTGAAAATAGAGCAGCGCCATTTTGCTCAAACCAACTTTTGTGGCCAAAAATTCACTGTAGCTGTGGGTATCCAGCCATTCCATTTTCTCATCGACCGTCATGCCCGGAAGATAATCGCCAGGATGGACGTGCAGGTCGATCAACGCCTTTCGGTCGTGCTCACTTAGCGGAAAATCATTGATAAAGTCTTCAATTTTACGGCCATTGAGCCTGTTCGGCGGGATATCATCAGATACCGCGCGCCCCGGATCGCCGCTGACGATTTTTGTCTCGCCAAAATTCTTTTTGTCGAAGAAAACACCGCGACTGAGCTGCCAGTCGGGGTAGAAGTTTACGTCAAAACTCTCTTTTAACCGCGTGACGCTGACGCCCACGGTTTCCATCAGTTTTTGCACCTCAGGGCTGAAATTGTGCGCGGGCGACTGGAATGCTTCGCTACCGCCATAGCCGAGTAATTTCTTACCTGAGCTCGTAAATTCGTTACGTTTGGCGTGCCCGCCAAAATCGTCATGGTTATCGAGGATCAGGATCCGGCTATTTTGACCGGCAAGCTGGCGCCAGAAACAACCGGCAGCCAGCCCGCTAATACCGCCGCCCACAATCACCAGATCGTACTCTTCCTCAACGGGCAGAGCGTTTAAATCAAAATGTTTATGCTCGCGGCCTACTGCATGCGCCATTTCAAACGATCCAGGATGATTACCCCGCAGCCCCGTCAGCCCTGGCGGATAATAATTTCCATCTATAAATGCGTTTCCCTTTCCTGCCGCCCTGACCCATTCCAGCGGGGTAAGCCCCGCCGCAATAGTCACCGCGACGCCGTTGAGAAAATCACGTCTGGTAATTGCCATTAACTTTTTTCCTTATTGCTACACACTGCCCTAAATACGACACAAATAAGAGATGTCCCCCTTCATAGTAATAAAGGGGTACAGCCGACTATTTCCCTGGCTTTAACTCTTCATCCAGTTTTTTAGAATCATAATAATCACCCTGCCAGGTGATTTTACCTGCTTTAACATGAATATAGCTGACACCTTCAAATTTTATCGGATTATTTGTCGGCGGACTCCCTGCCCATTCACCACTATTTTTGCCTGAAAATTCCCAACGAAACGCCACGGTATCTTCGTCGTAAACGGGTTTGCCGACCATTTTCCAGCTCAGATCTGGCACCGCCTTAATAAAGGCACCGATAACCTCTTTTTCAGCTTTTTCTCTGCCATTTATCGGTTCGCCAGCGGCGGCATCATAATAGACTGCGTCATCAGCAAGATATTGCGCGGCTCGCGAAGCATCGTGTGCATTCCAGGCTGCCATGTACTCTTTAACGGTATTCAGCGATGTGCTTTCTGCCAGGCTATAGCCCGAGAACATCACGAATGAAAGCACCGCTATGTTTAATGTTTTCATCGACATCCTCTCTATTCAGAAATGTCACACATGATATGTTTCACCCGGGTATATTCTTCGAGCGAGTAGGATGAGAGATCTTTGCCATAACCCGATTTTTTGAACCCGCCGTGCGGCATTTCGGCACACAGAGGAATGTGATTGTTAATCCACACGGTGCCAAAATCGAGGTCAATGCTGAAGCGCTGTGCGCGACCATGGTTACTGGTCCAGACGCTGGCCGCCAGACCATATTCCACATCATTCGCTTTGTGTAAACCCTCTTCATCAGTCGAAAACGGCTGAATAGTCATTACCGGTCCAAATACTTCATGCTGAATAGCTTCGTCATGTTGATGCAATCCGGAGACGATCGTCGGCTCAAAATAGAAGCCCGGACCTGGCCCGGTACGCCCACCCGTTTCAATTTTTGCATGTGCCGGTAAACGCGCAATAAAGCCTTTCACCTGCTCCAGTTGGTTTTTACTGTTCAATGCGCCATATAGCGCAGCCTGATCCGCTGGCGGTCCAAATTTAATACTCTTCGTTTTCTGAACCAGCTTTTCCAGGAATTCAGCGTAGATGGATTGTTCGACCAGAATACGCGTAGCCGCCGTGCAATCCTGGCCAGCATTGAAGAAGCCTGCCGTGGTGATCGTCGCGATCGCCTTGTCCATATCTGCATCAGCAAACACCACAGCAGGCGCTTTCCCGCCCAATTCCAGATGCGCCTTGGTCAGGTTCGCCGCTGCCGAAGCCGCAACCTGTAGACCCGCGCGGACCGAACCGGTAATCGAAACCAGTGAGGCCTTCGGGTTTGAAACCACCAGCGAACCGGTGCTGGCTTTACCTAATACGACGTTAAACGCCCCTCTTGGGAACAACGGCGCGGCCAGTTCAGCCAACAGCAGCGTGCTGACCGGCGTGGTGTCGCTGGGTTTTAATACGACCGTATTGCCTGCCGCCAGCGCTGGCGCAATCTTCCATACCGCCATCATGAACGGGTAGTTCCATGGCGTGACTTGTCCAACAATACCCAGCGGTTCACGGCGGATAGTCGAGGTAAACCCGGCGGAATATTCCCCTGCCGCTTTCCCTTCAAGACAGCGCGCCGCACCGGCAAAAAAGCGGATGGCATCGCAGGATGCCGCGATCTCTTCCTTCTCAATAAAATGGCGAAGCTGACCGGTCTCCTGACTCTGCGCGTTCACCAGCCGCTCAACGTTTCGTTCAATCTCATCTGCCAGCTGCAATAACGCCTTTTGCCGC
Organism: Citrobacter sp. RHB35-C21; assembly: GCF_013816515.1. Classification (NCBI taxonomy): domain Bacteria; kingdom Pseudomonadati; phylum Pseudomonadota; class Gammaproteobacteria; order Enterobacterales; family Enterobacteriaceae; genus Citrobacter; species Citrobacter sp. RHB35-C21. The sequence continues at coordinate 2,882,041 of NZ_CP057147.1, forward strand.
TGTGCCGGCGTCGATTTTCGCCAGATGCTAAACGCCGCCTCCGCCGCCGAGTAGGCCTGCTCCACCTCTTCCGCATTGGCGTTGGGTGATAATGCGTACGTTTCGCCGTCGACCGGACTCACCAGTTCGAAGGTATCTTCGCTACGACCTGCTACATATTGCCCATTGATAAAATGCTTCAGGGTTTTCATGTCTTTCTCCTGTCCGTTAATACATAAAGAATCTTATGTAATATATATATTGTAAAATATTTTCAAATGCGCAACATTGACACTATGATAAGCCTCGCATTTTTAACTTAATTTTTACATTTTCGAGATGAGGCTTTTCATCGTGAGCCAACGCGTTTGCTCAGCTCATCATGAAGTTATCGGGACACACATCCGCTTGTGCAGTGACGTTGCGCATAGGCATGTAAAATAACTCGGCCATTCTTACCTTCCTTGCCTGACGGGCATGTGTTAAAAATGGTCGTTGTTTCAGGGAATTGAGTGCAGAAAAGATTATGATTACTCACGCGGTCATATTTGCGCCTATCGGGCAGGTCAGTCGTTCAGACCAGATAGTGCAGCGCCTGTCAAACGCCATTATCACGGGGTTGCTGGAGCCAAAAGAACAGCTCCCCAACGAAACTGATTTGGCAAAGATGATGGGTGTCTCACATATCACTATCAGAGAAGCGCTAAACACGCTTCGGGCTAATAATCTTATCCATACGGTTCGTGGTCGAAATGGCGGGAGCTTCGTTTGCGAAAATATTGATGGCAAAAACAGCGCCCTGCATCCGTTCAAAGCGATCAGTACGGATTATCTTTCTGACCTGGGTGAAATGCATTGCGCCATTATCAGCCATAGCGCAAGGCTGGCTTCCAGACGGATGACCGGCGCGGATATCGCCAAATTTCGCGAGTTTGTTGAGGTGCTCAGCAAGGCAAACTCACCAGAGCTGATGACCCAGGCCGATATGCGCTGTCTACTGGCGATAGCTGCCAGTTCACATTCGGCGCGACTGGCCAATCAGGAGCTGCAGGTCCAGGCTGAATGGGCATCGCTGGTGGCGATACTTTATCGCGCAGACAACATTCATGCCGAAATTATTGCGCTTTACTCGGCACTGGCCGATGCGCTGGCAGCTCACAACGAGGCAGAATCCGTGCAGCTTGCCACACGGATCATCGACACGTTTACCTATTACCTTATTGAAAAAAAGCTGAAATATAACTCGAACTGACAATCAGTGAAGGCAGGACAGACAATGAGCTCTTCGACATCCTTAAGCGCATTAATTCGTAAGATTGATGATATTACCGCCTCTACCGTAGATTCTACCGTTGCGCTGGCGAGGAGCATCCATGAGGCGATTTCCGGGGTGCAAAAGGCCTCAGCAGAAGTTGTCCTCGATCCATCGGTGAGATCTACCGTTCAGCAACACATCAAGCGCACCCTCAGTAACAATCATTACTGTTCAGGGGCCGGGTTCGCCAGCCATATTGAGAGCACTGCAACCACAAAAGAGTATTGGCTGCTGGAATGGTGGTATAAGAAAGATAATGGTTTGAGTCAGGCGCACCTCGATTTAGATCAGGCCACCCAGCAACGTCTGGATTTCAGAACCTTCGAGTGGTTTAAGCACTCACCTCCGGCAGGAAAAGCCTATATCCACGGTCCCTACGTCGACTATATCTGCAATATTTCCTACACCCTGACCTCGGCAGTGCCGGTCTACTACAACGATCAGTTTCTTGGCGTTGCCGCCGTCGATCTGCTGGTCAGTCAGATTGAGGCCGAACTGCTTTCCTGCGCTCATCCTGACTATGTCATTCTGACCAATCTGGAAAACAGAATTATCTTTTCCAGTTGGCCACGTTTTCGCGTGGGTGAATTACTCTCTCCCGCAAACAGTACCGTTGTTTATCAGAGCGACTACTTTATCCTTTATCACTATCAAAACTAAGGGCCCGAAGGCCCTTAGTTTTTAGTTATCCTGCCCCATATTCAGCTTGTTAGCGTAGGCAATGGCGTCGTTTTCCGGCGCAGCAGAGCGACCAAACGGTCGGGTCAGGAACATATAGATAAGCCCGGAGCCAACGACAATCGCCAGGCCGAACAGTACCGTCCAACGGTCGATGAAATCGCTGCTGTCTGCCGGTTGCGCCAACAACCAGATCCCACACAATCCATAGGCTAGCGCCAGCACGTTCACAATCACGCCCCAACCGCCAATGGTCCACTCCCCAGCCGGTTTCCAGCCTTTCAGGCGCTGGCGCAGTGCGGCAAGCACAACCATCTGGAACGAGATATAAATACCGATGACGGCAAACGCGGTAATACGCGACAGGTTGTCTGGCTGGAAATAGACCCAAACGCAGATGATGACTGGCAGCAGACAGCTAACAACCATGGCATTATCCGGAACGCCATTTTTAGAGATCTTTGACATCCACTCACTTCCCGGCAGCATTCTGTCACGGGAGAAAGAAAAGATAAGGCGGCTTAACGCAGCCTGCAGAGACAAAATGCACGACAGCATCGCCACAATCGCGACGATGATAAAGATAGTTGCACCAGTTTCACCAAGAGCTTCATTAAGGATGGCCGGAATCGGGTCAGATGTTTTGCCATTCACGATACTGACCAGATTTGGTGAAGCCAGGAGGTATCCCATGACGGAAATAATCGCCGAAATCGCACCAAATACGATGCTCAAAATCATCGCAACCGGGATCTTTTTACTTGGATTCTGTACCTCTTCCGCAACGTTACCGCAGGCCTCAAAGCCAAAGAACATAAACAGCCCCATCAGCGCGGCAGACATAAATGCGGTGGAATAGCTGCCGTCATGCGCCAGCACGCCCATCGAATCAAAAATTACGGAGAATGGCTGCGAACGGTGGAATATCAGCAGATAAATTCCCAGCGCAATCACGCTAACGATTTCACACCAGAAGCCAATTTTTGCGACCCGAGCCAGATTTTTAGTCCCGGACATATTAACAGCCATCATCAAAAGCAGCAGCAGGACGGAAGTCGCCAACATAGTGGCTGGCGTCTGACCATAGTGGAAGAGCGACTCAACAAATGTTGAAGTATATTCCGCGATTGACGTAATGGTGACCACCAGTGCCCACAGGTAAATCCAGGCAGCGATCCACGCATATTTCTTGCCCCATAACCTTCTGGCCCACGGATAAAGCCCGCCGGTTATCGGATACTGGGAAGCCACCTCACCAAACACCAACGCCACTAAAAGTTGTCCACATGCGACGATTAAAATCCACCAGACTGCGGGCGGCCCCGCCAGCGTTACGGCCAGTGCAAACAGCGAATAGACGGCGGTAAGCGGCGAAAGGTAGGTAAAACCCAACGCAAAGTTTGAAATAAGACCGATCGAGCGATTGAACTGTTCTTTGCCATCTTTTTGAAAATTATCGTTTTTCTTATCAGGTGTCTGTTCCATATAGCTTTCTCTTTTGTGGAATAGTCGCAGGGTTGAACAATTAATGTATAAAAGATATTAAGTTATATGTATAGTGATTTTGTCGCTAATTTGTTAAAAATGATCGCGTATCACGTTAATGAAAAGGTGGGAGTAGAACAGTCGAGGGCACAAGCATTTTTCGGTATTTACGCTTCACGGTTCTTTAGCAATTGCGAATTGTTGGCCAATTGGCGGGTAAACAGGCACCCCGAATTGAGTTCGACGCTAAGTAGCAAGAATCGCTGCTGTTAAGCAACATTTTTGCAATATAATAATGTGATGTTAAACGCTGAACCTGAGCAGGTGAATGATGGAAATTGATCTCGATAATCTGGTCTTTGATGGACTGGAAGAAGCGCAAGAGCGTAATGCTGAACGTCTGGAAGATGCAGACAAGAAAGCGCAGGACATTATTGCTGATAATGACTGCGGCGACGCCTGTAAAATCTGATTTCCAAACCGGCGCAATGCCGGTTTTTTTACCGCCAGACTATGCCCCTCCTCTTATCTACATATCCCATCGCGTTTACCCATTGTTAACACCGCTTTCACTAATAACATTTTGTAAATAGATAAGAATTTTTTCTTATTTTGTCCTGAACGTAAGTTATGGGAGCGTAAAAAGCACAAACCAAAAACGACAGGGATTTACATCATTATGGCAACGAAAACTTACCGCGCTAAAAAAACACTGCTGGCACTCGGCGTGCTGCTGGCCACCGGCATTGCCGCCTCGCAGGCTCAGGCTGACCAACTGGCCGATATCAAAGCCGCAGGCATAGTAAAAGTTGCGACATTCGACGCGAATCCGCCGTTTGGCTCCATCGATGCAAAAACGCATAAGATTGTCGGCTATGACGTTGATTTTGCTGAAGCGCTGGCAAAATCCCTCGGCGTAAAACTGGAACTGGTAGCGACTAATCCGGCAAACCGCATTCCGTTATTACAATCCGGTAAAGCCGATTTAATCGTGGCGGATATCACGATTACGCCTGAGCGGGCGCAGGTCATTGACTTCTCCATCCCCTATTTTGTTACCGGGCAGCAGTTCCTGGTACCGGCCAAATCCCCGGATCAGCTCGATGCATACAGCAAAGCGCGAATCGGTGCGGTGAAAGGCACTACCGGTGAGCAGGCGCTCCATCAGCGCTTCCCGCAGTCACGTGTGCTGGCCTACGACGATATTCCACTGGCGTTAACCGCGCTACGCAATGGCAATGTTCAGGCCATCACCCAGGACAGTACGATTCTGGCCGGTCTATTAAGCGGTGCGCCGGATAAAGCAGATTTCAAAATTCTGCCTGACCTGTTGAGCAAAGAAGAGATTGGCGTGGGAGTGAAAAAAGGTGAGCCAGCGCTGTTAAAAGCCGTCAATGATGAACTTTTGAGGCTGGAATCTACCGGGCAGGCGGCAAAAATTTATGATGTCTGGTTTGGCCCTGAAACCAAAAACCCGCAACCCCGCGCCTTTAAAATAGAAGCGAAGTAATATGCTCTCAGCCCTGTTTCATCGTTGTGCAGTTTCCGCGGCGGATTTTAACCATTTGCGCCAGGCAAGCGTCGAACTGCGCAATGTCATCAAACAGTTTGACACTCACACCGTACTTAACGGCGTCAGCCTGTCAGTTGAACCCGGTGAAGTGGTAACTATTCTGGGCCCTTCTGGCTCGGGAAAATCCACGCTTATACGCCTTATCAATCAGCTTGAGTCGCTCAGCGGTGGCGAGATTTTCATTGATGACAAACCAATTAGTCAGTTGCGCGGGGCAGCATTACGCCAGTTACGCAGCCGTATCGGTTTCGTTTTTCAGCAATTCAATCTCTATTCGCATCTGACAGCGCATCAGAACATCTCGCTGGCGCTGGAATATGTTCACGGCTGGAACAAGGCGGCAGCGGCGCGTCGGGCACTTGAATTGCTGGATCAGGTGGGACTGGCAGAAAAAGCGAGCGCTTATGCCGCACAGTTGTCCGGTGGGCAGCAACAGCGCGTGGCCATCGCCCGCGCGCTGGCCTCATCGCCACAAATCCTTCTGTTTGATGAGCCCACCTCCGCGCTGGATCCGGAAATGATCGGCGAAGTATTACAGGTGATGAAAAACCTGGCCCACAGCGGTATCACCATGATCGTCGTGACCCATGAAATGCATTTTGCCCGTGAGATTGCCGATCGCGTGGTATTCATCGATGGCGGAGAAATTCTTGAAGTGGCCGCGCCGGAGGATTTTTTCACCCGACCACAGCACCCGAGAACCCAGCGTTTCCTGAAAAAAGTGCTCGACCCGTTACACCAGGAGTCATCGCTATAATGCTTGCAATGGACTGGCAGGGAGTGCTGAGCGGGCAACCTCTGCAATGGATAATTTCCGGTTTTTTCACCACGCTCTGGGTGACACTGGCAGGTGTCGTACTCGCCACGCTCATTGCCATCTTCCTACTCGGCTTGCGTCTGACGGGCCATCGCTTCAACAAAGCGGTGGTCAGTGTATGGGTTTCGGTGTTTCGCAACACGCCTTTACTGGTGCAACTGATGTTCTGGTATTTTGCCGCATGGAACTGGCTGCCCCGCAACGTCATTACTTTCATCAATGCAGAGCATCCCTGGTCTATTCTGCCAGGCGATGTCTGGTGGTTAACACCAGAGTTTATCTGTTCAGCATGGGGGCTGGGCGTATTTACCTCGGCATTTTTGGTCGAGGAGATCGCCTCTGGTTTACAGGCGGTTTCTGCCGGACAACGTGAGGCTGCCGTGGCGCAGGGTTTTTCATCCTGGGCGACGTTTCGTCACATTCTGCTCCCTCAGGGACTGGCGAACGCCTGGCAACCCATTGTTGGGCAATACCTTAACCTGATGAAACTTTCCTCGCTTGCCAGTGGTATTGGATTTGCTGAGCTAACCTACCAGGTGCGGCAAATTGAGAGCTACAACGCGCACGCGCTGGAAGCCTTTGCTGTTGGCACTGCGCTCTATCTGTTCACCGGCATCGTTCTGGGTATGCTGCTTACGCGTCTTGGCCCACGGCCTGCATCGGGTAAATCGTCCAAGGTTAAAACGCGTATCTTCAGCGTCAGGAGCATACTGCATGATCGCTAACATTTCGGTCATTACCGACAATCTTGATTATCTCCTGTGGGGACGGGTGGCGGATGGACAACCCGGCGGCGTTCTGCTCACGTTGTTGATGGCTCTCGGCGCGGCGCTGCTGGCCTTGCCTGGTGGGATAGTTCTTGCCTGCTGCGCCTGGCGTTTTCCAGGCACGGTTCGCAACGGGTTGTTTATCTGGGCGGAGTTTATTCGCGGCATTCCGCTAATCTTTGTGATTTTCTGGATGTGGTATTTGCTACCCATGCTGACCGGAAGCGATCTCCCCGGAGCCGTTACCGTGACGCTGGCGCTGGCATGGTTCACCGCTGCCTCGGTCATGCACTCAGTGTATGCAGGAATTAGCGCGCTGCCTGGCGGGCAATATGATGCTGCCGTGGTTCAGGGTTTTCGCCCGTATCAGGCTCTGTGGCTTATCTTATTGCCGCAGGTGCTGCGTAACGTACTGCCATCGCTGACGGGGATTTTTATTGGATTACTGAAGGACACGTCGTTGGCGTTTATCGTTAACGTGCCGGAACTCACAACGGTTGCGGGTCAGGTTAACAGCCGGGTACAAATCTATCCGGCAGCCATTTTTATCTTTACCGGACTGGTCTATTACCTGCTGTGCCTGAGCCTGGAGAAAATCACCCAACGCCGCTTCGCGTTAAAATGAGATCACGGCTCAACATTCCACAAACTGGTGGTCTTCGTTGAGCCGATATTTCACGCCCGCCCGGATGTTATTTTCCCCCTCAACGGCAAGCGCAAAACGCATTCTCTCGCCATCGTGATAGGCCAGCGCCGCGCAGCCGCCGGGACCGAGTATTATCGAATCGACAACACCGGTACTGGCAACAACGGCGTTCTCTCCGCTGGCAATAATGTGGATGTTGTCGGCGCAGTTGGCGATTTTCGATTCTGCGCCAAAACAGGCCAACTGAGTTAAATCACCACCGCAGGCAATCCGATTTCTGTCGCCGAGCGAACTGATGCGTACGCGCATGCCGGTACTGGCGATACGCGTCCCGTCACCCACGCTACTGATACGTGCCGAATTTCCCGCAACCGCAATTCGCCCACGATCGCCTGAACTGCCGATATGCGCGTTATAGCCTACGCTACCAATACGTGCGCTGTAACCTGCGCTGGCGATCTGTGCGGCATACCCGGCGCTGGTGATTTTAACGTTATCGCCTGCACAACTGAATCGGGCGTTATCTTCCGCACTCGCCAGCGGATGGCTGATTTCCCCCGCCGTTTGTACACGGGAAATATTCCCCATCGCGCGAATATCCTGCTGGGCAAAACTCGCCTCTTCCCGCCATTTTGACCAGCCGTATTCCACCAGGCTATTTGCCCAGTCTGTATACCCATCCCGCTGGAGCGCACGATGGACATCAGCATAGCTTCCGCCAGTTGGAAACGCGCGTAGAAACCAGCGATACATTACGGGCCCAACGCGCCAGGCCCGTAAGTCACTTCGCGTAATCATCATCGCTTAATGCCGGTGATAGCCATCCACCATACACTTGAAGGTTTCGCCCGGCGTACGACCTGTCGTGCAGAGATAAAGATGCCCAAAAATGAAAAACAGACTGATTATTGCCAGCGCGAAGTGCGCCTGGAGCAACCAGTAACGCACGCCGGGGAACAGGTCACCGACAACCGTCGGATAGAGCGATAACAACCCTGAGATCAGCAGCAGTGGCAGTAAGCCGTACATCACGCCAACATAGGCCGCCTGCTGTAGCGGGTTGAATTTACAACGCTTTGATGCCGGGAATGGGTGTGACTCGCCCTGCATAATGCCAAACAGGTAAAAACGCGTTTGTCTTTGCGCTCGTCCGATCCAGCCCTGACGTTGAATAATATAGTGATGCCCGTTGCCGCCAATCAGATTGATCAGGACAAAGCCAATCCAGCAGGCAAGCAGCAAAAAGCCGCAGACCTCATGCACGGTAAGCAGGCTTTTCATCACCGACGCACTGACGACGGAGAAGTGATTGACCAGGCCACTGACCAGAAGTAGCAGAAATAGCAGCGCATTCGACCAGTGCCACAAACGAACGGCCTTCGAGTATAAATAGACTTTCTCACCGTGCCCTGCCGACGCTTTATGTGCGGCCCGAAAGCGCAGCATGGCGTGTAGCGCCAGCACCAGCCACATCCCCACCAGCATTAACCCGGCGATGACCAACCACACAGGCCAGTAGTCCGGTGAAAACAGGGGAACAAACTGCGCAAGCTGGGCGTGAAACTGTTCGGCATTCTGCGACGCGTTCATACATTTTCCTTTTTAATCAAATGTTGACCGAACCGACGATACAGATGGGGTTTCCCGGCGCCTGCAAGTTGATGCTCGTAATACTTATTTTCTCTCAACCAGGTCTGTATTTCCGGGCTATCTTCGCGACCAAAAATCAGCGCATGTTCCGGGCAGGCGTTAACACAAATCGGCGGGAAACCTTTCGCCAGACGAGATTCAGCGCAGAAGTCGCATTTATCCGCCACTTTGGTCTGCGGGTTGAGATAGCGCACCTGATAAGGACACGCGCCAATACAGTAACTACAGCCGATACAGGAAGACGTGTCTACCCGCACAATGCCGTTGTCATCTCGCCATGAGGCGCCGGTCGGACACACCTCAATACAGGGGGCATCATCACAGTGCTGGCAGGACTGACGGAAGTAGTGATACAGCGTTTCGTTGTCGTTGTCCGAAACCGGAATATGAGCTATCGACAAACGGCTACCCTGCGCAGGAACATGGTTGGTTTTCCTGCATGCGCGGGCGCAGATATTACATCCGTTACACAGTGATTCATCGTGAATCATGACGTAATGTACGTCTTTAGAACTCCTGGTACTCGCTAACAGATTTTGGCCTGGGCCAGTGAAAAAAATCACCGTCCCCATGCCAATGACAAATTTTCGTCGGGTGAAGGACATCGGGTTATCCTCTAATACTGTGACAGTGGTCGTCCACACGTTCCATGACATCAACCTGAATAATTCAGGGGTTCTGATACTGCTCAACCTCAAGCCATTCGCACAGGCCGTACGCTTTGCCATAACTCATAAAATGTTCGCTGAACAAATAAGGCTCCGCATTTGACGATTCCACAGTCCGTATATCTGCATAATCAGGATGCGTTTCCATGGCCGTGAGCGCAGCGGCAATCTGTTGAGACTCAAAGCGATACGGCGGTTGCGTCAACATGGCGACCTTATAAGGGCGAGGATACGTTCGACAGTCGAAGCGTACCGCCTCGGCAATCGCACGGCAGATGTCGTTTTCCACCACCTGCACACACATGTCGGCGTAATTTGCCGTCATGGTTTGCGTCGAATAGAAATATGCTTCTTCCGCACCCTGCACACAGGTGATATCCGCACCATTCGCGTCCTGGCCCAGCACATCCAGCAGCGCGGAAAGATCGGTTTCAGGAACCGAATAAGGCGGCAGCAAAAAGACACTGCGCGCCACCAGTTGCCCCGATGCTGAATGCTGACGGATAAAATCTGCCACAATCGACTCCGGGCTGGCAGGTTCCTGAACCTGGGGCGCATTCATCTGTTCTACAGGCGGGTGAAACGCCTGCAGCCACTGTCTCTTTCGGCTATCCACTTCGTCAGGAAACGCCTCAACGGGGGTCAGAACGTCGCTCACGTTAGTCATCTCGCATTCCTTACGCCGGCAACAGATCTTGTGCAGCCAAATCAGCGGCTACATCTTCAAGTCCGAGTCGGTTCAGGGTTTCACGCGTTGGGCAACCCAGCTCTGGATCCCAGCCCATTTCCTGATAGAACATCGTCAGCGACTGACGCATATCTTCCCGGTCCATCTTGTCGGTCCCTTCAGTGAAGACCGGGATCTTCGGATCTTTATCAAACACCCAGGAGCAGATGAGATCGTGCTCATTGCGCATATCTTTGGTTTGCATCAATTTGACCGTATAGGCACGGTGCAGGGTAAAGATGCGTTCAGCGGCCAGGTCCAGACTCTCCTGCGTGGTTTCATCGCCGGTGACCGCCTGGAAGAATTTTGCTTCCAGATCCAAATCGCCGCGATAGTTACGGCTCTTGAGTGGTGAAACCGTCATCGGCCACACCCAGTTGCAAAGCGTAACCGCGTTATGCAGGCAGACTTTCAGCAGCGTCCATTTGGCGTATTTGATCTTGGCGGCATTGATCGGGGTGTAGTTTTTGGTTTCGTCGTATGCATCCTGCGAACCAAATAGCTCGCCCGCCACTTCGCGCTGTAATTTCAGCGGTAAACCGGAACCGATGAAGTTGATATGGGTGTGCGCCATACAGTCACGGTTAAACATACAGTTGGTGATAGCCCCCACCTGTGCAGAGGCCTCGTTTGCATGGTGGACAGGAAAACCAAACGGCGACCACAGTTTATTTTTGGCATAACCCCAGTACTCTTCGCCCAAATCCCAGCGTTCAGCAATGGCATACGATCCGTCCGCAAGATGGCTGAGTTCCCCCACGCGATGCGCCAACCGGTAGTAAAAATCCTTAATAAAATGAGGATCGCCCGCTTCCAGCTGATCCCAGCGGATCTCCGCATACTCTTCAGCTGGCAGTACGCGCTTAAAGACGCCTTTCGAATAGCAGTAAGTAAAATCACGGTGCAACTGCCCGTAGTTACACCAGATGCCATAATCGTCAAACAGGTTCAGGCCAATCAGATTTCCCACCACGCGCCCATCGTCTTTATCGTCGAAATCTTTCGGGCCATTGGGGAAAATGGTGGTGTGGACAAAGTTCGCCACGCAGGTGTTACCGCCGGTACTTGGCACGCCAAAATCTTTCACCCGCGGGACATTGAGCTGCGACATACAGCGAATGGGGCATGAATGGCAGCCGCTCATTTTGACCGTGTATTTCTCAGCGGCTGGCCCCAGATCGAACACGGATTTATAGGTACGGAAACCCACGGTATTCTGGTTACCCGGCGGGATTTCCCCGGTTTCGATTGGTCCCCCTTCTGCCGCGCCCCAGAACAGTCCCTTACGGGCCGTCCAGCGCGAGTTTGGCGAAGAGTATTCTGCCCAGGCCTGCGGGGTGCTTGGCACAACGTGGTTGTTGTTGGCACCGATGAGCTCGGTCATCATGTAATCATTGAGCCGCTTCATCTCTTTGCGATCGGCAATATTGACCCCTTTGGTCCCTTCTACCGCAATAGCCTTCAGGTTTTTCGACCCCATTACCGCGCCAGTACCGGCGCCTCCGCTGTGGTTGCGACTGTTGATCATGCAGGAGAGCGGCACCAGATTTTCACCCGCCTGACCAATAGCGGCGACGCAGGTTTCCGGGCTGGTAATGCGGCAAATCTCTTCGGTTGTGGCGCGCGTTCCCTTACCCCACAGGAAATCGGCTTTTTCGATGCTGACCTTTTCGTCTTTAATGTTGATCCAGACAGGCGTCGCGGACTTGCCTTCGATAATAATGGCGTCGTAACCGGCGAATTTCATTTGCGCAGCAAAGAAGCCGCCCATATGAGCATCCACCACTAAATTGCCTTTGGTAAAAGTCGATAAGGAGGTGATATTGACGCGGGAGCTACAAGGGGCACCAGAGCCCGTTAATGGCCCGGTGGCGAAAACCAGTTTATTCCCTTCATCGAAAGGCATGGTGCCTGGCGGGACTTCGTCGTACATAATTTTATAACCAAAGCCCATCCCGCCGACAAATTTTTTAAATTTACTGGAATCTTCAAGGGTGATATTCCCCGTGGTGAGATTGACCCGTAAAATATTACCTGTCCAACCATTAGCCATCATGTTTTCCTTTGCAAGAAGGTTTAATAGATATACCCGCCATCCTTCAGGCAGTTTTTTTGCAAAACTGCGATATTTTTGGCAATTAATGACGCGTATCAGGTATGCCTGCTATCTATCAAACAGTAATATCTTTCCACTCGATAATTTTTAATGCCCCAGTCGGACAAGCATTGGCGCACTCCCCACATAACACACATTTTGAGGATTTTTTTGTTTCGGTATTCACGGTCGCCATCATCCACGGGCAGGCGGTGGTACAAGCGCTGCAGCCAATACAACGTTTATGATCCACCGCAATACAGCCGTCTTCCTGTTTCCAGGTAATAGCGCCAATGGGGCAGACCTTCATGCATTGCGGATCTTTGCACTGACGGCAGGTATCAGCGGTATAGTTTAAATCGCCATAAAGTCCGCCACCGGACCCGACGCCATCATCGCCAAAGAAGAAGTTGCGATGGATTTTTATACGGGAAAAGAAAGTCCCCACGGCACCATCGTTATAATTGGTACAGGAAATTTCACAGCGGTGGCAGCCAGTACAGCGCGCTCGCTGGGTCACCAGCACCCCTTTCGGCGTATTGATAAGCCCCACGGTACCGCTGTCGATATCTTCCTGCTTACAGCCAAAAAGTGATAACAGTGCAGGGGCGATGGTTAATCCTGCCAAACCTTTTCCTGATATCCGCAGAAATTCAAGCCGCGTTAAACCACAATCTAAAAATGGACGATCAACCTGATTCATTTATTTCGCATCCTCTTCGCAAACGCTGTGTTAGCAACACCTCCAGGCTAAATTAAACCCGTGCAACTCAAGCCATTTCGGGCGGTTAATGTTGCCAACAACACGTAAATTTTTGCCCTAACCTGATCGCGTAAAATGACGGTGGTTAAACTGAATGAATCTAATCCTTTAGGGTTAGGCGTAACGATAATGTGGTTATTCAGCGCTCATAGTTTTGATCGTCATCAATTAAAAAACGGAAGGGAAATAATAAATGCGGAGTGAGATTTATTATCATTAAGATAAGTTGAAATAATATTTCACATGCTTTGCAAATATTTGTGACTCTACTCGCATATATATTTTAGTATATCATTCGGAATATAACTAAATATACAGCGAAGGTTACTCTTCTAATTGCAGCACTAAATTATATATATTGATAAATTAACGTGACGAGAATAAAAGGACGGCGAACGAGACCACCATCCTCTTTTTGTGGATTAACCGGCTAATGCTTTAATGACGGTCTCAATAGCCTGTTTTTCTAACTCGCTGCGCTTCACACGCTGGTTGGCGAGGGTGGTTCTCAGTACTCCCGCAATGACGATATGCTTAGGCTCTTGTCCCAGATCGCGCATTTCCAGCACTACTTTACCGACTACTCTGCACATTTCACGGTACAACTCATCGTCTTTGGTCTGATTTCCCATTTTTTCCCGCTCGTCATTAACTCAAACCAACAGCATATATCAGTCTGACGGATTAGACAAAATTCAATGAAAATCAAATAAATGTCATAAATTTACTGAATCCTCTGCAGTCGATTAACCAGTTCAGCAAGACTCCCCGCCTGCATTTTTTCCATCACCCGCGCCCGATGAACCTCAACCGTGCGCACGGCAATATTCATGGCATCAGCAATTTCCCGATTCATTAACCCTTTTGCTACCAGTTGCGCCAGCTCTCGCTCCTTTGGCGTAAGCTGCTGATAGCAAACCACGATCTCTTGTCGCGAAAAGGCGGCGTGAGAAATCTGCACTGCATGCTCTAACGCCGCTTGCAGAGGCGCGGCGGAAACCGGCTTTTGCAAAAAATCGACCGCACCGCGTTTCATTTGTTCAACCGCCATCGGCACATCGCCATGCCCGGTGAGAAATACCACCGCCAGCGTACTCTCACGCTGGCGCATGGCTTCATGCACAGCATGCCCATCCAGTACAGGCATACGCATATCCAGCAAAAGTACGCCCACCTGGTGCAGATTTGCCTCAACGAGGAATGTTTCGCCTTGCTCCCAGCAACACACCTCATATCCCAGACTTTCCAGTAAAAACGCGCAAGCCTGGGTGACGGCAATATCGTCATCCAGCAGATGAATGATTGCCACGACGGCCTCCCTCCGGGTTTTGCTTAAAATGTAATGTCACCACCACGCCCGCTTTTTCATCTGGAGCCTGATGATTTTTGATCTCAATGTCTCCGTTTGCGTAGCGCACCAGCCGCTGGCAAATGGCTAGCCCCAGCCCCATGCCCTCTTTACGGGTGGTCATAAACGGCTGAAAAGCCTGGTACAGCTGCACCTCATCAATACCTCCGGCGTTATCCTGCACCTGAATACTCATATCACCATCCTCACGCTGAGCGCTAAACCACACGGTGGTTGCCCCCGCCTGGGCGGCGTTGAGAACCACATTAGCCAGTACCTGTTCGAGGAGAACACTCGGCAACGTTAATGTTAACGCCTTACCGATCTGCGTTTGCAGCGCTACCGCCGGAAATTGCTGGGGCATGCGTAATAATTGCCAGACGTGATGGATAGCATCGTGAACGTTAACAACTTGCCAGTCATCGGTCATCACCGGATTGCCCTGTGCCTGGCTGACCCACTGGCGAAGATTGTGCAGCGTATCAGCCCCCCGCTGCGCCTGGGTATCAATGTGCTCCAGCGCGGGCAGCAGCGGATGCTGTTGATCCTGATTACGCAGGCGGATCAGACAGCCCTGCGCATAATGACGGATAGCCGATAGCGGCTGATTGAGCTCGTGGGCAAAACCCGACGTCATCTCGCCAAGCACGCTCATTTGGCGAGCGGTTTCCAGCTCCTGTTCCTGTTTGCGCAACAATACGTTGTTTTGCTCCAACTGCCTGCCGCGTCGGCGGACCAGCAACATCACCCAGATGTAATTGAGCGTCAACAACAACAAGACAAGAGCCGCGGCCCCCATCGCCAGCCGATGTTGAATAAACCAGCTTTTGACATCCAGCCACAGCTGGCGCTGCTGCGGATGCTGGCGGACATCGCGCAGCAACGCTTCCACCTCGCGGGTCGAGGCGGGCGCCCCCCAGCGAAACGTCGCGTTCTGCGGCGCATTGAACAGGGCCCGCGTGACGCGATCGGCCAGCTCGTCGCTTACCGCAGGCAGTGCCGCAAATGACCAGTCAGGATAGAGCGGCGTACTGGTTAAACAGGGAATCGACGTTGGATGGTTAAGCACGGCCGTAAAATCTGTTTTACGAATAAGCCCTTCTTCGTCCATTTTTTCCAACAGGCACACCGGCACAATCACTGCCTGCACGGCTTTTTCGCGTAATAAATAGAGTAAGGCATCGGCGGGAAATCCGGTAAACGTCAGGCGCAAATCGCGCTCCGGGCGCAGCCCGGCATCGCTGAGCGCTTTATATCCCAGCAAATAGCCGCCAAATGCCTGAGCATCAATGGCACCCACCGTTTTGCCGATCAGATCGTGTGCGGAGGTTATCCCGCTATCGCGCCTGACGAGGATCGCGCTGCCAATCACATTACTGGTGGCTTTCCCCCCGCGAGTAGAACGGAGTGACGCCAGCCAGCGTAGCGCAGCGCGGCTGTTTAGTTGAACAAATTGCGCCGGATTAGTGACCACAAATTGTACCGTTCCACGATTCACCGCCTCCTGCATCTGCCGCAGGTCCAGCGGTTGAATATGAAACTGTTCGCCGGGAATTTGCTGATTCAACAGGGTTTCCAGCGGCTGCCAGTGATTACGCGTGGAGACCTCCCCACGCATCGCCAAAACGCCAATGTTCCATGTCTGAGCCCTGACCACACCGCTTAGCATCCATAGCGACACCAGCACCGTCAGACATTTTGCTACGTTGCGTCCCACTCAATTATCCCTGTCAATTATGTTGTTTTAGATCAACAACAAGCCGGGTATGTGGTTAACCACAATAGAGTACCCCCCGTCACGATTTTTACACTGTAAATCATCAAGATTCTTTATTCATCACACGCAAACCAACGGCGTGACCAATGTTTCGTTGTTGCATCGTGACGGGAGAAAATATGGACAGCAGTAAACGGCAGTTTCTCCAGCAACTGGGCGTCCTGACCGCTGGCGCATCACTGGTACCCTTGGCTCAGGCGCAATTTCCCTTCTCGCCTGAACGCCATGAAGGCTCACTTCAGCATCGCTACGCCATGCTGGTTGACCTGCGACGCTGTATCGGCTGCCAGGCCTGTACTGTCAGTTGCGCCATTGAAAACCAGACGCCGCAGGGTGAATTTCGCACCCTCGTTAACCAGTACCAGGTGCAGATTGAAGGTCAGCAGAGCGTCACCAACGTCCTGCTGCCGCGGCTGTGCAACCATTGTGATAATCCTCCCTGCGTGCCCGTTTGCCCGGTACAGGCTACCTTCCAACGCGAAGACGGCATTGTGGTGGTCGACAACACGCGCTGCGTGGGCTGCGCCTACTGCGTGCAGGCCTGCCCTTATGATGCGCGGTTCATCAACCATGAAACACAAACCGCCGATAAATGTACCTTTTGCGTTCATCGCCTCGAAGCTGGCCTGCTCCCGGCCTGCGTGGAATCCTGCGTCGGCGGCGCGCGCATCATAGGCGATATCAAAGATCCGCACAGCCGGATTTCTCAAATGCTGCGTGAACACCATGACGCCATCAAAGTCCTGAAACCGGAAAACGGGACATCACCGCACGTGTTCTATCTGGGTCTGGACGAAGCGTTTGTAACCCCGTTGATGGGACGTGCTCAACCCGCTCTCTGGCAGGAGGTTTAAATGAACCATTCACTGGTTATTGAAGAGGTTTTGGCCCATCCCCAAGACGTAAGCTGGTTACCCTGGGCCGTACAATATTTCTTTTTCATCGGCATTGCCGCCTGCGCCGCGCTGTTCGCCTGCGTACTTCACTGGCGTAAACAAGAGATGCCGGAACTGGAAAACCTGACGCTGTTAATCGCCCTGACCTGCGCGATTACCGCGCCGCTGGCGCTGACCGCTGACTTACACCAAACCGCCCGCGTCTGGCATTTCTACGCCTGGCCGACGCCGTGGTCCTGGATGCCCTGGGGCGCGCTGTTTTTACCTCTATTTACCGGCTTCTTAGGTCTGTGGTTTCTGGCGCAGCATGTTAAACGGTTAACACTTAAAAGTTACAGTGTCACTAAGTGGTTGGCGATAGGTAGCGCCTTGTCAGCCATCGGGTTGCTGGTATACACCGGCCGCGAAGTGTCGGTAGTGCAGGCGCGTCCCGTCTGGTTCAGCTACGCCTTTCCGGTTGCGATGTTCCTCAGCGCGCTGCAAACGTTTCTCGCCCTGCTCATCGCCGCGACAAAACGCGAGGGAACATTGACTCGCAAACTGGCGTGGGGGCAGACAGTCACCCTGATGGTACTGGCTTTGGTCGTGGTGATATGGGTGAGCGGCAATACGCTTTCCGGTTCGGCTATTCGCCAATGGCTGAACGTTGCCCCGTTAGCACGACACTACGCCATCGGTTGGGTTGCGCTATGGCTTGTTTCGCTTGTCCTGTGCGGGCTGGTGCTCCGTAACCCCTTATCACTGCCGCTGCGCATATTACTTGCATTTAGCGCGATGGCGCTGTGCTGGCTGATGCGCTGGACGTTACTTATCCAGGTGCAGACCGTACCGAAATTTAACGCGCTGTTTAATCCTTATACCCTGCCCGGTGGTACCGATGGCTGGCTGGCCATTGTGGGCACCTTCGGCCTGTGGATAGCACTGATCATTATTGTTCGTGAAGCCCTGAACGCGATCGCAAGGAGAATGCAACATGGCTAATTTAACCCGTCGTCAGTGGCTTAAAGTAGGCCTTGCCGTAGGTGGCATGGTGACTTTTGGCCTAAGTTATCGGGATGTGGCAAAGCGCGCGATAGACGGTTTGCTGGACGGCTCCTCGGGCAAAATTACCCGAGACCGCATCTTTGGTAACGCCCTCATCCCCGAAGCCAATGCCCAGCCGCGCTGGCAGCAGAACCCGCAGCAGGTTATCTCCATGACACAGTGCTTCGGCTGCTGGACGCAGTGTGGCGTGCGGGTGCGCGTTGACAGCGAACAAGGCAAGGTGTTGCGCATTGCGGGCAACCCCTATCACCCATTGTCTCACGAGCACCATATTGACGCCTCCGTCCCCTTTGCCACCGCAATGGAACAACTGGCGGGCGAAACGGGTCTTGACGCGCGTTCCACGGCCTGCGCCCGTGGCGCAACCTTACTTGAAGGTTTATACAGCCCGTTACGCATTCTCCAGCCCATGAAACGTGTCGGCAAACGCGGTGAGGGAAAATGGCAGCGCATCAGCTTCGAACAGCTGATCAAAGAGGTGGTGGAAGGCGGCGACTTGTTTGGTGAAGGCCACGTTGACGGCTTGCGGGCAATCCATGACACCAACACACCGCTTGATGCCAGACATCCCGGCTATGGCCCTAAATCCAATCAACTGCTGGTCACTAATACCAGCGATGAAGGACGTGATACATTTTTGCGCCGCTTTGCATTAAATAGTTTTGGCAGTAAAAACTTCGGCGCTCATGGCGCTTACTGTGGTCTGGCATACCGGGCCGGTTCCGGTGCGTTAATGGGCGATCTGGATAAAAATACCCATGTGAAGCCCGACTGGGACAATGTCAAATTCGCGCTATTTATGGGAACGTCTCCGGCGCAATCCGGTAACCCGTTTAAGCGCCAGGCTCGCCAACTGGCCAGCGCCCGTTTACGCGACGACTTCCGTTACGTGGTGGTGGCACCGGCCCTGCCATTGACCACGGTGCAGGCTGACAATCGCGGCCACTGGCAGCCTGTACGACCGGGAAGTGACTCCGCGCTGGCGATGGGGATGATCCGTTGGATTATCGAAAAACAGCGTTATAACGCCGATTATCTCACCATTCCCGGCGTACAGGCCATGCAGCAGGCCGGGGAAAAAAGCTGGACTAACGCCACACATCTGGTGATTACCGATGAGCTTCCAACCCTTGCCGGACAGCATTTAACCCTCGCGCACCTGAGTGCAAACGCCGCCCAGGATCCGGTGGTCATTAACGAGGCCGGCGAAATTGTCGCCGCCAGCAGTTGCCCACGCGCGCAGCTGTTCGTCACCCGCCAGGTCACGCTGGCAGACGGTCAGACGGTGACGGTAAAAAGCAGCTTCCAGTGTCTGAAAGAGTCCGCCGGGAAACTAACGCTGACGCAGTACAGCCAGCAATGCGGCGTGTCTGAAGCTGACATTGGCGCCCTGGCCGACGCGTTTACCCGCCATGGCCGCCAGGCAGCGGTGATTACGCACGGTGGAATGATGGCAGGCAATGGATTTTATAACGCCTGGTCGGTGATGATGCTCAATGCGCTGATTGGCAATCTCAGTCTTGAAGGCGGCGTATTTGTCGGCGGCGGCAAGTTCAATGGCGCCACCGACGGTCCGCGCTACAACATGGACAGCTTCGCCGGGAAGGTAAAACCAAAAGGATTAAGCATCGCGCGCAGTAAAACTGCTTATGAGTCTTCCGAAGAGTATCGCAATAAGGTGGCCGCCGGACAATCGCCCTTCCCGGCCAAAGCCCCGTGGTATCCGTTTGTCGCAGGCCAGCTTACCGAACTCCTCGTCTCGGCGCTGGAAGGCTACCCTTATCCGCTGAAAGCCTGGATCTCCAACATGACTAACCCGTTCTACGGCATCGCAGGGTTGCGCGGCGTGGCGGAAGAAAAGCTCAAGGATCCTGCGCGTCTGCCGCTGTTTATCGCTATTGACGCCTTTATGAACGAAACCACGGCGCTGGCCGATTACATCGTGCCGGATACACACAACTTCGAAAGTTGGGGATTCAGCGCCCCGTGGGCCGGCGTTGCCAGTAAAGCCACCACCGCGCGTTGGCCGGTAGTGACAGCGGCAACCAGCAGTACCGCTGATGGTCAACCCGCCTCGATGGAATCTTTCTGTATCGCAGTGGCAAAACGTATCGGGCTCCCCGGATTTGGTGACAATGCGATTACCGATCCGCAGGGCAATCACTATCCGTTGAATCGTGCGGAAGATTACTACCTGCGACTCGCCGCCAATATTGCGTTTATGGGCAAAGCGCCGGTCGCTGAAGCGCAACCGGAAGACCTGGCGTTGACTGGGGTACAGCGGATCGTGCCGGTGATGACCCAAACGCTGAAAGCCGATGAAATCAGCCGGGTGGCGTTTATCTACTCCCGCGGCGGGCGTTTTGCGCCAGACAACAGCGGGCGGGTTGAGAATCGGATAGGCAATGCGTGGGAAAAACCGCTACAAATCTGGAATGCGGACGTCGCCGCGCACCGCCATGCAATTACCGGCGAGCGCTACAGCGGCTGCCCGGCCTGGTATCCTTCACGCCTGTCAGATGGGCGTGCGGTCGAGGAGTTGTTCCCGGAACAAGAGTGGCCGCTGAAACTGATTTCTTTTAAATCCAATACCATGTCCAGCGCCACGGCGGTGATCCCACGTCTGCATCATCTGAAGCCGGTTAATCTGGTGGCGCTTAATCCGCAGGATGGTCAACGATATGGTTTAGCGCACGGCGATATGGTGCGTATCACCACGCCTGGCGGTCAGGCGAAGGCGCAGATAAGCCTGCTTAATGGCGTGATGCCGGGCGTGATCGCCATTGAACACGGTTATGGGCATAAAGAAATGGGCGCGGCGCAGCATACGCTCGACGGCAAGCCGATGGCGTTTGACGCACAAATAAGGTCGGGGATTAATCTCAACGATTTGGGCTTTGCGGATCCTACCCGGCAGGTAGCCAATACCTGGCTTGACTGGGT
The DNA here is from genome assembly GCF_013816515.1 of Citrobacter sp. RHB35-C21. Taxonomy (NCBI): domain Bacteria; kingdom Pseudomonadati; phylum Pseudomonadota; class Gammaproteobacteria; order Enterobacterales; family Enterobacteriaceae; genus Citrobacter; species Citrobacter sp. RHB35-C21. Next base: position 2,903,212 of record NZ_CP057147.1, read on the forward strand.
GTCAGGTGCAGCGGTGCGCCAGGGTTTACCAGCGAGGATTGAGCGAGTGAAACTCTAGCGCCGGATGGCCACGCCAACGCGTTTTATCCGGCCTACAGAACGTCGTAGGCCGGATAAGGCAACGCCCGCGGATCAGTTATTTACCGGGATCACCGCACCTTTATATTTGGTGCGGATCCAGTCCTGGATTTCTTTTGAGTGCAGGACATCAACCAGCGCCACGATATCTTTTTTCTTCTCGTCGCCACGATGCACGGTAATGATGTTGGCATACGGGTTGTTTTCACCACTTTCGACGGCGATAGGATCTTTCACCGGATCCAGCCCGGCGTCGATGGCGTAGTTGGCGTTAATCACCACCGCATCGCCTTCGTCGTTGTTATACATCTGCGGTAACAGCGCGGCTTCCACGTTAGGCAGAAACTTCAGTTTTTTCGGGTTCTCGACGATATCGCTAATGCGCGCGGTGACTTTATCCACGCCCGGCTTCAGCTTGATTACGCCCTCTTTTTCGAAAATCGACAGAATACGGCCTTCCTCAGATACCGCATCGCGCATGATGACCTTGCCGCCTTCCGGCAGATCTTTAAGCGATTTCACTTTTTTCGAATAGATCCCAATTGGCTCGATGTGAATCGCTCCGGCACTGACGAAATCATAGGTTTTATCGCCCGCATGATCTTTAATCACGCTGTTCAGGTACGGAATATGCTGGAAGTAGTTAGCGTCAATCTCACGGCCAGCCAGCGCGGTGTTGGGCAGAATGTAATCCTGGAACGGTTTAATCTCTAAATCGATCCCTTGCTTCGCCAGAATAGGCTTAGCCTGCTCAAGGATCTCCGCGTGCGGCACGTTTGAGGCGCCAACGGTCAGAGTATCTGCCCAGGAGGCAAAGCTCAGGGCGCTTAAGGTTGCTGCGGCGAGTAACGTCAGTGATTTTTTCATGATAATGGTTTCCGTATTTTATTAGCGTTTATCTAACAGAGAGGTGATCACATCGCCGCAAAGCTGGATGATGAAGACAATGAGCAAAATCGTCACCGTCGCCACCAGCGTGACGTCGCTGTGGTTGCGCTGGAATCCTTCCAGATAGGCCAAATTCCCTAAACCACCGGCACCAATCACCCCTGCCATCGCGCTGTAGCTGACCAGCGCAATCAGCGTCACGGTGATCCCGGACACCAGAGCAGGAGAGGATTCCGGCAGTAAAACCCGAAAAATAAGCGTGCTTAGCCGTGCGCCCATCGAACGCGTCGCTTCAATAACGCCTTTGTCGACTTCACGCAGGGCTATTTCGACCAGACGCGCATAAAACGGTGCGGCCCCTACGATCAGCGCAGGCAACGCGGCATTAGCGCCGAGAATGGTGCCAACCATCGCTTTGGTAAACGGGATCAGCAGCACGATCAGAATGATGAACGGGATGGAACGAAAGATATTCACCACCAGCGAAATAACGCTATACACCGCGCGATTGTGAAACAGTCCGCCGCGTGCGGTCAGGAACAGCGCCAGACCAAGTGCAACGCCCAGGACAAAGGTCGCCGCGCCAGAAAGGACCGTCATGTAGAGCGTTTCCTGGGTTGCTGCCAGCAGTTGCTCCCACTTCAGATGAGGAAACAGTTCTTCAGCCATGGTTGATTACCTCGCCTTCAATGTCGCTCTGGCGCAGATCGGCCAAAATATTGTTCAATTGTTCCTCAGAAGCCACAACGTGCACCCAAAGCTGACCAAACACGCCGTGCGCGGTTTGCGTCATCTTGCCGTGTAAAATGTTAAACGGCAGGCCATAGCGCAGGGTCAATTCGCCAACCACAGGCCGATGCGTACGTTGCCCGGTAAACGTTAGCTTGATCACCACACCGCCCAGCTCGCTGGCCAACTGTGGGTTAAACTCGTCTTCCTCGGTGTACTGACTCACCTGACGAACAAACTGTCGGGTGATCGGCAGTTGGGGATGGGTAAAGACGTTGAGCACGTCGCCTTCCTCAACGACCCTGCCGTTTTCCATTACCGCGACGCGATCGCAGATTTTGCGTACCACGTGCATTTCATGCGTGATCAGCACAATGGTTAATTTGAAGCGGCGATTAATATCGAGCAGCAAATCGAGGATTTGATCGGTAGTTTGCGGATCCAGCGCCGAAGTGGCTTCATCACACAGCAGAACGTCAGGATTGTTCGCCAACGCACGGGCAATTCCTACCCGCTGTTTTTGCCCACCGCTAAGCTGGGACGGATACGCATTTTCACGACCGCTCAGCCCCACCAGCGAAATCAGTTCAGCAACTCGCGCTTTAATTGATGCTTTTGGCGCTCCAGCAATTTGCATAGAGAACGCAATATTTTCACTAACCGTTCGTGACCACAGCAAATTGAAGTGTTGAAACACCATGCTGATTTTCAGTCGCGCCTGACGTAACGCTTCCCCACGGGCGGCAGAGATATCGTGGCCGTTAATCGTTACGCTGCCTGAAGTCGGTTTTTCCAGACCATTAAGTAAGCGTATTAAGGTGCTTTTCCCCGCCCCGCTGTAACCAATAATTCCGTAAATCTGTCCCTGTTCAACCGTCAGGTTGACGTTATCGACAGCGGTAATGGCAAGCCTGCCTGGCGTAAACACTTTCGAAATATTTTTCAGGACAATCATGTCGTTTAGGTATCCGCTGCTGCTTATTGTTCTGCTGCTAGCGCCTTTGGCTATTTAGCAGTATGGATGTCCAAACGAGTGTAATCAGTGAGATTGGCTTTTAAAATGAATTAAAACGCATTTGATATAACTTTTAGAAATATGTCGGTTTGGTCGGCGTTATACACAAAAAGTCAGGGATTGGGATGACAATTACACCTTGTTGCGCAACAAATGCTGCTGCGAATAACCTCTTTATCCATACCTGGAAACAAATTAATGAATATTTTCTGTAAAACTGCACAGAAGTGTTTTGAAACGCTGTTTCCATTTTCCTTTTTGATAATTTTCAGCGTATAATGCGCGCCAATTGTCTCTTGAATGGTTTCAGCACATTGACCTGTAAAACTCAACGACTACAAAACTCACCATCACGTTGGGCTGAAACACAAGCACACATTCCTCTGCACGCTCTTTCGATGTCACCTATCCTTAGAGCGAGGCATCACAACTTTCGTAACTCAGGTTTAGCTTCCCGTCCGTGCGCGGCGGGAGCCAGATTTCCATATCCTTCTCAACTTAAAGACTAAGACTGTCATGAAAAAGACGAAAATTGTTTGCACCATCGGTCCGAAAACCGAATCCGAAGAGATGTTAACCAAAATGCTGGACGCGGGCATGAACGTCATGCGTCTGAACTTCTCCCACGGGGACTATGAAGAACACGGTCAGCGCATCAAGAATTTGCGCAACGTCATGAGCAAAACCGGCAAGAAAGCCGCAATCCTGCTCGACACCAAAGGTCCGGAAATCCGTACCATCAAACTGGAAGGCGGTAACGACGTTTCCCTGAAAGCGGGCCAAACCTTCACCTTCACCACCGACAAATCCGTTGTCGGCAACAACGAAATCGTTGCTGTTACTTATGAAGGCTTCACTAAAGATCTGTCCGTCGGCAATACCGTTCTGGTTGACGATGGTCTGATCGGCATGGAAGTTACCGCTATCGAAGGTAACAAAGTTATCTGTAAAGTGCTGAACAACGGCGATCTGGGCGAAAACAAAGGCGTTAACCTGCCGGGCGTTTCCATCGCGCTGCCAGCACTGGCTGAAAAAGACAAACAGGACCTGATCTTCGGTTGCGAGCAAGGCGTTGACTTCGTTGCAGCATCCTTTATCCGTAAACGTTCTGACGTCGTTGAAATCCGTGAGCACCTGAAAGCGCACGGCGGCGAAAACATCCAGATCATCTCCAAAATCGAAAACCAGGAAGGCCTGAACAACTTCGACGAAATCCTCGAAGCATCTGACGGCATCATGGTTGCTCGTGGCGACATGGGCGTTGAGATCCCGGTTGAAGAAGTTATCTTCGCGCAGAAGATGATCATCGAAAAATGTATCCGTGCACGTAAAGTCGTTATCACTGCGACCCAGATGCTGGACTCCATGATCAAAAACCCGCGTCCGACCCGCGCTGAAGCCGGTGACGTAGCGAACGCCATCCTCGACGGTACCGATGCAGTAATGCTGTCTGGCGAGTCTGCAAAAGGTAAATACCCGCTGGAAGCCGTCACCATCATGGCAACCATCTGTGAGCGTACCGACCGCGTGATGACCAGCCGTCTGGACTTCAACAACGACAGCCGCAAACTGCGCATCACCGAAGCCGTTTGCCGTGGCGCGGTTGAAACTGCAGAAAAACTGGATGCTCCGCTGATCGTTGTAGCAACCCAGGGCGGTAAATCTGCTCGCGCAGTACGTAAATACTTCCCGGATGCCACCATCCTGGCGCTGACCACCAACGAAACTACCGCGCGTCAGCTGGTGCTGAGCAAAGGCGTTGTTGCACAGGTGGTTAAAGAAATCAGCTCTACCGATGATTTCTATCGTCTGGGTAAAGAAGTCGCTCTGGAAAGCGGTCTGGCTCAGAAAGGTGACGTTGTGGTGATGGTTTCCGGTGCACTGGTTCCGAGCGGCACGACCAACACGGCATCCGTTCACGTACTGTAATAATTCCAACGCGAATTAATTTGCTTAAAAAAGCGCCCTGGTGGCGCTTTTTTTATTTTATCGATAGCTACAATTAATAAAAAATCAAATCGGATTTCACTATCTAATCCGTGATTATCTAAGATGAATCCGATGGAAGCTTTCTGTTTTCACTCGGGTTTTTAGCCGTTTTTGCACAATTCGATGCTTCTTTGAGCGAACGATCAAAAATAAGTGCATTCCCATCAAAAAAATATTCTCAACATAAAAAACTTTGTGTAATACTTGTAACGCTACATGGAGATTAACTCAATCTAGAGGGTATTAATAATGAATCGTACTAAACTGGTACTGGGCGCGGTAATCCTGGGTTCTACTCTGCTGGCAGGTTGCTCCAGCAACGCTAAAATCGATCAGCTGTCTTCTGACGTTCAGACTCTGAACGCTAAAGTTGACCAGCTGAGCAACGACGTGAACGCAATGCGTTCCGACGTTCAGGCTGCTAAAGATGACGCAGCTCGCGCTAACCAGCGTCTGGACAACGCAGCTACTAAATACCGCAAGTAATAGTATCTGTGTAATAAAAATGGCGCACATTGTGCGCCATTTTTTTTGCTCTGAATTTCCCTTCCCTGTTATTGCGTAGCGCGCACCTCTGCATCCTCTCCCGGCACGCCATTTTGTGCAGACTTCACTTCCGCGCCATTGCTTACGACCGACGCTTGCCCGGCCGTTACGGTGACCGGATAGCCCGCACGACGATACAAGGCTCTTTCCACCAAACTATTATCCACGGCTTTATTGTCTTTAAACTGGGTAAAACCGGCTGGCAGCACATACGGCATGGTCTGGACGTTTTGCTCCTCTTCCGGCGACAGCGGTCGATGCACCTCGACATAGCGCATTCCGTTCGGCTCTATCGAATATTTTATCGGCTCATTAATCACCCGAACCGGCGTTCCTGTCCGGACCTGAGCAAACAGTGCTTTGATGTCCGGCGCGTTCATGCGAATACACCCAGAACTTACGCGCAGTCCCACGCTGTCCGGCGCACTGGTGCCATGGATCAGATATTCACCGTTTCCATGCGCCAGACGCAGTGCAAAGCGTCCTAACGGGTTATTTGGCCCGGCAGGTACTACCGGCGGTAATGTTATGCCGCGCTCCAAAGAGCGTTTACGGATGCCTGCTGTAGGGGTCCAGGTCGGATTCGGGATTTTCTGCCCAACCCGGGTTTCCATTACCGGCGTTTCCAGCCCCTGCAAACCGATACCAATTGGGAAAACCTGAACAATATTCTCTCCCGGCGGGAAGTAATACAGACGCAGTTCCGCCAGATTCACAATAATGCCTTCTCGTGGTGCATCCGGTAGCAGTAATTGCGAGGGAATAGTAATCAGCGTTCCGGGTTTAGGTACGGGGGCAATAGTATTATTGGCTTCAAGGATCAGCATTGCGGCGGTATCAAACTTACGGGCAATCGCCTGTAGGTTTTTATCGCCTTCCTGCACGGTGTAAGTTTGATTTTGCCCAACAAGACGGCTGTTCGCCTGAGGCAAAGGATAATCGACCGCCCATGCGGCCTGAATAGCGCTGTAAGCGCCGATTAGCATTAACGTAATAACAGACGCGCGTTTCATACTCACCCCCCTGGCGTTCCTGCCGGACGGCGTCGAGCGCCCGATCCGGCCTACGAGTCACTGCGTTGCACTACCTCACTCTTTCACGTCGAGCTGAAATTGACGTGTTTTATCAGTTTAGCTAAGAGTTGCGGCTTTGGTGCGAATAGCCCGAATCATCGCCTCCAGCCCTTGTGAACGAGACGGTGTGAGATGCTGTGCGAGCGCCATTTTTTCAAACCACGGACGCACATCAAAATTCACAATATCCTGGGCGGTCATGCGGTCATATAAAATGAATACGACCGCGATAAGCCCTTTCACAATTGCCGCATCGCTGTCGCCCTGTAATTCAATAATTCCTTCAGCATTCTGACGCATGACAATCCATACCTGACTTTGACAGCCCTGGATGCTATTTTCCGTATTACGATCGTCGTCGTTTAATTCCGGCAAACGCTGACCCAGTTCAATAATGTACAGGTATTTCTCTTCCCAATTAGCGCAACGCAGAAAATTACGCAACAACTTTTCTTTATCCGGTAGCGCAGCCATAACGCCTCCCTGTTATCCCAGTAAGTGATGAATACGCTTGAGGCCCGTTACCAGGCGATCCACTTCTTCATGGGTGTTGTACATGGCAATCGACGCCCGGCACATCGCAGGAACGTTATAGTAGGCCATCAGCGGCATGGCGCAGTGATGCCCTGTCCGCACGGCGATGCCATAGTTATCAAGAAAACTCCCGACGTCATAGGCGTGATGTTTGCCGAGGTTAAACGCAATCACCCCCAGACGATTATCCGGCCCGTAGAGCGTTAAATCCGGCACATCCGCCAGCTGTTCCAGCGCATAGCGCATCAGGAATTGTTCATATTCGCTGATTTCAGTAAGCCCCAGCGCGGAAACATATTCAATAGCCGCGCCGAGTCCAATAATCCCCCCGGTGTTTGGCGTTCCGGCTTCAAACCGCCAGGGGGCTTTGGCCCACGTCGTCCCCAGGCTCAGACTCACCGTCGCAATCATCGATCCACCGCCTTCCCACGGCGGCATCTCCTGCAGCAACGACTCTCTGGCATACAGAACGCCAATACCGGTTGGCCCGTAGAGCTTGTGCCCAGAGAAAACATAGAAGTCGCAATCCAGCGCCTGCACATCAACCTGATGATGCATAACTGCCTGTGCGCCATCCACCAGCACTTTCGCGCCGTATTGATGCGCCAGCTCAATCATCTCAACCAATGGGTTTTCCGTGCCCAGCACGTTAGACACATGGGTAATCGCCAGCAGTTTCGTGCGATCGTCAAACAGCGTCGGCAACGTTTCCAGTTGCAACGTCCCCTCTGTATTGAGCGGAATAACGCGCAGTTCTGCACCTACGCGGGCGCACAACATCTGCCAGGGCACAATATTGGCGTGGTGCTCCATTTCGCTGATGATAATGTTATCGCCCGCCCGCACATTGCTGCCGCCCCAGCTGTTAGCTACCAGGTTAATACCTTCCGTTGTGCCGCGAACAAACACCAGTTCTTCAGCTGAACGGGCGTTGATAAACAGCGAGGCGAGCTTGCGCACATTCTCCATTTTTTCCGTGGCCTGCGCGCTCAACGTATGGATCCCGCGGTGGACCGCGGCATAGCCGTGACGGTAAAACTCGGCTTCGGCATCAATCACCTGGTTGGGCTTTTGCGCGCTGGCGGCGCTATCCAGATACGCCAACGGTAAACCGTTCACTTCACGCGTCAGGACCGGAAAATCAGCCCGCACTTTTTCAATGGGAAATGTCATGCTACGCCTCCCGGCAAGCGTTGGGCGATCCGTGCCAGGACCTGTTGTTTCAGCGTTTCCTCGCCCAAGGCTTCCGTCAGCTCAGCGGCAAACGCATAGAGAATCATTTGTTGGGCATCCTGCTGACCGATCCCGCGCGAACGCAGATAGAACATCTGCTCGTCGTCGATCCGCCCTACCGTCGCCCCGTGGCTGCATTTCACGTCGTCGGCATAAATTTCAAGCTGCGGTTTGGTATCCACTTCCGCCAGTTTTCCGAGCAGCAAATTATTGTTGGTCATCTGACCGTCGGTTTTAATGGCGTGCTGAGCGACGTTGATCAGGCCATTGAATACCGCGCGCCCCTTATCGCTGACAATCGTTTTATGCAGTTGTCGACTGTTGCAATATCCCTTGTTGTGCGCAAGCCAGGTGCGGGTATCGCAGACTTCATTTTTCACCGGCATCGCCAAACTGTTAAGCCGAAGCGTGGTGTTTTCGCCGTTAAGCTGGGTGCTGGTGTTATGGCGCAACACCGCATCACCGAGTAAAAAGCTGTGGCTGGCGGCCGTGGCATCAGCGCCCAACTGAATATCATTATGCGCGAAGTGGTGGCTGAGCGGATTCTCAAACGCCAGTTTGATGTGGCGCAAGTGTGCGTTTGCCGCGACGTTCATCGTTAATCGTGCACCGGTAAAATGGCGATATTCGCTGAGGCTGACATACTGTTCAATGACGGTGGCTTCTGCGCCTTCTGCCAGGTCCAGATGGTGGCGATAGTGCGCCGTGTTCACCTCATCACCCGCCAGCCCCTGGGTAATGTGCAGCAGCAGCAACGGTTTTGCCGGTCGCTGGTTACGCCTCACCTGAATGTGCGTTACGCTGCGGGAGAGGCTTTCGGTCAGGTGCAGAAAGACTTCCGGTTGGATAGCCGCCGGTAGCGACTGGCGCACATCATCAACGGTAATGTTAAACCCGCTACCTTCTGCGCTGTCGCTGAGCGTTGGACAGAATTGCCCGTCAACAAACACCAGGCGGACAGCATCAATAGCTGGCGCTAACGCTTCACACTGGGCGGACGTTATCTCAGTGACATGACTGACAAACTGGCTGTTGGTTAATCCTTCCAGCGGTGTGTATTTCCAGTCCTCATGCTTACGCGTTGGCAGTCCCAGACGCAGCATCTGCTGCAGGTGCTGTTGGGCGTGGTGCGAGCGCGTCTCCCCTTGCGTTTCAAACAGATGATGCCACTGTTGCAGCACGTTACTGCTGTTCGCTAAGCCAGCCATAACCTTGCTCCTCCAGTTGTTTGACCAGCGTGAAATCGCCGGATTTCACAATTCGCCCCTGGTAGAGAACGTGCACATAATCGGGTTTGATGTAATCCAGGATGCGCTGATAGTGGGTGACGATAATGAATGAACGTTGCCCGTCGCGCAGCGAGTTCACGCCATCCGCAACGACTTTCAGCGCGTCGATATCCAGCCCGGAGTCCGACTCATCAAGAATGCACAGCTGAGGTTCCAGCACCGCCATTTGCAAAATGTCATTACGCTTTTTCTCACCACCAGAGAAACCAACGTTGACCGAACGCGTTAGCAAATCTTCCGGCATCTTCAATAACGCGATTTTCTCTTCCATCAGATCCTGGAAGTCAAACCTGTCCAGCGACTCTTCGCCACGGTAGCTGCGCACCGCATTCAGTGCCGTTTGCAGGAAAAACTGATTACTGACGCCGGGGATTTCTACCGGATACTGAAATGCCATAAAGATCCCTTCACCGGCCCGGTCTTCGGGTGACAGTTCCAGTAAATCCTTACCGTTGAATTCTACCGTCCCGCCGGTGACTTCGTAGTCATCGCGCCCGGCGAGCGTTGCGGAAAGCGTACTTTTCCCGGAACCGTTCGGCCCCATAATGGCGTGTACCTCTCCGGGGCCAATATCCAGGCTCAGCCCACGCAGGATCGCCTTATCTTCCACACTGACCTGTAAATTTTTAATGCTTAACATGTGCTTTCCTTAAATTTTAACCGACGCTGTGTTCAAGACTTATGGCGAGAAGTTTTTGCGCTTCAACGGCAAATTCCAGCGGCAGTTCAGAGAACACGTCTTTACAGAAACCATTAACGATCATCGAAATGGCATCCTCTTCGCTGATGCCGCGCTGCAAACAGTAAAACAGTTGGTCTTCACCAATGCGCGAGGTCGTGGCTTCATGCTCAAGCTGGGCGCTGTTGTTACGACACTCCACATACGGGAAGGTGTGCGCTCCACAATCCGCGCCAATCAGCATCGAGTCGCATTGGGTATAGTTGCGGGCGTTGGTTGCGGTCGGCATGATCTTCACTAAGCCGCGATAGCTGTTTTGACTGTGTCCCGCGGAGATCCCTTTCGAGATAATGGTCGATTTGGTGTTCTTGCCGATGTGGATCATCTTGGTGCCGGTATCGGCCTGCTGATAACCACTGGTCAGCGCGACGGAGTAGAATTCGCCGATAGAGTTGTCGCCGCGCAGAATACAGCTTGGGTATTTCCAGGTAATGGCCGAGCCGGTTTCCGACTGCGTCCACGACATTTTGCTGTTTTCGCCTTCGCACAGAGCGCGCTTGGTGACGAAGTTCAAAATGCCGCCGGTGTTACCATCACCAGGGAACCAGTTTTGTACCGTCGAGTATTTCACTTCGGCATCTTTGTGGATGATGACTTCCACCACTGCGGCATGCAGTTGGTAGCTATCGCGTACCGGGGCTGAACAGCCTTCGATATAGCTGACGTAACTGCCCTCATCCGCAACCAGAATGGTGCGTTCAAACTGACCGGTTTTTTCCGCATTTATACGGAAATAGGTCGACAGTTCCATTGGGCAACGTACACCTTTCGGGACATAAATAAACGTGCCGTCGGAGGCCACCGCCGCATTTAGCGCCGCAAAGAAATTGTCATTACCCGGGACAACCGTACCCAGATATTGTTTTACCAGCTCAGGGTGATCGTGAATCGCCTCACCAAACGAACAGAAAATAATGCCCTGTTCCGCCAGTTTATCGCGATAAGTTGTCGCCACCGACACCGAGTCAAAAATGGCATCAACCGCCACCTCTTTGCCTTCGCGGACCGGCACGCCAAGCTGCTCGAATGCGTCCTCAACTTCTTTACTTAAAAACGCATTCGCCCCCGTTTGCTGCACCGCGCCCGGCTCAGACGCGCAGGTTTCATCGCAATTACCGCAGGACGGCGCGGAGTAATAACTGTACTCCTGGTAGTTCAGCTTATCGTAATGCGCTTTTAGCCAGTGCGGCTCTTCCATGGTCAGCCACGCTTTAAAGGCATTCAGGCGAAATTCCAGCATCCAGTCGGGTTCATTACGTTTTGCCGAAATCGCGCGCACGACATCTTCGTTGATCCCTTTCGCCAGCTCATCGGTTTGTAGATGGGTGAAGAAGCCCTCTTTGTAATTAAGGTGCCCGCCAGCCCAGGTGTTGACATCGTCAGTTGCTTCAGTATTACGAGACATAGTACCGCCTATACCCCAAAACTTTCGCCACAGCCGCATTCGTTCTGGGCTTTCGGGTTATGAAATTTAAATAGCTGATTTAATCCTTCGCGCACGAAATCAACTTCTGTGCCGTCGATAAACGGCATCGCCTGTAACGGTACATAAAGTCTGGCCCCCTCCGTTTCAAACAGCAGATCGTCTTTTTCCGCCTGGCGAACGGTGTCCAGCACGTAGCCAAATCCCGCGCATCCCGTTTGCTTCACGCCTAAACGCACGCCTAACATGTCGGGTTGCTTTGCCACCAGCTCGCGGATGTGCGCCGCAGCCGCTGGCGTTAACGTCAGACCACGCCAGGCAAAATCGTCCGGGTTAAATGTTCCTGAATGCAATTCCATAGGGTTACCTCGAGTCACTAGCTTTCAAGCTATAACAACATGTTAGTGATAATGATTATCACTTCAACCCCTCAACAGCAGGGGCATTCGGGTTAATCGCCCTTTTTGCCCCCTTTTATTAAGCATAGACCCTGCTGCGTGGGTTAACAGGGATGGATTTTTTTGTTCAATGCATTGATTAATAATGGATTAAGTAATTTCAATCGGCGAGACAGGTCGATAATCAAAAGATGTATAGAAAATGACTATTTCTGTGATAGAAGGGGTAACTTCCTCTGTCAGGCTATACCTAACCAGGGAGTTATCAGAGATGAGATTCGCAGAGCGGTGAACGGACAAAAGTTAACGGCTGGCTAACCACCCATTGCCATTTTTCACTCGCCCGTAGGCAGGGGTTATATTATTTTCAAGCTGATACGGTGACCAGAACAGCGCACACAGTAATGATTTACCAAAGGGTCTGTTCTGCATTCTCTGTGCGATATAAAGCGGTTTTGATTCTTTAAACTTAAATGTCACCACGGCTATTTTTTGACAACACCGGTCTGCAGACTCACGGCAAGTAGGTACAATCCCGTTCGGGCACTACGTGAAGACAACAAAAAACCCTTAAGGCTGCTTGCTGGCAGGCTTAAGGGTTCCGGCCCCATCCGGCGCTTATCTCCGGCACTCACGATGGCTTAGCTCTTGAAGGGGCGATAAGAATAATCTCACTTCCGGATATGTTTTGTTTAACACAAATTGCGATTTGACTATTTTATAAGCGTATTCAATCAATTATTAGGCGCTGTTTTTCACTGAGCGCGTCCAGCAACAGGCGCAGTCCTGCAGGCTGATGCTCCCGCGAAAGATATAAACCATAAATTGGCAGGCTTTTTGGTTGAAGCTCGGGCAAGAGTCTAACCAGCTTTCCCTGTGCCAGCCCTTCCCGCGCCTCCAGTTCCGGCACCAGCGCAATGCCCGTTCCCGCCAACGCCGACTCACAAAGCAACGAAGAGATCCCGGCGCTCAAATTGCCTTTAATCGCAACAGCGGCAGCCCGCCCCTGGGCATCCAGAAAGTGCCAGGATTTTCCGGCAAACCCGCTGTAGTAGAGACAATTATGCTGCGTAAGGTCGTCGATAGTCTCAGGAGTGCCATGTTGATGCAGGTACTCTACAGACGCGCACAGTACCGATTTACAGTCGCCAAGGCGACGGGCGATAGTTCCAGGTTCAGGGTTTTCCGTTATACGGATCGCCACATCAATGCGTTCTCCCACGAGGCTTACCGGTTGATTATTGATCTCCACCTCAATACGCAGTTGCGGATACTTCGTCAGAAACGCGGGCAGTACCGGCGCTAAAATATGCATAGCTGTAAAATGCGCACAGGCCACACGTAGCGTGCCAGAGGGAGTTTGCGCGGCGCTGGCGGCACCAATATCCAGCGAAAGCTGCGCCAGAGAACGCGTTTTCACCAATGCATCTTCACCCGCTGGCGTGATTGTCAGACGGCGCGACGAGCGATGGATAAGCCTTGCACCCGCCCATTTCTCCATCTCGTCGAGGTAACGACTGACCATCGGACGGGAAAGCCCCAGCGCACGCGCGGCGGCGCTCAGACTGCCCAAATCACAGATATGGTTGAATACCGTTGCCGCCATCACTCTGTCCATTGCATCCCATCCGATCGTTTTATGAAACTCAGCATGTCCTAATAAGGGAATTCTAACAGATCCGAATTTCCTTAAAATACAGGAACTATCAAAAGACAATTTCCTGCACAAGGATACCTGACATGAAAGTTAAAACGCTGGCCCTGCTGTTACCTCTGTTCGCCTCTTCAGCCTTTGCCGCGACGCTACAGCTGGACGTCTACAATCCACAGGACAAGGCTATTTTCCCGGTCTCTTCAACGCTGGTTTCAGGACCGAAAGAAGCAATATTGTTTGACGCACAGTTCAGTACTAAAGATGGTGAACAGCTGGTGCAGATGATTCGCGCCAGCGGTAAAACGCTAAAGGCCATCGTGATCACCTCCGGCGATCCGGATTTCTATTTCGGACTGCAGCCTATCGTCAAAGCCTTCCCACAGGTAAAAGTCCTGGCAACACCGCACGTAGTAGACCATATCCGTGCCACCAAAGAGGCCAAACTGCAATTCTGGGGTCCGCAAATGAAGGACGGCGCACCAACATCGCTCACCGTTCCGCAAGCGACAACGCAAACGCATTTCACAGTTGATGGTGAAACGCTGGAACTGCGCCACCCTAATGATTATGCAGCCTACGTCTGGATCCCGGCGAACCGTGCCATTATTGGCGGTACCGGAGTGGCGTCTGGTATACACGTCTGGACGGCGGATACGCAATCTGCAGAACAGCGTAGCGCGTGGCGTAGCGTACTGAGCGAAATGCAGAAGTTACAACCCACCCAGGTGGTCCCGGGGCATTACATCGGCGAACGCCCTGCGGGCGATAAAGCGATTCGCTTCACACAGGACTATCTGCAATCGTTTGAGCAGGCGTTAGGGGCGAAGAAAGGTTCGGATTATGTGATTAAAACCATCACCGCGGCATGGCCAGGTCTTGCAGACGCAAGTTCTCTGGAGCTAAGTGCAAAGGTTAATACTGGTGAGATGAAGTGGTGATTGAGATTTAACGCAAAAAATAACCCCGAACGCGTGTCGGGGTTTCATTACGATAAGCATACCGGAATCAATGAACGCCCATGCGCCAGGCAAAATAGATCTCTTCTTTTAGTTCAGTCGAAGAAAGCGTCAATAAATCCGCGAACTCTAGCTCTAACTGTTTCAGTCTTTTCAGGTACTGAGCTGGTGAAAGATCGGTTTTATCACGACGTAAAAACTCTATTGCCAGTTGGGCCGGGTCTAATTGGGTAGACATATCATCCTCGCTTGTGTTCAAAACCTGCACAGTATAACACCATTCCCTGTGCAGATAATAACCAAAAGCAATATGCATCACAAAATTGCTGTCGTCAGACGCGACGTGCAGCACAATCGTCCCTGCTCATCGAAGATTTCGATTTGCCATACCTGATGACGAGAGCCGGTATGCACCGCGCGACATACCCCTCTGACGCGCCCTTCCCGCGCCGAGCGAATATGGTTGGCGTTGACCTCCAGGCCCACCACTTTCTGCTCACCCTGCGTACACAGGTAGCCAGCCACCGAACCAATGCTCTCAGCCAGCACTACGGACGCGCCGCCGTGCAGCAAACCAAAAGGTTGTTTAGTACGGTGGTCTACCGGCATTGTGGCTTCCAGCGTGTCATCGCCAATGTGCACAAAACGAATATCGAGCAGCCCAACCATATTTCCTTCACCCATGGCGTTGAGCGCTTCGAGTGTGACTTCACGTTTCCAGATCATCCTATAATCTCCAGCAGTGCCTGTAATGGATGGCGAACGCCCGTGCCTTCAACGCGTTTAACCTGACTGCGACAGGAGTATCCGGTAGCCAGACAACGGTTACGCGGCAATCGTTGCATTGCCTGGTGCCATGACAGCTCATAGATCCCCAGTGAGTTCTGATGATTCTTCACTTCGTGGCCATAGGTGCCCGCCATGCCACAGCACCCTACGCTGATGTTCTCCAGCTTTGCGCCAAAGCGGGCAAAAATAGCCGCCCACTGAGCAGGCGCGCCCGGCAGGGCCGTCACTTCGGTACAGTGTCCAAAGAAGTACCACGGTTCACCGCCCACAGCGACTGGCGGCTGTGACTCCACAACTGTCGATAACCATTCGTTGGCGAGTAACACATGGAAATCGCCCCGCTGTTCCCCGAGCGCCAGTTTGTATTCATCGCGATAGCAAAGCACCAGCGCCGGATCGACACCCACCATCGGAATATTCAGCTTCGCCACCCGATTAAGAAACTCAGATGTTTTCTTTGCGGTTTTAGCAAAACGGTTTAAAAAGCCCTTAATATGCTGGGCCTTGCCGTTTGGCGAGAACGGCAACAGTACCGGCTGCAAACCCAGCTTTTCAACCAGACGTATAAAATCAGCCACCACCTGTGCATCGTAATAGCTGGTGAACGGATCCTGCACCACCAGCACCGTACGGGCTTTTTGCTCAAGGCTGAGTAATTCGAGCTGTTCCAGTGTCATATTGGCGGAACGATGGCCAACTAACTGACGTTGAAGCGACGGCGCAGACAGCAGCGGTAAGTCGACCATGCCGATGTGCTTTTTAGCCAGATTACGCACCAGCGGCTGGTTGATGAAGAAGTTAAACGTGTTGGGCGCCCGCGCCATTAACGGCGCATAGCTCTCAACGGTCGCCACCATGTGATCGCGCAACGGCCGCAGATAACGCGTGTGATACAACTGCAGGAAGCGTGAGCGGAACTCCGGCACATCGATTTTAATCGGACACTGTGTGGAACAGGCTTTACACGCCAGACAACCCGACATTGCCTCTTTCACTTCGTGCGAGAAATCGTATTCGCCTTTGCGCGCATGCCAGCTGTTGCGGGTACGGGCAATCAGTGTACGTAAACTGGCACGTTTTTCCGGTAGCTCTTTTTCCAGCTGTAGCGGGTCAATCCCGCGATCTGCCAACAGACGCAGCCATTCACGCACCAGCGTAGCTCGCCCTTTCGGTGAATGGATGCGGTTGAGGCTGATTTTCATCGACGGACACATCGGGCTTTTCGCATCAAAGTTAAAGCATAACCCGTTGCCGTTACACTCCATCGCCCCACGCCACTCCTGGCGGACGGCCAGCGGGATCTGACGGTCATACGTTCCGCGCTTCACCGCGTCCACTTTCATCATCGGCGCATCAACATCTTCCGGTGGACAGATTTTGCCAGGATTGAGCCGGTTTTGCGGATCAAACACCGATTTCACTTTACGCAGTTCGCGATACAGTTCCTCACCGAAGAACGCTGGGCTATATTCTGCACGAAAACCTTTCCCGTGCTCGCCCCACAGCAGACCGCCATATTTTGCCGTCAGCGCGACAACATCGTCAGAAATGCGTTTCATCAGCACTTCCTGCCGCGGGTCGCACATATCCAGCGCCGGTCTGACGTGCAGCACACCTGCATCCACGTGACCAAACATGCCGTAACTCAGGCCGTGGCTATCGAGCAGCGCACGGAACTCGGCAATATAGTCAGCCAGATGTTCCGGTGGAACGCAGGTATCTTCAGCAAACGGAATCGGCTTCGCGGCCCCTTTCGCATTCCCCAGCAGACCGACGGCTTTTTTACGCATCGCGTAAATGCGTTCGACGCCTGCCAGCTCGGTACATAGCTGCCAGCCTATAACGCCCGCTTCCTGACGCGCGATTAAGCCATCCAGCCGTTCGCACAGTGCGCTGACTTGCGAATCAATCAATGCTTCATCGTCACCGGCAAACTCCACAATATTCAGACCCAGCATCTCTTTATCCGCCACATCGGTAATCAATTCACTTACCGAGTGCCAGACAATATCTTCCCGTGCCAGGTTAAGCACTTTGGAGTCGACGGTTTCTACCGACAGCGCGCGCGCTTCCACCATCACCGGGGCATTTCGCAATGCCGAGTCGAAAGAGTCGTACTTAACGTTAACCAGTTGTCTGACTTTGGGTAGTGGCGTGATATCCAGACGGGCTTCGGTGATAAACGCCAGCGTACCTTCAGAGCCAGTAAGAATGCGGGTTAAATCAAATTCGGTCATCTCATCGTTAAAGACGTGCCGCAGATCGTAACCGGTCAGGAAGCGATTAAGTTTCGGGAATTTATCAATGATCAGCTGTCGGTTGTCGCGGCAACGCTCATAAACCGTCTTGTAGATGCGGCCAATAGTGGTGTTGCTATTACCCAGCGTTTGGGCAAGTTCGACCGGCATTGGCTGGGTATCAAGAATATCGCCGCCCATTAACACCGCGCGGATACCCAGCACGTGATCGGAGGTTTTACCGTAAACCAACGAGCCTTGTCCGGATGCGTCGGTATTGATCATCCCACCCAGCGTTGCCCGGTTACTGGTGGATAACTCGGGGGCAAAGAAATAGCCGTAAGGCTTCAGAAACTGGTTGAGCTGGTCTTTTATCACCCCGGCTTCGACCCGCACCCAACCTTCCTGCGCATTGATTTCAATGATGCGGCTCATATAGCGGGACATATCAACAATAATGCCCTGATTCAGCGCCTGACCGTTGGTCCCGGTGCCGCCGCCGCGTGGGGTAAAAATCAACGAAGAGAAAAGAGGTTCCGCCGCCAGACGAGCGATAAGCGCCACATCTGCGGTTGAACGAGGGAATACGACAGCATCAGGAAGCAGCTGATAAATACTGTTATCCGTCGACATTGTCAGACGATCGGCATAGCTCGTTGCCGTATCGCCCGTAAATCCTTGCTGCTCCAGTGCCTGCAAAAAATTGAGCACCAGTTGAACGACACCTGGCGCCTGAGAAATTTGTGGAATCATTATAGTGACCCTTTCCTGCGGTCTGTGTTGTGAATTTAATCGTTTGCGTGTTGCTTTGTTTGTTGTATCACATTTTTTTCTAATACGCTCAGCAGATTTACAGGCAGAATCCGCCTGTTAAAAACCGCTGAAATTGCTCATCATTACAGGGTGTCATTTAAGTGTTCACGTCGCGTCAACGTTCTGGCGCAAAGACAAAGGTGAAAAGTATTTATGGTAAATTTCCGCCAGCCCAAGGATATTGCACAAGTGCTGCTATCGGCGCTGTTTTTAGCCGTCATGATTGTGGCCTGTCTTTGGATTGTTCAGCCCTTTATCCTCGGTTTTGCATGGGCGGGGACGGTGGTCATTGCGACCTGGCCGATCCTGCTACGCTTACAAAAATTGCTCTGGGGCCGTCGCTCGCTGGCCGTGCTGGTGATGACCCTGCTGCTGGTGCTGTTGTTCATCATTCCTATCGCGCTACTGGTCAATAGCATTGTTGATGGCAGCGGGCCATTGATCCATGCCGTAACCGCAGGCGATATGACCCTGCCGGATCTGGCGTGGCTGAACAGTATTCCGTTGGTCGGCGCAAAATTGTATGCCGCGTGGCACAGTCTGCTGGATATGGGCGGCGCGGCCATCATGGCCAAGGTTCGTCCTTATATCGGCACGACGACGACCTGGTTTGTTGGCCAGGCTGCACATCTTGGCCGCTTTATGATGCACTGTGGTCTGATGCTGCTGTTCAGCGCCCTGTTGTACTGGCGCGGTGAACAGGTGGCGTTAGGTATTCGCCACTTCGCTTGTCGCCTGGCATCCAAACGTGGCGATGCCGCCATTCTGCTGGCAGCACAAGCCATTCGCGCCGTCGCATTAGGCGTTGTGGTCACCGCGCTGGTGCAGGCAGTGCTCGGTGGTATTGGTCTGGCGGTAACCGGCGTGCCGTACGCCACGCTGCTGGCGGTATTGATGATCCTGTCTTGTCTGGTGCAACTGGGACCATTGCCGGTGCTGGTCCCGGCCATTATCTGGCTGTACTGGACGGGCGATTCAACCTGGGGCACGGTGCTGCTGGTGTGGAGCGGCGTGGTCGGAACGCTGGATAACGTTATTCGCCCGATGCTGATTCGCATGGGGGCCGATTTGCCGCTGATCCTGATTCTCTCAGGGGTCATCGGCGGACTGATTGCCTTCGGCATGATTGGTCTGTTTATCGGCCCGGTGGTACTGGCCGTGTCCTGGCGTCTGTTCTCCGCCTGGGTAAACGAAGCCCCTGCGCCAGGTAGCGATCCCGACGAAATCCTCGAAGAAATTGCTGAAATCGAACGCAATAAGTAATCCCACGTCAGGCGGCACCGCCGCCTGATTGTTTAACATTACTAATCAATTCCACCCACTTACTGAATAAGACCCAACGTTATCCTTCTTTAAATACTCATTTGCTTCGCAAATTATTTACAGTTTTTAAACTATTGAGATGAATCTGATCGACGTAAAAAATCAGTATGCCTACTATTAGCCCATGGCTTTAGATCAACACATTGATTTATAAGCATGGAAATCCCCTGAGTGAAACAACGAATTGCTGTGTGTAGTCTTTGCCCATCTCCCACGATGGGCTTTTTTTTGTCCTTCGCGCGCCTCGCCACCAGCCTTACCGCACCACAGCTCCGCTCTTCCCCGTTGATAAACAAATAATATTGCACAAGATACTGTGACTCTCTTCAAGCCGAAATATCCACAGCAATGTTATTACTATTCCACCGTCTTTTATGAGGTGATCAAATAATGAACGCATTAGAACTCCAGGCTATCCGCCATATTTTTGCTATGACGGTAGAAGAAAGCGCTATGTATATCTCGCGGGATCACAATGTTGCCGCCTGGCAACAATGGGAGAATGGCGAAAAGGAAATCCCGGAAGACATCACGCGCATTTGTGCAGAAATGAAAGCCAGACGAAAGTTAAGAATTAACGCAATTATCGAAAAAATAAATAACCGTATCGGTAATAACACCATGCGTTTCTTTCCCGATCTGATCTCTTTTCAGGCGGTTTATCAGCACGATGATTTTCTCGACTGGAAAATCTATCAATCGGCCGCTGTTGAACTGTATGCCCACGACCTTGAGCGTTTGTGTTAAGAGACCGCAGCGCCACACTCATTTAGCCTCTTCGCTGAGTAACATATTATGAAAAACACCTATTTCTCCACTGCGATAGGGCTGTACTTTAATTACCTGGTACACGGCATGGGGGTCATTCTGATGAGCCTCAATATGTCTTCACTGGAACAACAGTGGCACACCGATGCCGCAGGCGTCTCAATTGTTATTTCCTCACTCGGCATTGGCCGTTTAAGCGTGTTATTGGTGGCGGGCATGCTTTCCGATCGCTATGGCCGCAGACCGTTTATTATTTTCGGTATGGTCTGCTACCTGCTGTTCTTTGTAGGCATCATCAATACTCACAGCATTTATATTGCCTATGCTTTTGGATTTTTAGCCGGAATGGCAAACAGTTTTCTTGACGCCGGAACCTACCCCAGCCTGATGGAGGCGTTTCCCCGCTCTCCCGGCACGGCTAATATCTTAATTAAAGCGTTTGTTTCCATCGGTCAGTTTCTGCTGCCGATGATTATCAGTCTGCTGGTGTGGGCAGAACTTTGGTTTGGCTGGTCCTTCCTTGTGGCGGCCGCGGTGATGCTAATCAATGGCGTATTTTTGTTTCGCTGTCGATTCCCGGCCCATCCTGGGCATCAAGCCCCCCTCAAGGCATTACCTGTTGAACAGAAAAGCATACAATCTGAACATCGTTGTTCTCTTCTCGATCTCGCCAGTTACACTCTGTACGGCTACATCGCCATGGCGACATTTTATCTGATAAGCCAGTGGTTGGCACAGTACGGACAGTTTGTCGCCGGGATGTCCTACACCTTATCGATCAAGCTGTTAAGCATTTACACCTGCGGTTCTCTACTGTGTGTGTTGATCACCGCGCCACTGGCACGAAAGACGGGGCGCGCAACCTCTCTGTTAATGCTGTACACCTTTATCTCATTTATCGCATTGCTGATGGTCTGCCTGCATCCGTCGATCTACATGGTGATCGTCTTCGCGTTTGTCATCGGTTTCTCTTCAGCCGGAGGCGTTGTACAAATCGGTTTAACGCTGATGGCCGCACGCTTTCCCGATGCGAAGGGCAAAGCCACCGGGATTTACTACAGTGCGGGCAGCATTGCGACCTTCACCATCCCACTGATAACGGCAAGACTCTCGCAGACCAGCATTGCTCACATCATGTGGTTTGATACCGGCATAGCCGCGGTAGGCTTCCTGTTAGCATTGTTTATTGGCTATCGCAGCCGTATCGCGACAAAGCAGCAACTAAACATGGCGACGGTCGTAAAATAACGCGGATGCAATATTGTTCTCCCCCGTTGCAAAATAATTGGTCGCGGTTTTAAAACTTCAGCAAAATGTTGGTTGAAAGAATTAAGTTTCACAGTTGAGCATGCAACATACCTGGTAACTTAAACGCCATGCTATGTAGGCACAATATCAGCGCCTCGGTATATTAATCACAAGGTCGCCGCAATTTAAACAAAATCGACGAGCACAGAACAATTTTAAAATCCGCAAGGAGTTGTGAACATGTCTCAAAATAAGACCTTTAATACGCCATTTCTTTTGGCGATAATCTGTATTTATTTAAGTTATTTTTTACACGGCATTAGCGTCATTACACTGGCGCAAAACATGAGTTCTCTTGCAGAAAAATTCTCCACCGACAATGCTGGGATAGCCTATTTAATTTCCGGCATTGGTCTTGGTCGCCTGGTGAGTATTTTATTCTTTGGCGTGCTCTCAGATAAATTTGGTAGACGGGCTATCATTCTGTTAGGGGCAATTCTATACATGCTGTTTTTCTTCGGCATTCCCGCCAGCCCGAATCTGATGATTGCTTTTATTCTCGCTGTTTGTGTCGGCGTCGCTAACTCGGCCCTGGATACAGGTGGCTATCCGGCTTTGATGGAATGCTTCCCTAAGGCGTCTGGGTCAGCGGTTATCCTGGTTAAAGCGATGGTC
This sequence comes from Citrobacter sp. RHB35-C21, assembly GCF_013816515.1. Classification (NCBI taxonomy): domain Bacteria; kingdom Pseudomonadati; phylum Pseudomonadota; class Gammaproteobacteria; order Enterobacterales; family Enterobacteriaceae; genus Citrobacter; species Citrobacter sp. RHB35-C21. The sequence continues at coordinate 2,925,609 of NZ_CP057147.1, forward strand.
TCATTCGGGCAGATGATCTACCCCATCGTCGTCAGCACCATGCTGCTCAACCATATCTGGTACGGCTATGCGGTCATTATCCCGGGGGCACTGTTCGTCGTCATAACGTTGATGCTGCTCAAAAGCCGCTTCCCTAGCCAGATGGTGGATGCGGGCATTGCAAAAGAGCTACCGCAGATGAACAGTAAACCGCTGGTCTGGCTGGAAGGCGTAGCCTCCGTTATGTTTGGGGTGGCCGCATTCTCGACCTTTTACGTCATCGTAGTCTGGATGCCGAAATACGCGATGGCATTTGCCGGCATGGCAGAAGCCGACGCGCTGAAAACCATCTCTTACTACAGTATGGGTTCGCTGGTCTGCGTGTTTATTTTTGCTGCACTGCTCAAGAAAATGGTTCGACCCATTTGGGCGAATGTGTTTAACGCCGGGCTGGCAACCCTCACCGCAGCGGTTATCTATTTATATCCATCCCCATTGGTGTGTAACGCCGGTTCATTTCTTATCGGGTTTTCTGCCGCAGGCGGTATTTTACAGCTCGGCGTTTCGGTGATGTCAGAGTTTTTCCCCAGGAGCAAAGCCAAGGTCACCAGTATTTATATGATGATGGGGGGCGTAGCCAACTTTATTATCCCATTAATCACCGGATACCTTTCAAACATTGGCCTGCAGTACATCATTTTGCTGGACCTCGCATTTGCTTTGCTGGCCTTCATCACCGCCATCATCGTCTTTATTCGTTACTACCGCGTATTTGATATTCCCAAAAATGATGTGCGGTTGGGCGAACGTTATTTTCAATAAATTGCTTAGAAGGAGTATCAAATGGACGTAACTGCAAAATATGAACTGATTGGTCTGATGGCCTACCCTATCAGACACAGCTTGTCGCCTGAAATGCAAAATAAGGCATTAGAAAAAGCGGGATTACCTTTTACCTACATGGCATTTGAAGTCGATAACTCCACGTTTGCTAATGCGATTGCCGGGCTGAAGGCCTTAAAAATGCGCGGTACCGGAGTCTCAATGCCCAACAAGCAACTGGCATGTGAATATGTTGATGAATTAACGCCTGCAGCCAAACTGGTCGGCGCGATTAATACTATCGTCAATGATGATGGTTACCTGCGCGGCTACAATACTGATGGCACGGGGCATATTCGCGCCATCAAGGAAAGCGGTTTCGATATCAGGGGTAAAACCATGGTACTGTTGGGCGCAGGCGGCGCGTCAACGGCCATTGGCGCCCAGGCGGCGATTGAAGGCATCAAAGAAATCAAACTCTTTAACCGTCAAGATGAGTTCTTTGCCAAAGCGCAGGAATTCGCCAAACGTGTTAATGAAAATACCGATTGCGTGGTCACCGTTATCGATCTCGACGATCGACAGGCTTTTGCGGACGCACTGGCAAGCGCGGATATTCTGACCAACGGTACGAAAGTGGGAATGAAGCCGCTGGAGAACGAATCTCTGGTGACCGACGTTTCCCTGCTACGCCCGGATCTGCTGGTGACTGAATGCGTCTACAACCCGCATATGACCAAATTATTGCAACAGGCACAACTTGCCGGTTGCAAAACGATTGATGGTTACGGCATGTTGTTATGGCAAGGGGCTGAACAGTTTAAACTCTGGACCGGGAAAGATTTCCCTCTTGAGTATGTGAAACAGGTTATGGGTTTTGCAGCCTGATGGGCAAGCATTTGTAAAATATTTAAAGGGTAATCGATGAAAACCGTAACCGTAAAAAACCTCGTCATTGGCGAGGGTGCGCCGAAGATCATTGTCTCACTGATGGGTAAAGACATCGCAACGGTAAAAAGCGAAGCGCTGGCCTATCGCGAGGCGGATTTCGACATTCTGGAATGGCGCGTTGACCATTTCACCGAGGTGTCCTCCGTTGATGCCGTACTGGAAGCTGCACGCGTCATCCGCGAGGTGATGGCTGACAAACCGCTGCTGTTCACCTTCCGTAGTGCCAAAGAAGGTGGTGAACAGGCGCTGGCTGTCGAAAACTATATTGCGCTAAACCGTGCGGCGGTAGATAGCGGTCTGGTCGATATGATTGACCTGGAGCTTTTCACCGGTGACGAATTGATTAAAGCCACCGTCGAATATGCACATGCAAAAAATATCGCCGTCATTATGTCGAATCATGATTTCCATAAGACGCCAGCGGCACAAGAGATTGTCCTGCGCCTGCGTAAAATGCAGGAGCTTGGCGCTGATATCCCGAAAATCGCCCTGATGCCGCAAAACAAGACGGATGTATTGACCCTGCTTGGCGCCACGCTGGAAATGCAGGAACGCTATGCCGATCGCCCGATCATTACCATGTCGATGGCTAAAACAGGGGTGATTTCACGTCTGTCCGGTGAGGTTTTCGGTTCAGCGGCAACCTTTGGCGCGGTGAAAAAAGCCTCTGCCCCTGGGCAAATTTCGGTCACCGACCTACGTACCGTTTTGACCATATTGCATCAGGCGTAATAGTACTGTTTATCCATATTAATATCAGTAATGCCCTGCCCCAGATATTCGCTTAATCCCGAATATCGGGCAGATGGCCGGACATTATTAAATAACTCACATTATTATTGTCGAATATAGCGACAGGTAGTCGCACGCATATAATCTGGAGTTCACATGAAATTATCAAGACCAAAACGCATTGATGGTCGGGTCCCCGTATTATCCGCAGCGGATGCCATTAATTATATTCCTGATGAGGCAACGCTCTGTGTATTAGGCGCAGGCGGCGGTATTCTCGAAGCAACAACATTAATTAACGCGCTGGCTGAAAAATATAAAAATGCACACTCACCCCGAAACTTATCATTGATTAGCCCAACGGGATTAGGTGACCGTGCTGACCGTGGAATTAGCCCGTTAGCACAGGAAGGTTTAGTCAAATGGGCATTATGCGGCCACTGGGGACAATCACCACGAATTTCTGACCTCGCTGAGCAGAATAAAATTGCCGCCTATAACTATCCTCAGGGCGTATTAACCCAGACCCTGCGTGCCTCGGCAGCCCACCAGCCGGGTATTCTGAGTGAGATCGGTATCGGAACATTTGTCGATCCCCGCCAACAGGGCGGAAAGCTGAATGAAGTGACCACCGAAGATCTGATCAAGCTGGTGGAAATTGATAACAAAGAGTACCTCTACTACAAAGCCATTGCGCCAAACATCGCCTTTATTCGCGCCACCACCTGCGACAGCGAAGGTTACGCCACGTTTGAAGATGAAGTTATGTATCTCGACGCGCTGGTGATTGCTCAGGCCGTTCACAACAACGGCGGTATCGTCATGATGCAGGTGCAAAAAATGGTGAAGAAAGCCACACTGCACCCAAAAGCCGTGCGTATTCCGGGCTATCTGGTCGATATTGTGGTCATCGATCCCGATCAAACTCAATTGTACGGCGGTGCGCCGGTTAACCGCTTTATCTCGGGCGATTTTGTCCTTGATGACAGCCAGCAGACTGCCCTGCAGCTCAATCAGCGTAAACTGGTGGCCCGACGCGCCCTGTTCGAAATGCGTAAAGGCGCGGTCGGCAACGTTGGCGTGGGTATCGCCGATGGTATTGGTCTCGTTGCACGCGAAGAAGGCTGCGCTGACGACTTTATTCTGACGGTCGAGACCGGCCCGATTGGCGGAATTACCTCCCAGGGCATCGCTTTTGGCGCCAACGTCAACACCCGCGCGATTCTGGATATGACCTCCCAGTTTGACTTCTACCACGGCGGTGGGCTGGATGTATGCTATTTAAGCTTCGCCGAAGTGGATCGCCACGGCAACGTCGGCGTACATAAATTCAATGGCAAAATTATGGGAACCGGCGGTTTTATCGATATTAGCGCCACCTCGAAGAAAATAATATTTTGCGGCACGTTAACTGCCGGAAGCCTGAAAACGGAAGTTGCCAATGGCAAATTAAATATCGTGCAGGAAGGCCGGGTGAAAAAATTCGTCAACGAATTACCTGAAGTCACTTTCAGCGGAAAAATTGCACTCGAGCGCGGACTGGATGTGCGTTACATCACCGAGCGTGCTGTATTTACGTTAAAAGAAGATGGCCTTCATTTAGTCGAAATTGCGCCAGGAGTCTCTTTGCAGGAAGACATTCTGGACAAAATGGATTTCCCTCCGGTTATTTCTCCGGAACTGAAACTGATGGACGAAAGATTATTTATCGATGCTTCGATGGGTTTTATATTGCCCGATGCCGCCAATTAAAAGGAGTACCCTGATGGATTTTTCATTAACTGAAGAACAAGAACTGCTGCTTGCCAGCATTCGCGAACTGATTACCAGCAATTTCCCGGAGGAATATTTCCGTACCTGCGATCAGACGGCTACCTATCCGAAAGAGTTTATGCGCGCCCTTGCGGACAACGGTATTTCAATGCTGGGCGTTCCGGAAGAATTCGGCGGTATCCCGGCAGATTACGTCACGCAGATGCTGGCACTGATGGAAGTTTCCAAATGCGGCGCACCCGCTTTTTTAATCACGAACGGTCAGTGTATTCACAGTATGCGTCGTTTTGGCTCCGCCGAGCAGTTACGTAAAACAGCAGAAAGCACCATGGAAACGGGCGATCCGGCTTATGCGCTGGCATTAACCGAACCGGGAGCAGGTTCAGACAATAACAGCGCCACCACCAGCTACACCCGCAAAAACGGCAAGGTATATCTCAACGGGCAAAAAACCTTTATCACCGGCGCTAAAGAGTATCCTTATATGCTGGTACTGGCTCGCGATCCGGAGCCGAAAGATCCGAAGAAAGCCTTTACGCTGTGGTGGGTGGATTCGAAGAAACCCGGCATTAAGGTTAATCCTCTGCATAAAATCGGCTGGCACATGCTCAGCACCTGCGAAGTCTATCTTGATGATGTTGAAGTAGACGAAAGCGATATGGTCGGCGAAGAAGGCATGGGCTTCCTCAACGTCATGTACAACTTTGAGATGGAACGGTTGATCAACGCCGCGCGTAGTACCGGTTTCGCCGAGTGCGCCTTCGAAGATGCCGCCCGTTACGCTAACCAGCGCATCGCATTTGGTAAACCGATTGGCCATAACCAGATGATCCAGGAAAAACTGGCGCTGATGGCGATTAAAATTGAAAACATGCGCAATATGGTGTTGAAAGTGGCCTGGCAGGCCGATCAGGAACAGTCGCTGCGGACCAGCGCGGCGTTGGCAAAACTGTATTGCGCCCGCACGGCAATGGAAGTGATTGATGACGCCATTCAGATCATGGGCGGGCTGGGTTACACCGATGAAGCGCGCGTTTCCCGATTCTGGCGCGATGTTCGCTGCGAGCGCATTGGCGGCGGCACCGACGAAATTATGATTTACGTCGCCGGACGCCAAATCCTGAAAGATTACCAGAATAAGTAAGCGGTAATTCGTGCCGGATAGCGCACAAGCGTTTTCCGGCACGAGCCAGGATAATCAGACCTCTGGCATCAAGCATTCCTGCTCAACCAGATTATTTTTAAACTGCTTGCGGTAATCACTGGGGGTACAACCCACATGCCGCTGAAAGAGTTTGGCAAAGTGATCGACATTTTCATACCCTACCCGCCAGGAGATTTCCGCTAACGAAGCTTCCGTATTAGTCAGGGCAAATTTCGCCTCGGTCATTCGTCGCTGAATCACATAATTGATCGGCGAAATTCGATACTCCTTAGTAAATTCATGGCAGATATAACTCACGCTGGCCCGGAATTTTTTGGATAACTGATCGAGAGTAATTTTTTCACGGAAGTTATTATTTAAATAAACCAGCACATCTTTAATTAAGACATCTTTTTTAATATAACCTTGCTCAGAACGATAGGCATTTTTAAAGTTTTCGTAAAATAAAACGGTTAAAGCATAAGCAAAAGCGTCGTAGGCTGAAGATGTCAGGTTATTTTTGCTCTGGGGGAGCATAACTCCCAACTCATTAAAGATACTCTTAATAACCTCCTTCCCCTGAGTAACGCTAATCACCGGACACGAGTGCATCTGCAATAGCTGATTATCCTGCCAGCCGTTGAAACGAAAACCGTAGAGCGCGCAGGTGTAAGTCGTTGCAGGCGCGCTACTATCCGAAGCAACCGCATGGAGTCGCCCTTGCTCTATCACCACGATATCCCCGGCATGCGCGACATACAGCGACGAATCGATAATTAATCTTGCGACCCCTTTTTTGACATAAATAAGCTCTGTTTCATTATCGTGAACGTGATGACCCGACTCCCAGTTAGGGTCATCACTGATGACGAATCGCGAGAATCTCGGGGTTTTCCCCTGTTCAAAAAGGGTCTCCACGGCATTATCAAAGCAGCGTTGATACATGACAACCTCCACCTAAAGGCAGCAATTTTGGGATTATTAATATCGGAAAATAAAAATGATAATGACGTTATACAACGTTATTCCTTCCCGGCGAAACAAAATTATTTGCGCCGTCTGCAAGATGACACCTTTTGCTTTGGTACATTGCTGCCATTGATTATTTGCGTTTTATAATAATCAAAAAGAATAAATGTTATTAAGTCTGCATTAATAATTTACATATAAGAAACAAATTCAGCGCAGAGGCGATTAAAAACATGATGCATTTCGCAATTATTTTCACTGTCCTTGTGTTCCCGTTTTTTCCTCTGGGACGCACCGTCTGATTATTGCTGATAAACCAGGCATTCCCGGGACATTTTTTTTGCAAGATTGTTGGCAATGAAAACAGATTTCCCCGTCGAAAACAGCCCTCCCTCTGTCGCACACTATTTTCAGTCAATTTTCCCTACTGTCGATAATGACGCACCACGTCATCATCCACACGAGAATCACTGGAGATGCCATGAAAATAATAACCTGCTTTAAGTTGGTGCCTGAAGAACAGGACATTGTTGTTACCCCACAGCGCTCGCTTAACTTTGACCGGGCCGATGCCAAAATCAGCCAGTTTGACTTAAATGCGATAGAGGCCGCAGCGCAGCTTAGCGCAGAGGGTGATGAAATCGTCGCCTTAACGGTGGGCGGGTCGCTACTACAAAACTCCAAAGTGCGTAAAGACGTGCTGTCCCGCGGGCCGGACAGTTTGTATATGGTGCAGGATCCACAACTGGAGCATTCATTACCCCGGGATACCGCTCAGGCGCTGGCTTGTGCGGCCAAAAATATGGATTTCGACCTGATGCTGTTCGGTGAAGGATCGGGGGATATCTACGCGCAGCAGGTCGGCTTACTGGTTGGCGAACTATTACAGCTCCCGGTGATTAATGCCGTCAGCAGCATCCAACGTAACGGCGATCGCCTTGTGGTTGAGCGCACGCTTGAAGATGAAGTCGAAGTAATTGATCTGCCGCTCCCCGCTGTACTGTGCGTGACGTCGGATATCAACACACCGCGTATTCCCTCGATGAAGGCGATTCTGGGCGCGGGTAAAAAACCGGTCACCCCGTGGCAAGCCAGCGATATTGGTTGGATACCTGCGTCACCGTTAGCGGAACTGGTGAGCCTTACCGTGCCGCCGCAAACAGAACGTCAGCACATCATTCTGGAAAATGACTCAGCAGAAGCCATTGCCGAACTGGCTGAACACCTGAAAAAAGCCCTGAACTAAGCCCAACGGAGAGAAATCATCATGAGTAAATTAGCCAACGTCTGGGTGTTCAGCGATAACGTAGAACGCTATGCAGAATTAATGGCCGGCGCTCGCCTGTGGGGTGAGCAGGTACACCTTATCGTACAAGGCAGCGACCAGGCCAATCAGTTGCAAGCCCTGGGCGCCGATAAGATAGTCGTGCTCGACGCAACCTCCGGTTTACAGCGTGTTGAAAATTACGCTGAGACCATCGCCGCCCTGATGCAGGAACACGCCGGGCTGCTGCTGATGTCCGCGACTAAACGAGCCAAATCTCTTGGCGCACGCTTAAGCATTCAGCTCAACGCAGCGATGGTGAACGACGCCACATCGGTAACGCTGGATGCAGGCACACTGTTCGCCGAACACCGGATGTATGGTGGTCTGGCATTTGGCAAAGAAAAAATCAAAAGTACGCTGGCGATTATCACGCTTGCCCCAGGCCAGCTTGAACCGGTCGCGGAAAACGCCTCACACAACTGCCCGGTTGTCTCAGCAACGTACATCGCGCCGCACTATGAAGTGATGTGCCTGGAGCGTCGCGCCAAATCCGTGAGCAGCGTGGATCTCAGCAAAGCCAAGCGCGTGGTGGGTGTGGGTCGCGGCCTGGTGGCGCAAAACGATCTGGAAATGGTGCGCCAACTGGCATCGGTGCTGGGTGCTGAAGTGGGTTGTTCACGACCGATTGCCGAAGGCGAAAACTGGATGGAACGCGAACGCTACATTGGCGTTTCTGGCGTGTTATTGAAATCAGACCTGTATCTCACGCTGGGCATCTCAGGACAAATTCAGCATATGGTCGGCGGTAACGGCGCGAAAGTCATTGTCGCCATCAACAAAGATAAAAAAGCCCCTATTTTCAATTACGCCGATTACGGTCTGGTGGGCGACATCTACAAAGTGGTTCCGGCCCTAATCGACCATCTCAGCCGCTAATCCCGTTAACGCACATCTCCCGCTGCCCTCGCGGCGGGAAAGGAGCATAAAGCATGTCAGATGAAAAATTTGATGCCATTGTGGTCGGTGCTGGTGTAGCGGGTACAATGGCAGGTTACGTTATGGCCCGGGCCGGACTGGACGTACTGGTCATTGAGCGCGGCAACAGTGCGGGCAGTAAAAATATGACCGGCGGGAGACTCTACGCGCATAGCCTTGAGCGCATCATGCCCGGATTCGCGCAGGAAGCGCCTCTCGAACGTAAAGTCACCCGCGAAAAAATCTCCTTCCTGACCGAAGAGAGCGCCGTTACCCTCGACTTCCATCGTGAAAAAGACAACGCGCCAGCGCAGGACTCTTACACCGTTTTGCGCAACCGGCTTGACCCATGGCTAATGGAAAAAGCGGAACAGGCTGGCGTGCAGTTCATCCCCGGCGTGCGCGTCGACGCGCTAATTCGCGAAGGCAATAAGGTCACCGGAGTGCAAGCCGGGGACGATATCCTCGAAGCCAATATTGTCATCCTTGCCGATGGCGTTAATTCTATGCTGGGACGGTCGCTGGGGATGGTTCCCCCCTCTTCTGCGCAGCACTATGCCGTTGGCGTAAAAGAGCTGATCGGCTTACCGTCGGCGGTGATTGCGGATCGGTTCAATCTGTCAGGCAACGAAGGTGCAGCCTGGCTGTTCGCAGGCTCACCGTCTGATGGACTGATGGGAGGCGGATTTCTGTATACCAACCAGGATTCCATCTCTCTGGGCCTGGTGTGTGGTCTGGGGGATATTGCCCATGCCACGAAAAGCATTCCGCAAATGCTGGAAGACTTTAAGCGACACCCGACTATTCGTCCGCTGATTGCCGGCGGTGAACTGCTGGAGTATTCCGCACATATGGTACCGGAAGGCGGTCTGGCAATGGTTCCGAAACTGGTTGATGACGGGGTAATGATCGTCGGCGATGCCGCTGGTTTCTGTCTGAATCTGGGTTATACCGTGCGCGGCATGGATTTGGCGATAGCTTCCGCAGAAGCCGCCGCCCAAACAGCCATTGCAGCAAAAGAGCGCCAGGATTACTCGGCCAGTAGCCTGATAGATTACAAACGCGCCCTCGAACAGGGCTGTGTGATGCGTGATTTACAGCATTTTCGCAAGATCCCGGCGCTGATGGAAAACCCGCGCCTGTTCACCCAGTATCCCCGCATGGTGGCCGATATCATGAACGATATGTTTACCGTTGACGGAAGCCCAAATCAGCCCGTTCGCAAGATGATCATGTCCCATGCCAGGCAAATTGGGCTGATGAACTTACTGAAAGACGGCATCAAGGGGGCCACCGCACTATGAATCAGGACACTAACGTTAACGTCGACGTCAAACTGGGCGTCAATAAATTTAATGTTGATGAAGGCCACCCGCACATCATTCTGGCTGAACATCCCGACCTTAATGAATTTCGCAAGTTGCTGAAAGCCTGCCCCGCCGGACTGTATAAACAGGATGAGAGTGGAAATATTCATTTTGATTCCGCAGGCTGCCTGGAGTGCGGCACCTGCCGGGTGCTGTGCGGTGACACGATCCTCACACAATGGGAATACCCGCTCGGAACATTTGGCGTTGATTTCCGCTACGGCTAATGGATTTTGCATGTTGTACGCCGGATTGGCCGCGCCGGCCATCCGGTCAGATGTATGCCGAAATAATCCTGGGAATAACTTCATGAGTATCACACTTACGTTTAACGCCGAACGTCGCCAGGCCTGGCGACAACTGGGTTTATGGGGAGATGCTTCGCTTGGCGATTACTGGCACCAAACCGCCAGAGCCATGCCGGATAAAATCGCCGTGGTTGATAATCATGGCGCTTCATATACCTACGCTGCACTCGACGATGCTGCCAGCAGTCTGGCAACCTGGTTTGTAGCCTGCGGGATCCAACCCGGCGATCGCATTGCCTTTCAGTTGCCTGGCTGGTGCGAGTTCACCATTATCTACCTGGCCTGCCTGAAAACCGGGGCCGTTTCCGTACCACTGCTGCCTGCCTGGCGCGAAGCGGAACTGGTGTGGGTACTGAACAAATGCAAAGCGAAGATTTTTTTCGCACCGACGTTGTTTAAACAGACCCGACCGGTTGATCTGATCCTCCCCTTGCAAAACCAGTTGCCGCATCTGCAACAGATTGTCGCCGTAGATAAACTGGCACCGGCCACCGCCTCGCTGGCGTTCAGCCAACTGCTTCAGGCTCCGCCATTAACCCAGGTTATTAACGTTCACGCCGATGAACTGGCTGCCGTGCTGTTTACCTCCGGGACCGAGGGAATGCCGAAAGGCGTAATGTTAACCCACAACAATATCCTTGCCAGCGAACGCGCCTACTGTGCCCGTCTCAATCTCACCTGGCAGGATGTGTTTTTGATGCCCGCCCCACTGGGACACGCTACCGGTTTTTTGCATGGCGTTACCGCGCCGTTTTTAATCGGCGCACGCAGCGTATTGTTGGATATATTCACCCCAACCGCCTGTCTTGAACTGCTCGAGCAACAACGCTGTACCTGCGTGCTCGGTGCAACCCCCTTCGTCTACGACATGTTGTGTAGTCTGGAAAAACGGCCCTGTGATCTCACATCACTACGTTTTTTCTTATGCGGTGGCACCACCATTCCGCAAAAGATTGCCCGTGACTGCCAACAGCGCGGCATTAAATTGTTAAGCATCTATGGTTCGACGGAGAGCTCGCCGCATGCGCTGGTCAATCTCGACGATTCACTTTCACGCATGATGAACACCGATGGATATGCCGCCGCAGGCGTGGAAATTAAAGTCGTCGATGAAGCGCGCAATACGTTGCCTGCAGGGATCGAAGGTGAAGAGGCCTCGCGTGGTCCCAATGTTTTTATGGGCTACCTCGATGAGCCTGAACTAACCGCCCGCGCGCTGGATAAAGATGGCTGGTATTACAGTGGCGACTTATGCCGCATGGACGAAGCGGGATACATCAAAATTACCGGGCGTAAAAAAGATATTATTGTGCGCGGTGGGGAAAACATCAGCAGCCGCGAAGTGGAAGATATTTTATTACAGCATCCGCGCATTCATGATGCCTGCGTTGTCGCGATGCCAGACGATCGGTTAGGTGAACGATCGTGCGCTTATGTGGTGCTGAAACCGCCGCATCATTCGCTGTCGCTGGAATCAGTGGTGGCCTTTTTTAGTCGCAAACGGGTGGCAAAGTATAAATATCCGGAACACATCGTCATTGTCGAAACGTTACCGCGCACGGCGTCCGGCAAGGTACAAAAATACCAGTTGCGTCAGGATATCATTCAGCGTTTGAGCGTGGAGAGTGTGGAAAGCGTTGAAGGGTAAAGTACCGGATGGCGATGCTAACACCTCTAATCCGGCCTACGTTGCATACTAACCGTAGGCCGGATAAGGCATTTACGCCACCATCCGGCATGATGTTACTTCTTCAGTTCAGCCAGGCTCAGCCAGGTCTGCACGACGGTGTCCGGGTTCAGCGACAGACTGTCGATCCCCTCTTCCATCAGCCAGGCAGCGAAGTCTTCGTGATCGGATGGACCCTGACCGCAAATACCCACGTATTTGCCCTGTTTCTTGGCTGCACGAATCGCCATCGACAGCAGCGCTTTCACCGCGTCGTTACGCTCGTCAAACAGTTCAGAAACCACACCAGAGTCACGGTCCAGTCCCAACGCCAGCTGCGTCATGTCGTTTGAACCGATGGAGAAACCGTCAAAGTACTCAAGGAACTGTTCGGCCAGCAAGGCGTTAGACGGGATCTCGCACATCATGATGATCTTCAGTCCGTTCTCACCGCGTTTCAGCCCCTGACGCGCCAGCTCTTCCACTACCGCTTTCGCCTGGGCAACGGTACGTACAAACGGTACCATCACTTCAACGTTAGTCAGGCCCATATCGTTACGGACACGTTTCACTGCGTCACATTCCAGCGCGAAACAGTCGCGGAAGCTATCAGCAATGTAACGGCCCGCCCCGCGGAAGCCCAGCATCGGGTTCTCTTCATGCGGCTCATAACGCTCACCGCCGACGAGGTTGGCATATTCGTTGGACTTAAAGTCTGACATACGCACGATAACGCGTTTTGGATAGAACGCCGCGCCCAGCGTGGCGATCCCTTCCGTCAGACGACCAACGTAGAATTCACGCGGGGAATCAAAACCTTTCATCATGCCGCGGATTTCGTTTTGCAGCTCAGGCGTCTGGTCATCGAACTCCAGCAACGCACGCGGGTGTACGCCAATCATGCGGTTGATGATAAATTCCAGACGCGCCAGGCCGACACCTTCGTTTGGCAGACAGGCGAAGTCGAAAGCCCGGTCCGGGTTACCCACGTTCATCATCACCTTCAACGGCAGATCCGGCATGGTTTCCACGCTGGAACTCTTCACGCTGAAGTCGAGCATCTCAGCATAAACATAACCGGTATCACCCTCGGCGCAGGAGACTGTGACTTTCTCACCATCCTTCATACGCTCGGTGGCATCACCACAGCCAACCACGGCCGGGATCCCCAGTTCACGGGCAATGATCGCCGCGTGACAGGTACGACCGCCACGGTTGGTGACAATCGCCGCCGCTTTCTTCATGATCGGTTCCCAGTCCGGGTCGGTCATGTCGGTAACCAGGACGTCGCCAGGTTCGATACGGTTCATTTCGCTGATGTCCTGAATGACTTTGACCGGACCCGCGCCAATGCGGTGACCGATAGCACGACCTTCAGCAATAATTTTACCCTGAGCATGCAGCGTATAACGCTCCATCACCTGGCCGCGCGAGCGCACGGTTTCCGGACGCGCCTGCACAATGAACAGCTTGCCGGTATGACCGTCTTTCGCCCATTCGATGTCCATCGGACGACCGTAGTGCTTCTCGATCTGTACCGCCTGCTTCGCCAGCTCCTGCACTTCTTCGTTGGTCAGGGAGAAAATGTCGCGCTGCTCCTGCGGTACATCTTCAATCGTCACCTGCTTGCCATGTTCCTGGGTTGGCGCGTAGACCATGCGGATTTTTTTCGAACCCATTGTGCGACGGACGATCGCCGGACGGTTTGCCGCCAGAGTCGGTTTGTGCACGTAGAATTCATCCGGGTTAACGGCACCCTGCACGACCATCTCGCCCAGGCCCCATGCGGAAGTGATGAACACCACCTGATCGAAACCGGATTCGGTATCGATGGAGAACATTACGCCGGAAGACGCGAGGTCTGAGCGCACCATCCGCTGAACGCCAGCAGAGAGCGCCACGCCACGATGGTCATAACCCTGGTGAACGCGATAAGAGATTGCTCGGTCGTTAAACAGCGAGGCAAAGACGTGTTTGATAGCAACCAGTACGGCATCAAATCCCTGGACGTTGAGGAAGGTTTCCTGCTGACCAGCAAATGACGCATCTGGCATATCTTCTGCGGTGGCGGAAGAGCGCACGGCAAAAGAGGCATGGGCATCGTCTGCTGACAGCTGCGCGTAGGCATCGCGGACGGCATTTTCCAGCTCCGGCTGGAAAGGAGTGTCGATAATCCACTGGCGGATCTGTGCGCCGGCTTTCGCAAGCTCGGTGACATCGTCAATATCCGTTTTATCCAGCAGCTCATAAATGCGCTGGTTTACACCGCTCTGGTCCAGAAACTGGTTAAACGCATCGGCGGTCGTTGCAAAACCATTCGGTACGGAAACACCCATACCGGAAAGGTTAGTAATCATTTCACCCAGGGAGGCATTTTTGCCCCCAACTCTGTCTACATCATTCATGCCGAGTTGGTTATACCAAAGCACCAGCGGTGACGAGCCATTGTTGGACATCGAACAATCCTTATATATGAACGAGGTTAGGAAACTCAATTTTGCGTAATTATCTTTGCATATTTACTTCAGCGAAAAAAACGGTGAATCGTTCAAGCAACTTTATTTTTTATTTTTTCAGATTGTTTCCGCATTTGCGCAAACCCGCGAGCCACAGGGGATCACCACAAAAACTACCGGTATAAACATTTGTTCCGAAAATGAAATGTACTTTTCAGTAAATATAAAAATACCGTTTCATTTTACAAAATAGATGCAGCAATATTCGCTTCTGGCGAATTTTAATTTATGCTTTCAGAGAATTATGTCAGCCCCAGGATGAGCAAAATGGATAATGCTGTTGATCGTCACGTATTTTATATTTCTGATGGTACGGCCATCACCGCCGAGGTATTGGGCCACGCGGTAATGTCGCAATTTCCGGTTACGATCAGCAGCATTACGCTGCCGTTTGTGGAAAATGAGAGTCGTGCGCGAGCGGTTAAAGACCAGATTGACGCGATCTATCAACAAACTGGCGTGCGCCCTCTGGTGTTTTACTCAATCGTTTTGCCGGAAATTCGCTCGATCATTTTGCAAAGCGAAGGATTTTGTCAGGATATCGTGCAGGCGTTGGTTGCCCCACTGCAGCAAGAGATGAAGCTCGACCCTACGCCGATCGCCCATCGTACCCACGGCCTGAACCCCGGCAACCTTAACAAGTACGACGCGCGCATTGCCGCCATTGATTACACCCTCGCCCATGACGACGGTATTTCGTTGCGCAACCTCGATCAGGCGCAGGTGATCCTGCTTGGCGTTTCCCGTTGCGGTAAAACCCCGACCAGTTTGTATCTGGCCATGCAGTTTGGCATTCGCGCGGCCAACTACCCCTTTATTGCCGATGATATGGATAATCTGGTGCTGCCAGCGTCCCTGAAGCCGTTACAGCATAAATTGTTCGGCCTGACCATTGACCCTGAGCGCCTGGCGGCCATCCGCGAAGAGCGCCGGGAAAACAGCCGTTACGCCTCAATGCGCCAGTGCCGGATGGAGGTTGCTGAGGTGGAAGCGCTGTACCGGAAAAACCAGATCCCATGGCTGAACAGTACCAATTATTCGGTAGAAGAGATTGCTACCAAGATCCTCGACATCATGGGGCTGAATCGCCGCATGTACTAGAATGCTAGTGCATTGGTTCGATTTTTTGTTATTATGCTCGCCACCAGGCAGGATGAGTATGATATTGTGATATACATCACTTCCCGGTAGTCCTGCCGTTGAAGCAACAAATTTCTGAGACAAGTAATGAACAGAACCGATGAACTCCGTACTGCGCGTATTGACAACCTGGTCACTCCAGCAGAGCTTGCGCAACGGCATCCTGTTTCGTCCTCCGTCGCCCGTCATGTTACGGACTCCCGACGCCGGATAGAAAAAATATTAAATGGTGAAGACGCTCGTTTACTGGTGATCGTAGGTCCCTGCTCGATTCACGATCTTGATGCCGCCATGGAATACGCGACGCGTTTACAGGCGCTGCGCGAAAAACATCAGGCGCGTCTGGAAATCGTGATGCGCACTTATTTTGAAAAACCGCGCACCGTAGTGGGCTGGAAAGGCTTAATTTCCGACCCAGATTTAAACGGCAGCTACCGCGTGAACCACGGCATTGAACTGGCACGCAAACTGCTGTTGCAGGTCAATGAACTGGGCGTACCCACGGCAACAGAATTCCTCGACATGGTGACCGGTCAGTTTATTGCCGATTTAATCAGTTGGGGAGCCATTGGCGCACGCACCACCGAAAGCCAGATCCACCGTGAAATGGCCTCTGCGCTTTCCTGCCCGGTCGGCTTTAAAAACGGTACGGATGGCAATACGCGTATTGCCGTCGATGCGATTCGCGCCTCCCGTGCCAGCCATATGTTCCTCTCTCCGGATAAAACCGGCCAGATGACCATTTATCAGACCAGCGGTAATCCTTACGGGCATATCATCATGCGCGGCGGTAAAAAGCCGAATTATTATGCTGAAGATATTGCCGCCGCCTGCGATACCCTGCACGAATTTTCCCTGCCTGAACATCTGGTGGTCGATTTTAGCCATGGCAATTGCCAGAAGCAGCATCGTCGTCAGTTAGACGTTTGTGATGATGTGTGCCAGCAAATTCGCAATGGTTCGACGGCGATTGCCGGGATTATGGCGGAGAGTTTCCTGCGTGAAGGTACGCAAAAAATCGTTAGCGGCCAGCCGCTGGTTTACGGCCAGTCCATTACCGACCCGTGCCTGAACTGGGAAGATACTGAACTACTGGTTGAAAAACTCGCCTCTGCGGTTGATAGCCGTTTTTAATGCTGTTCGCCGGGTAACATCACGTTGCCCGGTGCTAATCCTTTGTTTTCCCCTCCTTATTGTACAAAATCTATTCTCGTCACAATTATTTCACAAAAAGGCTTGCCGCAATTTTGCAGTTTGATGATAATGATTATCATTGTTAAATTGATTGTTATTTTTAAACACTATTCACGTATGGATAACACAACAACGCCCGCAAAAGAAAAAACACCGCCTGCCGTCGCGCCAAACGAGCGCCGAATTGACAGTAAAAGTCTGCTGGGCAAAGAGGGGCGTGTGATCATAGAACACGATGGTCAGCTCTATCTGCTGCGCCAGACACAAGCCGGAAAACTCATTCTGACCAAATAAACACCACTTTTCGCCAGCCACCCAGGTAGTACCCAGGCAGCCAGCGCTTTTCGATTTCCTAATGGAGAGTTGCTATGCCACACCTGCACACTGCATCCCTGCGCCCTTCGCTCTTGGCGCTGGCGATTATCAGTAACCTGCCCGCCGTCGCGTATGCGGCGGTAGAAGATATGACCGTCACCGCTACCGGCAATGCCCGTAGTGCTTTTGAAGCGCCGATGATGGTCAGCGTGATTGATGCCACCGCGCCGGAAAACCAGACCGCCAGCTCGGCAGCCGACCTGTTGCGTACGGTTCCGGGCCTGACCCTTGACGGCACCGGTCGCACTAACGGCCAGGACGTGAATCTGCGCGGCTACGATCGACGTGGCGTTCTGGTGCTGGTTGATGGCGTTCGTCAGGGAACCGACACCGGACACCTGAACAGTACCTTCCTCGATCCGGCGCTGATCAAACGCATCGAGGTCGTCCGTGGCCCTTCTGCACTGCTGTACGGTAGCGGCGCGTTAGGTGGTGTGATCGCCTATGACACAGCGGATGCCAAAGATCTGCTGGAAGCCGGACAAAACAGCGGTTATCGCGTGTTCGGTACCGCGGCAACCGGCGATCACAGCCTCGGTATGGGTGCCAGCGCGTTTGGTCGCACCGATACGCTGGACGGACTGCTTGCCTGGTCCAGTCGCGATCGCGGTGATTTGCGCCAGAGCAACGGTACTACGGCACCAAACGACGAAGCGATTAACAATATGCTGGCGAAAGGCAGCTGGAAAATTGACAGCGCCCAGACGCTGGCCGGCTCGCTGCGTTACTACAACAATGACGCCCGTGAACCTAAAAACCCGCAAACCAGCGCGGCGGATGCCACCAGCAACCCGATGACCGATCGCTCAACCATCCAGCGCGACGCGCAACTGACCTACTCGATTGCTCCAGCCGACAATAACTGGTTGAACGCGGATGCCCGCGTCTACTGGTCCGAAGCACGCATTAATGCGCAAAACACGGATAACACCGGCGAGTTTCGCAAACAAACCACCAAAGGCGGCAAAATCGACAACCGCAGCCGTCTGTTTACCGACTCTTTTGCATCTCATTTGCTGACCTACGGCGGGGAATACTATCGTCAGGAACAACAGCCAGGCGGCGCAACCACCGGTTTCCCGGAGGCAAAAATCGATTTCAGCTCCGGTTGGCTGCAAGATGAAATCACCCTGCGCGACCTGCCGGTTACGCTGCTGGGCGGTACCCGTTATGACTCTTATCGCGGCAGCAGCGACGGCTATGAAGATGTCGATGCCGATAAATGGTCGTCCCGCGCCGGGCTCACCGTTGCGCCAACCGACTGGCTGATGCTGTTCGGTTCATACGCTCAAGCCTTCCGTGCGCCGACCATGGGCGAGATGTATAACGATGCGAAACACTTCTCGATTGGCCGTTTTTACACCAACTACTGGGTGCCAAACCCTAACCTACGCCCGGAAACCAACGAAACCCAGGAATACGGATTTGGCCTGCGCTTTGACGATCTGTTGATGGCGAGCGATGCGCTCGAATTTAAAGCCAGCTATTTCGACACCAAAGCGAAAGATTACATCTCCACCAGCGTCGACTTCGCCGCCGCGACAACCATGTCCTATAACGTACCCAACGCCAAAATCTGGGGCTGGGACGTGATGGCGAAATATTCCGCCGATCTGTTCAGCCTCGACATGGCCTATAACCGTACGCGCGGCAAAGATACAGACACCGGCGAATATATTTCCAGCATTAACCCGGATACCGTCACCAGCAAACTGAACGTACCGGTTGCGCACAGCGGTTTCTCCGTTGGCTGGATAGGTACCTTTGCTGACCGTTCAACACATATCAGCAGCAGCTACACGAAACAGCCCGGTTATGCGGTAAACGATTTCTACGTGAGCTATCAGGGCCAACAAGCGCTGAAAGGCATGACCACCACGCTGGTACTGGGCAACGCCTTCGACAAAGAGTACTGGTCGCCGCAGGGCATTCCGCAGGATGGTCGTAATGGCAAAATTTTCGTGAGTTATCAGTGGTAATCACTTTTCCCCGGTTCGCCGGGGCAGCAATCTGGAAGGAAGAGACAATGAATCATTACACTCGCTGGCTGGAACTGAAGAAAGAAAATCCGGGCAAATACGCACGTGATATTGCGGGATTGATGAATATTAGCGAAGCCGAACTGACCTTCGCGCGCGTCGGTCATGACGCCTGGCGCTTACGGGGCGAAGTGCGTGAAATCCTCGGCGCACTGGAAGCCGTCGGCGAAACCAAATGTATATGCCGCAACGAATATGCGGTGCATGAGCAGGTTGGTGCGTTTACCAATCAGCACCTGAACGGTCATGCCGGACTGGTACTCAATCCGCGCGCTCTCGACCTGCGCCTGTTCCTCAATCAGTGGGCAAGCGTGTTCCATATCAGCGAAACAACCGCCCACGGCGAACGTCAGAGCATTCAGTTCTTTGACCATCAGGGGGATGCGCTGCTGAAGGTCTATGCCACACAGAATACCCTCATTGAGGAATGGGCTGCGTTGCTGACCCGTTTCATCTTCGCTGAAAACCCGCCTCTGGCGCTGCAACCCGCCACCCCTTCTGCTCCAGCCACCGTCACGGTCGATGCGCAGACTGTTGATCAAGAGTGGCGAGCCATGACCGATGTACACCAGTTCTTCGGTCTGCTGAAACGCCACGATCTCACCCGCCAACAGGCGTTTAACCTGGTGGGCGACGATCTGGCCTGTAAAGTCGCAAATAGCGCTCTGGCGCAGTTACTCGACACCGCGCGCCAGGATGGCAATGAAATTATGGTCTTTGTGGGTAATCGTGGCTGCGTACAGATTTTCACCGGTGCGATAGAAAAACTGGTGCCGATGAAAGGCTGGCTGAACATATTCAACCCGACATTTACCTTACACCTGCTGGAAGAGAGCGTGGCAGAAACATGGGTAACGCGCAAACCGACCGCCGATGGCCACGTCACCAGCCTGGAACTGTTTGCTGCCGACGGCACGCAAATCGCCCAGTTGTATGGTCAACGAACGGAAGGCGAACCGGAGCAGACGCAATGGCGCGCGCAAATTGACGCACTGACGCCGAAAGGGCTGGCCGCATGAAAAAACTGCTGGTCCTGATTGCGCTACTGCCCATCGTAGCGCTGGCTGCGTCCAGGGAACGGGTTGTTGCTCTCGGTGGCGATGTCACCGAGATTGTATACGCACTGGGAGCACAGTCTTCCCTTGTGGCGCGAGACAGCACCAGCCAGTGGCCTGAAGCAGCAAACGCCCTACCTGATGTCGGTTATTTGCGCCAACTCAACGCCGAAGGGATCCTTGCCACCCGTCCTACGCTGGTCCTTGCCAGCGCGCAGGCGCAGCCCTCTCTGGCGCTAAAACAGCTCGAACAGAGCAACGTCAGGGTTGTGACGATCCCGGCAAGCAACGAGCTTAACGTGATTGATGAAAAAATTCGCGTCATCGCCGAAGCCACCCATAGGGAGGCCGATGGCGAAACGCTGCGCACCCGCTTCCGTCAGGAACTGGCGGCGCTGCCGTCATCTGAACTCAACAAACGCGTGCTGTTTATTCTCAATCATGGCGGGATGACCGCGATGGCGGCGGGCCAGCAAACCGCAGCCGATGCGGCTATTCGTGCCGCCGGTTTGCGCAACGCAATGCAGGGTGTTAACCGCTATCAGCCGCTGTCGCAGGAAGGTGTCATTGCCAGCCAGCCCGATCTGGTGGTGATTTCACAGGACGGCGTTAAGGCGATGGGGGGCGAAGATAACCTGTGGGCGCTGCCGGGCCTGGCGCAGACGCCTGCCGGACGAAATAAACAGGTATTGCAGGTTGACGATATGGCGCTGCTCGGCTTTAGCGTACGCACCCCGCAGGCCATTTTGCAGCTTCGCGCTAAAGCTGAGCAATTGCCCTGATGTCGCGACGTATCCGTTGTTCTTTATGGACACTCGCACTCATGTTGGTCGTGATGACAATCATGGCCACCGGTTTTGGCGCGTTGCGCCTGCCGGTAAGTCTGCTGTGGCGTGATGGCGATGAGGCACTGCGTCAAATCTGGCTCACCATTCGCCTGCCCCGCGTCCTGCTGGCGCTGGTGATTGGCGGTTCTCTGGCGCTCGCGGGCTGCGTGATGCAGGGCCTGTTTCGCAACCCGCTTGCCGATCCGGGATTACTGGGAATAAGCAGCGGAGCCGCCTGCGCCGTCGCCCTGTGGGTAGTGCTGCCGGTCTCTTTGCCCGCGCTGTTGATGCTGTACGCCCCCATGCTGGCCGCTTTTCTCGGTGCGCTGGCAGCTACGGTGGTTATTTTTATCCTTAGCCAACAGCGCGACGCTTCACTCTCACGTCTGCTGTTGGTCGGTATTGCCATCAACGCGCTGTGCGGGGCGGCGGTTGGCGTTCTGTCGTGGGTCAGTAATGACGCGCAACTGCGCCAGCTGTCGCTATGGGGGATGGGCAGTCTGGGGGCCGCGCAATGGTCCACGCTGCTGGCTGTCACTTCATTGACTGTCCCGACGGTGCTGATCATTTGGCGTCTGGCACCGGCGCTGAACCTGCTGCAGTTAGGTGAGGAAGAGGCGCATTACCTCGGCGTAGATGTGCGTACCGTTCAGCGTGTTTTGCTACTTTGTAGCGCATTGCTGGTTGCCGCAGCCGTGGCGGTAAGCGGCGTAATTGGCTTTATCGGGCTGGTTATCCCGCATCTGATGCGCATGTGGCTCGGCTCAGACCATCGGGCCGTTATCCCAGGTTCCGTGCTGGCGGGCGCATTTTTATTGCTGATAGCCGACACGCTGGCCCGTACGGCGGTTGCGCCTGCGGAAATGCCGGTCGGTTTGCTAACCAGTCTTCTGGGCGCACCGTGGTTTTTATGGCTTATTTTTCGTCAGCGAGGACCGCATGGCTGAACATTTCATCGCTGAAGGGCTTCACTATCGCGTCGCGGGCAGAGCGGTGATTGACGACGTCTCTCTTGCTCTCGAAAAAGGTGAACTGGTGGCGCTCATCGGCCCAAACGGTGCGGGGAAATCCACCCTGCTGCGCCTGCTGACCGGTTTTCTGAAACCGGCTACAGGGCGTTGCGTGCTGGCGGGTAAACCGCTGGATGAATGGCATACCCAGACACTGTCGCGGCATCGGGCGGTGATGCGCCAGCAAACACAACTGGGATTTGACTGGCCGGTAGAGGCCGTCATCGCGATGGGGCGTGCGCCCTGGACCTCGCGGTCGGAACCTCGACTTATCGCTCAGGTGATGGAAATGACCGGATGTACACCGCTGGCGGGCCGGCAATACGCCGCGCTTTCCGGCGGCGAACAACAGCGAGTACAGTTAGCCCGTGCACTGGCGCAACTTTGGTGCGACGGCGCGCCTCGCGGCTGGTTATTCCTTGATGAACCGACCTCTGCGCTGGATCTTTACCACCAGCAGCATCTGTTGCGCTTGCTGAAGACGCTTACCGCTTCACAAGAGCTGCATGTGTGCATTGTGCTTCACGATCTGAATCTCGCCGCACTGTGGGCAGACAGAATAGTGTTGCTGCACAACGGCAGGCTGGTGTCGCAGGGAACGCCTGAGGCCGTGTTACAGGCCGATGACCTGAAACGCTGGTATGGCGCGCAGGTACACGTTGGCCAGCATCCGGCCAACGGATCCCCACAGGTGTTTCTGGCCCCTTAGCTTGAACAGCTCACTTCCAGCCGTTTGCCCCAGTCAGGTGGACGGCTGACATAGTCATCATCAC
Source organism: Citrobacter sp. RHB35-C21 (assembly GCF_013816515.1). Lineage (NCBI taxonomy): Bacteria > Pseudomonadati > Pseudomonadota > Gammaproteobacteria > Enterobacterales > Enterobacteriaceae > Citrobacter > Citrobacter sp. RHB35-C21. The sequence continues at coordinate 2,948,491 of NZ_CP057147.1, forward strand.
GATCGACAAATGGGGTACGCAACGCCTCGTGTAACCGATGCAGCTCGGCGTAATCCCCCTGCTCTGCCTGATTAATCGCCCGTTGCGCCAACCAGTTACGCAATACCATCGCCGGATTAGCCGCCTTCATCTGCGTTTGTCTGTCTGCGTCGGCAATGTTGTCTTGCTGCAGGCGTGAGCGATACCGCGTGAACCAGTCGTCAAACGCTGCGCGGTCGATAAACTCATAGCGCAGCGGGGATTGCGCGCTGTGTTGTTCCGTCTGACTGAGCATGCGAAACGTTCGGGTATAGTCGCTTCTTTCCCGCGCCATCAGGTTAAACAGTTCACTAAGCAGTTCGTTATCGTTTTTTTGCTCGCTAAAGAAGCCAAGCTTTTGTCGCATCCGCTGACCGTAGCGTGTTAACAGCGCCAGTTGATAACTGTCCAGCGCATCATTAAGCGCCTCGACCGGGATAAATGGCGACAGAGTTTGCGCCAGACGTTGCAGGTTCCAAAGCGCCGCAGCCGGTTGATTATCGAAACTGTATCGCCCCTGGTTGTCTGAGTGGTTGCAGATAAAATCGGGCACGTAGTCATCAAGGAAACCGAATGGGCCGTAATCCATCGTCAGTCCCAGAATCGACATGTTGTCGGTGTTCATGACACCATGCGCAAATCCTACCGCCTGCCAGTCCGCGATTAACGTCGCAGTACGCGTGACAACATCGTTAAACCACAGCTGATACTTATCGGCTTCTTCCTGCCATTGCGGCCAATAATAGCGAATCGCAAAGTTAGCCAACTGGCGCACTTTTTCCGGCTCGCGGCGATAGTAAAAATGCTCAAAATGGCCAAAGCGCATATGGCTTTGCGCCACGCGAATGAGCATCGCCCCTGATTCTACCGTTTCGCGATACACCGGCGTGTCGCTGGTAACAATCGACAATGCCCGCGTGGTCGGTATTCCCAGGTAATGCATCGCTTCGCTGGCCAGGCTTTCGCGAATTGTCGAGCGCAGTACGGCGCGACCATCCCCCATACGGGAATAAGGCGTAAGTCCGGCGCCTTTCAGGTGCCAGTCACACGTTGAGCCGTCAGCGAGCTGTTGTTCGCCCAACAGGATCCCGCGTCCATCGCCAAGCTGGCCCGCCCAGACGCCAAACTGATGTCCGCTATAAACTTGCGCTAAAGGCGACATCCCGGGAAGAAACGATTCACCGCCCCAAACACCGGCTCCGGTCGGAATATCAAATAGCGTCTCTGGAATAGCTAATTGCTCCGCCAGCGCATCGTTATGCCAGATCAGGCGCGCGTTTTTCAGGGGAGTGGGTGAAAGTGCTGTATAGGTTGCTGGTAATTCATCACGCCAGCGGGTGGTAAAAGACAGGGTCATAGGGCCTCCTGTCTCTAGTGTAGACTGTTAAAAGCCTGTTAAACACCAGCAAATATGAGGGTTATATCTTCGCGAGCGAAATTATCTGCGCGGGGGGCACAGCAGGCCACAGCGCGCCCTGCATGGCGCTGAATCCCAGAGGCAGTACGCGCGCTAACATCTCGGGTGTATCAATACCGCTAATGATAATTGACTCACTGCTGGGAAATAGCTGTGCCAGGATAGCCCGCATAAATGGCTCAAACGAAATATGTGTAATCCTTTGTTGAACAAAGTTTTTATCGAGCACGACGCGTTTGAACAGCCCATCAAAAATTGCCCGATTTGATATGCCGCCAGCACCATAGTTTGTCAGTACTAATGGAAATCGCGCCGCCAGTGCTGCCAGCGTTGGATTCGCTTTTCCATTATTTAACTCTGGATAGTTTTCATTAATAGCCAGTTCCAGAAATGACAATCGTTCAACTTGTGAAGCAAATTTAGTATCTGATAATAAAGTATTAGCAATTGCCGGCGTTAAATTAATCCAGGCAGAAACCTTTCGTTGAATAAAAAAATGTTGGCACGTTTCGATTAATTCAAGCTTTTCGGTAAATAAGCGACATTGCTCTTCGTCCGACATCCGAGGTAGGACCAGCTCGGTGGGTATACGCACATCCCCCTGCGCACTGGCAAAACTGGTAATGATATCTACGTATTCAAGATCGCCTTTTTCGTTTCTCGCAGGGAGAAAAGAGAACTCTGAATGGTAAAGAGTATCCATTGAAACAATCATCGTGCCAGCCCCTCTGCATAGGTGTTATCCGGCATCCTGTAGCAAAGGATGGAGAAATACGTTATTGCTGATGCAAGTAGAGGCCCTTTCATTTTTCCCTTTATAGCCAGTAAATCGAATCCTTTTTTTTAGCTTATCCTGATTATAAGCGAATATCCAGCTTTGCACTTTTTAATATCTCGGAATAAATCATATTTTTAGCAAGATACGCTCTTAATGTTCAGGGGTATTGTCCGGCTGGCGGCAGAAATAAGAAGTTACTAACAAATGGAAATGTCGAGGCTGCTCAGCCGTAGGCAGCCTCGTGACTGATGAGGATTAAATACGTCGCGCCTGCCAAAAGTTTTTGCGCCAGTAAACGTTGTCCAGTGACGAGCGCATCACACCACGGCTGGTTGAGGCATGAATAAATTGATTATTGGTATCGTAAATTCCGACATGCAGACCGCTTTCCCCAGACCCGGTTTTAAAGAACACCAGATCGCCGGGCAGCAAATCATCTTTATCAATTTCGGTACCAATCTTTGATTGCGTGCGCGTATCACGCGGGAGTTGCAGATCGAATTTATCGCGCATTGTCATCAATACAAATCCAGAACAATCCACTCCGCTACGGCTCATGCCGCCATAACGATAGGGTGTGCCATGCCAGGTTTGTAGCTGGTCATTAAGCCCGGCGATAACGGCGATAGAATCCGACAAGCGGGCATTTGGCGCAGGAGCACGATGGCTGCTGCAGCCCGCCAAAAACAATGCTGTGATGAAAAGAAGCCAAAAGCGCATTCAGGACGAATCCTCTGAATTATATTTTTATGTCAATTTAGCGTGGAAATTATATGATTTTCAAGAACCCATTTAACTTAAGTGGTTGATATGAGCATTCTGTGGCCTTCAATATCCAAACGACGGAAGTTCACACCATAAGCCGCAGACAGATTGGCCGGCGTTAGTACCGCATCACGAGCACCACTGGCAAGCAGCTTCCCGCGTTTGAGGAGCCAGGCCTTGTGCGCATGACGTAAGGTGTGATTAAGGTCATGGCTGCTCATTACAATCGCGATGCCCTGCAAACACAACTGACCCAGCATCCGGTCCAGTGCATTTTGTTGCGCCACGTCCAGGCTGTTCATCGGCTCATCCAGCAGCAAAAGCTGGCCGAATGGATTCGCTTGTGGGCAAATCTGCAGGATAACCGCAGCCAGGCGCACGCGCTGCCACTCACCGCCAGAGAGCTGATTCACGCTGCGTCCCAGCTTATCCCCAAGCCCAAGCGCATCGGCGACTTCCTGTAACAGATCGGTGCGTGCTTTATCGGGTTGATGCAGCGTCAGAAAATGCCAGACCGGCATCGCAAACGGTGGGTTTTGCTGTTGCGCAAGATAAGCGCGATATTGCGCCAGCTTTGCTGCCGGCCATTCATCCAATGACACATCACCAAAGGTGATGCTGCCCTTGCCGGTCGTCAGCCCCGCCATTCGCGCCAACAGCGTGCTCTTTCCTGCGCCGTTAGGTCCCACTAAATGCAGGATCTCCCCTGCTTTTATCTCACCAGAAAGCGGGCCGAGTCGGGTCGATTCTGCTACGTCCTGTAGCTGCATCAATCGTGACATTAGTTTGCCAGCGCCGTCTTGATGGATTGCACCAGAACAGGATCCTCAGGCGTCATATCGGGTGAAAATCGTTGCAGTACCTGACCATCCCGACCCACTAAAAACTTCTCGAAATTCCACAGAATATCGTCCGGGTAGAGCGGCGCCCGACCTTTACTCGCCATACGCTCATAGAATCCACTATCCGCAGGCGCAACGGCGGTTGGCGCGGCATCAATCAGTTTCTGATACAGCGGATGGCGTCCCTCGCCGTTGACCTCAATTTTGCTGAACATCGGGAAGGTAACGCCCCAGGTGGTACTGCAGTACGTTTTTATTTCCTCTTCACTGCCCGGCTCCTGGCCCAGAAACTGGTTGCAGGGGAACCCAAGAACGGTAAAGCCCTGCTGATGCCAGGCTTTCTGCAGATTCTCCAGTTGCTCATATTGCGGCGTTAGCCCGCATTTTGAAGCAACATTAACGATTAACAGCACATTTCCAGCATATGGCTGCAGTGAGGTCACCTCGCCGTCGATGGTCGTCACGTCTGTATCGAGGATAGTGTTTTGCATAGCATCTCCAGAACAACAGGTGGATTTTCAGTTTTTAATCATAGACCGAATCAACGCGTTCTAGCGCGCGGCTTTTAACAATAGCCAGATAAATACCGGTGCGCCCATGGTGGCCGTCACCACGCCAATTGGCAGCTCAGCCGAGGCCAGCACCAGACGCGCGACAACATCAGCCAACAGTAACACGATAGCGCCAGCCAACGCGCAGCCCGGCAGTAACACGCGATGATCGGTTAAGCCGCACAGCCGCAGAATATGTGGGATCACAAGCCCAATAAAGCCAATCGCTCCCGCCAGAGCCACGCTTACGCCAACCATCCAGCCCGTGGCGACCACCAGCAGGTTGCGCCAGAACCATAACGGCAATCCCAACTGACGTGCAGAAGTCTCCCCCAGCGCCAGCATATTCATCGGCTGCGACTGACAGCAGATCCACACCAGCACCGGAATCAACGCCACCATGAGCCAGGCCTGATGCCAGTCAACGCCGCCAAAGCCCCCCATCATCCAGTACATTAGCTGTCGCAAATCAAAAGAAGTGGAGAAGTAGATGGCCCATGTCATCAGCGCGCTACAGATAATGCCCAGCGCCACCCCCGCCAACAGCAGACGGCTGGTAGACAAATGACGGCGGGCAAAACGGAGCAGAATAAGCGTGATAATCAGCGCCCCTGCGATGGCGCATAAACCCAACGCCCAGCCAGGGAGCTGCCCCTGCCCCAGCAGCACCGCCGCGATGAGCCCGACTCCCGCGCCATTCGACACGCCCAGTAATCCAGGCTCTGCGAGCGGGTTTTCAAAGAGAGCTTGCATCACTGCGCCAGATAAGGCCAACGCAGCACCAACCAGCAAAACGGCGAGGGTACGGGGAAATCGGATTTGCCAGACGAACAGATCGCCGCGGGCGCTGAACCAGTCGCCGGGGGCGATCCACTGTTCTCCTGCGCATAAGCTAATCACGAGCATGACCAATAGCAACAGCGATAAAGTGCCTAACCAGTATCGGTCTCGCCGACGTTGTAATTGTGCAAAAGGTTGCATGTTTATACTTTTTTTATGGGTTATCTCATTAATTTTACGATGAAAGCAAAAAACATGGAAGGAAGCTCTACCGCAAATGAGGCAATGGCCCAAAACAGCATGAACCTTAGACTTTTGCCTAATGCAATGCTGGCAGCAATACCAGGTAGTAGCTGTCATTATTAATATCGTTTCTGAGATTAAATAAATAACCACAACCGGACAAGATGTCCGGTTGCAGAAGTTTTGTGTGATTGTCTTCTCATCAATACGTAAATATATTGTGTAGTCTTCGTATCATCATAACACCCTCAGGAATTATCTTATGGATATAATTCTTTCACTTATTGCCTGTGCAATTATTGGTTTCATATTTACATTAATAAAACTACCCATTCCAGCCCCTACTGTCTGGCCTGGTGTATTTGGTATCATCGGTGTACTTAGTGGTAATCAGATCTTTAACTATTTATTCAATAAATAAATTCACCAAAAAAATTAACACATAGACAAAATAAACTTATTACATGGACCTCTCATCACATTCATGAAAAGTGAGGATTAGATGCCCTGTCGTTACAAAAAACAGCGTCTTCGCTATATTTTAACACTACTCAAAAAACAAGGAAGTGTAAAAATATCATCTCTTGTTAAGGTACTTGATGTTACGGAAAGAACACTCCGCCGCGACATCAATGACCTTGTAAAAACAGGACATGTCCGCTCATGCTATGGAGGTGCTGTATATAATCACGACAATGCATTCCCATTATATGAGAACAACTCTCTTTATTTGCACCAAAACATCATCATTAACCAATCAAAGTTCGAACGAGAAATATCAATGAACGAAAACAATGGGAAAGTTTACATTCTGGGTTCATTTAATACCGACTTAGTATATCGGCTTCACCGCTTTCCTATTTCAGGAGAAACCACGCGCGCGCTTTTTTCCTGTTGTTTACCCGGAGGGAAAGGCAGCAACCAGGCGATAGCATCCGCACAAGCCAATGCTCGCACTTATTTTACAGTCAAATTAGGTGAAGATGAGTTTTCAACCAAAGCCCAGCATTTTTTAAATGGCGTAGGATTAGAAAAACTAACCATCTTTACCAAAAATGATGCACCAACCGGCAGTGCCGTAGTGATGATATCCGAAGAGGCTGGCGATAATGTAATCGTTATTAATCCAGGGGCTAATCAGGAAATAACGAGTGAAGAAATTATATCCTGTTATGACGAGATAGGCACCGCCAATGTTTTTTTGACGCAGATGGAAAACAATCCTGACGCTACAGCTCAAGCTATTAAGTTCGCACATGCCGCCAGGGTGATGACAATCCTGAATCCAGCGCCATGGCGCAAGGAGGTGACAGACCTTCTCCGCTGGACACACATCCTGACCCCAAACCTCACAGAAGCAGAGGCGATAATTGGCAAGGCTATTCGTACGCCAGACGATATTCGTCAGGCCGCCGAAACCATGCACCAAATGGGACCACAATATATTCTAATTACGTTAGGCAAAGATGGGTGCTGGTTATTTGATGGTTCTACTCACCAACAGTTCCCGGCATATCCCGCAGTTAATATTGATACATCCGGCGCCGGTGATGCATTTAATGGTGCACTCGCTGCTCGACTTGCCTGTGGAGAAAATATTGCCAACGCAATTCATTACGCCTGTGTATTTGCAGCACTGGCCGTAGAGCGTGAAGGCGCAGCCAATATGCCATCCCATGAACTCGTATTAAAACGATTATCTTGTACTAAATACTGATATTTACCCACCACCAAAATAGGGATATAAAATGAAAAAAATCGCCTTCGGGGCTTTATTATCGTGCGTAGCTTTTTCCTCATTAGCTGAACAACAATACGGTTGGGGGAATATACATTTTGACTATCAATCCTGGGATGCCGGTGTTAAAGACCTCGAATATGAACAAGCCTTAATTGGTATTGAGGGAGGTATTGGTTTTGATTGGGGTGAAATGTACGGTTTTTATGATTTTGAAAATATTCTAGATGACGAGGGAAATCAGGGGCAGACTGCGAATGGTGAAATCCATACCTACCTCTGGAAAACAGGTGCCAGCTTATTTACAAAAGTCTATAATTCGCAAAGCCCCAATTTTAAAGAGACGAATCAATTTATTGGGCTTGGCTATACCGACCTGAAAGGCGATGGATGGTGGTTTAAACCCTGGATTGCTCGTCAGTACATTACCGCGCACAGTAATTTTGGCCCAGCTTATGATATTAATGGACTCAATGGTTTCTCAATTGGATGGAACGCTGGTTATGCTTTCAATCTTCTCAACCAGGACTTCTTACTGTCCAATTGGAATGAAATAGAACTTGACCGTAATGATGACTATACCGCTAACAATCATGGTAGCAATGGTTTAAACGGCGGCCTGAATATTACCTGGAAAATCATGCCTCATATATCCACCACATTAATGTATCGGTACTTTTATAACAAACTTGGTGCGGATGGATATGGCGATATTCTCATTTATCGACTGGCCTACGACTTCTAACTTAAGGAACATTAACGATGTTAAGTATCCACTGGCCTGAATTAACTTCAGCGCAGCGTATTACCTTAATTACGCCACCTAAGTATGGCAAAGTGCCTATCGTTATTGACAGCGATACCTACAATGAAATTGACGATCAGATGGCCATTGCCTGGGCATTCTTACACCCGGAGCGCCTCGATCTGCAAGCTGTTTACGCCGCTCCGTTTACCAACCACTATTTTGGTAAAGAGGGCTCGCACACATATGTTGACGATCCCGCAGTAGGAATGCAACTGAGCGTCGATGAGATCTATCGCGTATTTAACAAACTCCCCCGCCGCGAAAACATACCGCAAATATTCCAGGGTTCAACACGCTATCTGAAAGATAGCAACCAGCCGGAGATGTCAGCAGCAGTACAGGATTTGATTAACCGGGCAAGAACGGCTGAGCAAACATTACATGTACTCGCAATCGCCGCGCCGACCAATATCGCTAACGCACTGCTCCTCGCGCCGGACATCGTCACAAAGATTCATGTCATCTGGCTTGGGGGTAACAGTTATGCCTGGAAAGATAATCATGAATTCAACCTGATGCAGGACATTGCGGCGAGTCGGGTACTTTTTGATAGTGGCGTAGCGCTCACCCAAATCCCCTGCTTTGGCGTGGCTAACACTATGGCCTCATCGGTCCCAGAGATGCAGTACTATTTTGCAGAGACCAGCCGCATTGGTAGCTACTTTGCTGAAATTGCCCCGCGATGCCCCTGGATTGGTTTTGCATCCCGCAAAGTCATTTGGGATATCACTACGGTTGGCTATGTCCTGAATCCTGACTGGTTCACCTGTGAATACCGTACATCCCCTTTGATCAATGACAATCTGAGCTGGAGTTTTGATAACCGCCGTCACGTCATTCAGGTCGCAAAATTTATTGAGCGGGATGCTCTCTTTAAAGATCTTTTCCGTAGCATCATTGATGCCGATGAGGGATAAACCATGCAGATACTCATCGTCATACTTGGCATTGTTGTCCTGTTACTCGTTGCCTGGCTATGTTCAGAAAATCGCAAAGCTATCCGGTTTCGCACTGTTGGCGGCGCCTTTGCAATCCAGGCTCTTTTTGCTGCATTTATCCTGTATGTCCCCTTAGGGGAAAAAATCTTACTCGCCATATCAAACAGTCTGTCAGGCATGCTGAACTATTCGTCGGAAGGGATTAACTTTCTCTTCGGTAATCTCGGACAGTTCAAAATGGGGTTTGTATTTGCCGTGCATGTTCTGCCGATTATCATTTTTATGTCAGCATTGTTCTCCGTGCTGTACTACCTGGGCATCATGCAGTGGATTATCCGCCTCATCGGTACGGGTATCCATAAACTGCTGCGCACCAGCCCGGCAGAATCCATGGCTGCAACGGCCAATATTTTTGCGGGCAATACTGACGTCTTCGTCCTGATGAAGCCTTATGCGCCACGCATGACGCGCTCAGAACTGTTTGCCCTCATGACAGGTGGTGTGGCCTCTATCGCAGGCTCAGTGCTGGTTGGCTATGCCAGTATGGGGATCGAAATTCGCTATCTGGTAGCCGCCTCTTTTATGTCAGCGCCAGGCGGTCTGTTAATGGCGAAAATGCTGTTTCCAGAAACGGAACCCGAAAACACTGCCGACGTGTCAGGCGATATGCTTGGTCAAGATGAAAAGCCTATCAACATCGTTGAAGCGGCTACAAATGGCGCGACTATCGGGCTGAAGCTCGCCGCTAACGTGGGGGCAATGCTTCTGGCACTGATTGCATTAATTGCTATGGTGAACGGCTTGTTGGGCTGGTTTTGTGGCTTTTTCGGCTATGGTAACGTCACGCTACAATTTATCTTTAGTTACCTCTTTGCTCCGGTTGCCTGGCTGTTGGGCATTCCCGCTAACGAAGTCTTGCAAATTGGTAGCCTGTTAGGTCAAAAATTGGTGTTGAATGAGTTCGTCGCGTATACCAGCTTTATTCCAATGAAAGACCAACTGTCGGAATATTCGCAGATAATAACGATCATGGCGCTGGCTGGGTTTGCCAATTTGTCCTCTCCTGCTGCATTGATTGGCGTACTGGGGGGGATTGTGCCGGGGAAAAAAAGTTTCATTGCTAAAATGGGGCTTAAAGTGATCCTGGCGGGCACGTTGTCTAACCTGCTGAGCGCAGCACTGACCGGGCTGTTTTTCCTTCTGGCCCACTAAGAAAAAAGGCCGCATTCGCGGCCTTTTTAGTTAGTTCAGATTACTCTTCTTTCGGCGTTGCGTTTTCAACCCGGCTTTTTAACTTCTGTCCGGGTCTGAAGGTCACCACGCGCCGTGCTGTAATGGGAATATCTTCGCCCGTTTTCGGATTACGGCCCGGACGTTGATTCTTATCACGCAGATCGAAGTTACCAAAACCAGAGAGTTTTACCTGCTCACCATTTTCCAGAGCACGACGGATCTCTTCGAAAAACAGCTCGACCAGTTCTTTGGCATCCCGCTTGCTAAGCCCAAGCTTATCAAACAGATATTCTGACATTTCAGCTTTTGTAAGCGCCATAGGTTCAATCCCTCAATGATGCCTGGAATCGCTCTTTTAATGCCTCTACACATTTGGCGACGGTAGCGGCAATCTCCTCTTCTTCAAGTGTACGGCTGGTATCCTGAAGGATCAGGCTGATAGCGAGGCTCTTATAACCCTCCGCAACACCCTTACCGCGGTACACGTCAAACAAGTTTACGCCAACTACCTGATTTACGCCAACTTTCTTACATTCGGATAAAATATCCGCAGCGGGAACGTTTTCAGCCACAACGACCGCGATGTCACGACGGTTCGCCGGGAAGCGAGAAACTTCACGCGCCTGAGGCACCACGCGGTCTGCGAGCTTGTTCCACTCCAGTTCAAACACCAGAGTGCGACCGTTCAGATCCAGTTTACGTTCCAGTTCAGGATGAACAACCCCAATGAAACCAATGCGTTCACCTTTCAGATAAATCGCCGCAGACTGCCCCGGATGCAGTGCTGGATTCGCTTCAGCTTTGAACTGAATATCCGCCAGCTTGCCGGTCAGGTCGAGAACCGCTTCCAGATCGCCTTTCAGATCATAGAAATCAACAGTCTCTTTTGCCAGATTCCAGTGTTCATCATGACGGTTACCGCAGATCGCGCCCGCCAGCATCAGATCCTGACGGATCCCGAGATTGGCCTGCGTGTCCGGTACGAAACGTAAACCCGTTTCGAAAATACGCACGCGGTTTTGCTGACGATTCTGGTTGTACACTACCGTAGACAGCAAGCCGGTCCACAGGGATAAACGCATTGCCGACATATCAATAGAGATTGGGCTTGGCAGTAGCAGCGATTCTTCACCCGGGTGCAGCAGCGACTGGACTTTCGGGTCGACAAAGCTGTAGGTAATAACTTCCTGGTAGCCTTTGTCATTCAGCATGGTTTTTACGCGTTTTAGCGACAAATCCGCTTCACGATGCGTACCCATGATAAGACCCGCCTGAATTGGCGTATTCGGGATATTGTCATAACCGTATACGCGGGCGACTTCTTCGACCAGGTCTTCTTCGATCTCCATATCGAAACGCCAGCTCGGTGCTACCGCTTTCCACTCATCTTGCCCTTCCGTGACATCACAACCCAGACGGCGCAGAATATCGCTCACCTGCTCATCTGCAATATGGTGTCCGATCAGACGATCCAGTTTGCTACGGCGCAGCGTAATGGTTGCGCGTTTTGGCAGCGAGGCTTCGTTCGTCACGTCAATGATTGGACCCGCTTCGCCGCCGCAGATATCGATCAGCAGGCGCGTAGCACGTTCCATGGCTTTATGTTGCAGCGCCGGATCGACACCACGCTCATAGCGGTGAGAGGCATCGGTGTGCAGACCGTGACGACGTGCGCGACCGGTAATAGACAGCGGGCTGAAGAACGCGCATTCCAGCAGGACGTTTTGCGTTTCATCATTCACACCGGAGTGCTCGCCACCAAAGATGCCGCCCATTGCCAGCGCTTTGTTATGGTCCGCAATCACCAGCGTATCCGCATTCAGCTTCGCTTCACTGCCGTCCAGCAATACCAGGGTTTCACCTTCTTTTGCCATGCGGACAACAATCCCGCCTTCAATGCGGTCTTTGTCGAATGCGTGCATCGGCTGGCCTAATTCGAGCAGCACATAGTTAGTCACGTCAACCACGGCATCGATCGAGCGGATGCCGCAACGACGCAGTTTTTCTTTCATCCACAGCGGGGTTGGCGCTTTAACGTTAATGCCTTTCACCACGCGGCCCAGATAGCGTGGGCAGGCTTCCACCGCGTCGACCTGAATCGGCAGGACGTCGCTAATAGTTGCAGCTACTGGCGTTATTTCCGGCTCAACCAGAGGGGCTTTGTTCAGTACAGCAACGTCACGTGCCACACCGATAATGCCTAAGCAGTCGGCGCGGTTCGGAGTGACGCTGATTTCGATAGTATTATCGTCAAGCTTCAGGTATTCACGGATATCGGTACCAATTGGTGCATCGACAGGCAGTTCGATAATACCGTTGTGATCGTCGGAAATGCCCAGCTCGGAGAACGAGCACAGCATGCCTTCAGACGGCTCACCGCGCAGTTTCGCGGCTTTGATTTTGAAATCGCCCGGCAGAACGGCTCCAACGGTTGCTACAGCCACTTTCAGCCCTTGACGGCAGTTTGGCGCACCACAGACGATATCCAGCAGGCGGTCGCCGCCGACATTCACCTTGGTGACGCGCAGTTTGTCAGCGTTAGGATGCTGAGCGCACTCAACCACTTCGCCCACTACAACGCCGTTGAACGCGCCAGAAACAGGATCCACACCGTCAACTTCCAGACCCGCCATCGTGATTTGGTTTGACAACGCATCGCTATCAATCGCCGGGTTTACCCATTCGCGTAACCACAGTTCACTGAATTTCATTGTTTTATCCTGCCTTTATTTAAACTGTTTGAGGAAACGCAGATCGTTTTCGAAGAAAGAACGCAGATCGGTTACGCCGTAACGCAGCATGGTCAGACGCTCCATACCCATACCGAATGCAAAGCCAGAGTAGATTTCCGGATCGATACCGACGTTACGCAGCACGTTCGGGTGAACCATTCCGCATCCCAATACTTCCAGCCATTTGCCATTTTTACCCATCACATCGACTTCCGCAGAAGGTTCGGTGAACGGGAAGTAGGAAGGACGGAAACGAACCTGCAGGTCTTCTTCAAAGAAGTTGCGCAGGAAATCATGCAGCGTGCCTTTCAGGTTGGTGAAGTTGATGTTGGTATCAACAATCAGCCCTTCCATCTGATGGAACATTGGGGTGTGCGTCTGATCGTAGTCGTTACGATATACGCGGCCCGGAGCGATAATACGGATCGGCGGCTGTTTTTCTTTCATAGTGCGGATCTGCACGCCGGAAGTCTGCGTACGCAGCAGACGCGTCGCATCAAACCAGAAAGTGTCGTGGTCAGCGCGCGCCGGGTGATGGCCAGGAATGTTCAGCGCATCGAAGTTATGATAGTCATCTTCGATTTCCGGACCGGTTGCCACGGTAAAGCCCAGCTCACCAAAGAAACTTTCAATGCGATCGATAGTCCGCGTTACCGGATGCAAACCGCCGTTTTCGATACGACGCCCAGGCAAGGAGATATCGATCGTTTCTTCAGCCAGACGAGCATTCAGCGCGGCATTTTCTAATTCGGCTTTACGCGCGTTCAGCGCTTGCTGAACCTGCTCTTTGGCTTCGTTTATCACCGCACCTGCTGCCGGGCGCTCTTCTGCCGGCAGTTCACGCAGGGTAGTCATCTGAAGGGTCAGGTGCCCTTTCTTGCCCAAATATTCGACGCGGACATTGTCTAACGCGGCAACATCTGAAGCCTGGTTAATGGCGGCCGTTGCACTGGCAACCAGCTCTGCGAGATGTGACATGGTTTTCCTCGTTATGTTGCGATATTCACTAGTCGCTCGTATATACACAAAATCATTCTGGCTGAGTCAAGACAGCAGTAGAGCGCTAATCCTCAGACAAATATGTGACTGGGGTAAGCGACTGCAGCCAACGCAGAGGCAGCCTGAAGGATAACGTGTATAAAAAAAGCCTCCACCAGGGAGGCTTTTAGGCGCTGTTTTCCGTTTCTTCTTTCACGCGCAAGCCTCCTGAGTTCAGGTGCTAAAGTAAAAGAAGAAGCGGAAAATAGCAGCATTCATGCTTGCGTTACCTTGTGTGGTAAAAACCGGACAACCTTTATTGAAAAGGCTTACGGATAAATTGTCAACCAATTGATTGCACTACAAATAAAAGAGAGGGAGCCAGGCTCCCTCTTTTCACCGGCTTATGCCAGAGCTGCTTTCGCTTTTTCGACCAGAGCGGTGAACGCTACTTTGTCGAATACTGCGATGTCAGCCAGGATCTTACGGTCGATTTCAACAGAGGCTTTTTTCAGGCCGTTGATGAATTTGCTGTAAGAAATACCGTTCTGACGTGCTGCTGCGTTGATACGCGCAATCCACAGTTGACGGAACTGACGCTTTTTCTGACGACGGTCACGATAAGCGTACTGACCAGCTTTGATAACAGCCTGGAAGGCAACGCGGTATACGCGAGAACGCGCACCGTAGTAGCCTTTAGCTTGTTTCAAAATTTTCTTGTGACGTGCACGGGCAACTACACCACGTTTTACGCGAGCCATATGTGCTCTCCTGTATCTATATTCTTAGTAAAAAAATTAATTAAACGTTAACGGCTTATGCGTACGGCAGGCACGCGATAACCAGACCCAGATCGCCTTTAGAAACCAGGCCTTTTGGACGCAGGTGACGTTTACGCTTAGTAGATTTTTTGGTCAGAATATGACGCAGGTTTGCGTGCTTACGCTTAAATCCACCACCACCGGTTTTTTTGAAGCGCTTAGCAGCACCGCGTACGGTCTTAATTTTTGGCATTTTAATAACTTCCACTTCGCATTGTTAATAAACGAAACGTAGGCGAACAACGGCTGTGGAACCCGCAGGCTCCACAGACATTGCTACTTGAAGGCCTTACTGTTTCTTCTTAGGAGCGAGCACCATGATCATCTGGCGGCCTTCGATCTTCGTAGGGAAGGATTCGACTACTGCCAGTTCACTCAGATCGTCACGGACGCGGTTGAGCACTTCCATACCGATCTGTTGGTGGGCCATCTCACGACCGCGAAAACGCAGCGTGATCTTAGCCTTATCGCCATCTTCCAGAAAGCGTACCAGGCTGCGGAGTTTTACCTGGTAATCGCCATCGTCGGTGCCAGGACGGAATTTAATTTCCTTAACCTGGATAACTTTTTGCTTTTTCTTCTGTTCCTTAGAAGACTTACTCTTTTCATAAAGGAACTTGCCGTAGTCCATAATACGACAAACTGGCGGTTCGGCGTTAGGGCTGATTTCAACTAAATCTACTCCAGCTTCTTCAGCTTTTTCGATCGCTTCTCTCAGACTCACAATACCCAAAGCTTCGCCTTCCAGACCTGTTAAGCGAACTTCCAGGGCGCGAATCTCGCCATTGATACGATTCGGACGTGCCGTTTGAACTCGTTTTCCGCCTTTAATACCTTATTCCTCCAGTTGTTGAAGACTGCGGCTGCGAATCTCTTGTTGCAGCTTCTCAATCACTTCATTTACGTCCAGGCTGCCCAAGTCTTTGCCACGACGGGTGCGCACGGCAACTTTGCCTGCTTCTACCTCTTTGTCGCCACAGACCAACATGTAAGGGACACGACGTAAAGTGTGCTCGCGGATTTTAAAGCCAATCTTCTCATTTCTCAAGTCTGCTTTTACACGAATACCCGCATTTTGTAGTTTCTGCGTTAATTCGTTGACGTATTCAGACTGTGAATCGGTGATGTTCATGACGACAACCTGAACTGGCGCAAGCCAGGTCGGGAAGAAGCCAGCGAACTCTTCGGTCAGGATACCGATGAAACGTTCCATCGACCCAAGAATTGCGCGGTGAATCATAACCGGCACCTGACGCTCGTTGTTTTCGCCAACATAAGAGGCGCTTAAACGGGACGGCAGAGAGAAGTCCAGCTGTACAGTACCGCACTGCCATGCACGATCGAGGCAGTCATACAGGGTAAATTCAATTTTCGGACCGTAGAATGCGCCCTCACCCAGTTGGTACTCAAACGGGATGTTGTTTTCTTCCAGCGCAACGGCCAGGTCAGCTTCAGCACGGTCCCACATTTCATCGCTACCGATACGTTTTTCGGGGCGAGTGGACAGTTTGACGACGATTTTCTCGAAGCCAAAGGTGCTATACATATCGTAGACCATACGAATGCAAGCGTTAACTTCATCACGGATCTGCTCTTCTGTACAGAAGATATGTGCATCATCCTGAGTGAAGCCACGAACACGCATCAGGCCATGCAGCGCGCCTGACGGCTCATTACGGTGGCAGCTACCAAACTCGGCCATACGCAACGGCAGATCACGATAGGATTTCAGACCCTGATTGAAGATCTGCACGTGGCCCGGGCAGTTCATGGGCTTAATGCAGTATTCACGGTTCTCAGAGGAGGTCGTGAACATCGCATCTTTGTAGTTATCCCAGTGACCTGTTTTTTCCCACAGCACGCGGTCCATCATGAACGGACCTTTAACTTCCTGATACTGGTATTCTTTCAGTTTTGAGCGAACAAAGACTTCCAGTTCACGGAAGATTGTCCAGCCATCATTGTGCCAGAACACCATACCCGGCGCTTCTTCCTGCATATGATACAGGTCAAGCTGCTTACCGATTTTACGGTGGTCGCGTTTGGCCGCTTCTTCCAGACGTTGCAGGTAGGCACTCAGGGCTTTTTTATCGGCCCATGCAGTACCATAAATACGCTGCAGCATCTTGTTATTGCTGTCGCCACGCCAGTATGCCCCTGCGGTCTTCATCAGTTTGAAGTGATGACAGAAACGCATGTTCGGCACGTGCGGGCCACGGCACATATCGACATATTCTTCATGATGGTACAAGCCAGGCTTGTCATCATGGGCAATGTTTTCATCAAGAATGGAGACTTTATAGGTCTCGCCACGCTTCACGAAGGTTTCACGCGCTTCGTACCAGCTGACTTTCTTCTTAATGACATCGTAGTTTTTCTCAGCGAGCTCGTGCATCCGCTTCTCGAGCGCGTCGACATCTTCCTGGGTTAGCGTACGGTCAAGATCGATATCGTAGTAAAAACCGTTATCAACAACCGGTCCGATCGCCATTTTGGTGTGCGGCCAGAGTTGTTTGATCGCGTGCCCTAACAGGTGCGCACAGGAGTGACGAATGATCTCCAGACCTTCTTCATCCTTCGCGGTGATGATGGAGAGCTTCGCATCATGCTCAATCAGATCGGAAGCATCTACCAGCTCACCGTCAACACGGCCAGCAATAGTGGCTTTCGCAAGACCTGGACCGATGTCCAGCGCAACATCCATGGGGCTTACAGCGTGGTCGTAATGGCGTTGGCTGCCATCAGGAAGAGTAATAACAGGCATGTTATATCCTTATTTGCAGTGGTGACCCACACGTAAGATCACATACAAAGATTCAATATTTAAAATCATCAAAAAGGTGTGGGCTGATTCCCGCTTCACTCTGCGAAATATGTCACTGGTCGCCTTAATGGCTACACTGGACCTACACCCGCTTTTTGATAACACCGTTTGACAGTGTACACGGCATTACGAGCCGATCAAAGCAACAATCAACGCGCACTCTATGATGTAAATCAATTCACTGACACCCTGACGTTTTTGTTACACTTGTATAAAGTCATCTAACCTGAGCAGGAAAAGGACAATGCCAACAAATCGCTTTGCGAAGAAACACTGGAAGATGGTTGTGATACTGCTCGTTATTTGTGCGGCAATGCTGATGCTACGTTGGGCTGCGATGATCTGGGGTTAAAATACTGGCACACGCTGTTCCGGTTCCGTTGTATTTATCAATTAAATCGAATTCGTCTGAAAATAGCGCGTTATTGATAAGTATTAAAAATAAAACACAGATTTAATATTAAATAAATTTAACGTTAATTGAGAAAAGCCGGGCCAATTATTTGACCCGGCTTGTCATTACATACGATAGCCGAGTGACACAGTAGTACGACGATCGGTATGCTCCGGCGCTGTTGCCGGTGGTTCAGAGTTCCAGGTAACGTTGTAAGCCACCTTTAACCCAAAGTGTTCGTTGATAGCAACGTTCAAGGCCGTTTCAGAATTGAGCGTTGTATCGTCAGCACCAAATACCGACACACCTTGCGTAAACTTAGTATTGTCCGTCATCTGCCACGCATAGGCCCCGGACGCATAGCCCAGCGGCTGTGTTTCTGTGGTGCCATCCGTGTGCTCGTCATAGCGCACACCAGGACCGAATTCAAAACGGAAGCTGTGCACCGGTCCGTTGAGGAACTGACGACCATAACCTGCGGTCAGCACGTCACGCTCGCGATAGCCGTTGTAACGGTCGGTCAGCCAGCTTGCCTGCCCAAAAAGATAATCATAGTCGGTCATGTTGTAACGACTACGGCCACCTACGGCATATTTCTCTGATGAACGCTCATCATTTGAGGAGGTATTGCTGGCATTTCCCCACAAAGACCACGCCGTAGTTTGACCGTACCAGGTCATGGTGGTGTCTGCAGTTAAAGAAGAACTTTTTGTGTTGCCTGACTGGG
Organism: Citrobacter sp. RHB35-C21; assembly: GCF_013816515.1. Lineage (NCBI taxonomy): Bacteria > Pseudomonadati > Pseudomonadota > Gammaproteobacteria > Enterobacterales > Enterobacteriaceae > Citrobacter > Citrobacter sp. RHB35-C21. The sequence goes on from NZ_CP057147.1 coordinate 2,967,078, forward strand.
CGAGATATCCCGCGTTCAGGTTACCTTCAAAGGGTTTTTTCGCGCTGGAAGGGTCATCCATGACAGTAAAAACGGAATCATCGGCGGCAGCCTGCATTGACGCAAGCAGGCCACCCGTCAGCAGTAACGCTGCGGGCACTGTCTTCAAAAGCTTCATTTATTAAGAGTCCGTACAACAAAAAAAGAGACCATAACGGTCTCGGAAACTTTCATATGGATCAATGACAAAAGACCCTTGAAAGGTAACAAATTATAAAAAGACTCGAATAACATAGCAATAAATTCTTATTTCATTTTTTGAATAAGAGCGTTCCTAAACCGTTTTTTTATTTATATATCTTTAACGCGATTATTTTAAATAAAGATATGAAAAATCATGTTGTTAATTACTTCACTTTCGGGGGGTTAAGTGCCAGACTGAGGACAGCCTAACAGGAGGTAAAGATGGTACGTATCTATACGTTAACACTTGCGCCCTCTCTCGATAGCGCAACAATCACGCCGCAAATCTACCCGGAAGGTAAGCTTCGCTGTACCTCGCCGGTTTTTGAACCCGGCGGCGGCGGTATCAACGTCGCTCGCGCAATTGCCCATCTTGGCGGCACCGCTACGGCCATCTTCCCTGCGGGTGGCGCCACTGGAGAGCATCTTGTTGCTTTGCTCGCCGACGAAAATGTTCCCGTATCCACCGTCGAAGCTAAAGACTGGACCCGACAAAATCTCCATGTGCACGTTGAGTCCAGCGGCGAACAGTATCGCTTCGTCATGCCAGGCGCTGCGCTCACCGATGATGAGTTCTACCAACTTCAGGATCAGGTGCTGGAAATTGAGTCTGGCGCACTGCTGGTTATCAGCGGCAGTTTGCCGCCTGGCGTACAGCTTGAGAAGCTGACCCGGCTCATTACCACAGCACAAAAACAAGGGATTCGCTGTATCGTCGATAGTTCTGGCGAAGCGCTGGCGGCAGCATTAACCATCGGCAATATCGAACTGGTCAAACCCAACCTCAAAGAACTGAGCGCGCTGGTGAATCGCGAACTCACGCAGCCCGATGATGTGCGCAACGCCGCACAAGAAATCGTGCAAAGCGGAAAAGCGCATCGCGTAGTAGTCTCGCTTGGACCACAAGGAGCGCTGGGCGTTGATCGTGAAACTTGTGTCCAGGTGGTTCCGCCACCGGTGAAGAGTCAAAGTACCGTAGGCGCGGGCGACAGTATGGTCGGGGCCATGACGCTTAAACTGGCGGAGAGCGCACCTTTTGCAGATATTGTTCGTTACGGTGTCGCCGCAGGTAGCGCCGCCACCCTGAATCAGGGTACGCGTCTGTGCGCTTTAGACGATACGCAAAAAATATACGCGTATCTGGCTCAGTAATGACGGCTTCCCCTTGTCTAGATACAAGGGGATTTCCCCGTAAAACTGTCGGCATGGGTGTTATACGTCTATGATAAAAAATCACGTGATTACAAAGAAGTGAATCATGTGCAACCGGGCGTCTTCACAACTATGCGAGGTGAAGAAGAACGACACACATTAAGTGCCTTTCCAGCGATGACGCGTCCGTGGTGTGCGTCAGTTCGTGTTTTTTAACCGCATTCTTGCGCTAACCTTATGATCTGGCAGACAACATGGGGAGAGACATCATGTGGCAGGCTATCAGTCGTCTTTTAAGCGAGCAATTAGGTGAAGGCGAAATCGAACTGCGTAACGAACTGCCCGGCGGAGAGATCCACGCCGCATGGCATTTACGCTATGCGGGGCGCGATTTTTTCGTCAAATGCGATGAAAGAGAGCTGTTAACCGGCTTTACGGCGGAAGCCGATCAGCTGGAGCTACTTTCTCGCAGTCAAACCGTATCTGTACCGAAAGTCTGGGCGGTAGGCGCAGACAGAGATTACAGCTTTCTGGTGATGGATTTCCTCCCTCCCCGTCCGCTTGATGCGCACAACGCGTTTATCCTCGGCCAGCAGTTGGCGCATTTGCATGAATGGAGCGATCAGCCGCAGTTTGGGCTCGACTTCGATAATGCGCTCTCTACCACGCCGCAGCCCAACACCTGGCAACGTCGCTGGTCAACCTTTTTTGCCGAGCAGCGTATTGGCTGGCAGCTGGAACTCGCCGCTGAAAAAGGCATCGCGTTTGGCAATATCGACGCCATTGTCGAGCATGTTCAGCAGCGTCTCTCTTCTCATCAGCCGCAGCCATCTCTTCTGCATGGTGATTTGTGGTCCGGGAACTGCGCCCTCGGCCCGAACGGCCCGTACATCTTTGATCCTGCCTGCTACTGGGGGGACAGAGAGTGTGACCTGGCAATGCTGCCGTTACATACCGATCAGCCGCCGCAACTCTATGACGGTTATCAGTCTGTTTCTCCGCTCCCATTGGATTTTCTCGACAGACAGCCTGTCTACCAGCTCTATACGCTGCTGAACAGGGCTATTCTGTTCGGGGGACAGCATCTGGTCGTGGCGCAGAAAGCGCTGGACAGGTTACTGGCGGCTTAGCAAAGTCGCACGTTGCTTATCTGGCCTGGCGTTTCGCAACGCGTCAGGCCTGATAGTGCAGCAGTTACAAAAAGCCCAGTAATGAAAAGAAGAAGTAGCCAATCACGATAACGATCACCGGCAAAATATAAAGCGGGAAAATTTGTAAAAAGATCGTATGGTGCGGTACCACAATACGCGACTCAAGTTGCTCGCGTGATAACCCTTCACTGCCCTTTGCCTGTTCCAGAATCAACTGATCCTCAACGCCCTCGCGTAAATAACGCGCCTGACGGCTCATTCTGGCGCCTGAATCCTGCAACGCCAGACCGATAAAAATCAGAATGAAAATCAGCCAAAAAACGAGATTCAGTCCACTTTGAAAATCGGGCGTCGGCGAGTTATACCAAAACACGTTAAGAAAAGGTGTGTTCACGCGCATCATGTCGATCATCACGTGTGCAAAATCGAGCATGACCGCGTTAATCCCTTCCTGCTTTTCGCTGTGCGCATACATAAACTTCAGTACTGAAACCAGGGTTGAAATCAGCGCGGGAATGAAAATCACCCATCCCACCAGCCTTTTCAAGATGGCAATGCGTCCAGCTTGTTGATACGTCATGAGTTCCCCTTGATTAAGACGTGTCATTTTGGCCTAAGTTTACCCGTTGATTATCGTTTTCGCCTGATCTTTAAAGGCGGTATACTGCTGAATTAGCCATAATGAACGCTCAGAGCCCGTCCAGGCTGGCTCTTAATCCCTTTTATCACCCGTAAAGGAGAGGTTGTGATGTCAACCCCGCGTCAAATTCTTGCTGCAATTTTCGATATGGATGGATTACTGGTCGATTCTGAACCGCTTTGGGATCAGGCCGAACTGGATGTGATAGCAAGTTTAGGCGTTGATATCTCCCGCCGCCATGAACTTCCCGATACACTTGGCTTACGCATCGACATGGTGGTTGATTTGTGGTTTGCACAGCAACCGTGGAACGGTCCCTCACGTCAGGAAGTAACCGAGCGCATCATTAACCGGGCAATTGCGTTAGTTGAAGAAACAAAACCACTGCTGCCGGGCGTGCGTGAGGCCGTGGCATTGTGCAAATCTCAGGGGTTGAAAGTAGGACTGGCATCCGCCTCGCCGCTGCATATGCTGGAAAAAGTGCTAACCATGTTTGATCTGCGCAGCAGCTTCGATGCACTGGCTTCTGCGGAAAAACTGCCCTACAGCAAACCGCATCCGCAGGTTTATCTCGATTGCGCGGCAAAACTGGGCATTGACCCTATAAACTGCGTAGCACTGGAAGACTCGGTGAACGGCATGATTGCTTCGAAAGCCGCCCGTATGCGTTCCATCGTAGTACCTGCGCATGAAAATCAGGACGATCCTCGCTTCGTTCTGGCCGACGTCAAACTGGCCTCGCTCACTGAACTCACTGCCGCTCACCTGCGCGGCTAATCCTGCGACGGGCAATGATCGCATTGCCCGCCTGCCGGACGCTGGGGCACGCCTGATGATCTGAAAGGCCCGGTCGTGTTCCTCGCAAGTGCTGCCTCGGACTATATACATGGCTATACGCTGGTCGTGGATGGCGGTTGGCTGGCGCGGTAAAGGCGTACTTGTGACAAAGGGTTACAACGTCACCTCTTCCGCCTACTGTATAAAACCCCTATACTGTATGAATCGACAGTTTATTGGGTTTTATCATGACGGCGGAAGGTCACCTTCTTTTTTCTATTGCCTGTGCGGTATTTGCCAAGAATGCCGAGCTAACGCCCGTTCTTGCGCAGGGTGACTGGTGGCATATTGTTCCTTCAGCCATTTTGACGTGCTTACTGCCGGATATCGATCATCCCAAATCCCTGCTGGGGCAGCGTCTGAAGTGGGTATCAAAGCCCATTGCCAGGGCATTTGGTCATCGCGGGTTTACGCATAGCCTGCTGGCGGTTTTTGCCCTGCTGGCCACGTTTTACCTGAAAGTCCCTGATACCTGGATAATTCCGGCTGATGCCTTACAAGGTATGGTTCTCGGTTATCTCAGCCACATTCTGGCCGACATGTTGACACCGGCGGGCGTCCCCCTGCTTTGGCCCTGCCGCTGGCGTTTTCGTCTGCCTATCCTCGTGCCGCAAAAAGGCAACCAACTGGAGCGGTTTCTATGCATGGCGCTGTTCGCGTGGGCAATCTGGATGCCGCAGACCGTACAAGAGAACAGTGCGGTGCGCTGGTCATCACAAATGATAAATACGCTGCAAATGCAGTTTAATCGTTTTATAACGCACCAGGTTGACTAATAAATCAGCCAAAAAGTTATTTTTGGCATAAACAATTCCATTTGAATATAAGAGGCAAGTCACAGTTCTGCTAATCTTGCGCCAACAGAATCACCGTCACACGGTGATACGCATAATAAGATCAGGAGAACGGGGATGAACTATCCATTAATCGCGAACATTATCGTGTTCGTAGTGCTGCTGTTCGTGCTGGCGCAAGCCCGTCACAAGCAGTGGAGTCTGGCAAAAAAAGTACTGGTCGGTCTGGTCATGGGTGTGGTGTTTGGCCTCGCCCTGCACACCATTTATGGTTCCGACAGCCAGGTTCTTAAAGATTCCGTACAGTGGTTCAACATTGTCGGCAACGGTTACGTCCAACTGCTGCAGATGATTGTCATGCCGCTGGTGTTTGCGTCTATTCTCAGCGCCGTTGCGCGTCTGCACAACGCCTCTCAGTTAGGTAAGATCAGCTTTCTGACCATCGGCACGCTGCTGTTTACTACGCTGATTGCCGCGCTGGTAGGGGTTCTGGTGACCAACCTGTTCGGCCTGACCGCAGAAGGTCTGGTGCAAGGTGGGGCTGAAACCGCTCGTCTGAACGCGATTGAAACCAACTATGTTGGCAAAGTAGCTGACCTCAGCGTTCCACAGCTGGTGTTGTCGTTTATCCCGAAAAACCCGTTTGCCGATCTGACCGGAGCTAACCCGACGTCGATTATCAGCGTGGTTATCTTCGCGGCATTCCTCGGTGTTGCCGCACTGAAGCTGCTGAAAGATGATGCGCCGAAAGGCGAGCGCGTGCTGGTCGCTATCGATACCCTGCAAAGCTGGGTGATGAAGCTGGTTCGTTTGGTGATGCAGTTGACACCGTACGGTGTTCTGGCGCTGATGACCAAAGTGGTTGCGGGCTCCAACCTGCAGGACATCATCAAGCTGGGTAGCTTCGTCGTGGCCTCTTATCTCGGTCTGGGCATTATGTTTGTGGTACACGGGATCCTGTTGGGTGTTAACGGCGTTAGCCCGCTGAAATACTTCCGCAAGGTGTGGCCGGTGCTGACTTTCGCCTTCACCAGCCGTTCCAGCGCAGCCTCAATTCCGCTGAACGTTGAAGCGCAAACCCGTCGTCTGGGCGTGCCTGAATCCATCGCCTCTTTTGCCGCCTCCTTTGGCGCCACCATTGGCCAGAACGGTTGTGCAGGGCTGTACCCGGCAATGCTGGCAGTAATGGTCGCCCCGACCGTCGGGATCAACCCGCTGGACCCGATGTGGATTGCCACGCTGGTTGGTATCGTAACCGTCAGTTCCGCAGGGGTTGCGGGTGTGGGTGGCGGTGCAACGTTTGCCGCGCTGATCGTCCTGCCAGCTATGGGTCTGCCGGTCACGCTGGTTGCGCTGCTGATTTCCGTTGAGCCGCTGATCGATATGGGTCGTACCGCGCTGAACGTGAGCGGTTCTATGACAGCCGGTACGCTGACCAGCCAATGGCTGAAACAGACCGATAAAACAATTCTGGACAGCGACGATAACGCCGAACTGGCGCATCGCTAAGTCTGTTAGACTGAAAAACAAAAAAAACCGCCGGAGTGTCATGCTCCGGCGGTTTTTTTATATCCATTAATCGCTCAGTTCATTTTCCTGGCGAACCTGATTAGCCCAGCGTTGCGCTGATTCCGGGACCGTAAATGCAGGTGAACGCTGAAACGCCTCCCCTATTAAGACAAAAGCGACATATTTTCCGCGCAGTATCCATACGTCACGAAACGCATCCATTTTAACTGCATGCTCTGGTGGGGCTGGCTCCACGCGAGGAACATAGCTAATTACCGGACGATTCTGTTGGCGAAGAGGTTTCATAATCAGTTGCTTCACTAAAGACTAATTCTAAAAATCAGAAAACGGCTATCTTAGCCGATTTTGCCTCCTGACGTCCTGCCTTGCGTGCGCTGTTTGCCTGGTTCATCGCGCTTTACGCCCTCGGTCAGTTCCTGCACCACTGAGCAAGTGGTCTATAGTTAAAGCTTTTGACGGCAACAACGACCTTTAAGCGATGAAAACAGGAGACGAGTTTAATGTCACAGAATGATAAGCACCCACTCCATCACTCAGCGCCGGTTCATGATGCCAGCGAATCCCAGCCAGGACTTGACTCACTGGCGCCAGCAGACGGTTCACATCGGCCAACACCTGAACCCACACCACCTGGCATGCAGCCCACTACGTCCGGCAGCTTAAAAGCGCCTGACACCAAAAGTGACAAACTCAACGCGCTGGAAGGTTTTCGTAAAGGCAGCGAAGATTTTGCTCTGACAACCAATCAGGGAGTGCGCATCGCGGACGATCAAAACTCTCTGCGCGCAGGAAACCGTGGGCCAACGCTGCTGGAAGACTTTATCCTGCGGGAAAAAATCACCCATTTTGATCACGAACGCATCCCGGAGCGGATCGTACATGCCCGAGGTTCGGCCGCTCATGGTTACTTTCAGCCCTATGCCAGTCTCAGCGCGACAACGAAAGCGGACTTTCTGAGTGATGAAAATAAAATCACCCCGGTTTTTGTCCGTTTCTCTACGGTTCAGGGCGGCGCAGGCTCAGCGGATACAGTCAGAGATATTCGAGGATTTGCGACCAAATTTTATACTGAGGAGGGCATTTTCGATCTGGTGGGAAACAACACACCAGTCTTCTTCATTCAGGATGCCCATAAATTCCCGGATTTCGTCCATGCGGTAAAACCGGAGCCGCATTGGGCTATCCCACAGGGTCAAAGCGCCCACGATACCTTTTGGGATTATGTCTCGTTACAGCCAGAAACGTTGCACAACGTTATATGGGCGATGTCCGACCGGGGTATTCCACGCAGCTATCGCACGATGGAAGGCTTTGGCATTCACACGTTCCGGTTGATAAATGCGCAAGGGAAAGCCACCTTTGTCCGTTTTCACTGGAAACCGCTGGCGGGCAAAGCTTCGCTGGTATGGGATGAAGCGCAAAAACTTACCGGTCGTGATCCCGATTTTCATCGCCGCGATCTGTGGGAAGCTATTGAAGCAGGCGATTATCCGGAATACGAACTGGGGCTGCAGCTCATTCCTGAAGAAGACGAATTCAAGTTCGATTTTGACCTGCTCGACCCGACCAAGCTGATCCCAGAAGAGCTGGTTCCGGTGCAACGCGTCGGTAAAATGGTGCTGAATCGTAATCCGGATAATTTCTTCGCCGAAAATGAACAAGTCGCTTTTCATCCCGGACACATCGTCCCTGGAATCGATTTTACCAACGATCCCTTGCTGCAAGGCCGCTTGTTTTCGTATACCGATACCCAAATCAGCCGCCTGGGCGGGCCCAACTTCCATGAAATCCCGATTAATCGCCCGACCTGCCCGTACCATAATTTCCAGCGTGATGGCATGCATCGTATGGACATCGATACCAACCCTGCCAACTATGAACCTAATTCCATCAATGATAACTGGCCGCGTGAAACGCCGCCGGGGCCAAAACGCGGTGGATTTGAGTCGTATCAGGAACGGATTGAAGGAAACAAAATCCGCGAACGTAGCCCCTCTTTTGGCGAATACTATGCGCACCCTCGCCTGTTCTGGCTAAGTCAGACGCCAATTGAACAGCAGCATATTATCGGCGGATTCAGCTTCGAACTCAGCAAAGTTACGCGCCCCTATATTCGGGAAAGAGTGGTTGAACAGTTAGCCCATATTGATACAGCCCTCGCCGAGGCGGTTGCCGATAATCTCGGTTTTGAGCTAACCGAGGAACAGGCCAAAATCGCCCCACCGGCTAACGTGAATGGTTTGAAAAGTGCGCCGTCACTCAGTTTATATGCGGGTGCGCAAGGTGAGATTAAGGGCCGCGTGGTCGCCATTCTACTTAATGACCAGGTGAAATCGGGCGACCTGCTTGCCATCATGCAAGCCTTACAAGCCAAAGGCGTTCACGCCAAACTGCTCTATTCCCGAATGGGTAATGTGGTTGCCGATGATGGTTCTGTCCTGACAATCGCCGGTACCTTTGCGGGTTCACCATCGCTGACCGTCGATGCGGTTATCGTTCCGTGTGGCAATATCGCAGATATCGCTATGAACGGTGATGCCCGATATTACTTACTCGAAGCGTATAAGCACTTAAAACCTATCGCACTGGCTGGCGATGCGCGTCAGTTTAAAGCAACGTTGGATATCAAAACTGAAGGAGAAGAAGGCGTGGTGGAGGCAGACAGTGCAGACGCACAGTTTATGGATACCCTGCTGACGCTAATGACTGCGCACCGCGTCTGGTCACGCGCCGGAAAAATCGACACGATCCCTGCCTAAAAAAATGCGGCGCATTATGCGCCGCAAACTCAGGAGTTAGATGTTCAGAAAACTGCCAAGACGATAACCGCGTTCCGCAATAGCATATTTCAGTGACGGAGACGTCAGCACGTCGAGCTCAGTTAAGCGGGGGTAACAGTAGGCACTTTGACGAATAATGTCATCGATAAAGGCCGGATGACACATCACTTCCAGCGAGGACTCTCCCCGGTCTGCTGACGCGTCAAGCGTTTGCAAAAACAGGGCTTCAGAAATCGCTTCGCCATAAAACTCGCTGCTGAATCCCTGGGAAGTCCGTAACGTCTGCGGAAAGTCAGACGCCTGGAATACCGCCTGACGATCGATCCGTAACGCAATCCCCCGTTGGGCAGCAAACCCGGCCACGATAGGGAAAATCTGCGGGAACATATGCACATGGTGATGGCTATCCAGATGCGTTGGCTCCCGCCCGAACAGGTCAATAAAACGCTGATACTGCGCGGCCAGTTCCTGAGAAATTTCATCCAACGGCAAGGTGTCTTCTTCAGCCATCTGCCAGATCCATTTTCCCAGTAACCCGTCACGAGTAAGGCCTGGCATTGCCGTCAACGGCCTGCCCAGCGTCAGAACAAAATGCATCCCAACGGCAAGTTCAGGAATGTCGCGACTCAGCTGTACCGCATGGTCAATGGCTGCGCCATTAACCAGTGCGGTTGTCGAGGTGACCACGCCATTGCGACAGGCTTCAACAATGCCGTAGTTTTGTCCTTTACTCAGGCCAAAATCATCCGCATTTACAATCAGTACGCGTTCCATAGCTGACCTCAGTTAGTGTTGTTCGCTTTTGAGTTTCTCGATACACCCGGCGAAGTTTGGCAGCCATTTTTCATGCGCCAGAATCAGCTCACGCGCCAGAATCTCGGCATCGCTGTCAGAATGCACCAGCGGACTCAGGTTCAACGCCAGCAGCACATCATTCAGCTCACCGCTCAGTGCCGCATTGCTCGCCGCGACTTCAAAGCCTTTTATGGTATAGATAAGGCCCAGCACTTTCTCATCAAAATGGGTAATACGTGGGTGCGGCGTGGCGCCGTTGCGTCCCAGTGTACAGGTCATCTCAACCGCCCAGTCCGCCGGGATATTGTCAACATGCCCATGATGTGGAACGTTGACATAGTGCTCGGTCTGTTTGTCGTTGTAGATGGCGTTGATCACTTCACAGGCCGCATCGGAGTAATAGGCTCCACCGCGCTGTTCCAGCTCTTTCGGTTTCACGTTCAAATCCGGGTTTTTGTAGAGATCAAACAGTTGTTTCTCCACTTTCTGTACCACCTGAGCGCGAGCGCCGCCCTTATAGTATTCACCCATTTCAATCGCCAGCATCTCTTTTGGCTTGAAGTAATAGAGCAAATATGAGCACGGCAGCAGCTTCAGCGAGCGAATCAACCCTTCACTGAACGGCAGATCGAAGATGTTCTTCACGGTGGAGGCTTTCAGTTGACCTGAAGCCACGCCATCCAACAGTTCATCAAAGCGTGATTTACCATTCACCAGTACGTCTTTAATAAAGACCATATGGTTCAGACCGAACAGATCGATGGATAAGTCATCGCTCTCTTTCAGCGCCAGCACATCGCTAATGAACATTTTCATGCCGACGGGGATATTACATACACCGATGAATTTCTTAAAATTCGTATGGCGATAGACCGCTTCCGTCACCATCCCGGCCGGGTTAGTAAAGTTAATCACCCACGCATTCGGGCACAGTTCTTCCACATCTTTGACAATATCAAAGATAACCGGAATAGTACGCAGACCTTTGAACAGCCCACCAGCGCCGTTAGTTTCCTGCCCCAGATACCCGTGGCTCAGCGGAATGCGTTCATCCTTTTCGCGGGCTTTCAGTTGCCCTACGCGCAGCTGGGTGGTAACGAAATCAGCATCTTTCAGCGCTTCACGGCGGTCCAGCGTTTTAAACAACTTCATCGGCACGCCAGCTTTATCGATCATGCGCTGGCAAAGGTCAAAAATAATGTCCAGCTTCTCTTTTCCATCGTCGACATCAACCAGCCACAATTCAGAAACCGGTAATTCATGATAGCGCTTAATAAAGCCTTCAAGTAACTCAGGGGTGTAGCTGCTCCCGCCACCGATAGTGACGACTTTTAATTTCTGGCTCATACTTTCTCCCTTCAGTGTCAAAACACTGACGTGTATTATGCTCAACCCGTTTGTCAGGTATAGCGTGGCTGTCCCGACGCTATTTTGGGCAAGCTATAAAAAATGGGTTATTGGCTAATAATATCTACTGATTAAATTCAGTTAATTTCTTACGATAGCTATTAGGTGTAAATGACGTCAGCTTTTTAAACGTTTTAATAAACAGACTTGGACTACTGTAACCAGACTCGTAAGCAATATCCGTTACAGAATAGTTAGTCATTTCCAGCTGTTTTTTAGCAAAGTTAATGCGGATTTCATTAATGATCTGCATCGGCGTTTTGCTGTAATAACGCTGGGTTGCGCGGGTCAGATACTCCTGGGATTTCGCGGACAGGTGTACCATGTTTTCCAGCGCATTCTCGCTAAACTGCCGTTTGTCATGCATGGTCTCCACGGTGGTTTTAAGCCACTGCGGAATATCATCCAGCACCTGCTCTTCGCGATGATGGCGCAACCGGTTAATAATATAGAAGGTGACCACTTCTACAAATTCATCCAGTCCACTCTCGCGAAAGTTCAATGATGCAATAACCGTTTCAATGTAAGTGAGAAACGAATTATTCGCCCGATAGACCTGCGATGCAACGAAACAAAATGGCAGCAGCGGGTGGTAGTGCTGTTCAAAAAAGCGTTTACTGATACCGACGTTCAGGATCCTTGTCGCCCCAAAATCATAAAAACTCTGGTGGTGCGATCCCAATGGAATAAAAACAAAGTCCCCGCGTTCGAGCAATACGCGTTTACCGTTGATTTCCTGATAATAGCGCCCGGTTAAAACCAGGGTAAATTCGTAGTAGTCATGCTGATGCAGCCCGCTGATGCTCTCAGTTTTGTTGTAGATGAACACATGGAAATTTTTGCCATTAAACAGCTGCTGTTCATAGACGGTTTTGATTTCCGGTGCGTTAATCTGTAGCTGCATTATGCACTCCTCGCTATTTCAGCTTTTCGTGAAGCTCAATCAGTTCAGTCACCAGCTCACGCGCCAGCATTGATGTCATCAGGTGGTCCTGAGCATGAACCAGCACCAGGCTAACTTTCATTTTACCTTCGCCCTGATCGCCTTCAATCAGTTTCGTTTGCACGAGGTGCGCTTCGTTCAGCGCCAGGCGAGACTGGTCCATCATAGCCTTAGCTGACTCGAAATCGCCTTGCTTGGCCATTTTGAGCGCGCCGTACGCCAGGCTACGCGCCTGACCGGAGTTGATGATCAGACCCATCACCACTTCTTCAAGTTCTTCTGCTTCTGACTGCGTGTCGACGATATTCTCGATATCCAACATACTTTTTTCCTCTGGTTCAGTCCGGCATGACCGTGAAGCCATGCCGGATTAAATTTAGAATTTCAATGCGTTAGCGATATCTTCTTCGCTTTCTTCTTGATCAATAACGTTCTGCGCTTTGTTGGCTACCACCACGAACGGCAGGTAAACCAGCGTGGCGATACCGAGGTTGAACAGCGCGACCAGCAGAGCAGCGACGCTACCGTTGGTATTAAAGAACGCGCCCAAACCGGTTGGCATGGTCCACGGTGCGATGTTGGTAATCGGTGGAATAATGCCGGAGTAATAAGCCGCCAGCGTAATCGCCGCCAGAATCGGCTGCACCAGAATGAACGGGATAAACATCACCGGGTTCATGATGATCGGCAGACCGAACAGGATAGGTTCGTTAATCTGGAACAGGCCTGACGGCAGTGCCAGTTTAGCAACCTGACGATAATCCGGACGACGCGATGCCAGGAAGATAGCGATAATCAGACCCAGCGTAGCCCCGCTACCCCCGAGGAAAATATAGGAGTCGAGCATCGGTTTCGCCCAGACGTGGAAGGTCTTTCCGGCTTCCAGCGCGGCGTCTACGGAACCAAACTGTTGGTAAATGGAGATGTTTTCCAGCGCCCATGGCGTCATGATACCGCTGTCCAGCGCGGTCAGCGCCAGTGAACCGTGAATACCGAAGAACCACAGCAGCGGAACAAAAATCACGTAGGCCCAGCCCACCACGCTGCCCAGCGATGCCAGCGGAGTTGAAATGGAATCCATGATGATCTGGTGGAAGTTCGTACCCCAGGTGTTCAATGCCCAGGCGATGATCCCCATAATGGAGAGGATAAGGAAGCCAGGAATCAGCGCAGAGAAAGAGCGCGACACGGATGTCGGTACGCTATCAGGTAATTTAATTACCCAATTGCGACGGACCACAAAGGTGAACATTTCCGCGACCGCGAGGCCGATAATAATACCGGAAATAATATTGGCACCGCCGAGCCAGTTCGCGCCAACGGCATAGGCTTCACCCACGCTATATGGCGTTACGGTCATAAACGCGGCGACGGATAACAGCCCGGCAGCCAGAGAGTCGACTTTGCGTTCTTCTGCCAGCGCCATACCGATAAAGAACGGCGCCATCAATGACATGATACCCAGCGTACCGTTATAGACGTTTCCACCAATGCCTTTCAAACTATTCAGCGTTTCAATAGTTGAAGCATCAAGTCGAATGCCCATTGAATAAAAAAACGACCCCTCCCCAAAGCTCAGGAAAACGTTATTGATTAATACAAACATGGCCCCTGCGAGGGTTAACGGCATTAAACGAATAAAACCGTTTTTGATTGCATTAACGTGTGGCTGCTTTCCAATTTTTACAGCAAAAGGAAGGAGTACCTTTTCAAGTGAAGCAATAGCGTTACTCATAGAAAAATACCCTTAAATACCGCAATTAATAATTGCGGTGAATGTTAATGAAATAACTCTTTGACGGGAAAAATTAAAATAAAATAATTAATTTGCTGCGGCTTTTTTAATTGCTGCAACCGCAGCCTTAAGCACGCCTAAACCATCGACTTTGCCATACAGCAGCGAGTCAATCACTTCCACAGGCTTGTTAGGTAACAAACGTTGAATTTCGGGCAACATATAAGCAATTTGTGGACCTAATAATACAACATCGGCCACTGGACCTTTTTCTCCGGCCAGCGTTTCAGGAAACGCTTCAATAATAACCGGTACTTCGTATTTTTCGGCCTGAGCACGCATCTTCGAAACCAACAATGAAGTCGACATGCCCGCAGAACAAAACAGATAAATGTGTTTCTTTTCCATTAAAACGATCCTCATGTGCGATTATCTGTCACCAGACACTCCGCAAGCCCTAACCTGCATCCATGCTCTGGGTAACTTGCGTCAGCTAAATTACTTTTTTAGGTGGCTGAAATGAGTATACGGGATTGCACCGGCGGATGGTATTTCCTTGACCAACTAAATTGTCTCTCCTTGACCTGGCGTTATGACCACCCTCACACTTCAGGCAAATAATTCGCGTCAATAATTAAGATCGTGTGACATAAAAAAACCGGCGCAGTGGCCGGTTTTCCCGAGTGCTCAGGCAATAAACAGTTGTTACTTCTTCGCTGCCTGCGGGTCGGTGTCGTACTCTGCGCAGGTCTGGTAGCCAGAGTTAATCACGTGTCCGGTGTCATCTAAAGCAACAAAATAGGTCTCAGCTTTACCATCTCGTTGACCCAGGATGTAGGTCTGACACGTCCCACGCGCATGGATCATACTGACTTCGGAAGACGGTTTACCGGCAATCTGCGCTACCTGCGCCCGGCTCATCCCTTTCTTCACATCTTTCACCACGGGCTGAACAAATTGGTCTTTCGTACGATCGTAGGCCGTACACCCTGCCAGCATAGTCAAAACAGCCGCTGCGCTCAGAATTCCTGTTAGATTCTTGTTCATATTCCGTCCTCTTGTATTTCAGCGTGTTATATAAGCCTGGAGCACAACAACGCATTTTTCAAGCAATCAGAGGATACTTAGGTGGTTTCGGAAAATTCTATTAAAACAAAATGATGCTATATCAGGCTCGCATCCCTTGTCGTTTGGGCCTCAACGCGTTAGCTTTAACACATCATTTTTTTGATCATTTTATTTTTCGGAGGGGGTTAAATGACTCTGCAGCAAGAGATAATCCAGGCGCTTGGCGCAAAACCGCACATCGATGCAGAAGAAGAAATTCGCCGCAGCGTGGATTTCCTGAAATCGTATCTGCAGACCTACCCCTTTCTGAAATCACTGGTGTTGGGAATTAGCGGCGGACAAGACTCAACGCTCGCGGGAAAACTGTGCCAGATGGCGATCACCGAGCTGCGAAAAGAAACGGGTAATGACGCACTGCAGTTTATTGCCGTACGCCTACCGTATGGCGTTCAGGCCGATGAGCAAGACTGCCAGGATGCCATCGCCTTTATTCAACCGGACCGCGTACTGACCGTCAATATTAAGGGCGCGGTGCTGGCCAGCGAGCAGGCCCTGCGTGAAGCGGGTATCGAACTGAGCGATTTTGTGCGTGGCAATGAAAAAGCCCGTGAACGTATGAAGGCACAATACAGTATCGCCGGCATGACCAGCGGCGTTGTCGTGGGTACCGATCATGCTGCAGAAGCCATCACCGGATTTTTCACTAAGTACGGCGATGGCGGTACCGACATTAACCCACTATTTCGTCTGAACAAGCGCCAGGGCAAACAACTGCTCGCCGCGCTGGGGTGCCCGGAGCACTTATATAAGAAAGCACCAACTGCCGACCTCGAGGACGATCGCCCTTCTCTGCCGGATGAAGCCGCACTCGGCGTCACTTACGACAACATCGACGACTATCTGGAAGGAAAAACGCTGGATGCCGACGTCGCAAAAAAAATTGAAGGCTGGTACGTGAAAACTGAGCATAAACGTCGCACACCAATCACCGTGTTTGATGATTTCTGGAAAAAAGAGTAATCCTTTTCCCTTCAAAATGCCGGGTAGCGCCAGGATTGGCACTATCTGGCATTAGCCTGCTGAATCTCATGCCGCTTTTTTAATCGCCCTCAAACTGCTACACTGGATGAATAACCAGCATCTGGAGTCAACAGTGGTACAGCGTCAATCAGCCCCTCGTCTGACATTTGAGGCAGCGGCAATCTATGAATATCCCGAGCACCTGCGCCCGTTTTTGAGTGCGCTTCCCACCGCGCCAGGCGTCTATCTGTTTCACAGTGATAGCGACACCATGCCGCTTTATATTGGTAAAAGTGTCAATATTCGCAGCCGTGTGCTGGCGCATCTGCGTACCGCAGACGAAGCGAGTATGCTGCGTCAGGCCAGGCGCATTAGCTGGATTTGTACGGCCGGAGAAATTGGCGCCCTGCTGCTGGAAGCGCGGCTTATCAAAGAACAGCAGCCCCTGTTTAACAAACGGCTGCGACGCAATCGCCAGCTGTGTGCCTTGCAGCTTACCGATCGAACGGTTCAGGTGGTTTACGCACGAGATATTGATTTCTCCCACGCCCCCAATCTGTTTGGCCTGTTTGCCAACCGCCGCGCAGCGCTACAGACGCTGCAAAGCCTCGCCGATGAACAACAGCTGTGCTACGGCCTGTTGGGGCTGGAACCCCTCAGCCACGGGCGCGCCTGTTTTCGCTCCGCGCTTAAACGCTGCGCCGGAGCCTGCTGTGGGAAAGAAAGCCCTGAAGCACATTATTTGCGTCTGGTAGAAGCCCTGGAAAGAGTGCGCGTAATCTGCTGGCCGTGGAGCAATGCCATTGCGCTGCAGGAAACCCGCGCTGAAATGACGCAGTACCATATCATCAATAACTGGCTGTGGCTGGGAGCCGTTTCAACGCTGGATGAGGCAGCTACACTGGCGCGAATGCCGGCCGGCTTTGATCAAGATGGCTACAAAATTCTCTGCCGGCCTATTCTGTCTGGTCAATATGACATTATTGAACTGAGTCCGGAGAATGCCCCGGCATCCAGTTAATCTCGCTGAACAGCAGTTTCCCCTCGCGCTCCAGCAGTCGTAACGTGTGTTTACCGTCGTGCCAGCTTGCACCCTGATCGACGGTCAACAACTTATCACCCAGTTGCCAGGCTCCGCTGATAACAAACACCACGCCGCCGCGCGAACCAAAGGTCGTAAAGGTGCGATCGGCAACTCTGACTTTTGCCTGGCAGACATCCCGTCGGGTCATGATATTAAAATCCATCGACATCTGCCCTTCCGTCAGCTTCGCTTTTACCACCTTGTCACCGGCAAAGGTAAAAGGCTGATGCTGTTTCAGGGTATGCGTGAAGGTGTTCGGCTCTTCCAGCGTCACTTCTCCGCCTTCCAGCAGGGTAATCACGCGTTCTACGCCGGGAAAAAGAGAAAACTCCCCATTCGCTGCGATGGAGGCGATACTCGCCCGCCAGTGAAAATCTCGTGTTGCTGGCGGAAAACAGCAAATCTCACGCGTTTCTCCCGCACCATTTCGCCACAGATTGACCGGCATTTTGCGGATATCAAAGTATTCCATCATCCCTCCAGAAAGGCGCAGCACGGCAGCCCACCGTAAACAGGCAGCCATAAATCATCATTGTTATGTTCACCCTGCAGATTATTGTTATCGGCAGCAGAGTTGATTTGCCTTAGCGATGAACCCGGTGTTTTGCAAAAAAGAACAACGCGCCCTCCAGATGGAATTTTCGCGGGCTTCAGGAGAATAACGTGTCACAAGCGCGGTGCAAGAGGCAGCAAAGAAAAAACCGCCGATCCTGCCCACCTCGTTAAACGTGTTGTGGACAAGAGCGGCGGTCTTGAGTTTGGTTTCACACTGTGCGGCAATCAGCACACACAGCGTGAATGATATAGTGTAGACGCTGAACGATTACTCAGCAGCTTGCGGCATTTTACCCTTCTGCGCGGCACGTTCTGTCAGACGCTTCTCAAAATTGGCATTAAACTGCTTTTTCTGTTCCGGGGTCAGAATGTTGTAAATCTTGTTCTGGGTTTCCATATGCGCCAGCATGTTGGCTTTGCGCTGTTCTTCCATCTTCGCAATCTGCGCTTCCGCTTTCGCTTTATCAAAGCTATCGCTGGCGATGATGTCGTGCATTGCGCGGCGCTCTTCCAGCGGCGGACGTTTCATCTGATCACGCTGACCTTTCATGATCTCGCGAATCTGCTGTTTCTGCGCATCGGTCAGGTTCAGGTCTTTAAGCATCATGTCATGATGCGGGGCAAACTTACCGTTGTGGTGCATCATTGGTTTGGCATCAGCTGGCGCAGCTGTTGTCGTGTCAGCGGCGTGGGCCAGGTTAGCAGCGCCCAGCGCCAGGGTAGAGGCAACAAACAGAGCAGTCAGTTTACGCATAATTTCTATCCTTTCTTTCAGTTATTTTTACGACACTCATGCGACTCTTATGCAATGTGATGTCGTGTTGACGAGATTAACTTTACCGGCTTAAGCGTCAATTAATCAGAGCAACGGTAAAACAATGAAAGTGTAAAAAACAAACTTTCATCAATTATGGAGAAAAAAAGAATAAATTGCGCAGAGTTGCAATAAAAAATTACAACAGGATGATTTTAAAGGGATTATGAAGAACTATACCTCATCCCTGATTATTAAGAAAGCAATTCACCAGGAATAATCCGTAATAAATAAAAACAGCACGTAAAAATAAGCCCTTAGGGATAAACCAAAAGGGCATATATATTTGTCACAATTTTTCGAGCATCAATCCGGCACGTAAACCACAGGCCACGTTTGGATTTGGAAAGAGAACGTATTCAACATCATGGGTGACGGTAAAACGTTCATCACCGTCCTGCGCCAGCAAGGTGCCCTCTGTAAAAGGGGTAAAGTTGAGCGTCTGGTTATCCATGTGAAGAATGAAATCGTCGCTACGCCGCGTGATTTGCGACACCACGCGGTAACGCAGCGGAGATGTTTCTCCCGGTGACATTCGCTCGCCCTTTAGCAGCTTCGCCAGCGCATCTGCCGTCTGCGCAAACTGAGTCAGATCGTTTTGTCCAAACGGCAGCGCTTTACCCAGTTCCAGCGTGCAGGCCAGCGCGCCAAAATGTTCAGCGCTAAAATGGGTGAACGTGCCGCCAGGTGTCTGATGGAAAACCAGCGCCTCCAGCCCTGCCTCTCCCAGCCATCCCAAAAAATCTTCGTCCCAGGCAACGTTGCGTTGTGGCAACACGCCAAAGCGCAGATGCTGCGAGCCGCGAATCGCGGTGTGCAGATCCAGATGCCAGCGTACTGGCTCTTTCGCCCGAGAATAAAAATCCTCCAGACACAGCTCAAGCTGATGGGCTCGGTGCGTTTCTTCACTCGCGGCAAAAATCTGCCAACGGCCGCCAAACATACGGTTCAGGTCGCTATGACAATAACGTTGTCCCGCCGCCAGCGCCTGCGGGTTCCCCAGAATCACCAGCAGCCGCCATGTCAGCGTTAGTTCACCGCTAAACAGCCTGGAGAGAATTGAATCAAGTATCTCTACCGGGGCCGTTTCATTACCGTGGATCCCCGCAGACAGCACCAGCGAATATTCCGCCGGAGTGTCCGGCGTCAGCTCCAGAATTCCGTGACCAATCCACTGCCAGGAAAAGCCGCGAGCTGTGCCCTCGGTTGTCTCGGGGGTTATCCCTGCCAGCGTCTGGGCCAGAAAATTATCCATGGCGGGTCCTCTCCTGCTGGAAGGGATACACAGAGCCGAGGTTGAGCAATTGCGTCAACGTATCCAGCGCTTCACGCCCCTCACGTAACAGCTGCGGGTCGGCAAGGTCGGCGGCAGTAAGACGATCGCGATAGTAACGGTCGACCCAATTATTCAGCGTGTTAAACAGCGTATCGTTCATGATAACCGCCGGATTTACGGCCTGCAGCTCCTGTGGCGTAAGCACCACTCTCAGGCGCAGACATGCCGGACCGCCGCCGTTGGACATACTTTCACGCAGATCGAATACCTGCAGGTCATCGATCGGATTGTCTTCCTCGAGCAGACGGTTCAAATACCGCCACACGCCCGCATGCTCCCGACACTCCTGCGGCAGGACCAGCATCATCGAACCGTCATCACGGCTCAGTAACTGGCTGTTAAACAGATAGGTAGTCACCGCATCCTGCACCGACACTTCCGCAGCCGGGACTTCCAGCGGGGTAAAACCTGCCACCTGACTGCGTAACTGCTCGAACAACGCCTGCTGTCTGACAAACGCCAGCTGATGACAAAACAGTACCTGGCGATTCGACACCGCAATCACATCGTTATGAAACACGCCAAGATCGATAACGTCCGGGTTTTGCTGGGCAAAAATGCGCTGATGCGGGTTAACCTGATTCAGTCGGGCGACCGCCTCGCTGGCCTCACGGGATTGCCTCGCCGGATAGCGCTTCGGATGGGACACATTCCCTTCTTCACGACCGTAAACAAACAGCTGTACGCCAGGGTCGCCGTAATCCCCGCTGAGGCGGTTATGGTTTGCCGCACCTTCATCACCGAATAGCGCAACCTGGGGTAACGCGCCGTGGACCGTAAAACTATTCTCATCACGGAAAATCGCCCGTAGCAACGCTTCGGTGGTCGGCGCTTCCAGCGAACGGTGAAACTTATTATTCAGATTCGCCACCGTCAGATGCACTTTCCCGTCCAGCGCATCGGCTGAAGGGCAGACCGTTGCCGCATTCGCCACCCACATAGACGATGCGGAGCTGGCGCTGGAGAGCCAGTGAGGCGCCTGACGCGCCACGTTCTCCAGTATCTGTTCGTCGCGGCCGGTAAAGCCCAACTGACGCAGCACCGGAATATACGGCCGCTCATGAGGCGGGATCACCGCCTGGGGAAATCCCGCATCCGCCAGCGATTTCATCTTTAGCAGACCCTGCTTCGCCGCCAGACGCGGGTTCGATAGCTGAAAACGATGTTTGGTTGAGGCCTCATTACCAAATGACAGCCCCGCATAGTGGTGGGTCAGCCCCACCAGACCATCAAAATTTACCTCACGGGCTTTCATAGCTTATCCTCGCGAGAAAAATCCAGGCCGGGGCTAAGCGTCGTTGGCAGCGTTAAGGCCGGTGATTCCAGACTTGCCATCGGCCAGGCGCAATAATCTGCGGCATACCACGCGCTGGCGCGATGGTTCCCGGAAGCGCCAACGCCGCCAAACGGCGCTGTACTCGCCGCGCCGGTTAACGGCTTATTCCAGTTGACGATCCCGGCCCGCGCCTCGAGCAGCAGTTGATCAAACTGGCTGCGTTCGGGGGAAACCAACCCACACGACAATCCAAAGCGGGTGTTGTTCGCCATACGAATTGCGTCATCAAAGCTGTCATAACGCCAGACGCCAAGCAGCGGTCCAAAGACCTCTTCATCGGGTACGTTCGCTGCCCCGGTCAGTTCGATGATCCCTGGGGTGAGCAGTGACGTTCCGGCTTGCACCAGACGTGGCGCTAACAGCGTCCGGCCCCCTAACGATTCCAGACGCTGCCAGGCATCATAGACATGCCGCGCGGCCTGTTCGGAAATCAGCCCGCCAATAAATGGCTGCGGTTCTGCGTCCCAGTTGCCGGGCATTAAACGCTGGCTGACGTCCACCAGGCGCGTCAGGAACGCATCCCCCTGCGCGCCTTTTTTAACTAACAGGCGACGGGCGCAGGTACAACGCTGTCCGGCGGTGACAAACGCGGATTGAATAGTCAGATGCACTGCGGCATCAATATCTTCCGGGTTCTCAATAATCAGCGGGTTGTTGCCCCCCATCTCCAGAGCGAGGATTTTTTCCGGCTGGCCGGATAGCTGTCGATGCAGTTGATAACCAGTATTGGCACTGCCGGTAAACAGCAGGCCATCGAGATCGTCCTGCGCGCTCAGCGCCTGTCCCGTATCGCGACCGCCCTGCACCAGGTTCAGCACGCCCGGCGGCAATCCCGCCTGCTCCCACAGCTTTGTCACGGCTTCACCGGTCCACGGCGTCAGCTCGCTGGGTTTGAAAATCAATGTGTTGCCTGCCAGCAGTGCCGGAACAATATGACCATTGGGTAAATGGCCAGGGAAGTTATACGGGCCAAAAACCGCCAGCACGCCGTGCGGGCGATGGCGCAACGTCGCTGCGCCATCCGGTAATTCGCTGTGCTGCTCTCCGGTACGCGCATGCCAGGCTTTCACTGAGATGGCAATTTTATTGATCATCGCCGTCAGTTCTGTAGCGGCTTCCCAACGGGGTTTGCCGGTTTCCCGGGCGATAATCTGTGTGAGTTCGGCTTTATTGCTTTCCAGCAATGAGGCAAATTTTTCAACAATGGCCTGGCGTGCGCCAAAGGGCTGTTTAGCCCAACTGGCAAAGGCTGCGCGCGCGGCCCTGCACGCCTGCGCTACCTGGGTTGCATCGGCATCATTGCCCTGCCACAGTACATCACCGCTTACGGGATTGGTTTTCACCCGACGCTCGCCCAGCCCCGTCACCCAGTCGCCGTTTATCCATAATGTCATGCTGTTTTCTCCTCTGCACAAAGACGCACAAAACGTACATGGTCGCCCGCGTGACATTTCAGGGCGTCCAGTTGCGCCGCCGTCAGCACCAGACGCTGAGTATCCGGGTCGGCACGAACCAACATGACGCGGAAATTTTGATAATTTTCATTGGCAACCAGACAAGCAGGATAGTCGCCCGGCGCAGGCTGCCCTTCAGCCACCTCCACCAGCCTGCTTTTACGGATAGCCCGTACCCGGTCAATATCGCATTCCAGGGTCGGTCCGCCGTCGAAAATATCGACGTAGTTGCGGTAGCGAAATCCTTCTTTCTCCAGCACAGCCCGCGCAGGAGCCGTTTGCGGATGCACCTGACCAATCACGCTCTGCGCTTCGTCAGACAGGAAATGGGTATAAATCGGATGCTTAGGCATCAGTTCAGCAATAAAGGCTTTTTGCCCGGTTCCGCAGAGAAAATCCGCCCGGCTAAACTCCATTGAGAAAAAACGTTTGCCGAGGCTTTGCCAAAACGGAGAGTAGCCGTGTTCATCGATCACGCCGCGCATCTCGGCCACGACCTTCTCATTGAATCGATCACGAAAGGCCGCCATAAACATAAAGCGCGACTTCGACAACAAATAGCCGTTGCCTTCTTTACGCCAGTCCGGATCGAGAAACAGAGAACAAAGTTCGCTACTGCCCGTGTGATCGTTACTCAGAAACAGCGTCGGCAGCGCGTTATACACGTTCAGCTCTTTCGAGGCGTGCACCAGAGTACCGACCCGGTAGTTGTACCAGGGATCGTTAAGCCCCACCGCCACCTCAATGGCGCAAATCCCTGCCACGGTTCCGCTGGCGCTGTCTTCAAGCACAAACACATATCCCTGCTCACTTTTGGGCAACTCACCGCGCCAGGTTTGTAGCGAACGTTCGATACGCGCCATCAGCGTAGCTTCATTCGCCGGTAGCGAGGTCAACCCACCGCCGGTCTTACTGGCAAGCTGCATCAGCGCCGTGATATCAGCGCGTTCAATGGGACGAATCACCATCATGATGAACCTCCTGCTTTAATGCGTTCGCAGGCCAGCGCAAAGCGATCCAGTCCGGTGGCGATTTCTTCTTCGCTGACGTTTAACGCTGGCGCAAACCGCACCACATTAGCGCCAGCAATCAGCACCATCACTCCGGCAACCGCCGCTTCTTGCGAGATGAGTTTTGCTTTCCCGGCAAATTCCGTGTTCAGCACACAGCCAATCAGCAGTCCGAGTCCACGAATTTCACTAAACAGCCCAAAACGTTCGTTAATGGCGTTAATACGCTCCACAAACCAGTCGTGGCGCTGTTTCACTCCGTTAAGCACTTCCGGCGTGTTAACAATTTCCAGCAGTTTTCCCGCCACCGCAGTGGCCAGCGGGTTTCCGCCATAGGTTGTACCGTGCGTACCGACCGTCATCACACTGGCGCAACGCTCTGTCGCCAGCAGTGCGCCGATGGGGAAACCGCCGCCCAGCGCTTTTGCTGTCGTCAGCAGGTCCGGCGTAACGCCGTAGTGCATGTAGGCATACAGTTCGCCGGTACGGCCAACCCCGGTCTGAACTTCATCAAAAATCAACAGCGCATTATGGCGATCGCATAATTCACGCAGCCCCTGCAAAAAGGCGTTTGTTGCCGGCACTACGCCGCCTTCCCCCTGCACCGGCTCCACAATAACTGCACAGGTGTTGTCATCAATCAGTTGACCGGCAGAGTCGAGATCGTTATACACGGCATGGCGGATATCCGGCGGCAGCGGCGCGAAGTCCTGTGAATAGGCGGGCTGTCCTCCGGCGCTGACGGTAAACAGCGTGCGACCATGGAAAGCATTTTTAAACGCCACAATGCCGCTCTTCTGGCTACCAAAACGATCGTGGGCATATTTACGTGCCAGTTTTAATGCCGCTTCGTTAGCTTCTGCGCCAGAGTTACAGAAGAAAATACGCTCGGCAAAAGTGGCATCAATCAGCTTTTTCGCCAGGCGCAGCACCGGCTCGTTGGTGTAGCCATTTCCCGTATGCCAGAATTTGCTCGCCTGGTCGTTTAATGCCTCGCGCAATGCCGGATGTGCATGACCCAGCGCGTTAACCGCAATGCCTCCCGCGAAATCGATATACTCTTTACCCTGCTGATCCCACAGACGTGAACCTTCGCCACGCACCGGAATAAAAGGGGCCGGAGCGTATACGGGCATCATCCATTCATCAAAATTTTCACGCGTAATTGACAGAGACATAGCGACCTCAACGGTAAATAAAAGGTTATTTATATGTTAACAAATATAGTGTTTGCGGTGTAAATGTAGATTGCAGGCTTCGTGCCAGCCAGCGAAAAAAGTGCATAAACGGAGGGCGGTGACGGAATATCAACGAGTTACAACCTGACGATATTCACTGTATGTGCATATAAAGTGAATATGTTTGCGTACCAGATGACTAAACAGAGGAAAAAACGCAATTTTATTCAGTCGCCAAATATAATTCTGGAATTGTGATCGTATACGAAATTTATCGGAAATTATTGCTCTATTCCGACGCGCTACGCGCCAAAACGGTGCAGTTTTTGCTCCATCGTTAACACCATTAGCAATCATTGTTGGAATCAGGTGACAAGAAGCAGTCAGCCTGCAGAAATTCTGCTACCATCCTTGCACTATTCATCTTGCAAAGTGGCAGCGACTATGAAATTTGTCTCTTTTAATATCAACGGCCTGCGTGCCCGTCCCCATCAACTGGCAGCCATTGTCGAAAAACACCAACCGGATGTTATTGGCTTACAGGAGACAAAAGTCCACGACGATATGTTCCCTCTCGAAGAGGTAGCAAAGCTGGGTTATAACGTCTTTTATCACGGTCAGAAAGGCCACTACGGCGTAGCACTATTAACGAAAGAAACGCCGATTGCGGTGCGTCGTGGCTTCCCGGGTGATGGCGAAGAAGCGCAGCGTCGTATCATCATGGCGGAAATTCCGTCGCCTCTGGGCAGCATCACGGTGATCAACGGCTATTTCCCGCAGGGCGAAAGCCGTGACCATGAAACCAAGTTCCCGGCCAAAGCCGCATTTTATCAGAACCTACAAAACTACCTGGAGACTGAACTGAAGCGCGACAATCCGGTATTGATCATGGGTGATATGAATATCAGCCCAACCGACCTCGATATCGGTATTGGCGAAGAGAACCGTAAACGCTGGCTGCGTACCGGCAAATGTTCCTTCCTGCCAGAAGAGCGCGAGTGGATGGAGCGTCTGCTGGGCTGGGGCCTGGTAGATACCTACCGTCACGCCTGGCCTGAAAAGAACGACCAGTTCTCGTGGTTTGATTACCGCTCAAAAGGCTTTGACGATAACCGTGGCCTGCGTATCGATTTGCTGCTGGCGAGCAAACCGCTGGCGGAGCGCTGCGAAGAAACCGGCATCGACTATGAAATCCGCAGCATGGAAAAGCCGTCCGACCATGCGCCTGTATGGGCTAAATTCCGCGTCTGATCGTCTGCGTATTTTCACTCTCCGGGCCTGGCCTGGAGAGTCTGTTTATTCTGTGCAAAATCAATAAAGCCACGGTAATACATTGTTGCGGCCGGAAATTTATTATATCTTCGCGCGCACTTTTCGCTGACGAAAACGCTACATTTCATTCGGTTTTACAGGAGAACCCCCATGAAAAAGAAGTTCGCATAACGCAGAATACCGGCTGCTAATTGTTGCGGTATTGTTCTGCGTTCTGGCGGGAGTTTTCAATCATTACGGTCTGACCGATCTGATCACCAATTTCCATCATTTACAAGATGTCATCCGCCAAAGCGGCCTGTTCGGCTATACCCTTTATATCCTGCTGTTTATAGTTGCCGCGCTGTGTCTGATCCCTGGCAGCATTCTGGTGATCGTCGGCGGTGTGCTGTTTGGCCCGGTGACAGGGACGCTTATCTCGTTAGTGGCGGCAACCATGGCTTCGGCGCTGTCATTTATGTTGGCTCGCTGGCTTGGCCGGGAATTGCTGCTGAAATACGTTGGCCATACGGCAACGTTTCAGGCTATCGAAACAGGCATTGCCCATAGTGGAGTAGACTTTCTGATCCTGACCCGGCTCGTGCCACTGTTCCCCTATAACATTCAAAACTATGCCTATGGGCTGACGGCCATTCCGTTCTGGTCATTTACCGTGATATCTGCGCTAACCACCTTGCCCGGCATCTTTATCTATACGCTGATGTCGCACGAACTGGCCAGCGAAGGGATTAGCTGGGCATTTATCGGTAAGCTCAGCGTTGCGGGGCTGGCGCTATTCGTCTTCGTTCAGGCAGCCAAAGCCTGGGCGCGACATAAACATGTCGATCCGGCGCCCGGTCACGAGTACGCGGGTAAATGATCAAGATGAATAAAGCGCGGCGGACACGCTATTACCGTATAAGCTTGCTTGCCCTGCTGCTGCTCGCACTGATGGCGTGGGCGTGGATACCTGGCGTGAGTGATTTTCTTCACGCCAGCCTGGCGGCATTTACCACGCTCGATCAGCATACTCTTGAGAACTTCATTCGTTCTTACGGAACCCAGGCGGCGGTCGTGTCGTTCTTCCTGATGATCTTACAGGCCATCGTCGCGCCGCTTCCCGCCTTTGTGATCACCTTTGCCAACGCCTCGCTGTTTGGCGCATTTTGGGGCGGCGTACTGTCCTGGAGCAGCGCGATGGCAGGTGCGGCGCTGTGCTTTTTTATTGCCCGCGTTTTAGGTCGCAGCGCGGTGGAAAAACTGACCGGAAAAACGGTGCTGAACAACATGGACACTTTTTTCGAGCGCTATGGCAAGCACACAATTCTTGTCTGTCGCCTGTTACCTTTTGTGCCGTTCGACCCGGTAAGCTACGCAGCAGGCCTGACCTCTATTCGTTTTCGCCATTTCTTCATCGCCACCGGCATCGGTCAGTTACCGGCCACTATCGTTTATTCATGGGCTGGTAGCCTGTTAACCGGCGGCACATTTTGGTTTGTTACCGGCCTGTTCATCCTGTTCGCTCTGAGCGTGGTGATTGCCGTGGCCAGAAGCCTTTATCTTGAGCATCAACGGAAAAAGACCTGAGTCTTTCCCCCCATTTTTAGCAATGGAGATATTATGCGTTACTGCTTATTGTGCCTGAGTTTGCTGCTCTCTCCGCTGGCGGCTTTCGCCGAGGACACCAGTTGGCAGCAAATCAAAAATGACGCCCGCGGTCAGACGGTGTGGTTCAACGCCTGGGGTGGCGACAACGCAGTTAACCAGTATCTCGACTGGGTTAGCGGCGAGATGAAAACGCACTATGCCATTAACCTGAAAATCGTACGCCTGGCGGATGCCGCCGACGCCGTAAAACGTATCCAGACGGAAGCGGCATCCGGGCGAAAAACCGGTGGCTCGGTCGATTTACTGTGGGTGAACGGCGAAAATTTCCGCACGCTGAAAGAAGCCGGGCTGCTACAGACCCAGTGGGCGCAAACGCTGCCTAACTGGCGCTATGTTGATACCCAAAAACCGGTGAATGAAGACTTTTCCATTCCAACGGAGGGGGCTGAATCACCGTGGGGCGGCGCACAGCTTACATTTATTGCCAGGCACGATCTCACCGCGCAGCCGCCGCAATCCCCGCAGGCACTGCTTGAGTTTGCCCAGGCGCACCCTGGCACGGTGACCTATCCGCGTCCGCCAGACTTTACCGGAACGGCTTTTCTTGAGCAGTTGTTAATTTCGCTCACCAACAAGCCGCAGGCGCTGAAAATAGCGCCAGATGCGTCCACATTCGCCGACGTTACCGCTCCATTGTGGCATTACCTTGATGCTTTGCATCCTGCCCTGTGGCGCGAAGGTAAAGATTTTCCGCCCACGCCCGCACGAATGGATGCGCTGCTCAACGGTGGCACCCTGCGTTTATCAATGACCTTTAATCCTGCCCACGCGCAGCAAAAAGTGGCCAGCGGTGAATTACCCAAAAGCAGCTATAGTTTTGGTTTCTCACAGGGCATGCTCGGCAACGTGCATTTTGTCACCATTCCAGCGAATGCGCGGGCCAGCGCCGGAGCGAAAGTCGTGGCAAATTTCCTGCTTTCACCCGAAGCGCAACTGCGTAAAGCCGACCCGTCAGTCTGGGGAGATCCTTCGGTGCTTGATCCACAAAAATTGCCTGTCGACCAGCGTAATGCGCTGCTGGCGCGGATCCCACAAGGGCTCCCTGCCGTACTGCCAGAACCGCATGCTGCATGGGTAAACGCTCTGGAACAAGAATGGCTACGCCGCTACGGTACACATTAATTCTGCTACTCTGGGCCATCATGGCGGGCGTTTATCTGCCGCTGGCGCCAGCGGCTTTTTCTCTGATAACGCCGGCGCTGAGCACCAGACACTGGCTGGCGCTATTTAGCGATCCTCAACTCCCGCAGGCGTTACTGGCAACGCTGGTTTCCGTAAGCCTCGCGGCTGGTGGCGCGCTGATCATCGCCCTGCTGGCGATCCTCGCCTTATGGCCCGGCGCAGGCTGGGCGCGTCTGTGCACGCGTCTTCCGTGGCTGCTGGCGATTCCGCACGTTGCCTTCGCCACCAGCGTGCTGTTGGTTTTTGCCGAAGGCGGCATGCTCTGGCAATGGCTCCCGTTCCTCAGCCCCCAGCCTGACCGCTACGGCATTGGGCTTGGCGTGACGCTGGCGGTAAAAGAGAGTGCCTTTTTGTTATGGATCCTCTCAGCTCTGCTGAGTGAAAAACAGCTTTCGCAGCAGGTTATCGTCCTGGATTCGCTGGGTTACAGCCGACTGCAATGCCTGAACTGGCTGGTTCTGCCCTCTCTCGCCCCCGCGTTAGGCAAAGCCATGCTGGCGATTGTCGCCTGGTCGCTCTCGGTAGTGGATGTAGCAATCGTCCTTGGTCCAGGAAACCCACCAACGCTTGCCGTGTTGAGCTGGCAATGGCTCAGTCAGGGCGATGCCGAGCAACAGGCTAAAGGAGCACTCGCCAGCCTGCTGCTGGTACTGCTGCTACTCATCATCGCGCTGGCGGGGTATCTGCTCTGGCGCGCCTGGCAACGCACTATTCCCGCAGTAAACGGGGAACGCCTGCGTTTTTCATCCTGTACAATCGGACGTTCGCTGGTACAACTTTTGCCCTTTGGCGGTGTGGTGTGCGCGCTGGTTCTGGCGCTGATCGCCAGCTATTCGTCGCTAAATAGCGAGGCGCTCAGCACTAGCCTGCAACTGGGGCTTCTCTCCAGCGTGCTGGCGCTGCTGATACTTTTTGCCTGGCTGGAATGGGGTCCACAAACCGGACACCGTTGGGTCTGGCTACCGCTCATTTTGCCTGCGCTGCCGCTGGTGACTGGACAGTATCTGTTGGCGTTATATGCCGGACAGGATGGGCTGATGATAACCATTGTCTGGGGACACCTGCTGTGGGTGATGCCATGGATGCTGTTTGTGCTCAAACCGGCGTGGCAACGCATTGACCCACGATTGATTTTGATTGCGCAAACGCTGGGTTGGACCCGGGGGCGCATATTCTGGCAAGTAAAATGTCCGCAGCTGGCGCGCCCGGCGCTGGTTGCCTTCGCGGTAGGGTTCTCAGTCAGTATCGCCCAGTATATGCCGACGCAGTGGTTAGGCGCCGGGCGCTATCCCACGCTGACCACCGAAGCGGTGGCATTAAGCAGCGGCGGTAGCACCGCCATTCTGGCAACCCAGGCGCTATGGCAGCTTCTGTTACCGCTTATAATTTTCGCACTGGCGGCGTTTCTCGCTGCGTGGATTGGCCGCTTTCGACAAGGACTCCGCTAATGCTCACTGTACAAGGCGTTTCGTTGTACCAGGGTACGACAGCGCTACTGAAGGACGTTAATTTCCAGGTGAATAAAAGTGACATTGTCACCATTATGGGACCTTCCGGCAGCGGTAAGTCTTCGCTATTTTCGTGGATGATCGGGGCGTTGTCTCCTCAGTTTCAGGCGTCAGGCGAACTGTGGCTCAACGAACAGCGCGTAGACACACTGCCTACCGCGCAGCGCCAGATTGGCATTCTGTTTCAGGATGCGCTGCTGTTTGACCATTTCAGCGTTGGGCAGAATTTACTGCTGGCCTTACCCGCCAGCGTGCAAGGTCCCGCCAGACGCCATGAGGTGGAAAGCGCCCTCGCACGCGCGGGCTTGGCAGGATTTTATTCACGCGATCCGGCTTCGCTCTCCGGCGGGCAACGCTCACGTGTCGCCCTGCTTCGCGCGCTGCTGGCGCAACCTCAGGCGCTGTTACTCGATGAACCCTTTAGCAGGCTGGATGCGTCGCTGCGCGATACCTTTCGCCAGTGGGTCTTCACCGAAGTACGTAAACTGGGTATTCCGGTGGTCCAGGTTACCCACGATGCGCAGGACGTTCCGCCAGCAGGTCGCGTATTACAGATGGAAAACTGGGCGTGAATGTGGCGATATGCTGCGTTAACGCAAGGTTTTTACTTAACTGGCGGCACAGAATGTCGTCCTCTTTTTCAACGTCGGGCTATTCGATGAAACGTGTTTCTCAAATGACCGCGCTGGCACTGGCTTTAGGGCTCGCTTGCGCTTTTTCCTGGGCTGCTGAAACAGCACAGACGCTCACCCTCAACCAGTTACAGCAAAAGCAAGGCGCGGCGATCGATACCCGTCAGAGCGCTTTTTATAACGGCTGGCCGCAATCGCTTAATGGTCCTTCAGGACACGAGCCTTCCGCACTGAACCTGTCTGCCGCCTGGCTCGACAAGATGAATGATGAACAACTCAGCGCCTGGGTTAAGGCACATCACCTGAAAACCGACGCGCCGGTGGCATTGTATGGCAGCGATACTGACATGCAGGCCGTCAAATCCCGCCTGCAGAAAGTCGGCTTTAACGCTATCTCAACCCTCAGCGATGCGCTTACGGACCCTGCCCGCCTGCAACGTCTGCCGCACTTCGAACAGTTGGTTTACCCGCAGTGGCTGCACGACCTTCAGCAGGGTAAAGAGGTGACCGCCAAACCGGCCGGTGACTGGAAAGTGATTGAAGCCGCCTGGGGCGCGCCGAAGTTGTATCTGCTCAGCCATATCCCTGGCGCGGGCTACATTGATACCAACGAAGTCGAAAGCGAACCGCTGTGGAATAAAGTGTCCGACGCGCAGCTCAAAGCGATGCTGGCGAAACACGGCATCCGCCACGACACCACGGTGATTTTATACGGCCGCGATGTCTACGCCGCCGCGCGCGTGGCACAAATTATGCTGTATGCAGGTGTGAAAGATGTTCGTCTGCTCGACGGCGGCTGGCAGACCTGGTCTGATTCAGGTTTACCGGTCGAACGCGGTACGGCACCAACGGTGAAGCCTGAACCTGATTTCGGCGTGACGATCCCTGCCCAACCGCAACTGATGCTGGATATGGAACAGGCTCGCGGTCTGCTGCATCGCCAGGATGCGTCTTTGGTGAGCATTCGTTCATGGCCGGAATTTATCGGTACGACCAGCGGCTATAGCTACATTAAGCCAAAAGGTGAGATCGCAGGGGCGCGTTGGGGCCATGCAGGCAGCGACTCCACCCACATGGAAGATTTCCATAATCCGGATGGCACCATGCGCAGCGCCGATGACATCGCCGCCATGTGGAAGCAATGGAATATCCTGCCACAGCAGCAGGTCTCATTCTATTGTGGTACCGGCTGGCGTGCTTCGGAAACGTTTATGTATGCCCGCGCAATGGGCTGGAAAAACGTCTCCGTCTACGACGGCGGCTGGTATGAGTGGAGCAGCTCTCCGAAAAACCCGGTCACCAGCGGTGAACGGGGTCCGGACGCCAGCAAGTAAGATTGTCATTGTTGCCGGATGCAGCGAGAACGCTTTACCCAGCCTACATAAACCATCGTTGTAGGCCGAATAAGCGAAGCGCATCCGGCAACGCACTACGTTACGCCTGACGCTGGACCGCTTTCAGCGTCAGATATCCGCTCCAGATCCGGGTGAACGTCGTCATCCAGCACAGCGCGCCAAAGACCCACGCCATTACGGCAAAATATTCCGGGAACAGACATCCCAACACAAACAGCAAAATCGTCTCGGTTCCTTCAGTCAGTCCGCCCAGATAATAAAACGATTTATGCGCATAACCGGGGTTATCAATCTGATGCTTTGCCGCCAGCGCGGCGAAGGCCAGAAAGCTGCTGCCGGTGCCAATAAACGCGAACAACAGCCAACCGCCTGCCAGCGCATTTTGCGCCGGCGCAGCAAGAATAAAACCAAACGGCACTAAGGCGTAAAACAGAAAATCGAGCGAGATATCGAGAAATCCTCCCGCGTCCGTTAGCCCTCTGCGCCGTGCCAGCGCCCCATCCAGCCCGTCAAACAGCCGATTGAGCACAATAGCCACCAGCGCCGCCATATACCAGCCTAACGCCAGAAATGGCAACGCCAGCACGCCAATAGCAAAACCGACCAGCGTAAGTCCGTCCGGGGTAATCGCCGGTTGATCAATGATGCCCACGCAGCGATGCAAAAGCGGTTTTAATCGCGGATGAAGATGGCGGTCAAGCATGCGGGCGTCCTTTAAAACTGTCGCACAGTCCCTGGGAGGGAATATCGAGAGCGGCATTAAAACGCGCCGAGAGATTTTGAAACGCAATCAGCGCGGTCATTTCAGTAATGGCGTCATCGGTAAAATACTGCTTCATCTGCGCTTTCAGCGCATCGTCAACCTGTGGTGGCGTTGCGGTGACCGCATCAGCATAGGCCAGCCCTACACGTTCTTCTGCGCTAAATAGCGTTGATTCTTGCCAGTTGGCAACCTGTAAGACTTTATCCAGCGCGCCGCAGCGTTCAGCCAGCCGTAAACTGTTGGCGTCAACGCAGAAAGCGCAGTGGCACACCTGAGAAACGCGGGTCATCAACAGCGCGCGCATCACCGGCGACAGGCGCGCCTTTTTACGCTCCAGATACCCGACAAACAGCGCCACCAGCCAGAACAGGAACGGCATCCGCCCCCACCAGCGCGTGGGATGCAGCACATCACCATAATGTTTTTTCTGCGTAGCAACGAGCGGTTGCAAACTGGAAGGGATACGCGTTAACGGTTTTACCCACGACTGAGGATCGTTCAACGGTGGCTCCTGAATACTTTAGATAAAACAAAGATAACGATAGTATGTCATTTTCTGCCGTTAGATCTTGATGAATATAATGAAAACCCTCGACGTGGTCGCCGCTATCATTGAACGTGATGGCAAAATTTTACTGGCTCAACGCCCGCAGCATGCGGATCAGTCAGGTATGTGGGAGTTTGCTGGCGGTAAGGTTGAGCCGGGGGAAAGTCAGCCAGAGGCGCTGGTCCGTGAACTGCGTGAAGAGTTGGGCATCGAGGCGGTCGTTGGGCGCTACATTGCCAGCCATCAACGCGAGGTTTCAGGCCGACTCATTCACTTACATGCCTGGCATGTACCGTCATATCAGGGGGAGCTGAAAGTGTATGAACATCAGGATATCGTCTGGTGTTCACCCGAAGAGGCGCTGCGTTATCCGCTGGCGCCTGCCGATATCCCGCTATTAGAAGCGTTTATCCTTTTACGCGACGCCAGACCAGCGGATTCGTGCTGATCGTTTTATCATCGCGCTGGCACTGAAGCAAAACGCCATCCGCTTTAATCACCGCCCCTTCTGAGTAGTTTTGATCCTGATAAATACAGCACTGACTACAGGGTTGCGCCCGCTGACCGCTGGAACTGAACACTTCCGGCGGGACATTCACCTGCACGTCCGGGCGATAGAGCTGATTTGCCAGCGTCGCGCTGGACACCAGTGCCAACGCTCCTGCCATGATTATACGGCGCATATTCTTTCCTTTTTGACTGACAGTTATGCTCAGTATAACGGTATAAACCGGCAGAAACTTTAGCCCTTGCCATCATCGCTTTTGGTTATGACCCACGCCGCAATATTAATTTACTTAGCGCGGTTAATTTTTTCTTGCGTCCCGTCACACTGCTGATGTTATAGTCAAAAACTGCAAAACACTTAACACAAAAATCAAAAATATAACCATATCAATACATAAGAGGTACTTATATCTATGGATCAGACACGTTCTCTGGAGTCATTCCTTAACCATGTGCAAAAGCGCGACCCGAATCAGACCGAGTTCGCGCAAGCCGTTCGTGAGGTAATGACGACACTGTGGCCCTTCCTCGAGCAAAACCCGCGTTATCGTCAGATGTCGTTGCTGGAACGTCTGGTTGAACCGGAGCGCGTGATCCAGTTCCGCGTCGTCTGGCTGGACGATCGCAATCAGGTGCAGGTCAACCGCGCGTGGCGCGTGCAGTTTAGCTCCGCCATTGGCCCATACAAAGGCGGGATGCGTTTCCACCCTTCCGTGAACCTGTCGATCCTGAAATTCCTTGGCTTCGAGCAAACATTTAAAAACGCCCTCACCACGCTGCCAATGGGCGGGGGTAAAGGCGGGAGCGATTTCGATCCGAAAGGTAAAAGCGAAGGCGAAATCATGCGTTTCTGCCAGGCGCTGATGACCGAACTGTTCCGCCATTTAGGGCCCGATACCGATGTTCCGGCGGGCGATATCGGCGTGGGCGGTCGTGAAGTCGGCTTTATGGCCGGGATGATGAAAAAACTGTCCAACAACAGCGCCTGCGTCTTTACCGGTAAAGGTCTCTCTTTCGGCGGCAGCCTGATTCGCCCGGAAGCTACTGGCTACGGTCTGGTGTACTTTACCGAAGCGATGCTCAAACGCCATGGCCTGGGCTTTGAAGGCATGCGCGTGGCCGTCTCTGGTTCCGGTAACGTGGCGCAATTCGCCATTGAGAAAGCCATGGAGTTTGGCGCGCGAGTAGTCACCGCCTCCGATTCCAGCGGTACCGTGGTCGACGAAAGCGGATTTACCAAAGAAAAACTGGCGCGTCTGTGCGCGATCAAAGACAGCCGCGACGGCCGCGTGGCGGATTACGCCCGCGAATTTGGCCTGACCTATCTGGAAGGCCAACAGCCGTGGTCGGTTCCGGTTGATATCGCCCTGCCGTGCGCCACCCAGAACGAACTTGATGTCGATGCGGCACGCGTGCTGATCGCCAACGGCGTGAAGGCTGTCGCCGAAGGGGCAAACATGCCTACCACCATCGAGGCCACCGATCTGTTCCTGGAAGCCGGTGTATTGTTCGCGCCGGGTAAAGCGGCCAACGCGGGAGGCGTAGCGACATCCGGTCTGGAAATGGCGCAGAACGCCGCACGTCTGGGCTGGAAAGCGGAGAAAGTGGATGCGCGCCTGCACCACATCATGCTGGATATTCACCATGCCTGCGTCGAGTACGGCGGCGAAAGCAAGCAAACCAACTACGTACGTGGCGCCAACATCGCGGGATTCGTGAAAGTTGCCGACGCGATGTTGGGCCAGGGTGTGATTTAATTCAGATCTGTTGTTCCCGTAGGCTTGATGCGGCACACATGCCTTATCCAGCCTAAGAGCGCATTACAGGCCCGCCTCTTCAGATGGCGGGCTTTTTTTCGCCGTGCGTTTCCGCGGCGCGCTCTTTTTCTTGTCACCACCACTACTACCCGGTGCGGCAATACCACGGAAGCGTCGTACCGGCGTGCTGCGCGCCTGATCGATTAGCTGATACAGCGTCCCCACCAGCGGCTGCATGAAATCCTGATATCGACACTGTTTTTCGCTGATTTGGGTCAGGATAGATTCCCAGTGCGCGGTCATATCCGGGCGCGTCGCCATTTCAGGCAGCGAATGAAACAGCGCTTTTCCGGCATCGGTAGAATGGATATAGCGCCCCTTCTTCACCAGGAAACCACGCTTAAACAGCAGCTCGATAATCCCGGCGCGCGTCGCTTCCGTTCCCAGTCCGTCCGTTGCGCGCAGGATCTTTTTCAGATCTTTATCCTGCACAAAGCGCGCGATTCCGGTCATCGCTGACAGTAGCGTGGCATCGGTAAAGTGCCGCGGAGGCTGGGTCTGTCGTTCAACCACTTCGCCTTTTTCGCACAGCAGTTCGTCGTCTTTTGCCACCACCGGCAGCGGCGTCCCGTCGTTATCTTCGTCGCGCTCTTTGTTGCCAAGCAGCGTACGCCATCCGGCCTCTGCCAGAAAACGGGCTTTGGCGACAAACTTACCTTTCGCGATGTCCAGCTCAATAACGCACTTCCTGAATAACGCATCCGCGCAAAACTGCATCAGATATTGACGGGCAATCAGATTGTATATCTTCGCTTCATTATCGTTCAGGTTGATGGACGAACTGCGCGCGGTTGGAATGATGGCGTGGTGGGCATCCACTTTTTTATCATCCCAACAGCGGTTTCGCGTATCGGGATTGACCGCCGGTTGCGGAAGCAGATCCGGCGCATGGACGCTAATCGCGTTCAGCACCGCGTGACGTCCGGCAAAGTGTTCTTCCGGCAGATAGCGGCTATCCGAACGCGGATAGGTGATCAGTTTATGGGTTTCATACAGCTTCTGGCAGATATCCAGAACGTTTTGCGCACTTAAGCCAAAGCGTTTCGCCGCTTCAATCTGCAACGCCGACAGCGAAAACGGCAGCGGCGCGGATTCTGATTCCCGTTTATCGTTATAGCTGGTGACGATCGCCGGTTGACCGTTAATGCGGTTTACCACGTGTTCAGCCAGCGTGCGGTTTAGCAAGCGCCCTTCTTCATCCTGATACGGCTCACACGCTTCGCTCGGCTGCCAGATAGCGGTAAACCGCTCATCGGCGGGCGTCACGATATGCGCCTTTACCTCGAAGAAGTCTTTGGCAACGAAGTTTTCAATCTCTTCATCGCGACGCACAACCAGTCCGAGCACCGGCGTCTGCACGCGCCCGACCGAAAGTACGCCCTGATAGCCCGCGTTACGCCCCAGAATGGTATAAGCGCGCGTCATGTTGATACCGTACAGCCAGTCCGCCCGCGCTCGCGCCAGTGCCGACACGCACAGGGGGATGAACTCACTGTTGGCGCGCAGACGCTCAATCGCCCGCTCGACGGCCTGCGGGTTGAGGTCGTTAATCAGGCAGCGTTGCACCTGCTGGCGCTTTTCAGGGGCCAGTTGCAGGTAATCCAGCACTTCATCCACCAGCAGCTGTCCTTCACGATCGGGGTCACCTGCGTGAATGACTTCACTGGCCTCATGCAAAAATCGCTTAATAACGTTGAGCTGTTTGGTCACCGAGGGACGCGGCTGCAGTTGCCACTTTTCCGGGACAATCGGCAGATCAACCAGACTCCAGCGAGCATAACGACTGTCGTAGGCATCTGGCTGCGCCTGCTCAAGCAGGTGACCAATACACCAGGTCACCACTTGCCCGTTTCCGCACTCGATAAAACCGTCACCTTTGCGATGCGGCTTCGGCAGCACATCGGCGATAGCGCGCGCCAGACTCGGTTTTTCGGCAATAAACAACCGCATCGAGTTAACGGATCTCAACCATGGCGCGACCGCCACGAGCTTCCACTAACTCACCAATCGCAGTGAGGTCGATGCCAAACTGCGCCGCTGCCGCTTTAACTTCAGCTTCAGCTTCCGGCGTTACCGCTAACAGCAGACCACCGGAAGTTTGCGGATCGCAGAGCAAATCGCGAACCGACTGCGGCATTTCACCCATCAGGTGTCCGTAGCTGGCAAAGTTACGCTGGGTACCGCCCGGCACCGCGCCCTGCGCGATGTATTCTTCAACACCTGGCAGCTTAGGAATTGCCTGGTAGACGATCTGCGCCTGAACGCCGGCCCCCTGACACATCTCGCTCAGATGCCCCAGCAGCCCAAAACCGGTAACGTC
The DNA here is from genome assembly GCF_013816515.1 of Citrobacter sp. RHB35-C21. NCBI lineage: Bacteria > Pseudomonadati > Pseudomonadota > Gammaproteobacteria > Enterobacterales > Enterobacteriaceae > Citrobacter > Citrobacter sp. RHB35-C21. The sequence continues at coordinate 3,005,469 of NZ_CP057147.1, forward strand.
GGTCATGGCTTTCACGCCGTCGATATCGGCAAATGCCGCCCCGGCAATGTTCATCCGGCACATCACTTCCGTCGCCAGCCCTTTGTGCTCGTCCTTCAGCAGCGATTTTTTTTCTGCGGTGGTCAGGACACCAATACCCAGAGGCTTGGTCAAAAACAGCTTGCATCCCGCCTCGGCGGTGCTGTTTTTCTTCACGCGTTCAGTTGGAACAACGCCGGTTACCGCAAGACCAAAGATAGGCTCAGGGGCATCAATAGAGTGCCCCCCCGCCAGCGCGATACCCGCCTGACGGCAGGCAAAGCGTCCGCCTTCGGTTACTTCGCGGGCGATTTCCGGCGCCAGCTTATCAAGCGGCCAGCCCAGGATAGCAATTGCCATAATCGGTTTGCCGCCCATGGCGAAAATATCGCTGATGGCGTTGGTTGCGGCGATGCGGCCAAAATCAAACGGATTATCGACAATCGGCATAAAGAAATCGGTGGTGCTGATTACGCTGGTGCCGTTTCCCAGATCGTATACAGCCGCGTCGTCGCGGGTTTCATTACCCACCAGTAAGTTTGGATCAACAAACTTCGCCTGCTCGCTGTGCAGGATGGTTTCCAGCACTTTTGGGGAAATTTTACAACCGCAACCGGCTCCGTGGCTGTATTGCGTTAAACGAATAGCTTGCTCGCTCATGGACATCTCCTGTCATTGCAATCCGGATATGGTAGCGCTCATTCCATGATGTGGTAAGAGTGACTGTCTGAATTCGGGTGCCTTTGCTCATAATCCAGACAGTTTTGCCGTTGATATCAGAAATAACGGACGAATGCGCTCGGATCGGCAAGGGTAATCGTCGTGGATGCTTTCAACTGTGGTGTGCCCAGATAGAGAAAACCGACGATTTTATCTTGTGGGCGACAGTCAAACGCTTCGCGGACGACCTCACTTTCGGTTAATGCGCCACTGCGCCAGATACCGCCAAAGCCCTGGGCAATGGCAGCCATCTGCATGACCATCACCGCACAACCGGCAGACATTTCCTGTTCCCATAGCGGAACCTTGTCGTTTGCTTCACATTTCGCCACCACGGTAATAATCAGCGGTGCGCGAAACGGCGCGCTGCGCGCTTTTTCCTGGGCCTTCTCATCGCTGCCAGATGCAATAGCGCCTTTTTCAAGCACGGCGGCAAAGCGTTCACGCCCTTCGCCCTCAATGACAAAGAATTGCCACGGTTGCAGCGTTTTGTGGTCCGGCGCGCGCATTCCCGCACGCAGAATATTTTGCAGTTGTTCTCCTGCCGGGGCCGGTTCGACGAGACGAGAGGCGCTACGACGGGTCATAAGTAATTCGAGTGCATCCATTTGCTTAACTCCAACAATGAAATTTGTTCACAAAATTAACACGTGAGCGGATTTTGTTACAGCACAGGCGGTGATTCCTGCTGACAAGTGCCTGTCGGGTCATTACGATAGCCTCATCTTATCGCCTTTCTCCGGGATTTCGGGGTGGCGTGTTGTTAATTGGTAGGGAGAATACATGCGAACCCTGTGGCGATTTATTGCCGGATTTTTTAAATGGACATGGCGATTACTCAATTTCGTCCGTGAATTTGTGCTTAACCTGTTCTTCATCTTTTTGGTGCTGGTTGGCGTGGGCATCTGGATGCAGGTCAGCAGCAGCAACACCAGCGAACACGCTGAGCGAGGCGCGTTGCTGCTCGATATCTCTGGGGTGATTGTCGATAAGCCTTCGAGCACCAGTCGTTTAAGCGTTATTGGCCGTCAGCTGTTTGGCGCCAGTTCCGATCGTCTGCAGGAAAACTCCCTGTTCGATATCGTGAATACTATTCGCCAGGCAAAAGATGATCGCAACATCACCGGCATCGTGATGGATCTGAAAAATTTTGCCGGGGCAGACCAGCCTTCCATGCAGTATATCGGCAAAGCACTGCGGGAATTCCGCGACAGCGGTAAACCGGTCTTTGCCGTGGGCGATAACTTCAGCCAGGGGCAGTATTACCTCGCCAGTTTTGCTAACAAAATTTACCTCTCTCCGCAGGGTTCCGTTGATCTGCACGGCTTTGCCACCAACGGTCTGTACTACAAGTCCCTGCTCGATAAGCTGAAAGTTTCCACGCACGTGTTCCGCGTCGGGACCTATAAGTCTGCCGTAGAACCGTTTATCCGCGATGATATGTCTCCTGCCGCGCGTGAAGCCGACAGTCGCTGGATCGGCGAGCTGTGGCAGAACTATCTCGACACGGTCGCCGCCAACCGCCAGATCCCAGCTCAGCAGGTGTTCCCTGGCGCACAGGCGATGCTGGACGGTTTGACGAAGGTCGATGGAGATACGGCGAAATATGCGCTCGACAACAAACTGGTGGATGCACTCGCCTCCAGCGCCGAAGTCGAAAAAATGCTGACCAAACAGTTTGGCTGGAGCAAAGCGGATAAAAACTATCGCGCCGTCAGCTATTACGATTATTCGCTGAAAACGCCGGCGGATACCGGAGACAGCATTGGCGTTATCTTCGCAAACGGCGCGATTATGGACGGTGAAGAAACCCCAGGAAATGTGGGGGGCGACACCACTGCCGCACAAATCCGCGAAGCGCGTCTCGATCCGAAAGTGAAAGCTATTGTTCTGCGCGTGAACAGTCCTGGCGGCAGCGTCAGCGCCTCGGAAGTCATTCGTGCTGAGCTGGCTGCGGCAAAAGCGGCGGGTAAACCGGTTGTCGTGTCTATGGGCGGCATGGCGGCCTCCGGTGGCTACTGGATCTCCACCCCAGCCAGTTACATTGTGGCAAACCCCAGCACGTTAACCGGTTCAATCGGGATCTTTGGTGTGATCAACACCGTAGAAAACAGCCTGGATTCCATTGGTGTACATACCGATGGCGTGGCCACTTCCCCGCTAGCGGATATCTCCATCACCAAAGCGTTACCGCCTGAAGTGCAGCAAATGATGCAATTGAGCATTGAAAATGGCTATAAGCGCTTTATCACGCTGGTCGCGGATGCACGTAAGACAACCCCTGAGCAGATTGACAAAATCGCGCAGGGTCACGTCTGGACCGGTCAGGATGCGAAAGCCAACGGACTGGTAGACAGCCTCGGTGATTTTGACGACGCCATCGCGAAAGCGGCTGAGCTTGCCAAGCTGAAACAGTGGCACATTGCGTATTATCAGGATGAACCGACATTCGTCGATATGGTAATGGACAGCATGTCAGGCTCCGTTCGCGCCATGCTGCCCGAAGCTATTCAGGCCATGCTCCCGGCACCGCTTGCTTCTGCGGCCAGTGCAGTTAAAGCGGAAAGCGATAAGCTGGCCGCGTTTAACGATCCGCAAAACCGATATGCGTTTTGCCTGACCTGCGCCAACGTTCGCTAACAATTGCCCCCTCTTCGGGATGAAGAGGGGTTTTCATTGAGACAGAAGAAAAGTCATGCAAAAGAAATCGATTTACGTTGCCTATACCGGCGGTACCATCGGTATGCAGCGCTCAGAACAGGGTTATATTCCTGTTTCTGGTCATCTCCAGCGTCAACTGGCATTGATGCCTGAATTCCACCGCCCGGAGATGCCAGACTTCACCATCCACGAATACGTCCCGTTGATGGATTCCTCCGACATGACGCCGGAAGACTGGCAGCATATTGCGGAAGACATTAAAGCACACTACGACGATTACGATGGTTTTGTCATTCTGCACGGCACCGACACCATGGCGTTTACGGCTTCAGCGCTCTCTTTTATGTTGGAGAACCTGGGTAAACCGGTAATTGTGACAGGGTCACAAATTCCGCTGGCAGAGCTACGTTCAGACGGGCAAATCAATCTGCTCAATGCGCTGTACGTTGCGGCAAATTACCCGATCAATGAAGTCACCCTGTTTTTCAACAATCGACTGTTTCGCGGCAACCGTACCACTAAAGCGCACGCCGATGGCTTTGACGCCTTTGCCTCACCCAACCTTGCGCCGCTACTGGAAGCTGGGATCCACATCCGTCGACTGGGAACACCGCCAGCACCGCACGGCGCAGGAGAACTGATTGTTCATCCTATTACTCCACAACCGATTGGCGTGGTCACCATTTATCCAGGTATCTCCGCTGATGTGGTGCGTAACTTCCTGCGCCAGCCGGTGAAAGCGTTAATTTTGCGCTCCTACGGCGTGGGCAATGCACCGCAAAATAAAGAGTTTCTGCAAGAACTTGAAGATGCGAGCTCACGTGGCATTGTGGTGGTGAACCTGACCCAGTGTATGTCCGGCAAGGTAAACATGGGTGGCTACGCGACGGGTAATGCCCTCGCCCACGCTGGCGTGATTGGCGGCGCGGATATGACCGTCGAAGCCACGCTCACCAAATTGCATTATTTACTCAGTCAGGGACTGGATGTGCAGAGCATTCGTGAAGCAATGACGCAAAATCTGCGCGGCGAGCTCACCCCCGACGAATAAAGGAGTCTATGCCCATGGCCCGAGCCTTACTGTTGGTCGATTTACAAAATGACTTTTGTGCCGGCGGCGCTCTCGCTGTTCCGCAAGGCGATAGCACAATCGAGATTGCCAACCGTCTGATTGACTGGTGCGCCCTACGCGGCGACACGGTTGTTGCCAGTCTGGACTGGCATCCGGCTAATCACGGTAGTTTTGCCAGCCAGCATCAGGTCGCCCCCTACAGTCAGGGACAACTGGATGGTCTGGCGCAAACGTTCTGGCCCGATCATTGCGTGCAAAACAGCGAAGGGGCGGCCCTGCATCCGCTGCTGAACCAGCGTGCGATAGCGAAAACCTTCACCAAGGGCGAGAACCCGCTGGTCGACAGTTACAGTGCGTTTTTTGATAACGGTCGTCGTCAGGCAACCGCGCTGAACGCCTGGCTGCTCGAACACCGTATTGCTGAGCTTATTATCATGGGTCTGGCTAGCGACTATTGCGTTAAATTCACCGTTCTGGATGCGCTCGATCTTGGTTATACCGTCAGCGTTATTACCGACGGCTGCCGTGGCGTCAATATTCAACCCCAGGACAGTGCAGAGGCGTTTATGGAAATGGCGGCGGCGGGCGCAACGCTGTATACGCTTGATGACTGGCTGGAAACCCAGCGCTAATACTTTAAAACGCCTTATCCGGCCTATTGAATTTGCGCATGTATGCAAATCTGTAGGCCAGAAAAGGGACTTGCGTCAACACTCAGTAATGTTTGCCCCAACCGATACAACCTACCAGAAATGGTTTGCCGCTTCGCCGACATGACGTGAACCTCTTCGCATTTTTCCTGTTATGAAACTGTTAACCTGCAGATGCTGTTTTTTTCGCCACGCCATTTCCGTGGCGTGTTTGCTTGTTTAAATGTCAAAGAGGAACACCGATGAAACTATTGCCTTTGTTGGCAGCATTACCCCTGCTTTGCGCCAGCGTTGTTTCCGCCAGTTCACTGATGTCAGTTGGCTACTTCAATGGTGGCGGCGACGTCACTGCCGGTCCTGGTGGTGACATCAATAAACTGGATGTTCGTCAGATAACCCATCTCAACTATTCGTTTGGCCTTGTCTACAACAACGAAAAAGACGAGACCAATGACGCCTTAAAAGACGCCGGCAAGCTGCATCAGATTTGGCTTTCACCGAAAGTGCAGGATGATTTACTGAAAATTCCACAGCTGCGTAAACAGAATCCGAACCTGAAAGTATTGCTTTCCGTCGGTGGTTGGGGGGCTCGTGGATTCTCCGGCGCGGCAGCAACGAAAGAATCGCGCGCGGTGTTTATTCAGTCTGCTCAGGAGATAATTGCGAAATATGGACTGGATGGCATCGACCTCGACTGGGAATACCCGGTCAACGGCGCCTGGGGACTGGTCGAAAGTCAACCGGCCGACCGAGCTAACTTTACCGCGCTGTTAAAAGAGCTCCGCGCCGCATTGGGGCATAAAAAACTACTGACTATCGCCGTGGGCGCAAATGCGGAAAGCCCGAAAAGCTGGGTGGATGTGAAAGCCATTGCGCCGTCGCTCGACTACATAAACCTGATGACCTATGACATGGCTTACGGTACGCAGTATTTCAACTCGAACCTGTACGATTCGACACAATGGCCGACAGTCGCCGCGGCGGATAAGTACAGCGCTGATTTTGTGGTCAACAACTATCTTGCTGCCGGTCTAAAAGCGAGTCAGATGAACCTGGGCATTGGTTTTTATGGTCGCGTACCGAAACGCGCTGTTGAGCCTGGCATTGACTGGAGCAAACCTGACGCACAGAAAAATCCTGTTACCCAGCCCTATTTCGAGCCCGCGCAAATTGAATTGTTCAAATCACTGGGCGTCGATCTGAGCAAAGATACCTATGTGAAGTACAACGATATCGTGGCGAAATTGATCAACGATCCGCAAAAGCGCTTTAGCCAGCATTGGGATGATGAAGCAAAAGTGCCGTGGCTGTCAGTGCAGTCTGTGGAGGGAAAAGCGCTCTTTGCCCTCTCCTATGAAAACCCGCGCTCGGTAGCGATCAAGGCTGACTACATCAAGAGCAAGGGGCTGGGAGGCGCCATGTTCTGGGAATACGGTGCGGATGACCAAAACCAATTGGCGAAGCAGTTAGCCGATTCGTTAGGCATCAAACACTGATCCCAACGCCTGACACAATAGGTTATGATTATCGCATTCTGCTGCGCCAGCTTTTGGCGCAGCTTTTCATTTTCTACTGGAGGCATGAGCTTTATGGCTTTTATCCCTAAAAATTACGCCCGTCTGGAAGTCGGTTACCGGGAAAAGGCGCTTAAACTCTTCCCCTGGGTCTGCGGACGTTGTTCCCGTGAGTTCGTGTACTCAAATTTGCGCGAATTGACGGTACACCATATCGATCACGATCACTCCAATAACCCGGAAGATGGTAGCAACTGGGAAATGTTGTGCCTGTACTGCCACGATCACGAACATTCCAAATATACGGAAGCGGACCAGTATGGTTCAACGGTGGTTGCAGGCGAAGATGCGCAGAAAGCGGTGGGCGAAGCGAAATATAATCCGTTCGCCGATCTGAAGGCGATGATGAACAAGAAATAACTTCAACTGCGGGCCCGACATAGATGTTTGCCGGGCCTGAGTAATCAGGATTTAAACGTCGCAATGGGTTCGGGAGTAATACCAAACTCCACTTTCAACTGCTGCTTACTCTTCATCACCATCTCACCGTTGGTATCAATCGTCATATGCTGCGCGTCAATATTGTTTCGCGCCTGCCATAACATCACCAGCTGTAAGCAGTTCTCTTTTTGTTCTGCCGTTAGCGCCACGCCATCCGGCCATTTTCCGAGTTCAACGGCAGTTGATAAGCGCTGATAAACTTCCGGCGTCATGCTGTTGATCATCTCATCAAGATTCATGTTAAATCCACTCTCCGTAGAATAATTTGCTGAATCGTTTCTTCAGCCTTTGGTCTGCTCACCGTTTTCACCATCGGTGAAGTTCAAAGAGGCTGAGTTAACGCAGTAACGTTCACCGGTAGGTTGCGGACCATCCGGGAAGACATGCCCCAGGTGCGCATCACAGTTACCACAGCGGATTTCAATGCGCTGCATACCGTGTGAAGTATCTTTAATGTAACGGATAGCCTCTGCGCTGACAGGCTCGTAAAAGCTGGGCCAGCCGCAGCCAGAGTCATATTTTGTCTCGGAACGAAATAGCGGTTTGTCGCAGACCAAACAGTGGTAGATGCCGTCACGCTTGTTGTGCAGCAAACGCCCGGTAAATGGCGGTTCTGTCCCGTGATTCTGCGTCACGTAGAACTGCATTTCGGTTAAATTTTTTTTTAGTTCTTCTGGAGAAGGTTGATTAGCCATTTGCTCACATCTCGCTTTATCTAAACTCACATCGCGAGACAGATTCTAACAAAACATTAACACCAGAGTGCGAACTTTTGTTCTAAACTTGATCCGTGCGAAATGGCAGCCTGCAATTCGTGATCACAATCACGTTTTTATCTTGATTGCCCTTTAAAATTCGGGCCGCCGACCCCATGTGGTTTCAAGCCCAAAGGAAGAGTGAGGCGAGTCAGTTGCGCAAAGCTTAAGCAGCAGATTGATTTGTCGCAATGATTGACACGATTCCGCTTGACGCTGCGTAAGGTTTTTGTAATTTTACAGGCAACCTTTTATTCACTAACAAATAGCTGGTGGAATATATGACTATCAAAGTAGGTATCAACGGTTTTGGCCGTATCGGTCGCATTGTTTTCCGTGCTGCTCAAGAACGCTCTGACATCGAGATCGTTGCAATCAACGACCTGTTAGACGCTGACTACATGGCTTACATGCTGAAATATGACTCCACTCACGGCCGTTTCAACGGTACCGTTGAAGTGAAAGACGGTCATCTGATCGTAAACGGTAAAAAAATCCGTGTTACCGCTGAACGTGATCCGGCTAACCTGAAATGGGACGAAGTTGGTGTTGACGTAGTAGCTGAAGCTACTGGCCTGTTCCTGACAGATGAAACCGCTCGTAAGCACATCACTGCTGGCGCGAAAAAAGTGGTTCTGACTGGTCCGTCCAAAGATAACACTCCGATGTTTGTTAAAGGCGCTAACTTTGACAAATACGAAGGTCAGGACATCGTTTCTAACGCTTCCTGCACCACTAACTGCCTGGCTCCGCTGGCTAAAGTTATCAACGACAACTTCGGCATCATCGAAGGTCTGATGACTACTGTTCACGCGACCACCGCTACTCAGAAAACCGTTGATGGCCCGTCTCACAAAGACTGGCGCGGCGGCCGCGGCGCATCCCAGAACATCATCCCGTCCTCTACCGGTGCTGCTAAAGCTGTAGGTAAAGTACTGCCAGAACTGAACGGCAAACTGACTGGTATGGCGTTCCGCGTTCCTACCCCGAACGTATCTGTTGTTGACCTGACCGTTCGTCTGGAAAAAGCTGCTTCTTACGAAGAAATTAAGAAAGCAATCAAAGCTGCTTCCGAAGGCCCGATGAAAGGCGTTCTGGGTTACACCGAAGACGACGTAGTATCTACCGATTTCAACGGTGAAGTTTGCACTTCCGTGTTCGATGCTAAAGCTGGTATCGCACTGAACGACAACTTCGTGAAACTGGTATCCTGGTACGACAACGAAACCGGCTACTCCAACAAAGTTCTGGATCTGATTGCTCACATCTCCAAATAAGTTGAGATGAAACAGTAATCTGTAAGAGCGACTCAGGTCGCTCTTTTTTTTGCCTGAAGATACCCGTCTTACTTCAAGTTACCGGTGTGTTGGCAATGCTCTCTCACCCGAATCACTTACTTCTGTAAGCTCATCGGGATCGTTCACTTGCCGCCGTCCTGCAACTCGAATTATTTAGGGTAAAAAAAAGGATTGCATAATGATTAATAAAATTTTTGCACTTCCGGTAATCGAACAAATTACCCCGGTCCTCTCCCGCCGCCAGCTTGATGAACTTGAGATTCTTGTGGTCGATCATCCACAGGTTAAAGCATCTTTCGCACTGCAGGGCGCACATCTTCTTTCCTGGAAACCCAACGGCGAAGAGGAAGTCCTGTGGCTAAGTAACAATACCCCGTTTAAAACCGGCGTAGCGCTGCGTGGCGGCGTACCAATTTGCTGGCCGTGGTTTGGTCCGGCTGCTCAGCAGGGCCTGCCTTCTCATGGTTTTGCCCGCAACCTGCCATGGACGCTGAAAGCGCACAATGAAGACGACAATGGCGTGGCGCTAACGTTTGAATTGCAAAGCAGCGCTGAAACGCGTCAGCTATGGCCGCACGAGTTCTGCCTGCTGGCCCGTTTCAAAGTAGGTGCCACCTGTGAAATGGAACTGGAAGCCCACGGTGAATTTGAAACCACCTCTGCGCTGCATACCTATTTCAACGTCGGTGACATTGCGGCAGTAAAAGTCAGTGGACTTGGCGATCGCCTGATCGACAAAGTGAATGATGCTAAAGAAGATGTGCTGGCTGATGGTATCCAGACCTTCCCGGACCGCACCGATCGTGTCTATCTGAATCCGCAAGCGTGCAGCGTTATCCATGATGATGCGCTCAACCGCAATATCGACGTCGTCCATCATCACCATCTGAATGTCGTGGGCTGGAACCCGGGTCCGGCGCTGTCCGTTAGCATGGGCGACATGCCGGATGACGGCTATAAAACCTTTGTTTGCGTAGAGACGGCTTACGCAACCGCGCCGCAGAAAACCCGCGAAGAAAAACCATCACGCCTGGCACAAACTATCCGCGTTGCTAAACGCTAAAATTGTGTCTGTAGCCTGACGGAGCTTACGCCTTATCCGGCCTACCAAACATTGCGCTGGCCGGATAAGAAGCGTGAGCATCGCCATTCGGCAAATCAGGCCATATCCAGCGCCGTTTTACCCTTTGGCGCTGGATATGCCTTATCTAACTGCTTCAGCTCATCAACAGAGAGCGTTATCTCCAGCGCGGCGGCATTTTGTTCGACATGCGCTACGCTTGCCGCTTTCGGAATCGCCATCACGCCCGGCAGACGGATCACCCATGCCAGCAAAATCTGCGCAGCACTAACATTGTGCGCGTGCGCGATGTCGTTCACCACAGAGTGAGAAAGCAAGTCACCGCGCAATCGCCCCGCCTGAGCCAGCGGACTGTAAGCCATGACCGGCATCTGCTGCTGCTGGCACCACGGCAGTAAATCATATTCAATACCGCGCGATGCTAAATGATAAAGCACCTGGTTAGTGGCACATTCCCGCCCACCCGTGACTTGCCATAACGCCTGCATGTCATCGTAATCGAGATTAGAGACGCCCCAGCGGCGGATTTTCCCCTGCGCAATGAGTGCTTCCATGGCATCAACGGTCTCAGCAAATGAAAAACTGCCCGTCCAGTGGAGCAAATAGAGATCCAGATAATCGGTTTTTAGTCGACGCAGGCTCGCTTCACAGGCGGCAATGGCTTTCTGACCACCGGCATTCCAGGGATATACTTTCGAGACTAAAAAAGCGCTATCACGACGCCCGGTTAATGCTTCACCCACTACCTCTTCCGCTGCACCATCTGCATACATTTCGGCGGTATCGATCAACCGCAGACCGAGATCCAGACCAGCCCGCAGCGCTGAAACCTCTTCCCGACGTCGGCCAGGATCCTCGCCCATGTACCATGTTCCCTGCCCAATAGCAGGCAGCGATACCTGCTTTGTAAACATCACCTGTTTCGCTGTCATCGCACCCTCCTGTGTTAATGCACCACAGTAAAGCAAAACAACTGGCATGTGTCCTGTTAGGGTGCACAAATTGCACCCTCTAAGATTGGAAGTTGACCGCTATGGCAACGGCAATAAAAAACCCGGGAACAAACAATGCTCCCGGGCCGAATGACAGAACATCTTAACTGCACTGCGGTTATTTTAAGCGACCTAAATATTTCCCCTCTTTCATCGCGTTAATTTTCCCGTTTTTATAGACAATGACGGAAATCAAGCCCGCGCTATAAGACTGAGCGTCTGCATTGTTCTCATCATTTGCCGCCGCTTTGCCATTAATATAAGCAATACCATCAGCGCCACGTTTAAAGTCTACGCCCAGTTTATTCACATGCACGGGTGTGATTTTACTGGCGTGCACCGGAGCATTAACATCGCTGACCATCGTTTTATGTTCATGCTGTAACTGCTGACGGTAAGCCTCGCTGATGGCATAGGCTGGTGCAGCCGCAGATGTTGCGACCAGTACAGCGATAATTATTAATTTCTTCATAAGTTACACCTTAATAATTATTGTGTTTGTGGTGATGACTGGAATTAGTATCATTTAAGTTATATACGTTTTGCGCGTTCTCCATAGCTTGTTTTTCAGCTACGGCATTGATTGTCGCCTGACGGTTTTGCTCAGCGATATAGCAGGCATCGCGGCTCACGCCCTTGCTTTCGCAAGCACTCATGCGTGAAGCCTCGGTGGAACATCCCGTCAGAATCCCACCCATCACTGCTATCATGATTAACTTTTTCATTATCTCTACCAAGTTTATTCGCAAGAAAACCACATGACATTTAATATCTGAGCCATGCAGCGTTACTGTCTTTACTTATTAAGTTGGAGTAATATCTGCAATCGCTTATTTAATGTCAATTTTAATTTTTTCAGATAAATACCTAAAAGATGTAAAATAAAAATTAACTTAATGATTTTATTTTTTTCAAATGAAAGTTAACTTTCATCGTCACACAAAAATAATAAAATAGTTATCTTGCTATTTTTAGTGGCGAGAGTTTCACGATAAAATTATACCGTGATTATAAAATAGAATATTATCAATATATTGCGAAACCAGAAATCACTCTCCCAGAACAATGATTCGTGAAACTGTACAGATACTCCTCCATTCACAAACGAATAGATTTCAGTCTCATCAAACAACAGGTTTAATTTTGGTAATTGCGGCAGGAAAAATACGTTAACTATTTGTTGCGGCCGATGTAATGCCAAAACAGCACAAAAAATCAAATCACATGTTTTGGATCAATATTCATCTCTGATATGCACAAAAAGCCCGCATCTCTGCGGGCGACTGTTTGACACACAGTGGTATCAGAACTTGTAGGTAACACCCGTTGAAATCAGACCCGTCCAGGATTTGTCCACCATCGGGCTGTCTGTCACTTCATCAGACAGGCGGGTATAACGCGCAGTACCGTATACGCTCCAGTTGCCCAGGAAGTTATAGTTTGCGCTGAGCTCCAGATACGGGTTCCAGGAGCTTTCAGGATCGTAGCTACGCAAGCCGCTACGGGCAGATTCATGGCGTGAAACACCATAATAGTATTCATTCTGGTTTTCACTGTTCCACTCGACACCAATCCCCGGAGTCAACGTCAGACCGCCATTGGTATAGCGGTATAACCACGCCAGATCCCATACAATACCATTGCTGTTATCCAGCGTATCGCCTGCAAGGCTGGTACGCAGGAAACCGTATTGCGTGTTGTGAATGTAAGAAAGGCCAGCCATCATGGTGCTCTTACGTTTATCCAGACTACGCAGACGGTTGTCGTCGCTGTCACCCGGTTTGAAGTACATTGGCGACCAATAGGCCATCACCGACAGCTTATCGGTATCGTCATTCCACAGGTAGTAACCACCGCCCAGACCACGGAACCAGAAGTTATCGCTTTCATAAGTCACAACCGGGACCGGGTAAACGTCACTATCGTAATCTTTGTAAGGGTGCTCAACCACACCAACGCCTGCGCCCAGCGTCAGGTTGCTCTCTGCCTGTGCGACGTTAGCGGAAGTGGCAATAAGCACGCTAAGTGCCAGAAGTTTGAGTTTGGTCACAGTCAATAATTCCTTATTTAAATGTGTAGCGGTCAAAGTTTAACCGTCAATACGCTTCAGCCCAACTATTTTACGGATTCGCCCCAGAATGTAACCCCCTAATTTCTCAGCGAGTGATGACATTTTGCTTGCAGGACAGTGAACACCGCATGAATCCTGCCCCATATATTTACAAAAGATATGCTTTTTTTGCTGATGAGTTATTGATATGCCATTGAAATTCATTTGCGCACACAGGCAAGTTTTGCAAATGCCATCTACGCTTAATTTTAGAAGGTGTATCACCGAATACGTTGATCTCCTGACCACCACAATGGCATGAGAGTTGCTTATTTCTTCAGCAGCGACGTCGTTCAGTTTACCTCTTCAGGGGCCTCTACTATTCATATGAACGGCTCTTAACATGTGCTAAAAAAACGAAAGGACGGCATACCATGAATATATTCGATCACTATCGCCAGCGTTATGAAGCTGCCAAGGACGAAGAGTTCACGCTGCAGGAGTTTCTTACCACTTGTCGGCAAGATCGCAGCGCTTATGCCAATGCGGCAGAGCGGCTATTAATGGCTATTGGTGAGCCTGTCATGGTCGACACTGCCCACGAACCTCGTCTTTCTCGACTCTTTTCGAATCGGGTGATTGCACGATACCCTGCTTTTGAAGAGTTTTATGGCATGGAAGAGGCCATTGAGCAGATTGTTTCTTATTTGAAGCATGCGGCTCAGGGTCTGGAAGAGAAGAAGCAGATTCTGTATCTGCTGGGGCCTGTGGGAGGGGGGAAATCATCTCTTGCTGAGCGGCTGAAGTCGCTGATGCAGCGAGTACCGATTTATGTCCTGAGCGCCAACGGCGAGCGTAGCCCGGTAAACGATCATCCGTTATGCCTGTTTAACCCGCAGGAAGACGCCCAGATCCTGGAAAAAGAGTATGGGATCCCACGTCGTTATCTCGGTACGATCATGTCGCCCTGGGCTGCAAAACGTCTGCATGATTTTGGCGGGGACATTACAAAATTCCGCGTTGTCAAAGTCTGGCCGTCTATTCTGGAGCAGATCGCTATTGCCAAAACGGAGCCTGGTGATGAAAACAACCAGGATATCTCTGCGCTGGTCGGGAAAGTGGATATTCGTAAACTCGAACACCACGCCCAGAACGATCCTGATGCCTACGGTTATTCGGGCGCACTGTGCCGCTCAAACCAGGGGATTATGGAGTTCGTTGAGATGTTTAAAGCACCAATTAAAGTGCTGCATCCTCTGCTGACCGCAACCCAGGAAGGAAACTACAACGGGACAGAAGGTATCTCTGCCCTGCCGTTTAACGGAATTATTCTTGCCCACTCGAACGAGTCCGAATGGGTGACGTTCCGTAATAATAAAAACAATGAGGCGTTCCTTGACCGTGTTTACATCGTCAAAGTGCCTTATTGCCTGCGGATCTCCGAAGAGATCAAAATTTACGAAAAACTGCTTAACCACAGTGAGCTGACCCATGCGCCTTGCGCACCGGGCACGCTGGAAACGCTCTCTCGCTTTACCATTCTTTCTCGCCTGAAAGAGCCTGAGAACTCGAGCATTTACTCGAAGATGCGCGTTTACGATGGGGAAAGCCTGAAAGATACCGATCCAAAAGCGAAGTCCTATCAAGAGTATCGGGATTACGCCGGGGTCGATGAGGGAATGAACGGTCTTTCCACGCGTTTCGCGTTTAAGATCCTCTCACGCGTCTTTAACTTTGACCACGCCGAAGTGGCAGCTAACCCGGTGCATCTGTTCTACGTACTGGAGCAGCAAATCGAGCGCGAACAGTTCCCGCAGGAGCTGGCAGAACGTTACCTTGAGTTCCTGAAAGGCTATCTGATCCCGAAATATGCTGAGTTCATCGGCAAAGAGATCCAGACGGCTTATCTCGAATCCTATTCCGAATATGGACAAAACATTTTCGACCGTTATGTCACTTATGCGGATTTCTGGATTCAGGATCAGGAGTATCGCGACCCGGATACCGGTCAGCTGTTTGACCGCGAGTCGTTGAACTCAGAACTGGAGAAAATTGAGAAACCGGCGGGTATCAGTAACCCCAAAGATTTCCGTAACGAGATCGTCAACTTTGTTCTGCGTGCCAGAGCGAATAACAGCGGTCGCAATCCAAACTGGACCAGTTACGAAAAACTGCGCACGGTCATTGAGAAGAAAATGTTCTCCAATACCGAGGAGCTGCTGCCGGTCATTTCGTTCAACGCCAAAACCTCAACTGACGAGCAGAAAAAACACGACGATTTTGTCGACCGGATGATGGAAAAAGGCTACACGCGTAAGCAGGTACGTTTACTGTGCGAATGGTATTTGCGCGTACGTAAATCGTCTTAAAAAAAGTGCCCGGAGGCGCGTACGCTTGCCGGGCCTACAATACACATCCGTAGGCCGGATATGCTCAGCGCATCCGGCGTTACTGATGTAGCATAAAGTTGGCAAATGCAGTACGGGGGGCTTATGACCTGGTTTATTGACCGGCGTCTTAACGGCAAAAACAAGAGCACGGTAAACCGCCAGCGCTTCTTACGCCGTTATAAATCGCAAATTAAACAGTCGATCTCCGAGGCCATTAACAAGCGTTCGGTGACTGATGTGGATAGCGGCGAATCTGTCTCTATTCCAACTGATGATATTAGCGAACCGATGTTCCATCAGGGGCGTGGCGGCTTGCGCCATCGCGTGCATCCTGGTAACGACCATTTTGTGCAGAACGACCGCATTGAACGCCCGCAGGGCGGCGGCGGTGGTTCAGGAAGCGGACAAGGCCAGGCCAGCCAGGATGGCGAGGGTCAGGATGAATTCGTCTTCCAGATCTCTAAAGATGAATATCTCGATCTGTTGTTCGAAGATTTAGCACTTCCTAACCTGAAGCAGAATCAGCAGCGTCAGTTAACGGAGTACAAAACGCACCGGGCAGGTTTCACCTCTAACGGCGTGCCTGCCAACATCAGCGTGGTGCGCTCCCTGCAAAACTCACTGGCGCGCCGCACAGCGATGACGGCTGGTAAGCGTCGCGAATTGCACGCGCTCGAAGCGGATCTGGAGACCATCGCAAAAAGTGAACCAGCGCAGTTGCTGGAAGAGGAACGGTTACGCAAAGAGATTGCCGAACTACGGGCAAAAATCGAACGCGTGCCGTTTATCGACACCTTTGATTTACGCTACAAGAATTATGAAAAACGGCCCGATCCTTCCAGCCAGGCAGTGATGTTCTGCCTGATGGACGTCTCCGGTTCAATGGATCAGTCGACCAAAGATATGGCCAAGCGTTTTTATATCTTGCTGTATCTGTTCTTGAGTCGGACCTACAAAAACGTGGAAGTGGTTTATATTCGCCACCATACCCAGGCGAAAGAGGTGGATGAGCACGAGTTCTTCTACTCTCAGGAAACCGGGGGAACCATTGTCTCCAGCGCGCTGAAGTTAATGGATGAAGTGGTAAAAGACCGTTACGACCCGGCTCAGTGGAACATCTATGCCGCACAGGCCTCGGACGGTGATAACTGGGCGGATGATTCCCCGTTGTGTCATGAGATTCTGGCGAAAAAACTGCTGCCGATGGTGCGATATTATAGCTATATCGAAATCACCCGCCGCGCGCACCAGACCTTGTGGCGTGAATACGAACATCTGCAATCAACGTTTGAAAACTTTGCGATGCAGCATATCCGCGACCAGGATGATATTTATCCGGTCTTTCGCGAACTGTTTCATAAGCAAAGTACAACCAGCAATAGCTAACCACATACATAAATCAGCCAGAGGTTATCTCCTCTGGTTGATTTTTATGACTTCGCGTTTCGACTACATGTTATGTCATTTAGCATTTTGTCTCAGGCTAGCCACTTCCACTTCGAGCGAGGAAATATCGCCAGAAGACAACAGCGGTTGCATTTTCACGAGCGACTCTTCCGGAAGTTGATACAAATTAAGGGCCAGTATTCGTTCAATATCCCTCACCGGCAGGCGATATTTTATTATTTTTGCCGGATTGCCGCCGACTACCGCATACGGTGGCACATCTTTAGTCACCACCGCACCTGCTGCGACAACAGCGCCTTCCCCGAGCGTAACGCCTGGCATGATCATGGCGCGCATGCCTAACCAGCAACCATCATGCAACACCGTGTCACCCCGAAACTCGTAGGCATCTTTGATCGACGCCATAAAGGGATAAAGACTGATCCAGTCAAGCCGGTGCGTACTATTTCCCCCCATCAGAATAACGCTCTCAGCGCCAATGCAGACGAAATTCCCAATAATCAACTTATCCAAATGCCCAAGCGGTTCCCAGTCCCGGCTGATCTCATCACCGAGTAAATACCGCACCACCGAACGTTCGAATCCATGATCCCAGCAGTCACTGTAATAGCTATGCGTACCCTTAATAACTATATTAGGGTTGGTCACTGTCTGATGAAGGTACTCCATTCTCGACCAGTGTTTTTCTGACACTTCGCCATCCTTTTATCATTGTGTTTTAAAACACCCTACATCCTTTCCACCAGCGGATAGAAGTCTTTATTTTCTTTTTGCATACGCACATACACTTTGCGTAGAACATTGTTGGCATCACGTCTGAATGCCTCATCATTACCTTTTAATTTACTGGCAATATTCCAGCGCCGAGAGAAAACTTCATATTCGCTGACGATATCCGTCATTTCACGTTGAAATTTTGAGCTAACCTGTCTGAGCGTACTATTTCCATCCTGCTCAATATGTGGATAAAGGAACTGATCTTCAGCAGACAAATGTGTTTTTATAATGGCACTCATGCTAACGATCGCAGTTGCAATTTCCTGGGCATTGGATGATACGCCTGCATGGCTCAACGTACGTAGAAATGATATTTTTTCCAGAATTTCAACATGCTGATTTTTCATTTTATCAATATTCATCCGTTTATCCTTTTTATTTTCCCTTTACGGAGCAGCAGGCAATGTAGTTTAGCTGGTGACGTTGCGAACGGAAGAAGCGAAACATTTTCAGGAACCGGCGACGATTTTCGCGTGTGCGTAAGCCGTTAAACACAATTTTAACCGCCCCAGTCAGCCCTTCATCACGAATTAATCCTCGCGGCGACATCAGCGACATATCGCCATTCTGCTGCAAGACCTGTGCAAACCCACCGTTCAGAAATAAATCGCGCCAGCCTTGTCTGGTCATCGGGCTAACGTTTGATTTCACTACCTCTACAAGCTGGCCCTGCTCGCCCGCGCCCAGTTTTTGTGCGGTGAACATAATGTCGTGAGTTAACAGACGCCCGCCGGGCTTCAATACGCGATAATACTCGGCAATTAACTTCGCCTTCGCTTTATCGGCATACATTGTCAGCATGGCTTCGTTGATCACAACGTCGAAACTGTTATCCGCAAATGGAAGGGTGTTAGCGTTAGCTGCCATAACGTGAATGTGATTTTCCAGACCATTTGCCGCCACGTTATTTCTGGCATTTGCCAGTGCGGTTTTATCCATATCAATGGCGTATACCGTACAACCAAAACGTTGAACTAACTCTATCGCCGTCGTGGCCATGTTACACGCCACTTCCAGCACCTGGCTGTCGGGCGTCAGCTGTGACTGGCTGAACAACCACTCTGTTGCTTCAACGCCCCCCGGACGCAGACGGGTTTTGCCCAGGCTGGCTAAGAACGTATGGCCCGCTTTATCAGTCGCGCTCATCTGCTTGTCTCCTTTCTTATAAGTTGCATTATAAATACAACAATAAGAGTTAAAGGTGAAGCACGCGAATGATTTTTATTACAAAATGCCCTTCCCAGTAGCGTTAGAGCGGATGTATGCCGTGTGATAGACTGAAGTATCAGACTTACAGGGCTGTACATCATTATGCAATTGCATCATAAAGCGCTCAGGCTCTTTATCTCCGTCAGCGTAGTTGTTTTGACATTTTCTTTTTTGGTTTATGAGCTCATTGCCAGCGATAAAGCAATGAATGCGTACATGCGCTATATCAATGAGAAAGCCGACTCATCGTTTCTCTATGATAAGTATACTAATCAAAGTATTGCAGCCCATCTGATGCGCACATTTTCATCCCCCCAGGTACCCGCTTCTATCGAGCAACAAAAAGCACTTTGCAACGCTTTCAACAGCGTTAACGGCACTCATGGGCTCAACCTCACCCAGCATAACTACCTACCATTACACGGTACGTTGCAAACCCCCACCACAAAATGTAGCGAGAAACTTGAAGACGTATTTCTACTGCCCTCTTTTGACCGGGCGGTAAACGTTAATCGTGAGCAGAAAGATTACGGTCATGGTTTAGGTATGCAGGAGTATAAATTTCGATATTACGTCGATCTCAAAAATAACTACGTCTATTTCTTTGATCTGGTCGATTCGCGGAAATTTGCGATACACAACTGGTCGTTTTTGCAAAAAGGAAACCTGGGTATCAACCAGAATGATATTGACGGTATTTTCACTGGCCGCACGGTAATCTCCCGTATTTATGAAGATAACCTGACCGAGAAAAAAGTGATGAGCTTTTTAACACCGGTCTACTATGCCGGTAAGTTAAAAGGCGTGGTGATGGTGGATATTAACAAAGAGAATTTAAAGAATATTTTCTATACCAGCGACCGCCCTCTCGTCTGGCGCTATCTTAACGTGACGCTTTCGGACATCAACTCAGGTAAAGAGATACTCGTTCACCAAAGTGAGAACAATCTGTTTAGCTATGTTCACTACCAGGAGGACATGCCCGGCGGTATACGCATCACCTTATCGCTTGATTTTATGTACTTTATTGTCTCCTCCTGGAAAGTATTCGCCTTCTATCTGCTAGCGACAATACTGTTGCTGAATATGGTCAGAACGCATTTTCGGCTGTATCACAACGTCACGCGTGAAAATATCAGTGACGCGATGACCGGGCTCTACAACCGCAAAATTTTAACGCCGACGCTCGAACAGCGTTTACAGCAGTTAGTAAACGCGGGCACCCTCGTGACCTTTATCGCCATTGATTGCGATAAACTAAAAGTCATTAATGATACGCTGGGGCATAAGGAAGGCGATCGCATTATCACCATTCTGGCTAGAGCCATTCAAACCTCGATTCGCAAAAACGACTATGCCATCCGCCTCGGTGGGGATGAGTTTTGCATTATCCTCATCGATTACCCCGCTGAATTAACGCCACGTCTGCTGGAGAGGATTCGCTATAACTTACAAATTATTGCGCAAGATAGAGCAATCAGCTTCTCCGCAGGGATTTATAATATGCAGCCAAACGACACCATTGATGATGCCTACAAAGCATCCGATGCACAGCTCTACCTGAACAAACAGAAAAAACGCGCGGATGCGTAATCATTTTTCTGACAGGATTTTCATTGTTGTACCAGGAGTAAGTCATGACGGAAGTGAACAAAGGTAACGCAACGCATCAGCGTTTAATTTCGCTGTTGTCAGAACAAGGCGCGACGTATCGCGTGGTAAGCCATGAAGCGGTCGGCAAATGTGAAGCGGTTTCTGAAATTCGCGGTACCGCACTGGGCCAGGGAGCAAAAGCGCTGGTTTGTAAGGTCAAAGGCAACGGCGTTAATCAGCATGTCCTGGCGATTCTTTCTGCCGACCAGCAGGCCGACCTGAGCCTGTTAGCCAGTCATATCGGCGGGTTAAGAGCATCACTTGCCAGCCCGGCGGAAGTCGATGCGCTGACAGGCTGCGTATTCGGCGCTATTCCACCGTTTAGCTTCCATCCAAATCTTAAGCTGGTCGCCGATCCGCTATTGTTTGAGCGTTTTAACGAAATTGCGTTCAATGCCGGAGTGCTGGAAAAATCCGTGATCATGGATACCGCAGATTACCTGCGTATCGCGCAACCGGAATTACTCCCGTTCCGCCGCGTACAATAGCCGCCCGAGTCAGGTGTAAAAAACGTAGCATCGTGCATTAGCCCAAAAAAAATCATAATCATTAAAAAAAGCCTGTTCCGTCACGCATTTACGCGTACAGTAAGCAGGCTTATTTTTTCTTTTGGCAAGGAAACTACGATGTTTGATGTCACTCTGCTGATCCTGCTCGGACTGGCAGCTCTGGGCTTTGTCAGCCACAACACCACTGTCGCTGTTTCAATTCTGGTGCTGATCATTGTTCGTGTTACCCCTCTGAATACTTTCTTTCCATGGATAGAAAAACAGGGCCTGACCGTCGGGATTATAATTCTAACCATTGGCGTCATGGCGCCGATCGCCAGCGGAACGCTCCCCCCCTCCACGCTCATCCACTCCTTTGTGAACTGGAAATCACTGGTCGCTATTGCCATCGGGGTATTCGTCTCCTGGCTTGGCGGGCGCGGTGTCACGCTCATGGGTAGCCAGCCTCAGCTTGTGGCCGGTTTACTGGTGGGTACGGTACTGGGCGTGGCGCTATTTCGCGGTGTGCCGGTGGGACCGCTCATTGCGGCAGGTCTGGTGTCATTGATTGTTGGGAAGCAGTAGCCAGTCCAGCCAGATAACGGCCTGGCGTCTGTCCCAGGCCTTTTTTGAACATGGTGATAAATGCCGTGGTCGAATCGTAACCGAGCATTTGCGCAACCTGTTGCACGTTATGGCCATCTATCAGCGCCTGCAGCGCCAGAATTAATTGAAGCTGGTGACGCCAGCGGCGAAAACTCAACCCCGTTTCTTTAACGACCAGACGGGCGAGGTTCCGCTCACTCATCGCAAATACGCTGGCCCACTGTCCCAGCGTCTGCCACTGCGCGGGCTCCCGCGCCATCGTCGCGACCATTCTGCGGATTTTCGGGTGATCGGAAACCGGCAACTGCATTTGCTCCTGCGGCTGCTGCGGGAGTTCATCAAATAGCACTTGCGTCAGCCGCTGGGTAGACGGCTCCAGCCGTTGATCATCCGTTTTGGACGCCAGCGCCAGAATGAGCTCCCGACATAATGGGGCGATTTTCAGGGTGCAGCAGCGTTCAGGCATCACGACTGCCTGCGGCTCAATAAACAAAAAGCACAGTTGCGCCCCAACGGTAACGTGGTTGCTGTGTGGAATTGCACCGGGGATCCATACCGCATATTGTGGAGGCACCATCCACATAGCATTTTCAACCTCACAGGTGATCGCGCCATGCAAGGCCAGAATCAACTGCCCCTTACGGTGCTGATGCAGCGGACTGAAGAGTTCATCTTCCCGGGCCTGTATACAAAACGCCACCGCCGCATCGTGGTAAAGGTCGGGCTCATACCCATCCAGCCTCAGTCCTAACATAAAAATGTCCGTTTTTAGCGATAAACTGTCATTTTAGCTTGATTCATCCATTGAGTAAAAACGCTAAAGTATCGCCTCGCCTGACGATATGAGAAAAAAATGACAAATATGCCTTCCTCCCGCGGCAAAAACGCAGCCTGGCTGATCGCGGGGATCCTGATGATTGCCACCACGCTGCGCGTCACCTTTACCGGAGCCGCCCCGCTGCTGGATGCAATTCGCACCGACTACGGCCTGAGTACCGCCCAGACGGGACTTCTGACCACCCTGCCGCTGCTGGCCTTCGCACTGGTATCGCCTCTGGCCGCCGCCGTTGCACGCCGTTGGGGTATCGAACGCAGCCTGTTTGCCGCAATGCTACTGATTTGCGTAGGTATTGCGATACGTTCGCTGCCCACGCCAGGTTTCCTGTTTAGCGGTACCGCTATCATTGGTTGCGGAATCGCGCTGGGAAATGTGCTGTTACCTGGGCTGATTAAGCGTGATTTTGCTCAGCATGTGGCAAAACTCACTGGCGCATACTCGCTGACTATGGGCGCAGCGGCGGCACTGGGTTCAGCTATTGTGGTTCCGCTGGCGCTGAACGGGTTTGGCTGGCGCGGTGCGCTGATGGTACTGATGGTCTTTCCGCTGCTGGCGCTGATTATCTGGTTACCCCAATGTCGCCAGACAGCCAATGCCAGTTTGAGCAACTCGCGCGCGTTGCATTCCCGCGCGATCTGGCGTTCGAGCCTTGCCTGGCAGGTGACGCTGTTTCTCGGGATCAATTCACTTATCTACTACGTGATCATTGGCTGGCTACCCGCCATTTTAATCAGCCACGGCTACAGCGAAGCGCAGGCCGGTTCGTTGCATGGTTTACTGCAACTGGCAACCGCCGCGCCGGGGTTATTGATCCCTCTCGTCCTGAACAGATTTAAGGATCAGCGCGCCATCGCCGCACTGGTTTCGTTAATGTGCGCCGTCGGCGCAGCGGGATTCGCGGTAATGCCCGGGCAGGCTTTGCTGTGGACCATACTGTTTGGCTTTGGCTCAGGCGCCACAATGATCCTTGGTTTGACCTTTATTGGCCTGCGCGCAAGCTCAGCGCATCAGGCCGCGGCCCTGTCCGGCATGGCACAATCCGTCGGGTATTTACTGGCTGCCTGTGGGCCACCGCTGATGGGTAAGATTCACGACCTCAATGGTAGCTGGCTGATTCCATTAGCTGGGGTCGCCGTGTTAGCGATACTGATGGCAGTGTTTGGTCTGTGCGCAGGGCGTAATCGGGAGATCGCAAGCGCATAATGCAGCGGGCAGGTTT
This sequence comes from Citrobacter sp. RHB35-C21, assembly GCF_013816515.1. NCBI lineage: Bacteria > Pseudomonadati > Pseudomonadota > Gammaproteobacteria > Enterobacterales > Enterobacteriaceae > Citrobacter > Citrobacter sp. RHB35-C21. The sequence goes on from NZ_CP057147.1 coordinate 3,029,368, forward strand.
GGATACAACCTGCCCGTTTTTTTATCCTCGCGCAGCGCGCAGCATTGCCTGAACTAACGGCACGGGTTTTCCCGCCAGCGCTCCACGTTCATGCTGAAAGAGTGTGCCGACAAAAAAAGGATGCGTCACCAGCTCAACGGCACGGATATCACCAGCCTCATCCCAGCCAGTCACACGAAGATCACCGCTCTCAAGCTCGGCGGCAAAATCTTCCGATACGCCATAGTTGCAGTGATACCCCTCGGAGATAACACCCCGTCCGTAGGCTTTGGCAATCAGCGTATTGGCCCTCAGTTCAATATCATCCGTTTTTTCTACCAGCGAGCAGGTCAACGGTGCGATGACCATCCGCCCCGTGGTATCCGTTTCCGCATGGGCAGCATCACTCCAGCCCAGCACGTTGCGGGCATACTCCAGAATCGCATGTTGAAAACCGCCACAGGTCCCGAGGAATGGGATGCTGTTTTCACGCGCGTAGCGTATCGCGATCAGTGCGCCTTCCAGGTGCCGATATGGACTGCCAGGAACGACCCAAATAGCATCATAGCCAATCAGATCTTCACTGCTGCTAATATCAGAGGTGGTTAGCCAGTCATAATCAGCCACTAATTCCAGAACGGCAGCGGCATCATCGATAGCAAGAGGAATGGCCTGATGCGCCACAATATCAGGGCTGTAATCACCCACCAGCGCAATGCGAAGCGTATCTTTAAACGGGGAAATTTCCATTAAGCTTTCCTTATGTCCAGACAATGAGGGACAATATAAGGAGCCTCAGCCTACCGATTTTTTGTTGGTATCACAATCCCTTAAATTGGGAGTCAGGACGGGCAGAATGTTACAATTGTCACGTTTTACGATCTTATTTAACCGTAATAAAGGTGTCGAAATATATCAAAGCAGTGGATTAATGGAGCGGATGAAAAGATGAAAATTCAATGTAAACGCGTATATGACCCAGCAGAAAAAAATGATGGTTATCGCGTACTGGTCGACAGGTTGTGGCCTCGCGGGGTAAAAAAGACCGACCTTATTTTTAACGAATGGAATAAAGCGCTTACGCCGTCATCTGATTTACGCAAGGCGTTCCACGCAGAATTGATTGATTTCACACACTTTTCCGAGCAATATCGCGCTGAACTCGCCCTACAGCAGCAGGAAGGAAAGCGTCTCGCAGAGATTGCCCGACAGCAAACCTTAACGCTACTGTATGCGGCGAAAAACACCCAGCAAAACCACGCGCTGGTGCTGGCTGAATGGATACGTCAATGCTAACCGGATTTCATTTGCCCGTTGTCGGATGATCTCTGCGCCAGAGCGCCCATTCATCAATCACTTCCCCGCCCGGTAATTTGCAGTCCGACCTTACGCCTTGCGGGGTCTGCACCGCAATCAGCGAGCCGCCCTTTTGTTCGCAATATACCGATGCCGGATTCGCCAGACCAATCTTCGGCGGTTTGGGGGCTTCGGGCTGAGTGGTACATCCCGCTAGCACCAACAAGCCGGGCAAAATTATAGAGGCCAGTTTCATATCGACTCCTGTTAAAAACCTTATCCCGGCAGGTTACCCCGACTTTCCATCTATCTCCATGTTTTACTGCCAGCTTTCAATTTAATGTTTAAGTTTTGAGCGGGATGGCGTGTTTCATCTTTCATCTTGATGTTCTATCATGCGGGCCACGTCAGCCCAGTCATTACTCAGGAGCATTTACACCTCATGTCGGACATGATCCTTGCCAGAGTCTCACAATCCTTAGCCACGGAGCAGTCAGTTGAGAGCCTGGTTCGGCAACTTCTGGAGATGCTGGAAGTTGTGACTGAGATGGAATCCACCTATTTAACCAAGGTCGATTTAGATGCCCGCCTGCAGCATATTTTGTATGCGCGCAATAGCAAGCAGATGCAGATCCCTGAAGGGCTGTCCGTACCCTGGGATGAGACGCTATGCAAACGCGCCATAGACGAAAACTGTCTGTACAGCGACAACGTCCCCGCTCGCTGGCCGGAGTGTACCGCCGCCCGCGCGCTGGAGATAACCACTTTCCTGAGCACGCCGGTTCATCTTCCCGACGGAACGTTTTACGGTACGCTCTGCGCCACCAGTCGCCACCAGCACGCATTAAGCCAACGTGGCGAACAGGTGTTACATCTGTTTGCGGGCCTGATCGCCCAGTCAATTCAAAAAGAGTCGCTGGTTGCTCAGTTACGCGAAGCGAATGCCGCGCTGATTGCGCACTCTTACACCGATGCCCTGACCGGATTACCGAATCGGCGCGCCATTTTTGAAAATGTTGAGACTCTTTTTTCCCTTGCCCGACATCTCAGGCAGAAGATTATTTTTGCCTATATTGATTTGGATGATTTCAAATTGATCAATGACCGCTTTGGCCACGAGGTTGGCGACCAGTTTCTGATCCAGATTGGTCAGCGTCTGCTTCGCGAATGCGGTGACAACGATATCCTTGGCCGACTGGGTGGTGACGAATTTTTAGTCGTGAGCCTGTCACCGGAAGATGACAGGGATCCGCGGGACCGCCTGCAGCAGGTGAAAAATCAGCTACAACAGCAAATTTGTGGTGACTACCACCTGGGTGACATTCATCTATTTTATCCTGGCGCCAGTCTGGGCGTGGTGGAAATTAATCCGTTGGAGACTGATGTAAACTGCGCGCTTCACCTCGCAGACAGCGCAATGTACAAGGATAAAAAGCGTCAGGATAAAACCACTTTTGTCGTACATTAAGCCCTGCTATGCTAACCCGTCTTTAAATAACTCTGGCAGATAATCGTATGCGACTCGGTATTATTTTCCCCGTCATCATTTTCATTTCCGCTGTCGTTTTCTTATCCTGGTTTTTTATTGGCGGCTACGCTGCGCCGGGAGCATAACGATGAAAAAAACAACGCTTATTATGATTGGCGTGGCTATCATCGTCGTTCTGGGAACAGAATTCGGCTGGTGGTGACCTAAGAAAAAGGCCACATATTAGTGGCCTCTATTGTCTGTATGTTTACTTAGCTTTTGATTTTTCTGTAGATAAACAACACTACAATCGCACCGATCACCGCCACGGCGAAACTACCGAAGTTGAAACCATCGACTTTACCAAAACCAAATAAGGTGCTGATCCAGCCACCCACTACTGCACCGACAACCCCTAAGATAATGGTCATAAAGAATCCGCCGCCATCTTTACCCGGCATAATCCATTTTGCCAAAATCCCAGCAATAAGACCGAAAACCACCCATGAAATAATGCCCATAATTTCCCTCACTTATGTTTTTAAATTAACGATTCACTCGTCGTATAAAAGCATAGCATAGCGCTGAAAAATTAAAATTTGTGATCGCTATCACTTCTGTTTTTCATCTTTTTCCGATGTTTCATAAGGTTACACCGCTGACCGGCAGACTAATTTTGTCGCGCCTCGTCATTAATGTCGAATCGTCAGTCATTCTGCTTAACGCTTTGGCCGTCAGCCCCTGCTATTGCTGGGTTTTCACTTCTGGCACACTTTATGCTTAAACAGCCCGTCACTACGACACATCGTAGTCCGCGATGCGTATCGCGTGACTGCGTCTACAATTCGCGCTATTTCAGCATTTAACAGGTCTGTTATTGATGAAAAAAATCACCAGTGTATGCCCATACTGTGGGGCCGGGTGCAAGCTCAAGCTTGTTGTTGAGAATAACAAAATCATCCGCGCTGAGGCCGCAGAGGGTGTAACGAACCAGAATCAGTTATGCCTGAAAGGCTATTATGGTTGGGACTTTCTTAACGACACACGCCTTCTGACTCCCCGTCTGACTCGCCCGATGATCCGTTATGAAAAAGGTGGAAAATTCACTCCCGTTAGCTGGGATGAAGCCATTCGTTACACCGCAAAACGCTTAACTGAAATCAAAAATACCTATGGCCCTCGTGCCATCATGACCACCGGATCTTCCCGTGGAACTGGGAATGAGACCAACTACGTGATGCAAAAATTCGCACGTGGCGTGCTCCATACCAACAATGTCGATTGCTGTGCCCGCGTCTGTCACGGCCCTTCCGTGGCCGGGTTACAGGAAACGTTAGGCAATGGCGCCATGAGCAATTCCATCAGCGACATTGAAAACTCAAAATGCCTGCTGATCTTTGGTTATAACTGTGCCGATTCACACCCAATTGTGGCCCGCCGGGTAATTAAAGCTCGCCAGAACGGCGCAAAAATCATTGTTTGCGACCCACGCCGTATTGAAACTGCCCGTATCGCTGACCAACATTTGCAGTTGAAAAACGGTTGCAATATGGCGCTGGTCAACGCGTTTGGCCATGTTCTCATCGAGGAGCAACTCTACGATCGCGAGTATGTACAAAAGCATGCGGAAGGACTGGAAACATACTGGGAAACCGTTAAGGAGTATGCGCCTGAAGACGTTGAACATTTAACCGGTGTTCCTGCACAGCAGGTTCGTCAGGCGATGCGTACATTTGCTGCGGCGCCATCGGCCACCGTGATGTGGGGGATGGGCGTCACCCAGTTTGGTCAGGCCGTTGACGTGGTTCGTGGTTTGTCGAGCCTGGCCTTGCTGACCGGAAATCTGGGACGCCCTAACGTCGGTGTTGGCCCGGTGCGCGGGCAAAATAACGTGCAGGGCGCGTGCGATATGGGGGTGCTGCCTAACCAGTTTCCAGGGTATCAGGACGTAACCGATTTCGCCGTCAGGGAGAAATTTGCCACCGCATGGGGCATTGACGTTAATCAGATGGATGACAAGGTTGGGACCCGCATCACCGAAGTTCCGCATCTGGCTATCGAAGGCAAAATCAAAGCCTACTACATCATGGGAGAAGATCCGCTGCAAACCGAGGCCGATTTGGGTCTGGTCCGCGAAGGATTTAACGCGCTCGATTTTATCGTCGTGCAGGATATCTTCATGACCAAGACGGCGGAAATGGCCGATGTCCTCCTGCCTGCCACCTCATGGGGTGAACACGGTGGCGTCTTTACCTGCGCCGATCGCGGTTTCCAGCGTTTTGAGAAAGCGATTGAACCCACCGGTGATGTAAAGCGTGACTGGGAGATTATCAGCCTGCTGGCCAGCGAAATGGGCTATCCAATGCAGTATCAAAATAACCAGCAAATCTGGGATGAGATGCGCGAGCTGTGTCCACTGTTCTACGGCGTGACCTATGAGAAAATGGGTGAGATGGGTCATGTTCAGTGGCCATGTCCCGATCTCGATAGTCCTGGTACACCCTACCTTTACGCGCACAGCCAGTTTGATACCGCCAATGGCAAAGGCAAACTGTTTGCCGCACCGTGGCGAGCGCCTGCAGAAGTTCCTGATGAACAATATCCGCTGGTGCTGTGTACCGTGCGTGAGGTTGGGCACTACTCCTGCCGTTCGATGACCGGCAACTGCGCAGCGTTGCAAGCACTGGCAGACGAGCCTGGGTATGTGCAAATCAATACCCATGATGCTGAAAAAATGGGTATTCGTCATCGCGATCTGGTATGGGTCAGCTCGCGCCGCGGTAAGGTTATCAGCCGCGCGGATGTCTCCGAGCGCATCAATGTCGGAACAGTCTATATGACCTATCAATGGTGGATTGGCGCGTGTAACGAGTTAACCCAGGACAATCTCGATCCTATTTCGAAAACGCCGGAAACCAAATATTGCGCCGTAAATATTGAACACATTACCGATCAGGGGTGGGCAGAAAAATATGCCGCACAAACGTATAGCGATATGAAGTCACGTCTATGTGAGGCTATTGCGTAAGTCACCGCCATCATCGCCTGAGTCTGGCTTTCCAGACTCAGGCCTTATCTCATGACTTCGCCAGCTGTGGTTCACTGAAGCGGATGGATGCAGCTTCCTCCTGCTTATCCCGCCGCATAAAGCCGAGGTTCATCAGAAACAATCCCGCCATAAACGGTAGTTCGTACAGTTCTTCAATCAGATCGCCATACTGAGCATTGTGCAGAAAGATGGGAGCCAGCAGACGATGATGCTCTACCGTATCGGAGATCAAAAATGCACAGGTGGTGATCGCTAACAGCCACAGAGGTAGCGGTTCATTGCGAAAGCGACGGGCAATATCCTGGCGTAAGCGCTTCGAAATCAGCACTGGCAGAATAATCATGGCAATCAATACCACTGAGATAGCCCGGAACAGGAGTTTAGGATGCTCAGGAAAATAATCACGGCCCCAACTTGTGCTTCGGCCCAGTAATACCAGCCACCACGCTGCCGCCCAAAGCCAAAATTGCTTCTCGCCTTCGGGACGTGATAAGGGCCTGATGTAGCTGAGTGTAAATATGGCACCAAACAGCAGCCATAGCGCCTGGCCATTTTCAATCCAGCTGACGACAGTACCGTTGAGTAGCGGGAGATGCCAGTTCGCGGCGAACGGGATCGCCACGATGGCTAATCCGAGAATGATTGTGGGTAATGTAAGTCGGGTATTGAGTTTCATAAGCGCGATGTTCTGTTTTATATCTGTTTCGCGATCATAACCCCTGTGAATGATCAACTATTAGCAATCAATGCGAATCTCTTAAGGTATTCTTAAGGAATCCTTTCTGGATATTTCCCTGTTTCGCCCACAAAAAAAACGCACTGCGCCGTCAAAGCGCAGTGCGGTTTTTAGATTAAAAATTAATATATTCAATCAGTAGCAGTGACTAATGCCTACCACCCGCAGACTTCGTGCTCATTTTCGGTATCGTACGAACGCACGGTATTGACCAGATCTTTGACCACTTCAGCTGCCACATCCGGCACCAGTAATGTCATTGGCGCCTCTGTTTCATAATCAACAGAAACACCGTTGCTGTTATTGGTCACGGTTACGGTATAGGTTGCTTTACCCATGATTTACTCCTTGCCGGTGCGCACGACTTTTCGTTGATTTGCACTCTCCATCAGAACTTCCGGGGCGACGAAAAAATCGATATTAAAGTAAGTATCGTCGGTCATCACTTCGATGTTATGCCATTTTTCCGGTGGAAAAACGCCAAACTGACCGGCTTCAATAATCATTACCTCTACTGGCTCCGGACTGTGTTCGTCTGCGTATCCGAGATATTTGACCGCCCCCTGCATAACCGAAAGTCGAGGATAAACCCCGGCTCGGGTCCCTTTATCAAGGTGGCGTTCGAAAATTCCGGCAGGCGCCGTTTCTTTGTTCCAGAATGGCGTAGAGCGTGTATGGATATGATTCTGTGGAATTTGAAGCATTTTTCTTCCCTTTTCCAGTCGACAACCAGCGAGTCATATTGAACCGCTGCTGTACACAGGGTACGCCTCAAAATATATATTTAAAATACCATTTATTGGTTATAACCGTACGATTATAAATGAAAAGCAGAGCGCAATATTAAAGGCCCGCCGCAATCAGCGGGCCGATGGCATCACGATTGAAGCGTGGCCAGACGGGCGGCAAAACCAACGAAAATCAGGCCGATAAGGGAATTCCCCACTTTGGCCAGTTTCTTCTTCGTACGGATATATTGCGTCACAAACGCGCCGGAGAAAATAAGGAAGCTCAAATAGAAAAAGCTCACTATCTCAAGCGTAATAGCCAGAATAAAGAATGACAGCCCTGAATGCGGCGCATTGACATCAATAAACTGCACGAAGAACGACACATAAAACAGAATAGCTTTGGGATTGGTCAGGCTCAGGATTAATGCGCGCTTAAAAATAGCGCCAAATGGGACTTCCTCGGGCGCGGCGTCGCTTGCTTTCGATTTCAGTGTTGCATACAGGATCTTCGCGCCAAGATACAGTAAATAGAAAGCGCCAAGATAACGAACGATATTGAACAAAACGGGCGTTGTTTTAATCAATGCGGCAACACCGGCATAGGCCAAAAACATCAACACGGCATCACCAATAAACACACCGCTGGCGGCGAGATACCCCCCCTTTACTCCCCTACCGACGCTGTTTTTCAGCACAAATATCGTATTTGGCCCCGGTACCAGCACGATAAAAATAGCCCCCACCAGATACGTCCAGTAATTCAGAACTCCATACTCTGCGAACACGTTAACCTCTTCCTGAAAAAACACATGCACTTGCTGCGATACAATATGCTAACGAATGCGACAGGTGATGGAAAGAGCAGGTTATTAATTAAAAAAACCCGCCACTGGTGGCGGGTGTGTACAGATAAGGTTAGCCCAGATTAATGGTGCAGCATCTCATCCACTACTTCTTCGCCCTTCAACTGATAAGGGTAGTAGGTAGGCCAGTTTTCCATCTCCTCAAGCAAGGCAGCCTGCGAGGTATTTCCCATAAAGATATGGAAGTGGCTCGATTTACGCGGCGCGATAATATGATCGCTGAATTGCACGTATTTAGGCGCTTTGCTGTCAGCGGCTTTACACTCAAACAGATACCGTACACCTTTCTTGCCTGATTTATAGTGCAAGATTTTATACCCGGCATAATCGTATTTGCACGATGCGACCTGATTACCGGTGTGAAATTCCATCACGCCATCTTCGATGCCGATGGTGTCTACATTGGTTGCATAGCCTGTACGGTAATAAGCTTTAATTTGTTCTGCCGTTTTGCTTTTATCTTTCTCCGCTTTCTTTTTGAAAACCGGATCAAGTTCGCCACTGACCAGATACGGATAGACAGATTGCCACATGCCATCCCAGTCGGACAGCGCCCGGTTCTGCACCTGGTTATCATCAAATACCCCTTCCGACGCCTTTTGTTCTGCTTCACTCATCGGCGCACCATGGGAATGATGACCATGCGCCAACACCTGCCCACTGACTAAAAGCATCCCCAGAGCGATTGTCAGTTTGTTAAAACGAATAGCCAAAATTTCACCCTCAAATCGTTTGCGAGTGAATTGTTATAATATAACGTAACAATTTAATCAATAGACATTACTGCACGTTATTGCCTCACGCTTCAATGAGTTTTCTGGAGCAAATCTGCTCAAGCAGAGCCTGCTGATGGCTGATAATGAGCATACCTAATGGCCGACGCTGGCACTCTTCAAGCAGCAATACCCAGATATCTTTTTGAATGGAAGGATCGAGCTGGGCGGTAATTTCATCGGCAATAAGAAAACGTGTCCGCGGATCCAGCGCGCGAAGTAAAGCAATTCGCGCCAGTTCACCGCCAGAAAGCTGTCCGGGACGGCGAGTTAACCACTCAGGGTTGATGTGAAGACGGGTAAGCAGTTCAGCATCAGGTCGCCAGGCATCATGAACCGCATCGCCGGTGCTACGCCGCGGGTTAAAGGTTAATTCCGGATGCTGTGGCACCAGTTGCACCGGGCAATACTGGTGCATTGGCAGCGGTTGGTCATCAACCAGAATGTCACCCGAGGTCGGTTTTTGCCAGCCCGCCAGTACGCGCCCCAACGTTGTTTTGCCGGTTCCGCTGGGTGCGCAAACCCCAATGCGTTCTCCGGGGCGCAGAGAGAAGGTCAGATTTTGCCATAGCACCTTTCCTCCCTGACAAATCGTCACCTCACGACAGCACAGCATCGCGCTCTCCAAAAAGTTGATTTCTTTCAGGCAGCGCACGCCATTGGCGTTGCAGATGCTCGCTGATCTCTCCGCGTAACAGCTGTTCCCGGCTGACGTTATCCGACACCCTTCCCTGGTGCAGCGCGACAATGCGGTCCGCATGGCGAGCGGCCAGCGTAAGGTCGTGCGTTACCCATAAAACGCCAGCCCCTTGCTCACATTGCTCACGTAGCTGTTCAAGCAGTTGATTAGCCAGCGGTGCATCAAGCCAGGCGGTAATTTCATCCGCCAGAATATAGCGGGCCTGACTCAGCGACGCGTGACAGGCCAGAACACGTTTCGCCATCCCCCCTGACAGCTGGCGTGGGAAGGCATCTAATACGCGACTTTCCAGTTGGCTACGCTGGAGCAATCGTTCAATTTTTCCGGCATTCCAGGCCTGGCCGGAGAGCTGACTTGCCCTGCGCAGATGCTTTTCAATCGAGAGCAGCGGGTTAAGCGCCTGAACGCCTTGCGGGACATAGCTGAAAGCATTACCACGACATTTGCGAATATCATCACTGTCCAGCGTTTTCCCCTCCAGGGTGATGGAGCCGTTGAAGCGCAAATTGTCCGGTAAGAGATCAAGCAGACATTGCAGCAACAGGCTTTTACCTTCCCCACTTCCCCCGACTAACGCCACCATCTGACCAGGCGCTACGTCGAAAGAGATATCCTGCAACAGCGAAGACCAGTTTCTCGCGCCGTACCAGCGATAACGCGCCACGTCCAGCGAGACCTGTCTTAAACTCAACATGCGTCACCTCGTAACCATAAACGATGCACTGCCCTTGCGAGCTGATCGAATAACATAACCAGACTGAATAGCATCAGCCCGGGAAACAGCACTAACCACCAGTCGCCATGACTGATAAACCTCAGCGCATCAGCCAGCAACAGGCCCAGCGATGGTTCATGCGGCGCCAGCCCAAAACCGAGGAAGCTCAACGCCGCGCTGTGCAACACCGCGTGGGGAAACATCAGCAAGGTTCCCGTTAACCACTGGGGTAACAATGCCGGGAGATAGTGATGCCGCCAGCAGTAAAAATGTCCGTGTCCCAGACGCCAGGTTAACGTCAGATAGTCACTGTGGGCCACGCGCTGTGCTTCGGCACGCAGGATTAACGCCAGACGCGGCCAGTGGGTCAACGCAACCGCCATAATCACCCCATTTTTTCCGCCGCCCAGCGTGAAACAGATCAATATGAGCAACAGCAGATGCGGCATTGACAGCAGGGCATCGGTAATCAGACGCATTAGTACATCCAGACGCGGATGTATACGTGAAACCGCCGCCATCATTAATGCGATGAAGCCGCTGCACAACGCCGCGCCAATACCAATTTGCAGACTGGTTAACGCGCCCTGAAAGCAACGAATCCACAGATCGCGACCGAGGTTATCGGTGCCAAACCAATACAGCGCATCAGGCGGTAAATGACGGACAAGCAGATTAACGCTCAATGGGTTATCTAGCGTCGCTGCGCCATACACCGCAATGCCTAGCAGGCAGCTAAAAGAGAGCAGAAGACGAATCAGCGTCGGCGTCGGATTATAGAGCATCAGGTCGCTCCAGAGCACGGTTCAACACATGGACAAGCCAGGTAGACAGCGAGTTGCCAATGAACACTAACACGGTACTGAACAACACAATTCCCATCAGTAACGGCAGATCGCCGCGTAATCCGGCATCAATAGTGGCCTGTCCCAGTCCCGGATAAGCAAAAACTTTTTCCGCTAGCAGTGCGCCGCCCAGCAGTTCTCCCAGCGAGGCGAACTGCAGGCACAGCGCGGGCGTGATAGCGTGGCGCAGAACCTGATGACGCAACAGCGACCAGCCTTTATCTCCCTGAGAACGCGCAAAACGGACAAAATCGCTTTTCATCACGCTGGCGATACTTTCCCGCGTATGAAGTGTAATTTGGCCAAGTCCCAATAAACTTAGCGCGCAAACGGGCAGCACTAAATGGCGCAGACGCTCAGCCAGCGTGGCCATATCACCACTGTTGCCCGGCTCCCACGCGCAGCAGACCGGAAATACCGGCCAGCGCACGGCAAATAACGCCAGCAGCAGCATGCCAATCCAGAAGGTCGGCAACGACGAAAGCAGATAGCTGAGTCGACAGATTGCTTTATCCGGCCAGCGATTCAGATAACGACCCGCGACAAACCCCATTGCCGTTCCCAGTATGCCGGAGAGCAGCCACGCGCCGCCAAGCAAGGCAAACGAAGTCGCAAAGCGCTCCTTGATTACGCTGGCAACCGGTGCATTAAACAACATTGAGTAGCCGAGATCGCCCTGCAATACACGTATAAACCAGTGACCAAAACGCTCCCATAACGGCTGGTCTAATCCCCAGCGAGCAGCGATACGCGCATATTGTTCCGGCGGCACGTGCAGGAGATCGTTTCCGATATAGGCGCGAATCGGATCGACAGGAGAAAAGCTGAGCAGCATAAAAGTGCCAGCCGCAACCAGCACTAATAACACTATCAGCCGTAGAAAATGGCCTACAACAGACTTCATCAACGGCAGGTCCAGGTCCATTCATCCAGATTATTGAGCAGGGACCAGCTACCGTGGATCTCCGGCGCGCCTTTGCCTAAGTCAATACACGGATTTGCCAGATAAGTGTGCTGAATGTTCAGCAGCCATGCCCAGGCGGCATCGCCCTGCACCCCAGCCCCTTGCTTTCCATCCCACTCCACCTGTTGCCAGAAAGGCAACGCTTTTTGCCAGTCCGGAGCATCAATGGCCTGTTTAAGATGTTGTTCAACGACGGGATTGCTGTAATAGCCTGGATTGTAGTATTCCACGCCCGCGGCCTGATTGCTGTAGTGATGGAAAAGCTCCATCGGATCCAGGCTTCCCCAGCCAAACAGCGTCGGATTCGAATGCATATGCCGCTGAACGGTTTCCCAGCTTCCGGATTGCAGCGAGACCTGAATACCCACGGGCTCCAGCATCGCACGTACGGCCTCGGCTAAATCCCGGCGCGTACTATCACCGCTGGCGTACCACAGAGTCAGGCGAGCCTCTTTACCGTCTTTCACACGTACGCCATCTTTCCCCACCTTCCAGCCGGCTTCTTCCAGAATCGTCCGTGCTTTTTCGCTGTCGCCATCTTTGAACGCAACTGACTGTCCCTGCCATGGCAGGCCCTGAACCGCGCTATACGCCGGAATCGCATGACCTTCCATGACCTGATCGGCAAGTTGTTTACGATCGATGGCGTAGTTGATGGCGCGTCTGATGGCGATATCAGCCGTGATATCGTTACCGATCGGATAACCATTGGCGTCTTTTTTACCCGCAGGAACCATCGGGAACACAATGCCACGGTTTTCCACGCTGTCGCGTACCCAAAGCTTCAAATTCTGCTGTTGAGGGGCGACCGCCATCGAAGGCGCAATACGCACGAGTCCCAGTTGACCACTGCGCGCTGCGGCATAAGCGTTATCTTCATCAAGGAAGACAAACACCAGCTTACTGAAATCATTTTTCTTACCGGCATACCAGGGGTTCGCCTCCACGATCAGCTGCTGCCCCGGCTGAAAACTCACCAACCGATAAGGGCCCGCGCCAATCGGATTTTTGGCGAATGTTTTTTCGTCATACCGTTTTTCGGGAACAATACCCAAAGAGCCCAGCACGTTCACAAAGGTGCTCTGCGGGCTGCGCAGCGTGATTTCTACCGTGCGGTTATCTTTCAGGCTGGCATGAGTAAAGTTTCCCATGTCGATTTTGCCGCCGCTCTTTGCAGCTTTATTATAGGTGAACACCACATCTTCAGCGGTTAGCGGGGAACCATCGGAGAATTTAAGGTCGGGTTTTAACGTCAACGTCCAGGTTTTGCCGTCAGCACTGGTTTCAACTTTTTCCGTCAGCAGGTTACCCCAGCTCATATCTGCGTTTTGTTTTAATAATGGTGCATGCAAAAGCAAATAGCTGCCATGACTCCAGCCCAGCATCGGGTCAAACCCTTCCGTTGGCTCAGGTCCAATTGCCAGCTTCAACGTCTGCCCCTCGCTCACATTTTGCGCGGCGAGAAGTAGTGAGGTTAATGCGAGAGTCAATGCGCACGTAAGCAGTGCCAGCTTGCCTTTAATCATTATGTTATCCAGATTTGCGTTATTTTTATGCCGCTCAACGATTCATTGCCGTTAAACGGTCTCCTGGGGAAGGGATTATGGCGGACTGAAATGACGAAAAAAATGATGCGGCGCAGAAAAGTATGACGATTCTCTAAAATTATCATACTTTTTTCTGATACTCCTAATTGAGTACCCTCTGAATCACAGAAAATAGATTAAATGTTAGCCATTCAATTAATGGCAAATTAATTACAACCTAATGATTACAAATACTAATTATTGGTCATTTCCGCTATTTACTTAGCTAAAACTAATGACAATTTATGTATATTTATTCAAGAAAAACACCAGAAGTGATAAGTTATGTAAACATATAATGATAATTATTTTTATTATCATTCCCATCAATTATCTTACTTCCTTTGAATTTTTAACAAAGGAAGTTTGACTATGCGCTTAAAACCTGTTGCTTCTGTTGTTCTGTCCTGTTTAGGATTTTCCAGTCCCCTGGCCTTCGCTGAAGATGTTATGGTGGTAACCGCTTCCGGTTACGAAAAGAAAATCACCAACGCTGCCGCCAGCATCTCCGTTATTTCACAGCAAGAGTTACAAACCAATAAATATAATGATTTAGGCGAAGCCCTGCGTTCTGTTGAAGGGGTGGATGTTGAAAGCAGCACTGGTAAAACCGGTGGCCTGGAGATCAGCATCCGTGGCATGCCCGCCAGTTATACCCTGATCCTGATTGACGGTATTCGTCAAAACGGCAGCAGCGATGTGACGCCAAACGGCTTCTCAGCTATGAATACCAGCTTTATGCCTCCACTGGCGGCAATCGATCATATTGAGGTGATCCGCGGCCCGATGTCGACGCTTTATGGCTCCGACGCAATCGGTGGCGTGGTGAATATCATCACCAAAAAAAGCACCGATAAATGGAGCACCTCCATCAATACCGGCGTTAACCTGCAAGAGAGTAATAAATGGGGTAACAGCACGGTCGCCAACTTCTGGTCAAGCGGCCCGTTAATCGCTGGCGTACTGGATATGCAGGTTCGGGGTAGCACCACCCAACGTCAGGGTTCCAGCGTTACCTCCCTGAGCGATACCTCCTCCACTCGCGTACCTTATCCTACCGAGTCAGAAAACTATAACATCGGCACGCGACTCGACTGGAAGACGAATGAAAGCAATACGCTATGGTTAGATCTCGACTCCGCCAGACAGCGCTATGATAACGATGACGGTCAGTTGGGTAACCTGACGGGGGGTTACGATAAAACGCTGCGCTATGAGCGTAACAAAGTCACCCTCGGCCACGATACCGCCTTAACGTTCGGCACATGGAAATCCTCCCTCGGCTGGAATGAAACTGAGAACAAAGGACGACAACTGGTCTCCTCCGCACTCACGCCAGAGAACGCAGGCCGGGCCGGTGACGCACGTGAACTGAAGAACACCAACGTCATTCTGGACTCAGTACTGCTGACACCATTAGGTGATTCGCACCTCTTAACCCTCGGCGGGGAATATTGGGATGCGCGCATGAAAGACGGTGTGGTGCTGGCCAATACCGGCGAAACGTTCCATCAAAAAACGTGGGCAGCCTATGTAGAAGATGAATGGCATATTCTCGACTCGTTGGCCTTAACCGCAGGGACACGCTACGAGCATAACGATGTCTTTGGCGGCCATCTCAGCCCACGAGCGTATATGGTTTGGGACGTATCCGACGAATGGACGCTCAAAGGTGGCGTGACGACAGGTTATAAAGCGCCATCACTGAGCCAGTTACATAACGGGATCAGCGGCGTAACCGCGCAAGGAACCGTGAATACGGTCGGTAATCCGGACCTAAAACCTGAGGAAAGTATCAGCTACGAAACCGGGCTGTATTACGAGAACGACACCGGGCTGAACGCCAACATTACCGGCTTCTATACCGAATACAAAAATAAAATTGTCTCGTATTCTATCGATGATAATACCAACAGCTATACCAACAGCGGCAAGGCAAGGACCGATGGCGTTGAATTTGCCAGCACCTTCCCTCTGTGGTCGGATGTGCTGACTTTATCCCTCAACTACACCTACACCCAGAGCAAGCAAAAAGATGGTGACAATAAAGGCGCGCCGTTAAGCTACACGCCAAAACATATGGCTAACGCTCGCCTGAACTGGCAGGCAACGGAAGATATGAATGCCTGGCTGAGCGCACGTTATCGCGGTAAAGCCCCACGCTTTACCGAAAATTACAACAACCTCAGCGCAGTACAAAAGGCCGTCTATGACGATAAAGGCGCTGATTTAAAAGCCTGGACCGTTCTCGACATGGGGATGTCTTATAAGCTGACCAAAGATCTGACGCTGAATACGGCGGTCAATAACGTGCTGGATAAAGACTTTAGCGAGGTTAAACTTTACCAGGTGGGCCGTAATAGCACCTACGCAGGAGATTACTATCAGACTGCACAATCCACTACCGGATATGTAAACCCGGGCCGTAACTATTGGGTATCGTTAAACTACCAGTTCTGATTTAGTTTTTTCCTACCAGACGGGCTGTCAATGATAGCCCGTCGACCACTGGGTTTCACCAAATGCCCGGCACTGTTCTTTTTGCCAGCCAGCGGGGCTCCAATGTTTTTACCAGAGATAAAGCGACAAGGAATATTTTCGTTCCCGGCAGAGAAAAATGACGGAATGAGAGGTAAAGCTGAACTGGGACAGAATAGTCTGGGCGAGGCTTTAATCGATAGCTTTAAATAGCCATTATGTTTTATGAGTCACGGAGCAACGAGTGCCCCGTGACAGTCATTAACTTACTTCAAATACTCTCCGCTGCGCAGCGCTTCAATACGTTTATCCAACGGCGGGTGAGTCATAAACAGCTCACTCAACGACTTGGATTTACCGTTGATGCAGAACGCCATCATGCTGGTCGCTTCCTGCGGCTCATAGCTGGTTTTCAGACGTTGCAGCGCGGCGATCATTTTCTCACGCCCCACCAGTTTTGCTGAACCGGCATCCGCATGGAATTCACGATGACGTGAGAACCACATGGTAATAATGCTCGCCAGAATACCAAACACCAGTTCCAGCACCGTCGCCACTGCGAAGTAGATCAATGGGTTGCCGTTACTGCCCTCACCCTCATCGCGGTTTCCGCCCATAAAGCCAGCGGCAATTTGCGCCAGAATACGTGAGATAAAGATAACGAAGGTGTTCACCACACCCTGAATGAGCGTCATGGTAACCATATCGCCATTAGCAATGTGGCTGATTTCATGCGCGATAACGGCTTCGGCTTCGTCCGGGCTCATGTTTTGCAACAGGCCTGTACTCACAGCCACCAGCGAAGCATCCCGGCGCGCACCGGTAGCAAACGCGTTAATATCTGGCGCATGGTAGATTGCAACCTGCGGCATAGCGATCCCAGCCTGGCGAGCCTGATTCGCTACCGTATTCATCAGCCAGCGTTCTCTTTCATTGCGAGGCTGTTCGATCACTTCCCCACCAACGGATTTTAACGCCATCCATTTGGACATCAGCAGCGAAATGAAGGAACCACCAAAACCAAACAGCAGTGCCATGATCAACAAGCCTTGAACGCTGCTTGACTGAATCCCTGTCAGGCTCAATACCAGCCCGAAAACGACCATCACAGCCAGGTTCGTCAGCAGGAAGAGCGCGATTCGCATCATAATTTTCTTTTAACCTCAATTTAACAAAACGCACTATGCGATTACCCATATCGTATGGGTCTTATGGCTATTTTCAAGCATCCATAGGTGCTAAGTCACCAGAAAGACACAACTTTACATTTTATCGTATCACACTGACGTCTTCATGCGTTTGTTAAAAAAACAGGCACAATTTCTTGTGCCTGTTGGAGGTTATTTACTGGTTGCTGGCTGTTCCGCTGGCTTTTCTTTTTCAAGATGCGCCAGGTCAAGCGCAATTTTTACCGTTTCATCCAGGTAGGGATCTGGTTCCTGGTAATCCTTCGGTAAATCGTCCAGTTTTTTCAGCGGCGGCTTACCTTCTCGCTTAAACCGATCGTTGATACGCGCCAGACGCATTGCGTCATCTTCGTTATTCTCTTTCTCACGCTGAGCGTAATTGAGAGAAGCGATGTTACGTTTATCCTTCATCGCATTGAAACGCGCAATATCCTTCATGATGTACTGGAACTCAGGATCGTTGGCAATACGTGCATTGTGCTCTTTTAACAATTCAGGTCCGAACGGCGTCAGATTCTCTGATTTGGTGTAAGTCGCAGCATCAATGCTATCCCATGGCAGCGCGTTATCTTCAAACTTCTCACCGGTTTCCGTTTCTTCATTACCTGTCGGCATGATGATGTCCGGCGTAACGCCCTTACGCTGTGTACTGCCACCGTTTACACGGTAGAATTTCTGGATCGTATACTGAACAGAACCCAGCGCCGGCCATTCCGGACGCAGCATCTGATCATAAATACGGTTCAGAGAGCGATACTGCTGTACAGTGCCTTTCCCGAAAGTCGGTTCACCAACGATCAGCGCACGACCATAATCCTGCATTGCCGCAGCAAAAATCTCTGATGCCGAAGCACTGAAGCGATCGACTAACACTACCAGCGGGCCTTTGTAGTACACAACGCCGTCGGTATCGCTGTCTTCACGCACTTTACCGTTATTGTCACGAACCTGAACCACCGGGCCGGAAGGAATGAACAGACCGGAGAGCGAAACGGCTTCGGTCAACGCGCCGCCACCGTTAGTGCGCAGATCGATAATGACGCTGCTGACGTTCTGTTTTTCCAGCTTCTGCAACTGAACTTTGACATCATCCGTCAGGCCAACATAGAAGCCAGGGATATCCAGTACGCCGACTTTTTCTTTACCAACGGTTTTCACGGACATTTTCACGGCGCGGTCTTCGAGACGAATACGTTCACGCGTTAACGTGACGGTACGCGTCTTAGTACCTTTACCGGCAGGCAGGATTTCAAGGCGAACTTTGCTGCCTTTGGGTCCTTTGATCAGCGCAACAACGTCATCCAGACGCCAGCCAATCACGTCGACCATTCCCTTACCGGTCTGACCCACGCCGACAATACGGTCGCCAACGCTTATTGCTTTGCTCTTGGCTGCCGGGCCGCCCGCCACCATGGAGTTAATGACGGTGTAGTCATCATCCATTTGCAAAACCGCGCCAATACC
Organism: Citrobacter sp. RHB35-C21; assembly: GCF_013816515.1. Classification (NCBI taxonomy): domain Bacteria; kingdom Pseudomonadati; phylum Pseudomonadota; class Gammaproteobacteria; order Enterobacterales; family Enterobacteriaceae; genus Citrobacter; species Citrobacter sp. RHB35-C21. Next base: position 3,048,202 of record NZ_CP057147.1, read on the forward strand.
TTCCAGAGACAGGCTCATTTCAGTATTGAACTGTTCGGTATTGCGTGGAGAGAGATAGTTAGTATGCGGGTCGATCTCACGGGCGAAAGCCGTCATCGCCAGAGAGAACACATCTTCGCTGTTGGTCTGCGCCAGACGGCGAATCGCAAACTTGTAGCGACGCGTCAGCGTTTCACGAATTTCCGCATCGGTTTTGCCGGTCAGCTTCAGGCTGAGTTCGTCAAATTTAACCTTGCCGTCCCACAGCGCGTTAAGCTCTGCTTCGCTCTTCGGCCATGGCGCTTTGCTCCGGTCGAGGTTAAAGGTGTCGGTACCGGTGAAATCCATTGGACGTGCCAGTACGCTTAAAGCGTACTGATAACGTTCAAATCGGCGTTTTTGCGCCAGATTATAGAGATCGTAAAAGACATCCAGCTTGCCGGTACGCAGTTCATCGCCAAGGACCGTTTTCTTTTTTGCATACTGTTCGATATCGCTCGCCAACAGCACGTTGTGGCTGTAGTCGAGCAGATTCAAATAGCGGTCAAAAATTTTTGCCGAAAACGCCTGATCCAGATCGAACTGGCGATAGTGCGAACGCGTAAAACGCGATGTCACACGTTCACTTACCGTCGCATGCTGGGTTTCTTCCTTTAAAACGGGGATTTGATCGGCACGCGTGATATCTTCCACAGCAAGTGCCTGGCCTGCTAATGCAAGCAGACCAGCTAACGCAGTAAGCCTAAAAAAAGTGTTCATGCCAGGCCTGGCCTCCGTTTCAGAACACCAGGTGTTCTGCGCGTACAATCAAAGACATACCCGAATTCAGCTGTACACGGACGCCATCTTTGGTGATTTCTAATACGGTGGCATCCATCGCATTATTACCTGCTTTCACCTTCAGAGACTGCCCTACCGTCAGTACTGAAATATCAGATACCGGGGTATGCTGTTCTTCACGAGGAGCACGCGGTGCTTTTGCTGCTGGTTTCTCAGCGCGAGGTTTACGCTCAGCGCCTTCTTTACGACGCGGTGCAGGACGCGGCTTACGCTCGCGACGCGGTGCGTCTTCTTTTTCACCGGCAGCAGCGGCTGCTTCGCGTTTTTTCGCCTGTTGCTCTGCACGTTGCGCCTGAACGCGGGCTTTAGCTTCTTCCAGCTGTTTGCGAGCATGTTCAACATGCTGCTCATCCAGCTCACCACAAGGGTTGCCGTCGAGATCAACACGCGTTGCGCCCAATTTAACGCCATACAGATAGCGCCAGCTTGAAGTATAGAGACGTAAGGCAGAGCGGAGCTGCGTCTTGCTGAGGTTCATTTCGCCCTCAACACGCTCTACCAGATCCTGAAAAATGCCAATTTTCAGTGGGCGCGCTTCGCCTTCCGCACTAAAACACTGCGGGAAGCGTTCGGCCAGAAACGCGATGACTTCTTTACTGCTATTCAACTTAGGTTGATTTTCCATGAAATTTCCTGATTACAACGGACGTAGCCAACAAGCGCAGGCATGAACAGGCGACATTATAATGACGTCATCAGTAATTGCTACGTTATCCGTTGATTATCCTGCGACGCGCGCAAAGAATTTTTTGTAATCCGTCGTTGCAAGCACGGTTTCAAGCTGTGCCACCAGCGTTCGCAGCCCCTGTTCATCCTCGTCAGTAAAGCGGCCAAACGCCGTGCTATCGATATCCAGCACGCCGATTATCTGATTTTCGACGGTGATTGGCAGGACGATTTCAGCGTTGCTGGCGGCATCACATGCGATGTGTCCGTCAAAAGCATGAACGTCCTCAATGCGCTGAACCTGGTTCTGCGCTACTGCGGTCCCACACACCCCGCGTCCTACCGGGATCCGCACGCAGGCGATTTTTCCCTGGAAAGGTCCCAGCACCAGCGTATCGTTTTCGAGCAGATAAAAACCGGCCCAGTTTACTTCTGCAAGACGTTCGTACAACAACGCGCTGGTATTTGCCAGCGTTGCCAGAAAACTGGTTTCACCTGCCATTAATGCCTGAAAGTCACGGTTCAGATCCGTGTATAGCTCTGTTTTGTTCATTATGTAATCACTTAGTTGTCTTACTTAAAGCTGCAGCCTACTAAAATAAACATTAAATGCGTTAATGCTCAAGATCATTCCCGTCATGAGTTAAGATAACATTACTTCAACAATTTGATTCGCGATACATGGCCTTAACGACACCACGCATCACGCCGACTAAAAAAATAGCCATCAGGTCCATTGGTGATGCCCTCCCTCGTGCGCATTACCATCGTTGCCCTGAATGTGACCTGATCTTTAGCTTGCCTAAAATGCGTTCGCACCAAAGTGCATTTTGCCCACGCTGTCAGGCAAAAATTCGTGACGGACGCGACTGGTCATTAACACGACTGGCGGCTATGGCTTTCACCATGCTGCTGCTGATGCCCTTTGCCTGGGGAGAACCGCTCCTGCACATCTATTTATTAGGTGTGCGCATTGACGCCAATGTGCTGCAAGGCATCTGGCAAATGACCCGACAAGGCGACCCACTCACCGCATCCTTTGTACTCTTTTGCGTTGCCGGCGCGCCCATCATTCTCGTGACCTCAATCGCTTATCTGTGGTTTGGCAATATTCTTGGGATGAACCTGCGCCCAGTGCTGCTGATGCTGGAAAGGCTCAAAGAGTGGGTGATGCTTGATATCTATCTGGTGGGCATTGGCGTCGCATCAATCAAAGTTCAGGACTATGCTTTTTTGCAACCCGGTGTAGGTCTGTTTGCTTTTATTGCGCTGGTGATCCTCAGTGTTTTGACGCTGTCGCACCTTAACGTTGAGCAGCTTTGGGACCGTTTCTACCCGCAAAGACCAGCCCGTCGGCCCGATGAAAAACTCCGCATCTGCCTCGGCTGCCACTTTACAGGTTATCCGGACGCCCGAGGTCGCTGCCCTCGCTGTCATATCCCGTTACGCTGGCGCAGGAATCAAAGTATCCAAAAGTGTTGGGCTGCTCTGCTGGCCTCGATCGTCCTGCTTTTGCCTGCTAATCTGCTGCCCATCTCGGTAATTTATGTCAATGGCGGCCGCCAGGAAGACACGATCCTGTCAGGCATAATGTCCCTGGCGAACAGCAACGTCGGCGTGGCGGCGATTGTTTTTATCGCCAGTATTCTGGTGCCATTCACCAAAGTGATTGTGATGTTTACGTTGCTCATCAGCATCCATTTTAGATGTGAGCAAGGATTGCGTACCCGCATCAAACTGCTGCGTATGGTGACCTGGATTGGTCGCTGGTCGATGCTGGATCTCTTTGTTATCGCTTTAACCATGTCGCTGATTAATCGCGATCAGATACTTGCTTTTACTATGGGGCCAGCTGCGTTTTATTTCGGCGCAGCGGTAATATTGACTATTCTTGCTGTGGAATGGCTGGACAGCCGCTTACTTTGGGATGCACATGAGTCAGGAAACGCCCGCTTCGCAGACTGAAGCGCAGATTAAAACTAAACGCCGTATCTCTCCGTTCTGGCTGCTGCCTTTCATCGCGCTGATGATTGCAGGATGGCTTATCTGGGGAAGCTATGAAGATCGCGGCAATACCGTAACCATTGACTTTATGTCTGCTGACGGCATTGTGCCGGGCCGTACTCCCGTTCGCTATCAGGGCGTTGAAGTGGGCACCGTGCAGGATATCAACCTCAGCGAAGATCTACGCAAAATTGAAGTACGCGTCAGCATCAAATCGACCATGAAAGATGCTCTGCGCAAAGATACCCAGTTCTGGTTGGTCACGCCGAAAGCGTCGCTGGCGGGGGTTTCTGGCCTGGATGCGTTGGTTGGCGGCAACTATATCGGCATGATGCCCGGAACCGGCGAGCCGGAAGATCATTTCGTCGCCCTCGATACGCAGCCAAAATATCGTCTGGATAATGGTGATTTGATGCTGCACCTGCGCGCCCCTGACCTCGGGTCGCTCAATAGCGGTTCGCTGGTTTATTTCCGCAAGATTCCGGTGGGCCGGGTATATGACTACACCATCAACCCAAATCATCAGGGCGTAACCATCGACGTGCTGATCGAACGTCGCTTTACCAACCTGGTGAAAAAAGGCAGCCGTTTCTGGAACGTGTCCGGTGTGAATGCGGATGTCAGCCTCAGCGGAGCGAAGATCAAGCTGGAGAGTCTGGCGGCGCTAGTCAATGGCGCCATTGCTTTTGATTCGCCCGAAGACTCTAAACCCGCGGTGGCCGATGACACGTTTGGTTTGTATCAGGATCTCGCGCACAGCCAGCGGGGAGTGATCGTCAAGCTTGATTTACCCAGCGGCGATGGACTCAAGGCCGGCTCAACGTCGCTGATGTATCAAGGATTAGAAGTCGGGCAACTGACCAAACTGGATTTAAATCCAGGCGGTAAAGTGACCGGCGAAATGACGGTCGATCCCAGCGTCGTAACGCTGCTGCGCGACAATACGCGGATTGAATTACACAGCCCTAAATTATCGTTAAACGATGCCAATATCAGTTCGCTACTGACGGGCAAAACTTTCGAGCTGGTACCTGGCGAGGGCGAGCCGCGTAACCAGTTTGCGGTTATTCCTGCTGAGAAGTCGTTGTTACACGATCCGGGCGTCATGACGCTTACGCTGACCGCGCCGGAGAGTTACGGTATTGATGCCGGTCAGCCACTGATTCTTCACGGCGTACAGGTCGGTCAGGTGATTGATCGCACGCTCTCTGGCAAAGGTGTTTCATTTACCGTTGCCATCGAACCACAGCATCGCGCCCTGGTGCAAGGTGACAGTAAGTTTGTGGTCAACAGCCGCGTTGACGTCAAGGTCGGGCTTGATGGCGTGGAATTCCTTGGCGCCAGCGCCAGCGAATGGCTCAGCGGCGGCATTCGTATTTTGCCCGGTACCAAGGGTGAAATGAAAAAAAGCTACCCGCTGTATGCCAACCTGGAAAAAGCGATTGAAAACAGCCTGAGCGATCTGCCAACTACCACGCTCAGCCTGAGCGCCGAAACGCTGCCTGATGTGCAGGCCGGTTCGGTGGTCTTATACCGCAAATTCGAGGTCGGTGAAGTGATTAGCGTTCGCCCACGCGCCGATGCGTTTGATATCGATCTGCATATCAAACCGGAATATCGCAACCTGCTGACCAGCAACAGCGTATTCTGGGCCGAAGGCGGGGCAAAGGTTCAGCTTAACGGTAGCGGATTGACCGTACAGGCATCTCCCCTGTCGCGAGCGCTCAAAGGGGCGATTAGCTTCGATAACCTAAGCGGCGCCAGCGCCAGCCAACGCAAAGGCGACAAGCGTATTCTGTATGCTTCCGAAACCGCTGCACGTGCGGTGGGTGGCCAGATAACCCTGCACGCGTTCGATGCCGGTAAACTCGCGGCCGGCATGCCAATTCGCTACCTGGGGATCGATATCGGCCAGATCCAGACGCTTGAGCTGATCACCGCCCGTAACGAAGTTCAGGCAAAAGCGGTTCTGTATCCGGAATACGTGCAAACTTTTGCCCGTAGCGGTACCCGCTTCTCCGTGATCACACCGCAAATTTCAGCGGCAGGCGTCGAGCATCTGGATACGATCTTACAGCCGTATATTAACGTTGAACCAGGACGCGGTAACCCGCGCCGTGATTTTGAACTGCAGGAAGCCACCATTACCGACTCTCGTTACCTTGATGGTCTGAGTATTGTGGTAGAAGCGCCGGAAGCAGGTTCGCTGAATATCGGTACGCCAGTCCTGTTCAGAGGCATTGAAGTGGGGACCGTCACCGGGCTGACGCTGGGCTCGCTTTCTGACCGCGTGATGGTGGCGATGCGCATTAGCCAGCGCTATCAGCATCTGGTGCGGAACAACTCCGTGTTCTGGCTGGCATCCGGATACAATCTCGACTTTGGTTTGACCGGCGGCGTCGTGAAGACCGGTACCTTCAATCAGTTCATTCGCGGCGGAATCGCCTTCGCTACGCCACCGGGTACGCCGCTGGCCCCGAAAGCGCAGGCAGGTAAACACTTCCTGCTGCTCGAAAGCGAACCAAAAGAGTGGCGTGAATGGGGAACCGCCCTGCCACGTTAATCTCTCCCCTTGCTCCGGCGTACATACTCGCGCCGGAGCACTTATGCTACACTGCGCACCTGTTTTTTTGCCGGTGGTACCAAGTGGCTTATTTTCCCGACGCCTTTCTAAACCAAATGCGTGAAGCAATGCCTTCCACGCTCTCATTTGATGATTTTCTCGCTGCCTGCCAGCGTCCGCTGCGTCGCAGCATCCGCGTCAATACGCTGAAAATCTCCGTTGCCGACTTCCTCACTCTGACAGCACCTTACAACTGGTCGCTCATTCCGATACCCTGGTGCGCTGAAGGTTTCTGGATCGAACGCGATGATGAAAAGTCAGTACCGCTCGGCAGTACCGCGGAACATTTAAGCGGCCTGTTTTATATTCAGGAAGCCAGCTCAATGCTGCCGGTCGCCGCGCTGTTTGCCGATGGTAACACTCCGGATCGCGTGATGGATGTCGCGGCAGCCCCCGGCTCCAAAACCACGCAAATTGCCGCAAAAATGAAAAATCAGGGCGCGATTCTGGCAAATGAGTTTTCCGCCAGTCGCGTCAAAGTCCTGCATGCCAATATCAGCCGATGCGGGATAGCCAATGTCGCGCTAACCCATTTTGACGGGCGGGTATTTGGCGCAGCGTTGCCAGAAGCATTCGATGCCATTTTGCTGGACGCACCGTGTTCCGGTGAAGGCGTGGTGCGTAAAGATCCCGATGCACTAAAAAACTGGTCGCCAGAAAGTAATCTGGAAATTGCCGCAACCCAGCGCGAACTTCTCGACAGCGCCTTTCATGCCTTGCGTCCCGGCGGCACGTTGGTTTACTCGACCTGCACGTTGAACCGTGACGAAAATGAAGACATTATGCAGTGGTTGATTGAGACCTACCCGGACGCCGTCGAGTTTTTACCACTGGGCGATTTATTCCCGCAGGCTGAACGCGCCCTGACCCCGGAAGGATTCCTGCATGTGTTCCCGCAGATCTACGATTGTGAAGGTTTTTTCGTCGCGCGTCTGCGCAAAACTGCCGCGATCCCTGCACTACCGACGCCAAAATACAAAGTCGGTAACTTCCCGTTCAGCCCGCTTAAAGGACGTGAATCCGCGCTTGTCACTCAGGCCGCTAACGCCTGTGGATTGCAGTGGGAAGACACTCTGCGCCTGTGGCAGCGTGATAAAGAGATTTGGCTATTCCCAACCGAGATTGAACCCCTGATCGGCAAAGTCCGCTTTTCCCGACTCGGCATCAAACTCGCTGAAACGCACAATAAAGGGTACCGCTGGCAGCATGAAGCCGTCATTGCTCTCGCCAGCACAAATCACAGCCATGCGTTTGAACTGACCCTTGCCGAAGCCGAAGAGTGGTACCGCGGACGAGATGTCTACCCGCAGACCGCACCGACCACAGACGATGTGCTGGTTACGTTCCAGCATCAGCCGATTGGCCTGGCGAAACGTATTGGATCGCGATTAAAGAATAGCTACCCGCGCGATCTTGTCCGGGATGGCAAACTCTTTACAGGATAACGCACGTTTTTACTGGCGCTTTTGCTAACGTTGACTACGCTGAAAAATGGACGGCCTAACTGGTCGTACCACAACCAGCAAATAAACGGAGAGCACGATGATGAAAACCAGTGTGCGCATTGGCGCTTTTGAAATCGACGACGCCGAGTTACATGGCGAATCGCCAGGGGACCGAACGTTAACCATTCCGTGTAAATCCGATCCGGATTTATGCATGCAACTTGATGCCTGGGATGCCGACACCAGCGTCCCGGCTCTTCTTAACGGAGAACATTCAGTTCTATTTCGCGAGCACTACGATCGTAAGTCAGATGCCTGGATCATGCGCCTTGCCTGATTCAAAAAGAACCCGTCGCCAGACGGGTTATTTCTTGGTTAATTTCCCTCATCTATCAACATCTTCTACACTACAGGTATGGCTTTACCATTTGAGGATGGAATGTTCACGCTGGTTCTTTTTGTGTGCTACCTGGGTGGCGGTTGTGAAGATATCGTTGTTGATGTCTACAAAACTGAGCAGCAGTGCCTGATATCGATGGACGATCAGCGTATTCGTAACGGCGGATGTTTACCCGCGGATGACTACATCGACAGCTTCTGGCGTCCGGCCCAGGAATACAGCGATTTTTGATTATTGCAGTTGCACCAGCGTCAACTCGCCACCAAACACCGCACCGGTATCAATATAGTGCAGATTCTCGTGATCCAGCCGCTGACGCAGAGGCGTATGGCCAAACCAAAAGTGATCCGCGCCGCGAATGCCGTTGCCTTTATTCATCAGCCTTGTGCGATCCCACAGTACCCGCTGTAAATCGACCTCTTTTTGCCACTGATAATTATCATCAGGGTAATCTGCGTGAGCAATAACGTGTATGCCGTTCTGGCAACGCAGCTCCAGAATCCAGGGTAATTGCCGACACGTTTCAAGAGCGGCTGTCGCCGCTGGCTGCTCCGCCTGCGCAAACCACGAACCGCCATTCATAAACCACAGGAATTGCTCCCCGGTTGCCAGCGCGTCCAGCCCCATCTGTTCATGATTCCCTCTGACCGCGATAATCCAGCGTTTACGCAGTAGTTTCAGGCAACGCAGACTGTCTGGTCCGCGGTCGATAACATCCCCCACTGAAACCAGCAGGTCCTGCCACGGATCAAAACGACACTGGCGCAATTTCGCCATCAATAATGAGAAGCAACCGTGGATATCCCCGACCACCCAAACATGTCGCCAGCGCGTCGCTTCCACTCTTTGATAAGCATTGTCAGGCAGTCCCATTTGACCTCCTGTACACAAATATTGCCCTGTTCTAAATTAAACCATAGCAGTAAAAAACAGAGCGACCGAATCATACATCACGGTCCTACGCTATCCGCGCGTCGACGAGGTACTAACGCAACAGCTTCCAGTTCTGCTTCCAGTTCAGCTACTATAGATTGCAGGTCATAAGTGGGTGCATTACGCGCACGAGCTCTTTCTTCTCTTTTCTGTTTACAACACAATTCCTGATAGAAATCATTAACCGCAGGGATATCCCCGGTAATTTTTATCACATCATGTTCATGATAAAACAGCAACGGCGGCCCACCTTTGGTATCAAATGCAACGGCCTTAAGCGGCGTGAGCTCCATCGCCTCAATAAAACCTTTGTCACAAGTCAATATTCCAGGGAAAAAATATCGCTCATCATTTCCTGTATTGAAGGTAAGTGCTTGCTCTAAATATCGACAATGAGTCAGATCCCAGGCCATACCATGTAATGCCGACCACATATTTTTCGACTTTTTATGTATTTTGTTAAAAAACCTAAATTCTGTCCCTCGTATAAAAAACTCACTCGCTAGAGTTAACTCTCTTGCCGCCAAAAAGCATACTTTGGTGTGAGCAAAACTTAATAGATCGATCAATTTATTTTTGAGCGATCTGGCAGGCGATTTGATTTGGATGATACTCATCATAAGAACATAAGCGTAAATACTATCGTGCCTGTCTCTTAACGCACGCCTGAACTCAGAGTCTTTGTTTTTAGTGAGCAGTGAGCTAAAATGTCTGTCGGTATTAAGAAAAAGCTCACCTTGCGATATTTTTGAGGTCAATATCCCGCTGGTTCCTGACTTAACGAGATCAACATCTTTTATAAATTCGTAACCCATCAACTTATCGAATATTTTATGGTGATTCTCTTTCTCATCCAGATTTTTAAGGTTCTCCAGCTCATATAACACAGAGTCTACTTGTGTATTCTGATGAGAAATAAATTTAAATATTTCTTCGATGTCATCATCCAGACCAGAACCTTTACCATTGATATATGGTCTGAGATAACTTAATGCCTGGCTATCAAGAGATATTGAGTAATCTATTTTAAATATGGAGTGCCCTTTATCACTGAACATTTCCTCTATGGTTTGAGGATCCATAACGAAAACATTTTCATCATTGAATAAAGAGCGTATAGACGCCCCATGCTTGAATTTCTTGTTAGTTTGAAACCCCGGATATGGCCCTTTAGGCGATGAAAAGACAAATTTATACTCTGGGATTAATAGATAGAAACTGGTGTATAGTTTTAATGCTGCAGAGAGATCTTCAGCATTACCAATCTCCATCACGAGTCTTTCTTTTAACTTTTCCATTTCTTATATCTCGTTATTGAGAAACTAAGTCCATGTATCAGTGGCCAGAACGGCATCAATTGATGGATAATTATACCGCTATTGATACAAGTGAGTCTAAACCTCTCGGCACTAGTGACAACTGAAATGCTGGCGCATAAGCCGACCATACGCCTGGAGAACAGGAAAAAATGGGCATCACGATCTGATCTTGTTCTGCGCAAATGAAGTGTAAATGTTAAAAGCAGTGTGGTATAACGAAGAAATCCCGAATTGTGATATGCGGACAAATTTCGGAAACTTTCGGACATGATGTCCTAAGTGATTGAAATAAAATCCACATAAAAAGAGACCGAATACGATTCCTGTATTCGGTCCAGGGAAATGGCTCTTGGGAGAGAGCCGTGCGCTAAAAGTTGGCATTAATGCAGGCTAAGTTACCCTGCCATTTAAGAATAGATGACAGCGCCAGGTTTTCCAGTCCGCGACTAAAGTGGCCTGAAAAAAAGGACGATTGTCACACATCCAAACGTAAAAACCGCAAGTTCTCCTGAGCGAGCCTTGCGGTTTTTTATTGGAAATCAGAACGCTACATCTGACAATTAGCAGAGCTTTTCTGCACGCTCCACAAACGGTGCGAGGCTCATTTTTTCGCCCGGTTTCGCCGGATCGTCAATCTGGATAATCTCGATCGGATTCGCCGTAGTTTTCCCACTCTCTACCTGCTGTCTGGCAACATCATTCAATGGGTATTGCACCAGCGTACTGGGATTGATGACATACAGCGCGTTACCAGGACGGCAGGTCAGCATCACCTCTTCCCGATTAAACGCCCACTTATCCTTGCCAACCTCAAAACGGCTGACGGTGATGACCTGTGGCGCAGCCAGCGCGGCCCCTGAACTTGCCAGTAGTAATAACGAGATAATGATTTTTTTCATGCGTTTCGCCAATCCATCAATCAGAAAGGTTCGAGGGTTGCAAACAGGCTGACAATCGCCAGCACAACGGCCCCAATTCCCCATTCCAGCTTAGTCATCCAAACAAAATAGAGTGTCATACTGCGGTTATCCTGCCGCATACGTGGTACCAGAACATACCGATTCACCAGCGCAATCGCCACCATTAGCATCACCAGAGCACCTTTTAACAAAAGCAGTTGCCCGTAAGCCATGTGCCAGGGAACAGAAAAACCAACAATAAACAGCGCATTCATGATACCGGTAAGTAAAACTCCGATAACGAAAAGATGCCCGTAGCGGGAGAAACGCATCATAGTATTGATGGCCTGTTCCCGCCAGCGGCCTTGCGCCATTTGCATACAGTAAAGTACGGGCAGCAAACCGCCGAACCAGGCGGCAGCGCATACCAAATGCAAGGCGTGGTTAACTTGCTGGATTGCCCCTGCGATACCGCTATGCAGCGTCGCGTGTCCGACGCCAGCCAGCAAAATAAACTGCGCAATCGTCAGCATTAACAGCCGTCGCGGCATGCTGCGCGGTACTATAATTACCACCACCAGCGTGACCAGTGCGAGGATAATCTGCCATAACCACACGCCGCCAAACTGCGTTTGCAACACGGCGCCCCATATGTCACTAGAAATAACATCCCGCCAGCCTGAGCCCATTAAACCACCCTGGATCGCCAGCATCAGCGTCGCGCTAATAAAGCTCCACGCTGCGGCATGTCGTTGCAGACGCAAAAAACGACGCATCATTAAACGACGAACCGAAACGGGAGCCAGCCATGCGCCGTAGAGCGCACAGCCAAACACCAGCATCAACGTGGTAAAATGGATAAACCGTAGTGCAACCCAGGTAAATTCCAGCATCGGTTATTTCACGCTAAAGGTATATTGCCCCTTTGTCTTATGGCCATCCACGGAGACGACGTGCCAGTCGACAGTATATTTTCCGGCCTCAAGCGTTTGAGCAAGCGGAATAATCAGTTGTGTTTTGTCCTGTTCACTGCGTGAAGCCTTGCCCGTTTTGATCTGTTCTTTGTTTGGGCCTGTCAGCGTTGCGCCGCTGAATCCCGGCTCGACACCTTCTGAGAAATTCAGCGTCAACGCCTGAGGAGATACCGCAACATCGGCATTAGCCGCCGGGCTTTGTTTTGTCAGGTGAGCATGAGCCAGGGCGGCGGGAGTTGCCAAAAAGCTGGCGAGTACGATGAGAGCGTTGCGAAGCATAGATGCAGATGAAGCCATTTCAACTATTCCTTTTTGTTATGTCTAATCTATAGAGAATAACCTTCTACAATGATCGAGTCGAGAATCATCATTTCGGTCTTGCCATTAATGCACACTCTTAGTAACTTTGCGCGCCGAAAGACAGAGAAAAGGAGAAGCCCATGAACATCAATCTGGCCAAACTTGAGCAAGCTGAAATGGATAAGGTCAATGTTGACCTGGCCGCGGCGGGTGTCGCATTTAAGGAGCGATACAACATGCCGGTTGTTGCCGAAGTCGTTGAGCGTGAACAGCCCGAACATTTACGCGACTGGTTTCGGGAAAGACTGATCGCGCACCGTCTGGCATCCGTTTCCCTTTCACGTTTACCCTACGAGCCTAAAGTTAAATAAAACTTATATTACGTTACGATTCCTTACATGATGCCTGCTACAGTATAAGTATATTCTTAATCTATACTTTAAAGATGGTTGTAGACACTATGAAAAGGAAATCATTATGTCACACTGGAAAATCGCAGCAGCACAGTACGAACCTCTTCAAACCTCAGTTACCGAACATGTCGCGCATCACCTGCAATTCATTCAGGCAGCCGCTCAATGCCAATGTGAATTGCTGGTTTTCCCCTCCCTTTCCCTGTTGGGTTGTGTTGATGAGAATGACGCGCTCCCTGCCCCACCCGATGAAGCGTTGTTAGAACCTCTCGCGCATGCAGCCGTGACTTATCGCATGACGATTATTGCGGGGCTATCGGTAGAACATAACAATCGGTTCGTAAAAGGTATCGCGCTTTTCTCTCCCTGGATGACCTCCCCCTTAATGTTTCATCAGAGCCACGGGGCCTGTATCGCCAGACAGCAAAATGCCATCAGCGTTGTGGATAGCCAGCCGGAAGGTATCGATATCGACCCGGCGTACTCGCTATTCACCAGCAGTCAGTCTGTCAGTGAGCCCGAATTGCTCTCCTCCACATCTCGTCTACAGAGTTTCTCGCATAAATTTGCCATCGCGGTATTAATGGCCAATGCGCGTGGCAGCAGCGCGTTATGGGATGAGCAAGGTCGATTGATTGTTCGCGCAGACAGCGGTTCCTTACTCTTAACCGGTCAACGCACGCCACGGGGTTGGCAAGGTGATATCATTCCTTTACGCTAATCGTTTTGGGTCAGGAGCATGGCATGTTGCGCATAATAGATACAGAAACCTGTGGTCTGCAGGGAGGCATTGTTGAGATTGCTTCTGTCGATGTGGTTGACGGAAAAATAGTCAATCCCATGAGCCACCTGGTGCGTCCTGACCGCCCCATCAGCCCTCAGGCGATGGCAATTCATCGCATTACGGAAGCGATGGTGGCCGATAAGCCGTGGATTGAAGATGTCATCCCCCAATATTACGGCAGCGAATGGTACGTGGCGCACAATGCAAGTTTTGATCGCCGCGTATTACCCGACATGCCCGGGGAGTGGATTTGCACCATGAAACTCTCCCGTCGTTTGTGGCCAGGAATCAAATACAGCAACATGGCGCTGTATAAATCGCGCAAACTGAGCGTGCAGACGCCAGCTGGCCTGCATCATCACCGTGCCCTGTACGACTGCTACATCACCGCGGCACTGCTGATCGACATCATACAAACGTCAGGCTGGTCAGCAGAACAGATGGTCGATATTACTGGCCGTCCTGCGTTACTCACTACTTTCACTTTCGGCAAGTACCGCGGAAAACCTGTATCAGAAGTGGCTGAACGCGATCCGGGCTATCTGCGCTGGTTGTTTAATAACCTCGACAGTATGAGCCCGGAGCTGCGCTTAACGCTAAAGCACTATCTGGATAACGCCTGAGCAGACGCCTGCCCAGGCAGAGTCCCCTGCGCCAGTCCGATCAAAAACGCGTATTCCAGGGCCACGCCTTCGTATGATTTAAAACGCCCGGATTTTCCGCCATGCCCGGAATCCATATCCGTGCAGAGTAACAGCAGACGATCGTCCGTTTTCAGCTCGCGCAGTTTTGCCACCCATTTTGCCGGTTCCCAGTATTGCACCTGGGAGTCGTGTAATCCCGTCGTAACCAGCAGATGAGGATAATCTTGCGCTGTAACATTGTCATACGGGCTGTAGCTTTTCATGTAGGTGTAATACTCTTCGTCCTGCGGATTCCCCCACTCTTCAAACTCACCGGTCGTCAGGGGAATGGACTCATCCAGCATCGTGGTCACCACATCGACAAAAGGCACTTGCGCAATGACGCCATGGAAGAGTTCCGGGCGCTCATTAATGGCAACACCCATTAACATTCCTCCGGCGCTTCCCCCCATGCCGTAACACAGCGAAGGCGCGCCATAACCCATTTTTAGCAGCGCGTCGCAGACGTCAAGGTAGTCATTGAAGGTATTTTTCTTGAGCAGAAACTTACCGTCTTCGTACCACTGCTGTCCTAACTCGCCGCCGCCACGCACATGAGCAATGGCATAAACAAAGCCGCGATCCAGTAAGCTCAAGCGGCTGCTGCTGAAATCGGCGTCCATGCTGGCGCCATACGAACCATAGCCGTAGACCAGTAAAGGGTTTTTCCCTTTCAGGAAATACTTTTGATGGTAAACCAGCGAAACCGGAACCTCGGTGCCATCACGCGCGGTGATCCAGACGTGTTCGCTACGGTAGTTCGCCGCATCAAATCCTGGGACCTCCGTCTGTTTGAGTACGCGACGCTCTCCGGTGTCCATATCCAGTTCAAACAGCGTGTCCGGTGTGGTCATGGAGGAATAGCCATAACGCAGGCGCGATGTCTCAGGTTCTGGATTATAGGCAAGCCATGTCACATACGCCGGATCATCAAAAGCGATACCGACCACTTCGCGCGTTTTACGGTTAATCTGTCGCAGGCTGGTTAAGCCCCGCTGACGCTCTTCCACCACCAGCCAGTCTGTGAACAGCGTAAAGCCCTCCAACATGACGCTGTCGCGCGGCGGGATCAGCGTCTCCCAGGCTTGTTCATCACGCACACGGGTACGGTACAGGCCGAAATTTTTACCCTGACGGTTGGAACGCAGATAAAACGTATGCTGATAGTGATCGAGACTGTACTCGTGATCTTTGCGTCGCGCTAAAAAGACTAACGGCTCGGCATCCGCCAGTTCTGCGTCAAGCAGCAAAACCTCACTGGTGGTCGCGCTGGCGATATGAATAACCACATAATGTAACGAGGTCGTTTTATGCAGACTGACATAAAACATGTCATCGGCTTCTTCATACACCAGCTCATCCAGTGATGACGGCGAGCCGACGGTATGCCGCCACACTTGATACGGGAGCAGCGTCGTTGCGTGTTTGCGCACGTAATAGAAGGTTTGCGAGTCATTCGCCCAGACCAGATCCGCTTCAACGTTTTCCAGCACTTCCGGATACCAGTTGCCACTTTGCAGATTGCGAAAACGCACGCCATATTGCCGACGAGAGAGATAATCTTCGGCCAACGCCATGATGGTGTTATCCGGAGATATCGCCAGTCCCCCCAGCGTATAAAACTCACTGTGGGCCGCGCGCTGGTTACCATCCAGCAAGGTGTCCCATTCATCCCACTCTTCACTGAAGGCAGACTGACGCTGATAAATGGCATATTCGCATCCCGGTTCATAAATATGCCGGTAGCGATAACCATTCTTCACATAGGGGGCGGAAGCATCCTGAGGCGGGATACGGTCGATAATCTCTTTCAGGACGCGATCCTGCAATGCCTGCTGCGAGGCCATAATCTGGCGGCCATACGCATTTTCTTGTTGCAGATAATCCAGCACTTCTGGCTGCGAGCGGGTGTCATCTCGCAGCCAGTAATAATTATCAACGCGGGTATCGCCATGATTCGTCATGGCGTGGGGAATACGAGAAGCTTTTGGTAGCATGTCATTGTTCTTTTGCTTAAACATCCTATAAGGGTGGCAAAAGACAGCAATGATGCAAGCGAAACATGCGCCTTAACGGCAAGTAATTAACCTGGTAAAGCCTGTTTTTGTTCCTTGAGATCCTGTTCAATGCCTTCACGAACATCCTGCGGGATCTTCAACGCATCGCCCAGCGCGTTCAGATAGCTACGCTCCATAAAGTGGTCGATATCAATCGCCGCACAGCTCAGGAAGTAAATTTCCAGCGCCTCTTCTTCGTTGCGGATCCCTTGTGCCAGGCGCTGAGGATCTAACGGTTGTTCAATGGCGCGTTCGATCAGAACACGGCCCTGCTCTTCCACGCCTGCTTCACGGAGCTGCTGCTCAATGGCGGTACGTTCTTTGGCATCAATATGACCATCGCTTTTCGCCGCAAAAACCAGCGCCAGGATCAGTCGTTCGGTTCGCTCATCCAGCGGCGAGCTTTGTGCACCGAACTGCGGCTCACCCTGATGCGCCGCGCGAACCTTATCCTTGTATTTGTTCCATAACACGGTACCGGCAACCGCACCGCCGCCCACCAGAAGCGCGCTGGTGCCATATTTACTCAGTAATTTACGTGAAGATTTGTTGGCAACCAGTAATCCTGCCAGACCGCCTAACGCGCCGGGAACCAGAAGTTTACTCAGCCCTTGCTCACCAGAAGATGACGCGGAAGATCCTTTTTGCCCAAGAAGAGATTGAAGTTGATTCAGCCAGTTAGCCATGTTGCCCCTCAAGTACAGACGAATAATCATCAAAGCGTACCCGAGGGGATGTCAGGAAGTGTTCAGGTCATCAAAAGAAGTGCAAATACATTCTACCTTCGTTACTGCGACTGATACTCCGCCGTTCCGGCTTTGCAGTCGACTTTTACCTGGTAGTGAATATCCGCGCTTTTACCGCGAACCGTGAGGGGAACTGACCATTTCCCATCTTTGCCCGTAATATCGGGCGTGTTGACCCAGGCGACAGGATCGGCTTGCCCGACGCGTTTTTGATCGTCAGCCCAGCGCGCGATGCGATTTTGCTGATAATCACGTTTCACGCTCGCCGCGATACCGTCAGTATTCAGTCCTTCGCACTTGGGGAACTGAACATTCTTGCTTTCCATATTTGCCGCAAATACAGATACGCTGGCAGATAACAACAGCAGGCTCAACAACGCTCTTTTTTTATACATTCTTTTCTCCTTAATCTCCCCTTCGTCCTTCAGGTTGCCTGTTGCAACGTGAAAAGACGTCAGGGATTGCACAATGATTCAGGGAAAAGCATGGTACAAAACGTCAGGAGCGCAAGTCGTTTCAGGCAGCCTGAGTATCATCCTCAGCGTGCGCATCGTTTTCGACCGCCTGCGGAGAGGGCAGCTTGCCGTTTTTCAGAATGGCGCTCAGCACATCTTTCTGCTCAGCCAGCCACAGGGAAAGCGCTTCGCGCTGCTCGTCTTCCAGCGCTACCGGCGATTGCTCCAGCCATGTGTCGAGCAAATCTGCTGTATCAAGCATTTTGTCATACGCATCGGCTTCCTTTTTGCTGGTAAACGACATTTTTTCCTCACCTTCCCGAATGACTACGTATTTAACTTCAACCGCCATTTTTGCAGCCTCTTAAATTACCTGTATTTATGTACAGTATATTCTTTTTGCGCCTTGAAATCAACCTGGTAATAAAGACAGACGCAAACGTTTTCGTATATACTGCGCCCAGATAAAACAGGGGATTAATTTATGACGTTATTAGGCACAGCGCTGCGTCCCGCAGCAACGCGAGTGATGTTATTAGGTTCAGGTGAACTGGGTAAAGAGGTAGCGATTGAATGCCAACGCCTGGGTGTGGAAGTCATTGCCGTGGATCGTTACCCCGACGCGCCAGCCATGCACGTTGCCCATCGCTCCTACGTAATCAACATGCTGGATGGCGACGCTTTACGCCAGCTCGTCGAGCGTGAAAAACCACATTATATCGTGCCGGAAATAGAGGCGATTGCCACGGATATGCTGGTAAAACTGGAACAAGACGGTCAAAACATCGTGCCGTGCGCCCGGGCGACGCAGTTGACCATGAACCGCGAAGGAATCCGTCGTCTCGCCGCCGAAGAATTATCTCTACCGACCTCTTCTTACCGCTTTGCTGACAGCGAAGCCCGCTTTCGCGAGGCCGTCGCCGAAATCGGCTATCCCTGCATCGTGAAGCCGGTAATGAGTTCCTCCGGTAAGGGACAGAGCTTTATTCGTTCCGCCGATCGACTCACTGAAGCCTGGAATTATGCTCAACAAGGCGGCCGAGCAGGTGCCGGACGCGTTATCGTCGAAGGCGTAGTGAATTTTGATTTTGAAATCACCCTGCTTACCGTCAGCGCCGTTGATGGCGTGCATTTCTGCGCACCGGTAGGACATCGTCAGGAAGATGGCGATTATCGCGAATCCTGGCAGCCGCAGCAGATGAGTGAACTGGCGCTGGCTCGAGCGCAGGAGATTGCCCGTAAGGTGGTGCTGGCGCTGGGCGGCCACGGTCTGTTTGGGGTAGAGCTATTTGTCTGCGGTGATGAGGTCATTTTCAGCGAAGTTTCCCCTCGCCCTCACGACACGGGTATGGTGACCTTGATTTCGCAGGATCTGTCTGAGTTTGCCCTGCATGTACGCGCATTTCTCGGTCTGCCGGTTGGCGCAATCCGTCAGTATGGGCCTTCTGCTTCCGCCGTTATTCTGCCGCAGCTTACCAGCCAGAATGTCACGTTTGATAACGTACAGGCCGCTGTGGGCACAGGTATGCAAGTCAGATTCTTCGGCAAGCCGGACATCGACGGAAGCCGTCGTATGGGCGTTGTGCTGGCCACAGCGCAGAGTATTGAAGACGCGGTGACACGCGCGAAAGACGCGGCGGCACAGGTGAAAGTCGCAGGATAAAAAACGGGCCAGATGGCCCGTTTCAGACTCGCAGGCCCGGTAATGATTACCGGGCATTTTACGCAATTACAGCTTCGCGCCTTCGACTGCTTCACGAGCCAGCTTGGTAATGCGTGCGTAATCGCCAGCTTCCAGGGCATCTGCCGGAACCAGCCAGGAACCACCGATGCACAGCACGCTTTTCAGTGCCAGGTAATCACGGTAGTTCGCCGGAGAGATACCGCCGGTTGGGCAGAAACGGACCTGAGAGAACGGACCCGCAATTGCCTGCAGCGCTTTAGTACCGCCGTTTGCTTCCGCCGGGAAGAATTTGAACTCTTTCAAACCGTAGTCCATACCCAGCATCAGTTCAGAAACGGTGCTGATGCCTGGGATCAGCGGAATAGTGCCTTCAGTTGCAGCTTTCAGCAGCGGCTCGGTCAGGCCCGGGCTGATAGCAAACTGCGCACCCGCTTCAGTGACTTCAGCCAGCTGCTGTGGATTCAGTACGGTACCCGCACCCACGATAGCGTCGGGAACTTCTTTTGCGATCGCGCGAATGGCATCCATCGCACATGCGGTACGTAAGGTCACTTCCAGAACGCGCACGCCCCCTGCAACCAGCGCTTTTGCCATTGGCACCGCGTGTTCCAGTTTATTAACCACGATAACCGGTACAACCGGGCCAGTGGTCAGGATTGCTTCTGCACTTGTCTTCCAGTTTTTCATCAGAGTTTTCTCTCGCCTGATTACAAAATAAGTCTTAAAAAGTGATACAGGTTGCGCCCTGCTCCGCACCGGACAGCTTTTCACGCAACGCGCTGAACATTTCACGTCCCGTACCCACGCGCGATGCGCTGAGATCAGGAATGTGTGGCTGACGGGAGGCAAGTTCCTCTTCATCCACCAGCAGCGTCAATTCACCTGTCTGTCCATTCACACGAATGATGTCGCCATCGCGTACTTTTGCCAGCAGCCCGCCATCATAGGCTTCCGGGGTTACATGGATTGCTGAAGGCACTTTACCTGAAGCACCTGAAAGTCGTCCATCGGTAACTAACGCAATTTTGAAACAACGGTCCAATAATACACCAAGTGGCGGCATGAGTTTATGTAATTCTGGCATTCCGTTCGCTTTTGGTCCCTGATGGCGCACAACCACCACGCAATCCCGGTCAAGCAGACCCGCATCGAACGCGGGTAAGACATCATGCTGACTTTCAAAGACGACTGCCGGTGCTTCAATAATCTGGTTTTCTACCGGTACCGCCGACGTTTTCATCACCGCACGCCCGAGGTTACCGCTCAGCACTTTGGTGCCGCCGTGGTGGGAGAATGGTTGGTCAAAGGTGGCGATCACGTTGCTGTCCAGAGACTTCGCTGCCCCTTCGCGCCAGTCCAGTTCACCCTCGTTAAGCCACGGTTCCATGGTGTAGCGGGATAAACCGAATCCGGCAACGGTGTTCACATCTTCATGTAGCAGACCCGCATTGAGCAGTTCACGCATTAACACCGGCACGCCACCCGCCGCCTGGAAGTGGTTAATATCTGCCGGACCATTCGGGTACAGACGCGCAATCAGCGGCACGATATCGGACAGATCGGAGAAATCATCCCAGTTAATCAGAATCCCGGCCGCACGCGCCATAGCCACCAGGTGCATCGTATGGTTGGTAGAGCCCCCGGTCGCCAGCAGCGCCACAATACCGTTCACAACCACTTTTTCATCGATCATTTTACCGATCGGCATCCATTCATTGCCGTTGCCGGTCAGGCGTGTTACCTGACGGGCTGCAGCCGCGGTCAGCGCTTCACGCAGCGGCGCATCAGGATGTACAAATGAGGAGCCAGGCAGTTGCATACCCATAAACTCCACCACCATCTGGTTAGTGTTCGCCGTGCCGTAGAACGTACAGGTACCCGGAGCGTGATAAGACGCCGCTTCGGATTCAAGAAGCGCCATGCGATCGACTTTACCTTCAGCATACAGCTGACGGATACGCACTTTTTCTTTGTTCGCCAGACCGCTCGCCATCGGACCGGAAGGAATAAAGATTGACGGCAGATGACCAAATGACAGCGCAGCCATTACCAGGCCCGGGACAATTTTGTCGCACACGCCGAGGAACAACGCGCCGTCGAACATGTTGTGGGAAAGGCCCACTGCAGCAGACATCGCAATCACTTCACGACTGAGCAGCGAAAGCTCCATCCCATCCTGCCCCTGGGTCACACCGTCGCACATTGCAGGTACACCGCCAGCAACCTGGCCTACTGCATTGGCTTCATGGAGTGCTTTACGAATGATGGCCGGATAGTGTTCATACGGCTGATGCGCGGAAAGCATGTCGTTATAGGAGGTAATGATCGCGATATTGTTACGCAGCATGCTTTTCAGCGAGGCCTTATCGTCCGGCTGACACGCAGCAAAACCATGCGCCAGGTTACCGCATGCCAGTTGCGAGCGATGAACGGTAGTTGATTTCGCTTGTTCAATACGGGCGAGGTAGGCGGAACGTGTGTCACGAGAACGTTCGACGATACGTTGTGTTACGCGTAACAAATTCGGATTCATAGAGGCTCCTAAAATTTATCTGTCAGAGCGTTGGATCAACAATGTGTTTCAGTTGGGTAAAAATAGCTGAATCGCTTGCTGGCCGTAGCTCAGGGGCAAAATCGTTTCAGGCAGTGTAATAAAAAAAGCCCCGCGGGTGAATCCACGCGGAGCTTAAAAGTGCAAAAATTATTCTACAATCTGTGTTAGATCATGTTACCGGTAAAATAACACCTATGGGCTAGATGATATTTTACTCGAATTCGTTCCAGGAACGACCATCTCGGGTAATCATCGCCACAGAAGCAACCGGGCCCCAGGTCCCTGCCTGATACGGCTTCGGCGCGTCGTTGTCCATCGCCCAGGCTTCGGTAATTGAGTCGACCCACTTCCATGCTTCTTCAACTTCATCACGACGCACGAACAGCGCCTGAATTCCGCGCATTGTTTCGAGCAGCAGGCGCTCATAGGCGTCGGCAAGGTGCGTCTGGTTGAAGGTTTCGGAATAGCTCAGATCAAGCTTGGTAATTTGCAGATTATGCTTGTGATCCAGACCCGGCACTTTGTTCAGTACCTGGATATCGACACCTTCATCAGGCTGCAAACGGATGGTCAACTTGTTCTGTGGCAGATCCTGCCAGGATTCTCTGAACAGATTCAGCTCAGGCGTTTTGAAGTAAACCACCACTTCAGAGCACTTCGTCGGTAAACGTTTACCGGTACGCAGGTAGAACGGAACTCCTGCCCAGCGCCAGTTATCGATATCCACACGGATCGCCACAAACGTTTCCGTGTTGCTGCTCTTGTTCGCGCCTTCTTCTTCCAGATACCCCGGCACTTTTTTGCCCTGGGCAAAACCCGCGGTGTACTGACCGCGAACCGTTTTTTCACGTACGTTCGAACGATCGATACGACGCAGCGATTTCAGTACCTTCACTTTTTCATCACGAATGCTGTCGGCGCTCAGATCGGACGGCGGAGACATCGCAATCATGCACAGGATCTGCAGCAGGTGGTTCTGAATCATGTCGCGCATTTGACCTGCCTGGTCAAAATAGCCCCAGCGGCCTTCAATACCCACTTCTTCCGCCACGGTAATTTCTACGTGATCGATAGTGCGGTTATCCCAGTTGTTCACAAACAGGGAGTTGGCAAAACGCAGTGCCAGCAGATTCAGGACCGTCTCTTTGCCAAGATAGTGGTCGATACGATAAACCTGACACTCTTCGAAATACTCGCCGACCTGATCGTTGATTTCACGGGATGTTGCCAGCGACGTACCCAGCGGTTTTTCCATCACAACACGGGCTGGTTTAGCATTCAGCTTTGCTTCACCCAGGCCTTTGCAGATCGCGCCAAAGGTGCTCGGCGGCATCGCGAAATAGTTAATGGTGGTACGTGATTTTTGATCCAGCATTTCGCCCAGACGGCTAAACGCGGCGGTGTCATTGACGTCCAGATTACAAAACTCCAGACGACCGCTGAGAGTCTCCCACAAACCTTCGTCGATTTTTTCTTTCATGAAGGTTTCGAGCGCTTCACGCACAACCTTGGTATAGGCTGCTTTGTCCCAGTCGGCACGCCCTACCCCAATGATACGGGTTTCCGGGTTAATCTGGCCGGCCTTTTCCAGTTGATACAGGGAAGGCAGCAATTTCCGCCGCGCCAGGTCGCCCTTCGCGCCGAAAATGACCAGATCACATGCCTGGGCTGTTTGCGTTACCGCCATGTCATTCTCCTCAATTAAGTGCCTGGTGCTTTTGCCAGACACTGGTTGTAATTTTATTACAGTGCACTGTACTGCTTTTACGTGAATCCGGAAACCGTAAACGCTTATCCAGCCGTGCTGTTACCGCGAACAGTCGCTTTATGGGCGTTTGCCGTCGCAAATTGGACAAAAAAGTCGTCTTTTTTCGTACCCCTGAAGACGTAAGAAAACCCGACTCCGATCATGTAATGAAAAAAAACAACAACTATTCTGTCCATTTTGCCCCGTTGCTGCATTAGCAGGGGTAATATCTATACACGAAATTATGCCCCGATTTCTCCGTATCATTGAAATCGTTTTTGCCCATGACCCATGAGTCTACCTACATCATGAATATGCTGGAAAAAATCCAGTTAAAACTGGAACAGTTGAGCAAGTCAGAGCGTAAAGTCGCCGACATTATTCTTGCCTCTCCCGAGCGGGCAATCCATTCAAGCATCGCCACACTTGCTGTGGAAGCCAATGTCAGCGAACCGACGGTGAACCGTTTCTGTCGCAGCATGGATACCCGCGGCTTCCCTGATTTTAAACTGCATCTGGCGCAAAGTCTGGCAAATGGCACCCCATATGTTAATCGTAATGTGGATGAGGATGACAGCGTAGAATCTTACACGGGGAAAATCTTCGAGTCAGCGATGGCAAGCCTCGACCACGTCCGCCAGTCTCTGGATAACGCAGCGGTAAACCGGGCAGTAGATTTATTAACTCAGGCGAAAAAAATTGCCTTCTTTGGCCTCGGTTCTTCTGCCGCAGTGGCGCATGACGCAATGAATAAATTTTTCCGGTTTAACGTACCGGTAATCTATTCCGACGATATTGTTCTGCAACGCATGAGTTGCATGAATTGTAGCGACGATGACGTCATTGTGCTTATTTCTCATACCGGAAGAACCAAAAGTCTGGTGGAACTGGCGCAGTTGGCGCGGGAAAATGACGCCATGGTTATCGCCCTCACCTCTCCCGGCACGCCACTGGCGCGTGAAGCAACGCTGGCAATTACTCTCGATGTACCGGAAGATACTGACATTTATATGCCCATGGTCTCTCGACTTGCTCAACTGACCGTGATAGATGTGCTGGCTACAGGATTTACTTTGCGCCGTGGGGCAAAATTTAGAGATAACTTGAAGCGTGTCAAGGAAGCGCTCAAGGAATCGCGTTTTGATAAAGAATTACTCATCAAGAGTGATGACCGCTAAAAGCAATAACAATGTTCTACCCTTTTATCATCCGGGTCGTTCATTTACCGTTAATATTTGAGAACGACCGGATTAATGTTCACGCAACACCAAGTTGTTTCAGTCAACGGAGTATTACATGTCCAGAAGGCTTCGCAGAACCAAAATCGTTACCACGTTAGGCCCGGCAACTGACCGCGATAATAACCTTGAAAAGATTATCGCCGCAGGTGCGAACGTCGTACGTATGAACTTTTCTCACGGCTCTCCAGAAGATCACAAACTGCGGGCGGATAAAGTCCGTGAAATTGCCGCAAAACTGGGACGTCATGTAGCTATTTTGGGTGACCTGCAGGGACCTAAAATCCGCGTATCAACCTTTAAAGAAGGTAAAGTATTTCTTAACGTTGGCGACAAGTTCCTGTTAGACGCCAACCTCGGCAAAGGCGAAGGCGACAAAGAAAAAGTCGGTATTGATTATAAAGGACTACCTGCTGACGTCGTCCCGGGCGATATCCTGCTGCTCGACGACGGTCGCGTGCAGCTTAAAGTGCTGGAAGTTCAGGGCATGAAAGTCTTCACCGAAGTTACCGTCGGTGGCCCGCTGTCCAACAACAAGGGCATTAACAAACTGGGCGGCGGTCTCTCTGCTGAAGCCCTGACCGAAAAAGACAAAGCCGACATCGTCACCGCCGCGCAAATCAGCGTTGACTATCTGGCCGTCTCCTTCCCACGCTGCGGCGAAGATCTGAACTATGCCCGCCGTCTGGCGCGCGACGCTGGCTGCGATGCGAAAATTGTCGCCAAGGTAGAACGTGCAGAAGCCGTCTGCGACCAGAATGCGATGGATGACATCATCCTTGCCTCCGACGTGGTGATGGTGGCGCGTGGCGACCTGGGCGTTGAAATTGGCGATCCTGAGCTGGTAGGTATTCAGAAAGCGTTGATTCGCCGCGCACGTCAGCTGAACCGTGCGGTCATTACCGCCACGCAGATGATGGAGTCGATGATCACCAACCCAATGCCGACCCGTGCGGAAGTGATGGACGTGGCTAACGCCGTCCTCGACGGTACCGATGCCGTTATGCTCTCTGCAGAAACTGCAGCAGGTCAGTACCCGGCTGAAACCGTCGCGGCTATGGCACGCGTCTGTTTGGGTGCTGAGAAGATCCCGAGCATCAACGTCTCTAAACACCGCCTTGACGTCCAGTTTGATAACGTTGAAGAAGCGATTGCCATGTCAGCGATGTATGCCGCTAACCACCTGAAAGGGGTCACCGCTATCATCACAATGACGGAATCCGGTCGTACTGCGCTGATGACTTCACGTATCAGTTCTGGTCTGCCGATTTTCGCCATGTCTCGTCATGAACGTACGCTGAATCTGACTTCCCTGTATCGCGGCGTCACCCCGGTTCACTTTGACAGCGAAACAGACGGCGTCGTTGCCGCCAGTGAAGCAGTGAACCTGCTGCGCGATAAAGGCTATCTGGTTTCCGGCGATCTGGTCATTGTGACGCAAGGCGATGTCATGAGCACCATTGGCTCAACGAATACCACGCGTATTCTGACCGTCGAGTAACGCCCCGTTTGACGTAAAAAAGCCTCTCGTTTGAGAGGCTTTTTTTTATTTCTTCGGATAAAGATCTTTACGTTTATAAGGCTCAATTTCACCCGGTTTACGCGTCTTAAGCAGTTTTAGAATCCAGGTGTATTGCTCGAGATGCGGCGCCACAAAGATTTCCACTTCTTCGTTCATTCGTCTGGCAATGGTGTGGTCATCCGCCGTCAGGATGTCATCCATCGGAGGACGAACCTGAATCGTTAAGCGATGCGTTTTCCCATTGTATACCGGGAACAGCGGCACCACACGGGCGTGACACACCTTCATCAGGCGGCCAATCGCCGGTAACGTGGCTTTATAGGTAGCAAAAAAATCCACAAACTCGCTGTGCTCAGGGCCATGGTCCTGATCCGGCAGGTAGTATCCCCAATATCCCTGACGTACAGACTGAATAAACGGTTTGATGCCATCATTACGCGCATGCAAACGACCACCGAAACGACGGCGTACCGTGTTCCAGACATAATCGAATACCGGGTTTCCCTGATTGTGGAACATCGCAGCCATTTTCTGTCCCTGGGAAGCCATCAGCATCGCTGGGATATCTACGCCCCAACCATGAGGAACCAGAAAAATCACTTTTTCATCGTTGCGACGCATCTCTTCGATGATTTCCAGCCCCTGCCAGTCAACCCGATGCTGAATTTTTTCCGGGCCGCGTATGGCGAGTTCCGACATCATAACCATCGCCTGAGGCGCAATCGCAAACATCTCATCGACAATAGCTTCACGCTCAGCTTCGCTGCGCTCAGGAAAGCAGAGGGATAAATTGATCAGTGCTCTGCGACGCGAGCTTTTTCCCAGCCGCCCGGCCATTCTTCCGAGCTTTGCCAGAATTGGATCGCGAAATGATGCTGGCGTTAACGAAATACCTGCTATCGCCGCCACACCAAGCCATGCCCCCCAGTAGCGCGGATGGCGAAATGATTTGTGAAACTCAGGGATATATTCAATATTCTTTTTTTTCGTTTCCATGCTCTTCCAGTGTCTGGTGCGGCGAAAAGTAGATCTGCTGATAGTGTAGCGGCGCGCGATGCGCCGTACAAAATAAAAAAGCCGGCACGCATAGCGTACCGGCTCTGTCAGCGTGTTAATTAATCGAAACGCAACTGAGGAACAACCTCTTTCACCTGTGCCAGGTAATCGGTGCGATCCGACCCGGTCAGACCTTCTGTGCGCGGCAGTTTCGCCGTCAGAGGATTCACTGCCTGCTGGTTGATCCAGACTTCGTAGTGCAGATGCGGACCCGTTGAACGCCCGGTATTGCCAGACAGCGCGATACGATCGCCACGTTTCACTTTTTGTCCTGGTTTGACCAACAACTTACGCAGGTGCATATAACGCGTGGTATAGGTGCGACCATGACGAACCGCAACATAGTATCCGGCTGCGCCGCTGCGCTTGGCTACAACCACTTCGCCATCACCCACCGACAGCACCGGCGTCCCCTGCGGCATCGCAAAGTCGACACCTTTGTGCGGCGCAACGCGTCCGGTCACCGGGTTCAGACGACGCGGGTTAAAGTTGGAAGAGATGCGGAACTGCTTAGCCGTCGGGAAACGCATAAAGCCTTTCGCCAGTCCGGTACCGTTGCGGTCATAGAACTTACCGTCTTCAGCACGGATTGCGTAATAATCTTTGCCTTCAGAACGCAAGCGTACGCCCAGCAGTTGGCTTTGCTCACGTTTACCGTCCAGCATTTCGCGAGACATCAGTACCGAGAACTCATCGCCTTTTTTCAGTTTGCGGAAATCCATCTGCCACTGCATGGCCTTAATCACTGCGCTGATTTCAGAGCTGGTCAGTCCGGCATCTTTGGCACTGGCGACAAAACTTCCGCCCACGGTGCCTTTGATTCGGCTGTTAATCCAATCGCCCTGCTGCATTTCGCTGCTCATTTTAAAACCCGTCGCGGTGCGATCGTAAGTACGGGTTTCACGACGGGAGACTTCCCAGGTCAGGCGCTGCAAGTCACCTTCCGCGCCTAGCGTCCAGGAAAGTTGCTGACCAATTTTCAGGTTACGCAGTTGTTTGTCGGAAGCAGCGAGCTGGCTGATGTCACCCATATCGATGCCGTACTGATTCAGAATACTGCTCAGCGTATCGCCCGTGGAGACAACATACTCATGCACGCCGGCTTCACCAGACGTTTTGTCATCCAGTTCGTCCTGTGGGATGGCTTCGTCTTCCTGAGCGGCCTGATCGATAGGTTCACTGGCCTCAGGCAATAGTGAACGAATCTCGCTTTTTTCCAGCTCGATAGTTTTGACGATGGGTGCAGAATCAGGATGGTAAACATAGGGCCGCCAGACAGCGACGGCCAATGTCAGTACGGTAAGCGACCCCAGCATAACGCGATGGGGCCGCGGCAGATTATTAAATGCCAGAGCGACAGAGCGGGCTATCTGTTGCACGTAATCACTTCCTCATTAATCTCCTTTCAGGCAGCTCGCATACTGGTTGGCTAATTGGTTCAAAAACGCTGAATAGCTTGTTTTACCCAGTTTGATATTCGTTCCGAGCGGATCCAACGTTCCCATTCGAACGGATGTCCCTCTCGCGACGGCTTCAACGACCGCTGGCCTGAACTGTGGCTCAGCAAAAACGCAGGTTGCTTTTTGCTCAACCAACTGTGTTCTTATTTCATGTAAACGCTGCGCACCAGGTTGAATCTCAGGGTTCACGGTAAAGTGACCAAGCGGTGTTAGTCCGTAGTGTTTTTCGTAGTAGCCATAGGCGTCATGAAAAACGAAGTAACCTTTTCCCTTGAGCGGCGCGAGCTCGTTACCTACCTGCTTATCGGTTGCGGCTAATTGTGCCTCAAAATCCTTCAGGTTGGCGTCAAGTTTGGCTCGACTTTGCGGCATAAGTTCCACTAATTTTTCATGGATTGCAACCGCTGAGGCCCGTGCTATCTCTGGGGAAAGCCAAAGATGCATGTTGTAATCGCCGTGATGGTGATGCTCGTCACTTTTTTCACTGCCGGCATCATTATGTCCATGATCGTCATCATCGTCGTCAGCACCTTTCATGAGTAACGGCTTCACGTCATTGAGCTGCGCAATCGTTACCTGTTTTGCGTTAGGAATATTCTTGACTGATTTTTCCATAAACGCTTCCATCTCAGGTCCAATCCAAACGACTAAGTCCGCGCCCTGTAAGCGTTTTACGTCTGAAGGACGCAATGAGTAATCGTGTTCGGAAGCCCCGTCAGGCAACAGAACTTGGGTGTCAGTAACCCCGTCAGCTATGGCTGAAGCGATAAACCCCAGCGGCTTAAGAGAAGCCACGACAGCGGCATTTGCCGACTGTGTTGCACTACCCCAAAGAGCAGCGGATAATGCTGCGAAAAGAAGCGTATTTTTATGTAACATAATGCGACCAATCATCGTAATGAATGTGAGAATTGTGATATTATAACATTCTATAACTTCTGCAAGACTAAAATTGATATGACGACTTTGGTTTCACTGGAAAATGTCTCGGTCTCTTATGGTCAACGCCGCGTCCTCTCTGACGTATCGCTTGAACTTCGACCCGGTAAAATATTGACGCTTCTCGGCCCAAATGGTGCCGGGAAATCTACGCTGGTGCGCGTTGTATTAGGGCTGGTAGAGGCTGATGAGGGAGTTATCAAGCGTAATGGTCGATTGCGGATTGGCTATGTGCCGCAAAAACTGTACCTCGATACGACGCTTCCGCTGACGGTAAGTCGGTTTATGCGCCTGCGTCCCGGCACCAAAAAAGAAGATATCCTTCCGGCACTGAAGCGTGTTCAGGCCGGACATCTGATGAATGCGCCGATGCAAAAACTCTCTGGCGGGGAGACACAACGCGTCCTGTTGGCCCGTGCTTTATTGAATAAACCTCAGCTACTGGTGCTTGATGAGCCAACCCAGGGCGTGGATGTCAATGGGCAAGTCGCGCTGTACGATCTTATCGATCAGTTGCGACGTGAACTGGATTGCGCCGTACTGATGGTTTCTCATGACCTGCATCTGGTGATGGCAAAAACCGATGAGGTACTGTGCCTGAACCATCATATTTGTTGTTCTGGTGCGCCGGAAGTGGTTTCCATGCACCCGGAATTCATCTCAATGTTCGGACAACGCGGTGCCGAACAACTCGGAATTTACCGTCATAATCATAATCACCGCCACGATTTACAGGGTCGTATCGTCTTACGCCGGGGAAATGGTCACTCATGATTGAATTGTTATTACCCGGTTGGTTAGCCGGGATCATGCTGGCCTGTGCCGCTGGCCCACTCGGCTCGTTTGTGGTCTGGCGTCGAATGTCTTATTTCGGTGATACGCTGGCCCACGTTTCGCTACTGGGGGTCGCCTTTGGCCTGCTGCTGGATGTAAACCCTTTCTATGCGGTCATCGTCGTCACCTTGATGCTGGCAGGCGGTCTGGTATGGCTGGAAAAACGCCCCCACCTCGCGATCGATACTTTATTGGGCATTATGGCCCACAGTGCACTGTCATTAGGGCTGGTTGTCGTCAGCCTGATGTCTAACATCCGTGTGGATCTGATGGCCTACCTGTTTGGTGATTTGCTCGCCGTGACGCCGGAAGATCTTATTTCCATCGCCATTGGGGTGGTTATCGTTCTGGCGATTTTGTTCTGGCAGTGGCGCAACCTGCTGTCGATGACCATCAGTCCGGATCTGGCATTTGTGGATGGCGTGAAACTGCAACGCGTTAAGCTTCTGCTGATGCTGGTCACAGCATTAACTATTGGCGTGGCGATGAAATTTGTCGGGGCGTTAATTATCACCTCGCTGCTTATTATCCCTGCGGCAACCGCCCGTCGCTTTGCCCGTACGCCAGAACAGATGGCAGGGGTTGCCGTTGGTGTGGGAATGATAGCGGTTACAGGCGGGCTGACCTTCTCGGCCTTCTATGACACCCCGGCAGGTCCTTCCGTGGTGCTGTGTGCTGCGCTGCTGTTTATCTTCAGCATGATGAAAAAACAGGCGAGCTAATGCGTATTTTAGCCGGATGGAGGCTATCGCCTTATCCGGCTTTTTATTTCATGAGCGAAATGCTTCCCTTCCCGCGGTTTATTAAATGTTTATCCCCACAGCCACATAATCAGCGTTAAACTATTTATACCGTTATTTTAGGGAGAAACGATGATGCGCGTACTGGTTGTCGAGGATAATGCTTTATTACGCCACCACCTCAAGGTTCAGTTACAGGATTTAGGGCATCAGGTGGATGATGCAGAAGATGCGAAGGAAGCGGACTATTATCTGAATGAACATCTGCCGGATATCGCGATCGTTGATTTAGGACTCCCCGATGAAGACGGTTTGTCATTGATCCGCCGTTGGCGCAGCAATGAGGTTTCGTTGCCGATTCTGGTGTTAACCGCGCGTGAAGGCTGGCAGGACAAGGTGGAAGTACTCAGCGCCGGAGCCGACGATTACGTCACAAAACCGTTTCATATCGAAGAGGTGGCAGCGCGCATGCAGGCACTTATGCGTCGCAACAGCGGTCTGGCATCGCAGATTATCTCTCTTCCTCCTTTCCAGGTGGACCTCTCTCGACGCGAGTTATCCGTCAATGATGAAGTTATCAAGCTCACGGCGTTCGAATACACCATTATGGAAACACTTATCCGTAATAACGGCAAAGTGGTCAGTAAAGATTCGCTCATGTTACAGCTTTACCCGGATGCCGAGCTGCGTGAAAGCCACACCATTGATGTTCTGATGGGGCGTCTGCGTAAAAAAATACAGGCGCAATACCCGAATGATGTCATCACCACCGTGCGTGGCCAGGGATATCTTTTTGAACTGCGCTAATGAATAAATTATTGCGTCATTTTTTCCCGTTATCACTGCGGTTGCGCTTTTTACTGGCAACCGCGGGCGTGGTATTGGTGCTTTCGCTGGCCTACGGCATGGTTGCCCTGGTGGGTTACAGCGTCAGCTTTGATAAAACAACGTTCCGCCTGCTGCGGGGTGAAAGTAACCTGTTCTATACCCTGGCAAAATGGGAGAACGGTAAGATAAACGTCGAGCTGCCCGAGAATCTCGATATGCAAAGCCCAACAATGTCGCTGATCTATAACGAAGACGGTGAGTTGTTGTGGGCGCAGCGCAATGTTCCCTGGCTGACGCACAGTATCCAACCGGAATGGCTAAAAGCGAACGGTTTTCATGAGATTGAAGCCAATGTAGATGCCACCAGCACCTTACTGGGCGAAGATCATTCCGCTCAGCAGCAGCTAAAAGAAGTCAGAGAAGATGACGACGATGCCGAAATGACCCACTCGGTCGCCGTGAACGTCTACCCCGCCACTGCCAGAATGCCACTGTTGACCATAGTGGTTGTCGATACCATTCCTATTGAGCTAAAGCGCTCGTATATGGTCTGGAGTTGGTTTATTTATGTGCTGGTCGCCAATCTGTTGCTGGTCATTCCGCTGTTATGGGTAGCCGCCTGGTGGAGTCTGCGGCCTATCGAATCGCTGGCGCGTGAAGTCCGTGAGCTTGAGGAACATCATCGAGAGATGCTAAACCCCGCCACCACGCGCGAACTGACCAGCCTGGTCCGCAATCTTAATCGACTTTTAAAAAGCGAACGCGAGCGCTACGACAAATACCGTACGACGTTAACAGACCTCACCCATAGCCTGAAAACACCGCTGGCGGTATTACAGAGTACGCTCCGCTCGATGCGTAATGAAAAAATGAACGTAAGCGACGCGGAACCCATCATGCTGGAACAAATCAGCCGTATTTCCCAGCAGATTGGCTATTACCTGCATCGCGCCAGCATGCGTGGCAGCAGCGTGCTGCTTAGCCGCGAACTGCATCCGGTCGCGCCGTTGCTGGATAAACTCACCTCGGCGCTAAATAAGGTGTATCAGCGTAAAGGCGTGAACATAAATCTCGATATCTCACCCGAAATCAGTTTTGTGGGCGAACAGAACGATTTTGTTGAAGTGATGGGCAACGTGCTGGATAACGCATGTAAATATTGTCTGGAGTTTGTCGAGATTTCAGCGCATCTGTCCGAAGATCAGCTACACATTCTGGTTGAAGATGATGGTCCAGGTATTCCGCAAAGCAAACGGGAAGTGGTGTTTGACCGTGGACAACGTGTCGATACGTTACGACCAGGGCAAGGCGTTGGACTGGCGGTGGCGCGAGAAATCACCGAACAGTATGACGGGCAGATTATTGCAGGCGATAGCCTGCTGGGTGGCGCGCGCATGGAAGTTATTTTTGGCCGCCAGCAGCCGGGGCAAAAAGACGAGTAATCGCCGCATGTAATAAATATGTACTGATTTCCCGCTTGCGGTTAAGTATCCGTTATAATCGGTTGCAGATACCAGCCTGCGGGATGCTCATTATGGAATACCAACTCACACTTAACTGGCCCGATTTTCTTGAACGCCACTGGCAGAAACGCCCGGTGGTCTTAAAACGCGGGTTTAACAACTTTATTGATCCACTCTCTCCTGACGAACTGGCTGGACTGGCAATGGAAAGCGAAGTCGACAGCCGACTCGTCAGCCACCAGGACGGTAAATGGCAGGTTAGCCACGGTCCGTTCGAAAGCTATGATCATCTCGGCGAGAACAACTGGTCGCTGCTGGTACAGGCGGTCAATCACTGGCATGAGCCAACCGCCGCGCTGATGCGCCCGTTTCGCGAACTGCCGGACTGGCGGATTGACGATCTGATGATCTCCTTCTCTGTCCCCGGCGGCGGCGTTGGCCCACATCTTGATCAGTACGATGTGTTTATCATTCAGGGAACCGGGCGACGTCGCTGGCGCGTGGGCGAAAAACTGCAGTTGAAGCAGCACTGCCCTCACCCGGACCTGCTGCAGGTCGCCCCGTTTGAAGCCATCATCGATGAAGAGCTGGAACCCGGCGATATCCTGTACATCCCACCAGGATTCCCGCACGAAGGCTATGCGCTGGAAAACGCCATGAACTATTCGGTCGGTTTCCGCGCGCCGAATACTCGCGAACTGATCAGTGGCTTCGCCGATTACGTTTTGCAACGTGAGCTGGGCAGCACGTATTACAGCGATCCTGACCTGCCGCCGCGCGATCATCCGGCTGACGTTCTGCCGCAGGAAATGGACAAGCTGCGTGAAATGATGCTCGGACTGATTAATCAGCCGGAACATTTCCAGCAGTGGTTTGGCGAGTTTATATCTCAGTCTCGTCATGAGCTGGATATTGCTCCACCGGAGCCGCCGTATCAGCCAGACGAAATTTACGATGCCCTGAAGCAAGGGGATGTGTTAGTGCGTCTGGGCGGATTGCGCGTATTGCGCATCGGCGATGACGTCTACGCCAACGGTGAGAAAATTGATTCCCCGCATCGCCCTGCCCTGGAAGCGCTTGCCAGCCATATTGTTCTTACGGCCGAGAACTTTGAGGATGCGCTGGAAGATCCGTCTTTCCTTGCCATGCTTGCCGCACTGGTTAACAGCGGATACTGGTTCTTCGAAGGATAATACGAACGGTGCCTGATGCGACGCTAGCGCGTCCTATCAGGCCTTTTGGAGTGAAATACTGTAGGCCGGATAAGCAACGCGCTATCCGGCATCTATCGATAAATTTACAGCTGCTTTGCGGTTAATTCCGCAATACGTACAATCACCCGCACCGCTTTTTCCATTCCTTCCAGAGTTACAAACTCATGTTTACCATGATAGTTGTAGCCTCCGGTAAACAGATTCGGACACGGTAACCCCATAAACGACAGCTGCGCGCCGTCGGTGCCGCCACGAATAGGTTTCAGCACCGGCTCAATATCGCAATCGCGCATCGCCTTCTGAGCGATATCCAGCACGTGCGGATGCTCAATCACTTTTTCGCGCATATTGTAGTAGCTGTCTTCAATCACCAGTTCGATATAGCAATCCGGGTGTAACCCTTTGCCGACCTTTTTGGCGATCTCCATGATCTTGCGTTTGCGCGCTTCAAACTGCTTGCGGTCAAAATCACGGATGATGTAGTGCATATCCGCCCGATCGACCGTCCCTTTCATGCTCGCCAGATGATAAAAGCCTTCGTAGCCTTCCGTCGTTTCCGGGCTTTCGTCTGCCGGAACCTCAGCATGAATACGAGCAGCCAGCGACAGCGCATTCACCATCACCCCTTTTGCGGTACCGGGATGGACATTGTTGCCGACAATTTTGATATTAACCGACGCGGCGTTGAAGTTTTCAAATTCCAGCTCTCCCACGCCACCGCCGTCAACGGTATAGGCCCACTGCGCATCAAATGCCGCAACGTCAAAATGCTTCGCCCCTTTACCAACCTCTTCGTCCGGCGTAAAGGCCACGCGGATATCACCGTGCGGAATATCTTTTTGGATGAGCACCGCCAGCGCGGTCATGATTTCCGCCACGCCAGCTTTATCATCCGCGCCCAGCAGCGTTTTACCGTCTGTGGTGATCAGCGTCTGACCCAGAAGTTGATGCAGCACCGGGAACATCACCGGCGACAGAACTTCATCACCAATGCCTAACGCAATATCGCCGCCGCGATAGTTTTCAACGATTTGCGGATTAACGTTTTTACCGCTGAAATCCGGTGAGGTATCCACATGGGAAATAAAGCCGATCGCGGGAATATTGCCAGCAACGTTAGCGGGCAACGTGGCCATCAGCGTCCCCTTTTCGCTCAGTGAAATGTTAACCAGCCCCATCTCTTCGAGCTGTTGTTTGAGCAGTTGTAATAACTTCCACTGTCCTTCGGTGCTGGGTACCTGCCGCACGCCCGATTTTGATTGGGTGTCCAGCGACACGTAGTGTAAAAAACGCTCAAGTAGTTTATCCATGCAGTCACCCTCACTTTTTGTGACAACATTATCAATAAGCAACAAAAGACAAATATTGCGTCAGGTCACTTTTATCCCCGCAAGTGAGAATATTTCGCCCTGACATCCCCTCTGACTATAGGGCTAAGTCAGTAATTCGCAACAAGGATTGGCGATTACCATGGTTTGCCGTAGAATAACGGCCCTCATTAAGAGTCATCAAGGTGGTTAACCACGAACCCCGCAGCGGTCAGCCATCCGTTGCGTTTACATGGGACAGAGTAAAAAATTGAATAAACAACCGCGTTCGCTTTCTCCACTGGTGCAATTAGCGGGAATTCGCAAAAGTTTCGATGGCAAAGAGGTGATTTCCAGCCTGGATTTGACCATCAATAATGGCGAGTTTCTCACGCTGCTTGGCCCCTCTGGCTGCGGTAAAACAACCGTTCTTCGCCTGATTGCCGGTCTGGAAACGGTTGATTCCGGTCATATCATGTTGGACAACCAGGACATCACTCACGTTCCTGCGGAAAACCGCTACGTGAACACCGTCTTCCAAAGCTATGCGTTATTTCCCCACATGACCGTTTTTGAGAATGTGGCCTTTGGCTTACGCATGCAAAAAACGCCCGCAGCCGACATTCCTCCCCGCGTTACCGAAGCTCTGCGCATGGTGCAACTGGAAGAGTTCGCCCAGCGAAAACCGCATCAACTCTCCGGTGGACAGCAGCAGCGCGTAGCGATTGCCCGAGCGGTGGTCAATAAACCCCGTTTACTCCTGTTAGACGAATCTCTCTCTGCGCTGGACTACAAACTACGCAAGCAGATGCAGAACGAACTGAAAGCGCTGCAACGTAAGCTTGGTATCACCTTTGTCTTTGTCACTCACGATCAGGAAGAGGCGCTGACCATGTCAGACCGTATCGTGGTGATGCGCGATGGCAAGATTGAGCAGGACGGTACGCCGCGCGAAATCTACGAAGAGCCGAAAAATCTGTTCGTCGCCGGGTTTATCGGTGAGATCAACATGTTTAACGCGACGGTGATAGAACGCCTGGACGAACAGCGCGTTCGTGCTAACGTTGAAGGTCGCGAGTGCAATATTTATGTCAACTTCGCGGTGATTCCCGGGCAGAAGCTGCACGTCCTGTTACGCCCTGAAGATCTGCGCGTTGATGAAATCAACGACGACAATCATATCGAAGGCCTGATCGGCTACGTGCGTGAACGCAACTACAAGGGCATGACGCTGGAGTCGGTTGTGGAACTGGAAAATGGCAAGATGGTGATGGTCAGTGAATTCTTCAACGAAGACGATCCTGACTTTGACCACTCTCTCGACCAGAAAATGGCGATTAACTGGGTAGAAAGCTGGGAGGTCGTACTGGCTGATGAAGAACACAAGTAAATTCCAGAGTGTGGTGATCGTCACCATTGTCGGTTGGCTTGTGTTATTTGTCTTTCTGCCCAACCTGATGATCATCGGCACCAGCTTTTTGACCCGCGACGACGCCAATTTCGTCAAAATGGTCTTTACGCTGGAAAACTATACACGCCTGCTCGATCCGCTCTATTTTGAGGTATTGGTTCACTCCCTCAATATGGCGCTGATTGCCACGCTCGCCTGTCTGGTGCTCGGCTATCCGTTTGCCTGGTTTTTGGTGAAACTGCCGGAAAAAGTGCGTCCATTGCTGCTGTTCCTGCTGATTGTTCCGTTCTGGACCAACTCGCTTATTCGCATCTACGGACTCAAAATATTCCTCAGTACCAAGGGCTACCTCAACGAATTTCTGTTGTGGCTCGGCGTTATCGATACCCCCATTCGCATCATGTTTACCCCCAGCGCGGTGATTATCGGCCTGGTGTACATCCTGCTGCCGTTTATGGTGATGCCGCTCTATTCCAGCATTGAAAAGCTCGATAAACCGCTGCTGGAAGCCGCGCGCGATTTGGGCGCCAGTAAACTTCAGACCTTCACCCGCATCATTATTCCGTTAACGATGCCGGGAATTATCGCCGGATGCCTGCTGGTTATGCTGCCCGCAATGGGGCTGTTTTACGTTTCCGACTTAATGGGCGGGGCGAAAAACCTGCTGATTGGCAACGTGATTAAAGTTCAGTTCCTGAACATCCGCGACTGGCCGTTCGGTGCTGCCACCAGCATTACGCTGACCATCGTCATGGGTCTGATGCTGCTGATCTACTGGCGCGCCTCCCGCTTGCTGAACAAGAAAGTTAGCGACATTGATAGTTAACCGCTATTACTCAATAAGTTAAAATGATCATGGCATGCTTTTTACCCTCAAGTAAACTGCATGCCAGGTCATGGACGGGGATAAGATTTGTAAAATCAGAAAGGAATTGTAAACCCGCAAAATTATGCCGTCATGATACGCATGAATTTATTATCGATATTCAAGAAATTGTCTTCTGGATTCATCATCTTCAAGGTACTCAAATGAGAGAAGGCGAATTTTGGTAAGGTTATAAAACCACTCGCAATCGTTTCGTTGAATAATTTCGCCAGGCTTGAAACATATTCCGGATGCTTCCCGGATAATCGCATATTTACCATTATTAAACCTGGCCCTGTGGATACAGAAAGATTGACCAACCTGCCCATGACAGCTGTTCGAAAGGATATGTCCTTCAATAAAAATAGATTTTTTAGATTTCATCATCATATCCTCTCAAACTGCAGTACAGGAGCAATATTGTCATTTCCCAACATCACTCACGTTAGGTGGCAGAAGCCGATCAGCCGCCGATACACCAGCATTCTGATGGTCTGAACAACAGCCCGCAGGCAGGGCACTCCAGAACCGCATCCTTTCTTAGTTTACCTGCTTTCTGATCGGCTCTGTATGCGCATACCGGGCAGGCAACATGCACCGGTCTTTCTTTAAAGTGCCTGAGTCCTTTTGTATAAGACATAAATAATTCTCTGAGGAACACAGTAATTATTATACGCCTTAATATAAAAATAACTGGCTTAAGTTATGTTAATTTATGATTAAATCAGGATATCAGATATTGAAAATTAAACGTCTGATTTATGATATAATACCCTTCCGTGAGAAATTTATCATGAAATCAGAAGACACCCTTGACTGGTACCCGGCCCAGTTGCCACCAGTGAAAATTATTCTTGGCGAAGCCGTGCTGGCAGTGGGCAAACAGGGCCGACCTATTAATACCCGAACTTTGCTGGAATACCTTCAGGTCATGCAGGACAAGCAAAAAAAACGAGATGACAAAATCGCCATGCAGACAGCGATTGAGGTTCTCAGGGATAATCAGCGCATTAACGGCAGACGTTAATGCGCGTCCGGACTCAGTGTCAGTTCTGAATAATCTCAACCGTATGGTTTTGTCCATCATCCCGCAGCGGTATTCTGTCATCAGGGAGGAGAACACCATCCAGTGTAACGCGATATTCTGCATCGCCGCGTGAGACACTAATCTGATAATGGCTTTCGCCATATTGATAAGTCATAGAAAAAGACGGCCACCCATCCGGCAACCGGGCATGAACCGTCAGGTCAGCACCGGAACGTTTTATCCCCAGTAATTCCTCGGTAAGTAAACGCCAGGCCCAGCCTGATGAACCGGTATACCAGCTCCATCCGGCACGTCCGATATGGGGAGCGACGCTGTAAACATCAGCGCTCATGACATAAGGCTCGGCTTTATAAATCCCGACTGAGTTCGCATTCAGAGTATGATTTATCGGGCTGAGCATGGACCAGAGTTGCCAGGCACGTTCGGCATTCCCCATTCGGGCAAATGCCATTACAGCCCAGATAGCGCCATGTGTATACTGCCCTCCGTTTTCCCGCACACCAGGCAGGTAGCCCTGTATGTAACCCGGATTTGGACCGTGCCCATCGAAAGGCGGCGTTAATAGTTTTATCAGTCCCCCCTCGCTATCCACAAGGTGCTTATCCAGCGCCTGCATGGCCTTTGCGCACCGTCCCGGGCTAGCGGCCCCGGACAATACTGACCAGCTCTGGGCAATCGCATCAATCCGGCAGTCCTGTGAGGCTTTCGACCCCAGGGGAGTACCATCGTCAAAATATCCACGCCGGTACCATTCACCATCCCAGGCGTGGGCTTCGAGATTACTTTGCAGGCGCACAGCCTGTGAACGGCACATTGAGGCGACACTTTCATCCAGCCTGCGATCAGCCAGCGCCGCAAACCGCTGCAAAATGTCGAACAGAAAGAAGCCCAGCCAGACGCTTTCACCCTTGCCTTCGATCCCCACCCGGTTCATGCCGTCATTCCAGTCACCCGCTCCCATCAGCGGCAGACCATGCTCCCCGAACTGTTGTCCATACTTAATGGCTTTGACGCAGTGTAACCAGAGTGTCTCTTCGGTACCGCTGATCACCGGCGTATCATAGGCAGACTCTTCACCAGGCTGAAGCGGACGTCCCTCC
Organism: Citrobacter sp. RHB35-C21; assembly: GCF_013816515.1. Classification (NCBI taxonomy): domain Bacteria; kingdom Pseudomonadati; phylum Pseudomonadota; class Gammaproteobacteria; order Enterobacterales; family Enterobacteriaceae; genus Citrobacter; species Citrobacter sp. RHB35-C21. The sequence goes on from NZ_CP057147.1 coordinate 3,088,732, forward strand.
AGATAAGGAATACGTGTTTCCAGTACATCCATATCCCCCGTCGTTTCAACATAGTGGCAAACGGCAAGCGGAAGCCACAGATAGTCATCGGAACAGCGCGTGCGCACCCCGTTGCCGTGTGGCGGGTGCCACCAGTGCTGTACATCACCCTCAATAAATTGCCGTGATGCACACAGGATTATCTGTTCTCGCATCCGGTTCGGATCAGCATGACTCAGCGCCAGCGTATCCTGCAGTTGATCGCGAAAACCAAATGCGCCGCCGGACTGGTAGTAACCGCTGCGAGCCATCAGGCGGCAGGCTACCGTCTGGTACAATAGCCAGCCATTCACCAGTAAATTTACCGATATGTCGGGGGTGTTAACCACGATTTTATCGAGCACATTGTGCCAGTGGTTGTGAACCCGGTTCAGCTCCTGGCGGACCGTCTCCTCATTCATATAACGGGCAAGCGTCTCCTGAGCTCGAATATGATTCTCCTCTGCGCCGAGGATAAAAATAAACGTCCTCTGATCGCCATCAATTAATGTAACCGCCGATTGTACTGCCCCGCAGGGATCCAGACCGGCGCCCGTTTTACCTGAAAGCCTGCGTAGCTTCATGACCGACGGGGCGTGCAGAGAACCATTACGACCGATAAATTCCCGGCGGTCCCCGGTCAACGAACAGTCATTACCGCTGACGGCAAAAAAGGCAGTACGACCGCTACCGTTATCACCATAAAAGTTGTTCGCCAGCACTCCGCAGCCGCCAGGCGGTCTGGCCGCATGTGTCACAATGTGAGGGGCTGAGCGAGTTCGTGTTCCTCCGAGCGTCCACTCCACATAGCCGGTGACGGAAAGTTTGCGTGTCCGCCCCGAAGAGTTACTGAGCGTCAGGAGCGCTAGCTTAACTGGTGCCTCTTCGGCAACCAGGACCGTCAGCTCGCTGTCTATACCATTCTCTCGATGGGCAAACACGCTGTAACCGAAACCATGGCGGGTCAGGTAATCACCATGTCCGCGAACAGGTAAAGCCGTCGGTGACCAACACTCACCGCTCTCTTCATCGCGCAGATAAAACGCCTCGCCGCTGCGATCGCTCACCGGATCGTTCTCCCACGGTGTCAACCGGTATTCATGTGCATTCTCGTACCAGGAGTAGGCCTGTCCCGCCTCTGAAATCACAGTGCCAAAACGGGCATTTGCCAGTACATTTGACCAGGGTGCCGGTGTCTGCGCATCTTCCCGCAGAACAATCTGATATTCCCGACCATCCTGAGAAAATCCACCGTACCCATTGAAATGGCATAACTGACTGATATCGGGACTCCAGTCCGTATGTTGATTACGCTCGCGTACAGCTCGTGGAATGAGTGCTCTGGCCTGAGGTTTAAGGGTGTGAGTACGCTGATTAAGCTGCTCATTGATACTGCCTGTGCGGTCATCAAGATAAAGACAGGCCACGCTCATCAAAAGCAACTTATCCTCAGCAGAGAGATGCTCGCCATTACGAACAAAAATACCGCCCGTTTTGTCCAGCAGACTGGCTTCAGACCCGGCATAAATTAAGTCCATAATCTGATTTTGTAAGCCCTGCTGGTAGCCGCCGGGACTGTTATTCAGGATAACCAAATCAACATCCAGTCCTTTCTGTCTCCAGTAACGGTGTGCCTGAATCAGTGTGGTCACTGAGGCAATACTTTCCTCGCTGGTAATACTGAGCAACACTATCGGCAGATCGCCTGAAATTGCCCAGCCCCACAGACCGGACTGACCACGCCGGTTGCGGCTGATCGCCTGGCCTTCGGCGCGCAGCTCCTGGACAGGGTAAAGCACCGCGCTGGCAAGACGATTAAACAAAGTGGCATCATCTTCACTGGCGTTCATCTGGCGTAATACCACCAGACTGTGAGACCAGGCCAGTTCAAAGACGCGATCAGCGATAGGGTAATCGCGGTATTTTTCCAGCAACGCCAGGCTCTGCTGGCGGGTCTCGCTGATGCCATAAATGATATCAATCGTGACCGGCTGCCCCGGCTGCAGAGTGATGGTGTGGCGTATTGCCAGGATCGGATCCAGCACTGACCCCGACGTGTTGCTGAGCGCCCCGCCTGCCTTTATTGCCTGGGCATCCGCAGGGTTTCTGCCACGACCAAGAAATTTTGCCCTGTCTGTTTCAAACGAAACGTTATGACGGTTATCGCCATGCACCACCATCATGTGAAACAGGCAGGGACTCGCTTCACCCGGAGAACGCGGGCGCCGGTGGCAAAGAATAGCGTCACGCTCAGGATCCAGTTCCGTCTGAATAAACAGATTGCTAAATGCCGGGTGTGCCAGATCGCTGGCTTCAGGCGCCAGTACTACTTCGGCATAGGTTGTCAGTTCCAGAGAGCGAGGCTGGCGACCACGATGAATCAGTGTGAGCCGTCGCAACTCAATATCATCCTCCGGGGAGATCACAACCTGAGTTTTGACGCTGAGCCCATCGAAAGTGCGTCTGAATTCAGCACTCGCATCGGTGAATATCACTTCCTCGTCATGCCCGCTGGTGTGGGCTGTCGGTTGCCAGGTATTGCTCGACACATTCCCCGTCTGTATATCGCGGATATAGCAGAATGCTCCCCAGTTATCGCGGGTGGTATCACTGCGCCAGCGCGTGAGCGCAATATTATTCCAGCGACTATAGCCGCCGCCGCCCGTGGTCAACATCAGATGATAATGGTTGTTGGACAGCAGTTGAATATCCGGGGCCGGCGTGTCCACGCCATAGAAAATACGGGGTTCATAGCGAACGGGTTTGACCCTGCCCTCATGAGATTCAAAATGACGGCGCGGACTGTACAGATCGACCGCATCCGGCACGCGTTCCTGTAACAGCAGGCTCGCTGAGCGGAAGACCGTACTGGACATGAAGCGTTCAGTCATCGGGGCGTCAAGTAGCACATGAGCCAGCGCCTGAAATGCCATGCCCTGGTGATGCGCCATCCAGGACTGAACCACCGCATAGAGCTGACCGGTTGCGAGGCGTGAGGGAGTATAGTCCAGCGCTTCATAAAAACCGTATTCACCATGTGCGCCATTTTTTTGCAGCCTGATCAGGTTCTCACAGGCTTTCTGTGGCGAGACCATTAACGCCAGCAGTGTGGCGTAAGGGGCGACAACCATGTCATCAGCAAGCCCCCTGCGCAGGCCGAGACCCGGCACACCAAATGCCTGATATTGATAATTATGCTGAACATCAAAAGCATGATAACCAGACTCTGAAACGCCCCACGGTACTCCGCGTTCTTTCCCCCAATGAATCTGGCGCATAACCGCCGACTGACTCATTTCATCAAGCAGGCTGCCAGGCCAGGTGGGCATTACCAGATTCGGCATCAGGTATTCAAACATTGACCCGCTCCATGACATCAGGGCGGTTTCATTGTCAATGGTGGTGAACAGTCGCCCCAGCGCGTACCAGCTTTTAAGAGGCAGTTGATTAGTGGCAATGGCAAGAAAGCTGGTCAGGCGGATTTCAGACGGCAGAAGATCGTAGTGGCTCTTGTCAGGCATATTCGTGTCACAGTTATAGCCAACACTGAGCAGACTGGTTGCTTCGCTGTACAGAAAGGCGAAATCCATCCGGGCATGCTCATCCAGCCGTTGTTCAAGTTCAGTGATAATATTGAGTCGCATCCGGGCCTGCTCCGTCGCTGACGCCGGGGGGGTTCCTACACCAGTAAATGTTGCGCGGGCAAGCTCGCACAAAGTCGGCAGCGTCTGTTCGTTCCAGGATGCAGGTAACCAACCAAGCAGCAGCGACCACTCATGGCAAAGCTGAACCAGTTGATGCTCCAGATGTCCTGCCCAACGCATCTGAAGAGGAGATCCCTGATGGCATAGCGTGTTCAGGTGATTGCACTGGGTGCGCATATTTTTCAGCTCGCTGAAAAATGTCTGCGGAGAGAGCGACACCGCGCTCAGGCAGTGTTTTCGCAACAACCGCAAGCTGTCAGGCGGGTTCTGACCCCACTGTTTTTCCAGAATATCCAGCGTATCGTTCAGCCCTGCCAGTATCTGTTGGCGGTTTAAAACTGGCTGATGACGCATGGCGGACAGCCCTGCACGCAGTGTCAACAAATGCCCTGCCATGTTGCCGCTGTCAACGCTTGAGATATAGCGTGGGCTGAGGGGGGCCAGCGTACGAGTGTCATACCAGTTGTAGAGATGGCCCCGGTAGTGCTCCATTTTATCCATTATGTCGAGCGTGAGCGATACGCGCCGGAGCACTTCCCCGCCGGGCAGGTAGCCAAAGTCCCATGCCGTCAGGTTAGCCATGAGGGAAAGGCCAATATTGGTAGGAGAAGTTCGATGGGCCACCGTCGGCTGCGGTATTTCCTGGTAATTATCAGGCGGAAGCCAGTTCTCCTTTTCTGTGGCAAAGGTTTCAAAAAACGCCCAGATTTCACGGCTTGTCTGGCGCAACAGCTGTTTTTGTTCCGGATTGGGCGAAAACACCTTACGCGCAGGCTGGCGACTCAGCCAGCTCATCAGCAGCGGTGCCACACACCATAACAAACCGATCGGCAACGCAATCCCCAGCAGTTGTGGAGCAAATTGTCCGGTCAGAATTATCAGCATCACACCACATGCAACATTCAGCCACATCGCCTGATAAAAACGCGCGACAGTGGGTCCGGCCTGATTGCTGTCCTGGCTGTGGCTGACCCACTGGCTGAGGTGACGCCTGCTGAACCCCAATCGCCATAACGTCACGGCGATCGCTTTTAGCGAATATCCGGCTTCGTGCGGCAGTATCGCAAAATTAAGGCCGATACCTGACAAACGCTTCAGCGCGCCCGCCCCTACCAGTAACAGATGCGGCTTCAGGCGGCGACGCAGAGGTTTATGCAGAAAGTCATGGGTGATGCAGAGGATGGTTGGCAACAGCCATATCAGCGACAGTACGCCCAGCCAGTAAACCGGATTAGGTACCCCTAGCAGGGTGAAGAACAGCAATACCAGTAATGAGGGGGCGACCAGACTGCGACGCAGATTATCGAGTAATTTCCAGTAAGAAAGCGCGGTCAGCGGATTCCTGGCCCGGGTTCCATCGGCTCTTCTGACACGTGGTTTCAGCCAGTTAAGCAGTTGCCAGTCACCCCGGATCCAGCGTGAACGACGTGCAACATCCGACAGATAATTATTCGGGTACTGTTCATAGAGTAACACCTCACTGAGCAGACCCGAACGTGCATAGCATCCTTCGAGTAGATCATGGCTGAGAACCAGGTTTTCCGGGCAGGTGTTGGCAGTGGCCTGCATAAAAATGTCAACATCGTAAATCCCTTTGCCCACGAACGATCCTTCCCCAAAAAGGTCCTGATAGATATCCGAAGACATCATCGAATAGGGATTATTGCCCGGTATGCTGCTGCGCATGGCGGCGTAACGTCCCTGACCGTTGCGTGGTATCTCCTCCGCAAGGCCGGGTTGTAAAATGCCAAATCCTTTGATAACCCTCTGGCGTACCGGATCATACTCTGGCGTATTCAGCGGATGCGCCATTGTCGCGACCAGTTTGTGCGCCGTATCGCGCGGCAGCACCGTATCACTGTCCAGGGTAATGACGTATTTAATTTGGCCCGGTAAAAGGTTAGCAGGCATGTCTGCAACGCTGACGAATTGTGTCCCTGGATGGCGCAACCAACTGTTCAGTAACGCCAGCTTTCCCCGCTTGCGTTCATAGCCCATCCACGTTCCTTCAGCGGGGTTCCATTCAGGCTGGCGGTGTAGCAGGTAAAAACGTGGGCGACTGGAGGGATAGCGGCGATTCAGCGCCTGCGTATCAGCGATCGCCTGTCTGAGCAGCATCTGGCTTTCCGGCGAGGGTTCATTTGCAGAATCAGCGAAATCAGTGAGCAGCGCAAACCTGAGATTTTCGTTTTCATTCCCCAGCCAGCAGACTTCAAGACTGGTGAGGAGTTGGCTGAAACTTTCGTGGCTGGTCAGCATGCAGGGGATGACTAACAGAGTGGCGCTGTCAGGGGGAATGCCGGTTGAGAAATCCATCCGCGGCAAGGGGCGAGGAACGCGAAAACGGGTGGTGGCGTCACTGAGTAAATCGCTCATCAACTGAGTTACAGCGATAATCAGAGGGAATATCACCGCGATCAACAGCCAGCCTGCGCCCTGCATGGCTGTTTCGTGCAAAATCGCTGCGGTCGTTGCGGTTGTCAACAACGCCAGGCTTCCAAGCCATGACAGCAGGGTTATTCTGTTGAAACTGTGCCGCAAGCGCATGAGCCTTGAGGTGTCTGCTAACAGATGAATTTCCAGCGCCTGCCGACCTTCGCCTGCGAGATAATAACCAACATGATATTCCAGTGTATCGGGAGCACTGTTTCCTGAAAGCGTCAGCACCCTGCCAGCAACTTCAGGCTCGCTGAGACCACTGTCTCTGGCCAGGACCTCAACAACGTGCCGATAATGATCCCGGGTATTGAAGTGCATCCGAGGATAGATACCGGCAGGATCATTGCGTAATGCTTGTTCGACGACACTTATCGTTTCGGCAAAATCAGCCCAATCCGTTTCACTCAGTAATCGCAGACCCGCGATGCTGTTACTGACAGATAGCTGGCTGGCGGCAAGCTGTTGATTGAAATTATGTATGAGAACGTCGGTGGTGATCCCCTGTTCCCGAAGGCACTGATCAACCCAGGTCAGAGGTAACGACAGCGCATTGCCATGCCCCTGCAGGCGCCGCACCAGCTCTGCGACAAACGCACTGGTTAACGTAGGTCGGGAGCGTGCCATATCGGCAACAACCATGATTAAATCGCCAGGGGCATTCTCTGCACATCCGAAAATCTTTGTTATCCACATATCAGCCAGCGTTCTGTCCTGCTGCGCTTTGATCACTTCGATACTGATACGACGAAGATTTTCAATCAGCGCCAGGCGCAGCATTCCCGGTAACGCCCAGACTTCACCTAATGTCAGCGGGGTCACCTGTTGATAGGCGGTGAGATAGCTGGTCAGGCTGGCAGCATCCCAGCGCCCGTCACCGTGAGCAATGGCCTCTGATGCAATATTGTAAATTCGTGGGCAATTCAGCGGCGACATCAGCGACGGGAGACCTTTACCAAAGCTTTTCGGCAAGTGCTGGCGGACAGTGCGGATTTGTTCCTCAATCAGATAATAATTGTCCAGCAACCACTCCCCGGCAGGCATGATGCTGGTCTTTTTACCCGCGTTAAGCTCATAACAGCTTTGGGTAATGATGGCCTCATTCTCGCCGAGTCTTTTTAGAAGATAATAAGGATGTTTATCCGGCGATAATTTATGGGTCCGTGCGAGCTTCTGACCGTAGCGTTCCATCTGGGCGGTCGAAAAGAGTTCTGACTGCAGAGTGCTTTCACCGGCAGGATCGTTCGCCGAAAACGTTACGCTTTCGGTAGCATTCATCGGAATATGGGAGCGGTTAAACCACGCCCTGGGATTCATTTTCATAGCATTGCTCTGATGCAGAGTTAGCATGCAGGAGCAGTTGCGAAATCAGTTCAGAAACGTTCTCTCAGGATGGGCGTAAGGCATCAGGGATTTAACAGCTGCCGGGATTTGACTTAAGTATAGAACACCGGGTTTAGGTGCAACTAAGTGTCAGGGTTATCGTGGTGAAACAAACAGTGTTTTACAGCCAGGGCACAGCATTGTCTGCTTAAGGCGAATTTTAGAAACAGATTGGGATGAACGTAAGCCGCAGGCCGGGCAGATGACAGTAGTCGTCGATACGCCACCGAGGTACTTCATTGCGTAATCGATGAGAGACATGATGATTACCCTTTCGATGAATGAGATTCACTGTACCACGTTTGGATAAAATTTAACCATTTAATTTATCTTCCTATTTTTTATCCAAAAGGGGGATATCACAGGGTAGATGACGACGTTTGCCAAGATAGATATTTGCAGCCACAGGGGCCGTTGAGACCGTTGATCCGCCACTCTTGGATATGGCTCCCTGCAGCCCGCTCTGGTATACAATCACCCGCTTCGATATTTTTTCCGGGAAATACTATGATATTTACCCTGAACTTTTCCTTTATGCCTTAGTCTAATAATCAAATCCATCTGAAATGAAGAAAATTTATGATTACCAGCCTTTCATTGGTATTTACCGTCATTACCGCTCTGTGCATTATGTTGTTTGCTGCGGTAAAAGTAGGAGTTGGGTTATCTAACAATCCCGACCGAAATGATAATTAACCCATTCGCAGGCTACTACGTCATCCCACTCCCCTCGATGTGATACCCACTGACCACGAAATATTCGACAAGTGCATTCCCTGCCCTCAGCCAGCAGTAGCCCGATAGCGCGGGCTGGCATCGGAAAGGCCCCATTAAAAAGTCAGGCCTTGTCTCTATGGTTAAAAATGAAGGTTTTGACAACATCAAAATTTTTTGACAGTAATAAAAAGCATTACCTTTTAAGATAATGCTTTTCATTCAAGCTGGGTCTTTTAACAATTAGATCAATGTAATTTTAATATCATAGCTTTCAAGCCCAGTCATTTTTTCACGAGCAGTAAACTGGATGTCGGAAACTTCTTTGCCTGTCTTTTTTTTGAGTTCAACAATTTTTTTTGTAATGAATTCAGAAATATCCGCTTCAGTTTTTGTTTTTAACTCTTCGACGTTCATTATTTACCTCTCTTGATCTCTAACGTATCAACGCCAAGTATGTAACATTCCCCGTGGAGCACTTATAACAGCGCTGACATGTTTAAAAGATAGAATGGAAAGACTCAATAATCAAGAGGTTGCAGTACAATCTTCATACAAGAAAAGCGCAAAATATCTGCAAACCACTGGACTACTATCTCGGTCGGTAAAGAAACAATCAGATGTCACTTCAAAAGCTTCGATGCTGCCTCGAGAATCTCTTCGGAACTGACATCGCGATCAGAGGCAACATAAACTATTTTATGGTCTCCTGTCAGAGATGGAAATCCTGCTGACATCACGGACAGATGTGCTTTTTCCCCATTGGGAAACTCACGCATTATCGAAGTAATTCCCTTCATTACGGATACAACAACTGCCGGTTCTGAGTTAAAAAAAACGATTACTTTTTTCATAATGATACCGTGATTGTTCGTACAAAGATGAACGGTTTAGCATACAAAAAAGGCTCCATAAGGAACCTGAACTTTATTTTCTAAAATCTAACGAAGTCTGACCAGAACGAATGTATAGCGCAACATTGTCAAATGTAATCATTACCGATTTGCAAAAAATACATTTTGCTCCGAAAGGATTTTTTTCAGTAACATCAAAGCTCGACGTTCTGTACTGAGATCCGTGGCAACACGGGCATCTGAAGTGAATATGATGTGTAATAACAGTTACCTTATACAGCCACGACATTAACTGCTGAGGGGCCTTTAGGTCCCTGTTCAACACTAAACTCAACTTCCTGATTCTCATTCAGCGTCTTGAAATCATTACTCTGGATAGCAGAAAAGTGTACAAACACATCTTTACTGCCATCTTTAGGGGTGATAAACCCAAAACCTTTTTCAGGATTGAACCATTTAACTAAGCCAGTCATTTTATTAGACATAATTATTACCTTTCTTGAGTAAGCCCTTGGGCAGAATGGTCCGAAAAAATCATCAGAGAGAAAAGCCAGCAAGGAAGTCTCAACAGGAACAAGAAATAAAATTATTACAGCACTTGCTTTAGATAAATTCGTTACAAACCAAGAATTCATTAACGCATGATTAACCAAACATAGCAAGATTTAGTTTTATAGGGAAATCGCACATGATTCTTATCATAAAAATGAATTTAAATAGCTTAAATCGAAAATTATGTCATGCTGCTTAAGACCTTTATCTATCACCCTAAGTTTTCAGGGATTTTGACTCACGGAAGAGTCGTATTTCCTCCATCTCAGCATAATATTTAGCTTCTACTACGAAATTTCCGAGCATGTCAGAGAGGATTACAACGTCAGCTCCGGCTGTTTTGCTTTTGGCAGGAACGGCAAGATTTCCGGTGTGCTTTGCGGCATTCAGGCGGCGGGCAAGATTTGTGGTATCGGTGTGCGGCTGGCAAAGAGTAACAGACAGGATAGAAAAAGCCGCATATGGCTGCCTGGTTATATTTATCAGTAGATTGATCGCGTCTTAATGCCCGGCTGACACTAAGCTCACCATAACAATGCAAAAATCCTATTGTTGGTGCAAACGCACCGTCATAGCGCATCACTGAAACAATATGAAACAATCAAACAATCAATGCCCATGCTTTTTTGTTTGTTGTTGACATTTAAATCTGCCATTAATTAGGAAACGAATCTGTGGAGGATATTTATGCTCAAACTTTTCCATTACCATTCTCAATACTGGATATTTCTCGCACTTGCACTTTCTGTTTACGTAGTTGCTTTTCGATAACACATGAATAGGTTGTGTACTGCTTCCATCTAATGTAGCCAGAACTTATATCTCATGAGCTTTGGTCCGGGCCTTAGCTCATCAAAGTGCATATGTTATAAATATAATGATACCGTTGCTGATATAAAGCCGTGCACAGACACCATCTAACCTGTTTTGCTTAGCCTTATAACAACCTGTAAAAAAAATGTTTTAAACATGCTAACCAGTATTTTGGAAGTCCACAACGTTTTAATATCTGTCAAAGTCAACATATTGAATTTAAGTCAGGGGGCCACTCAATATGAGTAGAACCGCTTACCACCATAATGGCAAATCCAAAGATAATGTGGGTATTAAAAATTACGTCTTCTTTCGCTACTGCATTAGCAATTGATTAACAATAACCTATATCAGGTATCGCCCTCCTTTTTTATAAGTTAAAAAAGTAAGACGAGATTATTTTTTCAGTGTATATCTGAACATCCTCTATAATTCTGTCTATGTTAAAGATTTTAACCAATGAAAAACAATATTTTTTCCATTGAACGGAATAAACCGATAAGTCCTTTAGAACTTAAGATTTACCGCAACTATCGTGTAGTTCATGGGATCCGTATTGCTTTAGCATTTGTTATAACTTTCTTACTGATAAGAATGTTGAATTTACCAGACCACTCCTGGCCCCTGATTACACTGGTTGTGGTCATGGGACCAATTAGTTACATGGGCAATGTGATACCCAGGGCACTTGAACGTATGGCGGGAACTGTAGGGGGTGCGATTTTGGGGATCATCGCATTACACATTGAAATGTACTCTCTCACTATGATGATGCTGTGGTGTGGATGCGCAGCTTTCCTTTGTGGTTTTCTGGCCATGAGTAAACGTCCCTATGCCGCATTATTGATTGGTATCACGCTGGCGGTTGTCAGCAGCGCTCCTGCAGGAGACTTACAAACAGCATTGTGGCGAAGCACCAACATTATTATAGGATGCATTCTGGCGATGTTGTTTACCAGCATTTTTCCCCAAAGAGCATTCATTAACTGGCGTATACAACTTGCTGACTTTCTTTCTGATTATCTAAAAATAACAACTGCGGGAGTCTCCCGAAACGTTCTTGCGCCCCCGAGAATGGCCAAACTTCAAACGCGAGCGCTGAATAATGTAGTAAAAATGCGCAGCCTTATTACACCAGTAAATAAAGAAACAAAGATTGCGAAGAGTCTACTTGAAGATATTCAATCGATAACCCGCGATATGATAGCGGCGCAAAAATTTCAGATAAATGCCCACTGGGCATCTCGTGGCAGTCGATTTCTCATATTGAATACTCATACGCTGTCAGATATGGAACAAATGACCCGTAGCACCCTCAACAACCTCGCACATGCCTTGCATGAAGGAAATCCAACGCCGATAGCATCAAATAGCGAGCATCTTCTCGAAATTACTAAAGAGTTGCATTGTCTTTTACTCGCCAATGAGGGCGAGGAAATCATTGAAAGCGCCGTTCACGGATATGTCTGGTTGAGCATTCAGCTTGCTATTCAACTTGAAGCACTATCAACCCTAATCACAAAAGCGCTTACAGAAAATAATTGATTTCAATGTCAACCGACAAATATGTAATTATTATTGCCTCACACCGTCCAGATATCACAACCTATCTTTTAGTAATGAAAAAGGCCCATTCTATTGTGTGGGCCAGAAAAGAAGAGTTTTGCACTACCAGGCTGGATGCCTCTCAGTAGGTCTTTGATTGAGAAACCATAATCCGTGAGCACCGTAGGTGATTTATAACTCGTTTACAGAACAGATTTTTTCCTGATAAATATCAATATTTCTCTTATCTCATCGGCCTTTTGACCGTGCAAGGCATGACTTTTCCGTTCGATCAAATCAATGATATTCCCTGTCGTAACCCTTTTGCCATTTTCAAGTAGCTGGATAACTGTTTCACCAATTTCCTGGGCCATAATATGGTTTTGTATGATTCTCAATGCGTTGCCCTTTATATGGTTATTAGTAATACCGTTACACATCAGACATGATGTTAATAGCAAAACAAAAAATACAATTCTTTGCCCAACTTACTTGTATGTTGCACAGATAACCCTGAAATGACAAAACCCCGTTAGAACGAGGTTTTTATTCATGGTGGAACCATAGAGGATCAAACCCTCGTCTCCTGCAAATTCAAAAGTCGCCCGCTCAATTCGATGAGGTAGTAGCAGACTGACGGCCCTTGTTGGACTTAAACCAGTGCCTGGCAATGATAATGAACCTTGCCGCCTTAACTGGAAGGTCAGAGCCAAATGTTACTTTCGCAACACCTGTTCATTTGATTTACTGGAAGTATATGGCGCATAGTTATCAGGTGTGATCATTGATGATTTACAAAAAATACACTTTGCACCAAAGGGATTTTTCTCAGTCACATCAAAATGGGAAGTTCTGTACTGTGACCCATGACAACAAGGGCACTTAAAATAAATATGGTCGGTCATGATGTTAGCCTTTATTTGCTACAACACTCACTACCGCAGTGATATCCAAAAGATCTATTTAACTAATAGTTTCTCTTGGTTTTCAGTATCAGGTTACAACTCACTATTAAAAGCAATAAAAAATAAATATTTCTTATCAGTTCACATGAGGAATCTAAAATAATATAATTTTCTTTATATTATAGCACCAGCGATTTTTGGGATGTTGTTAGCTTTTACGAATGCACTTAAGCGTGCAAGAAAAACTACAGAGGTAAAACAACAAATGACATTTATAAAATAATCATTTCAACTGTTCTACCCAATGATTAGACTCAGACATCTGTTCAGCTTTATGTTGACAGATGTTGAGTTTCTGAAAAACTAATATATCTACTCAGGCATTCACCGTCTTCGCTATCGTATATTAGTTTACATCAGGAAAAATATCAGGCAGCTACAACGTTTTCAGCTGACGGCCCTTTTGCACCAGCAGTAATGCTGAACTCAACTTTTTGGCCTTCATTCAGCGTTTTAAAGCCACCACTCTGAATAGCAGAGAAGTGTACAAACACATCTTTACTACCATTGTCAGGGGTAATAAAACCAAAACCTTTAGACTCGTTAAACCATTTTACTAAACCAGTCATTTTATTAGACACAGGTAATTCCTTAAATTCTATGTAGCCTTACGGCGAAAAGGGCTTCGAACACAATCTAATTAGTAACGATAAGAAGGCTCAAAAGAAAGGATTATCTGTGGATAACGCTTGAGATGAGAACTGCTTTACTAAACCGCTTTAATGGGTCTGTGTACCTAACCAACCCCTCATTAATCACACACCCCACAAACAATAGCAAGTAATTTTTTCATTTAATTTTTCGCAAAATCTTAGAAATGGAAACTGAGACAGCATAATCAATGAGTTCTGTTCACTAGCAATAACATACTGCCGGTCGTCCCCTGGATAACGAAAAATAAAATAGAATATATTTATCAGCCACTTAAAGGAAACCCCGTTTCAATCCGTAAAAATCCAGCAACGAATTTTCGTGCTATTTTTCGCAGTTCAGGAAATTAAAGCAACAAAGAAAATCATTTCATCCAACCAGTAAACTCTGAAACAACCATAACATTTACAAAACTATGCTCCTTTTGTTTCATATCAGTGTATTATCAGAGAAGGAAAATTAAAAAAATTGAAGGAGAAAAAATGCAACGACAGGCAATGATTTCATCAAAAATAAAATTTATTGGTTACTACCCATTAGAAAAGATACTGGAGATTGGGTTCGTAAATTCTTCAACTTTCCAGTATGTGGGCGTTCCAGAAAGCATCTATAACTCTTTTCTCACAGTGCAATCTAAAGGCCGTTTCTTTGACGGTGTCATTAAAGGTAAATTCTTGTGTCGTAAAACAGGGTGATTCAAGAAATTTACGCTGTAGATAGCGTAAAACGCCGTTCTGGTGTTTTCTGTTTTTTGTTACCACCGGGCCAGGAAATTGATATCCCAAAAACCACTATTCCCGTCAATTTCGTTACCCTTCGTTAAGCATGCTCCCTGCAGCGTTCACAGGTTTCAAACACTGGGACGCCATGCTCTTTCGTGGCTTTGCAGTCAAGTACCTCCCCTTTTCCACCACAGCGGCAGCGTGCGCTAATTGTTCCCTGAACCGATTGCTATACCGACACTCGCAGTCAGGAATGGGTAAAGCGGGTCATTTAAATGGCCTTTTTTTCCCGATCATCCTAAAAATTGTTGTAAAATTCGCGGCCTTAGTGATAGCTGCTTCTTTTTGGCTATCTGTTTTGGCGGGAAGTTTTGGAGAGATTTTGGAGAAGAGAAAAAGTTGATTATTTTCAATACTCTGAAAACATCGCGCCTTCTGAACAAGAAGGTGAAACGCGAATGATCGGTCGGCTGCTCAGAGGCGGTTTTATGACCGCCATCTACGCGTATCTGTATATTCCAATCATTATTTTGATTGTGAACTCCTTTAACAGCTCGCGCTTTGGCATCAACTGGCAGGGTTTTACCACTAAATGGTACGGCCTGCTGATGAACAACGACAGCCTGCTACAGGCAGCGCAACACTCGCTGACGATGGCGGTGCTATCCGCCACGTTTGCCACGCTGATCGGCTCACTCACAGCGGTTGCACTGTACCGCTACCGTTTTCGCGGTAAACCGTTTGTCAGCGGCATGCTGTTCGTGGTGATGATGTCGCCGGATATCGTAATGGCGATTTCTTTGCTGGTGCTGTTTATGCTGATCGGCACTCAACTGGGTTTCTGGTCACTGCTGTTCTCGCATATCACTTTTTGTCTACCTTTTGTGGTGGTGACGGTTTACTCACGTCTGAAAGGTTTTGATGTACGAATGCTTGAAGCCGCCAAAGATCTCGGCGCCAGTGAAGTGACTATTCTGCGCAAGATTATACTGCCTCTGGCAATGCCTGCAGTGGCTGCCGGCTGGTTGCTGAGCTTTACGTTGTCGATGGATGATGTCGTCGTGTCGTCCTTCGTTACCGGGCCTGGTTATGAAATTTTGCCGTTAAAAATCTACTCAATGGTAAAAGTCGGCGTATCACCAGAGGTGAACGCGCTGGCGACCATTTTGTTGGTTCTGTCGCTGGTTATGGTGATTGCCAGCCAGCTTATTGCACGTGATAAAACCAAGGGCCGCTAAGGCCCTTAATTCAGGGGACGTTAAATGATGAAAAAATGGTCACGCCACCTGCTCGCGGCGGGTGCTCTGGCACTGGGCATGAGCGCCGCTCACGCTAATGACAACAACACGCTCTATTTCTATAACTGGACCGAGTATGTCCCGCCTGGACTGCTGGAGCAGTTCACCAAAGAGACCGGCATTAAGGTTATCTATTCGACCTACGAGTCGAACGAAACCATGTACGCCAAGCTCAAAACCTATAAAGACGGCGCATACGATCTGGTGGTTCCGTCCACCTATTACGTCGATAAAATGCGCAAAGAAGGCATGATCCAGAAGATCGACAAGTCGACGTTGACCAACTTCCACAACCTCGATCCGGAAATGCTCAACAAGCCATTCGACCCCAACAATGACTACTCTATCCCGTATATCTGGGGTGCGACGGCCATTGGCATCAATAGCGATGCCATCGACCCGAAAACAGTAACCAGCTGGGCCGATCTGTGGAAACCAGAGTACAAAGGTAGCCTGCTGTTAACGGATGATGCGCGTGAAGTGTTCCAGATGGCGCTGCGCAAGCTGGGATACTCCGGCAATACCACCGATCCTAAAGAGATTGAAGCCGCCTATAACGAGTTGAAGATGCTGATGCCTAACGTCGCGGCATTTAACTCTGACAACCCGGCCAACCCGTATATGGAAGGCGAAGTCAATCTGGGGATGGTGTGGAACGGCTCCGCGTATGTTGCGCGTCAGGCAGGTACTCCGCTGGAAGTGGTATGGCCGAAAGAAGGTGGGATTTTCTGGATGGACAGCCTGTCTATTCCAGCGAACGCAAAAAATAAAGAAGGTGCGCTGAAGCTGATTAACTTCCTGCTACGCCCGGACGTGGCGAAAGAAGTCGCGGAAACCATCGGTTATCCGACGCCAAACCTGGCAGCACGTAAGCTGTTAAGCCCTGAAGTCGCGAACGATAAAACCCTCTACCCTGATGCAGAAACCATCAACAAAGGGGAATGGCAGAATGATGTCGGTTCCGCCAGCGCTATCTATGAAGAGTATTATCAGAAGCTGAAAGCAGGACGCTAATTCAGCGTTGTAAGGAATGCCCGATAGCGCTGCGCGTATCGGGCAAAAAAATCACAGTCCTTTCAATAATTTCTCAACAAACTCAGGCACCACCTGGCTTGCCGGACCGTAATACTTCTCTTCAAACTCGCTTCCTACCTGGCTCGGTTCGAGATTTAGCTCTACCGTATGCGCCCCATGTAGTCGAGCTTCATGCACAAACCCCGCTGCCGGGTATACATGGCCCGATGTACCAATCGCAATGAACACATCGCCCATTGCCAGTGCCATATAAATTTCATCCATGCCCAGTGGCATTTCACCAAACCACACCACGTGCGGGCGCAGCGGCGCCGGAAACTGGCAACAATGGCATTTATCTTCCGCAGTCACATCGCCAGTCCACTCCAGAATCTGCCCGCTTTGCGAACAGCGAACCTTGAGCAGTTCGCCGTGCATATGGATTACGTTCTGGCTGCCCGCACGTTCATGCAGGTTATCAATGTTCTGCGTCACCAGTAAAAAACGGTCACCCAGCTCGGCTTCGAGTTTTGCCAGCGCGATATGCGCCGCGTTAGGCTGGATTTCTGATTGTTGCAACTGATGACGACGGGCGTTATAAAACGACTGGACCAGCTGCGGATTACGACTAAATCCTTCCGGAGTCGCAACGTCCTCTACCCGATGTTCTTCCCAGAGACCATCCGCCGCGCGAAAGGTTCGAATTCCTGACTCAGCGGAGATTCCCGCTCCCGTCAGTACCAACACTCTTGGTTTTTCCATCAATTCAGGCACCACTCTGTCTCTGAAAAAGATTCGTTGACGCAGGCGATCGCGCATATGGCGTTTATTTTTACGAAAGCGGCTTAACCGATGACCCCGGCGCGACAGCATAACAACCTCTTTGTATTAATCGGTAAGATGTAGGAAAGCGGCTCCGCGCATCCCGCCCGCATCACCGTGTCGCGCCTGCTCAATACGCGGCACCCGGGCAACCGGCAGCAGATGACGTGGCAGTCGGTCCGCCAGTTGCGTCGTAATAGCGGTAAAATTCGACAAGCCTCCGCCAATCACCACCAAATCAGGATCGACGATAGTCAGGATATTCCCAAGGCACACCGCCAGCAAATCCAGATAGCGTTCAACATGGGCACGTGCTTGTTCATCACCCTGCTCCCACAGCGCGATAATTTCCCGGGCATCCAGCGATTGATGGTAGTAATGCTGATACAACCATGCAAATCCACCGCCGGAAAGATAGCTTTCGATGCATCCCAGTTGACCGCACCCGCAGCGGCGCAATGGGAAATCAAAGCCCATCAACGTCAGCGCATCGACTGGCAAACGGATATGACCAAACTCGCCGGTGATATAGCTGCGTCCGGTGATGGATTTCCCGTTAAGCACCAGACCGCCGCCAACACCGGTGCCGAGGATCAACCCCATCACGAGCGGATATTGGGTGAACTCGTCATCCCAGGCTTCGGAGAGGGCAAAACAGTTAGCATCGTTATCCAGACGCACATCGCGGTCAAGGCGAGCGCTGAGATCGGCGCGGAGTGGCTTACCACTGGCAGCAGGAACGTTGGCCGCATACAGCGTGCCGTCTTCCGTCTCCGGCATGCCAGGAATGCCGATGCCGACCGAACCTTTAACGCCGAACCGCTGGTCCGCTTCCGCCACCAGATTGCAGACCGCATCAAGGAAAGCGTCATAGCTGTCGCGAGGCGTAGGGACGCGTGTTTCCCATTGCAAACGACGTTGCTTATCAAACACGCCCAGCGCAATTTTGGTTCCGCCGATGTCAAATCCGTAATACATCACCGCTCCTTGATACACGTCATCCTTCAAGATGCCTTGGGGTTGGCTGCGCCCTCACCCTCCAGTCACATCGTTATCTATGCTCGTGGAGATTTCGGTTTGCCGCCTTACCGCCGCATGAATGCTTTCGTGTATATATTGTTATTGGCCGCTAAGTACTCTCGCAGGATCAATATTGCTGGCGCGACGCGCCGGATACCAACTTGCCAAAAGACTCAGCACGAGTGCTGTCACCAGCACGTAAATCACATCCAGCCAGTGTAATTCCGATGGCAGGAAGTCAATGAAATAGATATCGCCGGACAGGAACTGATGGCCGATAAGAGCTTCAATCCCGTTAATGATCGGCGTCAGTTGCAGCGAGACAACCACCCCAATGACGACGCCTATCAGGCTACCGAACAGCCCCGCCAGCAGGCCGTACCAGACAAAAATGGCACGGATAAGGCCATCTTTAGCCCCCAGGGTTCTTAATACCGCAATATCGCCGCTCTTGTCTTTTACCGCCATCACTAACGTGGAAACGATATTAAAACAGGCCACGCCAATCACCAGCACCATCGCCAGATACATAATGGCGCGGATCATCTGGATATCGCGATACATATAACCGTAAGTACCGATCCAGCTCTTAATGTACACATAGTTATTGGTGACTTCACCCGCGTCTCGCACCAGCTTATTAGCGTTAAACACGTCGTTCACTTTCAGCGCGATCCCGGAAACGCTGGATCCCATATCCAGGTATTGCTGCGCATCTTCCATTGGGATCATGGCAAAGCTGTGATCGAGCTGACCGCTCAGTTGCAGGATCCCCGTGACGTGCAAACGCACGCGTTTAGGCTGCTGTAACTTATGATCCGCACTGGCGTTAGGGATCATAATCGATACCCAGTCGCCCTGCTTCACCTTCAGCGCATCGGCAATTCCCTTACCAATAATGATTTGTTGCTCACCAGCTTTGAAATTATCCCATGCGTGGTTTTGCACAAACGAGGGTAGCGCGCTTAAACGCTGCTCCTGCTGCGGATCAACGCCCTTCACCTGCACTGCGCGTAGGTTCGCCCCACTCTCCACCAACCCGGTAAAGTTAATATAAGGCGCCGCAGCAGCAATGCCTGGTACCTTCTGTACCTTGTCGAGCGCTTCCTGCCAGTTGTTCCACGGCTGATTCACGGCTTCAATCTCACCGTGCGGCACCACGGCCAGAATACGGTGGTTAAGCTCACGCTCAAATCCGTTCATGGCGCTTAAGCCGACGATCAACACCGCGACGCCCAACGCAATGCCAACGGTGGAAATCACGGAAATCAGCGAGACCATGCCGCCGCGCCGCCGACCACGGCTAAAACGCAGACCAATCAATAACGATAAAGGCGAAGCCATTACTCAGCTCCCATCAGGCTCAGTTCAGCCGTCAGGCGACCATCGCGCATTTCAAGCTGGCGGCTCATGCGCTTCGCCAGTTGCAGATCGTGTGTCACCACCAAAAATGCCGTGCCCTGAGAGCGGTTCAGCTCACCCAGAAGCTCGAAAATGCTGTCCGCGTTACGCGCATCAAGGTTACCCGTTGGCTCATCCGCCAGTACCAGGCGCGGGTTATTCACCAGCGCACGAGCGATGGCCACGCGCTGGCGTTCACCGCCCGACAGTTCAGACGGACGATGGCTGGCACGATGGTCCAGCCCTACTGCTTTCAGCATATCCCGTGCGCGCTCGGTGATTTCAGCCGGTTTTTTCTTGCCGATCAGCAACGGCATCGCCACGTTTTCCAGCGCGGTAAAGTCCGGCAGCAGATGGTGGAACTGATAAATGAAGCCCAGCTTCTGATTACGCAGTTCCGCTTTCGCCGCCGACGAGAGTTTGCTCATCGGCTGACCGCTAAAAATGACATCGCCGGAAGTTGGCGTATCCAGACCGCCTAACAGATGCAGCAACGTACTCTTACCGGAACCGGAGCTGCCGACAATCGCCATCATCTCACCTTCACCGACGCAAAAACTGACATCGTGCAGTACATCGGTCTGCACTGTGCCTTCCTGATAGCGTTTGCACAGGTTGTCGCATTGCAACAGGATCTTATTCATAACGTAAAGCCTCAGCGGGTTGAGTGGCGGCAGCGCGCCAGGAAGGATAAAGCGTAGACAGCAGCGCGATGGCCATCGCCACCAGCGCAATGACGATAACCTGCAGCGGCTCAATGGCGACCGGCAGCGCAGCCCCATCCAGAAGCACACCGATAATTGGCATCAGGTTGTTCAGTTGACTGGCGAGTAATGCGCCCAGCACCGCGCCCAGCAGCGCGCCGATAATCCCGGCACTGGCCCCCTGAACCATAAACACCATCATTATCTGCCGCGGCGTCAGCCCCTGCGTTTGTAGAATCGCCACTTCCCCTTGCTTCTCCATTACCATCAGACCCAGCGAGGTAATAATATTAAATGCCGCCACCGCCACGATCAGGCTAAGCAGCAGCCCCATCATGTTTTTCTCCATACGCACGGCCTGGAACAATTCCCCTTTGCGCTCGCGCCAGTCCTGCCATTTGGTACCTTGCGGCAGCGTTTGCTGGCTCAGCGTATCAACCTTTAACGGTTCGTTGAGCCACAGACGCCAGCCGGTAATATTGCCCACCGGGTAACGCATCAAACGTGACGCATCCTGGATGTTGGTCAGCATCTGGTAGCCGTCGACTTCGCTGTTGGCGGCAAAGGTGCCAATTACCGTAAACAGACGCTGACTCGGCAGACGCCCCATCGGGGTAAACTGGCTGGCTGAGGGCACCATCACGCGAATTTGATCGCCACGATTAACACCCAGTTGCCCGGCAAGCTGCTCTCCGAGGATGACATTATACTTACCCGGCTGCAGATCTGTTTGCTTCACATTGACCAGATATGGCGTTAATGGATCTTTTTGCGCCGGGTCAATACCCAGCATCACGCCGACTGCCACGCTACGCGCACTTTGCAGTACCACATCCCCCGTGGTTATCGGTGCAACGCGGTTGACGCCGTTCAACACCACCGCTTTTTCCGGTAGCTGTTGCGGGTTTAGGGAACCCTGTTCAGACGAGAGGACGGCCTGAGGCATCAGGCCAAGAATATTGTTTTGCAGCTCGCGCTCGAAACCGTTCATCACCGACAACACCGTAACCAGCGCCATTACCCCGAGAGTAATGCCAATGGTGGAGAGCCAGGAAACGAAGCGACCGAAGCGATCTGCTGCACGCCCACGCATATAACGCAGGCCGATGAATAGAGCGACAGGTTGGTACATGAAATCCGTCTGGTTGCTGTTAGCAAAGTCACGAGTATATAAGCGAAAGCGGAATGGGTAAATGACTGAACCGTAAGTGTTCGTCAGCACTATTCTTAAAAGTATAAATAAATCAAACCGCTAAAGTTGTCCCTCTTCCCTACAACCCCGATCCCTGACCTTTATCCTAAAAAAACAAAATGCAGACAGTTACGCATTACAGCGCACAGCGGGTTGCGCAGGATGGCAGGCTATTGCAATCAATATGGATGCGCCGTCTCAATGAATAAAAAAGAACTATGGATTAATCAAATCAAGGGGTTATGCATTTGCCTGGTGGTGATTTACCACTCGGTGATCACATTTTACCCGCACCTCACCACTTTTCAGCATCCACTGTCAGAGGTGCTGAGCAAATGCTGGATTTACCTCAATTTGTACCTGGCACCGTTTCGCATGCCGGTGTTTTTCTTTATTTCGGGGTATCTGATCCGTCGCTACATCGATAACGTCCCGTGGACAACCTGCGTGGATAAACGGATCTGGAGTATCGCCTGGGTGCTGGTGCTTTGGGGTGTGGTGCAATGGCTGGCGTTGGTGGCGCTCAATAACTGGCTTGCCCCGCAGCGCGATCTGACCCATGCCGCCAACGCCGCTTATGCGGATTCGATTGCGGATTTTACCCACGGGATGCTGACCGCCAGCACCAGCCTGTGGTATCTGTACGCGCTGATTGTCTATTTTGTTCTGTGTAAAATTTTCAGCCGTTGGGCGATACCGTTGTTAGCATTATTTGTGGCGCTGAGCGTGGCGATCAATTTTTTCCCGACCCCGTGGTGGGGAATGAACAGCGTGATTCGCAATTTGCCCTGGTATAGCCTCGGCGCATGGTTTGGCGCAACGCTGATGGCGTGGATCAAGGAGGTGCCCCTGCGCCGTCATGCGGTCATTGTTCTGGGTTGCACAATCGTCGCCGTCGTCGCGTGGCTGGCAAATGTCTCGCTATTGCTTTCTCTCCTTTCCATTGTGTTGATCATGAAGCTGTTTTATCAGTTCGAGCTCCACTTTGGCATGCGCGCGTCCAGTCCGTTAAGCGTGATTGGCGCCAATACCATCGCCATCTACACCACACACCGTATTCTGGTTGAGCTGTTCAGCTTAACGCTTATCCCCAAAATCAATCATGCCGCCTGGCCTGCATACGCGGAGCTGGCCCTGCTACTGGTGTATCCGTTCGCCTGTCTGCTGCTGTGCACCCTGTTTGGCCTGCTGGTGCGTAAGATTTCACAAAAAACCGTGGCCGATCTGCTCTTTTCCCCGCCCTCTTTATCGCTCGCCTCGCGCTAACCCCTTCGCGCTTTTTGCCCCCATTCGGGGGCGAATCAATTTGCTTATGAGAAACGATCACGGATAATAAAGAACATTGCTTATCAGATGTATATCTAAATGAGATCCTGACAACCGAATGCCTGAACAACATCGTTACACGCTCCCAACGGGCGCTTCCGATCAGCGCCAGTTGGGTGAGCTTACGGGTGCCGCCTGCGCAACGCTGGTCGCCGAAATCGCCGAACGTCACGCGGGTCCAGTGGTGCTGATCGCGCCGGACATGCAAAATGCTTTGCGTCTGCATGATGAAATTCGTCAGTTTACTGACCAGATGGTGATGAACCTGCCCGACTGGGAAACGCTTCCCTATGACAGCTTTTCTCCCCATCAGGAGATTATCTCCTCACGGCTCTCCACGCTGTATCAACTGCCCGCCATGCAGCGCGGTGTGCTGATCGTTCCGGTAAATACGCTGATGCAGCGTGTCTGTCCGCACAGCTATCTGCACGGTCATGCGCTGGTCATGAAAAAAGGCCAGCGGCTTTCGCGCGACGCCCTGCGCGAACAACTGGACAGTGCTGGCTACCGCCATGTTGATCAGGTCATGGA
Organism: Citrobacter sp. RHB35-C21; assembly: GCF_013816515.1. Classification (NCBI taxonomy): domain Bacteria; kingdom Pseudomonadati; phylum Pseudomonadota; class Gammaproteobacteria; order Enterobacterales; family Enterobacteriaceae; genus Citrobacter; species Citrobacter sp. RHB35-C21. The sequence goes on from NZ_CP057147.1 coordinate 3,112,397, forward strand.
ACACGGCGAATACGCCACGCGTGGCGCGTTGTTAGATCTGTTCCCGATGGGCAGCGAATTACCTTATCGTCTGGATTTCTTTGATGACGAAATCGACAGCCTGCGTCTGTTTGATACTGACACTCAGCGCACGCTGGAAGAAGTCGATGCCATTAATTTGCTGCCCGCACACGAATTCCCGACTGACAAAACGGCCATTGAGCTGTTCCGTAGTCAGTGGCGTGATACGTTTGAGGTAAAACGCGACGCCGAGCATATTTATCAACAGGTCAGCAAAGGCACGTTACCTACGGGGATTGAATACTGGCAACCGCTGTTTTTCAGCGAGCCGCTGCCGCCGCTGTTCAGCTACTTCCCCGCCAATACGTTATTAGTAAATACCGGCGATATCGAGACCAGCGCAGCACGCTTCCAGGCCGATACCCTGTCACGCTTTGAGAATCGCGGTGTTGATCCGATGCGCCCGCTTCTGCCACCGGAATCGCTGTGGCTGCGGGTTGATGAGCTGTTTTCTGAACTTAAACGCTGGCCGCGTGTTCAGTTGAAAACCGAGAGTCTGCCGAAGAAAGCGGCGAATACCAACCTCGGGTTCCAGAAACTGCCGGATATCGCCGTTCAGGCACAGCAAAAAGCACCGTTAGATGCATTACGTAAATTCCTTGAAGGCTTTACCGGTCCGGTAATTTTCTCGGTGGAAAGTGAAGGACGCCGGGAAGCGCTAGGCGAACTGCTCGCCCGCATCAAAGTCGCGCCGAAGCGGATATTGCGACTCGACGAAGCCGTAGACAACGGTCGTTATCTGATGATTGGCTCAGCCGAGCACGGCTTCATCGATAGCAAACGCAATCTGGCGCTGATTTGTGAAAGCGATCTGCTCGGTGAACGCGTGGCGCGCCGCCGCCAGGATTCTCGTCGCACCATCAACCCGGATACGTTAATTCGTAACCTCGCGGAGCTGCATCCCGGTCAGCCAGTGGTGCATCTGGAGCACGGCGTGGGTCGCTATGCCGGTATGACCACGCTGGAAGCAGGCGGCATTACCGGTGAATACCTGATGCTCACCTATGCCAACGACGCCAAACTGTACGTGCCGGTGTCGTCGCTGCATCTGATAAGCCGCTACGCTGGCGGCGCGGAAGAGAATGCGCCGCTGCATAAACTGGGCGGCGATGCCTGGTCACGCGCCCGACAGAAAGCCGCTGAGAAAGTCCGCGATGTCGCGGCAGAGCTGCTGGATATTTATGCCCAGCGCGCAGCGAAAGAAGGCTTTGCCTTTAAACATGACCGTGAACAGTACCAGCTGTTTTGCGACAGCTTCCCGTTTGAAACTACGCCCGACCAGGCGCAGGCGATCAACGCGGTACTCAGCGATATGTGTCAACCGCTGGCCATGGACCGCCTGGTGTGTGGCGATGTCGGCTTTGGTAAAACCGAAGTCGCGATGCGTGCCGCCTTTCTCGCCGTAGAGAATCACAAGCAGGTTGCCGTGTTGGTACCGACCACCCTGCTCGCTCAGCAGCACTTCGACAACTTCCGCGACCGCTTTGCCAACTGGCCGGTACGCATTGAGATGCTGTCCCGTTTCCGTAGCGCCAAAGAGCAAGCGCAGATTCTGGAGCAGGTTGCCGAAGGTAAAATCGATATTCTCATCGGCACTCACAAACTGCTGCAAGCGGATGTGAAGCTAAAAGATCTGGGGCTGCTGATTGTCGATGAAGAGCACCGTTTCGGCGTTCGCCACAAAGAACGTATCAAGGCAATGCGCGCGGATGTAGATATTCTGACTCTGACGGCAACGCCAATTCCACGCACGCTCAACATGGCGATGAGCGGCATGCGCGATCTGTCGATCATCGCCACACCGCCCGCTCGTCGTCTGGCGGTCAAAACCTTCGTGCGCGAATATGACAACCTGGTGGTACGCGAGGCTATCCTGCGTGAAGTTATGCGCGGGGGACAAGTTTATTATCTCTTTAACGACGTCGAAAATATCCAGAAAACCGCTGACCGATTAGCGGAACTGGTGCCGGAAGCGCGCATTGGTATCGGCCACGGGCAAATGCGCGAGCGCGAACTGGAACGCGTGATGAACGATTTCCACCATCAGCGTTTTAACGTGCTGGTGTGTACCACCATTATCGAAACCGGGATCGACATTCCCACTGCCAACACCATCATCATTGAACGAGCTGACCACTTCGGTTTAGCGCAATTGCATCAGCTACGGGGTCGTGTGGGACGCTCACACCATCAGGCATACGCCTGGCTGCTAACGCCGCATCCAAAAGCGATGACCACCGACGCACAAAAACGCCTGGAAGCCATCGCCTCGCTGGAAGATTTAGGTGCAGGTTTTGCGCTGGCGACCCACGACCTCGAAATTCGTGGCGCAGGGGAACTGCTGGGCGAAGATCAAAGTGGCTCCATGGAAAGCATCGGCTTCTCACTGTATATGGAGCTGCTGGAAAACGCTGTCGATGCGCTCAAAGAAGGGCGTGAACCGTCGCTGGAAGATCTCACCAGCCAGCAAACCGAAGTCGAACTGCGCATGCCATCGCTTCTGCCGGATAACTATATCCCGGATGTCAACACGCGACTGTCGTTCTACAAGCGCATTGCCAGTGCGAAAGGCGAAACCGAGCTGGAAGAAATTAAGGTCGAGCTGATAGACCGTTTTGGCCTGCTGCCCGACCCGGCCCGGACGTTGCTGGATATTGCCCGTTTACGCCAGCAGGCGCAGAAACTGGGGATCAGAAAGCTCGAAGGCAATGAAAAAGGCGGTACTATTGAGTTTGCCGAGAAAAACCACGTTAACCCGGTCTGGCTAATTGGTTTACTGCAAAAACAACCGCAGCACTTCCGTCTGGATGGTCCAACACGCCTGAAATTCATGCAGGAGTTGGGCGAGCGTAAAGCACGGATCGACTGGGTTCGCCAGTTTATGCGTCAGCTTGAAGAGAACGCCGTAGCCTAGATTCAAGCCGGGTGAGCCCTCCGCTCACCCGGCCTGATGAATTTACAAACTCTTTGCACTTCCCTGCACTTCCCGACACTGCAAACCGCCATAATTCTTGTTTACTTTTACATAATAAAAACCACGTAAAAACAATGGATTTATGGTGATGTTAAACAATAAACGACTCTCTCGTTGGTTAGCATTTTTTACGCTTGCCGCGACCTTCGCGTTAGCACTTCCGGTCCAGGCAAATACCTGGCCGCTGCCGCCACCGGGAAGCCGCGTGGTGGGTCAGAATGCCGTTCATGTTGTCGAAGACAATGGCGGTTCTCTGGAAGCGATTGCGAAAAAATACAATGTCGGCTTTCTGGCGCTGCTACAGGCCAACCCCGGCGTTGACCCTTACGTACCACGTCCGGGCAGCGTGCTGACTATTCCGTTACAAACCCTGCTGCCGGATGCGCCACGCGAAGGCATTGTTATCAACCTCGCCGAACTGCGTCTTTATTATTACCAGCCGGGGACAAATTCGGTGACCGTGTATCCTATTGGTATTGGCCAGTTAGGCGGTGACACGCTGACGCCCACAATGGTAACCACCATCTCTGATAAACGTGCCAACCCAACCTGGACGCCTACGGCAAATATCCGCGCGCGATACAAAGCGAACGGGATCGACCTTCCTGCCGTAGTGCCTGCCGGGCCGGATAACCCGATGGGCCATCATGCCATTCGCTTAGCGGCATACGGCGGCGTGTATCTGCTGCACGGAACTAATGCTGATTTTGGCATTGGAATGCGCGTCAGTTCCGGCTGTATTCGTCTACGCGACGGTGATATCGAAACCCTGTTCCGTCAGGTGAAGCCAGGAACCAAGGTCAATATTATCAATACGCCAATCAAAGCATCTGTTGAACCTAACGGCGTGCGCCTGGTTGAAGTACACCAGCCGTTGTCCGAAAAAATCAATGACGACCCGCAATTGCTGCCGATCGTGCTGAACGCATCCATGCAGACGTTTAAGAATGCGGCGCAAACGGACTCTGCCGTCATGGAACATGCGATGGAGATTCGCTCAGGCATGCCGGTCGATGTCACCCGTCATCACGACGTTGCTCAACAACCGCTGTAAACTCAGCGCATAAAAAACCCCCGCTGGATTTTATTCCGCGGGGGTTTTTTATTTAACTCGCAGTGGCATTGCGATGGGTTAAATCTTATTTGTAGATAACTGCAGTCCCGTGGAGGGTGTTAGGACCGGTAACGGAAGTAATACGGAAAGACTTCGCCCCCATCTCATCCGCTTTCTGCGCCAGTTGATCTTCCAGAGAACCTAAGTTAGTCCCCGCATTCGCAGAAATAGTACCGACTTTCTGTTGGCCCGCAGGTGTGGCCTGAACTTCAACGGCAGCAAAGCTTGCAAATGAGAGTGAGCTAAGAACAGCAGCAACAAACAGAGTTTTTACGTTTTTCATGATAGTGACCTTTAGCAGATGAATGTGTGTCGCAAAGATTAACTTAACGATCGATAGGTAAATCATAGATGTGATCCAGGTCACACGTCAACATTTTTTTGTAATGATCGTTATATAAAATACAAAGACCTTATTTTTCATATCAATAGCGTTAAATTATTTTTATCGCTAATCCGCTGGAGTGTGCAGTCGAATATTTTTATAATGGTTATTCAATAAACCCAACAAAGGTACATCGGCGCCATGACAACTGAAATGACAGGTTGTGCTAAAAAAAGCCGTGGCCGACCAAAAGTGTTCGACAGGGAAGCCGCGCTTGATAAGGCCATGACACTCTTCTGGCAGCACGGGTATGAAGCGACATCGCTCGCCGATCTCGTAGAAGCAACTGGCGCAAAAGCGCCCACGCTGTATGCGGAGTTCACCAATAAAGAGGGGTTGTTTCGTGCCGTACTGGACCGCTACATCACTCGCTTCGCGGCGAAACATGAAGCCCAGTTATTTTGTGAAGAAAAAAGTCTTGAGTGCGCGCTGGAAGACTATTTCACCGCAATAGCGACCTGCTTTACCAGTAAAGACACCCCGGCGGGATGTTTCATGATTAACACATCTGCGACACTGGCGGCCTCTTCCCGGGATATTGCGCACACGGTGAAATCCCGCCATGCCATGCAGGAACAGACGCTTACCCAGTTCCTTCACCAGCGTCAGCAACGAGGCGAAATTCCGGCCCATTGCGACGTGCAAAAACTGGCCGAATACCTGAACTGTATTTTACAGGGTATGTCGATCAGCGCCCGTGAAGGCGCAACGTTTGAAAAACTGATGCAGATCGCACACACGACTCTGCGACTGTGGCCTGAACTTATCAAAGTTTAACCCTTTCCCGCTATTTCCCCGCAGTACTGACACCACCGGGAGCTGATTAAGCCCCCGGTTAGATTTCCGCGGATTACCCCTACATTATTCAGTGTTTTCATCATCTTATCCGATCATTTTTGTAAAATGTATTGATAACAACAATTATTATCAGCAATATTCGCATTTGTTTTAACGCCCGTTTCACAATGTAACTATCGGTTTCTCTACCGCCATAACAAAAACAGATCGACTCTTTTTTAAAAGGAATACAAATGCATAAGCGTCTCTGGGTGCTCAATCCTCTCTTGTTGTCTTTAACTCTCCCAGCCATCGCGGCTGAGGAAGATAACCTCATCGTCAGTGCCAACCGTAGCCAACGCACCGTGGCAGAAATGGCGCAAACGACCTGGGTTATTGAAGGAAGCGAGATTGAACAGCAGGTTCAGGGGGGGAAAGAGTTCAAAGATGTTCTTGCTCAGTTAATCCCAGGAATCGATGTCAGCAGCCAGGGGCGCACAAACTACGGCATGAATATGCGCGGTCGTGCCATCGTAGTACTGATAGACGGTGTCCGTCTGAACTCCTCGCGTACTGACAGCCGTCAACTTGATTCTATTGATCCGTTTAACATCGCACACATTGAAGTCATCTCAGGTGCAACCTCACTGTATGGCGGCGGCAGTACCGGTGGGTTAATCAACATTGTCACCAAAAAAGGCCAGCCGGAGCGTGAAGTAGAACTCGAACTGGGGAGTAAAAGCGGCTTCAATAACAGTAACGATCATGATGAACGCGTTGCCGCGGCGGTGAGCGGAGGAACCGATCGCGCTTCCGGGCGTATGTCCGTCGCGTATCAACGGTTTGGCGGCTGGTATGACGGCAATCACGATGCCCTGCTGCTGGATAACACCCAAACTGGCCTGCAACACTCCGATCGTCTGGACGTGATGGGCACCGGGACGATTGAGCTTGACGACAACCGTCAGTTACAACTGGTTACGCAGTATTATAAGAGCCAGGGGGATGACGATTACGGACTGGATCTTGGCGAGAACATGTCCGCCGTGACGGGAAACGGTAAGGCTTATACCAGCAGCGGACTGAATTCCGATCGTATTCCCGGCACCGAGCGTCATCTGATCAGCCTGCAGTATTCAGACGCGGATTTCTTCGGCCAGAACCTGGTCAGCCAAATCTATTACCGTGACGAATCGCTGAAATTCTACCCCTTCCCTACGCTGAGCAAAGGCAAGGTCACCAGTTTCTCCGCATCGCAGCAGGACACAGACCAGTTTGGTGCCAAAATCACCCTCAACAGCCAGCTGATGGACAACTGGGAGCTGACGTGGGGTGTCGATGCCGATCACGAAACCTTCGATTCCAATCAGAAATTCTTCGATCTGGCCTGGTCCCTGCCCTCCGGCGGTATGGACAACCGAACCGCTTATACCACCGGGCGTTACCCCGGTTACAGCATCACCAACTTCGCGCCTTTCCTGCAGAACAGCTATGACATTAACGACATCTTTACCCTCAGCGGCGGTGTGCGCTATCAATGGACCGAAAACAGGGTGGATGATTTCGTGGGCTATGCCCAACAACAGGGAATTGCCACCGGTCTGGCAAACTCCGCCGATACCATTCCTGGCGGTAAAACCGATTACGATAATTTCCTGTTTAACGCCGGTATTCTCGCCCACCTGACCGACCGTCAGCAGACATGGTTTAACTTCTCTCAGGGCGTGGAGCTTCCGGACCCGGGGAAATATTACGGTAACGGCACCTATTCCCTGGTTGGCGATCATTACCAGCTCCAGCGCAGCGTCAACGTGGCGGACTCACGCCTGGAGGGGATTAAAGTTAACTCCTACGAACTGGGATGGCGCTACACTGGCGACAGTCTGCGCACGCAGCTGGCCGCTTACTACTCTACGTCGGATAAATCGATCGTTATCAACCGTAGCGATATGACCATTAACGTCCAGCCTGATGATCGCCGTATTTATGGCCTTGAAGGTGCGGTGGATTATTTCATTGCGGATACGGACTGGAGTCTGGGCGGCAACTTCAACGTCATTAAATCGGAAGTGAAGCAAAACGGTAAGTGGCAGAAATGGGATGTCACCCTGGCTTCCCCGTCCAAAGCCACCGCGTGGGTCGGCTGGGCACCTGAACCGTGGACATTGCGTGTACAGAGCCAGCAAACATTTGATCTGACGGACGCCAGCGGCAATAAGCTGGACGGCTATAACACGATGGACTTTATCGGCAGCTATCAGCTCCCGTTGGGTAAACTGACCTTTAGCGTGGAAAACCTGCTGAATGAAGAGTACACCACGCTGTGGGGACAACGTGCGCCACTGCTGTACAGCCCCACCTACGGTAGCCCGTCACTGTATGAATACAAGGGCCGGGGCCGCACGTTTGGTCTGAACTACGCCTTAACCTTCTGATAAAAAAAGCCCCCCAGCCTGAGCGAATGGGGGGCTAATGTTCAGGATAATGCTATTTTACGCTTTGTTATTTAGTACCAACTGTCCGTTGTTATCCAACGGAATTTGCGCGCCGGGGTCCTTATCCATACGGATTTTCCCCTGCTGATCGCCAATTTTGTACGTCACGTCGTAGCCCAGCATTTTTTCAGATTTGTCATACACCGTTTTACAACGCTGCTGCGTAGTAGTGTACGTATCATTTTCTTGCATCGAACCCTGGATCTGGTTACCTGCATAACCGCCGCCTAAAGCACCGGCCACGGTAGCAATATCTTTACCGCGTCCGCCGCCAAACTGATGGCCGATAACGCCACCAGCAACCGCACCCAGCACGGAACCCGCGATACGGTTTTCATCTTGTACCGGCTTACGGTGCGTGACCGTCACGTTCCGACACTCCTGGCGCGGTGTTTTTACCGACTCTTTAATCGGTGTTGCAGAGACAACTTGTGCATACTGTGGGCCACGCTCGAAAACGTTAAGACTGGCCACCGCTGCAACACCCAGCGCAGCAGCTACGCCAATCCCTATACCCGCCAACATAGATTTATTCACGGGACTTCCTCCTTTTTTGCTATTAGCAACAACTTTGCAACAGAAGGTAAGGAATGCCAATCAGATTACGGATGAAAATAGCACGAGGAGGAGCGAAGGCAGGATGATTCGGAGAACTCTGAAGGAAGGCGTCGGATAAGTACAAACATCCGACGCCATAAGCCGTATTAATGCAGTTTCAGACGCGGGCGGATCACCCGGTTAATGCTGCCAACCAGCATCATCAGACCGGTTTTAAAGTAACCGTGCAGAGCAATCTGGTGCATGCGGTACAGTGAGATGTACACAAAGCGCGCAATACGCCCTTCTACCATCATCGAACCACGGGTCAAGTTACCCATCAGGCTACCCACGGTAGAGAAGTTAGAAAGTGAAACCAGAGAGCCGTGGTCTTTGTACTGATACGCTTTCAGCGGCTTGCCGTTCATCTGCGCCAAAATGTTGTTCATTGCGCAGCTTGCCATCTGGTGCGCAGCCTGAGCGCGCGGCGGCACAAAACCACCTTCCGGGCGAGCGCAGGAAGTGCAGTCGCCAATCGCGTACACGTCGGGATCGCGCGTGGTCTGCAGAGTCGGCTCAACCACCAGTTGGTTAATACGATTGGTTTCCAGACCGCCAATGTCTTTCATAAAGTCTGGCGCCTTGATCCCCGCAGCCCACACCATCAGATCGGCTTCAATGTACTCGCCATCCTTGGTATGCAGTCCGCCTTCATCAGCGCTGGTTACCATCGTCTGGGTCAGTACGCGTACACCCAGTTTGGTTAACTCATTATGCGCAGCACTGGAAATACGCGGCGGCAACGCAGGCAGAATACGCTCCCCGGCTTCTACCAGCGTAACGTTCAGCGCTTCGTTGGTCAGCCCTTTGTAACCATAGCTGTGCAGCTGTTTTACCGCATTGTGCAGCTCGGCTGAGAGTTCAACCCCCGTCGCACCGCCGCCGACAATGGCGATATTTACTTTGCCGTTAGCGCCCAGATTCGCGGAATACTTCAGGAACAGATTCAGCATCTCCTGGTGGAAACGACGCGCCTGATGCGGGTTATCCAGGAAAATGCAGTTTTCTTTGACGCCCGGCGTATTGAAATCGTTGGAGGTACTGCCCAACGCCATCACCAGCGTGTCATACGGGACTTTTCGCTCAGGAACCAGCAGCTCACCCTTCTCATCGCGCAACTCGGCAAGAGTAATGGTTTTCGCTTCGCGATCGATATCCACCACCGAACCCAACTGAAACTGGAAACCGTGGTTACGGGCATGCGCCAGATAGCTCAGCGCATCCACGCCTTCGTCCAGGGAACCCGTCGCGACTTCATGCAGTAACGGTTTCCATAAATGGCTGTGGTTTCTGTCCACCAGCGTGATTTTGGCCTTTTTCTTGCGCCCCAGCTTTTTACCCAGCTGCGTCGCCATTTCCAGTCCGCCAGCACCGCCGCCGACAATCACGATTCTTTTTAATGGTGTAGTCAACGTGACCCCCTTAAATTTATTAACCAATTGTTAATTAAAAGTTATAGGCATAGCCTTTAATTAACAACAAGTTACGATAATGAAAATGTTCTTCGAGAGTGAGAATAACACGAACGGTGCATTGGTCATACCAAAATTGATGTGTATCAAGTTTTGATGCTGAAAAGATAGACAACACGAACTTTAAGAACAAAAAAACCAGCCCGAAGGCTGGTTTTTTACACGTTCATTGAGGATTAACCTAACGTCTTGAACGCTTTGATGCGCTGCAAATGCGGGGAGATATTCTTAAACTTGTGCGTCTGCTCTTCGTCCCAGACTATCTCGTAAAAGTGATGCAGCTCTTCTGACGAACGCTGACTATTGAGCGCTTCATCATGACGTGACAGGATCACCAGGCAGCGATCGCGATTCTTTTCGCGGAAATTGGTCACGCATTTTGTCGCGATATCGGCATACTCTTCAGGCCTGTCGATTTTTCCTTCCATGTTCTCATACGGGAACAGGTTGGGATTAAACACTACCTGACGAATATCACACAGAAAACCAATCCGTTCAGCCCAATATCCCCCGAGCCCCACGCCACAAATCAGCGGACGGTCGTCCACATTAAGCTGCAGCATTTTGTCCACTTCTTTCAGTAGATGCTGCATGTCATGTTTAGGATGCCGCGTACTGTAGCTAATCAGTCTGACATCCGGGTCGATGAACTGCAGCTGCAACACCTTTTCGTGGTTGCCCGGGCTGTTAGAGTCAAAACCGTGTAAATAGATAATCATCGCATCCTCGCCAAACTTGCGTTAATGACCTGCTTTCTCTTCCTGCCAGCGCTCATGAAGCTGGTTGAGCTGGGCGCTTACCGTCTTCCAGCGTGCCGAGTCCATCAGTTCCTGACGTGAAAATGAACCTTTATGATACAAACGTGTAACACGTTCTGCATTGATCGGCGACAGATTATCTAACACACTGACCGCTCCCTTACGATTATTGCAGACCAGGATCATATCGCAACCCGCATCCAGCGATGCCTGACCACGCTCCGCATAGCTTCCCATAATCGCCGCCCCTTCCATCGACAAATCATCGGAGAAAATGACGCCATCGAAACCAAGCTCCTGACGCAGCACCGTTTTCAGCCAGTGTGGCGAACCGCTCGCCGGACGCGGGTCCACGTCACTGTAGATGACATGCGCAGGCATAATGGCATCGAGTTTGTTTTCCGTAATCAACGTCTGGAACACGGACATATCTTTTGCACGAATTTCGGCTTCTGAACGTGGATCGGTTGGGGTTTCTTTATGCGAATCCGCCGTCACTGCCCCATGACCGGGGAAATGTTTACCGGTAGTTTTCATGCCAGCGGCATGCATACCGTCAATGAAGCGAGTCGCCATAGCCAGCGCTTTCCGCGGATCGGCATGGTAAGAGCGTTCGCCAATCGCCGCGCTGATATGCCCCACATCCAGCACCGGCGCAAAACTGATATCTATATCCATTGCGATCATTTCGCTGGCCATTAGCCATCCGGCGTCCTGAGCCAGATTGCCGCCGTCTTCCAGACCGTGCAGCGCAGCAAAGGATTGGGCCGCGGGCAGACGCGTAAATCCTTCGCGAAAACGCTGTACCCTGCCGCCTTCCTGATCTACCGCCACCACCAGATGATTGCGTGATGCCGCGCGAATCTGGCGCACTAATTCACGCAACTGTTCCGGGTCATGATAATTTCGGGTAAAGAGGATCAACCCACCTACCAGCGGATGCGCCAGAATCTCACGCTCTTCAGCGTCCAGCTCATACCCTTCGACATCCAACATTACTGGGCCCACACTGCTCTCCTTATCCTTTCATTATTAGCTGCCGCCAGGTTTCATCGGCCAGCCTGATAAATTGTCGATCGCCGGTTTGTCGCCAGCGATACTCAAACCACCCCGCTTTCAGCATTATGACCCAGGGCCGCCATCGTCTGACCTGCCGCCACAGCGCGTTTTGTTCAATGTGCACTCGTTGGGCGTAGGCGCTAACCAGCCGTTGGTGCTGAGATTCGTCGTTGACCCAAACCGCCGCCAGCTCCAGAGCGATATCACCGTCTCCGGCATATTCCCAGTCAATCAGCCGCAGCCCTGATGCTGTACGTACGATGTTGTCACCGTGGACATCCATATGCAGAGGCCCCAGACGCAAAGGTCGAGGCTCACCGCTTTTCCTGAGTCGCTTCAACGCTCGCAACCAGCATGGCGTCCGACGCGCCGGATCGCCACACTGCCAGTACTGTTCGAGTAGCGGCAGCAGACTGATTCGCCAGCCCAATTGGGGTTGTTGGTGCAGATGATACAATAAGCCAGCGAGTTCGTCGGCGTCCGGCAATCTGGATTCTACCTTACCGTGAAAAAAGTCGACCGCCATCCACCCACGTATATAAAAGCGGGGGCGCGGCGCAAGGCTTTCAGGCAGGTGCTTTAACGCGTGATAGTGGCGTAAGAAATGCGATTCCGGCGCGTCAGGGTCGTGATGACAGCGCAACACTAAGCGGTGGGTATCGTGTTCGATGATGCAGCTCCCGCCGCTCAGGCCGCTCTGGTTGGCTACGACGGGACAATACTGCGGGAAATAGCGCGACAACACCTCGTCGCGCCTTAGCCGGTTATTGTTGCTGTACGGCACCTTTACCTGACCAGATTATCTCGCCAGTTTGTACCAGCATTAATTGCATTTGCAGGGCCGGCGAATTGACGTTGCCGGAGGCGCTGGAATAGAGCACATACTGTGCGCCAACGTTACGGGCGATACCAATCGCTTTGCTGCGCGTTCCCAGACTGTCGTTCGGCGACAGACCTAACTGCTGTTTGGCGACAGCCAACTGCTGGGCGGAAACCAGGGTAAACTTGCCGTTATTCGCCAGCGCGTTCCTCAAGGTCTCGGTAGCTTCACCGGCATTCAACGAGCCGTTGGTCCGGTTATTCACGCTATCAACCAGCAGAACGCCTCCCGCTTTGACGCCGTCAGCCTGCAGCATTTTACCGACCATCGGCTGCATAGCCCCGTTCCAGTCATAGTGACGTTGACGTGGCGTCGGCTGCGCCGTTTGGTCCTCGTGCTCAATCGGACCCGGCTGCTGCGGTATGCTTGGCACCGTTGGTACAACCGGCACCGGCTGTTGCGGCTGCGCGGGCTGTTCCGGCACCGGCTTCACTTCCTCTACGGGGGCGGGCTCACGTTGCGCCACACAGCCAGAGAGAAACATCGCCAGCGCGGCAATCAGTGCGTAGCGATTCATTTTGATCATCAAGATTCACCCCTTACAAATAAAGATAAAGTCTAACCTTGTGCGCCCCCAAAAAATTGGCGCTGCCATACAGCGTCACCGACGAATGAGCCGGGATAGTCACACTGCGTGGCGCTTCCAGAGGATGCATTTCCAGTCCTCTGGCGTCATACCAGTAAAACCGATAATGAACAGTAACGGGTTCTTGTCTTTCGTTATAAAGTCGCGAGGATGCTGAGGCCTGAATATCAGACGTGGTTAACGTCGGTTGTTCTGCTGTAATGCCCGACGCCAGAATCGTTGATTCCATCACCAGCGACTGTTCATCACTTACCGGAATTTCAGGATGTGCCCGACAGCCAGCCAGTAGCAGCAAGCTCAGTGAAAGTGCAATGCATCCTCTGGTCATGCTTACAGACCTTTATGCGCAAGCATTGGACCAAGCGCACGCCCACCCAGCAGGTGCATATGAATGTGATACACCTCCTGACCGCCGTGACGATTGGTATTCATAATTAAACGATACCCATCCGCAGCAATGCCTTCCTGCTCGGCGATTTTCGCCGCTACGGTGATCATGCGACCCAACGCCTGCTCGTGTTCCGCCGTCACATCGTTGACGGTCGGGATCAGGACGTTAGGAATGATCAGAATGTGCGTAGGTGCCTGAGGGGAAATATCACGAAACGCAGTGACCAGTTCATCCTGGTACACGATATCTGACGGAATTTCACGACGGATAATTTTGCTGAATATAGTTTCTTCTGCCACGACGTTTTCCTTTTTCATTAACAGCCCAAGCGTTATGCCATGCTACGCCGGGTCACTCTGCGAGTATAGAGTATGAGCGAGTTACTCACGCTCTTTCAACTTTAACCCTCGATTTTTTAAGCAAAAAGCCCTGCCACTGCTGTTCTTATAACCATTTCCCGTCGCTATTGCTTAAGCATAGTACTGAAACAACATTTCATTTATGCCGTAGCATCTGTTTACACATTGAATGTGAATGCGTATATTTCGCATTTGCATTCAATGCAAACTTAATAATTTACAACCAAAAAGTTCATCGCAACCTCAGTGATTCGAACTTAATATTAATAATTATCAAGGACTTTTCGATGTCTTTCACAACACTCAACGGGGATGACCAGCGCCAATCGGGGCTTGCCCCTTCTGTACTGGCAGCCTGCATCACGTTAGCACTATTGCCTTCCACCAGCCTCGCAGCCCCTGCTGAAGAGACGGTTATCGTTGAGGGCTCTGCTCCAGCTACATCCAGCGAGGAGCAGGATTACAGCGTTAAATCAACGACTGCTGGCACCAAAATGCAGATGACGCAGCGCGATATTCCGCAATCGGTCAGCATTATCAGTCAGCAGCGCATGGAAGATCAGCAACTGCAAACGCTGGGCGATGTGATGGACAACACGTTGGGGATAAGCAGAAGTCAGGCGGATTCAGATCGCAGTAGCTATTACTCTCGCGGATTTCAGATTGATAACTATATGGTCGATGGGATTCCGACCTATTTTGAATCCCGCTGGAATCTCGGTGATGCCCTTTCCGACACGGCCCTTTTTGAGCGTGTCGAAGTGGTCCGTGGCGCAAACGGGCTAATGACCGGGACGGGTAACCCCTCAGCCTCGATTAATATGATCCGTAAGCATGCCACCAGCCGCGAGTTCACCGGTAATGTTTCTGCGGAATATGGCAGTTGGAATAAACAACGATATGTGACCGATCTTCAAAGCCCGCTCACGGCAGACGGCAACGTGCGCGGGCGCATCGTGGCGGGCTACCAGAATAACGACGCCTGGCTTGATCGCTACAATAGCGAAAAAATGTTCTTCTCCGGGATTGTCGATGCCGATCTGGGCGACACCACCAGCCTGTCTGCGGGTTATGAATACCAGCGCATTGATATCAACAGCCCTACCTGGGGTGGATTGCCGCGCTGGAATACCGACGGCAGTAAAAACAGCTATGACCGCTCGCGCAGCACTGCGCCGGACTGGGCGTACAACGATAAAGACTTCAACAAAGTGTTTGTCACCATCAAGCAACGTTTTGCCGATACCTGGCAGGCGACAATGAATGCCACCCACTCCGAGGTCAAGTTCGACAGTAAAATGATGTACGTCGATGCCTATGTCAATAAAGCCGATGGCACGCTGATTGGCCCGTATGGCAGCTATGGTCCGGGCTATGACTACGTCGGAGGTACCGGCTGGAACAGCGGCAAGCGTAAGGTAGATGCCGTCGATCTGTTCGCCGACGGTGGTTACGACCTGTTTGGTCGTCAGCATAATCTGATGCTGGGCGGCAGCTACAGTAAACAGAATAACCGTTACGA
The DNA here is from genome assembly GCF_013816515.1 of Citrobacter sp. RHB35-C21. Taxonomy (NCBI): domain Bacteria; kingdom Pseudomonadati; phylum Pseudomonadota; class Gammaproteobacteria; order Enterobacterales; family Enterobacteriaceae; genus Citrobacter; species Citrobacter sp. RHB35-C21. The sequence continues at coordinate 3,127,826 of NZ_CP057147.1, forward strand.
AAGCGCGTGGGCGAACGTATTCCCCAACGAAATCGGCAGCTTCTATACCTTCGATGGTAACTTCCCGGAAACCAACTGGAACCCGCAGTCATTGGCTCAGGACGATACCACGCACATGAAATCGCTCTACGCCGCAACACGTATTTCGCTAGCCGACCCACTTCATTTGATTGTCGGCGCGCGTTATACCAACTGGCGTATCGACACCCTCGCCTACAGCATGGAACAAAACCACACCACGCCGTATGCGGGCCTGGTGTATGACATTGACGATAACTGGTCTACGTACGCCAGCTATACCTCAATCTTTCAGCCGCAGAACAAGCGCGACAGTTCCGGTAAATATCTTTCCCCAATTACCGGCAATAACTATGAACTTGGCCTGAAGTCCGACTGGATGAACAGCCGTTTAACCACCATCCTCGCGGTGTTCCGCATTGAACAGGATAACGTGGGCCAATCAACCGGCGTACCAATTGCCGGTAGCAATGGCGACACGGCCTATAGAGCGATGGATGGAACGGTCAGCAAAGGGGTCGAATTCGAAGTTAACGGTGCGATCACCGATAACTGGCAGATGACGTTCGGCGCGACACGCTATGTTGCTGAAGACAACGAAGGCAATGCGGTAAACCCGAACCTACCGCGTACCACAGTAAAACTGTTTACCCGTTATCGCCTGCCAGCCATGCCGGAACTGACCGTGGGCGGTGGGGTTAACTGGCAGAATCGTGTTTATAGCGATACGGTCACGCCGTATGGCACATTCCGCGCGGAACAGGGAAGCTACGCCCTGGTCGATTTATTCACTCGCTATCAGGTGACGAAAAACGTCTCTGTGCAGGGTAACCTCAATAACCTGTTCGATAAAACCTACGACACCAATGTCGACGGATCTATCGTCTATGGCGAGCCGCGCAACGTCAGCGTCACCGCCAGCTATCAGTTCTGATTCGAAACACATCACGCTCCACCTGCTCGTCAGGTGGATGCACTGGACTGAGAAAAAAAAAAGCCCGCTTAAGTTTCCTTAAGCGGGCTTCTTAAATATGGCTCCTCTGACTGGACTCGAACCAGTGACATACGGATTAACAGTCCGCCGTTCTACCGACTGAACTACAGAGGAATCGTTGTGGAGGCTTATCTTAGCGGCGAAAAAAATTTTGTCAAACCCCATTTCCCCGAATAAGTTTCAATTGATGCTTCTCTCGACAGTTTGATGCATTTCCAGACATTTTAAATGGAAAAAACTTTGCAGCTTTTTGGTTTCTCCCTCATCATTTGAAATGAGGTTTCAACTTTCTTCTTTAAGGTCCACTTTGAACGTCTCCGCTGCCTTACGCCAGGTCGCTTCCCGCACGCCCTGGTATGCCAAACGCAAGAGTTATAAGGTTCTCTTTTGGCGCGAAATCACTCCGCTTGCTGTCCCCATTTTTCTGGAAAACACCTGTGTGCTGTTGATGGGCGTACTGAGTACCTTCCTTGTTAGCTGGTTGGGAAAAGAAGCAATGGCTGGCGTTGGTCTCGCCGACAGTTTCAATATGGTCATCATGGCGTTTTTTGCCGCCATCGATCTGGGAACCACGGTGGTGGTAGCATTTAGCCTGGGAAAACGAGATCGTCGACGGGCAAGGGCAGCAGCCAGACAATCGCTGGTGATCATGACGATTTTTGCTACCGTGCTGGCAGCGGTCATTCACTATTTTGGTGAACAGATTATTGACGTTGTCGCCGGTGAAGCAACCCCCGACGTTAAGGCTTTGGCTCTCACCTATCTGGAACTAACGGTGCTCAGCTACCCGGCGGCAGCCATTGCTTTGATCGGTAGCGGCGCACTTCGCGGAGCCGGAAATACCAAAATTCCGCTGTTGATTAATGGCGGTATGAATATCCTAAATATCATCATCAGTAGCATCCTGATCTACGGGGTCTTTTCCTGGCAAGGGCTGGGATTTGTGGGGGCAGGACTCGGGCTGACCATTTCACGCTACATCGGTGCGTTCGCCATTATCTGGGTGCTGATGATTGGTTTTAATCCGGCACTGCGTATTCCCTTCAAAAGCTATTTTAAGCCGCTCAATCTCGCCATTATCTGGGAAGTTATGGGGATCGGTATTCCGGCAAGTATTGAGTCAGTGCTATTTAATGGCGGTAAACTGTTAACGCAGATGTTTGTCTCCGGCATGGGAACCAGCGTAATTGCCGGAAACTTCATTGCCTTTTCTATCGCCGCGCTCATCAACCTGCCGGGGAATGCTTTAGGCTCCGCGTCGACAATCATTACCGGCAGGCGTCTGGGAAATGGTCAGATTGCCCAAGCGGAAATCCAGTTACGCCATATATTCTGGCTCTCAACAATCGGCTTAACCGCCATCGCCTGGCTAACCGCCCCTTTTGCCGGCGTTATGGCCTCATTTTATACCCACGATCAGGATGTAAAAGAGGTCATAGTCATCCTAATTTGGCTCAACGCAGCGTTTATGCCGATATGGGCGGCATCCTGGGTGCTACCATCAGGGTTTAAGGGCGCACGTGATGTGCGTTTTGCGATGTGGGTATCGATGTTGGGCATGTGGGGCTGTCGCGTTGTGGCGGGTTACACCTTGGGAATTGTATTAGGATGGGGCGTAGTCGGCGTTTGGTTAGGGATGTTCTTCGACTGGGCCGTGCGCGCCGCGTTATTTTACTGGCGTATGGTTACAGGCCGCTGGTTATGGAAATACCCTCGCCCCGAGCGTGAAAAGTGCATAAAACAACCGGTTGCGTCTGAATAAGCGGCGAAATGGGGAATATTTCAGCAAACGATCGCATTTATCTATTCAGGCTTTGACAACGCTGAGTGGCATCGCTAATATTCGCCTCGTTCACACGATTCCTCTGTAGTTCAGTCGGTAGAACGGCGGACTGTTAATCCGTATGTCACTGGTTCGAGTCCAGTCAGAGGAGCCATATTTAAGAAGCCTGCTTAGGAAACTAAGCAGGATTTTTGCATTATATCTGATAATCAATCACGGCTTCATCTGGCTCCATCGCCTGGCGCTTGATTTCATCGACGGATAACCCTGCGTTGCATAGCTCAATAAATCGCCAGACATAGTTGCGCTGCAGTTGCCCGCGTTTCAGGCCCAACCAGACGGTATTTGCATCAAATAAGTGCCGGGTATCCAGACGGGTTAAGCTCCCCTCCTCCTGCTCTCCACTGGATTGTTCTGCCACCAGCCCGATTCCCAGCCCCAGCGACACATAGGTTTTAATCACATCCGAGTCCTGGGCGCTGAGGATAATATCCGGCACTAACCCTTTACGGGCAAATGCCTCATCGATACGGGAACGCCCCGTAATCCCCTGACGATACGTAATTAATGGCCAGTGGGCGATAGATTCCAGTGTGAGAGGAGACGTTTTCACCAAGGGATGGTCGTGAGGAACAAGCAGGCTGTGGTGCCAACGGAACCAGGGAAAAGCTACCAACAGCGGATCGCTGCTCAGTCGCTCGCTGGCAATCCCGATGTCTGCCCCACCGTTTTGCAACAGTACGTCAATCTCCTGCGGTGTACCCTGGATCAGTTCCAGACGCACCTCAGGGAAGAGCTCACGAAAGGCTTTAATCACCGCGGGCAGGCTATAGCGTGCCTGTGTATGCGTGGTGGCAATCGTCAGTACACCGGACGTGTCATTGGTAAACAGATCCGCCAGTCTGCGAACGTTGCTGGCCTCATTCAGAATACGCTCGGCAATAACCAGCAAGGCTTTGCCCGGTTCGGTCATGCCCAGCAGGCGTTTACCGCGACGGATAAAAATCTCAATGCCAAGTTCATCTTCAAGTTCACGAATATGTCGGCTGACTCCCGACTGCGAGGTGTACAGTATATTCGCGACTTCCGTCAGGTTGTAATCCTGACGGGCCGCCTCGCGGATTATTTTAAGTTGCTGGAAATTCACTTTTCGCTCCGGGCGCATCAGACATTACGCTATTGTTAAAGTCTGATGCCCGGCATAACAAATAATAAAAACCCGCATCTTATTCCTGGAGGGAATAAGGTTTAGCTGACCAGCTGTAGCTCGCGGTTTTCCAGTGCCGGACGGCTTACCAGCGACAACAGGATCTCCTTCACGGCCTGTGCCTGCGGCGATAAGCTCCCTCTGGCTGAGACGTTCAGCGATAATGGCAGATTCATCGACGGGGTTGTTATCCGCGCCATCCAGCCGTTCGCGGCATTACATAATGAACGGGCCGCCGACTCAGGCAACACTGTGACGCCCATCCCGCTGGCGATGGCAGCCGTTAAGGTGGCGATAGATTCAATTTCGCCAATCACTTTGGCCGTCAGGCGACGAAGCGAAAAAGCTTCATCTACACGCAGGCGAACTGCGCTGTAATCCCGTGGCAAAAACAGATTCATCTGCGCCACCGCGGCTAAATCGACGCTTTGCCCCGGGCAATCACGCGTCCCGACCAGGTACAAATCCTCTTTAAGCAACGGTTGACTGCTGATACCCGCCACGGGTGAGCGCTCGTAGAGCACCGCCATGTCTAAATGCCCGCTGAGCAGCTTGTCATTCAGCACCGCCCCACTGTTTTCATGCAAATAGACCAGCACATCGGGCAGCTCTGCTCGTACTGTCTGTAATAACGGCATAGTGATGGCTGACGCCGCCGTCCCCGGCGCCAGGCCAATAGAGACCTGTCCCCCCAGGGTCTGACCTACGTTATTGACCGCAAGTTGCGCCTGCTCGCACTGGCGTAAAATCGTCCGCGCATGGGCATACAACACTTTCCCCGCTTCCGTCGGTGTGACGCCGCGTTTGGTGCGAATCAGCAGTTGCTGATCCAGTTCGCCTTCCAGCGTAGCAACCTGCTGGCTCAGCGCAGGTTGCGCGATATGCAACACTTCCGCTGCCTGGGTCAGGCTACCAATATCGACGATTTTCACGAAATATTTCAGTCGTCTGAAGTTCATTTTGCCTCCTGTCGGAATACCAGAACCCGTGCTGGCAGTCATTAAATTCAGGATTGCAAGATGCTTGCCAGTTTAGCCAGCAGCCGTGTTTTACGGTTAAAACCGCGTAAAGTCAGGCTCAAAGGTGAAGAATGGACTTTTTGCACACCTGAATCTCTCATTCTGGCTGCCCTGGAAGAGGTAGACGCGCACCAGAATGGGGCAAAAGCATAAAAAGACGGAAAGATCGCCGCTTTGCTGATTTTGTCAGCAAACGAACGCACAAATGTATTTCCCCCTTTGACAAGCCTCATCGCCCTCGCTAATATGCGCCTCGTTCAAACGATTCCTCTGTAGTTCAGTCGGTAGAACGGCGGACTGTTAATCCGTATGTCACTGGTTCGAGTCCAGTCAGAGGAGCCAAATTTAAGAAGCCTGCTTAGGAAACTAAGCAGGCTTCTTGCTTTTCTGTTTTTCATTCATCTTATTTTTCATGTAGCCCTCTGGTGAGGGAGATAATCGTTTTCTCTTCCCATCTGTCGCGGTAATCTCATAACGGTCGTTAATATATCGACTGCAATGTGTGTAGCCCAATTCAAATACTAATAACTAAAAGACAGTACAGACAGGATAACTATGGATTCCACTCTCACCTCCGCGGGTCCCCAAGAGGACGTCTCTTCGCTTCATCGTGCCCGACGCGCTGCGCTTGGTAGCTTCGCTGGCGCCGTGGTCGACTGGTATGATTTTCTGCTTTATGGCATCACCGCCGCACTGGTCTTTAATCGCGAGTTCTTCCCGCAGGTTAGCCCGGCAATGGGAACACTTGCCGCATTTGCCACCTTTGGCGTCGGATTTTTGTTCCGTCCGTTAGGCGGGGTTATCTTCGGCCACTTTGGCGATCGCCTTGGCCGTAAACGCATGCTGATGCTCACCGTCTGGATGATGGGGATTGCCACTGCGCTGATAGGGATTATTCCTTCTTTTGACACTATTGGCTGGTGGGCCCCTGTGCTGCTGGTGACGCTACGCGCCATTCAGGGATTCGCCGTTGGTGGTGAATGGGGCGGCGCGGCGTTGCTCTCGGTCGAAAGCGCGCCAAAAAATAAAAAAGCCTTCTACAGCAGTGGCGTTCAGGTCGGTTACGGCGTCGGACTGCTGCTTTCTACCGGTCTGGTATCACTGATTAGCTCGCAAACTACCGATGAGCAGTTCCTGAGCTGGGGCTGGCGTATTCCGTTCCTGTTCAGCATCGTACTGGTTTTGGGCGCGTTGTGGATGCGTAACAGAATGGATGAATCAGCCGAATTCGAACAGCAGCAACAGGCAGCGCAACCAGAGAAAAAGCGGTTACCGGTGGTCGAGGCGTTAATCCGTCATCCGGGCGCATTCTTAAAAATTATCGGCTTGCGCTTATGTGAACTGCTGACGATGTATATCGTCACCGCGTTTGCCCTTAATTACTCTACGCAGAACCTGGGCCTACCCCGCGAGCTGTTTCTGAATATCGGTTTGTTAGTGGGAGGACTGAGCTGTCTGACCATCCCCTGCTTTGCCTGGCTTGCCGACCGCTTTGGTCGACGGCGCGTGTACATTACCGGTGCACTGGTCGGTACGCTGAGCGCCTTCCCGTTCTTTATGGCGCTGGAAGCACAGTCTATTTTCTGGATCGTGTTCTTCGCGATTATGTTGGCCAATATTGCGCACGATATGGTGGTCTGCGTACAGCAGCCTATGTTTACCGGTTTGTTTGGCGCAAGTTATCGCTACAGCGGCGCAGGCGTTGGCTATCAGGTGGCAAGTGTGGTTGGCGGTGGTTTTACCCCCTTCATTGCTGCGGCACTGGTGACATTCTCTGGAGGAGACTGGCACAGCGTGGCCATTTATCTGATGGCCGGGTGTCTTATTTCCGCCGCCACTGCATTGCTGATGCGGGATAAGCAGCACAGTTAAGCCCTGATGCGAAGGTCATTCGGCCTTCGCACAATCTTCCTCAACGTCTGACTTTTGTTTCATATTCCTGTGACATACTATCGGGAGAGCAGTACATCTGTGGAACAAGGAGACAGACATGAACAATAAGGGCTCCAGCCTGACCCCAACTCAGGCTCTGGATAAACTGGACGCACTGTACGAGCAGTCGGTTAAAGCACTGCGTAGCGCCATTGGTAAGTACATTGAAACAGGGACGCTCCCTGACATAATCGCCCGCCATAATGGTCTTTTTGTTTACCCATCGCTTTGTGTCACCTGGGATGGCAGCGCCACCAATCCTCCGAAAACCCGCGCTTATGGCCGTTTTACCCATGCGGGCAGCTATACCACTACGATCACCCGTCCGTCGCTTTTTCGTCCCTATCTTGAAGAACAACTCACGCTGCTGTATCAGGATTATGATGCGCATATCTCCGTCGAACCGTCGCAGCATGAAATCCCTTATCCCTATGTGATCGACGGTTCTGAACTGACGCTCGACCGCTCGATGAGCGCCGGATTAACGCGCCATTTCCCCACTACCGAGTTGTCACAAATTGGCGATGAAACAGCCGATGGTACCTATCATCCGGCGGAATTCTCCCCGCTGTCGCACTTCGACGCCCGACGAGTAGATTTTTCGCTCGCACGACTGCGTCACTACACGGGAACGCCGGTTGAACATTTCCAGCCATTTGTGCTGTTCACCAACTACACCCGCTATGTCGATGAGTTCGTGCGCTGGGGCTGCAGCCAGATCCTCGATCCGAACAGCCCCTATATCGCGCTGTCATGCGCGGGCGGGATCTGGATCACCGCTGAAACGGAAGCTCCGGAAGAGGCCATCTCCGATCTCGCCTGGAAGAAACATCAGATGCCCGCCTGGCATTTAATCACCGCCGACGGTCAGGGGATCACGCTGGTCAATATCGGCGTTGGCCCGTCTAACGCCAAAACCATTTGCGATCATTTGGCCGTCCTACGCCCTGACGTCTGGCTGATGATTGGACACTGTGGCGGCCTGCGCGAAAGCCAGGCGATTGGCGACTATGTTCTGGCCCACGCTTATCTGCGTGACGACCATGTGCTGGATGCCGTACTACCGCCGGATATTCCGATTCCGAGCATTGCGGAAGTACAACGCGCACTGTATGACGCCACCAAAGAAGTCAGCGGCATGCCCGGCGAGGAGGTGAAACAGCGCCTGCGTACCGGTACCGTCGTCACCACCGACGATCGCAACTGGGAGTTACGTTATTCCGCTTCTGCGCTACGTTTTAACCTCAGTCGCGCGGTGGCCATTGATATGGAAAGCGCCACCATTGCCGCCCAGGGCTACCGCTTCCGCGTCCCTTACGGCACGCTGCTGTGCGTTTCCGATAAACCGCTACACGGCGAGATCAAACTGCCTGGTCAGGCCAACCGTTTTTATGAAGGTGCCATTTCCGAGCACCTGCAAATAGGTATCCGGGCAATCGATCGTCTGCGTGCTGAAGGCGATCGACTGCACTCCCGTAAATTACGTACGTTCAACGAACCGCCGTTCCGTTAAGGCCTGAAGGTAACTATGCACAACTCAACTCCTCTTTCCGCTCTGCGCAACCTGCTGTTAGCGCAAGGGCTGGATGGCATGATTGTTCCGCGCGCCGACGCTCACCAAAGCGAAGATTGTACACCGCATGACAATAAGCTGGCCTGGCTGACCGGTTTTAGCGGCTCCGCTGGTCTCGCGTTGGTCCTGCGCGACCGCGCATTAATGTTTGTCGATGGACGCTATCAGGTCCAGGTGCGCAATGAAGTCTCGCTGGATGATTTTGAAATTCACCATTTACATGACGAACCGCTGGCCGACTATTTGCAGTCTCACGTTGCTGCGGGCGCGCGTATCGGTTTTGAACCGTTGCTGATGGTCAACAGCCAGTTTGAAGCACTGTCGGCGACCCATTGCGAGCTGGTGCCTCTTGAGCAAGATCCTTTCGACCAGGTATGGCTTGACCGCCCGGCTGCACCCTGCGGCATCATTCGTGAAATGCCCATTGAAATCAGCGGGGAAAGCAGCACACAAAAACGTGCCCGCGTCGTGGATCTGCTCACGCAACAACAGGCCGACGTTCTGGCGATCACGCTGCCGGATAACATTGCCTGGCTGCTGAATGTGCGCGGTTCCGATCTGCCAATGGTGCCAGTGCCGTTTTCGTTCGCCCTGCTCCATCGCAGCGGCGAGCTAGAATGGTTTGTGGATAGCAACAAAACCCAGCAGCTCCCTGCTGCACTGCTGAATACGCTCACGCTGGCCCCACAAGAGAGTTTTCTTGCCCGCTGCCAGCAGTTAGCCAAAGGGAAACGCTTTTTGGTCGATAAAGACTACGCCCCGGTCGCGCTGCGTTTTGCCATTGTAGAACACGGTGGCGAAGTCTTATGGGCACCCGATCCCATCACCTTGATGAAAGCGCACAAGAATGACGTTGAACTGGCGGGCTATCGGGAATGCCATGAACAAGATGGCGCGGCCTGGGTTAACTTTCTGGCATGGCTTACGCATGAAGTTCCCTTGCGCGAAGCGGCAGGCAATCCGGTCACTGAGCTGGAAGCGCAGGCCAGGCAACTGGAATTTCGCCAGCAGCAGCCGGGATTTATCGAGCAAAGCTTCAACACGATTTCGGCCTCAGCCAGCAATGCCGCAATGTGCCATTACCATTCCAGCGAAAAAACCAATACGCCCATTACCTCTCAGGCCATGTATCTGAATGATTCCGGCGGCCAGTACCATAATGGTACGACGGATACAACGCGCACCTTCGCGTTTGGTCCACAGGATCCGCAGCGTCGTCTGCATTACACCGCTGTGTTAAAAGGCTTTTTGTCGCTTATCTCGCTGCAATTTCCCAGCGGCACTCAGGGTCATCAACTGGATGCCTTTAGCCGTCGGGCGCTGTGGGATCTGGGTCTGGATTTTGATCACGGTACGGGACACGGCGTAGGCCATCAGCTCCTGATCCATGAGCAGCCCCATCGCATTGCCAAAAAAGTAAACCCCTGGCCTCTGGTTGCGGGCAATATCATTACCATCGAGCCGGGTTATTATCTGGCCGGAGAATATGGGATCCGTATTGAGAATCAGGTGGAGATTATCAACAGTCGTCCTGGCTTCTGTCGCTTCTCAACGCTGACGCTGGTGCCGATTGATTTAAGTCTGGTTGAACTGCATCTGCTAAGTGAGGCAGAAAAACAGTGGATTGATGATTACCACCAGCAGGTCAGAGAGACGTTATCCCCACGCGTGAACGCAGAGGCTCGTCCGTGGTTGTTCGCCGCCACTGCGCCGATTCGCGTTCAGGCCAATTAATGCATTAAAAAAGGCAGCCCGCAGGCTGCCTTAATTCTCCCCAACTTTTTACTGCTTAGCTGTGACGGATGTACTCATCCATTTCAGTTTTCAGGTTATCGGACTTAGTACCGAAGATAGCCTGAACACCGGAACCCGCCACTACAACGCCCGCTGCACCCAGTTTCTTCAGGCCAGCCTGATCCACTTTGGCAACGTCAGCGACGCTGACACGCAGACGAGTGATGCACGCATCGAGGTTAGTGATGTTTTCTTTACCGCCGAATGCCGCAACCAGGGCCGGAGCCATTTCGCCGGACGCACCCGCTTTGGTGTCTTCGGTAGCATCTTCACGACCCGGAGTTTTCAGGTCCAGCGCTTTGATCAGCACACGGAAGATGGTGTAGTAAACAATCGCATAACCGATACCGACAATCGGGAACAGCCACAGTTTGCTGCTGTTACCGGACAGAACGATAAAGTCGATCAGACCGTGGGAGAACGACGTACCGTCACGCATACCCAGCAGGATACAGATCGGGAATGCCAGACCAGCCAGAATTGCGTGGATGATGTACAGGATCGGCGCCACGAACATGAACGAGAACTCGATCGGTTCGGTAATACCGGTCAGGAACGAGGTCAGCGCCGCGGAGATCATGATACCGCCCACTTTCGCGCGGTTTTCTGGTTTAGCAGAGTGCCAGATAGCGATAGCGGCAGCCGGCAGACCGTACATTTTGAACAGGAAGCCACCAGACAGTTTGCCCGCAGTCGGGTCACCCGCCATATAGCGAGGGATATCGCCGTGGAATACCTGGCCCGCAGCATTGGTGTATTCACCGATCTGCATCTGGAATGGAACGTTCCAGATATGGTGCAGACCAAACGGCACCAGGCAGCGTTCAATGAAGCCATAGATACCGAACGCTACGACCGGGTTCTGGTATGCAGCCCACTGGGAAAACGTCTGAATAGCAGTCCCGATCGGCGGCCAAATGAAGGACAGAACCACACCGGTGAAGATAGCGGCCAGACCAGAAATGATAGGAACGAAGCGCTTACCCGCAAAGAAGCCAAGATACTCAGGCAATTTGATACGGTAGAAACGGTTGAACATATACGCTGCAATCGCACCGGAGATAATCCCCCCGAGAACACCCGTATCAGCAAGGTGTTTAGCTGCGATCTCTTCAGCAGGTAAATGCAGAACCAGCGGCGCAACAACAGCCATGGTCTTAACCATAATGCCGTAGGCAACAACGGATGCCAGTGCAGATACGCCGTCGTTATTGGTGAAGCCTAACGCGACACCGATGGCAAAAATCAGCGGCATGTTTGCAAAAACAGAACCGCCTGCTTCTGCCATTACGTGCGATACAACGGCTGGCAGCCAGCTGAAGTTAGCGGAACCGACACCCAGCAGGATACCTGCAATCGGGAGTACGGATACCGGCAGCATCAGCGATTTACCGACCTTTTGCAGGTTAGCAAATGCATTCTTAAACATAATTGAGAGTGCTCCTGAGTATTTGTGCTTTTCTACGTTCTCACGCATTAGCGAGGGGGGAGAACCTCGCCGTGTACAGGGCATCTAAGTACCCTTTATTTATTACACAGAGTAAAATAATTCAGTTTGTTTTTGTTTGACGGCTATCACAATTCAGTCGTGGATGGCCGTAAAATCCGCACATTCCGATAAAATGCGTTTCTGAATGTGTCAAACCGGCTATTCACCGCCCATTTTGAGGCGGTGAACTTTACTCGCTTTGCTTATTAATTACGAGCTTTAAAAAAAGTCAGTTAACGAACGGATTGCAGGCGAGAAGCGTCGATGTGAAACAGGCGGGCAAAGTTATCAGTGGTTGCCTGCGCCAGTTCTTCAACGGCAACACCTTTCACTACAGCCATATACTCCGCAACGTCACGGGTCATGGCGGGCTGGTTCTCTTTTCCACGATGCGGTACAGGCGCAAGGTAGGGAGAATCCGTCTCAACCAGCAACCGATCCAGAGGAACATAGCGGGCGGCATCACGGAGCTGATCTGCGTTACGGAACGTGACGATGCCGGAAAACGAGATATAAAATCCGAGGTCCAGCAATTTGCCCGCCGTTTCTCTGTCTTCTGTAAAACAGTGTAGTACGCCACCACAATCCGTCACTTTTTCTTCGCGCAGAATAGACAGCGTATCGGCCCGCGCATCGCGGGTATGTACGATAACTGGCTTTTGTAACTCACGGCCAATCTGAATATGATGGATAAAAGATTCCTGCTGGCGCACCTTTGTTTCCGGCGTATAGAAATAGTCCAGCCCGGTTTCCCCCATCGCCACAACGCCCTCTTCGGCAGCAAAACGGCGCAGGTCTTCAACATCATAGGCTTCATCCTGATTTAACGGATGCACGCCGCAGGAGAACACCACATTGTCACGTTCACCGACCAGTTCGCGCATACTGCGGTATCCTGGCAGAGTGGTCGCGACGGCAAGACATAATTTCACATCGCGTGCGGCTGCTTTCGCCAGCACGTCATCCACGTCCTTATGCAGAGATTGATAATCTAGGCCATCAAGATGGCAGTGTGAGTCGACTAAAAACATAATGTCTCTCTCAAAGATGGGGAACAGGCAATACGGTGCCTGGTTGCAGGTAATGCTCAATACGCAGGATAAGATCGGTTAACACCAGTTCACGGTTTACGCCTGTTACGTTCAGCAACTGCTGACGGCAATGACAAACGTCACCGAGTATCGCCTGTATCCGGGCGACGGATAACCGTTCTGCGATAGAAGATATCAGGTCCAGCGCGTCAGGATTGGTTAAATGGGAAACCCCATACGGACGCTTCAAGGCATCCGTCAACAACGTTGCCAGCCAGTGTAAACGGGCGGCGGCCTGATCGTGGTTTAACGCCGCGAGCAGGATATACCAGTCACCTGCGCTTAATGTGTTTGCCAGTGCCGCACAAAAATCTGTGCGATGCGCCCAGCTTTCAGCCTGTAACAACGAGAGTGCCGCACCAGGCGAACCCGCGCTCAGGCGTAATGCGCTCAACAGCGCTTCTGGAGATGCGGTCACTTCGCGGGCGAGCCAGGAGATAGCGTACGACTCAGCCGGCGGCGCAAGATGGTGTAACCGGCAGCGGCTGCGCAATGTCGCCAGCAATCGCGCAGGCTCTGTGCTGGCGAGGAAAAACCAGGTTTGTGCCGGCGGTTCTTCCAGCGTTTTTAGCAGGGCATTGGCAGCAGCATCAGTTAACTGGGCGGCATCAGGGATCCACACCACTTTCGCACCGCCAAGGCGTGAATGCTCGTACAGTTTTTCACTCACTTCACGTACCGCATCAACCCCCAGCGTGCTTTTGCCTTTTTCCGGCAGCAGCGAATAGTAGTCAGGATGCGTCCCCGCCTGCATCAGCTGACAGCCCCGGCAGTGTCCGCAGCTTTTATGCCCTTCCGGTTGCTGACACATTAAATAGCGACTGAGCGCGTAAATCAGCGCGTCGTCACCCATTCCGGGTAACGCCTGAATCAGTAACGCATGGTGACCACGACCGGCCTGGTAGCTGGCTACCAGTTTTTCAAAATCTGGTCGTAACCATGGGTACCATTTCATGCGCCCTGCTCCTGCACCCACTGGGTGATGGTATTGCGGATATCAGCCATCACAGCTTCCAGCGGCTGCGTAGCGTCGATGGTACGAATGCTGGCATCTTTGGCAGCCAGTTCAAGATAACGCGCGCGGGTGCGATTAAAGAAATCGAAAGATTCCTGCTCAATACGATCCAGCTCGCCGCGCGCACGGGCACGCTTCAATCCGACTTCTGGAGTCACGTCCAGATAGAGCGTCAGGTCCGGGCGAAAATCACCGAGCACGGCATCGCGCAGGGTTGCCAGCATGTTTTGATCGATGCCGCGTCCGCCCCCCTGATACGCCTGGGTCGACAAATCGTGACGGTCGCCAATTACCCATGCGCCTTTTGCCAGCGCAGGTTTAATAACGGTTTCGACCAGCTGTACGCGCGCGGCGTAAAACATCAGAACTTCAGCTTTGTCAGTGATGACCTCGTCACCCACCGACTTAATGTCCAGCACCAGACTTCTTAGTTTCTCCGCGAGCTGCGTTCCCCCCGGTTCGCGGGTAAAAACCATGTCACGAATACCGAGTTGCTCAAGTGTCTCTACCACCACGTTACGCACAGTGGTTTTTCCGGCGCCTTCCAGGCCCTCGATGACGATATAGTTACTGCCCATTTTTTTCCTTAAGCACTTTCAGGTAATCCTGCACGGACCGGTTGTGGCTGGCAAGATTGGTGTTAAACGTGTGACCGCCTTTACCGTCAGCCACGAAATAGAGGTACGGCGTTTTTGCCGGATGCGCCGCGGCCTGCAATGAGGCCTCTCCCGGCATGGCAATCGGGCCAGGCGGCAGCCCCGTAATTGTATAGGTGTTATAGGCGGTCGGGGTATCTAAATCCACACGCGACAACTTGCCATTATACCGTGACCCCATCCCGTAAATCACCGTCGGATCGGTCTGTAAACGCATGCCAATCCGTAAGCGGTTAATAAAGACGGAAGCCACCTGGTCACGCTCGCAGGCAACCGCAGTCTCTTTTTCGATAATAGAGGCCATGGTTACCAGCTGATTTTTGTCCTGATAAGGCAGGCCTTCAGCGCGCCCTTCCCAGACGGAGTCTACCGCTTTAACCATTTTCTGATGCGCGCGTTTTAGCAACGCCACGTCGGTTGTATTAGCGGTATACATCCAGGTATCTGGCCAGAACCAGCCTTCCACCCATTGCGGGTTCTCCAGCTTCAGCGCCTGAGCAACGGTCTCGTAATTATCATCGCTCAGCGTATGTTTGATGTACGGGGCGTCGCGCAGCTGCTTGAGGTAGTCGCTCAGACGCATCCCTTCAACCAGACGTAACGGAAACTGCGCCTCTTTACCGCTTTCCAGCAGTTGCAACATATCCCGCACCGTCATGTCGGGCGTAAAACGGTAGGTTCCGGCTTTAAAATGCGACAGTTCGGGTTCCACACGCAGCAGCCACTGGAACACACGCGGACGATTGATAACGTTGTCCGCATACAACTGTTCACCGAGAGCCAGACGGCCCGTACCCGCTTTCAGCGTAAAAATCGTCTCTTCTTTAATCAATAATTTACTGTCCGCCAGATGGCGGACTTTCCACATTCCCACTCCCGCAGCTATGCCCAGCACAACCAGCAATAACAGGACAACAAGTAACAGTTTTTTCATGACTAATTCGGGTGCTCACAAAGTGGGGCTAAAAAATCGAACAACATACGTGCAGACAGCAGCGTGTCGCCACAGGTGCGTACGGGAATAACAGGCATTAACGCATTACAGACGACGATTTCATCGGCCTGCATAACCTCTTCCAACCCGGCATACACTTCGACAATGCTGAACGACGATTGTGCCAGCATCCGGATACAGAATTGTCGCATAATGCCGTTCACTCCGGCCTGATCCAGCCGGGGAGTGTAAACCACATCCCCCTTACGCCAGAACAAATTAGCCGCACAGCATTCCGTAACCCATCCCTCACTGTCAAGAACCAGTGCTTCATCAGCTGCCGTCTGCTCAAGATGAGAGCGAATCAACACCTGTTCCAGTCTATTCAGGTGCTTAAGTCCGGCAAGCAACGGATTACGCCCCAGACGCACTGGACTTAACGCCAGCGTTATCCCCTCCAGTCGCCAACGATCGTAATGATCGGGCCAGGCTGAAACAGAGAGAATACGTGTGGCACTGCGACAGTTTGCGCCGCTGTAACCACGGCCACCGCTACCACGGCTGATAATCACTTTTAACACGCCACGCGCATGCCCTTGCGCCAGCATTTTCATTTCACTTTGCAGCTCTGACCAATCTTCGAAAGAGATCAGCAATTTTTGGCAGGCGTCTTGTAAACGCGCAAGATGCGCTGCAAAGAGGCAAATTTCGCCGTCAATAATACGCGCAGTGGTAAAACAGCCATCACCGAATTGGGTCGCTCGATCGCTTGCGGCCAGCATATTCTGCTCGCAGCCATTAATTAAGAACATGGTGGCTCCTTATTTCTGGTCCGCTAGTTTGGCAGGATGAACAACACAGGACAAGGGTGGAAAACCGAATAAAAAAAGGCCCGACAAGCGGACCTTTTTAAATTGCTATCGATGCTAACGCAACACCTGGCAGACTTAAATCTTTTTAAAGATCAACGAACCGTTAGTCCCGCCAAAGCCGAAGGAGTTACACAGTGCGTACTCCAGACCACTAACCTGACGCGCTTCGTGAGGTACGAAATCCAGGTCACAACCCTCATCCGGGTTATCCAGGTTGATGGTTGGCGGAATAGCCTGATCGCGCAGCGCCAGGATAGAGAAAATAGACTCTACCGCGCCCGCCGCACCCAACAGGTGTCCGGTCATGGATTTAGTGGAGCTTACCATTACACGGCTTGCCGCATCGCCAAAGACAGATTTCACTGCCTGGGTTTCGGCTTTATCGCCAGCAGGAGTAGACGTGCCATGCGCGTTGACATAGCCGATCTGACCCGCTTCGATAGCCGCATCGCGTAGTGCGTTGACCATTGCCAGCGCAGCGCCCGCACCGTTTTCAGGTGGTGACGTCATGTGGTAAGCATCGCTGCTCATGCCAAAACCAACGACTTCAGCATAGATTTTTGCACCGCGCGCTTTCGCATGCTCGTACTCTTCCAGTACCACCATGCCTGCGCCGTCGCCCAGCACAAAGCCATCACGTTCTTTATCCCACGGACGGCTTGCCGCTTGCGGGTTATCATTACGTGTAGACAGCGCACGTGCCGCACCAAAACCACCCACGCCCAGCGGGGTACTGGCTTTTTCTGCACCACCCGCAACCATCGCGTCTGCATCGCCGTATGCAATGATACGTGCTGCATGACCAATGTTATGCACACCTGAAGTACAGGCGGTCGCAATGGAGATGCTTGGCCCTTGCAGGCCGTACATGATGGTCAGGTGACCTGCCACCATGTTAACAATCGTTGACGGAACGAAGAACGGGCTGATCTTACGTGGACCGCCATTCACCAAAGAGGTGTGGTTTTCTTCGATCAATCCGAGACCGCCAATACCAGAGCCGATAGCGGCGCCAATACGGTGAGCGTTCTCTTCCGTAATTTCGAGACCAGAATCCTGCATGGCCTGAACGCCAGCGACAATTCCATATTGAATGAAAGCATCCATCTTGCGCTGTTCTTTGCGCGAGATAATGTCTTCACAGTTAAAATCCTTTACTAAGCCAGCAAATTTCGTTGCATAGGCGCTAGTATCGAAATGGTCGATCAGGCTGATGCCACTCTGACCGGCAAGGAGAGCTTTCCAGGTAGACTCTACGGTATTGCCGACAGGAGACAACATGCCCAGTCCGGTCACAACTACACGACGCTTAGACACGGTTGTCCTCCAGGGAGGGAAAATAATTCAAGTGGGATAAAAAGATAAAACTCAGGCGGTCGAATGACCGCCTGGAGATGTTCACTTACGCCTGGTGACCGTTGATGTAATCAATGGCAGCCTGAACGGTAGTGATTTTCTCAGCTTCTTCGTCCGGAATCTCAGTATCAAACTCTTCTTCCAGAGCCATTACCAGCTCAACGGTGTCAAGAGAATCTGCGCCCAGGTCTTCAACGAAGGAAGCATTGTTGGTTACTTCTTCCTGCTTAACGCCCAGCTGTTCGCCGATAATTTTCTTAACGCGTTCTTCGATAGTGCTCATACTCTTAAATTTCCTATCAAAACTCGCTTTCGCGATGGTTTTCGTAGTGTATAAAATGTTGAAAAATTTGCAACTAAATCCCGGCAGGTCTTACCACGATTTTACGTTATTTTGAGGGCATTCACCCTAATAACGCAAATTTTTTTATCTCGTGGTTAAACCATGTACATCCCGCCGTTGACGTGCAAAGTCTCACCTGTGATGTAACTTGCTTCGTCAGAAGCTAAAAATGCAACCGCACTGGCGATTTCCTGAGCGCCGCCAAGGCGACCCGCAGGAACCTGCGCCAGAATACCCGCACGCTGATCATCAGACAGCGCACGCGTCATGTCCGTTTCAATAAAGCCCGGAGCAACAACGTTTACAGTAATGCCACGAGACGCAACTTCGCGCGCCAGTGATTTACTGAAGCCGATCAGACCCGCTTTCGCCGCAGCGTAGTTAGCCTGACCCGCATTTCCCATGGTACCAACCACAGAACCAATAGTGATAATACGCCCATGACGCTTTTTCATCATAGCTCGCATTACCGCTTTTGACAGACGGAAAACAGATGACAGGTTGGTTTCGATGATATCGTTCCACTCGTCATCTTTCATGCGCATTAACAGGTTATCACGAGTAATCCCGGCATTATTGACCAGGATATCGACTTCACCAAATTCTGCGCGAATATTTCCCAGAACAGATTCGATAGATGCTGGATCGGTCACATTCAACATCAGACCTTTACCATTTGCACCTAAGTAATCGCTAATGGCCTGCGCACCGCTTTCGCTGGTTGCAGTACCGATAACTTTCGCGCCACGGGCAACGAGTGTTTCAGCAATTGCGCGGCCAATGCCACGGCTTGCACCGGTAACCAGCGCGACTTTTCCTTCAAAACTCATGGTCTTCCTCTTTTATTGCTCTAGCGCCGCAGATAATGCCGCCGGCTCATTCATTGCCGAAGCAGTCAGGGTGTCAACAATACGTTTCGTCAAACCGGTCAGAACTTTGCCCGGACCAACTTCATACAGGTGCTCTACGCCCTGGGACGCCATGAATTCAACGGTTTTAGTCCATTGAACCGGGCTGTACAGCTGGCGAACCAGCGCATCGCGAATAGCGTCTGCGTCTGTTTCGCACTTCACGTCGACGTTGTTCACAACCGGAACAGTCGGCGCGTTAAAAGTAATTTTTTGCAGTTCAACGGCCAGTTTCTCAGCAGCTGGCTTCATCAGCGCGCAGTGAGAAGGAACGCTGACCGGCAGTGGCAGAGCACGCTTAGCGCCAGCCGCTTTACAGGCTGCGCCGGCACGTTCTACGGCTTCTTTATGCCCGGCAATAACCACCTGACCCGGTGAGTTAAAGTTTACCGGTGAAACCACCTGGCCTTCGGCAGACTCTTCACACGCTTTAGCGATAGCAGCGTCGTCCAGACCGATAATAGCAGACATGCCGCCAGTGCCTTCCGGTACCGCTTCCTGCATGAATTTGCCACGCAGTTCAACCAGACGTACGGCATCGGCAAAACCGATAACACCCGCACACACCAGCGCAGAGTATTCGCCCAGGCTGTGACCAGCCATCAGCGCAGGTGTTTTACCACCCTGCTGCTGCCATACGCGATAAAGCGCAACAGAGGCAGTCAACAGTGCTGGCTGCGTCTGCCAGGTTTTATTCAGCTCTTCGGCCGGTCCCTGCTGAGTCAACGCCCACAGATCATAGCCCAGCGCAGCTGATGCTTCAGCAAAAGTTTCTTCAACAATTGGGTAGTTTGCTGCCATTTCAGACAACATCCCAACGGTCTGGGAACCCTGCCCCGGGAACACAAATGCAAATTGCGTCATGTTTAAATCCTTATACTAGAAACGAATCAGCGCAGAGCCCCAGGTGAATCCACCACCAAAGGCTTCAAGCAATATCAACTGCCCAGCTTTAATACGCCCGTCGCGGACGGCTTCGTCCAGCGCGCACGGTACGGAGGCCGCGGAGGTATTGCCATGTCTGTCGAGCGTCACGACAACATTATCCATCGACATACCCAGCTTTTTCGCGGTTGCGCTAATAATGCGGAGGTTTGCCTGATGCGGTACCAGCCAGTCCAGTGCAGAACGATCGAGATTATTTGCTTCCAGCGTTTCATCAACGATGTGTGCAAGCTCGGTCACCGCGACTTTAAATACTTCGTTACCCGCCATCGTCAGGTGGATCGGGTTTTCCGGGTTCACGCGATCGGCATTAGGCAGCGTCAACAGTTCGCCATAGCGACCATCAGCGTGCAGATGCGTAGAAAGAATGCCGGGCTCTTCTGATGCGCTCAGTACAACGGCACCTGCGCCATCACCGAAAATAATGATCGTCCCGCGATCGGTTGGATCACAGGTACGAGCGAGGACATCTGAGCCAACCACCAGAGCATGCTTCACTGCGCCAGACTTAACGTACTGGTCAGCAACGCTCAGGGCGTAGGTGAAACCGGCACAAGCGGCTGCAACGTCAAACGCCGGACAGCCTTTGATCCCCAGCATACTTTGGATCTGGCATGCCGCACTTGGAAATGCGTGTGTGGATGATGTGGTGGCAACCACAATCAGACCAATTTGTTCTTTGTCGATGCCCGCCATTTCAATTGCACGGTTTGCGGCGGCAAAGCCCATCGTCGCAACTGTTTCATTTGGCGCTGCAATATGGCGTTCACGGATACCTGTGCGAGTGACGATCCACTCATCAGATGTCTCAACCATTTTTTCCAAATCGGCGTTAGTACGCACTTGTTCAGGCAGATAGCTGCCAGTACCAATAATCTTCGTATACATGTACGCTCAGTCACTTTTTGGTTATATACCGCCACGAGCAAATCGCTGATACGTTGGCAGCATTCACAAACGCACCGTTATCTGTGTGCTCGCGAGTTTGCGTTTTCGCCACCGTCCAGCAGTTCGAATCCAGCTGGGTATACAGATTCCAGGCGAGCGGCAATTCGCTGAGGAACTTGTCGCTGCACCGCCTGCACTGCCTGTTCAATCGCGACTTCAAATGCTCGCTGATTGGCCGCACCATGACTCTTAATCACCGTGCCGCGCAATCCTAACAGACAGGCGCCATTATACTGGTCGGGGTTGAGGTGACTAAATCGCCTTGTCAGGCTTTTTTGTAACCAACGTTTTAATAACAGCAGCCACCACGACCGTTTTTTGCCCTCACCCTGAGACTTCAGCAGTGAAAGGAACATTCTGACAACACCTTCCATCGTCTTTAATGTGACATTACCTGTAAAGCCGTCACAGACCAACACATCAGTTTTGCCAGTCAGTAACTCATTGGCTTCAAGATAGCCGATATAATTGATAGAAGGGATTGTTTTTAGCACTGCAGAAGCATCCCGAATACTGTCGAGACCCTTGGTTTCTTCTTCACCGATATTGAGCAACGCAACACGGGGATTGGCAATTCCAACCACCTCTTCTGCCAGCACGGAACCCATGACGGCAAATTGCACCAACATCGTGCTATCACAATCCACGTTGGCACCCAAATCCAGCACCACCGTTTTGCCCTTTTGCTGATGGGGTAAAACCGTCACCAGCGCAGGACGCTCAATCCCCTCAAGGGGTTTGAGCAATAACTTCGCAAGACCCATTAGCGCACCTGTATTACCGGCGCTCACACAGGCTTCCGCTCGTCCTTCTTTCACGAGCTCCAGGGCAACACGCATTGAGCTTCCACGACTGGCGCGAATAGCTTGCGAGGGCCGGGCATCACTGGCAATAACTGACTGAGCAGGGATAATCTGCAGACGTGAACGTTGTTCGAAGTCAGCTTTGGCAAGTAATGGCGTGATTGTATCGGGATCCCCGACTAAAAGAAGTGTGAGTTGCGAATTAGAATTCAGTGCCTGCAATGCTGCAGGCACTGTCACGGTAGGGCCAAAATCACCCCCCATGACATCTAACGCCAGGGTTAGACGTGTCAAGGTATCGTCGCTGCCCGGTTAGGTGTTTCCCCAGTTACCCGGGGAAAGCCTCACTAAGCTTCATCACGCGTGTACTCTTTGTCTTTCTCACCGTAGCGGGAAAGCCATTGAGTCATGCGTGATTACTTAGCGATTACCTTACGGCCACGGTAAAAACCGTCGGCAGTGATGTGGTGACGCAGGTGTTGTTCACCAGAAGTTTTGTCTACAGACAGGCTGGTGACTGCGGTCAGAGCGTCATGAGAACGACGCATGCCACGTTTGGAACGGGTTGGTTTATTCTGTTGTACGGCCATGGACCTTACTCCTCAATTACTTACGCTTTAAGCTGGCTAATACGGCAAATGGGTTTGGTTTTTGCGCTTCATCAGGCAATTCGCCAAAGACCATGTCCGCCTCGGACACTTCACAGTGTTCAGAATCATGCACCGGAACTACCGGCAAGGAGAGGATAATCTCATCTTCAACCATTGCCAGCAGATCGATTTCACCGAATTCGTTAACCTCAATCGGCTCATACGCTTCCGGGAGTGCTTCAGCCTGCTCGTCAGAACGGACAGGACTAAAACAATATGTTGTGTGAACATGAAGTGGGAACGGTTTCCCGCAACGCTGACATTCGAGCGTAACCGACACCTTTGCATCACCGGTTATAACGGCAAGGCGCTGGTTATCGATAGCGAACGACATGGAGCATTCCACATCACTGTCCACACTGACTACAGAATCGGCGACACGCTCAACCAGATCAGAAGTATAGATACCTTCATAATCGAGGCGTTTCTGAGCCGTACGAACCGGATCAAGAGTCAGGGGTAATTTTACCTTTTGCATAGGGCGCGCATATTAACTTTGTAACGTCATATAGTCAAAGAAAAAGGCAGCCTGTGGTTGCCTTTTGCCAATAATTCGCACACATTGCGGGTCATCGACTTAAAATCGCTCAACACAAGCCATTACAGCCAGCTTGTAGGACGAAGTCCATAGTTTAAAATGGCTCTCATCAATACGCTATATGCGAGGGAAAAAATATGCCTCAACTTATTCTTGCTTCTACCTCTCCCTGGCGTCGCGCTTTACTAGAAAAACTGGCAATCCCGTTCGAATGCGCAGCACCAGAGGTTGATGAAACGCCGTTACCGGGCGAAGCCCCCCGGCATTTAGTCTTGCGACTGGCGCAGAAAAAAGCGCAATCTCTCGCCCACCGTTATCCATCGCACCTTATTATTGGTTCCGATCAAATTTGTGTTCTCGATGGTGAAATAACCGGCAAACCGTTAACAGAAGAAAATGCACGCCAGCAGTTACTCAAAGCCCGTGGCAATATTGTGACGTTTTATACCGGACTGGCGCTGTATAATTCTGCGACCGGACATTTACAAACTGAAGTTGAACCGTTCGACGTCCATTTTCGTCACTTAAGCGAAACGGAAATTGAAGATTACGTGCGCAAAGAGCGCCCGCTGCATTGTGCCGGTAGTTTTAAAAGCGAAGGATTGGGCATTGCACTTTTTGAGCGCCTGGAAGGTCGTGACCCAAATACCTTAATCGGTTTGCCGCTAATCGCACTGTGTCAAATGCTGCGACGCGAGAACGTCAACCCGCTGTTAAACTAGGCTTTCCCCCTCAGCCCATTAGGCCTGAGGGGATAAACTCATGCTATCGCCATCAGACTGGTGATCAACATATTACCGCCGACGAACAGCAGTACCAGGTAGACCAGCCGCAGGAATGTCTCTCTCTTGATGCGCTGTAAGAAGGCCATGCCGAGAAAAAAGCCAATTGCCGCCATCGGGAAGCCGATGGTTAACGCGCTGCCCAAGTGGGCGGTAAACGCACCGTTACGATACTGATTGAACGCGTTCCAGGTGTTAAAGACGACCCAGACCATATTCATGGTGTTGCGGAACTTCTCTTTTTCCTTCACCGCCTCAATGGTATAGACCGTAATCAGGGGCCCGCCGATGGTGAATGCGCCATGAACGATCCCGCCTAAAATCAGGCAGCCATAGCGGAAACTTTTCCGCGCCAGCGTGTCCGGTGCATTAGCTACTTCCACCTTTTTAAAAATCAGCGGGTTGACGATATGCTTGTAAATATTCATGACAGCAATAATTGTCACCATTGCGCCAATGCAGATTTTCGCCACGTTAGGGCTGATGGTATAAAACAAATAGTTGCCGACTAAGATCCCCGGTACGCAAAGCGCCACGATTTTCCCCAGGTCACGCCAGGAGATATCACGCCAGGTTTTTAGCGCCAGGAAGTAGAGAAACGGCAGCGTAATCACTGTGCCGTATGGAACTCCGACCGACGTTCCCAGCAAACCGTTAGTAACCGATGCCGCAATCACCGTACAGCCAAATCCCGTACATCCCTGCACAAAAAAGCCGACGATTTGCATCAAGCCGACAAGAACAAAATCAAGATTAAAATTCATTATATCCGCCCTGGATATCTATTTAGGATGAACCTGGTTGCCATAGCCCGGGCGCAAGCCCAGGCATACGAAAGCGAACGCAACGCGCCCGCTTTGTGAGCAAAAAGGGTTCTTAAAAGTGAAGTTCGGTACGCTGAATCAAATCTTTTTGCAGCGGCTTGCCCAGTTCAACGAAATAGGCGCTGTACCCTGCCACGCGCACCAGCATGTCCTTGTAGTCTTCCGGCTTTTTCTGCGCCGCGCGCATCGTCGCCGAACTCATGATATTGAACTGGACGTGCATGGCCTGTTTCGCGATGTACTCGTCAATAAAGCTGACCAGGTTGTCTCGCCCCTCAACCCCAGCAACGGCCTCCTGTGGAAAGCGCAGGTTCATCAGCGTGCCGTTGGTCGCCAGGCTATGGTCAACTTTGGTCACCGAGTTAACCAGCGCCGTCGGCCCGCAGATATCGTGAGAGCCGCCGTCGGTGTGTACCGGCCCCATATTGTCGGAGATAGGTTCGAATTTTTTGCGGCCATCAACGGAGGCATTGGTGTTTAGCCCCATGCCGACATTGGCGTTAACCGAATACACGCCAGGGCTAAACTCACCGCCGCGTGGCGTTTTTCTGCCGCTGATGTGTCGGCAATAGCATTCGAACATGAATTTGAACAGATCGTCGGCGTAGTCGATGTCATTGCCGTAATGATGCACTTTCGAACTGTTGACCAGTGCGTACAGCTTTTCATGGCCGACCCAGTTATCTTTTACCGCCTGCAACAACTGCGCGCCGCTATAGCGTTGCTCATCAAACACCAGTTGTTTAATGGTGGCAAGGCTATCGGCACAGGTCGCCATCCCCGCTGCCTGCGGGGCAATACCGTTATACTTCGCTCCACCTTCGGTGAGATCTTTGCCCGAGGCCATACAATCTTCATAAAACGCAGAAACATAAGGCACGGGCTTCAACGCACGATGGGCGTTATCGATGATATTCAGGCTACTGCACATCTGATCTGTCCAGTATTCAAACTGCTTATCAACGCTTGCCAGCACTTCCTCAAAACTCTGATAGGTGTCGAGGCTACCGGTATCCGGCCCCAGTTGCTCTCCGGTGCTCAGGCTACGTCCGCCGTTGAGCACCATCTCCATCATTTTCGGTGTATTGACATACGCGGCGTCATGCCAGCCATACTCTTTACCAGCCAGATCAAGTTCCACGCAGCCAACAACGCAGTAATCACGCGCCTCTTCCAGCGTCATGCCTTTACGCATCATGCCTTTGATCGACGGTGCATCGTTGAAAATCTTCGGATGCCCGTACCCCGCACGAATACACTCTACGGTCTTAATTTTTAACTCATAAGGCGTATTTTCATGCATACGCACGCAAACCCACGGGTTCATCATGCGCGTATGCGCTGACCCTTCCAGCATCAGCATGGTCAGATCGTTGGTCGCATCATTACCATTACGATCGACGCCGCCCAGGGTTAAACTTTCCCCGCCAAAACCACGGCCATTACGCACCGCGACGGTGCCTTTATCTTTCAGTTTGGTCGGGTTATTCATTTTGACGTACTGAACTTCAATCAGCTCAAGCGCAAACTCTTTGCTAATGGTGTTGTTTTTCATATCGGCATCGAACCAAGGGTACAGCCATTGGTCCATGCGGCCATAAGAGATAGAGTGGCCGTTGCTCTCAATTTGAATCATGCTGGTTGCGAAGTTAAAAAGCTGTAGTGCCTGCCAGAAAGTCTGCGGCGCACCGCCGGCAATTTGCTGACAGTTGAGCGCCATGGTTTCCAGTTCTTGTTTGCGCTGTGGATTGCACTCTTTTTCCGCATACTCATGCGCCAGATGGGCGTAGCGCAAGATATACTTTTTGGCGGCTTCCAGCTCAATAATCATTGCTTGATAGAAATCACGCTTATCGCCATATTCTGTATCACGCAGGCTTAATTTCTTAAGCCCTGCCTGGGCGTTGGCAATCAGGCCGTTATAGCCCAGCTTCATCAGGCAGGCGTAATCAATCGCCAGATGCCCGGCACCAGCATAGTGGTAAAGGTTGGTCTGGAAGATTTTCTCCCCGACTTCCGATCCTTTGGTTTGATCTTTTTCGAGGCGACTGTTAATAAGATCATCGACGGTTTTACCTTCCCAGTAACGGCAAAGCTCAACGATTTCCTGCCGTTCTTCTTCATTACGAATATAGAACTGGTCGTTCGCTCGTTCTTCAAACGGTGAATGCAGAATTTCGTCAATGATCCAGCTCACTGAAAACTCAGGATAGATAGGCGATGCTTTTGCCGGTGCGGCAATTTCGCCGAGGATCAGGTCTTCATCGTAAATATACAACGTGGTATTGAGCAAAATATTTTCAAAAGCATAAGCGCATTTTAACTTGCGCGGTGCATTCTCATGCTTTTTATACGCTTCGGTAACTAGTCGCAGGCGTTCAACGTCAATATCATAAGGCCGGTCCAGAAAGGTCTGGCGTAGACGGTTGACACGCGGAAACGGCGACCAATCTTCGTGATTCACCTGATAACCCAGGCTGTAAGTTTTATCGAAATCTTGCGTCCCGTTTGCGGTAGTATGATGTACTTTCATTAAATTTGTCCCATATAAGATTTAAATTAAATACTGGTTATTTTTCTTTTGTCCCAACCACGCAATGGATGCCGCGCTGGTTAAAATATTCGGCTAAGTTCTGGACCTGTTTCTGGAAGGCGCGACGTTTTATCTTTACGTCGTGCATCTTGTAAGGCAGGCCTAATGATTGGTATTTTTCTTCCCCAAGACGCATAAAGCTGAGCAACTGTAAGGTGCGAATTTGTCCATTCATTTCATTGAGGATAAAGTCCGCGCTGGCCTCTACATTCGCCATATCGTCATTCACATTAGGAATCACCGGGATGCGTAAAATAATTTCACGTTGCTGCGCGGCGAGTTTTTTCAGATTTTTCAGAATTTTATCGTTCGACGCACGGGTATACTTTTTATGGATAACGGGATCCATATGTTTAATATCGGAAATAATAATATCGGTATAGGGTAAAACAGGACTGACTTTTTTCCAGTCGACAAATAAAGAGGACTCCAGGCAGGTTTGGATGCCTTCCTGCTTACACGCTTTAAAGAGTGCGGCGACAAATTCCGACTGCAATAGCGGTTCGCCTCCAGATACCGTGACTCCGCCGCCAGAGCGCTCATAATAGCCTTTATCTTTACAGATTTCGACCATACACTCATCGACAGACATGGGCCTGCCCCATAATTTTATCGCGTCTGCAGGGCAGACATCCTGGCAGGCCAGACAGTTACTACACTGACTGCGATTAAAAGATGTGAGTTTGCCTCGGGTGAAGTTTAATACGTTATTTTCTGGGCAGACTTCAATACAGGCAGCGCATTTCTTCGCAGAAATGCATTTCGTTTTATATACCCCTAACTGTACGTAAGGCTGCAAACTTTCAGGATTACTACACCATTCACAGCGCAATGGGCAGCCTTTTAAAAATAACTCAGTACGCAACCCAGGTCCATCATGGATAGTAAAACGCTGGATATTAAAAATAACACCCTGGAGTGGCAACGGATTCATACCGGTTTTCCCGAAACGTTCATATAAATAATGCCATGCCTGTGATTTATAATTCACATGCGGTGACGATTGATTTTAATACCCCTATAAATATAGGGTATCGCAAAATGAACGCTTCTAAAAAGCGGCTACTCTTACTATTTTAATAGGGAGAACTCCCTATTTTTCTCTATTTATCATCAAACCATTTATAAAGTTGGAACCGACTATTGACACCGCACTTAATGTATATATTCTGAATATGTTTTTTGACCGTGTGATAGCTGATCACCAACTCATCAGCGATCGCCTGATAGGTGAGGCCGTTGTACATCAGCGCGGCTACCTTTTGCTCGGCATGAGTCAAC
The DNA here is from genome assembly GCF_013816515.1 of Citrobacter sp. RHB35-C21. Taxonomy (NCBI): domain Bacteria; kingdom Pseudomonadati; phylum Pseudomonadota; class Gammaproteobacteria; order Enterobacterales; family Enterobacteriaceae; genus Citrobacter; species Citrobacter sp. RHB35-C21. Next base: position 3,156,174 of record NZ_CP057147.1, read on the forward strand.
GGCAGCTTAGCCGCAGCATTGTTATCAGGTTTACCATCATCTTTTTGCGAAATGGTGATCCAGTGATAGATATCAATGATGCCATTAGAATAAATCTGGTCGTATGTATATATTTTAAATATATAATTTTTAATGACACGCGTCTGTACTCGACTGGTCGTCGAACGTTCACCTTCGTTGCCCAACAAAAAAGGCAACCAGTTACAAGGTTTACTACTGCTAATCTGTTCGGTAATCGATGCCCCAAGAATATCTTTCAGATATTCCTGAGCCAGTTCATTAGAACTCATAATATGCATAAAGTCATCGGTGACCAGATAGGCCTTTTCTCCTGACATAATGATTTCATTCTGGATGTTAGAGATAATACGAATCTGCTCGTGCTTCTTAAAGTTTTTATACGAATTGGCAACATACACATATATTTTATTCAGGGTCGCAATCTCGTCGTCAGTGAAATCCCCTTGTGCCTGACTTTTAAAAAAAGCAACCTGAATGTAGGCATTAATACCAAATGCCATAGTCACGCTATAGTGACTCTGGAAGTTTTCTTCCAGAAAACGTAAATAACCCGAATGTTCGTAGTCGATAGTCCCGATCACCGAGGTAGACTTATACAGCCGAGGCGTCACGTTAAAATAAGTCAGATGATCAACAACCGCCTCCTGGTGAATGACATGGCGGATAACATCATTAGCCACGAACTTGCGATATGGGTGCTCAGCGCTGTCTGGCATAATGCCATTCCAGTTTACCCATGAAAGAAATTTCCCATGCGTATCAAAGTAAGAGATAAGTATTTTTTTAAAGCCGAAATTCCGCTCTATCGAATCAATCAATACGCTACTAAAAAACTCCCGCGCAGAAATTTGCCGCTCTGACATTTCAGAAAAAAAAGTCATCTGATCTGTACTCTGATAACCCATGACCATTCCCTTATTAAATATATGGCGTTCATTCCAGATTAATCAAAAGCAAAGTTTCTGTACAACCGTTTTTTGAAACAAAAGCTGAAAATTATGCCGGAGTCACAATGAATCAGCTTTTTGTAGTGTATATTTTCAAATCAAACAGAACAGATGTTAAATGAATAAGGGTAATTACAACGCCTTATGATAAAGTTCAATAATATCATTTAACGTTGACTGCCTTGGGTTTACAAGTACGTTACCACTTTTCATCGCATCTTTTGCCATCTCATTAATCTTTTCCGCTTTTACGCCGACGGCAGATAATGAATCAGGAATACCACACTCTTTATTTAATTTACGCACTTCGGCAACCAACATCTGCGGTTTGAATCCAGAGCCGTTTTCATTACTCTGACAAATATAATTATAGATAGTCTGATAACGCCCCCGATCGGCCAACGCGTTATACTCCAGCACTGTCGGCAGTAAAATAGCGTTCGCGACCCCATGAGGAACATGGAAAAAGGCGCTAACCGGATGGCTCATGGCGTGAACATTGCCCAAACGCGCCCAGGCGAAAGCAATCCCGGCGAATGTGCTGCCCAGCAGCATATCGCAGGCCGCAGATTCATCTTGACGATTAGCAATAAACCGGCGAAGGCTGCCACCGATAAGCTGCATTGCCTTCTCCGCCATCGCATCGGTAAATGGCGACGCCTTAGTAGAAAGATAGGCTTCTATTGCATGAATTAAGGCATCAATACCACAAGCGGCAGCAATCGATGCCGGCGCTGTCATAATTAATTCGGGATCCAGCAGGGCATACTTCGGCAGGATCTCGTAGCTAATCACCGACAGTTTGTAATTGCGTGATTCATCGGTAATCACCGATGAGGCGGTCACTTCGCTACCCGTGCCCGCCGTCGTCGGGATCGCAATAATCGGCACAATAGAGCCGGGGACATTATTGCTGCCTTCATAATTGGTAATACTGCCGCCATAATTCGCCAGCACCCCAACGGCTTTGGCGACATCCATTGAGCTACCGCCGCCCAGCGCCACGATACTGCTGGCTCCGCACTGCTTATATGCGGCAGTCGCACTATTGACTATTTCAACGGTAGGGTTAGGCAACACATCCAGCCATGAGGTATAGCGGATTCCTGCCTGAGCAATAATATCTTCAATTTTTTTCACTACTCCCAGACTTTCCAGTCCTCGGTCAGAAATCAAAAAAACGTGACCAGAATTGTTCTCTGCCAAAATCATCGGCAGTTTTTTTAAACTGCCGATGCCAAATTCAATATTTTGTGGAATTTTAAAGTTAAAGTTTTCCATCACATCTCCTTGCCTCAAGTCATCATTAAACATGTCATCTCATAAAATCTGTGAGAGAGTTGAACGCTGGCCACCAGGTCATACAGGCATAGCCCACAATGACCACCATTACGATATGCACAATCGCCATCACCAGGCCACTCTTGAGCATTTTCCTGGCGTCAAGGCCGTAGGCCACCGGGATCGCCCGCACGCTAATGGGCAACATAAACTCGGCGTTGAACGCCATCACGGTGACAAGCCAGTACGGAATCGGGTTAAGCCCAAGTTTGCTGGTGAAGCCCAGCACGATAGGTAGCACCACCGCCGCCGAGGCCGTGGAGTTCGTGGTTTCAGAAAGCAGACGGGCCAGAATGGTGAATACCACAATGGTCAGCAGACCACCGTCCAGCGACATTCCGGTAATCAGGCTGGCGATCCCCGCGCTTGCGCCGGAGTCATTGACTATTTTGCCTAACGCCAGACCTCCGCCAAAAAGAATCAGCATCCCCCACATGGTCTCTTTTTCCGCTCGCTCCCACGTCAGCAGCGGCACATTATTGGCGCGGGTGAGCAGAAAACAGACAACTCCAAGGATCAAATAGAGATATGCCGGAGAGAGTGCCGGGAACATCGCCGCATAAAACGGGCGCGTAAAAGCGCCAATCAAACCAACAAGAAACAGGACGACACAGATTTTTTCATCCCGCGTCATCATCCCAAGCTCGTAGTACTGCTGTTCAAACCATTCGCGCGTCCCATCGAGCCTTGTCACCTTCATCGGCATCAGCAGCATACAACCCAGGCTTACCAGCGAGATCAGCACAAAGAACGGCGTCAGACGAATAAGCCAATCAACATACATAAACTCATGACCAATTTTGCTCTCCAGAATCGAGATCGCCGCCAGATTCATCGCGCCGCCAAGCGGGCTGCCGATGCCGCCAATTCCGACGCCCCAGCCGATAGCAAGTAGAATGGGTACGGCGGGTTTACAGGAGGGAATATCCTTATAGCCAGATGCGGCAAGCATTGAGACGGCAATGGGGATAAACAGCGCGCAAACCATCACGTTAGGAAATAAGGTCGAAGTCGCGGCACTGGCTAAAAACCAGACCGTCACCTGCGAGCGCATCGAGGGGCCAATCAAAGAAAGCACCTTTAAAGCCACCCGACGGTCAAGACCCACGCTTGCCCAAGGTAAGCACAACAGCCCCGCCCCCAGAATAAGGATGATGCTATCCGAGAAGTACTGCATCGTAATGCCATTCATCGGAACAATATTAAAGAGCGCATTGATAACAATCGGGAGCAGGCTGGTCACGGCGACATGAACCGGGCGGGTTACCCACCAGAAAATCATCCACAGCAGGAGGCCAATCGACTGGGCTCCTGGTGCAGTCAGGGTCTGTGAAAACTGTAGCGCAGAGGCTGCAAAAATTGCTGGACCTGTAAGAATGACAACGTAACGCCGTGAGTTATTCATAACCTACTCTCTGTTCATCCACTCACAGCCAAAACGATTCAGCAGTTCAGGTAAAAAAAATGCTCTATGAGCAATGTTTATCCCTTGATATTGCTTGCTTTAGCCTCTGTGATCTCTACCTGTCGTTGCCGTTTGGCATATTGCCAATACGCAAAAATAACAAATAAAACCTTACATTTCAGAACCATAACAAAACAACATCATGGATGACAGCAGGCGTTCTTACTATTTCTCATAGGGAATATTCCCTATTTGATGAAAACTATGCGCGAGGTCACCTAAGCATGTTGAAGGCCACCCACAAAACGTCGTGGATAATAGGCATGGAGAGGAGAATAGTCGCGAAGACGGCGGATAGACAATCCGCCGGAAGTCTTATTTTGTGTAACGCAGAACCTCGAGGCAGCGCTTCAACTGCTTATCCATTGGCGCTTCAATACGCATTACTTCACCCGTCCCCGGATGAGTAAATTTCAACGCTGCGGCGTGCAAAAAGAGCCTGCTCAGCCCGGTATCCGCCAGTTGCTTATCGAACTCACGATCGCCATAGCGGTCGTCAAAGGCAATCGGATGTCCGGCATATTGCGTATGCACGCGAATCTGGTGCGTTCGTCCAGTCACGGGACTGCAGCGCACAAGCGTAGCGAACGCATAACGCTCTTCCACTTTAAAGCGTGTTTCCGATGGTTTGCCTTCCTGATTCACCCGCACGATACGCTCGCCGCTTTGCAGAATGTTCTTTAACAGCGGGGCCTGCACGGTTTTGACATGCGACTGCCACTGGCCGCGTACCAACGCGAGGTAATCTTTCTGCATACCTTTTTCACGCAGTTGTTCATGCAACGAACGCAAGGCAGATCGTTTTTTGGCCACCAGCAGCACGCCGGAGGTATCCCGGTCGAGGCGATGCACCAGCTCAAGGAAACGCGCTTCGGGGCGCAACGCACGTAAGCCTTCAATGACGCCAAAGCTTAACCCGCTTCCACCATGCACGGCCGTACCTGAAGGCTTGTTAAGCACCAGAATGTGGTCATCTTCATATAAAATGACATCGGTCAGCGCCGCGACCTTCTGCAAATTCGGTGAAATGGCCTCTTCTTCACGTTCAGCGACACGTACAGGTGGAATACGCACAATGTCCCCGTCTTCGAGTTTGTACTCGGGTTTAATGCGTTTTTTGTTCACCCGCACTTCGCCTTTACGCAAAATGCGATAAATCATACTTTTCGGCACGCCCTTGAGTTGGGTGCGCAAAAAGTTGTCGATGCGTTGCCCTGCTTCGTCGGCAGTAATGGCAACTGTTTTTACGGCTGGAGTCTCTGTTTTCATGGGGGCCGATTTTAAATAGCCATCAAGATTCGCGCCACACATTTTTCTATGCTTATATTAACTGCTATACCTTATTACTTAAGTTTGACATCGCCGATTTGGTGGTTATTAAAGCAATCACTACGCGGAAGTGAAAAAACTGTGAGTAACCGGGTGATAAATGGCAAAAGTCATCTTGCTATAACAAGGTTAGCAGTGGAATAATGAGGTTGTTTCCGTGTTGAATCTTGTTAAAACAAGAACTTTTCCGGAATGACCCAATTTTGCCCGACCGATCATCAACGCAGCAATGGCGTAAGACGTATTGATCTTTCAGGCAGTTAGCGGGCTGCGGGTTGCAGTCCTTACCGGTAAGTGCTCTATAGATTTCGCGTTGTAGGAAGGCGGCAAGTCTGGGAACCCCAGGTGCTTACTCCTGTAAGTGGTTGGGGTAAGAAGATGAAGCCAACGCACCCACAGCGTGAAAGACGATAAGCACGATGGAAGCTTCTCTGGAGAGTAACACCCAGACTGTTCCCCTGATAATTGCGCTGTGTTTCCGTATGAAATACAGGCAACCGACACTCTGCGCCTCTTTGAGCTGACGATAACCGTGAGGTTGGCGACGCGAATAGACACGAGGCCATCGGTTCACACCCGGAAAGGCATTACTCTGCCCGCAGCTTAGTCGTCAATGTAAGAATAATGAGTAAGTTACGATGAAAAGAATGTTAATTAACGCGACTCAGCAGGAAGAGTTGCGTGTCGCCCTTGTAGATGGGCAGCGTCTGTACGATCTGGATATCGAAAGTCCTGGACACGAACAGAAAAAAGCCAACATCTATAAAGGCAAAATTACCCGTATTGAACCGAGTCTGGAAGCTGCTTTTGTTGATTACGGCGCTGAACGTCACGGTTTCCTCCCGTTAAAAGAAATTGCCCGCGAATACTTCCCCGCTAGCTACAACTCCCATGGTCGTCCCAACATTAAAGACGTGTTGCGCGAAGGTCAGGAAGTCATTGTTCAGATCGATAAAGAAGAACGCGGCAATAAAGGCGCTGCGCTGACCACCTTTATCAGCCTGGCAGGTAGTTATCTGGTTCTGATGCCGAACAACCCGCGCGCGGGCGGTATCTCCCGTCGCATTGAAGGCGACGACCGTACCGAATTAAAAGAAGCGCTGGCAAGCCTGGAACTGCCTGACGGCATGGGGCTTATCGTGCGTACCGCAGGTGTCGGCAAATCTGCCGAAGCGTTGCAGTGGGATCTGAGTTTCCGCCTGAAGCACTGGGAAGCGATTCAAAAAGCCGCTGACAGCCGCCCTGCTCCGTTCCTGATCCATCAGGAAAGCAACGTTATCGTTCGCGCATTCCGTGACTATTTACGTCAGGACATCGGCGAAATCCTCATCGACAACCCGAAAGTTATGGAGATGGCGCGTCAGCACATCGCCGCGCTGGGTCGTCCGGATTTCAGCAGCAAAATCAAACTGTACACCGGTGAAATCCCGCTGTTCAGCCACTATCAAATCGAATCTCAAATTGAGTCCGCGTTCCAGCGCGAAGTGCGTCTGCCGTCCGGCGGCTCAATCGTTATCGACAGCACAGAAGCGCTGACCGCTATCGATATCAACTCCGCACGCGCGACCCGCGGCGGCGACATCGAAGAAACTGCGTTCAACACCAACCTTGAAGCAGCCGATGAAATTGCTCGTCAGCTGCGTCTGCGCGACCTCGGCGGCCTGATTGTAATCGACTTCATTGATATGACGCCGGTTCGTCACCAGCGTGCGGTTGAAAACCGTCTGCGTGAAGCCGTGCGTCAGGACAGAGCGCGTATTCAAATCAGCCATATTTCTCGCTTCGGCCTGCTGGAGATGTCCCGCCAGCGTCTGAGCCCGTCGCTGGGTGAATCCAGCCATCACGTATGCCCACGCTGCTCCGGCACGGGTACCGTACGTGATAACGAATCACTGTCGCTGTCTATTCTGCGTCTGATCGAAGAAGAAGCGCTGAAAGAAAATACGCAGGAAGTTCACGCTATTGTTCCTGTGCCGATCGCATCCTACCTGCTCAACGAAAAACGTACCGCGGTAAATGCCATCGAGACGCGTCAGAATGGCGTGCGCTGTGTGATTGTGCCAAACGATCAGATGGAAACCCCGCATTACTCCGTGCTGCGCGTACGCAAAGGGGAAGAAACACCAACCCTGAGCTACCTGCTGCCGAAACTGCATGAAGAAGCGATGGCATTGCCGACGGAAGAAGAGTTCGTCGAGCGTAAACAGCCAGAGCAGCCGGCATTAGCCACCTTTGCAATGCCAGAGGTGCCGCCAGCCCCTGCTTTGCAGGAACCTACTGCGAAGGCCGCCGCGCCTAAAGCCGCAGCAGCGACCGCGGCCGTCGCCGCACAGCCAGGTTTGATTAGCCGTTTCTTCAGCGCACTGAAGTCCATCTTCAGCGGTAGCGAAGAAGTGAAACCGGTTGAACAACCTGCGCCGAAAGCTGAAGAGAAAACCGACCGCCAGCAGGATCGTCGTAAACCGCGTCAGAACAATCGTCGCGACCGTAACGATCGTCGTGATAATCGCGACAACCGTGGCGAGCGTGATAACCGTAACGAGCGTTCAGAAAGCGGCGAAAACCGTGAAGATAACCGCCGTAACCGCCGTCAGTCGCAGCAGCAAAATGCGGAAACGCGCGATAACCGCCAGCAGTCTACTGAGGTCGCCGACAAAGCGAAATCCGGTGATGACCAGCAGGCTCCGCGTCGCGAGCGCAACCGCCGTCGCAACGATGATAAGCGTCAGGCGCAGCAGGAAGTTAAAGAGCTGAACCTTGCAGAACAACCTGCGCAGGATACCGAGCAGGAAGAGCGCGTTCGTCAGCCTCAGACTCGCCGTAAACAGCGTCAGCTGACTCAGAAAGTTCGTTACACAGACAGCCCGGCTGTTGAAGCCGAAGTCGCTACTGTCGAGGTGGTCGCTGAAACGGCTGTCGCTCAGCCAACTGAACAGCCCGTACCGGCACAGCGTACTGAACTGGCGAAAGTTGATCTGCCTGCCGTCGTTGCGACTGAGCAGGAAGACAACAGCGAAGCGCGTGACTCTAATGGTATGCCGCGTCGTTCCCGTCGCTCACCTCGCCATCTGCGCGTCAGTGGACAACGCCGTCGTCGCTATCGTGACGAGCGTTACCCGGTTCAGTCGCCGATGCCGTTAACGGTTGCCTGCGCATCTCCAGAATTAGCGTCCGGTAAAGTCTGGATCCGCTACCCTGTTGCTCGTCCTCAGGATCAGCAGGTTGCAGAGCAGCGCGAGCAGGAAACGGTTCAGGGGCAAACTGCACCTGTCGCCGTAGAGCCTCAGGTTGCTGCAGCTGCCGTTGAGCATATTGTGAACGCCCCTGCGTCGGTTGAAACCGTACAGCCAGAGGTGGTCATTGCTGAACCTCAGGCTACCGTCGTTGAAACCACGCATCCGGAAGTCATCGCTACTCCGGTCGAGGAACAACCGCAAATTATCGCTGAATCTGACGCGCCTGTTGCTGAGGATACCGCGGCGAAAGCCGAACCTGTCGCTGAAATTGTGGCTGCGCCGGTTGTCGAAGAATCTGCGGAGGTTGTTATTTCTCAGCCTGAAGTGGCTGAAGAGATTGCCGAGGTTGTGGAAACAGCGCCAGTGGCTGAAGAAGTTGCCGCGCCGCAAGAGGTTGTTGCCGCACCTGTCGTCGAAGACACAGTCGCTAAGGCTGAAGTTGTCGCAACCCGCATTGACGCAGAACATCTTCACAGCCACGCGGCCGCCCCGATGACCCGTGCTCCGGCACCAGAGTATGTGCCTGAAGCGCCGCGTCATAGTGACTGGCAACGCCCGGAATTCGCCTTTGAAGGTAAAGGTGCCGCAGGTGGACACAGCGCCACGCACCAGGCGACTGCGCCAGCAACGCGCCCGCAGCCCATTGAGTAAGTCATAATCAACATCAAAGCCGACCTTCGGGTCGGCTTTTTTTTATCTCTGCTCTACGCACTGGCAAACTGAGAAGGCGTGGTTACGCTGGCAATCTTTAGCGGTGCGATTGCGTGGGAAATAAGATTAACGGGGAATCTGTCGCTGAGAAAATAACAGTGGCCTAAAAAAATGCCCGCTCCGGGGTGTTAAAGGAGCGGGCAGACAAACATATCCAGTTTCAAGATATGTTCAAAAGTGTGTTACCGGTTCAGCTGAAATAGCGACATTCCCTGCATATCGGTAAATGTTTTGTACGATGCCTGCAGTGCGGCCTGCTGCATCACGTAGGACGAAATCGCTGCGTTCCAGTCAACATCCACCAGATTGCTCATCTGCTGAGTCTGGCCCAATGCGCGATCGGCGCCCAGTGAATCCAGTGAACTTAACTCGCTGAGCTGAGTCCCTAACTCTGCACGAACAGAAAGCACGTTATTCAGTGAATTTTTCAGGCCACGACTGGTTTTATCAATGGCTGCAGCGGCGGTAGCTTTTGCCGCGTCATTGCCCTCAATCGGGGTTTTGAGCGCATCAATAGCGGTATCCAGCATTTTGAACAGGTTCTTTTCCTGAGTACCGCCGCCTGGTTCCGGTACGGCATTACTGGTCAGATTAACAAATACTTTATCGCCAGTATGACCAATAACCATAGTACGGGAGGCATCGACCTGCTGGGTCACATTTGTTGTACCGCCGCTGTAAGCGCCATCTGCCTGAGCAAATGGTGCAGATTCTGTTTTATATCCGCCAAAAATATAGCGCCCATTACCGTCGGTGCTGTTCGCCAGGTTCATCAGTTGATCGCGGATCCCCTGCAGGTCGGTGGCCAGCGATGCACGGTCGTCATCGCTTAACGTGCCGTTCGCGGCATAGACAATTTTTTCCTGCGCGGTCTGAATTGCCGTCGTTACCTGACTCAGTACGTTCTCTTCCAGCGACACTTTTTGCGTCGCAAATGAACGCGCCAGCGTATATTGGCTGTTCTGCGCCTGTGCTTGAGAAAGCACCACGGCCTGCGAGGCGGCGATCGGGTCGTCAGATGGGTTAATCACACGTTTGCCCGTTGACATCTGCTCGCCGAACTTCATCCATTCAGCCTGAGAGTTAGTGATGCCACGCATATTCTGCTGGTACATCATCTGGGTGCTGATACGCATTGTTTCCCTCTCCCTTAGCGAATATTAATCAGTGCATCAAACAGCGCATTTGCGGTTTGCAGCACTTGCGCGTTAGCCAGGTAATACTGTTGATAGCGCTGTAAGTTACCGTATTCTTCGTCGAGGTTGACGCCGGAAATAGACTGCTGCTGCTTATAAAGCTGCGTTACCACGTTGTTCTGGGTAATGGCGCTGGTTTTCAGCGTCGCGGTTTTGTTCCCGACATCGCTTACCAGCGTGGCATAAGCATCGTTGAAGGTCTTATTACCCACGGTAGCTTTGGTCTGCAGATCCAGCAGTTTCTGACCGTTACGGTTATCGCTTTTTCCCTTATCAATATCCGGGTCCGGATCATTTTTTGAGACCTGGGCCATGGCGATTTTCGACTCATCGGTCACCATGACTTTCATATCAACAACGGCGTTACTGACAGGTTTCACTGTGAAGCTGTCATTTGCTTTTGCGCCAGCATTTACGGTGATTTCCATCCCGTCAAAGGACATCTTCCCACCGGTAACGGTAGCTTTGAAGCTGGTATTATCCGCCAGGCGAGTAACCTGCCAGTCCGTCCCGTCATAAACGATTTTATAATCGGTCGCCTGTACAGCAGAGCTGTCGGTAATCTTCGCGCTTAACGATCCTGTTCCTGTATTTTTAGCGTTGTTGAATACTGCCGGGCTACCGAAAGCAAAGAAATCCTTACCCTGATCGCCGTTCGCGTCAAAACCCTCTTTATGCTGGGTGTTAAACGCATCGGCAAACGCCAACGCCAGTTGGCCCAGTGTGTTACGCGTCTGATCAAGCTCTTGAGAACGGAAGGTCAACAGCCCGCCCAGTGAACCGGTATTCAACAGTTTTTCGGGAATTTCAACCTCGCCAGCAACCCCGTCGACGTAGGCCACTGTGATACGATTGGGATCGTCACTGGAGGGCACAGCCGCCAGCTGGCGTGCATTGCTGCCCTGCACCAGTGAATAGCCGTTCGCCATGGTTATGTTGTAAGTCCCGCCGTCCTGAACGCTGACTTCAACACCGACAATCTGGTTCAGTTCACTGACCAGTTGGTCGCGCTGGTCGAGTAAATCGTTAGGCGATGCGCCCGCGCCGACGCCGGTCAGACGGGAAATCTGATCGTTGAGGCTGGCAATCTGTTTTGAATAGTTGTTGATCTGGTCAACGCTAGCCTTGATCGCAGTATTAACCTGCTTGTCTTGATCGCGCAGATACTGGTCGGTTGTTCTGAACTGGTTGACTAAACCATCAGCTTTACCGATCAGCGCCTGGCGCGCCGCCGGGTCTTCCGCGTTACTGACAAGGGTTTGCAGGCTGGTAAAAAAGTCCTGCATTGAGGTCGAAATGGAACTGGTTTTGCTGGAGAGCAGATTGTCGATTTTCGACATTTGTTCATAGCGCGTTGTCAGGCCGCTGCTTTGGTTCTGCGCGGCACGTAACTGATTCGTGATAAAGGAGTCATACTCGCGCTGTACGCCAGAAACATAGACGCCATTGCCAACCCAGCCCCCCGCACCCAGCGTGCTGTTCGCTTGCGCCATAATTGTCGTTTGACGGGTGTATCCGGCAACGTTATAGCTGGAGATGTTATTACTGGCAGAATTCAACGCGGCCTGCGCTGCGGCGAGTCCACTCATCGCGTTATTAATCAAGCTGGACATGGAGGTTCCTTGTAATCCTTCAATACTCGTTATTATCGGCAGCAGGTTGGTAGACTTGAGCTATTTAAAAGAGATTATCGATATTCGTACTGTAGGTTTTGCTCACTTTTTCGCTCATCGATTTCAACTGCTGGATCATGCTGGTTAATTTACGCGCATAGTTAGGGTCAGTCGCGTAACCGGCATTCTGCAAAGCCTGTGCCCCCTGCTCGGCGGTAGCAGCGGCGGTTACCGCCGCATAGCGCGGGTTACGCGATATCAGACCGACATAATCCGACAGTGCCTCAAGGTAAGAGCTATAGACGCGGAATCGGGCTTTCACCTTTTTCGCCTCGCCGTTTTCATATTCGGTGGTGGTGATTTCGGTGGTTGGGCCTTTCCAGCTTCCCGAAGCCTTCACGCCAAAAATGTTAAAGCTCGGTTCACCGTTCTCACGGCGGATTTGTCGCTGCCCCCATCCAGACTCCAGCGCCGCCTGCGCCAGAATCAGATGATGCGGAACCCCGCTTTGCTGACTTGCCAGCTTAGCCGGCAGCGATAGCTGGGCGAGGAAGTCTTTGCTGTCACCTGACAGCGGCTCATCATTGCTTTCCGTCGCGCGGGGAATGGCTTTACGGACCAGTTGCGTCAGCGCCTGGTTTTGATAGCTGGTCACCGTTTCCAGAGAGAACTTCATTGGCACCTGCGGCGCATCTTCTGCGGGTTGCGCCTGCCCTTCAGTCATCTGCTTAACCATCATTTCAGCCAGTCCCAGACCTTTACCTGCGGTCATCTGCTGCGCAATTTGTTGGTCATACATGCTGGTATACAAACGTGTCGAATCACTGCTAAAAACGCCATCTTTCGGCAGCGCTTCACGCATGCTTTTCAGCATCATTTGTACGAACATCCCTTCAACCTGACGGGCAACCGGGCGGATATTCGCCGCCGGGTCCTGACCCGCTTTCGCTTTCAGTTCGTTCAGTGATTGCGCATCCCAGGCGGCACTGGTCAGCAGTTTGCTGTCACCAATCATTAGATGATTTCCAGTTTGGCGCGTAAGCATCCCGCGCTCTGCATCGATTGCAGAATGGACATCAGATCCATCGGCGTTGCCCCTAGCGCATTAAGCGCACGCACAACATTGTTCAGGTTGGCGCTGGAACGCACGCTTTGCAGCGAACCGCCGCTCTGGCGCAGATCGATCTGGGTTTGAGGTGTCACCACGGTCTGTCCACCGCCAAACGGTGTATCCGGCTGGCTGACGTTCGCCTGGCGGTTTACCGTAATCGACAAGTTGCCTTGCGCGACGGCACAGCTATCCAGCGTGACTTCACGGTTCATAACGACGGATCCAGTGCGCGAGTTGATAATCACTTTCGCATCCTGCGGCGTGACATTCACCTCCATATTCTGGATGTCAGCCAGGAAACGCACCTGCGAGCTGTTGCCGCTTGGCACGCGTACCTGAATCGTCCGGCCGTCCAGCGCAGTGGCGCTACCAAAGCCGCGCGAACGGTTAATGGTGTCGGTTATCTGCTGCGCCATTGTGAAATCTTCATTATTGAGCTGCAGATTAATGGTGTTACCGCCGCCGAACTGGCTGGGTAATTCACGTTCGATGGTCGCGCCGTTGGTAATACGTCCGCCATTGAGCTGGTTTACCTGCACGCTGCTGCCACCCGCAGCCGCGCCTGCACCGCCTACCAGAATATTCCCCTGTGCCAGCGCGTATACCTGGCTATCGACCCCTTTCAGCGGGGTCATCAGCAGCGTACCGCCGCGTAGGCTTTTGGCGTTCCCCATGGAAGAGACCACCACGTCAATGGTTTGCCCCTGACGACCAAAGGCCGGGAATTGCGCGGTCACCATCACCGCCGCCACGTTTTTCAGTTGCATATTGGTGCCGGTTGGCACGGTAATTCCCAACTGCGAAAGCATGTTGTTGAGCGTTTGCGTAGTAAACGGCGTCTGGGTAGTCTGGTCACCCGTGCCATCCAAACCGACCACCAGCCCATAACCAATCAACGAGTTTTCCCGCACGCCCTGAACGCTGGTCAGGTCACGAATACGGTCGGCATGCGCAAAGGTGGTTATCAGCACCAGTACCATTCCAACTAAAGATTTAAACACTGGCTACCTCGCTTACATCGGCGACAAGTTAAGGAAGAAACGCTGCAACCAGCCCATATTCTGCGCTTCATTGATGTAGCCGTTGCCGACATACTCAATACGTGCGTCCGCAACCTGAGTTGACGGTACGGAGTTGCTGCCACTGATGGTGCGCGGGTTAACGACCCCGGAGAAGCGAATGAATTCAGTGCCCTGATTAATGGCGATCTGTTTTTCACCCACAACATGTAAGTTGCCATTCACCAGTACCTGGTCGACCGTTACGGTCAGCGTACCGCTGAAGGTATTTCTGGCGTTCGCGCCGCCTTTACCGTTAAAGGAGTTACCGCCTGAAGCTTCTACGTCAGCACGCTCGTTGCCAAACAGTCCTTGCAAATAACGCGGTACGGTATCAAAACCAAAGTTGGTCTTGCCGTCACGGCTGGCATTAGCCGAAGAACTTTTGCTCGCGCTGACGTTTTCCTGCAATACGATGGTCAACGTATCGCCAATATTGCGCGGACGGCGGTCTTCGAATAGCGGCTGATAACCGTAGTTAATCGGTTGGGCCGACTGGAAGATTGATCCATTCGCCACCGGAGTCGGGCCAGGAACAGGCTGCGCAGACGTTGCGCCCTGCACGAGGGGCGTGGCCGGGATCCAGGCGCATCCTGTCAGTGAAACCACCAACAGGGCTAAAATTGGGTATGGGTGAAGCGCGTATTTTCGCATTGCGGTCATCTTCAAAATCAGTGTGCCGGTGAGGCTTTCACCCCACCGGGCCACACTTTAGAGTTGCGTCAGTTTTTGCAGCATCTGATCGGTGGTCGATACCGCTTTACTGTTGATTTCGTAAGCGCGCTGAACCTGGATCATGTTTACCAGCTCTTCCGCCACGTTGACGTTAGAGGTTTCAACATAACCCTGGTACAGCAGACCCGCGCCGTTCAGCCCCGGAGTGCTCTCATTCGGCGCACCGGATGACTGCGTTTCGGTGTACAGATTCTCACCAATGCTTTCCAGACCGGTATCGTTCATAAAAGTAGTCAGGTTAAGCTGCCCAACCTGAACCGGTGCTGCCTGGCCCTGCTGGGTTACGCTGACGATACCGTCGCGTCCAATGGTGATACTGAGCGAGTTAGCCGGGATGGTGATAGCCGGCTGAACCTGAAAACCACCCGCAGTCACCAGTTGGCCGTTCTGATCCACCTGGAAAGAACCGTCACGGGTGTAGGCGGACGTGCCATCAGGCAGCATGACCTGGAAAAAGCCCTGCCCTTTAATCGCCACATCTTTACTGTTGTTGGTCTGCGACAGGTTCCCCTGGCTGTGTAAACGCTCGGTCGCGACCGGGCGCACACCGGTACCAATCTGCAAACCAGACGGCAGTGTGGTTTGTTCAGAAGACTGTGCGCCAGGCTGGCGAATCGTCTGGTACAACAGATCTTCAAACACGGCACGTTGACGCTTAAATCCGTTGGTGCTGACGTTTGCCAGGTTGTTGGCAATCACATCCATGTTGGTTTGCTGCGCATCCAGGCCGGTTTTGGCGATCCATAATGAACTGATCATAAAATGTCCTGTATTAACTCATCGACAGCAGTTGGTTGGCGCGACCCGCGTTATCATCCACGCTACTGATAATCTTCATTTGCATTTCGAAACGACGGGCGTTGGCGATCATGTCACTCATCGCGGCTACCGGCTTAACGTTACTACCTTCCAGCACGCCCGACATAACGCGAATGCTGGGGTCGGCCTGTAACGTAGCGCCACGGGTAGCCTGCGCGGCCTGGGTCAGACGGAACATACCGTCATCGCCACGTTGCACTTCACTCCCCGTGGCCTTCACCAGTTTCAGTCGCCCAACTGGCGCAACGGTGTTAGCCGGATCGCCAGGGTTGAGCGCCGAGATCGTGCCGTCTGCCGCAATGGTGACTTCTGAACCTTCCGGTACGGCTATTGGTCCGGCTTCGCCAATCACCGGGTGTCCCTGAATGGTCAGTTCCCCCGTAGGGCTTACCTGAATGGCGCCATTTCGGGTATATCCTTCGCTACCGTCCGCGGTCTGCACAGCCAACCAGCCATCCTGTTGCAGCGCCACGTCCAGCGGACGTGAGGTATAGTCCATCTGACCCGGCGTCATATCGGCCCCCGGCGTGGAGGCCACCACCAGCGTACGCGTCGGTAAAGACAATCCTTCAACGGGAACCGCGCGCAGCGCATTGAGTTGCGCACGAAAACCCGGCGTTGAGGCGTTTGCCAGGTTGCTGGCCGTCACCGCTTGTTGATTCAGCGTCTGACTGGCCGCGCCCATGGCGGTATAAATTGCGTGATCCATTAAGCCATCCCGTCAGGCGCTTAGCGCAGGTTGACCAGCGTGTTGAGGATCTGGTCCTGGGTTTTGATGGTCTGCGCGTTCGACTGATAGTTACGCTGGGCGACGATCATATTCACCAGTTCTTTACTCAAATCCACATTTGATGCTTCCAGCGCGCCGTTGGTCAGCTTGCCGAAGTTACCCTCGCCTGCGGTACCCAGCAGCGCCACGCCGGAAGACTGCGTGGCTGCCCAGACGTTGTCACCCTGAGAAGCCAGACCTTCGTTGTTGGCAAAGTTTGCCAGCACGATCTGCCCCAGAACCTGTTGCTGTTCGTTGGAGTAGTTACCGACCACAGTACCGTCATTGTTAATCTGGTAGCTCACCAGGTCGCCCGGCTTATAGCCATTCTGATTCGTGGCAACGATGTTGTTGGCGCCAGTGTTCTGCTGCATGGAATTGAGGAAGCTCAGAGAGAAATTTGCCGCATCAGCACCGTTAATCTGCCCGGTTGTGATGTTGATTTCCTTTGGCCAGACGGTAGGAGGCGTTGGTACCGCCTCGGCGGCTGTGGCGCTAATCCCTAAGAACACACCATTTTCATTAAAGCGCATAAACCCTGCTGATTTTGCAGCGGCTCCGGTTGAAGCATCCTGTGTGTGAACTTCCCAGGTGTTGCTCTGCGCATTTTTGACATAAAAAATATTCATGTCATGGGCGTTACCCTGGCTATCGAAAACGGTAACGGTGCCTTTTTTGTTGTAGGAATCCGCATCGCTTGGATTAAACGGGGTCTTCGTTGGCACCTTGTCAGTGGAGTTCAGGTTGATCTGCATTGACGCAGTCGTGGTGGTTTTAGCCGCCATCAGCGTATTCGGGATAGTGATCGGCGCCGGGTTAGCACCTTGCTGTATCGTTGGCGGTGTACCGGTAGCCGGATAGCCCGTCAGCTGTAGCCCCTGCATGTTGACGATATTGCGGTTTTCATCGAGCTTGAACTGACCGTTACGGCTGTAGAAAACGGAACCGTTGCTGTCTACCATGCGGAAAAAACCGTTCTGGCTGATAGCGACATCCAGCCCGCGACCGGTGTTGGTCGTGGTACCGTCGGTAAAGTCCTGGGTAATGCCCGCAACTTTAACGCCCAGACCCACTTTAGAACCGGCGAACATATCGGCAAAAGAGGCCGTACCGGATTTAAAACCATAGGTGGCGGAGTTGGCGATGTTGTTACCAATGACATCGAGGTTGGTCGCTGCAGCGTTCAGACCGCTGACCGCTTGTGAAAAGGCCATGACTTACTCCTGATAAGTGTGAAGGCTTAAATGATCTGCCGTACTTCGTCGAGGGTGGTGGTTCCATAGGTGCCCAGATCCAGCGTATTACCGCCGTTACTGCGAATAACGCCCTGCACCAGCGCAAACTGAAGCGGCTGAGCCACCAGTTGTGTTCCGCCATTACTGGCAGCAATTGACACGTTGTAAGAACCGCTTGGCGCATCCGTGCCATCGGTCATGGTGCCGTCCCAGGTAAAGGTATGAACGCCCGCTTTCAACCCACCAATATCAATGGTGCGTACCACCTTGCCGTCTTTATCGGTAATGGTTGCGGTAACCTTATCTGCCGGTTGCTGCAGTTCAACGCCAAACGGCGTAGTGGTGGTTTTTGCGCCCTCTTCCGTACCTTTACCGGTCAGGATGGTGGTACCTGGGATCATGACACCGTGGCCAATCAGCGTACTGGCCTGCAGCGACTGACTGTTGTCGATCTGCCCGGAGATCGATCCCAGCGTGGTGTTCAGTTTCTCAATTCCGCTCACGGTACTGATTTGCGCCAACTGGGTGGTCAGTTCGTTGTTTTGCAGCGGGTTGGTTGGATCCTGGTTTTTCAGCTGTGCAACCAGCAGCGTAAGGAAGCTGCTTTGCAGGTCCGCGGCGTTGCTGCCCGTCAGCGAACTCTTCCCCGTTGCGTCATTCACACCCGTCGTGCTCGGGTCATTCATTTTTACAGCAATAGACATGTGCGCCTCCTTTTACTGGCCTAGCGTCAGCGTTTTGAGCATCAAGCTTTTCACCGTATTGAGCACTTCAACGTTTGCCTGGTAGCTACGCGAAGCTGACATGGTGTTGACCATTTCGCCGACGACGTCCACATTCGGCATTTTTACGTAACCGTTCGCATCAGCCAGCGGATTACCGGGTTCATAAACCAGCTTATCCGGCGCCTGGCTTTCAATGACGTCAGCGACTTTTACGCCACCGGTTGCCGCACCTGGCGCGGCATCAACCTGAAAAACAACCTGCTTCGCGCGATAGGGCTGACCGTCAGGTCCGGTGACGCTATCCGCATTCGCCATGTTGCTGGCCGCCACGTTCAGGCGCTTAGACTGAGCCGTCAGCGCAGAGCCTGCGATATCAAAAATATTTAACAGCGCCACGAATTAGTTCCCTCCTTGCAGCACGTTCATCATGCCTTTGATTTGTCCACCCAACGCGGTCAGCCCCATTTGATACTTGAGGCTGTTGTCTGCAAATTGCGTACGCTCCCGGTCCATATCTACCGTGTTGCCATCGAGAGACGGCTGATCAGGAATGCGGTAGAGCAGTTCCGTAGAAGGAGCGGAAACGGTCTGGGCCGGAATGTGTTGTGCAGAGGTCAGCGTCAACGAGACACCGCCGGTTTCTTCCCGTCCTCGCACCATGACTTTTTTTAATTCACTGGCGAAATCCAGGTCGCGCGCCTGATACCCCGGCGTGTCGGCATTGGCTATGTTGGCCGCCAATACTTCCTGGCGTTGGGCGCGCAAATTCAGCGCTTCCTGTTGAAAACGTAAGGCGGCGTCGAGCTTATCGAGCATATCTCCTCCGCAAATGACAAAATTCAGCCGACAGCTTAAATCCCATTACGCGCGCGTTATCGCCGGAATAAACGCAAAATGCGTCGCTATTTGTTGCGTTGATGACTGCGTCACACAGGTAGAATCCTGTCACTACCTGAAAAAGCGCGAGGTTTTGATGCAAACGTTTAAACGTGGAGTCGTCGTGGCAGCACTGCTGTTCAGTCCTATGACGCTGGCGCAAGACCTGAATTCACAGCTGACGGCATGGTTTTCACAGCGACTGGCCGGATTTAGCGATGAGGTCGTCGTTACTATCCGAACGTCGCCAAACTTATTGCCGAGCTGCGAACAACCAGCATTAAGCGTGTCCGGGAGTGCAAAATTGTGGGGTAATGTGAACGTGCTGGCGCGCTGCGCCAACGAGAAACGTTATCTGCAGGTGAACGTGCAGGCCACGGGAAACTACGTTGTTGCCGCCGCGCCCGTCGCTCGGGGTAGCGCCCTGACTTCGGCCAGCGTAACGCTAAAACGAGGTCGACTGGACCAACTCCCTCCGCGCGCCGTGCTGGATATGAATCAGGTGCAGGATGCCGTAAGCCTGCGCGATCTGGTGCCAGGTCAGCCGATACAGCTTTCCATGTTGCGCCAGGCATGGCGAATCAAGGCCGGTCAGCGCGTCCTGGTTATCGCCAACGGAGATGGCTTTCGGGTGAATGCCGAAGGTAAAGCGCTGAACAATGCCGCCGTCGCCCAGAATGCCCGAGTACGGATGATTTCAGGCCAGGTGGTGAGCGGTGTCGTCGATTCTGATGGGAATATTCTTATTAACCTATAATAGGTTAAAGATTTTTTAGCGTGTGCCGATAGATAAACAACCAATGATTACAGCGGGCCGCTATAGCGTAACCCCTCGATGAGGATAAACAAAATGAGCATTGATCGTACCTCACCATTGAAGCCAGTTAGTACCGTTCAGCCACGTGAAACCAGCGATGCGCCGGTACAAAAAACGCGGAAGGAAAAAACCACCGCCACCACCAGCACCAGCGTCATGCTGAGCGACGCCCAGGCCAAACTGATGCAGCCCGGCACCAATGACATCAATATGGAACGCGTGGAAGCACTCAAAACCGCAATCCGTAATGGCGAGCTGAAAATGGACACCGGAAAAATTGCCGACTCGCTGATCCGCGAGGCGCAGAGCTACTTACAGAGTAAATAAAGTATGACTCGTTTGTCAGAAATACTTGACCAGATGACGACCGTCCTCAATGACCTGAAAACGGTAATGGATGCTGAACAGCAGCAGCTTTCCGCAGGATATATTAACGGCAGCCAGCTACAGCGTATTACAGAAGAAAAAAGCTCTTTGCTGGCAACCCTTGATTACCTGGAGCAGCAGCGCCGTCTGGAGCATGACGCCACGCGCAGCGCCAATGATGAAATTGCCGAGCGTTGGCAGACCATTACCCGGAAAACACAGGACCTACGCGAACTCAACCAGCACAACGGTTGGCTGCTGGAAGGGCAGATCGAGCGCAATCAACAAGCGATTCAAGTGCTGAAACCGCACCAGGAACCGGCGCTGTATGGCGCAAACGGTCAAACCTCTGCTGCGCACCGCGGCGGGAAAAAATTCTCTATCTGATGCTAGCCTGATAACGTTTTGCTTATCAGGCCTACGCGTTTTGTAGGCCGGATACGGCGTCATGCCGCCATCCGGCATTAATCTGTTACGCCGTCCGGCGCACAAACTCTTTCACTTTAAAGCCCAGCACCGCGAGCGCAGCGAAGTAAGCAGCAATACCTGCCACCACAACGGCCATCAGACGCAGCAGACGCCATAACATCGTTCCCTGCGACCAGTCCGGCATGATGTATAGCATCCCAACCAGCGCCGCCGACATCACCAGCACAGAAATCACCAGTCGCGCCAGGAACCAGGCCCAACCCGGTTGTGGGGTAAAAATTTTCTGTTTCCGCAGTTGCCAGTACAGCAGTGAAGCGTTCAGACACGCCGCCAGACCAATCGACAGCGACAGCCCGGCATGTTTCAGCGGCCCAATAAATGCCAGGTTCATTACCTGGGTCATAATCAGCGTGACAATGGCAATCTTGACTGGCGTTTTAATATCCTGGCGCGAATAAAAACCTGGGGCCAACACTTTCACCACGATCAAGCCAATCAAACCTACCGAGTATGCCACCAGCGCGCGCTGCGTCATCGCGGCGTCAAAGGCGGTAAATTTACCGTACTGGAACAGAGAAACCGTCAGCGGTTTGGCCAGAATCCCCAACGCCACGGCGCTCGGTAATGCCAACAGAAAACACAAACGCAGCCCCCAGTCCATCAGACGGCAATACTCATCATGATTACCGCTGGAAAAACTTTTGGACAGCGAGGGCAGCAGGATAGTCCCCAACGCGACACCAAGTACGCCAGACGGAAACTCCATCAGACGGTCAGCATAATACATCCATGACACTGAGCCAGAGGCCAGAAACGAAGCGAAAATCGTATTGATGATCAGTGAAATCTGGCTGACAGATACCCCAAGGATCGCCGGGCCCATTTGCTTGACGACGCGCATCGCCCCCGCATCACGGAAGTTCACGCGCGGCAGCACCAGCATGCCAATTTTCTTCAGGTGCGGAAGCTGGTAAATCAGCTGCAGCACGCCGCCAACGGTAACGGCCCACGCCAGCGCCAGCACCGGAGGGTGAAAATAAGGAGCAGCAAACAGCGCGAAACCGATCATGCTGATATTCAGAAAGGTCGGCGCAAACGCCGGAATGGAAAAGCGATTCCAGGTATTCAGGATCGCACCCACCAGCGAAGCCAGTGAGATCAGCAGAATATACGGAAAGGTGATCCGTAGCAGTTGAGTGGTCAGCGCAAATTTGTCCGCGGTGTCGGCAAACCCAGGCGCGGTGACTAAAATCACCCACGGGGCAGCCAGCATTCCGGCGACCGTCACCACGGCCAGCGCCAGAGTCAACAGCCCGGAAACGTAAGAGACAAAGACGCGGGTCGCATCCTCCCCCTGCTTACTTTTATATTCGGCAAGAATAGGCACAAACGCCTGCGAAAAAGCGCCCTCAGCAAAGATTCGGCGCAGCAGGTTAGGAAGTTTGAATGCCACAAAAAAGGCATCAGTCGCCATCCCTGCGCCAAAGATTCTGGCGACAATCGCATCACGCGCAAAACCCAGCACACGTGAAAACATCGTCATCGAGCTGACGGCTGCCAGCGACTTTAATAAATTCATCTATGTTGTATTCCAGACTCTGAGGCAAAACCCCGACAAACCTGCCCGTAGGTCGGATAAGGCATGATCGCCGCCATCCGGCACTTTTGCTGTGCCTGATGGCGACGCCGTAGCGTCTTATCAGGCCGACAAACCAGCCTATGGTTGAAAAGAGGTGTTATTTTTGAGTTGGCATATAGTACCTGGATTACAATGAATTACTACCGCCAGATGTTACAGGGGATTATTCAGCCATCGCCTCCCGCCACAGCTTTTCGACAACGCGCTGGGCCAGGAGCGCCTGCTCACCTGCCGTCTGGGGAACCGTCTGATTTTGCACGCACTCAATGAAATGACGTGCGCATCCGGCAAAACCACGCTGCTCCAGGGTAGTTTGCCAGCCTGCTACCGGCTTGTGCACCACACCTTGCCCGCGCTCTTCCCGCCATTCCCGCATATCCGTAACGTCAATCAGGCCACCATCCGTCACCGCCTGCACGCTCTCGCGCTGGCTACCGGCGCGGCGATGCATACTGGTCGTTACCTGCATTTGCCCGGCAGAAAAATGGTGCTCCGCATAGAGCATCGCGCCGGAGTCATTGGTTAACAGCATACCGTTATTTAACTGCGCTTTCTCTCCCGCCAGCCACAATGCGGTATCGACAACGTGCAGATAGTCGTCCAGCAAAGTGAAGCGCAGATCGTGCGGCCCGACGCTGTCCGTCCGGTGCTTATCCATGCGTACGGACGCCGCATTGCCCAACTGGGATTTGAGATCCTGATACAGCGGCGCAAATCGACGGTTAAACCCCACCATCAGCGTCAGCTTTTTCCGCTCGGCCAGCTCCACCAATTGTTCAGCCTCGCGCAGGTTTTCCGCCAGCGGTTTATCCACGCACACGTGAACCCCGGCATTCAGCAGTTCGCTGACCACCGCATAGTGCGTTGCGGTACTGGAATGGACGAAAACCGCATCGCAGGTTTGCGCCAGATTAACCAGTGAATCAACGTAGGGTATCCGCCAGGTATCACAGATACGCTGCGCTTTTTCCCGCGAAGGTGAAAATGCCCCTTTCAGCGTCCAGTCTGCACTAGCGCCCAGCACGGGCAGCCAGGCCTTTTGCGCAATCCCGCCGAGCCCGACAACGCCGATACGTAATTTATTCACATCAGTCTCCCAGGTGCGCCAGCAAGGAATCAAGCCGCTGCTTAAGCTCCGCGACGTCTGTTTCCAGCGCTTCAACGCGCGCCTGTAGATCGCCCGAAGCTGCCGGAAGTTCATCTACCGTTGTCATCGCTTCATCAACGTCACCGCAAAACAGGTGCATATAACGGCTTTCACGTTTGCCCGGCTCACGCGCCAGGCGAACGACATAAGGACCATCTTCCCGGGTTGCCAGTTTCTCCAGTGTCGACTCTACTTCGGCCATGTCGCTGAATTCGTACATCCGGGAGGCGCGGCTACGCAGTTCACCAGGTGTTTGAGCGCCGCGCAGCAACAGCGTGGTAATGAGCGCGACTTCCCCCGCGCTGAGCTTAAGATTACCAAACTCAGAGTTGCAGAAACGCTGCTCATATTTCGTGACGCGATTACCAAAGCCACTCACCGTACGCAAGAAATGCCGTTTCACCAGGTTATCAAGCTGATCCTGCACGTCGGATTCCGACAGGTTCATCACGGGTTCACGATTCGTTTTTTGATTGCAGGCGGTTACGACTCCGTTAACGGAGAGCGGATACTGTTCAGGTGTAGTCACTTGTTTTTCTAATAAACAGCCAATCACCCGTGCTTCAGTGGCGGTTAATTCGTATTTCATCGTCTTCTCCATTAATCATGGCTGCATCTGAAACTTAGCGGCCGGGGGTCCATTCTGATGTGGTCAACGCCGTCAGCACGTGATCGCGCCACTGCCCGTCAATCAGCAGGTAGTCTTTGGCATACCCTTCTTTTTCAAAACCCAGTCGCGCCAGCAGGTCACCGCTGCGTTTATTATGTGGCATGTAGTTA
This sequence comes from Citrobacter sp. RHB35-C21, assembly GCF_013816515.1. Lineage (NCBI taxonomy): Bacteria > Pseudomonadati > Pseudomonadota > Gammaproteobacteria > Enterobacterales > Enterobacteriaceae > Citrobacter > Citrobacter sp. RHB35-C21. The sequence continues at coordinate 3,180,539 of NZ_CP057147.1, forward strand.
GCCATAATGCGGTGAATATGCTGCGTGCGCTGCATATAGCGGATGGCCGAGGTTAAGGCTTCATACATCAGCCCCTGCCCCTGCCACTTCTACGCAATGGAGTAACCGAGATAACAGGCGTGGAAAGATCCCCGCACGACGTTCGAGAAGTTCGCGACGCCAATAATCTCTTTTTCTTCCGGATCGAGCAGCGCAAAGTAATAAGCGGTGCCCTGTTTATGAAACTCAGAGATCATGCTCAGACGCGCCTGCCAGCCTGACGGATAACAGTGGCTTTCATCGCGAATAGGCTCCCAGGGTTTTAAGAAATGACGATTTTCTGCGTAATAATCTGCCAGACGCCAGGCATCACGCTCATGCACTAAACGCACGACCAGGCGGTCCGTGGTTAAGCGCACTTTTGGCACGTTACTGCGATAGCCAAACATTCTATACCTACTCCTTCCCGTAACGTCTTCAATACGCTATTCGCATTACTATACCTGCGCAAATACGCCCTGTGAAAAGAGCAAAATGCCATTTTTTGAATTATTCACACATTTTGATGAAAACTCTCTATCAAGACGGACTTTTGATAAAAAAATATTGTCCCGCGAAGGGTGGGAAAAGCGATGACGACACCGCAGAATAGGAGGTGCTTATCTTTTAAACTCTATGCAGAGTGACGAGTTTTTCCCTGGAGGGGAAATGTCGCAAGTCTCGCAGGCAAGGAACCTGGGTAAATACTTCCTTCTTATCGATAACATGCTGGTCGTGCTGGGTTTCTTCGTCGTTTTCCCGCTGATCTCAATTCGTTTTGTCGATCAAATGGGCTGGGCTGCCGTGATGGTCGGTATCGCGCTTGGATTACGTCAATTTATCCAGCAAGGTTTAGGTATCTTCGGCGGTGCTATTGCTGACCGTTTCGGGGCAAAACCGATGATCGTCACCGGCATGCTGATGCGCGCTGCCGGATTCGCCACCATGGGCATTGCCCATGAACCGTGGCTGCTATGGTTTTCCTGCTTTCTTTCCGGGCTGGGCGGCACGTTGTTCGACCCTCCCCGCTCGGCGCTGGTGGTCAAACTGATCCGTCCGGAAAAGCGCGGGCGTTTTTTCTCTATTCTGATGATGCAGGATAGCGCCGGGGCCGTGGTTGGCGCGTTGCTCGGCAGTTGGTTATTGCAATACGATTTCCGTCTGGTGTGTGCCACTGGCGCAATTTTGTTCGTTCTGTGCGCGGCGTTTAACGCCTGGCTACTTCCGGCATGGAAGCTGTCAACGGTGAAAATTCCGGTGCGCGAAGGAATGAGCCATGTGATGCATGACAAGCGGTTTGTCACTTATGTGCTGACGCTGGCGGGCTATTACATGCTGGCGGTGCAAGTGATGCTGATGCTGCCAATAATGGTAAACGACATCGCTGGCTCACCGGCCGCTGTGAAATGGATGTATGCCATCGAGGCGTGCCTCTCTTTAACGTTGCTCTACCCGATTGCCCGCTGGAGTGAAAAACGCTTTCGCCTTGAGCATCGCCTGATGGCCGGTCTGCTGGTGATGTCTTTAAGCATGATGCCCATCGGCCTGGTCGGGAATTTGCAGCAGTTGTTCACCCTGATTTGCACGTTCTATATTGGCTCAATCATCGCCGAACCGGCGCGTGAAACCCTGAGCGCCTCGCTGGCGAATGCACGTGCCCGGGGAAGCTATATGGGTTTCAGTCGACTGGGACTCGCCATCGGCGGCGCCATTGGTTATATCGGCGGCGGCTGGCTGTTTGACATGGGTAAAGCCCTGGCACAACCTGAGCTGCCCTGGATGATGCTCGGTATTATCGGCTTCATCACTTTCCTGGCGCTGGGCTGGCAATTCAGTCTCAAACGCCCAACGCGTGGTATGCTGGAGCCTGACGCCTGATAGCCAATCTGGCGTACGCGCATTTTTCAGTTTTTTCTGCTGTTACCCGCAGCGCTGGTGCTCGATGATGCTTTGTGTCACGATTACACCACAAGCATCATGTTGAGGAACCCCATGAAAAAGTTTTTTTTTGCCGCTGCACTAATTGTCAGCGGCCTGTTGGTTGGTTGTAATCAACTCACGCAATACACGGTTAGCGAGCAAGAGATTAATCAGGCCCTGGCGAAGAATAATAACTTTTCTAAAGATATCGGTTTGCCTGGCGTCGCTGAAGCACATATCGTACTGAACAACCTCGCCAGCCAGATAGGCCGTGAAGAACCCAATAAAGTGACGCTGACCGGAGACGCCAACCTGGACATGAACTCCCTGTTTGGCAGTCAGAAAGCGACCATGAAGTTGAAGCTAAAAGCCTTACCGGTTTTCAATAAAGAAAAAGGCGCGATTTATCTGCAAGAAATGGAAGTCGTGGACGCTACCGTCACGCCGGAAAAAATGCAGTCGGTACTGCAAACGCTGATGCCTTATTTAAATCAGTCGCTGCGCAACTATTTCAACCAGCAGCCGGCATACATTCTGCGGGATGACAGCAGCCAGGGGGAAGCGCTGGCGAAAAAACTGGCGAAAGGCATTGAGGTGAAACCGGGAGAAATCATTATCCCGTTCACCGACTAATATGACAGAGGGCGCCGATGCGCCCTTTTTTTTCGTGCAAACGAAAACGTTTCCGCTTATCCTTTGTTTCCGGCAAAAAAGACTATCCTCAGCCGGAGCATATTGATGACTGCACCATCCCAGGTTTTAAAGATCCGCCGCCCAGACGACTGGCATCTTCACTTTCGCGATGGCGACATGTTAAAAACTGTCGTGCCCTATACCAGCGAAGTTTATGGCCGCGCCATTGTCATGCCGAACCTGGCTCCGCCCGTCACCACGGTGGACGCGGCTATCGCTTACCGCCAGCGAATTCTTGACGCGGTACCTGCCGGACACGACTTCACGCCATTAATGACCTTCTACTTAACGGATACGCTGGATCCCAATGAGCTGGAACGTGGATTCAACGAAGGCGTGTTCACCGCCGCAAAACTCTATCCGGCCAATGCCACCACCAACTCGACGCATGGCGTAACCTCTATTGATGCCATCATGCCAGTGCTGGAACGGATGGAAAAATTGGGTATGCCTCTGCTGGTGCACGGCGAAGTGACGCATGCGGATATCGATATTTTCGATCGCGAGGCGCGCTTTATTGAAACGGTGATGGAACCACTGCGTCAGCGCTTAACTGCGCTGAAAGTGGTGTTCGAACATATCACGACTAAAGATGCTGCCGAATACGTGCGCGACGGCAATGACCTCCTGGCGGCGACCATTACGCCGCAGCACCTGATGTTTAACCGCAACCACATGCTGGTCGGCGGGATTCGCCCTCATCTGTACTGCCTGCCGATCCTCAAACGTAACGTCCATCAACAGGCGCTGCGTGAGCTGGTCGCCAGCGGGTTTAACCGCGCCTTCCTCGGTACCGACTCAGCGCCGCATGCGCGTCATCGCAAAGAGTCAAGCTGTGGCTGTGCGGGCTGCTTTAATGCGCCGACCGCACTGGGCAGTTATGCCACCGTGTTTGAAGAGATGAATGCACTGGACCATTTTGAAGCCTTCTGCTCACTCAATGGCCCACAGTTCTACGGTTTGCCGGTGAATGAAACCTTTATTGAGCTGGAACGCGTGGAGCACCAGGTCCCGGAGAGCATTGCGCTGCAAGATGATACGCTGGTGCCTTTCCTGGGTGGCGAAACGGTACACTGGTCCGTGAAAAGCTAAAAAAAGTGTAGCCAACTGGTGAGAATAACTGTATAAATAAACAGTATATTCCACAGGGGGCTACTATGCGTATTGAAGTCACTATTGCCAAAACTTCACCTTTACCTGCTGGTGCAATTGACGCGCTGGCAGGTGAACTCTCCCGCCGTATTCAGCACCATTTTCCGGATAACGAAGGTAACGTTACCGTCCGTTATGCCGGCGCAAACAATCTGTCGGTTATTGGTGCCACCAAAGAGGATAAAGAACGCATCAGCGAGATCCTCCAGGAGACCTGGGAAAGCGCGGATGACTGGTTCATCAATGAATAAATAATGATATGCAGTGATGTTTGTTTGCCGGGTCGCCCCGGCTTTTTTATACACACCATCTTTTAATCAATAGTTCATTCCTTCTGGCAAACTGATATTTTAATAATAAATTCCTGGCTATCTTTTAACCACAACACCAAAATAATTGTGCAACATGCTTAAAAAAAATGAATAACATGTCGGTTTGTTAGTCAGATAACGCTGAAAACGAAAATTTTATGTGCTTACCTCTTTAAATTTTCAATGAATACCCTTATTTATTGATATACTGAAGTTGCTTCAGAAAAAACGCATTGAACCTCGAAAACCGTTGTCTAGTAACACGAATTAGGGGGCATGATGGAAAAGAATAATGAAGTCATTCAGACTCATCCGTTAGTAGGATGGGACATCAGCACTGTTGATAGCTACGATGCGCTGATGCTGCGTTTGCACTACCAGACCCCGAATCGTCCTGACCCGGATGGGACTGAAGTTGGTCAAACGCTCTGGTTAACCACTGATGTTGCCAGGCAATTTATTTCGATATTAGAAGCAGGAATCGCTAAAATTGAATCCGGCGATTACCAGGTAAATGAGTATCAGCGACATTAAATCTGATACATCCAACCATCAAAAGGCACCTTTCCGGTGCCTTTCTTATTTCCAGGTTGAATATTCCGGGTCACTTATTTACCCTGCTACTATCGCGATTGCAGAGAGAAGCGGATGAAATACGACTTAATCATAATTGGCAGCGGTTCCGTGGGCGCCGCAGCCGGATACTATGCCACTCGCGCCGGTCTGAAGGTTCTGATGATCGATGCGCATATGCCACCGCATCAGCAGGGCAGCCACCACGGCGACACTCGATTAATTCGTCATGCCTATGGCGAAGGTGAAAAATATGTTCCGCTGGTGCTGCGTGCGCAAACATTATGGGATGAATTATCCACCCAAAATGAAGAGCCGATTTTTGTGCGCTCTGGTGTCATCAACCTTGGTCCGGCAGATTCAACCTTCTTAGCGACCGCGGCGCAAAGTGCAAAACAGTGGCAACTCAATGTTGAACAACTGGATGCAGCAGCCATTATGGCGCGCTGGCCAGAGATTCGCGTACCTGAAAACTATATCGGTCTGTTTGAAGCGGAGTCTGGTTTTTTACGTAGTGAGTTAGCGATTAAAACCTGGATCCGTCTGGCGGAAGAAGCAGGCTGTGCGCAGCTATTTAAATGCCCGGTCAGCGCAATTCGTCATAGTGATGATGGCGTCACGGTAGAAACCGCCGATGGTGACTATCACGCGCAAAAAGCGGTGATCAGCGCCGGAACCTGGGTACAGGCATTAGTCCCTGAACTACCGATACAACCGGTACGCAAAGTGTTCGCCTGGTATCAAGCCGATGGGCGTTACAGCGTTAAGAATAACTTCCCTGCCTTCACCGGAGAGCTACCAAATGGCGATCAATTCTACGGTTTCCCGGCAGAAAACGACGAGCTAAAAATTGGTAAGCACAATGGTGGACAGGTAATTCATTCGGCAGAAGAGCGCAAGCCGTTTGCCGCTGTAGCCAGCGATGGTTCTGAAGCCTTCCCATTCCTGCGTACAATACTGCCAGGCGTTGGCTGCTGTCTGCACGGTGCGTCCTGCACCTATGATAACTCACCAGATGAAGACTTTATTATTGATACTCTACCGGAGCATGACAACACGCTGATCATCACCGGGCTGAGCGGACATGGCTTTAAGTTTGCCGCCGTCCTCGGAGAGATTGCGGCAGACTTCGCCCAGGACAAACCGTCTGACTTTGACCTGACTCCCTTCAGGCTAAATCGTTTTAAGCGATAATAAATGAATGGCCTCGTTGGTGAGGCCATTTTTAATGACAGGAATAACGTTGATGCGCCGCATCTTTCACTATCTGGTTAATAATATTCGCGAGCATCTTATGCTCTACATTATTTTATGGTCGCTGCTGGCAATTATGGATGTGATATATATTATGTTTTTCTGAACCCGCAACGCTGACACTAATTGACATAAACTGATATTAACTTAATTTTCATTGCAATTAACTGAACAAGAAAAATACCTTAAACACCCAGAAACCAAGCCTTAATGTCATCCACCCCTACTAATTCCTTGATGATTACTTCATAATTCAATCAATTTTATTGAATCAAAAACAAATATCACCATTATTGTTATTTATTAGTTGCATTAATGTCTTTTACGCGCCATTTTCATTCACTTCTGAAATATCTAACGGTGCACTTATGCAATTCAATAATACTCCACAACGCTATGGCGTGGTGTCTGCCGCTTTACACTGGCTGATTGCGATTGCTGTATATGGCATGTTTGCGCTGGGATTGTGGATGGTCACACTCAGCTATTACGACGGCTGGTATCACCAGGCCCCTGAACTGCATAAAAGCATCGGCGTTGTGCTTATGATGGGGCTGGTTATCCGCGTCGTCTGGCGGTTGATCTCCCCACCTCCTCCTGCGCTGGCAAGTTATTCCCGTTTAACCCGCATCGCGGCGGCACTGGGTCACCTCGCGCTATACACATTGCTCTTTTCTATTGTCATCAGCGGGTATTTGATTTCCACCGCTGATGGCAAAGCGATAAGCGTATTTGGTTGGTTCGACATTCCTGCCACCCTTGCCAATGCGGGCGCTCAGGCCGACCTCGCCGGTAGTCTGCACCTGTGGCTTGCGTGGACCGTGGTGGTTTTATCGCTTCTGCACGGACTGATGGCCCTGAAACATCACTTTATCGATAACGACGATACCCTGAATCGCATGTTGGGAAAATCGTCATCTGACTATGGAGCTTAAAATGAAAAAAAACCTGCTGGGACTTACACTCGCCTCTCTGTTATTCACCACCGGGTCAGCCGTGGCGGCAGATTACAAAATTGACAAAGAAGGACAGCATGCCTTTGTTAATTTCCGTATTCAGCACCTGGGTTACAGTTGGCTGTACGGCACATTTAAAGATTTCGACGGGACTTTTACCTTTGATGAGAAAAATCCCTCAGCCGATAAGGTTAACGTCACCATCAACACCAACAGCGTTGACACCAATCACGCCGAACGCGACAAGCACCTGCGCAGCGCAGATTTCCTTAACGTGGCCAAATTCCCGCAGGCGACCTTTAGCTCTACCAGCGTGAAGAAAGAGGGGAACGACCTGGATATCACCGGTAATCTCACCCTGAACGGCGTCACTAAACCGGTTACGCTGGATGCGAAGCTGATCGGTCAGGGCGGCGATCCGTGGGGTGGCACGCGTGCAGGTTTTGAAGCAGAAGGTAAAATTAAGCTGAAGGACTTCAACATCACCACCGATCTCGGCCCGGCGTCTCAGGAAGTCGATCTGATCATCTCAGTGGAAGGCGTCCAACAGAAGTAACGTATGAGTTGCCGGATGGGGCTAAAACCGCCATCCGGCATGATGACTATTGCGCAGGGTCAGGAATACCCAGTTTGGTATTCAGGCGACCGCGTGACTTATTAAAAATTTTGTTGCCATTTTCACGTCCGGCGCGAAGACGACGTTGCTCTTCTTCCGGCAACTTACTCTCTTCGCTACACAACTCGCTACAGCAGCCGTTATACTTCTGCGCGCAGGCCGGACACTGGATAAACAACAGATGGCAGCCATCATTTTTGCAATTAGTATGGCTGTCGCACGCCGTTCCGCACTGATGACAATGCGCAATAACATCTTCAGAAATCCTTTCGCCCATACGCTCATCAAAAACGAAGTTTTTACCGACAAAACGCACAGGAAGCCCCTGTTCACGCGCCTTGCGGGCATATTCAATAATACCGCCCTCAATGTGCCAGACTTTGCTAAATCCGTTGTGTTTCATCCAGGCGCTGGCTTTCTCACAACGGATCCCGCCTGTGCAATACATAACGATTTTTTTATCTTTATGCGCCTGCATCATTTCAACGGCTTTCGGTAACTGGTCGCGGAACGTGTCTGCCGGGATTTCCAGCGCATTCTCAAAATGGCCCACTTCATATTCATAGTGGTTGCGCATATCAATGAATACCGCGTCAGGATCGTCCAGCATGGCGTTTACTTCCGCCGCCTTCAGGTAATCACCTACGTTGCTGGCGTCAAATTGCGGATCGTCAATGCCATCCGCCACGATGCGTTCACGCACTTTCATGCGCAGCACCCAGAACGATTTCCCATCATCATCCAGCGCGATATTCAGACGTAACCCGGCGAATGCGGGATCAAACGCATAAAGCTGCTGGCGGAATGCCTCGACGTTGCTTTGCGGTACGCTGATTTGCGCGTTGATTCCTTCATGGGCAAGATAAACGCGCCCGAAGACGTTCAATGCAGTGAACATCTGGTACAGCGCATCACGTGTGTACTGAGGATTGGCGATGGTGAAATATTTATAGAATGAGATCGTCGTGCGCGGCTCGGTCTCAGCCAACATTTTGGCTTTGAGCGCATCGTTCGAAATGCGGTTGTGTAACACTGGCATGGTGTACGTATCCTGCAAATAGGGAGAAAATGAAAATCGGCGGCATAATAAAGCAAACACTGCCAATTTACATCCACACATTTTACGCTACATTTCTTACTCCAATATAAAAGTGCAACAACAATTGCTGGTTTAATCACCGTTCTCCCGTCACAAATTTTTGATATGCGCGAAAAAATGCGACAATACAGGCAATTGGTCGTTTGAAGACAGGATAGACATGACGAATTTACCCAAGTTTTCGGCTGCGTTACTGCATCCACGTTATTGGTTAACCTGGCTGGGCATTGGCATCCTTTGGTTAATCGTGCAGTTACCCTACCCGATTCTTTACAAGTTGGGCTGCGCATTAGGTCGTCTGGCATTACGTTTGATGAAACGTCGGGCAAAAATTGTTTCCCGTAATCTGGAACTGTGCTTCCCGCAAATGAGCGAGCAGGAACGCCAGCAGATGATCATCAAGAACTTCGAGTCCGTGGGCATGGGCGTGATGGAAACCGGAATGGCCTGGTTTTGGTCTGACAAGCGCATTTCACGCTGGACGGAAGTTATCGGGATGGAACATATCCGCGACGTTCAGGCGCAAAAGCGGGGAATTTTGTTAGTGGGTCTGCACTTTCTGACCCTTGAACTGGGGGCGCGTCAGTTTGGTTTGCAGGAGCCGGGGATAGGCGTATATCGCCCTAACGACAACCCACTGCTCGACTGGCTACAAACCTGGGGCCGTATGCGCTCTAATAAATCAATGCTCGATCGTAAAGACCTGAAAGGAATGATTAAAGCGTTGAAAAAAGGCGAAGTGGTCTGGTATGCGCCGGATCATGACTACGGTCCCCGCGCCAGCGTATTTGTCCCGCTTTTTGCTGTTGAACAGGCCGCAACAACCTCCGGGACCTGGATGCTTTCACGCATGTCGAATGCCTGCCTGGTACCGTTTGTTCCCCGCCGCAAACCTGACGGTAAAGGTTATCAATTGATTATGCTGCCTCCGGAGTGTTCACCGCCGTTAGACAACGCGGAGACTACGGCAGCGTGGATGAATAAGATTGTTGAGCAATGCATCATGATGGCCCCAGAGCAGTATATGTGGCTACACCGTCGTTTCAAGACGCGTCCTGAAGGTTCACCTTCCCTGTACTAAAGCACGGTTGCAGTCCTGTGGACTGCAACACCTTCCCTGCCCGCTTTAGGTTTAACTGCTATCCGCATTGCAGCAACTATCAACCAGGCGCATAATTAGCCTGCTTCCTTATATTCAATCGATAGCGCAAACAGCGCGCCACACTGCGGAACGCTATGTCACCCTCAGATGCTCCCATAAACTGGAAACGCAACCTCACCGTTGCCTGGTTGGGTTGTTTTTTAACCGGTGCAGCATTTAGCCTGGTTATGCCCTTTTTGCCCCTCTATGTCGAGAGCCTCGGCGTTACGGGTCATAGCGCCCTGAATATGTGGTCAGGTCTGGTCTTCAGCATCACTTTTCTCTTTTCCGCCATCGCCTCTCCTTTCTGGGGTGGCCTTGCCGATCGCAAAGGGCGAAAAATCATGCTGCTGCGTTCCGCATTGGGTATGGCTATTGTGATGCTGTTGATGGGGCTGGCGCAAAATATCTGGCAGTTCCTGGTCCTGCGCGCCCTGTTGGGTCTGCTCGGCGGTTTCATTCCCAACGCCAATGCGCTGATCGCCACCCAGGTTCCGCGCAATAAAAGCGGCTGGGCGCTGGGAACGCTTTCCACCGGCGGCGTCAGCGGCGCACTGCTCGGACCGTTGGCAGGCGGGCTGCTCGCGGATCAGTACGGACTACGCCCGGTATTTTTCATCACCGCCAGCGTACTGCTGCTCTGTTTTATCCTGACGCTATTTTTTATTCGCGAACGTTTCCAACCGGTGAGCAAGAAAGAGATGCTGCACATTCGCGAAGTCGTGGCCTCGTTAAAAAATCCCAAACTGGTGCTGAGCCTGTTTGTCACAACGCTGATAATCCAGGTGGCAACCGGGTCCATCGCGCCAATTCTGACGCTGTACGTTCGAGAGTTGGCTGGCAACGTCAGTAACATCGCCTTTATTAGCGGGATGATTGCTTCCGTACCGGGCGTGGCTGCGTTAATTAGCGCCCCGCGGCTCGGCAAATTAGGTGACCGAATTGGCCCGGAGAAGATCCTGATTGTTGCTCTGGTCATCTCCGTGCTGCTGCTTATTCCAATGTCGTTTGTACAATCGCCCTGGCAACTTGCCGTTCTGCGCTTTTTATTGGGGGCCGCTGACGGGGCTCTGCTCCCGGCAGTACAAACGCTGCTGGTCTATAACTCAACCAATCAGATAGCCGGGCGTATTTTCAGTTATAACCAGTCATTTCGCGATATCGGTAACGTAACGGGGCCGTTAATGGGGGCGGCAATTTCCGCCAACTACGGTTTTCGCGCCGTCTTCTGCGTGACCGCGGGCGTCGTACTGTTTAACGCTTTCTACTCGTGGAATAGCCTGCGCCGTCGCCGGAGCACTGAGGCTACGGGATGATTTTTGTGCATTCATACTTGCAATATCGGAGAATCAACTATTATTTCCCTGAATACTTCATTAAATCAAAGGGAGACTCTGATGACCATGTATGCCACGCTGGAAGAAGCCATTGATGCCGCTCGTGAAGAATTTCTGGCTGATAACCCTGACCTTGAGCCCGACGAAGCCAGCGTTCAACAGCTAAGCGTACAAAAATACGTGCTACAGGATGGTGACATTATGTGGCAGGCGGAATTCTTTGCTGACGAGGATGAGGGCGAGGGTGAATGCCTGCCAATGCTGAGTGGTGAAGCGGCCCAAAGCGTTTTTGATGGCGACTATGATGAAATTGAAATCCGTCAGGAGTGGCAGGAAGAAAACACGCTTCACGAATGGGATGAAGGTGAATTCCAGCTGGAACCTCCCCTGGATACCGAAGAGGGTCAGACCGCGGCCGATGAATGGGATGAGCGATAGCTTACTCGTAAGGTCCGTGGTGAATGTCGAGCGGGAGCAGCAAAGTATCAAACACCAGCGAAAATGGCAGGTCGAGGATGGTGACGTAGCGCCACGCGGAGTCACGGACATCCCATTGCACGCCAGGATAGTATTGGTTTCCGTGCCCTTGCCCTGGGATAGTTCGGCTAATAATACTGCCGCATCCGCTCAGCAAGCACACCATGATTGCCACTGCCAATATTCGCACCTGATACCTCACAGCTCTTTTATTTAGTATAAAAAAATACCGGCACCAGGCCGGTATTTTCACGTTACATAACGCTTACTTTTTCCTGAGCGCCAGCGGATTCAGGGTCAGTCCCTGGTAGTAATTCACCCACGAAGAATACTTATCAGGTGAATTCCAGACGCGATAGTGCAAACGCGCCATCGTCACCGGATCGCTCAACAGCACCAGACGGCGGTCACGGTTTAGTTTCTCCGGCGTTTCGTTCAGCGCCTGCTCCACATGGCGGTCACGGGCAATCTCAAGCACGTTACTCGCGCGGTGACGTGCAGTCGCCATTGCCGTTGCCAGTGCGTTAAATGACGGGTTAAACACCGCATGCATAAAGCCGTCGTCCAGTGTACGATTGCGGTTCATCACCAGGTAGGTATCCGTATCCACCAGCACCTGCGGCGGAGAATACTCTTCCGGGATCAGGAACAGCTTCCAGCGCTTGGTACGTAACCCAACCGTGGAACGGCTGGAAATCACGGAAACAAACGGCGACAGGATCAGCGAGAAGACAATCGGCGCCAGCCAGAACAGGAAACGCAGATCCAGCCAGGCCATACCTACCGCCCACACCAGCCCCAGCAGTAACTGAGAACCGTGACGCATAAATGCTTCACCCCACGGGGTGGAATCGTCATCACGCTGCGGCGAATTCCACACCACTTCCCAACCGAGGAAGGCGCTCACGACGAAGACGGTATGGAACAGCATACGCACCGGCGCCAGCAGCACGGAGAACAGAACCTCCAGCAGCAGCGACAGCGTGACGCGGATAAACCCGCCGTATTCTTTCGTCCCTTTACACCAGATGAGCAAAATACTCAGCAGCTTCGGTAGGAACAGCAGCACCATCGTAGAAGCAAACAGCGCGATCGCCAGTTCAGGTCGCCACTGCGGCCATACCGGGAACAGCTGGCGCGGTTGCAGGAAGTACTGTGGTTCCGTCAGCGCATGCACCACCTGCAATGCGGTCGATAACGCGAGGAACATAAACCACAGCGGCGCGGACAGATAGGACATAACGCCGGTCAGGAACACTGCACGGTGAACCGGGTGCATCCCTTTCACCAGGAACAGACGGAAGTTCATCAGGTTGCCATGACACCAGCGACGGTCACGCTTGAGTTCATCCAGCAGGTTCGGCGGTAGCTCTTCATAAGAGCCCGGCAGATCGTAAGCAATCCACACGCCCCAGCCGGCACGACGCATCAACGCCGCTTCGACGAAGTCATGGGAGAGGATCGAACCCGCAAACGAGCCTTCGCCCGGTAACGGCGCAAGCGCACAGTGTTCGATAAACGGCTTCACGCGAATAATCGCGTTATGGCCCCAGTAGTGCGATTCCCCCAATTGCCAGAAGTGAAGTCCAGCGGTAAACAACGGACCATAAACACGGGTCGCAAACTGCTGACAGCGTGCATACAGCGTATCCATACCGGAAGCCTTCGGTGAAGACTGGATAATCCCGGCATTTGGATTCGCTTCCATCAGGCGCACCAGCCCGCTCAGACAGTCACCGCTCATCACGGAGTCAGCGTCCAGCACCACCATGTAGCTGTACTGATTTCCCCAGCGACGGCAGAAGTCATCAATGTTACCGCTTTTACGCTTCACGCGACGACGACGACGGCGGTAGAAAATCTGCCCTTCGCCTTGCACTTCGGCAATCAGCTCCATCCACGCTTTTTGTTCTGCTACGCAGATATCAGGGTTGTAGCTGTCGCTCAGGATGTAAACATCAAAATGCTCGGCGTTGCCCGTCGCTTTGACCGACTCCCACGTGGCGCGAAGTCCCGCGAATACGCGGTCAACGTCCTCGTTACAGATCGGCATAATCAACGCGGTCCGGTGTTCGGGATTTAACGGTTCGTCCCCAACCGTTGAGGCGGAGATACTGTACTTATCTCGCCCAATCAACAGTTGCAGGAAGCCCATCAGCGCGGTCCAGAATCCTGCTGAAACCCAACAGAAAAGCACGGCAAACAAAATGAGAATGCCGGTCTGGAGCATGTAGGGCAGCAGTTGCATAAAGGAGACCCATAAATCCTGCCCCATCATGTCAACAGGATTAATGAATGCCCAACCCTGATACGGAAGGATCGTCTTCATATACCAGGTTGCGACGACCGTTTGCGCCAGCGTTAAGATCAACAACGTATAGCGGCGGATGGTGCCAACCGTACGCCATTTTTGCTCGCTCTCCTGTTCTTCTTTCGTCAAACGCGAAAGATAACGCGGAGTCACATCGCGCCCGCGCAGGCGATCCCAAAAGCGGCCAACCGGGTTGGTACGCCAGGGATCGGGGAACATAGAGGTACGCGTTGCTTTTGGCATCGCCTGCAGCTGATCGCGCCCCTCATCGTCCTTAACCAACTGCTCTTTGGCCAGAGAATCAGGCCACGCCTGCTCCAGGCGAGCTTTCACCGAACCCTGCGGTGAATCATCTTCACGCGAGTACGTACGATGCTCGGCATCCAGCGCCTGATGAACGGCGCGGATGTCAGTTTTCGGCAGTGCCGCTTTTTCGATATCCGAAAGCGGCATTGCGTCAATATACTCAGTTGTCTTATTCATTGGCAGGTAACTGGTAGCTCCAGGTTTCACTCAGCGTCTGATCGGCATTGACCAAGGCAGCACGCATTTCAGTGGTTTTCTTCACGTCTTTCACTTTCACGCGCAATACCAAACGCCAACCTTTAGTTACCGGGTTGTAGCGCACAGTACTTTCAACGATCTCGCCGTTGTCGCCAATACTGGTTTGTGCGGTAACCGGGGTATCCTGCGGCAGCTTTTTCATATCCGTGCCGGTAAAGTCCACCACAAACGCGATAGTGCCATCAGGCTGACGAATGAGGTTAGATTGTTTTACATCACCGGTAGAACGACGAGTCTGCTGGACCCAGGCGCTATCAGGGGCATGAAGCTTGTCTTCGTCACGCGTGAACGTCAGGGTGTACTTGAAGTTCATCTCTTTGCCGGCTTCAGGCAGTTGATCCGGCGTCCAGTACGCAACGATGTTATCGTTCGTTTCATCGTTAGTTGGGATTTCAACTAACTCAATCTTACCTTTACCCCAATCACCTTTTGGCGTGATCCAGGCGCTTGGGCGCAGATCGTAACGATCGTCGATATCTTCAAAACGCGAGAACTGACGGCCACGCTGCAGCAGGCCGAAACCTTGCGGGTTTTCCATCGCAAAGCTGCTCACCGCCAGATGTTTCGGGTTATTCAGCGGACGCCAAATCCACTCGCCGTTGCCAGCGTGGATCGACAAACCGTTAGAGTCATGCAGTTCCGGACGATAGTTGGTCGCCGGAGAAGGCTGGTTTGGTCCGTACAGGAACATACTGGTTAACGGTGCCACGCCCAGCTTGCCCACTTTGTCGCGCAGATAAACTTTGGACTGAACATCGACTACCGTGTCACGACCCGGAATGATGACAAAGCGATACGCTCCGGTTGCGCGCGGAGAATCCAGCAAGGCATAAATGGTCAAACGTTTGTCAGTCGGTTTCGGACGCTCGATCCAAAACTCACGGAAGCGGGGAAATTCTTCGCCAGAAGGCAGAGCGGTATCAATCGCGAGACCGCGCGCAGACAGACCGTAGACCTGCCCTGCCCCCAGAACACGGAAATAGCTGGCACCGAGCATGCTGACGATTTCGTCGTTTTTATCTTTGCTGTTGATCGGATACAGCACTTTGAACCCGGCGAAACCGAGATCTTTTACCGTGTCTTTATCATGCTGAACATCGCCAAAATTAAAATAATCCGGGCTGTATTTGATTCTTTTCACCGCTGTAGCGGTAACTTCGTTGATTTTGACCGGCGTGTCGAAGTACATACCCTGGTGGTAGAACTCGAGCTTAAATGGGGTCTTGAGATTGCTCCAGTAGGCTTTATCGCGGTTAAACTGGATCTGCTGATAATCAGCATATTTCATGTCGCGGAAAACGGAGGGCAAGTTACTTTTTGGCGCCTCATAGCCTTTACCGGCTAAGGATTGAGCTTGTTTTGCAACATCATCGATGCTGAACGCCCAGCTCGATGATGTGTACAGCGTTAACATAACTGCTGCACCCAACCAACGCATTTTCATCATTTGTAGTTTATGTTTCATAATTAGTAAGCACTTCCCCCTTTGTGTGCTTATATTGATCCGATCCATTTTAATGGATAATCGGGTATTCCGACAACTGAATCCCTGTATTGTTCGCGCGCTGGCTCATGGTTTAATCAGGTTCAACTACCTGTTTTCACTTTGCGTGCTTATCCTGGAGACAGGTTGTTGGACTTCGTGTAGGGTTGCCCTCGAATGTAACCATTATTCGTCTTAGGGATAAGACGAAAAGTCTGAGAATACATAACTGTCTATGAGCTCTGTATCACCACCACGCGAATATTTTCTTGACTCCATCCGTGCCTGGCTAATGTTGTTAGGGATCCCATTCCATATTTCATTGATTTACTCGACCCACACCTGGCACGTGAATAGCGCGGAACCGTCGTGGTGGTTGACCCTGTTTAACGACTTTATCCATGCTTTTCGCATGCAAGTCTTCTTTGTCATTTCGGGTTATTTTTCCTACATGCTATTTTTGCGCTATCCACTAAAGCGCTGGTGGAAGGTGCGTGTAGAACGCGTGGGGATCCCGATGCTGACCGCGATTCCATTACTTACGCTGCCGCAATTTATCATGCTGCAATACGTAAAGGGAAAAGCAGACAGTTGGCATACTCTCAGCGGCTACGATAAATACAATGCACTGGCCTGGGAGCTGATTTCCCATCTGTGGTTTTTACTGGTTCTGGTCGTATTAACGACCGTGAGCATGTGGGTGTTCACCCAGATGAAAAACAGACTGACGCGTAGTGACGCCGCCAGCGCCCCGGCGGTGTCGATGACTAAATTATCGCTGATCTTCATCTTGTTAGGTGTCGGTTACGCTGCCGTCAGAAGGACAATTTTCATCCTCTACCCTTCGATTCTCAGCGATGGCATGTTCAATTTTATCGTTATGCAAACGCTGTTCTATGCGCCGTTCTTTATCCTCGGCGCACTGGCGTTTATCAACCCGAATCTGAAAGCGCTGTTTACCACACCGTCACGCGGTTGCACGCTCGGTGCTGCATTCGCATTTGTGGCATACCTGCTCAATCAGCGTTATGGCAACGGCGATGCCTGGATGTATGAAACCGAATATGTCATTACCATGGTCATGGGACTGTGGATGGTGAACGTCGTCTTTTCGTTGGGTCACCGTTTGCTTAATTTCCAGTCTGCCCGCGTGACCTATTTTGTCAACGCGTCGCTGTTTATCTATCTGGTGCATCACCCGTTAACGCTGTTTTTTGGCGCTTACATCACACCGCATATCACGTCGAATCTGCTGGGTTTTCTCTGCGGTCTGCTGTTTGTGGTTGGGATTGCGGTAATACTGTACGAAATCCATTTACGCATTCCGGTGCTGAAGTTTCTCTTTTCGGGTAAACCGCCCGTTAAGCAGGATAAAAACAAGGCCATAGCCGGCTAGTTTTTCCCTCAATCATTGTGTGGTTCAAAGCAGCCATTCAATGGGTAACACGGACGCCAGCTTTACCAGAACCCGCTTCCAGAATCCTGTGGCGGGTTCTTTTTTCAGGACCTGTTCACTGCCAGAAAGTCGGTCGACCCAATTAATTCTCCCCCAACGGTCAAGGCGTAGCTGCCAGGCCATATCACGCTGGCTTTGCATAAACCGTTTATGAATCAATTCGGCCAGCACTTCACTCTCAATCACAAATCCCATTTCTGTATTGAGCAGCGTCGAACGAGGATCAAAATTAAGCGAGCCGATAAACACTTTGCGATCATCAATACTGAACGTTTTCGCATGCAGGCTGGACCCTGAATTCCCGGTTAATCCACGATCGTGAACGACCGAGACGCGATCGCGGGTCGGTTTAAGTTCGTATAATTCTACACCGTAGCGCAGCAGTTTTTTTCGCCAGCGCGCATAGCCCGCATGGACGATCGCCACATCATTCGCCGCCAGTGAATTGGTTAAAATGGCAATCTTGACGCCTTTTCTTACCAGTCTCAGGAGCTGCGCCACACCGGCACGCGTCGGCACAAAGTAGGCAGAAATAATATCAATACGTTCGGTCGGCGAGCCCATTACGTCAAACAAACGCTGCGGTAATAGCGAGTGGCGCGGCGCTTTCCCTTCTCCTTTTGCAGGATCATCGCTCAGCAAACGCGTTTTGGCCCAAATCAGCGGCAGCGATCTTTGATCGAGACTGGACATAAACTGGCTGGTTTCCAGCTTATGCAGATAGCGGCGGGTAATATCATCGTTATACCAGGATTCGGGTAGCTCAATACGCTGCGCAGAATCTGGCTCGGACATCTCAAGCACATTTTGTAACGTTGAAACCGAGCGGCAGTGCCAGTAACGCTCAAAATCATCCGCCACATCTTTGACAACCGGCCCGATAGCCATGACGTCCAGGTCGGAAAATAGCGGTTGCTCACCCGCGCCAAAATAGGCATCGCCAATATTACGCCCACCAACGAGAGTCACCACGCCGTCAGCGGTATAACTTTTATTGTGCATGCGCCGATTAAGCCGGGCAAAATCGGTTAAATAGCCCAGCGCGCGCAGGATGCGAAAGGAAAACGGATTGAAGAGGCGAACTTCTATATTGGGGTGCTTATCCAGCAGACGCAGCGTGTCGTCCAGACCCGGCGTGTTGTTATCATCCAGCAGCAAACGCACCCGTACGCCTCGCTTCGCAGCGGCCAGCAGTACGGAAAATAGCAATAACCCGGACATGTCGTTTTCCCAGATGTAATACTGCACATCCAGGGTACGTTCCGCCATTTCCGTTAACCGATAGCGAGCAGCAAACGCATCCAGGCTGTCATCCAACGCAAGAATGCCGCATTCTCCCGGGTGGTCTTCGCAAAGGGGCGTGATGGCACGCTCAAGTCGCGTCATATCAGTCCGTGTGATCATCGCCTTGTTGTGTTAGCAATCTCTTATAAAGTTGAGCGTTTTCGTCATCAAAGCACACGAAGTATATCTGATCAGGAAGTGCGCGGCGGGTAATAAATTTCAGCACCGTTTTCACCGCTATTTCTGCCGCTGCGGCGCGTGGATAGCCATAAGCCCCGGTGCTAATCGCCGGAAAAGCAATGGAGTGATAACCATTGGCCAGGGCCAGTTGCAGGGTGTTTAAGTAAGCTTCTTCGAGGCGTTCGGCCTCATGATGACCTCCCCCTTGCCAGACGGGTCCTACGGTATGAATGACCGCTTTTGCCGCAAGCGCCCCCGCCAGAGTGATCACCGCATGCCCTGTCGGGCATTCTCCTTGTTGCTGGATAACCTGTTTGCAGGCCTCCAGTAATGCAGGTCCGGCAGCGCGATGGATTGCGCCATCGACGCCACCTCCCCCCAGCAGCGATGAATTCGCCGCATTGACAATCACATCAACAGCGACAGTCGTAATATCGCCATGTAACACATGAACACGTGATTGCATAAGTTCCCCCTGACAAAACACCATTCGTTAAGTGTACAGCAGGGTTTTCCCTTAAATCTCTCTTTTTAACCGTAAGTGTGCATATCTACGCCACAGCGAGTCATTTATATTCAATATTAAGAATCGCCATGTTTTTCTGTTCATTGAGGGTAATGACTCCAACTTAATGATAGTGTTTTATGTTCAGATAATGCCCGATGACCTTGTCATGCAGCTCCACCGATTTTGAGAACGACAGTGACTTCCGTCCCAGCCTTGCCAGATGTTGTCTCAGATTCAGGTTATGTCGCTCAATGCGCTGAGTGTAACGCTTGCTGATAACGTGCAGCTTTCCCTTCAGGCGGGATTCATACAGCGGCCAGCCATCCGTCATCCATACCACGACCTCAAAGGCCGACAGCAGGCTCAGAAGACGCTCCAGTGTGGCCAGAGTGCGTTCACCGAATACGTGCGCCACAACCGTCTTCCGGAGCCTGTCATACGCGTAAAACAGCCAGCGCTGGCGCGATTTAGCCCCGACGTATCCCCACTGTTCGTCCATTTCCGCGCAGACGATGACGTCACTGCCCGGCTGTATGCGCGAGGTTACCGACTGCGGCCTGAGTTTTTTAAATGGCGGAAAATCGTGTTGAGGCCAACGCCCATAATGCGGGCGGTTGCCCGGCATCCAACGCCATTCATGGCCATATCAATGATTTTCTGGTGCGTACCGGGTTGAGAAGCGGTGTAAGTGAACTGCAGTTGCCATGTTTTACGGCAGTGAGAGCAGAGATAGCGCTGATGTCCGGCGGTGCTTTTGCCGTTACGCACCACCCCGTCAGTAGCTGAACAGGAGGGACAGCTGATAGAAACAGAAGCCACTGGAGCACCTCAAAAACACCATCATACACTAAATCAGTAAGTTGGCAGCATCACCTTCATTGAGGTAGTGCATTTTGACTGTGGCAATTTCCTGCACATTCTGAGGGGCTGTCGCGAGCTGTTGCGGGTTGTAAAGACTATTCTGGTTGGTGCCGTTGCGGATACATGACAATTCAATTTGCTGCTGCTGTCTGTTAACGTCGCAAGGTGATTCAACTATCGCTCCGCGAAAATGAATAACCCCGCCGGTTGTGATTTGCTGCGCAATTGCAGGGAGGGTTAAAAGAGAAAAAGCACATAAACTGGTACTTAAAATACGCTTTAATAATGTACACATAAGGGTTCCTCAATGATTAGCCATCTTTGAGGGATCGAAATGATCCTTCACCGCTACGATTAACGATCAAATACAAACGCTCACACGCTTCTATATTCATAGAACAGCAGCGCATTCCCAGCCACACCCTTAATGCAAATACAGCAAAAAATTATGGGTGACTGTTTGAGTCAGGCCATTGTTGCGACAGATGCAGAGACTGCCCATCTGAAACGGTAACGATAATTTTGACCGAATCCTCAGATGAAATATTAAAGCTCAGTTTGGTTAATTCAATCGGTCGATTAGCAGGGACCGAAAGGCTTATTTTCTGCTGCGACTGGCTTTGTCCCCCCTGCCCTTTACGTATGGCAAGGACTTGTACCTCACATACGCACGGTTGGGTTAACGTCACCTGAGGAATAATGGTGTACATATCACCTTGCTGAGTTGTATTGAATGTTATTTGATTTGCCAGCGCGGCAATGAGTAATAGCGTATGCATCATATTCTCCCGAAAAAAAAACAGGGCTCACGCCCTGTTTATTATCAGTCAGAAAACTGAATTAGTGTTGGTTAGCTGTAGCGTTGTTGCCAAAGCCAACTTGCTGAATCAGCACATTGGAGTCAGAAGCGGTCTGATTAACCAACGCACCGTTACGGCCACCGAACTGGGTTACACTAATATCAGCATTTTTAGCATTCCACTGATCGATAGTGGCATTGTTCTGGAAGCCAGTCTGTTTCAGGCTAATGGTACTGTCATCAGCGCCCTGACCAACTACAGCCCCGTTACCGCGCCCCTGTTGTGTGATAGTGACATCTGATTTACGCGCATCACTTTGCAGAGCATTCGCAGCGTTGTTTGACCCATATTGGTAGATACTCAGTGAAGAGTCTGGGCCATAATTACTACCGCCACCATGATGATTGCCGCCCCATTGCGGAACAACACCAGCCAGAGCACTGCCAGAAACTACGATTGCTGCGAATGCTGCCACTTTTAAAAGTTTCATGGTAAACCCCCATCGGATTGATTTAATCGTCGTTAATGGATTAGCGTTGAGTAACGCGAATTGCCATTTGCGACTGTCTCTGCACCACAACTGCTGTTTTTTGTGTACCGTACTGAGTAATATTGGCTTTATTACCAGAACCTTTCTGGATAATTACCGCCGTATTACCGTATGAACCTTGTTTAATATTCGCGTCATTGGAACTACCCGTTTGATCAATATATGCAAAGTTATATGACCCCGTCTGGTCTGTTTTCGCTCGGTTACCAGAACCTTCTTGCGAAATAACCGACAATAACTTCGAGCCCCCCTGTCGAGTATTTGCACTGTTCGCAGTGCCAACCTGACCAATAATGGCTGCCTGATTAAATGAAGACTTACTTAATTCATTTACCGCAAAGTTATATTCTGAGTTAGCTAAATCATAACTTGTAGCGGATGCAATCCCAGGCACACCCAGCATTGTAAACATCATAAATAACAACTTGTTTTTCATGTTGTCACCCTGGACCTGGTCGTACATAAGGTTAAATTATTTACCACTCAAATTATTGTTAACGTGACTTACATTTGTTAACGCCACGTTACGATGAAGAGTATGTCCGTTGAAACATTTTAAATAACTCACCCACCAGTTGTATTTTTATATCCAGATTCACCCCAAAGTACTAATTAACAGCAATTAACACCGTTATAGCTCTGGATTTTATTTCTTTTGTAACCCGATGAGTGAATTTCTATGCAGTAACAAAAAAACGCGTTTCCCGCGTTTTCTGGGCCTTGCAGACGGTAGTGGGATTGTCCTCGGTACAAGTCGTGACAAGTGTCATTTTTTCTATCTAAAATTGTTCAACTTAAAGTGAGACAAAAAAATCAAAATTCATTAGAAATCTAAAACCATCTAATTATAATTTTATTTCTTAAAATTCAATAAGATATTATAATTTGTATGATTTTTTAAATCTATGCAGTAACGCTAAAATGTACAACTTTACTATCAAATCTAAACTCCACAAAAACGCAAAAATCACATTTTAATATATAAATTTACATTATGTAACATGTTTAACACTTGCTTTAAGATTTGTAATAGCTAGATTGAAATCAGTTGAAGTCCATTTGTTTTAATATTTTCACCCCGTTGGGTCGAAGTTTTATTTCTACACAGCAGTGCAACATCTGTCAGTACTTCTGGTGCCTCTATTTTAGTAGAGGCAACTGTCAGGTGTGCGACTAAAAAAGTGGAGTTTCATCATGTTTAATGAAGTCCATAGTATTCATGGTCATACATTATTGTTGATCACTAAACCATCCCTGCAGGCAACTGCGTTATTACAGCATTTAAAGCAATCGCTGGCGTTAACCGGAAAACTACATAATATTCAACGTTCTCTGGATGATATATCCTCCAGCTGCATTGTTTTACTGGATATGATGGAGGCAGATAAAAAACTGATCCATTACTGGCAAGATAATTTGAGCAGAAAAAACAACAATATAAAAACTTTATTGTTGAATACTCCAGATGATTATCCTTACCGGGATATTGAAAACTGGCCGCATATCAATGGCGTATTTTACGCAACTGAAGATGAGCAGCGTGTTGTCAGCGGTTTGCAGGGTGTGTTGCGGGGCGAATGTTACTTTTCGCAAAAGCTCGCCAGCTACCTGATCACGCATTCCGGGAACTACCGCTATAACAGCACGGAGTCGGCATTACTTACGCACCGTGAAAAAGAGATCCTTAATAAACTGCGTATCGGCGCCTCAAATATTGAAATCGCGCGTTCACTATTTATTAGTGAAAATACGGTGAAAACACATCTTTATAATCTTTTCAAAAAGATAGCTGTCAAAAATCGTACGCAGGCGGTCTCGTGGGCCAATGATAACCTCAGGCGATAAAGCCATGAAACGCTATTTGACCTGGATTGTGGCAGCAAATTTGTTCCTTGCTGCCGGGAATCTACACGCGGCTGTAGAGGTGGAGGTTCCCGGACTGTTAACCGACCACACTGTCTCTTCCATTGGCCATGATTTTTACCGGGCCTTTAGTGACAAGTGGGAAAGTAAGTACACAGGAAACTTAACCATTAATGAAAGACCCAGTGCACGTTGGGGAAGTTGGATCACCATAACGGTCAATCAGGACGTTATCTTCCAGACTTTTTTATTCCCGACGAAAAGAGACTTCGACAAAATTGTGGTCTTTGCATTGGCAGAAACTGAGGAAGCATTAAATCGTCGGCAAATAGATCAAACACTATTAAGCACGAGCGATTTAGCGCGCGATGAATTCTAAAACATGATTTTGTCCGGAGGCTTTCATGCGTGTCAAACATGCAGTGGTTTTGCTCATGCTAATTTCACCATTAAGTTGGGCCGGAAATATGACGTTCCAGTTCCGCAACCCTAACTTTGGTGGTAACCCAAATAACGGCTCTTTTTTACTGAACAGCGCCCAGGCGCAAAACTCGTATAAAGATCCGAGTGCCGGCGACTACGGGATTGAAACCCCAACAGCGCTGGATAACTTTACCCAGGCGATCCAGTCACAAATACTCGGTGGCTTACTTACCAATATCAATACCGGTAAGCCGGGAAGGATGGTAACCAGCGATTTTATCGTTGATATCGCCAACCGGGATGGACAACTGCAACTGAATGTCACGGACAGGAAAACGGGGAGAACGTCGACTATTGAAGTGTCGGGTTTACAAAATCAGTCGACCGATTTCTAAATTATAGCCACGAAAGGAAAAAATCATGCAGCGCTTACTTATCATGGTGGCAGTAATTTTACTCAGCGGATGTTTAACAGCCCCGCCGCAAGAAGCCGCTAAGCCGACATTAATGCCCCGAGCCCAAAGCTATAAAGACTTGACGCACCTGCCCATGCCTACAGGTAAGATTTTTGTCTCGGTATACAATATTCAGGATGAGACTGGCCAGTTTAAACCTTATCCGGCAAGTAACTTCTCAACCGCCGTCCCGCAAAGCGCCACGGCGATGCTTGTCACCGCATTGAAGGATTCTCGTTGGTTCGTCCCGCTGGAACGTCAGGGGTTGCAGAACTTGCTTAACGAACGAAAAATCATTCGTGCAGCTCAGGAAAACGGCACAGTTGCCATTAATAACCGCATCCCTCTGCAGTCTCTGACCGCGGCAAACATCATGGTAGAAGGGTCAATTATTGGTTATGAAAGCAACGTTAAATCGGGTGGCGTTGGTGCGCGCTATTTCGGTATTGGCGCCGATACGCAGTACCAGCTCGACCAGATAGCGGTCAACCTGCGTGTGGTTAACGTTAGTACCGGTGAAATCCTCTCATCGGTGAATACCAGCAAAACTATCTTGTCTTATGAAGTGCAGGCTGGGGTATTCCGCTTCATTGACTACCAGCGACTGTTGGAAGGTGAAATTGGCTACACCTCTAACGAACCGGTTATGCTTTGTCTGATGTCAGCAATTGAAACCGGTGTTATCTTCCTGATTAATGACGGGATTGATCGCGGATTGTGGGATTTGCAGGATAAGAAACAAGTTGATAATGACATCCTGGTTAAATACCGCCATTTGTCGGTACCTCCGGAATCCTGAGTGGTCTGATACAGCATAAAAAGCGTGAGGAAAACCCTCACGCTTTTTTTATTTACTGGTCAGCGTCGACGATAGCCGATTCTCACGACGAGATGCCAGCCACAATCCGCTGTTTTTCATCGCATAGCCGAATACCAGCCCCAGCGCCAGAGAAGGCACGACCAACTGCCAGTCACCCTGCCCTGCAAACGTTGCGCATGCGCCAATAAAGGTGCCCGGCACAAATGAAAGCAACCATTGCTTTGCCTGAATACACATTAGAAACGCGACAATTCCCGTCATGACATAACCAATAATGTCCATATGCGGGGCAAGCGCGCTACCGTTAATAATCACCAACGCCCACACCACACCGCTTAGCAGCGTACACGCCGAGATCCACAGCCCTTTCAGCCCACCCTGTGGACAGGCAAAATAGGCCGTGCAGCCCAGAAAGCCAGCCCAACTGAGTAAACCAAGAGCTACGGCCACCCATCCCCAAATCCCAGAGAGAATGCCCGTTGTGATTGCAATTGAGAGAAGTATGTTCATGCCGCGTATCTTAGCAGAAAAACGGCATGGGAATGAGATCGTGCACACAATTCATGCAATGATGTAATTTGAGTTGCAGTTTAATGAGATCTAAATCACATTTATTCTTCAGTATCTTCCTGCAATTCGTCCCACATCGCGCCAATGGCATCACGCGTTAACGGTGCCATGGTACGCCAGAACTGTGTGTTTGCGTGCGCTTCAACTTTGCCAAGGAACGTGCCACACCAGGGCAACAGGTATTCCACAAACAAGGTTTCGAGTGCTTCACTTTCATCTTCCGCAGACTGGTCTTCAAGCCATGAAGCCGCCAGCAACAGCATGCCAATATGATCTGCAGGCGTATCTGCCAGCGGCATTCCGCGAGCAGAAAGAAAAGCACGAACATCGGATTCTTTCGCCCCTTCTACCCAGGCGCTACGATAAGGCGGCACCGCACACTCGTCGCCGACAAACAGCGCGTTGTAATCCGCAGCCAGCTGAGGCATATCGCAGCTTTTCTGCAGACGAGTGAGCAGTTCGTCCTGTTCCAGCGGCCAGTTGGCGGACAGTTTACCTTCACTAATCAGGGTAAACAGAGGAACCAGTAAAGGGTCCTGCGGTTGGCGGTAAAACAGCGAGCCCAGTACACGACACAGGATAGAAAACTCGTTCATTGATATATTCCAGTTAGTAACAATTACAGTTCAGCAAATTCCGCGATCGGCTCCATGCCTCGCGATTCCAGAAACGCCAGCAGGCGTTTAGGGGTGACGTTTAAAATTCTGTCTTCCGGGAAATTTACATCATCCAGAATTTTACGGCATTCACCAAATTCACCCAGTGTGAAAGCGGTATGTGAATCCGATCCTAACGCCACCCAGCCTCCGGCATCACGCACTGCCGCAGCGACCGCGCGACAATTGTCCTCACTCCCCTTACGCGAATGCAAAAACGAGGAGTTATTGATTTCCAGCGCGACCTGGTATTTTGCCGCCGCCTGCGCAATCGCTGTGATATCAACGGGATATTTGGGATTCCCCGGATGGCTGATGATGTGCACGTGACCACTGGCCATCGTGGCTATCATTGCCTGGGTATTGGTGTCTTTATCGTGAGGTGCAAAAACCGGCTCATGGAAGCCCGCAATGATGAGATCCAGGGAAGTAAACATCGGACCGGAACAGTCGATTTCGCCTTCAATATTCTTAATATTCGCCTCGATACCGCGCAGGATCCCTACGCCATCAACGATACGAGGCCAAATGCGCATATTAATAAAGTGCCAGTGATGAGGCGCATCCGCCATGTCCGGTCCATGATCGGTTATGGCAAACAGCTTGATGCCTTTGCGATGGGCTTCAGCGATGTAATCACTTAAGGTGCTGTAGGCGTGGGTACTGGCGACGGTATGCATATGCAGGTCAACGGGATACATAACTCTCTCCTGTAGTCATTTTCCGTCAAGGATAGCAGGTATCGTCGCCATTTATTAGCTGAAACCCGGCACTTGCCGGGTTACCATCAATATCCCCGAACGCGATCGACCTGACCCGTTACGGATTTCCCACTTTCCAGGTCCAAAATCGTACGGGAGATGTAGTCCACCGCCTCTGCCGGGCGTGTTACCGCGGCGATATGCGGCGTCATTGCCACACGCGGATGTTTCCATAGCGGGCTGGTTTCCGGCAGCGGTTCACGGCTATAGACATCCAGCATGGCACCTTTCACTTTGCCGCTGTCCAGCGATGCCAGAAGATCGTCTTCATTGAGATGAACGCCGCGCGCCAGGTTCAGCACGTAAGCGCCATCCTGCAATTGACTGAGTAAATCAGCGTTAATAATGCCTACGGTTTCTGCCGTATTAGGCAGGAGGTTGATCAGCACGCGAGTTTGACTCAAAAACGCGCTCAGTTCCTCGGTACCGGCGAAGCTTTCCACACCAGACCAGGATTTACGCGTACGACTCCAGCAGCGTAGCGGGAACCCCCATGCTTGCAGACTTTCTGCAACTTTGGCACCTAAAACACCAGCGCCCATGATCCCGACGCTAAACTCATCGCGGGTATATTCTGGCAACGGTTGCCATTTCTCCTGGTTTTTTAATGCCTGGTAGTCATCAAAGCGACGAAACCAGTGCAATACCTGACTAACCGCATATTCCTGCATTTGCAGGCCCATCCCCGTATCTTCCAGACGGAAAAGCGGGATCGACGCATCCAACATTTCCGGATGAGCGTTTAGTTTACTGAGAATAGAATCGACGCCCGCACCCAGCGCAAATACGGCTTTTAATTTTCGTCCGGCGAGCATTTCAACCGGAGGATGCCAGACCAGCGCGTAGTCAGCATGCGCATTATCACCAGCCTTCCACTCACGGACCCGCGCGCCAGGTATGGCCTTTGTCAGCGCATTAAGCCACCAGGTTGTATCGAATGTTGGGTGATAGAAAATTATATCCATAACGTCTCCTGAACATTGTTATGCGGAACGTACTCGCACTTATAATCATCATTTTTCGAGGGAACATCAGAGTAGCAAATTTTAGGGTGCTGGCAAAAAAAACAATTCCCGCTTATTTAAGCTGCATATTGATTGAAGTTTGTGTAAATGCACGTTTTTTTCAAAAAGTTGATTGACGTCGGAGCGGTATTTCCCTAAATTAGCGCCCGTTCCGGTAGCACAGGAACAACAATATGGTGAGGTGTCCGAGTGGCTGAAGGAGCACGCCTGGAAAGTGTGTATACGGCAACGTATCGGGGGTTCGAATCCCCCCCTCACCGCCATATTCGAGAAAGAGCTCGTACGCAAGTACGGGCTTTTTTTTCGCATGTTGCACGCCTGCGGGGGGATGAGAAGCCCCGACCGGGGGTCGACACAAAATTGCCGGGAGCAATTTTGAACAGCGCATGCGCTGGCCCCGTAGGGGCGAGGCCCAGGGATGGGCCGAGTAGCAGCGCAGCCAGTTGGACAGACTGAGAGCGCAGAGAACAGGCTGCCCGAAGCGAGTCAATCCCCCCCTCACCGCCATATTTGATACAGAATCAATCAGTTACAACGTAATATTGGTTTTGTCCTGCATAAAGAAGCTCGTGTAAACGGGCTTTTTGTATCTGAACTTATTGTTTTTGCTGTGATTTTCCTAATGGAAGTTTTTTTTGGACCTTTGATTACTACAACAAACTTGCTATAGGTTGTGTGAAAACGCCCCACCTGAACACTCCAGAAAATTATCTCACGACAGGGAAAGAACACAGGGTTCTTCCTTCCAAGCTGCTGTTACCTATTAAAAGATTTACCCTATTTTAAGAGCAATAACTT
Organism: Citrobacter sp. RHB35-C21; assembly: GCF_013816515.1. Taxonomy (NCBI): domain Bacteria; kingdom Pseudomonadati; phylum Pseudomonadota; class Gammaproteobacteria; order Enterobacterales; family Enterobacteriaceae; genus Citrobacter; species Citrobacter sp. RHB35-C21. The sequence continues at coordinate 3,209,454 of NZ_CP057147.1, forward strand.
TGTGTCCCCTGCCATTCGTAAAGGGCAGTTTTCCGACACGGCTTTGCTGGCATTCCTAAAGCGAACGGGATGCACCAACTTAACACAGCATGGGTTTAGATCGATATTTCGTGATTGGGCTGGTGAAACGACTATCTACCCGCGTGAGGTTATTGAACATGCGATAGCTCACCAGTTAGCAGATAAGTCAAGGGCTGCGTATCAACGTGGGACGTTATGGTCTAAGCGGGTGGCGTTGATGGATGAGTGGTCGGGGTATTGCCTTGCCAAGGTTTAGCTGTTCTGATTGAAAACACAATCAACAAGGCGCTGCGTAAGATGGGCTATGACACCACACAGGACATCTGCGGTCATGGTTTCCGCACGCTGGCATGTAGTGCTCTTATTGAATCAGGGCAATGGCCTGAAGGTGCGGTAGAACGCCAGATGAGCCACAAGGAAAGCAACAGTGTTCGTGCTGCCTATCCCCATAAGGCTAAGCATCTTGAGCAGCGAAGATTGATGCTACAGTGGTAGGCTGATTTTGTTGAGACTAATCATGATGGGATGGTCAGGCCGTTTTAGTTTGCTCAGTCAAAGCTTCATTAACTCAAGACACAAGGATGTGCCTTGATGGTATCCTACGAAGCTGTAAGTTATTACATAACTTCTTGTTGAGGGATCTATGAGTATTAGTGTTTTTTTAAGTCATAATCACAATGATAAGCCATTTGTCAGAAAGTTAGCGAGAGACCTTGAAAATCACGGTGTCCGTTATTGGCTTGATGAAGCAGAAATGAAAATTGGCGACTCTCTGATTCAAAAAATCAGGGAGGGTATTGATAGTGTTGATTACTTTGCTGTTGTTCTATCGCCTGATTCAATAAATGCGCCTTGGGTAGTCAATGAACTTGATGTGGCAATGAATTATCAAATAAGCGGTAAAAAAATAAAAGTATTACCTATTATGCTGAAAGAATGTGAGCCTCCGGGTTTTCTCATTGGGAAACTGTATGCAGATTTTAGAAATGAAGATAACTATGTTGAAGCCTTTAAAAGATTAATTCAAAGCATAGGGATGGTTTTTAATAAAAACGTCATGAGCGACGAGAAAATATTTGATAATCTTGGCACCGCTTTAGATAAAGCATCTCATGCCAATACCCCTATAATGTGTAAACCATTTCACAGACCGTTTCAATACATGGGAATGCAAATTCCACAAGCAGAAAAAATCTTTGAGTGTAAAGGCAATGAAGTTGGCAGCATCTTTGTAGAAGATGATGATTGCCGGATGCATCTTTGTGCTGAAGGTAATTATATTAGCTTTGTAGAAGTTGATTTTAAAAAAACAATTCCACATTACAGAAATCAAGAATTCGATTCTGAAATTTTCCTCGGAGCATTAAGTATAGGCTTATCAGAACTTGAGTTAGTTGGTAAAAAAACGCATAGCCACACATATTATGATCATCGACGGAAATTAAAAATAACTGTAAGTTGCTTATACGATGAAGCACCAATAACCGTATCGTTTAGCTCTAAGTATTACGGGATGTAATATTTTACATGTAGGCATTCAATTTTGTAATTGGATGCCATTATATTTATACACAAGCTTTCAAATTCTTATGCCTTGTGGCCTATAGATTAGATACTGCATACAATGTATTGTTGAATATAATTTATTCAACGCATTAACGATGAGGTATATTAAATGAGTGTTACGATTAGAGCTGAAGACGCGACATGTTTATTAGATATATTATCTGAACATACTACCATTTGTATAGAAGGACATACTTGATCTGGAAAGACAACAGCAGGTAAAAAATAGCGGAGACGTTTGGAGCTAAATTTTTCGATACAGATGATTATATAATAAAAGTTCAAAATCCAACTATTGAAGAATATGAAGACTTGATAGATATTAATAAACCATCAAAAGAACTAAATGAGGAAGAAGGCAAAAAGGTCATAGTTGGAATATGTCTTCGGAACATATTAAGATTAGCTGAGTCAGATGAAAAATCAATATTTATTTATATTAAATGCATATTAATAACATCATTTCAATGGATAGAGAAAAATACATTAGATGATCTGAGGGAGGGAAACATTGATATAGATAGAATCCCAGAACCTCATGCAAGCGATTATCGATATATTTTAGAAAGGAGTCCTCAAAATAAGGCAGATATTATTTTCGAACGATTGGAAGAAAATATCTAACCGCATATGATACACCTGCTGAAAGAAGCCCTGATGCTGGCCCGTCAGCAGCGCGTTGGCCGTCAGGCCGAATCCTTCAGCGGCTTACAGCGTTCCCTGTTCGAAGAGGATGCCGACGCGGATATCGCTTCTGCACAAGCGCAGCTTGCACGCCTGCTGCCGGAGCCGGAAGAGAAGAAAACATGTCCCATCCGTCAACCGCTGCCTGCACACCTTCCGCGCAAAGAAACCGTTATCAGACCTCACGCCTGCGCCTGCCCGGACTGCGGCCAGCTGCTGCGGCATATCCGCGATGAAATCAGCGAGCGGCTGGACTACATCCCGGCGCGGTTCGTGGTGACGCGTTACGTTCGTCCGCAGTACGGCTGCGACGGCTGCCAGCGCGTGGTGTCAGGCAGTCTGCCCGCGCAGATTATCCCGAAAGGCATTCCTGAAGCGGGTCTGGTGGCGCAGGTCCTAGTCAGCAAGTTCTGCGACCGCCAGCCACTGTATCACCAGCAGCAGGTGTTCGCCAGGGCCGGAGGGGAACTGTCGGTCAGCACGCTGGCCGGATGGGTGGGCGCGGCCTGCGTCTGGCTGATGCCGCTGGCGGAACTGCTGCGCACGGAACTGTTAAACCGCCCGGTGATTCATGCGGATGAAACGCCGCTGCAAATCCTGAACACGTAAAAGGACGGGAAGGCGCAGAACGGCTACCTGTGGGCGTATGTCAGCGGCGAAACCACGGGCGACGGCGTGGTCTGCTTCGACTGTCAGCCCGGACGGGCAGCGCGTTATCCCGAAGCGTGGCTGGCGAGCTGGAGCGGAATACTGGTCACGGATGGTTATGCGACAACGGTATGCGAAACCGCAACTGGATGCGCTGTGGGCCTGGCTGACGGCGCGGCTGAACGGCGTGGAGCCGTATGGCTGGCTGAAATCGGCGCTGAAACGTCTGCCTTCATTACCGGAAGAGCGACAGCACGAACTATTACCCTTCGCGAAAAATCCCCTGAATAACTGAGCCGGGCTGTGAAATGCAGAACCGATCAGTGCTGTCAATGTGAGTTCACCGGAACGTTACGATCAATTCATCGACATCGATCGATAAAAACTATCAACAATACAACTATCGATCTTTACAACCAATTAATTTATGAGGCAGATATGCGAATACCTGAAGTCTTATACGATTATTCGTGAACAAAAATCAGAAGATAAAGGAACGAAGAAATATATTATATGGGAGATTATTTAAAGTTAAAAATATGCTCTACCACAGCGATAGAGCAATAATTCAATCAAATTGGACGAAAAGCTAGCTGATAATCATATCGCTGCAAATTTATTTGATGCTGAAAATACGGTTGTATATATGGCAACCATTCGACTACCACGTCATATACACCATCATAGATCTGAGGTTCGTTAGATAGACCAATCTTATCCAAAAAATAAACATTATTATCTAAAACACCTGAAAATTCCTTTCCTTCACCCTCAGATGTTTGTTTGTTGAACCACTGTAATCGTATTTTATAAGACATGCCAACCTCACAAATAACGTTTAATATTCCTACCCTTAACGGCAGGTTTTAATCTAGAGCCAGTTAAATGATCCAAAGAGCCAAGGTGCTCTCCATCACTCGCTCGGTATTCTTCCAATTCACCATGTTGCGAATCCCATTCATAAACCCGTCGTTTCTTCTTGTCCATCCAACGTTCTCGTGTTCCTCCTCCACCTTGTTTAGGTGTGCGACCCTTAACTTCAATCAGATCAGCAATACCCGTTATTTCTTCTGTTTCTGGAGCTGGATGATAAGAATGGCCTTTATCTGGCATTCCTTTTCTTTGGCTCAAATAAACATAAATAGGTAGAATATCTGATATTGGTAGAACAAGAATATAATCCGCAAAATTCTTCTCTTCCGGTGCCGGAGTGGTTGTAGCCTCAATACTGGTATTTTTCGGCAGCGGATCAACAACAACTGGATTAGGTATCCTTACCGGGTTCTGGTTGCCTGTATTTGAAGGAACATTGACACCTGAACTGTCGGGCGTCCAGATGATGGTAATATGCGGATCTTCCTCTGTGGTGAACGTATACGCTTTTCGGCTGCTGTCCCACTCCATTTTGCGCACACGCACCATATCTTTACCGGGTGGTGTATGCCAGCCATGAGGAATCAGATTACCTTTATCGTCCTGCTCCCATGTATAACGCACACGGCTTGGCGCTTCACGCATCTGTTCCAGACGCATCCGGTCAATAAAGTCCTGTTCGCCGTCATTGAGTCTTCCGGGCATCATTCCCATCACGACTGCGGCTATGGGAGCACCGGGACCGCTGGCTGCAATCCTTCCAAGTCCGGTTGCCATCTCACCAAGTTTTACCGCCCACGTTCCTGACGTAATGGCACTTCCACCAATCAGACCGAGGACGCTGGCTCCTTCAACAGCCATTTGAGCATTAGCAGCACTTGTGGCTGCTGCTGTAGCTCGCTGGTATTCAATTTCTTCGTGATTACCGTTCAGCCATTTATACAGGGCGCTCCGCTTCTTCGGTTTTGGTATATCTTCGACAGGATTCTTTTTCTTGGCAGTCTGAGCATGTTGGGGAACATCAGTATCGGATGCTGGATCGGCAGAAGGAAGAGACTGATAAAATGCCAATGAAGCAAAATTAGTATGAGGTTCCTGCTCTTCCCCGGCATCATTACAGCCCTCACCACGAAGGCAGGATTTAGCAAAGACACGATTACGATCACGTTCTTCCGCCAGTCGTTTTTCCTCTGCTTTCTGCTGCTCCTGCTCTTCCCGCAGAGTGACAAGAGCGAGCAATCGCGCCTTTTCTGCCTGCTCTTCGGGCGTATCATCCTTGATATAGCAATCCGGGATTGACTGGATGAACCTTGCCCGGCACGGACAGGAACTGACACTGTCCAGCGTTCCTGCCAGCCTTCTGCCTTCGTCCCATGTATCAGATGTTCCACCCAGAATTTTATACATTCCCGGATGCTTGCCGCACGACACGACGTCACCTTCCCGCGCACCCGCCACACCATACCAGCTTAGCGTTTCATCCCCGGTCAGTATCTTTCCCCCGCGGGTAGTCGGATCACCTACCCGCAGGTAAAACCCCATAGCTCCCATTAGTCTGTTCTCCTGTCCTTAAAGACGTTACCTGACGAAATATCCGGGGGTCAGTTCATTGTTGTATTGACGATCCATTCCCTTTTCCTTGTCATTCCTATGGTTTAGTTGATGCAATACTAATCGATCTGCAATTTGACTTAAAAGCACTTTATCTGTATGTGATTTCAAAAAAATGTCATAGTCTTTATTTCATATTTTTTCGTTGCTATTTTTACTCCTCTTATTAATCTATATAGACACCTTATATTATTTATATTACCAAAAACACTGGACACCTGTAGATTATAAAAAACAGTTTTTCTTTCAGATAAAAACACCAAATAAAAACATAATATCTGATATGGCTTTTAGTCATTTGATAAAAATTTTAAATTTTTTATTGATTTATTAATGTGCATAAATATAAAAATAAACATCCTGTTTTGATAGTCGCCAAACCATTACAAAAAGGAGCACTAAAAGGAAGGTGAAAATGTTGTTTGAAGATAAAATATATAAAATGGAAAGCTATAAAAGTTAAATCCCAAAATATGTAATTAAATGACAACTTAGAAGATCTACGGCCTTCCACTGCTTGCATACTTGAGGAACGTTTGCGAAGCCAGAAATGAAACAGCACAACAAATCTGTTGTGCTGTTTGTATTTAGCAGTTCTCTGCTGACATTATAAAACTTTACCTTCGAGATAATTAATAAATTCATTTACCTCATCAATAGTGGTATACCATTCAGATACTTTTTCGCCATCTGAATATTCTTCATACTCAGCGGCATACTCATTCAATTTATCTGTAGAAAAATCATTTACTTCATCCAGAAATATCATTTTATTCTGAATAATAACTTTTCCTTTTCTGAAATACAGCACCCATGAAAATAAAAAACTTACATCTTTTGGTGAATACATTGAGACAACCAAAGTTGTGTTATTATTCTCACTAACACCTTTCTTCAAAGAATAAAGCCAACTAGTATAATATTGTTTAGCGCTCCAATAACCGACAGGAATCTGCATCCCTTCTTTAAAATCACCGATAATAATTGAGGCTGGCAATACTGTTTCGTTAAACTCAGACTTAATAGCTTTATCTTCTATAAAAATACCAAACATTTTGTTATCCTTTTATTCTATTTAAGTCTTTATCATACGTTCCTAAGCGGACACCCTTTTTACTAAACTTCTTCCATCCATCGGATACATTATGTCCATCGACATCCGGTGTTATATAATCTTTTCCATTAAAAAACGCAGGCTGTCCATGAGAATTGAATGGAGCTTTATTCGGAGCAACTCGTCGATCATAACCAAGCTTCTTAGCTGCTTGCTCTGCATCTTTACCTTTAAGAGTCGAACTAAGGTAAATATAGATCGGTGGAATATCCGATATTGGCAGGATTAGAATATAATCTGCAAAATTCTTTTCTTCCGGTGCAGGGCTGGTTGTAGCCTCAATACGGGTATCTTCCGGCAGCGGATCAACAACAACCGGATTTGGTATCCTTACCGGGTTCTGGTTGCCTGTATTTGAAGGGGCACTGACACCTGAACTATCTGGCGTCCAAATGATTGTTATACGCGGATCTTCCTCTGTAGTAAATGTATATGCTTTTCGGCTACTGTCCCACGCCATTTTGCGCACACGCACCATATCTTTACCGGGTGGTGTATGCCAGCCATGCGGGACAGGATTTCCTTTATCATCCGGTTCCCATGTATAACGCACACGGCTTGGCGCTTCACGCATCTGTTCCAGACGCATCCGGTCAATAAAGTCCTGTTCACCCTCATTGAGCCTGCCGGGCATCATTCCCACTACAATAGCTGCGATGAAAGCACCGGGACCTGCAGCGGCTATTTCTCCAAGGGTTGCCCCCCGAACAGCCCACGTTCCTGACGTAATGGCACTTCCACCTACCAGACCAAGGATACTGGCACCTTCAACAGCCATTTGAGCATTAGCAGCACTTGTCGCTGCAGCCGTTGCCCGCTGATATTCGATTTCTTCGTGATCACCGTTCAGCCATTTATACAGGACACTTCGCTTTTTCGGTTTCGGTATATCATCTACAGGTTTCTTTTTCTTGGCGGTCTGAGCATGTTGGGGAACATCAGTATCGGATGCTGGATCGGCAGAAGGAAGAGACTGATAAAATGCCAATGAAGCAAAATTAGTATGAGGTTCCTGCTCTTCCCCGGCATCATTACAGCCTTCACCACGAAGGCAGGATTTAGCAAAGACACGATTACGATCACGTTCTTCCGCCAGTCGTTTTTCCTCTGCTTTCTGCTGCTCCTGCTCTTCCCGCAGAGTGACAAGAGCGAGCAATCGCGCCTTTTCTGCCTGCTCTTCGGGCGTATCATCCTTGATATAGCAATCCGGGATTGACTGGATGAACCTTGCCCGGCACGGACAGGAACTGACACTGTCCAGCGTTCCTGCCAGCCTTCTGCCTTCGTCCCATGTATCAGATGTTCCACCCAGAATTCTATACGTTCCCGGATGCTTGCCACACGACACGGCGTCACCTTCCCGTGCTCCTGCCACACCATACCAGCTTAACGTTTCATCCCCGGTCAGTATCTTTCCCCCGCAGGTAGTCGGATCACCTACCCGCAGGTAAAACCCCATAGCTCCCATTAGTCTGTACTCCTGTCCTTAAAGACGTTACCTGACGAAATATCCGGGGGTCAGTTCATTGTTGTATTGACGATCCATTCCCTTTTCCTTGTCATTTATACTGTTTAGTTGATGCAATACTAACCGAACTATGATTTGACTTAAAAGTGATGTTTATCATGAGGTAAGAAAATTAAAGACGAAACAACAAAACAGGAATTCAGATAAGGGCATTAATGAAAGGAGGTAATAACTGTAATCTTTAATGCAGATGCTTTCACCACTTTCCAGAATAAGATTTATTCCGCCTTCACTTTCTTCCATATCGGTTGCAATACATGTCATAAAAGGTACTTTTTCGTTTATTTTAAAGACACTTATTATTTTTATGCTTTCCATTATAAGGCGGACAGTTCTCTGGCTTTCTTTGGCATAATCCCCACTATTCTGTAATGCATCCTGTACTGCATAAAATGATGGATTTACGAAAAGATAGCAATACGCCAACGAACAAATAATAATGACAACACATTGTATATAAATAATAATGATTAACGCGAATGATAATGAAAGTAAACATGGCAGCCTCCCTCACTGCCATATTCGAGAAAGAGCTCGTACGCAAGTACGGGCTCTTTTTCGCATGTGACCCGTCCTGAATAGCGTTAACCTGTAGGTCTGATAAGCATCGCGCTATCAAGCATCATCCCCCGCCCCGTTGCACATTATCCAATCCACTCTTATGCTGTAACAACCGCTTTCTCAAGCAATCAGGAAAATAACGGCATGTTAAACATAGAAGGAACTTTGCTGGATGAGCTCATGTCGCAGGCAGACGAAGCAGGATTTATTCCGTTGAAGGTTTTCTCGCGAAAAATCCTCAAACGTACACCGAATGAAATAAATACGTTTTTCGATCCTGACAGCCGATTCTACGAAGAGTATCAGCGAACGGTTATTTGTAACGTCAGGCATAACGTCACCATTAAAAAAACCTACACCAGCAATGGGATCTTACGAAAAGAAACTACGTTAGGTGGGATTTATAAGGATGACCTACTGACCTTTCTGGCACAAGCGCTAAAGAAAATAAACGAAAATAACCAGTTGTTTGACCAGGCCTGCGCCAACTACTGGAGCAGCAAAAGAAAGTAATCTGCTGACGTCAAATAACAAAGCCCGGTTTCCCGGGCCTTGAAGACGGAGTACTTATCAGTTGTAAGCATTGAGCGTCCGCTGACAGAGTGCCGAACGGACGCAATCGTCTTTATTGAAACGAACAATCCCAACCATATCATCTTCTTCGAAACGGGCCAGCGCATCGCTTAGCCCTGAGCGAACGTGGGCGGGTAGATCGCACTGGGTCACATCCCCGTTCACAATCACCGTCACATTCTCTCCGAGGCGAGTCAAAAACATCTTCATCTGTGCTGCAGTAACATTCTGAGCCTCGTCAAGAATGACCACTGCATTTTCAAATGTGCGTCCACGCATATAGGCGAATGGCGCGATTTCCACCTTACCAATCTCAGGCCGCAGGCAATATTGCATGAAGGAGGCGCCCAGACGTTTCACCAGCACGTCATACACTGGACGAAAATAAGGCGCAAACTTCTCGGAAACATCTCCAGGTAAGAAGCCGAGGTCTTCATCAGCTTGCAGAACTGGACGGGTTACAATGATCCTGTCCACGTCTTTGTGGATCAGGGCCTCTGCTGCTTTTGCCGCGCTGATCCAGGTTTTACCACACCCGGCTTCACCGGTAGCGAAGATCAGCTGTTTACTCTCGATAGCATTCAGGTACTGGGCCTGAGCTTCATTCCGCGCCGTGATTGGCGTGGCGTCGCGACTATCACGCGCCATACCAATCGCTTCTACGCCGCCCATCTGCACAAGCGAGGTGACCGATTCATCTTCACGTTGTTTATGGCTACGCGAATCCCGCCTCAGCACACGTTTTGCTTCACGACGAGCTTTGATCACTGCTTTTTGTCTTCCCATGGATAGCACCTTGAGTTGTAGGTATACATCACACGCGCCGTTGGCGGCACGATTATGCGCACGAACATCTGAGGGTTGGCTTCCTTGTAAGCCATTGCTTGCTTTCGGATAAGACGCCACACACGGCTACGCGCACCGTACAAGGTGTCAGTTACGAAGATAAGAAGTGAAAGGGAGAGAGATTTAGCGGTGACGAGGTGGCTACCGGAAGATAAACGTCCGCGTAACGTACGGCAGCTACTGTGAAAAATGTGTCCAATACAGGACTTTTCCATCGCGATCTCCATAGTGAACGACTATCACCGCCGGGAACTACCGCTGTTTCTTATAATTACATCATAATCCTTCGTTAATGCAACAATATTTTTACTTACTGTTAACTTAAATTCTGTCTAATCACCAGAGACAGTCTCTTGCAGAGAGATGACAGAATTATTTCAGTCTCGTACCGATCATAAAAAATAATTTGTTCATTCATACAGATGTCAGGAAAAGCCCCGCTGTACAACGGGGCGTAATCATCAGGCTTCGAGGAGAGACTGTCCCAGATATTGATCTGCGGTTTTGACACCCGGCAAAGCAAAGAAGTAGCCCCCACCAATTGGTTTGACATACTCTTCCAGCGCTTCACCGTTGAGGCGTTTCTGCACAGCCAAAAAGCCTTTTTCCAGATCGTGTTGATAGCAGACAAACAACAGTCCCATATCCAGTTGACCGGATGGGGTCACACCGAGCGAATAGCTGTAGCCACGGCGCATCATCAGGCTGGACTCGGTCTCTTTCGTGCGCGGATTCGCCAGGCGGATATGACTGTCAAGCGCAATCACCTCACCTTCGGGATCGCTGGCATAGTCAGGCACATCGTGCTCGTGCTGCATACCCAGCGGCGCGCCGGTGTGTTTATCTCGACCAAATATCGTTTGTTGCTCTTTCAGCGGCGTACGATCCCAGAACTCGACGCGAAACTGAATGAGCCTGACGGCCTGATAGCTACCACCTTGCGCCCAGACAGGTTCGCCCTGTCCGTCCGTAACCCACACCACATCCTGCATCAACTTCGTATCCGTCGCGTCCGGATTCGCGGTGCCGTCCTTAAAGCCAAGCAAGTTGACCGGGGTCTCTTTGCCTTTGCTGCGCGCGGCATGGTCGGAAATAAACCCTTCACGTTTCCAGCGCACGCTAAGGAGATCGGGCGTATGTTTAATGATATCGCGCAGCGCATGGATAACGGTGTCCTGCGTGTTGGCACAAATCTGCAGCAGCAAATCACCATGGCACAGCGCCGCATCCAGCGAATCATTCGGGAAGCGGGTCATTTTTTGCAGCTTTTTCGGCATCTGCGATATCAGGCCATAACGTTCATCAAATAGCGAGGCGCCGACTGACAACGTCATCGTCAGGTTGTCTGGCGCAATGTATGCGCCGAGGATACCGGAATCCATAGGGGGTAAACGCGGGTTCGGCGTATCCGGCGCCGGCCCGCCCGTGGTCAGAAACGCAAATCGGGTGGTCAGCAAGCGGAACAAGCGTTCCAGATCAGCCTTATCGCTGGCGAGAACATCGAACGCCACCAGCATCATCGATGCCTGCTGTGGCGTCAGGATCCCTGCCTGATGCTGACCATAAAACGGCTGCACTTCACTACGCGCATCAGGGGACAGCGTTCCCGGCGCGCTTTGTGGTTTTTGCGCGTGGGCAACCGGACATCCACCCGCCAGCGCCAGCGCCCCACCCAGGGCGCCCATCCCTTTCAGTAAACGTCGGCGTGAAGGTTCGCTCACGCCGTTTTCATTATCTTGCTGCATTTTGCTTAATCCAGACCCAGAACACCGCGTAATTGCGACAAGTCTTCCGCCAGCGTCGTGATTGGCCCTTTCAGCGCATTGCGATCGGCGTCGGTCAGTTTGTCATAGGTTTCAAAACCGTCTTTGGTACGGTACTTGCTCAGAATGGTATCGACTTTTTTGAAGTTCGCATCCACCTTCGCCAACAGCTCAGCATTGGATTTTTGTAACTGAGGGCGCAGGAGATCGACGATTTTCTGCGCGCCATCGATATTGGCCTGGAAATCCCACAGATCGGTATGGCTGTAGCGATCCTCTTCTCCGCTAATTTTGCTGGCAGCGACTTCTTCAATCAGTCCTGCTGCCCCGCCAACCACTTTTGACGGTGGGAAGGCCAGTTCGCTAATACGCGTTTGCAGGTCAAGAACATCGCTGTTTAATTGGTCGGCATACTTGTCCATGCCTTTGGTGGTGTTGTCGCCGAACAACGCTTTCTCCAGGCGGTGGAAGCCGGTGAATTTAGGATCGGCGGCTTTTTGCTCATAATCATCTTCACGCGCATCGATGCTACCGTCGAGATCGGAGAACAGTTCAGCAATCGGTTCAATACGCTCATAATGCTGACGGGTTGGCGCATACAGCGATTTCGCTTTTTCCAGATCGCCAGCTTTAATCGCATCGGTGAATGCTTTGGCGCCCGCAACCAGTTGTGCAGTTTCGGCTGTCACATAAGCTTTGTATTCAGTAATCGCGCCACTTAGGCTCAGCAGAGCATCGCCCTGCGCGGCATCCGCCGTTGCGCTACCTTTTACAATGAGTTTACCTTTCGGGTTGGTCAACAGACCGCAGGTCATATCATATTCACCAGGCTGCAGGTTAGCTGTCATTTTCTGGCTAAAGCCCGGCGCAATGTTTTCACGTTCTTCAACCACCATAACCCCTTTAAGGATCTCCCACTCCAGCGCTTTCTGGCTGTGGTTCTGGATGATGAACTGCGTTTTCCCAGCGTTAACCGTGATCGTCATCGGCTCACACTGTTTGTCGTTAACCGTGACTTTCACCTGCGGAATATCGGCGGCTTGTGCAGAAAAAGCGGAGGCAAACAGCGCGGCAATACCCAACTGCAGCGCACTACGGCGAAAATTAAACGTCATAACCTATCCCTATAAATAAGTATGTTGTAACTAATGAGTATTCTGCATCGCGTTTTTATCAGGGTGCGGTACGCGATGCCGTAGTGCCTGAACGCGGCGGCAGTGCAAACATAATCAATGCCGGAATCAGGTAGATAAACCAAATGGCGACTTCACTGACGCTCGGCGCTTCCTGATAGCCGAAAATACCTTCCATCAATGTGCCAAACAGCGAATGCGTTGAAAGCACGCTGCTCATGTCAAACGCCACATCCTGAAAATGATTCCATAACCCGGCTTCGTGGAACGCGCGGATGGCCCCAGCGGCAAGACCAGCGGCCACCAGCAAAATGAACAGGCTGGTCCATTTGAAGAATGCCCCGAGGTTGAGGCGAATGCCGCCGAGGTAAATCAGGTAACCCAGTACTACTGCGGTGGCCAGCCCCAGCATCGCACCTAACGGTGGCCAAATGCCTACATCCTGCTGGAATGCCGCCAGCAGGAAGAACACCGATTCCAGCCCTTCACGGGCAACGGCAAAAAAGACCATCATTACCAGCGCCCAGCCGTGATGATTGCCGCGTTGCAACGCGTTATCGACAGCCTGTTCAAGCTGGACTTTGACGTTGCGCGAAACTTTACGCATCCAGAACACCATCCAGGTGAGGATCACCACGGCAATGACCGCCACGATGCCTTCAAACAGCTCCTGTTCCTTTTGCGGAAATTCACCGGTGGTTTCATTGATGAAAACGCCTAACGCCAGACATAACGCCGCCGCCAGCAGAACACCAATCCACATCACACCAATCCATCGACCACGCTGAGTCCGTTTCAGGTAGCTGGCAATCAGGCTGACTATCAGCGCGGCCTCTAACCCTTCGCGCAACATAATAAGAAATGGAACAAACATGCGAAGAACCCTTAAACGTTATTCTCAGTCAATTGATGAAAAGAAAAGTAAATTACAGTGATAGTGATTATCATTACAGTAAAGAAAAACTCAAGCAGAATGTTTTGAGAATGATGACTTAATGTAAACAGTTAGGCGGGTAACGATTAGGGCGGTTTTGCAGCGTGGACAAATAAAAAAGCCCGCACGCGGCGGGCTTAAGGAGCTAGGCGGATTACTCTGCCTGTAAACGCGATGGCGGAGCTGTGTGATAATGCGCATCAGCCTCGGCAAAACGTTGCTGCATAGCGGCTGAAGGCGCTTTACCCAACAGGCTGAAGACCACAATACCGATGCTGCCGAAAATAAAGCCCGGGATGATTTCATACAGACCCAACCAGGCAAACTGCTTCCAGACGATTACCGTCACCGCACCGATGAGCATCCCCGCCAGCGCGCCGTTACGCGTCATACGCGACCACATTACGGAGAACAGGACCACCGGACCAAACGCCGCGCCAAAGCCGGCCCAGGCGTAGCTTACCAGACCAAGCACACGGTTCTCCGGGTTCGCCGCCAGCGCGATAGACACCAGCGCCACAACCAGCACCATGATGCGACCAATCCATACCAGCTCTTTCTGGCTGGCATTTTTACGCAGGAACGCTTTATACAAGTCTTCGGTGATTGCGCTGGAGCACACCAGCAGTTGGCAGCTCAGAGTCGACATCACCGCAGCGAGGATCGCAGACAGCAGAATACCGGCAATCCACGGGTTGAACAGGATTTGCGCCAGTTCAATAAACACGCGTTCGGCGTTCTGGTTAACGGCACCGGCAAGCTGTGGGTTGTTGTTAAAGTAAGCGATACCAAAGAAGCCAACGGCAACTGCACCTGCCAGACACAGGATCATCCAGGTCATACTGATGCGGCGAGCATGAACAATGCTATGGTGAGAATCAGCCGCCATAAAGCGCGCCAGAATATGCGGCTGCCCGAAGTAGCCCAGACCCCAGCCCATCAGGGAAATAATGGCAACAAAATTCAGCCCTTTGAACATGTCCACGTTCTCAATGCTCTTTTGTTTAATCACTTCCAGCGAATCGTCAAACCCACCCACGCCAATGACTACCATTACCGGCGTCAGGATCAGGGCGAAGATCATCAGGCTGGCCTGGACGGTATCGGTCCAGCTTACCGCCAGGAAACCACCGATAAAGGTATAAATAATCGTCGCGGCCGCCCCTGCCCACAGCGCTGTTTCGTAACTCATGCCAAAGGTGCTTTCAAACAGACGCGCCCCTGCCACAATACCGGAAGCACAATAGATGGTGAAAAACAGCAGAATAACCAGCGCGGAGATAATACGCAGAATTCGGCTTTTATCTTCAAAGCGACCGGTAAAATAATCCGGTAACGTCAGCGCATTGTTATTGTATTCGGTATGCACGCGTAAACGTCCGGCCACCAGTTTCCAGTTGATCCACGCGCCCAAAATAAGGCCAATAGCGATCCAGCTTTCTGAAATCCCCGACAGGAAAATCGCGCCAGGCAGACCCATCAGCAACCAGCCGCTCATGTCAGATGCCCCGGCGGATAACGCGGTCACAAATGGACCCAGACTGCGTCCACCCAGAATGTAATCGTCAAAGTTTTTGGTTGAACGCCATGCAATAAACCCTATCAATATCATGCCGAAAATATAGACACAGAATGTCACTAACATCGGTGTGCTAATAGCCATCAAAACTCTCCAAAATTATGTATCAGCAATGCCGTGGCTTGCCGTTTTATTACCCTGCCGGAACGTGGCAAAGATATCTATGTTTACCATGGCGACCGTATCCTGCCGGAAGCGATGGTCATTCACAATCGATTTAACACACCATTTACATCAAATTTGATCCAGAGTAGACAGCATTTTTCTGTAGGTTGCACTCTCTCACACTTTTTTCGGTTGCACCTTTTAAAAGTGTTAACTACCGCAGAGAAAAAGATTCGGCAACTTTTATAGTCCCCGTCAAAACACTCACGTTTATTAACATTTCATTCATTTCCAAGCTTGCAAACCAAGTCACATTTAACACGGTTGCACAAAGTTGCAACATAGTGGATATTTCTCGGTAACTATCAGACCCGTATTTCAGTACAACAGGAGTAAACGGCATGGGAACCACCACGATGGGGGTTAAGCTGGATGACGCCACTCGCGAGCGTATTAAAACAGCAGCATCACGAATCGATCGCACGCCACATTGGCTGATCAAACAAGCCATTTTTAATTATCTCGAAAGACTGGAAAATGACGACGCGCTTCCTGAACTACCGGCCCTGCTGGCGGGTGCTGCGAATGAGGGCGATGAGTCGACCACGTTGCAAAATGAAGCGCATCAGCCTTTCCTGGAATTTGCTGAACAGATCCTGCCGCAGTCAGTTTCCCGCGCGGCAATCACCGCCGCTTACCGCCGCGCCGAAACCGACGCCGTACCGATGCTAATGGAGCAGGCTCGTCTGCCGCAGCCTATCGCCGAGCAGGCGCATAAGCTGGCATACGATCTGGCAGACAAACTACGTAACCAGAAGACCGCCAGCGGTCGCGCCGGGATGGTACAAGGTTTATTGCAGGAATTCTCCCTTTCTTCGCAGGAAGGCGTCGCGCTGATGTGTCTGGCCGAAGCCTTGCTGCGTATTCCAGATAAAGCGACCCGCGATGCGTTAATCCGCGACAAGATCAGCAACGGTAACTGGCAGTCGCACATTGGCCGCAGCCCATCCCTGTTCGTCAACGCGGCGACCTGGGGGCTGTTGTTTACCGGTCGTCTGGTTTCTACGCATAACGAAGCCAGCCTCTCACGCTCACTCAACCGTATTATCGGCAAGAGCGGTGAGCCGCTAGTGCGTAAAGGCGTCGACATGGCCATGCGCTTGATGGGCGAGCAGTTTGTCACCGGGGAGACCATCGCTGAAGCGCTGGCTAACGCGCGTAAACTGGAAGAAAAAGGCTTCCGTTACTCCTATGACATGCTGGGCGAAGCGGCCCTGACCGCCGCCGATGCACAGGCTTATATGGTTTCATACCAGCAGGCGATCCACGCCATTGGTAAAGCCTCTAACGGGCGCGGTATCTACGAAGGGCCAGGCATTTCTATCAAGCTGTCGGCACTGCATCCGCGTTACAGCCGTGCGCAGTACGATCGCGTGATGGATGAACTCTATCCTCGTCTGAAATCGCTTACTCTGCTGGCACGTCAGTACGACATCGGCATTAATATCGACGCCGAAGAGGCTGACCGACTGGAGATCTCCCTCGATCTGCTGGAAAAACTGTGCTTTGAACCCGAACTGGCAGGCTGGAACGGGATCGGTTTTGTTATCCAGGCCTACCAGAAGCGCTGCCCGTATGTTATCGACTACCTGATTGACCTCGCCACGCGCAGCCGCCGCCGCCTGATGATCCGTCTGGTTAAGGGCGCCTACTGGGATAGCGAAATTAAACGTGCCCAGATGGACGGTCTGGAAGGTTATCCGGTCTACACCCGTAAGGTGTACACCGACGTGTCTTACCTGGCCTGTGCGAAAAAACTGCTTGCCGTACCGAATCTGATCTACCCGCAGTTCGCCACCCACAACGCCCATACGCTGGCGGCGATTTATCAGTTAGCCGGTCAAAACTACTATCCGGGTCAGTACGAGTTCCAGTGCCTTCACGGCATGGGCGAACCGCTGTATGAGCAGGTCACCGGCAAAGTTGCGGATGGCAAACTGAATCGTCCATGCCGCATTTATGCACCGGTCGGCACGCACGAAACGCTGCTGGCGTACCTGGTGCGTCGTCTGCTGGAAAACGGCGCCAACACCTCGTTCGTCAACCGCATTGCCGACACGACACTGCCGCTGGATGAACTGGTTGCCGATCCGGTCGAGGCTGTTGAAAAACTGGCGCAGCAAGAAGGTCAGGCCGGTCTGCCGCATCCGAAGATTGCCCTGCCGCGTGACCTGTACGGTAAAGGCCGCGAAAACTCAGGCGGGCTGGATTTAGCTAACGAACATCGTCTGGCCTCGCTGTCCTCTGCCCTGCTCAACAGCGCGCTACAAAAATGGCACGCTAAACCCATTCTGGAGCACCCGGTTGCTGACGGCGAAATGACGCCAGTCGTTAACCCGGCCGAGCCGAAAGACATTGTCGGTTACGTGCGTGAGGCGACTCACGCTGAAGTAGAACAGGCGTTACAGAACGCAGCGAATAACGCGCCGATCTGGTTCGCCACACCGCCACAAGAGCGCGCCGCCATTTTGCATCGTGCCGCCGTTCTGATGGAAGGTCAGATGCAGCAGCTGATTGGCATCCTGGTACGCGAAGCGGGTAAAACCTTCAGCAACGCCATTGCGGAAGTGCGCGAAGCGGTAGACTTCCTGCATTATTATGCCGGTCAGGTTCGCGATGATTTCGATAATGAAACCCATCGACCGTTAGGACCCGTGGTTTGTATCAGCCCATGGAACTTCCCGCTGGCCATTTTCACCGGGCAGATTGCCGCCGCGCTGGCGGCGGGTAACAGCGTGCTGGCGAAACCGGCGGAACAAACCCCGTTAATTGCCGCCCAGGGCATCGCTATTTTGCTCGAAGCGGGTGTACCGCCGGGCGTGGTGCAACTGTTGCCTGGTCAGGGTGAAACCGTCGGGGCGCAGCTCACTTCCGATGAGCGCGTACGCGGCGTCATGTTTACCGGCTCAACGGAAGTCGCCACGCTGTTGCAACGCAATATTGCCACCCGCCTTGATGCTCAGGGGCGTCCAATCCCGCTTATCGCCGAAACCGGTGGGATGAACGCAATGATTGTCGACTCCTCCGCGTTGACGGAACAGGTCGTGGTCGACGTTCTGGCTTCAGCGTTTGACAGCGCCGGACAGCGCTGCTCCGCGCTGCGCGTCCTGTGTCTGCAGGATGATGTAGCCGACCATACGCTGAAAATGCTGCGCGGCGCGATGGCGGAATGTCGCATGGGTAATCCAGGTCGCCTGACCACCGATATTGGGCCGGTAATTGATGAAGAAGCCAAAACCAATATTGAACGCCATATTCAGGCCATGCGCGCCAAAGGACGTCCGGTGTTTCAGGCCGTGCGCGAAAACAGCGACGATGCGCGTGAATGGCAAACCGGTACCTTTATTGCTCCGACGCTGATCGAGCTGGAAAGCTTCGACGAATTACAAAAAGAAGTGTTTGGTCCGGTACTGCACGTCGTGCGCTACACCCGTAACAATCTGGGCAACCTGATTGAGCAAATTAATGCCTCCGGCTACGGCCTGACGCTGGGCGTACACACCCGTATCGATGAAACCATCGCCCAGGTCACAGGATCGGCACACGTGGGGAACCTGTACGTTAACCGCAATATGGTCGGCGCCGTCGTCGGCGTGCAGCCATTCGGTGGCGAAGGCTTGTCTGGTACCGGGCCAAAAGCAGGTGGACCGCTGTATCTGTATCGCCTGCTGGCTAACCGCCCAGAAAATGCATTAGGCATTACGCTGGCCCGTCAGGATGCCGACTACCCGGTCGATGCGCAGCTTAAAGCTGCACTCGTTCAGCCGCTGGAAGCGCTCAGCGAATGGGCAACCGATCGACCCTCGCTGCAGGCGCTCTGCCAGCAGTTTGGCGAACTGGCGCAGGCCGGTACTCAGCGTCTGCTGCCAGGACCCACTGGCGAGCGCAATACCTGGACGCTGTTGCCGCGTGAACGCGTACTGTGTATCGCCGATGATGAACAGGACGCGCTGGTACAGGTTGCCGCTGTGGCTTCCGTTGGTAGCTTAATCCTGTGGCCAGATGATGCGTTCCATCGTGAGCTGGCAAAACGTCTGCCAGCCGCCGTCTCCGGGCGCATTCAGTTTGCCAAAGCGGACAACATCACTACGCAGCCGTTTGATGCCGTTATTTTCCACGGCGATTCCGACCAACTGCGTTCACTGTGCGAAGCGGTAGCTGCCCGCGAAGGGGTGATTGTATCAGTCCAGGGTTTTGCCCGTGGCGAAAGCAATATTCTGCTGGAGAGGCTGTACATTGAACGCTCCCTGAGCGTCAATACCGCCGCTGCCGGGGGGAACGCCAGCCTGATGACAATCGGCTAAGGTTGTGGTTAATTAAGGCTCCGGTAACGGGGCCTTTTTTTATGGAGCCAGAGGGAAGCATGAAACGAATCGTACTGACATGTGCAGCGCTGCTGTTGAGCGGCCAGGCGCTGGCGGATGACTGCGCCAACGCGAACACTCAGATTGAGATGAACACCTGTGCGGCAGAGCAGTTTAAGGCGGCCGACACCAAACTTAATGACACTTATCAGAATGCGCTTAAGCGCGCCGCCCCGACCCAGCGCGATTTACTGAAAAAAGCGCAAATCTCGTGGATAACCCTGCGCGATGCGGACTGCGCGTTAATCAGTTCCGGCACCGAAGGCGGTAGCGTCCAGGCGATGATTTCCAGCCAGTGCCTGACGGATAAAACCAACGAGCGTGAAGCGTTTCTCGCCTCACTCTTACAGTGCGAAGAGGGCGATTTAAGCTGTCCGTTACCGCCTGCCAGTTAACGCACGCGGATCCCTTCAATAATCATCCGCTGCACGCTCTCCACCGTTTGGTTAAAAAAGGCTTCATCACGCAGCGTTGCGCCCGTTACCGCCTCTACCTGTGGGGCAAAGTCGGCGTAGTGCTGGGTTGAAGCCCAAATCATAAAAATCAGATGATGCGGATCGACCGGAGCCAGTTTCCCACTTTTGATCCAACCGGCAATCAGCGCCGATTTCTCATCAATTAGCGTTTTGAGATCGCCCGTTAATTCAGCCATCAATAAAGGCGCACCTGCCAGCATCTCCATACAAAACAGTCGTGAAGCCTGAGGGTAATCGCGCGACACTTCCAGCTTAAGGCGAATGTATTCTTTAATGGCCACCAGCGGCGCAAAGTCTTCGCGAAAAGCCTTCAACGGAGCCAGCCAGACGTCGAGGATTTGCCGCAAAACGGCAATATAGAGCACCTCTTTTGACGGGTAGTAATAAAGCAGATTCGTTTTTGACACACCCGCCTGCTCAGCGACCTGTTCGAGACGCGTGCCGTGGATCCCATATTGGGAGAAGATATTTAATGCCGCGGTTAATATGGCCTGGCGTTTTGCACTGACGGCCTGCGAGCGCTTACCTGTTTTTTTCTCTGCGCGTTGGACCATGCGCCCTCTCCTTCTTGTGAGGGCGTCAGCATACCAAATCACGCGGTGAATGGTTAAATTAAAGCGACTCCGGCGGTGCCTCTTGCACTACCCCTTTTTTCTTTTTGAACTTCAGTTCGCTGACCAGCACGCCAACAATAATGAATGCTGCGCCGAGCAAAGCCAGTAGCGGTAAGCGTTCCCCCGCCAGGCGACCAAAGATCCCCGCCCACACCGGCTCACCGGTATAAATGACCGTCGCGCGCGTCGGCGAAACGCTGCGCTGTGCCCAGTTCATGGTGACCTGAATAATCGCACTGAAAATCCCCAACCCCAGCGCCACCGCCAGCAATCCCGTAGACATCGGCGGCACGGACTCTCCTGCTGGGGCCATGGCAATAAATGCCACTATCGAAGCGGTTGCCAGTTGTACCACCGTTACCCGCCGCACATCCACTTTTCCCGCCCACGCGCTAATCAGGATAATTTCTGCCGCAATCGCCACCGCGCCGGCGAGTGTGATCCACTCTCCTTCACCTAAAGCCAGCAAATTGCCTCCTGGTCCGGCGAGAAAAATCAACCCGATAAAGGCCAACACAATGCCGACACACGGCATCAGGCCGGGCATACGCCCCAGACACAGCCATTGTAAAAGCGGGACCAACGGCACATACATCGCGGTAATAAACGCCGATTTACTGCTGGGAATAAACTGTAGCCCCCAGGTTTGCAGACTATAGCCCAACGCAATTGCGATACCGATCGCAACGCCTGCTTTGACTTCCAGCCACGTCAGTTTATGCAATGTGCGTAGTGACAAAAGCGCGACCGCCAGCGCAGCGGTGGCAAAACGCACGCCGACAAAGAAAAAAGGTCCACTCAGGGTAACGGCATATTGCACTGCCAAAAACGTGCCACCCCAGAACATAGTGATCACAATGAGGATCGCTTCCTGAGGTTTAACAGAGAAGGAATAACGAGAAAGTAATGACATGAGACACCCGATTAACTGAATGTCGTTAGTCTGCGTTGCGTTTTGTTACAGTTCAACCTTGCAGACAAAAAAACCGCCGGAAGAAACCGGCGGCGGTGGGTGGCTACGTAACGTCTGACTCTGATCCTCAGCCGTCACGGCATATCTGACAGCTAGCCCGGCAATTACGATTTGTTGTTGCCGTGGCTATTTTTGCCCCCTTTTTTGCCTGCCTCTGAAGCGCGTTGCGGGTCATTCTTAAAGTTGCCCCCGCTGTGCTGGCCACCTTTTCGACCTGCTTCTGATGCTCTTTCGCGATCTTCCGCAAAGTTGCCGGAACCGCCTCGATGGTTTGCCATTACTGACCTCCGTCATTGATTAGACATCATATTGCATAGGTACTGAGGAGTGATACCTCACGCAGCGTTACGGGCGATACCCTGAAAATAACTGCGTGGGATTAAGCATAGTGAAGCGTGGCCTGAGCAGCCGCTAACTGTAATATCCTGCAACAGGATTGGCGGTGATAGAGAAATAATCACAGCGAGAAATCAATAAGTCTTTCTTATGACTACCAAATTCCACCCGGTTAAATATGTATCATTTTGCAACAAGAGAAGTTGTTATAAAAATTGTTATAAATCAAAGAAGTGATTGTGAAATTTGCACTCCTGACAGTACGTCATATCTTTAAAGGTAGGTAGCGAGTCGCTACGGACACGGTTAACTCGAGGAGTAGTGTAAAATGGCAAAAGTTCTGGTGCTTTATTATTCCATGTACGGACACATTGAAACTATGGCCCATGCAGTCGCAGAAGGCGCAAATAAGGTAGATGGCGCGGAAGTGATTATTAAGCGCGTACCAGAGACCATGCAGCCGGAGATTTTCCTCAAAGCTGGCGGCAAAACACAAAACGCACCAGTCGCAACCCCGCAAGAACTGGCAGATTACGATGCCATTATTTTTGGTACCCCCACACGCTTTGGCAATATGTCCGGTCAGATGCGCACCTTCCTAGACCAGACTGGCGGGCTGTGGGCTTCAGGCGGCCTGTACGGCAAACTCGCCAGCGTATTCAGCTCGACAGGAACCGGCGGCGGTCAGGAACAAACCATTACATCAACCTGGACTACGCTTGCTCACCATGGGATGGTGATTGTGCCTATCGGTTACGCGGCGCAAGAGCTGTTTGATGTTTCTCAAGTTCGCGGCGGTACCCCTTACGGCGCAACCACCATCGCCGGAGGCGACGGCTCACGCCAGCCAAGTCAGGAAGAATTATCTATCGCCCGCTATCAGGGTGAATATGTCGCAGGTCTGGCAGTAAAACTCAACGGCTAATCTTCAACAGGAGGATTCGAATGCCAACTCAAGAAGCGAAAGCCCATCGCGTCGGCGAATGGGCAAGTCTGCGCAATACATCGCCGGAAATAGCCGAAGCCATTTTTGAAGTCGCGCATTATGACGAGAAACTGGCGGAAAAAATTTGGGAAGAAGGTAGCGACGAGGTGCTCATCAAAGCCTTTAAGAAAACAGACAAAGATTCGCTCTTTTGGGGTGAACAGACTATCGAACGCAAAAACGTCTAGCGCTCAGACTCCCCCGCGAACACGGGGGAGTTTTTCTTTTACTTAGCCGCCTCATTCAACACGCTGTCGAACTTATCTATCGGGCAAAAGCCATCCGCATCTATCGGACACCCTTTCAGCTCCAGCGTTACACGCTGCGCCGGGGATTTCAGAGTCAGAACGTCTGCATTACGCAACTGCTGCGAGCTCTGATACACGTACTCGATTTTCATCAGATCACGATTCGCGTTGCTGTCATGCCAGCGCTGGAAGACAATCTTCCCGCCAATCGGCGTACGCTCGTTCTGATCGTGAAGCTGGTACGGTTTGAAATCCAGCGCGGTGAGCAGCGATGCGATGTTTGAGTCATGCCCCACCAGCACGGTTATTTTTGGCGCTTTTACGCGTTCAATAACCAGCGCATTATCAATATACTTCACCAGCGGTTTGGCGACATTCTGCGCCACTTCCGGGGAGGTGAACAGGCTGTCCTGATAGCCATTTTTCAGCTTCGACAGAACCTTCCACTGTTGATCGGATTTAATCTCGCCCCAGGCGACCTTATCCATCGGGAAGCCTTCGTAATATTGCAGCGTGAAGGCATCAACCAGCGAATTTCCGACCTTCAGCGGCCCCGAAACCCCAGGCTCCTGCTGGTATTTCGCGCTAAACGTATCTTTGGCATCGGTCAGGGAACACTGCTGTTTTTCTTTGCAGGACGGAGAGTCTTTGTAGTCGGTCATTTGCTCAAGCAACTGATAGCTGTCGTTGAGCTGCATTTGGCTACGCTCTTTCTCCATTGCCTGAACCGCCTGCTGGCTGAAGGCGGCGGAATCATCGGTGATCACCGGGTTAAAGGTGGGATCCATGGTGCCCATTTTTTCCTGATGATGGACCGGGACGTCGCAACCCGGGAAAGCACCGGTGACAAAGAACTGCGCCGTCGCGACCGTACGCTGCAGGCTGTTAGCATAGGTATAGACCGTACCCGGCGCCGGACATTCGCCCGATTTCACCATCCCCTGCTCTGCCAGCCACTCTCGCATATAGTGGCCCATATAGATTTCCAGCACGCCGCCTTTGGTGGTGAGTTGTCCGCCAGGGACATCCCATTCTGGCCATTGTTTGGGGGTGGACTGCTCAAGAACACTGCCATTATTGGCTAAAGGTGCGCGTAAGTTATGCCGACTCATCATCAATACTTGCTGAAGCTGATAGCCTTCCGGCGCGGTCTGCGCCTGCGCGGCGGTTGACATTAATACAGCCCCTGCCACGGCTGCGGCGATTAACGATTTATTCATCCCTACGACCTCTTGTTGTTATCAATCACAACAGAGTGTGACAGAAATATGACATATTTCCCGGAACGCTTTCGCAAAACGAACCATCTACGGTGTCGTTTTAATACCGAACTCGGTTTCTAATTTGCGAATGCCAAGCGGGGTGAAGGTGACGCGGCGACCACTCAGCTCCGTTTTTATCCATCGTTTTTCAATCAGCCAGCGTAGCAGCGATGCGCCAAGCACGCCGCCGGGATGGTAACGTCGTTCACTCCAGTCCAGACAACCGCAGGTTAATTTCCGCCGCGATGCGCTCGCAGCCAGGACAATCCCCATTTGTGCCAGTTTTTCCTGCCCAAGAGAGGTCAGCGTTTCACCATCCGGCGTTAACCACTGACGGGAAACCAGCGTATCGAACAGCCTCACCGCCACCTCGCCAGCGAGATGATCGTAGCAGGTTCGGGCATGTCGTAAGCCTGGCGGCGTCGTGATTTTTCGTGGCGTAGATGTAGCCCACGCCACGCCCATCAGGCGCTCCAGCAGTTCAGCGATATCGGAGCCTGCAAGGCGAAAATAACGATGCCTGCCCTGCGCGAGCGCCACAACAAAACGTTGTTCGCACAGACGCGCCAGATGCGCACTGGCGGTCGACGCTGACACATCCGCCACTGCGCTGAGTTCGGTCGCGGTCCAGGCGCGGCCATCCATCAGGGCGCACAACATTCGCGAGCGCGATTTATCGGCCATCGCCGCCGCGGTGAGCGCCATTCGCGACTCCAGAGCGCCCTCTTCCTCACTTAACATCACTGATGCCATAGCGACCTCTTTGACCCTGAATGTCTGAATTAACGATGCCATGAATGCGTTCTAAAGTCACCGCACAGGTCATACCGCACGCAGCATCATCTCGATACCCAACCCGACCAAACAAAACAGAAAACAGCGTTTAAACACGAGCGGAGAAATAACCCGTCGTACACGGGTTCCTAACCACTGACCAATCAGCGCAGGAACAATGGCCAAAGCCGATAAGCTCAACGACTGTACGGGCAGCGCGTTGTGCCACCACAGACCAAGCGCCAAAGCCAATGTCGAAAACGTAAAAGAGATCCCGAGCGCCTGAACCAGTTCATCTTTCTCAAAACCCAATGACTGGATCCAGGGCACGGCGGGCATCACAAATACACCGGTTCCGCCAGTCAATAAGCCAGTAACAAATCCTATGATGAGGGAGTACGGTTTTTCATGCTGCGGAGCCACTGCAATTTTCTTTCCGGCCAGCGTCCAGATAGCGTAAGCCACCAGCGCCACGCCGAGCGCAAACTGGGTACGGGTGGTATCGCCGCCGGTAATCCAGGCGCTGGCAAGCAGTGTCGCCACCACCACCGTCAATAACATTGGCCACAGTCGTTTGACTAATTGACGCGTATTTCCGCCACCGCCAAACTGAAACAGATTGCTAATCAGCGAAGGCAACAACAGCATGGCCGCCGCCGCAACCGGCGAAATAAGCGATCCGAGGATCCCCATAGCCACGGTGGGCAATCCCATACCAGTGACGCCTTTTACCATCCCGGCGAGGACAAACGTGGCGGCAATCATCATCACCAGAGCGGGCCCAAACGCTAACGAACTCGTCATGCTGCACTTTCCTGAAAAAGAGAAGATGACCCATTCTGGACGTTAATCGCAATGCTCGCTTCGCCAGGCAACGAAATATGTCTTCCCGCTTACGGGTCATAATATAAAAATGCCGGGTTTCCCCGGCACATTATCAGAACGTTTTGGCCCACCACAGCCGAAGCTTCATGCCCCAGTAGCTGGTCCAGCCGCTGGTTGTTGACACCACCCGACCTTGTGACACTACCACCAGCGTGGGCGTGACGCTAATCGCCCAACTGCGGGAGATTGCCCCGTTCGCATCATTGATGACCGGAAAGTCCACGCCTTTACGCGACAGCCAACGAGACACCTCAGCTTCACTGCCGGAGCGTAACGCAATGGTCATCACGTTTTCCCCTTCCGAACGCAGCCTGGCGACTTCCGGCGTTGTGAAGCGGCAAACGCCGCACCAGCTCGCCCAGAAATAAAGCAGCACCGGCTCGTCTTTGCTGAGCGCCGCCAGCGTGACGGTTTCACCATCCAGCGTTTGCAAAGGCGTGCTGTCAAAAGAGCCAGGGAGCTGCGGCGCGCGCCAGACATCCATCAGCAGCATCGCCCCTGCCAACAGCGCCAGTAAGATCAGCCCTTCGCGCAGCCAGCGGCGCAGTTTACTGAGCATTGGCCGCCGCCAGCTTTTCTTTGACCACTTCCTCAAGGGTTTCCCACGGCACCGCACCGGGAATAAGCTCATCACCAATAATCGTTGCGGGGGTGCCCTGCACGCCCACCAGTCGCGCCAGTTGCAGGTTAGTGCTTAGCGTTTCAGCACTTTGGGCATTCAACGTCACCGGACTGGCTCCCGATTTTTCCTGCGCCTGTTTGATACTGACGTCGGTATGGTAACCCTTTTTCTGCATCAGTTTTTCATGTAGCGCCAGAAACTGCTGCGGATGCTCAAGCCAGGTAGTCAGCACGGTCCGCGCCGCCAGTTCCGAACTTTCCCCTTTAAACGGCAGCGGTTTAATCACTACCGCCACGTCAGGATATTTCTGCACAATTTTTTCCAGCATGGGATCCAGTTGCTTGCAGTACGGGCAGTTGTAATCGGTGAAGTTTATCAGGGTCAGTTTCGCCTGCTTAGCGCCAATCCGCGGGCTGTTGGGATCGTTAAACAGGGCCTCCTGGATTAATGCTTCAATTTGCTTTTCCTGTTCCTGTGTAAACGGTGCAGGCTCTTTCGCTACGCTGACGGCAGAAAACAGGGTTAACAGCAGAACAATCATTATTTTCATGGGGTTACTCCTTTGGCATCGGTCAACGTTTGCAATACCGCATCGCGGGTTAACAACGTTGGTAACGCCTGGCCTTCCGGCAGACCGGGGCCATAAATTTGGTTATACGGCACAGCAACCTGGCCGCGTTTTTTCAGAAATTCGGTGATGGCTTCAGAAGGGAGCGTCCAGTCGCCGCGCAGCGCCACTACATCCGGCTGTTGCAAAGCGGCCTGTACGTCATCTTTATGCAACACGTTGTATTTGTTTACCTTACAAGTGATGCACCAGTCGGCAGTGACGTCAATAAACACACGCTTATGTTGCGCCAGCGCATCCTCAATCGCCTGCTCGCTAAGCGGTTGCCAGTTCACGCTTTCTTTAGCGCTAGCGTGTCCAGCCAGCCCTAAATGCGGGAGCAGCAACGTCGCAAGCCAGATAGCCGAACCCAGCATCATTACACCGAGAAGACGCCGCAAAATATT
Source organism: Citrobacter sp. RHB35-C21 (assembly GCF_013816515.1). Lineage (NCBI taxonomy): Bacteria > Pseudomonadati > Pseudomonadota > Gammaproteobacteria > Enterobacterales > Enterobacteriaceae > Citrobacter > Citrobacter sp. RHB35-C21. Next base: position 3,237,606 of record NZ_CP057147.1, read on the forward strand.
CATCCAGCGTCCCGGACGCGGCAAACGCAGCGCCAGACCGGGACGCAGAGCCACCAGCAGCCACGGCAAGCTCATCCCCAGGCCAAGTGCGATAAACAGTCCCCACAACGTTGGCAGCGAAGCGGTCAATGCCACCGCTACCGCTGTTCCCAGAAACGGGGCGCTGCACGGCGTGGCGAGCAGGGTCGCAAATGCGCCTTGCCAGAAATGTCCCGACAAGCCGTTGCCACCGCGAGTCGCCAGCGTGGTGGTCATCGCCGAAGGCAGGCGGAATTCAAACCACCCGAACAGGCTGGCGCTGAACGTCAGCATCACCACGACCATGACGCCAATGAACCACGGGTTCTGAAACTGGATCCCCCAGCCAAGCGCCTGATTGGTTAAACGTAGCACTGTCATCAATAACGCCAGGGCCATAAAGGAGACCAGGATCCCAGCTACCGATGCGAGGAACTGACGGCGGATCTGGCGACGGCTTTTTTCCTCAACCAGCAAAATAGAGCCCAGTTTCATGCCGAGAACCGGTAATACACAGGGCATCAGGTTGAGGATCAAACCGCCCAGCAGCGCCATTAGCACCACCTGCCACAATGGGAGTGAGGCGTTCTCAATAACCGGGGCTTCGCCAATCGCAAGACGACTTTCCTGGGCAACACCGTTATCTGCCAGCACCAGCGTGACCGACTTACCGCGTAAATCCGGCGCGCCTTCCCCCCAACCGTCATGAACGGGTACCGTGGCGCGTAACGTCTCACCTGCGACGTGAATTTGCGGCATGCCAAAATCAGCATCATCAACGGCGTCCAGATACAGCCCAGGCGCAGTCCAGCCTCCCGCGCGGTGAGCCTCGACGACCAGCTCGCCGGCCCGTGCGCCAGCGCGTAGAGTATCGGTCAGGCCGCTGGCAAGCGGGATCTGCCCCATTGCCTGAGCATAGTCATGCGCAAAAGTCGGGTCCTGGGTCGTGGAGGTCACGGAAAAAGGAAAATCCGTCAACAAGCAAACGTTGCTACAGGTGGATAGCGTCAAAACACCGCTAAGCGTGGCGGGCGATCTGCCGCGCACAACCATCGGGAATGTCACATTATCGTGATAGCCCTGGGTCGTGATATTAGCGACCTCAAAGCGTGCAGGGGTTGGCCAGAACCAGTCGACCGCAGGCATTTCCCCTTGCCAGGCGATAGATGGCGCGACGCCTCCCTCGCCCGGCGAACGCCAGTAGGTTTTCCAGCCGTCCTCCAGTTTAACATCCAGCAACAGACGAGTTTCGCCGCCTGAGGACGTATCAGCGCGTAACCGTACGCTGGCGTGATCGTTATCGGGTGAACGCAGCCAGCCGGGTTCAGCCGCCCAGGATACGGGCAGCCATAGCAATAACAGACAGAGCAGCGCCTGCCTGAAAACAGTCATCATATATTTTCTCCGTGAATAATTATCTAACAGTCAGCAACGGCTGTTCTGTCATTCACGGAAGACGCAAAATCGCAGATGTACCCTTAGCGTGGGCGGCGAGATGGCTCGCGGTGGGAAAAAAGGCAGACGAAACGCCCGCACTGGCGCCAGCAGCGACAGCAGCAGACACAGCACCAGAATAGCGCCTTCGAACAGTACCGGGGGCGCCGCCAGTAATGACTTCGCGCTCAGTTCACAAGGGGTAACGGACGAGGCCTCATCGGTCTGCGCTTGTGCGCTTACGACCACGCTTGTGGCAACGGTGTCCATCTGCAACGCGTGCAGGCCCGCCATGCGTTGTGCGGTACAAACCATCACCACAACACATGCCAGACAGAGGAACCACCATCCCATCCGTTGACGTTTCGCCATTATACCCTCACTGATTGATGCGAGTTATCTTAACCACTCACCAGGTTTTGGCAACCTTTGCGCTGTAAAGTTATGTCCTGTCATCAGCAGGATATACCGCGATTTCAATCAGATTGAGATCGGGATCTCTGACATAAACCGAGCGAATCGGTCCCATCGCACCGGTTCGTGCAACCGGTCCCTCAACAATATCGACCCCGTGCGTTTGAAACGTGGCTATCACCTCTTCCAGCGCACGTGTGGTGATAAAACACAAATCCAGCGCCCCCGGCGTTGGCGCGTAAGCTTTGGGTTCAAACTCTTTTCCCCGAATGTGGAGGTTAATTTTCTGATTGCCAAAGACGAAGGCTTTCCTCCCTTGCGCGAAGGTTTCCAGCCTCATCCCTAAAAGTTCGACATAAAAACGAACGCATGCCTCTTCATTATTGGAGGTCAATACCAGATGATCCAGGTGGTCAATCATAGCGATATCCATTTTGGTTGCTCATCACTGACACTTACCCTATTCATTCAAACGCTACAAGAAAAAGAAAATCTTACGGCTGCGTTGACAGAACATAGCGCAACGCGCTGCTGCTCACGTTTTATAAATCAAATGATAATTAATCATATTTCCGTTTTTATTTATTACAATATAACATTGCCAAAGTAATTACGAAAATATCACGGAAGTGATCATTCACTATTTACGAAGAGTACCAAAGGATATTCCCATAACAGTACATAAATACTGTCCGCTACGTATTGATGCGTAAATGAAAGTAAGGGTCAGCGCATTTTTAGGTGATTATCGTATTATAGCCCGACGCAATGAAGAGCGTATTCATTCGCAGAAAATTTGTTTATTGAATGTTATTTAGAGTATATGGAAATGAAAAAATATTTATTACCCCTGATTGGGTTACTTTTTACCTTTTGCGCTCAGGCAGCACCATTTACCGACGGCAAAGAGTTTATCTCACTGGAAAAACCCGTCGCTTCAGCCCCGGCAGCGCTGAAGTTTTTCTCATTCTATTGTCCTTCCTGCTATCAGTACGATGAAGTTTTTGAAATCACTGATAACGTGAAAAAAGTTTTGCCTGCTGACGTCAAACTCACCGAATACCACGTCGACTTTTTAGGCCCTCTGGGGCAAGACATGACGCACGCCTGGTCCGTCGCTATGCTGTTGAACGTGCAAGATAAAGTTAAACCGTTGCTTTTTGATGCCGTGCAGAAAAAACAAACCATTAAATCGGCGGACGATATTCGTAACGTATTTATCAGCGCGGGCGTCAGTGCCAGTGATTATGATGCCGCATGGAATAGTTTTGCCGTAAAATCACTAACCGCCAAACAGCAAGAAATGGCTAAAGCCGTAGATTTAACCGGGGTGCCCGCCATTTTTATCAACGGTAAATATATGATCAATCCGAAAGGACTGAAATCTGATGACCTTAACGCGTTCGTACAAAACTATGCTGATACGGTCCGCTTCCTGATCACTAAATCCTGATGTTTAGCTAATCTCACTATTCGCACCACACAACAGACGCCATAACGTTAAAAAGCGCTGTTGGTGGTGCAACGCCCGCATCGTTTATAGCAATATCCTCCCTTCCCGGTTGGCATTCTCCGTTATCAGGATTACCCTAAACTTAGCGGTGATACCTGTTGTCAGGGTTCACCTTCTGCAAGTGTTGATTTACACGAGAGAACGCTATGGAATTAAAGGATTATTACGCCATTATGGGCGTGAAACCGACAGACGATCTCAAGACAATCAAGACCGCCTATCGTCGACTCGCCCGTAAATATCATCCTGATGTCAGCAAAGAGAGTGACGCGGAGGCCCGGTTTAAAGAGGTTGCTGAAGCCTGGGAAATCCTGAGTGATGAACCGCGACGCGCCGAGTACGACCAGTTGTGGCAGCACCGCAACGACCCACAGTTCAACCGTCAATTCCAACAAGGAGAGAATCAACGCTATAACGCCGAAGATTTCGACGATATCTTCTCCTCCATCTTTGGTCAGCATGCGCAACAGTCTCGCCAGCGTCATGCCAGCCGCGGGCACGATATTGAAATTGAAGTCGCCGTATTCCTCGAAGAAACGCTTACTGAGCATAGCCGCACGATCAGTTACACCCTGCCTGTTTACAATGCGTTCGGCATGGTCGAACGTGAAATTCCTAAAACGTTGAATGTGAAAATTCCGGCTGGCGTCGGTAACGGTCAGCGTATTCGTCTGAAAGGCCAGGGCACCCCCGGTGAAAACGGCGGACCAAACGGTGATTTGTGGCTGGTGATTCATATCGCGCCACATCCGCTGTTCGATATCGTTAATCAGGATCTGGAAGTGGTCGTTCCCCTGGCGCCGTGGGAAGCCGCGCTGGGCGCGAAAGTAACCGTTCCGACGTTAAAAGAGAGCATCCTACTGACCATTCCTGCGGGCAGCCAGGCCGGGCAGCGGTTACGCATTAAGGGCAAAGGTCTGGTAAGTAAAAAACATACCGGCGATTTGTATGCGGTGATCAAAATCGTCATGCCGCCGAAACCTGACGACGCCAGCGCCGCCCTGTGGCAGCAGCTGGCGGATGCACAAAAGACCTTTGATCCGCGCAAAGAGTGGGGGAAAGCATAATGGCTAACGTCACCGTCACCTTTACCATTACCGAGTTTTGTCTGTACACCGGTGTGTCAGAAGAAGAGCTACATGAGATTGTCGGCTTAGGGGTGATAGAACCTCATGAAGACGAGACTTTTGACGATCATGCGCTGACCGTCATGCGTCGCGCGATACGCCTGCGTCAGGAGCTGGAACTTGACTGGCCGGGAATTGCCGTTGCGCTGACATTGCTGGAAGAGAACGCTCAACTGCGGCAGGAAAACCGCCTGCTGCGCCAGCGATTGTCTCGCTTTATCAGCCATCCTTAGTGTGTCAAGGCCAGCATGGTGCTGGCCCTTTTATTATCCGCAACCCGCTCTTAATGACATTGCGCAGCAGATGGCATACAGTCAGCGATAAGAATTATCTCAAACAATAAGACGTTGAGCCATGCAGCTTAAGCCCCTCACAAAAGGTCGTTTTCACAATATCTGGCAGCAGGATGATGCCTTAATTGAGAAGATATTCCAGGAGTTGCTCTCTGAAACACAGATTATCCAGGAAGATGACTATCTTTACCGCCAGGGACAGGTAGTCGATCGACTAATCATGGTGCAGTCAGGGAGAATTTCTCTGCGTTATAGCGCGGAGAATGGTCGCCGTTTTCAACTGGGTGCAATGGAATGTGATGAGCAACTGTTTGGCGAAATGGAGTTTTTTACCGGGTATCGTTGCCAGCTTGATATCGTAGCCGAAGAACCGCTGACCGTGGCGGTATGCAACTGTGACCGTCTGGAGGAAGCGCTGAACCGGCATCCCAGACTGGCGATATTTTTCGCCAGCGCAATGGCCGTTGATTATCAGGATATGCTGGAAATCTTCCTGCACCGGATGCTCTACCCTATCGTACATAACGTGGCGTATGACCTGTATCGCCAGCATCAGGACAAGCAGCCAATGGATGGTTTTCATAAAAAATACCAGGAAGCTGAGCGATTTGGCACCACCGACCGGGTCTATCGGCGGGCGGTGAAAGCGCTGACGGATGCCGGGCTGGTAACGCGCACGAAGCAAGGACTGGAGATTAAGGATCTGGATGGGCTGCGTAAATTTCTCGGCAATGACATCATTGACTGACACACCAACCCTGGCAAACGGAGCATTGGTGTGTCATTTCAGCGCAATCAGAACTTATAGGTGAGGTTGAAATAGTGACCCAGCCCGGTGGTACGCCCTGCTCCACCGTGGTTTTCCATCAATGCCATGTTGCGGAAATATTTTAAGCCATAACCTACTGCATAATGCTCTGAATGCCAGTAGATGCCGTTATACCATTCAATCGCGTTATTGCTATATAACGGCTGGTTAGCAATCTTGTTCGCGGCGAACTGGTAGTCAAAGTAACCCTGATAGTTCAAATAACTGCCGTTGGCGAACGTATAGAACGGCGTCGACCAGTTGGTCGAGAACATGTAACCATCCCACTTACCTTCGTTATCTGCACCGTAATTTTCACGTACATAGTGCGCATAAATGTTCATTCCCACCAGACCAAACCACGGCACTTTAACATCCGTGCCGAGACCAACGTAATGCTCAAATAATTCCCGGTCACCAATGTTATTTACCGTTGCGATATAGAATTCGTTAAATGGCCCAACGGATAAATCTTTATTAAAAATGGCGTCCAGGGAAAAACGTGGAGATATCTTGGCAAAGAAGTTATCACCCCCGTGACGATCGTCCTGCTCGCGATCCAAAATATCAAAGAAATCCACATAACCATACAGATCGATAATCCCGGATCGTGCGCCAAACTCCAGCTCAAGATAGGTGTCATTACGAATACCATAAGGCACTTTCGCATCCACACTTTGCATTAAGTTCATCTGCATCCAGTTAAAATCATTTTTGCGGATGTTGCCATCGGCATAATCAGCCGCAAGCGCTTGCGTACAGCACATCGCAATTACCGCACCCAGAACTGTTTTTTTCATCATTGATTTATTTTTCTTCAGCATTTTCAATTCCTTTGAGCAAGGTTGAGTGTCGCCCCACCAGATAAATGGCGTGACGGCGGGCTATCTAATTAAAGAGGTAAGCGTTATTACTGTGTTTAATTACGTTTGAGTTTTAATGTACCCATCAACATAATAAAGATAATTAAATACAACACCGGTATTGCGTACATAATTTTCTGCAATCCCATAGTTTTTTCCATTAGCGCACTGATCGCCGGACTAAACATGGCGCCAGCACTACCGCTAATTAAAATATAAGAAACGTTCTGGCTACTCGCGCGCTTCACGAAAGAAACCCCGTAGGCAATAAAGGAGTTATACAGCGCTGCGCAGACAAACCCGTAACTATAGGCCAGATAATCAAGCCCGGAGATATTTTCCTTCGTGACAATGATGGTAGTAATAACGCAAGCTAACAAAATAATGCTAAGCAGAAAATAATGTATCTTTACGCGGGAAACAATAACGGTTGAGACTAACGCGCCGACCAGCGCAGCACCCCAGTATTGCGTAATAATATTACCTGCTTCTTCGAAGGGAATACCAAATTTGTTCTTCACAAATAATGGTGCCCAAGTCAGGAAGGTATACAGCGCCAACATACCTAAGAACAGGCCAATGCCTCCGCTGATAATCCCTGGATTCCACTCGGATTTCACCGGGTCTGCGCTATCCGCTGCAGGAGCCGTTTCACAGGCGGTAAAGCGGGTGAGAGCCACAACGCCCAGCGTGAGTAAGGCCACTATGCCTACACTCAGATAGCTGTAACTCCACGACATATTGTGCGTCAGGGCGAAGGTGGTAATCAGCGGGAAAACTACGCCCGCGACGTTAAAGGTGGCGTCCTGCACCACCAGCATCGTACTTTGAATGCGATCCTGCCAAACCGAAACCACGATCGTTCCCGCCACGCACAGACCAATGCCGCCGCAGAAACCCACCAGGGTCATGGCGACCATCACCGGCCATAAGCCAGGGCTTAAGTGCATTGCCAGAGCGCAGAGGAACACTATCGAATAGATAATGAGCGTCATACGCTTAACGCCGATTTTCTCAATCAGGAAAAAGGCGGCGATGGTCCCGGCTAACGCCCCACCGTTAAGCAACGAAAATATCGAGGCGACGGTATTCACATCGGCACTGTAGCGTACTGCAATCGGTTCAATCAGCATACCAAACTGACTGGCAAATCCTGCCATAATAAAATTTGCCAGAAAACTAATCAGCGTAAGTGCTATTTTATTCTTCATATAATGCCATCTCTGATTGGTTCATTTAAATGCTGATGCTAAGCCGTAACAGCTGTATTTAGCGCCAGCTCTATCATATTTTTAAAGGTTAACTGCCGTTCTTCCGCCGTTGTTTCTTCTCCTGTCAGGCAATGATCGGATACGGTTAATATAGCCAACGCTTCAATATTAAACTGATGCGCTAAAGCGTATAACCCTGCCACTTCCATATCCACACCCAGCACACCAAATTTTTCCAGTGCAGGTATTAAATTTTCGTCAGGATCGTAATAAAGATCGCCACTGAAGACATTGCCGACTTTAACGTCAATACCGGCCTTCTGCGCCAATGCCCACGCCTGCTGCAATAATGGGAAATGGGCAGATGTCGCCATCGTGTAGCCCGCGCTACGTTTTAAATTTGTGACGGAATCCGTTCCGGCGGCGACGGCAAGAATAATATCTCGCATTTTGACATGATGTTGTGTTGCCCCAAGACTGCCAACACGAATAATTCTCTGTACACCGAAGTCATGTACCAGTTCATGAGCATAAAGCGTCATTGACGGAATACCCATGCCATGTCCCATCACCGAAACAGGTTGCCCAAAATAAAGACCGGTATAGCCCAGCATATTGCGTACATTGGTGACTTCGCGGTAATCCATTAGATAATTTTCGGCAATAAACTTAGCGCGAAGCGGATCGCCCGGCATAATAACGGTTGGCGCAAAATCACCCGCTTTGGCATTAATATGTGCAGTCATAACAATTCCTGAATTATGGGTATTGAAGATATGCAGGGATTGTAACCAGAGGATTGCAGAGGATTGAGGACAAAAGTCCTGCTCAGAGGATCGGCCTCTCATTTCTGAGAGTTAGTGTTGCGGGCAGATGGAAAAGCAGAAAACGGCGTCCCCGCCGCGCAGGCAGGGAAAGCGCGCAGGACTATCAGGATTTATCGTTCTGTCTGAACAATAGAGCGGTGTAACGAGTATTCACTTTCCCGCTACGCTTACCATCTGGCCCGAAATAGCGATCGTTTCTACACAGACGCTCGGTGCCAGTCTGGTTAGTCCGGTCGTTGCTGCGTATGCTGACAATGGCAAAACGCTCATCGCTAGCAAGATGCTAACTTTTGTCATCGTGTTGTCCTTATCTCATTTTGCTTTCGCCGGATAACAGTCCCAACAATGACCTATTAAACTAAAGAGTTGTAAATATTTCGGTAAGATTAAATTTTTTATATGCTTTTTCTTTTATAGTGCCATTCGATATCAACGTGCTCATTTCAGTGACAAAATTTATAATATCATCACACTTGCTGTTATCGGGTAAATCGGTGTAATTATAGTTCCACCATTTTATTTTTAACAACTGTTCAATAATATCTGACTCAAATCTGTATTTGATAATTTTCGCAGGAACCCCTGCGACAATAGCATATGGAGGCACATCTTTAGTAACAACGGAATTTGCTGCAACAACAGCACCATCACCAATTGAAATACCACCTTTTAAAACGACATCATTGCCAATCCAGACATCATTGCCAATCGTTGTATTTTTAGGCTTTGTAATAAATGGTTTCAATACCCAGTTTTGTCCGAACTCGTTGGCAGCATATTTATCAAACTCGCCATTATAAGTAAGCATATGAGTTGTAAAACGATTCATAGGATGGTTTCCTCCCATGATTTTTACGTTTGATGCAATACTACAAAATCTTCCGATATTTACATTACCCGGAAAATAACAGGTTGGAAATGAAAACGCACCAACGCTAGAAAAACTTTTTACTGGCATTGTGGAATATTGTTCAGCAATAACATCAGCTTCAATTCTAATTTTGTCACCTTTCGCGAACAGTAACAAATTTCTTTCTTTATAAACTTTCTTACCTCTATGATTCAAAAAGATATCGTTATCCATGCAAAATTCATAGTGTTTCCGAGTCCATCTAAAAACAAAAATTTCATTTGTGTCTTCTGAAAAATTATAGAGTCTGGTTTTCATACTGTTATTGTCTACTTTTATTTGAAAATGTACGATTAGATTAAAGATACTCTAAACCCTAACCTTAATCAACTATTACAGCATGAAATAATCCATATTGTAAATCACCTTGTTGTGACATTTACTCTTACCACTCATAATTTAGTTTCTATAATATTCTGCTTAGAGAATGAATACAGATATGTTTTGAGACGTCGTTTTCAAAAACAAAATGTCAGATGCTTTTCTATTAGGGCAATCCAGGTAATGAAGAAAAAAATGCAGCCTCAGTTGCAAATGCCTGGCAACCCAATAGGATGCAATTCTTTTTTCTGTCCCAAGAAGACGCTGAAAACCTTAGTTCTCGCGACAGCCTGACCTTCTGCGCGAAGAATTTTGTTAAGTGTTTCTGCCTGATTGCACTCTGTGGTGGCCGCCCAAACACCCATTTATAACCCGTAATGAGAATAGCTCCGTATGCAATTGCGAGTCTGTCTCTTACTGCTCAATATTGTTTTTAAAGTGGTCTTATTGTTATTATCATTTTCCGTTCTAAATTTGAGTTATGCTGCCATGATCCCATTTAGGTTTAGTGAGATGACTCCCGCCGATATTCCTGCTGTTCAGTCGTTTCTTGTTGAGCATCTTAATTTATACTTCAATGCCGGTAGAGCCATGCCTTCTGCCGAAGAAGATCTCTTTGATCTCGCACAACAGTATATCTTGCAGGAAAGGAATTCATTGCTTTGCGCGTGGAGTGAAAACCAGGAATTAATCGCTACACTGGCGGTATGTCAATATGATGATCGTATTACTGAACTACGTGGTCGCTATAACTTGTCTGAAACGGCGGAAATTTGTCGTTGCTACGTAGATGAGCGCTACCGCAGACAGGGGATCGGAAGTCAGTTGTTTGCTTTAGCTGAGGTATTCTGTCAGCAACATCAATATAAGACTTTGTATCTTCACACACATCATTTTTTACCCGGAGGGTATTATTTCTGGTTGCGTAACAATTTTAACGTGATTATGGATATGCAGGATGAGTGGCAATTGGTACATATGGAGAGTACACAAAAAAGTGTCAAGCGCTGATATGCGGAACTTTTGATGGTGATCAATATGTTTCATACACAGAAATTTCAGCATGCGTGTAATTTGATCAATATCAACCAATTCTCATTTAGCTTCCTGTTGCTATTTTCATTTACAACATCGCAGTAACCAATAAAATCATAACTCACTGTATTAAATATGTATTTTTTCCACACTACTACCTTTTATCTCTTGCCCTCTATGGTTGACCTTGTTAACAATTGCCGCTAGAGTCGCTTTCGACAGCATTTCATTACATTTTTGTATATGAATAGGAATATGGTGAGAATTATTCAATTCAATTCCATAACTGCCCCCGCAACTGTAGGCGGATGCAGAATATCCCTGTGTGGCTCATAAACCACAGGTCACTGTAAAGTTCATCTTTATGGGAAGGCCGATATTCTGATTACCGTGAGTCAGGAGACCTGCTGTCAAAGGTGTATGCCATTGAGTGGACGGGATGGTCCATGGGATGAATTATTTGACGCAAGCGGTAGTGTATTTATGAATAAGATTTTGGCTGAGTAAAGCTTATTTGCATTTTTTGCATATCTTCATTCTTAAATTTCACGATTCAATGTCATCTATCTTCATGTCTCCTCCCGATATATGGAATGAAATAAGCCATGACCAGACCTTAAGTTTCTGGCATCAACGGGACGATGATAATGCACGCTAATTCTACCTTTTACTTCTCTAAAAAAACGCTTCTGGCTATTTTTGGCACGACTGCTCTCCTGCTTACTTCCGGTTTTTCCGAGGCAGCAAAAACCGAATATCCTCTGACGATTAAAAACTGTGGCCGCGATATTACCTTCAATCAGGCACCAACGCGCGTGGCGACGGTGGGTCAGAACAGTACCGAGATTCTCTATTCACTGGGGCTGGCCGATCGCGTCGTGGGTACTTCGCTGTGGTTTGGCCCGGTACTGGAGGCTTATAAAACAGCAAATGAAAAAGTCGCCGTTATCGCGCAAAATATTCCAAGTTTTGAAGGGATCGTGGCGAAAAAACCGGATCTGATCGCCAGTCAGTTTGAGTGGCAAATCGGCCCTGCTGGCACGGTTGCCTCTTACGAACAGTTTAGTGAACTGAAAATTCCCGTTTACACCGCGCCAGCTGACTGTGCGAAAGATAACGAAGATGGTGGTGACGGTGTCCGTAAGGGCATGTTTGATATTGCCATGGTGTATCAGGAAGTCGCCGATCTGGCGAAAATCTTCGATGTTCAGGATAAAGGCGAGGCGCTGATTGCCAGCCTTAAAGCACGTGAAGCCGCAGCGAAAAACAAAATTACCGGAATGGATGAGAATGTTTCCGCCGTGTTCTGGTTCTCAAGCGCCGATCTCCAGCTTGACCCTTACGTTGCCGGGAAGTTTGGTCCGGCGGCATGGATCGCCCAAACGCTGGGAGTGAAGAATGTGATTGATTCTGCTGAAGAGTGGCCAACGGTGGGTTGGGAAACCATCGCCAAAGCGAATCCTTCACTCATTGTGCTCGGTGAGATGAGCCGTCGCCGCTTCCCGGCGGATGACTGGAAGGTCAAGATGGAATACCTCAAGTCCGATCCTGTCGCCAAACTGGTTCCTGCCGTCAAGGAAAACCATCTTCCGGTCATTGACGTACAGACCATGAATGCCGGGATCAGAACTATTGATGGTGTGGAAAAACTGGCTGATGCCCTTGTTGAATATGGCTTAGCACATCCGCAGGCTGCTCATTAATCTACGTTTTGCGCTATATCCTCACACGGTATAGCGCATCTCCGTTACTCAGGAACGCAGATAATCATGAGTGATTCACGCAGGATGCGTCGCGCTGTTGGTCAGCTTGCGGTGAGAGTCAGTGGACATGCCGTTTGGGTCAGTGCGCTAATGTGTGGCGTACTGCTGGCGGGGATTTCCATCGGCGAAACGCTTATCCCCTGGCAGCATGTTCTCAGCACGCTGGCAAATCATCTTTTTGATACACACTATCCTGTCGATGCGCTGGATGCAGGGATCGTCTGGAACTACCGCCTGACCCGAGCGCTGGTCTCGGCCAGTTGCGGCGCGTGCCTGGCTGTTTCCGGCGTAGTGTTACAGTCGCTGCTACGCAATGCGCTCGCCGAACCCTATCTACTGGGGATTTCTGCCGGAGCGTCCACCGGAGCGGTGCTGATTGCTCTCACTGGACTTGGGGCTGGCATCATCAGTATGTCATTGGGCGCTTTCATTGGTGCGCTGACGGCATTTCTGTTCGTTGCGCTATTGGCGATGGCCGCTGGCGGTAGACAAGGTGGGGGTGTGACAACCCAAATCATCCTTGCCGGGATCGCCAGCTCCCAGCTTTTCAATGCGATTACATCGCTTATCATCACCCGCTCAGCAAACGCCGAGCAAGCACGCGGTATTATGTTCTGGCTGTTGGGCAATTTGAGCGGTGTACGCTGGCCCGATGTAGTCTTAGCCATTCCTACCGCTCTGGTCGGTATCGCGCTGTGCTTCTGTTATGCCCGCCATCTTGATGCTTTCTCCTTTGGCGCGGAGTCTGCGGCATCGCTGGGCATTCCGGTAAAACGTACCCGTGCAGTGCTGATTGCCGCCGTCACCGGCATGACGGCGATTATGGTCTCCATTGTGGGTGCGATCGGTTTTGTCGGTCTGGTGATCCCTCATGCTGCTCGTCTGCTGGTCGGCAACCAGCATCATCGACTGCTGCCGGTTAGTGCGCTTACCGGAGCTATTTTCCTCATTATCGCTGATGTTATTTCCCGCACGTTACTACCCGGTCAGGTACTCCCAATAGGCGTGATCACGGCTCTGGTTGGCGCTCCTGCGTTTTCAATCATTCTGATTAGAGGAAACCAGAACAAATGACGGTGAATCTCGTACAGCCACTCGTTACCTCTGCGCAAGCCGTTATTGAAGCCTGTAATTTGTACTGGAAGGTAAAAGGTAAGACGATTGTTGAAGATATTTCACTCAGCGTAACGCCCGGCGAGTTTGTCGGCATCATCGGTCCCAACGGCTCGGGCAAAACGTCACTGATTTCACTGCTGGCCGGTTTGCTGAAGCCAACTTCCGGGCGTATCGCCCTGCAGCAAAAGGCGCTCCAGCATTATTCGCGGCGTCACCTTGCGCAGCGGGTGGCGTTGGTCGAACAACAGGCAGAAACCAGCGAGCGTCTTACCGCTTTACAAGCCGTTTCTCTGGGGCGCACGCCCTGGCTTAGCCTGCTCTCGCCCTGGTCCGCCAAAGATGACGATATCGTGCAAACTATGCTGGAGAAGGTCGATCTCCGTGAATTACAGCACCGATGCTGGCATACCTTTTCCGGGGGAGAAAAACAGCGCCTGCATATCGCCCGGGCGCTGGCGCAGCAGCCGCAGTTGTTACTGATGGATGAACCCACCAACCATCTCGACATTCAACATCAGATTGGCCTGCTTAGTCTGGTTAAACGTGAAAAGCTCACGGTCATTGCCGCTCTGCACGACCTCAATCATGCCGCGATGTTCTGCGATCGCATCATCGTCATGACATCCGGGCAAATGGCGATGCAGGGGACTCCTTGCGCCGTGTTTACCCGTGAAAACCTCCATGCCTGGTTTGGTATCGACGCCATTGTTGAACATGAAACAGGCGCTGAAAACTGTTTTATCCGTTATCAAAGACCTGATGAATTTTAAGGAAGAATCGATGAAATATCTCAAACAGAGTCTGAAAGTTTTATGTTTACTCGCCCTCGCCTCTTCAACCTTCGCACAAACTCACGACGTTTTGATGAAAAATCGTGGGTCTGCGGGACCAATGGTCTATGAGCCGGATTATCTGGAGATCCAGCCCGGGGATACGGTGAAGTTTATCCGTAAACATAAGAGTCACAACGCGGCTTCAATCGCTGAATTGTCTCCGGCTAACTATCCCGGTTTTATGGGAAAAATAGATGAAGAGATCGAAGTAACTTATGACAATGCCGGATTTTACGGCATCAAATGTACACCACATTACGCTCAGGGCATGGTGATGCTGATTAAGGTAGGAGATGCCCAGTTACCAGCAAGCTATCGGGCATTCAAAGCGCCGGGTATTGCTGATAAGCGCTTTCAGGAAATTTACGCGCGTATCGACAAACGTTAATCCGCGATGCTCAGGGAGAAATACGAGGTGACAGAGAACAAACTTGCAGATGGCGAAATCCAGGAACAGCGCCGGGAATGCCTGTGTAAACTGACAAAATTCGTCGGTGCGGCAGGCGTCGCTGCTGCCGTCTGGCCGCTGGTTTCGGCCCTGGGCCCGGATGAGAAGACTCTTGCGGAAAATGAACCGATTGATGTCTCTCTTGCGGGGGTTGCTGCTGGACAAACCGTCAGACGCGTATGGCAGGGAAAGCTGATTCTTATTCACCATCGCACCCAGGATGAGATTATTACTGCCAGAAGTGCCGACTGGCATACGCTTATCGACCCACAACCGGACAGCGAGAGGGTCTCAGCTGCTCATCCTCAATGGCTGGTGGTTCAAGGGTATTGCCCACATGCCGGGTGCGTACCCAACGCCCGACCTGGAGGCGTGGGTTGGATCTGTCCGTGCCACGGCTCAGAGTTTGATACCTCCGGGCGCGTAACGCGCGGCCCCGCGACGACCAACCTGGCAATCCCGGACTACGTTATTCATTCGGATGGTCAGGCCGTGCGTATCGGCACGAAGGAAGCCTGAAATGAGGAGTGAGCGCGTCTATTCGCTTCGCTGGCGTATCCCGTTTCCTCGCTCGATTGCCGGACTCTGGGTATTCGCAATCGGCGCCATCCTGCTGGTTATACTCGGTGTGCAGATCCTCACGGGTATCGTGCTGGCGATGTTTTACGTGCCGACGGCCGAGCTGGCATTTGACTCCATTATTCATATTATGCGTGCGGTTCGCCATGGAGAACTGTTACGCAACATGCATGCTATTGGCGCGTCGCTCTTTTTCTTTGCCTGTTATCTGCATATTTTTCGTGGCATGTACTACAGCGTTTACCGCAAGCCCTGGACGACAATGTGGATGATTAGCGTGACGCTGTATGTCCTGTTGATGATGACCGCATTTCTTGGTTATAGCCTTATCTGGGGGCAAAAAAGCTACTGGGCGGCCACGGTAATTACCCGCTTTGCCCAGGCCATTCCGCTGGTGGGTGATACCCTTTACGCATATTTAGTCGGCAGCCATACTCCAGGAACGCCGATGCTTGGCCGCTTTTTTGTTCTCCACTTTATTCTTCCCTTTGTGATTGTCGGCGCAACGGTTTTTCATATTCGCACCGTACAGTCGGCGTTTGCGCAGGCGATGAAAAAGAGGTTTAGCGAGAAAGAGTCCAGGAGCCTGCTGTTCGATTACAAAATTACCGATCTTGATGCCATCAAAATCATCCTTTTTTTGATGATCTTCGCCTGGTTCTTATTCTTCGCGCCGCACTATCTGAGCAGCGCCGATAACTTTATTCCTGCGGATCCAACAGTTACACCCGCGATTGTTGCGCCGGAATGGTATTTTCTCCCCTTCTTCTCCATCTTGCGTTGCTTCCCAAATGAATTCGTTGGCTTAGCCGCAATGTGCAGCTCGGTACTGATTTTCTATTTCCTTCCCTGGCTTGATACTTCCCGGGCTCGTTTTCGCCATTACAGCAAACTGGTTAAATGCGGATTCTGGCTGTGGGTCATTAATGCCTGCTTTTTAGGCTGGTTAGGGTCGAAAGCGCTGGTTGGCCCCGATCTTATTGACGGTTTCCGTAACGAAGAGGGTTGGATCCGTGCCGCATCGCAGCTTTCGACTCTGATTTGGTTTGCCTGGTTTTTAATCGTATTACCTTGCCGTCGTTTTCTGGAAAAGCAGGATTGATGATGAAACAACTATTGAAAATCAGCATTCTGTCCTTTTCTCTGTTGGGACTGGGTTCCTCCTATGCGCAGGAAGCCACGCCTGAACGGCAGGAATGGAGCTTCAGCGGCATCAATGGCCAGTATGATAAAGCGCAGCTTCGGCGTGGCCTGCAGGTTTATGAAGAGAAGTGTCGCGCTTGTCACGGCATAAAGCACCTTAGCTTTCGGTCGTTGACCAGGCCCGGCGGTCCGGAACTCACGGCTGAAGAAGCAAGAAGTATCGCCAGCGGCTATCAGTTTCCTGAGATTCAGGATGACGGCCAGATTGGCGAGCGAGACGGGACGCTAAATGACAGCTTCATCTCGCCGTATCTAAACGAGCAGGAAGCACGATACCTTAACAATGGCGCTTCTCCCGTTGACCTGAGCTATATCGTGCGTGCCCGTTCATACGATCGCGGATTCCCGCAATTTCTGTTGGATGCTTTTCTGCCCTACACGGACCAGGGAGCAGATTACGTCTACGCGCTGCTAACCGGCTATCAACCTGCCGATCCCGAACTGAAGGCTAATCGCTATTTTCCCGGTGGCTTGATTAACATGCCGAAACCGCTAACCAGCGGAGAGATTCAATGGCGCCCGGCGTCGCTACAAGCTGAAACGGAGGAGCAATATGCCAGGGATGTTACCGCCTTTCTGGCATGGGCGGCCGACCCAACGCTCGCAGAACGAAGACAGCAGGGATATTACGTTATGGGCTACCTGACCTTTATGCTGGGGCTGCTATGGATATTACGACGAATGAAAAGACGTTCGCTCATGTAGGCATTGCCAGATATGAAGATAATTCAGTTCGTCAGCTTTCCGCCGGGCAGCAGCGCTGAGTTGCCCTTGCGCGACTAGGGCTGGTGAAAGATGGCATGACATAAACTGCACAAAACGAAAAAACCCCAAGCTATTAAATAGCTTGGGGTTTATGTTTGGCGGAAGCGTAGAGATTCGAACTCTAGAACCCTTTCGGGTCGCCGGTTTTCAAGACCGATGACAATTTCAATAAAATCAATGACATGATATTTTTCTTGGTAAATTGTACGAACTTTGCACCCAGAAAAAACAACATGTTAGGCACAACCTTGAAGATAGTATACCAACACTTTCAAAGAAATCTGCCTTCCATGGCTATCAATTCCGGTTCATCATAATCACCATCATCAGGTGGTGTTCCCGGCATTGGCGGCCGGGGATGTATTAGTGCCACTGCCCCCCCCTTTTTCTTAATCCCCTCACCAGCATTCCCAGTAAATCTTTTCCATCCTGACTGCGTAATAAATCCGGCTGCACAGTAATATTTTCAGCCACAAATTTTAAATCATCGCCGGGCAGAGATTCTTCAAGAACGGCAATAATTGCCTGCATGGGTTGCGGCGCCTCTGGTTGGCGCTCCTGAATGTACCTGTCGACTTCAGTTCGGATACTCTGCACAAAATGATCGTTTTTCTGAGACTGCATGGCTTTTCGCCCCATATCCTGTGAGGCCTTAAAAACACGGTTGGTTACTTCATCCAGCGTTTCATTTGCTTTGACGGCATTAACCAGTTTGTTGCTTAATTCAGTCCATGCGTTTTCGTATTCAACAACAACGTTTGCTGATAATGCGGTCGCTACCGCTGATGCAACGGCGCTTAATTTGCCAAATGAGGCACTGACTTTTTTTACGGAATTATCAGTTTTGTCAAAACCCGACTGCATTTTTTTGTTCGCGCTATCAACCTCTTTTTGTGCGATCAATAAAGGGGCTGTCTGGGCATTTACTGTGTAATAAATGCCTCCCAGGTCTTCTGACATGATTTCCTCCGGGCAATAAAAAACCCCGCCGGAGCGAGGTTTTAGTTATTTAAAATTATTATCTATTTAGCGTTAAAACACCCTGGCAGGGTTTTATCCAGTATCAGGTTGCCTTCAACCGTAAACCCCTGAACACCAAATAAAAATGCGTACATATAGTGTTCGACAACAACATTAGTTAATCCCACAGCGCAACGATCTTTCTCAATAGCCTTGTCCGCTGCTTCCTTAACATTTGGCATACCGAGAGGGAAAATAACTATCGCGGAACTATCCTCCCCGGTAACACGATTACCGGTGACAAATTGTCCTCCGTTCATATTGTAATTTTTAGTGCTTGCCACCGTTAGATCAGCAACGCGCTGACTGCACCCCGATAAAAATAACACTCCCAAAATACACATCGCCACTCGTTTCATTTTACAACTCCATGCCTGGAAAAATCGCACCGTATCACTACGCGCGAACAGTGCCAGAGCGAATCCGTGATTTTAACAACTTTAGGAATTTATAAAAATTAACTGAAATTATTCATTAGAAGTAAACATTCACTGCAATAGATGATCTTAATAACAGTGATTTTTATCACGATGAGTTATTTACGGATACTAATCTATTAGTCTCTTCGTTTAAAAGTGCTGTTGGCGCGGAATACATTCGGTACCGGCGGTGAGTTTGTTGTGACGACAAACAAAGGCAGTCGTGTGATCCCGAAAAAGTTAAATAACTGTTGGACGATGCGAAACGAACTGCAGAGCAGAAAGCCAGCGTTCCGTTCGATCGCAATTTCCACGACATTAGAGCAAAGGAGATTTCGGACTACGCAGGTTCCAGCCGAGACAAGCAACTATTTTCTGGTCATAAAACGGAAATCATGTGCTGGTTTACGACCGCAAAGCGAAGGTGACGCCGACGTTGGACGCTCCATTCATTGAAAAACAACACCGTTGTATTTAGATCAAATTTAGACTAAATTAAGACTCCCATAACTGATAAAGGAAAGTGCGATGCGAATTGAGACTATTAGCTTCGTTAAGAAAAATGCAGCTTCTCTCAATTTATCTGAGCCGATCCTAGTAACACAAAATGGCACTCCCGCGTACGTTATCGAGTCTTATGAACAAGTGCAGGAGCGGGAAAATGCTATTGCTCTTCTGAAGCTTCTCACACTGTCTGAGAAAGATAAATCTGACGGTAAGGTACTTTCGAAGGAGCAGTTACTGGATGGGCTTATATGAGAGAATACTGATATAAGGATCCTGTAATGGAAAGCGTCAAAATCGAATACACGCATACAGTCAAAACCTGCATTGATGACATTGCCAACTATCTGCATCACGTTGACGTGGAAGTGAAGCCCGTGATTACCGACATTCTTGAGCAGTTTGAGAAACAGGTCAGCCAGTTTCCCCTCGGTTGCCAAGTTTGCCCGGAGTTGATCAAGATTGGGGTTGCAAAGTATCGTGAGTGTAACACTGCAGGTGGTTATAGAGTTTTGTATTCGGTAGATGGTTCAACGATTACGGCACATGCAATTTTATCACACCGCCAAGACGTCAAACAGTTGCTGTTTAAACGACTAATCCAAGCCTAAAAATCTCCCGCTTCGGCGGGATTTTTTTCGTCTAAGTTCTGACAGATGAGGAAAATATTCCAACAAGATATTCCAATAGCCGAAAATAACAAGGGGCTACCTTTCGGTAACCCCTTGTTTAATTTGGCGGAAGCGTAGAGATTCGAACTCTAGAACCCTTTCGGGTCGCCGGTTTTCAAGACCGAAAAATAATACTTAAAAATCAAACCTATAACACAATAAAAAAGAATAACATCAATGTACAAAGCACATCAAAAACAATACATTAGGCACAACGCAAACAGCGATATTCTTCGAAATTATGCACTATGTCTTGACTGATTATCTGCTATTGATGATAGTGACTGTATAAAAACACAGTGATGAGGCTATCATGAAAAACAGAGAGTCCAATGTCAGCAGCCTACAAGAATTAGCCAATTTTGACATCGGCTATTCCTTGCTCACAAATGAAATCTATCTGTCCGCATCATTCATCGATAACATGGCCTGCATCCCACATTGGCCAGTAAAGGAGTTCCCAGACCAGTTTATGTGTATCTCACGTACTCGTGCAGAAGAATTGATAAAGGAGTTACAGAAAGCAATACACTACATGGATGCAGGCATTGATAACCCCCATGGTAAGTTCAACTAGTTTCCGACCTCACATATAGACACAGGGAATTTTTTGTACAGTGTAGATACTCCAACATCGTAAATAATTGAAACCTGCTTTCGATCCATTCCATTTTTTATCAAACGTCCCATTTGCGCCCATTCTTCACTACTAAATTTTGGGCGCCTTCCACCAATACGTCCTTCTGCGCGTGCGGCTGCTAAACCGGCCCGGGTGCGTTCGACAATAAGCTCTCTTTCCATTTCAGCCAGCGCGCCCATTACATGAAAGAAGAATCTCCCCATAGGCGTACTCGTATCGATGCTATCCGTCAGGCTCCGGAAGTTAACCCCTTTCTCCCGCAGTTCCTCCACTAATACAACAAGATGTCGCATGCTGCGGCCGAGGCGATCCAGTTTCCACACCACCAGCGTATCCCCTTCTGATAGCGTCCTGAGCACCTTTTTTAATCCGGGTCTGTCGGACACCTTACCGCTGATCTTGTCTTCGAAAATCAGCTCACATCCTGCACACTCGAGCGCATTTCGTTGTAGTGCAGTGTTCTGGTCATTTGTTGACACGCGTACATAGCCAATAAGCATGATAAATCCCTTCGCTAAAAGCTGGGATCATGCCATCTGTACCTGAAATATTCATTTTCGCAAACGTTGGTTTGGGAGATGCGGCTAAACAGGGCGTGGCAACAATTCAGCAGATGCAGGTTGGGACGGCAACAAATTTACTGCCAACCGTAGCTGCCGTTATGGGGCTGTTCAGCAAGCGCTCGTTTGGACAAAACGATTTTATCCGCATTCCTGATGTTCCTGGTGGGCTGATTGTTCAGTGGGGGAAAAGTGGAGGTGCTGATGCAGCAGGTCTGATTAAAATTAATCTGCCAACAACTTTCCCTGGAGCATATCAAAACGCGCAAGCTATCTATTTTTCACCAAACAGAAAAAGCCTGATTGCGCAGGTTGCAAGCCTGACAGCAACAGAACTCCAGCTATTTGCTACGTTTGCTGACACTAATACACCGGCACAAAGTGCTTCTTTGTGGTGGATTGCAGTTGGGAACTAAGGAGAAAACGAGATGGTTTATTTTATTCCCGGCAATCTGGGCTTTATTCCTGAAAGCTGGAAATCTGACGGTACATATTCAGATAAAGAATGGCCTGACGATGCGGTTTTGCTCTCAGATAGTGAGGCTTTAGAGTTCTGGAAGCAAAACCCACCAAATGGAAAAACGTTGGGCGCTGTTAATGGTCGCCCAGCATGGGTTGACCTTCCTGAGCCAAATTATGATGAACTGATTGAAATTGCTGAGCAGCAAAGGACACGCCTGATTGATGATGCCATGCAATCAATCGCCGTGATTCAGTTGAAACTACACGCAGGTCGTAAACTAACGGGTGAAGAAACCCTCAGGCTGAACCAAGCACTTGATTACATCAATGAGGTGGAGGCCGCAGATACCTCCACCGCGCCAGATGTCAGTTGGCCTGAGCGCCTGGCTTAGGAGGCCAGTCAATATTGGGGGCTTTTGTTGTATCGATTCGCATCAGGAGCACCCGATATTTTTTCCAGTCTGTAAGTTCACTGGCTTCATCAGCAGTTGCGATGCCTGCTTCAACCGCGTCCTGTCGCCAGGCTATTTCCGCATCTGCTTCAGATCTTAAAGCCTGTCGTTGTTGTTCTGCGATGGCAACCCGTTGCTCCTGCGACGGAGGCGGCAGCGATGGTGGATTTGTCAGTACCGGGTAGCCATTTTCATCGGGAACAATAATTTTCCCGTTAGCCTGACCAATAAATAAATCACTATACTCAGAAGCTGTTATTTCAACTGCATCTTCAGGCCAGCCCAGTGGTGAACCCTCAAATAAATCCCGGCCTGATTCCAAATAAAAGCCTTTATTGTTTGCACTATAAAAATATTTCTCAGCCATGATTAGTATCCGAATGCAATATATTTACCCTGACGCGGAGAAACATCAGCATTACCCTTATTTATCGTTGCCTGAGCAGGACTAAGCCCCAGTACACCAATCTGGTCATTAGCTGAAATTTCAGGAACAGGGATTACCATCAGGCATTTTCTTGAAAATGCCTGGACAAATGTCACTGTTACGCTTGCGCCAGCCGCCGCCCCTATAGACCAGTCCCCGACACGAATTTGTAGCATTGCTGGTAATACATTAAACCACATCCCAAAACCGTCTGATGAAAACGTCGCACCGGGATTCCCCGCACTGTAAACACGGCTGGGGCCGTCATACAGACCAGAAGAGGCGGTAATGCTTCCTCCGGTAATATTGACATTATTCGCGTTCTGTTTTGCCAGACTTCCCAAACCAAGGTTTGCGAGACCGTTTTTTGACGTTAATACAGGAGTCCATTTTGCTGATGGTGGCTGGCTACCAACATTTGCATTTTGTAAGGACTGATAAGATTCACCGTTATGTGTGCAGTTCGAACCGAGATGATATTCCTGTTCTGCATGCCACTCTGGAACCCCCATTTGGTGCTGATACGCAATGAACTGACTCATTGCATACATTGCCGCATTGAAGTCCTCAAGCGAGGGGTGTTCGGAAGCGCCAACAATGCCCCATCCGCGAAGGAATGATGCCGTAATTTGCGAGGTCAGGTCGTCTGCCTGATTTGTTCCCCCAAACACAGTTCTTTCCATTCCCTGTGCATCAGAGGCAAAAGCCCGAACATTTCCCTGATATCGTGCAATCTTAGACATGGATTTTCCTCGATAAAAAACCGCCCTGGTAGGCGGTATTAAACTTGCTGGCGAATCCTCTGGCCGAAGGGTTTCGCGAGAAACCGAATGTCAGACCAGGAGTCACCTGATAAAAATAATCGTATCGAACGCCCGCAGGTTTCGGCAGCAGGCCAAGCTTCACAATCAGGCGTAACTCTTCAACTGATACCTGCGGCGAAACGTTCAGCGCAAGCGTCATGTCTTTTCTGTCGGTCACGTAAGCTTCACCGTTGAATGCCGTCTGTATTACATCCTGCAGGCTGACTCGATCGTCTGACGCTATCGTTGCACCAGCGGCGTTTCGCGCAATTTTGACCCGGAGGAACCTGCGATACTCATTGTCAGCCAGTTGGTAATCACCATATGCCGGGGAAAACTTGCTGTAGAAAGGTGCTCCGACATACGCGGCATTAGATTTACTGTCGAAGCCTGCGGTATTCAGATGTCCGTCAAACCCGAAAAATACACGGGCAATAACAGCCGGCACACTGCGGGGAAGGCCGACTATCCGGCCAATAACATCAAGCCGGTATCCGGTAACCCGGTCGAGATCAAAGTTATCTGGGTTACGAATAAAATCGGCGATGATTTGCCAGTGCCTGAGCATGGCCTGTATCTCTGACCTTGCATTTTTCTTTTCCCAATATTGCTTGATGAGCATTAGCGTGTAGCGGTTAATGATGTCGTCATTCACTGGACCACCTCGTTAACGTCTATATTTTCCACACTCAACGTGAACTTTCCCTGAAATCCTGGCGATAACTCAGCATCGGTGTAATCTGCCCCATTACTACTAATTTGCAGATTGGTCAGTACAAAATTTACCCGTCCTACCCCATACCCATTCTCATAAAATTCATTGGCATCCACAGACTCACCAATATGCATGGTGCGTGATGCTAGAGATTTTTTGAGAGCATCGATATCTATCGGTTCGCTTTGGATCTTCCGACGGGCATTAAGCCTGATATGAAGCGGCTTATAGATGGGTCGATCAAACTGAAGTTCATGGGCTATAAGAAATGAGGTGCCGTCAGGCCGAATCAGGGTTTCGGTGTAGCGCCCGGTTATGCTGCCTTTCGTTCCCGTTCCACCGCCTTTCTGTTTAACCATCACCTCTACAATTTCTGAAATTGCTCCCCCCTCAACGACCAGCCATATTGAATTGGCCGGGATCCCCGTCGTTGGATTATCAATTTTTGTGTCGTTCTCGCCGATATTCAGATCAATTACACCTGTCAGTTGAGCAACTTTGGCGAAAACCGCACCAGTGCTACCTGTTGCCGGGTTCTCAAGCGACCGGTTCCGGCGTTGCCTGAATTCTTCAGGCGTTTCCTCATCCCTACCGACCACAACCGCGGAATCAGAGATAATGCTCACAATCCCTGGTTCTGGTGTGAGTTGAATGAAGGTGTCGTTCACAAGCCCAGTAACTTTCCCAAAGTTTTGAGCAAAAAAGGTGGCTGTTGTGACGCCCGCCGGAACGGTCACGTCCTGTCGGATAGCCCAGACCTGATTTGCCTGATCCCGTATCTTGTACCCGCTATAGAGAAGCACCGGCCTGTCTGTTGTGACTTTAAGGTCACGCTGAGACCGGGAGCCAGGGCGAAGGAAAAGCCCGTGAAGTTTGGCGATAATCTGCTGCATATCACCAGTATTAAAATCGGGGTCCATTTGGGAATAAAGCCATTGCAGCGCAGCTTCAATATCTGCCCGAGCCTGAGCTTCGATTGCCACGCGTTGACCGTCGGGAGATTCCTGGTCTAAATCGATATCCTGACCATAAATTCCCTTATATCCGTCGCTCAGTTCCTGAAATAACTCCCGGAGAGTGTTTGTCTCAAGGCCGTTGTCGCTAAACTGTAGTGCCATTCTTCAACGCTCCGTTGACCGGGAAGGTGATCGTCTGCTGGTCATAGACGGTCTCAATGCTGAGTTCGATTTTTTGTGACCGGGTGGCCTTATTGACCTCCATCGCCAGAGCGGTAATGCGCATAACCCCATCCGTCGCCAGCGTCACGCGCTCTATCTCCCGCAAAATCTCCTGCTCGGTGTTTTTCTCTGATAACAGGTAAAGCCAGTCGATGTTGTCATCCATGTTGAGAGGATTATCGTTTTTGAACGAGCGGATCCGGCATTTGGCTTTCTGCGCGATAGCAGCGCCGCCGGTTATATAGTTTGCCTTCCCGCGCCCAAATCCCCAGTCGTCATTCTTATCAAGTGCTGAAACAATCATGAGATCTCCGTGACAATACCGTTGGTAACTGTGATTGTTTTCCCGTCATCGCTTCGAAATGAACCAGACACCCCAGACTTACCGCCTGTCTTTACCTGTGAATATTGGAGTACATTTAGAACATCGCATTCTTCCAGAGTCGTCTTACCCTCTTTCTGGGTAATATTCCCTGTGAGGTTTAAATCACCCTCATGGTCAGTATCCCCTTTCATCATCCTGTTCTTCTTAGGGATAGTGATCGCGGTAGCCTGTGGGTTAACCCCACACAGAGCGAAGCCATCTGAATAATCGTGCATACGCATTTCAAGTGGTGAAACAAAGTCGCTACCCGCATACCAGGCGTCATAACAACGCTCAGAGATAAGGACGAGGCAATAGTCACCAGCCGCAATTGGTTCAGCGATATAACTATCACCGCCTTGCAAAATTACCGGGGGGACTTCAATGAACTCTGGGAGTTGCTTGCTGCTTCCTTTCACAACCCGATTGATAACGGGGACGCAACTGATTGTTTTGTCATTTACAGACGTTATTTTTGCGACAACAATGGTGTGAACATCGGCCAGAGCGAATTCAACACCCAGGCTGATAGTGTCGTGAAGTTCTTCAACCATAAATTTCGCCCATAAAAAAACCCGCGATTATGCGGGTTTGAGAAACTAGTTATCTATGACGCCAAGTAGATATCCATGAATGATAAAAAGCCAACCTGAGTGGGCTTCGTCTATTATTGCTTCATGCCATCCATAAACCATGCAGATCGATTTTTAATGTCGGAAAAAAGCATTGATGTTGTGACATTAGATAGTGTCAAAGGAACCACTTTCCCCGCGCCAATTTCTATATCGTTTTCCACAATCACAGGGTCTTTCCCTATATATACCCCAACAAAATTCGCTGTAATTGTTTTATCGGTGTCATTCGTCAAATTAAGAGATAAAGATACATCTGAAGGAGAGAAACCTCCCGCAATGCTTGGTTTCTTTCTCGCCTGATCAAGACTTTGCTTTAGCTTTTGACCGAATGCGACATAAGCAAAATTTTTCTCAGTGTCACGCAATACCCTAATTTGACTTGTCGAGTCTGCCACCTTGTTGGCTGGGCCATATGCAATAGGGACTGAAAATGATGCAAAACTATTAAATTTCTTCTGAAAACATTCTTTAAACTCACTTTCAGGAATTATTTTTGCTATTTCATTCTTAGCATCAACTAATCCTTTCGATGGTTGGCGGGAATCCTCGTAACTATTGCAAGCGGGGACTTCAACATATAAATCTGCAGAACCTGTTTTTAGTTCGCTGCCCAACAATCCTGACAGGGGTATCGATGCCCCCATGTCAATTTTGCAGCCATTCAGTGCCAGCGCCGAGACCACTACCGCCCCCAACATCACTACCTTTCTCATATCACCACTCCTTTGCAAAGGGACTATGATGTTAGCACTGCCTAAATAAATAATTCCAATTGTTTGGGTAATGAATTCCTTTATCTAACAACGCGATAATTCCCCGCAGGCTGGCACACGATCTTCTGATACCATGCGGCCCCGTTGTTCTGCCCACTGGTTTCAATCTGGTATATCTTATAAACCCCGTTTAGCGCGGGGTTCGTTACACTTTCAACAGCGCAAAGCCCACCGATCACCAGCGTAGGATTCAGTTTCGTGTCGAATACTATTTGCCCTTTTGATTGAGGGGGTAGCGTGCTTGAGTCAACCTTATCTTTGCTACCGCCCCCTGGATCGGTTTCCGGGTCGTTAGTGGGCTTTTGCCCCTTCTGACCGCCGGCATCTTGTGCGCTAATCTTCGTTGCCTGAGGCGTATTTAGCAGACCGCTACGCGCATTCACGACTGGAATGTTACCCGATGTAACCTCATTAGCCTTTAGGATGTGGACGCGCTCATCTTTGATGAAAAATGACTCGTCAGGCGCAAGGGTATCGGTAAGAATTTTACTGGAGCTACCTACCAGAACCTTCGGCCTGATAAGCGCCTGTTGCTTCGTCACAGAGCCTTTTTTCGTGTTTGGCATGTCCTGCAAAACGGAATCGACGACCTGATCCTTACCGCGCACCGTGCGCGATGTGAAGGAATTGATATAGTCGTGACCGCCGTCTTCGCATTCAAGGCTGACGATGTGGATCGCACCTTCACGTTTTACCGCCCCGCTTTTAACCGAACCCTGAAATACCTGGCGCAGCTTGCCGTCGTAACCCACCTCGAGGCGAACGGGGATATACTTCTCTTCATCTTCGGACTTGAGCAATTGCAGGCGCGTGGAGGGCTTTAAACCGTTGATGGACACACTCAACTTGCCGAGTGACTTCTTGTCCACGGTTTCCAGCGCCTTGAATGACATGGTGATCGGTGGCTCGATAATCACTGCTTGATTGCCGAGCCCTACCGTCAGCCGATAGTCACGGTAAAAAGTATCCATCACGGCACGTCTCCCCCGCGAATATCAATCATCTCTTCCGGCGTGACCAAATACATTTCGATGCGCCCACTGGCGAAGTCATCAGCCCGATACGGGTCAATGCCGGAATTGTCAGCGCAAAGTAACACAACGTCGAAAGGCCAGTTCTTGTGCCGAAAATGTAGCGTCCCGAGGGACAGCTTCACGCCATCGATGTAATCACCGTTGTACTCCACGCGCATTTTCCACATTTCAACCGTAGGCAGATAACGAATAGTGACCACAGCCTCACCACGGTCAAAAATCAGAACATGCCGCTGGATAGGTTCGTCAGTGATGTTGGTTATCGGGTCCATACGTTGCTCTCATTAGAATAAAGATTTCGCCGCACCTTTTAACGAGGTCATGACTGATTTTGACTGGCTAGCCCCGTTACTTTTTTTAGAATTACCAGCGGGCGTCTGCGCGCCCTTATTAGCAACGCCTGCTGTTTTTGATTTAGCAGCTACCGAGGGGGATTTGAAGTGCTGCTCTATCGGTGCAGTAGTCAGTTGCGTGAAGGTAATTTTTGTAAAACTGGCCTCAAACTTAGTTTCCATCGTCTGATTGTCAGTGCTGATGAGCAGGCCGCTTAATGCCATATTTTCATGAGTGCGATAATCTACCTCCACGGAAATAAGCTGCTTGCCGTAGTAGACCCCCTCAAGGAAGTCGAGAAATTGCTCACGTATACCTTTTGCGCCACCAGTTGACGGGTTGCCCACCAGCCCAAACAGGTCGGCACCTTTATCAGCCAGGCGTTTTGCCTTTAAGATGGCCTGCTCTGCGCGGTCGGCAATCTCATTCATTTTTTGCAACTGCTGCTGCGTCTTTGTGGGGATGTACTCCAGCACCTCGCCATACTTCGAATAATCTGGCATCAGGCTAAAAGAAGAGTTTGGTTTCGCATCGACATAGATATCGGCAACAACACCGCTGATTTTTATCGTCAGAGGGCCGTTGATAATATCGTCAGACGCGTTACTACCGTCCTCCAGCATGTCTACCGGAACCTGAGATGGGTATTCAGTAGCGTCGCTCACTCGGGCAAACATTGAGAACCCGCCGATCCCTACCTTTTTAACAGTATCTTTGCCAGAAGATTGCGCCTGCATGAGGCCGTCTATAATCCCCATTAACGACCTCCTCTGCCACTCAACCGGTTGGCATCCTTCATGTTTTGTTGCAGGCTATCTGCCGCAGTATTCCCGGCGACAACCGGATCGGATGTGTTGATGTGAATCGTGTTCTGCTGGCTGACGCTTGAATTGCTTGTCACGCCACCACCAGCGATCCCCACCGCAGCATTCATGCCATAGGGGATGCCATCTGGACTCATGCCGCCGTTACCGCCACCGGTTACTCCCTGCTGCTGTTCATCCTCACCGAACCCGAAGAATGACTTTGTCGCATTCCAGGCATTTGAAGCAGCGTTGCTGATAATATTGCTGATGTATTCCCCCAGCCCAGCAAAGATGTTTTTCGCCCAGTCAATAAAGGCCGTGAACGGTTTTTTCATCAGTTCAACGCCGTTATCGAAGATTTTAACCACATCCCCCCATGCACCTTCAAAATCGCCCGTGACTAACTTCCATAGTGCTGAGAACATCAGCTTCGTGTTTTCGATGGCAGTAGTGAATACATCAACGACAAACGCGCCGGCATCGCCAAACACGTATTTAATCGCATCACCAACGACACCAAATGCACCAGTGATAAACGCTATAAGAGAATCAAAGACATTCTGCGCATCCTTCATCGCATCCTGAAAATCACCCGTAAACGCACCTGTGATGAGATGCCACACCATCCTGAACATGGAGGCAATCGCATCCGCAAGCGGTTTAAACACGCCAATGGCGTAGTTTATGAAGGCCATGAGCGACGCTTTCGCCTCTTTCAGTGCGGGAACAATATCTATTCCCCAGTTATCTTTGAAGAAATCAGCAATAACGCTTTGGCCACCTTCCATAGCCGTCAGCAAATCATCGATAACAAGAACGACAGCGATAATGGCGGCAGTGATCAGTACGACAGGAGAGAATATGGTTGCCAGCACCGTTCTAAGTCCTATAGCTGCAATTTTCCAGGCTACAAATCCGGTAGTAATAAGACCAATAATCGGCAGGAATCGGCGGATCATACCCATGACGGAGAAAATAATTTCACCAAGATGGGCCAGCCCGTTTTTGATGATGTCTTTATTAGCAATGAGAAAGTCCGTAAACCCATCCACCAGGTCTTTCAGCACTGGCACAAATCCGACGGCAACCTGAAATTTGATACCATCAAAACCTTTCCCCAGCGTAGTCAGAGAATCGTTGTAGGCCGCAAACTGATCGGCCTGGTCTTGCGTCACAACACCAAGCGCCTCAGCCTTGTTCTGCAACGATGATATTTCTTCGCCCGTCATGGATAGCAACTGCACCATGGAACGGTCTATACCCATCTTATCCAGAACAGAAAACTTCTCTGCCTGGCTCATGCCGTGCAGTTTGTCGGCCAGTTCACGAAAAATCACATCGGAGTTTTTTACCTGCCCGTTCATATCCTTGAACTGAAGGCCCAGCCTTTCAGCAACGTCTTTTGCTTCCCCCTCTCCGGTGGAAACGAACTCCCCCACTCTTTTTGTCATCTCACCGAGCGAAGCCTGCAACGCATCAACACTTGAACCATTTACGGACGCCGCGTAACCCAGTGTCTGAACGGTCTCGATCGCCACGCCCGTTTCCCGGGAGAACTGGACCAGCGGATCAATAGACTGACTGACAGACGTCACCCAGCCAGCAACTCCTGCAGCCGAACCGGCGATAGCAGCCCCAAGACCGGCAAGCAGACCAATAGACGCTTTCAGATTCGCATTGAAGGTTTCCTGCGGCGCCAGATCACCGATAAAGCCGAATTTGGTAATAAGCTCGTTAACTATCGCCATTCCGCGCCTTCTCCATCTCGTAGTGTTGAATGTCTGCGCTGATATTCTCGAACTCAAGCATGTCAAACAGCTCTGGTGTGTCTAATTTAACAAGTTCGTGATAGGGGCCGTATCCGGCCTTTGACAGCGCCAGATACATGCTCATGTCGTCGCTTATGTTCGAGGATTTAACGTAAATTTCTGAACGTCTGGAGCTTCTGAACGTGAGTTCATATTGCTCCCGCCCATAAAAGGCAGGCTGATAACCTGAAGCGCTGTTGTGATTAGCATGACGTAATCACCAGGGTAGGATTCGAAGTGTTCCGGCTGCTTGGACAGTTGCACACCGTCAAACAGAACGTAATCGAACATCAGGCGTTCAATTTCCTCGAATCGCTCTGAGTCCAGAAACTCCAGGGACTGCCGCGATAACTCAGAGGCAATGCCTGTGAAGAAAGCAAAAACCTTGCGGCGTTTTTTGTGTGTCATCGCTGCAAAGTCGTAGCGGTTGCCGTTAATCTCAGCAAAACCGTCATCGTAGACCGCCTTGATCATCTCGAGTGCTTTTTTCTGCTGTTCTTTAGACATATCTCGCCTTATACGTTACGCACGACATTGCGGTACTCAATGGTGTATTCCATCAGTGCGTTAACGTCCTGGTTGTTTTTGGTTTGCGTCGGTTGTGTGGTGATAGAACCGGCCTGTAGATCGTAGGTTTCCTTCAGTGCCGCGCCGTCGCGCACGAACGACTCTTTAACTGAGCCATTAAAGACAACGGGGATCGCAGCGTTACGCTGCTGGTTGAGCCAGATATCATCGTTAGAAAACTTCTGGACGCGTATCACCATCACATGTACCCCGGCATCAACACGCCCGGAGATTGTGACGCCGTTATTCGCACTATTGGCGCGGCTTGTAAGCGGATTGGATGGCGTCAGCGTGACGTAGTCCC
This sequence comes from Citrobacter sp. RHB35-C21, assembly GCF_013816515.1. Taxonomy (NCBI): domain Bacteria; kingdom Pseudomonadati; phylum Pseudomonadota; class Gammaproteobacteria; order Enterobacterales; family Enterobacteriaceae; genus Citrobacter; species Citrobacter sp. RHB35-C21. The sequence continues at coordinate 3,269,562 of NZ_CP057147.1, forward strand.
CCGCTGCGATATCCGTGATGATTCGCCCATTAAGAACGATGGTCGCGGTATCTGCACTGATAACAATCTGAGACATTTACCGCTCCTTATTTATTGAAATTGATGATGATATCGGCACTGTGAACAGCACCAGCATTCTTCACTGCTACCTGAACAACCGGGGATTTGCGTTCCTGCCTGTCTGCGGTTGACTGGTCTTTCAGGTCACCGGCCAGCACGTAATACCCGTTTTGCTCGATATTTCGCAGAAACATATCCCGATCCCCGAAGAAGTCAGGCAGCGTCCAGGTACCCGGATTGAACACCCCGGCCTTCACAAACCCATGCGTGGTTTTCTCTACACAGTCCTCTAACTGATCAACGCCATAATAGGTTTGTGGGACTTTAGTCGGCGTGGTTTTAAGGAGGTTGAAGGAATCCGTCTGCACTGCGTCAACGTAGGCCATCAGGTTATAGACGTTGTCGACAAAATCATTAGCACCGCTCGACAGCACGCAGGGAACGTCTTTAATCGTGGTGTAGATGTCGAGACCTACGCGCTTCGCTTTGTCGATCTCCGTCTGCTCATAACTTTCGGCCGGCACGTTCATCGTTTTGAGGTGCAAAGTGATTGCGGTACGTTCTCCGTTGAAATTAACGGTATGCGTGCGCGCCATATAGCTGACACCAAATTTCCGGTTGCCTGCTTTGCTGTAGAGCATGCGGAAATTACTCTGGCTGGCGAGTGTTACCTCCCATGCCGGGTTAGTCGGATCAACTTCCAGAGCTGCCGAACCGGTAAATGTCTCATACACGATTACCGCGTTCGCTTTAGCCCATGAAGCGATCAACGGCACCTGCGCATCCAGAATTTTGTCGATGAAGGCCGCGCCTTTTACGTTGACCTGCGCTTTGAGTTTGCTGAGAGATTCCAGTTGTGTTTCCGGTGAAATCTCAGTTGATGCGCTACCGTTTACCAGCGAAGCGCCGGAACCCTCCGCAACCGCCAGCAGATCGCCAATAAAAGAGCCACCATCCAGCACTGTCGGATAACCAACAACAGAGTTAGTCCCTGTCGATTTGCTGGTAATCGCTATACGGCTGCCATCAAAAACAACCGATGCAACATCTGGCGTAATTTTCGCCTGGATTTGGGCGATAACATCTGCCAGTGTCGTCGCCGTCATGCCATTAATTTCGGTCACATCGTGCTTCGTGCCGTCAATCTCAATACTGAATGACCAGTCAGACTTCTCGCGTAACGCTGGCAGTACGACTGCCTGAGAAATCTCACCACCACGCAGTAAACCGCTGGTCGCAGGCAGCGTTTCCCCGGCAGCGTTCCAGTAACCGACGATCAGCGTGCCACCCGCGGATACCGGGTTAGGGCTGGTCCCGAAAAACACATTCGCAAAAGCTGCGGTGACCGAAGAAGCCCCCCAGTCCTGTTCGACAGCAGGTGCGCTTTTGTATGAACGCCAGCGTTCAGCGGTGCTCAATACCCCCGGCTGGCTGGTCAGAATCGCGCAGACGTTCATGTTATCGCGCGCCGCCGCCCGCCCCTCTTCGAGAAGCGTCACATTAATGACGTTATTAATTGATGCCGACATTTATTTGTCCTCTAAAAATTGAAACTGCGGCGTATCGATGCGCAGTGTCTGCACGTTCCGCGCAGGGGCATACTGAACATTGAAACTCAGGTGAACACGGTTGCCGTGGGACTGCCCCAGGAGTTGCCCCACATCGATGATGTTTGAGACGGCCATGATGGTGAGTGAATGTATTCGGCGCAGTTCGTTCGCGTGCTGGCTTTCACTCAGCATCAGGAAGTTTTCAGCGTTGACGTAAGCCTTATCCCCGTAAAACTCCAGGACAATCGCGTGGCTCACTGAGGCGCTATAAGTCATCACTTCAGCGTCACCATTAAAGCGCTGTCCCCGGGCCAGCACTGATTGCGGTAGTGAGCCGTTTACCACGATATAACTGGTGGAAAAGTCGGACGCCTGCACGTTCCGACGGTCGAACTTGATCAGCTGCTCGTCGTAGTCCAGAAGGTCACGCACGAAACGCGCGACCGCTTTCAGGTGGGGTTGTGTCATGGCGTTGGCACCAGTAGCGGGAGCCGGGTTTCCTCGGCGATGACAGCGCAGAATCCGTAATCCATAAAATCGGCCGGGGACACGACTTTGTAGTCCTTGCCTCCCTTCTCGATAAACTGACCGGTTTCAATTTTCAGCCGAGCATGAATCAGCAGATACTCTTTCGACCAGTCCAGACTATCCAGCGTCAGATTCTCTTTGTTCGCGCTTTGCACCACCGCCAGAATGTCCTGGCAGCTAACAGTCACGGACGGTTCAAAATCGATAGTGGTTTCAGTGCGGGTTTTGAGTTTTACAGGCTGTTCCCAGCCGATTAATGCGTCGCTCATATCAAGGTCTGATAAGTCGCTCACTTACGAACCTCCCACGTTATGGCACCACGCAGGGCGCCTGTATCAATTAACGGCGCAGACGATCCTTTAGCCTTTTTAGTTGCAGCAGTGATATCCGGCCACGTGCCATACCCGGCAGTCTCAAAGGCTTTCACGCTGATATTTCGTGCTGTCGCGCCTATCAAATTTAAAGCGGTGTCAGCATCCATACGCCCGGAACCTACGGCTTCACAGGCCTTTTCGATTGCCCGGTTAATTTCCGACTTTTTGAGGGTGAAAGGAGCGCGAAGAAAGGAGCGTTCGGGAATGGTTATCTTGTGGGCCGCCGTAAAGCCGCTAACCGGTCCCATGAAGGTCTTGCGGGTAAAAGTAGCTTTTCCACCGGTTGCCATATACCCCGTCCCGCCAGGGTGATCGATTTCAGCACCGAACTCGTGAACCGCCCCGATCTCAATTATCGATGTTCCGTCATCGTGGGTTTTATTTCCCACCTTGCCCGCTGGCAAACCTACTGCAACGTAATGCGTTTTCATCGCCTGCAGGTTATTCAGGTATTCGGTGGTAAGCTTTAGCGTTTCTTCCGGAGTCATAAAAAACACTCCCTGTTAACTACCGTATCGCCAGCACATGCACACCTACCAGCTTACGAAGCCTCAGGTACTCCTGACCGAATGAGCTTGAGCCGTATCCATCATGGCTGGCCCCAAACCCGGCATCGGGCGCAGAGTATCCCAGAGACACGCCTGCAACGGATCGGCTGGTGATTGTCTGTAGGGGTTTCCCGTTACTACTTCCGGAGGGAGTGAGCGCGCCAGCCGCATACAGCAGATGCGCCGCTAAAGCATGAAGCCCTTGCTCGTAGAGCTTGTTCCACACCTTGCGGCTCATCTGGTTAGCTGCATCCTGTAGCGCCCCCTCTATGCGTGCAGGGGCAACACTGGCGAACTCGGGGTAACGAACGGTGAATTCCATGCTACCCCCTGTGATTACTCTGCCGGAGAGGATTTGTAATCCACATACACCGCGGACTGCGGCTGTTTCCACATCGCGCCACCGAAGGCAGAACGATAGCCACACTCATAGGTCAGCAGATCACGCTGTCGTACCGCCAGAAGCTCCGGCATATGCACTTCCATTTCGACGTAATCGGCTTCGTAGGTGTATATGGCCAGGCGGGTTTTACCCGATTTGATACCTACCGCGTAATTGCTCGGGACTTTCACGAAAGTAATGTTGAAGGACTCATTACCAGAAGCCTTACGCAGCGCCGCCATAATGCGATCCATCGCCGCAATCGGAAGCAGGTCAGTACCCACAACGATCGGGTTCGGGTCGAATTTCTGCATGGCGAGCATAAAGTCGCTGGCGTCCATCGCAATATGTGTTGGCTGGATGCGATAGCTGGATTTACGCCAGGCCACGTTGTAAGCATCCAGCACCAGCTTCACGAATTCATCAGAGGTCATTTCGGCGATGGTTTTTCCTGAAGCATCGATGACAACCTGAACCTTCGCGCCTGTCAGCAACCCTTCCTGCCCTTTAACTCCGCGATGGCCTACGTATCCCGCGTACTGGATTGTTGCGAGGGCGTTGGCATACAAATCATCCTGCTTTTTGGTCTGCAGGTTGATGTTCAGACGTGCGATCTTCTCCAGTTCCTGCTGAGTCCAGGTTGCGGCTTTAGCCCACTGGCCAACAGGCGCTTTCAGCCATTCGATATCACTATCAATGGTTTTCAGGCTGTTGGTTTTGTTACCAATGATGCCGTCTTTCACCGAGCCGACCACTTCGGACACGCCGAAATCCACATATTCCAGGGAGAAATCGAGGCCTTCTTTGACCGGGAGAGCCTCGCCGATATTAATCTCCGGCAGCTCTTTTTCCTGTAACTCCATGTCACGTTCGGTCAGCGCTTCCTGCAATACTTCTTCAAAATCTGCTGATACCATAGGCATTTGTTATGCTCCTTCCGCTGGCTGTGCTGCCTGCTGTACGTAACCCAGGGTGATAGCCACGCAGTTGTTGCCCGCGCTCACATCTTCCACCCAGTAGCCCAAATCAATATTGCCGGTTGCTTCGGTCGTGACCTTCCCGGCATCGGCCCCCGTCGCCACGATGTATGCCGCCGCGCCACGAGTAAAATCAGCGTCATCGACTGTCAGCGCGCCGACGCAGTCGCCGTGAGAGAAATGCCCTACGTTGACCTGCTTGGTGTGCGGTGCACCATCACCGTAAATGTCACGCACCACAATCCCGTGAATGCGTTTGCCAGCTGCGAGAGGCATCACGCCGCCGTCCGGGTTGACAGCTACGAACGTGCCATAGGGCAACTTCGTTTCGGTCAGGTTCTCTTCCCCCCAGACTTTATCGTTAGAGCTGGAGGCGCGTTTGATTGAACCTGGTTTAATAGTGCCGTCGGCACCATCCCAGTCAGTGAATCCGAAAGCCATAGTTATTTACCCCCAAGGCGTTGAGTTGCGGTTTTAGTGCTTTTATTGGCGGAGTCGTTAAACAGATGAGCACCGATTTCACTGCGTGGTTTCGAGGTGGCCTGAATGGCTGCATAAGCCGCACGGACTTCGCTGTCAGTCATTGCTTTGACCTCAGCATCGTTAAATGCTTTAGTGCTCACCAGTACGGCGGCGCGCACGTCACGCGCTGATTTGGCATCATTGAAGCTGACTTTAGGGAAACGGGATTTCGCGTCTGCCAGTGTGGTGCTGGTTTCATTGCCGGATTTCAACTGCTCCAGTTCTTCTTCCAGTGCTTTAACCTTCGCTTTCAGATCGGCGTTTTCGGTTTCCAGCGCAGTGATTTTCGCGTCCTTGTCGTCACCACCAGCGGCAGGATCTTCATCGTTCGGCGATGGTGCCCCCGTCATGCCTTCCAGTTGAGTTTTAAGGTCAGTGAGTTGCGCCAGCACTTCCTGAGCCTTTGCCGTCGCCTCGTCAGTCCCTTGCCCCTGGAGTTCTTCCAGCGCCTTTTCCAGCGCGGCGATCATGCCGACCAGTTCGTCGGCCGTCAGCGCTACGCCTTCCGCATCCTTCAGTTTTTTGCCCTTCAGAAACGCCAGGGCATCAGCTAATTTTTCAAACATTGGCTTACCTTTTTTGTCGTTTAACTTGCACTGAGGCCCGTAGCGCCCCGCTGCCACGCCCGCGACGTGGTTGCCGCGGATGTTGATGTGGTAAAACTTCCCGTCCCTTTCCTCGAGTTCGGCAGGCTCATACCCAACGGACACTTCTCGGATCCCCGTCTCTTCCAGCGTCTCGATTCCCGCGGCATCCGTCAGAAAAACGTCACAGACCACTTCACCGCCCTCAATGCGAGTGTTGGCGATGTGTCCGGATGCTTTGTCTTTGTGGTCTGCTGCGGTGACCTCCCCGTCGTCGGGGTGCGTTATGGTGAACGGGAGGCCATTGAATGAAGCGAGAGTTTCGGGTTTTGATAGTTCGTCGAGGGTGCGAACTACGGTGATTTTTTTGTTGGCATCGCTGCCAGTGAGTCCCAGCTCGTGGCCGTAATACTCAATCGGCCCGGCGCGGGTGATCGTCGCAGTGGTAATCACGTACCCCTGCGGTGTTCGTTTCCACTTCATTGATTAATCCCATGAGACGTAAGGGAGGGCCAGGCATCGGCATTGGTAATCCTCGCCGGGTTTACCGATGAATGCCCCGATGGTTGAGCGTTTCTTCCACGTTTTGCCGCCGTCGTCTGAGTAGACCGTCGGATCGGAGTATTTACAGAGCATGCCGTTTAACGCGGAATGACTGTCACGCTCCCGTTCGTCGCCAGTACCTCCCCACTCATACAGGTCAAGACCAAGAGCAACATTTCGCGCTTCAGTCAGGTCTGCGTTCAGTTTTGAGGTCTGGTCACGAGCGATGAACCTTGCACGATTGCGGGTGACCTCCCCACGCTCCTTAATCAGGTCAATGAGGTTTTCATGTCGGCCACCGTCTTTCATGTTCTCGAAAACCGCCGCGCCGATATCGTGGATAAAGTCGGTATGGATGGAGGTGATCAGGTCAACGTTGTCATTAACCGCCTTTTCCATTTCTGGCTTTATCGCGCCATCGCCGAGCATTCCGGTCAGATCAATCCCAAAAGCCTGAGAGAAAGTACGCTGCGTCTGCTCTTTGTTCTGCAGGTTTGCCCGCGCAACGAATCCGGCAGAGAGTCGGGCGGCGACCTCCTGAATTGAAATGCTCGCCAGACGCTGCATGACAGCAGCAAGACGCGTCGTAATTGAGAGAGGTGTGCTATCGGGAGCATCGGTGAGCGCAGGTTTGCCCAGCTCGTCAACAAACGTCTGGACCATGCTGTCGATAAAATCCGTCAGCCTGTCTCGATACCAGACCTCTGCGCGCTTGCTGGCGGTTGGTGGCCGCATCCGTCGACGTCGTGGTTTAAGACGCCCCTGTTTGCGCTCCAGCAGCTGTTTCAGGTCCATGTGCCACTCCCTGCGACAATCGCCTTAATTTCTGCTTCGGTGACCGTCTTCAGTACGCCCCGGTTTATCATTTCCCTGATAGCGACTTCTTCCGTCAGGATTGAACCCGTTACCAGCGTATTAAATCCGGTGGCATACTGGCTAAACCGGTTAGCTTCGTCAGCCTCGTTAATGCTGTCGATTGTCGGATATTCGTAGGTAAGGCTTTCCGTTATGGCGAGTTTATCCAGCGTGAACTGGTCGGCGAAATCTTGCATTGGACGAAGCCGGGACTCCTGCAGTCCGTTAATCGTCTCGTAATAGGATTTATTGTCTTCCTCGCCGCTGCTGAACCCGCTGGCAGACTCACCAAACAGAACCGTTATGGGCCTGTCCAGCGCCCCGGCCAGCACAATCGCCATTTTGCTAATCACATCCGACAGCCCGGTAAATTGCGCGTTTTTCTGCTCATAGCGCCCCTGTGCCTGTGTATCACCAGCATCAATCAATAACATCCCGGTTGAAGATTTGGTGTCCTTCATCACCCTGGCATACTCGCGAACCTGCCCTTCCTGACCCGCTGCGATCTGGTTATTCATGCCGGGGATAAACAGCACATCGACGTTTGCCTCCTGTATGGTGTCTCCGGTGCTGAGGATTGCTGTGTCGAAGGTTTTGATGTGCTCATAGGGCGCCTGAAGGTCTGACGTACCAAACTTTGCGCGATCCTTAATGCTGTGATTGCCCAGCTTTGTCCGGCAGCAGCGGGAATGATGAAACCTGAGTTGCTTCGTCCCGACGTCAAGTTGATACGTTAGCGGTTCACCAAAGCAATCTGAGCGGATATCGGTGATGACATTACTGTCCGGCGTGTACTCACCTTTACGGAACACCAGGAATTTAACGATATCTTCGCGTTGCAAATTGAGCGGCAAGGCGATCTGGTCATCAGCACAATCCGTGATAGCCACGATTAGCGAGTCACCCAGCAGAGAGGCCCATCCCAGCGCGCTGTGAAAGACTGCATTTAATTTCAGTTCTTTTTCAGCATCAGCGATGCGCTTGGTTATGGAGCTATCGACATCGCCAGAAAATTTACGGGGCAACTTCAGCATGTCGTCGGCGGTTTTGTTGATGTACTTTTTCACCACCCACGATTTTTTATACATCGCGAGCAGCTCTTTATCAGGTACGTCAGGCTTACGGCTGCTATACCGTACTGCGCCAATCTTCTCGCCGAGCGAGGTCATTAAGCTAACCAGGCCATCATTCAGACGACCAACGATATTTTTTCTCGTCATTACATGATGTCCAGTGGGCTGAGTGTTTTTCTCTGATACAAATCGCGTAATCCCTGCGTCATTGCATCGACAACGTCATCGTTCGCGCCGACAGGGAACGTGGTAATTTCCTCAACTGTCTCGGTGATCCACGGAGCGATGTCTTTATGGGGAAGGAAAACGTTTCCCGCTTCCCATACAGCGGTGATCGCATGCGCCCTCGCAACTTTGCTGCCGTCCGGTTCAACAGGAACAAGCCCCGCAACGGTGCTTTTCAGCGAATCAATAACCGCCGGTCCGTTGGCTTTGTCCTCCACCAGCTTGCGCAGGCCTTTGGGGTATTCGTCGGCCATGCGTTTAACGGCTTTAAGCGTTGCGGTGAAACTCATGCGGGCTCGAACCTGATGAAGCAGATAAGCATTGGCGCCCTTTTTACCCCACACCTGACCGACAACGTAGTCAGTGCCTTCGCTGTCTTTAAACGTCATATCCCAGCTGTGGATGACTATGTCGAAGTTGGTCGGCAAGTCTTTCGGGAGGTAATAATTGATCCATTCGTCTTTGAAGATGGAGCCACCAGCCTGTTTTGGTGACTGCTGATACATCGCAGACCAGAAGTAATCCCCGAGAATGGTTTTGGTTTCGAGCAGTTTCTCTTTTGGGTGCAACTCTGGAACCAGCGCTTCGCCCTGTTCGTTGATTGCAGGGAACGCCAGCACCTTAGCGCGCGGCGTGATTTCCACCACACGCCCGGATAAATCATCTGTCGCCCAGCGGGTCGCCATGATGATTTCGCCGCTGTTTTTCGACAGACGCGTTTTAAACGTGGAAACGTACCAGTTCCAGATAGATTTCTTAGTTGTCGGGCTAAGTGCTTCTTTGGCGTTTTTTATCGGGTCATCGATGATACCGAGATCGATTTTCTTCCCCGTTAACGGGCCGCCTACACCCGCACAAACATACGTCCCCTTATGGTTGGCTATGCCGAATTCATCAGTGTTACGCTTTACGGCCACACCATCAGCCGGCTTATTGCCCAACCAGACGTCCGGAAAAATGTTGCGGTATTCCGGCGTGGACATAATGCGCTGAACGTCGGCGTTCATATCCCCGGCAAGGTCAGCAGAGTAGGACAGCGCACCTACGCGCATTTCAGGATATTTTCCGAAGAAATACGCTGGCAGGTAACGCGAAACGATATCCGATTTACCATGCTGCGGCGGCGCACCGAGAATCAGTATCGGGCGCACTCCATTCATCATATCCAGCAGGAACTGATCCAGAGCGTCGCAAACCGTCTGAGAGAACTTGCTGGTGATGTATTCGGGGTTAATGTACTGAATGAAGTCGTGGAGACTTGCCCGCGCATTACGTCGTTTGAGTAACTCAGCCGCTGCTTCCTGCTTACTTACCAGCGATAATTGCGGCGAGCTGCTCATCAGTCAGATCCTCCGCGCTTACTGTGTGATTATGCTGTATGGGCTCACCATTCGGGCCTGAATGCTCAAGCTTCTGCTTGTTGCTATATGCCTCGCCAACTTCTTTCGCGGCCTGTTCGAGGAGTTGGGCCGTCATACCGATATTTTTCATATTCTCAGCGGTCATCGACATCCTTTGCAGGACACGCAGCCGGTAGGCTTTATTGGCGATCGGGATATCGGAAATTTCATTCTGGAAGCGTTCGCGAGTTGCGTTGAACAGATCAACCCATTTTTTTGCTAACCCTTTTCCACTCACCTTCGTCGGATCGTGCGATTCGACTTGCTGTGGGGTTACTTTTATCCCGAAATCTTTTTGGATAGCGTCAACAACAATCGACAGGGTGTCATAGCACGCAAGCATTTGAACAATGGCGGCCTTCACCTCTGGTTTTAGCGCAGCCATAAATCACCATCCTTCCAAAGCATTCCAAATTTATGCCAGTTTCAACATGCACGTCCCGCACGCTCTGGCGATGTTAAGTTTTGCCACCTCTGCAGGTTGATTGGCTGCGTCCACCAGTTCTTGCACATCGGTGCTCGCTCCGTATCTACGCACAACACCAACGAACTCTTCGACATCGTGGCCACGCAGTGTAAGCACTGGCTGCCCGGTCTCTTTATTGAACTTTGGCGCGCCATAGTCATCGGTGGCCTGGGCGATGTGGTAAAGCTCATGCTCTACCAGTGCGCAGAATTCGAGGTCGCTGCATTGTGAGCAGTAGTCGGCTGCAAGCGTGATGATGAATTTCGGGATGCGCCCGAACCATTCATACATTTGCTGTTCCATTCTGGCTTTCTGCCACCCACCGGCACGAAGCATTACCTGTTCGGCCTGACCGAGAACATATCGCCCTTTTTTCGCGAACGATTCTGAAGCCCACATAAAGCACAAATCAGCTTCAATTAAATGGGCGTGGTCAGGATTATGGATGCTTCCGCTATCGCTGAGGATTTGTCGGCTTATCCACTCATGCACTTCATTGGCGGGGATCAATCTGGTGTAGGGCTGCCAGTTATCGGGGCCAATGAAATTAACTGGTGGAAGTGGGCGTTGCGGAAGCTCACTCGAGGACGGTTTTGCCATAAAGATCTCTAGCTTTTATAAAGTTGTCAGTACATATTGGTTATGCAAATCAATGGGGCGCTAGCGTCATGGCATCCCTATCTACAAGTTAAGGCGATCAATTTCTTTTTTGATATGGAGGATTAAATGTCTGAAAAATTGGAAGATGGAACCGTTGTCCAATTGAAGTCCGGTGGCCCCCTGATGACCGTAAGCTACTTTGATGACGAACGTGATCAGTACTATTGCGAATGGTTCGTTAAAGATGAACGGAAATCAGGATTTTTCAGCGGGACCTCTCTCGCTAAGTCGGACCACTGAGAATCAGCAATATTAACGTCACATTATCGAAGCCACTCCTCGGAATGGCTTCTGTAATGCCATCAGGTCTCACTTGCAAGCTCAACCAAATCTTTGAAGTCCTGGCACATATCCAGTCGATGACCATGATCGTCGACAAAGTTATACCCTTTGAATAGCTCTACGATTTCCTCGGGACTTTTCCCATTCAAACGAGGAAACTGCTTTGATTCGTCAACCTGTTTCATCTTCTAATCTCCAGTCAGTAGGATATGATCCCGCTACAAACGTTCTTGAAATTGCCTTTCATGGTGGCGGCATTTATCAGTACTCAGGTGTTCCATCGACAGTCCACCTGGGCCTGCTTTCAGCAGGGTCAAAAGGCGTTTACTTTCATCAACACATCAAAAATGTTTACGGCTATCGCAAGGTAGGCTAATCATCTGCGGGGATTCGTCCCCGCTTTTTGCCAGCTTAAGTAATTTGACTCTCTCACCGAGTCGTAAATCCGCTCACACGTCATCCCGGCGCGGTAGCGTTCGTCAGCGATTCCAGCATATCGCTGAGCTTCTGCTGCAATATCTCCGAGCATGTTGGCGAGCATTCTGGCGTCGGCGTCGGTTGTTTTGCTTCTGACGGTAGCGGCAAGATCTGCGGTGTGCTTTGCGGCGTCCAGACGGGTGGCAAGTTTTTTGGCTTGCTGCTGCAACTGGCTAACAGTGGCAGACAGACCAGCAGCAGTGGCAGCAGATTTAGCGGCTTGTGCTTGTGCATCTTTTACAGCCTCATCACGGGCAATAATGCGCCCTTGTTCAATCATGCGGGCAGCGGTCTGTGCGTTCGCAGTCTGCGATGATTCAGCGCTGTCACGTTCCGCCCACTTCTTTTCCCAGCCGCGGTTACTCCAGGCATTTCCGCCGATGAATGCGACGGCCACCAGCAGCAAAATGGCAATAAACTGATAGCGCAGGCTCACTGGTCTATCCCCCAGCACGCCAGCGCGCTTTCCTGGTCTCGCCTTTCTACCTGTCCATAGCAGCCATTTTTCTGGCCTTTGGTCAGACGACAGTCGCGGCCGCCGTCTTTAATCCACCAGCGAATAGCTTCACAGGCTCCTTTACGGTCGCCAGCATTGATGCGCTTATAGAACGTAGACGGGAAACATTTTCCGGGGCCGATGTTATATGGGCAGAAAGACGCGATACCCGCTTTCTGTGGTTCGGTCAGTGGTACCTTGATATTTCGGTCAACCCACGCCAGCGCTTTATCGCGTTCAATGGCGTTTACCTGGGCGCATTTCTCAGCTGACAGCTTCATGCCCTGTACTACCGGCTTACCATCAACCATCGTGGCGCCACGGCAAATGGTCCACACTCCGCCACCGTCACGATACGCCGTCAGGCTGTTACCCTCTTTTTCATCAAGAAACTGGTCGAGAATTACTGACGCAGGCGCGCCGGCAAGCACTAGCCCAAGAACGGCAGCGCTTAATTTTGTTTTTGTCGAGGCCATAGTTATTTTGCTACCTCACCAGAGATGCGTTTCATTGCCTCTGTAACGACCTCAGCCGCCGCAGGGCGATCTCGACCTGGTTTAACGGCCACATCAGCAAGGTACTTAGCTAATAACTGCGTTCTTTTTTTCTCTTCATCAAGCCGTTCACGTTCTTCTTTCCGCTTCGCGTAGTAGGTCTTAATGGTGAAATAAGCCGAGATCAGAGCGCCAAGGATAAATACATAATCTTGCAAACTCAGAACAGAAAAAAAACCAAGCAGCCCTGACCACCAGTACGGCATGTTATGTCCATCGGTTGGGTTCATACGTTGCATATCCGCACCTCCGTAATCGGGGCGCTGTGTGTTGTAAGGGATCAGGCTATCGGGCTGTATATGCTACGGGGCAATGTCGAAGATGGAACCCGGAGCCTGATATAGAGGCGGGCTCTGCGCAAGCGCCTGTCGGATTGGGTTATAAGCCGTCCGTCAGCGAGCCCTAAATATGATGAAGCCCCGGTAAATACCGAGGCTCGTTAATCGTTGCCGCGGTGAGTGTCGCGGCGCACTGTCTCTTTGTCGGGCTACTGATGCGTTAAACCGGGCGCCAGCCGTAACTAAGTGATGCTTTAAGCTTCCTCTCCCTCACTACGTCGCCATGGGAGCCCGACCAGATTAACGCTGTCGTCACGTTGCCAAAATATGGCATCCAATGCGGTCTTTCCGTTTAGCTATTTCATTTTTCCATCCTCCAGAAACGACAAAACCCGCTTGATGGCGGGTTATTAATTTTTATCTATCGCTGCGGGTGTAGCTTCGCGAGCATAGCTGAATTCAAGCAATCCCCGCGCAACTTTGCAACCGGAATCGATCAGCTTTTTTATCGAATACATCACACATTGGTAAGTACAGCATTGCTTCTGCCATCTGCAACCAGACATCAATTCGGCTTTCGCAGGTACGTAGGCACCATTCCGGGTGACGGGTATTCAGTTCTCTTGCCATGGCCTTCTTACTCATACGATCCTTGTACCGATCGACTACCAATTTAAAAAGACGCTGATGACCTGTCCGGACCAATATTTCACCGATCACAGCATCCATTAACAGGCCTTCTTCATCTGTACAGAATGCCAGGTTGCTTTTTTCTTTTCCGGAAAGCATGTCCAGAAAATATGACATCAGTTCACTGTGATCCAGACCCGATGATTTGAGATGCTTCAATACCTGTTGAATAGCAGTTTTACTGACTTTTTTTGACGCGAGAAGGTTATTAAACATATGTCCGCCAGACCAGGATCCAATATATGACCATCGGCCCCACATACGAAGTTTTCCCTGAATCCAGACTGACTCGAGGGTGTTTAATCGCAGCATTTCACCACCCTTTCCTGTCGTTGATGGGTTAATCATATAAACGCCTCCTCTCTCCAGATTTGTTGGGTACGGAAAACACCTTCGGCGTGATATAGCCTCAGAGTGTCCTGATCAATATCGGTTTTCACACGGCCATCAATTACGTCATGGCAACAGTTGCAGGCAATTGCGCCTTGCATGTCATGTGGTTTGATTCCCATCCCGCAGGTGTCACTCATGCGATAATGGGCAAGAACGCTGGTTTCTGGATTAAAATTGCAGATACCTGGAATGCGCACAGTACACATGCGACCGCGCGCCTGTTTGGTAAGATCGACTTTCTTCATGCGGCGTAACTGAATAATTGTGAGGCGGCGTTTTCTGCAGCCTGCTGGGTGGGAAATGTGCGGAACAAAATATAATTCCATAGCACATCAAGTACGGATTTATAGAGTTGGGAAAACTCGAGATCGTCCATTTTGGCAAACGATATGGATTTGGGTTCGTTGCGGGTCGTACCGTCAGGCATTTCGTATTGAGTATAAAAACCCGCCTCAATAGTTACCCAGGCGCGAAAGGCTTCAAAGGATTTTACAGCGCTGATATTACCGGCGCGTTTTTCTGCCTCTTCACGCAGATACTGATCAGCCAGCTCCTGGAGTGTTTCTTCATGACCAGCATAATGGGCCACCAGCTGCACATACCCACGAACCAGTTTTTTATCTGCCGGGGATATTGCACCACCCGACGGTTGCCAGTAATCGAATCCCAGATTCAGGAGTGCAAAAAATTTTCGGTGAAATGCCGCATTACGTGCCTGTTTAAAGTCAGCATATAAAACAGCACCAAGACGGAATTTTTTCTCGATAAATTCCCGTGCGTCAGGCGTCGCCGGTATTAATACCCCGCCTGCTGATTTTACAAATGAATACTGCGCCATTGGTTTCCCCTTTAGCGCAGCAATTGCTCAGAAATACTGGTGCCGGGTGTTCAGTCCGGTACCATAATTATATCTTAGTTTTGCCTCTTTGAACAACGACACAACCTGCTTGTTCTGCCAGTTCTAACAAAGACTTAAGCGATGCTACATGCTCATCATCGTAGATGTTTCTGAGTGCTGTCACCTTACCATTCTTGCAGGTTATGAGAACGCGACCGTTATCGGGGAGATGTTCCCCTACCTCCGTCTTTTTGAACACGTTCCCTCCCTCACAAGTATACTGTATAAACATACAGTATATATACTCCCAAGTGGCAGTAAGTGCAAACGTTTAAAGGCACAAAACGTTAAAAAATCAAGGCTGGTTAATTTGTACCCATCTGTTTAATAAAGAAAAACCGCCATTATCTGGCGGTTCTCTTTCTGGCTTTTGGTTCTCGTGACATGTCACATTGTCAGTTTCACCGCATGCCATCCGTGTGTAACCCAGCACTGAGAATCACCTGCGCACGGGCATGATTTAACCGGGAGCGCATCCCCGCATTTACCGCAGCGGTTCGCGCTGATTGATTTGATATGCCACTTTACACGCGCATCATCCTGGCGAATGAGAAGCGCGATGTATTCACCCATTTCATAGGGTGCGCGGCCCGGTCGACGATCTGCGCAGTTTCGGACAAGCATTTCCATTTCCTGCGCATCCAGCACCAGTTCAAGTTTCCGCTCACCAGCGGCAGACTGTCTGGCACGCTGTGCTGCTTTACGCTCTGCTGCTGATTTTGCCATTACGCGGCCTCCCTGCTTACACATAATTCAGGCAAATTAGCCCTCACCAGTGCCTCTGCAAACGGTGGCGGAACAGCGTTGCCACAACGAGCTACCTGCTTGTCCTTCGCGTACTTCTTACCCCGATAGTCCTGGTCGATGATGTACCACTCAGGGAAGCCCTGCGCGCGGTAAAGTTCATGCGGTTGCAGCATGCGCATGCCAATATCAACGATGCGGTAAGTTATGCCATCAACTGTCACCAGTCCGTCGCAATCCTCGCCACAGTATTCCTGCAGGAATGCCAGCGTCTGCTGTGCGCGGTACTCGTCATACCCGTCAGCTGCCAATGTGGTTTTTACCTCCCCTACGTGCTGACCACCAGCGGTGATCGTTGGCATGGGTTCGTCTGTGCGCTGCCCGTCCCGGCATGTACCGCGCAACTTCACCAGGTGTGAGGCAACAACTGCATGGTGATCAACGGTGGTGACCGAGTGTGCTGGTTCGTCCAACCCGACGCCCGGCCCGGAGTAATTCCCGCCGTAATGCTTCGCCAGGAATGCGCTCACCGTCGCGAACTTATTGCCGCCAGCAGTAACGGTACCCAGCGGATTGTCCAATTGCAGCACGCGCGGTTCCTGCCCGGGGCGTTCGCCATATCCCATCTGAATCAACGTCGGCGTTACCAGTTGCGATTTGCCGCCACCGCCCGCGGTGATAGTCGCGCTTGGCTCGTCGGCCCGGTGGCCGACGCTGGCCCCGAACTGGCGGGCTATCACTGGCGCAACAAGACATGCGCGGGATTGTTTCAGAATTGTGTGTGCAGGTTTATCCAGCGGGCGTGGTTTAGCCTGGTATTCACTACCACCATTACCCGCCAGAAATGGTGTCAGCGCGGCCTCAACAATCCCGAGCGCATGCCCATTCCCGCCTGGGTGTTTTGACGTGCCAGCGGTTACCGTCGGTACCGGTTCGGTAACGGGCTGGCCGGTTGCACCAGTGCGAAACTTTGTCAGGTGAGGAACGGCTAACGCGTAGCCGTGGGTTTTGGTAATGGTTTGCAAAGGCTCGCCCAACGCCTGACCACGGAAACAGTCGTAGCTCGTTTTGGTGCTGGTGTGATTGCATTTCACGATGAACGGCGACGCACTGTCGATAACAAAGCGCTGTATGCCGCGCGCGATCCGCTTCAGGGTATTTTCTGCCAGCTGTTTTTTGCGGTCGAATATCGACGGCGCCGGAATTGTCCAGTCTATACACTCAGCAGCCGTGCGCCACGGCGCCAGTCTGCCCGACTGAACCGCCGCAGATTTAGGATCCCCATGCGTTGGTTCCGGCCATACAATAGGCTTCCCATCACGGCGCATAACCATGAAGAAACGCTTTCTGATTGTCGGTGCGCCGTAGTCACAGGCGCGCAGTTCGCGATACTCGACTACATAGCCCAGGCCTTTTACCAGCCGCGCGGCGTCTTCGCTATCAAGCGAAATATTCAAAAACTCGCAGCATTCCTCCAGCGCCGGATGGTTCGCCGGGATGCCGGTTGTCAGCATGCCAATAAACGCTTCAAAAGTTTCGCCCGCGCGGGCTGGGTCAGGTCGCATTTCTCCAGCCAGTAACGGCCCCCACGTTTTAAACTCTTCGACGTTCTCCAGTTTCATTACCCGCGGCTCAACATCCAGCCCCCAGCGTAATACTACCCAGGCCAGTCCGCGGATCGCTTTCTCAACGGGTTTAGCGCCTTTAGCTTTAGAAAAGTGGCGGCAATCTGGAGAAAACCACGCCAGCGCCACCGGACGTCCTGCGGTAGCTACCTTTGGTCGAACCTCATACACAGACTCGCAGTAGTGCAACGTATCAGGGTGGTTCGTTGTATGCATCGCCACGGCGTTCTCGTCGTGGTTAATAGCAATATCAACGCTGCGACCGATCGCCATTTCAATACCGGTTGACGCACCGCCACCACCGGCAAAATTATCAACGATGATTTCTCTCACGCGTATTTCTCCATAGCGGTAGCCAGCGAACATGCTGCGATGATGATGGCCGGAACCGGCATTTTCTCCAGCCACATACGGTTGATGTGATGTTTCAGTCGGCGCTGGTGATGTGCCGGGAGATCCCCGGCGTTTTTAACCTGAGAAAAAACCATTTTCACTTCCACTGGCCAAACCGTTTCAGAAATATTAGGAAGAAGTAAGGTTTCCAACTCAACAATCCGACGATATGCATAACCCAATAAAGCGCCCTGTAGCTCAGCGTTCATAGTGCCTCCGCTTTTTCATTTGCATATTTTTTTAACGAGAAAGCCAACCTCGCAGATGCAATGGTTACATAGTCGGGATCAAGGTCGATGCCTACAAAATTGAACCCCTCTTCAATCGCAGCACGTCCGGTGCTTCCGCTACCCATCCACGGATCCAACACAGTACCGCCAGGCTGAGTGATGAGCCTGCAGAGATATTTCATCAGAGCTATTGGTTTAACTGTCGGGTGATTATTTTTCGCGCCCTTCGTACGGCCAGCACCGGCGCGCGGATCATTAATACCCGCGCTTCCCTCTTTACGCCCTCCGGTCATATCACTGGCAGATGTCGCTATAAAACGCTCAAGCCCCTCATCACGTTCGCTCGGTTTTACTTTGGCACAGTAAAAGAATCTGGCGGCACTCCCTTTGTCGCCGTGGTGAACAGTAGCGACACGCTGACGCATACCAAGAACTTGCCCCGTAGAGGCCGCAGAGGGTTCATTACCTGTTACCGGCGCAGCAGCACCAGCATTAGCAGGGAAACAGGCAATCACATCATCACTGCCATCATGGATAATGTTCGCTGGCCAACGGCCTCCCGCAGATTGTTCATAGTCTGCGGCTGGATCTGTTCCGTCGCGTTGATGAGAAAGCAAACAACCAGAACCACCAGATAATTGCTCTCCGGTTGGAATGCGGCAGGCGTTGATATTAAGTGCGCCGGTACCATGCGCTACCATGTTTTCTGCAACCGTCGTTTTAAATGGCTTGCGAGCCATTAAGATTGGTTCATGTGCTGGTTTAAGTGCAGTCCCCCAGCCGTCCCATTGGCCATCTAGATTATGTGACTTAGGGAAACCACTACCGTAAATCCAAAGAATTTGGTCACGAATTTCGAAACCAGCATCCTCGGCATTTACAACCAGGCGGTGATAGGTTCGAGACCCACCAAACGCCAGAAGATGACCGCCGGGCTTCAATACACGCAAACATTCCTGCCACTGCTCTACGGATGGAACGTCGTAATCCCATTTATGATTTTGAAATGAGAGCCCATAAGGTGGATCAGTAACAATCGAATCGACTGAATTGTCAGGTATTGACTTAAGCACCACCTCACAACGCCCCACATGCAACTGGTACGTCATGGTCTCGCCCCCTCAAGCGTCACTGCAATTTCTTCAAAAAATCTTTCCCGGGTATGGCTAGTCATTGCCGGTACAAACGCGCTCATTAGCCTTGACTGGTCACAGTTTTCATCATCAACGAATAGGATTATTTTTTTATCGAGGCGTGTTTTTGCTTCCTGCAATTGCTCATTTTTGCTGGCTCGCTGGATGTAATCAGCAATAATTACAATGGCTTTATTTGTATATTTTTTGGTGAACTCAGTCATGAGATCCCCCGCATCTTCCAGTTGTTTATCCACCTGATCCCCCTTCGTGCTGCTGCCGCCAATAATTTAAACGTTGTCTGAAAAACTCCCGATAACTCTCCGGCGTCGCGTCAATGTGCTGAATAACAGTCTGGCGAGTAACTTTACGCTCATAGAGCTGACGAACGAGCGCAGCGGCGCGCATGTCGTAATGCTCTTTGAGTTGGCACTCTTGTGGCCACTTCGCACGATTGAGCGGGAGACCGGGCGGGAGGTAATCCGATTGCCCGGCCATGCCTTAAGCCCTCATGTTTTTCTCTGAGTGAACGTAGAAACGTGGATCAACGCTTTTCAGCGTGAAGTGTGTAACGGGCATATCGTCATGCCGTTCGATGCCAACAAAGTTCGACATGCAAAGCGCAAAGACGCGTTTCTGGAGCTGATCCAGGGTAATTTTGATGTCCGGGTAATATTTTTTAATCGATGACATAATCCCCTGATATGAGAGCGTTTTACCCTTCATAATCGCCACGAGGTATTCCGCCGGCAGTTCGCTGGATTTTTGGGGTAATTGGGATTCAGTAGGATTCTCAATGGGTTTTATGGTATCCAGCAGCAAACGACAGCGGCTGGTAATACCTACCCTATAGCCCGTTTTTTTGTCGTAATTCTCTTTGCTTCCGGAAGTCCATACAGTTGCCGTTTCGCGGAGTTTTACGGTCTTCTCTCCACCTGAATAAATAACGGTTCCGGTATGCGTCTTACTGAAACACCGTGGGTTGGTTTCAACAGGTTTTGATTTTTTATTTTTTGGGGCCGCGCGAGCAGTTAATCCCGGAACAGGAACCGGACGCGGGCAAGGTACATAAACCGAACGGCTGCGAGCCCTGGCACCTGCGTTCATCCGCCAGATGATTACGTTCGTCCAGTCACAGGCATCGTCAACTGTCGCTACTTTAGGATAAATTAAATCGGTCATTGGTCTTTCCTCATTGTATTTCACGCTGGTCAGGCGTTTTAAAATGCGTCGGTGTTGTACTTCTCTGCATACTTACGGTGCGTTTTTCTGGGTTTTGCTGCCTCCAGTTGAATCCGTGTTTTTTCTTTGCCAATGTGCTGGTCGATCGGCAGAAAGTGACCGTTTTTAAACTCCTGGTAAACTACGGTACCAGCAGCTGCAAAGCGGCATTTGCCGAGGATGACCTCAGCCACACCAGCAGCCGGGCTTTCAGGGTTATAAACTTCATCTCTGTACAGAAACAGAATACTGTCAGCATCCTGCTCAATAGAGCCTGAATCACGCAGGTCTGACATTACCGGACGGCGCTGCGCCGCCGGGCGCGCATCGACGGCGCGGGAGAGCTGACTCAGTGCAAAGGTTGGCGTGTGCAGGCGCATAGCCATGGTTTTAAGATTTCGGGAAATATGCGCTACAGCGAGATCGTTACGCTCTGCTTTTGGTTTTTTAATCAGTCCGAGATAGTCGACCATAATCATCGCCAGATGCGGATGACGCCGTTTGTGTGTTTCGGCAATGGCGCGAATTTGTTCAACCGTAAGGTCGGTTGCATCCACGATCCAGATATCGCGATCCGTAAGCTCACCTATCGCAGCGGTTAATCGTGCCCAGTCCTCATCGTACATATCCTGTGGATTACGCAGACGGGAAACAGACAGATTCCCGGCACCAGCCAGTGAGCGTTCAACAATCTGAGCAGCGGCCATTTCCATGCTGAAAATTAGCGCGCCTCCGCCTTTAGCGGTTACGCCTTCCACAACAGTAAGAGCAAATTCGGTTTTACCCATACCTGGTCGACCAGCAACGACAATCAGATCCTGCGGGTTAATACCTCCTGTAGCATTATCGAGATCTACAATCCCGGTCAGAAGGTTACGCGTGGATTCATCGCCTTCCATGCGTTTCTGTACGGTGTCCATGTAGGCGGGCAACAGCTCGTTAATGTGTACCGGTTGGACGTCGCCGCTTTCAGCAGTCATATCCAGCAGCTGCGCCACAGCCTTTTCCACAACCTGATCACGTTGTTCCTGGTTGGCAGCATTGCGGATGCCGTCGGCGCCATCCTGCAAAAGTTTCGCCAGCGCACGGCTACGCCATGCTTTAACCATCTTCCCTGCATACCCTTTGAGATTCGGAATCGTTGCTGGTATGCGGGAAATTTCCGACAAATCAGCCAGGCTTGAACCGCCCAACGCCTCACTGATGAAAAGCATGTCGATCATGCCGTTAGTCAGTGCCTGTTTTTTTATTTCGCTGAATGCGCGGCGATAAAAACCAATGCTGAATGATTCCTCTGGCGTGGATGCGATCACGTCAAATGCGTCAGGTGTAGCGCCGCCATTCAACAACCCTGCCAGCACACACGCTTCCAGTTCCTGCGGGGTCATAGCGAACCTTCCCGGGTATTACGTAAAGTTTCTGGTTTCATCAAATAATCAAAGCTGGCGCGCCATCCACCGTTAGATCCGAAATAAAAATCAGGGGCATCAGCGCGGAATTTTTCGAAGTAACCCAGGAATGCTCCCGTAGTTTTATTTTTCATATGGGCCGCCAGGCGAATAATCATCCTGCGGCGATCTGTATCCAGTTCAGCAGCAGGCAGTGTGTCAGCGAATATCTCGTTGTAGCCGTTCATGACAGCATCCGGATCAATATCAGCCTCCGTAGTGGCCCATGCTTCGGCATCTGCGAGATAACCATCAAAGCGATTTACACGGCAGATATTGGCTGGTTTAGGTAAGCCAGAACCACGGCGACGCCATGTCGCCAGAACCCAACGAATAACTAATTGCAGCTCAGCCAGTGTGTATGCTTCCCGCGTTTGTGTCGGCGTAAGCATGAGAACGAACGGCTTAACATCACGGCAACGGGTACCGGTTTGTTCGTTATAGAATTCCAGGGCTTTTTTAGCGTCAGCAAGGATCCATTCGTCGCCCTCCCCCTTCTGGGGGTTAGGGGGATCATTAGGTTCATTGACTGGTTCAAAAGAGTGACTGGTTCTGGTGCCACCACATGGCATAGGGGGTGTGTTTTCTAACGGCATACCTGTGATTTTTGATGGCACAGGGGCTGTGCTTTTTGGTGGCACAGGGTTATCAAGATTCAGGTAATACACATTCGATGTATTTCCCTTACCATTGTTAATACCCATACGATTTTCTTTTGTTAAAACGCCCATGCCAATAAGCGCGTCAATATGCGTACGAACAGCACTCCTGCTGCATTCGCAATGATCAGCAATGTGCTGATAAGATGGCCAGCATTCACCATTATCATTGGCGTTATCAGCAAGTTTAATCAGCACCAGTTTACGGATTGGGTTTCCGGTTTTTATTGCCATAGCCCGGGCCATTAGGGTCATGCTCATAGTCAGATCCCCAGCAGTTCAGCCAGTTCACGACAGGCTATTTCGTAGTCTTTTGGTGTGAGAAAAACGCACGTCTCGATCATCTCAGCTTTGCGTTTCTCATAAATTTCCCATTTTTTAGCGGACAGGCGTTCTTCAAATATTCCCCGTACGTCATGCGCACAGGATGGCTCGCCATTTAAACGCCAGCCGTTCCGCCAGGTGATGCGGTCAGTTGATGTCTGCATATTGGTCTTTCCTCGATACAAGTTAAACGCTGGTCAGGCGCTGTGTTTCCTGTATGGCTTGTAGTGCCTGTGCTATCCGCTGTGGTCGATCTCTGGCATCAAGCAGCAAGGCAATAATCGCCGCGGCAAAATCACGAATCGCGATGCAAATTAACTGCTGAGTGGTCATCCCCAGCTGTGCATATCGTTCCGCAGGCAATGCAGCCTCCATCGCCATGGCCAGCGCTTTAGTTTTGATTCTTGCCGCTTTCGTCTCACCACGTAGCCAGCGAAAAATCTGCTGCCGGTTGTTGTTGATTGCCCGCCAGTCAGCATTACCTTTTGAATCCTCCATCGGGTGCAGTTTTACGCAGCTGGTATTGCCGCCCATTCGAAACCACATGCGAGTGATCTCAATAGCAACATGTTCCTGCCCACGCTCAGCAGCCCAGTTGAAGATTTCTCTTTTCAGTTCGTCGAGGTTTTCCACTTCGTCGCGTCTCCTGTCGCTGAAAACCTGATTAAGCGTAATCAGATTTCAAATACGCCCTTTGTTAAGCTGCGTTATCAGTCTTTGAAATGTCTTGGTACTCGCATGGATCGTAGACGAGCTCACCAGAGGTCATAAGGGCTAGACGAGCAGCCCTCTTTTCGGGGATGTGTACTCCCCAGCGAGAAACTGCGGGTTGAGATACGCCCAATGCCTTTGCCAATTTGGCCTTACTGCCAAAATAATTTATTGCATCTTTAGTAAGCACATACACCTCCAAGGTATTAACGTTTGTTTGGAAACTACAACTTAACATAAGGTAAGTCAAATTAATTTACATTAACCCTATGAAGAACATCGAACTGAACGACCGTATCCGCAGCAGAAGAACACAATTAGATATGTCACAGCAAAAACTCGCAGATGCTGTGAAGGTTTCGCACGTCACTATCTTTAAATGGGAAAGTGGTGAAACGCAGCCCCGTGGCAAGAATCTATTCGCATTAAGTAAAGTCCTGAAGTGTTCCCCTACGTGGCTACTTTATGGAGATGATGATCAAACTCCATTACCCCCTTCTGAAATTCCCACAGAGTTAGATGAGCGCCAGCAAAAGCTGCTTGAGCTTTTCGATTCCCTTCCTGAGTCAGAAAAAGACCGGCATTTGACCGAATTAGAGCAAAAGGTTGATGACTTCAACGCTCTCTTCGAAGAACTATTAGCCGCCAGAAAAAAATCACAAAAAAAATAAATAAAACTTTCAGTAGGTTATAAGAAACCACATAGAAACTTAACTTTTTTTAAGTAAAAACTATTGACCAACAACTTACCTTTAATTAAGCTTTATCTCATCAACGACGCACTAACCACGCGGCAGTTGTTCAGAAAAACGTTCTGACAGTCTGGAAAGACAGGCAAAGAATTCTGCGGGGCGCCGCCAGTACGCTGACATGCGGGAAAGACCGCACAGAATTCGATTCGTTGCAGTGGTGGAAGTAGAGAGCAATGGGCGCGTAACACCACACAAGCCCCCTGTCACGGCAGTGAACGCGGTTTCGCTCAGTATCCCGCGCATAGAACGCCCCGTGAGGCTTAAAGAGCCGCCTGCTCCCCGTTAACGGAGCACCACAATCAAAGAGCGCGGGCTTTAAAAACCATAGTGGCCAACGTCTGTATTTAGGGAATCCCAATCCCGACGTGTAACTGGGCGCGGCTCGCTCTTTTTGATTGTGGTGAATTGCAGCCGCTTCGACGGCAACCAGAAGATAAGCATCTGGCGCCACATTCATATATAGCCATTGCTGTGTGTAGTCTTTGCCCAGTCCCTACGATGGGCTCCTTTTTTACACAGTAACTATTTTGTGACCCTTCGGTGAAAACCGAAGCCCTCGAAGAGAGGGAAGCGGCGAGGAAAGACCAAAGAGCCTGACCTGCTCTGACCCCGGGAAAGACCGGGAGGAAAGACCAATGGGCATGACCAGCCCTGACTGCCGGGAAAGACCGGCAAACTTTAGACGTAAAAAAGCCCACCTGAGTGGGCTGATTTACCCCAGCGGAGACCAATCCGCCAGGAAGGTGCCACAGGGGACCAACCCTGTAGCGAGGAAAGACCAATGCAGGACAGAGCCAACACTGATCGGCTCTGAGTATACATCACTAAGGAGCCGCTATGGAAGCGCTTGCCATACCAGTAAAGCTGTACATTCACTACCATACCCAAACGTTTTCTTCGGATAAATACATCGTCGCCACCTGTGACATGTCACGCAACTTTCCGGACACCTACGTTTTGTTGGAAACCCGTGAAATTACCCTTGATATAAACCAGCCTGAGCCATTCGACATCATTGCTCTGCAGGTCGACCAGCTGCGCGGCCAGAAAGAGACGATTGCGGCGGAAGCACAACGTCAAATTGACTGTGTCGACGACAAAATTCAGCAACTGCTTTGCATTGATCACACCCCTGTTCAGGAAAGCGATATCCCATTTTGATCAGCCGGCGCCAGACCAGCGCCAGTAACCAAAGAGGAAAGACCAATGACCATCTACAACGGCTTATTTGAGCCAAAAAAATCAGCGGTTAAAGATTGCGGGGCCGTTCAGATGGCGATCGCAATTGATGCGCCAAACAAAAAAGTGGCAGAAAGCATTATGACCGGCAAACTCTGGGAAGCCTACCCAGCCAACGGTGACAACTATTTCAAACCCAAGTTATGGGAACATGCTGAAGGTCTGCCGTTGCCGGCTGTTGGTAAGTTCGATGAACAATTTGCCCTGGCACACACATTCGACGGGGAAAAATGGGTCATCAACGAACAGGAGACCAACGTTTCAAACCTGCCAGCCAGTAACGAGATTATCGATCTGGCAAAGCTACCATCCCGGGAACGCTTCGCGGCCGTCCTTATGTTCAGCGATTCTCCCATCGATGGAGTTCTTTACTCTCAGGTGCTGGATTATCTCGATAATCTTGAAAATAACGATGAATCCTTTGATGAGGATGATCGGGTTAATCTCAATATTCTCCACGCGCTGCACAATAACGAACCCGTGCAACATATGCATGTTGAAGGGCTGAATAATCTCATTCAGGCCATTTACGCAAACTTTGAAGATCAAACACCGGGTAAGGCTGCGATTTCACAATTTATTAAACGCTGGCTGGAAAACCCAAGTAAGCGTGATGAGATGGTGCCAAACAAAACATCATCACTTAGTACCTGCGTTAAAAATGACAATGTCGTTGTGGCACCACAACGTGGTTATAAACACACCTACGCAACACTGGATCAGGAAATTGCCGTTGCCCTACTTCCCATCGCTCCTGATGCGCCTGTGTTATCAGGAAATCTCCGTGATGCGGAAAAAATGATTTCTGATGACCGTGAGGATTTCAAACGTTGGTCAGCGGCATTGCGTACTACCGAGCAGATTCTCAAATATGACCGTCCAAGTATCTTTGGGGTTATTCAGAATGTCCCATCTAAAGATACATACCATTTCCCTGAGTCACTGCGACGCCATATTGATTCATGGCTCGCTGAACATGGTCAACTCGAATGTGCCGAAACGGATGCAGAAAGAACCAGCAAGCAGCTTGCGGCAGAACGCGGCGAATATGTGGAAGGTATCAGCGACCCTAATGATCCTAAATGGGTTAAAACCGATACCCAACCACAGGATTCAACCCACGATGACGGAACACTTTCGCGTGATGGAACTATGCCTGAAACAGCCTCAAATGAAGGTGAAAAACCGGAAGTGACAGAACAGGAAAAAGTTACAGAAGACCAAGCGGAACAAGATCGTGAAACGCTAAACAATATGGGTTACGGAGTATATGCGACCAGCCAGGAGACTGCTGACCAACCGAATGAAAATCTGGGCGATAAAGTGAAAGCTCTCGTTCAGGATGTGGATCAGCTCGTCGAGCGTGTTAAGCGTGAAGAATCGCTTCCTCAGGCGTCTGAACTGGTTAAGAGTATTAATGAAATGCAGGCTGGCGAAAACGACAACCTGGAGTTGTGGAAAGAAGTTTTCAAAACAGATGAGCGCTTTACCTCCGCATTCTCTGTGAATGGCGGCGGAACCTCAATCAATGGCACCTACATGACCATGATCGCTACCCGCGAATTTGGTCCGAAAGGTATCGGCTGGGGTGTGGATATTCTTGAAGAACGCTTTGACGATGGCGCGCCAATTACTCGCACAGTCAAAGGGGTTGACGGTAATAACACATGGGAACTCATCCCGGACGGTATCGGTGGCGTCCTTACAGAAAAACACCACGTTATCAAAATCAGTCTTTGGTACATCCGGAATGGTGCGCGCGGTGAAGAGATTTCATTCGGGTGTACCCCGTATATTTACGGCAGCAAATACGGCCCAATTTGCGATGGTGAAGCGACAAAAAAATCACTGACTGACGCAACCAAGAAAGCATTGTCTGCACTCGGTTTCTGCGCGGATATTTTCATGGGCCTGTACGATAACCCGGAATATCGCCAGAGAAATAAAGCTGAATTTGCACTCAAAAACGCCAGCGAAAACGCAGAGGATGCAGCCCGCGTACGTCAGGAACTGGACGATAAACTGACCCGAGTAGCAAATACTCTTGCATCAGCTGTGTCTGAGAACGAGATCAATAAGGTTTATTCTTCGATTGCCCGTGAAGCAGAGGTGCATCGCAAGGACGCAGAAGCGAAGGGTGACACGCAACATGCGCGCTATTTAAGTGGGCGTCTGCGTCGCCTGACATCCATCAAAGATGAACGTATCGCTGAACTGAATAAATCCCAGGAGAATGCATAATGACTACTGCAATCGCGTTAGCTGCTGACTACACCAATCTTCTGCAATTGCTGGAAAGCTCTGATGAACTAACTCCGGAAATGATCACCGATACACTGGAAGGAATTGAAGGTGAACTGGCGGATAAGCTGGATGCCATCATGGTCATCGCGCGTAATAACCTCGGCCATGCGAAAACATGCGATGAAGAAATAAAGCGCCTAGCTGAGCGTAAAAAGTCTTTCGAAAATAAAGATAAAACGCTTCGTAAATATATTCTGTCTTGCCTGCTTGCTGCTAATCTGGACAAGCTCAAGACCCCTAAGAATAGCTTTACTGCCCGTAAAGGTAGCGTCAGCGTTGTTATCGACAACGAAAAGCTATTACCGGATGAGTTGGTTACTGTTCAGACGATTGTCGCTCCGGACAAAAAAGCCATCAAAGAAGCGATCGAGGCTGCGGAAGCTGCCGCAGCACAAATCACTGCCGATGGTGGTGAAGTGCCAGCAGAACTGTTAAATCCGGTACCGGGTGCCCACCTTGAGATCGGCGAACGCTCACTACAGGTACGATAACTATGCTGAAACTATCCCTCAAACGTGGCGATGCGGTACACGTAGTATTTTCAGATGGCAGTAACGGCATTATTGAAGCTCGTAGCCGTTGCGAGTTGGGAATGCACCTGCCGAAAAGCGTTAAAGTAACTCGTGAGAAAGGAGCATTCCTACCCGAAAACCTGATTAAGCGTAATCAGAAATAAAACCACACTATCGCTAGCATTGTGGCCTCACCCAACACAGGAGGCTGCAATGCTGCGATGGCAACCCGGAGCTACTCTGCTCACAGATTTCGATATAAAGATTGGCCGGTTATCGGCAAGCGTACGAAAGAAGACTCTGACCCAGTCAGACATCGAACGCGCATGCAGTGATGCTGATGATGCCGTGTACCGGATGATGAGGAAAGACCAACATGGCCAGAGAAAACGACCTGCTAACAGACGCAGAACTGATTGAGTTTACCGGTTATCAGAAAGCATCAAAACAAAGGGAAATCCTCGACCGCGGCGGCGTCTCGTACATACCCGACCGGGAAGGTCGCCCGATGGTTACCTGGACACACATTAACGCTGTATTGAACGGACAGATCACCGATCAGACCAGCGCAGAAGAAAAACCCGATTTCGGAGCTATTTAAATGGGGCGCAGAAGAAAGGATCCTGGAGATAACAAACTGCCGCCGCGCGTATCCAAAACAAAAACGCGTTACTACTACAAACCCACGTCACGGGAGACCGTGACACTGGGGCCAATCACTCTCACTATGTCAGCGTTATGGAAACGGTATGAGGAAGAACGACGGAATTACTCAGATGTAATGACGTTCGAAAAGCTCTGGGGAATGTTTCTCAAAAGCGCCTACTACACAGAGCTGGCAATACGAACCCAGCGTGACTATCTGCAACATCAGAAAAAACTACTAGCTGTATTCGGCAAGGTTAAAGCTGACATAATCAAACCAGAAGACGTGCGCCAGTTTATGGATCGTCGTGGTCTGCAAAGTAAGAACCAGGCCAACCAGGAAATGAGCAGCATGTCTCGCGTTTACCGCTGGGGATATGAGCGCGGATATGTGAAGGGAAACCCCTGTTCCGGCGTCAGCAAATTTTCTCTCAAGGCTCGTGAACAATACATCACTGACGAAGATTACCTGGCAATTTATAAACATGCGGATCACGTAGTCAGAGCCGCAATGGAAATATCTTACTTATGCGCCGCGCGACAAGCTGACGTACTCGAACTACGTTGGATGCAAATATCTGATAAAGGGATTTTTATCCAACAGGGTAAAACCGGTAAAAAACAGATAAAGGTCTGGACACCTCGCCTGCAGGAAGCGCTGGAAACGGCACAGGTAGCATGTCCGAAGCTTTCACCTGACGCATTGGTTCTCTATAACAGCGATCGCGGCCAGTTCATCCGCAAGACATTCAATAATCGCTGGCTAAAGGCCGTGCGGGCAGCACAGAGTGAACTTAATCGACAACTGGATTACACGTTTCACGACATTAAGGCAAAAGCTATTTCAGATTTTGAAGGGAGTAGTAGGGATAAGCAGATATTCAGCGGTCACAAGACGGAAAGTCAGGTACTTATTTATGACAGAAAAGTACAAATCAGCCCGACTCTAGATCTCCCTCCCATATAATTGACCAAGGCTGTGATTCAACAGCCTTTAAAAAACAGTTATGATAAATAATGCCGCATTAAGAATAAGGTTACAGATAGAAATTGATTGCACAAAATTCAATGTTGATATTACTTTTTGTGATTGATCATTGAGTTCCTGTTCCTTCTGACTCAGCTCAATTAATTCAAGATCCTTTAATTCTGTTCTAATATTATCAAACAAATCTTTATATTCAGACTGTGAAATCCTGATCATAGACGACTGAAACTTAACCAAATACCATATATTTATTGATGCAAAGAGAACAAGTAATAACGCCCCAACGTTAATAATTGCAGAGCTACCAGAAAAATCTCCTTTCATTGCTACGAAACTTATTAAGCTAGAAATAGGAATTGACAATGCTCTTGTCAAAGTATCGTACATTATTCCATTTAGTTTTGATAAATAATCTCTAAATCGTTCTGAATACTCTTTACGTATTTTATCAAAACTAAATCCAACTGAAAAAGTTCGATAGTTTTCTTCAAAAACAAGACAAAAGAGAGTGAATTCTGCTAGTAACTTTCTGAATGAATCAGAGCGTTTTTCACGCCAAAGAAAAGAGTGCAAAGTACTACGCATGATATTACATTTGGCATCCATATGTAATTCATCAGAAAAAATTTTATCAAGCTTTGCAAATCCATCAAATTCATGCTCAAGATCTTTAATGTTATAATTTAATGTAACACTGATCTTTTGCTTATATAAAAATATTAATTCATGTCCATCTTGGTGATCAGAGCAAGATGAAAGCAGATCCCATATTTTTTTAACTTGTCGATACCTAGCTATTTCGTTTTTTGAATATTCGTCAGGACAGATAGTACAATCACCATTATTTATCCCTAACTTTATTATTAGAAATCGCTCTGGCGACAAAGGGCATATTTCGATTAACTCATTTTCATCGTAATAAATATGAATACCACTCATGCGCAAAGATTTGAGATTTAGTGAAACCTCAAAGGTAGTGATATTTCCATTAGTAATAGATGATGGGAGTTCATCCCATAGACTGAATACTCTATCACGAGACTGCCCTTTAAAAACAAATGAAAACGTCTGTGATATTAAATTTTGTTCAGCACATATTGATGCAAAATCATATACTATCTGAACCATTGGCAGATGAACATGGACAATATCATCAGCATAAACAATATCCTCACTGGACAACGCGAGTAATTGTTTTATACTTTCAAATCTAGCCATTTCAGCCCCCTACATTATCCCTTTTCTAATGCTTTTCGTAAAACCGTTGGTATCTGATTGAATGTTAATTTTCCAGTTGTTGAGTCAAATTCAACCGTTTTAGATGTCAATAAATCAGCATCAAAACTTATGCTCATCCTTTTATCACTGCCGCGATAACGAACTAACGCTTTCAAACCGGTGTTATCAATGCTAACACGTTCACTTAAATTGTACGGTTCATTTTGTGCCACATTAAGTAGAAGATGCTCATGTTCAGGAAACAAATGTCTGCCTAAAACTTCGAGACTGATTTTCCCATCATCATCCTTATGCTTTTTACAAAAATCCTCTGCCAATTCTAGCTTTTCATTTATTATTTGTGGTTCACTTTCATGAACTAATTGCAGGCAATGTTTGATAGCATCAACTAATCCTTTAGTTTCAATTTTAGCCTGAGTGAATTCTTCGCAACCTATGAAATCTTTAAAGTAATCACGAATTTCGCTTGCACGCCCTACTCTAAAAGATATATATCTTTCATCTATTTCATCGTTCCAATCATTAAGTCTTATTCTTGCTGCAAGATGCAATTTATCAAGATCAAGTCTATCAATAAGCTTGAACGATAGTTCCTCTAGAGTAAAACCTTTTGTTTCGAGAAGAGTAATAACCGATAAATAGTGTTTAGAACCGAATGAGTGATGAAAAAACACAATATATGTTGGCTTCGCTATTTTACCAGCGCCTTTATTCATTTCACCCTCAAGAATTCTAGCCAAATCAATTGACATTTGAGTGAAGTCAGGGAAAGAAAAAACATCATCATTGATGGAAGAATATCTTTCTAAAACCTGTTCAAATCTAGGTTTTCCGCTAACTTGGCTAAAAGTTCCTGTCTGTAATCCGGTCTTATTAAATAAGCTTAAAAGACTACTAACAACATCAGTAGTGAGCTCATCTATATCATTCTCTTGAAAGCGCTCTATTAACATTGCTGCTCTAGAGCTGTCACGCTTAATTTGATGAACAATAAAATTATGGATAGTTGCAGACACGATGTTCCCTCTTCATGACTAATTCAGGGTCAACTATCCACATTTTTGCTGAAAAATCAAGAAAATATGAAAAACAAGGTTATTATATTGATGTCAGATCAAAATTCGTCATCAAAAAAAACATAAATATGTATTTTTATGCATAGTTATGCATTTCAGTATTATTATATTCTTTCCGAATATTCTTTCTTTATTCTTCTGCTCAAAAAACAAAGGGGTTAGCGTTTAGCTAACCCCTTGTTAAATTTGGCGGAAGCGTAGAGATTCGAACTCTAGAACCCTTTCGGGTCGCCGGTTTTCAAGACCGGTGCCTTCAACCGCTCGGCCACGCTTCCAATGAGGCGCACTATAAACATCCCGAACGGACCTGTAAAGCACCAATGCGTTCGTTTGCCTGAAAAACAGCCAAAATATTGTTAATCGACTGAAATAACAACAGATTGACCGTTTATTCAGCACAAATACTGGCTACAGCGCTTAATGTTTTTTGATGAACATATCTTTGGTGTAGTAATTTCCCCGGTTATCTGGCGCAAATCCTCCCACCCACGGCTTCACAAGATGCGTGCGGACATAGTGGTAAACCGGAATCGCTGGCACATCCTCTCCTAAAAGGTCTTCAGCCTGCTGGTAGTATTTGCCTCGCTCCTCCAGCGAAGTTGCTTTCGCCGCATTGCGCATCGCGTCATCAAAAGCGGGATTGCTGTACCTGGTGGTATTCTCGCTATCGCCGGTACGGAAAATATTGAGGAAACTTGAGGCATCATCATAATCGGCGATCCATGCGTAGCGCACGACGTCAAAATTACCGGTGTGCATGGTATCCAGCATGGTTTTCCATTCCTGATTTTGCAGCTTCGCCTCTACGCCGAGGTTTTTCTTCCACATTGACGATGCGGCAATGGCAATACGCTGGTGCGTTTCGAAGGTGTTATAGAGCAGATTTAGGCTAAGCGGATGCTCAGGGCCATAACCGGCTTCAGCCAGCAGTTTCTTAGCCTCGGTAATGCGTTTTTCGAGCGGCCACGCCGCATATTCCGGCGCATGCAGTTGCACTCCCCCTATTTCCGGCTGGCTGATAACCCACGCCGCGCGTTGTCCCTGCCCCATCACCTTTTGTGCGATGATGTCTTTATCTAACGCCATATTCAGCGCCCGGCGCACGCGCGGGTCATTAAACGGCGCTCGAGTCGTATTGAACTGATAGTAATAGGTTGAAAGCTGAGGTGAGACATGGAGTTCATCGCCCATCGTCTTTTTCAACTGCGCGAACTGATTGACCGGGACGCTATACACAATGTCGATTTCGCCGGCCTTATAGCGGTTAACGTCTGCGGACTCTGAACTGATGGGCAAATAAGTGACCTTATCAATGACGGTGTGCCGATCGTCCCAATAATGCGGGTTACGCACGGCAACGATGCGCTCATTGACTACCCACTGCGATAACTTGTACGCCCCGCTGCAGACAAAATGTTCTGGCCGGGTCCACTTATCACCAAAGCGGCCGATCAGCACTTTATCCAGCGGAACCAGTGACGGGTGCGCCAGCATCGCCAGAAACGCCGCCGTTGGCTGCGTCAGGGTAATTTCCAGCGTGCTATCATCCAGGGCTTTGACCCCGATATCGGCAGGATCTTTTTTCCCTTGGGCAATATCGAGGGCGTTTGCTACGTGCATATTGCCCAGATACGAGGAATAAGGTGAAGCTGTTTGCGGTGAGACCAGACGCTGCCAGCTCCAGACGACATCCTGTGCGGTAATGGCAGACCCATCTGACCAGGTTATGCCCGGACGTAAATGAAAGGTCCAGACGGTGTTGTCTTTGTTCTCCCAGGACGCGGCCAGCCGGGGTTCGATAGACCCATCCGACTTAACCGCCACCAGTCCGTCGAACATATCGCTGATTAAATTAAACTCAACGTTGCTTTCGACTTTATGCGGATCCAGCGACGCTGGCTCACTGCCATTGTTTCTGACCAGTTCCTGTTTTTCTGCAAGAATTGTTCCTGCGGGAACATTTGCCGCCATCGCCGCGCCGTTGATAGACATCAAACAGACAGTCAACAGCGTAAACGTCAATATCTTCGATTTATGTTGAATCATTCCCTTTACCTTATTGCTCTGTTTTATGTAGACACCGCTGCCACTGTCAGAGAGAAACAGGAATAACGCAATATTTTTCAGTTACCTGGCAGATATCTAACAGGCATTTTTACACATATAGTGCTAACATCTGATTCGGGAGCTTTTGTTGAAATAATATGCTTAAGCCTGGCGGGTTAAAATGCGTAAAGATGGGTAAAACCGCTGTGTCATTCCCCTTGATTTCATTATCCTCCATCATTAATTACATCTGTCATAAGAGAGTGACTCATGGATCGTATTATTAGTTCTTCACGCGATCGTACATCGCTACTCAGCACGCATAAGGTGCTGCGCAATACCTATTTCCTGCTCAGCCTGACGCTGGCGTTTTCGGCGCTCACTGCGACTGCCAGTACCGTACTGATGCTGCCTTCTCCGGGGCTTATTCTGACGCTGGTGGGTATGTATGGTCTGATGTTCTTGACCTATAAAACGGCGGATAAACCGGTTGGTATTCTGTCAGCTTTCGCTTTCACCGGCTTCCTGGGCTACATTCTGGGACCGATCCTGAACACATACCTGTCTGCGGGCATGGGTGATGTTATCGCCATGGCTTTGGGCGGTACGGCGCTGGTCTTCTTCAGTTGCTCAGCCTACGTGCTGACCACGCGGAAAGACATGTCCTTCCTCGGCGGTATGCTGATGGCAGGGATCGTGGTGGTGCTGATTGGTATGGTTGCGAATATCTTCCTGCAGTTGCCGGCTTTACATCTGGCGATCAGCGCGGTGTTTATTCTGATTTCTTCAGGGGCAATCCTGTTTGAAACCAGTAATATCATCCGTGGCGGTGAGACCAACTACATCCGTGCCACCGTCAGCCTGTACGTTTCGCTGTACAACATCTTCGTCAGCCTGCTGAGCATTTTGGGCTTCGCCAGCCGCGATTAATCAGCATCACTGATACGAAAAAAGAGAATGCCAATGGCATTCTCTTTTTTTATACCTTATTGACCCCGGCAGATATAGGTAGGATAGCGCCGGTCCTGAATAAGCCACACAGCAGGTGAAAGTTCAGAGATCGTCAGGTAGTAGCGTGAAGTCGGATAGGCGAAGCTCCCCCATTGGGCATTCGGCGTATTGTCATTGTGGCGAAGCCAGGTTTTGGTGTAGGTCAATACAATGACGTTGTCATCGTCCCGCTGCTCCCACGTAAAGTCTACATCCCTGTCAACGATAAAATTTTGCCCGCCAGCTCTTGCCGCACCTTTATAAGTGGTCAACCCTGTACCGTCCCGATGAAAATAGAACTGAGCAAGGGCATTTACCTTCACTTCACTTGCTTTCCCCTCATTGCGCGTAAAGTTAAATTCAGTGCTGCAGGCCAGCACATCGCTTTTTCCCGTCGCGCCGCAATAGTAAAACAGCGCCAGCGCGCCGCCGACCAGGGCTCCGCCCAGTCCAAAAAGAAGCCTTATTTTCATTTTCCAGCCCCGTTTTTATAGCGAATGGTCTTGCACAGACGTGTTTTATTGACCGGGCAGGCCCCGATAAACAGTTCATCAGCAGTTGCAAGCGAAAAACGGGCGCTGAAAAAATAAATAGCATACTCCTCGCGCTCGCAAGCCACGTCATTGGCCTCCAGTCGCTCAGCTAATTTTGATAGCACTAACGGCCGTCCATGATCTTCGATAACCCAGATACTACAACGCGCGATTTTTTCCTGGACCGGCTTTAATTTCGCCGGAACAGTTATCTCCTGCGGGCGGCTAACGTAAAAGATCGCTCCCAACGGCACGGCAATCAATGCCCCTATTCTGAACCACTTTTTCAGGGATACTCGCCGGGGCTGTACATCTTGTTGCGCTGAGGGGGGTTGGGGATCAACGGCTTGAATTTTCTCTCCAGGCTGAAAAATCACATCAGCATCAAAACGGAAACCATAGCGCGGGACAGTGACGATCAATTCGTGCCCCTCTCCCAGAGACTGGAAGCTTTTACGCAGTTCGCTTACCGCTTTATTGAGATTATTTCCTGATGGCGTAAAGCCAAATTCTTCCCACACGCGAGCGATCAATTCCTCCCGGCTTAAGTCGCGTCCTCGGTGTTTAATGAATTCCTGTAAAAGACGAACGGCTGGCGCCGAAAGTGTTAATACAGACTCGGGTTGTCCAACAAGACTTATTGCATGTGCTTCAGGATCAAATAACAACGAATTATTGCATATAAAAAACATCTTTTATTCTCGGCTGTTACCGCATGCTTTTTATTCCCTGGTACGTCGATATGAAAACCGCCCCCTGACCTGCTTATTTTTTCATCAGAAGGAATTTTCCTCCCATCCTTGGCCGCGGTATTTTCGCTTAACTATACAACCTTAAAGCCAGAAAAGCAGGATAAAAAACTGTATATAACGAGTTAACTAATACAAATTTTCACAAACCGCTGTTCTGGTTAAAGTTTCCCTGCCCTGAAGCGATACGAAAGCAGAAGGTGTCCTGGTGTTAACGCGCCGCCTTTAAACTCAGAGCAGGCAGACTGATTGTGAAACAGAAAAAAAGAGTGAGCATGACAACCGCCTTTTATGTCGCCGCGCTGTCATTGCCATTTTTCTCAGAAATGACAATGGCCAATATGAGCGTGTATCCCATGGAGCTGAATGTAGACAGATCCGGTGCGGCGCAAATAAAGGTGGCTTCAAAAACGGATGATATTCAGTTCATTCGGGTGAGGCAAAAGAAAATTCTTAATCCCGGAACGGCCCAGGAAAAAGAAATTGACGTCGCTTCGTGGAAAGAAGGTGGCGTGGTGGTTACGCCCGAGAAATTTGCTCTAGCTGCAGGCGCGATGCGCGTTGTTCGTCTGGTATCGCTTATACCGCCGAAAAAAGAGACCACCTGGCGTGTCTATTTTGAAGGGGTAAAACAACCTGACAGCATTATTCCGGGCAAGGCAGAAACCCCTGCAGCAATGGCGACATTAGGTGTCAATGTGATCTGGGGCGCACTGGTCCACATTGCTCCAGAAGAAAACGTAATTTCACTGTCGATTGACCCTCGCCGGGGAACGTTAAAAAACAACGGCACATTGCGTGTGCCGCTCAGAGAGATTGGTATTTGTGATGCTGTTTCATCGTGTAAATGGATAAAAGAAGACGCGACGATTTATCCGGACACTGAACGGAAATTAAAAACGCTCACTATGAAACAGGGTCAGAAATATAAGTTCCGCTACTTCAACTGGGTGAATAAAACCGCTGAAGAAGCTGATTTACCCGTCGTGCAATAACACGACGGCACAGTAAAAACCCACGTAGTTTGTTTAAAGAGCCAAGGTGCTCATTTGTAAATATGGAGATATCAATGCGTAACTATATTAAACCTCTGATGATTGTTGCCGCGATGGCCTCGTCCTTTAGCGCGCTGGCGATTCAAAAAGATATTACCGTCAACGCCAGCGTTGACTCACAGTTGGATATGACTCAGGCCGATAACACGCCACTGCCGGCCAGCATCGACATGCAGTACCTGCCAGGTCGTGGGCTGGAAAGCTACCGCCTGAACACCAAGGTGTGGTCTAACTCCGCCACCAGCAATGTCAAAGTGCGCCTCGTTAGCGCAGCTAAGCTCACCAATATGGATGGCGACGAGACTGTACCGATGACGGTGATTCTGGGTGATAAAACACTGTCTACCACCGATGCCGAATTTACCGGAACTGAACTGTTCCCAGGCAGCATTGAAAACGGTTCAGCGGTACTGCCACTGACCATTTCTCAGACCACCAAAGGCATTCTGAAAACCGGTCAGTACAGCGGCGTTGTCAGCCTGATGCTGACGCAGGCGACGACCACGGAAGGCGGTGCGTAACACCACAGTACATAAGGGATAACGTCAGAGGGTGCCCACCCTCTGACGTCAGGATGATGTCGAGGCTTGGTCATGGCGTTTCACAGAAATACTCTCCTCTTAGTTGCTTTATTACCCGCATCCATCCAACTCGCCTGCGCCGAGATGGCCGTCCCGGCAGGTTTCGAAGATCTGGCGAAAACGCAGCGCCTGTGGATAGAGGTTAACCTCTATGGCGAATCGCTTGGCCTTTTTGAAACGGATATCACACTTGAATCGGTCAGTTTTGTCGCACCCGAAACCGTGGTCGCGGCTATCAAACGTCAGTTTAATGACGCTCCTGCCCTCGTTGCCACCGTGTCTGCAGCTCTCGCCGTTCCACTTGCCCGTAACGGCAACCTGGCGTGCAGCAGCAATGGCTCCGCAACGGGATGTGATTACATTGATACCCATCGCGCGGCCATTATCTATGATGAGAATAACGCGCGCATTAGCCTGTTTTTGAACAAGAAATTTCTGCCTAAACAGACCACAGAAAACCAGTGGTATCAGCCTACGCAGGGCACTGAGAATGCGTTGATCCATCAACAGAATATCAATTTTGTTGCCGACAGGGATTACCAGTCAGCCACCGTTCAGGGCAATGGCGCGCTGGCCATGACGCAGGACGGCTACTTTAATCTCGACTGGACCTGGCTGGGGCAGCGTTCAAGGCACCAGCAGCAACAAGAAATAACCGTCAACAATGCCTGGTTTCGCCAGGATATCTGGCGTCAGTACTATATTCAGTTAGGCGAGATGGATACCCGCGATCTGTTCAGTAATGCTGGTGGGAATATCAACCTCAGCCAACTGCCGCTGGGCAAAATTCGCGGCCTGCGCACAGGCTCGACAAGGGCATGGATCAATCCGGTTCAGCAGTCAAAGGGTACCCCCATCACCGTGCTGCTTTCCCATGATGCGCGTATTGACGCCCGCCGGGGCAATCAACTGCTGGCCAGTTTTTATCTCAATGCCGGGGCTCAGACCCTGGACACGCGATCGTTCCCAGACGGGAGCTATACCGTGACGCTGTCCGTCTATGAAAATAACCGGCTGACACGTACCGAGCAGATACCGTTTACCCGTACCGGTATTACGCCGTTTGACCGCGTCGAGTGGTTCCTGCAGGCGGGCGAAACAGACAATAACAATCAAAACGATGAACGTAGCGCGGTCGCTCAGGCGGGTGTCCGCCTGCCTGTCACTCCAACGCTGGCACTCACCAGTGGCGCAGCGATAAAGAAAAACCAACGTTTTCTGGAAAATGCACTCGACTGGAGTCGTGGTTTCAATGCGGGTCCGATCGATGGCGTACTCTCGACCCGGTTTAGCTACCTTTACGGCAGCGAAGGACAACGCGGCAATATTCAGCAAATCAGCTATAACGACGGCTTTTCACTGAGCTTCTATCGCAACGCGTTATCAGCGGAAAACTGCAATACCCGAAGCGCGGGATATGACGCCGTAAATGGCTGTTACCGAAGCCTGTCGGTGATGTTCTCCGTCCCTGTCGGCACCTGGTACGCCAGCCTGGGATATTCGGATAACCGCAACGAAGGACGGTACGTTTCTCGTCGGGAACTCCCGGACAGTGACGATCGCCACGATGCAGGCTTGCCCTGGGAGTCGGTTTATATGACCCGCTCACGCACGCGGGCCTGGCAGGGTGGCTTGAGTACGGCTTTCAGCACACGCGGTCTGAACATCAACAGCAGCATTAACCTTTTCATGCGTAACGATGACTCGCGCGAAGGCAGGGATAAAGGCGGCTACCTGAGCGTGAGCCTGTCAATGGCGCATAACCGTCAGGGCAATGCGACAAGCTATACCTCTCTGGGCGCGACATGGCAGCACCAGCAGCATGATAAAAACCAGCTGAGCTATAACGTGGCGCACAACTGGTATGCCGACGCACGTGGTGAAAATGAGTATGGACTGAGCGCATCAGGTATTAACAGCGATTCACTCAATACCTCTGCCTACACGCGCCAGGGCGGACGATATGGCAACGGGAGCCTGACAGTCAGCGATGCCTGGGATCGTCAGGATCGGCGCCATACCCTGAGCAGCAGCGGCAATTACAACTCCACGCTTGCGCTGTCGCGCTCTGGTCTGTGGCTGGGCCGCTGGAGCGACGGACGTCCTGCTTCAGCCATCGCGGTTAACGTTGCCACACCGGAAGATTCCCAGGATCCGAGCATTGCCGTGTCGCTGGATAACGGCGGCAGTGCAGACATTCCAGGCAATAGCCGCGCCCTCTTCGCCGTGCCGGGCTATCAGCAGACTACGTTGACGATTAACGAATCGCTGGATGTCTCGCGGGGTGCCAGCAGTGAAATCACACAAGGTTCAGGCAGCAGAACGTTGTTTATGGTGCCAGGCAAACTGCTCCGCCGGGACGTGCAAACCACGGCAAGCTACACCTGGCTCGGCCAGTTAACTGACGAGCAACATTCGCCGTTTATCGGCGGCGTGCCACTGAACGTTAACGGCTGGAGCGACCTTGGCAACGGCGGGTTTAGCGCTCAAAGCGACGCTCTGCTGCATAACCTCTACCTGGTGCGTCAGCAGCAGTTTTATCAGTGCGAGCTGAACGTAAAGAGTATGCGCGACGTCGTGCGTTACGTCGGGTCGATCCCTTGCCGGGAATTAACCTTCTCTGCCCTGCCGGATACTGTCCAGCAACAGGCACAGCTGATGCTCGCCGGACGATCGGTACCAACGGGTCCAACTGCCATGAATGCAGACAACGTCACAAAAGGGAAATGATGTGAACAAGCACTTAATTATTTTACTTTTTTTAAGCCTGTGGGCGGGCCAAACCCAGGCAGCGGCCCCTGCCGGAAGAAACACCAGCGTCGGTATCAGCTTCGATCGCATGGCCGCCCCCGCGCGCTTTGATATCTGGGTTCATGAACCGAGCGGCTATGATGTCGCCGATCCGCAAAAGTGGGGACGTAATACTCTGACGTGTCTGTCCCGTACCGACTCCGCAGTTGGCGCCTGCATGACCGCCCCGGCCTGGTTCACAGCGAACCCGGGGACACCTTATGCCATCAATTTACGTTTTACGCATGCCCTTACCAGCAAAACGGTAGATCTTAAGGTCTATGGCGATCACTACATGTTTTTCAATAATAAAGTCTTTACCTATCCCAGTTTTATCACGGGAGGGACAGAGATTGTTGCAAACTGGTCCAGAGAACCCTACTTCGATTTCTATATCGTGAAAAGCGAACTGGAAAAGCTCGCTCTGCCGGGTATCTGGACCGCAACGCTGAGGCAGAACCTGCGTCAATGGGATAGTGGCAACTGCGGCGGGAACTTCGCTGACCCCAATACCGGATGTCCAGGCTATCGCGCCATTGCTAGCTGGCAGGCCACAATGCGCATTGAGGTTGTCGATCCGGGTAATCAGCAGATTTATCTGCCGGCATTTCCGCACTCAACGCCTATCGTTAACCTCAACCTGACCAACTTCCCGGGGCGGCCGGGTGGCAGTGAAATCCAGGGTGAAAACACGCTGGATATGTGCCTGTACGACGGCAAAAACAGTACCAGCACCCGCACTTATCTTCGGTTTGAGGACGACGGTCTCCCCTCAACGGACCGTGCGGAAGAGGCATTTTCAATCCGGCGACGCGGCGGAAGTCAGACCGATGCGCGGGATCGTCTCGACTATCAGGTTTTCGTCACTAATCCCGTCACGGGCGCAACCGAAACCGTCGCCAACGGTAAAACCCTAGTCTGGCAAGGCACCAACGATCCGCAGCATCTGCGTCAGGTCGTCCTGCCCGGCGGACGTGAGAGCGTACTGTGCGTACCAGCCCCTATTGTTTTGAAAACCCCTGCGTTTGCAGCCAGCAGTAAAAACGCCGGGGATTACACCGGCACGCTACGCATCATCTACACACCCAGTACGTTATAAAGAGGCCGCCGTGAATTACGTCATTCTTGATAATAATCGTTTTTATGCCGAAGGGTTGCGCTACGCCCTTCTGCGCCGTAACGCTCACACTCAAGTTGAGAGCGGCGCGTTACAGTGGCACCGTTCGCTGTTGGCCTGCGACACCCTCGTTGTGCGTTGCCGCTTTTCCGTCGCGAGGACGCATCTGGCGCTGGTCGACATTCTGCTTCAACTGGAGGCCAGGCGCTGGGAGGGAACGGTTTATCTGGTGTGCAATGAAAAAGGCTGGGCACTGGCCACGCATTTACGAAAGCGTTTTGCCACGCTGACCTTACATATCATTGATGACAGAATTGCCGTCGTGGATGCGGCGTATCTGCTTGCTAAAGAGCCCCGTCGGGTACGCAGTCTGAATTGCTGCCTGACTGGCATGGAGTTCAATGTTCTCGACAGGCTGGTTAACGGTCAATCGGTAAAACATGTTGCGCATATGACGCAGATTAGCGAAAAACAGGTTTCGACGTATAAATGCAACGCGCTGAAGAAGCTTAATGCCAACAATCTGCTACAGCTTCTTCTGTAGGTCGAGGTTTCTCACGCCGCCCCTTATTTGCTAAACTAAGGGCGGTTTTTACTTTATCGACAGAGCACTATGTTCATTTTTGCAGGCCATGAAATTGAGACCGATAGCGAAGGCTATCTGAAAGACACCACGCAATGGAGCGAGCCGCTGGCGGAGAAAATCGCCGAAAACGAAGGTATCGTTCTCTCCCCCGAACACTGGGAAGTGGTGCGTTTCGTTCGCGAGTTTTATCTGGAGTTTAATACCTCCCCCGCTATCCGCATGCTGGTAAAAGCG
Organism: Citrobacter sp. RHB35-C21; assembly: GCF_013816515.1. Taxonomy (NCBI): domain Bacteria; kingdom Pseudomonadati; phylum Pseudomonadota; class Gammaproteobacteria; order Enterobacterales; family Enterobacteriaceae; genus Citrobacter; species Citrobacter sp. RHB35-C21. Next base: position 3,312,301 of record NZ_CP057147.1, read on the forward strand.
ATGGCCAACAAGTTTGGCGAAGAAAAAGGCAACAGCCGTTATCTCTATCGCCTGTTTCCGAAAGGCCCAGCTAAGCAGGCAACTAAAATTGCCGGCCTGCCGAAACCGGTGAAATGTATTTAATAGCGGATACTAAATCCCTTTAGCTCGTCGCCAGGGCGGTGCGGTTCGCTGAGAACCCGATCAACCCTGGCGCTGCGTGGTCCCCCGGCTTTCAACCACTTCATCAGTTGTTCCACCCGCTCGCTTTCACCACAGGCGACAACTTCTACGCTGCCGTCATCCATATTCTTCGCATAGCCGGTCAACCCCAGCCGTTGCGCTTCATGCTGGGTGGTGTAGCGAAATCCTACCCCCTGAACCCGGCCATAGACCCAGGCGATGATGCAGACTTTCGACATTGCGGTTCTCCTTATCAACATAAATGAAAGAACAGGTACCGATGGACAGATGACCGGCAATCTCCTGATCTGTCCATAGATTAGCAGGGGATAACAGAATAAGTTGTCGCACCTGTTCAGTGAGATTAAACCGTCGCTCGATAAGCAGAGGCCCCGCCATACCATCATGCAGTAGCGCCAGACGCTGATGATTGACCTCATCATCTGTGCTACTCTACGCGCCATTTTATTTTAATGGTTTCAGGTTGGTACTTTCATCCAACCCGCGTCACTGTTTGTGAGAGGTTGCTCCGCATGACTGAATCTACAATTCCACATTATCCTCGTTTAGTGTTAGCCAAGGGGCGCGAAAAATCATTACTTCGCCGCCATCCGTGGGTATTTTCCGGTGCTGTCGCACGTATGGAAGGTAAAGCCAACCTCGGTGAAACCGTTGATATCGTTGACCACCAGGGGAAATGGATAGCGCGCGGTGCGTTCTCTCCGGCGTCGCAGATCCGTGCGCGCGTCTGGAGCTTCGATAAGTCTGAATCCATCGACATTGATTTCTTTACCCGTCGTCTGCAGAAGGCGCAGACATGGCGTGACTGGCTGGCGAAAAAGGACGGTCTGGACAGCTACCGTCTGATCGCCGGAGAATCCGACGGCCTGCCAGGTGTCACTATTGACCGCTTCGGCAACTTCCTCGTATTGCAGTTGCTCAGCGCGGGGGCTGAATACCAACGCGCCGCGCTGATTAATGCTCTGCAAATTGTTTTCCCGGACTGCGCTATTTATGACCGTAGCGATGTAGCCGTGCGTAAAAAAGAAGGTATGGCGCTGACCCAAGGGCCCGTCACGGGCGAATTGCCGCCTGCTCTGCTGCCTATCGAAGAGCACGGTATGAAGCTGCTGGTTGATATTCAGCACGGTCACAAAACCGGCTATTACCTCGATCAACGCGATAGCCGCCTGGCGACGCGTCGTTATGTGGAAAACCAGCGTGTCCTGAACTGTTTCTCCTATACCGGCGGCTTTGCGGTCTCAGCATTAATGGGCGGATGCCGTCAGGTGGTCAGCGTCGACACCTCTCAGGAAGCACTCGATATTGCCCGCCAGAACGTGGAACTGAACAAGCTGGATCTGAGTAAAGCCGAGTTCGTGCGAGATGATGTGTTCAAACTGCTGCGCGCCTATCGCGATCGCGGTGAGAAATTTGATGTCATCGTGATGGATCCGCCGAAATTTGTCGAAAATAAAAGCCAGTTGATGGGCGCCTGCCGCGGTTATAAGGACATCAATATGCTGGCTATTCAGTTGCTGAACCCAGGCGGCGTACTGCTGACATTTTCCTGCTCCGGGCTGATGACGACCGATTTATTTCAGAAAATCATCGCTGATGCCGCAATAGATGCTGGTCGTGATGTACAATTTATAGAGCAGTTCCGTCAGGCCGCCGATCATCCGGTGATCGCTACCTACCCGGAAGGGCTGTATCTGAAAGGGTTTGCCTGTCGCATCATGTAACTTGAAAAGTGGAATATTACCCTTACATAGAGGGTATCTATTTCCCGGGAGGTGACTATGATTGCCAGCAAATTCGGTATCGGCCAGCAGGTCCGCCATTCCCTGTTAGGTTACCTCGGAGTGGTCGTGGATATCGACCCGGAATATTCGCTTGATGAGCCGTCAGCCGATGAGTTGGCGGTTAACAGCGAACTTCGCGCCGCTCCCTGGTATCACGTGGTGATGGAAGACGATAATGGTCTGCCAGTGCATACGTATCTGGCCGAAGCGCAACTGAGTAGCGAGCTACAGGAAGAACATCCGGAGCAACCGTCAATGGATGAACTGGCGCGCACAATCCGTAAACAGCTTCAGGCTCCGCGCCTGCGTAATTGATACTAACACAGGCCCGATGGCGCTTCGCTTATCGGGCCTGTGCGTTTCATCCGGCGACAGTCAAACTTTACTTCGCCAGTCCCAGTCGCGGGATCTCAATCGCCGGGCAACGATCCATCACCACCGTCAGCCCCGCATCACGCGCCAGCACGGCCGCCTGCTCGTTAATTACGCCAAGCTGCATCCATAGCGTCTTCGCGCCAATGGCGATAGCCTCCTGAGCGACGCCCCACGCCGCTTCAGAATTACGGAAGACATCGACCATATCCACTTTCTCTGGCACATCCGCCAGCGTTGCATAGCCCTGCTGCCCCAGCAGCATTTTCCCGGCAACCTTCGGTGAAACGGGAATAACGTGATAGCCCTGGTCGAGTAAATACTTCATCACGCGATAGCTTGGGCGATCGGGTTTATCGCTTGCGCCAACCAGTGCAATCGTGCGGGTAGATGTCAAAATGCCAGCAATATCGGTCTCTTTCATCGTTTTCCTCCAGGCTGTTTAACAAAGTGTACGACAAACCTGCCCCCGCAACCATTCATCCCATACTGGCGTATGAGAGCTAAACTCAAAAATATGTCTATATGTTAGTAAACGTGATTATCGAAAAATTTAGATACATGTTTGCAGCTATTTTCTGGACAGGAGAAACCTATGAAAGCCGGCATTGTGACAGCCTTAATTGCCCTGTGTTTGCCGGTAACCGTTTTTGCTACCTCATTACGCCTGTCTAATGATATTGACCTTTTGGTGCTGGACGGAAAAAAAGTCTCCAGCTCATTACTGCGTGGCGCCGACAGTATCGAGCTGGAAAATGGTCGCCACCAGCTCGTATTTCGCGTAGAAAAAACCATTCGCTTGTCCAGCCACGAAGAACGTCTGTATATTTCGCCTCCGCTGGTCATCAGCTTTGATACGCAACTCGTCAGCCAGGTTAATTTCCACCTCCCGCGTCTGAACAATGAGCGGGATACAGCGCATTTTGATGACGTTCCACGTGTGGAATTGCTGGATGGGGACTCCATGCCTATCCCCGTCAAGCTGGATATTCTGTCAATCACATCCACAGCGAAAATAGTGAATTATGAAATGGAAACTGAACGCTATAACAAAGCGGCTAAACATGCGTCATTACCGCAGTTTGCTACGATGATGGCCGATGACAGCTCGCTGCTTTCCGGGGTATCTGAACTGGATCGCGTGCCGCCTCAGTCGCAAACGCTAACCGAACAGCGCTTAAAATATTGGTACCAACAGGCAGACGCACAAACGCGAAGTAACTTTTTGCAATGGGCTCAGAAACAGCCTCCTTCATGACATTTATGTTCGCATACGCATTTTTTTTGTCTTTCTCTTGCAGCGTCAAGAGCTTCCAGTACTCTGTAACCAGGTTAACTTGGGAGCTGTACTATGGAATTAACAACTCGCACATTGCCAGCGCGTAAGCATATTGCGCTGGTTGCACACGATCACTGTAAAAAGATGTTGATGAGCTGGGTGGAACGCCACCAGCCGTTGCTGGAAAAGCACGTTCTGTACGCCACAGGAACGACGGGAAACTTAATCCAACGCGCAACGGGAATGGACGTCAACGCCATGCTGAGCGGTCCGATGGGGGGCGACCAGCAGGTGGGCGCGCTGATTTCAGAAGGGAAAATTGATGTGCTGATTTTCTTCTGGGACCCGCTGAACGCCGTACCTCACGATCCTGATGTCAAAGCGCTACTGCGTCTGGCGACGGTATGGAACATTCCGGTTGCCACCAACGTGTCGACCGCCGATTTTATTATCCAGTCGCCAAACTTCAACGATGCAACGGACATTTTGATCCCAGATTACGCCCGCTATCTGGCAGAGCGCCTCAAATAAACGCCGGGCAGGCGGCAATTGCCGCCTGCTATTCAGGGTTTTCTTGCTACCGGAACATCCAGTTGTTTAAGCTCATCAACAAAGCACGACGGTGTTTCTTTATTAAACAGCAGCCATACCCGATGCCGTGCCCGCGTTAGCGCCACATACAGCAAGCGTCTCTCTTCAGCATCCGGGAAATCCTCCACCGCCGGAAGCAACGCCTCTTCCATAATCGACTCGCGGGCCGGGGCGGGAAAACCGTCATTCCCATCATGAAGCCCCACAACAATAACGTAATCTGCCTGCTGTCCCTTACTGGCATGGATAGTCATGAAATCCAGCTGTAGCTTAGGCCAACGGGTGGCAGCTTTCTCCAGACTGGCAGGTTTCAGGTGATGGTATCGCGCCAGCACCAGAATTCTCTCTTCTGCCTTCACAAATCCCGACAGCTTATCCAGTAGCAGATCCAGCTGGCTTTCATCGAGCAACGTGACGGCTTTTTTATCGCCTGCCATCAAACTGTTGAGCGGTTTCGTAAGCTGATGAGGGTTTTGCTGGATAAACTGGTTTGCGACTTCACCAATGCGGCTATTAAAACGGTAAGTCGTATCCAGATTACAACGGTCGCCCTCGCCGAAGTTTTGCTGGAATGCGGTGGTCAACGAAAGCTGTGCTCCGCTGAACCGGTAAATTGCCTGCCAGTCATCCCCTACGGCGAACAGCGTAGTGTGTGAGTTTTGCTTGCGCAGTGCGGCTAACAGGGCGGCTCGCTGAGGAGAAATGTCCTGAAATTCGTCGACCAGAATGTGTTTCCACGGACTGATAAACCGCCCTTTTTCCAGAATGACAATGGCCTGATGAATCAACCCGGAAAAATCGACGGCATTCTCATCCTTCAGGGCGCCCTTCCAGGCTTTGAGCAGGGGAGACATCAGCTTAATGCGTTTACTGAAAAGATCGCGAATCTCCTCCGGAGCATTGGCGATCATCTCCGCCTGCGCTCCGCCATGCATACGCATCAGGCTAACCCAACGATCCAGCCGGGAAGCCAGCCGGCGCTGTAATTTTTCGTCATCCCAGAAGTTACCTTCGGGTACAGACCACTGCATCTCTTCTTCTAACCATTGCCGCCAGCCTTTGGCCTGTGCTTTTTTCTCACTGCACTGCTGACGCCAGGTCGTGATAAAAAGTTTGCTGCGCGCGGCAACATCATTTTCCAGCTTGCTAACCGTCGGGACTTTTTTGCTCCCCTGAGAAATAATGTGCAACGCCAGTGAATGAAACGTCCTCGCGGTGATCTCTTCCGTATGCAGACGTTCACGGATGCGATCGTCCATCTCCTGGGCCGCTTTGCGTCCAAACGCCAGCAGCAGGATTTGTTCGGCCGCCGCTTCCCCTCGCGCAAGTAGCCAGCCCGCACGGGCGACCAATACGGATGTTTTGCCGCTTCCGGCCCCCGCAAGAACCAGTAATGATTGTTCGCCGTTCACCACCGCCCGCGCCTGGGCCGGATTCAGCGGCGAGGACTCAATTTGCTGGAAAAAATCGGCATGTTCTTCCAGCATGGCATCGGTATACGCCTGGTTGTGCTGCAAGCGACAAGCTTCAATGTCCTTCAACCATGCCTGGCATTGACGTAACGCCTCACGGCAATTTTCAAATTCTTCCAGCCGGTTGATCGGGAGCGGCAATGCGGCAAAGGCGCGGCGGATCTGCTGCTGTAGTCCTGACGTCTGTTCGCGCGTCAGCCATTTATTCTCACTGGTGCGGGTGGCGATCGCCTCCAACTGCTGCTGTAAAACTCCCGCAGCGACGTCGCTCATTTCCTGACTCCACTGCTGCCAGAGCGAATTCAAATGGTGATGGAAGCGCTGGGTTTCAGCCCATTCAGTACCGTGAAGACGAACCACCTTATCATCCGGGAGCACAAACTCCAGCTCTCCCCATACCAGGCCGCGTTTACAATGAATAGCCAGTAACTGATTGAAGGGAATAAGATACTCGTGACGATCGCCGGAAACCTTAATCCCGGCATTGAGAATAACGGCCCGATCGTAAGGGTGTTGTGCCAGACGTTTTCCAAGAGAAGTTGCTTTCAGTTCCATAAGACTCAAGCGGATCCACACGAAGAGGTTTGCTTATCAGTGTAACCGCCAGAGAAAACGTGCTCCAGCCCAAAAAAACGTTACAATTGCCGAATTCACAGAAAACCAGAGTTAACCGAGGGTTTATGCGTACTGTTCTGAATATTTTAAATTTTGTGCTCGGGGGATTCGCCACCACCTTAGCCTGGTTACTGGCTACGCTGGTCAGTATTGTGCTGATTTTTACTCTCCCCCTGACCCGCTCATGCTGGGAAATAACCCGACTCTCGCTGTTTCCCTACGGTAACGAAGCGATTCATGTCGATGAGCTTAATCCAGCGGGCAAAAACGTCCTGTTGAATACCGGAGGCACCGTGCTCAATATTTTCTGGCTGATTTTCTTCGGCTGGTGGTTGTGCCTGATGCACATTGTCTCCGGTATTGCCCAGTGCATTACGATTATTGGTATCCCGGTTGGCATTGCGAATTTCAAAATCGCGGCGATTGCACTGTGGCCGGTGGGTCGCCGGGTAGTGTCAGTTGAAGTTGCTCGCGCAGCGCGTGAAGCCAACGCGCGTCGTCGCTTCGAATAATCAGGACCGATGGCCTTTATGTTAAGTCCTCTGCTCAAACGCTATACCTGGAACAGCACCTGGCTGTACTACGTGCGGATTTTTATCGCGCTTTGCGGCACAACAGCGCTGCCCTGGTGGCTGGGTGACGTTAAGCTGACCATCCCGCTCACGCTGGGTATGGTCGCAGCCGCGCTTACTGACCTGGACGATCGTCTTGCAGGTCGCCTGCGCAATTTGATCATCACGCTCGTGTGCTTTTTCATTGCCTCGGCCTCGGTCGAACTGCTCTTCCCATGGCCATGGCTGTTTGCCCTTGGGTTAACGCTTTCCACCAGCGGCTTTATACTGCTGGGGGGATTAGGGCAGCGCTATGCAACCATCGCCTTTGGCGCGTTGCTGATCGCCATTTACACGATGCTCGGCACCTCGCTTTACGATCAGTGGTATCAGCAGCCAATCCTGCTGCTCGCGGGCGCCATTTGGTACAACCTGTTAACCCTGACCGGACATCTTCTGTTCCCTATTCGCCCGTTGCAGGACAATCTGGCGCGTAGCTATGAACAGTTAGCGCACTATCTGGAACTGAAATCGCGTCTTTTTGATCCCGACATAGAAGATGAAAGCCAGGCGCCGTTGTATGATCTAGCTCTTGCGAATGGGCAACTGATGGCGACTCTAAACCAGACAAAGGTGTCACTGCTGACCCGCCTGCGCGGCGACCGCGGACAGCGAGGAACACGTCGCACGCTACATTACTATTTTGTGGCGCAGGATATTCACGAACGCGCAAGCTCCTCGCATATTCAGTACCAAACGCTTCGCGACCATTTCCGCCACAGCGACGTGATGTTCCGCTTCCAGCGCCTGATGTCGATGCAGGGGCAAGCGTGTTCGCAACTGTCTCGCTGTATTTTATTACGCACGCCTTATCAGCACGATCCGCACTTTGAGCGCGTCTTCACTCATATTGATGCTGCACTTGAGCGCATGCGCGCGAGTGGTGAGCCTGCCGACCTGCTCAACACGTTGGGATTTTTGCTGTCAAACCTGCGGGCCATTGATGCCCAGTTGGCTACCATTGAGTCCGAACAGGCTCAGGTACTTTCGCGCAATGAGTCTGAAAATCAGCTTGCCGATGACAGCCCGCATGGGTTCAGTGATATCTGGTTGCGTCTGAGCCGTAATTTCACGCCTGAGTCCGCCCTGTTTCGTCATGCTGTTCGCATGTCGCTGGTGCTCTGCGTCGGCTATGCCATTATCCAGATAACCGGAATGAACCACGGGTACTGGATCCTGTTGACCAGTCTGTTTGTCTGCCAGCCAAACTACAACGCCACCCGACATCGTCTGGCACTAAGGATTATCGGCACATTAGTCGGTATCGCCATTGGGTTACCGATCCTGTGGTTTGTACCTTCTCTCGAAGGGCAATTGATCCTTCTTGTGATCACCGGCGTGTTGTTTTTTGCCTTTCGTAACGTCCAGTACGCGCATGCCACCATGTTTATCACGCTGCTGGTGCTGCTGTGCTTTAACCTGCTCGGTGAAGGTTTTGAAGTTGCACTTCCGCGCGTCATCGATACGTTGATCGGCTGTGCCATCGCCTGGGCTGCTGTCAGCTTTATCTGGCCAGACTGGCGTTTTCGGAATCTGCCGCGAGTGATTGAACGGGCCACTGACGCTAACTGTCGTTATCTTGATGCTATTCTCGAACAATATCATCAGGGGCGTGATAATCGTCTGGCATACCGTATCGCCCGCCGTGACGCGCACAATCGTGATGCGGAACTTGCTTCGGTGGTGTCGAACATGTCGAGTGAACCGGATGTCACGGCCCAAACACGCGAAACGGCGTTCCGCTTGCTGTGTCTTAACCATACGTTTACCAGCTATATTTCCGCCCTCGGCGCACATCGCGAGCAGTTAACCAATCCTGACGTCCTGGCATTGCTGGATGATGCCGTCTGCTATGTAGATGATGCGCTTCACTATCAACCTGCTGATGAGCAGCGCGTATACCAGGCGCTGGAAGATCTGAAGCAGCGAATTCAGCATCTCGAGCCACGTCCGGACAGTAAAGAGCCGCTGGTCGTACAGCAAGTTGGGTTACTGATTGCCCTGCTCCCGGAGATTCGGCGATTACAGCAACAAATTGCCGTGCTGCCATCTAATACCCCGGTTCCGGCGTAAGAGAACTTACCCACTCCACCAGCTCCTGGCGACGCGTCGCCGGGAGCGCGGCTTCATGCACCCCGTCAACCGCCCCTTCAAGGGCATAGAGTATTTTTACCGTTAAGGCAGGGTTATTTTGCCGAAGTTTCAACCAGCACATCTGAGCTCCCAGCGATCGCAATGTCCCCTCATCCTTAATTCCTGCTTCATTTAGCAAGGTCTCCAGATGAAACGTCATATTCGGTAATTCCCGCAGGCGATGTTGTGCAAAGCGACTCTGTTTTTCCTTAACGGCTGCATCGAGTGAAAATTGTGATAGCGATACTAACTGCTGCTGGTTTTGCCACAGGGTATCGTTCACCTGGTAATAATTGAGTACAACCGGACGCCCGCGCTTGATAAATGTTAGCCAGACAGGAGAATTTTTTACACAGTACTGGGCGCTCTGCTCACAGGCGCGAAGATATAACTCACCGCTGGCAACCATGGCAAAGACCGTATCACCAACCGTCAGACTATAGCCGCCAAACAGTGAGCGGTAGTGAATTGTTCCCAGAGAAGCCAGATATTCTTGTGATTTATAGATTCTTGCATAAGACTTTTCTTTCATAAAAATCCTTTTAAATCATAACGTAAGCAAATAATTTGCAGTAGCAGATCCGTTAATGACGAAAATAGGCAACTTATGCGTATGGGGCAAGATGAATTTTATTTTTCCCGTGATGATGACTAAAAATTGCGAACCTGTTTCCGAAAATAAGGTTGATCTTTATTGATGGCGGGGTTACTGTATATCCATACAGTAACTCACAGGGCTGGATTGATTATGTACACTTCAGGTTATGCAAATCGTTCTTTGTCGTTCTCTTCCGCATCGAGCAGCATTGCGCGCGTTTCAGCAGAGAACGCTACCGCTGGGCTTATCAGTGAAGTGGTCTATCGCGAGGACCAGCCCATGATGACGCAGCTCCTGCTGCTTCCCCTGCTGCAACAGTTAGGGCAACAATCACGCTGGCAGTTGTGGCTGACGCCTCAGCAAAAATTAAGCCGTGAGTGGGTGCAGTCGGCCGGGCTTCCATTGACCAAAGTCATGCAAATCAGCCAGCTCTCCCCCTGCAATACGCTGGAATCGATGGTTCGTGCGCTGCGCACAGGTAATTACAGCGTCGTCATCGGCTGGTTGACGGAAGAATTAACCGAAGATGAACATGCCGAACTGGTAAAAGCGGCAGATGAAGGTAATGCGATGGGGTTTATCATGCGTCCTGTTCGCGCTCAGTCACTTGCGGGGAGACAGCATTCCGGGCTAAAAATTCACTCGAATTTGTATCATTGAGTAAAATTAGGATTTATCCTGGAATTTTTTTTCATGTTTTAATTTGCCATTGAGCTGTAACGCGTTTTCCGGCTGAAGGCCTGTCTGAAGCGGTTTTCAGGAAATCTTCAGTACATTTATTCATCTATAAATGTTAAATATTGTGTACACAAGCCTTTTTTTTTCATATGCCTGACGGACTTCACACTTGTAAGTTTTCAACTACGTTGTAGACTTTACATCGCCAGGGGTGCTCGGCATAAGCCGCAGATATCGGTAGAGTAACTATTGAACTGGTCCCCGGGTGAAGGATTTAACCGTGTTATCTCTCTTCGGAGATATTCATGGCGAATTTTGGATGATAACGAGGCGCAAAAAATGAAAAAGACAGCTATCGCAATTGCAGTGGCACTGGCTGGTTTCGCTACCGTGGCGCAGGCCGCTCCGAAAGATAACACCTGGTACACTGGTGCTAAACTGGGCTGGTCTCAGTACCATGATATTGGCAACAACCAGATCAACAACTCCGGTCCTACCCACGAAAGCCAACTGGGTGCTGGTGCATTCGGTGGTTACCAGGTTAACCCGTACGTTGGTTTCGAAATGGGTTACGACTGGTTAGGTCGTATGCCGTACAAAGGCGCCACCGATGCTACCCACAATAATGGCGCTTTCAAAGCTCAGGGCGTTCAGCTGACCGCTAAACTGGGTTACCCAATCACTGACGATCTGGACGTTTATACCCGTCTGGGTGGTATGGTTTGGCGTGCAGACGCTAAAAACAACGAAGGCTTCAAAGACCACGACACTGGTGTTTCCCCAGTATTCGCAGGTGGCGTAGAGTATGCAATTACTCCTGAAATCGCTACCCGTCTGGAATACCAGTGGACCAACAACATCGGTGACGCGAACACCGTTGGCGGTCGTCCGGATAACGGTCTGTTGAGCGTTGGTGTTTCCTACCGTTTCGGTCAGCAGGAAGAAGCAGCTCCAGTAGTTGTTGCACCGGCTCCGGCTCCGGAAGTACAGACCAAACACTTCACTCTGAAGTCTGACGTTCTGTTCAACTTCAACAAAGCAACTCTGAAACCAGAAGGCCAGCAGGCTCTGGATCAGATGTACAGCCAGCTGAGCAACCTGGATCCGAAAGACGGTTCCGTAGTGGTTCTGGGCTTCACTGACCGCATCGGTTCTGACGCTTACAACCAGGGTCTGTCCGAGAAACGTGCTCAGTCCGTTGTTGATTACCTGATCTCTAAAGGTATTCCTTCTGACAAAATCTCTGCACGTGGCATGGGCGAATCCAACCCAGTTACTGGCAACACCTGTGACAACGTGAAAGCTCGCGCTGCACTGATCGACTGCCTGGCTCCGGATCGTCGTGTTGAGATCGAAGTTAAAGGTATCAAAGACGTTGTAACTCAGCCTCAGGCTTAAGTTATCGTCTTATGAAAAAACCCCGCTTTGCGGGGTTTTTTTTTCACTTTTTATCAATCAAAGCACGCCTGTACACAACACATTTAGCCATTCTGTGGTTATTCTTTTCCCAGCAGCGCCTGTAAATCCTGCTTCAATGTCGACATTTTATTCGCGTACTTCTCTTTATGCTCTGCGTCTTCAATCAGTTGCACAATGGTTTCAGAAAGCGTTTTGCCGCGCCGCTGCGCAAGCCCCGCTAAGCGCTGCCAGACCATAAATTCCAGATCGATAGATTTCTTTCGCGTATGCTGATGCTCCGCGTTAAAGTGCCGCTTACGCCTCGCCCGTATGGTTTGTTTCATACGATTTAGCAGCGCAGAGTTCATGTGTTCTTCAATCCAGGTATTGACCCGAACCGGTTCATTTTCGAGGGTTAGCAACAAATCAACGGCTTCTTCGGCAGCGCTGGCCTCTACGTAACGGGTGATTAATTCCCCCTCACGATGCTTCTTCACCAGATACTTCCATTTCCAGCCGCTTTCAAGGTTTTCAAGTTGTTGATATTTCATTGCGATCTCAATGTTACCGTGTAACTCTTATCAGAATATCAGCTTTTTCGGCATCTGAAGAAAAGAATATCCAGCCTGTGAACTGTCGCGCGTCATCGCATTCGTTTCACAGCGCTTTCCACGTGTGCAGTGATGATGGTTACGGTATAATCTCGTTTTTTACAACAGACTAAAAAACATCAACTTTGACCATTACGAAACTTGCATGGCGTGATCTGGTTCCTGACACCGATAGTTATCAGGAAGTATTTGCACAGCCGCACGTCACTGACGACACCGATACCTTACTTAGTGATACTCAGCCACGTTTACAATTTGCGCTAGAGCAGCTTCTTCAGCACTGGACGACGTCTTCGTTCATGCTGGTAAAAGCGCCGGAAGAGCTTGAGTACATCAACCTTATTGCAGAGGCCGCGCGGCCTCTGCACTCGGATGCCGGAAGTCTCACCGGAGGTCATTATGATATCTCCGGTCACACTATCCGCTATCGTGCAGCTGAGACAGCAGAAGACAATTTTGCGACATTAACCCAGGTAGTCTGCGCTGACTGGGTTGAAGCCGAACAACTGTTTGGCTGTCTGCGTCAGTTCAACGGCGAAATTACCCTACAGCCAGGCCTTGTGCATCAGGCCAACGGTGGTGTGCTGGTTATTTCGTTGCGCACGCTACTGGCCCAACCGCTGCTGTGGATGCGCCTGAAAGCCATTGTCAGCCACGAGCGTTTTGACTGGGTAGCTTTTGATGAGTCTCGCCCGCTGCCCGTCTCCGTTCCACCTATGCCGCTTAAACTCAAAGTGGTATTAGTCGGTGAACGTGAATCACTGGCAGACTTCCAGGACATGGAGCCGGAGCTGGCTGAGCAGGCTATTTATAGCGAGTTTGAAGATAATCTGCAGATAGTGGATGCCGAAACCATGACGCAGTGGTGTCAGTGGGTAACACATACCGCTACGCGCAACAATTTGCCCTACCCGGCCCCTGATGCCTGGCAAGTGCTGATCCGTGAAGCCGTTCGTTATACCGGCGAACAGGATACATTGCCGCTTAACCCGCTGTGGATCACCCGACAGTTCAAAGAAGTGGCCCCGTTATGCGAGGGCGAAACCTGCAACGCTGAGCAGTTCAGCCTGATGCTGACCCAGCGTGAATGGCGGGAAGGTTTCCTCGCCGAACGAATGCAGGATGAGATCCTGCAGGAACAGATCCTGATCGAGACGGAAGGCGAGCGTATTGGTCAAATCAACGCCCTGTCGGTGATTGAATTTCCTGGTCACCCCCGCGCGTTTGGTGAGCCTTCTCGTATCAGCTGTGTGGTTCATATTGGCGACGGCGAATTTACGGATATTGAGCGCAAAGCCGAGCTTGGCGGAAATATTCATGCGAAGGGTATGATGATTATGCAGGCGTTCCTGATGTCGGAACTCCAGCTTGAACAGCAAATCCCCTTCTCTGCCTCGCTGACCTTTGAGCAATCCTACAGCGAAGTGGACGGCGACAGCGCGTCCATGGCAGAACTTTGCGCATTGATTAGCGCCCTCGCCGACGTTCCTGTTAATCAAAGCATCGCCATTACCGGTTCTGTCGATCAGTTTGGTCGGGCACAACCTGTTGGTGGTCTGAACGAGAAAATTGAAGGCTTCTTCGCCATCTGTCAGCAGCGTGAGCTGACAGGCACACAGGGCGTTATCATTCCTTCAGCGAATGTCAGACACCTGAGCCTGCAGCCCGCTCTGCTACAGGCCGTAGAAGAAGAAAAATTCACTATCTGGGCGGTGGACGACGTGACCGATGCGCTGCCACTGTTATTAAATCTGGTGTGGGATGGTGAAGGCCAGACAACGCTGATGCAAACTATCCAGGAGCGTATTGCTACGGCAACGCAGCAGGAAGGTCGTCACCGTTTTCCCTGGCCGCTACGTTGGCTGAACTGGATTATTCCGAACTGATCGGACTTGTTCAGCGTACACGTGTTAGCTATCCTGCGTGCTTCAATAAAATAAGGCTTACAGAGAACATGGTAGATAAACGCGAATCCTATACAAAAGAAGACCTTCTTGCCTCTGGTCGCGGTGAGCTGTTTGGCGCAAAAGGGCCACAACTGCCTGCACCAAGCATGCTGATGATGGACCGTGTCATCAAGATGACCGAAACCGGCGGCAACTTTGACAAAGGTTATGTTGAAGCTGAACTGGATATCAACCCGGACCTGTGGTTCTTCGGATGCCACTTTATCGGCGATCCGGTGATGCCGGGCTGTTTGGGTCTGGATGCCATGTGGCAGCTGGTTGGATTCTATCTCGGCTGGCTGGGCGGCGAAGGTAAAGGCCGCGCGCTGGGCGTAGGCGAAGTTAAATTCACCGGCCAGGTTCTGCCGACTGCGAAGAAAGTGACTTACCGCATTCACTTCAAACGCATCGTTAATCGTCGCCTGATCATGGGCCTGGCTGATGGTGAAGTGCTGGTTGATGGTCGTCTAATCTATACCGCAAACGATCTGAAAGTGGGTCTGTTCCAGGACACTTCCGCGTTCTAATCCAGGTCAGCGTAGCCGCCAGACATTAACGTTTATTCGTCTTGTCTGGTGGGCAAAAAGGCGAAACCTCCGCTCTGCGGAGGTTTCTTTTATCTAAAGAGACAGAATCAGGCCATTAAAACCCTATCCCCCATGGCTTCTCGCCAGCCTCCCAGCCAGTATGACCTCTGATTCAGCGTCTGATAGGGACACATTTCTTTTGAGCGTCCGGCAATGCCGGCCTGATATCCACGTTGATGTGCCCGTTCCAGGCGATCTCGTTTTTGTCTCTTCATGCCTCGTTTCCCTCATCTTTTGGGTCTGGTGGAAAAGAAAACAGTGATTACTAAGTGTGCAATCACACTAAAACGAATACCCCTAAACATCAGGCTCGTCAATGCGCAAAATTCACGCCAGTGTCATATTTGTGAGCTACCCGCAAAATCATTTGTACAAAAATAGTCTGTCAGAACAGCTATCTCCACGGCTAAAAAAATAAAAAAAACCGCCCCGGGCATTGAACCAGGGGCGGCATAATTTACAATTATTTAAGCTTAAGGGATGCGTTTCAGCTCCTGAGCCATTGCCGTCGCTTCCTGGCTCCAGGCGTTGGCCAGAACCTTCACCATCTCATCGTAGCCGTCTTTAGTCTGTACAGCTTCGATGTGGAATGGACGCTTGATCAACTGCCCCTGGTGATTCAGCAGCCATTCACCGCTCACGATGACCTTACCATCGTACCGACCGTGGAAGCCGGTCACGGTAACGTTCAACGTGTCCTGAGTGCTTCCCAGCGGCTGCGAAGCGACAACCCAACCAGGCAACTGCATACTGAGGTTCGTAACCAGGGTATTGCGCAATTGCTGATCTAAGGGGCTGGCCCAGAGATTATTATTCGCTATCACATATTGCACATCGCTGGTCTGGTAAACCACCCCATTACCCGCCAGATAGTCCGGGACCGCAATCTGTTCAACCCACAGCAGACGGTTACCCTGGTTAGCGGAGCTCTGTACGCCCCCTTGCGCGATAGGAAGCTGGTAATAGCTTTTATTTTCTCCGCTGGTGCTGCATGACGTCAGCCAGACCGCCATCATCGCCACTAGCCACTTTTTCATTGTTTCGCCCTCTTCGGCTCTGGATCTTTTTTGTCCTTCGCTTCAAATACCAGCGCATTGCTCTTATCGTTCAACGTTTTCAGTACCGGTTGCAGTTCTCGCAGCACCTGATCAAGACGCTGCATATCCGCCACCATCTTGTTGTAGGCGGCGGAACCCGGCTGGAAGCCCTGCATACTACGGTTCAGTTCGCGCAGCGTGTTCTGCATATCCGCCGGAAGATCCTGCATCGACTGACTGGACGTGATCTTATTCATGTTGTCCAGCGTGGTTTGCAGATGCTTCATCGTACGCTGGCTTTCCGACAACGTATTGGTCGCCTGCTCAATCATCGGGTTCAACGGCAGATTGTTAATCTTATCCAGCGCTTCCATCAGTCGCTGCTGGATCTGCGCCAGACCACCGCTCACGGTCGGAATAATTTGATAACCGTTAAATTCGCGCACACCGGTAATCGGCGGTTCTTTCGGGTAGAAGTCGAGATCGACATACAGAGCGCCAGTCACCAGGTTCCCGGTTTTCAGCGATGCCCGTAAGCCGCGTTTAAGCAATTCTGCCAGATGAGCGCCAACATCAGTATCTTCTCCCAGCTGTGCCTTCAGACGTTCTGGTTCGATACGTACCAGCACCGGAATGCGGTAATCATTGTTGAAGACCTGACGCATATTCGGTGAGAAGAAAGGTACTTTACTTACCGTACCCAAACGGATGCCACGGAATTCCAGTGGCGCGCCGGGCTGCAGGCCACGAATTGAATCTTTAAAGAACATCAGGTAATCAATATGATCGGTATACAGTGAATCCTGAATACTTTTTTGGTCGTCATAAAGATTAAACGCAGACTGCTGTGCGACCGGTTCGCCTTGTTCCAGCCCTTCTGGCACATCAAAACTTACGCCACCGCCAAACAGCGTGGAGAGAGAGCCCATTTCCACTCGCATACCTGCCGAAGTAAGATCCACGGCGATCCCACTGTCCTTCCAGAAACGCACATTGCTGGTCACCAGACGATCGTTAGGCGCATTGATAAATAGCTGGTAGCTAATCGTACGCTTTTGCGCATCAAATGTGCTGGTTTCAACCGAACCTACACGATAACCACGGAACAGAACCGGGTCGCCCGGGCTCAACTGACCGGCTTTTTTGCTGTCCAGAATCACACGGATCCCTTTCGCATCTGGCGGCGCCAGCGGCGGTGAATCCAGCAGTTGGTAATTTTCCAGCTTGCTGCCTTTATTGCCAGGCTGCAGTTCAATATAAGCCCCGGACAATAGCGTGCCGAGCCCACTGATACCTTCACGTCCAACCTGCGGCTTCACCACCCAAAAGACAGAATCTTTATGCAGCAGCTTTTCCATTCCGGAGTTAAGACGAGCTTTAATTTCCACATGGGTCAAATCATCAGTCAGGGTTGCGCTCTCGACGATACCGACATCCACGCTGCGGCTCTTAATCGTCGTTTTACCCCCTTCAATACCTTCGGCATTGGTAGTAATCAGCGTGACTTGTGGCCCCTGATGACTGTAGTGATAAAACAGGACCCACGCGCCAATGAGGGCAGTGACTATAGGGAATATCCACACGGGCGACCAGTTTTTTACCTTTTGCACTTTGGCTTCCCCACTTTTAGATTCCATGCTGTCAGGACTCCTCATGATCTGGTTCACGGTCCCACGACAGACGGGGATCAAATGTCATCGCAGAAAACATTGTCATAATGACGACTAAAGCAAACATCAAAGCACCCATTGCAGGATAAATGTTCATTAACCCTCCCATGCGCACCAGCGCAGAGAGTACGGCAATTACAAAAACGTCGATCATTGACCAGCGACCGACAAATTCTACAACCTCGTAAATTAAATGCATTCGTTCACTGTCGCGTTTGCCGTGCCCTTTGGCATCCCAACACAGCCAGGCAATGGCGATCATTTTCAACGTCGGCACCATAATACTGGCGATAAAGATAACCGCAGCCACCGGGTAAGAGCCTTCGCTCCAGATTAAAACCACGCCCTCGAGTATCGTTGAAGGCAGCTTTGACCCGAGCAGATCGGTGATCATGATCGGCAGAATATTGGCAGGAAGATAAAGCATGATCGACGTAAACAGTAATGCCAATGTCCATTGCAGACTGTTTTTACGTCGCACATAACCTTTCGTCTGACAGCGTGGGCATACCAGCTCGTCTGCCGGAAGAATAGCGGTGCAGCAGGAACAGGAACGCAATCCTTGTCGGATGCCGGGCACACCAGGCTTTAATT
The DNA here is from genome assembly GCF_013816515.1 of Citrobacter sp. RHB35-C21. Taxonomy (NCBI): domain Bacteria; kingdom Pseudomonadati; phylum Pseudomonadota; class Gammaproteobacteria; order Enterobacterales; family Enterobacteriaceae; genus Citrobacter; species Citrobacter sp. RHB35-C21. The sequence goes on from NZ_CP057147.1 coordinate 3,330,460, forward strand.
CCTGCTTAATGGCTGGCATAGGGGCAATATCATCCCACAGCCAACGGCGATCCACACACTGGAAAGCCCGCAACTGGAGCATACAAAACATGCACCACGGGATGAAGCTGCTGCCCACGCCGATATCGCCGTAGGCCATCAGCTTAACAAAGCTCACCAGCACACCCGCGAGGAAAATTTCTGCCATTCCCCAGCTTTTTAACTGAAACAAAATACGCGCCAGCCATGTTTTAAGCCGCTCAGGCATATGAACCCGATTCACCAACAGCAAAATGGTCAACAAGCAAAAAGCGGGAACCAACTGAACGAATAAGATAAAGAAGGTACCGAGGCTGGCGTAATCTTCCGAAAAGAGAACGCTGGGAATTTGCAGCAGCGTCACTTCGCTGCTCACCCCCGCAACATTCATATTCACAAAGGGAAAGAGGTTTGACAAAAGCAGCATAAATAATGCTGCTAACACATAGGCGGTAGGACGCTGCCGTGGCGCGTCCCACTCAACCGTTAACGTAGTGCCACATCGTGGACATGCCGCTTTCTGACCATGCTCAAGGCGAGGTAACGCCACCAGCATGTCACACTGCGAGCACAGAATATGCTTCGCGGCATGGTGATGTTCGCACATATGTGCTCCTTTAAATTATGCGCCGTTCTTCAAAGACTCAAGATACTCCCAGCGCTCAAAGGCTTGCTCAAGTTCTTGTTCAGCTTCGTTCAGATTAGCTAATACCTGTTGCGTTTGCTCATGCGGCTGACTGAAAAAAGCGGCGTCAGCTACCTGAGCTTGTAATGCTTCCAGTTTAGCTTCCAGTTCTTCAAGCAGCGCGGGGAGCAGCTCCAGTTCGCGCTGCAGTTTATAGCTTAGTTTGCTCGTGCTGCGTTTGACAATTTCTGCTTTAGGAGCAACGGTTTCCTCTGTTTTTTTCGCAACTGGCTGTTTAAACGCCACATACTGCGATTGCTGGCTGCGGGCATCATGATAACCGCCGACATAACGACCAATTTTACCGCCGCCTTCGAAGATCCAGCATTCGGTTACGGTATTATCCACAAACTGACGGTCGTGGCTCACCAGCAGCACGGTGCCCTGGTAGCTATCAATCAGCTCTTCAAGCAGTTCCAGCGTTTCGACGTCCAGATCGTTCGTTGGTTCATCGAGAATTAAAAGATTACTGGGTTTGAGAAAAAGACGCGCCAGCAGTAGGCGATTGCGTTCCCCACCAGAGAGCGCACGTACTGGCGTCATCGCCCGTTTCGGATGGAACAGGAAATCCTGGAGATAGCCCAGCACATGGCGAGGTTTACCGTTAACCAGCACCTCTTGCTTACCCTCAGCAAGGTTGTCCATCACGGTTTTATCCGGATCCAGTTCGGCGCGGTGCTGATCGAAATACGCCACTTCCAGCTTCGTGCCGACGTGAATGCGTCCGCTGTCAGCCTGAAGCTGACCTAACATCAGCTTCAGCAGCGTTGTTTTACCGCAGCCGTTAGGTCCAATTAGCGCAATCTTGTCGCTACGTTGCACCTGCGCGGAGAAATCTTTTACCAGTTGCTTTCCATCAACCTGGTAATCAACATTCTCCATTTCGAAGACAATCTTGCCAGAACGGCTCGCCTCTTCGACCTGCATCTTCGCCGTGCCCATCACTTCGCGACGTTCGCCACGCTCGCGACGCATGGCTTTCAGTGCCCGCACGCGGCCTTCATTACGGGTACGACGCGCTTTGATGCCCTGACGGATCCAGACTTCTTCCTGCGCCAGCTTGCGATCAAATTCCGCATTTTGGAGATCTTCCACCCGCAGCGCTTCTTCTTTATCCAGCAGATACTGATCGTAGTTCCCCGGATAGGTCACCAGCTTGCCGCGGTCGAGATCGACAATACGCGTCGCCATATTGCGAATAAATGAACGGTCGTGGGAAATGAAAATAATTGTCCCATTGAAGGATTTCAGGAACCCTTCCAGCCAGTCGATAGTTTCAATATCCAGGTGGTTAGTTGGTTCATCCAGCAGCAGTACGCGCGGGTTGCTCACTAACGCGCGGCCCAGCGCCGCCTTACGCAGCCAGCCGCCCGAAAGCGAAGAAAGCGCGGCGTTAGGATCCAGTCCCAGTTGCGCCAGCACTTCATTAATGCGGCTTTCGAGCTGCCACAGATTATGGTGATCGAGCATTTCCTGAACCCGCGCCATTTCATTCAGGTTTCTGTCGCTGGGATCGGTCATCACCAGGCGCGAAATATCGTGATAACGCTTCAGATATTCAGCCTGTTCCTCAATACCTTCAGCAACGAAGTCATAGACGCTGCCCTCAACATTACGCGGCGGATCCTGCTGCAGACGCGCCACAACCAGGTCCTGCTCATAAATAATACGCCCGTCGTCAAGACCCTGTTCACGGTTGAGGATCTTCATCAGCGTCGACTTACCTGCGCCATTACGGCCAACCAGACAGACGCGTTCGTTATCTTCGATATGCAGTTCTGCATTATCAAGAAGCGGCGCATCGCTGAACGACAGCCATGCACCATGCATACTGATCAATGACATTTATTTATCCTTTCAGGCTGCGGTAATCAGCCAGCAATTGTGGATCTGACGGTTACGGGCAAAGTCCTGGGAAAGCGTTTTTTGGGTGATTTCTTGTGCTTTTAATCCCAGTTCAGCCAGACCGTCGAGATCCATACGGAACCCACGCTTGTTGTTGGAGAACATGATCGTGCCGTCTTTACGCAGCAGACGTTTCAGATCTTTCATCAGCGCCAGATGATCGCGCTGTACATCAAACGAGTCTTCCATACGTTTTGAGTTAGAGAACGTCGGCGGATCGATGAAAATCAGATCAAACTGTTCATTGGCATCGCGCAGCCAGCCCAGGCAATCTGCCTGAATTAAACGGTGAGCGCGACCACTCAGGCCGTTCAGCCGCAGGTTACGCTCAGCCCACTCCAGATAGGTACGCGACATATCAACCGTCGTGGTGCTACGCGCACCGCCCAGTCCGGCATGAACGCTGGCACTGCCAGTGTAGGAGAACAGGTTAAGGAAATCCTTACCTTTACTCATCTGGCCCAGCATGCGGCGCGCAATACGGTGATCGAGGAACAAACCGGTATCAAGATAGTCTGTCAGGTTGACCCACAGGCGCGCGTTGTACTCGCTTACCTCAATGAATTCACCCTTCTCATTCATCTTCTGATACTGGTTCTTCCCTTTCTGGCGCTCACGGGTTTTCAGCACCAGTTTATTTGGCGCGATTTCCAGGACCGACAACGTTGCGGCAATGATATCGAACAGACGTTGACGTGCTTTTTGCGCATCGACCGTCTTCGGCGGAGCGTATTCCTGAACCACGACCCACTCACCGTAACGGTCCACTGCAACGTTGTATTCCGGCAAGTCAGCATCATACAGGCGATAGCATTCAATTCCTTCCTGACGCGCCCATTTTTCCAGCTTCTTGATATTCTTGCGCAGGCGGTTGGCATAATCTTCCGCGACCGTGGCTGGCTTGCTGTCCGCAGTAGTCTCTGCAACGTGATAGTTTTTCTGTACGCAATCCAGCGGACCGTTTTTCGCTTTGAACTGCTTGTCAGCACGTAATTGCAGGCTGCTGAGCAAATCCGGAGAGGCGCTGAACAGCGACAAATTCCAGCCGCCAAACTGGTTTTTCATCGTACGGCCCAGCAAGCTATGCAGGGCAATCAGCGCCGGTTCGCTATCCAGACGTTCGCCGTAGGGCGGGTTACTGATCACCGTACCATACGGTCCCTTCGGCAGTGGATTACTCAGTTTGGCGACATCTTTAACGTCAAATGTCATCAGATCGGCAATACCTGCGCGGCGGGCGTTACTACGCGCTTTTTCAATCACGCGCGCATCGCTGTCGGAGCCATAGAAGTGCGAAGTATAGTCAGCAAGCCCCTTACGCGCACGCACCTGAGCTTCGGCTTTAACCTCTTGCCAGACGGCTTCATCGTGCTGTGCCCAACCGCTAAAGCCCCAGTACCCGCGATGCAGGCCCGGCGCGCGATCGGTTGCCCACATCGCCGCTTCAATCAGCAGCGTGCCGGAGCCGCACATCGGATCGAGTAACGGTGTGCCCGGCTGCCAGCCAGAACGCATAACAATAGCGGCGGCCAGCGTCTCTTTAATCGGCGCCTGACCCGCGCGATCGCGATAACCGCGCTGATGCAAACCGTCACCGCTCAGATCAAGTGCAATGCTGGCGGTATCTTTGTTCAACCAGACATTGATACGCAGATCCGGAGATTCACGATCCACATTCGGACGCGGCAGATTTTTGCGGGTAAATGCATCGACAATCGCATCCTTGACCTTCAGCGCGCCGTACTGGCTGTTACGAATGGTCTCGTTCAGGCCGCTAAAATGGACGGCAAACGTAGCTCCAGGATTAAATATCTCTGTCCAGTCGATTGCCTGAACGCCGAGGTACAGATCAAGATCGCTGTAGACCTTGCACTCTCCCATCGGCAGGATAATGCGCGAGGCCAGGCGGCTCCACATCAGGCTCTGGTAAACAAGCCGCGTGTCGCCCTTAAAATGGACCCCACCCTGAACGACCTGACACTCCAGCGCGCCGAGGTTTTCCAGTTCAGTTTTTAACAGCTCTTCCAGCCCGCGGGCCGTACTGGCAAACAGAGAATTCATAATGTCACTTTTACTCCTAGAAAATTGCTGCGCATTATAGCTAATATGGGCTGTATGTCATAAAGTTGAAGGCTTATTTTCGTTCAAGGGGCTGTGCAGTGGTAACGTTGACCCGACTTTTTATTCATCCGGTTAAATCAATGCGTGGAATTGGACTCACGCACGCCCTGGCAGACGTGAGCGGTCTCGCCCTGGATCGTATATTTATGATTACCGAACCCGACGGGACGTTCATTACCGCCCGACAGTTCCCGCAAATGGTCCGCTTTACCCCTTCCCCTTTCCACGATGGACTTCATCTTACGGCTCCAGACGGCAGCAGCGCGCTCGTGCGATTCGCAGACTTCGCCACCCAGGATGCGCCGACAGAGGTGTGGGGAAACCATTTTACCGCGCGTATTGCGCCAGCGGCTATCAACCTGTGGCTGAGCAGCTTTTTCTCCCGTGACGTGCAGTTGCGCTGGGTGGGTCCGCAACTGACACGCCGGGTGAAGCGCCACGCTGATGTTCCTTTGTCCTTCGCCGATGGTTATCCCTACCTGCTGGCCAACGAAGCATCTCTGCGCGATGTGCAACAGCGCTGTCCAGCAAGCGTCAAAATAGAACAGTTTCGCCCCAATCTGGTGGTTTCGGGGGCTGACGCCTGGGCAGAAGACACCTGGAAAGTGATTCGCATTGGCGACGTCATTTTTGATGTGGCAAAACCCTGTAGCCGCTGCATTTTCACTACCGTTAGCCCAGAAAAAGGCCAGAAACATCCGTCTGGCGAGCCGCTCGCCACGCTGCAAACCTTCCGGACAGCGGTGGATAACGGCGACGTTGATTTCGGCCAGAATCTTATCGCACGCAACAGTGGCGTTATTCGCGTCGGCGATGAGGTAGAGATTTTGGCAACCGGTCCCGCCAGAGCTTATGGTGCGGCGGAGCCAGATGATACCGCACTGGAACAACAACCCGATGCCACGGTACTTATTGACTGGCAGGGACAGACCTTTCGCGGAAATAATCAGCAGGTATTGCTTGAACAGCTGGAAAACCAGGGTATCAGGGTGCCCTATTCATGCCGGGCAGGAATTTGCGGATGCTGTCGAATTCGACTGTTGGAAGGCGAAGTTAGTCCGCTGAAAAAATCAGCGATTGGGGATGACGGGACGATTCTGTGCTGCAGTTGCGTTCCCAAAACGACAATCAGGCTGGAGAGTTAAACCGCCTGTTCAAGGCTGAAACTGTCGGCAATAACCTGCGGTTTCAGTCTGTCATTCATTATTTTAATCGCGTCCCCAAGCTGCATTGTGCGCCCGGCAATAACCACACCAGGTTGTGCAAGCAGACAAAGCGCGGCATTTTCACCCGGTTCAACCACTAACAGGTTTACCTGTTCATCCGTATCGCTTAAATCCACACAAGCAGCATCCCCCACGACTGGCGACCAGTTAATGCCGTGTGCGACAAAGTGCCAACTTTTTGGCATTTGCGGTTTAAGGTAACGAATCGCCACCAGCGCATTAAGCACCAGTTCCGCCTTTTGCTCTTTGCCTAAATCCAGGTAGCGACATTTTTCTTCAAAGGAAAAATAAAGCGCGGCGTCATCAACACAAAAACCCGACGGAGAAAATGCATCCGGAGTGAGCATTTTACGAGCAAAACGCGAACGGAATAACATGCCATTGGCTAAATCGAGCATCATACGATCGTGCTCTTCATCATAATACCAGCGCCAGTTATCGTCGGGTTTAATTCGCATCAGTTTCTCTCCTTTCCTTAATCATCACCATTACGACAGTATCCTTTTGCCGCTTCGTTTATTGCCTTAATAATAAAAGCTCAGAATGTTTAAATAAGCAACAGTAAAGGAATATAAAACAACCAGGGCCAGAAATAAAGCCCTGGATTGTGATTAAGGTAGCATTCAGATATTGGTGACGATTTCTTTAATCAACGGTGGGCCTTTAAAAATAAAGCCCGAATAAATCTGTACCAGAGAAGCACCGGCAGCTATTTTCTCACGCGCGGCGATTACTGAGTCGATACCACCAACCCCAATAATCGGCAGCTGACCTTTTAATTCCTGAGACAACTGGCGAATAATTTCTGTACTTTTTAATTGTAACGGTCGACCGCTCAGGCCACCCATTTGATCGCAATTTTTCATTCCCTGAACGAGAGAACGCTCGAGAGTGGTGTTAGTCGCAATTACGCCATCAATATTATGACGAACTAAACTGTCAGCAACCTGGATCAGTTCTTCCACAGAAAGATCCGGTGCGATCTTAACCGCCACTGGAACATATTTATGGTGGATCGCTTGCAGATCATTTTGCTTATTTTTAATTGCCGTCAGAAGATCATCCAACGCCTCACCATATTGCAACGTACGTAATCCCGGCGTATTCGGTGAAGAGATATTAATCGCGATATAACCAGCATAAGCATAGACTTTTTCCATACAAATCAGATAGTCATCTTTGCCGTTCTCTACCGGAGTATCTTTATTCTTACCAATATTAATCCCCAGAATACCGTCAAAATGCGATTTTTTAACGTTCTCAACCAGGTTATCAACCCCCAGGTTATTAAACCCCATGCGGTTGATCAAACCTTCAGCATCGACCAGACGAAACAGACGTGGTTTATCATTACCCGGCTGAGGACGCGGCGTCACGGTACCAATCTCAATGGAACCAAATCCCATCGCGCCGAGCGCATCAATGCACTCCCCGTCTTTATCCAGTCCGGCAGCAAGCCCGAGTGGATTTTTAAACGTCAGCCCCATACAGGTAACCGGTTTTGCGGGTACTTTCTGGCGAACAAGCGCTTCGAGCGGCGTGCCGGTAATGCGACGTAATTGCTGGAATGTCAATTCATGAGCGCGCTCTGGATCGAGCTGGAAAAGGGCTTTACGAACGAAGGGGTAGTACATGAACTCTCCTGGATTCCCGGTGTGCAAACCGGGGGCGTATTATGTGCGATCGCGAGCAAAAAGGGAATTGACCTGCGGCAATAAATAGCAATCGTTTTCCTGCTTCCTCCTTTTTATTCATTTTTCAACTTTTCTATCCCGTATAAATCATTTCGATAAAGAAAGTCTCTCTGCCAGACTGCACAAATTGTTATCAATGTTAATCAAAAGCAAACAATTGGTTATAAGGGGAGAATAAAATTATGCGCGTCATCACTCTGGCGGGAAGCCCACGCTTTCCCTCTCGCTCCAGCGCGTTGCTGGAATATGCCCGAGAAAAATTGAACGGCCAGGATGTCGAAGTCTTTCACTGGAACCTGCACAACTTTGCCCCGGAAGACCTGATCTATGCCCGTTTTGACAGTCCGGCGCTGAAAACATTTATCGAACAACTGCAGGATGCTGACGGGCTGATTGTCGCAACGCCGGTCTACAAAGCCGCTTACTCTGGCGCACTGAAAACGCTGCTCGATCTGCTCCCCGAGCGGGCGCTGGAAGGAAAAGTGGTTTTGCCGCTGGCGACTGGCGGCAGTGTGGCGCATTTACTGGCCGTCGATTACGCGCTGAAACCGGTGCTGAGCGCGTTAAAGGCTCAGGAGATCCTGCACGGCGTGTTTGCCGATGATTCACAGGTCATCGATTATCAGCATAAACCGCAGTTTACGCCCAACCTGCAGCAGCGCCTGGACAGTGCGCTCGACACTTTCTGGCTGGCGTTGCATCGTCGCGATCTCCAACTCCCGCAACTGAATGCCCTGCGAGGTGCCGCCCATGCTTAATCTGCTCAAGCGTCACACCCCATGGCTGGCATTAACCGGGCTGCTGTCCCTGTCATCCTTGGCGCATGCCGCAGAATCGGCTCCGGATGCCCTGCGCATTGGCTACCAGAAAGGAAGCGTCAGCATGGTGCTGGCAAAAAGTCATCAGCTACTGGAGAAACGTTACCCACAGACCAAAATCTCGTGGATTGAGTTCCCGGCTGGACCGCAAATGTTGGAAGCACTCAATATCGGCAGTATAGATCTCGGCAGTACCGGTGACATTCCGCCAATTTTCGCCCAGGCCGCCGGAGCCGATCTGGTTTATGTGGGCGTCGAACCGCCCAAACCGAAAGCCGAAGTGATTCTGGTGCCGAAAAATAGCCCGATCCAGAGCGTTGCGCAGCTCAAAGGGCATAAAGTCGCCTTCCAGAAAGGTTCCAGCGCCCACAATTTACTGCTCCGGGCGCTGCAACAGGCAGGGTTGAAATTTACCGATATTCAACCGACTTATCTGACCCCCGCCGATGCGCGAGCGGCCTTCCAGCAAGGAAACGTCGATGCGTGGGCTATCTGGGATCCCTACTATTCGGCCGCATTACTGCAAGGTGATGTGCGCGTGCTGAAAGACGGCTCAGACCTCAAGCAGACCGGTTCGTTTTATCTCGCTGCACGTCCTTATGCCGAAAAAAATAGCGCTTTTGTTCTTGGCGTACTGGATACCTTTAGCCAGGCGGATGCGTTAACTCTCAGCCAACGCCAGCAAAGCATTACTCTGCTGGCTAAAACCATGGGCCTGCCCGAGCCGGTAATTGCGTCTTATCTGGATCACCGTCCGCCAACCACCATTACGCCCGTCAGCGCCTCTGTTGCCGCCCTACAACAACAAACCGCCGATCTGTTTTATGACAACCGTCTGGTGCCGAAAAAAATCGATATTCGCCAGCGTATCTGGCAACCCACTCAGCAGGCAGGAGAAAAATTATGAGTCTGAACATGTTCTGGTTTTTACCCACCCACGGTGACGGTCATTATCTGGGAACGGAAGAAGGTTCGCGCCCGGTCGATCACGGTTATTTGCAACAAATTGCGCAAACAGCCGATCGTCTGGGATTTACTGGCGTTCTGATCCCAACCGGTCGCTCCTGTGAAGATGCCTGGCTGGTCGCAGCGTCGATGATCCCAGTCACCCAGCGATTAAAGTTTCTGGTCGCGCTTCGTCCAAGCGTAACCTCGCCGACGGTCGCCGCCCGCCAGGCCGCGACGCTCGACAGACTCTCTAACGGCCGGGCATTGTTCAACCTGGTAACCGGCAGCGATCCACAAGAGCTGGCGGGTGACGGCGTGTTCCTTGATCACACCGAGCGCTATGAAGCCTCTGCTGAATTCACTCAGGTCTGGCGGCGTTTGCTGCAAGGTGAAACCGTGGATTTCAACGGCAAACACATTCATGTCCGCGGCGCGAAACTGTTTTTCCCTCCTGTACAACAACCCCGGCCACCGCTTTATTTCGGCGGTTCGTCTGATGTCGCCCAAGATCTTGCTGCCGAGCAGGTTGATCTCTATCTGACCTGGGGCGAGCCGCCTGAACAGGTGAAAGAGAAGATTGAACAGGTGCGGGCCAAAGCGGCGGCGCTCGGGCGCAAGATCCGCTTTGGTATTCGTCTGCATGTGATCGTCCGGGAGACAACGCAAGAGGCGTGGCAGGCAGCGGATCGTCTGATAGCCCATCTGGATGACGACACCATTGCCAAAGCCCAGGCCGCCTTCTCAAGAACGGATTCGGTTGGTCAGCAGCGAATGGCTGCACTACACAACGGTAAACGCGACAAACTGGAAATCAGCCCGAACCTGTGGGCAGGAGTAGGACTGGTGCGCGGTGGCGCGGGTACCGCGCTGGTCGGAGATGGTCCGACGGTCGCGGCGCGTATCAACGAGTATGCCGCACTGGGAATCGACAGTTTTGTGTTGTCCGGGTATCCACATCTGGAAGAGGCATACAAGGTTGGCGAGCTGCTGTTCCCACATCTGGATGTCGCTATACCAGAAATTCCGCAGCCGCAGCGCCAGCATCAACAAGGCGAAGCGGTGGCAAACGAATTTATCCCACGCAAAATCGCGCAAAGCTAAGGAGCCTGCTGATGGCAACGCCGAAAAACAGGTGGTTACTGCGCCTCGCACCCTGGTTTTTACCGGTTGGGTTGGTCGCGCTCTGGCAGCTCGCATCATCAATGGGCTGGTTGTCCACCCGCATCCTGCCCTCTCCGGAGGGCGTTGTCGAAGCCTTCTGGACGCTTTCCGCCAGCGGCGAGCTTTGGCAGCATCTGGCGATCAGCTCCTGGCGCGCGCTGGTAGGCTTCTCCATCGGCGGATCGATTGGCCTGACGCTGGGACTGATTAGCGGTCTTTCGCGGTGGGGAGAACGCCTGCTGGATACTTCGGTGCAGATGCTGCGTAACGTGCCGCATCTGGCGCTGATCCCACTGGTGATTTTGTGGTTCGGCATTGATGAATCCGCCAAGATCTTTCTCGTCGCGCTGGGCACGCTTTTTCCGATTTACATCAACACCTGGCATGGGATCCGCAATATCGATCGCGGTCTGGTAGAGATGGCTCGCAGCTATGGGCTGTCTGGTTTTTCACTATTTATTCATGTGATCCTCCCCGGCGCCCTGCCCTCGATTATGGTTGGCGTGCGTTTTGCTCTCGGGCTGATGTGGTTGACGCTTATTGTCGCGGAAACCATTTCAGCCAATGCCGGCATTGGTTACCTGGCAATGAACGCCCGCGAATTTCTGCAAACCGATGTGGTCGTGGTGGCCATTATTCTCTACGCCCTGCTCGGCAAACTTGCCGACGTCAGCGCCCAATGGCTGGAGCGGATCTGGCTGCGCTGGAACCCGGCTTACCATGTGAAGGAGGCTACCGTATGAATACCGCTCGCCTGAACCAAGGCACGCCGCTTTTACTGAGTGCCGTGACGAAACAATACGCCGCCAATACGGTGCTCAATCAGTTAGATTTGCATATTCAGGCCGGACAGTTTGTTGCCGTGGTTGGCCGCAGCGGAGGAGGTAAAAGCACGTTGCTGCGTCTGCTGGCTGGGCTGGAGTCTCCCACCTCAGGTGCATTACTTGCCGGAACCACCCCGCTGGCAGAAATTCAGGAGGATACGCGAATGATGTTTCAGGATGCGCGTCTGCTACCCTGGAAGACGGTTATCGATAATGTGGGTCTGGGTCTGAAAGGTCACTGGCGCGATGCGGCCCGGGACGCGCTGGCCGCAGTTGGGCTGGAGAATCGTGCTCAGGAATGGCCTGCTGCCCTGTCCGGTGGACAAAAACAGCGCGTGGCCCTGGCGCGGGCATTAATTCATCGTCCCGGTCTGCTGCTGCTGGATGAACCGCTCGGTGCGCTGGATGCCTTAACCCGCCTTGAAATGCAGGAGCTGATTGTCTCTTTATGGCAAGAGCACGGCTTTACCGTACTGCTGGTCACCCATGACGTCAGTGAAGCGGTGGCAATGGCCGATCGCGTGTTGCTTATTGAAGATGGAAAAATCGGACTGGATTTAACGGTGGATATTGCGCGACCACGCCGGATTGGTTCGGTGCGTCTGGCAGAGCTGGAAGCAGAAGTGTTAAACCGGGTAATGCAGCGTAGCGAAACGGAACAGCCGATCCGCCGGCATGGATAAGCATTCAGAAAAATCAGGCCCAGTAAGCGCAAGCGCCACCGGGCCTTTTGCCGGATAGCGGCGTTACCGCCTAATCCGGCTTACAAAACGACAGGTCAACGTTTCAGGCTAACGCTTTGGTTACCTTCTCGAACAGATCGCCGGAGAGATTCTCCAGACCTTTCAGCTGTTCCAGCGCCGCGCGCATCTGCGTCTGACGTTTTGCATCATACCGTTTTAAGCGAATCAGCGGCTCAATCAGACGTGACGCCACCTGCGGGTTACGGCTATTGAGTTCAGTCAGCATGTCGACCAGGAACTGATAGCCGCTGCCATCTTCCGCATGGAATGCCGCCGGGTTGCTGCCCGCAAAGGCGCCAATCAGAGATCGGATTCGGTTCGGGTTACTCATACTGAAGGAACGGTGCTTCAGTAAGCCACGTACCGTTTCCAGCACGTTTCTCGCCGGGCTGGTGGATTGCAGGATAAACCATTTGTCCATCACCAGACCGTCATGATGCCACTTATCGTCATACTCCTGCATTAGCGTGTCGCGGCAAGGCAGTTGCGCCGCGACTGCCGCGGACAGCGCCGCCAGCGCATCGGTCATATTGTTTGCTTCACGGTACTGCTTGCTGACCAGCGTGTCGGCCAGATGGGTTTCGCCAAAGGCCAGGAAACGCAGGCAGGCATTACGTAGCGTACGCTTGCCAATATCGGCATGCTCAACGCGGTACTCATCAAGATGATTAGCGTTATAGATGGCGAGGAATTCATCCGCCAGTTCGGCCGCCAGCGTGCGAGTTAACGCTTCACGTACTTCCGTTATCGCCACCGGATCGATGATGTCGAACAGTTCAGCAATTTCATTCACCGAAGGCAGCGTCAGAATCTCTGCCGCCAGCGCCGGATCGATTTTCTCATCCAGCAAAATCGCCCTGAATGCATCGGCCACGTGTACCGGCAGCGACAGCGGCTGCCCCTGCTGATGGCGGGCTACGTTGAGCTTAATATAGGTCGCCAGCAAGCTTTGCGCCGCGTCCCAACGAGAGAAATCGTTACGCGCATGACGCATCAGGAAAGTCAGTTGCTGATCGCTCCATTTGTATTCCAGTTTTACCGGTGCGGAAAATTCGCACAGCAGTGCCGGAACCGGCTGGAAGTAGACATTATCAAAGACAAACGTCTGCTCAGCCTGGGTGACATTGAGTACGGAATTCACCGGGTGCCCGCCTTTTTGCAGCGGGATCACTTTCCCTTGGTTGTCATACAACTCGAGGGCGAAAGGAATATGCAGCGGCTGTTTTTCGGCCTGATCCGGCGTGGCCGGCGTGCGCTGGCTGATAGTCAGCGTGTACTGCTCAGTGGATGGATTGTAGTCATCACGCACGGTCAGAATCGGCGTACCGGACTGACTGTACCAGCGGCGGAAATGCGATAGATCGACGTTGGACGCATCTTCCATCGCCTGCACGAAATCATCACAGGTTGCAGCGCTGCCGTCATGACGCTCAAAGTACAACTGCATCCCTTTCTGGAAGTTAGCCTCACCGAGCAGGGTGTGGATCATACGAATAACTTCAGCGCCCTTTTCGTACACGGTCAGGGTATAGAAGTTGTTCATTTCAATGACCATATCCGGACGGATAGGATGCGCCATTGGGCTGGCATCTTCGGCAAACTGCAGGCCGCGCATGGTGCGTACATTGCTGATCCGGTTTACCGCGCGTGAGCCGAGATCGGAACTGAACTCCTGATCGCGAAACACGGTTAGCCCCTCTTTCAGGCTCAACTGGAACCAGTCGCGACAGGTCACGCGGTTGCCGGTCCAGTTGTGGAAATATTCGTGACCGATGACGCGCTCAATATCGAGGTAGTCTTTGTCGGTGGCGGTATCGGTACGTGCCAGCACATATTTGGAGTTAAAGATGTTCAGACCTTTATTCTCCATCGCCCCCATGTTGAAGAAATCGACCGCGACAATCATATAAATGTCGAGGTCATATTCGAGGCCAAAGCGCTCTTCATCCCATTTCATGGAGTTTTTCAGCGAGGTCATCGCCCACGGCGCGCGGTCCAGGTTGCCGCGATCGACATACAGTTCCAGCGCCACTTCACGCCCGGAACGGGTGGTAAAGGTGTCGCGCAGGACGTCGAAATCACCGGCTACCAGCGCAAACAGATAACACGGTTTCGGGAACGGATCCTGCCACTGTACCCAGTGACGACCATTTTCCAGTTCCCCCTGCGCCACGCGGTTACCGTTGGAGAGCAGGAACGGATATTGGGTTTTATCGGCGATAATTTTGGTGGTAAAACGCGCCAGGACATCCGGCCTGTCGAGATACCAGGTAATATGGCGAAACCCTTCCGCTTCACACTGGGTGCACAGCGCGTCGCCGGACTTGTACAGTCCTTCCAGCGCGGTATTGGCCGCCGGGCTAATTTCATTCACGATACGCAACGTGAAACGTTCTGGCAGTTGACTGATGACCAGAGCGCCCTCTTCTTCTTTATACTCTGCCCACGGCTCGTCGTTCACGTGGATCGACACCAGGGTCAGATCTTCGCCATTCAGGCGCAGGGGCGCATCGGACGCGCCATGACGGACAGCCTGGCTCACGGCGGTGACCACGGTTTTTTCAGCATCCAGGTCAAAGGTCAAGTCAATATCAGTAATCTGGTAATCCGGCGCACGATAGTCGTGACGGTATTTGGCTTGTGGCTGTTGTGTCATAAAAAACCTTTAGCATCTTTGGTAGAGTCTCGGCTTCAGTCTATTCCTGTTGCGTAAATCGCGCTACGCAGAATGTTCATCTTTTCAGGCACAAACACCCTTTTTGCTACATTTTTATAACACGCGGCACGAATTGCCCTCGACCAGAAAGACAGCTTATGGTGTGATCGGGGTTCAATAAATCGCTAAACAAGGTATACTCCAGCGGTTTTCTTAGTTGTTTATTGTACTAAACGCTCCCGTGAGAGGATGCTACTGCGCACCTATGACACAATTCGCTTCTCCTGTTCTGCACTCGCTGCTGGATACAGACGCTTATAAGTTGCATATGCAGCAAGCCGTTTTTCACCACTACTATGATGTACAAGTAGCGGCTGAATTTCGTTGCCGTGGCGATGACCTGCTCGGTATTTATGCCGATTCTATTCGTGAGCAGGTGAATGCTATGCAACACCTGCGACTGCAGGAGGACGAGTACCAGTGGCTCTCCGGCCTGCCTTTCTTTAAAGCTGATTACCTCACCTGGTTACGTGATTTCCGCTATAACCCGGAACAGGTTTGCGTCACCAATGATAACGGTAAGCTGAACATCCGCTTAACCGGGCCGTGGCGTGAAGTGATCATGTGGGAAGTCCCGCTGCTAGCGGTTATCAGCGAGATGGTACACCGCTACCGTTCGCCCGAATCAGGCGTCCCGCAGGCACTCGATGAGCTGGAAAGCAAACTAGTAGAATTCTCTGCTTTAACGAAAGATGTCGATATGTCCCGCTTCCATCTGATGGATTTCGGTACGCGTCGTCGTTTTTCACGTGAAGTACAGCAGGCTATTGTTAAACGCCTGCAGCGAGAGCCCTGGTTCGTCGGCACCAGTAACTACGATCTGGCCCGCCGCCTGTCATTAACCCCAATGGGCACGCAGGCGCATGAGTGGTTCCAGGCTCATCAGCAAATCAGCCCTGAGCTTGCCACCAGCCAGCGCGTTGCCCTGGCCGCCTGGTTAAATGAATACCCTGACCAACTCGGCATTGCGCTGACCGATTGCATCACCATGGATGCGTTTTTACGCGACTTTGGCGTCGAGTTTGCGACCCGCTATCAGGGTTTACGCCATGACTCAGGCGACCCAGTGGAATGGGGTGAAAAAGCCATCGCCCATTATCAAAAACTGGGCATTGATCCGCTGAGCAAAACGCTGGTGTTTTCAGATAACCTCGATTTGAAAAAAGCGATTGAGCTCTACCGTCACTTCTCTTCTCGTGTGCAGTTGAGTTTTGGTATTGGCACACGTTTAACCTGTGATATTCCCCAGGTTAAGCCGCTCAATATTGTAATCAAGCTGGTGGAATGTAACGGCAAACCTGTGGCGAAGTTATCTGATAGCCCGGGTAAAACCATCTGCCACGATAAAGCGTTCGTGCGCGCGCTACGCAAAGCCTTCGATTTGCCGCATATTAAAAAAGCCAGTTAAACCTTCCAGGGAGCCAGTTTGGCTCCCTTTTCACGCTAATTTCCGAAATCTTTCACTCCAGCTACGAATTCTGCTTGTCTGATTGCAGATGCCAGGTAACATAGGTATCCCCCCATTACGGGTGGACATGTGTTTATATATCCGACTATTAACAGAGAGAATATTATGAGCGTTGTGCCTGTAGCCGACGTACTCCAGGGCCGCGTAGCCGTTGACAGCGAAGTCACCGTGCGCGGATGGGTGCGTACCCGCCGAGATTCAAAAGCTGGCATCTCCTTCCTCGCCGTTTATGACGGTTCCTGCTTTGATCCTGTACAGGCCGTCATCAATAATTCTCTGCCCAATTACAATCAGGACGTACTGCGCCTGACGACGGGTTGTTCAGTTATCGTAACGGGTAAAGTCGTTGCATCTCCTGGACAAGGACAGAGCTTTGAAATTCAGGCCACTGAGGTTGAAGTAGCCGGCTGGGTTGAAGATCCTGATACCTATCCAATGGCGGCTAAGCGTCACAGCATTGAGTATCTGCGTGAAGTGGCGCACATGCGTCCACGTACCAACATGATTGGTGCCGTCGCGCGTGTACGTCATACGCTGGCGCAAGCGCTGCATCGTTTCTTCCACGAGCAGGGTTTCTTTTGGGTCTCCACGCCGCTGATCACTGCCTCCGACACCGAGGGTGCTGGTGAAATGTTCCGCGTGTCTACGCTGGATCTGGAAAACCTGCCGCGTAACGATCAGGGCAAAGTCGATTTCGACAAAGACTTCTTTGGTAAAGAAGCCTTCCTGACCGTTTCCGGTCAGCTGAACGGCGAAACCTACGCCTGTGCTCTGTCCAAAATTTATACCTTTGGCCCGACGTTCCGTGCAGAAAACTCTAATACCAGTCGTCACCTGGCAGAGTTCTGGATGCTGGAACCGGAAGTGGCTTTCGCCGACCTGAACGATGTTGCAGGCCTGGCTGAAGCGATGCTGAAGTACGCGTTCAAAGCCGTACTGGCTGAGCGTGCGGATGATATGAAATTCTTCGCCGAACGTGTCGACAAAGACGCGATTTCACGCCTGGAACGTTTCATTGAGGCTGACTTCGCGCAGGTGGATTACACCGACGCGGTAAGCATTCTGGAAAAATGCGGCAAACAGTTCGAAAACCCGGTTTACTGGGGTGTGGATCTGTCTTCTGAGCACGAACGATACCTTGCTGAAGAGCACTTTAAAGCGCCGGTCGTCGTTAAAAACTACCCGAAAGATATCAAAGCGTTTTATATGCGCCTTAACGAAGACGGTAAAACCGTTGCAGCAATGGACGTCCTGGCTCCAGGAATCGGTGAAATCATCGGTGGTTCTCAGCGTGAAGAGCGTCTGGACGTCCTGGATGCCCGTATGCTGGAAATGGGTCTGAACAAAGAAGATTACTGGTGGTATCGCGACCTGCGTCGCTACGGTACCGTTCCACATTCCGGCTTCGGTTTGGGCTTTGAGCGTTTGATCGCTTACGTTACCGGCGTGCAGAACGTCCGTGACGTTATTCCGTTCCCGCGTACCCCGCGTAACGCCACGTTCTAACCCTGCATTTTTGATACAAAAGCCAGCATTGCTGGCTTTTTTTGTCACCGCTTCACGTTTTGGGATCCCCCTCCCGCGTTTAACACAACCCTTCGCCTTCCCCCTTCCTGTTACGTAATATTTCACTGCAACATATTTGAACAAAAAATAATCAGCACTTTTATTGTGGATTAGTATTTTCTGATTAAATAGTACATTTTCCGACCATTTGCACGGCATTCCAGACGTCCAGAAATAGCCATCTGTAAACCATGAACTTTATGGCAGAACAGAGAAAAAAGGAGTTTATCTAAATTAAATATAAGAAAATCATATAAATAGAAATAGAAGTGGTGATTTTTAGCGCACGGACATCTGAAATTTGAAGTTGTTCACAAAGTTGCACAAAAATAACATTTTGTTACACACTTTTTCTTTTTGAAACCAAATCTTTATATTTGTAGCACTTTGACGGTAGCGAAACGATAGTTTGAATGGAAAGATGCCTGTCAGACACATAAAGACACCAAACTCTCATCAATAGTTCCGTAAATTTTTATTGACGGAAATTATTGGCGGCAGTGGCAGGTGTCATATAAAAACCGATGAGGGTAATAAATAATGATGAAGCGCAATATTCTGGCAGTGGTTATCCCTGCTCTGCTGGTAGCCGGGGCAGCTAACGCTGCAGAAATCTATAACAAAGATGGCAACAAAGTAGACCTGTACGGTAAAGCAGTAGGTCTGCACTATTTTTCCAAGCACAACGGTGACAATGCCTACGCACCTAATGGCGATCAGACATACGCCCGTCTTGGTTTCAAAGGGGAAACTCAGATTAACGACCAACTGACCGGTTACGGCCAGTGGGAATACCAGTTCAGCGGCAATAACTCTGAAGGCGGTGATGATGCTCAGAATGGCAACAAAACCCGTCTGGCGTTTGCCGGTCTGAAATTCGGTGATGCAGGCTCCTTCGATTACGGTCGTAACTACGGCGTCGTTTACGATGCACTGGGTTACACCGATATGCTGCCAGAATTCGGTGGTGACACTGCTGCTTCCGACCAGTTCTTCTCCCAGCGTAACGGCGGTCTCGCAACTTACCGTAACTCTAACTTCTTCGGTTTGGTTGAAGGCCTGAACTTCGCTGTTCAGTACCTGGGCAAAAACGAGCGTGATGACGTTCGTCGCTCTAACGGTGATGGCGTTGGCGGCTCTGTTAGCTACGAATTCGAAGGTTTTGGTATCGTAGGTGCGTATGGTGCAGCTGATCGTACCGATGCCCAGCAAAACCCACTTCTGCGCGGCCACGGCGACAAAGCTGAGCAGTGGGCGACCGGCTTAAAATACGATGCTAACAACATCTACCTGGCGGCGAACTACAGCGAAACCCGTAACGCAACCCGTATCGCTAACGGTTATGCTAACAAAACTGAAGACGTCCTGTTGGTTGCTCAGTACCAGTTCGACTTCGGCCTGCGTCCGTCCCTCGCCTATACCAAATCTAAAGGTAAGGACATCGAAGGAATCGGCGACGTAGACCTGGTGAACTACTTTGAAGTGGGTGCGACTTACTACTTCAACAAAAACATGTCCACCTATGTTGATTACATCATCAACCAGATCGATTCTGACAACAAACTGGGCGTAGGCTCTGACGACACCGTTGCAGTGGGTATCGTTTACCAGTTCTAATAGCAGACCTCTTTGTTAAATGCCTAAAAAACAGGACTTCGGTCCTGTTTTTTTATCTCTGCTAGCGGATTCTTGCGTCTTAAAAAAACACCTCGGCTTTTCGTCAGTAACGGTTGGCATTTTGTAAATCTACCGTTAACCTGATAGCGGACTTCCCTTCTGTAATCACTATGGAACCTCGTCATGTTTGAGAACATTACTGCCGCTCCTGCCGACCCCATTTTGGGTCTGGCTGATTTGTTTCGTGCCGATGACCGCCCAGGAAAAATAAACCTTGGGATCGGTGTATATAAAGATGAGACAGGCAAAACGCCGGTACTGACCAGCGTTAAAAAAGCCGAGCAATATATTCTGGAAAATGAAACCACCAAAAATTACCTTGGCATCGACGGTATTCCAGAGTTTGGTCGCTGCACTCAGGAATTACTGTTTGGTAAAGAAAGTTCGCTTATCAACGACAAACGTGCGCGTACAGCACAGACCCCTGGCGGCACTGGCGCACTGCGTGTGGCCGCTGATTTTCTGGCAAAAAACACCTCAGCTAAACGCGTATGGGTGAGCAATCCAAGCTGGCCAAACCATAAGAGCGTCTTTAACTCTGCCGGTCTGGAAGTTCGTGAATACAACTATTACGATGCCGCGAACCACTCATTAGACTTTGATGCGCTGCTGGCAAGCCTCAGCGAAGCGCAGGCTGGCGACGTGGTGTTATTCCACGGCTGCTGCCATAACCCAACCGGTATCGATCCTACGCTGGAGCAGTGGCAAACGCTGGCTCAGCTTTCTGTCGAAAAAGGTTGGTTGCCGCTGTTTGACTTCGCATACCAGGGCTTTGCCCGCGGTCTGGAAGAAGATGCAGAAGGTCTGCGCGCATTCGCTGCGCTGCACAAAGAGCTGATCGTCGCCAGCTCCTACTCCAAGAACTTTGGTCTGTACAATGAGCGCGTAGGCGCCTGTACGCTGGTTGCAGCCGATGCTGAAACCGTCGACCGCGCGTTTAGCCAGATGAAATCCGTCATTCGTGCCAACTATTCCAACCCACCAGCACACGGTGCGTCGGTTGTGGCAACCATCCTGAGCAACGATGCCCTGCGCGCTATCTGGGAGCAGGAACTGACTGATATGCGTCAACGCATCCAACGCATGCGTTTGCTGTTTGTGAATACGCTGCAGGAGAAAGGTGCGAACCGAGACTTCAGCTTTATCATCAAACAGAACGGCATGTTCTCATTCAGCGGCCTGACCAAAGAGCAGGTTCTGCGTCTGCGTGAAGAGTTTGGTGTCTATGCCGTCGCTTCCGGACGTGTGAACGTAGCAGGAATGACGCCAGATAACATGGCGCCGCTGTGCGAAGCGATTGTCGCAGTACTGTAATCTATCGCGTACTAAAAAGGCCGCAATAGCGGCCTTTTTCATTTATCTGCGGTGTTACCAGACTGGCATTTCATCCTGCAGGAACGGATTATGTAGCCGTTCGTTGCCCAACGTCGAAAGTGGGCCGTGACCCGGAATAAACGTCACGTCATCGCCCAACGGCAACAGTTTACGTTTAATCGAATCAATCAATTGACTATGATCTCCGCGAGGAAAATCGCTGCGCCCTACGCCGCCTTTGAAAATCACGTCACCAGAAATCAGTAGCTTTGATTGTTCATCAAAGAAGACCACATGTCCCGGCGTGTGACCCGGGCAATGCAGTACCTGCAACGTCACGTTACCCACGCTTACCCGGTCGCCTTCATTCAACCAGCGATCGGGCGTCAGCGGCTCACAATCGCCCAGGCCAAACATGCGACTCTGAGCAGGAAGTCCTTGTAACCAGAACTCATCTTCTTTTTCCGGACCAATAACCGGTACACCATAATGCTGTGCCAGTTCAGCCGCCGCACCTACGTGATCAAGATGACCATGGGTGAGCAGGATCTGCATTAGCGTCAGGCCACTGGCATCGACTTCCTGTTTGATTTTCTCAGCATCGCCGCCGGGATCGACCAGCGCAGCCAGACGGGTTTGCTCACACCAGATTAACGAGCAGTTCTGGGCGAATGCAGTGACCGGAATAATACGATAGTTCATACGGCTCCTGTTTCATTAAGCTTATGGATCACCAATGACGCGCCGGTCCGGTGTCAATATGCACAAAGTTACTGCGTGGGTAGTATCCTACACCACCTGCGCGCATAGATAACGCAGCTTTGCGAATATTACTTAATGCGATGCCTTCAATATGGAAATCCATGGCCTGCCCTTTCGTGTGGTAGCTTTTCTTTGCCACACCGCGGCTGTGCGCACGTAATTCATTATTGGTATCAATAGAGCGGTAACCAGAAATAAGCTGTACGGGTTTACGCGTGCCCAGCAGGCCCTGCAGACGGAAGAGTTGATCGAACAATCCCGGATCGATGGATTTCACTTTATTCGCACGAAAATCACGGAAAAAGTGATTAAGTTTAGCTAATTCGTCCTGAATATAGCCCCTGCCATCAAAAAACTCTGCTTTTATTGACTCACCGGTATGCAGGTTATTCAGAGTCAAAATGCGCGGACGTGGGGTGGAGAGTGTAGCAAACGCAGGCGTAGGCAGGATGGCAGCGCCGAGGGCAATGCCACCAAGCGCCAGCAGTTTGCGGCGATTAGCGTCAAATTTGTCCATGGTTTTAAGGTCTACAAGGTCAATGTTATCGTATGTATGCTCTAGCGCACGCGGGAAACCTTATCTGGCTAAGTAGTCCACGTCAAGGCTCCCAACCCCAGGAAATACGGGGCTTGCAGCCATTTCGCCCCGTTTCCAGCATAACTTACGACAATTATTTTCCTCGAACTGCTTCATTTATCTGATTAATTGTTCAGCTTTTGACACAATTTGTGCACTGGATCGCGCTGTCTGATCGTAATTGTAAATATCTGTACGATATTGCGTGCGACCATCCGGGCCAACAAATGCGGTCAGATAGTAGAGGTTGACGGGGATATTCTGGCGAATATTCACGTACCTTGTGTCCCCTTGCTTCAGGGCATCCGAGATGCGCGTATCATTCCACCCCGCATCCTGTAGCAGCATATTCGCCAGCTCAGATGCCTTGTTCACGCGCACGCAGCCGGAGCTTAACGCCCGCGAATCCTTCTGGAACAGAGTGTGGTTCGGCGTATCGTGCAGATAAATAGCATCCGAACTCGGCATATTGAATTTATAGCGTCCGAGCGAGTTACGCGCTCCCGGAGCCTGCTGGAAGCGGAACGGCAGATTGGAGGCGGTGATGGTGGCCCAGTCAACCTGCCACGGATCTATCGTCTCTTTGCTGTTCCAGCCGCGCATTACGGTATAGCCGTGACGCTCAAGATACCCCGGGTCATTCCAAACCTTAGGCAGAATATCCTTCCGGGCCAGCGTCGGCGGCACGTTCCACGGCGGGTTAACGACCACGTTATTCAGCGCACTGCTCATCATCGGCGTTTTACGATCGGGACGTCCGACGATAACGCGCGAGGCCAGCACCTGATTGCCGTTCTGATAATACACCAGCGAGTAGGCAGGAATATTCACCATAATACCGGTAGACAGCGTACCCGGCAGCAGGCGCAAGCGCTGAATATTTAACGCCAGCACGCCCGCACGTTGAGCGGGCGTCACGTTCAGCCAGTCACGCGTGGCAGGGCCAATCGCGCCATCGGCCCCAAGCCCCTGCCACGTCTGAAACCGCTTAACTGCGTCAACAAGTTCACGATCGTAAGCGCTACGGCCTTCTTTGGCAGCCGTACTGACAACAGACTCCAGCATCCCGGTACGGCGCAAAATTTCACGCAGCGCAGGGATGTCGTTACTCCACTCCCCCGGACGCAGCGTCGCGGTACTGGTCAGTTGCGGCCAGGGCCGCGTATCGCCCACCAGCTTGAGCAGCGATTCATGCATGGCTGCGTACTGCGGATGTTGCGGTGCCAGGCTGGCGACAAACGAAGTCAGTTGACCGTTATCCAGCGCGACTTGCCATTGGTTGATCACGGAAATCGGCGGCGTCGTCAGCGCATAGGGCTTATCGCTATAGAGCCAGCGATTACCTTTGACGGGGATGTTGGCAATAAAGTGCAGATACCCCATCATCGCATCTGAGAGCACGATATCTCGCGCCTGACCGGTTACTGCCGGGTCAGTCAGTAGAGCAACCCAGGTGGTGAACTGCGGCTGAAAGCCGGCAATCGCCACTTCAGCTAACTGTTGCTGAAAGGCTTTTACCGCATCACGATTTTCCCACATCGGTTTCATTTCGCGTGCGGCATACAGCAGTTCCAGTTGGCTCATATAAACCGGTGTGAAGCCCGCTGGAAGTTGAGATTGTAATTCGGCGCGGGCTTTATCAACTGACACGCCCTCGGGCAGTGGTTGAATACCTGCCATGATAGCCGTCGCGGAAGATTGAGCCTGCGGCTGCGATAACGCTGTTGGCTGTTCACTGACGGTCGCTGAGCTATCGCCAGGGATCATTTCAGGCTCATCGGCCTGCGCATTGAACAGTGGAGCGAATGTTACGGCCAGGCACAAACTAATTGCCGACAGCCGACGACCACACATTTTATTAAGCAACATCCCTTGCCCCCTGTTTTTTTATCATACTTTGAGTAGCCAGGCCGTATGTCTTCCCCTTATTTTGGCGGGGCCGAACCTGTAAAACGCCAATACAAGCTGAAGTATGACGAGCAAGCCTGTGACGCGTTAGGCTTACCTTTAGTATATAAACATGAAAAAATTTTTGCCTAACCTAATGTAAAGAAGTTTAAAGAAATTACACCAGTTATTGAGAATTTTCGGAAGAAAAGAAGGCGGCCATTTAGCCGCCTTTTATTTAGCTTGCCTGCGAGGAGGCATCTTCGGTGCCAGGCAGCGGCTCAGGTAACTGAGGCGCAAACCCGCGCAGACCGACCACGTGAACGTGTTCGGTGTTCTGGAAGACTTTACGCACCAGTTTGTAGGTGGTGCCTTTCTCCGGGCTAATGTTTTCTGGGGCTGCGATAATCAGTTGCATTTGCAGACGCTCGCACAGTTCAAACAGAGTCGCGATAGAGCGTGCATCAAGTCGCGCAGCTTCATCCAGGAACAGCAGACGGCAAGGAGAAATATCTTTCCCGCGCAGTCTACGCCCTTCGTCTTCCCAGCTTTGCACAACCATCACCAGAATAGACATCCCGGTCCCGATCGCTTCACCGGTTGACAGCGCGCCAGATTCAGCACGCAGCCAGCCGTCAGAGCCACGGTTAACTTCAACTTCCATTTCCAGATAGTTACGGTAATCCAGCAGTTCTTCACCGATGGTTTGCGGCGTACGTTGCCCCATATCAATCTGCGGATTCAGACGCTGATACAACTTCGCCAGCGCTTCAGAGAAGGTCAGACGATTGCTGTTAAACAGATCCTGGTGCTGCTCATGCTGTTCGGAAAGTACGTCCAGCAAGGTAGCATGCGTCTCGCGTACGTTGACGTTCAGACGAACGCTGTTTACCTGGCCAAACGACACGCTTTGCAGCCCCTGGTTCAGCATGCGAATACGGTTCTGTTCGCGCTGAATGGTCTTACGAATGATATTCGCCACGCTGCGAGAGCTGATCGCCAGTTTCTGTTCGCGGGACGTTAATTCTTCCGTCAGACGGCTCAGCTCAATCTCCATCTGTTCGATCGCTTCAACCGGATCGTCGGTACGGATGATATCCTGGCGAATACGTTCACGCAGATGCTGATAAACCGCGACAAAGAACTGAATTTTACGCTCTGGGCGTTTTGGATCTTCAGACATGCGCAGTACATCGCGCAGGTGTTCGTTATCCGCAACCGCCAGGCGCAGCGCACCAAGCGCCTTATCCGACATCGAGCGCAGTTCATCACCGGAAAGATACGCCAGCTCACGACGGTGCAGGCGGCGTTCAACGCCGTTATCTTTCACCATCCGCATCACCGCACACCATCCGGCTTTCGCGGTAACCACCTGCTCGCGCATCTCAAAATAATCACGTTCCAGCTTGCGCAGCCTGCGGGTCAGGTTTTCCATCTCCGCTTCGCAGAAGGTCAACGCTTTTTCCAGTTGGTTACGGCGGGCACGGTTATTGCTGAGCTGTGCATGCAGTTCATCACGACGAATACGCGCGCGCTCTTCGGCACCGCTGTCCGCACGAACGCCAATATCCTGCAGTTCACGTTGTAAATCGTTAAGCAGCTCTTTTTTGGTGTCATAGGAGCTTTTCAGCGACGCCATGACCTGGTTGTACTGGCTTAACTGTGCAGCGTGACTGCGTAGCGCTTCACGGGCGCGGGTACGTTCAGCTTCCGCCTGTTCCAGGCGCTCACGCAGTTTTTCGTTCAGATCGCTGTTGCCGCTAAGCATTTCAGCAGAGTCGGAATAGCTAAAGTGCGCCCGGCGCTGCACCACTTCGGTCAGAGCAAAAGCTTGCTGACGCGCATCGCGCTGCATCTGCTGGGAATACGCGTAGTCTTCCTTCAGTTGTTCAAACTGCTCAGGGTCATTTTGCAGGACCGAAACAATCGGTTCCAGTTTGGCTAACTGGTTGCCATGTTGCTGCACAAAACGCGCCGCTTCCTGGGCTTCATCCAGGCGCTCACGAATTTCGTCCACGCGATCGGCCAGCGTGTCATCCGCCAGCAGATTCAAACGCGGGAGAAGGCGGTTAAGAGCGGAGACCCCCTCTTTCGCCTGCTCAAACTGCATACGGCTTTGCTGATTATCATTTTCATGATTGCTCAGCGCACGTTCCAGTTCAACGCGACGGCCATTCAGTTGGCGAATTTCCGCTTCCGGATCGGCTTCAAACGCCACCGACAAATGACTGCCAATGAAACGACTGAACGCCTGATGCAGACGCTGGGTTTTCTGGACGTCAAAGGAGAGCGTTGCGAAACGTTCAGACAGCCCTTCACGCTCAGCATGCAGGGTTTCGATACGGCTTTCGCGCGCTGCACGGCCAAAAATCGGCACCGTCGGGAAGCGGGAATAACGCCACTGACGCTCGGCGGTTTTCACCACTACCGCTTTTTCCAGCTCATCAACGCTGAAAACGCTGTCATCAAACGACTGCGGATCCCCTTCGATGAAATAGAGATCTTCCGGACAATCCGTCAGCCCTTCAAGCTGCTCGGTAATCAGCGACAGATCCGGCACCACGATGGCATGACGCGAAGGACCGTACAGCGCAGAGAAGTACGGCGCATCTTCAAGGCTAACGTCGTCATAGATTTCTGACAGCAGGACGCCACCGAAACGCTCCGCCAGCGCGTTCAGACGCTGATCTTCCGCCCCGCCCGGCTGACTTAAACGTTCAATTTCTTCATCAACTGCATTTTTGCGCGCACCGACTTCATCACGCTCAACAATGGCTTCACGCTCGCGCTCCAGCAGTTGTTGCAGATACTCGGTCACGTCCTGGCTTGAGGTAAACTCTTCGCCACACTGCTCGCTAAGCTGATTCAGGCTATTCTGCGCGGCCAGCCAGACAGGCGCACGTTTCATCAGGTGCTGGATACGAGACTGCAGCTGTTCCTGCTCCTGACGCAACGTCATACGCTGTTCGCTGGCAGAAGAGACGCTATCCGACAAGGCGGCGATGCGTGCTTCCAGCTCCTGGTGCAGCGCTTCCAGCTCATCGATATCGAACTGTTTACCCTGACGCTTGCAGAATTCAGCCAGCAGACGCTCGGCATCTTGCTGTTCGCGCAGACGCTGCTCCAGTTCGCTGAGTCGCATACGCAACGGCTGAACCTGTTCCGCCAGGTGGCGCTGTTCAACGCCTTCCCGCAGCAGTTCACGCGCCACGCTCCAGGCTTCACCACGCGCCAGCGGGCCATTGATAGCCGCCACCAGCTGATAAGCCTGTTCGAACTGGCTGTGCGCAGTTTGCGCCACGCTCATTTTTTGTTCCAGCGTCAGCAGTTTTTCAGTGGCTTCCTGCTCTTTAGCCTGGAAAGTTTCCAGCCATTCAGCAGCGCTGTCGGCGGTCAGATCCGGTAAGTGGCAGAGCTCTTTCGCCCGATTCAGCGCCTGGATCGCCTGGGTATATTGGATGGCTCGCGTTTGCTGGACGTCCAGCGCTTGCTGATAATCGGCAAGCTGGCTTTTCAGCTCATCCACTTCCAGTTCCGCGGCTTCTGCGCGGGCTTCGTTTTCATCCTGGCGGTCAACGGCTTCCGCGACCACCTCATTTTGTTCTTCGAGACGGACCTGCAGTTCTTCGAGATCCGCTTCGTAGCGTTCAATTTTTTCCTGCTGACGCAGCGCGGTTTGCACCAGATTCAGGTGATCGCTCGCGGCCTGGTAATCAGCTTCCAGATCGCCTTCCGCGCCGTTATGCTCGCCCAGTTCGCGCGCCATATCCACGTGCTTATACTGCTCCGCGGCCAGCTGCTTGCGTGAAGTATGCAGCTCACGACGATATTCCAGCGCTTTATCAAGATGGATACGACGTTCGTTGGCGTGACGCATATAATCCGCGGCCACATAGTTGGTCGCTTCGCTGATCAAATGCTTAAACAGATCGCGGTCAGACTGAGTTACGCGAATCGCTTCCAGCGTCATGCGGTTTTCACGCAGCGCAGCTTCCATATCCTGGAAGGCTTTACGTACGCCGCTGTTTTCCGGCAGCAGGTAGTCACGCAGTGAACGGGTAATGGCACTGGAGATCCCGCCGTACAGCGAGGCTTCAATCAGACGATAGAATTTACTACGGTCAGACGCGGAACGCAGACGACGGGCGATGATGCCCAGATCGAACATCAGTGAGTGATAATCGGTGATTGAGTTGAACTGTTTAAACTGCACACCTTCCATCTCATCAAGCTTCTCTTTCAGCTCAGAGAGGGACAGCACGCGCGCCTGGCGTTCATTCAGCGTTTCCGTCACCAGTTGGGTTGGCTGCACCGACATCGGCAGCCCCTGAATGGCAAACGGTTTGATATCCACTTTACGATCGCGACCGGCAACCTGTTGCAGACGCACCCCCACGACCACGCGCTGATGGCGCGAGTTGAGGACGTCGAGCATTGAGTAACAGACGCCCGCTTTCAACTTACCATGCAGGCCCTTATCACGTGAACCACTGGTTGCACCGGCTTCGGTGGTGTTACGGAAATGCAGCAGGGTTAAGTCCGGGATGAGCGCTGTCACAAATGCCGCCATGGTGGTGGACTTACCCGCACCGTTACCGCCGGACAGCGTGGTAACCAGTTCATCAAGGTCGAACGTACGGGCAAAAAAACCATTCCAGTTAATCAGCGTAAGTGAGCGAAATTTACCGCGTTCAATCATTATTCTTCTTCTCCACTGTCCGGCTGATTCTCTTCGGGCTCATCGTTGAGCTGCAGGCGGTTCTCGACCGGCATCGCTTCGCCATCACGAATTAAGCGACGCTGCGCTTCGCGCGGATCGTCACCGCTGCGCACGTCCGCGCCAAAGCGGAAGACTGATTCCGTAATACGGAATTTGCTGCTGTCGTGACCCATAAACCACACCATGCCTAAACGGCGCAGACGGTTTAGCGAAGAACGAACTTTTTCCTGTAGCTTCTGGCGATCAACATCCGAACCGGTTGAACGGTTGTTCACCAGTTTCAGCAGCTTCGCTTCATCAGCCAGCGTTAGCAGCTCGTCGTACAACTCTTGCTGGGTAAAAATCCCTTCGTTCGCCAGGCGTTCCGGGCTGAGATAGAGATAGCAAAGAATTTTACCGACCATCATGTCCAGTTCAGACAGGACCGAACGGGGAATGAGCGTCGTTGAACGCGGGCGAAGGTAGAAGAACCCTTCCGGCGCACGGATCAATTCCACGTTATAGCGGCTGTAAAACTCTTCAAAATATTCCTGAAAATCCATCAGAAAGGCATGATTATCCAGTTCATCCAGACCGATATGGCGGCCCGAACGTAAGGCGCTGTCCAGCGCCGGAAATAACGGATTCGCCAGCGCCTGCGCCAGCTTTACCGGCATCACTTGTTCAATATTTGTCAATGACATGCGCCTGTACCTTGGCTCCGTAATCATTAATCGGCTGCCATTTGGCTGGCAGTCCGGTGAAATCTGCTTGCGCTACGCCAAGGCGTACCGCCTGATCGATAACTATGCGCGCGACGTCGAAATGACGCGCACGTGGGTATTGCGCCAGATACTCGCGCACGACCAAACCGAGATCCAGTGGTGTTTGTCTGGATTTGTAGATAGCCAGCTGTTCTTCGATGATCGCCGCCAACTGTTCACGGATCTCGTTAAATTCTTCATATTCCAGATCTTCCGGAAGCTCGCCGGTGACCTCTTCGTCACGCAACACCATCTCTTCGTCACGCATATCCAGCAGACGATCGGCGTTGGCATAGGTTAGCGCCCACGGATCGTCAAAGTATGTCTGCACGGACTGGCGCAGACGCTGGGCAAAGACGCGGTTTTTATCCATATCGATCGCGGTACGGATAAACTTATGCACGTGACGATCGTAGCCGATCCATAAATCAATGGACTGCTGACCCCAACTGATAATGCGGTCGAGCTTACTTTGTAAGTCAAACACCAGCCGATCGACGAAATGCAAATCGTCATGCGTCATCGTGGCGTCCTGGATGTGTAACAGGTGAGCCTGTAGCTTATCCCCCGCCGCTTCCAGCGTATCCTGCAGTTCACGCAGCGTACCAGACGTTTCAGAGAGCAGCAGTTCACAGCTGGAGATCGCCGCCCGCCAGTCTTTATTAAGCAACTGTGCGATGTCGTCTTTTACCTGCTGTTGCTGCTCATCCATGATGCGCTGAGTCAGATCGATACTGTCGAAAATCTCCGCCACCGAGTATTTCAATGGCGCGTAGACGTTACGATGCCAGTGGAACTCATCGCCACCTTCCGCTGCCGCATCCGCCGCGCGCTTTAGTTCACCTGCAACAATCGACAGCTGCATTGAAAGACGCAGCGTAGAGAATTCGCGCTGACGAATGTAGTAATCCGTGATGCCAATTCCCAATGGCGTTAAACGATATATAGCGTTGCCTTCCGCCTGCTCGCTGGTAAAGCGGTTCAGCAGACGTTGACGCACCATATCGTTGATCGCGTTGTTGGCGCGTACGCCGATGGTTTCGCTGGTTTGCTCAAACGCATCACTCACATGGCGGAACGCATCCACCAGCTCACCTTCACTCATCTCGCCGTCAAGTCGCTCACCGTTCAGGGTCGCGACCGCCAGCAGGAACGAAAGTCTGTCTACCGGCAGAGAGATGGAGAAGTCATTTTTTCTGGCCCAGGCAACCAGTTCGGGGACTGTCTGGGAAAATTCACTCATAAATTATCCTTGCATCTGCGGCTCGGGCCGAACTTTTAATCGCGGTGACATGAATATAGCGCCCAAGGCTGATATACGGTTCCTGGCGGCAATAGCGCGTTTCTAACTCAAGTAACATTTCAAAGTCGTCATGTTGTTTATGTTTATCTCGCAGATAATCATGAAACACGCGGACGCCCGTTTTACCGGTTATCTGCCAACCGATCTCGTCCAGCCACTGGTAGACCTGCCCCGGATCGCGCGGGTAGTCCGGTGAAAGCGTGCGCTTTTTACGTTTCGGCATCCCCACCTGCACATAGTCAAAGTTCCCTGCGACCATGTTATGCATCAACAGACCGTTAGCATTGTAGAACATTAACGACAGCGCGCCGCCTGAACGCAATACTGACCACAGAGTCTGCAACACGCTGACCGGATCTGTCACCCACTCCAGCACAGCATGAAACAATATCAGATCAACCGGGCTTTCCAAATGCGAAGCAACATCCTGAGCGGCGCATTGTATAAAATGCATGTTCCCGCTCACACCTTTTGCCTCTGCCGCCTGTTGCGCTCGGGCGATCATCTCGCCAGACAGATCGCATAATGTGACGAAATGTCCTCGTTCCGCCATTTTGATGGCCGTTTGCCCTTCACCACCACCGGCATCCAGAATGTGCAGTTTTTGCTCATCGAATGTTTCCAGTAATCGATCCAGATCCTGCCAAAGGATAGCCTGTCTTAATTGACCTTTGGTGGTGCCGTAAATGTTACGGGAAAACTTCTCTGCAATGTCATCAAAATTGCGGTCCCGCATCGGGCTCTCCACATACTGGCTTTAGGGTGACTAAGTAAAACCGCTATTTTGTCACACCCACGCCGAGAATGAACCTTCCTGGTGTAATATCCCTTCAGATCCCCTGCTGTATGGTTAAAAAAGGAACCAAAAAGGATGCTTTTTACGCTGAAGAAAGTGATTGGCGGTATGATGCTGCCGCTGCCACTGATGCTAATTATGATGGGTATTGGCCTGGCGCTGGTCTGGTTCAGTCGCTTTCAAAAAACAGGGAAAGTGTGTATTAGTCTGAGTTGGCTGGCACTGTTACTCCTTAGTTTACAGCCCGTCGCCGACAGCCTGTTGAAACCGATTGAGGACAGTTATCCAACGTGGCAAGGTTCGCAAAAAGTGGAATATATTGTGGTGCTGGGCGGAGGGTATACCTGGAATCCGCAGTGGGCGCCGAGTTCAAATCTGATCAGCAACAGCCTTCCACGTCTGAATGAAGGTATTCGCCTATGGCGCGCAAACCCGGGATCGAAGCTCATCTTTACCGGCGCTGCCGCAAAGACGAATAACGTCAGTACCGCAGAAGCTGGCGCCCGAGTAGCGCAGTCGCTGGGGGTGCCAGCCAATGAAATCATCACCCTGGATCACCCCAAAGATACCGAAGAAGAAGCCGCAGCGGTAAAGAAGGCCATCGGCAATGCGCCGTTCCTGCTGGTAACCTCTGCCTCCCACTTACCGCGGGCGATGATCTTCTTCCAGCAGGCCGGCTTGCATCCGCTGCCAGCGCCAGCCAATCAGTTAGCAATTGATTCACCGCTTAATCCGTGGGAGCGCGCTATACCTTCACCCGTCTGGTTGATGCACAGCGATCGCGTTGGTTACGAAACCCTGGGACGCATCTGGCAGTGGCTGAAGGGATCGGAACATTGACAGGAATGTTGCCTGATAAGGTGTTCACATGTTTATCATGCGAGCCACGGCAGCAATGATTTCGTTGCCAGGTCAAAGTTGGAACGATTAAAGCGTCCGGTGTTGACCAGTTGCGCCACTTCATCCCATAACACGTACAACCAGCGCCGCCAGATGAATGACTCCGCCACTGGCGCGCGCTGTAGGTATTGCCAAAGCAGGCTTTCCGCCAGCGCATTATCCATCAAGCGGAACAGTTCATATTCCCTTGGCGCCCACAGCATCAACCCCGGTCCCACCATAGCCAGAAGCTGATCGCTACGGGCGTCTTTGAGCATGCTACGTAAACTGAAATTACCGTGGATCAGCACGCAGTTATCATTGAATCCTTCAAATAAGGCAGGCAAACACTCACGCGTGCGAAACAGGATCCGCTTGTCCTGCATCGTTAGCCCGGTATTGTTGAACTGATTTAACGTGGTCCACAGCACCTCAACCCGCTGACGATACCAGGATGGCCAGATATTCTCTTGCGTGTTATCCACCATTCCCACGCAGCCAGCACTATCCTGCCGATGCCATGACAGCAGACCTTCTACGATCTGATCTTTTAAATGTTCCCAACGTTCGGGCGTTCGGGCAGGCGCTTCCACCGGCACTCCACGTAAACGCTCAAGCAGTAGCACATCAGGACCGGGATGTTCCTCATGGGTTAAGACCCCATAAATGACGGGCATACGCACCGTACCACTGCGCGCCAGCATGGAGGTTTTCCATGCCAACTGCTGCGCCATACCCGGCGTGGTGAAACTTCTCGCCATCAGTGGCATCGGATTT
Source organism: Citrobacter sp. RHB35-C21 (assembly GCF_013816515.1). NCBI lineage: Bacteria > Pseudomonadati > Pseudomonadota > Gammaproteobacteria > Enterobacterales > Enterobacteriaceae > Citrobacter > Citrobacter sp. RHB35-C21. Next base: position 3,363,788 of record NZ_CP057147.1, read on the forward strand.
CCCTGGCTGTCGTACAGTGACCACAGGGCCGTATCCACTTTTTCATTCACGCATTCTATACGACTGAGTTTTTCACCCAACAGATGACTGAGTTCGGCACGCAACTGTTCCATTTCGGATTGCCCTCATAAATGCTACTGCTTTCATAATGAGCGTCGTGCAGACAGATGTCACCCGGATGAGATCAATTGATGAAAAGAAAAGTGGCGGGAAAGCGTAACGATATGACACTCCTCCCAAAAATTCGCGTCATCAGGGGGAGTGTCGTGAGAAAAACTAACGCATTTCGGCGCGAACGCGCTCAAGATCTTCGGCAGTGTCTACGCCGGTACCGGGTACTTCTTTGGCGACGGCAACATGAATTTTTTCGCCGTACCACAGCACACGTAGCTGCTCCAGCATTTCAATATGCTCAAGCGGGCTGGGCTGCCAGTTAACATAACGGCGGATAAAACCGGCGCGATAGCCGTAAATACCCAGATGTCGCAGGAAGGTGTCACCCACCGTTTCCAGGCTTTTAGCGAAACGGTCGCGATCCCACGGAATGGTCGCGCGTGAAAAATAGAGCGCATAACCTTCGGCGTCCAGAACGACTTTCACCGCATTCGGATTAAATGCCTCTTCCGCACTGTGAATCGGGGCAGCAAGGGTCGCCATACCGACCTGGCGCTGTGCCAGATTCTCAGCGACCTGGCGAATAATGACCGCCGGGATCATCGGCTCATCACCCTGTACGTTCACAATAACGGTATCATCGCTAAAGCCACATTTCTCGACGACTTCCGCCAGACGCTCCGTACCGGACTGGTGATCGGCGCGGGTCATGCATACTTCACCACCCACCGCTTCTACCGCGCGAGCGACATCTTCGTGATCGGTCGCAACAATAATACGTTTAGCGCCAGATTCACGCGCACGCTCCAGCACATGCACAATCATCGGCTTGCCATTGATATCCAGCAGCGGCTTGCCCGGCAAACGTGTGGACGCATAACGCGCAGGAATAATGACCACAAAACTCATGATTTACTCTCATCAGCAGTCAGAACGCGAGCTTCGGTTTCCAGTAACACGGGAATGCCATCACGCAGTGGGAAAGCAAGGTTATCCAGTTTACAAATCAGTTCCTGTTTTTCCTGGTTAAACCAGAGTTTGCCATTGCATACCGGGCAGGCAATGATTTCAAGCAGACGATGATCCATAGTTCCTCCAGATGGACCGGATTGTGAATCCGTAAATATTAACATAATCGCTTACCTTGCTGGGTCTATTTCCCAACCATGGCGTGCATCAAATAAACCTTCAGGATAGCGTCCCAGCGTCACACGTGTTGCCTGCTGCCAGCGGGCAAAATCATCAATCGCCTGAAACAATCCTTTTTGCAGAGTAACCCCAGGTTTGACGCCATCCTGTAACCAGAGCGAAATCACTTCCAGTACGCCCGTTTTGCGGTGCATTTTGGCATCCATCCGCCCAACTAACTGTCCGCGATGCAGCAGCGGCAAGACGAAATAACCATACTGACGTTTCGGTGCTGGCGTGTAACATTCGAGACGATAACTAAAATCGAATAGCTGCTCTGCCCGTTTACGATCCCAGACCACCGGATCAAAGGGTGATAATACTGCGCTATGCGTCGCCGTTAATTTACCCGTCAATGCCTGCTCCAGCAGCGGCTGAAGGTGGCTATGCAGCCACAGGGTTCCTAACCCTTCGACATCGACAGGAATAATCTGTTGCTGCTGTGCACGTACGTTGCACCAGTTTTTTAGCGCCGGACGCTTCAGGCGATAGTAGTCTGCCAGCCATTGTTCGCGAAAAATCCCCAGACTGCGGGCACTGTTATCCAGCATGAGGCTTTCTGCTTCTTCCTGTGAAAGCCGGTCGCGTTCATCATCCCAGTGCGGCATGACGCGATGGGTTAAATCATACACTCGCTGGAAATTACGCCGTTCCACCACCATCACTTTCCCGGCGGTGAACAGGCCTTCAAGATGACGCTTATGCGGTTTCCATGCCCACCAGCCGCTGGCCCCCTTGCGCAGATGCTCAAAATCGGCAGAGCGTACTGGTCCGTTATGCTGGATGTGCTGGAGCAGTTGCTCAATCTCATGCGCATGTTCTTTCATCCACTCCGCTTTATATTTCCAGCCCATTTTCTCCGGGGCCAGCATGCGGTGACGTATCAGCATAAAGTCGCTACGCGGCAAAAAGCAGGCCTCGTGCGCCCAGTATTCCATCAGTTCGCCCCGCTGCAACGCGTCATCCAGCCACTGGGGCGAATAATCACCCAAACGACTAAACAGTACCAGGTAGGGGCTGCGCGACACAATATTGATGGTATCGATTTGCAATAACGACATGCGCGAAATGGTAGCAAGAATATCTGCTGGGGTTGCCCGACGGCGTGTTTTTTTCAGCAGCCCTTGAGCGGCAAGGTGAAGATGACGGGCATCCGTCAAAGAAAGACGCGGCAACGACATTTATGGCCTCATAAATGATTCGCTGCCGCAGCGTGAATCAGTTAGCGAGTCAGCGAGATTAAGCTATCCAGCAACATATCAGGCCGATCGCCTGACAAATGAGCGTCAACAGGTAAATACCACCAGTTTTCATCGGCAAATGCACGGCACTTAACCGCATCTTTTTCCGTCATCACCAGCGTTTGCCCGGCGTCTGCAAACGCACTGACGTCACTGTAGGTCAGAGACTGATGGTCTGCCAGCGCAATACTTTTTTGCACGCTGGCACCGCATGCTTCCAGCGTGGCAAAAAAACGCGGTGGATGGCCAATGCCCGCCATGGCGACAATATTGGACAGCTGCGACACATCGCGGCGTTCACCCGTACGTAAATTAACGGCCAGCCCCGGTTCAAGTCGCATAGGGATTTCCCCTGGCTGCGCAACGCCACCGTTAACGATAGTCGCATCCACCGATTTAAGCCGGCCTGCGCGTTCCCGCATGGGACCCGCGGGAAGCCACCAGCCATTGCCAAACCGACGTTCTCCGTCAATAACCACGATTTCAACATCTCGCGCCAGACGGTAGTGCTGTAGCCCATCGTCCGTCACAATCATCTGCACATCGTGTTGGGCCAAAATGGCTTTGACCGCATCCGATCTTACCGGGGATACCGCTACGGGCACGCCGGTACGTTGGGCGATCAGCACAGGTTCATCACCCGCTTCTGCCGTAGTGGTATCTGCGGTCAGTAACAGCGGGTAAGCAGCCGCTTTCCCGCCATAACCACGCGACACCACGCCCACGCGAATCCCACGTTGACGCAGTTGTTCAACCAGCCAAATAACCACTGGCGTTTTGCCATTGCCGCCCGCGGTCAGGTTTCCGACCACCACAACCGGGACTGGTGCACGCCACGCGCGTTTAATCCCAAGCTTGTAACATAAGCGGATCCCCCCGCTCACGAGGCCATACAGCCAGGAGAGCGGGAGTAACAGTCGCCACAGCGGCGACTCACCAGACCAGATTCGAGCGATCATTGACCGAATTGCATTTTATGTAATTGTGCATACACCCCACGCTGCTCAATCAGCTCGCTATGGGTTCCACGCTCAACAATAATACCGTCTTCCACCACGATGATTTCATCCGCCTGTTCAATGGTAGAAAGGCGGTGAGCAATCACCAGGGAGGTACGGTTTTTCTGAAGCTCATCCAGAGCAGCCTGAATCGCGCGTTCAGACTCGGTATCGAGTGCCGACGTTGCTTCATCAAGGATCAGAATCGGACTGTCACGCAACAAGGCGCGGGCAATAGCGATACGCTGGCGCTGACCACCAGATAGCAGGACGCCGTTTTCGCCAATCACCGTATCCAGGCCATTGTCCATCTTATTGATGAAATCCATGGCGTAAGCCATTTTCGCCGCTTTTTCGATCTGCTCACGGCTGTACAAATCGGTACGCGCGTAGGCGATGTTGTTGGCAACCGTATCGTTAAACAGGTGCACATTCTGCGAAACCAACGCGACCTGATCGCGCAAGGATGCCAGGGTATATTCACGTAGATCGTGTCCGTCCATTAGAATCTGCCCTTCATCAATATCATAGAAGCGCGTGATCAAGCTGGCGATGGTGGATTTCCCTGAACCCGAACGGCCAACCAGGGCAACGGTTTTCCCCGCTGGAATATTCATGTTGATGTTGCGCAGCGCAGGTACTTCACGTCCCGGATAGGTGAATGTCACGTTGCGGAACTCGAGATTGCCGGTAGCGCGTTCGATTTCGCGTGTACCTTCATCTTTTTCCTGCTCGCTATCCAGAATCGTAAATAAGGTCTGGCAGGCCGCCATACCGCGCTGGAACTGTGCGTTGACGTTGGTCAGCGATTTCAACGGACGCATCAACGCGATCATTGACGAGAAGACAACCGTAATTGTCCCTGCAGTCAGGTTTTCCATTACGCTTGGGAAACTGGCTGCATACAACACGAAGGCCAGAGCCAGAGACGCAATCAGCTGGATGATAGGATCGGAGATAGAAGAGGCGGAAACCATCTTCATGCCCTGCAAACGCATCTTATTGCTGACTTTATCAAAGCGCTTAGTTTCGACTTCCTGACCACCAAAAATCAGAACTTCTTTGTGGCCTTTCAGCATCTGCTCGGCACTGGTCGTAACCTGACCCATGGTGTTTTGCATATTTTTACTGATGCTACGAAAGCGCTTGGAAACTATACGAATCGCCACTGACACAATTGGCGCCAGTACAATCAGGATCAATGACAGCTGCCAGCTGTAATAGAACATCATGATAAACAGGCCAATAATTGAAGCCCCTTCACGTACCACGGTGATCAGCGCACCGGAGGACGATGACGCGACCTGCTCTGAATCATAGGTAATACGTGACAACAGCGTACCTGTAGACTGCTTATCAAAATAGGAGACCGGCATGCCCATCATATGGCCAAACAGGCGGCGACGCATGGTCATGACCACTTTGCCTGATACCCATGAGATGCAGTAGCTGGAGACATAGCTGGTGAATCCGCGAAGAACCATTAGTCCAATGACCACCAGCGGCATCCACTGCAGCACCGAGCGATCCGTTTTACCAAAACCATCATCCAGTAATGGCTTAAGGAGCGATAGCATGAAGGTATCGCTGGCCGCGTTCAGGATTAACGCTATACCCGCCACGATCAGACCCGATTTAAAAGGCGCTATGGTTGGCCATAGTCGGCGAAACGTCTGCCACGTAGAGAGATCTTTATCGTTATGCATTCAAAAAACCAGCATTTGTTAGAATAGCCGCATATTCTACCCGTTATCCTCCGACACGCCAAACCACTGATGATACCAACGAGGTAAAATCTGATCCCGCAAGCTGTTTATTCGCCAGTTTTTTTGATAAAAATCCAGCGTAATCTGCCCCTGGTGGGGTGTATCCAGCCATTGATAATTTTGTTGCCGATAACGTTGCTTCACTTTCCTGGACGGGAGACGCCAGGCATTGTAACGGGATGCGGAGGCTAACGCGGCCTGCCCGCCGACCCGCTGAATCAGCGCCTGCGATGATGAGGTATTGCTACCATGATGTGGAACCTGTATCACCGTAGACTGCAGATGCTGCCAGTAGTGACTGAGCATTTTTTGTTCAGCGGGAGACTCTATATCTCCGGTCAGCAGAATACTCTGATGCCCGCCATCGACCTTAACCACGCAGGAGTGGTTATTCCCCAGATCTTTATTTCCACGCACGGGCCAATGCGCACTAAAGGTTAACCCTTGCCATTGCCAGCGCTCCCCGCGTAAACACGGGAGATGCCCTTCCCAACCTAATGGGCTTCTTATCCATAGCGACGGCCAGGCTTGCTGCAGCGAACGCAACCCGCCCCGGTGATCCATATGCTCATGGCTTAAAATAACGCCTTCTGGCTCCAGGTTGTGCCAACGTAGCCAGGGAATTATCAGCTGTTGCGCGCTATCGCCTTCAGGCCATGCCAGACCGGTATCGTAAAGAATCGCTTTCCCATTTCGCGCAATGACCATCGCCAGCCCCTGCCCGACGTCCAGCATATGCACTTGCCAGACATCAGTACGTGGCGTTCGCCAGAACGGGGCGCTCAGTAAAAGGAGCACAGTGACACAAACTACCGGTATAGTTCGCCACGCGTTCAGCCGATATGCGATGAGCAGGAGTCCGGGTACAAATGCAAGCCATTGCCAACGTGCATCAATATTGATCCACCCTTCAGGCAGGCTCCTGAGCCCCCAAAATAATAGCGCGAGGGAGCGATCCGCTAAATACCATAGGTTCGACTCAACCATCGCCAGCCCGGTTAAATGCACGATCATGCCTGCTAATATCAATGGTACGGAAATAAACGTAACCAGCGGTACAGCAAACAAATTCGCCAAAAATGAGGTCAGGCTAAAACCGTGAAACATCGCGATTTGCACAGGCAGAAGCAGGAGCGTAATTCCCAATTGCAAATGAGCAAGCGCCAGAAATTGGCGTCCAACGCGCGACAGCGGCCAATCCGGCATCGGAACCCATTGATACCAGAACAGCAGCGCCGCAACGGCAAAAGCAGACAACCACAGACTTTGTGAAAGAATGGCGACAGGATCCACCACCAGAATGGCTGCCAGACAGCAGATCCACACCGACCATCCACTCCACTGCCTGCCGCTGAGTTTTAGCCCTCCCCAGACCAGTAGCGCAACAACCGTACGTAATGCCGGGGGCTGTAGCCCCGTTAACCAGGCATAGAATGTTGCGCAGACGATCCCGCCAACTAACGGAACCTGCCAGCAAATCCATCTGGTTGGCATAAAAAATTGCCCCGCGCGAATTAATCCTGCTGCCAGAAGTGCGGCAAATGCAATATGCAGTCCGGAGATAGCCATCAAATGGGCCGTACCGGTATCACGCATAATGGTTTTCACCGCTTGTGACACGGACAAGCGCTCCCCCATTCCCAGGCCCAGTATAACCTGCTGCCAGGGATAGTCAGCGAGCGCGCTTTTCAACGAGGAGAGATACCGCGAACGCAAACTGCATTGTTGTGTGATAACCGAAGCCTGCAAAAATCTTCCCGTCAGCAGCTGGTGCTGCGCCAATGCGTAACGCTGGCTATCAAACCCGCCCTCGTTCAATTGACCGTGTATAGCACGAACCTTCAACGTCATCGCCCATGTCTGGCCCGCACAAACGTTGCCGGGTAGGTACTGCCCATACAGAGTAATTCCGATAGCAGGAAATACCCGCTTCCCCTGCAGATGCGTGATCTGGCCGTAGTGCGTTGTCATATTATCGGTTCCGGTTATCCGCACGATGGCCTGCTGGCTTTTTGCAGGCAGCGTATTACCGGCCCACAGCGCATCTTTCGCAGCCAGAACTCCCCAAAGAAAAAATAGCAGGGTTAATCCGGCGAAACGTACAGGGCTGTGAGAAATAAGACAGAGCAGAATTGCCAGACCAAATATAACGCCGATGCACAGCATGTCAGGTAACGCAGGTAATAGCATAAGCGGGAGAATGCCGAATAAGGCACTCGTACTAACCGTTGTTATTTTCATCAGTCACCTCCCTGTAGCAGGAAGTGTGCAGTAATGTTCGACGGTTGTCTGGTGCCAATTTAGCGTTATACGGTATGCATTCCGCTAACATTTAGCGGCGCTTGTAACGTGCAAATTAACTGGGATGGAGATTCCAGGATGGGTTGGCAGAAATGAAAAAAGCACCCATGCGGGTGCTTTTCTCGGCGTTAAGTCTCGCTAAAAACTTAACCGTAAATATTGGCGCGATCGCGCAGTTCTTTACCTGGTTTAAAGTGCGGAACGTATTTTCCTTCCAGGTCCACTTTATCGCCGGTCTTCGGATTACGTCCGGTGCGCGGTGCGCGGTAATGCAAAGAGAAACTGCCGAAACCGCGGATTTCAATACGCTCGCCTTGCGCAAGAGTCGAGGCCATATGTTCCAGCATCTCTTTAACTGCATCTTCAACCGCTTTCGCGGGAATATGAGGTTGCTGGGTTGCAAGTCTTTCAATCAATTCTGACTTGGTCATGATTCCTCCGGTTCCTTAAAGGCATAATTAGCTGCTGCATTGATTAAGGGCGGCCTTAGCCGCCCTTTGTCATTGATTACAGGACGAATCCTGTAATCTGTCAAGCTACTCGTCACTCTTTGTGCTGTTAACAGCACAAAGGATTTGGGAGCACTCGATATTACTCGCCTTTAGCTGCTTTGAAAGCTTCAGCCATTGCGTTGTTAGAGAAGTTAGCATCTTCCTGTTTGTTAACAGTTGCGATTGCATCTTTCTCATCAGCTTCGTCTTTAGCACGAACAGACAGGCTGATTGCGCGGTTCTTACGATCAACGCCGGTGAATTTAGCTTCAACGTCGTCGCCTACGCTCAGAACCAGAGTTGCATCTTCAACGCGGTCGCGGGAAGCTTCAGAAGCGCGCAGGTAACCTTCAACGCCGTCAGCCAGTTCTACGGTTGCGCCTTTAGCATCAACTGCAGTGACTTTACCGTTTACGATTGCGCCTTTCTTGTTCAGTGCAACCCAGTTGTTGAACGGATCTTCTGCGAGCTGTTTAACGCCCAGAGAGATACGCTCACGCTCTGCGTCAACCTGCAGAACAACAGCTGCGATTTCGTCGCCTTTTTTGTATTCACGAACTGCTTCTTCGCCTGCAACGTTCCAGGAGATGTCAGACAGGTGAACCAGGCCGTCGATGCCGCCGTCCAGGCCGATGAAGATACCGAAGTCAGTGATAGACTTGATTTTACCTTCAACACGGTCGCCCTTGTTGTGGGTTTCCGCGAACTGCTGCCATGGGTTGTTTTTGCACTGCTTCAGACCCAGGGAGATACGACGACGTTCTTCGTCGATATCCAGAACCATAACTTCCACTACATCGCCAACGTTAACAACTTTGGACGGGTGGATGTTTTTGTTGGTCCAATCCATTTCGGAAACGTGAACCAGGCCTTCAACGCCTTCTTCGATTTCAACGAAGCAGCCGTAGTCGGTCAGGTTGGTCACGCGACCAGTCAGTTTGGTACCTTCCGGATAACGCTTAGCGATAGCTACCCATGGATCTTCGCCCAGCTGTTTCAGGCCCAGAGATACACGAGTACGCTCGCGGTCGAACTTCAGCACTTTAACAGTGATTTCGTCGCCAACGTTTACGATTTCGCTCGGATGCTTAACGCGTTTCCATGCCATGTCGGTGATGTGCAGCAGGCCGTCAACGCCACCCAGATCAACGAATGCACCGTAGTCAGTGAGGTTCTTAACGATACCTTTAACTTCCATGCCTTCCTGCAGGTTTTCCAGCAGCTGATCGCGTTCTGCGCTGTTTTCGGATTCGATAACGGCACGACGGGAAACAACAACGTTGTTACGCTTCTGATCCAGCTTGATTACTTTGAATTCAAGCTCTTTGCCTTCCAGGTGCAGCGTGTCGCGGACCGGACGAACGTCTACCAGGGAACCCGGCAGGAACGCGCGAATACCATTCAGCTCAACAGTGAAGCCACCCTTGACTTTGCCATTGATAACACCAGTAACGGTTGCAGCTTCTTCGTAAGCTTTTTCCAGCGTGATCCAAGCTTCGTGACGTTTAGCTTTTTCACGGGACAGCAGGGTTTCACCGAAGCCGTCTTCTACTGCATCCAGAGCAACGTCAACTTCGTCACCAACCTGGATTTCCAACTCGCCCTGGGCGTTTTTGAACTGCTCTGCCGGAATGGCGGACTCAGATTTCAGACCAGCGTCAACCAGTACTACGTCTTTGTCGATAGCAACAACAACACCACGAACGATGGAACCCGGACGGGTTTCGATTTCTTTTAAGGATTCTTCAAACAGTTGAGCAAAAGATTCAGTCATGTTTAATCTTCAGGTTTCATATTTAACGTCCACCTGGCTCCATGCCGGATGGGGTTGTTTAACATACCCGCTGTCAATCCATTGCAACGGGGGTACTGCAAATTCGGTCGCACTTAAGCGAGTGCCAGTTTTTGGCGCGCGTATTGTAACGCTTTTTCAATCACTTGCTCAATGCTTAATCGGGTTGAATCCAAAACTAAAGCATCAGCAGCGGGAACCAGCGGCGCTACAGCACGGTTACGATCGCGGAAATCGCGTTCTTCGATCTCGGCCAAAAGGCGTTCAAAGTTAACACTAAAGCCCTTTTCCTGCAACTGTAGCATACGTCTATGCGCACGTTCTTGCGAGGAGGCGTCCAGGAAAATTTTCACTGGTGCATCCGGGAACACCACGGTCCCCATGTCTCGTCCGTCGGCAATCAGGCCGGGCGCTTCACGAAACGCGCGTTGGCGGCGTAACAGCGCTTCGCGTACGCGAGGAAACGCAGCGACCTGAGATGCGGCATTCGCTACTTCCTGGGTGCGGATTTCGCCGCTGACATCTTCACCTTCCAGAATGACTTCCAGGTTGCCGTCCGTTGAGATAAAACGCACATCCAGGTGTGAGGCAAGCGGTACCAGAGCATCTTCAGATGTGACATCAACATGGTGATGCAACGCTGCGAGCGCCAGTACGCGGTAGATCGCGCCTGAATCTAACAGATGCCATTGCAATGCTTCCGCCATTGCCTTGCACAAGGTGCCTTTTCCTGCACCACTTGGGCCATCAATGGTAATAACCGGGGCAATTGCCGTCATCTTTTTCTCCTTAAACGGGCATACGTTAACGTGAACGCCGCGCATTATACGCGCCAACGCTAATAATCGTTAACACAGAGTGTAAAAACCCGATTAGTCTGTAACGATGTGAGGAAGAATTGCGCAATTATAGCGGGCTGGCGAGAAACCAGCCCGGAAGATGACACTGATTTACTGTTTATCTGCAGCGATGCGCTCACGAATATGCTGAGCGCGATCGTCAGATGTGAGGATCAGGCTGGTGTACTAATACGCGCCAACTGTTCGAAATAATCCGGGAAGGTTTTGGCGGTACATTTAGGGTCCAGAATGGTCACCGGCGTGTCAGACAACGCCACCAGCGAGAAACACATCGCCATGCGGTGATCGTTGTAGGTCGCGATCTCCGCAAACTGTAACGTCGCCGGTGGTGTAACGCGAATATAGTCTTCGCCCTCTTCAACGATCGCGCCCACTTTACGCAACTCGGTCGCCATCGCGAACAGGCGGTCGGTCTCTTTGACGCGCCAGTTATAGATGTTACGTAAGGCCGTGGTGCCTTTAGCGAACAGCGCTGCCGTGGCGATGGTCATCGCCGCATCGGGAATATGGTTCATATCCATGTCTACCGCGTTCAACTCACCGTGAGTACAGGCAATAAAGTCATCGCCCCAGGTAATGGTCGCGCCCATTTTTTCCAGCACATCAGCGAAGCGGATATCACCCTGCATACTGTTGCGGCCAATCCCGGTGACTTTTACCGTACCGCCTTTAATGGCTCCCGCTGCGAGAAAATAGGAAGCGGAAGAAGCATCGCCTTCAACCAGATATGCACCCGGTGACTGATACTGCTGCTGACCCTGCACAATAAAGCGCTGGTAGTTCTGATTCTCAATTTCAACACCAAACGTTTTCATCAGGTTCAGTGTGATATCAATGTAAGGCTTGGATACCAGCTCGCCTTTAATGGCGATCGTCGTATCCTGCGGCGCCAGTGGCGCAGTCATCAGCAGCGCAGTCAGGAACTGACTGGATACGCTGCCGTCTACCTCAACCTGTCCCCCGGTAAAGCCACCGCGCAGACGTAAAGGCGGATAGTTTTCTTGCTCCAGGTATTCAATGTTGGCTCCGCCCTGGCGTAACGCATCAACCAGATGGCCAATCGGGCGCTCTTTCATGCGTGGCTCGCCCGTCAACACGATGTCATTACTGCCCAGACACAGCGCAGCGGCCAGCGGGCGCATTGCGGTTCCGGCATTGCCAAGGAACAGTTCCACTGCGCCTTCGGCATGCAGCGCGCCGCCATTGCCGATAATCTCGCAACGCGTACGGTCGGCAGAAAGGGTATAGCTAATTCCTAACGCATTCAGAGCATTAAGCATATGGCGGACATCATCGCTGTCCAGCAGGTTGGTCAGGACAGTGGTGCCATTTGCTAATGCAGCCAGCAGCAAAGCGCGGTTAGAAACACTTTTGGATCCAGGCAGATTGATGGTGCCATCCACCCGCGCAATGGGTTGTAACGTCAGGGATTCCATGAAACTCGACTCTCAAAAACAGACATAAAAACCCCACAGACTGGCTGTGGGGATGAAAATACAGCAGATTAACCGCGGCGGCGCTCGAAATCGACCATGAAATCGGTCAGCACTTTTACACCTTCTAGCGGCATTGCATTGTAGATGGACGCGCGCATACCACCGACCACACGGTGCCCTTTCAACGCGTGCAGACCCGCAGCGAAAGACTCTTCCAGGAAGAGTTTATCCAGTGCGCTGTCAGCAAGCTGGAACGGTACGTTCATGCGTGAACGGTTCGATTTTGCCACGTCGTTACGGTAGAAATCGCTGTTATCGATTACGCCGTACAGCAGTTCCGCTTTTTGCTGGTTAATTTTATCCATCGCGTTAACACCGCCCTGCTCTTTCAGCCATTTAAAGACCAGGCCAGACAGATACCAGGCAAAGGTTGGCGGCGTGTTGAACATGGAGTCGTTGTCATTCAGCACGGTATAGTCGAGGATTGACGGGCATGACACATGAGCCTTACCCAGCAAATCTTCACGTACGATGACAATGGTCAGCCCGGCCGGGCCGATGTTTTTCTGCGCCCCGGCATAAATTACGCCATAACGGCTCACGTCAAGCGGTGCAGAAAGAATGGTAGAGGACAGATCCGCCGTAACCACCACATTGCTGGCAAAATTCGGCGTTTCATCGATCGCAATGCCATCAATGGTTTCATTCGGGCAATAGTGCAAATACGCCGCGTTGTCAGAAAGCTGCCATTCGCTCATTGGCTTAACAGCACGCAGTCCGTCAACGGTGACTTTGGCGTCGATAACGTTCGGCGTACAGTATTTTTTCGCTTCTTTAATTGCGCTGGCTGCCCAATAACCGGCATCAACGTAATCCGCCGTGGTTTTGTCACCCAGAATATTTAACGGGATACCCGCAAACTGCCCGCGCCCACCGCCATGGCAGAACAACACTTTATAGTTGGAGGGGATGCTGAGAAGATCGCGAAAATCCTGCTCCGCTTCCTCTGCGACCTGGATGAATTCTTTGCCACGGTGGCTAATTTCCATCACCGACGTGCCAAGACCGTTCCAGTCGCGAAGATCCTGTTGAGCCAGTTTAAGTACTTCTGCCGGTAACATTGCCGGACCTGAACTAAAATTGAAGACCTGAGCCATTTCCCCTCACCACGTTGTGTTGTTGTCCAATCAACATCCTGTCATTGGCGATAATCCGGTGACAGACATTGGTATAAGTTATTCCTGTGGATATCGGTTTTATCATTCAGTGACACGCGCCGCAATGGGTAAAACTGACCAGGGTAAAAATGTGTCATTGGTCACACAACAGAATCTATCGGATTGACGGGTAAAAACCGAGATTTTCGCTGTCAGGTGACCCGTTTTGCCCGACTGGCCTTCGACCATTCTGGATTTGCACAGCGTGGACATAATTGATGATCTCCGGCGTTCATTTGCACCACTTCACTACACCGTATACAGGCATAGTCCCCAGCTTCAGGTATCACTTTAAATCGCTGTGTACAGCGTTTAGGCAAAATACTGAGCCCCGGCTTTACGTCTTCATCGGCAAAGAAATAGACGCTGATTTGCCCATTTGTTTCCAGGATGGCCAGTCTCACCTGTCCCAATTGCTCCACACCGTTCAAACGCAATTCCATAAAGAATTCGAATTCCGTCATATTGGCACTATTGAGCTTCGACCATGCCAGCTCGCCGTCCTCAATGATCACAACGGGCTTGCCCTCCAGCAAATCCTCCATTTTCTCGCTATGCGCCATCAGCCACATAACCAGCCGATACAGCACGGCAAGCGTAATAAAGACCACCAGCACCGGCAGCATCGGGACATCATCATAAAATGCCACATCTCCCGCCGCGGACCCCAGCGTAAGGATAATCAGCACTTCAAAAAGCGACATCTGGCGTACGCCGCGACGTCCGGTGATTTTTAAAAACAGAAAAACCAATATAAAGGTATAGAGGCTGCGCAGAGCAACTTCTCCCAGAAAATCCATGGGCACCTTATCCAGTACCATTCGGTGTAAATCGAAAGCTTTCATTATTATGCTCTAAACGTGGTTGGCTGTAGGAAAGCATAGCTAATACTTTTATTTACGTCTGAACTCCGGCGACGATAGCGCCATTCATTTAAAACCCGTATCATTGCGCGCTTTCCGTACGACAAAAGTGATTTTCATGACGCAAACATTTATCCCCGGCAAAGATGCCGCTCTGGAAGACTCCATCGCTCGCTTCCAGCAAAAATTGCTCGACCTTGGTTTTCAAATTGAAGAAGCCTCGTGGTTGAATCCCGTCCCTAACGTCTGGTCTGTACATATTCGCGACAAAGAATGCGCGCTGTGCTTCACCAACGGTAAAGGCGCGACGAAAAAAGCGGCGCTGGCTTCCGCGCTGGGCGAATATTTTGAGCGTCTGTCGACTAACTATTTCTTTGCGGATTTCTGGCTGGGTGAAACCATCGCCAACGGCCCATTCGTGCATTATCCGAACGAAAAATGGTTCCCGTTGACTGAAGAAGACGACGTACCAGAAGGTCTACTGGATGCTCGTCTGCGTGCGTTTTACGATCCAGACAACGAACTGACTGGCAGCATGCTTATCGATCTGCAATCCGGTAATGAAGAACGTGGGGTCTGCGGCCTACCGTTTACCCGTCAGTCGGATAACCAGACCGTCTATATTCCCATGAACATTATTGGCAACCTGTACGTTTCTAACGGCATGTCTGCGGGTAACACCCGAAACGAAGCGCGCGTTCAGGGCCTGTCTGAAGTCTTTGAGCGCCATGTGAAGAACCGTATTATTGCGGAAAGCATCAGCCTGCCGGAAATCCCGGCCGAAGTCATGGCGCGCTACCCGGCAGTGGTGGAGTCCATCGCCAAACTGGAAGCGGAAGGTTTCCCAATTTTCGCCTACGATGGCTCGCTGGGCGGCAAGTATCCGGTGATTTGCGTTGTCCTGTTCAACCCGGCCAATGGTACCTGCTTTGCCTCCTTCGGTGCGCACCCGGATTTCGGCGTTGCGCTGGAGCGTACTGTCACTGAACTGCTGCAGGGCCGTGGTCTGAAAGATCTTGATGTCTTCACCCCACCAACCTTTGACGACGAAGAAGTGGCTGAACACACTAACCTTGAAACCCACTTCATCGATTCCAGCGGCCTGATCTCCTGGGATCTGTTCAAGCAGGATGCTGACTATCCGTTCGTTGACTGGAATTTCTCCGGTACCACCGAAGAAGAGTTCGCCACCCTGATGGCCATCTTCAATGCTGAAGATAAAGAAGTGTATATCGCCGACTACGAGCACCTGAGCGTTTATGCGTGCCGCATTATTGTTCCGGGAATGTCTGACATCTATCCGGCTGAAGATCTGTGGTTAGCCAACAACGCCATGGGCGCCCATCTGCGTGACACTATTCTCTCGCTCCCGGGAAGTGAATGGGATAAAGAAGACTATCTCAATCTGATCGAACAACTGGATGAAGAAGGCTTTGACGACTTCACCCGCGTACGCGAGCTGCTCGGTCTGGCAACCGGTGCGGATAACGGTTGGTACACCCTGCGCATTGGCGAGCTTAAAGTGATGCTGGCGCTGGCCGGCGGCGACCTGGAGCAGGCGCTGGTCTGGACAGAATGGACGATGGAATTCAACGCCTCTGTCTTTAGCGCTGAACGTGCCAACTACTACCGCTGTCTGCAAACGCTGCTGCTGCTATCTCAGGAAGAAGATCGTCAGCCGCTACAATATCTGAACGCGTTTGTTCGCATGTACGGTGCCGAGGCGGTTGAAGCCGCAAGTGCAGCATTAAGTGGCGAAGCGCCGTTCTACGGGCTTCAAACCGTTGATAGCGATCTGCAGGCTTTCCCGGCGCATCAGTCTCTGCTGAAAGCTTACGAAAAACTGCAGCGCGCGAAAGCAGCACATTGGTCAAAATAGTGACAATCAGCCTGCGCTGAGTAGGCTAAAGGTATTGTCTGGGCTATATTACGGGGCGCTTAATGCGCCCTGTTTTTTATTTTGGTCAAATCAAAAAATAAATGTAAAAACAAGGTTAAATATTAGTAGTTGATATTAAGAAAATTAGCTTATTAATGTGGTTTTTTATCTCAATTACTCCATTTTAATTAACCGCTCCAGAGGAGACAGAAAGAAAAAATTCAACTCACTTTATAATTTTTAAAATTTATTTTTATTTGGATAATCAACAAGTTACACCGTAATCGCATAAAAACCATGCGCCTTACGGGCCTATAAGCCAGGCGAGATATGATCTATATCAAATTCTCATCTATAATGCTTTGTTAGTATCTCGTCGCCGACTTAATAAAGAGAGAGTTAGTGTGAAAGCTGACAACCCTTTTGATCTTATTCTTCCTGCTGCAATGGCCAAAGTTGCCGAAGAAGCAGGCGTCTATAAAGCAACGAAACATCCGCTTAAGACGTTCTATCTGGCAATTACTGCCGGTGTATTCATTTCAATTGCCTTTGTTTTCTATATCACCGCCACAACCGGTACCGGCACAATGCCTTTCGGCATGGCGAAGCTAGTAGGTGGTATCTGCTTTTCCCTGGGGCTGATTCTCTGCGTTGTCTGCGGTGCAGACCTCTTCACCTCAACCGTACTGATTGTCGTAGCGAAAGCCAGTGGTCGCATCACCTGGGGCCAATTGGCTAAAAACTGGCTTAACGTTTATGTCGGCAACCTGATTGGCGCCCTGATCTTCGTGTTACTCATGTGGCTTTCTGGCGAGTATATGACCGCTAACGGCGCGTGGGGTCTCAACGTCCTGCAAACAGCCGACCACAAAGTGCACCATACTTTTGTTGAGGCGGTAAGTCTTGGCATCCTGGCGAACCTGATGGTGTGTCTGGCAGTATGGATGAGCTATTCGGGTCGCAGCCTGATGGACAAAGCGTTTATCATGGTATTACCGGTCGCAATGTTTGTTGCCAGCGGTTTTGAGCACAGTATCGCAAACATGTTTATGATCCCTATGGGTATTGTAATTCGCGATTTCGCCACCCCGGAATTCTGGACCGCTGTTGGGTCTTCTCCGGAGAATTTTTCTCACCTGACCGTGATGAATTTCATCACCGATAACCTGATTCCGGTTACGATCGGCAACATTATCGGCGGCGGTTTGTTGGTCGGGTTGACATACTGGGTCATTTATCTGCGTGGTAACGATCATCATTAATCTGATGATGCCCATTACACGCAGTAAATAAAAAATCCACTTAAGAAGGTAGGTGTTACATGTCCGAGCTTAATGAAAAGTTAGCCACAGCCTGGGAAGGTTTTACCAAAGGTGATTGGCAGAATGAAGTAAACGTCCGTGACTTCATTCAGAAAAACTACACTCCGTATGAGGGTGACGAGTCCTTCCTGGCTGGCGCAACTGATGCGACCACTGCACTGTGGGACAGCGTGATGGAAGGCGTTAAACAGGAAAACCGCACTCACGCGCCTGTTGACTTTGACACCTCCGTTGCTTCTACCATCACTTCTCACGACGCTGGCTACATCAACAAAGCGCTCGAGAAAATTGTTGGTCTGCAGACTGAAGCTCCGCTGAAACGTGCGATCATTCCGTTTGGCGGCATCAAAATGGTTGAAGGTTCCTGCAAAGCGTACAATCGCGAACTGGACCCGATGCTGAAAAAAATCTTCACCGAATACCGCAAAACCCACAACCAGGGCGTATTCGATGTTTACACCAAAGACATTCTGAACTGCCGTAAATCCGGTGTTCTGACTGGTCTGCCAGATGCCTATGGCCGTGGCCGTATCATCGGTGACTACCGTCGCGTTGCGCTGTACGGTATCGACTACCTGATGAAAGACAAATACGCTCAGTTCGTCTCTCTGCAGTCCGATCTGGAAAACGGCGTAAACCTGGAAGCCACTATCCGTCTGCGTGAAGAAATTGCTGAACAGCACCGCGCACTGGGTCAGATCAAAGAAATGGCTGCTAAATATGGCTGCGATATCTCTGGTCCGGCAACCAACGCTCAGGAAGCTATCCAGTGGACTTACTTCGGCTACCTGGCCGCGGTTAAATCTCAGAACGGCGCAGCAATGTCCTTCGGTCGCGTATCCACCTTCCTGGATGCCTACATCGAACGTGATATCAAAGCAGGCAAAATCACCGAGCAAGACGCTCAGGAAATGATTGACCACCTGGTCATGAAACTGCGTATGGTTCGTTTCCTGCGTACCCCTGAATATGATGAACTGTTCTCCGGTGACCCGATTTGGGCAACTGAATCTATCGGTGGTATGGGCGTTGATGGCCGTACTCTGGTTACCAAAAACAGCTTCCGCTTCCTGAATACCCTGTACACCATGGGTCCTTCTCCGGAGCCGAACATCACCGTTCTGTGGTCTGAAAAACTGCCTCTGAACTTCAAGAAATTCGCCGCTAAAGTGTCCATCGACACCTCTTCTCTGCAGTACGAGAACGATGACCTGATGCGTCCGGACTTCAACAACGACGACTACGCTATCGCTTGCTGCGTAAGCCCGATGGTTGTTGGTAAACAAATGCAGTTCTTCGGTGCGCGTGCAAACCTGGCGAAAACCATGCTGTACGCAATCAACGGCGGCGTTGATGAAAAACTGAAAATGCAGGTTGGTCCTAAATCTGAACCGATCAAAGGCGACGTTCTGAACTTCGACGAAGTTATGGAGCGCATGGATCACTTCATGGACTGGCTGGCTAAACAGTACGTCACTGCACTGAACGTTATCCACTACATGCACGACAAGTACAGCTACGAAGCCTCTCTGATGGCGCTGCACGACCGTGACGTTATCCGCACCATGGCGTGTGGTATCGCTGGTCTGTCCGTTGCTGCTGACTCCCTGTCTGCAATCAAATATGCGAAAGTTAAACCGATTCGTGACGAAGACGGTCTGGCTGTCGACTTCGAAATCGAAGGCGAATACCCGCAGTTTGGTA
This sequence comes from Citrobacter sp. RHB35-C21, assembly GCF_013816515.1. Lineage (NCBI taxonomy): Bacteria > Pseudomonadati > Pseudomonadota > Gammaproteobacteria > Enterobacterales > Enterobacteriaceae > Citrobacter > Citrobacter sp. RHB35-C21. The sequence goes on from NZ_CP057147.1 coordinate 3,382,960, forward strand.
ACAACGACTCTCGCGTTGATGACATGGCGGTTGACCTGGTAGAACGTTTCATGAAGAAAATTCAGAAACTGACTACTTATCGTAACGCTATCCCGACTCAGTCTGTTCTGACCATCACCTCTAACGTGGTTTATGGTAAGAAAACCGGTAACACCCCAGATGGTCGTCGTGCTGGCGCGCCGTTCGGACCGGGTGCTAACCCAATGCACGGTCGTGACCAGAAAGGTGCTGTTGCCTCTCTGACCTCCGTTGCTAAACTGCCGTTTGCTTACGCTAAAGATGGTATCTCTTACACCTTCTCTATCGTTCCGAACGCACTGGGTAAAGATGACGAAGTTCGTAAGACCAACCTGGCTGGTCTGATGGATGGTTACTTCCACCACGAAGCGTCCATCGAAGGTGGTCAGCACCTGAACGTGAACGTCATGAACCGTGAAATGCTGCTGGATGCGATGGAACATCCGGAAAAATATCCGCAGCTGACCATCCGTGTTTCTGGCTACGCAGTACGTTTTAACTCCCTGACTAAAGAACAGCAGCAGGACGTTATTACTCGTACCTTCACTCAGACCATGTAATTGGTTTTGACTGAAATCGTACTTTAAAAAGCGTACAATAAAGGCTCCACGTAAGTGGGGCCTTTTTAATAGCCTGCTTTGTCAGCTATCTATACTTATGGATAGCAGCCAAAACAGACTCGACACAGTTAATAACTGTGCACTAACACTGGCCCCGGATGGGCCACACCTGGAGAAACACCGCAATGTCAGTTATTGGTCGCATTCACTCCTTTGAATCCTGTGGCACTGTTGATGGCCCGGGCATCCGTTTTATTACCTTCTTCCAGGGCTGCCTGATGCGCTGCCTGTATTGTCATAACCGTGACACATGGGATACGCACGGCGGCAAAGAAGTCACCGTCGACGAGTTAATGAAAGAGGTCGTGACCTACCGCCACTTTATGAACGCCTCCGGTGGCGGTGTAACAGCGTCCGGTGGCGAAGCTATCCTGCAAGCTGAATTTGTACGCGACTGGTTTCGTGCCTGTAAAAAAGAAGGTATTCATACCTGTCTGGATACCAACGGTTTTGTTCGCCGCTACGATCCGGTGATCGATGAATTGCTGGAAGTCACCGACCTGGTGATGCTCGATCTCAAACAGATGAACGATGAAATCCATCAGAATCTGGTGGGCGTATCTAACCATCGTACGCTTGAGTTCGCACGTTACCTGTCCAATAAAGACATCAAGGTGTGGATCCGCTACGTCGTTGTGCCTGGCTGGTCTGACGATGACGACTCCGCGCACCGCCTGGGCGAGTTTACCCGCGATATGGGCAACGTAGAGAAAATCGAACTGCTGCCATACCATGAGCTGGGCAAACACAAATGGGTGGCAATGGGTGAAGAGTACAAACTTGACGGTGTTAAGCCACCGAAGAAAGAGACCATGGAGCGCGTGAAAGGCATTCTTGAGCAGTATGGTCATAAAGTAATGTACTAAGGTATGACGACCACGGCGTCGCAGCGCTCTGCTTGAGTAGCGCGACGCCAACGTTCGATGCCTACGACATAAAATATTCTGAAAGTTTATTGGTCACGCTTTCAATAGAGAAAATACGTTTCTGGTGTGCTTTACGACACTGCACGTAACGCTCATCCTGCTCTTCCAGAGCACTGAGTATGCGATCTGCCACCATCATCGCACCAGCAATTTCAGCAAAACCAGACTCACCTTCCCCCTGTAATGCAACCGCCGCCTGCAAATTCCAGTCAGAAAGCCGATTTAATGGCGCAAACGATCCGCGAGTTAACGAGAGAATTTTTATGCCTTGTTCCTTCGCTAGCGTCAGCGACTGCATCATATCGGTAGAGACTTGTTCTGTATGAATAACGATAATCCCTGTTTTTTGGCTGTCCGCCAACGGAGAGATAGCCGCCGGATAAAACCGGTCGATATAACTGGCTATTTTCCCCATCTGCACCAGATTGATTTGCAGGAATAACGCCACCGGCACCGCAGTACCTACCGCATAAATTGCAATATTACTGAGCTGATTTAACCAAGTCGCAACCGCCTGCAACTCTTTGCTGTCAATGATGGCATTGCTGTCACAAACGCTTGCCAGTACCGCCGCCGTCTCCTCACTTCCTCCATCATTCGGCCGTGCAGCTCCTTGCTCCAGTGCAAGAGCCGTTCTGAAATCAGAAAACCCCTTAAAACCAAAGGCACGGCAAAAACGAGTGATACTCCCCTCACTGGTATCAATAGAATCGGCCAGCTCGGTTATCGTATGCCGCATCACAAAATCAGGATTTTCAGTGATAAAACGCCCTACCTTTTCCAGGATCGGACTCAGCTCTGAAGCCCCATTTCTTATGTTAATCAATAAATTAGTATCTATTTGACTCATTTTTCGCCTTTTTGCACAAAATGCAAATGCTGTCACATACTTTGCCCGGCTTTGCGATAATAATTTTTATCGCACCAATGATAATTAAAAATAATTATTTTTACAAACAGGAGAACGTCTAATGAAAGGTCTGATCGTCTGTCGTACCGGTATGGGCAGTTCACTAATGCTGAAAATCAAAGCCCAAAAAGTCATCGATAAACATGGCTGGGATATCGATCTTGAACACGATGTCCTGTCAGGGCTACGAACCTGGCAAAACATCGACTTCGTGATCACCATGAGCGACCTGACCGATGAGGTAGAAGCCGCCGGGTTCAGAGCAATCGGTATCACCGATCTGATGAACAGCGAAGAAATGGAATCTGCGCTCACCAGCGTTGTTCAAAACAACTAACCTCTCCGGGGGAAATATGGATCTCCTAAAGTTCATTGTATTCGACATTTTGGGTGTAACCCCACTTTTAGTTGGCTTTATTGCGCTAATTGGTTTGCTTATCCAGCGTAAACCCATCGAAAAAGTGCTTTCAGGTACCTTTAAAACCATCGTCGGATTTCTGGTATTTGCCGGCGGAGCAGGGATTGCGGTGACATCCTTAGGTAATTTTCAGACCTTATTCAGCGATGGATTCGGTCTGAAAGGTGTGATGCCGTTAGCCGAAGCGTTAACTGGGCTGGCACAAACCAAGTTTGCCATGTGCGTTTCACTCATCATGGTCGTTGGTTTCGGCTGGAACTTGTTTTTTGCCCGCGTAACGCCGTTCAAATACATCTTCCTGACGGGCCAACATAATCTGTATCTGTCTGCCCTCTTAACCGTTACGCTTAAGGCGCTTGGCTACAGCGATGTAACAACAATTATCGTCGGCTCCATACTGCTGGGGCTTGCGGCCTGTGTCTATCCAGCTATCGCTCAGCCGTGGATGCGTAAGATTACCGGTAATGATGAAATCGCGATGGGTCATTACGTTACTCTGGCCTACGCGCTATCGGGATGGATCGGTTCGAAAGTGGGTGATCCTAAGCAGTCAACAGAAAAGCTAAATCTTCCCGGATGGTTGGGGATTTTTAAAGACTACATCGTCTCCGTGTCCATCTCTGTCAGTATTTTCTATTACATCGCGGCGCTTGCCGCAGGCGAAGAAGCGGTAACGGCCGCCGCCGGTGGAATGCATTGGCTGGTTTATCCGCTATTCCAGTCACTCACGTTTACCGCATCGCTTTATATCATCATCACTGGCGTTCGCTTGCTGTTGTCAGAAATAGTCCCGGCATTTCTGGGCATCTCTGAAAAATTTATCCCGAATGCCAAACCCGCGCTGGATTGCCCAGTCGTCTTTCCGTATGCCCCAACCGCCACCGTTTTAGGTTTCATCTCTTCCTTTGTGGGTGGATTGGTGGTTATGGGGGTACTCGCATCAATTGGGCAAACGGTCATTATCCCCGTCGCCATCCCCTACTTCTTCATTGGTGCTACCGCCGCCGTCTTCGGTAACGCGTCAGGAGGCTGGAAAGGGGCCATCGCCGGTAGCTTTGTCACTGGCATATTAATTGGTATTGGCCCGGCACTCATCTATCCCATCATGGAATCGGTGGGATTGTCCGGTACTAGCTTCCCGGAGACAGATTTTGTCGCCCTCGGCTTAGTGGTTTATTACATCGGCAAAATGTTGCCCTGATAAGGAATGAACATGAATATTGATGAATTGAAATCCCATGCGCTAGCTGCTCGCCGGGATATTGTCACCATGATTTATGAATCAGGCATTGGCCATCCTGGCGGTGCATTGTCCATCATCGACATTCTGACCTGGATTTACGATCAAGAGGTGGACTTCTCCTGCGCCCCTCGCGCTCGCGTGGTCATGAGCAAAGGTCATGCGGTTGCTGCTCAGTACGCCATGCTGCATCAAAAAGGCAAAATTGAGCGCAGCGAATTTAATACTTTTCGACAAATTAACTCACGTTTACAGGGGCACCCTAGCATCAAATCTCTGCCCGAAGTCGATGCAACAACCGGCCTGCTGGGCCAGGGATTATCCATTGCCTTTGGTATGGCGGCGGCCAAAAAACAGCGGGGGGAATCACAGCGCGTTTTCGCCATCATTGGCGATGGCGAAATGCACGAAGGGCAAATCTGGGAAACGCTACAACAGGCAGGCCATATGAAGATGGATAACCTGGTGGCGATTATCGACTACAACGGTTTTTCCTCCCACGACCCCGTTAATCAGGTGGTGAATCTGGAACCTCTGGCCGACAAAGTGCGTCTTTTCGGCTGGCACGTACTCGAACTCCATAACGGTAACGATATGCATCAGGTTGCCGACACGCTGATGCTTTCACGCCATCTGAAAGGAAAACCTGTCGCCATTATTGCGCATACCACCAAAGGCAGTGGCGTTAGCTATATGGAAAATAACGGTGACTGGCATTCAAAAACCCCAACCACCGAACAATATCAGCAGGCTATGGAGGAGTTGCAGTGATGAAAGCCCCACGTGATGAAATTGGTAACGCACTCATTGCCCTGAAAAAAAAGGGCTATCCCATTGTCGCCATTGATAGTGATTTAGCCAGCTCCACCCGCACTGACCAGTTCCAGGCCGTCTATCCAGACGCTTTCTTTGAAATGGGTATTGCGGAAGGATCGGCAATGAGCTTTGCCACTGGCCAGGCGTTGGAAGGAAATATTCCGTTCTACGTTAACTTTGCGATGTTTGTGACAGGCACCGCCTGGACTCAACTGCGCCAGGCATGCTACGCCAAAGCTAACATTAAATTAGTTGGTAGCCACCCAGGAATGGATGATGGACCTGACGGCGCATCGCATCATGCGCTGGAAGATCTGGCCCTGACGCGCGTACTGCCGGGGCTCACAATTCTGACGCCTGCCGACGCTGAAGAAGTTGAGGCCGCATTTGAACAGGCAGTAAACATTCCCGGTCCGGTCTATATTCGCGTAGCCCGAGAACCGATGCCCGTGCGCGATAAATCTGCCGTTCCGCGAGTGACCGATATCGCCACCGTGGAGGACTCAGGCAATGATTTCGCCATTCTCTATGAAGGGACCGTTCTGGAGCAGGCAAGCGCAGGTTATGTGCAACTGTGCGCCCAGGGAAAACGTGGCAAGCTGATTCACGTCGCCATGCTAAAACCGTTTAACCGCCAGCGCTTTCTGCAACTGATTGCCAGTTGCCCGCAGATCGCAACGATTGAAAATCACACGATCACCGGTGGGCTTGGCGGACAGGTTGCTGAAGTATTGGCGGAGGAAGGATTAACCACGAGATTAATCCGACTGGGGACACAAGATACGTTTACGGAATCAGGCAATAGCCGCCAGTTGAAAGAGAAATACGGTATTTCGGCGACCGCACTCTTTGAAGCCCTCAGATAGTTCGGGTTGGCAGACCGCAATGCGGTCTGCTGCTCTGAAATAAGGAGAACACAATGACATCTGCGCTATTTTCTGCCTGTCAGTTTCGTAAACAATGCTACTCCTGGCAGGAGGCCGTGACGCTGGCTTGCCAGCCTCTGGAAGAACTGGGCGCGATTACGTCCGCCTACGCACAGGCAATCATCCGTGAAACAGAACAACTGGGTCCGTGGTACATCTTAAGCCCTGAGTTTGCCCTGCCGCACGCTCGTCCGGAAGAAGGAGTGATAAGCAGTGAGACACATTTGTCGCTCTTGTGTCTGAAAGAGGCGGTGCCTTTTCCAGGGCATCCAGATGTGCGGTTAATTATTGTCCTGGCGGCTGCCAGCAGCACCCGACATATTGAAATGATTCAAAAACTGGTTTGCTGGCTGGATGAAGGGGAGCATTTACAACAGCTAACGAGTATGACCAGTCAGGCGCAGCTTCACTGCACGCTGAAAGCATGCGAATACCTCGCAACTTCCGGCATACCCGCAATGGGAAAATGAGTCACGGTATGCAAACATTTTGCCTGCATACCGTCTGGCGCGCTTTATACGTGAGCCACCGGAGTCGGTGTATGTCTGGCGCTACGCAACAACATCAGCAGATAAATAAACGATACGCTGGCAATCATAATGAATAACAGATTATCGGAATAATTCTGCATCAGCATGGCGGTGAATGAAGGACCAAGCAGGCTGCCAACGGTATAGCTTAATAACAATGCCTGATTCATGGCGACCAACTGATGATGTTCAACCTTTTCACAGGCCCAGGCCATCGCCACCGGATAGAGGGTAAAACCTGCCGCACCCAACATAAACAACGCAGGCGCCATCGCCGCCTGATTCAGCATGGCGATACTTCCGACGATAACCACGAAGACCTGGACGCGTAAAACCAGCAGGCGTCCCAGCTTGTCTGCCAGGCGGCCAATCGGCCATTGCCCCAGAATACCGGCGCTAACCAGAACCGCCATCCAGAAACCAATGCTGGCGTTGCTCACCCCTTGATGGTTGAGATACAGCGGCATCAGGCCATACAAAGACCCCAGCACAATCCCGGAAATAATACAGCCGTTAACGCCCAGACGCGCCTGCCGCAGCTTCAGCATGGAGGTAATAGGAGTAGACTGCTGTTCATCACCCTGCTGATTGGCAATGCGCGTAAAGAGCAATGGCAAAACACCAGCCAGGATCGTACCCGTCACCCACGGCAGGACGTTCATCAATTCTGTTGATACTTTACTAACCAGTAGCTGGCCTAAAAACGTCCCCACGTAATAGATCATCATATAGGCGGCAAGCAAGCGTCCGCGATTACGCGAATTCCCGCTGCACATCAGCGCACTTTCCACTACCACCCAAATCATGGCGCAGCCAACACCGGCGATAAAACGCCAGGTCATCCAGCTCCAGAATCCCACCATAACCCCCAGGCCGATACAGCCCGCGGCAAAAATAAGCGAGGCAATGTAATAGCTGCGATTAAAACCAAGGTGTTTTATTAAATACCCGGTCAGCAACGTCCCTACCAGATTGCCGGTAAAGTAGGAAGAACTCACCACACCTACCTGCCAGGTTGGCAGATTTTCATGGGCGAGCCAAAGCGGGACGAGCGTGTTTAACACGGCGATCGCCAGGGTCAGCAGAAGCAGCCCGCACAGCAACAGCATGACGGGACGGGTATAGATGGACATGAATAAAAACCGTGAGGAAGTTCAAATTTCATGCGCATCATGCCACTGCCAAAAACATTGTCAATCGGCGCAATCAAAGGGCTGAGGCGCTTTCCGGACGATCGATTTGCATTACTGATTCTTAATGTGAATAGATAAAAAACACAAAAACACATCTGCTTGTTTTTATTGATCTAAAACAAAAATCTCGCGTTGCGTTCAGTCGAAAAATTTCATGGACTCCCCTTACTTTTATTTCTTACTAAACTCTATGCGGGATGCAGATCTGCATTGTCTTCAAAATAGAACAGTGAGTTCTTATTTAGGTATCTAATCCATATATCGTTCTTTCTGTAGACTTAAACTCATCAAATTTCCCCCACTGATGCTGAACAGGAGAAATATCATGACTAAACCTTACGTAAGACTTGATAAAGATAATGCGGCAGTACTGCTGGTCGACCATCAGGCTGGCCTGCTCTCTTTGGTTCGGGATATCGATCCCGATAAATTTAAAAACAACGTGCTTGCCCTCGGCGACTTAGCAAAATACTTCAAACTCCCAACCATTCTGACAACCAGTTTTGAGACAGGACCAAACGGGCCACTGGTACCGGAACTGAAAGCTCAATTTCCCGATGCGCCTTATATTGCTCGCCCCGGAAACATTAACGCGTGGGATAACGAAGATTTCGTGAAAGCAGTGAAAGCGACCGGTAAAAAACAGCTGATTATTGCCGGTGTCGTGACGGAAGTTTGCGTTGCTTTCCCTGCGCTCTCGGCTATTGAAGAAGGTTTTGATGTCTTTGTCGTAACCGATGCGTCGGGTACGTTTAATGAAATTACTCGCCATTCAGCATGGGATCGGATGTCCCAGGCCGGTGCTCAACTGATGACGTGGTTTGGTGTCGCATGTGAGTTGCATCGCGACTGGCGCAACGATATCGAAGGTCTGGCGACGCTGTTCTCTAATCACATTCCTGATTATCGCAATCTGATGACCAGCTACGACACGTTAACTAAACAGAAGTAAAAAACCGGGGCTATGCCCCGGTTTGTCATTTAGCTGGCAACCGCCATACCGACGGTCATATGCAGCCCGTAGAACACGCCACGACCAATCAACTCGCCGACTAACAGCAGAATAAACGCGACGGAAAGCAGCGGAACTGCAGGCTGGTAGCCTTTCACTTGCGGTACAATCCAGCAGCACAACGCTAATGCCAGAGCGACAATCCGCCACGCCATCAGCGAGCCGTAATCCGGAACCAGCGCAGACGCCTGTTGAATGGAACTGTGGATCGTCGCCAGTTCAGCCCCCTGCATTACAGACATGATGGCGCTCACGACCAGAGCAAGCACTGAAATAGCCGGCAACAGGCGCATCGCCCAACCGTCCACGCCAGCAATTCTCAGCAACAGATATCCCAGCAGCGGACCGCCCATAAACATCGTCAGGAAGAAGCCCAGCGGCGTCCAGATGCTGTACCAGGTCGGTACGGTATCGATGGTGTTATACACGCGCACCATCATCCAGACAAAAACCACGCCCAATACCATGGTGACAACTAACCACAGATTGCGTAATACGGGCGACATTTTTTTCAACGTTGCCAGCAGCCAGCCGATGCCGCCAACGGCAAAGAAGATTGAGCCGCTGGCAATTTCATTACTCAACGCAGAAGACCCTACACGATTGAGTGAGTTAAAGGCGCGCATCGGTGAGCCCAGGTGGAGCATGGAAGCAATAAAGCCAATGCCCATTAATACCCACAGCCCGAACATGCAGGCAATCACGCGCTGCTGCGATTCAGGGCGTAAGTCCCCTTTCATCAACGCCAGCGCCAGAACGATAAAGCCACCAACTACACACTGTCCGAAGACAGTGAAGATCATCAGCGGCCATTCATGCCATCCACTTCCCATCTTACACCTCCTTCGGATTGGCCAGATAACCTGTAGTATCCCCGGTCGGGCGGCTATTGGCGTTAGGTTTGATGACAATACTTGGTTTGGTAAAGTGCGCGCCCGGCAGTGGCGCTACCGCAGCCAAAGTACCGTGTTTTTTGCGCAGCTCTTCAATCGGACCAAAATCCAGCGCACGCAGTGGGCAGGACTCCACGCAGATAGGTTTCTTGCCTTCAGCGACGCGCTCATGGCAGCCATCACATTTAGTCATATGACCTTTTTCAGCATTGTACTGTGGCGCGCCGTAAGGACAGGCCATGTGGCAATACCGGCAGCCAATGCAAACATCTTCGTCGACAACGACAAAACCATCTTCACGTTTGTGCATCGCGCCGCTCGGACAAACCTTGGCACAGGCCGGATCTTCACAGTGGTTACACGCAATGGAGAGGTAATAAGCAAAGACGTTCTGATGCCAGACGCCGTTGTCCTCCTGCCAGTCGCCGCCTGCGTATTCATAAATGCGGCGGAAGCTGACTTCCGGGGTTAAATTTTTGAAATCTTTGCAGGCCAGTTCGCAGGTTTTGCAACCGGTGCAACGGCTGGAATCAATAAAAAATCCATACTGGGTTGTCATCGGTTACTCCTTACGCCTTTTCAACCTGAACGAGGTTCGTGTGTGACGGATTCCCCTTTGCGAGAGGAGACGGACGCTGGGTCGTCAGGACGTTAATGCAACCGCCCTGATCCACACGTTTTGCATCCGGGTCATACCAGGCCCCTTCGCCCAATGCCACCACGCCGGGCATCATACGTGGCGTCACTTTCGCCTCAATATGCACTTCACCACGATCGTTAAAGATACGTACCTTGTCGCCGTTGTTTATACCGCGTCGCTGCGCATCCATCGGGTTGATCCACATTTCCTGGCGGCAGGATGCTTTCAGGACATCGACGTTGCCATAGGTCGAGTGAACGCGAGACTTATAGTGGAAGCCGGTCAGCTGCAAAGGGAATTTCTCCACCAGCGGATCGTTTAAGCTTTCAAAGCCTGGGGTATAAATCGGTAGCGGATCGATTACATCACCTTCCGGCAGTTCCCAGGTTGCCGCGATCTCGGCAAGCTGCTGCGAATAAATTTCGATCTTACCTGACGGAGTGGTCAGCGGATTGGCTTTAGGATCTTCTCGGAACGCCTTATACGCCACATGATGTCCTTGCGGATCGCGCTGTTTAAAGATTCCTTGCTGACGGAATTCTTCAAACGTAGGCAGTTCAGGAATCGCTTTGCGCGATTGCTCATACAGATGGCGCATCCACTCTTCCTGAGTACGACCTTCTGTAAACTGCTGCTCAACGCCAAGGCGCTTCGCCAGCTCGCTGGTCATCTGGTAGATAGTCTTGCATTCGAAGCGTGGTTTGATCGCCTGATCGGTGAAAATCACATAGGACATGTTCCCGCATGAGGCATCCAACGCGAAATCCATCTGCTCAGAGGCGGTGCAGTCCGGCAGCAAAATGTCCGCGTATTTCGCCGAGGAAGTCATATGACAGTCGATGACGACGATCATCTCGCACTTCTTTTCATCCTGCAGGATTTCATGCGTGCGGTTAATATCAGAGTGTTGGTTAATCAGACAGTTACCGGCATAGTTCCAGATCATCTTAATAGGAACATCGAGCTTGTCTTTGCCGCGTACGCCGTCACGCAGGGCCGTCATCTCCGGGCCTCGCTCAATCGCGTCCGTCCACATGAACATCGAGATGCTGGTTTCAACAGGGTTTTCCAGCGTTGGCATACGCTCAAACGGCAAACTGTATGAGCCCTCACGCGCCCCGCTGTTGCCGCCGTTGATCCCAACGTTACCGGTCAGGATAGCGAGCATAGAAATGGCGCGGGTCGCTATTTCACCGTTAGCATGACGCTGCGGTCCCCACCCCTGGCTGATGTATGCCGGTTTAGCGCTACCTATTTCACGCGCCAGTTTGACGATACGTTCAGCGGGAATACCGGTAATCTGCGCCGCCCACTCCGGCGTCTTGGCAATGCCGTCCTTACCCTGCCCAAGAATATACGCCTTATAGTGACCGTTCTTCGGCGCGTCGGCCGGTAAGGTTTTCTCGTCGTAACCCACGCAGTATTTGTCGAGGAACGGTTGGTCAACCATGTTTTCGGTGATCAGGACATACGCCAGACCATTGACCAGCGCCGCATCAGTACCAGGACGGATCGGGATCCATTCATCTTCACGCCCCGCACCGGTATCCGTATAACGGGGATCGATAATGATCATGCGGGCATTGGATTTCTGTCGCGCCTGTTCAAGGTAATAGGTTACCCCACCCCCGCTCATACGGGTTTCACCAGGGTTATTACCGAACAGAACCACCAGCTTGCTGTTTTCAATGTCGGACGGGCTGTTACCGTCAGCCCAGCCGCCGTAGGTATAGTTCAACCCGGCAGCGATTTGCGCTGAAGAGTAGTCACCGTAGTGATTAAGATAGCCGCCGCAGCAGTTCATCAACCGTGCCACCAACGTTTTACCCGGCGGCCACGAGCGCGTCATAGTGCCACCCAGCGTACCGGTACCGTAGTTCAGGTAGATAGACTCATTGCCGTAGTCTTTGATAAGACGCTGCATATTGCTGGCAATGATGTCGTAGGCTTCATCCCAACTGATGCGCTCAAATTGTCCTTCGCCACGCTTACCAACGCGTTTCATCGGGTATTTCAGACGATCGGGATTATAGACTCGGCGACGCATGGATCGACCACGCAGACAGGCGCGTACCTGGTGCAGACCGTCATAGTTGTCATCGCCGGTGTTGTCGGTTTCGACATACTTTATTTCACCGTCGACCACATGCATACGCAGCGGGCAGCGGCTGCCGCAGTTCACCGTACACGCGCTCCAGATCACTTTCTCATTAATCGGTGTCGGATTAAGGGCTTCTGCAGCATTTGCAATACGGGTAAATGGCAGGGTAAACGCGCTACTGGCCACCGCCAGTCCGCCTATTGCAGTCGTTTTCACCAAACCGCGGCGAGTAACCTCAGCTGCCAGCACGGCATCGGGGATCTTAGTTTTCATAGTGGCTCACTCTGCTGCTCACAATAAACAAAATACAAATATTCGATATATAGTTTTTTATATAACGTTAATATCGATATACGAGCTGGTAGAAACTGAATTTGCTAAAAGACAGAGAAAAATACTGACTTTCATTCGAAGTCAGTATTACCCCTATGGGAGTAGTCGTTATTGTCCGACGTCAAACGGGCATAAAAAAAGCGCCCTGAGGCGCTTTTTTAGCAGAGAAAGGTAGCTTAGCCGATGAATTCGAGGCCATTCATGTACGGACGTAATACTTCCGGAACCTGAATGCGGCCATCAGCCTGCTGATAGTTTTCCATTACCGCAACCAGCGTACGCCCAACCGCCAGACCGGAACCGTTCAGAGTATGCACTAAACGGGTCTTTTTGTCGGATTTGCTGCGGCAACGCGCCTGCATACGACGAGCCTGGAAATCCCACACGTTGGAGCAAGAGGAGATTTCGCGATAGGTATTCTGCGCCGGGATCCACACTTCCAGATCGTAAGTTTTGCATGCGCCGAAGCCCATGTCGCCAGTGCACAGGATGATTTTGCGATACGGCAGACCCAGCAGTTGCAGGACCTTCTCGGCATGGCCGGTCATCTCTTCCAGCGCGTCCATCGAATCTTCCGGGCGAACAATCTGCACCATCTCAACTTTATCGAACTGGTGCATACGGATCAGACCACGCGTGTCACGACCGTAAGAACCTGCTTCAGAACGGAAGCACGGCGTATGCGCAGTCATTTTGATCGGCAGCGCATCTTCATCGATGATTTCGTCGCGTACCAGGTTGGTCAGCGGAACTTCTGCTGTTGGGATCAGCGCATAGTTGCTGCTGTCAGCTTCTTCATCCAGCGGACGGGTATGGAACAGATCGCCAGCGAATTTCGGCAGTTGGCCTGTACCGTACAGCGTGTCATGGTTAACCAGATACGGGACGTAGTTTTCGCTATAGCCATGCTGCTCAGTATGCAGATCCAGCATGAACTGAGACAGCGCACGGTGCATACGCGCAATCTGCCCTTTCATGACCACGAAACGGGAGCCGGTCAGCTTAACCGCAGCGGCGAAATCAAGACCCGTGTGCATTTCACCCAGGGTAACGTGATCGCGCACTTCGAAATCAAACTCACGCGGAGTACCCCAGCGGCTGACTTCGACGTTGTCATTTTCATCTTTACCCACCGGAACATCGTCCGCTGGCAGGTTAGGAATAGTCAGCGCAATGTCGCGGATCTCGGCCTGTAAGGTATCAAGTTCAGCTTTCGCGGCATCCAGCTCTTCGCCCAGTTTGTTCACTTCCAGACGTAAAGACTCGATATCTTCCCCGCGCGCTTTTGCCTGGCCGATGGATTTCGATCGCGAGTTACGCTCTGCCTGCAGGTTTTCAGTTTGTACCTGCAGAACTTTACGACGCTCTTCAAGAGCGCGCAGCTTATCTACATCCAGCTTAAAGCCCCGGCTTGCCAGTTTTTCTGCGACTGCGTCTGGCTCATTACGCAGCAGATTGGGATCGAGCATGCTTATCCTGTGCTTATCGAATTAAAATAGGAGAAAGTGACCACAGCCTGCGGTCACAGGGATACAGAGACAACATTACCGCAACGATAACACTAACGGTAGCGTTTTATAGGGCTATTTTGATCCTGTCCGGCGAGCCAGGCGAGCTTTTCGCCAATCTTGCCTTCAAGACCTCTGTTTGTGGGGCGATAATAGCGCGTTTGTGCCATTTCCTGCGGGAAGTACTCTTCTCCGGCGGCATAGGCATTAGGCTCATCATGGGCATAACGATACTCCTGACCGTAGCCCATCTCTTTCATCAGCTTAGTCGGCGCATTGCGCAGGTGAACCGGCACGTCGTAATCCGGACGTTCGCGGGCATCAGACAGCGCGGCTTTGAAGGCGGTGTAAACCGCATTACTCTTCGGCGCGCAGGCCAGATAAACAATCGCCTGAGCAATCGCGCGTTCGCCTTCCGCGGGTCCCACGCGGGTAAAACAGTCCCATGCGGAAATCGCCACCTGCATGGCGCGGGGATCGGCATTGCCGACATCTTCTGAGGCAATCGCCAGACAGCGACGGGCAACGTACAGCGGATCGCCACCAGCGGTAATAATTCGCGCATACCAATAAAGCGCCGCATCTGGGGCGCTTCCACGTACCGACTTGTGTAATGCGGAGATGAGATCGTAAAAACGATCGCCTTTATTATCGAAACGCGCACTACGTTCACCGGCAATTTCGGTGAGCAATTCTGGTTTCAATACGCGCTTGCCGGAATCATCAACTTCGGCCATATCGGCCATCATTTCCAGCGTATTCAGCGCCCGCCGCGCGTCACCATTAACCAGTTCGGCAATAGCCCGACGCGTTTCTGGCGGCAGAATAATATCCTGGCCGCCATAACCACGCGCTTTGTCTGACATCGCCTGGTCCAGCACCTGTTCAATGTCGTCGGAAGTTAACGATTTCAGTAAATAAACGCGTGCACGCGACAACAGCGCCGAGTTGAGCTCAAACGAGGGGTTTTCAGTGGTGGCGCCAATAAACGTAATGGTACCGTCTTCAATATGCGGTAAAAACGCATCCTGTTGGCTTTTATTAAAACGGTGAACTTCGTCCACGAACAGGATCGTACGTCGACCCGCGTTACGGTTCTGACGCGCACGCTCAATCGCTTCACGAATTTCTTTCACGCCAGACGTAACTGCCGAAATTCGTTCGACATCGGCGTTGGCGTAACGGGCAATAACTTCGGCAAGCGTCGTTTTCCCGGTCCCCGGCGGTCCCCATAAAATCATGGAGTGCAGATGCCCGGCCTCGATGGCGCGCGGCAAGGGTTTGCCCGCAGCCAGCAGATGCTGCTGGCCGATATACTGTGCTAAATTTTCTGGCCGCATACGCGCGGCCAGCGGCTGAAAAGTATTATCAGAAAAGTCGAGCGACAGATTGCTCACTCACACGCCTCTACTTACGTTTACTTACGTTGATCGTCAACCGTTACACCTTGCGGCGGGGTAAAGGTGAATTTAGAGGGTTCAATAGCACCATTCTGCTGAGATTTCAGCTGATAGCTGCTGCGCTGATCGTCTTGTTCAACGGCGCTGAACTGGTGGATCGTCCCGTCACGCCCAACATTGATAGTAAACTGCTTAAGGTTACCGCTGCTGGTTTTTGGCGTCAGCACGAAATCATCGCCATTTTGCTTAATATTGTACTGCTGCCAGTCGCTGGCCTGGTTACGCGCAATCAGCATGAACGGCGTGTTGCCCGTGGCGTCTTTCAGCCATGTCGCAGTCGCCTGCTCAACAAACGGGTTAAAGAACCACAGCGTTTTACCATCGGAAACCAGGATGCTCTCGTCAGGCTGCGTCATATGCCAGTTAAACAGGTTAGGACGTTTAACCCATAAGTCACCCTGACCTTCCTGCACCGCCGCACCGCTACCGTCCGTGACCTTCTGAGTAAAGCTGGCATGGAAGCTACTGACTTTATCCAGGCGGCTTTTCAGGTCGCTGGCAGCATCTGCCCAGACGCTGCTCACCACAAAGCTCGACAATAATGCACAGGTGATTGCGATTCTTTTCATCGTTATTCCTCAAAATACGTCACTCCCAACGGGGAGATCCCTCTGCTATCCATTTCAGGCCAAAAATCAGCATGAGGAAAGTAGAAAATACTGAATTACTTAACTTTGCAATCATTCGAAGGGCGGCGGAGCCAGCACTTCACGATTACCATTATGCCCTTGCTCACTGACAATTCCCTGCGCTTCCATCTGTTCGATGATGCGCGCCGCTCGGTTGTAACCGATACGGAACTGACGCTGGACGCCGGAGATTGAGGCTTTGCGTTTCTGGGTAACAAAGTTTACCGCCTGATCGAACAGCGGATCTAACTCTTCGCCACCATCAAAGCCGCCACCGCCGCCTTCGCTTTCGCTGTCAGACGTTATGCCGTCAACGTATTGTGGACGACCGCGCGCTTTCCAGTCCTGAACCACAGCGTGAACTTCTTCATCACGTACAAAGGCGCCGTGTACACGCACTGGGATCGTTGAGTTTGGTGCGGAATAAAGCATGTCACCCATACCCAACAGCGATTCCGCTCCGCCCTGGTCAAGGATGGTACGCGAGTCAATTTTACTGGACACGGTAAAGGCGATACGCGTTGGGATGTTCGCTTTAATCAGACCAGTGATAACGTCAACCGACGGTCGCTGGGTCGCCAGCACCAGGTGGATCCCCGCCGCACGCGCTTTTTGCGCCAGACGAGCAATCAGTTCTTCCACCTTTTTACCCACGGTCATCATCAGGTCGGCGAATTCATCCACCAGCACAACAATATACGGCAGTTTTTCCAGCACCGGATGCTGAACATCCATACTGTCGCCCGGCTTCCAGTACGGGTCCGGAATCGGACGCCCCATACGGGCAGCTTCAGCAATTTTTTCGTTATAACCGGCAAGGTTACGTACGCCAAGCGCCGACATCAACTTGTAGCGACGTTCCATTTCATTGACGCTCCAGCGCAGGGCGTTGGCGGCATCTTTCATGTCGGTCACAACTTCAGTCAGCAAATGCGGAATGCCTTCATAAACCGACAGTTCCAGCATTTTCGGGTCAATCATGATAAAGCGAACGTCTTCCGGCTGCGCCTTGTATAACATGCTGAGGATCATGGCGTTCACCCCAACCGACTTACCAGAACCGGTTGTCCCTGCCACCAGCAGGTGCGGCATTTTCGCCAGATCGGCAACCACCGGTTCGCCCGCAATATCTTTACCCAGTACCACGGTCAGCGGAGATGAGTTATCACGGAATTTGGCGTTATCCAACACTTCGCGCAGATAAACGGTTTGACGTTTTTTGTTGGGTAACTCCAGCCCGACATACGGTTTGCCCGGAATCACCTCGACCACGCGTACCGCTGCGGTCGATAATGAACGCGCCAGATCTCGCGACAGGTTGGAAATACGCGCCGCTTTAACTCCAGGAGCAAGATTAAGCTCAAAGCGGGTAATGACCGGACCAGGTGAGTAGTTCACCACATCGGCTTTAATGCGGAAGTCCGCCAGACGAGCCTCCACCAGACGAGCCATTTGCTCCAGAGCGAAAGTATCTATCGGCTCAACCTCACTCGGCGGCGGCGTGAGCAGATCCAACGATGGCAGCGGCGTACTTGGACGGTGCGCCGGACGACTGTCGCCATTACGCATCAGGAGCGGATGGATCAGACTATCCTGCGGCGGCGGTGTAACAGGCTGCGCCGGCTGCTGATAATGCTGCTGCGGTGCGACTGGCTGCGCTGGCTGCTGATAATGCTGCTGTGGTGCGACAGGCTGCACCGGTTGCTGGTAATGCTGTTGTGGTGCGACAGGCTGCGCTGGTTGCTGAAAATGCTGCTGCGGTGCGACAGGCTGCGCTGGCTGCTGGTAATGCTGCTGCGGTGCGACTGGCTGCGCTGGCTGCTGGTAATGCTGCGGTGGTGCGACAGGCTGCTGGTACTGCGGTGCAGGCTCCGGCATTACGCCTGGAGTAAATAGCGGCTCATGCGGACCATCATCCACCAGCGTTTTCATTGGCGAGAATTCAAAGTCATCGAGCGAGAACGGATTCGCTCCTGCAGGCTGTTCACCGGAATAGCGCTGCTGCTGGGAAGAGGCAAACTGGCGAGCCAGTTCTGCTTCTGCGGCTGAATCATCATCAGTCTGACTGGCATCATCCTGATACTCGTCGCCATAGCGGTGCTGCTGCGACTGGGCGAACTGACGCGCCAGCTCATCTTGCTGCATTGCGTCAATTTCTTCGTCACTGTACGCATCTGTATCAAGATGCTCTTCGCGCGCTTTCTCTTCAGCCATACGTTGTGACGGCAGTTTTATGCCATACGACGCCAGCTCCCGACGAGTAGGCACGCGCACACGATTCGGACGCGGTAACTGCGGACCAATCCCCTCTTTCACCTGTGGACGCGGCGCACCGCTACCCGCAAGACTAAAGACAGGTGCTGCGGCAGCCGCACCCGCCCCTAAAGCGGCGTTTTTCACCCCGGCGGCCAGCGGCGCAACGGCAGCAACTGACTCAACGGGCGGTATGGATGCTGCCGTCGGCATAGACGGCTTAACACGTTCAGGCTCCTGAGCAGGCTCTGGAATCGGCTGATACCAGGCGGCCAGTTGCTCGCGCTCACGTGCACGTTTCTCTTCAACTTCTTCAAAATAGTAGAGTGGCGGACGAGTCGGTTTAATCTCTTCAACCACCGGCTCAGATTCCACTACAGGCAGTTGTTCAACCGCAGGCTGCTGGAACGCGGCGTTTTGTTGAAAGGTTGATTCCGGCTGATAAACAGGTTGCTGCACGGGCTCCGGCTGATATGCAGGTTCCGGCTGCCAGTTGTGCTCCGCGGTAAATCCCTGCGGCTGCGGACTCTCCTCCACTACCGGCTGCTGCCATGGTTCATACTGCTGCTGCACCGGTGGCTGAGCGTAGTGGGCTGGCTGAGGATACCCCTCAGGCGCTGGCGCAATCACCGCATCACCGGTTTGCGGACCAGGCACGGCTTGCCAGGCTACGGCTGGGGCCGGTTGCTCCATAACGGTATTGGTCACTGGCGATGTTTGCAGCAGCGGATCAACCGGTGCGCTCCAGGCCTGAGCTGCCGTTGTCGCTGCAGCTGCGGCGGCAACTGGCTCTGTCACCGAATGACCATTCAGCAGTGGGTCAAGTTCGTCATATTCAGGCAGCGTCGCACGATTACCGGAGAACAGCACATCGTTAGGATCGGCAACAACGCCACGAGCGCTGTATTCAATTTCGTCTTCATCATCCATGCGTTTGCCGGAAAATAGCGCGGCATCAGTATGACGGCCAAGCGGGTTGGTAAATTTCTCCGCCAGACGCTTACGGCGTGCTAACGCACCGCGCAGAATACGCGCCCGACGCGATTCATCAGGTTTGCCATCAGCGGTGTCGAAAGACTCATCTTCATCTTCATATTCTTCGTCATCGACCCAGGTATCGTCGCGACGGGTACGGTTGCTGGCAAACGTCAGGATATTGAGTAACCAGCCGCCCAGTTTTTCCGCAATGCTCACCCATGACCAGCCGGTAAACAACGTTAATCCCGCAGCCCAAATGCACAATAGCGTCAGCGTACCGCCGCTACTGTGCAGTAATGGTTGCAACGTGGTGCTGAGCAGGCTGCCGATCACGCCGCCAGAGGCGAAATACCAGATGTCATCGGCATTGATTGCGGCAAGCCCGCAAGAGGTAAGGATCAGCGCCAGAACGCCAATAATACGCAGCGAAACGGCAAAATAATCGACGTATTCGTCGCTGGCCTGGTGTCGCCATGCAAACCAGCAGCCGCCGACAATGATGACGGGAATGGTGTAGGCCATGACGCCAAAAATAAAGAACAGTGTGTCTGCCAGCCATGCTCCGGGTATTCCCCCCAGATTATGGATAGGTTCGTGCCACGCGGTTTGCGACCAACTGGGATCCGAAGGGTTAAAGCTGAGTAAGGCAGCCATCAACCAGACGGCAAAAAGGGCAATAAGGATCAGTAGCGCTTCCAGGAGTCGGCGCCCGCTGCTTAACTTCGTCAATGTGACGTCTTTGTCTTCAGTGTATTCCTGGCTCAAAAACGGCTCTCCAGGTTTCAGGCTTTTCCTGCCCGATGCTAAAACGGACAACAGCACCGGGTTGCCCCGGCACTGTTGCTGTATGGATTAACAGGAGTGTAATCAAACTGCGTCGATTTTGCACCTGTTCCGTGTTAGCGCGTCTTAATTACCAGACGATTGCTCTGTTTGACTTCTTCCATTACGACATAAGTACGTGTGTCATTCACGCCCGGCAGACGCAGCAGGGTTTCCCCCAACAGCTTACGGTACGCCGACATATCCGGTACGCGTGTTTTCAACAAATAGTCGAAATCACCGGAAACCAAATGACACTCTTGAATTTCTTCAAGTTTTTGTACTGCAGAGTTAAATTGCTCAAACACATCCGGGGCGCCACGATTCAGAGTAATCTCAACAAAAACCAGAAGTGATGCATCCAGATAATGCGGGTTTAACAGCGCTGTATAGCCCTGAATAAAACCCTGTCTTTCCAACCGACGCACACGCTCAAGGCAGGGCGTTGGTGAAAGTCCCACACGTTTAGAAAGCTCGACGTTAGAAATACGCCCATCCTTTTGCAGCTCATTAAGAATGTTACGATCGATACGGTCGAGATCTTTGCCAGGGCGCTTCTTACTATCTACCATTATTATTGTCTCTCTGTATTCCTTCCCTACTCCTGCCTGACTCTACCAACATCACTGTTCAGAGTCGCTACCCATCAAAATAAACCGCAACCCAGAGGGATTTTCGGTTTGTAATGCCTGGGCTTATGGTGAGAAGACCGTTGCCTGTCGGCGGCTATCGACATCACGAATGGCATCTGTCCACACCATGCGTAGATTTCGCTAACACGGTAAACATGGTATCTACATGCATGATTATGCAGCACATACATGACACATTTTTTTTCTTCCTTGACTGTTTTCGCAAAACAGCAGGTGATTGTCAAAGCAAAACATCAATTTTTAGTACAACATGCCAGTTATTCATTCGCAGCGATGGAAAATCGTCATTTTATCACCTTATAACTGACCGATTTTTAGTAGAAATCGTTATAGTATTACGACTTATTCCCCCGCTCATCGGTTTCTGCTATTACACAAATTGTTAACAAAATCGCCATACTCTTTTTTTACGCCTGTAAATTCCCTACAATCCTGCTCATTGCCTGCCAACAACTATGGGGATCTCATGGGCGCAACCAAACACAGTAAACTTCTTATTCTGGGCTCAGGCCCTGCGGGATATACCGCTGCGGTCTACGCTGCACGCGCTAACCTGCAACCGGTACTGATTACCGGTATGGAAAAAGGTGGTCAACTGACCACAACAACAGAAGTGGAAAACTGGCCTGGCGATCCGCACGATCTCACTGGCCCGCTGCTGATGGAGCGTATGCACGAACATGCGACCAAATTTGATACAGAAATCATTTTTGATCACATCAGCAACGTTGATCTGCAAAACCGCCCTTTCCGTCTGACCGGCGATAGCGGAGAGTACACCTGTGACGCACTGATCATCGCTACCGGCGCTTCAGCACGTTACCTGGGCCTGCCTTCAGAAGAAGCATTCAAAGGCCGCGGCGTTTCCGCCTGCGCAACCTGCGACGGTTTCTTCTACCGTAACCAAAAAGTTGCGGTGATTGGCGGTGGCAACACTGCGGTTGAAGAAGCACTGTATCTGGCGAATATCGCATCTGAAGTGCATTTGATTCACCGTCGCGACAGCTTCCGCGCTGAGAAAATTCTCATCAAGCGTTTAATGGATAAAGTTGAAAACGGCAACATCGTGCTGCACACCCACCGAACGCTGGAAGAAGTAACCGGCGATCAAATGGGCGTAACCGGGCTGCGCCTGCGCGATACGCAAAACACTGACAATGTGGAGTCACTTGACGTTGCCGGATTGTTTGTCGCTATCGGTCACAGCCCGAATACCGCCATTTTCGACGGTCAGCTTGAACTGGAAAACGGCTACATCAAAGTTCAGTCCGGTATTCACGGTAATGCCACACAAACCAGCATTCCGGGGGTCTTCGCAGCCGGTGACGTGATGGATCATATTTATCGCCAGGCGATCACCTCTGCGGGCACGGGCTGTATGGCCGCGCTTGATGCAGAACGTTATCTCGACGGTCTGGCGGACGCTTGCAAATAAGTTTTACAAATCAGTAACAAAAGTAAAAAAGGCGACTATAAGTCGCCTTTATTTTTGCCTCGTTGTAACATTGCCCTGCCCAAAAATTCCAATAACTCACCTGCTAAGCGTGCAATGAATAAAACCCGTCAAAAAGAGCTGACCCGCTGGTTAAAACAGCAAAGTGTAATTTCCCAACGATGGCTGAACATTTCACGCCTGTTGGGGTTCGTGAGTGGTCTGTTAATCGTCGCTCAGGCCTGGCTCATGGCCCGCATTCTGGACCATATGATCATGGCCAATATTCCCCGAGAGGCGCTACTGCTTCCGTTCATCGTGCTGGTATTGATTTTCATCCTGCGGGCATGGGTCGTCTGGTTACGCGAACGGGTCGGGTTTCACGCAGGGCAACATATTCGCTTTGAAATTCGCCGCCAGGTGCTTGACCGTCTGCAACAGGCTGGTCCGGCCTGGATACAGGGCAAACCGGCCGGGAGCTGGGCCACGCTGATCCTGGAACAGATTGACGATATGCATGATTACTATGCACGTTATCTGCCGCAAATGGCGCTGGCCGTATGCGTCCCATTATTGATTGTGGCGGCGGTATTCCCGTCAAACTGGGTAGCCGCTCTTATTCTGCTCGGAACGGCCCCGCTGATCCCGTTATTTATGGCAATGGTCGGAATGGGCGCTGCCGATGCTAACCGCCGCAATTTTCAGGCTCTTGCCCGCCTCAGCGGTCATTTCCTCGATCGTCTGCGGGGCATGGAAACGCTAAGAATATTTGGTCGCGGTGAAGCCGAAACGGAAAGCATCCGCGCTGCGTCGCAAGATTTCCGCCAGCGCACCATGGAAGTCCTGCGCCTGGCGTTCCTGTCATCCGGTGTCCTTGAGTTCTTTACCTCTCTGTCTATTGCGCTGGTGGCGGTTTACTTCGGTTTTTCCTACCTCGGAGAGCTCGATTTCGGCCACTACGGGACAGGCGTCACGCTGGCAGCAGGCTTCCTCGCGCTCATTCTGGCGCCGGAGTTTTTCCAGCCCCTGCGCGATCTGGGCACGTTTTATCACGCCAAAGCGCAAGCCGTTGGTGCAGCTGATAGTCTGAAAACCTTCATGGAAACCCCGCTGGCTCATCCAGAGCGTGGCGACATTGAGCTGGCGACGAAAGACGCCGTTTCAATTGAGGCACACGATCTGATTATCACTTCGCCGGAAGGTAAAGTGCTGGCCGGCCCGCTCAACTTTACCCTGGCTGCCGGTCAACGCGCGGTGCTGGTTGGACTCAGCGGTTCCGGTAAAAGTTCGCTGCTTAATGTCCTGTCCGGTTTCCTCCCTTATCGGGGATCGCTGCGAATTAACGGCTTTGAACTTCGCGACCTGTCACCTGATTCCTGGCGTAAACAGCTATCATGGGTCGGGCAAAATCCGCAGCTTCCTGCCGCCACGTTACGCGAAAACGTTCTGCTGGCTCGCCCCGATGCCAGCGAAGAACAGCTACAAGCCGCACTCGACAGCGCCTGGGTCAGCGAGTTTTTACCGCTGCTGCCGCAGGGCGTGGATACGCCAGTCGGCGATCAGGCGGCCCGACTTTCCGTCGGGCAAGCGCAGCGCGTTGCCGTTGCTCGCGCCTTACTCAATCCCTGTCAGTTACTGCTGCTGGATGAACCCGCCGCCAGCCTTGATGCGCACAGCGAACAACGCGTGATGCAGGCGTTGAACGCGGCATCTCGCCGCCAGACCACGCTGATGGTGACGCACCAGTTGGAAGATCTTGCCGACTGGGACGCTATCTGGGTGATGCAGGACGGACAGATCGTTGAACAAGGTACCTGGACCGAACTTAGCTCAGCCAACGGGGCTTTTGCGACATTACTGGCTCATCGTCAGGAGGACATCTAAATGCGCGCTTTGCTACCTTATCTGACGCTGTATAAACGTCACAAATGGATGTTAACGCTGGGGATCGTTCTGGCGATCGTCACGCTGCTGGCAAGTATTGGCTTACTGACGCTTTCAGGTTGGTTCCTGTCGGCTTCTGCGGTGGTTGGCGTCACCGGGATTTACAGCTTTAACTATATGCTCCCTGCCGCAGGCGTACGCGGCGCAGCGATCACCCGCACCGCGGGGCGTTATTTCGAACGACTGGTCAGCCATGACGCAACATTCCGTGTGCTGCAGCATTTGCGTATTTATACCTTCAGCAAACTACTGCCGCTCTCTCCTGCGGGCCTGTCCCGTTATGGACAGGGTGAATTACTTAACCGCGTGGTGGCTGATGTCGACACGCTCGATCATCTGTACTTGCGCGTGATCTCCCCGCTGGTGGGGGCTTTTGTCGTCATCATGGTGGTCACGCTGGGGCTAAGCGTTCTCGATTTCACGCTGGCTATCACCCTCGGCGGTATTATGCTGCTGACCTTATTTATTCTGCCCCCACTCTTTTATCAGGCAGGCAAAAGCACCGGACAAAGTCTGACGCATCTGCGTGGGCAATATCGTCAGCAGTTAACCTCCTGGCTACAGGGCCAGGCTGAATTGACCATTTTTGGCGCCAGTGAACGCTACCGCGCTCAAATGGAAGCCACCGAGCTGCAGTGGCACGAAGCCCAGAGACGCCAGTCTGAATTAACGGCGTTGTCGCAGGCGGTCATGCTGTTAGTCGGCGCGCTGGCAGTGATTATGATGCTATGGATGGCCTCAGGCGGCGTGGGCGGTAACACCCAGCCAGGCGCACTGATCGCGCTGTTTGTCTTCTGTGCACTAGCCGCGTTCGAAGCGTTAGCGCCTGTCACCGGCGCGTTTCAGCATCTCGGCCAGGTCATTGCCTCTGCGCTGCGCATCACCGAACTGACCGAACAGCAGCCAGAAGTGACCTTCCCGGATGCGGGTTCCTCGGTTTCAGAGCAGGTACCCCTTACGCTACGCGATGTGTCATTCAGCTATCCAGGACAGGCGCAAAAGGCGCTCGATACACTTTCCCTGCAGGCCAACCCCGGTGAACACATTGCGATTCTCGGTCGCACCGGCTGTGGTAAGTCAACGTTATTGCAATTGCTAACCCGCGCATGGGATCCGCAGAGTGGCGAGATCCTGATTAACGAACAGCCGATTGCGACCCTTAGTGAAGCCACGCTGCGCCAGAGTATCAGCGTCGTGCCACAGCGCGTGCATCTGTTCAGCGCTACGCTTCGCGATAACCTGTTGCTGGCGGCACCGCACGCCGGCGATGACGCCTTAACCGCGATGTTGTGCCGCGTCGGTCTGGACAAACTGCTTGAGGATGATGGACTCAACGCATGGCTGGGCGAAGGCGGTCGTCAGCTTTCTGGCGGCGAGCTCCGTCGTCTGGCTATCGCCCGCGCCTTATTGCACGATGCTCCGCTGATGCTGCTGGATGAACCTACCGAAGGGTTGGATGCCACAACGGAAAGTCAAATGCTTGAATTAATTAGCGATGTCATGCGCAACAAAACCGTATTAATGGTTACACATCGTCTGCGTGGGCTGTCACGTTTTGATCAAATAATAGTAATGGACAACGGACAAATTATTGAGCAAGGTAATCACGCAGATCTGTTAGCCAGGCAGGGGCGTTATTACCAGTTTAAGCAACGTCTGTAAGCTATTATTGAACGATCAAACTCGCGTAGTGGAGTTTCGCTGTCATGCGCCTGGTGCAACTGTCCCGCCATTCCATAGCCTTCCCGTCACCGGAAGGCGCTTTACGCGAGCCTAACGGTTTATTGGCGCTTGGCGGCGATCTCAGCCCTGCCCGCTTGCTGATGGCCTATCAGCGCGGTATTTTCCCATGGTTTTCACCTGGCGACCCTATCCTTTGGTGGTCGCCCGATCCGCGCGCCATTCTTTGGCCCGAGAAATTTCACCTCAGCCGCAGCATGAAACGCTTTCATAAAAATTCGCCTTATCGCGTGACGCTCAATTACGCGTTTGGTCAGGTGATTGAAGGCTGCGCGAATGACCGGGAAGAAGGCACCTGGATAACGCATGATGTGGTGGAGGCTTACCATCGCCTGCACGAACTGGGGCATGCCCACTCAATTGAGGTGTGGCGACAAAATGAATTAGTGGGCGGTATGTATGGCGTGGCGCAAGGTACGCTGTTTTGTGGCGAATCGATGTTCAGCCGTCAGGAAAATGCGTCCAAAACCGCACTGCTTGTTTTTTGCGCTGAATTTATCCATCAGGGCGGAAAATTAATCGACTGCCAGGTATTAAATAGCCACACAGCCTCGCTGGGCGCCGTCGAAACACCGCGTCGGGAGTACCTTGAGCACCTGAGCAGACTGCGCCAGCAGCGGCTACCGAGCCATTTCTGGATTCCCAGGACGTTATTTTCACCTCAGGAGTGAATGTTTTCGGCACATTTTTTGTCGGGGTGTTATAATTGTCGCGCAGAGTTGGTTTAGCCCATTACCCCGCCGCCGTTAAGGAACAGTTCGCGTCAGGCAACGCCTATCGTTTATCTCCTCGTTCCCTTACACGTTGCGCTTTAAGTGCGGCTTTGCCGTGTGTGGATAGAGTAATGCGCCAAACCCGATTTGCTGTGTTTTAAACGCACAAATCTTTACTTATTAAAAGAACTTCGGCATTATCTTGCCGGTTCAAATTACGGTAGTGATACCCCAGAGGATTAGATGGCCAAAGAAGACAATATTGAAATGCAGGGTACCGTTCTCGATACGTTACCTAATACCATGTTCCGCGTAGAGTTAGAAAACGGTCACGTGGTTACTGCACACATCTCCGGTAAAATGCGTAAAAACTATATCCGCATCCTGACGGGCGACAAAGTGACTGTTGAGCTGACCCCGTACGACCTGAGCAAAGGCCGCATTGTCTTCCGTAGTCGCTGATTGTTTTTAACGCCCGAATGGCGTCCAGATAATAAAAGGTCGGTTTAACCGGCCTTTTTTGTGGACTGAGGCCTGGTATTTAATCCTCAATCATCCGCGCATATTCTTCCGTTAAGAAATCCACTAATGCGCGCACTGACGGTAATAATCCCCTGCGTGATGGAAAGACTGCGTGAATAATTTCTCGCTTAGGTTCCCAACCGTCGAGCAACGCCACCAACTCACCCGCAGCTAATTGATCTTTTACCATTAACTGTGGAAGTTGAACAACACCTACGCCGGCGACTGCGGCTTCGCGTAACGCCAGCATATCGGTGGTGATCATACGCGGCGTGAAATGCACCTCCGCCCGCGCGCCCTGCGGGCCGAATAACTCCCAACGATGCACATGTTTACCAGAGGCCAGACTCAAACCTGGCCAACGGGTCAGCTCTGCCGGAGAGTGTAGCGCCCCCATCTGCTCAATTAACTGCGGGCTGGCATACAAGCGATGTCCTCTGTCCGCCAGGACGCGCATCACCAGGTCGCTATCCTCAAATGGCCGAGGTCTGACGCGAATCGCCACATCCAGACCTTCTCCAACGACGTCAACACGACGGTTAGTGGCCTCCAGTTGTACTGATACGTCAGGATAACGTGCCATAAAACGGGCAAGCATTGGCCCGATATGCACATGCAGCAACGTAACAGGACAAGTCAGCTTCACAACGCCACGCGGTTCAACCTGTAACGCGGCAATGGCATCCTGCGCCGCCTGCGCCTCCACCAGCATCGCCTTACAGTGTTCGTAAAAGGTTTGCCCGACTTCAGTCACGTTAAATTGCCGGGTGGTTCGCTGAATCAGTCGTACCCCTAGTCTCTCTTCGAGTTGCGCTATTCGTCGGCTCAGTTTTGATTTAGGTTCATCAAGCGCCCGACCCGCCGCCGCGAATCCCCCTTCCTCTACAACATGCACAAACCATGCAAAATCATTGAGATCCGGCCTTGTCATTTCATTGTCCTATTTTTGAGACAGTGAGAGCTATTTTAGCTACTACCCAGCTCGCTGTCATGAATATAAGCTTATTCACATCAAAACAACGCCACTGAGGAGACACATATGAAACAAGTAACAGGCGTCTACACCGCACCTCGCCCACACTGGGTTGGCGATGGATTTCCGGTTCGCTCGATGTTCTCTTACCAGTCTCATGCTGAGCAATTAAGCCCGTTCCTGCTGCTTGATTACGCGGGTCCGCATACGTTCACGCCGGGTAACGAAAAACGCGGCGTAGGTGAACACCCTCACCGCGGTTTTGAGACGGTGACTATCGTTTACAGCGGCGAAGTTGAACACCGTGATTCAACCGGTCGCGGCGGCATTATCGGCCCTGGCGATGTGCAGTGGATGACCGCTGGTGCAGGAATATTACACGAAGAGTTCCACTCCCCGGAATTTACCCGTCAGGGCGGTGAACTGGAAATGGTGCAACTGTGGGTCAATCTGCCGGCAAAAGACAAAATGGCCGTACCGGGTTATCAGGGCATCAGCAGCGATGTTATTCCCACCGTCGCCTTGCCCGATGATGCAGGCAGCGTTCGCGTGATTGCGGGCAGCTATCAGGATACGAAAGGCCCGGCACATACCTTTTCACCGCTGAACGTCTGGGATATGCGCCTGCAACGTAATCATCCGCTGACGTTGTCCCAGTCTGAAGGGTGGAGCACCGCTCTGGTGGTATTAAAAGGGAATATCACCGTAAACGGCACCACGCCTGCCAGCGAAGCACAACTGGTAGTGCTAAGCCAGCAGGGAAAAACGCTACACATTGAAGCCACCAGCGACGCCAGCGTGCTGCTGCTGTCTGGCGAACCGTTGAACGAGCCGATTGTAGGTTACGGTCCGTTTGTGATGAATACGAAACAAGAAATCGCTGAAGCCGTCCGCGATTTTAACTCCGGCCGCTTTGGCCAAATCTGAATCGAAGGAGAAGAATATGTCCAGTCCTGCAAACTTTAATGGTTCACGCCCGGTCATCGATGTGAATGATTCCGTCATGCTGCTTATCGATCATCAGAGTGGGCTGTTCCAGACCGTCGGCGATATGCCAATGCCGGAACTGCGTGCGCGTGCCGCCGCGCTGGCTAAAATTGCAACCCTGGCGAAGATGCCGGTAATTACCACGGCGTCGGTACCGCAGGGGCCTAACGGCCCGTTGATCCCAGAGATCCATGCCAATGCGCCACATGCCCAATACGTAGCACGTAAAGGCGAAATCAACGCCTGGGATAACGAAGACTTCGTGAAAGCGGTCAAAGCAACGGGTCGTAAGACGCTGATTATCGCCGGTACGATCACCAGCGTGTGCATGGCGTTCCCGGCCATCAGCGCGGTTGCGGAGGGCTACAAGGTCTTCGCAGTGATCGACGCTTCCGGTACTTACAGCAAAATGGCGCAGGAAATCACCCTGGCACGTGTTGTTCAGGCTGGCGTGATACCGATGGATACCGCCGCCGTCGCTTCTGAAATTCAGGGGACATGGAACCGTGAAGACGCCGTTGAATGGGCGGAAGTGTATACCAAAATCTTCCCGGCTTATCAGTTGCTGATCGAGAGCTATAGCAAGGCCCAGGAAGTCGTGACCAACGGCGAAAAACTGGACTCGCAGCGCTAATCATATTCTCCGCGCCTGTCCGGGCGGAGGAATATGTACATTGCGTAACCAAACGAGAGTTAACACGTAAATTCTGCTTGACCGTTTTAGCGCAACTCCCTATAGTAGCGCCCCGTTGCCCCCAAGCGGTCAGGCAGCAATACAATATGGTGAGGTGTCCGAGTGGCTGAAGGAGCACGCCTGGAAAGTGTGTATACGGCAACGTATCGGGGGTTCGAATCCCCCCCTCACCGCCATATTCGAGAAAGAGCTCGTACGCAAGTACGGGCTTTTTTTCGCATGTTGCACGCCTGCGGGGGGATGAGAAGCCCCGACCGGGGGTCGACAACTGGCGCAGCCAGTTGGACAGACTGAGAGCGCAGCGAACGGGCTGCCCGAAGGGCGAGCGAAGCGAGTCAATCCCCCCCTCACCGCCATATTCGAGAAAGAGCTCGTACGTAAGTACGGGCTTTTTTTTCGCATGTTGCATTTGCCTGATAAGCGTCACGCCATCAGGCATGTCGGTTATTGTCGGCTGAGCAGTGTTAACACTTCGTAATGCGCGGTATGTGGGAACATATCAAAAAGTTGGACGCGTTCAATGCGATACCCAGGCAACTCGCGGATATCCTTCGCCATGGTTTGTGCATTACAGCTGGAGTAAACGATAAAACGCGGTGCCATGCGGGAGAGAAAATCGCACAGCGGCTTCCCAATCCCCCGACGAGGCGGATTCACCAGCACCAGGTCCGGCACTTCTCCCTGCGCGGTAGCAAACTGGGTTGAATCCAGCGCCTGAAAATGCAGATTCTGCAACCCAAGCTCCTGCGCCGACTGTTTCGCACAGGTAATGGCCTCTGGCGCAATTTCAATACCCGTCAGTTTCATCTGCGGCGTGGCGCAGTGCAAACCAAAACCCCCGACGCCGCAAAACAGATCCCACATGTGATTAACCGGAAGCTGACGAACCCAGTCGCGCGCCGTGGCATATAAATGCCCAGCCACGACTGGGTTGGTCTGGAAGAAGCTCTGTGGGCGTATCCACAATGGCACATCGTTAAAGCGTTCAGCCAGCGCCTGTTGTTCCGTCAGGAAGATTTCGCTCTCCCCTTCCATAATCGCCATATGCACAGGTTGAATATTGGCGGTGATCACTTTTAATTGCGGAAGCTGCGCCTGTAACCATGGCAGCGCCGTACGCAGTTGTGCCAGTTTCGCATCGGAGCGCAGAACAAAACGCAGCATCATACCGCCATCAAACCGGCTTTCCGTTAACAGCAGATATTTCAGCTCCCCGCGTTTGCGCGCCACGTTATAGGGCGTCAACCCCGCACGGGCGATAAACGGTTTAAGTGCGGCAAACACCGGCGCAAAAGACTCAGGATAGAGCGGACACTCGCACAAATCCTCCGGCGTACCGTCACGATGCAACATCCCCAGCAGCGGTTTTTCCACGCTGCCGCTGACCACCATTTTAGCTTTATTACGAAAAGCGCTCTCCGGGCCGCTGACCGGCGCGCACCATTCTCCGACCGGATAATCGGCCAGCAGATTCTGCAGATCGGCTGTTTTGGCGAAGAGTTGATCGGCGACAGGCTGCGTTATCCACTGACAAGAGCGGCAGCGTTCGGCGTCATAAAGTGCGCAGTACATACAAAAACCTACAAATTAACAGGGGGCGAAGATTATACACGTTATTGCAAGCGGAAGAACCGCCTGCTGGACGCAGGAACAAACAGCAGTAGCAACACCAGCATATCCGGTAATTTTTGCATCACCAGCGTATGCAGGATTTCACGTCTGGACTCTCCCGCAATACTGAACAGTTCCGGATATCCATAGCCCAATGAGGCCGCCCACAGATAGACGCTGGCGATAATCTGGGTCAGTAGATAGACCCAGCGTGCCCAGTTCCGACCTTTAACCAGCGAAAATGCGCAGTAAATTTCGATAAACAGCAGCACCAGGCTACCCAGAAACACCAGCGTCAAATTCCAGGTCTGGACGCTGCGATGAATAAACTCGCTGGTTCCGCGAAACCCGAGCGTATTAAAAATCATCAACAGATCGAGACAGCGGATCATGATAATAGCCAGCGCAGCCACCTGCACTAAAGTAGGGACGTTTAAACGGGCATGTGATGTGGATGATTTCTTAAAAAATCCCAACGCGTCGTCTTCCATGAAAACGGCGCAGCCACCGCAGCTGCGCCGTATAGACAGGTTGGCAGATTTTAGTTTTTTCAGCCGCGTCTTGCACGTTGGATATCGCGAATCCGTTGTTTTTCTGTTCGCGCCATCAGATACCACGCGATAAATCCGATAATTCCTACCACGCCAAGTATCAACGTCGCCAGCGCGTTGATCTCCGGATTGACCCCCATACGTACGCTGGAGAACACCAGCATGGGTAACGTTGTAGCGCCAGGACCAGAGACAAAACTGGCAATGACCAGGTCATCGAGCGACAGCGTAAAGGCCAGTAACCACCCTGAGATCACCGCCGGCATAATCATCGGCAGCGTGATGACGAAAAAAACCTTCAGCGGCGTGGCACCAAGATCCATCGCCGCTTCCTCAATGGAGTGATCCAGTTCGCGTAAACGCGAGGAAATCACTACCGCCACGTACGCTGTACAGAATGTGACGTGCGCCAGCCAGATGGTCAACATACCGCGATCCGCTGGCCAGCCGATGGCGTGCGCCAAAGCCACAAACAGCAGCAGCAGCGACAAACCGGTAATGACATCCGGCATCACCAGCGGTGCGGTGATCATAAAGGCGAAACCATTTGATCCACGAAAACGACCAAAGCGCACCATCACCACGGCGGCGATGGTACCGAGAATTGCCGCCATCGTCGCAGCGCAGGCGGCAATCGTTAAGCTCATGCCGACGGCGCTTATCATCGCGCTATCGTGGAAAAGCTCACCATACCAACGCGTTGACCACCCCGCCCAGACCGTCACCAGCTTGGAACTGTTAAACGAGTAGATAACCAACATCAGCATCGGCGCGTACAGGAAGGTAAAACCCAGTACCAGGATAAAAATACGCCACGGCGAGCGAACGACCGGTAAGTTATTCATCCGTGTTCCCCCACGCTTTTTTGCTGATATTTATGAAACCACATGATCGGCACAATCAGTAACAGCAGCATAATAATGGCGACGGCAGAAGCCACCGGCCAGTCACGGTTATTGAAAAATTCCTGCCAAAGCACGCGCCCAATCATGATGCTGTCCGGGCCGCCCAGCAGTTCCGGGATAACAAACTCCCCAACCGCCGGAATAAACACCAACATTGACCCAGCGATAATCCCGCCCTTGGTCAACGGCACGATCACGCTAAAGAAGGTTTTCAATGGTCGGGCGCCTAAATCCAGTGCCGCTTCCACCAGCGAGTAATCAATACGCGTCAGCGCGGTATAAATCGGCAGCACCATAAAGGGCAAATAGGCGTAAACAATACCGATATAGACCGCCAGATTGGTGTGCAGAATCGTCAACGGTTGGTCGATAACGCCCAGCCACATCAGAACGTTGTTCAGGACACCGTTATTTTTCAGGATCCCCATCCAGGCGTATACGCGAATCAAAAATGACGTCCAGGACGGCAGGATCACCAGCAGCAACAGAATATTGCGTGTCGAGGGTTTGCTGTGCGCGACCGCCCATGCCAGCGGATATCCCAATAGCAGGCAACAGACAGTCGAAATCCCCGCTACCTGCAAAGATTGCAGATACGCATCAAAATAGAGCGGATCGTCCGTCAGTTGCAGGAAATTGCCTAAATTGAGGGTGATGGATAACTGGTCGTCAGCCCATGAAATGAGGTCGGTATACGGCGGAATAGCCCGCGCCATTTCAGCCAAACTGATTTTGAAGACGATCAGAAACGGCAGCAGAAACAGGAGCATCAGCCACACATACGGCAGCGCGATGACCAGCTTGCGCCCGTGCTTCATTTGCAGCCGCGACATAAACAGCGTGAAACGCCCCACGTGATCCACGCGCGCCGGAGGTTCAAGTGTACTCATCTTCGCTCCTTAAACCGTCAACACCACACAGCTGTCCGCATCCCAACATAAACGGACTTCGTCACCCCAGGTGGGTAATCCCTTGCGATAACGATGTTCATTTTGTAGCTGAGCGCTCAGCATCTGGCCGCTTTTCAAACGTACGTGGTACACCGACAAATCCCCCAGATAGGCAATGTGCACCACTTCGCCTACCGCGAAGTTATATCCCTCTGGCGGAGGGGCTTCGCAGAGCATGATTTTTTCCGGGCGCAGCGCAACATACACCGGGACGTTATCGACAACGGAAGCGTCTGCGTCCACTTTCAGCGGATGTACCAGTCCTGGAGACTCAATAACCAGACCATCTTCCTGACGTTCTTTCAGCAGTCCTTCAAAGACGTTAACCGAACCGATAAATTCTGCACTGTAACGCGTAGTCGGATGCTCGTAGATCTCTTCAGGCTCGCCGATCTGGACAAATTTGCCACGGTTCATGATCGCAATGCGACCCGCCATCGTCATGGCTTCTTCCTGATCGTGCGTCACCATCACGCAGGTCACGCCGACACGTTCAAGGATATCCACCACTTCCAGTTGCATGCGGTCACGGAGCTTTTTATCCAGCGCCCCCATCGGTTCATCCAGCAGCAGCAGCTTCGGGCGTTTCGCCAGGCTACGCGCCAACGCCACGCGCTGACGCTGACCGCCAGAAAGCTGATGCGGCTTACGTTTGGCGAACTCCTGCATATGCACGAGGCCCAGCATCTCACTCACCCGGCTGGCGATTTCAGCCTTTGGCAGCTTGTCCTGCTTGAGGCCAAAGGCAATGTTCTGCTCTACCGTCATGTGCGGAAACAGTGCATAGGACTGAAACATCATATTAATCGGACGCAGATAAGGCGGAACATGCGCTAAATCGACGCCATCAAGCATAATTTGCCCGGTTGTTGGCTGTTCAAATCCCGCCAGCATCCGCAACAGGGTCGATTTACCGCAGCCGGACGCCCCGAGCAGAGCAAATATTTCGCCTTTGTAGATAGTAAGATTGACGTCATCAACGGCGTGCTGACCGTCAAAGGACTTGGTCAGGTTGCGAATTTCAAGCAGCGGGGTCAGCGCCTTGCGGATTTTCGCTTGTGGGCGTGGGGTTGCATCATTCAATTAGGCGCTCTCCGGCATAAAACAAAGAAACGGTGCAAATAACGCACCACGGTGGTGCGTATTGCCGGGTTATGTGTGTCCGGGATCAACACTGCCCGGCAGGCGTAAATCCTGCCAGGTCACGTCCCGTACATCGGGTTATTTCCCGCTTTTTACCTTCGTCCAGGCGCGAGTACGTACACGGTCGATCTTCGGATCCTGTACTTTCAGCGTGAACAGCTTGGCGCGAACATCCGCAGGCGGGTAAATGCCCGGGTTGTCGCGAACGTCCTGGCTGACCAGTGCTGTCGCTTCTTTGTTGGCATTGGCATAGAACACGTGGTCAGAAATATGCGCAATTACATCAGGGCGCAGCAGGTAGTTGAGGAACTGATAGGCTTCGTCTTTGTTTTTCGCATCGGCTGGCATCGCGAACACATCAAAGAAGGCCATCGCACCTTCCTTAGGAATTGAGAAGGAAATATTGACGCCATTTTTCGCTTCTTTCGCCCGGTTTGCCGCCTGCCATACATCCCCGGCCCAACCAATCGCCACGCAGGTATCACCGTTTGCCAGGTCGTTAATGTACTGCGAGGAGTGGAAGTAGCGAATGTTCGGGCGCAGTTTCAACAGCAGATCGGTTGCCGGTCCGGTGTAATCATCCGCTTTGGTACTGTTTGGATCTTTACCCAAATAATTCAGCACGGTGGCAAACACTTCTTCGGGCGCGTCGAGGAAAGAGACGCCGCAGCTTTTTAGTTTTTCCAGATTTTCTGGCTTGAGGATCAGATCCCAGCTATTAACCGGCGCATCCGGCCCCAGTACCGCTTTCACTTTATCCACGTTATAGCCAATACCGGTTGTTGCCCACATATACGGCATCGCAAACTTGTTGTCCGGATCGTGTTTACCCACCAGCTTCAGCAATTCAGGATCGAGGTTTTTCCAGCCAGGCAAATTGCTCTTATCCAGCGGCTGGAAGACGCCCGCGGTCAGTTGACGCTCAAGGAAACTGGCGGATGGAACGACAAGGTCAAAGCCGGTACTGCCAGCCATGAGCTTACCTTCCAGCACTTCATTGGAATCAAATACGTCATAGATAACTTTAATTCCGGTCTCTTTTTCAAAATTAGCCACCGTATCCGGGGCAATATAATCAGACCAGTTATAAATATGCAGCGTTTTTTGTTCAGCAGCGAGCGTGCCAGCAGAGATGGCCATCAGAGCACCCGCAACCAGGCCTGGTAACCATCGTTTATTTAAGGCGGTCATAATCTCTTTCCTTCTGAAAGTTCGTTAACAAACGAACAAAAATGTCACACTCTAATGATATGCAAGAAACGTGCATATTCTATCAAGCGGCACCCATGAAAAGAGAGGCCTCTCCTCACGCCGCTACTGCGCGCTGTTATCCGCCCATGCATTCAATATGCATTGTGGCCACAGGTCAGGCCACAAGGGGCTGTTTGAATGATGACGTTGATAAGCTTCGCAAGAATAACTTTAGCCAGGATTTGTGGATATAGCCCAGATTAAAAAACGTCTTTTATCAATTTTTTATGCATGAATTGTCTATGACATACAGCGGAAGGCGCTGAATGGAGGTGAATAATTCTTTAATGAACGGTTAAATGCAGAATAAAAACAGGCAATACGCAACCGCTTTGGCAGCGGCTGCGCAATATATGTCCAGATTCAGGAAGAATTAATGGAGGAAATGAACTTCGGCGTTGCTGTTTTGCGCATCTTCTTCAGCGTTAAATAACAGCTGATGCGCACCGGCCTCGAGGATCACCATCGATATTTGCTCTTCACTCTGGCGAACAAAATATTCGAACTGCTCAAACGTCACGCCCGGGATAACGGATAAAGACTGGCAGACCACCAGCTTTGGCAGATTATCATCCTGCATATCCAGAAAGGCTTTCACCGTCAGTGAACTGGCGTTAATCGCAGACAGATCGGCGGCCAGCGGCAGTAGTGCAGAAGGTCTGACTTCTGCCATCGCGGAAAACAGAATGACGTTATCGACCAAATCAACTTTTGCATCAAAGATGCCGTCAAAATTCTGCATGTGCGGCAAATGCAGCGCCTGACAGGTATCGCATTCAAAAAAACTCATGCCCAGGTCGTCGAGCCATTGACGCAACGTATCCAGAGTGGGAACGACCAGTGATGTCATAATAATGTGCGACCTCTATTGATGAAAAAAATACCGGCACAGCTTACGCAAAAAGAGCGTGTCATACTACGATCGCAATCGATATTGTGCTTAGCCGCCGATTTTAAGGCAAAATTCAGGCGTAGCGTGACGCTCAATCCACTGGATCATCTTGCCGGCAATGTCTATTCCGGTGGTTTTCTCCACCCCCTCCAGGCCAGGAGAAGCGTTGACCTCCATGACCAGCGGCCCACGTTCAGCACGCAGAATATCAACGCCAGCAACGTCCAGACCCATTGTCTGAGCGGCTTTGAGCGCAATTTCCCTTTCGCGCGGCGTGATATTCGCAATAGTGGCAACCCCACCGCGATGGAGGTTAGAACGAAAATCACCTTCTTTGGCCCGGCGCTCAATGGCGGCCACCACCTCGTCACCCACCACGAAACAGCGAATATCTCGCCCTTTCGCTTCTTTGATATATTCCTGAACCAGAATATGGGCATTCAACCCACGAAAGGCATCCACCACGCTTTCTGCGGCCTGGCGCGTTTCCGCCAGTACCACGCCGATCCCCTGCGTACCTTCAACGAGTTTCACCACCAGCGGCGCGCCGCCAACCATGTCAATCATGTCGCTGGTATCGTCCGGAGAGTGAGCAATCCCGGTGATGGGTAAATCGATTCCCTGACGCGCCAGCAGCTGCAGCGAACGCAGCTTATCGCGCGCACGCGTAATCGCTACCGACTCATTCAGCGGATAGCTACCCAGCATCTCAAACTGGCGCAACGCCGCGGTACCGTAAAAGGTAATCGCTGAACCAATCCTTGGAATCACTGCATCGAAATGAGGAAGCTGGCGGCCCTTGTAATGAATAGAGGACGCCGCCGGGCTGATGTTCATATAGCAAGAAAGGGGATCGATAATTTCAACCAGGTGACCACGCTGCATCGCCGCTTCACGCAGGCGTTTACAAGAATAGAGCGTTCCGTCCCGGGACAAAATGGCAATTTTCACCCTGCACCTCTCTGAATGACCTGGTAAAAGCTGGCATATCATACACTGCGTTAAAATCTTTATCGCGTAGCCCACCCCTGTTTATGCAAATATTCCAGGATAAAGGGGCCACTTTCTTTAATGGTGGTGCGGCGAAGAGTGATGTTGTCGGATTCCTTGACCACGCACAGGAGATGATCCGCTATCACGCCCCCCAGAGGGCGTGGCGAATAACAACGCTATCGGGTTGGTATCACACGTCGAGTTCCTCAAAACGGTTAACTGGGAGGGTGTGATACAAGCGAAACGCTGTGTGGGGCTTATGCCCCGCCACCAGATAATCCTGCCTTTCCTGATTATCCTGGTGTGTTGTATCGATATCGTTTCATTCCGCAACAGTTCATTTTCCAATCATTCAGTTTCGAGTAATAAAGTAATGTCAGGATATGTGATCTAAAACAAAATTTCATTTTTCACAAGTCACTAGAATACCCCGCAAGTGGTACGACCAATTTACAGTTTGTTACACGGACTAAAAAAATAAATGAAGAGCAACTCTAAATTAATTGCCCTGGTAATTTCTGCATTAATTACCGCAAGTAGAACACAGAGATATTTTTTCTGATATGGCATTGGCTAATATTAACACTAAGCTTTTGCCAAGGAAGTTCTTAGCAAAAAATTAATTTCGCAACAGACAGCAGCGTAATTGAATATAGTGCAAGCATCGGAACCAAAACGCTTGTTTATGATGCTGGTGACTTTAATAAAGTGATTTAATTTTACGAAAAGCAGCAATCCCGTAATACCTGAAATAATTATAGCAATTAAAGCCCCTGGATTTGGGGCCGACCAAACTCACATTTAATTTATCAAAAAGGATATTTGTATGAACGCTGTAAAAAATCTGGTTGCTTTTACTATTCTGGCTTCTTTTGGTGTTAACGCTAACGGGTATATTATCCCGCATCAACCTGGAACGCCAGAATATGACTTGATGGCGAATGGCGTGATGGTTAATGGAGAATATCAGATCAACGGTGTAGCTGTTCCAGGTGTGAAAGTGGTGGACATCGGTCAGATGGGTTATGACCTCGAACAGGTTATAACCGATATGGAAAAACAGAAAGTAACTAACCAAGTCATTCTTGATGATGTTGGTTACGTGCAAAACATTGCTGAAACCGCGAACACCAACGCAACGGAAGCGCTGCGTAAGGTTGAAGATTACAAAGGTATTATTGATCTCAACACCAGTGATATCACCCAAATTAAACATCATCTGGATACGATGACTTCGGTCGATGTCTCCGGTAAAGCTGAACAATCTGATTTGACTGCTGTTTCTGATCGCGTTACCTCCACCGAAGTTAGCCTTACCAATATCAACACGGAAATGAACAACAAAGCAGATAAAGCTGATCTGGATGCGAAAGCGGATAAAACCGAACTCAACGCAATTAACGACCGTCTGAACAACTTGTCAGCAGTTGATGTTTCGAACAAAGCGGATAAAGCCGAAGTGACAGCGGCAATTTCTAACGCGGTTGCAGACAAGGTAAACCAAAACCAGGTTGATACCTCCATTGCGGAAGCGGTCGCGGGTAAGGTTGATAAAACGGAACTGGTTAAGGTAGCGGATACTGCTTCTAAGAATACTCAGATGGTAAACGAACTGAACGACCTGAAAGCGGATAAAAACACCGTCCAGGACGTAGCGGATACGGTAGGCGGTTTACAGAAGACCATGCTGGAAAAAGCTGATAAAGAAACCGTACATAATCTTTCTGTAGCTGTTAGCGGCAAAGCGGATAAAAGTGATGTGGACGCAGCGCACAGCAAAGCAGACCAGATCAACCAGATTTTGCACGGTGCAACATCCACGATGGGTACGGATTCAACGGGGGATATCGGTCTGATTGCAAAGGTTGATAAGAACACAACCGATGTTCAAAACGTGAAAACTGATATTCAGGTAGTTTCTACCCAGGTTTCGAGCATTGTTGATTCTGTAAACCAGGCAACAACCCAGGCAGCAGAAGCAAAATCACAGGTTGATATTGCTACGGTTAAAGCCGATGTTGCCCAGACCACCGCGAACAGTGCAGCCCAGACTGCTAGCAGTGCGCACAGCATCGCGAACACCGCTTACAACATGGCAGACACCACACAACGCCAGGTTGCAGGGTTCGACGGTCGTATTACTGGTGTTGAACAGGAAGTTAATGGGCTAAACAAGTCGTTCTCTGACCTGAAGGCTAAAGTTGACCGTAACGAGAAGAAAGCAAATGCGGGGATCGCAAGCGTTGCGGCGCTGGCTGGCCTCCCTACTGTTGCAGGTTCTAAATTCTCTTTAGGTGCGGCAACTGGTGGTT
This sequence comes from Citrobacter sp. RHB35-C21, assembly GCF_013816515.1. Taxonomy (NCBI): domain Bacteria; kingdom Pseudomonadati; phylum Pseudomonadota; class Gammaproteobacteria; order Enterobacterales; family Enterobacteriaceae; genus Citrobacter; species Citrobacter sp. RHB35-C21. The sequence continues at coordinate 3,423,452 of NZ_CP057147.1, forward strand.
ATAGCGGTGAACAAGCAATTGCGGTTGGTGTTAACTATAACGTTTCTGACCGTGTAGCGGTTAAAGCAGGTGTTTCCACCACGAGCGCTACACAGGTTGCGTACTCCACAGGGATCGCTGTGGGCTTTTAAATAAAGGATGGGGGGAATCCCCCCTAAGAAAAGAGAATCTTTATGAACTATCAAAAAAATATGGTGCTCTTATCGAAAAAAAGTAAGGCAAGGATATAAAGCAGCCTATAGATAATCCTTTTCGACAAAGTTAAACAACCCGAATGAGAGGAAAGAAAATTCGGTCTTCGATTCAAAGATTCAGCTAAATTTTTAGTGATGAAAGCATTAACTGGTCGAAATGGTGAAATTTCATTTTATGAAATTGAATTGTGTAATGACTCTTTCACGCTGGAGAGTAGTTTGATTACTTTAGGAGATATTAGCTTACGGAATTTTCCGGCTGATAATCTGGAACATGAAGTTACCTGTATTAGATGATTAATACAGGTATTTAGAAGGGGCGGCGAAAGCACCGCCCAACAACAAGGGGTTAGCGGATAGCAAAACCTTGTTTGTGCAAGTAGTCCAGGATGAACGGTCGGTTCTCTTTGATGATGGTTCGACGGATATGATCAGTCCACGTATCGCGGCGGTTGTTTGTCGCGCGTGTCATGTAGTAGTGAGCTAATTCTTCATCGTATTCTTGTAAAAGCGCTTTGTTTACAGTCTGATAGTTATTCTCATGCACAACTAAACCAGCGGGAAGACGAGGTTTTGTAATTTTTTCATATTGAGGAATTGACTTGTCCGGCCAGCCGAGGCACAGCCCAAACAACGGCAGAACATGTTGCGGAAGCTTCAGCAGTTCAGTGACCGGCTCAATATTATTTCGCAGACCGCCAATAAACACGCCGCCAAGCCCCAAAGACTCTGCCGCCGTCAGCGCATTTTGCGCCATCATCGCGGTATCAACAACGCCCAGTAGCAGTTGTTCCGCCAGCCCGAGTTGCGCGTCAGGGCAAATCTGCAAATGGCGATTAAAGTCAGCGCAAAACACCCAGAACTCGGCAGCCTGCGCCACATGTTTTTGTCCGCCGGATATAGTAGCCAGTGATTCACGCAGGGCGTTATCCGTTATGCGAACGATGGTTGTGCATTGTAAAAAACTGGAGCTTGAGGTCCCCTGAGCGGCGGCAATAATCGCCTCCCGCTGCGCATCCGAAATGGCATCATCGGTGAAATGGCGAATGGAACGGTGGCTACGAAGTAAATCAATGGTTGGCGTCATCTCTTTTTTTCTCTGTCTGAACGTGAAGAATCACCGGGGGTTCGTGACATCAGCTGCGGCGCAACCAGTTGAGCAATACGCCACGTTAATACCACCGCGGCGGGAAGCATCAGCAGCACACCCAGAAATATCATCACCACGCAGGCTAACGGACTGCCAAGCGGTGCGGGTAAAGTGAGGTAATCGTTAAGCGATAGCAGCGCCAGCGATAACAAAACCATCCCGATTATTTCCAGCATCAATACGCTTTTGGGTAATGCACCAATTGTGCGCATAAGCGGCCTCCCGGCGAAATGGCTTCCATTATAAAACGTTCCGGCTTGTCGTGTTTAACAGTTATAGCTTGAGGATATCAAAGCAACAGGCTGAACCTGCTTTTCATCCGTCACAAATCGCGGCATCATAACAAGTATTGCCATCCGGCCTGATAAGTTCGAGGAGAGAGAGATGTTTGCCGTTATTTTTGGTCGTCCTGGGTGCCCGTATTGCGTGCGCGCAAAAGAATTAGCAGAAAAATTAAGCAATGAGCATGACGATTTTAACTTCCGCTACATTGATATCCATGCCGAAGGTATTACGAAAGCCGATCTGGAAAAGACGGTAGGTAAGCCAGTTGAAACCGTTCCGCAGATTTTTGTTGATCAAAAACACATCGGCGGCTGCACGGATTTTGAAGCGTGGGCAAAAGAGAACATGAATCTGTTCGCCTGATCGCCGTTTCTACGCCCTCCGCTGGAGGGCGTCTTCAGTTCTTTTTCCGTCGATGATGCTGATTGAACAAGTTGCTGATAAACAAAAAACACAATGCGCCAAGCGCGCACCAAAACACCGCACTAAACAACCACGCCAGCTCTTGCCACAATGAACGCGTCGGCATAAAAACGAACCGCATCAGTAACAGACAGCACGGCGCCGCCAACATGGCACCAAGAAGGGGTTTGAGCACCTCCCGACGATGGGAGAAAAAGCTTGCTGCAGCACCAGGCAGGATAAAAAACAACAATCCGACCTCAGGATGCCCTGCCGCTCTGAATGCCCCTTTCACGTTCAGCGTTAATGAAAGACACACCACAATAAAGAGCACAAAGCAGCAGACCGCACCCGCCCAACTTTGCTTATGTTTCAATTGTTCCTCCTGACACATTCTCTATCGAACACTCTTTTCGCCCGCAGGCGTCCAGTCAGATAAAGTAACCAGGCATTCCATGCCAAAAACACACTCACACGATTCTTATAGCCGTTGATACGTAATGAGATTAAACTAACCGCATATATTGTTATGCTGCATTATTCGGGGCTGTGTACGAAGCTGTCGCCCCTTAATTTCTGGCAAAAACATTAGCGTAAATTGCCATTTCTTTCAATAGCTTACTAGTAAACAAGAAGTTAGTCTCCGTGAATATAAACGTCGCAGATTTGTTAAATGGGAATTACATCCTGTTATTATTTGTGGTCCTGGCACTGGGCCTGTGTCTGGGTAAATTACGTCTGGGTTCAGTCCAACTCGGTAATTCCATTGGCGTTTTAGTGGTGTCCCTATTATTAGGTCAACAGCACTTTAGTATTAACACCGATGCATTAAATCTCGGCTTTATGCTGTTTATTTTTTGTGTCGGCGTCGAAGCCGGTCCCAACTTTTTTTCGATTTTTTTTCGAGATGGGAAAAATTATCTAATGCTTGCTCTGGTGATGGTCGGCAGCGCCATGCTGATCGCCCTGGGGCTGGGTAAGCTATTTGGCTGGGACATCGGCCTGACGGCAGGTATGCTGGCCGGCTCGATGACCTCAACGCCGGTGCTGGTCGGCGCGGGTGACACCTTGCGCCATTCCGGAATGTCGGGGACATCGCTTTCAACCGCCCTCGATAACCTGAGCCTCGGTTATGCGCTCACCTATTTGATTGGTTTGGTCAGTCTGATTGTTGGCGCGCGCTACCTGCCGAAACTTCAGCATCAGGATCTGCAAACCAGCGCCCAACAAATCGCACGTGAACGAGGTCTGGACACTGATGCCAACCGTAAGGTTTATCTGCCGGTAATTCGTGCCTATCGCGTTGGCCCGGAACTGGTGGCATGGGCCGATGGCAAAAATCTGCGCGAGCTGGGTATCTATCGCCAGACCGGTTGTTACATTGAACGCATCCGTCGCAACGGCATCCTGGCCAACCCGGATGGCGACGCGGTACTGCAAATGGGCGATGAGATAGCCCTGGTGGGTTATCCGGATGCGCATGCCCGCCTCGATCCGAGCTTCCGTAATGGTAAAGAGGTGTTCGATCGCGATCTGCTCGATATGCGCATCGTTACTGAAGAGATTGTGGTGAAAAACCACAATGCCGTTGGCCGCCGCCTGGCCCAGTTGAAGCTGACCGATCACGGCTGTTTTCTCAACCGCGTGATCCGTAGCCAGATTGAAATGCCTATCGATGATAACGTCGTGCTTAATAAAGGCGACGTGCTGCAGGTCAGTGGGGATGCTCGCCGCGTCAAAACCATTGCCGATCGTATCGGCTTCATTTCCATTCACAGTCAGGTGACCGATCTGCTGGCCTTCTGCGCCTTCTTTATCATCGGTCTGATGATCGGGATGATCACCTTCCAGTTCAGTAATTTCAGCTTCGGCATCGGGAATGCGGCTGGACTGCTGTTCGCTGGGATCATGCTGGGCTTCCTGCGTGCCAACCATCCAACGTTTGGCTATATCCCACAGGGGGCGCTGAACATGGTCAAAGAGTTTGGCCTGATGGTATTTATGGCAGGCGTCGGTTTAAGCGCGGGCAGCGGCATTGGCAATGGCCTTGGCGCTGTGGGTGGGCAAATGCTGATTGCTGGCCTGGTTGTCAGCCTGGTGCCGGTTGTCATCTGTTTCTTATTCGGTGCTTACGTATTGCGCATGAACCGCGCCCTGCTTTTTGGCGCCATGATGGGCGCGCGTACCTGCGCTCCGGCAATGGAAATCATCAGCGATACGGCACGCAGCAACATCCCCGCATTAGGCTATGCCGGGACCTACGCAATTGCCAACGTACTGCTGACATTAGCGGGGACACTCATCGTCATTGTCTGGCCTGGGCTTGGTTAGCGCTGAAATTTACTCTTAAACGAAAATTTTTTGCAGGTAAGCAGAACTTTTCTTCAAGACGTCAGTCATAACTATTGCCACTGCTTTTCTTTGATGTCCCCAATTTGTGGAGCCCATCAACCCCGCCGTTTTGGTTCAAGGTTGATGGGTTTTTTGTTGCCTGAATTTTGCGTTCGCTGACTCCCTCCCCCAAAACTCTCTCTCACATTTGCAGCATGCTGGTTATGACACATACTTTTAGTCAGAGCTAAATGGTAATAGGTGGTTGCTATGGTACTCGCAGGCAAAGTCGCGGTAATCTTCGGAGGCAGCGGCGCTATAGGCAGTGCAGTTGCGCATGCCATGGCGCGTGAAGGCGCTCATGTGTATCTGGGCGCGCGCAGTCAGGAAAAGCTGGATTGGGTGGCCAGTAGCATTCGAACCGCGGGCGGTAAAGTCGAAACCTTTGTCACCGATGTACTCGACGAATACGGTACCTCAAAACAAGTTACTCTGCTTGCGCAGCAAACCGGTGGAATAGATGTGGTGGTTAACGCAACCGGCTTTATGCATGAACAGGGCAAACGCATCGAGGCGTTATCCCTTTCTGAGTTTATGAGCGGAATCACCCCTTTCCTCTCGGCGCAGTTCAATATCGCAAAAGCCGTAACGCCACACATGGGCGGCAATCGTGCGGGCGTCATTCTCACCGTTGTTGCGCCTGCGGCCCCGATGGCGATACCTGGACATCTGGGACACATCGTTGGCTGTGCGGGAACAGAGGCCTTTCTTAAAGCGCTCGCCAGCGAACTGGGGCCGGCGAATATTCGGGTCGTCGGCGTGCGCTCGCATGCGATTGTGGATGCCGTTCAGGCCGGTTCCTATACCGGGGAGATTTTTACCGCTAAAGCGCAGTCAATGGGTTTAACCGTCGCACAATGGTTAGGTGGTGCGGCGCAAAGTACCATGCTTGGGCGCCTGCCTACGCTTGCACAAATCGCTGAGGTAATGACCTTTCTGGCTTCAGACCATGCCGGAGCAATCACCGCAACGGTGGTGAATATTACCGGCGGCGCTACGCACAACTGACCGTTGCGGGCAACCCCGCAATACGCTCCACCATCAGCAAGATATCTTCTCGCCGCAGCGGCTTTTTGTCCGTGACAAAATGCAGCGTCATCCCTTCAATAAACGCATCCAGCGCCCGCGCCGTAACCGGAGCAAACCACTGCTCCAGCGTTTGTTGGCTGCGTAACATCCAGTTTTGCATCACCGTTTTTAGTGCCGGTTTACGGCTGGCGAAGGCATACAGCTGATACATGAGTTCCATGTTATCGGGTGTCGTGACCTGGGAGCTGTAAATCATATCGGTAATCGCATGGCAAGCCTGCGACGCATCCGCAACGTCGGCAAAAAAAGCCTGATACTGCAGCATCATCCTGTCAGTAAAACGGTCAAACGCCTCCATTAAAAGCTCATCAATTCCCGAAAAGTAATAGGTCATAGAACCCAAGGGCACCTGAGCAATTGTCGCAATCTTCCGATGTGTAACCGCATGAATACCATGGGCTATTACCGCATCCAGAGTCGCCTGAACTATTTTTTCCCGCCGCTGCGGATCGTTCGCACGTCGCACTGCATTACCTCTTCTTGCATTTGTGTACAAATGTACACAACCTTGCTAAGGTTGTCTTCTTTCCTCTTTTCTTTGGCTCGAATTCATGACTGGCATCTCATCACGCAAAGCCTTAAGACGTCGCACCTGGGCACTGTTCACGTTCTTCTTTTTACCAGGATTATTAATGGCCTCCTGGGCAACGCGTACCCCTGCCATCAGAGATATCCTCTCCATCTCAACCGCCGAAATGGGCGCGGTGCTGTTTGGACTCTCAATTGGTTCGATGAGTGGCATTCTTTGTTCGGCCTGGCTGGTGAAACGATTTGGCACGCGTAAAGTGATCCGCACCACCATGTCTTGCGCAGTCCTCGGAATGGCAATCCTCAGCGTGGCGCTCTGGCTGCATTCCGCATGGCTTTTCGCATTTGGTCTGGGCGTGTTCGGCGCCAGCTTTGGCGCAGCAGAAGTTGCCATCAACGTCGAAGGTGCGGCTGTTGAGCGCGAAATGAATAAAACCGTACTGCCGATGATGCACGGTTTTTACAGCCTGGGAACGCTGGCGGGTGCCGGAGTCGGGATGATGCTTACCGCCTTCAGCGTACCGGCGACCACGCATATCTTGCTGGCGGCGATGGTGGCTATCACCCCTATCTTCATCGCCATCAAAGCCATTCCTGACGGCACGGGTAAAAATGCCGCTGACGGGTCTCACTCCGGCGAAAAAGGACTGCCTTTTTATCGTGATATTCAGCTATTGCTGATTGGCGTCGTGGTGCTCGCAATGGCATTTGCTGAAGGTTCCGCCAACGACTGGCTTCCGCTGCTGATGGTGGACGGACATGGATTTAGCCCGACATCAGGCTCGCTGATTTATGCCGGATTTACGCTGGGTATGACCGTTGGACGATTTACTGGCGGCTGGTTCATCGACCGCTACAGCCGCGTCGCGGTAGTGCGCGCCAGTGCGCTAATGGGTGCTCTTGGGATTAGCCTGATTATTTTTGTCGACAGCACTTGGGTGGCGGGTGTTTCCGTTATTCTGTGGGGACTCGGAGCATCACTGGGCTTCCCACTGACCATTTCGGCTGCCAGCGACACCGGCCCCGATGCGCCAACCCGCGTCAGCGTTGTCGCCACTACCGGCTATCTGGCATTCCTGGTTGGACCACCGCTGCTGGGCTACCTGGGTGAACACTACGGCCTGCGTAGCGCTATGCTGGTAGTGCTGGCGCTGGTGCTTGTCGCCGCCATCGTCGCGAAAGCGGTGGCAAAACCGGATCTCAAAAACACCACTGTGATGGAGAACAGCTAATGCGTATCAAACTGATTGCAGTCGACATGGACGGCACATTTTTAAGCGACCAAAAAACCTATAATCGTGAGCGCTTTATGGCGCAATACCGCCAGATGAAAGAACAAGGGATCCGCTTTGTGGTCGCCAGCGGCAACCAGTATTACCAGCTCATCTCCTTTTTCCCTGAACTGGCCAGTGAAATCTCATTTGTCGCCGAAAACGGCGGATGGGTGGTCAGTGAAGGGGAAGATGTCTTTAACGGTGAGCTGGCAAAAGACGATTTCCAGGCCATCGTGGAACATCTGCTGACCCGTACGGACATCGATATTATCGCCTGCGGTAAAAACAGCGCCTATACCCTGAAGCGGTACAGCGATGAGCATAAGACGGTCTCCGCCATGTATTATCATCGTCTTGAATTTGTGGATAATTTTGACAACCTCAATGACGTTTTTTTCAAGTTCGGGCTAAATATTTCAGACGATCGTATCCCCCAGGTGCAGGCTGACCTCCATGAGGCGATTGGCGACATTATGGTGCCGGTACATACCGGCTACGGCAGCATCGATTTAATTATACCCGGTGTGCATAAGGCAAACGGTCTGCGTCTGCTGCAACAACGCTGGAATATTACCGACGATGAGGTTGTTGTGTTTGGCGATGGCGGCAATGATATTGAGATGCTGCGTCAGGCAGGATTTAGTTTTGCAATGGCGAACGCCCATGAGCCGGTGATCCAGGCGGCAAAATATCGCGCAGGGTCGAACAACGAAGAGGGCGTGCTGGATATTATCGACCGCGTGTTAAAGAATGAAGCACCGTTTACGCAATAACGTCTCAGCACAGACGGCAACAAAATGATGGCATGATCTATTCATAATCCGCCTCAAATTAACCCGCTGGATTATTACCTCCAGTGAATATTCAGACGAGCGGATTATGAAGAAAAGTGTACTGATAGCGACATTGTTGCTGGGTTTTGCGGGGACAACATTTGCGCAAAGCGTTACCGTTGATGTACCAAGCGGTTATAAGGTGGTGGTAGTGCCCTCTTCCGTCAGCGTTCCGCAGGCGGTCAGCGTCACCACCGCGCCACAAACGGTGTATGTTGCTCCGGCGCCTGCCCCGGCCCCAGTCTATCGCGCACATCCTTATGCGCGACATGTTGCAAGCGTCGGTGAAGGAATGATCATCGAACACCAGATTGACGATCACCACTAAGTTTTTGCCTGGCCCGGGCAACCGGGCTTTAACCTTCCCGTGAATCCCCTACCCGTTTATCTTTCAGGAAGATAACCATCAGAATCACCCACAGTACGCCGCTTGCCAGATTGAACAGGCTGAACAAGCCGTTTCCTCCGAGCAGATAAGCGTGTTTACTCAGCTCAATACCGACGGTAAAAATCAGCATCTGCAACATACCCATGGCGGCAGAAACCGTGCCCTTACTCATTTCACTGGCAAACAGCGTCAGACGTACCAGTCCAGCATTCGCCACGCCAATACCAAACGCATAGATGCTTAAACCCGCCGTCATCCATAGATACGCATGGGATGACACCACCGTGGCCGCAGCGGCAATCACCAGCCCGACGGCGATTGGCCAGCCGCCCATGATAATCAGCGAACGTACGGTTTTTCGCGAGGTCAGGCGCGCCAGTACCAGGTTACCGGCAATCAACGCGCCAAAAATCGGCACCTGCAACAGGCCATATTCGTAGCTGCTGAGATGTTCACCGCTGATGATAATAATCGGGGACTGCGCAATCCACGCCAGTAACGGCAGGCTGACAAAACCCAATGCCAGCGCGCCTGCAGCAAAGCGCACGTTCCTCAGCACCAGCTTATAATCTTTGCCCAGCTCTTTAATCGACAGCTTTTCACCAAGCCGGGTTGCCGTCTCCGGCATCGCGCGTTGCAGACCAAAAAAAGAGATGGCGGCCAGGGCGGCAAACAGGATAAACATCCCTTCCCACGGCAGAACATGTACCCAGGCTGCACCGACCAACGGCCCCAGCAGGGGCGCAATCAACGCTACGTTTGCCATCAGCGCGGTAATTTTTATGCACACCGCTTCTTCAAAGGATTCCTGAATTGCGGCGTAACCCACCGCGCCAATAAAGCACAGGCTTATCCCTTGTAAAAAACGCAGGAAGGTAAATTGCTCAATATTCTGCGCAAGCAGGGTTGCAAGGCAGGTCACAATGAACCAGAGCACGCCGGTTAACATCACCGGGCGACGTCCAATTCGATCCGACAGCGGTCCTAATAACCACTGCAAAAACATGCCGCCAGCCAGATAGGCGGTCATGGATGTGGGCACCCAATCTAATCCGGCATTATATTGCTCCACCACCGCCAACATTCCGGGCTGGATCATATCGTTGCCGATATAAGTAGAGAATTCGTAAAGCACCAGACAGAGAGGGAAAAGTAATGCCTGACGCCCCAAACGGGCGCCTGAAGATAAACGGTTCTGCATGCAGTCTCTTAACTATAGAAAAATCGCGCAAAGTGTAATAAATGCGCCGTACTGGTGATAGTGAATTATGTGATTTGAAAGCAAATTGCGCACATTTTTACACTCATTTGCTCAGGAACATTTTGCGTTAAGGTTAATTTAAGTTGAGACCGCTATCATGTTCAATAAGTCTCATTAATTGTCTGAAAAATAGTCATTTAACAGACAAATAAGACAAGACCGCTTTTTATCCCGTGAAAGCAATTTTATGCTCTCCCCTCTTGGGCCTTTTTAACGATTACACTGAGTCTGGACGTTATGCTGGAAAATCTGAACAACTCACTTTTTTATCTCATCAATGCCACGCCGGACTCTGCGCAATGGATGATATCGCTTGCCATTTTTATTGCCAAAGACCTGATTAACATCGTACCGCTGTTAGCCGTTGTGCTTTGGCTTTGGGGGCCGCGGGCCCAGGTTACTCTCCAGCGCCAGTTAGTTATAAAAATGGCGATTGCGCTGATCGTCGGTCTGACGATTTCATGGCTGATGGGGCATCTGTTCCCTCACGATCGTCCGTTTGTTAACCACATCGGTTACAACTTCCTGCATCATGCGGCGGATGACTCTTTCCCGAGCGATCACGGTACGGTTATCTTTACCTTTGCACTGGCTTTCTTGTTCTGGCATCGCCTGTGGACGGGCGGTCTGCTGATGGTCGTTGCTGTGGCGATTGCCTGGTCGCGGGTCTACCTTGGCGTACACTGGCCGCTGGATATGCTGGGAGGATTACTCGTCGGGCTGATTGGCTGCCTGAGCGCCCAGATGATCTGGCAGCGGTTTGGCACGCCCCTGTACCTCGGCTTGCAAAATGGCTATCGCGCCTGCTTCGCTCTGCCCATCCGTAAAGGCTGGGTGCGTGACTAACCCACGGTAAAAAGAGTAGTATTAAGCGCGATACTGAGCACTTATTCTACTCTCCAGGGGAACTATGGAAACTCGACGCGACGAGCGTATTGGTCAATTACTGCAGGCGCTGAAACGCAGCGATAAATTACACCTCAAAGAAGCCGCGACGCTGCTGGGCGTATCTGAGATGACCATTCGTCGCGACCTGAATAATCACGATGCTCCCGTCGTCTTGCTCGGGGGCTATATTGTTCTGGAACCCCGCAGCGCCAATCACTATTTAATCAGCGATCAAAAATCCCGACTGGTTGATGAAAAGCGCCGTGCCGCCCAGATGGCGGCAAGCCTCGTGCAGGCACATCAGACTATCTTTTTTGACTGTGGTACCACCACGCCGTGGATCATTGAGGCTATCGACAATGAATTGCCTTTCACCGCAATCTGCTACTCGCTGAATACGTTTCTGGTGCTGCAGGAAAAACCGCAGTGCCGCGTCATTCTGTGTGGTGGCGAATTCCATGCCAGCAACGCAATTTTCAAACCGCTTGATTTCCAGGAAACGCTGAACAACCTGTGCCCGGATATCGCTTTTTATTCCGCAGCTGGCGTTCATATTGAGAAAGGCGCGACCTGTTTTAACCTGGAAGAGCTACCAGTGAAACACTGGGCGATGTCGATGGCGCAGCATCACGTGCTGGTGGTCGATCACAGCAAATTTGGTAAGGTACGTCCTGCGCGGATGGGTGAAGTAAAACGCTTTAATACCATCGTCAGCGATAGCCGTCCTGACGAGGCGTTTGTTGAGCACGCGAAAGCGCAACGTATCAAACTGATGTATTAAGCGATACTGCCGGATGGCGATAGCGTCATCCGGCAAACGCTAAGCTTAAGAGAACCAGCCGCCAAACCACTGGTGGAATTTCATCATCACAAAGTCCCACATGCGACTAAAGAATCCCCCCTCTTCCACGGCCTCCATCACCATCAGTGGACGCTGCTCGATGGATTTCCCGTTCAACTGGAAGTCGATAGTCCCCACAACCTGGCCTTTCTTCAGCGGCGCGGTTAACTGTGGTTCGGTCAGGGTAAAGCTGGCCTTCAGGTTTTTGAGCTGACCACGCGGGATAGTCACCGAGCCCGCTTCTCCGGCGCCCAAATTAACCTCACTCTTATCGCCAAACCAGACGCGCTGCGTCACGAAAGTGGCATCCGGTTTAATCGGCGTAACGGTTTCAAAGAAGCGGAAGCCCCAGGTCAGCAGCTTTTCTGACTCATTAAAACGAATGCGGTCGGTTTTCGCCCCCAACACCACGGAGATCAAGCGCATATCCCCCTGGGTCGCGGAAGCGACCAGGTTGTATCCCGCCCCGGCCGTGGTACCGGTTTTCATACCGTCCACGTTCAGGTTGGTGCTCCACAACAAACGGTTGCGGTTCGGCTGGCGGATTTTATTAAAGGTAAATTCTTTCTCTTTGTGGATAGCGTACTCTTCCGGTACATCGTGGATTAGCGCCTTCCCGAGCAGGGCCATATCACGTGCGGTACTGAACTGTCCTGCCGCATCCAGGCCATGCACGGTCTGGAAAGTGGTATTGGTCAGCCCCAGTTTTTTCGCGTAGCCGTTCATCAGACCAATGAAGGATTCCTGGCTGCCGGCAACGTAATCAGCCAGTGCGATACAGGCATCGTTACCAGACTGGATGATAACGCCTTTGTTCAGATCGGACACTGCAACCTGATCGCCAGGTTTGAGGAACATAACCGACGAACCGCGCAGGGCCGGATTACCGGTCGCCCAGGCGTCTTTGCCCACGGTGACCATGTCGTTGAGGTTAATTTTCCCGGCCTTCAGCGCCTGACCGACTACATAACTGGTCATGATCTTGGTCAGACTGGCAGGATCCAGTTTCTCATCAGCATTACCTTCCGCCAGTACCTTACCGCTGGCGTAATCCATTAGGATCCACGCGCGCGCGTCGACGCTCGGTGGGGCCGTTGGTTGCTCCGCCGCCTGTACGCTCGGCGCCAAAAGGATTAAGAGTGCAGAACCTGCAGCAAAGCTGCGAAGTGAAGAGAAGTATTGCGTCATAAATGCCACCCGAGTATCCATTCCAAAAAACCACGTCATACCACACCGTGTTTACACAAAACCAGCCAGGCGACCCTGGCCAACCCATGCAGAAAAGGTCTGATGGATGACGTGTAAAATAAGTGCGGTGAGTAATAACGCACTAACGAGCTTAAAGAAACCGTAAGTTGGTAAAGTTTTTAAAGTTTATGCAATAACACCGCGCTGCGCTGCTCCTGGCACGATTTTTTTAGACTTTGTTGCGTAAATATTAGGTTTACCCCACCATGTGGGCTAGTCAGATGGCATCTGCAGCCATAAAGCTGCTCAATTAATTTGCGGGGTTACTATGATTACACTGTGGGGTCGCAATAACTCGACCAACGTAAAAAAAGTATTGTGGACGCTCGAGGAACTGGAACTGCCGTATAACCAAATTCTGGCGGGCGGACAGCATGGCGGTAACCGCGATGCCGACTATCTGGCACTCAACCCGAACGGACTGGTCCCGCTGCTACGCGATGATGAAACGGACGTTGTTCTCTGGGAATCCAATACCATTGTCCGCTATCTGGCAGCTCAGTACGGACAAAAGCGTTTGTGGATTGACGCCCCGGCCGCGCGCGCCGTCGGTGAAAAATGGATGGACTGGGCAAACCAGACGCTAAGTCCTGCGCATCGGGTTATCTTGTTTGGCCTGGTCAGAACCCCTGCCGAGAAACGCGATATGGCGGCAATCGAGGCAGGTAGTCAGGTGTGCGATAACCTGTTTGCTATTCTGGATAACGCGCTGGCGGACCAGCCATGGTTCTCCGGGGCTGAATTTGGCACTGCCGATATCGCCGTTGCGCCGTTCATCTATAACCTGTTCAACGTTGGTCTGAGCTGGACCCCACGCCCACATCTGGAGCACTGGTATCAGCAACTGACCGAACGTCCGGCGTTTCAAAAAGTCGTAATGATCCCGGTCAGCTAACTAAATCAGGGACTCACTTTCAGTAATTCCCCGTCGGACTCGTCGGTTAGTACGTATAAGTACCCGTCTGGTCCGACGCGCACATCACGGATCCGTTGTCCCCTTTCCTGCAACAGACGACCCTCTTCGGTGACGGCATTCCCTTTGACGCTCAGCACGATCACTTCTTTATCTTTCAACGCGCCAATGAACAACTTCTGCCGCCACTGTGGGAAGGTATCGCTATTATAAAAAGCCATTCCGCTGACCGCCGGTGACTTTTCCCAGTAAAAGATGGGTTGCTCTGTTCCAGCAACAATTGGGCCTTTTGCTTCGGGAATTTTAAGACCACTGTAGTTAACGCCCCAGGTCGCAAGCGGCCAACCATAGTTTTTCCCTTTCTCCGGGATATTGATTTCATCGCCCCCGCGTGGACCATGCTCATTGAGCCATAGCGTATCGCTCCAGGGATTCATCGCCATCCCCTGCGGGTTGCGGATACCATATGACCAAATCTCTGCCCGCGCTCCTGCCCTCTTCACAAACGGATTATCCGGCGGAATTTTTCCCTCATCGGTCAGTCGTACGACCTTGCCCTGCAACTTATCCAGATCCTGTGCGGTAGAACGTTGATTATTTTCACCAAGACCAATAAACAGATAACCGTTGCCATCAAAAACCATACGTCCGCCAAAATGGTTTCCGCTGGAGAGCTTCGGCTGTTGGCGAAAAATGGTCTGGAACCCTTGCAGATGTTTGAGATCGTCGCTCAGTCGTCCGTAACCAACCGCTGTCCCGGCGTTACCTTCACTGTCAGCTTCAGCAAAGCTAAGCCACACCCGGCGAGATTGTTTAAAATCCGGAGCTAATGCCACATCAAGCAATCCCCCCTGACCATTCGCCCAGACTTTGGGTACGCCGGTTAGCGGGTCGGAAAGCCCCTTTCCAGACTGCCAAAGTCGAAGCTGGCCGCCTTTGAGCGTAATGAGCATACCGCGATTGTCGGGTAAAAACGCCAGCGACCACGGATGATCGAGTTTCGTTTGCAGCACTTCCACCTCTACCGCGGCGGCATAAGAGGAAAATAGCGCGAGTGGGACAGCACAGAGAAAGAGTCGACGCATAACACCTCCTTAATGGCTCTGCATAAAGCGTAGCCAGCAAGGGGAATTATCCCGCCACATTTACATAATCTTAACGAAAAGGGGGAGCGCCCTCCCCCTGATTCAGACGTGTTCCAGCGTTGGATAAGATTGCAAACACTGGATACTTAGCGTCAGCGTTGTCAGGCAGTTTTCCAGTTTCTCTGCGTTAACGGCGATAAAAGTTGGACAATCGTGATGTCCACTCATAAGACAAACAGCGGCGGCGGCTAACGCCCCTTCAGCACGATGAAGGGCATTCCACTCTTCCTGATCAAGATGCATACCGTGAAGCTGTGATTGCTCGTGCAATTCGCGATTCAGTGCAAAAAAATTATCACGCAGACGATCGCTCTCGCTGACTGACATGTAGCCTTTCGCTTTTCTCAACAGCAGATAAGCGGCAAGTTCGACACGGGCGTTTATCAATTTGTTGAGAAGATCGGTTCTCAGTCTGTCAACAACCATACTTTGTTCCTCCTCTTTCCAACTATGGTGCAACTTAATAGTATGGTCATTTTTTGAACAAAGTCGTGTCCAGGATCAATCCATCACCGAAAATTAACATAATTTACAAATAATCTTTAATTCCACGCCGGGCGTGGCGACTGATGGTATGAGATTGCGATACAATTTTTATTCAGAACTCTGTAGAATCCGTGCCCTGAATATTCCAATAACTGAACAATTTTTACGCTATGAGCAATGTAACCCACCAGCCGAAAATCGGCTTTGTCTCCCTCGGCTGCCCGAAAAACCTCGTCGATTCTGAACGCATCCTGACCGAACTTCGTACCGAAGGCTATGATGTTGTGCCAAGCTACGACGACGCGGATATGGTTATCGTTAACACCTGTGGCTTTATCGACAGCGCGGTTCAGGAGTCGCTGGAAGCAATCGGCGAAGCGCTGAACGAAAACGGCAAGGTGATCGTCACCGGCTGTCTGGGCGCGAAAGTCGATCAGATCCGTGAAGTCCACCCGAAGGTGCTGGAAATCACCGGGCCGCATAGCTACGAACAGGTTCTGGAGCACGTTCACCACTATGTGCCCAAACCAAAGCACAACCCGTTCCTGAGCCTGGTTCCTGAACAGGGCGTCAAGCTCACTCCGCGTCATTATGCCTATCTGAAAATTTCTGAAGGCTGCAACCACCGCTGCACGTTCTGCATTATTCCGTCGATGCGTGGCGATCTGGTGAGCCGTCCGATTGGCGACGTCCTCAGCGAAGCCAAACGTCTGGTGGATGCGGGCGTGAAAGAGATACTGGTCATTTCTCAGGATACCTCCGCGTACGGCGTGGATGTGAAGCATCGCACCGGTTTCCATAACGGCGAGCCGGTCAAAACCAGCATGGTTGATCTGTGCGAGCAGTTATCAAAACTGGGGATCTGGACTCGTCTGCATTACGTCTATCCCTACCCGCACGTTGATGACGTGATCCCACTGATGGCGGAAGGGAAAATCCTGCCGTATCTGGACATCCCGCTGCAACATGCCAGCCCGCGTATTCTTAAGCTGATGAAACGCCCAGGCTCCGTGGACAGACAACTGGCACGCATCAAGCAGTGGCGTGAAATCTGCCCTGAACTGACGCTGCGCTCAACCTTCATTGTCGGTTTCCCGGGTGAAACGGAAGAAGACTTCCAGATGCTGCTCGACTTCCTGAAGGAAGCGCGTCTGGACCGCGTGGGCTGCTTTAAATACAGCCCGGTAGAAGGCGCTGGCGCCAATGACCTGCCGGACCAAATCCCGGAAGAGGTGAAAGAGGAACGCTGGAACCGCTTTATGCAATTGCAACAGCAAATCTCTGCTGAACGTTTGCAGGAGAAAGTGGGCCGCGAAATTCTGGTTATCGTTGATGAAGTTGACGAAGAAGGCGCGATTGGCCGCAGCATGGCTGACGCCCCGGAAATCGACGGCGCGGTATACCTGAATGGCGAAACCAAGGTGAAACCTGGCGATATCATCCGCGTGAAGGTCGAAAACGCTGATGAATACGATCTGTGGGGCACCCGCGTTTAAATAAGCGCAACCCAACTGTAGGCCGGATAAGCGTTACGTCTTATCCGGCCCTGTGATTTATCCTTTAATTTTCGGGTCCAGCGCGTCGCGCAGACCATCTCCGAGTAAGTTAAACGCCAGTACCGTCAGGAATATCGCCACCGCCGGGAAAATCGCCACGTGCGGCGCGATCACCATATCAGCGCGGGCTTCATTGAGCATTGCCCCCCACTCCGGGGTCGGCGGCTGCGCACCCAATCCCAGAAATGACAGGCTCGCGGCAGAGATAATCGACGTGCCAATTCGCATGGTAAAAAAGACCACGATCGATGAAACCGTACCCGGCAGGATATGGTTGAAGATGATGGTCGCATCGCTGGCGCCGATACTGCGCGCGGATTCAATAAAGGTCTGCTGCTTTAGCACCAGCGTATTTGCGCGCACCAGCCGCGCGAAGGCCGGAATGGAGAAAATGGCCACGGCAATAATCACGTTTGCAATGCCGCTGCCCAGCACAGCGACCACGGCTATCGCCAGCAAAATACCCGGAAAGGCAAACAGCACATCGCAGATACGCATAATCAGTCGATCCCACCAGCCTTCGTAGTATCCCGCCAGCAGACCCAGCACGGTGCCAATCGCCGCGCCAATAAATACGGCAAAGACCCCCGCCGCCAGCGAGATTTGCGCCCCCACCAGCACGCGGCTAAAAATATCCCGCCCCAGCGAGTCAACGCCGAACCAGTGCAGCACCGACGGTCCGTCATTCAGACGGTCATAATCGAAGTAATTCTCGGCATCAAATGGCGTTAACCAGCGAGCAAAAATCGCCACCATTATCAGCAGCACGACAAATAACCCCGCTAACATCGCCATGCGCTGGCGACGGAAACGACGCCAGAATTCATGCCACGGCGTGCGTATCTGCTCAGGCTTAACAAGGGGCATCGCATTTAAAATCGCCTGTCGGCGCCAGTTAAAAAATCGCATCCTTACTTGTACCTGATAGCCGGATTAATGGCGGCATAGAGCACATCCACCACTAAGTTAATAAGAATAAACTCCAGAGAAAACAACAGCACCTCGGCCTGAATCACCGGGTAGTCGCGCATTTCGACTGAGTCCACCAACAGCCGCCCAAGCCCTGGCCAGTTAAACACCTTCTCAACGACAATTGAGCCGCCAAGCAAAAAGCCAAACTGTAGCCCCATCATGGTGACCACCGGGATCATCGCATTACGCAAACCATGTTTTAACACCACCCAGGTTTCACTCACCCCTTTGGCCCGCGCGGTACGCATATAGTCTTCACTGAGCACATCGACAAACGAAGCGCGGGTAAACCGGGCTAACACCGCAGCCACCGCCGCACCCAGGGTAATAGACGGGAGGATATAGTGCCGCCAGGTATCAGCGCCAACGGTGGGTAACCAGCCAAGCTCAACGGAGAATATCTGCATGAGCAGCATGCCAAGCGCAAACGCCGGGAAAGAGATCCCGGTGACGGCGAGCGTCATACTCAATCTGTCCGGCCAACGATTGCGCCATACAGCAGCAATGATCCCTGCCGTCATGCCGAATAACACCGCCCACGCCATGCTGGCAATGGTCAGCCATAGCGATGGCATAAAACGACTGGCTATCTCTTCGGAAACCGGGCGACGAGAAACCATTGAGGTTCCAAAATCGCCTTGCAACACGTTAGTAATGTAATGCCAGAACTGAATATGCAGCGGCTGGTCCAGACCCAACTGCTGACGCACCAGTTCGATAACCTCAGCATCAGCCTCCGGTCCGGCAATCAGCCGGGCCGGATCGCCGGGTAGCAGGTGAACAAATAAAAATACCAGCACCGCTACAATCAACAGAGTTGGAATCAACCCCAGCAGGCGCTTGAAAACATAGTTAAGCATCACACTCCCTTCGCCGGCCCCTGCGTGGCGGGGCCGGATGAATAGCTTATTTTAAATCCGCATCATCAAAGCTAAATCCGGTATCCGGCATGATCCAGAACCCGGTCAATCTGGTGTTGTGCGCCGAAATCAGTTGTTCCACAACCAGTGGGATCCACGGCGACTCTTTCCAGATAATATCCTGCGCATCCTTGTACAGCTTCGCTTTCTGGGCCAGATCGTTGGTTTGCAAAGCTGCTGCTAAATCACTGTCCACCTGCTTATTGCTGTAGAACGCCGTATTAAACAGCGTTGGCGGCCAGTTTTGAGATGCAAACAGCGGTGACAGCGCCCAGTCTGCTTCACCCGTAGAGGCAGACCAGCCGGTGTAGAACATGCGTACCCCGCTCTCTTTCTGCGCTTTACCTTCGACTTGCGCCGCGCGCTGACCGGCATCCATCGCCGTCACCTGAGCCTTAACGCCCACCTGCGCCAGTTGCTGCTGGGTAAATTGCAGCACTTTCTGCGCGGTACTATGGTTATGAGAAGACCATAGCGTGGTGGTAAAACCGTTCGGATAACCCGCTTCTTTCAGCAGTTCGCGCGCTTTTGCCGGGTCGTATGGCCATGGCGTATAGCTTTGCGCATAGGCGATCGACGGAGGGAGAACGCCGGTTGCTGGCGTTGCGTAACCGGCAAACGCCACTTTCACCAGCGCCTGACGGTTGATGGCATAATTCAGCGCTTCACGCACCTTCGGGTTATCGAACGGTTTTTGCGTGACGTTCATGCTGATGTAACGCTGCATAATAGACGGACTGGCCACCAGTTCCAGGTTTTTATTCTTCGCCAGTAGCGCCGCCTGTTCGTAAGGGATCGGGAAGGCAAACTGCGCTTCCCCGGTCTGCAGCATTGCCGCACGCGTGTTGTTGTCGGTCACCGGACGCCAGGTAATCGTATCCAGCTTTGGCAGCCCTTGCTGCCAGTAACCCGCGAACTTCTTAACCTTTACAAAATCCGTCTGATTCCAGGTCTCAAGCTGATACGGCCCGGTCCCCACGGGATGAAAACCGATCTCCTTGCCGTATTTCTCCAGCGCGGCGGGAGAGATCATCGCCGTAGCCGGGTGCGCCAGAATATTGATAAATGCAGAGAACGGCTGCTTCAGCGTTATCTTCACCGTCGACGGATCGACGACCTCGGTTTTATCGATATTCTTATACAGGTTGTAGCGTTTCAGATGGTTTTCCGGGTTGCTGGCCCGGTCGAGGTTAGCTTTAACCGCATCGGCGTTGAAGTCGGTGCCGTCCTGAAACTTCACGCCCTGTCGCAGCTTAAGGGTATAAGTCAGGCCATCATCAGAAACCGCATAACTCTCCGCCAGCACATTTTTCAGCTTCATCTCTTTATCAAGGCCAAACAGTCCCTGGTAAAACGACTTCGCTACCGCCTGCGACAACGTGTCGTTTGCGTCGTAGGGATCGAGGGTGGTGAAATTGGATCCTACCGCCACTACTACATCTTTGGCGGCCCAGCCAGGTGTGGCGGCCAGCGCAGAGGCCACTCCCACAGCAACCAGCCATTTTCGAGCAACAATTTTTGTCATGTTATTCTCCTTAAACCCTGCCTGCCTGTTATAAACGCGAAAGCGCATTTTCTGGTTGCCCACGCGCAACATAATGCCCCGGGCCAACTTGCTGGAGTGAAACGGGGGAAATCTCTTCACCGCGTTTGCGGATATTACTGGGGATATCATCCGACAGCAGCACGCGCTGGGGCCGGTGATGTGAGGGATCGGCGACCGGGACTGCCGCCATCAGTTTGCGGGTGTACGGATGCTGCGGATTTTCAAACACCGCGCGTCGGGTGCCGATCTCGACGATTTGCCCAAGGTACATCACCGCCACCCGATGACTGATCCGCTCCACCACCGCCATATCGTGGGAAATAAACAGGTACGCAATCCCCATTTCTCGTTGGAGGTCGAGCAACAGGTTGATAATTTGCCCGCGAATTGAGACATCCAGCGCCGAGACTGACTCATCGGCAATAATCACCTTGGGATTGAGCGCCAGCGCCCGGGCAATACAGATCCGCTGACGCTGCCCACCGGAAAACTCATGCGGATAGCGCCAGGCATGCTCAGGGAGCAATCCTACGCGTTCCAGCAGCCATGCAACCCGTTTTGCCGCCGCATCGCCTTGCAGTAGCCCATGCACCCGCAGCGGTTCTAAAATGGAATATCCCACGGTCTGACGCGGATCGAGCGAAGCATAGGGGTCCTGGAAGATAAATTGAATATCCCGACGCAGCGGCTGTAGCTTACTGGCGGCCAGGGTATCGATACGCTGTCCGTTGAAAACAATCTCCCCGCGTTGAGACTCGACCAGACGTAGCAGCGCCCGACCGGTGGTGGATTTCCCGCAGCCTGACTCCCCCACCAGCGAGAGCGTCTCTCCGGGCCACAGGTCAAAGCTGACGTTTTCCACCGCATGCACCTCGCGGGTCACCCGATTAAGAATGCCGCTGCGCAGCGGAAAACGCGTCACCAGATTACGTACCTGCAAAATAGGCTCGCCTTCAACCACGGTATCCTGTTCAGTCTGTGGTTCTACATGGCTGGGATCGTGTAACGAAATGAGTGGAAACCGGCGCGGGTACGCTTGTCCGGTCATCGCCCCAAGCTGCGGCACGGCTGCCAGCAGCGCTTTGGTGTAAGGATGCTGGGGAGCGTGAAAAATCTGCTCAACGCTGCCGGTTTCTACCGCCTCGCCCTGATACATCACCAGCACGCGATCGGCAATATCCGCTACGACGCCCATATCGTGGGTAATAAAGATCACTCCCATCGACATATCCTGCTGCAGCACTTTTATCAGTTGCAGGATCTGTGCCTGAATAGTGACATCCAGCGCGGTAGTCGGCTCATCGGCAATTAAAACCGCAGGGCGACACGATAGCGCCATGGCGATCATTACCCGCTGGCGCATGCCGCCAGAAAGCTGGTGCGGATAGCGCGATAAAATAGCCTTCGCCTCGGGGATACGCACCTGGTCGAGCATCCGTTTCGCTTCCACCATCGCCTCTTCGTGGCTGGCCCCCTGATGCAAACGGATTGACTCAGCAATCTGCTCACCTACGGTAAATACCGGATTAAGCGATGTCATGGGCTCCTGGAAGATCATGGCGATATCCGCGCCACGCACGTGACGCATCCGCGACGCGCTCTGTTCACCCAGCTCAATAACCTGTCGGTTACGGCGTCGAAGGAGCATTTCATCGCAGCTCACCTCGCCGCCTGACTGTTCAATCAAACGCATTAGCGACAAGGCTGTTACCGACTTTCCTGAACCGGATTCACCCACTATCGCCAGCGTTTCACCACGCTTCAGGCGAAATGACAGATTACGCACCGCACTGATGCGCTGTTGCTCCTGTTCAAAGGCAATGTTCAGGTTGCTGACTGCCAGCACGTCGCAGGCGTCAAGCTCATCACTGTGTGGCAACGGTATCTCCTTTTTCCCGATAAATACCGGTGGTTGGCGTATCGCCTGCATATCCCCAAGCACGGTACATGCCTTCGCTGTTAAACGGCAAGGCGACGTTGCCCTCGTGATCGACGGCAATTAAACCGCCGCTACCGCCGAGCGCCGGTAATTTTTCCATTACTACGCGTTCGCACGCCTCCGATAAACTCAGGCCGCCATAGTCCATCAACGCCGCAATGTCATAGGCCGCCAGCGCACGAATAAAGACTTCACCGGTTCCGGTGCAGGAAACGGCCACACTTGCGTTATTGGCATAACAGCCAGCGCCAACCAGCGGACTGTCACCTACCCGACCCGGTAATTTGTTGGTCATCCCGCCGGTCGATGTTGCCGCCGCCAGATTGCCAAACATATCCAGTGCGACCGCACCCACAGTACCCATTTTGTTGTTTTCATCCAGCGGGGTCGCGCTATGATCCAGCACCGTTTCACCCGCCGATTGCGCTGCCAGCAGTTGAGCATAGCGTTCTGGCGTCGAGAAAATATCCGCCGAAACGCGCTCCATACCCTGCGCAATGGCAAAGTTTTCAGCCCCTTCACCTATCATCATGACGTGGGGGCTGTGCTCCATCACCAGGCGAGCCGCGAGAATTGGATTGCGCAGATGGCTAACCCCGGCGACGGCTCCCGCGTTTAGCGTATTACCGTCCATCACACAGGCGTCCAGTTCATGGGTTTCATCACGGGTATACACCGCGCCAATTCCGGCATTAAACAACGGACACTCCTCCAACAAACGCACGGCTTCGGTGACCACATCCAGTGCGCTACGACCGTCTTCAAGCATCCGTTGGCCGGTTTCAACGATATCCGACAGCGCTTGTATATAACGCAATTCTTGCTCCTGGCTCAGTAACGCGCGGGTGATAGCCCCTGCGCCGCCGTGAATTGCAATGACTGCTTTACCCATTTTATTCGTCCATTAGGTGGCGGGTACCGGGGGGTTATAAATATCAGAATTTCGGTGACTTATTGATTCGATTTTTGAATATAGAAAGATGCAGACGTCATGTAAAGGTAAAGGCCCGCACCTCACACCCCGTCTCATCAGGTCATTCAGATGTGTTTAACGGAAAGGAGATCTCTCGACGTTGGTGCTAAATTATTCAAGCCGATCGGTAATCTGTTTTTTTGCATAAAACACAAAGCGTTCTACAGACGGCATACACGCTGCCCAGTTATGTTTGGTTAACCCCAGATATTCCGCACGCGCCGCTTGCAGCAAATCAGCATGCTCAGCGGGTAATTGCGGCAGAAGCCAGGATGCGGCCTCATCTTTAGCGACAATATTACCCGTAACCACGCTATACCAGATACGTGCCAGAGCAAGGATGATATTACGCTCGTCCCCCTCTAAATCAGCCGGTTTCTGCCACATCTCAAGGATATGCCGAAATGTTTGCAATACATCGCTAAACGGAATGACGTTAAATAACGTTTCAGCCGGTTCACCGAACAGCGGTACGCTGGCGCGCCGGGCCTGGGTCAGCAGAATAGAAAGATCAGCATCCACCATTGCCGGTTCAAACACGCCAGCACGAATATCATCACGCAACCATTCGCCAAACTGCATTTCTCTCGCCGGTGGGAATCGCCACGGCACGATCTGCGAGTGCAGAACCACGGTCACTTCCAGCGCACGATATGGCCCGGAGGTGCCGGGAGGCGCTGAAATGGTCAGCAAATCCTGCATCAGTTTTTTTCTTTGTCGGACATTTATTGGTTCACGCAGGGTGACCAATAAATCAATGTCGCTTTGGGGTTTTAAGCCGCCTTCAACCGCAGAGCCATACAAATGAAGGGCAATGAGATTCCCCTCGAAAATCTGGCGGATGCACGCACTGGCGGCCTCCACCTGTCGTCGAATTGCGTCTGGAATAATATTAGCCATTTAGCCCCAGGGAAAAATGAGCGGAAATATTGAGTCTATACTGCATTCTTCTTGCAGCGCTATCCCTGGCACAAAACCTTTACCAGATCTGATTCTAAGCCTGAGGTAGCATACTGCCCGCGTCCATTTTCTGACATAATGAGCAGATTCGATTTTGCCCCGCAGGAGTCTTCTCATGGAATTTACCGCCGGACTGATGCCGCTTGAAACGGCTCTCTCTCAGATGCTTTCGCGTATTACCCCGCTCACCGCCGTCGAAACGCTGCCGCTGGTTCAATGCTTTGGCCGTATTCTGGCCACCGACGTTGTCTCCCCCATTGATGTACCGGGATTCGATAACTCAGCAATGGATGGCTATGCGGTACGATTAGCCGATTTACAATCTGATCAGCCGCTTGCGGTGGCGGGTAAAGCCTTTGCCGGTCAGCCTTTCCATGGCGAGTGGCCTGCGGGAACCTGCATCCGTATTATGACCGGCGCCCCGGTACCTGCTGGTTGTGAAGCGGTGGTGATGCAGGAGCAAACGGAACAAACTGACGACGGGGTGCGTTTTACCGCCGAAGTCCGCCGCGGGCAAAATATTCGTCTGCGCGGTGAAGATATTGCAAACGGCGCGGTGGTGTTTCCCGCCGGGACTTGCCTGACAACCGGCGAGCTTCCCGTTCTGGCTTCGCTCGGTGTTGCCGATGCTCCCGTTGTGCGCAAAGTCCGCGTGGCGCTGTTCTCCACCGGTGATGAACTGCAGTTGCCTGGTCAGCCGCTGGGAGACGGGCAGATTTATGACACTAACCGTCTGACCGTTCACCTGATGCTGCAACAGTTAGGCTGCGAAGTGATCAACCTGGGGATTATTCGCGACGATCCCAACGCACTGCGTGCCGCGTTTATCGAAGCCGACAGCCAGGCCGATGTCGTCATCAGCTCCGGCGGCGTTTCAGTAGGCGAAGCGGATTACACTAAAACTATTCTGGAAGAGCTGGGAGAAATTGCCTTCTGGAAGCTGGCCATCAAACCGGGCAAACCGTTCGCGTTTGGCAAACTGAGCAACAGCTGGTTTTGCGGTCTGCCGGGTAATCCAGTGTCTGCGGCCCTCACCTTTTATCAACTGGTACAACCGCTCCTGGCGAAACTCAGCGGCAACACCGCCTGTGGACTGCCGCCTCGCCAGCGCGTGCGCACCGCCTCACGCCTGAAGAAAACACCTGGCCGTCTGGATTTTCAGCGCGGCGTATTGCAGCGTACCGCTGAAGGCGAACTGGAAGTCACCACTACCGGGCACCAGGGCTCGCATATTTTTAGCTCTTTTAGCCAGGGTAACTGTTTTATCGTGCTGGAGCGCGATCGCGGTAACGTCGAAGCCGGCGAATGGGTTGAGGTCGAGCCGTTTAACGCACTGTTTGGAGGCCTGTAATGGCAGAACTCAGCGACCAGGAGATGATGCGCTATAACCGGCAAATCATTCTGCGCGGCTTCGATTTCGAAGGTCAGGAAGCGCTCAAGGACGCGCGGGTACTGGTCGTTGGTGTGGGGGGACTGGGATGCGCAGCAACTCAGTACCTTGCAGGCGCTGGCGTCGGGCATTTAACCTTGCTCGACTTTGACACGGTCTCCGTGTCGAACCTCCAGCGCCAGACGCTGCACAGCGATGCGACCGTTGGACAGCCAAAAGTGCTATCCGCCCGCGACGCACTGGCGCGGATTAACCCTTATATCGCCATTACGCCGGTGAATGCCCTGCTGGACGAGAGCGAGATTCACACGCTTATTACCGAACACGATTTGGTGCTGGACTGTACGGATAATGTCAGCATCCGCAATCAGTTGAATGCCGGATGCTTCGCCGCCAGGGTTCCGCTGGTTTCCGGTGCGGCAATTCGCATGGAAGGACAAATTACCGTATTTACCTACCAGGAAGGAGAGCCCTGCTACCGTTGCCTGAGCCGTCTGTTCGGTGAAAACGCCCTGACCTGCGTAGAGGCCGGAGTGATGGCCCCGCTGATCGGCGTGATCGGCTCGTTACAGGCGATGGAAGCCATTAAGCTACTGGCTAACTACGGTAAACCGGCTTCAGGAAAAATCGTCATGTACGACGCCATGACCTGCCAGTTTCGCGAAATGAAGCTGATGCGCAATCCCACCTGTGAGGTCTGCGGGAGTTAGCAGAGAAATCGTCGGCACCACACTATTGCCAGAGGGCGATGCTAATGCCTCCAATCAGGCCTACAACAGCGCATTGTGTAGGCCGGATAAGGTGTCAGCCGCCATCCGGCAAAACAGACTTACAGAGAAGTGCGTCCAAATGCGCTCTGCCAGTCGTGCTCGAACTTCGCTACGGCAGCATCAACGGCCGGAGAGCTAATCATCTGCTGAGCGACATCCAGCGGCAGCGTGATGGACTCGCAGCCTGCCAGCAGGCAATCCAGCGCCTGACGCGGCGTTTTAAAACTGGCGGCCAGTACTTTGGCGTGCGGGGCATGCATTTTCAGTAAGGTCTGCAGATCGGTCACCGTCTGAATGCCGTCCCCCCCCTGCGCATCCACACGGTTAACATATGGCGCAACGTATTCGGCCCCCGCAAGCGCAGCTAATAGCCCTTGAGCAGCGCCGTATACCGCGGTACCCAACGTCGGGATCCCTTCTTCTTTCAGCAATTTAATGGCCGTCAGACCTTCTGCCGTGACCGGCACTTTGACCACGATATCCGCAATGATTGCCCGCAGCTTACGCGCATCGCTGACCATGCCTTCGGCGGTGGTCGCCATTACCTGAGCAAACAGGCGTCCTTGCCCTCCCATCGCTTCCTGCAGTTGCGGCAGTAACACGTCCAGCGTCTGCTTACCTGCCGCCACAATGCTTGGGTTAGTGGTCACCCCTGCCAGCGGAAAAACCCGCGCCAGAGCTTTTACCGCGTCAACGTCAGACGTATCTAAATAGAGTTCCATAACCTTTCCTCAAACGAATAATTAGCATGAATAAAAGGTAGCACGGCGAAACCTCACGGTTGGTTGACGTACGTCAATATAACTTTCATTCGAAAGTAATTTAATCTTTATACGAAAGATGAGAGGCCGCTTATGATTTTCAATATCCAGCGCTATTCCACACATGATGGTCCCGGTATCCGTACCGTGGTGTTCCTTAAGGGATGCTCTCTGGGCTGTCGGTGGTGCCAGAATCCGGAAAGCCGCGCCCGCACGCAGGATCTGCTCTATGACGCGCGTTTGTGCCTCGACGGTTGCGATCTCTGTGCTCAGGCCGCACCGAAGGTGATTGAACGCGCGCTGAGTGGATTGCTGATTCATCGCGAAAAACTGACCGATGATGCGCTCACGGCGCTGACCCACTGCTGTCCAACCCAGGCGCTGACCGTCTGCGGAGAGGAAAAAAGCGTGGACGACATCATGGCGACCGTAGTGCGTGATAAACCGTTTTACGATCGCAGCGGCGGGGGTCTCACCCTGTCTGGCGGTGAACCCTTTATGCAGCCAGAACTGGCGGCAGCGCTGCTCAAAGCCAGCCACGATGCAGGTATTCATACAGCGGTTGAAACCTGTCTGCATGTCCCGTGGAAGTATATTGAACCGTCATTACCTGACGTCGACCTGTTCCTGGCCGATTTAAAACATGTCGCCGACGCGCCGTTTAAACAGTGGACCGATGGCAGCGCCTCTCGCGTACTGGAAAATCTGAAAAAACTGGCCGCCGCCGGTAAAAAAATGGTTATCCGCGTCCCCCTGATTCAGGGGTTCAACGCTGACGAAGCCGCTATTCAGGCCATTACCGATTTTGCTGCCGACGAGCTTCACGTCGATGAGATCCATTTTTTGCCCTACCACACGTTGGGCATCAACAAATACCACTTACTCAGTCAACCCTACAACGCACCGGATAAACCGCTTGATGCGCCTGCGCTGCTCGAATTTGCCCAGCAGTACGCCAGCCTGAAAGGTTTAACCGCGACCCTACGAGGATAATCGCCATGACCACTCTGAAACTGGACACACTCAGCGACCGTATCAAAGCGCATAAAACGGCCCTGATCCACATCGTGAAGCCGCCGGTTTGTACCGAGCGCGCCCAGCACTATACCGAGATGTACCAACAGCATCTGGATAAACCTATTCCGGTTCGCCGCGCGCTGGCGCTGGCCCATCATCTGGCGGAACGCACCATCTGGATCAAGCATGACGAACTGATCATTGGTAACCAGGCAAGCGAAGTGCGTGCCGCGCCAATCTTCCCGGAATACACCGTGTCGTGGATTGAAAAAGAGATCGATGACCTCGCCGACAGGCCGGGCGCTGGCTTTGCGGTAAGCGAAGAGAACAAACGCGTGTTGCACGAGGTGTGTCCATGGTGGCGTGGTCAGACCGTGCAGGATCGCTGCTACGGGATGTTTACGGACGAGCAGAAAGGGCTGCTGGAAACCGGCATTATCAAAGCCGAAGGTAACATGACCTCTGGTGATGCACACCTGGCGGTAAACTTCCCGCTGCTGCTGGAAAAAGGTCTCGACGGCCTGCGCCACAAAGTTGATGAACGTCGTTCCCGCATCAATCTGACTTGTCTGGAAGACCTCCATGGCGATCAGTTTCTGAAAGCGATTGATATCGTGCTGGAGGCCGTCAGTCTGCACATTGAGCGCTTTGCCGCGCTGGCACGTAAAATGGCGGCCACGGAAACTCGCGCCAGTCGTCGTGATGAACTGCTGACCATGGCGGACAACTGCGATGTGATCGCCCATGAGCCGCCAAAAACGTTCTGGCAGGCGCTGCAGTTGTGCTATTTCATCCAGTTGATCCTGCAAATTGAATCGAATGGTCACTCGGTGTCGTTTGGTCGCATGGATCAGTACCTCTATCCGTTCTACCGTCGTGACGTAGAACTGAACCAGAGCCTCGATCGTGAGCACGCCATTGAGCTGCTGCACAGCTGCTGGCTGAAACTGTTGGAAGTGAACAAAATCCGCTCCGGCTCCCATTCGAAAGCCTCGGCGGGTAGCCCGCTGTATCAGAACGTGACCATTGGTGGCCAAAACCTGGTTAACGGTCAGGCAATGGATGCCGTCAATCCGCTCTCCTACGCCATTCTGGAATCCTGCGGTCGCCTGCGTTCTACTCAGCCAAACCTGAGCGTGCGTTATCATGCAGGGATGAGTAATGATTTCCTGGATGCCTGTGTACAGGTGATCCGCTGCGGCTTCGGGATGCCTGCCTTTAATAACGACGAAATCGTCATACCTGAATTCATTAAGCTTGGCATTGAACCGCAGGACGCCTATGACTATGCGGCCATTGGTTGCATCGAAACCGCTGTTGGCGGCAAATGGGGCTACCGCTGTACCGGTATGAGCTTTATTAACTTTGCCCGCGTGATGCTGGCAGCGCTGGAAGGTGGTCGCGATGCCACCAGCGGTAAAGTATTTCTGCCACAGGAAAAAGCGCTCTCGGCTGGTAACTTCAACAATTTCGACGAAGTGATGGATGCCTGGGATGCGCAGATTCGCTACTACACGCGTAAATCTATCGAAATTGAGTATGTTGTCGACACCATGCTGGAAGAGAACGTACACGATATTCTGTGCTCTGCGCTGGTAGATGACTGTATTGAACGCGCGAAAAGCATTAAGCAAGGCGGCGCGAAATACGACTGGGTATCGGGTTTGCAGGTGGGTATTGCCAACCTCGGCAACAGCCTGGCTGCGGTGAAGAAACTGGTCTTTGAACAAGGCGCTATCGGTCAGCAACAGCTGGCCGCCGCGCTGGCCGACGATTTTGACGGTCTGACCCACGAACAATTACGCCAGCGGCTAATTAACGGCGCACCGAAATACGGCAACGATGACGATAGCGTTGATACGCTGCTGGCTCGTGCTTATCAGACCTATATCAATGAGTTGAAACAGTATCATAATCCGCGTTATGGACGTGGCCCGGTTGGCGGCAATTACTACGCGGGTACCTCGTCTATCTCCGCAAACGTACCGTTTGGCGCGGCAACGATGGCCACACCGGATGGTCGTAAGGCGCACACTCCGCTGGCAGAAGGCGCAAGCCCGGCTTCCGGAACGGACCATCTCGGCCCAACAGCGGTAATTGGCTCGGTGGGTAAACTGCCGACCGGTTCAATCCTCGGCGGCGTGTTGTTAAACCAGAAGCTGAACCCGGCCACGCTGGAGAATGAATCCGATAAGCAAAAGCTGATGATCCTGCTGCGTACCTTCTTTGAAGAGCACAAAGGCTGGCATATTCAGTACAACATTGTCTCCCGTGAAACGCTGCTGGAAGCCAAAAAACACCCGGATCAGTATCGTGACCTGGTGGTCCGTGTAGCAGGTTATTCGGCCTTCTTCACCGCGCTGTCTCCAGATGCGCAGGACGATATCATCGCACGTACTGAACATATGCTGTAATCCCCCTTACCCGGCGGCATTTCGCTTGCCGGGTATTCTTCTTTCGAATGAAATAAATTTGTGCTTTAGCTCACATTGTTATTAAAATGTTTCTGGTCGCAGTTATGAGCCAGGAGCAAGTATGACCATCAAAGTTATCGTCACCGATATGGACGGAACTTTTCTCGACGACGCCAAAAAATACGATCATGCACGTTTTATGGCGCAGTATCAGGAACTGAAAAAACGAGATATTGAATTTGTCGTGGCCAGCGGCAATCAGTATTACCAACTGATCTCCTTTTTCCCGGAACTCAAAAATGAGATCTCTTTTGTTGCCGAGAACGGGGCGTTAGTCTTTGAACATGGCAAACAGCTGTTTCACGGTGAGCTGACCCGCCACGAATCCCGCATTGTCATTGGCGAACTGCTCAAAGATACGCATCTCAACTTTGTGGCTTGCGGCCTGCAAAGCGCCTACGTTAGCGAAAATGCCCCCGAGTCCTTTGTCGCATTGATGTCAAAACACTACCATCGCCTGAAACCCGTGAAGGATTATCAGGACATCGATGATGTGCTGTTCAAGTTCTCGCTGAATTTACCGGACCAACAAATCCCATTAGTGATCGATCACCTTCATTCTGCCCTTGACGGTATAATGAAACCCGTCACCAGCGGCTTTGGGTTTATTGACCTGATCATTCCAGGCTTGCATAAAGCCAACGGAATCAGCCGTCTGCTAAAGCGCTGGAACCTGTCACCGCAAAACGTGGTCGCCATCGGCGATAGCGGCAACGATGCAGAAATGCTGAAAATGGCTCGCTACTCTTTCGCCATGGCCAATGCGGCAGAGAGTATCAAATCGATTGCCCGCTATCAGACCGACAACAATAACCATCAGGGCGCGCTGAACGTGATTCAGGCAGTGCTGGATAACACTTCCCCTTTTAATTGCTAATCCTGCCCAACCGGGGTATCCCCTTGCCCCGGTTTCCACGCTTTTTCATGTTTCTCACACCATCAAATTTTAAACTTGCGTTAACTAAATTTTAACTTATATTATCACCTGTAAGTTAAACAAGTTTCGAATGAAAGTTAATGCGAGGTGGATATGGCTTTTACTTTTACCAGCGACACGTTGCCCACCGATCACAAAGCGGCAATCCGGCAGATGAAAAAGCAATTGCGTGAACAGCTTGGAGATGTTCAGTTGATTTTCAATCAGTTGAGCGAGGCCATTGCCAATCGCGTGGCGGAAATCAACGCCCTCAAAGCGCAAGGCTCTCCGGTATGGCCTGTGTTGTCCTATGCGGATATCAAGGCAGGTCGCGTGAGTGCTGAGCAGCGTGAAGAAATTAAGCGTCGCGGATGCGCGGTCATTAAAGGCCATTTCTCTCGCGAACAAGCCCTCGATTGGGATAGGTCAATGCTGGACTATCTGGACCGCAACCATTTTGACGACGTTTACCAAGGACCGGGCGATAATTTCTTTGGTAACCTGAGCGCGTCGCGACCTGAAATCTACCCCATCTACTGGTCCCAGGCGCAGATGCAGGCCCGTCAGAGTGAAGAAATGGCAAATGCGCAGTCATTTCTCAACCGTCTTTGGACATTTGCAGGCGAAGATAAGCAATGGTTTAACCCGGATGTCAGCGTTATCTACCCCGACCGCATACGCCGTCGTCCACCGGGAACGACGTCCAAAGGGCTGGGCGCGCATACGGATTCCGGCGCGCTGGAACGCTGGCTTCTGCCGGCATATCAGCAGGTCTTTGCTAATGTTTTCAATGGTAAGCTGGAAGATTACGACCCGTGGCAGGCCGCGCATCGCACTGAAGTAGAAGAGTACACGGTGGATAACACCACCAAATGTTCAGTATTCCGCACCTTCCAGGGCTGGACTGCTCTCTCCGATATGCTGCCAGGTCAGGGGTTGTTGCACGTGGTCCCTATCCCTGAAGCGATGGCCTGGGTACTGTTACGTCCATTGCTTGACGATGTGCCGGAAGATGAACTTTGCGGCGTTGCGCCCGGCAGAGTTCTGCCGATTTCTGCGCAATGGCATCCGCTGCTGATTGAAGCGTTAACCAGCATTCCGCAACTGGACGCCGGAGACTCCGTCTGGTGGCATTGTGATGTGATCCACTCCGTCGCACCGGTAGAAAATCAACAGGGTTGGGGCAACGTGATGTACATCCCTGCCGCACCGATGTGCGAAAAGAATCTGGCCTACGCCCATAAAGTGAAGGCCGCGCTGGAAAAAGGCGTATCGCCGGGTGATTTCCCACGCGAGGATTATGAAACTCACTGGGAAGGACGCTTCACGCTGGATGATTTGAATATCCATGGCAAGCGTGCGCTGGGGATTATTTAATTTGTAACTTACACAAGTTTCCCTAAGTATTTCGCGTTACAGGAAGGCGGCCAGCCTGTAAATCCCCGCAAGCTTACACAAGTAAGTGACCGGGGTGTACAGGTGCAGCCAACACACCTGTAACACGAAAGACGACGGGAAAATTATTCGACGCCCTTGCTACGCAGGTAATCTTCGTAGTTACCGGTGAAGTCGATTACGCGTTCCGGCGTAATTTCAATCACGCGGGTTGCCAACGAACTGACGAACTCACGGTCGTGAGAAACGAAGATCAGCGTACCCTGGTACATTTCCAGCGCCATGTTCAGCGACTCGATAGATTCCATATCCAGGTGGTTGGTCGGTTCATCCATTACCAGGATATTCGGTTTCTGCATCATCAGCTTACCGAACAGCATGCGTCCTTTTTCACCACCGGACAGCACTTTAGCAGGTTTCTTGATATCGTCCTGGCTGAACAGCAAGCGACCAAGGAAGCTACGTACTACCTGCTCATCGTCGCCTTCCTGTTTCCACTGACTCATCCACTCGAAGACCGTCAGATCGTTTTCGAATTCGTACTCATGATCCTGCGCGTAGTAACCAACCTGGGCGTTTTCAGACCATTTCACGGTACCGTTATCCGGCTGTAATTCGCCGACCAGCGTTTTCAGCATGGTTGATTTACCCACGCCGTTGGCACCAAGAATGGCAATTTTCTCACCGACTTCCAGCAGCAGGTTAAAGTTTTTAAACAACGGACCTTCATCAAACCCTTTCGTCAGCGCTTCCACTTCCAGCGCGTTACGGAACAGTTTCTTATCCTGTTCGAAGCGGATGAACGGGTTCTGACGGCTGGACGCCTTCACTTCGTCAAGCTTGATCTTATCAATCTGACGCGCACGAGAAGTCGCCTGACGAGATTTAGATGCGTTGGCGCTAAAGCGGCTGACGAAGGATTGCAGATCGGCAATCTGCGCTTTCTTCTTGGCGTTATCGGCCAGCAGACG
Organism: Citrobacter sp. RHB35-C21; assembly: GCF_013816515.1. Classification (NCBI taxonomy): domain Bacteria; kingdom Pseudomonadati; phylum Pseudomonadota; class Gammaproteobacteria; order Enterobacterales; family Enterobacteriaceae; genus Citrobacter; species Citrobacter sp. RHB35-C21. The sequence goes on from NZ_CP057147.1 coordinate 3,457,328, forward strand.
TTCACGCGCCTGAGTTGCCGCCGTCATATATTCGTCGTAGTTACCCGGATAAACACGCAGTTCGCCGTAGTCCAGATCCGCCATGTGCGTACAGACCATGTTCAGGAAGTGACGGTCGTGCGAAATGATGATCATGGTGCTGTCACGCTCGTTCAGCGTCTGCTCCAGCCAGCGGATGGTGTCGATATCCAGGTTGTTCGTTGGTTCGTCGAGCAGCAGAATGTCGGGGTTAGAGAACAGCGCCTGTGCCAGAAGCACACGCAGCTTCCAGCCGGGGGCGACTTCGCTCATCGGGCCATAATGCTGTTCTACCGGAATACCTACGCCCAGCAGCAATTCACCCGCACGCGCTTCCGCAGAGTAGCCGTCCATTTCGCCATACTGAACTTCAAGGTCAGCAACTTTATAGCCGTCTTCTTCGCTCATTTCGGCCAGGGCGTAAATGCGATCGCGCTCCTGCTTTACTTCCCACAGTTCACCGTGACCCATGATCACGGTGTCAAGCACGGTGAACTCTTCAAAGGCGAACTGATCCTGACGCAGCTTACCAATGCGCTCGTTCGGATCGAGGGAAACGTTGCCCAGCGTCGGTTCGAGGTCGCCGCCGAGAATTTTCATAAAAGTGGATTTACCGCTACCGTTCGCGCCAATCAGGCCGTAACGGTTGCCGCCGCCAAATTTGACGGAAATATTTTCAAACAGCGGCTTACTGCCGAACTGCATGGTGACGTTGCTGGAAACTAACACTGGCGTATCCTGAAAGAGAAAGAAATATGTGACGAACCGCTTATTATGCCATAAGTCTGCAATAAGATCGCGCCTTGATGCTGAAGGGATAAAGTGAAAGCAAAAGGAAAAAAATGTGATTTAGTACACATCCGAATTCCTTGTTGCTCAGATTGCACATATAATGCGTGCCCAACACTACATAAATCTCAACCCACTAGCCTGCCTGGCACTGAATCTCGCATACATGAACATGAATATGAAATTAACAACGCTTTTCGCGGCGGCACTCGCAATAGTTGGTTTTTGTAACACCGCTTCTGCCGTCACGTACCCGCTGCCTACCGATGGCAGCCGTTTGATCGGCCAAAACCAGGTCATCACTATTCCTGAAGGCAACACCCAACCGCTGGAGTATTTTGCGGCGGAGTATCAGATGGGTCTGTCTAATATGCTGGAAGCCAACCCGGGCGTGGATACCTTCCTGCCGAAGGGCGGCACCGTCCTGAACATACCTCAGCAATTGATCCTGCCGGATACCGTGCATGAAGGTATTGTTATTAACAGCGCTGAAATGCGTCTGTACTACTACCCGAAAGGCACCAACACCGTTATTGTTCTGCCGATCGGTATTGGTCAGTTGGGCAAAGACACGCCAATCAACTGGACCACCAAAGTAGAACGTAAAAAAGCGGGCCCAACCTGGACGCCAACGGCAAAAATGCATGCGGAATACCGCGCTGCGGGCGAACCACTGCCAGCTGTTGTTCCGGCAGGTCCGGATAACCCGATGGGCCTGTACGCGCTGTATATCGGTCGCCTGTACGCCATCCACGGCACCAATGCTAACTTCGGCGTCGGCTTACGCGTCAGCCACGGTTGCGTGCGTCTGCGTAACGACGACATCAAATTCCTGTTTGAAAATGTGCCGGTCGGCACCCGCGTACAGTTTATCGATGAGCCGGTAAAAGCCACGACTGAACCAGACGGCAGCCGTTACATCGAGGTACACAACCCACTGTCTACCACTGAAGCACAGTTCGAAGGCGGGGAAATCGTACCGATTACGCTGAACAAGAGCATTACCAGCATCACCGGTCAGTCTGACGTCGATCAGGCCGTCGTTGAGCAGGCGGTACAGAACCGTTCAGGTATGCCGGTTCGTCTGAACTAAGCATCAAAACTGTCCCTTCGCCTTATCGGGCCTACTTAACCTGTAGGCCCGATAAGCGCCAGCCCCATCGGGCACAATCCTCACATCACCTGCAATAAACCATACCCTACCAGCGCCGCCCATATCAGCATCGGCACCGAATACCAATGAAAACGCCACCAGATCCGTCGATCGTTTGCCATCCGTAAAGCAATAAGATTCGCCAGCGATCCCGGCAACAACCCAAAACCGCCCACATTGACCGCCCAGGCCAGCAGCAGCGTTGGCGGGACGTAGTTCAGCAGCAAAATCGTGCTGGGAACATTACTGATAAACTGCGACAGGCCAATGGCCGTCAACCAAAGCCCCGGCGCTGAAAGCGTGCCAATCTGGTGGGTAATATCCTGCAAGGCCGGGAGTTGCGTCAGCAAGTGCACATCAATGAACATCGCCATAAACACCAACAGCAGCGTCCAATCCACGCTGAGGATCACGCGGCGAGCCAGCACCATGAATCCTGCCGCGACGATCGCCAGGCCCCACAGCTCGTGTTTTAACTCCAGTGCCACCAGGAAAATGATATACAGCCCCAGACAGCTCCACACCAGGCGCGGTTGCCAGTCAGGTGCGCGCGTACCGGTATGATAATGCAATGCTTTATGCGGGAAACTGAACCAGCACAGCACCACCAGCGTCAGCATCATGGTCCCCGCAAGCGGCGCCATCTGCCAGGTAAACGCGGTAAACGATAAGCCGGAGCGTCCCCACATCAGAATGTTTTGCGGATTACCTATTGGCGTGAGCAATGATCCGGCGTTTACCGCCAGCGCCTCAAAGATAATCAGGCGATTTACAGGAATGGCGCACAATTTTTTCAGGGTGATCGTCAGCGGAACAACAATAAACAGCGCAACATCGTTGGTCAGAAACGTCGACAGCAGCGCCGCCGCCAGCACCATAAATATCGCCAATTGACGTTCGGTGTTAAAGCGCCGGGTCATCTTGCGCCCTAACACATCGAAGTAACCGCTTAGCTCCACGCCTTTGGTCAGTAACATCAGGCCGCTAAGCGTAATAATCGTGTGCCAGTCTATCGCCCCCGGCCACGACCTTGGCGTAAATGGCACGAACAGGCTCAGTACAACCCCGACGATGATTAACAGCTGAAAAAAGCGATCGCGCTGTAAGGCGCGTAGTAAAGGAAAACTCATTCAGAGCCTGTGCCTTGCTGTTGCGTAAACCGGCTAAAAGCCTCCAGCGTTTCCTTACTGACGTGATGCTCCATTCCCTCCGCGTCGCGACGGGCAATTTCCGGGCTGATACCTAACATCAGCAGGAAATTCTCCACAATCTGGTGACGCTCCCGACTCTCCTGAGCCAGTCGTTCACCTTCTGCGGTTAAAAACACGCCCCGCCAGGGGATCATTTCAATCAACCCAACTGAAGCAAGACGCTTAAGCATTTTAGCAACCGTCGGCTGGGAAACCCCAAGCCGTGCGGCCATATCTACCTGGCGTGCTTCACCCACCTCAATAATGAGATCGGAAATCAGCTCTACGTAGTCATCAATCAGCTCACGGCGATGTGCCTCCCGGACCTGACGAAATCCTTCAACGTGTTCTTCGACATTCACCAATTGCGTCACTTTTTTTGTTGTTGGCATACCTGCGCGACGACTCATTCTGCTTCCTCGTTACTGTGACGCGTTAACGGCATCTGATTAGAGAACGCTCATTGTAAACCAGAGTTGCGTGGGCACAAAAAATTAACGTTTTAGCAATAGCTATATAATATAGCCTGTGCTATATCTGTATATAATAAAGACATCCCTCAAGGACTGATGGGATCGTGAAGTCAGGAGGTTTATATGAATGAATTTAAGAGGTGTATGCGCGTGTTTAGCCACTCTCCCTTTAAAGTACGGTTAATGCTGATCTCTATGCTGTGCGACATGATTAACAGCAAACCAGAGCAGGATAAACCTGCAGATAAATAATGCGGCGTCGCGGTACGCCGCTTCATTTTCCTGCCGTAACTCGGATACGGTGATCGTTTTCGTGCCAATAACCCTTCTTTTTGTCAGTTTTGCCACGCCCCTCGCAAAACAATTTCTTAGTAGTAGTTGACCTTCTCTTGCACACACTCTATCTTTTCGCAGCCCTGCATATATTGCGGCTCGCGGATGCGGACCCTATCCCCCTTCTCGCTCTCTCAGGCAGGCAATGACCCTTAGCGCCAGGGTAAGCACATGGCGTTTTTGTAACAGTGGCATATGAATTTAACCCTCAAAGATTCAATCATTGCTCGTAGCCGGGCGATTAGTCCGTGGACTGGCCTCTATTTCTTACAGTCTCTGCTGATCAACCTTGCGCTGGGCTATCCGCTTAGCCTGCTCTATAGCGTTGCTTTCACCTGTATATTGATGCTGCTGTGGCGCAGCGCGCCGCGTGCGCAGAAAGTGCTGATTGGCATTTGCTCGCTGATAGCGGCAATGTACTTCCCGTTTGGCCAGGCTTACGGTTCGCCGAACTTCAATACCTTGCTGGCGCTGCACTCAACCAATATGGAAGAGTCTACTGAAATCCTGACCATCTTCCCCTGGTACAGTTATCTGGTTGGGGTGCTTATTTTCGCCCTCGGAGTTATCGCCGTACGCCGTAAAAAAGAGGTGCAGCAGCGTAGCTGGAACAAGTTCGACAGCATTTGTTTGCTGTTCAGCGTTGTCGCGTTCTTTGTAACCCCGGTGCAAAACCTGGCCTGGGGCGGCGTGTTCAAGCTGAAAGACACCGGCTATCCGGTTTTCCGCTTTGCCAAGGACGTTATCGTTAATAACAACGAAGTGCTCGACGAACAAGAGCGTATGGCGAAGCTGGCGAGCGTGAAAGACAACTGGACGGTAACCGCCGTGAAGCCGAAGTATCATACCTACGTCGTGGTCATCGGCGAAAGCGCCCGCCGCGATGCGTTAGGCGCTTTTGGCGGCCACTGGGATAACACCCCGTTTGCCAGTTCCGTTAACGGCTACATCTTCGCGGATTACATTGCGGCAAGCGGTTCGACACAAAAATCACTCGGCCTGACGCTGAATCGGGTGGTCGACAATAAACCCCAGTTCCAGGATAACTTTGTCACTCTGGCCAACCGCGCGGGATTCCAGACGTGGTGGTTCTCCAATCAGGGACAGATTGGTGAATACGATACGGCCATCGCCAGCATTGCGAAGCGAGCTGATGAAGTTCAGTTCCTCAAAAGCGGTGATTTCGAAGCGGATAAAAATACCCGTGACGAAGCGTTGTTGAAGATGACCGCCCAGGTGCTGGCAACTGAGCGCACTCAGCCACAGCTTATCGTGCTGCATTTAATGGGCTCACATCCGCAGGCCTGCGACCGTACACAGGGTAAATACGAGACTTTCGTCCAGTCAAAAGAGACATCTTGCTATCTGTACACGATGACGCAGACGGATGACCTGCTGCGCCAGCTTTACGATCAGTTACGTAACAGCGGTAACAGCTTCTCGATGGTCTATTTCTCCGATCATGGCCTCGCGTTTAAAGAGCGGGGGAAAGAGGTGCAGTACCTGGCGCATGACGATCAGTTCCAGCAGAATTTCCAGGTACCATTTATGGTGCTGTCGAGCGATGATAAAGCGCACCGGGTGATTAAAGCCCGTCGCTCCGCCAATGATTTCCTCAGCTTTTTCTCGCAGTGGACGGGGATAAGCGCGAAGGAAATCACCAACAGCTATCGCTTTATTTCAGAGAAAAAGGCTGGCCCGGTGTATATCACCAACTTCAAATTGCAGAAGGTGGACTACAACCATCTGGGTACCGACATCTTTGAGACCAAATCTCGTTAATCTCTGAGTTGCGCACAAAAAAAATCCGCCCCGAGAGGCGGATTTTTTGTATCACCGAAGTGATTAGAAGCGGTAACCCACGCCAGCGATCCAGGTGCCAACGTCAACGCTACGAATACGGCTCTGCTCGTAGGAGAAGTCCAGAGCAACGTTTTCGATCGGGTTGAACTGCAGACCAGCACCGTAAGAGAAACCGTAGTCACTGGTGGTGTGGTTATCAGCCGGGGATGCTGCGTTCTGGAATTTACCGTAGCCAACACCCACTACACCGTAGATGCTTGCCCAGTCGTTCAGACGGTAAGCCGGGCCAGCAGTGATGCCGTAGTACTGGGTTTTGTTGTAGTCGCCAGACGCATCGGTACGATCTTTTTCAGTGTAAGTGAAGGAACCGATAACACCCAGCGGGTTGCTGTCCTGCTCGTAGCGATACTTCAGGTTAAAACCGTTCATTTTGTTCGCTGCGCCCTGAGCATCGCTCTGAGCGTAACCACCGGTAACGGTAGAAGTCGCAGCTACAGCAGTACCTGCGGAGAAAGCCAGAACAGCGGCCAGTGCTGAAAGACATGCAATTTTTTTCATAACCACCTCAAATGTGCTTCAAGTAAATCCTAAGTTTTAAATATACCAAAAATTGATGGGAAACTCTTTGCGATTCGCGATGTCTAACGGGGTCTTTCATGTAACAGAACGTTTCAGAAACCCGCTATCTCTTTCAATTAACATCACTTTTCTAACCTAAAATGCCATTATTGCGCGCACAATATGGCACATTCATCCAGAATATTCCTAATCACACAGATTATTAATCCATCACTTTCATGCCATTGTACGGAACTGAGCAATTTTTTTTTCAACGAATACTCAACCAGCGGTGCGTATTTCCATTACACTCGCTGTTTTACTTTTCTATACATCACGTCATCCGTGTCGTAGCAAATTTGCAACGTCACGCAGATGAAGGCGTGTAATTATCATTTGACAGGAGAAAGGATGCCGGGGTCGTCACGTAAAGCGCCAGTCTGGTTGCCTATTTTGGTTTTGCTTATTGCTATGTCCTCCATTCAAAGCGGAGCATCTCTGGCAAAATCGCTATTCCCACTCGTCGGTGCGCCGGGCGTTACCGCATTGCGCCTTGCGCTGGGCACCCTCATCCTTATTGCCTTCTTTAAACCCTGGCGTTTGCGATTCGCCAAAGAACAACGCCTGCCGCTGCTGTTTTATGGTCTGTCTCTGGGCGGGATGAACTATCTCTTCTATCTGTCAATCCAGACCGTCCCGCTGGGAATTGCCGTAGCGCTGGAGTTCACCGGCCCGCTCGCGGTAGCACTGTTTTCATCCCGACGTCCGGTGGATTTCATTTGGGTTGCACTGGCTGTACTCGGGCTTTGGTTCCTGCTGCCGTTAGGTCAGGACGTTTCTCACGTGGATTTAACCGGTGCTGCGCTGGCGCTGGGCGCTGGCGCCTGCTGGGCAATCTATATTCTTACCGGGCAACGTGCCGGCGCGGAACATGGTCCGGCGACCGTTGCGGTAGGGTCATTAATTGCGGCGCTGATTTTTGTACCCATCGGCGCGCTCCAGGCCGGGGATGCCTTGTGGCACTGGTCCATTCTACCGTTAGGCCTGGCCATTGCGGTCCTCTCCACTGCGCTTCCCTACTCGCTGGAGATGATTGCGTTGACGCGGCTGCCAACTCGCACTTTTGGTACTCTGATGAGTATGGAACCCGCACTGGCTGCGGTTTCAGGAATGATCTTCCTCGGTGAAACGCTGACGCTTGTCCAGACGCTCGCTCTGGGCGCCATTATTGTCGCATCAATGGGTTCGACGCTCACTATTCGCAAAGAACCACAAATTAAGCAAGTTGACGTGAATTAACCACTTAATATTCTGCATGGTTTGCATAATCATGCAGAATATCCAATTGTAAATCTGCGTGATAATTATTCTAATAAATATAATTTTCTCATCTGCATATTTCTTGAAATTTTTACATTAACATAAAAATAACACACCCCCATTAATAACCATCATATCCATATGATTTTATTGGTTATTTCATACCCACCCCTCTCTTCGCTATTAAAGTGATAGGTAACACCAGAAAAATAAATCCAAAATTCACGCTATACTTATTCCCGTTGAAGAGCTGGGACATAATTATCAAGAGGATATGAAAATATGAGTACCGCAAAACTGGTAAAAACAAAAGCATCTGCCCTCCTTTATACCCGCAACGATGTAACAGATAGCGAAAAGAAAGCGACCGTAGAGCTGCTGAATCAGCAAGTGATCCAGTTCATCGACCTGTCTTTGATCACCAAACAGGCTCACTGGAACATGCGCGGCGCGAACTTCATTGCTGTGCATGAAATGCTCGATGGCTTCCGTACTGCTCTGACCGACCACCTCGATACCATGGCTGAGCGCGCCGTACAGTTAGGCGGTGTGGCATTGGGTACCACCCAGGTTATTAACAGCAAAACGCCTCTGAAAAGCTATCCGCTGGATATCCATAGCGTACAGGACCACTTAAAAGAGCTGGCCGATCGTTATGCCGTCGTCGCTAACAGCGTCCGTAAAGCCATTAGCGAAGCAAAAGACGAAGATACAGCAGATATCTTCACCGCCGCTTCACGCGACCTCGACAAATTCCTGTGGTTTATCGAAGCCAACATTGAATAACAGCAGACATAAGAATTATCTATATAACCCTCGCCCTGGCGGGGGTTTTGCACATCTATGGTGCATGACATTGATCGTTCGTCACTCCAAAGTAAATTATTTGTAATAATCACTTCACACAATCGTTAACGAAAGATTGTTTTATCAACAATTTTTACGCTAAATAGTCATACCGTTTGCACTGTGTCAGGTACGCACCAAATGAGTGCCCCAAAACAGTGCAGATTACCCACTTTGCCCTACTTATTGTGCAGAGAAACGAGACGCCCTCTTGTTAAAACAATGAGTTGCAAAACTGGCACGATTTTTTCATTAAGCCATATGTTCTCGCAGGGGATCGCCCCGTGGATATAAAAGGAAATCCTATGAAGTCTGTATTAAAAGTCTCACTGGCTGCACTTACCCTGGCTTTTGCGGTGTCCTCCCATGCCGCAGATAAGAAACTGGTTGTCGCAACCGACACCGCGTTTGTACCGTTCGAATTCAAACAGGGTGACAAATACGTTGGTTTTGATGTGGATCTGTGGGCTGCAGTGGCCAAAGAACTGAAGCTGGATTATGAACTGAAACCAATGGATTTCAGCGGCATCATCCCGGCTCTGCAAACCAAGAATATCGACCTGGCGCTGGCGGGTATCACCATCACTGATGAGCGTAAGAAAGCGATCGACTTCTCTGACGGCTACTACAAAAGCGGTCTGTTAGTGATGGTCAAAGCGAATAATAACGACGTGAAAAGCGTGAAAGATCTGGATGGTAAAGTCGTCGCTGTGAAGAGCGGCACGGGTTCCGTTGATTACGCGAAAGCTAACATCAAAACCAAAGATCTGCGTCAGTTCCCGAATATCGATAACGCATATATGGAACTGGGCACCAACCGCGCAGACGCCGTACTGCACGACACGCCAAACATTCTTTACTTCATCAAAACCGCTGGCAACGGTCAGTTCAAAGCAGTAGGCGAATCCCTGGAAGCCCAGCAGTACGGTATCGCCTTCCCGAAAGGCAGCGATGAACTGCGTGAGAAAGTGAACGGCGCGCTGAAAACGCTGAAAGAGAACGGCACATACAACGAAATCTACAAAAAATGGTTCGGTACCGAACCTAAATAACAAGAACGTTCTGTAACGCCCGGTAGCGCCAGCGCCGCCGGGCCTGCAATTTTGAGTCATCACGTTATGGCTCATTACTTTTCTCACCACGGTAACAGGAACGAAATATGCAGTTTGACTGGAGTGCCATCTGGCCCGCCATCCCGCTTTTGATTGAAGGCGCCAAAATGACCCTGTGGATCTCGGTCCTCGGTCTGGCAGGCGGTCTGATAATCGGGCTTGCAGCAGGGTTTGCGCGTACTTTCGGCGGTTGGATAGCCAACCACGTAGCGCTGGTGTTTATCGAAGTCATTCGCGGTACGCCAATCGTTGTGCAGGTGATGTTTATTTACTTTGCCCTGCCAATGGCATTTAACGATTTACGCATTGATCCCTTTAGCGCCGCCGTTGTCACCATCATGATCAACTCCGGCGCCTATATTGCGGAAATCACCCGCGGCGCGGTGCTCTCAATCCATAAAGGATTCAGCGAAGCCGGACTGGCGCTTGGGCTTTCACGTACAGAGACTATCCGCCACGTTATTTTACCTCTCGCGCTGCGTCGTATGCTGCCACCGCTGGGCAACCAGTGGATCATCAGCATTAAAGATACCTCGCTGTTTATTGTCATTGGCGTCGCTGAACTGACCCGTCAGGGCCAGGAAATCATTGCCGGTAACTTCCGCGCACTGGAAATCTGGAGCGCCGTTGCGGTGTTCTATCTGATCATTACGCTGGTGCTGAGCTTCATTCTGCGTCGTCTGGAAAGAAGGATGAAAATCCTGTGATTGAATTTAAAAACGTTTCTAAGCACTTTGGCCCAACCCAGGTGCTGCACAATATTGACCTGAACATTCAGCAGGGCGAAGTGGTGGTAATTATCGGGCCATCCGGGTCCGGCAAATCAACCCTGCTGCGCTGCATTAACAAACTGGAAGAGATAACCTCTGGCGATCTGATCGTCGACGGTCTGAAGGTAAACGATCCAAAGGTAGACGAGCGGTTAATCCGCCAGGAAGCCGGGATGGTGTTTCAGCAGTTCTACCTGTTCCCGCATCTGACGGCGCTGGAAAACGTCATGTTCGGACCGCAGCGCGTACGCGGGGCGAATAAAGAACAGGCCGAGAAACTGGCTAAAGAGCTGCTGGCGAAAGTAGGTCTGGCCGAGCGTGCGCATCACTACCCTTCTGAGCTGTCTGGCGGTCAACAGCAGCGTGTGGCGATCGCCCGTGCGCTGGCGGTGAAGCCGAAAATGATGCTGTTTGATGAGCCAACCTCAGCGCTGGACCCGGAACTGCGCCACGAAGTTCTGAAAGTTATGCAGGATCTGGCGGAGGAAGGGATGACCATGGTCATTGTGACCCACGAAATCGGCTTTGCCGAAAAAGTGGCTTCACGCCTGATTTTCATTGATAAGGGACGTATTGCCGAAGACGGTAATCCGCAGGCCCTGATTGAAAATCCGCCCAGCCAACGTTTACAGGAATTCTTGCAGCACGTTTCCTGATAGCTCTCCCTCCCTTCGCCTGAAGGGAGGTTTTTCACCAGAATCCTCTCATTTCATTTCTCCCCCGCCCTGACATCTATACTTATCCTTTTGAATTTATTTTCTCATGGGAGGAGTCATGCGCTGGATCCTGTTCATCTTTGTTTGTCTGGTGAGTCTCCCGACTCAGGCGGTGACGATACCTGGCGTCACTACGCCAACGTCAACCAACGCGCAAACCGCGCCGGCGAAAGAGCCGGATGTTGAACAGAAGAAAGCGGCCTACGGCGCACTGGCTGATGTGCTGGAAAATGATGCCTCGCGCCAGGAACTGATCGGTCAGTTACGCAAAGTGGCGACAGCGCCCCCTGCCGAGCCGGTGCCAACCATTGTTCCGCCCACGTTAACGGAAGAAAAAACGGTGCTGGAAAACGTCACGGATGTCACCCGCCACTACGGTGAGGCGCTCTCCAGCCGCTTTGCTCAGCTTTACCGCAATATTACCGATGCACCACACAAGACCTTTAACCCGCAAACGTTCACCAATGCCCTGACCCATTTTTTAATGCTGGCGGCGTCAGTGTTCGGTTTTTTCTGGCTGCTTCGCCTGTGTGCGCTGCCGCTGTATCGCAAAATGGGGCAATGGGCACGACGGAAAAACCGCGAACGCAGCAACTGGCTCCAGCTTCCGGCGATGATCATCGGCGCATTCATTATCGATTTGCTTCTGCTGGCGCTGACTTTGTTTGTCGGGCAGATACTGAGCGACAGAATGAACGCCGGTAGCCGCACTATCGCCTTTCAGCAAAGTCTGTTCCTCAATGCCTTTGCGCTGATTGAGTTCTTCAAAGCCATTCTACGCCTGATATTTTGCCCAACGGTGGCCGAACTGCGCCCGTTTAACATTCAGGATGCCGGTGCGCGCTACTGGAATCGCCGTTTAAGTTCATTGAGCAGCCTGATTGGATACGGACTTATCGTTGCCGTTCCCATTATCTCGAATCAGGTCAACGTGCAGGTCGGCGCGATGGCAAACGTCATCATCATGCTCTGTATCACGCTATGGGCGCTGTACCTGATTTTCAGAAACAAGAAAGAGATAACGCAGCATTTGCTGAATCTGGCGGAAAGATCGTTAGCGTTTTTCAGCCTGTTTATCCGCGCCTTTGCGCTGGTATGGCATTGGCTGGCCAGCGCCTACTTCATTGTGCTGTTTTTCTTCTCGCTGTTTGATCCTGGCAACAGCCTGAAATTCATGATGGGCGCTACGCTGCGTAGCCTGGTGATCATTGGAATCGCCGCTTTTGTTTCCGGCATGTTTTCCCGCTGGATAGCCAAAACTATTACCCTTTCGCCACACACCCAGCGCAGCTATCCGGAACTACAAAAACGGTTGAATGGCTGGCTGTCGACGGCGTTAAGCGTGGCCAGGATCCTGACGGTGTGCGTCGCGGTAATGCTGCTACTGAATGCCTGGGGATTGTTCGACTTCTGGAACTGGCTGCATTACGGCGCAGGAGAAAAAACGGTGGATATCCTGATCCGTATCGCGCTGATTTTATTCTTCTCCGCCATCGGCTGGACGATCCTTGCCAGCCTGATTGAAAATCGTCTGGCTTCCGATATTCACGGCCGCCCGCTCCCCAGCGCCCGTACCCGCACCCTGCTGACGCTGTTTCGCAACGCGCTGGCGGTGATCATCAGCACGATCACCATCATGATTGTGCTATCCGAAATTGGCGTCAATATCGCGCCCTTACTGGCCGGGGCCGGGGCGCTGGGGCTGGCTATCTCTTTCGGCTCGCAAACGCTGGTAAAAGATATTATTACCGGGATCTTTATTCAGTTCGAAAATGGCATGAACACCGGCGACCTGGTGACTATCGGCCCACTCACCGGTACGGTTGAACGGATGTCCATCCGCTCTGTGGGCGTCCGTCAGGACACCGGGGCGTACCATATCATTCCCTGGTCATCGATAACGACCTTCGCCAACTTTGTGCGCGGGATTGGATCGGTCGTCGCCAATTACGACGTAGACCGCCATGAGGATGCAGATAAAGCGAATCAGGCGTTGAAAGACGCTGTGGCTGCAGTGATGGAACAGGACGATATTCGCGGGCTGATTATTGGCGAGCCGTCGTTTGCCGGGATTGTGGGGTTAACCAATACGGCCTTCACGCTACGGGTCTCATTTACCACATTACCGCTGAAACAGTGGACGGTACGTTTCGCGCTCGACAGCCAGGTGAAGAAATACTTCGATCTGGCCAACGTACGCGCGCCAGTACAGACGTATCAGGTTTTGCCTGCACCGGTGAATGGCCCTGCGTCGGCAGCAAGCGAACCGCTGCCGCCAACCGAGCCAACGCTTTAGCGTTTACGCGCCATAAAACGGCGACGCTGATCGTTATCCATAAAGGTCCAGGCAATAAAGCGACTCTGCTTTTGCCCCTGGGCCATCTCTTTCTTAACCACTTTCACCGCCCCCGCATCCGTTAACGCGTGGTACAGCGGAGGCAAATTCTCACCGCGCGAAACCAGCGTGGTGAACCACATCACCTGACGGCCAAAGGCCTGGCTTTCGGCGATCATTTTTTTGATGAACGCCACTTCACCGCCTTCACACCACAGCTCCTGCTGCTGCCCGCCAAAGTTCAGCGCATCATCTTTATCCTGCCCCAGATTACGACGTTTGCGCTCGCTTCCGGCGCGGGCTGAAGCCGCAGAATCATGGAAAGGCGGGTTACACAATGTGGCTTCATATTGCTCATTCTTGTGAATGATACCGTTGAAGATTGCCGTAGCATCTTTCTGGCGACGCAGACGAATAGCACGAGTTAACCCCGGATTGGCATTTACGATCGCCTGAGCGCTGTTAAACGCTTCGCTACTGGTCTCACTACCGGTGAATCGCCAGCCATATTCATGCACGCCGATCAACGGATAAATACAGTTTGCCCCAACTCCCACGTCCAGCACGCTCGCATTTGCCGGAATGGTTCCGCTGGTTTCACCTAACAGGTCGGCCAGATGGTGAATGTAGTCAGCGCGACCAGGAACCGGCGGGCACAGAAAACCGTCTGGAATATCCCAGTTTTTCACCGCATAAAAATGCGCCAGCAGTGCTTTATTGAGCGCCTTCACTGCCTGCGGATTCGCGAAATCAACACTCTGCTCGCCGCCTGGCGTGAGGGTGAGAAATTGCGTCAACTCGGGTGTAACCTGGCATAAAGTCGCAAGATCATAACGGCCATTGTGGCGGTTGCGTGGGTGTAATCCCGGTTTCTGGGGGGGCATAGCATTCTCCTTTTAACAGCGGCGTAAGATACCCGCATAACGCCACGCGGTAAACACACAGCAAGGAAATTTGCTTTTTTTATACCTATTTGATGGCTTGCTGATTGTTCAAAAAACAGACACCTCATCACCAGTTTTTTGCGGTAAATGTCATCCGCTGACGGCCTAAACTTATCAGGCACGACCTGTTGTTTCTCAGAGGATATCACCATGAAGAAATGCCTCACATTCCTTGCCGCTACCGTACTGACCGGCATGACATTTGCGTCCTTTGCTGCACAGCCCTACACCAGCCCTCAAACCGGCCAGCTACAAGCTTCCGGCACTGTTTTCGCTACCGGAGCCTCTAACCTGAGCGATCTCGAAGACAAGCTGGCAGAGAAAGCGAAAGAACAAGGCGCAAAAGGCTTTGTCGTCAATTCTGCGGGCGGTAAAAACCAGATGTACGGCAGCGCAACTATCTATAAGTAGTCCCTCACCTTAGCCCAACTGCATTCACCCCGAATGCAGTTTGCTACCTGCTGTTCACGTCGTTCACCGCTCAAATTGTAATCATCGTGTAGCAATTTTGAATCCAATGTAAATAAATGTATTTATTTTTGAATTAATGAATGCTAAAACGTCGCACTGATTAGTAATGCTTATCAAAATCATTATCAATTACATGTTCACTCCCGCGAGGCCTGCAGGGTATAACATCCACAGAGATGTCCCTTCGCGCGAGTGAAACCGTCTACTCAAAAAATAATAAGTCACTCACTAACATGGATAAAAATCGCAATTTGCCTGCCAGTAGTTTTCATTCACTGACTTTTTTTGCCGGTCTGTGTATTGGCCTGTCTCCGGTAGCTCAGGCTGTCGCCGCGGGCGATCAAGATAAAAAACAAGAAGATACGCTGGTTGTTGAAGCGGCCAAACCTTCGCTATACGCCCCAACGCAGTCTGCCGACCCTAAGTTCTCCCGCCCGGTAGCGGATACAACCCGCACCATGACAGTGATTTCTGAGCAGGTAATTAAGGATCAAGGTGCAACCAATCTGACCGATGCGCTGAAAAACGTACCGGGCGTTGGCGCGTTTTTCGCCGGTGAGAACGGCAACTCCACTACCGGTGACGCGGTATACATGCGTGGTGCGGATACCTCGAACAGTATTTATATCGACGGTATCCGTGATATTGGCAGCGTTACGCGCGACACTTTCAATACCGAACAGGTTGAAGTGATCAAAGGCCCCTCCGGCACCGACTATGGCCGTAGCGCGCCAACGGGCTCCATCAATATGATCAGCAAACAGCCGCGCACTGACTCAGGGATCGATGCCTCGGCCAGCGTCGGTAGCGCCTGGTTCCGCCGTGGTACGCTGGACATTAACCAGGTCATCGGTGAGACCACCGCTGCACGGTTAAACCTGATGGGTGAAAAAACGCATGATGCCGGTCGCGATAACGTTAAGAATGAACGTTATGGTGTGGCCCCCTCGCTCGCCTTTGGCTTAGGCACTGAGAACCGACTGTATCTGAACTATCTGCATGTCACCCAGCACAACACCCCGGATGGCGGTGTCCCCACCATCGGTCTGCCTGGATATTCCGCGCCTTCCGCGGGGACTGCTGCACTGAATCAGTCAGGAAAAGTGGATACGCATAACTTCTACGGTACCAACTCGGATTACGACGATTCAACGACCGATACTGCAACGATGCGTTTTGAACATGACCTGAACGACAGCACCACTATTCGCAACACCACCCGCTGGTCACGCATTAAGCAGGATTATCTGATGACGGCGGTGATGGGCGGCGCGACTAACATCACCCAACCCTCCAGCAGCGTCGACACCTGGACCTGGTCACGCCTGGCAAATACCAAAGATGTCAGCAATAAGATCCTGACCAACCAAACCAACCTGACCTCAAAATTTTACACCGGATCCATCGGTCACGACATCAGCACCGGCGTGGAGCTAACGCGCGAAACGCAAACCAACTATGGTGTAAACCCGATCACCCCGCCGCCGGTAAATATCTATCACCCCGACAGCAATGTGAATATCGGCGGATTGTCTCGTAACGGCGCTAATGCTAACGGGCAAACCGATACCTTCGGTGTATACGCCTTTGATACGCTACAGATTACCCGTGAGTTTGAACTGAACGGTGGTATTCGCCTCGACAATTACCGCACGGAATATGACAGCGCCACCGCTTGCGGCGCTTCTGGTCGCGGCGCGGTCGCGTGTCCGACAGGCGTGGCGAAAGGTTCTCCGGTCACCACCGTGGATACTGCCAAATCAGGCAATCTGGTGAACTGGAAAGCGGGCGCGCTGTATCACCTGACCGATAACGGTAACGTTTACATTAACTACGCCGTTTCTCAGCAACCGCCGGGCGGCAGCAACTTTGCCCTCGCTCAGGGCGGAAGCGGTAACAGTGCGAACCGTACCGATTTCAAACCGCAGAAAGCGAAAACCAGCGAGATCGGCACCAAATGGGAGGTGCTGGATAAGCGCCTGCTGTTAACTGCCGCGATTTTCCGTACGGATATTGAGAACGAAGTTGAGCAGAACGACGACGGCACATATTCCCAGTACGGGGAGAAGCGCGTTGAAGGTTACGAACTCTCGGTAGCAGGGAACATCACTCCCGCATGGCAGGTTATTGGGGGTTACACCCAGCAGCGCGCGACGATCCACAGCGGCAAAAACGTTGCTCAGGATGGTTCTTCATCCCTGCCGTACACGCCAGAACATGCGTTCACGCTGTGGAACCAGTATCAGGCTACCGATGATATCTCTGTTGGCGCGGGCGCTCGCTACGTGGGCAGTATGCATCGCGGTTCCGACGGGGCCATGGGTACGCCATCCTACACCGAAGGTTACTGGGTCGCCGACGCGAAACTGGGTTATCGCGTGAATCGCAATCTCGATTTCCAGTTGAACGTCTATAACCTGTTCGACACCGATTATGTATCCTCCATTAACAAGAGCGGATACCGTTATCATCCGGGCGAGCCAAGAACCTTCCTGCTCACGGCAAATATGCATTTCTGATCTTTTACGTGGGGCGTAAGCCCCACTTTCAGGAGAAACACTGATGATGTATCACATTCCCGGCATTCTGTCGGCGCAGGATGTCGCCTGGTTTCGCGAACAACTGGACGCTGCCGACTGGGTTGATGGCCGCGCAACCACCGGCGCTCAGGGCGCGCAGGTTAAAAACAACCAGCAGGTGAATACGCAAAGTGAACGTTACGGCGTTTTACAACAGGCGGTACAAAACGCGGTGAACAACAGCGCGTTATTCTTCGCCGCTGCATTACCGAAAACGCTCTCCACACCGCTGTTCAATCGCTACCAGCACAACGAGACCTACGGTTTTCACGTTGACGGCGCGGTGCGTAGTCATCCGGAAAACGGCTGGATGCGCACAGATCTTTCCGCCACCTTATTCCTGAGTAATCCCGACGATTATGAGGGAGGAGAGCTGCTGGTCAATGACACCTACGGCCAGCATGCGGTAAAACTTCCGGCAGGCGATCTGGTACTTTACCCTTCCAGCAGCCTGCACTGCGTTACGCCAGTGACCCGTGGGGTTCGGGTGGCATCCTTTATGTGGATCCAGTCGATGATCCGGGACGATAAAAATCGCGCCATGCTTTTTGAACTGGATAAAAACATCCAGTCCCTGAAGACACGTCATGGGGAGAGTAGCGAGATCCTGTCGCTTCTCAATCTCTACCATAACCTGCTGCGCGAATGGTCTGAAATCTGATACCGCTGACACGTGGTCGTTTTTCAGCCATCACATTCGCTATACTTATTTTGTAGACATCAGCAGGAGGTAGGTATGGCATCCGGATGGGCAAATGACGACGCTGTTAACGAACAGATCAACAATACTATTGAAGATGCTGTTGCCCGCGCCCGCGGTGAGTTACCGACGGGGGAAAGTCTGTATGAATGCGAAGAATGTGGCAATCTAATCCCTCAGGCCAGACGGGAGGCCGTGCCCGGCGTACGCTTGTGCATCACATGCCAGCAGGATAAAGATTCACATAGTGCAGCATTTTCAGGATATAATCGCAGAGGTTCGAAAGACAGCCAGCTACGTTGACTTATCTTTACCGAAAGTTTCAGCGCATACGATTTCCTTTACGAGCACGCTTTTTTGCACTCTGTGTAGCAAAATGTGCCGTTGTCGGTTTCTCTGTAAAGCGCAATGACAAGAACTGTAAATCCCTCTTTCGAATTTATTAATATTCAATAAGTTATTTGTCATTCAATTTTTTTGATTGATGTCGTCAATTCTATTCGATTTTATCTCGCATAAAAAAACGTGATACTTCTCACATCGACGAAACAACGTCTTCTTAAAGAACACTGACTAACAGAACAAACCTGCGAGAAATTAATCATGAAAAATATCAAATTTGCTGTTGCCGCCATCGCTCTGTCTACCCTGTCATTTGGCGTTTTCGCTGCCGAGCCAGTTTCCTCTACTCAGGCGCAAAACATGAACAAAATTGGTGTGGTATCTGCTGACGGCGCCACCACGCTGGACGGCCTGGAAGCAAAACTGGCTGAAAAAGCGACTGCTGCTGGTGCAACGGGTTACAGCATCACTTCCGCTATCGGCAAAGACAAAATGAGCGGCACCGCGGTTATCTATAAATAACCGAAAGATTACCTGTACGACCCAATGCTCCAACCCTCATTGACCCTGTTTGTTACCCTTTGTTTGCCCGTCCGCCACTGGACGGGCTTTTTTTTGCTTAGTGTTCCAGTCGTTGACGGAATTCCTGCAACACGGCGTCTGGCATCCCTATTTGCAACGCCGCCTCGCAAATCGCCTGCCAGCTTCCGGCATCCAGCGGAATACCTTGCTCCAGCCGTTCTTCACGAGTATTCACCTCCCACTCCCCTGGCAACAGGATCGGGGCATCTTCAGCATGGGGGGACGCTTTCACCCACTTAGCAAAGGCCGCGACCTGGTTGTCGCAGTCCGGCGCGCCAAACAGTTCCGGATTCATAATGATGGTCGTCATACAGTTAATGATGGCGTCCGCGCTGGTCTGCAGGCTCTCTTCATGTGTGGTTTTACCACCAGAAAGCGCTCCCCCCATAATTTCGCACATTGCCGCCAGCGCATAACCTTTGTGTTGGGCGAAGGTCAGCAACGACCCCAGTGGAGAGACCTGCATTACGGCAGGATCGGTTGTGGGTACCCCATTAGCATCAATCAGGCATCCCGGAGCCACCGGCTCACCCTTGTGCCAAGCCACACGGGTTTTGCCAAACGCGATGGCGCTGGTTGCATAGTCCAGCAACAACGGGAACGTATTTTTACGTGGGAACACCACGCAGAAGGGGTTGGTGCCAAATCGACTATCGTGGCCATGAAACGGTGCGACCATCGGGATCCCTACCACATTCACAAAGTGCACCGAAACAAAACCCGCCGCCGCACATTGCTCCGCCCAGTAGCCAATACGTCCAATATGGTGCGAATTATGTAATGCCACGGCAGCGATACCGTACTGGCGCGCTTTTTCGATCCCAAGCGTAATTGCCTCGTGGGCCGCCACCTGACCAAATGCGCAGTCGCCGTCAAGCGTAATCACCGCTCCCGCATCGTTGACCACTTTGGCATGGCGGTTGATCTGCAGGTGTCCCTGCGAAAATGAGCGAATATAGCTTGGGATCATGCCGATACCGTGGGAGTCGTGGCCGGCGAGGTTAGAGGCTATCAGATGATCGGCCACCAGCCGCGCCTCCAGCTCATTGCTTCCCATCTGGTGAAAAACGGCCTGGATAAAGGCGTGCAGCGTTGGCACATGGAAGCGATGTCCACTGTTCATTGTTATCTCCTGTTGTGTCGCGTGTTGATTGTGTTTCTTATTTTTCAACAAACTATGCTGCGCCACAGCGCTCAGGAGATCAATAAACGTGCAGAAATTTCACGTTGCCGGAAGGCGTGAAGCGACGGGCCAGGCAAATGACCCGTCGAGAGAAAGAAAAATCAGAAGCTTTGCTCGACGCGGCCAAGTCCTTCAGCCAGCGTCGCGGATTCACCGGTTGCTACCAGGCAGCAGGCCATCTGGATCTTCAGCGATGCCGGAACCGGCTCACTGCCCGCCAGACAACGCTCAATCCAGCGCGCGGTAGTTTCCGGGTCTTTAGCCACCGGCAGTGGGACCGGCTCATCGGGCATCTCGCTCTGCCGGTCCTGTAGCACTCGCACGCCGGACGAATCTATCAGGCTTATCTGCGGGCAGCGCTGCGGGTTGGCGTACACTTCACCCTCGGTACCGTGCATCAACAGGGCACGCCCACCGATATCGCCGAAAAATTTCGCCACGCGCGATACGTATTCCGGGTGAGAAACGCTGGAAAGACGCAGCGCGGCATCTTCGGCAAACGGCGTGGCTAATTTAGCCAGCGTATGCGCACTGTTACGCACGCCCATTCGCCAGCGCATCGCCAGCTGTTTTTCCAGCGGAGGACACAGCGCACTCACCGGGATAAACACCGGCTCATGACCATCCAGCTTTGCCTGTGCCTGCCCGGCATGCAGCGTCGGCGCAATCCCCATCAGTTCGAAAATGGTTTCAGTCAGCACGCGGGTTGGATCCTCGCTGACACCGTGCACCACCACCGGGAAGCCCAGTTTATGCAGTAAAATCGCCAGCAGCGGAGTCAAATTTGCCTGCTTGCGCGCGCCATTGTAGCTGGGAATGACAATCGGCATGGGTTTGGCCACTGGCGGACTCAGGCGAATGGTGTGGTTCTGCATCGCTTCGTAAAAGCCCAGCATCTCCGCTTCACCTTCGCCTTTAATGCGCAGCGCAATCAGTACACCGCCCATCTCAAGATCGGGCACCTCGCCGTTCATCATATGGGTATACAGTCCGCGAGCAGTATCCTTATCCAGGTCACGCGCGTGATTTTTTCCTCGCCCAATCTCTTTGATGATTTTGCGGTAATCCATCGATAACTCCTTGCCTGTTGCTCGCATCGTTAACGCCGACGGCGACGCGTGGGTTTCGCTTTTTCTTTTGGTTTTACTATAACGTCTGGCACAGCAGGTTGCTCTATCGGAAATATGGGTAATGCGTTCAGTAAACGCTTGCCATAGCTTTTGGTCAATAAACGCTTGTCATAAATAACCACTTCTCCCCAGCAGCCGTGGCTACGAATGAGTCGCCCAACCTGCTGGATCAAATTGAACGATGCCGCGGGCAAGCTCTGCACCTCAAAGGGGTAGCGGTTCAGGCTTTTCAGCCACTCGCCCTCGGTGATCACCACCGGGCTGTCGATAGGCGGAAAAGCAATTTTGTGAATATGCACCTGGGTCAGCAAGTCGCCTTTCAAATCCAGACCTTCGGCAAAAGATTGCAGCCCAATCAGTACGCTACGCTCGCCGTTGGTCACCCGCTTGCGGTGCAGCTCCACCAGTCGATAGCGCGGCTGGTCGCCCTGTACCAGCAACAGCAGGCGCAGATCGGTAACGTGCTCAAGAAAACGCTGCATTGCCCGACCACTGGCAAAGAGTACCAGCATGCCCTGATGCTTTTTACTTTCCAGCTGTTCGCGGAAATAGGCGGCCATTTCCGCGATATGCTTCTCTTCGTTATCAATTGACGGTTCGTAGCGCATCTGCGGAATGACGATTTTGCCTTGCTCAACGTGATTAAACGGTGAATCCAGCGCGATAAACCGGTCCCCTGCTTTTTCTTTCAGCCCGCTCATCTCCTGCAAACGCGAGAAGCTGTTGAGCGAACGCAGCGTGGCGGAGGTCACGATAATATGCGGTACGCTGCGCCACAGCAGTCGTTCAAGCTGATCGCTCACACGGATCCCCACACAGTGGAACCAGACGTGGATCTGCCCGTCACGCACTTCGCGCGTCGCCCATTTACTCACCGGCGCGCCTGACGACTGCGCGAGCGAAGCCAGCCGCCACAGTTTGCTTTGCGCCTCAAACATGCCCAACGCCCGATTCATCTGCAAAATAACCCTATGCAGACGCACAATATCGTGGGTGCCGGTTTTTTCGCTGAGATCGTTGAGGAACAGTTCCGCCAGACCGCGCAGCATTTCTGTTAGCTTCGCCAGACGCTGACAAATCTCCATCACTTCCGCAGGCAGTTCGCCCATCGCGAAACGGTGTTCCGCCTCCTGGGTCGCAGGCATGTACAGATTAAGAATGTTATTGAGCGATGAAATCAGCTCATACAGTTCCTCACAGTGACCGTTCAGACGCTCGGCATTCGCCAGCGGCGGCGTGGTTTTTGGACGAAACTGTTCCAGGCAGGTGGCCACTAATTTGCAAAACAGATCCAACTGCAGTCGATACCAGGGGGCGCTGATTTCTGCGCTCATCTCCAGCGCATCGCGCGCGACGTCCGGCAAATGGTGACCTTCATCAAGGACCAGCAGCAGGTTCTTCGGCTCCGGCAAAACAGCTTCGCTTTCCATGGCCGCCATCACCAGCGCGTGGTTAGCCACCACCACTTCGGCTTCCTGAATCTCACGGCGGGCGACAAAAAAGGGGCATTCACGATAGTAGTGACAGTTACGATTCAAACAGCTGGCTTTATCAGTGCTCAGGCGCTGCCAGAGTCCGTCGTCGATAGCGATATCCGTGTGATCGCGCAGCCCGTCCCACTTGTAGCTGTCGAGATCGCCTTTTAGCCTGGCGCAGCGCTTTTGTTCTTCCTGGTTGTTGGGCGTCAGGTCATCGTCGAGAAAGGCCAACAGATCCTGCTGATTGGGTTCGCTACTGGCCAGCGCCGCTAAATTACGCGGGCAGACATAACGCCCGCGACCAAACGCGGCGGTAAAACGCAGATCGGGGATAATTTTGCGCAGCAGCGGTAAATCTTTGCTGTAGATCTGATCCTGTAAAGCAACGTTGGCGGTACTGACCACCAGCGTTTTTTGTTCTTCACGCGCTATGGCAATACCGGGAATCAGGTACGACAGCGTTTTCCCCACCCCGGTCGGCGCTTCAATTGCCAGATGCCGCCCTTCTTCCCCGGTGAGCGTTTTCGCGACGTCAGCAATCAT
The DNA here is from genome assembly GCF_013816515.1 of Citrobacter sp. RHB35-C21. Classification (NCBI taxonomy): domain Bacteria; kingdom Pseudomonadati; phylum Pseudomonadota; class Gammaproteobacteria; order Enterobacterales; family Enterobacteriaceae; genus Citrobacter; species Citrobacter sp. RHB35-C21. Next base: position 3,480,696 of record NZ_CP057147.1, read on the forward strand.
CTGCCGCTGGGGCGCACGGGGAATAAAGTCGGGGATCTGTTCCTGAAGCGCCTTATACCAGGCGGCAATTTGCGCTTTTAGCGCAGCCGTTAGTGCCATGAGAAAACCTGAAATACTGTATAAACAGCCACTATTGTGGCACTTTCTGATACGTGTCGCAAAAAGAAAAGCCCGACCTTTCGGCCGGGCTCGCAATTACTGCGCTGTAGACGGTTTGCGCGGACGGCGCGGTGGACGAGGCTTATCGCCCGCCGGTTTGCCTTCGCCGCTACGCGGTTTCGCTTTTGGCGCACCGCCATCCTGACGACGCGGCTGCTGACCACGCCCTGCTCCACCCTGACCGCGACCACCGCCGCCACGCTGCTGGCGACCATTCTGGATCGGCTCGGCTTTGATGGACGGGTCTGGCTCGTAGCCTGGCATCGCAATTCGCGGGATCTCTTTTTTCAGCAGCTTCTCGATGTCACGCAGCAGCTTGTGTTCATCAACGCACACCAGAGACAACGCTTCGCCGGTAGCGGCCGCACGACCGGTACGACCAATACGGTGCACATAATCTTCCGGGACATTTGGCAGCTCGTAGTTCACGACGTGCGGCAGCTCTTCAATATCCAGACCGCGCGCGGCAATATCGGTCGCCACCAGCACACGAATATCACCGGATTTAAAATCAGCCAGCGCACGCGTACGCGCCCCCTGAGATTTATTACCGTGGATCGCCGCGCTGCGAATGCCGTCTTTATTCAGCTGTTCCGCCAGATGGTTCGCACCATGTTTGGTACGGGTAAACACCAGTACCTGCTGCCAGTTGCCCTGACCAATCATCTGCGACAACAGTTCACGTTTACGCTTTTTATCAACAAAATGAACGTGCTGAGTCACCTGCTCTGACGCGGTATTACGGCGCGCCACTTCGATTTCCAGCGGATTGTGCAGCAGCTTTTCGGCCAGCGACTTAATATCATCAGAGAATGTTGCTGAGAACAGCAGGTTCTGGCGTTTTGCCGGCAGTTTCGCCAGAACGCGACGGATATCATGAATAAAGCCCATATCCAGCATGCGGTCAGCTTCATCCAGTACCAGAATCTCAACCTGATCCAGTTTCACCGCATTCTGGTGTTCCAGATCGAGCAAACGACCAGGCGTGGCGATCAGCACATCCACACCGCCGCGCAGCTTCATCATCTGCGGGTTAATGCTCACGCCGCCGAAGACCACCAGCGAGCGAATATTCAGATACTTACTGTAATCACGTACGTTTTCGCCAATCTGGGCCGCCAGTTCGCGAGTTGGCGTGAGGATCAGCGCACGCACCGGACGACGGCTTTTGCCATGCGGCTGATGGGTAATCAGGTGCTGCAACAGCGGCAGGGTAAAACCTGCCGTTTTCCCCGTACCGGTCTGGGCGCTAGCCATCAGATCGCGGCCTTCCAGCACGGCAGGGATCGCCTGCTGCTGAATAGGGGTAGGTTCACGGTAACCCTGCTCGGCAACGGCACGTAAAATATCAGGGTTTAAACCAAGGGAATCAAAAGACATAACAACTCCGAACCACCCTGACCGTTACCGGTGTCGTTTTCAGGGAGATACATATAATAAAGATGACAAAAACCACAATGTCATGAAGGGGCGGAGTGTAGCAGTTTTTGTGATGTGCCGCATAAATTATCCCTGCGCTGAAAAATAACGGTCCGGACTGGACAAGGTTACACATCAGTCATAATCTTAATCAATCGATTGATTAAGATCTGAGTCGTGCTATGAATACACCCACCATGACAACCAAAGGTGAACAGGCGAAAAATCAGCTCATTGCCGCCGCGCTGGCGCAGTTTGGCGAGTATGGTCTGCACGCCACTACTCGCGATATCGCCGCGCAGGCCGGGCAAAATATTGCTGCCATCACCTACTATTTTGGCTCAAAAGAGGATTTATATCTCGCCTGCGCCCAGTGGATTGCGGATTTTATCGGCTCACAGTTTCGCCCGCACGCTGAAGAAGCCGAGCGTCTGTTTGCTCAGCCGGAACCGGATCGTGGCGCGATGCGCGAACTTATCCTCCGCGCCTGCAAAAATATGATCATGCTGTTAACCCAGGACGATACCGTTAACCTGAGCAAATTTATTTCGCGCGAACAGCTTTCCCCCACCGCGGCTTATCAACTGGTGCACGACCAGGTTATCAATCCGCTACATACTCACCTGACGCGCCTGATTGCTGCCTATACCGGCGGCGATGCCAACGATACCCAAATGATCCTGCACACCCACGCCCTACTCGGCGAGGTACTGGCCTTTCGTCTGGGGAAAGAAACCATTCTGTTGCGTACGGGCTGGTCACAATTTGATGAGGATAAAACCGCGCTGATTGACCAAACGATCACCTGTCACATCGATCTTATTCTGCAAGGTTTAACGCAAAGGAGTCTGGAGTCATGAAAAAACCTGTCGTTCTCGGGCTGGTCATCGCGGCCCTCGTTGCCGTGATTGCCGGTGGAACGTGGTGGTATCAAAGTCGGCAAGATAACGGTCTGACGCTGTACGGCAATGTCGATATCCGTAGCGTCAACCTGAGTTTTCGCGTCGGCGGCAGGCTGGCCTCGCTGGCGGTTGACGAAGGCGATGCCATTACCGCCGGTCAGGTGCTGGGCGAACTGGACCGTGCACCGTACGAAAACGCATTAATGCAGGCAAAAGCGAATGTTGCCGCCGCGCAGGCGCAATACGATCTGATGCTGGCAGGGTATCGTGAAGAGGAGATCGCGCAAACCGCAGCGGCAGTCAAACAGGCGCAGGCAGCCTATGATTACGCGCAAAACTTTTACAATCGGCAGGTAGGATTGTGGAAAAGCCGCACTATCTCCGCCAACGATCTGGAAAACGCCCGTTCATCACGCGATCAGGCGCTGGCCTCTCTGAAATCCGCACAGGATAAACTCACCCAATACCGCAGCGGTAATCGTGTGCAGGACATTGAGCAGGCGAAAGCCACGCTCGAACAAGCTCAGGCCGAGCTGGCCCAGGCAGAGCTTAATTTGCATGACACCACGCTGACCTCGCCGTCTGACGGCACGTTACTCACCCGTGCGGTCGAACCCGGCAGCATGTTGAACGAAGGGGGCACGGTACTGACGCTGTCACTCACGCGTCCGGTATGGGTTCGCGCCTACGTTGACGAACAAAATCTGAGCCAGGCGCAGCCAGGACGCGAAATCCTGCTTTACACCGATGGCCGTCCGGACAAACCGTATCACGGCAAAATCGGCTTCGTGTCGCCCACCGCCGAGTTTACCCCAAAAACAGTCGAGACCCCTGACCTGCGCACCGACCTGGTTTATCGCCTGCGTATTGTGGTGACCGACGCGGACGATGCGCTGCGCCAGGGAATGCCGGTAACGATAAAGTTCAGCGATGAGGCACGGCATGAATGACGCCGTCATTACGCTGAATGGACTGACGAAAAACTTTGCCGGAATGGATAAACCGGCCGTCGCCCCGCTCGACTGTACCGTTCATGCGGGCTACGTGACCGGGCTGGTCGGGCCGGATGGCGCAGGCAAAACCACGCTGATGCGAATGCTGGCAGGGCTGTTGAAACCCGACGCCGGTAGCGCAACGGTAATTGGTTTTGATCCCATCAAAGACGACAGCGCGCTGCATGCGGTACTGGGGTACATGCCGCAGAAATTTGGTCTGTATGAAGATTTGACCGTCATGGAGAACCTCAATCTCTATGCAGATTTACGTAGCGTTACCGGTGAAGCGCGAGAAAAAACCTTTGCCCGGCTACTGGAATTTACCTCGCTGGGGCCGTTTACCGGACGACTGGCCGGCAAGCTTTCCGGCGGCATGAAACAGAAGCTCGGACTTGCCTGTACGCTGGTCGGTGAACCCAGCGTGTTGCTGCTGGATGAGCCTGGCGTGGGCGTCGACCCTATTTCCCGTCGCGAACTGTGGCAAATGGTTCATGAACTGGCCGGGGACGGCATGCTGATCCTCTGGAGCACTTCGTATCTGGATGAAGCTGAACAATGCCGTGATGTGCTGCTGATGAACGAAGGTGAATTGCTGTATCAGGGCGATCCCACTCAGCTTACGCAAACCATGTCGGGTCGCAGCTTCCTGATGAGTAGTTCGCAGGAAAATAACCGCCGACTGCTGCAACGCACGTTAAAACTGCCGCAGGTTAGCGACGGGATGATTCAGGGGAAATCCGTCCGCTTAATCCTGAAAAAAGAAGCGACGGCCCAGCAGATTCAAAACGCTGACGGCATGCCGGAGATAACCATCAACGAAACCGCCCCCCGCTTCGAGGATGCCTTTATCGATTTACTTGGCGGGGCCGGAACATCGGAGTCCCCGCTGGGCGCTATCCTGCATACCGTGGAAGGCACGCCAGGTGAAACGGTGATCGAAGCCAAAGCGCTGACCAAAAAATTTGGCGATTTTGCCGCTACCGACCACGTAGACTTTGCCGTGCAGCGCGGCGAGATTTTTGGTTTGTTAGGGCCCAACGGCGCGGGCAAATCCACTACCTTTAAAATGATGTGCGGCCTGCTGGTCCCCACTTCGGGTAAAGCGCTGGTGCTGGACATGGACCTGAAGGTCAGCTCCGGTAAAGCGCGCCAGCATCTGGGCTATATGGCGCAGAAATTCTCCCTGTATGGCAACCTGACGGTTGAACAGAATCTGCGCTTTTTCTCCGGCGTCTACGGCCTGCGCGGTCGGGCGCAGAAGGAGAAAATCGAGCGGATGAGCGAGGCATTCGGCCTGAAGAGTATCGCCTCCCACGCCACCGACGAACTGCCGCTGGGCTTTAAACAGCGCCTGGCGCTGGCCTGTTCGCTGATGCATGAACCCGACATTCTGTTCCTCGATGAACCCACTTCCGGGGTCGATCCCCTCACCCGTCGGGAGTTCTGGTTACATATCAACAGCATGGTGGAAAAAGGCGTCACGGTGATGGTGACCACCCACTTTATGGATGAGGCAGAATACTGCGATCGCATCGGGCTGGTGTATCGCGGCAAACTGATTGCCAGCGGTACGCCGGACGACCTGAAAGCTCAGGCTGCTGACAGTGAGACGCCAGACCCGACCATGGAACAGGCCTTTATCACGCTAATCAATGACTGGGATAAGGAGCATACGCATGAGTAACTCCGTTCTCTCCTGGCGTCGCGTACGCGCGCTGTGCGTGAAAGAGACGCGCCAGATCGTCCGCGATCCCAGCAGTTGGCTGATTGCGGTGGTGATCCCGCTGCTGCTGCTGTTTATCTTCGGCTACGGGATCAACCTCGACTCCAGCAAGCTGCGGGTAGGGATTTTGCTCGAACAGCAAAGCGAAGAGGCGCTGGATTTTACCCATACCATGACCGGTTCACCGTATATTGACGCCACCATCAGCGATAACCGTCAAGAATTGATTGAGAAAATGCAGGCCGGGCGCATTCGCGGGCTAGTGGTGATCCCGGTGGATTTCGCCCAGCAGATGGCGCGACCCAACGACGTGGCGCCGATTCAGGTGATCACCGACGGCAGTGAACCGAATACCGCGAACTTTGTACAGGGTTATGTCGAAGGCATCTGGCAGATTTGGCAACAACAGCGGGCGGAAGATCGCGGAGAATCTTTTGAACCTTTGATCGACGTGCAGACCCGCTACTGGTTTAACCCGGCGGCCATCAGCCAACATTTTATTATTCCCGGGGCGGTAACCATCATCATGACGGTTATTGGCGCTATCCTCACCTCATTAGTGGTGGCGCGCGAATGGGAGCGCGGAACCATGGAAGCGCTGTTGTCTACCGAAGTCACCCGCGTCGAACTGCTGCTGTGCAAACTGATCCCCTATTACTTTCTGGGCATGCTGGCGATGCTGCTGTGTATGCTGGTGTCGGTGTTTATTCTCGGCGTGCCCTATCGCGGTTCGTTGCTGATCCTGTTTTTCATTACCAGCCTGTTTCTGCTCAGCACGCTCGGCATGGGGTTGCTTATCTCCACCATCACCCGCAATCAGTTTAACGCCGCGCAGGTCGCGCTAAACGCCGCCTTCCTGCCTTCGATTATGCTGTCGGGTTTTATCTTCCAGATAGACAGCATGCCGGCGATTATCCGGGCAGTAACCTATATTATTCCGGCTCGTTATTTCGTCAGCACCCTACAAAGCCTGTTTCTGGCGGGAAATATTCCGGTGGTGCTGATTATCAACGTGCTATTTTTAATCGCTTCGGCGGTGATGTTTATTGGCCTGACGTGGCTTAAAACCAAACGTCGGCTGGATTAAGGGGACGGGCATGTTTCATCGCTTATGGACATTAATTCGTAAAGAGCTGCAATCGCTGTTACGTGAACCGCAGACGCGAGCCATTCTGATTTTACCGGTGCTGATTCAGGTTATTCTGTTCCCGTTCGCGGCCACGCTGGAAGTCACCAACGCCACTATCGCTATCTATAACGAAGACAACGGTAAACATTCGGTGGAACTAACCCAGCGCTTCGCTCGCGCCAGCGCCTTTACGCACGTTCTGCTGCTGAAAAGCCCGCAGGAGATCCAGCCCACCATCGACACGCAAAAAGCCCTGTTGCTGGTGCGCTTCCCGGCCAACTTTTCGCGTAATCTGGATACCTTTCAGCAGGCTCCCATGCAGATTATTCTCGACGGGCGTAACTCTAACAGTGCGCAAATTGCCGCGAATTATCTGCAGCAGATCGTTAAGGAGTATCAGCAGGAGCTGATGGACGGCAAGCCGAAACCGAACAACAGCGAGCTGGTGGTGCGTAACTGGTATAACCCGAATCTGGATTACAAATGGTTTGTGGTTCCGTCGCTGATCGCCATGATCACCACCATCGGCGTCATGATCGTCACTTCGCTCTCGGTTGCCCGCGAGCGCGAGCAAGGCACGCTGGATCAGCTGCTGGTCTCCCCGCTTACCACCTGGCAGATATTCATCGGTAAAGCGGTGCCCGCGTTAATTGTGGCAACGTTTCAGGCCACCATTGTGCTGGCGATCGGCATCTGGGCTTATCACATCCCCTTTGCCGGTTCACTGGCGCTGTTCTATTTCACGATGGTGATTTACGGGCTGTCGCTGGTCGGCTTTGGTCTGCTGATTTCATCACTGTGTGCCACCCAGCAGCAGGCATTTATCGGCGTGTTTGTGTTTATGATGCCGGCGATTTTACTTTCAGGCTACGTCTCGCCGGTCGAAAATATGCCGGTCTGGCTACAGAATCTGACGTGGATAAACCCAATCCGCCATTTTACGGACATCACGAAACAGATTTACCTGAAGGATGCGAGTCTGCAGATTGTGTGGGGAAGTTTGTGGCCGCTGTTGGTAATAGCGGCCACGACCGGCTCAGCGGCGTATGCGATGTTTAGACGCAAGGTGATGTAGCTTTTTGTCTTTCGCCAACAGCGAGACCACGGCGGGTCCGGCAAGGATCACCAGGCCCGCCAGGGCCAGCAAGACGTTGTTTTGCAGCACGCGCGACAGCAACCACAGTACGATCATCGCGGCACCGAAATACCACGTGGTAGTCAGTTCTTCCAGCACATCAGCTACGTCGCGCCAGCGCTGTTCATGGTGACGTTGCAAGGCCAGCATTAATAAAACCGTTACGCCGTAAACGACGCATAATCCCAGGCCGACGCGCACCAGCGTACCGCTCATCCAGCCCATTACCAGCAACGCCACTACCAGTAAATGCAACACAATCTGCCAGCAACTTAGACCCGTTGCGACACGAACACGTTGTTGCCACCTCATGGCTTTTCTCCTGAAGGATTTTCAACTAATTATTCAGAGTACCGGACTTTACGGAAAATTCCGCAACACCGCATCTTTTTGTGACGACGACTACACTATTTTATTTAGGAAGTGACGCCAACGGGAGGCTCATGAGCGGATCGGGAGTTCAATTTTCATTCAATGTGCTCACCATTAATACTCACAAAGGGTTCACCGCCTTCAACCGGCGTTTTATTTTGCCTGAGCTACGGGAGGCTATCAGAACGGTCGGTGCAGACATTGTGTGCCTACAGGAAGTTATGGGCGCGCACGATGCTCACTCGCTGCAGATTGAGAACTGGCCGGATACCACCCACTACGAATTTCTGGCGGACACCATGTGGAGCGACTTCGCCTACGGGCGTAACGCCGTGTACCCGCAAGGGCATCACGGTAACGCGGTGCTGTCGCGTTATCCCATTGAACATTATGAAAATCGCGATGTGTCCGTCGGCGCGAGTGAAAAGCGCGGGGTCCTCTACTGCCGCATCGTGCCGCCAATGCTCTCGCACCCAATTCATGTCATGTGCGTGCATCTCGGTTTGCGTGAAGCACACCGTCAGGCCCAGCTCGCTATGCTGGCTGACTGGGTCAATGCCCTGCCCGACGCGGAGCCCGTGGTGATCGCCGGAGATTTTAACGACTGGCGGCAAACGGCCAATCACCCGTTGAAAGCCAGGGCCGGCCTTGACGAGATTTTTACCCGCGCCCACGGTCGCCCGGCGCGGACGTTTCCGGTGCAGTTTCCCCTGCTGCGTCTGGACAGGATCTATGTGAAAAACGCGAATGCCAGTACCCCAGCGACGCTGGCGCTGCGTCACTGGCGACATTTGTCCGATCATGCCCCCCTGAGTGCGGAGATTCATTTATGAAAAATGGCTGGCGTGAAGGCAATCAAATTCAACTGCTGGAAAATGGCGATCAATACTATCCCGCCGTCTTTGACGCCATTGAACAAGCACAGCAAAAAATTATCCTTGAGACTTTTATCTGGTTTGAAGATGCGGTCGGAAAACAGCTGCATGCCGCCTTGCTCGGAGCTGCCCAGCGCGGAATCAAAGCAGAGGTGCTGCTGGACGGTTACGGTTCACCGGATCTTAGCGACAGTTTTGTCGAAGAGCTGACCGTAGCAGGCGTTGTTTTCCGCTACTACGATCCGCGCCCGCGTCTGTTCGGTATGCGCACCAATCTCTTTCGCCGTATGCATCGCAAAATTGTGGTCATTGATGACCGTGTTGCCTTTGTCGGCGGTATTAATTATTCCGCTGAACACATGTCTGATTACGGTCCCGAGGCCAAGCAGGATTATGCCGTTCGCGTGGAAGGTCCTGTCGTGGCCGACATCCTGAAATTCGTGCTGGAGAACTTACCGGGACAGAGCGCCGTACGACGCTGGTGGCGACGTCATCACCGGGCAATTGAGAATCATCGGCCTGGCGAAGCGCAGGCGCTGTTTGTCTGGCGCGATAACGAAGAGCATCGCGATGATATTGAACGCCACTATTTGAAAATGCTGACCCAGGCCCGGCGGGAAGTGATCATTGCCAATGCCTATTTCTTTCCGGGTTATCGCCTGCTGCATGCCCTCCGAAAAGCTGCGCGACGCGGTGTTCGGGTAAAACTCATCGTCCAGGGTGAACCGGATATGCCGATTGTGAAAGTGGGTGCCCGCCTGCTTTATAACTATCTGGTTAAAGGCGGCGTCCATGTCTATGAATACCGGCGTAAGCCCCTGCATGGTAAAGTCGCGCTGATGGACGATCATTGGGCGACGGTAGGTTCCAGCAATCTCGACCCGCTCAGTCTGTCGCTCAATCTGGAGGCGAATCTTATTATTCATGACCGCACGTTTAACCAGACCCTGCGTGACAACCTGAACCCCATTATTGCGCAGGACTGCAAGCGAGTTGATGAATCAATGCTGCCAAAACGCACCTGGTGGAACCTGACCAAAAGCGTGTTGGCCTTCCACTTTTTACGCCACTTCCCGGCGCTGGTCGGCTGGCTACCGGCGCATACCCCGCATCTGGCCGAGGTAGAACCACCCGCACAGCCAACTCTGGAAACCCAGGATCGTATTCCAACTGAGGATGCAGGAGGGGAAACCTGATGCCAAAAAACCACCGACGCTGGCGCTTAGCGAAAAAGATCCTCACATGGCTATTTTTTATTGCAGTCATCGTATTGCTGGTCGTTTATGCCAGTAAGGTCAACTGGCAGGAAGTATGGACGGTAATTCGCGATTACAATCGGATCGCCCTGCTCAGCGCCGTAGGGCTGGTGATCGTCAGTTATTTACTTTACGGCTGCTATGACTTGCTCGGGCGCTACTACTGCGGGCACAAGCTGGCAAAACGCCAGGTCATGCTGGTGTCGTTTATCTGTTACGCCTTCAACCTGACGTTAAGCACTTGGGTGGGCGGTATTGGGATGCGTTATCGTCTCTACTCGCGTCTCGGATTACCGGGGAGCACAATTACGCGAATTTTTTCACTGAGCATTACCACCAACTGGCTGGGCTATATTCTGCTGGGCGGTTTTATTTTCACTTTCGGCGTTGTTGAACTGCCCGCGCACTGGTATATCGATGAAGGTACGCTACGCCTCTTAGGCATTGCGCTGCTGCTGATGATTGTTGTTTATCTGTGGTTTTGCGCTTTCGCTAAACATCGCCACATCACCATCAAGGGCCAAAAACTAGTGCTGCCCTCCTGGAAATTTGCCCTCGCGCAAATGGCGATATCCGGTACTAACTGGATGGTAATGGGGGCGATTATCTGGCTGTTGCTGGGTCAGAATATCAACTATTTCTTCGTGCTGGGCGTGCTGCTGGTGAGCAGTATTGCCGGTGTTATCGTGCATATTCCGGCGGGGATTGGCGTGCTGGAGGCGGTCTTTATGGCGCTGCTGGCGGGAGAGAACACCTCTCAGGGGACAATCATTGCCGCCCTGCTCGCATATCGCGTGCTGTACTATTTTATTCCGCTGCTGCTGGCGCTGATGTGCTATTTGCTGCTGGAGAGTCGGGCGAAAAAGTTGCGGGTAAAAAACGAGAAGGCGATGGCGAAATGATTCACCGGATGGCGGCTTACGCCATCCGGCAACAGAGAGTTAACGACGATTGCCGAAGATACGCAGCAGCATCAGGAACAGGTTGATGAAGTCCAGATACAGCGTTAAGGCCCCAAGAATTGCGTATTTACGCAGATTGGAGCTGTCACGCAGGTCGATCTGCTCACCGATATTTTTCAGCTTCTGCGTGTCATAAGCGGTCAGGCCGACAAACACAATCACCCCAATATAGGTCACCGCCCACATCAGCGCTTCGCTCTTCAACCAGAAGTTAACCAGCGAGGCCAGCACAATACCGATCAGTGCCATAAACAGCATATTGCCGAAACCGCTGAGATCGCGTTTGGTGGTGTAGCCGTACAAACTCATGATCCCGAACATCCCGCCGGTGACCACGAAGGTGCTGGCGATAGACGAGTAGGTATAGACGATAAAAATGCTTGATAGCGTCAGCCCGGTTAATGCCGAATAGAGCATAAACAGCGTGGTCGCCATTCCCGCGCTGAGCCTTTGCACCATGCCGGACAGGACGAACACCAGCGCTAGCTGGGCAATGATCAGTCCAAAGAAGGTGATTTTGCTGGAGAAGACAAACATCATCACCGCGGGCGTATTTGCTGCATACCAGGCGATAAACGCCGTCAGCAACAATCCGCAGGTCATCCAGCCGTACACCTGCGCCATATACGTTTGCAGGCCGGAACGGGCCTGTACAATAGAATCGGATCGTGGGAATCGGTCCATGACAATCTCCTGAATCAGTATGAGCCTACACCAATTGTACTCTACCAGCGTTTTGCTGCTAGCTTATCGCTGTCGCGGGCATCAACCCAGCGCTCACCTTCTGGCGTGGCCTCGCGCTTCCAGAACGGTGCGCGGGTTTTCAGATAATCCATAATGAACTGCCCGGCATCAAACGCGCTGCTGCGATGCGCACTGGTCACGCCAACAAAAACGATTTCGTCACCCGGCCACAGTTCGCCAATGCGATGAATGACCGTTACTCGTCCCAGCGGCCAGCGCGCACGCGCTTCGTCGACAATCTCCGCCAGCGCTTTTTCGGTCATTCCCGGATAGTGTTCCAGCGTTAACGCCTGCACGCTATCGCCGAGATTGTGATTGCGGACTTTACCGGTGAAAGTGACCACCGCGCCATCTTCATCGCGTTCGGCCAGCCAGGGATACTCTTCCCCGACGCTGAACGGCGCATGACCAACAACAATTCGCGTTTCAGCCATCTTAGCCTCCGGTTACCGGTGGGAAGAAAGCCACTTCGTCACCCGCATTAAGGGGATGGTCAAAACTGACCAGCGTCTGGTTTACCGCGGCCAGCAGCTTGCCGTCTTCCAGCGCCAACGCCCAGCGATCGCTTTTTGCCGCAAGACTCCGGCGCAGCGCTTCTACCGTTGCAAACTCAGCGGCGACTTCTATCGCATCCGTGTTCACCAATTCCCGTACCTGAGCAAAGAAAAGAACCTTAATCATGCGCATCCACCTTAAAATCTCCCGATTTGCCGCCGCTTTTAGCCAGCAAACGCACCGGACCAATTACCATATCCTTTTGCACCGCTTTGCACATATCGTAGATGGTCAACGCTGCCACGGAGGCCGCCGTTAACGCTTCCATTTCGACGCCGGTTTTCCCGGTCAGGCGACACAGCGTTTCAATGCGTACGCGGTTGTGTTCCGGCTCGGCGTGCAGATTAACTTCAACCTTGCTCAACATCAGCGGATGGCACAGCGGGATAAGATCCCAGGTCCGTTTGGCGGCCTGAATACCGGCAATACGCGCCGTGGCGAAAACGTCGCCCTTATGGTGGCTGCCGTCGATAATCATCGCCAGCGTTTCGCTACGCATGGTAACGAATGCTTCTGCACGCGCCTCGCGTACGGTTTCCGCTTTGGCGGAGACATCCACCATATGCGCTTCGCCAGCGGCGTTAATATGAGTCAGTTGCGACATACTTATTTCTTCAAATGTGGGTGGAAATTACACGGACGCGTACGGGCATCGAGCTGCGGCGCAATGATATTTTCCCATGCGGTACGACACGCTTTAGTCGACCCAGGCATGGCGAAAATCAGCGTTTTGTTGGCCACTCCGGCAATCGCCCGGGATTGCAGCGTCGCGGTGCCAATCTCTTCAAACGACAGCATACGGAATACTTCACCAAACCCTTCGACTTCTCTGTCGAACAGCGGTTGCAGCGCTTCTGGCGCCTGGTCCCCTTCGGTTAAGCCCGTGCCGCCTGTAATGAGCACAACCTGCACATCCTCACTGGCAATCCATGCAGAAACCTGGGCGCGAATGGCGTAGCGGTTCTCTTTGACAATCGCCTTGTCGACAATCTGATGACCCGCCTCTTGCGCCGAGTCACGCAGATAATGGCCGGAGGTGTCATCTTCTTCGCCGCGACGGTTGGAAACAGTAAGAATAGCAATGCGTGTCGGGATAAATTCAGCGCTTACCTGACTCATGAAAAACTCCTTTTAGCGATCAGCCGCCAATGTAAGATAAGTTTTGCGTAATACCGGTATTGTTCTGATGCAGGAAATGAGTCTGCTTTTTCTCCAGCAGCGCGGCTGAAATGCGTTCTTCCAGCGCCGACTGCTGAGCGTCATCTTCCAGCAAATCACGCAGGCTTACGCCGCCTTCACCAAATAAACACAGATGCAGCTTGCCGACAGAGGAAACGCGCAGACGGTTGCAGGTGGCGCAGAAGTCTTTCTCATAAGGCATGATCAGACCAATTTCACCAGCATAGTCAGGATGACAGAAAACCTGAGCCGGGCCGTCGCTGCGCTGTCGGATCTGGTGGATCCAGCCGCGACGCAGCAGCTCATCGCGCAGGACCTGGCCTGAGATATGGTGTTTACGGAAGAGAGAGCTGCCCTCACCCGTTTCCATCAGTTCAATAAAGCGTAGTTGGATAGGACGGGGCTGAACCCACGCCAGGAAGGTGTCCAGTTGATGATGGTTTACATCGCGCATCAGCACGGTATTGACTTTCACTTTTTCAAAACCCGCATCAAAAGCGGCGTCAATGCCTGCCATCACCTGCTGAAATTTGTCCTGCCCGGTAATGGCGTGAAACTGACGGGCATCGAGGCTGTCGACGCTCACGTTAAGTGCGGTCAGTCCGGCATCGCGCCAGGCAGCGGCATCACGCGCCAGACGATAACCATTAGTGGTCACCGCAATCTGACGGATGGCGTGGTTTTCGCGCACGGCGGCGATAATGTCGGTAAAGTCGCGACGCAATGAAGGTTCGCCCCCTGTCAGACGCACTTTTTCCGTTCCCAGACTGGCGAACGCGCGCGTAACGCGGCGAATTTCATCAACGGTCAAAAAGCCGTTATTGGTGACACCGCCGGGCTTATAGCCATCCGGCAGGCAGTAGGTGCAACGAAAGTTACACACATCGGTAATCGACAAACGTAAGTAGTAAAACTTACGTGCGAAAGCATCGGTAAGTTGAGAGCCCATGTACACCTTTCCAAATACGGGAGACGTAGTCATTTCTTCCTACGCCCTGGTGACAAACTTATTCAAGTATTGTCACGGCCAAAGCACCGTATCATTTGACCCAGGTGCAGAGGCTAGAGTGTTTATTCTCGTCATACTTCAAATTGCAGAAGCGTGGGCTTTGTTCATTCACCCCAGTCACGTACTTATGTCCGCTTACGGGGGATTCTCTCCCTCACTGCCTTCCTGCAACTCAAATTATTCAGAGTACATTGTGGTTATGCCGATACTAGCGTGTAAATGACGCTTTTGCCATGTACACTTTCGTTGTATAAACACATACATAGCGACATAATCGTGCAATTTCGCTACAGAATAAGCAAAAACCACAGTTTTGCATTGATATACATCATCTTGCCGGCAGGTGAATCTCGTCAGAAAGGAGTAGATCGCAGAAAAAAATTACGCCAGATTCCGCTTGGATAATTGCTGAAAACACACTATTTACGTTACTGTAGCGCCGATCAATTGATATCAGGAAAATATATGCGCACTCGCACGCTGGCAGATCTGGACCGCGTTGTCGCTCTCGGCGGAGGGCATGGACTGGGACGCGTTCTCTCCTCTCTTTCCCCTTTAGGTTCACGCCTGACAGGGATCGTCACCACGACCGATAACGGCGGGTCGACAGGTCGTATTCGTCGCTCTGAAGGAGGCATTGCCTGGGGAGACATGCGTAACTGTCTGAACCAGTTAATTACTCAACCCAGCGTTGCATCCGCCATGTTTGAGTATCGTTTTGGCGGTAATGGTGAGCTTTCCGGGCATAACCTCGGAAATCTGATGTTAAAGGCGCTCGATCACCTCAGCGTGCGGCCTCTGGAAGCCATCAATTTAATTCGTAGTCTGCTGAAAGTTGACGCGCATTTAATTCCGATGTCGGAGCTGCCGGTGGATCTGATGGCTATCGACGATCAGGGACATGAAGTGTATGGCGAAGTAAATATCGATCAGCTCACCATCCCGCCTCAGGAACTGATGCTGTCGCCAAAAGTCCCCACCACGCGGGAGGCAGTTGAAGCTATCGCCGAAGCGGATTTGATATTGATCGGACCCGGCAGTTTTTACACCAGCCTGATGCCGCTCCTGCTACTCGACGAATTGGCGCAGGCATTACGTCGCACACCTGCCCCGATGGTCTACATCGGCAATCTGGGTCGTGAGTTAAGCCTGCCAGCAGCCAGCCTGACGCTTAACGATAAGCTGGCAATCATTGAACAGTACGTTGGCAGGAAAGTGATTGATGCGGTGGTTGTAGGCCCGAAAGTGGATGTATCCACCGTTACCGACCGCGTTGTTATTCAGGAAGTGCTGGAAGCCAGCGACATTCCCTACCGCCATGACCGCCAGCTATTGCATTACGCGCTGGAGAAAGCGGTACAGGCGCTGGGGTAATCTCAAGTGCGTGATTAGCATACAATCCTCATCGTAATGAGGATTGTACTTGTAGCTTACAGCATTAACCTCTCAGCACAGGTACCTGCTCGGCGGATATTGGCTCTTCGTATCTTGTGCCAAAATTAGACCACCGGGCAAGAATGGCAAAGAATACGGCCATAACCAGGCAACTTAAATTGAACAAAACCCAGGGTGCATAATCCAGCGTCGCCACCCCCAGCGTCTTCGCCATGAACATACCAGATATTGTCCAAGGGAAAAGTCCTTCAAGTAGCGTGGCTCCAGACTCCATTGATCGGGACATATTAACCATATGCAATTTTTTGTTTTTAAAACAAGGATCATAAATATTCTTCACCAGAAAGAAACTGATGACTGCATTGCCAGTGCAGGCAACTAATAAAGAACTTGTGAACATTGTCGCCAACAGAGTACTGGTCACCGTTTTTAATTTCTGAACCAGTCGCCCAAGCAGCACATTAAGGCCACCAGAAACATCAAGTGCCGAAGCGAACATAAATGCACAAAGCATAACCACAATCGGGCTAACCATTGAATACATACCGCCACGATTAAGCAATATATTAATATTTTTAGTCGTAGATTCATTCATCGCGACATCTGAAAAATTGCTGATCATATTGGTATTAAAGCCATTAATCGATGCTTGAACGAGGTCCATCATGGTAAACGGCTGAAAAATTGCGCATATTGCCAGAGCAAAAAAAGAAGATGCGATCAAAACAATAATGGTATCCCATTTTTTTATCGCACCAATAAAGACCAGCAATGTCGGTAATATTAATAAAGGGTTAAGCCAGAATAATGAGTTTAGCGCTTTTTTCATGACCGGGATAGTATCTAGTTGGATTGAATTTACCAAATTTAAATCTAACCCCGCGATATAAAACCCCAGGCAGGCAAACAAAAAAGCAGGAACCGATGTATACAACATATTTCTAATACTTTGATAAAGCTCAGCCCCCGCAGCTAACGCGGCCATGTTTGTGGTATCTGATAAAGGAGATAATTTATCACCAAAATAGGCACCGGAGATAACGGCTCCAGCAGTAATCGGCAATGACACATTCATCGCCGCAGCAACGGCAACCAACGCCACACCTATTGTTCCTGCGGAACCCCATGAAGTGCCTGTAAATGTCGAGATGCAAACCGTCACTAAAAAAGCTGTAAGATATAAGTAAGCTGGGTTGATAATTTCCAGGCCATAATAGACCATTAACGGAATGGTACCACTAACCATCCAGCATCCAATCAACATACCGATCGACAGTAGAATTAAAATCGCAGGGACGGCATCTTTTATTTTTTCTATAAAAGTCTGGAGAATTTCCTTCCAGCCCGCGCCATAGTATCTGGCAAAAAAACCTGTAATAATCGTAATAATAATTAAGATAAATTCAACTGGGTAATTTAAAACCCCAATACCTATAAAGAAAACCAGGAAAATAGCCACTAATAACATCAATGCTGCATAAAAGCTCGGTTGCTTATTTGTGCTTACCATGTTATTTTCCCGCTATTAATATGTTTTTATAGAATCAAACGCATTCTCTAAGTCCGCGATTAACATCTCTGGAGATTCCTGGCCAATTGAAATCCTAATTAAACCAGGCGCCATCCCATCTTTGCATATTACATCCTGGTTATAACCGCGATTTGGAGAAATAATCAGGCTTTCATATCCCCCCCAACTGCATCCCGGTTTGAAAATTCTACAACTATCAATAATGGCTTTAACTTTTTCAAAACTGCCATCTTTAAGTTCAAAACTAATGAGGCCAGAAGTACCAAACATTTGTTGTGAAACAATTTCACGTTGTTTTGCATCAGCCATAAGAGGGTGACAGATATTCTCAACCTCTGCTCTGCTATTGAGAAAAGTAAGAATTGCATAGGTATTATTCTGATGTTGTCTCATGCGCAGCGGCAACGTTCGTAAACCGCGAATCACTAACCATGCACTATCTGGGGCCAGCACTGCGCCAAGAAGCTGATGTGAAAAATCACGAATAATATCAAGATAGACTTTTGCGCCTACCACAGCACCCGCCGTTAAATCACTGTGACCGCCGATATATTTAGTACAAGAGTGGAGCACTAAATCGAAACCAAGAGTCAATGGCTTTTGGAAGAGTGGCGTAGCCCATGTATTATCAATGGCAGTAATAATATTATTCTCTTTCGCCAACTCTGCTATCTTCTGCAGATCCACAACTCGCATGGTCATTGTTCCTGGGGATTCCGTGTATATCATGCGAGTATTCGGCTTTATTTTCTGCCGAATATCCTCAACATCGCCACTGAGAACAATGTCATAGTCAATACCAAATCGTTGTTGCATTTGCTTCACCAGCACAACTGTTGGACCATAAACATTATTCACCAGAATAATATGGTCACCACTTTTCAGCAGGCCAAACAATATTGCGCTTATCGCGCCCATGCCCGAGCCAAAAACTTTGCAGGCCGCGCCACGCTCCAACGCTGCCAGTTTATGCTCTAACAGTTCCGTTGTTGGGTTAAGCCCCCGGGAATAGATGTAACATTCAGCTTCGTGCTGCATATCATCACAGTATTGCTGATAGCTCTGCTGCACAAACAGACTGGTTTTTACTAGCGGAGGGCTGACTGCACCATAATTTTTCTGGTGTTGTTCACCAACGCCAGAACATATCATGGCGTCCTGAACGGCATAATCATTCTCAGCGTAACTACATATTATCTTTTTCATAATTTTCCTTTATATTTTCGTCAGGGAAATTTCTATAACAGGACAATTATAAAAAAAAGAACAATGACAGCCTTTTTCTTGCTGCCAAAATGCTGAAAGAATCGTCAGAAATGTAAAGAATAAAACGATGAGGTTCACAAAGCTGAAAAACAAAAATCAATTCAGCAAAGAATCAATTAGAGTGAGCGCATTAATTTTAAGAATAATAAATGGCAATAGAAAAACGAATAATATAATTATAAGTGATAATACATTCTCTATTTTTCCAATCGCCATGGCATTTACGCGATGGCGAATTGGAAAGTGGAAAGTGGAAAGTGGAAACAATCTTACGATGCCGCGATAAACAACTCGCGCAGCTGATGCAACTGGTCGCGGATCGTCGCAGCCTCTTCAAATTCAAGATTCTGCGCATGCTGCATCATCTGCCCTTCCAGCTCATGAATCTTCTGCTGCAGCGCTTTTGGCGTCATATCCAGTTCGACAATTTCAGACTTCGCGCCTGCGCGTGACTTCCCTTTGCCTTTCGCCTTAGTCTTCGCAATATTCTGACCCAGCGCCAGAATATCGACCACTTTCTTGTTCAGCCCCTGCGGCGTAATACCGTGTTCTTCGTTGTAGAGCTGCTGTTTCTCACGACGGCGTTCAGTTTCCCCTATCGCCTTAGCCATTGAGGCGGTAATTTTGTCGCCGTAGAGAATAGCCTTCCCGTTGATATTACGCGCCGCACGGCCGATGGTCTGAATAAGCGAACGTTCAGAACGCAGGAACCCTTCTTTGTCTGCGTCCAGAATCGCCACCAGTGAGACCTCAGGCATGTCCAGACCCTCACGTAACAGGTTGATACCCACCAGCACGTCAAACTCGCCCAGACGCAGGTCACGAATGATTTCCATACGTTCCACGGTATCGATGTCTGAGTGCAGATAGCGCACCCGCTCACCGTGCTCTTCGAGGTATTCGGTGAGATCCTCTGCCATCCGTTTCGTGAGCGTAGTGACCAGCACACGTTCGTTAATCGCCGCACGGATGCGGATCTCAGACAGCAGATCGTCAACCTGCGTCGCCACCGGGCGTACCTCAATGATCGGATCCAGCAGGCCGGTCGGTCGTACTACCTGATCGACGACGTCATCACCGGATTTCTCCAGCTCATAGTTGCCCGGCGTCGCTGAGACGTAGATGGTCTGCGGGGCCAGCGCTTCAAACTCTTCAAATTTAAGCGGACGGTTATCCAGCGCCGACGGCAGACGGAATCCGTATTCGACCAGAGTCTCTTTACGCGCCCGGTCACCACGATACATACCGCCAATTTGCGGGATAGTGACGTGGGATTCATCCACCACCAGCAGGCCGTCGGCAGGCAGGTAATCAAACAACGTCGGCGGCGGCTCGCCGGGGCCACGCCCGGACAGATAGCGGGAGTAGTTTTCAATCCCCGAGCAGTAACCCAGCTCGTTCATCATTTCCAGATCGAACTGCGTACGCTGACTTAGCCGCTGTTCTTCCAGCAGTTTGTTATTTGCCAGCAGGACCTTACGCCGCTCTGCCAGCTCCACTTTGATTTCTTCCATCGCCTGCACGATACGTTCGCGCGGCGTCACGTAGTGCGTTTTAGGATAGATGGTGTAGCGCGAAATCGTGGATTCAACCTGCCCGGTAAGCGGGTCAAACAGCGATAAACGTTCGACCTCTTCATCAAACAGTTCCACGCGCAGCGCGATATCGTCGGATTCAGCCGGGAAAATGTCGATCACTTCACCACGCACGCGGAAGGTTCCGCGCTGAAATGCCTGATCGTTGCGGGTATATTGCAGTTCCGCCAGGCGGCGCAGGATCGCACGCTGGTCGATAATCATCCCCACCGTCAGGTGCAGCATCATTTTCAGATACAGATCCGGATCGCCCAAACCATAGATAGCGGAAACTGACGCGACGACAACGACATCCCGACGTTCCAGCAGCGCTTTGGTCGCTGACAGACGCATCTGCTCAATATGTTCGTTAACCGAGGCATCCTTCTCGATGAAGGTGTCAGAACTTGGTACGTAGGCTTCCGGTTGATAATAGTCGTAGTAGGAGACGAAATACTCCACCGCGTTATCCGGGAAGAACTCTTTCATCTCACCGTACAGCTGCGCGGCCAGCGTCTTATTGGGAGCCAGCACCATGGTAGGCCGCTGCAAGTCCGCAATTACGTTAGCGATGGTGAATGTCTTCCCCGAGCCCGTCACCCCCAGCAGCGTCTGATGCGCAAGACCATCCTCCAGCCCTTCTTCCAGACGGCGAATAGCCTCAGGCTGATCGCCAGAGGGTTTAAAAGCGGAATTTAGTTTGAACGGTTTACTCATGAGCAGCTACCTGAAGCAATGGGCGGGCAGGTGTGTAATTTTACTCGCAGTCGTATATTTTGCCAGTAAAATATACTGGATGAAAAAACAGTAACGCACCAGAATATTTCTGATACGCCATCAGAATGACCGTGACTGCAGGCTAAAATTTGGCCTCAGACAAGATAAAACACCAGCAAAAACGTGTTATCCCCAAAGCAATGACTTTTTTAACATTTGTCAAGCTGCCCGATGAAAGTTTTGTGGCAACGCATGACACTTCTGCGACAGCCATTGATTTTATCTAACATTCTGTAATTTAATGACTATTATCCCGAGCCTTCTTTCGCATCAATTTAGTCGCAGGCCGCGTCTTCTCTCGCTTACATTGTGTTTTCTAACTCTAATACACAAGGTTATCCACAGGAATAGTGGATAACTGCCTCCAGCCCGTATGGACTGTAGCCTGGCAAAAACGCCCTCACTCCCTTTTCCGGAGGGATAAAAAAAATTTATCGCTATTTTTTGATATTTATCAGCTAACGAAGCGGCCTGGAATGGCCGGGATCTTGCTCGCATTTTCATCATTTTCTTGCCTGCACCATTACGACACCGCCAGGCACTGGCAATGTGCACAAAACAACGCCAGCCCTCCGGCTAGCCAGACGTTACCGCCTGCGCGGCACACTCTCCTGCTGTTTTTTGACCCCAATCCCTCTTCTGGCAAGAGAATTGCAATTTTCTTCCGACGACCTGTACGTGGGGCGGATAGCATCATGCTGGAGGAATCTATGTTGAGTCTTCGCGCAGTGAATCATTATTACGGTAATCAACACTCCCTATGGGATGTGGATCTCGACCTGCTGCCCGGTAAATGTACCGGTGTGTTGGGGCTTCCAGGGATGGGAAAGACTACACTGACCAATTGCATTATCGGCAATTTACCGATCGAAAGCGGCACCATGTTCTGGCATCAGGCTGGCGCACCACCGCGCGACCTGAGTCCCATTCCGGCGGCAAATCGCATCGCGCTGGGCATTAACTACGTTTCACAAGAGAGACGGATTTTTTCGCAATTGACGGTAGAGGAAAATCTGCATATTGCGCGCCAGGCGGTTGAGGAAAGCGAAACGATGAACAGCAGTGATATTTACCGCCTGTTTCCACAGTTGTTCGTACTGCGTCAGGCCAAAGGGGCGGCATTATCGGAAGATGATCAGCACCAGCTTGCGCTCGCCAGCGCGCTGGTCACACGTCCGCGCCTGCTGATCCTCGATGAGCCCACGCGGGGAAGTGGCCAGGCATATATTCACAAGCTGGGGAACCTGGTTGTAAGGTTAAGCCAGGAGCTCGGCATCGCCATAATGCTCGCGGAGCAGAGCCTGCCGTTTATACGTCGGGTCGCTGACTGCTACTGCCTGTTACACCGTGGGCGCAACGTGGCTCAGGGGCAAATCACACAGCTCAGCAACCCGCTAATCACCGACTGGGGGGCGCTACAGACAAAACGCTAAGATCGATATAACGTCCTGTTGATGCCCGCTCCGGCTCTTCTGCCAGCCAGGGAATCTCCCCCAGCAGCGGAGCCGCAAGCACACGCCTGAGCGTTGCCATATATTCAGCATGACGCTTGCCAGGTGGCGTCACATCATTGGCGACCCATCCGGCAAGCGTCAGTCCGGCCTGCTGCACCGCCTGGGCGGTCAGCACAGCGTGGTTGATGCAGCCGAGCTTAACGCCAACCACCAGAATAACCGGCAGCTGCTCTGTTTTCACCCAGTCAGCAAAACTCAGCGTTGGCGAAAGCGGCGTAAACCACCCGCCGGCACCTTCCACCAGCACCCAGTCAGCCTGTTGTTCCAGCGCGCGTAAACCCGCAGACATTACAGAGGCCTGAATGGGGCGACCTTCGTCCGCGCTGATGATATGCGGTGAGGTAGGTTCCGCGAAGGTATAGGGGTTGATAGCCGCATAATCCACCGTCACAAAGCTGTTGCGCTGTAATGCCAGGGCATCGCTATTACGCAGACCTTCAACCGTCATTTCACTGCCCGACGCCACTGGCTTATAGCCGACGGTTCGCAATCCCCTCTGCCCCGCCGCCTGTAGCAACGCGCAGCTGGCGATAGTTTTCCCCACTTCGGTATCCGTCCCGGTGACAAAAAAAGTGTTAGTCACGTTGAATCACTCCCAAAAATAGATGATAGGTCAGCGGATATTTCCCCTGCTGGCAGGGCCAGGCTAGCTGTAGCTGGCGCAACTGTGAGCGGGTGAGGACGCGCGGCTCGCGGCCATCATGCAAATGCGTCGCGCCAATGCCCTTCAGCGAGCGCATGGCGCTCAGCGCATCGTCAAACCACAGCGTGACGGCATGAGACTGGTATTCAACGTCCCACCCATGCAGGGCGTTTTCCAGTTGCTCCACGGGCAAAAAACGATTGGCGTGCTCCCGCTCATCAACTGCTCGCCACGCCTGACGAAGTTCCGGCATTGACCCCTGCGCCAGGGTACTAAACGCCACCGTCCCGCCAGGACGCACCACCCGGTAAAGCTCGCGTAACGCGCCGCGCAGATCGCTGCACCACTGTACGGCCAGATTGCTCCAGGCCAGGTCGAAAGTAGCAGCAACCTGCGGAATGGCTTCAATATCCGCCAGCAAATAGCGGTGGGCGACATCGTGACGCTGTGCTTCAGTCAGCATTTGCGCCGACAGATCCAGCGCGCAGACCTCGCTCCCCTGCTCCCGCCAGTAACGGCTCATACGCCCGGGTCCGCAGCCCGCATCTAAAACCTGAGAGAATGCCCGACCATCGAGTCGCGCCAGTAACGCATCGGCGCTCTGACGCTGGAGTTCCGCGTGTTGCTCATAGTGAGTAGCCGCGCGACCAAACGCGGCAGCAATCGCCTGCTTATTGACCTGCGCCATGCAGCACCTCCAGTAAGCGATCGATATCCTGGACTTCATGCGCCTGGGTCAGCGTAAGCCGCAGCCTGGCCGTACCAACCGGCACCGTCGGTGGGCGAATAGCCGTCACCCAGCATCCCTGTTGACGTAATGCCTCCGCCAGCTGCAAGGCTTTATGATTGTCGCCCACGATCAGCGGCTGAATGGCGCTGTCTGACTGCGCCAGCGTTAAGTCCGGCATATTCACCCCAGCGCGAAAACGCTGGATCAGCATCGCCAGTTTTTCTCTGCGCTCATCGCCTTCGCGGCTGCGGATCACCTCCAGCGCGGCGCGCAAGGCCTGGGCCTGGGCCGGAGGCATACTGGTGCTGTAGATCAGATGACGGGCAAACTGCAGCAGATAATCGGCCACGCTGTCTGAGCACAAGATTGCCGCGCCGCTGACGCCAAAACCTTTGCCAAACGTCACCACTAACAGCTCGGGTTTCACCTGCTGTCGGGAGCACGAACCGCGCCCTTCCTCACCGCTGACGCCAATCCCGTGCGCATCATCCACCAGCAACCACGCGCCCTGCTGCTCTGCCACCGCGTGAATTTCCGCCAGCGGTGCGCTATCGCCATCCATGCTGAACACCCCTTCAGTGACCACGAGTTGTTGCCCCGGACAGGGGGTGGTCAGCAGACGTTCCAGATGTTGGGGATCGTTATGGGTAAAGCGACGTAGCACGGCAGGGCTAAGGCTGGCAGCTTCCAGCAGTGAGGCATGGCTGAGCCGGTCAGCAACAATCCGGTCCTCTTTGCCCATCAGCGCGGCAATGACCGCCTGATTAGCGGCAAAACCGGAGATAAACAGCAGCGCCCGTGAATAGCCGAGCCATTGCGCCAGCTCATCTTCCAGCGCCTGATGAGCAACGGAATAACCGCTGACATGACCCGAGCCGCCGCTGCCGACGCCAAAACGCTCAGCGCCTTGCTGCCACGCGCAGATAATATGCGGATGGTGGCTTAAGCCAAGGTAGTCGTTGCTGGAAAAGTTCAGATACTGGCGACCGTCGGCCTGCAGCCAGCGACCGGCGCCCTGCGTCACCGCATAGCGCCGTCGCAACGCATCAGCACGACGACGCGCCGTTAACGCATCGTCTATTTTTTGCTGCCAGGTCATACGGTTGCCGCGTTGTAGTATTCGTCGGTATCCGGGGTACGCAGCGCCTGCTCCAGGCGTTGCTGCTGTTCGTTATCACCGGCCAGCACCGCCGTTTGCTGCGGATTGAGACCCAGTTTGCGAAACAACAGCAAATCCTTATCTTCGTTCGGGTTCGGCGTGGTCAGCAGTTTGCAGCCGTAGAAAATCGAGTTAGCCCCGGCCATAAAGCACATCGCCTGGGTTTGTTCGTTCATTTGCTCGCGTCCGGCTGAAAGACGGACATATGAAGTCGGCATCATGATCCGCGCCACGGCGATAGTACGAATAAAATCAAAAGCATCCACATCGTCGTTATCGGCAAGCGGCGTGCCTTTCACTTTCACCAGCATGTTGATCGGCACGCTTTCTGGCGGCGTTGGCAGATTCGCTAATTGCAGCAACAGACCCGCGCGGTCGGTCACCGTTTCCCCCAGTCCCACAATCCCGCCGGAGCAGACTTTAATGCCCGCCTCACGCACTTTATCCAGCGTATCCAGGCGCTCCTGGTACGAACGGGTTGTGATGATATTGCCGTAGAATTCCGGCGAGGTGTCGAGGTTATGGTTGTAGTAGTCCAGACCCGCATTAGCCAGCCGCTGGGCCTGATTTTCGTTCAGCGTACCCAGCGTCATACACGCTTCCAGCCCCAGTTCTTTTACGCCCTGAACCATCTGTTCCAGGTAAGGCATGTCGCGTTCGTGTGGATTCTTCCACGCCGCGCCCATGCAAAACCGCGTTGAACCGGCCTGTTTCGCTTTACGCGCTGAGTCCAGTACCTGTTCAACCTCCATCAAACGTTCCGTTTCCAGACCGGTTTTATAGCGGGAGCTTTGCGGGCAGTATTTGCAGTCTTCCGGGCAGGCACCGGTCTTAATCGACAGCAGCGTACTGACCTGAACCTGCTGCGGATCGAAGTGCTGACGGTGAACCTGCTGCGCTTCAAACAGCAGATCCAGCAGCGGTTTTTCAAATAATTCGGTGACTTGCGACATTGTCCAGCGAGAAGAATGAGCCATATTGGTATACGTTTCGTTATGAGTTTGGTGTAGACTCGTAAACCTAAATCTTTTTAATTTGGTTTACAAGTCGATTATGACAACGGACGATCTTGCGTTTGACCAACGCCATATCTGGCACCCTTACACCTCGATGACCTCCCCGTTACCGGTTTATCCGGTGGCGCGTGCCGAAGGTTGCGAACTGATTTTAGCCAGCGGTGAGAGGCTGATAGACGGCATGTCGTCCTGGTGGGCGGCGATCCACGGTTACAATCACCCACAGCTGAACGCCGCGATGAAAACGCAGATTGATGCCATGTCACATGTGATGTTTGGCGGCATTACCCATGCCCCGGCCATTGCGCTGTGCCGCCAGTTGGTGGCGATGACGCCAGAGGCGCTGGAGTGCGTTTTTCTCGCGGATTCAGGTTCGGTCGCCGTAGAAGTAGCAATGAAAATGGCGCTGCAATACTGGCAGGCCAAAGGCGAATCCCGTCAGCGTTTCCTGACATTTCGAAACGGTTATCACGGCGATACCTTCGGCGCGATGTCGGTCTGCGATCCCGACAACTCGATGCACAGTCTGTGGAAGGGTTATCTGCCGGAGAACCTGTTTGCGCCCGCCCCGCAAAGCCGCATGGACGGCGAGTGGGACGAACTGGATATGGTGCCTTTTGCCCGCCTGATGGCCGCGCATCGCCACGAGATTGCGGCGGTGATCCTTGAGCCGATTGTGCAGGGCGCTGGCGGCATGCGCATGTATCATCCCGAATGGTTAAAGCGCATCCGTAAGATGTGCGACCGTGAAGGGATCCTGCTGATTGCCGATGAAATCGCCACCGGATTTGGTCGTACAGGCAAGCTTTTTGCCTGTGAACACGCCAACATAACTCCGGACATTTTGTGCCTCGGCAAAGCGTTAACCGGCGGAACCATGACCCTTTCCGCCACCCTGACCACGCGTCAGGTCGCCGAAACCATCAGCAACGGTGAAGCCGGATGCTTCATGCACGGTCCAACCTTTATGGGTAATCCGCTGGCCTGCGCCGTCGCCTCCGCCAGCCTGTCGTTACTCGAAACCGGTGAGTGGCGCTCACAGGTAGCGGCTATTGAAGCGCAACTGCGGACAGAACTCGCCCCGGCGGCAGACTCCAGTTGGGTAGCCGACGTGCGCGTACTCGGCGCCATCGGTGTGATCGAAACCACGCATCCGGTGAATATGGCGGCGTTACAGAAGTTCTTTGTTGAACAGGGCGTGTGGGTACGACCGTTTGGCAAACTGATCTATCTGATGCCGCCGTACATTATTCAGCCCGATCAGTTACGTCGTCTGACCCAGGCCGTAAACGAGGCTGTGCGCAGTGCAACATTTTTTAGCGATTAATCAGCGCCCGGTCCGGACGTGGAAAAGTGAAACAGCCCGGATTATTCGATGACTGATGAAGTAACAATATTTAGACATGAAGGCCGGATTATTCCGGCCTTTTTTTATTTGCATCAAAGAAATTGTAAATCGTTTTATATCGATGCTGAGCAAAAATTGACGGGTGATTTAATAAGCGATAGCGTGAATTTGTCACGTAAGTGATTAAAGTGAAAGGATTTTATGAGATTTTCCTTAAATGGAGTTTTAAGAAAATGGCTATTCCAGCTTATTTATGGCTCAAAGATGACGGCGGCGCTGATATCAAAGGTTCCGTCGATGTTCATGGACGTGAAGGCAGTATCGAGATTTTAGGTCTGAATCATGGTGTATCGCTGCCAACAGACCCCGCCACAGGCAAAGCGACAGCAACACGTCAACATGCCCCATTCACATTTGACAAGGAAACTGATGCTTCAACACCTTATCTGTATAAGGCTGTAACCACAGGGCAAAAGCTCAAATTGGCAGAAGTGAAATTTTATCGCATCAATGATGCGGGTCAGGAAGTTGAATACTTCAGCATGATGATGGAAAACGTAACTGTAATCAGCATCGGCCCGGTTATGTATGACGTTAAATCGCAGTACGGTGAAAAGCGTAATCATCTGGACGTCGTGGAATTGATGTACGAGAAAATAACCTGGCGTTACGCGGACGGTAACATCATTCACTCGGACAGTTGGAAGGAACGCGTAACCGCGTAAGGAGACAGTCATGGCATGGAAATATGAGCAGAGCACTGGCAAATTATACAGCGGTTCTGAACTGGTGGAGACCGGCTACTCTGGCAATCTGACGAATAAGAACAACCCGGACCGGCAGCATGTCCGGAGTATGGGGCCGATCCCGCGTGGAACATATAGTATTAACGGACATTCATCCTCTAGAGGCCCTTATACTATCATTCTTGTGCAGACCTCTGGTGAATCTTTTGGTCGTACTGATTTCCGCATTCACGGAGAACGTGTGGGTATGCCAGCAGGATTCGCCTCAGCGGGCTGTATTATTATGTCCCTCTCAACGCGCCGCCGGATTTTACGTGAAGGCGGCCCGCTTGAGGTTGTACGATGAAACGGCTCGCATTATTGCTACTACTTCCGTTTATTGTGGCCACTTCAGCAGCTGGCGAAGTGAACTGGCCCGATGCGCTGAAAGGCGTGGCTACGGGCGATCAAGCGTGGCTGAATAAAACGCCAGAACTCGCGGCTGCGGCAGATGTTAAGCAGGCCATTAAACTGGAAGATGCTTTATCTGCTGCCCTAACAGCAAATACAACCGGCGCTCTTGATGCGCTCAGCGTCATTGACGCGGGAAAATGGCCGCACATGATCGGGACTGATATTGTCTGCGGAGTGCCTGTTGAAGCTCCAGCAACCGTTGAGGATTTTTATCAGCGGACACGTCCTGCGTTGTTAAGCACTGATAAGGGCGCTCGCTGCTTGTGGTTCCTCGAAGCAACATATGAGGAATGGAAAGCAGACAAAGCCCGTCAGGTTAAGTAAGATAATTAACCCGGTCAATATGGCCGGGTCCTTTCCTCCGCTTCCCTTTGATTTTTCGTGCCGCAGCCGCTCCCTGAATACTCAACACCATACAATAACCGCTCATGCAGTGGGTTTAACCGACAGCACCGGCACCCCGCACACGTTCCGGCACCCAGTAAGGATTATTTAATGACATTTCCCGTCCCGACCGTTGCGGAAAGTACCGACCGCCAGTTACGCGATATTCAGAACGCGCTACCCGATGAGAACGTCGACACCAGCAGCGACAGCGACTACGCCGTCCGGGCTAATGCTGTATCAGGCGTGGCGGACGATCTCTACGCCTATCAGGGCTGGATTATTCGCCAGATTTTCCCTGACACCGCCGAGAAGGAGTATCTGGAGTTTACTCGATGCCGCACTGGCTGGACTGGTCACCAGTGCGAATAAAGTATCCTACTTCACCGGAGAGGATAAGGCAGCGCTGGCTGATTTAACTTCTGTTGGTCGTGACATTATCAGCAAGAACGCTATTGCCGACATTCTCACATACCTTGGTTTGCACGAAACCGGATTTGCCACCCTTGATTGAACGCAAAACAGTCCAGAATATTTCGCCACGCTACATACGGTTCCTGGCTACACTTTTTGGCTAACGAGAGGAGTCAGCATGAAACTAATCAGTAACGATCTGCGCGATGGCGAAAAGCTTGCGCATCGCCACGTCTTTAACGGCATGGGATATGACGGGGATAATATTTCCCCGCATCTGGCGTGGGATGACGTGCCAGCAGGGACCAAAAGCTTTGTCGTGACCTGCTACGATCCTGATGCGCCAACCGGCTCCGGCTGGTGGCACTGGGTGGTGGTAAATCTGCCAGCAGATACCCGCGTACTCACGCAAGGCTTCGGCTCCGGGCTGGTTGCGCTGCCGGATGGGGTGATTCAGACCCGTACGGATTTTGGTAAAGCAGGTTATGGCGGTGCTGCGCCGCCGAAGGGTGAAACCCATCGCTATATCTTTACGGTTCACGCGCTGGATGTGGAGCGTATTGATGTCGATGAGGACGCCAGCGGCGCGATGGTTGGCTTTAACGTTCACTTCCACTCGCTCGCCAGCGCCTCGATTACGGCGATGTTCAGTTAAGCTGTCTTGTGCCGGATGTCGGCTTCGCCGCATCCGGCCTACTAAACAAGGCTTCTCTACAGAAATTCAGGCAACAATTTCAACAACGTCCCTTGGGCTAACAGTTCGGTTGCGCACTCAATATCCGGAGCAAAAAAGCGATCCTGCGTATAGTGGGCAACCTGCTCGCGCAGAGCCTGGCGCGCCTGCTCCAGCAGCGGGCTTGAGGTTAACCCTTCACGCAGGTCAATCCCCTGACACGCCGCCAGCCACTCCACGGCAATCACGCCGCGCGTATTCGCCGCCATCTCCCACAACCTGCGGCCCGCTGCCGGCGCCATAGACACATGATCTTCCTGGTTGGCGGAGGTCGGCAAGCTGTCCACGCTGTGCGGATGCGCCAGCGCTTTGTTCTCGCTCGCCAGCGCGGCCGCGGTTACCTGAGCAATCATAAAGCCGGAGTTCACCCCGCCGTTTTTCACCAGGAACGGCGGCAACTGCGACATATGTTTGTCCATCATCAGCGCAATGCGTCGCTCTGATAACGCCCCGATTTCCGCAATCGCCAGCGCCAGATTATCTGCCGCCATCGCCACCGGTTCAGCATGAAAGTTGCCGCCGGAAATGACATCGCCCTCTTCGGCAAACACCAGCGGGTTGTCGGAAACCGCGTTGGCTTCTACCAGCAAGACCTCCATTACCTGACGCATTTGCGTCAGGCACGCCCCCATCACCTGCGGCTGACAGCGCAAAGAATACGGATCCTGCACTTTTTCACAGTTATGATGCGACTGAGAAAGCTCGCTGGTGTCGGTCAACACGTGGCGGTACAGCGTTGCGGCATCAATCTGCCCACGCTGTCCTCGTGCGGCATGAATACGGGCATCAAACGGACGACGAGAGCCTAAAACGGCTTCGGTGGTCAGCGCCCCACACACCGTCGCAGACGCAAACAGCTCCTGGGCTTCAATTAACCCGCGCAGCGCAAAGGCTGTGGAAGCCTGGGTACCGTTGAGCAGCGCCAGCCCTTCTTTCGCCTCCAGCGTAATCGGCTCCAGCCCGGCCTTTTTCAGCGCTTCGGTCGCCGGAAGCCATTCCCCCTGCCAGCGCGCTTTACCTTCGCCCAGCAGCGTCAAAGACATATGTGCCAGCGGTGCCAGGTCACCCGATGCGCCCACTGACCCTTTCGCCGGGATCAGCGGATACACCCCGGCATTCACCAGCGTAATCAGCGCTTCAATCACGCTGAGACGAATACCCGAAAAACCCCGCGCCAGACTGTTGATTTTCAGCACCATAATCAGGCGAACCATCGCGTCATCGAGCGCCTCACCAACGCCTGCCGCATGGGAAAGCACCAGCGAACGCTGTAAATTCTGCAAATCTTCCGTGGCGATACGGGTCTGAGCCAGCAGGCCAAAGCCGGTATTAATGCCATACGCCGTACGGCCTTCAGCGACTATATTATTGACGCAGGCGACGCTTGCGTTGATCGCATCAATCGCCCCGGCATCCAGGCTCAGTTTGACCGGATGCTGCCAGATGTCGCGTAGTTGCGCAAAGCTCAGGTGACCCGGCGTTAATGTCATGGTGTTCATATCAACGTTTCTCCTGCGTCGCCGCGACCATCGGCAAATTCAGCCCTTCTTCGACGGCGCATTCCACCGCAATGTCATACCCGGCGTCGGCGTGGCGCATCACCCCGGTAGCCGGATCGTTATGTAATACCCGGGCGATACGCGCTGCGGCTTCATCAGTACCATCGCAAACAATCACCATCCCGGCATGCTGGGAGAAGCCCATTCCTACCCCGCCACCGTGATGCAGTGACACCCAGGTTGCACCGCTGGCGGTGTTAAGCAGCGCGTTCAGCAGCGGCCAGTCGGATACTGCATCAGAACCGTCGCGCATGGCTTCGGTTTCGCGGTTCGGGCTGGCGACGGAGCCGGAATCCAGATGATCACGGCCAATAACAATCGGCGCAGACACTTCGCCGCTGCGCACCATTTCATTAAACGCCAGCCCCAGTTTTTGACGCCATTCCAGACCGACCCAGCAGATACGCGCCGGTAATCCCTGGAAGTTAATCCGCTCACGCGCCATATCCAGCCAGTGGTGCAGATGTTTATCGTCAGCCACGATCTCTTTCACTTTGGCATCCGTTTTATAAATATCCTGCGGATCGCCGGAAAGCGCCACCCAACGGAACGGGCCAATGCCGCGGCAGAACAGAGGGCGAATATAAGCAGGGACGAAACCGGGGAAATCAAAGGCGTTTTCCACGCCCATCTCTTTGGCCATCTGGCGAATGTTATTGCCGTAATCAAACGTCGGCACGCCCATTTTGCTGAACGCCAGCATTGCCTCAACGTGCGTTGCCATTGAGCGTTTCGCCGCCTGTACCGTGCCCTGCGGATCGGACACCGCTTTCGCCTGATACGCTTCCCAGCTCCAGCCGGACGGCAGATAACCATGCAGCGGATCGTGGGCGCTGGTCTGGTCAGTGACCATATCCGGGCGCATACCGCGCCTCACCAGTTCCGGCACAACGTCGGCGGCGTTAGCGCATAGCGCAATGGAGACCGCTTTACCCTCGCGGGTGTACTTTTCGATACGCGCCAGCGCGTCGTCAAGCGATGTCGCCTGCTCATCCACGTAGCGGGTACGCAGACGGAAATCGATCCGGCTTTGCTGGCACTCAATATTCAGCGAGCAAGCACCTGCCAGCGTTGCGGCTAACGGTTGCGCCCCTCCCATGCCGCCCAGCCCGGCGGTCAGCACCCAGCGTCCGCTCAGGTTACCCTGATAATGCTGACGCCCGGCCTCAACGAAGGTTTCATAAGTCCCCTGCACGATGCCCTGGCTGCCGATGTAGATCCAGCTCCCGGCGGTCATCTGGCCATACATCGCCAGCCCTTTGGCGTCCAGCTCGTTGAAGTGTTCCCATGTAGCCCAATGTGGCACCAGGTTGGAGTTGGCAATCAGCACGCGTGGCGCATTGTCATGGGTTTTGAAAACGCCAACCGGTTTACCGGACTGGACCAGCAGGGTCTCATCGGTCTCCAGTTTGGTCAGCGCGTTGACGATGGCGTCATAACATTCCCAGTCCCGCGCGGCGCGACCAATCCCGCCGTATACCACCAGCTCATGCGGATTTTCCGCCACATCGGGATCCAAGTTGTTCATTAACATGCGCAGCGGCGCTTCGGTCAGCCAGCTTTTGGCCGTTAAAGTGGTGCCGCGTGGGGCACGAATATCCTGCTGACGGTACTTGCTATGAGACATGGTAGAGCACTCCTCGCGAACGATCGGACAGATAAGTAACATATACTTGTCTATACAAGTTGTCGCAAGCGTACTTTTAACAAAAAAGATACAATTTTATTATACTGCGGCAGCAATCACGCTTTTCAGGACATAAACCGCCCTTGCAGGCGATAGCGGGAACCCGGGAAGAGCAAACGGGCATGAGAGACAATGGATGACGCAGACCAGGTTTTACGGCGGATCAGCAGACAGGGATCGTGTTCTTTGATATTCAGCAGCGCGCACTCTTCAGCACTGGCGCGGACCGCTTCAACAATATGCTCGCCTTCCGTTAAAGGGGCTATCAGCGACAGATAAGCGTGCGGCGTAGTCTGGCTGTAATCCTGCGCCAGATACGCTGGCACAATTTCGGCATTCACGCAGCGATCTTCAATCTGCACCGGCAGTTCGTTCTCGTAGTGCACCATGACAGAGTGAAAAATGGAGGTGCCTTCTTTGACGTTTAACACCAAAGCCTGCTGCGCGCTTGCCTGGGTTCGTTCAAGCGTGATCACCTCGCAGCGGTGCTGATGCTGACGGGCGTTGATTTCATCCGCGATGCTGCGAATTTCAAACAGCGCAGACTGGCCCTTCGGCTCGGCGACAAACGTCCCTACGCCCTGCAAGCGAACCAGTAACCCTTCATCCGTTAACTCACGCAGCGCCCGGTTGATGGTCATGCGGCTGAAACCATACTGCGCCACCAGCTCCGCCTCAGAGGGAATGCGATCGTGAGGTTGCCAGATACCGCTGGCAATCTTTTCGCTGATCTCCTGTTTGACCTTTTCGTAAAAAGGTGCCGGAGCAGAACGGGATGGGAGCATGCGTAAGCCTTCCTTAAGCTGAGAATGTGAGTGGGTACAGTTTACAGGCATTACCCGAACCTGATAAGCGCAACGCCATCAGGTATATCAGTGCCACCAGTGCGCGATTTGCCAACCTAATCGCGCCGCAACGCGCGCCGCTCTGCCATCATCGTCAAAGCGTGGATTAAATTCAACCATATCCACCGCCTGCAGTTTACTGCTACGACACAGGGGTTCAATCAGACTCAGCAGCGTCGCCAACGGTACGCCCAGCGCAGCGGGTGCCGACACGCTGGGCATTTCCCACACCGGCAGCACGTCGAGATCGATAGTCAGATAGATAACATCCAGGTTGGCGACAAACTGCGCTAACTGCGCCTGCGCCGTTGCACAGTACAGATCTTCCACCACGGTCACACCAAGCCGCTGCGCCTCATCCCATAACGCCTGGGTGTTTGCCGCCCGACTGACACCGATACAGGCATAGTGAAATTCACGCTGTTGTTCATCGCAAAGCTGCGCCAGTTGGCGAAACGGTGTACCGGAAGTAGCCTGATCGGCATGGCGCAAATCGAGATGCGCATCGAAGTTGACGATCCCCACTTTCGCCTGCGGGAACGCATCCAGCACGCCTGCGCCGTGCGCAAATGCGGTTTCGTGTCCTCCCCCCAGAACAAAGGTACGTATATTCTCCTGCTGACAGCGCTGCACCGCATTGCGTAGCGCCTGCTGCGCGCCCTCAAGGTCGGGGGCCTGGGCCACAATATTTCCCAGATCCACCAGCCGATGATGCCCATCGTGGCTGGCTAAATTCGCCAGCGCCTTGCGCAGCACATCAGGTGCTCCGGCGGCTCCCGTCCGGCCCTGATTACGTTTCACGCCTTCGTCGCAGGCAAATCCAAGCAGCGCTATCTTCTCGCGATACATTTCTGGGCTAAATGTCGGGCTCAGCGTGATCGTCTGAAACAGGCGCAGCGCATTCGGCGATTCGGCGCGATCATCACGTCCCTGCCACAGCGCAGGTGAAACAGGTTGCCAGTGAGTCATACTATTTGTCCTTTGAATACGCGTTGGTAGAGCGGGTTACGCCCCGGTTCATACAGGATCTCGACCGGGAGAGTTGCATCCCACACCACAAAATCGGCCACAAACCCGGCCTTCAATTGACCATGAGTGGCATGACGTCCCAGCGCCCGGGCCGCATGACGGGTTACGCCCGCCCATGCTTCTTCCGGCGTTAAGCCAAACTGAACGCAGGCCATATTCATCGCCCAGTGCAGGCTGATAAACGGGCTGGTACCCGGGTTAAAATCTGTCGCCACCGCCATCGGTACCTGATATTGACGCAGCAACGCCACCGGCGGACGCTGTTGCTCCTTAAGGAAATAGAATGCGCCGGGCAGCAGCACGCCGACCGTACCGCTTTGGCTCATCGCCGCTACGCCCACTTCATCGAGATATTCAATATGATCGGCGGATAACCCGTGGTAGCGGCTTACCAGCTGTGCGCCACCCAGCAATGACAGCTGTTCAACATGGCCCTTAATCGGGATGCCCAACGCCTGCGCGGCCTGAAACACCCGCTCGCTCTGCGCCAACGAAAAACCCACGCTTTCACAAAACAGATCGACGGTCTCGAACAGCCCTTGTTCCCACAGCTGCGGCAAAATGGTCTCGCACACCAGCGTAATATAGCCGTCAGGATCATCCCGGTATTCTGCTGGAGTCGCGTGGGCAGCCAGCAGCGTGGGGCTTATTTCAATGATATTCTCCGCCGCCAGCGCCGCTGCCACGCGCAATATTTTCTCTTCTGTCTGCAAATCCAGGCCGTAACCGGATTTTATTTCCAGCAACGTAACACCTTCTTTGATTAGCTGTTCCATACGCTGATGCGCTAGATGTAAGAGTTGCTCATCACTGGCGCTGCGGGTTGCTGATACGGTGGCATTGATCCCCCCGCCCTGGGCGCTTATCTGCTGGTAGGAGACACCGTTTAGCCGCTGCTCCCATTCACCTGCGCGGTTTCCACCAAAGACCAGATGCGTATGACAGTCAATCAGGCCAGGTGTAATTAGCCTGCCCTGCATATCAAAGGTATTGTCATGTGTGAGATAGAGCGATGACTCCGGGACGATATCGCGAATCTTCCCCTCGCGGACGATCAGCGCATGACCCTCTACCAGCCCATACGGGGTGTTACGTTCGGGATCCATGGTCGCCAGACGAACATTGCGCCAGATAACATCATCAGGGAAGAATTGCTGCATTCGACTCACCACTTGTCATAGGTTGTATAGACATTTATTTTTGATTATACGGATGTTGTCAACCTGAAGGACCGTAATTGTTATGTATTTGTGATATAAGGACTCTCCGTGCCGGGCATTACGGCGATAAAAACAACTTTTTACCTTTTAACCTTCCCGTTTCGCTCAACTTAGTATAAAAAAGCAGGCTTCAATGGATAACTTTCAAAGCCCGGAGCAACCTGTGAACATATCATCAGTTTCCCGTCTGGCGCTGGCAATGGCTTTTGGCGTGACGCTGACCGCCTGTAGCTCTACGCCGCCCGATCAAATTCCTTCCGATCAGACCGCGCCAGGTACCTCTTCGCGCCCGATCTTGTCGGCCAATGAAGCGAAAAACTTCGTTGCTGCGCACTATTTTTCC
Source organism: Citrobacter sp. RHB35-C21 (assembly GCF_013816515.1). Taxonomy (NCBI): domain Bacteria; kingdom Pseudomonadati; phylum Pseudomonadota; class Gammaproteobacteria; order Enterobacterales; family Enterobacteriaceae; genus Citrobacter; species Citrobacter sp. RHB35-C21. The sequence goes on from NZ_CP057147.1 coordinate 3,517,476, forward strand.
GCGCTGACGCCAAACACCGCGCCGTGGAGCCCTTCTGCTATTTCTCTGCCTGCACAGCCTGACTTCGTGGTTGGCCCGGCTGGGACTCAGGGCGTCACCCATACCAGCATTCAGGCTGCGGTTGATGCGGCAATCATCAAACGTACTAACAAACGTCAGTACATCGCGATTATGCCGGGCGAGTATCAGGGCACGGTATATATCCCGGCAGCAACGGGGAGTCTGACGCTGTACGGTATGGGCGAAAAACCGCTGGATGTGAAAATTGGCCAGGCTATTGATGGTGACATGAGCACCGCAGACTGGCGTCGTACGGTGAACCCGGGCGGTAAATACATGCCGGGTAAACCGGCGTGGTATATGTTTGATAATTGCCAGAACAAGCGCGGCACAAATATTGGCGTGATGTGTTCTGCCGTCGTCTGGTCGCAAAATAACGGTCTGCAATTGCAGAACCTGACCATCGAAAACAATCTGGGTGACAGCGTTGATGCGGGTAATCACCCGGCCGTTGCGCTACGTACCGATGGCGATAAAGTGCAGATCAATAAGGTCAACATCCTCGGTCGCCAGAATACGTTTTTCGTGACCAACAGCGGCGTACAAAACCGTCTGGAAAACGATCGTCAACCGCGTACTTTGGTAACCAACAGCTACATTGAAGGCGATGTGGATATTGTTTCCGGTCGCGGCGCCGTGGTGTTCGATAACACCGATTTCCGCGTTGTGAACTCCCGTACTCAGCAGGAAGCCTATGTGTTTGCACCCGCGACGCTGTCAAACATCTACTACGGCTTCCTCGCCACAAATAGCCGCTTCACGGCGAGTGGTGATGGCGTGGCACAGTTGGGCCGCTCGCTGGATGTCGATTCAAACACTAACGGTCAGGTCGTTATCCGCGACAGCGTGATCAACGAAGGCTTTAACATGGCAAAACCATGGGCTGACAGCGTTATCTCGAAGCGTCCTTTTGCCGGTAATACCGGTGCAGAAGATGACAAAGGTGAAATCCAGCGCAACCTGAACGACACCAACTTCAACCGCATGTGGGAATACAACAACCGCGGTATCGGTAGCAAAGTGGTTGCCGAACCGAAGCAGTAATCACAGCCATCAAACCGCTGGCGGGAACACTCCCGCCAGCCCCCTTCACCGCTTTCAACGTCTTTTCTTCACACAGGTAATATTTTCACCAACGCAGGTTTAAATTGATCGCGTGAATCAATCTATTTATAGCCATAATAATTCGAGTTGTATGAAGGCAAGCCCAGGTGCTTACATAAGTAAGTTACAGAAACGATTAACTTGATAAATATCATTCTGCCGCTAAACTCAATTTTTAACCCAAAATAGATAAAAGCCAATCCATATTAATTTTAATATATTAACCCCATCAATATATATCACTCTCCGGAAAAGGAAAATTACCGTAACGTAATCTAAAAATAAATCAAAAAAAACCTTATGATATTTGTTATATATAAAATACATAAATGGGAAAATGATTCAAAAAACAACTCATCTGACCAGTCACCTTTTTTCCTAATTATCCCGTCACAACCTTTAGCTTCTGGTGCTTTACGAAAAATGCCGCATATAATATTTTGGCACAGTGAGTGCAGGGTTAATTTTTACAGCAACTAATATCTAAGGATTTATGGATATGAAAAACATGATTCATTCATGGAAAAAAAAGGCGGCTCAGTATCGTGAGCTGAAAAAACAGAAAGGCGTAACGCTGCTTGAAATTATCATTGTACTGGGCATTATCGGTATTATTGCCGCAGGCGTGGTTGTTCTGGCACAGCGTGCGTTTACATCTCAGGATATTTCAGACCTGACCGATAATACGAACTCTGTCCGTGTTGCGATGACAGAGGCGTATAAAGACTCCGCTGAATATCCGGCTCGCGCTGATTCAAATTCAGAAACAAAAGCTGGGATCGAGACATCATCTGGAACATCCGCAATCGTTGGTCTGGTCAAGATGGGTAAAATCGGTCCTAGCGAAGCGTTCAATGGATTCTCTAACGATGCTTTTGAAATTGGACCTGCAAAACTTTCCGCTACTGCCGCGAAGAATAAAGCTTTCTTTATGGTAATCAACGGACTGGAGATGGAAGATTGCCGTAACATTGTGTCACAGATTGGTTCTCAATGGGATTACGTGGCGACCACTACAGCGGCTGCAGGTGCAATGTCTGGTAATGCTGCAGCAATTGATATCAGTGTTGAAGCGAACCCTGCTACTGGTATTTTGAAAACAACGACTGATGATAAGTTAACGCCTGCCAATATCGTCGCAACTGGTGTCTGTGACACTGATCCAACTGGTCCAACTAACGCTATCGTTTTAGGTAGCCGTTAATAAATACTGGCAATATTTTTTTAATTTGTTGTACTTATTCTGCCCTCTTTATTAGAGGGCAGTCCTTCTAAATGGACTTTATAAATGATAAGTAAGCACAGCACGAATGCTCACGGCCGTCAGGCAGGCGTCACCCTTCTTGAAATGATTGTTGTGCTTGCCATTATCGGCATGTGCCTGATGACATATGCCAATTATAAACGAAAAGAAGCCCAGCAAAGTCACCAGCTTATTGTCGCTGATATGATCGTCCGTGATATTTCTGGCGTAATGCGCTTTATTGCGCAAAATAAACTGAATGTTCTGGGGGGCGGTGAAGAAGCCAACCCACTATTCGGGACGAAAAATACTAACGTCACCGTCGCGAATTATGATAATCGCGTATCTAATAAAACCTTACAGGATCAACCTTATCCTAATACGGATACAGACAAATTTTATTCCGGCTGGTCTGTTGGTGTGTCAACACAAGCCCAGGTATCGCCCACTCGAGGTTCTCGCTATCTGTTTCTGGGTAGTGAATGTAAAAATGGCAATAACCCGAAAGGGAAACTGCCCTTCGCCCTTGCGGAGTCTATGCTGCCGTGTGAACTGCGCCCTGGCGCCGAATCGCTGGAGCTGATGCTGGAACGCGTGGACTTCGTCAACAACATTCGGCAAGCCGGCACCAGCGGGCCAGGTATTGAACGTGTCGACTTCTACATCACCTACCAGACAGATGCCGAGAACGAAGGCCTCCATTTTGCCGGATTTATTAAGCCGCTGGAAAAAGCGCTGAAAGGCGTCGATCTCAGCTATCTGCAGGCGGTGGTGTTTGAAATCGAGGGTAACGGTAATTTTAAACTGGTAACCTCGGCCTCAGGCCAGCCGCTGCAGATGGGGGACGTTCCCAATCATATGGACAGGCTCAATGCGAATAAACGTTACGGCATTCGCTTAAGCTTAGACAAAAGCAGTGAAGATATTGCAGCCGATGGTTCCGTTCCAACGGCCAAACTATGCTGGAACGATGCCAAAGACGAAGCCGGACCGTGTATTACGGCGATTGATGAAGACCGCCTGCTGATTACCAGCAGCGATGCAACGGGCAAAGATAAAAACGAACCGGCGATGTGCTGGAGCAGAGAGCAAAACAAGAGCACGCTGTGCCTGGCGGCAATGGACAGCAACGGCGTCAATCCTGGCGCGGATAACCCGGACGATCGCATTCTGCATCTGCGTACCAGCGCGGATAAAACAGACGGTAGCGAGGCAGAACCTGCTTTACCAAGCTCACTCAAAGGCACCACCGGCACGCTGTACGCCAATATCGTGATGGAAAATACCTCGCGCAAACATCCGGAAAAATGGCATGTGGCTTACGATCAAGTAGAGGCAAACGCGCTTAAGGATGGTCAGCAGAATAATGATGATACCACTCGTGTATTTTCTGATGCCTTCAGTGGTCAATATGAGCTGGTGACGCCCACCACCACTTTTTATCAGTCATTTAAAAACGATTATCCGCAGGGTAAAGGTCCGACAGGGGCTGATGATATTTATAAAGAGGCAAATAAGAGTACAAATTACGATGGTCTCTTAAGTGAGCCGGGCGTGATTCGTTTACCGTTGCAAACGTGTCCTAAAGTAACCGGTATCGATAAAGACGGTAACACCACGCTGCGAAGCCTCTATCCCCGCCTGTCGGTCGCCATATCATCGGTCGCGGCAGATGAGAATGCTGAAACAGACACTGGTTATACTGACTACACCCAGCAGGGGGCAACGCGTTTGAATACCGTTAAAACCCGCAACAAAGTGGGGGCGGTAGCGGGTGTTGCGATCCAGGCCAATATAGTGGTTAACAAAGATACAGCAGCCCCTGCCAACGATCCGGTGAAAAGGGACAAAAACGGAACCTTTGAGGACTGGATCGCGGAAGACTGGTTCAAAGGTGCAGGTACCAGGGACGACCCCGCCCCCTTCTGGTTAATCAGCGCCACCTCGGCAATGATTAATCCCGATGGTGATGGTATCAATAAAATGAATCCGCAGTCTCTCTCAGTGGTGATTAACCAGTGGTGTAGCACGATCCCGCAAGGGGGAATGATTTCATCCGAAGGTTACGCCTGGAAGACGGCGATGCCGAATAAGTATGTGCTCCATTCTCTTGTTGCGGAAGATAACGATCTTAAGTTTTATAAAGAAGACGGTAATAAACTTGATATTCCGGACCATGAAAGAATCACCTATTAATCATTGGAAGAGTAAGATGAAAAAAACATGGATAATTGGGGCTGCCGTGTCCGCATTATTAGGCAGCCAGGGAAGTTTTGCCGCCAGCGCACCAGCCGGGCAAAAAATTGACGCAGGGATGTTAACCACCACGCCAGTGAAAGAAAGTACAACCACGCCGCGAAATCCCTTTTCCGGGGATGATACGGTGAAAAGCGTCGCACCTGTCAGTGCGCCAGTAATGGAAATAAAAATTGATTTACTGGAGGAGGAGTTATTAAGCCAGCAGCTTTCAAAATGGGCGCAGCAAAATGGCTATAAGCTGCTCTGGAACAGCTCAACTGATTTTGTTATTTACAAGGCAATTCATTTGCAGGGTAAATCAATACAGGATGTGCTGGTTAAGCTTGGACAAGTATTTACGTCAGAAAACTACGGGCTGGTGATAAAAGACTACCAGGCGAATAACGTACTGATCATTGATGAGCAGTAATTAAGCAAGGGAATAATGCTATGAAAATTAAAGTTTCGCTTCTGGCGTTGACGCTGGCTCTTCAGGGTTGTACGTCTATTGATACCAAGTACGATAAAAGTATTGTCCCGCAGGAAACCGGCAACCCGACCACTCCGGATGAGATGAAAACGACCGGTTATATGAAATATAACGAGCCTTATCTGGGCAAAAAGGTTGAATATAACTCCCGTAAACAGGCGCTGCTGCGTAAGCAGGTGAGTATTCAGTCCTACGAGCCTACCGATCTGGCGACAATTCTTGAGGCGGTGACCGCGCAAACCGGTATTAGCTACCGTATTAATACTTCCATTCCCGGTGGAAAATCGGATGCGGGGGAACCGGAGTTCCGTAGCGTTAAGTTCAACGGAACGTTTGAGGAATTTACCCGCTATATTTCCGCACTATATGACGTGAACCCAGTGCTGGATAACAACGGCGTGCTGGTCGTCTCTTATTTCCAGAACTATGTGCTGAAGCTGGATTTTTACGGCGAAGACAACAAGTTTGAGACCAGTCTCGACCTGTCCGGTAATGAAGCCACTACCGGTGGCGGTCTGAAAGGCAAAGCCGAAACCAAATTTGAATCCAGCTTCTGGGACGACGTTGAGGATATGGCGGAAAAATTCGTCTCCAGCGGCGTTTACAGTATTTTTAAAGACGCCTCGATTCTGACGATCACCGCGCGTCCTTCGGAGTATCACGCGCTGAATGAGTCGCTGAAGAAATTCCAGGCGGATAATACCCGTCAGTTTGTCGTGACTTACAAAATATTTACCCTTGATAAGCGCAAAACGAAAGAGCTGGGCGGCGGGGTCAATATGACCTTCAATGACGGGACCTCCTCTTTTGGTATCGACAGCTCAGAAATGCTGATGAAGCTCTCCGGCGGCTTAACCGCAGGCTGGACCAATCAGCATATGAATATCAGCTCTCAACTGGATGCCCTGTACGAACTCACCGGCAGTAAGGTGATCCAGAGCGGTTCGTTTATTACCCGTAATAACATCCCTATTCCACTCAACATGACCACGTCGCAATATTATGTCTCCAGTCGCACCAGGGAAGAAGACTCCAATTCAGGAGACGTCAGTACGGAGGTGGAAACCACGGAACTGGTCACCGGCACCAGCTTTATTCTTACCCCGCGTATCTTAACCGACGGGCGAATTGAAGTGGCCAGCGGCTTTACCAAGCGCTACCTCAACTCAATCGATACCTTTGATGAAGTTCAGTTGCCGTCGGTAAGCACGACGGAAATGTTTAACATTTCCACAATTACGCCGGGTAGCCTGCTGCTGGTCAGCAAATACGAAGCGAAAGAGGATGCTGACGGTCAGGGATGGTCGGTGCTGGCAGGCTCGGTTACCAACAGCGATCATGTCGAAACGGTGGTTATGGTAGTCGGTATTGATAATTACCGTGCCCCAACGCAGACCCGATGAGGGCATCATGCTTAAGCACTTATCAGAAAATCGGGTATTAATTGATCTGGTCTGGAGCTACGAGCCCGCCTCTCACGAACCTTATTATCTTGACTGGCTGGCGCATTTACGGCGAACCCATCGCCAGTTAACGGTCCTGTCGGATGAAGGGGAAATGGTTACGGGTTTCTGTACTAAACACTCCACCTTATATGAGCCTTTCGCCCTGTGGATGAAAGCTCTGTACGGTGACGGTATTTATTATTACGAGCAGGTGGAAAGCTGCTATTTCCTGATTATCTCGCACGGTGTTCCCGTTTCGGGCAGCGATCGTCTGGTCTCCAGACGCTTCTGGATGAAGCTGAAAGAGCAGTTGAAAGAATCGCCACAGTATGCGGAGCTACCGTTAATTCAGTTAACGGAACAGCACATTGAGGCGGTGATTGAAGGCTGTACTGGACATCAGCAGCGGCAGAAAAAGCGGCGACAGATGATGATCGGCGCTCTGATAGCAGGCGGCATCGTATTTTTACTGGTGTTTATGACACTACTGAAATTATTTATAAAAGGATGAGAACGTGGCGGTCTCTGAAAATCTCTATTTCTGGAAGCGTCGTAATATAGGGGGCGCACCTACCGGACGAGGCGGTAAAATTATCGTCTGGGTCGTTACGCTACTGATTTTATTAGCTGGCGGCGGCGGGTCGGGCTATTACTATTTTATCTGGAAACCGGAGCAGGAACGATTAGCCAGAGTCAAGGCTGAACAGGCTGCCCGCCAGCAAAAAATCAAAGCTATCGAAGATTTTTATCGCAAGTCACTCACGGGCGGCAGCATTTCTGATGCCAGCCTGCTGCTGGAGCAGCTCTTGCTGGCAAATAAAAAACTGTCGCAGGTGGGCTTTGCGCCAAAAAGTATTGAATGTACCAGTACGGGTTGCTCACTCAGCTATGCGCTGAATCCAGGGCGGATATTTAGCGTGGCCGATATTAATCTCTGGGGCAAAACCTGGTCGCCCAGTTTTTCAAAAAACACGCTGGACTATACGGGCGTTGAGTCCGGGATGAATAAACACCCATGGCTCAGCGCGTGGCAGAGTAAAAATACGGTCAATCTGCCGGTCTGTACCGATGTATTAAGTTATATCAGCACCTGGAACTCATTAGGCGGACGAAATACCGAACTGGTATTAACGGGAATGCCCTCCTCTGCCGTCGGGCAAAATGAAAGCGCGCTGAAAAGTGCGGTAACGTCATTTGGCATGCTGTTCGTCGGTTGGACGATCACCTCACCGACCAAAATGGATTTCTCAGGCGTGTCGTTGGTGTTGAATAAGCAACCCTTTGCCGACGCGTTTATTATCAAATCAATCGTATTCACTGAAAACTCAACGCTCGTTACCGGAGGACTGGCATGCAAAAAGGGAAATTAATTATTGCGGGAATAGTGTTGACGCTTTCACCTGCTCTTTACGCCGCAGATACGGCAGAAATCATCCCCGCGCAGGAGGTTGTGCAAGCGGAAGGCACGCCGCCGTTAAGCGACGTATCGCCGATGCAGGATCACGTTGTTGAGATGATAGAAAAAGATTTCAACTTCGAGAGCCAGTACCGCGAGCTGGCGAATCAGCTTGCGCTGGAAAAAGTCCGCAGCGAGCTGCGTAAGCTTCGCGGTGAGAAAAAGACGGATAGCGCAGCGATTATGCCGGTGAGCACCGCCAGCACAATGGATTATATTAGCGCTTCCCCAGGAGCAACCTCAGAATCTGCGCCTGGGCTGCGGCCGCTGCTGATTTCCGAAATCGCGGGTCAAAAACGCGTGGCGATTGCCGGCGCCGACGGCGGCGTGAAGATGGTGCCGCTGAATCAGCGTTTTAGTTACGGCGGTTATGACTATATTGCGCGTCATAACAAGGCAAATGACGTGACGGTCGAGGTTGTGGGTAAGTGATCGATTATATCCAGTTTAACGAGGAGAATATTCATTCTCAGGAGTGGCAATTCCAGGAGTATGACGGCGATATTCTGGTTGCTGAGCATGCGGATGAAGCCTGGTTACTGGTATCCACGCCTTTGATTGATAATCTGGCACCAATGCAGGCGGTGTGCCACCGCCTGCAGGTTTCCCATAATATTCAGGTTAAGGGAATAGCGCAGGTTACTGAGAAAAATTATTACCTGATCGTTGAACAACTGCTGTCGGCGGGAAGTAAGCTGCTTGAACAGGAAAGCAGTAACACACAGCTTGCGCTGGAAGAGATGCTGAAAAAGGCCGTGGCGTTGAAGGCCAGCGACCTGCATATCACCCGTAATGATATGGTGGCGAATATTGAGCTGCGCATTAACGGCGTGCTTTGTCCGTTTATACAGATGAAGGCGTCACGCTGCGATGAGCTGGTGTTCGTGCTCTACAACGTTGAGGCAAGCACCCGCGACACCACCTGGAACCGCAATATTGCGCAAAACGCCAATATCCTCTATTCGCTGGCGGGGAAAAGCTACCGCTTCCGCTATGCGCACTATCCGATATTTGGCGAGACCAGCGATTGCTATCACGCGGTATTGCGAATTATTCCATCGGGTCTGGACAGAGCCAGCGTCGCGAGCCTGGATAAGCTTGGCGTTTCCGATGAGGAAATTAGCGACCTCAAAAGGATCCTGAGTAACCCCTACGGCGCTTATATTATTGCCGGAACAACCGGTTCGGGGAAATCCACTACCCTGAAGAATTTGATGGAATGGATGCAAATCAACCGCTATGACAATCGCGGCTGTTTTCTGACCGTAGAAGATCCGGTCGAATATCAGATCTATGGCGCGACGCAAAGTTCGGTATTAAGCGGCGAATCCGGAGGATTCCATTCGGCGATCAAATCCTCGCTGCGTCGCGATCCGGACGTGCTGATGGTGGGGGAAATTCGCGACAATATCTCTTCTAACGCGCTGGCTGGGGCGGTGGAAAGTGGTCACTACTGCTTTACCACCGTGCACGCAGGCAACATCGTTTCGTTATTGCAACGCTTATCCGCGCTCGGTATTACCAGCGATAAGCTTTCAACGCCGGGCTTTATTGCGGGCTTACAGTGCCAGAAGCTAATACCGGTACTGTGCCCGCAGTGTAAAACGTCGTTACGGACCACCGCCATTAAGGGACGCGAATTCCAGCTTTATGAAAAAAACGCTGAAGGCTGTCCGGCCTGCAAACACACCGGTATTGGCGGACGCCAGCTGGTGATGGAGTATTTGCTGCCGGTGTATGACGAGCTGGAGGCCATTGCTGAACAGAAGTGGCTTAAAGTTTATACCGTCTGGCGCGCGAAGCGATTAAAACAGACCGGCCTGAGTGAAGGATTCGAAATTAAAGAAAAAACAATGGCGGCGGTACTTCAGGGACGCGTGTGCGCGACCTGGTTTCAAATGGAGTTTGGGCAAGTCGTTCAGGAAGAGCTGGAGGTAATAGTTGAAAAAATTCGGTAAGAAACAGCGTATTTATCTTTATCAGTTTTGCGCAGACATGATTAACGCTGAACTTCCGTTGTATGACGCGTTGCAAAAATTACGCGCGGAAGGGGAAAAACTGCTCGGCAAAGGATTTGCTAAACGTCTGGAAGAGCTGACAAGCAAAATGGCGAAAACCACCTCCATTGCGATGGTTTTCGAGGGACTGGTCCCTGAATCTGAACTGAGCGTGATTAACGCGGCGGAACGCAGCGGCAGCCTGGCCGACGGTTTTATCACCCTGGTAAACGTAATTAATTATAACGACGAGCTGCGCAAGAAAATCGTCGGCGCCATCACCTTCCCGCTCATTATGCTGGTCCTGTCGCTGGTGGTGATAGGCGGTTATGCTTATAAAGTGTTCCCGGCTTTTGAAGGCGTTGTACCGGTTGAAAAATGGCCTGGCGTCACCAGCGCGCTCTATATTTTTGGGATGGCGCTGTGTAATGGGCTGTGGATATATATCCTCATTGGTTTTATTGCGCTGGTTACCGTGATCAAAATAGCGATGGGCAAAATGACCGGGAATATTCGTAATCAGTTTCTTGACCGAATTATGCCGTTCTCAACGTATAAGCAGTTGACCGCCTCTATTTTTCTCAACAACCTGGCGCTGATGTTAAAAAACGGCATTCCGCTCAACGATGCGCTCAGCATTATTAGCCTGAACTCCAGCCGCTGGCTGCGCTGGCACCTGGCCGGGATGCAGAAGAAAATGGCGGCAGGCGTCAGCTATGGGGAGGCGCTCAATTCGGGTTTACTGAACACGGAAACGCTGCTCAATATCAGCCTTTACGCCGCGCTACCCTCGTTTAATGAGGTGCTGCTGGCGGTATCGAATAAATCACGTGAACACATTCGGGAATATATCACTAAACTTTCCGGGTTATTAAAAGCGCTCTCCACGCTGATATTAGGCGGTTGCGTAATATGGGTTTTTGCCGCGTTGTTTTCGCTCAGCGACAAGTTGGCGGCGATGGGCGCCAGCGGTTCTTTTTAGGAAAATTAAATCATGGAACTGTTAATGCCATGGATGGTGGCTATTTTTATCCCACTTGGATTGCTGTTTGGCAGCTTAGCCAACGTGATTATTTATCGTCTGCCGCTGATGCTTGGCGTGATAGATGAGGATGATTCAGAAGGGGCGGCTGTTAATTTGTGGTGGCCGCCGTCGCACTGCCCTGCCTGTAAATCAGATATTAAGCCCTGGGATAATATTCCGGTTCTCAGTTGGCTGTTACTGAAGGGCAAATGCCGCCAGTGCGGCATTGCGATCCCGGTTATTTATCCGGTTTCTGAACTGGCGATGGGGCTGGTATGGGGGGCGCTGGCCTGGTTTTACCTGCCGCAATGGTCTCCTCAGCTCGCGCTGGCATATGCGCTGTTGTTTATGGTGCTCTACAGCGCGGCGGTTATCGATTTTAAACATCTGATTCTGCCGGACGCGCTGGTCTTCACCGTGCTCTGGGGCGGGCTACTGCTTGCCGCATCGGGCTACTCCATGGTGCGGGTGAAGGACGCGGTTTATGGCGTCGCCGCCGCCTGGCTATTGCTGTGGGGCGTGATGAAGCTGTGGGAGACGTTCTGCAAACGCGACGGTCTGGGCTACGGCGACGTCAAGCTCTACGCCGCCTGCGGGGCATGGCTTGGCTGGCAGCGCCTGCCGGAATTACTCTGCTTTTCGGCGCTGGCCGGGCTGCTGTTTTACGCCTGCGTGCGGTTTTTTTATACGCAAGAGGATGACAAACATCGCTTTTATATTCCGTTCGGTCCGGCTATCGCGCTGGTCGCGTTTTTACTGCTGCTCTGACGGAGGTCGATCGTGTCGTGTCTGATATGGAGCATATGGCTGACAATGGCGCCGCTGGCGACGACCAGCTGCGAGCAGGCCTGGCAGCAGGCTTTCGTTCCGTCATTACAGGCAGCGCAAATGTGGTCAGAAGAGAACCTGAGGATGCCGTCCAGCGCTGCGGCGGTGGATGATGATAACGCCCCAGTACGCTTTATCTGGCCCGTGGCGAAGCGCCAGATCAGCTCAGGATTTGGACAACGCCTGCACCCTGTGCTGGGGCGCATGATGCAGCATAAAGGCATGGATATTCCTGTGCCATTCGGCAGCAGCGTGCATGCAATTGCCGACGGCGAAGTGGTGGAGAGCGGCTACGGTCGCGGCACCGGATACTTTATCACTCTCCGTCATGCAGACGGCTGGCTGAGTCGCTATTTTCATCTCGCCTCTACGCGGGTGCGTAAGGGCGAAAAGCTGACGGCGGGCGAAGAGATCGCCGCATCCGGCAGCAGCGGTTTTAGCACAGGTCCGCATCTGCATCTGGAAATTGCCTGGCGGGGCGTGGCGCTCGACCCGCAGCCCTTGCTGAACAACACCCCGATGCTGGCGCGCGCCGGGCGGGCGTCCACGGAAGAAAAATCCGACGCTCAGCCTCGGGTGGTGCTGGTTTCTCAGGGACCGGGCGGAACCCGGATTACCGTCCGGTTTAACAACAAAACGCGCACCGTGGCACCAGGTAGTATGGTCTTTGGCGACTATCAGGTCGTGCTGTTGCGCAGTGGTAAATATCAGATTATTTCCGTCGCATAAAGAGGGAGTGACAAATGAAAAGGACTGTTTTATCGGCAGGGCTGATCTCGGCAATGCTGCTTTTTAGCACAAGTGCAATATCTTCGAATAATGCTCCCAATTCAGGAGACGACCTCAGTGCAAATTTTGGTTTTCTGAAACGCACGCCGGCCTCGCTGGGGCCGCATTATTTTACCGTTCGGGTAACGGCAGAGACGTTTAGTCGGCAATTTAGTACTGAGGCTATACAATCGTATGGCGTGAACGTGTATTGGAAAACGAAAGGGTACGATCAGGATAAAGGTCGTAATAATCTTAGTGTTACTGCACCAAATTTACCGCGTTGTCCATTTAAAGAGGAAAGGCAATGTGATAACAGTAGAGACAAACTTAGAGGTAATTCGGAGGCTTCGTCAGAACACCTTGAAGGTTTGCTTTATAGTTATCTCGAGATTGACAATGGTATTTATATTCAGGGCAAGGTCCCCGATAAACTTCAAAGAGCGACACGGTTCTTTAGACATCGCTATGGCGGTTACGAGTATCCACCGGCGAATAAGCAGGATGAGGTGGACGATCCTAATGTCCGGCTCTCAGCGATCTTTTTTTCCCAAAGCGAAGCCCCCTGTGAGAAAGCAGGCAGTCGATTCTGCGGTGGCCAGGATGGACATCAAGTCCCTAAAGACATACTTATATCAAGTAACGATCTGGAATATCTCGTCATTGAAGTCATTGGTTTCCAGCATACGAATAAGAGAGTGTTTAAAAATGACGCCTTTTATACCTTCCCTATTGCGGCTGTAAAATATGTCCCCACAGGGCAGGGCAAGAAAATGAAGATATTAAGATCGGATAGGCATGCCAAGCCAGGAATGGGGATGGAAATGTTTGCGGCTACTTTCCCTTCGACGCCCCCCAATAACGATACGGATGGATATTGGGATGTCGGTGCTACGTCTATTCATGGTGATGCAGATGAAATCGATTTCACAAATATTGACGTTCTCAAGGTGAAGCTTTTCTATAATTCTCGATACCCAGACTGGGACACACCTGAGGACACGGGGATTTATTTTCAATTAGAAAAGACGGATTTAATATGTTTCCCCTGGGTCAATGCTAAGTGTATTTATCCGTTGAAATAACTTATTTTCCCCGCGAGGTTCACACGGATGTAAACCTCGCTTTTATCTTTGAACAGGCTTTTCCTGCTCTGACTGATGGCGTTAGTAAGCGTTCACCACGACCCACATCGGTCCCTGCCCCACCGCATAACGCCCCTTCTCTGCCAGCAGCCCCTGCTCGCCAGCAATCTCATACACCGCGATATGGTGCGATTTCTGTCCGGCGGCAATCAGGTATTTACCGCTGTGATCGATATTAAAACCGCGCGGCTGAGTTTCAGTTGGCTGGAAACCCTCTTTGGTCAGCACGCTGCCATCTTCAGACACGCTAAAGATCGTAATCAGGCTGCCGGTGCGGTCACAGGCGTACAGATGACGACCATCCGGTGTAATGTGAATATCCGCTGCCCAACGGGTATCAGTGAAATCAGCCGGCATCATATCCAGCGTCTGCACACACTCAATCTTGCCGTATGGATCTTTCAGCGCCCAGACGTCAACGGAGCTGTTCAGCTCATTCACACAGTAGGCAAATTGCTTATTCGGATGGAACGTCATATGACGCGGGCCAGCACCTTCAACGGTGGTCACTTCTGCCGGTTCCTGCGCCACCAGATGTCCATCATCGCTTACCTCAAACAGACAGATACGATCCTGTTTCAACGCCGGAACCCACAGGATACGGTTATCCGGTGAGATGTTGGCCGAGTGGCAGCCGTCCAGACCTTCAACCACGTCAACCTGTTCCACCGGCAGGCCATCTTCCAGACGCGTGACGCTCACGCTCCCGGCGTTATAAGAGCCGACAAACACGAAACGTCCCTGATGATCGGTAGAAATATGCGTCGGGCTACCCGGCAGCGCAGACTCCGCCGCGAAGGTCAGCGCACCGTCATCAGGCGCAATGCGGTAAGCCAACACGCGAAACTCCGGGCGCACGCCAACATAGAGGTAGCGCTTATCCGGGCTGACGACCATCGGCTGTACCTGACCCGGCACATCAACCACCTGCGTCAGCGTCAAAGAACCATCATGATTCAGGCTCCAGACGTGGATTTGCTGACTTTCAGGGCTGGCGGTATAAACGGTTTGCTTCATGAATACTCCTTTGCTTTTTGGCAGGTGGCTGCAATTGCCTGACACACGCCTAAGGTAGACGCTTTTAACGGTGAATGCTTAATTAAGGCGCAGAATTTTGTCCGGCTCCCGTCTCGGTGTACCATTCCAGCAGATAAAATTCTCAACCTTAATCTGGAAATAACTATGACCGCACGCGTGATTGCCCTGGATTTAGACGGTACCCTGTTGACCCCGAAAAAAACCTTGCTGCCATCCTCTCTTGAAGCGCTCGCGCGCGCCAGAGAAGCAGGATACCAACTTATCATTGTCACAGGTCGCCATCACGTTGCTATTCATCCTTTTTATCAGGCACTGGCGCTGGATACACCTGCAATTTGCTGCAACGGCACCTACTTGTATGATTATCAGGCAAAAACGGTACTGGAATCCGATCCCCTTCCGGTAAACCAGGCATTACAGCTGATCGAAATGCTGGATGAACATCAGATCCACGGGCTGATGTATGTGGATGAGGCCATGCTGTATGAGCGCCCAACCGGACATGTGGTGCGTACCGCTAACTGGGCGCAAACCCTGCCGCCGGAACAGCGCCCGACCTTCACCCAGGTGCCTTCGCTGGCGCAGGCTGCACATGACGTTAACGCCGTCTGGAAATTTGCCCTCACCGACGAAGATATTCCGAAACTGCAGCAGTTTGGTAAGCATGTTGAACAACAGTTGGGGCTGGAGTGTGAATGGTCCTGGCACGATCAGGTCGACATTGCCCGTAAAGGCAACAGCAAAGGACGACGCCTTACCCAGTGGATTGAAGCACAGGGCGGGTCAATGGAAAACGTCATTGCCTTTGGTGACAACTTTAACGATATCAGCATGCTGGAAGCCGCAGGTACCGGCGTGGCGATGGGTAATGCGGACGACGCGGTCAAAGCCCGCGCCAACATCGTAATTGGTGACAACACCACCGACAGCATCGCGAAATTTATTTACTCCCACCTGCTGTAATCACGCGGTAATCGATACGCTCTTAATTTGCGCGTACAGCCACAGGCCAGGTTTGATACCCAGTTCATCCCTGGCCCACGGGCTGATCCTCGCCCACAGCGTTTTACCGCCCACTTCAAGCTGAACCTCCACCTGACCATTATCGTCATAGCACTGCGCGACTTTCGCCCGCAGCACGTTACGAATACTGGTCTGCTGCGGCGGTTGAAGCACCAGCGAAACATCAGATGCCTGAATACGAATACGCAGCGCAGTTTGCAGCGGTTGATCCAGCTTATTGACCCATAGATGCTGATCGCCAAGCGCCAGTGCAGTCATTGCGTAATGTGGATGATGTTCCAGCACGTTGACTTTCAGAATGCTGCTTTGCTGTTCCTTTGGTAGCCACGGATGCATCACGCTGCTGCCCCAGACATCTTCCAGCGAACCGAACGCTTTAACCTGCCCGTTTTCCAGCACCATCACTTTGTCTGCCAGGTGCAAGATTTCATCGAGCGAGTGGCTGACGTACAGCATCGGAATATTAATTTCACGTGCCAGGCGTTGCAGGTAAGGCAACAGTTCGCGCTTACGCGGGATATCCAGCGAGGCTAACGGCTCATCAAGCAACAACAGTTCCGGTGCGGTAAGCAGCGCCCGACCGATGGCTACGCGCTGTTTTTCACCGCCAGAAAGACCGCCAGGCAGACGGTCAAGCAGCGATTCAATGCCCAACAGGGCCACCAGCTTATCAAACTGTCCGGACATACTTTTCGCCATACCGTAACGCAGGTTGCCGCGCACTTTATAATGCGGAAACAGGCGCGCATCCTGGAAAACATAGCCCACCCGGCGTTTTTCGGGCGTTAAACAGATACCGTTCTCGACGTCGTTCAAAACCCGTCCGTTAAGCACGATGCGCCCGGACTGCGGCTGCGTCAGGCCGCTGATGGCGTTAATCAGCGAGGTTTTACCCGCGCCGGAAACGCCAAAAATAGCGGTGATCCCACTGGCTGGCAGCGTTTCGTTGAGCGTCAGGCAATGCGTCCCCAGCGTTTGGGAGAAATTAAGTTCCAGCATGATTACCGCCCCGTCCGTTCACGGCTAATACGCGCCAGCCATTCAGAAATCAGCAGTGAAATCAGCGCTAACACAATAGAAATGATACATAACCTTGCCGCCGCGCTTTCGCCGCCGGGGGTCTGGATCAGGGTATACATCGCCGATGGGATAGTGCGGGTTTCGCCAGGAATGTTGGAGACAAAGGTAATCGTTGCGCCAAATTCCCCGAGGGAACGCGCGAACGCCAGCACCGTACCGACAATAATGCCAGGTAGCATCAGCGGTAAAGTAATCGTGACAAATACGCGCCAGCGTCCAGCGCCCAGCGTGCGGGCCGCCTGCTCCAGCTTGACATCGACACCTTCCAGCGCCAGACGAATAGCCCGTACCATAAGCGGGAAAGACATCACCGCCGCAGCCAGTACCGCACCGCGCCAGCTAAAGGCAAAGGTAATGCCAAACCAGTCGTACAGCCATTCGCCAATGAATCCGCGACGCCCCATGGCGACCAACAGCAGATAGCCCACCACGACCGGCGGCAGTACCAGCGGCAAATGCAGAACGCTGTCGAGCAGCGCTTTGCCCGGGAACTTGCATCGCACCAGCAGCCAGGCAAAGAAGATCCCAAACGGCAGACTAAACAACACAGCCAGGGAAGAAACTTTCAGGCTCAGTATAACGGCCTGCCATTCAGGATCGGTCAGTATCATTACTTGGTCGTAAATCCATAACGTTTAAAGATTTCAGCAGCCTGCGGTCCTTTCAGGTAATCATAGAACGCGCTGACCGTTGCGTTTTTGTGCCCATCAACAATTGCGATAGGGTATTCCACTTTTTTGTGTGAATCTTCCGGGAAAGTCGCAACAACTTTTACGCCCTTGCTGGCGACAGCATCGGAACCATAGACGATCCCCAGCGGCGCTTCGTTACGCTCTACCAGCGCCAGCGCACCGCGCACATCTTCGGCAGGTGCCAGTTTCGGGGCCAGGGTATCCCATGCCCCCAATTTTTGCAGCGCTTCTTTAGCATAAATGCCCGCCGGAACATGTTCCGGATCGCCAACGGCCAGACGCCCACCATTTAACAAACGGGTCCAGTTGGTTTTGCTGTCGATGGTGAAGTCTTTCTGCGCACTGTCTTTCGGTGCGACAACCACCAGGCTGTTACCCAACAGCGTTTCACGCGTTGCGGTATCAATCGACTTTTTGTCTACCGCGTAATCCATCCATTTCTGATCGGCAGAGATAAACAGATCGGCCGGAGCGCCTGCTTCAATCTGGCGCGCCAGCGTGGAAGAAGACGCAAAAGAAGAGACAACGTCAACGTTCTTCTCTTTTTTGTATTGCGTCGCAATATCCTGCATCGCGTTAGTCAGTGAAGCCGCTGCGAAAACAGTAATTTTTCCTTCATCCGCCAGCGCATGCCCGGCAACAGTAAGAGAAAGTGTTGCCCCGGCAAACAAGCGTAACCATGTACGTGCCATCTGTAACTCCTTTGCGTTTCGTTATGTAGTCGCAAATATAACGAGTAAACCAGGATTTTCCCAGTGGTTATTAATACCAATTTGAGGTTACACGAAGAAAATATCGGCAGGGAAAGCAGAATCTTGAGAAACGGTAGACAGAGAAAACGGGTTGGAAGGCGTAAAAAATATAAACGCCCGACTGAGCGGGCGTTTGGGGAATCAATGATTCTGTCTGGACTGGTCTTTTTGACCGATACCGGAGAAAATGTTGAACACTTCACCCAGTCCGTAAATCAGACCCAGAATGATGGCCATTACCACAGGTACCATGATTACGGCGAATACCAGACTTTTCAATAACTCTAACATGGTCAACTCCAGATGTAGTCCTTAGCTGTATTCTAACCACATAACGCAGAAAAGCACTCCCCTTTTGTGCGGTCGGCTTTGCTCAGGCACGGTTTTCCGTCACAATACTCTCTTTTGCCAGGAGCTTGTGATGCAGGCCGAAATCCTTCTTACGCTGAAACTTCAGCAAAAACTGTTTGCCGATCCCCGTCGCATTTCTCTGCTTAAGCATATTGCGCTTTCCGGCTCTATCAGTCAGGGCGCGAAGGATGCAGGTATTAGCTACAAAAGCGCCTGGGATGCGATTAACGAAATGAACCAGCTTAGCGAACAGACGCTGGTTGAGCGCGCCACAGGCGGCAAAGGCGGCGGCGGCGCGGTATTAACGCGCTACGGCCAACGCTTAATTCAGTTGTATGATTTGCTGGCGCAGATCCAACAAAAAGCCTTTGATGTTTTGAGCGATGACGATGCGCTACCGCTCAATAGCCTGCTGGCGGCTATCTCTCGATTTTCACTGCAAACCAGCGCCCGTAACCAATGGTTTGGCACAATCACCGCCCGCGACCACGATCAGGTCCAGCAGCATGTCGACGTCCTGCTGGCCGATGGCGAAACGCGCCTGAAAGTGGCGATCACTGCGCAAAGCGGCGAGCGTCTGGGTCTTGAGGAAGGCAAAGAAGTACTGATTCTGCTGAAAGCGCCGTGGGTAGGAATCACTCAGGATGACGCCATCGCTCAGGCCGCCGATAACCAGTTGCAGGGCACGATTAGCCATATTGAACGTGGAGCGGAACAGTGTGAAGTGCTGATGACGTTGCCAGACGGCCAGACGCTGTGCGCCACCGTTCCGGCCCAAGACGCCGCAACGCTGCAAGAAGGCGCTAACGTCACCGCCTGGTTTAATGCTGACAGAGTGATTATCGCCACGCTGTGCTGAGTAGATTGACATCAGCCTGAAGAACACGTATCCCTGTTATTAATCGCTGCAAATAATGGGATACAAAATGTCATCGTTGCAAATTTCGCAAGGCACGTTTCGTCTTAGCGACACAAAAACGCTCCAGTTAGATGCGTTGACGTTAAACGCGGGTGATAGCTGGGCGTTTGTTGGCGCTAACGGGAGCGGGAAATCCGCGCTGGCCCGCGCACTGTCGGGAGAGCTGCCGCTTCTGAAAGGCGAGCGCCACTGTCAGTTCACGCGTATTACCCGACTCTCCTTTGAGCAGCTACAAAAGCTAGTCAGCGACGAGTGGCAGCGAAACAACACCGATCTTCTTAGTCCCGGTGAAGACGACACCGGGCGCACCACCGCCGAAATCATCCAGGATGAGATCAACGATCCCGTCCGCTGCGCTGCGTTGGCGCAGCAGTTTGGCATTTCTTCCCTGCTCAACAGGCGTTTCAAATACCTTTCCACCGGTGAAACACGCAAAACCCTGCTCTGTCAGGCGTTAATGTCCGCGCCGGATTTACTGATCCTTGATGAGCCCTTTGACGGGCTGGACGTAGCGTCACGCCGTCAGTTAGCAGAACTGCTCGCTGAGTTGCATCAGGCCGGCTTTACGCTGGTGCTGGTACTTAACCGCTTTGATGAAATTCCCGAATTCGTGCAGTTTGCTGGCGTACTTGCCGATTGCACGCTGACAGAAACCGGCGCAAAAACCGACCTTCTGCAACAGGCATTAATCGCTCAGCTTGCCCATAGCGAGCGGCTGGAAGGAATTCAGTTACCTGAACCGGACGAGCCTTCGGTGCGCCGTACGTTGTCAGATAACGAGCCGCGAATTGTGCTTAACGATGGCACGGTCTCGTATAACGATCGCCCTATCCTTCACCATTTGAGCTGGCAGGTAAATCCGGGGGAACACTGGCAAATCGTCGGCCCCAACGGAGCGGGAAAATCAACTCTGCTCAGTTTAATCACCGGCGATCACCCCCAGGGCTACAGCAACGACCTGACCCTGTTTGGCCGTCGCCGTGGCAGCGGTGAAACTATCTGGGATATCAAAAAACACATCGGCTACGTCAGCAGCAGTCTGCATCTGGATTACCGGGTGAGTACCACAGTTCGCAACGTTATTCTCTCTGGTTATTTTGATTCAATCGGCATCTATCAGGCCGTTTCCGACAGGCAGCACAAGCTGGTGCAACAGTGGCTGGATATCCTTGGCTTCGATAAACGCACCGCGGATGCGCCATTTCATAGTCTTTCCTGGGGACAGCAGCGGCTGGCACTGATTGTTCGCGCGCTGGTTAAACACCCGACGTTGTTGATCCTTGACGAGCCTTTGCAAGGGTTAGATCCGCTCAATCGCCAACTGATTCGCCGTTTTGTGGATGTGCTAATCGGTGAAGGTGAAACTCAACTGCTGTTCGTCTCTCACCACGCCGAAGATGCCCCAGCCTGCATTACCCATCGACTGGAGTTTGTGCCCGAAAACGACATCTACGCCTATCGATTAACGTCTCTGCGTTAGTTTTCATTGCAGGGCGTTTATCACGCCCTTTTTTTCTGCTTTTTTTCAGACAAACGCTGAAATAACAACCTAACATAATGATTTAAAATAAAATAACCATTAAAAATGCGTGAAACTTATGGAGTGTAAACGATTCCACTAATTTATTCCATGTCACACTTTTCGTATCTTTGTTATGCTATGGTTATTGCATACCATAGGCTTAACGGAGCGAATTATGAGAGTATTGGTTACAGGTGGTAGCGGTTACATTGGAAGCCACACTTGCGTGCAGTTGTTGAAAAACGGTCACGAGGTGGTGATCCTGGACAATCTCTGCAACAGCAAACGCAGCGTTTTGCCCGTCATTGAGCGTTTAAGTGGCAAGCAGCCGACCTTCGTGGAAGGGGATATCCGTAACGAAGCGCTGATAACCGAAATTCTACACGATCATGCCATTGACACGGTCATTCATTTTGCGGGTTTAAAAGCCGTTGGAGAATCGGTTGCCAAGCCGTTGGAGTACTATGACAACAACGTCAATGGCACCCTGCGTCTGGTGAATGCAATGCGCGCCGCCAACGTGAAAAACTTCATTTTCAGCTCCTCCGCGACCGTCTATGGCGATCAGCCGCAAATTCCTTACGTTGAAAGCTTCCCTACCGGCACGCCGCAAAGTCCGTACGGCAAAAGCAAGCTGATGGTAGAACAAATCCTGACCGACCTGCAAAAAGCACACCCCGACTGGAGTATCGCCTTACTGCGCTACTTTAACCCGGTTGGTGCTCATCCGTCGGGCGATATGGGGGAAGATCCGCAAGGTATTCCCAACAACCTGATGCCTTACATCGCACAAGTTGCCGTGGGCCGCCGCGAGTCCCTTGCCATATTTGGCAACGACTACCCAACTGAAGATGGCACCGGCGTTCGCGACTACATCCACGTGATGGATCTCGCCGACGGCCACGTCGTCGCGATGGAAAAACTGGCGGGCAAACAGGGTGTGCATATTTACAACCTCGGAGCAGGCATCGGCAGCAGCGTACTGGACGTGGTCAACGCCTTCAGCAAAGCCTGCGGTAAACCCATTAATTACCATTTCGCCCCGCGCCGTGATGGCGATCTTCCGGCTTACTGGGCAGATGCCAGCAAAGCCGATCGCGAGCTTAACTGGCGCGTGACCCGCACACTGGATGAAATGGCACAAGACACCTGGCACTGGCAGTCACGCCACCCGCAAGGATATTCGGATTAAGGACCAATCATGACGCAATTCAATCCTGTCGATCATCCACATCGCCGTTTTAACCCGCTCACCGGGCAGTGGATCCTCGTATCACCGCATCGCGCCAAACGTCCGTGGCAAGGGGCGCAGGAAACCCCGTCTAAGCAGGTACTGCCTGCACATGACCCGGACTGTTTCCTGTGTGCTGGCAATACGCGCGTTACCGGTGATGTAAATCCGGATTACACCGGAACCTATGTTTTTACCAATGATTTTGCGGCGCTGATGTCCGATACCCCGGACGCGCCGGACAGTCACGATCCGTTGATGCGTTGCCAGAGCGCGCGCGGTACCAGCCGCGTAATTTGCTTCTCGCCCGATCACAGCAAAACGCTGCCAGAACTCAGCGTCCCTGCGCTGACAGAAATCGTAAAAACGTGGCAGGAGCAGACCGAAGACTTAGGGAAAACCTATCCCTGGGTGCAGGTATTTGAGAATAAAGGCGCGGCGATGGGGTGCTCGAACCCGCACCCACACGGTCAAATTTGGGCCAACAGCTTTTTGCCCAACGAAGCTGAACGTGAAAATCGCCTACAGAAAGCATACTTCGCCGAACAGGGCGCGCCGATGCTCGTTGATTACGTCCAGCGTGAACTGGCAGACGGCAGCCGTACGGTCGTTGAAACTGAGCACTGGCTGGCGGTTGTCCCTTACTGGGCCGCGTGGCCGTTCGAAACGCTGCTGCTGCCGAAAGCGCATGTGCTGCGTATTACCGATTTGACCAACGAGCAGCGTGCTGACCTGGCGCTGGCGTTGAAAAAACTGACCAGTCGTTACGACAACCTGTTCCAGTGCTCATTCCCCTACTCCATGGGCTGGCACGGCGCGCCGTTTAACGGTGAAGAAAACGAACACTGGCAGTTGCACGCGCACTTTTACCCGCCGCTGCTGCGTTCCGCGACCGTGCGTAAATTTATGGTCGGTTATGAAATGCTGGCAGAAACCCAGCGAGATCTGACTGCAGAACAAGCGGCTGAGCGACTGCGTGCGGTCAGCGACATTCATTTTCGCGAATCCGGAGTGTAAATAATGAGTCTGAAAGAAAAAACACAATCTCTGTTTACAGAAACGTTTGGCTACCCTGCCACCCATACTATTCAGGCACCGGGTCGTGTAAACCTGATCGGCGAACATACCGATTATAACGACGGCTTCGTTTTGCCCTGCGCCATCGACTATCAAACCGTCATCAGTTGCGCGGCCCGCGACGATCGAAAAGTACGCGTCATCGCCGCTGATTACGACAATCAGGTTGATGAGTTCTCTCTCGATGCGCCAATTATCGCCCACGACAGCCAGCAGTGGTCAAACTACGTGCGTGGCGTGGTAAAACATCTGCAAAAGCGCAATAACGCCTTTGGCGGCGCGGATCTGGTGATCAGCGGTAACGTCCCGCAGGGTGCGGGCTTAAGCTCTTCTGCCTCACTGGAAGTCGCTGTTGGTACGGTATTCCAGCAACTCTATCATCTGCCGCTCGACGGCGCGCAGATTGCCCTGAATGGCCAGGAAGCTGAAAACCAGTTTGTAGGTTGTAACTGCGGCATCATGGATCAGCTGATCTCCGCACTTGGCAAGAAAGATCATGCGCTGCTGATCGACTGCCGTACGCTGGGCACCAAAGCCGTTTCTATGCCTGAGGGTGTAGCGGTGGTGATCATCAACAGCAACTTTAAACGCACGCTGGTCGGTAGCGAATACAACACCCGTCGCGAACAGTGTGAAACTGGCGCGCGTTTCTTCCAGCAGCCAGCGCTGCGTGATGTCAGCCTCGAAACGTTTAACGCTGTCGCCCACGAGCTGGATCCGATTGTTGCCAAACGCGTGCGCCACGTCATCACGGAAAATGCGCGTACCGTTGAAGCCGCACAGGCACTGGAAAAAGGCGACCTGCTGCGCATGGGCCAGCTGATGGCGGAATCTCACGCCTCAATGCGCGATGACTTTGAAATCACGGTGCCGCAAATTGATACGCTGGTAGAGATTGTCAAAGCGACCATCGGTGATAAAGGCGGTGTGCGGATGACCGGCGGCGGCTTCGGCGGCTGCATCGTGGCGCTGATCCCACAAGATTTGGTTCCTGCCGTACAGCAGGCTGTCGCCACACAGTACGAGGCAAAAACCGGTATTAAAGAAACATTCTACGTCTGCAAACCTTCACAAGGAGCCGGACAATGTTAAACGAAATCCCCGTGCAGGCTCCGGACGGTCAACCGTTTCGCCTGCTCACCCTGCGCAATGACGCAGGGATGGTAGTCACGCTCATGGACTGGGGTGCGACCCTGCTCTCTGCGCGTATTCCGCTTAGCGATGGTAGCGTGCGCGAAGCATTACTCGGCTGCGCCAGTCCGGAACAATACCCGGAACAGGCTGCATTTCTGGGGGCTTCGATTGGCCGCTACGCGAACCGTATCGCCAACAGCCGCTATACCTTTGCTGGCGAAACCGTTGAATTACTGCCAAGTCAGGGCAATAACCAACTGCACGGCGGACCAGACGGTTTCGACAAACGTCGCTGGCAGATAGTCAATCAGAATGACCGTCAGGTGCTGTTCGCCTTAACGTCTGACGATGGCGATCAGGGCTTCCCAGGCCATCTTTGCGCCACCGCGCAGTATCGCCTGACTGATGATAATCGTATTTCGATAACTTATCGTGCCACGGTCGATAAACCCTGCCCGGTGAATCTGACAAATCACGTCTATTTTAACCTCGACGGCGATAAAACGGATGTGCGCCAGCATAAGCTGCAAATTCTGGCGGACGAGTACTTACCGGTTGACGAAATGGGTATCCCGCATGATGGACTGAAATCCGTCGCCGGTAGCACGTTCGATTTCCGCACCCCTAAAATCATCAGTAGTGAATTTCTGGCCGATGACGATCAGCGCAAGGTGAAAGGTTACGATCACGCCTTCCTGCTTCAGGCACAGGGCAACGCGCGTACGCCGGTCGCTCAGTTGTGGTCACAGGATGAAAAACTGCAGATGGTGGTCTACACCTCGGCCCCGGCATTGCAGTTTTACTCCGGTAATTTCCTCGGTGGTACGCCTTCCCGCGGGCCAGAGGCCTACGAAGACTGGCAAGGCCTGGCGCTGGAAAGTGAATTTCTGCCGGACAGCCCGAACCACCCCGAGTGGCCACAGGCGGATTGCTTCCTGCGTCCGGGTGAAGAGTATGCCAGCGTGACGGAATATCAGTTTATTCCAGCCTGATGTCGTCCTCAATGTAAAATGCCCGGCGATGTAAACCGCCGGGTAATTCATCACAGATCGCGATAGGTTCCCAGCCGGAATCCCAACTCCACCACTGCACGTTGCAGTGCAGGCGAAGTCAGTACCTCCAGTTCATCCAGTCGCGGAAAACAATAACTGCTGGCCATGCCTGTTTTGTCGATAAAAGCAGGATGACACATCAGCTCGACAGATTGTTCATCACCCAGTGTTGCCCGTCTTAGCGCTTCAAGAACGAAGCGATCAGAGACATTTTCAGCATAAAAATCATTGATAAAGCGTTCAACTCCGCGTACCCCTTGTACCGGGATATTTTGCTGCCGGATCGCCTGCCAGTCGAGGCGTACTGGTACGCCTTTTTTACGTGCAAAATCTGACACATGCTGCCAGACCTGAGGAATAAAATGGACATGATGATGGCTATCAATATGGGTTGGCTGACGCCCAAAAAGCGAGACAAAGCGGTCAAACTGCTGGTGTAATTCAGCCACAATATCCTCATCTGCCAGTGAGCCCTGTTTTGCTACCTCCCACACCCATTTCCCTAAATGACCTTCTCTCACCAGGGAAGGCATCGCGGACAGTGGTCTGCCATAACTGAGAACAAAATGTAAACCAACACCTAGCAAGGGATAATCAGCGCTGATCTCCGCCGCATGTTCGATACCCCCGGCATTCATCATTGCTGTCGTTGAGGTAACTAAGCCATGGCGATGTGCCTCAATAATGCCGTAATTTACCCCCGGGCTTAGTCCAAAATCATCGGCATTAACAATCAATAATTTCATCATGTCGCTGGTCCTTTGGTTGATTGTCTGGTTTCAGGAATAAGTGAAAAGCATCAGCAAACTGGGGCAAATACTGTTGATTAGCCAGCAGCATTTCCCGCGCCAAAACTTCAGCGCCCAGGTCTGAATTCACCAATGGATTAAGATTCAACGCCAGCAAAATGTCGTTAAACTGACCGCTCAGGGATGCATGTGAAGCAGCGATTTCAAACGCTTTTATGGTGTGGATCAACCCCAGCACTTTCTCATCAAAATGCGTAATACGCGGGTGTGGTGTAGCGCCATGCTTACCCAGCAAACAGGTCATTTCTACAGCCCAATCCGCTGGGATATTATCAATATGTCCATGATGCGGTACATTAATATAATGTTCAGTTTGCTTATCGTTATAAATAGCATTAATTACTTCGCAAGCCGCATCTGAATAGTAAGCTCCCCCACGGGCTTCAAGTTCCGCAGGTTTAGTATCCAACTGAGGATTTTTATAGATTTCAAATAGCTGTTTTTCCAACTTCTGAACTATCTGTGCGCGCACGTTACCTTTGTAATACTCACCTATTTCTATCGCCAACATCTCTTTATGTTTGAAATAATAGAGAAGATATGAACACGGTAGTAAATTAAGTGAACGTAACAAACCTTCACTAAACGGTAGACTATAAATATTTTTGACCGAACTGCCGCCAATCGTTCCCGAAGCAACCCGTTCCATTACCTCAGCAAAACGTGATTGCCCATTTACCCAAACATCACGAATGAAAACCAAATGATTCAACCCAAACAGATCAAGAGAAACGTCATCTTGTTTGGTTAACGCCAATAGATCTTCTAACAACATCCGCATTCCTATCGGGACATTGCAGACACCAATAAAACGTTTAAAATCGGTATAGCGATATACAGCTTCTGTTACCATTCCTGCAGGGTTGGTAAAGTTAATAATCCAGGCCTGAGGACAAATATTCTGTACATCTTGCACAATATCTAAAATAACAGGTATTGTACGTAGCCCCTTGAATAGCCCACCGGCGCCATTGGTCTCTTGCCCCAGATACCCCTGTGACAACGGAATACGCTCATCCTGCTCACGTGCCTTTAGCTGCCCAACTCGAAATTGTGTAGTAACAAAATCCGCATTTTGTAACGCTTCCTGCCGGTTAAGACTTTTATGGATGGTCATCGGCACGCCCGCCTTCGCCACCATACGCTGGCATAACGCGAAAATGATATCGAGTTTGGCTTGACCTTCTTCAACATCCACCAGCCATAACTCGCTGACAGGTAACTCGTGATAGCGCTTAATAAATCCATCGAGCAATTCCGGAGTATAGCTACTGCCTCCCCCAATGGTGACTACTTTTAATTTTTTCATTTCGACTCCTGAAAGCAGTCTCCTGCAATCTGTTGTTATTTACTTAACTCAATAGCACTTGATACCAATAGTGCTAATGATTTGCATTGACCAACTGTCGGCAATAATTACCCGGCGTAAATGATGTCAATTTTTTAAAATTATTAATAAAAATCCCTGGGCTACTGAAACCAGCTTCAAAAGCAATATCCGTCACAGAAAAATTAGTTGTCTCCAACTGCCTTTTACAATAATCAATACGAATATCATTAATTATTTGCCCAGGTGTTTTCTGGTAATAACGATTTGTTGCACGCGTAAGATACGATTGGGTTTTTCCGGAGAGTCTGACCATATTATTTAATGCCTGATCTGCAAACATTGATTTTTTGTGCATTTCTCTTATCAGTTGAGATAACCAGCCGGGCACGGAATCTGACCGTGGATTGTCTTCATAATGCTGTAGCCGATTGACGATATAAAAAGTAAGTAATTTATTGAATTCATCGCACTCGCTCTGATGTACGCCCAACGTTGATAATGTAGATTCTATGTAGGTCAAAAATGCATTTGACATCGTATAACGTTGTGATGCCACAAAACATGAGGGCAGCATATTCAAATAATGTTCATCAAAATAGCATTTACTTACTCCCATATTTAAAATGCGAGTAACGCCGTAATCATAAAAAGTTTGATGATATGACCCCACAGGAATAAACACAAAATCACCACGCTCCATTATAACGTGTTTACCATTAATCTCCTGACAACAACTTCCCGTCAGCACAAGGGTAAACTCATAATAATCATGCTGGTGTAATCCACTAATACTCTCCGTTTTATCAAGGATAAAGAAGTAAAAATCCTTACCCTTTAAAAACTGATTTTCATGAACGGTGTTAATTTCCATGGTAGTTCCTCATTAAAACTTCAAAGCATTAGCGATATCTTCCTCGCTCTCTTCCTCATCAATAACGTTTTGCGCTTTATTAGCAATCACAACAAATGGCAGATAAATTATCGTTGCCATGGCAAGATTCACTAATGCCATAATCAAAGCGGCAACACTACCATTTGAATTGAAAAATGCTCCCAGTCCAGGCGGCATCGTCCACGGTGCAAAGTTTGTGGATGGGGGGATAATACCTAATGAATACACCAGCAGGGTGATTCCCGCCAGGATTGGCTGAATAAGCACAAAGGGGATCATCAACACTGGATTCATAATGATTGGCAAGCCAAACAAAATAGGCTCGTTAATATTAAAGAGTCCCGACGGCAGCGCCATTTTGGCCACCTGACGATAATCCGCACGGCGCGAGGCAATAAAAATGGCAAAAATCAGACCAAGCGTCGCTCCCGTTCCCCCAAGGTAAACATACGATTCCAGCATTGGGCCTGTCCAAAAGTGGAAGCTTTTACCCGCGGCCAGTGCTGCATCGACAGAACCAAAATGGGTGTAGGTCGCCATGTTTTCCATTCCCCACGGGCCGAGGATACCGCTATTCAGCGCAGTTAGCGCCAGGCCTCCGTGCACGCCGAAAAACCAGAGTAATGAATTAAATATGACATATGCCCATCCCACAATACTGCCAAGTGACGCCAGTGGAGTGGAGATCGAATTAATAATCACCTGGTGGAAATGGGTACCCGCCAGAGAAAGCCCCCATGACATGAGCCCCATAATTAAAAGAATGATGAAACCGGGGAGCAAAGCAGTAAATGAACGAGAGACTGACTCCGGTACGCTATCGGGTAGCTTGATAACCCATTGACGGCGGATAATAAAAGCAAACATCTCAGCAACGACCAGACCTATTACAATCCCTGAGATAATATTCGCGCCACCAAGCCAGTTTGCGCCAATGGCACTCGCCTGCTCTACGGTAAATGGTGTTACGGTCATAAAAGACGCGATTGATAATAAGCCAGCGGCCAGAGCATCGACTTTACGCTCTTCAGCAAGTGCCATACCAATAAAAAATGGTGTCATTAATGACATTATCCCCAGCGTGCCGTTATAAACGCTGCCACCAATGACTTTTAATTGTTCCAGAGAAGCAATTGTTCCTCCATCCAGCCGCACCCCCATTGACCAGAAGAATGATCCTTCACCAAAATTAAGTAGCACATTGTTAATAAGAACAAACATTGCCCCAACCAGCGTTAAAGGCATTAACCTGATAAAGCCATTTTTAATGGCATTGACATGTACCTGTTTTCCCAGTTTTACGGCAACAGGTAAGATCCCCCTTTCCAGAGAGCTTATTGCACCTGACATGATAAATATCCTCAAATATGACATCTGATAAGGAAATGAATTATTGTGAAATTCTTTGACGGAAAATTAATCGTTCGAACATTTACTCAGAAATTATGAATAGCATACTTGAAGAGATTCAAAGGTAGTAATGAGTAAGGTACTTGAATTCCGTTTGATTGACTTTTTGGTATGAGGATTTTCACATTTTGAACAATTTTCAGGCTCTGTATTCACTGAAAATCTCGCCCCTTTTCTCTCAGGTGCTCAGTCACTCACCTTGCTCTCCCTACACAACCTCTCATTTACATGTTTCTTACATTAATGACTAATTTTCGCTATTGTATAAGGATAAGCATTGCCGCTTACACATTACGGCAATATAATGAGAATTATTATCATTCGATATGATTTATAGGAGTGAATGTATGGCTGTAACTAAGCTGGTTCTGGTACGTCACGGTGAAAGTCAGTGGAACAACGAAAACCGTTTTACCGGTTGGTATGATGTTGATCTGTCCGAGAAAGGCGTGGGCGAAGCAAAAGCGGCAGGAAAACTGCTGAAAGAGGAAGGCTACAGCTTTGATTTTGCTTATACCTCCGTGCTGAAACGTGCCATCCACACCCTGTGGAACGTACTGGACGAACTGGATCAGGCCTGGCTGCCGGTTGAGAAATCCTGGAAACTGAACGAACGCCATTACGGTGCGCTGCAGGGTTTGAACAAAGCAGAAACCGCGGAAAAATACGGTGATGAGCAGGTTAAGCAGTGGCGTCGCGGCTTTGCGGTTACCCCGCCGGAACTGACCAAAGACGACGAGCGTTACCCGGGTCACGATCCGCGTTATGCGAAGCTGACCGACAAAGAGTTACCGGTTACCGAAAGCCTGGCGCTGACCATCGATCGCGTTATCCCTTACTGGAATGAAACCATTCTGCCGCGCATGAAAAGCGGTGAGCGCGTAATTATCGCCGCTCACGGTAACTCTCTGCGTGCGCTGGTTAAATACCTGGATAACATGGGCGAAGATGAGATCCTTGAACTGAACATCCCGACCGGCGTACCGCTGGTGTATGAGTTCGACGAAAACTTCAAGCCGATCAAACACTACTATCTGGGTAACGCTGACGAGATCGCAGCAAAAGCGGCGGCCGTTGCGAACCAGGGTAAAGCGAAGTAATTTTCTCGGTAAGTTAAAGACAAAGCGTGGATTCCTCCACGCTTTTTTATTTCGGCCCTACAAGAAAATGTAGGCCGGATAAGACATCGCCCCATCCGGCAGCCTGCACCGGAATGCCTGATGGCGCTACGCCTCTCAGGCCTACGGGACTTGGTTAACCGCGACGCGCTTTTACCGCATCCGCCAGTTGACGCAACACCGCATCGGTATCTTCCCAACCAATGCAGGCGTCGGTGATGCTCTTACCGTAGGTCAGCGGCTCACCGCTATCCGGATTCTGATTACCTTCCACCAAATGGCTTTCGATCATCACGCCAATAATTGCTTTTTCGCCACCGGCGACTTGTCCGCAAACATCCTTAGCAACATCCATCTGCTTTTTGAACTGCTTGCTGGAGTTGGCATGGCTGAAGTCGATCATCACTTGCGCAGAGAGTCCTGCTTTGACCAGACCTTCTTTCACGTCCGCAACGTGCTGAGCGCTGTAGTTCGGCTCTTTGCCACCGCGCAGAATGATATGGCAATCGCCATTACCACTGGTATTCACGATCGCTGAATGACCCCATTTGGTGACAGACAGGAAGCAGTGCGGTGCCCCAGCAGCGTTGATTGCATCAATCGCCACTTTGATGGTGCCATCGGTACCGTTTTTAAAACCAACCGGGCAGGACAGACCCGATGCCAGCTCGCGGTGCACCTGAGATTCTGTTGTACGTGCCCCAATCGCGCCCCAGCTCATCAGATCGGCGAGATATTGTGGGGTGATCATATCGAGGAATTCACCCGCAGTCGGCAATCCGCTGTCGTTGATATCCAGCAGCAGTTTACGCGCAATGCGCAGCCCATCATTGATCTGGAAGCTGTTGTCCATGTGCGGGTCGTTGATAAGCCCTTTCCAGCCAACGGTGGTACGCGGTTTTTCAAAATAGACGCGCATGACGATTTCAAGCTCACCTTTTAACGCTTCGCGCAGCGCCAGCAGACGAGTGGCATACTCTTTGGCAGCTGCCGGATCATGAATAGAGCACGGCCCAATCACCACCAGAAGGCGATCGTCGCTCCCTTTCAGAATTTTATGAATCGCCTTACGGGCATGAGCCACCGTATTGGCGGCATTTTCAGTAGCGGGGAATTTTTCCAGCAGTGCGACTGGTGGTAATAACTCGTTGATCTCTTTAATGCGTAAATCGTCGTTCTGATAATTCATGATTATTCCAGCGTTGCCATACTTATATAAATGAATGCAATCCCTCCAATCTATATCTTCAGTCATAAAGTGTAAACGGGGTTTTACACTTTGGACGGATTAATCCTGGAATTGGCCAAAAAAACGCAATAAAGTAGCGAAAAACGAGATCCAAACTACAATTTCTAACTGTAACAGCTTTAATTTTCATAGATTTCAAGATTCTATGCTGGTTTTAATTTCCATAGCAAAACGATTAACCACATATTGATGATGTAACTGGCACATGCACTGTTGGAAGACGTTATCCGACATATCGACCTTAACAGGAGCATATTATGCATATGACAAAGCTGGCTTCACTCTTCCTTACCGCTACACTCAGCCTCGCCAGTGGCGCGGCACTAGCTGCTGAAAGCAACGCGCAGTCCAATAACGGTCAGGCAAATTCCTCGGCTGATGCAGGACAAGTCGCCCCAGACGCCCGCGAAAACGTGGCGCCAAATAATGTCGACAACAGTAACGTGAATTCAGGTGGCACAATGCTGCACCCGGACGGTTCATCAATGAACCATGAAGGGATGACCAAAGATGAGATGCACAAAAACACTATGTGTAAGGACGGTCGCTGCCCTGATGTGAATAAGAAGGTTGAGACCGGAAACGGCATCAACAATGATGTTGACACAAAAACTGATGGCACCACGCAGTAACGCTGAAATTAAAGCTAATAATGGGAGAGCAATAGCTCTCCTTTTTAATTTTATCATCCCAAAAACGGTATGATGGCATACAGTAAAGATGAGAATAACAAAGGGATGGCATAATGGCTCACGCACATACTCATACTTCCTCTGAGCAACCCAAGGACAATAATGCCCGCCGACTGATGTTCGCATTCTGCATTACAGCCGGATTTATGTTGGTTGAAGTGGTGGGTGGAATACTTTCTGGTTCACTGGCCTTGCTGGCCGACGCAGGGCATATGCTCACGGATGCTGCGGCGCTGCTTTTCGCGCTGCTGGCCGTCCGTTTTTCCCGTCGCCCGCCCACAATACGACACACCTTCGGTTGGCTGAGGCTCACGACGCTGGCCGCATTTGTTAATGCCATCGCATTGGTCGTTATCACCATTTTAATCGTCTGGGAGGCGATTGAGCGCTTCCAGACACCTCGCCCCGTGGCTGGCGGCATGATGATGGTTATTGCTGTCGCGGGTCTACTGGCCAACGTGCTCGCTTTTTGGGTTTTACATCGCGGCAGTGAAGAGAAAAATCTGAACGTCCGCGCCGCGGCGCTGCATGTGATGGGCGATTTACTTGGCTCGGTCGGGGCAATCATCGCTGCGCTGATTATTATCTGGACGGGCTGGACACCCGCGGACCCAATTCTCTCGATTCTGGTTTCCGTGCTGGTGCTGCGTAGCGCCTGGCGATTGCTAAAAGATAGCGTTAATGAATTACTGGAAGGTGCCCCGCTGACGCTGGATATCGCCGCACTGCAGCGCCATCTCAGCCGGGATATTCCTGAAGTCCGCAACGTTCACCATGTCCATGTCTGGATGGTGGGCGAAAAACCGGTAATGACGCTGCATGTTCAGGTGATCCCGCCACACGATCACGATGCGTTGCTGGAGCGTATTCAGCATTTCCTTATCCATCACTACCAGATTGAACACGCCACAATCCAGATGGAGTATCAGCCGTGCAATGGGCCGGACTGTCACCTGTATCAGGGCGTGTCCGGCCATTCACATCATCACCATTAATGAGAAAGCGCGTGGGAACCCCGCTCACGTGCACTGTTAATCCACATCCTGCTACCGTTCAGGGCGATAACCGTCAGGATCATATATTCCAGCGACATGGCATATACGCCTTGCAGGGCAAAGATCACAACGCTAATGACGTTAATGATCACCCACAGCAGCCAGTTTTCAACGTATTTGCGCGTCATCAGGATCATCGCTGCAATCGACAGCACCATCATGCAGGAGTCCCAGAACGGGAATGCATCGGGTTGTAGTTCAGGCACAACAACCTGTAATCCCAATGCCTGCATAATATTCACTGCAATGCCTGTCAGGAACGCAAAGACCGGATCGATATAGATCGACATCAGGCCGATCGCCACCACGCAAGCCGCCAGCCAGCCGATCGCTTTTGGAAGCGGTAGCCAGCGAATTTTCAGTTCCGCTTCATGCTGGTTGGTTTGCCGGGACCAGGCATACCAGCCGTAGATATTTGCGGCAAAGAAGAAAACTTGCAGCAACAAGCTGGCATAGAGCTGGATCTGAAAGAAGATAATTGCAAACAGCGTGACGTTTATCAGACCGAAGAAGTAATTGCTGATTTTCTCAAGGCTCGCCAGGCCAATACACAGCAACCCGGCGATCGTTCCCACGGCTTCGATCCACGACAAATCGTAACCACCCGCGCCAATCGGAATATGTACCAGAATGTTCTGCGTGCTAAAAAAGTCCATCTTTTCCCCCAGAGCAAAAATAAATAATTACGCTCGAAGTGTAGCCGCAAATTCCAACATACGGTTTAACGGCAACAGCGCCCCTTCTCTCAGCGAGTCCTCAACATGTATCTCATGAGCCGCGCCGCCATGTTCCAGGCCCTCAGCAATCGCTTTCAGGCCATTCATCGCCATCCACGGACAATGCGCACAGCTGCGACAGGTTGCCCCCTCGCCAGCCGTCGGAGCTTCAAGCAGCTCTTTATCCGGAACGGCCTGCTGCATTTTGTAAAAAATGCCCCGGTCAGTCGCCACAATCAACTGCTTATGCGGTAACGATTTAGCCGCGTTGATGAGCTGGCTGGTTGAGCCAACCGCATCTGCCATATCAACGATAGACTGAGGGGACTCCGGGTGCACCAGCACCGCGGCATCAGGGTAAAGCCCTTTCATGCGTGTTAAAGCCTGGGTTTTAAACTCGTCGTGGACGATACAGGCGCCCTGCCAACAGAGCACGTCTGCGCCGGTCTGTTTTTGCAAGTAGTTGCCCAAATGTTTGTCCGGAGCCCAGATGATTTTTTCACCTAAACTATCAAGATGTTCAATAAGTTCAACCGCGATACTGGAAGTCACGACCCAGTCCGCACGTGCTTTAACGGCAGCAGAGGTATTGGCGTAAACCACCACGGTACGATCCGGATGCGCGTCGCAAAATGCGCTGAACGCGTCAATCGGACAGCCCAGATCTAATGAACATTCCGCCTGTAAGGTCGGCATCAGGATGGTCTTTTCCGGGCTGAGAATTTTGGCAGTTTCTCCCATAAACCTCACGCCCGCAACCAGCAGCGTAGAGGCAGAATGCTTTGCACCGAACCGCGCCATCTCCAGAGAATCAGAAATACAGCCCCCGGTCTCTTCCGCTAACTGCTGAATTTCAGGATCGGTGTAATAATGCGCGACCATAACGGCATCACGCTCTTTCAGCAGGCGCTTGATTTTTTCACGATAAAATTGCTTTTCATCCACACTTAGCGGTACTGGCTTCGGCGGAAACGGATAAATTGCTGCTTCTGGATCAAACATCACGCTCATCTTGCTTTCTCGTTTCACTGGCTTAACGAAATAACCGATTAAAAGCGTGACACACGCCATATTCGGTTTGATTTGTTTTGTATGCTAAACAAGATAGCGGATTGGTGCAGAAAAGTCACAATAATTGCGTGTGATGAATGCCGGATGGCGTCTGACGTCTTATCCGGCCTACACGAGTAGTGTCGTCTGTAGGCTGATAAGCAAAGGACATCAGGCAATCTTATAAATCGCAGATAGCAAAAAGGCGCCTTTAGGGCGCCTTTTTACACTGGTGGGGCGTGCAGGATGACTCGCTTCGCTTGCCCTTCGGGCCGTCGCCGTGAACGGCTCCGTTGTCTCACTGCGTTCGACCCGAACCTGCTGCAGGTTCGAATCTTATAAATCGCAGATAGCAAAAAGGCGCCTTTAGGGCGCCTTTTTACACTGGTGGGGCGTGCAGGATGACTCGCTTCGCTTGCCCTTCGGGCCGTCGCCGTGAACGGCTCCGTTGTCTCACTGCGTTCGACCCGAACCTGCTGCAGGTTCGAATCTTATAAATCGCAGATAGCAAAAAGGCGCCTTTAGGGCGCCTTTTTACACTGGTGGGGCGTGCAGGATTCGAACCTGCGACCAATTGATTAAAAGTCAACTGCTCTACCAACTGAGCTAACGCCCCCGTATGGGGTTTACTGCTTCAATTATTCAGGATGGTGGGTCGTGCAGGATTCGAACCTGCGACCAATTGATTAAAAGTCAACTGCTCTACCAACTGAGCTAACGACCCGCTCGGATGTCACCTGAAAAATTCTTTACTCGACACCAATATAAGAATTGGTGGGGCGTGCAGGATGACTCGACTTCGTCTCGCCCTAACGGGCCGTTGCTAAAGCAACGTTATCCTTCACGTTTAACACCTGAGTACAATGTTAAAGTTGGTGGGGCGTGCAGGATTCGAACCTGCGACCAATTGATTAAAAGTCAACTGCTCTACCAACTGAGCTAACGCCCCGAGTGGTGGGTGATGACGGGATCGAACCGCCGACCCCCTCCTTGTAAGGGAGGTGCTCTCCCAGCTGAGCTAATCACCCGATACTACGCTGGATACTGCATTAAGTGGTGGGGCGTGCAGGATTCGAACCTGCGACCAATTGATTAAAAGTCAACTGCTCTACCAACTGAGCTAACGCCCCACTTTTTTCGCCGCTTTCGGGCTGTTTGATATCCCTTGGCAACGGCGGCATATATTACTGATTTCAGATTTTAGCGCAACAAAAATTTCGATGTAAATAACTCAACTGCTTAGGAATCACACGACACGACCAGAAATAACACGATTTCTGGTCGCATGGTGGTCATTACATCGCGCCAAGGCGTTTTTGCGCTTGTTTTGCGCCATCAGTGCCAGGATATTTAGTGATAACCTGCTGATAAACCGCTTTAGCTTTTGCTGTGTCACCTTTGTCCTGCATGATGACGCCGACTTTATACATCGCGTCTGCAGCCTTAGGTGATTTTGGGAAGTTTTTAACTACCGAAGCAAAATAGAACGCAGCATCATCTTTTTTACCCTTGTTGTAATTCAACTGACCCAGCCAGTAATTCGCATTGGGCAGGTAAGTAGAGTCCGGGTACTTTTTGATGAAGTTCTGAAATGCTTCAATTGCGTCATCCTGGCGGGATTTATCCTGCACCAGAGCAATCGCTGCATTGTAATCGGTATTCGCATCGCCAGTTTGCACGGGAGCACCTGACGTTGCTGCAGCTCCCGCATCAGGTGCAGGGGTTGCCGCCCCACTCTGATCGCCACCTGTAGACTGTGCCGCAGGCGCACTACCGCTGCCAAGATTATTCATCTGCAGCAATATCTGCTTCTGTCGCTCAACAACCTGATTCAGTTGATATTGATTTTCCTGAATTTGACCACGCAGGGAATCGATATCGGACTGATTATCGGAGAGTTGTTGCTGGAGTTGGGTTAAAAGCTGACTGTGAGCGTTAGAAATACGCTCGAGTTGAGTGACACGGTCTTCGACCGAGCCTGAGCCGACACTACTGATTGGCGCCTGTGCAAAAGCGGCCCAAGGGGCCGCTATGCCAACCAGTAACGACAGACTCAACAGGTGATGTCTGAAGTTACTGCTCATGCAATTCTCTTAGTAAACCAGTACGGCGCGACGGTTTTTGGCGTAAGCCGCTTCGTCATGACCCAGTACTGCAGGTTTTTCTTTACCGTAAGAAACGATGGAGATCTGGTCAGCAGAAACGCCTTTACCCTGCAGGTACATCTTAACGGCGTTTGCACGACGCTCACCCAGGGAGATGTTGTACTCAGGAGTACCACGTTCGTCCGCATGACCTTCTACGGTGACTTTGTAAGACGGGTTGCTACGCAGGAAGTTAGCGTGAGCATCCAGCATTGCAGCGAAGTCAGAACGGATATCGTACTTGTCCAGATCGAAGTAAACGATGTTGTTCTGCTGCAGCTGTTGCATCTGAAGACGCGCTTGCTCTTCAGAAGACATGTTGCCGCTGCCGTTTGCATCCATACCAGTGCCGGCACCCAGCATGCCTTCGCTGCCGTCATTGCTGGCGTTCTTGTTAGAAGAACACGCTGCAATAGCCATAACAGGCAGAGCAATCATCAGCCCTTTCAGCACTTTGTTCAGTTGCATTTCAATGATTCCTTTATTAATCAATTATGTATTATCACAGATACGGCGACCAGGCAGGGAATTTGACCTGACCATCAGTTGCCGGAAGACGCGCTTTGAAACGCCCATCTGTAGAAACCAAATTCAGCACGGATCCCATCCCCTGAGAAGAGCTGTAGATTACCATAGTGCCGTTAGGTGCCAGACTTGGCGTTTCATCCAGGAACGTTGACGACAGGACTTGTACGCCACCCGCTACCAGATCTTGTTTGGCAATGTGCTGCTGACCATTGGCTGAGCTTACCATTACCATAAACTTACCGTCGCTGCTCACATCCGCATCCTGGTTTTGCGAACCTTCCCAGGTAATACGCTGCGGAGCACCGCCGTTGACGTTAACTTTATATACCTGCGGACGACCGGCCTGGTCAGAGGTAAAGGCCAGGTTTTGGCTGTCCGGGAACCAGGTAGGTTCCGTGTTGTTGCTGCGACCATCCGTCACCTGACGGATCTGACCGGAACCAATGTCCATGACATACAGGTTCAGGCTACCGGTTTTAGACAGGGCAAACGCCAGTTTGCTGCCATCCGGAGAAAACGCAGGTGCACCGTTGTGACGTGGGAACGACGCTACCTGACGAACCGCGCCATTAGACAATGTCTGAATAACCAGCGCAGAACGACCGCTTTCGAAAGTGACGTATGCCAGCTTTGAACCGTCCGGAGACCATGCCGGAGACATCAGCGGCTGCGGAGAACGGTGTACCACGAACTGGTTGTAGCCATCGTAGTCGGATACACGTAATTCGTACGGGAACTGGCCGCCGTTCGTCTGAACAACATAAGCGATACGGGTACGGAATGCACCTTTAATACCGGTCAGTTTTTCAAACACTTCGTCACTTGCAGTATGTCCCGCGTAACGCAACCACTGCTTGTTCACTTTATAGGTGTTCTGTGCCAGTACGGTACCCGGTGCGCCACCGGTATCTACCAGTTGATAAGCAACGCTGTAGGAACCATCCGGATTTGGCGTAACCTGACCTACTACCACGGCATCAATACCCAGCGCAGACCATGCGGCAGGTTGAACTTCCTGTGCGGTACCCGGCTGCTGCGGCAGACGAGAACGGTCTAACGGATTAAATTTACCGCTGTTACGCAGGTCAGCGCCTA
Organism: Citrobacter sp. RHB35-C21; assembly: GCF_013816515.1. Lineage (NCBI taxonomy): Bacteria > Pseudomonadati > Pseudomonadota > Gammaproteobacteria > Enterobacterales > Enterobacteriaceae > Citrobacter > Citrobacter sp. RHB35-C21. The sequence goes on from NZ_CP057147.1 coordinate 3,557,233, forward strand.
CGATACCACCGATATCTTCAGGTGCAGCACCCGGCCCTGCCCACTGGAAGGGGACAACACCAATCGGGCGTGCCGAGTCCACCCCCTGGGTGATCTCGATACGTACTTCTGCGTGCAGCACCGCTGCCCACAGCATCAGAAAACCAAATGCTACTCGTAATGCCTGCTTCATCATATCTCCCTTATCTGGACGGAAAGCCCACGATAATTTAGCAGAATGTTAACAAACTCAAATACACAAAACTACCAGAACACTGTCTCAACCTTAGACCGTTTCCCCTGAATTCTCAGGGACGTTATTACAGTTTAAAGTCCAGCTTGGCATCTTTTACTTTTTCATAAACAGCCTGGCTAGGCGGTTTAGGAATTCTGGCTGTTTTCGCAGCCGTCAGCGCAGCCTGGCACAATGCCGGATCTCCGCCCTCTTCGGTCACATCCAGTAACAGACCATCGGGTGCTAACTTGATATGTAATACGCAAGATTTACCCGCATACAAATCGGCACCATACAGGCGGCTCTGGATCGCATTACGAATTTGAGATGCGTAAGCACTGATATCAGCGCCAGATGCACCGCCATTTGCACCACTTGTACCACTATCTTTCGCCGGTTGACCGTTTCCTTTCGCTCCACCACCTGATTTCGGTGCATTCTTACCGGAGCTTAAGTCGCCTAACAAGTCGTCAACGCCAGAGGCTGCAGCTGCTTTTTCGGCCGCAGCCTTTTTCGCAGCCGCCGCTTTATCTGCCGCAGCTTTCTTATCGGCAGCGGCTTTCTCGGCTGCAGCTTTTTTATCTGCTGCTGCTTTTTCCGCTGCGGCTTTCTTATCAGCCGCAGCCTTTTCAGCAGCGGCAGCTTTCGCGGCAGCGGCTTTTTCTGCTTTCTCCGCAGCAGCTTTCTCGGCTGCTGCTTGCTTGGCGGCTTCAGCCTGAGCTTTCTTCGCAGCGTCTACGGCAGCCTTAGCAGCTTGTGCTTCGGCAATTTTCTTCGCATCAGCGGCGGCTTTAGCGGCTTCAGCCTCTGCTTTTTTCTGTGCGTCCGCAGCGGCTTTCTTCGCGGCATCTGCCGCTTGTTTCGCCTGAGCATCAGCTTTGGCCTTCGCGTCTGCAGCAGCCTTCGCCGCAGCTTCTTCAGCCTGTTTCTGTTGCTCTTGCGCTTTCGCGGCGGCGGCTTCGGCCTGTTTCTGCTGTTCCGCCTGTTCGCGCACTTTTTCCTGCGCGGCTAAACGTTCTTTTTCAAGTTGCTTCAGTCGCTCTTGCTCGGCCGCCTGCTTCTCGCGAAGTTCCTCAGCTTGCTGCTGCGCCTGTTTTTCACGCTGCTCTTCTGCACGTTTAGCACTTGCCTGCTGTTGCTGCTGCCTGTCGTACTGTTGCACAACGGCGCCAGGATCGACCATAACGGCGTCGATGGACGAACCGCCACCGCCGCCGGCTGAAGCATCAATGTGCTCATCGAACGAACTCCAGATCAGCGCTGCAAATAAAATGACATGCAGCACCGCTGAAATAATTATCGCCCTTTTGAGCTTGTCGTTTTGTTCGGTTGCCTTTGACACTCTCGGTTCCCAAAAAACTGTTCGCCTGTTACGCGCTATCTTTCAAGCCAGCAAAACGCAGTCATCAGATTGGCTGCGTCATCAAGCCAACCGATTTTACGCCTGCACTGTGTAACAAGTTCAGCGCTTTAATTATTTCATCATAAGGCACGTCTTTCGCACCACCGATTAAAAAGACCGTTTTCGGATTGGTCTGCAGGCGACTTTTCGCTTCCGCGATAACCTGCTCCGGCGGCAGTTGATCCATACGATCTTTCTCAACGACCACGCTGTATTGCCCTATCCCGGAAACTTCAATAATGACCGGCGGTTCGTCGTTACTGCTGACAGCTTGCGATTCGGTCGCATCCGGCAGGTCAACTTCCACACTCTGCGTAATAATCGGCGCGGTTGCCATAAAGATCAGCAACAGCACCAGTAGTACGTCGAGCAGCGGTACAATATTGATTTCGGACTTGAGTTCGCGACGACCTCGTCCACGCGTTCTGGCCATGGCTTACCCCTTGTTGCTCTCGCTAACGGTAAACGCCTGGCGGTGCAGAATCGCGGTGAACTCTTCCATAAAGTTGTCGTAATTCAGTTCCAGCTTGTTCACGCGCTGATTCAGTCGGTTGTAAGCCATAACCGCCGGGATTGCCGCAAACAGACCGATAGCCGTTGCAATCAACGCTTCCGCGATACCCGGTGCGACCATTTGCAGCGTTGCCTGTTTTACCGCGCCTAACGCGATAAATGCGTGCATGATCCCCCAAACGGTACCGAACAGACCGATATACGGGCTGATGGAGCCGACGGTGCCGAGGAATGGAATATGCGTTTCCAGCGTTTCCAGTTCACGGTTCATCGAGATACGCATCGCACGGGATGCCCCCTCAACGACCGCTTCCGGCGCATGACTATTCGCCCGATGCAGACGCGCAAACTCTTTGAATCCGCTGTAGAAAATTTGTTCCGAACCCACCAGATTATCACGACGCCCCTGGCTTTCCTGATACAGGCGCGACAATTCAATGCCGGACCAGAACTTGTCTTCAAATGCTTCAGCTTCACGTGAAGCCGCATTAAGAATACGGGTCCGCTGGATAATAATGGCCCAGGATGCGATTGAGAAACCAATCAAAATCAACATGATAAGTTTAACCAGAAGGCTTGCCTTCAGGAACAAATCAAGGATATTCATGTCAGTCACTGCTTAAACTCCGCGACAATAGACTTGGGAAGCGCACGAGGCTTCATTTTGAGTGGATCAACGCAAACAATCAGAACTTCGGCTTCATTCAGCACGGTGTTCTCTGCGTTGACAATGCGTTGCGTGAAAACCAATGAGGTGCCACGCATTGACGTAATTTCGGTTTGGACTTCGAGCATATCGTCGAGCCGGGCAGGCGCAAAATACTCCAGCGTCATCTTGCGCACCACAAAGGCTACACGTTCGGCCAACAGGACCTGCTGACTGAAGTGATGATGACGCAGCATTTCTGTGCGTGCTCTTTCGTAAAAAGCGACGTAGCTGGCGTGGTAAACCACTCCACCGGCATCGGTGTCTTCATAGTAGACACGAACCGGCCATCGAAACATATACTTGTTCATTCTTACTGCCTCTTTGTTGGCTTCGCCCACTCACACCGGTCGCTTAACTTTGTAAGCGCCTGGTGACTCGCGTTCTTGCCGCCGCGATGCTTCAAGAATGTCGTTGTATATCGCGCTGTATTCACTTTACATCCCGGTAATGCAATTAAGTTGCGTCCTGATGGTCCAGTGTCGCCACCGCACACAACTCCAGGGCACAACCTTAGGTTAATGCTTTCAAACTTCGCTACTATACGCGCGGGAATGGTGCTTTGGAATGGGGGAAAGTAAACGGAGAGTAAAAATTTATGGGCTTATGCAAGCCCATAAATATTTAAGGATGTTTCTTATTCAAAAGAAGAAGAAAATCAGACCAACAACCAGGACGATATCCGCGATTAACGGGCAGAAAATGCCCTGCCAGTGTACGGCGCGAGGACGAAAACCAACGCCGTGAATGATGCCTGCGCAGACCGCCCACATCAGCAGGAGACCATGCCAGATTTCCAGCTCACTGGTTTTGGCCGCGAAACGTGACGGATCCCAGAATATGCAACCAGCCAACACGATTGCCAGCACAAAGGAAAGCGCCCGCAAGGGGCGCTTATCCATCGCGTTATACTGCATCGCGATAATGTTGGTCATCAGCTATCTTCTTGTCCGGCTTTGCCTGATTCAACGTGCTCAAGCGCCAGCGCTGTGATTATCCCAAATGCACAGGCAAGAAGCGTTCCCAAAATCCATGCGAAATACCACATTTTAAGCTCCTTACTTAGTACAGAGAGTGGGTGTTGCTTTCAATATCTTCTTTGGTGATGCGACCGAACATCTTCCAGTAACACCAGCCGGTGTACAGCAGAATGATCGGAACGAACACACAAGCTACATACGTCATCAGATTCAGCGTCAGCTGGCTGGACGTTGCATCCCACATGGTCAGACTTGCGTTCATCATGGTGCTGGATGGCATCACAAACGGGAACATTGCGATACCAGCCGTCAGGATGATGCAGGCTAACGTCAGTGAAGAGAAGACGAACGCCCATGCCCCTTTCTCCATACGAGAAGTCAGGATGGTCAACAGCGGCAGAACCACGCCCAGTGCAGGAACCAGCCACAGGATAGGTGCATTGTTAAAGTTCACCATCCATGCGCCAGCCACGCGAGCCACTTCTTTGGTCAGCGGGTTAGAGGCGGCATGATGATCCAGTGCTGAGGTCACAACATAACCGTCAATACCGTAAATCACCCACACACCAGCCAGCGCGAAGCAGACCATAGTGACCAGTGCCGCAACCTGCGACGTTGCACGCGCACGCAGATGCAGTTCACCTACCGTACGCATCTGCAGATAGGTCGCGCCCTGGGTGATGATCATCCCAACACTCACGACACCCGCCAGCAGACCAAACGGATTCAGCAACTGGAAGAAGTTACCGGTGTAGTACAAACGCATGTAGTCGTCTACGTGGAACGGAACCCCTTGCAGCAGGTTGCCGAACGCCACGCCAATAACCAGCGGTGGAACGAAGCTACCAATGAAGATGCCCCAGTCCCACATGTTGCGCCAGCGCATGTCTTCAATCTTGGAGCGGTAATCAAAACCGACCGGACGGAAGAACAAAGACGCCAGTACCAGGATCATCGCCACATAGAAACCGGAGAACGCAGCGGCATACACCATCGGCCAGGCAGCGAACAGTGCGCCACCCGCGGTGATGAGCCAAACCTGGTTACCGTCCCAGTGCGGGGCGATGGAGTTAATCATAATTCGACGCTCGGTATCATTACGACCGAGGAAACGGGTGAGCATGCCCACCCCCATGTCGAAGCCATCAGTGACCGCGAAACCAATCAGCAGAATGCCAACCAGCAGCCACCAGATAAAACGCAATACTTCATAATCGATCATTTGACGACTCCTGTCTTAGCGTGCCGGCTGAGAAGTCACAGTGGACTGCTCGTAGTGATAACGACCGGTTTTCAGGCTACTCGGCCCAAGGCGTGCGAACTTGAACATCAGATACAGTTCAGCCACCAGGAACAGGGTATACAGGCCGCAAATCAACAGCATCGAGAAGATGAGGTCGCCAGCGGTCAGCGAAGAGTTCGCTACGGCTGTTGGTAACACTTCACCAATCGCCCACGGTTGGCGGCCGTACTCTGCAACAAACCAACCGGATTCAATGGCAATCCACGGCAGAGGAATCGCATACAGCGCGGTGCGCAGCAGCCATTTTTTCTCACCGATACGGTTACGAATCACGGTCCAGAAGGACACTGCGATGATTGCCAGCATCAGAATGCCGCACGCCACCATAATACGGAAAGCGAAGTACAGCGGCGCAACGCGAGGAATAGAATCTTTCGTTGCCTGCTGAATTTGCGCTTCGGTCGCGTCGGTGACGTTATCCGTATAGCGTTTCAGCAGCAGACCATAACCCAGGTCTTTCTTCATGCTGTTGAACTGGTCGCGAACGGCCTGATCGGTAGTTCCTGCACGCAGTTCTTCCAGCAGTTGATACGCTTTCATCCCGTTACGGATGCGCTCTTCGTGCTGCACCATCAGGTCTTTCAGACCAATGACCGGTGTATCAACAGAGCGGGTGGCAATGATGCCCAGCGCATAAGGAATTTGAATCGCAAAATGGTTTTCCTGCGCATCCTGGTCCGGAATACCGAACAGGGTAAAGGAAGCCGGTGCAGGCTGCGTTTCCCATTCTGCTTCAATAGCAGCGAGTTTGGTTTTCTGCACGTCGCCCATTTCGTAACCGGATTCATCACCCAGAACGATAACAGACAGAATAGCAGCCATACCAAAGCTGGCGGCGATTGCAAAAGAACGTTTAGCAAACGCGAAGTCACGACCGCGCAGCATATAGTAGGAGCTGATCCCCAGAACGAACATCGCGCCACAAACATAACCAGATGCCACAGTGTGAACAAATTTCACCTGTGCTACCGGGTTGAGCACCAGTTCAGAGAAGCTCAGCATCTCCATGCGCATGGTTTCAAAGTTGAAATCCGCGGCGATTGGGTTTTGCATCCAGCCGTTCGCAACCAGAATCCACAGTGCGGACAGGTTAGAACCCAGGGCCACCAGCCAGGTGACGCACATATGCTGGACTTTACCCAAACGGTCCCAGCCGAAGAAGAACAGACCTACAAAGGTGGATTCGAGGAAGAAGGCCATCAAACCTTCAATCGCCAGCGGCGCACCGAAAATATCCCCTACATAGTGGGAGTAGTAAGACCAGTTAGTCCCGAACTGGAACTCCATGGTCAGACCGGTTGCCACACCCAGAGCGAAGTTGATACCAAACAACTTGCCCCAGAACTTGGTCATATCTTTATAAATCTGTTTGCCGGAAAGGACGTAGACCGTTTCCATGATGGCCAGCAAGAACGCCATACCTAGCGTCAGTGGCACAAACAGGAAGTGGTACATCGCGGTCAAGGCAAACTGTAAGCGCGACAGTTCGACTATATCTAACATCATGACTCCTTGCTCATCGCATGAAGACTCCGAGAGTGAACCCCGTTAGAAAGGGTCACACGCATGCCCCAATACAAATTTATCTGCTTCCCTCCGCCGCTGCTCTTTCTTCTCATTTGAAGAAAGGACAATGATGAAAGGTTACAAACATGTTAATAAAACACTCAAATTGATCCCGCAATTATATTACGCCGTAAAATCCTTACAATAAACAGGTTTTTATCGAGGTAAATTTGCATTTTTCGATAGTGATCAATTTATAGCTAATTTATCACTTTCAGACCAATTTGATCTGCAGCAATTTAACCTCTTTTGAGGCTGTTTACCAAGTTTTAAACATTGATTTAAATCAATTTTCAAATTTAATGTTAATAGTGTTTAACAGTCAGGCGACTAGTGAACGTCATGTTAACGGTATGTTTTTCAATGAGTAATTGCCGTTACTACAAATGATAGGATATTTGTTTAAATCTACACGATCTTTTAACCCGCCCGACTGACAAAATTGCCAGCAGATTAAGAGTCACTATTGCCGGGTAGCTCACAGTTTTTTGTTTAGCAAGTCATGGAATTGTTATTTCATACAAATTATTCATTTAAATTTTACTTATAATTAACACCAAGATGTAACTATCTCAAATGGAAGCGAAAGCGTCCCTCATTGACAGACGCATTGGGTTTGACGTTCCTCAGCACAGCGCAGGCGTTTCGCTTAAAGCATCACTGAAAGTTATCACTCACTTCTCTTTTTCTCTTATGTGGCAACGTTTAAATATGCCACAAACAATTCATTATCATTTTTATCTTAAATTTAACAAAATATAATTATGTCATATAAGATTAAACAATAAAAAACCGTTATCCCGTTCACAAGTTATTTAGTAAAGGTAATTTTTTAAATTATAAAAAATGACGCATAAATGAGGCGCACAACAAAATAAGATTTCGATCACAAACATGGCAAGTCATTTATTCTTCATTTTCCTGGTAAATTAAAAAAACCCGCAAAAACAACATTCAACTACCTGATAAACAAGGATTTTTATTAATAAAAAATATAACAATCATTTTGCGCAGGATATTTTGAAAATAGATCAATTGCTTCCTTTTCCGCTTACACAGAAACTCCGACCCTATTAAGAGGTTGTCACAAACCATGTTCTAAATATTAGAAAATAATTTTCACTTATTGACCATCAGCCCTACAGAGGATTACCCATGAAGAAATCTACACTTGTTATTGGCGTCATCGGTGCTGACTGCCATGCAGTAGGTAATAAAGTTCTGGATCGCGTTTTTACTGCTCATGATTTTCACGTAATCAACCTCGGGGTGATGGTGAGCCAGGATGAATATATTGATGCCGCGATTGAAACAGGCGCCGATGCCATCGTGGTGTCCTCTATCTACGGTCATGGCGACATTGACTGCCTCGGGTTACGTGAGCGCTGCATCGAACGCGGCCTCGGCGACATTCTGCTGTACGTCGGTGGCAACCTGGTAGTTGGTAAACATGACTTCGGCGATGTGGAAGTGAAGTTTAAGGAGATGGGTTTTAACCGCGTCTTCGCACCGAGCCACGACCTGGAAGATGTCTGCGCGCTTATCACCAATGATATTCGCCAACACAATGGCCTTGAGCAGCGTTGCCTGGAAGAGGCTATCTGATGCAAACAGTTTCTGTCGATATCGGCTCGACATGGACCAAGGCTGCCCTCTTCGCCCATGAAGGCGAGGAATTAACCCTGGTAAACCATGTCCTGACCCCAACCACCACACATCATCTGGCAGACGGTTTTTTTGCCAGCCTGAATCAGGTGCTGAACGTTGCCGATGCTCGCCCGTTACTGAAAAGTGGTGAAGTGCAGTTGAAATACTCCTCCTCGGCCAAGGGTGGGCTCGCCGTTGCAGCAATGGGGCTGGTGCCTTCCATTACGCTGGAATCAGCAAAAGTTACCGCCCATTCGGCAGGAGCGAAAATCGCGCAATATTATTCGTACAAACTGAACCGGCATGACATCCAGGAGCTGGAATCATCACCGCCAGACATTCTGTTGTTTACCGGCGGTACAGACGGTGGCGAAGAAAGCTACGGCCTGGCGAATGCGCACGCGCTGGCAGGCTCAACGCTTGATTGCGCCATTATCTACGCTGGAAATCGGGACATTCAGGACGAAATACAAACGATTCTGGGACATAAAGATCTGACCACGGTAGACAACATTCTGCCTGATCTCGATCACCCAAATCCGTTTGCCGCGCGCCAGGCGATTTGCGATGTGTTCTTGTCACGCATTGTCAAAGGTAAAGGTCTGGACGTCATCGTCGGCGAAACTGGCGAAGAGCCAATGCCGACGCCATGGACGGTATATGAGTTAGTCAAAGCCATTAGCGATTACGACAGCGCATGGAAGGAATTCATGCTGATTGATATGGGCGGAGCCACCACGGATGTCTATTCGGCCAGCGCGAATACCCTCTCCCCCGATACCGTCCTGCATGGTGTTCCTGAACCGTTCGTCAAACGTACCGTTGAAGGCGACCTGGGAATGCGCGTTTCCGCCGTCGTGGTGGGAGAAAGTACGCAGGATATGGTGAAAGTCATCTTCGCCCAACAACCGCAGCGCGAGGAAGCGTTTTACCGCTATCTGCGTCATCTGGTGGGGCAACCGGATTACCTGCCGCTCAGCGAGGAGGAGAAATATTTCGACACCCTGCTGGCAGGTTTGTGCGTGGGCTATGCCGCTGAGCGCCACGCGGGCACTAAGAAGCAGGTTTGCACCTGCGTGGGTAACGTGGATTTACAGATGGGTCGCGATCTCACCACCGTACGCAAAGTCGTCGGTTCAGGGGGATGGCTCTCTCGCGCCAGCCAGTTCGATATCCATAACTGGCTCAAATACCGGGAGCTGGACGACCAGGGTAAAAGAATTTTGTTACCGAATCAGTTTGAGTATTACCGCGATTCAAATGGCCTGCTCCCGCTACTGGCAAACGTCGCCAGGCTGTACCCGCAAGCCGCTGCTCGCACCAGCATTCAGTGTTTAACCCTATAAAACTTAAGGCAGCTACGAATGGAACTTCGAAATAAAAAATTGACCCATGACGAATTCATGACCGAAAGGCATCAGGTATTACAAACCTGGGAAACCGGCAAAGACGTTGAGAACTTCGAAGATGGCGTGAAGTACCAGCAATCAATCCCGGATAAAAAGCGCTTCTCCCTTGCTCTGCTGAAGGCCGATCAGGAAGGGAAAACCCTGAGCCAGCCGCGCGCAGGCGTAGCATTAATGGATGAGCATATTGCGCTGCTCAAAACATTGCAGGAAGAGTGCGACCTCCTGCCGAGTACTATCGATGCCTATACCCGTCTGAACCGCTATGAAGAAGCCGCCGTCGGGATCCAGAAATCTATCGAAGCAGGTACTTCTAAGCTGAATGGTTTACCGGTCGTCAATCACGGGGTTGCTGCCTGCCGTCGTATGACTGAAGCGCTGGAAAAACCGATCCAGGTTCGTCACGGCACGCCGGATGCGCGCCTGCTGGCAGAAATCGCCATGGCCAGTGGCTTTACCAGCTACGAAGGCGGCGGCATCTCCTACAACATTCCTTACGCTAAACGTGTCACTCTGGAAAAATCCATCCGCGACTGGCAGTACTGCGACCGCCTGATGGGCCTGTACGAAGAGAACGGTATTCGTATCAACCGTGAACCATTTGGCCCACTGACCGGCACCCTGATCCCGCCGTTTATGTCCCACTCGGTGGCGATTATCGAAGGTCTGTTGGCTCTGGAACAAGGCGTCAAGTCAATTACCGTTGGCTACGGCCAGGTCGGTAGCCTAACGCAGGATATTGCAGCGATTCAGGCGCTGCGCGAACTTTCCCACGAATATTTCCATAACCACGGCTTCGACGATTACGAACTGAGTACCGTTTTCCACCAGTGGATGGGCGGATTCCCGGAAGATGAAGCAAAAGCCTTCTCCGTTATCGCCTGGGGCGCAGCGGTTGCTGGTATGTCAGGTGCCACCAAAGTGATCACCAAAAGCCCGCACGAAGCGTTCGGTATCCCAACGGCGGCAGCGAACGCCCAGGGTCTGAAAGCTTCACGCCAGATGCTCAACATGGTCAGCGACCAGAAATTCCCGCAGTGCGCTGCCGTGGAGCAGGAAGTTGATCTGATTAAGAGCGAAGTCCGCGCGGTGCTGAAGAAAGTCTTCGAACTGGGCAATGGCGACATTGCGCGCGGTACGGTGCTGGCCTTTGAAGCAGGCGTACTGGATGTACCTTTCGCGCCTGCCGCCTGTAACGCCGGTAAGATCCTGCCTGTTCGCGATAACACAGGCGCCATCCGTATTCTCGAAGCCGGTGCCGTTCCGCTGCCGAAAGACATTCTCGCCCTGCACCACGACTACGTCGCAGAGCGCGCGCATTTCGAAGGCCGCAAGCCTTCTTTCCAGATGGTCATTGATGACATCAACGCCGTATCCCACAGTAAATTAATAGGAAGACCATAATGAAAATTAAACAGGCCCTTTTCACAGCTGGCTACTCCTCATTTTATTTTGACGATCAGCAGGCCATCAAAAACGGCGCTGGTCATGACGGGTTTATCTATACCGGCGCTCCGGTAACGCCTGGATTTACGTCTGTTCGTCAGGCGGGTGAATGCGTATCCGTACAGTTGATTCTGGAAAACGGCGCGGTAGCGGTGGGCGATTGTGCAGCGGTGCAATATTCAGGTGCAGGTGGACGCGATCCGCTGTTCCTGGCTGAAAACTTCATTCCGTTTCTCAACGATCACATCAAACCGCTGCTGGAAGGCCGTGACGTTGATTCGTTCCTGACCAACGCCCGTTTCTTTGACGAACTGCGTATTGACGGCCATCTGCTGCATACCGCCGTACGTTATGGTCTGTCTCAGGCGCTGCTCGACGCGGCGGCACTGGCTACCGGTCGTCTGAAAGCAGAAGTGGTTTGTGATGAATGGCAACTGCCGTGCGTCCCGGAAGCCATTCCATTATTTGGCCAGAGCGGCGACGACCGTTATATCGCCGTCGACAAGATGATCCTCAAAGGTGTGGACGTCCTGCCGCATGCGCTGATCAATAACGTAGAAGAGAAGCTGGGCTTCAAAGGCGAAAAACTGCGTGAGTACGTCCGCTGGTTGTCTAACCGCATCCTGAGCCTGCGCACCAACGAAACCTATCACCCGACGCTGCATATTGATGTCTACGGCACCATCGGTCTGATCTTCGATATGGATCCGGTGCGTTGCGCCGAATATATCGCCAGCCTGGAAGCCGAAGCTCAAGGCCTGCCGCTGTACATTGAAGGCCCGGTAGATGCCGGTAACAAGCCGGATCAGATCCGCATGCTCACCGAGATCACTCAGGAGCTTACCCGTCTGGGTTCCGGCGTGAAAATTGTTGCGGATGAATGGTGTAACACCTATCAGGATATCGTGGACTTCACCGACGCGGGCAGTTGCCACATGGTGCAGATCAAGACCCCGGATCTGGGCGGTATTCACAACATCGTCGATGCGGTGCTGTATTGCAACAAACACGGAATGGAAGCCTATCAGGGTGGTACCTGTAACGAAACGGAAATCAGTGCGCGTACCTGCGTACACGTCGCGCTGGCTGCGCGTCCAATGCGCATGCTGATCAAGCCGGGTATGGGTTTCGATGAAGGTCTCAACATCGTGTTTAACGAAATGAACCGCACCATCGCGCTGTTGCAAACTAAGGATTAAGAGATGGCACGCACATTTAAGATCTTATCGCCTACGGCTATCCTGGGTTATGGCTTCCCGGAAGAAAGTTTTCGTAAAGCCATGGAAGAGTCACCGGATCTTATTGCTGTTGACGCAGGTTCCTCCGATCCAGGCCCCCACTATCTGGGGGCGGGTAAACCCTTTACCGACCGGGCCGGTGTGAAACGCGATCTGCGCTATATGATCGTGGCAGGCGTGAAGAACAACATCCCGGTAGTGATCGGCACGGCTGGTGGTTCTGGCGCAGCTCCGCATCTGGAGTGGTGTCGCCAGATAATCCATGAGATCGCACAGGAAGAAAAACTGTCCTTCTCAATGGCGTTAATCCCGTCTGATGTCGACAAAGAAATCGTTCATCAGGCGCTGGATAACGGCAAAATCACCGCGCTCGATTTTGTGCCTGAACTGACTCACGATGCAATTGAAGAGAGCACCTACATTGTCGCGCAGATGGGCGTCGAGCCTTTTCAGCGTGCGCTCGAAGCTGGCGCGCAGGTGGTTCTGGGCGGACGTGCCTACGATCCGGCCTGCTTCGCCGCGCTGCCAATAATGCAGGGCTTTGATGAAGGTCTGGCACTTCATTGCGGGAAGATCCTTGAGTGTGCTGCCATTGCCGCCACCCCTGGCTCCGGCTCAGATTGTGCGATGGGGATCATTGATGACAACGGCTTTACGCTGAAGGCGTTCAATCCCAAGCGTAAGTTCACTGAAACTTCCGCTGCGGCGCACACCCTGTATGAGAAGTCCGATCCGTACTTCCTGCCAGGACCAGGCGGCGTGCTGAACCTGAAAGCGTGCACCTTTACCCAGGTTAACGAGGGCGAAGTGTATGTCAGTGGTTCACGTCATGAAGAAACACCGTATGCGTTGAAACTGGAAGGCGCGCGTCAGGTTGGCTTCCGTTGCCTGACCATCGCCGGAACGCGCGACCCAATTATGATTGCCGGGATTGACACCATTCTCGAAGAGGTACAAGCAAGTGTGGCGCGTAACCTCTCACTGAATGACGACAGTATCCGCATGACGTTCCACCTGTATGGTAAGAACGGTGTGATGGGCAACCATGAACCGATGAAAACCGCCGGTCATGAGCTGGGGATTTTACTGGATGTCGTTGCGCCGACGCAGGATATCGCCAACAGCGTTTGCTCGCTGGTACGCTCTACCCTGTTGCACTACGGCTATGAAAATCGCATTGCGACTGCGGGCAACCTCGCCTTCCCGTTCTCGCCATCTGATATTCAAAGTGGACCGGTGTATGAGTTCTCGATCTATCACCTGATTGAAGCGAGCGATGCGCTGCGATTTGATTTTCACATTGAACAGGTGACGCCAGAAGGAGTTCAGGCATGAAACACTCAATTTGTTCACTGGCGCAGGTTATTCGCTCCAAAAACGCCGGACCGTACGAACTGGTTTTAGATATTTTATTTAAAACCAGGGAAGACTATCAGCGGGTAAAAGCCTGCGAGCAATTAACACCGCAGCTCATTGCCAGTTTATATAATGTTGAACCTGACTTCATTCACAATATCGTGTGGTTCGATCCGGCGAATGCCGTAAAAATCGTCATGCCGCGCGATATTATTTCCGGCAACGTCGGTGATAATGATGTTTATGGTGCTCAGCAACACGCTCCATTATTAAGTATTGAGTTCGACTTGTAACAAAACACACAATAACAACCATTGGAGCACAGAATTCAGCGGTATCACAGTGCTTCGAATTATTCATGCGGTTGGTCACAACAGGCGTGCGTCTGAGCTGCTGTCCAGGCTCAGGCGCACGCCACCCTACACAATTCCAATTACCAGCCTTTATCCGATGGAGTACACATGAAGAAAATAAGTTTAACGAAGATGATCATATTAGGCCTGATACTCGGCATGATTGCCGGGGTGGCCATAAATAATATGGCCGCGGCTGAAACCGCAAAATCCTATGCAGCAGATATTTCTATTTTTACCACTATATTCTTACGCATGGTAAAAATGATTATCGCGCCATTGGTTATTTCAACTCTGGTTGTTGGTATTGCCAAAATGGGCGATGCCAAAACGCTGGGACGTATATTTTCGAAAACCTTCTTCCTGTTTATTTGCGCCTCTCTGGTGTCAATTGCACTGGGTCTGGTTATCGTTAACATCTTCCAGCCAGGCGCGGGGATCAACTTCGTGCCACATGACGTCGGGGCCGTTGCCGCCGTTAAGTCAGAGCCATTCACGCTGAAAGTGTTCATCTCGCACGCGGTACCGACCAGTATTGTCGATGCGATGGCGCGTAACGAAATTCTGCAGATCGTGGTGTTCTCAATTTTCCTCGGTTGCAGCCTGGCCGCGATTGGTGAAAAAGCCGAGCCTATCGTGAAGGTTCTGGATTCACTGGTACACGTGATGCTGAAGCTGACGGGCTACGTCATGCTGTTTGCACCACTGACCGTATTTGCCGCTATTTCTGGTCTGATTGCCGAACGTGGTCTGGGGGTGATGGTCAGCGCCGGGATCTTCATGGGTGAATTCTATCTGACCCTGGGTATGCTGTGGGCAATCCTGATTGGCCTGTCAACCATGATAGTCGGGCCTTGCATCGCGCGTTTGACCAAATCAATCCTCGAGCCTGCACTGCTGGCCTTTACTACCTCCAGCTCAGAAGCCGCCTTCCCGGGCACCCTGGACAAGCTGGAAAAATTCGGCGTTTCTTCAAAAATCGCCAGCTTCGTTCTGCCTATCGGTTATTCCTTTAACCTGGTCGGCTCCATGGCGTACTGCTCATTTGCCACCGTCTTTATTGCTCAGGCGTGCAACATTGAGCTGAGCATGGGCGAGCAAATTACCATGCTGTTAATCCTGATGCTGACCTCTAAAGGGATGGCGGGCGTACCGCGTGCATCAATGGTGGTTATCGCCGCAACCCTGAACCAGTTCAACATTCCTGAAGCTGGTCTGATCCTGTTGATGGGCGTCGATCCGTTCCTCGATATGGGTCGTTCTGCTACCAACGTCATGAGTAACGCAATGGGTGCTGCCATTGTAAGTCGCTGGGAAGGAGAACACTTCGGCCAGGGTTGTCGTGGCACTGCGCCAGTGAAGACCCCGGAACAAGAACGTCCGGTTACCGAAACAGAAGTCGCGTTGTCCTGATACCACGTTATTGCCGGATGGCGTTTGCGCTTATCCGGCCTGCATAACGTTTAACTATCCGTTGGCCGGATAAGGCGGTAAGCCGCCATCCGGCACCATGATGAGTACACCAACAGGATTGCACCATGACTAAAACTCTTCTCGGCGTGAGTATTTTTTCCTTCAGCGTTTTGTTCAGCGCAACGACTCTCGCGCAAATCACGCCGGATTACGCAAAGCTTATCGACCAGGCACATCAAAAATATAAAAGTAACCACGATGGAAAAGTCGCCGACTACATCCCTGCCCTGGCGACCTACAGCCCGAATAACTTTGCCATCACCATTGCCACGGTGGACGGCAAGATCTACCAGGTTGGCGATGTTAACAAACCCTTCCCCATGGAATCCCTGAGCAAAGTCTTCACCATGGCGCTCGCCATGGAACAGCACGGCCCTCAGGTGGTGCTGGATAAACTCGGGGCCAATGCCACCGGCATGCCCTTCAACTCCGGTTTAGCGGTTGAGCTGACCAAAGGCGCGCCTGAGAACCCGCTGGTAAACGCCGGGGCGATGAGCACCGTTAGCCTGATTGAAGCCAAAGACAAAACCGATCGCTGGAACAAAATCCTCGACAACCTGAACGTCTGGGCCGACGCCACGCTCACGGTTAATGAGCCGGTCTTTAAATCCGAGATGGAAACCAACCAGCACAATCAGGCGCTGGCGAAGCTGATGGAATCCTATAACAGCTTCTATGGCAATACCGACGAAGCTGTCGAAATTTATACTCGTCAGTGCTCGGTGGATATCACCGTTGAGCAACTGGCCAAAATGGGGGCGGTACTGGCGAACAAAGGCAAATCTCCATTCAACGGCAAGCAGTTGCTGAATGAAAAATATGTTCCGCAGGTGCTGGCAGAAATGGCGATTGCCGGACTATACGACGGCAGCGGTAAATGGCTCTACACCGTGGGCATCCCAGCAAAAAGCGGCGTCGGCGGCGGTATGGTCGCCGTTGTCCCGGGCAAATATGCAATTGCCGTCTATTCTCCGCCGCTGGATGAAGCCGGTAACAGCGTTCGCGCCCAGAAAACGATCGAATATGTCGCCGAAGCGACAAAAGCCAATGTCTTTTTAGCGCATTAAGCAATTACGGATGGCGTGAGCGCCATCCGACATATTAACTAAAAGGTGAGATGTAAACATGTCTAAACCATTTGTCTGGCAGGAACTCTTTGTTCAGAGTAAAGATAATACCGAATATGAATTACTGAGTAACCAGCACGTTGCGGTAACGGAGTTAGACGGAGAGGAAGTGATTAAGGTTGCGCCAGAAGCGCTAACCTTATTAGCCCAGCAGGCATTTTATGAGGCTTCATTTTTCCTGCGCGCCGGACATTTAAAACAGATAGCCAGCATTCTGCACGATCCGCAGGCCAGCAGTAACGATAAGTACGTCGCATTGCAACTGCTACGCAATGCTGAGGTTTCGGCCAAAGGCGTCCTGCCCAACTGCCAGGATACCGGGACGGCAACCATTGTGGCCTGCAAAGGACAGCATGTCTGGACCGGCGGCGATGACGCAGAAGCATTAAGCAAAGGCGTGTACACCACCTTCACCGAAAACAACCTGCGTTACTCGCAAAATGCCCCGCTGGACATGTATACCGAGGTCAATACACAGACTAACCTGCCGGCGCAAATCGACATCAGCGCCACGCCGGGTAATGAATACCGTTTCCTGTTCGTCAACAAAGGCGGCGGCTCTGCTAACAAAGCGGCGCTGTTCCAGGAAACCAAATCTATTCTGCAGCCGGAAAAGCTCACCGCGTTTCTGATCGAAAAAATGAAATCACTGGGTACAGCCGCCTGCCCGCCGTATCACATCGCTTTCGTCGTTGGAGGCTTGTCCGCCGACCAGACGCTGAAAGTTGCTAAACTGGCTTCAACTAAATATTACGATAACCTGCCCACCAGCGGGAATGAACTGGGTCAGGCATTCCGCGATACGGCGCTGGAAGCCGAGCTGCTCAACGCCAGCCGCGAGTTTGGCATCGGCGCGCAGTTTGGCGGCAAATACTTTGCCCACGATATCCGGGTGATCCGCCTGCCACGCCACGGCGGCTCCTGCCCTATCGCCATGGCTCTCTCCTGCTCAGCCGACCGCAACATCAAGGCCAAAATCAACAAACACGGAATCTGGCTGGAGAAACTCGAGCATAATCCGGGCAAATTTATTCCCGATTCGCAGCGGGTGGAAAATGGCGCTCAGACCGTACAACTGGATCTGAATCGTCCGTTGCGCGAGATCCTGCAGGATCTCACCACTCTGCCAATTGGGACGCGTTTATCGTTAAACGGCCCGATTGTTGTGGCTCGCGATATCGCGCATGCCAAAATCAAAGAGCGCCTGGATAACGGCGAACCGATGCCAGATTACATGAAAAACCATATCGTCTATTACGCGGGCCCGGCTAAAACCCCCAGTAATCTGGCCTGCGGTTCGCTCGGTCCTACAACCGGCGGGCGCATGGACGGTTACGTCGATGCTTTCCAGGCCGCGGGCGGCAGTCTGATCATGTTGTCGAAAGGCAACCGCAGCGCGCAAGTCACGGATGCGTGTCGCAAACATGGTGGTTTTAACCTTGGCAGCATTGGCGGCGCCGCAGCCTTGTTGGCGCAGCAGTACGTGAAGAGCCTGCACTGCCTTGAATATCCCGAGCTCGGAATGGAAGCGGTGTGGATGATGGAAGTTAAAAATATGCCGGCCTTCGTATTAGTGGATGACAAAGGCAATAACTTCTTTAGCCAGTTTGAGCAGCAGCATCGCTGCGCAACCTGTCCGGCAGGACATTAAGGAGTCACCATGGAAGCGCGAGCCAATAATGACAGACACCGCCAGCGTCAGCAGAAACTGAAAGAACAGGTTGATACCCGCGTGGCGGCGGCAACGGAGAAGAAAGGGATCCTGATTGTCTTCACCGGCAACGGTAAAGGAAAATCCACCGCAGCCTTTGGTACGGCAACGCGCGCGGTTGGTCACGGAAAAACCGTTGGCATCGCGCAGTTTATTAAAGGCCAGTGGGATAATGGCGAGTACAACACGCTGCAACCGCTCGGTGTCGAATTTCATATTATGGGCACCGGATTTACCTGGGAAACCCAAAATCGGCAAGCGGATATCGAGGCGGCAACGGTAGTCTGGCAGGAAAGTAAGCGCATGCTGGCTGATCCGCAGTACGATCTGGTGGTGTTGGATGAGCTCACCTACATGCTGGCTTACCACTATCTGGACACCCAGGAGGTTATCAGCGCCATCGAAAATCGCCCTGTGGAGCAAAGCGTCATCGTGACCGGGCGCGGATGCCATGCGCTGTTACTGGAACTGGCCGATACGGTCAGTGAAATTCGCCCGGTCAAGCACGCGTTTGACCGCGGGATTCAGGCACAGATTGGAATCGACTGGTAGCCGTTCTTTTGCCGGATAACGATGCTAACGCGTCTTATCCGGCCTACCAATCTTTGTAGGCCTGATAAAGCGCAAACCACCATCAGGTAGCCGACACCACGGACTTACTGAGCAACCAGTTACGAAATGTCTGTAAATGCGCAGACTCCGATTTCTCTTCACGCCACGTCATAATGAAACGGTTCCCGGTGCGCATCGGAACATCGCAAGGAATGACCATATCACCATTGTCCAGATCGTGCTGAATGGCAAAACGAGGAAGCAGCGCAACCCCCAGATTAGAACGGACCGCCGCAATCAACATCGACAACAGATCAAATCTCGGCCCTTTATTTACCAGCGGGCTGCTGACGTTGGACAGCGCAAACCATTCCTGCCAGCCTTTGATTCGCGTACTCTGGTGCAACAGCGGGTATTCGTTCAGCAGTTCGTGGACTGACAGTTTCCGTTCCGGTTCAGCCAGCAGACAGCGGCTGCATACTGGCAGAATTTCCTCTTCAAACAGGTACTCAACCTCTGACCACGGTGAGTAGAAATCTTCGCGCATAATTGCCGCATCATACTCACGATTAAGAAAATCACCGATATTCGCCAGCGAATGGATGTTCACGATAATATCAGGATTGAGTTTGTTAAACTCGCGCAGGTTGGGGATCAACCAATGCGTACTGAACGTCGGATTTACCGCCAGCTCAATAACCTGTACGGTCGGTTGCCAGGTCATTATTGTGGTCGTATCGCGCTCGAGTTTATTTAACGTTTCTTTAACGATACTTAAATAGTGTTTGCCGGCCGCATTTAAAAAAATACGTTTTTTGGCATGATTAAATAGCGCGGTATTAAGAAAATCCTCCAGTGCATTCACCTGGCGGAAAACAGCACTTTGTGTTAACGCCAACTCTTCAGCTGCCCGGGTATAACTTTCGTGACGCGCAACCACTTCAAAAGTTACCAGCAACTCCGTTTTGGGTATTTTTCCTCTCATAACCTCTTCCATATGCAGCGTACAAAAATAGTTTAATTTATAAAAAATAATTCAAGGCACCCAGATAAGCACCGAGAGTTATATTTTATTTTCTCCATTGATGTCATTGATCCAATCCATGATTTGCTCACACTGATGGCGGATAAATATTAACCAATAATACTCAAGCACAACAATAAACACAATTTAAATAAGGTTAAACCTAAGTAAATAGTGCCAATAAGTTCTTAATAATTTTTCAAGTCTTCTTGTTTATTGCAGAAAAAACTTTGCGAGATTAATCAATATTATCCATGCGCTAATCCTGGATAATTTCACGTTATAACTTACGGGCAAACGACTGCTTTTAATCATTTATTGATGTCGTTTGTGCCATTTTTTGACAGACGTGATAAAGGACACATTGTGAAAACTTTCGGAAAGGTCTGGCTCGTTGGAGCAGGTCCTGGTGATATTTCATTACTGACCCTCAAAGCAATGATGTGCATTAAACAGGCCGACGTCATTATTTACGATCGGCTGGTCAATCCTAAAATTTTGGAATGGGCATTACCTGACTGCCTGCTTATCAATGTCGGCAAAAATCCAGGCTTCCATTGCGTTCCCCAGGATGAAATCAACGCACTGCTGGTCCAGTATGCCCAAACACACCACAACATTGTGCGCCTCAAAGGTGGCGATCCGTATGTCTTTGGCCGTGGGGCTGAAGAAGTGGAGGATCTGGTTGAAATGGGCATCCCTTTTGAAGTTGTACCGGGTATTAGTTCTACGATTGGCGGCCTGACCTATGCCGGTATCCCGGTGACGCATCGCGATTTTGCCTCCGGTTTTCACGTGGTGACAGGCCACACGCGGGAAGGCAATCAGCAGCAGGACTGGCGTCAACTGGCGAAACTTAACGGCACGTTGGTCATCGTCATGGGTATCGCCAATCTGGCGTTTATCTGTGAAGAGCTGTTGATGGGCGGAAAATCAGCAGACACGCCCGCCGCGCTAATTATGTCTGCGACCCGGGAAAATCAACGCCGCCTGACCTGCACGCTCGGTTCATTATTGAGCAAGGCGCAGGAAGCTAATATTGTTCCACCGGCGCTGATTGTAATCGGAGATGTGGTGACCCTGAGCGATCGGCTCTCTTTTATACCTGAAGCCATCACGCTGCCAGACAATCTTTACTGCGAAAGTCTGGCGTGACGAAAAGACTGGGGCGACGTTTGATGCGCCGCCCGGAAAACGCGGCAAAAGTAACTGGTTTGCGCGTATTGCAATTTCCTGGCAATACTGTCTATGGAATGAACCGGATCGTGTAATAACTCCCCTGCTTTTTGCATTTTTTTCTGACTCACCCAGGTTTTAAAATTAACACCCTGGCGTTTCTTGAAAAACCGGCTGAAATAGTTCGCGCTTAAGCACACATGAGCCGCGACAGATTCCAAAGACAATTCACCATACAAATTCTCGTCAATATAACGCAGCGCCGCCATAAGTTTTTTCTCGTGACGTGAAGGCTCAGTGAAATAATGATGAGCGTATCGGGTTGCCGGAACCTCAATCTTCTCAGAGATCAATTGTTCTTTCTCAAAATTATCAACAATAAAACTTAACAAATTTGCCGACGCCACCAGCACATTATTATCCACCACCGCAGACTGGCCCCACTCAGCTTTAATTTCGGGGTTATTAATCCATGAGTTTTTGTTATCAATAGCGATAGTTTTATATTCCTGATATTTTACCCGCACCTGCCCGCAGATAATAAAACCGTAAAGGTGTCCCTCATGGATTAATGGCATCGAGAACAGGCTTAGCCCTGCATGACAGGTGAGTATTCTGGGTTTAAGCTGTTTTAATGCCTCAAAAGCACAGTACTTGTCGCACTTTTGGCAACCTGCTCGATAGCGCTCATCCGCACGCATTAATGTGCAAAACGAATTAAAATTATGACATTTAGACAACGCTATACCGTTAATATCAACGACGACTGTGGCTAACCCAGTGGCTCGGGAGAAGAGTTCTGCGATAGAGAAAAAACGTTGTAAATAGTCATCCTGGATTTTCAGCGGCACGTTATCCTCCGGCATTAATAATATTAAGGCCGCTAATATGCAAAAATTAGCCTCAGGAAAGAATGATGCTCACCGCAAAAAATAATCTCATTTGTGCAGATGATTATGATCAATTGGCAAGAAAATTATAGCGACCACGATAATACTCTGCAGCACACCGCGACTTCGCTTTCTCAAAGATTAACGAATCTTCACACCCTCTTGTGAAACTCTTTTCGCAACACTCAACACCTAACTTCATTATTTTCAATAAATTACCCGTTTTTAATCTGAATCGATGATGTGCTTATTTGTGATAATCATCATGTGAATGTGAAAGGCCCTCCTGAATAATATGTTCAATTAGCAAACAATCTGAACGGAGTTGATCCATGGCCGTCACCACAGGCGTTATCGCCGACGATTTTACCGGCGCAACGGACATTGCAAGCTTTATGGCGCAGCAGGGGTGGCGCGTCGCGCTTCTGCCCGGTATGCCCGATACCGCGCAATGCTGGAATGAAGAGGTTGACGCTATCGTCATCTCGCTGAAAAGCCGCTCATTACCCGCAGAACAGGCCGTCGCCCAATCCCTGTCCTGTGCCCGCTGGCTGAAACAAAATGCAGGTGTCCGCCAGATTTATTTTAAATATTGTTCGACGTTTGACTCCACGCCAACAGGCAATATTGGCCCGGTCAGCGATGCATTGATGAACGACCTGCAGGTTCCGCTGATCGTCCACTGCCCTGCTCTGCCGCAAAACGGACGCACAGTGGTGCATGGTCATCTTTTTGTACACGGTGTACTGCTTAACGAATCCGGAATGGAAAAGCATCCGCTCAATCCAATGAACGATGCCAGCCTGCCGCGCCTGCTGAGCGCGCAAACGCCAGGCGCGGTTGGTTGCATCAACCTCACGACCCTGCGTCAAGGTGTGGAAGCGGTCACTTACGCCCTGGCCCAACTTCAGGCTGAAGGTACGCGTCACGTTATCGTCGATACGCTGGATGAAGCAGATCTCAACACGCTGGCGCAAGCTCTCCATGCCAGCCCTCTGTTAGCCGGGGGCTCCGGGCTCGGCGGCGCGCTGGCCGCCTGCAGCGGAGGCCAGCAATCCATGCCGCCGGACTCTTTTCCACTGCCTGCCAAAACGGTGGTGTTCTCCGGTAGCTGTTCGGCAATGAGCAATCGTCAGGTTAATCGCTACAAGGCCGCGGCAGCGTCTCGTTTGCTTGATGTGTCCCGCTGCCTGTCTGATGCCGAACGCTACACCGATGAACTGAGCGCCTGGGCGATGACGCATATCAGCGACCCATTAGCGCCACTGATATACGCCACCCAGCCGCCAGACGTACTCAAACGTATTCAACAGGAGCACGGCGAACAGGTCGCCAGCCAGGCAATCGAACACGCTTTTGCCCGGCTGAGTACAAAGCTACGAACTGCGGGTGTAAACACCTTTATCGTCGCGGGCGGAGAAACCTCCGGCACCGTTGTGGAAGCCTTGCAGGTGAAGCGTCTGTCCGTCGGCAAAGCCATTGCGCCAGGCGTGCCGTGGGTATTTTCCTCCGGTCTGGCGCTGGCGCTGAAGTCAGGCAACTTTGGTGACGACGATTTCTTTTTTACTGCCCAGGAGTACGCATTATGAATTCGGTGAGTGAACACCAACTGCGCGAACTACTCGTCCACTATGGCCGTTCCCTGTTTATGCGCGGTTACAGCAGCGGCGGTTCCGGCAATCTTAGCGTCAAAATGCCGGATGGCGGCTATCTGGTGACCCCGACCAACTCTTGTCTGGGCGAGCTTGATCCTGCCACGCTAAGTCGGCTGGATGCCAACGGCGTTCATCTTAGCGGCGACAAACCCTCAAAAGAGGTGCCCATGCATCTGGCGTGGTATCGACATCGGCCATCCTGCGGCGCGGTCGTGCACCTGCATTCTCCATGGCTGACCGCGCTCTCCTGCCTGCCGTGCACCACGCCGAAAAACTGCCTGCCGCCGTTAACGCCGTACTATGTGATGCGCGTCGGGCAGTTACCGCTGCTGCCCTATTTCAAGCCTGGCCATGAAGGCATTGCCAGCGCACTGAGTGAAATCGCGGCAGACCATACGGCCGCGCTGCTGGCCAATCACGGGCCGGTAGTAAGCGGTCGCTCGCTGCGTGAGGCGGTGTTTAACGCTGAAGAACTGGAAGACAGCGCCCGCATCTGGCTTACGTTAAAACCGCTTGGCTATGTTCCGCTCTCAGAAGAAGCGGTGGCCGAACTTGAACATTCCCGGCAAGCGTGAGGTGACATAATGATCCCCGAGCAACGACGTGATTTTATCTACCGCTACGTGCACGAAAAAAATGCCGCCTCATTTAATGAACTGGCAGATTTGATGAGCGTATCGCATATGACCGTGCGTCGCGACATCCAGTTGCTGGAAGAAGAAGGCAAAGTTATCGCCATTAACGGCGGAGTGAAGCTCAATAACCTGCTGAAATCCGAGCTGCCATGGCGGGAAAAAGCCGAGTTGAATCATGACGTGAAACGTAAAATGGGCCAGCTCGCCGCCATGCTCATTGAGCCCGGACAAACGCTGTATCTGGATGCCGGAACGTCGTTGTTTGAAGTGGCGAAAGCGGTCGCCGCCAGCCATTGTTTCAATCTGACGGTAGTAACCAACGATTTTTCCATCAGCCACTATCTGATGGATATGCCGCACATCACGCTCTATCACACCGGTGGTCTGGTGGATCAGCGTAACCGCTCATGCCTTGGAAAAAGCGCCGCCAGTTTTCTGCGCACCATTAATATTGACGTGGCGTTTCTGAGCTCCTCATCGTGGGATACCGAACGCGGCATGTCGACGCCGAGCGAAGGGAAAGCCTCGGTTAAAGAAGCGGTACTCACCGTTTCCCGGCGTCGGGTGCTGGTCTGCGACAGCAGTAAGTTTGGCAAATACGGCATGTTCCATATCTGTGGGCTGGAACAGTTAACCGACATTATTTCTGATAACCGGTTACCGGAAAACGCCCAGCAAACTCTTGCCAGCCAGGGCGTTAAGCTGCATCTGGTTGATAACCGGGAGGGTGCGCGCCATGCTGAAGTTAGCGGCTAACCTCGACTGGTTGTTTACAGATTTACCAATAGCGGCGCGATTTGCGGCGGCGCAGGCGGCTGGTTTTCGCGGCGTTGAAGGGCTATTTCTCTGGCAGCACCCGCTGGCGCATTTGCACGCTGCACAGCGGGAAACATCCCTGCCGGTGGTGCTGATGAACGCACCGGCGGGTAACTGGGCACAAGGTGAGCGGGGACTGGCCGCGCAGCCCGGTCGAGACCCGGAATTTCACCATAGCCTCAACGTGGCGCGTGATTACGCCACGGCGCTGGGCTGTCGTCGGGTTCACATTATGGCCGGTTCGCGCTGCGACGATCTGACGCTTCACGCTCAGCGCACTCTCCTGACCAACCGGCTGCGTATCGCCTGCGATATGATGGCTGAAGCGGAAATCGATGTGCTGATTGAACCGTTAAATTCTCAGGATATGCCCGGTTATTTTATTGACAACTTTCCGTTGGCCGAATCTATTATTCAAGAGGTTGGCAAGAAAAATATCGGTTTACAGTTTGATATTTACCACTGTCAGAAAATTCATGGCAATGTGGCAAAAAATATTGAACGCTACTTCACCTTAATTAAACATTTTCAAATTGCTTCTGTCCCCTATCGCCATGAACCGGGAACAGGTGAATTAAATGAAACATGGCTATTCGATTTTATTAGAAAAATGAATTACCAGGGCTGGATTGGCTGTGAATATCAACCATCAACATCAGGGCCCGACTCATTAAACTGGATAAAGCCTTACCTATAATTTAAATATCTCTGTACCGGAGGAAAATATGTCGGATACTGTTATTATTTCGCTGGCACCCGTTGCCGCGGATTGCCCCAGAGTTATACCCGCAGAACTGGCGCAGGAAATACTCGCCAGCGTAGAGCATGGCGCGTCCATCGTGCATTTACACGTTCGCGATAAACAGGGTCGCCTGACGCCGGATACCACCGATTTTCAGGCGACCATTGATAGCGTCATGCGCCATTCAGACCTGATTATTCAGGCATCTACCGGCGGCGTCTCTTCAATGTCCATCGCCGAACGCTGCGCGCCACTCTCCTGCCCCGGCGTAGAGATGGCTTCGCTGAACGTCGGTTCCGTCAACCTCGGAGATGCGGTGTACTTTAATCCCAGTCCGGACGTGGAATATTGCTCCCGGCAAATTGTCGAGCACAATATTATTCCCGAGTTTGAAGTTTTTGAAATTGGCATGATTAATAACATCCTGAACCTTGAAGATAAAATAAAATTCCAAAAACCCATGCTCTTTAATATCGTCCTCGGCCATCGCGGCAGTACGCCAGCAACCATTGACGCTTTAATTGCTCTGCGTAGCATGATCCCGCGCGATGCCTTATGGGGTATTACTCATTTTGGCAGAAAGAACTTCGATATTATTGCCGCCGCCGTCGGCATGGGGGCCAGTGAAGTACGAATCGGCTTTGAGGATAGCTATTATTTAAGCGCTGAAGAAAAAGCACAGCATAATTACCAGCAGGTTGCCAAACTCGCCACGCTCATTCGCAGCATGGATAAAAAAGTCGCCACGCCAGAAATTGCGCGGCACATGTTATCTATTCCATCCCGGCAGCAATAACAACAGCAAGGACATTTCAACATGACTATGACCACTGTTATTCACAAAACCGGACTCGGCGTCAGCGTTGCGGGCGCGGCGCTAGCGATTATCGGTGCGCTAATCCAGTCCGCGGCGCTCTGGCAGCCCGGGCTGGTGATGTTCACCGCCGGATTCGCCGCCGGTGCAGGCTACTGGCCGGGTCTACGCAGCTATCAGTTTACGCTATGGATCATCGCCGGGTTTGTCGCCGCCATGACCTGGTCTACGGATCTGATCGTCTGGGGCGGTTTCAATATCACCCATAAATGGATCGTATTCCTCGTCATTCAGGCCACCATGTTTAGCATGGGCACTAAGCTAACGATCCAGGATTTTATTGACGTCGCCAAAATGCCGTGGGCGGTGTTTATTGGCACCTTCTGCCACTTCGTTATCATGCCTCTGCTCGGCCTGAGCATTACGCTTATCTTTAACTTTCCGCCTGAGGTAGCGGTCGGGATTCTGCTGATTGGCGCCTGCCCAAGCGGACTCTCCTCTACCGTCATGGTCTATATCGCGAACGCCAACCTGGCGCTGGCGGTCTCGATCGCCGCAGTCTCAACGCTGGCGGCGACGGTGATGACGCCGCTGTGGGTTAATCTGCTGGCGGGGTCGATGATCGATATCCAGCTCACCGCGATGGTAATGGATGTGGTGAAAATCGTATTAATCCCCATCGGCGCGGCAATTCTGCATGACTATCTGAAAACCTATGCGGGCGTGCGAGGACGCCGTGTCGTCCAGATGCTGGCCGGGATCGGCGCTCTTTGGCTGCTGTATATGATTGCTGGCGGCTGGGACGCGCTGTTTGGTCACGCCAGCGCCGACGCGCAAATGTACGCGGTGGTGCTCAACTTCGTGGCAGGCGGTCTCGTCTGGGCATTGTTCTACAACTGGCTGTATGGCCGCGTGGCGGGCGTGAAGAAAATCATGCCGACCATCTCAATGATGGGGATCATTTTCTTTACGACCACCGCAGCCGCAGCCGGGCGCGAGAATCTGGTGCAGGTCGGCTTCCTGCTCTGCTTCGCCATGTTGATGCATAACCTCGGCGGCTTCCTGATTGGCTATCTGATGAGCCGCTGGATCTTCCGCATGGACGTACAGTCTGCCCGCACCGTAGCCTTTGAAGTCGGCCTGCAAAACGGCGGCATGGCGTCCGGGCTTGCCGCAGCGATGGGCAAACTGGCAACGGTTGGCCTGGCCTCGGCGGTGATGACTCCGCTTGGCAACGTCAGCGGCTCGCTGCTCGCGAACTACTGGCGCAAGAAAGACGCCAAACAGGCGCAGGCCGCCGCAGCCAAAGATCCCGTTCAACCCGCTTGCGAAAATCTGTCAAAAGGATAATCACGATGACAACTCTCACTCTGGGGCATGCCCTGCGCGCCGTGGCCTCTGCGCTCGACCTTGCCGAAACATGTTACGCAAAACGCCCGTTAAGCGTGGCCGTATGCGACGCCAATGGCGAACTACTCAGCTTTGCGCGGATGGATAACGCCAAACTGTTAACCATCGAGTTAACCCAGCGCAAAGCACGCACCAGTAGCCGCCTGGGCTGTACCACGCAGGCATTTTTACAGCGACTGCAGAAAGAGCAACTGGATATTGGTTATTTTGCCGACCCGCTGTTTACGGCGCTGCCGGGCGGGATCCCGATTCTGCACCAAGGAAAATGCCTTGGGGCCGTCGCGGTAGGCGGTTTATCCGCGCAGGAAGATCATGATGCGGCGCTGGCCGTCGCGGAAACGTTACTTAAGGAGATTGCCCAATGAAAAAGGTCGCCATGCTGCATACCAGTGCCGCCACGCTTACGATGATGCAACAGCTGATTGCCGACATCATGCCGGATGTTGAAGTCATGCACCTGGTGGAAGAATCCATGATCAAGCAGGTAATGAAGGCCCAGGGCGTGACGCCCAATATTGCCGCCCGCATCGCCGATTATGTACATATTGCCGAAAAGGCGGACTGCGATATCTTTATTACCGCCTGCTCCTCAATTGGTACTGCGGTGGAGCAATGCCAGTTTATGACCCCACTGCAGCTCGCACGCATTGATTGCGCAATGGTGGAAGAGGCGATTGAAAAAGGTGAGCGGATCGCCGTACTGGCGACCGTGGCAACCACGCTGAAGCCAACGCTGGATTACGTACAGCGCAAAGTGCAGCAGAGCGGTAAATCGCGAACCATCACGCCTATATTAATGGAGGAGGCATTCCACGCGCTGCTGGCGGGAGACATGGATACTCATGACCGTATCGTCAGTGAAGGGTTACAGAGCGCCTTTACCCAGGCAGATGTTGTGATGCTGGCGCAGGCCTCGATGGCGCGCGTTTTACAGCAGCTCCCTTCCCCGTCGGTGCCGGTAATGACCTCGCCGGAAAGCGGAATTCGCTGGTTGAAAACACTGGCTGAAAGCTGAATTACAGGCCAAAAAAAGGCCATCATCAGATGGCCAACCATGTCGAAACGGGACCAGCCCTTGACTATGCAGAGAGTCAGGGCTGTTTTTTTTCTTACTTAATCACTGTTTTCAGCGCTTCGCCGATATCGGCCAGGCTACGAACGGTTTTCACGCCAGCGGCTTCCAGCGCAGCGAATTTCTCATCCGCCGTACCTTTACCACCTGCGATGATCGCACCAGCATGACCCATACGTTTACCTTTCGGCGCCGTCACACCCGCGATGTAACCCACAACCGGCTTGGTCACATGATCTTTAATGTACGCCGCTGCTTCTTCTTCCGCGCTACCGCCGATCTCACCGATCATGACGATCGCTTCAGTCTGCGGATCTTCCTGGAACAGCTTCAGGATATCGATGAAGTTAGAGCCAGGGATCGGGTCGCCGCCGATACCCACACAGGTAGACTGACCAAAACCATAGTCGGTGGTCTGCTTAACCGCTTCATAGGTCAGCGTACCGGAACGAGAAACGATACCGACTTTACCAGGCTTGTGAATATGGCCCGGCATGATGCCGATTTTACATTCACCAGGGGTGATAACACCTGGGCAGTTCGGGCCAATCATGCGCACGCCAGCTTCATCCAGCTTCACTTTCACAGTCAGCATATCCAGCGTTGGGATACCTTCGGTGATGGTGATGATAAGCTTGATGCCTGCATCGATAGCTTCCAGGATGGAGTCTTTGCAGAACGGAGCCGGAACGTAGATAACGGTGGCGTTTGCGCCGGTCGCTTCTACCGCTTCACGTACGGTGTTGAACACCGGCAGACCCAGATGCGTGGTGCCGCCTTTGCCCGGCGTAACGCCGCCGACCATTTGCGTACCGTAAGCAATCGCTTGTTCAGAGTGGAATGTCCCCTGGCTACCGGTGAAGCCCTGGCAGATAACCTTGGTATCTTTATTAATTAAAACTGACATTATTTCCCCTCCACTGCGGCAACAACCTGCTGAGCTGCATCCGTCAGACTTTTCGCTGCAATAATATTCAGGCCGCTATCAGCCAATTTTTTCGCGCCGAGTTCAGCGTTGTTACCTTCAAGACGTACCACGACCGGAACGTTAACGCCCACTTCTGCTACCGCGCCGATGATACCGTCCGCGATCAGGTCGCAGCGTACGATACCGCCGAAGATGTTAACCAGTACGGCTTTAACATTGTCGTCAGAGAGGATAATTTTGAACGCTTCGGTTACACGTTCTTTGGTCGCACCGCCGCCAACGTCGAGGAAGTTAGCCGGTTCGCCGCCGTGCAGTTTAACGATGTCCATGGTGCCCATTGCCAGGCCCGCGCCGTTAACCATACAACCGATGTTGCCGTCCAGAGCGACGTAGTTCAGTTCCCACTGTGCAGCCTGTGCTTCACGCGGATCTTCCTGAGACTGGTCGCGCATTTCACGCAGGTCAGCCTGGCGGAACAGCGCGTTACCGTCAGCGCCCAGTTTGCCGTCGAGGCAGATCAGATCACCCTGCTTGGTCACCACCAGCGGGTTGATTTCGATCAGCGCCAGATCGCGCTCAAGGAAGATAGTCGCCAGACCCATGAAGATCTTGGTGAACTGCTGAACCTGTTTACCTTCCAGACCCAGTTTGAACGCCAGTTCACGACCCTGATAAGGCATCGGACCGGCCAGCGGATCGAGCGCTACTTTGTGGATCAGGTGCGGCGTTTCTTCCGCCACTTTTTCAATTTCCACGCCGCCTTCGGTAGAGGCCATGAAGACCACGCGACGGGAACTACGGTCAACAACTGCGCCGAGGTAAAGTTCTTTACCAATGTCGGTCGCTGCTTCAACCAGAATCTGATTTACCGGTTGACCATGGGCGTCTGTCTGGTAAGTGACCAGACGTTTACCCAGCCAGTGTTCAGCAAAAGCGCGAATGTCTTCTTTGCTGTTCACAACCTTCACACCGCCCGCTTTACCACGGCCACCAGCGTGAACCTGACATTTCACTACCCACGGGCCTGCGCCGATTTTAGATGCAGCTTCTTCAGCTTCACGCGGAGTAGTACAGGCATAACCCACCGGTGCCGGTAAGCCATAGCGGGCAAAAAGTTGTTTTGCCTGATATTCATGTAAGTTCATGTGTTCTGTCCATCCTTCAGGTAATCGTTATCTTTTACCCGTAGGCCTGATAAGCCTCCAGACCTACGGGGCAGGTGATACTCTTATTTACTACACGTCCAGCAGCAGACGCGTCGGATCTTCCAGCAACTCTTTAATGGTTACCAGGAAGCCTACTGACTCACGACCATCGATCAAACGGTGGTCATAAGACAGCGCCAGATACATCATCGGCAGGATTTCAACCTTGCCGTCTACGGCCATCGGACGATCTTTGATGGCATGCATACCCAGGATGGCGCTCTGCGGTGGGTTGATGATCGGGGTAGACATCAGGGAACCGAACACGCCACCGTTAGTGATGGTGAAGTTACCGCCCGTCAGATCGTCGACCGTCAGCTTGCCGTCGCGACCTTTAACTGCCAGCTCTTTAATATTTTTCTCGATGTCAGCCATACCCAGCAGATCCACATCACGCAGGACCGGCGTGACCAGGCCACGCGGCGTGGAGACCGCCATGCTGACATCAAAGTAGTTGTGGTAAACCACGTCATCACCGTCGATGGACGCGTTCACTTCCGGATAGCGTTTCAGCGCTTCAACAACCGCTTTCACGTAGAAAGACATAAAGCCCAGACGGATACCGTGACGTTTCTCGAACGCGTCACCGTACTGCTTACGCAGATCCATGATTGGCTTCATGTTGACTTCGTTGAACGTGGTCAGCATGGCGGTGGAGTTTTTCGCTTCCAGCAGACGCTCAGCTACGCGTTTGCGTAGACGGGTCATCGGAACACGTTTTTCGCCACGAGCGCCCAGTTGAGCCTGTGGTGCAGGCGCGGCGGCCGGCGCTTTGGCTTCTGCTTTCGCAGCCGGCGCTTTGGCCAGATGCTTTTCAACATCTTCACGCGTGATACGACCACCGACGCCGGTGCCATTGATGGCGCTGGCTTCGAGATTATGCTCACCCAGCAGGCGACGGATCGCCGGGCTCAGGGCATCGTTGTTCTGTTCAGCAAGAGACGCCTGCTGGCGTTGTGCCGGAGTAGAATCTTTCTCTTCAGACTTGGCGCTGGTCTCTTTGCCAGAGCTATTGCCTTCACGCAGGCGACCGAGGATCTGGCGAGAAGTGACGGTTGTCCCTTCATCTTCCAGAACCGCATCAAGAATACCGTCCGCTGATGCCGGTACTTCCAGTACCACTTTGTCAGTTTCGATTTCTACCAGTACTTCATCACGACGTACTGCATCGCCCGGTTTTTTGTGCCAGGTTGCAACCGTTGCATCCGCTACGGATTCAGGCAGGTCGGGAACAAGAATATCTACGCTACTCATTATTTATCCTTTATTTAATCGACGTTCAGCGCGTCATTAACCAGATCTTGTTGCTGCTTCTGGTGAACGGACATATATCCTACTGCCGGAGAGGCAGAGGCCGGGCGACCTGCATAACGCAGAGCTGACCCAAATGGAATTACTTCACGGAAATGATGCTGGCTGCAGTACCATGCGCCCTGGTTGAGCGGCTCTTCCTGGCACCAGACAAAATCATGTACATGAGCAAACGGTTTCAGCGCTTCCTGCACCGCTTTATGCGGGAACGGATAGAGCTGTTCGATACGCACAATGGCGACATCTTTTTGGTCGTTCTTGCGGCGTTGCTCCAGCAGGTCGTAATAAACCTTACCAGAACACATCACGACACGCTTAACGCCTTTAGGATCAAGTTCATCTACTTCGCCAATGGCTGGCAGGAAGGTGCCATTTGCCAGTTCGTCCAGCGTGGACACCGCCAGCGGATGACGCAGCAGCGACTTCGGTGACATCACTACCAGCGGACGACGCATTCCGCGCAGCGCCTGACGACGCAGCATGTGGTAAACCTGTGCCGGGGTAGACGGGACGCAAACCTGCATGTTTTGCTCAGCGCAAAGTTGCAGATAACGTTCCAGACGCGCGGAAGAGTGCTCCGGACCCTGACCTTCATAGCCGTGTGGCAGCAGCATAACCAGACCGCACATACGGCCCCATTTCTGCTCGCCGGAAGAGATGAACTGGTCGATAACCACCTGCGCACCGTTGGCGAAGTCACCGAACTGCGCTTCCCAGATAGTCAGGGTGCGCGGTTCTGCCGTGGCATAACCGTACTCGAATGCCAGCACCGCTTCTTCAGACAGCACGGAGTCCCATACGCGGAACGTGCCCTGCCCGTTATGCACATGCTGCAGCGGAGTGTACGTTGAACCATTCGCCTGGTTATGAATCACCGCATGACGGTGGAAGAAGGTTCCACGGCCAGAGTCTTCACCCGACAGACGTACCGGAATACCTTCATCAACCAGCGTGGCGTAAGCCAAATTCTCTGCGCCACCCCAGTCGAACAGCTTCTCGCCTGCGGCCATGGCCTGACGGTCGCCGTAAATTTTGGCAACACGCGACTGCATTTCCACCGCTTCAGGCACGGTGCTGATGCGTTTTGCCAGCTCCTGCAGACGCTTCATCTCAACTTTGTTCGGGTAGTTTTCATCCCATTCGTGGTTGAGGTACGGCGACCAGGTGAAGGAGTGCATATTCATTGGACGCCACTCTTTCACCACGCATTCGCCTGCGTCCAGCGCGTCACGATACAGATTGACCATTTCGGTCGCATCTTCCAGCGTAGCGACGTTGTCCGCTTCCAGCTTGTCAGCGTAGATTTTGCGCGGGGTCGGATGCTTTTTGATTTTCTGATACATCAGCGGCTGGGTTGCGCTTGGCTCGTCGGCTTCGTTGTGGCCGTGACGGCGGTAGCACACCAGATCGATAAAGACATCGCGTTTAAAGGTATTACGGAAATCCAGTGCCAGACGCGTTACGAAAGCGACCGCTTCCGGGTCATCCGCGTTCACGTGGAAAATCGGCGCCTGAACCATCTTACCGATGTCGGTGCAGTACGGTGTAGAACGTGCATCTAGCGGGTTAGAGGTGGTGAAGCCCACCTGGTTGTTGATAACGATGCGAACGGTACCGCCCACTTCGTAACCACGCGCTTTCGACATGTTCAGGGTTTCCTGAACCACGCCTTGCCCGGTTACTGCCGCATCACCATGAATAGTGATTGGCAGCACTTTATTGCTGCTCGGCTCGTCCAGACGATCCAAGCGTGCACGTACGGAACCGATAACCACCGGGCTAACGATTTCCAGGTGCGACGGGTTAAACGCCAGCGCCAGATGCACCAGACCGCCTTCGGTTTCGATATCCGATGAGAAGCCCATGTGGTACTTCACGTCACCGGTGCCGAGGTGTTCTTTATGTTTGCCCGCAAATTCGTCGAATAGATCCTGCGGCTTTTTACCCAGCACGTTAACCAGGACGTTCAGACGACCACGGTGCGCCATACCCAGTACCACTTCACGGGTACCGCTGTTACCGGCGTGGCGGATCATCTCTTTGAGCATTGGGATTAACGCATCACCGCCTTCCAGCGAGAAGCGTTTCGCGCCCGGGAATTTCGCGCCCAGGTAGCGTTCCAGACCTTCCGCTGCGGTCAGTTCGCTGAGGAAGCGTTTCTTCTCTTCACTACTGAACGCAGTACGACCAGACTCGATACGCTGCTGAAGCCAGCGTTTTTCTTCGGTGCTGGTGATGTGCATATACTCGGCGCCAATCGGGCCGCAGTAGGTTTGTTTCAGCGCGACAACCAGGTCGCTCAGCTTCATCGTGTCTTTGCCACCGGCAAAAGAACCCACGTTAAAGCTTTCCTGGAAATCCGCATCGGTCAGATCGTGGAAGGAGGGATCCAGATCGGCCACATTTTCTTGCTGCCACAGTCCCAGCGGATCGAGATTCGCATGTTGATGACCGCGGAAACGATAGGCGTTAATGAGCTGCAGGACTTTAACCTGCTTCACATTGGCATCAGGGTCGGAAATAGAAGAAGAGTAACGTGGGGTAATCAACGCCTGTCGACGGAAATAATCACGTGTTTTTGAGTGGAGTTGATCCGGTTTGACTCCGGTACCAGGTAACTGCTGGAACGTCGAACGCCAGTTAGCATCTACCGAGTCAGGGTCGGTTAAGAAGTCTTCATAGAGCTGTTCTATCCAGCTCTGGTTAGAACCAGAGAGGTAAGAAGAGTCCAACCAGGCTTTCAAAGCGCTGTTCTGCATCGTGATCCCTTAAGCATTTGTATGCTTATTTCGCCGTGGATACTACCACGCACACCGATGTGCGTGCCGGGGTTCACTTGTTGCGGACTGTCGTGTCATCTGCGTCCGCTAAGGAACCTTTAAAAACTGTCTAATAATCGTCGTCGTTCAGGCTGCGATTATTGCTATCAATGTGGCAGTTTTTAGAGGTTTCCCTGCACGGCCGGGGAATCTCTTCCCCGGCAACTACAACTACTTATGCACTACGTTTGAGCAGCATCGACTTAATATGACCGATGGCGCGCGTCGGATTCAGCCCTTTAGGACATACGCTGACGCAGTTCATGATGCTATGACAGCGGAATACGCTGAAAGCGTCACTTAAACCTTCCAGACGGCTGTCGGTCTCGGTATCGCGGCTATCAATTAAGAAGCGATACGCGGCCAACAGGCCTGCCGGGCCAATAAACTTGTCCGGGTTCCACCAGAATGATGGGCAGGACGTTGAGCAGCATGCACACAAAATACATTCATACAGCCCATCGAGCTTCTCACGCTGCTCTGGCATTTGTAAATGCTCACGAGCCGGAGGATTTTTCCCATTATTCAACAAGTAAGGCTTAATCTTCTCATACTGTGCGTAGAATTGCCCCATGTCTACCACCAAATCGCGCACAACCGGTAAACCTGGCAGCGGGCGAATGACAATTTTCTTGCCCGGCTGATTCAGCGCAGAAATAGGTGTGATACAGGCCAGTCCATTTTTGCCGTTCATGTTCAGACCGTCGGAGCCGCAAACCCCTTCACGGCATGAGCGACGAAACGACAGCGACGGATCTTTTTCTTTCAGCTGCATCAACGCATCCAGCAGCATCATGTCGCGCCCTTCTTCCGCCTCCAGGGTGTAATCCTGCATGCGCGGAGCGTCGTCAACATCCGGGTTATAGCGATAAACTGAAAACTCGAGTTTCATTGTCCTGTCTCCGCATTAATAAGTACGAATCTTCGGCGGGAATGCCGGGCGCAGCTTCGGTTCCATATTGACTTGACGTCGCGTCATGGATTCCGACTCTGGCAGGTACAGGGAATGGCACAGCCAGTTTTCGTCATCACGTTCCGGGAAGTCGAAGCGGCTATGCGCGCCACGGCTTTCGGTACGGAAGTTTGCAGATACTGCAGTGGCGTACGCGGTCTCCATCAGGTTATCCAACTCCAGACACTCAACGCGCTGGGTGTTGAACTCACTGGAGGTATCGTCCAGACGGGCATTTTTCAAGCGTTCGCGAATCGCTTTCAGCTCTTCCAGGCCCTTCGCCATCGCATCGCCTTCGCGGAATACCGAGAAGTTATGCTGCATACATTCTTGCAGCGCTTTACGAATTGCCACCGGGTCTTCACCGTTACGGTTACCGTTCCAGCGATTCAGACGCGCCAGAGAAGCGTCGATTTCATCTTCGGTTGCATCCAGCAGGTCACCCTGCTCTGCGATAGATTCCTGCAGATGCAGACCCACAGCACGACCAAATACCACCAGGTCAAGCAGTGAGTTGCCGCCCAAACGGTTAGCACCGTGAACCGATACGCAGGCGATTTCACCGACGGCAAACAGCCCTGGGATCACCACATCTTCGCCCTGCTCATTCACGGTCAGCGCCTGGCCGGTGACTTTGGTCGGAATACCGCCCATCATATAGTGGCAGGTTGGGATAACCGGGATCGGCTCTTTCACCGGGTCAACGTGAGCAAAGGTACGGGACAGTTCGAGAATACCCGGCAGACGGGACTCCAGCACTTCTTTACCCAGGTGGTCGAGTTTCAGTTTGGCGTGCGGCCCCCACGGACCGTCGCAGCCGCGACCTTCGCGGATTTCGATCATGATGGAACGCGCCACCACGTCACGACCCGCCAGGTCTTTCGCATTCGGGGCATAACGCTCCATGAAGCGCTCACCGTGTTTGTTCAGCAGATAGCCACCTTCACCACGACAGCCTTCTGTTACCAGAACACCCGCGCCAGCGATACCGGTTGGGTGGAACTGCCACATCTCCATATCCTGCACCGGCACGCCAGCGCGGATAGCCATACCGACGCCGTCACCGGTGTTGATGTGGGCGTTGGTGGTGGACTGATAAATACGGCCAGCACCGCCGGTCGCCAGCACGGTTGCGCGAGCTTTGAAGTAAACCACTTCACCGGTTTCAATACACAGCGCGGTACAACCAACAATCGCGCCATCGGCATTTTTGACCAGATCCAGCGCGTACCACTCGGAGAAGATAGTGGTGTGGTTTTTCAGGTTCTGCTGATACAGCGTGTGCAACAGCGCATGGCCGGTACGGTCTGCCGCTGCCGCGGTACGTGCCGCCTGCTCGCCGCCGAAATTCTTCGACTGGCCGCCAAACGGACGTTGATAAATTGTGCCATTATCGAGGCGAGAGAACGGCAGCCCCATGTGGTCCAGCTCCAGAATCGCTTCCGGACCGGTTTTACACATATATTCAATAGCGTCCTGGTCACCAATGTAGTCCGACCCTTTTACGGTGTCGTACATGTGCCATTCCCAGTTATCTTCATGGGTATTACCGAGCGCAACGGTGATGCCACCTTGCGCAGATACGGTATGGGAACGGGTTGGGAACACTTTGGAGAGCAGCGCACAGGTCTGACCGCTCTGGGAAATTTGCAGCGCCGCGCGCATACCTGCGCCGCCGGCACCAATCACAACAGCATCAAATTCTCTGACTGGCAGTTTCATTACACACCCCACACCACAACAAATCCATAAATGACGTAAACCACCAGCGCAACGACGATAGCCAGTTGCAGAATCAGGCGCACGGCCAGCGGTTTAACGTAGTCGGTCAACACCTGCCACATGCCGATCCAGGCATGAATCAAGATGGAGAAAAGAGCCAGCAGGGTGAAGACTTTGGTGAATGCCGATGAGAAGAAACCGGTCCAGACTTCAAACGTCAGTTCGCCGCTGGTGGCGAAGAAGCCGACCATATAGATGATGTATAACGTCAGAACGATAGCGGTAGCACGGACCAGAATGAAGTCATGTACGCCGTTGCGTCCTAATGCGGAGGCGTTGCTTACCATACGAGGACTCCTGCGAGAAGTGAAAGCACGACAATGATAACGAAACAAATTTTGGCGGAACGTGTCCCTGCTTCGAGGGTTTCTTCGATATAGCCAAAATCCATCAACAGATGGCGAATGCCCATTACGGCGTGATATGCCAGCGCAATCAGGATCCCCCACAGAATTAACTCCACAAAGAAGTTATTCATAATGGATGACGCCGCGAGGAAACCTTCAGGGGAGGAAAGGCTGGTACCCAATAACCACAACAGAATCCCGACCGCCACGAAGGTGATCACTCCGGATACGCGATGGAGAATGGACGCTATCGCCGTGATTGGGAACCGGATCGTTTGTAGATCCAGATTGACAGGTCTTTGTTTTTTCACATTTCTTATCATGAATAACGCCCACATGCTGTTCTTATTATTCCCTTTGGACTTCGGGTACAGAAGATGAAGACACCTGTAGCCTGAAAGACGACGGGATTTCCTTCCTCCGGTCTGCGTGCGGGTCAGACAGCGTCCTTACTATAACTACGCGTCATATAAAACACTGCTTCCAGATGCTAAAACGACACGTTACAACGCTGGTTGGCTCGGGATTGCAGGGTATTCCGGAGACCTGGCGGCAGTATAGGACGTTCACAAAATCATTACAATTAACCTACATATAGTTTGTCGGGTTTTATCCCGAACAGTGACATAGGTCACGATAACAACATTATTTTAATTTTTAACCATCTAATTTGACAATCATTAAACAAAGTTGTTACAAACGACACCAGAAAAAGCATATAATGCGTAAAAGTTATGGGGTCACTCTTTCACCGGACATTTAGTTATGTAACAGTGTGGAAGTATTGACCAATACAGTCAGGACAGTTATTAGTGATAGACAGGTTTAATAATTCGGATTGCTAAGTTCTTGATTTGCAGTTTATTCGCCATGAAAAGACCGTTTTACCTGCAAGCGCCCATAGCTCTGTACCCAGGTTATCCCCTCTTTCGCAGAGCGGCGAGCCAAATAACAAACTGGTAACGGTTCATTGATGTACGAAGGCAAATGTGAGTTCCAGCAGTCTTAAGCAATAAGGCGCTAAGGAGACCGTAAATGGCTGATACTAAAGCAAAAATCACTCTAAATGGTGACTCTGCTATTGAACTGGATGTGCTGAAAGGTACGCTCGGTCAAGATGTTATTGATATTCGTAGTCTTGGCTCAAAAGGGATGTTTACTTTTGACCCAGGTTTCACCTCTACCGCATCCTGCGAATCCAAAATTACTTTCATCGACGGTGACGAAGGTATTTTGCTGCATCGCGGCTTCCCGATTGATCAGTTGGCGACCGAGTCAAACTATCTGGAAGTGTGTTATATCCTGCTGTACGGCGAAAAACCGACGCAGGAGGAGTACGACGAGTTCAAAACCACAGTCACTCGCCATACCATGATCCACGAGCAGATCACCCGCCTGTTCCACGGTTTCCGCCGCGACTCTCACCCGATGGCCGTTATGTGTGGTGTTACCGGGGCGCTGGCTGCGTTCTACCACGACTCGCTGGATGTGAATAATCCGCGTCACCGTGAAATCGCCGCTTTCCGTTTGCTGTCCAAAATGCCGACCATGGCAGCGATGTGCTACAAATATTCCATCGGGCAGCCGTTCGTGTACCCGCGTAATGACCTCTCCTACGCCGGTAACTTCCTGAACATGATGTTCTCCACGCCGTGCGAAAAATACGAAGTGAATCCGATTCTGGAACGCGCAATGGACCGTATCTTGATCCTGCACGCTGACCACGAACAGAACGCCTCAACCTCTACCGTTCGTACCGCCGGTTCTTCTGGCGCTAACCCGTTTGCCTGCATCGCGGCCGGTATTGCTTCCCTGTGGGGACCAGCACACGGCGGCGCAAACGAAGCTGCGCTGAAAATGCTGGAAGAAATCAGCTCTGTTAAACACATTCCGGAATTTGTTCGCCGCGCGAAAGACAAGAATGATTCCTTCCGCCTGATGGGCTTTGGTCACCGTGTTTATAAAAACTATGACCCGCGCGCCACCGTCATGCGTGAAACCTGCCATGAAGTACTGAAAGAACTGGGCACCAAAGATGATCTGCTGGAAGTGGCGATGGAACTTGAACACATTGCGCTCAACGACCCGTACTTCATCGAGAAGAAACTCTACCCGAACGTAGATTTCTACTCCGGCATCATCCTGAAGGCGATGGGTATTCCGTCCTCCATGTTCACCGTTATCTTCGCCATGGCGCGTACCGTGGGCTGGATTGCACACTGGAACGAAATGCACACCGACGGCATGAAAATCGCTCGTCCGCGTCAGCTGTACACCGGCTACGATAAGCGCGATTTTAAGTCTGATATTAAGCGTTAATTGTCTGCCGGATGGCGCCAGCGCCTGTCCGGCTTACAGCCATTAATTCTCCCGGGTCGGACAAGGCATTGAAGCCAGAATCCGACCTGTTTTTTTTGATGCATATTATTTTATTCTCATCATGCTTTCTCTATGATTTACTGAGATTTCCGTCATTTCACTCAGGAGCATGGGATGCCTGTTTTGCAGTGGAGCCTGTTGTTTCTGCTATCGCTCCTTCTTTCCCTGTTCTTTTTGTTTATACACCTTCCAGGACCGCTGCTGCTCGGTTCGATGATCGTCGGCATCATATTCAGTATGCGCGGCATCTCACTGCACCCTCCCCGCTGCACATTTCTTGGCGCGCAGGCGATTCTCGGCTGCATGATTGCCCAAAACCTGACTGGCTCAATCTTAACGACCCTTACGGCCCACTGGCCGATGGTGATTATCATCCTGCTGGCGACCCTTATGAGCAGCGCGGTAATCGGCTGGCTGCTGGTTCGCTACAGTAACATACCGGGAAACACCGGTGCATGGGGCTCGTCACCTGGCGGTGCGGCGGCAATGGTGGCGATGGCGCAGGAATATGGTGCCGACATCCGGCTGGTGGCGTTTATGCAGTATCTGCGCGTACTGTTGGTGGTTGGTGCGGCGGCACTGGTCACCCGAGTGATGATGGGCGACCAGGCCCAAACGGTCAGTGAGCAAATCGTCTGGTTTCCGCCGCTGAGCAGCAATCTGTTCAGTACCCTGGCGCTGGCCGCCGTTGCCGGTACGGCCGGGCGTCTATTGCGTATCCCCTCTGGCGTCATGTTGCTACCGATGTTGGCAGGCGCATTGCTGAATGCCGGTGGCGTGATGGTGATCGAACTGCCGGAATGGCTGCTGGCGATTGCCTATATGGCCATCGGCTGGCAAATTGGCCTGGGTTTTGACAAGCAGATCTTTTTAATGGCGTTGCGCCCCTTACCGCAAATCCTCTTGTCCATTTTTTCACTGATGGCGATCTGCGCCGCTATGGCCTGGGGACTGGCGCATTACATGCAGATAGATTTTCTTACCGCCTATCTGGCGACCAGTCCAGGCGGCGTGGATTCTGTTGCGGCGATTGCCGCGGGGAGCCACGCCGATATGGCGCTGATCATGGCGATGCAAACCCTACGGCTATTCAGTATTTTATTGACTGGCCCGGCGGTGGCGCGGTTTATTTCGCTACACGCGCCAAAGCATCCCGCTTAGTGCTGACATCCTGGACACCAGTAAAAGGGTCGTGAAGAGAGCGTCGTTTTTTCGATGATTCCGCCACAGCGCTCACAGGCTTCACCATCCCGGTGAAAGACCTTAAAGCGAAACAGCGCGCCGTGATGTTTATTCTCATCCACCAGCCCGCGGGTGTTATAGGACAAACGAGGAATATCAAGCAGCGCATGCGCCAGCGCATCCAACTGTTCATCTCCGAGCGTCGACGCTTTATGCTGCCCGGTCAGCCCTACCTGCCAGAGAATCTCTACCCGCAGGTAGTTACCTAATCCCGCCAGAAACGCCTGGTCCAACAGCAGGCCAGAAAACTGGCGATTGCGAAAACGCGGGGATAACAGACGCGCTTTCACGTCATCGGGCGTTAAACGTAAATCCAGGACGTCCGGCCCAACCCGTTGCAGGAACGGGTGGGTAGCGAGCTGTTTCGGCGTCAGCATGTCGATATCAGAGGCGCTATAGAGCAGAATAGTTTTGTCGTGTGTTTGCAACCTGACACGCAGAACCCGCGAAGTCTGCGGTATTTTTCCGGTATCCACTACTCGCCACACGCCATAGAGCTGATTGTGGCTGTACAGCGTCAATCCATTAGAAAAATGGGTCAGCAATGCTTTACCCCGCGTTTCAAGCTGGGTAACACTCTGCCCAATCAGTTGAGATTGATACGGTTTTAGCTGCTCAAAGGCAAACCAGACATCGGTCAGGGGTTTGCCTTTGACTGCCGCCTCCAGGTTATCCGCCGCGCGGCGGATCTCCGGGCCTTCAGGCATAATACTGTCCTTTTTTAATGTGTTGCACCGCCCGTCACTGCGATATCACTCTCCACCTGCAACGCGGTGGCAATCGCAACTTCCAGCGCCCGGCGCACCGTGTCCGCTGCCATACTTGGCGCCCCGGGGTGCTGTGCAGCCTGTTGCGGCAAATAAGGGATATGAATAAATCCTCCCTTCACCGCCGGAACGTCACGTAGTTTATGCAGCAGGCCATACATCACGTGGTTACACACGAAAGTGCCCGCGGTCTGGGAAACCGAAGCCGGAATTCCCGCGTTGCGCATGGCAACAACCATCGCTTTGATCGGCAACGAACTAAACCACGCCGCCGGACCATCGGCCACAATCGGCACATCTACCGGCTGTTGACCCTGATTATCCGCAATACGCGCATCGTCAACGTTGATCGCCACGCGCTCCACGGTGACATCCGCGCGCCCACCCGCCTGCCCCACAGCCAGCACCAGTGATGGCGACAGCGCGTCAATCGCACCATTGAGTACGGCAAGAGACTCGCCAAAGACGCACGGCAGTTGGCGGGCAACGACGCGGCATCCGCCGATGATAGCATTGTCGAGGCCCGAGACCACTTCCCAGGAAGGGTTAACTGACTCGCCGCCAAAGGGTTCAAATCCCGTGATGAGTACTGTTTTCATCCTGTCACCTTACAAGAACATCAGGAAATACATCAGGAACACGTTGACCAGCAACAGCAGTATGCCGGTTGGCACCTGCGCTTTAATCACCGCGTTTTTATCCGGCAGCTCCAGCAGCGCTGCAGGAACAATGTTAAAGTTTGCCGCCATCGGCGTCATTAACGTCCCGCAATAGCCAGAGAACATACCAATTGCCGCCATTACTGCCGGATTGCCGCCGTGCTGCAGCACGAGGATCGGAATACCAATTCCGGCGGTCACGATCGGGAAAGCGGCAAACGCATTGCCCATGACCATCGTCAGCAATGCCATGCCGAGGGTGTACACCGTCACTGCGATAAAGCGGCTATCCACCGCCAGGTATTCTTGCGTCAGCCAGGAAATACCGCTGCCTACGCCCGCTGCCGTAAACAACAGCCCGAGCGTGGCCAAAATCTGCGGCAGGATGAACGCCCAGCCGATGGAGTCCAGCAGACGGCGCGCCTCCTGAATCGGTTGATGAACCCGCTCATGGGTCATTTTTATCGCCATCGCCAGACCAATCAACGAGCCTGCGGTCATA
Source organism: Citrobacter sp. RHB35-C21 (assembly GCF_013816515.1). Lineage (NCBI taxonomy): Bacteria > Pseudomonadati > Pseudomonadota > Gammaproteobacteria > Enterobacterales > Enterobacteriaceae > Citrobacter > Citrobacter sp. RHB35-C21. The sequence continues at coordinate 3,601,353 of NZ_CP057147.1, forward strand.
GAAAAGAGCGTCACCAGCGTGGCGTGATTACCCGGCCCAAACAGCGCATCCTGTAAGCCCGGAATATGGTTGAACATCAGCACGCCAATAACCGTTACCACCGGAATTGCCAGCGCCGGGAAAAACAGGCGGTTACCCAGACGACTGGCGCTTTCTTCGCGCTGTTGCTGCGTTCGTTGATGGTAGCTTCCCAGCTTCACGCCGCCAAAACCGGCGATCAGGGCCAGCACGACCACCGCGACGCCAACGGCAATATGCACCGTGCGTTTGTCGCCAAACAGCGAGTATGTCCAGTCGCCAAGCAGAAACAGTACGCCGTATATGCCCCAAAACAGGCCGGTGGTGAAGCGACGCGGGTTCGCTTTGTCCTGCCAGGACATCAGCGCCACAATCAGTAATACCGCTCCCGCCAGCCAGTAGAGATAGCTTTGTTGAAAATTCATTTCGCTTCCCCTTTCGCTGCGGCATTCGCTTTCGCCACCTCACGTTGCAAATAGCTATCCAGACGCCACAGACGCGTACCGTGGATCAGGAATGCACAAATTGCCGTTGGGATCCCCCACAAGGCAATATGCAGCGGTTCGGTCTGGATCCCACCAGACTCCAGCATAAAGTTGTGCATAAAAATGATGGCGCCGAAGGCAACAAAGATATCTTCACCGAAGAACAGTCCGACGTTATCGGTCGCAGCTGACATGGCGCGCAGACGATAGCGTACCGCCCCAGGTATCTCGCCGTGATTTTTCTCTGCGGCCCCTTCCGCCATCGGCGCCAGCAGCGGACGCACCATCTGCGGATGCCCCCCCAGACTGGTCAGCCCTAACGCAGCGGTCGCTTCGCGAATGAACAGATAGACAATAAGCAGACGGCCACTGGTGGCGCTGCGGATTTTTGCAATCCACGCCTGAGCACGCTCTTTGAGTCCGTGGCGTTCCAGCAGGCCAATAACCGCCAGCGGGATCAGCAGGATAAATGGCAGGTTGCGGGTGTTAAGAAAACCTTCACCCAGCTTCTCAAGGATAGTGGCTACCGGCATATGCGCCGCCAGCCCCGTGACGATCCCGGCAATAATGACCACCAATACCGGGTTAAAACGTAAAAGAAATCCGACCACGATGACGGCGATCCCCGTCAATGGCCAGAGAGAAATTACCTCTCCCATAATTCAGTCCTGTATATGTTGTTGTGTAATATATTATTGTTTTATATGAATAAATTTATGCGCTAATTTGAATATTGCATGCATTGAATGCGGCTCGCAAGCGACGGGCAAAAGCGAGTGCGTGCTCACCATCCCCGTGAATGCATACCGTCTGGGCTGTCACGCTCGCCCACGTTCCACTCTGGCTTTTTACTCTCCCGGATTGCACCATTTCTAGCGTTTGCGCCAGCGCCTGCTCTTCATCCTCAATCAATGCGCCCGGCTGGCTGCGCGGCACCAGACTGCCATCCGCCTGATAACCCCGATCGGCAAAAACCTCCTGACGTGTTACCAGACCATAGCGTTCTCCGGCACGAATCAGTTCGCTTCCCGCCAGTCCTACCAGAACCAGCGACGAATCGCAGGCATACACCGCTTTAGCAATAGCATCCGCCAACTGAGGATCTTTCGCCGCCTGGTTATAAAGCATACCGTGCGGTTTAACATGACGCATTACGCCGCCCTGCGCACGCGTGATGGCAGCCAGCGCACCAATTTGATACAGCGTCTGCGCATACACCGTTTCCACAGGCAGGGTCATGGCGCTACGGCCAAAATTTTCCCGATCCGGAAAACTCGGATGCGCGCCTATCGCTACGCCATTTTTTAGCGCTTCGCGCACGCTTAAAAGCATCGTCTGCGCATCACCGGCGTGAAACCCACAGGCGATGTTGGCTGATGACACCAGTTGCAGCAGCGCTGCATCGTTAGGGCATCCCTCACCGAGGTCTGCGTTGAGATCAATTTTCATTGTTAAGTCGCCATGTTAACTGTTCCAGATAACGCTGCCGATCGTGGCGCGCCTTAAGCGCTTCCTCCAGCGAACACTGCACAAAATGGATCGGCTGGCCGAGCGGGATCTGCGCCAGATGATACATATCTGCTTCGATGATACAGGCGATACGCGGATAGCCGCCCGTCGTCTGAGCATCGTTCATCAGCACGATGGGCTGACCATTATGCGGAACCTGCACTACGCCAGGGAGCAAACCATGCGACAATAACTCGCGATCGGTCGTGCGCGTCAGCGACTGCCCCTGCAAGCGATACCCCATACGGTTGCTTTGCGGACTCAGTTGCCACGGGGAGCGCCAGAAAGAAGCCTGCGATACTTCGTCAAACTCCTGGTATTCAGGCCCGGGGAGCGCACGAATGTGGTTGCCCCACATCAGCTGTTTTACGCCCTGCGGCCCGCTGAATTGCCGGGTCGATGCGCCAATTGGCAGCCGATCGCCATCGCGCAGCAGACGCCCTTCCAGCCCGCCAATTCCGACTTTGAGATCGGTACTGCGCGAGCCCATTACTTCGGGCACATCAAAACCGCCCGCTACCGCCAGATAGCTGCGCATGCCGTGGTGTGGACGTTTTAGCGTCAGACGTTGCCCGGCTTTTACCGGTAGCCGCCATCCGCTCCATACGGGAGTACGATCCAGGTGCGCTTCACATCCCGCACCGGTCAGGGCAAACCAGCCATCGGTTTCAAATTCCACCACCAACTGCCCCAGTGTGATTTCCAGCGCAGCGGCATTCGCATCATTACCCACCAGCAGGTTAGCAACGTTCAGCGCCGGTTTATCCAGCGCGCCACAGTGACTGATTCCGGATTGACGAAAACTATGGCGTCCCCCGTCCTGTACTGAGGTGTACATGCCAGCGCGAATGATGTTTAACATATCCCCTCCTTCTGCGGGACAAAACGCACGGTATCGCCAGCCCGTAACAGAATCGGCTCCTGCCGTTTTGGATCAAATAACGCAACGGAGGTACGGCCAATCAATTGCCATCCGCCTGGCGTGGAAAGCGGATAGACCCCCGTTTGGGATCCGCCAATACCTACAGAACCTGCCGGAACAAGCAGACGCGGTTCCGCACGCCTCGGAGTATGGAGCGGTTCAGGTAAGCTCCCGAGATAGGGAAATCCCGGCTGAAAACCGATAAACCACACCACATAATCAACCGACGCATGAAGTTCGACGACCTGCTTGTCGCTTAATCCACTGTGCCGGGCGACCTCTGCCAAATCGGGGCCGAACTCACCGCCATAGGTCACGGGAATTTCAATAAAGCGCGAGTCCGGCTCCAGCGCCTCACTCTCTTCCCACCAGCGCTGCAGGCGTTCAATCGCATCCAGCGCCAGCGTTTTCGGGTCGCGCAGGGTAACCGTGATATTGTTCATTCCCGGAATAGCTTCCAGCACATTCGGGGCATCAACCAGACGCTGGGCCAGACGCCAGATGCGTTTCTGAGTCGCCAGCGTAATGGGAGGTTCCAGCTCAAGAACCACCGCACTTTCACCTAACAGATAACAACGCGCTCGCTGCACTTTCGTCCCTCTTTATTACGCTGGATTAGGAATATCGATAAAGGTTACGTCCAGATCGGTATTTTCATTCAGCCATTCGCTCAATGCGCGAATGCCGCCGCGTTCGGTCGCATGGTGACCAGCAGCATAAAAATGCAACCCCTGCTCGCGGGCTGAGTGAATGGTTTGCTCTGAAACCTCACCGGTGATAAAGGCATCGACACCAAACCGGGCTGCGCTATCAATGAAACTCTGACCGCCCCCTGTACACCAGGCGACGCGCTGAACTTTTTCCGGCCCGGTATCACCACACCATAACGGTTTACGGCCTAAACGCGCTTCAATCCACGATGCCAGCTCCAGCCCCGGAACCGGCATAGAGAGTTCTCCCCATGGCACCAGCGGCTCGATTTCACCCATGACGGAGATCCCCAACAGCGCTGCCAACTGCGCGTTATTACCCAGTTCCGGGTGAGCATCCAGCGGCAGGTGCCAGCCATACAGGTTGATATCATTTTCCAACAGCGTTTTCAGACGATGGCGCTTCATTCCGCGAATAACCGGAGATTCGCCTTTCCAGAAATAACCGTGATGAACGATGACCGCATCCGCCTGCAGGCGTACCGCCTCGTCCAGTAACGCCTGACTTGCAGTCACGCCGGTCACGATTTTATGCACCGTCTCTTTGCCCTCAACCTGCAAACCATTCGGCGCATAGTCGCTAATGGCGGCGCTGTTCAGTTTGTCGTTGATCAGTTGTTCCAGTTCGGTGTTTTTCATCATCGTCCTCGTAGTCATAAATTCTGCCTGCCCAATCAGCAACACAGCTTAGGTTAAAATAGCGTTCCCGCTTGCGTTCGTCGATAGACATTTCACTGACACATCAAGAAACAATCACACCCGATTTGAACGCAATTTGCTTACCCCCACGCGATCTAATTCATGTATATTTATGCAATCAGACAGCATATTGCAAAAATAATCAGATCTGTATCAAAGTTAAAACTTTAAGGAAACACACTCGCGCAGCACGTTCAGCCTGTCGCGAGGCATTTACTTCGAGAAAATAATGAATAAACAAGCATCTCAACCACGGGCGATTTATTACGTCGTTGCGCTACAAATTTGGGAATACTTCAGTTTTTACGGCATGCGTGCATTGCTGATCCTGTATCTCACTAACCAGCTTAAGTACGACGATAATCACGCATATGAACTGTTCAGCGCCTACTGCTCGCTGGTCTACGTTACGCCCATTCTTGGGGGATACCTGGCCGATAAAGTGCTCGGCAATCGAATGGCGGTGATGATCGGCGCATTTTTAATGGCTGTGGGGCATCTGGTATTGGGCGCCAGCGAAATGGCCCCGGCGTTCCTTTATTTATCGCTGGCGATTATTGTCTGTGGCTACGGTCTGTTTAAATCCAACATCAGTTGCCTGTTAGGCGAGTTGTATCAGCCTGAAGACCCTCGCCGTGACGGTGGATTCTCTCTGCTCTACGCTGCCGGTAATATTGGTTCAATCATCGCGCCCATTGCCTGCGGCTACGTGCAGGAAGAGTACAGCTGGGCAATGGGCTTTGCGCTGGCGGCGATTGGCATGCTGGCGGGGCTGGTGATTTTCGTATGCGGTAATCGCCATTTCGCCCATACCACCGGCGTCAACAAGGCCGTTCTGTGTGCGAAAAAATATATGCTGCCAAACTGGGCCTGGTTGTTAGTTCTGCTGGTTGCAGCACCGCTGCTGATTACCGTTCTGTTCTGGAAAGAGTGGTCCGTTTACGCACTGATCGTTGCTACTGTTATTGGTCTGGCGGTTCTGGCGAAGATTTACCGCCAGGCGCAGACCCAGAAACAGCGTAAAGAACTGGGGCTTATCGTTACGCTGACCTTCTTCAGTCTGTTGTTCTGGGCCTTTGCTCAACAGGGCGGCAGTTCGATTAGCCTGTATATCGACCGCTTCGTTAATCGCGATATTCTGGGATATTCCGTCCCTACCGCGATGTTCCAGTCGGTTAACGCCTTTGCCGTTATGCTGTGCGGTATCGTGCTGGCCTGGGTGGTCAAAGAAAGCGTGAGCGGTAATCGTACCGTACGTATCTGGGGTAAATTTGCCCTTGGCCTCGGTTTAATGAGCGCCGGATTCTGTATTCTGACCTTGAGCGCCCGCTGGTCTGCGGCTTACGGTCACTCTTCCATGCCGCTGATGGTATTGGGGCTGGCGGTCATGGGCTTTGCCGAGCTGTTTATCGATCCGGTGGCTATGTCTCAGATTACACGTATCGAGATCCCAGGAGTGACCGGCGTGTTAACGGGTATCTACATGCTGCTTTCCGGGGCCATCGCCAACTACCTGGCCGGCGTTATCGCCGATCAAACCTCACAAGGTTCGTTTGACTCAGCGGGCGCTATCAACTATTCCATCAATGCATATATTGATGTCTTTAGCGAAATAACCTGGGGCGCGCTGGCCTGTGTGGTGCTGGTGCTGCTGATTTGGCTGTACCAGTCGTTGAAGTTCAGAAATCGTCCGCTGGCGGTAGAGTCCTGAGTTTACAGGCCCGATGATGTAATAAGATTCGGGCCTGTTTTTCTGGAGATTATGCATGGTTTACAGCCAAATCCGCTTCTGAAACACCAGTCACCAGTTTTACCATTTCGCGTTCTATTCCCTGTTCCAACATGGTTTGCGCTATACGTAATGCCGCTTCTTGTTTTCCTTCTTCTTTGCCTTGTTGTAGTCCTTGTTGTAGTCCTTGTTGTAGTCCTTCCTGTAATCCATCTAACCGTAACCGCTCTGCAATAGTCATCAGCCTCTCCTTGTGTTGGGGGATCCGTTGTGCCATCTCTTGCATAAACTCATTAAAGCGAGATTCATCGCCAGATTGTAGAATGTAATTAAACATCGCTTGTAATTGCGTGTCATTAGCGCATCCAGTAAGTAGCAGCGTGGTCAGTTGCTCTACCAGTCCCATCAAATCCCGCCGACGGATATGTTTTTGCATTAATTCCAGCAGCGCCATTCGCCTGTGAGCCATGATCTCATCATCGGGTACCACCGTTATGTCCACCAACGGAAATGCGCTGGAATAAAGTTGTCTTGCCGCCACGGAGTCGGCAAAGGCATCCAGCCAGCACAACGAGTACGGGTAAGGGCTTCGGCAGCCATGATAAAACAGCATCGGTATCACCAGCGGCAGTTCCTTATGCCCTGCGTCCAGATGGCGCTGCATCGCCGCCATCGCATAACGCAACAGACGAAAAGCCATATGCGGCTCGGCTGAACTTTGATGCTCTAAAACCACATAGACATAACCGTCGCCGTCGCGAGTGTGCAAAGACCAGAGCACGTCTGAGTAGCGCGAACGTAAATCCGCTTCAATAAAGCTTTCTGACTCCAGCTTCAGCGAATTCAAATCGCAAAGTGTCCGCAGTTCAGCTGGCAGGTGAATGTCGAGAAAATCCCGCGCAGTTTCGGGATGATGTAAAAACGTTTTAAACACCGCATCGTGCGGTGTGGATGTCGTTGGCGTTGGCGTTGTCATTAATTTTCGTCATCTGAATGAAGATGACGGAAATTTACTGCTGAGGGAAAACTTATGCAGCAGGGTATTCACGGTACTGAGAGCACGTTTCAGCGCTAAAAGCTCCCGACTGCAACATGTTCACTCTGCTGGAAGGCATTACGCAGAAATCCACCATGCCTACTCTTTACGCGCCGCCTCATAGGCCGCCAGCGTCGCCAGTCTTGCTTGTTTATGATCGACAATCGGACGAGGATAGTTAAGCGTAACCTGCGCTTTTTCAGCCCACGTCCACGGATCATGAATGGCTTTACCCGGCACATCGCGCAGTTCCGGCAGCCACTGGCGGATAAACTCGCCGTCGCGGTCAAATTTTTCGCCCTGAGTCGTGGGGTTAAAGATACGGAAATACGGTGCGGCGTCGGTCCCGGTTGAGGCCGCCCACTGCCAGCCGCCGTTATTGGCCGCCAGATCGCCATCGATCAGTTGCGACATAAAATATTGCTCGCCTTTACGCCAGTCGATCAGCAGATCTTTCACTAAAAAACTGGCCGTAATCATGCGTAATCGATTATGCATCCAGCCCGTAGCGTTGAGCTGACGCATCGCCGCATCCACAATCGGGTATCCCGTGTTCCCTGTTTGCCAGGCTTGCAAATGTGCAGGATTATTCTGCCATTGCACGCGATCGGTCCAACGGATAAACGGTTGATGCCGACACAGCGCCGGATGGTAAGTCATCAGATGACGATAAAATTCACGCCAGATAAGTTCGTTCAGCCAGACGCTGCCTTCCCCTCCTTCAAGCGCCTGCGGCTGCTCCGCGAGCAGTCGATTCAGGCACTGGCGCGGCGACAATCCCCCTGTCGCCAGGCTCGCGGATAATCGACTGGTACCATCAACCGCGGGGAAATCACGCCGTTGCTCATATTCGCGCGCGGCCTGCTGGCAAAACTGGCGTAATTGCGCGATAGCCAGTTTTTCTTCTGCCACAAACCGCTGCGCATCAAAATCTTGCTGCGGATAGCTCAGCGTTATTGATGTTAACGGAGCGTCAAGAGCGCCGCTTTCTCTCACCTTCGGCGCACTAACGCATTCTGGAACACCCTCTTTAATCCGCTTCAGCCAGGCATTTTTAAACGGTGTAAAGACTTTATACATCTCGTGATTGCCGGTCATGACCGCCCCCGGAGGCAGGATCACGCTATCGTCAAACCCTTCACACACCACATGGGGTAGTACCTTCTCAACGGCGACATCACGCTGACGTTCGTTTATTTCGTATTGATAGTTATAAAACAATCGGCTGACGCTATGCTGTGCGCAGACGTTTTTGACGGTTTCCACGCTGGCCGCAAAATCTGCGACTTCATCAAACAGAAGCGGGATGCCTTTTTCCGCCAGCGCCGTCTGCAACGCATTCAACTGCGCACTCACAAATGCCGCCTGACGTGGGGCCATTTCATGCGCCTTCCACTGCTCAGGAGTAGAGATATATAGCGCGATGACCTGCGCAGTACGATCCCGACAAGCCGCCGCCAGCGCGAGGTTGTCATGCAGACGTAAATCACGTCGAAACCAGACCAGATGGGTGGTCATAATACTCCCGGATATAAATTAATCATTGCCACTCGTTATCTATTACACCGACAAGTGTAGACGTCAGCGCATAAAAAAAACCGCCACATTACTGTGAGCGGTTTTCTTGAGCAAGAACGATAACTTAGTAGAAATCGCAGGTGGCTTTTTCAGCCTGCTCCATCCACACCGGTTTATCACTGGTTTTAGACCAGACGCGGTGCAGGTAGCTGTAAAAACGAGCGCGGTCTTTCCAGAACAGCATGACCGGTAGCGCCAGCACGCCCGCCACTACGGCAAAGGTACGGCGCAAGAAAACAATGTGTGCTGGATATTCTTTATAAAAGTCCATAATCCTCTCCCATATATCTGTTCGGTGAATAGCACCGGAAAAATAAACTTGGTTAACTGATGAAAATAATACCGCCTTGTGTGTAATTTTGCTACTCATCCGACCACTTATTTTTATCTATTAATGCTCCGTTTAGCTTAAAACTGTAATTAAGTTACATAAAAGTTAAATTAATACTAACCATCAGTTAAATAATGGTTTTTGCCATTTTTATACTTTTTTTACACCCCACCCGCTGATTTTTGCGAAATCTTTGCAAGCAAAAACCTACGCTCTGGTTATCACATTTATGCCACTGGAGGTGCACTGTGAGTGCAGGCGTGATAACCGGCATTGTGCTGGTCTTTTTATTATTAGGTTACCTGGTCTATGCCCTGATCAATGCGGAGGCGTTCTGATGGCGGCCCAAGGATTTTTACTCATTGCCAGTTTCTTGCTGGTGCTATTTGTCATCGCCAGACCGTTGGGATTTGGGCTGGCTCGACTGATCAACAATACGCCCCTGCCAGGTCTGGTTGGCGCGGAGCATTTACTCTGGCGCGGTCTGGGCATCTCGCAGCAGGAAATGAACTGGCGGCAGTATCTGCTGGCTATCCTTGCTCTCAATGCGCTGGGCCTGCTGGTCCTGTTTTCGATGCTGATGGCGCAAAACCTGCTACCGTTAAATCCCCAACAACTGCCAGGGCTTTCGTGGGATCTGGCGCTCAACACGGCGGTGAGTTTTGTCACTAATACCAACTGGCAATCCTATGCTGGCGAAACCACCTTAAGCTATTTCAACCAGATGGCCGGGTTGACCGTGCAGAATTTCCTGTCTGCGGCGACCGGAATTGCGGTGATTTTTGCCCTGACCCGCGCTTTCACACGCCAGAGTATGAACACGCTGGGCAACGCCTGGGTCGATCTGGTTCGCATTACGCTGTGGATCCTCGTCCCTATTGCGTTGCTCATTGCCCTGTTCTTCATTCAGCAAGGTACGTTGCAAAACATATTGCCTTATCAGCCCATCACCACCCTTGAAGGGGTGAAACAGCTGCTGCCAATGGGGCCAGTCGCCTCACAGGAAGCGATTAAGATGCTCGGCACTAACGGAGGGGGATTCTTTAACGCTAACTCATCACATCCATTTGAAAACCCAACCGCACTGACCAATCTGGTACAGATGCTGGCTATTTTCTTAATTCCCACCGCGCTGTGTTTTGCCTTTGGTGATGTAGTGGGCGATCGTCGTCAGGGGCGGACCTTACTGTGGGCCATGTCACTGATTTTTGCGGTCTGCGTTGCCGTCGTGATGTGGGCCGAAGTTCAGGGCAACCCGCACCTGATGGCATTCGGTGCCGACAGCAATATCAACATGGAGGGCAAGGAGAGCCGCTTTGGCGTGCTGGCCACGAGTCTCTTTTCCGTCGTCACCACAGCAGCATCCTGCGGGGCTGTCGATGCGATGCATGACTCCTTTACCGCACTGGGCGGCATGGTACCTATGTGGCTGATGCAGATTGGTGAAGTGGTCTTCGGCGGTGTGGGTTCAGGTCTGTACGGCATGCTGCTGTTCGTGCTGCTGGCGGTATTTATCGCCGGGTTAATGATTGGCCGTACGCCGGAGTATCTCGGTAAGAAAATCGACGTGCGCGAAATGAAAATGACCGCGCTGGCGATTCTGGTCACCCCTACGCTGGTCCTGCTCGGGACAGCGATCGCCATGATGAGCGATGCCGGGCGCAGCGCCATGCTTAATCCAGGTCCTCACGGCTTTAGTGAAGTCCTGTATGCCGTGTCGTCTGCCTCGAACAACAACGGTAGCGCCTTTGCCGGATTAAGCGCCAATAGCCCGTTCTGGAACTGCCTGCTGGCCCTGTGCATGTTCTTCGGTCGCTTCGGCGTGATCATCCCCGTGATGGCTATTGCCGGGTCGCTGGTCAGTAAAAAGATCCAGCCAGCAAGCCCAGGCACGCTACCTACCCACGGCGCGCTGTTTGTCGGGTTGTTAATCGGTACGGTGTTACTGGTTGGCGCTCTCACCTTTGTTCCTGCCCTGGCGCTTGGCCCGGTCGCAGAATACCTGTCATTACACTGAGTGATGCGGAGCACATTACTATGAGTCGCAAGCAACTGGCGCTGTTCGAACCCTCTCTGGTCGCACAGGCGCTGATGGACGCCGTGAAAAAATTAAGCCCACATACCCAGTGGCGTAACCCGGTGATGTTTATCGTCTGGCTGGGCAGTTTGTTAACAACCCTGTTAACGGTGGCGATGGCAACAGGTCATATGCAGGGCAGCCCGTGGTTTACCGGCGCGATAAGTCTGTGGCTGTGGATTACCGTTCTGTTCGCCAACTTCGCTGAGGCGCTGGCAGAAGGTCGCAGTAAAGCTCAGGCTAACAGCCTAAAGGGAGTCAAAAAAACCGCCTTTGCCCGTAAACTTCGCGAACCCAAATACGGTGCGGCAATGGATCACGTTCCTGCCGATGATTTACGGAAAGGGGATATCGTGCTGGTGGAAGCTGGCGATATTATCCCGTGTGACGGCGAGGTCATTGAAGGTGGCGCATCAGTAGATGAAAGTGCCATTACCGGTGAATCCGCGCCTGTGATTCGTGAATCCGGTGGCGATTTCGCCTCCGTCACCGGCGGGACCCGCATCCTCTCCGACTGGCTGGTTATCGAATGCAGCGTAAACCCCGGTGAAACATTCCTCGACCGGATGATCGCCATGGTTGAAGGCGCTCAGCGGCGTAAAACGCCCAATGAAATCGCCCTGACGATCCTGCTGATTGCCCTGACCATTATCTTTTTGCTGGCGACCGCCACGCTATGGCCGTTTTCCGCCTGGGGTGGTAGTGCGGTCAGCATCACGGTGCTGGTTGCCTTGCTTGTGTGTTTGATCCCTACAACGATAGGTGGGCTGCTCTCAGCGATTGGCGTCGCCGGGATGAGCCGCATGCTGGGCGCAAATGTCATCGCTACCAGCGGACGTGCAGTAGAGGCGGCAGGTGACGTAGACGTACTGCTGCTGGATAAAACCGGCACCATTACGCTGGGTAACCGTCAGGCTTCAGATTTTCTGCCCGCCCACGGCGTGGACGAAAAAACGTTGGCCGACGCCGCACAGCTTTCATCGCTGGCCGATGAAACGCCGGAAGGCCGCAGCATCGTGATCCTGGCAAAACAGCGCTTTAATCTGCGTATTCGCGACGTGCAATCGCTACACGCTACCTTTGTGCCGTTTACCGCCCAAAGCCGGATGAGCGGCATCAACATCGACAACCGAATGATCCGCAAAGGGTCGGTCGATGCCATTCGTCGGCACGTTGAAGCCAACGGCGGCCACTTTCCCGCCGATGTGGAGCAGAAGGTCGAAAGCGTCGCTCGCCTTGGCGCAACGCCGCTGGTGGTTGCCGAAGGCTCCCGCGTACTGGGCGTGATTGCGCTGAAAGATATCGTGAAAGGCGGGATCAAAGAACGTTTTGCCCAACTGCGCAAAATGGGGATTAAAACGGTGATGATCACCGGCGATAACCGCCTGACCGCTGCCGCGATCGCCGCTGAGGCCGGAGTGGATGACTTCTTAGCTGAAGCCACGCCGGAAGCCAAGCTGGCGCTGATTCGTCAGTATCAAGCGGAAGGTCGTCTGGTGGCAATGACCGGCGACGGAACCAATGACGCTCCTGCCCTGGCGCAGGCGGACGTTGCGGTCGCCATGAACTCTGGAACCCAGGCAGCGAAAGAAGCAGGTAACATGGTGGATCTCGACTCCAACCCCACCAAACTGATTGAAGTAGTGCACATTGGTAAACAAATGCTGATGACGCGCGGTTCGCTGACCACTTTCAGTATTGCCAACGACGTCGCGAAGTATTTCGCTATTATCCCGGCCGCCTTCGCCGCCACCTATCCGCAGCTCAATGCGCTGAACGTGATGGGACTGCATTCGCCAGACTCGGCGATCCTCAGCGCGGTTATCTTTAACGCGCTGGTTATCGTCTTTCTGATCCCGCTGGCGCTAAAAGGCGTGAGCTACAAACCTTTGTCCGCATCCGCGATGTTGCGCCGCAATTTGTGGATCTATGGTCTGGGCGGTTTGGTTGTGCCGTTTATCGGTATCAAAGCGATTGATTTACTGCTGACCCTGCTGGGTCTGGTGTGAGGTTTCAGATGAGTGGATTACGTCCTGCATTATCAACATTGATTTTCCTGATGCTTATCACCGGCGGGGCTTACCCGTTGCTGACGACCGCGCTGGGGCAGTGGTGGTTTCCCCACCAGGCTAACGGTTCCCTTCTTAGCGAAGGTCAGGTTGTTCGCGGCTCAGAGCTCATCGGGCAACATTTTACCGCTGCCGGTTATTTTCAGGGGCGTCCGTCTGCCACAGCTGAAATGCCCTATAATCCAATGGCTTCAGGCGGCAGTAATCTGGCAGCCAGCAACCCGGAACTGGATAAACAGCTGCAAAGCCGGATTGCCGCGCTGCGTGCCGCCAACCCGCAGGCAAGTCCTGCCGTCCCGGTAGAGCTGGTAACGGCTTCTTCCAGCGGGCTGGATAACAACCTGACGCCAGCCGCGGTGGCCTGGCAAATTCCCCGCGTGGCGCAGGCTCGCAACCTCAGCGTTGAAGAGGTAACGCGGTTGGTTGCACAATATACGCACAAGCCGTTGGTCAGTTTTATCGGTCAGCCGGTGGTGAACCTGGTGGAACTTAATTTAGCGCTGGATAAGCACTGAGAAAAAGGACATGCATAACGAACCCTTACGCCCCGACCCCGATCGCCTGCTGGAGCAGACCACGGCCCCGCACCGAGGAAAACTGAAAATTTTCTTCGGTGCCTGTGCTGGCGTCGGCAAAACCTGGGCCATGCTGGCAGAGGCCCAGCGACTGCGGGCGCAAGGGTTAGATGTGCTGATTGGCGTGGTGGAAACCCATGGACGCAAAGAGACCGCCGCGTTGTTGGACGGCCTCAGCATCTTGCCGCTAAAGCGACAAGCGCGTCACGGTCGCCATATCAATGAGTTCGATCTCGACGCGGCGCTGGCTCGCCGTCCGGCGCTCATTTTGATGGATGAACTGGCGCACAGTAATGCGCCAGGCTCAAGGCATCCTAAGCGCTGGCAGGACATTGAAGAGCTGCTGGAAGCCGGGATTGATGTCTTTACTACCGTTAACGTGCAGCATCTGGAAAGTCTCAATGACGTGGTCAGCGGCGTTACCGGCATTCAGGTTCGTGAAACCGTACCCGACCCTTTTTTCGATGCCGCCGACGATGTGGTGCTGGTCGATCTCCCCCCCGACGATTTGCGCCAGCGCCTGAACGAAGGCAAGGTCTATATCGCCGGTCAGGCAGAAAGAGCAATCGAGCATTTCTTTCGCAAAGGTAATCTGATCGCGCTACGTGAACTTGCCCTGCGCCGCACGGCTGATCGGGTAGACGATCAGATGCGCGCCTGGCGAGGACGTCCGGGAGAGGAGAAAGTCTGGCATACCCGCGACGCTATTTTACTGTGCATTGGGCACAATACCGGCAGCGAAAAACTGGTACGCGCCGCCGCACGTCTGGCGGCGCGTCTCGGCAGCGTCTGGCATGCGGTGTATGTCGAAACGCCAGCGCTGCACCGACTGCCCGAAAAACAACGCCGCGCAATTTTAAGCGCTCTGCGGCTGGCTCAGGAGTTAGGCGCAGAAACAGCTACCCTTTCCGACCCCGCCGAAGACAAAGCGGTCATCCACTATGCCCGTGAGCATAATCTGGGAAAAATTGTGCTCGGGCGTCCGACTACGCGTCGCTGGTGGCGTAGCGATTCCTTTGCCGACAAACTCGCTCATCGCGCACCGGATCTCGACCTGATGATTGTTGCGCTCGATGAGCCCCCTTCACGCCCTGTGCTGCAAACGGCTGATAGTCGCACCTTTAAGGATAAATGGCGGGTACAAATTCAGGGTTGTGTGGTTGCCGTTGCGCTGTGCGCCATTATTACGCTAATCGCCATGCAGTGGCTAATGGCCTTTGACGCCGCCAACCTGGTGATGATCTATTTATTGGGTGTGGTGGTTATCGCACTCTTTTACGGACGCTGGCCGTCAGTACTGGCAACCTTTATTAACGTCGCCAGCTTCGATCTCTTCTTTATTGCCCCACGCGGGACGCTGGCCGTTTCAGACGTTCAGTACCTGCTCACCTTTGCCGTAATGCTAACGGTAGGGCTGGTTATTGGTAATCTGACCGCCGGGGTGCGTTATCAGGCGCGGGTTGCGCGTTATCGTGAACAGCGTACGCGTCATTTGTATGAGATGTCGAAAGCGCTGGCCGTCGGTCGGAGTCAGACGGATATCGCCGCCACCAGTGAACAGTTTATCGCTTCAACGTTTCAGGCCCGCAGCCAGGTTTTACTGCCCGGTGAGAACGGCAAGCTGGCCCCGCTCACCCATCAACAGGGCATGACGCCGTGGGATGACGCCATTGCCCAATGGAGCTTTGACAAAGGGCAACCGGCCGGTGCAGGCACCGACACGTTACCGGGCGTGCCGTATCAGATTTTACCGTTAAAAAGCGCCGATAAAACGCATGGGCTGCTGGTGGTCGAACCGGGAAATTTACGCCAGCTTATGATCCCCGAACAGCAACGCCTGCTGGAAACCTTCACTCTACTGGTAGCCAGTGCGCTGGAGCGCCTGACGCTGACCGCCAGCGAAGAGCAGGCCCGGTTTGCCAGCGAGCGCGAAAGCATTCGCAACGCCCTGCTCGCTGCTCTGTCCCACGATTTGCGCACGCCGTTGACGGTGTTGTTCGGTCAGGCGGAAATCTTAACACTGGATCTGGCCAGCGAGGGATCGCCGCACGCGCGCCAGGCCAGTGAGATTCGCCAGCACGTTCTGAATACTACCCGACTGGTTAATAACCTGCTGGATATGGCGCGAATTCAGTCTGGCGGCTTTAATCTTAAGAAGGAGTGGTTAACGCTGGAAGAGGTGGTCGGCAGCGCCCTGCAGATGCTGGAGCCCGGTCTCTCTGCCCCGATAAATCTGTCGTTACCTGAACCGTTAACACTGATTCACGTCGATGGTCCGCTCTTTGAACGGGTGCTGATTAACCTGCTGGAAAACGCCGTCAAATACGCGGGGCCACAGGCGCAAATCGGTATTAATGCCAGCGTCGATGGCGCACATCTGCAACTGGACGTCTGGGATAATGGGCCGGGTATTCCGTCGGGTATGGAACAGCGCGTTTTTGACAAATTTTCCCGGGGAAATAAAGAGTCATCGGTGCCCGGCGTTGGGCTGGGGCTGGCAATTTGTCAGGCTATTGTGGACGTGCACGGCGGTACTATTTCGGTCCACAATCGCGCGCAAGGAGGAGCCTGTTTTCGTGTTACACTGCCCCAGGAAATCCCCCCTGAACTTGAAGATTTTCATGAGGATATGTGACGAACGTACTGATTGTTGAAGATGAACATGCCATTCGCCGCTTTCTGCGCACTGCGCTGGAAGCCGATGGCCTGCGTGTATATGAAGCGGAAACGCTGCAACGTGGTCTGTTGGAAGCCGCCACGCGAAAACCCGATCTCATCATTCTCGATCTCGGCCTGCCGGACGGCGACGGCATTGATTTTATTCGCGACCTGCGACAATGGAGCGCAATTCCGGTGATTGTGCTTTCAGCCCGCAGTGAGGAAAGCGATAAAATTGCTGCGCTGGATGCCGGTGCCGATGACTATCTCAGTAAACCCTTTGGTATTGGCGAGCTACAGGCGAGATTGCGCGTGGCATTGCGTCGCCACGCCAGCGGTGCGTCTCCCGAACCGGTGGTACATTTTTCCAACGTCAAAGTGGATATTGCCGCACGCCTCGTACACCGTGGTGACGAGGAAATTCATTTGACGCCGATTGAGTTTCGCCTGTTAGCGGTTCTGCTAAATAATGCCGGGAAGGTACTGACGCAACGCCAGTTGTTAAATCAGGTTTGGGGACCAAACGCCGTCGAACATAGTCATTATCTACGTATTTATATGGGACACCTGCGCCAGAAGCTGGAACTGGACCCGGCCCGTCCGCGTCATTTTCTGACCGAAACCGGAATTGGCTATCGGTTTATGCCGTGAATCTTTGTTCATTTTTCCGCGCTGGTAATTATTCAAAAAATGGCGAATGTTCCGTCGTCGAAAGCGAAACCGGCAAACTTCGTGGCGTTTGTTGGCGCATTGTACAGCTTCTATGCGCTCTACTCCTCTGGCGAAGAAGCAATGCTTTATGGTTCTATCGTGACCTCCCTCGGCTGGACGCTGTATGGCCTGGTATCACCGCGTTTTGACCTGAAAAATAACCATAGTTAAATCCTGGCATAAAAAAGCCCGGTAGCGCTAACGCTTACCGGGCCTACAAAACGCGTCAGTACAAACAAGACTTACGCGTTTTTCAGCACTTCGCTGACAATCTCAACGGCTTCTTTTTCGATCTGCTTGCGATGTTCTTCACCAAGGAAGCTCTCGCAGTAGATTTTATAGGCGTCTTCAGTACCTGACGGACGCGCAGCAAACCAGCCGTTGTCAGTCATCACCTTCAGACCGCCGATAGAAGCACCGTTACCCGGTGCCGCCGTCAGACGTGCCGTGATCGGATCGCCCGCCAGCGTGCTGGCACTCACCATTTCCGGAGACAGCTTAGACAGCGCCGCTTTCTGCGCGGAGGTCGCGCTTGCCTGCAGGCGGTTGTAGCTTGGCGCGCCGAAGCGGGCTGCCAGTTCGTTGTAGTGCTCTTGCGGATTCTTACCAGTCACTGCGGTAATTTCTGCCGCCAGCAGGCACATGATGATGCCGTCTTTGTCGGTCGACCACGGTGTACCGTCAAAGCGCAGGAAAGAAGCGCCCGCGCTCTCTTCACCACCAAAGCCAAAGCTGCCGTCAAACAGACCGTCAACGAACCACTTAAAGCCAACCGGAACTTCGACCAGTTTACGCCCTAAATCATTCACTACGCGGTCAATCATCGCCGAAGAGACCAGCGTCTTACCAACGGCAACGTCTTTGCCCCACTGCGGACGATGCTGGAACAGGTAGTTAATCGCCACCGCCAGGTAGTGGTTCGGGTTCATCAGACCCGCCGGGGTGACGATACCGTGACGGTCATAGTCAGGATCGTTGGCAAAGGCCAGATCGAACTTGTCACGCAGCGCCAACAGTCCCGCCATCGCGCACTCGGAGGAGCAGTCCATACGGATTGCGCCATCTTTGTCGAGATGCATAAAGCGGAAAGTCTGATCAACGTGATCGTTAACGATAGTCAGGTTCAGGTTGTAGTGCTTGGCAATACGCTTCCAGTATTCGATACCGGAACCGCCAAGCGGATCGACGCCCAGCGTCAGGCCCGCTTTCTGGATCGCCGCCATGTCGACGATGTCGGCCAGTCCTTCAACAAACGGCTGAACCAGGTCCTGCTCTTTTACATGACCAGATGCCAGCGCAGCATCCAGCGACATACGCTTCACGCCTTGCAGACCGTCAGCCAGCAGAGCGTTAGCCCTGTCTTCCACCACTTTGGTGACGTTAGTATCTGCCGGACCACCGTTTGGCGGGTTGTATTTAATGCCACCATCTTCCGGCGGGTTGTGGGATGGCGTGATCACAATGCCGTCAGCCAGCGGGCCGCCTTTTTTGTTGTGGACCAGGATAGCATTCGACACGGCAGGGGTTGGCGTAAAGCCGTTATTTTCCTGCACGATGACGTCCACGCCGTTCGCTGCCAGCACTTCCAGTACAGAGATAAAAGCCGGTTCAGACAGCGCGTGGGTATCCTTGCCCACATAGCACGGGCCAGTGATCCCGTTTTTCGCACGTTCTTCAGCAATCGCCTGAGCGATAGCCAGAATATGCGGCTCGTTAAAACTATGACGACCTGCACTGCCGCGATGTCCGGACGTACCGAACTTGACGGCGTGCTCAGCGTTCCCTGCTGTTGGTTTCAGTACATAGTACTGTGCCGTCAGTTGGGCGACGTTAATCAAATCACTCTGTTGCGCAGGTTGACCTGCACGGTTGTGGATTGCCATTGCCTGGTCCTTCTAATGCAAGGATTAAATTGTTCCGCAAACCTTTTCAATCAATTCCGCAGGGAATTGCATTGACTGCATGATGTGCTCAACCATGCTGCATTTACGGCCGGTATTGGTATTGGTGATCACCCAGTACGGCGTGCCTGGCACGTGTTTCGGTTTGGTTTGATTACCATTTTTCAGCAGCGTCTGTTCATCTGCTGCAAAATAAACGCGCGTACGACCATGCAACGATTCCGTTGCTTCGGCGAACGCGTTTTGATCCAGTGAATAGAGTGTAGACAGCACCAGCATAAAGCGATTTACTGCTTTCTTCTGCTCCGCATATTCGTCGGACAGCAGCAGTTCACGCATCGCGCGCACTTTATCTTTTACGGGGTTAACCGGCTTCGCTTCCACGACAGCTTGCACAGCGCGGACTTCTTTTACTACCGGAGTGACAGGCTGTGATGCGGCGGAAAACTTCAACATACGCCGTAAAATGTCGGATGCGCTCTCGCCGATATGCTTGGTGTGGCTGGCAATATAGCTATAGAGTTCATCATCAACTTCAATCGTTTTCATCTTAATCCAGTGCAGTGTTTAGCTGAATACAAGTTGTTGGGGTCAACACGCGTAGTGTAAAGGCAAATCCCAACAGCGGATAGCGTCAAGCCTGGTGGCTGGCAAAACTCAGAGTAACCGTAGTTGTTGCAGCCATGTGGCAGAATGGTCAACATGATACCCTAACCCGTGAGTGTGAAAAAAAGAACTTTGCCATGAAATTGAATATCCGAGCGCAATCTGCGCAAAACCTGCACAATAATTCTCCCATCGTCCTGGTGCACGGCCTGTTTGGCAGTCTGGATAACCTGGGGATCCTGGCGCGCGATCTGGTGGCCGATCACGATATCATCCAGGTTGATATGCGAAATCATGGCCTATCCCCGCGTTCACCTGAGATGAATTATCCGGCCATGGCGCAAGATCTGCTGGATACGTTGGACGATCGACAGATCGAAAAAGCGATCTTTATTGGTCACTCAATGGGGGGTAAAGCCGTCATGGCGTTAACCGCGCTGGCCCCGGAACGGGTCGAACGGTTGGTAGCCATCGACATTGCCCCCGTTGACTATCATGTTCGCCGTCACGATGAGATTTTTGCTGCCATTAACGCAGTAACTGACGCGCAGTCCTCTTCGCGTCAGCAGGCGGCGAGCGTCATGCGCCAGCATCTGCAAGAGGAAGGCGTGATCCAGTTTCTGCTCAAATCCTTCGTGGACGGCGAATGGCGCTTTAATGTTCCCGTGCTGTGGGAGCAATATCCTCATATTGTCGGCTGGGAGACCATCCCGGCGTGGGAACACCCGGCGCTGTTTATCCCCGGTGGCAACTCACCTTATGTAACCGAAGCGTATCGCGAACAACTGCTGGCGCAATTCCCGCAGGCTCGGGCGCACGTTATTGCAGGCGCGGGCCATTGGGTGCATGCGGAAAAACCGGAGGCGGTACTGCGCGCCATCCGTCGTTATCTGAGCGAACAGGCTAACTGATTAAAAACTCAGCGTCTGCGCGTGATTACGCGCGTGGGCGTTGGCGTGTCTCCCCTGCTGATGTATTATGGCGGGCTATCCATCCGGGCAGACGCCTGGCTGATTGTTTCCCCGAAGTCACCAAGATCATGGCCAAAGAACAAACGGACCGTACGACATTAGATCTGTTCGCGCAGGAGCGTCGCCCGGGACGACCCAAAACTAATCCGCTCTCGCGTGATGAACAGTTACGTATTAACAAACGTAATCAGCTTAAACGCGATAAAGTTCGCGGGCTTAAGCGTGTCGAACTGAAACTGAACGCTGATGCTGTTGACGCTCTGAACGAGCTGGCCGAGGCGCGCAACATGAGTCGCAGTGAACTCATCGAAGAGATGCTGATGAACCAACTCAGCGCATTGCGCGGTCAGGCTTAGTCTGAATTTCTGCTCTAAATCATAAATCGTGTAGCACAGAGTGCAGTCCTGCGTGTTTGCTGTTTCCGCATGCCTGACTGTTCTGCTATGATTGCCCTTATCCGTGGGCAATGCGCCACCACCATTTCAATAAGTTTCAAGAGGTTATTTTACTCATGGCAATCACTGGCATCTTTTTCGGCAGCGACACCGGTAACACCGAAAACATCGCAAAAATGATTCAAAAACAGCTTGGTAAAGACGTTGCCGATGTACATGACATTGCAAAAAGCAGCAAAGAAGACCTCGAAGGGTATGACATTTTGCTGCTCGGCATTCCAACCTGGTACTACGGTGAAGCGCAGTGTGACTGGGACGATTTCTTCCCTACCCTCGAAGACATTGATTTTAACGGCAAACTGGTTGCATTGTTCGGCTGCGGCGACCAGGAAGATTACGCAGAATATTTCTGCGATGCGTTGGGTACAATTCGCGACATCATCGAACCGCGCGGCGCAACCATCGTCGGTCACTGGCCAACGGCGGGTTATCACTTTGAAGCGTCCAAAGGCCTGGCTGACGACGACCACTTTGTGGGTCTGGCCATTGATGAAGATCGCCAGCCTGAATTGACCGCCGAACGCGTAGAAAAATGGGTTAAGCAGATCTCTGAGGAGCTGCACCTCGACGAAATCATCAATGCCTGATTTTGTGTGGCGCAGATTTCCATCTGCGCCACATCAATAGATAAAACCAATCAAAATAATTGCTACAAATTTGTAACTTTTTCGTCTGACCCTGTACAATGGCCGGATGCCAATCGGGTATTGCACAGTGTGTTTGTCGGCGATACCACGTTTTGATTAACAATATATGCCAGAGACTTGCAGTTTTCATTTAGCCATGGCAGTTCTATAATGAATCGCATTATCTCAAGTGCAATTTCTGTCACTTCTGTTAATGAAGTGAATCGTTTAGCTACAGGACAGATTCCGCATGACTGACAACAATACCGCATTAAAGAAGGCTGGCCTGAAAGTAACGCTTCCTCGTTTAAAAATTCTGGAAGTTCTTCAGGAACCGGATAACCATCACGTCAGTGCGGAAGACTTATACAAACGTCTGATCGATATGGGTGAAGAAATTGGTCTGGCGACCGTGTATCGCGTGCTGAACCAGTTTGATGATGCCGGTATCGTGACCCGCCATAATTTTGAAGGTGGTAAATCCGTCTTCGAACTGACTCAACAGCATCATCACGATCACCTCATCTGCCTCGACTGCGGCAAAGTGGTCGAGTTCAGCGATGATTCCATCGAGGCGCGCCAGCGTGAGATTGCGGCTAAACATGGTATTCGTTTAACCAACCATAGCCTCTATCTTTACGGTCACTGCGCCGAAGGCGATTGCCGCGAAGATGAGCATGCTCACGACGGTAAATAATGTGATGCTTTCTGAAAAGCCAACCATTCGGTTGGCTTTTTTTATGGGCGTTATCACCCCTTTTCCCCTTCCCTCCACTCCTGTGTTGCTTTAATGTAAAATCAATAGTCCCTTCCCGGAGAGTCGAAATGGAACTTCGCCAGCTACGCTATTTTGTTCGCATTGTAGAAACCGGCAGCATGGGTAGCGCGGCGCTCGATCTCAATATTGGGGTTTCGGCACTCAGCCAGCAAATGTCCCGCCTGGAAAACGAACTCGCTATTCGCCTGCTGCAGCGCACCTCGCGTGGCGTGACGCCCACCAGCGCCGGACTGGCTTTTTACTCCCAGGCGCAGCTGGCGCTCCGCCACGCAGACGATGCAATCCTCGCCGCGCGAGAGTCCCGGCTTTCCGGGCACGTCAGCGTCGGTATGGCCCCCAGTACCGCTTCCGTTCTCGGCATGCCTTTTATTAACGCCATGCGGGAAAGCTATAGTGATGTCCGCCTGCATGTGGTGGAAAGCCTCTCTGGCAACCTGGAACGGATGATTAATACCCGCCAGATTGATCTGGCCGTGGTATTTCAAAAAGAAAAGCTCCTGCGCTGGAGCGCCAGACCGATTCTCGAAGAGCGCCTGTTTTTGATTGGGACTCATGCCTTACTGGCCGATATTGCCGATGACAATATTGCGCCAGCCCAGTTGGCAAGTATCCCATTGATAATGCCCAGCCCAGGCCACGGTCTGCGCGGCAGGCTGGAAGCAATTTGTCAGGAACACGCACTGCGCATTGAGATCGCCACAGAAATTGATGGTCTGGCGCTGCTAATGCGCGCCGTTCGCAGTGGAATCGGCGCTACTCTCCAGCCCGGCGCGGCGATTTCCCATCTCGATAAAGAGACGCTAAGAGTGATCGGCGTCCATAATCCAATACTGAGTCGCCCCAACTTTCTGGTCAGCCTCTCGGACGATGAGCTCACCCCCGCGGGCCTCGCCGCCCGCGTCGTGCTAACAAAAGTGATGCATCAACTGGTGGAAGCAGGAAGCTGGCCAGGCGCCATCCTTTACAATAACTAAAGCCCTCTTTAGCACTTCGTCATAGCGCCCGCACAAGCTATGCGTATACATTTCAATTACAAATTTAACAATTAGTTAAATGGTAATGGAGTATACGATGGTTGATGTTCTGGTGATTGGCGGTGGCAATGCCGCGTTATGTGCTGCCCTAACCGCCCGGGAGCAAGGAGCTTCGGTACTCCTGCTCGAAGCGGCTCCACGGGAGTGGCGCGGGGGAAATTCTCAACACACGCGTAATCTGCGCTGTATGCATGACGCGCCGCAGGATGTGCTGGTGGAAAGCTATCCTGAAGAGGAGTTCTGGCAGGATCTGCGGCGCGTCACCGAGGGAAATACTAACGAAGCCCTGGCGCGTCTGGTGATCCGCACCTCTTCACAATGCCGCGACTGGATGCGCCAACACGGCGTTAATTTTCAACCTCCTCTCTCCGGTGCTTTACACGTAGCGCGAACCAACGCCTTTTTTATGGGGGGCGGGAAAGCCCTCGTGAATGCCTATTATCGCAGCGCAGAAAAGTTAGGCGTGCAAATCCGCTATAACACACCAGTGCAGGCGCTTGAACTGCATAACGGTGAGTTTGTGGCAGCGCTGGCAGGCGAAGAGCGCATAACCGCTAAGTCCTGCGTGCTTGCCGCTGGCGGATTTGAGTCAAACCGCGAATGGCTGCGCGAAGCCTGGGGAGAAAACGCCCGCGGCGAGTGGCCTGCGGATAACTTCCTGATTCGCGGCACGCGCTTTAATCAGGGCGTACTGCTTAAATTTATGATGGATGCCGGGGCGGACATCATCGGCGCCCCCTCCCAGTCACACTGCGTCGCCATTGATGCCAGAGCGCCATTATATGACGGCGGAATTTGCACCCGCGTGGACTGCGTTTCACTCGGCATAGTAGTCAACCGTGACGCAGAACGTTTTTATGATGAAGGCGAAGATTTCTGGCCCAAACGCTACGCCATTTGGGGACGCCTGGTCGCCCAACAGCCAGGACAGATTGGCTATTCCATTATCGACAGTAAAGCCATCGGCCACTTTATGCCACCGGTATTCCCCGGCGCACAGGCGAATACGCTGGCGGAGTTGGCGCATCAGTTGGGGTTGGATGCCGAACGCTTTACCCACACCGTGACGGCGTACAACAACGCCTGCCAGCCAGGTCAGTTCGACCATACCGTCCTGGACAACTGCACGACGAAGA
This sequence comes from Citrobacter sp. RHB35-C21, assembly GCF_013816515.1. Taxonomy (NCBI): domain Bacteria; kingdom Pseudomonadati; phylum Pseudomonadota; class Gammaproteobacteria; order Enterobacterales; family Enterobacteriaceae; genus Citrobacter; species Citrobacter sp. RHB35-C21. Next base: position 3,625,967 of record NZ_CP057147.1, read on the forward strand.
AGTTAACCCCCGCGAAAACACACTGGGCGCGACCGCTGGACCAGCCACCTTACTACGGCTATGCCCTGCGGCCAGGGATCACCTTCACCTATCTTGGGTTAAAAGTGAACGAACGCGCTGCCGTACACTTTGCCGGGCAGCCAAGCCGCAACCTGTTCGTCGCCGGAGAGATGATGGCGGGCAACGTGTTGGGCAAGGGTTACACCGCTGGCGTGGGCATGTCGATCGGGACAACCTTTGGCCGCATTGCCGGAAAAGAAGCCGCGCTGGCAGCACGTAAGGAGGCACGTCATGAAGCAGCTTGAGAAACTGATCATCGAAGCACAAATTATCACCGAGCCGGAAGCAGAAGTTGAACGTGTGATGCAGGTCTGTAACGCCTGCCGCTATTGTGAAGGTTTTTGCGCCGTGTTCCCGGCAATGACTCAGCGCCTGGAATTCGGTAAAGCGGATATCAATTATCTGGCGAACTTGTGCCATAACTGCGGCGCCTGCCTGCACGCGTGTCAGTATGCCCCACCTCATGAATTTGCCATCAACGTACCGAAGGCGATGGCGGAAGTGCGGCTCGAAACCTATCAGCACTACGCGCAACCCGCCGCCTTTGGCGCGCTTTATCGTCGCGCAGGCATCACTGTGACGCTGGCGCTGGTTTTCGGTCTGATCCTGTTTTTACTCCTCGCCATGAGTTTAAAGGGCTCGTTATTCCATCCTCCGCTGGCCGGGGATTTTTATCAGATTTTCCCGCATAACCTGCTCGCATGGATGTTTGGTTCGGTATTTATTCTGGCGATAGGTCTGCTGATGGCGGGTGTTCTGCGCTTCTGGCGCGAAATCTCTCCGGGTGTGCCGCGTTCCGCTGAAATTGCTGAAGCCTCACACAATGCGCTGACGCTGAAGTATCTCGATGGTGGGCATGGCAAAGGTTGTAACGAAGCAGATGATGCCTTCACCCTGATGCGCCGCCGTTTCCATCACTTCACCTTCTACGGTTTTATGCTCTGCTTTGCCGCCACCGTGGTGGCAACGGGATATCACTACTTTGCAGGTATAGAAGCGCCCTATCCGTTCTTCAGCGTTCCGGTAATGCTGGGCACGTTGGGCGGCATTGGCCTGGTTGTCGGCCCGGCTGGCTTGCTATGGCTCAATTTTAAGCGCTCACCGCTGCATGGCGACGCACGGCAAAAACCGATGGATCGCGGTTTTATTTTGCTGCTGCTCCTGACCAGTCTGACCGGTTTAGCGCTGCTGGCGGGAAGAGACACCTCCTGGATGGCTATTTTGCTCGCCATTCACCTCGGCGTGGTCATGGCGCTCTTTCTGACCATTCCTTATGGAAAATTTGCCCACGGATTTTACCGCTGCGCAGCCTTACTCAAGTGGGCGATTGAGAAACGGCGCGGCAAACAGGCGGGGGTCGCAGGCGACTAACCCGCAAACTCTTACCTCTATAAATATTATGATAAGACAGTGGAGCAAACCCAATGACACAACAACCATCGCGCGCCGGAACTTTCGGCGCAATACTGCGGGTAACCAGCGGTAATTTCCTCGAACAGTTTGACTTTTTTCTGTTCGGTTTTTACGCCACCTATATCGCAAAGACCTTCTTTCCTGCAGAGAGTGAATTTGCCGGGCTAATGTTAACTTTCGCCGTGTTTGGTTCAGGTTTCTTAATGCGGCCTGTTGGCGCAATTGTGCTGGGTGCTTACATCGACAGAATTGGTCGCCGTAAAGGACTGATGGTGACGCTGGCGATTATGGGCTGCGGTACCCTGCTGATTGCCCTGGTACCCGGTTATCACAGTATTGGTCTGCTGGCCCCTGTCCTGGTATTACTCGGCCGATTATTACAGGGCTTTTCTGCAGGGGTGGAACTGGGCGGCGTCTCGGTTTATCTTTCTGAAATCGCCACCCCTGGCAATAAAGGCTTCTACACCAGTTGGCAGTCCGCCAGTCAACAGGTCGCCATTGTGGTGGCGGCTCTGATTGGTTACGGCCTGAACGCCACCCTGGGACACGATGAGATCTCTGAATGGGGCTGGCGTATTCCATTCTTTATTGGTTGCATGATTATTCCTTTGATCTTCGTGCTCCGCCGCTCGCTTCAGGAAACAGACGCCTTTTTACAACGTACGCACCGTCCCGACACCAGGGAAATTTTTACTACCATCATCAAAAACTGGCGTCTCATCGCTGCGGGTACGCTGCTGGTGGCGATGACCACAACGACGTTCTACTTTATTACCGTTTACACACCGACCTATGGTAGGGCTGTACTTCACCTGAGCGCTCGCGACAGCCTGATCGTCACCATGCTGGTCGGTATTTCTAATTTTATCTGGCTGCCGATTGGCGGGGCGATTTCTGACCGAATTGGTCGTCGTCCGGTGTTGATGGGGATTACCATCCTTGCACTGATCACCACCTGGCCGGTTATGCACTGGCTCACCGCCGCGCCAGATTTCACGCGCATGACGATGGTCCTGCTTTGGTTCTCGTTCTTTTTTGGTATGTACAACGGGGCAATGGTCGCCGCACTCACCGAGGTGATGCCTGTCTATGTGCGTACGGTGGGCTTTTCACTGGCATTCAGTCTTGCCACGGCGATTTTTGGCGGCCTTACTCCAGTCATCTCCACAGCGCTGGTCCAGCTAACCGGGGATAAAAGCTCACCGGGGTGGTGGCTGATGTGTGCGGCACTTTGCGGGCTCGCCGCCACGGCAATGCTGTTTGTCCGGCTGAGTCGTAATTATCAACCGGTGGAATATAAACCCTGAAATGCAAACGGGCGGAAAACTCTCCGCCCGTTGTCTGTTTCATTTTTCGATTTACTGCGCAGTATTCTTGCTACGAATTTCCTGCCAGACCTTGTCGCAATCAGCATTAACGGACTGACCATTACCTGTGCGCGTAGCCTGGATGCATTGCTGATAATCCAGTACGCGTACGCTTTCTTCATTGGCAAACTGCTGATGCTGCTTTTCTTTCTTCAGCACATTCAACACGCTTTGGCAGGCTTCGATTTTCTCCGGCGATCCTTGCGCGGTAGTAATGCACGCGCTGTAGGCTTCTTTCAGACGGCTGTCTTCTTTTGGTGCCGGGGATTGCGCGCAAGCCACCAGCCCGGTTGCCATAACAGCGATGAGTATCAGTTTTTTCATAGCACTTTCCTCAACGAGGCGGCAGGCGCCCGGCCTGCCGCTGTTGGCATTAGAAGATGGTGAACGGAGCAATAACGATGAATTTCACGTCGCGCTCATCCTGGAAGATGTTGCCGTAACCACCGCCCCAGCTCGGAATGTCTGAATGGTTGTCGTACTGGGTGAAGTGCAGTTTAAACATGGTGCCTTTCGCACGACCCTCTTGCAGGGTATAGACCGCATCCAGGCTGTAAGAAGATTCTTCGATAGTCCGGTTTTTGTCGTAGTACGCATCCGGATTGATCTGCCAGGTTGATGGCTTGGCATCCCATGCGTAAACGTAGGACGCGCCCACTGCCCAGCCCGGCAAATTCCAGTTCTTCAGGTCATACATTGCGCCGAAGAAGACAGCCTTTTCGCCGTTGGCGTTGAAGTCGGAACGGTTATCCCACCAGATATCCAGGCGACCGTTTGATGAGGCGTAGGTCGGGGTCATACGCTGCAGGAAGTACCCCTGCTGCCCGTCCGCTTTAACCCAGGTCCCTTCCAGACGCAGGTCAACCACTTCCGCCACTTTGTAGCCAAAGGTCAGCGCCTGCAGCCAGGCCGTACCGTCATAAATATCGTTCACGGTGCGATCATCAACTTTGTCGCGCGCACCGTAGAACTGATAGCTGGTGGTAAACGGGTTACCGCCTAAATCGAATTTATAGCTGGCTTTTGCGAAGTACTGATCGACGTAGCCTTCAGATTGACCAAATGCGGCTTCCAGCAACAGGTTATTTTTGAAGTCATATTTCGCGCCGATTGAGTGCAGATAATCTACGCTGGTCTTTTTATCAGCCTGATAGAATTTATCGACTTCAGTGTGCCATGGTGCTTTATATTCGTTGGCCCACATATAGGAGAAGCTCAGTGCACCAGCATCACCATAGTCGAAGTTGGCTCCGGCTTCAGCACCCTGATAGGTACCTGGCATAAAGCTCCAGTGCGGAGCCAACAGAGTCTGTCCGGTTGGTTGAATGTAACCAGCGCGCGCCCAGGTTGGGCCGAATTTAAATTTGGCTGCTGCTTTATAAAGGCTAATTCCGCTCTTATCGCCGGAGTAATCTTCATCATAGCCTTTATTTTTTGACGAGAATGCAATTTCGTTTGGATGACCGCTTTCGCTACTTTCGTTCATTTCAATAGCGGTAAATGCTGCGATATCAATACCAAACATATCAGCCGCATAACCGGACTGGAAGTCGAGGTTAGCGTTCCAGGTGGAGTGAGAAAGGTTGGTTTTGTATTTGTCGTGATCGGTCACATCTTTACGGTCACGCTCACGCTGCCAGTAATAGATGCCGCCGGTTAAGGTTGAGTCATCAATAAATCCCTCGGCGTGTACCTGGGGAGCGACAACGAAACCCGACATTGCTGTGATACCGGCGATAGCCAGCGCCAGCGTACTACGTTTGCCACTAAACGTACGCATATGTTAATCCTCTTTGACGTATAACCCTTCGTTTTTCAAGCTGCATCGGTGTTGGCTTTACTCGGCCTTTGGCCTCGCCCCTTCGGGGACAGCGCACGCGCTGCGTCTCCGCCTTGATACAACTCGAAATCCATTGGGTATAAAATGCTGCCGACAAAAGCGGACAGCGAAAAAACAAAAATTAAAAAAGTAGCGCTGAGAAAACCTCAGTGACTACAATGAATAGACTATTTTTCGCGACGCGAATTATCAATCTCTTTCTGTAACGAGTATGTAATAGTATGAGCAACCGCACATATTTTCTTGTTTTCTGTTACATTTTGCTTTGGTAGTAAAAAAAGTCACAAAAACAAGAAAAAACACTTTATATACATATAGATATCTTCAATTTTATTATTATATATATAATTCCACCCCTAATAATTGTCTTTGCATTCGCAAAACAAATTAATTCTCGAACGTCATTAATTCGCTCTGCAAACAGAACGTTCGAGCTCCTGAATTCACTCTCCGTCGTTGATGTGACCGTCCTCGGATTTTCCACACAAATACACTCACTTTATAAGGTTTTTATTGACAGCTACCGGGTGCCCCATTATTCAAAGATGCAGGTTATACGTATAAGTTGATAAATAAATGACAAAACGCATCACGCAGAAAGACGTTGCGGCCCTGGCTGGCGTTTCACAGGCAGTGGTATCCGTGGTACTCACTAAAGGAAATCACACCTATCCACAGGAGACAGTGAGCCGGGTTGAGCAAGCGGCTAATCAGCTGGGATATATACCGAACCGTTTTGCACAAGCGCTGAAAACCAATAAAACCATGTCGATCGCCTGCATCGTGCCGGATATCGCCAACCCTTTTTATGCCTCGCTCGTCCGTGGTGTCCAGTCGGTGACGGATAGGTATCACTACGATGCGATCGTGGCCAGCACCGATGGATTACGGGAAAGAGAGCTGCATTTTTTGCGCTGGTCAGCGCAGGGGCGGGTCGACGCCGTGGTAGGGACATTTTTTAACGTCGGGATGAAAGATTTTGCCCCGTATCTTCAGGCAGGGATCCCGATTGCACGTATTGAAGCCAGGATGAAAAAAAGCGGCCCGCTACCGCTGCATAATGTTTATATCGACAACGCCGCTGCCGCGCGCAGCGCCGTCGAATATCTGCTGGCACAGGGGCACCGAGATATCACGATGATCGCCAGCGCTGGCGGTCCTGAGCCTGCCAGAGTGGAAGGATATCGCCAGGCGATGACCCAGGCCGGCCGCCTTCCGCGCATCAAAATTCTGCCAGGTTTTAACGAACAGAGCGGCTATCAGATCGCGATGCAGCTGATTAATGACGGCACGCTCCCGGATGCGATTTTCGCCGCCAACGATTTAATGGCTATCGGCGTGATGCGTGCCGCAAGGGAGAAAGGCATCACTATCCCGGAGCAGCTTGCGGTGATGGGTTTCGATGATATTCCCGCCGCCGGGCTGGTGACCCCTTCCCTGACCACTATCGCCCAGTACCCGGAGCAGCTTGGGCAAAAAGCGGCCGCCCTCCTCCTGGCGCAAACTGATATCACCGCGCCGCTCCAGGGCAGCACCACAGAAATGCCCTGGGGCCTGGTAAAAAGAGAATCCGCCTGACCGGCTGATAAAACACCACACAAGGATCAAACAGATGGAATTGCCTTCAGATTATGAGTCGCGCGTTTATGCAGGGGTATTGGGGAAGCTAATCGGGGTCTACCTTGGCCGCCCTTTCGAAGGGTGGACCTACGAAAAAATTATGCAGGAGCTGGGGCCGATCCAGTATTACGTCCACGAAAAATTTAACCGTCCGCTGGTTGTCACCGACGATGATGTCGCCGGAACCTTTACCTTTATCCGCGCACTGGAAGATTATGCCCTGCCGCCGGATCTGAGCGCGGAACAGATGGGTCACTGCTGGCTTAATTACATCATTGATAAGCGCACCATTCTCTGGTGGGGCGGCAACGGTAATTCGACGGAACACACCGCCTGGCTGAATCTCAAAAAAGGCATTCCGGCTCCGCTAAGCGGAGCCATTGCGACCAACGGGAAAACGATTGCCGAACAGATTGGCGCACAAATCTTTATTGATAGCTGGGCGCTTGTCGCACCGGGACAACCCCGTCTGGCGGCAGAACTTGCCAAAAACGCCGCCAGCGTGAGCCATGACGGTGAAGCGGTGTATGCCGCTATGCTCTGGGCCGCGATGGAATCACAGGCCTTTATTTGCCAGGGGATCGAACAGCTTATTGACGTTGGACTATCCGTGATCCCGGCAGAGTCGCAAATAGCCCAGCTGGTTGGCGATATCCGTCGCTGGCGACGGGAAGATAACGACTGGCAGACGACCCGCCAGCGAATCGACGACAACTATGGCTATCACAAATATCCCAGCAATTGTCACATCATCCCTAATCATGCGCTGATGATTATGGCGATCCTTTACGCGCCGGACGACTTCCAGCAGGCCCAGTGCATCGTCAATACGTCAGGATGGGACACCGACTGCAATGCGGGGAATGTCGGCTGTCTGTCCGGCATTATGCTGGGACTCCAGGGTATTGACGCAGGCCCGGACTGGCGCGGGCCGCTGGCGGACAGAATGCTGATCTCCTCAGCCGACGGGGGGTTCTCCATAAACAACGCCGTGCGGATCACCGATTACCTGGTCGGTCTGGGACACCAAATTGCCGGTCTGCCGCGCCCTGAAGCCAAAAAATCCGGCGCGCAGTACCATTTCTCACTACCGGGCAGCGTGCAGGGTTTCCGCTGGCTTAATGAAGAAAATGCGGCCGCGGTTGAGGTTAAGAATGAGGTGCACCTGGGGCGGCAGATGTTGAGTCTGCACTATCGCCATCTTGCGCCCGGGCTTCACGCCAGCGTGACCACGCAAACCTTTACCCCGCCTGAAATCGTGGAAATGCGCAGCTACGATTTAATGGCTACCCCACTTATCTACCCAGGCCAGCGTCTTCAGGCCACCCTGATTGCGCCACCGGATAACACATCCGCGTTAAACGTGCGGCTCTGCTACCGGGTTTATGATGACAACAATCAGCTGACGCCCCAGTACGGCGACGCGCAGAGTATAGCCCCGGGTGAATCGCTAACGCTGGCGTTGGATCTCCCGGACTGCCAGGGCCAACCGATCGGCGAGATTGGCGTAACAATCAGCACCGATGCCCGCGTTGCCCGCGGTCGCCTGCTCATCGACAGTATGCGCTGGGATGGCACACCTGAGCTGACCCTGCGTAAACCCACAGGGGAAAATAATTTCTGGTGGCGGGCCTGGGTAAACGGCGTGGATCTCTTTTCACGCCACTATCCCACCAGCTTTCGCATCTCCAAAGAGTACGACGAGGGATTGATTATTCACGGAACGCGGCAGTGGGATAACTACCGCGTTCAGAGTGACATTACGCTGCATTCAGGGGAGTACGGCGGTCTGGCTTTTCGGGTGCAGGGGATGAGGCGCTATTACGCCGCACGCATCCTGCGCGACGGAAAATTACAGATCGTCCGCGTGCGCGACACCAGTACCAAAGTTCTGGCAGAAGCGGCTTTGTCCAACGTGTACGAGCGCCCTGTGTCGTTCGATATCAGCGTCAACGGGCAGATTATCTCCGCGACCGTTGACGGTAAAACGCTGCGCGTGGAGGACGCTGAACGCGAAGCCTTGATGGATGGCGGGATCGGTTTACTGATTTGTGCAGGTGCGCTGTCGACGGACGCTATCCATATCAGCGCCAGTTGCTAATCAACGGAAATGGACGACAACAAAGGATTAAAAATGAACATACCAAAAACAATGCTGGCGCTGGTAACCGCCGTTTTGCTTTCAGGCTGTGAGGATAAACCGCAGCAGGTGACCATCGAATTTATGCACTCCGCCGTTGAGCAGGAGCGCCAGACCGTCATTGCCGGGATCATCAACCGCTTTCAGCAAGAGAATCCGGATATTATTGTGAAGCAGGTTCCCGTCGAAGAGGATGCCTATAATACCAAAATCATTACCCTTGCCCGCTCAGGCTCACTGCCGGAGGTCGTCGAGGTCAGCCATGACTATGCCAAAGTCATGGATAAAGAGCAGCTTATCGACCACAAAGCGGTGAAAACGCTGATCGACAGGCAAGGTGAAAGCGCCTTCTACGACGGTGTGCTGCGCATTGTTCGAACCGAAGACGGAACAGCCTATACCGGCGTGCCGATCAGCGCCTGGCTGCAGGGAGTCTGGTATCGGAAATCGGTACTGGCTAAAGCGGGAATCGACGAACCCAAAAACTGGACGCAGCTGCTGGAAGCGGCACGCAGGCTGACCGACAGCGCCAGTAAAAAATATGGCATCGCGCTGCCGACGGCTGAAAGCGTCATGAGCGAACAAACCTTCTCTCAGTTCGCACTTTCAAACGGTGCCAATGTGTTCAACGCAAACGGCGACATCACGGTTAACTCAGCAGAAATGCAGGCCTCGCTGAACTATTATCGCGAACTGGCCCGCTATACCATGCCCGGCTCGAACAACGTAACAGAGATCAAAGACGCCTTTATGAACGGCACCGCGCCGATGGCGGTCTATTCGACCTATATCCTGCCGGCGATTTATCAGGATGGTTCGCTGGCGGATTTAGGCTTTGTCGTGCCGAGCGAAAAATCACCTGCCGTATTTGGCGTTATCACATCATTAACGCTCACAGCCGGTCAGACTGAGGCAGAAACGAAAGCCGCCGAAAAATTTATCAGCTTTATGGGACAGGCGCAGAGCGCGGCTGACTGGGTATTGATGTCGCCGGGGGCGATGCTGCCAGTGACGAAGGCCGCCGCGCAAAACGTCAGCTGGAAGGACAACCCTGCCGTCAAAGTCTTTGGAACTCTCCCTGAACAGCTGATTGCCCAGTACCCGAATATGCAGGTCTTTGGATCGGTCGGCGAGAAGAACTTTACGCGGATGGGGGATATTACCGGCTCCATGATCCTCAGTGAAATGGTCAATCAGGCGACGGTGGGTAAGCAGGAGACATCGGTGGTGCTGGAACGCAGCCAGCAGCGGGTTCAGGCGTTAATGCAGCATAAGTAAAACAGAAAAATCCGCCTCAAACGTCGCGTTGGCGGCGTTTGAGGCAGTGTGACAGCAATTACTCGCCGACTTTAGCCCACGTATCGCGCAGACCTACAGTGCGGTTAAATACCAGCTTGTCAGCCGTTGCATAGCGGCTGTCCAGGCAGAAGTAGCCTTCACGCTCAAACTGGAACGCTTTACCTGCAATCGCAGCCTGCAGTGACGGCTCACCGTAGCCCTGCTTAATGACCAGCGATTCCGGGTTGATAACGGACAGGAAGTCTTCCGCCGCTCCTGGGTTTGGCACGCTAAACAGACGATCGTACAAACGGATTTCAATCGGCAGCGCATGGGACGCGCTCACCCAGTGAATAACACCTTTTACTTTACGACCATCAGCCGGATCTTTGCTCAGGGTGTCGGCATCGTAGGTGCAGAAAATGGTGGTGATATTCCCTTCTGCATCTTTCTCTACACGTTCAGCCTTGATCACGTAAGCATTACGCAGACGTACTTCTTTGCCCATCACCAGACGCTTGTACTGCTTGTTCGCTTCTTCGCGGAAGTCTGCGCGATCGATCCAAATTTCACCGCTAAACGGCACTTCACGGCTGCCCATTTCCGGTTTGTTCGGATGGTTAGGCATGGTAACCAACTCGCTTTCGCCCTGCGGGTAGTTTTCGATAACCAGTTTCACCGGATCGATAACTGCCATCGCGCGCGGGGCGTTTTCGTTCAGATCTTCGCGAATGCAGGACTCCAGAGAAGCGATCTCAATGGTGTTATCCTGCTTGGTCACGCCAATGCGTTTGCAGAACTCACGAACAGCGGCAGCGGTATAACCACGACGACGCAGGCCAGAAATCGTCGGCATACGCGGATCGTCCCAGCCTTCAACGTGCTTGTCGGTCACCAGCAGGTTCAGCTTGCGCTTGGACATCACGGTGTATTCCAGATTCAGGCGCGAGAATTCGTACTGGCGCGGGTGAACCGGAATGGTGATGTTGTCCAGCACCCAGTCGTACAAACGACGGTTATCCTGGAACTCCAGCGTACACAGTGAATGCGTAATGCCTTCCAGCGCATCGCTGATGCAGTGGGTAAAATCGTACATCGGGTAGATGCACCACTTGTTGCCGGTCTGGTGGTGTTCGGCGAACTTAATACGGTACAGCACCGGATCGCGCATCACGATAAACGGCGAAGCCATATCGATTTTCGCGCGCAGGCAGGCTTTACCTTCTTCAAAACCACCGGTACGCATTTTTTCGAACAGTGCCAGGTTCTCTTCGACGCTACGATCGCGGAACGGGCTGTTTTTACCCGGCTGCGTCAGAGTGCCGCGGTATTCGCGGATCTCCTCCGCTGACAGTTCATCAACGTACGCCAGGCCTTTATTAATAAGCTCTACCGCATAGGCGTGAAGCTGATCGAAGTAATCCGAAGAGTAGCGAATATCGCCAGTCCAGTGGAAACCTAACCATTCAACGTCGTTTTTAATCGACTCAACGTACTCGATATCTTCTTTAACCGGGTTCGTATCATCAAAACGCAGGTTGCACTGGCCCTGGTAATCTTGCGCAATGCCAAAGTTCAGACAAATGGATTTCGCGTGGCCAATGTGCAGATAGCCATTTGGCTCCGGCGGAAAACGTGTATGGATAGTGGTGTGCTTACCACTGGCCAGATCTTCATCGATGATCTGACGAATAAAGTTACTCGGGCGGGCTTCAGCCTCACTCATCGTGGATTCCTCAAAGCGTAAACAACGTATAACGGAACATGATCTTATAAGCGACGCCAGGAGACAACTATTAGTTGCACAAAAAAGGTGTTTCAACAGGATATATGTGGATATTTGCTGCAAAAAAAAGCGGCGGAGGAATATCCCCCGCCGCTTAAGGCACTTAACTCACTTTACTCAGGAGCAGTTATTTACCTTTAATCTCATACAGTGGTGTTTGACCAGCAACCACATGACCTTCGGCTTTAATGACCAGAGCACCGAAATCATCGCTGTTGCTGCACACAACCGGGCTAATCATGGAACGTGCGTTGGCGTTCAGGAACTCCAGATCCATTTCCAGAATCGGTTGACCTGCAGTCACTTCCGCACCTTCTTCAACCAGACGCTTAAAGCCTTTACCTTCCAGCGCTACTGTATCGATACCCATGTGGACCACGATTTCCGCGCCTTTAACGGTTTCCAGACAGAACGCATGGTTAGTGTTGAAGATTTTCACGATGGTGCCGGCAGCCGGAGCAACCACGATTTTATCCGTTGGCTTCACCGCCACGCCGTCGCCTACAGCTTTGCTGGCGAAGGCTTCATCAGGTACCTGCTCCAGCGCAACCACGTCACCGGTAATCGGAGAAACTAAAGTTTCAACGGTTACTGCGTTCGCTACAGCTTGCGGTTTAGCAACCGGAGCCGCTGCTGCTGGCGCACTTTCACCAGACGCTGCAGCCACCGGGCCACGCGCAACAACTTTCTTCATTTCGTCGCCGATAGATTCGGCCTTCGCACCCACGATGACCTGGATAGTTTGCTTGTTCAGCTTAACCACTCCAGATGCGCCTAAACGTTTACACATCGCATCATTTACGCGACCGGAGTCGGCAACGGTCAGACGCAGACGAGTGATACAGGCATCAATCGCTTTCAGGTTATCGGTACCGCCAACTGCTGCAATGTAGTTGGTTGCCAGTTGAGCCAGACCTTCTTCAGTATTGCTGTTCGCTTCTTCAGTAACGATATCGTCTTCTTTATCTTCACGGCCCGGCGTTTTCAGGTTAAACATACGAATAACCGCGCTGAACAACACAAAGTAAATGACGAAGAACACCAGGCCCATAACGACCAGCATCCAGACGTTCTGACTCGCCGCCGGCAGGTTGTACATCAACACGTAGTCGATAGCACCTGCGGAGAAGGAGAAGCCCGCGTGGATCCCCAGCAGTGTTGCAACGAACAGGCTGATACCCGTTAACAGTGCGTGCAGGAGGTACAGCAATGGCGCCAGGAACATGAACAGGAATTCCAGCGGCTCGGTAACACCGGTCAGGAACGCGGTGATCGCAACGGACAGCAGCATACCGCCAACCATCGGACGACGTGCTTTCGGAGCGGCGAAGTACATTGCCAGCGCCGCACCCGGCAGACCAAACATCATGATCGGGAAGAAGCCAGACATGAACATACCCGCAGTGCCGTCACCCGCGTAGAAGCGGTTGATGTCACCGTGGAATACGGTACCTGCAGCGTTAGTGAATTCACCAATCTGGAACCAGGCGATAGTGTTCAGCACCTGATGCAGACCGGTTGGGATCAGCAGACGGTTGATGAAACCAAAGATACCGGAACCCAGCGCGCCAGCGCCCACGATCCACTCACCTCCCGCATGGATGGCGTTCTGCACCGGCGGCCACACGTAGCCGAAGATAGCAGCCAGCACCAGACAGAAGAAGCCAGTGGCGATCGGCACGAAGCGTTTGCCGCCAAAGAAGCTCAGGAAGTCAGGTAGTTTGATACCAGACCAACGGTTATATACCGCACCGCCGACCAGACCAGTGATGATACCTGCCAGCACGCCCATATTGATGGCCGGGTTAATGGTAACCATTGCTTTGGTCAATATGAAATAACCGACCGCACCCGCCAGCGCTGCAGCACCCGCGCTGTCTTTTGACCAGCTGGAAGCCACACCGATAGCGAAAATTAACGCCAGGTTATCAAAGATGGCCCCACCCGCTTGCGCGATGAAGGGTACGTTAAGTAAATCTGGTTGGCCGAATCGCAGCAGCAGTGCCGCGACTGGCAGCACAGCGATGGGGAGCTGTAACGCCCTACCCAGCCGCTGGAAAAAACCTAAAATATTCATTTTATTCCCCCTACGAGACCCCGATTAGGCTTCTTTGAAGCCATATTTTTATTGTGCGACCATTCCTGACAGCAAGATTCTGGAACAACAATATTAACCATTCATCTACATTCAGAGTGTGTGAAAATTTAATTCGTATCGCAAATTAAATGCGTGTTTTTTGTGATTCCAGTCACCAAATATCGTTATTAACCCTCCCTTCCACTGGCTAACTACGAAAACTTATTTTATCATTCAAAAAATCGAAACGGATTGATCCTTACCGATGCAAAACCAGGTTACGCTTAATACTGCACAGAGACTCAATCCGCCAATTGCTTACATTTACTTTTGAGGTGAAGAATGAGACTGATCCCCCTGAATACCGCTGAACAAGTCGGCAAATGGGCTGCTCGCCATATCGTTAACCGTATTAACGCGTTCAAACCAACGGCTGATCGTCCGTTCGTTTTGGGCCTGCCGACTGGCGGTACTCCGCTGACAGCCTACAAAGCATTGGTTGAAATGCACAAAGCGGGCCAGGTAAGCTTCAAGCATGTTGTAACGTTCAATATGGACGAATATGTTGGCCTGCCGAAAGAGCATCCGGAAAGCTACCATAGCTTCATGCATCGCAACTTCTTTGATCACGTTGATATTCCAGCAGAAAACATCAACCTCCTCAATGGTAACGCACCGGATATTGATGCAGAATGCCGTCAGTATGAAGAGAAAATCCGTTCTTACGGTAAAATCCACCTGTTTATGGGCGGCGTAGGCAACGATGGTCACATCGCGTTCAACGAACCAGCCTCTTCTTTGGCTTCCCGTACCCGCATCAAAACGCTGACTCACGACACGCGTGTTGCGAACTCACGCTTCTTTGACGGCGACGTCAGCCAGGTGCCTAAATATGCGCTGACCGTTGGCGTGGGCACCCTGCTGGATGCCGAAGAAGTGATGATCCTGGTACTGGGCCACCAGAAAGCGCAGGCGCTGCAAGCCGCCGTTGAAGGCAACGTTAACCATATGTGGACCATCAGCTGTCTGCAGCTGCATCCGAAAGCCGTTGTGGTCTGCGATGAGCCTTCCACCATGGAACTGAAAGTGAAGACGCTGAAATACTTTAACGAGTTAGAAGCGGAAAATATTAAAGGTCTGTAATTGATGTCTCCGCCCTGTCGATAAGTTGCAGGGCGGCATTTTTTGAAATCGGGGGTCGGAATGTATGCTTTAACCCAGGGCCGGATTTTTACCGGTCACGAAATTCTTGATGACCATGCGATTGTTGTCGCCAATGGCCTGATTGACAGCGTTTGCCCACTGGCTGAGTTACCGTCAGGAATTGAACAGCGCTCACTGAATGGGGCCATTGTTTCCCCCGGTTTTATCGATGTACAGCTAAACGGCTGCGGCGGCGTACAGTTTAACGATACGGCAGAAGCCGTGACCGTTGAAACGCTGGAAATCATGCAGAAAGCCAATGAAAAATCTGGCTGCACCAGCTACCTGCCAACGCTTATCACCACCAGCGATGACCTGATGAAACAAGGCGTTCGCGTCATGCGTGAATACCTGGCGAAACACCCGAATCAGGCACTAGGGCTTCATCTGGAAGGTCCGTGGCTGAATCTGGTGAAAAAAGGCACCCATAATCCGGGATTTGTCCGTCAACCGGACGCTGCGCTGGTTGATTTCCTGTGCAATAATGCCGATGTGATCACCAAAGTAACGCTGGCACCAGAAATGGTCCCGGTAGAGGTCATTACCAAACTGGTGAATGCGGGTATTGTGGTTTCTGCGGGTCACTCAAATGCAACGGTAAAAGAAGCAAAAATCGGGTTCCGCGCAGGCATCACCTTTGCGACACATCTGTTCAACGCGATGCCTTACATTACTGGTCGCGAACCTGGTCTGGCGGGCGCTATTCTTGATGAAGCCGATATCTACTGCGGTATCATCGCTGATGGCCTCCACGTTGATTACGTTAACATTCGTAATGCCAAACGCCTGAAAGGCGACAAGCTGTGCCTGGTCACCGACGCAACCGCACCAGCAGGTGCAAACATTGAACAGTTCATTTTCGCTGGTAAAACAATATACTACCGTAATGGATTGTGCGTTGATGAGAACGGTACACTGAGCGGCTCATCATTAACCATGATTGAAGGCGTACGCAATCTGGTCGAACATGCGAATATCGCTCTCGACGAGGTCTTACGTATGGCAACGCTCTACCCTGCTCGCGCCATTGGCGTCGACAAACAACTCGGCAGCATCGCGCCAGGCAAAGTAGCCAACCTGACTGCGTTCACGCACGACTTTAAAATTATCAAGACCATCGTTAATGGCAACGAGGTCGTTACTGAGTAAGAGAAAGAATGACACCAGGCGGACAAGCTCAAATAGGTAATGTTGATCTCGTAAAACAGCTTAACAGCGCGGCGGTTTATCGCCTGATTGACCAGCATGGGCCAATCTCGCGAATTCAAATTGCCGAGCAAAGCCAGCTTGCCCCCGCCAGCGTAACGAAAATTACGCGTCAATTGATCGAACGCGGGCTGATCAAAGAAGTCGACCAGCAGGCCTCCACCGGGGGCCGCCGCGCTATCTCTATCGTCACCGAAACCCGCAATTTCCACGCGATTGGCGTTCGCTTAGGCCGCCACGATACTACGCTCACGCTCTATGATATGAGCAGTAAAGTGGTCGCTGAAGAGCATTATCCCCTCCCGGAGCGCACCCAGGAAACGCTGGAGTATGCGCTGCTCAACACCATTGCCACCTTTATTGAGAACTGCCAGCGGAAAATCCGCGAGCTGGTTGCGATTTCCGTCATTCTGCCAGGCCTGGTTGATCCTGAAAGCGGCGTCATCCGCTATATGCCGCACATTCAGGTCGAAAACTGGGGGCTGGTCGAAGCACTCGAAAAACGCTTTAAGGTCACCTGCTTTGTCGGTCACGATATTCGCAGTCTGGCGCTGGCCGAGCACTATTTCGGGGCAAGCCAGGATTGCGAAGACTCCATTTTGGTGCGTGTTCACCGCGGAACCGGGGCGGGAATCATCTCCAATGGCCGAATTTTTATTGGTCGCAATGGCAACGTGGGTGAGATTGGCCATATTCAGGTAGAGCCGCTGGGTGAGCGCTGTCACTGCGGTAATTTCGGCTGTCTGGAAACAATTGCCGCTAATGCCTCTATTGAACACCGCGTGCAGAACTTATTGAAACAGGGTTATCCAAGCCGACTCACGCTGGATGATTGCGGCATTAAAGCCATCTGTAAGGCGGCTAATAAAGGCGATAACCTGGCATCAGAAGTCATTGAGCACGTTGGTCGTCACCTGGGTAAAACCATCGCCATCGCCATCAACTTGTTTAACCCACAAAAAATCGTCATTGCGGGCGAAATTACCGAGGCTGATAAAGTGCTGCTGCCTGCTATCGAAAGCTGTATCAACACGCAGGCGTTGAAAGCGTTTCGCCACAATTTACCGGTGGTTCGTTCCACGCTGGATCACCGTTCAGCCATTGGCGCCTTTGCGCTGGTGAAGCGTGCGATGCTCAACGGTACATTGCTGCAACGTTTGCTGGAAAGCTAATACCAAGCAGCCTCTGCGTTAGCTGCATCTGCTCACCCCTGTCACTTACTTCAGTAAGCTCCCGGGGTTCTCAGACTTGTGCCGCCTTGATGCAACTCGAATGATTTAGTGTATTTTGTGTATAGTAATGCCTTCTTTTTTTGATGTCGGATTGTCCATGGCCATTAAGAATGTAATTTGTGATATCGACGGCGTGCTGATGCACGACAATGTTGCCGTACCGGGTGCGGCAGAATTTCTGACTGGGATCCTGGAAAAAGGCCTGCCGTTAGTTTTGCTGACTAACTATCCTTCACAGACCGGGCAGGATTTGGCAAACCGCTTCGCCACCGCGGGTGTGAATGTCCCTGATAGCGTCTTTTATACTTCCGCCATGGCTACCGCTGATTTTCTTCGCCGCCAGGAAGGGAAAAAGGCCTACGTGGTAGGTGAAGGTGCGTTAATTCACGAGCTGTATAAAGCCGGGTTTACTATTACTGACGTGAACCCCGATTTTGTGATTGTTGGCGAGACGCGATCCTATAACTGGGACATGATGCATAAAGCGGCATATTTTGTGGCCAACGGTGCGCGTTTCATCGCCACAAACCCAGATACTCACGGACGCGGTTTTTATCCTGCCTGCGGTGCGCTGTGCGCCGGTATCGAAAAAATCTCTGGCCGCAAGCCATTTTATGTGGGCAAACCCAGCCCGTGGATTATTCGCGCGGCGCTCAACAAAATGCAGGCGCATTCGGAAGAGACCGTTATTGTGGGCGACAACCTGCGTACCGATATTCTGGCGGGCTTCCAGGCGGGTCTCGAAACCATCCTGGTATTGTCTGGCGTTTCGACGCTCGACGACATTGACAGCATGCCGTTTAGACCAAGCTGGATTTACCCGTCCGTTGCAGAAATTGATGTGATTTGATGCGTAAGCCGGATAAGACGCCCCCGCGTCATATCCGGCCAGAAGAAGTCCTTCCATTTAATAAAACCGCCATAAAATTATCGATTCATTAATAAACCCGTCTATTCTGTAATCTTTTTTCACCAATCTACAATGACCATTGCGTTTTTTATTTTCTGACACGTAATTCACTTGCGCCCTCTCCAGCTTTGCGGCATTTTCTTTATCAAGCAAACATAAAAAGCATCACGCAACAGGTTAACGGAGAAGGTTATGTGTTCTATTTTTGGCGTATTCGATATTAAAACTGACGCAGTTGAACTGCGTAAAAAAGCCCTGGAATTGTCTCGTCTGATGCGCCATCGCGGCCCGGACTGGTCAGGTATTTACGCCAGTGATAACGCCATTCTGGCGCACGAACGTCTGTCCATCGTCGACGTCAACGCCGGTGCTCAGCCACTGTACAACGTGAAGAAAACGCATATCCTGGCGGTTAACGGTGAAATTTATAACCATCAGGCGCTGCGCGCTGAATATGGCGATCGCTATCAGTTCCAGACCGGTTCCGACTGCGAAGTTATCCTTGCGCTGTATCAGGAAAAAGGCCCAGAGTTTCTGGATGACCTGCAAGGCATGTTTGCTTTTGCTCTGTACGACAGCGAGCAGGACGCTTATCTGATCGGTCGCGATCATATCGGGATCATCCCGCTGTATATGGGTTACGACGAGCACGGTAACTTCTACGTTGCGTCTGAAATGAAAGCCCTGGTTCCCGTGTGTCGCACGATCAAAGAATTCCCGGCCGGGAGCTATTTATGGAGTAAAGACGGCGAAATTCGTCAGTACTACCAGCGCGACTGGTTTGAATACGATGCGGTAAAAGACAACGTTACCGATAAAAACGAGTTGCGTCAGGCACTGGAAGATGCAGTGAAAAGCCACCTGATGTCAGATGTTCCTTATGGTGTATTGCTGTCCGGCGGTCTGGATTCATCCGTCATTTCCGCAATCACCAAAAAATACGCCGCGCGTCGTGTTGAAGATCAGGAGCGTAGCGAAGCCTGGTGGCCGCAGTTGCACTCCTTCGCCGTAGGCCTGGAAGGCGCTCCGGACCTGAAAGCCGCGCAAGAGGTGGCGAACCATCTGGGTACTGTACACCATGAGATCCACTTCACCGTGCAGGAAGGTTTGGATGCTATCCGCGACGTGATTTATCACATCGAAACTTACGATGTTACGACGATTCGCGCCTCGACCCCGATGTACTTAATGTCGCGTAAAATTAAAGCGATGGGCATTAAAATGGTGCTGTCGGGCGAAGGTTCTGACGAAGTATTTGGCGGCTATCTCTATTTCCACAAAGCACCAGATGCAAAAGAGCTGCACGAAGAGACCGTGCGTAAGCTGCAGGCGCTGCATATGTTCGACTGTGCCCGTGCCAACAAAGCCATGTCGGCCTGGGGCGTGGAAGCTCGCGTGCCCTTCCTGGATAAGAAATTCCTTGATGTGGCGATGCGCATCAACCCACAGGACAAAATGTGCGGCAACGGCAAAATGGAAAAACATGTTCTGCGTGAATGTTTTGAGTCCTACCTGCCAGCAAGCGTTGCATGGCGCCAGAAAGAGCAGTTCTCCGATGGTGTCGGTTACAGCTGGATTGATACCCTGAAAGAGGTGGCCGCTGAGCAAGTTTCTGACCAACAACTGGAAACCGCCAGCTTCCGTTTCCCTTACAATACGCCATCTTCTAAAGAAGCGTATTTGTACCGTGAGATTTTCGAAGAGCTGTTCCCGGTTGCGAGCGCTGCGGAATGTGTGCCTGGCGGGCCGTCTGTTGCCTGTTCTTCTGCCAAAGCAATCGAATGGGATGAGGCGTTTAAAACCATGAACGATCCTTCTGGTCGTGCGGTTGGCGTACATCAGTCCGCTTATAAATAAGTTAATCCTTAGAAAAGGGCCCTGCGGGGCTCTTTTTTATGTCTATTTTCTGTGCAAAAAAACAATTAATAACTAATAATTGCCGAATATTGCGTCATGCTGTTCGCAACCTAACCAAACAGTCACATTCCAGCTATTTTCAATGAAAAAGGGGTTGACGCTTCAAGGCTCAATACGCATAATGCGCCCCGCAACGCCGATAAGGTTACGCGAAAAAAAGATGGCTACGTAGCTCAGCTGGTTAGAGCACATCACTCATAATGATGGGGTCACAGGTTCGAATCCCGTCGTAGCCACCATCTTTTTTGCGGGAGTGGCGAAATTGGTAGACGCACCAGATTTAGGTTCTGGCGCCGCAAGGTGTGCGAGTTCAAGTCTCGCCTCCCGCACCATTCACCCGTAAGCGTTGCACGGATGGGGTATCGCCAAGCGGTAAGGCACCGGTTTTTGATACCGGCATTCCCTGGTTCGAATCCAGGTACCCCAGCCATTTTTTCTTCGATGTAGCGGTTCACCGCAACGGTCATTGGGGTATCGCCAAGCGGTAAGGCACCGGTTTTTGATACCGGCATTCCCTGGTTCGAATCCAGGTACCCCAGCCATCGAAGAATATGATAATATCTGGCTACGTAGCTCAGCTGGTTAGAGCACATCACTCATAATGATGGGGTCACAGGTTCGAATCCCGTCGTAGCCACCATATTAAGGACGTATCGACTCGTTCGGTAAATCCAAAAAATTGTTGGGGTATCGCCAAGCGGTAAGGCTCTGGTTTCTGATACCAGCATTCCGAGGTTCGAATCCTCGTACCCCAGCCAATTTCAAAAAGCCGTCCATTCTGTGGATGCACCCGTTGGGGTATCGCCAAGCGGTAAGGCTCTGGTTTCTGATACCAGCATTCCGAGGTTCGAATCCTCGTACCCCAGCCATATTAAAAAAGCTCGCTTCGGCGAGCTTTTTGCTTTTCTGCATTTATTACCTGATGACGCTATGCTTACCAGGCCTACAACGTTCTCTGTAGGCCTGTCTGAATTACAATCCTAACGCGTACTTGAGTGCCTGGCGTTTCAGCACGCCGGCGCGCTCTGCGGCCATTAGCCCAAGATTACGCATGATACGCAGCGGCTGCAGGTTGTTGCTAAATCCTGCGTAGAACAGATCCATGCCGCTTTGCATGATGAAATTGTCAGTCATACGACGGTTCTGATAGCGCTTCAGCACCGGCTGACTTGCCCAGGACTCACCGTAGCTGCGCGCATTCACCAGCACGTCAATCAGCGCATCCACATCACGGAACCCCAAATTAACGCCCTGCCCCGCCAGCGGATGAATGGTATGCGCGGCGTCACCCACCAGCGCCAGTCCTGGCTGCACATATTGCAGCGCGTGACGGCGCGTTAGCGGGAATGCCCCCGCTGCCACAGGCGTAACGTTACCGAGTCGCGATGGGAAATGTTTGGCGATCTCCGCCTGCAGTTGCGACATATTCAAACCTTGCAACTGACGGATACGCGCCGGTGAGTCGTACCACACCAGCGAGGCCCAGTTATCAAACAGCGGTAAAAATGCGCGCGGACCGTCAGGGGTGAATTGCTGCCAGGTGCTATCTCCCGGCGAATTCTCGCATTGTACGGTTATCAACATACAGGACTGCGCATATTGCCAGGCATGGATACCAATCCCGGCCATTTTCCGCACCTGAGAATTTGCGCCATCGGCGCCGATGACCAGCTTCGCGCTGATTTTTTCGCCACCAGCCAGCTCAAGCTCATGCCGATCGTTATGTTGATGCAGAGAGATCAGCGACGCAGGCACGCGCAGCGTGACTTTGGGGTGAACGTCCAGAGCCTGCCAGAGCGCCTGTTGCAGGACCGTGTTTTCCACCATATAGCCCAGCAAGGGCAGCTTAAGCTCGGCGGCATCAAACATCACATGGGCATTTTCCCATTCCCACGTTTCCAGACGACGGTAAGGATGGCTGCGCATCCCCTGAACCGTATCCCAGATGCCCAGCCCTTTTAGCAACGACGCGGAGGCGGAGCTGATGGCCGAAATTCTGACATCTGGCTGTCCGTCAGCCACAAACGGCGCGGGAACGGCATGTTCAATGACCGTTACCGTAAATCCATGCTGCGCCAGTCCTAGCGCCAGCGCGCCGCCGACCATCCCCCCGCCGACAATGGCAATTTCCGTTGGTTGATTTGTCATGGTCAATTATCCTGTTACATGTATTGTGTAAGTTTACAGGATTTTTTACCCCTTGAGGCTGACATCCGTCATACTGGTCACAACCGCGCCAAAGCAGTACACTATGCGCCCTGCATTTCAGCCACAATTTCGCAAGAGCAAGTCGATGACCAAAAAACTCCATATTAAAACCTGGGGCTGTCAGATGAACGAATACGATTCATCGAAGATGGCCGATCTGCTGGATGCCACCCATGGGTATCAACTGACCGACGTGGCCGAAGAAGCGGATGTGCTGCTGCTGAATACCTGCTCTATCCGTGAGAAGGCTCAGGAAAAAGTCTTCCATCAGTTGGGCCGCTGGAAGCTGTTAAAAGAGAAAAACCCCAAGCTGATTATCGGTGTCGGTGGTTGTGTTGCGTCTCAGGAAGGCGACCATATTCGCCAACGCGCGCACTATGTCGATATTATTTTTGGGCCGCAAACCCTGCATCGTCTGCCGGAAATGATTAACAAAGTGCGTGGAAGTACCACCCGTAGCCCGGTGGTTGATATCAGTTTCCCGGAGATCGAAAAATTCGACCGCCTACCGGAACCGCGTGCAGAAGGTCCAAGCGCTTTCGTGTCAATCATGGAAGGTTGTAATAAATATTGTACTTACTGCGTGGTGCCATACACCCGCGGTGAAGAAGTGAGCCGTCCGGCGGACGATATTCTGTTTGAAATCGCCCAGCTTGCGGCGCAAGGCGTGCGTGAAGTGAACCTGCTGGGACAAAACGTGAACGCCTGGCGCGGTGAAAACTACGACGGCACGACAGGATCTTTTGCCGATCTGCTGCGGCTGGTCGCGGCGATCGATGGCATTGACCGTATCCGCTTCACCACCAGCCATCCGATCGAATTCACCGATGATATCATTGAAGTGTATCGTGACACGCCAGAACTGGTGAGTTTCCTGCACCTGCCGGTACAGAGCGGTTCAGATCGCGTACTGAACCTGATGGGACGCACCCATACCGCGCTGGAATATAAAGCGATCATCCGCAAACTGCGCGCAGCGCGTCCGGATATCCAGATTAGCTCCGACTTCATCGTTGGCTTCCCAGGCGAAACTACGCAGGATTTCGAGCAGACCATGAAGTTGATTGCAGACGTCAATTTTGACATGAGCTACAGCTTTATCTTCTCTGCGCGTCCTGGCACCCCTGCCGCCGATATGGTTGACGACGTGCCGGAAGAAGAGAAAAAACAGCGCCTGTATATTCTGCAGGAGCGTATTAACCAGCAAGCCATGGCCTGGAGCCGTCGCATGGTCGGCACGACCCAGCGCATTCTGGTTGAAGGCACATCGCGTAAAAGCATCATGGAACTGTCTGGCCGTACCGAAAATAACCGAGTGGTGAACTTTGAAGGCAACCCGGAAATGGTCGGTAAGTTCGTGGATGTAGAAATTACCGATGTCTGGACGAACTCCCTGCGCGGTAAAGTGGTGCGCACCGAAGACGAAATGGGTCTGCGCATCGCTGAATCCCCTGAGTCAGTTATTGCGCGTACCCGCAAAGAAAACGATCTGGGCGTCGGTATTTATCAGCCTTAATCTTCAATGCCCGATGGCGCTACGCTTGTCGGGCTTACTCTTCTGGGCTCGCTGCCCCGGCGGGCCTTGTAATCTACCTCATCATCCCCATATTTATCGCAATGCTTGCGCCTTTCCCCCATGGCGTGAATAATTTCCTTAGATGCCGGTAAATGTTCAGCGTCCGGCAAGACATGCAAAAGAGGAACAGTTTGAACATAGACACTCGTGAAATCACCCTTGAACCCGCAGACAATGCCCGCCTGTTGAGCCTTTGCGGCCCATTTGATGACAACATCAAGCAGCTGGAACGTCGCCTCGGCATCGAAATTAACCGTCGTGATAACCACTTTAAGCTGACCGGTCGCCCAATTTGCGTCACCGCGGCGGCAGATATTTTACGTAGCCTGTACGTCGATACTGCCCCAATGCGCGGTCAGACGCAGGACATTGAGCCTGAACAAATTCATCTGGCAATTAAAGAAGCGCGAGTGCTTGAGCAAAGCGCAGACAGCGTGCCGGAATTTGGCAAAGCGGTGAACATCAAAACCAAGCGCGGGGTAATTAAGCCGCGTACGCCGAACCAGGCACAATACATTGCGAATATCCTCGACCACGACATCACCTTTGGCGTTGGCCCTGCGGGTACGGGTAAAACGTATCTTGCGGTTGCCGCTGCGGTTGATGCGCTTGAGCGTCAGGAGATCCGTCGAATTCTGCTGACCCGTCCGGCAGTGGAAGCGGGCGAAAAACTCGGCTTCCTGCCGGGTGACCTCAGCCAGAAAGTCGATCCCTACTTACGACCGCTGTATGACGCACTGTTCGAAATGCTCGGGTTTGAGAAGGTCGAAAAGCTGATTGAGCGTAACGTCATTGAAGTTGCGCCGCTGGCCTACATGCGTGGTCGTACATTAAACGATGCGTTCATCATTCTTGATGAGAGCCAGAACACCACCATCGAACAGATGAAAATGTTCCTGACCCGTATCGGCTTTAACTCCAAAGCGGTTATCACCGGCGATATCACCCAGATTGACCTACCGCGAAGCACCAAATCCGGTCTGCGTCATGCCATTGAAGTACTGGCTGAAGTCGACGAAATTAGTTTTAATTTCTTCCATAGCGAAGACGTGGTTCGCCACCCGGTGGTCGCCCGTATCGTCACGGCGTATGAAGCCTGGGAAGAAGCAGAACAGAAACGCAAAGCCGAGCTGGCTGCAGAACGCAAGCGCGAAGCTCAGGAGCAGGAACAAAAATGAGTCAGGTTATTCTCGATTTACAGCTGGCATGTGAAGACGAATCCGGTTTACCAACAGAAAGTCAGTTTCAGGGTTGGCTGGATGCGGTGATCCCACAGTTTCAGGAAGAGTCTGAAGTTACCATTCGTCTGGTCGATGACGCGGAAAGCCACGAGCTGAACCTGACCTATCGCGGGAAAGATAAATCAACCAACGTACTCTCTTTCCCGTTTGAAGCCCCGCCGGGCATTGAAATGCCGCTGCTGGGCGATTTGATCATCTGCCGTCAGGTAGTCGAGAAAGAAGCGCAGGAACAAGGCAAACCGCTTGAGGCCCACTGGGCGCACATGGTGGTGCACGGTAGCCTGCATTTACTCGGTTACGACCATATCGAAGACGATGAAGCGGAAGAGATGGAATCCCTCGAAACAGAGATTATGCTTGCTCTGGGCTATGAGGATCCGTACATTGCCGAGAAAGAATAAGCATTTCGAAATCTTGTAAGCCTGATAAGGCGCAGCCGCCATCAGGTATTGCGCCTTATCCGGCTTACCTGGTTTGAAGTACGATGAAGAGACATGCCGTCAACAGCTGAATATACGCATGACGAGCTTTGTATTAACTAACATGAGAACCCATACGACGCCATGAGCGACGACAATTCACACAGTAGTGACACCTTAAACAGCAAAAAGGGATTTTTCTCCCTGTTACTGAGCCAACTTTTCCACGGTGAACCAAAAAACCGCGACGAACTGTTGGAGCTGATCCGTGATTCCGGGCAAAACGACCTTATCGATGAAGATACGCGCGATATGCTCGAAGGGGTGATGGATATTGCGGACCAACGCGTGCGCGACATCATGATCCCTCGCTCTCAGATGATTACCCTGAAACGCAACCAGACCCTGGACGAATGTCTCGATGTCATTATCGAGTCTGCCCACTCGCGTTTCCCGGTGATCAGCGAAGACAAAGATCACATTGAAGGGATTCTGATGGCCAAAGATCTGCTGCCGTTTATGCGCAGCGATGCCGAAGCCTTCAGCATGGAGAAAGTGTTACGCCAGGCGGTTGTCGTACCTGAAAGCAAGCGAGTTGACCGCATGCTGAAAGAGTTCCGCTCCCAGCGTTATCATATGGCTATCGTCATCGACGAATTCGGCGGTGTCTCAGGTCTGGTGACCATTGAGGACATCCTTGAACTGATCGTGGGTGAAATTGAAGATGAGTACGACGAAGAAGACGATATCGATTTCCGTCAGCTCAGTCGCCACACCTGGACCATTCGCGCTCTGGCGCCGATCGAAGACTTCAACGACGCTTTCGGTACCCATTTTAGCGACGAAGAAGTAGATACCATCGGCGGGCTGGTCATGCAGGCCTTTGGTCA
Organism: Citrobacter sp. RHB35-C21; assembly: GCF_013816515.1. NCBI lineage: Bacteria > Pseudomonadati > Pseudomonadota > Gammaproteobacteria > Enterobacterales > Enterobacteriaceae > Citrobacter > Citrobacter sp. RHB35-C21. The sequence goes on from NZ_CP057147.1 coordinate 3,652,350, forward strand.
TCTGCCCGCGCGCGGGGAGACTATCGACATTGATGGTTACCAGTTCAAAGTGGCAATGGCCGACAGCCGTCGTATTATTCAGGTTCATGTCAGAATTCCGGACGACTCACCCCAGCCCAAACTGGACGAATAAACCCGAAACTGGATCTAAGACTACATGGCATTTGCCCCATTAATTGAACGCCAGCGCATTCGCCTGCTGCTGGCGTTATTATTCGGTGCCTGCGGGACGCTGGCTTTCTCTCCGTATGACATCTGGCCCGCTGCGATCGTTTCGCTGATGGGCCTGCAGGCTCTTACCTTCAATCGCCGTCCGCTCCAGTCTGCCGCAATCGGCTACTTTTGGGGATTGGGGCTGTTTGGCTCCGGCATCAACTGGGTTTACGTCAGCATCGCGCAGTTTGGCGGTATGCCGGGCCCCATTAATGTGTTCCTCGTGGTTCTTCTTGCCGCATACCTTTCCCTCTACACCGGCTTGTTTGCCGGCGTGTTGGCGCGTCTGTGGCCGAAAACCACCTGGATACGCGTGGCGATTGCCGCGCCGGTCGTCTGGCAAATAACCGAATTCCTGCGCGGCTGGGTACTGACCGGCTTCCCGTGGCTACAGTTCGGCTACAGTCAGATCGACGGTCCGTTAAAAGGGCTGGCTCCGGTGATGGGCGTTGAGGCGATTAACTTCCTGCTGATGGTGGTTAGCGGCCTGCTGGCGCTGGCGCTGGTGACGCGTAACTGGAAGCCGCTGATTGCCGCGCTATTGCTCTTTGCTCTGCCCTTTCCGCTGCGCTATATCCAGTGGTACACGCTTGAGCCGGAAAAAACCACTCAGGTCTCGATGGTGCAGGGTGACATTCCGCAGTCGCTCAAATGGGATGAAGGTCAGTTACTCAACACCCTGAAGATTTATCTCGACGCCACCCAGCCTGAGATGGGCAAATCACAGCTGATCATCTGGCCAGAATCCGCTATTCCGGACCTGGAAATTAATCAGCAGCGTTTTCTGGGCATGATGGATGGCCTGCTGAGATCGAAAAACAGCACGCTGATTACCGGTATCGTTGACGCGCGGCTGAACAAGCAGAATCGTTACGACACCTACAACACCATCATCACGCTGGGTAAAGACAGCCCGTACAGTTACGACTCCAGCAACCGCTACAACAAAAACCATCTGGTACCGTTTGGCGAGTTCGTCCCGCTGGAATCGATCCTGCGCCCGTTAGCGCCGTTCTTTGACCTGCCAATGTCGTCTTTCAGCCGTGGGCCTTATGTGCAGCCACAGCTGCATGCGCACGGCTTTAAGCTGACGGCTGCCATCTGCTATGAAATCATTCTTGGCGAACAGGTACGGGATAATTTCCGCCCGGATACGGACTACCTGCTGACGATTTCCAACGATGCCTGGTTTGGTAAATCCATCGGCCCGTGGCAGCACTTCCAGATGGCGCGTATGCGTTCCCTCGAGCTGGCGCGCCCTCTGCTGCGTAGCACCAACAACGGTATTACGGCGGTGATTGGTCCACAGGGTGAGATTCAGGCGATGATCCCGCAGTTTACCCGCCAGGTCCTGACCACCAGCGTGACGCCAACGTCGGGCTTAACCCCTTATGCCCGTACCGGTAACTGGCCGCTCTGGCTGCTTACCGCGCTGTTTGGCTTTGGTGCAGTGGTAATGAGCCTGCGCCAGCGTCGTAAGTAACCTTCCTTTCCTGGCCGGATAACGTTTCGCTTATCCGGCCCACAAAACATTTCCCGCTCCCCATTCTGGCACGTCTATTGCTTTGTTCTACAAGACAAATGCAGTTTTGGCTGAATGTGCAACCTGGTCGCACCAACGTTGAGCGCCGGTAGCACCTGAAAAGTGCAACAAGATATTTTTGCCCCCAAATGGTGCGGCGCACCTCGCAAAAATAAACAATAAAACAGCAAATTCTTTACATTCATCCAAACTAAATGTTAACAAACATATACAAGACTGCACGTTTTAGTAGCAAACAATAACAACATCACAATGGGTATCAATGCGTCCCTGGCGCAGACGATAAAGGAGTTGGATATGCAATTACGTAAGCTCGCCACTGCCATGCTGGTCATGGGAATGTCCGCCGGTCTGGCGCACGCAGAAGACGCAGCACCAGCGGCAGGCAGCACGCTGGACAAGATCGCCAAAAACGGCGTGATTGTGGTCGGCCACCGTGAATCATCGGTACCGTTTTCTTACTACGATAATCAACAAAAAGTGGTCGGTTATTCACAGGATTACTCCAACGCGATCGTTGAAGCCGTGAAGAAAAAGCTGAACAAGCCTGACCTGCAGGTGAAACTGATCCCGATTACTTCACAAAACCGTATCCCGCTGCTGCAAAACGGCACCTTCGACTTTGAATGTGGCTCCACCACCAACAACGTCGAGCGCCAAAAACAAGCGGCTTTCTCTGACACCATTTTCGTTGTTGGTACTCGTCTGCTGGCGAAAAAAGGCGGCGACGTCAAAGATTTCGCCGATCTGAAAGGTAAAGCCGTAGTCGTGACTTCGGGTACCACCTCAGAGGTGCTGCTGCACAAGCTGAATGAAGAGCAAAAAATGGATATGCGCATCATCAGCGCGAAAGACCACGGTGACTCTTTCCGTACTCTGGAAAGCGGCCGCGCCGTTGCCTTTATGATGGATGACGCCCTGCTGGCTGGCGAGCGCGCGAAGGCGAAGAAACCAGACAACTGGGAGATCGTCGGCAAGCCGCAGTCTCAGGAAGCTTACGGCTGCATGCTGCGTAAAGATGACCCTCAGTTCAAAAAGCTGATGGATGACACTATCGCCAAGGCGCAGACCTCAGGCGAAGCTGAGAAATGGTTTGATAAGTGGTTTAAAAATCCAATTCCACCGAAGAACCTGAACATGAATTTCGAACTGTCAGACGAGATGAAAGCCCTGTTCAAAGAACCGAATGATAAAGCGCTTAACTAATTAATTAGAAGAGTACACAAAACCTTTCAAGTTATATCGAGGCGGCAACTGAGCGAATTCCCGGGCGCTTACATGAGTAAGTAACCGGGATGAATAAAGGCAGCCAACAACGAGATATCTTGAAGGATGAAGTGTAATCAGGGAGGCTTCCCCTCCCTCTCGATTGCTACTCAGCACGGACAGACTATAAGCCTGATGGTCGTTCCCCATCAGGCCTGAAAACCGCAAAACGCTGAATAACAATCTTCGGGGGTAGCGCTGCTACCCTTTTTTTTCTGGAGTAGATTTATGTCTATAGACTGGAACTGGGGTATTTTTTTACAACAAGCCCCGTTCGGCAACACCACCTATCTCGGCTGGCTCTGGAGTGGTTTCCAGGTCACTGTCGCGTTATCTATCACCGCCTGGGTTATCGCTTTCCTCATCGGCTCTTTATTCGGCATCTTACGTACCGTACCAAATCGTTTCCTTTCCGGGATCGGCACGCTGTACGTCGAGCTGTTTCGTAACGTTCCGCTCATCGTCCAGTTTTTTACCTGGTATCTGGTCATTCCTGAACTGCTGCCGGAAAACATCGGGATGTGGTTTAAGTCAGAACTGGATCCCAACATTCAGTTCTTCCTCTCATCCATGCTTTGTCTGGGGCTGTTTACCGCTGCGCGCGTCTGCGAACAGGTTCGTGCCGCTATTCAGTCTCTGCCTCGCGGGCAGAAAAATGCCGCGCTGGCGATGGGACTGACGTTGCCGCAGGCCTACCGCTATGTTCTGCTGCCAAACGCTTACCGCGTGATTGTTCCGCCAATGACCTCAGAGATGATGAACCTGGTAAAGAACTCCGCGATCGCCTCCACTATCGGCCTGGTCGATATGGCTGCGCAAGCGGGTAAACTACTGGATTACTCCGCCCACGCATGGGAATCGTTTACGGCCATCACTCTGGCCTACGTACTGATTAACGCCGTCATCATGCTGGTGATGAATCTCGTCGAACGCAAAATCCGCCTGCCTGGCAATTTGGGAGGCAAATAATGTACGAATTTGACTGGAGTTCTATCGTCCCTTCCCTGCCGTATCTGCTGGATGGGCTGATCATCACGCTGAAAATCACCGTCACGGCAGTCGTCATTGGTATCGTCTGGGGGACCATCCTTGCAGTAATGCGTCTGTCCAGCTTCGCGCCAATTGCCTGGTTTGCGAAGGGCTACGTCAACGTATTCCGCTCCATTCCGCTGGTGATGGTGCTGCTGTGGTTCTACCTGATTGTGCCCGGCTTCCTGCAAAACGTGCTGGGTCTGTCGCCAAAAACCGATATTCGCCTGATCTCAGCGATGGTCGCATTTTCGATGTTTGAAGCCGCGTACTATTCCGAGATTATCCGCGCCGGTATCCAGAGTATTTCTCGCGGGCAGTCCAGTGCCGCGCTGGCGCTGGGGATGACCCATTGGCAGTCGATGAAACTCATCATTCTGCCGCAGGCATTCCGCGCGATGGTGCCGCTGCTGCTTACCCAGGGCATCGTACTCTTCCAGGATACCTCGCTGGTCTATGTATTGAGTCTGGCAGACTTCTTCCGTACCGCCTCCACCATTGGCGAGCGTGACGGCACGCAGGTTGAAATGATCCTGTTTGCTGGCGCCGTTTATTTTGTATTCAGTCTGAGCGCATCGTTGTTGGTCAGCTATTTGAAGAAAAGGACAGTTTAATGATTACCCTGAAAAATGTTTCTAAATGGTATGGTCACTTTCAGGTGCTGACCGACTGCTCCACGGAAGTGAAAAAAGGTGAAGTGGTGGTGGTCTGCGGCCCGTCAGGTTCAGGTAAATCAACACTTATCAAAACGGTGAACGGGCTGGAGCCGGTACAACAGGGCGTCATCACCGTTGATGGTACCGTGGTGAATGATAAAAAGACCGATCTGGCCAAACTGCGCTCCCGCGTTGGCATGGTGTTCCAGCACTTTGAACTGTTCCCGCATCTGTCGATTATTGAGAACCTGACTCTGGCGCAGGTAAAAGTGCTTAAACGCGATAAAAAGCCTGCCCGCGACAAAGCGCAAAAGTTACTGGAACGCGTTGGTCTGTCAGCGCATGCCGAGAAGTTTCCAGCTCAGCTCTCCGGGGGCCAGCAACAGCGTGTCGCCATCGCCCGGGCGCTGTGCATGGATCCTATCGCTATGCTGTTTGACGAACCGACGTCAGCACTCGACCCAGAAATGATCAACGAAGTACTGGACGTCATGGTTGAACTGGCCAATGAAGGGATGACCATGATGGTAGTTACCCACGAAATGGGCTTTGCGCGTAAAGTGGCGAACCGGGTGATCTTCATGGATGAAGGGAAGATTGTTGAAGACTCACCGAAAGAAGAGTTCTTCGCTAATCCAAAATCTGACCGTGCCAAAGACTTCCTCGCGAAAATCCTGCACTAATCTTGCTGGCGCGCACCTCCATGTGCGCGCCACCTCACGATTTATCTCTTCACTTCTCGAAACAGGCACAGCCCAGCGTTAACCTTGTCACAAAGTCCCACTTACAAGGAGCAACAATGGCACTTCCTATCCTGTTTGATTGCGATCCAGGTCATGACGACGCTATCGCAATTGTTCTCGCCCTCGCTTCACCTGAACTGGATGTGAAAGCGATAACCTCCTCTGCCGGTAACCAGACCCCCGACAAAACACTGCGTAACGTATTGCGTATGTTAACGTTGCTCAACCGTACGGATATCCCAGTGGCTGGTGGCGCAGTCAAACCGCTGATGCGCGACCTGATAATTGCCGATAACGTCCACGGTGAGAGCGGGCTTGATGGCCCGGCGCTGCCTGAACCCGCTTTTGCTCCACAGGACTGCACCGCCGTGGAATTGATGGCGAAAATCCTGCGTAACAGTCAGGAACCGGTGACGATTGTCTCCACCGGGCCGCAAACTAACGTGGCATTGCTACTGAATAGCCATCCTGAACTGCACCCCAAAATCGCCCGTATCGTGATCATGGGTGGTGCAATGGGCCTCGGAAACTGGACGCCCGCCGCTGAGTTCAACATCTTCGTGGATCCAGAAGCCGCTGAAATCGTGTTCCAGTCGGGCATTCCGGTGGTGATGGCTGGACTGGATGTCACGCATAAAGCACAAATACATCGTGAAGATACCGAACGGTTCCGCGCTATCGGCAATCCCATTTCGACAATCGTTGCTGAACTACTCGACTTCTTCTTTGAATATCACAAAGATGAAAAATGGGGATTCATTGGCGCGCCGTTGCACGATCCATGCACCATTGCCTGGCTGCTGAAACCTGAACTGTTTACCACCGTTGAACGCTGGGTTGGTGTGGAAACTCAGGGCAAATACACCCAGGGAATGACCGTGGTTGACTACTACTTCCTGAGCGGCAATAAGCCAAACGCCACCGTAATGGTGGACGTGGATCGCGAAGGTTTTGTCGATCTGCTGGCAGAACGGTTGAAGTTTTACGCCTGAAATTTATCATTGAGTAAGATCGCTATGTTGAATCATAGCGATTTTACTGTTAGCTAATAGCGAACGTGAATACTGCGTTACTTCATTAATTTGTCAGGTAATACTGAATAAACCCCCCAGCAGATTAATGTATCATGCAGCACCCGGCACAACAAATCAGATGAACATTGAATGAATGCTTCAGATTATCTCAGGGTAAGGTTTCAGAATGACAGGCAGTTATCCATATATATTGAGAATGGATTCACAAATACGATGTACACGGTTTACTGTAGCCTCAGCTATGGCGGAAGCTATTGCACAGTCAGAGTTCTGTCAAAAGCCGTTGCGCGAAAACTGGCTGGTAAAATGCCAGTTGGCGTTTATATTCTGCAGGTCTATGGGTTTCAGCAAAAAGCAGCTATGGCAGCCCGGGCACTGAAAGCAATAGATCCAAGTTATTATTGGATTCTTTACCAAGCAAAGCTGGAGATGCTCTATTACTTCGTTGAGCCAGCTCTTTCAGAAATAATTCAGAAAGTTCATGATGGTGTCTATTCTAACCTCGATCAGCTTGCCGACGAAATCATGGAAAGATTCGATGTTTAAGAGTCTAATATCAGTTGTACTATATAACCTTGTACTCCCAGCAATCTTGATAGTTTTTGCCGTGCTCTGGTTATATTTATTTCCTGAATACTGGTGGGAGTTAATGCTCATCAGTATTATTGCTATTTTTTGGTTTTATCCGTTCATTACAGAAAAATTCGAAAAATTCAAATGACCCAATATTATAAATTTATATGGAAAAGGAGTATTTTAATATCATTCTAAACAATGTGAAAATCACATCCATTACCGCAGATCTTTATCCTGGAGCTTCAACCGGGACACATCTTGAAACCATTCTGCTACGCTATGAAAGCATCACATGGAAGCATTGCGATGGAAATATCATCTATACGGATGCCTGGAATCAACGCGTTGTGGCGTAACACATTCGCAATCCCTCACAGAGCCGCGTTAGCGGCTCTCAGGTGAAAATCACGGCTCAAACGGTCGACGCTGGAACTGATCGTGTCCGCATTTCGGGCATAGCGGCAGCACATCAGGAGTGTACACCGCTAAATGGAAGTGGCACTTCTCGCACACCAGATTGCCCAACCCGACAACCTCGCCGCTGTGATAAACCCCGTGATGGCTGAGGTCCTGGAACACTTCGCGCCATTCAAGCTGCGTTTTATCGGTAATATCGGCCAGTTCCTGCCAGATACTCTCTTTGATAACCCGCATAAAGACGCTGTCGGTCTCCTCATCGAGGCTTTCTTCATAGCTCAGAGCAAACTCTTCCAGATCGCGTCTGACGGCCCGGGTGAGCTCTTCCACCTCGGTGCGCGTTAACTCCCCGGTCTGCATAACGCGCTGACGCGCCTGTTCCACCAACGCATCAATATCGCGTTCGCCATTACGCAGGCGTTCACTCAGTGAAGCCACTAGTTCACGGTAATATTGAGCAACCTTGTTCATCGCTTCGCCTCCTGGGTCGTTAACTGTCTATAATAATAGACGTTATTTACGCTACGCTTTGCAAGACTGTCCACAGACTGTGTAAATTCGTGCAAGAATTATCCTTACGGGAATTCAACGTTGAATGCGCGAAAGGCTGTTTTGGCGCGGGCGTTTGGGCTATGCTATGCGGATCTAAAACACCACATCTAGAGCTACGTTTGTAGCTGTATTGAAAACAGGACCACTGGCTGCCATGCAAGAGCAATACCGCCCGGAAGAGATAGAATCCAAAGTACAGCTTCACTGGGATGAGAAGCGCACATTTGAAGTTACCGAAGACGAGAGCAAAGAGAAGTATTACTGCCTGTCTATGCTTCCCTATCCTTCTGGTCGACTACACATGGGCCACGTACGTAACTACACCATCGGTGACGTGATCGCTCGCTATCAGCGTATGCTGGGCAAAAACGTACTTCAGCCAATTGGCTGGGATGCGTTCGGCCTGCCTGCCGAAGGCGCTGCGGTTAAAAACAACACCGCCCCGGCACCGTGGACGTATGACAACATCGCATACATGAAAAACCAGCTCAAAATGCTGGGTTTCGGTTACGACTGGAGCCGTGAGCTGGCAACCTGCACCCCGGAATACTACCGCTGGGAACAGAAGTTCTTCACCGAGCTGTACAAAAAAGGGCTGGTGTACAAGAAAACGTCTGCCGTTAACTGGTGCCCGAACGACCAGACCGTACTGGCGAACGAACAGGTTATCGACGGCTGCTGCTGGCGTTGCGACACCAAAGTTGAGCGTAAAGAGATCCCGCAGTGGTTCATCAAAATCACCGCTTACGCTGACGAACTGTTGCGCGACCTAGATAATCTGGATCACTGGCCTGACACCGTGAAAACGATGCAGCGCAACTGGATTGGCCGCTCTGAAGGCGTGGAAATCACCTTCGATGTGAACGATTACGACAACACGCTGACCGTCTACACCACACGCCCGGACACCTTTATGGGTGCGACCTACCTGGCCGTTGCTGCAGGTCATCCGCTGGCGCAGAAAGCCGCTGAAAATAACCCAGAACTGGCTGCCTTCATTGACGAATGCCGCAACACCAAGGTTGCTGAAGCCGAAATGGCGACCATGGAGAAGAAAGGCGTCGACACTGGTTTCAAAGCCGTTCACCCGCTGACTGGCGAAGAGATCCCGGTTTGGGCGGCAAACTTCGTGCTGATGGAATACGGTACAGGCGCAGTTATGGCCGTTCCGGGTCACGATCAGCGCGATTACGAATTTGCGACCAAATATGGCCTGACCATCAAGCCGGTAATTCTGACCGCTGAAGGCGCAGAGCCGGATCTGTCTGAACAAGCGCTGACTGAAAAAGGCGTGCTGTTTAACTCCGGTGAGTTTGACGGCCTCGACTTCGAAGCGGCCTTCAACGCTATTGCTGACAAGCTGGTAGCTAAAGGCGTGGGTGAGCGTAAAGTTAACTATCGTCTGCGTGACTGGGGTGTTTCCCGTCAGCGTTACTGGGGCGCGCCGATTCCGATGGTGACGCTGGAAGACGGTACCGTCCTGCCAACGCCAGAAGACCAACTGCCGGTTATTTTGCCGGAAGACGTAGTCATGGACGGCATTACCAGCCCAATCAAAGCCGATCCAGAGTGGGCGAAAACCACCGTTAACGGTATGCCTGCGCTGCGTGAAACTGACACCTTCGATACCTTTATGGAGTCGTCCTGGTACTACGCGCGCTACACCTGCCCGCAGTATCAGGAAGGTATGCTGGATTCCGACGCGGCGAACTACTGGCTGCCAGTTGATATCTACATTGGCGGTATTGAACACGCCATCATGCACCTGCTCTACTTCCGCTTCTTCCACAAACTGATGCGCGACGCAGGCATGGTCAACTCTGATGAACCAGCTAAACAGCTGCTGTGTCAGGGGATGGTTCTGGCCGATGCGTTCTACTACGTTGGCACCAACGGCGAACGTAACTGGGTTTCTCCGGTTGATGCCATCGTTGAGCGTGACGAAAAAGGTCGTATCGTTAAGGCTAAGGACGCAGAAGGCCATGAACTGGTGTATACCGGCATGAGCAAGATGTCCAAGTCGAAAAATAACGGTATCGACCCGCAGGTCATGGTTGAACGCTACGGCGCCGACACCGTACGTCTGTTCATGATGTTCGCTTCTCCGGCTGATATGACGCTGGAATGGCAGGAATCCGGCGTTGAAGGGGCGAACCGCTTCCTGAAACGTGTCTGGAAACTGGTTTACGAACATACGTCCCAGGGAGATGTTGCTGCCCTGAACGTTGATGTGTTGAGCGAAGATCAAAAAGCGCTGCGTCGCGACGTACATAAAACCATTGCTAAAGTCACCGATGATATCGGTCGTCGTCAGACCTTTAACACCGCGATTGCGGCGATTATGGAGCTGATGAACAAGCTGGCGAAAGCACCGCAGGCAGACGAGCAGGACAGAGCCCTGATGCAGGAAGCATTGCTGGCTGTTGTACGCATGCTTAACCCGTTCACCCCACACGTTTGCTTCACCCTGTGGCAGGCGCTGAAAGGCGAAGGCGATATCGACAACGCGCCGTGGCCGGTGGCGGACGAAGCAGCAATGGTTGAAGACTCAACGCTGGTTGTGGTTCAGGTAAACGGCAAAGTACGTGGCAAAATCACCGTTCCGGTAAACGCCACTGAAGAGCAGGTTCGTGAACGTGCTGGCCAGGAGCATCTGGTGGCAAAATATCTTGATGGCGTTACCGTACGTAAAGTGATTTATGTACCGGGTAAACTCCTCAATCTGGTCGTTGGCTAAGCGCGGGAGGAAGCGTGCGACTTCTGACAACATTGTTGTTATCGCTGGCGGTGCTTGTCACCGCCGGGTGTGGTTGGCATCTGCGTAACACTACGCAGGTTCCACCCTCAATGAAAACCATGATCCTGAACTCTGGCGATCCAAACGGCCCGTTAAGCCGCGCGGTGCGTAATCAGCTGCGTCTGAACGGTGTTACGCTGCTTGAAGACGGTACCATGCGTAAAGATGTGACGTCCTTACGTCTGGGTGCGGTCAGCATTTCGCAGGATACGGCATCGGTATTCCAGAACGGTCAAACGGCTGAATACCAGATGGTGATGTCCGTAAGGGCTACTGTGCTGATTCCAGGTCATGATATTTACCCAATCAGCGCCAAAGTTTATCGTTCGTTCTTTGACAACCCACAGGCTGCACTGGCGAAGGATAACGAGCAGGACATGATCATAAAAGAGATGTATGACAAAGCGGCTGAACAGTTGATTCGTAAGTTGCCAAGCGTACATCTGGCCGATACTCAGTCATCCAATGCTGATGCTGAGCCTGCGGTGAATAAAACCGCAGCGCCTGCGTCATCCCCGGCGCGTGTCTCCACCACGCTGGGTAACTGATGCTCAAGTTGTACCCTGAACAACTCCGCGCACAGCTCAATGAAGGGCTGCGCGCGGCGTATTTACTCTTGGGCAACGATCCCCTCTTATTGCAGGAAAGCCAGGATGCCATCCGTCAGGCTGCCGCAACGCAAGGATTCGAAGAACACCACGCCTTCACTCTGGACAACAGCACCGACTGGGGAGAGATATTTTCACTCTGCCAGGCGATGAGCCTGTTTGCCAGCCATCAAACCCTGCTTCTGCAGTTGCCTGAAAATGGCCCAAATGCCGCCATTAATGAACAGCTCGCGTCACTCGTCACTCTGTTACATGACGATCTGCTACTGATGGTTCGCGGCAACAAACTCACCAGGGCACAGGAAAACGCCGCATGGTATACCAAACTTGCCAATAATGCGGTGCAGGTAAGCTGCCAGACGCCGGAACAAGCACAGCTTCCTCGTTGGGTTGCCGCCAGGGCGAAACTTAACAACCTGCAACTGGATGACGCGGCCAATCAGCTTTTGTGCTATTGCTATGAAGGTAATTTGTTAGCACTGGCGCAAGCGCTGGAACGATTAGCGTTGCTTTGGCCTGACGGCAAACTAACGCTGCCTCGCGTAGAGAAAGCGGTTAACGATGCCGCGCACTTTACCCCATTCCACTGGGTAGACGCGCTGCTGATGGGCAAAAGCAAACGCGCGCTGCACATTCTGCAGCAGCTACGCCTGGAAGGTAGCGAGCCGGTTATTTTGCTGCGTACGATACAGCGTGAGTTGCTGTTGCTGGTTAACTTAAAACGGCAGTCGGCCCATACGCCTTTGCGCACGTTGTTTGACAAACACCGGGTGTGGCAAAATCGCCGGGGCATGATGGGAGATGCGCTAAACCGGCTGAACCCGGCGCAACTGCGTCAGGCTGTTACGCTTTTAACGCGTACGGAAATTACGCTTAAACAAGACTATGGTCAGTCAGTGTGGGCGGAACTTGAGGGGCTTTCCCTTTTGCTCTGTCATAAATCGCTGGCCGATGTTTTTATTGATGGTTGATATGAAATCATTGCAGGCTCTGTTCGGTGGCACCTTTGATCCGGTGCATTACGGTCATCTTAAACCGGTTGAAATTCTGGCGAATCTGATTGGCCTTTCCCGGGTCATCATCATGCCCAATAACGTGCCGCCACATCGTGCGCAGCCCGAAGCGTCCGGTGAGCAACGTAAGCGTATGGTTGAACTGGCCATTGCTGATAAGCCGCTGTTTTCCCTGGATGAACGCGAGCTGAAACGCGATACCGCCTCCTACACCGCGCAAACGCTAAAAGAGTGGCGCGAGGAGCAAGGCCCGAACGTGCCATTAGCGTTTATCATTGGTCAGGATTCGCTGCTTACCTTCCCTTCCTGGCATGACTACCACACGATTCTGGGTAATACCCACCTCATCGTGTGCCGACGTCCGGGCTATCCACTCGAAATGGCGCAGGAAAAACACCAGCAATGGCTGGAGGATCATCTGACCCATTCAGCAGATGACCTGCACAACCTGCCTTGCGGGAAAATTTACCTGGCCGAAACGCCGTGGTTTAACATCTCTGCCACGCTCATCCGTGAGCGCCTGGAAAAGGGCGAGCCGTGCGACGACCTGATGCCAGACGCGGTGCTTGACTATATCAATCAACAGGGACTGTACCGCTAAGCGCCTTGCGTAAGGCCGTCAGCAGGCGGTTATTCTCTTCCTGGCTGCGAACGGCTACCCGATAATAGCGCGCATCCAGCCCCGGATAATTGGCGCAACTGCGAATCAAGACATGCTGTTTCAGCAACGCAAGTTGCAGATCAATATCCGCACGATCGCAGCGTAATAAACGATAATTTGCCCGGCCGGGATACGCCGTCAGGCCGGGCAGATCTTGCAGTTGTTGATCAAACCGCTCCCCCTCTTGTTCCAGCCATTTCCACGTCGCCCGCTGATACGCGCTATCGCGTAAGATAATCTCGCCTGCCAGGGCAGCAAACGCATTAATTGACCACGGCATTTGTTGGCTGCGCATCTGTGCAACCGCCTGTTCGTTACTGTTGACCAGATACCCCAGACGCAGTCCCGGGATCGCATAGAACTTGGTGAGCGAACGTAGCACCCAAATATGCGGGTTCTCGTGCAGTAACGGGATAAACCCCGACTCCTTGGCAATAAAATCGATAAACGCTTCATCAAGGATCAGGGCGATCCCCAGCGACTCGCAACGCGTGGCAATTTCACGCAGCAGGCGGGTTTCGGGCAACAACCCGGTGGGATTATTGGGCGTACAGAGAAACAGGCAGTCCAGCTCAGGCGTTAACGCATCGAGGATCGCATCGGTAAGCTGCCAGCCATCGTCTTCGCACAGCGCAAACTCATGGATCGTACACTCTCCCCATTGCAGCGCCCGACGATATTCCGCAAACCCGGGCGTCACGATCATCGCGTGGCGTGGCTTCAGGCCATGCACTAGGGTAAAAATGGATTCGGTTTCACCGTTCCCGGCCAGGATCCACGAGGACGGAATTTGATGATGCTCCGCCAGCGCGGCATGCAGTTGCGCGTAATCGACATCCGGGTAACGCTCCGTGCAGTCCAGATTGTCGATAATCGCCCGTTTTAAACTTACCGGCATACCCAGCGGGTTAATATTCGCGCTAAAATCCAGCAACTGCTCAGGCAAGATGCCCAACAATTCGGCGGCTTCTCGGGTGTTACCGCCATGTGCGCTCTTCAATAATGACATCGTGCCGCTCCACGTAAAAAAGGGTATTTTAGTGAAAAATCACTGCGCAATCAGGGCAAACATCATATTTTGTGCGAATAGCCTCACGAGGAAAACATGAGACTCTGGTTAGTACGTCATGGCGAAACCGAAGCCAATGTCGCTGGTTTATATAGCGGCCACGCCCCCACACCGCTAACGGAACGGGGGATCGCTCAGGCGCAAACGCTGGGTACGCTGTTACGCAATGTCCCTGTCGACAACGTTCTGTGCAGCGAACTGGAACGCGCCCGCCATACAACGCAGTTGATTCTGGCGGAACGTGAAGTTCCTGTGCGCAACATGCCTGAGCTTAATGAGATGTTTTTTGGTGACTGGGAAATGCGTCACCATCGCGATCTGGCGCGCGAAGACGCCGAAAATTACGCCGTGTGGTGTAACGACTGGCAGAATGCGACGCCCACCAATGGCGAAGGTTTTCAGGCGTTTTCCCAGCGAGTGGAACGTTTCATTGCCCAGCTTGCTGATTATAAAGCGTGCCAAAATCTGCTGGTGGTGAGTCATCAAGGCGTGCTGAGCGTGTTGATCGCCCGTCTGCTGTCCATGCCCGCTGCGGCAATGTGGCATTTCCGCGTCGAACAAGGCTGCTGGAGCGCAATTGATTTTTGTGACGATTTTGCGGTTCTGAAAGTGCTTAACAGCCGGGCCGTATGGCGCGACGGGGAGTGAAAGCGCTGTTTTTTATGCCGAAGGGCCTCTCTCCCATTGACACCCCATGACAGGCTGTTATTCTCCGCAGCCTGACTTTTCCCGCCCTTCAGAGCTTTGCAGAAATTGTTTTACAAAAATGGCGATGCATTCTGTGGCGTGGGGTGGGATGATAGCGCACTTCACAAGCGCATTCGGAGACATTTGTCCCGATATCGCCTCTGGTTCAGGTATACTAACAGACGTTTTTAACTCTTTTCACCCAGGGGGAACACTTGCAGGGTAAAGCACTCCAGGATTTTGTAATCGACAAAATTGATGACCTGAAAGGTCAAGACATCATCGCCTTAGACGTTCAGGGCAAATCCAGCATCACTGATTGCATGATTATCTGCACCGGTACATCCAGCCGTCACGTTATGTCTATTGCAGACCACGTGGTTCAGGAGTCCCGCACTGCTGGCCTGCTGCCGCTCGGCGTGGAAGGCGAGAATGTCGCTGACTGGATCGTCGTTGACCTCGGCGATGTGATTGTCCACGTGATGCAGGAAGAGAGTCGTCGCCTGTATGAACTGGAAAAACTCTGGAGTTAATGCGTGAAGCTGCAACTTGTCGCTGTGGGTACGAAAATGCCTGACTGGGTACAAACCGGATTTACCGAGTATCTCCGTCGGTTTCCGAAAGATATGCCCTTTGAGCTGATCGAAATCCCGGCAGGAAAGCGCGGCAAGAACGCGGACATTAAACGCATTCTCGACAAAGAGGGTGAGCAGATGCTGGCTGCCGCAGGCAAAAACCGCATCGTCACCCTTGATATCCCAGGTAAACCCTGGGACACGCCGCAACTGGCGACCGAACTGGAGCGCTGGAAACTGGACGGTCGTGACGTCAGTCTGTTAATTGGCGGGCCGGAAGGTCTCTCTCCTGCCTGTAAAGCGGCAGCGGAACAAAGCTGGTCACTCTCTGCATTAACCCTTCCGCACCCTCTTGTTCGGGTTCTGGTTGCGGAGAGTCTGTACAGGGCGTGGAGCATTACCACCAACCATCCTTATCACCGTGAGTGATCATTGATTCTTGAGTAGATTAAGCAGCGGATGAAACTACAGAATTCTTTTCGCGACTATTCGGCTGAGTCCGCGCTGTTTGTGCGCCGGGCGCTGGTCGCTTTTTTGGGGATTTTGCTGCTAACCGGCGTGCTGATCGCCAACCTTTATAATCTGCAAATCGTTCGCTTCACTGATTATCAGACCCGTTCGAACGAAAACCGCATCAAACTGGTGCCTATCGCGCCGAGTCGCGGCATCATTTATGACCGCAACGGAATTCCTCTCGCCCTTAACCGCACCATTTATCAGATAGAAATGATGCCGGAAAAGGTAGACAACATTCAGGATACCCTCGACGCGCTGCGTAACGTCGTAGACCTGACGGACGACGATATTGCTGCCTTTAAAAAAGAGCGCGCCCGTTCACACCGTTTCACCTCAATTCCGGTAAAAACCAACCTGACTGAAGTTCAGGTCGCACGCTTTGCCGTGAATCAATATCGCTTTCCTGGGGTCGAAGTTAAAGGCTATAAACGCCGCTATTACCCATACGGCTCTGCGCTGACCCACGTAATTGGCTACGTATCGAAGATCAACGATAAAGACGTAGACCGCCTGGACAAAGACGGCAAACTGGCTAACTACGCGGCAACGCATGACATCGGCAAGCTGGGTATTGAACGCTATTATGAGGACGTGCTTCACGGCCAGACCGGGTATGAAGAAGTAGAAGTGAACAACCGCGGCCGCGTCATTCGCCAACTGAAAGAAGTGGCGCCGCAGGCCGGGCACGATATCTATCTCACCCTTGATTTGAAACTCCAGCAGTATATTGAAACGCTGCTGGCGGGCAGCCGTGCCGCCGTGGTGGTTACCGACCCGCGTACCGGTGGCGTTCTGGCGCTGGTATCTATGCCGAGCTATGACCCGAATCTGTTCGTGGATGGTATCTCCAGTAAAGATTACTCCGGGTTGCTCAATGACCCGAACACCCCCTTGGTTAACCGCGCCACACAGGGTGTTTACCCCCCTGCTTCGACGGTTAAACCTTACGTTGCGGTTTCTGCGTTAAGCGCAGGCGTTATCACCCGCAATACCGGCCTGTTCGATCCGGGCTGGTGGCAGCTACCGGGCTCTGAAAAACGTTACCGCGACTGGAAAAAGTGGGGGCACGGCCATCTGAATATCACCCGCTCTCTGGAAGAGTCCGCGGATACGTTTTTCTATCAAATCGCCTATGATATGGGGATTGACCGGCTTTCCGAGTGGATGAGCAAATTTGGCTACGGCAAATATACGGGCATCGATCTTGCCGAAGAGCGCTCCGGCAATATGCCAACCCGCGAGTGGAAGCAAAAACGGTTTAAAAAGCCATGGTATCAGGGTGATACCATTCCCGTCGGCATCGGCCAGGGTTACTGGACAGCAACCCCAATCCAGATGAGTAAAGCGCTGATGATCCTTATCAACGACGGTTTGATAAAAGTCCCGCATCTGCTGATGAGCACGGCAGAAAACGGCAAGCAGGTGCCGTGGGTACAGCCGCACGAACCGCCCGTTGGCGATATTCATTCTGGTTACTGGGAAATCGCGAAAGACGGTATGTACGGTGTTGCGAACCGCCCTAACGGAACTGCGCATAAGTATTTTGCTGGCGCGCCTTACAAAATTGCGGCGAAATCCGGTACCGCGCAGGTCTTTGGCCTGAAAGCTAATGAAACCTATAACGCACATAAGATCGCCGAGCGTTTACGTGACCACAAGCTGATGACGGCCTTCGCCCCCTATGATAAACCCCAGGTCGCTGTCGCCATGATCCTTGAAAACGGTGGTGCGGGTCCGGCGGTGGGTACCATTATGCGCCAGATCCTTGACCATATTATGTTGGGCGACAACAACACCAATCTGCCTGCGGAAAACCCAGCGGTTGCAGCAGCGGAGGACCAATAATCGTGACGGATAATCCGAACAAAAAAACATTCTGGGACAAAATCCACATCGATCCCACAATGTTGCTTATTTTGCTGGCTCTGCTGGTTTACAGCTCACTGGTCATCTGGAGCGCCAGCGGCCAGGATATTGGCATGATGGAGCGCAAAGTCGGCCAGATCGCAATGGGCCTGGTCATCATGGTAGTGATGGCGCAAATTCCCCCCCGGGTGTATGAGGGCTGGGCGCCCTATCTCTATATCTTTTGCATCATTCTGTTGGTGGCGGTAGATGCCTTCGGCGCCATTTCCAAAGGTGCGCAGCGCTGGCTGGATTTGGGTATCGTGCGTTTTCAGCCTTCTGAAATTGCCAAAATCGCCGTGCCGCTGATGGTTGCGCGCTTTATTAACCGTGACGTTTGCCCACCATCGCTAAAAAATACCGCCATTGCGCTGGTGCTGATTTTTATGCCCACGCTGCTGGTCGCCGCCCAACCTGACCTCGGCACTTCAATTCTGGTCGCCCTTTCCGGTCTGTTTGTCTTGTTCCTTTCTGGTTTGAGCTGGCGCTTAATCGGCGTTGCGGTGGTTTTGGTCGCGGCGTTTATCCCGATACTGTGGTTCTTCCTGATGCATGATTACCAGCGTCAGCGCGTCATGATGCTGCTCGACCCGGAAACCGATCCGCTGGGCGCGGGTTATCACATAATTCAGTCTAAAATTGCTATTGGCTCCGGCGGGTTACGCGGCAAAGGCTGGCTGCATGGTACACAATCGCAGCTTGAGTTTTTACCCGAACGCCACACCGACTTTATCTTTGCTGTCTTAGCGGAAGAGCTGGGTCTGGTGGGGATCTTGATTCTGTTGACGCTCTACATTTTGCTGATTATGCGCGGATTATGGATCGCTGCCCGCGCGCAAACCACCTTTGGTCGCGTCATGGCGGGTGGCTTAATGTTGATATTATTCGTTTATGTCTTCGTAAATATTGGTATGGTGAGCGGTATTCTGCCCGTGGTTGGGGTTCCACTCCCACTGGTCAGTTACGGAGGCTCGGCACTTATCGTGCTGATGGCCGGGTTCGGGATTGTTATGTCGATCCACACCCATAGAAAAATGTTGTCGAAAAGCGTGTAAGGGGTACGCAATGCGTAAGCAGTGGCTTGGTATCTGCATCGCAGCAGGAATGCTCGCGGCGTGTTCGAGTGATGATGGTCAGCAACAGGTTGCTGTCGCGCCGCAGCCTGCGGTGTGTAATGGTCCGATTGTTGAAATCAGCGGGGCCGATCCGCGCTTTGAACCCCTGAACCCAACGGCGAATCAGGACTACCAGCGTGATGGTAAAAGCTACAAAATCGTGCAGGATCCCTCCCGCTTTAGCCAGGCCGGACTTGCCGCTATCTATGATGCGGAACCAGGAAGCAACTTAACCGCGTCTGGCGAAGCGTTCGACCCGATGCAGCTGACCGCTGCGCATCCGACGCTGCCTGTCCCCAGCTATGCCAGAATTACCAATCTGGCGAACGGCAGGATGATCGTCGTGCGCATTAACGATCGCGGGCCTTATGGTAACGATCGCGTGATTTCACTTTCACGCGCCGCAGCCGATCGTCTGAACACCTCCAACAACACTAAAGTGCGTATCGACCCAATCATCGTCGCCCAGGATGGTTCATTGTCCGGACCGGGTATGGCTTGTACCACGGTCGCGAAACAAACTTATGCCTTGCCTGCGCGTCCTGATTTAAGCGGTGGCGGCAATATGGGAAGCATGCCTTCGCCATCGGATGCAGGTCAGCCGCAAGGCGATATTCGTCAGATCAGCAATTCCACGCTGAAAAGCGATGATCCAACCGGTGCGCCAGTAAACAGCAGTGGATTCCTCGGTGCGCCAACCACGCTCGCATCAGGCGTGCTGGAAAGCAGCGAGCCGACTCCGGTGCCGCAATCGACAACCACCGCACCGGTCACGTCAACCGCGCCGGCAACAACACCAGCAGCCGTCACAGCCCCTGCGCCTGCGGCAACTGCCAACGGACGCTATGTGGTTCAGGTTGGCGCAGTCAGCGAGCAGTCGCGCGCGCAGCAGTATCAAAAGCGTTTAAGCCAGCAGTTTGGCGTTCCTGGCCGGGTGGTACAAAACGGCGCAGTCTGGCGTATCCAGATGGGGCCGTTTGCCAGCAAAGCTGAAGCCTCCACATTGCAGCAGCGTCTTCAATCCGAGGCGCAATTACAGTCCTTCATCACCGGCGTGTAATAACGTAAATCAGGTATCTGAACTGTCAGTTTCTGTAAATGACATTAACAAAGTCACGCGGAAAGTCAGATGCCTGCCAGTTATGCATTTGCTATAGTAGGGCACTTTTTTTAATTTCATCACGGACGTCGTAGTTCAGACCATGAAGACCACTTTTTCCGCTCGTTTCGTGCAGCGTATGGCGCTCACCGCGGCTCTCTGCGCAGCCTCTCTCTCTGCTGCCCATGCCGATGACCTGAATATTAAAACCATGATCCCGGGTGTTCCGCAGATCGATGCGGAGTCGTATATCCTGATTGATTACAATTCAGGTAAAGTTCTGGCAGAACAGAACGCTGACACTCGCCGCGACCCCGCCAGCCTGACCAAAATGATGACCAGCTACGTCATCGGCCAGGCGATGAAAGCCGGGAAATTCAAAGAAACCGATCTGGTCACCGTCGGCAATGACGCATGGGCTACGGGCAACCCGGTCTTCAAAGGTTCATCGCTGATGTTCCTCAAGCCAGGCATGCAGGTTCCTGTTTCTCAGCTGATCCGTGGAATTAACCTGCAATCCGGAAACGACGCGTGCGTGGCGATGGCAGACTTCGCAGCCGGTAGCCAGGATGCTTTCGTCGGCCTGATGAACAGCTATGTGAATGCGCTGGGCCTGAAAAACACCCACTTCCAGACCGTTCATGGTCTCGATGCTGACGGTCAGTACAGCTCGGCTCGCGACATGGCGATGATTGGTCAGGCTCTGATTCGCGACGTGCCTAACGAATACTCTATCTATAAAGAAAAAGAGTTCACCTTTAACGGCATTCGTCAGTTAAACCGCAACGGCCTGCTGTGGGATAACAGCCTGAATGTCGACGGTATCAAAACCGGTCACACCGATAAGGCTGGCTATAACCTCGTTGCATCCGCAACCGAAGGCCAGATGCGTCTGATCTCCGCCGTTATGGGTGGTCGCACCTATAAAGGCCGAGAAACCGAAAGTAAAAAACTGCTGACCTGGGGCTTCCGTTTCTTCGAAACCGTGAACCCGTTGAAAGTGGGTAAAGAATTTGCCTCAGAACCTGCCTGGTTTGGTAACACCGATCGTGCGTCGTTAGGCGTTGATAAAGACGTCTACCTGACCATTCCGCGCGGCCGCATGAAAGACCTGAAAGCCAGCTATGTGTTGAACACCACTGAACTGCACGCCCCGCTGCAGAAAAACCAGGTTGTCGGCACTATCAACTTCCAGTTGGATGGCAAAACCATTGAACAGCGTCCACTGGTGGTGCTGCAGGAAATCCCTGAAGGCAACTTCTTTGGGAAAATCATTGATTACATTAAATTAATGTTCCATCACTGGTTTGGCTAAAAATCGAACACTTGAAAGTGTGATTTACGTCCCCATATACTAGGTATCCAGATAACTCCCACGCGCAGTGGGAGTTATTATTTTTTGATGTAACGCCGGATCTGACATGAAAACCAAACTTAACGAACTGCTTGAATTCCCTACTCCATTTACTTACAAAGTAATGGGGCAGGCGTTGCCTGAGCTGGTTGATCAGGTGGTTGAAGTGGTACAGCGCCATGCGCCAGGTGATTACTCTCCGACGGTAAAACCGAGCAGCAAAGGCAACTACCACTCGGTCTCAATCACCATCACTGCTACACACATTGAGCAGGTTGAAACGCTGTACGAAGAATTAGGCAATATCGATATCGTACGCATGGTGCTGTAAAAACCTGTCGGTTACCCGCTGCATCCCCGCTCGGGTAACCCCTCCCCCCTGTGATATACTTTTCCCCTCTTTAACATTCTCTACGGAGATGCCGTTTTGTATCAGGATAAAATTCTGGTCCGCCAGCTCGGTCTTCAACCTTACGAGCCAGTCTCTCTGGCCATGCATGAATTTACCGATACCCGTGATGAAAACAGTCATGATGAAATCTGGCTGGTAGAGCATTATCCTGTCTTCACCCAGGGTCAGGCAGGTAAAGCTGAGCACGTATTGATGCCGGGAGATATTCCGGTGATCCAGAGCGATCGTGGCGGTCAGGTGACCTACCACGGGCCAGGCCAACAGGTCATGTATGTGCTGTTGAACCTGAAGCGTCGTAAACTTGGCGTTCGCGAACTGGTTACGTTGCTGGAGCAAACCGTCGTGAATACCCTTGCGGAAATCGGCATTGACGCCCACCCGCGAGCCGATGCGCCTGGCGTATACGTGGGTGAGAAGAAAATCTGCTCTTTGGGATTACGTATCCGTAGAGGATGTTCATTTCACGGCTTAGCGCTCAACGTGGATATGGACTTGTCGCCTTTCCTGCGTATCAATCCTTGTGGTTATGCCGGGATGGAGATGGCGAAAGTATCGCAGTGGGATAGCACAGCCACGACCGAGAGCATTCGCCCCCGCCTGCTGGCCAACATTCTCGCGCTGTTGGGTAACCCACCGCACGAGTACATCGCGGACTGAAAATACGGTCATACTTTGCCACGGCATATGTTGTGGCAAATGGCACAAAACAACAACTATTTTACATTTTGCCAGCCTGTCAGGCTGCTTTCTGGCCCGTTTCAATGATATACTGCGTATCACTAATTCAAAAATAGTTGATAAATGCAACATTCCCTTGAATTGAAACGCTTTCCTTCGTAATTCGCAACTGGAACACGCAAGCTATGAGTAAACCCATTGTGATGGAACGCGGTGTTAAATACCGCGATGCCGATAAGATGGCTCTTATCCCGGTAAAAAATGTGGCAACAGAGCGTGAAGCCCTGCTGCGTAAACCGGAATGGATGAAAATAAAACTGCCAGCGGACTCCACTCGCATCCAGGGCATCAAAGCGGCAATGCGCAAAAATGGCCTGCACTCTGTCTGCGAAGAAGCTTCCTGCCCTAACCTGGCTGAATGTTTCAATCACGGAACAGCAACCTTTATGATCCTCGGCGCAATCTGTACTCGCCGTTGCCCATTCTGTGACGTTGCCCATGGCCGTCCGGTTGCTCCTGACGCCAACGAGCCGTTAAAACTGGCTCAGACGATTGCGGACATGGCGCTGCGCTATGTCGTGATTACCTCCGTTGACCGCGACGATCTGCGTGACGGCGGCGCTCAGCACTTTGCTGACTGCATCACCGCGATTCGTGAGAAAAGCCCGTCGATTAAAATCGAAACGCTGGTGCCTGACTTCCGTGGCCGTATGGATCGCGCGCTGGATATCCTCACAGCCACGCCGCCGGACGTGTTTAACCACAACCTCGAAAACGTACCGCGTATTTATCGTAATGTACGCCCTGGGGCTGACTACAACTGGTCGCTGAAGCTTCTGGAACGCTTCAAGGAAGCGCACCCGGAGATTCCGACCAAATCGGGTCTGATGGTGGGTCTGGGTGAAACTAATGCTGAAATCATTGAGGTCATGCGCGACCTGCGCAGCCATGGCGTGACCATGCTGACGCTGGGGCAGTATTTACAGCCAAGCCGCCATCACCTCCCGGTTCAACGCTATGTAAGCCCGGATGAGTTCGATGAGATGAAAGCAGAAGCCATGGCTATGGGCTTTACCCACGCTGCTTGCGGTCCATTCGTGCGCTCTTCATACCATGCTGACATGCAGGCCAAAGGGCTGGAAGTGAAGTAATCGTGTAATACTCACTTACATATCAGCAATAAAAAACCG
This sequence comes from Citrobacter sp. RHB35-C21, assembly GCF_013816515.1. Taxonomy (NCBI): domain Bacteria; kingdom Pseudomonadati; phylum Pseudomonadota; class Gammaproteobacteria; order Enterobacterales; family Enterobacteriaceae; genus Citrobacter; species Citrobacter sp. RHB35-C21. The sequence continues at coordinate 3,676,058 of NZ_CP057147.1, forward strand.
GCAAATCGCCGGTTTTTTTCATGCAGAGTTTGCAGTATTACTCTTTATGAGAAAGCTTCTCAGCCTGAACACTACCATCAGCCTCTTTCTTGGCATCGGCATTATCGTCGTTCATTGCTTTCTTGAAGCCCTTGATTGCCGTCCCCAGGTCTCCACCCAGAGTACGTAACTTCTTGGTACCAAACAGCAGAACAACCAGTGCGGCAACCACCAGCAGTTTGGTAATACTAATCTCACCCATAGATACCTTCTTGACTTAAACCAGGCTACATAAAGCGCCATATTAACCTGAGAATATTAACGGCCTTTCGACGCGCGCACACAATAGCAATCTGTAACAAGGTGAATCAAGCCTTGTTTAAAAAAACGTCATAATAATTGCGGTGGCGCAAAGCGTCGGTTACTTAACACCGGAAGTTGTGCCCTGACCTGCCTGACCCGCTCGGCGGAAACCTCGGCCATAATGAGCGCGGGCGTTTCAGCCGCCGCCGCAATAGTCACGCCAAAGGGATCGATGACCCGGCTTTGGCCGATATTCTTGTTGCCGCATTCTCCAGCCGCAACCAGATAACACGTGGCATCCAGCGCTCTTGCCGCCAAAAGCGTGGCCCAATGATGCTCTTTTAAAGATCCCCGCACCCAAGCCGCAGGTAAAACGAGAATCTCAGCCCCCTGCAACGCGTGCGCCAGCGCCAGCTCAGGGAAGCGCAGGTCATAGCAGGTCATTAGCCCTACTTTTAATCCGCCTACGTCCAGCAGCGGCGCTATGGCGTCCCCTGCATCGACATTACGTGATTCCTGAATCGAAAAGGCGTCATAGAGATGTAATTTAGCGTAATGGGCCACTACCCGACCAGCCCGTAGCGCCACCAGCATGTTAAATGCCCGGCCTGGCACAGAGGGAACATGAATCGTCAGGATTGTCGTCATCTCATTTTGTGCGCTTTCTCGCAACAAACGCGTCAGAAACCCACCTTCCAAAAGCTGAGCTGATTTCACTGACAGGTCAGGGTCTAAATCGTCACGCGCCAGCAATGCCTCCGGTAATACCAGTAGCGACGCCCCCTCTCCTGCAGCCTGAGACATCAGTAAGGCGCAGGTTTCTGCATTTTTTTCCCATGAAGGTCCCACGGCAAATTGCCCTGCTGCAACGAACATATTCCCTCCAGAAAACTTTGTTAAGCTCGCCAACAACAATTATTCAGCGTTACACTCACCCTCTATACAATCAAATAGCAGGATTACGCAGTGTTACAACTCCTTTTAGCGGTTTTTATTGGTGGTGGCACAGGTAGCGTAGCAAGATGGATGTTGAGTATGCGGTTTAACCCGCTGCATCAGGCCATTCCATTCGGTACGTTGGCTGCAAACTTACTTGGCGCATTTATCATTGGTATGGGTCTGGCATGGTTTAATCGCATGACAAATATTGATCCAATGTGGAAGGTGCTGATTACTACTGGCTTTTGCGGGGGACTGACAACGTTTTCCACTTTCTCTGCTGAGGTAGTGTTTTTACTGCAGGAAGGACGCTTTGGTTGGGCTATGGTGAATGTACTGGTTAATCTGTTGGGATCATTCGCGATGACCGCCCTGGCATTCTGGTTGGTATCTGCTTCTCCCGCACATTGAAGCGAAAAAAACCCGCAATTAAGCGGGTTTTGAATGCTTGCTGTCGTATGCTTACAGAGCGATTACGTTTGCAGCAGAAGGGCCTTTGGCACCGTTAGTGATTTCGAACTCTACACGCTGACCTTCAGCCAGAGTTTTAAAACCATTGGTCTGGATTGCAGAGAAGTGTACGAACACATCTTTGCTGCCATCTTCCGGAGTAATGAAACCGAATCCTTTGGACTCATTAAACCACTTAACGTTACCTTTAATCTTAGACATCAAAATTACCTTTACATGAAAAATAGACACAAATGCTGTGTCGGGTATCAGTACAACAATTGTGGTGCACTTTGTCCAGTCGAACTTTATCAAAAAGTGATAAATGTCGCGTTATTTTTCAGTTAAACTTCCTATCACTATGTTTTTAAAAGACTTTCCAATAAACTACCTGACAATACAGGTAGTCCATCAAAACTGGAACCGCATCCACGCAAAGTAGACGTTGCCGTTGTTATACGTTCCAGGAATGTAGGTCATCTGAAACGTTGCCGGGCCATAACCAATTGATGCCAGCGGTAACAGCACCGGTACCGGAATGTAGTTCCAGTTATCACGCGCGGTGAAACCGGCGGTAAAGCCGAGACCTGTATGGAAGTTTTCATCAGCCAGCGGTCGCCAGGTTTTTTCCCAGCCATAGCCGCCAATGGGTTCCCATTTATTGTAGGAATCCTTAAACGCCATGATATAAAGTCCGTGCCAGTTACCTTTATCATCCCAACGGGATTGACCAAATCCTGCACCCCACGGCCGTTCATTGTAGCGATCCGTTTTTTCTTTATCGTAGGCAAAACGCGCATGCCAGGTAATAGCAGGTACATACAGATCATAATGTTCCGGCTGCTGCCAGGTTTCACTAACATTATCTTTAAAAGTAGCAAACCAGCCTTTATCTTCAGCAGCCGCCAGGGAAGTGAAAGCTAACTGAATAAAAATAAATGAAAAAATGAGAAAATATCGTTTAGCGAAAATCACAACTTAATTACCATCCTGGGATTTAATATTAATTTTAGCAAACCCAACCTTAATGTCAGCTTAACAAAAATGCGCAAATAAAAAATCAGAATATTCCTCAGCCTATAACCTATCCCTTTATTTACTGAGCCATTTCATAGGAACTATTTTCTCTTTATTGCCAATAAATTGTGCTTTCCTGCGGCGAGAGTTAAATAACATCACAATAAATTAACAATAAAGCATCAATATCACCACAAAACACACACACCAACGCTGCGCTTCACAGTTTTTTATTGTGATATTCTTTTTTTAATCGCGATGCTGAAAAAACGGCTTAGCCATCGCTTGAATCCGTATTTTTATTGATTTCAATCAGCAAGAGTTATCGGTTTATTAGGCACATTCTGTCACCACTTTTTACTTTTTTTAGTTTTTTAACTTTCTGGGCAGCAATGCGACAGGGGAAACAATGTTGACATTTATTGAACTCCTTATTGGGGTTGTGGTTATTGTGGGTGTAGCGCGCTACATCATTAAAGGTTATTCCGCGACAGGCGTACTGTTTGTCGGCGGTCTGGTTTTGCTGATTATCAGTGCGTTGATGGGCCATAAAGTTTTGCCGTCTAGCGCAGCAACAACGGGCTATACGGCAACAGACATTGTTGAATATATTAAAATTTTGCTGATGAGCCGTGGCGGCGATCTCGGCATGATGATTATGATGCTGTGTGGTTTTGCCGCCTACATGACGCATATTGGCGCGAATGATATGGTGGTTAAGCTGGCCTCTAAGCCGCTGCAGTATATCAATTCACCTTATCTGCTTATGATTGCCGCCTATTTTGTCGCCTGCCTGATGTCCCTGGCGGTCTCTTCAGCAACCGGTCTGGGCGTATTGCTGATGGCGACATTGTTCCCGGTCATGGTTAACGTTGGGATTAGCCGTGGCGCCGCAGCGGCCATTTGCGCCTCCCCAGCCGCTATTATTCTTTCGCCAACATCCGGTGATGTAGTGCTGGCTGCAAAAGCCGCGGAAATGCCGCTGATCGATTTCGCGTTTAAAACCACGCTGCCAATTTCCATTGCCGCCATCATTGCTATGGCGATTGCCCACTTTTTCTGGCAGCGTTATCTGGATAAAAAAGAGAACATTTCTCATGAAATGTTAGATGTGGCTGAAATTACCACTACCGCCCCGTCGTTTTACGCCATCTTGCCATTTACCCCGATCGTTGGCGTCCTGATTTTCGATGGAAAATGGGGCCCACAGCTGCATATCATTACGATTCTGGTGCTGTGCATGCTCATCGCTGCTGTACTGGAGTTCGTACGAGGATTCAACACCCAGAAGGTTTTCTCGGGTCTGGAAGTCGCCTACCGTGGTATGGCGGATGCCTTTGCTAACGTGGTGATGCTGTTAGTCGCGGCGGGCGTTTTTGCCCAGGGTCTGAGCACAATCGGCTTTATTCAGAGTCTGATTTCTATCGCCACCTCGTTTGGCTCCGCGAGCATTATTCTGATGCTGGTACTGGTGATCCTGACTATGCTGGCGGCAATGACCACGGGGTCCGGTAACGCACCGTTCTATGCCTTCGTTGAGATGATCCCGAAACTGGCGCACTCTTCTGGCATTAACCCGGCTTACCTTGCTATCCCGATGCTGCAGGCATCAAACCTTGGACGCACAATCTCTCCGGTCTCCGGTGTGGTTGTCGCTGTCGCAGGGATGGCAAAGATCTCTCCGTTCGAAGTAGTGAAACGTACCTCGGTTCCGGTACTGGTTGGACTGCTGGTTGTGATTATCGCAACTGAAGTGATGGTGCCGGCGACGTCCGCCCTGATTGGCGGTTAACGATAACTGTCAGCATCTGACCTTGATACGCAAAATCATTTAAGCTGCCTCAAAGCGGCAAGTGAAGACATCCCCAGTACCATAGATAATTATGTGCCTGGGGTTTCTTCACGCAGCCCACAAAGAGGCAGCTTCAAGGATGACGTGAATTAGCCGCCGTGATAAATACGCTGCGGCCTCCCCACCTTACCGTGAATAATCTCCGCAATAATCAAATGACGGCTGGCACAGTACTCCAGGTAGCGCCTGGAGGTGGTACGGCTGATAGTGAGCGCCTGGGCGATCGTTTCCGCAGTATGATGTACCGTCGGATCGGCAAATAATTTCAACACCGCATTCAGCGTTAACGCATCAATTCCGGTCGGCAAATCGCCTTTCGGTTCGCCGCGCGCATAAGCATTAAACATTTCATCAATCTGCTTTTGACTGGCGCTGTCATTACCGGCCAACATGCGTCTGCGCTGTTGATAACGCGTCAGTGTCTGCCCCAGGCGCTCGTAGGCAATGGGTTTGACCAGATAATCAAACGCGCCGCTGCGCACGGCCTCGGAGACCGTTTCCATGTCGCTGGCCGCCGTGGTAAACACCACGCCGCCCGGATAACGCGTCTGGGTTAGCTCATGCAACAACGTAATTCCCTTGCCGTCCGGCAAGTAGTTATCGAGCAGAATCAAACCGGGCTTAAAACGCTCAATCATCATCCTCGCTTGCGCAAGATTACCCGCCAGCCAAATCTGGCTGAAGCCGGGTATATGGCGGATATATTCAGCATGCATTTCCGCCAGTAGCGTTTCATCCTCAACGATCAATAGCGTTAATGGTTCCGTCATTATTTTTTTTCACTTTCGGAAGAAATAAAGAAAATAAGGTGCCGCAGGGGGAGTTATCTTCGAGTGTAATCACCCCGTTACAGCGCCTCACATAACTTGCAATCAGATACAAACCGATGCCATGTTCACCTGGTTCATCGGTACGGGTGCTCACACCCTGTTCAAATATTTTTTCACGCAATGCTTCCGGTACACCGCATCCCTGATCGGCAACTTCGATGATCACGTCATCCCCTTCATCACTCAAATAGAGTTCGACGATCTTGTTGCCTTGCTGGGTGCGCAAGCTCGCTTCAAATGCATTATCAAGCAGATTGCCAACAATTGCTGCAAACTCTGTGCTATCCAGCCCCTCGGGGAGTTGATGCAGTTGACTGCCAGGAACGATAGTCATAGTGAGGCCCAGTTCACGCGCACGCTGCACCTTGCCAAACAACAGACCGGCTACCTGACGATCGGCAAACGCGCCGCGCAGGCTGTCAATCAGTTGCTGTTGCGCCTGCGACTCCCCCTGCACCATTGCCAGCACCCGGTCATACTCTTTCATTTGCAGCAGGCCATTAATGGTCGACATCCAGTTAAGGTGTTCATGACGCAGCGTTCTCAGGCTCTCTACATACTGTTTGATCTGCGTTAATTGCGCATTAAGAGTAGCAATTTCATCTTTACTACGAAAACTGATGATTGCCCCAAGCAGTTCATCGCCGGAGCGAATCGCCTCACGGTTAGCGATAACGCTCAGGCCATTAAAGTTCACCATCGCGTCCTGTCGTTTTTCCGCAATCTGCTGGGTGAAAAAGTCAGTCGGCTGAACCACCTCACTAACCGGTTTTCCAAGCCACTTTCGTCCAGGCGAAGACAGCCCCAGCATTTTCCTCGCGCTGCGGTTTATGGCGGTGATATACCCATCAGGGTCCACGGCGATCAAACCTTCATATACCGAGCTGAATAGCGCTTCCTGCTGACGCACTACCCGCGCGATTTGCTTAGGCTCCATCCCCAACATCTGCCGGCGAATATGGGCGGCAAATAACCAGGAGAGCAGCATAAGTACCAGCAACAGCAGGATAAACACCCCTGCCATTGGGAGTAAAAAGTCCGATCGCCAGCTATCGATTTTACTGATCAGATAGCCAATTGAGACCACGCCAATGATTTTGCCATCGTCATCAAAGATGGGCGTTTTGGCGCGCATCGCCATCCCAATCGACCCTTTGCCGGTAATAAAGTAACTTTCCCCTCTTTCCAGCGCGCCGGGTTTGGTGAACTGCATCGGGTAGCCAATTTTTTCCGGATTTGGGTGGTAAAGGCGGACAGAGTTGGTATCCCCGATCACCACATAGTCGAAGTCAGTCCCGCTCTGCAGTTTGTCGGCAATGGTCGCCAGACGCTTGTAATCACGATGCTTCACCGCCGCGATGATACTGTCGTTAGAGGCGATGATTTTGGCCTGGTTCATCGCCATATCGCGGACATGCGTTGCCAGATAATCTTCAAAACTGGCGGTAAAGTATTGTGCTAACGCGGCGATAATAAAAACAGAAACGACCAAAATAAGCAGAAAGATACGCAATGGAAACGCCAGACTGCGAAAAAAAGGAAACCGTGTTTTATTTTTCTGCTCTGCCATATTTCTTCCTCAGCGACGTTACCCGAAACTTATTTCTCATTGTAGTTGTAATAAAAATGTTTTATTTGCAAGTCGCGGTATAAAACAGGATCGTTGCAGATTCCCCACCTTAAATCAATTAAACAAATTAAAACCACACGCTATTTCGGAGTTAAATTAATTAAAAAACTTAAAACCATAAAACACATTAAAACCTTCTAACTTATTGTGAAATAAATCAAAAATTACCTCCAAAATACTCCTTACGATGTATGCAGCAGGGAAAAAAAGAAATACTCCGTAATAAAAAAACATTCCCTTCAATTGCAAACAAGAAGTTATCAGGTTGCTAAACAGAGCAACAAAAACAGAAACCCAGTAACAAATATAGCATCGGGGCTCTATTCACTATGTTCGGTAATAATATATTCACGCAAGTTAAACGCTCAGAAAATAAAAAGATGGCGGCTATCGCGCAATTTCTGAAAGAGAATGATTTGAGCGTTGATACAACTGTCGAAGTATTTATCACCGTCACCCGTGATGACCGCCTGATTGCCTGCGGCGGCATTGCCGGCAATATCATAAAGTGCGTCGCCATCTGCGAATCCGTAAGGGGTGAAGGCTTAGCGCTGACACTGGCGACCGAGTTAATCAACCTCGCCTATGAGCGCCACTGTACGCACCTCTTCATCTATACCAAAACCGAGTACGAGTCGCTGTTTAAGCAGTGCGGTTTTTCTACGCTGACCAGCGTTCCCGGCATTATGGTGCTGATGGAAAACAGCACCACACGTCTGAAACGCTACGCTGAATCACTGGCGAAACAGCGCCATGAAGGGAAAAAAATTGGTTGTATCGTCATGAATGCCAACCCCTTCACCAACGGACATCGTTTTCTGATCCAACAAGCAGCCGCGCAATGTGACTGGCTGCATCTGTTTTTGGTGAAAGAAGATACCTCGCGTTTTCCGTATGAAGACCGACTGGATCTGGTGCTTAAAGGGACAAAAGACATTCCACGTTTAACCGTTCATCGCGGTTCGGAATACATCATTTCCCGCGCCACGTTCCCGTGCTACTTCATCAAAGAGCAGAGCGTTATTAACCACTGCTATACCGAAATAGACCTGAAAATCTTCCGCCAGTATCTGGCCCCGGCTCTCGGCGTCACGCACCGCTTCGTCGGTACCGAGCCGTATTGCACCGTCACCTCCCAGTACAACAACGATATGCGCTACTGGCTGGAGACCCCAACGCTTCCCGCCCCACCGATTGAACTGGTGGAAATTGAGCGGCTGTGCTTCCAGGAGATGCCGATTTCTGCCTCCTGGGTGCGCAAGCTGCTGGTTAAAAAAGATCTCACGGCTATCGCATCCCTGGTCCCTGACGCCACGCTGCACTATCTGCAAAGCATGGTTGAGCGGGCCTCATCGGGTGCGGCAGTCCGCCAAAATACCCCCGCATTAGCAACAGGTGAAAAATGAAAATAAACCAGGCAGCCGTCGCAGGCACACTCGAGTCCGGTGATGTGATGATTCGCATCGCCCCACTCGATTCGCAGGATATTGACCTGCAGGTTAACAGTAGCGTCGAAAAGCAGTTCGGTGATGCCATCCGGGCCACCATTCTGGACGTTCTGTCCCGCTACAACGTACGCGGCGTGCAATTAAATGTTGATGATAAAGGCGCACTGGACTGCATTTTACGTGCGCGACTGGAAGCACTACTGGCCCGCGCTGGCGGTATTCCTGCACTGCCATGGGAGGATTGCCAGTGATTAGTGAATCTTTGCAGCAACGTAAACCCCGTACCCGCCGCAGCATGCTGTTCGTACCGGGCGCCAATGCCGCCATGGTCAGCAACTCGTTCATCTATCCGGCAGATGCGCTGATGTTCGACCTGGAAGACTCCGTCGCGCTGCGCGAGAAAGATACTGCTCGCCGTATGGTGTACCACGCGCTGCAGCATCCTCTGTATCACGACGTTGAAACTATCGTGCGCGTAAACGCCCTCGACTCCGAATGGGGCATTAACGATCTCGAAGCCGTGGTACGCGGCGGCGCTGACATCGTGCGTTTACCGAAGACCGATACCGCGCAGGACGTCATCGACATCGAAAGCGAAATCCTGCGTATCGAGAAAGCCTGTGGCCGTGAGCCCGGCAGTACCGGTCTGTTAGCCGCCATCGAATCACCGTTAGGCATTACCCGCGCGGTAGAAATTGCCCACGCCTCCGAGCGCCTGATCGGTATTGCACTGGGTGCGGAAGATTATGTGCGTAACCTGCGTACTGAGCGCTCTGCGGAAGGGACTGAACTGCTGTTTGCCCGCTGCTCTATTTTGCAGGCGGCACGCTCTGCCGGCATTCAGGCGTTCGACACCGTTTATTCCGATGCCAACAACGAAGCGGGTTTCCTGCATGAAGCCGCACACATCAAGCAACTGGGTTTTGACGGTAAGTCGCTCATCAACCCGCGCCAGATCGAGCTCCTGCACAACCTGTATGCCCCGACACGCAAAGAGCTGGCTCACGCGCGCCTGGTCGTGGAAGCCGCTGAAGCCGCCGCTCGCGAAGGCCGTGGCGTAGTTTCCCTGAACGGCAAAATGGTCGACAGCCCGGTTATCGAGCGCGCCCTTCTGGTTATCTCCCGTGCAGAACTTTCCGGCATTCGCGAAGAATAAGGCAAAAAAATGACGCAGAAAATCGAACAGTCTCAACGCCAGGATCGCGTGGCGGCCTGGAGCCGTCATGCAGAAAGTGAGCTTTCCGCTTATCAGAGCACCGCAAAAGTAGAATTACAGGCGCAAAAACCGCGCGACAAAAAGCTGTGCGCTAACCTGGAAGACGCCATTCGTCGTTCAGGTTTACAGGATGGCATGACCATCTCTTTCCACCACGCTTTTCGCGGTGGCGATCTGACGATTAACCTGGTGATGGACGCCATCGCCAGAATGGGCTTTAAAAATCTGACGCTGGCTTCCAGCTCCCTGAGCGACTGCCATGCTCCGCTGGTTGAGCACATCCGTCAGGGCGTGGTCAGCCGTATTTACACCTCCGGGCTGCGTGGCCCGCTGGCGGAAGAGATCTCCCGTGGCCTGCTGGCCGAGCCTGTGCAGGTCCACTCCCATGGCGGCCGTGTACACCTGGTGCAAAGTGGCGAACTCAGCATTGATGTGGCATTCCTCGGCGTACCGTCCTGTGACCAGTTTGGTAACGCTAACGGCTATACCGGTAAAGCGTGCTGTGGTTCACTGGGCTATGCCCGCGTCGATGCCGAAAATGCAAAACAGGTTGTCCTGCTGACTGAACAGCTGCTGACCTATCCACATAACCCGGCCAGCATTACGCAGGATCAAGTGGATCTGATTGTACAGATCGATCAGGTCGGCGATGCGGACAAAATCGGTGCTGATGCGACACGCATGACCACCAACCCGCGTGAACTGTTAATCGCCCGTAGCGCGGCAGACGTCATTGCTAACTCCGGTTACTTCAATGAAGGCTTCTCACTGCAGACAGGAACCGGCGGCGCTTCTCTGGCCGTTACTCGTTTCCTGGAAGACAAGATGCGCAGCCGCGATATCCGTGCTGACTTCGCGCTGGGCGGCATCACCGCTACCATCGTTGACCTGCACGAAAAAGGCCTGATTCGCAAACTGCTGGACGTACAGAGCTTTGACCGTAACGCGGCTGAGTCGCTGGCCCGCAATCCAAACCACATTGAGATCAGTGCCAACCAGTATGCCAACTGGGGCTCAAAAGGCGCCTCCGTCGATCGTCTGGACGTCGTGGTGCTGAGTGCGCTGGAAGTTGATACCAGCTTCAACGTTAACGTACTGACCGGTTCTGACGGCGTACTGCGCGGCGCATCCGGCGGTCACTGCGATACTGCGGTTGCCGCTGCGCTTTCCATCATTGTCGCTCCGCTGGTTCGCGGACGCATCCCGACGCTGGTTGATAACGTCCTGACCTGCGTAACCCCAGGCTCCAGCGTAGACATCCTGGTCACTGACCACGGTATCGCCGTTAACCCTGCGCGTCCGGAACTGGCTGAACGTCTGAAAGAAGCCGGTATGAAAGTGGTGTCCATTGAATGGCTGCGCGAACGTGCACAGCAGCTCACCGGTCAGCCACGCGCTATCGAATTCACCGACCGCGTGATTGCCGTTGTGCGTTACCGCGATGGCTCGGTGATTGACGTTGTGCATCAGGTGAAGGAATAAGCCATGCGCCTGCTCCCTGAACACGCCACCCAACACGCGGTTTCGATTCCCGAGCTGCTCGCCAGCCGGGATGAGAGACAAGCAAGGCAACATGCCTGGCTGACGCGTCATCACGCGCCACTGGTCTCATTTACCGTGGTCGCACCGGGTCCGATTAAAGACAGCGCATTAACCCGTTGCATCTTTAATCACGGCGTAGCCGCCCTGCTCGCGCTGGCGGAAAAATCCACCTGGATTATCAGGGAGCAAACGGCGCTGGTTTCTGCCAGCGGTCCGGAAGGTCTTTTGGCTATTGAGGCCCCGGCCCACGATCTCAAGCTCGCCACGATTGAACTTGAGCATTCACATCCGCTGGGACGGCTATGGGACATCGATGTCCTGACCCCTGAAGGGGAAATTCTGTCCCGGCGTCATTTCGCACTCCCTGCCCGCCGCTGTCTGCTGTGCAAGCAAAGCGCTGCCGAATGTGCGCGGGGTAAAACCCACGCGCTTTCCGACTTACTCTCTCAGATGGAGGCTCTGCTGCATGATGCCGATTCCCGCAACATCAACCAATAACGCAGTCCTTCCTCTGGATCTGCCTGACGCTTACGCAACGCTTGCGTGGCGGGCCATGTTGACTGAAGTCAACCTGTCGCCCAAACCGGGTCTGGTGGATCGTATTAACAACGGCGCACATAAAGATATGGCGCTGGAAGATTTTCATCGCAGCGCTGAGGCAATTCAGGCCTGGCTGCCGCGTTTTATTGAATATGGGGCGTTTAGCGCACAGCTGTCGCCTGAAGATGTGTTGAAAGGACTGCGCCCACTGGGTATGGCCTGCGAAGCCGATATGTTTCGCGCCACCGAGGGGGTAAACACCCATAAAGGGAGCATCTTTTCACTGGGGCTGCTGTGTGCCGCCATTGGCCGCCTGCACCAGCTCCAACTGACTGTTACCGCTGAAACCCTTTGCTCTACGGCAGCAACATTTTGCCGTGGCCTGACCGAGCGCGAACTGCGCCAGAACAATCAACAACTCACGGCTGGCCAACGTCTTTATCAGCAACTGGGATTAACCGGCGCACGGGGCGAAGCCGAAGCGGGATACCCGCTAGTCATCCAGCATGCCCTGCCGCACTACCGCGCACTGCTGACTCAGGGCCGCGATCCTGAACTGGCGCTACTCGACACGTTATTGCTGCTGATGTCTATCAATGGCGACACCAACGTGGCTTCACGTGGCGGCGCAGAAGGTCTGCGCTGGCTACAGCAGCAGGCCACAACTCTATTGCAGCAAGGGGGGATTCGCACCCCTGCCGATCTCGAATACCTGCGCCAGTTCGACCAACAGTGCATTGAACGCAACCTCAGCCCAGGAGGCTGCGCCGATCTGCTGATCGTCACCTGGTTCTTAGCTCAGATTTCACAAGTTCATCATTATCACAATTAAAGATCCTTTCCGGAGAATCACACACATGTCTTTAGCAAAAGATAAAATATGGAAATTACTGGCCCCATTGGTCGTAATGGGCGTCATGTTTCTTATCCCTGTCCCTGATGGAATGCCCCCGCAAGCCTGGCACTATTTTGCCGTTTTCGTGGCAATGATTGTCGGGATGATCCTGGAGCCAATCCCGGCAACAGCGATAAGCTTTATCGCCGTAACGATCTGCGTCATCGGCAGCAACTATCTGCTGTTTGATGCTTCAGAGCTAGCCGACCCGGCGTTTAAAGCGGGTAAGCAAGCGCTGAAATGGGGTCTGGCAGGCTTCTCCAGCACTACCGTGTGGTTGGTGTTTGGCGCGTTTATCTTCGCGCTGGGCTATGAAGTCACCGGTCTGGGTCGTCGTATCGCGCTGTTCCTGGTAAAATTCATGGGTAAGCGCACCCTGACGCTGGGCTACGCGATTGTCATCATCGACATTCTGCTGGCGCCGTTTACACCGTCCAACACCGCGCGTACCGGTGGTACCGTATTCCCGGTTATCAAAAACCTGCCGCCGCTGTTTAAATCATTCCCGAACGATCCGTCCGCGCGCCGTATCGGTGGATATCTGATGTGGATGATGGTAATCAGTACCAGCCTGAGCTCCTCTATGTTCGTTACTGGCGCTGCACCTAACGTGCTGGGTCTGGAATTCGTCAATAAAATTGCCGGTATTCAAATCAGCTGGTTGCAATGGTTCCTCAGCTTCCTGCCGGTTGGTATTATTTTGCTGATCGTTGCTCCGTGGCTGTCCTATGTTCTTTACAAGCCAGAAGTTACTCACAGTGCTGAAGTTGCCGCGTGGGCTGGTGATGAACTGAAAACCATGGGTAAACTGACGCGTAAAGAGCTGACCCTGATCGGTCTGGTTCTGCTCAGCCTGGGTCTGTGGGTCTTTGGCGGTAAACTGATTGATGCGACCGCTGTGGGTCTGCTGGCAGTCTCGCTGATGCTGGCGCTGCACGTTGTCCCGTGGAAAGACATCACCCGTTATAACAGCGCATGGAACACCCTGGTTAACCTCGCCACGCTGGTCGTTATGGCGAATGGTTTAACCCGTTCAGGCTTCATCGACTGGTTCGCCAACACGATGAGCTCGCACCTGGAAGGCTTCTCGCCTAACGCGACCGTGATCGTTCTGGTGCTGGTGTTCTATTTTGCTCACTACCTGTTTGCCAGCCTTTCCGCACACACCGCCACCATGCTGCCGGTTATTCTGGCCGTCGGCAAAGGCATCCCGGGCGTTCCGATGGAACACCTGTGTATCCTGCTGGTACTGTCCATCGGTATCATGGGCTGTCTGACTCCGTATGCAACTGGCCCTGGCGTTATTATCTACGGCTGCGGTTATGTGAAGTCCAAAGACTACTGGCGTCTGGGTGCTATCTTCGGCGTTATCTACATCTCTATGCTTCTGCTGGTCGGCTGGCCGATTCTGGCAATGTGGAGCTAATCATTCGGGTTCCCGCCTGATGAAAATGATGCCAGTCAGCTAAACCTGACTGGCATTTTTTATGATTAAATAGATGATATTCAGAATTGATATAAGTATCCGAAATCATCATGACATCAAGATGGCGTTATTCTTCGCTGCTGGCAGCACTTCTGCTCCCAGTTTCTGTAGCTCAGGCCGACGAACTTCAGGCAAAACAGTACGCTGATTTTGACAGCTACGTGCTGGCCCTCTCCTGGCAAACCGGATTTTGTCAGAGCCAACACGAGAGATATCGTCAAGAGCCCGACGAATGTCGTCTGCAAAAAGATAGCGCGGACAAAGCAGATTTCCTGACCGTTCACGGTTTATGGCCCAGCCTGCCAAAATCCATCGCCGCCCGTGGAGTAGACAACCGCCGCTGGATGCGCTTTGGCTGCGCGACTCGCCCTATTCCCAACCTGCCTGAAGCGCGCGCCAGCCGTAAATGCGCGGCTCCCGAAACGGGCCTGTCGCTGGAAAGCGCGGCAAAACTCAGTGCCGTAATGCCCGGTGCCGGCGGGAGATCGTGTCTGGAACGTTACGAATATGCCAAGCATGGCGCCTGTTTCGGTTTTGATCCCGACGCATACTTCGGCACGATGGTACGGATGAATAATGAGGTTAAGAACAGCGAGGCTGGCAAATTCCTCGCGGAAAACTACGGCAAAACCGTCAGCCGCAGCGCATTTGACGCCGCCGTCGCTAAAAGCTGGGGCAGAGAGAACGTTAAAGCCGTGAAGCTAAGCTGCCACGGCAATCCGGCCTATCTCACAGAAATCCAGTTGTCCCTGAAAGCCGACACCATTAACCAGACGTTATCCGCACAGTCATTCTTACCGCAACCGCATCCGGGTAACTGCGGTAAAAAGTTTATTATCGACAAAGTGGGATACTGAAAATAACGACCGGCGCGGCAAGCTGGCGTCGGTCCATATGGTTAGCGTTTTGAACGGGCATCCGGGCGAATTAAATCAAAGCGGTGTGTTTCACTGATCGAATAATACGCCGTTGGCCCGCCCGCACGCAGTACCGGTTTTGCTTTCGCCGTCTGGTAGATGCCGCCTTCCAGTAGCGTTTCATCAATATGGATACCCACCACTTCTCCCAGCACCAGCCAGGTTTCAACAGGCGAACCATCAGCGGTGGTCAGTTGCAGACTTTGCGATAAGCGACACTCAAAATTGACCGGGCTTTGCGCCACGCGCGGCACGCTGACTATCCGACTATCTACTTTGCTAAGCCCGGCGGCAAAAAACTCATCCTCGCCGTGAGGCAAGCTGGCTGACGTTTCGTTCATCGCGCTGGCCAGCTCAAGAGTCGTCAGATTCCAGACAAACTCACCGGTGTCGATAATATTCTGCACGCTATCTTTCCAGCCGCTACTGGCGAAACCGATAATCGGCGGATGATAATTAAAGCAGTTAAAGAAACTGTACGGTGCAAGGTTATGCCGACCGTCGCTGTCGCGGGAGGCAATCCAGCCAATAGGGCGCGGTCCAATGATGGCATTCAGCGGGTCATGCGGTAAGCCGTGTCCTTGTGATGGTTGATAGAAATACATAGCGTTCTCTGTTGAAGTTAACATCAGCGCAGCACAAATTATGCTTCGCTCATCTCCCTGGAAAAAGAAGATCAGCGTAGAACAATCCGCTAAAGATTACGATTGAATAAAGTTGAGCAGATCGCCGTTGATCTGTTGTTTATGGGTAGTGCAAATGCCATGCGAACCGCCAACATACACCTTCAACTGCGCGTCCGGCAGTATTTCCGCCGCAACCTTTCCGCAGGTTTCAAACGGGACAATCTGATCGTCATCACCATGGATCACCAGCGTCGGGATAGTCATCTTTTTGAGATCCTCACGCAGGTCAGTTTCTGAAAACGCGTGAATACAGTCGTACAACGCTTTGATGGAACCTTGTAAGCCCTGTTCAACAAAGCTTTCACGAACGGCTTTCGACGCATTTACGCCCGGGCGGTTGTAGCCATAGAATGCAGCGGTCAGTTCATAGAAGAAGGCAGCGCGATCGTTTATCACTCCCTCACGGATGCCATCAAACACCTCTTTCGGCACACCATTTGGGTTAAAGTCGGTCTTGATCATTATGGGCGTCACCGCGCCGATTAACACCGCTTTGGCTACCCGCTTCGTTCCATGGCGACCAATGTACCTCGCCACTTCCCCGCCCCCGGTAGAGTGTCCGACATGTACGGCATCTTTAAGATTGAGATGCGCGGTAAGTTCAGCCAGATCGTCAGCATACTGATCCATATTGTGACCATCCCAGGGCTGGGCTGAACGCCCATGCCCACGCCTGTCATGGGCGATCACCCGAAATCCTTTCGACCCGAGGAACAGCATCTGATCTTCAAACGCATCTGCCGTCAGCGGCCAGCCATGGCTAAAGACAATAGGCTGCCCACTTCCCCAATCTTTAAAATGCAAATAGCTGCCGTCTTTCAAGGTAAGTTTGTCGTACTGGCTCATGAGATCTCCTGTCGCGGAACACTGAGTTGTTTGACGCGCCCGCAGCGAGCGCTTAAAAAGCATAATGCAAATTGGAGAACGATCGCGTTTTTCGGCTAAAATCACACCATACGCAACAATATTGATGATTTGCCTGAATGTGAACTAAATCACTTCAAACCAGGGGTAAGTCTCAGTATCATCATAAAAGCTAAACCCTTGCCGCCTGACGGTGAGGGTTTTCTTTTGGGATTATTTACCTGCGCACCCGCAGTATCGACGACATGGAGTAACAAATGTCCAGACCAACTATCATCATTAACGACCTCGATGCGGAACGCATTGACCGCCTGTTGGAGCAACCTGCGTTTGCTGGTTTACCGATTGCCGACGCCCTGAACGCCGAGCTGGATCGTGCCCAAATGTGTTCACCAGAAACCATACCGCACGATGTCGTGACCATGAACAGCCGCGTGAAATTCCGCAATCTGAGTGATGGCGAAGTCCGTGTGCGTACCCTGGTGTATCCGGCCAATATGACTGACAGCAGCACACAGCTTTCGGTAATGGCACCTGTTGGCGCTGCACTTCTGGGCCTGCGCGTTGGCGACACCATTCACTGGGAACTACCAGGCGGGACCTCAACACACCTCGAAGTCATCGAGCTTGAGTACCAACCTGAAGCTGCGGGCGACTACCTGCGCTAACTCTGTCTTATCAAAGCCACTCGCTTTATCTTACAGGGGATGCATCCGCATCCTCTTTCCGGTTAGTCCCCAGCTCCTGACTCTCACCTTATCTCCTGTTCGCAAAACATAAATCTGTGTCGTGACTGACAGAATCATTTTTAATACTATGCTGATATGTGTTCATGTAATGACAAGGAGAATGTTTATGTACAACACAATCATAATGCCTGTTGATGTATTCGAAATGGAACTGAGCGATAAGGCTATTCGCCATGCAGAATTTCTGGCACAGGAAAACGGGGTTATTCATCTGCTGCATGTGCTGCCAGGCTCAGCAAGCTTAAGCCTGCACCGCTTTGCAGCCGATGTCCGTCGTTTTGAAGAGCATCTACAACACGAAGCGGAAACTCGTCTGCAAACGATGGTCGGTCACTTCAGCATCGACCCTTCCCGTATTAAACAACACGTCCGCTTTGGCAGCGTACGTGACGTCGTCAACGAGTTGGGTGAAGAGTTGAATGCGGATGTGGTCGTCATTGGATCGCGCAACCCATCAATCAGCACTCATCTGCTCGGCTCAAACGCTTCCAGCGTTGTTCGCCACGCTACTCTGCCAGTGCTGGTTGTACGTTAATAGCCTCTAATTTGCTAAAGAAAACCCCTGCCTGGTTAGCGCCTGACAGGGGTGACCATGAAAATGTAATGCAGGTTGATATAATAAAGAAAACGCCTCATCTTTCTTTGATGAAACTAATGATCAGACTCATTAAATGAATGTGTTACGCGGTTTATTGTTTCAAGAATTGACAATCTGAAAGCGTGGAAATAAAAAACCGCCAGCGGATGGCTGACGGTTTTGGCATTGCAGGTGAGTCTTACTTTTTTATGCTACTGTCGTGCGAATCAGATAATCAAACGAACTCAATGAGGCCTTCGCGCCTTCACCGGTCGCGATGATGATCTGCTTATACGGTACGGTGGTGCAGTCACCAGCGGCGAAAACCCCCTTCACGCTGGTTTCGCATTTGGCATCGATGATGATTTCACCCATGCGATTACGCTCGACGGCACCTTCCAGCCAGTTGGTGTTTGGCAGCAGACCTATCTGTACAAAGATACCCGCCAGTTCCACACTGTGAACGTCGCCACTCACGCGGTCGCGATACTCCAGGCCGGTGACTTTGCTGCCATCGCCTTTCACTTCTGTCGTTTGTGCATTCAGAATAATATCGACGTTTTTCAGACTGCGAAGCTTATTCTGCAGCACCTGGTCAGCCTTCATTTCAGGTGCGAACTCCAGCAGCGTCACATGTTCAACAATGCCTGCCAGGTCAATAGCAGCTTCAACACCGGAGTTGCCGCCACCAATCACTGCAACGCGCTTGCCTTTAAACAGCGGGCCATCGCAGTGCGGGCAGTAGGTTACGCCTTTGGTGCGATACTGATCTTCGCCCGGAACGTTCATGTTGCGCCATTTCGCACCGGTGGCAATGATAATGCTGCGTGCTTTGAGCACCGCGCCGGATGCCGTTTCAATCTGATGCAAACCGCCTTCCTGCGCCGCCGGAACCAGTTTACTTGCGCTCTGGCTGTCGATCACATCAACATCATAGTCATCAACGTGTGCTTTCAGCGCGCCCGCCAGTTTCTGGCCTTCGGTTTTCGGTACCGAGATGTAGTTTTCAATATCAACGGTATCAAGAACCTGACCGCCAAAACGTTCGCCCATCAGACCGGTGCGAATACCTTTACGTGCAGAGTACACTGCCGCTGCCGCCCCCGCAGGACCGGAACCGACAATCAGCACGTCATAAGCATCACGTTTGTTCAGCTCTTGTGCCGCACGTTTTTCTGCGCCGCTATCTACTTTCGCCACGATCTCAGTCAGCGTCATACGCCCCTGACCGAACTCTTTGCCGTTCATATACACCGCCGGAACGCCCATCACGTTGCGATCGGTAATTTCGTTCTGGAATGTACCGCCGTCAATCGCCGTATGCTTGATGCGTGGATTCAGTACCGACATCAGGTTCAGCGCCTGTACCACGTCCGGACAGTTATGACAGGAAAGCGAATAATAGGTTTCAAACTCAAAATCACCGTCGAGATCGCGGATCTGCTCCAGCAACGCCTGCGCCTCTTTTGACGGATGACCACCGGTCCACAGCAGCGCCAGCACCAGGGAGGTAAACTCATGGCCCAGCGGAGAACCGGCAAAGCGCGGCCCCTGGTGAGAACCTGGATTGGTGATCAGGAACGATGGCTTGCGTACCGCCAGAGTATTGTCTTCTTTAAAGGTGACTTTTTCTGACAGTTCAGCAATTTCAGTCAGCAGTTCCTTGATTTCTGCCGATTTAGCGCTGTCATCCAGCGTAGCAATCAGCTCAACAGGTTTGGTCAGTTTCTCAAGATAAGCCTTGAGCTGGGTTTTCATATTTGTGTCGAGCATTCTTCTTCCCTCTCTGAAAACATCATCATGCAAGCCGACTTTGCGGGACTGCATTAATGCAACTTGCGTCATGGTGCTGGAATGAAACAGGCGCAAACTGCGCCTGTGGAATGGCCGGATGCACTGCGTTTATCCGGCCTACAAATTATGCGACTTAAATCTTACCGACCAGATCTAAGGATGGAGCCAGAGTCGCTTCGCCTTCTTTCCATTTCGCCGGGCAAACTTCACCAGGGTGAGAGGCAACGTACTGTGCGGCTTTAATTTTACGCAGCAGGTCAGACGCATCACGGCCGATACCTTCAGCGGTAACTTCGATTGCCTGGATGATACCCTGCGGGTCTACAACGAAGGTTGCGCGGTCAGCCAGACCTTCATCTTCACGCATGTTGTCGAAGTTACGGGTCAGGGCGCCAGTCGGGTCGCCGATCATCGCGTATTTGATTTTCGCGATGGTGTCAGAGCTGCTGTGCCATGCTTTGTGGGTGAAGTGGGTGTCAGTAGATACGGAATAGACATCTACGCCCAGTTTCTGCAGTTCTTCGTAGTGGTCAGCCACATCACCCAGCTCGGTCGGGCAAACGAAAGTAAAGTCAGCCGGGTAGAAGAAGAAGACGCTCCAGCGACCTTCGGTATCTTTCTCGGTTACTTCGATGAACTCACCGTTTTTGAACGCCTGATTTTTGAAAGGTTTAATTTTGGTATTAATCAAAGACATCTGTACTTCCTCCGTGTTTTCGTTGAGAGATAAGTTAACGAAAATCTCTTCGCAGGGCTAATGCGTTTCCTTTATCAAATCAATAAGCGTTAACTAACAACCCACTCAAACTCATGTTGTGAACCTAAAGATAAAAGTAAAAAAGGCCCCCTTTGCAGGGAGCCTCATTACCCGAGCTACCCGCAGGTAACGTCAGTGCCAGCAGGGCTGGCTATGTGTTGCGCTCTACATTACCTTAACAAAGGTCGTAACAGCGATTGGGATTACATCACCCCACTCAAGAAAGGGCAATCGACAGACGGTCGATCTTACCTATGGCTGCGATAGGTTTTGCAACTTAGCCCCCTTTCCTTCTGATTTTATAAGGAAAATCAATGTTTAAACGTACCTTACTCTTAACCCTGCTTCCTGCCGTGGTGCACGCCGAAGAACTTCCTGCTCCCGTTAAAGCTATTGAGAAACAGGGCATTACTATTCTGAAACCCTTCGACGCGCCGGGTGGAATGAAGGGCTACCTGGGAAAATACCAGGATATGGGCGTTACTATCTATGTTACGCCTGACGGTAAACACGCCATTTCCGGTTATATGTATAACGAAAAAGGTGAAAACCTCAGTAATGCGCTGATAGAAAAAGAGATCTACGCCCCTGCCGGGCGCGAAATGTGGCAGCGAATGGAAAAAGCATCCTGGATTCTGGACGGGAAAAAAGAGGCTCCGGTCATTGTCTACGTGTTTGCCGATCCCTTCTGTCCCTATTGCAAACAGTTCTGGCAAAAGGCTCGTCCGTGGGTAGACTCAGGTAAAGTTCAGTTGCGCACAATAATGGTTGGCGTAATTAAACCCGAAAGCCCGGCTACCGCCGCTGCGATTCTGGCCTCAAAAGATCCGGCCAAGACCTGGCATGACTATGAGGCATCTGGTGGGAAAATGAAGCTACAAATCCCGACCTCCATTTCACCGGAGCAGATGAAGGTATTGAATATCAATCAAAAGTTGATGGATGATTTAGGCGCCAACGTCACGCCGGCTATCTATTACATGAGTAAAGACGATACGTTACAACAGGAAGTCGGCTTGCCGGATAAGGAGAAATTAAACATTATCATGGGTAATAAATAAAAGTAACAAAATGAGTGGTTGTTATCATTTTCATGTCAATCACTCATTTAAATTAACTTTTTTGGTCAAAATTATGCAATATGTGCTATTTTAGTTTAAATTAATAATTCATTAAGCACACAAACATAAATCACAAGAATAATCACACCTTAAAATATTTAAAAATTAAATCTTTCAAAACATGACCATCACAGGAAGGTATGCATGGCTAACCTCTATGACCTCAAAAAGTTCGATCTCAATCTGTTGGTTATCTTTGAGTGTATTTATCAACATTTGAGTATCACTAAAGCTGCTGAAACTTTGTATATCACCCCCTCTGCCGTTAGCCAGTCACTGCAACGGCTACGCACACAATTTAATGACCCACTGTTTATCCGCTCCGGAAAAGGCCTAACGCCAACGATTATGGGGATTAACCTCCATCATCATCTTGAGAAAAACCTCAACAGTCTGGAGCAGACAATAAACATCATGAATAACTCCAGTCTGAAGAAAAAATTCATTATTTACTGTCCACAACTGCCAACCATTATCAACATCGAGGAAGTTATTCATTTTCTCAGAGAAGACTCGCATGTCGAAATTGAGCACCATAACATACTCATCACTGCTGAAAGTACGGAAAATCTGTTGGCTTACAGAAAAGCAGATTTAGTCATTGCTACCGCCCCAGTGAGTAATCGCTCGATAATATGCTCACCATTTAAAACTGCTGAAACAATATTAGTTTGCAACAAAAACCATCCAAGAATTAATGGAGAAAGCACGCTTGAAACAATATTAAAAGAACAGTTCACGCAACTTATTTCTGAAGATCCTGGCGTTAAAGAATACTGGCAAAAAACCAGCGCCTTGCTGGCTAATCGAGATATTGGTTTCCGCAGCGACTCATTAATAACGATCATTAATATTATTTCAAACACAGATATCATAGGTCTGTTACCAAGAGATGTTTACGAGCAATATACCGGCTCATTTAATTTAAAAGAGATCCGTATCGATATCCCCTTACCCAAAATAAATTTATTTTTGATGTATAACAGAGCATCACTCAACAATACTGGCTTCGTTAATTTAATTAATAAAATAAATGATAAAAATGACCAAAGGATTAACAAATAGAGCCTTACCTATTCATTTTATATTTTTATGAATGAAGGTAATTCAAAACAACCATGAATGTATTAAAACGTTGCACCTGAAAAAAATTAGCATATCTTATTGTCAGCATTTGTTATTGTTTTGAATAATAATTCTGATATGAGCTTAATATGTCTATTTATAAAATCCCGCTTGCTCAAAACGTGCTGGACGCCGCTCTGGAGCGCATAACCTGGGCGCTGGAAACTCTGCCTCGGGTTTGTGTCTCTTTCTCCGGCGGGAAAGATTCAGGACTGATGTTACATCTGACAGCTATGCTTGCACGCCAACTGCATAAAAAAATTGATGTACTATTTATCGACTGGGAAGCCCAGTTTTCCTGCACTATTGATTATGTTGAGGCGCTTCGTGCACGTTATTCCGATGTCATCGAGCGCTTTTATTGGGTGGCTTTACCGCTCACCACCCAGAATTCCCTCTCTCAATTTCAGCCAGAATGGCAGTGTTGGGAAACAGGTGCTCCGTGGGTTCGCCAGCCTCCCACGGATGCCATAACCGATCCAGAGTATTTCTCCTTCTATCAACCCGGCATGACCTTTGAACAATTTGTTCGCGAGTTCGCTGACTGGTATTCAGAGAAACGTCCAGCCGGCATGATGGTCGGGATCCGCGCCGATGAGTCATATAACCGTTTTGTCGCCATTGCCAATTCGCAAAAGCAGCGCTTTGCCGATGATAAACCCTGGACCACCAGCGCCCCCGGCGGGCATACCTGGTATATTTACCCGATTTATGACTGGAAAACTGCCGATATCTGGACCTGGTTCGCCAAAACCAGAATGTCGTGCAATCCCTTATACAATCTCATGTATCAGGCCGGTGTCCCAACACGTTACATGCGTATTTGTGAACCCTTTGGCCCGGAACAGCGTCAGGGATTATGGCTATATCACGTCATTGAACCCGAGCGCTGGGCAGCCATGTGCGCCCGTGTCAGCGGTGTAAAAAGTGGCGGAATTTATGCCGGTCAGGACAACCATTTTTACGGGCACCGCAAAATATTAAAACCCGAACATTTAAACTGGCAGGAATACGCCATGCTGCTACTCAATAGCATGCCGGAAAAGACCGCTGAGCATTATCGCAATAAAATCGCCATCTATTTGCAGTGGTATAAGAAAAAGGGCATGGACAATATCCCGCAAACTCAGGAAAAAGATATTGGCTCAGCGGATATTCCGTCGTGGCGGCGTATCTGTAAAGTCCTGCTGAATAACGACTACTGGTGCCGGGCGCTGTCATTCAGCCCCACAAAACCCAAAAACTACCAACGTTATAATGAACGCATGAAAATAAAACGCCAGCAATGGGGAATCTTATGCAACACCGACTAACTCAAGAACTCACTGGTTTTCTTTCTGGGCTGTCAGAAGAAGAGCGAATTGAAGCAATCAACCAATTCAGAATGGCTATCCACAGCGTCAGCCCTTTTCGCGAAGAGCCAGTAGATTGTGTACTATGGATTAAAAATGAGCATATCTCACCCAATGACTATAACCCCAATAACGTTGCGCCTCCGGAGAAAAAACTGCTGCAGAAATCCCTCGAAGCAGACGGATTCACGCAGCCCATCGTGGTGGTTCACTCCACGGCGGAAGAGTACGAAATTGTCGATGGTTTCCACCGTCATGAGCTAGGAAAAAGCAAACCGTCGCTGAAATCACGCCTGCATGGCTACCTGCCGGTCACCTGTTTACAGCGTGAACGCCATGAACGCATGGCAGCGACAATTCGTCATAACCGTGCCCGTGGGCGGCATAAAATTCATGCCATGTCGGAAATCGTTCGTGAATTATCGCTACTGGGATGGAGCGAAGAGAAAATCAGTAAAGAGTTAGGTATGGACGACGATGAAGTTTTACGTCTGAAACAAATTAACGGTCTGCAAGAGTTATTTGCCGACCGTCGCTTCTCCAAAGCCTGGACAGTAAAATAACTACAGCGCAACCAGACGTTCGGCTGCCGCCAGCAGCGTCGATTCTTGCTTGGCAAAACATAGGCGAATCAGCTTATGCGGGAAAGGATCGGCGCAGAAAACCGACAACGGGATCGCGGCAACACCCACTTCTTTGGTCAGCCACTGGCAAAACTCAACGTCGTTAAGCGTGGAGACGGCACTGTAATCGACCAGCAGAAAATAGGTGCCTTCACACGGCAAAATTTCCAGTCGGCTGTCACGCAGCGCGTTCACCAACACATCGCGTTTTTTCTGATAAAAGGCTGGCAACTCACGATAGTGTGTTGGATCCTCCCGCAGCATATCCGCCAGCGCCAGCTGAGCCGGCGTATTAACTGAGAACGTCAGATACTGGTGTACCTTGCGTAATTCAACGCTAATGGCGGCAGGCGCAACGCAGTAGCCGACTTTCCAGCCGGTCATATGGTAGGTCTTCCCAAACGATGAAACTGCAACGGCGCGTTCGCGCAGCTGTGAATGCGCCAGCACGCTGGCATGTCCTTGTCCGGCGAAGCAAATGTGCTCATAAACTTCGTCGCTGATGACAAAGATCTCGCGTTCTTTAATTGCCTGCCACAGGGCATCAAAATCGGCGTGATGCCATACGGTGGCGGAAGGGTTGTGCGGCGTGTTAAGGATCACCAGTCGGGTACGTTCGCTGAGTACAGCGCTAAATTCCTGCCAGTCGACACGAAAAGACGGCGGTTGCAGCGCGATACGTTTAACTACGCCGCCGGATAATTCGACCGCGGGCGCATAGCTGTCGTAGCTCGGGTCAAAACAAATCACCTCATCGCCAGGACGCACCAGCGCCGTAATTGCGGCGAACAGCGCTTCTGTGGCCCCCGCCGTCACGGTCACTTCACTATTCGCATCAGGTTTATAGCCGTACAACTGCGCGGTTTTATCCGCAATGGCTTCGCGCAACGGCTGTACGCCCGTCATCGGCGCATACTGGTTTGCGCCATGCGCGACGTGATACGCCAGACGTTCCTGCAGAAAAAGTGGGCCGTCAAAATCAGGAAATCCCTGCGAGAGGTTAATGGCCTGATGCTGCTGCGCCAGCGCGCTCATTTGCGTGAAGATAGTGGTGCCAAGATTAGGCAGTTTGCTTTGCGGAATCAGCGGGTTATTACTCATTATTGTTATCCCAGCGGGTGATGTTGTGGTTGAAGCCACTATAGCACGATGCTAGTATTTGGCAATCAAGACGTTCAGACGTCTATATAAAAATAACCTACATTGACAGGACAGCCAAAAGGACAACACAACATGAGTAATACCGAGATTCGCGTCGTCACCGGCCCGGCCAACTATTTTTCCCATCCCGGCAGCCTGTCAAGACTCAACGATTTTTTCACCGCAGAGCAACTCTCACGCGCCGTCTGGGTTTACGGTGAACGCGCCATCGACGCGGCCCGCCCTTATCTGCCTGAGGCATTTCATCTTGCCGATGCCAGACACCTGCTGTTTACGGGACACTGCAGTGAAACCGATGTTACTCAACTGGCAAAAGAGTCAGGAGAGAATCGCAGCGTGGTGATTGGTGTGGGCGGCGGGACATTGCTCGACACGGCCAAAGCGCTGGCTCGTCGTCTGGGTCTGCCTTTTGTCGGTATTCCTACTATCGCAGCGACCTGCGCCGCATGGACACCGCTCTCCGTCTGGTACAACGATGCAGGCCAGGCGCTGCATTTCGAAATTTTCGCTGACGCCAATTTCCTCGTGCTGGTCGAGCCAGAGATCGTTCTCAATGCGCCTGAAGAATACTTACTGGCGGGGATCGGCGACACGCTGGCGAAATGGTACGAGGCCGTTGTGCTCGCGCCTGAGCCGGAAAACCTGCCTCTGACCGTACGTCTGGGTATCCATGCTGCGCAGACGATCCGCGACGTCCTGTTGGAAAGCAGCGAGCAGGCGCTGGTCGATAAGCAACAAGGTACGTTAAGCCGCACGTTTTGCGATGTAGTGGATGCAATTATTGCCGGAGGCGGCATGGTCGGCGGTCTGGGTGAGCGCTACACCCGCGTGGCGGCAGCGCATTCGGTACATAATGGCCTGACCGTGC
Source organism: Citrobacter sp. RHB35-C21 (assembly GCF_013816515.1). Classification (NCBI taxonomy): domain Bacteria; kingdom Pseudomonadati; phylum Pseudomonadota; class Gammaproteobacteria; order Enterobacterales; family Enterobacteriaceae; genus Citrobacter; species Citrobacter sp. RHB35-C21. The sequence continues at coordinate 3,702,779 of NZ_CP057147.1, forward strand.
TCCCGCAGACCGAGAAGTTTTTGCATGGCACCAAAGTGGCGTACGGCATACTGGTGCAGAGCGCGCTGCTGGGACAAGATGATGTGCTGGCGCAGTTAATTACCGCCTATCAGCGCTTCAACCTGCCAACCCGGTTGGCTCAACTGGAAGTGGACATCAACAACCGCGCCGAAATCGACAACGTGATTGCGCACACCCTGCGCCCGGTGGAGTCCATTCATGCGCTGCCGGTAACGTTAACGCCACAGACGCTGCGCGCAGCGTTCGAAAAAGTAGAATCGTTTACGGTGTGATTATGGTGTGGGATGCCTGATGGCGGCAACGCAGCGAACCCCCTGGAGCTTACAAAGGTAAGTAACCAGGGTGAACACGCCTGCAGCTTGAATGATGAAGAGCATTAACAGCAGCGTGCGCCGCCTTTCCCCCCGTAGCGCGCATCCTGGCGTTCGCGGAAAAATTCTTCGTAGGTCATTGGCGTCAGGTCCGGATGCGTGACGCGCATATGCTCAACATAGTTGTCGTAATCCGGCACACCTATCATTAATCGGGCGGTTTGACCCAAATACTTCCCGGCTTTAGAGAGCGTTTCAAACATAGTGGTTCCCTGTCGAACAAACGCCCTCCCCATTCAGGAGAGGGCTCGTTGGTTAAGAGAATATTAGTGCGCGCCTTTCGCCTGCGCCACGATCTCTTCGACATTCTCAGGCATCGGTTCGTATGGCGTTTCTTTCGACGTAGGTTTGTCCTCTTTCAGTGCTGCCAGTGCAGTTTTGATGGAGAACAGACCCAGCACCACAACGACTACCATGAAGAAGATAGTGAGACCCGCATCCAGGCGGTTGTTAAACACCAACTGCGTCAGCTGCGACTGAGTGTACTGCGCCGGAATATTACCGCTGTCGATCATCGCCTGGAACTTGTTAGCGATGGCGAGGAAGCCAATTTTCGCATCCGGGCTAAACGCTTTCTGCCAGCCGGCGGTCAGGGTACAAATCAGCAGCCAGGCCGTTGGCACCAGCGCCACCCACGCGTAGCGCTGACGTTTCATCTTGAACAGCACCACCGCGCAAAGCATCAACGCCATACCGGCCAGCATCTGGTTGGCGATACCAAACAGTGGCCACAGGGTATTAATACCACCCAATGGATCCACCACGCCCTGGTGCAAGAAGTAACCCCAGGCCAGCACACACAGCGCCGTTGCCAGCAGGTTCGCAGGCAGCGAATCGGTACGTTTCAGACCCGGTGACACCACGCCCAGCAGATCCTGCAGCATAAAGCGTGCGGCACGGGTACCGGCGTCTACCGCCGTCAGAATAAACAGGGCTTCAAACAGAATGGCGAAGTGATACCAGAACGCCACATCCATCATGCCACCCAGCGCACCATGCAGAATATACGCCATGCCCACCGCCAGCGTCGGCGCACCGCCTGCGCGGGAGATAATGGATTGTTCGCCGACATCGTTCGCAATCTGATGCAGCGTATCAGGCGTGATAACAAAGCCCCAACTGCTCACAACCTGTGCCGCTGACGCAACCACATCGGTGGTTCCGGCAGGTGCCAGTACAGCCATCGGGCTGTTCATCGCAAAGTAGACGCCCGGGTCGATAACGCAGGCCGCCACCAGCGCCATAATGGCGACAAAGGATTCCATCAGCATCCCGCCGTAGCCAATAAAACAGGCCTGACCTTCATTCGCCAGCATCTTCGGCGTGGTGCCGGAGGCAATCAGCGCGTGGAAACCAGAGACCGCACCGCAGGCGATGGTAATAAACAGGAACGGGAACAGGTTACCGCTCCAGACCGGGCCTGTACCGTCAACAAACTTGGTCAGCGCAGGCATGGTCAGCGTCGGACGCATGATCAGAATCCCTACCGCCAGACCAACAATGGTACCGATTTTCAGGAAGGTAGAGAGATAATCACGCGGCGCCAGCAGCAACCACACCGGCAGTACGGCGGCGACAAAGCCGTATCCCACCAGCATCCAGGTCAACTGTACGCCGGTAAAGTCAAAGTACGGTGCCCAGGTCGGACTTTCAGCCACCCAGCCGCCGGAAATAATAGCAAACACCAGGAATACCAGACCGATGACCGACACTTCACCAATGCGGCCCGGGCGCAGATAACGCAGGTAAATCCCCATGAAGATCGCCAGCGGGATAGTAAAGGCGACGGTGTAGGTTCCCCACGGGCTGTGGGTCAGCGCTTTCACGACGATCATCGCCAGTACCGCGAGGATAATCACCATGATCATAAAACAGGCCACCAGCGCAATGACGCCCGCCGTTGGGCCCATCTCTTCTTTCACCAGTTCGCCAAGGGAACGACCATCGCGACGGGTAGAAACAAACAGCACCATAAAGTCCTGCACCGCCCCCGCCAGTACCACCCCGGCAAGCAGCCAGATCATACCCGGCAGATAGCCCATTTGCGCCGCCAGCACCGGTCCAACTAATGGACCCGCTCCAGCAATCGCCGCGAAATGGTGGCCAAACAGCACTTTTTTATCGGTAGGAACATAGTCCAGACCATCGTTATGACGCACGGCAGGCGTCATACGCGTCGGGTCCAGCGCCAGTACATTTTTCGCGATGTACAGGCCGTAGAAACGGTAAGCGATAAGGTAGACACAGACCGACGCCACGACTATCCACAACGCGTTGATCTGTTCGCCACGATTTAATGCGATATAGCCGAGGGCAAATGCTCCCATAACGGAGAGCACTGTCCAGACGAGGTACTTCCCTGATTTATTCATACTTGGTTTTCCGTTGTCCTGGTCAGAGAGATGTTACATTTTGTTTCTATAACATCTTTTCTGAATTTAACAACCTGACAACCATGTAAACCCGAAGTATCACTGAGTATTTACATTGCATTGTTAACTGGATCACTTCATTTAGCCGTTAACCCTGCAATTTCATTTTACTTTGTCGGGCGACTCACCCCATCACCGCAGTGCCTAAACGACAGGTGCAACAGCGTCGTCCCTGCTCATCAAAGATGACGATTTCCCAGCTTTGACTCTGACGCCCGAGGTGCAACGGCTGGCAAACGCCGCGCACTTTCCCCTGCGCAACCGCCCGATGGTGCGTGGCGTTCAGTTCCGTACCCACCACACACTGTCCGTCGCGAGTCATCAGATAACCCGCCATCGAACCCAATGTTTCCGCCAGGGCCGCCGACGCGCCGCCGTGCAGCAGACCAAACGGCTGATGCGTCCGGCTATCCACCGGCATTTCGGCTTCCAGCACATCATCCCCCAGTCGGGTATAGACCATGCCTAAATGCGCCACCATCGTGTTCTGACTGGTGGCATTCAGTTCATCCAGCGTTAAATGACGTTTCCAGATCATCGTCATGCCCCCAGCGTGGAGCCGCCGTCCACCACGATATCCTGAAGCGTAATGTGGCTCGCCAGATCGGAAGCGAGGAATAAAATCGTGTTAGCGATTTCCTGTGGACGAGCGATTTTTCCCAGTGGAATGCCGAGCTTAAACTGCTCGCCAAACCCACGAATGCGCTGTTGCTCCGCGTCATCGCAGACCCACAACGTACGCTGCATGTCGGTGTCGGTCGAGCCTGGCGAAACCACATTGCAACGCACACCGCTGCCTGCCAGTTCAAGTCCGACGGTCAGTGCCAGGTTTTTCAGCGCGGCTTTTGACGCACCGTATGCGCTCATACCGATACGCGGCGTGTGCGCCGCATCCGACGCGACGGTCACGATTGCCCCGCCCTGCTGGCGACGAAACTGCGCCATCGTCTGCTGAAACAGATTGAACGCCCCACCAACGTTAACCGCAAACGTCTGCTGCCACTCCTCAATGCTCAGCGCATCGGTGGCCCCCATACGCAAAATACCCGCCGCATTGACCAACACATCCAACCGCTCGCGCGTTTGCAGGACGCGCTGACACACCTCAGCCACCTGTTCAGCATTCGCCACATCCAGCACTTCGGTGGCAAACGGGTAATTATCCTGAGAAAATTCACGATCGAATCCTGTCACCTCAGCACCCGCTTTCACAAACGCCAGCGCGGTGGTGTAGCCAATCCCTTTTCCCGCGCCGGTTACCCAGACGGTTTTCCCTGCGAAGTCAAATCCAGACATTACTTCACCTCGCGAGAGAGCAGCGTCCACCAGGCGTCAATGGTCGGGTTTTTCGCCAGCATCACGAAGTCAATATCACCATGAACCTTACGCCAGCGCGCCGCCAGCGCCATCATGCGCACGGAATCCAGTCCGTAGTCGATCAGGTTTTCGTCATCCATCGGTTCTTCGGACTCATCCAGCAGCGGCAGAATAATGCTGCGTAACGCATCTTTGCTGGCCGGTACCGGCGTCGGTAATAATTCCTGAGTCATCACCACACGCCCGGAGCGTCCCGCCACGTATTTCAGCGACATCAGATGTTCGTCACGGCTAAAGTCTGCCAACGCATCGGCAACCATAAACGGCTTGATGTCGCGCATAAAGGCGTCTGTTGCGGTGGTCATACAGCCAATATGCGCATACACGCCGGTAATGATCAGTTGATTACGTCCGGTTTCCTTAAGCATCTGTTCCAGCGGGGAGCGATGAAATGCGCTGTAACGCCATTTCACCAGAATGGTATCCGCTTCATCCGGCGCCAGCGCCTCAACGATTTTCTGCTGTTCCGGTGAACGCGTCAGTCCCGGTCCCCACATATCATTGAGCAGAGCGCGGTCTTCATCACTCTGTTCTTTCGGCTGAGCGGTGTAAAACACCGGAATGTTATTCTCTTTGCAGTACTGACGCAGTGCGGCGATGTTAGCGACGACCTGCTCCATCATCGGGCAGTTATCGCCCCAAAAGCCGATAAAATAGTCCTGCATGTCGTGGATCAGCAGCGCGGCGCGTTCGGGGTCAAACGCCCAGTCCACTTTGTTCACCGGAACATCAAGCGCCGTGGGTAGCGCATAAGCCTGTAGTTTAGGAATTGCCATCTCTTATTCTCCTTCAGGCCAGTGAACGTGATGCCAGCCACTGACGTAATTGTTTTTTATCTACTTTCCCAACCGGAGTCAGCGGTAACGACTCAACGCACTCCACGCGGTCAGGTAATTTAAATTCCGCTACGCCCTGTTCGCGTAGAAAACGACGCACCTGCACCGCTCGCAGCGGCTCTTTTACCACCAACCAGGCACAGCTTTTCTCGCCCATCAGTTCGTCATCCATACTGACCAGCGCGGCATGGATCACCATCGGGTGGCGCAGCAGCAGGTTTTCAATCTCTTCTGCAGCGATCTTCTCTCCACCGCGGTTGATCTGATCCTTCTCGCGTCCCTGGACGGTGATGTAGCCATCTCGATCGATGGCGATCAGATCGCCGGAGCAGTAAAAACCGTTGGCGTCAAAGGCGCTGGCATTGTGCTCAGGACTGTTGAAGTAACCGCGGAAGGTGTATGGGCCACGCGTCATCAGGCGCCCGGTTTCTCCCTCGGCTAAAGGGTTGCCGTCAGCGTCAGCTACCCAGACTTCATCATCGGGACACATCGGACGGCCCTGGGTATTGATGATGCGTTCAGGACTGTCGTCCAGACGGGTGTAGTTCACCAGTCCTTCCGCCATGCCGAAGACCTGCTGCAGCTGGCAGCCGATCTCCGCCGGAATACGCGCCGCAAGCGAGGCGGAAAGCCGAGCCCCACCGACCTGTAGCAGCTTCAGCGAAGCCAATTGCGCATTGCTCCCCCACTCCGCAATTGCCTGCAGCCACAGGCTCACCGCTGGCGGCACCAGCGCCGTGACGTTAACCTGATGCTGTTCAATCAGAGGGAAGCACAGGGTGGCGCTCGGGTCAGCCGCCAGCACGACGGAGCCGCCAGCCAGGAATACCCCCAACGCGCCTGGCGAACTCATCGCGTAGTTATGCGCCGCCGGGATCGCGCATAAATAACGCGTTTCCCCGGTGAAGCGGCAAATCTCATTGCTGCGACGCACGCTGTAGTAGTAATCGTTATGGGTACGAGGAATCAGCTTTGGCGTCCCGGTAGTCCCGCCAGAAAGCTGGAAATAGGCCACCTCATCAGCAGGCGATGGCGTGGCGGAAAAATCAGTCGCAGGCTGGCTTATCGCCGTTTGCAGATTGTGTTCGCCTTCATCATTGCGCAGTTGCACCACGCGCACTGAATTGTGTTCAGCCACAAAAGCGTTAAGAAAATCGTCTCCGCTAAACAACGCATGCTGACGATCGGCAATCAGCAGCGCCGGTTCAATCTGTTTGGCATAGGCGTTAAGTTCATTACGCTGATGGCTGAATAATGCCAGCACCGGAGCTACACCCAGCTTGAGCAGCGCAAAGAAAGTGATATACAACTCAGCCACGTTGCCCAGTTGCACCAGCGCGGTTTCGCCGGGTTTGATCCCCTGACGGCGCAGGCTGCAGGCGAGATTGTCAGTGGCCTGATTCAGTTGGCGATAGCTCAGGTGGCATTCGCCATCGATCACCGCCGTATGGTCGCTGTCGGCGTGACGGGTCAGAATGTCGGTCAGCGGCAAATCCTGCCAGTAACCTTTTTCACGATAGCGGCGGGCAAACTCCTCCGGCCAACGGGTGAAAGGAATACTCATTATCGCTCCTTAGAGGCCTGGTCAATAAGGCTCTTAATGCAGTCCAAAAACATTCAACATCGTGGAGAGTTTGGCTCCCGTTTCACGCCATTCCGCAACCGGAGACGAGGCCGGAACAATCCCGGCACCGGCAAAGAAACGTACCTGATTACGCAGCAGCTTCGCACAACGGATCGTCACCACCCATTCGCCGTTGCCTTGGGCATCACACCAACCGACAATGCCACCGAACAGTTCGCGATCGAACGGCTCCAGCTCGGCGATCAGTTTGCGCGCAACCTGATGCGGGAAGCCGCTCAGCGCAGGCGTCGGATGCAGCAGGCACGCGAGCGTCAGGGCGTTTTCTTGCGCGTTGGCTTTACCCTCAAACGGCGTGCCGAGGTGCCAGAGCGTAGGCGTGGTGACCAGTTGCGGAGAAGAAGGGAGTTGCAGTTCACGGCTGCGATCGCGCAGGACATTTTTCATGGCCTGCGTCACCAGTTCGTGCTCATGGCGATCCTTTTCGGACGCCAGCAGGCGGATGCCCGCCTCACGGTCCAGCACATCGTCCGGTTGACGACGTGCCGAGCCTGCCAGCGGTAATGAGCTGAAACGATCGCCTTCTTTGCGTAACAGCAGTTCCGGACTGGCGCCAATCAATACGCCACCGTCTTCAAGGGGAACGTGAAAGTTGTAGCTCGCCGGATTTTGCGCCACCAGGCGCTCCAGCAGCGCCCCGCTGTCAATATTGGCATCAGCGGTGATATCGATCAGGCGTGACAACACCACTTTGTCGACTTCCGGGGTTGCCGTCAGCGCAGCCGCGCGAGCGACCATATCTTCAAAGAAGTTCTGTTCCGGGATCGATTTACGTTCAACAACGTTCAGCGACTGATGCGCGTTAAAGTAACGAGATGATTGCTGCTTCGCCGTTCGGGAGAACGTCTGCCATGACTGGGGAATAAACAGCGATGACGGCTGGCGGGTGTCAAAAGGAATCGCCCCGACCATGATGGGGTTAGCGATACCCTGCGCTTTGGCATCAGCAAACAGTGCATGCATTTTTTGTTGGAAAGGGCTGTCTGGCGAATCGCCATCAATTGCCGGTTCCGCATAGCGGGCGAAGCATCCTGACGTCGTAAAACTACGGTACGGCGACATAAAGAAAAAACTGTCGGGAGCGAGCGTCGGCATAGTCTGCGTTTTTTCCTCGGCCAGTGACGTTTCCATATCATCCTCCAAAAATGATAAAAGCTCTAATAATGATTATCATTTATATTTTCGGTCGCTAACCTAAAAGCAAAGCGGCGGTATGTCAACTCTTGTGGCAGCACAATGTGCGACTTTGGCTTGCATCCTTGTCCACTAACAATGAAAATGAGAAGCATTACTTATACTGATAACAGGATGCTGATTCGTGAGTCTCCCCTCTTTTTGCCGCACCGTGCTCTTACTGGCAGGTTTGTCTATTTCAGGAATTTCTTCAGGTTATGCCGCCGACTGGCCGCGTCAGGTTACCGACAGTCGTGGTACGCATACGCTGGAACATAAGCCACAGCGAATTGTCTCCACCAGCGTCACCCTCACCGGCTCGCTGCTGGCAATTGATGCCCCGGTCATCGCCAGCGGCGCCACTACGCCGAACAATCGCATCGGCGATGCACAGGGCTTTTTACGCCAGTGGAGCGAAGTGGCAAAAGCGCGCAAACTGAGCCGCCTGTATATCGGCGAACCGAGCGCTGAGGCCGTGGCGGCGCAAATGCCGGATCTGATTCTGATCAGCGCCACCGGGGGAGATTCAGCCCTCGCGCTATACGATCAGCTGTCCACCATTGCGCCAACGCTAATCATTAATTACGACGACAAAAGCTGGCAGTCGCTGCTGACGCAGTTAGGTGAAATTACCGGTCAGGAGCAACAGGCGGCTGCGCGTATTGCCGAGTTTGATAAGCAACTGCAGGCGGTAAAGCAGCGTATTACCCTGCCGCCGCAACCGGTCAGCGCGCTGGTGTACACCGCTGCAGCGCACAGCGCCAACCTGTGGACGCCTGAGTCGGCGCAGGGCAAGCTGATGGAGCAGTTAGGTTTCACCCTGGCACCGCTGCCTGCCGGATTGCACACCAGCCAGAGTCAGGGCAAACGCCACGATATCATCCAGCTTGGCGGTGAGAACCTGGCGGCAGGCCTGAACGGCGAAGCGCTGTTCCTGTTCGCTGGCGACAACAAAGATGCCGACGCCATTTATGCTAATCCGCTGCTGGCGCATCTGCCTGCCGTGCAGAATAAACGTGTTTACGCCCTGGGTACGGAAACCTTCCGTCTCGACTACTACAGCGCGACCTTGCTGCTGCAACGTCTGTCAGCTCTCTTTTAATCGCCAGCGCCGGATACGGCTAACGCCTTATCCGGCCTACAAACCGTAGAAGACAACGCTATCCGGCATTCACAGGCATTTGTCGGAATCGGCGCACTTCTCCCAGCAACAGCAGCAGTAGCAGACCGACAATCACCAGCCCAAACCCACTTACGCTTGCCGAAGCAACCGGTGTCATCATCGCCCCCAATCCCCCTAACAGCGCCGCGCCGATCGCATCTCCTGTAACGTTCTGCGCAGTCCACAAACCGTTAATTCGCCCGAGCATCGCTTCTGGCGTCTGCGTCTGTAACAGGGTGTACTGCAACAAAGAGCTGACCGCACTCAGCCAGCCGAACAGCGCCAGGCAGACAACGCCAAGCTCCCAGATCGGCATCAACCCAAACAGACCGATAGCCAGGAACGAAGCCACGGTCGATACCAGCATGATCAGTCCCGGACGAACGCTGTGCGCCAGTTGTCCGCTGGTCAACGCGCCCACCGCCGCGCCAAGAGGAATGGCCGCATACAGCAGACCTATTTGCGCACTCGACATTTGCCAGTTAATCGCCAACGCGGGATACAACACGCGCACGGCGCTCGCCATAGTCAACAGACCGCCAAGCAGTGCAATGCCGCCAATCAGCGGGCTGGCAAGCAGAAAGCGAAATGCTGCCAGCAGTGATTTTAGCGGATGCTCGCGCGGCTGCGGCGGAGGCGGCAGCGCGGGAAGGCTCAGCAACGGCAGCAAGGTAATGAAAGTGCCCGCCGCCGCCAGACCGTAGTTCCACGCCACGCCACCGGTCGCGAGCAATACCCCGCCAAGCATCGGCGAAATAACCGAACCCAGGCGTACCGTCAACATGGTAATCGCCCCGGCCTGCATCAAATTCTCCCGCCCAACCAGCGCCGGTGTAGCCGCCAGCAACGCGGTCACGCCCAGCGAGGCAAAGAAACCGTCCCATAAGCCAAGCAAATAAATCGCCAGTAACGACGGTTCGGGCAGCAGCGCATTCAGACACAGACCAATAAAGCCGATTCCGCAGGTTCCACGAGCCAACAGGATCACTTTTTTACGCTCATAGCGGTCGGCCAGCACCCCGCCCACCATCAGACCAATAAACATTGCGCTGCCGGTCAACGTTACTGACAAACCGACCTGCCAGGTCGACTGGGTCATCATCTGGATCTGTACCGGAACCGCCACGCCGAGTAGCCCCAGAGAGACAATGGAAATAAAACGGGCGAGGAAGACGGCGCGAAATGCAGGGTGGGTCTTTAACAGGCTGAGATTGAGCAGCCAGGATTGTCGATTCATTACAGAGCCTTACCAGGTACTTTTTCAATATCCATTCGATGGCTGCACATGCTAACATATCCAAATAAGATCGATAACGATAATTACTATCATTATCAGGGAAGTTGATATGTCATGCTCTGTTTCCGCGACACGTGCCTTCGCCGTGCCCGGACTATTGTTATTACTTGTTCTCACCACGGTATTAAGTCTGGTTATTGGCGCCAAGTCGCTACCTGCCTCCGTGGTGCTGGATGCACTTACCGGCAGTTGTCAAAGCGCTGATTGCACCATCGTGCTGGACGCGCGACTGCCGCGCACGCTGGCGGGGCTGCTCGCCGGTGGGGCGCTGGGTCTGGCTGGCGCATTAATGCAAACGCTCACGCGTAACCCTCTCGCCGATCCCGGCATTCTGGGCGTTAACTCCGGAGCCAGCTTCGCTATTGTGCTGGGAGCCGCGCTGTTCGGTTTTTCCTCTGCGCAAGAGCAACTGCTGATGGCCTTTTCCGGGGCGCTGGTCGCGTCGCTTATAGTGGCCTTTACCGGCAGCCAGGGCGGCGGGCAGTTAAGCCCGGTACGCCTGACGCTGGCGGGCGTTGCGCTGGGCGCGGTGCTGGAAGGATTATCCACCGGAATCGCCCTGCTCAACCCGGATGTCTACGATCAGTTGCGTTTCTGGCAGGCCGGTTCATTGGATATCCGCAGCCTGCAAACGCTGAAGGTCGTCCTGGTGCCGGTACTGATTGCCGCGGCTATCGCGTTGTTCCTTAGCCGTGCTCTGAATAGCCTGAGCCTCGGGAGCGACACCGCCACCGCGCTTGGCAGCAAAGTCGCTCGCACGCAGTTTATTGGCCTGTTGGTGATTACCGTACTGTGCGGCAGTGCGACCGCGATTGTCGGCCCTATCGCCTTTATCGGCCTGATGATGCCGCATATGGCGCGCTGGCTGGTGGGGGCAGATCACCGTTGGTCGCTGCCCGTTACCCTGCTGGCAACCCCCTCTCTGTTGCTAATTGCCGATATCATCGGTCGCCTGATTGTCCCCGGCGAGCTGCGCGTTTCAGTGGTCAGCGCATTTATCGGCGCGCCGGTGCTTATCTTTCTGGTACGCCGGAAACCGCGCGGGGGTGGCGCATGATGCACCTCTCCCGCCGCCTGATAGTCAGCAGCCTGCTGCTGGTTGTAGGTTGTCTCGCCGTTGGCTTGTGGAGCCTGCGTAGCGGCGTCGTGACGCTGGAAACCCAGCAAATTATTGCAGCCCTGCTTGGCGATGCGCCGCGCAGTATTACGCTGGTGGTGACCGAATGGCGTTTGCCACGCGTGCTGATGGCGCTATTGATTGGCGCGGCGCTCGGCGTGAGCGGTGCAATATTCCAGTCGCTGATGCGCAACCCGCTGGGCAGCCCGGATGTGATGGGTTTCAATACCGGTGCCTGGAGCGGTGTGCTGGTGGCAATGGTGCTGTTCGGACAGCATCTCACCGCTATCGCGCTTGCGGCCATGGTTGGCGGGGTCCTGACGTCTCTGGTGGTCTGGGCGCTCGCCTGGCGCAATGGTATCGACACCTTCCGGCTGATTATTATTGGGATCGGCATACGCGCCATGCTGGTTGCGTTCAACACCTGGCTACTGCTGAAGGCATCATTAGAAACCGCGCTGACCGCCGGACTGTGGAACGCCGGATCGCTCAATGGCCTGACCTGGGCCAAAACCTGGCCTTCTGCCCCGCTGATTATCCTTATGCTGGTGTGCGCCACGCTGCTGGTGCGCCGGATGCGTTTACTGGAAATGGGTGATGACAGCGCCTGTGCGCTTGGCGTCAGCGTAGAGCGCTCACGCCTGATGATGATGCTGGTTGCGGTTGTACTGACCGCTGCCGCCACCGCGCTGGCTGGCCCTATCTCGTTTATTGCCCTTGTCGCCCCACATATCGCGCGGCGGATTAGCGGCACATCGCGCTGGGGATTAACCCTGTCGGCGCTGTGTGGCGCGTTGCTGCTGTTGATGGCGGATTTATGCGCCCAACAGCTGTTTATGCCTTATCAGCTTCCGGTGGGCGTTGTCACCGTAAGCCTCGGCGGTATTTATCTTATCGTCTTGTTAATTCAGGAGTCCCGCAAAAAATGATCGAATCAGTAGCCCGTTTGCGTGGCGACCAGTTAACGCTGGGTTATGGCAAATTTACCGTAGCGGAAAACCTCAATGTGTCGATTCCAGACGGTCACTTCACCGCAATTATCGGGCCAAACGGCTGCGGAAAATCAACGCTACTGCGCACGCTTAGTCGTCTGATGACGCCCGCGCACGGTAAGGTCTGGCTCGACGGCGAGCATATCCAGCACTATGCCAGCAAAGAGGTTGCTCGCAGAATAGGTTTGTTGGCGCAGAACGCCACCACGCCAGGTGATATTACGGTACAGGAACTGGTTGCCCGTGGGCGCTACCCGCACCAGCCATTGTTTACTCGCTGGCGAAATGAGGATGAAATCGCGGTCTCAAACGCAATGCAGGCGACGGGAATCACTCATCTTGCGTCACAAAGTGTGGATACCCTTTCCGGTGGACAACGCCAGCGCGCATGGATTGCGATGGTGCTGGCGCAGGAAACGTCGATTATGCTGCTCGACGAACCTACCACCTGGCTGGATATCAGCCATCAGATCGATCTGCTGGAGCTGCTGAGTGAGCTAAACCGGGAGAAAGGGTATACGCTGGCCGCCGTTCTGCACGATCTTAATCAGGCGTGTCGCTATGCGACACATCTGATTGCGCTGCGTGACGGAAAAATTGTTGCCGAGGGTGCGCCGAAGGAGATCGTCACAGCGCAGCTTATTGAAAAAATCTATGGTCTGCGCTGTATGATTATCGACGATCCGGTTGCCGGAACGCCGTTAGTGGTGCCGCTTGGGCGTACACCGAAAATTCATACCCAGTCATCTCTATAGGGATGACTACACGGGTCAGCGTTTAACACGCTGACCCGATGACGTTTATTGGATATTTTGGAGCAGGTCACGCATGACAGGCCCAATCTTCTCAAACGCTTCAGGGGTTATGATATCGACATGCGCGCAGTCCTGACGATATACATCCAGACTGGATATCCACGGTGACCAACTGCGTTCAGGACTGACACCCGGCACTAAGGTGCGCTCAGCAACGAACAGCGTGGCGTGACCAGCAAACGGCACGCTGTGTGCCGTGGTGAGCAGGCGAACCGCATCGGCGTAGTTGCCTTCGATAGCATTAAATAAGGCCTCTGACGCATTCCCCTGCTGCGCTGCCAGAAACGCTTCACGTTCACGCTCGATCTCGGCCAGTACCGCGGGATCCAACCCATTGGCCTCCTTTTCCTGCCAGTTTTGCGTTTCCGGCGGCCAGGTATCCAGAAGCCCCAGGAATGCAACTGTCTCTCCTCTGGCATGTAAGCGTGCGGCGATTCCCTGCGCCAACGTCCCCCCCAGCGAGTAGCCTAATAAATAATAGGGACCATGAGGCTGCTGGCTGAGCAGCGTTGCCAGGTGATGTTCGCATACCGCATCAAGGTTTTCCGCCGTCTGCATAGGGCCATCCGGTCGCGGCGACTGAATGCCAATAATCGACCACTGCGGACTGAGGTAACGCGACAGCACGCTAAACTGCCAGGCGAAACCCGACGCCGGATGGAAGCAAAACAGCGTTGGGCCATGACTTTCACGCAGCGGCAGCAGCGTTTCGAATCCCAGACGCTGCGACTGTTCATCATCATTGCTCTCCAGCAGTGCACTCAGTTGTTCAACAGTAGAAGCCACCATTATCTGCCCAGGCGTTACCTGACGCTCAAAAATCCGGCTCAACTGCGCTGCCAGTTTCATCGCCAGCAGCGAATGTCCGCCAAGCGCAAAGAAGTCAGCCTCTACGTCATTAACCTCGCAATCCAGCAAAGCCGTAAAAGACTGCGCGATGGCGGTTTCAGTCCCTGCTCGCGGCGCACGTCCTGACGTACGCGACGTCAACTGCGGCATCGGCAGCGCTTTACGATCCAGTTTACCGTTTGCACTCAGCGGCAGCTCCGCCAGTTGCAACAATACCGTCGGCACCATATGCGCAGGCAGTTTTTCACGCAGAGTTTCCCGCAATGCAGACGTATCCAGCGGTAACCCCGATTGCGACACCAGATACCCCACCAACTGTCGTGCATCGCCACCTGTCGCCGCCGCCTGGTTGAATACGCAGGCGTGGGCAACGGCATGTTCGACATCTGGCAGCTGCTGCATCACCCGATCAATCTCACCGAGCTCAATGCGCTGTCCGCGAATTTTAAGCTGGTCATCGCTGCGCCCGAGGTATTCCACTGCGCCATTCTCCAGCCAGCGCGCCACATCCCCGGTACGGTACATGCGTTCACCAGGGTTAAATGGATCGGCGATAAAGCGGCTCGCGGTTAGATCCGCTCGCCCCAGGTATCCTTGCGCCAGTTGGATCCCCGTCAGATAGAGATCACCTGCCACGCCAAAGGGCACCGGGCGCATCATGGCGTCCAGGATCCGTAAACCGGTATTCCATACCGGATAGCCAATCGGCACGCTATTGCCCGTTACGGCAGCGAGATCGTCCCCCCAGGCCGGATACCAGCTCACATCGACTGCCGCTTCCGTTGGCCCGTATAAATTGTGCAGTGGCGCATGAGTCAACTGTTCCCATTCGCGGCATAAATCTGCAGGTAAGGCTTCGCCGCTGCAGAATACCCGTTTCAGCGAGGCACAGCTCTCCCGCGCGGTTTCCGGCGTCAGTGAAGCAACAAAAGCGGCCAGCATAGAGGGAACAAAGTGCGTGGTCGTCACCCCTGACTGCGCAAAGAACTGCTGCATCGCCAGCGGATCGCGGTGCGCTTCAGGTTCTGCCATGACCAGTTTTGCCCCGGCAATAAACGGCCAGAAAAACTCCCATACCGAGACGTCAAAACTGCACGGCGTTTTTTGCGCCACCACATCATCCGCGGTCAGTGGATAGTGATTTTGCATCCACAGCAAACGGTTAACGATGGCGGTTTGCCCAACCATCACCCCTTTTGGTCTGCCGGTAGAACCGGAAGTAAAAATAATATAGGCCGTATGATTAGGTTGAGATAGCGCCAGCGGTGCAGCATCCTCTTCTGGCAGCGGCGCGTTGTAGCACAGACTTTCCAGCTCCGGAATATCGCTAAAGCGCGCCAGTTGCTCTTCGGTCGCGATCAACAATTTTGGCTTCGCGTCTTCGAGCATCATCCGCAGGCGATCGTCCGGGTATCCGGTATCCAATGGCAGCCAGGCGGCTCCCGCCTCAACAATACCGTGCAGCGCCAGCGTGAGGAACACGGAACGCGGTAATGCCACGGCAACGCTGTCACCAGGCTGTACGCCACGCTCGCGCAGGCGGCGCGCCAGCGCCACAACCTGTTGGCGCATTTCACGATAGCTAAACTGATAGCGGGCATCAGCCAGCGCCGGGGCATCCGGCGTTTTATCGGCCTGCTGTGCCACCAGCGCGCTCAGCGTGGTGGACGGGATCGCCACGGTCGTGTCGTTAATCTTCGCCAGCCGCTCATGTTCTGTCGGCAACAGCATCCCGGCATCGCCGCAGCATAGCGACGGATTGTCGGCAAACTGCGCGATAAGCGCGGTTAAACGTGATGCATGTTGCGCCAGCGTCGCGGCATCGTAGCGCTGTTTATTGGCCAGGATTTCAATACTCAGCCCGCCGTTTTCATCCGGGAACAGCGCCAGCTCCAGATCGTTCACCGGACCTGTCGCCAACGTATGGGTTTGCGCCTGAACGCCAGGAATATTCAGTTGATAGTCGAATATTTTCACGTTCAGTACCGGGCCAAACAGCGGTTCGGCACCGGCTGCGCGCCCGCTGTCGCGAACAATTTGCTCAGCATCATATCGCTGATGTCGGCGCATTTTCTTCAACTGTGCGGCCAGTCGTTGGGCAAGTGCAGGCAAGCTTTCTGCCGCATTCAACTGCACGCCAAATGGCAGGACGTTTAAAACCGGTCCGGTGGACGTGAGCGCCGCCGAGCCCATACGCCGCATAAAGATAAACCCGGCGGCATATTCCATTCGGCTGCATAAACGTCCGAGCCACAGCGCCACCAGCGCAAGGGCCAGATCCGCACGCTGAACGTCTGGCATACGTGCCGCAAGCCGGCGAAACTCCCCTTCAGGCGCGGTTAACTTCAGACGAATAATATCCGCGCTGGCCGACCGCCCTGGCAGGGGTTTGTTAGACAGCGAAGCAGGAGGTGGGAGTTGCTTTCGCTGCTCGGTCCAGAAGGCGCCGTCGCGTTGCCAGGCATCGCTTTGCCGATACTGTTGATACTCTTCCACCACCTCAGAAAATGGCGTAAAAGGTGATTCCGGCGTGGGCTCGCCATGCAGCCATGCGCGGTAAATCGCGGCTATCTGGCGGGTAATGGCCGGGAAACTGAAGCCATCAACCAGCAGATGATGGTAACGCTGATACCAATACCAACGCTTTTCTCCCACCTGAATGAGCAGGTGAAAAACCAGCGGCTTAGTGCCATCAGCACGGATGTCCTGCTGCAGGTCTGACTGCATCAAGGCGTGCGCTGCCGCATGCGGATCGGATTTTTCGCGCAGATCGATAATTTCTGGTGGCGCAAAGGCAAGCGCAGAGTCTACCCATTGCCAGACCTCGCCGTTATCTTCGCTAAACCGCATCCTTAGAGTATCGGCCTGCTCCAGACCCGCCACTACCGCTTTCGCCAGCAACGGTGCGTCCAGTTCGCCGGTTAATTCTACGTAGTGCGCCACGCTCCACGCAGAGGGCAATGTGGAGAGTTTTTCCGCCATCCAGATCCCCGGCTGAGCCGCAACTAACGGTAAACGTTGAGTCATGGAGCCTCCTGCACATCGACGTAGTTCGCTGGCGTCAGCGTGGTCCAGTTTGCATCCAGCCATTGCTGGCAGGCTTCCTGTGATTGGGGTTCGCACGCGACCGTCCAGCCAACAGGAAGTGAGCATTGCTGCGGCCAAAGGCTAAACTGACGTTGGGGATTTTGCAGAATGTAAAACTGGCCCTGCGGATTATCGAAGGGGTTACTGAATTCCATACTCAACTCCTGTCGTGGAACATCGTCCGGTTAAATCGTGTCGGTAAGCGGTTGCCAGAGCGTGATCAGCCCTTGCATCAGTCCGCCGCGCCAGCAAAGCGCATCGTGTCCACCATCAACCTGACGCCAGAAAATAGACTGTGGTGCAGAGGGTAACTGGGCATATAGCGCCTGATTTGCGCGATAAATAATGGGCTCGCGGATCCCGGCTTCCAGGACAATACGCAGCCCCTGGGCGCTTATCTTTCCGCTCTTCAGTTGCTCAACGATCGCCCCATCCTGATGACCACCGCGATGCGGCCACCAATAAGAGCCCGACTGGCTGAGCACGCAGCCAAAGCGCGCGGGCCAGTTCAGCCCGGCATACAGCGATGACAGCCCGCCAAAACTTTGCCCAGCGACGACGGTACGCTGCGGGTCGTCACTGAACGCGGTCGTGGTCTTCACCAGCGGCAATAACTCCTGCTGTACTGCCAACCAAAAATCCGCATTACACGGCAGTTCGCGGCTGCGGTGAGCCGTGTCGATGGTATCAATCAGGAGATAAACGGCGGGCGGGAGGTGTCCGCGATGGGTGAGTGAAGTCAGCGCAGACCAGACCGGCATACTTTGTGCCCAAAACTGTCCGTCCAGCAGGATAGCCAGCGGACGCGCTTCCGGTTGGGCTTCACCAGTGGTAAACACCCACACGCGGCGTGTATTACCGAGCCTGGCGCTACGCCATTGCAGGCAAACTGCGGGTGAGTCGGGGTTTTCAGGTCGATCCCATCCCGGTTGTACAGGTGCATCAGGCATTTCCAGCGCAGACACCGCATGGCCACGACCGCCCTGCCAGCTCTGCGGATTGAGGGGATCGGCAATAGCCTGCGGCAACAATTGCCGCCAGCCTTCACGCAGCACGGTTCGGTCAGGCGCTTCGCCCGGCGTCTGCGCGGCAAAAATATCATTTCGTTCTGTTGGGATAAAACAGTAACTGCCGCGCCAGTTGGCGCTGAGGGAAACACTCCAGCACCAAACATTTGTTCCGTCAATGCGTTGCATCGACTGCGGGGTGGCATTTTGATGGTGGTCGGTGACGCCGGTGATATAGACCCATACGCGATGAATGGCTGACTCTTTTTCCGTTCCCTGCGGGTCGCGCCACCAGAAGGTTACCCGATAATTTCCGTTGTCTTCACGCTCCCACTCCGGGCCTTTTTTTGACTGCCACCACGCCTCGCTTCCCATCTTTAACGTCGTCACCGCCATAACCCCATGTTTATTGTCAAATTTTATGATCTAGCGTGAAATATATTGATAATATTATTGATAACTATTTGCATTTGCAATAGCGTATTGTCGCGCTGTGGGAAGCGCGCACAGTTTTTCACCACTTATAAACCGGCCTGGCGCTGCGTACTTTTTCTGGAATGGAGGGTTTACGCGGATGCGGGCGACATCAGACCAAATGCCGCACCACGGCACATTGGTACTCGTGGCTAAAAGAACAGCAGGACATACAATGAACAACAAGATTCATTCACTGGCCTTATTGGTCAATTTAGGGATTTACGGGGTAGCCCTGCCAGCGATGGCAGAAGATCAAACCGATAGCGCCGCTGTCTCTCATGAAGACACCATCGTGGTTACCGCCGCCCAGCAGAACCTTCAGGCACCGGGCGTTTCAACCATTACCGCTGATGAAATTCGTAAGAATCCTCCCGCTCGCGATGTGTCGGAAATCATCCGTACCATGCCAGGCGTCAACCTGACCGGTAACTCAACCAGCGGTCAACGCGGCAACAACCGCCAGATCGATATTCGCGGCATGGGGCCGGAAAACACCCTAATTCTGATCGACGGCAAACCGGTAACCAGCCGTAACTCTGTGCGTCAGGGCTGGCGCGGCGAGCGTGATACCCGCGGCGATACCGCATGGGTTGCTCCGGAAATGATCGAACGTATTGAAGTGCTGCGTGGTCCTGCCGCGGCACGCTATGGCAACGGTGCGGCGGGCGGCGTGGTGAATATCATCACCAAAAAAGGCAGCAACGAATGGCACGGCTCCTGGGATACCTATTTCAACGCCCCGGAACATAAAGACGAAGGTTCGACCAAACGCACCAACTTTAGCCTGAACGGTCCGCTGGGCGGGGATTTCAGCTTCCGTTTGTACGGTAATCTCGATAAAACCCAGGCCGACGCGTGGGATATCAACCAGGGTCATCAGTCAGAACGTACCGGCACGTATTCAAATACTTTACCGGCCGGTCGTGAAGGGGTGATCAACAAAGACATTAACGGCGTGGTTCGCTGGGATTTCGCCCCGCTCCAGTCACTGGAACTGGAAGCTGGCTATAGCCGTCAGGGCAACCTGTATGCGGGCGATACCCAAAACACCAACACCAACCAACTGGTGAAAGATAACTACGGGAAAGAGACCAACCGTCTTTACCGCCAGAACTACTCTCTGACCTGGAACGGCGGCTGGGATAACGGCGTCACTACCAGTAACTGGGTGCAGTATGAACATACGCGTAACTCCCGTACGCCGGAGGGCCTGGCGGGGGGTACCGAAGGGATTTTCGACCCGAATGCATCACAAAAATACCTCGACGCCGACCTGAGTGACGTCATGCTGCACAGTGAAATCAGCATTCCGTTAGATCTGCTGGTTAACCAAAATCTGACGCTCGGTACCGAATGGAACCAGCAGCGCATGAAGGACATGTTGTCCAATTCGCAGACCTTTATGGGCGGTGATATTCCAGGGTCCAGCAGCACCAACCGCAGCCCGTACTCAGACGCAGAGATTTTCTCTCTGTTTGCTGAAAACAACATGGAACTGACCGACAGCACCATGCTGACGCCGGGTTTGCGTTTCGATCATCACAGCATTGTGGGCGATAACTGGAGTCCGTCCCTGAACCTTTCCCAAGGTCTGGGCGATGACTTCACCCTGAAGATGGGGATTGCGCGCGCCTATAAAGCGCCAAGCCTGTATCAGCTCAACCCGAACTACATTCTGTACAGTAAAGGTCAGGGTTGCTACGCCACCGGATCCGCGACCGGTATTGGTTGCTACATGATGGGCAACGATGATCTGAAGGCCGAAACCAGTATCAACAAAGAGATTGGTCTGGAGTTCAAGCGCGACGGCTGGCTGGCTGGGGTAACCTGGTTCCGCAACGATTACCGTAACAAGATTGAAGCAGGTACGGTCCCGTTCGACAGAACGTCTATCACCAACAAAGGGAAAACGACTTATACCGATATCTATCAGTGGGAAAACATTCCTAAAGCGGTAGTTGAAGGTCTGGAAGGGACGTTGAACGTGCCGGTTAGCGAAACCGTTAACTGGACTAACAACATCACCTACATGCTGCAAAGTAAGAATAAAGAGACCGGCGAGCGTCTGTCGATTATTCCTGAATACACGCTGAACTCGACCCTGAGCTGGCAGGCACGTGAAGATCTGTCATTGCAATCCACCTTCACCTGGTACGGCAAACAGCAGCCGAAAAAATACGATTACCAGGGTAAACCCGTTACCGGTAGCTCGGCCAGTGAAGTCAGCCCATACAGCATCGTCGGCCTGAGTGCGACCTGGGATGTGACGAAAAACGTCAGCCTGACCGGCGGCGTGGATAACGTCTTTGACAAACGTTTATGGCGTGAAGGGAATGCCCAGACCACGGGCGATATCGTGACCGGGAACTATATGGCGGGCGCAGGCGCGCGCACCTATAACGAACCGGGCCGGACGTGGTTCATGAGCGTTAACACACACTTCTGATAACGTTTTTCCCTCTCCTCGCTGCGGGGAGAGGGAAACCGTAAGAAATCATGCACACAACGCACATCCCGCTCCCTTTCGCAGATCATACGCTGCACATTGTCGAATTTGATCCCGACACTTTCCATGAGCACGACCTGCTCTGGCTTCCCCACCACACTCAGCTCCACTCCAGTGGGCGTAAGCGTAAAGCTGAGCACTTAGCGGGGCGTATTGCTGCAGTCCACGCACTGCGTGAATTTGGCCACAAAACCGTGCCCGGCATCGGTGTGCAACGCCAACCATTGTGGCCGCAGGATCTGTTTGGCAGCATCAGCCATAGCGCAACAACGGCGCTGGCGGTCGTATCAACGCATCCCATTGGGCTGGATATAGAAGCTATTTTTACACCACAAACCGCAGTTGAGCTGGCTGATGGCATTATTGATAACCACGAACATCAGATTTTGCAGCATGCCTGCCTGCCCTTTCCGCTCGCCTTAACCCTGGTATTCAGCGCAAAGGAGAGCCTGTATAAGGCGTTTTCCAATCAGGCATCGGGGCTACCAGGTTTCACCAGCGCAAAAATCACCGCACTCACGACTCAGCAATTAACATTACAAATCATGCCGTCATTTTCGGCAAACCTCGGCAATCAAGAAGTTAACGTTCATTGGTTTCAGCGTGATAAAAATATCGTGACGCTATTTCCATTCTCACCATCAGGATCGTGATCCTTTTCTCTTTTTAAGAAATTAGCTGCGCAAATCGTAGACAGTTCGATTATCTCGACTTATCGTTAACTTGAATAATAAATCATATTTGAATAAATATTCAAAGTGGAGAAAGAGATGAACAAGACCTTGATTAAATCCGTATTACTGGCCTCGATCCTTACCACATCGGGTTCGCTGTATGCTGCCGACAACGGACTGATTGCGATTATTACCCCTTCTCACGATAACCCGTTTTTTAAAGCCGAAGCCGACGGTGCAGTCGCCAAAGCAAAAGAGCTGGGATACGCCACGCTGGTTGCCTCTCATGATGATGACGTCAATAAACAAAACCAACTGATTGAGACTGCTATTGCTCGTAAAGCGAAAGCGATCATTCTCGATAATGCGGGTGCAGATGCCACCGTAGGGCCGCTGGAAAAAGCCAAAGCAGCGGGTGTAGCTGCTTTTCTGATCGATCGCGAAATCAATAAAACCGGTATCGCGGTGGCGCAAATCGTGTCGAATAACTATCAAGGCGCACAGCTCGGCGCAGAGAAGTTCGCCAGGTTACTGGACGGAAAAGGGAAGTACGTTGAATTGTTGGGACGTCAATCCGACACCAACGCCCATGTACGCTCGCAGGGGTATCACGATGTACTCGATGACTATCCGGACATGAAAATGGTAGCCCAGCAGACGGCAAACTGGAGCCAAACCGAAGCCTTTACCCGAATGGAAGCCATTCTACAAACCAACCCAGATATCGTAGGTGTGATCTCAGGTAACGACACTATGGCGCTGGGTGCAGAAGCCGCATTAAAAGCGGCGGGGAAAAATAATGTCATCGTGGTCGGTTTTGATGGCAGCGACTACACCCGCGATTCAATCATTAATAAAAGCAATATTAAAGCGACAGTACTGCAGCCCGGCTGGCAACAGGCACAAATGGCTGTTGAGCAGGCGGATTACTATCTGAAAAACGGCAAAGCCCAGAAAGAAGAAAAACAGCTCATGGATTGCGTGCTGATTGACGAAACCAATGCCAGCAAGCTGAACAAGTTCAACCTGAGCCACTAAGCGGAGGCACTATGTCGTTAACACAATGGGGTGCCGCGCTGGTTGGATGCGCCACCCTGTTGCTGACGGCCTGTACGGTAGTTGACCTCGACGAAAACGGCAAACCAATTATCCCGGCCGATCCTCAGGCCAAAGCCAGTTTCGACAACCAGACTCCCGATCAGATCGCGCAACAAACCTGGCAATCCCGCGTCCTGGAAGCGGCACAGCAACATGTTCTGGATGCTTCAGCGCTGACCACTCGCCTGAAGACCCCCTCACCCGCTCCCGAAAGCGTGTTTGTACGCCTGACCAGCCAGATTGATAGCGTCGACACCACCAATGGGCGAGAGCACACCATCGTGGTGAGGGTCAATGATATGCCCGTCACGATTCAGATTGGCCCGGTAATGCGTGGCAATGCTATTCGCGATGCCAGTGGTTTCAAGTTTGAAGATTTTACTAACCAGGTTCAGTTTGCCCAACTGTCACGGGCTTATAACCGTGAAGCGGCGAAACAGTTACCCGCCGTTGACACTAGCTGGCAAGGGAAAACTGCCACGGTGCTGTTTGCCGTGACGTTGAATGCTGGAAAAGCGGAAAACGCAGCAGCACTGACGCTGGAACAGGAGGCTCACTAATGCGCAATACCTCAGCTGATGACATCATCCTGCGCACGCATGCCATTTCAATGCTGTTTCCCGGCACAATTGCGCTGGACAGCGTCGATTACCAGGTCTGGCGTGGCAAGGTGAATGTGATTATTGGTGAGAATGGTGCGGGGAAATCGACGTTGATGAAGATCCTCGCTGGCGTTCAGCAACCCAGTAGCGGTGAGATGTCGCTCAATGGAAATCCCGTGCGCTTTGCCAGCACCCGGGATGCTGCGGCACATGGAATTGGTATGGTGCATCAGGAGTTAAACCTGTTTGAGAACCTCACCGTCGCGGAAAACATTTTCCTCGGTCGGGAGATTCAAAAAGGCATGGCCCCCATTAATGAGGCCGAGCAAGAGAAACGCACCGCGGAATTATTAACCCGGCTCGATCAGCCGATATCACCGCGCGACCTGGTTGGCAATCTCAAAGTAGGGCAGCAACAGCTGGTCGAAATCGCCAAAGCACTGGCTGAAGATGCAGATATCCTGATTCTTGATGAACCCACCTCAGCGCTCAGTAAAACTGAAGTCGAGATTCTGTTTCGCGTGATCCGTGAACTTACTCGCCAGGGCGTGTCGATAATCTATATCTCCCATCGTCTCGAAGAATTGATGGCAATTGGCGATGTGATCACTATTTTACGCGATGGTAAATTTCAAGCCGAAGCCAAGGTTATCGACATCGATGTCCCGTGGATTGTGCGTGAGATGTTGGGCAGTGATCCGGTAAGCAACTTTCTCGAACCCGGCCGCACGTTTGGAGCTCCGGTTCTGGAAGCTGAACATATCACCTGCGTGAATACCGCTGGCAGCGCAGTCGTCAATGACGTCACCTTTAACGTTCACGCCGGTGAAATTGTCGGTATCTATGGACTTATGGGGGCTGGGCGAACCGAATTGTTCGAGTGCTTGTTAGGTACTGAGCGCAACTACCTCGGAAAACTGTGGCTCGACAGCAAACCGGTCCCGCAGCGCTTAACCACCGCCGATCGCATCCGTATGGGAATGAGTCTGGTGCCGGAGGATCGCAAGCGCACAGGGATTTTCCCCATTTCATCCGTCGCCACCAATCTGACCATTGCCAGCCTTTGGCGGCGTCTGCAACGTGGCTTTGCCATTGCCCGCAAAGATGAAGAGGCCGTGGTCGCCAGCACAATTGGCAATCTGTCGATAAAAGTCTCCTCGCCAGAGGTTGAAATTCAGGCGCTGAGCGGGGGGAACCAGCAAAAAGTGGTGATTGGTCGCTCTCTGCTCACCAATCCAAAAATTCTATTTCTTGACGAACCCACACGCGGCATCGATGTCGGGGCGAAAGCCGATGTGTTCCGCATGATGGTCCAGCTTTCCCAGCAAGGTATTGCTGTAGTCTTCTCCACCTCAGATTTAAAAGAAATTATGGCGGTTTCTGACCGCATTCTGGTGATGTCCGGCGGCAAGCTAACTGCCGATATCGCCCGCGATCGTGCCGAAGAATCGGCGCTGGTAACCGCAAGTGCTCAGGGGTTCTGATATGAAAACACTACAATCTGCCGCCATCGCGCCTCGCTCCACAGTCGCCTTCTCTCGGGAAAATATCCTGCTACTAATCCTAAAACTGCGCACTTTTATTGCACTGTTTTTAATCGTCGGGTTCTTTGCCTTCACCGTACCGGGATTTCTCTCTGGCGGCAGCATGGTCATTATGATCAAGCATATCGCCATTAACGCCTTTCTGGCGCTGGGGATCACGTTTGTCATTATTACCGCCGGGATTGATCTCTCAATTGGCGCTACGCTTGGGCTGTGCGGCATGGTCGCGGGATGGCTAATCACTAAAGGCATTGTATTGCCAATGTTCGGCATCGCAATTTTCCCCAGCGTCTGGGTGATTGTGCCTGTCGTCTTGTTGATTGGTGGGCTGATTGGCGCGGCGAATGGTTGGATCATCACCCACTATAACGTCGCACCGTTTATTTGTACGCTCGGAACCATGTACGTTTTGCGCGGGGCGGCGATGCTGACCTCCGATGGGCAAACCTTTCCCGGGCTTTCCGGCAATCCGCAGCTCGGCAATACCGGTTTTGATGAGATTGGTGCCGGTACATTGTTTGGGATTCCGTGGGCCATCTGGATGATGATTGTGCTGGCACTGGTCATTGCTTACGTCGCTCGTCGTCTACCCTTTGGTCGCCACGTTTACGCCATCGGGGATAACGAACGCGCTGCTGAGCTGTCAGGGGTAAAAGTAAAACAGGTGAAAATCTGGGTGTATACCCTATCCGGACTGTGTGCCGCGATTGCTGGAATTGTGGTCTCGGCACAGCTTTCCGCCAGCCATCCGGCCAACGGTACGGCATTTGAGATGAACGCCATTGCCGCAGTGGTTCTCGGCGGTACGTCACTGGCCGGTGGACGGGGCACGATTTTAGGCACGCTGATTGGCGCTTTCGTTATCGGTTTTCTGGCCGATGGTCTGGTGATGATGGGCGTCAGCGAGTTCTGGCAAATGGTGATTAAAGGTATCGTGATTATCGTCGCGGTCATCATCGACCAGATGCAAAACCGGATGCAGCAAAAAGCCGCGGTGGTAGCACAAAAGGCGGCGATGGAAAGTCAGTAATCGCCTCTGAAAAGTCTGATATGCACAACCAGACAGCTCCAGGAACCTCCTGGGGCTGTCAATTGTTTAACTCACCGTGACATCACCCTTTCACCAGACTGCGGGCTGTCGGATAGTCGGTGATCAATACGTCAATATAATTCCCCTGCAATGCCCCGCGTATCGCATTCTGTTTTTCCACACCACCAGCCAAAGCAATCACGTGGTTACACTCCCGGATCTGCGAAAGCTCCATTCCGATGACCGGGTCTTCCTCATGGCTGAGTACCGGGTTACCTGCTGCATCGTAATAATGCAGACAGATATCGCCTACTGCGCCGCGCTCGGCGAGCAGTCGCAACATTTCTTCGTTGTAGTAGTTGCCTGAGTTTTTCAGCAATTGAGAAGGCTCCAGTTCGCCAATACCGACAATTGCCACATCCACTTCAGCAAACTTTTCAACCACCGCGGCAACGTCAGGGCTGTTAACCAACCGTGTACGCTCTTCAACCGAATGCTCAATACTTTGTGAAGGCAGCAGCCAGGCCGGACAGCCAAGGTGCGCTGCCAACTGTTGCGTAAGAATCGTGGCCTGCACGTTACCATTCGGCCCTACGCCGCCCAACAGTTGGATCACCCCCGCCGCACGGATATTTTGCGGGTGCATCTCATCGACCATACAGCGAATGGTGCTACTCCAGGAGGAAATTCCAACCAGGTCCTCGGCTCGCAAGCGGGTTTCAACGTAATGCGCCGCCGCGCTGCCAATAGCATGCTTAATTTGCGTATTGCTGGGGTTGTCACCGACATCCACGACAATCGCCTGACGAATACCAAACTGCTCTTCAATGGCTTTTTCCAGCGCCACAAAGATATTGGTCGGCTGTACGACGGTGATTTTCACCAGCCCTTCTTTCTGACAACGCGTTAAAGCACGGGAGACAAAGGACTGCGACAAATGCAGCAGCGTGGCGATTTCAGACTGTTTTTTATTTTCGGCGTAGTAAAGCGTGGCAATCTTAACCAGCAACCGCTGTTCATCCTGCTTTGACATGGCATTCCCCCTGATAAACTGCCTGTTATTTTTATTCATACCTGAATAGATAACAAGTCATCAGTACCTTTCCAGTTATCACGTTAGTGTGATCCTTTTCTCTTTTCTCCAAAATTTGGTGGCACAAGCCGTAGACAAACCGCCAGACAAGGCATATCTTTAATCGTGAATAATAAATCAGTAGTGAATATTTATTCTAACCAATAACGACTGACTGTTTTATCTGCAGATTACGTAGTGGGTAGAGAGACAGTTGCACTACTGCACTCACATGGAATATTTATTCATTCAAGATTAAACATTCAAGAGGTGTCTTATGAATCCGTTTTCGCTCTCAATACCAGAGCTAGAAAAGAAAGCACGTGCCGTGCGTCGCCGCATTATCGTGTTGAATGCTGAAAGCCCGGCTGGCGGGCACACTGGCGCAGACCTGTCGCAGGTTGAACTGCTGACAGCACTCTATTTTCGCATCCTGAATTGCTCCCCGGAGATTAAAGAGAGCGACGAGCGCGATATCTACATCCAGTCAAAAGGTCACGCTGTGGGCGGTTACTACTGTGTCTTGGCAGAAGCCGGTTTTATTCCTGTGGACTGGCTGGCGACCTATCAACACGCCGATTCGCATCTGCCGGGACATCCGGTAAAACATAAAACGCCAGGAATTGAACTGAATACCGGAGCTCTTGGTCACGGTCTGCCGGTTGCAGTAGGGATTGCGCTGGCGGCTAAACGCAGCAACAGCAAACGCCGGGTGTTTGTCGTCACCGGTGATGGTGAACTGGCCGAAGGCAGCAACTGGGAAGCGGCACTGGTCGCTGCCCACTATAAACTGGATAACCTGATTATCATCAACGACAAAAATAACCTCCAGCTTGCCGGATCAACCAAAGAGATCATGAACACCGATCCGCTGGATGAAAAATGGCGAGCCTTCGGTATGCAAGTCACAGAGTGTCGCGGGAACGATATGAGCGATGTGGTGCGCACGCTGGAAGGATTAACCCCTGAAGGCAAGCCATATGTCGTCATTGCACACACCACCAAAGGAGCCGGGATCTCTTTTATCCAGGGCCGCCCGGAATGGCACCACCGCGTGCCAAAAGGAGAAGAAGTTGAACTGGCGCTGGAGGAACTGAAAGATGCGTAATAGCGAACACCTCGCCACCGTCATGGTGAACACGTTAATTGCCGCGGTCAAACGTGGAATGGATGTTGTGCCGGTGGTGGCTGACTCAACATCAACAGCAAAAATCGCCCCATTTATGAAGGAATTTCCCGGTCGTCTGGTCAACGTGGGTATTGCCGAACAGACGTTGGTCGGTGCTGCTGCCGGACTGGCGCTGGGCGGTAAAATCGCCGTCACCTGTAACGCTGCGCCCTTCTTGATTTCACGGGCCAATGAGCAAATTAAAGTCGACATTTGCTACAACAATACCAACGTGAAGTTGATTGGCCTGAACGCAGGGGCCAGCTACGGACCGCTCGCCAGTACGCACCACAGCATTGATGATATTTCCGTGCTACGCGGTTTTGGCAATATTGAGATTTACGCCCCATCCTGTCCGGTGGAATGCCGACAGATTCTCGACTACGCCTTAAGCCACATAGGTCCGGTTTATATTCGCCTGGATGGCAAAGCCTTACCCGAATTACACGATGAAAACTACCAGTTCGCGCCGGGTAATATCGATATTTTGCGCAAAGGAAAAGATGTCGCACTGGTGGCAATGGGCTCAACTGTGCATGAAATTGTCGAGGCTGCCACAGTGCTGGAACAGGCGGGTATTGATGCCAGCGTAATCAGTGTACCGTCAATTCGTCCCTGCAATACCCAACAGTTACTGGCGGCTTTAACCCACTGCAAGGCAGTGGTTAGCGTGGAAGAACATAACATTAATGGCGGCGTGGGAAGTCTGGTGGCTGAAGTGCTGGCAGAAGCAGGCTGTGCCATTCCACTGCGTAGATTGGGGATTGCCGATGGCCAATATGCAATCGCAGCCGATCGTGCAGCAACGCGCGCGCACCATGAAATTGACGCGGCGGGTGTCGTGAAAAACGCCACCGCACTGTTGCTGGCAACACGATAAAACAATAACAACAACAGAACACTTACTGGAGAAAGCGATGTCACGAATTCCTCATCAGTTGACCATGGCGGTGATTATTGGCAATCGGGGATTTTTCCCGAGCTATCTGGTTGCTGAAGCCCGCGAACAAGCCAGCGTGCTCTTTGAGCGGCTGGGCATTAACACCATTATGATCAACGATACGCAGACAGAACTCGGCGGTGTTGAAACCCGTCAGGATGCGAAAGTTTGTGCTGAACTTTTCCGCGCTCACCGCGACAAGATTCACGGTGTGGTGGTACTACTGCCGAACTTTGGCGATGAAAAAGCGATAGCGGAAACGCTGCGACTTTCCGGTTTAG
This sequence comes from Citrobacter sp. RHB35-C21, assembly GCF_013816515.1. Lineage (NCBI taxonomy): Bacteria > Pseudomonadati > Pseudomonadota > Gammaproteobacteria > Enterobacterales > Enterobacteriaceae > Citrobacter > Citrobacter sp. RHB35-C21. The sequence goes on from NZ_CP057147.1 coordinate 3,732,349, forward strand.
ATGTCCCGGTTCTGATCCAGGCGCAGGAAGACAACCTGGATAAAATGGGGCTTGCCACTCGCCGTGACAGCTTCTGCGGCAAGATCTCCCTGTGCAATAACATGCGCCAGTACGGTATACCGTTTACGCTAACCACCCAGCATGTCTGCGACCTGTCAGGCGAGGTGTTTGCACAAGACCTGAAACGTTTCGAACAAATCTGTCGCGTGGTCGCCAGCATGCGCGGAGTTCGCGTCGGCGCTATCGGCGCACGTCCAGCTGGGTTTAACACCGTCCGCTACAGCGAAAAATTGCTCGAAAGACTGGGTATTGCCGTCGAAACACTGGATCTGTCTGAAGTCTTTACCCGCATCAAACGACTGCGCGACAACGATATCCGGGTGGATGAAAAACGCCGCCTGTTGATGGATAACGCCGACGCCAGCGCCATTCCAGCCGACAAACTGGTCACCATGGCAAAACTGTTTGTCGTTATCAGCGAATGGGTTATCGCTAATGATATTGATACGACTGCCATCCAGTGCTGGACCTCGCTGCAGGAAAATTTAGGCATCAACGTGTGCTCAATCATGAGCGTGATGTCCGGGCAGTTAATGCCCAGTGCCTGCGAAGTGGATGTGATGGGCGCGTTGTCAATGTACGCCCTCGCCAGCAGCAACTTAAGTCCAGCGTCCATTGCCGACTGGAACAATAATTTCGGCGACGATCGTGATAAATGCGTTCTTTTTCACTGCGGTAATTTCGCATCAGCCAGTCTGGACAGCCCGAAGATGGGGACGGCGGATATCATCGGTACCACCGTCGGTAAAGAGAACACCTGCGGTGCAGTTCACGGTCGTATGAAAAGCGGTGCCTTGACCTACTTCCGCCTGAGTACCGACGATTTAACCGGCGAAATCAAAGCCTACGTCGGCGAAGGACTATCGGTTGACGATCCGCTGGACACTGTCGGCTGCCGAGCGGTAATCCAGGTACCTCATCTGGAGAACCTACTGGCATGGATTTGTCGTAATGGCTTTGAGCATCACGTGGCAATGAACCATTCCGCCAGCGCAGAGGTACTGCATGAAGCTTTCACCCGCTATCTCGGGGTGGATACCTTTTTCCATCGCTAATACTCAGGGAAACCGAAGGGCTGGAGAAAACAATGTCAGCACAAAAAGACATTATTATTGCGCTTGATGAAGGCACCACCAATGCCAAAGCCGTAGCGCTGGATGGTCAGGGAAACGTGGTCGCGAAGTTCTCCCGCGCGCTGGCGATCCACACGCCCCGTGAAGGCTGGGTTGAGCAGTCAGGTGATGCACTTCTGGACGCATCACTGGATGTTGTGGCACAAGCCATTGCCTGCGTCGGCGCACAACGCGTCGCAGCGCTGGCGATCAGCAATCAACGTGAAACGGCGATAGGCTGGTATCGTGCCAGCGGTCGCCCTCTCGGCCCTGCTATCACCTGGCAATGTTCGCGCACGGCCGATTTTTGCCGTGCATTACGTGAACAGGGGCACGAGGCGTACATAAAATCCATCACCGGATTACCCGTTGCCCCACTCTTTTCCGCCTCTAAAATGCGCTGGCTGCTGGAGTCAGTTCCCAACGGTATGACGCTCGCACAGCAAGGGGAAATATGTCTCGGGACCATCGATAGCTGGTTACTGTGGAACTTAACGCACGGCGAGGAATTTCGTTGCGACATCTCCAACGCTTCACGCACGCAGTTGCTCAATCTCAACAGCGGACAATGGGATAACGAGATGTTGGCTCTATTCGGTATTCCGCAGCAGGCGTTGCCCGAAGTTTGCCCTTCCAGCCACCATTTTGGCGTAACAAAAGGTCTGGAGAGGATACCTGATGGAATCCCTATTCTGGCGATGATTGGCGACTCTCATGCTGCGCTTTTTGCCCATGGGCTGGGTATGGAAGGCTGCGTCAAAGCGACCTATGGCACCGGATCTTCCATTATGGCACCCGTATTCTCGGCGCAGTCCGAGGTGAGCGCGCTGGCAACGACCATTGCCTGGCATGACGCTGACACCCTGGTCTACGGACTGGAAGGTAATATTCCGCATACGGGAGATGCCGTCGCGTGGATGGCCGATAGCACAGGTCTTAGCGAATTACCGGAAGAGCAACTGCTTCATGAGCTCAATACGCTGCCCGCCACGGTTGACTCCACGCTGGGCGTCTATTTTGTTCCGGCCCTTACCGGGCTGGGCGCGCCCTGGTGGGATGAAGATGCCCGGGGGTTGATTCACGGTCTCAGCCGCGGAGTGAAACGCGCACATCTGGTACGTGCGGCACTGGAGTCGATTACCTATCAGATTGCCGATGTTGTTTTAGCGATGCGCCAGCACAACGGTTTTCGACTCAGCGCGTTAATGGTTGATGGCGGGCCAACAAAAAATGACTGGCTAATGCAGTATCAAGCCGATTTATTGGGCTGTCCGGTGATGCGCAGCGATATCCCTGAACTTTCCGCTATCGGTGCCGGATTGCTGGCACGCAAGAAGCTGCAAGGTGCATCTACCAGCCAGTTGCGAGATTATCTGCCCGAACACGTATCGTTCCAGCCAAACATGGCGCGGCATGGGAGATTGCAAAAACGCTGGCATGAATGGCAAGGAGCCGTCGAACGCACCCGTTGGCAAACCCGTTAATAAATCAACGCTAATGATAAATGCGCCCGCAGCCATAACTGACTGTGGGCGCACTGTTAATTCTTCAAAAGCGAGCTACTGCGGCTGACACGCCGCCAGCGATCGGCGTTGCTGCCCTTTTTCATCGAAGTTATCGGCAGCCAGCCAGCGCTGCAAAACAGCGTCGCACTGGGGCCATTCGCTATCAATCATCGATAACCAGTCGCTGTCGCGATTACGCCCCTTGCGCACAATCTTCTGGCGAAAACGTCCTTCGAAGATAAACCCAAGGCGCTCCGCCGCCCGACGGGAAGCCGTGTTCAGAGAGTCACATTTCCACTCCACGCGACGATAGCCCAACGCAAACGCCTGGCGCAGCAACAGCCAGATGCTTTCGGTGCCGAGTACCGTATTTTTCATGCGCGGTGACCAGGTTACATGACCAATTTCAACCGAACCATGCTCCCGTTCGATCGCCATAAAGCACACCAGTCCCACCGCACGACCGGAACCCTGTTCAATGACAGCATAGGGAACCAGAGAGGCATCCGTGGATTTGCCCTCTACCCAGCAAGCTGTGGCCTCAACGCTCATGGGGCGAGAACTTGCAAGCCAGGTCCAGTCGCGATCGTCTGGCGCCTGCGCGTAAGCATCAAACAGATCGGCGGCATGGCTGTCGGCATCCAGGGGAACCAGTCGACAATATTGCCCTGCAAGTTCTTCCCGCGGCAGTACGGCGGCACCATTCCAGTCAGGCACAATATCGCCGACGGTCTGTCCATAAAGATTAATTTCCGGCACGATTCAACCCCTGTTGCGAAGTAAAAAATAGTTATAACACCGGCCATTTCGCCTTCAAAGCATCGCGGGGGGATTTCTGACAACGAACAGAAAATCAGCGGCCCTTCTATATGCAGCTTGCAAGATGACGCGTCTATACTGATTAAAAATCAACGCTGAAGAGAACACTATGTCCCTACCCGATTTTCATGTTTCTGACCCTTTTACGTTAGGCATTGAACTGGAAATGCAGGTGGTCAATCCTCCGGGCTACGACCTGAGCCAGGACTCTTCCCGACTGATTGACGCCGTAAAGCCGCAGCTCACCGCCGGAGAAGTAAAGCACGATATCACTGAAAGTATGCTGGAGATGGCGACCGGGGTTTGTCGCAATATCGACCAGGCGAGTGCTGAATTATCCGCCATGCAGCAGATAATATCGCGGGTTGCTGCCGAGCATCACCTCGCCATCTGTGGCGGCGGTACGCATCCGTTTCAAAAATGGCAACGTCAGGAAGTCTGCGATGACGAACGCTATCGGCGCAACCTGGAAAATTTTGGCTATCTTATTCAGCAGGCGACGGTATTCGGCCAACATGTGCATATCGGCTGCGCAAACGGCGATGATGCTATTTACCTCCTGCACGGCCTGTCGCGATTTGTTCCCCATTTTATTGCGCTCTCTGCCGCCTCACCTTATATGCAAACGTCCGACACGCGGTTTGCCTGCGCGCGGCTGAATATTTTCTCTGGATTTCCCGATAATGGCCCGATGCCGTGGGTGAATAACTGGCAGGAATTTGAGGGGTTATTTCGTCGACTGGCTTACACCAGCATGATTGATAGCATTAAAGATTTACACTGGGATATCCGCCCCAGCCCGCACTTTGGTACGGTAGAGGTTCGCGTCATGGACACTCCGCTAACCCTTGAACACGCAGTCAATATGGCGGGACTTATTCAGGCTACCGCCCACTGGTTGCTCACTAAACGGCCATTCAAGCACCAGGAGCGTGATTACCTGCTGTATAAATTTAACCGTTTTCAGGCCTGCCGCTTTGGCATGGCGGGAATCATCACCGACGTCAATACCGGCGATGGGCACCGCCTGTCAGATGACACGCTACGGCTACTGGAGAATGTCGCCGCTTCTGCGGACAAAGTAGGCGCGACCAGCGCGATTGAATCCTTACGCCTGCAGGTTAAAAATGGTCATGATGAAGCGCAGAGCATGCGTGATTTTGTCGCCGATGGCGGATCACTAAGCGGTCTGGTGAAAAAACATTGTGAGATTTGGGCCGGGCTGTAAGCGTGGCGTTTGCGTTGCCCACAGAGATCCCGGACAATGGCTTTTTAACTCAAGTTTAACAATGCCATGAAACACCCGCTTGAATCACTGATGACCGCCGCAGGGATCCTGCTGCTGGCTTTTTTGTCTTGCCTGCTGCTGCCCGCCCCCTCACTGGGCATTGTGCTGGCGCAAAAACTCGTCGCCACCTTTCATCTAATGGATCTCAACCAATTTTATACTTTACTGTTTTGTCTGTGGTTTTTACTGCTGGGGGTGATTGAATATTTTGTACTGCGTTTTATCTGGCGGCGCTGGTTCTCGCTGGCGGATTAGGCCCGCGAGAACCCTTTGCCGTTAATGCGTTCGGCTATGATTTTCTTTGCGATACGCGCCCGGCGGCTGGCTGAACGTACGGGTGAAAATTCGCGTAAAGGTCTGCTGCGAATCAAATCCGTATTTCAAACAGATGTCATACACTTTCTGGTCGGTATCGCGTAGATCGCGGGCCGCCAATAGCAGCTTACGCTCGCGGATGTAGCGCCCGAGGCTTTCGCCTTTGTACTGCATAAAAAGACGCTGCAGGTGCCATTTGGAATATCCCGCATGGCGTGCAATATCATCAATGCGCAATGGCTGATTCAAATTATCATCAATCCATTCAACAATCGTATCAATGACCTGAGCAGAAATCGTCATCATGCTCTCCCCTGTATTCATTGAGTCGCCTGTTGCCACCAGGCCGTAAACGGTTGGTCCGGTTCGGACAGTATTACCGGTTCACCCAGCATTGGCGTCAGTAGTCGGTAATCCTGACGACGGCTGGCAAGCGCCAGTCGTTTGTAGGGATCATCCCAGGTATGTTTCGCCAGAACGAAACGGCCGGCATGCCCTGGCAACACGGCTTTCGCATGCAGATCGGCCGCGGCCTGCGCCGTCTCTTCTGGCATCATGTGAATAAACTTCCAGTCCTGGTCATATTGACCGTTCTCCATAATCGCCAAATCAACCGAGCCAAACTGCTCACCGATGGCTTTAAAATGCGGTCCATAGCCGGAATCTCCGCTGTAATAAACGTTCTGCTCCGGCGTTTCGAACATGAAGCTCGCCCATAGCGTCTGGTTGCGCTTGATACCGCGCCCCGAAAAATGACGAGCAGGCAGCACATGAACGATCAGTGAATCCGTGACTCTGACGGACTGATTCCAGTCCCGCTCTTCGATTATCTCGCTGCGCATCCCCCAGTAACGCAGATGCGACCCTACGCCGAGCGGCGTAATCACCCGCTTAATTTTCGGCATTAACGCCTTGATAGTGGCGAGATCCAGATGGTCATAGTGATCGTGCGAGATAATGAGCAGATCGATCTCCGGCATCGTCTGCGCAGTCCACGGATAATCCCCGGCAAAGGCTTTGTTCAGGAATGAAAACGGTGCGGCATAATTGCTAAATACCGGATCAATCAGGATACGTTGACCCGCCAGCTGCAAATACCATGAGGAATGACCCAGCCAGACCAGAGTATCCTGCTGTGGCGAAAGTCCGGCGAGATCGGTTGCCACCAGCGGTAACGGCTGCGCCGGGCGCGCATTATCACGCTTAGCGACCAGAAACTCCCACCAGGCCGCCAGCATGCCTTTGTTGCCGGTATAGCCCGGTGTCGGCACCTGGTTATGAAACTGTCCATCACGATAGTGAGGTGACTGTTCAACCAAACTCAGTTGTGCCCCTTGCGGGGCCTGACCAAACCCGGCATTGAGTACAAACGGTAAACTTGCAGCTGCGGCAATAAGCATAATAACAACCACACAAACTGTGAGACGCTTCATATCCTGACCTTAAACGCGCCCCTTTCCGCTGGTTTGCGCGACTGACTCTTGATTATGAGTGAGTAAGCACTCATTATAGAAATCGAAAGTTCGCCGTCAAGATGATTTTCAATCTTTGACATTCGCCGTTGCGGTGCTGCAAAGGCCGTGATTCAATCATGTTTTTTACAGACTTAAGGGTAAAGTGTAGTGGCTCGTCCGAAGAGTGAAGACAAAAAACTGGCATTACTGGAAGCTGCAACCACAGCATTTGCACAATCAGGCATTGCGGCATCTACCGCCGTGATAGCCCGCAATGCAGGGGTTGCGGAGGGGACGTTGTTTCGCTATTTTGCGACCAAAGATGATTTGATCAACGAGCTTTACCTCTTTTTGAAGCAAGACCTTTGTCAGTCGATGATGGCAAATTTGGATCGATCGGTGACCGATGCCAAAACCATGACTCACTACATCTGGAACAGCTACATTAGCTGGGGCCTGAACCATACCTGCGGGCATCGCACGATTCGCCAGTTGGCCGTCAGCGAGAAAATCAGCAAAGAAACGGAACAGCAGGCTGACGATATGTTCCCGGAACTGCGCGATCTTTGTCATCGCTCCGTACGACCTGAGTTTATGTCTGACGAGTATCGCGCCTTTGGCGACGCGCTGTTTCTTTCTCTGGCAGAGACCACCATGGAGTTCGCCGCCCGCGACGCGGCTCGCGCAAAAGAATATATTTCGATGGGATTTGAGGCGATGTGGCGCGCACTCACCCGTGAGGAAAAATAATGGACGGCCAGACCTTACATGCCTGTGCAAAGCGCCTTGCGCTCGAACTGCCTTTTACCGAGCACTGCTGGCCATTCGGCCCGGAATACGATGTCTTCAAAGTCGGCGGCAAAATTTTTATGCTGGTCTCAGAGCTTCGCGGACGCCCGCTGGTTAACCTGAAAGCCGATCCGCAAAAGTCACTGTTAAATCAGCAGATCTACCCCAGCATTGAACCCGGTTATCACATGAATAAAAAGCACTGGATATCGGTCTACCCAGGCGACGACATTACCGAGTCATTACTGACGGAGTTGGTAAATGATTCATGGCATCGCGTCGTAGACGGCCTGGCGAAGCGGGATCAAAAACGCCTGCGTCCAGGTTGATTTATCGTTAACTCCGATAAGTGTTTTTGCATTTTCCTGTCTTATCTTTTTCTTGCTAATCCTGTACCCTGCTGAAACAAAACGCACCCGCAGGGTATGAAAAATCACCAGGAGTAGTTATGGATATTGTTTCTGTCGCCTTAAAACGTTACTCCACTAAGGCATTCGATCCGAATAAAAAACTGACCGCTGAGCAGGCCGAAAAATTAAAAACGCTGCTGCAGTTTAGTCCGTCCAGCACCAACTCTCAGCCGTGGCACTTTATCGTTGCCAGCACTGACGAAGGTAAAGCGCGCGTGGCGAAATCCGCAGCCGGCGGTTTTGTATTCAACGAACGTAAAATGCTGGATGCTTCCCACGTCGTGGTGTTCTGCGCCAAAACGGCGATGGACGATGTCTGGCTGGAGCGCGTGGTGGATCAAGAAGAGCGCGATGGCCGTTTCGCCACCCCTGAAGCCAAAGCCGCAAACCACAAAGGCCGTACCTTCTTTGCCGACATGCATCGCAAAGAGCTGAAAGATGACAACCACTGGATGGCAAAACAGGTGTATCTGAACGTCGGTAACTTCCTGCTGGGCGTGGCGGCGATGGGTCTGGATGCGGTGCCGATCGAAGGCTTCGATGCGGCGGTGATGGATGCAGAATTTGGCCTGAAAGAAAAAGGTTTCACCAGCGTAGTTGTGGTCCCGGTGGGTCATCACAGCGTAGAAGATTTCAACGCCGCGCTGCCAAAATCTCGTCTGCCGCTGGAAACAACACTGACGGAAGTTTAATCCCCGCATTTGCATAAGCTCTACACAGCGGTCATCATAGACCGCTGTTTATTAAGGAGACGTTATGCAGGAATTGATATCTCAGGTAGAAGAACTCGGCATTGAAATAAATCACACCACCTCACTGGTGATGATTTTTGGCATTATTTTTATCACCGCCATTATTGTTCACGTTATTTTGCATTGGGTGGTATTACGCGCATTTGAAAAGCGCGCCAACGCCAGCTCCCGCCTGTGGCTACAAATCATCACGCAGAACAAGTTATTTCACCGGCTGGCATTCACCCTGCAGGGTATCATTGTCAATATACAGGCCGCACTCTGGTTACAGAAAGGCAGTGAAGCAGCAGAAATATTAGTAACCTGCGCACAGCTGTGGATCATGATGTACGCCCTGTTGTCCTTGTTTTCCTTGCTGGACGTCATTCTCAATCTGTCGCAAAAATTCCCTGCCGCATCGCAATTGCCGCTAAAAGGCATATTTCAGGGCATCAAGCTCATCAGCGCTATTGTCGTCGGAATATTGATGATTTCCCTGCTGATTGGTCAATCACCGGCAATATTGATAAGCGGTCTGGGTGCCATGGCCGCCGTGTTAATGCTGGTGTTTAAAGATCCGATCCTCGGGCTGGTGGCCGGAATACAGCTTTCAGCCAACGATATGTTGAAGTTGGGTGACTGGCTGGAAATGCCTAAATACGGCGCAGATGGCGCGGTGATTGATATTGGCTTAACCACCGTAAAAGTGCGCAACTGGGATAACACCATCACCACTATCCCAACCTGGTCACTGGTATCGGACTCTTTTAAAAACTGGAGTGGGATGTCGGCTTCCGGTGGGCGACGCATTAAACGCAGCATCAGCATTGATGCTACCAGCATTCATTTTCTTGATGAGGATGAGCGTCAGCGGCTGCATAAAGCGCACCTGCTGAAACCGTATTTGACCACGCGCCATCAGGAAATTGACGAGTGGAATCAGCAGTTAGATGCGCCTGAATCGGTATTAAACCACCGTCGAATGACGAATATTGGCACCTTCCGCGCCTATCTGAACGAATATTTGCGTCATCATCCGCGGATTCGCAAAGATATGACGTTAATGGTGCGCCAGCTTGCGCCAGACGATCACGGCTTACCGATCGAAATTTATGCCTTTACTAATACGGTGGTTTGGCTGGAATATGAAAGTATTCAGGCTGATATTTTCGACCATATATTCGCCGTGATCGAAGAATTTGGCTTGCGCATTCATCAGTCGCCCACCGGAAATGATATTCGCGCGCTGTCAGGCGCGTTTCAACGATAACGCTCAGGTACTGGCGCGTGAAATATAGCGCCAGTCCATCATCACCCTTTCCGTCTGCGCGTCAGGATTTTCTATTTTATTCAGCAGCAATCCTACCGCTTTGCGGCCTATATCCCGCGAGGGCTGCTCAATGGTCGAAAGCTGTGGGGAAACCATTTCTGCCAGTTCCGTACCGTCGAATCCCACGACGGCGATATCCTGCGGGATCTGTAATCCGGCATTGAGAATAGCACGCATCGCGCCAGCTGCCAGCGTGTCCGATACGGCAAACACCGCGTCGGGTTTCACCTCTGCGGCAAGCAATGTTTTCATCGCCGCAATTCCTGCGCTGGAACTTAACTCGCTGGCGTATTCTACGGCCTGATACTCAAGCGACAGCGCATGCAGCGCCGCCTTATAGCCACGTTCACGCAACCGGGCGTATTTATAACTCAGATCATGATTGATTAGCGCAATGCGTCGATAGCCCTTTTCCACCAGGTGAGATATTACCGACTGCGCAGCGTCAACATCGTTAATCCCTACGCAGGAAACCGCGCCTTTATCAGCATATTCCGCACACTGAACCCAGGGAGCGTCGCCAATCAGCGTGGTCAGTTCCGGTAATTTTGAGAATGCATCCATGGTGATAATGCCATCAACGATTTTCCCCGACAGCAGCTTTAACGCCGATTTTGAGCGGGCGGTATCCGAGCCGGAATTACACAGCAAAATGCGATAGCCATTCTTTTCCGCCTCTTCTTCAATGCCTTTAACAACCTCTGCACAAAAAGGGTTGGCAATGTTGGAAACCATCACCAGAATCATCGAACTGCGTGCCGTACGCAGCTGACGAGCCAGCAGGTTGGGCTGATAATTACTTTCTTTAATAGCCTGTAGCACGCGCTCGCGATTTTTGGCTTTAACGGTATCACTGTGATTCAGCACACGCGATACCGTCGCCACCGACACACCGGCAAGCTGGGCGATTTTTTGAATAGACATAACGACGACAAGTCCTGCGGTTTAGGCTTTACGTTGAGGCTACCATAAAATCACTGCCCGGCGAACCGGGTGCGTGTTTAGCGCTGCACTGATACCCAGCGCTGCTGCTGATGGCTTTTTATAATCGCATCAATGATATACATCACATCCGCACCATCAGAAAATGACGCAAATCGACGCTCCGCCGTCGCGGGCATTTTGCCTGCCTGCACCGCCTGATAGAACTGCTGCATCATATTCTTGAACGCATCCGGCCAGCCCTCAATATGCCCACCCGGAAAGTGCGCGCTGGCAGCGACATCCGCATTCATCAATCCTGGGTCATCGGTCAGGATCTGGTTCGCCTGCTGACGGTGCCCGATCCAAAGCTGTTGCGGCGTTTCCTGATCCCAGTGCAGTGAACTCTGGCTACCGTTAATTTCAAAGCTCAGGTGATTCTTGCGCCCGGCACTCACCTGTGAAACGCTAAAGCAGCCTTTGCTACCATCGTCAAAACGTACCAGCACCGATCCACAATCTTCAGTCGTCACCGCTTTATTCTCAAATTGCAGGTCAGCCGTTTGCTGGCCAAACGTAGCGTTACTGGCGATGCTGGCTTTTCGTACCGGCCAGACGATAGCCAGATCGGCCATCACCTCGACAATACGTTTTCCAGTGACGAATTGCACCGTGTCACACCAGTGGGAACCGATATCCGCAACCGCCCGTGAGTTGCCGCCTTGTTTGGCATCGACCCGCCAGTTGTAGTCAGTTTCCAGCAGCATCCAGTCCTGCAAATAGCTCCCCTGGACGGCAAACAGACGCCCCACGCTACCGCGCCTGACCATGCTGGCAGCCTGTTGTACCATCGCAAACTGACGATAGACAAAGCTCACGCCGTGCACCACTCCTACCTGCTCCGCCAGCGTTTCCAGTTCACGAGCCTCCTCAGGCGTCATACACAGCGGCTTTTCTGAAAACACGTGCAGACCCGCGCGTAAAATCTGCCGATTGATGTCGGCATGCAGATGATTCGGCGTACAGTTATGCACCACCTGCAGTCCGGGATGCGCCAGCAGCGCCTCAACGCTGCCGTACGCGTGAGGAATATGAAGAGCATCTGCACGTTCCTGGGCAACCGCCAGCGAGCTATCGCAGAGCGCCACCACGTTCACACCGCCGAGTCGACGCAACGCCTCGATATGTGCAGGCCCAATAAAACCGCTGCCAATAATGCCAACCTGTATCATTTGCGTACCTCATCGCCAGCGGCGAAATCATCAAATGCGCGTGAAGAAACCGGAATAATGTGGCGGCGTATAAAATCGCTCCCCTCACGCGCCCCGGTTTGCGCGTCTTTCAGGCAACACTCCCATTCCAGTACCGCCCAGCCAGGGAAATCATATTGTGTGAGCTTGCTGAAGATGGTTTTGAAATCGACCTGACCGTCCCCCAGGGAACGGAAACGCCCAGCGCGATCGAGCCACGGCTGATAACCGCCATAGACACCACTGCGGCTACTGGCGTGGTACTCAGCGTCCTTGACGTGAAACGCTTTAATGCGCGAGTGGTAAACATCGATAAACCCAAGGTAATCCATCTGCTGCAATAACAGATGGCTCGGGTCATAGAGAATGTTGCAGCGAGGATGATGATTAACCAGCGCCAGAAAGCGCTCAAACGTTACGCCATCGTGCAGATCTTCACCGGGATGGATTTCAAAGCAAACATCCACCCCATGATGATCAAAGCGATCGAGAATGGGCCTCCAGCGGCGCGCCAGCTCCAGAAAAGCCTCTTCGAAGCGCTGACGGTTATGCGGTGGCCACGGATAAAAGAAGGGCCAGGCGAGCGAACCTGAAAACGTAGCATGCGCCGTCAGCCCCAGTCTTTGCGAAGCCGCAGCAGCCTGGTGGAGGGTTTCGACGGCCCACGCCTGCCTGGCCTGCGGATTAGCGCGTACAGATGGCGGAGCAAATCCGTCAAAAGCGTCATCGTAAGCCGGATGGACGGCAACCAGTTGGCCTTCAAGATGGGTAGATAGTTCGCTAATCACCAGCCCATGCCCGGCCAGCATCCCACGAATATCATCACAATAGGCCTGACTTATGGCTGCTTGTTCGACATCAAACAAAGACTTGTGATTACACGGGATTTGTAATGCCTTATAGCCCAGCTCCGCCGCCCACTTTGCCACGCCTTCCAGGGTGTTAAATGGGGGACGCTCCCCGATAAATTGCGCCAGAAAAATGCCAGGCCCCTTGATGGTTTTCATAACCCCTCCTGAAAATTACGCCTGCTCTTTGTCGTCATACTTGAAAGAGAAAAGGAAAATCACGGCAATCACTGCGGCAGCCACTGCCGGGATCCACCAGAATGTGGTCCACGCCTGAGGCACCGTTTGCCCCGCCACCAGACGGTTGTAAAGTGCGCCTGAAATTTGCGAACCAAGCAGCATACCGATCCCATAGGTAAACATAACGATCATGCTTTGCGCCTGACCTTTAACTTTCTCCCCGGCGATACGATCGGTGTAAATAAAGCCGACCACGAAGAAGAAGTCGTAGCACACGCCGTGCAGCAGAATGCCGAGATACAGCAGGAATCGGCCCTCTTCGCTGATGCCGAGAGCAAAGAATGCGTAGCGCACAAACCAGGCGCACATCCCGATTAACAACATGTATTTCACGCCCAGACGCCTGAACAGGAACGGGATCACCAGCATGAAGAAAATTTCAGACATCTGACCAAACGACATCGCCGTACTGACATCGCCAACGCCCGCATCAGCCAGAAACGACGCGGTATATGCGTAATAGGTTCCCAACGGTACAGAAATAAGCGTCGCGCAGAGCGAGAAGACAAAAAAGTGACGAACCTTGAGTAAGGCGAAAGCATCCGCACAAAACAGATCGCGCACTTTTACCGGCAGTCCTTTCGCCGGTGCGGGCGTGTTGGGCAACGTCAGGCTGTAGAGCGCCAGAATCACAGAAATAACCGCCGCCAGCGTAAAGATGCCGGTAGTATCCGAGATTCCGGTTACGCCGATAAAAATCCCCGCGACAATCCAGCCAATGGTGCCAAACACCCGCACCACCGGGAAAGTTTTGTCTTTATCCGACAGGCTATGAAAAGCAATGTTGTTGGTAAGCGCCAGCGTTGGCATGTAGCACAACGTGTAGCCAAACAGCAGACCAATCAACAGCGCACCGTTTTGCGCCACCAATGCCTGCGGAACAAACCAGAGGATCGCCGCGCCTGCAAGGTGCATCACCGCCATCACCTTTTGCGAGGCAAAAAAGCGGTCTACCAGCATCCCTAAGACGAACGGCGACAGAATAGAAGCAATGGGCCCGGCTGAAAACGCATCGCCAATCAGCAGCGACATGTTGTGCTGGCTCATCACCAGCCCCAGCGTGACGGACCAACTTCCCCAGATAAAGAACTGTAAGAACATCATTAGCGACAGCCGGGGTACCAGCAGCCGGTACTGTACGCTCTGTTTTCCACTACTTTCGGTTGTTGACACCATTTTTTGCCTCACCTTTAAAAAGTAATCGATTACAAAATAGATTCAATAGAAAAGTAATCGATTACAAAACAAAGATCCTGCCAGCAAAGGCAAAATTGCGAGAGCGGTCACGATAAACATTGAGAGAAGATCCGATCCCATCCTGACGATGGGATCGGTAGAAACTTAGCGGGACTTACGACACAGCAGTTTGAAGGCAACGAACAGGAACAGGATCCACACCGGCAGGAGGATAGCTGACAGGCGCATATCGTCCATCGTACACATCAACACCAGAATCATGCCAAGGAAAGCAATACACAGATAGTTCCCTGCCGGGTACAGCAGCGCTTTGAACTGCGTGTCACGTCCCTTACGACGCATCGCCGCCCGGAATCGCAAATGGGCCAGGCAGATCATAATCCAGTTCAACAGCAGCGTCGCCACAACCAGCGCCATCAGCAGGCTAAAGGCCTTTTGTGGCAGGACATAGTTGATCAGTACGACCAGAGACGTAATAGCACCGGAGAGGATCAGTGAATTTACCGGTACGCCGCGACGGCTGACGCGGGTTAAGAACTTCGGCGCGTTCCCCTGGACAGAGAGACCAAACAGCATACGGCTGTTAGAGTAGACGCCACTGTTATATACCGACAGCGAAGCCACCAGAATGACAAAGTTCAGCGCAGAAGCCACCACGTTGCTATCAAGATTATGGAAGATCATCACAAACGGGCTGCTGTTGGATTTCACCTCCACCCATGGGTACAGCGCCAGCAGCACCACCAGAGAACCGATGTAAAACAGCAGAATACGGTACACCACCTGGTTTACCGCCTTTGGAATGCTTTTCTGCGGATCCTGCGCTTCTGCGGCAGTAATCCCGATAAGCTCAAGTCCGCCAAAGGAGAACATAATCACCGCCAGCGACAGGATCAACCCGTTCCAGCCGGTGGCAAAAAAGCCGTTGTAACGCCACAGGTTATCAATGCTTGCATGTTCCCCGCCGTGACCGGAAAACAGCATCCACACGCCAAAACCAATCATGCCGATAATGGCCAGCACTTTAATCAGCGCAAACCAGAATTCCGTTTCGCCATACAGACGTACGTTGACCAGGTTAACCGCGTTGATGATCACGAAGAATGCCGCGGCCCAAATCCAGGTCGGGACATCGGGCAGCCAGTACTGCATGTAGATCCCAGCCGCGGTCAGTTCCGCCATGCCAACCAGCACAAACATCACCCAGTAGTTCCAGCCGGACAGAAAACCCGCGAACGGTCCCCAGTATTTATAGGCAAAATGGGCAAACGATCCGGAAACGGGTTCTTCCACCACCATTTCGCCCAGTTGACGCATAATCAAAAAAGCGATGATCCCGGCAACGCCGTAACCCAGTAACACCGCAGGTCCCGCCATCTGAATAGCCGGGCCAATGCCCAAAAACAGGCCGGTACCAATTGCGCCGCCCAGCGCAATTAATTGAATATGGCGGTTTTGCAACCCCCGCTGAAGCGTCGGCTCATTCGTTGACGCGGCATCAGACACGCTGGTGTCAGATGCAGTTGACGCGTTTTTCACGCCCTTCCCCTGTGTCGTTTTTATTGAAGGGGCTTCTTTTAACATTTCAACCTGGTTGTCGCAAGGCGCAATAGGACCCGCTGTGCCCGTGGCATTGCGTTTGTTCATAATTACAGTGAATTATTCTGGACGAAAAGGCATCGCAGGCCACAGAATGCGCTTTACTGTTTTTCTAACATTTTCAAACGGGTGAACCCGCTGTGTTTCAGCCACTCGTTTTTGAGCCAGGCCAGGCAACGACTGTCATGAATAAGATCATCAAACGACTGGAAATCGTCAAAAGCGCTATTGAACTGGAAGATGAGGAGATTATTTTCCAGCAGGTAGATCATCTGAAAAATGAGCCTATGTCAGTCTTGCCAGGTGCCATCGTTCAGGCGCTCGAAGCACGGCGCTTTAGTGATGCCCTACGTGAAATCACGGCCTGGCTGCAATCTCAACGGGCAGTCTCAACGTGGCAGGATCCTGCCATTGCCGCCAGTAAACTGGAACTAAAAGCGCTCGAAACACAGCTGCGTGACCTGATCGATAAGCGCAACACGCGCATTCAAATCCTCGATGATTTCAACGATCTGTATCATCTTCGCCTTGGACCTCTGATGAGCCGGATCCTCGAGTTGCGTAAACAGCTCGCCGCCAGCGCCCAGCGCAAACAGGAAGCGGAGCGAAAACGCCGGGAACAAGACTATCAATCCTGCCAGCACTATATTTCCCAGGCCGTTGATCAACTGGCCAGGCTTAAGCAGCTCTGGATGAACCAGAATTCAGATTCGCGCGAATCGGTGGAAACACGTCAACGAATTCAGCAACAAACGGAGCTTATTACCGCCCTGCTGGCGGAGATTCGTGAGCTGGAAAACGACTTTTCTCGCCAGGACGACAGCGCAGCCCGTCAGGCACAGGAAGAAGCCAGCCATGAATATGATGAATATCAGGAGCAGCAGCAGGATGCGCAACATCGTTTTAGCCGGGACCAACGACTTTCTTCTGAAGAGCGTAATGAGTTAAAACGCCTGTGGCGTCAGGCCAGCCGTCTTTGTCATCCGGACGTGGTGGCAGACGATCTGAAAGAGAAAGCGCATCAGATGATGGTGCAGCTTAACCAGGCGCGCCAGAATGCCGACCTTGCTGCCGTTCGGGCGCTACTGACTCAATTGCAAAGCGGCCTCGAACCGATGATGGCGAGTGACCGATTGAACGATCTGCAGCATTTACGCAGCAAAATACAGCAGCTCAGAGAACAAATTAACGCACTGCTCAAAGAGATTACCGAACTGGAAGCTGAGAACGCCTGGCGCCTTGCCACCTCCGTGACGGATAAAGAGGCTTACTTCTCCGATCAACAACGGGCGCTTACGGAAATCCGCAATACGCTGGAACAACAGGTGCAACAGGTTGAGCAGGAGCTGTTGGCGGGCTAAGCGCTATCAGCGATAGCAAGCAGAAAATACAACATCTTCAAGCGAGATTTGAAGATTAAGCACCAAATGATAAAAATAGCACAAAATGCTTAGTCATTAAGATAAGTCAGAGTTATCAACTTAAATACTCGAATTTTAGGTCGATAACTGCAAATAAGACAATATTTCTCTCTCCCACCGCTCTCCCTCTCTCTTTATCCTGGCCTTGATTAAGAATTCTCCTACCTGCCAATAGTCCCATTAAGAAGAATGGTTATCTGTTTGAAATATAAGGTTTTTCATATAAATCCCCTCCAGTATAAATAGGAATACCCTGTCTTTATAGAAATGGCTGAAACATTATTCGCGTGATCCATAAGCGAAATCTATCAATCATTTACTCAGAGCTGAAATAAACGATTTATCTTAAATTTTAACAAAGTGTAATATCTACTTTAAGAATAGTTAATGATTCAAATTAATACAGAAAATATCTGTTGAATCTGCAATAAATAAGGATGCGTTCACACCAAAGAACGTCATACGAGATTTAATTAACATTTCATGCGTCGCAAGAAACTCTTTTTTTAGACTAAAAAAAGAGGCGACCGCCTGCACCAAAATTTCAAGGAGATCGTTATGTCTAAGGCTATTTTTTTGGGTGAATCAATTTATCCCTGGCTAGGCATGCGAGAAATCCTACGTGGTTCATCATTATATATTGATATCGCGTACTACTCCTCTCAGACGCTTTCTGCCGTCAACATAATCCCTTATGAAATGGATTGCATCATTATTAATCCTGACAACTCAGATTTTTTAAAATATGCCAGGATTATCCGCAACATGGCTTTACGCCCTGCCACAAAAATTATTGTTTTGGCAGATGAAGCTACTTTTTCTATTTTTCAAACCGTTTGCGGGAGGAACATGCAGTTCCTCGATCAAGACGCCAGCCTTGATCGGTTACTGCGTGCCGTGACGTGCATATCACAAAACAAAAAACCAATTAATATCAAAGAAATAAATAACAAAATCACAGCAAACGAATTTAACGTAATGATGATGCTTGCCCGGGGTTGGTCGTTGACTCAAATCGCTGGGGCATCACAAAAAAGTGAAAAAACCATCGGAGCGTACAAAAGCAACATTGCCAGAAAACTCGGGAAAAATAACTCCCGACTCAAGTACACCATTTCTCACTATAGCCAGCCGTAACTGACTTATTTAAGGACAATTATCACGGTTATTATTTAAAAGATTTCCTTTCGGCTCACTTTTTAATTCCGCATCGCACGGAAGGGAATCCTATTTCCAAAAATCTATTACCGGGTAGCACATCCGCGTGCCAACCATAGCCAACAACTCAATGTATTAACAATACACATAACAGGAATGTAGACGAGGGTTATATATGAACAAAGTTTACAGCATTATTTGGAACGCGGTGCTCGGTATCTGGGTGGTCGTTTCCGAATTAACCAAAGGAAAGAAAAAAAGCAGCTCGCGTAAAACTGTCGCCGTACTGGCGGCCGGCGCATTAAGCGCTGCTTCAATGCAAGCTTCAGCAACTCCGATCATCGACATCGGTGAACATAATATTTTCGCCGACTACCAGACAGGTATTTCTGTTGGGGATTATGAGGGTGTCCACGACTACGGATTCTTATATGAAGATATCACTGCTGGTCAGGCGCTCAATATCAGCGGCGCGATCCCAACCATCAGTCCGGGTCAAAGTGGCGTTGTTGAATCAACGACCATCAGAGAGCTACTGCAAACCGGCAAAATCACCCTGCAGGCCACCAGCCCTGACCAGGGCGTAAAAACGATTACTACCGCCGAGGAGCTGGCGGAATACCTGACTTATAACCAATCATCAACGCCTTCGCAGAGCACAGAATTTGAGATTAACGACCCGGCGTTCCCCGGCGAAAAAACAACCATTAAAGTCTTTGATACCAACGCGTTAAGTAACTTTCTTACCGAATCACAGATTGGCGATTCGGCATTAAACACTTACGATCCGACGCAGTCTAAAATCTACAAACAATTTGGCATCGCGCTGGCGACAAACGGCTCCACGGCCAATCTGAATTTGGGCGACGACACGCTCAATGTACGCGCCAAAACCAATACCATCGAATTACTGGCCAAAGACTCCTCCTTACTGGAGGCTCAGGACGCGGGTAGCCAGGTTTACTGGCAATCCGATAACTTTATCAAATTTAACGCCGCCCCGGTTATTCCTGAAAAAACCTTCGCCGGCTCAGCGCAAACCTCCGTGTTTGGCGATGATGTCACGCTCATGACCTACGGCTATGATACGGACGGCAAAGTCGTCGAAACGGGTGAGCGCACATTTAACATCACCAACACGCAGGAGTTGGCCGAATTTAACGACTGGCTGTTGGGCAATAGCAGCGACGCGGCGGAAAACCCGGAAGGCGAAAAAGTCAGCCAAATCCAGCTGTGGCTGGAAACGGATGAAGTCACTACCGTCACCGCAGCACAAACGAAGTATGCCGAGCTGATTGATGGTCTGATCAATTCCAGCAAGCCCTCTGACGTGCTCAGTTGGGATTACGACGTCTGGACAGACGGCTTATCGCATGCCAATAACGCGACCGCTGACCGCGGTGAGCTGCATGCTATTTACGCCAACGGCGCAGGCACCTCCGGCACCCTGAACAAAGATGCGATTCTTGCCGTTGACGGCAGTATTAATGGCGTCATGAAAGCCGTTGATGGCGGGGTTATCACAAACTTTGGCGAACTGAACGCATTACGAACGTCTACCGGGCAGAGCCTGGCGATTGGCATGCTGGCAAAAGACGCGACGGCAACCAACAACGGGATGATCAACTCCGGGCTGTTTATCGATAAAGACGGCAACCAAAACGTCAACAGCTATGGCGCATTTGGTATGCAAGGTCAAGGCACCAGCCAGCTCGCTAACAACGGCATCATCAACCAGGCGATCACCACCGATAACTTTGGTACCGCTTCGGCAGCCGATCCCTGGAGCAAAGACGTCCCCGCTTCTTCGCTGACGCTGGCGATTGGTATGCAATTGTCTGACGATGCGCAAGGGGTCAACAATGGCGAGATTAACGTCGTAGACGGACGTAAAAGCGGTACATCCTTTGCCAGCGGCACCGCTTATGGCGTAGAAGTCGCCGGGAATGCCACCTTTACCAACGCTCAGAATGCCTCTATTTCTCTTGGTCGCGACGCAAGCGATCCGGCTAAAGATGTCACTATGGCAGGCGGTTCCAGCCTGAGCGCCGGTATTATGATCAAGAGCGCCAAAGAGGTGATTAACAACGGCCTTATCACGCTGGGAACCGGCGTCCGTAACGCCGCGGGGATTTTGGTCGGAAATGCCACGGGCAACGTCCTCAATACCGGCAATATCGTGATCAATGGCGGTTCTACAGGGGGCAGCAGTAAGAACTACGGCATCTCCGTACACGACAGCGGCGCAGAAAATAATCAGGAAATCCGTAACGACGGCAAGATTAACGTGAATGGCACCAACAACGTAGGGATCCACGTTAGCGCCAATAACAAAAATGCCGAAGTCACCACCAGCGCTGCAGGCGCTATCGTGGTGGACGGTGAAGGCGGCGTCGGTAACCGTAACTACGCCATCTGGGCGGAAGGTGACGCCAACGGTCAGGCAGTGGTTAACGTCTATTCCAATATTACGCTGGATAAAGCCGGTAACATCGGCGTCCACGTGCGTGATAACGCCATCGCTAACGTTGACAGCTTAAGTAGCCCCTCATTTAACAGCACCGATCAGATTGGTTATTACCTGTATGGTAAGGGCGCTACCGCCAATATTGGTCAGGCGGTGATGAATGACAACGGTCAGGATCGCACCACCATTTTCCGTATCGCCAATGGCGCATTGCTGGCCGGTAATACCACTAACCCGAAAGATCAGTCCACTTCCAACCTGGATCTGACTCTCAGCGGTAACAATTCCGTGGGCGTTCTCGCCACCGGCGCAGGCAGTAGCGTAGATACCGGTGAAGCAACGTTTACCGTTAAGGGTACTGACTCTGCGGCGCTGGTTATCGAAGGCGGCGCGAAAGGGACCATCAGCGATAAAACCACCATCAATTTAACCGGTGAAAGAACCGTTGCCGGGGTTGTGGATGGTCAGGCGCATCAGTTGAATGGTAATACGCAGGGCAATGCCACGAGCACGACCCTGACCTCAAACGCGAAGATCACCTCTGAAGCCAGCGGCAACAAGGTAATCGCCTATGTGGCGAGGAATCTGGGCAACCTGATCCTCGATACCAAATCGATTATCGATCTGGCCAGCGTCGACAGCATTGGTGTCGATGTTCAAAAAGGCGGTAGCTTAACCAATAACTCCTCCCTCGCCCTGCATGTCAGCAACGGCATCGGCGTACGCGCCTCAGGCTCCAGCGCGCAGATTAATAAGCTGGGCAAAATTCAGGTTGATGATGGCACCGCTGGCGTTCTGTTAACCCAAGGGGCAAGCCTGCTGATTAACGGCATGACTGGTGACAGCATTACCACCGATGGCTCCGCGGACGGTATTCGCCTGGCCGAAGGCGCTGGCGCTCTGGCCGCGCAAAGCGTGATGATCCGCGCTGATGGTACCGGTGCCGGTATTCAAAACGATGCCAACAACACCAATATCACGCTGCGTGATGTCACCATCGACTCCAACGATGGCCCAGGGATCCGCACCAGCGTGGCGCTGACCATGAACGATGGGCTGAACAACATCCTCAACGTCAACGGTAAAGGTACCGGCTTCGCCTTTGAACAACGTAATGGCGACGCGGTGACGGGCAATCTAACCATCGGCAAAGGCTATACCATTGAGGTACTCAACAGCGAAGGCAGCGGTATCCGCGCCAATACGGACGGTCGTATCACCACCAATGCCGACATCAACGTGCATGACAGCGCAGGTGGTTCAGCAATCATCGCGAAAAACGTTAGCGCATTGACCAACAGCGGCAAGATTATCTCTGCCAGTACCACCTCACCGGTAATAGACGCCAGCGGCGACAGCAGTAAAGCCATCACCAACACGGGAACCCTGCAGGCCATCAACGACTCGGCCGTGGCAGTTCAGTCTGGTAAAGGCAATGACACCATCGATATCAGCGGCGGTGTGACCAGCGGCGTAATCAACACCGGCGAAGGTACAGATACCTTCAACTGGCGTAGCGGCTCTTATGCTGGCGAAGTGAATTTCGCGGGTACTGGCGGTAACAATAAAGCCAACATCGGCAATGTGACGCTGGATAAAACGCGCCACATTCTCACCGCAGCGGGTACGGGCAACGCCCTCACCTTCACTGATACAAAAGATGCGAAGATTGGTACGCTGGCTAGCGACAACCTGAATACCGGTACCAACATTGGCACCGGCTGGGATTCACTGACCATCAGCGGGTCAAATGCAGATGTACGCATCGTTGAAAACCTGAATCTGGCGAGCGAAACCCTTGCTGTAAACAATGGCGCCACGCTGCGTACCGGCGATCACGTCGAACCAACCAGCACTGCCGCAAGCATTGGCGATTACAATGTCACCACCCAGGGCGCAGACAGCAAGGTTATCTTCGATACTCAGGGGGATACCTCAGCAGCACAGATCTATCGCGGCATCATCAGCGGCGACGGGAAATTTGAACGTGCGGCGGGCGGCACCACGGTGTTTACCGCCAACAACAGCTACACCGGCTCTACCACCATTGATCAAACCGGTACGCTGCAGTTAGGTGACGGTGGAAATGAAGGCGAAGTGAGCACCGTCTCTGACATCATCGACAACGGCGTATTGGCGATTAATCGCGCCAACACCGTGCTGCTCAACGGTGTGATCTCCGGTATCGGCGCGCTACAGCAAATCGGCGGCGGCATTACCCGTCTGAACGGTAACAATACCTATACCGGTAACACCACCGTTACCAACGGCACGTTGCTGGTGAATGGCGATCAAAGCGCGGCGCGCGGCGTCACCACCGTCAGCGGCACGTCCACACTTGGCGGTAAGGGCATTATCGGCGGTAACGTGCTGATGAACGATGCCACAACCATCAGCGCCGGTGACGGCGGTGCGGGTACGCTATCTGTTAACGGTAATCTGCAGCTTGGCAGCAAAACGACCTCCGCTTTCGAACTGGGGCAGGCCTTTACGCCAGGCGGTGCGCTAAACGATCTGGTGAACGTGGCAGGCGATCTGCAACTGGACGGGACCCTGGATGTTACCACTTCGCAAGGCGGTAACTTCGGACCGGGCGTGTACCGTATCTATAATTACGGCGGTACGCTGGATAACCAGACGCTGGAGCTGGGCGCAATACCGGACAGTCAGGATAAGAGCAATATTTTTGTCCAGACCTCTATCGACAAACAGGTCAACCTGGTGAACGCCAACGGCGTTACCCTGCAATTCTGGGACGGGGCGACGGTAAGTCAGAGCCACGGCGCGTCGGGCATTGAGGGCGACAGCAAAATTGACGGTGGCGATGGCAAATGGATGGCGATCGGCAGTCAGGGTGATAACAACTGGACCACGGCAACGGGCGAAGGTAACGCACCTTGGGCGCAGAAGTCCTTTGCCGTCTTCACCACCAAAGGTGGCACCGTTACCGTGGATAACGCCGCGGGAGAAGTTAACTTCTCCGGGGCACAGTTTGACGCCGATGGCTATGTCGTTAAAGGCGACGCACTTAACGCTTATGCCACCACGGAAAACGCGACTCACGCCGGCCAGACGCCGGGAACCGGTGAACTGCTGCTGCGCGTTGGCGCGGGTGGCGCGGGGCAAAACTATACCGCGACCATTGAGTCCGTCATCCGCGAAGCCAGCACGACTGACAAGCTGACGCTGGTGAAAACCGACCTTGGCCGTCTGATCCTCAGCGGTGATAACGCGTATCGCGGCGGCACACGCATTGATGGCGGTACGTTGCAGATTTCCGCCGACAGCAACCTCGGTCAGAGCGGAACCGACCTGGCTATCAACAACGGCTCCACGCTGCAGATGGGCGCGGACCTGACCAGCAATCGCACCATTGCGCTGGGCGCGAATGATAACGCGGCGGTGTTTGACCTCAATTCACATAACTTCACGCCAACCGGTGAGATTACCGGCGACGGTAAACTGAAAGTCACCAGCAGCTCAAGCGATGCGGGCAGTACTCTGTCGCTCAATCGCGCGAACAGCTATAAAGGCGACACAGAAATTGCCGGTACCGGAAATGCCAACAATGTGACGGTCAACGTCAGCAAAACCGGGGCCTTTGGTAGCAATGAAAACAGCACCGTGAACGTCAATAACGGGGCGACGCTCAATGTCAGCGGAACAGAGACCAGTCTGAAATCCCTGACCATGAACATCGCCGACAGCCTGTTAACACTGGCGGATAACGTCACCGCCGCGAGCGCAAAACTGAACCTGACGGGCACAGCGAAAGCGCTGTTAACCGATAACGCCACCGCGGGCGAGGCGACGGTTAACGTGTCAAAAGACAGTACGTTGGCGCTGGAAGAAAACGCCAGCGGTGGTTCTGCTAGCGTGAATAACAGCGGACTGATGACCTTTGCGGACCAGGCGTTAGCAGAGAATACCGTCGTTAAAAACCTGGCGGGCGGCAAGGTCGATATCAGCGCAGTCGACAGCGCAACATCTATCGGCTCGTTGTCCGGCGCGGGGAATGTCGAACTGGGCAATAAAGAGTTGTCGCTGGGTAATCTGCACCTTGATGACACCATCAGCGGCATTATCAGCGGCAACGACGGCAGCCTTGTGAAAATCGGTGACGGCACGTTAACGCTGACCGGCGATAACACCTGGACCGGCACCACGGACGTCAATGAAGGCGTACTGCTGGTCAACGGTAATCAGTCTGCCGCGACCGGTCAGGTGACGGTGAAATCTGGGTCAACGCTCGGCGGGAACGGTATTATCGGCGGCGCTGTTGATGTACTGGATGACGGCCATATTACCGCGGGTGCGGCCATCAACAGCGTGGGTAAACTGACTACCGGTTCACTGACGCTCAGCGATAACGCACAGCTTGATTACCAGTTTGGTCAAGCCTATACCCCAGGCGGAGCCTTCAATGACCTGATTGATGTCAATGGCGATCTGACGCTCGATGGTAAGCTCAATATCCAGACCTCTCCAGGCGGAAGCTTTGACGTTGGTGTTTACCGCGTCATCAACTACACCGGCACATTAACCAACAATGTGATGGACATTGCCGACGCGCCGGAAGCTGCGGACAGCCTGTACGTACAAACCTCGGTTAAAAACCAGGTTAACCTGGTCAACCATGCCGGGCTGACGCTACGTTTCTGGGACGGCACCGGCGGTGAGAATGGCGAGCTGAAAAACAACGGCGTCATCAACGGCGGCGACGGTATCTGGCAATCCAGCCAGGGTAATGACAACTGGACTACGGATGAATCAACGCCAGAAGGCGCGCTGAATGCACCGTTTACCGATGCCGCGTTCGCCGTCTTCCAGGGTGAAGCGGGCAACGTAACCGTCGATAACAGCAAAGGCGACGTCATCATCAGTGGCGCACAGTTCGCCACCGATGGTTATCGCGTGGGCGGAGAAGCCATTACCACCGATACGGCTAATACGCTGATTCGCGTCGGCGATGGCACAGTAGACGGCGCTAACTACACCGCGACTATCGACAGCGTGATCCGCGGCACCGGCGGCTTGAATAAAGGCGACCTCGGTACGCTCATCCTCACTGGCGACAATACTTACAGCGGTGGAACCACCATCACCTCAGGTACGCTGCAGGTGGCGGGTGATACCAACCTTGGCGCACCAGAGACGGGAATTACCTTTAATGGTGGTACGCTGAAATATGGTGAAGCGTTTGATACCGCTCGTCAGGTGACTCTGGAATCCGGCGGCGGGACATTCGACACCAACGGACATAACGTTTCTCTGCTGACGGAAGTCGAAGGTAACGGTCAGTTGACCAAAACCGGTAAAGGCTCCCTCACCCTGACGCTGGATAACACCTACACCGGTGGCACCACCATCGAGCAAGGCGTTTTACAGCTGGGTAACGGCGGTGATATCGGCAGCATTCAGGGGGATATCGTTGATAACGGCGTACTCAACGTCAATCGTGGCGATACCCTGGCGCTGACCGGTAATATCAGCGGCGAAGGCCAGCTGCATCAAACCGGCAGCGGTGTTACGGAGTTGCATGGTGAAAACAGCTACAGCGGCGCAACGCTGATTGCCAACGGTGTACTGCAGGCGGGTAATACCAACACTCTGAGTAGCGCATCACACCACTACGTTGTCGCTGACACTACCCTCAACACGCAAGGTTACAACCAGACGGTAGCGGGACTGAGCAACGGCGGCGATGTTTCACTCATCGGCCAGCAGACTGGCACAACGTTAACCGTCAAAGGGGATTACACCGGCGAAAAAGGGACTATCAACATGGCGGCCACACAAAATGGCAGCGGCGCAGGCATTGCCGACCGTCTGATTATCGATGGCGGTAAAGCCAGCGGTAGTACGCTATTGGATGTCGATGGTTCTGGTCTCGGCGCACCAACTATTGGTGATGGTATCGAAGTGGTAACCGCGCTCAATGGCGCAACCACTACGGCACAAACG
Organism: Citrobacter sp. RHB35-C21; assembly: GCF_013816515.1. Taxonomy (NCBI): domain Bacteria; kingdom Pseudomonadati; phylum Pseudomonadota; class Gammaproteobacteria; order Enterobacterales; family Enterobacteriaceae; genus Citrobacter; species Citrobacter sp. RHB35-C21. Next base: position 3,759,227 of record NZ_CP057147.1, read on the forward strand.
TCACGAGACGCCTTCCATCTTGCCGCCGATCGTATGGCAGCAGGCGCATTTGAGTATCAACTGCATGCGGGTAACGCTCAGGGTCAGGGTGAAAACTGGTATCTGAGAAGCGAATATCGTCCAGAAACTATGCTGTATTCTGGTCTCGCCAGCGTCGTTCGTCAGGGCGACATCAGCCTGTTAGGCAACATGCACCAGCGTATGGGGGACGAGGTTAAACCGGGTATTGATGAAGACAATCGCGCCTGGGCAAGAATGATTGGCTACTCCGGTAAAACCAAACTGGATGATGCGGCTGGAACGCAAACCAGCTCCCATACCATGGGGATTCAGGTTGGCGTCGATATGTATGCCAACGAAAGCTGGAAAGCCGGGATGTATACCAGCATTCTTGATATCGACAGCAACGTGAAAGGCACGAAGACAGGCAGCGACGGCAAAGGCGGCAACATCGACGACAACGCGTTTTATGTCGGCGGCTACGCCACCTGGTTCTCGGGCGACGGGATGTATGTTGATAACGTCCTGCAATACGGTAACCATAAATCCCGCCTGGCGGCGACCGGTAACAACGGCTCGTATACCGTCAGAGGCAACACGCTGACGGCGTCAACAGAAGTGGGTAAATCGTTCCGTTTAGGCGCCAGCGCATGGAGTCTGGAACCTCAGGCTCAGTTGATCTATCAATACAGCGACTTTGATAACGGGCGGCTTGATGGTGTAACCCAAACGAAAGTGAAAATGGATACCGCGGATTCCTTTACCGCCCGTCTGGGCGTGCGTCTGGTCGCTGACTATGACACCAACCATGGCAAATTCCAGCCTTACGGCAGGGTCAACGTCTGGCAGGGTCTGGGTTCAAAAGACAAAACGCACTTTAGCAATGCGGTAGCCACCACCACGCTTGAGTCTTCACAACAGTACTCCAGCACTGAAGTTGCAGCCGGTCTGTCATGGTCTATCGACAGAAACCTGCAGGTTTACGGAGAACTGGGTACGCAATTTAGCAACGGTGGCAGTAAGTCGCAGGTTGAAGCGCCGGTTAATGCATCAATTGGCTTTAAGAAATCGTTCTAAGCTGACATAAACTCGCTAGCCCTCTGTTTAACAGGGGGCTTTTTTTTGCCTGTCCCGGATACAAAGCTACCTGATGCGCTTAACGTATCAGGCCTACGGACTTATTTTTATAGGCAGGAAAAGCGCGGGAGCGGCCCTCTGGCAACGCGAAACAATCGAGGTTCAGGGGAACAACAGAGAGGGAGAAGATTAAGGATTATACTGCGTCAGGAGTAACGGGATCTCTTCTGCCAACACCGGGGGAGAAATGAAAAAGCCTTGAATTTTGTCACAACCAATCTGCATCAGCCGGTCCAGTTCGGACTGGGTTTCCACCCCTTCAGCAAGAACTTCAATACCAAAATTGTGCGCCAGTGAAATTATACCCTCGACAATCTTTGTTGAGCGGGTATCGGGTTCAATGCCGGCGATAAATTCCTTATCAATTTTTAAGGTATCAAAAGGATATTTCAACAGATAGTTAAGATTGGCGTGGCCGGTTCCAAAATCATCAAGGGCAATTTTGACCCCTATCTCCTTCAGCTCCGTCATATTTTTAGCCGCGACCTGACTGTCGCACAGCGGCGACGTTTCCGTGACCTCTATCTGGCATCGATGGGGCGGGAGACCACATACAGTAAGATTTTTTCTGACGCGTTGGGGTAACAGCGGATCGCAGAACTCAAGCGCGGAAATATTGACGGACAATACAAGGGGCTCTGGCCAACGGGTTGCCACATCCCAGGGAGTGTGGGTAACCATATCTTCAATTGACATGATATTGCCGCTGTCTTCCAGCAAGGTAATAAAAACATCGGGAGAGATCATCCCCATCTGGGGGCTATTCCAACGCATTAATGCTTCAAACCCGCTAATACGCTGATTACGCAAATTAAAAATTGGTTGATAAACCATATAAAGCTGACTGGTATTCAATGCCTTTTCAAGCGCGGTTAACACCTCACTAGAATTAAACATTCCTCTCTCCCTCAACAAATCATAAAAATTAAAAACCAGTCAATATCACTCCCGAATTGTATCTACTATTAGGTGTGTTACATCAGAATAGAATGGCCAGGTTAGGGTAAAAAAGACATACGATGGGTAAATCTGACAATTAATTTATTTAATTCCGAGGTATTGGTCATTCCCAGCTTGGTGACGACCCTCATTTTATGCGCCTGGATAGTTTTATAATTCAGGCTGACTAACTCTGAAATTTCTCTGGCGGTATATCCGTTTACCAATAAATTCAGAATCTGCTGCTCTCTCTCGGTTAATCTTTTCTGTGAACGATACAGCCGGGGATTCCATTTCCCGGCCGTTAACGACGCCAGTTGACCGAAATCGCGCAGTGAAGATTTCTCCGTCAAAACTATCGTTTTTTCAACATATAATAACTCTACACATAATTTCGCCACCAAACTATCAGCAATAATTACCACGACATTATTATAAAACTTGAAGCGGTTTTTATTCAAAAACTGCACGATAGTTGAACATGGTTGTTCGTTATCAATGATATTAAAAACCATGGTTTGATGCTGGCATAATGATGACTGATGCAACATATCCTCAAACTGGAATGTTTGTATCGGTACATGTTTGCTTGTCAGGTAGGCGAACAAACCATTGCCCACAAAATTATCACTGCCACACATCAACATCCTGTTCATCGCTCCTTATCAGCATCAAATCTTGTTACTCATTAAAAATTTAATAATAATCTTTTCGACCTCTGCCTCTTCACGACGATTTTTAAAATCGAACTCACATGAGATCTGATGACAGGCATACAATTGATTATCCTCATCAAATTCATTGATCATGACGACATCGATCACTTTCAAATCCAGCTGTAAACTGCCAAACGTATCAAAATCCAGCGCGGCATTTTTAATCACCGCATCTTTATAGAGAAAACGGGAGTTCACATCTTTAACAATTAATGCACAACCGCCCTGCGAGATGTTTTTAATCTTCAGAGAGTAGTTTTCTCCGTTTTTGTAACGACCAAAACAGAAAAAGTCGTAACCCTTCAGGAAGGAAAAACGCTGATTTTGTCGCTGCTGGGCAAAGAAAATCATATCCGGGATGAAGTAGGATAATCCTGCTTGTGCACCTGCTGATAAGGTTTGTTCGAATCTGGCACTAAATTTTACAATCCCACTTTCACTGTGCAGGATAAAGTACTGGACCTTTTCAGGAACAATGTCTTCGTGTCCAGAGATGACAAACCGCTCGAAATCAATCTTCTCTAACTGCGTGATAACACTATGGTTTTCACATAAAACTTCAAGTTTCGTTTTCTTGTGCAACTCTTCACGAAGGGTAGCGATGATTTCAAACTTGTTGTCCTTTGCTAATCCAAAGCTCATTCTAAAACCCTTATTTCCATATTTAAGATATGTCTCGCTTTTGGTTACTCACAAAACGCGAGATCAGCATCCACCCCTGGTGCTTAATTACCATAGTGGATTCCATGTCGAACAGTTGGTTAAAAATTAAGTTTTTAACTATCTTTAGCCATTTATTGATACGTAAAAACATTTAATCAAAGTTAATTCTAGCTGAAGCCATGCCTAAAACCACATGAAGTTGTTGGCTAACTATAACAAAAGAGAATAATAAAATTTTTTGAGATGTCATTTTGAGATAACAAATAGCAAGAACTACACAGAAAAAAATAGAGGGAAATGAATGGGTTTTGATGAAAGGACCACGCAGTATGCGGACTGGCGTGCTATCGCAAGAAGAAGAGAAAATGCTTACGGCACTATATCATTAACCAGGAATATAGCTCCGACTAGTTATTGTGAAAAAGTGAATAATTATATTTCACCTGTAAAATAAATTTACCTTAGGGCAGAAAAAAGGCCAGCATCCTGCTGGCCCGGTAATTACCGAATCGAACTATAGAGGCTTACTGTCTTACAGAGGGTACCACGTTAAAAATTCAATACTTTTGCTTAATAATTGATCGCGATGAATCTGCGATGATCATCACCGCTCCCGCCAGCATTAATGTGTCTTTCAACACCAGACGCCCGGCTCCGGACAAGTACGGAAAACCGTGGTGCAAATCGCCCAGTGGCATCACCCATGCTTCCGGTGTGGTAATTAAAAATGATAAAGTCACAATCGGAGTAGCAAATGCCAGTACGCCACCAATTAATCCCAACCAACGGCTAACAGGATTAGCCAGCACCAGCAATGCGATCAGCACTTCGACTACGCCCAGACCATTGGAGAACGTATAGGTGTTATTCGCCTTCTGCCATTCCCGCTCCTGCGGTTTAAACTCACCTTCGTGGGTTAAATGCTGCTTATATTCTTCTGGATGTTCATAAAAAAATGACATTACCGGACTATTGGCAACAAATGGCGTAATACTATCGGCTTCGTAAGGTACAAATTTCAATAAGCCAATCCAGATAAAAATAATGGCAATACTCAGGCGAATCAATGTTAATCCAATTCTATCGCCCTTGCTGAGTAAACGCAGATACTTTTCCATTCAGACTCTCCTCACTTGTACAAAATTGCGGTTGCGTGAGTGCTGCTATCAATGCGCATTGAGGTGATTTTCCAGGAAGTTGCCTTATTTTCCTGCGCCAGTCTGGCGATTGCATGTTCAACAACAGAAGGTGCGGCGGCAATTGCCGACACGCTGACGCGGGCTACTTCGACCGGCTGTTGTGCCAGTGCAGAAAATGTCACCGGCGCAGTCAGTAAAGCAGTCAACAATAATGAAGTTTTAAGCATGTTCATTTCTATTTCCATTAACAAGTGATTTCACTCGTAATAGAATAAAACATTGTTGCTTATCTTATTTCCTCCATAACGCCAGAATAGCTGTTCATGAGTATTTCTTTATATATGATAAAAAAAGCCCCACACAGGTGGGGCAATCATGCAGGCTATATTATTATTTTATAAGAGAGAAGAGATCGTTCAGTGATTCGCTCATACTCGGATGAGTAAATATTTGATCGCGCAATGTCGTGTAAGGTAAACCAGCATCCATAACGGTTTTAATGATATTAATCATCTCATGAGAATCCACGCACAGCAGCGATACGCCTAATATCTGTTTCGTTTCGCGATTTACCACCGCTTTAAGTACGCCACGCGTGTCATTCATCACCCGTGCACGCGGGATAGCCGCGACAGGCAGGGTGACAACCTGGACCGCCGCGCCGCTGGCGCGAGCTTGTTCTTCTGTCATCCCCACGCGGGAAAGCGGCGGCGTCATAAAAACAGAATACGGTACGTTTTGGCGATCGCCGGTGTTACGTAATCCCTCGCCTGACAGGTTGTCGCGCACAATACGGAAGTCATCCAGCGAGATATAGGTGAATTGTAACCCCCCCGTCACATCGCCCATGGCCCAGATATTGTCTGCCGAAGTACGCAGATATTTATTCACCACAATGGCACCGCGCTCGTTGACATCCACACCCGCATTCTGCAACTGCAGATTTTCAGTTGCCGGTTTGCGACCCGATGCCACCAGTAGCGCATCCACAGTCTGGACGCCTTCCGGCATTTGCACCTGCACCGCGCCGTCATGGGACGAAACCGCCTGCACCCTGGCATTGAGGATAATCTCAACCCCTTTGTCGCGTAAAATGTTGGCGATAGCGTCGGCAATATCCCGATCTTCGCGGGCTAAAAACAGTGGGGCGGCTTCATAAATGGTGACCTTACTGCCAAAGTTGGCAAACATTGATGCGAATTCAACACCAATATAACCGCCGCCCAAAATCCCCAAACGTTCCGGACGTTGCGTCAAATTTAACAACCCGGTGCTGTCAAACACGCCCGGTGTAGTCATTAACCCTGCCACGTTTGGCATCGTTGCCTGTGCGCCGGTATTAATAAAGATCTTTTCGCCGCTTAGTTCAATCGCGCCTGTTGGCTGCACGACCCGCACCGTATGGTTATCAATGAATTCAGCACGACCTTCAATCACATCTACATTTTCCAGATCGGCAAGATTATGGAAGTTTTTATCACGCAGAAAGCTGACAACGGAGGCCTTGCGCTGCATCGCCGCAGCAAAGTCATGCTGAAGTTCAGCATCGTGTACCAGGGTTTTGGTGGGAATGCAGCCGATATTGATACATGTCCCGCCATACATGGTGTTTGACTGTTCAATAATCGCCACTCGCCAGCCCGTTTTCGCCAGGGTAGCCGCCAGCGTTTTACCCGCTTTGCCAAATCCGATAATAATCGCCTGATACTGATTCATGCTGTCTCTCCGCCATATCACTGTTCGTTTGTTGAACTGAAGTATAGGTTTAACGATGCATGAACAATGTATCCATATCGCGCAAATCACTGTCAAATCGTCTAAATAACTACTATCTCTCTTCCACTCAATCCATCGGGACAATAAACTAACACCATAAATTTATTTAAGAAATAATGAGTAACAGCGTTACTTTATCTCGACAAGCATCAACAAGAACTGCTCAGGAGTCTTTATGGATGCACTTAGCCGATTACTTATGCTTAACGACCCGCAGGGCTCGATTGATCAAAACTGCCTGCTGAGCAGGGACTGGCAACTGCCGCACGCGGCGGGTGAGCTGTCCGTTATCCGCTGGCATACGGTAACCCAGGGTTTTGCTCAACTGGATATGCCAGACGGAACGTCTTCTACGTTACGTCCAGGAACAATAGTCATTCTGCCTCAAAACTCCGCGCATCGGCTGTGCCAGACAGGGGAAGAACAAACGCATATTGTCTGCGGAAGCCTGCGATTGCAGGCATCTTCACGCTATTTTTTAACTGCCCTTCCGGAAGTATTAATACTGGCACCAGAAGATGACAGTCCCATTAGCCACTGGCTGAAAGCCATGATTGCGCTGATGCAGCAGGAATACATCAACGATCTGCCTGGCTCCAACATCGTTTGCAGCCAGCAATGCGCTACGCTGTTCGCGTTAGCCGTTCGCGAGTGGCTAGCCCAGCCGACACCCGCTAAAAATGTGCTGAATTTACTGCTGCACCCAAGGCTGGGTGCCGTTGTCTTCATGATGCTGGAGTCACCGGCTTTTCCCTGGACCGTCGAAGAACTGGCAAAGCGTGCCCATATGTCGCGGGCCAGCTTTGCGCAGCTATTCCGTGAAGTATCAAACTCCACGCCGCTGGCGGTGTTAACCGAGCTACGCCTGCAATTCGCCGCCCAGATGCTGTCACGCGGATCGCAGCCGTTGATCGTTATTGCCGAGTCGGTGGGTTACGCCAGCGAATCGTCGTTTCACAAAGTCTTTTTACGGGGATTTGGCTGCACGCCGGGCGAGTACCGCAAACGCGTGAAAGCGTTGGCGGCATAACGCACCGCCTGCTTCGGCAACAAAACCGACGCAGGCGAGCGCTTCAAGGCATTACTTTTGGCTGCGATGCCTGTGCAGCCACATCAGCTTATAAGCTGCCGGAATAATAAACAGCGACAGCAATGGCGCGGTAATCATGCCGCCAATCATCGGCGCGGCAATGCGGCTCATCACTTCTGAGCCTGCCCCTGTCCCCCACAAGATTGGCAACAGGCCCGCGATAATCACCGCCACGGTCATCGCTTTCGGACGCACGCGCAGCACCGCGCCGTGATACAACGCTTCATCCAGCTTATCCGCCGTAAAGGTTTGCGGATTTTCCAGTGCAGGCTCGGCTTCAATAGCATGGCGCAAGTACATCAGCATCACTACGCCAAACTCCGCGGCAACGCCGGCCAGGGCGATAAACCCGGTTCCGGTCGCAACCGACATATGGAACCCCATCCAGTAGAGGAACCAGATCCCCCCTACCAGCGCAAAGGGCACGCTGGTAATAATCAGCAACGCTTCACCAAAGCGACGAAAAGCCAGATAAAGCAGGACGAAGATAATCATCAGCGTCATCGGCACCATCAGTTTGAGCTTATGGCTGGCGCGTTCAAGCAGCTCGAACTGCCCGGAAAACGCCACGCTGGTCCCCGGCTTTAACTGTACGTTTTCAGCGATCGCTTTTTTCAGATCGTTCACCACCGAAACCATGTCACGGTCGCGGGCGTCGATATAAATCCAACTGGTGGGTCGCGCATCTTCGGTTTTCAACATCGACGGACCAGAAACCACTGTCACATCTGCAACATCAGCCAGCGTGATTTGCTGCTTCATGGGCGTCAGAATAGGCAGATTACGCAGCGCTTCCGGGCTATCACGATAGCTCTGCGCATAGCGAAGGTTAATCGGATAACGTGCAATCCCTTCCACCGTTTCGCCCACCATCGCGCCTCCGACCGCGGAGGTGACAAACAACTGTACCGCGCCGACGGTCATACCGTAGCGGGCTGCTTTCTCCCGATTAATGTCCACATTAATATAGCGCCCGCCCACCAGCCGCTCAGCCAGCGCCGAAGCGACGCCCGGCACGGTTCTGGCTACCTCTTCGATTTGTTCTGCCGTGGCGTCGATATCAGCCAGAACGTTACCTGACACCTTTATCCCAATCGGGCTTTTGATGCCGGTAGAAAGCATGTCGATACGGTTACGAATAGGCGGAACCCACAGATTCGCCAGCCCTGGCAAGCGCACGGTTTTGTCGAGTTCGGCGATGATTTTGTCCATCGTCATCCCCGGACGCCACTGATCCTGCGGCTTCAGTTGGATCGTTGTTTCGACCATTTCCAGCGGCGCGGAATCCGTTGCGGTTTCCGCCTTACCGGTTTTACCAAACACACGCGCCACTTCCGGAACGGTCATGATCAGCTTGTCGGTTTTTTGCAGCATATCCGCCGCCTGCGCCGCCGAAATCCCCGGCAGGGTTGACGGCATATACAGTAGATCGCCTTCGTTAATCTGCGGCAGGAATTCACCACCGACTTTATTCAGCGGGTAGATAACCGTCAGTATTGAAAGCACCGCCACCAGCAGGGTGGTTTTAGGCCAATGCAGCACCTTCAACAACAGCGGATGATAAATACGGATCAGGAAACGGTTAAGCGGGTTACTGCTTTCCGCCGGTATTTTGCCACGGATCCAGAATCCCATCAGGATCGGAATGACGACAATAGCCAGAAACGCCGCGCCTGCCATGGCATACGTTTTGGTGAACGCCAGCGGGCCGAACAGTCGCCCCTCTTGCCCCTCGAGCGTGAAAATAGGAATAAACGACAGGGTGATAATCAGCAAGCTGATGAACAATGCCGGGCCGACCTCTACCGAGGCATCGGTAATAACCTTCCAGCGCGTTGCGTTATCCAGTTTTTCATCCGGATGCTGATGTCCCCACTCTTCAAGCCGCTTATGGGCGTTTTCAATCATCACGATCGCGGCATCGACCATCGCCCCAACGGCAATGGCAATGCCCCCAAGCGACATGATATTGGCGTTCAGCTCCTGGAAATGCATCACGATAAACGCGATACACAGTCCCAGCGGCAGGGAAATAATCGCTACCAGCGCCGAACGCAGATGCCACAGGAACAGCGCGCATACCAGCGCAACAACGATAAACTCTTCCAGCAGCTTATAGCTCAGGTTATCAATAGCGCGATCGATGAGCTGACTGCGATCGTATGTTGTAATTACCTCAACGCCTTCCGGCAGGCTGCTTTTCAGCGTGTCGAGTTTGGCTTTAACGGCGGAGATCACTTCACGCGCATTTTTACCGGAACGCAGAATTACCACCCCGCCCGCCACTTCGCCTTCACCATTCAGTTCGGCGATCCCACGGCGCATTTCCGGCCCAATTTGCACACGCGCGACATCGCGCAGGTAAACAGGTACACCGTCGGCCCCTGTTTTCAGGACGATATTATTGAAGTCATCAAGCGTTTGTAGATACCCACTGGCGCGGACCATATATTCCGCTTCAGCCATCTCAACAGACGAGCCGCCCGCCTCCTGATTCGACGTATCCAGTGCAGATTTCACCTCCGCCAGGCTGATGCCATATTGCGTCAGCTTCATCGGGTCGATAACAACCTGGTACTGTTTAACCACGCCGCCTACCGAGGCCACCTCTGCCACGTTCGGAATCGTTTTTAACTCATACTTTAAAAACCAGTCCTGAAGAGTACGTAACTCTGCCAGATCGTGTTTACCGCTGCGATCGACCAGCGCATATTCAAAGATCCAGCCGACGCCCGTGGCGTCCGGTCCCATCTCCGCGCTGACCCCTGCTGGTAATGTTCCCTGAACCTGGTTGAGATACTCCAGTACGCGCGAGCGCGCCCAGTAAGGATCGGTGCCATCTTCGAAAATGACGTACACATAGGAATCACCAAACTGCGAGAAACCACGCACGGTCTTCGCGCCCGGTACCGACAGCATGGTGGTGGTCAGCGGGTAAGTCACCTGATTTTCAACGATTTGCGGTGCCTGCCCTGGATAGCTGGTTTTGATGATCACCTGAACATCAGAGAGATCGGGCAACGCATCAACCGGGGTATTAATGATAGTCCAGGTTCCCCAGATACTGAGAAACAGCGCCCCCATCATCACCAGAAAACGGTTTGCCACCGAACGGCGGATAATCCATTCAATCATTTATCATGTCCTCAGTGTGAATGGGTCGCCTGGGCTGGCTTTGCGGATGCGTCTTGCGCACCACTGTTCTGCGCGCGCATACGGTCCAGTGCGCCAGAGATATTCGCCTCGGAATCAATCAGGAACAGACCACTGGACACCACTTTTTCACCTTCAGTCAGGCCTGAGCGGATAGCCGTCAGCCCTTGAGATTCATGGAATACCGCAACCTGCTTCGGTACAAATCGACCTTCGTTATCGACGGTGATCACCCGTTGCTCGGTGCCTGTATCAATCAACGCCTTTGAGGGGATCAGCAGCATCGGTTCACTTTGCGTTTTCAGTTGCAGGTAAGCATTCATCCCCGGCTTGAGCGCCTCATCAGGGTTATTGACCTGCAAACGGATCTGCAGCGTACGCGTGGTGGCATCGACACTAGGTAAGATATTCCACTTGCTAATGGTGAAAGGCTTATCCGGCCAGGCGGGCACGGTGATGGTAAATTGCGAGGCGTCTTTGATCAGCCAGGCGATAGATTCCGGGACCGACGCGCTGACCCATACCGGGTCCATCCCCTGAATTTTCGCAACCACATTGTCTTTGGAAATGTTCATGCCGGTACGCAAATCGAATGCGGTAATCACCCCATCAATAGGGGCTTTCAGGGTAAAGCGGGTCTGAATTTTACGCGTCGATTTTAAGCGCTGAATATCCGCTTCCGGCATACCGGCCAGACGTAATCTCTCCAGAATCCCTTCCACCTGTGTCGCGCTGCCGCCGGTCTCCCGCAGTAACAAATATTCGCTCTGCGCCTCAACCCAGTCGGGAATCGTCAGATCGATAAGCGGCGCACCTTGCTTAATTTTGTCGCCCACGGTTAGCGGGTAAACCTTTTCGATAAAGCCTGCGGAGCGAGCCTGGACAATAACAAACTGGTATTCGTTATAGCTAACGTTAGCCGGGAAAGTTTGCGCATAGTGCAGCGGGCCACGGCGCACAGGTTCTGTTTTCAGACCCAAATTTTGGGTCTGAGTAGGATCGATACGCACGCCAGGCGCTGACGCGCTCGCGGTCTCTTCATCGGCATATTTGGGGATCAGATCCATATCCATAAACGGTGATTTACCCGGCTTATCAAAGCGCGTGTTCGGGTACATGGGGTCATACCAGAACAACACTTTTCTGGCTTCTTTTTGCGAAGCCTGCCCGGTTTCAGCCGTTACGTTTGCTGATGAATAATAAGTATAAATACCGACAGAAATAACCCCACCGACAATCATGCCAGCGAGAATAAGCGCGGTATTTTTAATATTTAAAGACGCCATAGTGATTTCCATTGCGCGATAGTCTCACCCGCATTTCGAAGAATCCGGGCAAGAATAAAAGAGACCAGCGAGAACGTTATTTACTGATGTGAATATCGCGTAACACAGAGAGATTTCCCTGCTGAACAAACGTAAACGCAACCTTATCGCCGGGTTTAATATCGTCAGCCTTGGTGTCGGCAACCAGCGTAAAACGCATCGTCATGGCAGGCCAGTTCACCGCGGCAATGGGATCATGCTTGATCGTGATTTTTTTACTTTCTTTATCAATAGCTTCAATCACCCCGGTGGCGCTAATGACGTCTTCCTGTTGGGCCGCTGGCTGCATGTTCATCATCTCGCCATGCTGATGCTCATTGGCCTGAGCGTTAAACATGACCACAGAGAAAAAGCTAAACAACACGGCTTTGGCGGTAGTATTCATACTTGATGCTCCTGAAAAGTTAATATTAAGGATTACTCCACCCAACCGCCGCCTAAGGCAGCAAACAGCTTAATTTCATTAACCTGTTGGGCGTAATTAAGATCGAGCAGCGATTGCTGCGTAGCGAATAAAGAACGTTCGGCGTCCAGTACTTCGATGTAGCTAACCGCACCATTTTGATAAAGCGCTCTGGCGCGTTGTAAGGTGATTTGCAATGACGTCAGGTAGCGCTGCTGACCACTAATTTGATCGGCAATGCTTTGGCGCAACACCAGCGCATCCGCCACCTCTTTAAACGCGTTCTGAATTTTTTGTTCGTAATTAACCACCGACTGCTGTTGGCGAATTTCAGCGAGGTCGAGATTGGACTGATTACGTCCGGCGTTAAAAATGGGAATATCTATTTTGGGGACAAAATTCCACATGCCGCTGGTCGCATTAAATAAGCTGGAGAGATCGCCGCTGCTGCTGGAAACCGAACTGGTCAAGGTAATCGACGGGAAAAACGCTGCTCGTGCGGCGCCGATATTGGCATTCGCCGCCATTAATCCGTGTTCAGCTTCCAAAATATCCGGGCGCTGCAACAGGATTTGCGACGAGAGCGATGGCGGCAGCGTTACTGGTTTGATATCCCCGCTGCTGCGCATCTGGTCGTTGGGTAATTTCCCGTACGTACCCAGCAACAGTTGCAGCGCGTTGTTCGCCTGCGCCAGTTCACCTTTACGCTTCGCGATTTCGCTGCGCGTGCTTTCAATCACGCCCCGCGCCTGTTCCAGCGCCAGCACGTTGGTGCTTCCGGTCAGCAACTGCTTCTCAACAAAAGCGTAAGAACGCTGATAGTTTTGCAGCGTTTCTTCGGCAATTTGCAGTTGTGTATAAGCCAGACGCTGATTGAAATAACTTTGCGATACGTTGGAGATTAATGAGATGTGCACCGCCCGACGCGCCTCTTCGCTGGCAAAGAAATTCTGTCGCTCAGCTTCACTCATATTTTTCAGCCGACCAAAGAAGTCCAGATCGAAACTAAGATTGAGTCCAGCTTCGAATTCACGATCGGTGCTGCTATCGCCTTTTAATTTGCCGCTGTAAGTACCGCTGGAACCTGCCGTGATTTGCGGATAGCGGTCAGCGTCCGTGACGCCATATTGCGCTCTCGCTTCCTGAACTTTTAGCACTGCCATACGTAAATCGCGGTTATTGACCAGCGCCTCGCCAATCAGCGCCTTTACCTGAGAGTCAACGAAGAAGCTCCGCCAGCCCGTGTTCTGATATCCCACCGGTGCAGAAACCAGGGCATTCTGGCTTAAGGAGAATTGCTGCGGCACAGGCAATGTCGGACGCTGATAGTCCGGCGCCAATGAACAACCGGCGAGAACGAATACAGCGCTGAGGGTAAGAAGCTTAAATTTGCTCATAGTTCTTCTCGTCCTGACCGGACTGATGGCCCTAAAAAATGTAGGAATTTATAGTGTTGTACTTTAACGAAGTGACTCTGTTTAAGCGGTGACAGGAAAATGACAAAACTGTCATTTTCCCAATAACCGATTGCTATCCGATCCCGCTTCCCTAGAATTGAAAGTCCGCACAACCCGTGTGAGAAGGAGAATGCGATGAAGGTGTTGATAGTCGAAGATGAGAAAAAAACCGGTGAATACCTGACGAAAGGCCTGACGGAAGCGGGTTTTGTCGTGGATTTAGCGGATAACGGCCTGAACGGGTACCACCTGGCGATGACCGGCGATTACGACCTGCTCATACTCGACATCATGCTGCCGGATGTAAACGGCTGGGATATCGTACGGATGCTGCGTTCCGCTAACAAAGGGATGCCCATTCTTCTCCTCACCGCGCTGGGTACCATTGAACATCGGGTTAAGGGTCTGGAATTAGGCGCTGATGATTATCTGGTCAAACCGTTCGCCTTCGCCGAACTGCTGGCGCGGGTCAGAACGCTGCTGCGCCGGGGTGCGGCGGTGATTGTCGAAAGCCAGTTTCAGGTCGCGGATTTAATGGTCGATCTGGTCAGCAGAAAAGTCACCCGCAGCGGGACGCGTATTACCCTGACCAGCAAAGAGTTTACGCTGCTTGAGTTTTTCCTGCGTCATCAAGGGGAAGTTTTACCCCGCTCGCTGATCGCTTCCCAGGTCTGGGATATGAATTTTGACAGCGATACCAATGCCATCGACGTCGCCGTTAAGCGTCTGCGCGCCAAAATTGATAACGATTTTGAGCCGAAACTGATTCAGACCGTACGCGGCGTGGGATATATGCTTGAGGTTCCTGATGCCCAGTAAACGATGGCGGCGCCCTTTTTCGCTGGCGACACGACTGACCTTTTTTATCAGTCTGGCGACGATCGCTTCATTTTTCGCCTTTGCATGGATAATGATCCACTCCGTGAAGGTCCATTTCGCCGAGCAGGACATCAATGATTTACAAGAGATCAGCGCCACGCTGGAGCGGATTATTAACCAACCCAACGAGCCAGAATCACGCCGCCTGGAAACGCTGAAAAACGTGGTAGAGGGCTACTCGAACGTCATTATTTCTCTGGAAGACAGTAAGCAGAAAGCCATTTTTCATTCGCCAAATGCGCCGGATCTCCGGCAATTTATCGCCAGCGCAAGACCGGATAAAAATGCCCATGCCAGCGATGTTTTTATTATATCCGGCCCAACACTGCAAACGGCCAAACATATTCACGGACAAAAAACGTCGTCTAACTGGCGAATGATTCGCCTGCCGGTAGGAAAGCTGACTGATGGAAAAGCGGCGTATACGCTGTATCTGGCGTTATCGATCGATTTTCATCTGCACTATATTAACGACCTGAAAAACAAACTGATTATGACGGCATCGCTGATTAGCATGATGATTGTATTTATCGTGCTGTTCGCTGTGTATAAAGGCCATGAACCGATCCGTAATGTCAGTCGGCGCATCCAAAATATCACCTCAAAAGATCTTGATGTGCGCCTCGATCCGCAAGCGGTCCCTATTGAACTGGAACAGCTGGTAAGTTCGTTTAATCACATGATCGAACGCATTGAGGATGTATTTAAACGTCAGTCGAACTTCTCGGCGGATATTGCCCATGAGATCCGCACGCCAATAACCAACCTGGTCACACAAACGGAAATTGCGCTCAGCCAAACCCGTAGCCAAAAAGAGCTGGAAGACGTGCTGTATTCCAATCTTGAAGAGTTTGGTCGTATGTCGAAAATGGTAAGCGACATGCTGTTTCTGGCGCAGGCAGACAACAATCAGCTTATCCCGGAAAAGACAGCGCTTAATCTGGCCGATGAGGTTGGTAAAGTGTTCGACTTTTTCGAAGCCTGGGCAGAAGAGCGCGAGGTTAGCTTACGTTTTGAAGGACGCGCATGCTGGGTTTCAGGCGATCCGTTAATGCTACGCCGGGCAATGAGTAATCTGCTTTCAAATGCCATGCGCTACACGCCAAAGGGCGAGTCGGTAACCGTGCGGGTGAAAGAGGCGGATGGCCTGGTCCAGATAGTCGTGGAAAATCCCGGCCCCCCCATTCCCCCACAGCATCTATCGCGGCTATTTGATCGGTTTTATCGGGTTGACCCTTCGCGACAGCGTAAAGGCGAAGGCAGCGGTATTGGCCTGGCGATTGTGAAATCGATTGTTATCGCCCATCAGGGGAAAGTCTCGGTGACATCCGATCAGCTTGCCACCCGTTTTATTCTGACGCTGCCCAAACATGCGATGTAATTTATGGTAATGGCGTTTATACCTTAAACAATTCGAGTTGCAGGAAGGCGGCAAGAGAGGGAATCCCCGGTCACTTACTTAAGTAAATGACTGGGGTGAACGAGCGCAGCCTGCGCATATGCAGCTTGAAGTATGACCGGTATATATATCATCACCGATTCTCTGACATAACCGTCATAATCCTGTCACGCCGCTGACAGCCCTCACCAATTATAATTTCTTCCGTAAACCCAAACAGGAGAAATATGATGAATAAGATATCCTCTTTTTTCGCTATCGCGTTTTTTATTTCAGCTGGCGTTAATGCGGCCGACACCCCCAAAATGCATCAGCAGGCCGCAGCAGCCCATGAAATGATGAATAACAGCAGTGCCCCTGCACATCAACAAATGGCGCAAGAACACGTCGCGCAGACGAATAACTCAACGTCAACGCCATCCCAGGCACGCCCCTTTTCACAAATGAATAAACATGAAAAAGCGATGGTCGTTCACCAGTCAGTGAATAACGGTCATTCATATGCCCATGAGGCTCAGGCCAGGCAGCACCGCGCACAGATCCCCGCGCAAGGGTAACCTTGTCCTGTGTTGAATAAAATGTCCATCAATACGCTATGTATGAATATTGCGGACAAAACGCGCCACGCAGGCCTGTACATTTACAAGCCTGCGTTCCTGCCGTTAATGTCAATATTAATATTTCTTTAAACACTTCATTAAAAAGTAAATATAATTAAGCGTTTTATCTTACTTGTATAAACTACGTAATTCACCTGCTTGTAATGTTGCATATTACAGCCCCCACACCCTCACCATTAATATAAATTAGGATTCCCCCTGGTATGCGTCATTAATATTTAATGGGAGACTGCCGTCGTCGTAAACATGACATTCAAACAGTTCGTATTCCTATAAATAAACTTAATGATGATAGTGAGCAAAAAATGAAAAAACGTCTGCTGACCCTCTTTGTCCTCGGCCTGACAACGGCCACAACGGCATGCGCAATTACCCCGGCAATGCAGAAAAAGTATGAACATTCAGGTTGTACACAAATGAGTGAACTCAATGGCTGCGATATCAATAAATCCTATCAGTGGAACCGCGATCATGGCTTTATTGAGAACGGCAACAGCCAGCAGAGCCGTCATCATCGTCATGGTGAAGAGCAGCAAAATACCGCTGACCGGGATAACCACGATAATGCCGATATTTACGGCAAATTCAGCGGAAATTACGTAGCCAAATTTGCCAATGGTCAACGCAGCGTTGATATTCACGTCGAGGGTTCCAGCGTGTACGTCAATGGTAATGAAGTGCGTGACGTAAATACCTATCAGGATACGATGACCTTCCGTGTCGGCTATGCCACTTACACCATTAAAACGAATGGTCGCGGTAGCTGGAATGACAGCGATGCCGGGAATGCTGGCAAAATTGTGCGCGAGTAACGGATACCGCCACAATGAAAAAACTGATTTCCACGTTGGTTATTATGGCTAGTCTGTCGGGTTGTGCCGAACATCCTTATCTTTCTGCAGCCGCTGCTGGTATTGGGGCCGCAGCAGTTGCCACGGCGATCGCTAATCACAAAAATCGTGAAGCCAACCGTGATAAAGAGCATGAACGCCAGGAGCGCGAGCAAAGGGAGAACCAGCATGCGTGGCGGCATAGTCACCATCACTCCGATGATGACGGCCATTACTATCACCGCTAAGTCAGCACAAAGAGCGCTGCGATCACAGCGCTCTCAACGGTCATGTATTACAGTATGCCGTTTTAATACTGGAGTCAGGCATGGCATTAACCCTCACGGTATTGCTTGAAAACAGGCGCGCTGCGAGCGCAGATAAATCATTACGGGCAAAGCCTGGACTAAGTCTGTTAGTTCAGGATGAAACCACCACCATACTATTTGATACCGGCCCGGACGACAGCTTCATACTTAACGCCGCGCAAATGGGCGTAGACCTGACGCAATTGACCGCCGTGGTTCTTTCGCACGGCCATTACGATCACTGTGGCGGCGTGCCGTGGCTGGCGGATAACAGTCGTATCATTTGCCATCCCCAAATAGCCTGCGAACGGTATGCCTCAATAACCCTGGCGGGAACGCCAAGAAAAATAAAAAAACTCTCGCGTGATAACGACTACTCTCGACTAATCATGGAATACACCCGTGAACCGTTGGCGATCAGCGATCGATTTTTGTGGTCCGGGGAAATTAGTGTCGCCACTCCACAGGCCTATGGCGTTATTAGCGAGAAAACACCTCAACCGGATTACATCAGCGACGAAGGCGTATTGATCTATAAATCTGATCGCGGGTTAGTCATCATTACCGGATGCGGGCATCGGGGAATAGAGAATATCGTACGCCATTGCCAAAACATCACCGGCGTTAACCAAATTTACGCCCTCGTCGGTGGGTTCCATTTACGCGCTGCCTCCCCCGCTAAGCTATGGCGAACCCGACAATTTATTAAGCAACAACAACCAGAAAAACTACTCGGCTGTCATTGCACCGGTTCGTGGGGTCGATTGTGGCTACCGGGAACTGACGCCCCGGCAACGGGAGATGTGATTGTGCTGGCAGAGTAACGGCGATAAGACATTGCCGAAACAGCAATAAAAAGCGGGAGCCTTACGGCCCCCGCTTTTCAACCATCATTACAGAGTGACGATTGCTGGCTCATCAAAGACGGTGAGTTTTGGCGCTTCGCCGGTGAATTTCTCTGCGTATACCAGGCTGGTATTCCCCGCACAGCCATTCGCCAGCCTTGAGGTTGGGATATCCGCCGTCAGCACGTTCGCGCCGCCATTTTTGCAGAGACCGTTCTCAATATCTGGCCATGCGCCTTCATGGATACAGATAATTCCCGGTTTGATACCGTCACTGATGTGTGCCCCCACCAGCACCTGTCCACGCGCGTTCCATACGCGTACCAGATCGCCTTCGGCAATACCTCTGGCTTTCGCATCATCCGGGTGAATCGTTACCGGCTCACGATTGGCAATCGCGTACTCTTTGCGCAGCGAAGCGTAGTTCAACTGACTATGCAGACGATGTGCCGGGTGCGCCGTCAGTAGCTGCAGTTGATCTTTATCCGCAGTTCCTTTCCATTCATCGGGTTCAATCCATGACGCATGCGGCGGGCAATCTTTGTATTGATAGCCTTCAATCGTTTTTGAGTAGATTTCTATCTTACCGCTCGGCGTTCCAAGCGCATTCATCACCGGATCGCTGCGGAAATCCGCGTAGCGTACATATTTGTTATTCTTTTCATTCTCACGCATTTCGATCAGTTTGTTTTGCTGCCAAAACGCGTTGAACTGAGGCATGGCGATACGCTGGGCGCGGGCGGCTTTTTGCGCGGCATCATAGAACTGCTTCAGCCACGCCATTTCATCTTTGCCCTCGGTGTAGACCGCCTTACCGCCAGGCTTGAGCATCTCCGCCAGATCGGCAAATACGTCAAAATCACTGCGTGCTTCAAACTGCGGCTCAATGACCTGCTTCATCGGTACCAGATGTTGGTTACTGTAATCACCGGTCATGGTCAGATCGTTGCGCTCAAACGACGTGGTGATCGGCAGGACTATATCGGCATGTTTGGCCGCTGCGGTCCAGTAGCACTCAGAGATGACAACCAGTTCAGGCTTCTGCCAGGCTTTGATTAAACGGTTAGTATCCTGATGATGGGTAAAGTTAGCGCCGCCCGCCCACCAGATCATTTTGATATCCGGGAAGGTTTGCTCTTTACCGTTATGCTGATATTTGCCGCCTGGATTTTCCAGCGCTTCGACAATTCGCGCTACCGGCAGGCTGATCACCGCATCGGAAACCGCCCAGTCGTTACCCGCAGATGACCCACCCTCAATTTGGGCGGAGATGGCTGGCAATACTCCCCCGGTACGCGTTGGGTTACCGCCGTTGGAATAGTGATAAGAGAATCCGAAACCACCGCCTTCGGTACCAATTTGCCCCAGCATCGCCGCCAGAGTCACCAGCATCCAGTGTTTTTGCTCACCGTATTGCTGACGCTGAATCCCCCAACCTGCCATGAGCATGGTTTGATTGCTGGAGAAAATTTCCGCCAGCTTCTCCAGTTGCTCAGCAGGCACGCCGCACACGCCGGAAGCCCACTCGGCGGTTTTCTCTATTTTGTCGCTCTTGCCGAGCAAATACTCTTCAAATTGCGGATATCCGGTGGTGTATTTTTCCAGGAAGGCTTTGTCATGGAGATTTTTCTTCACCAGCGTATGGGCGATCCCTAACATCATCGCCACATCGGTCCCCATATGTGGCGCAATCCAGGTTGCATTATCACCAAAGAACTCAATGGTTTCGGAACGCATCGGATCGATGGCGATAACGCTTTTCCCTGATTTCTTCAGCAGATTAAAGTATTCAATCCCCTGTTCATCCGTGCTGCTCCAGGCAATCTTGAGGGTATTGAGCGGGTTCATCCCCCACAGCACCACGACCTGACTGTGCTCAAGCACCATCGGCCAGGTGGTTTGCTGCTCATAGACTTCAACCGATCCCACAACGTAAGGCATGATCACCTGCGCGGCACCGGTTGAATAATCTCCGGTATGACCTGCGTAACCACCGGCCATGCTCATATAGCGTTGCAGTAAGGTTTGCGCTTTATGCAGAACGCCGCTGGAGCGCCAGCCATAAGAACCAGCAAATATCGACGCCGGGCCATAGCTGCTACGGATCCGGCTATGCTGCTCATGTATCAGTTTCAGTGCCTGCTCCCAGCTAACCCGCACGAAAGGATCGCTTCCACGTTTACCATCCGCATTACCCGGGTTTTCCAGATAGCTTTTGCGCACCATCGGATATTTTACGCGGATATTGGTATGGACCTGATCCGGTGCGGTTTGCTGTAACGAGTTCGGCACCGTTTTAGGTAACGCGCCTTTTGAGGAAACCACTTTGCCATCTTTTACTTCCACGTATACCGCGCCCCAACGCGCTGCCGTCAGAATCGCTCCGCCATTTTGGCCTTCGGCCCAGGCCGGCATTGGGATCACCGAAGAAATCGCCATTGTCCCGGTTGCCGCGCCAGCCGTCTTAATAAAGTCACGTCTTGTGAGTTTCATGATTTCTCCTGATTTATCGCTTATTTGTTCATGTCTTTAGCGTTGTACTGGAAGTAACGGCTCAGGATATCCAGTTCGTTTTCACTGATATTGGTGCGAGCGCCCATCCCTTTTGCTACTGAAGGCCAGGCGTTGAGCGTGAAATGATTCGCCGGAATTGGCGCATGGCAGCCCGCGCAGTACACATTGTCGAGTTTGCGTGCGTAATCCCACATCGGTTCACGGCTGGCGAGAGCGGAACCGCTCCATTCACCCTGCAGCACGACATCTCGCCACACATTGCCGTAATCATCTTTTTTCCAGTCGGAGAGGATCTTCAGCGATTGCTGACCTTTTTCACTCAGGCTGGCAAGAATCAAACGCTGTCCTGCCGCGTAGTAAATGACCTGTTCATTTCCCTGCATCTGGCTACCGCGAATCTCGACCTGTCGCGTATTGTCCGTTGTTTTCAGAACCTGCATTTTTGTTGCCGGGTAAACGGTTCCCAAATCGCCCAGCGCGGTGTTGCTTACGGCATAAAGCTCTGTTGCCGAAGCAGGGGTGGAGGCGGACTGCGCTTCAAGCCCTTTGAGCGCGCTGTCATCCATTTTTATTTCAGGTGGGAAATGGGCGACGCCTTTGTGGCAATCAATACAGGTTTGCTTTTCCTCGATGCCCATTTTGTGCATTTTCTGGGCCTCCGCGCTTTGTGCGGCAAGATCCATCGCTTCCATGCTGTGACAGCTACGGCAGGTCGCAGAATCGCTCGCTTTTAGCTGTGCCCAAACGGTTTGCGCCATCTCCAGACGGTGTTCTTCAAATTTTTCTGGGGTATCGATTTTTTTGGTTATGAACTGATGATAAACATCTTTTGAGGCCCGCAGTTTAGCCACCAGATAATCCAGGCCGCCCTGGGGGATATGACAATCAGCACACTCTGCACGAATACCTTTCTGATTCTGAAAGTGAACCGAACCGGTATATTCCTCATACGGTGCCTGCATCGTATGACACGATAAACAGAATTCCGTGCTTGAGGTTTTGTGCAACGTCCATTGCCCTGCCAAAACGATAACAGCACCAAGAACAATGCACAGCAGCATCGTCCCGAGGATGGTTTTATTTATTTTTCTCATCTTTTATTCCCACAAGATGAATACCCTTTAATGGGTAGACAATAATTACCCTAACGCGGCTACTTATTGATATTCATCAAACGCAGAGGGAAATGAGAATCAGCATGTGGGTAAGTTTGAAGGCGCTCGCATAATTAATACGAACGAAATTAAATATAAAATACCTTTTTAAATTCAGATAATTAAACCAAATCCAAGGTTTAATTAACCATTAATTATGGAAACGTCAGAATAAAAGTTTGATGAGTGCTGAATGGCATTAAAATTATGCCCTTGGCAATAGTCGCTATATAATAAAATATATAATGAAAAAACATAAAAACGAACCCTTTTCTATTACGTGATAACACGTATTAATGAAGATACCCCTCTTGTGGTTGTGCTCAGATATACATTCACGACAAGACTTGTGACACACACCTATCATTGACGCGCATTTATGCATGCAACCTTGATCTGGTCACTTATTATACAGATTCGATTTTCGCTACACTCTGGGTAGAGGTAAACAAACAGGAGGTAGTGAATATGTATCGCTCAATTCTGGTGCCCATTGATATCTCTGAAACCGATTTAACCCGCCATGTTGTTCCACAGGTCCTGGCGCATGCCAAAACCGCTAAGGTCCACTTTTTAGCCGTTATTCCTACCGTTCCGTTCTATGCCTCGCTGGGGCTGGCTTACTCAACAGAATTCCCGGACAGAAGCGGTCTGCAGGCCAAGGCCAGCGAAAAACTCGAAGAGATTATTAAGCAGTTCAATATTCCTGCAGGCAGGAGTCAGACTCACGTCGTTTACGGCCCGCCGAAGGATCAGATCCTCAAACTGGCGGAAGCGGTAGACGCTGAGCTTATTGTTATTGCCTCACATAAGCCTGGTTTTAGCACTTATCTGCTGGGTTCAACGGCGGCTGCCGTAGTACGCCATGCAAAATGTCCCGTGCTGGTTGTGCGGTGATAGGGTCAAAATGGGGGCGAATTTGCACTAACGTTTATAGGTTAAGCATTATTGAGCACATGTGATTCTTGCTCAGGGTTCCGTTCACCTCAGCGGTAAATGTAGCAATATACCGGAGGCAACAGATTCATTGCCTCCGGATGTCCTACTCTCAGTTACTCATTACGGCCATTCATTTTCGTTAAAATGACAAGCATTAGAACGAATGTATTTCCGTTTTTCTGTGGCTTAGGCCATCACTCAGTTCTGAATATCCAGCCTGACCAGTGCCAGCAACAGTTGACTCAGCGCACCGTAGAAACCAAAGTCATCATAGCGGCGGCATTTGGCGGTGAATTCCGGTAACCAGCGTAACAGCCCCACCAGCGTTTCTCTGCGCAGCGCATCAATACGCTGGCGGCTAAGCCCGGACTCTCCCAGAGAAAAATGCAGATGACTCAGCAGTTCGATAAAAATTGCCAGATGATCGGCTGACTCGCTAAACGTTTCGCTTACCTGCATGCCAGCATCGGCTAACAATCTGCAACACACCCTTCCTGTATTAGATGAGATTGACGCAGCGCGCGCAGCATATGAGTACGAGAAGATAAAACGTCTGGCACATCAGCTAAAAAGCAGCTGCGCCAGCATGGGGATGCGTTCTGCCAGCAGGATGTGCGCAGCGCTTGAACAGCAGCCGCTAGCTGATTTTTCACTCAGAGAGGAAGTACAACTAAGTCTTACAGAAGTGGAAATGTGGTTGGCAAAAGAAAATTTGTCGCGATTAACTGAAGCTGAACATCAGAAGTGACGTTGAAATGGTACGCCCTGTAGGATTCGAACCTACGACCTACGGCTTAGAAGGCCGTTGCTCTATCCAACTGAGCTAAGGGCGCATTGCGAAGTGATTACTTCATGCAGATGAAACGCGTGAATTATACGGTCAGCGCTTGCTGAGTCAATGCCTTTTGTTTCGGTTGCTGGCGAAGTGTACGAATGTTGATTTTTTCTGCTCGTTCAAAGGTATCCAGGAAATCACCTGGTAACAACTCAGCCCGCAAAACGTCAGATTTAGGGATACATGTATTTAGAATATTTATGATTTTGCTTAACATTCCCTTATCCCCTCTCCAGTGGTCAGGAACTCTTTAATGTTAAGTATCGCCATCAAGGAAGAAAACAGTCACTTCGAACATGGACTGAAAATCATCATCTCCCATCTGGCAAATCAGTGGCATCAGGAGATTAGCTTTTTACCTGTCGAAGATATCGATCGCGCTGAAATCGCGTTTATCTCACTGGATGAAGATTGGCTCAGCGCCGATTGTTACATGGTTCCTGTCCACACCAGGCGCCAACACCGGGTGGTCATCTGTAGCAAAAACGACAAAGATAAGCTAATGTTCCGTCCCTGCCTGTACATGTTGCCACTGATTTATCGGGAAGATGACGTCGACGAGATAACCAAAAAACTGGTCCTCATCCTGCAAAAACGCGCACTGCGCACTAGCGTGCCCGCGACTATCTGCCATTACTGCACCACCCGCAACTTTTCTATCGAAGAACGCCAGTTCTTAATGTTTCTCGCCAGCGGGTATACGTTAGCCGAAACGGCTCATCTGCTCTCAGTCAGTGATATCCAGGCCAAAGCGACCCGCCGCAGCATTATGAAAAAGCTGCATGTGAAAAACGATCAGCAATTCTTAAGATACATCCGCGCCCATCTGAACTTTCTGCAAAATTAGACGGGGTATCTCTGCCTAATTTTTATTGAGAAATATCTCATCATCGATTAAGCATCGGCTCCTACTGTACCTGGCTTCAGGCTGCGAGAATAATCCGGCCATACTATTTCCGGGGTAACAAAAAGACACACCCGGTAATATTTTATCTAATCTCAGAGAGAGGTTGAACTGGATAAAACGATCTTTTGGGCATTGAGTAAGACATCAGAAAACTTCCGGCAGATTATTCTGATGGAGTACGCAATTGCCAGTCTGATGATTGTTGAAGCACTGAAACCCAACGGCACAAGTCAACTCACCTTTGCGCTGACAAAAGTTTGGTTCAGGGATGCCTGTAGTCAGCAATTTATCCAGACCTGCCGCAACAGAAATGGAATGGAAAAGGATGCACAGTGCAAAACGCCGGGACCGCTATCGCCGTATACGAAACGCTAACTGTAGCTGGCAATTTCCCCACTGTACCTCACAGGTATTTGACCGGATCGAGTATCTGGCGCAAAAACTCGAATACACCTTACCGGACGGCACTATATCTCAGGCGATAATTACGACAGACTACTATCTGGCCTATGCGCTGAGTCGACATTTATTCTCAGGTACTCGCACGGCGATCTTCCAGAGCGTTGAATCGACTTTGCTCAGCATGCAAGAGCCGGTAATTAGCCAGTTAGTGATTGACATTGAAAGCTTAACAATCCCTTATTTCGATATACTTGAAAGCCTGCGCCAGCTAATTAAGAAGCATAATGACATCCAAATCTTCATAATGCTTTCCAGTCGCGATGAAGACCTCACTACATTTATTTCACTGTCCGGTCCATTTTATATCTTGCCACGCAATTTGCGCCTCCCCGAGATGCGCCATGCTTTATTATCTCCGGTTCTTAACTATATTCATTCCAGGCGTATAAATCAGCTCGACTGGGAGCTGATTACCTTGCTATTACAGGGTAACTCCTTAAAAAAGATTGCATTGTTACAGGCACAACCCTACCACCGCATCATCTATCGCCTGAACCAGTTGATTACGCGCCTTGGATTACCCAGCAGGCAGCGCTTTTTGCATCTGATACACCGCCTCAACGTTACCTCTCCCCATTTAATTTAACACCATAACTCATTGTGCTATAAGATTTTTTAGGAAATTACTTATTCTTGAATAAGAAAAAAGATCTAATTTTTACAAATATTTAATA
This sequence comes from Citrobacter sp. RHB35-C21, assembly GCF_013816515.1. Lineage (NCBI taxonomy): Bacteria > Pseudomonadati > Pseudomonadota > Gammaproteobacteria > Enterobacterales > Enterobacteriaceae > Citrobacter > Citrobacter sp. RHB35-C21. The sequence continues at coordinate 3,785,391 of NZ_CP057147.1, forward strand.
TTTACAACTATTCCTGGTATTATACTTGGAGCCATTCTCACACTTAACCTTACTGATCCTGTGCATTTCAATAAAAAATAGTCCTATAGCAATCTTAACAAAACCTAAACAATTGGTTTATTGTGTCGTTTTTACTGTTTAAAAAAAATTTTCAATCTGCCATAATTCGAACCACAGATAAATAATACCAATAGTCATTAACACATCTGGATCTTTCAGAATATCCTAACTGACATTAACAACCAGGATGTTGTAAGTCTTTTCCGAATGAGCAGAGCAGGTATAATCCCCACAGTTTCCTGATTAATTGTTAGTTTTCCCGGTGTGAAATGGATTTTCCACAAATTCATTGTTCTGCAGAAGAACAACCGAATAAACAAGGATGAAATAATATTTATTCGGCTCTCCCTCAGAACAATTCTTGGCTATTTGACAATATTATAACGCCTGATGTTTTATCAAATTCGCAAGATACGCAAACAGTTTGAGGCATACAACAATGAAACCAGCATCCGTTATCATTATGGACGAACACCCTATTGTCAGAATGTCGATAGAAGTACTACTCGAGAAAAACAGTAATATTCAGGTAGTGTTGAAAACCGATGACAGCCGTACGGCAATAGAACATCTGCGCACGTACCCGGTCGATCTTGTCATCCTGGATATTGAACTGCCTGGTTCTGATGGGTTTACATTACTCAAAAGAATAAAGTCATTGCAGGAGAAAACTCGGGTACTGTTTCTGTCCTCAAAATCCGAGTCATTTTATGCCGGGCGTGCTATCCGGGCCGGTGCAAATGGGTTTGTCAGTAAACGAAAGGATCTCAATGATATCTACAATGCGGTAAAAATGATTTTATCGGGATATTCCTTTTTTCCTTCGGATACCCTTAATTTCATTAACAATATAAATGCACAAAAAGGCGTCTTACATGACATGCCGCTCTCTAACCGTGAAGTTACCGTTTTGCGTTATCTGGCAAACGGGCTATCCAATAAGGAAATTGCTGAGCAGTTGTTACTCAGCAATAAAACGATTAGCGCTCACAAGGCTAATATCTACTCCAAGCTCGGGTTGCACACCATCGTTGAGCTGATCGATTACGCAAAAATGCATGAATTAATGTAATAACACTCCCGGCGAGATTTCGTTCGGGAGTGTTTTGTTAGCGCATTGATTAGTTATAGTTAATCATGAACGTGGCATCAGCCCTGGCAATGCCAGGCTGAACCCCAGCAGCTAACGCGATATAGTTTGCGAAAAAGGTCAGCGTGGCATTGCCGTTCTCATCAATCCCCACCGTCTGACTGGCCTGCTCGAGCGGCAATCGCGTACGGTCGCTGTCGTGCAGTTCAATCGCCACCTTTTGCGCCATCACTGCGTCATCAAGCGCCAGCAACGTCGTGCCCGGGGCCGGAGTTCCGGAAAACGTTATCGAAGCGGAACCCGGCGGGCAGCCTTCTAGCTTCAGCGTAAACGCGACCGGTTGAGTAGTATCTCCGCTAGTCTGAAGCTGCTTGGTCGGCCAGGTGCCTAGCTCCACGGACTTATTGCTGTCGCTGGCAATTACCGCGCAGGTAAAGTCCACCACGTTTCCGCGCAGTTCAATATTGATTTCCCCCAGCGACGAAGCGGCATGGCACAACGAGCTGAATGTCAGCAGGCACACCATTGCCAGAAGTGTCGCTGCGGCTGGCGTTTGCTTGTTAGTCATAATCCACTCGCAGATAGCCACGGGCTGTAAAAGGTCCTTCGGTGGGCTTATTGCCCGTCACGCTAACCGGCCATGTTCGAATACCCACGCTCGCCGCGGCGTTATCATCCAGTTGAAACGGGATAGTGCTGGACAGATTATTGGGCGTCAGCGGTTTACCGCTGCTGTCGGCGACAATAAAACCTAAATCGGGATTGTCAGATACCATCATTTGCCCGGTGGCTTTCTCGGCCTCTACACGCATGGTTAAGTAGGCCTGTGCAGCGACGTTGGTGCATTTTATCGCTACCGTTTTGGTCTGCGGATTGATGCCTTCAGGCCGGTTTCCCGCTCCTGCCTTGCTAAACAGCGATGCGCCAATATCACCAAAATCAAACTCAACAATCTGCCCGGCGTTTACTTCGCAGTTTTGTGGAACCTCCACCTTGCCGCTGTAGCTGATGGTATAAACCGGTACGCTTAGCGCATCTCCGGTACTGGTCGTGACATAGACGCTGAACATCGTCTGCCGCGGAATCGGCACCATGTTAATAAACGGGCGGATCACTTTGAGCTTAAACACCAGCTTTGAATCCATCACGCCAAAAGGCTGCTGCTTAGGTACGTTAGGGTGAGTCCCCATGCGAATGTAATTACGCGGGGGATAAAATAACCCGGCATAGCTATCGGTTATGCTCATGGCCCCCAGCAGGTAGTCATTGAGCTTCAGATACTGGAATCCGCCTTCGGTACTTTGAACCGGAAGTTCAGTGACATAGCTTCGATAGGTGTAATTTACCGTTGTCCCGGCCGGACAGGTGGCATTCACGCCAATCCAGCCAGATTTTTCCGGTAACGTCACCACCTGTCCCGGCTGGTTGTTACTACTGTTGAAGACATTCGACAGATCGTAAAAAACATCCGTTGGCGTGCCATTCGAGTTTTGGCAGACCGTCGCCCAGGACGAATGGGCCATCAGCAGTAAAGCGCTTCCCAGTAACAAACCCGTTTGTCGTTTCATCGTATTATTCCTGTCGTGCTGACGGAGATTCGCACGTCACGTTCGTGAGCGTTACCGCTTGTTTCAGGCTATCCTCTGGCAAGGCATAGCGCGCCACGCAGCGCGCGTTTGCGCCTTCCCCCCATTGGATCAACAACTCGCCTTTTAGCGGCAAGCCGCTCAGGTAGATTTGCCCGTCTTCACCCACCATGCTGGTCACGCCGCTGGTGTTTTCACGCACGACGGAGCCAAACGGCACTGGTTTACCGGCATGTTTGGCGGTAATCAGCGCCCGCACACCGATTCGTGTATCAAACGCCGCCCGCACCAGCGCCCCTTGCGTTGGCACTACGCTACTGACGTTATTCTCCACATCGGTATTGTTGTTCATGGAATTGGTATCTAACGCGACGCGGTTATAGCGATAGACGGTGGCATACGGCATCACCGCGTATCCGCGCCAGTCGGTTTGAACGCCGGTCTGGTTCTCTATCCGTACACCCTGCGCGCCCGGCGCTTTAATCAGCACGTTGGTATCGCCCAGAGGCTGACTGAGCGTAATGCCGTCCGCATGCCCCACTACGCCGCCGGAGAGCTGCCAGTTGTAGTCATGCTGGTCACGGTCGTAGTTGTAACCCACGCCCAGCGTACCGTAGGCCGCCTGCCAGTTGGCGCTGGCATTTCCGCTATAGCCATTGGTGCTGCTGTGCCCCTGATTCACGCTGTAGCTCAGATTGCGCCCATCCAGCAACGTACCGCCGATCCCGCTCTGCCAGCTGTTCTGTCCGTTGCTATTACGGTTGGCATTAAAGGTGGCGTAGGTGCGATCGAGGGCGTTATCACGCGAGTAACGCCGTCCGCTCAGCAGGCTGAACGGTACAGACATATTGAACGCCAGAATACGATCGGTGTCGGAGATGCCAACCGATTCATTCCACGACCAGGAGAGTGAATAGCTAATCCCCTGCCAGCCGCTGGCATAGCCTAGTTGATACCAGGTATTGGTGTCTGAAGTATTCCAGTACGTCTGCTGACTACCCGAGATATACAGCGATCCGTAATCCCCCAGATTCTGCGAAATGTTGATCTGGAAACGGCCCTTTTTGCTGTAGCTCAGGTTGTGGTAACTCGTCACATTGGGCACGTCGTGGCGATTGCCCTCACTGTCGTATTCGTACTCATAGCCTTCCATACTGCGATACGCCACATCGTCGAGGGTATAGAAGCCACGCGTTGAGTAGCGATACCCCAACAACTGGAAGTTAGTGCCAAAATTGTTCAGCGATTTCGCATACAAGAAACGCAAAGACTGCCCCTGGTGCGTACTGTCATCCGCCAGTTGGCTGCGCGCATGGGTGAGATCGACAGAAACTGCCCCCCAGTCCCCCAGGTTTCGACCGGTGCCTAAAACCACCGCGGTGTAACGTGAGGCCAACTGCGTACCACCGTATGCGGTATAGCCCTCTGGTAACCCGGCAATTAATGTTCCCTGGAAAAAGAACGGTGAAGATTGCTGGCTATTGCCGCTGCGAAAATCCCCGGCGACAACGTCATATTTAAAACGCCCTTCTCGTTGTAATAAGGGAACGGTGGAGTACGGCACCGTATAGCGTTGCTGGCTGCCGTCCTTCTCATCCACCGTGACCTCAAGATCACCGCTGGATGACGTTGGGTTGAGATCGGTTATCGAGAAAGCGCCGGGTGAAACATAGCTTTGATAAATTACATAGCCATTCTGACGAATGGTCAGTTTCGCTGCGGTACGCGCAATGCCGCGCACGGTAGGCGCGTAGCCCTGTAAGCTGTCGGGATACATACTGTCTGAGGAATAGAGCCGCGCACCGCGAAACCCGACGCTGTCAAAAACGTCGTTGCCAGTGTTGCTGTCGCCCATCACCAGTTCGCCCTTCAGCGGGATAATTGCGCGCTGAAGCCATGTACCGATGTTTTTCCAGCTTTGTGAGTGGTATCCGTCGCCCTTGGAGTAGCTCCACGCACCGTTGTTTCTCAGCCGCCAGGGGCCATAGTTCAGACCACTGAGCGTACTGAGGAAATAACTGTCAGTATCACTGCCGCGGCTGCCGGTAAAGCTGTAGTTAACCAGTGCGGCTGGGATCCCTTCATCCCACTCTTCCGGTGGAATATAGCCGCGCGCGCTGTTTAACATTGACGCCTGTGGCAGGCTGACGTTTAAGCGCAGGGTAGAAAAATCAAACGCAATCTCGCTGCCAGGAATCGCCTCAGGTAGATTGATACAGGTATCGTTCGGATCCTTACTGAGTGCCGGAAACGCGGCGATATTGACGCCAAGGCGCTTCACCCAGTCGAGTCCAAAGCACGGCATCAACCCACCGGACTTCTCCCCGGCTTTTGCCGCACTGGTAGTAAAACGAATATCCTGAGTGGCAACAAACTCATCGTTGCGCCAGATATCCACGCGATAAACGCCTTCAGGCTGGTGATTGCCTTTTTCAAAACGTGATAAATCCGCCACGGTTGCCGTATCCGCAGATAAAAAGGCCGGATTAAAATAGCTTTCCCCATAGCTTAGAGAGGGAAAGAGCGCCGCCAGCGTGGACAACGCCACCCCCGCCAGCGGTGGCGTAACCCCCGGTAACAGGCCAGGAAAATACGTTGTCTTATTCATCGTTATCTCAACGCACACTAACCGTTTTGGCCGGGGTCACAGCGCCATAATCATTGACCGTCTGGAACGTGACGTTGCCCTGAACGCCCGTGGGTAGCAGGACCTGCGCATCGCTTTTCGGCGCAACCATCACGTTATCGACCTTCGTTTTCCCCACATTGAGATTGACCAACGTGACGTAGTACGCTGACGGATTGTTGATTTTCAGGTGGTTGCCGGAGCGGGAAAAGGTCAGCATTCCTGGTGCATCTTCCGGGATTTGCGGCAGATTATTCGGACGAACGAAAAGTTTGATGCGTGACAGAATCGCCAGTTGCAGAACGTTTTTGCCCTCAAGGCTGTTTTTATTGACTGACGGAATGGCTTTGACGTTCATCCAGAACAGCGACTCACGGTCTTTGGGCAGCGGTTCACCGGCATAGATGATACGCAGCGTGTTTTCGCTTTTGGGTTCACTAACAAACAGCGGAGGCGTAACCACAAACGATTTTTCTTTAGCGCCGGCGCTATTCTCAATCCATGAATTTACCAGGTAACGTTCTTTGGTATCGCTATTGCTAATAGACAGGGACGTTTGTTTGGCATCGGCCGGATAAATAACGCGAGTGGCGCCTAATGCAATGCCTCCGGCAGCCTGAACACTGGCAGCAGAAAATAAGGCCAGTAAAAGGATAAAACCTGATTTTAGATAATTAAACATAGCTAAAAATACCTTTGATGCGATTATCGTTGGGAAATAAATCAGGGATAAACCAACGTAAACCACACGTCTGAGCGAAGCGTTCCCGGCGTTATATTTTCCGAGACAGCCCGATAGCGGGCAGTGAAATGAAACGTCATCTCTTGCGTTATAATCGGCGCATAATGAAGCGGCAGGGCATTCGGTATAATTTGCCGTTGGCGCTCGTCAAATAACGCCAGACCAATCCCCGAAGCCGCAGACGCATCGCCGCTGGCAAGAAAAACCTGCGGATCTTCCGCTGGCGTCACGCCCGCAAACGCAATCCCAACATGGTCATAAACATCGGAGCTGCACGACGTTAAGCGCAGTGAAAACGGTACGTTGGTAGAGGCGAAGCTTCCCGTCCCAGAGAAAGCATTGGTGCGATACTGCCCCATTTGCACCCGCATATCCTGACTGTCAGTGGCCACCGTACAGGCGCCGTTGACGAGCTGCCCCCGTAAGTGGACACGGCCACTTTCCAGTATTACCGTATGTGAAAGCACAGGCATTACGCACAGCATTCCCGCCAGCGCCACGCCTTTCCCTATCATCTGCCGCATCCTTCATCATCCCCGGATATTGCCTCATCCATTGAGGCGAACGTCTTCCTTGCGCAAATCAAAACGGCTTATTCGTACTTCATGATGAACGTCGCGTCGGCATTTGCCTGACCCGGCGTTGCGCTTGCGGCAGTGGCTTTGTAACGCGCAGAGAAATGCAGGGTGTTGGTCCCTTCTACCAGCGCCTGAGCGGTAGAGAAGGTTGCGCCATCCGGCTTCAGCGCGGTGGACGTATTGTCCAGAATTTCAATCCCAACACCGCCCGCAGTGGTACCGTTGTCTGCAGAAGAGACGGCCAGCAGGTTGTTATTGGTATTATCGGACTGGCCAGAGAAAGCAACGGCTGCGGTTGCGGCAACGTTCGGGTCACAGTCGTTCAGCACGATAGAGAACGGAATTTGTGCTGTAGTGTCACCCACTGCGGCAAAACTGGCAGTACGATACTGGCCTAACGTCACAACCTGATCGGATGACTGAGTACTGACTGCACAGGCTGCATTGACCAGTTCACCTTCAAAATGCACAGTACCGCCGCTAACGCTTACCGGATCGGCTGCAACCGCTGCACCGGCGACTAACATCAGGCTGGCAATAACAGAAGAGGTCATTAATTTACGTTTCATGGATTTCCCTTGAATTACACACATCCGGCTCCAGCATCCTGCGGGATCCGTTTGAATCATTATCGACATTAAATGTCAGGCTAATTATCTCTGCATCCTGTAAAGATATATATCGCATGAGAATTAGCTAACCTTTTACCCCAATTCTCCTGAGTATTTGATTCACTAATTATTCCTCGCGAATATGACTATTCGTCACAGCGATAAATTAAACATTTCAATTAATGAAAAATACCTGCAAATCCTTTTAATGACCCTAGCTAATTCTTAATGGGACCTAGGAAAAATCTGGGTGGGAATGAGGTAAAATCCCTCATAATTAACCGTAACAGACTGGTTTGTGGCGCATTACCCCTGATTATACCAGGGTGATGAGTTGTTTCATTCACGTTAATTTTAATTAGCATGCTCATTAATTATCCGCAAGGCTTATGCCTTTGTCCTGATCCCATTCGCAGATCGTGACGCCCCCTGGCGCACGTAAAAATGCAAACGAAAACTGACAGCACGTCCCGCTTCTGACAAAATAGCGGCATCCCCTTCGATTTAACGTAACAGACGGAATCCTCTCTCTGATGGCAGCAAAGATTATTGACGGTAAAACGATTGCGCAGCAGGTGCGCTCTGAGGTTGCTCAAAAAGTTCAGGCGCGTTTAGCGGCTGGATTACGCGCCCCAGGCCTGGCTGTTGTGCTGGTAGGTAGCAACCCGGCTTCGCAGATTTATGTCGCGAGTAAACGCAAAGCCTGTGACGAGGTGGGGTTTGTCTCCCGCTCCTATGACCTGCCTGAAACCACCAGCGAGGCGGAGCTGCTCGAGCTGATCGATACGCTCAATGCAGATACCACCATCGACGGTATTCTGGTCCAGCTACCGTTACCTGCGGGTATCGACAACGTTAAAGTTCTCGAGCGTATTGCGCCGGATAAAGACGTTGACGGTTTCCACCCGTATAACGTTGGTCGCCTGTGCCAGCGTGCGCCGCGCCTGCGCCCATGTACTCCGCGCGGTATTGTGACTCTGCTTGAGCGTTACAATATCGACACCTACGGTCTGAATGCGGTCGTTATTGGCGCGTCGAATATTGTTGGCCGCCCGATGAGCATGGAGCTGCTGCTGGCTGGCTGCACCACCACCGTCACCCACCGGTTCACCAAAGATCTGCGTCGCCATGTAGAGCATGCAGACCTGCTGATTGTTGCCGTCGGCAAACCTGGCTTTATTCCCGGCGAGTGGATCAAAGAAGGTGCGATTGTGATTGATGTCGGCATCAACCGTCTGGAGAATGGTAAGGTTGTTGGCGATGTGGTCTTTGAAGATGCTGCCGCACGCGCGTCATACATCACGCCGGTACCCGGCGGCGTAGGCCCAATGACGGTCGCCACACTTATCGAAAACACGCTGCAGGCGTGTGTTGAATATCATGATGTAAAGGACGTTTAAGATGGCCACATTTTCACTGGGTAAACACCCACACGTTGAACTCTGCGATTTACTGAAGCTGGAAGGCTGGAGCGAAAGCGGCGCCCAGGCAAAAATTGCTATTGGCGAAGGGTTAGTGAAGGTCGATGGTGCGGTAGAAACGCGTAAACGCTGCAAAATCGTTGCAGGACAGACCGTCAGCTTTGAAGGCCACAGCATTAACGTCGTGGCGTGATCCCAGGTGCCGGATGAGGTTAACCCCTGTCCGGCCACTTCCTCTCTCCTTTTCAGATAATGACTTCATCACCACTTCACAGTGAACTGTTAGCATGTTGTTTTTCCACACGAAGCGATCATCATGCCAACAATCGTTACCCACGCTGCCGTTCCACTCTGTTTAGGATTAGGTCTCGGGCGTAAAGTCATCCCCCCGCAATTACTGTTTACTGGCGTCATTCTGGCTATACTGCCGGATGCCGACGTACTGTCGTTTAAGCTTGGCGTCGCCTACGGCAACGTGTTTGGTCACCGTGGTTTTACCCATTCGCTGCTGTTCGCCTTCGTGGTACCGCTGCTCTGCATATGGATGGGTCGACGATGGTTTAAGGCAGGCTTAATTCGCTGCTGGCTATTCCTGACGGTTTCACTGCTGTCGCACAGCCTGTTGGATTCGGTCACCACTGGCGGCAAAGGCGTCGGCTGGCTGTGGCCGTGGTCGGATGAACGCTTCTTTGCACCGTGGCAGGTGATTAAAGTCGCCCCGTTTGCGCTATCACGCTACGCCACACCATACGGGCACCAGGTGATAATTTCGGAGTTGATATGGGTATGGCTACCGGGAGTTATGATGATGGGTGTGCTGTGGTGGTATCGGAAATATTAATTTGCCGGATACGACAAGCGTCTTATCCGACCGACATTCGTACATTGATTGCCGGACAGGGCGCGAGCCGCCATCCGGCAATCAATATCATTACTTACGGCGCCAGGTAGTGCCCTGCGGGCCATCTTCCAGCACGATACCCATCTCATTGAGACGGTCACGCGCGGCGTCAGCTGCCGCCCAGTCTTTGGCTTTACGGGCATCCAGACGCTGCTGGATTAACGCTTCAATTTCAGCAACTTCACCGTCATCCGCCTGCGCACCGCTTTGCAGGAATGCTTCGGGCTCCTGTTCCAGCAGGCCCAGCACGCTGGAAAGCTTACGCAGATGCGAAGCCATACCGTTAGCCGCCGCCATATCTTCACCCTTCAGGCGGTTAACCTCACGCGCCATATCAAACAGCACGGAGTAGGCTTCCGGCGTATTGAAGTCATCGTCCATCGCTTCAATGAAGCGTGCTTCAAAGGCTTCGCCACCGGCTGGGGCAACGGACTTATCGGTGCCGCGCAGCGCGGTATACAGACGCTCCAGTGCAGAGCGCGCCTGCTTCAGGTTCTCTTCGCTGTAGTTTAACTGGCTACGGTAATGACCAGACATCAGGAAGTAGCGAATGGTTTCGGCGTCGTAGTATTTCAGCACGTCACGCACGGTAAAGAAGTTGCCCAACGATTTGGACATTTTCTCCCGGTCAACCATCACCATCCCGGAGTGCATCCAGTAATTAACGTATTCACCGTTATGCGCACAGGTGGACTGAGCGATTTCGTTTTCATGGTGCGGGAACATCAGATCCGAACCACCGCCATGAATATCAAAATGGTTGCCCAACTGTTTGCAGTTCATCGCCGAACATTCGATGTGCCAGCCAGGACGACCCGCGCCCCACGGAGACGGCCAGCTCGGCTCGCCTTCTTTGGACATTTTCCACAGCACGAAGTCCATCGGGTTGCGCTTCACATCAACCACATCAACGCGTGCGCCCGCCTGCAGCTGATCCAGATCCTGACGTGACAGCTGACCATAATTCGGGTCAGTCGGCACGTCGAACATCACGTCGCCGTTATCAGCGACATAAGCGTGACCTTTGGCAATCAGCTGTTCAGTGATTTCAATAATCTCAGCGATATGGTGCGTAGCGCGCGGCTCCAGATCCGGACGCAGAATATTCAGCGCGTCGAAATCGCTATGCATTTCCGCGATCATTCTGTCGACCAACGCCACAAAGCTCTCACCGTTTTCATTCGCGCGCTTGATGATTTTGTCATCGATATCAGTAATATTGCGCACATACTTCAGCTTATAGCCGAGGAAGCGCAGATAGCGCGCGACAACGTCGAAAGAAACGAAGGTACGTCCGTGGCCAATATGACAGAGATCGTAAACGGTAATACCACACACGTACATGCCGACTTCCCCGGCATGAATAGGTTTGAATTCCTCTTTTTGGCGCGTCAGTGTATTAAAGATTTTTAACATCGAAGATTCCGTGTAGACGTGTGTGGATAGTAAAGTCTGTATAATACCCATAATTTAGACCGGAAGCAGCACACTTTGCGAGGTGATCGCAGCTTGCGGTTATGCTATAACACCCCCCTAACTCTGACCCTCCACGGGGTCGAAGCACCAATCTATCGGAACAGGATGCAAAAATGGTTACTTTCCACACTAATCACGGCGATATCGTAATCAAAACGTTTGATGATAAAGCGCCTGAAACAGTTAAAAACTTCCTGGACTACTGCCGCGAAGGTTTTTACAACAACACCATTTTCCACCGTGTTATTAACGGTTTCATGATCCAGGGCGGCGGTTTCGAACCGGGCATGAAGCAAAAAGCCACGAAAGAAGCGATCAAAAACGAAGCGAACAACGGTCTGAAAAACACCCGTGGTACGCTGGCGATGGCGCGTACTCAGGCTCCGCACTCCGCAACCGCACAGTTCTTCATCAACGTTGCAGACAACGACTTCCTGAACTTCTCCGGCGAAAGCATGCAGGGTTGGGGTTATTGCGTGTTTGCCGAAGTTGTTGAAGGCATGGACGTGGTTGATAAAATCAAAGGCGTTTCCACTGGTCGCAGCGGTATGCACCAGGATGTGCCAAAAGAAGACGTCATCATCGAAAACGTGACCGTCAGCGAGTAATCGTGACGACACTGTTTATTGCAGATCTTCACCTCTGCACAGAAGAACCGGCGATCACCGCCGGTTTTCTGCGTTTTTTAGCCGGTGATGCACGAAAAGCTGATGCACTGTACATTCTCGGCGACCTGTTTGAAGCCTGGATTGGCGACGACGACCCAACCCCACTGCATCATGAAATAGCCGCGGCGATAAAATCACTGGTTGATTCCGGCGTTCCCTGCTTTTTTATTCACGGCAACCGAGATTTTCTGCTCGGCAAACGTTTTGCCCGTGAAAGCGGCATGAGCTTGCTGCCTGAGAAAAAAGTACTCAACCTGTATGGCCGCAAGGTATTGATCATGCATGGCGACACTTTGTGCACCGACGATGCAGGCTATCAGGCGTTTCGCGCCAAAGTACATCAACCCTGGCTACAGAAGCTGTTCCTCTCCCTACCTCTGTTCGTTCGCCAACGTATCGCCGCGAAAATGCGCGCCAACAGCAAAGCGGCCAACAGCAGCAAGTCACTGGCGATCATGGATGTGAATCCGCAGGCCGTCATCACCGAGATGGAAAAGCATCAGGTCCAGTGGTTAATTCACGGCCACACCCACCGCCCGGCAGTCCACGAACTTACGGCCAATGAGCAACCCGCTTTCCGCGTGGTATTAGGCGCATGGCACACCGAAGGGTCGATGATCAAAGTCACGCCAGATGACGTTGAACTGATCGCATTTCCGTTTTAATTCCGCAGATATCCAGTTCCTCTTTACACAAAACTCATTGAGATGTAGCCAACTACAGAGGCTGCTTGAAGGGTGAAGTGTAAAGCGCGCAATCGTTTTCCTTGACGGCGAATTATGCTATTCTCTGTGGCCTCAAAAGTCGAGTGTAGTGCATCACAGGAGTTTTCAGACGCATGTCTTCCCGCAATAACCCGGCGCGTGTCGCCATCGTGATGGGGTCCAAAAGCGACTGGGCTACCATGCAGTTCGCCGCCGAAATCTTCGAAATTCTGAACGTGCCGCATCATGTTGAAGTCGTCTCCGCCCACCGCACCCCTGACAAGCTGTTTAGCTTCGCCGAAAGCGCAGAAGAAAACGGCTATCAGGTGATCATTGCCGGTGCGGGTGGCGCTGCGCATCTGCCGGGCATGATTGCGGCGAAAACGCTGGTGCCTGTTTTAGGCGTCCCGGTGCAAAGCGCGGCGCTGAGCGGCGTAGATAGCCTTTACTCCATCGTACAGATGCCGCGCGGTATTCCGGTCGGAACGCTGGCTATCGGCAAAGCGGGCGCGGCAAATGCGGCCCTGCTGGCAGCACAAATTCTGGCAACACACGACAAAGCATTACACCAGCGTCTGAACGACTGGCGCAAAGCACAAACCGACGAGGTGCTGGAGAATCCGGACCCGCGAGGTGCGGCATGAAGCAGGTCTGCGTACTCGGTAACGGTCAGCTAGGGCGCATGCTGCGCCAGGCCGGTGAGCCGCTGGGCATTGCGGTCTGGCCCGTCGGGCTGGATGCCGAACCAGCAGCGGTCCCTTTTCAGCAAAGCGTGATCACCGCTGAGATTGAGCGCTGGCCGGAAACGGCGCTCACCCGCGAGCTCGCGCGCCATCCGGCATTTGTCAACCGCGACGTTTTCCCAATTATTGCCGACCGTCTGACGCAAAAGCAGCTTTTTGACAAGCTCGGCCTGGCAACTGCGCCGTGGCAGCTGCTGGCGGATAAAAGCGAATGGCCTGCAGTATTCGACAAACTCGGTGAGCTGGCGATCGTGAAACGTCGCGTCGGCGGTTACGACGGTCGTGGGCAGTGGCGTTTGCGCGTAAATGAAACCGAACAACTGCCGGACGACTGCTACGGCGAGTGCATCGTTGAGCGGGGAATCAACTTCTCTGGTGAAGTCTCATTGGTTGGCGCTCGTGCGCACGACGGTAGCACCGTCTTCTATCCGCTGACCCATAACCTGCACCAGGACGGCATTCTGCGCACCAGCGTGGTCTTCCCGCAGGCTAACGCCAAACAGCAGAAACAGGCCGAAGCGATGCTCTCTGCCATCATGCAGGAGCTGGGCTATGTCGGCGTGATGGCGATGGAATGTTTCATCACCCCGGAAGGCCTGCTGATTAACGAACTGGCTCCACGCGTGCACAACAGCGGGCACTGGACGCAAAACGGTGCCAGCATCAGCCAGTTTGAGCTGCACCTGCGCGCCATTACCCACCTGCCGTTACCCACGCCGGTAGTGAACACTCCTTCGGTGATGGTAAATCTGATTGGTAGCGACCTGAACTATGACTGGCTGAAGCTTCCGCTGGTGCATCTGCACTGGTATGACAAAGAGGTGCGTGAAGGGCGTAAGGTGGGACACCTGAACCTGAGCGACAGCGATACCGCGCGTCTTAGTGCGACGCTGGAAGCGCTTATCCCCCTGCTGCCGCCGGAATATGCCAGCGGTATTATCTGGGCGCAGTCAACGCTGAAATAAGCCATTAATGCCGGGGATTTGATTTTATCCTTCCCCGGCCCCTCCTCTGGCGCGTAAAATCCCCTCCATTGCTGTTTTTGTATTTTCAGGATCACACATGAACGATGGAACGGACTATCGCGCAATTTTGCTCGCTGGTACGCCTATAATCGATGTACGCGCCCCCGTCGAATTTCTGCAAGGCGCAATGCCGGGCGCAATCAACCTTCCCCTGATGAACGATGACGAACGTGCCGCCGTGGGTACCTGTTATAAACGTCAGGGACCCGAGGCAGCCCTCACACTCGGCCATCAACTGGTCTGCGGCGAGACTCGCCAACAACGTATGAAGGCCTGGCTGGATGCCTGTCGTCAAAATCCTGCGGGTTATTTATGCTGCGCGCGCGGCGGTCAGCGTTCGCACATTGTGCAGCAGTGGCTGCACGAGTCCGGGATTGACTACCCGCTGATACACGGCGGCTACAAAGCCCTGCGTCAGGCGGCGATTCAGCTGACTGAAGAGTTAGTGCAAAAGCCGATCGTCTTAATTGGCGGCTGTACCGGGAACGGTAAAACGCAGCTGGTGCAACAGCAGCCGAACGGCGTGGATCTCGAAGGTCTGGCGCACCATCGCGGTTCCTCGTTTGGTCGCACCGTTGAACCGCAGTTGAGTCAGGCGAGTTTTGAAAACCTGCTGGCGGTCGAAATGCTCAGAACCGACAGCCGTCAGGATCTGCGTCTGTGGGTACTGGAAGATGAAGGCCGCATGATCGGGGCTAATCATCTTCCTGAGTGCCTGCGTGAACGCATGACCCAGGCATCTATTGCAGTGGTGGACGATCCTTTTGAGCGTCGTCTGGAGCGACTGCGCGAAGAGTATTTCGTGCGGATGCACCACGATTTTACCCATGCTTATGGCGAGAGTCAGGGCTGGCAGGAGTATAGCGAGTATCTGCACCACGGCCTGTTTGCTATTCGCCGCCGTCTGGGTTTACAACGTTTTGCCGAGCTGACCGCCCTGCTCGACGTGGCTCTGCGCGAACAGCAAGCGACGGGCAGTACCGACGCCCATATGGGCTGGCTGGTGCCGTTGCTCAACGAGTATTACGACCCGATGTATCGCTATCAGTTGGAAAAGAAAGCCGCGAAAGTCGTCTTTCGCGGCACATGGCAGGACGCTGCCGACTGGCTTAACGCACAGTGATCAGTGTCTGTCGCGCTTATCCGCGCGTTTCGCCAGCCAGTCGCCCAGCACCTGAACGACCTGCACCAGAATAATCAGCGCCACCACGGTGACGATCATGACCTGGGTTTCATAGCGGTAATAACCAAAGCGAATCGCCAGGTCGCCTACCCCACCGCCGCCAACGATTCCAGCCATCGCGGAGTAACCGATCAGACTCACCAGCGTTATCGTCAACCCACGCAGCAGACCCGCGCTCGCTTCAGGTAACAGAACGGTGCAGATGATACGCATCGGGCTGGCGCCAAAGGCTTCCGCCGCTTCAATAATGCCTTTATCGACTTCACGCAGTGCGCTGTCGACCAGACGGGCATAAAAAGCGATTGCCGCCACCGAGAGCGGGACCGACGCCGCAATCGGCCCAATGGTATTTCCGAGTAAAAACTGAGTGAGCGGCAGCAGCAGCACCAGCAGGATCACAAACGGCACCGAACGGATGATATTCACCAGCACGGAGCTGAGCAGATACACAAAACGGTTTTGCCAAAATAAATGCCGGTCGGTGACGAAAATAAGAAAACCGAGCGGCAGACCGCCAATAATCGCCAGCACCGTAGAGATACTTAGCATCTGAAAGGTTTCATTAAACGCCAGCGTCAAATCAGGCAATAAATCATCCACGAATCACCTCCACCTGTGCCGTGCGTTGACGAATATGTTCCACGGCGACATCCACCGCAGAAGGGTTATGCGGCGCGGTCAGTTGCACCACCAGAATCCCCAGAGCACGCTCGCCGATATATTCAATTTTGCCGTGCAGAATGTTCACCGCCACACCAAATTTAACCGCGACTTCAGACAACACCGGCTGTTCCGCCGAATCGCCGATGAACAGAATTTTCAGCAACTGGCCAGGCAAATGCTGGCGCAAGCGTTCGGGTAGCGTCAGATTGAGGGTATGCGACACCAGTTGCTGCGTGAAAGCGTGCTGCGGGTGAGCAAAAACGTCAAACACCTCACCGGACTCCACCACCTTGCCGCCGGACATCACCGCCACACGATCGCAAATCGATTTGATCACGTTCATCTCGTGAGTGATCAGCACGATCGTGATCCCCAGCTGTTGGTTGATCTGCTTAAGCAATGCCAGAATAGTGGCCGATGTTTCCAGATCCAGCGCAGAGGTCGGTTCATCACACAGCAGCACATCGGGGTGATTGGCAATCGCACGGGCAATACCAACGCGCTGCTTTTGCCCGCCGCTGAGCTGCACAGGAAAGCGGTTTGCCTTGTCAGACAGCCCCACCAGCGTCAGGATTTCGCTGACGCGTGGGCCAATTTTACTGCGCTCCCATCCGGCAGCCTTCAGGCTGAAAGCGACGTTTTGCGCCACGGTACGGGTATGCATCAGATTAAAATGCTGAAAAATCATCCCAATACGCTGACGGGCTTTACGTAGTTGCGCCCCTTCCAGCGCGGAAATTTCTACGCCGTTAACCTTTACGCTTCCCAGGCTTGGTCGCGTTAAGGCGTTCAGGGTGCGCAGCAGCGTGCTTTTCCCCGCGCCGCTGGTCCCGACAATGCCAAATATCTCGCCTGCGCCTATGCGCAAGCTGACGTCATCAACCGCCCGGGTTGATGGTCCACGGCCTGCGCTAAAATCCACGCAAACCTTTTCTATCTCAATCATAGCCACCTCAGAAATGCGAAAAGGGCAGTCGCCGCTGCCCCTGTTAACCTTGTGCGCAGCGATTATTGGGCTGCCGACATCCATTCCGGTTTCTGGAAGGCGCTGTAGATATTTTGCGGATCGTCGATCACCGCGCGATACGCCGGAGATTTCACCGCCGCCACAATATCTTTCGCGAACGGTTTATCCGCATCTTCACTGCGTACCGCTATGATATTTTTTAGATTTTCATCAAGATGCTCTTGCTTGATGGCGCTGGCGAGATCCAGTTTCGCCGCCACGGCAAAGTTACCGTTGACCAGCGCGCCGGTCACACCGTCCAGGGTACGCGGCAGTTGTGCCGCTTCCAGCGGTTTAAACACCAGCCCTTTCGGGTTGCTGGCGATATCGCGCTCAGAGGCTTTAGTCGGATCGATAGTGTCTTTGATGGTAATAAGGTCAATAGACTGCAGGAAACGCAGACCGCGAGCCAGATTGGTTGGATCATTGGAAAGCGTGATCACATCCCCTTTTTTTAACTCATCCAGGCTTTTGATTTTATGTGAGTAAAAACCCATCCCGGCCGTCGGGACCACAATCAGCTTGCTCAGCTTCAGTCCTTTATCAGCGGTGAATTTGTCAAAGTAGAGCGAGTGCTGGAACAAGTTGGCATCAATACTGCCGTTGGAAAGCGCCATGTTCGGCTGCACGTAGTCGCTGAATTCGCGCACCACTACCTTATAGCCTTTCTCTTTCAGCGTAGGGGCAATGGCCTGTTTCACCATATCGCCGTACGGACCAGGTGCGACGCCAAACACGATGGTATGCGGGTCACTGTTCGCATGAGCAAGTTGTAATCCACAGGCCAGTAACAGCGCTCCGGTCGCGACGCGTAAACTCTGACGCAATCCCATAATTTCTCCATTTTAACGTTGTGGTGTCATGTCTCACGCCGTTCTTGCGGCGTTGTTCTTGTTGGCCTGTTAACAGGCTGATTGTTAACATGACACAGATCACAACCTGCTGTCCTTGAAATTATTTCATGATGTTGCGGGATATGTCGTTGAATGTACGTTGAAGGTACTAATGTGTTTTTCAGCAAAGGATAGTAAAAAACCGGATAACCTTCTGGTTACCCGGTTTTGGCAGGGAAATTGACTTAGAAGTCGTAACGCAGACGAACCAGGTTCATATCACCCAGATCGTCGGTGCTGGAGGTGAAGACGTGTTCGTAATCCACACGGAAACCGTAGTCCAGCTGGAAGCTGATACCCACACCATTGTCGGTACGCAGGTAGTTACGACCATTCACGTATTCAATACGGTCGCCCATAACGTAGGGTTGAACGGATTTCAGCGCATACTGACCAACCGGGAAGGTGTAACCCGCGAAGTATTCCAGACCCCAGGCATCACCGGCAAAGTAATCGTTAACGGAGACTTTTTTGGTGGTCATGAAGTTTTGATACCAACCGCCGCCCATCGAGAAGGTCCAGTTGTCCGGTTTCCAGCTCAGCGCGGTACCGACGATGTTTTGATCGTAGGTTTTGCTGGTGTCGCCACGCATTTCCGCGCGGGTGTAGTTCCACGCCGTACCCCAGGTCAGGTCATCGGTGATGTGATAATCCACACCCAGCGAGCCACCGCCTTTACGCTTGTAGCGCAGACCGTTGTTCGGGTTATAATCATCGCTGAACAGATAAGATGCGTAGAGATCAACATCGCCAACCGTTTTCTTATACTTCAGTGATTTACGCGTACGATAGGAACCGTCATAGTCGCCATTGATACCGTTACCTGGTGCCTGACCGATCATGTCGTAGTCCCAGATATCCGTTTTCGCACCAACCACATCATAGTAAATACTGTTCTGTTGACCGAAGGTCAGCGTACCCCAGGTCGCGCTCTTCAGACCGGTGTACAACATACGACGCGTGGTATCGTTGGCGCCGTTAGCATAGTGATTGTCCCAGTTGAACATTGCCGGGAAGTTAACGCCCAGCTCGTAATAACTCACCCAGCTGATGTCATCAAACAGATAGTAATCAGCGGCGAAGCGGAAACGCGTCCCGCCGTCGAAACCATTACGTTTGTAGCCATTCTTACCATCGTCACCGGCCATATTCTGGAACTGCGGACGAATACTCCCGCCGACGGTGAAGTTAAGACGGCTCAGCGGGTTGCCCGCCTGTGGATCTTGTTTCAGGACCGTGATTTCCGCCTGGGAGGCGAACGTCGTTAATGCCACTGCTGCGCCGATCGATACCGCCAGCGCCGTTTTTTTTATAGTCATTATTTGTACCTTGATAGATAGCCTGCCAATTATTCAGCATACAAATATTAACGTTTATTAATACACTCGTGTTGTCGGGTTTTTATTGTTCTGTGCTGTTAAATATCAATGAGTTATCAATTTGTGCTACATAGATAAAAAAACGCACCGATTTAAAAAACCGGTGCGTAATCATCACGAATATGAATTAACTACTGAATTGACGGAACAGCGCTTTGCCTTTTAGCAGACGTGAACCGAGCCATCCGCCGCATAGCGAGAGCAACAATGCCCCACAAAGCGGCAACACGACCCACAGTCGCCAGTCGGGCTCCCACGGAAAATCAAACACTCGGGTTTGCAGCACCGCCAGTGCGGTTTCCGCACCGATGGCAGCCACCAGTCCGGCGACCATCCCGAGCATGGCAAACTCGCACCATAGCGTGGTACGCAGCAGCTTCTTACCCGCGCCCAGCGTGCGCCAGACCACCAGTTCCTGATGACGCTGACGCATTCCGACCTGGACCTGCGCCAATAGCAGCAACATACCGCAAGCGGTAACCAGCACCACCATCACCTCCAGTGCCCGGCTCACCTGCTCCAGCACCTGGCTCACCTGTTTGAGGATTGCACCAATATCCAGCAGGCTGATAGTCGGGAATTCGCGGTTAAGCTGCGTCAGCATGCCGTTGCCGTTCTCCCAGCGAAAGCTGGTTAACCAGCTTTGCGGCTGAGCGTCCAGCGCGCCGGAGGGAAAGATAAAGAAGAAGTTGGGGCGCAGGCTTTCCCAGTCCACTTTGCGCAGACTGCTAACCGTGGCGCTGAAATCCTGGGTATCGCCCATAAAGGTCACCCGATCGCCAAGCTTGACGTTCAGCCGTTTCGCCAGCCCCTCTTCCATCGAGACTTCGCCCGCTTTTGGCGGCCAGCTTCCGGCAACGATCGGGTTATGATCCGGTCGGGTATCCTGCCAGGTCAGATTAAGCTCACGGTTCAGCGCCTCATCGTGATTGCCTTCGGTCGGCTTCTCATTGATCGCCGTCAGACGCGCCCGCACAATCGGATAGAACGATTCCGGGATCACCTGATGCTCAGCCAGGAAAGCCTTGAGTGGAACCACCTGTTCGGTGGCAATGTTGATGAGAAAATAGTTCGGGCTTTCCGGCGGCATTTGCTGCTGCCAGCGGTCGAGCAGGTCGCCACGCAGTACCAGCAGCAGCGCCAGCAACATAAAGGAAAGCGAAAATGCCGACAGCTGACTGAGCGTTGACCACGGCTGGCGCAACAGCCGACTGACAGCTAAACGCAGCGGCAGCGAGGTGAGCGTCAGGCCACGCAGCACGTTGAGCAGCATCCAGCCGAGCACCCCGCACAAAAGCGCCAGCACTACCGCTCCGGCCAGCACGGCCCACAGCAGCGGGCTTCCGCCCATCAGTCCGGCGAGCAGGGCAATCACGACTATCAATACCACCGGCAAATAAAACTTCAGCGGCCAGACGTTTGCCACCACGTCACGACGCAGTACCCGCAGTGGCTGAGTCGCCAGCAGCAAACGGTAAGGGCGTAACCCCACCAGCAGAGAAATGACCGTCATGGTGCCTAATGCCCATAGCCACGGCCAGGGACTGGCAGGCGGCAGTTCGCCGGGCAGTACCGGCTTAAGTAATACCACCAGCACGCGTTCAAACAACAGCCCGAATAACCCTCCGGTCACGCCAGACAGCACCAGCACCATCAGCCATTGACCAACAATTAGCCTGCGCAACTGTGCTCTGCCCGCGCCAAGGGTTTTCAGAATAGCCACCAGATCGTAACGACTGCGGCAGTAATGGCTCATCGCCACGGCAACCGCAGCGACCGCCAGCAGCAGGGTTAGCAGCGCCGACAGCAGCAGGAACTGTTGCGAACGCTCCAGTGATTTCCCCAGCGCCCCTTCATCCTGCTCCAGCCCATACCAGCGCTGTTCAGGCTTTAACTGCGGGAGCAGCCATTTTTCATAGGCTTCCAGTTGCTGCGGTGTCCCGCCAAATTTATAGCGCCAGGTCACACGGCTCCCCGGCTGGACCGCCGCCGTTTTTTCGACATCCGCCATGTTCATCATCAGGCGCGGCGCTATTTGGAACGGATTAAAACCGGCGTCCGGCTCCTGCACCACTTCCCCGGCGATGCGCAGCGTGGCATCGCCAACGTCGATGGAATCACCGATTTTTAAGTTCAGCAACGACATCAGACGCGGAGCCAGCAGCACCGAGCCTGGCTGAGGTTTCAGTCCCGGCGGATTGGTTTGCAACGTGCCATACATCGGATACACATCATCCACCGCTTTGACGTTCGCCAACTGCGGCGTATCCCGGGCAAAGGTCATAGTGGCAAAGGTCAGCTGTTCGCCCACTTTCAGGCCACGCTGTCGCGCCTCGTCAATCCACGCTTTCGGCACGGTACGCGAACTTTGTAGCGACCGATCTCCCGCCATAAACTCACGGCTTTGCTGGCTCAGCCCTTTTTCCATACGATCGCTGATATTGCCCAGCGCCAGCACGCAGGCCACGGCCAGGCTCAGCGCCAGCCAGACAATCAGTAATGAAGGCGAGCGCCATTCGCGCCAGAACCAGCGTGCAATCATGCCTCCTCCTGCAACTGTCCGTTCACCAGGCGTAAACGCCGATCGCAACGCGCCGCCAGTTGAGAATCATGGGTCACCAGAATCAGGGTGGTGCCATGTTCCCGGTTCAGAGAAAACAGCAGGTCGGCGATTTTGTCTCCGGTCTGGCGGTCCAGATTGCCCGTCGGTTCATCGGCAAACAGCACGTCAGGGCGACCGTTAAACGCCCGCGCCAGCGCCACGCGCTGCTGCTCCCCGCCGGAAAGCTGGGCCGGAAGATGATCAAGACGTTTTCCCAGCCCCAGTTGCTCCAGCAACGTTTTTGCCCCGTCGCGACTTTTTCCGCTGTTTTCGCCGCGCAACAACGCGGGCAACTCGACGTTTTCCAGCGCGTTAAGGGTCGGAATTAACATGAATGACTGGAAGACAAAACCCACGTGTCGCGCCCGCAGCTGTGCCCGGGCTTCTTCATCCATGGTGTGCAGCGCCTGCCCCACCAGGCTGACTTCACCGCTGGAGCCATCGTCCAGCCCGGCGAGGATCGCCAGCAGTGTGGATTTTCCTGAACCCGACTCGCCAATCAGCGCAATGGTCTCGGCGCGTTTGACAACCAGTTCAACTCCGGTAAGGATGGATAGCTCATGATCACCCTGACCGACGGATTTCTTAAGATGATGAACTTCAACAATGTTTTCCGCTGGCATTGGCCTTTCCTGTTCCTGGTCCTGTTAACTTTCCGCGCCGCCGCAGCGGACACGTTATTAATTCTGGGTGACAGCCTGAGCGCCGGATACCGTATGTCCGCCAGCGCCGCATGGCCTGCGCTACTTAATGATAAATGGCATACCAAAACGCCGGTGGTGAATGCCAGTATTAGCGGCGACACCTCGCAGCAGGGTCTGGCCCGTCTGCCTGCATTACTGAAGCAGCACCAGCCGCGCTGGGTGCTGGTCGAACTTGGCGGCAACGACGGTCTGCGCGGTTTTGCGCCTGCGCAAACCGAACAAACCCTGCGCACGATTCTGCAGGATGTGAAAGCAGCAAATGCCGAACCGCTGCTGATGCAAATTCGTCTGCCGGCAAACTACGGTCGCCGTTATAATGAAAGCTTTAGCGCGATTTATCCAAAACTCGCCAAAGAGTTTGATATACCTCTGCTGCCCTTTTTTATGGAAGAGGTTTATCTGAAACCCCAGTGGATGCAGGATGATGGTATTCATCCTAACCGTGACGCCCAGCCGTTTATTGCCGACTGGATGGCGCAACATCTCACTCCTCTAGTAAATCACGACTCGTAAAACAACGGAGATCCTGACAGGTAAAGTTATGCAAAAATCGGTCTTAATAACAGGATGTTCCAGCGGAATCGGTCTGGAAAGCGCGCTTGAGCTAAAGCGCCAGGGTTTTCAAATTCTGGCAGGCTGTCGCAAACCTGACGATGTGGCGCGTATGAACAGCATGGGATTCACCGGCATATTGCTGGATCTGGATTCACCCGAGAGCGTAGATCGCGCGGCTGATGCGGTGATCGCCCTGACCGATAATCGTTTGTATGGGATCTTTAACAACGCCGGATACGGCGTCTATGGCCCACTGCCCACCATCAGCCGCGAGCAGATGGAACAGCAGTTTTCCGCCAACTTCTTTGGCGCACATCAGCTTACCATGCGCCTGTTACCTGCCATGCTACCCCACGGCGAAGGACGAATTGTGATGACCTCGTCGGTAATGGGATTGATCTCAACGCCGGGGCGCGGGGCCTATGCCGCCAGCAAATATGCGCTGGAAGCCTGGTCCGACGCGCTGCGTATGGAGCTGCGCCACAGCGGGATTAAGGTCAGCCTGATTGAGCCTGGCCCTATTCGCACCCGCTTTACCGAAAACGTCAACCAGACCCAGAGCGATGCTCCCGTGGAAAACCCCGGAATTGCCGCGCGTTTTACGCTGGGGCCACAAGCGGTTGTCGCCAAAGTGCGTCATGCGTTTGAGAGCGACAAACCAAAGCTGCGTTATCCGGTTACGCTGGTGACCTGGGCAGTTATGCTACTGAAGCGCCTGTTGCCAGGCCGCATAATGGACAAAATTTTACACGGTTGAGTTGAAGCACGCGCGTCAGCCCCCATGTAACAAGAAATCGACAAAAGAGAGTAACTCCATGTCCACACAGAATATTGTTAACATTAACGAATCGAACCTCCAGCAGACCCTTGAACAGTCGATGACCACGCCGGTCCTGTTCTATTTTTGGTCTGAGCGCAGCCAGCATTGTCTGCAATTAACGCCGGTACTGGAGAGCCTTGTTGCTCAGTACAACGGTCAGTTTATTCTCGCCAAGTTAGACTGCGACGCCGAGCAGATGATCGCCTCCCAGTTTGGTCTGCGCGCGATCCCCACGGTTTATCTGTTCCAGAACGGTCAGCCGGTAGATGGATTCCAGGGCCCGCAGCCGGAAGAAGTTATTCGCGCGCTGCTGGAGAAAGTGTTACCGAGCGAGGAAGAGCTGAAAGCGCGCCAGGCGATCGAGTTCATCGAAGCCGGCAATCACGCTGATGCGCTGCCGCTGCTGAAAGAAGCCTGGCAGATCTCCAATCAGAGCAGCGAAATTGGCCTGCTGTTGGCGGAAACGCAAATCGCCCTGAACCGTTCAGACGAAGCTGAAGCGGTGCTGAAAACTATCCCATTGCAGGATCAGGACACCCGTTATCAGGGCCTGGTGGCACAGATCGAACTGCTGAAGCAGGCGGCTGATACACCTGAAATCCAACAGTTGCAGCAGCAGGTCGCCAGCAATCCACAGGATGCGGCGCTGGCAACTCAACTGGCCATTCAGTTACACCAGGTCGGACGTAACGAGGAATCGCTGGAATTGCTGTTCAGTCACCTGAAGAAAGATCTCACTGCAGCCGACGGTCAGGCGCGTAAAACCTTCCAGGAGATCCTTGCCGCACTGGGTACCGGCGATGCGCTGGCCTCGAAATACCGCCGCCAGCTGTACGCGCTGTTGTACTAATCCGCTGCATGTGCCTGATGGCGCTTGTGCTAATCGGGCCTACAATCTCCCCGTAGGCCCGCGCCATCCGGTACTCCATTAGGTTTTTTTCAAATGCGTCACCACCAGTTGGTGACGTGAATTATAGAACTTCCGATAGGTCAGGTAGCAGGCGATAATGGTTGACAGACTGGCGGTCGAAAGCAGCATAAACGTCACCATAATCTGATACTTAATCGCTTTTACCGGATCAATACCTGCAAAGATCAACCCGGACATCATCCCCGGTAAACTCACCAGTCCCACGGTCTTCGCTGAATCGATCGTCGGGATAAGCGAAGCGCGAATACTGTCGCGAATCAGCGGCGCGGAGGCCACTTTCGGCGTCGCACCGAGGCTGAGTTTTTCCTGAATTTGCTGCTGTTCGCTGTTAAACCGCTGCCCCAGATTGTTGTAACACAGCCCTACCGCAACCATCGCATTGCCTGCAATCATGCCGGAAATTGGGATCACCTGCATTGGGGTAAACTCGATAGAGCCTGACAGAACCAGCACCGCCAGCGTTAACCCCGCCCCCGCCGTGATGGCGATAAATGACGAGAGAAAAGCTTTATCAATATATTTACTGCGCTTTTGCGCGTTATAAGCCGCGTTGAAACAGATAAACAGCACCATCAATAAGGTCAGAACGCTGTGGTTAACGCCGAAAATATATTTCAGCACATAACCAACGATAATAAGCTGAACCACCGCCCGGCAAACGCTCCAGAGAATATCTTTTTCCAGCGCCAGTTTTTCTTTGTTGCTGATCAGTATCGCGACCACCACCAGCATCATCGCTAACGCCAGTGATTCATTGGTAATATTATGCTCGTTCATTGCTGACTTCCTGCATTTCCCCGGCATGCGGTTGAAGGGTTATGACATTATCCGCATGATTAATTTCATCTTTGTCGTGCGTCACCCACAGCACAGCAATATTCTTATCGCGAACATAGTGGTGAATTAATTCGTTCACATTCCGTTTATTGGCTTCATCCAGCGCGCTGGTAATTTCATCAAGCAGTAGGATTTTTGGCAGAAACTGTAAATTACGAATTAACGAGACGCGTTGCTTTTCGCCGCCAGACAGCTCATTGATGTTTTTTTTGAGGATCGTTTCGGGTAGCTCAAAACGGGCCAGATCGGCAAGAAACACATCCGGATCCGGACGTTTATCGCGGATTTGCCAGGGGAAAATGAGGTTGTCGTAAACGGTGTCACCAAACAACGCGGGCGTTTGCGCACAATAAGAGACCTGCTGGCGATATGTTTCAGGCTTAAGAGTGTTTATCTCCTTGCCCTCAAAGAGAATTTCACCGGCAGTCGGGCTAATTAATGACGCCACTATCTTGAGTAACGTACTTTTACCGCAACCAGACTGGCCGGTAATCAGCTTAAATTCTCCGGCCCGGAGATTAAAACAGATGTTATTGAGAACCTGCGTCGCCCCTGCCTGCCATGCGACATTTTTTAACTGAAGCAGAATGCTGCTTTCTTCCATTACCAATCCCTTTTTTACCTCTTTCGTGCAGACAGTCTATCCCTGTAATTTATTATAGGGGAGCCCCCCCTGATAAATCGGGTATAATTTGACTAATGAGGCAGTAAAGGACAACACAACAGGAGGTTTCATCAATGCTCATTTTTATTCCTATTCTCATTTTTGTCGCGCTGGTCATCGTCGGTGCTGGCGTCAAAATCGTCCCGCAGGGATATCAGTGGACGGTCGAGCGTTTTGGCCGTTACACCAAAACCCTGCAACCGGGTTTAAACCTTGTTGTACCGTTCATGGACCGCATCGGTCGTAAGATCAACATGATGGAACAGGTGCTTGATATCCCCTCTCAGGAAGTCATCTCCAAAGACAACGCCAACGTCGCGATCGATGCCGTCTGCTTTATTCAGGTGATCGACGCGCCAAAAGCGGCTTATGAGGTCAGCAACCTGGAACTGGCGATCATCAACCTGACCATGACCAACATTCGTACCGTTCTCGGCTCGATGGAACTCGATGAAATGCTCTCCCAGCGTGACAACATCAACACGCGCCTGCTGCATATCGTTGATGAGGCCACGAATCCCTGGGGCATTAAAATCACCCGTATTGAAATCCGCGATGTGCGTCCCCCAGCAGAACTTATCGACGCCATGAATGCGCAGATGAAAGCCGAACGCACCAAGCGCGCCTATATTCTTGAAGCGGAAGGGATCCGTCAGGCAGAAATCGTCAAGGCCGAAGGTGAGAAGCAGTCGAAAATCCTCAAAGCGGAAGGTGAACGCCAGTCGGCATTTTTACAGGCTGAAGCGCGTGAACGTTCCGCAGAAGCCGAGGCCCGCGCGACGCAGATGGTTTCGGAGGCCATTGCCGCCGGGGATATTCAGGCCGTGAACTACTTCGTGGCGCAGAAATACACCGAAGCGCTGCAGCACATCGGTTCGTCGAATAACAGCAAAGTGGTGATGATGCCGCTGGATGCCAGCAGCCTGATGGGGTCTATTGCCGGGATCGCCGAACTGGTGAAAGACAGCGCCAGCGAACGGAAAAAATCATGATAGCGATGATTCTGGTGCACCCGCACATCTTCTGGCTCAGCCTCGGCGGTCTGCTACTCGCCGCCGAGATGCTGGGCGGTAACGGCTATCTGCTGTGGAGCGGCGTGGCGGCGGTGATTACCGGCCTGGTGGTGTGGCTTATCCCGCTTGACTGGGCGTGGCAGGGGGCGATGTTCGCCGTACTCACCCTGCTGGCGGCCTGGCTGTGGTGGAAGTGGCTGGCAAGGCGTGTACAAGATCAGAAACCCGCCGACAGCCATCTTAACCAGCGCGGGCAACAGTTGGTTGGCCGTCGATTTATTCTGGAAACTGCCCTGGTCAATGGCCGCGGACATATGCGCGTCGGCGACAGCTCATGGCCCGTCAGCGCCCGCGACGATTTGAGCGCCGGAACGCAGGTTGAAGTTATTGCCGTTGAGGGAATTACCCTGATTATTACAGCGGTATCACACTAAAAAGACAGGAAATAAGACTATGGTCAGGAAGACACCCCTTGCCTTTGCCCTTTGCTCATTATTGGTCGCCGCCCCGCAGGTATTCGCCTCTTTCGATATGGAAGACTGCAAATGGAGCGACGACAGCTGCCTGCTGAAAGGCACGCCCACCTTCAATCCGGAAAACGACAGCCGTGATAACCTGCTGCGGCTGCTGAGCCAGGAGAAATCATTTGCTCTGCCGGTGCAGTCGATGCCGGCGGACATCACCCGCTCCCGCGATTTCTATTTTGCGTATCATCCGCAGTGGGATGACATTGCCCCGCCGCCAGCCGCAGCGCAGGTATCTGCTGAAGACAGCCCCCTGTCCCGACAGATAGCCGAACTGAACATTAGCGCAGACGAAATAAACGTCAACGACGCTGAGCTTGAGAACCGTCATGTTTCGAACAATACCGCGAGCGTCAGCGCGTTTTTTGCCGCACTGCTGGCCGACTCAACGTTAACGGCAAATCAGCGTCAGGCCCTGGCCCAGGCGCGTACAGGACTGTTATCCGGGGCAACCCGCGAGCAGATTGAGTCATCGCTTGCCACTCTCCCGGCAGATTCTCCAGCTCAGTCCTACAAAAGCTATCTGGCAGCGGCCGCCAGTTTTTATGCCGGTGATTATGCCAGCGCCGAACAGGATTTCGCTCAGCTAGCCAAAAGCGATCGTCCGTGGCTGGCTGAGACGGCGCAATACATGCTGATACGTGCGGCGTTGAACAAAAGCAGCCAGAACAGCGTGGGCGAGTACGGCGATTTTGATATCACAAAAATTAACCGCGAGGACGCTTCTCAGGCTCAGACGCTGGCGCAAGCCTATCTGCAACACTACCCGCAAGGCCTGTACGCCGCTTCCTCGCACGGTATGCTGCGTCGTATCAACTGGTATTTACAGGCGTGGCCGCAATTGGCGGGGCTGTATGAGCAGACGCTCCAGCAGTCGGCTGACGCACAGCAACTGCGTGAGATCGTCATCGAATACGATAATATCTACGGCATGACGTTCTACGAACAGTCCGTGGTGGAGGCTTTCCCCGATGCGCCGCTTGTCAGCTATATCGAACTGCTGCGCGCGTTGCGCCTGAATAACAACAACAAACCAACGCTGACGCAGGCCCAGCTTGACGCCAGCAAACCGGTGTTTGAGCAGAACCAAAAACTGCCGCTATGGCGCGATCTGCAGCTGAATCTGTGGCTGGCAACGGGCAACTACGCGGCGATTAGTTCGGCAGTTACTCCGGCGCAGAAACTTCCGGCCCACGATACGCTGGCCTTCAGCGAACAGGTGCTGTACGGCGAAGCGCTGATGGGCCAGCAGAAATGGACCACGGCACGTGATTTCTGGCAGACATTGCTGAAGCTCAGCCAGGACAACGAACAGCAGCAGTATGTGCAGGCTAAGCTAGCCGCGACGCTGGTTTATAGCGGCGACGTGGCGGCAATTTTCGCCCCAGAAAGCGCAGTAACCAACCTGCGCTTTCGCTCGCAGGTGCTGAAAACCCAGGCCACGCCTGAACTACTGCGCCAGCAAGCCGTCCACGGTCCTAATAACGAAGAGCGTACCATCGCCCTGCATACGCTGCTGGTGCGGGATCTCACTGAGCATCGCTTTGACGACTGGCTGAATGACAGAAAACTGGCCAGCGCCATTACGCCGCCGGTCATTGGCGAAGCGTTTGATGACGTTAATCTGAGTATTTTCGACTGGAACGGAGACTCTGCCGAGAGCGGTTATACCTGTCGCAGCCTCAATGAAACGGTAACAGTTCTGAGCAAACAAGCGCATGATGCCCACGCCCTGAACTGCTTAGGCGAATTTTTCCGCACTACGCAAACCCACGTTGATTTATGGAAAAACAGTTCCGGCAACGATGTGCTTGAATCAGCAATCTCGCGCAAGAAACCGTTCGGCCAGTTCGACAGGCAAAGCTACTACCAGCAGGTGATCACATCGCCAAAAGCAGAGGTTGAAGATAAGAGCTTTGCGCTGTATCGCGCCATCATGTGCTATGCGCCGTCAGGCTCTAACGAGTGCGGCGGTGAGGAAGTAGATAAACTACAGCGTAAAGGCTGGTTCACCCAACTGAAAACGCAGTATCCGGGAAGTCCGTGGGCGCAAAAACTCAAATACTACTGGTAACTGCGCTGCTACTCGGCCAGGCGCAGGCGGCGGAGATCGTCGCCGCCCGTGAACATCCGGCCTTCTGGCTATGGTCCGGAGTGAAGGCCAGTGACGAGCTGAAAAACGCACAAACAGTCTATCTGCATCAGGGCGAAGTCCTGGTTCGTTCAGGTAACGTGGTGTTCCAGCGTCTCGGACTGCCGGTTAATCGCCTGACTTTCCCCTCTATCTGGTTGACCGTGCGCTTTAC
The DNA here is from genome assembly GCF_013816515.1 of Citrobacter sp. RHB35-C21. NCBI lineage: Bacteria > Pseudomonadati > Pseudomonadota > Gammaproteobacteria > Enterobacterales > Enterobacteriaceae > Citrobacter > Citrobacter sp. RHB35-C21. The sequence continues at coordinate 3,815,702 of NZ_CP057147.1, forward strand.
CACACTCGACGTACCGGAGGAGATCCCGGCGCGCATCATACGCTTGATGCAACGCTGGCAGGCGGCCGGGAATCACGTCATCGGCCTGCAGGTTGATTTTGACGCGGCGACCCATCAGCTTGCCGATTACGCCTACTTTCTGCAGCAGTTACGCCAACGGCTACCGACCGAGTTTGCACTTGGCGTAACCGGACTACTGGATTGGGCAAAAACGGGCGACGTCGCCACGCTGAACGCGCTGGCGGTCGATGAACTGGTGGTCCAGAGTTATCAGGGACGTCACACGGTACCGAATTATCAGGCGTATCTGCCCGCCCTCAGTCGTCTGCGCATTCCATTTAAGCTGGGGCTGGTACAAAACGGTAGCCGGGACCCGCAGGCTGAAGCGCAACTTGAGAAATCACCGTGGTACCGCGGCACGGTGGTGTTTATGCTTAATCCGCCACTTCGTTAAGCCTTCGCTTTATGGTGGCAGCAGCCGGAGAGATTATCAATAATCGGGCATTCGGCGCTGTCATCGCCAGGGCAACTCTCCGCCAGCGCCAACAAATGCAAGCGCATAGCCTGCAGCTCGCTGATATGGCGCTCAATGTCCGCCACCTTTTCTAACGTACGCTTTTTCACATCTGCGCTGTGACGCGCCGGATCGTTAAACAGGTTCACCAACTCGCCGCACTCTTCCAGGTTAAAACCAACCTGTCGTGCCTGTCGTAACAGCGTAAGCTCATTCAGATGCTGTTGGTTGTATGTGCGATAGCCATTTTCGCTACGCAGCGGCGGCGTCACTAACCCCTTTTCTTCGTAAAAGCGTATCGCTTTGCTGGTTAAACCGGTTTTTTTCGCAACATCGCTAATATTCACATTTCCCCCGCTGATCTTGTTGGTACTGAGCCACATTATAGCCCACATTGCCGTAATCCTTTACCCAAGAACCCCGCGCATCTTCCACCATCACAGCGATGCACAAATCCTTTTAATTCACATTGTTATATCCGATTCAGATCACATTTCAGCATTTATTGACCACGCAAAATTGACTCAAATCAAAAGATGCATTGGTTCTGCACCTTTCATCTTGAACAAAGGGAAACAATTTTATATACAAACGCGAATGATAATGATGATCATTTACATTCAATAAAGGTTCTCTTATGTTGCCACGGATTAACCAAAGGCCATTTATTCTTTCAGCCCTGACATTATGCATGTCCGGCGCTACTTTTGCAGCGACCTCTCCAACACACGGTTCAACGTCCGACGAAGATACGGTGATCGTTACGGCTAACCGCACAGAAAGTAGTCTCTGGGATAGCCCGGCAACCATTCAGGTTATCGATCGCCAGACGCTACAAAATTCCACCAGCGTTTCTCTTGCTGATGATTTACAAGATATCCCCGGCGTCGAAGTTACCGATAACGCTCTCGCAGGTCGGAAACAAATTCGTATCCGTGGCGAAGCTTCTTCGCGGGTGCTGATTTTGATAGACGGCCAGGTCGTCAGCTACCAACGTGCCGGACAAAACTACGGAGCTGGTTTACTGATTGACGAATCCGCGCTGGAACGCATTGAAGTGGTCAAAGGCCCTTATTCTGTCCTCTATGGTTCGCAGGCAATTGGCGGCGTCGTGAACTTTATAACCAAAAAAGGCGGCGATAAGCCTCTGGGTGGTAGCGTTAAGGCTGTTTATAACTCCGCAACGGCAGGATGGGAAGAGTCAGCGGCAGCCTGGGGAAGCATCGGTAACTTTGACTATCGCATCAATGGCAGCTATTCCGACCAGGGGGATCGCGATACACCTGACGGAAGATTGCCCGACACCAACTTTCGTAATAACGGTCAGGGAGTGTGGCTTGGTTACAACCTCGATCGCCACAAAATTGGGCTCTCACTCGACCGTTATAAGCTATCCACTCAAACCTGGTTTGACGATCCCGAAGGTCAGTTCGACGACTTTAGTGTCAAAATTCCTAAGCTGGAACGCGAGAAAATCGGTCTTTTCTACGACTACGCGGCCGACGGGGATTACCTGAAGAACATCCATTTTGACGCATACACCCAGACAATAGAGCGCAAATTTGAAAACCGGGTCAAAACGACCCAGATTATCCCCAGCCCGATGATTAAAGCGCTGACGGTAAGCAATCAAACCAATACCAACGACAAACAATATACCCAGGGTGTAACGCTGCAGGGCAATATCTCCCTTCCGGCTAACAACACGCTGGTGATTGGCACTCAGTATCAGCATGACAAAATAAAACAGGACACGGACGGCAGTACGCGCCAGACCGCGGCTACCGGCTTCTTCGATACGCAAACCCGTACCCTGTCATATAACGAAGCGGAACAAAGCAACACCTCACTGTTCGCGCAAAACGACTGGCGCTTTGCTGATGACTGGACGTGGACCGTGGGCGCACGCCAGTACTGGCTGTCTTCGAAACTCAATCGCAACGATACGCAAACCATCCAAAGCAGCGGCACCACTTGGCAATCCACCGGGGGAAATTCCGTTCACGATGATGAACTGGTGACCTCGACCAGCCTGCGCTATTCCGGCTTTGAAGATCTTGAACTCCGGGCTGCATACGCCCAGGGCTATGTCTTCCCCACGCTTACTCAGTTGTTCATGCAGACATCCGCCGGCGGCAGCGTTACCTACGGCAACCCAAACCTGAAGGCTGAACACTCGAATAACTATGAGTTGGGCGCGCGGTATAAAGGGAATATGTGGCTGATTGACGGCGCCATTTATTACTCTGAAGCCAAAGACTATATCGCCAGTCTGGCCTGTTCAGGCCAACCCGTTTGCAACGGCAACACCACCTCTTCCCGCGGCGGCTATTACTACTACGACAACATCGATCGTGCCAAAACCTGGGGCATGGAATTAACCGCAGAATACAACGGCTGGGCGGTTTCCCCCTACCTGAGCGGTAATCTCATTCGCCGTCAATACGAAGGCAACGCCATAAAAACCTGGGATACCGGCGAACCCACGCTGACCGGGCGCGTTGGCCTGAAACATACCTGGTTGATGAATGTCGCTAACGTGACGTCCGATGTCTTTATTCGCGCGGCGTCCCGCGCCAAAGATAATACCGGCACCACGGAAATAAACTACCCAGGCTGGGCCACGCTTAACCTCGCATTCAACACCGAGTTTGGTCCGCAGGACCAGTATCAGGTCAACCTCGCGCTCAACAACCTGACCGACAAGCGTTACAGAACCGCGCATGAATCTATCCCAGACGCTGGTTTCAATGCCGCTGTTGGCTTTGCGTGGAATTTCTGACGATGAAAAAACTCATGATTGGCTTACTGAGCCTCGCCTGTGTTTTCAGCGCCCAGTCCGCTGACCGCCTGGTGGTGGCGGGCGGTTCGCTTAGCGAACTGATTTACGCCATGGGCGTCGGCAACCGGGTGGTTGGCGTCGATGAAACCACCTCATACCCACCTGAAACTGCCGCACTCCCGCATATCGGCTACTGGAAGCAGTTAAGCAGCGAGGGCATTTTATCGCTGCACCCGGACAGCTTTATCACCTGGCAGGATGCAGGCCCTCAAATCGTTTTGGATCAGCTCCGGGCGCAGAAAGTTAACGTCGTTACATTGCCGCGCGTACCGGCCACCGTCGAGCAGATGTACGCCAACATTCGGGAGCTGGCTCAAACGCTGCGCATTCCTGAACAAGGTGAAGCGCTGGTCAATCGCCTGCATCAACGTCTGGATCGTGTTCAGCACAGCGTGGCGGCGAAGAATGCGCCGGTCAAAGCCATGTTCATTCTCTCCGCTGGCGGCAGCGCGCCGCAGGTCGCCGGCAAGGGCAGCGTTGCAGATGCCATTATGACCCTTGCGGGCGCACAAAATGTCGCCACCCACGCGCAGTATAAAAGTTACAGCGCGGAGTCGCTGATCGCCGCCAACCCGGAGGTGATCGTGGTGACGTCGCAAATGGTGGATGGCGATCTGGCTCGTCTGAGCGCGATTGCCGGAATTACCCACACTGCGGCCTGGAAAAATCAGCGCATTGTGGCGGTAGACCAGGCGCTGATTCTGGGAATGGGGCCTCGCGTCGCCGATGCGGTTGAAGCCCTGCACCAGCAATTCTGGCCTCACTAACTGGATTTATAAAAAAGAATGAAAACTGAACACTCGCTGGATCTCACCGCGCATTTTGCGCTTGAGGGAAGTCAGCCCTTTAAGGATCGCCGCGCCACAATGCCATGGCGCGGGGCGATCCCGATTGCCAAAGAGCTATTGTCACAAACCTGGCAGGATGTTATCAGCCAGCCCACCCCGCCGCGTAAACGGCTGGTGTACTTGCATATCCCTTTTTGTGCAACGCATTGTACTTTCTGCGGTTTTTATCAAAACCGGTTCGAAGAAGATCACTGCGCCCGCTACACCAACGCGCTGTTGCGCGAAATCGAGATGGAAGCCGATAGCGCGTTACATCAGTCAGCCCCAATTCACGCCGTCTATTTTGGCGGCGGTACGCCTTCAGCGCTGTCAGCACGGGATCTGGGCAGAATCATCACCGCGCTGCGTGAAAAGTTACCGCTGGCGCCGGACTGCGAAATTACCATTGAGGGACGAGTGCTCAATTTTGACGATGCGCGAATTGATGCCTGCCTTGACGCTGGCGCCAATCGGTTTTCGATCGGTATTCAATCTTTTAACAGCCGGATCCGCAAGAAAATGGCGCGCACCTCGGACGGCCCGACCGCAATTGCCTTTATGCAGGGGCTGGTAAAACGGGATCGTGCCGCCGTGGTATGCGATCTATTGTTTGGTCTGCCAGGACAAGATGCAAAACTGTGGGGCGACGATCTGGCGATTGCCCGTGACATCGGCCTCGACGGCGTAGATCTTTATGCGCTTAACCTGATCCCCAATACACCGCTTGGCAAAGCAGTTGAAACCGGGCGCACAACCGTTCCCTCTCCCGCCGAACGTCGCGATCTCTATCTTCAGGGTTGCGATTTCATGGACAGCGCGGGCTGGCGCTGCATCAGCAACAGCCACTGGGCGCGTACCACGCGTGAACGCAATCTGTACAACCTGCTGATTAAACAGGGAGCGGACTGTCTGGCATTCGGCTCAGGCGCCGGGGGATCAGTCAATGGCTATTCCTGGATGGTCGAGCGCAATCTGACGACATGGCATGAATCTGTCGCCGCCGGGAAAAAACCGCTAATGATGATGATGCGTACCGCCGAGCGTGGTTTCCAGTGGCGACACACTCTCCAGGCGGGCATTGAAACGGCCCGCGTTCCGCTGGATGAACTGACTCCTCATGCACAAAAACTGACCCCGCTACTGACCCAATGGCATCACGCAGGACTGACGCGAGATGCCAGCACCTGTGTGCGCCTGACCAATGAAGGGCGTTTTTGGGCGAGCAATATTTTGCAGTCTCTTGATGAACTTATTCAGGCACTTAACGCGCCGCGCATTGCGGTAGAACAACCATACCAGGAGTGAATTATGAGCCATGTCTCTTTACAGGATTTTTTGAAAACTGAACCGGACGGTACGCTGGAAGCTATCGCTGCCCAGTACAACACCACGCTGCTGGAGGTGGTGAAAAACCTCCCCTCCCCGACGCTGGTTTCCGGCGATCAATTTGATACCGTCTGGGAAACCGTCAGCGAATGGGGCAAAGTCACCACCCTGGTCCATACTGCTGATGTCATTCTGGAATTCACCGGTGAATTACCTTCCGGATTCCACCGTCATGGCTACTTCAACCTGCGCGGTAAAAAAGGCATGACCGGTCATATCAAGGCAGAAAACTGTACGCATATTGCCCTGATTGAACGCAAATTTATGGGAATGGACACCGCGTCCATTCTCTTCTTTAACCAAGCAGGTAGCGCGATGTTCAAAATTTTCCTCGGTCGGGATGAGCATCGACAGTTACTGGCCGAACAGGTCAGCGCCTTTCACGCGTTGTCTTCATCTTTAAAGGAACATGCCTGATGGCTCCATGGCTCATTTTTGGTGCGGGTGGTAGCGGCGTCGGTGCGAAAACGCTTGAACTCGCACTGGCGGAACAACGTCCGGTGATTGCCGTCGTTCGCAACGCACAGGTCGCTGCTGGGTTGCAGGAAAAAGGTGTGCAGGTCTTCATCGGCGACGCCTGCGATAGTCAGGTCACCGCCTGTGCCTGTCGCGCAGCGGGTCAACATGCCACGGTGATCTCCTCCATGGGCGGCGCCCAGGATTATCTGGCGCACAGAACCGTCATTGATGAAGCAGAAAAAGCGGAGATCAAGCGCATGATTCTGGTGACCTCACTCGGCTGCGGTGACAGTTGGCCTTTTCTTTCTTCACGCGCAAAGGCCGCATTTGGTCAGGCTGTACGGGAAAAATCGTTGGCTGAAAGCTGGCTACAAACCAGTCGACTGGACTACGCCATTCTCCGCCCCGGCGGTTTGCTGAACGGTGCAGCCACCGGCCAGGCACAACGAATACAGGCTCAGGAGTGTCACGGCTTTGTAATGCGTGCAGATGTTGCGAAGCATATTCACGAACTGGCCACTGCGCCAGCACTTAATAACCAGATTTACAGTTTGGTTGAGCCGGGACTGAAACCCGCGTAAACCCCTCACGGCGCGGGAACTCCGCGCCGCAAAGACGTTATGGAGCGTTACGTGCTTAAGGACTCGCTTTCTTCCGTCAGCATCCTGACGGGTCTTTCTCTTTTGCTGGTTGCTCTGATGCTCTTCGGTGCCAGCCAGGGGGCGCTGAACATTAGCTTCAGCGCTCTGTTCAACGACGAATACCGTGATATCTGGTTAAACATCCGCCTGCCTCGCGTGCTGCTGGCCGTTTTGGTCGGTGCTGCGCTGGCGACGGCAGGGGTCATCATGCAGGGACTTTTTCGCAATCCGATGGCCGATCCTGGCCTGCTTGGCGTCAGCAGCGGCTCCGCGCTGATGGTCGGCATCGCGATAGTTATCCCATTTTCGTTCCCCGTAGTGCTGGTGCTGTATGAGCAGATGATTTTTGCCGTCGCAGGCAGCATGGTGGTCTGCACGATTATTTTCCTGATAAGCCAGCGTCATAACCACGGTGGAATGATGCAACTGCTGTTAGCCGGTATCGCTATCAATGCCCTGTGCGGTTCGGCTATTGGCGTACTGAGCTATGTGGGCGACGAGCAGCAGCTACGTCAACTTACATTGTGGATGATGGGAAATCTCGGCCAGGCCCAGTGGCCAACGCTGTTGGTTGCCAGCACGTTTGTTCTTCCAGCCATTGTTGTAACCGTCTGCATGGCGGGAACGCTTAATTTACTGCAGTTGGGTGATGAAGAGGCGCATTACCTCGGCGTAAACGTCAAACGTAAGCGTCAGCAGTTACTGTTGCTCAGTTCGCTCCTGGTTGGCGCTGCGGTTTCCGTCAGCGGCGTAATTGGTTTTATTGGCCTGGTGATCCCACATCTGATCAGAATGACGACCGGTGCCGATCATCGCTGGTTGATTCCCTGCTCTACGCTGGCCGGTGCCTGTTTACTCCTGATTGCCGACACGTTGGCCCGCACACTTGTTCAGCCAGCCGAAATGCCCGTTGGCCTGTTAACCAGCCTGATCGGTGGACCGTATTTCCTGTGGTTAATACTGCGTAGCCGGAGGGTGTCATGATCGTCGCTGAAAATCTGGTCTACCACATTCAGGGAAGACGACTGACCGACGAAGTTTCCCTGACGCTACCTGATGGAGAGATCATCGCGATTCTTGGCCCGAACGGAGCCGGGAAATCGACGCTGCTACGCCAGCTTACGGGATATCTGCAGCCCCACAGTGGGCGTTGTAGCATGTTTGGCAAGCCGCTGGACAAGTGGTCAATCACCGAACTGGCAAAAACCCGTGCCGTGATGCGCCAGAATAGTCATATGGCCTTCCCGTTTAGCGTTCAGGAGGTCATTCGCATGGGCAGACATCCGTATCGTACGCGCAACACGGGCGATGAAACGGAGTACATCATGGCATTGTGTGATTGCCAGACGCTGGCCGCACGCGATTACCGGCATCTGTCGGGAGGAGAACAACAGCGGGTACAACTGGCGCGCCTGCTGGTTCAGCTTTGGGAGCCCGAGCCTGGGCCGAAATGGTTGTTTCTTGATGAACCCACCTCCGCGCTGGATATTCACCACCAGCAGCACCTTTTTCGTCTGCTACGTCGTCTGGTGCGTGAACGACAGTTTAACGTCTGCTGCGTCCTGCACGATCTCAACCTCGCGGCGCGCTATGCCGACCGTGTGGTATTGATGGAACGCGGCAGGATAGTTGATAACGGATATCCGCAGGATGTTCTGAAGCAACGGTCGCTGAACGCGCTGTACGGTGCCGATCTCACGGTCATAAATGAACCGGAGCATCGAACGCCGATTATCGTCCTCAATCAATAACAGACCGGGAACCCCTGACATGGCGTTCCCGTTTTTCTCCCTTTACACCCTTTTTTCACCTTTTCTAAAAACGCCCTTGACCTTCCCCTTGCTGGAAGGTTTAACCTTTATCACAGTCAGTTAATCCTGCAAAAAAGGAGTTGGTTATGTCTCAAACAATCGATCTAACCCTGGACGGCCTGTCCTGTGGTCACTGCGTAAAACGCGTTAAAGAAAGTCTGGAACAACGTCCGGACGTTGAGCAAGCGGATGTCACCGTGACAGAAGCGCATGTTACCGGGAGCGCCAGCGCAGAAGCGCTGATTGAAACCATTAAACAAGCCGGTTACGGCGCGGAGTTAAGCCACCCAAAGGCTAAACCGCTGACGGAGTCATCAATCCCGTCGGAAGCACTGGCAGCGGTCCCTTCCGAGCTTCCGGCAGCTACGGCTGATGATGACAGCCAACAGTTGCTGTTAAACGGCATGAGCTGCGCCAGTTGTGTGACCCGCGTACAAAATGCATTGCAAAGTGTACCGGGCGTCACGCAGGCACGGGTAAACCTGGCGGAACGCACTGCGCTGGTAATGGGCAGTGCCTCCGCCGCAGATTTAGTACAGGCGGTTGAAAAAGCGGGCTACGGCGCAGAAGCGATTGAAGATGATGCTAAGCGTCGCGAGCGTCAGCAAGAAACTGCCGTGGCAACCATGAAACGTTTTCGCTGGCAGGCAGCCGTCGCGCTGCTCCTGGGTATCCCGGTCATGGTATGGGGCATGATTGGCGACAACATGATGGTGAGCGACGACAACCGCAGCCTGTGGCTGATGATTGGTCTGGCAACGCTTGCCGTGATGGTTTTCGCGGGCGGTCACTTTTACCGCAATGCGTGGAAAAGCCTGATGAACGGCACCGCGACCATGGATACGTTGGTGGCGCTGGGTACGGGGGTGGCATGGCTCTATTCCATGAGCGTCAACCTCTGGCCGCAATGGTTCCCGATGGAGGCACGACACCTCTATTATGAAGCCAGTGCCATGATTATCGGTCTGATTAACCTCGGACACATGCTGGAAGCGCGGGCTCGCCAACGCTCGTCTAAAGCACTGGAAAAACTGCTCGATCTGACACCGCCGACCGCACGCGTCGTCACTGACGAAGGTGAAAAGAACGTGCCGCTGGCAGAGGTGCAGGCTGGAATGTTGCTGCGCCTGACCACCGGTGACCGCGTTCCGGTTGATGGCGAAATCACTCAGGGTGAAGCCTGGCTGGATGAGGCCATGCTGACCGGGGAGCCGATTCCACAGCAAAAAGGCGCAGGCGATAGCGTCCACGCCGGTACGGTCGTACAGGACGGTAGCGTGCTGTTCCGCGCCAACGCTGTTGGCAGTCACACCACGCTGTCGCGCATTATTCGTATGGTGCGCCAGGCGCAAAGCAGCAAACCGGAAATTGGCAAACTGGCCGACCGCATCTCCTCGGTGTTCGTTCCGGTCGTGGTCGCCATTGCGCTGGTCAGTGCGGCTATCTGGTATTTCTTTGGACCGGCGCCGCAGATTGTCTATACGCTGGTAATCGCCACCACCGTCCTGATTATTGCCTGCCCTTGTGCGCTGGGTCTGGCAACGCCGATGTCGATTATTTCCGGCGTTGGGCGTGCCGCTGAATTTGGGGTGCTGGTACGTGATGCCGATGCGCTGCAGCGCGCCAGCACGCTCGATACCATCGTGTTTGATAAAACCGGGACGCTAACTGAAGGCAAACCACAGGTTGTCGCCATCAAAACGTTTGGCAATACCGACGAAGCGCTGGCAATTCGTCTGGCAGCGGCCCTTGAACAGGGTTCCAGCCACCCGTTAGCCAGGGCGATTCTGGACAAAGCAGGTGATGTCACGCTGCCGCAGGTCAACGGTTTCCGTACGCTGCGCGGTTTAGGCGTCAGTGGCGAAACGGAAGGTCATTCGCTGCTGCTGGGAAACCAGGCGCTGCTCAATGAACAGCAGGTAGATACCACTGAAATGGAGGCTGAAATCACCGCTCAGGCTTCCCAAGGCTCAACCCCAGTACTGTTAGCGATTGACGGTAAAGCGGCAGCGCTGTTAGCGGTACGTGATCCTCTGCGTAGCGACAGCGTGGCAGCACTCCAGCGTCTGCACCGCGCCGGGTATCGTCTGGTGATGCTCACCGGCGACAACCCAACGACCGCCAACGCCATTGCCAAAGAGGCGGGTATTGATGAGGTGATTGCTGGCGTTCTGCCGGACGGTAAAGCCGAGGCGATTAAACGTCTGCAGAGCCAGGGGCGTCAGGTTGCCATGGTCGGTGACGGTATCAACGATGCGCCTGCGCTGGCTCAGGCTGACGTAGGGATTGCCATGGGTGGCGGCAGCGATGTGGCGATTGAAACCGCCGCGATTACGCTGATGCGCCATAGCCTGATGGGCGTTGCCGATGCGCTGTCTATCTCCCGGGCAACGCTGCGCAATATGAAGCAGAACCTGCTCGGCGCGTTTATCTATAACAGCATCGGTATCCCCGTTGCCGCCGGGATTTTGTGGCCGTTCACCGGAACGCTGCTCAACCCGGTCGTTGCCGGGGCGGCGATGGCGCTCTCCTCCATTACCGTGGTGAGCAACGCTAACCGACTGCTGCGCTTCAAACCTAAAGAGTAAGCCTTTACCGGATGGCGCTCTGAACGGAGCCCCAAATCATTCGCGTTGCATTAAGGCGGCAAGTATAAAAACCCCAGGAGCATGGCCAACTATGTGACTGGGGTTTTTGCACGCTGCCAACAAAGAGGCTGAGGGAATGATGAAGTGTATTTGCACCTTCCAGGACCACGCGCTAGCATGGAAGTCTACTTAGGGAGGCCGTATGGATCTGTTGTACCGGGTAAAATCATTTTTCACCGCGCTACGCGGCAACCACTATACCTGGCCTGCCATCGACATCTCCTTGCCCGGAAACCGCCATTTTCATCTGATTGGCAGTATTCACATGGGCAGCCGCGATATGGCGCCTCTGCCTGCCAAATTACTCAAAAAGCTCCAGCGTGCCGATGCGCTCATTGTCGAAGCCGATGTTTCCGGCGACGACGCGCCGTTTGCCAACCTTCCGACCTTTGCCGCACTGGAAGAGCGCATCAGCCCAGAGCTGCTAGATAATCTGCACAAAGTCACCGACGAGCTGGGTATTTCCTCTTCCCTGCTGTCTACCCAGCCGCTGTGGCAAATCGCCATGGTCTTGCAGGCAACGCAGGCGCAGCAGTTGGGGTTACGGGCGGAATACGGCATTGATTACCAACTACTGAATGCGGCAAAACAGGTGCATAAACCCATAATCGAGCTGGAAGGCGCATCCAGCCAAATCGAGCTGTTATGTCAGTTACCCGATAACGGACTGGCTCTGCTGGACGATACCCTGACGCACTGGCATACCAATGCCAGACTGCTACAACAGATGATGGGCTGGTGGCTTAAAACGCCGCCACGCAATAGCGAACTCACTCTACCCAATACTTTTAGCCAGTCGCTGTATGACGTTTTGATGCATCAGCGTAATGCGGCCTGGCGCGATCGACTCAGGGCGATGCCCGCCGGTCACTATGTTGTAGCCGTTGGCGCGCTGCATTTGTATGGAGAAGGAAATTTGCCGGAGATGTTACGGTAAAAAAATGGCCAATATTGCTATTGGCCCGTCAAAGAGGAATTTCATCATTATTATGATCCCGACGCTTAAAGCATCGGTGTAGTTCGATTGTCGCTCAAAGTCATCATCCTGCCAACACTATTGCGCAAGATGGTACTATTTTTTAGACAGACATCAGGCGTATGCTTGTGTCGTATTTTGTCTGGGCCAGGAAAATTGCTATGACACCCGCCGTTAAATTACTCGAAAAAAACAAAATTTCTTTCCAGATCCACACCTACGATCACGATCCGTCCGAGACGAACTTTGGTGACGAAGTGGTACGCAAGTTAGGTCTGAATGCGGACCAGGTCTACAAAACGCTACTGGTTGCCGTGAATGGCGATATGAAGCACCTGGCGGTTGCCGTTACGCCGGTAGCCGGTCAACTGGATCTCAAAAAAGTCGCCAGGGCGTTGGGAGCCAAAAAGGTCGATATGGCCGATCCGATGATCGCGCAGCGAACCACCGGGTATCTGGTAGGCGGCATCAGCCCGCTGGGGCAGAAAAAAAGATTGCCAACGCTCATCGACGCTCCCGCCCAGACGTTTGACACCATTTATGTGTCCGGCGGTAAACGCGGGCTGGATATTGAACTGGCAGCGGGCGATCTGGCGAAAATTCTGGATGCGAAATTCGCCGATATCGCACGCCGTGATTAATTGTCTTTTGCCCGGTGATACGGCGATTGCGCCTACTATAACGTAGGGTCTTTCTACGACTCTCACCTTACGCTGAAAGATATGTTTCATACCGTGCACAGTAACGCCAAAAGTTCCCGGAGTCTCCGGCTCAGCCTCATGCGCTTGTTTGATTTAAATATTTTGAAAAGCTGTTTGACGACTGACACTCATCACCAGTCGGCTATGTTCAATCCCGAGAAATTGAGGGAGGCGCAACAATAACCTGAACCATATACCCTATCTTCTGAAATTCATTAAAGTGTACGCAGAACGGCGGCGATATCATCAACCGTCATAAGACCTTGTGCGGCTAATACGGTAGGCTCCGACAGACGCATAAAGTCCGGCGTATCAATCCCGTTATCCGCCAGGAAAAATAGCGCGGCAGCGGCGGCAGTGCGCTTATTGGCGTCATTGAAGACGTGACCGCGGGCAATGGCTACCAGATACATCGCCGCCAGGGTGTAAACGTCGTCAATGCCTTCATAGTGCGCCAGATTGAGGACGCGGGAACATACCGCCTCCACCAGTTCCGGCTCTTTCACGCCTGGTAGCCCTTTAGTGATCGCAAGGATGGAGTCATGCAACTGGATCACCAGCTCCGGTGCGAGAAAGTTGTAATTCATTTATCAGCCAGCTCCACCATTAACGGATGAATGCGGCCCAGCAAGGTATCAATCTTCCGCTGGTTACGCTCTTTGCGCAGCTCCGTCAGTTCCCGCGCGGTAACGAGTGCCAGATCCTCACCGCCCCGACGCTGGAGAATAACGGTTTCACCCCGCGCCACCTCATCCCCCAGCGCGAACAGGTTTTTACGGGCTTCGGTCATTGCCAGTGTTTTCATATGGTACACCTTATAAGTACGTTAAACATGTACATATAGCATAGGGCATAACAGGCATCGTATCCACTGATTACACAACTCTCGTTAGGATTGACTAAAAATGAGTAACATAGGCGCAACTCAATATCGAGATTGCGCCCAACCGTCCGATACAGGGTGTGATGGGTGAAGACAGTTTGGACTCGGCCAGCGCGCAGGAACCGGAGCATAGAGGTAATAAGTAGGATTATTGGGCCGCCATGAAGGGCGGCCCGGAGGAGCGGATAAAATGATGCCCCAAATTGCCCTGTTACTGCCAGCTTACCTCACCCTTCGGCTCATACGCACCGGCATCGAGCGGTGAGTTCTTCTGTACGTACTCTTTCAGCACTTCCGCATCAATAAACCCGGTATTCACATAGCCAGGCTTGTTATCAATTCGCGGATAGCCATCGCCGCCGGTGGCATTGAAGCTCAGCGTTGCCATGCGATAGGTTTTGGCTGGATCAACGGGTTCGCCTTTAATTTTCAAATCGTTAAGCTTGCCGTCTTTCGCCGCGAAGCTGACGTTGGCAAACTGCGGATAGGCCCCGGAATCCGGCTTCATTTGTGCCACGGCGGTCAGATAGTCAATCACCTCTTTCCCGCTCATGTCGGCGTACACCACGATATTACCGAACGGCTGCACCTTCAGCACGCTCTTATAGGTGATATCACCGCCTTCGATGGAGTCACGGATACCGCCGCCGCTCATCACGCCAAAATCAGCGCTGGTTCGCGCCATTTGCGCAGCCAGCAGTAAATGCCCCATGTTGGTCTGTACGAAACGGACTTTGCTACGGTCGCCTTCGAGGCGCGCATTGACGCTACCAATTTTCACGTCGAGCTGCGCTTTACCTTTATTCTGGAACGGCGTCAGCAGTGAAAGCATTTGCTGATTTTCTGCAATTTCCGGGGTGTAGAGTACGCGCTCACTTTTACCGTTGTCCCAGGTCACTTTTTTCTTCAGGTTGACGGGGATGAGCTGGTAGTTAACCATTTTCATTTCGCCATTGCGGAACTCAAAGTCCGCCCGCCCCACATATTTCCCCCACTCATGCGCCTGCACAATCCAGATCCCGTTTTGCTTGTCTGGCGCACACGGCGTACCCGGTACGTAATCAACCTGCTTCTTGTTTTCCGCGGCCATACATACCGGATCCTGCGAGTGACCACCCACAATCATTGCCAGCGATCCCGCCGGCAGGCTGCGCGCCATTTCTACGTCGCCAGGCGCGTTCGAGCCGTGATTGCCATTGTCATAATGTCCCATATGGGTGGTCGCAATAATGATGTCCGGCTTTTCCCCCATATTCAGTTCCTGGATAACCAGTTTGGCTTCATCAGCAGGTTTACGGAACTCAATATCGGTAAAGAACTCTGGGTTGCCAATTTTCGCCGTATCGTCAGTGGTTAAACCGAGTACGGCAATTTTTAAATCCTGACGCTTAAAGATGGCCCACGGCTTAAACAAACGCTCGCCGGTGCTTTTCTGATAGATATTGGCCGAGAGAAATGGGAATTTGGACCATTTTTCCTGCTGGCGCAATACGCTAAGCGGATTATCAAACTCGTGGTTTCCGACCGCCATAGCATCATAGCCAATCAGGTTCATTCCGCGAAAATCAGGTTCCGCATCCTGCAGATCGGACTCCGGTACGCCGGTATTAATGTCGCCACCGGAAAGCAGCAGTACACTGCCCCCTTCCTCAGCCACCTCTTTACGAATACCGTCCACCAGCGTTTTTTGTGCCGCCAGCCCGTATTCACCATATTCGCTGCGCCAGAAGTGACCGTGATGATCGTTGGTATGCAGAATGGTAATTTTGTAGGTTTTATCTTTTTCGTACGCCTGTGCAGGTTGACCTGCCAGCGCAAATGCGGCTAATAACGCCAGCGCCACGCCCCGTTTTAAAAACTTCATATTTCACTCCCTGACTCAATATCAACCGCCATACCCGTTATCCTTCAAATTACATGTGCGTTGGCTGCGCTCACTTCCCCCTGTCGCTTATGCAGTAAGCTCCCGGGACTCTCGCGTTTGCCGCCTACCTGTAAGTCGAATTAGTTCGGGCATAAAATTACAGCTACTGAAAATAATAGCCGAAAATGTTTTCAGAAATGAGACTTCCTTCAAACACCTTCCGCAGGTATGTTAGTCAGGTAATAATAACAAATTAGATTACCCTCATAATCGCAACCCAAACAGAAGTGACTTTCTATGGCAATAAGTGAACCAACCCAGCCAGTGGCTGGCGCGTCAGCGTCGGTTGCTAAAGCACGCACCTCATTTGGCATTTTAGGGGCAATCAGCCTCTCCCATCTGCTAAACGATATGATCCAGTCGCTGATCCTGGCGATTTATCCGCTATTGCAGTCAGAGTTCTCGCTGACGTTTATGCAGATAGGGATGATTACCCTGACCTTCCAGCTTGCTTCCTCACTGCTGCAACCGGTTGTGGGTTACTGGACGGATAAATACCCAATGCCGTGGTCGCTGCCCATTGGGATGTGTTTCACGCTGAGTGGGCTTGTTTTGCTGGCCATGGCCGGCAGTTTCCATATGGTCCTGCTCGCCGCAGCGCTGGTTGGTACCGGCTCTTCGGTATTTCACCCGGAATCATCCCGCGTGGCGCGAATGGCCTCCGGCGGTCGTCACGGTCTTGCCCAATCAATTTTCCAGGTTGGTGGCAACTTTGGTAGCTCTCTGGGACCGTTACTGGCGGCTGTCATCATCGCGCCATATGGTAAGGGTAATGTGGCCTGGTTTGTGCTGGCTGCGTTATTAGCGATTATCGTCCTGGCGCAAATCAGCCGTTGGTATGCCGCGCAGCACCGGATGAGTAAAGGAAAACCGAAAGTCGCCATCGTGAATCCGTTACCACGGAATAAAGTGGTACTGGCGGTAAGCATCCTGCTGGTGCTGATTTTCTCCAAATACTTCTATATGGCGAGCATCAGCAGCTATTACACCTTTTATCTGATGCAAAAATTCGGATTATCGGTACAAAATGCCCAGTTTCACCTGTTTGCCTTCCTGTTTGCCGTCGCAGCCGGGACGGTGATTGGTGGACCATTGGGCGATAAAATTGGCAGAAAATATGTTATTTGGGGCTCTATCCTCGGCGTAGCACCCTTTACCCTCTTTTTACCCTACGCAACGCTGGAATGGACCGGGATTTTAACCGTGATCATTGGTTTTATCCTCGCATCGGCGTTTTCTGCCATTCTGGTCTACGCGCAGGAGCTGCTTCCTGGCCGTATCGGCATGGTTTCTGGGCTATTTTTCGGTTTTGCTTTCGGCATGGGCGGCTTGGGAGCCGCGGTGTTAGGGCTGATTGCCGACCATACCAGCATCGATTTGGTCTACAAAATATGTGCTTTCCTGCCACTACTGGGGATACTGACCATATTCTTACCTGATAACCGACATAAAGCCTGATTTTCTGACGGCCAAAAGTAAATTTTGGCCGTCAGACTTACAGTAGCCATCAGCCTTTGCCTCTCACATACCGCTGTACTTTTCCGATCCGTGCTTTTTTACGTCTAAAATCCTATTTTCATCAAAATTCAATAATTATTCACAAACAAAAACATCAAAATTGTCATAAACTATTACTCGTCGTTTGAGTTTTCAGGATTATCACAGCAACCAAAGGAGACGGAATGCATCACGCCACCCCGCTTATCACCACCATTGTCGGCGGCCTTGTGCTCGCTTTTATATTAGGCATGATTGCCAATAAACTACGTATTTCTCCTCTGGTGGGATATCTGTTAGCGGGCGTTCTGGCCGGTCCATTTACACCTGGTTTTGTTGCTGATACCAAGCTAGCGCCTGAACTGGCCGAGCTTGGCGTAATCCTGCTGATGTTCGGCGTGGGGCTGCACTTTTCGCTGAAGGATTTGATGGCGGTAAAGTCTATCGCCATTCCCGGCGCGATTGCCCAGATAGCGGTGGCAACGCTGCTGGGCATGGCGCTTTCAGCGGTGATGGGCTGGTCGCTGATGGTTGGGATCGTGTTTGGTCTGTGTCTTTCAACCGCCAGTACCGTGGTGCTATTGCGTGCGCTTGAAGAAAGGCAGCTCATTGACAGTCAGCGCGGGCAAATCGCCATTGGCTGGCTGATTGTCGAAGACCTGATGATGGTACTGACGCTGGTTCTCCTGCCAGCCGTCGCTGGAATGCTGGAAAAAGAAGATGTCGGCTTTGCCTCGCTGGCCGTAGATATGGGCATTACCATCGGTAAGGTGGTGGCGTTTATCGCAATTATGATGCTGGTTGGTCGTCGCCTGGTGCCGTGGATTATGGCCCGTAGCGCCGCAACCGGCTCACGCGAACTGTTTACCCTGTCAGTCCTCGCCCTCGCATTAGGTATCGCATTTGGCGCAGTGGAGCTGTTCGATGTCTCCTTTGCACTGGGGGCATTCTTCGCCGGCATGGTGCTGAACGAATCTGAACTGAGTCACCGTGCGGCGCATGACACCCTGCCGCTGCGCGATGCGTTCGCCGTACTGTTCTTCGTTTCCGTCGGGATGCTCTTTGATCCCATGATTCTGATTCAGCAGCCGCTGGCGGTGCTGGGCACGCTGGCGATTATCATCTTTGGTAAATCCCTTGCCGCCTATTTCCTGGTGCGCCTGTTTGGTCACTCCCAACGCACAGCGCTCACCATTGCCACCAGCCTGGCGCAGATTGGTGAATTTGCCTTTATCCTGGCGGGTCTGGGCATGGCGTTAAACCTGCTGCCGCAGGCCGGACAGAATCTGGTGCTGGCGGGGGCGATCCTGTCCATCATGCTTAACCCAGTGCTGTTCGCGGTGTTAGAAAAATATCTCGCCAAAACAGAAACGCTGGAAGAACAGACGCTGGAAGAGGCTATTGAAGAAGAGAAGCAAATTCCGGTGGATATCTGCAATCACGCCCTGCTGGTTGGCTTTGGGCGCGTCGGTAGCCTGCTGGGCGAGAAATTGATGGCTGCGGGGATCCCGCTGGTAGTTATCGAAACCTCACGCACCCGAGTGGATGAACTGCGCGAGCGCGGGATCCGCGCGGTGCTGGGAAATGCCGCCAACGAAGAAATTATGAATCTGGCGCATCTGGATTGCGCACGCTGGCTGCTGCTGACTATTCCCAATGGCTATGAAGCGGGTGAAATTGTCGCTTCAGCACGCGAGAAGTGCCCGTCGATTGAAATTATCGCCCGCGCGCATTATGACGACGAGGTGGAATACATTACCGAACGCGGCGCCAATCAGGTCGTCATGGGTGAGCGTGAAATCGCCCGTACCATGCTGGAGCTGATTGAAACGCCGCCTGCAGGTGAGGTGGTCGTTACAGGCTGATGTCGTTGCCGGATGACGCTATCGCTTATCCGGCATGTGCGTGATTTAACGATCCCAGTACGACTCTTCGAGGCTATCTTCGCGTTCCGGCAAACCGCGCGTCAGGCGCGGGGAATGCTGGTTCAGTACCTGATAACTCACGCGATTCGCATATTTACACACCTGGGCTAACGACGAATAGGTCAGCCAGGTGAACTTGTGCTTGCTGGAGTTAGGCACGTTGCTGCGGTGATAGCTGTTAGCGGTAATATCATGCAGCAATGCCGCCAGCGCGCCGTCGCCAGCGCCGTTGGTATTCATGATCTTCTCTGGCCCGCCCATATACGGTGCGATGTGAGAATACACACGCAGCGGATTGGTACAATCTTTATGGCGCATAGCGCGGCTAAACTCGTACTGGTTGAATTCGGCAATGGCCCCAGGCAGCAGCGGATGCTGGGTTTTACGTTTGACTTCTTCTTCCGTAAAGCCCGCCATATAAAGACCCGCCGGACCCGCTGTGCACAGCACCAGATCCACCCAATCCAGCGCCTTGTCGGACGCCAGCAGCGGATCGTTTTCGCCGGTCAGCGCTTCGGCCTCTTCTTCATTCATCGCCAGAATTGAAACATGCTCTTTCAGGAATGCCTGCCACCACTGCGGATTATCGGCAATGACAAATTTGGTGCCCAGCGTCAGTACCACCGGTACATTGTGTTTTTTAGCAAATTCGATCGCCTTCATGGTCGCTTCCGGCATTGGCTCGCCCGGCTCGCAGCGCACCAGATAAGACGTCAGCACCAGCGCGGACGCTCCGGCAATCACCGATTCAGGGATGCTATCCGCCCGCAGCTTGTTCATATGCCCTGGGCTGATTGCAAAGGTACGCTCACCGGACTCGCCAATCAGCGTAAAGCAGCGACCAATCGGTCCATCTACGCCCTGCAGGTAGTTCAGATCGGTACGACTGGAGGTATTGCATAAATAGCGGTACGCATAGCTGCCAATCTCGATATTGCTGCACATCACACCCAGCAGCACCGAGCGGTCATCCGCCAGCACGGAGTAGTTGTGCATCGTATTACCGATAGTACCGCCCGCAAACTGATGGGTAATCAAATTTTCACGCACCAGTTCCTGGTAGAGCGCTTCAGCGACATCATCTGCAATCACCAGAGAGTGCCCGGCGCTTAATCCATAACGTTCTACAAAGTTATCATCAACTTTGGCTTCAATATCCACCAGCGTCTGGTCAATACCCACCACCCAGGCTGCGCTGGTTTCATTTTCTGGCTGAATTTGTTGCAGCAACGGATCGCGCGCGCTGACGGGGAAATAGTGTTTGGATTTACGTTTACCGGGAAATTTCATGGTCGATTTTACGGGTGGTTAGCTGAGCGATGCATGGTAGCACATTCCCCGCTGCGCATGCGATGCGGCGCTGAGTTTCAATATCGGACGGTGAGATCGCAGTTTATCCGGGATGAATTTCTACAATAACTCACCTTCACAAGGAGCGCTTTATGAAGCCGGAAAACAAGATCCCCGTACTCGACAACATTTCGGATGAAATGAAAAGTGTGGTGAATTTTCATCGCGAAGATTTGCCGCCGTGGCCCGCTGCCGATGACTTTGTGGCCCAGCGTAAACACTACATTCATGAACGGCAGTTGTGGAATGCCGATGCCCCACAGATGAATACCCGAGAATGCGTTATTTCCACCGCATGCGGCCCCGTTGCCACACGAATTTACGCTCCGCTGCCCCATAGCCAGGCGACGCTATATTACCTGCACGGCGGCGGTTTTATTCTCGGTAATCTGGATACCCACGATCGCATTATGCGTTTACTGGCGCGCTATACGCAGTGCACGATCATTGGCATCGACTATTCGCTTGCGCCAGAGGCCCGCTACCCGCAAGCCATCGAAGAGATTGTCGCCGTGTGTCAGTACTTTTATCAGCACGCTGGCGATTATTCCCTTAATGTGAATCATATTGGTTTTGCGGGCGATTCCGCCGGGGCCATGCTGGCGCTTGCCAGCGCGTTGTGGTTGCGGGATAAACAAATTGCCTGCGGCAAGGTGGCTGGCGTGCTGTTGTGGTATGGGCTTTACGGCCTGCAGGATTCACTGAGCCGACGGCTAATGGGCGGCGCCTGGGATGGTTTAACTCGCGAGGATCTGCTGATGTACGAAAACGCGTACCTGCGTAGCGCCGACGATCGCGAATCACCATACTATTGCCTGTTTAATAACGACCTGACGCGCGACGTGCCGCCGTGTTTTATCGCCGGTGCGGAGTTTGATCCGCTGATTGACGATAGCCGCTTATTATTCCAGACGCTACAGGCGCATCAGCAGCCCTGCCAGTACAAAATGTACCCCGGCACGTTGCACGCCTTCCTGCACTATTCGCGGATGATGAAAACCGCCGACGATGCGTTACGGGAGGGCGCGCGTTACTTCAGAGCGCAGCTTTAACGGTAGGCTGCGGTCAGTTTAACCATCATTTCGATATGTTCCGGTGTGGCATTCAGCGCCGGAATATACTCATATTGCTTACCGCCTGCCTCAAGGAAAATCTCCCGGTTTTGCACCGCTATCTCTTCCAGCGTTTCGAGACAATCAGCCGCGAAGCCCGGACACATGACCTGGATATGTCGGGTCCCTTTCTCCGCCAGCATTTTTAACGTTTCATCGGTATATGGCGTTAACCACGGTTCACGGCCAAAGCGAGACTGGAAGGTCATCATCACTTTTTCCGGCGGCAAGCCAAGCGCTGAAACCAGCTCACGAGTGGTATCGCGGCAGCGCTGCGGGTAGTCATCGCCTTCATCGGCGTAGCGCTGCGGAATGCCGTGGTAGGAAAGCAGCAGCAAATCGGGTTCACCATGTTGAGCAAATGAATCACGGGCGCTCTTGGCCAGCGCATCAATGTAGCTGCTGTCATCGGCGTAATCACGAATAAATGAGATGCCAGGAATACTGCGTTTACGCGCTAAGATTCGCGCCAGTTCGTCCCAGACCGCCGCCACGGTAGAACAGGAATATTGCGGGTACAGCGGTAACACCACCATGTGTTCAACTCCGCTTGCCAGCAGTTCATCGACCGCGCTTTCAAGCGACGGTGAACCGTAGCTCATCCCCAGCGCGACAGGCGTATTTGGCAGACGTTGTGCCAGCGCCTGCTGTTGCGCCTTGCTGTAGACCATCAGCGGGGAACCGTCTTCCATCCAGATTGACTGGTACAGCTTTGCCACGCGTGGTGCACGCAGCGGCAAAATCACACCACGCAGCAGCGGCCACCACAGCGCAGGTGACGTATCGACTACGCGTTGATCGCTTAAAAACTGGCGCAGGTAGCGCTTAACGGCTTCGGGGGTTGGGGCATCGGGAGTGCCGAGGTTTGCCAGCAGGATACCGGTTTTCGTCTGACGCATTACCGCCTCTTATCGATTCAAATTGTTGATAATTGTAGCGGAAAAGCGATAAAGAAGAACTAATTGCTGTGAAAGGTATGACGAGAATTTGCCTGATGGCGCTGCGCTTATCAGGCCTACATAAAATCGTAGGCCGGATAAGGTGTTTACACCGCCATCCGGCATTGACTGCGCTAAAACTTAACCGAGGATTTTTTCCAGCGCTGCGCGAACGTCAGCCACAGCCTGGGTGCCGTCAACTTTCGCGTATTTGGTGTTACCCGCCTGCGCTTCTTTAGAGTAGTAGCCGATCAGCGGAGCGGTCATCTGATGGTATTCCACCAGGCGCTTACGTACGGTCTCTTCCTGATCGTCTTTACGGGTGGTCAGCTCTTCGCCGGTCACGTCGTCTTTGCCTTCAACCTTAGGCGGGTTGAATTTGATGTGGTAAACGCGGCCAGAAGCAGCGTGTACGCGACGACCCACGATACGGTCAACGATCAGCTCGTCCGGAACGTCGAATTCAAGAACGTAGTCCACGTTGATGCCTGCTTCTTTCATGGCATCAGCCTGCGGAATAGTACGCGGGAAGCCATCAAGCAGGAAACCATTACGGCAGTCTTCCTGAGCAATACGCTCTTTTACCAGCGCGATCACCAGCTCATCAGTCACCAGCTTACCGGCGTCCATGATGTCTTTCGCTTGTTTGCCCAGCTCGGAGCCAGATTTCACGGCAGCACGCAGCATATCACCGGTGGAGATTTGCGGAATACCATACTTCTCCATGATGAACTGAGCCTGAGTTCCTTTACCCGCGCCCGGAGCGCCAAGCAGAATGATACGCATTACGAAAATCCCCTTAAAGGTTGTCGATATTTTTTAAAAAGCGCTAAACGATACCACCATCACGCAATTGGCTCAAGGAAGACGCCCGACGCTGAAACGGTTAACGGTGGGAAAATTAAAAATGAGGAGAGAAAATGCCGGATCGCGGTGTAAACACCGTATCCGGCCAGGGATCGACGAGATGGTGTAAGCCGGACACGCGTTAGCATCATCCGGCATTACCTTACGGCTATCAGGACACCAGCAACTGGTTCATACGACGAATGAACTGGTTTGGATCTTCCAGCGTGCCGCGTTCAGCAAACAGCGCCTGATCCAGCAGCAGTTCAACCCATTCTTTGAACTGCGTTTCGTCCTGGGTATCCGCCGTGCGTTTGACCAGCACGTGGTCCGGGTTGAGTTCAAAGATATATTTCACTTCCGGTACGGCCTGGCCGGCAGCAGCGAACAGTTTCGCCATCTGGGTGCTCATTTCGTCCGCATCGGTGGTAACGATGGCCGGCGTGTCGGTCAGACGGTGAGTCAGACGCACTTCTTTTACGCGATCGCCCAGCAGGGTTTTCACGCGCTCAACGAACGGCGTCAGCGCTTTTTCCGCTTCTTTTGCCGATTCGTCAACGTCATCCGCCAGCTTGTCGATGGACTCGTCAGCTTTGGCTACGGACTGGAATGCCTTACCGTCGAACTCGGTCAGGTAGTTCATCATCCACTCATCGATACGGTCAGAAAGCAGCAGCACTTCGATGCCTTTCTTACGCAACAGTTCCAGGTGCGGGCTGCTCTTCGCCGCCGCATAGCTGTCTGCGGTGATGTAGTAGATTTTCTCCTGCCCTTCTTTCATACGCGACACGTAGTCTTCCAGCGACACGGTTTGTGCGGAGGAGTCAGTGTGCGTGGACGCGAAGCGCATCAGCTTAGCGATCGTTTCCTGGTTAGCGTTGTCTTCCGCCGGGCCTTCTTTCAGCACCAGGCCGAACTGTTTCCAGAAGGTCTGGTATTTTTCCGCGTCGTCTTTCGCCAGTTTTTCCAGCATCTGCAGTACGCGTTTGGTCAGCGCGCTACGCAGGTTACGGGTGACGGTGCTGTCCTGCAGGATCTCACGAGAAACGTTCAGCGGCAGATCGTTAGAATCTATCAGGCCACGCACAAAGCGCAGGTAATTCGGCATGAACTGCTCGGCGTCGTCCATAATGAACACGCGCTGAACGTACAGTTTCAGACCATGCTTGTGATCGCGGTTCCACATATCCCACGGAGCCTGAGACGGGATGTACAGCAGGCTGGTGTACTCCTGCTTACCTTCCACACGGTTATGACTCCAGGTCAGCGGATCAGTGAAGTCGTGCGCGATATGTTTGTAGAATTCGTTGTACTCGTCGTCTTTGATTTCCGACTTGTTACGGGTCCACAGCGCCTGCGCCTTGTTGATCTTTTCCCAGGAAACTACGGTCTCGCCGTCTTTCTCTTCGGATTTTTCGATCTCTACCGGCAGCGCGATATGGTCGGAATATTTGCTGATGATGGAACGTACGCGCCAGTCATCAAGGAACTCGTCTTCGCCTTCGCGCAGATGCAGCGTGATTTCGGTGCCGCGATCGTCTTTGGTGATGTCGGCAACGGTGTACTCACCTTCACCCGCAGATTCCCAGAACACACCATTTTCCGGTTTATCGCCCGCTGCGCGGGTACGCACGGTGACTTTATCCGCCACGATGAACGCAGAGTAGAAGCCAACCCCGAACTGGCCGATCAACTGGCTGTCTTTCGCCTGATCGGATCCCATGGATTCAAGGAAAGATTTAGTACCGGATTTCGCAATGGTCCCCAGATGATCGATAACGTCATCACGGTTCATCCCCACGCCGTTATCGGCAATGGTCAACGTACGCTTATCTTTATCGAAGGAAACACGCACACGCAGCTCACCGTCACCTTCATACAGGTCCGGGTTAGACAGTGCGCGAAAACGCAGCTTGTCTGCCGCATCCGAGGCGTTAGAGATAAGCTCACGCAGGAAGATTTCTTTATTGGAATACAGAGAATGGATCATCAGGTGCAGAAGCTGTTTTACTTCTGACTGAAAACCACGAGTTTCTTGTCCTTTCATGTAGGTCTACCTCAACAATGCCATTTTCAATGGTAAAAACAGGTTGAGGGTGAAATGGGGACAAGCGGGAAGGATTTCAAGCGGAAGCCGCCGTCGCGGCCTCCGTTTGTTCAGAATTTAATCTTGTGTCGTCCTGCCAGAGAGTGCGACAGCGTGGTGCCATCGACCATTTCCAGCTCGCCACCAACCGGAACGCCATGGGCGATACGGCTGGCTTCAACGTCATATTGCATGCAAAGCTCAGCAATATAGTTGGCGGTCGCCTCTCCTTCGACCGTGGGATTGGTCGCCAGGATCAGTTCGCTGATTTGCTCAGATGCCAGCCGCTGCTCGAGACGATCCAGCCCGATATCATCAGGACCAATACCGTCCAGCGGCGACAGGTGTCCCATCAGCACGAAGTAACGTCCAGAAAATTGCCCGGTTTGCTCAATGGCGTAGATGTCCGCCGGACTCTCCACCACGCAAATCTGACCATTTTCCTGGCGACGCGGGTTCGAGCAGATGTTGCAGACGTCTTGTTCTGTGAATGTGCGGCAATCGGCACAGTGGCCGATTTCCGACATCGCCTTCGTTAACGCCTGCGCCAGACGCATCCCGCCGCTGCGATCGCGCTGAAGCAGCGTGAACGCCATGCGCTGCGCAGACTTCGGGCCAACGCCCGGCAGACAGCGCAGAGCTTCCATAAGCTGAGTTAACAGCGGGCTGGTTTGCATCAGAACGGCATCTTAAAGCCAGGCGGCAGCTGCATTCCGGAGGAAACAGAGGCCATCTTCTCTTTCTGCGTCTCTTCAATACGGCGCGCGGCGTCGTTGAATGCCGCAGCAACCAAGTCTTCCAGCATCTCTTTGTCGTCTTCCAGCAGGCTTGGATCGATCTCCACACGACGGCAGTTATGCGCGCCGTTGATGGTTACTTTTACCAGACCCGCGCCAGATTCGCCGGTCACTTCCAGCTTGGCGACTTCTTCCTGCATCTGCTGCATTTTTTCTTGCATCTGCTGGGCCTGTTTCATCAGGTTACCCAGACCGCCTTTACCAAACATAGGCTTCTCTCTCAATCACGTTAAGGGATGACGACCGTCAAACCGTAATGGCTGACGATCAAATGGGGCGAATACTCTCTTCGTCCAGGTCCGCATCGAAAAAACGACGCAGCGTCTGAATGTTATTATCCGCAATAATCGACTCACGCGCCTGCGCGAGTTTCTCCTCATAAATTGCCTGACGCCACTCCAGCGGCGTGCGCACCGCTGGATTATCATCTTCAACGATGGTCAATTCAACCGTTGACCCTGTTAAGGAACTCAATGCTTCGGCCAGTTTTTGCTGCGCGCCGCTGGAGTTAAGGTGTCGCTGCGTGGAACGCAGGTGCAGGCAAACCACGTTGCCATTCTCTTCTTTCCAGGCATTAAGCGCCACCTGCTCCACCAGTTTAGGCAGCGAGAGTTGGCTTACCTGTGCGGCCCACGGGTCGCGTTCGATGGCCTCAGCCGCCAGCTTTGCCGCCAGTTCTGGCGTTTTTTCATGCTCAAGCGCTTTTTTCAGCGCTTTCGGCGTAGCGACGACTTCTTTGACTTCTGCAACAGGATTGGTCGCTTTCCAGCGATACGCTTCTTTCTTCGCTGGCGCTTTTTCCAGCGCAGAGACCGCTGGACGCGCCTGAACACGTTCCGACACCGAAGCCAGTCTTTCCAGCGCAGCATTATTCACCGGCCGCGCGCGGGAAGCGGCTGCCGGTTCACTCTTTTTTGGTTTGGTTGCTCCCTGAGCGCGTTGCAGTTGGCTGCGTGCCGCCAGCACCTGGCTGGTAGCATCGGAGAGCGGCACATTCTGTTGCTGTTGCGCTGCCACAGGCTGCTGCGGCACCTGCGTCGGGTTCATCACCGCAGTGGGTGCGACCGGGGCAAACGAGTGCCGCGGGGCTTCAGGTTCCGGGAGCGGCATGCGCGGATGAAAAGCCAGCGCACGTAGCAGCGTCATTTCAACGCCCATTCGCCTGTCCGGCGCATACGGCAGTTCTTTGCGCCCGATTAACAGGGTCTGGTAGTAAAGCTGCACATCGGTTGGCGGGACGATTCGCGCCAGTTCGCGCATGCGCTGTTCAATGGCGGCCATATCGCTGCCGAGCGCGGCAGGTGAAAGCTGAACCATGGCAATACGATGCAGCAGAGCCGACATCTCAACCAGTAGCGCTTCCCATTCAATACCGCGCGCGGCGGCATCGTTCACCAGCGTCATAACGCGTTCGCCGTCCGCAGCCACAACCGCTTCAACCAGCGAGAGCGCCTGGTCGTCGTCCAACGTGCCGAGCATGGTGCTGACCGCGTCGGTCGAGACCTGACCATCGCCGCTGGCGATCGCCTGATCGGTCAGGCTCAGCGCATCGCGCAGGCTGCCGTCCGCGGCGCGAGCCAGCAGTTGCAACGCACGTGGTTCATGGGCGATATGCTCTTCTTTGAGGATATGCTCAAGCTGATGGCGAATCTGTTCGACATCCAACGCTTTAAGATGGAATTGCAGACAGCGCGACAGGATAGTCACCGGCAGCTTCTGCGGATCGGTAGTCGCCAGCAGGAACTTAACGTGCGCGGGCGGCTCTTCGAGCGTTTTCAGCAAGGCGTTAAAACTGTGGCGCGACAGCATGTGCACTTCGTCAATCAAATAGACCTTAAAGCGACCGCGCGCTGGCGCGTACTGGACGTTATCCAGCAGGTCACGGGTGTCTTCGACTTTGGTGCGTGAGGCGGCGTCGATTTCAATCAGATCGACAAAGCGCCCCTGCTCGATTTCACGGCAGTTATCACACACGCCGCACGGCGTAGCGGTGATGCCGGTTTCACAGTTTAATCCCTTCGCCAGCAAACGGGCGATTGACGTTTTCCCGACGCCACGGGTGCCGGAAAACAAATAAGCATGATGAATACGCCCTAACGACAAGCCGTTCGCCAGTGCCGTCAGCACATGTTCCTGGCCGACGACGTCAGCAAAGGTTTGTGGGCGCCATTTTCGGGCTAAGACCTGATAACTCATTGGCAGGCTCTGAAAGGCTGGAGGGTGGATTCACAGGGAGATAATGCTAACACAACCTCGCAGCGACGGCGAGGTTGTGTGTCTCGGTATTAATCTGCCGAGATAAGATAGCCCGAAATTAGTGGCCCGGGAATGGAACCAGGCTATAACAGGTCAGTCCCTGCTTTTCCAGACGCTGCTCGCCACCCAGATCAAACAGGTTAATGATAAATGCAGCATCGGTCACTTCGCCACCCAGACGGCGGATCAGTTTCACGGTTGCTTCAATCGTGCCGCCGGTTGCCAGCAGGTCGTCCACAACCAGAACTTTATCACCAGGTTTGATGGCATCTACGTGGATTTCCAGTTGATCGGTGCCGTATTCCAGCTCATAGCTCTCAGCAATAACTTCACGCGGAAGCTTACGGGGTTTACGTACCGGAACAAAACCAACGCCCAGACCCAACGCTACCGGCGCGCCAAACAGGAAGCCACGCGCTTCGGTACCAACCACTTTAGTGATACCCGCATTTTTGTAGCGTTCAACCAGCAATTCAATACTGAGGGCGTAGGCTTTCGGGTCTTCCAGTAAACTGGTGACATCACGAAAAAGAATGCCCGGTTTTGGGTAATCGTGGATGCTTTTGATGCTATTTTTGAGAAACTCAAGCTGCTGTGCAGTCGCGGTCATAAGTTTGTGCCTGATTAATACAGTATTACTTCACGGCGCACTATACACTTCATCCTCGACGTATCTTGAATGATTTTGTGTCTGTATAAGAGCCAAGGTTATATTTGCTTAACCTTTGACCACCTGCGCCTGTGCTCGAAAACGGTCGAATTTACTGGCTGTGAGAGACAATTGCAACAGCGTTTATTGCGCTTTACTGCTTTTGTTGTTTTTCATCAATCACCGGGATCCGCCACATAAAAATCAGTAAACAGGCGAGAATAACCAGCAGCAGGCCGCGTACCCACATCATATTGACCAGCCACAGTGAAATACTAAACGTTACCAGGATCAACAAAATAGCGCGCGGCTTTGCTCCCGGCGGCATCGCGCGGTGTTTTTGCCAGTGGCGCAGATACCCGCCGAACCACGAACGGTACAGCAACCAGTCGTGAAAACGCGGCGATGAGCGAGCAAAACACCAGGCGGCCAGCAAGATAAACGGCGTTGTCGGCAACAGAGGCAATACAACGCCCAGCGTTCCTAACACTACCGCTATCCAGCCTATGACGATTAGAATAATGCGTTGCATAATATGAATACTTAACACAGAGAATCGCTACTTTATCATAACAGTTCTCATTTTCATCGGAGTGTTGTCGTGAAAACCGTCATGCTGCTTCAGACGCTCGAAAACCAGCTTAACCGCTTGCGGCAGCGTTGTGCCCCACTGGCACACCATGCCACGCTTAGCGCCCGCTTTGACAGGCATCTGTTTCACACCCGCAGCACGTTGCTACAGGCCTGTCTGGATGAAGCTGATGATAATCTCACTGCTCTACGTCGCGCAGTTGAACAGCAACAACTACCACAAATTACCTGGCTTACGGAACACCTTGCCTCACAGTTAGAAGCGATTTCACGTGAAACCGCCAGTTGGTCGCTCCGGGAGTGGGACAGCGCCTCTCCTGGCCTGGCGCGCTGGCAGCGTAAGCGAGTTCAACACCAGGAGTTTGAGCGCCGCCTGGTTGAAATGACGCGTGAACGTAAAGAACGCCTGGCACAGGTTACAGGCTTTGAAGAACAGCAAAAACTGCATCGAGAAGTAGAGGCATTCGAGGCACGACTGGCACGCTGTCGTCATGCACTGGCAAGAATAGATAATGTGCTGGCGCGTTTAACCCGCTAATCCCCGGAGAATTTATGTCATTAAAGAACGCCCCAGATGAAGTCAAACTGGCCGTCGATTTGATTGTTCTGCTTGAAGAGAATCAGATGGAGCCTGAAACAGTTCTGAAAGCACTGGAGATTGTGAAGCAAGATTACGAGAAGAAACTGCTCTTTTTATCTAAAAAAGAGCTGTAACTGAAAACCTGATGGCTTTGCACTTATCAGGCCTACGAATGAATCGAAGCTCGCAGGCCTGATGATTATTTCTGTTAACCTACCGAAGGCGTCGGATCGTCACCTTTAATGATGTCACGTTTAACCTCGGTCACGGTGTCACCTTTCGCGTTATGCAGGTGAACTTCGAGCTGGTTAAAGGCGATATCAATGTCATTTTCACGGCACAAACGATCGACCGCCCGGTTAAGTTCATCAACCGTGTGACTACGATCGCGCAATTCACGCACGTATAAACGCAGCTCATGATCCAGCGTGCTGGCGCCGAAGGCGGTAAAGAACACTGCAGGCTCCGGATCGTGCATCACTTTCGGGTGTTCTGTCGCCGCCTGCAGCAGCACCTTCTTCACTTTGTCCAGATCCGAACCATAGGCCACGCCAATGCGGATCACCAGACGCGTGGTGGTATCGGAGAGCGACCAGTTGATCAAACGCTCCGTCACGAATGCTTTGTTCGGGATGATCACCTCTTTACGATCGAAGTCAGTAATGGTGGTGGCACGGATACGGATCTTGCTGACCGTTCCGGAGAACGTACCGATGGTCACGGTATCGCCGATGCGTACCGGGCGTTCAAACAGAATAATCAGACCGGAAACAAAGTTACCGAAAATTTCCTGCAAGCCGAAACCAAGACCAACCGAGAGAGCAGCGGCCAGCCACTGTAGCTTATCCCACGAGACGCCGAGCGATCCGAAGACCGTCATCGCACCGATGGCGATGATGGCGTAATTCAGGATCGTGGTGATCGCATAAGAAGCCCCCTGGCGCATCTTCAGTCGCGAGAGCACCAGCACTTCCAGCAGGCCGGGTAAGTTGCGGATCAGCGCCCACGCGACCATTGACGCAATAATCGCAAACAACAGGCTGCCCATGGTGACGTCTTTCACCACTGCCGCACCCGCTTCGGTGCCGTTGTAATGCCAGAGCGTTATGCTGTCGAGATAGCTGAACACGGTGATCAAATCAGACCAAATGGCCCAGAACAGAACACCAAACAGGGCAACCATCACCAGCATGGTTATACGCAGCGTTTGCTGGTTAACCTGTTCCAGCGCAATAGTCGGTTCTTCCTGCGGCTCTGCGCCTTCGGCCCCTTCTTTCACCAGGTTCTGACGACGCGCTAACGCACGACGCCAGGCGATACGGCGTGCCGCTACGCTCAACCCTCGCAGCACCGTCTGGTACAGCAGATTCCAGAGGATAACCAGATAGACCGTTTCAATCCAGCGGCCCGCCAGGCGCAGCGTGGTGTAGAAATACCCTGTCGCCGTCAGCACCATTAATGCAATCGGAATAATAGACAGCACGGTAATAGTGACCAGACGCAGACCATGCGACTCTTTGTCACGCCAGCTTTCGCGGCACATTGGCCATACCAGGAAGGCGATCAGCAGCAGGTTGAGGAAAATGACCACCTGGCCAAGCACATCGTCCATCAAATTAAGCGGCGACAGCTCAGCAATGACCGACCAGAAGTTAAGCGGCAACAGCGCAAGGCTAATACGCACAATCTGGCGACGCCAGTGGCTGGTCTGCTTCGCTGGCATGCCAAAATGACGTATCGCCACGCCATCTTTTTCCAGCACCTTCCAGCACAGACCAAACACCAGCCAGAAGATGGTCATCTTCTTACTGAACGCCCACAGCAGGTCGCTAATATTCAGTTGCATAGTCAGCAGAATCAGACCCACCGCGAGGATAATCAGACACGCCGGCAAGGCTCTGATGAGATCGATCAGAATCGCTTTTGGCGTATTAAGCTGACTGTCATTGCGCAGGTTCCCCACCGCGGCGGCTAATGTTGCCTGATAATCCTTCAGCCACTTCAAACGCCAGCGGATCAACCCGGCGATAAGCAGCAGCGGCAGCCCTGCCAGGAACGCAATAAACACGGCGGGCCAGGCTTTTTCCCAGTTCACCGTGATTTTCATCGACTTAAACTGGTCTTTTAGGGTTTGCGGGAAGGCTTTGATCCAGTCCCAGTCCATCGGACGGTTACTGTTAACCCAGAAGATTTGCTGCGTGAGGATCTCTTTCAGGTTTTTCGACACGCTCATTAACTGCTGCTGGTTGATTTGCAGATTAATCGCCATCATCAACTGGTTGCCCAGCTGCTTATTTAGCTGATCCAACAGTTCACGACGCATATCCACGACCTGCAGCAGGGCATCATGGACTTCAGGATTAACGTCGTTGCTGTGCCCTTCTTCCAGTTTGGCAACAAACGCATCATTCTGGAACAACGTATCGCGCTGCTGGTTAACTTCGAACTGCTCCAGACGCAAATCGGCGATCCGGTTGGTCATATCGGCAAGCTCATCCGCCGACGGCAGCGTTTGTTGTTGCTGATATAAAATGCGCGACAGCAGCAGACTGCCTTTCAGAACGGCGATCTGCTCTTTAATGTTGCGTTCGGATTGCAGCGCGCGGTCAAGCCAGTTTTTGACCTTGATATTTTGCTGCATCAGGCTGTTGCCGTTTTCAGTCGCGGCAATCAGGCGCTGGCTGAGCTGATGGTTAACATCAAGCTCCTGCTTCACTAACGGATTGGACTGAATACGCTCGGCTTCGTCCGGCGTTACCGCTTCCTGTGCCGTCTTTTCGGTTAACGTCAGTCGTTTGCTGTTCACCGCCTCTTGCAGGAGCTGGAGCTGGTGTTCAAGGCGGTTACTGTGCGCCGTCACATAATCGCGTTGTTTTTGCAGGGTATCCTGCAAAACGGTATTCCCTTCGAGGCTCTTACGCTGCTGGTCGATCTGCGCGTTCAGCAACGCTTGCTGCGCCTGCAGCAGCACCTGCTGGCTGGGGCGTAAAGCCGCCTCTCCCACAGTTGTGCCATCGAGTCGATTGCGGATTTGCTGCATCTGTTGCGACGCGGTGTACATCGCATTTTGTACGCGCTCTGGCTGTGTCTGCAGCGATACCAGTTGGCTGTTGTAAGCAGCCAGATCGTTTTGCGAGCTTTGCAGGTCATCCAGGACCTGCGACACGCGCGACTCAAGCTGTCGTAAGGAGAGCGTACTCAGCGTTTTTCGCGTTTCATCGTCATTATCAACATCGCTAAGCGAATTTAGCGCATCCGTCGCCTGACGCATTTTCTCCGGCGCCTGGGCAACTTTTTGCCGAAGCTGTACGGTTTCATCCTTCACACGATCGATTTTATCCAGCGTGGCAATGGTATCGATGAGATCCTGTTGAACCAGCTTATCCTGTGCGGAGAGATCTTTTTGTTTATTCAGCGTGTCTAACTGGCTCTGAATATCCGCTTTCGTCGGCAGTTCACCACTCTGTTGCGCCCGCGCAAATGCAGATGACTGGCAGGATAGCAAAAGAATGAAGAAAAGAATGGTAATAGCAATAAGATGCTGTGAACGTTTATAGAGCTGCAACATAGTCATGAGAATGAAGGTTTCTGAACCGGAAAAGTGACCGAAAATAGTCAAGCGGCAAGAATATCACGGCTGTGACCGGCAGAATAGCAGGAGGCAAAATGACCTGGAGAATTCCTGGTACAGACCCAGAGAGTTAACAGGTTTCCGTTACGTTAACCCGCAAGGTTGGGCAGAGAAGACACATCTCAAGCAGCACGGCGACGTATTCCCGAGCCTCTTTTTTCAGATCAAAAGATTCAGGGGCAAATAACCAATTTTCTATAATTCCGGTAACATAACTACGCAGCAGCACCGCCACGCGACGCGTGTTCAGATTTTCCGGTAGCATGTTGGCGTTCATGCAGTGCCGCAATGTTTGTTCGATACGGTCGTAATTTTCAATACACAAACTACGTTGAGCTAGCTGAACTGAGGCCATTTCCCCGACAAATTCGCATTTGTGGAATATAATTTCCAACAATAAACGTCGGCGTTCTTCTGTCACGGTAGCTTCAAGAACGTAAATTAAAATTTCTCTTAATACTGATAGTGGATCGTCGGGGAATTTTGCCTGATACTCAGTCTCTAACTCATCAATGTTAGGTTTTGCTAGCTCCCAGATTTCACTGAATAAATCCGATTTGTTTTTGAAATGCCAATAGATCGCGCCGCGCGTGACACCAGCGGCTGCTGCGATCTCCGCAAGCGAGGTGGATGATACCCCTTGTTGCGAAAACAAACGCAGAGCGACATCGAGAATGTGCTGTCGAGTTTCCTGTGCTTGTTGTTTGGTTTTTCGTGCCATAGGTCAGTGAATTTACAGGCGTTAGATTTACATACATTTGTGAATGTATGTACCATAGCACGACGATAATATAAACGCAGCAATGGGTTTATGGGCTTTCAGCCATTGATCAATTTGAAATCGGACACTCGAGGTTTACATATGAACAAAAACAGAGGGTTAACGCCTCTGGCAGTCGTTCTGATGCTCTCAGGCAGCTTAGCGCTAACAGGATGTGACGACAAACAGGCCCAACAAGGGGGCCAGCAGATGCCAGAGGTTGGAGTTGTTACGCTCAAAACTGAACCTCTACAGATAACAACCGAACTCCCGGGTCGCACCAGTGCGTATCGCATTGCAGAAGTTCGTCCTCAGGTTAGCGGTATTATCCTGAAGCGTAATTTCACGGAAGGTGGTGACATCGAAGCGGGTGTATCTCTCTATCAGATTGATCCTGCTACTTACCAGGCCGCTTATGAAAGCGCAAAAGGCGATCTGGCAAAAGCACAAGCCGCAGCAAATATCGCTCAACTGACGGTCAAGCGTTATCAGAAACTGTTGGGTACTAAGTACATCAGTCAACAGGATTACGATAGTGCACTGGCAGACGCACAGCAGGCGAACGCCTCCGTTGTCGCCGCGAAAGCCGCGGTAGAAACTGCACGCATCAATCTGGCTTATACCAAAGTGACGTCGCCGATCAGCGGCCGCATTGGTAAATCATCCGTTACTGAAGGCGCTCTGGTGCAAAACGGTCAGGCAACCGCACTGGCAACCGTTCAGCAGTTGGATCCCATCTATGTGGACGTGACGCAGTCAAGCAACGATTTCCTGCGCCTGAAACAAGAGTTGGCCAACGGCACGCTGAAGCAGGAAAACGGTAAAGCGAAAGTCGAACTGGTGACCAATGACGGCATTAAATTCCCGCAGTCCGGTACGCTGGAATTTTCTGATGTCACGGTAGATCAAACCACCGGGTCGATTACGTTACGCGCAATCTTCCCTAACCCGGATCACACCTTACTGCCGGGTATGTTCGTCCGTGCTCGTCTGGAAGAAGGGACTAACCCAACTGCATTACTGGTTCCACAGCAAGGCGTTACCCGCACACCGCGTGGCGATGCCAGTGCATTGGTTATCGGTGCAGACAACAAAGTTGAAACCCGTCAAATTGTCGCCGCACAAGCGATTGGCGACAAATGGTTAGTCACTGATGGACTTAAACCGGGCGACCGCGTGATTGTCACTGGGCTGCAAAAAGTACGTCCTGGCGCGCAGGTAAAAGCGCAGGAAATCACCGCTGAAAACAACCAGCAAGCTGCAAGCGGTAGCCAGCCTGAACAGTCCAAGTCTTAACTTAAACAGGAGCCGTTAAGACATGCCTAATTTCTTTATCGATCGCCCAATATTTGCGTGGGTGATCGCCATTATCATCATGTTGGCAGGGGGGCTCGCGATCCTCAAATTGCCGGTAGCGCAATATCCGACTATTGCACCGCCAGCAGTGACGATCTCCGCGACCTACCCTGGCGCTGATGCCAAAACAGTACAGGATACTGTTACGCAGGTTATCGAACAGAATATGAACGGTATCGATAACCTGATGTACATGTCCTCAAACAGTGACTCCACGGGTACCGTGCAGATCACGCTTACCTTTCAGTCTGGTACTGATGCGGATATCGCGCAGGTACAGGTGCAGAACAAACTGCAGCTGGCAATGCCGCTTCTGCCGCAGGAAGTACAACAAC
This sequence comes from Citrobacter sp. RHB35-C21, assembly GCF_013816515.1. NCBI lineage: Bacteria > Pseudomonadati > Pseudomonadota > Gammaproteobacteria > Enterobacterales > Enterobacteriaceae > Citrobacter > Citrobacter sp. RHB35-C21. Next base: position 3,852,023 of record NZ_CP057147.1, read on the forward strand.
AGGGTGTGAGCGTTGAGAAATCATCCAGTAGCTTCCTGATGGTTGTCGGCGTTATCAACACCAACGGCACCATGACGCAGGAGGATATTTCCGACTACGTGGGCGCCAACATGAAGGACGCCATCAGCCGTACTTCAGGTGTGGGTGATGTTCAGCTGTTCGGTTCCCAGTACGCGATGCGCATCTGGATGGATCCGAACAAACTGAATAACTTCCAGCTGACGCCGGTTGATGTGATCAGCGCCATCAAAGCGCAGAACGCCCAGGTTGCAGCCGGTCAGTTAGGCGGTACGCCGCCGGTGAAAGGCCAGCAGCTTAACGCTTCGATCATCGCGCAAACCCGTCTGACCTCCGCCGATGAGTTCAGCAAAATTCTGCTGAAAGTGAATCAGGACGGTTCCCAGGTGCGTCTGCGTGACGTAGCGAAAGTCGAACTGGGTGGCGAGAACTACGACATCATTGCGAAGTTCAACGGTAAACCGGCATCCGGTCTGGGTATCAAGCTGGCGACAGGCGCTAACGCCCTGGACACCGCAAACGCTATCCGCGATGAACTGAAGAAGATGGAACCGTTCTTCCCGTCAGGTCTGAAGATCGTTTACCCGTATGACACCACGCCGTTCGTGAAAATCTCTATTCACGAAGTAGTGAAAACGCTGGCGGAAGCCATCATCCTCGTGTTCCTGGTAATGTATCTGTTCCTGCAGAACTTCCGCGCGACGCTGATTCCGACTATCGCCGTGCCGGTGGTGCTATTGGGTACGTTTGCCGTCCTTGCGATTTTCGGCTTCTCGATAAACACGCTGACGATGTTCGGGATGGTGCTCGCCATCGGCCTGTTGGTGGATGACGCCATCGTTGTGGTCGAGAACGTTGAACGTGTAATGGCTGAGGAAGGGCTACCACCGAAGGAAGCAACGCGTAAATCGATGGGCCAGATTCAGGGCGCACTGGTTGGTATCGCTATGGTGCTGTCAGCGGTATTTATTCCGATGGCCTTCTTCGGGGGGTCTACCGGTGCAATTTACCGTCAGTTCTCCATCACCATTGTTTCGGCGATGGCGTTATCAGTCCTGGTGGCATTGATTCTGACCCCTGCCCTGTGTGCGACCATGCTCAAACCGGTTGCTAAAGGCGATCACGGAGAAGGCAAAAAAGGTTTCTTCGGCTGGTTTAACCGCATGTTCGATAAGAGCACGCACCATTACACCGACAGCGTGGGCGGAATTCTGCGCAGCACCGGTCGTTATCTGGCGCTGTATCTGATCATCGTCGTGGGTATGGCCTATCTGTTTGTTCGTCTGCCAAGCTCGTTCCTGCCGGATGAAGACCAGGGGGTATTCCTGTCAATGGCTCAGCTGCCAGCGGGTGCAACGCAAGAGCGTACCCAGAAGGTGCTGGACGAAATGACGGATTACTATCTGACCAAAGAAAAAGCGAACGTTGAATCGGTGTTTGCCGTTAACGGCTTCGGTTTTGCAGGACGTGGTCAGAACACCGGTATCGCGTTCGTGTCTCTGAAAGACTGGAGTGAACGTCCAGGCGAGGAGAACAAGGTTGAGGCAATTACTCAACGTGCGATGGGCGCATTCTCGCAGATTAAAGACGCGATGGTCTTTGCTTTTAACCTGCCAGCGATTGTGGAGTTAGGGACCGCGACCGGTTTCGACTTCCAGCTGATTGACCAGGCAGGTTTAGGTCATGAGAAGCTAACCCAGGCGCGTAACCAGCTGTTTGGTGAAGTTGCAAAACATCCTGATCTGTTAGTCGGCGTACGTCCTAACGGTCTGGAAGATACGCCACAGTTCAAGATCGATATCGATCAGGAAAAAGCGCAGGCTCTGGGTGTATCCATTAGTGATATTAATACAACGCTGGGTGCAGCATGGGGCGGAAGCTACGTAAATGACTTCATCGACCGTGGTCGTGTGAAGAAAGTTTACATCATGTCTGAAGCGAAATACCGTATGTTGCCGGAAGATATTGGAAACTGGTATGTCCGCGGCAGCGATGGACAGATGGTACCGTTCTCCGCCTTCTCTACCTCACGTTGGGAATATGGTTCACCGCGTCTGGAACGCTATAACGGTCTGCCTTCCATGGAAATCTTAGGCCAGGCCGCACCGGGTAAAAGTACCGGTGAAGCCATGGCAATGATGGAGGAACTGGCCAGCAAACTGCCATCCGGTATCGGCTATGACTGGACCGGTATGTCCTACCAGGAACGACTGTCCGGCAACCAGGCCCCTGCTCTGTATGCCATTTCACTGATTGTCGTATTCCTGTGTCTGGCGGCATTGTACGAGAGCTGGTCAATTCCGTTCTCCGTCATGCTGGTGGTACCGTTAGGTGTTATCGGTGCATTGCTGGCGGCAACGTTCCGCGGCCTGACCAACGACGTTTACTTCCAGGTAGGCCTGCTCACAACCATTGGGTTGTCGGCGAAGAACGCGATACTTATCGTCGAATTCGCCAAAGACTTGATGGATAAAGAGGGTAAAGGTCTGATAGAGGCGACGCTGGATGCGGTCCGCATGCGTTTACGTCCGATCCTGATGACATCGCTGGCCTTTATTCTGGGCGTAATGCCGCTGGTTATCAGCTCCGGCGCAGGCTCCGGCGCGCAGAACGCCGTTGGTACTGGCGTAATGGGCGGGATGGTGACGGCAACCGTGTTGGCTATCTTCTTTGTTCCGGTGTTCTTTGTGGTGGTACGCCGCCGCTTTAGCCGCAAAAGTGAAGATCTTGAGCATAGCCACTCAGTAGACCATCATTGATTGATCTCTAAAGATAAGGCCGCGCAAGCGGCCTTTTTTCTGGAAAAATCATAAAAATCACTTATTGCTATTTCGTTTATTTTCTCCAGGGTAAATAAGCGATATAATCCCTGTAGCCTTAAAGGCTATTCTTAAAAATCATTGAGAGTTCTTATTTACTTTAATAAATATTAAGATTATTCCTGGTAAGCGGTTCACATTGTCGATTGTTACCTTTCGTTGCTAAACCTAATCAAGATAACTCGATGATTGCCCGAAGAATAAAGAAATTGTCCGATTCCGAATAACCGCATTTATCTGTTAAAATGTAAAAATGACCTGACATCATAAGTTTGCATAATTGTAATTTTTCGTGATATGACGATGAAATCTTTTTTAGACTAGATTATAGTTAAATCATCAGGAGTCGCGGGCAAGTTCCAGGTAGTCTGTTGTATCCATCCCGAAGGTGTTCGGTTAGTTTAAGCCACGAAGAAGGGGATGCGTTATGGATGAATACTCACCCAAAAGACATGATATCGCGCAGCTTAAATTTCTCTGCGAAACCCTGTATCATGACTGTCTTGCAAACCTTGAACAAAGTAACCATGGCTGGGTTAATGACCCTACCTCTGCCACCAGCTTGCAGCTCAATGAACTGATAGAGCATATTGCAACCTTCGCACTTAATTATAAAATTAAGTACAATGAGGACAATAAGCTGGTCGCGCAGATAGATGAATACCTGGATGACACTTTTATGTTGTTCAGCAGTTATGGTATTAATACGCAGGATCTGCAGAAATGGCGGAAGTCAGGTAATCGACTGTTTCGCTGTTTTGTCAATGCCACCAGGGCTAATCCTGTTAGTTTGTCTTGTTAAAAATTATTACAATCATAGGTAAGATTTATGTCCGATAAACCATTAACTAAAACTGATTATTTGATGCGCCTGCGACGTTGTCAGACAATTGACACACTTGAGCGCGTTATTGAAAAAAATAAATATGAATTGTCCGACAACGAACTGGCTGTATTTTACTCAGCAGCAGATCACCGCCTTGCGGAATTGACCATGAATAAGCTCTACGACAAGATTCCAACTTCTGTTTGGAAATTCATTCGCTAATTGCTCACGGGTTAAGTCAGGTATAGCGGTACATTTGTCTGGCTGACCATTTTCGTATTTACAATGGTTATTTAAATCAAATCACGTGACTACGATCACAGCGAAGAAGTGGGAACGTTCCCCTTGTTTGCATTGCGTTTTACTGTGTTGAAATGACCTCCAGTACACAGGAAATTCGTAATGAGTAATGAAAAGCAAAAAATGATCGCCGGTGAACTTTATCGCCCGGCGGATGAAACATTGCGCCACGACCGACTACGCGCTCGTCAGTTGACCCATCGCTACAACCTCACCGCTCCCGATGAAAAAAATGCGCGACAAGCTATCCTGCATGAGCTGTTGGGCCAGAGCGAAGGGGCTTACATTGAACCCTCTTTTCGTTGTGATTACGGCTATAACATTTATCTCGGTAAAGAATTTTACGCCAACTTCGACTGCGTTATGCTCGACGTCTGCCCGATCCATATTGGCGACAACTGCATGTTAGCCCCAGGAGTCCATATTTATACCGCCACCCACCCGTTGGATGCCACCGAGCGAAACAGTGGCATGGAGCTCGGCAAACCTGTGACTATTGGCCACAACGTCTGGATAGGTGGACGCGCAGTGATAAACCCTGGCGTAACGTTGGGTGATAACGTGGTTGTGGCCTCAGGCGCGGTGGTCACGAAAAGCGTTCCGGCAAACTGCGTGGTTGGGGGCAATCCCGCCAGAATTATCAAAACGCTGTGATCTTAAATGTAACTGTTATGCTAAATTGTGGTTAATCTGTTACTTTCTTCACAAGGTATCCCCTTTTAAAATAGGGCGATAGCATCTGAATATCGTAGACACCACAAAGGCAAGAGATGACAGAAATACAGCGCCTGCTTACCGAAACCATCGACGACTTAAATATTCGCGAAAAGCGCGACAACAAACCGCGCTTTAGCATCAGCTTTATTCGCAAACATCCCGGCCTGTTCATCGGCATGTATGTTGCGTGGTTTGCCACACTGGCGGTGATGCTGCAGTCAGAAACGTTAGTCGATTCAGTATGGCTGCTGGTGGTTCTGTTCGTCATACTCAACGCGTTTTTCTTTTTCGACGTTGCGCCGCGATACCGCTTTGAAGATATCGACGTACTGGATTTCAGAGTTTGCTATAACGGGGAATGGTATAACACGCGCTTTGTCCCCCCTTCACTCATCGATACCATCCTGCACTCACCTTCCGTCGATAGCGAACATAAAGCGCAGCTGCAAAAGATGATATCGCGTAAGGGAGAACTCTCGTTCTACGATGTCTTTACGCTAACCCGCCCCCAGACCAGCCAGTAACCACATCTCAACGCAGATAAAAAAAGTGCGTCCCGGTGAAGGAAACGCACTTTAATCCCTGAAATGTTGGTAAAGAAACTAACGTCTTTTTTTACGCCCCTGAACAGCTTTAAAGCGCGGATTCGTTTTACAGATTACGTACAAACGCCCTTTGCGTTTCACTATCTGGCAGTCAGGATGACGCTGTTTTGCACTACGAAGTGAATTGAGTACCTGCATCTTAACCTCGCTTAGTGCCAATAAAATGACCAAAACGTTTCTGGAAACGTGCTGCACTGCCTTCATTATCAAAGGTTTTTTGTTTCCCGGTATAGTACGGATGCGATTTGGAAGAGATATCCAGGGTCACGTACGGATATATTTTCCCCTCAAACTCAATCTCACGTTCCGTTTTAATGGTCGAGCCGACCTTAAAAAATTCATTGGCGCTGGTATCGTGAAACACCACAGTACGGTAAAAAGGATGAATATCCGGCTTCATGGTAACCTCAATTTGTTACGTTATAACATAACCACCAAAATACACCACTCTTGTATAAATCACAACCTGGTTTACGTGATTAAGAGTTAAACGGGATGATAAGTGGCCGTAAATATATGATGCCAATCGAATAGCTTTTTCGGCTTTCGGATATACTTTCCCTACGCTGTGTTAATAAGGATATCACTGTGATAACACGACATCTGATAAGCCTGGTGACTGGGGTGCTGTTTCTTTCCATCCTCGCGCCCGTAGGTTTAAGCCTGTGGCTGGCGCATCGTCAGGTCGAAACGAAATTTATCGATGAACTCGATATGTTCTCAACCCGAGTCGCATTACGTACGGAACGCGTAGGTGAACAGGCCAAAAAAGCGTTGCGCCATATTGAAGCTTTTCAGGGTGAACCTTGTAGTGAAGAGCATCTGCTTGAAATGCGTCGTTTGTCATATAGCTATCGCTATATTCAGGAAGTGCTGTACCTCAAAGATAACGTTCCACAATGCTCATCCCTGGAAAAAAGAAGCCGGGCAGCCGCGTTTCCTCCAGCAATGAAAATCACGCCCGATGGCTACCACGCATGGTTGACCATGCAAAACGATTTGGGCATCAAGCGTTTTATGGCGGCATTAGGTAGCAAGCATTACGTCGTGATGATCGATCCCGGTTCTTTTATTGATGTCATCCCGTTTGGCTCATGGCCGATTGAAGTTGCTATCATTGGTACCGCGCGTAACACGGTGGTAGCCAGTAGCACCGATCTGCCACCGGATGTTTTACAACATATGCAACTAGAGCATTCGATTACCCATCTTCAGAAAGACGGCAGTATTTATAACGCCCGCCCCTTCCCCGAACTGGGCATTACGGTTGTAACCTGGGCATCCACTGTACCTTTGCAAAAGAGCTGGCACCGACAAGCGCTAATCTGGCTGCCGGCAGGGATCCTCCTCGGCTTACTCACCGCAGCCTTTATTCTGCGTATTTTGCGCCGTTTACAGTCCCCTCATCACCAGTTGCAGAACGCTATCCAGCATCGGGATATCAAGGTCTACTACCAGCCGATTATCTCGCTCAAAACGGGGAAAGTGGTCGGGGCAGAAGCGCTGGCTCGCTGGCCACAGGCCGACGGGAGCTATCTGTCGCCTGAGATTTTCGTCGCACTGGCGCAAGAGACCGGACTTTCAGAGCCGCTCACCCGTTTGATTATTGAAAGCGTATTTGACGATTTAGGAAAATGGCTGCGTCAATATCCCCACCAGCATATATCCATTAACCTTGAGTCAGCCGATCTGACCTCCGAAACGCTTCCAGCTCTGTTAAGCCAGAAGGTGAACCACTGGCAACTTAAGCCTGCACAAATCGCGCTGGAACTGACCGAACGCGAATTTGCCGACCCAAAAAACAGCGCGCCGTTTATTGCTAAATACCGACAGGCAGGCCATTCGATCTATATTGATGATTTTGGTACCGGCTATTCGAGTCTTAGCTATTTGCAGGATCTGGATGTGGATATCTTGAAGATCGACAAATCGTTCGTCGATGCGCTGGAGTACAACAACGTCACGCCGCATATCATCGAGATCGCGAAAACGCTGAAGCTGGAGATGGTGGCAGAAGGTATTGAAACCGAGAATCAGGAAGCCTGGCTACGCCAGCACGGCGTGCAGTACGGTCAGGGCTGGCTCTACAGTAAAGCGCTGCCGAAAGCGGAATTTATTCTGTGGGCAGAAAAACGGCTTTAGCATGGCTGTTGATGGTGAGATGGCTGGCGGCACGCCGCACAGCCAGTCACATCACTCTTCCATAATGGGCGCAAATCCACCGTAGATCATTCGCTTGCCATCAAATGGCATAGATTCACCGAATTCCTTCATACGGGGATCGGACATCATCTTCTGATTCGCCGCATCGCGGACCTCTTTGGAAGGGTATTCAATCCAGCTGAATACCACTTCTTCATGATCCTGCGCTTTCACAGCCATGCGAAAATCGGTCAGTTTGCCGTCGGGGACATCATCTGCCCAGCACTCCACCACGCGCAATGCACCGAACTCCTTGAAAAGCGGAGCTGCTTTTGCCGCCATCGCAATGTACGCCTCCTTGTTTTCAGCGGGTACGGCAACCACAAAGCCATCAACATACTTCATGAGAAAAACCTCCGAAGTGTACTGCGCGGCAAGCCGATTCCGGCCGCGTCAGTCGAGGTTAAGTTTAGTCGCCAGCAGGCGATCGTGCCCCAGGCGCATTCCTGATACGAATACGCGCCTGCGGCTGATGGCAAAACCATGGCAGGCAAATTTGAATCAGCGGCCCAATAGCCAGTGCATACAGCACCGTTCCAAACCCAACGGTTCCCCCCAGCAGCCAACCAATAAGCAACACGGACACTTCGATTGCGGTTCGAATTCGTCGTACTGGCCAGCCGGTACGCGCGTGAATTCCAGTCATCAGACCGTCACGCGGGCCCGCGCCAAAACCGGCACCAATGTACAGAGCGGTTGCTAACGCATTCAGTATCACCGCTGACACCAGTAGCCCACTGCGCGCCAGCAGGGATTCAAATCCCGGAATCACCAGCAGCGCGACATCTGCCGCCAGTCCAATCATAATCACGTTGCTCAACGTGCCAAAACCTGGGCGCTGGCGTAGCGGTATCCACGCCAGAAGCACCAACACACCCACGGCAATAATCACCACGCCGATGTTCATCGACAGTAAATTTGCCACCCCCAGGTGAAACACGTTCCACGGATCGGCCCCTAAATCGGCACGGACAAACATCGCCGTCGACACACCGTACAGCGTCAGCCCAATAAACAGCTGAAGTAAACGACGCAGCATGTTCTTCCCCTCTTACTCTCAGATAACTTTCATCTTCACCGCAATTGGCACTATGATTAATGTCCAGTTTTCAAAAAGTGGACTGCTATGTCATCTCGCCGTTACGGAAGCCAGTCTTTGCAACGCCTGCTCGGACACTGGCAGGAAAGTCCCTCGCGAACGCCCATCTGGCGACAGCTGGCAGAAGCGTTACGTTTGCTGATCCTCGATGGACGACTGGCGCTGGATAGCCGCTTGCCCGGTGAACGCGAACTCGCTGCCGTTCTGCAAGTCAGCCGAACCACCGTCGCCAGCGCCATGGCGCAACTGCGTGAGGAGGGATATCTGGAAAGCCGACATGGTAGCGGTTCACGGGTGATCCTGCCGGAACACATTCGCCATGTGCCAACGCGGACCAGCACTGGCACAGCGCTTGATTTGTCCACGGCAGCGCTGAGTGCCGGTCCTGAAATTCATCAGGCTTACCAGCAGGCTCTGTTCGCAATGCCGCAGCATCTGCTGAGCTCCGGGTATCTACCGCAGGGACTGTCGGTTTTGCGTGAATCCATCGCCCGGCATTATTGCGAACGCGGACTCCCGACGCAGCCCGACGAAATAATGGTCGTGAACGGCGCGGTCAGCGGTCTGGCGTTGATCCTGCGTTTACTCACCGGCCCCGGCGATCGCGTAGTGGTAGATCACCCCACTTATCCGCTGGCCATTGCAGCAATACAAGGGGCGTCATGTCGCCCCGTCGGCGTGTCGCTGCCCGAGCACGGTTGGGATACGGCGGGTCTGGTCGCCACCATCGCGCAAACTGCACCGAGAATGGCCTATCTGATGCCGGATTTTCACAACCCGACCGGGCGCTGTATGGACACCGCTACTCGCCAGGTCGTGGCGGATATTGCTGAAAGAACCCGCACGACGTTGGTGGTCGATGAGACCATGGTGAACCTGTGGTATGACGCCCCACCGCCACCGCCGCTTGCCGCATTCAATCGCGATGCCCCGATCATCCTGCTCGGTTCAGCAGGGAAAAGCTTTTGGGGCGGATTACGTCTGGGCTGGATTCGGGCGTCGGCGCGTACCATTGCCGCGCTGGTCCAAACCCGCGACACCTTCGATTTGGGCTCCCCGGTGCTTGAACAACTCGCCACCAGTTGGCTGCTGGATAACGCTGAGGACTTTCTTCCTGACAGAAGACGCCGGCTCACATCACAGCGAGACCTGTGCTCGCGCCTGATGAACTCACATTTTCCGGAATGGCAATTTACCCAGCCACAAGGAGGACTCTCTTTCTGGGTTGAACTGCCTGATACGCTGGCGACGCTCTTTGCCACGCGCGCCGAAAGTGCAGGCATTCAGTTGGGAACCGGTACGCGGTTCGGCCTTGATGGCGCATTCGACCGATTTTTGCGTATGCCCTTCACGTTGCCGGATGACACAGCGTGTGCCGCCTTCAGAGTGTTGCAACCCATTTGGGATAGCCTGCGCTTGCAGGCCAGCAGTGGGAAAATGCGTAAAATAATCTAAACGACGAGTTAAAGGACTCGCTCTTGAATGCCGTGATGGACGAGGAGGTCCTGGCAATACTACCGCTGAGGAGGAACCGGAAAACCCTTCAGGGAAATCACGAAATTCTCACCATCTTTCTTAATTTTTGCCCCAGCATCACACCAGTCGGAGGCAATACGGAAGAACTCATCGCTGCCGACATTCCAGCTCAGACGAACGTGTTTCACATAACCGGAGCGTAGCATTTCACAGGCTTCGCCATAATTACAGGCGGTTGAGAGCGATTGTTGTTTCATTTTTTCTTCTTCAGTAATCTTCGCAATGCTTTGATTTCTTTAGGAGTCAGTGCGTCAACTACGGATTCTTCCGTATGCTGGCTATCGATATCCTCAGCGGAGACTCCCACCTCTTCAATGGCGGAAAACGCGATCAGTAGCAGTTTTTCCGTGGCGATACTCAAATTTTCATTATGCACTTCAGCATAATGGCGAAGCTTTTCTTTTAGCGTCTCATCAACTTTGACATTCAATACAGCGGTCGACATCGTAGAAAATCCTTGTGGTCAGCCACAACACACCGGATGTAAGACCATGTCATTACAGCGCAATGGCGGCGGCAAAAGCTCAAATAACATCCCCAAAACACAGTGACAGTATTTGATGACAATAAAATGACGATACGATGACAAAGAAAAGAAGATAAACAGAAGAGAAATTGCCGAACGGCAGAATTGGGTGGGGGCCCTGCCAGCTACATCCCGGCACACACGTCATCTGCCTTGGCTGCTTCCTTCCGGACCTGACCTGGTAAACAGAGTAGTGTTGCGGGAGAACCAACAGAGCCCCCATTGAGAGCGTTGTTAACCAACGCGCAGGCGCATTATCACTGCTGCACCCTGTAATTGCAACCCATCCAGCATCGGATGCTGTTTTCTTGTGCAATGCGGCTTCACTCCTTCGCCATTCGGCATTATGCTGGAGGATTAGCGCAGGAATAAATGATGGATATACAGGACTCTTTCCCCCAACGCGTCTGGCAAATCGTCGCTTCAATCCCCGAAGGTTTCGTCACCACGTATGGCGATGTTGCCCGGCTTGCGGGATCGCCGCGCGCTGCGCGTCAGGTAGGCGGCGTGCTTAAGCGTCTCCCCGAAGGTAGCACCCTGCCCTGGCATCGGGTGGTCAATCGCCATGGGGCCATTTCGCTGACAGGTCCCGACCTGCAACGACAACGTCAGGCGTTGCTGGCAGAAGGAATAGTGGTTTCAGGAAGCGGACAGATCGATTTACAGCGCTATCGCTGGGTGTACTAACCCTCTCCAGGCGGAGAGGGTTACAACGACCTTAGTACTGCGTGGGAGCCGGAACCGCAGATGATGGATTCACCTGGGTTGGTGAAGTAGACGGAACCGTGGTTGTAGCCCCACCGCTCGCCTGAACCGGTACTGCTGTTTGCTGTACCGGGACCAGCGTCAGGTCAGCTTTAGTCCCACCCTGATTGATGACCGTCTGAACGGTATCAGTAATAAAGACCAGTTTATCATTTACCGTAATAGCCGCACTCAGCAGAATACGGGCGTTAGGTTGAATATCTGCCGGGTTGAACGGTAATACAAAGCTGAAAGGCGCCTGTTTACCTTCAGTACGAACCGCTTTTTGCGACAGCACTTTTGACGGCGCATCGGCCAGTGAAGCATCTGACAGTGTAACGGTTAGCACCGCATCGGGTGGCAAGGCCACTTTCTGACGGATCCATACTGTACCGGAGACATTTGGCTGCTGAATTTTAGACTGTGTGTCAGAAATTGAGGTATTAGGGCTTGGCGCAGGTGTCTGAATATCAGCGCTTTTATCGGCACAGGCCGCCAGAGCGACTGCAACCGCTAAACCACTTACCATGTGCACGAGTTTCATTAAATTCTCCTTATCATCTATGCACCAGCGAGAACTTTCCTCGCCAGAAGAGTGGTTAACAAAAACATAACGTGACTAAGTGTGGCACAAGACAGCTATTTTTGCCTGTAATAGGCCAGTAATTCAGACAATTGCACCCATCGGACCACTTTTAAAATTGCGTTATACTCTGCCTACCTCGCTGCGACATCGATATCACCTGGAGAGCACGTATGAGTCTGGCACTGAAAAATTTGCTGACATTGTTAAATCTGGAAAAAATTGAAGAAGGACTCTTTCGGGGCCAAAGTGAAGACTTAGGGTTACGTCAGGTTTTTGGGGGACAGGTTGTCGGTCAGGCGCTATATGCCGCAAAAGAAACCGTACCGGAAGAGCGTCTGGTACACTCTTTTCACAGCTACTTTTTACGCCCCGGCGATAGCCAAAAGCCCATCATCTATGATGTGGAAGTCCTGCGTGATGGTAACAGCTTCAGCGCGCGCCGCGTTGCCGCGATCCAGAATGGTAAACCCATTTTTTACATGACTGCCTCTTTTCAGGCACCGGAAGACGGATTTGAACATCAGAAAACCATGCCAGATGCGCCGGGTCCCGATGAGCTGAAATCAGAAACGGAAATTGCCCGCTCAGTGGCGCATTTGCTGCCGCCGCTGTTGAAAGAAAAATTTATCAACGATCGTCCGTTGGAAGTACGCCCTGTCGAGTTTCATAACCCCCTAAAAGGTCACGTCGCACCTCCGACGCGCCAGGTATGGATCCGAGCTAACGGCGTGCTGCAGGACGATCTGCGCGTCCATCAGTATCTGCTGGGTTATGCCTCAGACCTGAACTTCCTGCCTGTTGCGCTGCAACCGTACGGGATTGGCTTCCTGGAAAAAGGGATTCAGATCGCCACCATTGACCATTCCATGTGGTTCCACCGTCCGTTTAATATCAATGAATGGCTGCTGTATAACGTCGAGAGTACTTCGGCATCCGGTGCCCGGGGCTTTGTACGCGGAGAGTTTTATACCCAGGATGGCGTGCTGGTCGCTTCTACCGTACAGGAAGGGGTAATGCGTAATCGCAATTGAGAATTACCGGATGGTGGCGCAAAAGCGTTGCCATCCGGCAAATTGAGAATCAGGCGTTGTAAGCGTTCTCGCCGTGACTGTTTACATCCAGACCTTCGCGCTCCTGCTCTTCCGGTACGCGCAAACCAACCGTCATATCCGCCAGCTTATAGCCAATGAAAGCCACCACGCCAGACCAAACGATGGTGATCGCCACGCTTTCCAGTTGCACCAGCAGCTGATGCCCCATGGTCACGCCCTCGGCAAAGCCCACGCCTCCCAAAGAGCTGGCAGCGAAAACTCCGGTCAGGATACAGCCGACAATGCCGCACACGCCGTGAACGCCAAACACGTCACACGGATCGTCCACACGCAGAAAACGCTTCAGCATGGTCACGCCCCACAGGCCTGCCAGACCCGCAACGACACCGATAATCAGCGCGCCGCCGACACCGATATAGCCACATGCAGGTGTTACGCCCACCAGACCCGCAATGGCGCCAGAGCAGGCGCCCAGCAGAGACGGTTTACCACGCAGCGCCCATTCACCGAAGATCCATCCGAGGATGGCTGCAGCGGTGGCGACCACGGTATTGACGAAGGCCAGTGCGGCGATTTCATTTGCCGTACCCGCTGAACCAGCGTTAAAGCCAAACCAACCAATGTAGAGAATAGCGGTACCGGTGAAGACCATCGGCAGGTTATGCGGTTTAAAAGCTTCTTTGCCAAAACCGACACGTTTGCCAATCAGATACGCGCCTACCAGACCGGCAATCGCCGCGTTGATGTGCACAACCGTTCCGCCGGCAAAATCCAGCGCGCCGTGGGAAGCCAGCAAGCCGCCGCCCCAGACCATATGCGCAATGGGGATGTACGACAGCGTTAACCATACCACCACAAAAATCAGCACCGCGGAGAAGCGAATACGTTCAGCCAGCGCACCGACGATTAGCCCAACGGTGATGCAGGCGAACGAGCCCTGAAAAGCAACGTGAATGTACTGGTAGAAGCTCCCCGTTACCGCCGTCAGCGCAATATTCTTCAGCAATACCCAGTTGAAGTTACCGAAGAAATTATTTCCTTCGCCAAAGGCCAGTGAGTAGCCATAAACCACCCATAAAATACAAACCAGAGCAAATGTCACCGTAACCTGAGTCAGCATCGACAGCACGTTCTTACCGCGAATCAAACCGCCGTAGAACAGCGCAATGCCAGGGATGGTCATAAACAGCACCAGCGCGGTACAGATCATCATAAAAGCGTTATCCGCTTTATCCGCAACCGCCGGTGCCGCCATCGCCAGTCCCGGCAGCAGCGCCAGTGAAGCAATACCTGTTTTCATCGTTGCTATCTTCATTTTTTGGTTTCCTATCACTGTGTGCCAGACGTTACAGTGCGGCTTCGTCGGCTTCGCCGGTACGAATACGAATCACACGTTGCAGCTCGGCGACGAAGATTTTGCCGTCGCCAATTTTTCCGGTGTATGCCGCCTTACTGATGACATCAATCACGCCATCCAGTTGGTCGTCGGCAATCGCCACATCAATCTTCACCTTCGGCAGAAAATTGACGCTATATTCAGCCCCACGGTACAGCTCAGCATGACCTTTCTGTCGGCCAAACCCCTTCACTTCGGTGACGGTCAGCCCCTGAATACCAATAGACGACAATGCTTCACGGACGTCTTCCAGTTTGAACGGTTTGATTACCACGGTAACCAGCTTCATAGATCCCCTCCAGTCAGAATTCAGTAGTGGCTGCAGATACACGAGAGGAATATTGCAAGGGATGTGCCAGAAATGAAAAAGGCGGGATGATTCAGGTTCTCAGGGTACTTCCGGGAGAGAAAAAGAAAAAACGCACTATAACGGTGCATAGTGCGTTACATTTTTGCACCAGATTGTTGATTGCCGGATGGCAGCGTAAACGCCTTATCCGGGCTACGAGACCGCGCTGGCCCCAGACCGGGTAAGCGCCGCGCCATCAGGCGATAACAGAATCGTCTTGCGTACTGGCGGCTAACTCTTCACCCGCCAGCTGCAACTGATACATCTGCCAGTAACGGCCTTGCGCCGCGAGTAATTGCTGGTGCGTACCACGCTCAACCGCCTGACCGCGATGCAGCACCAGAATGGTGTCCGCATCGACAATCGTCGATAACCGATGCGCAATCACCACCAGCGTGGTGTGTTCACGTACCGCCGCCAGAGCTTGCTGAATGGCCTGTTCAGTACCGGAGTCAATACTGGCCGTGGCTTCGTCGAGGATCAACACCTGTGGCGTTTCAACCAACACCCGCGCCAACGCCAGCAGCTGTTTTTGACCAACGGAGAGATTATTGCCCTGCTCGCCCAGCCGGGTATGAATCCCCTCGCTCAGACCTCGCGCCAGTTCTGCCAGTTGCACGGTCTCCAGCGCCTGCCATACCCGCTCTTCTGAGATATCGCGGCCCAGCGTGACGTTCGCCAGGAAGGTATCTGCCATCACCACCGGATCCTGCTGCACCATGGCGATGCCCTGACGTAACGCACCGTGGCTCAGTGAAGACAGCGGCCGTCCATCAAGGCGGATTTCCCCCTGCGTCAGCGGGTAGTAACCCATCAGCAGGCTGGCGAGCGTGCTTTTACCACTGCCGGTGTGTCCGACCAAAGCAACAAAGCTGCGCGAAGGCACGGACAAACTGATATTTTGCAGCACCAGATTGTCGTCGCGATAGGCAAATGAAACGTTATCCACCTCAATGTCCCCGCTCTTTAGCGGTCGCTCATCTTCACCATAGCGCTGACGTGGCCCATCCATCAGTTCGAACACTCGCTCACCGGCGACAACCGCCTGCTGCAGCATTGATTGCTGAGTGGTCAACTCGATCAGCGGTTCGTTCAAACGGCCGAGGTAGCTGATAAACGCGTATAGCACGCCAACCTCGATCGAGCTGCCAGAGGTAAAACTGAACAGCATCAGCAATCCGCAGAGGATCAGCGCCGAGAAAAGGCTAAGCAGCGGGCGCAACAAAAAACCATCCAGTCGCAGGGTTTGCATACGCGCCATATAGTGCGAGCGGCTTGCTTCGCCCATTCTCTCGCCAAATCGCGCCTGCTGGCGGAACTGCTGGATAACACTCATGCCGTTGATGACTTCGTTAAAGCCATCGTTAATATCCGCCAGATAAGCGCGAACCCGGCGCACAATCGGGGTGCTGTAGCGTTGATAAATCACCATCACCACCAGCACGGCCGGGAAAATGGCCATCGCCACTAACGCCATACGCCACTCAAGGCTGAACATCGCTACCAGCATGGCGCCAATTAATGCCGCACTGCGCAGGACTGTTGCTACCACCGTCACGTACAGGTCGCGAATAACTTCGGTGTCGTTGGTCACGCGGGAGATTAGCTGCCCGACGGGTTGAGTATCAAAGGCGCTGAGCGGCTGGCGCAGCGCAGCGTCCATTACGTCGGTGCGCAACTGTTGTACTACGCCAACTGCCGCCTGGTTAAACAGCAATGACTGCGCGTAATGCAGGCCAGCCGCCAGCAGTTGCAGACCGATATATGCCGCAACCAGCCCGGCGACCATCGCCAGCGGCAGATTATTCTTCGCCACCATGTTATCGATAAAATAGCTAATCAGCAGCGGACCGCTGACTTCCGCCGCAGCCGCCACCCACAGCATGACTACCGCAATAGCCAGCTGTTTTCGCCATGGAGAGCCATACGCCAGCAATCTTTTCAGGGTCGGCCATAATTGCCCAAAACTACGCATTAGCCGCCTCCTCGTTTATCTCTGGTGCATCAGTCAGCGCCGCTTCCAGTTGCTGATAGCGGTACATATCGCGATACCAGCCAGGCTGCTGCACTAACGCATCATGCTCGCCGCGCTGGGCAATATGCCCATGCTGCATCACGATAATCTCACTGGCTTCCGTCAGGGCCGATAAACGGTGGGCGCTAATAATGACGGTTCTGCCTTCGCCCCACTGGCGCAGGTTATGCAGGATCTGATGCTCGGTACGACCATCTACCGCCGACAGCGCATCATCCAGAATCAGGATTTCAGCGTTCAGGAGTAGCGCTCGAGCGATAGAAATACGCTGTTTTTGCCCACCAGACAGCATCACCCCACGTTCGCCCACTTCGGTGTCGTAGCCCTGCGGAAGACGTAAAATATCCTCATGAACGCTGGCAAGGCGTGCCACATACTCGATATCTTCCTGCGTGGCCTGAGGGCGTCCTAACGCGATGTTATTGCCAACGGTATCCGAAAACAGGAATGGCGTCTGGCTGACAACTGCCAGCCGGCTGCGCCAGCTATCCAGTTGTAATCGCGTTAAGGGGATATCATGAAAGCGCACATCGCCGTGGGTGATATCAAAATGACGCTGAATCAGCGACAGCACCGTACTTTTCCCCGCGCCGGTAGGCCCACAAATGCCCAGCATCTGCCCAGGTTTAAGCTGGAAGTTCACATTTTCCAGCGCCGGGTGTGTCGTTTGCGGGTAGCAAAATTCGCGAATCGCCACCGCCAGCTCCCCACGCCCTTCCGGTACCGGTTCAGTGCCGTCATCCACCACCGGCGCTTCAGACAGCATGGCGCGAATACGGCTGTAGGCCGCGCTGCCACGTTCGACGATGTTAAACATCCATGCCAGCGCCAGCATCGGCCAAATCATCAAACCGAGATACATCATAAAGCTGGTGAGCTGGCCGAGCGTCAGCGAACCGTGCACCACCATCCAGCTTCCCCCAGCAATCGCCAGTAGGTTAGCCATGCCAATGGCGATATAAATCGTGGGATCAAAGCGGGCGTCAATGCGCGCCACGCGCAGGTTTTTCTTACCGGTATCTTCGGCATCGGCGGCAAATAATGCCGATTGCCGATCCTCCAGACCGAAGGCCTTAATCATGCGAATACTGGTCAGGCTTTCCTGAGTACGGTCGTTGAGACTGGAAAACGCCGCCTGCGCCAGCTTAAAGCGATTATGGAGTCGATCGCCGTAACGTTTGATCATCAACGCCATCACCGGCATCGGCAGCAGCGCAATTAACGTCAGCTGCCAGCTTATCTGCGTTGACATCACGATCAGCACCGCACATCCCATTACCAGCGAATCTACCAGCGTCAGCACGCCTTCTCCGGCGGCAAATACGACCCGATCAACATCGTTGGTCGCACGCGCCATCAGATCGCCCGTGCGGTGACGCAGATAAAATTCTGGATGCTGGCGACTCAACTGACGGTAATAATCTTCCCGCAGCTCAACCGCCAGTTGGTAGGATGCGCCAAACAGCAGCACGCGCCAGACATAGCGCAGCAAATAAACCACCACTGCAATCAGGGCAATTGTTCCCACCCACATCAGCAGCCACTCGGTGGTGAAGCGTTGAGTCGTCACGCCATCCACAATGATCCCGACCACTTTCGGCGGAATAAGCTGAAGGATAGCGATGATGATAAGCAGGGCCACCGCCCCGAGGTAGCGACGCCACTCCCGGCGGAAGTACCAGCTTAATTGAGCAAATAATCGCACGCGTTATGTCCTGACAAGATTTCCGGCAATAAGCGCCGGGAGAGTTATTCAATAGGGAGCGCAGTTGTGTATTTAATCTGTTCCATCGCAAAGCTGGAGGTGACGTCAGACAGGCCCGGTACGCTGTTCACCAGGCGCTTATAAAATTCATCGTAGCTTTTCATATCGGCGACCTGCACTCGCATCAGGTAATCATATTCCCCTGCCATACGCCAGAACCCCAGAACCTCCGGCATACCGGTGACTTCGGTGACAAAGCGGCAATACCATTCACTGCTGTGATGCTGAGTCTTAATCAGCACAAACGCGGTCAGCCCCAGCCCCAGTTTTTCTGGATCTAACAGGGCGACTCTACCCAGCAGGATACCGTCATCCTCAAGCCGTTTGAGGCGTTTCCAGCAGGGGGTGGTAGTCAGATTAACGGCATCTGCTAACGCCTGCAAAGAAAGGGTGCAGTCCTGTTGCAGTAAGCTAAGCAGCTTACGGTCAATTTTGTCTAACATATCCACTCCACAGAGAAGAATTTTCTCCTTACATTCTATTTTAAAGGCTAAATGGCAACAATTTTTTCCGTGCTTTTCGCTATTCTTGGCACAAAATGACAAATGGATATCTATTAATGATGAATAGCTCCTGGGTTAAAAACGCCATCAATGAAATCAACGCGGATTATCAGCGTTCTGCGGATACGCATCTCATTCGTCTGTCGCTACCGGCGTTCCCGGGCATTCAGATCTATTTAAAAGATGAGAGCACGCATCCCACCGGGAGCCTGAAGCATCGTCTGGCGCGTTCACTGTTTCTGTACGGATTGTGCAATGGCTGGATTAAAGAAGGCACCACCATCATTGAATCATCGTCCGGTTCAACGGCGGTTTCCGAGGCTTATTTCGCCCGATTGTTAGGGCTGCCGTTTATTGCCGTCATGCCTTCCTGTACGGCGAAGCGTAAAATTGAACAGATTGAGTTTTACGGCGGTCGCTGTCATTTCGTGGAAAGCGCCTGTGAAATCTATGCGGCCTCTGAACAGCTGGCGCGTGAGCTGAACGGTCATTACATGGACCAGTTCACTTATGCTGAGCGCGCTACCGACTGGCGTGGCAATAACAATATTGCTGACAGCATCTTCCGTCAGATGCAGTGCGAGCCCAACCCCGTCCCCCGCCATATTGTAATGAGCGCCGGAACCGGCGGCACCTCTGCAACCATTGGCCGCTATATTCGTTGTCAGGGCTACGACACCCGCCTGATGGTGGTGGATCCGGAAAACTCAGTCTTTCTGCCCTTCTGGCAGGATCGCGATGCAACGTTACGCAGCCCGGTAGGAAGCAAAATCGAAGGCATCGGCCGCCCACGTGTCGAACCCTCCTTCATTCCTGACGTAGTCGATGAAATGCTGCGCGTGCCGGATGCTGCAAGCGTGGCCACCGCACACTGGCTGGAAACGCAGTTGGGCCGCAAAGTGGGCGCTTCAACCGGCACCAACATGTGGGGAACGCTGCAACTTGCCGCCCGTATGCGCGATGCCGGAGAAAGCGGTTCACTGGTCACGCTGCTGTGCGACAGCGGCGAACGCTATCTTGAAACCTACTACAACCCGCAGTGGATCGACACGCACATCGGTGATTTAACGCCGTGGAAAGCGGAACTCACCCGGCTTCTGAACACCCATTAATGGGATAAAAAAAAGCCAGACGCGAAGTCTGGCTTGCTGGAAGGGATCTCTCATTCGGGGGAATAAGGTAGATGCGGATTGTCCAGCCAATGCGTCAAAAAGTGTGACACCGCCTGATTGCGGCAATGCCCAATCACCGACAAATGCGGCAGTTCAGCAATCAGTTGTGGCATCGCGTTTCCCATAATCAGGCCGCGCCCAACGCTACCTAACATTTCGCGATCGTTCATGGCATCGCCAAACGCCATACATTCGGCCATTGAATAACCTAAGTGGTCGCTTAGTACCTCCAGCGCCGATCCTTTGTTACAGCCCACCGGCAGCACCTCAAGGCAATCAACCGCGGAAAAACAGAGATTTGCCTGCTCACCCAGCGCCTCATTCAGTTGAATGCGTAATTGGATCAGGGAGTCATGATCCCCACAGAAACAGACTTTCGTTACCTGATGAGCCGGGATACGTTTCACATCGACGATCTGGTAGCGAAATCCGCTATACACATGCGCCTGTAGCAGCGATGGGATCTCTTGTCCGGTGAACCAACCGTTGTCATTAAAGACATGCATGCTGGCTGTAGTATCCCACTTCTGATGTAACACAATATCCGCCACAGTCGGATCCAGATCCTGACGGTGCAATACATCGCCCTCAACAGAGTGAATGCGCGTGCCGTTACCCGTGATCAAAAAGGCGTCCAGTGAGATAGAACCCAAAATATGGCGCATCTCCAGCACATGGCGGCCGGTGGCAAATGTCAGGGTGATCTCGCGTTCACGCAGGCGCGCCAGCGTTGAAAGCGTTTCGTCACCTAAATGGTGATTCGGCATCAAAAGGGTGCCATCCATATCAAATGCAGCCAGACGAGCCATTTCTTTCTCCACACTGTGACGCGGTTAACTTGTGATTCAGTATCACCTGAGATATACGGAAGTAATAGTGAATAGATAAAATGAATTGTTCCGGGTTTATTACACAAAATCATTCAAGTTGCATCCAGGCGGCAAGTGAATGAACGTCCAGGAGCATGCAGTGGCTGGGATGAATTAACGCCGCCAACAAAGAGGCAGCTTGAAGGATGACGTGTATATGAGATTGTTGAATCGCCTGAATCAGTACCAACGCCTGTGGCAGCCGTCGGCGGGAGAACCGCAGTCGGTGACCGTCGGGGAGCTGGCAGAACGCTGTTTTTGCAGCGAGCGCCACGTGCGTACCCTGCTGAAGCAAGCGCAGGATGCTGGCTGGCTGGAGTGGCACGCCCAGTCGGGGCGTGGGAAACGCGGGCAGCTGCGCTTTTTGGTGACGCCAGATTCGCTACGCAGCATTATGATGGAACAAGCGCTGCAAAAGGGGGAGCAACTTAGCGTACTGGAGCTGGCTCAGTTGGCGCCGGGAGAATTAAGAACGCTGCTCCAGCCGTTTATGGGCGGGCAGTGGCAAAACGACACGCCAACCCTGCGCATCCCCTATTACCGCCAGCTCGACCCTTTGCACCCTGGATTTCTCCCTGGTCGCGCAGAACAACACCTCGCCGGACAAATATTCTCGGGCCTGACCCGGTTCGACAGTATTACGCAACGCCCCTGCGGAGATTTAGCCCACCACTGGAATATCTCCGCCGACGGCCAGCGCTGGGATTTCTATATTCGTTCCACCCTGTACTGGCATAACGGCGATGCGGTCAGCAGCACACAGCTACATCAACAGTTGCTGAAGCTGTTAGAGCTACCCGCGTTAAATAAGCTGTTTATCAGCGTAAAGCGCATTGAGGTGACGCATCCCCAGTGCCTAACCTTTATTTTGCATCGCCCCGACTTCTGGCTGGCGCATCGTCTGGCAAGCTACAGCAGTCACCTGGCACATCCCGAACTCCCGTTTGTTGGTACCGGTCCGTTCCGGTTGACGCTGTTTACCCCTGACCTGGTGCGCATCGAGAGTCACGATCACTACCACCTGAGTCATCCGCTACTAAAAGCCATTGAATACTGGATAACCCCGCAGCTTTTCTCCCAGGATTTGGGCACCAGCTGTCGCCATCCGGTTCAAATTGCAATTGGTAAACCCGAAGAGCTTCCCATGCTAAGCCAGGTAAGCAGCGGGATCAGCCTCGGTTTCTGCTATCTCACGCTCAGAAAAAGCGCGCGGCTGAATACGCAGCAGGCCCGTCGCCTGGTCAATATTATCCACCGCTCTTCCCTGCTACAAACGCTTGACGTGGATGAAAACCTGATCACGCCAAGCAATGCGCTGCTGCCGGGATGGACGATCCCCCAATGGGATGAACTGGACGACGTGCCGCTACCGGAAAAACTTACGCTGGCCTATCACCTGCCGGTAGAGTTGCACGCCATGGCTGAACAGCTTCGCCAGGCGCTGGCGCTACTCGGCTGTGAATTAACGCTTATTTTTCATAATGCTAAAAACTGGGATGGCAACCATCCTTTAGCCCAGGCCGACCTGATGATGGGCGACAGGCTGATTGGCGAAGCACCTGAATATACCCTCGAACAGTGGCTGCGCTGCGATCAACTCTGGTCACATGTATTGAGCTCGCCAGCATATACTCATCTGCAAACCACCCTGGATGCCCTGCAAATCCAGGCCGATGAGGACGATCGTCATGCGGCTTTACAACACGTTTTCGCCTCGCTGATGCATGACGCGACCCTGACACCGCTGTTCAATTATCACTATCGTATTAGCGCTCCGCCGGGCGTGAACGGCGTACGCCTGAATCCTCGCGGCTGGTTTGAATTTACCGAAGCCTGGCTACCGCCTCCGTCGGCGTGAAGAAGCTGGTCGGCGACACGCCCTGGCGCTACCATAAGGGTTTCGTTATTTGTCAGGAAAAACCATGAAACGTGCCGTTGTTGTATTCAGTGGGGGTCAGGACTCCACAACCTGTCTGGCGCAAGCGCTGCATCAATATGATGAAGTGCACTGCGTGACCTTTGATTATGGTCAGCGCCATCGCGCTGAGATTGATGTCGCACGTGACCTGGCCTTAAAACTTGGCGCGCGTGCGCACAAGGTACTTGATGTAACGCTGCTCAGCGAACTGGCCGTCAGCAGCCTGACCCGCGATAACATTCCGGTACCCGATTACGAACCGGATGCGAACGGCATTCCCAATACCTTTGTGCCTGGGCGCAATATTCTGTTTTTAACGTTGGCGGCGATTTACGCGTATCAGGTGCAGGCGGAGGCGGTCATTACCGGCGTTTGTGAAACGGATTTCTCTGGATATCCGGACTGCCGCGATGAGTTCGTCAAAGCCTTGAACCATGCCGTAAGCCTGGGAATGGCGAAAGATATCCGCTTTGAAACCCCGCTGATGTGGATCGATAAAGCCGAAACCTGGGCACTGGCCGATTACTGGGGCAAGCTGGACCTGGTACGCGAAGAAACGCTGACCTGTTATAACGGCATCAAAGGTGACGGTTGCGGTCACTGCGCGGCCTGTAATCTGCGCGCCAACGGCCTGAACCATTATCTGGCAGATAAACCGGCAGTGATGGCGGCAATGAAGCAGAAAACAGGACTAAAGTGATCGTTTTGCCGGATGGCGGTGCACGCACCTTATCCGGCTTTCGACATTCACCGTGGTCAATATCGCCCATAAGCCTGATAAGCGAAGCGCCGTCAGGCTTCCTTCCATCACTTCACCATCTGCTCCAGTTTTTCGCGCAACTCCCCTTCCAGCGGTAGCGCCTTTTGCGTTTTCAAATCAATACAGACGAAGGTAATCAACGCGTCTGCCACCACCTGTCCTTCCGGCTCCAGGGTGATAGTCTGGTTCAACACACCGCTTTTGCCATTTAACTGTTGCACCTGACTGGTAATGGTCAGCAGGTCGCTCAGCACCGCAGGGCGGCGGTAGTTAATGTTAATATTCACGACCACAAAAGCGATGTTGTGTGCGGTCATCCACTGAAAGCTGTCGCTGTTTTCCAGGCCATCCCAGCGGGCTTCTTCCAGAAACTCAAGATAGCGAGCATTGTTAACGTGCTGATAGACATCAAGATGAAAACCACGAACTTTGATTTGTGTTTGCATAGCGCAGGAGCCTTACGTTGTTTTTATAGGAACACACTTCAGGGTAAGAGGTCATAACTGGTATGACCTCTACAGTCTGGCAAACTTTCAGCACTCTGCAAGTTATTAAAGTGTTAAAACTGCCAGATTGCGCTCTACCAGCGAACTCCCCATGCCCGGCACCTGCTTTAAGTCCTCCACCGTTTTAAACGGCCCGTACTCCTCACGATAGCTGACAATCGCCTGCGCTTTCTTCAGACCTACGCCATT
The DNA here is from genome assembly GCF_013816515.1 of Citrobacter sp. RHB35-C21. NCBI lineage: Bacteria > Pseudomonadati > Pseudomonadota > Gammaproteobacteria > Enterobacterales > Enterobacteriaceae > Citrobacter > Citrobacter sp. RHB35-C21. The sequence continues at coordinate 3,876,515 of NZ_CP057147.1, forward strand.
CATGACTCGCGCTAAATCCTCCGCAGAAGCGCTGTTGATGCTTACCCTGGTGCCTTCATCATCGCTCGCTTTAGCCGGTTGCGTGGCTTTGCTTTGTGCTACTCCCGTAGCATCCGCTTTGGCTTGAGTCGCCGGGCTTTTGGCTACTGGCTCTGCAGCCAGTGCGCTTTGAGCCATACCGGCACAGGTCAATGAAAGGGTAATAAGCAGGGCTTTGATTCCATGTTTCATACTGTTTTCTCCTTGTTTGTTAACAGTGGAATCACGATAGCGAGGTGCAGAACGGCAGACAAACGGCAAATATCAGAAATGGAAAAGGCCGCGAAAGCGGCCTTTGGTTGATACAACTTTTTGCAATTTTTTGCGAGTAGCCTCGGTTATTGCTGCTGTTCCAGTGCGTCACCGACTTTAATTTTTGCGGCTTTACGCAGGTTGCTCATCAGCGCTTCAAAGACAATCTGCGCATTGTTCTGGGTAATCCCCTGAACCATCGCTTTCTTCTGCTCTTCAGGCATAGAACCGGCTTTCACCTCGTCCAGCGCCAGCAGTACAACGTTACCCTGCATGTCGTTCGCCACGCCGTAGCTCGGTTTGTCTTTCGCCGGCAGGCTCAGGCCAAAGGCCGCCTGACTCAGCGGATCCTGACCCGTACGGCTCAGCGTTTTCGCCTCGCCAAAGCTCAGACCCGCCGCTTTCATGGCTTCATCGCCTTTACCAGCTTTCAGATCCGCCAGCAGTTTATCGGCATCAAGCTTCGCCTGCTGCTCTGCTTTATTGTGCTTAACAAGCGCAGTTACCTGATCTTTCACTTCAGCCAGTGGTTTAACGGCTTCAGCTTTGTGCTCTGCAATACGCAGTACAAACGCGCGATCGCCATCCACGGTGATGATGTCAGAGTTACTGCCTGGCGTACCGTTCTCACCAACCAAACCACCATTGAAAATGATGTCAGCGACCGGTTTGAAGTTCAGCTCTTCCGGCAGGCTGTCACGGCTAAACCAGCCCGTTTCAACCGCTTTCATACCCGCCGCCTGCTCCGCACCCGCCAGGGATTCGTTATCGTTGCTGGCGGCATCGCTCACTTTCTGCTGCAGCGCATAGTAGGCATCCAGCGCTTTTTCCTGCTTCACTTTCGCCGCAATGTCGTCGCGGGCTTCGCTCAGCGGTTTAACCTGCGCAGGCTGCACGTCGTCAAGACGCGCAACGAGGAAACCAACGGAAGACTTAATCACACCTGACAGCTGGCCTTTCTCTTTCAGACCGGCATTCTTCAGCTCATCCGGGGTGGTGGAATCTTCCAGCCATCCCATATCACCGCCTTTACGGGCAGAGATGATGTCAGCAGATTTTTCTTTTGCCAGCGCAGCGAAATCACCGCCTTTGTTCAGCTCGTCCAGTACCGCTTTGGCTTCATCTTCCGTTTTGGTCTGAATGATGCTGTAGCGGTTACGCTGCGGCTGAGTGAACTGATCCTGATGCTGGTCATAATAAGCCTGAATATCAGCATCGCTGGCCGTCTCCTGCATAGCAGCAGCATCCAGCTTGATGTAGCTCACGCGGAACTGTTCCGGCGTCATAAAGTTGTTTTTATTCTGCTCGTAGTAGCTGGCAACTTCCTGCTCGGTAACAGACTGCTTCGCGGCCAGTGCGTTAACGTCAATTGTCGCCTCGCGAACGATACGCTGCTGTGCGACCAGCGCCGCCAGCTCGTCCGTTTCGCCTTTCAGCATGAAGTCCGTACCGGCAACGCCGTTAATCAGTTGCTGGGTAGTAAGCTGATTACGTAATGCCTGAGCGTACTGGTCTGCGGTCATTCCCATCTGATTAACAATCGCGTTGTAGCGATTGTTATCAAATTTACCGTCCACCTGGAACGCAGGCGTGGCGAAAATAGCCTGTTTAACCTGATCGTCGCTGATGTTGAGATTAAGCTCGCGGGAGTACTGATCCAGCAGCGCTTCGTCAATAAGACGATTCAGCACCTGCTGACGCAGCGTTTTCATGTAGCCTTCGTTCGCAGCCAGCTCGGAGTATTGATCGCCCAGCTGTTGCTGCATGCGGTTACGTTCGCTGTTGAACGCATTCTCGAACTGCCCGCGGCTAATCTCCTGGCCATTCACTTTGGCGGCGAAGTTATTGCCCCCGCCAATCAGGTAACCACTCACGCCGGTCAAAATGAACGACACGATAATGATACCGAAAATAATCTTGAGCACGAGACTGTTAGCAGCCGTGCGTAAGCTGTCCATCATGGTGTAACCACACTCCGCTGTAGATGACTATACGCGTTATCTCTCAAGCCGCCTGCGCGTTGTCACCACAGCGGCGGCAAGGATTTTGAGTATATATGCTTCACGCAGCATAGCGTTTCCTGAATGCTGCGTACAAAGGCCTATTGTGACAAGAAACAGGGGCAATTGTCAGCCCACAACGCGTAGAAAGTACCGGAATTACAAATAAAAAAGGCACATCAGTCGATGCGCCCTTGTACTTCGTCACATCCCCAAAGGGGAAATCACTTAGTTTACCGCGTCTTTCAGTGCTTTACCTGCACGGAAGCCCGGTACTTTAGCCGCGGCGATGGTGATCTCTTTACCTGTTTGCGGGTTGCGACCAGTACGGGCAGCACGCTCTTTAACGGCAAAAGTACCAAAACCTACCAGCGCTACGTCATCACCTTCTTTCAGAGATTCGGTAACAGAAGCAATAATTGCATCTAACGCACGTCCAGCCGCAGCTTTAGAGATATCAGCCCCTGCAGCAATTTTGTCGATCAGTTGAGATTTATTCACTCTTCTCTTCCTCTTTATAATTTATATCGCACCTGAATCCTTCAAAGTGCGAACGCGCAGCAGTTATATCAGGCCTGCCATGCCCTTACAACACCCGTTAATGATGGCAAGCCCAATCCGTCATCTAAATTAGCTATACAAAAAAAGGCTGGCAAGTCCGAAATGGCCTGCCAGCCCTGTTTTTATTAGTGCTCTTTGCGCGAGGTCACTATTTTGCGGTCACAACCTGCATTCCGGAGGGCTCATTTTGCAACGCGAGCGTCAGAACCTCCTCAATGCGTTTCACCGGATGGATGTCCAGATCGGCAATTACGTTGTCCGGAATCTCTTCCAGGTCGCGTTTGTTTTCGTCTGGAATTAAGACCGTTTTAATACCACCACGGTGTGCTGCCAGCAGTTTTTCTTTCAAACCACCAATAGGCAGAACCTGGCCACGCAGGGTGATCTCGCCGGTCATCGCCACGTCGGCGCGAACCGGGTTACCGGTCAGACAAGAAACCAGCGCGGTACACATGGCAATACCTGCACTTGGACCGTCTTTCGGCGTCGCCCCTTCAGGTACGTGAACGTGGATGTCGCGTTTTTCGTAAAAGTCCGGATTAATACCCAGTTTTTCCGCACGCGCGCGCACCACGGTCAGCGCAGCCTGAATGGATTCCTGCATGACTTCACCCAGAGAACCGGTGTAGGTCAGCTTACCTTTACCCGGTACGCAAGCGGTTTCGATGGTCAGCAGATCGCCGCCCACTTCCGTCCATGCCAGACCGGTTACCTGACCTACGCGGTTTTCGTTGTCCGCGCGGCCATAGTCAAAGCGCTGTACGCCCAGGTAGTCGTGCAGGTTGTCGCCATTGATCTCAATATGTTTCAGCGACTTGTCGAGCAGCAGCTGTTTCACCGCTTTACGGCACAGTTTGGAAATTTCGCGCTCCAGACTACGCACGCCAGCTTCACGGGTGTAATAACGAATAATGCCCACAATGGCGCTATCGTCGACCGTCAGCTCGCCTTTTTTCAGCGCGTTACGCTCAATCTGTTTCGGCAACAGGTGACGTTTAGCAATGTTCAGCTTCTCGTCTTCGGTATACCCGGACAGACGGATCACTTCCATACGATCCAGCAACGGTGCGGGAATATTCATGGAGTTAGAGGTCGCAACGAACATCACGTCGCTGAGATCGTAGTCCACTTCCAGGTAATGATCGCTGAACGCCACGTTCTGCTCTGGATCCAGCACCTCAAGCAGTGCGGAAGCCGGATCGCCACGCATGTCGGAAGACATTTTGTCGATCTCATCAAGCAGGAACAGCGGGTTTTTAACGCCCACTTTAGCCATTTTCTGGATCAGTTTACCCGGCATCGAACCAATATAGGTCCGGCGGTGACCGCGAATTTCAGCTTCATCACGCACGCCACCCAGCGCCATACGGATGTATTTACGTCCGGTTGCTTTAGCGATGGACTGTCCCAGAGAAGTTTTACCTACCCCCGGCGGCCCAACCAGGCACAGGATCGGCCCCTTGATTTTATTCACACGGCTTTGAACCGCGAGATACTCAAGAATACGGTCTTTGACACGTTCCAGACCGTAATGGTCAGTATCGAGGATTTCCTGAGCCTGACGCAGATCTTTTTTGACCTTGCTACGCGCATTCCACGGCACCTGAACCATCCAGTCGATGTAGCCACGGACTACGGTCGCTTCCGCTGACATCGGAGACATCATTTTCAGCTTCTGCAGTTCTGCTTCCGCTTTCTCTTTTGCCTCTTTCGGCATTTTCGCCGCGTCGATTTTACGCTTCAACGCTTCGTTTTCGTCCGGCGCATCGTCCATCTCGCCGAGCTCTTTCTGAATGGCTTTCATCTGCTCGTTCAGATAGTACTCACGCTGGGATTTTTCCATCTGCTTTTTCACGCGGTTGCGAATGCGTTTCTCAACCTGCAGCAGATCGATTTCAGATTCCATCATCGCCATCAGATATTCCAGACGTTCGTTAACGTCGGACATCTCCAGTACGGACTGCTTGTCAGCAAGCTTCAGCGGCATGTGCGCAGCGATGGTGTCCGCCAGACGTGCAGGATCGTCAATGCTGTTCAGCGACGTCAGCACTTCGGGCGGGATTTTCTTGTTCAGCTTGATATAGCCTTCGAACTGGCTGATAGCGGTACGCACCAGCACTTCCTGTTCGCGCTCATCAATAGCAGGCGAGTCGAGGTACTCCGCTTTCGCAGAGAAGTGCTCGCCGTTGTCAGACAGCGCTGAAATACGCGCGCGCTGTAACCCCTCGACCAGCACTTTTACGGTGCCGTCAGGCAGTTTCAGCATCTGCAAAATAGAGGCCACGGTCCCGACGGTGAAAAGATCGTTTACACCCGGCTCATCCGTTGACGCTTCTTTCTGGGCAACCAGCATGATTTTTTTATCATGGTCCATAGCCGCTTCCAGACAACGGATAGATTTTTCCCGCCCTACAAATAAGGGTATGACCATGTGCGGATAAACCACCACATCGCGCAACGGCAATACGGGGATTTCAATGCGTTCAGAACGCTCAGGATTCATAGAGCTCTCTCTTAGTTTAGTTTCCGCCAGGTAATCAGGTGGTACGACTGTGCTCCACACCACCTTTAACATGTATGTCAGTATATGGGGATGTTTCCCACACATTCAACGCCATGTTTACGGAAAAATAAAAGGGGAGATAAAATCCCCCCTTATTAATTAAATGTCTGTATGAATTGATGAATTATTCGCCAGATGCCTGCTGCGCTTCCGGCTTACCGTAAATCAGCAATGGCTTGCTCTGGCCGCCAATCACCGACTCATCGATCACCACTTTTTCGACGTCTTCCATAGAAGGCAGATCGTACATGGTGTCAAGCAGCGCGGCTTCGACGATAGAACGCAGACCACGAGCACCGGTTTTACGTGCCATCGCTTTCTTGGCGATCGCATCCAGCGCTTCCTCGCGGAATTCCAGATCAACACCTTCAAGATTGAACAGCGCCTGGTACTGCTTGGTCAGGGCATTTTTCGGCTCTTTCAGGATCTGGATCAGCGCTTCTTCACTCAGTTCGCTCAGCGTCGCTACAACCGGCAGACGCCCGATGAACTCAGGGATCAGACCAAATTTGATCAGATCTTCCGGCTCCACCTGCGACAGCAGTTCACCTTCACTGGCTTTATCAGACTGCGCTTTTACCGTTGCGCCAAAACCAATGCCGGAGCCCGTTTCAACACGGTTAGCAATGACTTTATCCAGACCGGCAAAGGCACCGCCGCAGATAAACAGGATCTTGGAGGTATCAACCTGCAGGAATTCCTGCTGAGGATGTTTACGCCCCCCCTGCGGTGGAACGGCAGCAACCGTACCTTCGATCAGTTTCAACAGCGCCTGCTGTACGCCTTCGCCGGAAACGTCACGGGTAATGGACGGGTTGTCAGACTTACGAGAAATCTTGTCGATTTCATCGATATAGACGATCCCGCGCTGTGCTTTCTGCACGTCGTAATCGCACTTCTGCAGCAGTTTCTGAATAATATTTTCAACATCTTCACCCACATAACCAGCTTCGGTCAGCGTGGTGGCATCGGCCATAGTGAACGGAACGTCCAGCAGGCGTGCCAGCGTTTCAGCCAGCAGCGTTTTACCGGAACCCGTCGGGCCAATCAGCAGGATGTTACTTTTGCCCAACTCGACGCCATTGCTGGTGTCGCCGTTGCGCAGACGTTTGTAATGGTTGTATACCGCGACCGCCAGCACTTTCTTCGCCTGCTCCTGACCGATAACGTAATCGTCCAGGTGGTTGCGAATTTCATGTGGCGTCGGCAGCGCACTGCGTTCACGGTGCGGTGCTACTTCCTTAATCTCTTCGCGAATGATGTCGTTACATAAATCAACACATTCGTCGCAGATATACACGGATGGTCCGGCAATCAGCTTACGCACTTCATGCTGGCTTTTGCCGCAAAAAGAGCAGTACAACAATTTGCCCGAGCCATCTTTGCGTTTATCTGTCATGGGTCAAAACCTCTTCTTTGTTCTTTGTGCCGCACACGACGACGCAAATGCCATTCTCAGGCGCAAGACGCTAGTCAGCGTTGTGCCGCTCCAGGTAATTATAGCGGTACACCTGCGCGCTGGGCATTAATTACGATGGGTCAAAATCGAGTCGACCAGACCGTACTCTACCGCTTCAGAAGCGGAGAGGAAGCGATCGCGCTCGGTATCACGTTCAATCTGCTCAAGAGATTGACCCGTATGATGCGCCATAAGTTCGTTCATGCGCCCTTTTACCTTCAGGATTTCACGGGCATGAATTTCAATATCCGTTGCCTGGCCCTGGTAACCGCCCAGAGGCTGGTGGATCATGACGCGAGAGTTAGGCAGGCAAAAACGTTTACCTTTCGCCCCGGCAGTCAGCAGGAACGCGCCCATTGAGGCCGCCTGGCCCATACAAATGGTGCTGACGTCCGGCTTAATAAACTGCATGGTGTCATAGATAGACATCCCGGCAGTGATCACTCCACCAGGGGAGTTGATGTACAGGTAGATATCTTTTTCTGGGTTTTCTGCTTCCAGGAACAGCATCTGCGCCACGATCAGGTTAGCCATATGGTCTTCGACCTGGCCGGTCAGAAAAATGACGCGTTCCTTAAGTAGACGAGAATAGATATCAAAAGAGCGCTCACCACGTGAGGTCTGTTCAATGACCATCGGCACCAGCGCCATATGGGGTGCAAAGTTATCTCGTTCGCCGCTGTATGACATTTCCGTCTCCTGGATAAAATTTGAAAAAACCTGCTGTGCTGATTGTAACCTTATGGACGGATTATCAGCTAGTCCCTCTGTAATGGGTACGACATCGCCATAATTCAAGCATAACAATCTTTTGTTGTAACGCTAACACTGAAACGCTGTTTTCGCACTCTTCCCATGCAAAATCCGTGACAAAAAAAAACCCGCCACCAAAAGGTGACGGGCTTGCGTACGAAATTCGTGCTAAATAAGCGACGAATTACGCCTGCTGGTTCATCAGCTCGTTGAAGGAAGTGGCTTTTTCAGTCACTTTCGCTTTCGCCAGAACGGCTTCAACAGCCTGCTCTTCCAGAGCGACGTTACGCATGTTGTCCATCAGCTCTTTATTTTTGCTGTAGAACTCAACAACTTCTTTCGGATCTTCGTAAGCAGAAGCCATCTCTTCGATCAGGCCTTTAACGCGATCTTCGTCAGCTTTCAGCTCGTTGGTACGAATCACTTCGCCCAGCAGCAGACCTACAACTACGCGACGCTTAGCCTGTTCTTCGAACAGTTCACGCGGCAGTTCCAGAGCTTGTTTTTCGTTGCCGCCAAAACGCTGTGCAGCCTGACGACGCAGAACGTCGATTTCGCTGTCGATCAGAGCAGCCGGAACGTCGATGTCGTTAGCTTTTACCAGACCTTCGATCGCCTGAGATTTAACGCGGTTACGCACAGCGCCTTTCAGCTCGCGTTCCATGTTTTTACGTACTTCAGCGCGCAGACCCGCTACGGAACCATCTTCAACGCCGAAACGTTTGATGAATTCTTCAGTCAGTTCCGGCAGTTCGCGCTCTTCAACTTTCTTCAGGTTGATAACGAACTTAGCGGCTTTACCTTTCAGGTTTTCAGCGTGGTACTCTTCCGGGAAGGTCACATCGATAGTGAACTCTTCGCCAGCTTTGTGGCCTTTAACGCCTTCTTCAAAGCCTGGGATCATACGACCCTGGCCCATCGCCAGTACGAAGTCAGACGCTTTGCCGCCTTCGAACTCTTCGCCGTCTACAGAGCCGGTGAAGTCGATGGTTACACGGTCTTCTGCATCAGCAGCGCCGTCTTTGTCTTTCCAGGTAGCCTGCTGCTTACGCAGGGTGTCCAGCATCACGTCAACGTCAGCGTCGGTGACTTCAACAACCGGTTTTTCAACTTCGATTGCTTCCAGGCCAGTCAGCTCAACTTCCGGGTAAACTTCGAACTCTACCGCGTAAGTAAAATCTTCACCCAGTTTGTATTCGCCCGGAACGTAGTTCGGTGCGCCAGCCGGATTGATTTTTTCTTTGATGATCGCGTCAACGAAGTTGCGGCTCATCAGGTCGCCCAGAACGTCCTGGCGAACAGACGCGCCATAACGCTGAGCAACAACATTCATCGGTACTTTTCCTTTGCGGAAACCGTCAATACGCACTTTCTTCGCTACGTTGACCAGCTCGCTTTTCACAGCGGTCTCGATGCTGTCAGCAGCGATAGTAATCGTTACACGGCGGCCAAGGCCTTGAGTGGTTTCAACTGAAACTTGCATCTTGTTACCTCAAAAAATCACAGTGCTCGGTCAACTCTTCTCCGCAAGCACAGGTTGTTGGCTTCGCGGAACTGGGATGTTCTCATAAGCAATCACATTCCCTGTCGTCAGAATCATCCCGAAGACATTCCGAAAAATAAGACGCGCATTATAGCGGCATCACTTTTATGAGTCGAGAACGGTTATCGCGCGTTGCTGCGGCTTTTTTCACAATTCCCGGCTAATTTTTGTCTGAATACTGTACGACTGCCCCAGAATTCAGACAAAACAAAACGGCCCGCAGGCCGTTTTCACATAATCTGTAGCAACATACTGGAAAAGCGTCGGTTGTTGCAAATCCGTTTTTACGCGATGCTTCCCGCCCCACGACACGGAGGCGATGCAAAAATCGTATCCTGCAACGCTTCCCACTCCTTAATGGTGTAGGTATGCAGGGCAAGTGCATGAACGGTTGTGGAAAGCTCCACCGTTAAGGTGCTGTAAATCATCCGATGACGATTCAGAAAACGCTCACCTGTAAAGCGATCGCTAACCAGCACAACCTTAAAGTGGCTTTCAGAACCTGCCGGGACATTGTGACGATAGCTTTCATCCACAACTTCGAGGAACACGGGTTGGAACGCTGCCCTTAATTTTTCTTCTATTTGCTCACGAATCATCATGAAGTTTTTCCTCCGACAACGCTGAGATGTCACCCATCCCTTTAAATACTAGCCGCTTTTACCGCTTTCATTACACCTTAGCAACAAAAAATTAGCGTTTGTCTGATTTTCTCAGCCAAATGGATGAAGTTCACTAAATCCTCACTTGGATTTATTGCAAAAAGTCCGTTTATGGTCTCCACAAAGACATAAAACTGACAACACAATGAATTTACATGCGTTACCCACTTCCCCTCATCGTTGGCGATGTTATGATGGCGGGAATTTTCTCCAACCATACAATTTAGATTCGCTGAGAGCCCTGGCATGTTTAAAAAAATCCTCGTCCCGTTTGTCGCGCTGTTTATGTTAGCTGGATGCGCAACGCCGCCGACCACTATTGAAGTTTCCCCGAAAATTACCCTGCCACAGCAGGACCCGAGCCTGATGGGTGTGACCGTTAGCATCAACGGTGCCGACCAGCGTCAGGATCAGGCGCTGGCAAAAGTTACCCGTGACAACCAGCTTGTTACCCTGACCGCGTCCCGCGATCTGCGCTTCCTGCTGCAAGAAGTACTGGAAAAACAGATGACCGCACGCGGTTATATGATTGGGCCAAACGGTGCTGTTAACCTGCAAATCATTGTTAGCCAGCTGTATGCAGACGTGTCCCAGGGTAGCGTGCGCTATAACATCGCCACCAAGGCAGACATCGCCATCATTGCGACCGCTGCTAACGGCAACAAGATGACCAAAAACTACCGCGCAAGCTATTCTGTTGAAGGCGCACTGCAGGCCTCTAACAAAAATATCGCTGACGCCGTTAACAGCGTGCTGACCGATACCATCGCTGATATGTCTCAGGACACCAGCGTTCACGATTTCATCAAGCAGAACGCTCGTTAATTTCTGCCCATATGGCCCGGCGTTCGTCGGGCCTATAGAAGCCCATGTCCAGTCATTACTTACGTATTTTTCAGCAACCACGTTCAGCTATCCTGCTCATACTGGGATTCGCCTCCGGTTTACCACTCGCACTGACCTCGGGTACGCTTCAGGCATGGATGACAGTCGAGAATATCGATCTTAAAACTATCGGTTTCTTTTCTCTGGTCGGCCAGGCCTACGTGTTTAAGTTCCTCTGGTCTCCGCTAATGGACCGCTACACGCCGCCGTTTTTAGGTCGACGCCGTGGCTGGCTGTTGGCAACTCAGGTGCTGTTACTGATTTCTATCGCCGCGATGGGCTTTCTGGAGCCTGGCACGCAGCTACGCTGGATGGCCGCGCTTGCGGTGGTGATCGCGTTTTGCTCGGCATCGCAGGATATCGTCTTTGACGCATGGAAAACCGACGTGCTACCCGCCGAAGAACGCGGCACCGGCGCGGCTATCAGCGTGCTGGGCTATCGTTTAGGGATGCTGGTTTCCGGTGGGCTGGCTCTGTGGATGGCCGACCGCTGGCTGGGCTGGCAAGGAATGTACTGGCTGATGGCGGCGCTGCTGATACCTTGCATCATCGCTACCCTGCTAGCGCCCGAACCGACTGATGCCATTCCGGTGCCCAAAACGCTGGAGCAAGCGGTTGTGGCCCCGCTGCGCGACTTCTTTGGTCGTAACAACGCCTGGCTAATTCTGCTGCTTATCGTTCTATATAAGCTCGGGGATGCCTTTGCCATGAGCCTGACTACAACCTTTTTAATCCGCGGCGTCGGATTTGATGCGGGTGAAGTAGGCGTGGTGAATAAAACGCTCGGACTGCTGGCAACCATCGTTGGCGCGCTGTACGGCGGGATCCTGATGCAACGCCTTTCGCTGTTTCGCGCATTGCTGATTTTCGGCATCCTGCAGGGGGCGTCGAATGCGGGCTACTGGTTATTGTCCATCACTGACAAACACATGTTCAGTATGGCCGCCGCCGTCTTCTTTGAAAACCTGTGTGGTGGCATGGGTACGGCAGCGTTTGTCGCCTTATTAATGACGCTGTGCAATAAGTCCTTCTCAGCGACCCAGTTCGCTCTGCTCTCCGCGCTTTCCGCCGTTGGTCGCGTTTACGTTGGCCCGGTAGCAGGTTGGTTTGTTGAAGCGCACGGGTGGCCAACGTTTTATTTGTTCTCTGTGTTTGCCGCTATCCCCGGCCTCATACTGCTGCTGGTTTGTCGTCAGACTCTGGAACATAGCTGGCAAAATGAGAGCTTTATTCCGCGCACGGAATTTCGTGGCGCGTACAGCCTGGCATTAATGACGTTGGTTGCGGGCTGCTGTCTGCTGGTAGTTTGGCTGCTGCTGTTAACCATGAACGCGCTGGATTACACCCACTTCTCCTTCCTGCCGGAACTGCTGGAAATCTCGGTGGTGGTCGCGGTCTGCGGGGTCGTTTTTGGTGGATTGCTGGATTACCTGGCACTGCGCAAAACCCGCCTGGCGTAAAAACCCACATTAATATCGCCGTTGTAATCACCCTGCGTAATTATAACGGCTAAATAAACAACAATTATTAAAAATATTATTTGTTATTTTGTGCGCCAAAGAATTTGGAAATTATTGACGCCTTTTATATATACTATTTCCCTTACTCGATTCAGCCACTACAGATTTATTTTTTGTTCTTCAATTGTCTTTTTATTGATAATCAATTGTTAAACAATTGTTTTATTTTCGTATTGGTTATACCAATTGCCCTCAGCACGTCTCCCGCTTGCCCGCTTTCGTTATAACGTGATGTTGCAACAGGTTCTTAAAGTCAAAACGACATATATTGCAACATATGTGACATGCCCGGCAGAACCCAGTAACACAGATCCAAGGATGTTTACAGTAATGTAACCTTCCCGTAAAATGCCCTCACACTTTAAACGCCACCCGGTCCCGTGGAATTGAGGTCGTTAAATGAGACTCAGGAAATACAATAAAAGTTTGGGATGGTTGTCATTAATTGCAGGCACTGCATTACTCAGTGGCTGTAATTCTGCGCTGCTTGACCCTAAAGGACAGATTGGACTGGAACAACGTTCACTGATACTGACGGCATTTGGCCTGATGTTGATTGTCGTTATTCCTGCCATCTTGATGGCTGTTGGTTTCGCCTGGAAGTATCGTGCAAGCAATAAAGATGCGAAGTACAGCCCGAACTGGTCACACTCCAATAAAGTGGAAGCTGTGGTCTGGACGGTGCCGATCTTAATCATCATTTTCCTTGCAGTACTGACCTGGAAAACTACTCACGCTCTTGAGCCAAGCAAACCGCTGGCGCATGACGAGAAGCCCATTACCATTGAAGTGGTTTCCATGGACTGGAAATGGTTCTTCATCTATCCGGAACAAGGTATCGCTACCGTGAATGAAATCGCCTTCCCGGCGAATACTCCGGTTGAGTTCAAAGTGACGTCCAACTCCGTGATGAACTCCTTCTTTATCCCGCGTCTGGGTAGCCAGATTTATGCCATGGCCGGTATGCAGACTCGACTGCATCTGATCGCCAACGAAGTCGGTACTTATGATGGTATCTCCGCAAGCTATAGCGGACCAGGCTTCTCCGGTATGAAGTTCAAGGCTATCGCAACAAAGGACCGCGCCGAATTCGACCAATGGGTTGCTAAAGCTAAACAGTCCACGAACACCATGAGCGACATGGCTGCGTTCGAAAAAGTGGCTGTGCCAAGCGAATACAACCAGGTGGAATACTTCTCCAACGTGAAACCAGATTTGTTTAAAGACGTTATTAACAAATTTATGGCTCACGGTAAGAGCATGGACATGACCCAACCCGAAGGTGAGCACAGCGCACACGAAGGAATGGAAGGCATGGACATGAGCCACGCGGAATCCGCTCACTAAGGGGCCGAGGAAGAATACGATGTTCGGAAAATTGACGCTGGATGCAGTGCCGTTCCATGAACCAATTGTCATGGTTACGATCGCTGCCATTATCATCGGTGGTGCGGCCTTACTGGGCCTAATCACTTACTTCGGTAAGTGGACCTACCTGTGGAAAGAGTGGCTAACTTCGGTTGACCACAAACGTCTTGGCATCATGTATGTCATTGTCGCAATCGTCATGTTGATTCGTGGCTTTGCCGACGCCATCATGATGCGTAGTCAGCAAGCGCTGGCTTCTGCAGGTGAAGCGGGCTTCCTGCCACCTCACCACTACGACCAGATCTTCACGGCTCACGGCGTGATTATGATCTTCTTCGTGGCAATGCCATTTGTTATCGGTCTGATGAACCTGGTGGTTCCGCTGCAGATCGGCGCACGTGACGTTGCATTCCCGTTCCTGAACAACCTGAGCTTCTGGTTCACCGTTGTCGGCGTAATCCTGGTTAACCTGTCTCTGGGCGTGGGTGAATTCGCACAGACCGGTTGGCTGGCGTACCCGCCACTCTCGGGAATAGAGTACAGTCCAAGCGTCGGGGTCGATTATTGGATATGGGCAGTCCAGTTGTCCGGTATTGGTACAACCCTAACCGGGATCAACTTCTTTGTGACCATCATTAAGATGCGTGCGCCAGGAATGACCATGTTCAAGATGCCGGTATTTAGCTGGGCATCGCTGTGTGCGAACATCCTGATTATCGCGTCTTTCCCAATCCTGACGGTTACCGTCGCGTTGCTGACCCTGGATCGCTATCTGGGCACCCATTTCTTTACCAACGATATGGGCGGCAACATGATGATGTACATCAACCTGATTTGGGCCTGGGGCCATCCGGAAGTGTACATTCTGGTTCTGCCGGTCTTCGGTGTGTTCTCCGAAATCGCTGCAACCTTCTCACGTAAACGTCTGTTTGGTTACACCTCACTGGTGTGGGCAACCGTCTGTATCACCGTTCTGTCGTTCGTTGTTTGGCTGCACCACTTCTTCACCATGGGTGCAGGCGCTAACGTAAACGCCTTCTTCGGTATTACCACCATGATTATCGCCATCCCGACCGGGGTGAAGATCTTCAACTGGCTGTTCACCATGTACCAGGGTCGTATCGTATTCCACTCAGCGATGCTGTGGACGATTGGCTTTATCGTTACCTTCTCAGTCGGCGGCATGACCGGCGTACTGCTGGCGGTTCCGGGTGCGGACTTCGTGCTGCACAACAGTCTGTTCCTGATTGCGCACTTCCATAACGTTATCATCGGCGGCGTCGTATTTGGATGCTTCGCAGGTATGACCTACTGGTGGCCAAAAGCGTTTGGCTTCACGCTGAACGAAACCTGGGGTAAACGCGCATTCTGGTTCTGGATCATCGGCTTCTTCGTGGCGTTTATGCCGCTGTATGTGCTGGGCTTTATGGGGATGACCCGTCGCCTCAGCCAGCAGATTGACCCGCAGTTCCATCCGATGCTGGTCGTTGCCGCCTGCGGTGCCGCGCTGATTGCATTGGGTATCCTGTGCCAGCTGATTCAGATCTTCGTTTCTATTCGCGACCGCGAGCAGAACCGCGACCTGACCGGTGACCCATGGGGTGGTCGTACGCTGGAGTGGGCAACCTCTTCCCCGCCTCCGTTCTACAACTTTGCCGTTGTGCCGCACGTTCATGAGCGTGATGCCTTCTGGGAAATGAAAGAAAAAGGTGAAGCGTACAAGCAGCCTGCGCACTATGAAGAAATTCATATGCCGAAAAACAGCGGTGCCGGTATCGTCATTACCGCCTTCGCAACACTGTTTGGTTTCGCCATGATCTGGCATATCTGGTGGCTGGCGATTGCAAGCTTCGCAGGCATGATCATCAGCTGGATTGTGAAAAGCTTTGATGAAGACGTGGATTACTACGTGCCGGTCCCGGAAGTCGAAAAACTGGAAAACCAGCATTTCGATGAGATTACTAAGGCAGGGCTGAAAAATGGCAACTGATACTTTAACGCACGCGACTGCCCACGCGCACGAACACGGGCACCACGATGCAGGCCAGACCAAGATCTTCGGATTCTGGGTCTACCTGATGAGCGACTGCATTCTGTTCTCTATTCTGTTTGCAACCTATGCCGTTCTGGTGAACGGCACCGCTGGTGGTCCAACAGGTAAGGACATTTTTGAACTGCCGTTCGTTCTGGTTGAAACATTCCTGCTGTTATTCAGCTCTATTACTTACGGCATGGCGGCGATCGCCATGTACAAGAACAACAAGAGCCAGGTTATCTCCTGGCTGGCGTTGACCTTCTTGTTCGGTGCCGGATTCATCGGGATGGAACTCTATGAATTCCATCACCTGATTGTTAACGGTATGGGCCCGGATCGCAGCGGCTTCCTGTCTGCGTTCTTCGCGCTGGTCGGCACGCACGGTCTGCACGTCACCTCCGGTCTTATCTGGATGGCAGTGCTGATGGTGCAAGTTGCTCGTCGCGGCCTGACCAGTACTAACCGTACCCGCATCATGTGCCTGAGCCTGTTCTGGCACTTCCTGGATGTGGTGTGGATCTGTGTGTTCACTGTTGTTTATCTGATGGGGGCGATGTAATGAGTCATTCTAACGAGAGCGGCGGCGCATCCCATGGCAGCGTAAAAACCTACATGACAGGTTTTATCCTGTCGATAATCCTGACGGTTATTCCGTTCTGGATGGTCATGACAGGTTCTGCCTCTCCTGCCGTCATTCTGGGAACTATTCTGGCAATGGCAGTGGTACAGATTCTGGTGCACCTGGTGTGCTTCCTGCACATGAATAGCAAATCTGATGAAGGTTGGAACATGACAGCCTTTGTCTTTACTGTGCTAATCATCGCCATCCTGGTTGTGGGCTCCATCTGGATTATGTGGAACCTTAACTACAACATGATGATGCACTAAGAGCGGCGATTATGATGTTTAAGCAATACCTGCAAGTAACAAAACCAGGCATCATCTTTGGCAACCTGATCTCGGTGATTGGGGGATTCCTGCTGGCCTCGAAAGGCAGCATTGATTATCCCCTGTTTATCTACACGTTGGTTGGGGTGTCACTGGTTGTGGCGTCGGGTTGTGTATTTAACAACTACATCGACAGGGATATCGACAGGAAGATGGAGAGGACCAAAAACCGCGTGCTGGTTAAAGGTCTGATTTCCCCTGCGGTCTCGCTGGTATACGCCACCCTGCTGGGTATTGCTGGCTTTATGCTGCTGTGGTTTGGCGCGAACCCTCTGGCCTGCTGGCTGGGGGTAATGGGCTTCGTGGTCTATGTGGGCGTCTATAGCCTGTACATGAAGCGCCATTCCGTTTATGGCACGCTGATTGGCTCACTCTCCGGTGCTGCGCCGCCGGTGATTGGCTACTGCGCCGTAACCGGTGAGTTCGATAGCGGTGCGCTGATTCTGCTGGCTATTTTCAGTCTGTGGCAGATGCCGCACTCTTACGCGATTGCGATTTTCCGCTTTAAGGATTATCAGGCAGCCAACATCCCGGTACTGCCGGTGGTGAAAGGTATTTCGGTCGCGAAGAACCATATCACGCTGTACATCGTGGCGTTTGCTATCGCCACGCTGATGCTAACCCTGGGCGGCTATGCTGGTTATAAATACCTGATTGTTGCTGCGGCGGTGAGTGTCTGGTGGTTGGGCATGGCGCTGCGCGGTTATAAAGTGGAAGATGACAGGGTCTGGGCACGCAAGCTGTTCGGTTTCTCCATCATCGCCATTACCGCGCTTTCCGTGATGATGTCCGTTGACTTTATGGTGCCAAACTCGCAGAACCTGCTGACTTACGTCTGGTAACGATCTGCTGATACGAAAAGGGTGCCTCCGGCACCCTTTTTTATTGGCAGGGATGTTATTCAGTCATAAAGCCATTTCCCCGCTTCAGCCGACTCAGCAAACATCCTTACGGTTAGCGGTATGCGTGTTGCTTCCACTTCTTCCCGGTTAGCTTTGAACCATCTAGTGAATAGTGGCAGATTGTGCCATGGATAATAAGGTTTCCAGTTCACACATGATAAATCGACTTTGAACTCTTTCTCATATCGATCCAGAGCACTGTGAAGATCATCACCGGGGGCATCAAACAAATCTGAGTCGAGTTCTAAAGGAACCTCTTTCCAGTTTTCATCCAAATACCCAGGTATTTCTTCCCTGAAAAGCTTTAACACATCGTCTTGAATACTCATTAGAATGATGTCCACTGAATGCGATCTTTAGAGCGAGCAATTAAGTTGTATTTTATCTGAGTCTTTCTGGATACTTGCACAAGTGCATTTACAAGACCAATCCACCCAAGCCAGGGTACATAACGAGCAATCACAGCAGCGAGTTTGTTAGTGCTTTGTATCCTTAACCCCACCGGAGTGGGGACTTTAATACCAAATGGTACCCGCGCATCTTTCAGAAGCATTCTCCCGTATTTGGAAACAACACTTGTTCCTTCAATAGCCCCGGAAGGTTTTTGTCTCGTCTTCAACCAGGGTTGACCAGCCAGAATAGCGGCTCCCGATTCAATACCAATACCTAACTCATCACAAAACTGTTCCAGAAAGATGAGATCGAACAATTCGCCAGCGGACAGATTGCTGTGACCATGATACCAATAGGTTCCATTCGCCTCTTCAGTTGTGTCCATTCAATCCCCCATTATGCCGTCTGCCGGTCATTCCATGCGTCGGTATAGATAATGTTCCCGTCGCAATGCTTCCAGGTGATTTTTTCGTAGCGTAATTCTATGGTTTCAAGATGGTTATTATTCATGTCCTCTGGACCAGCCATCGAGGGAGAAACGGAGACAATCCGCACCCCTTCCAGAAACATATTGAAGTATTCAACTTCCTGACCGGCATCATTGATTTTGTACCAACGAATCTCTGCAGACTTAAGATTCTGACCAGAAGCGACAGCTTTGTATAAATACGGGCTAGAGTAGTCAAACTCTTTGATGATCATCATCGGTGAATGTTGGCGTGTGCCTGTTGGCTTGCCTGTACCGTTATCAGTGGGAATAGACAAATTGTGATGAAAGCCTTTAAATTCAATACTGTATTCTCTTCCCTCTACATCACACCCGCCCTTAATCAGCGCACCACCATCGTCATAAATCCACATATTGCCCGGAATCGCCATTTTCCTTTTCCCTCTTTCCATTAGAAATAACCACAAAAAGACTACACCTGTAATTATCGCAAGTAAATTAGTCGCAATTGTAATTATTTCAATTTTCCCACTACACAATTCCACATATCGTAGAGGTTTACCGCACTCCTTCCCCGCTTTACACTAGGCGCGAAATTAATACAGAGGTGGGAATGAACGATTACAAAATGACGCCCGGTGAGTTGCGCGCCACCTGGGGTTTAGGGACCGTATTCTCGTTGCGCATGCTTGGCATGTTTATGGTTCTGCCGGTTCTGACCACGTACGGTATGGCGCTACAGGGGGCCAGTGAAGCGCTGATTGGCCTTGCTATTGGCATTTATGGTCTGGCGCAAGCCGTTTTCCAGATCCCCTTTGGTCTGCTTTCAGACCGCATCGGTCGTAAGCCGCTTATCGTCGGCGGGCTGGCGGTATTCGTTCTCGGCAGCGTGATTGCCGCCCTCTCCGATTCAATCTGGGGCATTATTCTCGGTCGCGCTTTGCAAGGCTCTGGCGCGATTGCCGCCGCCGTGATGGCGCTGCTTTCCGACTTAACCCGTGAGCAAAACCGTACCAAAGCGATGGCGTTTATCGGCGTCAGCTTTGGTATCACCTTCGCCATTGCGATGGTGCTAGGACCGATCGTTACCCATGCGCTGGGACTACACGCGCTGTTCTGGATGATTGCAGCTCTTGCAACCACCGGCATCGTGCTAACCATTTGGGTCGTTCCCAATAGCACCAGCCACGTGCTGAACCGCGAATCTGGCATGGTAAAAGGCAGCTTCAGCAAAGTGCTGGCGGAGCCCAAACTGCTCAAGCTCAACTTTGGCATCATGTGTCTGCACATTTTGTTGATGTCCACTTTCGTCGCCTTACCGGGCCAACTGGCGAAAGCCGGTTTCCCCGCCGCAGAGCACTGGAAAATTTATCTGGTGACGATGCTGCTGTCCTTTGTTTCCGTGGTGCCGTTCATCATTTACGCAGAAGTGAAGCGGCGGATGAAGCGCGTATTCCTCGCCTGCGTGTTACTGATCCTTATCGCAGAGATTGTATTGTGGAGCGCTAACGTGCGTTTTTGGGGGCTGATTGCGGGCGTTCAGATATTCTTCCTCGCCTTCAACCTGATGGAGGCCCTCCTCCCCTCGCTTATCAGCAAAGAGTCTCCGGCTGGCTATAAAGGCACGGCGATGGGCGTTTACTCCACCAGCCAGTTTCTTGGCGTGGCGATTGGCGGTTCGCTCGGCGGTTGGGTGGTCGAAATGTTTGATGGTCAGGCGGTATTCCTGGCCGGCGCGCTTCTGGCGGCAGTTTGGTTGTTGGTGGCAAGCACAATGAAAGAGCCGCCGTATGTCAGTAGCCTGCGAGTGGAAATCCCACCTGAGATTGCCGCAGATGACACCCTTAAGCAGCGTCTACTGGCTAAAGAAGGGATAAGCGAAGTGTTAATTGTTGCGAAAGAGCATTCGGCTTACGTGAAAATCGACAGCAAAGTGACGAATCGATTTGAGGTTGAACAGGCCATCAGCCAGGCGTGAAGAGTGCCAGATGGCGACTATCGTTTGATCCAGCCTACAAATAGCGTGTGCAACCTGTAGGCCGGATAAGCGTAGCGCCATCAGGCATTACGACTTAATCGCGGAAGTTCTTAAACTGGAACGGCTGGCCGAGATCGCCGCCGCGAACCAGCGCCATAACGGATTGCAGATCGTCACGCGCCTTGCCGGTCACGCGGATTTCTTCGCCCTGAATCTGCGCCTGCACCTTCAGTTTGCTGTCTTTGATCAGCTTAACGATTTTCTTTTGCACCGCGCTTTCAATGCCCTGTTTCAGCTTAGCTTCAACAAACCAGGTTTTACCGCTATGCACGAAGGTTTCTGGTACGTCCAACGAAGTGCCTTCAATACCACGTTTCAGCAGCTTGGCACGTAAAATATCCAGCAACTGATTGACCTGGAAATCAGACTCGCTTAGCACCTTAATCGTCTTATTCGACTCGTTCAGCTCAAAAGTCGCTTCAACGCCACGAAAATCAAAGCGTGACTCCACTTCGCGGCTGGCGTTATCTACCGCGTTACGGGCTTCCTGAAGATCAACTTCAGAAACAATATCGAAAGATGGCATCTTTTCCTCTCCCTTCATTTTTGATGCGAAGCATAATACCTGCAAAGTTACACAACAGACAGCGCTATACTAGGCTGTATCCTTTAATTGTACGTGGTACTGATACCGGCGAACAATAATGGGGTACGGCCGATATGGATTAACACCTGGTGATGTTGCAGGTGAGGAGGAAGAATGAAAATTACCGTACTGGGATGTGGAGCGTTAGGACAGCTTTGGCTAACCACGCTGTGCAAACATGGACATGAGGTTCAGGGGTGGCTACGCGTACCGCAACCCTATTGCAGCGTTAACCTGATCGACACGGATGGGTCAGTATTCAATGAATCCCTGACGGCAAACGACCCCGATTTTTTGGCGAAAAGCGACCTGTTGCTTGTCACTCTGAAAGCCTGGCAGGTTTCTGATGCGGTCAAAGGCCTGGCCGCCATTCTGCCTGACACCACTCCCATTCTGCTGATTCACAACGGTATGGGGACGATTGAAGAGTTGCATAACATTAAGCAACCTCTATTGATGGGCACCACAACCCACGCGGCACGCCGTGACGGCAACGTCATCATTCATGTCGCTCAGGGAACAACAAGGATTGGTCCGGCGCGTGAACAAGACGGTGATTTCAGTTATCTGGCTGAAGTCCTGCAAGAGGTGCTGCCGGACGTCGCCTGGCACAACAATATTCGCGCTGAGTTGTGGCGCAAGCTGGCCGTCAACTGCGTCATTAACCCGCTGACCGCATTATGGGATTGCTCGAATGGAGAGTTACGCCATCATCCTGAAAAAATAGCACTCATCTGCGAGGAGGTGGCGGCGGTCATTGAACGCGAAGGCCACCACACATCAGCAGATGATTTACGCTATTATGTTGAGCAAGTGATTGACAGTACGGCGGAAAATATCTCATCAATGCTGCAAGACATACATGCCCTGCGCCATACTGAGATCGACTACATTACCGGTTATTTGCTAAAACGCGCCCGCGCGCACGGCATCGCCGTCCCGGAAAATGCCCGCCTGTTTGAAATGGTTAAGAGAAAGGAAAGTGAGTATGAGCGCTCAAGCACTGGTATGTCTCGCCCCTGGTAGTGAAGAGACCGAAGCGGTCACCACTATCGATCTGCTGGTTCGCGGCGGAATTAAGGTCACGACCGCCAGCGTCGCCAGCGATGGCGGCCTGACGATCGTGTGCTCACGCGGCGTAAAACTACTGGCGGATGCACCATTAGTGGAAGTTGCTGACGGGGATTTCGACATTATCGTGCTGCCCGGCGGTATTAAAGGCGCCGAGTGTTTTCGCGACAGCCCTCTGCTTGTCGAAACCGTGAAACAGTTTCATCGCTCCGGGCGCATTGTCGCGGCAATTTGCGCCGCTGCCGCCACAGTCCTCGTCCCACACGATATTTTTCCCATCGGTAACATGACCGGTTTTCCGGCGCTGAAAGACAATATTCCCACTGACCAGTGGCAGGATAAGCGCGTCGTATGGGATCCGCGCGTCAATCTGTTAACCAGCCAGGGACCGGGAACCTCAATCGATTTCGGTTTAAAAATCATTGATCTCCTGGTGAGTCGCGAAAAAGCTTACGAAGTGGCATCACAACTGGTGATGGCAGCGGGAATTTATAACTACTACGAGTAATCTTCAGGCCACTCGCATTCAAGGAATTATGATGAAAGGATATCTGAGCGGAGTGGCTTTACTGCTCCTTTCCGGCTACGCCAGTGCGACTCAACTTGAAATTGAGAGCCTTGAGTATCGCTATCCCGCAAGCACTGAGATGCAATATCGCGTGCCGTGGTTTACCTCAACGGATAACCCACAGGTTGCAAAACGCATTAACGATTATATTTTCACAAGCTTTATCAATCAGCTACCGGGAAATAATCCACGAGCGACCGTGAATCAGTTTGCGAAATCAGAGATGAATCCCACCGCAAACCTTGACTACACGGTTGAGTATCGCGACGCCAAAGTGTTGACCCTCAACATGTTTGTCGAAGGCTGCGGGGCGTATTGCGAGTCGTACAATGTACCGATCAGCTTCGATTTAGCCAACGGCGCGACAATTACCCTTAACGACCTCTTTTCCCGCTCCACGATGACCGAATTAAACACCCGTATCAGAAAAGATATCCGCAGCCAAATTGATACCTTTGTTGCCGCACAGAAATCACAAAAGCCGGAGCAAATAAAAGAAGACGGTGGAGATTCTGGCTTTGCCGAATTCTACGCATCGTGTGCAACCTACACCGACGGTCTGTACTACATCGACAAATTCTCCCTGCAAAAAGACCATCTGGCTTTCCTGAACGGACGTTGTAGCAACCACGCCAATCGCGCGGGTGACGAACTGGGCGATTTCACCACGAAAATCCCGACCGTTGAACTGCATAATCAGCTCACGCCTTACGGCCAGTATCTGACTGCCGCAAAGAGATCTACACCGGTTTCGCCAGCGCCCGGCATTGACGGCAAGGTCATGTACGGCACGTTGGGAAAAAGCATGCGTATTGTGTTGAAGGTCGACTGCAAATACAGTGATTTTTTTGAAGGGGCTTACTTTTACCAGAAATTTGGCGCACCGATTGAATTAAACGGTAAATGCGACACAGCCGACAATCAACATTATGTACTGAAGACCTCTGCCGCTGAACAATCGGAAGAGAAGATAACGCTGGAGTTAAAAGACGGCGTCTATCAGGGTGTCTGGGAGTCGAACGGGAAAAAGCTCCCCATCCGTTTTGAATAATATTGTTATATTGCCGGATGGCAGCGTAAACAATTTATCAGGCCTACAAAACATACCGCTTGCAGGCCTGATAAGCGCAGCACCCTCAGGCAAAAGTCACTACGGGCGATATACCTTCACGTTTTCAAAGCCCTGCTCGCGCAGATACAACGCCTGCAGACGGCTCATCACCCCGCGTTCACACCACAGCAGCCAGGTTTTACTCTGGTCCAGATCGCCGAATTTGGTGCTCAGTTTGTAGAACGGCAGAGAAACGACGTCCACACCGTCAACCTTCAGCGGTTTGTCATCCTGTTCATCCACAGAGCGGATATCCAGAATCACATCGTTCGGGCCGAAGCCGCTCACGGTTTCCACTTCCACCACGGTCTGCTGCGTCTGCTGGGCGATATCACGAATATCGATATTGTTCGCTTCTTCAACCACTTTATCGAGGATAGAGAAATCGAAGTTTTCTTCTTCGGCCTCAATCTTCGCTTTAATCGCTTTCACCGTCGGGCTTTTTGAAATCACACCGCAGTATTCCGGCATGGTACGGGCAAAGTCCTCAGTACCAATTTCACGCGCCAGATTAATGATGTGCTCCTTATCATGGGAGATAAGCGGGCGCAGGATCAGGGTGTCAGAAACGTTATCGATCAGGCGCAGGTTGGTCAGCGTCTGGCTGGACACCTGGCCCAGCGCTTCACCGGTTACCAGCGCCTGTACGCCGTAGCGCTCAGCGACTTTCGACGCTGCACGAACCATCATACGTTTAAGGACCACGCCCATCTGACCGTCGTCGACTTTCTCCAGGATCTCGCCAACCACCGGCTCAAAGTTGATCGCGACAAAACGCACGCGATGCGAGCTACCAAAGCGGTTCCACAGATAATGCGCCACCTGACGAACGCCGATTTCATGCGCTGCGCCACCGAGATTAAAGAAGCAGTAGTGCACACGGCAGCCGCGACGCATCAGCATATAGCTGGACACGCCGGAGTCGAAACCACCGGAAATCAGCGACAGTACATCTTCCTGCGTCCCGATCGGGAAACCGCCAATACCTTCATAGCGGCCTTTAACCAGCAGCAGACGGTCGTTTTCGATTTCAAGATTAACCGTCACGTCCGGCTTCGTCAGCTTCACGCGCGCGGATTCAATATGCTGGTTCAGTCCACCGCCAACATAGCGTTCCACTTCAATAGAGCTAAACTCATGCTTACCGCGACGCTTAACGCGTACGCAGAAGGTTTTGCCTTCCAGTTGATCGCGATACTGCACCAGCGCTTTCTCGAAAATATCGTGCATATCGGTAAACGGCACGTCTTCAACTTCGAGAATATGGTGGATCCCCGGAATACGGGTCAGCGCGTCGCGAATATCCAGGCGCTGGCTTTCATCTTTAGCGCGAACCTCAACGTGATCCCAGTGGCGGACAACGGCAAGGTCTTCATCATAGTGCTTTAAAACGTTACGAATGTTCCCTGTCAGAATTTTTATAAAGCGCAAACGCACAGATTGGCTTTTGATGGTGATTTCTGGGAACAATTTAATGATAAACTTCATGGCGGCAATGGTTCTTTGGCAAGTCTGAATGACTTGTAATGGGAAAAAATACAGCAGCCCATACCCTGCGGCTGCATCCAGGCGCGCAAGTATACCACCATCATGGTCATCCTGTGCACATCGCCTTACCATTGTGCGTTATTTGCTTATCAGTGCGAGTCCGTTACCATAGCCTTGTGCTGCCAATACAGAGAGTCAGACATTCATTATGCCGAAGAAAAATGAAGCGCCAGCCAGTTTTGAAACAGCGCTGAGCGACCTGGAACAGATTGTTACCCGTCTGGAAAGCGGCGACCTGCCGCTGGAAGAAGCGTTGAACGAATTTGAACGTGGCGTACAGTTAGCACGTCAGGGACAGGTCAAGTTGCAGCAGGCTGAACAGCGCGTACAAATCCTGCTGTCAGATACTGAAGACGCCGCCCTTACGCCTTTCACACCGGATAATGAGTAAATGGATTTTACGCAGCAGCTACAGGCTTGCGTTGAGCAGGCCAACCAGGCACTGAGCCGTTTTATCGCGCCATTGCCCTTTCAGAACACTCCCGTGGTCGAAACCATGCAATATGGCGCATTATTAGGCGGTAAACGTCTGCGCCCGTTTCTGGTGTACGCGACCGGTCAGATGTTTGGCGTCAGCCTGAGTACGCTTGATGCTCCCGCTGCCGCCGTCGAGTGTATCCATGCCTATTCGCTGATGCACGATGACTTACCCGCGATGGACGACGATGACCTGCGCCGCGGTCTGCCGACCTGCCACGTAAAATTTGGCGAGGCTAATGCGATCCTGGCCGGAGATGCGCTACAAACGCTGGCGTTCTCCATTATCAGCGACGCCCCGATGCCGGAAGTTTCTGATCGTGACCGCATCGCGATGATCTCTGAACTGGCCCAGGCCAGCGGTATCGCCGGTATGTGCGGCGGTCAGGCGTTGGATCTGGACGCTGAAGGCCATCAGGTAGAATTGGATGCGCTGGAGCGTATTCACCGCCATAAAACCGGGGCATTGATTCGCGCTGCCGTGCGTCTGGGTGCGTTAAGCGCAGGCGATAAAGGGCGAGAATGCCTGGCAATACTCGACAAGTACGCAGAAAGCATCGGTCTGGCCTTCCAGGTTCAGGATGACATCCTGGATGTGGTAGGCGATACTGCAACATTGGGTAAACGTCAGGGTGCTGACCAGCAGCTTGGCAAAAGTACCTATCCTGCACTTCTGGGTCTTGAGCAAGCCCAGAATAAAGCCCGGGATTTAATTGAGGATGCCCGCCAGTCGCTAAGTTTGCTGGCCGCACAGTCACTCGATACCTCGGCACTGGAAGCGCTAGCGGACTACATAATCCAGCGTGATAAATAAACCAACATATCCCATGAGCTTGCGATGAGTTTTGATATAGCCAAATACCCGACCCTGGCGCTGGTCGACTCCACTCAGGAGTTACGCCTGCTGCCAAAAGAGAGCCTGCCAAAGCTTTGCGACGAACTGCGCCGCTATTTGCTCGACAGCGTAAGCCGTTCCAGCGGGCACTTCGCCTCTGGTCTGGGCACGGTGGAACTCACCGTAGCGCTGCACTACGTCTACAACACCCCGTTTGACCAGTTAATCTGGGATGTGGGACATCAGGCTTACCCGCACAAAATTCTGACCGGCCGCCGCGATAAAATCGGCACCATTCGGCAGAAAGGCGGTTTGCATCCATTCCCATGGCGCGGTGAGAGCGAATATGACGTACTGAGCGTTGGGCACTCCTCAACCTCCATCAGCGCAGGTATCGGTATTGCGGTTGCCGCCGAGAAAGAAGGCAAGGAACGCCGTACCGTTTGTGTGATTGGGGACGGTGCAATCACCGCAGGCATGGCATTTGAAGCGATGAACCACGCGGGTGATATTAAGCCCGACATGCTGGTTATCCTCAACGACAACGAAATGTCGATTTCAGAGAACGTCGGCGCGCTGAACAATCACCTGGCGCAACTGCTCTCAGGCAAACTCTACTCCTCGCTGCGCGAAGGCGGGAAGAAAGTGTTCTCCGGTGTACCACCGATTAAAGAACTGCTCAAACGTACCGAAGAGCACATCAAAGGCATGGTTGTGCCGGGTACGCTGTTTGAAGAGCTGGGCTTTAACTATATTGGTCCGGTGGACGGTCACGACGTGCTGGGGCTTATCACCACGCTTAAGAACATGCGCGATCTCAAAGGTCCACAGTTCCTGCACATCATGACCAAAAAAGGTCGTGGCTACGAGCCAGCGGAAAAAGATCCGATTACGTTCCACGCGGTACCCAAATTCGATCCATCCAGCGGATGCCTGCCGAAAAGCAGCGGCGGCCTGCCGAGCTATTCAAAAATCTTCGGTGACTGGCTGTGTGAGACCGCGGCGAAAGACAATAAGCTGATGGCGATCACCCCGGCGATGCGCGAAGGCTCCGGTATGGTGGAGTTCTCACGTAAGTTCCCGGACCGCTACTTTGATGTGGCGATTGCCGAGCAGCACGCGGTGACGTTTGCGGCCGGTCTGGCGATTGGCGGTTATAAGCCGGTCGTGGCTATTTACTCCACCTTCCTGCAACGCGCTTACGATCAGGTACTGCATGATGTCGCCATCCAGAAACTGCCGGTCCTGTTCGCCGTCGACCGGGCGGGTATCGTTGGCGCAGATGGACAAACCCACCAAGGGGCGTTCGACCTCTCTTTCCTGCGCTGTATCCCGGAAATGGTCATTATGACCCCAAGCGATGAGAACGAATGTCGCCAGATGCTGTTCACCGGCTATCACTACAACGACGGTCCAACGGTCGTACGTTATCCGCGCGGTAACGCGGTGGGCGTTGAGCTGGCGCCGCTGGAACATCTGCCAATCGGCAAAGGCATCGTGAAGCGTCACGGTGCGAAAGTGGCAATTCTCAACTTCGGCACCCTAATGCCGGAAGCCGATCAGGTCGCAGAATCACTGAACGCCACGCTGGTTGATATGCGCTTTGTGAAACCGTTGGATGAAACGTTGATCCTCGAAATGGCAGCCCAACACGAGGTGCTGGTCACCCTCGAAGAGAATGCCATTATGGGCGGCGCTGGTAGCGGCGTAAACGAAGTGCTAATGGCCCATCGCAAGCCTGTTCCGGTGCTGAACATTGGCCTGCCTGACTTCTTCATCCCGCAGGGGACTCAGGACGAGGCTCGCGCCGAACTGGGACTTAATGCCGCCGGAATTGAGACCAAAATCAAGGCCTGGCTGGCATAATCCCCTCCCCGCTCCTGCTATGCTTAACTCATCACGAGCTAAGCAGGAGTGGATTAATGAAATACAACACCTTAGGAAAAACCGACCTACGGGTCTCCCGCCTTTGCCTGGGTTGCATGACGTTTGGCGAGCCCAATCGCGGCAATCACGCCTGGACGCTACCTGAAGAAAGCAGCCGCCCGATAATCAAACACGCCCTTGAAGGCGGCATTAACTTTTTTGATACCGCCAACAGCTACTCCGCTGGTAGCAGCGAAGAGATTGTCGGCCGCGCGCTGCGTGATTTCGCCCGCCGAGAAGAGGTCGTGGTCGCCACCAAGGTTTTTCACCAGGTTGATGATTTAGCGGAAGGATTATCCCGCGCACAAATCTTGCGCTCAATCGACGATAGCCTCAGACGCCTGGGTATGGACTATGTGGACATCCTGCAAATTCACCGCTGGGATTACAATACGCCTATCGAAGAAACGCTGGAAGCCCTTAACGACGTAGTGAAAGCCGGTAAAGCTCGCTATATTGGCGCCTCATCCATGCACGCGTCTCAGTTTGCTCAGGCGCTGGCCTTACAGAAACAACACGGCTGGGCACAGTTCGTTAGCATGCAGGATCACTACAACCTGATCTACCGTGAGGAAGAACGCGAAATGCTGCCGCTTTGCTATCAGGAAGGCGTCGCGGTGATCCCTTGGAGTCCGCTGGCGCGTGGTCGCCTGACGCGCCCCTGGGGAGAAACGACCGCACGTCTGGTTTCTGATGAAGTCGGTAAAAATTTATACTCTGAGAGCGATGAAAACGACGCGCAAATTGCCGCGCGGCTGACCGGTGTCAGTGAGGAATTAGGCGTAACGCGTGCGCAGGTTGCGCTGGCCTGGCTGCTGAGCAAACCGGGGGTGGCTGCGCCGATTATCGGCACTTCACGCGAGGAACAGTTGGATGAGTTACTTAATGCGGTGGATTTGACGCTGAAGCCAGAGCAGATTGCCGAGCTGGAAACGCCGTACAAACAGCATCCGGTGGTCGGATTTAAATAATCTGGCATTGCCCGATGGCGCTACGCTTATCGGGCCTACGAAACCGCCATCGTGTTTCCAGGCCAGATAAGGCGTTTACGCTGCCATCCGGCAAACCTATTTAAATGATACCTACCGGCCAGTGATGGCCGATAAAATACAAAATTCCGGCGGAGAGTATTCCGGCCACAATATCATCAATCATGATCCCCGTACCGCCATGCACGTTGCGATCGAACCAACGGATCGGCCACGGCTTCCACATATCCAGAATACGGAAAATCACAAATCCGGCGGCGACCCACTGCCAGTCGTGGGTCGGCAGCGCCATCAGGGTTATCCACATCCCGACAAACTCGTCCCAGACAATGCTACCGTGATCGTGCACGCCCATATCTTTCGCCGTTTGATGGCACAGATAAACACCGATACAGATAGACAACATGACCACCAGTGAATACAGCTGCCACGGCAGAAACGTCATTAAATACCAAAAAGGGATCGCCGCCAGCGATCCCATCGTGCCTGGAACAATTGGGCTCAGCCCGCTGCCAAAACCGGTGGCCAACAGGTGCCACGGATTGCGCATACTCAGGCGGCTTTTGGCGACATCTTTTTTAAGGCGCGGCAAAATGGTCATATCCTTTCCAGTCGAACGTGACGGGTTTTCCGTCGCGCGTAAAGTGAATGCCTTCCACGTCCGCGCTCATCTGCCCAATGCAGGTAAACGATGCGCCGAGATTTCCCAGCGCCACGTCCAGTGCGCCACGGTTAATTTCCGGTACGGTAAAGCATAACTCATAATCTTCACCACCCGAGAGCGCCCAGCGCAGGGCTTGTTCCGGCTCAACGTGTTGGGCAAATGCCGTAGAGTATGGCAACGCATCGACGTTAACCCGCGCCCCACAGCCGCAGGCCTTGACGATATGCCCCAGATCGGAAATCAGGCCGTCGGAAATATCGATAGCAGCACTGGCCAGATCGCGCAGGGCTTGTCCCTGCAAAATACGCGGCGTTGGACGCAGATGACGTTTAAGCAGATAGTCTGCGTCTTTTGCATCTGCCACCTGCAAGCGATCCTGCAAAATCGCCAGCCCGGCCGCGCTGTCGCCCGGCGTACCGGTCACATAAATCCAGTCCCCCGGTTTCGCACCGGAGCGTTTTAAGGCCCGTCCAACAGGGACGTAGCCGTGGATACCCAGCGTCATCGACAGTGGCCCACGCGTGGTGTCACCACCTATCAGCTGCATATCATAGTAATTGAGGAGTTCAAACAGGCCATCGCTGAAGGCTTCAAGCCAGGCTTCATCGACGTCAGGCAGCGTGAGCGCCAGCGTCAGCCACGCAGGATCGGCTCCCATCGCCGCCAGATCGCTCAAATTCACTGCCAGCGCTTTCCAGGCGAGATCGGTGGGATCAATTTCGGGGAGGAAGTGGTTGCCTGCCACCAGCGTATCGGTGCTGATCGCCAGCGTCTGTTTTTCAGGGATGTTCAGAAGTGCGCAATCGTCACCAATACCGGTTTCGACATCAAGACGAGACGTTCTTACGCGGTCAAAATAACGGGCAATCAGGGAAAATTCGCCGCATGCCATACGTTATGCCTCAGCAGAAAAAAAAGAAAAAGCCGGGGGCAGCGGAAACAAGTTCCACCATCCAGCCGGCCTCGGGATTACTTTTTGTTGGGGCGAATCACAGGTGCTGCTTTATCCAGTACGCCGTTCACGAATTTATGGCTGTCTTCAGCGCCGAAGGTTTTCGCCAGTTCAATCGCTTCGTTGATGGCCACTTTGTACGGCACATCACTACGTTTAGACAGTTCAAACAGCGCAATACGCAGCACGGCTTTTTCTACCTGACCCAGCTCTTCCAACAGACGAGACAGATAAGGCTTCATTAATCCATCCAGGTACGCGCTGTTAGTCGCCACCCCGGACAGCAGTTCACGGAAATACAGAACGTCGACATCTTTTACGTCCTGTTCCGCCAGGAACTGGTATTCAACATCAGCGATGTCGTTCTGGGACAACTGCCAGGAGTAGAGCGCCTGGACGGCACACTCACGGGCGCGGCGACGAGCAGCAGGTTTCACGGATTTCCCCTTACAAAAATCAGGCCTTGATGGCTTTCAATACATTAATCATTTCAAGTGCAGTCAGTGCAGCTTCTGCGCCTTTGTTGCCAGCTTTAGTGCCAGCACGTTCGATGGCTTGTTCAATACTTTCGGTGGTCAGAACACCGAAGGCTACCGGAATGCCACTGTCCTGAGCGACATGCGCCAGGCCATTGCTTGCACCGCCAGCCACATATTCGAAGTGCGCGGTACCACCACGAATCACCGTACCTAACGCAATCACCGCGTCGTATTTACCGGATTTTGCAAGTACTGAGGCTGCCAGCGGCAGCTCATACGCGCCCGGAACCCAAACGACGGTAATGTTTTCATCTTTAACCTGACCAATACGTTTCAGGGCGTCGATCGCACCTTCCAGCAGGCTGTCATTGATAAAGTTGTTGAAACGCGCAATGGTGATGGCGACGCGAGCGTCCGGGGTAGCAACGTTAGCTTCAATAATGTTCATATTCTTCCTTCGGATTCACTAGACCCCGCAGGGGGGCGGATTTTATCATAATAATCTGTGCGCTGCTTCCCTTTCGAACCGGGAGATCATGCGCCCACTAAATGCAGGCAAAGGTCCGGACCTACATGGCGTATTTCGTTGAATTTGAAATGGGGGGCGTCAGCCAGTTTCTCAAGGCCTGGAAGCACACATAATCCTCGTGCATCGCTGCCTAACAGTTTAGGCGCAACATACACGATTAGCTCATCGACCAGTCCGGCCTGTAATAACGCGCCCGCAAGCGTTGGACCTGCTTCAACCCAAATGCTGTTAATTTGCTGCTTGCCCAGTTGCATCATCAGCACCACCAGATCCAGGTGCCCGTTATGTTCCGGCACCTTCAGGCTGCGCACCGTCTCCGGCCAACTACGAGGATCATCTTTTGTCCGGGCAATCCAGGTTTCTCCAGGCTGTTGCACAATACGGTGTTCCGGCGTGACCTGATTCTGGCTATCAACAACAATGCGGATAGGCTGGCGCAGATTTTCCTGCGGGTAACTCGCCTGGGTTGACTCCCCAAGTTCCGACCAACGCACGGTAAGCTGAGGGTCGTCAGCCAACACCGTAGCGCTGCTGGTTAAGATGGCGTGGCTATGCGCCCGTAATCTTTGCACATCGCGACGCGCCTGTGGCGAGGTTATCCACTGGCTTTCACCACTGGCCATCGCCGTACGCCCATCAAGCGACGCACCAAGTTTAAGCTGCACGTAGGGGAATCCCGTACGCATACGCTTGAGAAAGCCTTTATTAAGCTGCTCAACCTCGCTCATCATCAGCCCGTGACTGACGTCAATGCCCGCCTGCTGCAAACGGTAGAGACCACGACCTGCTACCTGCGGATTGGGATCCTGCATCGCTGCAACCACACGTGACACGCCTGCGGCAATCAGCGCATCGCAGCACGGGGGGGTACGACCATGATGGCTGCAGGGTTCAAGCGTTACATAGGCAGTCGCCCCTTGCGCTTTTTCTCCAGCCATGCGCAGAGCGTGGACTTCGGCATGCGGTTCGCCCGCGCGGTGATGATACCCTTCACCGACGATCTCCCCATCTTTGACAATCACGCAGCCCACGTTGGGATTGGGGTGAGTGGTAAAACGTCCGCGCGCAGCAAGCTTCAGCGCGCGCGCCATGTACAATTCATCCTGCATGGCTTAGTCCTGTAGGCGAGCAATCTCTTCGCCAAATTCTTTGATATCTTCGAAACTCCGGTAAACCGAGGCAAAGCGGATGTAGGCGACTTTATCGAGTTTTTTCAACTGCTCCATCACCAGGTTGCCGATCATCTTGCTCGGCACCTCACGCTCGCCAGTCGCACGCAGTTGTGATTTGATATGGTTCAACGCCATTTCGACGTCATCTGAGCTGACCGGACGTTTCTCAAGCGCTCTGAGCATGCCGCTGCGCAGCTTATCTTCATTAAAGGGTTCACGCACATCGTTGCTTTTCACAACGCGTGGCATGACAAGTTCAGCCACTTCAAAAGTGGTGAAACGTTCGTTACAGACCAGACACTGCCGACGGCGGCGTACTGAGGAGCCCTCGCCTACAAGACGAGAGTCAATTACCTTAGTGTCTACGGCGAAACAGAATGGGCAATGCATACGGCGTCCTGTCCTCAGTGGTTAACAGAAATCTATTTTACCCTGAACTGGCGTGACAACAAAGGCGCAGCGCTTTTGAGACAAAGGATCGATGCCTTCGTGCTCGGTGCGCACTACCATTATGCTATCGCGACAATGAAGGAAGTAATCACAATGACAAGACGTTACCTAAGAATTCTCCTGGTGGGAAGTCTCTTTAGTCTTAGCGCATGCGCACAGCAAAGCGAAGTACGCCAGATGCATCAAAGTGTTAGCACGTTGAATAAAGAGATGACACAGCTAAATCAGGAAACGGTAAAAATTACACAACAAAATATGTTGAATGCCAAATCAACCAGCGGAGCCTATCTGCTGCCGGGTTCCAGTACACCAGCCCGACTGGACAGCCAAATTGGCATGTTACGGATGTCACTTGTCAATATTGCGCCGAACGCCGACGGCACGCGGCTCACATTACGTATTCAGGGTGAATCCACTACGCCTTTACCCGCCTTTAGCGCCACCGTCGAGTATGGACAAATTCAGGGCACCACGGATAACTATCAGGAAACGAACGTTCAGAACCAATTGGTAACGGCCCCGGCAAGTATCCTTGCTCCCAGCGACGTAGACATTCCGCTGCAGATAAATGGCCTTTCTCCGGACCAGTTAGGATTTGTTCGTATCCACGACATCCAGCCTGTTAATCAATAAACTTTTTTGCGGGACGTTTTGTGCGTTCCGCAACATCACTCCGGCCCGTTTTGTTACTCACCTGACATAACCGATATTTCTGGTAAAACTTGGCAACATTCATGGGAGCCAGTACAATTCGCCGCCTAAAGTAAGCAAACGTGAACGCAATCGATTACGTAAATGATAGAACTGTGAAACAACACATATTTTTGTGAACAATGATTTTTATAATAGGCTCCGAAGAAACACGAAATATTTAGAAACGCAATTTGCGCCTTTTTCACTCCCGAAAGGGATTTCAAACAGTGGCATACATATGAAAAAAACATTACTTGCAGCCGGTGCAGTGCTGGCGCTCTCCTCGTCTTTTACTGCCAACGCTGCAGAAAATGACAAACCGCAATATCTGTCCGACTGGTGGCACCAGAGCGTCAACGTGGTGGGTAGCTACCACACCCGTTTCGGACCGCAGATTCGCAACGATACCTACCTGGAATATGAAGCTTTTGCAAAAAAAGATTGGTTCGATTTCTATGGTTACATGGATGCACCTGTCTTCTTTGGTGGTAACACTGATGCGAAAGGTATCTGGAACCACGGTTCTCCGCTGTTTATGGAAATTGAACCGCGCTTCTCCATCGATAAACTGACCGGCACCGACCTGAGCTTCGGTCCATTCAAAGAGTGGTACTTCGCCAATAACTACATCTACGATATGGGTCGTAACAAAGATGGCCGCCAGAGCACCTGGTATATGGGTCTGGGTACCGATATCGATACCGGTCTGCCGATGAGCCTGTCTCTTAACGTGTATGCCAAATATCAGTGGCAGAACTACGGTGCAGCCAACGAAAACGAGTGGGACGGCTATCGTTTCAAAGTGAAATATTTTGTACCAATCACTGAACTGTGGGGCGGTAATCTTAGCTACATTGGCTTTACCAACTTCGATTGGGGATCCGATCTGGGCGACGATGATTTCTCCGATCTTAATGGCAATAAAGCGCGTACTAACAACTCTATCGCTTCCAGCCATATTCTGGCGCTGAATTACGATCACTGGCATTATTCCGTCGTCGCTCGTTACTGGCACAACGGGGGTCAATGGAATGATGATGCAGAGCTGAACTTCAATAAAGGCAACTTTAACGTCCGTTCTACCGGTTGGGGTGGTTACCTGGTCGTAGGTTACAACTTCTAATCCTGCCAATTTATCGCAGACAAGCCAGCTTAACCGCTGGCTTTTTTATGGCTGGTCTTCACAGCGTACTTTACGTAAAAAGTCACTTAGCGAGCGATCTGCAGATTCACGAAAATGCCTGTCGAGCGGCGTGATCTTCAGACACCGATCAACACGAAAGCAGCGATAATCGTCACGTTTCTCACACCAGGCAACCAGCAACCAGTGCTCACCCCAGAAAAATAACCCCAGCGGCTGAACGTCGCGCCAGGAGAGATTCCCGGACTCGTCGCGATAATGCAGCGCCAGCACCTGCTGCGCCGAAACCGCGCGATGTATGAGATCAAAAGCACTGCGTGAATGCGGCTGATTGCCAAAATCTGGCGCGAAAACCCGCGTTTGCTCGGCTCTGCGCCGACACTCTGGCGGCAATATCGCCAGCACTTTTTCCTGCGCGGATTCCAGCGCCTGTGAGAGTGAATCCCCGCCCCATGTTTTCAGCAAACGAATCGCTACCATTAACGCTTCTGATTCGCGATGCGTTAACATCAACGGCGGCAGATCAAACCCCGCCATTAAGCGGTATCCACTGCCCACTTCTCCTTCAATGGGCACGCCGGATAAAGAGAGATCGCGGATATCGCGATAAATCGTTCGTTCAGAAACCTCAAGACGTTCTGCCAGCAGCGCCGCCGTTGTCACTCGCCTGCCACGCAGGATTTGTACAATCTGAAACAAGCGGTCGGCGCGTCTGGTCATTTTAATCCTCAGTCCTGAAAATATTACGCGGGTTGATGTAAACCAACACGATTGCCTTCGCTGTCAGTAAACAGCGCAATAGTGCCAATATCCTGCCCCAGTTCGAGCGGACCAAACACGCACTGACCGCCAGCGGTGGCGACGCGTTTAAGCGTTGCAGCCAAATCGTCCGTATGCAGATAAATAATAGCGCCCTGCGCTGAAGGCGTAATACCGTCAAATTTAGCCAGCGCCCCGCCGGGAGCGGGATCCTGATGTGGAAATACGGCCAGCTCCGCGCTGTCCATATTCTCACGACGCAAAGAAACCTGCATCACTGGCTCATAAAAAGCAATGGCGCGCTCCATTTGTGCCACGGGGATTTCAAACCAGCTAATTACGTTATTCATACTTCCTCCAGCCTGTGTGGGTAATCTCAGAAGGACTATACGACAGGGCTACTGACAGCATACTGTCAGTAGTATGGCGACCGGAAAAGATAATGGACTGCTACCAAATCACAGGCAAAAAAAATCCCGACCTTGCGATCGGGATTCCAGTATCTTCACTCTTAATAGTTTAAGGCAGAATTGACGGTTGATCCGCCCCTTCTTTCTCAACCTTCTGCTGCAGCATGTGCTCACGCTTCATACCCAGCTTCAGCGCCAGCGCCGATGCTACGTAGATAGAAGATGCAGTACCGATGGAAACACCGATCAGCATCGTCAGCGAGAAGCCTTCCAGTACCGGACCACCGAACAGGAACAGCATCAGAATAACCATCAACGTCGTACCGGACGTAATCAACGTACGGTGCAGCGTCTGAGTCAATGACACGTTAAAGATTTCGTAAGGCGTACCGCGACGAATTTTGCGGAAGTTTTCACGAATACGGTCAGATACGACGATACTGTCGTTCAGCGAGTAACCGATTACCGACATCAACGATGCGACGATAGTCAGATCAATCTCGATATGGAACAACGACAGGATCCCAAGTGTGATAATCACGTCGTGCGCCAGAGCGATAACTACCCCTGCCGCCAGTCGCCACTCAAAGCGGAAACCGACGTACACCAGGATGGATATTAACGCCGCCATCAGCGCCATTGCACCGGTTTGCGCCAGGTCTGCACCCACGCTCGGACCCACGAATTCAATTCGTTTCACCGCGGCGTTTTGGTTGGTGGATTCGTTAATCACACTCAACACTTTGCTGCCCAGTACCTGACCGCCGTCTGCGCCTTCAGTTGGCGGCATACGCACCATAATGTCGTGGCTGCTGCCGAAGTTCTGCAGAAGCGGATCAACAAAGCCCGCTTTCTCCAGCGCATCGCGCATCACGTCCATATCGGCCGGTTTTTCCAGCGTGATTTCAATTACCGTACCACCGGTGAAATCGAGACCCCAGTTAAACCCGCGTACGCCCATCACCACGATGGCCGCAATCAGCAGGAAACCTGAAATGCCGAAAGCCCAGTAGTCCCAGCGCATAAAGTCCCAGACTTTACGGCCGTGGTTCAATTGTTCAACAGTATATTCCTGTGCCACTTCGCACTCCTCAGATTGACAGCTTTTTGACGCGCTTGCCGCCATACAACAGGTTTACGATGGCACGTGTACCGACAATCGCGGTAAACATCGACGTCGCCACACCAATACCGGTAGTAATCGCGAACCCTTTAATTGCCCCGGTGCCAACTGCGTACAGGATAATGACCTTAATCAGCGTCGTAATGTTCGCATCAAAGATGGAGCTAAATGCACCCGCATAACCTTCATTGATGGCCTGCTGCACCGAACGCCCGTTACTCAACTCTTCTTTGATACGTTCGTTAATCAGTACGTTCGCATCGACCGCGACGGCAAGGGTTAAGACGATCCCCGCAATCCCCGGCATACTCAGCGTAGCGCCCGGCAGCAGCGACATAATACCGACAATCAGTACCAGGTTAGCAATCAGCGCACTGGTCGCGATCAGACCGAACTTCTTATAGAAGAAGATCATGAACAGGATAGACACCACCAGACCGGCCAGACACGCTTCCAGACCCTGTTTAATGTTCTGCATACCCAGGGTAGGACCGATGGTACGTTCTTCAACAATCTGAATCGGCGCAATCAACGCACCGGCACGTAACAGCAGAGAAAGCTGACGCGCTTCGTTCGGGTTGTTAATACCGGTGATACGGAAGCTGTTGCCCAGGCGAGACTGGATGTTGGCGATGTTAATCACCTCTTCCTGTTTCACCAGCACTGCGCGACCGTTGGCATCTTTTTTACCGCTGTCTTTGTACTCCACGAACAGGGTCGCCATCGGCTTACCGATGTTGTCCTTGGTGAAGTTGGACATGATGTTACCACCCGCGCTATCCAGCGAGATGTTAACCTGCGGCTGATTGTATTCGTCCTGGCTGGAAGTGGAGTCGGTGATATGATCACCGGTCAGGATCACGCGTTTGTACAGCACAACCGGCTGACCTTCACGAGACTGTTTCACTTCCGAATCACCCGGTACACGCCCGGATGCCGCAGCAGACTGGTCAACGTTGGTGTTCACCAGACGGAATTCCAGCGTCGCGGTAGCGCCCAAAATTTCTTTCGCACGCGCGGTATCCTGAATGCCTGGCAGTTCGACCACAATGCGGTCAGCACCCTGACGTTGGACCACCGGCTCAGCAACACCCAGTTGGTTAACACGATTACGCAGAATGTTGATGTTCTGCTGTACCGCGTATTCACGGGCTTCGCTCAGGCGCGCATCGGTCATCACCGCACGCAGAGCATTGCTGCCCTGGCTGGAAATAACCAGATCCTGGTGACGCTTGCTCAGGTAAGAGATAGCTTCATCACGGGCGCTGCTATCACGGAAGGTGATGCTCAGACCGTAGTTATCTTCTTTGCGAACGGTAGTATAAGGAATGCCTTTTTCACGCAGATCGCTGCGCAGGCTATCGATATTTTGTTCCTGCAACTTACTCAGCGCGGTGTCCATATCCACTTCCATCAGGAAGTGAACGCCGCCACGCAGGTCAAGACCGAGTTTCATCGGTTCTGCGTGAATGGCTGCCAGCCAGCGTGGAGTTGCCGGAGCAAGGTTAAGCGCCACGACGTATTGATCGCCCAATACGCCCATTAACACTTCACGTGCGCGCAGTTGGGTATCAGTGGAGTCGAAGCGCGCAAGAATAGCACCCTCTTCCAGAGCCACAGACTTAGGTGTGATTTTATCTTCTTGTAACGTTTTCTGGACCTGGATCAGCGTTTGCTCACTGGCGGCGGCACCGCGCACGCCAGTGATTTGAACAGCCGGATCCTCACCATACAGGTTGGGAAGCGCATAGAGCAGACCGACGACAATAACGACGATCAGCATGACATACTTCCACAAAGGATAACGGTTTAACACGGCAGTTCCCTTTGGGAAAACAATAAATTACAGCGCCTTCATGGTGCCTTTCGGCAGAACGGCAGCTACGAAATCACGTTTAATAACCACTTCAGTGGTGTCGTTCAGCGCGATAGCGATGTAGCCAGATTCTGCTACTTTGGTCACGCGACCCACCAGACCACCGTTAGTCAGCACTTCATCGCCTTTCGCAATGGAGTTCATCAGATTTTTGTGTTCTTTAGTGCGCTTTTGCTGCGGGCGCAGGATCATGAAGTAGAAAATCAGACCAAACACCACCAGCATCAGAATCAGAGACATCGGGCTGCCCTGCGCCGGAGCACCTGTTGCCGCTACCGCATCAGAAATAAAAAAGCTCATTCAAATTCCCTCATTATTAAAATTAATCAACGTTCACAGGTGGAACTGGTCTACCCTGACGTTGGTAAAAATCGGTCACGAAGCTCTCTAATTTACCCTCTTCAATAGCCTTGCGTAAACCCGCCATCAAACGCTGGTAGTAGCGAAGGTTATGAATCGTGTTGAGTCGCGCGCCCAATATTTCGTTGCAACGGTCGAGATGATGCAAGTAAGCGCGCGAATAATTGCGACAGGTGTAGCAATCACACTCAGCATCGAGCGGACTGGTGTCGCTTTTATGTTTCGCGTTACGAATTTTTACCACGCCGTCAGTCACAAACAAATGACCATTACGGGCATTTCGCGTTGGCATCACGCAGTCAAACATATCGATACCGCGACGTACGCCTTCAACCAGATCTTCTGGTTTGCCGACGCCCATCAGGTAACGAGGTTTATCTGTCGGAATCTGTGGGCATACATGCTCCAGGATGCGGTGCATATCTTCCTTCGGCTCACCGACAGCCAAACCGCCGACAGCGTAGCCATCAAAACCGATGTCTACCAGACCTTTAACGGAGATATCACGTAAATCTTCGTAAACACTGCCCTGAATGATGCCAAAAAGCGCATTTTTGTTGCCGAGGCTATCAAAACGATCCCGACTGCGCTTCGCCCAACGCAGAGACATCTCCATCGAGCGTTTAGCATAGTCCCAGTCGGCCGGATACGGTGTACATTCGTCGAAGATCATGACGATATCGGAACCGAGATCGTATTGAATCTCCATTGATTTCTCGGGATCGAGGAAAATCGGATCGCCGTTGATCGGGTTACGGAAATGCACGCCCTGCTCGGTAATCTTACGGATATCACCCAGGCTGAAAACCTGGAAGCCGCCGGAATCGGTGAGGATTGGCCCTTTCCACTGCATAAAATCGTGCAGATCGCCATGCAGTTTCATGATTTCCTGTCCCGGGCGCAGCCACAGGTGGAAGGTGTTACCGAGGATAATCTGCGCGCCAGTTGCTTCAACTTCTTCCGGCGTCATGCCTTTCACAGTACCGTAAGTACCGACCGGCATAAAAGCAGGTGTTTCTACTACGCCACGATCAAAAACCAGGCGGCCGCGGCGAGCGCGACCGTCTGTGGTATCCAGTTCAAATTTCATCTTAACTCCTGCGTCAGAAAAACAGTCCGACGTTTTAAATACTCATATCGCGGATTTATTCCCCGACACGCTCAGAAATAGCCTGCGGATTGTACGTGATAAACATCGC
This sequence comes from Citrobacter sp. RHB35-C21, assembly GCF_013816515.1. Lineage (NCBI taxonomy): Bacteria > Pseudomonadati > Pseudomonadota > Gammaproteobacteria > Enterobacterales > Enterobacteriaceae > Citrobacter > Citrobacter sp. RHB35-C21. The sequence continues at coordinate 3,917,802 of NZ_CP057147.1, forward strand.
ATCACCGTAACTAAAAAAGCGATATTCCGCTTTTACCGCTTCATGATAGGCGTGCATGGTGTTTTTATAACCAGCAAACGCGGAAACCAGCATGATCAGCGTTGATTCCGGCAGGTGGAAGTTGGTTACCAGGGCATCAATCACCTGATATTTATAGCCAGGATAAATGAATATTTGCGTATCGCCGAAAAACGGCTCGATAAGGTCGTTTTTGGCCGCCTGCGCCGCGCTTTCCAGTGAACGTACGGAGGTGGTGCCCACCGCAATCACGCGGTTGCCGCGCGCTTTCGCCGCCAGCACAGCATCAACAACATCCTGCGGCACTTCCGCATATTCGGAGTGCATGATGTGATCTTCAATGGTGTCTACGCGCACCGGCTGGAAAGTCCCCGCGCCCACGTGCAGCGTGACGAACGCCATTTCAATGCCTTTATCGCGCAGCTTAGCCAGCAGCGGATCGTCAAAGTGCAGACCCGCAGTCGGCGCGGCGACCGCACCCGGTTTTTCGCTATACACGGTCTGATACAGCTCGCGGTCGGCATCTTCATCCGGACGGTCAATATACGGTGGTAGCGGCATATGGCCGATGGCGTTAAGGATATCCAGTACGCAGCGCTCGTCGTTAAACTCGACTTCAAACAGCGCGTCATGGCGTGCCACCATCGTTGCTTTAATACTTTCGTCGTCGCCCAGCAGCAGCTCGGCCCCCGGCTTCGGCGCTTTCGAGGCGCGAATATGCGCCAGAATACGTTTGTCATCCAACATACGCTCGACCAGCACTTCAATCTTGCCGCCGCTGGCTTTACGGCCAAACAGACGCGCCGGAATAACGCGGGTGTTGTTAAAGACCAGCAAATCGCCAGGGTTGAGCTTATCGAGCAAATCGGTGAAAGTACCGTGCGTCAGCGCGCCCGTCGGCCCGTCCAAAGACAGCAAGCGGCAACTACTGCGCTCAGCTTGCGGATAGTGGGCAATCAGGGATTCGGGTAGTTCAAAGGTGAAATCGGTAACGCGCATGACACTGACTCAGACTAAAATAAGAGGCGGGTAGTCTAGTGCCGGGGCGTCCTCCCTGCAACCTTTACCCCTCAAGTTAAAAGACATAATCTATACACAAAATCATTCAAGATGCATCGAGGCGGCAGCTGAATGAGTCCCCGGGAGCTTACTCAAGTAAGTGACTGGGGTGAGTGAAGGCAGCCAACAAAGAGGCAGTTTGAAGGATGAAGTGGATATGAATTTTCTTGCACATTTGCATCTGGCTCACCTTGCCGACAGCTCGCTTTCCGGCAATTTGTTGGCCGACTTTGTCCGGGGCAATCCGGAAACGCACTATTCGCCTGACGTGGTGGAAGGCATCTTCATGCACCGTCGTATCGACGTGATGACCGATAACCTGCCGCAGGTGCGTGAAGCCAAAGAGTGGTTTCGCAGCGAAACGCGCCGTGTCGCGCCGATTACGCTGGACGTAATGTGGGATCATTTTCTGTCACGCCACTGGTCGGAAATATCCCCCGACTTCCCGCTGGCGGACTTTGTGCGCTATGCTCGCACCCAGGTGACCACTATTTTTTTGCCTGAATCGCCACCGCGCTTTATCAATTTAAACAACTATATATGGTCAGAGAAATGGCTTGAGCGCTATCGGGACATGGATTTTATCCAGAACGTCCTGAATGGCATGGCCAGCCGCCGCCCACGACTCGATGCCCTGCGTGACTCATGGTATGACCTGGATACGCATTACGATGCGTTAGAGGAACGATTCTGGCAGTTTTATCCGCAAATGATGGAACAGGCGCAGCGTAAAACCCTTTGACTACAGCCCGTATTAGCCGCCGGATAAGCAGTAGCCGCCATCCGGCAAAAGATTGATAGACAAAACCTGTCTCATTGATTGCCAGCGCCTCTTTGTCTTATTCCCGAACACTCTCTATACTGGCCCGCGTTGCGTTCCAAAAACCCCTTAACATTGCAGGAGAATTATATGGTACTGGTAACTCGTCAGGCTCCGGATTTCACAGCAGCTGCGGTACTGGGTAGCGGTGAGATCGTTGAAAACTTCAACTTCAAACAGCATACCAACGGTAAAACTACCGTTCTGTTCTTCTGGCCGATGGACTTCACCTTCGTTTGCCCGTCTGAACTGATCGCTTTCGACAAACGTTACGAAGAATTCCAGAAGCGCGGCGTGGAAGTTGTTGGCGTTTCCTTCGACTCTGAATTTGTCCACAACGCATGGCGTAACACCCCTGTCGACAAAGGCGGCATCGGTGCAGTGAAATACGCAATGGTTGCTGACATCAAACGCGAAATCCAGAAAGCCTACGGCATCGAGCACCCGGAAGCGGGCGTTGCTCTGCGCGGTTCTTTCCTGATCGACGCTAACGGCGTTGTTCGCCACCAGGTGGTTAACGATCTGCCGCTGGGTCGTAACATCGACGAAATGCTGCGCATGGTTGACGCGCTGCAGTTCCACGAAGAGCACGGCGACGTTTGCCCGGCACAGTGGGAAAAAGGTAAAGAAGGTATGAACGCGTCTCCGGACGGCGTGGCAAAATACCTGACCGAGAACGTTTCCAGCCTGTAATTGGCATGAATCGTAAGAGGCCCGCAAATGCGGGCCTTTTTTATTGGTTTATGTCGGATTACCCTTTTTCACTTCACGCCAGATTCGCCACGCCATAAGCGCCAGTACGGCGACCCCAAGAATTAACGCCCCCCACACCAACAGCGTTTTCCACTGGCTTTGTTGCTCAGCTACTGACGTTGCCGTCAATCGCGCTTCACCACCAAGCGCCACGCTCCCCTGAAGAGTCGCCCACGGTAGATAATTTATCTCCTGCGATTTACGCAGCGACGCCGGGATCAGCATATCGAGACCAACATCTGCCTTTTTCGCCGCCCGGTTTCCCCACGCCAGCATATAAGGCCCTTTGCCCTGCGTATTAAACACCAGTTGATAACTGTCGCGCATGCCGCTCAACTCAGGCAGCCTCTCTGGCAACCGGGCGTTAATGGTCGTCATCCGGACGGCCTCAACCAACTGACCGGAAAGACGAATATCTTCCGCACTCCTCCAGTCCAGATTGTAAAGCATGGTTTTTGTCAGCGGCTGCCAGGGCTCTTTTTCAGCGCTGCGCCAGGCCAGTTCCACCGGTAAAACACCTTCACTTTCCAGATCGATGCGAAGCGAGGTCAGCGGCTGGGGCTGCGCCCATCGCCAGACGGCTTCGTCATCCGAAACCTTAATCCCCTGGGCTTCAATCACGATACGCTCGGATTCCGGCTCGCTGCTGGCCGCTATCGCGCTCACGCTGTTTAACGTCAGCGCCGGACTTTGCGAGTCGAGGATCACCAGCAGGTAGCGAGTCGCCTCCACAGAAAGCGTGAGGCTGGCGCTGATGGTGTCCATTTTCAGGCGATCGTTATCACGCGTCAGATCCATTAACGGCGCATCTTCCTGCACGGGTCGCCAGTAGCGCAAATCACTGCTTGCATAAACCGAGGCTTTCCCCTGCCAGTTGCCCGCCTGCGAGTCCCAGTTCAGGCGTAACTGCGCCAGTGAAAAGGCATCTTTCGTCTCTTCCGGGAGCGTCAGTAAATAGCTCTGGCCGAGCGCTTTGACATCATCACTTTGCAAATGAATTTCAATGCCGCTCTTCGAGCGTAAAACAATAGCGTCTCCGCCTCGTTGCCCCTCCTCACGCGGCGCAACCGGTGACATATCAAGCGGGAAAAAACGCAGCGCCACTGCCTCTGGCGTAACGGGCTGGGTTTTCTGCGCCACCAGAGTAAACGGCACCGTCTCCCCCAGATGGTTAAAGACCCGGACATCGCGCAAATCCGCCCAGGCGGTACCCGGATACACCGCCGGAGGTAGCGAAAGGCGATACCACGGCGATGTGCCCGTAGTTTCCAGCGTCACCCCCGTTACGTAGTCCGCCGGAGACTCTTTCACTTCATCGCTGCTTACCGCCGCGCCTGTCACGCCCAGCAGTACGCTGCATAACACCGCTTTCATCCATTTCATTTTTCTTCTCCAGCTTTGGGCGGTAATGGTGAAAAATACCCGATAATCAACACCAGAATGGCCACACCGATAAACGCAACCGCGCGCGCCAGGCCGCCGCCTCCTGCGCTGTCCACCAGCATCAGTTTCACAATGACTATCCCCAACAATACCGCGCCACACAGCCATTCCCGACGCGAGCGACGCCGGGTCGCCCATAGCATCACCACCAATGCCGCCAGCATCCAGAACAGAGCAAAACAGGTTTGAATCAGCCGTGAATCCCATAGTGCGTCTACACGCCACGCAACCTCGCCATACCAGGACAATGCGCGCAGCAGCACACCATTGAGCCACCAAAAGCTGAGCGCCATCAGCGCCACAACCGGCCATGGGCGACATACCGAAAGCTGCGCCGGGAAATAGCGTTCAGACGCGCGATAAAACACCACCAAGCCCAGCAGGGCAAAAGCTGCGCCCTCTTCCAGCGGGTTGAGCAACGGCAGATAAGTCTGACGATAAACCACGCCATCTTGTAAATTCGTCAGCACGAGCAGACCGACCAGCACCAGCACAACGGGAACCATCGCCTGAACAGAATAGAGGGCCGGCCAGATGCGAAACGGCCAGATTTGTCGATGAACAGACTGATAAATCAGGAAAATAAGCAGCCCGCCAGCCGCCATCATCAGGCCGCTACCCCACGCTGCCCTTCCCCACGGCAGCCCCTGCGCGAACCAGAACAGCTCAACCGCGAGCGCCAGTAAAATCATCCAGAAGAACGATAAATGCGCCAGTCTGGAAAGCATTGGCGGTAATATTTGTGCGTCACGCCAGAGCAGCGCTACCGCAACAATTAGCGCCGCGCACCAGGCCAGATTCAGCCAGCCCGCCGCAAAAATCTGCTGTACAGCGATCTGATACATCAGCATCACCAGCATAATCGGCCACAGCAGCCATTTACTGGCATCCAGCTCCCGCCACGCCAGGCGACCCGCAATACTTCGCCAGCCCCAGCTCGATACCGCCATTAATGCCAGCACGCCAGACAGTACCCACCGCTCCTGTTTCAGAACGAGTTGCGATGCCGCAACGAGCGCAACAATCCAGAAAACCAAACCACCAGCGAGTAGCGCCCAACTGCCCGGCATCCAAATGTTGCGCCATAGCCATGCAGCAACCAGCCAACTGAGGCTGAGCACGGCAAAAATCAGCATGACTGAGAGCGCGGTTGTTCCGTTCGCCAGCGCCCATAGCGCGCTCCCCACGGCCAGCACGAGCAGCGCCGAACCGCTATAACTCATGCGTCGTTGCTGTTGTTGCACGCCCAGCCAGAGGATCCCAAGCCCCTCCAGCGACCAGGCCATCGCCGTCCAACGGGCTGAAAGCGCCAACGGGATAGCAAGCGTGGTAAACGCACCACCGAGCGCCAGGGCGGACAATACCAGAGGTCTCCCCAGAGAAGAGGAACGGCGCAACGCAAACTTTGCTAACACCAGATAGAAACCACCGTAGCCCAGCGCACTAAGCGCCGGACCATAAGCCATATGCCGGGTAATGGCATACTGCATTCCAAAACCGATCAGCGGTGGGGCAAACAGCAGTACGCCGTCAATTATCTGTTTGCCTTTTTCCTGCGCCCGGAGCGACAACGCCACGCTCAGCACGCCAAAAATAATCGTGTTGGCGATCAGGAACAGTTGGCAACTCAGGTAATACTCTGGTCGATAGTCCTCCAGGCCCCACACCCCGCCAACGCCGAAGGTGAACAACAGGCCAAGCAGATTAAGCTCCCGCCAGTGCTGCCAGATGCTGATGGCGAGAATGCCGACCGAGAGCAGAAGATAGAATGAGAAGAGCGCGATATGACTGCCGCCGCCGGTGGAAAGCAACAGCGGCGCGAGATAACCGCCAAGACTTGCCAGCATCGCCAGGCTGAGCGCCTTTTGCAGAATAGCCAGCCCCACACTCGCCGCACAAATCACCACCAGCAGCGCAAATGCCAGCGTCATTGGCAGCATTTGCCACAGCCGGAACGCGCCAAACACAGTGAGATAGAGTGCTCCGGTAGCTCCCCCCTGTAATATCAGCGCATAAATCAGTTGCTTATGCCGCAACCGCCAGCCCAACGCCAACAGCACAATAGCGAACAGCGCGGCCGCCACCAGACGCAGCTCCAGCGGAAACAAAGAATGTTCGACCGTATAACGCAGCAGGAAAGAAAGCCCCAAAAACAGGAGCAAAATACCGAGCTTTGCCAACGGGTTACCCTGCATAAACCAGCGCACCAGCGATGACATTACCCCGCCAAAAGCAGAAGGCCGCTCGACGTCGGGCGTAGATACCGCCGCATTATCCGGCTTCGGCTGTGAAGCCCACGGGTTAACGGGCTCAGGAGGCGGCTCAGTTACAGGCTCCGGCGATACGCTGCTCATCGCAGCCGTTGGCGCATCGGCAGGAACAATATCTTTTGCTGCCGTTGGCTCAACGGCGCTGGTCTGCGCCACACCGCGCAGCTCCAGCTCCTCTACCCGACGGCGCAAGGCCATCAGCTCAGAACGTACAGCCGCACTGCGTCTGAATGCCACGATCGCGAGGCCGGGAACCACTACCAGCGCGAAGAATAATACAATGCAGCCAAGGGTTAGCAGCTCATCCATGTTTCCACCTTCACTGTATAAAGACAGACCAGAATGACACAAATTGTTGCAGTTGCGCCATATCGGTTAACACGATGAACCGCTTTTCAGAATAGACAATCAGCCCCTGGGTTTGGCCAGGGGCTGTGATGAGGGATTAAAACGCGAAGCAGGAGCAGCCAAGCGCGCCCCAGAAAGCCCGGTCATCTGACACCGGAATTGCCGATTTACGCGCTATATCATGCTGATGACCGTGTACGCCGCAGCTGCCGCAACACTGGTGCATCTGCACCATTGCGCCAATTTTCGCCGCAGCAGGCGGCGCTGAGCGATAGTGCCCCGGCACTTTTACCACCGGCGACCAGTCAGGTACAACCGGGATGGCCGGCGGCGCCAGCGGAGTGAAATGCCCGGCCGCATACACCACTTTGCCATCGACAATGGTCATCACCGACTCTATGCCTTTGATCTCTTCTTCCGGCACACTGAAGTAATCTTTAGACAGCACCACCAGGTCGGCCAGTTGGTCTTTCTCGATGCGCCCTTTCTTACCCTGTTCGCTGGAGAACCAGGCGCTACCGGCCGTCCACAGTTCCAACGCCACATCGCGCGGCAGGCGATTGTTATCATCGTACATCGCCATCCCTCCCACAGTACGTCCCGAAACCAGCCAGTAGAGCGCTGTCCACGGGTTGTAGCTGGCCACGCGGGTGGCATCAGTCCCCAGCCCTACCGGAACGTCAGCCGCCAGCATTTTCGCCACCGGCGGGGTATGTTTGACCGCATCTTTGCCGTAGCGATCGACAAAATATTCGCCCTGAAACGCCATACGGTGCTGAACAGCGATCCCGCCCCCCAGCGCTTTTACGCGCTCGATATTCCGTTCGGTAATCGTTTCAGCGTGATCGAAGAACCAGTGCAGGCCATTGAACGGGATATCGCGATTCACCTTCTCGAATACGTCGAGCATACGGCTGATGGATTCATCGTAGGTGGCGTGCAGCCGGAACGGCCAGCGGTGCTCCACGAGGTGGCGCACCACGCGCTCCAGCTCATCTTCCATACCTTCCGGCAGATCCGGGCGTGGCTGGAGGAAGTCTTCAAAATCCGCGGCCGAGAAGACCAGCATTTCCCCTGCCCCATTGGCACGGTAGAAGTCGGTCCCCTGCCCTGGTTTGAGCATATCGGTCCAGCGTTCAAAGTCTTCCAGTTCCTGCTGCGGACGCTGGGTAAACAAGTTATAGGCGATGCGCACCGTCATCTGTTTGTTGGCGTGTAACTGCTCAATTATCTCGTAATCTTCCGGGTAGTTCTGAAAACCACCGCCTGCATCGATGGCGCTGGTCAGCCCTAGACGATTCAGCTCGCGCATAAACTGCCGGGTCGAGTTGACCTGCATTTCCAGCGGCAGTTTTGGTCCTTTTGCCAGCGTCGAATAAAGGATCATGGCGTTGGGTTTGGCGATCAGCATCCCAGTTGGGTTACCGTTGCTATCACGCACAATCTCACCACCCGCCGGGTCCGGCGTCGCCTTGGTGTAGCCGACTGCTTTCAGTGCGGCACGGTTCAGCAAAGCTCTGTCGTAGAGGTGCAGAACAAAAACTGGGGTATCCGGGGCAGCTTCATTCAGTTCTTCGAGGGTTGGCATGCGACGTTCGGCAAACTGGAATTCGCTCCAGCCGCCCACCACGCGCACCCATTGCGGCGATGGCGTTCTGTCAGCCTGCTCTTTGAGCATGCGTAGCGCGTCCGCCAGCGACGGTACGCCCTCCCAACGCAATTCCAGGTTGTAATTCAGACCGCCGCGAATGAGGTGCAGGTGCGAATCGTTCAGGCCCGGGATCACCGTATGTCCCTGCAGATCGACAACCTGCGTCCCGTCGGTGGCAAAACTCATGATGCGATCGTGGCTACCGGTCGCCAGGATCTTACCATTGGCGATCGCCACCGCCTCGACCTGCGGGTTTTGTCTTTCGAGAGTATGAATTTTTCCGTGAGTCAGAATCAGTGTGGCAGTTTGAGACATAACAATCTCCTGAGAAACCGGTCAGGCTTTTTTCAGCCATCCGGCAAACAGACGGGTTACGATGGGCATCCAGAACCAGACCACCAGCGCAACCACACAGGCATCATTGATCAGATGCAGGAGTAACGAGCCCTTCATGGCAGGCAGCACAATGCCGGTCAACCACGGCACCAGATTGGTGCTGGGAAAAATCACCAGCAGGGTTATCAGAAACTGTTTCCAGCGCCTGGGCTGACGTACATGGGGCGCGGGCGGCGTAAACCAGAACGCTGCTTCGGTGCGGATTTCGGTTTTATCCCCCTCCGCCAGCAGCGGGGCAATCTCTTCGACCAGCACGCGGCGCGTATCGGACTGGGTCCAGTTATACAGATGCTCAAGCGTGTCGAAGCGGATAATGATGTTCCACAGATTGTTGCCATCTGCAGGACGAATCACATTCGCCCCAAGATGACCGGGAAACTCGGCCGCCACTGGCATGATTTTCCCCAGCCACTGCTCATACCGCTGCGCTTGTTCAGGCAGCAGGGTGTGGGAAATCACCAACGTCACATGTTTGTTCTGCGCCATAAAGGGTTCCTTGTTGAGAGGAAACAGGCCCGCTTAGGCCACGGAAGCAATACACAAAATCATTCATGGCGCATCGAAGCGGCAAGATTGTGTATCCCCGGAAGCTGACAAAGTGAGTGACCGGGGTACGCAAACGAAGCCTACAAAGAGGCAACATGAAGGATGAGGTGTATTTAGGCTTTACGTTCCGGCGCGCCATGCACCATGGTGTAGGCGTAATCCACGCCCATACCGTAGGCGCCGCTGTGCTCACGTACCAGATCCATGACGGCGTCGTAGGTTTCTTTGCGGGACCAGTCGCGCTGGTACTCGAGAAGAACCTGTTGCCAGGTCACTGGTACGGCACCCGCCTGTACCATGCGGTCGATAGAACGCTCATGGGCATCCACGGATGTGCCGCCGGAAGTGTCAGTTACCACATAAACTTCGTAACCCGCTTCCAGCGCCATCAGCGCCGGGAACGTCAGGCATACTTCGGTCCACAGCGCGGAGATAATCAATTTTTTACGCCCGGTCGCTTCCACGGCTTTCACAAACGCCGCATCTTCCCAGGAGTTCATCGAGGTGCGTTCAATTGGTTTAACATCAGGATGAACCGCTAACAATTCCGGCCAGATATAACCGCTAAAACTTTTCGTTTCCACAGAAGTATAAATCACCGGAACATTGAATATTTTCCCGGCCTTCGCTAATGCCACGGTATTATTTTTCAAAGTCTGGCGGTCAATATTCGCCACACCAAATGACATTTGCGGCTGATGATCAATAAAAATAAGCGTTGAGTTTTGAGGGTCAATCAGTTCCCGAATAGACATAGCACACCTTCTTAATCAATAAGTTAAAAGGCAACGGTCTGTATCTGCCGTCAGCAGCAGGATCCTGAATCAGAAAGCTTGTTGAGTATAGCGGGAAATTTCTAACGAGTTATTAAAGAAAACTTACCATCCAGTGAAACTATTAATTTTGTGTTGCGATATATCCTAAACAACATCAAAAAAATGCGCATGACTCATCTAATTTATTCACTGGCATTGTTTTTCTCCATTCGGTACAACAGAGGGGTTTAATTTTCAGGATATTTTCTGCTTATGCGCATCAATCTGGATGTTTTGCTAATTCTCGACGCACTTGATAAACAGGGTTCATTTGCCGCGGCGGCCGAATCGCTGTTTAAAACCCCTGCAGCACTCAGCTATATGATTCAAAAGCTGGAAAGTGATTTGAATATCGAGTTGCTTGACCGTTCCGGTCACCGGGCAAAATTTACCGACACCGGTCAGATGATGCTGGAAAAGGGACGTTTGCTGCTGAGTGCGGCAAAAGATCTCGAAAAGCAGGCGGTGCAGCTGAGTTCAGGCTGGGAAAAAGAGCTGGCGATTGCGCTGGACGACTCCTTCCCTTTCGCCTCGCTGTTGCCCATTATCGATGAATTTCACGCGCTGAATAAGCAAACCCGCCTTAACTTCACCCACCATACGCTGGCGGGCTCCTGGGAGGAGCTGACGCATAATGGAGCAGATATTATTTTGGGGGCGATTAATGAACCGCCTACGTCAGCGGCCTGGTCCTACAAAATGCTTGGCACGCTGGACAATGTGTTTGTCGTTGCGCCTGAGCATCCGCTGGCCGCAGCACCGGATGGCCTGACTAACGAACAGTTGTGCCTGCACCGGGCGATTGTTATTAGCGACAGCGCCCGCTTTTGTCATCCGTTACAAACCAATCTGATGGAGGAGCAGGCGCAGATTCGCGTTGATGATTTCCACAGTAAGGTGATGCTACTGCGGGCCGGCTTGGGCTGCGGATTTCTCCCCCGCCATATTGCTAACCCGTGGCTTGCCACGGGCGAGCTGGTGGAAAAAACGGTCATCTCATTTCGCCAAAAAGACGTGGCCTATATGGCCTGGCGCAATAACCGCGATGGACTGGCGCAGCGCTGGTGGCGGGAAACGCTGCTGGCAAGCCCGGATGTTACGCGCTTATATCAATGACCCATCCACACCGAGGCGGAAATCGCCGGCAGCGTCAGGATATCCTCGGCAAGCACGCCTTTGCCCTCCTGGTGCTGCCATTGACTGACGCTCAGTAATGGCGAGGCTGGCAGGACCACTTCACAGGCGTGGCCACGGTTAATCGCCACCAATACACGCTGGCGGTTTAGCACGCGTACAAACACCACCACGTTATCCTCGGCGTAAATCACCTGACAACCACCATGGCGCAGCGCCTGGCTCTGGTGGCGTAATGTTGCCAGCCGCTGATACAACGCCAGCAGGTTAGCGTCCTGTTTTTCAGGCTGCCACGGGAATGGTTTGCGACAAAACGGATCGTTGTTCCCATCCAGTCCCACTTCGTCACCGTAGTAAATACAGGGCACGCCAGGCCAGGTAAACAGCCACACCACCGCCAACGGTAAACGTGCGACGTCTTTACCGAGCAGAGATTTAAAACGGGCGGTATCGTGGCTGTCGAGCTGGTTGAACATCCGCAACTGCTGCTGATGCGACAAACCCGCACGATAGTTATCCATCCACGCCATACAGGTCTGGGCGTCAATGAATTGCGGATCGTATGAGATATCGGTATTGGCGAGAAATCCCCATACAGGGAAGGTAAAACCGCGATAGTTCATGGCGGCATCTTCCGCGTCGGCCTGCAACCATTGGCGCGCGTCGCCAAAATGCTCGCCCACCACATACGCCTCTGACTGGGTCTCTTTCGCCGCCTGCGTAATTCCGGCCACGTGCTGCAGGTTGTTGTGCGCACCACCGGCTTCTCCCAGCATATGCACCACGTCAAGACGCCAGCCGTCCATACTCCACGGCGCTTTCAGCCAGTGGCGAACGATACTGTCTTCGCCGCGATAAATTTCATTCACCAGGCTTTCAGAGGAAAAGTCCAGTTTGGGCAGGCTGGAATACCCCAGCCAGTCGAGCGCGACGCCGTCGGCTGAGAAATGATACCAGTCGCGCCAGGGGGATTGCGGATTATGGCACGCGCCATCCGTTCCCCGATTATGTCGGTCAAACCAGGCGTGTGAATCGCCGCTATGGTTAAAAACACCGTCGAGAATCAGGCGCATCCCCTGCTGTTGGGTAGTGTGACGCAGGCGCAGCAGCGCCCTGTCGCCGCCAAACTGCGGATCAACATGACGGTAATCTTCGGTATCGTATTTATGCACGCTCGGCGCGGTAAATACCGGATTCAGGTACAGCGCCGTGACGCCTAACGTTTTCAGATACGGCAGCTTTTCGCTGATGCCGTCCAAATCGCCGCCATAAAACGTGGAGCCACCGGCCTGGGCCGTAAGCGGTTCATCCCACTCGCGCCGCACAATATCGTGTCCGGCAGCGTGGTGGTAATAGACGTTATCCTGAGCCGCTTCACGCGACTGGCTGCGGGCAAAACGGTCCGGGAAAATTTGGTAAAAAATCTGATCGGCGGCCCACTGCGGACCGTTATCCGGCACATCAACAGCAAACTGCTCCAGACGCGCAGGCGGAAAACGGCTGAATCCCTGCGGGGTAAACCACAACTGACGATCGAGCCAAAGTAATTTAAAACTATAGCGTCGACGAGGCTGTCCGCTGGAGAGATCGATCGCCGCTCTCCACGCGGTCACGCCCGGTTGCGGCTGGCTGCGTTGCTTGTGCATACCCAGCGAAATCTCTTCGTTATCGTTTTCTGCGCGTAGCGTCACCCGCTGGGGTGGATTTTCCCCCGCCAGCCATAATGTAATCGTCAGTTGATCTTTGTTTTGCTTAACAAATGGGGCAACCGGAAGGTGCCAGGCGTTCAACATCACGTATCCCCTTTGATGATAATGACGTCACCTTGCCATAGCGAAGTGCAGGATCACTCATCATCTTAACGTTTATTGGGGGAGGAGTGTGGGGGAGGAGAAAATTGCCGGGTAACATTAAGCTACCCGGCAAAAATATTACTGCGCTTCAGCCAGTTGGCGCTCGCGACGGCGCTTGAAAACCCAGCCGGCAAGCAGCAGGATAATCCACGCAAAGCCGACGTATAGCGAAATGCGGGTATCCGGATGATAGCCGATAAGCGCGATGATAAAGACCAGGAAAATCAGGCCAATGACGGTCGTCACAACCCCACCCGGCACTTTAAATTTCAGCGCCTTAACCTCTTCCGGCGGCAGACGACGACGGAAGGCAATTTGTGACAGCAGGATCATAATCCACACCCATACCGTTGCGAAGGTCGCCAGAGAGGCGATCACCAGGAAGACGTTTTCCGGCATGATGTAGTTAAGATACACCGCAAACAGCAGCGCGATGGTCATCACCATCACCGTCACCCATGGCACGCCACGACGCGACGTCTTGGCGAACATTTTCGGCGCGCTGCCCTGCTCCGCCATACCGTGCAGCATACGCCCCACGCCAAAGACGTCAGAGTTGATGGCCGACAGCGACGCGGTCAGGACTACGAAGTTGAGGATCCCGGCGGCAAAGGTAATCCCCATATGCTGGAACGTCAGAACGAACGGGCTACCGTCAGTGCCGACCTGGTTCCACGGGTAAATAGACATGATGACGAACAGCGTCCCCACGTAAAACACGAGGATACGCATCGGTACGGAATTGATGGCGCGCGGAATAGATTTTTCCGGGTCTTTGGCTTCGCCAGCGGTAATCCCGATAATCTCAATCCCGCCGTAGGCGAACATCACCATTTGTAGCGACATCACCATGCCGAGCCAGCCGTTGCTGAAGAAACCGCCGTTGCTCCACAGATTATGGATACCGGTAGGCTGTCCGCCGTTACCAATCCCCCAAATGATGATGCCAAAACCGGCGACAATCATGATGATAATGGTGGCGACTTTAAAGAACGAGAACCAAAATTCCAGCTCGCCAAACACCTTCACGCTCATCAGGTTGATGGCGCAGATAATCAATACCACGCTGAGTACCCAAATCCAGTGTGGTACGGCCGGGAACCAGACGCCCATGTAAATACCAAAGGCAGTCACATCGGCAATGGCGACAATCAGGATTTCAAAACAGTAGGTCCAGCCGGTTATGTAGCCTGCCAGCGGTCCGAGGTTTTCCTGCGCATAGCGCGAGAAGGAGCTGGCTGCAGGGTTATGAACGGACATTTCGCCCAGCGCGCGCATAATGATATACGCCGCTACGCCGCCGATAATATAGGCCAGCAACACGCTTGGCCCCGCCATTTTGATGGCATCGGCCGAGCCGTAGAACAGCCCGGTACCAATTGCTGAACCTAATGCCATAAAGCGAATGTGCCGGGTGCTCAGCCCACGCTTTAGCTTGTTATTACTTTCCATCGATTCCTAACCTGTTAACACAATAAAAAACCACGGGGCCATGTTAATAGCCCCGTGGTTAAAACTTATTGTCAGTGATATTAGTGTGCGCTGGAGGTCACTTGTCGACCCGCTGCACGATCCCAGATAACTGCCAGGACCACCATCACGACTGTTGGCATCAACCACGCCAGCCCCTGCTCCGCCAGCGGTAAACGCTGGGTCCAGGCCGGTAACACGTCGCCAATTGCAGAAGCTTTAATGCCATCAAGGATACCAAAAATCAGGCTGATAAACATCGCAGGTGCAATGACGCGGGAAGAATTATGCCACCATGAGCGGGTAAAACTTAATACAACCAGTGCGATACATGGCGGATAGATAGCCGTCAGCACCGGAATAGAGATCTGAATCAGATGGCTCAGACCCAGGTTAGAGACCACCATCGAGAAGCCGCCGAGGATAAATACCAGCGTACGATAAGACAGTGGAACGTACTGGGCAAAGAACTCTGCGCACGCGCAGGTCAGGCCAACAGCGGTGACCAGACAGGCGATGAAAATCAACGCCGCCAGCAGGAAGCTCCCTGCGCCACCAAAG
The DNA here is from genome assembly GCF_013816515.1 of Citrobacter sp. RHB35-C21. Lineage (NCBI taxonomy): Bacteria > Pseudomonadati > Pseudomonadota > Gammaproteobacteria > Enterobacterales > Enterobacteriaceae > Citrobacter > Citrobacter sp. RHB35-C21. Next base: position 3,932,939 of record NZ_CP057147.1, read on the forward strand.
GTGTGCTGAACATACGCATGCAGAATTGCCGCGCCGTTAGCAGACTGATCGACCAGAATTGCACTATCTGAACCCAGACGGAACAGCGCGAGATACAGCAGCGTTAAGCCCACACCCGCCATCAAACCCGCCCAAACGGTATAACGGGTCAGCAGACGCGCTTCAGTAACGCCACGCGAGCGAGCGGCGTTGACGATAACAATACCAAATACCATCGCGCCCAGCGTATCCATGGTCAGATACCCGTTCACGAAGCCATTAGAAAACGCAGCAGTTTGATAGGCTTCCATCGCATTGCTGATCGGGCCTGCTGGCCAGACGATTGCGGCGACAGACAGGACCACCAGCGCCAGGATTTTCAGCGGAGCCAGGAAATTACCAACTGTATCCAGCAGTTTGCCCGGATACAGCGAAACCAGAATCACAATCGCGAAATAGACCACGCTGTAGATAAGCAGTGGCAGCGCGGAGTCACCGGTCAGCGGTGCAATCCCGACTTCGAAAGAGACCGTCGCGGTACGCGGCGTAGCAAATAACGGTCCAACAGCCAGGTAGCACACGGTCGCCAGCAGCAAACCAGCGACTTTACCGATAGGCGTGCTCAGTCGGTCCACACCACCACCGACTTTCGCCAGCGCGACAACGGTAAGTACCGGCAGGCCAACGGCGGTAATCAAAAAGCCAAAAGCCGCAGTCCAGACGTGTTCACCTGCCTGCAAACCAACCATTGGGGGGAAGATGATGTTACCTGCACCAACGAACAGTGCAAATGTCATAAATCCCAAAGCGATAATATCGCGCGATTTTAACTGATGGGTCATAAAGTCTTACTGCCTGTGGATGTGGTGTTGAAAATAATAAATTTTTGCCTTTCCCTGGGGGACAATACAGCGGCATTTTTGCTCAATTCCAGCGGGAAACACTCCCAGACTGGCGCGGCGAAGAATAGTTTTTCGATTTACCGCGTAAATGCAGTCGGTATGACAGCACCTGGAGCGCAATTTAAACGCTTATAACGTTTTAAAGCAAGGTGGGATCCAAAAACCAGAACAATATAGCGATATGAAAAATGGGGTTAGCACAAAACACCATTTCATGGAAAAAGGTATGGGTAATAGTTCGAACAAAAAACAACCAAACGTCGTAAAATTCAGGATGGTTATATTGACCGCATAGAAAAAGCCAGCTTGCGCTGGCTTTTGGAAAGATTATCTTACGAATGCGCCTTAACCGTTAATTTTGGCAATTAAACGTTCCGGGATCACGAAACTAAATCGCGTCCCAACGCCTGGTTCGCTTTCGATATTCAAGCGACTGTCGTGATGATGCAGCGCATGCTTAACGATGGCCAGGCCAAGTCCGCTGCCGCCCGTTTGCCGCGATCGCGCCTTATCCACACGATAAAAACGTTCGGTTAAGCGTGGAATATGCTCGGCGGCAATGCCTGGACCGTTGTCTTCCACGCAAAACTCCGCCCCCGACGCCACATGCTGCCAGCGTACGGTAATGTGCGTTCCCGCTGGCGTATGGTTCACCGCGTTGTAGACGAGATTCGAGATAGCGCTACGCAACTGCTCCTCGTTACCCCGCACGTTCAGGCTATTATCAACATCAAAGGTAAACGTATGTTTTTGCTGGCTCAGCGTTTGCGCTTCGTGTTCGAGCACGCGCAGCATCATGGGCACATCGACCTTCTCATTCAGCAGTAGCGTCGGAGCAGCCTCAATTTTTGACAGCGTCAGCAGCTGTTTCACCAGCCCTTCCATGCGATACGTTTGTTCGCGCATGGTATGCAGCGCTTTTTCACGCGTCGTCCCTTCCAGCGGATGCTCCTGCATCATTTCCAGGTACCCTTGTAACACCGTCAGCGGCGTACGCAGTTCATGGCTGGCGTTGGCGAAAAAGTTACGTCGTGAACCTTCCAGTTGATGCATCTGGGTAACGTCGCGCGCCACCATCAGCAGTTGCTTATCGGTATAGGGCATCACGCGAATTTCCAGATGCCGTCCGGTATTGAGTACCAGATTGATCGGTCGGCTAAAATCGCGCGTTTTCAGATATTGTGTAAATTCCGGGTAGCGCAACAGGTTAAGAATATTTTGCCCGCTATCGTCCGGCCAGCGCAGTCCCAGAACCTGCTGGGCCAGTCCGTTACACCAGAAGATACCGCCTTCTTCAGTGGTCAGCACCACCGCGTCGGGTAGCGATTCCGCCCCGCTGCGAAAACGTTTAATCAGATTACCCAGTTCACGACGGCGCTTTTTGTTGCGCAGTTGCATTTGATGCAGCCCGTACAGCAACGGCTCCCAACTGCCTCGCCCCGGCGGCGGCGTCATGCTTCTGTCGACCCATAGCCACCAGGACAAACGTAATAAATTCCAGAAATGCCAGATAAGCAGGCCCGTTACCGACGCCAGTAAAAACCAGGGCAGGTAACCGAAAAAAGCGCTAAGGATAAATGCCGGTATGCAGCACAGGATCAGCTCCAGTACCAACCTTTTCCATGACAATCGTTCTAGCAAACGTCTTACTCCCTATACGGCCTAATCCTTCAGGCCCTGATTCTTGACAGTCAGAAGCGGGTTGAAAAACGATATCCCGTCCCGCGAACCGTCTGCACCATACGATCGTGTCCGCTGTGCTCCAGCGCCTTACGTAAGCGGCGGATGTGCACATCCACTGTCCGGTCTTCCACGTACACATTGGTTCCCCAGACATGATTAAGGAGTTGCTCGCGACTGTAGACACGCTCGGGATGAGTCATAAAGAAGTGCAACAGTTTGAATTCGGTCGGCCCCATATCCAGCGGATCCTCGCCGGTCATCACGCGATGCGAGGTGGGATCAAGGCTTAGCCCCTGCATTTCTATAACCTCTTCCACCGCCATCGGTGAAATACGACGCAGAACTGCTTTAATACGCGCCACCAGCTCCTTGGGAGAAAAAGGCTTGGTAATATAGTCATCCGCGCCGGTTTCCAGCCCCCGGACGCGATCTTCCTCTTCCCCCCTCGCCGTCAGCATCATCACCGGGATATCCCGCGTCATCGCTTCGCGCTTGAGATGTTTAATAAACTGTAGACCCGAGCCGCCGGGAAGCATCCAGTCAAGCAGGACGAGATCCGGCCAGGGTTCATTGAGTTGGTTCACAGCACTGTCATAGTCTTCGGCTTCAACGGGTTGAAATCCGTTTTGCTCGAGCACGAAGCAGACCATTTCACGAATTGGAGCTTCATCTTCTACGACCAGAATACGTCTCGCCATGATTTGCCCTGTTTGTAATTAAATCGTTTGCCATCAATACAGTGCCATTATGCGTCAGTTTTATGACAGATTTATGAAAAGATAGTCCAGGTTTAACGCAGCCCGGCGAATTATGACAGCCCGGAGACAAGATATTCCCACTCGTGAAGGGTTATAATCCCCGCCATTGTTTTACCGTCATGGAACTCTTATGCGCATCCTTCACACGTCTGACTGGCATCTGGGCCAAAATTTCTACAGCAAGAGCCGCGCCGCCGAGCATCAGGCCTTTCTCGACTGGCTGCTGGAAACGGCACAATCCCAGCAGGTGGATGCCATTATTGTGGCAGGCGACATTTTCGATACCGGCTCACCGCCTAGCTATGCCCGTGAGCTGTATAACCGTTTTGTCGTCAAACTGCAGCAAACCGGCTGTCATCTGGTGGTGCTGGCAGGCAACCACGACTCCGTCGCCACACTCAATGAATCCCGAGATATTCTGGCGTTTCTCAACACCACGGTGGTTGCCAGCGCTGGTCATGGGCCGCAGATACTGCCGCTACGCGACGGTACGCCGGGGGCGATCCTGTGTCCGGTGCCTTTTTTACGTCCGCGCGACATCATCACCAGCCAAGCCGGGCTGACAGGACAAGAAAAACAACAGCATTTACTGGGCGCAATCACCGACTACTATCAGCAGCAGTATCAGGATGCCTGCACGCTGCGCGGCGACCACAATCTTCCCATCATTGCGACCGGGCATTTGACCACCGTCGGAGCCAGTAAAAGCGACGCCGTACGTGACATTTATATCGGTACGCTGGACGCCTTCCCGGCGCAAAACTTCCCACCGGCAGACTACATCGCGCTGGGACATATTCACCGGGCGCAGGTTATCGGCGGCACGGAACATATTCGCTACTGCGGCTCGCCGATTGCCCTCAGTTTTGACGAGTGCGGCAAAAGCAAATGTGTACATCTGGTGAGCTTTGACGCGGGGAAACTCAGCGCCGTTGAAAATCTCACCGTGCCGGTTACGCAGCAGCTTGCGGTACTGAAAGGCGATTTAGCCGCCATTACTACCCAGCTTGAGCAGTGGCGCGGCGTGCAGCAAGAGCCACCGGTGTGGCTGGATATTGAAATCACCACCGACGACTACCTGCATGATATGCAACGTAAGATCCAGGCCTTAACCGAAGATTTACCGGTAGAAGTGCTACTGGTGCGCCGCAGTCGAGAACAGCGCGAACGCATTATGGCCAATGAACGACGTGAAACGTTAAGCGAGCTGAGCGTGGCAGAGGTTTTTGACCGCCGTCTGGCGCTGGAAGAACTCGAAGAACCGCAGCGTGAGCGGCTTAACCAGCTGTTTAGCGCAACCTTACAAACGCTCGCCGGGGAGGCTGAAGCATGAAAATTCTCAGCCTGCGCCTGAAAAACCTCAACTCCCTGAAGGGAGAATGGAAAGTCGATTTTACGGCAGAACCGTTTGCCAGCAACGGGTTATTCGCCATCACCGGGCCAACGGGTGCGGGGAAAACGACCCTGCTGGACGCAATTTGCCTTGCGCTGTACCACGAAACGCCGCGCCTGAATACCGTGTCACAGTCGCAAAACGACCTGATGACCCGCGACACCGCGGAGTGTCTGGCCGAGGTCGAGTTTGAGGTGCGGGGCGAAGCCTACCGCGCATTCTGGAGCCAGAACCGGGCACGCAATCAGCCGGAGGGCAATCTGCAGGTCCCTCGCGTAGAGCTGGCCCGCTGCTCCGACGGTAAAATCCTCGCCGATAAGGTCAAAGATAAGCTGGAGATGACCGCCGAGCTTACCGGGCTGGATTACGGACGTTTTACCCGTTCGATGCTGCTGTCTCAGGGGCAGTTTGCCGCATTTCTCAATGCCAAACCGAAAGAGCGCGCCGAGCTGCTGGAAGAGCTGACCGGCACTGAGATCTACGGCCAAATCTCCGCCATGGTATTTGAAAAGCACAAATCAGCGCGTACGGAACTGGAAAAACTGCAGGCCCAGGCCAGCGGTGTTGCGCTGTTAGCGCCAGAACAGCTGCAATCTCTGACAGAAAGTTTGCAGGTACTTACTGACGAAGAAAAACAATACCTTACCAGCCAACAAGCCCAGCAGCAGCACCTCAACTGGCTCATGCGGCAAAATGAGCTACAGGCGGAGATAAACCGCCACCAGCAGGCATTACAGGCTGCACTTCAGGCGCAGGAAGAGGCGCAGCCGCAACTGGCGGCGCTGAGTCTGGCACTCCCGGCCAGAGCGTTACGCCCACACTGGGAGCGAATCCAGGAACAAACGGCTACGATTGACCGTACGCGACAGAAGATTCAGGAAGTGAATGCTCGCTTACAAAGCAGCTTAGCGCTGCGCGGACGTATTCGTCAGCAGGCACAAACGCAGTCGGCCGCTATGCTCGCCGGACAGCAAACGTTAACCGACTGGTTGAAGGAACATGACCGCTTCCGTTTGTGGAGTAGCGAACTGGCAGGATGGAAAGCGCTGCTGGCCCAACAGTCCGACGCCAGCGCCCAACTGCGCCAGTGGCAGCAGTTGCGGGAGAACGACACGCGCAAGCTCGATGCGCTGGCGCTTTCCACGCTGACCCTTTCGGCACAACAGGTAACGGAAGCGCTGGCGCAACATGTGCAGCTTCGTCAGTTACGCCAGCGTCTGAGTAATCTGCATGGGCAAATCGCCCCGAAGCAAAAGCAACTGGCGCAGCTACGCGCCACGCTTGTGCAGCGTCAGCAGGAGCTGGCCCAGCGCAATGCGGTGCTTACAGAAAAGCGTCAGCGCTATAAAGATAAAAATCAGCAGCTTGCCGATGTGAGAATCATTTGCGAGCAGGAAGCCCGCATCAAAGATCTGGAAAGCCAGCGGGCATTATTGCAATCCGGCATGCCTTGCCCACTTTGCGGCTCCACCACGCACCCGGCGATTGAGCGCTATCAAACGCTCGAACTGAGTGTGAATCAGACACGGCGTGAAGCGCTGGAAAAAGAGGTCAAAACGCTGGCCGATGAGGGTTCAACGCTACGCGGTCAACTTGAGGCGATAACCCAGCAACTTCAGCACGATGAACGCGAAGTACAAACGCTTTCTCAGGAAGAGCAAGCACTTACTCAAGAGTGGCAGACCGTCACCGACAGCCTCAACGTGACGCTGCAACCGCAGGATGACATCGCCCCGTGGCTTGCCGCCCAGGAAGAGCACGAGCAGCAGCTTCACCAGCTGAGTCTGCGTCATACCCTGCAGGCGCAAATCACCGCACACACAGAGCAGATTACTCAGCTCCAGCAGCATATTGACCAGCGTCAGGCAACGTTAACCGCCGAGCTGGCCCGTCATGGTCTGTCCCTTCCGGCCGAGGGTGAAGTCGCCTCATGGCTGAGCGAACGGGCGAACGAAGCGCAAATGTGGCAGCAGCGCCAGAACGAACTGACTGAATTACAGGCCCGAATCGCCCAGCTTGCGCCGGTGCTGGAAACGCTGCCTGAAACCGATGCGCTTGGTGAAAACATTGAGAATCTGTCGCTGGAAAACTGGCGGCAGGTGCACGACGATTGCCTCTCTTTACAGGGGCAGTGGCAAACCTTACAGCAGCAGGAGGCGCAGGAGGTTCAGCGCGCTGCAGAAATTCAGGCGCAGTTTGATACCGCATTGCAGGTCAGCATCTTTGCCGATCGCGACGCCTTTGTTGCCGCCCTGCTGGATGAAGAGACCTTTAACCGCCTTGAACAATTGAAGCAATCACTGGAAGGCCAGCGACAGCAGGCGCAAACGCTGCTTAATCAGGCGCAGCAGGCGCTGGCGACTCATCAACAACAGCTACCAACCGGGGTGGATCTCACGCTCACCGTGCAACATCTTCACGACGCGCTGGCGCAACTCACCCAGCAGCTACGGGAGAACACCACTCGTCAGGGCGAAATTCGCCAGCAGCTCAAGCAGGATGGAGAAAACCGCCAGCAGCAGCAGGCGCTGATGCTCGAGATTGCAAAAGTCGCACAGCAGGTCGAAGACTGGGGCTATCTGAACGCGCTGATCGGCTCGAAAGAGGGAGATAAATTCCGCAAGTTTGCCCAGGGGCTGACGCTGGATAATCTGGTCTGGCTTGCCAACAACCAGTTGACCCGTCTGCACGGTCGCTATCTGTTGCAGCGCAAGGCCAGCGAAGCGCTGGAGCTGGAAGTGGTTGATACCTGGCAGGCCGATGCCGTGCGTGACACGCGTACGCTTTCCGGCGGCGAGAGCTTCCTCGTGAGTCTGTCGCTGGCGCTGGCGTTGTCCGATCTGGTCAGCCACAAAACGCGAATTGACTCCCTGTTCCTCGACGAAGGTTTCGGCACGTTGGACAGCGAAACGCTGGATACCGCCCTGGATGCGCTCGATGCGCTCAACGCCACTGGCAAAACCATTGGTGTCATCAGCCACGTTGAAGCGATGAAAGAACGCATTCCGGTGCAGATCAAGGTCAAAAAAATCAACGGACTGGGCTACAGCAAACTCGATAAAATGTTTGCAGTTGATGCCTGATAGCATCTCAGTTCCTGGAGGCCGGATATGCGCCAGCGCTATCCGGCACGGCACATAGCACGATCGTGAATACACAAAGACGGATATGAAATGGCATTCCACTTCGCTTATCCGCAAGCTATCTCTATTGGCGGCGAACGTTCGCCGCTATGGCGCATATCGTGCGTCTTTCTTGTTGGCAGGTGGTATGAAAAAAGTCATTTTCTCTTTAGCTCTGGGGACATTTGGGCTGGGCATGGCCGAGTTTGGCATCATGGGTGTACTCACCGAGCTGGCGCGGGACGTGGGAATTTCCATCCCTGCCGCTGGCCATATGATTTCGTTTTACGCTTTTGGCGTGGTGCTGGGCGCGCCTATTATTGCGCTCTTTTCCAACCGCTTTTCTCTCAAGCATATTCTGCTGTTTCTGGTCACGCTGTGCGTGATCGGCAACGCCATCTTCACCCTCTCCTCCTCATATTTAATGCTGGCGGTGGGCAGGCTGGTTTCCGGCTTTCCACACGGCGCGTTTTTTGGCGTTGGCGCGATTATCCTGTCGAAGCTGGCCCGTCCGGGAAAAGTCACCGCCGCCGTCGCGGGCATGGTTTCGGGTATGACCGTTGCTAATCTGATTGGTATTCCCATCGGCACCTGGCTGAGTCAGGAATTTAGCTGGCGCTACACGTTTCTGCTGATAGCCGTCTTTAATATCGCCGTGATGGTCTCGATAACTTTTTGGGTACCCAACATCAGCGATGAAGCAAAAGGGAAACTGCGCGAACAATTTCACTTTTTGAAAACCCCCGCCCCGTGGCTCATCTTTTCCGCCACCATGTTTGGTAACGCCGGGGTTTTCGCCTGGTTCAGCTACGTCAAACCGTACATGATGTTCATCTCCGGCTTTTCCGAAGCGCTGATGACCTTCATCATGATGCTGGTAGGATTGGGGATGGTGTTGGGAAATCTGCTGAGCGGTCGCCTTTCTGGCCGCTATACGCCGCTGCGTATTGCGGTAATAACCGACTTTGTAATTGTGCTGGCTCTGCTGCTGCTCTTTGCCTTTGGCGGGATCAAAGCCGCGTCGCTGATCTTCGCCTTTATTTGCTGCGCGGGCCTGTTTGCCCTGTCGGCGCCGCTGCAAATTTTGCTGCTGCAAAATGCTAAAGGGGGTGAGCTGCTGGGTGCGGCTGGGGGGCAAATTGCCTTTAATCTCGGCAGCGCGATTGGCGCCTGGTGCGGTGGTATGATGCTGACGCTGGGCTTTGCCTACAACTACGTGACGTTACCGGCGGCGCTGCTGTCGTTTTCTGCAATGTCGTCGCTGCTGCTCTACGGTCGCCTGAAGCGCAGCGTATCCCAGATGACTCCCGTTGCCGGATAGCCTCTGCGCTACCCGGCAACGCGAACATTACTCCTGCGGCCACAACCAGGCCGCGCCGCGCACGCCGCTGGAGTCACCGTGCAGCGCCTTGCGTAGAGGCGTTTCGCACTCGCCGCCAAAGACAAACTGTTTAATCAACGTTGGCACGTTTTGATACAGTCGGTCGACATTGCTCATTCCGCCGCCCAGCACGATTACGTCCGGATCGAGAATATTCACCACATGTGCCAGTGATTTCGCCAGACGCAGCTCGTACCGACTCAACGCCTGTTCCGCCTGGGCATCCCGGGCATTAACAAGACTGATAATTTCACTGCCCTTGAGCGGCTTACCGCTCAGACGCTGGTAGTCGGTGGCAAAACCGGTTCCGGAAATGAAGGTTTCAATACAGCCTTGCTTGCCGCAATAGCAGGGCACTTCCTGCCGATAACGCAGTTCGTCTTCGTCCATCCACGGCAGCGGATTATGCCCCCACTCGCCCGCAGTACCGTTCCCGCCCGTGTGCGCCCGGCCGTTCAGCGCCACTCCAGCGCCACATCCTGTACCGATAATCACCGCAAACACGGTTTGCGCCCCCGCCGCTGCACCATCAACGGCTTCAGAAACCGCCAGGCAGTTGGCATCATTTGCCAGCCGCACTTCGCGATTCAGACGCGTACTCAGGTCTTTGTCAAAAGGTTGCCCGTTAAGCCAGGTCGAGTTGGCATTCTTCACCACTCCGGTGTAAGGCGAAATTGAACCGGGAATGCCCATCCCCACGGTTCCCGACTGCCCGGTGGCCTTTTCCGCCATCTCCACCAGCGCGGCGATGGTTTCTATCGTTTGCCGATAATCATCACGCGGCGTGGGCAGGCGATGGCGAAAAAGCTGTTCGCCTGCATCGCCAAGCGCGATAACTTCCGTTTTCGTACCGCCTAAATCGATACCTATACGCACTGTTTGCTCCTCTTCCCGATTAACAATGCAAGCATAGCGACAATTCGCTATCATGCCCGCTGGATTTAACGACAAGGCCGTGGAAATTATCATGCTGTGGTTCAAAAATTTAATGGTTTACCGTCTTAGCCGCGATGTTTCTTTGCGTGCCGAAGAGATGGAAAAACAGCTGGCATCAATGACGTTCACCCCTTGCGGTAGCCAGGATATGGCAAAAATGGGCTGGGTTCCGCCGATGGGATCGCACAGCGATGCATTAACGCATACCGCCAATGGCCAAATTATTATCTGCGCCCGCAAAGAAGAAAAAATTCTGCCGTCGCCGGTTATCAAACAGGCGCTGGAAGCCAAAATTTTCAAACTGGAAGCTGAGCAAGGTCGCAAACTCAAGAAGACCGAAAAAGACTCGCTGAAAGATGAAGTTCTGCACTCATTGCTGCCGCGCGCCTTTAGCCGTTTCAGCCAGACGATGATGTGGATCGATACCGTCAACGATCTGATCATGGTTGATTGCGCGAGTGCGAAGAAAGCCGAAGATACCCTGGCGCTGCTGCGTAAGAGTCTCGGTTCGCTGCCGGTCGTTCCGCTGACGATGGAAAACCCCATTGAGCTGACGCTGACAGAATGGGTTCGTTCCGGTACAACGGCACAGGGATTCCAGTTACTGGATGAAGCTGAACTAAAAGCGATCCTTGAAGACGGCGGCGTGATCCGCGCGAAAAAGCAGGATCTGGTCTGCGACGAAATCGCCGTGCATATCGAAGCGGGCAAACTGGTCACCAAACTGGCCCTAGACTGGCAGCAGCGCATTCAGTTCGTGATGTGTGACGACGGCTCTATTAAGCGTTTGAAGTTTAGCGACGAGCTGCGCGATCAGAACGAAGATATTGACCGCGAAGATTATGCTCAGCGTTTTGATGCCGATTTCATCCTGATGACGGGTGAACTGGCGGCGCTGATTAAAAGTCTGGTGGAAGGATTAGGCGGCGAAGCGCAACGTTAAGCCGTACTTACCGAATGGCGGCACAATGTCGCCATTCGTCATTTCTATGCTTACAGATAGCGGCAAAGATAGGATGTTGGCTCTGCCACCTGCAGATGAAACTCGCTGTTGCCCGGTACGTTGAACACGTCCCCTGCGGCATACACCTTCCACTCGGTTTCCCCCGGCAGCAGCACGTTCAGTGCGCCGCTAACGACAGTCATCTCTTCAGGCGCCGCAGTACTAAAGGTATATTCGCCTTCAGCCATCACGCCAACACTGGCGCGGCCAGTACTGCTGCTGGTAAAACCGATCGATTTTACTTTGCCGGAAAAGTATTCATTACTTTGAAGCATACAACTGGCCCTATCTCGTGATTAAGTTGAGAACCAATATAGGGGGCTGACGTTCCACCTGTCACGCAAAATTACGCCAGCAGCTCCGAAGCCAGTCGGGCAATCAACACATTAGACAGAAGAACCGGGACATCCAGCGATTTTTGCAGTAAATCGCGATGGCGTTGATTGAACCCCAGACAATCCAGCATGATCACATCCGCGCCTTGCTCCAGCAGTTCTTTCCCGGCATCAATCAATTGTTGTTCGGTACCTTCGATCGGATTCGCCACGGCATACACTGGTGGAGTTTGTAACACCTGCCATTTTTGCGTCTGGGCTTTGAGCAATTCGGTGACGGGGACAATAACCCCGACCTGATGCCCATCGACAATCGAGGCCACCAGCGGGGGGATAATACGTAACGGCTCCAATAGAATGCTATTGCGGGCGGTCAGGCGAGCGATTGAGGCGGTACTCATCAGCAGGATCACGTCAAAGCCCTGGTTATCCAGCACCTCCACGATACTTTGCAACGAGCGCTCTACCTTCTGGCGTGAGACATGCGCAAGTTGGTGGTCGCTGAGCAGCGTTAATAAAGGCTCGTCACCGGGCGAAACGCCGTACTCAGCCATCACATCTTCTCGCCGCATCTGTCCAAGCAGACTGTGGTGAGTAATGTGCTGTTCATCGATATATTCCGTCAGGAGCGGTAACACCTCACACATCGGCACCACGCCAATCGTGAGGATAGCCAACGACGCACTCATTTGTTGCTCCACCATCTTCTTACTTTGCTGTGAAATCCCGGGCAAGTGCCGGGCGCTGACCTGCGCTACAAATGCTCAAAAGCGTAGCAGCTGATCGGCGGTGTATTGTGTAAAGATTCCAAATCATTCCGGTACTGGATTGTTATTGCTTAATTTTCAATTTTAACGGTATACGGCGAAATTTAAGAAAATGTGATGAACGCCCGTCCTGGCACTTTTCAGACTCGTGCCAGGACGGTGCTTAATATCAGGTTTTATCGGGGTCTTCGTAGCGTTTTTTGGCATCCATGGCTTCCTGCGCAGAAGGATGCTCACTGATCAACGTATTCGGTTTAGGGTGATCGGCTCGAAGTTGATACCAGGTTACCGTCTGGCCTGGCGTCCCCTTTTCAACCGTAACAATGTTCGCTTGACGTGGGTAAGGTGGTTTTGTCGGCATAGTTCTTCCTTTTCACTGGATGAACATTAAGTATAGACACCGCCCTGTAACCGTGGCGCTGCCTGCGCCAGTATCTCAAGAATGTCTTCCACCACCTGCGCAGGTTTATGGGTGGCATCAACGATGTAGTGCGCAGCTTCACGGTACAGAACATCGCGCTGAGCGAGCACTTCCTGCACCTCTTCAGTCAACGGCTTACCGGTTAAGGTTGGGCGCAATCCCTCTTCAGGCGTGGCCTCCAGACGATCAACCAGTACTGATGCCGGTGCGCTTAAATAGATAACCACGCCGTGGCTGCGCATGTAATGACGATTAAATTCGGTAAGAATGATGCCGCCGCCGGTCGCAACAACCGTCGCCGGGGCTGTGACGGCCTGCAGAGCGCTCGTCTCCTGGGCACGAAACCCTTCCCATCCTTCCCTTTCGACGATCTCCGCCACGGTCATCTGCACGTGCGATTGTAACCAGCGATCGGTATCGACAAACTGGAAATCGATAGCCTTCGCCAGCGCCATACCGGTAGTTGTCTTACCACACCCCCGGGGGCCGACAAGATAAAGAGGTTGCGTCATTACAGAAATTCCCCAGGGAGCCGCGAGCTAGCGGGATCTGATGCGGTTAAAGATATAATCATATCACCAAACTAGTACACCGCCAAAACGTAAAGAAAAAATTACATACAGGGTAGCGATACCTATTAACCCCTACTATAACAAGAATTCACCATGAATAAAGTGTAAATAATAAATTACACGTTTTATTTTCTGCGCTGTACTTCCAGCCACCACTTATCAAGCTCAGCAGCAAAATGCTGCCTGTCTCGTGGTGAAAGGCTGTCCGGCCCGCCGGTCTGAATACCGCTGGCGCGTAGCGTATCCATAAAATCACGCATCATCAGACGCTCACGGATCGTGGCTTCGGTATAACGTTCACCGCGCGGATTAAGCGCCGCCGCACCTTTTTCAATGACTTCTGCCGCCAGCGGGATATCCGCCGTTATCACTAAATCACCGGCACTACACTGGCGCACAATCTCGTTATCCGCCACGTCAAACCCGGCGGGAACACGTAATGTGCGGATAAACCGCGAAGACGGGACGCGCAAACTTTGGTTGGCTACCAAAATAAGCGGCATCTGCATGCGCTCAGAAGCGCGGTACAAAATATCTTTAATCACATTCGGACACGCATCGGCATCCACCCATATTGTCATAATTTCTCCCCACTGATGTGCAGTTGCACATTGTCGCGTGCTTTTACTTGCAGGCAAAGTGCTGTTTATCCTTCTGCACATATTCAATCCGCGCTAAGCTTAGCTTTCCCAGGTAAAACAATGAATATCACGCATAGGGAGTGACAAAATGGACAAGAAAATCGGTTTTATCGGCTGCGGTAATATGGGCAAAGCGATACTTGGCGGCATGATCGCCAGCGGCCAGGTTCTCCCCGGACAAATCTGGGTCTACACCCCTTCCCCCGATAAAGTCGCTGCATTGCACGACCAGTACGGTATTAATGCGGCGCAGTCTGCGCAAGAGGTCGCGCAAATCGCTGACATCGTTTTTGGGGCCGTAAAACCAGGCATCATGATTAAAGTGCTGAGCGAAATTACCTCCAGCCTGAACAAAGACTCCCTGGTCGTCTCGATTGCCGCTGGCGTCACCCTCGATCAGCTCGCCCGCGCGCTGGGCCATGATCGTAAAATCATTCGCGCGATGCCAAACACGCCGTCACTGGTGAATGCCGGAATGACCTCCGTCACGCCGAACGCCTTAGTCACGCCAGAAGACACCGCCGACGTGCTGAATATCTTCCGCTGCTTTGGCGAAGCGGAAGTCATTGCGGAGGCAATGATTCATCCGGTCGTTGGCGTCAGTGGTTCAGCCCCGGCCTATGTGTTTATGTTTATTGAAGCGATGGCGGACGCCGCCGTGCAGGGTGGCATGCCTCGCGCGCAAGCTTATAAATTCGCGGCGCAGGCAGTAATGGGGTCGGCAAAGATGGTGCTGGATACGGGTAAACATCCCGGAGAACTGAAGGATATGGTGTGCTCGCCTGGCGGAACCACCATTGAAGCGGTACGCGTCCTGGAAGAACGTGGTTTCCGTTCATCAGTGATTGAAGCGATGATTAAGTGCATGGAGCAGTCGGAAAAACTCAGCCGCTCCTGAGTTAACACCGCCGGACGTCAGGCCGCCGCCTCAGTGCGGTTACGTCCGGAATTCTTTGCTTTGTAGAGCGCCATATCCGCCGACTTTAACCATTCTCGATAATGCTCGGTTTCTGCGGTCAGCGGCGCAACCCCCACGCTGATCCGCAGAGCAACCTGCGGCGCGCAGGATAAACGCAGTTGGCCAAGTCGTTCGTGAACACGAGACATCGCCGCAATCGCGCTGGTTGCCGGCGTGCCGCACATAATCACCGCAAACTCATCACCGCCAAAGCGCCCGATCACGTCGCTACCGCGTAAGGTCATCTGCAACTGGCGGGTCAGCGCGACAATCGCCTGGTCCCCAATGTCATGACCCCAGGTATCATTGATGCTCTTAAAATGGTCGATATCGATAATCAGTAACGTGGCGTCACGCTGGTAGCGGCGGCAATTATCAAATTCATTACGCAGTAACAGTTCCCAATGGCGGCGGTTGTACACCCCAGTCATGCCATCTCGCGTACTCATCACCTGTAAACGGCGTTTATGTTCCGCCAGCTTGATGACCGTCTGGTAGCTGACCCAGGCAAACAGCAGCGGATAAATCACCAGCACCGGCAGCGTCAATAGCACGCTAAGTTGAGTACTGCTAAAAGCGACGGAGATATCGGTTAACTGTAACGTCACCAGGCATGAAACCATCATCAAAACGGCGCCTGCGATGAATATTCGCATCCCGCCTGCACCCATCAGGTTGATGCAGATAATCATCAGCAGCGCCGTGGATGGCAACAGGTTTACGCCCATAATCCCTATCCACATACCGGCAAGAATGGCATCGGCTTTTAAGTTGGTAAATTCGCTATGCAGAGGATTGTCGGCTTTGCTGGCCAACTGCCAGGCCAAATGCGGCCAGACAAACGCCCATCCCACCAGTAATAGCCACCAGCCACCGGTAATGGGCTGAGCAACTAATACCGACGCGATAGGGAAAAACATCCCCCCCAATCCCACCGCTCGCGGCAGCCTGATTCGTCGGGCGAATCGCATACCGGAACGTTGGTGGTCATTTTGATGAAGCGATAAAAATGCTTCATTCGGGACGACCTTCTTTTGATAAAAGTTTTCATCATTCATTGTATTTGGGAATATTCTGAAACAAATTTCCCAAATTATAGGAAGGGGTCTGGTGGCGGAAGTATGATATTTCGGGTGAGCGATTTTACCTGCTCACCCGTAAGTGCTACGCAGATTTCTTCAGGCAAGCGCTCATAAATTTATTACGATCATCACCTTTCAGAGACTGCTCCGTCGCCTTAACGTTACATTCACGCATTTTTTGCTGCTGCGGCGTCAGGCTCTTTTCCTCCGGCGCAGATTTACTGTTTTTCAGGCAATCACTCATATATGTCTTACGCGCATCCCCTTTTAAGGTCTGCGCCGTTGCCTGCTGATTGCAGGTGGTCATACGCTGTTGTTGCGGGGTTAAAGTCTTCTCGGCAGCACCGACGGTAGTTAAAAAAATCAGACCAAAAAGCAGCGTCATTAATAATGTAATTTTCATAGCATCCTTCTTTTCTGAACGACAACACACAGGTAAGTTTGGCTGCTAACGATAAAAATACCACCCGGCGGCAAAAGTATTGCCGCCGGGCGTCGGGTTATTTCAGTCCTAACGCCGCTTTCATGGTGTAAAACAGGTCGGTTTGATCGGTCAGGCCGACCACATTCGCCGCGTGCGGGCCATAGGCTGCAATTCGCAGCTGGCTGCCGGTGTGCTCCTGAGATTCCTCTTCAGAGTTGCCGTAGCTGATGACCATGACCGCGCCATCTTTGGTGTTCAGCGCCTGGGTCAGACCTGGTGCTTTGGTATCCGGCGCGACAATCTGGCTGGCATGTGCGTGGTCAGCGGTTACTACCACCAGGGTGTTGCCATCTTTCTTCGCAAAGGCAAGCGCACGCTGTACCGCTTCGTCCAGATCGACCGTTTCACCAATCTGTCCGCACGGGTTGGCGGCATGGTCCTGTTTATCGATTGACGCCCCTTCCACTTGCAGGAAGAAACCTTTCTCATTTTTGCTTAACAGCTCAATCGCTTTATCCGTCATCTGCGCCAGCGTTGGCACGCTGTCGTCACGCTTTGGATTTGGCGTACAGGTCACAACCGGCTTATCCAGATTGCCATGATAAGACGCTTTCGGACCTTCCCAGCGCACGGGCATATTGCCGTCAGAGAACAGGCCCAGCAGCGGTTTAACCTGATTAGCTTCGGTAATCGCCGCCAGCGTCGCGGTATCACTCACCATCTGATAACCGCGGGCCAGGGCTTGTTCACGCAACGTTTTACCCTGCCACTCGCCCGCCGCAGCGGTTTCCGCAAACGTTTTGGCCCCGCCGCCCAGCGTAACGTCAGCCCGGGCATTCAGTAATTGTTCGGTGATTGACCCTTTACCGCCTTTTTCCAGCGCATTGGTTGGGCATTTTTCACGTGTCACGCCTGGGCCATAGCACTTACGCGAAGTCACATGGGCAACCAGCGCCGCCGGGGTAGCATCCTGCAATTCAGCGGTAGAAACGTTGCCCGTTGCCAGCCCCGCCGCTTTTGCCATTTCAAGAATTGTGGCGTGATCTTTTTCATGAATATCAACGCCCAGCGCGCCATTATAGGTTTTCACACCGGTGGTCCACGCCGTCGCGGATGCCGCAGAATCCGTCACATAATCGGGTTTACCCGTTTTCTTATCCAACGCATAGTGCGTGTATTGTCCGGTCAACGGTAAAGCATCAATCCCTTTAAAAAAGCCGCCTGCGCCTTCGGCATAATTTCGCGCGGCCGTTATTTCTGAGTCACCCATCCCATCGCCAATCAATAAAATAATATTTTTGGCCGGTTTATCGCTCAGAGATTCGCGCAGAGCCGCCGTTTGATCGGCAGACAATCGGCGGGCGCCGCCCGGCGTGGTGATATCACCCTGAGCGGCACGATTATCCATAACCGCTATGGCAGAGGTTTCTGCATTAATAACCGGGGTAAACAGCAAAGGTAACAGGGCAATAGCGAGTGCGCTTTGTTTCACTTTATTTTCTCCATGTATAAATACGGTAAAATTAAAACAAAGCGACTATAAGTATTTGATGTGACACTTTTATGATAATTTGTGGATGACGCACCACGGATTACTCAAAACGCTTTTGGCACACTCTCGCCAGCGTTATGAACGTTGGTCAGAAACGCAGGCATACGGCCTTCTCCAGCCAAAGCCCCCTCAATTTGGCGAATAAATATTTGCCGATCGTTACACGTCATATTGCGCAGCATTTCGATGATTACCTGCTCCAGCGTTTCAACCTGCGCCGTCAGTTCTTGCGACTCTTCTTCTTTTTGGGCGAGCTTAAGTAACAACTCAGTGACGAGATTTTTCATTTACGTATTCCCTTAACCAAATATAGGCCACGTTATCATTAAGACTCACAACTGCCTAGTGGATGAAAGTTGTATTTTCATAAGAAATAAAACGTTTTGCGAAAACAATCACAACACAAAATAAGGGAGAAGGTGTCTTAGCGCAGAATTATTCCATATAAAAGGGTAAGGGGATTAATAATCACCTGGATATATAAATGCATAATGATGGATTAACAACGCTGACGGGCAGCGTTGTTAATCAGGTACTCAGCGTGCGCAGCGCCGACGTCGCAACGCGATAGCCAGTTGCCAGATGTTGATTAACACAATG
Source organism: Citrobacter sp. RHB35-C21 (assembly GCF_013816515.1). Taxonomy (NCBI): domain Bacteria; kingdom Pseudomonadati; phylum Pseudomonadota; class Gammaproteobacteria; order Enterobacterales; family Enterobacteriaceae; genus Citrobacter; species Citrobacter sp. RHB35-C21. The sequence goes on from NZ_CP057147.1 coordinate 3,951,448, forward strand.
CACGCCGTGGCAATAAACACCCAGCGAAAGCCCGCCATTGCCGAAACCGTTGCTCCCATTAATGGCCCGGCTACGTTGCCGAGGTACATAAATGACTGGTTATAACCAAAAATGCGCCCGGTTATCTGGTCGCTGGAGTATTTCACCAGCAACGTCTGCACCGCGGGCAACATCGCGCCGTCGGCAAAGCCGAGCAGAAAACGTAAGATCCCCAACTGCAACGGCGTATTGACCCATGACATGGCGAAAAACAACACGACGGCGAAGATTAACGTTGCCATTAAAATCCGCTCGGTCCCAATACGATCGCCTAATTTACCTAGCCGGGGCGCAGAAATCAGCGCCGAGATGCCCGGAACCGAAGCAATCAGCCCGCTGAGAAAGGCAATATTAGAACTGTCTGGGACCATTGATTTAATAAACAGCGCCAGAATCGGCCCAATTGAGCCGTTACATAACTGGATCACCATCGTAGTAAAAAACAGGCTGATCACCAGTGCCGGATAAGGCAGCGAGGCAAAGACGGCCTTCCCGCTCAGGCGTTCGCTTTTTTTGATTGTCGGGCGCACACCTTCTTTGATTAAGAACAGCGTGACCAGAAAACTCACTACCAGCAAAGCCGCGGTAATACAGAATACCGCCCGTAAGCCAACGTGGTCGGCAATAAAGCCCCCCATCAGTGGTCCGCCAATAACGCCGCTAATTTGCGCCGTCGAGAGCGTACTCAGCGCCCACCCGCTGCGTTCGCGCGGAACCTGTGAGGCTACCAGCGCCATCGCATTGGGAATATAGCCAGACGTTAACCCCATGACCCCACGCAGCAGAAAAAGCTGCCAGACGTTAGTGGCAAAGGCCTGCAGTAAAATCGCAATCGCCATACCCAAAGAGGCCCGCAGCAGCATTAGCTTGCGTCCTTTACGGTCGGCTAAACTCCCCCACATCGGAGAGACGATGGCTGAAATCAGGAAGGTGACGCTAAACGTTAAGCCGGACCACATTGAGAGTGCTTCATGGGAGCTTACCCCCAGTTGGGAGATATAGAGCGGTAAAAAAGGCAGGATTTGGCTGATTGCCAGGCCGGTGAAAAAGCAACCGAACCATACGGAAATGAGGTTTACTCTCCAGGATTCCATAGGGACTCATAACGATAAGTAGCTGAAAACTGTGAGTAGCTTAACAAATTACTTAGCCAAATAAGGGTCCACAGGTGCGATATATCACAGTTTAGAATTTTATCTTCCCGCTCATCATATTTGTGATATACCTCACATCAACCCCACAATATCAGCAGGGGTTTATGCTCCGCGTCCGTTCTGCGCGTTTGCGCTTATCTGTTCCTTTGTTGCCCACCAAAACAATCTGCCAGAAGCCGAGGAAACCTGCGTTTTGTCGTGGTAATGTATGTGCTTTGCATTCATGGAATGGGTTTTTAAGATGGCAAAGTTGCGGGTAGGAATCGTATTTGGTGGTAAATCAGCGGAACATGAAGTGTCATTGCAATCGGCAAAAAATATTGTCGATGCCATCGACAAGACTCGCTTTGACGTTGTGCTGTTAGGTATTGATAAGCAAGGACAATGGCACATTAGCGATGCCAGTAACTATCTGCTCAATTCAGATGATCCAGCGCATATTGCGCTGCGTCCTTCCGCGACCAGCCTGGCTCAGGTCCCGGGTAAACAAGAGCACCAGTTGATCGATGCGCAAAACGGTCAGCCACTGCCAACGGTCGATGTTATTTTCCCGATCGTACACGGCACGTTGGGTGAAGATGGCTCTCTGCAGGGTATGCTGCGCGTGGCGAATCTGCCGTTCGTCGGTTCTGATGTCCTGGGTTCTGCGGCCTGTATGGATAAAGACGTGACCAAACGTCTACTGCGCGATGCCGGATTAAACATCGCGCCATTTATTACGCTCACTCGCGCCAATCGCAACCGCATCAGCTTTGCCGAGGTGGAATCCCGCCTTGGCCTGCCGCTGTTTGTGAAACCAGCCAACCAGGGCTCGTCCGTTGGCGTCAGTAAAGTGACCAGCGAGGCGCAATACAATCAGGCCGTCGCGCTGGCATTTGAATTCGACCATAAAGTCGTGGTGGAACAAGGGATCAAGGGCCGCGAGATCGAATGCGCGGTGCTGGGCAACGATCAACCGCAGGCCAGTACCTGTGGCGAGATCGTGCTGAACAGTGATTTTTACGCTTACGACACCAAATACATTGACGATAACGGTGCCAAAGTGGTTGTTCCGGCAGCGATCGCACCGGAAATTAACGATAAGATCCGCGACATTGCTATTCAGGCTTATCAGGCGCTGGGCTGCGCCGGTATGGCGCGCGTGGACGTTTTCTTAACCGCAGAGAACGATGTTGTGATCAATGAGATCAACACGCTGCCGGGCTTTACCAACATCAGCATGTATCCAAAACTGTGGCAGGCGAGCGGCTTAGGCTATACCGATTTGATCACTCGCCTGATCGAACTGGCACTGGAACGTCATGCGGCGGATAGCGCGTTGAAAACCAGTATGTAAACCCGCCAGGATGCCTGATCGATAGCTATTGGGCATCCTTTGCTTCTTCTTCATCTTCCACGCGGCGACGGATAATTAATCCGGCCAGCCAAAAGCTAATCACCCACGTCACCAACCCCACCGCATAGGTCTGCCATCCCTGCGCTTCAAAACCCAGTAAGCCGACCACACCGTTCAGAATAAAGATAAGCCCAATAGCGAAGGCATAGTAGTGCCAGTCTCGGCGAATTTTAACAGGCAGGTTCATAACGGCTCCGGTGGAAATACAACGTGAAAGCGCATCCTCGCACATTTCCTCATAGACGTCTGTGGCCTGTGCGGAATTTCTGAAATGTAACTTGATTTCACTTAAGGTTACTTAATTGTGACAATCAGCAAAAAACCGAGATCCAGGAATAATCTCTACCTGAAATTACCATCATTCTGATATTGACATTGCCGATCACCTGTCAGACTCACAGTCAGTTCCAGGCATCACGTCAAAAAAAGCAGGTTATTTCCGGAGGTCTTTATGGCTGATTTTACGCTCTCAAAATCCCTGTTTAAGGGCAAGCATCGGGATACCTCCTCCCTGCCCGGCAACATTGCGTATGCCGTATTTGTGCTGTTTTGCTTTTGGGCAGGCGCGCAGGTTTTAAATCTGTTGGCCCACGCTCCCGGCATCTATGAACAGCTGATGCAGTTGCAAATGCAAGAGACAGGACGCCCACGAGTTGAAATTGGCTTAGGCGTCGGTACCCTTTTTGGGCTGGTCCCTTTCCTTGCCGGAAGTCTGATTCTTGGCGCCATAGCGGCATTCGTGCGCTGGCGCCGCCGTCATCATAATGATGACTGACCCATACATTTCGCTCGACGATCGTCCACGTGTTTCGCAAACCACGCGGTAGTCAGATTACGTGTAATCTTCGGGCTTTCCAGCTGAATGTCTGGCAGCATTTCACGGGGTAGCGCTTTCCCAGTCTTCGCTTCCGCCAGCTTATAGACCTTCTCGTACAGCGCGGTATCTTCAAAAGCCAGACTGTCACCTTTTTGCAGTTGACGGTGGATCTCACTCTCGCTCATCCCCAGCTTCCCGGCCAGTTTACGTACCGCCAGCTCGGTTTTGCCCGGCTCGCTGCTGCCGTAGAGAATCAAGTCACCATCCATCGCCAGCTTCACTCCGCTGGCTTTACTGACCGCATTCTGGAAAGCCGCATTGCGGCTGGCATACCATCCTGCATTGAAATCGGCGAAACGGAAGATTGGCGCGCTGTAATTCGCCGGGTAGTTAAGCAGATGATACGTACCGAACCACAGCCCACCGCGGCGGCTGAACACTTCCTGACGTACTGTTCCCGCCATTTTCCACGGATACCCGTCGGCGTGCTGCTCGGCAAACGCGATACTGACCTGCATTGGCCCACCGGTATGTACCGGATTAAGCGAACCAAACAGCGTCTGCCCCATCGGTACCATATTGATAAAATCATCAAAAATGGCGCTAAGCTGTTTTTCCGTTTTCACCGTATCCAGACGCTCGCTGTAGCTTTTCCCCGTTGGCGAGTTAATCTTCAGTGCGGTATGCACCACAAACTGCGGGATATGCATACGCTCGGCGCGCCGGTCGATCTCTTTCCAGGCGATTTTACTTAAGTTTGGAACGGCCGGATCCGCCTGATAGTTTGACTCCTGTTGCGCGACCGCCAGCACCGAACAGATATTTTCAACCGTCGGCGCCAGCTTCTGGCTTTCAAACGTCTTCGCTAAATCCTGCGCCCATGCGTCCCGGTCTTTCACGCTGGCGGGCATTTTCTGGCGCACCACGCTCGCCACATCGACGGCTTTCTCCCCTTTTTTTAGCGGCTGCGCGGGTTGGCTACTACATCCCACCAGCACCAGAGCGGCCAGACCGGACAAGGGGTAAAGACGGGAAACCGTCGACATAACATCTCCTTTTTTATTAACTAAGCGTATGGGTAACTTCCTGAATATCCTGGCCATCAAGCTCACGTTCAAAGCTGCGCAGACGCTTATAAATAGACATCAGTTCGACTAACGTTGTCCAGGAGTTAATCAAATACTGGAACGAGCCGCGCACCTGGCCAAACACGTTGGTGATTTGCGTCATCAGGCCGAGCGTAATCGTACCGGCAACAATCGACGGGAACAGCAGGAACAAGCCGAAAACGTTATCAACCTGCAGGTATAGAATGCGGGCGATATTGAAGTACATATAGTGAAAATAGAGGCGGAAGTAGTTCTGGCGCACCGCATGGAACAGTTCACGCACCGTCGGCGGGGTCGCACGATTAGCGTCATCTTCACCGTAAACCAGTTCTTTACGGTAAGCCGCTTCCACGCGCTGGTTTTTAAACTCCAGCCCCGGAAGTTTGATGCCGACTACCGCCAGCAAGCCGGTTCCCATCAACGACCAGACAATCGCGGCAATCACCAGGCCATAAGGAACATGTCCAACAATAGGCAGGTCCGGCACATGGGCTGAGAGTGTGACCAGGACAGGTAAGAAGGCAATCAGCGTCATAATCGCATTGATAAAGCTGACCCCCATATCTTCAAGCGTGGAGGCAAAACGCATGGTATCTTCCTGCACACGCTGCGCCGCGCCTTCGATATGACGCAGATGCTGCCAGTGCGCCATATAGTGTTCGTTCATTGCGGTACGCCAGCGGAATACATAGTGGCTGACGAAGAAGTTGTTCATCACCCCAATGACCACGGCAATCAGCGCAATGCCAAGAAAGATGCCTACTTCATGATAGAACTGCTCAATCTTCACCTTATGCGGCGCACTCAACGCGGATTGAATCAGATCATAGAATGGCGCATACCAGGCGTTGACGGCGACGCCAACTTCAACCAGAAACCAGGTCACGAAAATTATCAGCGACGTGCCCAGTATGGACCAGTACTGCCAGCGGTGCGGACTGTAGATAAACCAGAACAGCGCAAACACACCAACACAAAGGATGTAATACGCATAAAAAATCAGGTAATCCAGCGACCAGAATCGGGCCGCGCTAATCGGTACGTCTCCCGACGCGCCGGTAATATGCGCAACCCAGGCTCCCCCACCTCCTTGCCAGAATACAACGGCGACCAGTGCCCAAATAAATGCCGAAATAAAGAACGGCCCCGGCTTTGGGAAAAAAGACTTAAACATAGTGCTCTCCTGCTAACTTCTTATCGTTATGACGACTGCTGTGTATTTGCCACCGTGGAGTGCGGCGGCCAGACGGCTTACGCCCAAAAACACAAGCTGAAACCGACAAGTGTGACCAAAACCGCGGCACTTAGTTCGCATCCGGGTATGAAGAATTGTTTCTGTGATTTTCACACTCGACAACGTTCCAGCAAGTGCAGATTATCACAGCGTGAGATCACAAAAGCGAACATCCGTAATCCGGGAAACGCTCGCGTTTACTCATCGTTACGTTTTTCACACTATCATTGGCTGATAAGCGCTTTGCAATACGCCGATGAGTAGTATAAATACGCATACGCACGACATCCTTTTTCACTTTCTCTAACTCATGGACACCACCGTTGAAACGTAGTCTGCTTTTTTCTGCCGCGCTGTGTGCGGCGTCATTGACATCTGTCCAGGCGGCACAGCCTATAACCGATCCGGTCTTCGCCTCTGATATCGTCGATCGTTATGCCGACCATATATTTTACGGCAGCGGTGCTACGGGGATGGCGCTCGTGGTGATTGATGGTAACCAGCGCGTATTTCGCAGCTTCGGCGAAACACGCCCTGGCAATAACGTTCATCCGCAGCTGGATTCCGTTATTCGAATTGCCTCTATTACTAAATTAATGACCAGCGAAATGCTGGTGAAATTACTCGATCAGGGTACGGTTAAACTCAACGATCCATTGAGCAAATATGCGCCGCCTGGCGCGCGCGTGCCGACTTATCAGGGCACGCCGATTACGCTGGTGAATCTGGCGACGCATACCAGCGCGCTGCCGCGCGAACAGCCTGGCGGCGCGGCGAAGCGCCCGGTGTTTGTCTGGCCAACCCGTGAACAGCGCTGGAGCTATCTCTCAACCGCCACGCTTAAAGCCGCACCGGGTTCGCAGGCTTCTTATTCCAACCTGGCGTTTGACCTGCTGGCCGATGCGCTGGGAACCGCATCCGGAAAGCCTTATCCGCAGCTGTTTGAAGAAAAAATTACTCGTCCGCTGGGGATGAAAGACACCACCTTTACCCCATCCCCCGATCAATGCAGACGCCTGATGGTCGCGGAAAAAGGTGCCAGTCCTTGCAACAATACCCTGGCGGCAATGGGTAGCGGTGGTGTTTATTCAACGCCCGGTGATATGATGCGCTGGATGCAGCAGTATCTCTCATCTGATTTTTACCATCGTAGCCAGCAGGCCGACCGTATGCAGACGCTGATTTATCAGCGGACGCAGTTAACCAAAGTGATAGGGATGGATGTTCCGGGTAGAGCCGATGCGCTGGGTTTGGGCTGGGTCTATATGGCGCCGAAGAATGGGCGACCAGGAATTATTCAAAAAACCGGTGGCGGCGGCGGCTTCATTACCTATATGGCGATGATCCCACAGCAAAACGTCGGGGCATTTATCGTGGTAACCCGTTCTCCGCTAACCCGATTTACCAATATGAGCGACGGTATCAACGATCTGGTTGCAGAGCTGAGCGGGAATAAACCGCAGGTTATTCCTGCATCCTGACTTAATACTCAAAAGGCAAACGGTTAATGCTCACCAGTTTGCCTTTATTCATTTCAATGTAACCACCTTTACGCAATGCCGCGAGAACCTCAGCGACAACTGAGCGTGAAATTCGCGTGCGTTGGTGAATATAGTTCATGACGCCGATACGCGAACGCAGTACGTCGTCCCATTTCATCATGGATATCAGCGTCGCGCGGATCTGATCGTAGGAGTTATTGCCGATCAGCTGCAGATCGCGCAACTCAAACATGGAATTTTGCCATGCTAACCAGCAAAAGGCTTCACGCCAAAGCTGGCATTGTTCAATTATATTTATCGTTTGCGAAGCAGGCAGGTGGTATCCCGTACAATTATTTTCGGTTATTAATCTGTATTGTACATCTGTTTTCATCACACCATCAGAAAGGCCCATAATAAAAGGCGCCTGTGCAATCCCGACCAGCACGCTTTCCCCTCTACGTAAGGAAACAACACCACTTAAAATAACAAAAGTTTCGTCACTATTAATATCGCTGGAAAAAATTATTTCTTTGTCGTTATCACACTCAAAGTGCTTACCATATTTCGCTAAACATTTATCAAGCTTACCAAACTCAAGAAGAGGTTTATTTGAAGATAGCATGTGCGAATTCCTTGCAAGAAATGCCCGTCAAATGCGTGACGGGCATTATTTCTAAATAAAATTACCTTTTATTTCTCTGCAAGAAAGTTTTTACCAGGTATATTTAACACCAACGTTTGCAGACCAGTCTTGATCGACATCACCGCCACCGAGGTAATTAGCATCGGTGTACGCGCTGAAGTTCTTGGTGAAGCTGAACTGAGTACCCAGCCCAACGCGTACCGCAGAACCTTCTACGCCGTTGTCGATAGAATCACCGTTTACATCAGAATCGTTGTTAGAGTCGTCGTAAACGTAGGCCAGTTTGAAGTACGGGGTCAGCGCCTGGTCATCGCTGTAGGCGAAGGTATAACCTGCATCGACACCAAGTTCATAACGCATGCTGTCATAAGACTGACCGTCAACTTTCATGTCGTTGCTCAGCTTATAGTCATCACCAGACTGGAACAGACCGGATACGCTACCGTAAGGGGTTACGTAACCTGCATCACCCAGCTTCAGGTCATAACCCAGTTTCAAGCCAAAGCCCCAGGCATCAGCAGAGGTGCTGCCATCAACATACTGACCGTTGCTCATGCTGGCAGACAGATCATTGTTGAAGTGGGAGTAGCTTAAGTTACTGTCAACAAAGATGTTGTTCGCAAAACGAGCAGAAGAGTAGATATAGGCAGTCTGGCTATCCTGATCTACCTGACCGGTACGATCACTCATGTCACCTTTCGCGAAGCCTGCCGCAGCACCGACAATCCACTTAGCGTTGTTACCATCGATTTTGGAATCAACACCGACCATGATGCCGTTAACATCCTGATCATAGTTAATGTTGCCGTTATCCGCATCGAAGCTGCCGCCGAAGTAGCTCACCCATGCACCACCGTTATCTACCAGACCATGACGCGCGTTAGTCAGACGAGTACCAACGGTGTCTTGTTCCAGGTTCCAGATATTCGTATTGGCAGACGGAATGCTCAGCGCCATGTTCGCGTAGTCGGTCAGCTCCATCTGCTGCAGAACAACGGTGTTACCCTGCTGCTGAGCCTGATAGGTGTAAGCACCCAGGTCTGCTTTGTTGGCTGCAGAGAAAGTTGCGGTGCTGTTCGTGTCGTTAACGTAGATCAGCTCGTTACCGTTGTAATCAGCAACAGAACCTGCGCCAGTGGCGTTATCGATGCGAACTTTATAGTTACCGGTTGCCGCTGCTACGTGATCACCGTAGTTATCAACTTCAGACTGATCGCCTGAGGTGTCAGAATCGCCGTTACCGTTGATAGTCAGATGACCATCAGAGTTCATCGCTATCACGCCATAACCGTAGTTAGCCTGGCGCGTATCGTTGGTACGATCGTTGGTCAGGTCAGCATTCAATACATAGTTAGCGCTGTTGATGTCGAAAACACCCGCATTAACATGGTTGTAAGCGTCGGTGTAGCTGGTCAGATTCAGGGTATCAACCTGCAGCGCGTTCCCGGTGCTGTTGCCCACATCCAGAACGCCGTTGTTGGTGACGTTAATGGTATTGGCATACAGCGCGGCATCAAGCACATTCCAGCCGGCAGAGACATCATCAGCAATCGTTACGGTACTGTTGTCAATAGACAGCGTATTAGTCGCAACACGACCATCTTCATTGATGTTCAGTGCGGAAGCACCGGTCAGAGTGATGGAGTCAGAAACCAGCGCAGAATCACCCACGTTGACAACGGAACCGCTGTTGATGCTCAAAGTGTCAATCAGAGAAGTTTTGGTGGTATCCCACTGGGAAGCGCCGTTCAGCGTCACGTTGAACAGACCGCTCTGATAAACGGTATTGCCAACCACATGACCATTTTCGTCATAAGAGGATGTGTCGCTATCGATACCGTAGGTTGAAGAAGGCCACAGGCTGTTGGCAGCGATATCAATCAGCGTAGGGGTGGCTTCAGTACCCTCAGCATAGCTTTCGTAAACGCCATCACCATCAACGTCAACCTGATGGACGGACATTGCCGCACCAACCCACTTGCTGCCGTGGTTCAGGGTCAGATCCAGACGGTCAGTACCATCCCAGCCGTTGGTATCCAGATCGGCATCGGTATCGCGGTAAGTATCAGCGCCGTTCGGGAAGAAGTTCTCATCAAAGTTGCTGGAGAACAGCACATCGCCCATCAGCGTAGCGTTATCAAACGTGGCGGTGGTCTGCATCGCGTTATCTACATTGGGATTAGCAATAACCGCCAATGCGATATCATTCGCGTTCCAACCGTTACCGTTGTAGTCGCTCGCATTGCTGGTGTTACCAAACCAGCCGGATCTTCCTTCATCAGACCAGGAACCTGAGGTCAGGGTAGAGTCGGTAACAGCGATAGTGTTGTTAAACACTTCGCCGCTGTTTACGCCGGTGATGACGGTATTATCGTCAATATCTTCCCACTCATAACCCTGAGTCAGGGTAATACCCGCGACGTGAGAGTTGTTGGAGATAGACAGATCAACTTCTTGATCCAAAGTGATAGCCGTGCCCAGGTTATAAACGTCGACAACGTGCGTATCAGCCACGTCATTATAGGTACCGTTGTAGGTATAATGTTCGTAGTTGTCATCGATAGTGGAGTTGATGACGTTCATTGCCAGACGGTCGTAGTAATAGTCGGTACCCGTACGGTTAGTACAATCCGTGGTCATACACTCGGATGTCACCATACCGTGAATGGTACTGTTTTTAATCGTCAGGCTGTTATAATTGCCGTTAGTTGACAGTCCATCATCCAGATAATAAGTAGAAATAACGCCGTTGACAGTAGCGTTATTGATTACCGGATAAATATCACCATTATAAATACTATCAGTGCCGTAATTGTTCCAACCGACATATCCATCGAAGTAAACGTCATCAACATGTGATGCGTCATTATAATGGGTGAACGTTGTGTATGTGGTTCCAGAAATATCAGTAGAAGCATTCGCCTGAGAAGTGATTGCCAAAGTACAGGCTAATGCTAATTGTGAGACTACTAGTTTCTTTTTCCAAGTGTGCATTTGTCATCCCTCCTCAGGGACGTAATATAGTTGATCCATTAATTATCAATGCAAAGAAAACATTTTATGTTTCGCGGGGACGATTATGCGGTTTCACAAAGTAAAGGTTCAATTATTCTTTGCTAGTCGTCCGAAACCGGACAACACTACGAATACCCTCACCTCTGACACAAAAAACAAAAAAACTCATTCTTTCAATGAAATACCGCACAACACATCTCTGAAGCATATAATTAACAAATAACTCACCACACACCCAAACAAATAAACAATAAATAAAGAGGGATTATCACCAGCCCTACACAAATAAACGCATCGATATTTAAAATAATAAAAACAGAAACAAGCAAAATAATGAATATAAATAACCTGCCATAAATGTGAATAAATTGCTCTAATGATTCAGCCTTCCACGATGGAAAATCCAGATATAACGCCAACTTTCGTAAACCACCCACCCTCAGGTTCGGGTATACTACGGACTTCGATTCCACAAACATCAGGCATACCATGACAGACCTAATCCAACGCCCTCGCCGCCTGCGCAAATCACCTGCGCTGCGCGCTATGTTTGAAGAGACAACACTCAGCTTAAATGACCTGGTGTTGCCGATCTTTGTTGAAGAAGAACTCGACGATTACAAAGCTATCGAGGCCATGCCCGGCGTGATGCGCATTCCAGAGAAGCATCTGGCGCGCGAAATTGAACGCATTGCTAATGCAGGCATCCGCTCGGTTATGACCTTCGGCATTTCTCATCACACCGATGACACCGGCAGCGATGCCTGGAAAGAAGACGGTCTGGTGGCGCGCATGTCGCGTATCTGTAAGCAGACCGTACCGGAGATGATCGTCATGTCCGACACCTGCTTCTGTGAATACACCTCGCACGGTCACTGCGGCGTATTATGCGAGCACGGCGTTGATAACGATTTAACCCTTGTCAATCTCGGCAAACAGGCGGTCGTTGCCGCCGCTGCGGGCGCAGATTTCATCGCCCCTTCCGCCGCAATGGACGGCCAGGTACAGGCGATTCGCCAGGCGCTGGATGCCGCGGGCTTTACCGATACCGCGATCATGTCCTACTCCACCAAATTTGCCTCTTCTTTCTATGGCCCATTCCGTGAAGCCGCAGGTACCGCGCTGAAGGGCGATCGTAAAACCTATCAGATGAACCCGATGAACCGTCGGGAAGCGATCCGCGAATCGCTGCTGGATGAAGCCCAGGGCGCAGACTGCTTGATGGTCAAACCGGCTGGCGCATACCTCGATATTCTGCGCGATATCCGCGAGCGCACCGAGCTGCCGATTGGCGCTTATCAGGTCAGCGGTGAATACGCGATGATCAAGTTTGCAGCCCTTGCGGGTGCAATAGATGAAGAGAAAGTGGTGCTGGAAAGCTTAGGCTCGATCAAACGCGCTGGCGCGGATCTGATCTTCAGCTACTTCGCACTGGATCTGGCTGAGAAAAAAATCCTGCGCTAATCACTTTGTTGCCTAATGACGGCTTCGCTTTACCGGACCTACAGGTCGTAGGCCCGGTAAATGAAGCGTCTCCGATAATCACCCCGCCCGAAAAAACGGCTTGTCTCCCAAAATTGTCGCCCGGTGCATAATGCGCCGCAGGGGCAGATAATCCGCATTCGCATAATGCTGCGTCACGCGATTATCCCAAATCGCCACATCGTTGGGCTGCCAACGCCAGCGCACCTGGAACTCCGGTTTAGTGATATGCGCGAACAAAAAGCGCAGTAACGCCTCGCTCTCTTTTTCCGTCACATCGACAATTCGCGTGGTAAATCCTTCATTCACGAACAGCGCCTGCTTCCCGCTCACTGGATGCGTGCGCACCACCGGATGCAGCAGGGGCGGATGCTTTGCCACCGCCTCCAGCCAGCGCTGATGCTCCTCTGGCGTCTGGCGGTATTTATATTCCTGGAAGGATTTACGAAAATCATGCTCTGCCCGCAGGCCGCTCAGCAACTGGCGAAACGGCTCAGATAATGCGTCATAAGCGGCAATCCCGCTGGTCCACAGGGTGTCTCCCCCTGTCGATGGCAGCTCTTTTGCCGCCAGAATCGCGCCCGCTGGCGGAGTGTCGATAAAGGTCACATCGGTGTGCCAGTTGTCGTTATCCGGCGGATTATCGTTATGAGTATCCAGCACGATAATCTCTTCAACCCCTTCGGCATGCGGATAGACAGGGTGAATATGCAGATCGCCAAAACGCAGCGCCAGCGCCCGCTGTTGTTGCGGCGTAATCACCTGCTCACGCAGAAACACCACCTGATGGCGCAGTACGGCGTGATAAAGCTGTTCAAACTGATTATCGCTCAGCGGGCGCGTCAAATCCGCACCGGTGATTTGTGCGCCAATGTTCGGCCCCAGCGGGGTAATGCTCAGACGTTCACTCATTGTACTTCTCCATGCCAGGGCGTCAGGCGGCGCTGAAGCGCGCGCAGACCCAGTTCTAAAATAAACGCGATAACGGCAATCACCGCGATCCCCGCCAGCACCACATCCGTTGCCAGAAACTCACCGGCTGACTGCACCATAAATCCTAAACCTCGCGTGGCGGCAATCAGCTCTGCTGCCACCAACGTCGACCAGCCCACGCCAAGCCCGATACGCAACCCTGTGAGTATCTCCGGCAATGCCCCCGGCAAAATAACAAACCACAGCACCTGCGTACGGCTGGCTCCCAGCGACTGTGCGGCACGCACTCTCACCTGCTGCGCGCTTTTAACCCCCGCCAGCGCCGACATCGCTACAGGGGCGAAAATCGCCAGATAGATCAGCAGGATCTTGGAGGTCTCACCAATGCCAAACCAGATAACCATCAGCGGCAAATAGGCCAATGGCGGAACCGGACGATACAGTTCAATGATCGGATCGAGAATGCCGCGCATCGTCGGACTCAGCCCCATAGCGATCCCAACCGGAACGCCGAGCAGTACCGCCGCCAGCAGCGCGATAACAATACGCGTCAGGCTCGCCGCCAGATGCTGCCACAGCGTGGCATCCATAAACCCCTGCGGCCCGGCAATAACCATCAGTTTTTGCAAAACCTGGCCCGGCGGGGGTAAAAACAGCGGACTGATTAACTGCAGCGCCGCCACCGTCCACCACACCGCCAGAATGACGACCAGCGTACCGAAGCTTAAGGTAATCTGCCGCGAGAACGGCCAGCGCCAGTTCAGCGCGCGCTGGCGACGGGGTTTATCATTAATCACCACGCTCATGAGAATGCCTCCCGTTGTTCAAAGACACGACCTAACACATACTCGCGCATGGCGATAAACTGCGGGTCGGACTTAATGCTGCGGCTCGGCTCTCCGGCCACAAAGCGACGAGCGAAATTCAGCGGCAGACGCTCCAGTACCCGGCCAGGGCCTGGCGACAGCAATACCAGCTCCGTTGCCAAAAAAACGGCCTCTTCAATATCGTGGGTAATCAACAGCACCTGTTTGCCAGTCTCATGCCACAACTTCAGCAGCAGGGTTTGCATCTGCTCGCGGGTAAAGGCGTCGAGCGCGCCAAAGGGTTCATCCAGCAACAACAGCTGCGGGTTGGCAGCCAACGCCCGCGCAATGCCTACGCGCTGACGCTGACCACCAGAGAGCTGCCAGATAAAACGTTTTCCCGCATCCTCCAGCCCAACTTTCTGCAACATCTCCCGCGCGATTCGTTGACGTTGGGGCTTCTCCATCCCCGCCAGTTGCAGCCCGAAGGCCACGTTGTCCTGCACGTTGCGCCAGGGCAGCAGGCCTTCGTTCTGGAACACAACCCCGCGCTCTGCGCCTGGACCTTCAACTTTGTTGCCCGCCAGCATAATGCTGCCATGCTGATACGGCACAAACCCGGCAATCAGATTTAACAGCGTGGTTTTTCCGCAACCAGAAGGTCCGAGTACCACCAGCAGTTCGCCACTATCGAGCGTCAGGTTGATATCTTCCAGCACCGGTTTTCCACCGTAGCTGGCGGCAAGATGAGAGATTTGCAGCATCAGCGCCTCCTTATTTATTGCACGAAGCGATCGGTCACATACTGGCTGTAATCCGTCGCGACGGCGGGGACTTTGCCCTGCTCTTTGAGGAACTGCGCGGTGTCGATAATCGCTTTATTCACCGGGCCGGTTAGCTCAGCGGTTTGCTGTTGTGCCGTCAAATAGGTGTTACCTTTCACCAGGCCCGGCACATCCGCCTCCGGTACGCCACTCAAACGCGACAGTTTGCTGATATTCTCCGGCTGTTTCAGCCATTCATCGGGATTAGCGATATAAGGCTGCTGGGCGTCGATGGCGCTTTTGGCAAAGGCTTTCACCACCTCAGGATGCTTCTCGGCAAAATCTTTGCGCACCACCCACACGTCCAGCGTCGGTGCGCCCCACTCGCCAACCTGCGATGAGTCGGTTAATACCTTGCCATCTTTTTCCAGCGCGTTTACCGCAGGCGCCCAGACATAAGCACCATCAATATCTCCGCGCTGCCAGGCGGCAATAATCGCGGGTGGCTGCAGGTTCACAATCTCCACCTGCCCTGCTTTGATACCCCAGTGTTTCAACGCCGCCAGCAGGCTGTAATGGGTAGTGGAAATAAACGGCACGGCAATGCGCTTACCAATCAAATCTTGCGGTTTACTGATGTTTTTCTTCACCACCAGCGCTTCAGAATTGCCGAGTTTTGACGCCAGCAGGAAAACCTCAATAGGCACCTGCTGGCTGGCAGCGACCGCCAGCGGGCTGGAGCCAAGATTACCGATCTGCACATCACCGGATGCCAGCGCACGGACGATGCTCGCACCGCTGTCGAATTTGCGCCAATCAACGGTAGCCCCGCTCTCTTTAGCAAAGGTGTTATCCGCCTGCGCCACTTTGGCGGGTTCAGCGGAGGTCTGATAAGCAACGGTGACGTTCACCGCCTGTGCCTGAAATGCGATGAATGCCAGTGCGGCAAGTAGTGCGTTACGCGATGAAATAGCCATGATTGTCTGCTCCCCTGTCTTGTTATGGGGGCAGTATTTCGTTGCGGCACAATTTGATAAAGGAATTAAAAATTCTGGCTAATAGCGATCTGTTTTTAGAAAAAAAGCGGCAATGCTTAGCCCGGAAATGCATTTGATTGCAGGCCGGCAAATTATTGCGATTTTGTTACATTCGTTACATATCCGCGCCACGGGGATTGCCAGCGCGGCGCTGGCAGGCATCATAGATGCCATTGTCAGGCAAGAGAGCAAGATCATGATTCATGTTGTGCTGGTGGATGACCATGTGGTGGTGCGTTCCGGCTTTGCGCAATTACTCAGTCTCGAAGACGATCTCAACGTTGCTGGCCAGTACAGCAGCGCGGCCCAGGCGTGGCCTGCACTACTGCATGATGACGTCAACGTTGCGGTGATGGATATCGCCATGCCGGATGAAAATGGCCTGAGCCTGTTAAAACGACTGCGGGCGCAGAAGCCCGGTTTTCGCGCCATTATTCTCAGCATCTATGACTCACCCACGTTTGTGCAAAGCGCACTGGATGCCGGTGCCAGCGGTTATCTGACCAAACGCTGCGGGCCAGAGGAACTGGTGCAGGCGGTACGTTCGGTTGGTATGGGCGGGCATTACCTGTGCGCCGACGCGCTACGGGCGCTACGCGGCGGCGAACAGCCCGCGCAGGTATTGGAGGTACTGACCCCACGCGAGCGCGAAGTGTTTGATCTGCTGGTCAAAGGCGACAGCGTAAAAGAGATCGCCTTCAAGCTCGACCTCAGCCATAAAACGGTGCACGTTCATCGTGCGAACGTGCTGGGCAAACTGCAATGCCACAGCACCATCGATCTGGTGCATTTTGCACTCGACCACCAGTTGCTGACGGGGCATTAATGTCACGCAGCCTTCGTCATGGGGTTATTTCTCTGTTTATTCTGCTGGCCTGGGGATCGGGCTGGCTGATGCTGTGGACGCTGGGGTTTTACCTGACCCACAACGGCCAGCAGGCAGCGCTATTCCTGCCGCACGGCGTCTATCTCGCTCTGCTAATCCTGCTTTCTCGCCGTTACTGGCCCGCGCTGGTACTGCCGCCGGTGCTGATGCTGTTCTGGCTGCACAGCGAGCAATTAGTGAATGGCTATATCCTGCTGGTTGCGCCGTTGATTAGCCTGATACCGGCGAGTATCGGCCAGTCATACTGGCACCGCTTCCCCCTTTACTGGCAGCGCTTAACGCTGCTGTTGGCCGCGGTGACGATCACGTCATTGCTCAATACCCTCCTGCTTTCACCGTTTATCCAAAGCCCGGCAACGTTAATTGGCCTGGCGTCGTTTACCGGCGGCGTGCTGCTGACGCCGTTTGTCTATCTGATCTATGAATTTCTGCGCCAGCAGCACCGCTATCATTTGCTCGGACTGGATACCACCAATCCCCCCCTGCGTACCTCGCTTATCATCTGGTGCAGTCTGTTTTTCATTATTGGCATAGGTACCCAGATGGTGCTGTCACCTGAGATCGAGCGCCTGCTGCTAATCGTAGTGTTCTTACCAAACGTGGTGATGGCGTGGAAATTTGGCTGGCAGGGCGGCGTGTTGTCCGGACTGCTCGGCAGCATGATGATCACCATCGCCCGGCAAATCGGCGTCGGGTTCAGCAATTTACTGGAGCTGGAGATTTTCCTCGCCACCCAGGCGCTGCTGGGCATAGGGCTGGGGATCGCTATCAGCCGCCAGCAGCATCTGGCGCAAAACCTGCACCATTATCGCCAGCGTCTGGAAGCCGAACTGGCAGCGCGACGCGCGCTGACCGAACAACTGATCCGCACCGAGGAAAATACGCGCAAAAGCCTGGCGCGGGAGCTACACGACGAAATTGGTCAGAACATCACCGCCATTCAAATTCAGTCGCAACTGGTCAAGCGCGCGCCGGGTCGCGAGCAAACGCTTGAAGCGGCAAATCAGATCAACGACCTTGCCCGGCGCATTCACCACTCCACCCGCCAACTGTTGCGCCAGCTGCGACCGCCCGCGCTCGATGAACTGGCCTTTAAAGATGCACTGCATCATCTGGTGAATGAATTTGCCTTTGCCGAACGCGGCATTCGCTGTTGGTTTGACTATCAGCTTGAAAATACGCCAGAAAATGAAACGGTGCGTTTCACACTGTATCGCCTGCTGCAGGAGTTGCTCAATAACGTCTGTAAACATGCCGACGCCAGCGAAGTGTCGATTACGCTGCGCCAGCAGGAACACCGCGTGTTTCTGCACGTCGCTGACAACGGTGTAGGTATTCTCGCAGAGAAAATCCCCGGGTTCGGTATCCAGGGGATGCGTGAGCGGGTCAGCGCCCTTGGCGGCGAACTGACGCTCGAATCGAACAACGGCACGCGGGTAATTGTTAACCTGCCCACAAATTTGCAACAAATCAGCCGTTAACCAGGAAAAAGTCTTAGTCACTGCGGACTTTATCTCATCCCATTTTGCTTTCACTTTCCTATAGTCAGCACAAACGGAGGCTGCCATGCATACACGTGCATCACGCGAGACAGACCAACAATACCGGGCGCTACGCCCCCGGCTGCTGATGTGTATGGTGATTGGGTACGCCGCGTTTTATCTGACGCGCAAAAGCGTTAACTACGTCCTCCCGGCGCTGCAAACGGATCTGGGTCTGGATAAAGGCGATATCGGCCTGCTGGGATCGCTGTTTTATCTGACCTATGGCCTGTCGAAATTCACCGCCGGGCTATGGCACGACAGCCACGGACAGCGCGCGTTTATGGGCATTGGCCTGTTTGCCACCGGCGTTTTAAACGTGCTGTTCGCCTTTGGTGAATCGCTGACGCTGCTCCTGGTGGTCTGGACGCTGAACGGATTTTTTCAGGGCTGGGGCTGGCCACCCTGCGCCCGACTACTGACCCACTGGTACTCGCGTAACGAACGCGGCTTCTGGTGGGGCTGCTGGAATATGTCGATCAACATCGGAGGGGCCATCATCCCGCTGATTAGCGCCTTTGCCGCCCACTGGTGGGGTTGGCAGGCAGCCATGCTGGCTCCGGGGATAATCAGCATGGCGTTAGGCATCTGGCTCACCCTGCAACTGAAAGGCACACCCCGGGAAGAAGGCTTACCCCCGGTTGGGGAATGGCGGCAAGACCCGCTGGAGTTGCGTCAGGAGCAGCAAAGCCCGCCGATGGGACTGTGGCAAATGTTGCGCACCACCATGCTGAAGAACCCGATGATCTGGCTACTCGACGTGTCATATGTGTTGGTCTATTTGATCCGCATAGCGCTCAACGACTGGGGCAACATCTGGCTGACGGAAAGCCACGGTGTGAACCTGCTCAGCGCCAATGCCACGGTAATGCTGTTTGAAGTCGGCGGCTTGCTGGGGGCGCTGTTTGCCGGATGGGGATCGGATCTGCTTTTCAGCGGTCAGCGTGCCCCAATGATTTTGCTGTTCACACTGGGGCTGATGGTCTCCGTCGCCGCGCTGTGGCTGGCGCCGGTGCACCACTACGCGCTACTGGCAGTGTGTTTCTTTACCGTGGGCTTTTTTGTGTTTGGCCCACAGATGCTAATTGGCCTCGCGGCCGTGGAATGCGGACATAAGGCGGCGGCAGGTTCAATTACTGGTTTTCTTGGGCTATTCGCCTATCTGGGGGCCGCGCTGGCGGGTTGGCCGCTGTCGCTGGTCATAGAACACTACGGCTGGTCGGGAATGTTCAGTTTGCTCTCGGTTGCCGCTGTCTTTATGGGTTTATTGCTGATGCCATTGCTCATTGCGGGCATTCCCCCTTCTCTCAGTCAAAGGATAAAACAATGAAACTGACGCTTACCTCTACCCTAATTGCCTCCGCTCTGACGCTGGCAGCCTTCAGCAGTGCAGCTCAGGCGCAGGGTCGTCTGGTGGTGTATTGCAGCGCCACCAACGAAATGTGCGAAACCGAAACCAAAGCCTTCGGTGAAAAATATGATGTGAAGACTTCATTCATTCGCAACGGCTCAGGCAGTACGCTGGCGAAAGTGGATGCCGAGAAGAAAAACCCGCAAGCGGATGTCTGGTACGGCGGTACGCTGGATCCACAGTCTCAGGCCGGTGAAATGGGGCTGCTGCAGCCGTATAAATCACCAAACCTCGAACAAATCATGGAGAAGTTTCGCGATCCGGCAAAAGTGAAAGGCAACCTCTCCTCGGCGGTTTATGTCGGTATTCTGGGCTTTGGCGTCAATACCCAGCGCCTGAAAGAGAAAAACCTACCGGTGCCAAAATGCTGGAAGGATCTGACCAAACCGGAATACAAAGGCGAAATCCAGATTGCTGATCCGCAAAGCTCCGGTACCGCCTATACCGCACTGGCGACCTTTGCCCAGCTGTGGGGGGAAGATCAGGCCTTTGACTACCTGAAACAGCTCAACGCCAACGTCTCCCAGTACACCAAATCCGGCATTGCCCCGGCGCGTAACGCCGCCCGTGGCGAAACGGCTATCGGCATCGGTTTCTTGCACGACTACTCACTGGAAAAAGAACAGGGCGCACCGCTGGAACTTGTCTCACCGTGCGAAGGTACCGGTTATGAAATCGGCGGTGTCAGCATCCTGAAAGGCGCGCGTAACCTCGATAACGCCAAACTGTTCGTTGACTGGGTACTGTCGAAAGACGCGCAGGAGCTGGCGTGGAAGAAAGGTAAATCCTATCAGATCCTGACCAACACCACCGCCGAGACGTCCCCTAACTCGCTGAAGCTCGACGACCTGAAGCTTATCAATTACGACATGGATAAGTACGGCTCGACCGACGTGCGTAAAGCCCTGATCAATAAGTGGGTCAGCGAAGTGAAGATGGGTAAATAACCCCAGATTTGCGTTCATTTGCCGGATAAGGCCTTAACGCCATATCCGGCCTGAAATACCGGAACCGCTATGTCACACACACTTGCACTCCATCCCGTGAAAAAACGGGATGCGATATTTCTTTGGATTTTACTCGGCTGGCTGGCGTTTGCCCTGCTGCCGAGCTGGAGCCTGGACTACGGTCTGCTGGAGTCGACGCGCGAAGAAATTCTCGCCGCCTACGGCTGGTCACAGTTCAATATCAGTTGGCTCTGGTATCTGCTGCCAAGCCTGCTGCTGGTGCGCCCGTTCCATGAAGCCAGACGCGAACAGCGCAGCCGCCATTATTTTGACGCGGGCTGGGCGTTTTTCTGTATGGCGTTTATCGTCGCCAGCGCGACTCTTGAGGGGCGCGGCTTAGGCTATGCCACCATCGTGCTGTTTGTGGCACTTGGCGCGATCATGACCCTGGCGCTCACCCGTCTGGAATGGCTGGGCGGCGACCGTTTCGTCATCGGCTCGCTCACCGCGATTGTCGCGCTGATCGGTATTTTTATCGTCTGGCCAAGTATCGCTATTTTCATTCCGATGTTCACCAACGACGCCGGAGAATTTGCTCCGCTGGCGTTTATGAATGTGCTGTCGCAGGCGCATATCATTCAGGTGATCCTCAACTCGATTATGCTGTCGATTGCCGTCGGCGTCGGCTGTACCTTCTTTGGCCTGGTGCTGGCTATCTACACCACCCGAATCGCGAAACGCAGCGCCATTATCGGACGTATTTTCTCGATTCTGCCGATCGTCACCCCGCCGTTTGTTGTGGGTTTAGGTGTAACGCTGATGATGGGACGCTCCGGTTACATCACCGAATTTATGGTCGAATGGTTTGGTTTGACCAACACCAACTGGCTGTACGGTTTTACCGGCATCTGGCTGGCGCAGGTGCTGGCCTTCACTCCGATGGCGTTTATGATCCTCGACGGGGCGATCAAAACCATTCATCCGTCGCTGGAGGAGGCGTCATACACCCTGCGCGCCAGCCGCTGGCAAACCTTTAACGGCGTGTTTGTCCCGCTGCTAAAACCGGCACTGGCAAACGCCTTTTTAATTGTGGTGGTGCAGTCGCTGGCCGACTTCAGTAACCCGCTGGTGCTTGGCGGTAACTTTGACGTGCTGGCAACACAAATCTACTTCTATATCACCGGCTCCCAGCTCGACTACCAGGCCGCCAGTACGCTGGGTGCCTTCCTGTTGCTGTTCTCGCTGCTGGTGTTCTGCGTGCAGTACATGTGGATTGGTAAACGCTCGTACGTCACCGTTTCCGGTAAATCCTATCGGGGCGACGTGCAGCCGCTGCCGGTAACGCTGGTATGGAGCGTGGTCGCGCTGCTGGCGGTGTGGATTGCCTTTAACGCCCTGCTCTACGGCAGCATTTTCTACGGCAGTTTCACCGTAAACTGGGGCGTGGACTACACCCTGACGCTGGCGAACTTTACCAAACTGTTCGGTCAGGGAATGAGCGACGGCGCGTGGCCTTCACTGCTCGACACCCTGCTCTACGCCGGGATTGCCGCGCCGATCACCGCTATCTTCGGCCTGCTGATCGCATGGGTTGTGGTGCGTCAGCAGTTTAAAGGCAAAAAGACCATCGAGTTCACCACTATGCTGTGCTTTGCCGTTCCGGGCACCGTAGCGGGCGTGTCGTACATTCTGGCCTTTAACAGCGCCCCGGTATACCTCACCGGCACCGCCGCCATCGTGATTATCTCAATGGTGATGCGTAACGTCCCGGTCGGTATCCGGGCGGGCATTGCGGGCTTAGGCCAAATCGATAAATCGCTGGATGAAGCCTCGCTCAGTCTGCGTGCCGGTTCCCTGCGCACCATTACGCATATCCTGTTGCCGCTGCTGCGCCCGGCGATCCTCTCAGCGCTGATCTACAGCTTTGTGCGCGCCATTACCACCGTCAGCGCCATTGTGTTCCTCGTCACGCCGGATACCCGCGTGGCCACGGCCTACATCCTGAACCGCGTAGAAGACGGCGAATACGGCGTGGCGATTGCCTACGGTTCCATTTTGATCGTGGTGATGCTGGCGATTATTTTCATCTTTGACTGGCTGATCGGTGAATCACGTACCTCCCGTTCAAAAGCCAAAAACCAGGCGTAATGGAGCGCACTATGACTCAGAAAAATTTCGTTGAACTGCGCAACGTCACTAAACGATTTGGCAGCAACACGGTTATCGACAATATCAATCTCACTATTCCGCAGGGGCAAATGGTAACGCTGCTCGGCCCGTCCGGCTGCGGTAAAACCACCATCTTGCGTCTGGTTGCCGGGCTGGAAAAACCGAGCGAAGGACAAATTTTCATTGATGGCGAAGACGTTACCCATCGTTCTATTCAGCAGCGCGATATCTGTATGGTGTTTCAGTCATATGCCCTGTTCCCGCACATGTCGTTAGGGGAGAACGTCGGTTATGGCCTGAAGATGCTCGGCGTGTCGCGCGCGGAGGTGAAAACCCGCGTCAAAGAGGCGCTGGCGATGGTGGATCTGGAAGGATTTGAAGACCGCTTTGTCGATCAGATCTCCGGCGGTCAGCAGCAGCGCGTGGCGCTGGCCCGTGCGTTGATCCTCAAACCGAAAGTACTGCTGTTTGATGAACCGTTAAGTAACCTGGATGCCAACCTGCGTCGCAGTATGCGCGACAAGATCCGCGAGCTGCAAAAGCAGTTTGATATCACCTCGCTGTACGTCACCCACGATCAGAGCGAAGCCTTTGCGGTTTCCGATACCGTACTGGTGATGAACAAGGGACACATCATGCAGATCGGCTCGCCGCAGGATCTCTATCGCCAGCCCGCCTCCCGCTTTATGGCGAGCTTTATGGGCGATGCCAACCTGTTCCCGGCCACCTTCAGCGACAGATACGTTGATATCTACGGCTATCATCTGCCGCGCCCACTGCACTTTAGCGATCAAGGCGAGGGCATGGTAGGCGTGCGCCCGGAAGCGATCACCCTCAGCGACCGCGGCGAAGAGAGCCAGCGCTGCGTGATCCGCCACGTCGCGTATATGGGACCCCAATATGAGGTCACGGTGGAGTGGCACGGACAGGAGATTTTATTGCAGGTCAACGCTACGCGTCTGCAGCCGGACGTCGGCGAGCAGTATTATCTCGAAATCCATCCGTACGGCATGTTTGTGCTGGCGGATGCGGCATAAAGTGTTACCCATGTTTCCGGTTCATACCGTATCGCCATCCGGCAAAAATGCCCGATGGCGGCTTACGTCTTATCGAGCCTGAACTTGAACTTTTAACGCGGCAATATCCGCGGGCGTGGTGCGACAGCACCCGCCAATCAATCGTGCGCCAGCGGCCTGCCACTGTGGCAGATAATCCGCCAGTTGCGCACAAGACTCACCGTGATGATGCCAGGTTTTGCTCGCGGCATCGTACTGCTCGCCCGAATTCGGATACACCACCAGCGGCAGCGCCGTTAAGCCGTGTAAATGCTGCAACGCAGCGGTGGTGTTTTCCAGCGCAATGCAGTTAATGCCTAACGCCACCACCTGCGGATAATCCGCCAGCAACGCGACCACGTCACGCAGCGGCGTACCGTCGCTCAGGTGCTCGCTGTCACGCAGAGTAAATGAGAACCAGGCACGCGCACGCGGGTACGCGGTCAACAGCGCAGCCAGTGCGCCAATCTCGACAAAATTCGGCAGAGTTTCGCAGGCCAGCAGATCGGCCCCGGCATCCAGCAATGCTTCCACGCGCGGGCGATGAAACGCCTGGAATGCCTCGGCGCTGCGCTGGTAATCGCCACGGTATTCAGAGCCGTCCGCCAGATACGCGCCGTAAGGTCCGACAGATCCCGCCACCAACAGCGTGCCCGCTTGCGGGTTCTCTGCCAGATACGCTTCACGCGCTTTACGCGCCAGCTCCACGCTTTTGCCAATCAGCGCTTTCGACTGCGCTTCATCCAGGCCACGCGCGGCAAAGCCCGCCGGTGTCGCCTGATAGCTGGCGGTGATCGCGCATTGCGCCCCCGCCCGGTAATAATCAAGATGCACTTCGCGGATAAGCTCCGGGTTTTCTACCAGCACTTTGGCTGACCACAGGCTGTCGGCTAAGTTACACCCTCGCGCTTCCAGCTCCGTCGCCATCGCGCCATCCAGTAACAGGACATCCTGTTTCTCAAGGAGAGCGCGTAACGGATTATTCTGCGACATGTTCTGGCTCCTGTTTTGCGTTACGGGGTTGAGTAAGGAAATATGCACCATAGCACAACGCAACAAACGGTAACCCACACCACAACGCAATTCTCTGCGCTGGATCGAATGCCAGCCCTACACAGGCCACCAGGCACAACACAAATCCCAATACCGGCACCAGCGGATACCACGGCGCACGATAATGTAATGCACTCAATGCCTTACCCTGTTGCAGATGACGGCGGCGAAAAACAAAGTGCGAAGCGCAGATGCTCAGCCACACCGCCACCACCGCAAACCCGGAGATTGCCGACAGCGCGACAAATACCGTGTCCGGGGCCACCACGCTGGAAAACAGCGCCAGTACGCCGCCGAGCATACTGACCGACAGCGCCGTCAGCGGCACGCCGTTTTTCGTTACTCGCGCAAAACAGGCTGGCAGCGTACGTTCATTCGACAGCGACCAGAGCATGCGCCCGGAGGCATACAGCCCGGAGTTCGCCGCAGAAAGAATGGCTGTCAGGATCACGAAGTTAAAAATATCGGCGGCGTACGGAATACCTACCTTCTCAAACACCAGCACAAACGGGCTTTTCTCCACGCCCGCCTGCTGCATCGGGATCAGCGCCGCCAGCACAAACACGGTGCCGATAAAGAAAATAATCAGTCGCGCGATGGTGGTACGAATCGCCACCGGGATCACCTTGCGCGGATTTTCCGTTTCACCGGCGGCAATACCGATAAGCTCGGTTCCCGAAAAAGCAAAGTTCACCGCCACCATAGTCATCAGGATCGGTAAGCCGCCATGCGGGAACCAACCTTCCGCCGTGATATTACTCAGCCCCGGCGCGGGCGAGCCATCCTGCATCGGGATAAAGCCAAAAATCGCCGCCCCGCCGAGGATAATAAAGGCGATGATAGTGACCACTTTCACCAGTGAGAACCAGAACTCCCCTTCGGCAAAAAAGCGCGTGGAGATAACATTCAGGCCAAAAATAATCACACAGAACACCACGCACCAGACCCATACTGGCACCAACGGAAACCAGTACTGCATACAGAATCCGGCAGCGGTAAAACTCGAACCAAGTGCCACGGTCCAGGTCAGCCAGTAGAGCCAGGCCACGGTATACCCCGTCGCCGGGCCGAGATAGCGCGCGGCATAGACGTGAAACGCCCCGGTCTCCGGCATCGCGACCGACAGCTCGCCCAGACACTGCATAACCAGCCAGACCACCAGCGCGCCAATCAGATAGGCCAGCAGCGTTCCCGCGGCCCCGGTAGTGGAGATGATGTAGCCGGTATTGAAGAATAACCCTGTGCCAATCACGCCGCCTAAGGAGAGCATAATCAGGTGACGCGTTTTCATCGTGCGCTTCAGTGGCGCATTTTGTTGTGTTGTTTGCATATAACCTTCCAAACGTATGGACATCTAAACATCCAAAGAAGGTGTGTTATACCGCGTTTGTTAACACAATGCAAAATCAACCCTGCACCAGACGCAGATGACCGCGCCGGGCGCTTAATACCGGGTGGGGGTTAATTATCAAATATAAAAAGGGCCGCCAGCTCATAACGCCTCCGTTGCCAGGCTTTACATAAACTCTGGCAACGTCATCGCCGGCTGGCGTTCACCCGGAAGTGGGAACCGTATCTCCCCACTCATACAACCGAACGATTGCTTATGAGCCACTGGTCGGGATCGGCATCTGCGATTTACGGCTCATCAGGAAAAATACCGCCAGCCCTGCCAGTAAAATGCCCGGCGCAGAAGCTGCCATCACGCCTACCGTTCCAGTGCCGAGCGCTAACATTTTTCCTGCCAGCAGCGGGCCGCTCATCGCCCCCAGACGCCCAACGGCGACGGCGGTACCCACGCCTGTCGCGCGGATCTGCGTGCTGTAAAACAGCGGAGCCAGCGCATACAGCACGCTTTGTCCTCCAGTGGCAAACATCCCCGCCACAAATCCGGCCATCAGCATACCGCTCAATGACGACACCGTCCCCAGCGCCAGCAGCGAAGCCAACATCCCGGTGTAGATCAGAAGCGACATGACCACCGGGCGCAGTTTGTCCATTAACGCCCCGAGAATTAACGTGCCGCTGGCCGCACCGATTTGCAGAGCAAACATCACGCCAGCCGCCTGCGAGGGCTGAAAGCCCTGCTCCACTAGCAGCATCGGCAGCCAGTTGATCAGCATATACACCACCAGCAGGGTGAAGAAATAGCACAGCCACAGCAGCAACGTGGCTGTGGCTGTAGCAGGTGCGAACAGGGCGCGCAACGGCGCGGCGGCCACCTGCGTTTGCTGGGCATAAACCTGTGATTCTGGCAGCCAGCGCATCAACAGCGGCACCAGCAGCAGCGGGATCACTCCGCCAACCCAGAACACCGTTTGCCAGGCGGCGGCCAGACCGCTAAACCCGAGCGCCGCCGCTAACGCCGCGCCAATCGGCACGCCACAGTACATCAGGCTCACCGCCGTACCGCGAAAACGCGGGCCCGCCGCTTCGGAGGTCAGCGCGATCAGATTCGGCAACGCCGCGCCCAACCCGACGCCGGTCATCAGACGGGCAAACACCAGCGACGAGAAATCCCAGGAAATCGCCGTCGCCAGCGAGAACAGGCCGAACAGCGCCACGGAGGCAATAAGAATACGCTTGCGGCCATAGCGATCGGCCAGCATGCCGCCCACCAGCGCGCCGGGCAGCAGCCCGAGAATGCCCGCACTGAAGATCCAGCCCATCTGCATTTTATCCAGCGCAAACGCCTGGGCGATACCGACGGCAGCGATCCCGGCGGCCTGTAGATCCAGCCCTTCCATCAGGGCGACTAAAAAGCAAAGCCCGACGGTTAACGTCAGGCGGTAAGATGTGGGGGTACGGGTAGTCATAAGATGTACCTCTGAGGTCACGATGCAGGTGAGTCGCGGCTGATACGTTGCCAGCCGCGTAATCATTTTTATTTTCTATTGCGCAGATCCAGCGCCACGTCGACGATCATATCTTCCTGGCCGCCCACCATTCGGCGTTTGCCCAGTTCAACCAGAATATCGACCGCGCTCAGGCCATAACGCGCCGCCGTCACTTCGCAGTGACGCAAGAAGCTGGAGTACACCCCGGCATAGCCCAGTGCCAGCGTTTCGCGATCCACCCGCACCGGACGGTCCTGCAGTGGACGCACCAGATCGTCGGCGGCGTCCATCAGCGCATACAGATCGGTGCCGTGCTGCCAACCGAGCTTATCCGCAGCGGCGATAAACACTTCCAGCGGCGCGTTGCCCGCGCCAGCGCCCATACCCGCCAGGCTGGCGTCGATACGGTCGCAGCCCTCTTCCACCGCGGCAATCGAGTTCGCCACGCCGAGGCTCAGGTTGTGATGCGCATGCATTCCGGTTTCCGTCTCCGGCTTCAGCACCGCTTTCAGGGCGCGGAAGCGGGCGCGAATATCGCTCATATTCATCGCCCCGCCGGAATCGACCACGTAGATACACGTCGCGCCGTAGTTTTCCATCAGCTTCGCCTGCTGCGCCAGATTCTCCGGCGTGGTCATATGGCTCATCATCAGAAAGCCGACGGTATCCATGCCAAGCTCACGCGCGTACTGAATATGCTGGGCCGACACGTCCGCTTCGGTGCAGTGGGTCGCCACGCGCACCACTCGCGCGCCGGCCTGATACGCGTTTTTCAGGTCATGAAGAGTGCCGATGCCCGGCAGCAACAGCGTGGCGATCTTTGCGTGTTTAACCACGTCTGCTGCCGCTTCAATCCACTCGAGATCGCTGTGCGCGCCAAAGCCGTAGTTAAAGCTGGAACCTTGTAAACCGTCGCCGTGGGCCACCTCAATGGAATCAACCCGCGCGTCGTCCAGCGCTTTGGCAATCTGGCGCACGTTTTCCAGCGAATACTGGTGACGAATCGCATGCATGCCGTCGCGCAGGGTCACGTCTGAGATATAGAGTTTTTTACCGTTCATGCTGCTTCTCCTGCCTGACGGGTGAGTGACTGCGCCATCTGCTCAGCGGTCGCCAGCGCGCTGGAGGTCATAATGTCGAGGTTGCCCGCATAGGCGGGTAAATAGTGCGCCGCACCTTCCACTTCCAGATACACCGCGGTTTTCAGCCCGGAAAACTGACCAATACCCGGCAGATTCACCGGTTTATCCTGCGGGATGACTTCAAACTGGACGCGCTGTTTCAGGCGATAGCCCGGCACATACGCCTGCACCGCCGCCGCCATGTCATTAATCGACGCTTCAACTTCAAGCTGGGAGGCCGCTTCGCTCAACACATACACCGTGTCGCGCATCATCAGCGGCGGCTCAGCCGGGTTAAGTACGATAATGGCTTTGCCTTTAGCCGCGCCCCCCACCACTTCAATCGCCTTCGAGGTGGTTTCGGTAAACTCGTCGATATTGGCGCGGGTGCCCGGTCCCGCAGATTTACTGGCGATCGAGGCGATAATTTCGGCGTAATGGACTTTTGCCACGCGAGAAACCGCCGCCACCATCGGGATGGTCGCCTGCCCGCCGCAGGTCACCATATTGACGTTCTGTTGGTCAACGTTAGCCTCCAGGTTCACCACCGGGACGCAGTACGGGCCGATCGCTGCGGGTGTCAGGTCGATCAGACGGATCCCCGGTTTTACGGCGCGCAGCGCGGCGTCATTTTTCACGTGCGCGCCCGCGCTGGTGGCATCAAACACGATGTCGATTTCAGCGAATTCTGGCATCGCAAGAAGCCCCGTCACCCCTTCATGGGTGGTGGCAACGCCCATACGCCGGGCGCGTGCCAGACCGTCGGATTGCGGATCAATCCCCACCATCACCGCCATCTCCAGACGTACGCCGTGACGCAGAATTTTAATCATCAAATCGGTGCCGATGTTGCCAGAGCCGATAATGGCGACTTTACGCTTACTCATGACTGACTTCCTTTTGTAACCGCCGCTGAAAAGGTGGCGGCAACTGAACCAATACCGTCGATATGGGCTTCGAAACGATCGCCCGCATTCACCGCCACCATCGGGCCTAACGCCCCGGTGAGAATAATGTCCCCGGCACGCAGCGGCTCGCCGAGGCTGGCCATTTTGCGCGCCAGCCACACGGCGGCGTTTATCGGATGTCCCAGACATTCGCTACCGCGCCCGCTGGAAACCTCTTCGTTATTGCGCGTCATTTTCATCGCGCAGTTTTTCAGATCTAACCCTGCCGGACGCTGTGCCGGACCGCCGACCACATACACGCCACAGGAGGCGTTATCCGCCACGGTATCAACAAACTTGATCGACCAGTCGCGAATACGGCTGCCGACCACTTCCAGCGCGGGTAGCACCCACTCGATGGCGTTGTACAGCTCGTCAAAGGTGGTATCGGCATTGGGCAGATCGCGGTTCAGCACCAGCGCAATCTCCGCTTCAATACGCGGTTGTAGCACGCGGGCAAACGCAATGGTGTCGTTGTCGCCGTAGCACATGTCGGCGAACAGCGTGCCGAAGTCCGGCTGATCGACGCCCAGCTGCTGTTGCACTTTCGGGTGCGTCAGCCCCACTTTGCGCCCGACGACGCGACGCCCGCGCGCCACGTCATACTGCACATTGATACGCTGAATGGCGTAGGCCGCTTCGGCGTTATCCACGCCGATCAGTTCACGCAACGGGGCGATAGCATCCCCTTTTTCCTCAGCCTGACGTAAATCGGCGGCTAACTGCTCAAGATTAAGATTCGTCATGTCCGTTCCTTAAGGGCGTGCGAGGAAGTTCAGCACCAGTTGGTTAAAAGCATCCGCATGTTCCCACTGTGCCCAGTGCCCGCAGTCGCGGTAGATGTGCAGCTCAGACCCGGCAATCCCGGAGAGCAGGCGCAGGCCGGCGTCCATCGGCACGAAGCGGTCGTTGCGTCCCCAGACAATCAGGGTCTGGGCTTTGATTTCACCCAGGCGCGGGCTGAAATCCGGAAACTGTTTCGGGTTGGCTTCAAGGCTGCGGACAAAGTTTTCCAGGTGATCGCGACGCGACAGCATGTTATTCAGACGCGCCTCAAACAGCGCCTCGGTCAGGTCGCTGGTGTCGAAGACAAAGATCTCCATCATCAGCTTCAGGTTCTCGATGGTCGGTTCGCAGTACAGCTGATTCAGGCGCTTGATGCCTTCGGTCGGCATCGGGGTAAACAGGCTCATGCCCCCCGTCCCGCCGCCCATCAGCACCAGCTTGCCCACACGCTCCGGCCAGCTCAGGGTGAACGCCACGGCACTGTGGCCCCCCATCGAGTTGCCCAGCAGATGGATTTTCTGAATATCCAACTGATCGACCACGCTTTTCAGGATGCGAGCATTGAGATCGGATCGCGAACCGCGGTTAACGATGCCATCGCTTTTGCCCCAGCCAGGACAATCCAGCAGGATCACCCGGTATCCAGCCTCCACCAGCGGCTCGATATTGCGGCTGAAGTTCGCCCAGCCCGTCGCACCCGGACCAGATCCATGCAACAGCACGACAGTCTCTTCGCCGTGCCCACAGTCATTGAAATGCACACGCAGCGTTTCGCCTGCTTCCTGCACCTGCAGAAAACGACTGGTTGCGGCTTCGGTTTGCGGTTGGTAAGTCATGATGTTCTCCTGCATATTCAGTTCTGTTTCAGTTCTGTGTGGTGGCGCTCAGGGAGCCGAATCCAGCGATCCACTCTGGGATCGGGCGGTAATAACGGCCTTCGCTGCGCCAGTTGCCAAAGGCAGAAATAGCGGCGAAGGCAGCAACCCAGGTTTTAACTTCGTGCGTTGATTTGCCCGCCATCGCGGACAGTTCTTCGTTACTGACCGCGTCCAGCTCCTGCAAACGCCCCTGTTCAAGCAGCGTCATAAAGCGGTTATCCCAGACAGGGTTAAGCGGATGCAGCGTGTTTTGATCGGCCACAAACTTCTCAGCAGCGCTGATCACCCGCTGCTGGCGCAGCTCGCGCTCGTTTTCAGGCAGTTGTTTGCCGCTGCCGAGCAGGCGGTCGCGCATATGGGCATCAGCCTTCGCCAGCTCCGGGACCGGCGGCTGATGCGACAGGCCGCCGGAGCCTAAAAACAGCACACGCTGATTCAGCGAGCTGGCGAATCGGCCAATCGCTTCACCGAGCATGCGGGTACGCTGAAAGCCCGGCAGCGGCGTGGCGACGCCGTTAATAAACACCGGCAGCACCGGCACGTTATCCAGACCGCCGAGCAAAAACTCCAGCGGCTGCGCGAAGCCGTGATCGACCTGCATGTTGTAGGACACGGCGAGATCGATGCCGCTTTTCATTACCGCGTGGGCGCAGGCTTCAGCGAGATCTGTCGGCACCGGCAGTTCCCCCGCCGCGCTACCGAAATCGCCGATCGCCGTAGCGCCTACGCCTAAACAGAACGGCGGCATCACGTCGTAGAAAAATCCGTTGTAGTGATCGGGGGCAAACAGCACCACCAGTTCAGGGTCGAACGCCGCAATACGTGCCCGGGCGCTGGCGATCACACCGTTAACCTCGTCGAGCACGGCCTGCGCCGGGTCGACGTAACCCACCAGCGGCGAGTGGGAAAGACAGTGAAGATAAGCGTGCATATCAGGCCACCTTTTCAGCGGGAATGTGGGCATTAACGCGGGTGAGCGTCATCACCGAAGCCAGTTTATTCAGGGTACTGCCCAGGGTTTGCGGAATGGCGATGGCGGCCACAAAGCGGTCCGGGCGTATCACCACCAGCGCGGCGTTGTGCTGGGCAAACCACGCGCGCAGGCGGTTTTGCGTATCGCCAATGCGGGTAACGCCGTCGTGGTTATCCTGATCGGTTTGTATCTGTGTATCCGGCACCACTTGGATAAACTGCGCCCCCAGCGCCTGCCACTGTTGGATCTGCGCCTCGCTCATGCCCCACAGCGGGTTACAGCCCCAACCGATCACCGCGAAATTCGGTCCGATGACGTTGTCGAGCAGCGTCACTTCACCTGATTCCAGCGTTACCTTCGGCTGGATAAACATCTTGCCAACGGGGGAGGTTTTCGCGTCGCCTTCACGCACCAGCGCCCCGGCGTGGTACTGCGGCATCGGCTTAAAGCGCATTTCAAGGAAGTAGCGTTTGACCGGCGGAATGTAGTTCAGCAGCCAGGAAACCCCGTCGCGCACCGCGCCGTGC
This sequence comes from Citrobacter sp. RHB35-C21, assembly GCF_013816515.1. NCBI lineage: Bacteria > Pseudomonadati > Pseudomonadota > Gammaproteobacteria > Enterobacterales > Enterobacteriaceae > Citrobacter > Citrobacter sp. RHB35-C21. Next base: position 3,984,492 of record NZ_CP057147.1, read on the forward strand.
CAGCGTTTCGGCGGCGCAAGTACGTTGCCTGCGGTCACCGAGAGATCGATCATCGCTTTGGCGTGGTCGCGGCGCTCCTGCTGGTAGGTATCCAACAGCGCATCACCGGCTTTGCCCTCAATCACCAGCGCCAGTTTCCACGCCAGATTGAAAGCATCGCGCATGCCACTGTTGTACCCCTGCCCCTGCCAGACCGGCATAATGTGCGCCGCATCGCCCGCCAGCAGCACGCGGTCAATGCGAAAACGTTCGGCCAGACGTGCGTTATGGGTATATACGCGCTGGCGGATCAGCTCGACGTTGTCCGGGTTCGGCAGCACTTTGCTCAAAAGCTGGCGCATATTCTGCGGTTCGCTGAGCTGCGCTTCGGTTTCCCCCGGCATCACCATAAATTCAAAGCGGCGCACCGCGTGCGGCAGCGCGGCGGAGACATACGGGCGCACCGGATCGCAGCACAGATACACATGCGGCGTGCTGAGCGGATCGTTAGCGATATCCACCACAATCCACTGATTCGGCGCGGTTTTGCCTTCAAATGGCACATTCAGCGAACGTCTGACGTTGCTGGCCCCACCGTCGCAGGCCACCAGCCACTGAGCTTTCACCGTTTCACGCTGGCCATCCGGCGCTTTCAGGTTCAACGTCACTTCACCATTTTGCTGGCTGAAGGCTTCCAGTTCTCGGGAGAACAGGCAGCGCACGTTGGGAAAACGCGACAGCCCTTCCAGCATCACCGCGTCCACCTGCGGCTGAATAAACGCGTTGCGGCGCGACCAGCCAAATTCGTCGGTCATCGGCTGGATATCAGCAAAACAGCGCCCTTTCGGGGTGAGAAAGCGCATCGCATGCCACGGCGTGGTGTGCGGCAGAACATTTTCGACCAGACCGACGGACTGCATGGTGCGCAGCGCTTCATCGTCAATGCCGATGGCGCGAGGATAGTCGATAAGGGTATCGAGCTTCTCCACCACCAGCACCTCAATGCCCATCTGGCCAAGATAGTTCGCCATCATCAGCCCTACCGGACCGGCTCCGGCAATCGCTACCTGCACGGTGTGCTGCACAGCGGGTTGGATATCTGGATTTATTGTTGTCATTTCAGAACCTCACTACTCGGACAAAATGCAATTGCAGACCCTGGTGAGGCGCAATTGTTTTTTTGTTAAAAGAATGTGAATAATTTTTTATTGTGCGGTCAGTATAGAAGTGAGTTTTTGCGCTACAATCAAAACATGCCTGGATGTGCACCAAGTGCACAACGTTGTTTTAACTGTAGATTTGTCAATAAATATGAAAAGTGACGACGGTACTGAATACAAAACCGTGCGCGGGTTAACACGCGGACTAATGTTATTAAATATGTTAAATCGTCTCGACGGCGGGGCCAGCGTTGGCCTGCTGGCAGAGCTGAGCGGCTTGCACCGCACCACGGTCAGGCGACTACTGGAAACCCTGCAGGATGAGGGTTACGTCCGGCGCAGTCTGTCCGATGACAGCTTTCGCTTAACCATTAAGGTCCGTCAGCTCAGTGAGGGATTTCGTGACGAGCAGTGGATTTCTGCGCTCGCCGCCCCGCTGTTGGGGGATTTGCTGCGCGAGGTCATCTGGCCGACCGACGTTTCCACGCTGGATGTGGACGCGATGGTGGTGCGTGAAACCACCCATCGCTTCAGCCGCCTGTCGTTTCATCGGGCGATGGTCGGGCGTCGTTTGCCGCTGCTGAAAACCGCATCCGGCCTGACCTGGCTGGCATTTAGCCCGGAGAATGAACGTCAGGAACTGATTGAAATGCTGGCTTCACGACCGGGAGATGAGTTCCAGTTGGCGCGCGAACCGCTGAAGCTCGACGCCATTTTGAGCCGTGCGCGAAAAGACGGTTTTGGCCAGAACTTTCGCGGTTGGGATCAGGAGGAGAAAATCGCCTCCATCGCCGTCCCCATTCGCAGTGAACAGCGGGTAATCGGCTGCCTGAATCTGGTGTATATGGCCAGCGCCATGACCATCGAACAGGCCGCGGAAAAACATCTTCCGGCCTTACAAAAGGTGGCGAAACAGATAGAAGATGGCGTTGAGTCGCAGGAGATTTTGGTTGCCGGGAGGTGAGATGGATCACAGTTAAGCGGATCATCTGATTAATAGCTGAGATAACTCACTCACCGACCGATATAACACTGTGGCGTCTTGCCCTAAATATATCTTCATCACATAGTGTGCATTCGTTTTCTGCCAGGAGGCTGCATGTTAAAGGTCATTGCCGAAGATTTCATCAAACCTGAGTATATTGAAACCGTTCTCCCTTGGTACCGTGAGCTAATATCGGCGACGAAGAAAGAGCCGCAATGCATTGCTTATGACCTCTATATTGATGAAAAAGATCCGGGGCATTTTATTTTTATCGAAGAATGGCCAAACCACGCGGCTCTCGATGAACATTGTGCCAGTGAGCATTTCCGGCGACTTGTGCCGTTAATCGATCAATACACGCGCCAGGAAGCACGTTACATACTGATGGATGACGTGGTAAATCCGACGGTCTCATCATAATTAAGAAACAGGATAGATAATGAAGAAAGTACTTGGATTACTATTAATTATGTTTTTAACAGGATGCTCCACACCAGGCAAACCAGCCTTTTACTACCCTTGGACGCAGTACAAAACGGGCATCGATATCCAGTTGCCGAAAGCCCCTAAATATAATGATGCTTTCCATGGGACTTTACGCCTCGACGACGATGGCGATTATGCGATGATAGTTATCTATAACGGCGGGAATGTCGTTAATCAGTTCGGCTATGTCACGAAAAGCAATCTTGATAACTGGATTGCACTTTATTCAAACTTCTTAAAATGGGATCCACAAAATTCGAGTGTAACAACAACGTTCACCATCCCAGATGCTGGCTCAACGTTTAACAAGGAATACGACGTTGAGTATCGTTTTGTTCAGGGCAAAAAAATCTTTGTCATTAACAAACACAGCTCCGGTACCTGGTTTATCGACTTCTCTGAGATATCGATGAATGAGGCAAATGTGCAGAAAGCGCTGGATGTCTATGAAGGATTGAGAGGCAAGCTTAAGTAGCCAGATGCTGACCCTGGTCTCTTGTAAAGAGGCCAGGATATTCTCAATAATAGAACTATGGTCAGCGAACAAGAGTTCTTATCCCTAATTATGAAGCCGGAGTCATATCAATAAAGAGGAGCGTCAACAGTCGCTCCTTCTTCTTTTCATATGCGCAACATCAATTTTAATTTTTTAATATTTTCATCATCCGGAACCTGGTGTATGTCAACACAGTAGCTCTCTTCATACTCTTCAATTATTTTTTGGGCCTCTCCTCTACGGTTTCGGCCATTCATCCATAACTCATCTCTGGCATCCTGACCTATTCTCATCATGTCATAAGAGCTAATATGTGGTGGTGAGCGTCCAAATATAGCAGTGACACCGTTTTTTTTGTAATTTTCTTGTGCCAGGGAATTACCTACCTCATTAACTGCCAAACCACACTTTAGTAACTTTTTAACTTTCGTTTCCTGACTATCACAACCCTGCAAAATAAACAAACCTGCTACAATGATCGCTATTTTATATATTTTCATCTTTCGCCCGAAAAATTCATATAAACTCATTACGAAGTGACCAACTCCGACAGTTATTTATGTCCTCATAATGAGGTAAGCATCAGACCTCGGCTTTGTCACTGAAGGGATAACTGTATCATCTGGAATACTTACAAAACAATTCAATATAATCAAAAGAATTCTTATACTGCTGCAAGTGGGATTCGAGTTGTCAAAGAAAGCTATTCTCAATTCACCCCATTCACACAGTACTAAACCGAAACCCCGCTTCAAAAAAGAGCAGGATTTCGGTTTTCATTCACTCTGAAGGGCTTCAGACCTTAAGCAGTTTCACCGTCTCGTCGATATCGATTTCATCTTCCGAGAAGATCAGCGTCGTGCCCTGGAAGGTGGTGATGGCCAGCTTTTTCAGCGTGCGCATTTCACCAGGCTTCACGTCTGATTTCGGTCGGATGCTGTTCATCAGCACACCAACGGACAGCACCGCATTTTCTTTGTCGATACGAGTCTCAGCAGGGACTTCTTCGCTGTAGACCAGGTAAGACTTGATCGCCGTGAGCTTCAGACGCTCACCGGCGATATAGATGTATTTGCTATCGGGTATGACTTTTACCGCGTAGGCAGATAAGCCTTTGTTGTTAGTGGTGGGCTCAAAGGTCACCGCCGCGTCTTTCTTGATCAGCTCAGGATTAGCAACCTTAATCACATGAAAATAGCGGTTGTCGCCGTTTTCATCTTTGATAAATCCAAAGCCTTTATCTTTAAACCACGTTGTGATTGTTCCGTTCATTGCTGTTTCCGCCTGATTAAACCTATTACTTGTAGAGTATACCTACTCAATTTGCGCGCAGTGTAAAACACAGGCCATGTCTTTGGCTACTCGTTACCCCAACGATTGAGGAACTCCGCGATATCATCGATACGCTGTGCGTCGACTCCAGCCTCGGTTGCCATCTCCTGCTGCGCTTCTTCGCTGATCTCTTCATTGTTCATCAAACGAGTGATCAACTGCTGGAAGTAGAGTGCCAGTGCGTCGCGTTCTGTATCGCTCACCGGCTTTGCAGCTTCAGTCGCGTATTCGTCGGCGATATCATAAAATTTTAGCGGAATGTCGTTGTTCATCGGGTGCTCCGGGGTAAATGCGTGTGCCAGCAGTTGCCTGCCGCGTCTGGTGTGAATGATAGCATTCTTATTTCATGGTTCGCGATATGTTTTATTGGCTGCAATACGTTGCATATATCAACACTATTTTCTGGAGCCGCTTCGTATTTAATAAATCTACTCTTATTTAAATGACGTTTTTTTTCAGTACGAGATAATGGCTGCGAATTAAATAAAGAGTCGCAAAGGAAATATTCAATTACTTTAATTCTAATTACATTATCGTTCTCTGCCATCTGCTATTGGCCCAATCTCATCGCTAGTCGCCCATTTGTCCACATTCATCTTCTGGGCAACACTCTACGATGACACCACTGACCCAACATGTGGAGCAAACACCATGAACATCACGCAAATCCGTAACGCCACTCAGCGCATCACCTTTGGCGGCGATTAGCCACGTTTTTGCGCCAGCCAGATGGTATGCCCGGCGCAGTGCGGATCTTCCATCACCATCTCTACCACCACAAAACCGTGCGCTGACAGCAATGCGCGGTATTCATTCGGCGCGAGGCTGGCGTGAAACAGCGACTCGCCCTCAAATTGCCCCATCGCGATACCGTTTTCCGTCCCGCTGGTAAACATCAGCGCGCTGCCGGGACGGCTGAGTCGGTCAAAAATCGGGAACATCTTTTGCTGATCCTGCTGAGTTAAATGGAAAAAGCTGTCCCAGGCGATCAGACCATCGAAAGTCTCGTTAAGTCCCAGCTCGCGCATATCCTGCTCCAGCCAGCGCTGTGCGGGAAAAGAGTGCCGGGCCCGCGCCAGCATCGCCGCAGAACCATCAATTCCCGTAAGCGGAAAGCCTTGCTGAATAAAATAACCAGCAATCGGCTGACCGTTGCCGCAGCCAATATCCACAATGCTGCCCTGTCCGCCCATCACGGTGATGAACTTATCCAGCCAGCTTTTCTCGAACAGTGCGCGTGAACGCTGGCTGGCAAAGGCCTCCGCATGACGTTGGTAGATGGACAGAATGTTGTTTGCCGCAGAGTCGCTCACGATGTCCTCACTTTTTTATGTTGTTAAGCATCACGACGATAAATCCTCCAGCACACGATCTGCAACCCTGGAATGCGCCTCGCAGAACCAATGCGCAAATACCCCAAAACCGTCCCGCTGTGGCATCATAGCGCGCAGATAACGTCATGACAGGGGTGATAAACGTGAAACCGGTAACGCTATACGATGTGGCAGACCATGCAGGAGTCTCTTACCAGACCGTCTCGCGCGTCGTGAATCAGGCCAGCCACGTTTCCGCAAAAACCCGACAGAAAGTTGAGGCCGCGATGGCGGAGCTCAATTACATCCCCAACCGTGTCGCACAGCAGCTGGCGGGCAAACAGACGCCGCTGATTGGCGTCGTGACGGCGAACCTTGCCCTGCACGCCCCCTCGCAAATCGTTGCCGCCATAAAATCCCGCGCCGACCAGTCCGGGGCCAGCGTGGTGATCGCCATGGTCGAACGTAGCGGCGTTGAGGCATGTAAAGCCGCAGTCCACAACCTGCTTTCTCAACGCGTAACCGGGCTTATCATCAACTACCCGCTGGATGAAGAAGACGCCATTGCCGTGGCTGCCGCCTGCGGTACGGTGCCGGTGCTGTTTCTCGATGTCTCAGATCAGACGCCAATTAACAGCGTGATTTTCTCCCATGACGACGGCGCACGTCTCGGCGTTGAACATCTGGTGCAGCATGGGCATCAGCGTATCGCCCTGCTGAGCGGGCCACACACTTCGGTTTCGGCAAGGCTTCGCCATGCGGGGTGGCATAAATATCTGGCACACTACCAGCTGCAACCCACCGCGGAGCTGGAAGGCGACTGGAGCGCGATGTCAGGTTTTCAGCAAACGCTGCATATGCTTAATGGTGGTAATCTCCCCACCGCCATGCTGGTCGCTAACGATCAAATGGCGCTGGGCGCGATGCGGGCAATCAGTGAGTTCGGTCTGCGGGTGGCGGTTGATATCTCGGTGATCGGCTACGATGACACCGAAGACAGCGCCTGCTACATCCCACCACTGACCACCATCAGGCAGGATTTTCCGTTACTGGGTGAAACCAGCGTCGACAGACTGCTGCAACTTCCCCGCGGGACCTCAAGCGTGGGCAACCAACTGCTGCCCGTAACCCTGGTTAAGCGCAATACGGTTCTGCCTCCCGATACGCAAACCCCCTCACCCCAGGTGCTGGCCGACTCACTGATCCAGCTAGCGCGGCAAGTTTCGCAGCTCACACCTAAATTGTGAACGCATAACAATTGTGTGAGTCAGTTCACTCATTGAGCGCCCCATCCTTTACAGTTGGGATCGCTTATTCGTATTTTGATTGAAATTGTGAGCGAATAACAAATTCAAACAGGATACCGTTATGAACCTGAACACAGATTCACTCTCCGCTGTACTGGCCCGCCGTGACTGGGAAAATCCCGGCGTCACGCAGCTCAACCGCCTGGAGGCGCACCCGCCGTTTTGTAGCTGGCGCTCAGCGGATGATGCGCGCATCAATCAGCGATCAACTCAGTTACGCTCGCTAAATGGCAAGTGGCAGTTCGCCTGGTTTTCCGCGCCTGAGGCCGTGCCGGAAAGCTGGCTGACGAGCGATCTGCCACAGGCTGATACTATCAACGTCCCCTCTAACTGGCAGATGGACGGTTACGACGCGCCAATTTATACCAACGTCACCTACCCGATCCCGGTTAACCCCCCGTACGTTCCAGCGCAGAATCCGACAGGATGTTACTCGCTCACATTTAATATCGAAGACGCGTGGTTAGATGAAGGTCAGACGCGCATTATTTTTGACGGGGTGAATTCCGCGTTTCATTTGTGGTGCAATGGTCGCTGGGTTGGCTACGGTCAGGACAGCCGCCTGCCGTCTGAATTCGATCTTAGCGATTATCTGCTGCCAGGCGAAAACCGCCTGGCTGTGATGGTGCTGCGCTGGAGCGACGGCAGTTATCTGGAAGACCAGGACATGTGGCGCATGAGCGGGATCTTTCGCGATGTATCTTTGCTGCATAAGCCCACTACGCAAATCCGCGACCTGCGCATTAACACCCGTTTTAACGACGATTTCAGCCGCGCCACGCTGGAAACAGAAGTCAGAGTGGCGGACAACGAGAGCGAAGATTTACGCGTCACCCTGCAATTGTGGGACGGTGAAACGCTCACTCACGAAACGACTTCCCCGCTCGGCAGCGAAATTATTGATGAACGCGGCGCTTATCATGATCGGGTTACCCTGCGTCTGAACGTCGAAAACCCGGCGCTGTGGAGTGCCGAAACGCCTAATCTGTACCGCGCTGTGGTCCAGTTACGTACCGCTGACGGAGTGCTGATTGAAGCGGAAGCCTGTGATGTCGGCTTTCGTCAGGTTCGTATTGAAAACGGCCTGCTGTTACTCAACGGTAAGCCGCTGTTGATTCGCGGCACCAACCGTCATGAGCACCATCCGGTCAACGGTCAGGTGATGGACGAGGCGACGATGGTGCAGGATATTCTGCTGATGAAGCAGAATAACTTTAACGCCGTGCGCTGCTCCCATTACCCGAACCATCCATTGTGGTACACCCTGTGCGATCGCTACGGCCTGTATGTGGTCGACGAAGCCAACATTGAAACCCATGGCATGGTGCCGATGAATCGCCTCACCGACGATCCCGCGTGGCTGCCAGCCATGAGCCAGCGCGTCACGCGCATGGTGCAACGCGATCGCAACCACCCGAGCATCATCATCTGGTCACTGGGCAATGAATCCGGGCATGGCGCCAACCATGACGCGCTCTACCGCTGGATAAAATCAGAAGATCCGTCCCGCCCGGTACAGTATGAAGGCGGCGGCGCAAATACCACGGCGACCGACATTATTTGCCCGATGTACGCCCGCGTCGATCAGGATCAGCCCTTCCCCGCGGTACCCAAATGGTCGATTAAAAAGTGGCTGTCGATGCCCGGCGAGCAGCGTCCGCTGATCCTCTGCGAATACGCCCACGCCATGGGCAACAGTTTTGGCGGCTTCGCCAAATACTGGCAAGCGTTCCGTCAATTTCCGCGCCTACAGGGCGGGTTTGTCTGGGACTGGGTAGATCAGTCGCTGATTAAATATGATGAGAACGGCAAGGCATGGTCTGCCTACGGTGGTGATTTTGGCGACACGCCTAACGATCGTCAGTTTTGCATGAACGGCCTGGTGTTCGCCGATCGCACCCCGCATCCGGCATTATACGAGGCCAAACATGTGCAGCAGTTTTTCCAGTTTACGCTGCTGCCGGGACCCAAACGGCAGATTGAAGTAACCAGCGAATATCTGTTCCGCCACAGCGATAACGAAGTTCTGCACTGGTCGATTGCCCAGGATGGCAACCCGCTGGCCGCCGGAGAAATCGTGCTGGATATCGCCCCACAGAGTCGCCAGGTGATTACCCTGCCAGATGTCCCGCTGCCGGAAACCGCCGGCCAGCTATGGCTAACGGTACGCGTAGAGCAACCTCAGGCCACCGCATGGTCAGATGCCGGGCACATTAGCGCCTGGCAGCAATGGAAGCTGGAAGAGAAACTCAGCCTGGCGCCACGGCCAATTGCCCGTACCGCACCACTGCTGAACGTGAGCGAAAACACCTTTACTGTTGAGGTAAACGACAAGCGCTGGCAATTCGACCGTCAGTCTGGCCTGCTGACACAGTACTGGATTGGCGACGCAGCTCAGCTGTTAACCCCGCTTACTGACCAGTTCACCCGCGCGCCGCTGGACAACGACATCGGCGTGAGCGAGTCAACCCGCATCGACCCTAACGCCTGGGTCGAACGCTGGAAAGCCGCCGGTCATTATCTGGTCGAAGCAACGTTACTGCACTGTGCTGCCGACACGCTAAGCCATGCGGTACTGATCGCCACCGAACATGCGTGGCAGTATCAGGGCGAAACGCTGTTCGTCAGCCGAAAAAGCTATCGCATTAACGGCAATGGTGAAATGCAGATAACGGTGGATGTCGACGTCGCCAGCGGCACGCCACATCCGGCCCGCATCGGCCTGAGCTGCCAGTTGGCGCAGGTCGCTGAGCGCGTGAACTGGTTAGGTCTCGGCCCACATGAGAACTACCCGGACCGCCTGAGCGCCGCCTGTTTTGATCGTTGGGATTTGTCGCTTGATGAGATGTACACCCCGTATGTTTTCCCTGGCGAAAACGGTCTGCGCTGCAACACGCGTGAGCTACGCTACGGCGCGCATCAATGGCGAGGGGACTTCCTGTTCAACATCAGCCGCTTTAGCCAGAAGCAACTGATGGAAACCAGCCACCGCCATCTGCTGCAACCGGAGGCAGGTACCTGGGTCAATATTGATGGCTTCCATATGGGCGTGGGCGGTGACGACTCCTGGAGTCCTTCCGTTTCACCAGAGTTCCTGCTGAGTGCCGGACGCTACCACTACCAGCTGGTCTGGGGTCAAAAATAATAATAATCGGGCAGGTTCCCCCCTGCCCGCATTCATCGTAAGGAAGTCCATTATGTATTATTTGAAAAACACTAACTTTTGGATGTTCGGCTTCTTCTTTTTCTTTTACTTTTTCATTATGGGTGCCTATTTCCCCTTCTTCCCTATCTGGTTACACGATGTAAACCATATTAGTAAAGGTGACACCGGGATCATTTTCGCCTGTATTTCACTATTTTCGTTATTATTCCAGCCTGTTTTCGGACTGCTTTCCGATAAGCTTGGCCTGCGTAAACACCTGCTGTGGGTAATTACCGGAATGCTGGTAATGTTTGCCCCATTCTTTATTTACGTCTTTGGCCCGTTATTACAGGTTAATATTTTACTGGGTTCGATTGTCGGCGGGATTTACCTTGGCTTTATCTACAATGCCGGCGCCCCGGCGATTGAAGCCTATATTGAAAAAGCCAGCCGCCGAAGCAATTTTGAATTTGGTCGCGCGCGCATGTTTGGCTGCGTAGGCTGGGCGCTGTGCGCCTCGATTGCCGGGATTATGTTCACCATCAATAACCAGTTTGTCTTCTGGTTAGGTTCAGGCTGTGCGGTCATTCTGGCATTGCTGCTGCTCTTTTCAAAAACAGATGTCCCCTCTTCTGCAAAAGTTGCGGATGCGGTAGGCGCCAACAACTCAGCATTCAGTCTGAAGCTGGCGCTGGAGTTATTTAAACAACCGAAACTCTGGTTCCTCTCCCTGTACGTGGTCGGCGTTTCCTGTACGTATGATGTGTTTGACCAGCAGTTCGCCAACTTCTTTACCTCGTTCTTTGCCACCGGCGAACAGGGTACCCGTGTGTTTGGCTACGTCACGACCATGGGAGAATTACTTAATGCCTCTATCATGTTCTTTGCGCCGCTGATTGTGAACCGCATTGGCGGAAAGAACGCCCTACTGCTGGCCGGTACGATAATGTCGGTGCGGATCATCGGCTCCTCCTTCGCCACCTCTGCGCTGGAGGTCGTCATTCTCAAAACGCTGCATATGTTTGAAATACCGTTCCTGATCGTCGGTTGCTTCAAATACATCACCAGTCAGTTTGAAGTGCGCTTCTCGGCCACAATTTACCTGGTGTGCTTCTGTTTCTTCAAACAGTTAGCAATGATTTTCATGTCAGTTCTGGCCGGAAAAATGTATGAGAGCATTGGTTTCCAGGGGGCGTATCTGGTGCTTGGGATAATTGCGCTGAGCTTCACGTTGATTTCCGTATTTACCCTAAGTGGACCGGGGCCGTTTTCTCTGCTGCGTCGTCGCGAAAGCGTCACGCTGTAAAAGCCTCTTTGCCGGATACACCACTCACGTGGTTTATCCGGCCTTCGATGTGCCATCCTCACACGATGAGTCCTGACCTGGTGGTTTAAGTTCCGAGGACAACACGCCGCTTTTTTATCGTTATGGTAAAACGGGGCGAGAAGCCAGGTCATAGCATGAGCAAAAAGACGGTTGCGGTAACAACGCTCTTTATCAGCGTATTACTTACAGGATGTGGCAGCATTGATGCGCGCACGGCAGGCGAGGATTCAGATACGTATTACGTGGGAATGCGCCATGATATTGATAAACTAAAAAACCCGGGCGCTTACGATTATAACTATTTCGATTTAGCGCTGTTATTTGTTGATGTGCCGTTATCGTTCGTGGCCGATACGGTTTATGCGCCGTTTGATTACTATCACGGGCCGTATAAGAAAGTTGATTAACACGTAGGCCCGGTAAGCATTGCGCCACCGGGCATCACACGACGTTACTCCTCGATCGCCTGACGGATTTGCTGCAACGATGCGGGATCGTCAATGGTCGTCAGATCGCCAGGATCGCGGCCTTCGCAGATCGCCTGAATCGTCCGTCTGAGCATTTTGCCGGAGCGTGTTTTCGGCAGTTGCGACACAAACCAGACGTGCGCCGGACGACCAAAATTACCAATTTGACTATCCACCAGCGCCATAATCGCCTTCTCTTCCGAATGGGCAATGTCGCTGTCTTCCAGACTGTCGCTCTGTTTTGGAATAACAAACGCGACCGCCACCTGCCCTTTCAGCGCATCCTTCACGCCAACTACCGCCACCTCGGCGACGTTTGGATAGCTGGAAATACTCTCCTCTATCTCGCGCGTCCCCAGCCGGTGTCCGGCCACGTTGATCACGTCATCCGTACGGCCCAGAATGAAGTAATAGCCATCGGCATCGCGAATGCCCCAGTCAAAGGTGGCGTACACCTGGCGGGAAAACAGCGACCAGTAGGTATTCACAAACCGCGCGTCATCCCCCCAGATAGTCTGAATACAGCCCGGCGGCAGCGGCCCTTCAATCACCAGCATCCCCTTCTCGTTCGCCGCACAAGGTTCACCGGTCACCTCATTGAGCAACTGCACGTTATAGCCGTACATCGGCACGCCAGGACTGCCCAGCCGCGACGGTCGGTCGTCCAGCCCGCGGGCGATAGCCATAATCGGCCAGCCGGATTCAGTCTGCCAGTAGTTGTCGATAACCGGGACGCCCAGCGTTTCCGTTACCCAACTGGCGGTCGGTTCATCCAGCGGCTCACCCGCCAGATACAGCACCTCCAGCGAGGAGAGATCGTGATTGCGGATTTGCGCGGTCGGGAATTTTTTCAGCACGCGGATGGCGGTCGGGGCCGAGAACATCCGGCTGACCTGATACTTCTCAACAATTTTCCACCATACGCCGCAGTCCGGATACGTTGGCAGCCCTTCGTAAACCACCGTCGCCATCCCCGCCAGCAGCGGGGCATACACGATATAGGAATGCCCAACCACCCAGCCGATATCCGACGCGCAGAAGAAGACGCCGCCCGCTTTGCCGCCGAAAATGGTGTCCATCGAGGTCGCCAGCGCGACCGCATAGCCACCAACATCGCGCTGGACGCCTTTCGGTTTACCGGTTGTCCCGGAGGTGTAGAGAATGCAGGACGTTTCGTTCGACTCCAGCCAGACAACCGGCACCCGTGCGCCGAGATGCTGTTGGCGTAGCGCGGCAAAGTCGAGGTCACGCCCCTCCACCCGCGCCATTTTCGCCAGACCGCGGTCGACCAGCACCACATGACGCGGCTGATGCTGAGCCTGATCGATCGCATCATCGAGTAGCTTTTTATAGGGCAGGATCTTGCCGCCGCGCGCCCCGGCATCCGCCGAAACGATAACCACTGGTCGGGCGTCGTCGATGCGCGCCGCCACGCTGTGCGAAGCAAAACCACCGAACACCACCGAATGGATCGCCCCAATGCGTGCGCAGGCCAGCAGCGTAATGTGCGCTTCGGCGATCATCGGCATATAAACCAGTACCCGATCCCCGCGCTGTACGCCGAGCGACAACAGCATCGCTGCCACAACATTCACTTCGTCATACAGCTGACGAAAGGTAAACGTGCGTTCTTCTTCGGTTTCTGATGACACAGCAATCAGCGCCAGCGCCTCGGGCTGTTTCTCCAGCCAGCGGTCGATGGCGTTATGGCACAGATTGGTCGTCCCGCCGCAAAACCAGCGGGCAAACGGCGGATTGCTATGGTCCAGTATCTGCGTATACGGCTGCTGCCAGTCAATACGCTGGGCCTGCTCGGCCCAGAACGACTCCGGCTGCGTAATAGAACGTTGATAAAACTCGCTATAAGACATAATGCTCTCCTGTTGAACTTACGCCTGATGAGTCGGGTTTCAGATAACAAACAAATCCATATACTCATTGACCGGCATCTGCTCCAGGCGAGTTCTGTCCAGGGAGACATCCAGAATGCGCTGCTGCTGACGGGTCGGGAACTGACGCGCCAGGTTGATTTTGAACTTCTCGACCAGCTTCGGCATCCCGTCGTTACGACGGCGCGCGTGGCCGATTGGGTACTCCACCACCACTTCTTCAAAACGTGAGCCGTCGGTGAATTCCAGGGTGATGGCATTCGCGATGGCGCGTTTTTCAGGATCGTGGTAATCGGCTGTAAAGGCCGGATCTTCAAAGCAGTTGATCTTCTCGCGCAGGGCATCAATGCGTTTGTCCTGCGCCACGCCGTCTTCATAATCTGCCGCGGTTAAGCGCCCGAACAGCAGCGGAATGGCGACCATATACTGGATGCAGTGATCGCGATCCGCCGGGTTATTCAGCGGGCCTTTTTTATCGATGATGCGGATACAGGCTTCGTGCGTACGAATGGTCACTTTTTCGATATCCGCCGCCGTTTTCCCTGCAGCCTGTAGCTGCTCGTACAGCGTCATCGCCGCCTCTACCGCAGTCTGCGAGTGGAACTCGGCCGGGAAGGAGATTTTAAACAGCACGTTTTCCATCACATAAGAGCCGTACGGGCGCTGGAAGCGGAACGATTCGCCTTTGAAAGAGACGTCATAAAAGCCCCAGGTTTTCGCCGTCAGCGCAGACGGATACCCCATCTCACCGGTTTTCGCCATCAGTGCCAGACGTACCGCGCGCGAAGTTGCATCGCCAGCTGCCCAGGATTTACGCGTGCCGGTATTTGGCGCATGGCGATAGGTACGCAGCGACTGCCCGTCAACCCACGCCAGCGATACGGCGTTGAGAATTTCATCCCGGTTCAGGCCAAGCATCTCGGCGACCACCGCCGTGGAGGCCACTTTGACCAGCAGGACGTGATCGAGACCGACGCGGTTAAAAGAGTTTTCCAGCGCGATACAGCCCTGAATTTCATGGGCTTTAATCATTCCGGTGAGCACTTTTTTCATGGTTAACGGCGCTTTCCCCACCGCTACCGCATTGCGTGACAGCCAGTCAGCCGTAGCCAGAATGCCGCCGAGGTTATCGGAAGGATGCCCCCATTCCGCGGCCAGCCAGGTATCGTTAAAGTCCAGCCAGCGGATCATCGCGCCGATGTTAAACGCCGCCTGCACCGGATCGAGCTGGAACTGGGTGCCCGGAACGCGCACGCCGTTCGGCACCACAGTCCCTGGGACTACCGGCCCCAGCAGTTTTTTACAGGCCGGATATTCCAGCGCTTCCAGGCCGCAGCCTAAGGTATCAAGCAGGCAAAAATGCGCGGTGTCATACGCTACCGTCGAAGTGATCTCGTAATTCATGACGTAATCAACAATATCAACGATTTCACGGTCAAATTCCGGGCGGACGTTCGAAATATGTGCAGACATAACAAGGGTTCCTGTTTTTATATTTAGAGGTTTTGCATTAGCAACGCTGATCTATCGCGACAAAGACACGATCTTCCGGGCCGGTGTAATTGGCGGAAGGACGGATAATTTTGTTGTCCTGGCGCTGTTCAATGATGTGCGCCGCCCAGCCGGTGACGCGGGCGATGACAAACAGCGGTGTGAACATTTCAGTCGGGACGCCCATCATGTTGTAGGAGACTGCCGAGAACCAGTCGAGGTTGGGGAACATCTTTTTCGTTTCCCACATCACGTCTTCCAGACGGTCGGCGATGTTGTACATTTTCAGCGAACCGCCTTCCTGAGAAAGCTGTTTCGCCACGCGCTTTATCACCTGATGACGGGGGTCGGCGATGGTGTAAACCGGATGACCAAAGCCAATCACCACTTCTTTGTTTTCAACGCGTTTACGGATATCCGCTTCCGCTTCGTCTGGCGTTTCGTAGCGCTGTTGGATCTCCAGCGATACTTCATTCGCCCCGCCGTGTTTCGGACCACGCAATGCGCCAATCGCGCCGATAATCGCGGAATACATATCGGATCCGGTCCCTGCAATCACGCGGCTGGTGAAGGTGGAGGCGTTGAATTCGTGTTCGGCGTACAGCACCAGCGAAATATGCATCGCTTTTTCCCAGCTTCGCGACGGCTTTTCGCCATGCAGCAGATGCAGGAAGTGGCCGCCAATGGAATCATCGTCAGTTTCAGGCTGAATACGCTCGCCGTTATGGCTGTAGTGATACCAGTACAGGAGAATAGAACTGAGCGATGCCAGCAGCTTGTCGGCAATATCGCGTGCACCGGAGACGGTGTGCCCTTCTTTTTCCGGCAACGTACAGCCCAGCGCGGAGACGCCGGTGCGCATCACGTCCATCGGGTGCGAGGCAGCAGGCAGCGCTTCCAGGACGGTACGCACGTTTGCGGGCAGCCCGCGCAGCGCTTTTAATTTGCTTTTATAGGCGGTGAGCTCATCACGGGTGGGCAATTTCCCGTGGATCAGCAGGTGCGCGACTTCTTCAAATTCGCACTGCTGCGCCAGGTCGAGAATATCGTAGCCGCGATAGTGCAGGTCGTTACCGCTTTTGCCTACGGTACACAGCGCGGTATTTCCGGCGGCGACGCCTGATAGCGCAACCGATTTTTTAGGTTTAATGACATGGGTACTATTTTGCAGGATCGTTGTGTCGCTCATGTTGTCCTCGTCATTTTTATAATATGTAGGGTACAAATTTATTGCCGGATGGCGGCTACGACGGTTACTTCTTGGTATACAACGCGTCGAGTTTCTCTTCGAACTGGTAGTAATTGATGCTTTCGTACAGCTCGTTGCGCGTCTGCATAATGTCGATAACGCTCTTTTGCGTTCCTTCCTGGCGCAGCACGTTGTAAACCTTTTCCGCAGCGCGGTTCATGGCGCGGAAGGCCGAGAGTGGATACAGCGCCATCGCGACGTTCGCGCTGCGCAGTTCATCAGTGGTGAACAGTGGCGTAGCGCCAAATTCGGTAATGTTGGCGAGGATCGGCACCTGTACCGCATCGGCAAACTGACGGTACATGGCAAGCTCGGTAATGGCTTCCGGGAACAACATATCCGCGCCTGCTTCGACGTACGCCTGGGCACGTTCGATGGCGGCCTCTAACCCTTCCACCGCCAAGGCATCGGTTCGCGCCATGATCACAAAGTTGGGATCGGTACGCGCATCCACGGCGGCGCGGATCCTGTCAACCATCTCTTCTTTCGAGACGATCGCCTTGTTCGGGCGATGACCGCAGCGTTTGGCGCCGATCTGATCTTCAATATGCAGCGCGGCGGCACCGGCTTTGGAAATCGACTTCACGGTCCGCGCCACGTTGAAAGCTGACGATCCAAAACCGATATCCGCATCCACCAGCAATGGCAGCGGGCAAACATCAGTAATGCGGCGAATATCGGTTAGCACATCATCAAGGGTAGAAATACCGAGATCCGGCAGACCCAGAGACCCAGCCGCGACGCCGCCGCCGGAGAGATAAATCGCCTGATATCCGGCGCGTTGGGCCAGCAGAGCGTGGTTGGCGTTGATGGTGCCAACGATTTGTAATGGGTTTTCTTTGCTGAGCGCGGCGCGAAACGCCTGCCCTGGGGAGTGTAGAGACATATCCCGTCCTTTGTTATCAACTTGTTATCATTCGTTGATTTATTTAAAGCAAGGGGTATGCCAAAGACTTTAATTTTTAATTATTTTATATATTTACCTTTAAAAACAATATATTAAATTAAATCTTTGTATCTTTGTTGCACAAAAGCGTGTCAGCTATCGTTTCATGAAACGTTCCTTCACGTTTCATTGCAACATTCATGAAACACAACTAAACCCTAATACTCGGTGCCTTATTTTTTAGGATGGTTATGGCTGATACGCATCTTCCGCCGCGGGTGAACGACGACAAACCGGTTATCTGGACCGTTTCGGTCACGCGCCTGTTCGAACTGTTTCGCGACATCAGCCTGGAGTTCGACCACCTGGCAACCATCACCCCTATTCAGCTTGGTTTTGAAAAAGCGGTGACGTATATCCGCAAGAAGTTAGCCACCGAGCGTTGTGATGCCATCATTGCCGCGGGTTCCAACGGGGCGTATCTGAAAAGCCGTTTATCGATTCCGGTGATCCTGATTAAACCCAGCGGGTTTGACGTGCTACAGGCGCTGGCCAAAGCGGGAAAGCTCACCTCGTCGATTGGCGTCATTACCTATCAGGAAACCCTCCCCGCGCTGCTCGCTTTTCAAAAAACCTTCAATTTGCAGCTTGAACAGCGCAGCTATATCACGGAAGAAGATGCCCGTGGGCAAATCAACGAGCTGAAAGCCAGCGGCACGCAGGCGGTCGTCGGCGCGGGGTTGATTACCGACCTGGCTGAAGAAGCAGGCATGACCGGCATCTTTATCTATTCGGCGGCCACCGTGCGCCAGGCCTTTGTCGATGCGCTCGATATGACTCGTCTGACGCTGCGCAGAAACGGTCCGTACGTTTCCGGCGATACGCTGCGCACCCGCTATGCGCTGGGGGATATGCGCGGTCACTCGGCACAGATGGAACAGGTGCGGCACACCATTATGCTTTATGCCCGTTCGCGTGCACCGGTGCTGATTCAGGGCGAAACCGGCACGGGCAAAGAGCTGGCGGCGCAGGCAATTCATCGTGAGTTTTTCACCCGTCAGGAGAACCGGCGCGGTAAACCTTCGCCGCCGTTTGTTGCCGTCAACTGCGGGGCAATCACCGAATCATTACTGGAAGCGGAGCTGTTCGGCTATGAGGATGGCGCCTTTACTGGCTCCCGTCGGGGAGGACGCGCGGGCCTGTTTGAAATCGCCCACGGCGGAACGCTGTTTCTTGATGAGATAGGTGAAATGCCGCTGCCGTTACAAACCCGACTGCTGCGCGTGCTGGAAGAAAAAGAGGTCACCCGGGTCGGAGGACATCAGCCAATTCCAGTCGATGTACGGGTGATTAGCGCCACCCACTGTCATCTGGAGCAGGAGATAAAACAGGGAGAATTTCGCACCGATCTGTTTTATCGCCTGAGTATTTTGCGCCTCACGCTACCGCCGCTACGCGAGCGATTGCCCGATATCCTGCCGCTGGCGGAAGGCTTTTTAAAACAGTCGCTGGCGGAACTGGAGGTGCCGTTTTCTGAACCTGTGCGCAAGGGGCTGGGTCTGAGTCAACCGACGTTACTGAATTATGGCTGGCCTGGGAATATCCGTGAACTGCGTAATATGATGGAGCGCCTGGCGCTGTTTTTAAGCGTCGAGCCGCAGCCGGAGCTGAACGAACAATTCCTGCAGCAGCTGTTACCGGAACTGGCCGTTGCTGCTGACGCGCCGCAGGTATCCTCATCGCTCACGCCGCAGCAGGTGCTGGCGCAATTCAATGGCGATAAAACCGCGGCTGCACGATATCTCGGGGTAAGCCGAACCACCTTCTGGCGCAGATTAAAAGAAAACCCGCCGATACAATGACCGGCGGGTATCGTGATTTTTACAGTAGCGTATTATTTTTTCTTGTAGATATTGGCTGTGCCATGGATTTTATTATCCGTTTGACCGGAGGTTAATACCACCACATCGGCCCCTTTCTCTTCTGCTTTCTTCAGCAGCTCTTCTTTAGCGTCTGAGACAGAAACTTCATTACTCGTTGAGATATCACCGATTTTTGTGTACTGCGACTCAACCTTTTCAAATTCAAGTTTTGTCATAAATTCCGCGGCATATGCGTTGGTCACGACAAAAGCTAATGCACCAATAAGTACTTTAATTCCAGTTTTCATAGACCAGCTCCAGGTTTTGTTATTACGCCATCATCGATCCCTGAACATTACATAACGCGATTCAAGGATGATTAATAACTAGTCCAGCCTGGATAAAAAATCCACATTCAGCAGGAATATATAGAGATTTTGCGGCGCAGAAAAAACCGGTCACCGGGTAGCAGCGCGTCAACCTGTTCAAAGTTTCAATAGCCAGTGTGAGTTGATCCTCAGAACAGGCAGCGCACTGAAATTATAGTGTTAACTTTATGAGAATCTGAGGAATTGTTGTCTATGGAACCTCTGCACGCCGTCGTACTCACCGTCAGCCTGTTTGTTTTAACTTTTTTTAACCCCGGCGCGAACCTGTTTGTGGTGGTGCAAACCAGCCTGGCGTCAGGGCGACGCGCGGGCGTGATAACCGGTCTGGGCGTCGCCTTAGGCGATGCGTTCTACTCCGGCCTCGGGCTCTTTGGCATGGCGACGCTTATCACTCAGTGTGAAGAGATTTTTTCGTTGATTAAGATTGTCGGCGGCGCCTATCTGCTGTGGTTCGCCTGGAACAGCATCCGGCATCAGGCTACACCGCAAATGCCAACGCTACAGCAGCCGCTTTCCGCCCCCTGGTATGTGTTTTTCCGCCGTGGGTTATTAACGGATTTATCTAATCCGCAAACCGTGCTGTTTTTTATTAGTATCTTCTCGGTCACCTTAAGCGCAGACACGCCAACGTGGGCCAGGTTGATGGCCTGGGCCGGCATTGTGTTGTCTTCCGTTATCTGGCGTATTTTTCTCAGCCAGGCGTTTTCGTTGCCCGCCGTGCGCCGTGCGTATGGCCGAATCCAACGGGTTGCCAGCCGGGTGATTGGCGCCATTATTGGTGTCTTCGCGCTCAGGCTTATTTATGAAGGTATTAGCCATCGATAAGAGAGTTTAACTTGACCATCGTGAGGTAATTGTCCGTAATACCGCCTGAATTTTTAATCGCACGTTGAGTGGCAGTAAGATGGAACAGGTTGAACCGGTAAACGACACATTACTCCTTACAGAATGGCAGGCGCTGTTACGTCAAACATCGCCTGAAGTTCACACGCTCCTGACATCGTTAAGCGATGAAGAGATCCGCCATTTAGTAACCGTTTTTTATGACTATATGCTCTCCCATGCGGAGAGCGCATTGTTCCTCAATACAGAACAGGTCAGTACCCGCCTCAGCGGCAGCATGTTTGACTGGCTGCGCAGCGTACTTGGCAGCGCCCACGAAGATCTCTCACAACTGCTGGCCAAACAGCGCAAAATTGGTGTGGTGCATGCCCGTATCGGCCTGCCCATCGATCTGGTTAACCGCGGCGCGCGCAAGCTGAAAGATGAGCTGTACAGGGTGTTAAAAACAAAGGCAGATTCCACTCCCGCCTTGCTGAGCGATGCTATCTGTTTCAGCAGTCTGGCAATGGATACTGCGCTGGAGGCCATGACGGTCTCCTATTCCCCCAGTTTTCAAAACTCTATGCACACGCAGGAGCAGTACCGTCTACAGACTATTTACGATGACGTTAACGTCGAGCGCGAGCGGCAAATCCGTTCGTTTACCGACTGGGAAAACCAGTTTATCTATAACATCGCCACCGGAATGCCTTTCGGTGAGATGGTGTTTCTGGCGAATTCTGACTTCGGTATGTGGTTATCACATAAGGGAAAACATATCCTCGGCAACAGCAATCTGCTGAATAAGATGGAATCACTGATTGCAGAGATCGACAGTCGTCTGACAACAACCCTGTCGCATCAGCATCAGCCGACAGAACCCGAGCGGATGAGCTTATTGCAGGATGTACGCCAGCTATCGGCAAAAATCCATTTCCTGCTCGCCTCAATGTTCGACGCGCTGGTTAAGCAGGAAAATGGTAAAGATTCGCTGACCCAGTTGCTTAATCGCCGCTTTATTCCGACCATCATGCGGCGCGAGATCTCGCTGGCGTTACATACGCGTAAGCCTTTTACCCTGGCGATGCTGGATATCGACTACTTCAAGCAAATTAACGATAACTTCGGGCATAATACTGGCGATCTGACGCTCAAAAACGTCGCGGCGGTCATTTACGATCATATCCGCAGCAGCGATTACGTGTTCCGCTACGGTGGCGAAGAATTTATGATTCTGCTCGTCGAGTCAGATGAAACACAGGCCAGTATTATTCTGGAAACGCTGCGTATGAAAATTGCCGAGATGCGCATGGCAGCCTCAGCGACAGAAACGTTTTCTATTACCGTCAGTATTGGTATTGCCGAATATGACTATCATCCCGACTATAAACAGTTGGTTGATAAAGCCGATCGCGCACTTTATCTGGCGAAAAGTAATGGCCGCGACCGCGTTGAGGTTTATCAGGAATAATCGTTGCCCAGCAGAGAAATAAATACCCCGTTCAGGGTATTTATCTGACCTGTGATAAATATCGGGCTGTTATTATTTTCAGGCATATTGGCATGAAGAAAATAACAGCCGCGTAATAAGATGCAAATCAAATACACCAAATCTGAATAGCGCTAGCATATCCCGGTGATGACGCCTTCTGAATGCAGAAGGGGAAATATGAGGGATACTATAAAACCATGAACGGGAAGATGAGAACGCGCTGGCAGCGCCGCCCAGGCACGACCGGGGGCAAACTGCCGTGGAATGACTGGCGCAACGCCAGCAGCTGGCGAAAAGCCACCCAGTTTCTCCTGCTGGCTATCAATATTTATATTGGCGTGGCGTTCTGGTATTGGGTCCGCTATTTCGAAACCGCCGGCACCAGCGTTTATATTCCAAGGCCCGGCGGTATTGAGGGATGGCTGCCGATAGCGGGTTTGATGAATTTCCGCTATACGCTAGAGACCGGTTTTCTTCCGCCCATCCATGCCGCCTCTATGCTGCTGTTAGTTGCGTTTATCCTGATTAGCCTGTTGTTAAAAAAAGCCTTCTGTTCATGGTTATGCCCGGTGGGGACGCTTTCCGAACTGCTCGGTAATCTGGGGAGAAAATTATTCGGTCGTAACTTTACGCTACCGCGCTGGCTGGATATCCCGCTGCTCAGCCTGAAGTATCTGCTGCTGAGTTTCTTCTTGTATATCGCCCTGTCGATGCCCGCCCAGGGGATTCAGTACTTTCTGACGTCAGCCTATGGAATCATCATCGATGTGAAGATGCTCGATTTCTTTCGCCATATTGGCTCCGCCACGCTCATCTCCGTGGTGGTTATCAGTCTCCTGAGCCTGTTTTTTCGCAACGCCTGGTGTCGTTATCTGTGTCCTTACGGCGCACTGCTTGGTCTGTTCTCGCTGTTCTCGCCGTTTAAAATCCGCCGCAACGCCGACAGTTGCATTGATTGCGGGAAATGCGCGAAAAATTGCCCATCGAAAATCCCGGTCGACAGACTGATTCAGGTGCGTACTGTGGAATGCACTGGCTGCATGACCTGTGTTGAATCCTGCCCGGTGGCTTCAACATTGAGCTTTTCCCTGCAGACACCGCCGGGTGCAAAAGGCAGCGGTAAAGCGTTATGGCGACAAACGGCACTGTCGGGTATTGCCATGACAATACTGGTGCTGGGGATTCTGTTTGCCACCATTGGTTACGCGGTTTATGCCAACGTCTGGGATACGCCGGTGCCGGATCACCTGTATTTCCAGCTGATTCCGAAAGCAAAAATGATCGGCCATTAATTCTTTACCAGTATGTTCAAAACCCCTGCCAATTCTGGCAGGGTTTCCTGCCTGTAACGCCATTTTAAGACTATTGCACTTGTGTCATCGTGTCCGCATTTATACAACCTTAAATATCACCCGTAATCATTTTTTCTATTATGTTATGGGCGACTGGGACCACAATAATGAACGGGAAAACATCATGACTAAAATAAAACTGGCGCTGCTTTTACCTCTGTTTCTGGCGGGTTGTACGGTAAGCGATGGAGAATTAAGAAACGCTTACGCTCAGCGTTATCAGCAGCCCGCCGCTTATGTCGATATCTATAAACAGAAAATAGCAGGCATGGATATTAATGCGCTGGCCCAATATGCCGCAGCAGAAGATAAGAAAAAAATGCGTGGGCAACCAAGACTGAAAATCGACGAATTCATTACCATTGAAAATGTGCAGGCGAAAGGAAACCGGGTGGTCTACGATTACTCGCTGTCCGAGAGCTGGCTGGCGCTGTCCGCAGATAAACAGCGTGAAAAGCAGACCAATATGAATAAAGACCTGATCTACCGTACCTGCTCGCTGGAAACGGTACGTCTGGCGCAGGCGAAAGGGTTGGAAGAAGAGCATAACTATTACAGCCAGTACCCAGACAAAGTCGCCTTTACCCTGAGAACCAGCGCGCAGATTTGTATGCAAAACGGTTTTACGCAATAACCGCAATCCCCCAGCCTGATGGCGCTGCGCTTATCAGGCCTACAATTTGCACGCATCTGTAGGCTTGATAAGACGCCAGCGCCGCCATCCGGCTAAAAAACGATACTCAGAACTTCCATGAAACGCTGCCGACAATGCTGCGCTCGGCGCCGAAGTAGCAGTATGAGAGCGAATTACAAGCCGCAACGTAGCGCTTGTCGGTCAGGTTGTTGACGTTCAACTGGGCGCTCAACCCTTTAATACCGATATTCGTTAAGTCGTAGCCAATTGCCATATCCACCAGCGTGTAGGACGGCAGAGTGTGAGTATTCAGGCGATCGCTGGCAATACCGTTGACATAACGCACGCCTGAGCCCAGCGTCAGGCCATCCAGCGGACCGCTTTTCACATCGTAGCTCAGCCAGGTACTGGCCTGGTTACGCGGTGCGTACACTGCGCGCTTACCCTGCTCTTCCGGGCTGCTTTTCTTATAGCGAATGTCGGTATAGGTATACGCCGCCTGCAGACGGAAGCTCTCCGTCAGTTGGCTAATGGCCTCCAGCTCCACCCCTTCAGACTCAATTTCCCCAATCGAGCGGTACGGATCGGTCGGCTCTTCTTTGGTGGCAATATTCGTCTGATTGATACGGAATACCGACGCGCTGAACTGACTGTTGAGTCCTTCCGGCTCATATTTCAGCCCGGCTTCCCACTGCTTGCCTTTCATCGGATCCAGCAAATTGCCGTTCTCATCGGCAAAGCTGGTTGGCGTAAAGGCGGTGGAATAACTCACATACGGCGCAAAGCCGTTATCGAACAAATAGAGCAGCGCAGCACGGGTGCTGAAGTTGTTTTTGTCCAGATCGCTACGGGTATCGTTGATCTTATCAATGTTAGAAACGCTCACCTGATCGTAGCGACCGCCGAGCGTAATACGCCAGCGATCCCATGACATCTGATCCTGCAAATAGTAGCCTGTCTGGCGCAGCTTGTGCTTCTCACGCGCATACATGTTGATGTAATCAGGCTGCGCGCCGTATACCGGGTTAAAGGCGTCAATCGGCGGGAATGCACCGTAGTAACCGGTGGTATTGTTGCTGCGATCCTGATAGTCGATCCCCACCAGCACACGGTGGTTGACCTGCCAGGTATCAAAGCTGCCGTCGAGTTGGTTATCCAGCGTAATCGCTGACATTTTTTCATCGGAGCCGGAGTAGCCGCGGTTAAGCTCGGTTTCATTCAGCCAGCCCGCCGCATACACCTGATTCAGCTCAACGTCGGTATGCAGGTAGCGCAGTTTTTGCCGCACCGACCAGCCGTTATCAAACAGGTGCTCAACGTTGTAGCCCACCATGTTTTCACGGCGATCGTATTTGTCGTAATCATCCTCGCCTTCGTAAAAGGTGTTGGAGATCTTTTGCCCGTAATGTGGAACCACGGTGCCGTCATACGGCAGACCGGAGTGGCTTCCGCCTTCCGGGTCACGGTGCAGATAAGCCATCAGATCCAGACGCGTCTGGTCGGTGATGCGCCAGGTCAGGCTGGGCATCAGCGCATAACGTTCTTCCTTCAATGGGCCAAACTGCAAGTCTGCGTAACGCGTCATTCCACTCAGTCGTGCCGCCACGCGATCGTTATCATCCAGCGCCCCGGTGACGTCAAACGCCGCGCCGCGCTGGTTATTGTTGCCAGCAAACAGTTTCACTTCTCCGCCAGCATCAAACGACGGCTTACGTGATGTCAGCGCGACAATACCGCCCGGAGAAGAACGGCCATACAGTACGGAAGCCGGGCCGCGTACCACTTCGATATCTTCGAGGAACCACGGATCAACCACCAGCGAGCTGTGTGAGTTGGTGTCCCCCATCATCTTCAGGCCATCGAGATAGACGTTGTCCAGGCTACCATCCGAGAAACCACGCAGCACAATATAGTCAAAGCGGTTGGAGGCACCAATCTGATTGCTGTACACCCCCGGCGTATAGCTCACGGCCTGGCGCACGCTGGTTGCGCCCTGCTCTTCAAACTGTTCACGGGTAATGATCGATACCGACTGAGGCGTTTCAAGATCCGGCGTGGCGAGCTTCGTGGCCCCGCTTTGCATTTGCGAGGTGACAACCACCGTATCGTTTTTTGTTGTTTCCTGCGCCAGCAGAGGAAAAGCCACGCTACCGGTCACCCATCCCACCACTAGCGCCAACCGAGTCTTCGCGAACATGAATATCTCCAAAGGCATGTCTAATTGTAAGTGAGAATTATTACCTTTTTGCTAACGGAGATAGCTATGCAGGATGCCAGGTTGCCTATGCGCAGTGCCAAATTGTCGGGAAGGCACGTGCGAAAAACGTAAAAATGGATTAGCAAAGTTTGAGCACATCGCCAGGCGAAAAGCCGTAACGACGCCGAAATGCGGTAGAGAAGTTGGTAGCATGTTGATAACCCGACATCCAGGCCGCCTGCTGTACGCTGTATCCTTCCAGTAAATAGCCGCGCGCGCGTTCCAGACGGCAATCACGCAGGTAGTCAAAGACGGAACAGCCATAGGCCGCACGGAACTTGCTGCGCAGGCTGCTGGGGCTCATCGCCGCGCGTTGGGCCAGGGCATTGAGGGTGTAGTCATTCTCGGGACTCTGCTCCAGCAGACGACGAACGACCTCCAGCCGCTGCTGTTCACCGCTTGCCGCAAGCCGCTTGCCACTCTCGACCTGACACACGCTGAGGCCATGGCCGAACAGTTGTAATATCAGCCCTTCCAGCATCAGTTGGCGAGAAACATGGCCGATCGTGCTCCGCTGCGCATACTGCAGGCCGCTGAGTAAAAACCCCGGCACCTGCCAGATAAGCGTCGGCGTTTCGCATCTTTCCCACTCACGCATCAACGATTCGAGCAACCCCGTGCGCCACGCGCCGTCGGGATACAGACCGAGCGATAACGTGCGCAGTTTGCAGTCAGCATGATGGCGGGCACGCATCGTCTGATGCTCGCTCAGGCGTGAGCTAAACGCCATCCCGGAACGTACCACATGCTCCTGCCCGTTGAGCGTCAGGATGACGCAGCCTTCCAGAACCACCAGCATATACAGAGGACTGCTGTGGCGGGAGGTGGTTTCGTAGGGTTGTAGCACCTGCACATCAGAGTGCGTGACACACATCCCGCAGGGGAGCGTCATCTCCTCTACCTCTCCCTGCAGAACGGGGCTGCAAGACGACAAATCCGGCTTTTGCGCCAGCAGGGGAAAACGGTAATCGATCCCGTAACGCTCACCAAAATCCATAAACTCGCTGACGGAGAAGGTGCGGGCTACGCGTCTGGACGTATTCAGGGCGGTGGTGTTGTTCATGCTGTCTTCTGCACAGGAAATGGGATTAACGGTTGATAACTGAAGCAACATTACCATTACCTGTACAACACAACAATAATAATGAGAATTATTATCAATATGACGTATGCGATTTCAAATCGCGCTGGAGAACGTCATTCCCGATATTCTTCTCGCGCAGCTCATCAGGCAACATTGACACCTGATGAGCTGCGGTCTGTGAGCCGTGTGCAGCTCAACCTTTCTCACTGTCATAAACGGGCACGTCAAACGCACCACGATACCCGCCGAGTTTGTACTCTACTTATTATGCTGAATTTCAGGCTGGTTTTCTTCCACCTGGAACACCGCCACAGCCTGGGATAGCATTGCCGACTGCTCTTCCACACTGCCTGTCGTGGCGGCAATCTCCTCAACCAGCGAGGCGTTTTGCTGAGTCACTTGCTCCATTTGCGTTACCGCAACCCGGATCTGTTCGATGCCGCGACTCTGTTCCCCTGAGGCTCCAGAGATATCTTCCATTAAGACATTAATGTTGCGTATTGCCTTCGCAATATCCGCCATCATGGCGCCACTGTTTTCGGCTATCTCTACCCCTTCCTTAACGCTAATTGCCGCTTTGGCAACCAGTTCACTGATTTCTTTCGCCGAGGAGGCGCTGCGCTGAGCAAGCGTTCGGACTTCACTCGCCACAACGGCAAACCCACGCCCGGACTCACCAGCGCGTGCGGCTTCCACCGCCGCGTTTAATGCCAGGATATTGGTTTGAAAAGCAATACTATCAATAACATTGGATATTTCGTTCACGCCTTGCGCATTACGGCTGATCAGGTGAATTTTCTCAACCATATCACTCATTAAACGCTCGCCACGCAATGCCATTTCCGTGCTTTCGCTGGTCATGACGGATGCCTGATGTGACTTATCAGTATTATTTTTTGTTGTCACTGAAATCTGTTCCATACTGGCCGCCGTTTCAACGACTGCCGCAGCCTGCTGTTCCGTTCTGGTTGATAAATCGGAATTACCGGAAGCAATTTCCTGCATACCGATATTAATAGACTCAACGCCATCGCGAATAGTGCTGACAGTCTCGCGTAGGCCTTTTTGCATATTATGCAAATTTAAGCACAGTACGCCGATTTCATTGTTACCCGATACCTTAACAGGATGGCTGAGATCGCCTTTACCAATCCGCGCAAAATGTTCAGATACGATTTTTAAAGGCTGAATGATGGTCCGGTTCAACCAGAAATTACAGATAAAGAAGATAAGTACCGTAATGACCAGGATCACGGATACTTTCAGGATCGAGGTATTAAACTGAACGTGTGTTTGTGCAACGATCTTCTCACCAATCAGCATTGTTGATTTGTAATAATTCGTCACTTCGTTATCGAAATTTTTGCGAGCCGCGAGCAGTTCCGCATTAGCATTTTCTTGTGCATTAATAATACTGTTGCTGGAAAGCGTCTGATTTAATGTATCAATAGACTTTTGCTCAGCATTCATTTGTTGCTCAAAAGCCGTTCTGATGACTTTACCGATTTGCGGATCGTCAGCCGTCAATCCAGGAATACCCCAGAAAATATCGAACTGTTTTCTGGCATACGCCATCTGTTCTTGCATTTGATTCACTGTCTGTCGGGCATCGGTCGCATTATGTTGTTGAATATTATCACGAACGCTTCTGACTTTATAAACGGCCTCAACGACCTTATGCAGAGTATCCTGCTCCTTAATAATATTATGTAGTAATAACGTATTTTTTTGATTTCCTTTGAGATCAACCAACTCAAATCCATTGGAAAAGAACTGCATGAAGGTAAATAACAACAGCAATAATAACAGGCTGGTTTTAATTCTCATATTCTTTAACATTTAAACATCTCCATAACAATAAAAATCCTCTACGACTTAATTGTTATCGACACATCACGTAATACCTTAACCTGTAAAATGGTTAATTATTAGAAAGTTTCCGCATTCATTCTCAGGTAGTAAATTAATTACTCAGGGGGACATACTGCGATAAACAGCAGCCCTCTAACATTGGCAAAAATAAGGCCAAAACCATTCAACATTAATATTATTTATGGATATAAACGGTAATGTCTTTCTGACTATCGACAGGCACCCGCACCCAGGACAACGAATCGACGGTGATCGGTGCCATTTCATTTTCTAAACGTAACAACGGCGTGCTGGCGTCTGGCACACCTGCACTTTCAGTTATCTCGAGAACGCCCCGAAAAGAAATGGACACACTGTCTGGAATATCAGACAACCTTATCCATTCGTTGGCAATCACTAACTTTCGAGTAAACATTCGCTGTCCTTGGCGCGTGGTTTCTATCCGATAAATTTACAAGTTGATCAATCTATTCTTTGTATTAACAGCACATTGTTCACATCGTCAGTTAAGCATTACTTACCAGAAGAAAATGGAAGTGATAAAACTCATTTGAAACGTGCTTTACAAATTCAGCCGGAAGGTTATGTTTAATGAACGTTAACTTTGCAAACTCAACATCGCCATATACCCGGATACAGAAGGGTTTGACAATCTCACCCTGCACGCCAAAACACGCCTGCAGCCGAGTGTCATCCATAAAAATAAAATTACCTTCTCTTACCTTAATCTTTTCATGCAGATCTCGCCATTTCTCTGGCGTAAGCAGAAAGCTTTCCCAGCCATTATTTCTCAACACCTCAATCGTATGAGTAAACTTAAAATAGTCGTTTTGCATCGATACATCGCCACTCGAAGTCGAGTATAGATATTCTATTTTAAATTTAAGTTGTGCATTGAGGCTTTTTTTCTTGCCTTCATCAATTAGCCATTGAAGTTCATTGACTACGTTCCTTGAGAAGAGTTTTCTTTTTTTAGCGATGGCCAGCCATTGCATAATAAAAAGATGCTCTGACATTTTAGAATGAATCTTACGGTCCCGTATTGCGATACCAATTGCTACCAATGCACTCCAGGTAAACGCTTCCAGGTCATCCTGATAATGGTGTCGTAACGTACTAACTTTTCCTGAATCCCTTACCACTTAAACCTGCCCAAATAAATCATTATTACATGTAAATCTTGCATTATTTCATTTTAAAAAATACTACAACTAAAAACATCAAAATATGATCCAGATTAATTAATCCCTATGTAATAAAATTGCAAACTTAACACATCACTCTTATTAATCATTGATGCCCGGATGGCTCAGCGATAAATAATAAGAATTATACGATAAAGATAAAAACTAATAATACTCACAGGTTATCAATTCCACCTACTGTTAAAAATATGATCATCATAAAAATTCAAAAATTGCTGATTAGAAGAAATATCCTGATAGTTTTGACCAGACACCCCAGACAAACACCCATTCCAACGCTAAACAGCCATTAAAAATCCTAATGGAATCGCATTTTATCCTCCGCTGAGCGACAGTCAGCCTCACAGTAGCAGGCAAGGCTTTTTATACAGGTATCAGTAATATTAACGCTTTTAAATTTCGCCTAATTCAAAAAGCCAACCTCCGGATTCAATGAACCGGAAGTTGGCTTGTCGCTGGTACGGTTAATAGAAAATACCAATGATCAGGGTGTGAGTAACGAACCCCACAATCAGCGGTACGGCGGTACGCTTCACCACATCGAATGGGGTTATTTTCGCTCCGCTGGAAACGGCAATCACGACGCCGGATACCGGTGAAATGGCCCGTCCCATATGCGATGCCTGCTGCATCGGCAGGATCATGGCAACAGCGTTAGCGCCCATACTGGCGGCAATTTGCGGGATGAGCTCAACGAAGGCGAGGAATGGCGCATTCCCCGACCCCATAATGATAGCCGCGGCCAGCGTCACCAGCGCAAATACTACCGCCATGGCAAACGGCGGTAATCCCACGTGTTCGGCCATCAGAATGAGCTGATCGATCGCACCGATGACTTTAATTCCATGAGCAAAAACCCCTGCCGCAACCAACAGTCCAACCACACCGGTAAACGCAGTGCCCATTCCTTTCAGGAAATGGCTGAAACCTTCGCAGACCGACTTTAAATCACGCACTCGCAGCCATTCAATCAGCATACAGATGGTCATTGAAATGAGGACAATGGTGATAATATTCAGGTTGATACCCCTGACGAACATTTCGGATGACCCTACTGCCATCAGTATCGGAAGCATGGGGAGCAGTGCGTAAAAAGCCGGGGATTTTCCTGAATCAGTCACTTCTGCGCTACCGATTTCCCGCGGTAACGTCCCTGCTTTACGGTCGCAATGCCGCTGCCAGAAAAAATGGCACACGCCGACAACCAGAACCGTTGCCAGCGCGGCGGGTCCCTGGTGGTAAACAACATATTCCACTACATCCATATTCACTGCTTTAGAGCCCCTGATAGCATCGATTGCCGTCGGGGTGTAAGCCACGCCAAGCGAAGTAGCAATGACCCCGGCAGCCGAGGCCGCTGAGAGCCCTAACCCCAGCATAATGGGGAACATCGTCCCCATCAGCAACACGGCAAGCCCAGTTGCAGAAGGAATGGCCAACTGCAGGAGGCTGGCGAGCAGGTAGGAGAAAAAGAGGAGCACATAGGGTGAACGCAGCGCCCGTAAGGGTTTCGTTACTACCCGCACGACCGCCTCATTTGCGCCGATATGATCCATGTAATGCGCAAATCCCATTAACGCCATGATCATCAGGCCGAGATCGGCGGCGCGCGTGCTGAAGAGATCGCGCATTACCTCGAAAGGATCGAGAAAGGAAATTCCCGTACTGGCAACCCCCTTCGGTAATACGGACCCCCATCCGGTTAACGCGGTGCAAATCATCAAGACTAAGCCCGCAATGAAGAGCACCGGTTCAGCGCGGTAACCTTTCAGAATCAGACGCGCGACCACCACGATCACCAGAAGTGCGATTAACACCTGAATCATGACTGAGCTCTCCGCTGCGCGAACTCAGTATAAGTTTCCTCAATCACCGCCACCACCACATCACTGGCGGCCCGCAGAGAACGCACCGGCAGATACTCATAAATTGAATGGAAGTTATGAGCACCGGTAAAAATATTCGGGCACGGCAATCCTTTCTGCGACAGTACCGCGCCATCATACCCGCCACGCATGGCGACAGGTGCGGGCGTTATGCCGCATTTCTGATACGCGCGGAATGCAATATCAATCGGGTAGTGAGCATCCCCCTGCAAACTGTTCAACACATTCGCGTAGCGATCGGCTAAATGACAGACCACGCTGTTTTCCCCCCACAGGGCACAGGTGCTGACGGCAAGCTGGCGAATAAACGCCATACGCGCCTTATAACCTTCTTCACTGAAATCGCGGATATCCAGCTTAAGTACCGTGCGGGCACTGTTACCCTGTAGCTGTTTTACCCAGTAATACCCTTCGCGCCCTTCCGTATATTCAGGCGCTTCTCCCCCTGGGAGCATGGCAATAAACTTATGCGCCATCAGCAGCGAATTCTTTAACTTACCTTTGGCCGACATCGGGTGTGCGGACTGGCCGGTAAAGATGATTTCCGCATCGCCCGCATTCCAGTTCTCGTAAACAAACTCACCGATACCGCAGCAATCCAGGGTATAGCCAAAATCAGCACCAAACGCGGCAACATCAAACGCTTTTGCGCCACGCAAGCCCTGTTCCTCATCCGGGACAAAACCCACTTTTACCGGCCCATGTTTTATTTCCGGGTGTGCGACCAGATACTCAAGAGCATTCATAATCGCGGCGATGGCTGCTTTATCATCAGCGCCCAACAGACTGGTCCCGTCGGTCACCAGCAGGTCATCACCGATATAATTTTTCAGTTCCGGAAATTCACTTTCGCGCAGGTAAATATTCAGCTCTTTGTTCAGGCATAAATCCCCACCGTGATAATGCAGGCGCTGTGCTTTGGTGTCTGCGGTCTGTTCCGCACTGGTATCCAGATGACCAAAAAAAGAGACCACCGGGATCGTGTCATCAGTATTTGCAGGTAAGGTTGCCGTCACTATAGCGGTATCCCTGACCTCAATGTTTTCCATTCCTAATGCTTCAAGTTCTGCTGCAAGCAGTTTTGCCAGTTCCATTTGACCAGGAGAAGAAGGCATTATCCCATTAGCGCCGTTTTCCCTTGATGTCGTGGTATTGATTTTCGTGTAGTTAATAAAGCGTTCAACAATATCCATTCCAGGAGATCCTTTAATGTATCATTTATGAGGTACTGCGAGAGGTATTCTGCATGCAGCGTGGAGTAAATAATCTGAGAACCAAATAAAATCAGCGTTCATCCCAGAACGCTGATTTTATGGGCATTACGACAACGATTTATATAAAGGAAGATAAAAAGGCTAGTGATTATACCTGCGATTAAAAAACTCCTTTCTGATTGATTAAATCATATTCCCTGTCTGTTTTTACTGCTATTTCCCATGGTGTTAAGCTAACAGAAGTCATAAACGGCATCCCTATACCTATGAGATAATAGAAATCATTTAGATTCCTGTACTCTGTACTGGCATAAGACATACCATCGCTATATTTTTTTAATGAACGAATACTGTATCAGCAACATGCAACCGTTTGCACCTCTCTACAAATAGCCACTTCGCGCACTAAAATCCGTGAACAAAATCACAATTACCTCAAAAGCAAAAAACTTCTATCGCGCTGAAAAAAAGGCAGTTATAAGGAAAGCTATATAATACCCACATAAACATAGCCAGAACTATACTATTCACTATGAAATAGATTCAGGGTGATACTATTTCAATATTGCCGTAGGGGTCAGTAGAGCTAAATCGGCGTAACCAATAATGTGAACATCAATAACGATAATATTAAAATTTCCATTTATGACGATAAGCCAAATAATATGAAGGCAAAAAAAAACCTCTCCCCCGAGAAGAGATTCAGGGCAGAGGTAATACGGGTGTTAAGGACATACTTATAGTTTTAATGATAACAGAAGCGCTTCTTGCAGGACCGAGTATACACACTTAGCCACGTTAAGAAAATTCTTAAAAACATTAAATTGCAAATTTCATTTAAAACCACAATTATGATAAAGGAGCATTTATCAAAGAACAAAATTAACCAGCAAAAAGAGTAAATCATACTAATCAATGAGGTGATAAAAAAAGAATAGCAATGCTGTATGGCTACCGATAGCGTTTCTGGCGACGCTGAAACATTAAATTAATTTAATGAATAAATGCGATTTACATAACGAGAATTAAAAAGTCATTAAATAAAAGAAATACAATTTTTCGTTACAGATCACACTTCCACTACAAGGAGGTTCCCCTACTGTTTCTTGCAGGTATTATTCATCATGTAAATACCTTTCAACTCAACCCGAGGCTTTGATGCTGGAGAATGTAATCATCTGATAATCAGCTTCCCGACCTTTTCAGGCCGGACTGGTTATCAATGCGCCGAATTCGAATGCGGACACCGCTGTGTGTTTGCACGTTTTGCACATGATGATTAAACAGGTTTTCCAGTATGAATTTATCCCGTCAGGAACAACGTACCTTACACGTTCTCGCCAAAGGTGGCCGTATTGCTCACGTCCGCGATGCCTCTGGCCGCGTCACTTCCGTCGAATGCTATAGCCGTGAAGGGTTGCTGCTCTGCGACTGCACGCTCGAGGTGTTCAAAAAGCTCAGAACCAAGAAACTGATCAAATCCGTCAATGGTCAGCCCTACCGTATTAATACGACCGGCCTGAACAACGTTCGCGCCCAACTTGATAATCGCTAAAGGAGAGAGAGAGAGATGGATATCCCGAAGATTTTTACCATCAGCGAAAGCGCACATCGCATTCATAATCCGTTCACCGCACAGAAATACGCCACGTTAGGCCAGGTTTTACGGATGGCACCGGGAACACGCATTCTGGACCTCGGCAGCGGTTCGGGTGAGATGTTGTGCACCTGGGCACGCGATCACGGTATTTCCGGCGTGGGTATCGATATGAGCCGGCTGTTCAGTGAGCAAGCCACCCTGCGGGCCAAAGAGTTAGGTGTCAATGAGCACGTGCGTTTTATTCATGCCGATGCAACAGGTTATATCGCCGAAGAAAAATTCGATATTGCCGCCTGCGTTGGTGCGACCTGGATTGCCGGCGGCGTCGCTGGAACGATCAGACAACTGGAACAAAGTCTCAAACCAGGTGGGATCATACTCATCGGCGAACCGTACTGGCGTCAAATACCCGCCACGGAGAAGATCGCCCAGGCTTGCGGCGCGACTTCAGTGACCGATTTTCTTTCTCTGCCAGAGCTCGTTTCATCTTTCGACCTGCTCGGTTATGACGTGGTTGAAATGGTACTGGCTGACCAGGAGGGTTGGGACAGATACGAGGCGGCCAAATGGCTGACGATGCGCCGGTGGCTGGAGGCAAATCCGGACGATGAATTTGCCCCGGAAGTCAGAGAGCAACTGAGGAGTTCACCAGCACGCCACGTAGCCTTCACCCGGGAGTACATTGGTTGGGGCGTGTTCGCACTCATACAGAGGTAATATCTACTGTCGGTATAACCAGGCAGGTTATACCGACTTTTTTCATTGCTTACTTCATTAATACTTCAACAAATTTAGCCAACCATTGCGGATGCGCGGGCCATGCAGGCGCGGTAATCAGATTGCCATCCACGTGGGCTTGATCAATGCCGATATCTGCGTAATGCCCGCCGCTCAGACGAACTTCTGGCGCACAGGCCGGATAGGCGCTACAGGTCCGGTTTTCTAACACCCCCGCCGCCGCTAATAGCTGAGGTCCATGACAGACCGCGGCGATAGGCTTACCGGCAGCGTTGAAATCTTGCACCAGCTTAATGACATCCGGATTCAGCCGGAGATATTCCGGAGCACGTCCGCCGGGGATCAGCAGCGCGTCGTAATCGGTGGCCCGCACCTCGGCAAAATTCGCATTCAGCGTAAAACGATGACCCGGTTTTTCACTGTAGGTCTGCGCCCCATCAAAATCATGAATAGCGGTTTGAACGTAGTCCCCCTGACTTTTATCCGGACAGACGGCATCAACACGATGGCCCAGCATCTGCAACGCCTGAAAAGGCACCATCGTTTCATAATCTTCGACATAATCGCCGACCAGCATCAGTATCTTCTTCATTCACATCCCCCGCTCACGGTTATTAATGATGAGAAATAACGGCCATCTTTACTATAGCCCACGCATTTCACGACATTAATAAATACCGCAGGACACGCCGTCACCGGACGTCTGAAGGGGGTTGCCCCTGACGGCGCGCCCTGTTGTTAATACCTGAAGTTTCTATCACTCCCAGGCTTGCTCAGATTTCGCGGAGTCAAACTGCGGCGGCGGCTTGCGGAAACGTCCGGTCAGGTAGGCGAGATACACCAACCCCACGCCAGCCCATACCAGTCCCAGCGTCAGCGATGTCACCTCCAGGTTCACCCACAGTACGGCAACGGTGGCGGCGCCGACCATTGGCAATACCAGGTAGTGCAACTTTTCCTGCCAGGTATGCTTACGCCCTTCACGACGCCAGAAGTGGTTAAACACGGACAAATTAACGAACGTAAAGGCCACCAGCGCGCCAAAGTTAATCAACGCCGTGGCGGTCACCAGGTCAAAAAACAGGGCCGAGAGTGCCACAATCCCGACCATAATGACGTTCAGCGCGGGTGTACGCCATTTCGGATGGACATAGCCGAAGTACTTCTCCGGGAAGACGTTATCGCGGCCCATCACGTACAGCAGACGCGAAACGCTGGCATGGGACGCCAGACCTGACGCCAGCGTATTCACAAAGGTCGTACACAAGAAAATAGACTGGAACAGTTTGCCGCCGACGTACAGCGCAATCTCCGGCAGCGCCGCGTCCGGGTCTTTAAATCGGCTAATATCCGGAAAGAACAGCTGCATAAAGAACGAGGCAGCAATGAAGATCAGTCCGCCGTAAAGCGCGGTAAGGAAAATTGCTTTTGGAATGGTACGCGCGGCATCCGGTGTCTCTTCAGAGAGCGTGGTTACCGCATCAAAACCGAGAAACGAGAAGCAGACGATGGTCGCCCCGGTGATAATCGGGATCAAATGCGCATTCTGGCTGATAAACGGTTGTAGCGACCAGACGGTCCCAACCCCTTCGCCTTTGTGCAGCCCCTGCACCACGAGAACAATGAACACCACGATTATCGCGACCTGCACCAGTACAAACAGCGCATTGAAGTTCGCCACCAGATTAACGCTTTTCAAATTGGCCGCGGTGAGGATCGCTACAAACATCACTACCCAAATCCATGGCGCAACGCCCGGGAACAGCGCGGAAAGGTAAATTTTCGCCAGCAGGACGTTAATCATCGGCAGGAACAGGTAATCAAGCAGTGACGACCAGCCGACCATAAACCCCACATGCGGGTTGATCGCTTTTTGCGCATAGGTGTAGGCCGAACCGGCTTGT
Organism: Citrobacter sp. RHB35-C21; assembly: GCF_013816515.1. Taxonomy (NCBI): domain Bacteria; kingdom Pseudomonadati; phylum Pseudomonadota; class Gammaproteobacteria; order Enterobacterales; family Enterobacteriaceae; genus Citrobacter; species Citrobacter sp. RHB35-C21. The sequence continues at coordinate 4,022,315 of NZ_CP057147.1, forward strand.
GGAAACTGGCGTACCAGCTTTCCGTAACTGATGGCAGTAAACAGCACGCCCGCCAGGGCCAGCAGATAGGAGGCCGGAACATGGCCATTGCTGATTCCCGAAACAATACCAAAGGTGTCAAATACCGTCATCGGTGTGAGATAGGCCAGCCCCATCACCACCACCTGCCACAGCTTGAGGGATTTACGCAACTGTGCTTTGCCCGGCTGGGCCGCGAGATCCACAGAAGAATTAGTCGACATAGCTTTCCTCCCCGCCACGGGCCAAGATCTGCGTTCGAAACGTGGGTACAGCAGACCTGGGTCGTGTCGGGGTGGAAAGCCAAAAGAAAGGCGTCAATGTTGCACGGCACAGATGCGGTCCGTACTTACTGCGGGAGCCATGGATGCTCACGCGGGGCGGGTTTTTAAACATTGGCATCATCACATTTCCTCGTCACAAACTCTGTCGGTTATCTGAAGACCCGTTGTCGCAAGCCGCTCCATTACGCGACATCCGGGAAATGGCAGGTGATCCTGCAATATTGACGGGCTGGCTCCGCTCAGACCGCATGATGCGACTTCTTTTTTTCAATGACTAAACAATGCGACAGGCCCGACAAACATTACGCCGCCGGGCCACATTCCTATCAGGCGTTTTTTAGCATCCACTCAATTTCAGTGTCGGTAATCAGGCGTTCAAACTGGATCAGTTCATCGTGTTTACAGGCGTGATACACATGGCTAAAACGCTCCCCGAGCAACTCACGCAGACTGTCATTTTGCATGAACTCCCACAGCGCATCGCTCTGGCGGATCGGGAACGGTAGCCCTTCCTGCTCCAGGCCGTTGCCTTCCACCTCTTCCTGCAACGGCAGCTCGTTATCCAGACCATGCAGGATCCCCGCCAGAATGGTTGACATCACCAGATACGGGTTGGCGTCAGCCCCCGCCACGCGATATTCAACCCGATGGTTATCACGATCGCCGCAGGGAATGCGCAGCGCCACCGTACGGTTGTTGTGCCCCCAGGAAGCCTGGGTCGGAACATACATCCCCGGCTGGAAGCGGCGATAAGAGTTCACATTCGGCGCCAGCAGCGCCATTGACGCAGGCATCAGATCAATCATCCCGGCAAGCGCACGCTTTAGTAACGCGGAATCATCGCCATTCGCATCGGCTAACACGTTCTCGCCTTTATTATTCATAATGCTGATGTGGATATGCATCCCGCTACCGGCATGCTCCTCATAAGGTTTTGCCATAAACGTGGCATGCATCTTATGTTTCTCCGCCACCAGCCGTACCAGGCGTTTCAGCGCCAGCGCGTCATCGCAGGCGTCGAGTACGTTATCGGTATGGTAGAGGTTGATTTCAAACTGCCCAGGGGAGGCTTCAGCCACCGCGCCGTCAGCCGGGATCAGCTGCAAACGGGCCAGTTCATCGATATCGTTTAGCACATCAGCAAAGTGGTTCAGGTTATCAACCGAGTAAACCTGACTTTGCGTATTCCGATCGTCCGTTCCCGGCGCGCACGGCGGCTGCAGATAACCTTCGGGATCGCGCTTACGATCGAGTAAATAGAACTCCAGCTCTACCGCTACGACGGGGAACAGACCGCGCTGGCGAAGTTTCTGCCAGAGTCGGTTAAGTACGTTCCGCGGCTCAACGTCAAAGGGAGCGCCATCTTCATCCAGCATCGTCAGCATCATCTGCGCAATACATTCCGGATCGGCGGCCGAAGGTGTTAACGTGCCAGGCACCGGGACACAGGTCCGATCCGGTTCGCCAAGCTCCTGGCCTAATCCCGCCTCTTCGACCACATTGCCAAGAATATCCATCGCGAAAACGGATGCCGGGAAATAGCAGCCTTTCTCTAACTTGTGTAATCCCGCAACGGGAATGCGTTTACCCCGAAAACAACCATTCAGGTCGGTTAACAGCACATCCACGAACTGCGTGTTGGGATAGCGCTCCAGATACTGCTTAACTTCACGCGCAAACGCGCTACTTCGTCTCTCTTCAGAATGCTGAACAAAATTCTCAACTTCTACGATATTGGTTTCCATGATTCACCGCCGTTGGCCTGTAAGCTGTTCTGTGATTTGACTGTTAAATATAATGTCCACTCTTCGACTCTGGATGCAAATAAATTGTTTGTCAAATGTTAAATTAAGTTTGCTAGAAGGTTATTCCGCTGCTAGATTGAGAAAATAATGAACGGAATGGCATAACAAGGAACCGTTTGGCAATAATTTATTCCAAAACGTGAGGTCGATCATGGGCAATATATTTGACAAGCCAGTTATTGGTGTAGTGATGTGTAGGAACAGGCTTAAGGGTCACGAGACCCAGACTCTGCAAGAAAAGTACCTGAATGCAGTATTGAACGCCGGTGGATTACCGATAGCGATTCCCCATGCGCTTGCGGAACCCGAATTACTGAACGCACTGTTACCGAAACTGGATGGTATCTTCCTGCCAGGAAGCCCAAGCAATGTGCAGCCGCACCTTTATGGTGAAAATGGCGATGAGTCTGACGCCGATCCCGGGCGTGATCTTCTGAGCATGGCGCTAATTACCGCCGGGCTCGAAAGGCGCATTCCCATTTTCGCCATCTGCCGGGGCTTACAGGAATTAGTTGTCGCCACTGGCGGGACTCTGTATCGTCGCCTGTGCGATCACTCACAGTTCCTGGAACATCGTGAAGATGCGGAACTCCCGGTGGAGCAGCAATATGCGCCATCTCATGAAGTCCAGGTTCAACAGGGAGGATTGCTATCTCAGCTAATACCAGGTTGCAGCACGTTTTGGGTTAACTCCTTGCATGGTCAGGGCGCAAAAACCCTTGGCCCGCAACTGCGCGTGGAAGCACGCTCGCAGGATGGATTAGTGGAAGCAGCCAGCGTTCACGACCATCCTTTCGCGCTTGGTGTGCAGTGGCACCCGGAATGGAACAGTAGCGAATACGCCCTGTCGCGTTTGTTACTTGAAGGTTTTATCACCGCTTGTCAGAACCACCTCGCTGAAAAACAGCGACTCTGACCACTACAGTTAAGGAAATGCAATTATGAGCGATGACGGCCTGGCGCCGGGTAAACGTTTGTCAGAGATCCGCCAGCAATTGGGTCTTTCACAGCGTCGTGCCGCCGAACTGTCTGGGTTAACGCATAGCGCCATCAGCACCATAGAGCAGGATAAAGTCAGTCCTGCCATCAGTACGCTGCAAAAGCTATTGAAAGTTTATGGGCTGTCGCTCTCCGAGTTCTTCGCGGAACCGGAAAAGCCTGACGAACCGCAGGTGGTTATCAATCAGGATGATTTGATTGAGATCGGGAGTCAGGGAGTATCCATGAAGCTGGTACACAACGGAAATCCGAATCGTACGCTGGCCATGATGTTTGAAACCTATCAGCCAGGTACGACAACCGGGGAGAGAATTAAACACCAGGGTGAAGAGATTGGGACAATACTGGAAGGTGAAGTGATACTGACCATCAACGGTCAAACGTATCATCTTGTTGCAGGGCAAAGTTATGCCATTAACACCGGTATACCACACAGCTTCAGCAACACCTCGGCAGGGATCTGCCGCATCATCAGTGCCCACACTCCTACCACTTTCTAATAAGTAGCGGCCTGAGTTTCTCAGGCCTTCTTAAATAACGCGCATTAACAGGGTACATCCCTGGGGCATCGTGCAGCCTGATTTTGCCTGAAAAGATCAGCAACGAACTTTATCTTATTGATATAAAAGGAGTAGCTATGAACTTTCAGAATCTCAAATATTGGCGTGAAAAAGCCAGCCATTATTCGCCGGAGACCCGTTTATTTATTAACGGCGAATATTGCGCAGCCGCCGATAACGAAACCTTTATTACGCAGGATCCGGCAGGACAACGTCCGCTCGCCAAAGTCGCCCGCGGCAAAAAAGCGGATGTAGACCGCGCGGTCACCGCAGCCCGCACCGTGTTTGAACGCGGAGACTGGTCGCAAGCATCACCCGCAGAGCGCAAGGCAGTCCTGCACAAGTTCGCCGATTTAATGGAGCAGCATCACGAGGAGCTGGCGCTACTGGAAACGCTCGACACCGGTAAACCGATTCGCCATAGCCTGCGTGATGATATTCCAGGCGCGGCACGCGCCATCCGTTGGTACGCCGAAGCAATAGATAAAGTCTATGGCGAAGTGGCCACCACCTCGGTGAGCGATCTGGCGCTGATTGTGCGCGAGCCGGTAGGCGTCATTGCGGCCATCGTGCCGTGGAATTTTCCCCTGCTGCTGGCCTGCTGGAAACTTGGCCCGGCACTGGCTGCAGGCAACAGCGTGATCCTCAAGCCTTCAGAAAAATCACCGCTGACCGCCATTCGCCTTGCTGCGTTGGCAAAAAAAGCCGGTTTGCCAGATGGCGTTCTCAGCGTGGTGAGCGGATATGGCCACGAAGCGGGCCAGGCGTTGTCGCAGCATCCGGATGTTGATGTGATCACCTTTACCGGCTCGACCCGCACCGGCAAGCAACTGCTCAAAGACGCTGGCGACAGCAATATGAAACGCGTCTGGCTGGAGGCCGGTGGTAAAAGTGCCAACATCGTTTTTGCCGACTGCCCGGATCTGCCGAAAGCCGCCGCCAATGCTGCAGCAGGCATCTTCTATAACCAGGGTCAGGTCTGTATCGCCGGTACGCGTCTGTTACTGGAAGAGAGTATTGCCGACGAGTTCATTGCCCTGCTGAAAGAGCAGGCGAAAAACTGGCAGCCGGGCAACCCGCTGGATCCGGAAACCACGATGGGCACGCTTATCGACAACGCGCATGCCGACACCGTGCATGGTTTTATTCGCGACGGTGAAGCGCAAGGCACGCTGGCGCTGGATGGTCGCAGCCACGTACACCCAGCGGCTATCGGCCCGACTATTTTTGTCGATACAGCCCCGCAAGCCCACGTCAGCCGCGATGAGATCTTCGGCCCGGTGCTGGTCATCACCCGTTTTAGCAGCGAAGCCGAAGCTCTGGCGCTGGCCAACGACAGTGACTACGGCCTGGGGGCCGCGGTCTGGACCCGCGATCTGTCGCGCGCCCACCGCATGAGCCGTCGCCTGAAGGCCGGTTCGGTCTTCGTTAATAACTACAACGACGGTGATATGACTGTGCCGTTCGGCGGTTATAAGCAAAGCGGCAACGGGCGCGATAAGTCCCTGCATGCACTGGAAAAATTTAGCGAACTGAAAACCATTTGGATCTCCCTGGAGCCTTAATCATGACTGAACATACCAGCAGTTATTACGCCGCAAGCGCCAATCAGTATGAACCGTTTCCCACCCTTAGCGAGTCGGTTAGCTGTGATGTTTGCGTCGTGGGCGGTGGATATACCGGTCTCTCCTCCGCCCTGCACTTAGCGGAGATGGGTTACGACGTAGTGCTACTGGAATCCGCACGTATTGGCTTCGGGGCCAGCGGACGTAACGGCGGTCAGTTGGTGAACTCCTACAGTCGCGATATCGACGTCATCGAGCGCACCTATGGCCCGGACGCCGCCAAAATGCTTGGCAGCATGATGTTTGAAGGCGGTAATATCATCCGCGAACGTATCAAGCGTTATCAGATCGAATGCGACTATCGCCCCGGCGGACTGTTTGTGGCGCTGAACCACAAGCAGATGGAAACGCTGGAGGAGCAGAAGTCGAACTGGGAACGCTACGGCAACACGCAGCTTGAACTGTTAGACAGCAGCGAAATTCGTCGCGAAGTCAGCAGCGATCGTTATGTCGGCGCGCTGCTCGACCACAGCGGTGGTCATATTCATCCGCTGAACCTGGCGATTGGCGAAGCTAACGCCATTCGTCTGAACGGCGGGCGCGTCTTCGAACAGTCGCCGGTCACCCGTATCCAGCACACCAGCCCGGCGGTGGTCAGCACCGAAAAAGGTCAGGTTACGGCCCGCTTTGTGATCGTCGCGGGCAACGCCTACCTCGGCGACAAACTGGAACCAGCGCTGGCAAAAAGCAGCATGCCATGCGGCACACAGGTATTAACCACCGAACCGTTGTCTGCGGAGATGGCACGCTCGCTGATTCCAAAAAACTACTGTGTAGAAGATTGTAACTATTTGCTGGATTACTACCGTCTGACCGGCGATAACCGCCTGTTGTACGGCGGCGGCGTGGTCTACGGCGCCCGCGATCCGGACGATATTGAACGTCTGGTAATGCCGAAACTGCTGAAAACCTTCCCGCAATTGCAGGGGGTAAAAATTGATTACCGCTGGACCGGTAATTTCCTGTTAACGCTATCTCGCATGCCGCAGTTCGGCCGTCTTGATACCAACATTTACTATATGCAGGGCTACAGCGGCCACGGCGTGACCTGTACCCACCTGGCAGGACGTCTGATTTCTGAACTGCTGCGCGGGGATGCCGAGCGCTTTGACGCTTTCGCCAAACTGCCGCACTACCCGTTCCCAGGGGGTCGCAGCCTGCGCATTCCGTTTACCGCCATGGGGGCGGCATATTACAGCTTACGCGATCGCCTTGGGGTTTAAGTTCTTCCGCAATAAACCCGACGCACAGGGCGGTCTCCCCTGTGCGTTTTTTTATTCCCGGACAGTGAAAAACAGGTAACGGGCACGAAAATATCGCAATAGGACATAACCCTACACTTTGCATTGTTTCTCCCCGCTGATCGGATAGGCTTTTTTAGATTATCGCTGGCGATGTGGCCAGAACTCAACGGGGGAAGAAACGCGTGTTATGAATACGAATAACGAGGAGACCTTTTATCAGGCGATGCGCCGCAAAGGGGTGAGTCGACGCAGTTTTCTCAAATATTGCAGCCTCGCAGCAACATCGCTTGGGCTGGGAGCCGCAATGACGCCCAGAATAGCCTGGGCGCTGGAAAACAAACCCCGGATCCCGGTCGTCTGGATCCACGGGCTGGAATGCACCTGTTGCACTGAATCATTTATCCGCTCCTCTCACCCACTCGCCAAAGACGTCATCCTCTCCCTGATTTCTCTTGATTACGACGACACCCTGATGGCCGCCGCCGGAACGCAGGCCGAAGAGGTATTTGAAGACATTCTGAGCCGCTACCACGGCCGATACATTCTGGCCGTCGAGGGCAATCCTCCGCTGGGTGAACAAGGAATGTTCTGCATCAGCGGCGGGCGACCGTTTATTGAAAAGCTAAAAAGAGCCGCGGCAGGCGCCAGCGCGATTATCGCCTGGGGAACCTGTGCCTCCTGGGGCTGCGTGCAGGCCGCACGGCCTAATCCAACCCAGGCAACGCCGATCGATAAGGTGATCACCGATAAACCAATCGTGAAAGTGCCCGGCTGCCCGCCGATTCCGGATGTCATGAGCGCCATCATTACCTATATGGTGACGTTTGATCGTCTGCCTGAACTCGATCGTTTGGGGCGTCCGCTGATGTTCTATGGTCAGCGTATTCACGACAAATGCTACCGCCGCGCCCACTTTGACGCCGGGGAGTTCGTTGAGAGTTGGGACGATGACGCTGCCCGAAAAGGCTATTGCCTGTACAAAATGGGCTGCAAAGGGCCTACCACTTATAACGCCTGCTCCACCACCCGCTGGAATGGCGGCGTTTCTTTCCCCATCCAGTCCGGTCATGGGTGTCTGGGATGTTCAGAGAACGGCTTCTGGGATCGCGGTTCGTTCTACAGCCGCGTGGTCGATATCCCGCAGATGGGGACGCATTCAACCGCCGATACCGTGGGCCTCACCGCGCTTGGCGTGGTGGCCGCCAGCGTCGGTGTCCACGCAGTCGCCAGCGCCGTCAATCAACATAACCGCCACAAACAGCAATTAGCCGACGCCGGACAACAGTCGCCAGACAATGAGGATAAACAGGCATGAGCAATTCGTATCAAACCCAGGGATATACGGTCAATAATGCCGGCCGGCGCCTGGTTGTCGACCCCATTACGCGCATTGAAGGCCATATGCGTTGTGAGGTGAACATTGATGAGCAGAACATCATCACCAACGCGGTTTCCTGCGGCACCATGTTCCGTGGACTGGAAATTATTCTGCAAGGGCGCGACCCGCGCGATGCCTGGGCGTTTGTCGAACGAATTTGCGGAGTGTGCACTGGCGTACATGCGCTCGCATCGGTCTATGCCATTGAAGATGCCATTGGCATCAAGGTGCCCGACAACGCCAACATCATTCGCAATATTATGCTGGCGACGCTGTGGTGCCACGACCACCTGGTCCACTTTTACCAGCTAGCCGGAATGGACTGGATTGACGTTCTGAATGCCCTGAAAGCCGACCCGCGCGCAACATCACAGTTGGCACAAAGCCTTTCAGCCTGGCCGATGTCCTCCCCGGGCTACTTCTTTGACGTACAAAACCGCCTGAAGAAATTTGTCGATGGCGGTCAGTTGGGGATTTTCCGCAACGGTTATTGGGGGCATCCGCAGTACAAACTGTCGCCAGAGGCTAACCTGATGGGCTTTGCCCATTATCTGGAAGCGCTCGATTTTCAGCGCGAGATTATCAAAATCCATACGGTGTTTGGCGGCAAGAATCCGCATCCTAACTGGATTGTCGGCGGCATGCCATGCGCTATCAATATCGATCAGAGCGGCGCGGTTGGTGCGGTCGATATGGAACGCCTTAACCTGGTACAGTCGATCATCACCCGCACCGCCGACTTCATCAACAACGTCATGGTTCCTGACGCGCTGGCTATCGGCCAGTTCAACAAACCCTGGAGCCAGATTGGCACCGGGCTGTCTGATAAGTGCGTCTTAAGCTACGGCGCGTTCCCAGATATTGCCAACGACTTCAGCGCGAAGAGCCTGTTGATGCCTGGCGGCGCGGTCATTAACGGTGATTTTAACAACGTCATGCCGGTGGATCTGGCCGATCAGCAGCAAATTCAGGAGTTTGTCGATCATGCCTGGTACCGTTATCCGGACGATCAATTAGGTCGTCACCCGTTCGAGGGGATTACTGAACCCTGGTACAACCCCGGCGATGTCAAAGGCAGCGATACCGATATCCAGCAGCTCAACGAACAGGAACGCTACTCGTGGATTAAAGCCCCGCGCTGGCGCGGACACGCCATGGAAGTTGGACCGTTGGCGCGTACGCTGATTGCCTATCACAAAGGGGATGCCGCCACGATTGAATCCGTCGATCGCATGATGTCCGCACTCAAACTGCCGCTGTCGGGTATGCAGTCGACGCTGGGGCGTATTTTGTGCCGCGCGCACGAGGCGCAGTGGGCCGTGAGCAAGCTGCAATATTTCTTCGACAAGCTGATGACCAACCTGAAAAACGGCAATCTGGCTACGGCGAATACCGAAAAATGGGAGCCTGCAAGCTGGCCGCAGCAGTGCCGTGGGATCGGTTTTACCGAGGCGCCGCGCGGAGCACTCGGTCACTGGGCGTCGATTCGCGACCAGAAGATCGACGTGTATCAGTGCGTGGTGCCGACCACCTGGAATGCCAGCCCGCGCGATCCGAAGGGGCAAATTGGCGCCTACGAGGCGGCGTTGATGGGCACCCAAATGGCGATACCGGATCAACCACTGGAGATCCTGCGCACCTTGCACAGCTTCGACCCCTGCCTGGCATGTTCAACCCACGTCCTCGGCGACGACGGCAGCGAACTTATCGCAGTCCAGGTTCGCTAAGCGTTAAGGAACGGAACGATGACTGGAAAGATATCCCCACGCGTCGGGGAGGCGCGTGATACCGCCGTCAGCCACTATGTGTTTGAAGCGCCCGTACGCTTGTGGCACTGGCTGACAGTGGGCTGCATGTTGGTTTTGATGGTAACCGGATACTTCATTGGCCGACCACTGCCGTCGGTCAACGGCGAAGCCACTTACCTGTTCTACATGGGCGACATCCGGTTAGTGCATTTCGCCGCAGCCATGGTGTTTACGGTGATACTGCTGGGTCGCATTTACTGGGCCTTCATCGGCAATCGCTATTCACGCGAGCTGTTTATCGTGCCGGTCTGGCGTCGCAGTTGGTGGCAGGGTGCCTTTTCAGTGGTGCGCTGGTATCTGTTTCTGGAAAAAAAACCGGGAGAAGATATCGGCCATAACCCCGTCGCGCAGGCGGCGATGTTCGGTTATTTCCTGCTCTCAGTTTTTATGATCCTCACCGGTTTTGCCTTATACAGCGAGCATAGCCAGTACGCCATTTTTACCCCCTTCCGCTATGTGACGGAGTTTTTCTACTGGACCGGCGGTAACTCTCTCGATATCCACAGCTGGCATCGGTTGGGGATGTGGTTCATCGCGGCCTTCATCATCGGTCATGTGTATATGGCTATCCGCGAGGACATCATGTCTGACGATACCGTCATCTCAACCATGATCAACGGCTACCGTAGCCACAAATTTGCCAAACGCCAGCACGATAAGGAGGCGTCATGAGCGAACCTAACGTCATCGTGATGGGCTTAGGCAACCTGCTGTGGGCAGATGAAGGATTTGGCATTCGCGTTGCCGAACGCCTGTACGCCCACTATCACTGGCCAGAATGGGTAGAGATTGTCGACGGCGGCACGCAAGGGCTGAATCTGCTGGGCTACGTTGAGCAGGCCAGCCATTTGTTGCTGCTGGACGCCATCGACTACGGACTCGCGCCAGGCACTTTGCAATCCTACGCCGGTGAACAAGTCCCCAGTTACCTCAGCGCCAAAAAAATGAGTCTGCATCAGAACAGCTTCTCCGAAGTGCTTGCTCTGGCGGAGATTCGCGGTCATCTACCCGCCCACATCGCCCTCGTAGGACTACAGCCGGTGCAGCTGGACGACTATGGCGGCAGCCTGACCGACATCGCGCGCGCTCAGCTCCCGGCGGCAGAACAAGCCGCGCTAACGCAACTGGCCGCGTGGGGCATCGCGCCACAGACAATCGATGAAACGCGTTGCCTGAACTATGAATGCCTGTCGCTGGAAAACTATGAAGGCGTGCGTATTCGCCAGTATCGTGTAACGCTGGAGAGATAAGCAACATGTTGAATGACAAACCATTTTCTGCGCTATGGCAACGCATGCTGGCGCGCGGCTGGCAACCGCTGACCGCATCTGAACTGGATGACTGGGTAACGCGTGTGCGTGATGGCGTGGTGCTGCTCAGTAGCGATCCCCGCCGCACGCCAGAAGTCAGCGATAACCCAGTAATGATTGCCGAGTTGCTCCGCGAGTTTCCCCAGTTTGACTGGCAAATCGCTATGGCGGATCTCGAGCACAGCGAGGCTATCGGCGATCGTTTTGGCGTATTTCGCTTCCCGGCCACGCTGGTATTTATCCACGGCGAGCTGCGCGGCATTCTCAGCGGCATCCACCCGTGGGCCGACCTGCTCAACCTGATGCGCCCCCTCGTTGAAGAACGTATCCCCCGGAGCCTGCAAGATGAGTGATACCTTTTTTCATCTGCTGGGGCCGGGAACCCAGCCGGGCGATGACAGCTTCAGCATGAATCCCTTGCCCCTCACCTGCCAGGTCAACAGCAGCCCCAGCATGGCGAGGCTGGAAAACTGTCCGCACAGCCCGGCGGTGATGGCATTGTTAGCCGACGTGCGCCACCAGCTTAGCCAGAAAATCCCCGTAAAACAGGACGTGCTGGGATGGGATTTATCCACGCTCAACGCAGACGACCTCACGTTTTTGAATACGCTGCTCGGCGAAGGCGAAGTTTCCGTGCGTATCCAGCAGGCTGACGGCAGGGCGAGTGAGATTCAGGAGTCTATTTTCTGCGGAATCTGGCGGGTGCGTTGCCAGAATGACTTGGGTCAATGGGAGGAGCATCTGGAGGCAGGCAGCGCGCCACGGGCGCTGTGGCAGGCAGCAACAATCACGACGCTGCCAGACGATAGCCTGTTGCCTCCGCCCGTCGATGGGTTGATGAATGGCCTGACGCTGGCTCAGGAACTGCTGGCGCACGTGCGCGATCCGGCCACGCAACCTCATAGCATTAACCTCACCCAACTCCCGGTTAGCGATGCGGATCGCCAGTTCCTCTCCCGCCTGTGTGGCGAAGGGCGCATTCAGATCCGCACCATCGGCTACGGCGAGAGCCAAATCGACGCCACGGCGCTGCGCCATGTCTGGCATGTGCGCTGTCTGGATACCCTGAAAGGGCTTCTGCTCGAGAGTTATGAGATCTGTCCATTACCGGAACTGGTACTGGCTGCTCCGGAGGATCTGCTCGACTCGCTCCAGCGCCTGGATGAAGTCTGTAGCTGGCTGGCATCCGGCCCGCCGGCCTGATCCCCTTCTCCCGACCCGCATACTTTTCTGCTGCGGGTCTGGCGTTTTCTTCCTTATCTGTTCACTCTCTAATGCCTGATGGAGTTCGCATGTGGGACGTCATTGACTTATCGCGCTGGCAGTTTGCGCTGACCGCGCTGTACCATTTTCTGTTTGTTCCCCTGACGCTGGGGCTGATTTTTTTGCTGGCCATCATGGAAACCCTGTTCGTGGTGACGGGCAAAACAGTCTACCGCGACATGACGCGTTTCTGGGGAAAGTTATTCGGTATTAACTTTGCGCTCGGTGTGGCGACTGGCCTGACCATGGAGTTTCAGTTCGGGACTAACTGGTCGCTCTATTCCAACTATGTGGGCGATATTTTCGGTGCTCCGCTGGCGATGGAAGCCTTGATGGCTTTCTTTCTTGAATCCACATTCGTGGGGCTGTTCTTCTTCGGCTGGCAGCGCTTAAACAAGTACCAGCATTTACTGGTGACCTGGCTGGTAGCGTTTGGCTCCAATATCTCGGCCCTGTGGATCCTCAACGCCAACGGCTGGATGCAATATCCAACGGGCGCTCACTTTAATATTGATACCCTGCGCATGGAGATGAGCAGCTTTAGCGCGCTGGTTTTTAACCCCATCAGCCAGGTGAAATTTGTGCATACCGTGATGTCCGGTTATGTCACAGGCGCCATGTTTGTGATGTCCATCAGCACCTGGTATCTGCTGCGTGGTCGCGCTCGCGAGTTCGCCCTGCGCTCCTTCGCGGTAGGTTCCGTCTTTGGCACACTGGCTATCCTCGGCACTCTGCAACTGGGAGATAGCTCAGCCTATGAGGTCGCCCAACGCCAGCCGGTAAAACTGGCGGCAATGGAAGGGGAATGGCAAACCGAACCGGCTCCTGCGCCCTTTCATGTGATAGCCTGGCCGCAACAGGAGCAAGAGCGTAACGCCTTTTCCGTGAAGATACCGGCCCTGCTGGGTATCCTGGCGACTCACTCTTTAGATACGCCAGTTCCGGGGCTGAAGAACCTGATGGCAGACGCGCTACCCCGCCTGCAGCGGGGCCGGGAAGCATGGTTGCTGATGCAGGAAATCGCCAAAGGTAACCGCACGCCTCAGCTACTGCACGCTTTTCACGCCGTGGAAAAAGATCTGGGTTACGGCATCCTGTTAGCAAACTACGCCCCTGACATGAACCATGTCACGCCAGCGCAATATCAGGCCGCACAACGCGGCGCTATTCCGCAAGTTGCCCCCGTGTTCTGGAGCTTTCGCATCATGATTGGGTGCGGTTCCCTTCTGCTGCTGGTGATGGCGATTGCGCTGATACAGACCTTACGCTGGCGTATCGACCAGCATCGCTGGGTACTGCACATAACGCTGTGGAGCCTGCCGCTACCGTGGATTGCCATTGAAGCAGGCTGGTTTATGACGGAGTTTGGCCGCCAGCCGTGGGCGATTCAGGATATTTTGCCGACCTGGTACGCCCACTCTGCGCTGAGCGCGGGCCAACTGGCCTTCTCCATGGGGCTAATCCTCACGCTTTACACCCTGTTTTTAATTGCCGAAGTCTACCTGATGCAAAAATACGCGCGTCTTGGTCCAGATGCGATGCAACGTCAACAACCGGCACAACAACAGGAATAAAGGAGAGCATCATGTTGGATTATGAAACGTTGCGGCTCATTTGGTGGCTGCTGATTGGCATTATTCTGGTGGCCTTTATGGTCACTGACGGGTTTGATATGGGGGTCGGCTGCCTGTTACCGCTGATCGCGCGCAACGATGATGAACGTCGGGTGTTAATCAATAGCGTAGGGGCGCACTGGGAAGGTAACCAGGTGTGGCTCATTCTGGCGGGCGGCGCATTATTCGCAGCCTGGCCGCGCGTCTATGCAGCCGCATTTTCGGGGTTTTATGTGGCGATGATTCTGGTGCTGTGCGCCCTTTTCTTTCGTCCATTGGCCTTTGATTATCGCGGTAAAATAGCGAATGCACGCTGGCGCGCCATGTGGGACACCGGGTTGGTTATCGGCAGCCTGGTGCCACCGGTTATCTTCGGCGTCGCCTTCGGCAATCTGTTCCTGGGGGTGCCTTTTGTGTTCACACCACAATTACATGTGCAATATCTGGGCACTTTCTGGGATTTGCTCTCTCCTTTTGCCCTACTGTGCGGCGCATTAAGCCTGATGTTGGTCATTATGCAGGGGGGCGTTTGGCTCCAGTTGAAAACCGACGGCCTTCTTCACCTGCGCGCGCTGTCTGCCACCCGCCGCAGCGCGATGTTAGTGGTGCTCTGCTTCCTGTTAGCCGGGTATTGGCTGTGGACGGGGATTAATGGCTATGTGCTGCTTAGCCAGGATCCTAATGGTCCGTCCAACCCGCTATTAAAGGCAGTAACGACCGCACCGGGCGCGTGGATGGCGCACTTTGAAAATTCACCACTACTGTTGGTTATTCCGCTGTTGGGCATGATTTTTCCAATGCTCGCGATCTATGCCTGCGGGCAACGTCGGGCCGTGTGGGGATTTCTGTTTGCTTCATTGACCCAGACCTGCGTGATCTTCACCGCTGGAATCACCCTATTTCCATTTGTGATGCCATCCAGCGCATATCCACTCTCTAGCCTGACGGTGTGGGACAGTACCTCCAGCCAGATGACGCTCAGTATCATGCTGGTTATCGTGCTGATTTTCCTACCGATAGTTCTGCTTTATACCTTGTGGAGTTATTACAAGATGCTAGGACGAATCAACGTAGAAACCATCCGCCGCCACAACCACGAACTTTATTAGGGAGGACTGTACGATGTGGTATCTGTTTTGGTTTGTCGGCATTCTGCTGATGTGCACGCTCTCCACGCTGGCGCTGGTCTGGCTTGAGTCACGGCAGAAATAGCCCTGCGCGTGCGTTACGCTTCCTGGCTCCCTTGTTTATTCGGGGAGTCTTTATTCGTTCGCACAAAAGCAGCATGGCTGTACCCAAACCCTGGTTAGCACCAAGCTTTTCTATAAACGGCAGTGTGGTGCTGCAATGGACTTATGATTTAAGTGGTGAGTTTTGCGTCAGTTAACGCAGGCATCCCCCCTGTTCCGCGGAATGCCTGATTCACATTAGGAATTACGCCCCGGTCACCATCAACATATCATCTACAAAGTTTTTGGCGCGCGGAATATCCGATTCGTCGACGTGTTCAATGATCAGCGGAATATTTGGGTGGTTTTTCGCGAGCAGTTCCACATACAGCAAATAGTTAAGCGACCCTAGCCCTGCTGCGGGCAGCTCCACCAAACCGGCTCCACGGAAGCTGTTATGCTCCGCTGCGCCGTCCCCGAATTTCTCAATCACCACGTCGGTTTTCTTACAATCTTTGGCATGGGCAATTTTAATTTTGCTATCCAGTACATTGAAGATGCTGTGCAGTGTTTCATCAATGGCGTCGATATTTTTATCATCAAAATAGTTGGTCGGATCCAGCGCCAGCCCCAGGCCGGGGTGATCGATATCGCGCATCAGTCGCGCCACCTGGCTGACCGAGCCGATAATGTTGTTCACGTAGTTTTCCACCAGGAATACCGCGCCGTGATCGTAGGCAAAAGCAGCCAAATCGCGGGCGATGGCTTTAAATTCCTGATACGCCTCCTCAGTGCTGTTTCGCGGATCATACAACCAGTCGCTATCGACGTTATAAGTGCCGGTTTCGCTGATCACATACGGCGTACCGAAGTCCCGCGCATGAGCGAGGATCTCTTTCACCGCTGCGATATTCTCGGCACGCTTCACCGGTTCCGGATGCACAAGGTTCGTATACGCCGAAATAGCGACGATAGGCAGATTGGCTTTGCGAAACGCGTCGCGCACCTGGTGCGCTTTCGCTTTGGTGATATGCCCCCGGCTCAGATCGATATCGGTAAACTCGAGGTCAAGCTGCACGCAACCCATCCCCGCCTGCTTAATCTTCGTGATGGTCTCTTCCAAGGAGTAGGGGTAGTAACCAGTAAAGATGCCTACATTAATCATTTTGTATTCTCCTGAAGGATTTCATTGAGATAAACGGTTCGCTCTTCCTGAATAGAGGCATAACAGGCTTCAATACAGGCCAGCGTGCCGAGGTTGTCCTCAGCGCTGATTTCCGGCTGTGCGCCATGTTCCAGAGCGCACAGCAGGCTCGCCATGGTGCCGATAAACGCATCCGGGAACCACTGGCGTTTCCATTGCGGGGCGATCCAGCGCTCGGGATACTCGCGTGACGCCAGTTTTAAGGTGCTGCCACAATACTCCGGCGGACGGCGATGCCAGCCGAAATCGCCTTCCGCCAACCCGTCGGTGCCCTCCACCCGCCAGTTGATATAATTATTTTTAGCGCAGAGTCCACCCGGCCAGGCCCAGACGTCGTCCAGACTGGTGGCGATCAGGCCATTGGCATACTGGAAGGTGTACTGGGTGATGCCATCGGTGTGTTCAAAAGCGGTACGCGGATCGGTGCGGCAAACAGCGGTGACTTTAACCGGATCGCCAAACAGGAAGCGGAAGGCATCGATATGGTGGATCGCCATGGCATACAGTTCGAGCTTTTTATACTGCTGAAGAAACTGCTGCCAGTCGGGAATAGCGCGCATATCAATGCTGGCAAGCACCGGCGTGCCGATCAGTTGGTTATCGAGAATGTACTTCAGCGCCCGGATCGACGGGTCGTAACGCATATTGGAGTTCACCGCGATGGGGATACCGCTCTCTTTGCTGAGACGGACGATTTCACGGCCAGCTTCCAGCGACATCGCCAGCGGTTTCTGACACAGAATGGCCTTCACGTTTTTCGCCGGAGAATGTTTGCCGCAGATAAAACGCACTATCGCTAACTGGATATGCGGCGGCACGGCGATATCAATAATCTCGATCTTCGGATCGCACACCATCTCCTGCCAGCTAGCGTAGGTTTTAGGGATGTTAAATGCCCGGGCCAGTCGCTGGCTGTGGGCATTTTCCAGCGAGGTTATCCCATATGGCGTAAACCCCGCTTTCTGGTAAGCCACCAGATGGCAATGCTCAACGATAAAACCCGCGCCGATAATACCGATTTTGTAGTCTTTTCGCTGTGGTAACGCCGGACGTGTCACCTGCTCTAATAAGCGCTCTAACGAATCCATAATGACCCCGTTTATGTTTGGCGGCGAGAGCTCGTCTCGCCGGAAATATTCAGCGCAGCGTATTTCCCTTCACCGACGCGTTGTCCGCAAGCGGAGAAGCATGGCGCTGTTTTTGCAGCCAGAACTGCTCGATCTCTTCCAGCGATTTTCCTTTGGTTTCCGGCAACATAAATTTGGCAATCGCCAGTTGAATCAGGCACATCACGGCAAAGAAATAGAAGGTGTTATTGCCGCCGAATGTTGCCAGCGTAAAAGGAAACAGCCAGACCACCAGGAAATTGAATATCCACTGGGTAAAGGAAACCAGCGCCACGGCTTTGCTGCGTATCGCATTGGGAAACATTTCCGAGACCAAGGTCCAGAATACCGGTCCGATGCAGGCGGAAAAGCAGGCGATATAGGAAAATAAAAAGAGCAGCGTCACCAGCACCGGCAAGAAGTGATGGAACGAGAAGCCCAGGAAAAACAGCGACACGCCCATAATCAACGAGCCATAGAAATAGAGTGGCCGCCGCCCTACCCGGTCAATTAACACCACACCGATTACGGTTGCGATCAAATTGATGACGCCCATAAAGATATTGAAATAGAGCGCTGAACTAATAGAAAATCCGGCGGCCATCATAATCTTCGGTGCATAATCTAGCGCGGCGTTACAGCCAATTAACTGCACCAGCACCGCCAAAATCAACCCTAATACAATGCTGTTGCGTGAATCTCTGTCAAACAGCGCACCGGCATTGGCTGCGTGATGAGCAGCGAGATTTTTCTCTACGTCATTGGTAATGCTTTGTGCTTCGCCTGGCGAATAAAACCGTTGCAGTATCGCCAGCGCTTTTTGTTTTTGTCCACCGATGGTCAGCCAGCGCGGGCTTTCCGGAATAAACAGTAGTCCAATAAAAAACACCGCTGCGGGAACCACACCGGAGATAAACATCAGCCGCCAGTTATTTTCCAAATCCTTTAGAAAATAATTGGTCATATAAGAGAGCAAAATACCCAACATGATGCACAACTGGTAAACCGCGGTCATCCGCCCGCGCATTGACGCCGGGGCCATCTCCGCCACGTACATCGGCGAAAGCACTGAAATTGCGCCAACACTAATCCCGCCTAATAGACGATTAAGGATGAATGTGGTCTCATTGGTGGCGATGCCAGTTCCCGCACAGGAAATACCAAATATAATCGCGGCAACAATCAGAACGCGTTTGCGGCCAAATTTATTGGTAACGTATCCCGACCCGAATGAACCGATAATACAACCTACAAGTAATGAACTTACGCCCCATCCAAGCTGGAGTTCATTCCAGCTGAAATAACTTTGGATAAAAGGAATAGCGCCAGCAATTATCGCGATATCAAAACCAAACATGATCCCGCCGAAAATGGCAACGCAGCAACTAAAGTACAAATAGAATGGATATTTCATCGTCACAATCCTTACCGGGATACGGGATCTATGAAAGGAAAAGCTGCCCCTATCGCCCTGTCGTGTGCCTGCGATAATCCGCTATTAATTCGGCTGTTGCGGTTACCCAACAGCCGACTGATTAGTTAAGCTCCGGAACGTAATTCTCTTTAATCCGCTGGCGGCGCGTCACATAGTCGGGCAGCGGCTGAACATTAGTGCCTTCGGCAAACCATGCGAACGGATCGGTACTGGCCACCAGCGCGAAATTGGCCCACGGGTTAAATGAGCCGGAACGAATGACGACTTTGGCTTTGTAGGCCAGTTCATTGCACAGCACTTCATGACTGGCTTCGCTGAAATCCGTCCCGGAGCCAGTAAAGATATCCTGCACCTGGCGGTACAAATCGCCATTGCAGTCGCGGACTTCGCGAGCAAATTTAATATCTTCGATAAACACTTCATGGCGCAGCACACGCAGAATATCGGTTACGTCGGGAATACCCGGCCAGAAACCAAGGTCGATGCGATTCGCGTTTGGCGGAATAGGGAAACCAGCGTCGGTCACCAAGATAATATCGGTATGACCGAGGGTGGACAGCGCCGCCGCGAGTTGGGGATGTAGGATACGTTCAGGTCTCATGGTTATCTCTCCGAATTGAGTTTTTATAATTAACAACCGAGAAATTGTTCGACTTCTTGACGCGTTTTGTAGGAGGGCACGGTTTCCCAGTCGCAGCAGCACAATGCAGCGGTGGCATTGGCGAAAAATGCCGCTTTATCGACGGACTGCCCTTCACTGAGCGCGACAGCTAATCCAGCGTTGAAGCTGTCTCCCGCGCCGTTGCTGTCTACCACGTCCACTTTGCAGGACGGGATTTCCAGGGTATCGGTGCGACTGAACACCGCGCTGCCCGCTTCGCCAAGCGTCATCACCACATATCGGCAGCCGGTCTCCAGCAGTAAATCAGCAATTTCCCGGTTGCTGCGAGTATCGTCGGGAGCCAGCCCAAGCACCACGCGGGCTTCGGTTTCGTTTGGCGTCAGGTAATCGATATGGCTGAGGTTTACGCCGCGTAAGTCCCTGGCCGGGGCGGGATTGAGAATGGTGATGTTGCCGAGCTGCTTAGCGAGATTCAGGCCATAGAGCGCGGTCTCCAACGGGATCTCCAACTGCGCGAGCGCCACGCGGCTCTGCTCGATCAGCGCCTTTGCCTCATCCACGTGCGCCGGGCTGAACAGTTTATTGGCCCCCATATCCACCACAATTACATTACGAGCCTGATTATCTTTGATAATAAGGCCCGCTCCGGTGGGTAATTCTGGGGTTAAGGTTAACGCATCGATATTGACGCCTTCGTCGCGCATCAGGGTCACAAATTCATGGCCGAAGGTGTCATCGCCCACCACCCCGGCATAGGCCACTTTTGCCCCGAGCCGAGCCGCCTGCACCGCCATATCCGAGCCTTTTCCGCCCCAAGTCTGGCGAAAATCGTCGCCGATTAACGTTTCGCCCACCATGGGGATGCGATCTGCCGTCATGACCAGCGCTTTGGCATAACTGCCAAAGATAAAAATACTCATTAGTAATTCCCCTTTTCGACTGAAAGTTGCACAACGCTGCGCCGCCGCAATTACGCTTGCGGCGGCAAAACATTAATAGGCGTTGATATCCCCGGTCAGGCCTTTAACCAGTTCCGGCCCGGAGCTGGTGCCGACCAGTTCGGCCCCGGCTTCGAACATCGCTTTCATTTTTTCCAGGGTATTGACCTTACCTGATACTTTTACCCGGCACGGTAACTGAATATTGGCTTTGAGAAGTCGGACATCTTCTACCGTCGCTTCGCAACCGCCCTTGCCCCAGCCGCTGGACTGTTTCACCCAATCAATACCGGCTTCAAAGGCATAACGGGTGGCTTTGATTTTTAGCGCCTCTTCGGTGATGAAACCAAACTCCAGCATGGCTTTGACTTTCATCCCCAGGTCATGGGCCACATGGACCACGCTTTTCAGCTCGTTGAAATAGAGATCTTCCTGGCCGCCCAACAGATAGCCAGGGTTTGGCGGGAAGTCGAACTCATCGGCCCCCTCTTTCGCCAGCTCGCGTACCACCGCTATTTTCATCGCCGTGGTGTCGTTGGCCATCGGGAAATTGACTGTGGTCGCCACCCGCACGCCGCTACCTTTCAGCATTTCTTTGGCAAGGGAAACCCAGCAGGGTGCAATCATGGCGGCATCAAATTGATACTGCATGCAGGTTTCCAGATGTTGAATCACCCCTTCGCGCGTCAAATCCGGGTTGACGTTGGTGTACTGAATCGCCCTGGCGATCTGGCGCGGATCGTTAAAATCAATCATGGACAGCTCCTGTCTGGTAAGTAAAAAACCTTTAAGTGCGCAGTGAATATGTCGTTACTGTAGGCAGGATGGCGACTAAGCGTGATAGGCAGAATTCTCTCAAACATGGATGAAATTTCCATGTCAACGGAAATGTGAGCAAGCTCAAAAATTAGTCACAATCAACTGAGTACTGGACGGCGAAAAATGCCACCATAGCGGGCGAAACGGGCAGATAACAAACCAGGCAACTATGTCAAAGCAAAAACAACACACCCGCGCGATCGCCAACTGGTATCGGGGTTCCGACGAGTTTTCCACCCTGATGAACTACCGGATCTTACGCGCCGGGCATATTGAAGCCGCCGCAGATTTCCACGTTCATCGCCAGTCGGTGGTAGGCCATGAGCTGCTGTTTTGCCTGCGCGGAGCAGGGTTTATTCGCATTGAAGACCGGCATTATCCGGTGCGGGAAGGGCAACTCGCCTGGTTGCCGGTGCGCTGGCCGCATGAGCATTACCCCGACAAACAGTCTCCGTGGGAAATCCTCTGGCTGCGGATAGAGGGTTCAAAACTTAACAATATCATGCAGATAATGGACGTACCTCAACGTCCGGTTTTCCAGTTCGAGCAGCCGGAAAAGATCGTTGAAATTTATCACCATATTTTTGATCTGATGAACAGCTACACCCTGGTGGCCGATGCGCACTGCGATATGCTGTGCAGCCAACTGATATTTACCCTGCTGGAAAATCGCAGCTACGAAGCCGCGCAGTCGCAGGTAATCACCCATCGCGGGCTGGGCAAGCTGCTGTATCAGATTCACAGCCATTACAATGATGACTGGAATATCGAGAAATTTATGCACTATTGTCAGGTAAGTAAGTCACAGCTGTTTCGCTTGTTCCAGGCCACGTTTAACCAGAGCCCATTGAAATGGCTCAAGAATTACCGGCTGTCTCAGGCTCGGCGATTATTGGTCGAAACCCAGGAAAGTATCAGCCGAATTGCGGTTCAGGTGGGATATAACGATCCGCTGCACTTCTCGCGGGATTTTCATCGCGCGGTTGGGTTATCGCCCAGCGCGTTTCGCAAGCAGGAGCAGTTGGAAGGGACGCATACAATCTGACATTTGCATCAGACTTCGTTACTTACGGTCCGTAAACGAGCTGCCCCGATAAGGGAGCGATAATTGCCAACTTTTAGGTAACCACCTCGTTCGGTAACCTTGTTTCCATATCAAAATCAAATATTACGCAGGGGTTTACATGAGCGTAAATCAGTGGCGTAACTAAAAAAGTTAACATGGCGAATACGCCCCACGGCTAACATCTTAACAACGGGATCGTCACCTCCATCGCCAACAAATTGTTGAAGAAATGCCAGATAAAATATTAATGTTTTAGGAATACTGACATTGGAAAGAACACTATACAAAACATCGAGAGTAAGTTCTTTCGCGAACTGTCCGAAGTATTTGTTCCCCCCTAATCAGCGTTATCCGGATAAGCATTTGTTAAGTTTTATCCTGTCTAATAAATTATCTGACACGTCATGGGTTAATACTAATGAAAAAATTGGTGTTGTTGCCGCAATTCCTGCAGTTGTTTCTGTTTTTGCATCAGGAACCTAGTCAGACGTACTCTGGAGCTGTGAACTAACGTCTTATTGCCACCAACATGAGCCCTTAACCTGCAGCTATCATTTTTAGAGTTTTTTCACCTCGAAGTCAGGTAGAGAAAATTGAGTAATGAAAGCATTGAGCGCGTTGGTATCCGGCAGTGCGGTCAGTGCCCCTTTGCACGTTGTCGCGAGGGCACCACAGGCACTGGCCTGAGCAATCGACTGGCGAAGCTGTTCAACGCTCTGCGGCATCCCACTATGTGCAATCCAGGCCAGCAAACCTGCTACAAACGCGTCGCCAGCCCCAGTCGTATCAACACTGTCGACGGTATAACCGTTGAAATGTATGACGCTATCGCGCCATAGCACCATGGCCCCCTGCGCCCTTTCAGTTGCGCAGGAAGCGCCTTAAGGCTGTCAAGCGCCAAGGTAAAATCATGCGTATCTGTTATCCAGTACCATTCTTCTTCCGAGAGTTTAAGAATGTCGACCTGTGAGGAGAAATGACGCACTGTCTCGACCATTTCATGCTTATCGAGCCACATTTGCTCTCGTAAATTTGTAAACATCCCGCATAATCGTGCCATTCACATTTAGAGATCATCCGGCATAATCAATCTGCCAACGAAGGAGATCGCTATGCGTAAAGCCCGTTTTACTGAGCATCAGATCATCGCTGTGATTAAGTCGGTTGAAGCCGGACGAACTGTTAAAGATGTCTGCCGGGAGACCGGTATCTCTGAAGCCACCTACTACAACTGGAAGTCCAGATACGGCGGCATGGAGGCTTCTGATATTAAAAAGATCAAGGATCTTGAGGACGAGAACCGACGTCTCAAACAGATGTTTGCCGACCTGAGCCTTGAGAACCGGGCGCTGAAAGACGTTATCGAAAAAAAGCTTTAAAACCAGCCTTTAAGCGTGAGCTGGTCACTCATCTGATAACGACATTTGGACTCAGTATCCGTCAGGCCTGCCGGAGTCTGAACCTGAGCAGAACGGTTTACCATTACCGTCCGGATACCACGCGTGACGAACCTGTTATTGTCGCGTTGCAGGCAGTGGCAGAGCGATACCCACGATACGGTTTTCCAAAACTTTTCCAGGTTCTGCGGCGGCAGGGATACCCGTGGAATCACAAAAGGATCCATCGTATTTATTGTCTGCTGAAGCTGAATTTTCGCCGTAAAGGCAAACAACGGTTGCCGGTGCGTAATCCCTCGCCACTGGCCACACCGGAAGCGCTGAACCAGAGCTGGTCTGTCGATTTTATGCATGATGCTCTGGTCTGTGGCCGTCGTTTTCGCACGTTCAATGTCGTTGATGACTTTAACCGTGAGGCATTGTCGATTGAAATCGATCTGAATCTGCCAGCTTTGCGCGTGGTCCGTGTACTCGACAGGATTGCGGCAAATCGCGGCTATCCGGTCATGCTACGCATGGATAATGGTCCGGAATTTATCTCTCTGGCACTGGCTGAATGGGCAGAGCAACATGCAGTAAAACTGGAATTTATTCAGCCGGGTAAGCCGACGCAGAACGCTTTTATTGAGCGCTTTAACCGGACATACCGTACAGAAATACTCGATTTTTATCTGTTCAGAACGCTGAGTGAAGTGCGGGAAATTACGGAGAAATGGTTGTCAGAATATAACTGTGAACGCCCGCATGAATCACTGAACAATATGACACCGGAGGAATACCGACAGCACCATTATTTGGCCGGGATCTCAAAAAATGCATGGAACTAAAACGGGTCTATTTACATTATTAATAGCAGCTGGTTTGCTGGCTGGTTGCGGCGAGAAAACGCCAAAATGTAGTAGTGACGATGCAAAAAATCTTGTCGTAGATATTGCCAGAAAGACCATCGAGAAAGGTATGACGCTGGATAAGGATGTGCGTATTTCTGTAGAAAATGTCAGAACAATTAGCCATGAATCAGATCTGGATGTTTATCAGTGCGCGGCTGATTTAACGTTCACAAAACCTGATCTGCAAAATTCTCTACCAGTAACTTACCGGATACAAAAAACAGATGAGGGTAAAGGTCAGTTTTATATAAACGTATCAGGATTATAATCACTGAATAACATTCAGGTTCCTTTTGGGTGAAGTAGTTAATGCTTTATCCCAAAAGGAAACTCCATGAAACGATCATCATATTTTCCATTGTAGCTATTATTGTATTCAGTTGACTCATTACACGCCATACAACTGAACCAAGAAAAAATCTCCTAACTAATGCTCCTATTATTATTAAATCTAACCTGCCAAGCACATGTAGAGTCAGTACATTAACAACTAACTGCTACAGATATAAAACAAAATAAACCTGTCATAGCGTGTAAAATCGGCATTGCGACTGTAATCACTTCCAGTACAGCTGATTACTGATCACGGAATTTACTTATCCTACGAACTTGGATGCAAATACGTCAATCAAATTTTCAATCAGACTCAGACGATTAGTAGACCAGGTTCTGAAGGTTAATTAAGTCCATAGGTATATGAAGACTATATGCTGTCATTATAATCAAGCATTACTGTAGTTCCGTCGCCACACTGAAACTTCACTTGAGTGTAGCATGTCGATAAGTCTGGGCAGCCACACTACTGTGTCCTCCTGCCCGTTGTGATTGGAATAGCAGGGTCTTTCCATGGCTGTAGTGCCTCCCGAAAAAGTGAAAAGACCAAACCCTAAAATAGGAAAAAATACATATAGTTAGCCACTGCTCTAACAACGGAGTGGCTACCAGATTTTTAGACTCACATGATCCTCATGATCGTCCCAGTTGCTGACTGACTAGCTCAAACTTTTCTATTATATGATCCAATGCTTCGGCTTCAAATTTCTTATCTTTCATTACTCTATAACTCTTACTAGTATGAAAGAACGTTTCCATCAACCCCTTCTTGCGAGAGATATCTCCCTGCGCAAGAATCAATAACATTTCCTGATAAATATTCCTAAGTTCTGAATACCTTTGATAATATTTTCTGTGTTTGTAGACTGCATGCAATTCAAATAACTTAACATTTGAATTAAAGGCCGGAATATCGTTTAACTCAATATTTACTTTTCCCTCAACATCAATATAGGAAAAATCAAATAACCTAATTTTTTCTATCCCTTGCAATAATGGATGAATGTAACCATTTATCAAATCGACATCTCTTTTAAATGAACGGTTGCATGCGGCACCTGCGGGGACAAAATTATACAAGGATGTTGCAAAGAAAGGATATTTTGACTGTGGTAAAAAATGATCGATATCAGGCCTGTGTTTTTTTTCACCTTCAATAAGCCTTATATCTTCGGCATTGCAGTATGGACACACTTCCAAATTACTCGACTTAACAATATCATACCCAAAGCATTTACTTAAATCCTTATAATCAAAAATTGTTTGGAATAACGTCACCCATTCAGGATATTCAGATACCTGCTTTTTAGTTAATTTACAACCTACTGTTTTCAATAACTTTACTTTTCTGATGATTCTTGTAAGTGTAGAGACGCTAGGATTGCTAATAAGCTCATTATAAAGAAAACCACTTCTATAAGAATTATAGGTGACTTGCATTCGCTTAAGTTCTAAAACCACATTAATATAGGATATAGTATATGCATCCTGTGCTGCTCTACCTTTCAGCGTAAGAATTGAATCATCGACTATTGCATATTTAAATATGCAGGCTGGATGATAAAAATCAGCCAAAATAGGAAGATCTCTAAATACTTTAATACTAGTGTTTTTAAAGTTTTGTGGCTTACAAAAAATTATCTTTTGTAAGCTATATTGTTCTAAAATAGCACATAAATTTTTATAGTTGCGCCTATCATGTAGAAAACAGCTTCTCTTAACCACATCAGCCTTATTCAAACTTTTAGGTATAAAAAAATCATTAATGATGCCTTTTATAAACTTCTTATCAAAAGAATATGCGAAACTGATCATTTCAACATGCTCTCCTTTAGCTCAGAATTAGATATTTGCTCAATAAATATTTTATCTTTGTCTGATAACACACCTTTTATTTTATTATTTATCAACTCGCTTAACTTTAGTCTCGATAGTTCTCCGTAAGTTGACTTGATATGCATACCTAAGATGTACGATTCGGTAATTCCTGTACCAAAGCCGTAAGAATCAACTATCACTGGAATATTATCTTCATTCAGGCGTAAGGAAACTATATCCTTCGGTAAAAAGTCTCCTATTATTATAGGAGAGTGCGTTGTCAGTATAATTTGTAATTTAGCATTAAAATTCGTCCCCTCGATAAAAGAAACTAATTCATTTAGAAATGTTCTTTGCCACTCAGGATGAAGAAACAAATCAACTTCATCTACTATAATTAATGCATTTCTCCCTTCAAACTCACTATAGATATTATAAAGTGAAGAAAATATATTAAGCTTAGCCAACTCACCTGTGCTAAACCCCTCCCAGCCATAATTAAAATTATTTACAATGGAAGTATGTAGTGCTGTGAATGAATCAAGTAAATTTATAATGCACTCATAATTATTTGATTCAAGTTTATCTGCGTATCCTTTCGACTGAAGTGCTATTGCATCCGCTATAGCGTGTGACACATTCATTAATGAATCTAAGAACCTAGAAAAATGTAAGTCCAGAATTTCATTATAATCGAACAAATCATATATCCCAGTCCGGGTATCTTTGGAACATCTTTCATGAACTAATTTAACTATATCAATTATTTTTTTATTGTTAATTCGTTCTAATAATACGCCACTATTGATTAGCTCAATACATATAGAGTCAGCAGTTTTTGATGAAGTGATTCTCATCGAAGGCATTGCTCTGACAAAACTGAAAATATTCCTCTTTAAAAGCCCCTGAAAAATATCTTCAACAGAAATAGAATCTTTAGCGTAAAAAATAGGTTCTAACTCAAAAAGTTCCATTTCATAAGCTCTATTTTTACTCTTCAACTCTTTTTCACTCAAATCTTTATTTATCTCGTCAAGGAGACTAAACACCCATTTTCTTATAGTAGAACTTGGCAGTTTGAACTCAAATACATACTTATATCCGGCTTGCTTGCTTTTCAACCACTCACTATTATTAAAAAAGTTAAGCATTCGGCCCAAATTTACAGTTCTTTTTTTTCCTCGATATTTTGATTGCGTACCTAATGAGTAGTCTACTACATTTGATGTTTTTTTATTAAGCCCGTACAAACCAACTGAAGATATGTTGTTAATTTTGAATATTTTGGTCTCTGTATTTATAAGATATCTTTTGTTATTTTTCACCACCTTATAATCCGAACAACACTCAATCCTTACTTCTTTAAGAGTATCATTTAGATCATGGACTAAAAAAACCCTTTCATCATAATCATACCAAACAATAAAGCCACTTGACTCGGTATATTTCGAGCATGATGTTTCTATAAAGTCCAATATAGATGACTTGCCAGTACCATTTTGGCCAACTATAGCCTTTATATTACACCCCCTATAGTAATCGAATGTTTTATCCTCAGCACCTACAATTTTTAGCACATTATCTACATAAGTAGTTTTATAATTGGAACTAAATGAAGCACCAATATTTTTCAATATCTTATGTTCTTCAACATAAACAAAAACCAGTTCCATAACTTCACCTTGTAAATTATTAAAAGCAAGAAATATAACAACTGCTATCGAATAAATTGTAACCTTCTATGAAGATCAGCATTAATTTCTAAAGTAATTACAACCTTCCCGTCAATACTAACATCAGTATCTTTGCAGGAAAAAGTTTTCTGCACCGCGTTTTCGTAACAGTTACCATCGAGCCTAATGCCCTAGCCTAGTGATTTCATGAACGATTACCAGCCTTGTGACTAGCTTCCCCGTTGATTTAGTACACCCCCGATGTTAGTAATGTCTGCATAAGCTACATGAGAACGTCCCATGCAGAATCGTTTTCCGACCAGCAGATCATCAGTATCCTCCGCGAAGCCGAAGCCGAAGTTTCGGCCCGGGAACTTTGCCGCAAGCACGCTATTTCAGACGCCACCTTCTGTACCTGCCGCAAGAAGTTTGGTGCATGTAATTCCCCGAAGTGAAGTGGTTCAAGTCACTAGAAGAGGAGAACTCCAGCCTCAAAAAGCGGCTCGCTAAAGCCATGCTGGATAAGGAATCACTTCAAGTGAAACGTATTCTGGACAGCATCGCGTTGTTTCGTGGCGACTGGTCAGGGCTCGGAATTTATTTGCCGTGCACTCGTTCAATGGGCCTTTGAACATGGTGTGGAATTGCGCCTAATCCAGCAGGGTAAGCCAACCCAGAACGGATTTATCGAGAGTTTTAATGGCCGCTTTCGGGATTAATGCCTGAATGAGCCCTGGTTCGGCGTTGTTCGTCATACTCGGAAAATAATTTATGACTGCGGCAGGACTTTAACGGATAAAGAGCTCATTCATCGCTGAATTATCAGACGCCGGCTGAATTTTCTACAAGCTGAAGAAATGGAAGATTAGAAGGTAAACAAATCGGCATTACTAACAGATCTATCTAATACTGTGGGCAGGTCATCAGCGACAAAGGATATTCTCTTAGTAAGAAGAATGGGTAAACAGAAGTTGTGATAGCTAGTCTGAGTTGACAGCATCAACTAAAGTGAGTACGTATGTGAGTATATTAATATAATTAAAAAATAAAAACATTAAATATCAATGCGATGATTAAAAAATCACAACTCAACGTCTAAAAGGTAACTTCATTGCATTTTCTCTTAATCCTCTGGAATCATTCTTAATGCTGCCTCAAGTTCATCATTTAACATGCTGCCTACAAACAAACTTTGTGAGGCAAAGTATTTTACTCCCGGGCCAAGAGCACCAACACGCTTTAAAATACGTTGCTGCGCTGCATAAGCTGGCTTTATTCTACTATCAACATCTTTCCACCATTTGAGACCATACTTTCTAATTATCTTCCCCTTTACTCTTTTAAAATACTCCTTACTATCATCACCCTTATAAGAGACTAATACACTAGCCCAGATCATTTTCTTGTGAATAGATAGTGGCCTATACTCCCGCTCAATTAAATCAATTCGAACATTAGGATGTAAAAGCAAACTACCATCAAGTATTTTACGTTTTATCCACAAACGTCTGGCACACTCATAGATGCTTTTCTTGACTTCTTTTTCAAGATGTCTGGTATAAGTTGCCCAAGTTTCTAGATCATCAACTAATGATAATTTCTCAATTAGAGTTTGCTGTTCGGTATTGAAATCGCTAAGCATGAATAATCCCTTCTATTGCAGCAACATAAATTAATAATACATCTGTATTTGTTATTTTATCAGGCCATCCAAGTAATCCGCCCATACCTGCAGCCATTTCCGGCACTCCGCATCATACTTATACAAATTATAAATCCCTTCAACGCCGCCACGTGTATGCCCCAATACGGCCTCTGCTACCTCATTTGGACACTGCAAACGAGATAGCCCCGTTCGTACTGTACGGCGCAGATCATGGGGCGTCCAATGAGGTATATCAAGCATTTGACCGCTTTCACGTAAACGCCATGAATTCTCGGTCAGGTACTTCTGCTGGATTGGCTTTTTAGTCGCCTGTGAAGGAAATAGATATTTGTCGGAGGTAAGGCGTAGTACCTTAAGAAAGTCGATTGTCTGATCAGATAGCTGTACGTAGCGTTCTACCTCTGTTTTGGTTTCTCTCAGATGAATAGTGCTTTTCTCAAGAGCGACGCCCCGTCCAGTCGATCTGACGTAACACATTTAACTGTTGTGCTTAAAACAGCAACTTAACCTCACCCAGCCCTCGGGATGAAAAAGCGTCTGTAAGGTCAGAATCTGTTTGAGAACGGGCACATGGCATTCAGCTATGTAATGCTAAATAAGTACGCCAGTAAGTACGCGGGGGAGAAAACAGTAGGATTACATGCAGATGAAAAGCTGTAACTCATTGATTTTTATGGTGCCGATAATAGGAGTCGAACCTACGACCTTCGCATTACGAATGCGCTGCTCTACCAACTGAGCTATATCGGCCCTGAAAAGGACATGTCCACGAATGCGAGCACGGGGTAGAAGGTTAAAACTAACCGGGCGATGCGTCAATGGCCTTGCGAATCAAACGCCTATTTTTGCATCATCCGGTTTCAATTACGCACGAATCGTGTCGTTACAGGCATGCTTATACGCGGTCGGGTATTACTATAACCAGCGGCGAACGTGTTGTTCATAGCGCTCCCACTCCAGCCCGAAATGTTTTCGCAGTTGTTCCTCTTCAAAATCGATATGCAATCTGGCAACCGCCAGCATAAACACCGGTACAGCCAGTACTCCAGTCAGGCTACCGATGCAAAGAGCAAAGGCCAACTGGAGTCCACTCATACCAAGGTAGATCGGGTTGCGGCTCCAGGCGTAACATCCGTCGGTAACAAGCGTGGTCGATTTATGTGCATGCAGCGGATTCAGGGTCGTACGTTTCATCCGCATCTGCCACGCGGAATGCAATATCACCAACAGACTGACGCCGGCCAGCAATGCGCTTATCACGATATTCACCTCACCGAATGTGAAACGCGGACTCGCCGTCAGCACATCCGCAACGAGAAAAAGTACTAAGATAAGAGGCGGCGGAAACCAGACTCTTAATTTTGTCAGGAAATGTCGCATGGCCAGGAACTCACCTCGGCATCGGTTTAATTAACGCTGATACCGCTATAAATACCCCGTATTAGATACATAAACAAACGATGCTTCACTAACAACAGACTGTCTCCTTCACCAGACAGGCGGGAGTTGTCGTACTCACCTCGACAAAAATACCTGCATCAGAGGCATCCGCCCCTGATGTTCCCGAAAGGCTTTACGTTGAGAAAGTAGAATCCGACGCTGATTCAAAAAAATCTAAAGACTGCTTGTAGTAACGCATAAAATCATCAAACGTCACTGGCGGTAAAAATTGATAACCCTGCAGGTAATCAACATTATTTTTCCCCAACCATTGCTGCTGATAGCCATATTCAACGCCCTCCGCCACCATGCGTAACCCCAGGAGTCCGGAAAGGTGAATGATTGACTCGAGCATAGGGATATGTTGCTCAACTTCTTTAATAGCTTTGATGAACATTTTATCAATTTTTATAACATCCAGGTCTAACTCATTGAGATAGCAAAGGTTAGCGTATCCCGTCCCAAAATCATCTAAAGCAAACAGAACCCCTCTGTTTCGCAACGATCGTATCAGCTCTTTGATTGCAGGAGTAATAGTGAGAGTCTGGTTTTCAGTTATTTCAATCATCAATTTTATCGGTAGCCTTTGCGTTATTTCCATAAAATTAAGACACTCCCAATAAAAGACGGGGTTACTTAAACCTGATGGACTCACATTAAAAGAGACGAATAAAGTTTTATTGAAATCCTCGCTTCCGTCGACCAGATTACGCGCGACGGTGTTCATTAAATAGCTCGTTAACTCATTCATTAAGCCACATTTTTCAGCCAGCGGTATAAACTCACGCTGAGAAATAGCATAATTATCTCCCTGTGGCCAACGAGCCAAAACCTCAACACCACAGACATCTTCGTTGATATTTACGATGGGTTGAAAATAAGGAATGATTTCTTCATTCCTTATTGCCATACTCAGTCGACTAGAATCTGAGACATCATATGCTTCGCCGTATATTACATTCTTACCAGAATGACTGTTCGTCGAGGAACCTTCATGCAATAGATTATTCCTGGTTAAAAAAATGATAGTTTCATTAAAATGAGAAAATCCCAGGCGAGCGGTAATTCGTTCCCGATATCGATACACTGACTTAATTGTTATCGAGTTAGCATGACAAAAATCGTGCAATTTTTCCTTTGTGAAAGATGCATACAGCATTTTCTCTTCAAACTCAGTCAAATGAAAAGTAAATATCGCTGAACCTTTAGTGACTTCCACAACCTCATTGGGAGCCATTAGATTGGCTCTCAACTGAGAAATCAGCTGATCCGATAATTCCCGTCCATTAATGAATGCATACTCCTCATATCCCCGATTAATAGAACGGTTTTCATTCATCCGAAGAACAATACAGTTTATATTGATAAACTGCGTGCTATTTCTCTGAAACCACTTCCTGACCTGGAATAATGGTAACCGGTTATCGATCACCAGTAAACAGGATGGATACCGTGGAATAATTGACTGTGAACCAGAAATAAATGCCCGCGCATCGACCAACACCAGATTTGGCAACCACGCTTTTATCCCTGAGAAAAGAAAAATATCATAACTGAGCAGAAAAACCTTTTTCGTATTCATAGTTACCACCAACTTAAATTTATGGCATGGCAGGTCCCTCGTTTTATACACGAGAGAATATACAACACCTTTAGCCTCCAGAAATTACAATGCAGCCCGCGAATTAACTTTATCCATAAGTCATCTCACGCAGTTTCAGAATTTATAATCACGATTATCCATATGAATATTACCATTAAATGTTAAGGCCATTTTAATTATTGAAAAAGGAAAAATCCTAATTCTTCATCAATACAAATCCTATTGCTCATTTTCACTGTAAGACAAAACAAAAAACCACGAACACTAAAAACGACAAAATATAAAACTACTAAAACCGTAAGGATAACATATTATTGTTACTTATGCTGCCCGACAAACCATTAACGTACGTCGCAGATCTCTGATCGCATAGACATTTTTGGCGATATGGATGATCTTATAATAAAAAATTTCCTGTCGTGACATGAGTTGTTCGGTAACGTCATCAGGAACATTATCATTTTTATTTTTAACAATAGCTACACGACGGGTCTGCAGGTAACCATCACGATCTTTACCAATAAAATTCAGGATAACATTACGATCTACAGCATAATTTTTACCCTGAATATTGAGGCTTCCTACCTGAGATACCCGCCCTTCGGTAGCAGAAGAAATACGAAAAACCAGCAGAACTTCACCTTCAATTTTTACCCCCTGAGTTTGCGCCTCCAGATGCAGGTAAGTTTTTGCCGAGCAGGTCAGCGTCTCAGGTTCTTGATGGCGATATAAAAAATATGCTGTTATCGCTGCAAGAAAGATTGCCCCACTAATAAACAAAATTTTCACATTCACGGACAACGCCTCCTTTCTCTAACGTACAAACCCCAAGCAAATTCACTCTAAGATCATTGCCGGCTGATAAATTATTATCATCATAAAAAACAATTGTTTTCTTGCCATCATGACAAGCCGCATTTACTTTTCGCCACATATCAGAAGATAAAAATGCTTTCGTTTTATCAGCATTATTGTCATCGGCAGTATAAAGTTCACAATCATCTATTGCCCTGATATAGATAAAATTTTTGGAGCTTAAATTAAGTGCTGAAAATATAAAAATAGCGCTTCCAAGAAATGCAAATAATAAAATGAACAGAATAATATTTTTACGTTTTGGTCTTACGGATGAGTTCACCGTCTCAGTTACCGAACGCACAGTTTCATCTTCACAGGAAGATGACGATTCATCGCTGATCGAAGCATGGAACAAAAATCCCTGCCGAGGCAGCGTTTCAATGGGATTACCCGCCCCCAGCTCACTAAATGCTTTTCGCAAAATACTGATGCTTTTATTAAGACTATGACCCGATGGGGCCATGCCATGCTTTTTCCACACTTCTTCAATGATAAACTCGCGGTGGACTTGTTGATTTTTATGGGCAATGAATAGCTCAAGTAGTCTCGAGGTAGACGCCGAAAGAATTATTGTCGTATCGCGATGTTTCAGGCTTTTTCTGGTGGAATCATACTCAACCTGTTCATTAATTATACTGTTCATACTACCTGACTCTTAATTACCGTGACGTTGAGTGCAAATGACTAAAATTTCATCTGTGCCGAGCTGATCACTGCATTGTATAAAGATAGTTACAGTATAGGTTCGATATCTAACCATGACATATCGGATCAGACTTAATGCTTACTATTGATTGAGTTTGAAGCACCCCTGACCTACTGGTATGTATTTCTGCAATGCAACGATAAATTTCCGGTTTTTTGATTTCAATTCGCTACTACGCCAGGTTTCACCCGGCAACACATAACGCATGGTGGCTTCATCATCGGTTGAGTTGCACCCCAGGTGTACGATGATTTTAAAAAAAGTATTCCCGGTGTTTTTCAGTGTTCCGTTTGCCTCATCAATGGTGTAGGCCAGATTCATTTTTCTCGGGCGAACAACCAATATGGTGTCCATAGCGATCACCGGGAGAGCCTGCCCTCCTTTCCCTTGATTACGCTCGGTAAACAGCGTTATCGGCATTTCACGAAACAGAATTCGGTAATAGCGTTCTTTATCATCCTGCGGTCCACGGTAGAAAATCTTAAAAAACTCACTCGCCTGCGGAGCCAGTGAAAAATTCAGCGGCGTAAACAGAAGTTCGCCTTCAGCAATGGCACTTCTGTTTTCACCTCCCGGTCCAGGCTTATCAATTTTTACTGCGCCAATACTGTACAAATTCTGTTTCTGGCTATCGTTATAGATCCGTTTGCTGATAAATGATTTATCCGATGGCATCTCATAAATGGTCGACTCCAGGTAGACAGCCTGTGCGGAGAATATAGTCAACCCGGAAAGTAAGATAAATACCCATCTAAACACCAAACGGCAGCGGTTCATGGCGTCACTCCCACCCAATTCGCCGTGACTTTTATCTCTCCACTGGCACTGACGACACCTTCCCAATCTGTTCCGGAAACAGTTAACATCGACCGTGAATCATTCATTGGGAAAAGCAATTTTAAATCAGTAGCATAATAGCTTCCATCATCATTGTTATTTGCGTCCCAAGGCGTCTGTTGCCACTGCGCATCGCTCATATTGATTGCTGCTTCACTACAGCTATTTCGTTTCTTCACCACGCCCCCCGACTGACTGTTGTACTGCAGAAAGGCGGGGATTGGGACTGACAGCCCGCCTTGAGGGGAGGTAAACAGACAGTAAGGCACACTGTTTATCGTCGTACTTTCTCCGATAACTTGCGCGGTAATGCTATCAGCCTGACGAGGACCGGAGACTGTCACGGTGTAATCTATTTCTATAGGAGCGGCGTCGCCAATCGTGCCACTGCCGCTCGCAGAAGCGGTGTTGTCTGAAGAGACGATACTGATCCCATACTCCTTCGGCACAATATTGATCTGTAGCGAAGGCGTAAACTGGTAGTGCCCTGACTCAGGTGTTAAGCCATTATAAAAACCGAAGGTAAACGGTTGAGTGTTAGTAATGCTGATTCCTGAATCGACGAGTTTTTTCAGGAATACTTTTGACAGAAAAATATATATGTACTCTCCAGAGGTCGTGAAAACGTTGTAATAAGCAGTTGAAGTACCATAGTTATACCAGTTTGAACCATTCCCGGAGTATTTCACGGTGGCCGGTCCAGGCGTAAAACCAAGCATCGCCGTGTCGACATAAGCGCGAAACGTCAGGGAGGCGGTCAGATTGGCGGTTTGTTGCAGGTTATAACTCACCATTTTGCAAATCACGCCGTCAGCGCCGCCCACCACGCCAAGCTCACAATAACCAGAGTCTTTGGTGATGCTCGGCGTACCGTCGCTGGCAACCCAAAGCTCCTGAAATGCATTAGTCGATACCAGTGACAGATGACCGCGTTTGGTTAACGTATAATTGACGTAATTCCATAATCCTTTCGATTGATCTTTGCAACGTTGCCCGGAAGAATAATCATAATCCACGGAAGTATAACAACGGTTGAACACATAGGTTTCGCTGCTACCGGTAGGCACATTGCGAAAGTACTCATAGGCAGTATCCGTCAGGGAAGCGAATCCGTAGGCGCCACCAATAACACCTGCGACAGATCCCACCTGCGCATGATAAAAACCGTTTTTATCAGTGCCTTGCCCGGCAATAAATCCAGTTGATGGACACTGGCTGCCGCTATAACAACGGATCCCCCGAAAAGGCCCGTTAATCGGGGAATTATCAATCCACATGTCCTGATAATAATTTCCTGGCGCAGTCCAGATGACAAAACCTAAATACCCGAGACTCACCTGAGAGGTACCGTATTTTATCCACGTGTTTGAACCGCTGAAACGAGGGTCGAGTGCGGAGGGGGTGATAAAGTATTCACTATCAATGGCATTTTCAATAAACAAATAGTTATTACTGACTGAGCCGGAAGATACTGCATTCAAAGCCAAAGCAGGCGCAGGCGTGAAAATCCCCACGGCACAGATTACAGTAGCTACTTTAATTAATACTTTCATTTTATTACCTCTGCGCCATCGTGGTTT
Organism: Citrobacter sp. RHB35-C21; assembly: GCF_013816515.1. Taxonomy (NCBI): domain Bacteria; kingdom Pseudomonadati; phylum Pseudomonadota; class Gammaproteobacteria; order Enterobacterales; family Enterobacteriaceae; genus Citrobacter; species Citrobacter sp. RHB35-C21. The sequence continues at coordinate 4,059,382 of NZ_CP057147.1, forward strand.
GCGTGGAACATTTCACATCACCAACCCACGCTGCGCCGCGTGCTTTTTCCAAATCGAGATCGGCTTCGCATAGGCTGCCATTGGCTGAAATTAGCGTGATGACTGGATATTTCTTATCGATATCGATAGCAAACTCCCCTTTTTCATCCGTACGCGTTTTACCGATGTGATTATGAATATCGGTGTTTGCAGCCAACTGCCCATCGGGATAACGAATACGCCCGAATACGGTGACCATACTTTTCACTTCAGGGTTGATAACACCCACGTTACCCGGATATAGCGTCAGTTCCTGTTTGCGCCCTGAAACAATATCAAAGCTGTCTTCAGAGTTTTTATCATTGAGGATCTCCAGCTTGTACTGAGCATAAGGCGGCAGTGCAATGAAATTTGATTTACCGCTGAGAAGATAATTTCGGTTATTAATCTTCGCAGCCAGTTTCCCTTCGCCGGTCAAATCGGTTTTCACAATAATGCCTGACCTTTGCCTCTCTTTACTCAGACCGAAATCTTTTCCTGCCCACGCCAGGGAACCTTGAGAAGAGAAGTTCATATTGGTGGAGTTGTCCGCAGAACGCGTTACCGATACGGTGCCGGCGTTATATTTCGTGTCATAACTCAGATTGCCGTTTACCGAATAATTATTGTCGTAATACTGCTCGCCACTCAGGCGTGTTGAAGCCGACAATCCGACAGATTTAATGGGGCCTTCAGCATACTGCTTGCGCGCGCTGAGATTACCCTGAGTGCTGCCATAGCGATCCCGGGAGACGCCCATGCTCATCCAGGACGCCAACGGCAACGATAAATCCAGGCTGACATAACGTTCCTGTCGCCCATCGTCATTCCGGTTGTTGTAGTAATAACGCTGAATACCTGCGCGCAACCCAACCGTGGCATACTTGCCTGAATAAAGGTTCGTGCTGTAGTCCAGGTTACGATATTTATTTCCCGAGTAGCGATTCTCCGTCTGACTCACGGTAAGCGAGCCGCCATGAGGAATAAACTTTCCGAGGTTAAGAGTGCCACCAATGGAATAATTGTCACGCTCCTGCACGGGCAGACGGTCGCCAATTTTACTGTCTTCACGAGATGCCCAAAGGGAACCATATCCCTCGGGGACATTGAGATTGATATTACTGATATTTCGCCATGACGAATCGTTCGCTACCAGCGTCTGATTGCCAATGCTTACGTATTCGTTCACATTGAGTGTGACATCCGTTTCATTAACCGCATTGTTGCCAAAACCGTAGAGCGTAGATTTCAGGCCCAGCCCCGACAATATCGCCAGCGTCACCGATGCGGCACCGCCGGCAATCCAGGTCTGCTCATTGCCTAAATCCTGATAGTGGTTTCGCTTATAACTCACACGGTCATAATCCAGTGAGCCACCAAACAGTTGCCATGAGAGCTGATCAATTCCGGCTGCCTGTTGGCGGGCAAAGATTTTATTAACCCGACTGATACGACTATTAATTGTCCGGCCATTGACCACGATATCTACCGTGACATCATAAACACCATACGGAAAACGACTGGTATCAATTTCATAACTGCCCATATTAAAGTTCTGTACGCTGAGCAAACGCCCGTCACGAAATACATGAACCTCGCCAGCGGCTGGCAAAAATACGGTAATTGGCGTGAGCGAAAGCGAGGTATTCTCAACAACCGTACTTCCTTTGTTTCCGTAGCTTACGCCGTAAATTTTCCCACCATTCAGCGCATTCAGGCTGGCAATAGACTGGACATTCCAGGTGTCGAGCATCCCGAGCGCCAGTCGATATCCGTCATAATCACGCTCATACATCGCGCGATAGAGTTTACTGGTGCTGTTGCTGTCGCCTATGCCGTAAAACGAACCGTTAATGTTGACATGGTGTTCACGCAGCGATGTTGTATTGTCCATCGTCAGATAGCTGCGGGTACTGCTGCCGTTATGATAATCGTTGTAGTAGGTGCCAAAGTTATAGTTCAGGACGTTAGAGAGAGTCTCCACGCTGGAAGGTCCAAGCAGGCTGCTGCGTGCGACAATCGCTTCAGTTAACGCATCTTTGCTGACAATCATCTCCAGATGAAATGAGGAGACGTTGAGTTGCAGACGTGCATCATTCGATAGCTCGATGTTGGTGTTATCGTGAAACTTCACATCACGAATTTTTTCCACCAACGCGCGGGTTTTTCCAGATAACACGGCATTATTGGGCAATTCAGCAAGAGTCAAGGCTTTAACCGTAATATTGCCATCAACAAGGGAAATCACCGCATCGGCAACTTTTTGCTGACTTTTCTCATCAGTCTCGTTGTAACGAATATATACCGGCACCGTCATTCCCTGCTCCAGTGAACGGGCGAAAGCGCTGGGGATAACATAATTACCCACTTTTACTGGGGCTGCATGTGAAAATCCTGGTGTCAGCGCAAGAAAAAGACAAATGCTACCGCCGACAATATTTGTTGTTGTCATCTGCATCCTTACATTCCGGTAATTTTATTTATCCCTGCTATTGACCATCACTTCACTGTAATAAACTGCTTACCGTGCCAGATACCGATGCGTGAACGGCTATTACTAATGTCGGTAAACTGTAATTTTATTTTTGTACCCGGCATAATGTAATAACGTTCGCGACAGCCTCGCCCCCGATCGCGAGCCTTATCTTTACAAGCCCCATAGGCGATCACACGAAACGAAACATTGCCGGTATTGGTAATAACATCGCCATTTCGGCTATATTCAAAACGCTCCTTGCGCGGCGCGACTACCAAAATAGTGCCAATTTCAGCCGACGCTGTTGCAACAGCCATTTTATTCGCCCGGGTTTCCGCGCTCTCGGTGACCGGCTCATCTATCCATTGCAGACGATAATAACGCTCGACATCATCTGCAGGTCCTTTATAAAAGAAACGAAAAACATCCTTCGCCTGACCTGGAAGAATAAGATTGGCAGGTGTAGAGAGTAATTCTCCGGAATTAACGGGCTTTATTTCGATTCCCCCCGCCAAAGGTGATGACAATTGTTTTACCGAAACACTGACATAACGCGCCGCATCTGTCGTATTGATAATTTCTTTCGATAATGAACTCTCAGCAGAAGTCATGATCGATGTAATTTCACCAACATTAATTGCCCATCCGGGAAAAGATGCTACTAACCCTACCAACATTGCTGCCGGTAAATATTTTTTCATGACACCATTCCTGATAAATTCGGGAGAACAAATTCTCCCGAATTTTTATTACTTAGGCAGACGGAGTCGTCCAGGTTGCATTGAACTGTACTTTTACATCGCCAGTCCAATAGCCGTCTGGCAGTGCAGAGTAATCTGCTACTGTCTGACTACCATCAGAAGTCGCTGACGCGATGGTGAATTTGAAGTTGGATTGATCGCTGACACGATCGGCACCGTTATAAGCGCCATCAGCCATCAAGCTTTCAAGACCAGAAGTGGAGCTGGAGTTAACAAGGACAGTATCTGATGAATTAGTCAGCGCAGTGCCATTCCATGCCACCCCTACGTTCAGGGTAGAAGCATCACCACTGGCGTTGATCAGAGTGTTACTAATAATCTGAGCAGTCAGTTCAAAATCAGTTGCCGTCTCCTGACCCTGAATCGTCACATCAAAAGCACCGTCCTGAGAGTTGAAGGCATTCAGCCCTTCAGCATACTGGAAAGTTAAAGAGTTCAGCGGGGTGACAACCAACATGCTGGTGGTATCTTTCGTTGCCGTCGCGTCCCACGAGGCTGTTGCAGAAGCAGTAACATCTGCCATTGCATTTGCTGCAACAAATACAGAAGCCAGAGATGTTACTAATAATATTTTTTTCATTTTATCTTCTCCTAAGAACAAACTCACCACCGAGTCTTATTATTAAGTCACTCCAGCGGTTCCATTAATTGCGAGCCAGAATTGCCGCGCCAGAAAATTATCATTTGGATTAAGTAACATCTCAACAAACCCTAAAACGTAAAAATTACAAAACACTAAGAATTTTCCTATAAAAAACATTATCTAAGAAGTTTCCTAAGATATAATTACTTAAAATACGTACATTTTTAGAATTATTATCCACACGAACAATAAAAACCAAACAATTCATCTTTTTTAAGTTTTTGATAAATATCAAAAAGATCATACAAATAGCCCAGGAGTAAAACCCTTAAAAAACATAAAGATAATTAACATCCACATACTCTCTCTATAATGTTTATTATTTGTTGCAATCATGCTAATTTTTTAACTTCACAAGAAAATTCTCATGAAATATTTATTTAAGGGGGAATATTCTTATAAAAATAGCGCTGACCTGTAGGATTATCATTCGAATTGATAATTATTCCACATAAATAAAACCAGGAATTTTCTATATAAAATGAATATTCCTGGAATATCAAGAGATAAATAACGCACGGCAAAGATAGCGTTAGCTGAAACCTTTCAACCCCAAATAACTATTAATTGTTACCGTACGGACCCGATGTAAGCTAATCAACTTTTGATGTTCGAGGGATTTTAATGAGCGGCTAACGGTTTCAATTTTAAGATCGAGATAACTGGCAATTTCCTCCCGCGAGAATGGCAAGCGAAGCGTCGTTTCTGGCCTGCCAATACGTAAATGCATTTCGTAAAACTCCACGAGGAAAGCAGCGATTCTGGCCTCAGCATGTTTATTGGCATAACGCCGTAGTTTTTCAACAATGAATCCATTGTCCCTGCAGAGAAACTTGATGACTGCCGCTGCAACCGACGGCTCCTTTTCTGCTGCCTTGAATAACCGCGCAATATCGATATGACATACCTCCGCAGCCGTTGCAGCCTTGATCGTTGTCAGATACTTACCCCCCTCAACGGCATCCAGCGCCATGATGTCTCCCGGAACATAAAAGCGACTGATAAAATCGTTATCACCACATTCCACGCTGGACGTGCAGTACCCCTCGTGAATAACAAAAAGCATGTCCGCGGCTCCATCCTGGCGGGCGAGTATCTCCCCCGCTTTAAACTTCCTTCTTTTGTCTATTAATCGGTATTGATTATCACGATCAATCGCCGCGCCCTTTGGACACAGTGAACAATGGCGGGGGGGAAACGGGTTGCCGAGTGGCACAACAGGAATGCTATGTTTGTGAATATCCGATTTCACGCAACGACTCCTCATAAAAATGAGACTGATTCTAATAGATTGGACCATAGGAACAATACGTGAGCCGCAGACCCAGAAAATTCATGCTGGTAGGGAAAATTCTGTGATACGTCGCCTTTTCGACGCCGGGGAGCACATGGCTAAAAACCAGACTGATGCGGATGATGATAAAACACAGGATAGAAAACAAATGCGGTAGCGGGGTAAAGAGTAGAATTAACCGAGCAATGCCTTAACAGACCTGAAAATCATAGACCTATTATGGCATCGCCCGTTTTCAATTACGCACGAATCGTGTCGTCACCGAAGCCAACCCACTTATAGGTGGTCAGTGCTTCCAGACCCATTGGGCCGCGCGCGTGCAGTTTTTGCGTACTCACAGCCACTTCCGCCCCTAGTCCGAACTGGCCGCCATCGGTAAAACGAGTAGAGGCATTAACGTACACGGCAGAAGAGTCCACTTCATTCACGAAACGATCGGCGTTACGCAGGGTGCGCGTCAGGATGGCATCGGAATGCTGGGTCCCATGCTCGCGAATGTGGGTGATAGCATCGTCCAGATCGGTAACGATTTTCACGTTCAGATCCAACGACAGAAACTCGTCGTCATACTCTTCGGCTTTCACCGCAACCACGTTAGCGGGCCCTGCCTGCAATGTGGCCAGCGCGATGTCGTCGGCATGCAGCGTGACGCCACTTTGTGCCATCTGCTGGCTCAGCGCAGGCAGAAAACGCGCAGCGATATCCTGATGCACCAGCAGGGTTTCTACGGTGTTACAGGTGCTCGGACGCTGGGTTTTGGCGTTGACGATAATCTTCAGCGCCGGGTCGATCTCCGCGCTATCATCAACATAAATATGACAGACCCCAATGCCGCCGGTGATGACCGGGATAGTCGACTGCTCACGGCACAGCTTATGCAGACCCGCGCCGCCGCGAGGGATCAGCATATCAATGTACTTATCCATACGCAGCATTTCAGCGACCAGCGCGCGGTCCGGGTTATCTATCGACTGCACGGCTGCAGCGGGTAAACCACAGGCTTCCAGCGCCTTTTGGATAACCGCCACGGTTGCAGCATTCGTTCGGTACGTCTCTTTCCCACCGCGCAGGATCGCCGCATTACCGGTTTTCAGGCACAGGGAAGCAACGTCAACGGTGACATTTGGACGCGCTTCATAAATCACGCCAATCACGCCCAGCGGAACGCGACGACGTTCGAGACGCAGGCCGCTATCCAGCAGACCGCCGTCAATCACCTGCCCGACCGGGTCGGCGAGATTACATACCTGACGCACATCGTCGGCAATCGCTTTCAGACGCGCCGGAGTCAGCGCCAGGCGGTCGAGCATCGCGTCGCTCAGGCCGTTGGCTCGCGCTTGCTCAACATCTTGTACGTTCGCGCTGAGGATGCTTTCCGTTTGCGCTTCCAGCTCATCAGCTATCGTTTCCAGTACGCGGTTTTTTTCGCGACTGGAGAGCAGCGCCAGCTTGTATGACGCAGCTTTGGCAGCAATGCCCATTTGTTCCAGCATATGCCTGTTCCTTAACGGGTAATCATGTCGTCGCGATGGACAGCAACCGGACCGTATTCGTAGCCCAGGATGGTGTCGATCTGTTGTGAGTGATGTCCGGCAATACGGCGCAGCGCATCGCTGTTATAGCGGGTAACGCCGTGGGCAATATCGCGCCCTTCGAGATTGCAGATGCGGATCACTTCACCACGAGAGAAGTTGCCTGTCACGCTTTTAATGCCTTTTGGCAGTAATGAACTGCCACGCTCCAGAATCGCTGCGGTCGCCCCCTCATCAACGGTAATTTCCCCGGCTGGCGGTGCGCCGAAGATCCAGCGTTTACGGTTCTCCAGCGGAGAGGCCTGTGCATGGAAACGCGTCCCAACGGAAACGCCTTCCATCACGTCGCCAATTACGCCCGGCTTGCTGCCTGCGGCAATAATGGTGTCAATCCCGGCGCGGCATGCAACATCAGCGGCCTGCAGTTTAGTCCCCATACCGCCGGTTCCCAGACCCGAGACGCTATCACCGGCAATGGCGCGCAGCGCATCATCAATACCGTGAACGTCTTTGATCAGCTCAGCCTGCGGGTTGGTGCGCGGATCGGCGGTAAACAGCCCTTGCTGATCGGTCAGCAGCAGCAGCTTATCGGCCCCGGCCAGAATCGCCGCCAGCGCTGAAAGGTTGTCGTTATCACCGACTTTAATTTCGGCAGTCGCTACGGCGTCGTTCTCATTAATGACAGGAACGATGTTGTTATCCAGCAGCGCGCGTAGCGTATCGCGGGCGTTAAGGAAGCGCTCTCTGTCTTCCATATCCGCACGCGTTAGCAGCATCTGTCCGATGTGAATACCGTAAATCGAGAACAACTGTTCCCATAGTTGAATCAATCGGCTCTGCCCTACCGCCGCCAACAGCTGTTTCGAGGCTATCGTTGCCGGGAGCTCAGGGTAACCCAGATGCTCACGTCCGGCGGCAATCGCGCCCGAGGTAACGATAACAATACGATGCCCTGCGGCATGGAGCTGCGCACACTGGCGAACCAGTTCTACGATGTGGGCGCGGTTCAGGCGGCGCGATCCGCCCGTTAACACACTGGTGCCAAGTTTTACCACCAGCGTCTGGCTGTCACTCATGATTCTCTGCCATTCAAAATTGGGGAAAATGATATCAAACGAACGTTTTAGCAGGACTGGCCCCGGTTGCCAACAACCAGCGCACAAAGCATGAAATTTTATTGCGCAGGATCAGCAAGCGTAGCGGCAGATTTTGACGCATTTATTACAGAAACAAAAAAACATCCTTTTTTAAAAATATTCTTACTTTGTCATAAAACGTTCATTACCAGACGTTAAAAACCCTCCTGTCTTTTAACGGGGATCACACCCAGTGAATATTAGCGCGTACTTTTAATCAGGAATGAAAATGAAAAAGAGCACTCTGGCATTAGTGGTGATGGGTATTACTGCGTCGGCATCCGTACAGGCAGCGGAAGTGTATAACAAGAACGGTAATAAACTGGACCTGTACGGCAAAGTAAAAGCCATGCATTACATGACGGATTATGACAGCAAAGACGGCGACCAGAGCTATATCCGTTTAGGTTTTAAAGGCGAAACGCAAATTAACGATGAACTGACGGGATATGGCCGCTGGGAAGCAGAGTTCGCCGGCAATAAAGCCGAAAGCGACTCAAACCAGCAAAAAACCCGTCTGGCCTTTGCCGGTCTGAAATTAAAAAACCTTGGCTCGTTTGATTACGGTCGTAACCTCGGCGCGCTGTACGACGTGGAAGCGTGGACCGATATGTTCCCGGAATTCGGCGGCGACTCCTCCGCGCAGACCGATAACTTTATGACCAAACGCGCCAGCGGCCTGGCGACCTACCGTAACACCGACTTCTTCGGCGTCGTGGATGGTCTGGATCTCACCCTGCAATACCAGGGGAAAAATCAGGACCGCGATGTGAAAAAACAAAATGGCGACGGTTTTGGTACTTCCGTTACCTATGATTTTGGCGGCAGCGATTTCGCGGTGAGCGGTGCGTATACCAACTCCGATCGTACCAACCAACAGAATCTGCAAACGCGTGGGACTGGCGATAAAGCAGAAGCCTGGGCAACCGGTTTAAAATATGATGCTAACGATATTTATATTGCGACGTTCTATTCTGAAACGCGCAATATGACGCCAATTTCCGGTGGCTTCGCTAATAAAACACAGAACTTCGAAGCGGTAGTTCAGTACCAGTTTGACTTTGGTCTGCGTCCGTCACTGGGTTATGTGCTGTCAAAAGGGAAAGATATTGAAGGCGTAGGCAATGAGGATCTGGTGAATTATATCGACGTTGGCGCAACATACTATTTCAACAAAAATATGTCCGCGTTTGTCGATTATAAAATCAACCAGCTCGATAGCGACAATAAACTGGGCATCAACAATGATGATATCGTTGCTGTCGGTATGGTTTATCAGTTCTGATATAGCATAAAAAAATGCCGGATGGGGTTGCGCCGCCATCCGGCATTTTACTGTTCATTATGCCGTTAATTTAACCGGTTCATCGTTAAAATCGTCAGCAGGCTCCAGCGCCAGATTCAGCGACGTTAACAACCCACGTAATTTTTCATGAAATTCACGTAAGGTATATTCCAGTCGCTCTACCACTTCAATCTCTTTCACCGGCACTGCAGTCCAGTTCCCGTCTTTATCAAACAAGCCAAACTGGTAGCTGTACGTGAAGCGTTTTTCCTGCGCCTCCAGTTCCATCCACCAGCCCCAAAACTCGCGTTTCTCTGGGGCGGGTTTCACATTGACGCAAACAGCCAGACAATCGAAAAAAAACCGATTATCTTCGCACTGCCCTTCCCGGATGTACGGGCCAAGCGCGGTGAATTTCTTGATCAATCTACTTTTCGGATGCCCACTCGGTAACGTCATTACGATCTCCTTAGGTGAAGCACCTGTTTTACCAAATCGATAAAATTTAGCAAACTTTTAACACAATCTCTGATTGATCCAACCGGTTATTTCCTGCAGCCCTTTGTCAAAATTGCGATACACCGGGTTGAATGGAATCTCCAGCAGCTTACTGTCAGAAGATGAAGATGTGATTAAACGCGACTCCTCTTCCGGGCTAAACGGATCGTTTTTCCAGAACCCCGACAGCATTGGCGTCGGGCAGCGTCGGCCCAGCAGGCCCTGCACTTTTAATGAATAGCGATTAAGCTCAACGCGCAACGCTTCATCGGATGCGTCGTGCATCCCCAAACGACTGGCCAGAACGTCAAGGTACATTTCCGGGACGCTTGCCTGACGCTGCGGGTCGCTAAGCAGCGCATGAACCACCGGACCCAAACAGGCCACCGCCTTCAGACGTGATGATTCCAGATACGCAAGGCGTACCGCCACGTTGGCGCCAAAGCGGAAGCCGAAGGCCGCCACACGGGTGTGATCCACCCATGGAACATTCGGCAGCGCTTTTAATACGTGCTGGTGCAGCAGGCTGGAGTCCTGGGTCAGTTTCCATTTTGACGAGAACCCGACCGACGGCATATCCAGCGTCAGCATGGCAATACCGCGCGGGGCAAAGTAGCGCTCATACAGAGTGTAATAATCCGTTTGCATGGAATCGAGGCCACCGCACATCAGCACCGTCGGGAACGGACCGTCGCCTTTTGGCATATGCAGGAAGCCGGTAATCGGCGCGCCGCCGGTAACGGCAAATTCCATCTCACGCAGCGTGCCCGGCAGACGCTGTGCGGCCTCTTCATAGGCGCGATTGGCCAGAGCCTGCGCCTGCTCTGCCAGCTCATCGCCTTTTAAGTGCGGATAAGCGGCGATGTTATAGAGCGTGGAAGCATGCAGCCAGTGGCGTCCGCTCACCTGCGGATCCTCTTCCATAGAGGCTTTCTGTTGCCAGTCCATCGCCTGCTTCGCCCACTCGTAAATCCAGTTTCCGCCGCGATAGCCGATAACCGTGTCGTAAAGCTCTTTATCGGTGCGTTCGGCTTCGCTCATGACGATACGTGCCTGCACTTCGAGGATTTCGCGCGGATCGACGCCACGCCAGATCCACATCAGGCGGTTCACCATACGGTACCAGTGCGGGATGGTTTTGCCATCCAGGGTCGATTGTACGGACGGCTGCGCGCCGTGATTAAAACGACGAACCAGCGTTGACGTTTCAGGGTGTTTGAAGCGGGGTTTAAACAGGACTTCGCTGAGGTTAGCCTGTGACATGATTGCAGCCTCCATGAGTACTCACTAAGGCATAGTGTAACCTGACACAGCACAAAAAGAACAACGCCCGACAGTGCGGGCGTTGAAAACTTTTTAGATTAGCGACCCGAGATCGGCGGAACGAACACTACGCCCATATCCCACGGCTGCTCAATCCAGGTATCCTGAGGGATATCAACAACATAATCATTCACCAGCGGGCGACCTGCCGGCTTAGCGAAAATAGTGACGAAATGCGCTTTAGGGTACATTTCGCGGATCGCTACGGCGGTACCACCGGTGTCAACCAAGTCATCAATTACGATGAAACCTTCACCGTCGCCTTCGGCACGCTTCAGCACTTTCAGTTCGCGCTGGTTGTCGTGATCGTAGCTGGAGATGCATACGGTATCGACATGACGAATACCCAATTCACGCGCCAGCAATGCGCCCGGCACCAGACCACCACGGCTAACGGCAATAATGCCTTTCCATTGTTCAGAAGGCATCAGGCGGCTTGCCAGTTTACGTGCATGGATCTGCAACATGTCCCAGGTGACGACGTATTTTTCGCTCATGTGAAGTGTCCCAGCCTGTTTATCTACGGCTTAAAAAGTGTTCGAGGGGGAAATAGGTTGCGCGAGATTATAGAGATCTGACGCACTAAAAACCAGTGTTTCGCGGAATCCGCGCCTCTTTTTGCATGCTTTATGCTAGCCGTCAGCGGAGAAAGTGGTATTCTCAATCGCATCGCGCAAGCCTGACTTGTGATGTTTTTAATTCTGCTAACCCTGTGGCCTGCAAGCAAGTTTTGTAGGACATCGCCAAGGAGACTCAACGTGTCTGAACTGTCTCAGTTATCCCCGCAACCGCTGTGGGATATTTTTGCCAAAATCTGTTCTATTCCTCATCCGTCCTACCATGAAGAGCAGCTCGCTGAACACATTCTGAGCTGGGCCCAAGAGAAAGGTTTCCACGTCGAGCGCGATCAGGTCGGTAATATCCTGATTCGCAAACCCGCTACCGCAGGAATGGAAAACCGCAAGCCGGTCGTTCTGCAAGCGCACCTGGATATGGTCCCGCAGAAAAATAACGACACCGTGCACGACTTCACTAAAGATCCTATCCAGCCTTATATTGACGGCGAATGGGTAAAAGCCCGTGGCACCACGCTGGGTGCGGATAACGGCATCGGTATGGCGTCCGCACTGGCCGTTCTGGCTGATGACAACGTGGTGCACGGTCCGCTTGAAGTGCTGCTGACCATGACCGAAGAAGCAGGTATGGATGGCGCGTTTGGTCTGCAGGCTAACTGGCTGCAGGCAGATATTCTGATCAACACCGACTCTGAAGAAGAAGGTGAGATCTATATGGGTTGCGCAGGCGGTATCGACTTTACCTCTAACCTGCCGCTGTCCCGTGAAGCAATCCCGGCTGGCTTCCAGAGCTTTAAGCTGACGTTGAAAGGCCTGAAAGGCGGTCACTCCGGCGGCGAAATCCACGTTGGTCTCGGTAACGCTAATAAGCTGCTGGTACGCTTCCTGGCGGGTCACGCTGAAGAGCTGGATCTGCGTCTGGTTGATTTCAACGGCGGTACGCTGCGCAACGCGATTCCGCGTGAAGCCTTTGCCACCCTCGCCGTGGCGGCAGATAAAGTTGATGCGTTAAAAGCGCTGGTCAACACCTACCAGGAAATCCTGAAAAACGAACTGGAAGCCAAAGAGAAGAACCTGGCTCTGCTGCTGGATGCCGTTACTCACGACAAAGCCGCGCTGACCACTCAGTCTCGCGACAGCTTCGTACGTCTGCTGAACGCCACCCCGAACGGTGTTATCCGCAATTCCGACGTAGCCAAAGGCGTGGTAGAAACCTCCCTGAACGTCGGCGTTGTAACCATGACTGACGACAACGTTGAAATTCACTGCCTGATCCGTTCCCTGATCGACAGCGGTAAAGACTACGTGGTGAGCATGCTGGATTCACTGGGTAAACTGGCTGGCGCGAAAACCCAGGCCAAAGGCGGATACCCAGGCTGGCAGCCGGATGCTAACTCTCCGGTTATGCACCTGGTTCGCGAAACCTACCAGCGTCTGTTCAACAAAACGCCAAACATCCAGATCATTCACGCCGGTCTGGAATGTGGTCTGTTCAAGAAACCGTATCCGGAAATGGACATGGTTTCCATCGGGCCAACCATCACCGGTCCGCACTCCCCGGATGAGCAGGTTCATATCGAAAGCGTTGGTCACTACTGGACGCTGCTGACTGAACTGCTGAAGTCGATTCCGGCGAAGTAAGATTCTGCGCTAAATGCCGGATAGCGCTACGCTTATCCGGCAATCCATCAGAGTCACAGCCCCAACAGCAGCTGTCTTTCCAGTTGGGGATCCAGTAGCGTGACGTGTAATCCCACCAGCCTCACGCCTCGCCCTCCCCGACGTTCTTCCCAGGTTTTACGCGCCGTCGCAATTAAGTCATCTTTATTTAAGCGCGGCCAGACGTGCTCCTGCGTGGTCTGCTGAAAATCATTAAACTTGAGTTTTATCCCCTGGCGAGCGATAAGGAGATCCGGCTTTACCTTGGCCAGACGCCGTTCCAGTTCGGGATAAAGCCGCTCAATAATCGCCTCGCATTCTGACCACTCATGAATATCTTCCGCCAGCGTGCGCTCCACGCCGACGGATTTGCGCAGTCTGTCGTTGTTAACGTCCCGCTCGTCAATGCCCTGGCTTCGCTCCCACAGCACGCGACCAAACTTACCAAAACGTTTGAGCAGCATTGCCAGGTCGTATTTTTGAACATCCTCGCAGGTACGCAATCCCATTGATTCCAGCTTCGCGGCGGAGACTTTGCCGACGCCGGGAATTTTGCCGAGCGGTAACGTTTTGAGAAATTCAGGAACATCGGCAGGGGTAATCACATATTGCCCGTTGGGCTTGTTGAGATCGGAGGCTATTTTTGCCAGAAATTTAACCGGCGCAATCCCGGCGGAGGCGGTTAGCTGCAGCTCGTTAAAAATCGTCTGGCGGATCTCCTGGGCGATCAGCGTGGCAGAACCGTGGCAGTGGGTGCTGTCGGTTACATCCAGATAGGCTTCATCCAGCGACAGGGGTTCAATCAGCGAGGTATAGCGGGAGAAAATCGCCTGAATCTGGCGGGAGGCTTCTTTGTAAGCCTCGTAGCGACCGGGTAATAAGGTAAGATGCGGGCATAGCTTTAACGCCATTCCCGTTGGCATCGCGCTACGCACGCCAAATTTGCGCGCCGGGTAATTGGCTGTACTGATAACCCCCCGGCGCTCCCGGCTGCCGCCGATGGCAATGGGAATGTCACGCAGAGCGGGGTTATCGCGCATTTCCACCGCTGCGAAAAAGCAGTCCATATCAACATGTATGATTTTGCGCATTACTCGCCTCCCACAACACTGTTTAAGTATACAGTATTTTTATAGTGTGAGAAGTATGATTATTCCTTACGCCGGACCATTCATGACGAAGCGGGCATCGCACAGGTAACGCACAATATCCTTTTTCGTATGTTCTGCGGGATTACCCGCCGTACTGACAAACAGTTTATTCACTTTGCGAACATTTGCCCGCAGCAGTTTTTCGATTGTCATCAGGCGGAAGGCATCATTTTCAACGCAGAAAAGTTCGTAGTCGCCCAGACGTTCACCACAAATTTCACAGTGATTCATCCAGTAACGTAGCCCGGTGGTTTTACTTTTATCGAGGTAGTAATTGCTGGCTTTGATGTTCTTTTTTATCTCTTCAGGCAGAGAATTAATGTGGAACAAAAAGCTGTTACGCCTGACCGACTGCCAGCCCTGACCATCCTGATTTTTCTTAATAAAGCGGGTAAACATCACGCCATGGATGCGGGTAATTTGGTGGCAGCTCCAGCAGTGCATCTTCGAGGTAATCACCAGATAGTACGGCGCGACAATATTAAAATTGTCGGTGTCGTAGACATAGTCACGAAGCGCCCCGTTTAGCTCGTGGGGTTCGGTGTACCAGATACCTGAGACCTTGTCGAAATGCGCCCCCTGACAGGCTACATCGGTGACGTTATCAGTATGAATCTCCAATGGAATAATATGGGTTACATCTATCACATTGCCTTCCTGAGGAATAAATTGCCCCCACGTTGCGTGGGGGACGAGAACAGAATTAATGAGTGACGGGAGCAGGTTGTTGACGTAAAGAAGTCACTTGCTTTTGCTTGTCCAGCTTATCCACCAGCGGTTGCACAACCTTCTCTCCCTGCTGGCCAAAATATTGATACAACGTATCGGAAGCGCTTTGCGTCAGCACCATGATCTCAATGCGACGGTTCCCGGCACTTTCCGGATTTTTCGCATCCAGCAGCATTTGGTCCGCCATCGCGCTGACCTGCATGACTTTATTCTGCGGCATTCCGGCATCCTCCAGCACGCGTCGCGCCGACAAAGCGCGGTCGCCGGAGAGGTTCCAGTTGTTGTAAATGTTACTCTTATAGCTCATCGCGTCTGTATGCCCGGTGATGATTATCTTGTTATCCAGCGAGTCAAACACGGGAGTCAGTTCAACCAGCAGCGATTTAAAGAACGGCATAATCCTGGCGCTACCGCGCTCAAACATATTGCGATTCTGGTCATCTTTAATCAGTACGCGCAGCCCCTGAGGAACAATCTCCATCTCAAGGTTAGTTTCCATATGCGCATTGCGGGCGATAACGTTAATGTCGGTCGCCAGTTCGCCCAATTCGCGGGCTGATTTTTGTTTCAGCAGCACCGCTTTTTCATTCACATCCAGCGCCTTTTTCGCGTTCTCTTCCGTAATTTTCGCCGTCTCCTGCGGGTTGACGGTTTTATCGAGTTTGTTGCGCGTGACGTTTTTCTTCTGCGCTCCCGGCGCTATCGGCTGCTTGCCCAGCTTATTTAACGGCGCCATACCGCCACCGTTAAAGATTGACTGACCATGCAGCGCCGCCACGATATTTTCGCGGTCAGCTTTACTGACGCTGTTCACAATCCACAACGTCATAAACAACGCCATCATCGCCAGCGTAAAGTCAGCAAATGCCACCTTCCACGCTCCCCCATGATGACCTGCATGATTCTTTTTGATTTGTCGGCGGATAATGGTGGTTTTCGCGCCGCGATCGCGACGATTTGGCCCCTTCCTCATGCTTATTCTTGCTCCAGCATCGCATTCACCCACGCATCCAGATTGGCGAATGTGGGTTTGGAAGCCAGATGAAGAAGTTTACGTCCCGCATCAACCGCCAGCAGCGTCGGCTTACCGCCCGCTTGCGCCACCAGCACGGTACGTACACATTCGAGCAGCGAATGTTCCGCCCGCGCCTGCTGTTCCATGGCGTTTGCCAGCGGATCCATCACGCAATAACAGATGAAGACCCCTAAGAATGTCCCCACCAGCGCCGCCGCCACTTTCAGGCCGATAAGCGCAATGGAACCATCGATTGACTGCATGGTGATGATGATACCCAGCACCGCCGCGCAAATGCCGAAGCCAGGCATCGCCTCGGCGGTACGCTGCAGGGAGCGCGAAGGGGTTAACAGCGATTCTTCCGCGGTATCCAGTTCCTGATCGAGGATCCCTTCCAGCTCGTGGGCATCAATTTTCCCCATCGCCATCAGACGGAAATTATCGGCGATAAAGGTCACCAGTCGTTTCTGGGTCAGTACCAGCGGGTATTTCTGGAAAATGGTACTCTCTTCCGGCTGTTCGATATGCTGATCCAACATACGCAGACCGCCGTTTTGCACCATTTCCAGCAGTTCATACAGGCACATCAGCAACTGACGCTGGAACTCCGGCCCCATTTTCTTTTTGCTGACCACGCCTTTGATCTGGTGAGCAATCTCTTTAAGCACATGCATTGGGTTACCGATAATCATCGCCCCCAGACCGGCCCCCACGATAATAATAATTTCTGCCGGCTGCCAGATAGCAATTAACTGTCCGCCAGCCTCAAAGTAGCCACCAAATACGCAGCCTAAAACCACCAATAAACCAAAAATCTTTTGCATTACGTCCTCCGCATGTTGATTCGGAATTGTTAATCTGGATATAAACAATCACGAATCTTGTGCGTGATTTTTTTATTCATTTGACAAATTCGAGCTTCAGTCAGCCCTAATACCAGCGCGATTTCTTTTAAATTCATATCGTGCTGGTAATACATTGAGAGCACCAGTCCCTCCTTTTCGCTGAGTTGGCTCAGGGCATAACCCAGCATTTCCTGCGTGACGAATTGTTCTTCAAGCCCCCGCCCTTCGAGCGGCGCAATCGGTATATCGCCATTCAGTAATTCATCCAGGCTGGCCAGCGATTCAGCACCTTCCAGCTGTTGATATTCCTGATAATCTTCAGACGACAAACCCAACCGGGAAAGCTCTTCCCATGAGGGTTCATGCCCGAGCTGAGTACGCGCATCACGAATCAAATCTTTAATCTGATGGTATTTTTGTCGTAGCTGACGAGGCCGCCAGTCGAGGCTGCGCAGCTCATCGAGTATGGCTCCGCGGATACGATGGACGGCATAACCGGCAAAGCCCTCATCCGGTTGACCATAGCGGCGAATCGCATTCAGCAATCCCATCAGCGCCGTTTGCTCCATATCCTGCCTGTCCATAACGCAGGTACATTGCGGCGCAAGTTGACGCACCACTTTGCGCACCAAAGGAAGATAAGCCTGTAAATAATGGCTCTCTTGCTTTGGCGTTAGCACGGGCGTCGCATTAAAATCTTCTGACTCGTAAGCATCCTGGATCATGTTATTTCCTGGCTTGTCGCTTATTGAAACACGACTTTTTTCACCAATATGTCCTTATACGGTGTCGCCATTTTGCGTTTCGCTAATTCAATTTTCAGATTTTCAAAAACTTTCTTTCTGATATCGGAGATCTTCAGCGCCCGAATCTCTTCATATTTCATATTCGAAAGTTCATCTACCGTAATACTTTGATAGAGCGGTTCGTCTTTCTTAATTTTTTCAGCGTCTTTCTCTGAATCAACGACCATTACCAGCTCTGCCACCATGTATCGGTCTGTCCCTTCACTATCATGAAGCGTAACCACCGTTTCCGGCAGAGAGACAAATATGCTGCTGCTCTCATCCTGATTTTCTTCGGGTATCTCAGCGGGTTTTGCTGCCTTAGCTGTCGCACCTTTATTCATAAAATGATAAATACCCCATCCAGCCCCACCAGCAATACCCAGAGCAACGACAGAGCTGATCACACACGCAATAACAATTTTCTTCATCTTGCTTTTACACTTTGATCAGAACGGATTCGTTCTGTTGAAATTGAGGTTCGTCGTTAAGCGTTAGCGCCGACGTCACCTCGTCCTGTTGATGACCTGACTGCTGTTGTTGCTGTTGCGATTGTCCCTCGGAAGAGACCTGAACATTCACTTCCATGAAGTTCTGCGCCGTGAGGTGCTGGCGTAAGTTCTCGCTAAATTGCTGCAACGAGCGGCAGACATCACTCTGATTTGCGCCGATGTGCACCATCAGCTTTCCTGCGTCCAGCTGCACGGCAATTTCCAGTTTGCCCAGCGATGGCGGGTCTAGACGAATGGTCGACACCTGCTGTTGCTGACCCAACTGGAACTGAATTCTGTCTTTGAGCAGCGCGGTGAGCTTCTCGCCGAGCTCCTCTGTTGACAGCGTGGTAGGCGCGGAAACTTGCGTCGACACCACGTTGTGGTCGCTCAGGGCATTTACCGGCTGAGTTCCCTGCACCGCCGTATTGAGCAAACTTTGCGACGCAAGCGATGGGTTAACCGTTACGCTATCCGTTTTTCTCACCGCCATCGGGCGAGGAACGGCGTGATCCGCTGACTTCACCCGGGCGGAAATTTGCTGTGAGGTCGAAAGCGAGACAGGTTCAGGCGCGATCGCGCGCAGATCCTGGGCGGAGAATGTCGCCAGTTTGGCCTGCTGATCCGGGGTTGCCTGGGGCAAATTCTCGGTGATCGATGCCAGTAACGTTTGCAGCTTTGGCGACAGTGACGATAAATCCGTGGCGTGCTGCTCAGCCGACGGCATGGATTGTTTTCCTTGCCCGGCCATCGCGCTCGCCAGTTGGCGCAAAAGCGCAGACCCCGCCCCCGTAGTTTGCGCCTGCGTCAGCATTTTCAGCATCTCACCGTCAGGCTGCTTCTGCGCCGCCGCAGGCGTTAACGGCTGTGCCGGTTGCGCCAGTAACATCGCCAGCAATGCCTGCATGGCCGCAGGATCTGCATCATCGCGTTGATGCTCAGGCAACGACGCCTGCTGTTGGTTTATTTTTGTGCCGATCAAACGTTCAGCCACCGCGTTAAGCCCGGCCTGCGGTAAAGAAAACGTGCTGCCGCTCGTTGACGTTGTTGGGGCCGAAATAGCCGCCTTTTCCGGTGTGGCCTCTGCCAACGCACTGGCCGAGGCCAGTAATACAGGATTCATGCCTTCTCCGAAATTAAATTAACCATTGAGTACGCCAACATTCCTTCCTGGTTTTGCTGATGTTGATCCATGCGCGCTTTGAGTTCTTCCGCACGCTGCGTTCGTCGGGCAATCAGCACCTCAAACGCCGCATGCAGGGTGTCTTTGACCTCTCGCAACGCGGTGGCATCGGTTTCCCAGGCGGCATAATCATGAAAAACGCGCATCACCTGCTGATGCAGGCCGGGTAATCGGCGCCAACGCTTTCGATCCAGCGCCTCGTTCATCTCTTTTACCAGGGCATAAAGCTGCTGTTGCTGACGCTCTCTTTCCATCGTCTTATCCCAGCTTTGCCGACAGACCTTCCCAGCCTGTGCGTAGATTGGTCAGGATGAGGATCACTTCATCAATTTTTTCCAGCGACAATTCGCCGCTGGCTTCATACAGGCGGTAGACGCAGTGGTCATACAGCCGGGACAAATTCACCACCAACTCGCCGCCCGTTTCAAACTCCAGCGAGCTGGTTAAGGCGTTGAGAATATCGATGCATTTGTTGATGCTTTGCGCCTTGCGCTCATAGCGTTTGTTCTCAATGTGGCTTTTGGCGCGTTCCAGCTCGTCCATCAGCCCCGAAAACAGCACCAGCACCAGCTCTAATGGCGATGCTGCTGCGGTACGCGCAGCAAGATCCATCTCTTTGTATTGCGAATAACCATCCTGCGTGTCGTACATATTGATTCTCAATCCTTCTCTTAAATCAGCCGGTTACATAAACGCGGCCATACTCATTTTCATGGTGTACGTTTCCACCAGCGTATTGGTGTACTCTTCCACATAGCGCTCGTAGTTGGTGTTATAGGTTTCAGTCAGCTGATCGCTTTCGTCCTGAATTTTGCTCTGCTGGTCATCAATGTTTTCCTGGCGCAGGGCGATGATGCCGTTGCTGGAATCCAGATAGCTTTCCATCAGGTCGTCCATCTGCGCGACCATGCTGTCCTCCCCGACAAAAATAGCGGTCAAACCGTCCGGGTTTTCTTCCATTGCTTCGCTGAACTGAGTGGAGTCAATTTGTAAGTGACCGTCGGAATCCAGCGTGATGCCATAATCAACAATCGACACGCCACCGTAAGACGCGTGAGCAATATCATCCATCTGATTTGCCAGCGAATTCATCCCGGCGTCACCCGCAAAAACCCCGGACGCCGTGTCGTCATCGCCATAGCTGGTCAGTGAATCGATGGTGTCGACCAAGGTGTTGTAGGCATCAACAAAGGTCTGCACTTTGGCCTGCGATCCGCTGGAGTCTTCCGCGACGGTAAAAGTGGTCACATCGTTAGGATCATCAGGATCGCTAACCTCAGAAAAAGTCATCGTCACGCCGGGGATCACATCGTCAAAGGTATTGGTGCTGCTGGTGATCGCAGGGCCATCCTCGTTACCGAGGTGAATAATGGCGTCCTGCGCTTGCGTTATCTGTTGTTCACTGGAGGATTCCGCCGTAGCCAGATCGGTGTTACCCGAAACGCTCACCGAAAAACCGCTTTGCTCACCGGTGGTATCAGAGGTCAGCATGATGGTGGTCGTGCCGTCGGTCTTAACCAATGCCGCCGACACGCCTGGGTTATCGTCCGAGTTATTAATCGCATCAACCAGTTCACTGGCATCAACACAGTTATCGCCATCCTCATCGACCGTAGACAGGTCAATATCCATGGTTGTGCCGTCATCCATGGTTATCTCAAATGAACCCGTCGCGGCGTAAGTATCGTCGCTCATGCTGAACGTGGTTTGTTGCCCCTGTGCTAACTGCGAAACATAAAATGAGTAGGTCCCCGCCTGTGCCTGCGAGTTTGCCGACACCGTATTCGACTCATTATTTGTGGTGGCGGAAAACGTCAGTGGGCCGTCGGTGTCGCTGTTCAGCGCATCGATTGCCGTCTGAAAATCAGTCAGCGCGCTACTGAGCGAGTCCAGACCGCTGCTCTCAGCATTCAACTCGTTCTGTTGGTTCTGCAGATTCGTCGCCTGGGTGGCAATATCGGCGTAGGCAAATTGTTGTGCTAATTTTTGGATCGGACTCGTATAGCTCATGATCAATGACTCCGTGCAACGTTATTTATGTAAAAGCAAAATACATGCCAATAATTTTTATAATTAAAATTCAGTGAGTTAACTTAGTAGCGGAAATGATTTTTCCCTTCCCCAGGAAGGTTTCCAGGTAAAAGCCTGGTCGCTAAAAGCACAACACCGCCGGGTGGCGGTGTTGTAAATGACGTTAAGTCAGGAATTACTGCAGCAGGCTGGAAACCATGCTGGACATGCTGTTGGACTGCTTCAGCATGGTGATGCCGGTTTGCATCAGCACCTGTTGCTGGGTCATGTTGGACGCTTCCGTCGCGTAGTCGGTATCCATAATGTTACCGATCGCCACTTCAGTGTTGTCCTGCATGCTGGTCAGGTTAGCGGCGGTATCGTTCAGACGGTTGATAGATGCACCCAGTTTGGACTGGATCTTAGACACGTCGTCCATTGCAGTCTGGATAGTAGTGATCATCTGGTTTGCAGAACCAGAAGCGGTCAGCTCAGTACCACCGGAAATGCCTGCAGTACCGGTCGCATCTAACTGATCAGCTTCGAAAGAGTTGCTAACGCTTTTTAAATCGGTAACCAGAGAGTCCAGTTGGCTGGAGATATCAACGGTCATGGTGTCAGAAGATTCAGCACCAACCTGGAAGGTTACCGCCCCCTGGAACAGACCGTCTTTGCCGGTGTTGCTGGTACCGGAAACACCGAACAGGTTGGTGCCGCCGTAAGTGGTGTTCTGCAGCATATCGGACATCTGCTGACCCAGTTCGTCGTATTCGTCCTGCATCGCCTGCAAATCTTCGTCGCTGTAGGTTCCGTTCGCTGCCTGAGTGGACAGGTCTTTCATACGGCCCAGTACGTCGGTCATTTCGTCAAACATGCTGTCTGCAGTTTGCAGCATCGCAGTCGCGTCCTGAATGTTGCTCAGCGCAACGCCCATACCGCTGGACTGCGCAGTCAGACGGTTGGCAATCTGTTTGCCCGCAGCATCATCTGCAGAAGAGTTAATACGGTTACCTGTCGCCAGACGTTCCATAGAAGTAGACAGTGATGCGCTGCTTTTGTTGATAGCGTTAACAGCGGACATTGATGCGGTATTAGTATTAATCGATAACATGGTACTGCTCCTTGGGAATAATCGTTTTCGTTTCGATACTCTGTAAAAACGACCACCCCTTCGGAAAACTTAAAGCGCTGCAGAAAAATTTTTTACGCCTTGCACAACATCGTTAACGCGAGAGATAAAACGTCTCCCACCTCTATTTTAGCTTTCCGTGCTCCTCACCAAAACAATCACTGCATAAGGAAGATCTCAATCAAGATTTAATTAAAAGATTATTAGAAATATCTAATAACGAACCGATCGATTACGCACCTGCTATGTTAACCTTATGATAAAAATAAGATTATGCTTAGATAAAAATGTTTTAAAGAGCCTGGTTATAACTTTATTTTACATTTGGTTGCAAATGCCATGTATTTTTATATTGTGAGTCTCAGACACTTTCGCTACATTTCCAATCCTCTTTTGCACAGCATAAAAAACACTCAATACCGATTTACCTGCTGTTTCTCAGGCAGAAGACATCTCAATTTCTCCAGAATTTTAATGCACTGATTTTTAACGGTGTGGCACCAGGGATATAAAAATCTTGCGCGGGTATAATAAACCATGAGTATTGTAGTCAACAATTGGCGGATGGACTCTTCGCTTAATGCGTTAATCCACTGTGAAACAGGTGAGATACGTCGCCTGGGCGAATACCATTTTATTCTGTTAGAGACATTAGCTAAAAATGCCGATGTTGTTTTATCTCGTTCATTTTTAATGACCGCTGTCTGGAAGAATCGCATCGTCGGTGGAAATAGTCTGCCGACAGCCGTTCATGCCCTGCGCGTCGCTATTGATGATGATGGTAAACAACAAGAAATTATAAAAACCATACCAAAAAAAGGGTATTTGTTTAATAAACTCTATCTAACTGAAATCATTGCTCCTAATGAAAATAAGGTTGATGACCGCGCCAGTGAGGTAACCGAAGAGAATGCTGAGGTGGTTGAAACCCTCGCGTCTGAGGAGCAACTGCCATCAACAACAGAAAAAATAACTTTAAATAACAGTTCATTACATGAAGTCAGCAAGAAAAAACTGGCAACCAAACATCATCCTTATCGGGCTGTTCTGATTACCTTGCCCGTTATCGTTGTCGCTCTGTCGCTGTTTGCTCTGATCTCTTATTTTAAAGCGCCATCAGCCACGAAAACGGAAGAAACCCCACAACTGGTTAAAGAAACGCTTGAAAATGCCAACCGTATTACGGTCTATCAACTTTACGATCCAGGTGAGAATAAGAAATCGTTATCGCTTGTTTCAAAACATATTCTTCCTGGTATAGAGCAAATCAATCAACT
Source organism: Citrobacter sp. RHB35-C21 (assembly GCF_013816515.1). Lineage (NCBI taxonomy): Bacteria > Pseudomonadati > Pseudomonadota > Gammaproteobacteria > Enterobacterales > Enterobacteriaceae > Citrobacter > Citrobacter sp. RHB35-C21. Next base: position 4,083,197 of record NZ_CP057147.1, read on the forward strand.
GTTGGTCGCGCATAGCGCCTCGATGACCCTTTATTATCGGGTCTCGTTGAACAAACTCGCACTTGATATTGTGATGAGCAATCAATGCAATGATAGCTGGCAGTTAGCACTAAGCTTTGATAACTGGCTAAATAAAGATAACGAAATGAATGGTATTTTAATTAAAGAAGTGGAGAAAATGTTAAATGAAATGCCAAAATGCAAATAATTACGCTTTTTATATCCTGGCTATTTCCTCCCTATTTTTTAGTTTTCTGGCCCATGCCCACATTGAGCACACGGTTATTGCCTATTATGATCTTAACGCCGGAAGGAATGCACATTACCAACTTATTCTGAGCCCACAGCACAAGGATACGGCCCTTACGCTCATCCCTTTGGAACATAATAACCAGGTTCCTTCAGTATTCGAGATCTCCACTTGCCTTAATCGTTCTACAGAATCATCTCAACAAGGTGAGCTTCATTTTAGCGATGCGAAAGCGGATAATAACGATCTCCGCTTATCCAATTTCAGTTCCTTTATTGTTGAGCATAACCTTCATACGTGGTGGATTCATTTAAACCCGCAGCAAAATTTGCTCTTCACTCAGGATGTAGGAGGCCTGTTAATCACAGACCCCTCGGCATTTACCTTTTCGACAACATCTTGTCAGCAGAATTAACTTAATAAGCTACGGACAGTCTGGCTGGAAAGCCGGGCTTGTCCGTTGACCGCCTGGGCTAAAACCTGATAGTTGTGATTAGCATGATCCAGTACCCCGCCCAGTGATTCAGATGCTTTAACCGCACTTTCTGCCTGTGGAAAACGCGCCATACCGTCAATCAGCTGCCGGGCCTTCTCCTGCTGCGCGGCCATTTGCGCGCGCTGATCGCCAATCGCATCCAGCGCCTGCTGTAACCCATCCTGAGTGCGGGAACTGCCCTGCGCGATATGTTGCAGAAGCTCATCTGAACGAGAGGGATCGGCAAATGTCTTTAGCAGAGTAAACGCCGAGGACTTCGCGTCAACATCACGTACGCTCAGGGTTTGTTGGATCTGCTGCCATTGCTTCTCCGTCGTGGAAAAGCTCAGCGCCCCCTGCTGATCGTGCACCTGTACACCGACACGGCGCAGCGCGTTGCTCATCATCATTTTGTATTGACCAGGATCCAGGTCCTCGCCTACCACTACCGCAGAGTGCTGCGTCTGCCGCCCGTCAGAAACACTGAACATGCGTGAACTTATCGCGTTTTTTTGCAGCATCTGCGCCAGTTCAGGCGAGTGAAAAGTGACGCGTGCCTCACCCTGTAAAACCGGACGCAACTGCCTGTCGACCGCATCACCGGACAATGCTGGCCGTTTTTCCAGCCACTGAGTTAGTTCAGCCCCCTTCTGCTGCAGCGCCTGTCCGCCGCGGCGAGAAGCGTGACGAAAGTCCAGCAAATGCTGCTCCAGTTGACCCAGGTAGTGGTCAGCTTGCTGCAGCGTGGTGAGCTGATCGTTAAGCTGCACGCTGTAGCGCTGAGGCCGGGTAGTAATAAGGGGTGAGGCCGGGTAATCACTCGCCGTTGCGGGTAACTTTTGACGGACAGGGGCATTCTGCGCAACGGTATGCTGCTGCACAGAAGGATTAAGCGCTCCGCTACCGGAGAGTGATGTTGTATTTAAACCGACCTGCATACTATTCCTGAGCTACTGCTAACTGTTAAATCACACTGAAAAGGTTTAACTCACTCACTTTGGAGTAGGTTTTTAAGGTGGCTTCCATCGCCATTTCCAGACCGGTAAAGGTAATGGAGGCTGGGCCATAATCCAGATCGCTCAACTGACTGATAAGCTGATCGTTGGAGGTAGTGATATCCGTCTGAGCACTGCTCAGCATGCTCATCGTATTCTGCGTTTCACCAATGGTGGCTATAGAGGCGTTGAGCGCGTCAGAGGCCGCATCCACCGTATCAATGGCATTTTGAATATCGCTTTGCACCTGTGGATCGGCAGGGTCAACCGACGGATCCTGTAACTCTTTCGACAGCGACGTCAGAGTGTTCAGAACGTCGAGGCTATCGCCGAAGAAATCGCTGACTGCCACATTGGTATCAACCTCAACGCCATTGGACACCGTGGTCTGGCGATGATCGTCGTTACCCTGATAGGTATAACTGTCGGTCACCCCGTCACCGTCCTCATCTACCGCGACAATGGGCGGTTGATCGTTCACCGTCCCGCCAAACACATAGTGACCGTCTTCATCCTGATAATTCAGCGCCGAGACCATCGCTTCGGTCATCGACTGAATATCCTGCCCCAGGCTGGATAACGACTCGGCGGTGTTGGTGCCGTTGGCGGCCTCCAGCAGATCGTCGCGAATCGCTAACAGATCGTTATTCACGCCATCCAGAATAGACTCCTGTTGGCTCATCCCCGCCGAGGCGGAATCAATATTGGTTTGATACTGATCGAGAGCCGATTGCTGGCGGTTAAGCTGGGTGATTCGTGTCGCAGCGATAGGATCGTCTGACGGCAGCAGAATACTTTTCCCTGTCGCCATCTGCGTGACAACGTGGGAAAGATCGCTGGAAAGGTCGTTAAAACTCTGCGTCATAGACACATAGGATTGTTGGGTAGACACGCGCATGATAATAGCCCTCCAGATTAACTACACATTTCCAGCACAGAGTCGAAAATATCTGCGCCTGTTGAGATAACTTTGAGGTTGGCCTCGTAAATTTGCTGGTAGGTAATGAGGTTCACCGCTTCTTCATCCATGCTGACGCCGCTGACGCTGCTCTGCTGGTTCTGTGCTTCGGAGTACACGTTCGCCGCCGCTTGCGCTTCCGTCTGGTTTTGCTGGCTGTAAATACCGATGTTACTGATGATTGATGAACAGGCTTCGCCCACGGTTACGCTACCAAGCCCCTCGATATCTAACGGTTCGGTTGAGAGGTTGATCAGCGCCTGCAGGTTATCGCTGTTGCCGCTTTCATCCGGCGAACTGGAAAACGCCAGCTCATCGGCGGTGATATCGGGGTTCACTTCCAGCGGGCCATCCGAGGAGTTTTCGTCATAAATAAACAGCGGCTCGCCGGGATTTCCGTTCAGGTCGTAGCCCTGCGCCAGTTGGGTGTTAACCGCATCGGCAAACTGCTCTGCCATGCTGTTAATCGTCCCCGTCAGTGGCGTCAGTACCTCATTCTGATAATCAAACAGCGCGCCCAGCGAGCCGCCGGTATCAGTGTTCATGGATGACGTGGTTCCGGCGAACGTCAGCGACATGCTCTGCGTGCCGTCGGCGTTGGTTTCCAGTTCGAGGGTGGAACTCTCTTGCCCGCTCACCAACGGCTGACCGTTTTGCAGCGTGACGTTGTAGTTACCTTCATCATCAATATTGACCTGAACATCCATGATGCCGCTCAGTTCTTCCACCATCTGGTCGCGGGCATCGTAGAGCGCAGACGCGTTATCCCCGTTGGCTTCGGCTTCAGTGATCTGCTGGTTGTAGTTGGCAATACCGCTGGTCAGCGTATTCACCTGCGCCACCATCGCCTGCTCCTGACTAACGATTTCACTGCTTTGCGAATCGATATAATCGAGGGTGTTATCCACGCGCAGCGCCAGCGCGCCGGACTCGCTGATCACCTGCTCACGCAGAGCGGAGTCATCCGGGCTGGTGGTGGCTTCGTTTAGCGCGGCAAAAAAGTTGTCAAAGCCGCCGCTCAGGCTGCTGTTATCATCACTGAGCACGGTTTCCAGTTGAGTTAAATACGTCTGCTGGGTGTTGTAATAGCCGTAATCGCTGGCGGCATACCAGACCTGGTTCACCTGATACTGGTTGGATACCCGGCGAATACTGTCCACCTGCACACCGTTACCCGCGCTGTTCGCCGAGCCTGAGCTGGCGCCAATGGTACTGGTGACGGCCACCTGCCGGGTATAACCGTCGGTCATGGCGTTCGCTGTGTTTTGCGCCGTTACGTTAAGCTCCACCTGCGCAGTAGATGCGCCGCTGTAGCCAATGTTAATCATGTCCATCAAAGAGTCCTCGCCGGTCAGTTCCCCGGTCTGTCGTTAACAACCTTGCCGATTAAAAGCGGCGAAAAAACCTCAGTTCTTAAGCCGCCGCGCAACCTTTATCCTTTATGATGCGGGGAGAGCTGTTTAACGATCATCGCCGCAATCCCAATACCGTGCTGCTGGGCCAGGCTGTTACATAACTGATCGTCGTAAAACCCCTGCATCATGCGCACCGAGTCGCTGTTAAACGGGTTATCTTTGGAGTCGAAGATCTCATTGGTTTTACGCATTTCTTTCAGCATGTTGCGTAAGAAAATGGCTTCAAACTGCTGAGCGGCTTTCTGTAAATCGTTATCTTTAATTTTCGGGCCCATTAACGCATCGCTACCGTCAATGCCCCCGCTATGATTCACTTTGATGTCGGCCATTAAATGACCTCCAGATCGGCATCCAGTGCCCCGGCTTCATGCAGGGCCTGTAAAATGGACATAATGTCGTCCGGCGTGGCCCCGAGGCTGTTGAGCGCATTAACCAGCGTTTTCAGGCTGCTGGATTCAGGCAGCGTAATCATCCCCGGTCGGGCGTGATTCACCGAAATATTGCTCTGCGGCGTCACCGCCGTACGACCGCCGGCAAAGGCATTCGGCTGGCTGACGTTGCTGCTTTCATTGATGGAAACCGTCAGGCTGCCATGCGATACCGCCGCCGCGTGCAGGGCAATGCCATCCCCCATCACCACCGTGCCGGTACGCGAGTTAAACACCACGCGGGCGCGTACTTTTTCTGCCTGAACCTGGACATCATCTAACTGAGACATAAAGGCAACGCGCGCCCCTGGGCTGGTTGGCGCACGAACGCTGACGTTGGTCGAGCTTTGTGCCGTAGCAATGCCGCCAAACGAAGCGTTGATCGCCGCCGCAATGTTATTGGCATCTTTAAAGGAGGGACGTTTCAGATTAAGCGTAATGGTGTCACCCATCTGGAAATCGCTGGGAATTTCACGTTCGACCGACGCGCCATTCGGTATCAGTCCGGCTGTGGGGGTATTCACGGTCACGCTGGAGCCGCTAGCCCCGGTCGCGTTCATCCCACCCACCACCACGCTCCCTTGTGCGAGGGCATAAACCTCCCCATCTGCGCCATGTAGCTGGGTGAGCAATAACGTACCGCCGCGCAGGCTTTTGGCATCACCAATCGACGAGACCGTGACATCAATGGTCTGCCCACGCGAGTACATTGGCGGCAGCATCGCGCTGACCGCTACCGCCGCGACGTTTTTCACCTTCGGATCGATTTTACCCGGCAGCTGTACCCCGAACTGGCGCAGCATGTTGGTAATAGTTTGGTTCGTGAATTTGACCTGGTTTTTATCCCCGGTTCCGTCCAGCCCCACCACCAGGCTGTAGCCAACAAGTTGGTTTTCCCTGATCCCCTGGACGTTGACCAGCGACTCCAGAGATTGCGCCTGCGTAGTGCCGGGTAGCACCAGGCTCAGGGCGATAACGATGCCGTTTAACGCCTTCATCCAGCGCCCGCTTATGTGTTGCATATTAAAATCCTGCATTAGATCGGGAAGAGAGGATGGTTAAACAGACGCGTCAGCCAGCCCGCCGCATTGGCATCGCTCAATGCGCCACGGCCCGCATAGGAGATACGCGCATCGGCAATGCGCTGCGATGAAACGGAGTTGTCGTTTTGAATATCATCGGCGCGTACCAGACCACTCAGGCGAATGTACTCATCCCCCTGGTTGAGGGTGAGCCATTTTTCACCGCGAATTTCCAGAATGCCGTTCGACTGTACCGAGTGCACCGACACCGTAATTTCGCCACGTAAACTGTTTTGCTGCTGCGAGGTCGCCGTCCCGTTGAAGTCGCGATTGGCGTCCACGGAAGCGGAAAGATTATCTTTGGTATGCCCAAAAAGAGTCGGTGCACCGATATCAACGGTATTGTTCTTGCCGAAATTGGTTTTCGCCTGTTTGCTCGACTGGGTGGATTCTTCCAGCATCACGGTCAGGATGTCGCCCACCCGATAGGCGCGGCGGTCTGCCGTCAGCGACCACTTGTAACCCGTTTCGAACACCCCTCCCGCGCGACCATCCGCCGTTGGCGGCAACTCGGTTTTGGGAGGAGCAAAGAATTCGTCATTTTTTTTGACCAGGAGGGCCTGCGATTCGCACCCGCTTAACAGGGGCAGCAGTACCACCAGCCAGAGATAATTTTTCACGTTCTGCCTGTTTACTTTAAATTTGCCGGATAAGGCGAAGCCGCTATCCGGCATTTCACATTCTTGAATTACAGCGTCTGACTAATAAACTGCAGCATATCGTCTGCCGCAGAGACCATTTTGGCGTTCATCTCATAGGCGCGCTGCACGTTAATCATCGCCACCATTTCGTTGACAATATCCACATTCGAGCCTTCCAGCGCGCTGTCCTGCAAGGTGCCCAGACCATCTTCCCCCGGAATACCTTCCGTCGGTTGACCGCTGGCTGCCGTTTCCAGATACAGGTTGTCGCCTTCGGCTGAAAGCCCCGCCGGGTTGGCGAAATTCACCAGCGTTAGTTGCCCCAGTTCGGTCGGATCGCTGTCGCCGGGCAGGATCGCCGTCACGGTGCCATCTTCGCCAAATGCCACGTTGGTCGCACCAGCGGGAACATCAATTTCCGGTTGCAGCGGCAAGCCCTGGGCGTTGGTTAGCACGCCGTCGGCGTTAATCTGCATATTGCCGTCACGGGTATACGCAATATCCCCGTTGGCCTTTTGCACCTGCCAGAACCCCTGCCCCATGATGGCAACGTTCATCGCATTGTCGGTGGTTTCCACATTCCCTTCGGTGAAGGTTTTTTGGGTTCCAACGATGCGCACACCGCTACCGAACTGCATTCCGGTCGGCATGATGTTGTTTTGATCGAGCATGGCGCCCGGCGCTTCCTGAGTCTGATAAAACAGATCCTGGAACATCACGCGGTCACGCTTAAAGCCCGTGGTGTTGACGTTGGCGATGTTGTTGGCAATCGCACTCATCTCAGCATCCTGCGCCGACAGGCCGGTTTTACTGATCCATAACGCTGCGTTCATAAAACTTTATCCCTGATTAAAGGCTACGACTCAGGAGCCGCGTAGCAGCCTGTTGCCGGAGTCGCTGAGATCTTCAGCGGTTTTCATCATCTTGATTTGCGCTTCAAACTGGCGGTTCATCGCAATGGACGACATCATTTCGCTCACCGCAGACACGTTACTGCCTTCCAGAAAGCCGCCGCTTACTTTGATGTTTTCATCACGCTGGGCCGGTACGCCATCCGCCGTCACCAGCATTCCCTCGCTGTTTTTCGCCAGATTGGCGACCGGGATATCCACCAGCTTCAGCCGATCGATATCCATCGTGGCGGTAACATCACCGTCGTCAGGCGTAACCGAGAGCGTGCCGTCGCTGCCGAAAGAGGCAATCGCGTTCGGCGGCAAAATAATCGGGCCGTTATCTCCGAGCACCACGTTACCGTCGATGGTCAGCTGCCCTTGATCGTCCTGCTGAATATTGCCGTTGCGGGTATAGACCTCGTTTCCGGCTTTGTCCTGCACGGCAATATAGCCCGTCCCCTGAATGGCGACGTCCAGCGGGCGCTCGGTTTTTTCCGCCACGCCGGTGCTGTCATTGACGCCGCTGGGACTTTCCTTCGCCATAAAACGCGTATCAAAACCACCGCCCTTCACTTTGTCATTACTCGCCATCGCCATATCCGCGCGAAAACCATTGGTGTTGACGTTGGCGAGGTTGTTGGCGCTAATTTGCTGCTCTTGCAACGTCTGGGTGGCGCCGCTCAGCGCGGTATAAATCAACCGATCCATTTCTTAGCCTTACATCGCCTGGAAGAGAGCCTGATCCAGCTGCGTACTGGTGGAAATCACCTTGGTGTTCGCCTGGTAGTTACGCTGGGCGGTCATGAGATTGACCAGTTCGTTGGTGATATCCACGTTAGAGCTTTCGAGCATGCCGGAGGAGAGCGTGCCGCAGGAGCCGGAGCCAGGCGTACCTATCAGCGGCGTACCGGATTCGCCCGTCTGTACCCAGGCAGTACCGCTCACTGCTTCCAGTCCGTTCTCATCCGGGAAGGTGGCGAGTACAACCTGGCCCTGCAGCATGCGCTCACCGTTGCTGTAGGTGGCGTACACTTTACCGTCGTCATCGACCTGCACGCCGTTTTGCGTTGCCGATGCGTATCCGGTCGCGGAATTGGTGGTAACCGAGAAGTCAGAACCGTACTGGGTACAGTCGGTGTAATCGACGGTCATTGAGATCGGTGCGGCTTCATCGGTGGTGAAGGTGATGGTTTGCGGCGTGGTTGGAGCCGTCAGCTTGCCGGTATTTGGGTCGAAGGTCAGCGTAGTCGGCGGTACGCCGCTCTGCGCTTCACCATCAAAGGTATATTGCACTTCCCAGGTGTTATCCGCCGTTTTAGTAAAGTACTGGCTAACCGAGTGCTCATTACCCAGCGAGTCATACACGGTGGTGGTGTAGCTGTCGGTGTAGGTATCGCTGTTGTTGGCATCAAACGGCACGGTTGCGCGATCGATTGTTTCATCACTGGCGTCAAAGTTTGCCGTGAAGGTCATACTGTCTGTGGCCTGCGCCGGGATGTTGCCGGTTTTAATCTGGATATCGGTAACGGTACCGGTTTGCAGCGTGCCGCTGTCATCAACCGGATAGCCCTGCAGGTAATCGCCAGACGCATTGACGATATAGCCGTTTTTGTCCGTCACGAAGGAACCCGCGCGAGTATAGGAGATGTTCCCGGCGCTGTCGCACATCACAAAAAAACCATCGTCGTTGATCGCCAGATCCAGCGCATTGCCGGTTGAAACCATAGAGCCGCCGGTGGAGATGCTTTGTGCCGAACCCGCCACGCTCACGCCCATCGCCTGCGTTCCGGCATACATGGCGGAAAACTGGGTGGTCATCGATTTATACCCGACCGTCCCGGAGTTTGCGATGTTGTTACTGATGCCATCAAGCTGTTCGTTGACGGCGTTCAGTCCCGTCGCTGCAATTTCATAACTCATTGTTTCTTCCTGTAATGTAAACGAGATCAGATCACGGTGTTGCTGTCGGCGTTATCGCCGCCGCCGTCAGTATCCGGCGGCGTGATGTCATCAGTGCTGTCCGGAACGCCAAACTGGGTGATCATGGTGAAAGGCACTTCGCCAACGCCGTCAACGTTGAGCACTGGCGTGCTGCCATCGAGCGGAATACGCACATCTTCCACCGTTCCGGTCACCTCAATCGGCACTTCCTCTTCTCCGGTATTGGTCACCACGGATACGCTGTAATCGCCCGGCGGGATGCCGTAATCCGCAGGATTGATGTCGAAATCCACCTGGCCGGGCCCGACGGAGGTTTCACCTTCAGGGATCAGCGACACGGTGTAGTCATCACCGGCTTCATCGGTAAAGTGCAGATCCACATCGGTACAACTGTCATCCAGCGTCACGCGTCCCTGGATTTCTTTGCTGTTGTCTTCGATATCCAGCGAGGTGGTTTGCACCATGATGTCGTCGCCGACCATATTCCCCAGCGCCATCACCTGAATGTTGCTCATCAGTACGGCGTTAGTGTTTGCCTCAACGCTCATCTCTTCCATCATGGCAACCTGCGCCATGGAGGCGAGCTGATCGATATAGGCCGTAGGATCGGTTGGATCGGTCGGGTCCTGGTTTTCAATTTCAGCCACGAACAGCGTCAAAAACGTATCAACCGCGGACGTTTCGGTGGACGTTGTCGTGGTTGGAGTACCGCTTGTCCCGCTGGTATTCGTTGTTGACGACGTTGAGGAAGAACTGCTGTCTCCCAGATTGCTGCTTTGCGCTGTGGCGCCGACGTTATTTTCAGCCACCGCCGTATTCTCCGAAGAAGGAGCCTGCGCCTGAGATTGGGCATACAGAGTCAGGGTATTCATTACACTTCTCCCAGTTTGAGTAAGCTTTGCTGCATACTTTTGACGTTATTCAGCACATCAACGTCAGTTTCAAAATCACGTGAGGCGGACATCATGTCGGCCATTTGCTCGACCACATTGACATCCGGATACCAGACGAAACCGTTCTGGTCCGCCATCGGATGGTGTGGCTCATAACGCTTCACCGCCCCGCCGCTTTGCATGACGTCCTGTACCTGTACGCTGGCACCATCAATGGCATGGCGGTTATGCCCACCCATCAGGCTATTGTGGTAAACCGCGGCAAAAACCGGGCTGCGCGCCTTATAGGCCTGCGCCTCGCTGCTGGCGGGAGATTCCGCATTCGCCATGTTGCTGGCGACGGTATTCAGACGGATGGTTTGCGCCGTCATCGCCGAGCCGGAAATCTGGTAAATATCAGTAAACGACATGGTTATTTCCCTTCGATGGCCTCTTTGATACCGCTAAGTTGCAGGTTCAAAAAGGTCAGACTGCTTTGATAATCCATACTATTTTGTGAAAACCGGGCCTGCTCGGTATTCAGCTCTACGGTATTGCCATCCTCTGAGGGCTGCATCGGCACACGGTATTTCACGTCAGCCTCGGGCAGCACATTTGTGCGACTTGCCCGTTGCATCTCAGCGGCAAAATCAATATCTTTAGCTTTGAAATTTGGTGTATCGACGTTTGCCAGATTCGCAGTCAGTAGCTCGGTCCTCTCAAGACGTAACTTCACTGCCTGCGGATGTACACCCAATGCCTGCTGAAAACTGATTCCCATTTCTTGCATCACTCCTGCGTAGATATCGCTGTTATTAGCAATATGTATGCCAACTTTTAAGTGATTGATGAGAAATGACTTTATGAAATTCCCCTTCGACATAAGGAAGCCTTCTTTCCCCTTTGCCGCGGAAATAATGCTGGCGTTATGCTGTGTCTTACCCGCACATGCCGCCGTCCATCCCATTCAGCACAGCGCCCGGGAACAGATCAACGCGCGGGTCATAACTGCCGCCGGTCATGAAATTGACGCGCTGGCGAAAAAACAACAGTGGCAGGACTATCGCTACACGTTCAACGTCTATATTCCCTCAACGGTGAGCACCAGCGCGCTATGCGCAACAGCGCCCCAGATCACCTCCAACACATCCCCAGGAATGGCCCTGACGCGAATGAACTTTGTGGTCAGTTGTCCGGGCAGCGCGGGCTGGCAATTTAACGTTGCGGTACGCCCCGACGTGTCGGTGCCGGTAGTGATGCCAAAGTCGTTGATTGCCCGAGATACGGTAATTACGGTCAACGACCTGCAGCTTAAAAAATTCAATATCAGCAACCAGCGGGAAGGGTTAATGACAAATATGGATGAGGCGATTGGTCTCACCAGCAAGCGCGCCCTGCAACCGGGCAAACCGATTACCCGGAGCGAACTGGTTCAACCGGTGCTGGTCAAACGCGACCAACCGGTGATGATCGTCTCCCATACGGCCGGAATTACCGCCTCGATGCCGGGCGTGGCGTTGAAGAACGGGCGCAAAGGGGATGTGATAAAAATTCGCAACAGCAGCAGCCAGCGGATCATTAGCGGGATGGTGGACGATATCGGCGTGGTCACCACGCTGACGGCCGAGCAGTGAAGGGATTTTTTGTGATGGGATTAAAGTTTTCCTCTCTTACCGTCGCTTTTAGCCAATAACAGATAACCAACCCAACGAAATATGTACGAGGTTGCTATGAAAATTACCCCGACTCTGCCAGGCGATCGCCCTGCATCTACAACCGGGCAGACGCGTTCAGACAAGAGCAGCACGCAGACCACTACCTCCAGCGCCGCGACGCTTTCCGCCGACGATATTACTCAGGCGGGATTGCAAACGGCGCAGCAAACGCTGAACAGCGATCCGCAAAGCGACGTTGATTACGACAAAGTGGCGCAAATGCAGGCCATGCTGGCCGCAGGCGACATGCAGGTTGATACCCAGCAACTGGCTGGTGACATGCTCAGCTTTTTCCAGAAATAAGAGGCCAAAATTGTGAGTACCAGGCTACAGCAGGTGAAAACGCTGCTTCAGGGTATCCGGGAGGACGGGACGCGATATGACGCGCTCAGACAGCAGTTGGAACAACAACGTCTGTGCATGATCCGTCGCGCCAGTGAAGAGCTGTTGGCGGTCAATGAGACGATTAAACAGCATTATGAGCAGTTGCAAAACAGCAGCCAGCAGCGCCGCTCAATCCTGCAATTGCTGGGCGTAAGCGTCGATCGTGCAGGGATGGAACAGGTATTTAGCTGGTTGCCGGGCTTACAGAAAAATGCCGCAAAGAGTTGGTGGCAGAGCCTTGAGCAAAAAGCGAAACGCTGCAAGGCGTACAACGAAAAAAACGGCGAGTTGCTGATCCGCCAGTATGAATTTATTCAGACTTTTTTAGGCACCGAGCCGGATTTTATTTACCAGCGCTAAACCTTCCTTCCCTGACGCGGAAAACGACTTTCCGCGCACACCCTAACTAATTGATATAAATACAATAAAAATTCAGGCATGGATATTGCAATGATGTAGCCAGATTTTGAATTTAGGGATTGCTGAGAACACATTATGAGTATGATTGATTGTTATGAACCTGACTTTGTCCGGTTGTTTTTATCCCACCATCCGGATTCCGCTTTACTGGCCGAAATGCGCTGGAAAACGGAAGTACGTCAGAGTCTGGTATTAACCGATCCGGCCAGCTGTCAGGCTGCATTAGGCGATCCCAACGCCTTTGTGCTGCATACCTCGCAATGTGCAGCCGATGCGGACAGCCCGGCGTTATCTCCACGCGATCAGGTACTTAATCAATCTGCTCTGCATACCATCACGCTCCCCGGTTTGTCGCCGGAACTGCGCTTGTATGCGCTGGGCATCATGCTCTCTTTTTCCGAGAAATGCCCTGGCGACAGCGATCCTATGCTTGAAAAACTGGCCTCGCTGCCGCAGGTTCTGGCCGCCCACGCGCAAAGCGGAAAACTGCAGGAGCAGTTCGTGCAACTGCCCAGCCTGCCCCAGCTGCAGCGGGAGCTGATCACCCAAATGGGCAGTTGTGAGTTCAATTGGGATCTGTTGCCGGAAAGCACGCGCAAGCTGACCTTACCTCTGCAGGTAAGTCTGCTGATGCTCCAGGATGCAAACAGTGAGGCTATGCTTCAGCAGCAGTTGCAGGATCAGTGGTTAAATACCTATGAGCGCTACTTTGCCCATGACGCATGGATATTCAGTAACTATCTGATTTATCGCCTGTATCACGATACCTTCCCGCAGCACGAGAGTGAAAGCGCGCTGCAGCGCTTCTTCTGGCTGGTGGCTGACATCTTTATGCTTCGCACCCTATTTTGCCTGTGGACAATGGATGATTCCACGCTGAGCCATGACGAAATCTACGCCCTTTTCGCGCTGTTTGAAGCGTGGCGCAACAGCGAGAATGCCCACTCGTTACGTCAGCATATTCTGGATATGCTGCCGGGAGATCCTCTGCTCTCGGCGTTTTCCCTGATTACACGTTAGCGCCTGTTGGCCGGGTGCATACCCGGTCCTTTTTCGAATCGCGAATACACATCACCATGTCTGAATCCTCCAAAGCACGTTCCGCCCTGACCGGCATCGTTAAAACGCTCGACACTGGTCGCGAAAAACCGTTTATCAGCGTCATTACTCCCACGTGGAACCGCGGCGCTTTCTTACCCTATTTGCTGTATATGTTCCGCTATCAGGACTACCCTGCCGACCGCCGGGAGCTGGTGATCCTGGATGATTCCCCACAAAGCCATCAGTCAATCATTGACAGGCTGACGCAGAATCACCCGGAGAAATTCAATATTCGTTATATCTACCATGCGGAAAAACTGACGCTGGGAAAAAAGCGCAACATGCTCAATGCGCTGGCGTTAGGCGAATATATTCTCTGTATGGATGACGATGATTATTATCCGGCGGATAAGATCTCCTACACCATCGACATGATGCAGCGCCACCGGGCGTTGATTTCAGGTTCCGATCAGATCCCCATCTGGTATAGCCATATCAACCGCGTGTTCAAAAGCCGCAGCTTTGGCCCGCAGAACATTCTCAACGGCACCTTTTGCTACCACCGCAATTATTTAAAAAAGCACCGTTACGATGATGAATGTAACTTAGGCGAAGAGGAAGGATTCACTAATCAATTCACCGCAAACCCGCTGCAATTGCCGGGCGAGCGCACCATTATTTGTATCTCGCACAGTCAAAATACGTTCGATAAAGACTTTGTGCTGGGCAGCAGCGAGCCGCTGGAAACCTCGCTGGCACAGGCGATTACAGACCCGATGCTGAAAAACTGGTATCAAAGTCTGCATAACGCCACCCATCATCAGCCGATCCAGTGGGATGACATCGATCAGGTGGTGATCGTGAATCTGGACTCACGCCCGGATCGTTTAGCCCACATCCAGCAAGAGCTGGCGTTTCTCAATTTCCCGGCGCAAAAGATCACCCGCCTTGCGGCGTCCGTTGCCACTAACGGCCAGGCTGGTCGCCGCCAGTCCCATCTGCAGGCGCTGCAACTGGCACAGCGTAACGGCTGGAAAAACTACCTGCTACTTGAAGACGATAGCGTGATCCTGAAGCAGGAAAAGCATATTCGGGTACTCAACTCGCTTCTGAACGCGCTGCCTGGCTTTCCGTGGGAAGTGGTTATCCTCGGCGGAGAAATTAAACAAGGCCGCGAACTCAAAAGCCTCAATGGCATGATCCATGCCCGCGACTGCAATAAGGTTTGCGCCTATCTGGTCAACAGCAGCTATTATCCGGTGCTGGCTCAGCAGATGGAGCATGACCTCTCAGATACGCTCGAAGGGCAATGGCAGCCGCTGCTGCGTGAAGGGAAATGGCTCTCCTGTTATCCGAGCATCTGCTATCAGCGCGCGGGATACAGCGATATTGAGAAAAAAGAAACCGATAACATCGGTTACTACTTCAACAAAATCAATAAGAAACCCGCCACCGTCAACACGCTGGTAAGCAACCCGCTTCCTACGGCATCCACACAGATAGATGCCATTGGCTTCTATATGGAAACCTCGCTGCACTACGCGGTCTACCGCCCTATCATTACCGCGCTTCAGGCGATGGGCCATACCTGCTCGCTGCTGGTCAGTGACAAAATACCTAAATCGTTTCTGGATGAGATGACCGCGACGATTAAAGCCATCAACGACCCTGCGCTCGGCGGTACGCGTCTTTCAGCGGTCATTGAGAACCGTCAGCGCTTCCGGTGCCTGGTCAGCCCTTACTACACGCCACTGCTGAACGGGCTGGCGGATACCCATGTACGCACCCTGTATGGCCTGGCGAAAGAAGAGTGGAATCATGCCTGGTGGAACGCCTTTTATCACCGCATCCTGTGTTACAGCCACTATAGCCAGCACGCGCTTGATATCGGTGGCAGCGCCAAAGTGGTGGGCAATCCCCGTTTCGATGAGTGGCATAATCACACTTACGATACTGCGCTGCCAAAAAGCCTGAAGCTGAATGCGAAAAAGCAGACCATCCTGTATGCGCCAACCTATGGCGCGCTAAGCTCTCTCCCTCACTGGGCGGAACAGCTCAGCCGGTTAAGTCATGAATACAATGTCGTCACCAAACTACATCATGGCACCCTGCACAGACCGGAAGAAGCCGCCTCTCTGGCGCTGGCGCAGCGCTATTTAAAAAACCGAATTGACGATCCACAGCATCTGCTGGCGCTTATCGCGCAGGCGGATTACGTCCTGACAGACAGCAGCGGCTTTATTTTTGACGCCATTCATATGAATAAACGCGTCATTTTACTGAGCTGGTCAGAGATGCCCTTGCTGCTCGATGGTCAACAAAGTTTCTCTACTCCTGACAGCGCTGATCAGCGTATTCGCGATGTTCTCCCGGTGGCACAGGATATACAGACGTTGCGCCACGCCCTGTCATCCGCATTTGACTGGGCTGCGCTGGAAGCGCCACTGGAGGAGATTCGCCACCATTATTGCGATGCGTTTAGGGATGGTCAGGCGGGGAAACGGGCGGCTCAGGAGATCGCCGCTTTGCTTACGGAAACAGAGAATGCCCACAGTAATACGCTATTACATAGTCTACAGAGAAAACTTTTTAGCTAAATTTCTGATATGAATT
The DNA here is from genome assembly GCF_013816515.1 of Citrobacter sp. RHB35-C21. Taxonomy (NCBI): domain Bacteria; kingdom Pseudomonadati; phylum Pseudomonadota; class Gammaproteobacteria; order Enterobacterales; family Enterobacteriaceae; genus Citrobacter; species Citrobacter sp. RHB35-C21. The sequence goes on from NZ_CP057147.1 coordinate 4,099,320, forward strand.
GGCGATAAAACCACCGTTAAACCGGTGGTTTTAATTTTATTGTGGTCGTTTTTTTATAACAATCTCGATACCACTTTCCGCAAATGGTGTGCGAGTTTGATCAAACCGAGGGAGACCAGACAAATAGCTATGATTTAGTAATTCAATTTTCTGAACGTCATGATTTGCGGTTATCGTCTGAATCAATTCCAATACATTTATCGATACCGGTGACCAACTACTTTTTTTGAAGATACTGAAAGTATGCTTGTGATCGGTATTAAAAGTCGATGGCCATACTTTTTGTTCATACATATCTTCGTCAGGAACAGTAATAATGAGATGACCATTTGGTTTAAGCACTCGCATCCAGTTATTGATAGCAATGAACGGGTCAACCACATGTTCCAGACAGTGTGCAGAATACACAAAATCAAAACTATCATCACTAACATTATCTAAGTATTGGGCATCACCTTGCGGTAAGTCATAGACCGTCACCGTTCTCATTAGAGGGAAAAGCGAGTGGTAAATCCCAATACTGTCCGGTCCTCCACCTATATCCAAACCAGCGCCAACAAACCAACGAGAAGTAAACCGTGCATCCATAAGTCGACGATTTACAGACATACTGGTCGTCCCCACAACGCCCCGGTTAATCAGAAACTTACTGGTAACATCCCCAGGTAAAATGAGTGGTTTAATCGCTTCACCAGCTAAACTATGAGGCCATAAAACTGCGTATCCAGTATCTTCAGGATACCAGTGCAAGGAGTGTGTATCGGCAAAACTCTCTAATAGTCCAATAAATTCATTAGCACGATCAAACCCATGATCGGCATATTCGGGTAAAGTACCACTTGTCACGGCAAAGTCTTTCAAATATATTCTGCAATCATCAATAATAACGATCGCATTATCAATTTTGCCTTCCAGAATTCGCAACTCGTTAATTAGTGGCAAGCGAATATCTTTATCCCATTCGTCACTGCGATAGTGTTCATTGCAGTAATCTGAACCAGGATAATGAGCATCCAGAAAAATGAGACTACGGCGGCTCCTCAAAATATCATTGACCGCTTCCGAGTTCAGAAATGATAAGCTATCATCCGGACAAACTGTAATATTTTCATTTTTTTCTTGTAGTGCTTTTTCATACAATGGCTGATATATCTCACAGGACAACGCATGGTGAAAACCTGCCGACAATGCCATACGACATGAGTTACCAATACCATACCCAGTTTCAACCAAATGCGTCACCTGGTATTTTTCAACTATTTTGCGTAAAGGAAAACGACCTAAAAACCCCATAACCACTCCATTTAGAATATTTAATCATAGAAATACTTAAGAATTTTTCACATAATCATCAGAACTCAAAAATAATTGAATCTGATGCCAAAAATATTCGGCGGTAACCTTCTTCATGCACCGATATTTTTTATCATTCGGACACCAGACAGAAAATTCATCACCTCGTGGACGTGTAAATTCTTTGCCCAGTTTGTTTTTAACGAATTGCGGACTCATGATAAGGTGACCGCATTGACCAAACTGACATTCTGTATCAATACCCATAGCATTCCACCCATACCGACCATTCCTGTAGGGCAATCGGTAACTGGCCGGAATAATAGAGTACAACGCGCAAATAGCAATTGAAGTGAGTCCAGCAAGTGCGACAGGACCAGAATCACAAGCAACCAGTAGCTGACACCGCTCCATCAAATAAATCATCTCAAGCATAGAGAACTGATTAATGCAATTGATAGCCTCCGGGATATCTATATCCATCATCTTCTTCTCTTGATACTTATTATTATCGCTGCCAATAATGACAACTTTCCAGCCTGCAGCAATAAAGTATTTCGCGAGTTGATTCCATCCCTTTTCGGTCCACGTCCGGTTTGGAGAGCCTATATTGGGATGTAATAAGACTGTTTTTTCTTTCTGCAAATGATGATTATGAATAAAATCATTGACGTTTTTCTTATCCAATGACGCCAATGAAATCATAGGCTGCTTATTACACAAGGAATGATTATGAATACTATCACCGATAAAAGCATCCGTCATATGTTCAGATGCTACTATATCCTCCCAGTGGCCAAGGAAATGAAATTTATTTTCCTGACGCGCAATCGCAATATCAATAAAAGCATCTTCTGTCAGCGCATTGATATCCCAATACTGTGCCACCACAGGACTTGAAGCGATAAGGTCATGATACAATTTGTGTGCAATAAAGATAAAATCCTCATCATGACATTCTCTAAATGCAGTGAGGCAACCCAACGCGTAGATCGCGTCCCCCATCGACCCAGGACAATAAAATACCCTTTTCTTAAACGAACCGGGTTTAACACCAACCAACTCATTTACATGATAAATTTTCTTATTGCTAAAGTTGATGTGACCAGCGTACTTATCAGTATCTTCTGGTAACTCTGTTGTTAGAAAAAATAGAATACTTTTCTCTGGCGCTTGATATAGTTCATCTGAAAAATATCCGGCAATGGCTAAAGGTAATATTTCTAGAACCTTTAAAAAATTAAGAGTAATTAACTCAGGGAGTTTGATAGCCTTGCATCCCAACTGACGTAATATTTCACCATCGACTTCACCCTCTTTCTTTTCGCGGAAGAGGAGGATTTTCTCTTCAGAAATTGCAAATTCATTGATTGCATGCTGAATAACGTCCACAAGCGCTTCTTGATGTTGTTTTTTCAGCGAGGGAAAACGAGGTGAAGTGCTGAGTAATAGTAGAGATGACGAGCTTATCTTTCGTAATTGAGAATAAATACCATTTGGTATCTTGAATAGTTCCAGAAAATCCGTTATTTTATTTTCATCGATTGCCGGTACATTACCACAAGGCAATTTCTTTGAATTTTTGAATGAGCTATTCTCTTGTAGATAATAAGTTGTTGTTAACACTTTATGCCAAGCATATCCGGCGGCAATATTCCACTCATCTTTTGGCATGTTATGATTATTATTTAATGCCATACTTATGGTATTACCATATCCAGTGACCAATTTATTAAATAAATTTACTGGGATTTTTTCAAGTGCAGAAGCAGCAACTAGCTCAGCTATCTCTCCTTCATAAACATGAAGATGGATTAGCGACCGAAGAGAGTTTAATCTCATCAACAACGGAATAAGTAAGTCATAGCTTTCAGCCAGCGCCGCATGGATATCTAGTGCTGTTGGCGAGAGCTTAGTTAGTACATGTGATATTTTATCCAGCGCAGGCAGTAGTGTGGATTCATTATATTTAAAAACAATATTTGAATTCTTTTCCAGCCATTTTTCACTCAATTTATCAGAACAAATAAATAATATATTAACTACTCCATACATATCTTGAATAAAATTAGACATTTGAAGCGGCAGCGTAACTTCTTTAGTTTCAATGAATAGTCTTATTTTCATATTATTTTACAGGTTTTGATTTTGGTTGGTAATTACCTCAATAATCGAGGTGGTGGATATCGATGGCGTTCTGGGAAAATAGACCACTTCGCACAGGTACGACAAACTATCAAAGCGCCCTGCCCAGTCATCGCCCATCACCAGCGTATCGGCGTTAAACTGGCGAATATAGTCCGCTTTTTTCTCCAGCGACTCTTCGAGAAACACGCTGTCCACACATTTCAGCCCGGCAACAATCCCCATGCGATCGCTTTGGCTGTAAACCGGCATCCGACCTTTTTTCTGCATATTTAGCGCATCTGAAGAGATACCGACGATCAGTCGCTCCCCCAACTGTCCGGCACGTTGCAGAATACGCAAATGCCCGATATGAAAAACATCAAAGGTGCCGAAAGTAATGATCGTTTTCATACCACTCCAAGCGTCTTCTGTCTTAGCCAGCATTGTGCGGCAATTTCATCTACGGCTTTTTGCTCTTTAACCAGTGCCTCATTGCTCAGTTCATCGCGCTTATCATCGAGCGTCATGGCGACAATTTTCTCTTCGCATGCCGCTGACACCAGGTTTTTCTGAATACGCTGTTCTTTGATTTTAGCCAGCGTTTTCTCCTGCTCTTGCCAGGCAATAACCGTGCGCAGCGTGCCTTTGTATCCGGTCACATTTTTGAGCGATTCAACGCAAGGCACCTCCACGCCGGTGCCTGTTTTTTGAATCAGGTAGCCCAGCGCTTTGATGTTATTGTCAAAACCGATGCAAACTTGTTGCTGTTTAGCCAGCTGTACCGTCATATCTTTGACTGATTTACCCCGCAGGCGCTGCAGTTGCGCCAGAGTATCGATAATTTGCCGCATGATTATTTACCTTCCGTTTTCTTTGCCTGCGGGAAAAGGGCCTGTAAGCGGCTTTGCACCAGCTCCAGAGAGGCCGGTTCACTGACTTCCTGGCGCAGAAAACGCTCAATGGCGGGGAACACTTTGACGGCCTTATCCACGCCGGGATCGGCTCCTGCAACATATCCGCCCAACGGGATCAGCGGCTTAATTTCCATATAGGCGGCATAGTTCTGTTTGAGCAGGCGGGCCGACTGCTGGTGCGCGTGGGGCGTTACCTGGGTCATGCATCGACTGATCGACTGCCCGATATCAATAGCCGGATAATGTCCGGCCTCCGCCAGCTTACGGGTCAGAACAATGTGCCCGTCCAGCACCGCACGCGCGCAGTCGACGATCGGATCCTGCTGATCGTCTCCTTCCGCCAAAACCGTATAAATGGCGGTCATTGACCCATCGCTTTCACTGTTGCCAGCGCTTTCCACAAGCTTTGGGATCATGCCGAACGCCGACGGTGGATAGCCTTTCGTCGCCGGAGGTTCACCCAGTGACAACGCAATCTCGCGCTGCGCCATGGCATAACGGGTTAACGAATCCACCAGCAGCAAAACGTGATGTCCGCGATCGCGAAACCAGGCGGCAATAGAGTGGCAAAGCTCGGTGGCTTTCAAACGCATTAACGGTGACTCATCCGCAGGCGCCGCCACGATAATTGATTTTGCCAACCCTTCCGCGCCCAGAGCGTGATCGATAAACTCCTTCACCTCGCGGCCACGCTCGCCAATTAACCCCACCACCACGATGTCGGCCTTGGTCTGGCGGGTGATCATCCCCAGCAGTACGCTTTTTCCCACGCCGCTGCCGGCCATCAAGCCCACGCGCTGGCCTTTGCCGATAGTTAGCAGACCGTTGATTGCTTTAACGCCAACATCCAGCGGTTGGTTCACCGACCGACGCGTGAGGGGGTTAATGGAAGGTGCCTGAGGCGGCAATACGTCATTGCCCGTCAGACGCCCTTTGGCATCCAGCGGTTCGCCCAGGCCATTAACTACCCGCCCCAGCCAGCTTTCGCTAATCAGGATCTCCTGGGTTTTTTCTTCGGGGAAAACGCGCGCCCCCGCCATCAGTCCGACGGGATGCTTGAAGGGCATCAGGTAGGTGATATCGCGGTTAAACCCCACCGCCTGCGCGTCGATCAACGTATGGTCGGCGCTTTCGACGCGGCACAGCTGGCCAGTCGCCAGCGGACAGCCCACGCTCTCCAGCAAAATGCCGTTTACGCGCACCAGTCGCCCGGCAACCCGGGCTAAAGGGATCGACTCAATGGAACGCAGCGCGTTGTCAACGCTGGACAGGTCACTCACCCGTCGGCTCCGGCAAAAGCGACTCTTTGAGCGCCGACATGCACTGGTCGAGTCGATGTTCGCAGCCAATATCCAGCTCGGATTTATCGGTAATCACCCGACACTCGCCCGCCTGCAGTTCGGGTGATGGGGTCAGCCCCCATTCAGCGACCTTCTCCGGGGCTGCATCTTTGATACGGTTAAATTCTTCATGACTTAGCAGGACCTGTAGCGACTCAGGCATCGCAGGAAAGGCCGAAATCGCCTCTTCAACCAGCGACAGTAACTGCGTCGGTTGCAGCGCCAGCTCGCAACGAATCACCTGGCGAGTGACCTTTTCAACCAGTTGCAGCAGATCTTCCCGCTGTTTACGCTGAATGTGCGCCAGGTAGTCGTTCACTTTGCCAGTGATGGTTTCCAGCGGTTGCGCTGCTTGCTCAAACTGCTTACGCCCTTCCTGTTGCCCGGCCAGGCTGCCTTCAGTGTATCCCTGACGACGGCCTTCATCGTGCCCCTTCTGATGACCTTCCTGAAAGCCCTGCTCCTGACCTTCCGTCATCCCCTGTTCAAAGCCTTTTTGCAGGCCCTCCTGGAAGCCGTCCATCAGTTGGCGCTGATAATCCGCAGGCGTGATCCCCGGCGTGAGCTGTTCAGCCTGCAAATGGCGCTGGCGAGGAGGAAAGCGGTGCAGTCGGTAACGACCACGAATGGTTTCAATCGCCATGTGTTACTCCGCCGTCTGTTCAGCAAACAGCTGTAGCTGAATTTCACCCGCTTCCTCAAGCTCGCGGGCAATCCCCATGATTTCACGGCGGATCTGTTCAATACGGCTCACCGGAACCGGACCCAGGCGCGACGTTATCGCCTCCAGCTGTTGTACCTGACGCTTAGGCATCACGGCATAAATCGACCGGCGCAACAGCGCTTCGGTACCTTTCAGCGCCACAGCCCAGTCTTCCATCGGCACTTCATCAAGGAGACGACGGCGCACCTCATCACTTTGGCGGCTCAGGATAAAGAAGTCGTACATTTCGTCCTGCAACTGCTCAAGAACATCTTCATCGCGTTCACGCAGCTGATCGAGGATCACCTGTTGGTTACCCTGGAAGCGGTTAACGATATCCGCGGCCTGCTTGATCCCCTTCACTTTCGAACCATGTTCGGACAGCACCGACAGCCCACGTTCGATCAACCGATCCAGCTCATCCACAACATCGCGATTCACATCGTTGAGCTTGGCAACCCGATAGAGGATCTCGTTTTGCACCGACTCATTCATGTAAGACAGTACCGTGGCCGAGATCTCCGGCGTCAGGAAGGCAAGGAAGACAGCCTGCAATTGCAAATGTTCTTCTGAGATCAGTATCGCCAACTGGCGCGGTTCCACCCACTGTAAACGCGCCATCCGCGAGCGGATCTCATCACCATAAATGCCGTTGATCACGCTGCTGGCGATTTCTGTTCCCAACGCTTTATTGAGGATCCCTTGCAGCATGGAACGCGAGGCACCGTTGATGCCGCTCTGCTCGCGGAACTCATCAAAAAAGTTATTGATCACTTTTTTCGCCATGCTGGTTTTCACGCCAGACAGACGCGCCATGTTTTCACTCAGACGAACCACCTCTTCACGGCTGAGCTTTTGCATCACCGTGGCTGCCGCCTCCTCGCCCAGACACAGCAATAAAATTGCGGCCTGTTCCAGGTAGCTGTTGTTACTGCCGTTATTTATTGTCAATTCGCTCATTGCTGGTAATCCATTGTCTGAGAACTTCAGCTACGCGATCGGTGTCGCTCATCGCCAGTTTTTGCAGGAACTCCAGCTTCACTTCCAGGCCGGAACTCTGCGAAGGCAGGCTGTCGTCACCAGGGAAAGAAGGCAGTTCGATATTTTTGCGTTCATCTTCAGCAGCCGCAAAATGGGGCTTGTCCGCAGGGATCGCGATCGGTGCGGCGTCCAGCGCCAGTTCAGGCGTAGAGGTCCGGCGGCGCTCGACAGTCAATCGTTTCATGACCGGGCGCACGACAAACAGCAGCAGCAGTAACGCCAGCAGGCCACAGCCAATTAAGCGAACCCAGGCCAGAATGCTGTCATCCTTCCATAAAGGCAGCGTCGGCTCGACGGGGATCGACTGCGGCACAAAGTTGAGCAGGGATAAGGACAGATTGTCGCCACGCTTTGCATCAATCCCGGCAGCGTTATTCAACAGCGCCGTCAGCTGCGTGGTTTGTTCCGGTTTCCAGTTCTTTAATGCCGGCGCGCTCTGGTTGAGGACTATGGCCACATTTAAACGTTTGATGTCGAATCCAGGGTGCTGGATATGTTCAACGCTACGGTCCCAGGAGTAGTCGCGTTTGTTCTCGCTATGTTTTGACAGCGCGGCTGGCTGGCGTGAATCCTCAGGCGTCGTCCCTGTGGCGCCATTTCCCACCTGGTTTGCTGCCAACGGAGGACGATTGCTCAGCGAGCCGGGGATCCCCATGGCGATTTGGTTGGTATCACTATCGAGTACCGTTTCTTCACGATTAACCTTCGGCGTGTCACCGTAGTGCTCCTGGGTTTCATCGATATTGCTCAGATCGAGATCTGGCATCACGCTCACGCGGTAATTGCCGGTTCCGACCAGCGAGTCGAGGACATTGGCGAGACTGGCGCGGGTCTTATCCTGAATATCTTTGAGGATCTGGTCGCGCTTACGCGTCGCCGCAGAAACGGCTTCTCCCGCGCCAATACCGTCGGACAGTAAATTCCCCGCCTGGTCGACAACGCTAACCTTCGAGGCATTCAAATTGGGCACACTGCCGGACACCAGATGCACAATGGCATTTACCTGGTCCATGTCCAGCTTGCTGCCATAATGCAGACGCACCACTACTGAAGCGCTGTTTTGCGGCTCATCGCTGACGACAAATGAACTCTCTTCATTCAGCGCCAGATGCACGCGGGCGCTCTCGACGGCGTCCAGCGTCATGATGCTCTGCGCCAGTTCACCTTCCAGGCTCCGCTTATAGCGGACGTTCTGCACAAACTGACTGGCGCCCAGCACTTCGTCTTTATCCATCAGCTCGTAGCCGCTGGGCAGCATGGCTTGCACGCCTTTCGCCGCCAGCGTCATCCGCGTTTTCGACAGCGCCTCTTCCGGAACCAGAATTTGCCCGCTTTGCGGGTCGATACGATATTCCAGCTTTTCACCATCCAGCACGGTGACTATTTGTGAAAACGGGAGATGTTCCTGACTACCGTACAGCGAAACATAGCCGTGATTGCTGTTCCACAGCACGCTGACAATAATGGCAGTCGCCGCAATGGCCGCTGCCGCCAGTAACGCCAGACGTTTATTACCATCCAGGCGAAAAGAGAACGAGGGTAAAAACTGAGTGAGTTTTTTTATTAATTCATTCATAGCGTTAGACTGACATGCTCATCAGGTCATTGAATCCGGAAGCGACTTTATTTCTGACCTGAACCAGAGCAGAAAACGATAACGATGCCTGCTGACTGGCAATCATGGCCCCCGCCAGGTCGTCGCTTTTCCCCATCTCAATGGCCGTTTGTTTTTGCTCCGCGACCTGCTGAAATTGATCAACATGATTCAGCGCGCCTTGCATGACGTGGTCGAACGAGACCGGAGATGATGCCGACTGGGCGCCCACGGCGTTAATCTGCATCGGCGAAAGGACAGGCGCCTGAGCGACCGCTTTCATCTGCTGCATGTCCTGCATCATTTGCGTCTGCATCGTACTGGCTGGGGCTATCGTATTTATGCTCATGACCTACTCTTAAAATTAAAAAAGCGTTCTCGCTACCACAGACTGATTCAGGAAAAGATCTCTATTCCCTGTTTTCGCATTGACGCCAGACGATAACGAAGCGCGCGTGGGGTAATGCCTAATAAATCAGCAATTTTGGTTTTATTACCCTGATATTTACGCATCAGGTCAGCGATATATTGATACTGCGCGCTACGGCCATGCTGACCCAGATTATCGCTGGTCGTTATTGGCATACTGGGCTTTGGCTGCCATTGCGGTTCGCTCCAGGAATCAGATTCAATGGATGGCAGACCTAAGGTATCGGGATAAATGACACCATCACGATTCAGGATCATTCCCCGTTGGATAGCGTTCTCAAGTTGACGCACGTTCCCCGGCCATTCGTAGCTGAGTAACGCCCGGCGTGATGATTCAGAAAGCTTGATATTTTTAACCAGTACCGTGGAGTATTTTTTGATAAACGACTCCGCCAGCGGAATAATGTCTTCCATACGCTCGCGCAGCGGCGGCATCGTCAACGGAATAACTGACAACCGATAATAGAGATCTTCTCTGAAGCGTCCTGCAGCCACTTCTTCTTCAAGATTTTTATTGGTACAGGCAATTAAACGGAAGTTCAGTTTGATTAAACGGTTACTGCCTAAGCGCTCAACCTGTTGCTCCTGCAATACACGCAATATTTTAGCCTGTAGCGCTAAAGGCATATCGCCAATCTCATCCAGTAATAATGTACCGTTATTGGCTAATTCCATTTTCCCCGGCACGGTCGCCACTGCTCCGGTGAATGCCCCTTTGTCATAACCAAACAACGTGGCTTCGAGCATATTTTCAGGGATAGCGGCACAGTTCACCCCGATATAGGGGGCCTGTGGCTCCTGCGCAAACGTAATTGAATGGATAAATTTGGCGATACATTCTTTACCAGTACCGGTTTCACCATGGATAAGCACTGGAACATTAAACGCAGCAATACGCCTTGCCATTGAAAAAACATTGATACTGGAGGCTGCTTCGGCAATAAGTTCAAACATGATTATTTTACACTTAGAAGTAAAGTTAACATCCGTTACGAGAAATATACAAATCATTCCAAAGCACAATCATCGAATAATAGATATCGCCCGTGCCATGTTTTAATCCCATCCTTGCTCATGTTTTACCGCCCCATCAAAGGGCAGCCCTATCGAAGACTATTTCAAAATAGGGTTTTTCCTAAAAAAATAGTAACACCGGTGCCTTTAACAATCTTAAATTAAAAGATAATAAAATTATTATTACATAAAAAACAACAAGTTATGGATATATGGGTATAAAACCAAGGCACGCAAGACGTGACTTACCAAGGTAAGAGGATTAGCGGGGAGCATCACGTATACGTAATTAATTATTTTTTAATTATAACCTGACGCCATTAATAACTTGCAGAGGAGAGAGGTAAAATATCTAATGTCCAGCCCTACATCAGAGACGAGAGTAGGTACTGCATTTCATATCTAATGGACTTCAACAATATGAGAAAGCGTCAAGGATGAACCATAAATTAAATGGAGTAGTATTTTCTTTTATAACCGCGGGATTTGATATCAACTCATCCGCCCCAGAAATTACAGCTGAGAAAGCGTACCATGCTGAAATATAGTCAAACGCCCGGAATCTTTAAACTTGAAGGCAACCGGCTTGGGCGTCCTTATCATCGTCTGCCGACTATGTTTACGGGTAATTTTGATACAATTGAATCACATCTCGGAAACTATTTTCTGAAAAAACATCGCACAAATATAACACTCAGAAAAATACAATGTGAGATGGACGTTATCAATAAAAGCGCTGAGTTATTAGTCTCGCAGGTTGGACATTTGGCTTTTGATATCGATCGCGCATTATTGTTAATGTTATTAGGTAACTTTTATGGCCTGACTTCATCGCTTGCGGACGAAAATTCAGAAGATGATTTACCAACCAAGACGGAAACCCGGCTGAGAAGCAGGCTGGCGCTGGATATTAGCAATATCATCTTTAATAAAAACATATCAGGCATTCCGCTGACGCTTAAACCTGACAGCAGTACTGTACAAACACATTGGGCTTATCAGCTCACTTTTGTTTTAGGTGATGAGGAGAATTGCAGTTTCCGCATCTTACTGGACGATTCCCATACCGATTACATTCTGAATTTAATCCGCCGTAGCGAGCACGGCGAGAAGAAAAAGCAGGTTGATAAAGCCAACGTTGAGATGCGTAAAAAAACGCTGATTAAAGAAATCATTCATACGCTGCCGCTGACCATGAACGTCAAGATTGCAGAAATTCCCCTCAATGTCGCCGACCTGACGACAATTAAACCCGGGGATATTTTACCTATCGCAATGCCTGAAACTTTCCCTGTTTATATTGGGAAATCCGAATTATTTAATGCCCTGATCGTAGAGGACAAAGACAAACTGTTTTTATCCGAATTAACGAGCAAGACGGAGAAATCCTATGAGTAAGCCAGAAGATATTTTAGAGCAAGGTTTCGAGTTAGCGCCCGAAACAACCACGCCAACGGCACCGTCGGCAACAGAAACGTTGGTGGCGCGTTTAGAAGACCGCTTTTCCGAGTCGATGTCATTACTCAAACGTATTCCGGTCACGCTAACGCTGGAAGTGTCATCCGTGGAAGTGATGCTGTCCGATCTGCTGAACATTGATGACGACACCGTCATTGAGATGGACAAGCTTGCCGGTGAACCGCTGGATATTAAGGTTAATAACATCCTGCTGGGCAAGGCTGAAGTGGTGGTGGTCAATGAAAAATATGGCCTGCGCGTCCTTGAATTCAACACGCATGAAATCAACGACCTGGCACCATGAAACGCGCACCAACCCTCACGCTCATACTGGGTATCTCATTACTCATCCTTTCTCCCTTTGCCTGCGCGCAAGGGGGAGATATCCCGTTGCTGAATGTGATTTCACACGGTAATAGCCAGGAATACAGCGTAAAAATCCAGGTCCTAATCCTGATGACCCTGGTGGGCATTCTGCCAACCCTGGTGCTGATGATGACCTGCTTTACGCGTTTTATTATTGTTCTCTCCCTGCTGCGCCAGGCGTTGGGGCTACAGCAAACGCCGCCCAACCGCATACTGATAGGCATTGCGCTGTCGTTAACCATGCTGGTGATGCGTCCGGTCTGGATCAATATTTACGACCATGCGGTTGTGCCTTTTGAAAACGATCAAATCACACTCCCTGACGCCCTGAGCACCGCCGCCTCGCCCCTGAAGCGCTTTATGCTGGCGCAGACCAACAAAAAAGCGATTGCGCAGATCATGACGATCGCCAACGCGAAAGGTAATGCAGCCGATCAGGATCTCTCCATTATCGTTCCGGCGTATGTGCTGAGCGAACTTAAAACCGCCTTCCAGATAGGCTTCATGATTTACATCCCGTTCCTGGTGATCGACCTGATCGTCGCCAGCGTGCTGATGGCGATGGGGATGATGATGCTGTCCCCGCTGATCGTTTCCCTCCCCTTTAAGCTGATGCTGTTTGTGCTTATTGACGGCTGGGCGCTGACCGTCGGTACGCTGACCTCCAGTATTCGCGGTCTGGGACTGGGCTAACGGAGATCGGATATGTTAACCATTGATGTAGCCGCAGATATCGTCGCCAGCGGCATAAAAGTCGTGATCATTTTAGTCTGCGTGTTGGTCGTTCCCAGCCTGCTGGTGGGGATGCTGGTCAGCATTTTTCAGGCCGTTACGCAGATTAACGAACAAACGCTCAGCTTTTTGCCCAGGCTTATCGTCACCCTCGCAGTTTTGGGCATTAGCGGAAAATGGATGATCGTCCAGTTAAGCGATCTCTGCGTGCATCTGTTCACTCAGGCCGCCATTCTGGTGCACTGACATGCGCGAAACAGACGTTACACAGTTAAGTAACCTGATACTGGGCATGTGGTTTCCATTCGTGCGCATTATGGCGTTTATTCACTACGCGCCGGTACTGGATAACGCGGCGCTCACGGTGCGAATACGCATAATTTTGTCCCTGGCGCTGGCCTTTATCATTACGCCGCTTATTCCCCATCCGGTTCCTGACAGCCTGCTGTCGATCAACAGCATTATTTTGACCGCAGAGCAGTTTCTGTGGGGCATGCTTTTCGGCCTGATGCTGCAGTTTTTATTTTTAGCGTTGCAGCTGGCCGGCCAGATCCTCTCTTTCAATATGGGGATGAGCATGGCGGTGATGAACGACCCGAGCAGCGGCGCATCAACGACGGTACTGGCGGAGATGATCAACATCTACGCGGTGATCCTGTTCTTTGCGATGGATGGGCATTTGCTGCTGGTGAGCATTTTATTCAAAGGCTTTACTTACTGGCCGATTGGTAATGCGCTGCATCCACAATCTTTGCGCACCATTTCCCTGGGGCTGGGCTGGGTGTTTGCCGCGGCCACCCTGCTGGCGCTGCCGACAACCTTTATCATGTTGATTGTCCAGGGCTGCTTTGGCCTGTTGAACCGCATTGCGCCTCCGCTCAACCTGTACTCGTTAGGTTTTCCGATCAACATGCTGGCGGGTCTTGTCTGCTTTGCGACTCTGCTTTACAACCTGCCCGACCACTATTTGCACCTGGCAAATTTCGTTTTGCAGCAACTTGACGCGCTCAAGGGGCACTATGGCGGATAGCAGCAGCGAAGAAAAAACAGAAAAACCCTCGGCGCAAAAACTTCGCAAAGCCAGGCAAGAGGGGCAAATTCCGCGCTCAAAAGATATGGGGCTTGCCGCCAGTATGTTTGCCGCATTTATGGTGATCTCCAGCAGCTTCCCCTGGTATGAAGATTTTGTCCGCGAAAGCTTTATCAGTGTGCATCAGTATGCGCAGAACATTAATGATCCGGACATTATCGGCCAGTTCCTTGAGCACCATCTGCTGATTTTAGCCAAGTTCATCCTGACGCTGTTACCCATGCCGGTCGCCGCGTTGTTTGCCTCGCTGATTCCCGGAGGCTGGCTGTTCCTGCCGAAGAAAATTTTGCCGGACTTTAGCAAATTAAGCCCGCTCAAAGGGATTGGCCGTCTGTTTTCCACCGACCATCTGGTGGACACCGGCAAGATGACGCTCAAAGCGATGGTACTGCTGGTGATGCTGTGGATTAGCGTACGCAATAACGTTGCCGCCTTTCTGGGACTGCAGGAGCTGTATTTCAAACAGGCCGTCAGCGATGGCCTGGCGCTGTACAGCAGCATCATGCGCAACTTTGTCATCCTGTTTATTTTTTTCGCTCTGATTGATGTTCCTCTGGCGAAAAAAATGTTCACCAAAGGGTTGAAGATGACCAAACAGGAAGTGAAGGAAGAGTATAAAAATCAGGAAGGTAAGCCGGAGGTACGGGCCAGGATCCGTCGCCTGCAACGGCAAATGGCGATGGGGCAAATTCGCAAGGTGGTGCCAAAAGCCGATGTGGTGATCACCAACCCAACCCACTATGCCGTGGCGCTACAGTATGACCAGTCGCGCGCCGCCGCGCCCTTCGTTGTCGCCAAAGGCACCGATGAAATCGCGCTGTATATCCGTCAGGTGGCGGCGGAGAGCAATATTGAGATTGTTGAATTTCCTAAGCTGGCGCGATCCGTTTATTACACCACCCAGGTCAATCAACAGATCCCATTTCAACTTTATCGGGCGATAGCACACGTCCTGACCTATGTACTGCAAATGAAGCACTGGCGTGACGGTTCACAAGCTCGCCCTTCGCTGAACAGACATATTTCCATTCCAAAAGAGGTTCTTAAACTGGATGCCGAAAACAACTAAACAATTCCTCGCGCTGCTGCGTAACGGTAACATCGGCATTCCGCTGGTCATACTGTCTATCCTGGCGATGGTGATCCTGCCATTACCACCGGCCGTGCTGGATATTCTGTTCACCTTTAACATCGTGCTGGCGGTGATGGTGCTGTTGGTGGCCGTTTCCGCGAAACGCCCGCTCGAATTCAGCCTGTTCCCGACCATTTTGCTGATCACCACCTTAATGCGCTTGACGCTGAACGTAGCATCAACGCGCGTGGTGTTACTGCACGGCCATATGGGCGCAGGCGCTGCCGGTAAGGTGATTGAGTCCTTTGGTCAGGTGGTGATCGGCGGTAACTTTGTCGTCGGTTTTGTGGTGTTCATCATCCTGATGATCATCAACTTTATCGTGGTTACCAAGGGTGCCGAGCGTATCTCCGAGGTTTCAGCCCGCTTTACGCTGGACGCCATGCCCGGGAAGCAGATGGCGATCGATGCCGATCTGAACGCAGGCCTGATTAATCAGGCCCAGGCGCAGGCGCGACGTAAAGATGTGGCGGGCGAAGCGGACTTCTATGGCGCAATGGACGGTGCGTCGAAGTTCGTACGCGGTGATGCCATCGCCGGGATGATGATCCTGGCCATCAACCTGATAGGCGGCGTCTGTATCGGTATTTTCAAATACGATTTAAGCGCCGAAGCCGCATTCCAGCAATACGTACTGATGACCATCGGCGACGGTCTGGTTGCCCAGATCCCGTCTCTGCTGCTGTCGACGGCGGCGGCGATTATCGTTACACGCGTGAGCGACAGCGGTGATATCGCCACAGACGTGCGTAGCCAGTTACTGGCCAGCCCCTCCGTACTCTATACCGCCACCAGCATTATGTTTGTACTGGCGGTGGTACCGGGAATGCCGCATTTCCCGTTCCTGGTGTTCAGCGCCCTGATGGGGTTCACCGCCTGGCGTATGAGCAAGCGCCCGAAGGTGGCTGAAACTGAAGAGAAAAATCTTGAGACGCTGACCAAAACCATCGTTGAAACCACCGAGCAACAGGTCAGTTGGGAAACCATCCCTTTGATTGAGCCAATCAGCCTGAGCCTGGGGTACAAGCTGGTGTCGCTGGTAGACAAATCCAAAGGGAATCCGCTCACTCAACGTATTCGCGGTGTACGGCAGGTTATCTCAGACACTAACGGCGTGCTGCTCCCGGAAATTCGCATCCGCGAAAACTTCCGTCTAAAACCGACCCAGTACGCCATTTTTATCAATGGGATCAAGGCTGATGAGGCTGATATTCCCTCAGATAAGCTGATGGCGCTGCCCTCCAGTGAAACGTATGGCGAGATCGATGGTGTTTTAGGCCACGATCCGGCCTATGGTATGCCGGTGACGTGGATTGTCCCGGCGAAAAAAGCCAAAGCGCTAAATATGGGGTATCAGGTCATTGATAGTGCCAGCGTCATTGCGACACATGTGAATAAGGTCATTCGCAACTTTATTCCCGACCTGTTTAACTACGATGATATTACCCAACTGCATAACCGCCTCTCTTCGATGGCCCCCCGTCTGGCGGAAGATCTGAGCGCGGCGCTGAATTACAGCCAGCTCTTGAAGGTTTATCGGGCGCTGCTGGTCGAAGGCGTGCCGCTGCGCGATATCGTTACCATTGCCACCGTACTGGTCGCCAGTAGCGCCGTCACTAAAGATCATATTCTGTTGACGGCAGATGTGCGTCTGGCGCTCCGTCGCAGCATTACCCATCCGTTTGTGCGCAAAGATGAGCTGGCGGTCTACACGCTGAATAATGAGCTGGAGAATCTGCTGGCTAATGTAGTGAATCAGGCTCAGCAAAGTGGAAAAGTGGTGCTCGATAGCGTACCGGTCGATCCTAATATGCTGAATCAGTTCCAGACCAATATGCCGCAGATTAAAGAACAGATGAAAGCCGCGGGTAAAGAGCCGGTACTGCTGGTCGCACCGCAGCTACGTCCTCTGCTTGCGCGCTATGCGCGCCTGTTTGCACCAGGCTTACAGGTGTTGTCATATAACGAAGTTCCGGATGAGCTGGAATTAAAGATTATGGGGGCGTTGAGTTAACCCCTGACGAGGCGGTGCCATTCGCACCGCCTTTTTGATTACAGAATGGTATTTTCCGTCAGAATACGACGAGCGCCGAGATAATGATCCTGCCAGAAGTCATCGGATAAATTGCTCACCCGAATCGTTTCTCCCGTACGCGGCGATTCAATAAATTGTCCCTGCCCCAAATAGACGCCCATATGATCGGCAATATCCCGACTGTGAATATGAAAGAACAATAAATCACCACGACGAAGGTCGCGATTAGCGACGATGGTCGCCCGCCGATAGTGATACATTTCATTCGCCGTACGTGGCAATTTTGCTGCCAGAATTTTGTTGTAGGCATAAAAGATCAGCCCGCTACAGTCAAAGCCTTGTTCCGGGCTGGTCCCGCCCCACAAATAGGGTTTACCTAACTGCTGCTCAAGACGGTGAATTGCCACTTCGGTTATGTTGTGCAGATGATCGCTACTGAGAAAATGGTCATTCTCAGCCAGCTCCTGCCAGCGTTGATCGCTCGCTTTTAGTGGCCCCGGGAACCACTCCGGGTGCTGTTTAATCAGCGTCCTGTTTTGCTGGCGCAGCGCGCTTTTACTTTGCGCATTACCTTCCACCACATAACTTGCCTGCTTTTTTACCTGCGCGTGGTACTGCTTCAGCAGCCGGGCGCGGTTACGCATGCGTAATTGCGCCGCATAGCTTAAATGGGCGTCAGATAAGAGGGGCTGAACTTTGGCGACAGACGGCGAGGACAACACAACACACAAAGACAGCAGACCCGGCAAAAAGCGTCGGGGCGCAGAGACAAAAGACATGAAAACAACACTACCTAATCAAACACGTTCGCCGCAGTCTACCGCTATTGCCGGGCATTCCATTTTAATATTCGATTATTAAATTATTAATTTTTTAAATTCAATATATTAGGAATTCTGCACTCAGAAGACTTAATGACGTGCGCTAACCCACAAAATACGTCAGTGTCTGACTGCCTTTAAGCACAATTTTCCGTATAAAGAAAATCTAAAGTGTAAACGCCGCACGAGAGACTTGCGAAAAACTCTCTGGGTGATAATGTGAGCGCTCCAGATCCAGATTTATCCGATTTGGGAACTCTTTTTGCCGTCCTGGCGTGTGTAATCGTTTTATCAAGGAATAAGCAGTATGCGTAAAATCGCATTTTTTCTTGCGATGCTTTTATTGCCGTGCGTTTCATTTGCCGGTTTGCTGAGCAGCAGCAGCCCGACTACGCCTGTCAGCAAAGAATATAAGCAGCAATTAATGGGCTCCCCCGTCTATATCCAGATCTTCAAAGAAGAGCGAACGCTGGATCTGTACGTCAAGATGGGCGAACAGTACCAATTGCTCGACAGCTATAAGATCTGCAATTATTCCGGCGGCTTAGGTCCGAAACAGCGTCAGGGCGATTTCAAAAGCCCGGAAGGGTTTTACAGCGTACAGCGCGGACAGCTGAAACCGGATAGCCGCTTTTATAAAGCGATTAACATTGGTTTCCCTAACGCCTACGACCGCGCACACGGTTATGAAGGTAAATACCTGATGATCCACGGCGCCTGCGTTTCCGTCGGCTGCTACGCAATGACCGACAACGGCATTGATGAGATTTTCCAGTTTGTCACCGGCGCACTGGTGTTTGGGCAGTCCAGCGTGCAGGTTAGCATTTATCCATTCCGCATGACCGACGCCAACATGCAGCGCCATAAGTTCTCGTATTACAAAGAATTCTGGGCGCAGCTAAAGCCTGGCTACGATTACTTTGAACAAACGCGTAAGCCACCGACCGTTTCCGTCGTCGATGGCCGTTACGTTATCAGCAAGCCGTTGAGTCACGAAGTGGTTCAGCCGCAACTGGCATCAAACTATACGCTCCCCGAGACAAAATAACGCCCACTCGCCTGGCATAATCTTTTGCCAGGTTTCATTGCCGGTTAGCGGCTGAGTGGCAATCACGGTGACCACATCATTGGGTGTGGTCTCTGAGCTAAAATCGATTTCCACATCCTGATCCAGCAGTGTCGCCACGCCAAACGGCGCACGACGGGTGATCCAAAACAGGTTGGTCGAGCAGAAAGCCATCACATAACGCCCGTCAGACAACAGCATGTTGAAGACGCCCTTCTCACGCAATTCTCCTGCCAGCATCGCGATATATTTAAACACTGCCGTCATATTGCCAGGCGTACGCGGATAACGTTCAGTTAGCTTGTGGAGCAGCCAGCAGAAAGCTTTTTCGCTGTCGGTTTCCCCAACCGGGCGGAAATTACCGGTTTCCAGCGATTTATAGCCGCTGAGCTGTCCATTATGAGCGTACGTCCAGTTACGTCCCCACAGTTCACGCGTAAATGGATGGGTATTTTCCAATGCCACTTCGCCACGATTCGCCTGACGAATATGGGCAATCACGGAACAGGATTTGATGGGATAGTCTTGAACCAGTTTGGCGATAGGCGAATTAAAGCTGGGTTGCGGATCTTTAAACGTACGGCAGCCCTTACCTTCATAAAACGTAATACCCCAGCCGTCTTTGTGCGGCCCGGTACCTCCGCCGCGCTGAACCAGCCCGGTGAAGCTAAAGCAGATATCGGTTGGCACATTGGCGCTCATCCCGAGCAGTTCGCACATACATCACCTCCACAAACGCCTTTAAGCGGGAAGGCGTAATTGTTGCAGCCAGTTTAGATTCGGACAGCGCGCAGAAACCGGAGCGTACACGTAGTACGTGAGGATTTCGGGCACTGCCCGGATTCAAAATGGCAAATAAAATAGCCTTCTTACTTCACCATCTCTTTTTCGATCAACTGGATCAGGATATGGATCACTTTGATATGAATTTCCTGAATGCGGTCAGCATAGCCAAAGTGCGGCACGCGAATTTCGATATCCGCACTACCCGCCATTTTGCCGCCATCTTTACCAGTCAGGGTGATGACTTTCATCCCTTTCTCGCGCGCTGCGGCAATCGCTTTAATCACGTTAGCGGAATTCCCTGAAGTAGAGATGCCTAACAGGACATCGCCTTCGCGACCCACGGCTTCAACGTAGCGGGAGAAGACATAATCGTAACCGAAATCGTTGCTGACGCAGGAGATATGGCTGACATCAGAGATAGCGATCGCCGGGTAGCCTGGGCGGTTTTCGCGATAACGTCCGGTCAGCTCTTCGGCGAAGTGCATCGCGTCGCAATGGGAACCGCCGTTACCGCAAGAAAGTACCTTACCGCCAGCTTTAAAGCTGTCTGCCAACAGGACCGCCGCGCGCTGAATGGCGTGAATATTGGCGTCATCTTTAAGAAAATTAGCCAGCGTTTCCGCCGCTTCGCTCAGTTCGTTACGAATAAGATCCTGGTACATGAGGATATCCTTCAGCATGAATGTAAATGACAAGATGCAGTGTACCGGATAGCGCTACCAGCGAGAAGTACAAGCCACAGGAATGGCTGCGGCTTTTGATTTTTTGTGCCGGTTAAAACAGCAACAATGTGAGCTTTGTTGTAATTATTTTGTAAACACATTGCTAAAAGAATTTACATCCACTACAACCATATCATCACAAGTGGTCAGACCTCCTACAAGCAAGGGAGCTTTTCGTTATGATGATTTTGAGTATTATCGCTACGGTTGTTCTGCTCAGCGTTCTGTTTTATCACCGCGTGAGCTTATTCCTCAGCAGCTTAATTTTGCTCGCCTGGACAGCTGCGCTTGGCGTGGTTGGCCTGTGGTCAATCTGGCTGCTGGTTCCTCTGGCCATTCTCCTCGTACCGTTTAACTTTACGCCAATGCGCAAATCCATGATCTCTGCGCCAGTGTTCCGCGGTTTCCGTAAAGTCATGCCGCCGATGTCGCGTACTGAGAAAGAGGCGATTGATGCCGGTACAACCTGGTGGGAAGGCGACCTGTTCCAGGGCAAGCCAGACTGGAAAAAACTGCATAACTATCCTCAGCCGCATCTGACAGCTGAAGAACAAGCGTTTATTGACGGCCCGGTGGAAGAAGCCTGCCGCATGGCGAACGACTTCCAGATCACCCATGAACTCGCGGATCTGCCGCCGGAACTGTGGGCGTATCTGAAAGAACACCGCTTCTTCGCGATGATCATTAAGAAAGAGTACGGCGGGCTGGAATTCTCCGCGTATGCTCAAGCTCGCGTTCTGCAGAAACTCTCCGGCGTTTCCGGGATCCTGGCGATCACCGTTGGCGTACCTAACTCCTTAGGCCCTGGCGAACTGCTGCAGCATTACGGCACCGAAGAGCAGAAGAATCATTACCTGCCGCGTCTGGCACGTGGTCAGGAGATCCCCTGCTTTGCTCTGACCAGCCCGGAAGCGGGTTCCGACGCAGGCGCGATCCCTGATACCGGCGTGGTTTGTATGGGCGACTGGCAGGGCCAGCAGGTGCTGGGTATGCGCCTAACCTGGAATAAGCGTTATATCACGCTGGCGCCTATCGCTACCGTACTGGGTCTGGCATTTAAACTCTCCGACCCGGAAAAACTGCTGGGTGGTGAAGAAGATCTTGGCATTACCTGTGCGCTGATCCCAACGTCAACGCCAGGCGTACAAATTGGGCGTCGACACTTCCCGCTGAACGTGCCGTTCCAGAACGGTCCGACGCTGGGCAAAGATGTCTTCGTGCCGATTGATTACATCATCGGTGGCCCAAAAATGGCCGGTCAGGGCTGGCGCATGCTGGTGGAATGTCTGTCCGTGGGACGCGGTATTACCCTGCCGTCTAACTCGACGGGCGGCGTGAAATCGGTCGCAATGGCAACCGGCGCGTATGCGCATATTCGTCGCCAGTTCAAAATCTCTATCGGTAAGATGGAAGGTATTGAAGAGCCGTTGGCACGTATTGCGGGTAACGCGTACGTGATGGATGCAGCGGCGTCGCTGATTACCTACGGTATTATGCTGGGTGAAAAACCGGCGGTGCTGTCGGCCATCGTGAAGTATCACTGTACCCACCGTGGACAGCAGTCAATCATCGATGCAATGGATATTACTGGCGGTAAAGGCATTATGCTTGGCGAAAGCAACTTCCTCGCCCGTGCTTATCAGGGCGCGCCTATCGCCATTACCGTTGAAGGTGCCAACATTCTGACCCGGAGCATGATGATCTTCGGTCAGGGGGCGATTCGCTGCCATCCGTACGTTCTGGAAGAGATGGCTGCGGCACAGAGTAACGATGTGAATGCATTCGACAAGCTGCTGTTCAAACACATCGGCCACGTCGGTAGTAACAAAGTGCGCAGCTTCTGGTTGGGCCTGACGCGCGGCTTAACCAGCAGCACGCCAACCGGCGATGCGACCAAACGTTACTACCAACATCTGAACCGTCTGAGCGCTAACCTGGCACTGCTTTCGGATGTCTCCATGGCCGTACTGGGCGGTAGCCTGAAGCGCCGTGAACGTATCTCCGCGCGTCTGGGCGATGTATTAAGTCAGCTGTATCTGGCCTCTGCGGTACTGAAGCGTTATGACGATGAAGGCCGTAATGAAGCAGACCTGCCGTTGGTTCACTGGGGTGTTCAGGATGCGTTGTACAAAGCGGAACAGGCGATGGACGACCTGCTGAAAAACTTCCCGAACCGACTGGTCGCGGGCCTGCTGAATGTGGTTATCTTCCCTACCGGTCGCCACTACCATGCACCGTCTGACAAGCTGGATCATAAAGTCGCGAAGATTCTGCAGGTTCCGAGCGCCACTCGTTCTCGCCTTGGCCGCGGTCAATACCTGACGCCGAGCGAGCATAACCCGGTAGGTTTGCTGGAAGAGGCTTTGCTGGATGTGATTGCAGCCGACCCTATCCACCAGCGGATCTGCAAAGAGCTGGGTAAAAACCTGCCGTTTACCCGCCTGGATGAACTGGCGCACAATGCGCTGGCTAAAGGGCTGATTGATAAAGACGAAGCCGCAATTCTGGTGAAAGCCGAAGCGAGTCGTCTGCGTAGCATCAACGTGGATGACTTTGAACCCGAGGCGCTGGCGACTCAGCCGGTAAAGCTGCCAGAGAAGGTGCGTAAAGTCGAAGCCGCGTAACGACAGACGCACAACGTTTAGCCCCGCTTAATGCGGGGCTTTTTATTGCCACATTTCCGTTAGAGCTCATGCTACAGTGTCAAAATGTTGTTCAATGAGGAGCCTCGATCGTGCCCGGTTTGAAAATTACTCTGCTGCAACAACCGCTGATCTGGATGGATGGCCCGGCTAACCTGCGCCATTTCGACCGCCAACTGGAAACCGTCACCGGACGTGATGTCATTGTGTTACCTGAAATGTTTACCAGCGGATTTGCCATGGAAGCGGCAAGCAAATCGCTGCCGCAGGAAGAGGTTGTCAGTTGGATGCGCACTAAGGCGCAACAGACGAACGCCCTTATAGCAGGCAGCGCCGCTCTCCTGTCTGAACGTGGCCCGGTAAACCGCTTTTTGCTGGTCGAACCCGAAGGTAATGTCCATTTCTATGACAAGCGCCACCTGTTCCGCATGGCGGATGAACATCAACATTATCAGGCGGGTGACGCGCGGGTTATTTTTGAATGGCGCGGCTGGCGCATTCTGCCGTTGGTCTGTTATGACCTGCGTTTTCCAGTATGGTCGCGCAACCGCAACGATTACGACCTGGCATTGTATGTCGCCAACTGGCCGGCGCCGCGTTCGCTACACTGGCAGGTTCTGCTCACCGCACGGGCAATTGAGAACCAGGCTTATGTAGCAGGATGTAACCGCGTGGGTACTGACGGTAACGGCCATCATTATCGCGGTGACAGCCGGGTGATTAATCCGCAGGGGGAGATTATTGCCACCGCCGAGCCGCATCAGGCTACGCGCATTGACGCTGAACTGTCACTCTCGGCGCTGCGCGAGTACCGCGAGAAGTTCCCCGCCTGGCAGGACGCTGACCCGTTCACGCTGTAGATATCGCCTTCTTCCCGCTGCACAACGTTTTGCGTAGCGGGATTGTTTCACTCCGTAACCAACCGCAAAACAAATTCGCGTGGCGACGTGCTTCGGGCATCGTATTCTGCAAAGGATAATCACTCGTCACCAGCGAGTGACAGACAATGTTAATAATTCCCTTATCAGGATCCCGAAATGAAGAACTTCGTACGCATGACTTTGCTGGCGGCAACCGTGGCTGGCGCTTCTTTTAGCACGCTTGCAGCAAACGTATCCAATGTACCCGCTCCAGCTCAGGACCCGGTAGTTCAGCACCTTAAACTGAGCACTGACCAGGTTGCGCAGATTAAAAAACTGCACCAGCAGCTTGAAACCAACGTTAGCCAGATATCGGTGAAGGATGTTAAAGACGGCGCGTTGATTGACGTCATCAAGTCCGGGAAATGGGATGAAGCCGCCGTCAAAAAACAGCTTTCTGCGTTCAGCAATATCGAACAGCAGGCGCGTTATTACCGCGTGAAATACTATTTCGACCTGAACAAAGTACTGACCCCAGAACAGCGCCAGCAGGTGCAAAAAGATATCGCACAGACGCTGAGCGAATAATGACCATGGCCTGAATCAGCAATGATTCAGGCTTTTCGGTAATACTTCCTGCTCGAACAAAAATCCCTGCACAGCATCTGCGCCGCTCATACGGCAAATGGCGTAATCCTGCGGCG
Organism: Citrobacter sp. RHB35-C21; assembly: GCF_013816515.1. Classification (NCBI taxonomy): domain Bacteria; kingdom Pseudomonadati; phylum Pseudomonadota; class Gammaproteobacteria; order Enterobacterales; family Enterobacteriaceae; genus Citrobacter; species Citrobacter sp. RHB35-C21. The sequence goes on from NZ_CP057147.1 coordinate 4,124,189, forward strand.
TTTCCACCCCCTCGATCACAACCCGTTCTCCCAACCCGCGAAATTGATTGACCAGTACCCTCAACTGCCACTCCGACGTCCTGAACTGATGAAACATTCCGCTTTCAATTTTGATGGCATCGAAACGGATGCCAGACAGCCGCCAGACAAAAAATAGCTCAGGCGAAACATCATCCAGCCACACGCGAAACCCGTGACGCACCAGGGTTTTGACGGCAATGCATACAGCCTGCTGTTCTGCCTTTTCCAGTCGCATCATGGTGCCAGGATCCTGTATTTCGATAACAATCCGCCCCTGATGCGCCTGCCGGGCGAGCTGCGCAATCCACGACAGACAGGTCAGCATCCTGACGGATAAATTCAGCGAATAACTTCCTGAGAGTGCCAGTACCTGCCGCATTTCCCACAGAAATAGCTGCTGTTTTGCGGTGATGGAAAGGTGCTTGAAAAAAAGATCGAGCGGTAGCGGCGTGCGTACCTGACTTAACACCTCGCAGACATCCAGCGATGCATCATCAAAAAAATGGATGCGCTGCAAACGGATCCCGGTGATCCGCAGCAGCTCGGCGTTGCGGGGAAGCTCTGGCCCATGGCGGGTCTGTTCGCTGAATCTGTTCATATCATTCCATTTTTTGATTGAAAGGACGTCGTGCATCCTGCAGCCACGGGATACGACGATCGTTCGGGTATGTCAGGTAAAAGCGCGTCGCCAGACGATGCGCCTCAGGTAGGTCGCGCTGCTGTAACGCCAGCAAGATTTGCGTGAAGGAGACATTTGGGTCTGGGTGAACACGCACATAGTCAGGCGCCCAGCGGCGAACCGCTTCCAGCCAGCGAGCGTCCCGGGTACGCTGATACCGTTGCAGATACCCCATCTGAACATCAAACCGGTAGCGAGGGGCAAGGAGCCAGCCTCCTACCGGGAGCGACTCGGCCAGACGCCACTGCGCTGACTGTCGCTCCGCCAGCGTCAACTGCTGTTGCGTGTGCAGTGAGAGAAGCAACAATGGCGTGAAGGTTAAAAACGAGATCAATGCCAGCGCACGAATCAGCGACGTCGACGTAAGCGTCAGGCGAGCCCCTTTTAGCGGGCTATCTGCACAACGAAGCAGCAGGATCAGCAGTAACCAGTGTGGTGTTGACTGCCTGACGGGGTATTCCGTCAACATATGAATAACCACCGGCAGCGCCGCCACCAGACAGGCGCGACGCCAGCGATTTCCGTGCATCCACAGCCAGAAGCCCCCCGTAATAAAGCACAGCGCCCCCGCCAGTCCAACCAGGCCGCCCTCCACCAGCCACAGCACCAGCTCATTGTGCGGATGCGAGATGCTGCTCAGCCCCAACGGCCCCGCGCGTTCGAGAAACACGGCGGCAAAACTGCCCACGCCCCACCCCGTCCACGGGCGTTCGGCAAATAATGCTAGTGACGTTTTAAGCACCGTCCAGCGCACCTGGGAAGTGGTCAGGTGATCGACTGTAGCAACGGACAAAAAATGGCGAGCGAGCGTGCCCGCCACCATGCCTAACGCCAGCGGTAGCAGAAGTAGCAACAACATACGGCGTTGCGCCGGGAAAACCACCAGCAGCAAGACTTCACCTACCACCACAGACACATAGCCGGTTTGCGACTGGGATTCATGCAGCACAAAGCCCATCATCACCAGAGCAACCCCGATGACAATTCGATATCTGTCGCGTAGCCGTAAAAAGAGCAGAGCTGACAGCAGCACACCAGATGCAGTGAAGCTGGCCATCAGATTGACCTGCTGAAAAATACCGTAGGGCCGCGTACCGCGTCGCCAGGCAAACTCCCAGTAATCAACACCCGGCAAATGCCAGTACTGATACAAAAACGCCAGACATTCGATGACGCTCGCGCCCCATAGCAGGGTCAGCAGTACCGTCAGGGTGTTTGCCGCAAGCGGAATCTGCAATGTCACCAGATAGACGAGCACGCCTCCCAGCAGCGCCCCTGCGACCAGCTGCGCCTCGAACTGCCAGACGCCAGGCGTCAGCAGACAAAGCAGCGTCAGGATGAGCGCCCCCATCGAAAAAACCGTGGCGGGGACAGTGATACGCCAGCGTTGACGAGGCACCAGCACTGATGCGCTTGCAGCCAGCACAACGGCATAAATCCAGCTCGTAATATTAAGCGGCAACGACAGACCGCTGCCGCCGTTATTCGGCCAGTAGAGATGCATTACCCCACACCAGAAAAACAGACTAATAACGAGCAATAATTTCTGCGCAGGCAGCGGGGCAATACGATTCAGTGCGTTCATCATGCTACTGGTAGTTCAGTGTCCAGGTTCCGCTGGCGCTGAACGGACCGTATTCGAGAGACTGATTTTTTATCGCCGACGGCTCTGCTGCGACCCACGCCCAAAAATTTAGCGTCATCGAGCCTGCAGTTATCTCTTTGACTGACGTGCTCTCATCAAGGCGGATTGCCGTGCCGTCCTCTTCGCTCATCCCAATACCGATCCCTGTCGCGCCGCCCTGTTCAGTGCTATCCAGCGCCAGATGATCGTCCAGTTCAGCATCCTCACTACCACTGAAAGTGACCGAGATCCCGCGAAAAACCTCGGGGTTGCAGTCGCGTAGCTGAATGCTGAATTTTTCCGGCTTACTGCGCCCCGAAAGATAGAGATCCTGCGTTGCGATTTGCCCGAAATCGACCTCGATTTTGTCGCCTCCTGGTGCCAGGCTGCAGGCCAGCGCTCTGATAGTGCCGTGAAAATACATATCACCGCCGACCAGTTTGGTGTCGGCCTGCGCCATGCCGCCAAGCAGTAACACGCCGATCGCGAATAACGCCGAACATCTCATGGCATCCCCCTACTGAAACTGCGCAACAACGGTGGCAGAGGCTTCAAACTCACCTTCCTTAACGCTTCCCACGCCCGGCTTTGCCACCGGTGCAGCGGTGAGATTCCAGTCGCCCTGATTCTGGTAAAAACCTTTCACGTTATAGAATTGATTGGGCACGACGGTGCCACCGCTCTCGTCTTTAAGCATAATGCCGAGATCGTCGCGCTTTTGTCCGCCGCTCAGCGTGCCGAGGAGATGATCGTTGAACCCCGCCGTGCCTGACGCCGTGGTAGTTTGTACGCCAAGATTAATGTTCAGCGCGCCCTGATCGAAGCTGCCGCCTTCACAAACAACATGAATGGGGATCGACTTGCTGTAGTTAGTGCCATTGAGCCGGGCAGCGGATCCTGGCAGATCGCCAAACTCAATACTGATTTTGTCTCCCCGGTTGAAGGTGCATTTGTCCGGTACGGTAATCAGCCCGGATTTAATCACCACACGGGAAATCGCCGTAGTGGGCGTAGGTCCCGCGCTCCCCATGCGCCCGGCAACCTCCACCAGCGATTGGGAAGTGATATTGATGCCGTTGATAATGGGTTTAGTGACAATAAACGTCACTTTCCCTTTTGAACCACTTTCAACGTTAGTGGCGCGCGTGTAGCCCTTGCGCTTTTTGCAAGTGTTATTGCTGTTGCGGTTTGAAACGTTGGTAAAAGGCGCCTGAACATACTGTTTATAGCCCCCGGCAACCCACACCTGCACTTCCACATCCAGATACTCATTTAGCCGAAAACGGTTCGCCCCCTGATTTGAAGGCGGCATCGTAGTCGTGGTGGTGTAGTAAATCGGCGACCGGGAGATGTCAGCCTGCTCGCAATAGAAATTCACCACATACCAACTGCCCAGATTCCAGGTAAACGGATCCGTTCTGCCACCCACGTGGTTTTTACTGACATCCAGCGAGCTCAATTCGATATCGTACTGATGCGGCGACCCGCCCTCCGGCTCACCTTCCCCCTGTGTAAATGCCTGCCCGGCCAGTGGACAGCCAGCCAGGGCAACCCACAACAGCGCTTTGCGTAATACGCTCATAGATACTCCAGCTTAAGTCTCACCAGGCCGTTAAATTCTCCGGCAGTCACCTCTGGCCCAAAAGATTCCAGCGTGGCCAGAAAGTGAATGGCGTTATCGCCTGGTTTGAGGATCCACATACGTTGCGGTTGGTTCAGATGGATCAGCTGATTACGCTCGGTCAGTAGCCGAATGCCCGCGCCGCGCACATCACCACGAATACGCCCCAGGTCACTGTTTTCCGGCGCGCCTTCGGCCATCAGCGTCATCGAAACGCCACGTTCCACCGTGCTGTGCGCCAGCTCAGGCATTTCGCTGGTCTGCCCGGGGAAATCCCTCAGGGTATGACCAGAGCCCTTTAAGCAGCCGTTCAGGTACAGCGTGACCAACACCGGTTCGCTGCGATCGCCGCCCTGGCGAAACCGACTGGCGGAAATATCACCAAGATTGATGGTCTGATCGCGTGAGGCCATATCCAGCACGCACGGCGACACGTAGACCCGGCCGTGAAAGCGGACGTTGCCATACTCACCGGACACGTTGCTCATATCCTGGCGGCCGCTGGTGGCCTGAACCTGCCAGGCCATGCCCGCCATCAGCAGGGCGCAAAGCATCTTTTTCATTTACGATTCCTGTTACCGGGGCTGTTGCTCCATCGGCAATGCTTTACATACATTGCCTGTGCAGCTGAATTTCAGTTCGGGATGACCGCCAAAATCGTTCACGTACATCATGCTGAACTGGCTGACGCTGCCGTCCGTGACGCTGAAATCGAGAGAGGATTTTGGTGAGACCATAACGCCGGGGAAGTCGGTCAATCTGCCGCCTCCCTGCGCTTCTGGCTTGCGGCTTAAGCCGATTAAGGTGACGAAGTAAGGCGTTGGGTTATCCACACTCCAGCGCTGGCCCTGCTTGTGAAAGACCAGTTGGTTTTGCCACACGGCGCCCGGCGTTTCCGGCACAATGGCGGCCGGACGGTAGAACAATTTGATGCGCGACTGCATCGCCAGTTGCAGCACGTTCGGCTTATCCGGTTTAGGTGGAATTTCACGTACGTTCAGGTAGAACAAGCTCTCGCGATCCTGCGGCAGGGCGTTGATCCCGCTGGTTTTCGTCACGCGGGCAATTCCCTTTTGCCCGCCATTAATTCGTTGCAGCGGCGGTAAGACCATCAGCGGCGAGGTAATTTTTGTTCCGTTGGCATCTTCCACCCACGACTGAGCCAGAAACGGAATGCTCGGGCTGGTATTGGTTAAGTTCGCACTGACTGAGCGCGCATCACCAGTGATGATCATGCGGGTACGGTCGAGCGCAATACCTGCCCATGAGGTGTTGATCTCTGCAATCAAAAGCAGGCCACAGGCCACGGGTTTAAGCCAACGCTGCACGGAGTAAAAAGCTTGATTATTCATGACAAAATTCATTCAGGTTATTGAAATTATTCACAAGGCAACAGCACGTTACCTTCCGGGTTGATTTGTTGTGGCACCTGTAAGTGGCACTGCGCACGGCCAGCCCAGGCAACGGAAAGACGCTCAGCCGGATTCACACCCGCAATCCAGGCCATACCGTTTTCCATTACCATGGCGACGCTAACGCCGTTAGCGTTAAACACTTCGGCGCCAAACGGCGGTACCGAACCATCCTTCAGGCGCAGCAGCGCCATCATTTTTTGCCCCTGTGCCACGGCAAAATGCTGGTAGCCAATCGCACCTTCCGTCAGAGTGTTGGTCACGATGGCTTTAGTCGCGGAAATGTCCTCGTCCATTGCGTCCACATCGATACGGGTATCAAAGCTGTGATAGCTAACGACGTCCGGTACGACGGCAATACCGAAGCGGTTTGAGTGCGCCTGTTCGCCGTTCAGCGGCACGTTCGCCACCCCGTCGGTATCAACCATCACTCTGGCGGTATTCATCGACGCCTGGCTGTTGTGCAGCGCCGCACCGTGACGCGTCGCGGTAAAGCCGCCGCGCATCGTGCCGCCAACGGAGAAATAACGTGATTGCTGCCAGCTGACGTTAGATTCCAGTTCCGCCATCATGCTGCGGTGCTTGTAATAGCCATCAAACGCCGTACGCCCTTCACCGGAAACCCCTGTGCGCAAACGCCACGGATTGTTACGGTCGCGGTTATCGGAATACGAAACCATCTGGCTGGTCTGGTTGCCGCTGTTCTGCAATTCGTAATCCATAGAGCGGCCATCGCTCCATGGCACCGAGATTGAAAGCGAAAGACTGTCGTCTCGTTTGCCCTGATACTCAGAGCGGTAAGCCGCAACGTTGGCGCTGATCCCCTGGATGCCAGCAAATGAAAAGCTGTGCCCCATCGATAATCCGTAACGATCCTGGGAACCGCGATCCCAATAGTTCTGGTGGGTATAGGTCAGGTACAGCGTGGTCGCTAATAGTGGGTCGTCAGCAAAGAAGGTTTTGTTGCCGGTGATGGTGTACATCTCTTTTTCGTTGCCGGCACTGTTGTTATTTTCATACTGCTCGTCGAGAAACTGCGAGAAAGTGCGGAAGTTACGCTGTGAGAAGCGGTAACCGGCAAAGGTGATGGCGCTGTTGTACTCATCAAAAGTTTTGGCGTAGCTGAGCTTAAAAGACATGCCTTTTTGTTCAGCCTGATGCTTTACCCGACTCACGGATTGCGTCGCATCAGCCGACAGCGCCCCCAGCCAGCTCAAGTCCCGCCCAATCCCCATCGACCAGGCGTTATAGCGATCGCCAGTCAGCAGCGCGCCGCCGTACAGCGACCAGGCATTGCTGACCCCCCATGAAAAATCACCGCTATAAAACGCAGGCCCCTGAACGTCGTGGTTATAACGCGATGGCTTCCCGACCGCGGCGTTGTAGCGCACATAGCCTGGGCGCGTCAGATAAGGAATATCGGCCGTATTGACCTGAAAAGTGTGTACGCTGCCATCCTGCTCCTCGACGCGAACATCCAGCGTGCCGCGTACCGAACCGTGCAGATCCTGAATATTAAATGGCCCTGCGGGAACGGTAGTTTGATAGATAACACGGCCCTGCTGACTGACGGTAACCTTCGCATTGCTGCGGGCGATGCCGTGCACTTCAGGCGCGTAGCCCTGCAAATTCGGTGGCAACATACGCTCGTCGCTGGCGAGGTTAGCCCCGGTGAAACGTACCGAATCAAAAACCTGAGAATTCAGGTAGATTTCGCCGACCGTCAGTTTTGCAGCCTGCATCGGCAACGGTCGATAGGCATAGATCTGATCCCAGTCGATACGGCCGCGATTATCATCCGAAGCGTAATTGGCCTGATACTGGCCACGAAATCGCCACGCGCCGAGGTTAAAACCTGTCTGCCCATAGCCAGACAGAGAGCGATAACGATCGCCGCCCTGTTCATAATGTGTGGCCTGGCCCGAGACGCTGTAGTCAAAAATCAGCCCTGCGACGCCGTTATCCCAGCGTTCCGGTGGCGTCCAGTCTGGATCGGTATATTTCATCCACGCCTGAGGCACGATAATGTCCAGTACGCCTGCGCTATTATTCAACGCCACACCCGGCAGGCGGGAAATGTCATAGCAGGTCGCGCTAATCGGATGAATATAGGCCAGCGCTTCTTCTTTGAGCGCCAGTAATTCGAGTTGTTGCGGGGTCAGACATGCCATGGATTTATGCGGGTTGGCAGGATCGACGATATAACGGATCGACTGCTGTGGAATCTCCTGGCTGTTGATACGAACATCCAGCAGATATTCTCCGGGAGTCACAAAGTTGCCTTCGGAAAAACGCTGCAAATCGACATTGTGCCTGTCGCTGGCATCCAGTACGTCGGTATTAAATTCAATGGCCTCATCCGCTTCAGCCCATGAAGAGGCACAGACCAGAGCAATAAAAAGCGCCAGACGTTTTTTATCTGTTTTCAGCGTGATCATTTTCGTTCGCATACCTTCAGATACCCGAATTGCAGTGCAGCTCAGAGATAATTCACAACAAAATGCGTGACCGCAGTAAATTCGCCAGATGTCATTCTTCCGTCGCGGGAGATCAAATAAGCCGTAAAATTGAGCGTATTTTTCCCTGGATTAAGCACATAGTCCGGTGATGGCTCACCCAGATGAATTTGCTGTCCGTTGCTGTCATATATTTCTATCGCTAAATTTTCAGTTTCCGATTGCACGCTTAGATAATCAGGATTGTCACTATCCGGTGCGCCAGAAAAGGTAATATTGGCGCGTTGAAACAGATTCCCGGGGTGTTGAGAATCCCCTAATGAACATCCCAACAAATGAATGCTGAAATCATGCGCTGATACTTTCTCTGGTTTTCCGGAAATATCTCTCGCTGAGAGATCATCAAATTCAACCAGTAGCGACCGGTCGCGTGGATCGACATAACAGGCAGCCTCAATAATATTTCCGCGCATGCGCATTTTGCCGGGCGTACTGACAAGACGATTGGTGTCAGCCAAAACCCATGCAGGCGATATGAAGATAAAAAGCAGTAAAATTCGCCATCCAGGCATCACCGCATTTCCTTTCAGTTATTCGCAGGAAGGGTTAAGCAGGCGCGTTAATGCGCCTGCTGCAGATCGTTACTGGTAGTCGATCTGGAAATTAACGGTAGATTCGAAATCACCTGGAGTTACCGCGGCAGATGCGTTGTTTGCCTGCAGGTAAGCGACGAAATCAATGTCGGTTTCACCATCGGTAATGTTGACCTGAGAGGCGGCTTGACCCCATTCCACGTCCTGGTTGCCACTGTCAATCATACCGATGCCCGCACCCTTTGCAGTACCAGAGGTGAATGCAGCCAGCGCGTTGTTCTCTGTATCAATCGTTGCCGGGGTATAGGTCACAGTGGCCGTTTTCGCGACGGTCGTATCACAGCCCTGCAGAACGATTTTGGCATGCTTAACGCCAGCACGTTGGTTGTCTTTTAACTGAGAAGTTGGGATCTCACCAAAATTAACCTGTACCGGGCTGGATTCTGGCGCCAGACCGCATGCGGAATTAACCAGAGAACCGGTGAAGTGAATTTTACCGTTAGTCGGTTCGACATTTTTTGCAGCAAAAGCAGAAGAGGCAGTAAAAGTCATTCCCGCCATCAGCGCACAGGCCACAGCCACGTTTTTCATTTTCATATTACTACTTAACCTTATATCTGTTTTTTAGTTATTCCGAAGATCTATTTCCGCAGATAATTTATGTCCGGAAAATCCTGATCTGCAGGTGGCGGTAGCGCATATCCTTGCAAACAATCCATCTCAAGCCGCCCCGTATTTTGAACTTCATTGGTATTCCATCCGAAATACCGTCCACAGTTGTTTACGCTGTTTCGGGGCTTATATTAAGTCGACGGGAAAATGACACAATGCAAAAATCCGGTATTAATCAAACTCAGGGAATCATGTTGTAACACTGTCTGCACAGCGATCGTTTACCTAAAAAACCGCCAAAAATCACGACTTAGCCAGTGTTAGTATCTATCATTTAGCATTTTTATAGAGTTTTTATCTATCAACTATTTTTTTATTTAGCCAGAACAACAGGCAAAATGTATTTATGAAATTTTTGTAAAAATGAAATTGGATATCAAAAGCGAGTAATGACAATAAGATAGTGAAAGAGAGGAAGGAGAAAAGAGGATTCTATAAGAGATATTAAAATATTGTTATATAAATATTAATAAAGCGATCTATGGTACAACCATTTTTTATAAATGAATTATGTTATGCTATTGCTTCACCCACTCGAATGCGAGATATCCTGCTTTAAAGGAGACATCAGTGATTTCTCATATACCAATAAACAAAATTAAATCCGTAATTATTGGTGATGGCTTAGTTTTCAGACCACATAAAAATACCCTAAAAGACCTGGCATCTGGTGAAATGGCCACATTGAATAATGTGGCAACACAATTACTGCTCTATTTGTTGCAAAATGGTAAAGAGATATCCTCGCGTGATGAAATTCTGCTGAATGTTTTTCAGCATAATGGCGCCAGAGCGACGGATGCGAATCTCAATCAGCACATTTCATTTCTGCGCAAAGCAATAACGTCTACGGGTCATCCTGCAGAACTCATCGTCACAATTCCGCGGATGGGATTTCGGATGGGCGACGCTAATATCAATATTCAGCAACTGGAAGAAGCGCAAGCTCCCGCCAGAATTGCCAATGTTGCATCGACGCTCAACAAAAAGAAACAAAGCCGTTGGCCTGTGGCGATAACCGCGTTAATTACCGGAATCGCCGTGCTGGCGACAGCGTGGTTAACATGGATACCCAATGAAATCGCCATGACGGACGCGACTATCCTGCGGACTATCGACTATGAACAATGCCGTGTACATATATTAGGAAACGCCCTCACCGACACCATAACCGAAAAGAAAGCGCTGGATATTTTCAAGTCCGTGGGCATTAACCCCGACTGTTCGTACCCAAAAGATCTGTATCTCAATACCTGGGCGAGCAACCATAATCTGGTTGAGTGGTCGTTTGCCGCTGAATGCGGGCTGAACCTCGGCTATTACCATTGCATCAGCCAGTATCGCCATCATGAGGAATGATATGAAGCAAGAAAGCGATCACTCTCCTTTACTATGGTCAGTCGTGATTGCCATTTTTGGGCTGGCGGCTATCGCTTTTTTTATTATCGCCGGGAATGCGAAAAAACAAGAAATCAGTTTTTCCTGCTCCTCGGAATTCACGTCGATACTCGACATCCAGGATACAAAAAAGGTACTCCATGGAATAATGCTGATTACCAGCTACAACTCCGGACACCTTTCATTGTCAGTACAAGGGAAACTCAAAAGTGATGATGGCGAGTTTGCTGTGAACCGAAAACTGTTCTTTCGCTATGCCCGACCACTCGGCCATACCGCCGGTGTTTTCATGCTCACTCCCAACGGACGTGAAAAATCTCCCGATGATGAAGCAACGGATGCTGTCGATTATCTCTTCTTCGACGCTTACGAACGTGCCGACAAGCTGTATATGCTAAAGCACTTGAATGAAGAAACGGTGCTTATCGGCGATAACTTTTCCCCCCGCTTCGCCTGCGTGATGAATCACTTCGCAGGTTGATCTGCCCCTGGATATGCGTCGGGTTAAGGATGACCTGATGTGTTGCCTGCCCGATAGCACGGACGTGGTCGATAAAGTGTGATGATGAGATTATTATTGTGGCGGGCTAAAACGACGAAAGCCTGAATCATTTCTGATTCAGGCTTTCTGAATAGTGGCGGAATGGACGGGACTCGAACCCGCGACCCCCTGCGTGACAGGCAGGTATTCTAACCAACTGAACTACCACTCCGCGTTGTGTTCCGCTTGGGAACGAAGCGAATATTACGGATTGCCTCACGCCTCGTCAACGCTTTTTCTCACGTTTTTTAATCGTTTGCTGCAAAAATCACCCGAATGGTCATTTCCATACGGAAAACGTACAAACTATGCCCGCCAGAGGCAACTTCCGCCTTTCTTCTGCACCAGGTCAAGGCGCGACTCATGGGCCGCTAACTCTTCATCAGTGGCGAAAACAACGCGTAGTTTGCTGGACTGTCGCACAATACGCTGGATCCCCGTGTCATTCTGCTGCTGGCTGTCACCTTCCATTGAGAACGCCATCGTGGTCTGCCCACCGGTCATCATCAGATAAACGTCGGCCAGAATCTGGGCATCGAGCAATGCGCCGTGCAGGGTTCGCTTACTGTTGTCTATTTCATAGCGTGAGCATAACGCATCAAGGCTGTTGCGCTTGCCAGGAAACATTTTCCTCGCCAGCGCCAGGCTATCGGTAATTTTGCAGAATTCGTTTGTCTTCGGAATATCCCGCCTGAGCTTAGCGAATTCGTAATCCATAAACCCGATATCAAACGATGCGTTATGGATGACTAGCTCCGCACCGCGGATGTAGTCGAGAAACTCATCGGCCACATCGGCAAACGTAGGTTTATCAAGCAGGAATTCGTCTGCGATTCCGTGTACACCAAACGCTTCCGGGTCCACCAGCCGATCCGGTTTCAGGTAAACGTGGAAGTTATTCCCGGTCAGGCGGCGGTTCACCACTTCAACCGCACCGATCTCAATGATCTTGTGGCCTTCGTAGTGGGCGCCAATCTGGTTCATACCGGTGGTTTCGGTATCGAGGACGATCTGTCGTGTAATTCCAGTGCTCATAACGGTCATTTATGTCAGACTTATCGTTTGATTTCGATTTGCTAAAACAGGAAGTCTACCAGAGATGCTTAAACAGGTAGAGATTTTCACCGATGGTTCTTGCCTGGGAAATCCAGGGCCAGGTGGTTATGGGGCGATTTTACGCTATCGCGGGCGCGAAAAAACCTTTAGCGAAGGCTACAACCTCACCACCAATAATCGCATGGAGCTGATGGCGGCAATCGTTGCGCTGGAAGCCCTGAAAGAACAGTGTGAAGTGATACTCAGCACGGACAGCCAGTATGTGCGCCAGGGCATTACGCAGTGGATCCACAACTGGAAGAAGCGCGGCTGGAAAACAGCAGATAAAAAACCAGTGAAGAACGTCGATCTGTGGAAACGTCTGGATACCGCGCTGGGGCCGCATCAAATCAAATGGGAATGGGTTAAAGGCCATGCGGGCCATCCGGAAAACGAACGCTGTGATGAGCTTGCGCGCGCCGCAGCAATGCGTCCCACTCAGGATGATATTGGGTATAAGGCTGAGGCTTAAACGTCTGGTTTACGGTATTGCCGGGTTGCGCCAACGGCCTGGCGGATAGGCGTTTTGCTTTTATTTTGTTTCATCGGGTTGAGCGTAAGCGGAATGGTTCGCTTACGCGCAACCACCAGTTGCAAACAGCCCAGCGCAGGGATATGGGCGCTTAACATTTTCCCGCCCTTCTTGTTCCAGGGCAGGACATGAAAACGGCTATAGTGCAGTACTTCAAAATTCAGCAATGAGAGCCAGTCCAACTGCCGCATGAGGGTAAACATCCGGCTGTTGTAGGGTGATGTTTTACGCAATACGGGCACCAGTTTACGCAATCCCATCAGACTTACCGGGTTAAAGCCGCTCAGAATCAACCAACCGTCATCAATAAGCACGCGATCGGCTTCATGCAGTAAGCGATGTGGATCGGAACACCACGGCAGCGTATGAGCCAACAAACAAACATCCACGGACTTATCGGCAAAAGGCAGATGTAAAGGATCGGCAGTCACCTGCATGGGAGCGCCTTGCAAAGAAACATTTACCTGATGAGAAACCGCGCACGCTTCAGAATTGATTTCTGCGCTTAAATTACCAATCTTAAGCAGATGAAATCCGTACATTTTTGCGAACCACGGGTTAAGCTGATGCTCCAGCGCCTGACGATAGTGTTCGCCCCAGGGAAAATCATCCCAACTAACGGGCGCTACGACAGTTTGAGGGATCCTTGCCGGTTTCATCACAACCTTCCGTTACGCATTGAGAGGTAATCTATGAATCTTAACAGTATTCCTGCATTTCAGGACAATTACATCTGGGTCCTGTCGAATAATGACAAACATTGTCTGATTGTGGACCCGGGTGAAGCAGCACCTGTTCTGAAAGCTATTGCAGAACATAACTGGGTTCCCGAGGCCATTCTGCTGACACATCATCATCAGGATCACGTGGGCGGCGTGAAAGAACTTCTGCAACATTTCCCACAAATAGCGGTATACGGACCGGCTGAAACGCAAGATAAGGGAACGACGCATATAGTCGAAGATGGCGATATTGCACTCGTTTTTGGGCATGAATTTACGGTAATTGCTACGCCGGGTCACACTTTAGGACATATCTGTTACTTTAGCCACCCTTACCTGTTTTGCGGCGACACGCTCTTCTCCGGTGGCTGCGGTCGGCTTTTTGAAGGCACAGCATCTCAAATGTATCAATCACTTAAAAAACTAAACGCACTTCCTGACGATACATTGATTTGTTGCGCACATGAGTACACATTAGCAAACATGAAGTTTGCCTTAAGCATTCTTCCGCACGATCCGTTCATAAATGAATATTATCGTAAAGTTAATGAGTTACGCGTAAAAAAACAAATGACACTGCCCGTAATTCTGAAAAATGAGCGACGAAATAATCTTTTTTTAAGAACAGAAGATATTGATTTAATTAATGAAATAAATAAAAAAACAATATTGCAACAACCTGAAGAGCGTTTTGCCTGGTTAAGGTCAAAGAAAGATACGTTCTGACAATTGCGGGTTGCCTTTTGAAAACTTCGCCGTTATGATCGGTCGTCTTTTAAGCAACTATTGACACACACATGAAGGCAAAAGCGATATTACTCGCCTCTGTCCTGCTTGTTGGGTGCCAGAATACTGGTAACGTCCAACAACACGCACAGAGCCTTTCTGCAGCTGGTCAAGGGGAAGCAGGAAAGTTTACAAGTCAGGCGCGATGGATGGACGACGGAACATCTATCGCTGCTGATCAAGATTTGTGGGCTTTCATTGGTGACGAGCTAAAGATGGGAATTCCGGAAAACAACCGGATTCGCGAACAGAAACAGAAGTATTTACGCAATAAGAGCTATCTCCACGATGTAACTTTACGGGCAGAGCCGTATATGTACTGGATAGCCGGGCAGGTTAAGAAACGTAACATGCCAATGGAACTGGTACTACTACCCATAGTGGAGAGCGCTTTTGATCCTCACGCAACGTCTGGCGCCAATGCCGCAGGTATTTGGCAGATCATTCCGAGCACGGGGCGCAATTATGGTTTAAAACAGACCCGCAATTATGATGCACGTCGCGACGTTGTGGCTTCCACCACCGCCGCACTGGACATGATGCAGCGTCTGAACAAAATGTTTGATGGCGACTGGCTGCTGACCGTTGCTGCTTATAATAGCGGTGAAGGTCGTGTCATGAAGGCAATTAAAACGAACAAAGCCCGTGGTAAACCCACTGACTTCTGGTCGTTGCCATTGCCTCAGGAAACGAAGCTATATGTGCCAAAAATGCTGGCATTGAGCGATATACTCAAAAACAGCAAACGCTATGGCGTGCGTCTGCCAACAACAGACGAAAGCCGCGCGTTGGCACGTGTTCGCCTGAGTAGCCCGGTTGAAATGGCTCAGGTTGCCGATATGGCGGGTATTTCCGTCAGCAAGCTGAAAACCTTCAATGCAGGCGTGAAAGGCTCCACGTTGGGTGCCAGCGGTCCGCAATATGTGATGGTGCCAAAGAAGCATGCAGAGAAGCTGCGTGAGTCTCTGGCCTCAGGCGAAATTGCAGCCGTGCAGTCAACGTTGGTTGCGGATAACACGCCGCTGAACAGCCGTAGCTACAAAGTTCGCTCTGGCGATACGCTTTCTGGTGTCGCTTCACGTCTTGGCGTGAGCACCAATGACCTTAAGCAGTGGAATAATCTGCGCGGGTCATCGCTGAAAGTAGGCCAAAATCTGACGGTGGGCGCTGGTACCAGCGCACAGCGACTGGCGAACAACAGCGATAGCATCACCTATCGTGTGCGTAAAGGCGACTCGCTCTCGAGCATTGCCAAACGCCACGGGGTTAACATCAAGGATGTGATGCGCTGGAACAGCGATACGAACAATCTGCAGCCAGGCGATCAGCTAACGTTGTTTGTGAAAAACAGCGGTATGCCGGACTCCTGATAGCATTGTAGAAATGAAGGCACTGGTTTCCCCCCAGTGCCTTTTTTATTTATCCCGCTTTATGTGCTTCAACCATTATCGTGTCGCTGGTAAACGAGCCATCTTCCTGTAACGCAAAATAGGCTTTCACTTCCGCAGAAGCACTTTGTTGGTATACACGGATCGCGTCGCTCAATGCTGCAGGCGTGCGCATCCGCGCCACCCACGAACTGAACTCCAGCGGCAGACGATCGGTTAACAAGGTATCGGCAATCAGATTGGCGTCATTGATTAACGACAGCCATTCTCCGCTGGAATAGTTGCGTACGTGCGAGGTATCGCGTAACGCCTCCACAGTTTGCAACCAGATGTCACGTACAGGATGGCCTGGCGACATCACATCCATCACAATCAGCACGCCGCCGGGCTTCAGAACGCGGTTCACTTCTCGCAACGCACGCCCGACATCATGCCAGTGATGCGCGGAATAGCGGCTAATCACCACGTCAAATACGTTATCTTCAAACGGCAGGCTTTCAGCATAACCCTGCCGTGTGGCGATATTCTCCAGACCTCTGTCCTTTGCCGCTTCAGTGACCACGTCAAGCATCTGCGACGATAAATCATATGCCACTACCTGCTTTACGTATTGCGCGGCCACAAAGCTGGCGTGCCCCGCTCCGCATCCCATATCCAACACGCGGGCCTGCGGAAATGCCAGCAACCTTTCCCCCAGACGTTGCAAGTCACGACCAGAGGCGTGCACCGCACTGGTTAAGTAGGCATTAGCCTGAGAGCCAAACTGTTTTTCGACGTTGTCATGATGAGAGCGTGTTGTCATTGTGTTGTCCTTCGGTTGTTGTGAAATATGAAGGGCAACCATCACAGGCCTGCCCTACGGCAGACCTGACACACCGTTATTGTTCAGGTTTGCCGGGACTGAATTCAACGAGTAGCGGGTTGTGGTCGGAGGCGCGGGTGACCAGCACAGAGGCCTCACTCACGTTCAGACCGCGATAGAACACAAAATCGAGAGGACGACCAAACGCGCGGCGGCGCTGATCATCGGTAAAGCGCACCTGGCGCAGCGACATTTCACGCGCAAAGCGGTACAGCGCATTCATCCGTCGACGGCTCCAGGCATTAAAATCGCCGGCCATAATCACCGGACCGCTGTGATGAGCAATCTGATCGCCAATGGGAAGTAACTGCTTACTATAGACATCAACGCCAAGGCTAAAGTTAACCGCGTGGATATTCACCACCATTAACAACCGAGTGTCAGGCAACGGGTACACCGTCACCAACGCCGATTTCGCCAGCCGTAAAATAGGCTCACGCTCGCGCAATGGGCAGCAGTAAACTGGATGGGCGGAGGAGAGTGTCATAACGCCAGAGGGGTGCTGAGGCAGCACAAAGGCGGGAACCTGGTCGGCAGCGAGATAGTTAGTGGTCGCAAACTGCACCAGTTCTGGTGTGGTTTGCGCTTCCTGCAATAACACCAGATGCGCGTCTTTGCCAAAATTCTTCAGCACCGACTGCCACTCAGCTCGCTGCTGTTTAAAAATATTCCATACCAGCACGCGAATGCGATCTTCACTGCTCAACGGTACGCCTGCGGGTAATGCCTGGCCAATATGCGCAAACGAGCCCGGCGGTAAAATCCGCTCGGCGGGTTGTCCGGCAACATAACGCATGGCATAGGTGTTTTTTCGCACTTTAGACTTTCAAACCTCTGTAACGTCAACCAGTCCGCAGCCGGACTGGTTCTTCTGTTATAGGGATTTTAGCACTCACTTTCAACGAACAATTGCAGTTTGTTTTGTAAGTTGGCGCTTACATCAATGATTTACCCCAGAGCAACGTGCGTGGGCTTATCAAGACGGCCGCTCAGCCCCATCAGCAGGAAAGCCACTAGGACAATAAGGGCGCCAATCCACGGCGTCTGCGCCAACCCATAATGCTCGACCGTTTGTCCGCCAATCACGGAACCCAGTGCAATACCAATATTAAACGCTGCAATGTTCAGCCCTGACGCCACATCAACAGCATTGGGCGTAAATTGTTCCGCTTTCTGTACCACGTAGACCTGCAACCCTGGTACGTTACCGAAGGCAAAGATCCCCATCACCAGAATGGTAGCCAGCGCGGCGTACTGCGTGGAAGCCGTCAGTTGGAAGACCATCAGCAGAACAAACAGCGCGGCGAAAATGAATTTCAATGCAGGAACCGCACCATGCTTATCCGCCAGCTTACCGCCCCAGATATTGCCGATAGCGACTGATACGCCGTACCCCAGTAAGATCCAGCTTACCGCTGCCGGGGAGAAGCCCGCCAGATCCTGCATCATCGGTGCCAGGAAGGTGAAAGCCGTGAACACACCACCGTAGCCCAATGCCGTAATGGCGTAAATCAGCAACAGACGAGGATGAGTCAGCACTTTCACCTGGTCGCGAATACTGGCGGCCGCTCGACCAGGAATGTTAGCCGGGATCAGCAGTTGGCTACTAATCAGCGCAATCACGCCTAACATTGATACTGCCAGGAACGTCTCACGCCAGCCAAAGTGCTGGCCGATAAACGTACCCAGCGGCACGCCCGTGACCAGCGCCACCGTTAAGCCACCGAACATAATAGCGATGGCGGAAGCCGCTTTTTCTTTTGGTACCAGACTTGTCGCGATAGTGGAACCAATCGAGAAGAATACGCCGTGAGCCAGCCCCGTCAGCAGACGGGCGACAATAAGTGTCATATACCCGGGTGCCTGCCATGCCAGTAAATTCCCCGCCGTAAACAGGACCATCAGCGCGACAAGCAACTTTTTACGTGGCAGGCTTCCGGTCAGAGCGGTCAGTACCGGTGCGCCAATCGCCACACCCAGCGCATAGATTGAAACCAGCATCCCGGCTGAAGGTAACGAGATTGCCAGTTGTTGAGCGATGGTCGGCACCAGGCCAACAATCACAAACTCAGTCGTGCCAATAGCGAAGGCACTTATTGTTAGTGCAAATAATGCGAGAGGCATAAATAACTCCGTAACATCAGTAATCAGATGACACGCAGTATGCCGGGATGTTTTAATAACAAAAATATTCAAAATCTCAATATAATTTTGCGTCAGGTGCAAAAATGAAAGCAACCTCTGAAGAACTTGCGATTTTTGTGGCCGTTGTGGAAAGCGGCAGTTTCAGCCGGGCGGCAGAACAACTCGGTCAGGCTAATTCCGCAGTCAGTCGGGCAGTAAAAAAGCTGGAGATGAAATTGGGTGTGAGTCTGCTTAATCGAACTACCCGACAGCTAAGCCTGACTGAAGAAGGAGAACGCTACTTCAGGCGTGTGCAGCAGATACTGCAAGAGATGGCAGCAGCAGAAACGGAAATCATGGAGTCGCGCAATACCCCGCGCGGCCTGCTGCGTATCGACGCGGCAACGCCAGTGATGCTGCATTTCCTGATGCCGCTAATCAGACCGTTCCGTGAGCGATATCCTGAGATGACATTGTCTCTTGTCTCCTCAGAAACGTTCATCAATCTTATTGAACGAAAAGTGGATGTCGCGATACGAGCAGGTACGCTGACTGACTCAAGCCTGCGTGCGCGTCCGTTGTTTACCAGCTATCGTAAGATTATTGCCTCACCGGACTATATTGCCCGTTTTGGCAAGCCCGAGACCGTCGAACAGTTAAAGCAGCATCTGTGTCTGGGGTTTTCCGAACCCGTTTCACTCAATACCTGGCCGATTGCCCGTAGCGACGGACAGCTCCATGAAGTCGAATGTGGGATTTCTTCCAACAGCGGGGAAACGTTAAAACAGCTTTGCCTGAGCGGCAATGGTATCGCATGTCTTTCAGATTATATGATTGATAAAGAGATCGCGCGGGGAGAACTGGTGGAGCTGCTGGCCGATAAACGTCTGCCAGTAGAAATGCCTTTCAGCGCCGTTTACTACAGCGATCGTGCGGTCAGTACACGCATTCGGGCATTTATAGACTTTTTAAGTGAATATATAAGAACAGCTCCCGAAGGAGCTGTGAAAGAGGGTTAAAGGTACAGAGGGTCGGGCAATTAATCCCAATCAGGGGCCAGGCCTTCCGGGCTGACCAGACGATCGTTGCAGTCCAGTGCCGCGATCGCTTTTTTATCTTCAGTATCCAAATGCAGGTCCTGCGCCAGCAGGTTGCTTGCCAGGTTTTCACGCTTGGTAGATGAAGGGATCACGGAGTAACCTTCATCCATTGCCCATGCCAGAATAACCTGCGCCGGAGTCGCGTTATGTTTAGCGGCAATGCGTGCAATCACTTCATCTTTTAGCGCCTTACCGTAAGCCAGCGTCATGTAAGAGGTGATGTGGATACCGTGCGCTTTAGCCCAGTCAACCACCTTACGACTCTGCAGATACGGAGACAGCTCAATCTGGTTGGTCGCGATATTGTCTGCACCGACTGTAGCAATGGCTTTTTCCATCAGCGGAATAGTGAAGTTTGAGACACCTATTTCGCGAGTCAGCCCCTGCTCTTTCGCTTCAAGCAGCGCCTGCATAAACTCTTCAACGGATACCGCATCGCCCGGAGATGGCCAGTGGATCAGCGTCAAATCAACATAATCCGTACGCAGTTTCTTCAGACTTTCTTTCAGACTTGGGATCAGTTTGTCTTTGCTGAGATTTTCAATCCAGATCTTGGTGGTGATGTACAACTCGTTACGCGGTACGCCACTTTCGGCAATCGCCTGACCAACAGCCGCTTCATTTTCATAGATTTGCGCAGTGTCGACAGCACGGTAGCCCAGCTCAAGCGCCGTTTTGACAGAAGCGATAACCACGTCGTCTTTCAGGCGAAACGTACCTAAACCGAATGCAGGGATAGTCATAGAATTCCTCTTTTTAATCACTATGTTCGTTAACTGAGAGGATTATGACCATCAGTTCTTTGCCGAAAAAGAGTGAAAAATGCAGAGGATTTTTGCGGATTCAGCAATAATTAAATCACTGGAAAAGAAAAAGCCCTGAGCGTTAGCTCAGGGCTCTTAATAAGTGGCGGAACGGACGGGACTCGAACCCGCGACCCCCTGCGTGACAGGCAGGTATTCTAACCAACTGAACTACCGCTCCACCGAATTTCTTTGTCACTACCCGGATTATTCATCCCGGTTTACTGCAATTTGATGCCTGGCAGTTCCCTACTCTCGCATGGGGAGACCCCACACTACCATCGGCGCTACGGCGTTTCACTTCTGAGTTCGGCATGGGGTCAGGTGGGACCACCGCGCTACAGCCGCCAGGCAAATTCTGTCTATCAACACACCTCTCGGGTCTGTCGATGTAATCTGTAATCAAGCTGAATTTCGATGTCTCTTTCGCCAAAACATCTTCGGCGTTGTAAGGTTAAGCCTCACGGTTCATTAGTATCGGTTAGCTCAACGTATCGCTACGCTTACACACCCGACCTATCAACGTCGTCGTCTTCAACGTTCCTTCAGGACCCTTAAAGGGTCAGGGAGAACTCATCTCGGGGCAAGTTTCGTGCTTAGATGCTTTCAGCACTTATCTCTTCCGCATTTAGCTACCGGGCAATGCCATTGGCATGACAACCCGAACACCAGTGATGCGTCCACTCCGGTCCTCTCGTACTAGGAGCAGCCCCCCTCAATTCTCCAGCGCCCACGGCAGATAGGGACCGAACTGTCTCACGACGTTCTAAACCCAGCTCGCGTACCACTTTAAATGGCGAACAGCCATACCCTTGGGACCTACTTCAGCCCCAGGATGTGATGAGCCGACATCGAGGTGCCAAACACCGCCGTCGATATGAACTCTTGGGCGGTATCAGCCTGTTATCCCCGGAGTACCTTTTATCCGTTGAGCGATGGCCCTTCCATTCAGAACCACCGGATCACTAAGACCTGCTTTCGCACCTGCTCGAGCCGTCACTCTCGCAGTCAAGCTAGCTTATGCCTTTGCACTAACCTCCTGATGTCCGACCAGGATTAGCTAACCTTCGTGCTCCTCCGTTACTCTTTAGGAGGAGACCGCCCCAGTCAAACTACCCACCAGACACTGTCCGCAACCCGGATCACGGGTCTACGTTAGAACACCAGCCATTAAAGGGTGGTATTTCAAGGTTGGCTCCATGCAGACTGGCGTCCACACTTCAAAGCCTCCCACCTATCCTACACATCAAGGACCAGTGTTCAGTGTCAAGCTATAGTAAAGGTTCACGGGGTCTTTCCGTCTTGCCGCGGGTACACTGCATCTTCACAGCGAGTTCAATTTCACTGAGTCTCGGGTGGAGACAGCCTGGCCATCATTACGCCATTCGTGCAGGTCGGAACTTACCCGACAAGGAATTTCGCTACCTTAGGACCGTTATAGTTACGGCCGCCGTTTACCGGGGCTTCGATCAAGAGCTTCTCCTTACGGATAACCCCATCAATTAACCTTCCGGCACCGGGCAGGCGTCACACCGTATACGTCCACTTTCGTGTTTGCACAGTGCTGTGTTTTTAATAAACAGTTGCAGCCAGCTGGTATCTTCGACTGATTTCAGCTCCATGAGTAAATCACTTCACCTACATATCAGCGTGCCTTCTCCCGAAGTTACGGCACCATTTTGCCTAGTTCCTTCACCCGAGTTCTCTCAAGCGCCTTGGTATTCTCTACCTGACCACCTGTGTCGGTTTGGGGTACGATTTTGTGTTACCTGATGCTTAGAGGCTTTTCCTGGAAGCAGGGCATTTGTTACTTCAGCACCGTAGTGCCTCGTCATCACACCTCAGCGTTAACAAGACTCCGGATTTACCTGGAATCTCCGCCTACATGCTTAAACCGGGACAACCGTCGCCCGGCTAACATAGCCTTCTCCGTCCCCCCTTCGCAGTAACACCAAGTACAGGAATATTAACCTGTTTCCCATCGACTACGCCTTTCGGCCTCGCCTTAGGGGTCGACTCACCCTGCCCCGATTAACGTTGGACAGGAACCCTTGGTCTTCCGGCGTGCGGGTTTTTCACCCGCATTATCGTTACTTATGTCAGCATTCGCACTTCTGATACCTCCAGCATGCCTCACAGCACACCTTCAACGGCTTACAGAACGCTCCCCTACCCAACAACACATAGTGTCGCTGCCGCAGCTTCGGTGCATGGTTTAGCCCCGTTACATCTTCCGCGCAGGCCGACTCGACCAGTGAGCTATTACGCTTTCTTTAAATGATGGCTGCTTCTAAGCCAACATCCTGGCTGTCTGTGCCTTCCCACATCGTTTCCCACTTAACCATGACTTTGGGACCTTAGCTGGCGGTCTGGGTTGTTTCCCTCTTCACGACGGACGTTAGCACCCGCCGTGTGTCTCCCGTGATAACATTCTTCGGTATTCGCAGTTTGCATCGGGTTGGTAAGTCGGGATGACCCCCTAGCCGAAACAGTGCTCTACCCCCGAAGATGAGTTCACGAGGCGCTACCTAAATAGCTTTCGGGGAGAACCAGCTATCTCCCGGTTTGATTGGCCTTTCACCCCCAGCCACAAGTCATCCGCTAATTTTTCAACATTAGTCGGTTCGGTCCTCCAGTTAGTGTTACCCAACCTTCAACCTGCCCATGGCTAGATCACCGGGTTTCGGGTCTATACCCTGCAACTTAACGCCCAGTTAAGACTCGGTTTCCCTTCGGCTCCCCTATTCGGTTAACCTTGCTACAGAATATAAGTCGCTGACCCATTATACAAAAGGTACGCAGTCACCCCATAAAGAGGCTCCCACTGCTTGTACGTACACGGTTTCAGGTTCTTTTTCACTCCCCTCGCCGGGGTTCTTTTCGCCTTTCCCTCACGGTACTGGTTCACTATCGGTCAGTCAGGAGTATTTAGCCTTGGAGGATGGTCCCCCCATATTCAGACAGGATACCACGTGTCCCGCCCTACTCTTCGAGTTCACAACACATGCACTTTTGTGTACGGGACTATCACCCTGTACCGTCGGACTTTCCAGACCGTTCCACTACCACACATGCTGATTCAGACTCTGGGCTGCTCCCCGTTCGCTCGCCGCTACTGGGGGAATCTCGGTTGATTTCTTTTCCTCGGGGTACTTAGATGTTTCAGTTCCCCCGGTTCGCTTCATTACGCTATGTATTCACGCAATGATAGTGTGACGAATCACACTGGGTTTCCCCATTCGGAAATCGCCGGTTATAACGGTTCATATCACCTTACCGACGCTTATCGCAGATTAGCACGTCCTTCATCGCCTCTGACTGCCAGGGCATCCACCGTGTACGCTTAGTCGCTTAACCTCACAACCCGAAGATGTTTCGTAAAACACTTCAGTGTTGCGAAAATTTGAGAGACTCGAACACACCGCTTTTCATTTCTTGTTTACGGAGAAATGAAACAGTGTGTCGTTTCAATTTTCAGCTTGATCCAGATTTTTAAAGAGCAAATATCTCAAACGAGACTCGAAAGTCTGTTTTGAGATACTTCGGTCGGCGACTTTCACTCACACATACCAGCAAGTGGCGTCCCCTAGGGGATTCGAACCCCTGTTACCGCCGTGAAAGGGCGGTGTCCTGGGCCTCTAGACGAAGGGGACACTGAAGTCTCAATCGCAAGACGCCTTGCTATTTACTTTTCATCAGACAATCTGTGTGAGCACTACAAAGAACGTTTCTTTAAGGTAAGGAGGTGATCCAACCGCAGGTTCCCCTACGGTTACCTTGTTACGACTTCACCCCAGTCATGAATCACAAAGTGGTAAGCGCCCTCCCGAAGGTTAAGCTACCTACTTCTTTTGCAACCCACTCCCATGGTGTGACGGGCGGTGTGTACAAGGCCCGGGAACGTATTCACCGTGGCATTCTGATCCACGATTACTAGCGATTCCGACTTCATGGAGTCGAGTTGCAGACTCCAATCCGGACTACGACATACTTTATGAGGTCCGCTTGCTCTCGCGAGGTCGCTTCTCTTTGTATATGCCATTGTAGCACGTGTGTAGCCCTACTCGTAAGGGCCATGATGACTTGACGTCATCCCCACCTTCCTCCAGTTTATCACTGGCAGTCTCCTTTGAGTTCCCGGCCGAACCGCTGGCAACAAAGGATAAGGGTTGCGCTCGTTGCGGGACTTAACCCAACATTTCACAACACGAGCTGACGACAGCCATGCAGCACCTGTCTCAGAGTTCCCGAAGGCACCAAAGCATCTCTGCTAAGTTCTCTGGATGTCAAGAGTAGGTAAGGTTCTTCGCGTTGCATCGAATTAAACCACATGCTCCACCGCTTGTGCGGGCCCCCGTCAATTCATTTGAGTTTTAACCTTGCGGCCGTACTCCCCAGGCGGTCGACTTAACGCGTTAGCTCCGGAAGCCACGCCTCAAGGGCACAACCTCCAAGTCGACATCGTTTACGGCGTGGACTACCAGGGTATCTAATCCTGTTTGCTCCCCACGCTTTCGCACCTGAGCGTCAGTCTTTGTCCAGGGGGCCGCCTTCGCCACCGGTATTCCTCCAGATCTCTACGCATTTCACCGCTACACCTGGAATTCTACCCCCCTCTACAAGACTCTAGCCTGCCAGTTTCGGATGCAGTTCCCAGGTTGAGCCCGGGGATTTCACATCCGACTTGACAGACCGCCTGCGTGCGCTTTACGCCCAGTAATTCCGATTAACGCTTGCACCCTCCGTATTACCGCGGCTGCTGGCACGGAGTTAGCCGGTGCTTCTTCTGCGAGTAACGTCAATTGCTGCGGTTATTAACCACAACACCTTCCTCCTCGCTGAAAGTACTTTACAACCCGAAGGCCTTCTTCATACACGCGGCATGGCTGCATCAGGCTTGCGCCCATTGTGCAATATTCCCCACTGCTGCCTCCCGTAGGAGTCTGGACCGTGTCTCAGTTCCAGTGTGGCTGGTCATCCTCTCAGACCAGCTAGGGATCGTCGCCTAGGTGAGCCGTTACCCCACCTACTAGCTAATCCCATCTGGGCACATCCGATGGCAAGAGGCCCGAAGGTCCCCCTCTTTGGTCTTGCGACGTTATGCGGTATTAGCTACCGTTTCCAGTAGTTATCCCCCTCCATCGGGCAGTTTCCCAGACATTACTCACCCGTCCGCCACTCGTCACCCAAGGAGCAAGCTCCTCTGTGCTACCGTTCGACTTGCATGTGTTAGGCCTGCCGCCAGCGTTCAATCTGAGCCATGATCAAACTCTTCAATTTAAGTTTGATGCTCGTGAATTAAACTTCGTAATGAATTACGTGTTCACTCAGAGACTTGGTATTCATTTTTCGTCTTGCGACGTTAAGAATCCGTATCTTCGAGTGCCCACACAGATTGTCTGATAAATTGTTAAAGAGCAGTTGCGACGCGCTTTAGCGTTCTGTCGCGAGGTGGCGTATATTACGCTTTCCTCTTTCAGAGTCAACCCTCATTTTCAGGTTTTTCTCTTCAACCGAACCGGCTGTTTGTGTGAAGTGATTCACATCCGCCGTGTCGATGGAGGCGCATTATAGGGAGTCGACTCAGGAAGACAAGCGGAAAAATGCATTTTTGTTTCAACCGCTCACCTTTTATCCATTGCGCTTACTTTTGCTGCTTTTTTATCGCCATTGGCAGGTCTGCCAGACTGTTTATGACCAAATCTGCCGCATTTTCTGCTTCCGGCGTAACAGGTTTACCCGTGCGCACCAGAACCTTCGTTCCAACATTCGCCGCTGCTGCTGCCTGCATATCTTCTATCTTGTCGCCTACCATATAGGAAGCGGCCATATCGATATGCAGGAAGTCTCGGGCGGAGATCAACATTCCAGGATGCGGTTTACGACAGTCGCAGACCTGACGATACTCTTCTACTGTGCCCTGCGGATGATGCGGGCAATAGTAGATACCATCCAAATCAACGTCGCGATCGGCCAGCGACCAGTCCATCCATTCGGTCAACGTTTCAAACTGTGCCTCAGTAAATTTGCCACGAGCGATACCAGACTGGTTTGTCACGATAATGAGCGCGTAACCCATATTTTTAAGTTCACGCATGGCATCAATAACGCCGTCGATAAACTCGAACTCGTCAATCTCATGTACGTAACCGTGGTCCACATTAATGGTGCCGTCGCGGTCGAGAAAAATTGCGGGTACAGATTTTGCCACCTTTTATAGCTCCTGAATAAGGCATGTGGCTCTAGTATCGCATGTTTCGGCGGGCAAGAAAGTGCTCATCGTGCAAAGCTAGATTGATTTAGACGTCTGGATGCCTTAACATCCATCTTGTTGACGGCTTCGACCGTCCCAGACAGACGAAAATGCCACGGCTAACTTAATTACGATAATAAATAACCAATGATTAAACTTTCGAATATCACCAAAGTGTTCCAGCAGGGGACTCGCACCATTCAGGCGCTAAATAAAGTCAGCCTGCACGTTCCTGCCGGGCAGATTTATGGCGTCATTGGCGCCTCCGGTGCCGGTAAAAGTACGCTCATTCGCTGCGTTAACTTACTTGAACGCCCAACCGAAGGCAGTGTTCAGGTTGGCGGTCAGGAGCTGACGACGCTTTCTGAATCCGAGCTGACCAAAGCTCGCCGTCAAATCGGCATGATTTTCCAACACTTTAACCTGCTCTCTTCCCGTACCGTGTTTGGCAACGTCGCGCTGCCGCTGGAACTGGATAACACGCCAAAGGAAGAGATCAAACGCCGTGTAACAGAACTGCTGGATTTAGTCGGCCTTGGCGACAAGCACGACAGCTACCCGGCCAACCTTTCCGGCGGACAAAAACAGCGAGTGGCGATTGCGCGTGCGCTGGCCAGCAATCCAAAAGTGTTGCTGTGTGATGAAGCCACCAGCGCACTTGATCCGGCAACAACCCGCTCGATTCTGGAATTATTGAAAGACATTAACCGTCGTTTGGGACTCACCATTCTGCTGATTACCCATGAGATGGACGTTGTAAAACGCATTTGTGACTGCGTGGCGGTCATCAGTAATGGTGAGCTGATTGAGCAGGACACCGTCAGCGAAGTGTTCTCCCACCCGAAAACGCCGCTGGCACAGAAATTTATCCAGTCCACGCTACACCTGGATATCCCGGAAGATTATCTGGAACGTTTAAAAGCAAAGCCAGAAGCCGACAGCGTGCCAATGCTGCGCATGGAATTCACCGGTCATTCGGTTGATGCGCCATTACTTTCTGAGACGGCCCGTCGCTTTAACGTGAATAACAACATTATTAGCGCGCAGATGGATTACGCCGGCGGCGTGAAGTTCGGCATCATGCTGACTGAAATGCACGGCACACAGGAAGATACACAAGCAGCCATTAACTGGTTGCAGGAACACCATGTAAAAGTAGAGGTACTGGGTTATGTCTGAGCCGATGATGTGGCTGCTGGTTCGCGGCGTATGGGAAACGCTGGCAATGACCTTTGTGTCCGGTTTTTTTGGTTTTGTGATTGGCCTGCCGGTTGGCGTGTTGCTGTACGTAACGCGGCCGGGGCAAATCATTGAGAACGCGAAGCTCTACCGCACGCTCTCTGCACTGGTGAATATTTTCCGTTCCATCCCGTTCATTATCTTGCTGGTGTGGATGATTCCGTTCACCCGCATGATCGTTGGCACCTCTATTGGGCTGCAGGCCGCTATCGTCCCGCTGACCGTCGGCGCCGCGCCGTTTATCGCCCGTATGGTGGAAAACGCGCTGCTCGAAATCCCGACCGGGCTGATTGAAGCCTCCCGTGCAATGGGCGCCACGCCGCTGCAAATTGTACGTAAGGTATTACTTCCAGAAGCACTGCCTGGACTGGTCAATGCGGCCACCATCACCCTTATCACGCTGGTGGGGTATTCCGCGATGGGCGGTGCCGTCGGTGCCGGTGGCCTTGGCCAGATTGGTTATCAGTACGGTTATATTGGCTACAACGCTACCGTCATGAATACAGTGCTGGTATTGCTCGTCATTCTGGTTTATTTAATTCAGTTATCCGGCGATCGCATCGTCCGGGCTGTCACGCACAAATAACGTTGCACACAACACTAAAAACTCATTAAGAAAAGGAAATAAGCATGGCGTTCAAATTCAAAACCTTTGCGGCAGTTGGAGCCCTGATCGGTTCTCTGGCACTTGTGGGTTGCGGTCAGGATGAAAAAGATCCTAACCACATCAAAGTGGGCGTTATTGTTGGCGCAGAGCAGCAGGTCGCAGAAGTCGCGCAGAAAGTGGCTAAAGAAAAATACGGTCTGGACGTTGAGCTGGTCACGTTTAACGATTACGTCCTGCCTAACGAAGCACTGAGCAAAGGCGATATTGATGCTAACGCCTTCCAGCACAAACCGTACCTGGATCAACAGATCAAAGATCGCGGCTACAAACTGGTTGCTGCAGGTAATACTTTTGTTTACCCGATTGCGGGCTACTCTAAAAAAATCAAATCACTGGATGAGTTGCAAGAAGGTTCTCAGGTCGCGATTCCAAACGATCCGACTAACCTTGGCCGCTCCCTGCTGCTGCTGCAAAAAGTGGGCTTAATCAAACTGAAAGAGGGTGTTGGTCTGCTGCCGACCGCGCTGGACGTGATTGAAAACCCGAAAAACCTGAAGCTGGTTGAACTGGAAGCGCCGCAGCTGCCGCGTTCCCTGGACGATGCGCAAATCGCACTGGCGGTCATCAACACGACCTACGCCAGCCAGATCGGCCTGACCCCGGCTAAAGACGGTATCTTTGTTGAAGATAAAGATTCTCCGTACGTAAACCTGATCGTGACTCGTGAAGACAATAAAGATGCTGAGAATGTGAAGAAATTCGTTCAGGCATACCAGTCTGACGAAGTGTACGAAGCAGCAAACAAAGTCTTCAACGGCGGTGCTGTTAAGGGCTGGTAATTTTAGGCTGTTTCCAGAATCTGTAATATCATCAGGACGGGCGCTTGCCCGTCTTGTCATTTATGCAAGCACCTGATTCAATATCTGACGTTTAGATCATTCATTGAGGAAATATTATGCGTGCTTTACCGATCTGTTTAGTAGCACTCATGCTGAGCGGCTGTTCTATGTTAAGCAGATCCCCTGTTGAACCCGTTCAAAGCACCGCTACCCCGCCTAAAGCGGAGCCGGAAAAACCCAAAGCACCGCGCGCGGCGCCGGTAAGAATCATTACTAACGCTGAAGATTTAGTTGGCAAACCGTTCCGCGATCTCGGCGAAGTCAGCGGCGAATCCTGCCAGGCATCCAACCAGGATTCTCCACCGAGCATTCCAACCGCACGCAAACGCATGCAGATTAACGCATCTAAAATGAAAGCAAATGCGGTATTGCTGCACAGTTGCGAAGTAACCAGCGGAACGCCGGGTTGCTATCGCCAGGCGGTTTGCATCGGTTCTGCACTGAACATTTCGGCGAAATGAGCCATTTTCAGTTCGAGCAAATAGGCGTTATCCGCTCACCTTATAAAGAAAAGTTCGCCGTTCCACGCCAGCCGGGTCTGGTGAAAAGTGCCAACGGTGAACTGCATTTGCTCGCACCTTATAACCAGGCCGATGCCGTTCGCGGCCTGGAAGCCTTCAGCCATTTGTGGGTGATTTTTGTTTTTCACCAGACAATGGAAGGTGGATGGCGTCCAACCGTGCGCCCTCCCCGTCTTGGCGGCAATGCCAGAATGGGCGTCTTTGCCACGCGTTCAACGTTTCGTCCGAACCCTGTTGGCATGTCGTTGGTTGAGCTGCGGGGCATCCGTTGCCATAAAGAGCACGTAATCCTTGAGCTCGGCGGGCTGGATCTTGTTGATGGCACACCGGTAGTGGATATAAAACCGTATTTGCCGTTTGCCGAATCGCTGCCTGATGCTCGCGCCAGCTATGCTCAGGACGCGCCGCAGGCCAGTGTAGACGTGACGTTCAGTGAAGAGCTCGCTGAGCAACTCCCAAAGCTCGAACAGCGTTACCCGCATCTTCGTCAGTTTATTGCCGAAGTGCTAGCGCAGGATCCGCGTCCTGCCTACCGTAAAAACGAGGAAGAAGGTAAAACCTATGCCGTCTGGTTGCTGGACTTTAACGTCCGCTGGCGCGTGACGCCGTCAGGATTTGAGGTCTTTGCTCTGGAAGCCCGCTAATTTGCATCGCGTACTCTTTTGACATCCCCTTCTCGCTGGTAAACTAAACCACTTTTGTTTTGTGCCAGGCTCATTTTGAGCCTGTTCGATCGTTCAACTGGAACCGTAACAACATGCGTACTAGCCAATATCTGCTCTCCACTCTGAAGGAGACACCTGCCGACGCCGAGGTCATCAGCCACCAGCTGATGCTGCGCGCCGGGATGATCCGCAAGCTGGCCTCCGGGTTATATACCTGGCTGCCGACCGGCGTGCGCGTCCTGAAAAAAGTCGAAAACATCGTGCGTGAAGAGATGAACAACGCCGGTGCGATCGAGGTGTTGATGCCGGTCGTTCAGCCTTCTGAACTGTGGGAAGAGAGCGGCCGTTGGGAACAATACGGCCCGGAACTGCTGCGTATTGCTGACCGTGGCGATCGTTCGTTCGTACTCGGCCCAACGCATGAAGAAGTGATCACCGACCTGATCCGTAATGAGCTGAGCTCTTACAAACAGCTGCCGCTGAACTTCTATCAGATCCAGACCAAATTCCGTGACGAAGTGCGTCCGCGCTTCGGCGTGATGCGTTCCCGCGAATTCCTGATGAAAGATGCCTACTCTTTCCACACCTCTCAGGAATCTCTGCAGGAAACCTACGACGCGATGTACGCTGCGTACAGCAAAATCTTCAGCCGTATGGGGCTGGATTTCCGTGCGGTACAAGCGGATACCGGTTCTATCGGCGGCAGCGCCTCTCACGAATTCCAGGTGCTGGCGCAGAGCGGTGAAGACGATGTGATCTTCTCTGACTCTTCCGACTATGCGGCAAACATCGAGTTTGCCGAAGCTGTTGCACCGAAAGAACCGCGCGCCGCTGCAACACAGGAAATGACGCTGGTTGATACGCCGAACGCTAAGACCATCGCCGAGCTGGTTGAACAATTCAACCTGCCTATCGAGAAAACCGTGAAAACCCTGCTGGTGAAAGCGGTTGAAGGCAGCAGCTACCCGCTGGTTGCGCTGCTGGTTCGTGGCGATCACGAGCTGAACGAAGTCAAGGCGGAAAAACTGCCGCAGGTTGCCAGCCCGCTGACCTTCGCCACCGAAGAAGAAATTCGTGCGCTGGTTAAAGCAGGTCCAGGATCTCTGGGTCCGGTGAACATGCCTATTCCGGTGGTTATCGACCGTACCGTTGCGGTAATGAGCGATTTTGCTGCCGGTGCCAACATCGACGGTAAACACTATTTCGGTATCAACTGGGATCGCGATGTGGCCACCCCGGAAGTGGCTGACATTCGTAACGTGGTCGCCGGCGATCCAAGCCCGGATGGCAAAGGTACGCTGATGATCAAACGCGGTATCGAAGTGGGCCACATCTTCCAGTTGGGTACCAAGTACTCTGAAGCGATGAAAGCCGCCGTTCAGGGAGAAGATGGTCGTAACCAGACGCTGACCATGGGCTGCTACGGTATCGGGGTCACTCGCGTTGTGGCTGCTGCGATTGAACAGAACTACGACGATCGCGGCATTGTATGGCCAGACGCCATTGCCCCGTTCCAGGTTGCTATTCTGCCGATGAACATGCACAAATCCTACCGTGTGCAGGAGCTGGCTGAAAAGCTGTACGCGGAGCTGCGCGCGCAGGGTATTGAAGTGCTGATGGACGATCGTAAAGAGCGTCCAGGCGTGATGTTTGCTGATATGGAGCTCATCGGTATTCCGCATACCATCGTGCTGGGCGACCGTAACCTCGACAACGACGATATCGAATACAAATACCGTCGTAACGGCGAGAAAGAGCTGATTAAAACCGGCGACATCGTCGACTACCTGGTCAAAGCTATTAAAGGCTAATACCAGCACAAGGCCCTGAGGATCAGGGCCTTTTTTACATGGATTGTATAAAATGGCTAAACCAACGGCGTATTACTGCCTGCTCCTCCCCTTCGGTCTTCTGCTTTCAGCCTGCACGATTGACGTCAGTCAGCAAAATTCATCAGCAACGGCTGTTGATGCCCAGGCAAAGAAATGGGAGGTAAAACTCCAGCATCAAAGCTCATTTACCGATCAAGCGCTGTATGAAATTACGGATACCGACCTCAGGCCGGGCGACCTGCTGTTTTACTCTAGTCTTGGGGTGACCTCATTTGGTATTCGCGCGTTCAGCACCTCTTCTGTCAGCCATGTCGCCGTTTACCTTGGCGATAATGAAGTTGCCGAAGCGACCGGGGCTGGCGTACAAATCGTGACGCTGAAACAGGCCATGAAGCATAGCGATAAACTTTTTGCCTTGAGAGTGCCGGATCTTACGCCGCAGCAGGCCGCAGAAATCAAAGCATTTGCTTATAAAATCAAAGACAGTGGCTATAACTATCGCGGCATCGTCGAATTTATTCCGTTTATGGTGACCCGGCAAATATGTTCATTGAATCCTTTCTCAGAGGATTTTCGCCAGCAATGCGTCAGCGGGCTGGCAAAAGCACAGTTGAACAATACCAGCGAAGGAGAAAAGAAGGCGTGGTTTTGCTCCGAATTCGTAACCGATGCGTTTGCCACAGCCGGGCACCCGCTAACAATGGCGCAGCCGGGTTGGATTAGCCCTTCCGACCTGATGCATATGCGCGAAGGTGACATTTCCGCGTTTAAGTCTGAAACGCAGCTACAGTATATCGGCCACCTGAAGTTAGGGATTTATATCAAAACCAGCCGTTTTGTTGGATTGATCCGATAAGAAAAAACTGTCCGAGCGATCGCCGAACAGTTTTTATAAGCTGCAAATTAATCATCGCAACTCTGGCCAGGGATAAACTTAATTTCTTTATCCGCTCTTAAGGTTTTCACTGGCGTGCCCGTATCAGGATTTTCTTCCATCGTGAAGTGCCCTTCCACAGTAAGCAGAACTGCCTTATCCGTTGCACCACGCGCAGTCAGATAATCTCGCTCCAGTTGTGCATTGTTCGCGACAGAGACTCTTTTACCCGTCGCACAATCAGTGAAGGTTGCCGCGTCAGCCATATAGAAGTACATCCCCCGCATCGGCATTGGCGTCACCGGTAAGCTCGCGGAAACTGGCTCAAGCGTGTAGTTGAACTGTGACTCAATCGGGTTACCTTCACGATCGAGCATCTCCAGCGCTTCACCTTTTGCCCGGTAGTACGACTTTTCACCTTTGCTGTCAGTCAGCACCAGCTTATCGGCAGTGCGCGCCCATGTACCATAAGAAGCAAAGGAGGACGGTTCATCCCGCACGCCCTGATAGCGTTCGTTCATCACCCATGTGCCGTCTTTTTCCAGGAACAGAGAGGTTTCAATTCCTTCGCAGTCCGCGCAAGGCAAAATGCCACGCCAGCTTTGCTGCATCGGTTTTAATTCTGCCGCCCGCGTCGGCTGTAGTACATCGACTTCAGTACGGTTGTTACAGCCGATCAAGGAAAAAAGCGTGCATGCAGCGACCACGGACAATATTGCTGTTTTCACTATGAATTCCTTATAATTTTTTATTCCCGCTCGTCAGTCTTGCGTTCGACGAACTCTCCCACGCAGTGCTTTCACTGTGGATTTTTGCGCCTTCGATGACAACCTGCGCTCTTTCGAGGCGCGCGTAGGACGTGTTGCCTGTCGGCTTTTTTGCACCGCGGTTAATTCTTTTATCACCGCCACCAGTCGGGAGATTGCCGCTTCCCGATTTAACTCCTGGCTACGGTATTCCTGCGCCTTAATGATAATAACGCCATCGCTGCTAATCAGATGATGGCTGGCGGCCAGCAGACGTTCCTTGTAATACTCTGGCAGGCCTGAGGCCCGAATGTCAAAGCGCAAATGGATAGCCGTGGAGGTCTTGTTAACGTGCTGACCGCCCGCGCCCTGTGCCCGAATCGCCGTGATTTCCAGCTCACTGTCAGGGATAGAGACGTTTCGGGAGATAACAATCATGAACGCGGCTGCCACGCGGTCAGATGAATTTCCAGATTGTTCTGAGAATCAGACAGCCAGATAGCGCCATCCTGGATAGTTGCCTGCAGCGCCATTGTACGACCAGCAAAATCACTCAGTTGCGCCAGCTGTTCATCATCCAGATACCACACGGTGAGATTTTTAAACTGCGCACACTTGTTCTGGTTTTGCTGCCACCAGATCTGGGCCGCACGGCTGTTGTAAGTAAACAGAGCAACCTCACCAGACTGGGTACAGGCTTTTTTAATACGACGCTCATCCGGCAGACCCAGTTCAATCCAGAGATCGATGCCCAGATGGTCGTTACGCAGCCATGCTTCAGGCTCGTCTTCAGCACTCAGGCCACGCGTGAACTGCAGCCGTTCATCGGCATATTTAATCCAGGCCAGCAGGCGCAGCATCATGCGCTCCTGGGTTTCAGAGGGATGACGCGCCAGCGTCAAGGCCGCGTCAAGGAACTGGTTGCGGTCGAGATCCGCTACGTTGACGACGGCTTTATAAATTGTCGCTTTAAGCGCCATGAGAGAACTCCTTTCGAATCAGGCGCTCATTGTAGCGAAAACTGCGGCAAAAGGCTGCTAACAGCTCCTCAATCAAGGCGCTGATATTGCTTGAATGAGTATGGTATAGTCACCTTGCTAAACAGAGTTTATCTTCGTAGGCTTAGACTTGCATCCACGGTTAAGTCAGAGTGCTGACAGGAGGGCATGTGGAAAAATATTGTGAGTTAATACGCAAGCGGTACGCGGAAATCGCCAGCGGAGACTTAGGGTATATCCCGGATGCGCTGGGTTGCGTATTGAAGGTGCTTAATGAAGTGGCGGCAGACAGCGCCCTTCCAGAGTCGGTCAGGGAAAAAGCGGCCTATGCTGCCGCCAACTTACTGGTGAGCGATTATGTCAATGAATGAAACGTATCAACCCATCAATTGTGATGATTACGACAATCTTGAACTCGCCTGCCAGAACCATTTGTTACTGACGCTGGCGCTAAAAGATGGCGAAGTTTTGCAGGCGAAAGCGAATGACCTGGTTTCACGCAAAAACGTGGAGTATCTGGTCGCAGATGTCGCAGGTGAAATCCGGGAGCTTCGTCTCGATAAAATTGCCAGCTTCAGCCACCCGCAAATCGGTACCGTGGTCGTCAGCGAATCTTAGCTTTTCTTGCGCCTTATCAGGCCTAAATGACCAGGCCTGATAATCGCACCGACATCAGGCATGCCAAATCAGACTCATACCTTCTTCATCTACCGCCGCACCCTCACGCGTCACAAAAACACCCGCAGCCGCTATCAACGTTTCACCGTAAAACAACAACGGCGTGGTATCTCGTCGCCAGGGCGGGATCCCCTGCTCCTGCCAGATTTTCTTTAATTTACGTCCACCGTTACGCCCGACAATATGCAATACGCCTGGCGCTTTAAAACGAATACTGACGGCTTCACCTGCTTGCGGCATGCGCAATTCGCCAGCAGAGATTAGCTGCACCGAGCCTAACCCGGCAGGCAGCGTCAACGGCGTTTCCCGACATGACCACGGGATGACGGTTTCGCTTTGCCCGTCGACCGATTTAACCCACCATAGCTGTGACTGATAGCGACGGACCTCATATTCTCCTAGACGAAAACAGGGGGAAGCATCTTCTCGCGCCAACGCCACTTCGTGCCAGATACGTTCCAGCCCGTCCCGGGAAGGCATCGGCGCATTTACCCCAGCCAACCAGCGACGAAGCAGAGCGGCACGTCGCACGCCACTCATCATCATTAACGGTGCCAGTAACAGTGTGCCTTGGGCAGTCACGCAGTCGGCTAAATCATTGGCCAGCAGTTCATCCAGTAAACTCTCCTGCTCGGCGCACAGCGCGGCGCTGCGGGCTGCGGCTTGCGCGAAGTGCGGCCATCGTTGTTGGAGCAAGGGGGTAACGCGCAATCTGAGAAAATTGCGATCGTAGGCATCATCCTGATTACTTTCATCTTCGATCCAGCATAATTCATGCTGTCGCGCCCATGCTTCAAGCGCCTCTCGCGTTTGCGCCAGCAGCGGTCGAATCAGTTGGGTTCCGGCAAATGGTGAGCTTTCGCCCATGGCGGAAAGCCCGGCAGGACCACTGCCGCGCTTAAGCGCCAGTAGAAAGGTTTCACACTGGTCGTCGAGATGCTGGGCGGTCATCAGCACTTCACCCGGTAGTAAGGTCTGCGCAAATGCCTGATAGCGCGCGCGTCGCGCCTGAGCTTCGATGCCCAGACCATCATCCTCAAGATGGACCCGTTCAACCACCAGCGGCACCTGCCACTGTGCGCATACCGACTCACAGTGTTGTACCCAACTGTCTGCCTGCGGGCTTAATCCGTGATGAATATGGATTGCGCGCAAGGCAACCTCAGGATTTTGCGCTCGCCACAGTACCAGCTGATGCAGCAGCACGGTGGAGTCCAGCCCGCCGCTAAAGGCGACCAGAATCGATTGAGAATTTAGCAGTGAAGTGTTCAGCGTGAGTGTCGTCATGATGGTTACTTACAAGGGCATTGCCCGGCACATTGCCAGGCTAATGCCACAATGATAAGACTTACAGCTCGTACAGTTCGAGCGGTAATCCGTCCGGATCGTTAAAAAACGTAAAGCGTTTGCCGGTAAACGGATCGATACGCACGGATTCGCACTTCACGTGGTGAGCTTCCAGATGCGCGATCGCTTTTTCCACGTCATCTACGCTGAACGCCAGATGGCGTAAACCGCAGGCTTCCGGTCGGCTCGGACGGCAAGGCGGAAATGGAAAAGAAAAAAGCTCAATCACATACTGACCGTTCAATGCCAGATCACCCTTCCACGAGTCACGTTCTTCCCGGTAGGCTTCGCTGATTAGCGTAAAGCCCAGCACATCACAGTAAAATGCCTTACTCGCCGCGTAGTCCGTCGCAATAATGGCAATATGGTGAACCTGTTTTAATCCCAGCATAGCGTCATCGCCTCTTTCGTTTTTCTGCCAGCACGTTACTCGTGCGTAATGGGTTCACGCAAGTCGTCATGCCATTTTTAGGACTCGCACGCGATACACGCCATCTTCACCCAGTTTAGCGCCATGGATATCGGTTTCAAATCCAGGATAGTGATGGCCCACTGAACACAACATCAGCAGAAAATCGAGTACAGCCCGACTTTTGGCCGTGATCATTTCCCCGGGCATCAAGAGCGGCACACCGGGAGGATAAGGCAGAATCATATTGGCAGAAATGCGCCCCACCAGTTGATCGAGCGCCACCGTTTCGACCTCACCTTTGATCTGCCGCTGCCAGGCCTGGTGCGGGGTCATTTTCATTTCCGGTAAGGTATCAAATGCCCGCAGCATCAGCCCGGAGAGATCGTGCTGGCGGATCAGCTTATGGATCCCCTGCGCCAGATCCTGAATACGCATATTACGATAGAAATCGGGATCCTCGGCATACAGATCCGGCAGCATATTTTTCACGCGTAAATTCAGATCGTACGAGCGTTTAAATTCCGTCAGGCCGCGCAGTAGCCCCATCGCCCGGGTTTTATCAATGCCAATACTGAACAGGAACAACAGATTATACGGTCCCGTTTTCTCGACAACGACACCGCGCTCATCAAGGAATTTCGCCACCAGCGCCGCAGGGATCCCCTCTTCACTCATATTTCCCTGTTCATCCATTCCCGGCGTAAGAATGGTGACCTTCACCGGGTCGAGGAACATATGGTCGGCGTCAGCATCAACAAATCCGTGCCAGTCTTCACCAGGCGCTACCGGCCAGCACTCCGCCTCATCTACCCTTTCCGGCTGCCAGATATCAAAGAACCAGCCATCCGACTCTTCGCGTAGCCGCTGCACTTCTTTACGGAAATGCAGCGCCCGCTCCACTGAACGATTGATTAACCGCTTGCCTGAATTGCCACGCAGCATTGCCGCCGCCGTTTCTATCGACGCAACAATCGGGTAGCTCGGGGAAGTGGAAGTGTGCATCATAAAGGCTTCGTTGAACGTCTCTTCGTCGTAGTCGCCCTTAATGTGGATCAGAGAAGCCTGTGATAGTGCCGCCAGCATCTTGTGGGTTGACTGGGTTTCAAAAATCACTTTCCCCGGCACCCGTTCGCCGCTCATCCCACTTTTCCCCTGATAGATCGGGTGAAAATGGGTATACGGCACCCAGGCAGAATCAAAATGAATGGAGGGCACATCCAGGGTTTGCTTGATCCAGTTAGTGTTATACAACAGGCCGTCATAGGTGGAGTTGGTGATCACCGCGTGTACCGGCCATAGTGCCTGAGGGGTCTCTTCTACCTTGCGTTCAATGCTTGCGCGGGTGAATTCCCGACGAGGTATACCGCCGAGGATCCCCAGCGCATTGCGCGTAGGCTTCAGCCAGATTGGCACCACATCGCTCATCATGAGCAAATGCGCCAGCGACTTATGACAGTTGCGATCAATCAGTAGCGTACTGCCTGAAGGCGCGGCATACATGCCGACAATCTTGTTCGACGTCGAGGTGCCGTTGGTCACCATATAGCTCTGCTCGGCGCCAAAGGTGCGCGCGATATACTCCTCCGCTTCCAGATGCGGGCCGGTATGATCCAGCAGCGAACCCAGTTCAGTCACGGAAATAGACACGTCGGCCTTCAGCGTATTGCCGCCAAAGAAATCATAGAACAGGCAGCCGACCGGGCTTTTCTGATACGCCGTTCCCGCCATATGTCCGGGCGTGCAGAAGGTGTACTTTCCTTCCTTCACATAGGTAAACAGCGCCTTGGTGAAAGGAGGGGTGATGTTATCGAGGTATTCGCTGGTGTACTGACGGATGCGGGTTGCAATATCTTCAGACTGGCCCAGCGCATACTCAAAAAACCACAGCGCCATGCGCAGGTCGTGTGCGCTGACATCCATCGTCGAATGGGTATTAATAAAGGCGTAGAGCGGGAGATACTCGTTGAGCTGGTTGATGTCACTGCACAGATCCAGGCTGTATTCATCCCAGTCAAAAATGACACCGCAAATTCGTGGGTTATGTTCGATAAACTTAAGCAGGTCGACGCTATTCTGCGGCCAGATAATCTGAAACCCCTGCTGTTGCAGCGCACGCTCAAGTTCCTTGATGGGCTCATCTTTATAAAAGACGCCATGCGGTCCCATGATGGCAATGATATTCATGCGTTCCTCCTGGAAAAACCTTAGTTAATCATAGCCTGGTGAAACCACAGGTAAAAAAAAGGGCCACAGCGTTGTGGCCCTTTTCAGAATTAATGCAGTTTACGCGTAACCGTAGCTCATCAGACGCTGGTAACGACGGTTTTTCAAATCATCTTTGCTTAACACGTCGAGATCGGCGAGATCGGCCAGCAGCTGTGCTTTCAGGGACGCAGCCATCACTTCCGGGTTGCGGTGCGCGCCGCCCAGCG
The DNA here is from genome assembly GCF_013816515.1 of Citrobacter sp. RHB35-C21. Classification (NCBI taxonomy): domain Bacteria; kingdom Pseudomonadati; phylum Pseudomonadota; class Gammaproteobacteria; order Enterobacterales; family Enterobacteriaceae; genus Citrobacter; species Citrobacter sp. RHB35-C21. The sequence goes on from NZ_CP057147.1 coordinate 4,164,121, forward strand.
GTTCCGGGATGATAGAGTCGATAAGCTTCAGCTCTTTCAGACGCGGCGCGATAATCCCCATCGCTTCTGCGGCCAGCGGCGCTTTGTCGGCGCTTTTCCACAGAATGGAGGCACAGCCTTCCGGGGAGATAACGGAATAGGTGCTGTATTGCAGCATATTCACTTTATCGCCTACGCCGATCGCCAGCGCGCCGCCGGAACCACCTTCACCAATAACGGTGCAGATTACCGGTACGCTCAGACGCGACATTTCACGCAGGTTGCGCGCAATCGCTTCAGACTGACCACGTTCTTCCGCGCCCACGCCCGGATAAGCCCCTGGGGTGTCGATGAAGGTAATGATCGGCATATTGAAACGCTCGGCCATTTCCATCAGACGCAGCGCTTTGCGATAGCCTTCCGGTGCCGGCATGCCGAAATTACGACGAATTTTTTCTTTGGTCTCACGGCCTTTCTGATGACCAATGATCATCACCGGACGGCCATCCAGACGCGCGATGCCGCCGACAATAGCTTTATCATCCGCATAGGCACGATCGCCCGCCAGCTCATCAAATTCATCAAATGCCAGGCGGACATAATCCAGGGTGTACGGACGCTGTGGATGGCGCGCCAGTTGGGCTACCTGCCATGCGCCAAGATCGGCGAAGATTTTACGCGTCAGCTCTACGCTTTTTTCACGCAGACGATGCACTTCTTCATCGATGTTAATATCCAGTTTCTCATCCTGACGGCTAACCGCAGTCAGAGAATCGATTTTTGCTTCCAGCTCTGCAATCGGCTGTTCAAAATCAAGGAAATTCAGACTCATAGTATTCCTGTATTAGTCAAACTCCAGTTCCACCTGCTCCGAACCAATAAGGCCACGGAGATCGTTTAGCAAACGATCGCTCGGAGAGACACGCCACGTTGCGCCAAAACGCAATCGCGCACGTGCATCCGCCCTCTGATAGTAGAGATGTACTGGAATTGTCCCCGAGCGGTGGGGTTCCAGAGACTGACGGAGTCGGTTTAAAAGCTGGTCATCAATTTGCCTGTCCGTCAGCGAGATAGCAAGCCCGCGAGCATATTTTTCCCGGGCTTCGTCAATATCCATGACTTCACGGGCCATCATTTTAAGCCCGCCACTGAAGTCATCAAAGCTGACCTGTCCGCTGACGATAAGTATGCGGTCTTTTTCCAGCAATTGCTGGTATTTATCCAGGGCGTCGGTAAACAACATAACTTCCAGACGCCCGGAACGGTCATCCAGGGTACAGATGCCGATACGATTGCCGCGCTTGGTGACCATTACCCGCGCAGCAATGACGAGCCCCGCAGCCGTGGTGACTTTACCACGTTCTGTCGGATGCATGTCTTTCAGCCTGTGGCCTCCAACATAGCGCTCAATTTCTTTTAAATACTGGTTGATGGGGTGTCCCGTCAGGTAAAGCCCTAACGTTTCACGTTCCCCTTCTAATACCACCTGCTCCGGCCACGGTGTACAGTTAGCATAAGACTGTTCAATTTGTTCCGGCTCTTCAGCCAGCACGCCAAACATGTCCGCCTGACCCGTTGCCTCGGCTTTCGCATGCTGATCGGCGGCTTTTAGCGCATCGTTGAGCGAATTCATCAGCGCCGCACGATGCGGACCAAGGCGGTCAAACGCCCCGGACATGATTAACTTTTCCAGCACCCGGCGGTTGAGTTTTTTGATGTCCGTGCGCGCACAGAGATCAAACAGCTCGCGGAAGTAACCGCCTTCGTTGCGCGCCTCAATAATAGCTTCAATTGGCCCTTCACCCACGCCTTTTATCGCGCCGATGCCATAGACAATTTCGCCATCATCATTCACGTGAAAATGATAAAGCCCGGAGTTGATATCCGGCGGCAGGATTTTGAGCCCCATACGCCAGCATTCATCCACCAGCCCGACCACTTTCTCGGTGTTATCCATATCGGCGGTCATTACCGCCGCCATAAACTCGGCGGGGTAATGCGCCTTCAGCCATAGCGTCTGGTAAGAGACCAGCGCATAGGCAGCGGAGTGCGATTTGTTAAATCCGTAACCGGCGAATTTCTCCACCAGGTCAAAGATTTTCATCGCCAGTTCGCCGTCGACGCCGCGCTTTTTCGCCCCTTCTTCAAAGGTGCCGCGCTGCTTAGCCATCTCTTCCGGCTTTTTCTTACCCATCGCACGACGCAACATGTCCGCACCGCCAAGGGTATATCCGGACAGCTCCTGGGCAATCTGCATAACCTGTTCCTGATACAGGATAATGCCGTAGGTCGGCTCCAGTACCGGTTTCAGACACTCATGCTGCCATTGTACGTCCGGGTAGGAAATCTCTTCGCGACCATGCTTACGGTCGATAAAGTTATCTACCATCCCCGACTGTAGCGGACCTGGACGGAACAGGGCCACCAGGGCGATCATATCTTCGAAGCAGTCAGGCTGCAGACGTTTGATAAGATCTTTCATGCCGCGGGATTCTAGCTGGAAGACCGCCGTGGTCTCCGAACGTTGCAGCATGTCGAAGCTTTTCTTGTCATCCAGCGGGATAGCGGCGATATCCAGCGGCGGCTCGCCGTTCTTTTCACGGCGCGCGTTAATCATTTCCAGCGCCCAGTTGATGATGGTGAGCGTACGCAGGCCGAGGAAGTCGAACTTCACAAGGCCGGCATATTCCACGTCGTTCTTATCAAACTGAGTAACCGGGTGCAGCCCCTGTTCATCGCAGTACAGCGGCGCAAAATCGGTAATTTTGGTCGGCGCGATAACTACACCACCGGCGTGTTTACCGGCGTTACGCGTGACGCCTTCCAGCTTACGCGCCATATCGATCAGCGCTTTAACCTCTTCATCTGCCTCATAGATTTCCGGCAGTTGGGGTTCGGCTTCAAAGGCTTTTGCCAGCGTCATGCCCGGATCGGGCGGCACCAGTTTCGAAATACGGTCAACGAAGCCGTACGGGTGTCCCAGCACGCGCCCCACGTCGCGGATAACCGCTTTGGCCGCCATCGTACCGAAGGTAATAATCTGCGAAACCGCATCACGACCGTACATTTCCGCCACGTGTTCAATTACCCGGTCGCGTTTCTCCATACAGAAGTCAACGTCGAAGTCGGGCATTGAGACACGTTCCGGGTTCAGGAATCGTTCGAACAGCAGGTCAAATTCCAGCGGATCCAGGTCGGTAATTTTCAGCGCATAGGCGACAAGCGAGCCCGCACCGGAACCGCGTCCTGGACCTACCGGTACGCCGTTATCTTTCGACCACTGGATAAATTCCATCACGATCAGGAAGTAGCCAGGAAATCCCATCTGGTTGATAACTTTCAGTTCAACTTCCAGACGTTCGTCATAAGGCGGGCGCTTCTGGGCGCGAACTTCAGGGTCCGGGAACAAAAACGCCAGACGCTCTTCCAGACCTTCGCGCGATTTCGCCACGAGGAAATCCTCGGTGGTCATATCACCGGTCGGGAACTGTGGCAGGAAATACTCACCCAGACGTACCGTCACGTTACAGCGCTTAGCTATCTCAACGGTGTTTTGCAGCGCTTCCGGAATATCGGAAAACAGCTCGCACATCTCATCTTCGCTACGCATGTACTGCTGCGGCGAATAATTACGTGGGCGTTTCGGGTCGTCAAGGGTGAACCCGTCATGGATTGCCACGCGGATTTCATGCGCGTCAAAATCACCGGTTTCAAGGAAACGAACATCGTTAGTCGCCACCACCGGAAGACCACGCCTTTCCGCCAGCTCTACCGCTGCATGCAGATAATTTTCTTCATCTTGCCTGCCGGTGCGGATAAGCTCGAGGAAATAACAATTTGGAAAATGTTCTTCGTAAAACGCTACGCACTCATCAACCAGTGCGCTATTACCGCGCAGCAGGCTGCGCCCAACGTCGCCCATGCGGCCGCCGGAGAGCAAAATCAAACCTTCTTTTAACTCGGCCAGCCAATCCCGGTCGATGACCGGCCCTTCTGCGCCATAACCACGCTGATAGGCTTTCGATATCAACAACGTCAGGTTCTGATAGCCAGTATTGTTTGCGGCCAGCACGGTGAGCTGCGTGAGTTCATCGCCCAGCAGCTCGCTACGGACATGAAAATCTGCGCCAACTATCGGCTTGATACCCGCACCGTGACCCGCTCCGTAAAACTTCACCAGACCACACAGGTTGGTAAAATCGGTGATCGCCAGCGCAGGCATGCCTAACGCGGCCGCCTTTTTCACCAGCGGCCCGGTTTTCGCCAGCCCATCGATCATGGAGTAGTCGCTGTGCACCCGCAGGTGGACGAAACGAGGTTCAGACATCTTCAGATTCCTTCGACACAAGAATCAGGACGTGAGTCCCAGTGCGCGTTTGACGGGGCCAAAACTACGGCGATGGTGCTCTGTTGCGCCATGCATTGCCAACTTTTCCAGATGAAAAGCGGTTGGATAGCCTTTGTGCTGTGCAAAGCCATACTGCGGGAACACCGTATCCAGGGCCGCCATTTCAGCATCGCGAGTGACTTTTGCCAGTATCGACGCCGCGCTAATCTCCGCCACACGGCTATCACCTTTTACCACCGCCAGCGATGGCACCGGTAATGCCGGGCAACGATTGCCGTCGATCAGTACGTATTCCGGCGCTATATGCAGACCCGCAACCGCACGCTGCATGGCCAGCATAGTGGCATGTAAAATATTCAACTCGTCGATTTCATGTGGTTCCGCACGCCCCAGGCTCCAGCTTAACGCTTTTTCTTTAATCTCATCGAATAGCGCCAGGCGACGTTTTTCCGACAGTTTTTTTGAGTCGTTAAGACCGATAATAGGGCGAGCCGGATCCAGAATGACGGCGGCAGTGACGACCGCGCCGACCAAAGGACCACGTCCAACTTCATCTACACCCGCCACTAAATGCGTATGCGGATATACAAATTCAATCATTGCGCTAACTCCAGGACCGCATCCGCCGCCTGCTCATCAGCGTTGCAACGGATCTGCTGATGCAGTTCACGGAATGTGTCGTGCATCGCATGACTGGTTTTGCCATTCGCCAGCAACGGCAACAGCGCTTGCGACAGCGCCTGCGGTTCGCACTCTTCCTGCAACAGCTCTTTAACCAGTTCTCTTCCCGCCAGCAGGTTAGGTAGCGAAACGTAATCGGTCTTCACCAGACGCTTTGCCAGCCAGAAGGTGAAAGGTTTCATACGATAGCCAACCACCATCGGGCATTTTGCCAGCATACATTCCAGCGCAGCGGTGCCGGAAGCCAGCAGTGCGGCATCGCTGGCAACCATCGCTTCACGTCCCATCCCATTAAGCAGATGTACGGAAAGCTCCGGCGCAACTTCAGCTTTAATGCGCTCAAACTGCTCGCGACGTTTGGCATTCACCAACGGCACTACCACTTCGAGATCTGGATAATGCTGGCGTAACAACTGCGCCGTTTTCAGAAAATCGGCGCTAAGCATCTCAACTTCTGCGCCACGACTTCCTGGCAATAGCGCCAGGCAGTGAGCGTCATGGGGAATACCCAGAACATCACGAGCCGCGTTTTTATCCGGGTCCAACGGCATGGCATCTGCCATGGTATGACCGATAAAGCGGCACGGGACGTTAAATTTGTCATAAAACGCTTTTTCGAAAGGCAGAAAGGCCAGCACCATATTGGTGGATCTGCCTATTTTGAAAACGCGTTTCTGTCGCCAGGCCCACACAGAGGGGCTGACGTAATGAATGGTTTTAATGCCCTGCTTTTTTAAGTTACCTTCGAGGGTAATATTGAAATCAGGCGCATCAATACCGACGAAAACATCCGGCTTTAAGTCTGTAAATCGGCGAGTGAGATCGGCGCGAATATGCAGTAACCGGCGCAGGCGTCCGAGCACTTCAACAATGCCCATTACCGCCAGCTCTTCCATTTCGTACCAGGCTTCACAGCCTTCGGCCTGCATCAGCGGACCCGCCACGCCAACAAAACGCGCATTGGGAACGCGAGCCTTGAGTGCACGAATTAACCCTGCACCAAGAATATCGCCGGAGGTTTCTCCGGCGACGAGGGCAATCGTTAAAGGACGCTGCTCAGTCATTAACGAATCAGACCACGCGTTGAGCGCTCAAAGAAGTCGCTGAAAGCCTGAACTTCAGGGTACTGTTTCGCCAGTTCCGCGATTTCCGGTTTCACTTCTTCCAGCGTTTTACCGCTACGGTACAACGCTTTGTAGGCATTACGAATCGCGGTAATCGCTTCGCGGGTGAATCCACGACGCTTCAGACCTTCGATATTGACACCAAATGGCGTTGCGTGGTTGCCCTGGGCGATAACGTACGGAGGCACGTCCTGAGCAACGCCAGAACAGCCGCCAACCATCACATGCGCGCCGATGATGCAGAACTGATGCACCGCAGTCATGCCGCCGATGATAACAAAATCATCCAGCGACACATGCCCGGCAAGCGTGGCGTTATTCGCCAGAATACAGCGGTTGCCTACCGTACAATCATGCGCGACGTGCGCATTAATCATCAGTAAGTTATCGCTGCCCACCTTCGTCACTCCACCGCCCTGCACTGTGCCACGATGAATGGTGACGCTTTCGCGGATGCGGTTGCGATCGCCAATTTCCACGCGGGTCGGTTCGCCAGCATATTTCAGATCCTGGTTAACTTCACCGATGGAGGCAAACTGATAGATCTCGTTATCGCGACCAATTTTTGTATGGCCATTCACGACAACGTGAGACTTCAGTACGGTACCCTCACCAATTTCAACATGGGGTCCAACAATACAAAATGGGCCAATGTGAGCGTTAGCGCCAATGCTGGCGCCTTCTTCCACAATGGCAGTTGGGTGAATAAAGGCGGATTTATCAATCACGTATCAGGCCTCCCGGCTACGGGCACACATCATCGTTGCTTCGCACACAACTTTACCGTCGACCAGCGCAACCCCTTTAAAACGGGTCAGGCCGCGGCGCGTTTTCTCGAAAGTCACTTCCATGATCATCTGATCGCCTGGCACGACAGGACGCTTAAAGCGCGCTTCGTCAATACCCGCAAAATAGTACAGTTCACCTGGTTCCAGTTTCCCTACGCTTTTAAACGCGAGGATACCAGTGGCCTGCGCCATTGCTTCCAGAATCAGTACGCCAGGGAAAATAGGTTTACCCGGGAAGTGGCCCTGGAAGAAAGGCTCGTTAACAGATACATTTTTCACTGCGCGCAGAAAGCGACCTTCTTCAAAATCCAGCACGCGGTCAACCAGCAGAAACGGAAAACGGTGCGGCAGAAGTTCTAAAATCTCTTCAATATGCAGAGTATGAGTGTTAGTAGTCAAAATACTCTTCCTGTCAAAATATACTAAAAGGCAATAATAACACGGCCTGTCGCAATCGTATGAATGGGACAGGCCGAAAAGTCAGACATGCAAAAACGGTGCTTTAGTCTTGTTGATTAACCTTGCGCTCAATCGCTTTGAGACGCTTGCTCATATCATCAATATTCATCACCAGTGCAGCTGTTTTACGCCATACCTTATTGGGCTGTAGCGGAATGCCTGAGGAATAGACGCCAGATTCGGTGATAGGACGCATCACCATACCCATGCCAGTAACCGTGACTTTATCGCATATTTCCATATGCCCATTGATCACGCTGGCGCCGCCAATCATGCAGTAACGGCCAATCTTCAGGCTACCCGCCATAATGACGCCACCGGCTACCGCCGTATTGTCGCCAATCACAACGTTATGCGCAATCTGGCACTGGTTATCAATGATAACACCATTACCGATCACAGTATCGTCCAGCGCACCACGGTCAATGGTGGTACAAGCGCCGATCTCGACGCGATCGCCGATAATCACGCGACCAAGCTGCGGGATCTTCACCCAGTTACCGCGATCGTTCGCGTAACCAAATCCATCAGATCCGACGACAGTGCTGGACTGGATCAGGCAATTCTCACCGATCTGAATGTCGTGGTAAATCGTCACATTCGCCCACAAGCGTGAACCTGCGCCGATTTTAGTATTTTTTCCGACGAAGCAGCCTGCGCCGATAACGACGTTATCGCCCAGTTCTACGCCAGACTCAATGACCGCATTTGCGCCCACAGAAACATTATTACCCAGCTTCGCCGTCGCATCGATCACTGCACTCGGTGCAATGTTTTGTGCGGGCTGCGGCGTGGTATCTAAGATTTGCGCCATACGTGCATAGGTCAGGTAGGGATTCTTCACTACCAGCGCTGCACTCTTAGCAAAAGGAAGATCGTCCTGCGTCATCACAACGGCAGAGGCCTGGCATACGCCTAAGTGTTCACGGTACTTAGGATTCACCATGAACGTGATATTGCCAGTTTGCGCAGATTGCATGGACGCTACGCCGGTGATGACGATATCGCCATCACCGTGTAATTCTGCATCCAACTGCTCTGCTAAATCAGCCAGTCGAATTGAAGGCATTACTTATTTAACCTGTTTCAGTACGTCAGCGGTGATGTCTTTTACATCGCTGCTGTTGTATGCAACGGTGTTTGCGTCAACAACCAGATCGATGCTCTGACTGTTAGCAACAGATTTCACAGCTGTCTGGATACGAGTAACCAGTTTGCCACGTTCTTCGTTGGAACGACGCGCACGATCCTGCTCAAAAGCCTGAGCTTTCTGAGAGAAAGTCTGACGCTGAGCCATGACGTCTTTTTCCAGCTTGGTACGATCGCTACCCGCTTTCATGGATTGCAGACGCTGCATTTTAGATTGCAGATCAGATTCCATACGCTGCAGTTCGCTGGCACGGCCTTTGAACTCGTTTTCCAGCGTAGCAGAAACGCCCGTCTTCTGTGCAACCTGTTGGAACAAGCTACCCATGTTGACGATTGCAATTTTGTCAGCAGCCTGTGCGGACGTTGCCATCGCTAAACCGAGACCTGCAGCTAATAACCACTTTTTCACAATTAACTCCTTACCATCCCATTTGCACCCGAAGGTACAGTTCTTTGCGTGGCCAGGCGATCCCATGCAAGATCGCCTAAAGTCATCGCTACACTACCACTACATTCCTTTGCGAAGAACAATTACCAGGTTTTACCAATGTTAAACTGGAACTGTTCCGCTTTGTCTCCATCGTACTTCTTGAACGGCTGGGCGTAGGAGAAAACCAACGGCCCCAATGGGGACATCCATTGTAAAGCGATACCCGCTGACATACGGATATTGTTCGGATCGCTGTAGTCCGGATAACCAGAGTACTTAGCTGAATCCCAGTTCGTATCCCAAACGGTACCCATATCCCAGAAGAATGAGGTACGGACCGAGTTGGCATACTTGTCGCTGATAAACGGCGTCGGGGTAATAAATTCCAGGCTGGCGACAGCCATGGCGTTACCGCCTACCGCATCATCCGATTTACACGGTGAAGTATTGGTAGCGTCACATTCGTTATCGTAATCGCTATCGTTGTTATAACGATTAGCCGGTAAATAGACAGCCTTTGGACCGATGGTGTTGGACTGGAAACCACGCACGGTGCTGGAACCACCGGCATAGAAGTTCTCGTAGAACGGCATCTCTTTGCTGCCGATGCCGTCACCATAGCCCCACTTCGTGCGACCCAGAACAACCCATTTGTGATCGTCATCGATCGGCACATAGGTCGCGGTATCCAACGTCGCTTTGTAGTATTCGTTGTCAGAACCCGGAATGGTTACTTTACCGTTCAGGTTGACACGCGTACCTTCCGTTGGGAAGTACCCACGGTCCAGCTTGTTATATGTCCACCCATAGTTGAAGGTGAAATCGTCTGATTTAAAGCTATCAGCGTCAGGATCCTTACCCATTGAAACCAGATAACGTTGCATTGCAACCTGTGGATCCATGTTAGACAAGGAGTTATGCACATAACCCACACCCGCACGTAAGGTGTTGTATTCGTTGATCGGGAAGCCGAGCGTTGCGTCAGTACCATAACTTTTGTTGGTATAGTCGGACAGGTCTGCATCATCCGCTTTAAAGTCATTGTAGAAAACGCGACCACCAAGGCTCACCCCATCAACGGTGAAATATGGGTTGGTGACAGACAACTCAGTATAGGTCTGATAGTCGTTTTTGGTGCCGTTGATCCCGACTGAATAACCGGTACCTAACCAGTTATCTTGCTGAACGCCAGCCTGGAAGCTCACGCCGCTTTCAGTACCGTAACCAACGCCGAAGTTAAAGCTACCGGTGTTACGCTCTTTAACCTTATAGACCACATCAACCTGATCCGGCCTACCCGGTACACGCTGAGTATCGGTATCGACAGTTTCAAAGTAACCCAGACGGTTCAGACGCTCTTTACCCTGATCGACCAGATCACTACCCAACCAGGCACCTTCCATCTGGCGCATTTCGCGACGCAGAACGGAATCTTTAGAGGTGTCGTTACCTTCAAAACGAATCTTACGCACGTAGAAACGGTTACCTGCATCCACGTTTACGCGTAATTTAACGGTTTTGTCGGCGTCGTTGATTTCAGGTTGCGACTGTACGCGCGGATAGGCATAGCCATAGCGACCCAGAAGCTTCTTGATATCATCTTCCATTTTGGTCACTTTGGTGCCGTTATAGAGTTCGCCTGGCTCGATTTTGGTCAGGGTCTCAATTTCGGCGGAGTGCCCAGCCAGGTTACCGCTCACCTGTACCCCTGAAAGCTTGTATTGATCGCCTTCAGTGATGTTAACGGTAATGTAGATACCTTTTTTATCCGGCGTCAGGCTAACCTGGGTGGAATCGATATTGAAGCGAGCATAACCGCGATCCAGATAGTAGCTGCGCAAGGTTTCAAGATCGCCCGCCAGTTTCTGTTTCTGGTATTTACGATCGCCCACCACGTTCCACCACGGCACTTCATCACGCAGTTGGAAGTGAGAGATCAGTTCGTCGGTCGAGAAAGCATGGTTGCCGACGATATTGATCTGTTGGATCTTCGCCGAAACGCCTTCCTGGAAGACCAGCTTGAGGTCAACGCGGTTACGCGGCAACGGCGTTACCACCGCTTTCACACTGGCGCTGTACTTACCGACGCTATAGTAGAAATCTTCCAGCCCTTTTTCGATATCGGCTAGCGTGGTGCGATCCAGAGACTCGCCAACACGCACACCAGAAGCCTCGAGGTTTTGCTTGAGCATGTCATCTTTCACCGATTTGTTACCGGAGAAAGTGATGCTGGCAATCGTCGGACGTTCTTTTACCTGAACCAGAAGGGTATCACCATCGCGCAGGACGCGGACATCCTCAAAGTTACCGGTGGCGAACAGAGCACGAATGGTATTACTGATGTCTTCATCATTAACCGTGTCGCCTGTGCGCACCGGCATACTGAGGAGAGCCGCACCAACGGCGACTCGCTGTAGGCCTTCGAAATGAATGTCCTTCACTACGAACCCTTCAGCACCGTATACGGTGGCGCTGCTAAACAGCAGCGACGCTATGAGCAACTTTTTCATCGCCATCGTTATTATGCGTTCTTCCTAACACTCTCTTACAACCGAGAGAAATCATTGAAAAGTGCAAGCCCCATTAACAACACCAGCAAGATAGAGCCAATGCGATAACTAAAGTCTTGAACCCGCTCGGATACCGGACCGCCCTTCAGCTTTTCAATCGCCAGGAACAGCAGATGCCCCCCGTCAAGAACGGGCAACGGAAACAGGTTGATTATCCCTAAGTTCACGCTGATAAGCGCAAGGAACATCAGGTAATAAATAACCCCGAACTCCGCTGACATCCCAGCCCCCTGGGCGATAGAAATCGGCCCACTGAGGTTGTTCAGTTTTACATCACCGGTAATCAATTTTCCCAGCATACTGACCGTCAGCTTCATCAACTGCCACGTTTTATCCGAGGCTTCGAGGATGGCGCTGAATGGCCCATACTGGCGTACAGTCTTATACTCATCAGGCAGAGGAATAACTTTAGGCACCACGCCCGCAAAACCCTCTGCCTTCCCGTTAACCTGTTTTGAATCTGGGGTTAACGTTAAAGACAAGGAACTTCCTTGTCTTTCAATATCTAGCGCTAACGGCTTATCCGGATTATCGCGCACCAGCGTCACGAACGTCATCCATTGCGTCAGCGGCTGACCATTGACTTTAACGATCCTGTCGCCAGCTTGCAAACCCGCCTTACTTGCAGCGGAGTTTACCTGCACTTCTGACAGCACCGATTCAATCTGCGGACCGCGCGGGCGAATCCCTAAACTGGAAACAGGATCCTCTTTGTCTGGCTCAAATGCCCAATGGCGTAAATCCAGCGTTTTGTCCTGCCGCTGGTTGCTGCCAAACTGCGCCACGCTGAGAGTCGTATGTTCATCGCCAATTTTGGATACCAGTTGTAATCGCACGGCATCCCAATCAGGGGTTTCGATACCATCAACCGCTTTTAGTTCCGTACCCGGCTGAATTTGCGCCTGTGCGGCAATCGAGTTGGGTGTTATTTCACCAACAACCGGACGAACGCCAGGGACACCGATGATAAACACCAGCCAATACGCGAAAATAGCAAAAAGGAAGTTAGCAATCGGACCTGCGGCAATGATGGCTGCGCGTTGTCCAACCGTTTTATTGTTGAAAGCGTAATGGCGCAGCTCCGGTGCGACCGGTTCAGCGCGCTCATCCAGCATCTTGACGTAACCGCCGAGGGGAATCAGGGCGATGACGTATTCCGTACCTGATTTATCGGTACGCCGCCAAAGCGCTTTTCCAAAGCCAATGGAAAAGCGTTCGACGCGGACTCCGCAGCGCCGTGCAACCCAGAAATGACCAAACTCATGCACGGTGATAAGCACACCAAGTGCAACGATGAATGCAGCCAGATTCCAGAGAATACTCAGCATAAGACCATCCGTTAGAGCGTCCTGAATACCAGTAACAACAGGCAGGCAAAGACCGGTACCGCAGCCGTCAGGCTATCAATACGATCCAAAATACCGCCGTGTCCTGGTATTAAGTGACCACTGTCCTTAATACCTGCTTCACGCTTAAACATACTCTCGGTCAGGTCACCCAGCACGGAGGCCAGGGCTGCAACGATAGAGCAAATAAGCAAGGTGACAGGCGCAACCTCAAGATTCGCCCACATGCCATAACCCCATGAGATCACGGCCGCAGTGGCGAGTCCGCCAATAAAACCCTGCCAGGTTTTACCAGGAGAAACCTTCGGCGCCAGCTTGTGTTTGCCAAACAACTTACCAAACATATAGGCACCCGAGTCCGCTCCCCAGACGAGGATCATGACATACAGCAGCCATAGCGCGCCACTATAATGATTCTCATCATAGTGCCATGCACGTAGCGCCAGCATTCCCCAAAAGAAAGGGACTATGGTTAACACGCCGAAAATTATGCGTAATGTTTTGGAATTACGCCAGACCGACGCAGAGCCGGGATAAAACAGCACCAGTAACAGCGCCACGACCCACCAGCCCAGCGACGCCCACAGCGATACTTCAACCAGCGGCTGATGAATATTGCGATGGTATTCCGGCAACAAAAATAGCATCAGTGCCAGCAATAGCCCGCACAAAACAGCCAGCCAGACTCGCTGGGTACGCGTGGTAAAACCGCTTAACTGTCCCCATTCCCAGGCGGCCAGCATACAGACGGCCAGCGTAACAATGGCGAACCCCACCGGCGGCAGCAAAAACAGCGCCGCGATGACAACGGGTATTAAAACAAAAGCAGAAATCAGGCGATACTTCAGCAAAAGCGACCCCCATCAGGCTTTTTCATCACCGGGCTCGGTGCCGCCGAAACGACGCTCACGATTAGCAAAGGCATGCAGCGCACCTTCAAAGTCTTGTTCATCGAAATCGGGCCAGAGAACATCCGTAAAGTAAAGTTCGGCATAGGCAATTTGCCACAACAGAAAATTACTAATTCGATGCTCTCCCCCAGTCCTTATCACTAAATCCACAGGAGCCAGTTCATGCATACAAATTTGCTGCCCCAGCATCTCTTCATCGATTTGCTCTGGACGCAGCAGACCATCCTGCACCTGTTGTGCCAGTTGTCTGACTCCCTGGACTATATCCCACCGTCCACCGTAATTCGCTGCAATATTAAGCGTCAACCCGGTATTCTGGGCGGTAATCGCTTCTGATTTGCGAATCCGTTCTTGCAAACGTGAGTTAAATCGACTGATATCCCCGATAATACGCAGACGTACGTTATGGCGGTGCAGGTTTTTCACTTCGCTATCAAGCGCCCACACAAACAGCTCCATTAACGCGCTCACTTCCTGCGCAGGTCGGTTCCAGTTCTCACTGCTAAAGGCATACAGCGTTAACGCATCAATACCGTTATTGGCAGCAAAAGAGACAGCCCGGCGGACGGACTTTGCTCCGGCCTTATGTCCAAAGGCGCGAATCTTCCCTTGCTTTTTCGCCCAGCGGCCATTGCCATCCATGATAATTGCTACATGGCGACAACCATGTGCTGGCAAATTTTCGCTTAATGGTTTAGTTGCAGACAACATAACGCGTTTTTAGTCCCTGAAAGGATTATACGGTACTCAGGAATACTGAAGCCTTTTGCGCTTCATCCTTCAGGCTGCTCCTTCGTCGGCTGTGATCTTCGCCCAAGTCACATACTCTTTGTATGCTCCAGGGGACTCATCCACTTGCCACCTTGATGCAACCTGAATGATTTTGTGCATCCACAAAAAAGCCGTGTCAAACCACGGCTTACCCGACCGAAAAAAAACAAATACCCGCGATCGAGTGGCGCAGACTATATCACTGAAGCCCAACGCTAACAAATAGCGCGATTCTCCGTGGAGGGATTATCATCAGCTTGAGCGTCGCATCACTTCTTTTCTGGCGACTTCCCGCGCGATAGCATCAACCTTCAGCACGTCATCAACGCTCTGTGGCTCCTGCAAATCCATCTTATCCAGTACGGATAAATTCAGGTCAGCAATATCGGTAAATCGGATCTGCTGCGCCAGGAATGCGGCAACGGTAATTTCATTCGCTGCGTTCAAAGCGGTCGTCGCCGCCTGCCCTTGCTCAAACGCGTCCATCGCCAGTTTCAGGCATGGATAACGCTGGTAATCAGGTGCGGAAAACGTCAACGCACTGAGCTTGCAAAAGTCGACAGGCTTAACGCCGGACGTCACTCGTTCTGGCCATGCCATCGTATGAGCAATAGGTGTACGCATATCAGGTTCCCCCAACTGCGCCAGAACGCTACCATCCTGATAACGCACCATCGAATGAATAACCGACTGCGGGTGAATCAGCACTTCCATCTGGCTTGCATTGGCATTAAATAACCAACGCGCTTCAATGTATTCCAGACCTTTATTCATCATGGTGGCTGAATCGACAGAGATTTTTCGTCCCATCGACCAATTCGGATGACGACATGCCTGATCGGGGGTCATAGAAACCAGATCGCGCAATGGCGTTTCACGGAAAGGGCCACCAGACCCGGTAAGCAAAACTGAAATGACGCCATTTTGCTCAAGGTCAGCGTATCCCAGATTGTGTTGGATAGGTTGCGGTAAACTCTGAAAAATCGCGTTATGTTCGCTATCTACCGGCAAAAGCTGTGCTTTGTGGCGTTGCACGTCGTCCATAAACAGACGCCCGCAGGTCACCAGAGACTCTTTATTCGCCAGCAAAATGCTTTTGCCCGCGCGGATTGCCGCCAGCGTCGGTAGCAAGCCCGCCGCGCCGACAATCGCCGCCATAACCTGATCAACATCATCCAGCGCAGCCATATCACAGGCAGCCTGCTGCCCGCTCATAACCTCAGTACGACTGCCCTGCTCCAGCAGAGCTGCTTTTACCAACGTAGCGCTTTTTTCATCGTCCATTACCGCATAGCGAGGAGAAAATTCCAGACATTGCTCAACCATACGGACGACATTTTTACCCGCCACCAACGCAGCAACGCGAAATTTTTCCGGGTTATGGCGTACTACATCCAGCGTACTGCAACCAATGGAACCGGTTGATCCCAGGATGGTTAATTGCTTCATCAGACATCCAGAAGAATTTTACTCGTCATACTTCAAGTTGCATGTACGTTGGCTCTCCTCGTTCACCCCTGCCACGCACGGGTATACGCTTCCGGGGATGCCCTGCGTCGCCGCCTTCCTGCAACTCGAATATTTAGAGTATATAGACAGAAAAAAGCAAAACGCCGCCATCCAGCCTTCTCAGGCCTTCTAAGCGGCGTTTTTAGCGTACAGGCGAATCAGAACTGCATCAGTTCCGTTTCTTTCTCTGCCAGCGCCGCATCAACTTTCTTGATAGCTGCGTCAGTCAGTTTCTGTACGTCGTCCTGAGAACGGCGATCGTCATCTTCGCTGATCTCTTTTTCTTTCAACAACGCTTTCACTTTGTCGTTGGCATCGCGGCGTACGTTACGTACGGCAACGCGCGCGCCTTCAGCTTCGCCACGCACGATCTTGGTCAGATCTTTACGACGTTCTTCAGTCAGCGGCGGCAGCGGAACGCGGATGTCGGAACCCGCAGAACTTGGATTCAGACCGAGGTCGGAAGCCATAATTGCTTTCTCAACGGCTGGCCCCATAGAACGGTCAAACACGTTGATTTTCAGGGTACGGGAATCTTCAACCGTTACGCTTGCCAGCTGGCGCAGCGGGGTCGGTGTGCCGTAATATTCCACGACAATACCATCCAGCAGGCTAGGAGAAGCACGGCCCGTGCGAATTTTGCTGATTTGGTTTTTGAACGCTTCGACGCATTTGTCCATGCGTACTTCAGCATCTTTTCTGATATCGTTGATCACGTTACGAATCCTTGAAAGCTTGTTTCAGTCAGACCATACCCACCACGCAAGATGTGACAAGTATAGTCTTGATTAATTTTGAGGGACGTATCCCGCGACATTAAAGCGGAATATTACCTGCATTTAGCCGCAACGGGAATTATTCCGTGATTAACGTGCCTTCTTTTTCACCCATAACAACACGGCGCAGCGCACCCGGTTTGTTCATGTTAAAGACACGAATCGGTAATTTGTGGTCACGAGCCAGTGTAAACGCCGCAAGATCCATCACTTTCAGCTCTTTATCCAGTACTTCAGCATAGGTCAACTGTTCGTACATAGTCGCCGTTGGATCTTTAGCCGGGTCAGCCGTAAATACGCCATCGACTTTGGTGGCTTTCAGTACCACATCCGCTTCAATTTCAATACCACGCAGGCAAGCCGCAGAGTCGGTAGTGAAGAACGGATTGCCAGTACCCGCAGACAAAATAACAACGCGGTTGTTACGCAGCAGGCTGATTGCTTCCGCCCAGCTGTAGTTATCACACACGCCATTCAGAGGAATTGCGGACATCAAGCGAGCGTTCACATAGGCGCGGTGAAGCGCATCGCGCATCGCCAGACCGTTCATGACGGTGGCTAACATGCCCATGTGGTCGCCCACAACGCGGTTCATCCCTGCTTTCGCCAGACCAGCGCCACGGAACAGGTTACCACCACCAATCACTACGCCAACCTGGATACCCAGCTCAACCAGCTCTTTGATTTCCTGAGCCATACGGTCAAGGATGCTTGCATCAATACCGAAGCCTTCTGAACCTTGCAGAGCTTCGCCACTTAACTTAAGCAGAATACGTTTGTAGACGGGTTTTGCATTGGTAGCCATGTTTCTTTCCTGAGACTGTCAACGAATGAGATGAATTAATACCGGCGACATTGTATGTCGCTTTTCAGCATGACCACTATAGCGGTTCGCTGAATTTACAAGCCAGACACAAAAAGAAGCCGCCCTCAGGCGGCTCCTTTAAAAATTAAGACTGCTTGGACATCGCAGCAACTTCTGCTGCAAAGTCAGTCTCAACTTTCTCGATACCTTCACCCACTTCAAAGCGGATGAAGCCTGTTACATCAGCGTTGTGCTCTTTCAGCAGCTGACCAACAGATTTGCTCGGATCCATAACGAAAGGCTGACCAGTCAGAGAAACTTCGCCGGTGAATTTCTTCATGCGGCCTTCAACCATTTTCTCTGCGATTTCTTTCGGCTTACCAGACTGCATCGCGATGTCCAGCTGAACCTGGTATTCTTTCTCTACCACTTCAGCAGAAACGTCTTCCGGCTTAACGAATTCTGGTTTGCTTGCAGCAACGTGCATTGCCAGCTGTTTAACCAGCTCTTCGTCAGCGCCAGTTGCAGCAACCAGAACACCGATACGAGCACCGTGCTGGTAGTTACCCAGAACTTCGCCTTCCAGGGAAGCAACGCGACGGATGTTGATGTTCTCACCGATTTTAGCAACCAGAGCAACGCGTTCTTCTTCGAACTGCGCTTTCAGAACTTCAACGTCAGTGATTTTGCCAGCAACGGCAGCGTCCAGTACTTTGTCAGCAAATGCCTGGAAACCAGCATCTTTAGCAACGAAGTCAGTCTGGCAGTTAACTTCCAGAATGAAAGCGATGTTGCCGTCGATTTTGGTTTTGATTACGCCGTCAGCAGCAACGTTGCCTGCTTTTTTCGCCGCTTTGATTGCGCCGGACTTACGCATGTTTTCGATTGCCAGCTCGATGTCGCCATTAGCTTCAGTCAGTGCTTTTTTGCAATCCATCATGCCTGCGCCAGTACGCTCACGCAGCTCTTTTACCAGGGATGCGGTAATTTCAGCCATTCTAAAATCCTCGGAAGATTTGATCTGCCCGGCATGAAACCGCACAGATTTAAAAGTGAAAAAGGGGCCTAAAGGGCCCCTAACCAAACGTGATACTACCTGGTTTATAAGGGGGCTCGAACGAGCGTGCCTTATTATTCAGCTTCTACGAAGCTTTCTTCCGCCTGGGAAGCCAGATCCTGAGAACGGCCTTCACGAACGGTAGTAGCTACAGCGCCCAGGTACAGGGTCACAGCACGGATTGCGTCGTCGTTACCCGGGATAACGAAGTCAACACCGTCCGGATCAGAGTTGGTATCAACGATAGCAAATACTGGGATACCCAGGTTGTTTGCTTCTTTGATAGCAATGTGCTCGTGGTCAGCATCGATTACGAACAGAGCGTCCGGCAGACCGCCCATGTCTTTGATACCGCCCAGGCTGTTTTCCAGTTTCTCAAGCTCACGAGTACGCATCAGCGCTTCTTTCTTGGTCAGCTTTTCGAAAGTACCGTCCTGAGACTGAGTTTCCAGATCTTTCAGACGTTTGATGGACTGACGAACGGTTTTCCAGTTAGTCAGCATGCCGCCCAACCAGCGATGGTTCACGAAGAACTGGTCGCAGTTGTTAGCAGCTTCTTTCACCGCTTCGCTTGCAGCGCGTTTAGTACCAACGAAAAGGATTTTACCTTTACGAGCAGAGATCTTGTTCAGTTCAGCCAGAGCTTCGTTGAACATCGGTACAGTTTTCTCAAGGTTGATGATGTGAACTTTGTTACGCGCACCGAAGATGAACGGCTTCATTTTCGGGTTCCAGTAACGGGTCTGGTGACCGAAGTGAACACCAGCCTTGAGCATGTCGCGCATGGAAACAGTTGCCATGATTAAAACCTCTATATATAAAAGTTGGGGTTAAGCCTCCACGCATCCCATATTACCGACCCCAAAGGGCACCCCGGAATATGTGCCGATACGTGTGTGTTGTTACACAAAGTGAGATTTGTCGCTCCCGTCCATCGTGTGTAGTCTTCAAATGGATCGGAAGTCCGGCGCGCTTTATACCACAAATACGCTACCGACACCAATAATTGTTGGCGGTGCGTGCTGAATGAACGATGAATTTCGTGTTACAGGGAGGCAGCCAATTTTTGCATCTCCGGGAGCCTACATGCAGTAAGCGGCTGGAGTGAACAAATACAGCCAACACACCTGTGGCACGAAAGGCGAAGTTCAGAATGATTCTCAATTTGGCAGCATGTATGCCGGACTGATACCATTGGCACCACTTAAACAATTATTGCCGATATCATCGGCACTGATGGACAGAATTCATGGCTATCTCAATCAAGACCCCTGAAGAAATCGAAAAAATGCGCGTCGCTGGCCGTCTGGCCGCCGATGTACTGGAGATGATCGAACCGTTTGTTAAGCCAGGCGTCAGCACCGGCGAACTGGATCGCATCTGTAATGACTACATCGTGAATGAGCAGCAGGCCATTTCCGCCTGCCTGGGCTATCACGGTTATCCGAAGTCCGTGTGCATCTCTATTAATGAAGTGGTGTGCCATGGGATCCCGGACGACGCCAAGCTCCTGAAAGACGGCGATATCGTCAACATCGACGTAACCGTGATTAAAGACGAGTTCCACGGTGATACCTCGAAAATGTTCATCGTCGGCAAACCAACCATTCTGGGCGAGCGTTTGTGCCGCGTCACGCAGGAAAGCCTGTATCTGGCGCTGCGGATGGTAAAACCGGGTATTCGCCTGCGCACGCTGGGCGCTGCGATTCAAAAATACGCGGAAGGCGAAGGCTTCTCTGTGGTCCGTGAATATTGCGGTCACGGCATCGGTCGCGGCTTCCATGAAGAGCCGCAGGTTCTGCACTACGATGCAGACGACGGCGGTGTGGTACTGCAGCCGGGCATGACCTTCACCGTAGAGCCCATGCTGAATGCCGGTGATTACCGCATCCGCACCATGAAAGACGGATGGACGGTGAAAACTAAAGATCGGAGCTTGTCTGCTCAGTACGAGCATACTATTGTGGTGACGGAAAAAGGCTGTGAAATTCTGACATTACGCAAGGATGACACCATCCCGGCGATCATCACACACGACGAATAATGTTTTGCCTGATGGCGATGCACCCGCATCTTATCAGGCCTACAAATTGTACTACTTCGTAGGCCGGATAAGGCGTTCACGCCGTCATCCGGCTTTTTTAATGGGTGGCGCATAATGAATACTCTTCCTGAACAACACGCAAATACTGCCCTCCCCACCCTGCCAGGCCAACCGCAGAACCCCGGAACCTGGCCACAGCACGATCTCAACTGCCCCGGCATTAAAGCGCATATCGACACTTTCCAGCACTGGTTAGGTGACGCGTTTGACAGCGGGATTTCCGCAGAACAGCTGATTGAAGCCCGCACCGAGTTTATTGACCAGTTACTGCAACGTCTGTGGATTGAAGCCGGTTTCGGTCAAATTGCCGACCTGGCGCTGGTTGCCGTTGGCGGTTACGGGCGCGGCGAACTGCATCCGCTTTCCGATATTGACCTGCTGATCCTGAGTCGTAAAAAGCTACCAGACGCGCAGGCCGAAAAAGTTGGCGAACTGTTAACGCTGCTATGGGACGTGAGGCTCGAGGTTGGGCACAGCGTGCGCACGCTGGAAGAGTGTCTGCTGGAAGGATTGTCAGATTTAACCGTCGCCACCAACCTGATTGAAACACGCCTGCTGATTGGTGATGTGGCGCTGTTTCTTGAGCTACAAAAGCATATTTTTAGCGAAGGTTTCTGGCCATCCGATAAGTTTTACGCAGCCAAAGTTGAAGAGCAGAATCAGCGCCACCAGCGCTATCACGGCACCAGCTACAACCTGGAGCCGGATATCAAAAGTAGCCCCGGCGGCCTGCGCGATATTCATACCCTGCAATGGGTGGCCCGCCGCCATTTTGGCGCCACCTCACTGGATGAAATGGTCGGTTTCGGCTTTTTGACGCAGGCAGAACGTGCCGAGCTGAATGAATGTTTGCATATCCTGTGGCGCATTCGCTTTGCCCTGCATCTGGTCGTTAGTCGTTACGACAACCGTCTGCTGTTTGATCGTCAGCTCAGCGTGGCGCAACGCCTGAACTACGGCGGTGAAGGCAACGAGCCTATCGAGCGGATGATGAAAGACTATTTCCGCGTCACACGACGGGTCAGCGAACTGAACCACATGCTGTTGCAACTGTTCGACGAGGCGATCCTCGCCCTGCCCGCCGATGAAAAACCACGTCCGATTGATGACGACTTTCAACTGCGCGGCACGTTGATTGATCTGCGCGACGACGACCTGTTTATTCGCAAACCCGAAGCGATATTGCGGATGTTTTACATCATGGTGCGTAATAGCGCGATCAGCGGAATTTACTCCACTACGCTGCGCCATTTACGTCATGCCCGCCGTCATTTAACGCAGCCGCTGTGCTACATCCCGGAGGCGCGTTCGCTGTTTCTCAGTATGTTGCGCCATCCGGGCGCGGTGAGTCGCGGCCTGCTGCCTATGCATCGCCACAGCGTGTTGTGGGCCTATATGCCGCAATGGTCGCATATTGTCGGCCAAATGCAGTTTGACCTGTTTCATGCCTATACGGTGGATGAACACACCATTCGCGTAATGCTCAAGCTGGAAAGTTTTGCTAACGAAGAGACCCGTCAGCGCCATCCGCTGTGCGTGGATCTGTGGCCGCGTCTACGACAGCCGGAGCTGATTCTGATTGCCGCGCTGTTCCACGATATCGCCAAAGGTCGCGGCGGCGATCACTCGGTTCTCGGCGCCCAGGATGTGTTCAAATTCGCCGAACTGCACGGTCTGAACTCCCGCGAAACGCAACTGATCGTGTGGCTGGTGCGCCAGCATTTGCTGATGTCGGTTACCGCTCAGCGCCGCGATATTCAGGATCCCGAAGTCATTAAGCAATTCGCCGAAGAGGTGCAAACGGAACATCGTCTGCGCTTTTTGGTGTGCCTGACCGTCGCAGATATTTGCGCCACCAACGAAACGCTGTGGAATAGCTGGAAGCAAAGCCTGCTGCGCGAGCTGTACTTCGCGACGGAAAAACAGTTACGTCGCGGGATGCAAAACACGCCGGATATGCGTGAGCGCGTACGTCATCATCAGCTTCAGGCGCTGGCGCTACTGCGCATGGACAACATTGATGAAGAAGCGCTACACCATATCTGGTCGCGCTGTCGCGCCAACTATTTTGTACGTCACAGTCCAAATCAGTTGGCCTGGCATGCACGTCATCTGCTGCAACACGATCTCAGCAAGCCGCTGATCCTGCTCAGCCCGCAGGCCACGCGAGGCGGGACGGAAATTTTCATCTGGAGCCCTGACCGCCCTTACCTGTTTGCTGCCGTCTGCGCCGAACTGGACAGGCGCAACCTTAGCGTCCACGATGCGCAGATTTTCACCACCCGCGATGGGATGGCGATGGATACGTTCATTGTGCTGGAACCAGACGGTAGCCCGCTGTCGTCAGACCGACACGAAGCGATCCGTTTTGGGCTGGAACAGGCGATCACCCAGCGTAGCTGGCAGCCGCCGCAACCGCGTCGCCAGCCGGCAAAATTACGTCACTTTACCGTCGATACCGAGGTCACTTTTCTGCCGACCCATACCGACCGAAAATCATTTCTTGAGCTTATCGCTCTCGACCAGCCAGGACTGCTGGCGCGGGTCGGGCAGATTTTTGCCGATCTGGGAATTTCGCTGCATGGCGCCCGAATTACAACTATTGGCGAGCGAGTAGAAGATTTATTCATAATCGCCACCGCCGACCGGCGCGCCCTTAATAATGAGCTGCAGCAGGAAGTGCATCAACGGTTGACAGAGGCCCTCAATCCAAACGATAAAGGGTAATGTTTTTATTTATTATGGAAAGAGTTTAACAATGCAGCAGTTACAGAACGTTATTGAGTCCGCTTTCGAGCGCCGTGCCGACATTACTCCGGCAAATGTAGATACCGTAACCCGCGAAGCGGTGAATCAGGTTATTTCTTTACTGGATTCCGGTGCACTGCGCGTCGCAGAAAAGATTGAGGGTCAGTGGGTCACGCATCAGTGGCTGAAAAAGGCGGTCCTGCTCTCTTTCCGTATTAACGATAATCAGGTTATCGAGGGTGCGGAAAGCCGTTACTTCGATAAAGTGCCGATGAAATTCGCCAACTACGACGAAGCGCGCTTCCAGAAAGAAGGTTTCCGCGTGGTTCCGCCTGCGGCAGTGCGTCAGGGCGCGTTTATCGCCCGTAACACCGTGCTGATGCCGTCTTACGTGAACATCGGCGCTTATGTTGATGAAGGTACGATGGTTGATACCTGGGCGACCGTGGGTTCCTGTGCGCAAATCGGTAAGAACGTACACCTGTCCGGTGGCGTTGGTATTGGTGGCGTACTGGAACCGTTGCAGGCTAACCCGACCATCATCGAAGACAACTGCTTCATCGGCGCGCGCTCTGAAGTGGTTGAAGGCGTGATCGTCGAAGAAGGCTCCGTCATCTCTATGGGTGTGTATATCGGCCAGAGCACCCGTATTTACGATCGCGAAACCGGCGAAGTGCATTACGGCCGCGTTCCGGCGGGCTCCGTGGTCGTCTCCGGCAACCTGCCGTCGAAAGATGGCAAATACAGCCTGTACTGCGCGGTGATTGTGAAGAAAGTCGATGCCAAAACGCGTGGCAAAGTGGGAATCAACGAACTGTTACGCACCATCGACTAACAGCGATTTGAAAAAGCGGGCTTAGCCCGCTTTTTTTACATCTGCGAGTGGCATAAACAAGGCTTTTCGTTAATTATTCAATGGTTATAGTGAGCTTAAGGGTACCGCTATGTATGACAATCTGAAAAGTCTGGGCATTACTAATCCTGAAGAGATCGATCGTTACAGCCTGCGGCAAGAAGCCAACAACGATATCCTGAAAATCTATTTCCAGAAGGATAAAGGCGAGTTTTTTGCCAAGAGCGTGAAGTTCAAATATCCCCGTCAGCGTAAAACGGTTGTCGCCGATGGCGTCGGCCAGGGTTACAAAGAAGTGCAGGAGATCAGTCCCAACCTGCGCTACGTGATCGACGAACTGGATCAGATCTGCCAGCGAGATCGCAGCGAAGTCGATCTTAAACGCAAGATCCTCGATGATTTACGTCATCTGGAAAGCGTCGTGACCAACAAGATCAGCGAGATTGAAGCCGATCTGGAAAAACTGACGCGCAAATAAGTCGATTGTTGCCTGATAGCGCTACGCTTATCAGGCAATTAATCAATGCTGCTCATCCAGCTGCAACGCCACATACAGCAGCAGTCGATCGTCAAAATTCCCCAGATCCAGCCCGGTCAGCTCTGAAATACGGTTCAGGCGATACTCCAGCGTATTGCGGTGAATAAACAATGCTTTTGAGGTCGCCAGCGGCTGAACGTTATGTCGAAACCATGCCGATAATGTTCGACGCAGCAAACCGTTGTTATCCATCGCTTTCAGCCTTACCAGCGGGCGCGCTAGCTCATTGGCCTGCCAGCCGCCGCGCAGGCTGTCCAGCAGCACCGGCAGCATCAAGTCCTGATAGAAATAGCTCCGGCTTTCCGGCATCCGCTGCTTGCCGACCATCATGGTGGTGCGCGCCGTACGATACGAACGGGCAATGCTGCCTGGCCCGGTAAAATAGTTGCCCAGCGACACGCGAAAACGCAGTTGTCCATTCTCTTTCATGCGGGCAATCAGTTGCTCAACGCGCTTGCGATGATCTTCAGCGTCCCAGCGACCAAACTGATTGAGCGCTGGTTTCAGCACCACCATCTCGGTCAGAGAAACAATCGCAATCAGATTATTACGTTCGGGTGTAGTCAACGCGTTCTGCAATTGCTGTAGCTCCGCCATCGCACTATCAACGCCAAGCTGACCGCTGTCGACCTCCACTACCGCCACCACGCGCGGCTGGTTCAAATCAATGCCCAATCGCTGTGCCCATTCCATCAGCGCCGGGGTATTCTCTTCAGCCTGAATCAGGTTCATCACCAGCTCTTCACGCAGACGGCTATCCTGCGCTAACAGATGCATCAGACGCGATTGTTCCAGCATCATTTCGGCGGTCATGCACACCAGTTCGCCATACTTGCGCAGATGTTCCGGCTCGCCAGTAAGACCGATAACGCCAACGATTTCGCCTTCCAGACGCAGCGGCAGGTTTATCCCCTGACGCACACCGTGTAAATGCCGGGCTACCGCATCGTCAATATCGACCACCCGACCTTGCGAAAGCACCAGCAGCGCGCCTTCGTGCAATTCACCAATTCGTTCGCGATCGCCGCTGCCAATGATCCGCCCGCGGGCATCCATTACGTTGATATTGGTATCAATGATGCGCATGGTTCGCGCTACGATATCCTGCGCCATTTTGGTATCAAGATGCCAGCCAGCCATAAACCCCTCCTGTGAGCAGAGCTCAAGCATAGGGAAGATAATAAGCGGCGGCATTGTGCAACTGCACAAAGCGAGAGGGAGAAGTATGGAGTTGTGGGAAGTATCACAAAAAGAAACCCCTTCCTGTGCAGGAAGGGGTTGAGGGAGATTACTGCATCAACAGATAGATGGAGCTGTCACCACGCTGAATGTTCAGCGCCAGTACAGCCGGTTTGCTGTCGAGGATTTTGCGAAGTTC
The DNA here is from genome assembly GCF_013816515.1 of Citrobacter sp. RHB35-C21. Taxonomy (NCBI): domain Bacteria; kingdom Pseudomonadati; phylum Pseudomonadota; class Gammaproteobacteria; order Enterobacterales; family Enterobacteriaceae; genus Citrobacter; species Citrobacter sp. RHB35-C21. The sequence goes on from NZ_CP057147.1 coordinate 4,190,445, forward strand.
GGCGATATTTTTCACCGGCTGCTGGTTCGCACCGATAATCACATCCCCTTTCTTCAGGCCAATCCGTGCAGCCGGAGAATTCGCTTTCACCTCGCTGACCACGACCCCTTTGTCCTGGCCTTTGTTGCTCATATCAGCCCCTTCAATGCCTTTGAAGATAGAGCTGGAATCAACCTGAGTCTGGCTGCTCTGCTGCAGTTCCAGATTCACAGTGACCGGCTTACCGTCACGCAACAGGCCAAGGTTAATTTTGCTGCCTACCGGCATCGTACCCACCTGCGCACGCAGGGCGGCGAAGCTGCTGATCGGTTTACCGTTCAGGGAGGTAATCACATCCCCGGCTTTAATACCTGCTTTCGCTGCGGAAGAGTTCGGCATCACCTGGCTGACAAATGCGCCACGCTGAGCATCAACTTTCATCGCTTTCGCCAGCTCAGAGCTCAGCTCGGTACCCATAATACCCAGCTCACCGCGTTTAACCTGACCAAACTCAACCATCTGCGACGTCAGGTTTTTCACCATGTTGCTCGGGATTGCAAAGCCGATACCGATGTTGCCGCCGTCCGGCGCAAGGATCGCGGTGTTAATACCGATCAGCTCACCGTTCAGGTTAACCAGTGCGCCACCGGAGTTACCCCGGTTGATCGCGGCATCCGTCTGAATAAAGTTTTCGTAGTTTTCCGCGTTCAGGCCGCTACGGCCCAGCGCAGAAACAATACCGGAGGTCACGGTCTCACCGAGGCCAAACGGGTTACCAATTGCTACGGTGTAATCACCCACACGCAGCGCGTCGGAATCAGCCAGCTTAATCGCCGTCAGGTTTTTCGGATCCTGAATTTGGATCAGCGCGATATCGGAGCGCGGATCTTTACCCACGATCTTCGCATCAAATTTACGGCCATCGCTCAACTGAACCTTAATCACCGTGGCGTTATCTACCACGTGGTTGTTGGTCACGACATACCCTTTCGCGGCATCAATAATTACGCCGGAACCCAGCGCCATAAATTTCTGCTGCTGGCCGCCGCCGTTGTCAGCGCCCGGCGCGCCGCCCTGGCAGAACGGTGAACTCTGGAACGGTGAACCGTCCTGGCAGAATGGTGAATTATCACCGAAGAACTGCTGGAAATTACGCGGCATACGCGGCGTATTTACCGTCGTGCTCCCCTCGACGTTAATACTTACCACCGATGGCATCACTTTTTCGAGCATCGGGGCCAGGCTTGGCATCTGTTGGGCGGTCATTGCTGAAGACGACGTCTCAGCCGCTGTGGCAGACAGGGGGGACAACGCCAAACCTAAACTCAGAGCCAGTGCACTCATTGCTAATGTGGTTTTTTTCATGTGTTTCGTTCTCGATTAACAGGTAACGCAAAATTGCTGTATACGTCAGAGTCGTTTTATAGCGCTAAGTTCCAGAATTGAGTTTAAGGAAAAAGTAAAATTTTATTGGCCGTCTTTACAAATGAGTATTTATTGTTCTACGGCCATCAAGCGACGATATTCATCCCAGGCATACAGATCGGTCATCCCGCTGATATAATCCTGAATCAGCCGGCAGCGATAATAATATTCCATTACCGAAAACTCAGCGCAACCCGTTGATATTTTACTAACCGCCTCGACATAAGCAAGACGATGGCGAGTAGACAACTTCTGAAATAATCGTGATTCGATAGGAAAACGTTTAACTCTTTCATTGTCGACCAGCTCAGTAAAATCTGACTGGGACATTTTTAATAAAGGCTGATAGATCTCCAGCAACCCGCTGATCACCCGATACCCCTGCAATTCCAACTGCTCAACGTCCGGATGACTAAATACGTGTTTTACCGCCACATTTTTATAGACCCCCAGCAACTGACTAAAGCTACTGGCATCTTCTAACAGCGCGTGATTAAAGCTGCCGTCAAAAACCTGCGGAAAATTATCAATAAACCGCTGGGCTGCATACGGCACCAGTTTATTCAGCGTATTGACGCGTAAATACATAAAGAACTGATCTTCCGTGCTCCGGCTTAATGTATTTGAACGTGATTTCTCCCAGGCATTCTCAACAACCTGACTAAACAGGGAACCTTTTTCGTGATGCCCCCACGCCTCATGCAGATGGTGATAAAGTTGTTCGACGCTAAAGATTCTTTTCTCAACGGCATCTTCCAGGTCGGCCACGCAATAAGAGATATCATCGGCAGCCTCCATTATCCAGGTTAATGGAAAGCGACTGTAGGGCGCTAATGATAATTCTTTACGTAACCGTTCAATATACGGTTCTTCAGAAAGGTAATAGCCCGGTTTCTTCATTAAATAGTCATGCGTCGTAGGCGTACTTCCACGCCACCACGCCGGACGGGTATATTTTAAAATACCACCAACCTGGGCCCAGGTAAGATTCATACGCATCAAAGTATGCACCAGACGAATCCCCTGGGCATTACCTTCAAAATGGCACAGGTCCTGGCGCACCTTACGGCGAATATCATTCAGCGACTCTTCGCCTTCGCGCAAACGTAACGCCGCCACCAGGCAGCGGTCATCGCTGAGGGGCTGACTTTCCGCGTCGGCGGGATACAGCCGCTGGCGGAACCAGTCATTAATCGCCGCTTCACCAAAATGACCAAACGGCGGATTGCCGATGTCATGCATCAGGCACGACATTTCGACAATACTCTCAAACGGTCCCGTCAGTTCATCCAGACCATACTGCTCCAGCAGTTTTAGTTCTTTCAGTCGGCTGAGGATCTCTTTAGCGATATAGCGCCCAACTTGCTGAACTTCCATCGAGTGCGTCAGGCGCGTGCGCACCGCCGCGTTACGCTCCAGCGGAAAAACCTGGGTTTTTTGTTGCAGTCGGCGAATAGCCGGAGAATTGATAATACGTCCACGATCGCTTTCGAAAATACGCAGGATCTCATGCTCCGTCTTCACGCCCTGCGGCGAACGGTAACGACGATGCCAGTTTATTTTTTTTCGGAAATCGATCTGTACCATATCCTCTCCCGCCTGAGAAATGCGCTACCCCTTAAGCGCATGATAGACTATGCCCTCAAATCTGGCTTATCGCGAGTAAATCTATGAAAATCGGCATCATTGGTGCAATGGAAGAAGAAGTTACGCTGCTGCGTGACAAAATCGAAAACCGTCAGACCCTCTCTCTCGGCGGTTGTGAAATTTACACCGGCCAACTGAACGGTACAGAGGTTGCGCTACTGAAATCAGGTATCGGTAAAGTGGCGGCGGCGCTGGGCGCTACGCTGCTGCTTGAACGCTGCAAGCCGGATGCCATCATTAACACCGGTTCCGCGGGCGGCCTGGCCTCTACGCTGAAAGTCGGCGATATTGTGGTTTCTGACGAAGCGCGCTATCACGATGCCGACGTCACCGCCTTTGGCTATGAATTTGGTCAGTTACCGGGCTGCCCGGCTGGTTTTAAAGCCGATCCTGCGCTGATTGCTGCAGCAGAATCCTGCATTGCACAACTCAATCTGAACGCCGTTCGCGGACTTATCGTCAGCGGCGATGCCTTCATTAATGGCTCCGTGGGTCTGGCTAAAATTAAGCATAACTTCCCGCAGGCCATTGCCGTTGAGATGGAAGCGACCGCGATTGCGCACGTTTGCCATAACTTCAATGTGCCGTTTGTCGTGGTTCGCGCCATCTCTGACGTCGCCGATCAGCAGTCCCATCTCAGCTTTGACGAGTTCCTGGTTGTTGCCGCGAAACAGTCAAGCCTGATGGTTGAAACGCTGGTACAGAAACTGGCGCATGGCTAAATTACTCTCCAGGGCGCTGGTCGCCCTGCTATTCACTCTTCCGGCGTTCCTGTACGCCGCACCGCGTGTTGTGACGCTTTCTCCTGCCAATACCGAACTCGCCTTTGCCGCCGGCATTACACCCGTAGGCGTCAGTAGCTACTCAAACTACCCGCCAGCGGCCAAAAATATCGAGGAGGTTTCCACCTGGCAAGGTATGAACCTTGAACGCATTGTGGCGCTTAAACCGGATTTAGTCGTCGCCTGGCGCGGGGGAAATGCTGAGCGGCAGGTGAATCAGCTGACCGCCCTGGGAATTAAGGTCATCTGGGTGGACGCCGTAACCATCGAGCAGGTCGCCGATGCGCTCCGCCAGCTGGCAGCGTGGAGCCCAAAGCCTGAGCAGGCTAAACAGGCGGCGCAAACCATGCTTGATGACTATGCTTTACTAAAATCTCGGTATGCCAACAAACCGAAAAAACGCGTGTTTCTCCAGTTTGGCGCAAATCCTCTGTTTACTAGTGGAAAAGGCTCCATTCAGCACGAAGTTCTTGAGGTATGCGGTGGAGAAAACATCTTTGCCGGCAGTCGGGTCCCCTGGCCGCAGGTTAGCCGTGAGCAGGTCCTGGCACGAGCGCCCCAGGCTATTGTTGCAACCGGAGGGCCAGGCGAAACTCTGAAAATTGAACAATACTGGGGAAACCAGCTAAAAATACCCATTATTACACTTAATAGTGACTGGTTCGAACGCGCGAGCCCGCGTATTATCCTCGCCGCAAAACAACTCTGTAATGCGCTTTCACAGATAAATTAGCGCCTGCCCCCACCAGGTCTGTTGTGAGGATTTAAAAATGCTCGTCTATTGGCTGGATATTGTCGGCACCGCGGTATTTGCTATCTCTGGCGTCTTACTGGCCGGAAAATTGCGTATGGACCCGTTTGGCGTCCTGGTCCTCGGGGTGGTTACCGCCGTTGGCGGCGGAACGATCCGCGATATGGCGCTGGATCATGGGCCGGTATTTTGGGTTAAGGATCCCACCGATCTGGTGGTGGCCATGATCACCAGCATGCTGACAATCCTGCTGATACGTCAGCCACGACGTTTACCGAAGTGGATCCTTCCAGTGCTGGATGCCGTTGGCCTGGCGGTGTTCGTGGGGATTGGCGTCAATAAAGCATTTCTCGCCGGGACGGGCCCCCTGGTGGCGATCTGTATGGGGGTGATTACCGGCGTCGGCGGCGGGATCATTCGCGACGTGTTAGCTCGTGAAGTCCCGATGATTCTGCGCACCGAAATCTACGCCACGGCATGTATTATCGGCGGGATCGTGCATGCGACAGCGTTTTATACCTTTAATGTATCGCTGGAAAACGCCAGTATGATGGGGATGATCGTCACCCTGCTGATTCGGCTTGCCGCCATTCGCTGGCATTTGAAATTGCCGACGTTTGCTCTGGATGATAACGGGCGCTGATGTGATGATGCAGAACATGTAGGCCGGATAAGGCGTTTACGCCGCCAACCGGCACATTGCCCGGTGGCGCTACGCTTACCGGGCCTACACCATCAGACCATCGGTATTACAGGCAGCAATCAGATGCTGAAAGAAGAACCACACCCGCAGGTGCTTTTCGCATTGGGGTTAGTCACAACGAAGCGGGAACCTTCCAGACCTTCGGTATAGTCAACCGCGCCGCCCACCAGATATTGCAGGCTCATCGGATCAACCACCAGACCCACACCTTGTTTCTCAATGGTCATATCACCATCGTTCACCTGATCATCAAAGGTGAAACCGTACTGGAAACCGCTGCAACCACCGCCGGTGATATACACGCGTAATTTCAGATTCGGGTTATCTTCGTCAGCGATCAGGCTTTTTACTTTATTGGCTGCTGCTTCAGTAAATTGCAGTGGCAGCGCTACGTCATCACTCATATTTTGCTCCAAACGACATTGGCAATTGGGCAAATTATAACCCAATGGTTAAGGCCATTATCTAATACCCTGGTATTTCGTTCAAGTATTCTCGCCAGCGGCGGTACTCTGGCTTTTTGCCGCTTGCTCCGCTTCCTGTTTTGCCAGCGTGCGGGCAAGGATAGTCGAGTATAGCGGCTTTCCACCCATAAATTGGGCTAATAGTGTTGCGCCAAGACAGGTAATAATCATTGGCAAAATGAGCTGATAGTTATCGGTCATCTCCAGCACCAGTACAATACCGGTTAGCGGTGCACGTACCGAAGCCGCCAGCAAAGCCCCCATTCCGGCAATGGCAAAGGTTCCGGCCTCCAGATGATACTGTGGAAAAGAGGCCGCCGCGGCCATACCGAACGCGGTGCCAAGTAACGTACCCAGCGCCAGCATCGGGGCAAAAATCCCACCGGGCGCGCCGGACGAGAAGCACAGCAGCGTGGTGATCACCCGGGTAATAAATATAAACAGCAGTAAACCGACGCTAAAATTACCCGCCGCGGCGATAGGAATCAGGTTAAACCCGCCGCCTGCCGCTTCCGGTTTAATTAATCCCAGGATCCCGCACAGGCCACCAATCGCGCCGCCCATCAGCACCCATTTTTTAATTTCACCGCCGTGGAAGCGCTGGAACATATCCTGGGTACGCAACACCATGGTGTTGAACAACGGCCCGACACAGCCAAAAATAAGCCCGAGCACAAGATACAGCCACAGCGTATTTACCGGCGCATTAGACAGCTTTCCGACTTCAATAATCGGTGCTTCACCGTTGAACACACGAAACACAATGCTCGACATAATAACGCCGGTAAACACGGCTTTGATCGAGACGAGGTTATAGCGAAACTGCGGGCGCATCTCTTCAATAATGAACAGGATCCCAGCCAGAGGCGCATTAAACGCCGCCGACAAACCCGCAGCCGCACCGGTGGCCAGCAAGGTATGTCGCGCTTCGGCGCTGCGCATGCGGAAAATATCCAGCACCATGCGCCCAATGTTCCCGCCTATCTGTACTGTCGGCCCTTCTCGCCCGAGCACCATACCGGCTCCCAGCGTGCCCATGCCGCCAATAAATTTCACCGGCAGAACGCGCCACCAGCGCACAGGTCGTAGCTCTTCCAGCGCGCCTTCAATCTCAGGGATCCCCGAGCCTCCCGCTTCCGGCGCAAATTTACGAACCAGAAAATAGCCGACCATCGCCAGCAATGCAGAGAGAATAAACGCCAGCGGCCACAGCAGAATGGCATGGTCCGCAACCTGGGCCAGGGCGCCAATGCGCTGATTTTGCACCCAGGTCACCGCTTTCTCAAATGCCACGCCAACAAGCCCCGTCACGGTACCGACAACGGCGGCCATCAACAGGATCGCCAGCGGCGTTTTGTCGCGTTCCAGGAGTCGACGGATTTGATCCCTGCGGCGTAAACGCACAATTTGTTGTGCTTCAAAAGAGGGAGAGTCAGTCTTCATCAGATGATCATTAATTGGTAATACAAATACGGAATCGGCATTCTACTCGCACATTTCACGAAAATCCCCTGCAAATCGCATTGTTTCAAATGCGTAAAACTTTCATAACCTTCTCTGAATAACTAGAATAGCGGGCATTTACTTTTTCTACGAACCAGGACCCCATCCATGAGTAAGTCTGAAAATCTCTACAGCGCAGCACGCGAACTTATCCCTGGCGGCGTTAACTCCCCCGTTCGCGCCTTTACTGGCGTGGGTGGTACTCCGCTGTTTATCGAAAAAGCGGACGGCGCGTATCTGTACGATGTCGATGGTAAAGCCTATGTCGATTACGTCGGTTCCTGGGGACCGATGGTACTGGGCCATAACCACCCGGCAATTCGCAATGCGGTGATTGAAGCCGCGGAGCGCGGTTTAAGCTTCGGCGCGCCGACCGAGATGGAAGTGAAAATGGCGGAGCTGGTCACTGAACTTGTGCCGACCATGGATATGGTGCGTATGGTGAACTCCGGTACGGAAGCGACGATGAGCGCCATCCGTCTGGCGCGCGGTTTCACCGGTCGCGATAAGATCATCAAATTTGAAGGTTGCTATCACGGTCATGCCGACTGCCTGCTGGTTAAAGCTGGTTCCGGCGCGTTAACGCTGGGTCAGCCAAACTCCCCGGGCGTTCCAGCCGATTTCGCGAAACACACCCTGACCTGCACCTACAACGATCTCTCTTCAGTTCGTGCGGCATTTGAACAGTATCCGCAGGAGATCGCCTGCATTATCGTTGAGCCGGTCGCAGGCAACATGAACTGCATCCCGCCGCTGCCAGAATTCCTGCCGGGCCTGCGTGCCCTGTGTGATGAGTTTGGCGCACTGTTGATCATCGATGAAGTCATGACCGGTTTCCGCGTGGCACTGGCCGGTGCGCAGGATTATTACGGCGTCGTTCCGGATCTGACCTGCCTTGGCAAAATCATCGGTGGCGGGATGCCCGTTGGCGCATTCGGCGGTCGCCGTGATGTGATGGACGCGCTGGCGCCAACCGGTCCGGTTTATCAGGCGGGTACGCTTTCAGGTAACCCGATTGCGATGGCAGCAGGTTTTGCTTGTCTGAACGAAGTGGCCCAGCCGGGTATTCATGAAACGCTGAATGAACTGACGACGCGTCTGGCGGAAGGTCTGCTGGAAGCCGCCGAAGAGACGAATATTCCGCTGGTGGTTAACCATGTGGGCGGGATGTTCGGGATTTTCTTCACCGATGCAGAAACCGTGACCTGCTATCAGGATGTGATGGCATGTGACGTTGAACGCTTCAAGCGTTTCTTCCACATGATGCTGGATGAAGGGATTTACCTGGCGCCGTCCGCCTTCGAAGCGGGCTTTATGTCCGTCGCGCACAGTGAAGACGATATCAATAACACCATTGACGCCGCGCGCCGGGTGTTTGCAAAATTGTAAAAGAGAACGTCCAGAAATAACGTAGGCCGGGTAAGGCGAAGCCGCCACCCGGCTTTTTTATTGCCGGATGGCGACGCAGCCTAAATGGAAGAGATTAACCTCAGCGACTCTGCTTACGTAGCAGATAGATAAAGTACGGCGCGCCAATAAACGTCGACAGTAATCCTGCCGGGATCTGGTACGGAAACAGCACCATCCTGCCGCACCAGTCAGCAAAGACCAGCAGCACACCTCCCGCCAGCGCCGAAATCAGCATATGCGGCATCGCGCGACGAAAACCCATCATTCGGGCAATATGCGGAGCCATCAGCCCGACAAAACTCAACGGTCCAATGGTCATGGTTGCTGTCGCCGTTAGCCCCGCAGCCAACAGCAGTAACCCTACGCGTGACGGCGTGATCGCCATACCCACCGCACGCGCCGTATCGCCGCCGAGCGGTAAAATCGTCAGCCAACGACGACACAGCGGTGTCAGTGCCAGCAGGATAACCATCACAATCCCGGTGCGCAGTACCTGTTCGCCCGTCGCGTTATAGGTTGAGCCGGAGATCCAGGTCAGCACGCCCGCCATACGCGGATCGCCGCTGGCCTGCAGCATCATCAACAACATAGTAAACGCCGTGCTGAGCGCCATCCCTGCCAGCAGCATACGGTGCGGCGAAAAACCACCGCGCCCGGCGGCAATCATAATGATAAGCAAGGTGACCGCAGCCCCGAGGCTCCCTGCGGGCAGCAGCCAGCCAAAGGCATTTCCGGGGACCAGAAACAGCATTAACACCACGCCAAATGCCGCGCCGGAGCTAATGCCCAGAACTTCCGGGCTAGCCATTGGGTTTCCGGTCAGACGCTGAATAATACAGCCCGCTACCGCCAGCATCACCCCGGCAATCAACGCCGCCAGAATACGTGGCCAGCGCCAGGGCATCAGTTCATCCAGCATCGCGCCGCTGGCCCATGTCCAGCCGTGCGCATCGCGGCCAAACGACAGCGCCACCACCAGAGTCAGCAGCAAAACCACCCCGCCCGCCAGCGCAAACATCAGTACATTCTGACGCTCCGCGGCGATACGGTTGCTGGCATTCATATCCGGTGCGCTCATACTTCTAAGGCGCGGCAACAACCACAGCAGCAATGGCGCGCCAATCAGCGCCGTCACCGAACCGGTGGAGACCTCCATCCATACGCGGGTCAGCCACAGAATGATTTGGTCAGAGAGCCAGAGGATCAACGCACCAATCAGCGGGGCCAGCATCAGACGCGCCAACAGACGCCGCGCGCCGAGCATTTTCGCCAGCAGCGGTGCAAACAGGCCAATAAAGCCGATAATCCCAACCGCGTTAACCAGCAAGGCGCTGATGACAATCGCCAGCGATAAGGCCGCCAGGCGCGCCAGCGACAACGCCAGACCGAGGTTACGCGCCACGCCGTCATCCAGTCCCATCAGCGTCATTGGACGCAACAGCAGCAGAGTCAGCATCACGCCGCCCAGCAGCTGTGGCCACAGTTGCTGTACGCCGCTCCAGTCGGTTTGGGTTAGCGTGCCGCTGCTCCATAAAAACATGCTTTGCAGTTGATCGTGATGGAAGATAACCATCAACTGGTTAATCGCCCCGCAGTACAGGCTGACCACCAGTCCGGCAAGGATTAACGTCACCGGAGAAAGACGTTTACCCCAGGCGACGCCAAACACCAGCGCCCCAACGACACAAGCACCTGCCAGCGCAGCAAATTGCGTGGTGAGCGCACCGGGAATAGCCCACAGCGTCGTGACGGTAATGCCCAACTGCGCACCGGTCGCAACACCTAGCGTGGTTGGCTCCGCCAGTGGGTTACGCAGCACCTGCTGAAACAATACGCCGACCAGTCCCAGCCCGGCACCGACCAACAGCGAAATCGCCAGCCTCGGCAGCAGGCTGTAGTGGAAAACCATCTGTTTAATGGCATCGATATCCGGTGACCAGATAGCCTGTTGCCACTGGTTGCGCGGTAGCGCAACGGAGAAGTTAACCCATGTGAGCCAACAGGCGGCAACAAACAGAACCGTCAGCAGGAGAATGGGGAACAGCGCGATACGTTTACTCACGCTTTGCCTCCCAGCGCATTATCCAGAATGCGGGCAAAATGCATGGCTGATAGCGTTGCGCCATAGAACCAGACGGCCGGCACGCGCTGAAAACGTCCGCTGCGAACAAAGGGCATCGCCTGCCACAACGGCGTAGACATCAGTGCAGCCATCTCTTTATCGTTGCCGTGCTCAAAGCACAATACATCGACATCCTGAAAAGCAGCCAGACGGTCAATACTCACGGCAGTGCTGCCCCAAAAGTTTGTCTCTCCCTGCCAGGCGTTGGGGATCCCATATTCGTCCAGCACGTCCTGAAACAGGCTGTTTGGGCCAAACACCAGCATATGCCGCGAATCAAGCAGGGAGGTGAGAAGCACAGGGCGCGCGCCGCGTTGAATGAAGCGCGGCTTCAGGCTGGCAATAAAATGATCGTACTCAGTCAGATGGCGTTCAGCAGAGTCCTGCAGATTAAACAATTGCGCCATTTCCTGCAGCGATTGTCGCGCAACGACCAGAGGTTTTTTACCGTCGCTGAAGTTAAATCCCCGACCAGGTGCAATACGCGCCAGCTTTTCCGGGGAAGGACCATAGCCTGCCGACCAGAGCAGAAACGAGGGTTTCATTTCGGTCAGCAGTTCGAGATTGGGTTCCGTGCGTAGCCCGACATCAATCACCGAGTCCGGTAGAGGTGGCTCACTGACCCACAGCTTGTAGTTAGGGATATCCGCAATGCCATACGGCGTAATACCCAGCGCCAGCAACAACTCTACCGGCAGCCATTCCAGCGCCACAATACGCTGCGGATCAATCGCCGCGGCGGACGCCATATTCATCCGCCACAGCAGCGGCGAGAGCGCCATCGCCGTAAGCAGACGCCGACGGGTAATATGATGTAATTCAATCATTAATAGACAAAACTCACGGGTGCGGCACCGGCCGGATGCGGCAAAATGCCCATCGGGATACCGTAAATCTGTTCCAGAGTTTCACTGCGCATCAGTTCAGCAGGCGTTCCTTGCGCAATCATTTCACCACCGCGCAGCGCAACTAAGTAATCGCAGTAGCGGGCCGCCATGTTGATGTCATGCAGCACCGCAATCACCGTTAGCCCACGCTGCTGGCTTAAGCGATGCACCAGCGCCAGCACGTCAACCTGATGAGCGATATCCAGCGCGGAAGTTGGCTCATCAAGCAGCAGACAGCGGCTGTCCTGCGCCACCAGCATGGCAATCCACGCACGCTGGCGTTCTCCGCCGGACAGGCTATCCACCAGGCGGTGCGCCAGCGGTTTTAAGCCGACCAACGAAATAGCTTCTTCTACTTTCTCTCTGTCGGAAACGCCAAAACGTCCCAGCGCCCCGTGCCACGGATAGCGGCCAATCGCCACCAGTTCACGCACCGTCATCCCTTCGGCCTGAGGCAACTGCTGCGGCAGATAGGCGACCTTGCGGGCAAACGCTTTACTGCTCCAGTTCTCCAGCGGCTGTTCGTCGAGCAGGATTTCACCTTCCGACGGCGGCTGATGACGTCCCAGCATTTTCAATAACGTCGATTTTCCGGACCCGTTGTGGCCGATAAGGCCGGTTACTTTCCCCACCGGAAAAGTTAATGAGAGAGGATGCAAAAGCGTGCGGCCAGGCACACGAAAGGAGACATTACGCAACGCGAAAGTGGTGTCGGGATGGGATCTGTTTTCCTGCATAGCAGCCAACTTGTAAAACGGGCACGCAAAGCGTGCCCAAAAAGAAATTAGAAACGGAAGGTTGCGGTTGCAACGACCTGACGTTCTGCGCCCCAGAAGCAGCCATAGGTATTGAAGCAGCTGGCGACGTACTCACGGTCAAACAGGTTGTTCACATGCAGCGCCACGTTGGAACCCGCCATGCCGACGCGCGCCAGATCGTAACGTACTAACGCATCCACCAGCGTATAGCTTCCCACTTTGAAGGAGTTTGCCGGATCGCCATAGCTGGAGCCAGTATAACGAACCCCCGTACCCAACGTCAGCCCGGAAAGCGCGCCGTCATAAAGGGTGTAATCCCCCCACAGTGATGCCATATGTTTTGGCACCTGAGCAGGCGTGTTGCCTTTGTAGTTGGTGTCAGTGGTGTATTCCGCATCGGTATAGGTATAAGAACCGACCACGTTAACGCTGGCTGACAGCGCCGCTTTCGCTTCAATTTCCACACCACGTGAGCGAATTTCACCGCCTTCAACTGACCAGAATGATCCGTTCGGGTCGGCCATCAGGTTGTTGGTTTTGGTCAACTGGTAAACAGCACCGGTGATCACGATCGGACGATCGCTCGGCACATACTTCACGCCCGCTTCGTACTGCTTACCTTTAGATGGAGTAAAGATATTACCGCTTTCCCCGACCTGAGAACTAGGTTCAAACGATTCGCTGTAGCTGAAATACGGAGTCACACCGTTGTCGAACAGGTAGTTAACACCGCCACGCCAGGTGAACTGTCTGTCATCACGGGAATCCAGCACGCCAGAAACGCGGTTCAGTGAGTCCTGCTTAGCCCAGTCGTAACGACCGCCCAGAGTGACCAACACCTTATCCCACTGCATCTGATCCTGAGCGTACAGGCCCGTTTGTTCCTGTTTATTCAGAACTCGGTAGGCAGCGCCCGGTCCAGTATGTGCCCCAAAATCAAAGTCGCTGCGATCAAGGTTATAAATATCTGAAGGCGCTACCGAACCAGCCCAACCAAACCAGGAGTTGATATCGTTACGCATCCGCATATAGTCAACGCCGGTCAGCAATGTGTGATCCACGGAACCGGTAGCGAATTTGCTCTGCAACTGGGTATCAACAGCGAAGTTCTGCAATTTCTCATTATCGTCAACATACTGACGAGTCAGCGTGTGAGCCCACTCGGACTGAGGAACGCTGGCGCAAGGACTGTTAGCCGGATCCTTTGTATAGAGCGGATCAGAGCACATACCGTAGCCATACACGCTGTTCTGCGAAACCTTGTTTTGCGCGTAACGCAGGTTCTGACGCACGGTAAAGGTGTCGTTAAATTCGTGGTCGAAGCTGTAGCCCACCATCTTCTCGTTACGAGAGTAGGTATTGTTGTTCGCACCTTCGTTGAAATCGGTAGGCAGACGCTTGCCGTTCGGCAGCTCAGTCACCGTCCCCTCTTTCGGCAACCAGCCGTAATAGCCAGTTTCTGGCTCGTTCTGGAAGTAGGAGAGGAAGGTGAAGTTCGTTTTATCATCCGGACGCCATGTGAAAGATGGCGCGATGGCGTAGCGTTGTTCTTCCGCGCCCTGCTGCTGCGCATTCGCGGAACGCGCCAGGCCGGTCAGGCGGTATGAGTACACACCATCGTCATCCAGCGCATCGCTGAAGTCAAAACCGGTCTGGAACAGGCTGTCAGTGCCCATCTTGAACTGAATTTCTTTTAATGGCTCTGTGGTCGGGCGTTTGCTGACCATGTTCAACAAGCCGCCAGGGTTACTCTTTCCGTAAAGAACGGAAACCGGACCGCGCATCACTTCAGCGCGTTCCAGCATATACGGGTCGATTACCGCATCGTTGTAGAAGTTACCCTGCATCTTCAGGCCATTCAGATAGTTATTCTGACTTTGGCCGTCGGCGGCAAATCCGCGAATAATCAGGTAGTCATAGGTGTTAGACGCGCCGCGGGTACCTACGGCTACGCCAGGCGTGTAGCTGAGCGCCTCTTTAACTGATTTCGGCTGATGCAACGCCATCTCTTCGGCGGTGACCACTGAAATAGACTGAGGAACTTTTTGAATCGGGGTGTCGGTTTTGGTCGCCGTAGCAGACTGTCGTGCGGCGATGGTTGCCGCTGGCCCCCATGCGCTTTCTTGTGCGGCAGGTGCAGCAGTTACGGTGATGGTTTCTTCTTTCGGGTCAACCGCCGCCTGTGCATAGACAGACATGCCGCTAACCGCTGTGGCTACCACTACTGCGATTTTACGCAGCGATGAACTTGGCTGAGCAGTTTTAAGACGCGCCATTGGTATTTCTCTGATGAAAGTGAATGATAACGTAAACGAGAATTATTATTATAACGGCAGCATAATATTCGAAACTCTGGCGAGATAGCAAGCAATACGCGTCCCTACTAAAACTGAGGGGTTAAGAAATAACCAGATGAAAAGAAAGGGTTAATAAATTAGTCTGGAATGTTATTCGGCCCTGAGAATGGACCAAAGAAGAAAAACCCGCCGAAGCGGGTTTTGAGCAATATCAGTTACTGCCGAACATATCCTTTATCCAGCCAGCGACACCGTCGCTATCTTTCTTCTCCTGCTGCGCCGGTTGTTGCTGCTGCTGTTGAGGCTGCTGTTGCGGCGTTGACTGATCGAACGGATTCCCGGTCGGCTGTTGCATCATTTCACCCTGCTGACACAGCGAATCAGGATCGGTAGTCCATACCGGAAGCGTACGCATCCCCCCGCTACAAACGAAGTTACCGTCGTAGTCCACGCCCATATCCACCACATCTTCCGGCGGCGTCAGCACCAGCGGTGTTGGCGTCTGGTTGGCAAGATAACGCTGATAAATCGACATCGCACCGCTGGCACCGTACAGCTTGGTTGGCTGGTTGTTATCACGGCCCACCCAGGTGATGGTTACCTGGCTGCCGTCGATCCCGGCAAACCAGGTATCCACGTTGTTGTTGGTGGTCCCGGTTTTCCCTGCCAGATGAAGCCCAGGATATTTCGCGCCAAGCTGGCGGCCCGTACCACGCTGAACCACCTGTTGCATGGTCCACAGCGTCATATACGCCGCCTGCGCCGGAACGGCACGCTCGGCCTGCGGGAAGCTCTGATACAGCACCGTACCATCTTCGGCAATCACCGAACGCAGCGCCGACAGCGGCGCGCGGTTCCCGCCGCTGGCGATAGTCTGGAACGCCTGCGCCACTTCGATCGGCGTCAGGTTCAACGCCCCCAGCAGCATGGCCGGAACCGGGTTAAGCTGATCTTTCGGCGCGCCCAGCTTCAGCCAGGTATCGGTGACGGCAGGCAGGCCCAGCGCCATCCCCAGATTTACCGTTGGCACGTTCATTGAGCGCGTTAACGCATCCACCAGCATCACTTTTCCGCTTTCGCTATAGCGACGGTCATCGTTCTGCGGCGACCACACCTGGCCGTTAGGCTGGCGCAGCGCAATCGGGGCATCGGCAATCCAGGTATTCAGACGGTACAGCTTCGGCTGGCTGAGCGCGGTCAGATAGGTCGCCGGTTTAGCCAAAGAACCAATCGAACGACGCGCCTGCATCGCACGGTTATAACCAGCGAACTGCGGTTCTGCCCCACCGACCATGGCACGCACTTCGCCGCTAAAGCGGTCAACCACCACAATCGCGGTTTCCAGATCGCTCAGCTTACGTTGTTTCTTCAGCACCGGAATACCTTCCACCGCCGCTTTTTCTGCAGCATCCTGCGCCACGGAATCAAAGGTGGTGAAAATCTTCACGCCGGAGAGATCTTTAACTTTATCGCCCAGCTTCGCCTGTAGCTCCTGGCGCACCATCTGCATAAAGGCGGGCTGCGGTGAGATCACCCCACCACGCGGCTGTACGCCTAACGGACGCGCGCTCAGCATGTCATACAGATCCTGGTCGATAATCTGCTGCTGCTGCAGCAAACGCAGCACCAGGTTACGACGCTCCAGTGCCAGCTTCGGGTTACGCCACGGGTTATAGATTGACGCCCCTTTAACCATCCCTACCAGCAGCGCCTGCTGGTCGAGGCTCAGCTCTTCCACCGGACGGCCAAAGTAGTAGAGGCTCGCCAGCGGGAAGCCGCGGATCTCATTGTCACCGCTTTGACCGAGATAGACTTCGTTCATGTACAGCTCAAGAATGCGGTCTTTGCTGTAACGCGCATCCATGATCAGCGCCATATAGGCTTCGTTGGCCTTACGCCAATAGGAACGTTCGCTGGACAGGAACAGGTTTTTCACCAGTTGCTGGGTCAGCGTACTAGCCCCTTGTACCGTGCGCCCCGCAGTCAGGTTCGCCAGCACCGCACGGCCAATGGAATAGAGGCTGATACCGTCATGCTCATAGAAGTGACGATCTTCGGTCGCCAGCAGCGTGTCCACCAGCAGATCCGGGAATCCACTGCGCGGGACAAACAGGCGCTGCTCACCGTTAGGCGAAGAGAGCATGGTAATCAGTCGCGGATCGAGACGGAAGAAACCGAACTGGCGGTTGTTATCCATATTCTCGATGGTATCCAGATGGTCGCCATCAAAGGTCAGACGCGCGCGCACCTGCCCTTCTTTACTGTCCGGAAAATCAAACGGACGACGGATCATCTCGATGCTTTTCGCCTGCACGGTGAATTCGCCAGGGCGCGTCATTTTCGTCACCTGACGATACTGCGTAGCCTCCAGCAGTTTCACCATCTCGTTCTTGCCGATCGGCATTTCTGGCTCAAGGTTAACCATACGGCCATATACTGCCGCAGGAAGCTGCCAGACTTTACCATCTATACGGCTGCGGATTTTTTGGTCCAGATAAACGCCGTAAATGGCGATCAGCACCAAAAAAACAATCGACAGTTTTACCAGCAGCCAGAACCAGCCGCGTTTACCACGAGGCTTACGCCCTTTGCCTTTACCCTTACGCGGCATCGGTTCTTCATCCTCATAGTCATCATCATCATAATCGTCGTCATACTCTTCATCTCTGAGTTGACGACGGCTCACCTTTTGTTTCACCGGACGCGAGGGTTTCCCTTTACGTCCAATTGGCTCGCGGTCATTCCCCGCCATGCTTTTTCTCCGCAACATTCAGGCGCAAGGGCCCGATTCTCTGTTCTTCCGTCAGTTAACAGAAGAAGAAATCTCTCAATTTACTGCCGTGTTTATATCGGATGACGGCTTCGCTTTATCCGGCCTACAGTTTCATTACGAATACTTCTTTGTTCGCCGCGTTGGCGCGGTATTCGCCGGATCGTCCGGCCAGACATGTTTGGGATAGCGCCCTTTCATCTCTTTTTGCACCTCACGGTACGATCCCTGCCAGAACGCGCTTAAATCGCTCGTTACCTGTAGTGGTCGTTGCGCCGGAGATAGCAGTTCCAGCACCAGCGGCACGCGCCCCTCGGCGATGGTTGGGGTCTTCGCTTCACCAAACATTTCCTGCATCCGAACCGCCAATACCGGAGGGTTATCCTCATGATAGCGAATGGCAATCCGGCTTCCCGTCGGCACAGTGTAATGCGCTGGCAGTTCACTATCCAGACGTTGCAGCATTGACCAATCCAGCAAACCGCGCAACGCCTGACCCACATTTAGCGCTTTTAACGCGCGTAACGCGTGCACACCGCTCATGTGCGGCAGCAGCCAGCTCTCCAGCGTCGCCAGCAGAGAATCCTCATCTACCGCGGGCCAGTTATACTCTGGCAACCAGTTTGCCGCACACTGCAGACGCAGGCGAAACTGCTCGGCTTCCGGCGTCCAGTTGAGCACACTTAGCCCTTTATCGCGAATGCCGTTCAACATCGCCAGGTGCAACTCCTCTTCCGAGGGTTTGGCCAGCGCCTGTACTTTTACCGTTAGCTGGCCAATGCGCGACCGACGCAATGCTTTTAACGTTCCCTGAGTTTCATCCCATTCGATGGTGTCAGATTGTTGTAGCAGTTCAGGGCATGCCTGTATCAGCGCTTCGATATCCAGCGGCAGAGCCAGCAGAATACGCGCATCCGGCGAAGCGCTGCCCTGCAGTAACAGCGGCGCAATCAGCCATTCATGGCGTCCGGAGGCGTCATCGGCATCCAGCATTGCCCCCATGCCATTCGCCAGTTGATAGCGCCCTTCCTGCCCGCGCCGACGCGCGATCCGATCGGCAAACGCCTGCGCCAGTAATGAGGGGAGCAGCGCGCTGTCCGGCTGTCCGCTGCGAACGTTAAGCCGTTTCAGTAATTGTTGGCTGCGCTGCTGCCAGGCGGGCTGATTTCGTGAAAACGCTACAGCCAGATCGGTACTGCTACCGCGCGGCGGCTCTTCCAGAATCGCAGCCAGTTTTGCCGCCGTTGCCGCTTCATTGTCATTGTTGGCGCTAACCAGCATAGCCGCTAAACGGGGGTCGTTACCCAACGTCGCCATTTTCTGCCCCCTGGCGCTGAGCCTGTCACCCTCAAGCGCCCCCAGCATCTGCAGCAGCCGCTTTGCCGCCTGCAGGTTGATGGCGGGCGGGGTATCCAGCCAGTTCAGTTGCTCAGGGTCGGAACATCCCCATTGCAGTAACTCCATCAGCAGTCCGGACAGGTCGCTCTGTAAAATCTCCGGTTCTCCCTGCGCCGCCGCTCTTTCCGCCTGCTCTTTGGCAAGCAAATGTAGGCAGATACCGGGTTCCAGACGGCCCGCGCGTCCCGCTCGCTGGGTCATCGAGGCCTGGCTTATGCGTTGGGTAATCAGTCGCGTTAAACCGGTACGCGCATCATAGCGCGCCACGCGCTCCTGGGCGCAGTCCACTACCAATCGGATGCCTTCGATCGTTAAGCTGGTTTCGGCAATATTGGTCGCCAGCACCACTTTGCGCTTGCCTTGCGGCGCGGGCAAAATCGCCTGACGCTGCTCGGCAAGCGTCAGCGCGCCGTACAGTGGGCACAACAACACATCGCTGCCCACACGCGTTGCCAGTTGCTCCTGCACGCGCTGGATTTCCCCTACACCCGGTAAAAACAGCAGCAGCGACCCGCTTTCATGGCGCAGGAGTTCTGCCGTCGCTACCGCTACCGCGTCAGCAAAACGCAGATGCGCCGCCAACGGCTGATATCGTCGCTCAACGGGAAATGCGCGGCCTTCAGAAACGATCGTCGGCGCATCGGGCAACATCTGCTGCAAACGCCCGTTGTCCAAAGTGGCAGACATGATCAACAGTTTCAGATCGTCACGCAGCCCTTGCTGCACATCCAGCAACAGCGCCAGCGCCAGGTCGGCCTGCAAACTCCGCTCGTGAAATTCGTCGAGGATGACCAGCCCAACGCCCGTCAATTCGGGGTCGCGCTGGATCATGCGTGTCAGAACCCCCTCCGTCACCACCTCAAGGCGGGTCTGCGGCCCTACGCAGCTTTGCGCACGCATGCGATACCCCACGGTCTCGCCAGGCTTTTCATTCAGCAATTCCGCCAACCGCTGCGCCACATTGCGTGCTGCCAGACGCCGCGGCTCCAGCAAAATAATCCGTCCCTTGATACCGCGATGTTCAAGGAGTCGCAACGGCAGCCAGGTTGATTTCCCGGCACCGGTCGGCGCCGTCAGCAAAACCTGCGACGAGGCATCAAGGGCGGTAAGTAGTTCAGGCACTACGGCGGCAACGGGCAACGACGTCACAAATGACTCCAGAGGGTTAACATTCTTCGCGCTGCATTGTAGCATCGCGTTAATTCATAACCGAGTATCCATCATGTCTGAGCCAAAAAGGCTGTTCTTTGCGATTGAATTGCCTGGCGAGGTTCGGGAGCAGTTAATCCACTGGCGGGCCGCGCAGTTCCCCCCTGAAGCGGGTCGTCCCGTCGCCGCCGATAATCTGCATCTGACGCTCGCCTTTTTGGGCGACGTCAGCGCTGAGAAGCAGCATGCGTTAACGCAGCTTGCAGGGCGTATTCGCCAGCCGGGTTTTACGCTCAAACTCGACGATGCCGGGCAATGGCTGCGCTCGCGAGTCGTGTGGTTGGGAATGCGTCAGCCGCCGCGCGGGCTGCTGCAGTTGGCGAACATGTTGCGGGCACAAGCCGCACGCAGTGGGTGCCACCAGAGCCCGCAGCCGTTTCACCCGCATATCACGCTGCTGCGTGACGCCGGACACGCGATATATATCCCTCCGCCAGGGTTTGGCTGGTCGTTTCCGGTAACGGAGTTTGGGCTTTATTCCTCCTCATTCATGCGAGGACGCACGCGTTACACGCAGTTGCAACGCTGGACGCTGACTGAATAATCAAAGGAACTGTTCATGCAATTTTCTCCACCTTTACAACCTGCAACGCTCATTCAGCGCTATAAGCGTTTTTTAGCGGATGTGATCACACCGGATGGCACAACGTTAACGCTACACTGCCCCAATACGGGAGCCATGACCGGCTGCGCAACGCCGGGAGATACTGTCTGGTATTCGACATCAGAAAATACTAAACGAAAATATCCACATACCTGGGAATTAACGCAAACCCAATCCGGTGCACTTATTTGTGTTAACACGCTGTGGGCCAATAGATTAACGAAAGAGGCTATTCAGCGTTCGTTAATTTCGGAAGTTTCAGACTACAGCACCTTGAAAAGTGAAGTAAAATACGGCGCCGAAGGGAGCCGCATCGACTTTTTGTTACAGGCGGATTCCCGACCTGACTGCTATATTGAAGTGAAATCAGTCACGTTGGCGGAAAAAGATCAGGGTTATTTTCCCGATGCCATCACTGAACGAGGTCAGAAACATCTTCGGGAATTGATGAGCGTAGCGGCCGAAGGCAAGCGCGCGGTGATATTTTTCGCGGTGTTGCATTCAGCCATTACACGGTTTTCACCCGCGCGCCATATCGATGCAAAATATGCGCAATTATTAGTTGAAGCACAGCTTAAGGGGGTAGAAATTCTGGTTTATAAAGCGGAACTTTCTGCCCATGGTATGACTCTTAAAGAGCCGTTGCCCATTACCTTGTAATGGTGTAAACATTCGGTTAATTAGTATTCTGGGCGCGTGGGCAAATACGCTTTTCCTCACAGGGTTGTCAAGTGTTACGTTTAGATAATTGCTATCCGGAAAAGCATCTGCTATTTATAGCGACCTGATTTTTCCCCCGAACATGGGGATCGATAGTGCGTGTTAAGGAGAAGCAACATGCAAGAAGGGCAAAACCGTAAAACATCGTCCCTGAGTATTCTCGCCATCGCTGGGGTGGAGCCGTACCAGGAGAAACCGGGCGAAGAGTATATGAACGAAGCCCAGCTGTCGCACTTCAGGCGTATTCTTGAGGCATGGCGTAATCAACTTAGGGATGAAGTTGATCGCACCGTATCTCATATGCAAGACGAAGCGGCTAACTTCCCTGATCCGGTGGACCGCGCCGCACAGGAAGAAGAATTCAGCCTTGAGCTGCGTAACCGTGATCGTGAGCGCAAACTGATCAAAAAGATCGAGAAGACGCTGAAGAAAGTAGAAGACGAAGATTTCGGCTACTGCGAATCATGCGGCGTAGAAATTGGTATTCGCCGTCTGGAAGCGCGTCCGACAGCCGATCTGTGCATCGACTGTAAAACGCTGGCAGAAATCCGCGAAAAACAAATGGCAGGTTAATTCCGGTCATTTTTACCACGTTTACTACAGGCGGGAGCTTCTCCCGCCTTATTATTTGTTAGCCCGCAAAATGAGCGATTCACATTATATTGGCCGCTTCGCCCCTTCCCCCTCTGGCGAACTCCATTTTGGTTCACTGATTGCCGCCCTCGGGAGTTACCTGCAGGCCCGTGCTCGTCGCGGAATCTGGCGGGTACGCATTGAAGATATTGACCCCCCTCGTGAAGTTCCCGGTGCTGCAGACACGATTCTGCGTCAGCTGGAACATTACGGACTGCACTGGGATGGCGATATTCTATGGCAATCCCAGCGTCATGACGCCTACCGCGAGGCGCTGGCCTGGCTGCATCAGCAGGATCTGAGCTATTACTGCACCTGTACGCGCGCGCGTATTCAAAGCGTCGGCGGTATTTACGACGGTCATTGCCGTGAACTACGCCACGGGCCTGAACAGGCGGCAGTCCGCATTAAGCAACGCCATCCGGTGATGCAGTTTACGGACCAACTGCGCGGTGTGATTCAGGCTGATCCGCGGCTTGCAAAGGAAGATTTTATTATTCACCGTCGCGACGGGCTGTTTGCCTATAACCTCGCGGTGGTGGTAGACGACCACTTCCAGGGCGTGACGGAAATTGTGCGCGGTGCCGATCTTATCGAACCGACGGTACGGCAAATTTCGTTGTATCAACAGTTCGGCTGGCAAGCGCCGGACTATATTCATCTGCCGCTGGCGCTCAACGAACAAGGCGCTAAACTTTCAAAACAAAATCATGCACCTGCACTGCCGCAAGGCGATCCACGCCCGGTGATTGTTGCTGCGCTGCGCTTTCTCGGCCAGCACTCCGATATCCCGTGGCAGGAGATGCGCGTGGATCAGATTCTCACGTTTGCCATTGAAAACTGGAGTCTGACAGCGGTGTCAGAATCGGCGATCGTAAATCCGCCATTCTCAAATGCATCATGCTGAGCTATGATTAGCCGCTATTTTTACACAGCAACACTTGTTCTGATTGAAGTTTGACACTACCGAGGTGCACTATTTTTACCCGAGTCGCTAATTTTTGCCGCAAGGTGCTAAGCCGCGAGGAGCGCGAGGCCGAGCTCGCCGTTGCCCGTCCACACATGACGGTAATCCCGCGTGAGCAGCACTCTATCTCCCGCAAAGATATCAGTGAAAATGCCCTGAAGGTAATGTACAGGCTCAATAAGGCCGGATACGAGGCATGGCTGGTTGGCGGAGGCGTACGCGATCTTTTGCTGGGCAAAAAGCCGAAAGATTTTGATGTCACGACTAACGCCACGCCAGATCAGGTGCGAAAACTGTTTCGTAACTGTCGTCTGGTTGGTCGCCGTTTCCGTCTGGCCCATGTCATGTTTGGCCCGGAAATTATCGAAGTGGCAACTTTCCGTGGTCATCATGAAGGCAGCGAGTCCGATCGCACAACCTCACAGCGCGGACAAAACGGTATGCTGCTGCGCGACAACATCTTCGGCTCCATCGAAGAAGATGCCCAGCGTCGCGACTTCACGATTAACAGCCTGTATTACAGCGTGGCCGATTTCACCGTGCGTGATTACGTTGGTGGCATGCAGGATCTCGAAGAGGGCATCGTTCGCCTGATCGGTAATCCGGAAACGCGCTACCGCGAAGACCCTGTACGTATGCTGCGGGCCGTGCGCTTTGCCGCCAAGCTCGACATGCGTATCAGCCCGGAAACCGCTGAGCCAATCCCGCGTCTGGCAACACTGCTTAACGATATTCCCCCCGCACGCCTGTTTGAAGAAGCACTCAAACTGTTACAGGCGGGCTATGGGTATGAAACCTATAAAAAACTGCGTGAGTACAGCCTGTTCCAGCCGCTGTTCCCCACCATTACGCGCTATTTCACCGAAGACGGTGACAGCCCAATGGAACGCATCATCGCTCAGGTGCTGAAGAATACCGATAACCGCATCCACAATGATATGCGCGTTAACCCGGCGTTCTTGTTCGCCGCCATGTTCTGGTATCCGTTACTGGAAGCTGCGCAGAAAATTGCCCAGGAAAGCGGTCTGGCTTACTACGATGCCTTCGCACTGGCGATGAACGACGTACTGGATGAAGCCTGCCGCTCGCTGGCGATCCCGAAACGTCTGACCTCGCTGACCCGTGATATCTGGCAGTTGCAGCTACGCATGTCTCGACGCCAGGGCAAACGCGCCTGGAAGCTGATGGAGCATCCGAAGTTCCGCGCCGCTTACGATCTGCTGGCCCTGCGTGCCGAAGTGGAAAACAACGCTGAACTGCAGCGTCTGGCGCAGTGGTGGGGAGAATTCCAGGTTTCAGCACCGCCGGAACAAAAAGGCATGCTCAACGAACTCGACGAAGAACCAGAACGCCGTCGTCATCGTCGCCCGCGTAAACGCGCCCCGCGCCGTGAAGGTTCCGCGTGACCATCGCCTATATCGCTCTCGGCAGTAATCTGGCCTCTCCTCTGGAGCAGGTTAATGCTGCCGTAAAAGCGATTGGCGACATTCCCGACAGCCGTATCGTCGCAGTTTCCTCCTTTTACCGCACACCGCCATTAGGCCCACAGGATCAGCCAGATTACCTGAACGCTGCCGTGGCGCTGGAAACCACTCTCGCTCCCGAAGAATTGCTTAATCATACCCAACGCATTGAGCTGCAACAGGGACGCGTACGTAAAGCCGAACGCTGGGGGCCGCGCACTCTGGACCTCGATATTATGCTGTTTGGCGATGAAGTGATTAACACCGAACGTCTGACCGTGCCGCACTACGACATGAAAAACCGTGGTTTTATGCTGTGGCCGCTCGCTGAAATCGCACCTGAGCTTATCTTCCCGGAGGGTATCAGCCTGCATCAGCACCTCACCCATCTTGGTGCCGCAAAACCTGCACACTGGTAAAGTATCCTCTCCCCTTCAGCGTTTACTACTTTAGTGCCAAACGGTTGCTTAAAACAATTGCCCCCCTGAATGTGACTGTTAGAATGCCGATAAATATGACTTTCATCATCAGGAAATGTTATGAAACCCACCACCATTTCACTGCTGCAGAAATGCAAGCAAGAGAAAAAACGCTTCGCAACCATTACCGCCTACGACTACAGCTTTGCTAAGTTATTTGCCGACGAAGGCATTAATGTGATGCTGGTTGGCGACTCGCTGGGCATGACGATTCAGGGGCATGACTCCACCCTACCGGTTACCGTTGAAGATATTGCTTACCACACTCGTGCCGTACGTCGTGGCGCCCCCAACTGTCTGCTGCTCTCCGACCTGCCATTTATGGCTTACGCCACGCCGCAACAAGCATTTGAAAACGCCGCGGTGGTGATGCGGGCGGGTGCCAATATGGTCAAAATTGAAGGCGGCGCCTGGCTGGTGGATACGGTAAAAATGCTCACCGAACGCGCCGTACCGGTTTGCGGTCATCTGGGATTAACACCGCAGTCGGTGAATATTTTCGGCGGCTATAAAATTCAGGGCCGCGGCGACGCCGGGCAGGTATTGCTGGATGACGCGCTGGCCTTAGAAGCCGCTGGCGCTCAGTTGCTGGTGCTGGAGTGCGTGCCGGTTGAGCTGGCGAAGCGCGTCACCGAAGCGCTGTCGATTCCGGTTATCGGTATCGGCGCAGGTAACGTCACCGATGGACAAATCCTCGTCATGCACGATGCCTTTGGTATTACCGGTGGACACATCCCGAAATTTGCGAAGAATTTCCTCAATGAAGCAGGCGACATGCGCGCCGCAGTGCGGCAGTATATGGCTGAAGTGGAGTCCGGCGTTTATCCGGGCGAAGAACACAGTTTCCACTAATTTTTCAGGCCATATATCGGCCTGAAAAGCGTAGCGCCATCAGGCGGTTCGCAGCATGTTGCCGGATGGCGGCGTAAACGCCTTATCCGGCCTACGGTTCCTCAGGCAACTCAAGGAGTCTTGTCGTGTTAATCATTGAAACCCTGCCGCTGCTGCGCCAGCATATTCGTCGTCTGCGTCAGGAAGGCAAACGCGTCGCTCTGGTTCCCACCATGGGCAACCTGCACGACGGCCATATGAAACTGGTCGATGAGGCAAAAGCGCGGGCTGATGTGGTGATCGTCAGCATTTTCGTCAACCCGATGCAGTTTGACCGACCGGACGATCTGGTGCGCTATCCGCGCACGCTGCAGGAAGATTGTGAAAAGCTGAACAAGCGTAAAGTCGATTATGTTTTTGCGCCAGCCGTTGAGGAAATCTACCCGCAGGGTCTGGAAGGCCAGACTTTCGTTGAAGTTCCCGGTCTCTCCACCATGCTGGAAGGCGCCAGCCGTCCAGGCCACTTCCGTGGCGTTTCCACTATCGTCAGTAAGCTGTTTAACCTGATCCAGCCAGATATCGCCTGCTTTGGCGAGAAAGATTTCCAGCAGCTCGCATTGATCCGCAAAATGGTGGCAGATCTGGGTTATGACATTGAGATCGTTGGCGTGCCGATTATTCGCGCCAAAGACGGTCTGGCGCTTAGCTCACGTAACGGTTATCTGACCGCAGAGCAGCGAAAAATTGCGCCGGGTCTGCACAAAGTGATGAACGGCATCGCTGAAAAGCTGCTTGCCGGCCATCGTGACCAGGAAGAGATTATTGCCATTGCCGAGCAGGAACTGAATGAAAAAGGCTTCCGTGCCGACGATATTCAGATTCGTGATGCCGACACGCTGCTGGAGCTGACGGAAACCAGTAAACGCGCGGTGATTCTGGCCGCCGCCTGGCTGGGTCAGGCACGTCTGATCGATAATCAAAGCGTTACATTAGCCCAGTAGACAGGGGTTAAAAATCAGGCAATACTGCCTGAGAATTTCTCAAAGCAGGCCAGTAGTGCCTGCTTAGCCAAGGTAAACGACAGGGTATAGAAGTTATGATTCGCACCATGCTGCAAGGCAAGCTCCACCGCGTAAAAGTCACGCAGGCGGACCTGCACTACGAAGGCTCCTGCGCCATCGACCAGGATTTCCTCGATGCCTCTGGTATTCTGGAAAACGAAGCTATTGATATCTGGAACGTGACCAACGGTAAACGTTTCTCAACCTACGCGATTGCGGCTGAACGCGGCTCCAGAATCATCTCGGTGAACGGCGCAGCGGCACACTGTGCTGAAGTCGGCGACATTGTGATTATCGCCAGCTTCGTCACCATGTCTGATGAAGAAGCCCGCACCTGGCGTCCGAAAGTGGCCTACTTTGAAGGCGACAACGAAATGAAGCGCACCGCGAAAGCCATTCCGGTACAGGTTGCCTGACAGCCCTTACCCCTGCGGCTGATTACTTATCAGCCGCGACATCGTCTCCAGCGAATCCGTTCTTAAAATATAAAGTCTTTTCAATAAGAACGGATTATCCCCCGGTTTAACCTTCCCTCTCACCGTGGTGACCGCCATGTGGAATCCCGCGTCGCCTGCCGCTTTTACTGCGGTGGCGTTATAGCCGCCAAACGGGTAAGAAAGATAAAGAACGTGAGGGTTAAACTGAGACAACGCCCGACGCGAACGGGCGAAATCAAACAGAATATTATGATAGCTGCGACTCAGCAGGATTGGCCGGTGATTCGCATCAACCCGATGTAAAAAATGGGTATGCGACTGGAAGTCGAACACGTCCCTGATCTCATTCAGTTCCGCGATGCTCATAAACTGCAGTGATTTCGGATCCCACTTCTGCGGGTGGCGCTTGATACGTGAGGAGATAATAAACGCCGTTGCCTTCATGCCGTGCTGCTTCAGAATCGGGTAAGCATAACGACTCACCGACTTCAGACCATCATCAAAAGTCAGCACCACCGCCCGCGCCGGGAGATTCATATTGTTGCGAACATAGCCTTCCAGTTGGTACATCGTCAACGTGGTGTAGCCGCGGTCCTGTAGCCAGGCCATCTGGTTGCTGAAGGCGCGTACGGAGGTTGTCGTGGAGGTGTGGCGAAAACGGGTATTCTCTTCATCGCGCAGAATATGGTGATAGGTTAACACCGGGATACCGTTGTCTTCCTGCGCATCCAGAGCGCTGATATAGGCCAGTCTGCCGCCAATACGGATCTGGTACCAGGTTTGGTTGAGACGGTCTTTAAGCTTGCTGATAACCGGATAACGCAGATTATCCGCCAGCACGCCAAACGGGGCGCTACCAACATCCGGAGCGTTATAAACCGGCGTATCTTTCCAGGTGATCAGGCTTTGGTTGCTGAGGGGTTTATTGAGATCGCCCAGACCATCGTCGACTTTCTGCCGCCCCTGCACAGGCTCCAGATGCCCTTTATCAATAAACCCGGTACCAAAACCAAAGGTAAATTCGTAATAGTCTGCCGCAATTGGCTCAACGGCGAGGATCTGCCCGGCGCGAATATTTCCTACCGTCACCATCTTGTTGCCAATCTGCGCCCACACGGCGGCTGCTTCGGTGGTTTGCATGTAGCGAGCAGGCAAAGCCGCAGCTATGCTGCCAGAAAACAGGAGCAATAAAACAAGCAGAACGCGCATCACCATATGAGATAACCGAGGCGAGAAACCCCGGCTATTGTAGCAAAAGCGCCATCAATACCAATGATTAATACTCATACAAATCATGCTTCAACACGAAAGGGGGATTTTTCTGTTGTTGATGCCAGAGGCTAGAGACTTCGGGCCCGCCAAGCGCAACGATGCTATCACGAAACGCAGAACTGCTCATCGATTCCCGCGACGAAAGCATTCGCTCAAGCAATGGATAACTGATACCTGAAATCACTTCACACTGGGGATGTTTATGGCTCATTAACGAAGCCACGCGGTAAGGCGCGGCCCCGGCCATATCCGTCAGGAATATCACACCCTCGCCAGAGTCTGTAGCATGCAGGGCATGGCACATCATGCGACTTAGCATATTCGAGCTAAGCCCACGCCAAAAACTCACCGCCTGGCATTGAACCAACGGGCCGTACTTTTTCTCCAGACGATGCAGCATATCCTGTGCCTTATCATCATGACAGGTAATTACCCAACCTAGCATTGCCTACCTCCTTAGCAGGCAAGTAGTTTATCAGGGTGATAAATCCGTAATGGTGATAAGCATCAAAAGTCTTCCTCTCCCGGGTAAGGAGAGGAAGAAAGACTTAGCTGCGCAGGCCGCGTCCGCGCTGAATCAGGTACCAGCTCAGCAAATAAAACGCCGCGATAAACACCACCAGCACGCCAAAGGTGGTGACCAGCGGAACATCGTGGATCCCCAGGAAGCCGTAACGGAAACCGCTAATCATGTAGACAATCGGGTTCAGATGCGACAGTCCCTGCCAGAACGGCGGCAGCAACGTTAACGAATAGAAAACGCCGCCCAGATAGGTCAGCGGAGTCAGCACGAAGGTTGGGATCAGGCTGATATCGTCAAAGGTTTTAGCGAAAACCGCGTTCAACAGACCGGCCAGCGAAAACAGCACCGCTGTTAACACCAGCGTAAGCGCCACAAAGACCCAGGAATGCACCTGGAACGGCACAAAGAACAGCGAAATCGCTGTTACCAGGATCCCTACGCACAGGCCACGCGCCACGCCGCCGCCAACAAAACCGGCGATGATCACGTGCGTCGGTACCGGAGCGACCAGTAACTCTTCAATGTTGCGTTGAAACTTGGCGCTGAAGAATGACGATGCCACGTTGGCGTACGAGTTGGTAATTACCGCCATCATAATCAGCCCTGGCACGATAAACTGCATGTAGCTAAAACCATGCATTTCGCCGATACGCGAGCCGATCAGGTTACCAAAGATAATAAAATAGAGCGTCATAGTAATGACGGGAGGAACCAGAGTCTGGACCCAGATTCGCATAAAGCGGTGGATCTCTTTCGCCCAGATGCTTTTCAGCGCAACCCAATAAAGCTGCATCATGCGCGATCTCCTTGTTTTTCATGCACCAGAGAAACAAACAGTTCTTCCAGTCGGTTCGCTTTGTTTCGCATACTCAATACCTGAATGCCCTGGGCGCTCAGCTGTGAGAACACGCTGTTGACCCCCTGTTCACGCAGGACTTCCACTTCCAGCGTGGAGGTATCCACCAGCCGGTATTGATAGCCCTCCAGTTTTGGCAGCGGGCTTTTCGGCGCCAGATCGAGAATAAAGGTCTCGGATTTCAGCTTAGAGAGCAGGCTCTTCATCGAGGTGTTTTCCACCAGCTCGCCATGCTGAATAATGCCGATGTTGCGACACAGCATTTCCGCTTCTTCGAGATAGTGAGTGGTCAGAATAATCGTGGTGCCTTTGTCGTTTAAATCCTTTAAAAAACCCCACATTGAACGACGCAGCTCAATGTCGACCCCCGCCGTCGGTTCATCAAGGATGAGTAATTTAGGCTCGTGCATTAGTGCGCGGGCAATCATCAGACGGCGTTTCATCCCGCCGGAGAGCATGCGCGCGCGCTCGTTACGTTTTTCCCATAAATCGAGCTGCTTTAAATATAGTTCGCTGCGTTTGACCGCCTCTTTATACTCAACGCCGTAATAACCCGCCTGGTTGACTACGATCTGCTGCACGGTTTCAAACGGGTTAAAGTTAAACTCCTGCGGTACCAGACCAAGCTGGCGTTTCGCATTAACGGTATCTTTTTCAAGATCGTATCCGAAGACGCTCACCCGCCCAGAGGTTTTATTCACCAGCGAGCTGATTATCCCGATGGTGGTGGACTTGCCTGCGCCATTCGGTCCCAAAAGCGCATAAAAATCCCCCGCTTCGACTTGCAAATCTATTCCGCGTAACGCCTGAACGCCACCGGGATAGGTTTTTTTAAGTTGTTGAAGTTCCAGAGCAATGGTCATGGTTTTTTACTTACCTTACATTCTAATGCTTGATATTTGGTTTTAATAAATCAGGAGTTAACCTATATTAGCGCAACGCAATTCAATTGGTTACAGCCTCCATGAAAGACATAGATACACTCATCAGCAACAACGCGCTATGGTCAAAGATGCTGGTAGAAGAGGATCCCGGATTTTTTGAAACGCTGACTCACGCACAAAATCCGCGCTTTTTATGGATTGGATGTTCCGACAGTCGCGTTCCCGCAGAACGTTTAACCGGTCTTGAGCCGGGTGAATTATTTGTTCACCGTAATGTTGCCAATCTGGTTATTCACACCGACCTGAACTGTCTCTCAGTAGTTCAGTATGCGGTGGATGTGCTGGAAGTGGAACATATTATTATTTGCGGCCACTATGGATGTGGTGGCGTACAGGCAGCTATTGAAAATAAAGAACAGGGGCTGATTGATAACTGGTTACTGCATATTCGCGATATCTGGTTTAAACACAGTTCACTGCTGGGCGAAATGCCGCAGGAACGTCGCATTGACACCCTGTGCGAACTGAATGTAATGGAGCAGGTCTACAACTTGGGCCACTCAACCATCATGCGTTCAGCCTGGAAGCGCGGTCAGAAAGTTACCATTCACGGCTGGGCTTACGGTATTCATGATGGCCTGCTGCGCGATCTGGACGTCACCGCCACCAGTCGCGAGACGCTGGAGCAGCGCTATCGCCAGGGGCTGTCTAACCTCAGCCAGAAACATACCAATCACAAGCAGATACCAACAAGCGGCAGCGACGCTTAAGTCGCTTTTCGGCCTGCGGGGAAGTATCGTGCAGGCCGAATAAGCAAAGCGCCATCAGGCGCTCCCGACATTACTCGTCCAGCAGCACCACTTTGCCAACGTACGGCAGATGGCGATAACGCTGGGCATAGTCAATGCCATAGCCGACAACAAACTCATCTGGGATAGAGAATCCGATAAACTCAACCGGAACATCCACTTCACGACGGGTAGGTTTGTCCAGCAGCGTACAAATAGCCAGGGATTTCGGCTCGCGCAGGCTCAGAATCTCACGCACTTTGGACAACGTGTTACCGGAGTCGATGATGTCTTCGACAATCAGCACGTCCTTGCCACGAATGTCTTCATCCAGGTCTTTCAGGATTTTAACATCGCGCGTGGTGGACATTCCGCTGCCATAGCTGGAAGCAGTCATGAAATCGACTTCGTGGGAGACATGCACTTCACGGCACAGGTCGGCCATAAACATAAATGAGCCGCGTAACAGACCAACCAGCACCATATCGCTGCCGCTGTCCTTGTAACGTTCGTTAATCTGACGTCCCAGTTCAGCAATACGCGCTTTGATCTCCGCTTCCGGGATCATGACTTCAACAGTATGTTTCATATCTCTAACCATATGATTTAAAAACAAATCACTCAATGCTAACTTTTAATAAGTCAGCATCTAAGCGCAAGGCACGCAGTATACCAGCAAAAGCATTCATACGCGGCATCTGTTGATAAAGTTCATAATGTGACGTTTATCACGCGTTTTAGCTCCTATAATTAACTGCTATTAAAGAAATAACACCTGTGATGGTATTTTTTATGGCAAATAACAACGTACGTTCTCAACGGCTTATCGTGACCCTGAGCGCCCTGTTTGCGGCACTTTGTGGACTATATCTCCTGATTGGTGGAGGCTGGCTGGTCGCCATCGGTGGCTCCTGGTATTACCCGATCGCGGGCCTTGCCATGCTCGGTGTGGCTCTCCTGCTGTGGCGCAGTAACCGATCCGCCCTTTGGCTGTATGCCGCCCTGCTTCTCGCCACCATGATTTGGGGCGTCTGGGAAGTCGGCTTTGATTTCTGGGCGCTGACGCCGCGTAGTGACATCCTGGTCTTCTTTGGTATCTGGCTTATCCTGCCTTTCGTCTGGCATCGCCTGATTATCCCTTCCAGTGGCGCAGTAGCGGCGCTAGTGGTGGCCCTGCTGATTAGCGGCGGTATCCTGACCTGGGCTGGCTTCAACGATCCACAAGAGGTTCACGGCACGCTGAGTGCAGATACCTCTCAGGCCGATGCAATCTCAGCGGTTGCCGACGAGGATTGGCCGGCTTACGGTCGCAATCAGGAAGGTCAACGCTACTCACCGTTAAAACAAATCAACGCTGACAACGTTCATCAGTTGAAAGAAGCCTGGGTATTTCGTACCGGGGATTTAAAACAACCCAACGATCCCGGTGAAATCACCAATGAAGTCACGCCAATAAAAGTAGGGGATACTCTTTATCTGTGTACCGCCCACCAGCGGCTGTTCGCCCTGGATGCGGCCAGCGGGAAAGAGAAGTGGCATTTCGATCCCCAACTCAATACCAATACCAGCTTCCAGCACGTAACCTGTCGCGGCGTTTCTTATCATGAAGCCAAACCGGATACGGCTTCTGCAGAGGTGATGGCCGACTGTCCGCGCCGCATCCTTTTGCCGGTCAATGATGGTCGACTGTTTGCCTTGAATGCCGAGACCGGCAAGCTGTGCGAAACCTTCGCCAATAAAGGTATTTTAAATCTGCAGACCAATATGCCGGATACCTCACCGGGCCTGTACGAACCAACGTCTCCCCCGATAATCACCGATAAAACCATCGTTATTGCCGGGTCGGTAACCGATAACTACTCAACCCGCGAAACATCCGGGGTGATACGTGGTTTTGACGTCAATAACGGTAAGCTTCTGTGGGCGTTTGATCCCGGTGCCAAGGATCCTAATTTCATCCCGTCAGATGAACATACCTTCACCTTTAATTCACCCAACTCCTGGGCGCCTGCGGCCTACGACGCGAAGCTGGATCTGGTGTATCTGCCCATGGGCGTTACCACGCCGGATATCTGGGGCGGTAACCGCACACCGGAACAGGAACGTTACGCCAGCGCCATTCTGGCGTTAAATGCCACGACCGGGAAATTGGCCTGGAGCTATCAGACCGTTCACCACGATCTGTGGGATATGGACTTACCGGCGCAGCCAACCCTGGCGGATATCAACGTCAATGGAGAGAAAATTCCGGTCATTTATGCCCCGGCAAAAACCGGTAATATCTTTGTGCTCGACCGCCGTAATGGTGAACTGATGGTGCCTGCCCCGGAAAAACCGGTGCCGCAAGGTGCAGCCAAAGGTGATTATGTCAGCAAAACCCAGCCGTTCTCCGATCTCAGTTTCCGTCCGCAAAAAGATCTCAGTGGTGCGGATATGTGGGGCGCAACCATGTTTGACCAGTTGATGTGCCGCGTAATGTTCCACCAGCTGCGCTATGAAGGCATTTTTACCCCGCCTTCAGAGCAAGGCACTCTGGTGTTCCCGGGTAACCTCGGCATGTTCGAATGGGGCGGTATTTCCGTTGATCCCAACCGTCAGGTAGCCATTGCCAACCCGATGGCGCTGCCGTTCGTTTCTAAGCTGATCCCACGCGGTCCCGGCAATCCGATGGAGCCGCCGAGAGATGCCAAAGGTACTGGCACGGAGTCCGGTATTCAGCCGCAGTACGGCGTACCGTTCGGCGTAACGCTCAATCCGTTCCTTTCACCATTTGGTCTGCCGTGTAAACAGCCAGCATGGGGCTACATTTCCGCCGTAGATCTGAAAACTAATCAAGTGGTGTGGAAAAAACGCATTGGCACGCCACAGGACAGCATGCCATTCCCAATGCCGGTTCCGGTGCCGTTCAATATGGGGATGCCGATGCTGGGTGGACCTATCTCCACCGCGGGTAACGTGCTGTTTATAGCCGCGACTGCCGATAACTATCTGCGCGCATACAACATGAGCAACGGTGAAAAACTGTGGCAGGGTCGGATTCCGGCAGGCGGCCAGGCAACGCCGATGACGTATGAAGTTAACGGTAAGCAGTATGTGGTGATATCAGCCGGGGGCCACGGCTCATTTGGCACTAAGATGGGCGATTATATCGTGGCATACGCGTTGCCGGACGACGCGAAGTAAAATGGAAAACGCCCGCTAATCAGCGGGCGTTTTTTTATTCAAACTTCAGTGACAGTAACGACGCTTTTGCGGCTTCCTGATACTGAGCCACCAGATCTTTGGTCATATTGAAGGAGACCTGCACCGCTTTCTCGTTTTGCGAGGTAATCAGCAGCATATTGAGAATTTCAGTATCCGGCGCTTGAGAACGGAAAGTAATCAGCCACGCTTTATGTCCATCAACCGTGACAGGTTCCGCCTGCGGCTTGAAGTTGGTCAGCATCTTCAGTGTCGCATCCTTTGCCATATCCAACTGAGCGGCAGGCAACGCGTTGCGCCCGGCGGTAATACCTAGAGACGCTTTACCGCGTTCGTCACCGTAAATCACCTGTGGACGGTTTTCAGAAGGGTATTTGATTTTTGCCATTTCGTCCGGCATTGGCGTGAGCGTCTGCGGAATTTCGAGACTTAAATTCAGTTTTGAAATCTGTTGGCGTTCCATCTTCATCGCAGCCTGTGCCGAAACCGCCAGAAGCATAATAAAAGATGCCGTCAGTACTTTTCGCAAAAGGGTCATGAATACCTCGTGATGAGTGAGTAACCTCATCAGTATATGAATGCCTTTACTCGACGATAGAGTAATAATCCGTTTTTGAAATAAACATTTAGCGGATAGCGCCACCGCTATCCGCCGCTGTTTATACGGTAAAACCGAGCATCATCCCGGTATCCTCATGCTCTAACAAATGGCAGTGCGCCATATAGGCATGTTCCTTTGGCGCGTCGTGGTCAAATTTCACCAGCACCTCGCTCACGCCGCCCTCAACCCGCACCGTATCTTTCCATCCCGCGCGGTGCGCAGCAGGTGCTTTGCCATTTTCAGACAGAATACGGAACTGCGTGCCGTGAATGTGGAACGGATGCAGCATCATGTCGCCCTGACCGGAAATCACCCAGCGTTCGTGTTGACCTTTCGCCGCGGCAAACATCGGTTTATTCATATCAAACGCCTGACCATTAATCCGGTTGGCATTATGGAAATCGAATGTTCCATGCTTCATGTTGCCCATGTCACCATACTGCATATTCCCCATCTCACCGTGGTTCATATTGCCATGCTTCATGTTCCCGTGGCCCATATTGTCATTATTCATATGGCCCATCATCTTGCCATGATCCATACCCGCCATAGCCTGAGCGCCGTACTTCTTCATCAACATTTGCATGCCCATCATGTCGAGCATTGGGTCCATCGATAATTGCAGTTTGCGCACCGTCAGCCCCTCAAGCGATGGCAGCGCCGGCATGGATGTCAGCGTATCCGGCAACGTGCCGGAAGCGGTAATCAGCAGCGGCTGAACGCGCATCACCGGATGCGGCTTATCAAATGGCGCAATCGCCATGCCCATCTGACCCACAGGCAGAGTGACCAGATCAAACGCTTTACCATCGCTCACGTCCACCAGCACTTCAAATCGTTCGCCCATCAGCATGGGAAGTTCGGTTACTTTTACTGGCTCTGCCAACAGTCCGCCGTCGCTGGCAATAACGTACAAAGGACGATTGTCGCTGGCCGCGATATTCAGTGAGCGTGCGTTACAACCATTTAGCAGACGCAGGCGTAGCCAACCGCGCGGTGCAGCATGCTGAGGATAAATCGCCCCATTGGTTAGCAGCGTATCGCCAAACCAGCCGACGGCAGCGGTCATGATGTCCAGTTGATAGTTAACCTGACCATCAGCAGAGAACTGTTTATCCTGAATAATCACCGGCACATCATCAATGCCCCACTGCTTAGGCAGCAGCAACTTGCGAATCTCTTCATCTTCAATCAGCACCAGTCCGGCCAGGCCCATCGCCACCTGATGACCGGTCTTCCCATGCTGATGCGGGTGGAACCAGCAGGTTGCCGCGCGCTGATCCGGTGTGAAGGTCACAGAACGTTTCCCACCCGCCGGAATAATACCTTGCGGGCCACCGTCGACTTCACCGGGGATTTCCAGCCCGTGCCAGTGCAACGTCGTCTCTTCGGCAAGCTGGTTATGGATATCCACCGTCACCGATTGCCCTTTGCTCAGCTTGACCGCCGGCCCGAGCAAACTGCCGTTATATCCCCAGGTCGTGGCTGTTTTACCGGCAAAACTCGACTGTCCGGCTTGCACGATCAGCTGCATACGGTTAGAGGCATCTGCGGTTAACAGGTCTGGAATGGGTAATGCGGGACGGTCTGCAGCAAATACGCTCCGGCTCCACAGAGGTAACGCTGACGCGACGCCCAGCGCCACGGAGTACTTTAAAAAGTCACGACGTTGCATAATCACTTCCTTATATTCAGCAGCTTAAGCAGGCTATCTTTTAAGCATAAGCCTTCCCCTTACGGGAAGGTCAAGTAAACGGCTAATAATAAAGGTCGTCGCTTCGCTCGCAGTGTGCTAACGTTTAAATTCCGTGATGCAGTGGTAGAAGCAATGAAGACGTTTTTCAGAACCGTTTTGTTCGGCAGCCTGATGGCCGTATGCGCAAACAGCTACGCGCTTAGTGAGTCCGAAGCCGAAGATATGGCCGATTTAACGGCAGTTTTTGTTTTTCTGAAAAATGACTGTGGATACCAGAATTTGCCAAATGGGCAGATTCGTCGCGCACTGGTCTTTTTTGCCCAGCAAAACCAGTGGGACCTGAGTAATTACGACACCTTCAATATGAAAGCGTTGGGTGAAGACAGCTACCGCGACCTCAGCGGTATAGGCATCCCAACGGCCAAGAAATGCAAAGCGCTGGCACGTGACTCCCTGAGCCTGTTGGCTTACGTTAAATAGCCGCGCTGCTGAACCAGCAAGCTTCGCTTACTCTTTTACCGGCAACGTCAGCAACACTGATTTTGCCTGGTTTTCCCCTTTAGTGACTCTCAATATCGCCAACCCCAGTTGCCGCCCAACCTCTTCGTGATCGACGGTAAAGAGACAACTCGACGACACCACTCGCACAGAAAAATCGCTGCTTGCCGTGGCACACAGCATGTTTTTTTCATTGAGTCCGCACTCGGGTAACGAGGCCAGATAGTGACTCGCCCCCATCAGTAAAAAGTCGTTGATGAAAATAATGAAATCAGGCCGCTCTGGCTGCTGTAGAAATTGCCGCGCGGCCTCTTCACCGGAAGATTCAGCTACGCTGCCAAAGAAAACCAACCCGTCATGGTAATGAATCCCTTGCACCGCCAACGCCTGCAAACAGCCGGTCAAGAACTGACGGCCATGCATACTGTCCGGGCCAAGCGTCGCAATGGCAATACGTTGCGCTCCGAGACGCAGTGCCGCACGCACGCATTGTTTCCCCATCTCCTCATGATGAAAATCGACCCAATTGAAGTTCCCGCCCAGCGAGCGGCTTTGCCCCATCGTCACAAAGGGAAACTTTAGTTCATCAAGCAGAAGGATCCGTTCATCATCAATACGAGTGTCTGTCAGGATAATCGCGTCAGCACGGTTCTGCTCAACAATTTTATGCAGCAGTTGTAGCTCACTTTCGCGATCGGTAGAAATATGGATGACCGGATCGATGGCACTCTCTTTTAAACTAGCCTGTAGCCCCCTGGCGATAGCCATAAAGAACGAGGCGGTATGGATATTGCCATCATCCGCTGCAGGCAGCAGCAGAGCCACGACCCCTGTTTTACCACTACGCAAATAGCGGGCTGATGCATTTGGCCGGTAACCCAGTTTATCCGCCGCTTCCAGTACCTTTTTACGTGTGTGGTTACTAATATCACTTTTATTATTTAGCGCTTTCGAAACCGTCGCTGTCGAAAGATTAAGATACGCCGCCAGCTCTTTTATATTCATATTTATTATGGACTAAATAGCTCTGAACAAGGATATTCCTGCCAATTTAACTGATTAGTTTTTACGTGACAATAAAAAACATTTCGACACGACTTTATTGTGTAGCAACGATCACAATTATGCAGTTACAACCATTGAAATCATTATTTTTCAGATCTAGCATAAAACAATACGAAATCGATTAAGTATTAAAACAAAAAGCCCTAAAAATAATCATACAAACAAAGGTACTTATATCATGACATTAGATAGTACGCTTCCAGCTGCGGCCAAAAAACATAAAACGCGCCCCCAAGTCATCTGGATTTGCCTGTTGGCTGCGCTCGCAGGGCTGTTATTTGGCCTGGATATCGGCGTCATTTCCGGCGCTCTACCGCTGATCGCTAAAGAGTATCAACTGCTGGATAGCCAGCAGGAGTGGGTGGTCAGTTCAATGATGGTCGGCGCCGCCGTCGCAACTCTGTGTAGCGGTTTTCTGGCCTATCGCCTGGGCCGTAAATACGCTTTATTAATCGCCGCGGCCTCCTTTTGCATAGGAGCGATTATTTGCACCTGCGCAGTTGGCCCAGGGATGCTCATCGTCGGACGGCTGATCCTCGGCGTCGGTCTGGGTGTCGCATCTTATGCGACACCACTCTATCTTTCTGAAATAACGCCAAAAAACATTCGCGGTGCAATGATATCAGCCTATCAATTGATGATTGCGCTAGGCATCTTGCTGGTTTTTCTGACCAATACCGCCTTTAGCTACAGCGGAAACTGGCGCGGTATGCTGCTGGTTGTCGCCATCCCTTCACTGGTCTTTCTGTTCGGGGCGCTATTCCTGCCGCGCAGCCCGCGCTGGCTCATGATGCATGGCCGTGAAGAGGAGGCTCGGATAGTGTTAATCCGCCTGCGTAATAGCCGTGAAGAGGTGGAGAATGAGCTTAGCGAAATTAAAGAACAGCTCAACGTTAAGCAACAAGGCTGGAATTTATTCAAAGAAAACAGGAATTTTCGTCGCAGTGTTAGCCTGGGAATTATTTTGCAAATCATGCAGCAGTTCTCTGGCGTAAATGTGATGATGTATTACGCGCCGCGTATATTCCATGAAATTGGCTTCACTTCAACAGCCGAGCAGATGTGGGGCACGGTTATTGTGGGCTTCGTGATGACGCTCGCCACCTTTATTGCCGTCGGCTTCGTCGATCGCTGGGGACGAAAACCAATGCTGTACGCTGGTTTTATCACGATGGGTTTCGCTATGAGCATCGTAGGGACGTTGCTGGGTGGTGATGCGTTATCAGCGCTGGAGAAAGGTATCACGGTTACCATGCTGTTGCTGTTTATCGTCGGCTTCTCCATGTCTGCCGGGCCGCTTATCTGGTTATTGTGCTCTGAGATTCAACCGCTGAAAGGCCGAGAATTTGGTATCACCTGCTCCACTTTTACCTGTCACATCGCCGGGATGATTGTCAGTGCAACCTTCCTGTCATTGCTAAATAGTTTAGGTAGCGCCCATACATTTTATTTATATGCGCTACTGAATATTGTCGCCCTCGTGATCATCTATCTTTTTGTGCCTGAAACAAAAAATATTTCACTGGAGCGCATTGAGCAAAACCTGATGGCAGGAAAAAAACTGCGAAATATCGGACAATAATACAAGGGTGCGACAAGATGAGCTTTATAGACTTTAAAGAAGATAACTTTCATATTTCCTTCGAGTTAAATGAAGAACAACAAATTTATATCAGCCAGTTTTTACTTGTCGGAAAGAGTGATGTACAGGGTGCATTCCCTCTTATTCAGGTGCATGTCAGTGGCCATAATCAAAACGATCACCACGCCCGTAAGCATACCGGTAGCGAACCAGGCTCCTCTCTGCGCTATCACGCCCATCGGGAAAGCGAAAATGCGCAGGGGAAAAAACTGGAGATAGATCTACATAGCCCAGCGGTTCACGCCCGCTGGCATCTACAGCATTTTCGTGGGCTACAGGCGGCCCGCGTCTGGTGTGATATCCGTAACGCCAGCGCCGATACTATCGGCCTGGAGTATGTCAGTTCGCTGACGTTGTTCGCCATCGACAGCCTGCCCTGGCAAAAAAATAGCGTCCTGCATCTACCGCATAATAACTGGTACGGCGAAGCACAGTGGAAAAGCGCCACACCACCAGAGCTTGGGCTGGATAAGGTGAATGTCTTCTCCCTTAATCGTATCGCTATCGAAAACACAGGAACCTGGTCCAGTATTGGCTATCTTCCTATGGCGGCATTTGAAGACACGGCGGCAGGAACAACGCTACTCTGGCAAATTGAGCATAACGGTTCGTGGCAATGGGAGATCGGCGATTTCCGTAATCGTCTCTATTTGCAGGCTAGCGGGCCAACGGAAAACGAAAATCACTGGTGGAAACAACTACTACCCGGTGAAACCTTTACCTCCGTGCCTGTTGCCGTAAGCCAGGTACACGGCGGGCTGCAAGAGGCGCTACAAGAGATAACGCGCTATCGTCGACGAATAATGCGCCCTTCACAGGATAATGTGCAGCTACCAGTGATCTTCAATGATTATATGAACTGCCTCTCAGGTGACCCTACAACTGAAAAGTTGCTGCCGTTGATTGATGCAGCCGCAAAGGCTGGCTGCGAATATTTCTGTATTGATTGCGGTTGGTACTCGGACGGTGAATGGTGGGATGGCGTCGGTGAATGGCTGCCTTCATCCTCGCGTTTCCCTGGCGGGATCCACGAACCGCTTGAGTATATTGCCGCCAAAGGGATGAAATCAGGTCTGTGGTTAGAGCTTGAGGTCATGGGCATAGCTTGTCCGCTGGCGCAAAAGCTGCCCGAT
The DNA here is from genome assembly GCF_013816515.1 of Citrobacter sp. RHB35-C21. Lineage (NCBI taxonomy): Bacteria > Pseudomonadati > Pseudomonadota > Gammaproteobacteria > Enterobacterales > Enterobacteriaceae > Citrobacter > Citrobacter sp. RHB35-C21. The sequence continues at coordinate 4,231,904 of NZ_CP057147.1, forward strand.
GAGTGTTTTTTCCAGCGACATGGCAAACGGGTTATCGACCACCAGCGCTATCAGCTCGATTTCCGCCACCCATTGGTACAAGAACATGCCGAACGGATCATCACGCGCCTGGTCGAGGATTACGGTGTTAGCTATATCAAAATGGATTACAACATCAATGCAGGCAGCGGTACTGACTACCAGGCCGACAGCAGCGGCGACGGCCTGTTGCAGCATAACCGTGCCTATCTAACCTGGCTGCAGAAAACAATGCAACGCTACCCACAACTGGTGATCGAGAACTGCGGCAGCGGTGGTTTACGGATGGATTACGCGATGCTGCAACAGCACAGTATTCAATCCGTTACCGATCAAACCGACTATCGGCTCATGGCGGCTATCGCTGCCGCCGCAGCGTCAGCGGTCACTCCTGAGCAAGCTGCTATCTGGTCTTATCCCCTGCGCGAGGGGGATCGGGAAGAAGTGGTGATGAATATGGTTAACAGCATGCTGCTGCGGGTGCATCAGAGTGGTCATCTGGCGGAGTTGAGTGAAGAACGTTTTGCGCTGGTTCAGGAAGGGATTGCGCTGTATAAAACGTTTCGCGAGAAAATTCCGCATCTACAGCCTTTCTGGCCGTTGGGTATGCCCACATTATCCTCACCGTGGTTGGCCTTTGGCCTGCGTAACGAGCATGAGGCGTGGCTCGCGGTATGGCGTATGGACAGCGAACAAGGAGCGATGACCGTCCCTCTCGCGCAACTCGCCACTATCACCTGCGTGTATCCCCAGGCCGAACAGTCGCGCTGCCAGCCTATACTCCAGTCGTCAGGTGCCTGCGTTTTTCTGAACCAAAAGATGACCGCAAGGTTATTTCACCTTACTTTTACCAGTGAATACACCCGATAACGGGCCTGCGAAAAAGTGCTCGGCTATCGGGTGCGCACAGCGCTCACCCGATAGTAATGCGGAGCCGAGTGGCTCCGCGTTGATTAGCGTTGTTGTACAAACTCGCGGTACGCCGCCACGACCTGAAGAAAGTCCTCTACGCCGCAAAGTGAAAAGCTCTCTTCGTCGTAGTAGCTCATCCCCTCTTCCATTTCATCTCCGGAGAATTCCAGCTGATTGGCGCGCACCATCACCTCTTCACCATCCAGCCAGAGCGTGTATTCATGCCCTGCTCGCTGCCAGGAGCGCTCACTGCCCTTCACCGCATGCGCCGCCTGTTCCACTTCATCAAGTAAGGCCAGGTTCTCTTTCACTTCTTCGTTAAACCAGTGCCCCACCACCTCGTGGCCCATGGACATACGCACTTTTACCACTCCGGTAATATCGCGCAGAAATTCGTAATCCATAATGTCTTCCTCTGCTCCCGGCAATGCGCCAATACCGCATTGCACCTTGCTGTAATTATCGCAGCAGCGCGGCAGAAAAAAAGCGTAGCGGGTATAAGGAATAGAAATAAAAATGCCCGGAGAAGCAGACTTCTCCGGGCATTGATGCGTTTTTACACAAATCGCGTTAGCGTATTACACCGCGGTCTGGAAAATCACACCATCGGCTTTCTCAGTATACTGAGACAGCTGGTCGAAGTTCAGATAACGGTAAGTATCCACCGCCGTCTTATCAACCTGCGCCACATAGGTCTGATACTCTTCCGCCGTCGGCAGTTTGCCAATCAGCGCCGCAACCGCCGCCAGCTCCGCAGAAGCCAGGTAGACGTTCGCCCCGGTACCTAAACGGTTCGGGAAGTTACGGGTAGAGGTCGAAACCACTGTTGCGCCGTCAGCCACACGCGCCTGGTTACCCATGCACAGCGAACAGCCTGGGATCTCAATACGCGCACCGCTCTTACCAAACACGCTGTAGTAGCCTTCTTCGGTCAGCTGCGCCGCATCCATACGGGTTGGCGGAGCCACCCACAGACGCGTCGGCAACTGGCCTTTGTGTGCATCCAGCAGTTTACCCGCCGCACGGAAGTGGCCGATGTTGGTCATGCAGGAGCCGATGAAGACTTCATCGATCTTCTCGCCCTGCACGTCAGACAGCAGACGCGCGTCGTCCGGATCGTTCGGTGCACACAGGATTGGCTCTTTGATATCCGCCAGATCGATGTCGATCACCGCCGCGTATTCTGCGTCAGCGTCGGCTTCCAGCAATTGCGGATCCGCCAGCCATTTTTCCATCCCCTGCACACGACGCTCCAGCGTACGGCGATCGCCGTAACCCTCAGCGATCATCCACTTCAGCAGAACGATGTTAGAGTTCAGATACTCAACGATCGGCTCTTTGTTCAGTTTGATGGTACAACCGGCAGCGGAACGTTCAGCGGAGGCATCGGTCAGTTCGAACGCCTGCTCCACTTTCAGATCCGGCAGACCTTCGATTTCGAGGATGCGGCCAGAGAAGATGTTTTTCTTACCTTTCTTCTCAACGGTCAGCAGACCCTGTTTGATCGCGTACAGCGGAATGGCGTGTACCAGATCGCGCAGGGTAATCCCCGGCTGCATTTTGCCTTTGAAACGCACCAGAACGGATTCCGGCATATCCAGCGGCATCACGCCGGTCGCAGCAGCAAACGCCACCAGGCCAGAACCCGCCGGGAAGGAGATGCCAATCGGGAAACGAGTATGGGAGTCACCGCCGGTGCCGACGGTATCCGGCAACAGCATGCGGTTCAGCCAGGAGTGGATTACGCCATCGCCCGGACGCAGCGACACGCCGCCACGGTTCATGATGAAGTCCGGCAGAGTGTGGTGCGTGGTCACGTCAACCGGCTTCGGATACGCGGCAGTGTGACAGAAGGACTGCATCACCAGGTCAGCAGAGAAGCCCAGGCACGCCAGGTCTTTCAGTTCATCACGGGTCATCGGGCCGGTGGTATCCTGAGAACCCACGGAGGTCATCTTCGGTTCGCAGTACGCGCCCGGACGGATACCTTTCACACCGCAGGCGCGGCCCACCATTTTCTGCGCCAGAGAGAAGCCGCGGCTGCTTTCCGCCACGTCTTTCGCCTGACGGAATACGTCGCTGTGCGGCAGTCCCAGCGCTTCGCGCGCTTTGGTGGTCAGGCCACGACCGATGATCAGCGGAATACGGCCACCAGCGCGCACTTCGTCGATCAGCACATCAGTTTTCAGCTCAAAGCTTGCCAGCAATTCGCCGGTTTCGTGGTTACGCACTTCTCCTTTGAACGGGTAAACGTCAATCACGTCGCCCATGTTCATGTTCGAGACATCCACTTCGATTGGCAGTGCGCCCGCATCTTCCATGGTATTGAAGAAGATCGGTGCAATTTTGCCGCCGAGACACAGACCGCCGCCGCGTTTGTTGGGTACATGAGGGATATCATCGCCCATGAACCACAGTACGGAGTTGGTTGCAGATTTACGCGAAGAGCCGGTACCAACAACGTCACCCACATAAGCCAGCGGGTAGCCTTTTTTCTGCAGTTCTTCAATCTGTTTGATCGGGCCTACCGCGCCCGGCTGGTCCGGTTCGATACCTTCACGGGCGTTTTTCAGCATCGCCAGCGCGTGCAGAGGGATATCCGGGCGAGACCATGCGTCCGGTGCCGGAGAGAGGTCATCGGTGTTGGTTTCACCCGTCACTTTAAACACGGTAACGGTGATTTTTTCAGCCAGAGCAGGACGGTTCAGGAACCATTCGGCATCGGCCCAGGACTGCATTACCTGCTTCGCATATTCGTTGCCCGCTTTGGCTTTTTCTTCTACATCGTAGAAGTTATCGAACATCAGCAGCGTTGAAGAGAGCGCTTTGGCGGCAATCGGCGCCAGTTTTGCGTCGTCAAGCGCGTCGATCAGCGGATGAATGTTGTAACCACCCTGCATGGTGCCCAGCAGTTCAATGGCTTTTTCTGGCGTCACCAGCGGGGAGGTGGTGTCGCCTTTCGCGACGGCAGCGAGAAAACCCGCTTTAACATAAGCGGCTTCATCTACGCCAGGAGGAACGCGGTTGATCAACAGGTCTAACAGGAATTCTTCTTCGCCCACAGGCGGGGTCTTCAGCAGCTCGACAAGTGCGGCCATTTGGGTTGCGTCTAACGGTTTTGGCACAATCCCCTGGGCAGCACGCTCAGCTACGTGCTTACGGTATTCTTCTAGCACGACGATATCTCCTCGCTCTCATTGTCATAATGCGGCGCTTTTGTAGATGGGCGATTCTCTTCACGCTCCTGTGAGACAGTAGTTAGTAGGGTAAATGCCCGGTACCGCGTAAGGCACAATAACAGGATTTTCATTAAGTGTTAATCCGTTTACAAAAAAGCAACATAAAAAATTGGCTGAATCGTTAAGAATGGTGTAGCGACAAGGCGGGGCGTAATTTAGGCTCCCTAAAAACAATGTGAAACGGTGGATTTTCAAGCGCGACATGCTGAATATTCCAGCGATTTTTCAGCCATCAGATATAATTGTGTAATAAATCTTCACACTCTTTTTCCGGACCTGCCGGGTGAATCCCCAATAAAAGTCAAAACTATCTAACACGGGTGAATAATACTCGCGGCAACAGAACGCCTCACGGCACAGCGCTTGTCTCGTTGGAGTCATTTTATGAAGTTGCCCTTTAAGCCACATCTGCTTGTCCTTCTGTGCAGTGCCGGGCTATTTGCCGCCTCTGGCGTGATGTTCGTTAAAAGTCGCGCAACGGAGCCAGCAGCTCCAGCCCCCGTCGCACAGCAACCGTCCGCACCGGCTCCAGCTCCCGTAGCGGCCCCTGCCCCGGCCGATCAACCAGCGCCCACCGCAGCCCCTACGTACACATCGGCACAAATCGATCAGTGGGTTGCGCCTATCGCGCTCTATCCGGATTCACTGCTGTCGCAAATTTTGATGGCCTCAACCTACCCGGCCAACGTCATCCAGGCCGCGCAGTGGTCAAAAGACAATCCCAAAATGCAGGGTGATGCCGCCATTCAGGCCGTTGCCAGCCAACCCTGGGATCCCAGCGTGAAATCGCTGGTGGCGTTTCCGCAGCTGATGTCGCTGATGGGTGAAAATCCGCCGTGGGTACAGAGCCTGGGCGATGCATTCCTTGCGCAGCCGAAAGAGGTTATGGATTCCGTTCAACGCCTGCGTGCGCTGGCGCAACAGACCGGAGCATTGCAATCAACACCGCAGCAGACTGTTACCACCGTGGCCAAAGCAGCTCCGGCTAAAACCGTTACCAGCGAGTCAACGACCACAACAGCCACGACCGCCGCCTCAGCAAGCCCAACGGTAATCAAAATTGAATCCGCCGACCCGCAGGTAGTTTACGTTCCCACCTATAACCCAAATACAGTTTACGGTACCTGGCCGAACACCGCCTATCCGCCAACCTATCTACCGCCAACGCCCGGCGAGCAGTTTGGCAACAGCTTCGTTAACGGTTTAGGCTTCAGCCTCGGCGTCGCCACAACTTATGCCATCTTCAGCAATATTGACTGGGATGACGACGATGACTGGGATCACCATCATAACGATGACTGGGATAACCATGGCGGCTATAACCGCAACGGTGATAACAACATCAATATCAACGTAGATAACTTCAATAAAATCAGTGGACAGCGTCTGACGGATGCCAACCGTACCTGGCAGCACAACCCGGCCTATCGCGAAGGGGTGCCGTACCCTAATAGCCAGCTCAATAACCGCTTCCACTCCACTAACACGGCTACGGGCCTAAGCTCAACCCAGCAAAGACCGGTCAACCGTGATAGCCAGCGTCAGGCAGCGTTGAGCCAGATGGAAAAATCAACGGGGAAAACCTTCCCCCAGACAGCGCGTACGGGAACGAAAGACGCCCAGCGTCAGGCATCCAGCCAACAGCTAAAGCAAATTTCCCAGCGTAATAACTACCGTGGTTACGATAGCAAACCGCAAACGGCAAAACGGGCAAACGCTCAGCAACATGAACATCGCCAGGCCACCACTCAGCGACAAGAGAAACGGGTCACGCAACCAGCGCAGCAACGCAACGTGCAGCAGCGCAATCTTCAACAACGGACCAGCCAACCGCGGGCCAATGCGCTGAGCGGCAACGACAGTCGCTCCGCCAGTTGGCAGGCGCAGCAGCAGCGAGGGGCTCAAAGCAGGCAGGTCGCCCGCAACCAGCCATCTCGCCAGCTATCCGGCGACCGTGCTGAACACCGTGAATTCCGTCATCGTTAAGGGAACCGACATGAAAAATAAACTACTCAGTGGAATGGTGTTATTCATGGTTTCGACCACCGCGATGGCACAGCAATCCTTCAGCACACCAGACCAGGCGACCGATGCCCTGGCAACCGCGATAAGCGAGCAGAATGAAAGCGCGATGAACAACCTGCTCGGGGAAAACTGGCGCGAGTTTCTGCCACCGGAAGGCGTCGATCCTGATGCGGTTGATCGCTTCCTGCGCGACTGGAAGGTCCGCCATAATACTGTCATCGACGGCAATAGCGCGCACCTGGTGGTCGGGGACAGCGACTGGCAACTGCCGATCCCGGTTGTTAAAACCGCTTCCGGCTGGCAATTTGATATCAAGGAAGCGGCCGAAGAGATCCTGACCCGTGAGATTGGGCGCAACGAACTTGCCGCTATTGAAGCATTACACGCCTATGTTGATGCTCAGCAAAGCTACTTTGCGATGAACCAAAAATACGCGCAAAAGATTGTCAGTTCTGAAGGGAAAAAAGATGGTCTGTACTGGCCTGTTTCGCCCGGCGAAGCGCCAAGCCCGCTTGGCCCGGCCTTTAGTCCGCAGGAGCCTGGCACGGGCTATCACGGCTATCGTTTCCGTATCCTTCCCGATAAAACCAGCGGCTTTGCGATGGTTGCCTGGCCCGTCAGCTACGATCACACTGGCGTTATGAGTTTTATGATTAACGGTGATGATAAAGTCTATCAGGCCGATCTCGGCGCTGATGCACAGCAGAAAGCCGAGGCGTTAACCGCATATCATCTGGATAAAAACTGGCAGCCCGTAGCGCCCTGAATGCCAGTCAAATAGTGAGTTGACCGGGGCTCCGGCCAACTCACGAGAGATTACAGGATGTTAGCGACGGATTTCGCCAGCTGCGCTTCCAGAACCGGTTTCGCTTCTTCGAACTTCAGGTTCACTTTGTTGGCATTAGACACGACGCGGGTCTGGTATTTTGCGCGATCGCCCTGCGCGCTGCTGGTTTGCAGCTTGATACCGGACGTGCCCTGGCGCAGTGCGGCAACGTTACCAGAACTGGTAGCTTTCAGGCAAAAAAAACGCCTCCGAAGAGGCGTTTTCACAAAAGCGGGAAGATTACTTTTTCTTCGCTTTCGGGTTTGGCAGGTCGGTGATGCTACCTTCGAACACTTCTGCCGCCAGGCCCACAGACTCGTGCAGAGTCGGGTGCGCGTGGATGGTCAGCGCGATGTCTTCAGCATCACAACCCATTTCGATCGCCAGACCGATTTCACCCAGCAGCTCGCCGCCGTTGGTACCGACAATCGCACCACCGATAACACGGTGAGATTCTTTGTCGAAAATCAGTTTAGTCATACCGTCTGCGCAGTCGGAAGCGATAGCACGACCAGAAGCAGCCCACGGGAAGGTGGCGGTCTCAAAACTGATGCCTTTCTCTTTCGCTTCTTTCTCAGTCAGGCCAACCCATGCAACTTCTGGTTCAGTGTATGCGATGGATGGGATAACTTTCGGATCGAAGTAGTGTTTCTTACCGGCGATAACTTCAGCGGCAACGTGACCTTCGTGAACACCTTTGTGCGCCAGCATCGGCTGACCGACGATATCGCCGATAGCAAAGATGTGCGGCACGTTGGTACGCAACTGTTTGTCAACGCGGATGAAGCCACGGTCATCAACTTCCACGCCAGCTTTGCCCGCGTCGAGGTTTTTGCCGTTCGGTACACGACCGATAGCCACCAGCACTGCATCGTAACGCTGAGCTTCAGCAGGCGCTTTTTTGCCTTCCATGGAAACGTAGATACCGTCTTCTTTCGCTTCAACGGCAGTTACTTTGGTTTCCAGCATCAGGTTGAATTTCTTGCTGATGCGTTTGGTAAAGACTTTAACCACGTCTTTATCGGCAGCCGGGATAACCTGGTCGAACATTTCAACCACGTCGATCTCTGAACCCAGCGCATGGTACACAGTACCCATTTCCAGACCGATGATACCGCCGCCCATTACCAGCAGGCGCTTAGGAACAGTTTTCAGTTCCAGTGCATCGGTGGAATCCCACACGCGCGGATCTTCATGCGGAATGAATGGCAGTTCGATCGGACGGGAACCCGCCGCGATGATCGCGTTGTCAAAGTTGATCACGGTTTTGCCGTTTTCACCTTCAACTTCCAGGGTGTTCGCCCCGGTAAATTTACCCAGACCGTTAACCACTTTCACTTTACGGCCTTTGGCCATACCCGCCAGACCGCCGGTCAGTTGAGTGATAACTTTTTCTTTCCAGGTACGAATCTTGTCGATATCGGTTTTCGGCTCGCCAAAAACGATACCGTGTTCAGCCAGCGCTTTGGCTTCTTCGATAACTTTTGCTACGTGCAGCAGCGCTTTAGAAGGGATACAGCCGACGTTCAGACAAACACCACCGAGGGTGCTGTAACGTTCTACGATGACGGTCTCCAGACCTAAATCTGCGCAACGGAAGGCAGCAGAGTAACCTGCAGGGCCTGCCCCAAGTACCACGACCTGAGTTTTGATTTCAGTGCTCATCATGACCTCTTAATTTATACCCGTCGTCCACCGGGTCGTTCTATCCGCCCGTATTTTACAAAATTGTTAACAATTTTGAAACAACAAACGGCAACCGATTTGTCTTTCGCACAATAACCTCACTGACTTCATGAGATTACCAGAAAAAAGCCGGCCGTCGGGCCGGCTTTTTCGCTTACATCACCAGGCGGCGAATGTCAGACAGCATGTTGTTGATGATGGTGATAAAGCGCGCACCATCAGCACCGTCGATTACGCGGTGGTCGAAGGAGAGCGAAATCGGCATCATCAGACGCGGCATAAACTCTTTACCGTTCCACACTGGCTCCATAGAGGACTTGGAGACACCGAGGATAGCCACTTCCGGCGCGTTCACAATCGGCGCGAAGTGGGTCGTGCCCAGGCCACCGATGCTGGAGATGGTGAAGCAACCGCCCTGCATTTCGCCAGCGGTCAGCTTGCCATCACGCGCTTTCTTGGAGATGGTGGTCAGTTCACGAGACAGCTCGGTAATGCTCTTCTTGTTCACGTCTTTGAAGACCGGAACAACCAGACCATTCGGCGTATCCACCGCGACACCGATGTTGATATATTTTTTCAGGGTCAGACGCTGACCGTCTTCAGACAGAGAGCTGTTGAAGCGCGGCATCTGTTCCAGAGCGGCGGCAACGGCTTTCATGATGAAGACCACTGGCGTGAATTTCACATCCAGTTTACGTTTTTCAGCTTCGGCGTTCTGCTGTTTACGGAACGCTTCCAGATCGGTGATATCGGTCTTGTCGAAGTGCGTAACGTGCGGGATCATCACCCAGTTACGGCTCAGGTTAGCACCAGAGATTTTCTGGATACGGCCCAGTTCCACTTCTTCGATTTCACCAAACTTGCTGAAGTCCACTTTCGGCCAAGGCAGCATGCCCGGAATACCGCCGCCTGCTGCTGCCGGAGCAGCTTCAGCACGCTTGATAGCGTCTTTCACGTAAGCCTGAACGTCTTCACGCAGGATACGACCTTTACGGCCAGAACCTTTCACTTTCGCCAGGTTTACACCGAACTCGCGCGCCAGGCGACGAATCAGCGGCGTTGCATGAACGTAAGCGTCGTTCTCAGCGAACTCAGATTTACCTTCCGCTTTCGCGGCCGGAGCTGCAGCTGGTTTAGCAGCCTGAGCCGGTGCAGCTGCAGAGGCTGGAGCAGCCGCGGCAGCTGGAGCGGCAGCAGGTGCTGCGCCTTCAACTTCGAAGATCATAATCAGAGAACCGGTTTTGACTTTGTCACCGGTGCTGATTTTGATTTCCTTCACGGTGCCCGCGAACGGTGCCGGAACTTCCATCGACGCTTTATCGCCTTCAACGGTAATCAGTGACTGCTCAGCGGCAATTTTATCGCCCACTTTAACCATCACTTCAGTGACTTCAACTTCGTCACCGCCGATATCCGGAACGTTAACCTCTTTCGAGCCAGAAGCTGCCGGAGCCGCCGCTGCTGCTGGAGCTGCCGCCTGAGCCGGTGCTGCAGCAGGCGCTGCGCCTGCAACTTCGAAGACCATAATCAGAGAACCGGTAGACACTTTGTCGCCCGTGTTGATTTTGATCTCTTTAACGGTGCCCGCGAACGGCGCCGGAACTTCCATCGACGCTTTATCGCCTTCAACGGTGATCAGAGACTGTTCAGCCGCAACGGTGTCGCCCACTTTAACCATAACCTCGGTAACTTCGACTTCGTCACCGCCGATGTCCGGTACGTGTACTTCTTTCGCCGCTGCCGCAGCAGGTGCTGCTGCCGGAGCTGCTTCTTTCTTCTCTTCTGCCGGAGCAGGTGCAGCGGCTGCTGCACCATCGGCGGAATCGAAAATCATGATCAGTTTGCCGGTCTCAGTTTTGTCGCCAACAGAGACTTTGATCTCTTTAACGATACCTGCCTGAGGAGACGGAACTTCCATAGAGGCTTTGTCGCCTTCTACGGTGATCAGCGACTGTTCAGCTTCAACTTTGTCGCCTACTTTGACCAGGATCTCGGTGATTTCAACTTCATCAGCCCCGATGTCCGGTACATTGATTTCGATAGCCATTATTCTTTTACCTCTTACGCCAGACGCGGGTTAACTTTATCTGCATCGATGTTGAATTTGATGATTGCGTCAGCAACCACTTTCTTATCGATTTCGCCACGTTTAGCCAGTTCGCCCAGGGCCGCTACAACCACATAAGAAGCATCAACTTCGAAGTGGTGACGCAGGTTTTCACGGCTGTCAGAGCGACCGAAGCCGTCAGTACCCAGTACGCGATAATCATCAGCCGGTACATAAGTACGAACCTGTTCGGCAAACAGTTTCATATAGTCAGTAGATGCCACTGCCGGAGCGTCGTTCATCACCTGAGCGATGTACGGAACGCGCGGAGTTTCCATCGGGTGCAGCATGTTCCAGCGTTCACAATCCTGGCCATCACGCGCCAGTTCAGTGAAGGAGGTTACGCTGTAAACGTCAGAACCTACACCGTAGTCGTTCGCCAGGATCTGTGCTGCTTCACGCACGTGACGCAGGATAGAACCGGAGCCCAGCAGCTGAACTTTACCTTTCTTACCTTCGAGGGTTTCGAGTTTGTAGATACCTTTACGGATACCTTCCTCGGCACCTGCTGGCATTGCCGGCATGTGGTAGTTTTCATTCAGCGTGGTGATGTAGTAGTAAACGTTCTCTTGTTTCTCACCGTACATACGCTCCAGACCATCGTGCATGATGACCGCAACTTCGTACGCGTAAGACGGATCGTAAGAGATACAGTTCGGGATAGTCAGAGACTGAATATGGCTGTGACCATCTTCGTGCTGCAGACCTTCGCCGTTCAGCGTCGTACGACCAGAAGTTCCCCCTACCAGGAAGCCGCGAGCCTGTTGGTCGCCTGCCTGCCAGCACAGGTCACCGATACGCTGGAACCCGAACATGGAGTAGTAGATGTAGAACGGAATCATCGGCAGATCGTTGGTGCTGTAAGAGGTCGCAGCAGCCAGCCAGGATGCGCCAGCACCCAGTTCGTTGATGCCTTCCTGCAGGATCTGACCTTTCTCGTCTTCTTTATAGTAAGCAACCTGCTCACGGTCCTGCGGGGTGTACTGCTGGCCGTTCGGGCTGTAGATACCGATCTGACGGAACAGACCTTCCATACCGAAAGTACGCGCTTCGTCAGCGATGATCGGAACCAGACGATCTTTGATCGACTTATTCTTCAGCATTACGTTCAGGGCACGAACGAAAGCGATAGTGGTGGAGATTTCTTTGTTCTGCTCTTCCAGCAGCGCACCGAAGTCTTCCAGAGCAGGCAGTTCCAGCTTCTCGGTGAAGTTCGGCTGACGAGCAGGCAGATAGCCGTGCAGTTTCTGACGCTGAGCGTGCAGATAAGTGTGCTCTTCAGAACCTTCCGGGAAGGTGATGTAAGACAGGTTTTCAACCTGCTCATCGGTCACAGGAACGTTGAAACGGTCGCGGATATAACGCACGCCGTCCATGTTCATTTTCTTCACCTGGTGAGCGATGTTTTTACCTTCGGCGGTGTCACCCATGCCGTAACCTTTGATGGTATGGGCCAGGATTACAGTTGCTTTGCCTTTGGTTTCCTGCGCTTTCTTCAGTGCAGCGTAGACTTTCTTCGGATCGTGACCACCACGGTTCAGAGCCCAAATCTGCTCGTCAGTCCAGTCAGCAACCAGGGCTGCGGTTTCCGGGTATTTACCGAAGAAGTGCTCACGTACGTATGCGCCATCTTTGGATTTAAAGGTCTGGTAGTCGCCGTCAACGGTTTCGTTCATCAATTGGATCAGTTTACCGCTGGTGTCTTTACGCAGCAGCTCATCCCAACGACCGCCCCACATGACTTTGATAACGTTCCAGCCAGCGCCCGCGAAGATGCCTTCCAGTTCGTTAACAATCTTGCCGTTACCGGTGACCGGACCGTCAAGACGCTGCAGGTTACAGTTGATAACAAAGACCAGGTTGTCCAGTTTCTCACGGGTCGCGATGGTGATAGCACCCTTAGATTCTGGCTCATCCATTTCGCCGTCGCCCAGGAAGGCGTAAACGGTTTGTTTAGAGGTATCTTTCAGGCCACGGTGTTCCAGATATTTCAGGAACTTAGCCTGGTAGATTGCACCGATTGGGCCCAGACCCATAGATACGGTCGGGAACTGCCAGAATTCCGGCATCAGTTTCGGGTGCGGGTAGGAAGACAGGCCTTTGCCATGTACTTCCTGACGGAAGTTGTTCATCTGCTCTTCAGTCAGACGACCTTCCAGGAATGCGCGAGCGTAGATGCCCGGAGAGATGTGGCCCTGGAAGTAAACCAGATCGCCGCCATCCTGCTCGTTGCGTGCACGGAAGAAGTGGTTGAAGCAAACATCATACACCGTTGCGGAGGACTGGAAGGATGCCATGTGGCCACCCAGCTCGAGGTCCTTTTTAGACGCGCGCAGTACGGTCATGATGGCGTTCCAGCGGATAGCAGAACGAATACGACGCTCCAGCTCCAGATTGCCCGGGTATTCCGGTTCATCTTCAACGGCAATAGTGTTTACATAATTGCTGGCCCCAGCACCTGCCGCTACTTTCACGCCGCCTTTGCGAGCTTCTGAAAGCAGTTGGTCGATCAGATACTGAGCACGCTCAACACCTTCTTCACGGATGACCGATTCGATCGCCTGTAGCCAGTCGCGAGTTTCGATCGGATCCACGTCATTTGGGAAACGTTCTGACATGGGGGTATTCCTTATCTATCTAATACGTTGAGTTATCTGGAACCTGTCCCATTACGTTCTCACCAGAGAGCGTAATAAGACAGGTTCTGCGTTTAGTTGCCGCGCCTTTCGATAGCGCTTGATTTACAACATCTTCTGGTTAACGTTCTGCCAGAAAAATCACTAATTCTTTCGTTGCTCCAGACGGCGTAAGGCGCGTTCACGACGGCTTTCCTCACGGCTCCTGTCCAGCAGAATCTCTTCGATAAACGCCAGGTGACGGTGAGACGCTTCACGCGCTTCTTCAGGCTTCCCGGCGATAATTGCTTCAAAGATGCGGGTACGGTGACTGCTCACCAGCGGCAGCATCTCGCGACGCGCATACAGCAATTCGAAGTTTTGCCGAACGTTCTGGGCCAGCATCGGCTCCATACACCTTAGCAAATGGAGCAGCACCACATTATGTGCCGCTTCGGTGACAGCAATTTGATACTGGAGTACCGCGTCAGATTCGCCGTCAAGATCGCCGGACTGTTGAGCAAGCTCGATCGCATGGTGGAGTTCACGGATACGCGTTTTGTCTTCATCCGTGCTGCGCAGTGCAGCGTAATAGGCTGCAATACCTTCCAGCGCATGGCGCGTCTCAAGCAGGTCAAACTGGGATTCAGGATGGTCGGAGAGCAGCTCTACCAGTGGGTCGCTAAAGCTCTGCCACAGGCTGCTCTGAACAAAAGTGCCACCGCCCTGACGACGAAGCAGTAACCCCTTCGCTTCAAGGCGTTGGATCGCCTCGCGTAAGGAGGGGCGGGAGACGTCGAACTGTTTTGCCAGCTCGCGTTCCGGTGGGAGTTTTTCTCCGGGGCGAAGTGTCCCCTCAAGAATTAAAAACTCCAGCTGCTGCTCAATCACATCGGAGAGTTTTGGTTGGCGGATTTTGCTGTAGGCCATGATTTCCTGTCTTAAGCCATTTGCCCGGAGTCAATTGGTCTTACCAATTTCATGTTCTTGACGCTAAAGTAACAAAGTATTCACCTTCTGTCCATACAGGTTTTGATTGAAATCAGTAAAGGGGGCATATTTTAACAACATTACAGAAATAACGTTTCAAACATGTAACTATGCACAAATGTTAAATTTACCCACCACGGGGTAGTTTTAACGGAATTGAAACGAAAAAATATCTTATCTGAACCGATTCACCTGATTATTTATCGACAAATTAGCCACAATTAGTGAATAAAAATTCAAAATGGAAATTTTGTGGTAGATAAACTCGCATTTACAAATGGTTTCTTTTTATTCAACTCGTCATCTTGCCCGCATAAAGCAGGTGCATTCGCGCTCGCATATCATTATTCTGATCAAGACAAAAGCATTGAGGCAACATTTTATCTAAAGCATCTGTAAACAAATAAATACAACAAACGGAATTGCAAACTTACACACGCATTGCTGCGTAGTTCAAAAAATAAGTACTCGAAATATGAAGAGTAAAACCACACACGAGGTTTAATGATGGAAAGTCAACAGCATGGCGATCAGCTCAAGCGCGGTCTTAAGAACCGCCATATACAGCTAATCGCGCTGGGTGGCGCGATTGGTACCGGGTTATTCCTCGGTAGCGCATCCGTTATCCAGTCTGCAGGACCGGGTATTATTCTGGGTTACGCAATTGCCGGCTTTATCGCCTTTTTGATTATGCGTCAATTAGGTGAAATGGTAGTTGAAGAGCCGGTTGCAGGCTCCTTTAGCCACTTTGCTTATAAATACTGGGGCGGTTTTGCGGGCTTCTCTTCTGGCTGGAACTATTGGGTACTGTACGTCCTGGTTGCCATGGCTGAACTGACTGCCGTAGGTAAATATATCCAGTTCTGGTATCCGGAGATCCCCACCTGGGTTTCTGCTGCAGCCTTCTTCGTGCTGATCAACGCCATCAACCTGACCAACGTGAAAGTGTTTGGGGAAATGGAGTTCTGGTTCGCCATTATCAAAGTCATTGCCGTGGTTGCGATGATTCTGTTCGGCGGCTGGTTGCTGTTTAGCGGCAACGGCGGCCCGCAGGCCAGCGTCAGTAACCTGTGGAGTCAGGGTGGCTTCCTGCCGCACGGCTTCACCGGTCTGGTGATGATGATGGCTATTATTATGTTCTCTTTTGGTGGGCTGGAGCTGGTCGGGATCACCGCAGCAGAAGCCGATAACCCGGAGCAAAGCATTCCCAAAGCAACCAACCAGGTTATCTACCGTATCCTGATTTTCTATGTAGGTTCGCTGGCTGTTCTGCTTTCCCTGATGCCGTGGACGCGCGTCACGGCTGATACCAGCCCGTTTGTCCTTATTTTCCACGAGCTGGGCGACACCTTTGTTGCCAATGCACTGAACATCGTAGTGCTGACCGCTGCCCTTTCTGTCTATAACAGCTGCGTATACTGCAACAGCCGTATGCTGTTCGGTCTGGCACAGCAGGGTAACGCGCCAAAAGCGCTAATGAACGTCGACAAACGTGGCGTACCGGTGAACACCATTCTGGTCTCCGCGCTGGTTACGGCTCTGTGTGTACTGATCAACTATCTGGCACCGGAATCCGCCTTTGGCCTGCTGATGGCGCTAGTGGTTTCCGCACTGGTGATCAACTGGGCAATGATTAGCCTGGCGCACATGAAGTTCCGCAAAGCCAAACAGCAGCAAGGCGTTACCACCCGTTTCCCGGCGCTGCTCTATCCGCTTGGTAACTGGGTATGTCTGATTTTCATGGCTGCAGTGCTGGTGATTATGCTGATGACGCCGGGCATGGCGATTTCGGTGTACTTAATCCCGGTATGGATTGCCATTCTTGGCATCGGCTATTTGTGCAAACAGAAAACCGCCAAAGTAGCTAAAGCGCATTAATTCTCCCTCCCCCACCTGCATCAGGTGGGGGTTGTTACCTGCCTCACACTTTCCCACTCACGACTGTTTCGTCCATATCACTGGCGTTATCCTGCAACGCAAAAACACCTCTGCCAGACAATAATTATCTCCATATCTTATTAATGGAGTGCAGTTGATGGAAACCAGTAAGCTCACGGTGAAAGAAAAGATCGGCTATGGAATGGGCGACGCCGGATGCAACATCATCTTTGGCGCCATCATGTTGTTTGTTAACTATTTTTACACAGATATTTTTGGCCTGGCACCGGCCCTGGTCGGCGTGTTACTGCTCTCAGTACGCGTTATAGATGCCGTTACCGACCCTATTATGGGCGCGATGGCCGACCGCACCCGCAGCAAATATGGTCGATTTCGTCCATGGCTTTTGTGGATGGCTTTCCCATACGCATTATTTAGCGTACTCATGTTTACCACCCCTGAGTGGACATATAACAGCAAAGTAATCTATGCGTTCGTCACCTACTTCCTGCTCTCTATCACCTATACGGCGATCAACATCCCTTACTGCTCGCTCGGCAGCGTCATCACTAACGATCCAAAGGAACGTGTCGCCTGCCAGTCATATCGCTTTGTGTTGGTAGGAATTGCAACCCTGCTGCTCTCCCTCACCTTGCTGCCAATGGCGGACTGGTTTGGCGGAGAAGACAAAGCTAAAGGCTATCAGATGGCGATGGCAGTGCTGGCCTTCATCGGCATGTGTATGTTCCTGTTTTGCTTTGCAACCGTCCGTGAGCGCGTACGTCCTGCCGTCCCGACTAACGACGATTTAAAAGCCGACCTGAAAGACGTATGGAAGAACGATCAGTGGGTAAAAATCCTGCTGTTAACCCTGTGTAACGTCTGTCCGGGCTTTATTCGCATGGCTGCCACCATGTACTACGTAACCTGGGTTATGCAGCAAAGCACGCAGTTCGCAACGCTGTTTATCAGTCTTGGCGTTGTGGGCATGATGATCGGCAGCATGCTGGCGAAGGTGTTAACCGATCGCTGGTGCAAACTGAAAGTCTTCTTCTGGACCAATATCATCCTGGCGATTTTCTCCGGCGCGTTTTACTTCTTCGATCCTAAAGCCACCATGATGATTATGGTGCTTTACTTCCTGCTCAACATTCTGCATCAGATCCCATCCCCACTGCACTGGTCGCTGATGGCGGATGTCGATGATTACGGCGAGTGGAAAACCGGTAAACGTATCACCGGAATCAGCTTCTCCGGCAACCTGTTCTTCCTGAAACTGGGCCTGGCGATTGCCGGAGCGATGGTTGGTTTCCTGCTCTCCTGGTACGGCTACGACGCAGGGGCGAAAGCGCAAAGCGACTCCGCCATTAACGGTATTATGCTGCTGTTTACCATCATACCGGGTGTAGGCTACCTGATTACCGCAGGCGTAGTTCGTCTGCTGAAAGTTGACCGCGAGTTTATGCAACAAATCCAGACAGATTTAGAAAAGCGCCGCGCCAACTACCGTGAACTGAATGAGTACCACGATATAAAAACGACTGAAAACGTAAGGAAAGCCTAATGAATCAGTGGCCAAACCCCTTTATTGAACAGCGTGCCGACCCGTTTATTTTACGTGACGGTAGCCACTACTATTTCATTGCTTCAGTGCCCGAATACGATCGTCTGGAGATCCGCCGGGCGGACTCGCTGGAAGGGTTACGCACCGCTATCCCGGTTGTCGTCTGGCGCAAACCAGAAAACGGCCCCATGAGCCAGTTGATCTGGGCACCTGAGATCCATCATCTGGCAGGCAAGTGGTACATCTATTTTGCCGCCGCCCACACACAGGCGCTCGACAAGCTGGGGATGTTCCAGCACCGTATGTTTGCGCTCGAATGTGCAGACGCCGATCCGCTGACCGGCCAATGGACAGAGAAAGGGCAGATTAAAACGCAGTTTGATACCTTCGCGCTCGATGCCACCACCTTTAACCATCAGGGAAAACAGTGGTATCTGTGGGCGCAGAAATCCCCCGATATCGCCGGAAACTCCAATATCTATCTCGCCGAACTGGAAAATCCATGGACGATTAAAGGCGAGCCGGTAATGCTCAGTCATCCAGAGTATGACTGGGAATGCCGGGGTTTTTGGGTCAACGAAGGCCCGGCCGTCATGGTTCACGGCGACAAGCTGTTTATCAGCTATTCCGCCAGCGCCACCGATGAGAACTACTGTATGGGGTTATTGTGGATTGATCTCAATGCCGATCCGCTCAACCCGCAGAACTGGCACAAATCGCCGCGCCCGGTCTTTACCACCAGCTACGAAAACCGCCAATACGGGCCGGGGCACAACAGCTTTACGCAAACGCCGGAAGGTGAAGATGTGCTGGTGTACCACGCGAGAAATTACACTGAAATCGAGGGCGATCCGCTATACGATCCAAACCGCCACTCTCGTCTGAAGCTGGTGCGCTGGAACGAAAACGGGATGCCAGATTTTGGCATCCCACCTGCTGATACGCTTTGAAAGATTGGCCCGCAAGCACAAAGCGACCGGGCCAATTTTTTTCCTCGACGGATAAGCGCAGCGCCATCCACTAATAATGGCTTAAATTAATGTTCCATAAATGGTCAGCACGGCAATGACCACCACCACCACAAACGAGGTCTTCTTCGCCATCGAAACCGCGGCTTTTGGCGTTGCGACTTTATCGGTATGTGGTTCACGCGCTAAAGAAAACTGCGCAAGGCGAGTAAGCACCTGATATTGCGAAGTATGCAGATCCGCCAGCGACGCAAACCAGGCAGGCAACGCCTTCTCGCCGTGCCCCAGCAGCGCATAGACGACACCCGCCAGGCGCACCGGGATCCAGTCCAGCACATGCAGGATCGCATCGATACCTGATTGTAAACGCTGGTGCGGCGTCTGATAGCGCGCCAGCCAGGACTGCCAGGCACGTAGAAAGGCATAACCCACCAGCGTCACCGGTCCCCACGGGCCACCGACAATCAGCCAAAATAACGGCGCCAGATAAAAACGAAAGTTGTTCCATAACAGCGCGTTCTGCAGTTCGCGCAAGAACTCACGCTCATCGCACTCAGGCGGAATCCCATGAATCAGGGTCAGCTCGCTGGCCATCGCTTCACGGGCGTGAGCGTCATCGCGAGCAGCCGCGTTCAGATAGGCATGATAATGAAGACGCGTCTTGCCAGCGCCGATGCACAGTAAACCAATTAAGATCCACGCCACCAGCAAAGGCACGTTAAACAACAGGCCTTGAAGTGCGCGCAGCAGCAGGAACGTCACCCCCATCGCAATAAGGGCCATGCCTACCGTACGCATCATCGAAAAATGCTTCACCCGGCGGAAAAAAGCTTCAACCCGGTGATCAAGCTGCCAGTGCTCACCCAGCTTAAACAGGCGTTCAACAATCAACACCAGTAATGTTGTAAACAGCGTCATGTCATCTCCTTGTGCGACGAGGGGGTGACCAGGGCGCGAAACCTTGCCCAGTCAAAAGAGGGCCCGGGATCGGTCTTACGCTCGGGCGCAATATTGCAATGTCCTGTCATGTTGTTGGCAATGGCCGGATAACGCGTAATCAGGGCATTCGTCACGGCTGCCAGTTGCTGATACTGCGCATCGGTATAGGCCAGCGTATCCGTCCCTTCCAGCTCAATACCAATTGAGAAATCATTACAGCGTTCGCGGCCTTGATAGTTCGACACGCCAGCATGCCAGGCGCGTTTATCAAAGGGGACATACTGCACGATTTCACCGTCACGGCGAATTAAACAATGTGCCGAAACGCGCAAATGGGCGATCCCGGCAAAATAAGGATGGGCATTGGGATCAATCGTGCCCGTAAACAGCGCATCGATCCACGGGCCGCCAAACTCGCCGGGCGGCAGGCTGATATTATGCACCACCAGCAGAGAAGGGTTTTCGTCATCTGGGCGGCAATCGTAATGAGGAGAGGGAACGCGTCGCGCCTCTGCCAGCCAGCCCTCGTCTAACAACATGCAGAATCTCCTTATTGGTGGTGCTCATATCAGGTTCAGGGTAGCATGTTTCCACCTTATGATTCGTTAGCAATTTGGAGTTTTATCATGCCGCCTCGCCGCTATAACCCTGACTACCGACGTGACGCGCTGTTGGAACGCATAAATCTGGATATCCCTGCCGCTGTAGCTCAGGCGCTACGTGAAGATTTAGGCGGAGAAGTTGATGCCAATAACGATATCACCGCACAGCTTTTACCCGCGGAGATGCGCTCCCACGCCACCGTGATCACCCGCGAAGATGGCGTTTTTTGTGGAAAACGTTGGGTGGAAGAGGTCTTTATTCAACTGGCTGGCGATGATGTCAACATCACCTGGCATGTCGAAGATGGCGACAGCATTAAGGCCAATCAGCCGCTATTTGAACTGGACGGCCCTTCCCGCGTGCTGCTAACCGGCGAACGTACCGCGCTTAATTTTGTACAGACGCTTTCGGGTGTGGCGAGCGAGGTGCGTAAATATGTCGACCTGCTGGCGGGAACAAAAACCCAACTGCTGGATACACGTAAAACTCTGCCGGGGCTACGTACCGCGCTGAAATACGCCGTATTATGCGGCGGCGGCGCGAATCATCGTCTGGGCCTTTCTGACGCTTTCCTGATTAAAGAAAACCACATTATTGCTTCAGGTTCGGTACGTCAGGCCGTTGAAAAAGCCTTCTGGCTGCACCCGGATGTGCCGGTTGAAGTCGAAGTAGAAAGCCTGGATGAACTGGACGACGCGCTGAAAGCAGGGGCCGACATCATCATGCTCGATAACTTCGAAACAGACCAAATGCGGGAAGCGGTAAAACGCACCAACGGCCAGGCGCGTCTGGAAGTGTCGGGTAACGTCACTCATGAAACTCTGCGCGAATTTGCCGAAACCGGCGTGGATTTCATCTCTGTTGGCGCGCTGACCAAGCATGTTCGCGCGCTCGATCTCTCTATGCGTTTTCGCTAATTACTGATGGTTTAGCCCGATAGTACTTTCACTTATCGGGCCCATCACGCCGGTTTTTTCTATCGGCCGGATAAAGCGTTTACGCCGCCATACGGCTGTTTCTTCGAGCCTCTTCGCAAATACGTTGTCTGACTCTGTAATTTCATAAAAATCCTCGGAACCCGCCTTCCCGTTCTGTTTTTTGCCTCTCGCCGTAAACCCGAGCGTTTGCCAAAGTAGCGCCAGCTAACTCAAGGAGCGAACGATGGACAAGCAACGAGGCTTCACACTTATCGAACTCATGGTGGTCATTGGCATTATTGCCATCCTTAGCGCCATCGGTATTCCGGCTTATCAAAACTATCTGCGCAAAGCCGCGTTAACAGACATGCTGCAAACCTTTGTTCCCTATCGCACGGCGGTTGAGCTCTGTGCGCTGGAGCATGGCGGAACAACAACCTGTGATGCCGGAACGAATGGCATCCCTTCTCCAGCCACCACCCGTTATGTCTCCGCCATGAGCGTTGAAAAAGGAGTGGTCAGCCTCAGCGGACAAGAAAGCCTGAACGGGTTAAGCATCACCATGACGCCGGGTTGGGACAATGCCAACGGTATTACCGGCTGGAGCCGTAACTGCGTTATCCAGAATGACAGCGCATTGCAACAGGCCTGTGAAGACGTTTTCCGTTTCGATATTAATTAAGGAAAAGAGATGAATACCACCCAACTTACGGCGCTGTGCCAACGTCATCAGGGAATATTACTGGATGCAGACAATGAAGTGGTGCACATCGCCGTCGTGGACGCTCCATCCCACGAATTGCTGGACGCACTGCATTTTGCCACCACCCGACGTATCGACATCGTCTGCTGGACGCGTCAACAAATGGAAGGCCACACGCATACGCCACAGAAAATGCTCCCGGCAGTGGTCACGAAAAGCAGCGCCAGCGCAGCAGATTTGCTGAATCAGACGTTTCAATCCGCGCTGGTGCAACGGGCTTCTGATATTCATTTTGAACCAGCGGAAAATCACTATCGAATCAGATTACGTGTGGATGGCGTACTGCATGCTTTACCGGACGTCACGACCGAGATGGGTATCGCCATCACTGCCAGACTAAAAGTTTTAGGCAGTCTGGATATTGCCGAGCACCGACTTGCGCAAGACGGCCAATTTACCGTTGAAATTTCAGGAGAGCCGGTCTCGTTTCGCATCGCCACCTTGCCCTGTCGCTTTGGCGAAAAAGTGGTGCTACGGCTACTGCATCAGGTCGATCAAGCGCTGGAAATCACCGCGCTGGGAATGCAGGACGCGCAGCTGGCAGCATTTTCACAAGCGTTGCAGCAGCCTCAGGGGCTGATTCTGGTCACCGGACCGACCGGAAGCGGTAAAACGGTCACGCTGTACAGTGCGCTGCAGACCCGAAACACTCCGGACGTTAACCTCTGTAGCGTGGAAGATCCAGTAGAGATCCCGATCGCAGGTCTTAACCAGACACAAATTCATCCACGTGCCGGTCTCACTTTTCAGGGAGTATTGCGCGCGCTGCTGCGCCAGGATCCCGACATTATCATGGTGGGTGAAATCCGTGATGGCGAAACGGCTGAAATAGCCCTTAAAGCCGCACAAACCGGTCATCTGGTTCTATCAACACTACATACCAATTCCACCACAGAAACACTAATACGCTTGCAGCAAATGGGGGTTGCACGCTGGATGATCGCCTCCGCGCTGACGCTCGTTATTGCGCAGCGGTTGGTGAGAAAATTGTGTCCCCATTGCCGACAACGCCTGGAAACGCCGATCATGCTCCCGGAAGCGATCTGGCCTACGCCACTGCCTCGTTGGCAGGCTCCGGGCTGCCAACATTGCTATCACGGATTTTATGGCCGTACGGCATTGTTTGAAGTTCTCCCCGTGACACCTGCATTGCGCCAGAGCATCGCCAACGGTACGTCCGTAGACGGAGTGGAATCGAATGCTCAGCAACTGGGGATGAGCACGCTTTTCGAAAATGGTTGCAAGGCCGTCGAACAAGGGTTAACAACATTTGAAGAGTTGGTACGCGTACTGGGCATGCCCCATGTCAGCTAAACTGCTTTGGCGCTGGCAGGGTATTAGCAACGAAGGTAATCCACTGGAAGGCGTACTTTGGGCCGATACCCGCCCCTCATTGATGCTTGCTCTCGAGCAACGGCATATCACGCCGCTGCGCATTAATCGTATGCGTGTCAAAGCCTCACACTGGAGCCGTGAAAAAAGCGCTGAAACCATACATCAACTGGCGACGTTGCTGAAAGCAGGGCTAACACTCTCGGCAAGTTTAGCTTTGCTGGCTGAACAGCATCCCAGCAGCCAATGGCAAGCGCTACTGCGCACGCTGGCTCACGATATGGAACAGGGTATTTCTCTCTCCACCTCGCTATCTCAGTGGCAACACGTTTTTCCGCCTCTTTATCAGGCAATGATCCGTACCGGAGAGCTTACGGGTAAGCTGGACGACTGCTGCTTTGAACTCGCCCGCCAGCAGAAGAATCAACAGCAACTGGCGGATAAAGTTAAAAAAGCCCTACGCTATCCGATTTTCATTATCACGATGGCGGTGATGGTGGTGTTCGCGATGCTGCAGTTTGTACTCCCTGAGTTTGCCGCCATTTACCAGTCGTTTAACACCCCGCTACCGGCACTCACTCAGTGGATTATTGCCATCGCGCATTTTAGCAGCCAATGGGGATGGCTGGCGGGAGCATTCAGCCTGATAGCGGTTGCAGCATATCACCTGATGAAGCAGCAGCCATACTGGCTCACTCTGCGCCAGAAATTGCTGCTCGGCTTCCCGGTCATAGGGCCGATGGTGAGAGGGCAAAAACTCACGCAGATCTTCACTGTTCTGGCGTTAACGCAAAATGCAGGTATTCCTTTTCTGCAAGGTCTTGAGAGCGTCACTGAAACGCTGGCCAACCCTTTCTGGTCACAACGCTTAGCGCAGGTACATCACGACATCAGCGCTGGAAAACCGGTCTGGTTAGCGCTAAAAAATTGCGGTGAATTCAGCCCATTGTGCATACAGTTGGTCAGAACAGGTGAGGCTTCCGGCTCGCTGGATACAATGCTGCGTAATCTCGCCTATCACCACGGCGAGAAAACATTGTCTCAGGCAGAGAATCTGGCTGCGCTACTCGAGCCTGCGTTACTGGTCATTACGGGGCTGATAATCGGTACGCTGGTCGTTGCGATGTATTTGCCGATTTTTCATTTAGGAGATGCGATGAGCGGGGTGGGATAAATTCAAATGCCGGATGGCGCACTGCTTATCCGGCATGTCATAGTCCTACCTGTTCTTACAGGCTATTGAAAACGCGGTTTTCTTGTTCCTGTACACGAATAAACGTTGTACGTTTGGTCAGTTCTTTCAGGCGAGATGCACCGACATAGGTACAGGCAGAACGCAGGCCGCCAAGGATATCGCGTGCAGTGTTATCAACCGGGCCACGCAGAGGCAACTTAACTGTTTTACCTTCCGCAGCGCGGTATTGTGCAACACCACCAACGTGACGCGTCATGGCTGATTCAGAGCTCATGCCGTAGAACAGCATGAATTTCTCACCGTTCTCTTCAACAATTTTGCCGCCGCTTTCTTCATGACCGGCCAACATACCGCCGAGCATAACGAAGTCCGCGCCACCGCCGAACGCTTTTGCCACGTCACCCGGCATTGTGCAGCCGCCGTCACTGACAATCATGCCGCCCAGACCGTGAGCTGCATCGGCACATTCAATAACCGCAGAAAGCTGTGGGTAGCCAACGCCGGTTTTTACACGTGTGGTACATACAGAACCCGGGCCAATGCCGACTTTAACAATGTCCGCGCCGGAAAGTACCAGCTCTTCACACATTTCTCCAGTAACCACATTGCCCGCACAAATTGTTTTTGTCGGCCATGCTTCACGCGCTTTCGACACAAACTGAACAAAATGCTCTGAGTAGCCATTTGCCACATCAATGCAGATAAAGTTCAGCGCCGGGTTGAGCGCCAGAATCTGTTTGGTTTTTTCGAAATCTGCGTCAGAGGTGCCGGTTGAAACCATTACGTGTTTGAGCACATCAGCAGAGCTCTCTGCGATGAAAGCAGCCCAGTCTTCAACAGAATAGTGTTTGTGTACCGCAGTCAGGATGTCGAAGGATGCCAGCGCCGTTGCCATGGCAAACGTCCCGACAGTGTCCATGTTCGCGGCAATAATGGGTACGCCGGACCAGGTCTGACCTGAGTGCTTAAAGGTAAATTGACGTTCCAGCTCAACATCGGAACGGCTTTTGAGAGTAGAACGCTTAGGGCGGATAAGAACGTCTTTGAAACCTAACTTCAGATCTTCTTCGATACGCATGTGCGGATTCCTGGGGTTAATGGCGAAAAATCGAAACTCACAACTCCAGTGACGCTATCATACGCACTAATCAATGCCGCGCAAGACTGCGAAATTCTCTTTTTTTACGCTACAATCCCATAAATTTACCTGGCGAATAGTAGGTTAATCCTGCAGCAGCCTCGCCGTCGCACGCTTAACTTTTAACTGTTTGATAATCAAACTTAAACTCCAGGATCTGCATCTATGAGGTATACGGTAGCCTTAACCGGCGGCATTGGCAGTGGTAAAAGTACCGTTGCAAATGCGTTCGCTGACCTCGGAATAAACGTCATTGATGCAGATATTATTGCGCGCCAGGTAGTTGAACCCGGTACCCCAGCCCTTAAGGCGATCGAAGAACATTTTGGTACCGAAGTTATAGCTACCGACGGATCGTTGCAGCGACGCATTTTACGCGAACGCATTTTTTCCAGTCCTGAGGAGAAAAGCTGGCTGAATGCCTTGCTCCATCCGCTTATTCAGCAGGAAACGCAGCGCCAGTTTCAGCAAGCAACCTCCCCTTATCTGTTGTGGGTTGTACCTTTGCTGGTGGAAAATTCGCTGTATAAAAAAGCCAACCGCGTACTCGTGGTGGATGTTACCCCCGAGACACAGCTCAGACGCACTATGCAGCGCGATGACGTCACGCGTGAGCATGTTGAACAAATTCTTGCTGCCCAGGCAACGCGCGAAGCGCGTCTGGCCGTGGCAGACGATGTTATTGATAATAATGGCGCACCGGAGGCCATCGCCTCGGATGTCGCCCGCCTGCACGCGCTCTATTTGCAATGCGCGTTGCAGTTTGTCTCACAGGAAAAACCGTAATGCACACCCAGGTCCTTTTTGAACACCCTCTCAATGAGAAGATGCGTACATGGCTGCGCATTGAGTTTTTAATCCAACAGCTCTCCGTTAATGTACCCATAGCGGACCATGCAGGCGCACTGCATTTTTTCCGCAACATCGGGGACTTACTGGATGTCTTTGAACGCGGCGAAGTCCGTACCGAACTCCTCAAAGAGCTGGAAAGACAACAGCGTAAACTCCAGGCCTGGGTTGAAGTTCCCGGCGTCGATCAAAACAGGATCGACGCATTGCGCCAGCAGTTAAAAAGCGCGGGCAGCATTCTGATTTCGGCTCCGCGTATTGGACAGACGCTGCGCGAAGATCGTCTGATTGGCCTTGTACGTCAGCGTTTAAGTATTCCTGGCGGATGCTGCAGCTTCGATCTGCCGACTCTGCATATTTGGTTACATCTACCGCAGTCGCATCGCGACGCGCAGGTTGAAACCTGGCTTGCAAGTCTGAATCCGCTCAATCAGGCACTGTCGCTGGTGCTGGATTTAATTCGCAACTCTGCGCCATTCCGTAAGCAAACCAGCTTGAATGGTTTTTATCAGGACAACGGCGAAGATGCCGATCTGCTTCGCTTGCAGCTGCCGCTTGATTCGCAGCTTTATCCGCAAATTTCTGGTCATAAGAGCCGCTTTGCTATTCGCTTTATGCCGCTGGATAGCGAGAATGGCCAGGTGCCTGAGCGTCTCGATTTTGATCTGGCGTGCTGTTAAGGAGTCAACATGTCTGAACAAACCATCGTCAACTGCCCAAACTGCGGCAAACCCGTAGTGTGGGGTGAAGTCAGCCCGTTTCGCCCATTCTGCAGCAAGCGCTGCCAGTTAATCGATCTGGGTGAGTGGGCCGCAGAAGAGAAACGTATCCCAAGCTCTGGTGATCTGTCGGAAAACGACGACTGGAGTGAAGAGCAGAAGTAATTCAGCTAAAACGTAGGGCGGGCAAGCGTAGCGACCCCGCCCTAATTTGCCGGATGGTGGGGTTGCCTAATCCGGCCTACGAACACCTTTATCCAGCAATCAGCTTTTCAATTACCGGCGCATTCGCAGGCGGAAAATCTTCTGTATTCAGAGCATCTTGCGCAATCCACTGCGCCGGTTGCCCCTCTTTCCCCCACGGTTCGCCTTCCCAGCTTTCAACCAGCCAGAACCACAGAGTGATATGCCGATCCGGAAACTGGTACTCCAGCTTTTCGAACAGTGAGCTTTGAGTCGGCGTAATGCCTACTTCTTCCTGTAACTCGCGAATCAGCGCCTGCTCCGGCGTTTCGCCTGCTTCAATTTTCCCGCCGGGGAACTCCAGCTTATTTGCCATGTGGGCATCAGCCGCACGCTGGGTTATAAAAATTTCATGGTGCTGGTTGCGAATAATCCCGACGGCGATCTGCAGTATTTTCATCTTTATCGTCCATAAAAAAGGCGCAGAATTCTGCGCCTTCTCAGTAAGTTATTTTCTTAGCTCAGACGGCCATGGCACTGTTTGTACTTTTTCCCGGAACCGCAAGGACACGGATCGTTACGACCCACTTTACGATCGCCAGTTTGTGCTGCCAGCTCTTCTGCGGCGGCAGAATCGTCACCTTTATGGCTCAACTGCTGCATCTGCGCTAAACGTTCAGCGTCTTCACGACGTTGCTGCTCCATCGCTTCTACTTCTTCAGGCATACGTACCTGAACTTTGCTCAGGGTACTGATCACTTCGTACTTCAGTGATTCCAGCATTGATGCAAACATAGAGAAGGATTCACGCTTGTATTCCTGCTTCGGATCTTTTTGCGCATAACCACGCAGGTGGATACCCTGACGCAGGTAGTCCATCGCCGCAAGGTGCTCTTTCCACAGAGAATCGAGAGTTTGCAGCATCACGCCTTTTTCGAAGTGACGCATCATCTCCGCGCCCACAACTTCTTCTTTACGCTGATAAACTTCGATGGCGTTTGCCAGAATACGTTCGCGCAGCGTTTCCTCATGCAGCTCAGGCTCTTTATCCAGCCACTCTGAAATAGGCATTTCCAGATCGAAGTCGTTTTTCAGACGTTCCTGCAGACCCGGGATATCCCACATTTCTTCCAGAGACTGCGGCGGAATATAGGCATCAATCGTCGCTTTGAAGACATCCTCACGGATGCTATTAATGGTTTCGCTAACGTCAGTTACGTCCAGCAGTTCGTTACGCTGGGTGTAGATTGCACGACGCTGGTCATTGGCAACGTCATCATATTCCAGCAGTTGCTTACGAATATCGAAGTTGCGGCTTTCTACTTTACGCTGCGCGTTTGCAATCGCTTTAGTCACCCACGGGTGTTCAATCGCTTCACCAGGCTTCATGCCCAGTTTACGCATCATGCCGGACACGCGGTCAGAAGCAAAAATACGCATCAGCGCATCTTCCATCGACAGATAGAAACGAGAAGACCCCGCATCCCCCTGACGACCAGAACGACCACGCAGCTGGTTATCTATACGACGAGATTCGTGACGCTCGGTACCGATAATATGTAAACCACCTGCTGCTAACACCGCATCATGGCGAACCTGCCACTCGGCTTTGATCTGCGCGATTTGTTCTGGAGTCGGGTCCTCCAGCTCGGCAATTTCCGCCTGCCAGCTACCTCCCAGCACGATATCGGTACCACGACCTGCCATGTTTGTCGCGATAGTCACGGCGGACGGATAACCCGCCTGGGCGACGATTGCGGCTTCGTTGGCGTGGAACTTGGCGTTCAGAACGTTGTGTTTGATACCCGCCTTGTTCAGTTCATTAGAAACCACTTCCGATTTTTCAATAGAGATAGTACCAACCAGCACCGGCTGGCCATTTGCGGTACGCTCTTTAATATCTTCAATGATCGCCTGAATTTTTTCCGCTTCAGTCATGTACACCAGATCCGGTAAATCCTTACGGATCATCGGGCGGTTGGTCGGCACAACCACGGTATCCAGTTTGTAGATGGAGCTGAATTCAAAGGCTTCAGTGTCTGCTGTACCGGTCATACCGGCCAGTTTTTCGTACAAACGGAAGTAGTTCTGGAAGGTAATAGATGCCAGCGTCTGGTTCTCGTTTTGGATATCTACGCCTTCTTTGGCTTCAACAGCCTGGTGCAGACCATCGGACCAGCGGCGGCCCTGCATAGTACGACCGGTGTGTTCGTCAACGATGATAACTTCGCCGTCTTTCACGATATAGTCAACGTCGCGGGTAAACAACACGTGCGCGCGCAGTGCAGCAGTCACGTGGTGCATCAGCATAATGTTGCCCGGAGAGTACAGCGACTCGCCCTCATCCATAATGCCTTCGTTAACCAACAGCTCTTCAATCAGTACCAGACCACGTTCGGTCAGGTTGACCTGGCGCGCTTTCTCATCAACAGAGAAGTGGCCTTCCCCCTGGAACGTGTCGGAATCGTCCTTCTCCTGACGAATCAGGTGCGGGATGATTTTGTTCACTTTTTTATACATTTCCGAGCTGTCTTCAGCCGGACCGGAAATGATCAGCGGCGTACGCGCTTCATCGATCAGGATGGAGTCGACTTCATCGACCAGCGCATAGTGCAGTTTACGCTGAACGCGCTCTTCCGGGCTAAACGCCATGTTGTCGCGCAGGTAGTCAAAGCCGTATTCGTTGTTAGTACCGTAAGTAATATCGGCATTGTAGGCTTCACGCTTGGCTGGCGCAGGCAGGCCAGACATGTTGATACCCACGGTCATGCCGAGGAATTCAAACAGCGGGCGGTTATTTTCGGCGTCACGCTGAGCCAGGTAGTCGTTCACGGTAACCACGTGTACACCCTTCCCGCTTAAGGCGTTGAGGTAGGCTGGCAGCGTTGCGGTCAGGGTTTTACCTTCACCGGTACGCATTTCCGCGATGCAGCGATCGTTAAGCACCATACCACCCAGCAGCTGTACGTCGAAATGACGCATGCCGAACACACGCTTACTCGCTTCGCGGACCACCGCGAACGCTTCCGGGATCAGGCTTTCAACGCTGGCGCCTTTTTCCAGACGGGCGCGGAATTCAGCGGTCTTCGCTTTCAGTTCATCATCGGAGAGTTTTTCCATCTCCGGTTCCATTGCATTGATGACATTGACCACTTTACGCATACGACGCAGCGTACGCTCGTTACGGCTACCGAATACTTTTGTTAATAATTTGATTAGCATAATAAAATCTCAAACGCCCCGCGGTGCGGAGTCAAAAATTATAAGTTGGAAGGTTCTTTTTTAGCTGAGGCGTTGAGGGCCAGCGCGGATACCCTGCAGCTGGCTGATCCAGACCGGAACGCTAAATGCGGCCTGAGAGGTAAAATGAGCATATGTCACGCGACTCACGGCCGCGGGCGGTCTGCCTTCTTGCGTCAGCATCGCGCTGAGCGTATTCAGTAACGCAAGATGGTGCGCCTGGATTGGCAACGGCTCTTCGGCAACAGGCAGCGCCTGAGGAGCCATAGCAAAAGAAAGATGGCGAATGACCGTACGAATGGCATGCTGATGCCAGTAGTCAACGGTAAAATTCGGGCGGCGATTGGTCGCCTCCAGCAAAGCAAGCTGGCTAAAGTTAACTTTGGCAGATTGATCGTGATTGCTGGCGGTCGCCTTCGCGGGAGTATTAGGTTCAGCAGCATTACCGAGCGCAGGCAGGCCAAAACTAGCCGCGACCATCCCCAACAGGAGATGCGGCCAGAAGTACCGTCTGCCTAACTGTCGCCAACGCGTCAGTATTCCACTCACGTTATTGCCACCTGATATACCCTGCGTTTGGGGTTACAAATGCAAAACCATTTTTTTGCGCATAAATATTACCATTAAAGCGTACGCTCCACAGCAGTAATGACAGCAAGTCGCGGGTAAATATGCTTAAGAAAGCAGCGATCGAACGGTGTTTTAATCTGTCGGTGGGGAAAAAGTCGCTTCAGATAAGGTGGTTTTGCAATCGAAAGATAAAAAAACGACTGGCTCACCTGGCCGGAGAGAGTGCCAGATTTACCAGTCGAATTTATGCGACAGCGTATGTCGTTATGCCAGTACAGTCGAAGGTGCTTTGAACGCCAACGGCAGTTCTGCATCGTCCTGGAAGGTCACATATTCCCAGGCTTCCTGTTTTGCCAGGACTGCCTGCAATAGTTTGTTATTCAGTGCATGACCGGATTTATACGCGGTGAATGCACCAATAATGTTGTGACCACACATGAACAAGTCACCAATCGCGTCGAGCATTTTGTGACGAACGAATTCGTCTTCAAAACGCAGGCCGTCTTCGTTCAATACGCGATAATCGTCAACAACGATGGCACAATCGAAGCTGCCGCCCAGGCACAGGCCGCGGGACTGCAGATATTCGATATCACGCATGAAGCCGAAAGTACGCGCGCGGCTGATCTGGCGCATGAACGCATCCGCAGAGAAGTTCATCGCGTAGCGCTGCGTGCTGGAGTCGATCGCCGGATGGTTAAAGTCGATGGTGAAATCCAACGTAAAACCATTATACGGCTTAAACTCAGCCCACTTATCGCCATCTTCGACACGAACGGTCTCTTTGATGCGAACAAATTTTTTGGCGCTGCTCAGTTCTTCAATACCTGCATCAAGCAGCAAGTAAACGAACGGAGCGGCACTGCCATCCATAATCGGGATTTCCGGGGCGTTAACTTCAATAACGATGTTATCGATACCTAAGCCCGCCAGAGCAGCATTAAGGTGCTCTACGGTTGAAATCCGCACATCATGCTCATTGACCAGACACGTACAGAGCATGGTATCACGCACAGATTTGGCATCGGCCGGGAAATCTACCGGAGGATTCAAGTCGGTGCGACGATAGATGACCCCGGTGTTGGCCGGCGCAGGGCGTAATGTCAGGGTGACTTTTTTGCCGGTATGCAAACCGACGCCAGTCGCCTGAACGATACGTTTAAGAGTCCTTTGTTTGATCATCGTATAATCTCGCCAAATTACCTATCCAACCGAAGTGTACTATACATTCGGTGGGCCAGTTTAGCACAAAGAGCCACAATTCCCAAATTCCAGCTAATTCTTAATCAGCTTGCTTACGCAGGAATGCAGGGATATCCAGATAATCCGGCTCTTTCGTGGTTTGCGGCGTATTGTCGTTAACCACTTTCGCTACCGGTTTCTGCTCTTGCGTCAACGGCGCCATACCGTGCTGCTGGTAACGATCCATTACCGGCTGCTGTACCTGTTTGTTAGTCACCAGAGTGATTTCAGGACGCTTGTCCATACCAATTCCAGTCGCAACAACGGTCACGCGCAGTTCGTCGTTCATATCCGGGTCCAGTGAGGTACCGATAACCACGGTTGCGTTATCCGATGCAAAGGCACGAATCGTGTTACCCACGGTTTCGAACTCATCCAGACGCAGGTCGAAGCCCGCAGTAATGTTAACCAGCACGCCGCGTGCGCCGGACAGATCGATATCTTCCAGCAGCGGAGAAGAGATAGCCATTTCAGCCGCTTCTTCTGCACGGTCTTCACCGCTCGCCACGCCAGAACCCATCATCGCGTAGCCCATTTCGGACATCACGGTGCGCACGTCTGCAAAGTCGACGTTCATCAGGCCTGGACGAGTAATCAGTTCAGCGATACCCTGGACTGCGCCTTTCAGCACGTCGTTCGCTGCGCCAAATGCATCCAGCAGGGAGATACCACGGCCCAGTACTTTCAGCAGCTTGTCGTTCGGGATAGTGATCAGAGAGTCCACGTGTTTGGACAGCTCGGTGATACCCTGCTCCGCGAATGCCATACGCTTCTTGCCTTCAAAGTTGAAAGGCTTAGTCACGACAGCAACGGTCAGAATACCTAAATCTTTTGCGACTTCAGCTACCACTGGCGCTGCACCGGTACCGGTACCGCCGCCCATGCCAGCTGCGATAAACACCATGTCTGCACCGTCAAGCGCTGCGCGCAGAGCTTCGCGATCTTCGTCTGCCGCATTACGACCGACTTCCGGGTTTGCACCCGCGCCCAGACCTTTGGTGATGCCGCTACCAATCTGAATGGTCTGTCCAACCGCCGTTTTACGCAACGCCTGAGCGTCGGTATTCACCGCGAAGAATTCAACACCTTCGATGCGCTCACGCACCATGTGTTCAACGGCATTACCGCCGCCGCCACCGACGCCGATGACTTTAATCACCGCGTCGTTGGTTAGTTCCATAGGTTCAAACATAGTTTCTCTCTCCGTTTTACACTTCATCCTTCAAGCCGCCTCTTTGTTGGCTGCCTTCACTCACTCCCGTGACATAGTAAACTATGCTCCAGGAGATTCGCTCAGTTGCCGCCGCGATGCAACTTGAATGACTTTGTGTAGTGCCTGTCGCCTGAGACCGTTAATTTGCGTCGGTCTCTTTAAAAATTAAAACTCTTTACGTAACCAGCTATTCAGTCGCTTGATCCACGATCCGACCGAGGCAGTTACGCGCTTTTCTACTTCAGCCTCACCACTTAAATGGGATTCTTTCCCGTAGTGCAGCAGCCCCACCGCCGTTGAATAATACGGCTCCTGGGCATAATCCGTCAGACCGGTAATATTCAGCGGTGCGCCAATACGTACTTGTGTATGGAACACGCGCTGTGCGCAGGCCGCAAGACCTTCAATTTGCGCAGCACCGCCGGTTAACACAATCCCCGCCGCCAGATGATGTTTCACACCCTGTTGGCGAAGCTGTTCTTGTAATTGCAAAATTTCTTCGTTTACCAGGTTGAGCAGCTCGGTATAACGCGGCTCAATGACCTCTGCCAGAGTCTGACGTTGCAGGCTACGCGGCGGACGACCACCAACGCTTGGCACTTCAACGCTCTCGTCTTTACCCACGATGGAACCCAGTGCGCAGCCATGACGCACTTTGATGGCTTCAGCATCGCTCGGCGGCGTACCAAAGGCATACGCGATATCGCTGGTCACGACATTCCCTGCATAAGGGATAACTTTAGTGTGGCGCAACGCCCCGCCAGTATAAACGGCGATGTCCATTGTACCACCACCAATATCCACCACGCAGACACCCAGTTCACGTTCATCTTCCGTCAATACGGAATAACTGGCTGCCAACCCGGCAAAAATCAGTTGGTCAACTTTCAGACCACAACGTTCAACGGCTTTGACAATATTCTTCGCCATGTCGTTGTGGCAGGTAATAAGATGGACTTTTGCCTGCATACGCACACCGGAAAGACCGACCGGATTTTTGATACCTTCCTGGTAGTCGATGGCGTATTCCTGCGGGATGACGTGCAGAACACGATGTTCATCGCGAACGCGTACGGATTTTGCCGTATGTACCACGTTTTCCACATCTTCCTGCGTCACTTCCTCTTCGGAAATGGGCACCATACCAATTTCATTCTGACAGCTAATATGTTTACCGGAAAGCGCCAGATACACTGAAGAGATCTGGCAATCTGCCATCAGTTCAGCCTGGTCAATGGCGCGCTGTACGCACTTCACCACTGACTCAAGGTCATTCACCCCGCCTTTATCCATACCTCGCGATGGGCAACTGCCCACGCCAATGATATTGACCATACCGTCGGGCAGAACTTCCCCTACTAAAGCGGCTACCTTCGCGGTGCCAATCTCCAGTCCAACTACCAGTTTTCTGTCCGTCGCCTTGATCATTGTTGTTCTGCCTGTGCCTGATTCTGTTGCTGATTAGATTCCTCAGGAGGCAAGGGAACCCAGCCTACTGCCGCCCCTGAGTCATAACGCAAATCAACGTAGCTAATCCGTTTGCCATCGGTTTGCGCCTGCTGCTGTAAAACCGGGTAGAGTTCCACAAAGCGAGCCAAACGTTTTATCGTATCGCCCCTGCCCAGATTCAGCTTAATATCGTTATTCAGCGTCAACTGCCAGGAACGACGAGCGGTCATTGCCGCTTCCTTCAGGGTGAATCTGTCCTTAGCCAGCACCTGCCCCATATCGCGGAACCCTTGCAGCACTTCACTTGCGCTGCCTTCCGGTCCGTACAACATAGGTAATACCTGCTTATTGGCCCGACCGGTTGGGACACTGAAGGTATTTCCTTCGGCATCCACCATATGTTGGTCATTCCAACGCGCTATTGGCACATATTCAACCAGATGAATCTTCAATTCATCAGGCCATTGCTTTCTAACGCTCGCCTGTTTGATCCAGGGGAGGCGTTCAATCTGGCTCTGGATGATGTTCACATCCTGAGTCATAAATGTTCCCGGAGCGCCCAGCGCCAGGATGGACTGACGGATATCGTCATTGCGCGTGTAATGCCGTTCGCCGGTTAACACCAGTTTTGACAATGGCAGGCGCTGCGCATCTTCCATCCATCCCAACACTACCCAGCCGCTGACAAACACGGTGCACAGCACTGTCAGCAGGAACAGTATTCCTGCAAGACGCGTTCCATTATTGCGGCGTGAGGAGTTTACTTCTTCTTCATCACCGTTTCGCGTGTTCAGCGCAGCCTGCGACATATCAGTCCGCCAACTCCAGAATTCTTACCACCAACTGCGAGAAGCTCAGGCCCGCCTGACGCGCCGCCATCGGCACCAGACTGTGGCTGGTCATACCCGGAGAGGTATTCGCTTCCAGCAGATAAAACTGGCCATCGCTGTCCAGCATGACGTCAATGCGACCCCAACCTTTACAGCCCAATGCAGTCCACGCTTTCAGGACTAATTCCTGTAAAAAGGCTTCTTGTTCGACTTCCAGACCAGCAGGGCAGAAATATTGTGTCTCATCAGAGAGATACTTCGCCTCATAATCATAGAAGGTTCCCGCGGGTTGGATACGTATTGACGGTAAAATTTCTTCGCCAAGTATCGCAACTGTAAATTCCGGGCCACTGAGCCATTTTTCAATCAGTACTTCTTCATCATGCTGAAAAGCCAATGCTAATGCACCCTGCAAAGCATTTTCTTCTTCAACTTTTGACATCCCTACGCTGGAACCTTCACGGCTTGGCTTTACAATCAACGGCAAGCCTAACGCAGAAATTTTTGTAACTGCTTCATCGCTAAGACCTTTTTCGAACTCAGCGCGGGTCAGCGCAACCCATGGGGCGACGGGTAAACCTGCGCCCTGCCACAGCAGCTTGCTGCGCAGTTTGTCCATTGAAATCGCGGAAGCCATGACGCCGCTGCCGGTATACGGCAGGCCAATCAGCTCCAGCATGCCCTGCAATGTGCCATCTTCACCGCCACGACCGTGCAGCGCAATAAACACCTTCTGAAACCCCATAGATTTCAAAAGAGTGACATCGACCTCTTTGGGGTCAACCGGATGGGCATCTACACCACCTTCGCGTAATCCTGCCAGTACGGCCGCGCCTGAATTCAGCGATACTTCACGCTCAGCGGAGGTTCCCCCTAACAGGACCGCGATTTTATCAGCCATGTTGTTCTTCCTCCGGGTTTTGCGGCTTCAGTTTGATTTCAGCTAAGGAACGCGCGATTTTGCCGATATTTCCAGCGCCCTGCACCAAAATCAGATCGTTGCCGGTTAATACGGGTGCCAGCATTTCTGCCACCTGGGCCGGATCGGATACCAGAATCGGATCGATCTTACCGCGGCCACGAATCGTACGGCACAACGAGCGGCTGTCGGCACCCGGAATCGCGGCTTCGCCCGCGGCATACACATCCAGCATCAACAGCGCATCGACCTGGGTCAGCACGTTGGCAAAGTCGTCGTACAGATCGCGAGTACGCGTAAACCGGTGCGGCTGGAACAGCATCACCAGGTTTTTGTCCGGCCAGCCCGCGCGCGCGGCTTTAATCGTGGCGTCCACCTCCGTTGGGTGGTGGCCATAATCATCAACCAGCATCGCGGTCCCGGCTTTACCGTTCACTGGCTCAAGCGGGAATTCGCCGAGGAAGTCAAAACGACGTCCGGTACCCTGGAAACTTTCCAGCGCGCGCAGAATAGCGTCGTCTTCAATACCTTCTTCCGTCGCGACCGCCACTGCCGCCGCCGCGTTCAGTGCATTGTGGCGACCCGGCGCGTTTAACGTAACACGTAAATCGGCCATCCCCTGACGCACCAGCGTGAAGTGTCCTTGTGGACCAATCTGCTGGTAATCTTCAACGCGCACATCGGCATCATCACTGAAACCATAGGTTGTGGTTTGACGGCCAACTCGCGGTAACAGTTCGCGGATCACCGGATCGTCAACGCACATCACCGCACGACCATAAAACGGCAAGTTATGCAGGAAATTAATAAACGTCTGCTTTAAATTCTCGAAGTCGCCATGGTAGGTATCCATGTGGTCGGCTTCGATATTGGTGACAATCGCCACCATTGGCTGCAAATGCAGGAACGACGCGTCGCTCTCGTCCGCTTCGGCAATCAAATAACGGCTATGACCCAGGCGCGCATGCACGCCTGCGGCCTTCACCAGACCGCCGTTGACAAAAGTGGGATCCAGCCCCGCTTCCGCATAGATGCTGGAGACCATTGCCGTGGTCGTGGTTTTACCGTGCGTCCCGGCAATAGCAATACCGTGACGAAAACGCATTAACTCCGCCAGCATTTCAGCACGACGAATCACCGGAATACGTGCTTCATGCGCTGCAACAATTTCCGGGTTATCCGCAGAAATAGCGCTGGATACCACCACCACGCTCGCATCGCGCACGTTTTCCGGGCGATGGTTGAAGAAAATCGTGGCACCCAGATTCGTCAACTGCTGCGTCACAGGATTCGGCGCTAAGTCAGAACCGCTGATCTGATAACCTTCATTGGCCAAAACTTCGGCAATACCGCCCATACCAGCACCACCGATGCCGACAAAGTGAATGTGCCGAACGCGACGCATTTCGGGCACGATGGAACGCAGTTTTGCCAGTTGTTGTGTATTCATTCTTTAGCCATTAACTTCTTAGTTCATGCGATGCAAAAGGCATCACCACAATTACGCCCGGGCAGCCCGGCTCACTTCATTTGCAACGCGCTCTGTGGCATCCGGTATGGATGCGGCGCGCGCACGTTCTGCCATGGTTAATAACGTTTCTCGCGACCACCCGGCAAGGGTGCTGGCGACGGCATCCACAGTAAACTGCGGCTGCTCCAGAATTTTGGCGGCGCCCGCTTTCTCCAGCGGCAGCGCATTCCAATACTGCTGTCTGTCCTTGTGCTGGAACGGCACAAACAGCGCAGGCAAACCTGCGGCGGCAATTTCGCTCACCGTCAGCGCGCCTGAGCGACAAACCACGACATCAGCCCACGCGTAGGCCGCTGCCATATCATCAATAAACTCAGTGACCTTGTGCTGCGGTTGTCCCGCGTCGGCATACGCCTGTTCAACGGTCTGCTGCGCGCCTTTGCCGCTCTGATGCCAGATAGTCACCGCGCCGCCAAGCTTTGCGGCAACCTGCGGCATCGTCTGGTTCAGTACGCGTGCGCCCTGAGATCCCCCGACGACCAATACACGAACCGGACCTTCACGCCCGGCCAGACGCGCTTTTGGCAACGGCAGCGCCAGCACGTCAGTGCGCACCGGGTTACCTACCACTTCCGCATTCGGGAAAGCACCAGGAAAAGCCTGCATCACCGTAGTGGCAATCTTCGCCAGCCATTTGTTAGTTAATCCCGCAATGCCGTTCTGCTCATGCAGTACAACCGGAATACCTAATGACCAGGCCGCCAGACCGCCAGGGCCAGACACGTAGCCGCCCATACCCAGCACCACATCGGGTTTAAACTGCTTCATGATGGCGCGCGCCTGACGCCAGGCATTAAAAATACGCACAGGTGCGGCAAGCAGCGCATTGACGCCTTTACCACGCAAACCGGAGATACGAATAAAGTCAATTTCAATGCCGTGTTTCGGCACTAAGTCCGCTTCCATACGATCGGCGGTGCCCAGCCAACGAACCTGCCAGCCCTGGGCCATTAAATGGTGCGCGACCGCCAGCCCCGGGAACACATGCCCGCCGGTACCGCCTGCCATCACCATTAACCGCTTCGGTTGACCACTCATCGTGCACCTCGTGTAAACGCCTGGGCTTTTTCCAGACGCGTTTCATAATCAATACGTAACAAAAACATGATGGCCGTCGACATAATCAACAAACTTGAACCACCATAACTGATCAGCGGCAGCGTCAGACCTTTGGTTGGCAGCATACCCGCCGCCGCACCGACGTTTACCAGTGCCTGGAAGCTAAACCAGATCCCGATTGAGCAGGCTAAAAAGCCTGAAAAACGGTGGTCAATTTCCAACGCCTTACGGCCAATCGACATCGCGCGAAAAGCGACGAAGAATACCATTAAAAGTGCCAATACCACACCGATATAACCCAGCTCTTCCCCAATGATGGCGAAGATGAAGTCGGTGTGCGCTTCTGGTAAATACTCCAGTTTTTGGACTGAATTACCTAAGCCCTGCCCCCAAACCTCACCGCGACCAAAGGCCATCAGGGATTGCGTCAGCTGGTAGCCACTGCCGAACGGATCTTCCCATGGGTTCCAGAAGGAGGTTACGCGGCGAATACGATACGGTTCGGCAAGGATCAGCAGCACGACCGCTGAAATCCCCATGCCGATAATGGCAATGAACTGCCACAGTTTCGCTCCGGCGAGAAACAGCATCGCCAGGGTAGTGACAAACAGCACTACCACCGTACCAAGGTCAGGCTGTGCCAGCAGTAAAATAGCCAGCACCAGGATCACGCCCATCGGTTTTAAGAAACCGCGCAGGTTGTTACGCACTTCATCAACTTTACGCACCAGGTAGTTGGCGAGGTAACAGAACAGCGACAGCTTGGTAAATTCCGCAGGCTGAATACGCAGCGGCCCCAGCGCAATCCAGCGCGACGCCCCGTTAACGGAGCTACCCACCACCAGCACAATCAGCAGCATGATGATCGAGGCTATCAGCATCGTCGTACTGTACTTTTGCCAGAACTCCATCGGCAGACGCAGCGTCACCATCGCCAGACAGAAGGCGAGGAAGATGTACAGTGCGTCACGCTTAGCAAACAGGAAAGGATCGCCCGCCAGGCGTTGCCCTACGGGCATCGATGCCGATGTCACCATCACAAAACCGATCGCTGCCAGACCAAAGGTCAACCACAGCAGCATGCGGTCATACATGATCAGGCTGTCCGCGTCTTTATCACGCGAAGCCATCACCCAGCCTTTAAGTGCCGCGAAGACCCACGCCAGGATACCCAGTCCCGGTAAGCGCGGCATTCTCAGACGAGGGAGAGATAAGCGCATCAACCCAACTCCTTCGCCAGGCGGGTAAAGACGTCACCGCGTTGCTCAAAGTTCTTGAACTGGTCAAGGCTGGCGCAGGCGGGCGACAGCAGCACCATATCGCCCGGCTTCACGCGCGGTGCGAGCAGACGCATTGCCTGCTCCATGGTTTCAGTTTGTTCCGTAACGTCAGGTCGCAGAGCGGCAAGCTGCGCGCCATCGCGACCAAAGCAATACAGACGAATGTTGTCGCCGGTCAGGTATCGTTGCAGCGGCGTAAAGTCAGCGGATTTCCCGTCTCCCCCCAGCAACAGGTGCAACGTACCGTCAACGTGCAGGCCATTCAGCGCGGCTTCAGTGCTGCCGACGTTGGTGGCTTTAGAATCGTTAATCCAGCGCACGCCGTTGTGCTCAAGCACAGTCTGAAAACGGTGCGCCAGACCGGTAAACGTGGTGAGCGCTTTCAGGCTCGACGCCCGCGGCAGACCCGCAGCATCCGCCAGCGCCAGCGCAGCCAGGGCGTTGGTATAGTTATGCTGACCGGAAAGCGTCATCTCTTTCACGTTAAGGACTTTTTCACCCTTCACTCGCAGCCAGGTTTCGCCCTGCTGACGGTTCAGGTGATAGTCACCCATGTTGATGCCAAAGCTCACGCAACGCTCATCCGCCCCGCGAACCGGCATGGTCAGCGCATCATCAGCGTTGACCACACACACTTTCGCGTTTTCATAGACGCGCAGTTTGGCCGCACGGTACTGCTGCAAGCCAAACGGATATCTGTCCATATGGTCTTCGGTGACGTTCAAAATGGTAGCGGCTACGGCTTGTAAACTTGAGGTCGTTTCCAGTTGGAAGCTCGACAGTTCCAGAACATACAGCTCACGTTCGTCATCCAGCAGCATCAGCGCGGGCAGGCCAATATTACCGCCGACCCCCACGTTCACACCGGCCGCTTTCGCCATCTCACCTACCAGCGTAGTGACTGTGCTTTTCCCGTTGGAACCGGTGATCGCGACGATCGGTGCCTGTGCTTCGCGACAGAACAGTTCAATGTCGCCGACAATTTCAATTCCCGCATCGGCGGCGGCGCTCAACGAAGGATGCGCCAGGGCAATACCAGGGCTGGCGACAATAAG
This sequence comes from Citrobacter sp. RHB35-C21, assembly GCF_013816515.1. Classification (NCBI taxonomy): domain Bacteria; kingdom Pseudomonadati; phylum Pseudomonadota; class Gammaproteobacteria; order Enterobacterales; family Enterobacteriaceae; genus Citrobacter; species Citrobacter sp. RHB35-C21. Next base: position 4,273,758 of record NZ_CP057147.1, read on the forward strand.
ATCAGCGGCCAGCAGCCAGTCATCATTCAGGCTGCCAACATGACGCTCAACCGCTTCCGGTAATTTGTCCAGGCCCGGCGGCGTCGCGCGGGTATCCATTACGCGCGGCGTCACGCCACGCGCCAGGAAGAAATCCACGCAGGACAGCCCGGTCAAACCCAGACCGATAATGACGACTTTTTTACCCTGGTAATCAGCCATGATTAACGTACCTTCAGCGTTGCCAGGCCAATCAGCACCAGCATCAGCGAAATAATCCAGAAGCGTACAATTACGCGCGGTTCCGGCCAGCCTTTCAGTTCATAGTGATGGTGGATCGGCGCCATACGGAAGATGCGCTGTCCGCGCAGCTTAAAGGAGCCAACCTGCAAAATGACCGACAGTGTTTCTACGACGAATACACCGCCCATGATCACCAGCAGGAACTCCTGACGCAGGAGCACGGCAATAATGCCCAGCGCGCCGCCAAGCGCCAGCGATCCGACGTCGCCCATAAAGACCTGCGCCGGATAGGTGTTAAACCACAAGAAGCCTAAACCCGCGCCAACAATTGCCGTACAAACGATCACCAATTCGCCGGCATGACGTAAATAGGGAATATGCAGATAGTTGGCGAAGTTCATGTTACCGGTCGCCCACGCCACCAACGCAAAACCTGCGGCCACAAACACGGTCGGCATAATCGCCAGACCATCCAGACCATCGGTGAGGTTGACCGCGTTGCCAGTACCCACAATCACGAAGTACGCCAGCAGCACGTAGAACAGCCCCAACTGCGGCATCACGTCTTTAAAGAACGGCACCACCAGCTCAGTGGCCGGGGTATCTTTACCAGCCAGATACAGGGCAAAGGCCACCCCCAGCGCAATCACCGACATCCAGAAGTATTTCCAGCGCGCGATCAGGCCCTTGGTGTCTTTGCGTACCACTTTGCGGTAGTCATCGACAAAACCGATAATGCCGTAACCGACCAATACCACCAGCACGCACCATACGTACGGGTTCGACGGGTATGCCCACAGCAGTACGGAGATAACAATCGCGGTAAGGATCATAATCCCGCCCATGGTCGGCGTACCGCGTTTACTGAAGTGTGATTCCGGACCGTCGTTACGCACGACCTGTCCAAAGGACATTTTTTGCAAGCGGGCGATCATGCGCGGGCCCATCCACAAAGAGATGAACAGCGCGGTCAGCAGGCTGACGATGGCGCGAAACGTCAGATAGGAAAAGACGTTAAAGCCGGAATAATATTTGACCAAATGTTCGGCCAGCCAAACTAACATGTCCCATTCTCCTGTAATGCGCGTACTACCTCTTCCATGGCGGCACTACGTGAACCCTTCACTAAAATCGTCATAATCTGATGTTCTGCAATCAGCGCCTTAAGATGCGCGGTCAACGCGGTTTTATCCGCAAAATGCTCACCCACACCGCTGGCATGGCTAATTGCCTGACTCAGTTTCCCTGTACTCAGCACACGGTCGATACCTGCAGCCTTCGCAGCGTCACCCACCTGCACGTGGCATGCTTCGCTTTCCGCGCCAAGCTCTGCCATATCGCCAACGACCAGCACGCGGTAGCCCGGCATTTCGGACAGCACGTTTACCGCTGCGGTCATTGACCCGACATTTGCGTTATAGGAGTCATCCAGCAGTAGCTGATTTTCTGCCAGTTGAATCGGGAACAGACGCCCCGGTACCGCTTGCAGTTCCTTCAGACCCGCTTTAATCGCTTCGTGCGTCGCGCCTACCGCCATAGAGAGCGCAGCCGCCGCCAGGGCGTTAGCAATGTTGTGACGACCCGGCAGCGGCAGCAGAACATCAATGCTTCCGGTTGGCGTTTGCAGAGAAAACTCTGTGCCGTGTGAAGTCACATGAACGTTGGCCGCCGAAAAGTCGCTGTTGCCCGCATTCGGGGAGAAACGCCAGACTTTGCGATCGCCGATAATGCTCTGCCAGTTCAGCCAGTCGTTGTTGTCGGCATTCATAATGGCGATTCCGTTCGCTGGCAGGCCGGTAAAAATCTCACCTTTTGCCTTCGCAACGCCTGCCAGTGAACCAAAGCCTTCCAGATGCGCGGCCGCCAGGTTATTCACCAGCGCCGCTTCCGGACGCGTCAGGCCAACGGTCCAGGCGATTTCGCCCTGATGATTAGCGCCAAGCTCAATCACGGCATAGTCGTAATCGTTGTTTAAGCGCAACAGCGTCATCGGTACGCCGATGTCGTTATTCAGGTTGCCCGCGGTATATAAGGTGTTGCCACACTGACTCAGAATGGATGCGGTCATCTCTTTAACGGACGTCTTACCGGAAGAGCCGGTCAGCGCGACAACGCGCGCCGGAACCTGAGCGCGTACCCATGCCGCCAGTTCACCAAACGCCAGACGTGTATCTTTAACAATCAGCTGCGGCAGGTTGGTGTCCAACGGACGGCTGACCAGCAGCGCACCCGCCCCGCTCTCTTGCGCCTTGTCTGCGAAATCGTGGGCATCAAAGCGTTCGCCTTTCAGCGCGACAAACAGGCAGCCCGGCGTAACTTTACGCGTATCAGTTGTCACCGCATCAAGAGTCAGATCGGCTCCTTTCAGTTCGCCGCGGAGGATCTCCGCCAGTTGGCTGAGCGTTACGCTAATCATGCGATGACTCCCAGCAGACGCGCTGCCGTAACGCGGTCAGAATAGTCGAGGCGCTGCGAGCCAACGATCTGGTAGTCTTCGTGACCTTTCCCGGCCACCAGCACCACGTCGTTTTCTTTCGCCTGCATAATGGCGTTTGTCACAGCCTCTGCGCGACCTTCCATCACTTTCGCCTGTCCGGCATCCAGCATACCCGCCAGAATGTCGTTAATAATGGCGCGCGGCTCTTCGGTACGCGGGTTGTCATCGGTCACCACGACAACATCAGCAAACTGCTCGGCAATCGCGCCCATCAACGGACGTTTACCTTTGTCGCGATCGCCGCCGCAGCCAAAGACGCACCACAGTTTGCCAGTACAGTGCAGACGTGCCGCCTGCAGCGCTTTTTCCAGCGCATCTGGCGTATGGGCATAATCAACCACAACGGTGGTTTTACCCGGCGCGCTGAACACTTCCATGCGCCCACAAACTGGCTGTAATTGTGTTGCCGTTTTCAGTAAATCAGCTAACGGATATCCCAACGCCAGCAGCGTTGCCAGCGCCAACAGCAGATTGCTGACGTTAAACGCGCCCATCAGGCGACTTTCAATTTCGCCGTCACCCCATGAGGAGGTAAAACGAATCGTTGCCCCGCTGTCGTGATAATTCACGTCAATCGCCTTTAACCAACGACCATGACAGTTCGGGTTGATGTGATCTTCCATCGATACGGCAACCGCATCCGGAAGTTTGGCCAACCAGCGACGACCGACTTCATCATCCGCATTAACGATGGCCTGGCCGCAATGGTGCGTGGAATACAGCAGCCATTTCGCGGCTTCGTAATGTTCCATGTCGCCGTGGTAATCAAGATGGTCGCGGCTTAAGTTAGTAAATACTGATGCGGCAAACTTCAGCGCCGCCACGCGATGCTGAACCAGACCGTGTGAAGACACTTCCATTGCGCCAACCGTTGCGCCTTGTGCAACCAGCCCTGCCAGCACATGCTGGACATCTACGGCTGAACCGGTGGTATTTTCCGTCGGGATCACTTTGCCCAGCAGGCCATTGCCGACTGTTCCCATCACCGCGCTGGTTTCGCCAAGCAGTTGGCTCCACTGTGCCAGCAATTGGGTGGTGGTGGTTTTACCGTTGGTCCCGGTCACGCCGACCAGTCGCATTTTTTCAGAAGGCTCGTGGTAAAAGCGGCCCGCCAGTGCAGATAAACGTTCGTTAAGCTGACTGAGATAGATAACTGGAACGCCGTGCATTTCACGGATTTCACCGTCAGTAGCTTCATCTTTTGCTTCTGCAATAATGGCAGCCACACCTTGCGCTATCGCCTGCGGGATATACCGACGCCCGTCCGCCTGATGACCCAATACTGCGACAAAGAGATCGCCCGATGCAGCCATACGGCTGTCGAGCGTCATCTCCCGCAGTGCTCGCTCCGGTGCACCCGGCACCCATGGAGCAAGAAGGTCGCGCAAATTACGATCTGCCACCTGTTGCCTCGCCTTGATTATTCACAAATTCATTTTTATCGCCCGTTGTCAGCGCATCCGGTTCGATGTTCATGGTGCGCAGTACGCCGCCCATGATGGCACCAAAGACCGGCGCGGAAACGGCGCCACCGTAGTATTTACCCGCCTGCGGATCGTTGATAACAACAACCAGCGCGAAGCGCGGCTGACTCGCAGGCGCAACGCCTGCGGTATAAGCAATGTATTTGTTGATGTAGCGGCCATCCGGCCCTACTTTCTTCGCCGTACCGGTTTTAATGGCGATACGATAGCCTTTAATCGCCGCCTTCACGCCGCCGCCGCCGGGCAGCGCCACGCTTTCCATCATGTGCACTACGGTACGCACGGTTGATTCCGGGAAGATACGCTCGCCCGGAACAGGAGGGTCAACTTTGGTGATCGACAGTGGCCGATAAACGCCATAGCTGCCGATCGTTGCATAGACTCGCGCTAACTGTAACGGCGTTACCATTAGCCCATAGCCGAAAGAGAAGGTGGCCCTCTCTATGTCAGACCACCGTTGTTTTTGAGGATATAAGCCACTGCGTTCTCCGACCAACCCCAAATTGGTCGCTTTTCCCAGCCCAAAACGTGAGTAAGTGTCTACTAACGCTGAGGACGGCATCGCTAACGCCAGCTTGGAAACACCGACGTTACTCGACTTCTGCAAAACCCCGGTGAGGGTCAATTCGCTATAACGCGCCACGTCTTTAATTTCGTGGCCATTAATTCGGTAAGGGATAGTGTTAAGTACGGTATTTTCGCGAACCACACCACGCTGCAGCGCCGTCATCACCACCATCGGTTTGACGGTGGAACCCGGTTCAAAAACGTCGGTAATCGTACGGTTACGCATCGCATCCTTCGGCGTACCGGTGAGATTGTTCGGGTTGTAGGACGGGCTGTTGGCCATCGCCAGCACTTCACCGGTGTTCACATCCACCAGTACCGCACTGCCTGACTCCGCCTTGTTAAACGCCACGGCGTTATTCAGTTCGCGGTAGACCAGCGCCTGTAAACGCTCATCGATACTTAGCGCAAGGTTATGCGCCGCCTGGCTGTCGGTTGAGGAAATATCCTCAATGACGCGGCCATAACGGTCTTTACGTACAATACGTTCGCCCGGTTGCCCGGTGAGCCATTTGTCGAAGCTCTTCTCAACGCCTTCAATCCCCTGGCTGTCGACGTTAGTAAAGCCGATAAGGTGAGCGGTCACTTCTCCGGAAGGATAGTAACGGCGGGATTCTTCGCGCAGGTGAATGCCTGGCAGCTTCAGTTTTTTGATGTAGTCAGCCATGTCAGGGTTTACCTGACGCGCCAGATAGATAAAGCGCCCTTTCGGGTTGGCGTTAATGCGGGAAGCCAGTTGATCGAGCGGGAGATTCAGCGCGGTCGACAGCGCTCTCCAGCGTTCACCAACGCTTACGCCGCCTGCGTCATGCACCTCTTTGGGGTCGGCCCAAATCGCCTTAACCGGAACGCTCACCGCCAGCGGACGACCTGAACGGTCGGTAATCATCCCGCGCGATGTGGACACTTCCTGTACGCGCAGAGAGCGCATATCGCCCTGACGCACCAGCATGTCCGGCGCGATGATTTGCAGCCAGGCAACGCGCCCCAGCAGAAAACCCAGTGCCAGCAAAATACAGCCGCACAGTAACGCAAAACGCCAACTGATAAAGTTGGCTTGTTCTTCCTGGCGTTTTGGCTTGTGCGTTTTTGCCGCTGCTTTCATGCGTCGCGTTTATCCTTATTTTTGTACTACGATATTTTCTTGTGAGGGATCAACATGCTGCATTTGCAGCTTTTCCGTTGCGATCCGTTCAACACGGCTATGGTCGCCGAGCGCGTTCTCCTCAAGGATCAAGTTGCGCCATTCGATATCCAACGCATCTCGCTCCAGAACCAGCTGCTCACGCTGCGCGGTCAGTAACCGCGTATGGTGTGCTGTTGTCACGACGGTAACCGCCGTCAAAATAATGCAAATGAACAGGCAGAGTGGCAGCTTCCCATACCGCAAAAGATCGTCACCGATCACGCCAGGCAAGGCATGGCGCTCGTTGCTTCCTATCGATCCTTTAACTTTGCTGAGGGCTTCTGTCACTCTGCTGATCATGCGTTCGTCCTCTCTGCAATACGCAGAACTGAACTACGGGCACGAGGATTTTCAGCTACCTCTTCTTCACCCGGCATCATCTTGCCTAGTGCTCTTAACTCACGGCCGCCCAGCTTTTTGATCTGCGCTTCGGTCATCGGTATTCCAGCCGGAACCTGAGGACCACGGCTTTGTTCGCGCATAAAGCGTTTCACAATGCGATCTTCAAGCGAATGGAAACTGATTACCGAAAGGCGACCACCTGGTGCCAGCACGCTGAGCGAGCTTTTTAGCGCCTGCTCTATCTCCTCCAGTTCACTGTTCACCCAAATGCGCACCGCCTGGAAGGTACGGGTCGCGGGATGTTTGAATTTGTCTTTCACCGGCATTGCCGCCGCAATCACTTCCGCCAGCTCTTTAGTGCGGGTCATCGGTTCGATGCGGTTGCGCTCTACGATGGCGCGAGCAATACGTTTGCCGAAGCGCTCTTCGCCAAAGGTTTTAATCACCCAAGCAATGTCTGCTTCATCGGCGGTTTGCAGCCATTCGGCCGCTGACTGACCGCGTGTTGGGTCCATACGCATATCTAACGGGCCGTCACGCATAAATGAAAATCCGCGCTCAGCATCATCAAGCTGTGGAGAAGACACCCCAAGATCAAGAAGAATCCCGTCGATCTTACCGGTAAGTCCGCGCTCGGCGACATAATCAGCCAGCGCAGAAAAAGGACCATGGACGATGGAAAAACGGGGATCGGTAATCGTCTTTGCAACGGCAATCGCCTGCGGATCGCGATCGATGGCCAGTAAACGCCCCTCTTCGCCAAGTTGCGAGAGGATCAGACGTGAGTGACCACCGCGACCAAATGTCCCGTCAATGTAGATGCCGTCTGGACGAATATTCAGGCCGTTTACGGCTTCATCCAGCAACACCGTTGTATGTTTATAATTTTCCATCATTTTATAGAGACAAATCCTGCAATCGTTCCGACAGCGCGCCGGTAACAGACTGCTCAGCGTCGATATCTTCCTTGACCTGTTGATACCAGGTCGTTTCATCCCACAGCTCAAACTTATTGAACTGCCCAACCAGCATCACTTCTTTCGTTAGCCCTGCGTGTTGCCGCAGAATGGGCGCTATCAATAATCGGCCAGCGCTATCCATCTGACATTCGCTAGCATGACCCAACAACAGGCGCTGTACGCGACGCTCAACTGGATTCATGCTCGACAGACGCGATAACTTCTGCTCGATAATTTCCCATTCAGGCAGGGGGTACAGCAGCAGGCACGGGTGATGGATGTCAATGGTGCAAACCATTTGACCGATAGCGCTCTCGAGCAGTTGATCCCGATAACGGGTAGGCACAGATAAGCGCCCTTTACTGTCGAGATTAACTAACGTTGCTCCCCGGAACATGCCAGCCTCACCCCCGATTACCACTTTATCCCACAAATTCCCACTTAAAGGAGTTTACGGAGCGGAGGAAAACCTTGTCAAGCAAGTCACGGCGCTTAGCGGAGCAAAAAACCCATTGTTTACGGCTAATATCAGCGTTGAACAAATTCCGTACAGCAAACGAAGCAAATTAACGTCATGAATATTTGTAAGAAAAAAATCCAACAACTCATGATTGTTTAAAACAACTGAATATCATCAAAAGAAAAATATAAAGTGTCAGTTTGCGACGCGAGCGGCATTTTAGGACAATATGCAGCGAGATAACAGTACCAGTTAATCAGTCTGTACGCCGCACAGGAGCAAGATAAGGGCGAGATTGTCGCAACACACCAGTAAAGTGTTTGTTAATTCGGCAAATCCCTACATGCTTGTAACAAAATAATACAACCGTAACGCATCGTTACGTCTCAATTACCCAAAAATGGATAGTTGCATTTTTAATTCGGCATAATAGAAGAATCAATTTCAGATAATTCTAAAGAATATTCTTAATTATAATGCGGTTATTTCCGAGAACGGGATAATTGATGATGTCAGAGGCTTATCCGCCGACATCATCAATTGAGGCAACTTAGTTACGGCTTAGAATACCGCGACGGTACAGATTACGCCGTATACGCGTTAAACCTGGTTTGGGTTTACGCGGCTCATCCAGGCTTGCCAACACAATCTCCAGCACGCGTTCCGCGACATCCCGATGGCGCTGCGCCACCGCCAGTACCGGGCACTGCAGGAAGTCGAGCAGCTCGTGGTCGCCAAAAGTCGCAATCGCTAAATCAGACGGTAACTGCCCGTCGCGGCGCAGGGTCACATCCATCACCCCCTGCAACAGGGCAAACGACGTGGTAAACAGCGCCTGAGGCATTGGATGCGTTTCCAGCCATTTATCAAATAACTGCGCGGCCGCCTCCCGCTCATAGCTGTTGGCATAGAGAAAATGCACTTCACGCAGATCGTCCTTCCACGCGGTACGGAAACCCTGTTCGCGCAGGAAACTGACGGACAATTCAGGAAGCGCCCCCAGATAGAGCACGGTTTCAGCAGGGAATTTACGTAACTCCTCCGCCAGCATCTGCGCATCATCCTGGTCAGCGCCCACCACGCTGGTGAAATGTTCACGATCCAGCGCGCGATCCAGCGCCACAATCGGGAATGAACTGTTCGCCCAGCGCTGATAAAACGGATGTTCAGGCGGCAAGGAAGTCGAAACGATAATGGCATCAACCTGACGTTGTAAAAGATGCTCAATACAGCGCATTTCGTTATCAGGCTGATCTTCAGAGCAGGCAATCAGTAGTTGATACCCGCGCTGACGCGCCTGGCGCTCCAGATAGTTTGCAATCCGGGTATAGCTCGTGTTTTCGAGATCCGGGATCACCAGCCCGATAGAACGTGTGCGTCCAGCACGCAGCCCGGCCGCCACGGCATTCGGGTGGTAATTATGCTCACGCACCACCGCCATGACTTTTTCAACCGTTTTGTCGCTTACGCGGTATTGCTTTGCTTTGCCGTTAATAACGTAGCTTGCAGTCGTTCGCGAAACGCCGGCCAACCGAGCGATTTCATCCAGTTTCACAATTGCCCCTTGCGTAAAATGTACAAACCATAACCTTTGAGATGGCATGGGTTAAACTTCTTAACATCTAAGCGCAGAATAATGACTGCGGCAACCGCTTTTGTCTCTGGTTACTGCTGATTTCGCAAAAAAAAGCAACCAGTAGCCAATGCATCTCACGTAGGTCAGGTAAGCGTTAGCGCATAATTTTATCGCCGCGGGAAAGCCCCACCACGCCGGAACGGGCAACTTCCACGATTTTGGCGACTTCCCGTAGCGTTGCCAGAAACGCATCCAGCTTATCGCTGGTGCCCGCCAGCTGTACGGTGTAGATCGACGGCGTAACATCGATGATTTGCCCACGGAATATCTCCGTGTTGCGTTTCACCTCTTCCCGGCCATAGCCGCTGGCCTGGATTTTCACCAGCATGATTTCTCGTTCAACGTGGGCGCCCTGCCCCAGTTCGCTGACGCGCAGAACATCCACCAGTTTGTGTAGCTGCTTTTCGATCTGCTCCAGGACTTTCTCATCCCCTACCGTTTGAATCGTCATCCGCGATAAGGTCGGGTCGTCAGTCGGCGCGACGGTCAGGCTTTCAATGTTGTATCCGCGCTGGGCGAAGAGGCCAATCACACGTGACAATGCACCCGACTCGTTTTCCAGCAATACTGATAATATCCGGCGCATAATCAGGTCCTCTCCGTTTTACTTAACCACATTTCGTCCATCCCGCCCCCACGAATCTGCATCGGGTAGACATGCTCACTGCCGTCGACGGTGACATCAACAAACACCAGGCGATGGTTACGCACATGTTCCAGCGCTTCGCCCAGCTTGCTCTCCAGTTCGCCTGGATGATTAATCTGGATACCGATATGCCCATAAGCTTCAGCAAGGCGCACAAAATCAGGTAGCGACTGCATGTAAGACTGGGAGTGACGCCCGGAGTAAATCATGTCCTGCCACTGTTTGACCATGCCGAGATAGCGGTTGTTAAGGTTGAGCACCAGTACCGGTAGCTCATATTGCAGCGCCGTCGACAGTTCCTGGATGTTCATCTGAATGCTGCCATCCCCGGTGACGCACACCACTGTTTCATCCGGCAGCGCCATTTTCACCCCTAACGCCGCGGGTAAACCGAATCCCATGGTGCCGAGGCCGCCTGAGTTAATCCAGCGGCGTGGTTTATCGAACGGATAGTAAAGTGCGGCAAACATTTGATGCTGGCCAACGTCAGAGGTCACGTATGCATCCCCTTTCGTCAGACGCCAGATGGTTTCAATCACCGCCTGCGGTTTAATACTTTCACTTTGCGTGTCGTATTTCAGGCACTGACGAGCGCGCCAGTGTTCGATCTGTTGCCACCAGTCACGGTTATCATCCAGCGGCTGCTGCGATTTCTCCTGCGGCAGCAGTTCAAGCATCTGATCCAGCACCAGGCGAGCATCGCCCACAATCGGAATATCCGCAGTGACGGTTTTTGAAATTGAGGTCGGATCGATGTCGATATGCAGCACGGTCGCATTCGGGCAATATTTTGCCAGGTTATTGGTCGTTCGATCGTCAAAACGAACGCCGACGGCAAAGATCACATCAGAATGATGCATGGTCATATTCGCTTCGTAAGTACCATGCATGCCCAACATTCCCAGCGCCTGGCGATGCGTGGCCGGAAACGCGCCTAACCCCATCAGCGAGGAGACAACCGGCAGATTGAGTGCTTCGGCAATTTGCCCCAGTTGTTCGTGACAGGCGGCATTCACCGCGCCACCACCAACATAGACAACCGGTTTCTTCGCCGCGACCAGCGTCTGCAAAGCACGTTTTATCTGTCCTTTGTGCCCGGTCGTTGTCGGGTTATACGAACGCATACTCACCGACTCCGGCCAGCTATAAGGCAGTTTTTTCGCCGGATTCAGAATATCTTTCGGCAAATCCACCACCACCGGCCCCGGACGACCGCTTGCCGCCAGCCAGAAGGCTTTTTTCAGCACCTGCGGGATATCTTCCGTTTGTTTAACCAGAAAACTGTGTTTTACCACCGGGCGGGATATACCCACCATGTCGCACTCCTGGAAGGCATCGTAGCCAATCAGGGAGGTGGCGACCTGGCCAGAGAGGATCACCAACGGAATGGAATCCATATATGCCGTTGCAATCCCGGTGATCGCATTGGTTGCCCCTGGTCCGGAAGTGACCAAAACGACGCCCACTTCTCCCGTGGCACGAGCCAGGCCATCAGCCATATGTACTGCGGCTTGCTCATGACGGACTAACACATGATCAATACCGCCGACCGTATGCAATGCATCATAAATATCGAGGACGGCCCCCCCGGGATAACCGAATACCTGCTTCACACCCTGATCGATAAGCGATCGGACGACCATCTCGGCTCCAGACAACATCTCCATGGCTTGCCTCACTCTTATAATGAATTACGGTTTAACAACACATTAACCGCTGACGATGACGCATGGCAATTGACTCCGAAGGGGGGGCACTGGAGTAAATAAGAATAAAACGGAGGTCAGAATTGAATAAATGGAGAATTAAACCAGCATAAGCAATTGATATGATAAATAATCGCTTAAAAAGGGGGACTTACAGCAATTAGTCTATTTTTTTACACTTTCGGACATACGTAAAAAGTCGAGTTCAGCACAAAATTTTAGATATAAAGATAAAAGCAGAATAAACCAGATGTATTCCCCGATTTATTCTGCCAGCGGCTACTTCTTACAGACGGAGACTAACAGTTCTTCCATCCATTGATGTCCTTTATCGCGCCCCGCAGCCTCATGCCAGGAAAGATAACATGTGCGGCTATTCAATTTTAAAGGTAAAGGCAATATCTGCAGTTCTAAAGAATCGGCGAACTCTTCCGCCAACCAACGCGGCGCAATAGAGACCAGGTGCGTTTGCGACACAATATTAAGCACGCTGATTAATGCCATTCCCTGATAAGCCACGCAGGATTGTTTATCCGGTGTGTCATACCACGGCTGGCTGAATGAGGCGAAGCGATCAAGCGAAACCACGGCATGCTGTTCATGATAGAGATTGCTTTCCAGCAATGGGCCACTAATGCGCGGATGTTTTTTACTTGCCACTAACACCATTTCGTCATTGAATAACGGAACACTGGTAAATTCCGGACGACGGAATTCTTCATAGCTAATAACAAACTCAGTTTCCTGATAACGTAATTGGTGCTCGGTATTTAGATTTAGTGAGGATTTAAAAACGACATTGATGTTCGGTGCGACTTGCTCAACCCGATTATAAATCAACGAAGTAAGAATATTATCCAATGGACTGCATACGCAAAGATTGAATACACGCTCGCTGCTGGTAGGTTCAAAGCCGGAACCAGGCAGTTCATTCTGCACTAATTGTAAAGCCTGACGAACGGAGCCAAACAGCTGGAAGGCTCTTGCTGTCGGCTGGATTCCACGGCCATAACGAACAAAAAGCTCATCGTTAAACATGACTTTCAGGCGTGCGACCGCATTACTGACAGCGGGTTGCGACATCCCCAGCGTATGTGCAGCACGCGTAATATTTTGTTCCTGCATCACCGCATCAAAAACAGTTAATAAATTAAGATCAACCATGCGAAGCTGTGGCTTCCCCATCTCTATGAGATTAGATTTATCTATTATTTTTACTTCTGGCATATTTAACTCCACTGTCACTCTAAACTCCCTTTTCCCAGACGGAGTGCAGAAATAATCTCCGTTAATATGATTTACCATGCATATAAAATAAGAAAAAGGAAAAACATTAAAATTAGGAAAACATAAAGGCACAAATCTAAATGTACAAAAAAACACTACAAACGAAGTGTGGCAGATGTCACTGCGCGATGATTCATATGTTTAAATTTCGAAAACAATATAACCATAAGCGTGGCGAATACACAATCATGCGCACAGTGAATACGTTTTTAAGTTTTAATTAAACATTTCTATTATTAACACATTAAAAGTTAACATTAATTTATCAATTATAGGGTGGCACATTGATTCAATCCATTCAGAATAGCTATAAATTCTGATAAATCATAAAGATATGAAATCCCAAACGAGGCGTTATCTTCAGTTCTTCGTGACCATAAATGCAAATAAATATGCTTAAATATGTCAAACCGTGAAAAACATGTTCAACGATCAGATGATTAATTTAATATACCCTGAGAAATTCAGCACAATTCGCTTAAGTTTATCATAAACTTCCCCCCCTTAACGGGAGCATTTGCAGGGAATGGGGTTGACATCAGTCTTCATATCCAGTACCACTAAAAGCATATCGCATTCGCCTGGAGCTTGATTGATGACTTACATTGCTCGTTTTATCGGTCTACTACTACTAAACGCATTCTCATTGCGCGGTAGACTGGTGGACGACATTCAGCATTAAGTCAGCTCCAGTTAAGACAAAAAACCCGCGCCGTTGCGCGGGTTTTTTTATGCTCGAAGCAAGGCGCCCTAAAGACCAAGGACCTAAAACATGAGCCAGCAAGTCATTATTTTCGATACCACCTTACGTGACGGTGAACAGGCGTTACAGGCGAGCCTGAGTGTGAAAGAAAAACTGCAGATTGCGCTGGCCCTCGAGCGTATGGGCGTTGACGTGATGGAGGTAGGTTTTCCGGTCTCTTCACCGGGTGACTTTGAGTCCGTACAAACCATCGCTCGTCAGGTTAAGAACAGCCGCGTTTGCGCCTTAGCCCGCTGCGTAGAAAAAGATATCGACGTTGCCGCAGAATCTCTGAAGGTCGCTGAGGCCTTCCGCATTCATACGTTCATCGCCACCTCGCCGATGCATATCGCGACGAAATTGCGCAGCACGTTGGATGAAGTGATCGAGCGAGCAGTCTACATGGTGAAGCGTGCGCGTAATTATACGGATGACGTGGAGTTCTCATGCGAGGATGCTGGCCGTACCCCTATTGCCGATCTGGCCCGCGTGGTCGAAGCCGCGATTAATGCGGGAGCCAAAACTATCAATATCCCCGATACCGTTGGCTACACCATGCCTTTCGAATTCGGAGCAATCATTTCTGGTCTGTATGAACGCGTACCGAATATCGATAAAGCCATCATCTCCGTGCACACCCATGATGATTTAGGTCTGGGCGTTGGCAACGCGTTGGCGGCCGTCCACGCCGGTGCTCGCCAGGTGGAAGGCGCGATGAACGGTATCGGCGAACGCGCCGGTAACTGCTCACTGGAAGAAGTGATCATGGCGATCAAAGTGCGCAAAGATATCCTGAACGTACAGACCCGCATTAATCACCAGGAAATCTGGCGTACCAGTCAGTTAGTCAGCCAAATCTGCAACATGCCCATTCCGGCCAACAAAGCCATTGTCGGTAGCGGCGCCTTTGCCCACTCCTCTGGCATCCATCAGGACGGCGTACTGAAAAATCGTGAAAACTACGAAATCATGACGCCTGAATCCATCGGTCTGAACCAGGTGCAGTTGAACCTGACTTCCCGTTCCGGACGCGCCGCGGTGAAACACCGTATGGACGAGATGGGATATAAAGAGAATGAATACAACCTGGACAACCTGTACGACGCCTTCCTGAAGCTGGCGGATAAAAAAGGTCAGGTATTTGATTACGACCTGGAAGCGCTGGCCTTTATTAATAAACAGCAGGAAGAGCCGGAGCATTTCCGTCTGGATTACTTCAGCGTGCAGTCCGGCTCAAATGACATCGCCACCGCCTCCGTCAAGCTGGCCTGCGGTGAAGAAGTCAAAGCCGAAGCGGCGAACGGTAACGGTCCGGTCGATGCCATTTATCAGGCCATCAACCGTGTGACCGAGTACAACATCGAACTGGTGAAATACAGCCTGACCGCCAAAGGGCACGGTAAAGATGCGCTGGGCCAGGTGGATATCGTTGCTAATTATAACGGTCGCCGCTTCCACGGCGTCGGTCTGGCAACAGATATCGTCGAATCGTCCGCGAAAGCGATGGTTCATGTGCTGAACAACATTTGGCGCGCCGAAGAAGTCGAAAAAGAATTGCAACGCAAAGCTCAGAACAACGAGAACAACAAGGAAACCGTGTGATGTCGAAGAATTATCATATTGCTGTTTTGCCGGGCGACGGTATTGGCCCGGAAGTGATGGCGCAAGCCCTGAAGGTACTGGACGCAATCCGCAACCGTTTTAACATGCGCATTACCACCAGCCACTACGACGTAGGGGGGGCCGCTATCGATAACCATGGTCAGCCGCTGCCGCCAGCGACGGTTGAAGGCTGTGAGCAAGCTGACGCCATTCTGTTTGGCTCCGTTGGCGGCCCGAAATGGGAAAATCTGCCACCCAATCAGCAGCCTGAACGCGGCGCGCTGCTGCCGTTGCGTAAACACTTCAAATTATTCAGCAACCTGCGCCCGGCTAAGCTGTACCAGGGTCTGGAAGCATTTTGCCCTCTGCGCGCAGATATTGCCGCGAACGGTTTCGACATCCTGTGCGTGCGCGAACTGACCGGCGGTATCTACTTCGGTCAGCCAAAAGGCCGCGAAGGCAGCGGACAACATGAAAAAGCCTTTGATACCGAGGTTTATCACCGTTTCGAGATCGAGCGTATCGCACGTATCGCGTTTGAATCTGCTCGCCAGCGTCGCCGCAAAGTCACGTCGATTGATAAAGCCAACGTACTGCAAACGTCTATTCTGTGGCGCCAAATCGTCAATGAAATTGCTAATGAATATCCGGATGTTGAGCTGGCGCATATGTACATCGACAACGCAACGATGCAGTTGATCAAAGATCCATCCCAGTTCGACGTGCTGCTGTGCTCCAACTTGTTTGGCGACATTCTGTCTGACGAATGCGCCATGATCACCGGATCAATGGGGATGTTACCGTCCGCCAGCCTGAATGAGCAGGGCTTTGGTCTGTACGAGCCCGCTGGCGGCTCCGCTCCGGATATCGCCGGGAAAAACATTGCTAACCCTATCGCCCAAATCCTTTCGCTGGCGCTGCTGCTGCGCTACAGCCTGGACGCCAATGATGCGGCAACCGCAATTGAGAGCGCCATCAACCGCGCATTAGAAGAAGGCATTCGCACCGGTGACTTAGCCCGTGGCGCTGCCGCAGTCGGTACCGATGAAATGGGTGACATTATTGCCCGTTACGTCGCAGAAGGGGTGTAATCATGGCCAAAACGTTATACGAAAAATTGTTCGATGCGCACGTCGTCTACGAAGCGCAAAACGAAACCCCGCTGTTGTATATCGACAGACATCTGGTGCATGAAGTGACCTCTCCGCAGGCGTTTGATGGCCTGCGTGCGCATGGCCGTCAGGTGCGCCAGCCGGGTAAAACCTTTGCCACCATGGACCATAACGTCTCCACGCAAACCAAAGACATTAACGCTTCCGGCGAAATGGCGCGTATTCAGATGCAGGAATTGATCAAAAACTGCAATGAATTTGGCGTCGAACTGTACGACCTGAACCACCCGTACCAGGGGATCGTTCACGTGATGGGGCCTGAGCAAGGCGTAACGTTGCCGGGTATGACCATCGTTTGCGGCGACTCCCACACCGCCACACACGGCGCGTTTGGCGCGCTGGCCTTTGGTATTGGCACCTCTGAAGTTGAACACGTTCTGGCGACGCAGACCCTGAAACAGGGGCGTGCCAAAACCATGAAGATTGAAGTTAACGGCGCGGCAGCACCTGGCATTACCGCCAAAGATATCGTGCTGGCGATTATCGGTAAAACCGGTAGTGCAGGCGGTACCGGACACGTCGTTGAATTTTGTGGCGAAGCCATCCGTGCGCTGAGCATGGAAGGCCGTATGACCCTGTGCAACATGGCCATTGAAATGGGCGCCAAAGCGGGTCTGGTCGCACCGGATGAAACCACCTTTAACTATGTGCAGGGGCGTTTACACGCACCGAAGGGTGAGGATTTTACCAACGCGGTTGCGTACTGGAAAACGCTGAAAACCGACGACAACGCGACGTTTGATACCGTCGTTACCCTGCAGGCAGAAGAGATCGCACCGCAGGTCACTTGGGGTACGAACCCGGGTCAGGTCATCTCGGTGAACGATAATATTCCCGACCCGGCGTCATTTTCCGATCCCGTTGAGCGCGCATCGGCTGAAAAAGCGCTGGCATATATGGGGCTGAAACCGGGTATTCCGTTAACAGAAGTGGCTATTGATAAAGTGTTTATCGGTTCCTGTACCAACTCGCGTATTGAAGATTTACGCGCTGCGGCCCAAATCGCCAAAGGACGCAAAGTTGCGCCAGGCGTACAGGCGCTGGTTGTGCCGGGTTCTGGTCCGGTGAAAGCGCAGGCTGAAGCGGAAGGTCTGGACAAGATCTTCATCGAAGCCGGGTTTGAATGGCGTTTACCGGGCTGTTCCATGTGTCTGGCCATGAACAATGACCGCCTGAACCCAGGCGAGCGCTGTGCATCCACCAGCAACCGTAACTTTGAAGGCCGCCAGGGCCGCGGTGGTCGCACGCATTTAGTCAGCCCGGCCATGGCCGCCGCTGCCGCCGTTACCGGTCATTTTGCCGACATTCGCAGCATCAAATAAGGAAACTACCATGGCAGAGAAATTTACCCAACATACCGGCCTGGTTGTCCCACTGGATGCCGCCAACGTGGATACCGACGCGATTATTCCCAAACAGTTTTTGCAGAAGGTTACGCGCACCGGTTTTGGCGCTCATCTGTTTAACGACTGGCGTTTTCTGGATGAAAAAGGGCAACAGCCTAACCCAGAGTTCGTACTGAACTTCCCGGAATATAAAGGCGCGTCAATTCTGCTGGCGCGGGAAAACTTTGGCTGCGGCTCTTCCCGTGAACATGCGCCATGGGCGCTGACCGATTACGGCTTTAAAGTAGTGATCGCGCCAAGCTTCGCCGACATCTTCTACGGCAACAGCTTCAATAACCAACTGCTGCCGGTGACCCTGAGCGACGCGCAGGTAGATGAAATGTTCGCCCTGGTGAAAGCCAATCCGGGCATTACATTTGAAGTGGATCTGGAAGCGCAGGTGGTGAAAGCGGGCGATAAGTCCTACAGCTTTAAAATCGACGACTTCCGCCGCCACTGCATGCTGAACGGTCTGGACAGCATCGGGCTGACGCTGCAGCATGAAGCAGCCATCACCGAGTACGAAGACAAGCAGCCAGCGTTTATGCGCTAGGCCTTGGAGTGCCGGATAAGCGCAGCGCATCCGGCACTCCAAAAATCAAACGTCCTTCACCCGCCCGGTCATCACCAGCGTGATCACAGAAATCGCCGCAATCACCCAATAGACGGCAAAGTGACCGTAGCTTTGCGCAACAGCCCCCTGAATCACTCCCGCGAGAATGACCCCCGTTGAAATACTGTTGGTAAATAATGTGGTCGCTGACCCCGCACGCCCGGGCATAAGATCCTGAAACCACAGCATTCCTATCCCGGCGATGATACCGATAAATACTGCATTAAATAGTTGCAGCACCAGCAGCGCCGTGCGGCTGTGAAAGAAGATCAAACCAAGATAAAACAGTACGCCCGCCGCGACGGCCGCGATCATCATTCGCCGTTTACCAAAGCGCTTCACATAGTAGCCCGCCAGGATCATCGCCGGAATTTCCAGCCCAGCCGCCGTCCCCATCAGGATACCGGCCAGCTTGTCCGGTAACCCCAGCTCAAGGCTTATCCACAGCGGCATATCGATGATGTACATGGTATTGCAGGTCCACATCAGCGTGGAGGCAATAAACAACATGCGCACATTTTTGTCCTGCCAACCGCCGGTCTGTTCCAGCGGTACGTCAACAGGTTGCTCCACCCGCGTGACTGACGGCAGTATCAGCGCAATCAGCACCAGGCTAATGGCGAAAATCCCTGCGGCAATGGAAAACATCGCCGTAAAGCCGTAATTCAGCGCCAGCATGAAGGCCAGCGGCGGTCCAATTACCCAGGCCAGCGAAAGCTGCGCACGCATCACCGAGCTAAACATCACCACTTCACGCGCGGAGTTATCAGCGTATTCCCGCGCCAGCGCAAACAGCTGCGGCATGGCGGTATTCGCCAGCGAGGCCAGCAGTACGCCGCAGGTGATAAGCGTGAGATAGTGGCGATTAAACGCAAACAGCAGCGCGTTTCCGATTGCCATCAGGCAGCAGAACATGATCAGCTTGCGCCTGTCGCCCTGGCTGTCGGATCGTTTCGCGAGGCCAAGGCTGACAACGATCCCGACAATCGCATTGACGGTATAAAACAGCCCGACCCAAAACGGCTGCGCCCCGACTTCACGGCTCAGGAACAAGCTCAGCGTGGGTGCCTGCAATGCACCTGCTACGCCCATCATAAAAGCGACTAGCATAAATGCCGCGTAAACGCCGTTGAGGCGCCGTCCCATGGTCATAATCCAGAGCATTACAGTTCCTTTTAGCGCAGCAGAAACAAAAAAAGCCAGCAGTGATTATCTGCTGGCGCGGCGATTAACACCAATACTCAGTCACACATGATGTCTGCAATTCCCAATTCAGGAGTCAGGCTGTCACCTCCCACTGCATCAGTTCTTCGAGCATCTTTAAGCGCTGCGGTGCGCTCAGGCAAGCCAACCAGGACGATTTTTCCGTCGCGGTAAAGTATTTCAACCAGAACTGACGCATAGATGACCCCTTCGTTGTCTCATCGCTTCATCGGAATCTATTATTGGCTTAATATAGGGATAATAAAATTGCTGAGTTTTTCGCAGGAGTTCCCCTTTTATGTCTTCTGGTCGTCTGCAACAACAGTTCATCCGTCTGTGGCAATGCTGTGATGGCAAAACGCAAGACACGACGCTGAACGAGCTGGCGGAGCTGCTGAGTTGTTCGCGCCGCCATATGCGTACCCTGCTCAATACCATGCAAGAACGCGGCTGGTTAACGTGGGAAGCCGAAGTTGGGCGAGGTAAACGCTCGCGCCTGACTTTCCTCTATACCGGGCTGGCACTCCAGCAGCAGCGGGCAGAAGACCTGCTGGAACAGGATCGCATCGATCAACTGGTGCAGCTGGTCGGTGACAAAACGGCCGTACGACAGATGCTGGTTTCGCACCTGGGACGCAGTTTTCGCCAGGGGCGGCACATCATGCGCGTTCTCTATTATCGTCCCATGCACAACCTGCTTCCCGGTACGGCGCTACGCCGTTCAGAAACTCATATCGCCCGGCAAATCTTCAGCGCCTTAATTCGGGTAAATGAGGAAAATGGGGAACTGGAGGCGGACATCGCCCATCACTGGCAGCAGATTTCACCTTTACACTGGCGATTCTTCCTGCGTCCGGGGATTCATTTTCATCATGGCCGCGAACTGGAAATGGAAGATGTCATCACCTCGCTGATGCGCATTAACGCCCTGCCGCTGTACTCGCACATCACGCAGATCGTTTCTCCCACGGCCTGGACGCTGGATATCCATCTCGCCCAACCCGACCGCTGGCTTCCCTGGCTATTGGGGCAAGTCCCCGCCATGATCCTGCCGCGAGAATGGGAGACGCTCAGCAACTTCTCCAGCCACCCAATTGGCACTGGTCCCTATGCGGTGATGCGCAATACCAATAACCAACTGAAAATTCATGCATTTGATGATTATTTTGGCTACCGGGCGCTGATCGACGAAGTTAACGTTTGGGTTTTACCCGATATCGGTGAAGAGCCTGGCGGTGGGTTGACGCTAAAAGGCCCCACGGAGGATGAAAAGGCGATCGAAAGCCGCCTCGAAGAAGGTTGCTACTACCTGCTGTTTGATGCGCGCACCCACCGTGGCGCTAATCAGGAGGTTCGCGATTGGGTTAGCCGCGTTCTTTCGCCAACCCATCTCATCTGCCACGCCGACGAACAGTTCCAGCGACTGTGGTTTCCCGCCTACGGTTTGCTCCCCCGCTGGCACCATGCCAAACCCGGCCATGGTGAAAAACCCGCCGGACTGGAAACGCTGACGATCACCTACTATCGCGATCACATCGAACATCGGATTATCGCGCAGATCATGAAGACGTTGCTGGCAGAGCATCAGGTACAGTTAAATATTCAGGAGATCGACTACGATCAATGGCATGCGGGTGAAATCGTCAGCGATATCTGGCTCAACAGCGCCAACTTTACCCTACCGCTGGATTTCTCGCTGTTCGCCCATTTGTGCGAAGTCCCGTTGCTGCAAAACTGTATCTCGCGGGACTGGGAAAACGATGCGGCCCGCTGGCGAACGGGCGAAATGAGCCTGGCGGCATGGTGCCAACAGCTGCTCGCCACAAAGGCCATTGTGCCGCTGATCCACCACTGGCTCATCATTCAAGGACAGCGCAGTATGCGCGGATTACGCATGAACACCCTCGGCTGGTTTGATTTTAAATCGGCGTGGTTTGCACCACCGGATCCTTAGATCCGGCTCTTGATTGCCGCATAGCAACAAAATCATTACACTAACGCCGTTCTCAACGGGGTGCTAAATAAAAACATACACAAAATCATTCACGCTGCATCAAGGCGGCAAGCGAGTGAGTCCCCAGGAGCATAGATAACTATGTGACTGGGGTGAGCGACAAATCTGCCGGGAGCAGATTTGAACGCTGCTTGCAGCGGCCCCGAAGGGGCGAGGCCCGGAGATGGGCCGAGTAACGCAGCCAACACAGAGGCAGCGTGAATGATGAAGTGTATGGGCTGAGAGATACCCGTCGAACCTGATCCGGATAATGCCGGCGAAGGGATTTGAGGCTGCAACTCAAGTCCTTTGCCACCCAACTTTATGAGGTGCAAAGTGTTTAAAAAATGTCTTCCGCTTTTACTGCTGTGCGCAGCGCCTGCTTTCGCCAAACCTGTACTGACCGTATATACCTACGACTCGTTCGCAGCTGACTGGGGCCCGGGCCCGACAATAAAAAAAGCCTTTGAAGCTGACTGCAACTGTGAACTGAAACTGGTCGCGCTGGAAGATGGCGTCTCGCTGCTTAACCGCCTGCGCATGGAAGGAAAAAACAGTAAAGCTGACGTCGTACTGGGCCTCGATAACAACCTTCTGGAAGCCGCCACCCAAACCAAACTGTTTGCCAAAAGCGGTGTAGCAAGTGAAGCCGTAAACGTGCCCGGCGGCTGGAAAAACGATACCTTCGTTCCGTTTGATTACGGCTATTTCGCCTTCGTTTATGATAAGAACAAACTGAAGAATCCGCCCAAAAGCCTGAAAGAACTGGTAGAGAGCGATCAAAAATGGCGCGTCATTTATCAGGACCCGCGTACCAGCACGCCGGGGCTGGGCCTGCTGCTATGGATGCAAAAAGTCTATGGCGATAAGGCGCCGGAGGCCTGGCGCGCGCTTTCGGCAAAAACCGTCACGGTCACCAAGGGCTGGAGTGAAGCCTACGGCCTGTTCCTGAAAGGCGAAAGCGACCTGGTACTCAGCTATACCACCTCTCCGGCCTATCACATCATCACCGAGAAAAAAGACAACTACGCCGCAGCCAACTTTAGCGAAGGCCACTATTTGCAGGTAGAAGTCGCCGCCCGTACTGCGGCCAGCAAACAGCCGGAACTGGCCGAGAAATTCCTCAAGTTTATGGTGTCTCCGGCCTTCCAGAATGCGATTCCGACCGGTAACTGGATGTATCCGGTAACCCAGGTCGCCCTGCCGTCTGGATTCGAGCAACTGAATAAGCCAGCCACCGCGCTGGAATTTACGCCGCAGCAGGTTGCGGCTCAACGCCAGGCATGGATTAGCGAATGGCAACGCGCCGTCAGCCGTTAATTCCCGGCTGGCTGGTTCCAGGGCTTACCGCCGCCACGCTGATGGTGGCCGTTGCCCTGGCCGCGTTTCTGGCGCTGTGGTTTAACGCCCCACGGGGGGAGTGGCTCTCACTGTGGCAAGACGACTACCTGTGGCACGTGGTGCGCTTTTCTTTCTGGCAGGCTTTTTTATCCGCAGTGCTGTCGGTCATCCCGGCGATTTTCCTTGCCAGAGCGCTCTATCGCCGCCGTTTTCCAGGACGACTGGCGCTGCTGCGCCTGTGCGCGATGACGTTAATCCTGCCAGTGCTGGTCGCGGTCTTCGGTATTCTTAGCGTGTACGGTCGTCAAGGCTGGCTGGCCTCGATCTGGCATACATTCGGGCTGGAATGGACGTTTTCGCCGTACGGTCTGCAGGGCATTCTGCTGGCGCACGTCTTTTTCAATCTGCCAATGGCCAGTCGTCTGCTGTTGCAGTCGCTGGAGAATATTCCCGGCGAGCAGCGACAGTTAGCCGCTCAGTTGGGCCTGCGCGGCTGGCATTTCTTCCGCTTTGTTGAATGGCCGTGGCTGCGTCGGCAAATCCTTCCCGTCGCGGCGCTCATCTTTATGCTCTGTTTCGCCAGCTTCGCCACCGTTTTGTCGCTGGGCGGTGGACCGCAGGCCACAACCATCGAGTTGGCGATTTATCAGGCGCTGAACTTTGATTACGATCCCGCCCGCGCCGCCATGCTGGCGTTGATCCAGATGGTTTGTTGTTTAGCGCTGGTGCTCTTCAGCCAACGTCTGAGCCGCGCCATTGCCCCCGGTACCACGCTGGTTCAGGGCTGGCGCGATCCCGACGATCGTCTGCACAGCCGCCTGGCAGACGCACTGCTGATTATTCTGGCCCTGCTGCTACTGCTGCCGCCGCTGCTGGCGGTAATTGTCGATGGTATTAACCGCCATATGCTGGATGTTCTTAAGCAACCTGTACTGTGGCACGCGCTGGGAACCTCGCTGCGCATTGCGCTGGCGGCAGGTGCGTTGTGCGTAGTTCTCACCATGATGCTGTTATGGAGCAGTCGTGAACTGCGTGCCCGACAGCAGGTGCTGGCAGGTCAGATGCTGGAACTTAGCGGCATGATGATCCTCGCCATGCCGGGCATCGTGCTGGCAACCGGCTTCTTTCTGCTGCTCAATAACACCATTGGACTCCCCGAATCAGCCGACGGCATTGTCATTTTTACCAATGCGCTGATGGCGATCCCTTACGCGCTGAAGGTGCTGGAAAACCCAATGCGGGACGTCACCGCCCGCTACAGTATGTTGTGCCAGTCGTTGGGAATTGAGGGATGGTCGCGCCTGAAAGTGGTTGAACTGCGTGCCCTGAAGCGCCCGCTGGCGCAGGCGATGGCTTTTGCCTGCGTGCTGTCGATTGGCGATTTTGGCGTGGTCGCGCTATTTGGTAATGAGGATTTCCGCACCCTGCCGTTTTATTTATATCAGCAGATTGGCTCTTATCGCAGTCAGGATGGCGCAGTTACGGCGTTATTGCTGCTGATCCTGTGCTTTACGCTGTTTACCGTTATTGAGAAATTGCCGGGTCGAAATGTTAAAACTGATTGATATCACATGGCTTTATCACCATTTGCCGATGCGCTTTACGCTGTCGATCGCACGCGGTGAGCAGGTCGCGATCCTCGGGCCCAGCGGCGCCGGGAAAAGTACGCTGCTGAATCTGATCGCCGGCTTTCTCACGCCTGCCAGCGGTACCATGTTGATTGAAGGTGAAGATCACACCGCCACGCCTCCCTCACGTCGCCCCGTTTCGATGCTGTTTCAGGAAAATAACCTGTTCAGCCACCTGAGCGTGCAACAAAACATCGGCCTGGGCCTTAACCCGGGATTGAAGCTGAACGCATCGCAGCGGGAGAAAATGCATCACATCGCCCAGCAAATGGGGATCGACTCACTGCTGGAGCGCCTCCCCGGTGAGCTTTCCGGCGGTCAGCGACAGCGCGTAGCGCTGGCGCGTTGCCTGGTGCGGGAACAACCCATTTTGCTGCTTGATGAACCGTTCTCTGCGCTCGATCCCGCCCTGCGCCAGGAGATGTTAACGCTGGTTGCCGAGGTCTGTCGCGATAAACAGCTTACCTTGCTGATGGTGTCCCACAGTGTAGAAGATGCGGCGCGAATTGCATCCCGTTCGATTGTGGTCGCCGACGGGCGCATCGCCTGGCAGGGCAAAACGGATGAGTTATTAAGCGGTCAGGCCAGCGCCTCGACGCTCTTGGGCATCAAAGCCGAGTGATTGATTTCCCAGGCCGGATAAGCGTCAGCGCCATCCGGCAAAAGAATCGTCAGAAACCCACGACTTTACGCAGAATATCAATATACACCGGCATCAGCGGATGGCGCAGTAACGCCACCAGCGCGACCACGCCGATCCCAAGCGTCAACGGCGCCAGATACAGTAAACGGCTGCGGGGGAAATACGCGGTTAAGCGATCGACTGCCGCTTTGCCGCTACGCCACAGTCGCCAGCAAAACCAGCCCCCTACCCATAGCAACAGCGCCGTCGCCAGCAGCAACCATTTAAAATCCCCACTCTGCATCTCAGAAGGAATATCAATTGCCGCCCCCGCCAGGATCCCCGGCAGGAAGTAGAACGGCGGCCACAGTACGCAACCAATAATATTCGGGACGATAAATTTAGCGACAGGCAGATCCAGCATGCCCGCCACCATTGGCACCAGCGGACGCGTCGGTCCCACAAAACGCCCCACCAGAATGGTAAACATGCTGTGCTGATGCAGCGCGTGCTCGGTTTTATCCAGCAACGCCTTGTTCTTTTTCATGAACGACCAACGATGCAGCGGCTTTTTAAAGCGCCAGCCCAACCAGAAAGAGATCCAGTCCCCCAACAGGCAACCAATGATGCCCGCAAGCCAGGCATGCCAGAAGTTCAGTTCGCCACTGCCAATCAGCGCCCCCAGCCCCGCCATCATCACGGTACCGGGCAGAATCAGACCAACCAGCGCCAGTGACTCCAGAAAGGCCACCAGCAGTACGGCGATCAGGGAGTACAGGGCGGACTGAAGAATAAAGTGTTCCAGCAATGCTTGCATAATGTGTCCGTCAGATTTACGAAGCAGGGATTTTGATAACCCGTCTCAACTTCGTCAAGCCATCAATTGTCTGAATAGATTGCGAGTTATGACAACTTTCAGGACACATCATTCACTTTTTATTCACATCCGGCGCGAAACTCGCTCGGACTGGCGCCGGTACATTTTTTGAAAACGCGAGAAAAATAGAGCTGATCGTCAAAGCCAACATTGCGCCCCACCGTAGCAATGGGCATACGAGTGGTACTCAGCAATAGCTTGGCCTGGCTGATACGCTGATCCTCGCGCCAGCTTAATACGCTGATACCCAACTGCTGACGGAACAGATGCGACAAACGGGAAGGCGACAGGCAGACGTGCTGTGCGACGCTGGCAATATCAAAATTACTGTCCGCCAGGTGATCGCTGATGTACTGACAGGCGTCGCGCACGCGGTTGTCCATGGGGGGATGTAGCGATTCATTAATGGCTTCCATACGTCGGAGCAATAACTGTTCCAGTAAATTAATCGCCAGCAGTTCGGAATAGCGACCTTCTCCCTGCCCGGCGTTGATTATCTGCCCAAACAGTTCGTTAAAATGCGGCTGATGTGCTTCATCCGGGCGAAAGAATCCAGTCTGGGCAAAAATGGCCGGCCAGGTCAGCCACTCCTGCCAGTAGGCGCGTGGGCGAAAGTAAACCCACTGGTGATACCACTCACTGGCATCAGGATGGCGTCCGTAGTGGTGAATTTCTCCGGGCGGAAACAGCAAAATATCGCCAGGCCGACAGACAAATTGTTTGCCCTGATTATTGATAACCCCTTCGCCACGGATAGTGAGATTGAGGATATAACCCTTCATACCCAGCGGCCTGTCGATAAAAAAATCCAGGTATCCGTTCGCCTCGATGGGGGTTAATCCGGCCACCAAATGCGCGTTAAACGAATAGCCTGGCAGCAGGGGATCGTTTTGCGTTTCAGCCATAATTTCAATACTCCCTATGTTCTGCTAAGAAACAATTTGTCCATATTACGCCAGACATCATTGCCGTCGCCCCTGCGGGCCGCTGTGTTTGCGGTAATGGACCATCAACCCCGCTTGTGAAAAGCACTTTGTAAAAAATATGTACTGCACCAACGTTAAAATCGGCTAACAAAAGTGTCTATAACTACGGCAGAAATGTCCACATTGATTATTTGCACGGCGTCACACTTTGTGATGCCACAGCATTTTAGTCCATAAGATTAGCGAATCCTGCCTGACGGTTTTTATCCCTACTAACTACTGTTTATCCATACCCGTATTTTTGGATGGAGTAAGACGATGGCGATTGCAATTGGCCTCGATTTTGGCAGTGATTCAGTACGCGCTTTGGCAGTGGAATGTGCCACCGGTGAAGAAATCGCCACCAGCGTAGAGTGGTACCCACGTTGGCAGGAAGGACAGTATTGCGATGGCCCAAACAACCAGTTTCGCCATCATCCACGCGACTACATTGAATCAATGGAAGCGGCGCTGAAAACCGTGCTGGCCGAACTGAGCGTTAAACAGCGTGCGGAAGTGGTCGGGATTGGCGTTGACAGCACCGGTTCAACCCCGGCCCCCATCGATGCCGACGGCAACGTACTGGCGTTGCGTCCGGAGTTCGCTGAAAACCCAAATGCAATGTTTGTCCTGTGGAAAGATCACACCTCAGTAGAAGAAGCTGAAGAAATTACCCGTCTGTGCCACACACCGGGCAAGATCGATTACTCCCGCTATATCGGCGGTATTTATTCCAGCGAATGGTTCTGGGCGAAAATCCTGCATGTGACCCGTCAGGACCACGCGGTTGCCGAGGCCGCGGTTTCGTGGATTGAACTGTGCGACTGGGTTCCGGCCCTGCTCTCTAATACCGTACGTCCACAGGATATTCGTCGCGGTCGCTGCAGCGCCGGGCATAAATCCCTGTGGCATGAAAGCTGGGATGGTCTACCGCCAGCCAGTTTCTTTGACGAACTCGACCCCATCCTCAACCGCCATCTGCAATACCCGATGTTTACCGATACCTTCACAGCCGACCTGCCGGTTGGCACCCTGTGCGCCGAGTGGGCGCAGCGTCTGGGACTACCGGAAAGCGTGGTGATTGCAGGCGGCGCTTTTGACTGCCATATGGGCGCGGTCGGCGCGGGCGCACAGCCCAATACGCTGGTGAAAGTCATTGGCACGTCGACCTGCGACATTCTGATTGCTGACAAACACAGCGTCGGCGAGCGCGCGGTGAAAGGCATTTGCGGCCAGGTTGATGGCAGCGTGGTGCCGCATTTTATTGGCCTCGAGGCAGGCCAGTCCGCGTTCGGCGATATCTATGCCTGGTTTAGCCGTGTGCTGAGCTGGCCGCTGGAGCAGCTTGCCGCGCAGCACCCGGAGCTGAAGACCCAGATTAAAGCCAGCCAAAAACAGCTGCTACCAGCGCTAACCGAAGCCTGGGCGAGAAATCCGTCGCTGGATCACCTGCCGGTGGTGCTCGACTGGTTCAACGGTCGCCGTACGCCCAATGCCAACCAGCGTCTGAAAGGAGTGATTACCGATCTGAATCTGGCAACCGACGCGCCAGCGCTGTTCGGCGGTCTGATTGCCGCCACCGCCTTTGGTGCACGCGCCATCATGGAATGCTTCACCGAACAAGGCATTGCGGTTAACAACGTAATGGCGCTAGGCGGCATCGCCCGTAAAAATCCGGTCATCATGCAGGCCTGCTGTGACGTGCTCAACCGTCCGCTACAGATTGTCGCTTCAGACCAGTGCTGCGCACTCGGTGCGGCTATCTTTGCCGCCGTTGCCGCGAAAGTACACACCGATATCCCAGCCGCTCAGCAACAGATGGCAAGCGCCGTGGAAAACACGCTGCAACCTCGACCAGAGCAGGCTCAACGTTTTGAACAGCTTTACCGCCGCTACCAGCAGTGGGCGGTTAGCGCTGAACAACAATACCTTCCGACTGCCGCTCCGGCGCAACAAACCCCGGTAGACCAGGCAACCCTGACACATTAAGGACACGACAATGACGATTTTTGATAACTATGAAGTGTGGTTTGTGATTGGTAGCCAGCATCTGTATGGCCCTGAAACCCTGCGTCAGGTAACCCAACATGCCGAGCACGTCGTTAACGCGCTGAATACTGAAGCTAAACTGCCCTGCAAACTGGTTTTAAAACCGCTGGGTACTTCACCTGACGAGATTACCGCTATTTGTCGTGACGCTAACTACGACGATCGCTGCGCAGGTCTGGTGGTCTGGCTGCACACTTTCTCTCCGGCCAAAATGTGGATTAACGGTCTGACTATCCTCAACAAGCCGCTGATGCAATTCCATACCCAGTTCAACGCCGCCCTGCCGTGGGACAGCATTGATATGGACTTTATGAACCTGAACCAGACCGCGCACGGCGGCCGTGAATTCGGCTTCATCGGCGCACGTATGCGTCAGCAGCACGCCGTGGTCACCGGTCACTGGCAGGACAAACAAGCGCACGAACGCATCGGCTCCTGGATGCGCCAGGCCGTGTCCAAACAGGATACCCGCCATCTGAAAGTCTGCCGTTTTGGCGACAACATGCGTGAAGTCGCGGTCACCGATGGCGATAAAGTCGCTGCGCAGATCAAATTTGGCTTCTCGGTAAATACCTGGGCCGTAGGCGATCTGGTGCAGGTAGTGAACTCCATTAGCGATGGCGAAATCAACGCGCTAATCGATGAGTATGAAAGCACATACACCATGACGGCGGCAACACAAGTCCACGGTGAGAAACGTCAAAACGTACTGGAAGCGGCCCGTATTGAACTGGGGATGAAGCGCTTCCTGGAACAGGGCGGATTCCACGCCTTTACCACGACATTTGAAGATTTACACGGCCTGAAACAGCTCCCGGGTCTGGCCGTACAGCGTCTGATGCAGCAAGGCTATGGCTTTGCGGGCGAAGGCGACTGGAAAACCGCCGCTCTGCTTCGCATCATGAAGGTGATGTCAACCGGTCTGCAGGGCGGCACCTCATTTATGGAGGATTACACCTACCACTTCGAGAAAGGCAACGATCTGGTGCTCGGCTCGCACATGCTGGAAGTGTGCCCGTCTATCGCGGTGGAAGATAAACCGATGCTCGACGTTCAGCATCTCGGCATTGGTGGTAAAGACGATCCCGCTCGTCTGATCTTCAACACCAAAACTGGTCCGGCAGTCGTTGCCAGCCTGATCGATCTTGGCGATCGCTATCGCCTGCTGGTTAACTGCATCGACACAGTTCAAACACCGCACTCCCTGCCGAAACTGCCGGTGGCTAACGCATTGTGGAAGGCCCAGCCTGATCTGCCAACCGCATCTGAAGCCTGGATCCTGGCCGGTGGCGCGCACCACACCGTCTTCAGCCACGCGCTGGATCTGAACGATATGCGCCAGTTCGCTGAAATGCACGATATCGAGATCGCCGTGATCGACAACGATACCCGCCTGCCGGCCTTTAAGGACGCGCTGCGCTGGAACGACGTCTATTACGGTTTTAAACGTTAATTATGTTGTTGCCGGATGGCTCTGCGTTTGCCCGCCATCCGGCACAGAGGAATCAACATGTTAGAAGATCTCAAACGTCAGGTGCTGGAAGCCAATCTGGCGTTGCCTAAGCACCACCTGGTCACCTTGACCTGGGGGAACGTGAGTGCCGTCGATCGCGAGCGCGGCGTGTTTGTGATAAAACCTTCCGGGGTCGATTACAGCGTTATGACCGCAGAAGATATGGTCGTAGTCAGTATCGCCACCGGTGAGGTTGTAGAAGGTACGAAGAAACCCTCCTCCGATACCCCAACGCACCGTCTGCTGTATCAGGCATTCCCGACCATTGGCGGCATTGTTCATACCCATTCGCGTCATGCGACCATCTGGGCGCAGGCGGGCCAGTCGATTCCAGCCACGGGTACCACCCATGCGGACTATTTCTACGGATCGATTCCCTGCACACGGAAAATGACCGAGGAAGAAATCAACGGCGAATATGAGTGGGAAACCGGTAACGTAATCGTTGAAACCTTTGAGAAACAAGGCATTGACGCTTCGCAGATGCCTGGCGTGCTGGTGCACTCTCACGGTCCGTTTGCGTGGGGAAAAAACGCCGAAGATGCGGTACACAACGCCATCGTGCTGGAAGAAGTCGCCTACATGGGGATCTTCTGTCGCCAGCTCGCGCCGCAATTGCCGGATATGCAGCAAACCCTGTTAGATAAACATTACCTACGTAAACACGGCGCAAAAGCCTACTACGGCCAGTGAAAACAATCTGAGCGCGCCCGGAATCTCGGTGGCGCGCTCTCTGGTTATTCCTTTATATATTCCGCAAACGCACTTCGATACACACAGTTATTAGCACAAACGTATTTAATCACGTTGTCATAATGTCCCTGCGCCTCTTCACCATCCAGTGAATGAAAGAAAATGTAATCTGTAATCGTTGACTGCCAGCGCTGTCCATTCAACAGATAATTAATCACCGTATCACGATGACCATTTATTCTGTCATGCCCTTGCCAGTGAAAGAAAGCATTCCCACGTTCAATAACCTCAGTACGCCAAATTTGACCTGACCACGTTCTATACTCAATATATTGACTTACTGATTTAATTGTAGGGTTAGATAACTGAGTATTAACAAATAAATAGTGATCATATCCTACCTGTAACGCCTGAGTATAAATATCCATAATAGGCCTCCATAACACTACGCACCCAAGCTATTGATATAAAACACCCGAGCTATCAGATGAATAAAATTATATTCAGCGATAAAAATCAAATTATACAGAGAGATATTCCCGACGAAATCGAACCGAAAATCCGTTTTTATCCAGACAATAGCAAGCCATAAAAATATATTATATTCAACCTGGTAACCCGAGTGTTTGATTAAAATAGTTACACTAACCATGAATAAAAACAAATAAAAAAAATAACCATTTTTCCTGAACCGAGGGATGAGTAACAAAACCGTACGAGCACGATTCCGAAAATGACATAAAAATCCTGAAACGGACTTCCAATTAATGAAACAAACATAATTACAAAACAATAATAAATAAAAATAGCCATGACAGGCCAATAAAATAATTCAAGGAAGAGTTTTCAATTAAGGCATTCATTTATTAAATACCAAACCCTATCCTGTAACACTTTTACTGCGGAGGGCATTTTACTGTTACTGTCACAATAACTTCCTACAGTTCTCATTTTTAACTGTACAAAATAACAGTACAATCGTGTAAACCAGGCTATAATAATGCCTGGTTTTTTAATGGGTACGCAGCGTGGCGCAGGCAGGCTTTATTTTAACCCGGCACTGGCGGGACACTCCGCAGGGAACTGAGGTCACATTCTGGCTGGCTACAGACGACGGGCCGCTACAGGTCACGCTCGCGCCTCAGGAGTCGGTCGCGTTTATTCCTGTCAGTCAGGTTCCTCGCGTAGCGTCATTATTACGCAATGAAAACGGCTATCGTCTGACGCCGCTGCAATTGCAAGACTTCCACCGCCAGCCCGTTTCCGGCCTGTATTGCCGCTCACATCGCCAGCTCATGCGGCTGGAAAAGCTGCTGCGTGAAAACGCAATTACCGTCTACGAGGCCGACGTGCGTCCGCCGGAACGGTATCTGATGGAGCGTTTTATCACCTCACCTGTTTGGGTTGAAGGCGACAGACTTAACGGTACGCTGGTTAATGCCCGGTTGAAGCCGAACCCTGACTATCGACCGCCGCTGAAATGGGTCTCGCTGGATATCGAAACCACGCGCCACGGCGAACTCTACTGTATCGGCCTTGAAGGCTGTGGGCAGCGTATTGTCTACATGCTCGGCCCGGCAAACGGCGATGCCTCAGCGCTGGATTTTGAACTTGAATATGTCGCAAGCCGCCCGCAGTTACTGGAAAAGCTCAACGACTGGATTGCCCGTCACGATCCTGATGTGGTAATCGGCTGGAACGTCGTGCAATTCGATTTACGCGTCCTGCAAAAGCATGCTGAACGTTACCGCATTCCCCTGCGTTTTGGCCGTGACAATAGCGAGCTGGAGTGGCGCGAACATGGCTTCAAAAACGGCGTATTCTTCGCGCAGGCTAAAGGTCGCCTGATTATCGACGGCATTGAGGCGCTTAAATCCGCATTCTGGAATTTCTCATCCTTTTCACTGGAAACGGTGTCACAGGAGCTGCTGGGCGAAGGGAAGTCGATAGATAATCCCTGGGACAGGATGGACGAAATAGATCGCCGGTTTGCCCAGGATAAGCCCGCACTCGCCTCCTACAATCTCAAAGACTGTGAGCTGGTCACGCGTATTTTTCATAAAACCGAGATCATGCCATTTTTGCTGGAACGATCGACGGTAAACGGCCTGCCGGTCGACCGGCATGGCGGTTCCGTTGCCGCCTTCGGCCATCTCTACCTACCGCGAATGCACCGGGCGGGCTATGTGGCACCGAATCTGGGGGAAGTTCCCGCGCACGCCAGCCCCGGTGGCTACGTGATGGACTCGCGCCCGGGTTTGTACGACTCCGTGCTGGTGCTGGATTACAAAAGCCTGTACCCGTCAATTATTCGTACTTTTTTGATCGATCCAGTGGGACTTATCGAAGGGATGGCACAGCCGGATCGGGAACACAGTACCGAGGGGTTCCTTGACGCCTGGTTCTCACGCGAAAAGCACTGTCTGCCGGAAATCGTTACCCAGATCTGGCATGGGCGTGATGAAGCCAAACGCCGCGGCAATAAGCCGCTCTCACAGGCGCTGAAAATCATCATGAACGCGTTTTACGGCGTTCTTGGCACCACCGCCTGCCGCTTTTTCGACCCGAGGCTGGCTTCGTCTATCACCATGCGCGGTCACGCGATCATGCGTCAGACCAAAGCGCTGATTGAGGCTCAGGGTTACGACGTCATCTATGGCGACACCGACTCCACCTTTGTCTGGCTTAAAAAGGCGCACTCGGAAGACGATGCGGCCCGGATTGGTCGGGAACTGGTAAGCTATGTCAACAACTGGTGGGCGCAATCGCTGAAGCAGCAAAACCTGACCAGCGCGCTGGAGCTGGAATTTGAAACCCACTTTTGTCGCTTTCTGATGCCGACCATTCGCGGTGCAGATACCGGCAGCAAAAAACGCTACGCCGGAATGATTCAGTCAGGTGCTGAGCAACGCATGGTATTTAAAGGTCTGGAAACGGTACGCACCGACTGGACGCCGCTGGCCCAGCAGTTTCAGCAGGAGCTGTACCTGCGAATTTTTCGTAACGAGCCTTATCAAGAGTTTGTTCGCGAGACTATCGACCGTCTGATGGCGGGTGAACTGGATGAACACCTGGTGTACCGCAAACGCCTGCGCCGCCCGTTGAGCGAATACCAGCGGAATGTTCCGCCGCACGTTCGCGCCGCGCGGCTCGCCGATGAGCAGAACGTCAAACTGGGGCGTCCGCAGCAGTATCAGAATCGTGGCACGATTAAATATGTCTGGACGATAAATGGACCTGAACCTGTTGATTATCAGCTATCTGCACTTGATTACGAGCATTATCTAACCCGCCAGATCCAGCCGGTTGCCGAGGGAATTCTTCCCTTTATTGATGATAATTTTGCTACACTACTCACAGGACAACTGGGGTTATTTTGACGCGTGACGAAACCGCCGCCATCCAGTACCATAGCGCCCTTTCCATTCCTGGACCCATTTAACACCCCTACCACTGATTTATTAGCCTGGTAGCGGGGTCGTATGCTCTCAATAACGGGGACTAGCCCGGAAAATGACGAGTATTGCCTGCAATTAAAGATATAGAGCCGAACATATATGCCTTTTACACTTGGTCAACGCTGGATCAGCGATACAGAAAGCGAATTGGGACTTGGTACTGTTGTCGCCATGGATGCGCGAACCGTCACTTTACTTTTCTCATCGACGGGTGAAAACCGTCTGTATGCGCGCAGTGATTCCCCCGTGACCCGCGTGATGTTCAACCCTGGCGACACGATCACGAGCCATGAAGGCTGGCAACTGCATGTCGATGAAGTAAAAGAAGAAAACGGCCTGCTTGCCTATATCGGAACCCGCCTTGATACCGAAGAAACCGGTGTAACGCTGCGTGAAGTGCTGCTCGACAGCAAACTGGTTTTCAGTAAACCCCAGGATCGCCTGTTTGCCGGCCAGATTGACCGTATGGACCGCTTTGCGCTGCGCTATCGCGCACGTAAATTTCAGAGCGAACAGTACCGTATGCCGTGGAGTGGTTTGCGTGGTCAACGTACCAGCCTGATCCCCCACCAGCTCAACATTGCCCATGATGTCGGCCGTCGTCATGCCCCTCGCGTGTTGCTGGCAGACGAAGTGGGTTTAGGTAAAACCATTGAAGCAGGGATGATCCTGCATCAACAGCTGCTGTCAGGCGCCGCGGAGCGCGTGCTGATCATCGTCCCGGAGACGTTACAGCACCAGTGGCTGGTCGAAATGCTGCGTCGTTTCAACCTGCGCTTTGCGCTGTTTGATGATGAGCGTTATGCAGAAGCGCAGCACGATGCCTACAACCCGTTTGAAACCGAACAGTTGGTTATCTGTTCGCTGGACTTTGCCCGTCGCAGTAAACAGCGTCTGGAGCACCTGTGTGATGCCGAATGGGATCTGCTGATTGTCGATGAAGCCCATCACCTGGTGTGGAGCGAAGACGCGCCCAGCCGTGAATATATGGCCGTTGAACAGCTGGCAGAGCGCGTACCAGGCATCCTGCTGCTGACCGCAACGCCGGAACAGCTGGGCCTGGAAAGCCACTTTGCGCGCCTGCGCCTACTGGATCCAAGCCGCTTCCACGATTTCGCCCAGTTTGTTGAAGAACAGAAAAATTACCGTCCGGTCGCCGACGCCGTCGCCATGTTACTGGCTGGCAACAAGCTGAGTAACAATGAGCTGAACATGTTAGGTGACATGATTGGCGAACAGGACATTGAGCCGTTATTGCAGGCGGCAAACAGCGACAGCGAAGACGCCCAGAGCGCGCGTCAGGAGCTGGTTTCGATGCTGATGGACCGCCACGGCACCAGCCGCGTGCTGTTCCGAAATACCCGTAACGGTGTGAAAGGCTTCCCTAAACGCGAGCTGCATACCATCAAATTGCCGTTGCCAACCCAATACCAGACGGCCATTAAAGTCTCCGGCATTATGGGCGCGCGTAAGAGTGCGGAAGACCGCGCGCGCGACATGCTCTACCCGGAGCAGATTTATCAGGAATTCGAAGGCGACACCGGCACCTGGTGGAACTTTGACCCGCGCGTGGAATGGCTGATGGGCTACCTGACCAGCCACCGCTCGCAAAAAGTTCTGGTCATCTGTGCGAAAGCCACCACTGCGCTTCAGCTGGAGCAGGTTCTGCGCGAGCGCGAAGGTATCCGCGCCGCCGTGTTCCATGAAGGGATGTCGATCATTGAACGTGACCGCGCTGCGGCCTGGTTTAGCGAAGAAGATAGCGGCGCCCAGGTGATGCTGTGCTCTGAAATCGGCTCCGAAGGGCGTAACTTCCAGTTCGCCAGCCATCTGGTGATGTTTGATCTGCCGTTCAATCCGGACCTGCTGGAACAGCGTATTGGCCGTCTGGACCGTATTGGTCAGGTGCATGATATCCAGATCCACGTTCCATACCTGGAAAAAACCGCGCAATCCGTGCTGGTGCGTTGGTACCACGAAGGTCTGGATGCGTTCGAACACACTTGCCCGACCGGACGTACCATCTATGACACGGTATATAACAATCTGATCGGCTACCTGGCTGAGCCAGAAAACACCGATGGCTTTGACGATCTGATCAAAACCTGTCGCGAACAGCATGACGCGCTGAAAGCACAGCTGGAGCAAGGTCGCGATCGCCTGCTGGAGATCCACTCTAACGGCGGCGAAAAAGCGCTGGCGCTGGCTGAGAGTATTGAAGAACAGGACGACGATACCAGCCTGATCGCCTTCGCCATGAACCTGTTTGATATCGTTGGTATTAATCAGGATGACCGTGGCGACAATTTGATCGTGCTGACACCGTCCGATCATATGCTGGTGCCGGATTTCCCTGGGCTGCCGGAAGATGGCTGTACCATTACGTTTGAGCGTGATGTTGCCCTGTCGCGTGAAGACGCGCAGTTTATTACCTGGGAGCATCCGCTGATCCGTAATGGTCTGGATCTGATCCTCTCCGGCGACACCGGAAGCAGCACCATTTCTTTGCTGAAAAACAAAGCATTACCGGTCGGTACTCTGCTGGTTGAACTGGTCTACGTCGTTGAAGCGCAAGCGCCAAAACAGCTGCAGCTAAACCGCTTCCTGCCGCCAACTCCGGTACGCATGCTGCTGGACAAAAACGGCAACAACCTTGCCGCGCAGGTTGAATTCGAAACCTTTAACCGTCAGCTCAGCGCCGTTAACCGCCACACCGGCAGTAAACTGGTCAACGCCGTTCAGCAGGATGTTCATGCCATTCTGCAACTCGGTGAAGCGCAGGTAGAAAAATCGGCCCGCGCGCTGATCGACGCGGCGCGCAAAGAAGCGGACGAGAAGCTGACGGCTGAACTCTCCCGTCTGGAAGCGCTGCGTGCCGTTAACCCGAACATCCGTGATGACGAACTCAGCGCCATTGAAAGCAATCGTCAGCTGGTGATGGAAAGCTTGGATCAGGCGGGATGGCGTCTGGATGCCCTGCGCCTGATCGTCGTGACGCATCAGTAACGGAGCCTGACATGGGGATGGAAAACTATAATCCGCCGCA
Source organism: Citrobacter sp. RHB35-C21 (assembly GCF_013816515.1). Taxonomy (NCBI): domain Bacteria; kingdom Pseudomonadati; phylum Pseudomonadota; class Gammaproteobacteria; order Enterobacterales; family Enterobacteriaceae; genus Citrobacter; species Citrobacter sp. RHB35-C21. The sequence goes on from NZ_CP057147.1 coordinate 4,311,652, forward strand.
GGAACCCTGGCTGGTTATCCTGTATCAGGATGAGCACATTATGGTGGTCAACAAGCCGAGCGGCTTGTTGTCCGTGCCGGGTCGTCTGGATGAACACAAAGACAGCGTGATGACGCGTATTCAGCGCGATTACCCGCAGGCTGAATCCGTACATCGTCTGGATATGGCAACCAGCGGCGTGATTGTAGTGGCGCTAACTAAAGCGGCAGAGCGCGAGCTAAAGCGCCAGTTTCGCGAACGCGAGCCGAAGAAACAGTATGTCGCACGCGTCTGGGGACATCCCGCTCCGGCCGAGGGGCTGGTTGATTTACCGCTGATTTGCGACTGGCCGAATCGGCCAAAGCAGAAAGTGTGTTATGAGACCGGAAAATCGGCGCAGACCGAGTATGAAGTGGTGGAGTTCGCGGAAGATAACACCGCCCGGGTCGTGCTCAAACCCATTACCGGACGCTCCCACCAGTTACGTGTGCATATGCTGGCATTAGGGCATCCGATCCTGGGCGACCGCTTCTACGCCCCGCCACAGGCCCTGGCGTTAGCGCCGCGCCTGCTGCTGCACGCAGAGATGTTAACTATCACGCATCCCGAATACGGCAACAGTATGACGTTTAAAGTTCCGGCAGATTTTTAAACGCAGGACCCATTTAGGCCGGGTGCTTCGCTTGCCCGGCCTACATTCATTAACGTAGGCCGGATAAGGCGCTAGCAGCCATCCGGCATAACGATTATTTAAAGCCTTTCTGTTCTTTAATTAGCTCGTAAGCTTTTTGAATTTCCTGCGCTTTTTGCTTCGCCATTTCCATCATTTCTGGCGGCAGACCTTTCGCCACCAGTTTGTCCGGATGGTGCTCGCTCATCAGCTTACGGTATGCGCGTTTAATGGTGGTCGCATCATCGGTCGCTTTCACACCCAGCACATTGCAGGCGTCTTCCAGCGTCGGACCGCGTTGCGTCTGCTGCCAGCCACCGCCGCCGGACTGCTGCTGATATCCGCCGCCGAACTGAGCGCCGCCCTGCATCATGCGCAGAAACTGATCAAACTGGGTACGTGAGATCCCCAACTCTTCAGCAATCACATACAGCACTTCACGCTCGTTCGGATGCAACGACCCATCGGCAAAAGCCGCCTGGATCTGAATCTCCAGAAACATGCGGATCAGATCGAAGCGACCAAAACAGACGCTGCGAAACTGACGCATTTTTTCACGTAATGGGTAATTGTCCGATTTTCCCACCCGGAAGGCATGTTGCGCGGCGGTACGCGAGTCACCGTGCAAATTCATTCGATCCATCAATTGACTGGCGATATGGATATCGGCTTCCGTGACGCGACCTTTGGATTTGGTCAGGTGCCCCATCACCTCAAAAGTGGTGGCAAAAAACAGCGCCTGGCGTTCACGCTGGTTGGCAAACCACGCCATTTTGCGCATGCGGGCTTTGTCGAACATGTGACCAACTAACAGGCCCAGAACCACACCCCAGAAGCCGCCGCCCATCATTAAGGCCACGGCGACACCAATTATCTTTCCCCAATACTGCATAGACTCCCCAAATCTTTCTGCTCTCAGCCAGGATATGTCCCACAATATAAGGTGCTTTTACCGATTTACGGCTGCGGTCAATTGTGGGACATCGCCTATAATTTGCATTATCATACCTGTCATTCTATGCCGTGCCTAACACCACAAACGCTATACCCGTTGGATTTCGAGTTGCAACAAGGCGGCAACGCAGTGACCAATTCGTCTGGAACGAAGATGCAGCTTGAAAGGTGGCGGGATAAAATGGGCAGGATTAATACTAGCGAAGTGAAGATGAGATAAGTTAGGCTGTGACCGTTTGTCACGCGCGACGCTACTGATGATGGAACAATAAATACAACGTATGAAAAAACGTATTCCCACTCTTCTGGCCACCATGATTGCCAGCGCCCTCTATAGCCATCAGGGTCTGGCAGCCGATCTCGCCTCACAGTGTATGCTGGGCGTGCCAAGCTATGACCGTCCTCTGGTACAGGGCGAGACCAATGAATTACCCGTCACCATCACTGCTGACAACGCGAAAGGGAATTACCCGGATGACGCGGTGTTTACCGGCAATGTGGACATCGCACAGGGTAACAGCCGCCTGCAGGCCGACGAAGTGCAGCTTCATCAGAAGCAGGCAGAAGGCCAGCCGGAGCCAGTTCGTACCGTCGATGCGCTGGGCAATGTCCATTATGATGACAATCAGGTTATTCTGAAGGGGCCGAAGGGCTGGTCTAATCTGAATACCAAAGATACCAACATCTGGGAAGGTGATTATCAGATGGTAGGTCGTCAGGGGCGCGGAAAAGCCGATCTGATGAAGCAGCGTGGGGAAAACCGCTATACCATTCTGGAAAACGGTAGCTTCACCTCCTGTCTGCCAGGTTCCAATACCTGGAGCGTCGTCGGTAGCGAAGTCATTCACGACCGTGAAGAACAGGTCGCAGAGATCTGGAACGCCCGTTTTAAACTGGGTCCGGTTCCGGTCTTTTACAGTCCTTATTTACAGTTACCCGTCGGCGATAAGCGTCGCTCTGGTTTCCTGATCCCGAACGCAAAATACTCTACCAATAACTATTTTGAGTTCTATCTCCCGTATTATTGGAACATTGCGCCCAATATGGACGCCACCATCACGCCGCATTATATACATCGTCGTGGCGGTATCATGTGGGAGAACGAATTCCGCTACCTCACCCAGGCGGGCGCAGGTCTGATGGAGTTCGACTATCTGAATTCCGATAAAGTGTACGAGGATGAACACCCGAAGGATGATAATTCCCGCCGCTGGCTGTTCTACTGGCAGCACGCCGGTGTAATGGATCAGGTGTGGCGTTTTAACGTTGACTACACCAAGGTCAGCGACTCCAGCTACTTTAACGATTTTGATAATAAATACGGTTCCAGTACTGACGGCTACGCCACGCAAAAATTCAGCGTCGGCTATGCTGTACAAAACTTTGATGCGACGGTTTCGACCAAGCAGTTCCAGGTCTTTGACGATCAGAACAACAGTAGCTATTCCGCTCAGCCGCAGTTAGACGTCAACTACTACCAGAATGATGTCGGTCCGTTTGATACCCGTATCTATGGTCAGGCAGTCCATTTCGTTAATACCAACGACAACATGCCGGAAGCAACGCGTGTTCACCTCGAACCGACCATCAACCTGCCATTGTCGAATAACTGGGGAAGTATCAATACCGAAGCGAAGCTGCTGGCAACGCACTATCAGCAAACTAACCTGGATTGGTACAACAACAACCCGAGTAACGTTAACAAGCTCGATGATTCCGCCAACCGCGTCATGCCGCAGTTTAAAGTTGACGGCAAGATGATCTTCGAGCGCGACATGAACATGTTAGCGCCGGGCTATACCCAAACGCTGGAGCCCCGTGCTCAGTACCTGTATGTACCGTATCGCGACCAAAGTCATATCTATAACTATGACTCGTCCCTGCTGCAATCTGACTACAGCGGCCTGTTCCGCGATCGCACCTATGGCGGTCTGGACCGCATCGCGTCTGCCAACCAGGTAACGACCGGGGTCACATCTCGCGTTTATGATGACGCGGCCGTTGAACGTTTTAATATTTCTGTGGGTCAAATCTACTATTTCACCGAGTCTCGCACTGGCGATGACAACATTAAATGGGAGAATGACGACAAAACGGGCTCACTGGTATGGGCTGGCGACACCTACTGGCGCATCTCCGATCGCTGGGGTTTACGCAGTGGGATCCAGTACGACACGCGTCTGGACAGCGTTGCAACCAGCAGCAGCAGTATCGAATACCGCCGCGACGAAAACCGTATGCTGCAGCTGAACTACCGTTATGCCAGCTCTGAATATATCCAGGCAACCCTGCCGTCTTACTACTCTACAGCAGAGCAGTATAAAAACGGGATTTCACAGGTGGGCGCGGTAGCAAGCTTCCCGATCGCCGACCGCTGGTCGATTGTCGGGGCTTACTACTTTGATACCAACGTGAACAAAGAAGCGGATTCCATGCTGGGTCTGCAGTACAACTCCTGCTGTTACGCCATTCGCTTCGGCTACGAACGTAAGCTGAACGGCTGGGATGACACTCAGAAACATGCAGTTTATGACAACACGATCGGCTTTAATATCGAACTACGCGGCCTGAGTTCCAACTACGGTCTCGGCACCAACCAAATGTTGCGTTCTAACATTTTGCCGTATCAAAGCTCTTTATGATCTGATTGATTTACAACGTAATCCGCTTTGCGGTTAATTGAAATGGAAAAAGTATGAAGAACTGGAAAACGCTGCTTCTCGGTATCGCCATGATCGCGAATACCAGTTTCGCTGCCCCACAGGTAGTCGATAAAGTCGCAGCCGTCGTCAATAACGGCGTCGTTCTGGAAAGCGACGTCGATGGCTTAATGCAGTCAGTAAAACTTAATGCGGGTCAGGCTGGTCAACAATTACCGGACGACGCCACGCTGCGTCATCAGATCCTGGAACGTTTGATCATGGATCAAATCCTCCTGCAGATGGGTCAGAAGATGGGTGTTAAAATCTCTGACGAGCAACTGGATCAGGCGATTGCCAACATCGCCAAGCAAAACAACATGACGCTGGATCAGATGCGCAGCCGTCTGGCACAGGATGGCTTAAGCTATTCGACCTATCGTAACCAGATCCGCAAAGAGATGACCATCTCTGAAGTGCGTAACAACGAAGTTCGCCGTCGCGTTACTATCCTGCCTCAGGAAGTGGATGCCCTGGCGCAGCAGGTCGGCAACCAAAACGATGCCAGCACCGAGCTGAACCTGAGCCACATTCTGATCCCATTACCGGAAAACCCAACTTCTGACCAGGTTAACGCGGCTGAAAGTCAGGCGCGCTCTGTTGTTGATGAAGCGCGTAACGGTAGCGATTTCGGCAAACTGGCTATCACCTATTCCGCTGACCAGCAGGCGCTGAAAGGCGGCCAGATGGGTTGGGGACGTATTCAGGAGCTGCCGGGCATCTTTGCCCAGGCGCTAAGCACCGCGAAAAAAGGCGATATCATCGGCCCAATTCGTTCTGGTGTCGGCTTCCACATCCTGAAAGTTAACGATATGCGTGGTCAAAGCCAGAGCATCTCCGTGACTGAAGTTCATGCCCGCCATATTCTGCTCAAGCCATCGCCGATCATGACCGATCAACAGGCTCGTCTGAAGTTGGAACAAATCGCAGCTGATATTAAGAGCGGTAAAACAACCTTCGCGGCAGCGGCTAAAGAGTTTTCTCAGGATCCGGGTTCTGCCAACCAGGGCGGCGATCTGGGCTGGGCTGCAGCGGATATTTTCGATCCCGCTTTCCGCGATGCGCTGACCAAACTTCACAAAGGCCAGATGAGTACCCCGGTGCACTCCTCTTTCGGGTGGCATCTGATCGAGCTGCTGGACACGCGTAACGTTGATAAAACTGACGCGGCGCAGAAAGACAGAGCTTATCGTATGCTGATGAACCGCAAATTCTCGGAAGAAGCTGCGACCTGGATGCAGGAACAGCGCGCCAGCGCCTACGTTAAAGTTCTGAGCAACTAATGACTCGTATTCAACGCGTTGTGATCACTCCCGGCGAACCCGCCGGGATTGGCCCGGACCTGGTGGTTCAGCTCGCCCAGCGTGAGTGGCCTGTAGAACTCGTTGTCTGTGCGGATGCCACACTCCTCAGTGACCGGGCAGCAATGCTCGGTTTACCGCTTTCACTCCTCCCATACTCTCCAGATACCCCAGCCAGACCGCAATCAGCAGGTACGTTGACGCTGTTGCCGATTGCTCTGCGGGCGCCTGTTATCGCGGGTCAGTTGGCGGTAGAGAACGGACAATATGTGGTGGATACGCTGGCTCGCGCCTGCGATGGTTGTCTGCAAGGTGAGTTTGCGGCGCTGATTACCGGTCCGGTGCACAAAGGCGTAATCAATGACGCAGGCGTCCCGTTTACCGGACATACCGAGTTTTTTGAAGAGCGCTCACAGGCGAAGAAAGTCGTCATGATGCTGGCGACTGAAACGCTGCGCGTTGCCCTGGCAACCACTCATTTGCCGCTCAGAGCCGTTGCCGACGCCATTACGCCTGCTCTGCTTAAAGAAGTGATCGGTATTTTGCATCATGATTTGCGCACCAAGTTTGGCATTGCCGATCCGCATATTCTGGTGTGCGGTCTTAACCCGCATGCCGGTGAAGGTGGTCATATGGGAACGGAAGAGATAGACACCCTCATTCCGGTCCTTGATGAACTGCGTGCGCAGGGGATGAAATTAAACGGCCCGCTGCCCGCAGATACGCTGTTTCAGCCCAAATATCTCGACCACGCGGATGCCGTGCTGGCAATGTACCACGATCAGGGTCTCCCCGTGCTAAAATACCAGGGATTTGGTCGCGGTGTGAATATCACGCTGGGCCTGCCCTTTATTCGCACATCCGTCGATCACGGCACCGCGCTTGAACTTGCGGGTCGTGGGCAAGCAGATGTCGGCAGTTTTATTACGGCGCTTAATCTCGCCATCAAAATGATTGTTAATACCAATGAATAATCGAGTCCATCAGGGCCACTTAGCCCGTAAACGTTTCGGGCAAAACTTCCTCAACGATCAGTTTGTGATCGAAAGTATTGTCTCTGCTATCAACCCGCAGAAAGGTCAGGCTATGGTCGAAATCGGCCCGGGCCTGGCAGCGTTGACCGAACCTGTAGGCGAACGCCTGGACAAGCTCACGGTCATTGAGCTGGACCGCGATCTCGCCGCCCGCCTGCAAACACACCCGTTTTTAGGGCCGAAGCTGACGATTTATCAGCAAGATGCCATGACCATGAACTTCGGCGAACTCGCACAAACGATGGGTCAGCCGCTGCGCGTATTCGGCAACCTGCCGTATAACATCTCCACGCCGCTCATGTTCCATCTTTTTTCCTATACTGATGCCATCGCCGACATGCATTTCATGTTGCAAAAAGAGGTGGTCAACCGTCTGGTTGCAGGGCCAAACAGTAAAGCGTATGGTCGATTAAGCGTCATGGCGCAGTATTACTGCAATGTGATCCCGGTACTTGAAGTGCCGCCATCCGCATTTACGCCTGCGCCTAAAGTCGATTCCGCCGTGGTGCGTCTGGTCCCTCACGCGACAATGCCGTACCCCGTTAAAGATGTTCGTGTGCTGAGCCGTATTACCACTGAAGCGTTTAATCAGCGTCGCAAAACGGTACGTAATAGTCTCGGCAACCTGTTTAGCGTTGAAGTACTGACAGAGCTGGGCGTTGATCCGGCGATGCGAGCGGAAAATATCTCTGTCGCGCAATACTGCCGGATGGCTAACTATCTGTCAGAAAACGCGCCATCGAAGGAGAGTTAAACATGATCAATTCGCCCCGAGTGTGCATTCAGGTACAAAGCGTCTACATTGAGGCGCAATCCTCACCTGATGATGAACGTTACGTTTTTGCTTATACCGTGACTATCCGCAATTTGGGGCGAGCGCCTGTGCAGCTGTTGGGGCGTTATTGGTTGATCACCAATGGTCATGGCCGTGAAACCGAAGTTCAGGGCGAAGGCGTGGTTGGCGTTCAGCCCCACATCGAACCTGGCGAAGAGTACCAGTACACCAGCGGTGCGGTGATTGAAACACCGCTGGGCACCATGCAGGGTCATTACGAAATGATCGATGAGCAAGGGATCGCCTTTACCATCGACATTCCCGTGTTCCGACTCGCCGTTCCTACACTCATTCATTAAAACAATAGCTATGGCAACATACCTCATTGGCGACGTTCACGGTTGTTACGATGAACTGGTAGCCTTGCTGCACCAGGTTGACTTTAATCCAGAACAAGACACCTTATGGCTCACCGGCGATCTGGTTGCGCGTGGGCCAGGGTCGTTAGACGTTTTGCGCTACATTAAATCGCTGGGCGACAGCGTGCGGTTAGTCCTCGGTAATCACGATTTACACCTGCTGGCCGTGTTTGCTGGCATCAGCCGTAATAAACCGAAAGACCGGCTCACGCCGCTGCTTGAGGCCCCGGATGCTGACACGCTGCTTAACTGGCTACGTCGCCAGCCGCTGTTGCAGGTTGATGAAGAGAAGAAACTGGTCATGGCGCATGCAGGGATTACCCCACAGTGGGATCTGCAGACGGCGAAGGACTGTGCTCGCGACGTTGAAGCCGTGCTGTCGAGCGACTCTTATCCATTCTTTCTTGATGCCATGTACGGCGACATGCCAAATAACTGGACCCCGGAACTGACGGGGCTGGCGCGCCTGCGTTTTATTACCAACGCGTTTACCCGCATGCGTTACTGCTTCCCCAACGGTCAGTTGGACATGTACAGCAAAGAGTCGCCAGAAGATGCGCCTGCCCCGCTGAAGCCGTGGTTTGCCATTCCTGGACCGGTCAGTGAAGCCTATAGCATTGCATTCGGGCACTGGGCATCGCTGGAGGGCAAAGGCACGCCAGAAGGTATTTACGCGTTAGATACGGGGTGTTGCTGGGGCGGGGATCTCACCTGTCTGCGCTGGGAAGACAAACAGTACTTTGTACAGCCATCAAATCGCCATCTGAATCTGGATCCCGGCGAGGCCGTCAACGCCTGATAGCCGTCTGCCGGATGGCGGTGCTTACACCTAATCCGGCAGACGAATGTGCAATCTGTAGGCCTGATTAGCGCAACGCCATCAGGCATCCACATTAACGACGTTCCAAAATCTCGAAGCAGTAGCTGTGGGAGTTTTGCGCGTCAGCATCGTGGAATTCACTGAACACTGATTCCCAGTCATCCGGTTCGTAGTCCGGGAAATGCGTATCCCCTTCAACTTCCGCATCAATGTGTGTCAGATACAGTTTCTGCGCTTTCGGCAGGAACTGCTCATACACACGCCCACCGCCAATAACCATAATTTCAGGTTCATCGCCACAGGCCGCGATCGCTTCCTCAACAGACTTCACCCACTGCACGCGATCGTCGGTGCCAGGCTTGCTGCTGATGACGATATTTTTACGCCCTGGCAACGGTCGCCCGATGGATTCCCACGTGTGGCGTCCCATGACAACCGGCTTGTTTAAGGTATTACGTTTAAACCAGGCGAGATCGGCAGGTAGGTTCCATGGCATGGCATTTTCCATACCGATGACGCGATCTACCGCTAACGCCGCAATCAGACTGATCATTGAATGTTTCCCGGATACAAAAAAATTGTCGCCACTATACGGAAAGCGCAATCTTTCGTCGACTGGCGGAAAGAGGATGAGCATGAAAATTTTCCGTTCTGCTGGCGAACCGACCTATTTAAGGTGGTACGCCAGCATTACAGTAGTTCAAAAACAGCCAATTAGCAGTAAAGTTTGCAGAACATCACATTTTTTACCCTATGCTGACGGTTTCACTTCCGGCTCATCGGCGACGTCGCCCGTATGCTTACCTTCATCCGTGCCTTGCCAGCCATGGCGTTGAATTAATGATAAGTGCTGACGATCTTCCGCAATAATTTCACTCAGCATTTCGCTGGTGCGTTTATATACCGCCGCGCGGGACGTTGCGTCATTTTCCCCTTTCACCATCTCCTCAACCATCAGCGTGTTGAAGCGGCGGAATACATCGGCCCGCTCACGCGCTTCATAGCGTCCAAGCCCAAGACCTTCCAGTGCCAAACGTCCGGTCTTCAGCGCGCCCTCAAAGGTTTCACGTTCCGGCATCTCCACGCCAGCCTGGCGCAGGCGGATGTAATGATCCACATCGCGCGCACGGGCAATAATTTGCAGATGCGGGAAATACTGTTTCACCATTTCGGTCAGTTGCAGGCTGGTTTGCGGATCATCAATGGCGTTAATAATAACTTCAGCTTTAGCCGCCCCGGCAGACTCCAGCAGATCCATCCGCGTCGCATCGCCATAGAAAACCTTCATGCCGAATTTACGCAGCGTTTCGATATGGTCCGGGTCATGATCAAGAACCACCATTTTGACCCCGCTCGACAACAACAGACGACCGGTTATCTGACCAAATCGCCCAAACCCGGCGATGATCACCCGAGGTTGTTCCTCGTCGATTTCATCTGCTTCCCGCTCTTCACCGGTCGCCGATTTTTCCAGACGCGTCAGAATTACCAGTAAAATCGGCGTCGCCGCCATCGACAGCGCCACCGCCAGCGTCAGAGATTTCGCCCAATCAGGATCAAGCACGTTTGCCATTTGCGCCGCGCCAAACACCACAAAGGCAAACTCACTGCCCTGCCCTAATAACACGGCAAACCATCTGCGCTGCTTGTTCGGCACCTGTAAGGGTTTCGCTATCAGCCACAGCATGACAGTTTTGATAACCAGGAAACCGACCAACAGAATGATAATGCGCAAGGGATTATCAATCAGCGTACCAAAGTCGATAGACATCCCGACGCCGATGAAAAACAGTCCCAGCAGCAGCCCTTTAAATGGCTCGATATCGCTTTCCAGCGCGTGACGATACTCAGAGCTTGCCAGCAGCACGCCAGCCAGGAACGCGCCCATCGCCATCGACAGTCCAACCTCTTCCAACAGCAGACCGAAGCCAAAAACGAGGAACAGCGCAACGGCACTGAATACTTCCCGCAGGCCAGAGCGAGCGACAAAACGCAAGGCCGGACGCGTCACATAACGCCCCAGCAACACCACCAGCACCAGGGCGCTCGCCACTTTAAGGGCGGAGAGCGCAAACGCCCCAAGCGTTGTCGATGCGCCGCTCGCCGCAAGTAATGGGATCATCGCCACCAGAGGAATAGCGGCGATATCCTGGAACAACAGCACGGCAAACGCGCTGCGTCCCATTTGCGAAACCATCAGGTTTCGCTCATTCATCGCCTGCATAGCAATAGCCGTGGAGGAAAGCGCCAGCGTCATGCCGATCAGTTCCGCTACCTGCCAGCGCAGGCCGAGGAACATACAGAACAAACCAATCAGACCGCCGCAAACCACCATCTGCAGCGCACCACCACCGAACACCGAGGCCCGCAGTTTCCACAAACGTTGCGGATCCAGCTCCAGACCGATGACAAACAGCATCAGCACCACGCCGATCTCGGCAAAATGCAGGATTGATTCAGCGTCGGTCACCATCCTCAGACCCCATGGTCCAATAATGCACCCTGCGATGAGATACCCCAGCACTGACCCTAGCCCCAGTCGCACGGCAATGGGGACAATCAGCGCCGCCGATCCGAGATAAATCAGCGCCTGTATTAGCGTATGGCTATCCATGATGAACCTCCTGCCACTCCAACAGACGCTGTTTGTAATGACGCGCCTGCGCCTGCAGAGTTTCATCATCACAGATAAACGTACAGTGCATCGCAAACGGCGGCAGCCATTTGAGGCCACAGTAGAGTGCTGTTGCCTGTAAGGGCTGGGAAAGCACATCAAATCCGGGATGGGAGCCAATATCAAAGTGGTTTTCGCCGCCGCCGGTCGTCACTGCCCACAGCAGATGTTTACCGTGGAGCGCAGTCCCGCCGTGGCCATACGCCCAACCGTGCGAAAGGACCTTATCCATCCACAGCTTGAGTAAGGGAGGAGTGCTATACCATTGCATAGGATGCTGCCAGATAATCAAATCAGCGCGCGCCAGCGCATCCTGTTCAGCGGCAATATCGATATTGAAGTCGGGGTAGAGCTGGTAGAGCGAGCGGATCTCCACGCCCTCCAGCATCCTTGCCTGTTCAAGCATCCGCTTATTCGCATGCGAGTGCTGCGGATAGGGATGCGCATAAATGATGAGGATCATGATTAGCCTGTTTCACTGCATTATTGTAATAACAGTGAGTTTAGTCAGTTAATCCGCAGGCTAACAGTCAATATTATTGAGTGGTTGAATGGAGAAAACTGAACTAGTTATCCAGTTCGCTCATATCTTTAACCTGATCGCGGTTAATTTGTTCCGTCTTACCCGTTTGCGCATTTTTGTACGACACCAGGCCTGTATCATCATCGACTTGCGGTTTGCCGTCGGTCACGATTGTTTTGCCATCGGTCGTTTTAACCGCCTGGTTCGAGGAGCAACCGGCTACGGTGAACAGTGCTGCTGCGGTAAAAATAGAGGTGATCAGAATATGTTTTTGCATGGTGTTCTCCCTGCTTTTCAGTCGTTTTCAGTGATATACCCGTTAACTGTAGGCTAACTGACTGAGTTGCAGGGAAAATACAGAACACTCCTAATAACCCGTCCTGGTCACGGGTTTACTGCGGATCGTCATTTGGCTGGTTTGCGCCAGCGTCAGACCTCGCGTTTCCGGGGCGAAAGCAATGGACACGAGCAGGCCGATCAGTGAAATTCCCGCCCCCATCAGCATGACATTACTGATCCCGTATTTGGTGATGAACACCGGCAGCGCCCAAGTTGAAACAATGGTGCCGATACGGCTTAAGGACATAATCACCCCGACGGCAGACGCACGAATATCGGTGGGAAACAGTTCGTTAGGGTATAGCCATTGCAGGTTTCCGGGTCCCCCGGAGAAGAACGCGTATACGGCAAACGCCAGCACCACCAGCCACGCGCCCATATCAGGGATTAACCCTAGCACGGCCAGCGCCAGCGTCATCATAATGAAGCTGCCAATTAACAGCGGTCGTCGGCCCGCGCTATTAAGCCAGAACATGGGAGGAATGCACCCCAACATAAAGCATAAGCTGATTACCACATTTCCTAACGCGGCGCTTTTCCCGGCACCAAGCCCCAGCAGCCCCACAATCTGCGGACCAAAGGTATAAATGGCAAACATCGGGATCACCTGACAAGTCCAGATAGCGGCGACAAACAGTACAAACGGGAAATGACGGCGATTAAATAGCTGAAGAAAGCGCGTCTCCTGCGGCGCTTCTTCGTCGAACACCACCGGTTCGCCGAACAGTTTGATCATCATCTCCTCACACTCTTTCACCCGACCTTTACGCAGCAGCCAGCGCGGCGATTCAGGAAGATCGAAACGCCCAATCAGGATCAAAATGCAGGGGATCACCGCGCTGCCCAACATCCAACGCCATCCGCCCTCAACATCATACAACCAGTAGCCGACCAGATCGGCACAGGTGGCGCCGACATACCACATAGCGGCGATAAAACCGATGGAGAAAGCGCGTTGGCGGGTATTGGAAAACTCGGTGATCATCGAGGTGGCGATCGGGTAGTCGGCACCAATCACAATACCGATCAGCACGCGCATTACCAACAGCTCAACGGGCGAGGAGACAAACATGGTTGCCGCCGATATCACGCCAATGGCGATAATATCGATAATGAACATTTTGCGCCGCCCGACCTTGTCGGAAATGTAGCCAAACAGCGACGTCCCCACAAACAGCCCCGCGAGCGTACCGGCGCCCAGCAGACCAATCCACTGCGCATCCAGTTTCAATGCTGGCGTGAGCTGTTCCAATGCCACGCCAATCATCACCAGCACATAACCATCCAGAAACGGCCCACCGCTTCCCCACAGCATTATCCGGCGGTGAATAGAGGTGAATTTGATGTCATCAAAGTTCCTGGGCTGCTGCATGGTTATGTCCTGTTTTATTTTAACTTAATGCCTGATGACGTTACGCTTATCAGGCCTACGCATTGTTCCTGTAGGCCGGATAAGGCGAAGCCGCCATCCGGCACCAGGTTTAGCCGTAGCGGAACTCCACGCCAAACGTCCCACGCGGGTATTCCCATTTTTCCAGCGCTGTATCCAGTCCGAGAATGCGGCACGTTCCGCATTCCAGGCATCCGGCATAATCAAAACGTACGCTACCGTCATCCTGCTTTTTATACAGTCCAGCCGGACAGGCCTTAATCAGCACCTCCAGCGCCTGTTTATCAGGATCGGTTTTGAGAATGATATGCGGACTGTCTTCATCCACATTGAACTTATTGACGCCCAGTTTGACGTCCACGTTGACGGGAGATGTCATAATACGGTCACTCCTTTCAGGCCATCTTTCATCAGGTTGATGAAGCCCACTTTCTTCGCATGGCGTAGGATTTTTTTACGCATTGGCACCGGTGCCGAACCATCCACGGTGAACAGGTCGCGCGCAATACTGACCGCCATTTCCGGATAAGCGGTAAACATGCGTGGGTTATCAAGAAAAGCGGGTAGCTTTTGATACATGCGCATATCGCGCATCGGGCCTTCGTCCAGATGCTGACGGTATTCCTCCAGCGACTGCTTGCTAAAATCGTCGCGCTTCATTGCGGAAAGCACCGTTTTCGCCGCCGCTTCACCTGCGGATATGGCGAGATCCATACCGCGAATGGTAAAGCCGAGGTTCATACACATTCCAGCAGCGTCACCAGCAATCAATACGCCGTCCCCCACCAGTTCTGGCTGCATGTTGATACCGGCTTCCGGTACGACGTGCGCGGCATATTCCACCAGCTTGCCACCGGCGATCAGCGGGGCAACCGCCGGATGCTGTTTGAAATCTTCCAGCATTTGCGGAACCGATTTTTTCGCATCTTTCAGATGATGAAGGCCGCAGACCAGTCCCAGAGAAAGGGTCGTTTCATTCGTATAGAGAAAGCCACCGCCCATCAACCCATCGGTGGGCGATCCGGCAAACAGACAGGCAGCCCCTTCGTTCCCTTGTAACTGGAAACGATCTTCAATTACCGATTTCGGCAACTCGATCAGCTCTTTTACGCCGACGGCAACATGCGATGCCTCGACGCGCTTTGCCATACCCAACTTTTCAGCCAACAGAGAATTCACTCCGTCGGCAAGGATCACCACTTTGGCTTCCAGAATATCGCCATCGGCTTCCACGCCCACGACTTTGCCCTCGCGCTGCACAACGTTATCCACGCGGATACCGGTGATGAGCTGAGCGCCCGCCTCTTCGGCCTGTTCCATCAGCCAGGCGTCAAATTTACTGCGTAAGACAGAGTAAGAAACCTGCGACGATTTGGCGTCTTCGCCGTTGCAATAGTCGATGGTCATCGCCCCTTTGTCGGTCATAAAGGCGAGTTTTTCGTGGGTGATGATGCGTTCAATGGGGGCCTGCTCAGCAAAACCGGGAATGATATTCTCCAGGCTATGCGCATACATGCGCCCACCGGTGACATTCTTCGCGCCAGCAGAATTGCCGCGCTCGATAACCAGCACCTGTGCGCCCTCCCGAGCCAGCACCAGCGCCGCAACCGAACCCGCCAGACCTGCACCCACGATGATGGCATCAAAGATATCTTCGGACATACGTACTCCTGTCAG
Organism: Citrobacter sp. RHB35-C21; assembly: GCF_013816515.1. NCBI lineage: Bacteria > Pseudomonadati > Pseudomonadota > Gammaproteobacteria > Enterobacterales > Enterobacteriaceae > Citrobacter > Citrobacter sp. RHB35-C21. The sequence goes on from NZ_CP057147.1 coordinate 4,326,906, forward strand.
CGGCAGGACACCTTCGCATCCTGCCCGAAATGGTTTAACGCGCTAAAGCAGCCGTCAGCGCAGGCAGGATCTTCAGCGCATCGCCAACGATGCCAAAATCCGCATACTGGAAGATCGGCGCATTTTTATCTTTGTTGATGGCGAAAATCGTCTGCGCGCCGTTGGCGCCGACCATATGTTGGATCTGCCCGGAGATCCCCACGGCCAGATACAGTTCCGGCTTGAGCATCAGGTTGGAGATGCCGACGTAGCGTTCGTGTTCCATCCACTTCTCGTTTTCCGCCACCGGACGGGAGCACGCCAGCTCGGCACCAATCGTCTGGCACAGCGCCTCCGCCAGCGAGATATTTTCTTTGCTGCCGATCCCGCGTCCCACGCTAACCACCAGACGGGCTTTGTCGAGATCGACGCTATTGCTCTGACGTGCCTGAGTTGCCGTACGAGTAACGGCTACAGCCGGAGCCTGCCATGACACAGTGTGCACCTCGCCGCTGCGGGCGGTATCCGGTTGCTGCGCGTCAAACGTTCCACTGCTGAGCGTTATCACGGCGAACGGCGAAGCGATTGTTTCTGCCCCCATCGCCAGGCCGCCGTAGACCATATGTTTTACCGCCGCTTTTCCATCCTGTACGGCGACTGCACTGGCGTCGTTGGAGACCGCTGCCGACAAGCGAAAACCCAGTTTTGCCGCTAACAGCTTGCCGCGACGCGTATTCGGCAGCAGCACCGCCCCGCCCTCGCTGTGCTGACGAATAGTTTCGGCCATCACATCAGCGTAGTCTTCGACCATACGGTCATCTGGTTTACCGCTGAGTAACCAGACATCATCTGCGCCTAAATGGCATGCCGTCGCGCAGTCCGCTTCACTCAGCACAAACGTGTTAACTTTTTCACCTAAAGCCTGCGCACCATTCATCAGTTCCGGCAGACGAGAAGGGGTATCGCTGAATACCCAGATACTGGAAAATTTGTTCATAACATCCCCTGATAATTAAATGATTTTGCGAAGATTCTCGACAAACGCGGCAATCTGTTCTTCACCGTCACCTTCAATTACAACGCGCTGACGCTCGCGCTGCTTCGGTGCAGCAACGTGTTGTTCGGAATATACCTGCGCGCTGCTCAGGCCAATGTCTGCCGGCGACCAGACCTGAACCGGTTTTTTCGCCGCGCCAAGAATGGCTTTCATGGAAGGGATTTGTGGGGTGTTGATGTCTGTTGAGACCGCGATCACCGCCGGAAGCGGAATGCTCAGAGTTTCGACTTCATCTTCCAGTTCACGCTCTACCGTCAGAGTGCTGTCGGTAAGAGAGAGGATTTTACTCACGCCGTTAATCGCCGGAATGTTCAGCGCTTCGCCCACCAGCAGACCAACCTGCTGAGCATAAAGATCGGAAGAACCGTCACCGCAAATAAGCAGATCGAAACCTGCTTTTTGCGCGGCGGCTGCCAGCGCGCTGGCAGTTTGTTGCGGCAGCGCCTGCTCAAATTGATCGTCAATAACAACAATCAGTTCATCTGGGCCACGGGAAAGCACATCTTTTCGCCCTTTTGCATTGGTCAGCGCTTTGCCGCCGACGCTCATGGCCACAACCTGGGCCTCTCCTGACTGTTGTTTCAACTGACAAGCCGCTTCGATCGCATTCAGATCATACTGGCTTATTTTGCCATCCGCTTTGCTGAAATCGAGTGAGCCATCAGCATTATTAATCGCAATATCCTGTTCATCAGGTACGCATTTGTAGCAAGTAATTATCTTCATTGCATCTCCAGAAATCATGAAGGAAACGTATTTATATCGGCAGTGTTAAATACAGATATCACGCTCTTTAATTCGGAAATAAAACCTTAATCACCAATATTGAAAATGTCACACATTGAAATTCGTAACTTTCAATAGTGTTATGCACCTCACCAATATTGAAAGAATCACGTCAAATATGAAAATTTTCAATATTGTCTGCGGGTTCAACAATATTGAACGCCAGTCACTTAAAAAAGTTAAAAAACCACAACCAACCAATTGATTAAAAACAAAAAACATCAAATTTTTAAGCGAATTACTCAGCATAAAAAAGTGTGACAGAGATAACAGAACCACCCGATATGAATACTCATTATGGGTTACTCACTGAGGCGCTCCCAGAGGTTAAAAGTTATCAACAAATCATTAATAATAAATAAACAAAAGATCATGCACGGGCACGCTAAATAAGTTTCGTTTTCACACTGGAATTCACTTATGAAAAATGAAAAGAGAAAGTCGGGAATTGAACCGAAGGTTTTTTTTCCGCCATTAATAATAGTTGGGATACTTTGTTGGCTAACTGTAAGAGATCTCGATGCCGCTAACGTCGTTATTAATGCGGTATTCAGTTATGTCACCAATGTCTGGGGCTGGGCATTTGAATGGTATATGGTCGTCATGCTCTTCGGCTGGTTCTGGTTGGTCTTTGGCCCGTATGCCAAAAAGAAATTAGGCGACGAAAAACCAGAGTTTAGTACCACCAGCTGGATTTTTATGATGTTCGCTTCCTGTACATCCGCCGCGGTGCTGTTCTGGGGTTCCATCGAGATCTACTACTACATTTCCACCCCGCCGTTTGCTCTCGCGCCTAACTCCACGGGCGCGAAAGAGCTGGGCCTGGCGTACAGCCTGTTCCACTGGGGACCGTTGCCGTGGGCAACCTACAGTTTCCTTTCTGTGGCTTTCGCCTACTTCTTCTTTGTGCGCAAGATGGACGTCATCCGTCCCAGCTCCACGCTGGTACCGTTAGTGGGCGAGAAGCATGCGAAAGGGCTGTTCGGCACCATCGTCGATAACTTCTATCTGGTGGCGCTGATCTTTGCGATGGGTACCAGCCTCGGTCTGGCCACTCCGCTGGTAACCGAGTGCATGCAGTATCTGTTCGGTATTCCGCATACGCTGCAACTCGACGCAATCATCATTACCTGCTGGATCATATTGAACGCCATTTGCGTGGCCTGCGGCCTGCAAAAAGGGGTCAAGATCGCCAGCGACGTGCGTAGCTATCTGAGCTTCCTGATGCTGGGCTGGGTGTTTATCGTCAGCGGCGCCAGCTTCATCATGAACTACTTCACCGACTCCGTCGGCATGCTGTTGATGTATCTGCCGCGGATGCTGTTCTATACCGATGCCATCGGTAAAGGCGGCTTCCCACAGGGCTGGACCGTCTTCTACTGGGCGTGGTGGGTCATTTACGCCATCCAGATGAGTATCTTCCTGGCCCGTATTTCGCGTGGTCGTACCGTCCGTGAACTGTGCTTCGGGATGGTGCTGGGCCTGACCGCGTCGACCTGGATCCTGTGGACAGTCCTTGGCAGCAACACGCTGCTGCTGATGGATAAAAACGTTCTCAATATCCCGCAGCTGATTGAACAACACGGCGTGGCGCGCGCCATTATCGAAACCTGGGCTGCTCTACCGCTCAGCACCGCCACCATGTGGGGATTCTTCATCCTCTGCTTTATTGCCACCGTGACGCTGATTAACGCCTGCTCTTACACCCTGGCGATGTCCACCTGTCGTGAAGTCCGCGATGGTGAAGAACCGCCGCTGTTAGTGCGTATCGGCTGGTCCGTTCTGGTCGGCATCATCGGTATCGTTCTGCTGGCGCTGGGTGGGCTGAAGCCGATTCAGACCGCGATTATCGCCGGAGGATGTCCGCTGTTCTTCGTCAACATCATGGTGACGCTGTCCTTTATTAAAGACGCCAAAGTGCACTGGAAAGACAAGTAATTCTTATTAACCCAATTGATCAAGAGGCTGAAAGATGGATTTCAACTTAAATGACGAGCAGGAGCTGTTTGTCGCCGGTATTCGTGAATTGATGGCCAGTGAGAACTGGGAAGCTTATTTTGCCGAGTGCGATCGTGACAGCGTCTACCCTGAGCGTTTTGTTAAAGCACTGGCGGATATGGGCATCGATAGCCTGTTGATTCCGGAAGAACACGGTGGACTGGAAGCGGGTTTTGTTACCGTCGCTGCAGTCTGGATGGAACTCGGACGCCTGGGCGCACCAACCTATGTGCTGTACCAGTTACCGGGCGGTTTTAACACGTTCCTGCGTGAAGGGACTCAGGAACAAATCGATAAAATCATGGCGTTCCAGGGAACCGGTAAGCAGATGTGGAACTCTGCCATCACCGAACCGGGAGCGGGATCGGATGTTGGCAGCCTGAAAACCACTTATACACGTAAAAATGGTAAGGTTTATCTTAATGGCAGTAAGTGCTTTATCACCAGTAGCGCCTATACCCCGTACATCGTGGTTATGGCGAGAGATGGTGCATCGCCGGATAAACCTGTTTACACCGAGTGGTTCGTTGACATGAGCAAAGCGGGTATCAAGGTCAACAAGCTGGAGAAACTCGGTCTGCGCATGGATAGCTGCTGTGAAATCACCTTTGACGACGTTGAACTGGACGAGAAAGACATGTTCGGTCGGGAAGGTAATGGTTTCAACCGCGTGAAAGAAGAGTTCGATCATGAACGCTTCCTTGTCGCACTGACCAACTACGGTACGGCAATGTGCGCTTTTGAAGACGCCGCGCGCTACGCCAATCAGCGCGTGCAGTTTGGCGAAACGATCGGCCGCTTCCAGCTGATTCAGGAGAAGTTCGCGCATATGGCGATCAAACTGAATTCCATGAAAAACATGCTGCTTGAAGCGGCATGGAAAGCGGATAACGGCACCATTACTTCGGGCGATGCAGCAATGTGCAAATACTTCTGCGCCAACGCTGCGTTTGAAGTGGTCGATACCGCCATGCAGGTGCTGGGCGGTGTAGGTATCGCGGGTAACCATCGCATCACGCGTTTCTGGCGCGATCTGCGCGTTGACCGTGTTTCTGGTGGCTCTGATGAAATGCAGATCCTGACGTTGGGTCGTGCGGTACTCAAGCAATACCGCTAATTCAGCACGATTCGTAGGCCGGATAAGGCGTTTACGCCGCCATCCGGCAACATGCCCGGTGGCGCTGCGCCTACCGGGCCTACAAAAAATGCCAGGAGCAAAATTATGAATCATTTACCAATGCCCACCTTTGGCCCACTTGCCGGGGTACGCGTGGTTTTTTCAGGGATCGAAATTGCCGGCCCGTTCGCCGGACAGATGTTCGCCGAATGGGGTGCTGAGGTTATCTGGATTGAAAACGTCGCATGGGCCGATACCATCCGCGTGCAACCTAACTATCCACAGCTCTCACGCCGCAACCTGCACGCCCTGTCGCTGAATATTTTCAAAGATGAAGGCCGGGAAGCGTTTCTGAAGCTCATGGAAACCACCGATATTTTCATTGAAGCCAGTAAAGGCCCGGCCTTTGCTCGCCGCGGCATTACCGATGACGTGCTGTGGGAACATAACCCAAAACTGGTTATCGCCCACCTTTCCGGCTTCGGCCAGTTTGGTACCGAGGAGTACACCAATCTTCCGGCATATAACACCATCGCGCAGGCGTTCAGCGGCTATCTGATCCAAAACGGTGATGTTGATCAGCCGATGCCGGCCTTCCCGTACACCGCCGATTACTTCTCCGGGATGACCGCAACGACAGCAGCGCTGGCAGCCCTGCACAAAGTACGCGAAACGGGTAAGGGTGAAAGCATTGATATCGCCATGTACGAAGTGATGCTGCGTATGGGTCAGTACTTCATGATGGACTACTTCAACGGCGGCGAAATTTGTCCACGCATGACCAAAGGCAAAGACCCGTATTACGCTGGCTGCGGTCTCTATAAATGCGCCGATGGCTATATCGTCATGGAGCTGGTCGGCATCACGCAAATCAACGAGTGCTTCAAGGATATTGGCCTCGCCCACATTCTTGGCACACCGGAAGTCCCGGAAGGTACCCAGCTTATCCATCGCGTGGAATGCCCTTACGGCCCGCTCGTGGAAGAGAAACTGGATGCCTGGCTGGCAACGCACACTATCGCCGAAGTCCAGGCGCGCTTTGCTGAGCTGAATATCGCCTGCGCGAAGGTACTGACCATTCCTGAACTGGAAGGCAACCCGCAGTACGTTGCCCGTGAATCCATTACTCAGTGGCAAACGATGGACGGCCGCACCTGCAAAGGGCCGAACATCATGCCGAAATTTAAAAACAACCCGGGGAAAATCTGGCGTGGCATGCCGTCACACGGCATGGATACCGCCGCCATTCTGAAAAACATTGGTTATAGCGAAGCAGACATAAATGAGTTGGTCGGCAAAGGCCTGGCCAGAGTTGAGGAATAAACGCGACGCGCTGACCTGCTGGTTGGTTAGCGCTCACGCCTGATTTCAGTGGATAAAGCATTATGGATATCGTTGGCGGACAAAACTTACGTCAGATGTGGGACGATCTGGCCGGGGTGTACGGAGATAAAACGGCGTTAATTTTCGAATCCTGCGAAGGAATCGTTCGGCAGTATAGCTATGCCTCGCTCAATGAAGAGATAAACCGCACGGCGAACCTTTTCCATTCCTTAGGGATCCGCAAGGGCGACAAGGTCGCATTGCATCTGGATAACTGTCCGGAATTTATCTTTTGCTGGTTTGGACTGGCAAAAATTGGCGCCATTATGGTGCCGATTAATGCCCGCTTGCTGGGCGAAGAGAGCGCCTGGATCCTGCAAAACAGCCAGGTGAGCCTGCTGGTCACCAGTGCCGAGTTTTATCCTATGTACCGCCAGATACGGCTGGAAAATACCACTCCGCTAAATCATATCTGTCTGATTGGCGAGCAGCTTCCGGTTGACGACGGCGTGAGCCACTTTACCCAACTGCAAGCCCGCCAGTCGACTAATATGTGCTATACGCCTGCGTTATCCACTGACGATACGGCGGAAATTCTGTTTACCTCAGGCACCACCTCGCGGCCTAAAGGGGTGGTGATTACCCACTACAACCTGCGCTTTGCGGGCTACTACACCTCCTGGCAAATCGCTCTGCGCGATGATGACGTCTATATGACGGTGATGCCCGCTTTTCATATCGACTGTCAGTGTACGGCTGCCATGGCCGCCTTCTCCGCAGGCAGCACCTTTGTGCTGGTGGAGAAGTACAGCGCCAGGGCGTTCTGGGATCAGGTGCGTAGATATCAGGCGACGGTCACCGAATGCATCCCGATGATGATCAGAACGCTGATGGTCCAACCCGCAGCCCCAACGGACAGACAGCATCACCTGCGCGAAGTGATGTTCTATCTCAATTTATCCGAACAGGAAAAAGATGCCTTTATCGACCGCTTTGGCGTCAGACTACTGACCTCCTACGGTATGACCGAAACCATCGTAGGCATTATTGGCGATCGCCCCGGAGACAAACGGCGCTGGCCCTCTATTGGTCGCGTGGGTTTTAGCTATGAAGCCGAAATCCGTGACGATCACAACCGTCCCCTACCCGCCGGAGAAATTGGCGAAATCTGCATTAAAGGCGTGCCGGGAAAAACAATCTTCAAAGAGTACTACGCGCAACCCGACGCTACTGCCAAAGCGCTGGAACCTGAAGGGTGGTTACATACCGGTGATTCGGGTTACCAGGATGCGGACGGTTTTTTTTATTTCGTCGACAGACGCTGCAACATGATTAAACGCGGTGGGGAAAATGTCTCCTGCGTCGAGCTGGAAAATATTATTTCTGCGCATCCGAAAATTCAGGACATTGTGGTTGTCGGTATTAAAGACTCGATCCGTGATGAAGCCATTAAAGCTTTTGTCGTCCTTAATGAGGGTGAAACATTAAGCGAAGCTGAGTTCTTCAGCTTCTGCGAAAACAATATGGCGAAATTCAAGGTTCCTTCTTTTATGGAGATAAGAACCGACCTGCCGCGCAATTGTTCAGGAAAAATAATCAAAAAAAATCTGAAATAACCCCTCCGGTCGGAATTCCTCCGGCCGGGAAACCTAATTATCTGGAGATGAACTATGAGTGAATCATTACATCTGACCCGTAACGGCCCGATCCTGGAAATTACCCTTGACCGGCCTAAAGCCAATGCCATTGACGCTAAAACCAGCTTTGCAATGGGGGAAGCTTTTCTTAATTTTCGTGATGACCCGGAATTACGCGTAGCAATTATCACCGGCGGCGGAGAGAAATTCTTTTCTGCGGGCTGGGACTTAAAAGCGGCGGCCGACGGTGAAGCGCCAGATGCCGATTTTGGCCCAGGCGGCTTCGCTGGTTTAACCGAAATTTTCGACCTCGATAAGCCGGTCATCGCCGCGGTAAACGGCTACGCGTTTGGCGGCGGTTTTGAGCTGGCGCTGGCGGCGGATTTTATCGTCTGTGCGGAAAATGCCAGCTTCGCGCTGCCGGAAGCAAAACTCGGGATCGTGCCTGACAGCGGCGGCGTACTGCGTCTACCTAAACTGCTGCCACCAGCTATCGTCAACGAAATGGTGATGACCGGCAGACGAATGAGCGCCGAAGAAGCACTGCGCTGGGGCATCGTCAACCGCGTTGTCAGCCAGAGCGAACTGATGGATAGCGCGCGCGAACTGGCGCAGCAGCTGGTAAATAGCGCCCCGCTGGCTATCGCCGCGCTGAAAGAGATTTACCGTGCGACCAGCGAAATGCCGGTGGAAGAAGGCTACCGGTACATCCGCAGCGGTGTGCTGAAGCACTATCCATCAGTGCTGCACTCGGAAGATGCGCTCGAAGGACCACAGGCATTTGCGGAAAAACGCGATCCGGTATGGAAAGGTCGTTAATGTGCCTATGCCGGATAAGATATTTACGCCGCAATCCGGCAATAAAACCGAGATAAGACAATGAGCTATTACGCCTTTGAGGGCCTGATTCCGGTGGTACATCCGGATGCCTATGTCCATCCCAGCGCTGTGCTGATTGGCGATGTCATTGTGGGGGCCGGGGTTTATATTGGTCCACACGCCTCATTGCGCGGTGACTATGGTCGCCTGATTCTGGAAGCCGGTTCTAACCTGCAGGATAGCTGCATCATGCACGGCTACTGCGACACCGACACTATCGTGCATGAGAATGGACACATCGGCCATGGCGCAATCCTGCACGGCTGCGTGGTGGGCAGAGATGCGCTAATTGGCATGAACAGCGTGATTATGGACGGCGCGGTGATTGGCGAAGAGAGTATTGTCGCCGCCATGAGCTTTGTCAAAGCCGGATTTCAGGGAGAGGCAAGGCAGATGCTGGTTGGTTCACCGGTTCGCGTACTGCGTGAAGTCACGGACCAGGAGCTGCACTGGAAACGGCTGAACACCAAAGAGTATCAGGACCTTGCAATCCGCTGCCAAACAGGACTACACGAAACCTTGCCATTAACGCAGGTCGAAAAAAACCGACCGCGCCTGAAAGGCACGACGGACGTAAAGCCAAAATCAGCACGGTAATTTATGCCGGAGAAGCGCTCACGCCGATCCGGCAAATCACCATTATCGACGCATGCTCTTGGAGAGCATCATCTGCCATTTCTGCTCACGGTTAAGCTCTGTTGGGGGAACCGCTGGCAGTCGCGGCGTTTTCGCCACACTCACCTTTTTTTCCTGCAAATTGTGATTCAATCGTCTGTAGAGATGAGAATCAATACTAATGACTTTCACCAAACGCTGGCACTGGCAGCCGCGACCTGCAATTTGATTAGGGATCATCTTAACTTCACAAACAATTTCTCCCACTTCCGACAGAATATAAGAGAGCGTATTAATTGCTTTGCAGTGTTCAATATCAAAATGGCGGGAAATTTCCTTTGCTGTGATCCAACGATCTTCAGCCATCATCCAGTCAGCAATTAACAAATAAAGCGGTCTTTCAACATATTTTTCACACATAAGCACACCATTTCACAAATTAAAAATCTGGCTACGGCCTGTCCAAATTAATAAAAACTAAGCCATATTAAAATTGTGGATATAATGGATAGTATGCGACTTGAATGTTGATTAGTGTGAGCAACATCGTGCTTATTACATTGAAAATGTGGTTATGAAAGCGCGGTTGGCCAGGAATGAGCTTATGAGAGATAAAAAAAGGGTTTCTTTACAGAAACCCTTTCCCAATTATATTGCAGGCCCGGTTAGCGCAATTATCACCGGACCTTTTTTTTATGACTTTTTGATCTGCGCGTGCATTTCCTGAACCGAGGTCACCTTCTCGGTAGCATCGGCATTCAGCGCCATCGCCGTTGCGAAACCGCCGTTCAGGGTGGTGTCATAATGCACTTTGTACTGCAGTGCGCTGCGGCGAATCAGCTTGGAGTCTTCAATCGCCTGACGGCCTTCGGTAGTGTTGATGATGTAAGTGTACTCGCCATTCTTGATACGGTCCTGAATGTGCGGACGGCCTTCATGCACCTTGTTCACCAGACGTGGATTGATACCGGCTTCGCCCAGCACAATCGCGGTGCCGTGCGTCGCATCCAACTCGAAACCAAACTTCAGCAGCTTCGCCGCCAGATCAACCACGCGCTCTTTATCGCCTTCGCGAACGGAGAGCAGCGCACGACCCTGTTTTTTCATGGTGGAGCTGCTGCCGAGCTGTGCCTTGGCGAACGCTTCCGCGAAGGTACGGCCCACGCCCATCACCTCACCAGTAGAGCGCATTTCTGGCCCTAACAGCGGATCAACGCCCGGGAACTTGTTGAACGGCAGCACCACTTCTTTTACCGAGTAGTACGGCGGGATAACTTCTTTGGTGACGCCCTGCTGTGCCAGCGTTTTCCCGACCATCACGCGCGCTGCAACTTTCGCCAACGGTACGCCCGTTGCCTTGGAGACGAACGGAACGGTACGCGCCGCACGCGGGTTCACTTCAATCAGGTAAACTTCGTTATTCTTCACCGCAAACTGGACGTTCATCAGACCGCGAACCTGCAGTTCGAAGGCCAGTTTCTGCACCTGCTGGCGCATCACATCCTGAATTTCCTGACTCAGGGTATACGCAGGCAGAGAACATGCGGAGTCACCGGAGTGCACGCCCGCCTGTTCGATGTGCTCCATGATACCGCCAATCAGCACCATTTCGCCGTCGCAGATGGCGTCCACGTCCACTTCAACCGCGTCATCAAGGAAACGGTCCAGCAGCACCGGCGCATCGTTAGAAACGCTGACCGCGGTCTGGAAGTAGCGACGCAGGTCGGCTTCGTCGTAGACGATTTCCATCGCGCGGCCGCCGAGAACGTAGGACGGACGCACCACCAGCGGGTAGCCAATCTCTTTCGCCTTCTCAACCGCCATTTCAATGGCGGTCACGGTGGCGTTAGCCGGTTGTTTCAGCTTCAGACGGTCAACCGCCTGCTGGAAGCGTTCACGGTCTTCCGCACGGTCGATAGCATCCGGGCTGGTGCCGATAACCGGCACGCCTGCCGCTTCCAGCGCGCGCGCCAGCTTCAGCGGAGTCTGGCCGCCGTACTGCACGATAACGCCTTTCGGCTTCTCGATGCGCACGATTTCCAGCACGTCTTCCAGCGTTACCGGCTCGAAGTACAGACGGTCGGAGGTATCGTAGTCGGTAGAAACGGTTTCTGGGTTACAGTTGACCATGATGGTCTCGTAACCGTCTTCGCGCAGCGCCAGCGAGGCGTGTACGCAGCAGTAGTCGAATTCAATGCCCTGACCGATACGGTTTGGACCACCGCCCAGCACCATAATCTTGTCACGATCCTGAGTTGGATTCGCTTCGCACTCGTCTTCATAAGTGGAGTACATGTAAGCGGTATCGGTGGCAAATTCTGCCGCGCAGGTATCCACGCGCTTGTAGACCGGGTGCAGGTTATATTGGTCACGCAGCTTGCGGATTTCCGCTTCGCGTACGCCGGCCAGTTTCGCCAGACGCGCATCGGCGAAACCTTTGCGCTTCAGTACGCGCAAGAAGTCAGCGTCGAGGCCGTTGATGCCAAGGTCTGTGACTTTTTCTTCCAGGCGCACCAGTTCTTCAATCTGCACCAGGAACCAGCGGTCGATGTTGGTCAGGTTGAACACGCCATCGACGGACAGGCCAGCACGGAAAGCATCGGCGATGTACCAGATACGCTCGGCGCCCGCGTCTTTCAGCTCGCGGCGGATTTTGGTCAGCGCTTCCGGGTCATCCAGACTTACTTTCGGGTCGAAGCCGGTCGCGCCCACTTCCAGACCGCGCAGCGCTTTTTGCAGAGACTCCTGCTGGGTGCGGCCAATCGCCATCACTTCACCGACAGATTTCATCTGGGTGGTCAGACGGTCGTTAGCGCCAACAAATTTCTCGAAGTTGAAGCGTGGAATTTTCGTCACAACGTAGTCGATGGACGGCTCAAACGAAGCCGGAGTCCGCCCGCCGGTGATGTCATTCATCAGTTCGTCGAGGGTGTAACCTACCGCCAGCTTGGCTGCGACTTTAGCAATCGGGAAGCCGGTTGCTTTGGATGCCAGCGCCGAGGAGCGGGAGACGCGCGGGTTCATCTCGATAACAATCAGACGACCGTTTTTCGGGTTTACCGCAAACTGGACGTTAGAACCACCGGTTTCAACGCCGATTTCACGCAGCACCGCCATCGAGGCGTTACGCATGATTTGATATTCTTTGTCGGTCAGCGTCTGGGCTGGCGCAACGGTGATGGAGTCACCGGTATGGATGCCCATCGCGTCGAAGTTTTCGATGGAGCAGACGATGATGCAGTTGTCGTTTTTATCACGCACCACTTCCATCTCGTACTCTTTCCAGCCAATCAGCGATTCATCAATCAGCAGTTCGTTGGTTGGGGAAAGATCCAGACCGCGTTCGCAAATTTCTTCAAACTCTTCGCGGTTGTAGGCGATACCGCCGCCGGTGCCACCCATGGTGAAAGACGGACGGATAATGCACGGGAAGCCGACGTCAGCGGCAACCGCCAGCGCTTCTTCCATGGTATGAGCGATGCCTGAACGTGCGGTATCGAGACCGATTTTTTTCATCGCGATGTCGAAGCGACGACGGTCTTCCGCTTTATCAATGGCATCCGCCGTCGCGCCAATCATGGTCACGCCGAACTCAGCCAGTACGCCCTGACGTTCCAGCTCCAGCGCACAGTTCAGCGCCGTCTGACCGCCCATGGTTGGCAGCACCGCATCCGGGCGCTCTTTCTCAATGATTTTGCGTACCACTTCCCAGTGAATCGGCTCGATGTAGGTGGCATCGGCCATTTCCGGGTCGGTCATGATGGTCGCCGGGTTGGAGTTCACCAGAATAACGCGGTAACCCTCTTCACGCAGGGCTTTACACGCCTGCGCGCCGGAATAGTCAAACTCACACGCCTGACCGATAACGATCGGACCCGCGCCCAGAATCAGGATACTTTTTATGTCTGTACGTTTTGGCATGGCTCTTTTACTCCTGATTATTTCGCGGACTGACGGTATTGCTCAATTAACTCGATAAAGTGGTCGAACAGCGGCGCAGCGTCGTGTGGACCCGGGCTTGCTTCAGGGTGCCCCTGGAAGCTGAACGCCGGTTTGTCGGTACGATGAATCCCCTGCAGGGTGCCGTCGAACAGCGACTTGTGGGTCACGCGCAGGTTGGCAGGCATGGAGGCCTCATCGACCGCAAAACCGTGGTTCTGAGCGGTGATCATCACGGTGTTGTTATCAATATCTTTTACCGGATGGTTGCCGCCATGGTGGCCAAACTTCATCTTAATGGTCTTCGCACCGCTTGCCAGCGCCAGCAGTTGATGGCCGAGGCAGATGCCAAATACCGGAATATCGGTTTCGAGGAATTTCTGAATCGCGGTAATCGCGTAGTCGCACGGCGCCGGATCGCCAGGACCGTTGGACAGGAAGATACCGTCCGGATTCATCTTCAGAACATCTTCAGCAGAGGTTTTCGCCGGCACAACCGTCAGGCGGCAGCCGCGATCCGCTAACATACGCAGAATGTTACGTTTAGCGCCGAAATCGTAGGCCACTACGTGGAACGGCAGTTCATCGGCGGATTTAGCTTCCGGCAGGTCACCGGCCAGCGTCCAGCTACCTTGCGTCCAACTATAAGGCTCCGCGGTGGTCACTTCTTTCGCCAGATCCATACCGTTCAGCCCCGGGAAGGCTTTCGCTTTTTCCAGCGCCAGCACCGCATCCGGGTTATCACCCGCGATAATGCAGCCGTTCTGTGCGCCCTTTTCACGCAGCAAACGCGTCAGCTTACGGGTATCGATATCGGCAATTGCCACAATATTATGGCGTTTGAGGTAAGAAGAGAGGTCTTCGGTATCGCGGAAGTTGCTGGCAATCAGCGGCAGGTCGCGGATGACCAGGCCTTGCGCATGTACTTGAGAAGATTCTGCATCGGCTTCATTGGTGCCGACATTACCGATATGAGGATAAGTAAGAGTGACGATTTGGCGGGAATAGGAAGGATCAGTGAGGATTTCTTGATAACCGGTCATTGAAGTATTGAAAACGACTTCCCCAACCGCCGAACCTGTTGCCCCTATGGCCCGACCGTGAAACTGGGTTCCGTCTTCCAGAACCAATAGCGCTGACTTAATCAAAACACCCTCCAGAGAATATTCACTCACTTTATTTGCATATTAATTCATTAACACCTCATGAATCAATGCAAATTTGCTTACCTATGGATTTCTGGCAAACGGCGGCATTCTAGAGATAGCCCACGTAAAAGTCTACCCAAAAGGGCATTTTTTATTATTATTTTACGCCACTGAGATAAAACACACGATTTAACAGGCAAAAAGATCAGCTAACTTGGGGTGGAAAACGCTTGCGGAAGATAAAGAGTGTAAAAACAGGAAGCGCGATAGATAAAAGTGGACCATTTGGTCAAAATTTACATTGAAATAACAAAATAACCCTGCAAAACACCAACAAATAGGTCATTAAATAAAAAATCAAATTAAAAAGCGAAAAATAAAAGGGCAATAAAATATTGCCCTATGTAATCAAATAGTTATGATTACAATAACCACATCACGAAGGGTAATAAAAGTTATAAACTGCGTAAATCAAGCACATCTTTCATATCAAAAAGACCGTTTGACTTTGATTTCAGCCAAATTGCCGATCGTACTGCGCCATTGGCAAAGGTCATGCGGCTGGAGGCTTTATGCGTGATCTCAATGCGCTCGCCAATATCGGCAAACATCGCGGTATGCTCACCAACGATATCTCCCGCCCGCACCGTGGCAAAACCGATCGTACCGGGTACGCGCTCACCGGTGTAACCTTCACGCGAATAGACGGCACACTCTTTTAAATCTTTATCCAGCGCCCCGGCAATCGCCTCCCCCATCGCCAGCGCAGTGCCTGACGGCGCATCCACTTTATGACGGTGATGGGCTTCAATAATCTCAATATCGGTGTAATCACCCATCACTTTCGCCGCCTTCTCCAGCAGCTTAAGCATGACGTTAACGCCAACGCTAAAGTTCGCGGCGAAAACGATAGCAATGTCCTGCGCAGCATCACGAATAGCCTGTTTGCCCGCGTCATCAAAGCCAGTGGTGCCAATCACCATCCCTTTACCGTGCTGGCGGCAAAACGCCAGATGCGCCAGCGTGCCTTCCGGGCGAGTAAAATCGATGAAAACATCAAAATCATCTTTCACCGCCTCAAGACTACTTTGCACGGTAACGCCCGTTTTACCGGCTCCCGCTAATTCTCCGGCATCGCTTCCCAGCAAAGAAGAACCTTCGCGCTCCAGCGCCGCGCCGAGCTGTACGCCATCCATGCCAAGAGTGGCCTGAATCAACTGACGCCCCATGCGCCCTCCGGCTCCCGCGATGGCAACGCGGATTTGTGCATCATGCATAGCTATTCTCTTTTGTTAATTTTACGTAAATCGTTTTCAGATTAACCAGCACATCGCTGCGCCGCCAGCCGAAAACGTCGATAATTAGAATTTAATGATAAACAGGCAGAGATATCAGTAAAAGGCATGACGATCAGCGAAAACCACATGATTCTCTGACCACCAGCGCAGGTGGCAGAATAATGCGTTTCGGAGGTTCGTCATTTCCCTGAATGCGACTATAAAGTAGCTCCCCAGCCTTGCGACCTATCTCTTTTGCGGCCACCGACACGGTGGTGAGCGCAGGTTGTACCAGCGCCGCTTCGGTGATGTCATCGAACCCCACCAGCGCAAAATCGCGCCCTGGTTCACGCCCCATTTTGCGTAATGCCTGCATAACCCCAAGCGCCACAATATCCTGATAACAAACGGCGGCGGTAATTTCCGGGAACCGCATAAGAAGCGACTCTGCCACTTTTGCGCCGTCAATCTGGCTGGCCTGCGTCGCCACTATCCATTGCGGATTCGGCGATATTCCCTGCTCCAGCAACGTGCTGGTGAATCCACCGATACGCTGTGCCCGGCTCCCGGAACTTGGGCTACCACCGATAAACGCAATATTCTTATGCCCCATTTTGACTAAATGGGTGGTGGCCATTTGCGTACCGAGAAAGTTATCGGTTCCCACAAAATCAAAATCAGGATCGCTAAGAGGGCGAACCACCATGATGGCGGGAATATTGCGCCTTTTCAGCGCCTCGAAGAAGGAGGTCGGTGTTTCGCGCGCCGCGCAGAGCACCATGCCGCAGGCATTATTGCGCATCAACGAGTCGACAAATTTTTGCTGCCTTTCTCCTGACTCTTCACTGTTTGCCAGAAACAGAAGCAGGTCATGCCGCTCCATCTCATGGCTTAACCCTGCAGTCATCTCACCGTAAAAAGGGTTAGTGATATCGTGTAACAACAATCCGACCTGATTACTGCTCCGGTTACGCAGGTTAGCGGCGGTTTGATTATAAACGTAGCCGGCATCGTCCAGCGCTTTGAGCACCCTGTCACGTGTGGCCTGAGAAATGCGCCCCCGGTTACGCAACACCATTGAAACGGTTGCCGTGGAGACTCCCGCGCGTTCAGCAACCTGCGCCAGCGTGACTGTAGTCATGACCTCTCCTGTTTATTTCGAAGGTTAATCGAATAACCGAAATTTTGCCTTTTTACGTGTGATTCACATCACGCTAACGTGCTTTTCACCGCACTGGATTCTGATTATGGCGGGTTAATCGCGTTAACCACACTATGAAAATAAGGTTAATCGATTAATCTTAAATAAGCCAACACGGAGACAGAATATGCGTACAACCTATAATAAATTCCCTGAGGTTAACGTTCAGGGCTATGACAACCACGCCTGGCAGGGTTGGTCGTCAATTCATTCAGTGCTTAACACCAGGGTTTCTACCGCCGCCAAAACCGTATTGATCGTGGATTGCTATCCGGGCGTGCGGCTTGACGAGCTGGAGCAACAGCTTGTTACGACATTAGATACCGCACTGGTGCTAAATATTGAATCCGCCCGCCGCGATGAGCAGGCCCTGCATGATTTACTGGCGCGTAACCTTACCGACGATCGCGTATTCGGCGTTCTCTCCTGTCATCACCTGGATGAATTTTTTGATAGCGACAAACTCAGCCAACTCCGCCAACAGATTGATGCCGTTACCACAGGGCTGGTTGTGGTGTACGGCTCGGGCGCTGCGCTGGCACACCCTGGTGACGTACTGGTTTATGCCGATCTTCCGCGCTGGGAAATTCAACAGCGTATGCGTCATAACGGGCTGGGTAACTGGGGTGCAGAAAACCAGGATGAAGATATTCTTCGTCGTTACAAACGTGCTTTTTTCATTGAATGGCGGGTATTCGACAAACATAAAACGCCGTTACTCAAACGCGCCGATTATTTGCTCGATACCACGGTAGAAAATAGTCCCGCGATGGTCAGCGGCGACGCGTTACGCGCCGGTCTGCAACAAACCACCGAACAACCGTTTCGCGTTGCCCCTTTCTTTGACCCAGGCGTCTGGGGCGGGCAATGGATGAAACAACGCTTCGATCTCGATCCCTCAGCCCCCAATTACGCGTGGTGTTTTGATTGCGTGCCCGAGGAAAACAGCCTGTTACTGCGTTTTGGCAACGTGCGGATCGAGATCCCCTCTCAGGATCTGGTGCTGACCTGTCCCCGCCCCCTGCTGGGTGAAAAAGTTCACGCGCGCTTTGGCGCGGAATTCCCGATCCGTTTTGACTTCCTCGACACTATTGGCGGCCAGAATTTGAGCTTTCAGGTTCATCCGCTCACGGAGTACATTCAACAGCAGTTTGGTATGCACTATACCCAGGATGAGAGCTATTACATTCTCGAAGCCGAGCCGGACGCCGTAGTGTATCTCGGGACCAAAACCGGGATCGCACCGCAGGATATGCTCGACGACCTCCGGGCCGCGGGTCGTGGCGAAAAAACCTTTGATGATGAACGATTCGTTAACCAGATCCCCGCACATAAACACGATCACTTCCTGATCCCCGCCGGAACCGTACACTGCTCGGGTACAGGAACCATGGTGCTGGAGATCAGCGCAACGCCCTATATCTTCACCTTCAAGCTGTGGGATTGGGGCCGCTTAGGGTTAGACGGCTTACCGCGTCCGGTGCATCTGGATCACGGTCAGCAGGTTATTGACTGGCAGCGCGACACGCAATGGGTGCACGACAACCTCGTCAACCGTATTGAACCCCTGGCTGAAGGAGAGGGTTGGCGGGAAGAAAGAACCGGAATGCACGAACGCGAATTTATCGAAACGCGTCGCCATTGGTTTACGGCACCGGTCACTCACCATACCCATGGCGGCGTCAACGTCCTGAACCTGGTCGAAGGTGCGCAGGCCGTTGTTGAAAGCCCGAGCGGTGCGTTTCCCCCGTTTGTCGTCAACTATGCAGAGACCTTTATCATCCCTGCCGCCGTCGGAGAATATCGTATTTCACCGTTTGGCAAAGGCATCGGTCAACAGCTCGCCACGATTAAAGCCTGGGTTAGAGGATAAGCGCATGATTAACGTAATTGTTGCCACCCATGGTCCCCTGGCGGACGCGCTTCTCGCCAGCGGTCGTATGGTTTATGGAGAATTACCGCATGTTTACCCCGTCGCGCTGAGTGAACAGACAGGTATCGAAGGGTTTAAAGCGACGTTCTCTCAGGTTCTCACCAGTGCCGGAAAAGACGCTGACGGCGTACTGGTGCTGTGTGACATGCAAAGCGGTACGCCGTGGAATGTCGCCTGCCATCATGCTTTTTCTTCACAAACGGTTCCTCCCGTTGCCGTCGTAGCGGGGGTCAATTTCCCGATGCTGTTACAAAGCGAGGAGATTTGCCATTTAACGGATGTTCACGCCGCAGCCGTCGAGCTGTTGGCGCTGACGATACCCACGCTGATTAAAGCCGCCCCGGTTTTATCCGTTCAGTCCGACGATTTTTAAAGGAAACCATTATGAGTATTTCTTTTGTACGTATCGATGACCGCGTAATCCATGGGCAGCTCGTGACACGTTGGGCCAAAGAGCTGCCCTGTGATGGGATCGTCGCTATAGACGACGCCGTCGCGGCCGACCCTTTGCTCTCTTCGGTGATGAAAGGCGCCGTACAGGACACCAAAGTTTGGTTGTTTGATACGGCCACCGCGATTGAAAAATTGCCAAAAGTCATTGCCAGCGAGAAACGTTATTTCGTCATTGGCAAATCACCCGTCACGCTCAAACGCATTGAAGAAGCAGGTATCAGCCTGAAAAATGCCAACGGCAAGATTAATGTAGGTCCGATGAGCGCGCGTGCTGATACCACCACCATCGGCCCGAATCAGTCGGTCAACGGGGATGAAATTGCCGCCTTTGACTGGCTGACGCAACATGGACACCTGGTTGAGTTTCGCCTGGTTCCTGATGCCAGTTGCTACAGCTGGCAGGACGCACGTCAGAAGTTGAAATAAGGAGCGCACGATGATTATCGAAGCTACGTTGATTGGCATACTTTGCTATCTCGGCGCTCTCAGCAGTCCCTGGCTTCTGGGGCTGACCGGCGGCTGGTATCTGATCACCCGCCCGCTGATTTCCGGAATGCTGGTCGGGATAATTCTCGGCGACATTAAAACCGGGATCATGATTGGCGTCGCGGTTCAGGCGGTGTATATCGCGATGGTAACGCCTGGCGGTTCGATGCCGGCCGATCTCAACTTTGTTGCTTACCCCGCAATCGCCTTAGGGATCCTTTCAGGAAAAGGCCCCGAGGTCGCGGTCGCGCTGGCGGCGACCATCGGTATCGCCGGAACCATTTTGTTTAACGCGATGATGGTACTGAACTCCTTCTGGAATCACAGGGCAGATGTGGCGCTGGAACGGGGCGACGAACGCGGTATTTACCTGAACAGCGCCATCTGGCCACAGGTGACAAACTTTGTCCTGCGTTTTGTGCCAACTTTTATTGCGGTTTACTTCGGCGCGCAATATATCAGCGGTTTTATGGACAGCTTGCCGAAAATAGTTCTGTCAACGATGAACGTACTGGGCGGCATTTTACCCGCCGTCGGGATCGCGATTTTGCTAAAGCAGATCATCAAAAACTACACCATGCTGATCTACTTCCTCGTCGGTTTTGTCTGCATCGTATTTTTAAAACTCAACATGGTCGCGCTGGTGATCGTCGGTTCGCTGTTGGCGTTGATCCATTACAACTACAAACCGGAACCGTCGCAGGCCGCGAATGCAAAGTCGGTAGCCGATGATGATGAGGATGAATTCTGATGGAAGAACGTATACTTACACGTAAAGATCTTCGCCGCTGCTGGCGCGCATGGATGATGCACAACTTATCATCGATGAGTTTTGAACGTCTGGAATCTTTTGGCTTTTGTCTGAGTATGCTTCCGGTGGCGAAAAAGCTCTATCCCGACGCAGCCCAACGTACTGAAATGCTGCGCCGTCATGCCTCATTCTATAATACGGAGCCCCAGATAGGCGCGATCGTAAACGGTATGGTGCTGGGGCTGGAGGAGAAAAAAGCGAACGGTGAGCCGATCGATGGGGAGACCATCAATACCCTGAAGGTTGGCCTGATGGGCCCTATTGCCGGGATCGGCGATTCAATGATCCCTGGCATGCTGATCCCTATCCTGCTCAGCATCGGCATGGCCCTGGCGGCCGGCGGTAACATTCTGGGGCCGCTATTTTATACCGTTGCCTGGCTGGCCATCATCATTCCCGGTTCGTGGTTCTTGTTCCTGAAAGGCTACAAAATGGGTTCTGGCTCGGTGGAAATGCTGGTGAGCAGCAAGTCTGCCCGTCTGCGTGAAGCGTTATCGCTGCTGGGTGTGTTTGTCATGGGGGGCGTGGCGGCCAGCTACGTTAAACTTGGCACCGGACTGGAGTTTATTACCAAAGATGGGGTGAATATCCATGTTCAACAGATGCTGGACGGTATCTTCCCGCAGTTACTGCCGCTGATTGTGGTGCTTGGTACCTGGTATCTTATGGCCAAGCGCGGTGTGTCACCAGTGAAAGCGATGATTTTACTGTTGATACTGGCCGCCCTCGGCGTCGGCACGGGCCTGTTTGCGGGATAACACACAGAAAACGGTACAACCGGGGCTATGCCCCGGTTTTTTTATGGATGAAAGTTTTGCCATAGCTCGGGGTGCTTGTCCGGGCGTGAGATAAATTGGAAACGCGCCGGGTCCTCGATGAATTGTTGATAAACAGGTGCGGAAGTAATCGAGAATTCCGTATATTGTCTGGGCGTAACGGCCTGCAGTCGTCCAGGGATGTAACGCGGATTATGCTGCCAGATAACGTTGTTGCCCTGCAGCAGCGGATACCATGCCAGTCCTTTATGCGCACGCACGGCGTCGTACTCAAAACCATATTCACGATCGCACCACGCGCCAAAGGTTAACGGTACATCCGGGTCTGCGGATATAGTCGCATGCCCCCAACCGGGTGGTACCAACACTTTCTCACCGGGTCCGGCAATTACAGCAAAACAGCGGCCTGGGTCGTCCTCAACATATTCCTGCATATAAATGATCGCTTTTCCCTGCCAGATTTCATAAAGCTCTGGCGGAGACCAGCCGCTGTGCTGACTAATACGATGAATATGTCCCTGACTACGCACCGGCTCTTCTCCCAGCCGTCCCGCCGCATAGGTCACCACGCCAAACAACAGCATCCGCTTTTTCAACTCTTCGCGATCCTGCATTCGCGCCACATCCATCGCTATGGCATACACCTCTTGCGGCCCTTCACAGTGCGGATCGCGTAGCGAGGCGCGAATCTGGTCAAGTTGACGAATCTCCGGCATCGGCCCGGTAACCTCATCCCCATAGCTAAAACCAAGCGGGTGATGATGGACCGTCATATCCAGGCCGTAAGAATGCGCTAAGTCACCCATTCTGTACCTCCTTCGCCTGAACCGTCTTATTTTCCTCAAAGACCCTTATTCTGAAGCCGCTGGCAAGCGCTGCATAATCATGACCCGCAATCCCTGGCCATACGGCGAGCGCCGACAGAACCTCTTCCCCGGTGTTGATTAACCGATGCGCGGTAAAGCCGGGGATAATGTGGACAGATCCCGCGAATACTTTTTCCAGCCTCGCGTCGCCCTGCTCAGTTTGCAACAGCAGCAAACCGGTGCCACGCAGACCAAAATAGACTTCCCCCTGTTCGCGGCGCGCATGGAAATGCCCGCGGGTCATAAAATACTCACAGCCGACCCGGCCAGGGTAAAGATGGGTAACACCGGTGTAGAGTTCACCTTCAGCGGGAGAGGTATCCAGCATCTCGACGTCATACACGACCTGCTCGCCAGCCAGCTGTTGACGGGCGTGTTCATCGGCAAAAACGTCTGGAAGATCCTCAATACGGGTGGATTTACGCAATAACAGGCCATCAGCTAAAGCGCCGCTTGCCCACGCCACCTGCGGTGGCTGGATAAAAGAAAGGTTCATATGTGTCTCCGGCCCGAGGAGAACAACAGGATCAGATTAGCAGATTAATCGATTAACCTGCTATCGCTATCTGCATATTGCGGGCCGGATCACAGCCTCAAGGTGCCAGCGTCAGTACCTCTGCCACCCACTGCTGGAACCCCTCAACGTCCAACCCCAGCGCGACCTGGGCATTTGCCGGATGCCCTAAACGTCCGTCAATGTCCACCACCGTCGTACCCGAGGTATATTCCCCCTGAGTTTCAACCGCCACGAAGCACGGCTGCAGGGTAAACAGTTCCGGGCGCACCAGCCAGGCAATAGCGCACAGGTCGTGCATTCGTAGCCCCGTATTCATACTGCCGCTACGGTAATGGCTAAACAGCGCGTGCAGCATTTTTCCCGTCTGGTTAAGCTGCGGCAACGTCGCCAGATAGTCAGGGGTGAGCATGGCCTGATTAGTGACATCCAGCCCACACATCACAATCTCCAGCCCGCTCTGGAAGACTTTTGCGGCGGCCTCGGGATCAATAGCAATATTAAACTCGGCGTTTGGCGTGAAGTTCCCGCGCCCGGCAGAACCGCCCATAATCACCAGACGGTGAATGTTGAATATGCATTCAGGATAATGAGTCAGCAGCAGTGCAATGTTGGTCAGGGGGCCAATTGCCACCAGCGTCACAGGCTGCGGGGCATGCATCAACGCATCGCGAATGGCCTGGAAGGCAGGTTTTGCCATCACCTGGCGGTCGTGTTCGACAAATTCATACCCTTCCATACCTGATTCACCGTGTACGGAAGCGGCATCTCGCAGCGGTCTCACCAGCGGCATCGATGCCCCCTGCGCCAGTGGAATATCCGCATTCCAGAAGTGCAGCAGTTGCAATGCATTACGGGTGGTTTTTTCCACCGACACATTACCTGCTACCGTGGTCATCAGTTGCAGATCCAGCTCAGGGGCAAACAGCGCGGCGGCAATAGCGGCAGCATCATCAATGCCGGGATCGGTATCAAGAATGATCGGTAAGCGCATGGTTTCTCCATAAAAAATGCCAGACGTTAAGTCTGGCATCTTCTCATAATCGTAACCGGAAAGACTTACTCTACTTCACGAACATCCACACGCAGCTCTTTCGGTACCTCGAAAACGATGTTTTCTTCACGCCCTTCCAGCGGAATAGCTTCCCCACCGCCAAGCTCCTGCAGGCGAGCAATCACGTTTTGCACCAGGATATCAGGCGCCGAGGCACCGGCCGTCACGCCCACGCACCTGGCTTCTTTCACCCACGCTTCCTGGATATCGGTCGCATCGTCAATCAGATACGCCGCTTTCCCCATTCGTTGGGCCAGTTCAGCCAGACGGTTGGAGTTAGAAGAGTTTTTCGAGCCGACCACCAGCACAACATCGGCCTGCTCTGCCAGCGCACGGACCGCTTCCTGGCGGTTGGTCGTGGCATAACAGATATCGTCTTTGCGCGGCCCGACAATTTTCGGGAAACGGCTTCGCAGCGCGTCAATAACGTCAGAGGTGTCATCAACGGAGAGAGTAGTCTGCGTCATGAAGGACAATTTGCCTTCATTTTTTACATTCAGTTTCAGCACATCTTCAGGTGATTCGACCAGATACATTCCCCCCTGCGGGTTACTGTACTGGCCCATCGTGCCTTCAACTTCCGGATGCCCGGCGTGACCAATTAAAATTGACTCTTCACCGCGACGGCTGGCGCGGGCAACTTCCATATGCACTTTCGTTACCAGCGGGCAGGTCGCATCAAAAACCGTGAGGTCGCGGCCTTTGGCTTCGTTACGCACCGCCTGAGACACACCATGAGCGGAGAAAATCAGGATCGCGCCATCCGGTACTTCGCTGATTTGCTCAATAAAAATAGCGCCGCGCTCGCGCAGGCTATCCACCACATAGCGGTTATGCACCACTTCATGACGGACATAAATCGGTGCGCCGTAAATAGCCAGCGCGTTTTCCACAATGCTGATAGCGCGGTCTACGCCAGCGCAAAAACCGCGCGGGTTGGCCAACAGGATCTGCATTTTACGCCTCCAGTGCCGGTTCGACTTCCAGCACTTCAATATCAAAATGAACGGTATGCCCGGCCAGCGGATGGTTGAAATCAACCGTGATCGAGTCACCATTGATTTCGCGGATCACACCAGGCATCTCACTGCCGTCCATTGCGGTAAAGAGCATGATAGCGCCAATTTCTGGCTCGCCCGCGTCCATAAATTCCCGACGCGAGAAATACTGAATTAAGTCCGGGCTGGACACGCCGAAGGCGGCATCCGGCTCCAGAGCAAAAGTGGTTTTATCACCTTCTTTTAACCCCAGCAGGTGTTGTTCCAGTCCTTCAGACAGAGAACCGTCGCCCAGGCGAAACAGCGCAGGCTTGCCGTTATTGCGGGTTGACTCTGCGGTGGAGCCATCGTCGAGCTTAAGGGTGAAGTGCACCAGCACCGCACTGTTACTCTGTACTGATTTAGACATGCAGGTTGCTCTTTAAAATTGCTGCCGCCTGTTTGCCCGATAGCGCTACGCTTACCGGGCCTACAAGGATCGCAGTATATTGTAGGCCGGATTAGCATAGCGCCATCCGGCATTTTTTTATGCGGCTTTTTTCTCTTTCGACGGTAAGAAGCCTTCGAGGACAATCAATGCCGCACCGATACAGATCGCCGTATCAGCAAGGTTGAATGTCGCGAAATGCCAGTCACCGACGTAAAAGTCAATCATATCAACCACGAAGCCGTGCCACAGGCGGTCGAACAGGTTGCCCAGCGCACCGCCAATGATTAACGCATACGCAATGTTGTTTAGCTTCTGCGTCGCCTTCGAGCGATACATCATCACCATCAGGATAACGCAGATACCAATGGCGATACCGGCAAAGAACCAACGTTGCCAGCCACCGCTGTCGGCTAAGAAGCTAAACGCCGCACCATAGTTACGCGCGTAGTGCAGATTAAGCGACGGGAACAGCGACACCGTATCCCCCAGAGCAAAGTTCTGGAGGATCAGGTATTTGCTGCCTAAATCGATAATCAGCACGACTACCACCAGCCACAGCCAGCGTAGTCCTGTTGAACAGAGAGGCTTACTCATCAGGCAAACTTACGTTGTTCGCCATCACCGGCGATGTTGCTGACACAGCGTCCGCAGATATATGCATGTTCCGCCACCTGGCCGACATCGGTAGTGTAATGCCAGCAGCGCGGACATTTCTCACCTTCGGCTTTGCTCAGTACGATTTTCAGACCTTTAAGCAGTTCGCTCTGCTGAGCGTCAGCAGGAGCCGCTGCATAATCCGCAACCGTCGCACCGGAGGTCAGCAGAACAAAGCGCAACTCTTCGCCCAGCGCGGTCAGTTTCGCCGCCAGTTCTGGTTCAGCGTACAGAGTAACCGCCGCTTCCAGCGAACCACCGACTTTCTTATCCGCACGTGCCTGCTCGATGACCTTGTTCACTTCGCCGCGCACTTTCAGCAACTCGTCCCAGTAGGCATCGTTCATCGCTTCGGTTTCGCCTAAGCCAAACAGACCTTCGTACCATTCACCGGTAAAGACGTACTTCTCACGATCGCCCGGCAGGTAACCCCAGATTTCATCAGCGGTGAAGGACATGATCGGCGCCATCCAGCGTACCAGCGCTTCTGCAATATGGAACAGCGCAGTCTGGCAACTACGACGCGCCACGCTGTCCGCTTTCGCGGTGTACTGACGGTCTTTGATGATGTCGAGGTAGAACGAACCCATTTCTACGGAGCAGAAGCGCATCAGGCGCTGTACTACTTCGTGGAAGTCATAGGCTTCATAAGCTTTCAGGATCTCTTCCTGCGCCGCTTGCGCACAACCTACCGCCCAGCGATCCAGCACCACCATCTCTTCCGGTTTCACCATATCTTTTACCGGATCGAACCCATTCAGGTTCGCCAGCAGGAAGCGCGCGGTGTTACGGATACGACGATAGCTGTCGGCAGCACGTTTCAGGATTTCATCAGAAACGGCCATTTCGCCGGTATAGTCGGTAGAAGCGACCCACAGACGCAGAATATCCGCGCCCAGTTTGTTCATTACGTCCTGCGGGCTTACGGTGTTACCGATAGACTTGGACATTTTACGACCCTGACCATCAACGGTGAAACCGTGGGTCAGTACCTGACGGTATGGCGCTTTGCCCTTCATTGCAGTGGAGATCATCAGAGAAGACATGAACCAGCCGCGGTGCTGGTCAGAACCTTCCAGATACATATCTGCCGCATGGCCTGCAAACTCAGGACGCACGTCCACGACGGATGAGTGGGTTGAACCGGAGTCGAACCACACGTCCAGCGTATCCGGGACTTTGACATACTGGTCAGCTTCATCGCCGAGGATATCTTTCGGATCGAGATCCCACCACGCCTGGATGCCGTCAACTTCAACGCGTTTGGCCACTTCTTCCATCAGTTCGATAGCACGCGGATGCAGCTCTTCGGTGTCTTTGTGAACAAACAGAGACATCGGCACACCCCACGTACGCTGACGGGAGATACACCAGTCAGGACGGTTGGCAACCATCGATTCAATACGTGCCTGACCCCAATCCGGGATCCATTGCACGCCTTTGATCTCTTTTAGCGACTGCGCGCGCAGACCTTTCTGATCCATGCTGACGAACCACTGCGGAGTCGCACGGAAGATGATCGGCGATTTGTGGCGCCAGCAGCACGGGTAGCTGTGCTGCATCTTCTCAACGTGCAGCAGAGCGCCTTTATCGCTCAGCAGCGCAACGATTTTGTCGTTGGCTTTAAAGACGTTCACACCGTCCAGATCCGGATAGGTACCCGCCAGATATGCGCCGTCCGGGCCAACCGGGTTAGCGATTTCCAGACCGTATTTCTGGCTAATGACGTAGTCATCCGGACCGTGGCCGCCGGCGGTATGGACCGCACCGGTACCCGCATCCAGCGTAACGTGATCGCCAAGAATAGCCGGCACGTCAAAGCCCATAAACGGATGAGTAAAGCGCAGCAGTTCCAGCTCGGCGCCTTTTACGGTGCCCAGAATAGTGTATTCAGCCGCACCAATACGCTGCATGACGCTTTCAACCAGATCCTTCGCCAGAATCACAGCCTGCCCGTCAATCTGCACCAGCGCATAGTCAAAATCAGGCGCCAGAGAGATTGCGCGGTTCGCCGGTAACGTCCACGGGGTGGTAGTCCAGATAACCAGTGAGATCGGGCCATTGACGTCAGAAACGCCAAATTTCGCTTTTACCGCGTCCTGATCGGCGGCGTGGAACGCAACGTCGATGGACGGGGAGGTTTTGTCATAATACTCAACTTCCGCTTCCGCCAGCGCGGAACGGCAATCAACGCACCAGTGCACCGGCTTCGCACCTTTGTGCAGGTGACCGTTACCGATGATTTTACCCAGCGCACGAATGATGTTGGCTTCAGTTTTGAAGTCCATGGTCAGGTACGGATGCGACCAGTCGCCCAGCACGCCAAGACGGATAAAGTCTTTACGCTGACCGTCAACCTGCGTCGCTGCGTATTCACGGCATTTGGCGCGGAACTCAGCGGCGGTGAACTTCTCGCCCGGCTTGCCGTATTCCTGCTCTACTTTCAACTCGATAGGCAGACCGTGGCAGTCCCAGCCCGGAACGTAAGGCGAGTCGAATCCCGTGAGTCCTTTGGACTTCACGATAATGTCTTTCAGAATCTTGTTAACCGAGTGACCAATATGAATGCTGCCATTCGCATAAGGAGGGCCATCATGCAGAATGAAGGTTTTTTTGCCTTTTTTGGCCGCACGAATGATGCCGTACAGGTCATCATCAGTCCAACGCGCCAGCATTCCCGGTTCACGCTTGGCGAGATCGCCGCGCATCGGGAACCCTGTTTCCGGCAAATTCAGGGTTGATTTATAGTCACTCATCAGATTCTCGGTTCCGTATTTAAAACTCGTATAGGCATTAAGCCGGTTTTGTTAGCCCAAAAAATTCACGGGCAGTCAACTCATCACGCGCAATCTGCGCTTTTAGTTCATCCAGCGAGGCAAATCGCTGTTCGCTGCGTATTTTTTTACGCAGTACTACATCTATATGGCGACCATACAGGTCCATTACAACGTCCAATAGATGCACTTCCAACTGTTGGCGTACGCCTGCTACCGTCGGGCGTGTGCCGATGTTGGCGACGCCGGGGAAAGGTTTGTCACCCAGCCCCATTACTTCAACCGCATAAACCCCTTTCACCGGAGAAACCTGGCGACGAAGCGGTAAGTTTGCCGTCGGAAAACCGATAGTGCGCCCTAACTCGTCACCGTGAACTACGCGTCCTGAGATAGTAAAAGGATGCCCAAGCAGGCTTTCGGCCAGTTGCAGGTTATCTTCCGCCAGCGCCTGACGTACCGCGGTGCTGCTGATGCGCACACCGCCTTCACAGAAAGTTTGGGTGCTGGTGATATCAAAACCATACTCAGCGCCCGCTTCCTGTAATAACAAGAAATCGCCCGCACGGCTAGCGCCAAAGCGGAAATCATCACCAACGGCAAGAAATTGTACACCAAGGCGCTTCACCAGCAGATCGCTGATAAAGGTCTGCGCCGTTAATGCCGCGAAGCGTCTGTCAAAACGCACGCACAGCACGTAATCAACGCCGCACTCCGCCAGATAACGCAGTTTTTCCCGCAGGCGGGTGAGGCGCGCAGGTGACTTGTCCGTCGCAAACAGCTCCAGCGGCTGCGGCTCGAAAATCATCACCATCACCGGTAAATTGCGTTTGCGCCCTTCTTCCCGTAAGCCCTGCAGCAACGCACGATGGCCACGGTGCACGCCGTCGAAATTACCAATAGTCAGCACACACCCATGCGGGGCCTGACTGAGATTATGTATGCCTCGTATCAGCTTCATGTCTGGCTCAAAACAGTGAAAATCGTGAAAGTATACCCTGTACCGCGTTCAACGTTAACCGGCGATTGTTTCTACGAAACAGAAAGAGGATGGTTTTCATCGTTATGAAACAAATTGACGCCCTTCACGGGCACACCAATGCAATTTTTCTCGTGGAAAGGCTGTATTCACGCCCCGCAAGCTGGTAGAATCCTGCGCCATCACTACGCAACGAGTGCTGCAATTTAAACGGCGCTTATTTGCACAAATCCATTGACAAAAGAAGGCTAAAAGGGCATATTCCTCGGCCTTTGAATTGTCCATATAGAACACATTTGGGAGTTGGACCTTGGCTAATATCAAATCAGCTAAGAAGCGCGCCGTTCAGTCTGAAAAGGCCCGCAAGCACAACGCTAGCCGTCGCTCTATGATGCGTACTTTCATCAAGAAAGTATACGCAGCTATCGAAGCTGGCGACAAAGCTACTGCACTGAAAGCATTTAACGAAATGCAACCGATCGTGGACCGTCAGGCTGCTAAAGGTCTGATCCACAAAAACAAAGCTGCACGTCATAAAGCAAACCTGACTGCACAGATCAACAAACTGGCTTAATCGCCTGCTTGTTGTTGCTTTGTGAAAAAACCCGCGTAAGCGGGTTTTTTTATGCCCGTCGTTTGCAGCCGGATTCGACAGCAACCGTCATTCACTAGGCATTGAGCTGATAGTCTCTGTCTGGCCGAAGGTGGATAACCGCCCCAAGAGATATCGGGAGATGCGTGAAAACGGCTGGCCACGGAACAGAATTCCGGTATTTATCCGCGAAGGTGGTCAGTACCGGAATTTATTAAAGCAGTAGAATCCTTCCGGCTGTAGGCAATCACCGCAGCCGGAAGCATTACGACGATCAGGCTGATTGCAGCTTAAATAATGCCGAGTAGTCCGCATTGCAAATACGCTGCACCGCTGGATGCTGGATCATTCTTTCCGCAAATATGGCGTGATACTCCTCCATCACATTCTCTACGCGTCCAATTTCAACAATAGAATCATCGGCATAGAAATTATGGGAATAAAGCGTAGGCGCAACAAAAATAGCGTTATGCGTTGCGCCGAACGCTTTCATCAGCGCGGCGTCATCAAACTCACCAAGGATTTCAACGTTCAGCCCTTGTGAATTAATCCAGTTCAGCAGCTTACGCCCGAGCATCGAACGGCGCCCTGGGATCAGCAAGCGACGCTCTTCGAGGCAGGCCGGAAATGGTTTCTCAGGCAATGGCTGGGTGCACCAAAAGCTCACGCTGCATTCGCCAATCCGCACTGAGAACAACCCTTCCTGCTGCGTAGAATCGATCGGGCAGTCGGAGATAATCATATCCAGTTTATGCTGGCTGAGCTGATCCAGCAGCATCTCGTGCGTTGATTCAAAACAACGCAGATGGATTTGTTCATCTTCAACGACTGCAGCATTCAGCACGCTGCTGACCAGCTGTTTGGACAACGCATCCGCCACGCCGACATCGAACAGTAAATTCGACTCTTTGCGATAGTTCACGATATCCAGCATTTCCTGGCTTAACGTGAACATCTTATCCGCATAACGAAAAACCAATTCACCTAATTCGCTGGGCTCCAGTCCACGCCCCTTCCGCTTGAACAACTTTCCCTGTAAGCGTTCCTCAAGCGCTTTAATCTGCCCGGTAATGGTCTGCGGTGTCAGATAAAGCGCCTCTGCTGCACCAACCACCGATCCTTCTTTATATACATGCCAAAAGTAGTACAGGTGGTTGTAGTTTATATGAGACATACACTCTCCCTGAAAATTGTCACGAAAGGGTTATCCCGTCAGGCTGCTGCGTTCAACCGGGTGCGTAACCAGCAGTAACCTATTACCGCCGACAGCAAAGAACCGATCAGGATCCCTAGTTTCGCCCAGTTAATCAGCTCAGGATCGACGGTCCCAAACGCCAGGCTGGCGATGAAAATCGACATCGTAAAGCCAATGCCGCACAGAATACCGACCGCCATAATTTGCTGGAAATTCGTTCCCTCCGGCAATTGCGCCATCCTGAAGCGTAACGCCAGCCAGCAAAAGAGGCTGATACCCAGTGGTTTCCCGATTAACAGGCCAGCAATGATCCCCAGCGGTAACACCGAGGTCAGTCCATCAATGGTGACGCCCTGCAGTGAGACACCCGCGTTAGCGAAGGCAAACAACGGTAGGATCAGGTATGCCACCCACGGGTGCAGAACATGCTCCAGACGCTTCGCCGGTGAACGCCCGTGTTTTTCCTTCAGCGGAATGAAGAAACCGACGATCACGCCCGCCAGAGTTGCATGCACGCCAGACTTCAGTACGGCCGTCCACAGCACTACGCCAACCAGAATATAAATACCGGTGCGTCTTACACCGCACAGATTCAATGCTGCCAGGACAAGGATCGCGCACGCGGCAACGCCCAGCGACAACAGCGAGAGATCGCTGGTGTAGAACAACGCGATGATCACAATAGCGCCGAGGTCATCGATTATCGCCAGCGCCATCAGGAAGATTTTCAACGCCAGCGGGACACGGCTGCCCAACAGCGCCAGCACGCCTAATGCAAAAGCGATATCCGTTGCCGCCGGGATCGCCCAACCCTCACGGGTGATAGGGTCAGCATAGTTGAATGCCAGATACAGCAGCGCCGGGACAATCATGCCCCCGATAGCGGCAATGATCGGAAACGCCGCCTGGCGCAGACTGGCCAGCGAACCTTGCATTAACTCGCGCTTCACTTCCAAACCGATCAACAGGAAGAACACCGCCATCAACGCGTCATTGATCCACAGCAGCATATTTTTGTTGATCTCAAGCGCGCCAACCCGCAGTTGAACGGGCGTTTCCAGAAAGGCGTGGTACCATCCACTGGTAACCCCGATATTTGCCATCAGCATAGCAACCACGGCAGCGATGATCAGAATGATGCCCCCCGAGGCGTCACTACTAAAAAAACGATGCAGATGTTTCACTTTTATTCTCTCTATTGGGTGAATACTTCGTAAATACTATCTTACACCTTCAGAAAGCTCGTTAAAATTAGATTATTCATGATGAATAGATCGGTTTTTACGAATAAAAAAGCCCGAACAGATGTCGGGCATAGAGCGCAAAACACTGAGACCTAATCAGGCATACAGTCCCATTTTATAAACGCGGAAACTGGTGATGTCATAGCGATAGCCTACGCCATTCACTTCCTCGTTTTTATAGTAACCAGAGGTCATTGTCGCCTCAAAAAGCACCGACTTGGTTACCGGTTCAATTTCTTGCAGAAGCAAATTCCCCAATGCTTCATTTCCTTCCTGCGGGTCAATAATGTCGCTATCCCCCGGCTGGCAAGAGATAGCTCGGCCATTTTCGTCAAATGTGCAATCGCCGAAATGCACAACGATGTTGCCATTCTGCAACACCTCTTTGGCGCTTACACAACTACTATAACCGCGAGCTCCCAACTCCTTACCGTATTCAAAAGGGCGCATTACCGTCATTGCGTTCAAATCAACGATAAAGTGTACAACCCGGCTGTAATTATCTGGTGGAAGCAGGCTTTTACTATCAACACGAGAGCGATAGTTACCATTGTCGAATACCATAAATTCGACCATTCCTGGTTCGTCATTAGCCACTTCAGTCACATTGTGTTGTCCCCACGACCAAAAATCACGGTTTGCCGCATCCACATCATCCTGATTGCTGAAGTCATAAAGAGGGACACCATCACTGTCGACCGGAGTCAGAAGGTAAGGCTTATACTCCTCGCTCCAATCTTCATGCGTGGACATAATAAACTGCAGCGATTCAGTCTCGAGGCTGATGCCAAAAACAGCGCTCTGATGACGCCCTGAAGCGATCAGCAAACTATTCGTTTCATTAACATAGCTTTGGTTGATATGCAGCCAGTCCTGAGCGGTCGGATCTTCACCAGGTGCCGTCCCCGTTGGTCTCGCTGTACGTGAGGTATCAAGAATAGCGGCCATGTCGTAATAGGCAATTTCCAGCCCGGTAGATAAATCCACGACTGAGACGCCATCTTCATTAGTCTTCAGTGAATCCGGTCTGCCCGAGGTATATTCGGAAGGCGCGACGATGGTATTACTGTCCCATTGCCAAATTGAGTGGTGGAATTGGTTATCCAGAATATAAAAAGTATACAGCCGTCCCATCATGTCGAACTCATACATCTCAAGGTAGGTGTTTTTAGCTTCTGATGTAGCCAGGAAATGACCGTTATCAATGCGCACCAAATTGAATGACGGGAAGTCCTGTGTCACGTACCAACGCACCACGCCATCCTGATCCAGAGCGTAGTTATAGCGGTCGAAATGCGTAATGAAATAGCAGCCCGGCGCAATCAGGTCAGCGTCAGTCACCGGTTGAGTCACATTGATAACAGGAAACCCTAACTGCACATCTGCAGAATCCGTTGCAGGTAAAGGTTGGGTTGCTATCGTATAAGTGGCGATAACGACTTCATCAACCAAAATAGCCAGTTGGTTATCGACATCTGCCACGAGGCCAAGTACAGGCAGCAGATTCGCCCCCACATTCAACGTAAAATCTTGCACGACTTGTATCGCGCTTTGCGCCAGATCCTGAATTTTCAGCGTTACAGTACGTTCTTCAGCACTCCAAACACCGGCATATGCACTTAAAGGGGCTGTACCATAAGGGTTTAGAACAATGACCGCATTTTCCAACGTATTCTCATCAGTGATCCGAGCCAGACAATCTTGATAAACAGCTGTATGACTGAGAACCATCTCATTATTGCTGTCAATCTCCTGATTAACAGCGGGACGAGGTGTAGGCAACTTAATATCGGGGGAAATAATCTTTTTCATTATGCGGGTAATGACTCCAACTTAATGATAGTGTTTTATGTTCAGATAATGCCCGATGACCTTGTCATGCAGCTCCACCGATTTTGAGAACGACAGTGACTTCCGTCCCAGCCTTGCCAGATGTTGTCTCAGATTCAGGTTATGTCGCTCAATGCGCTGAGTGTAACGCTTGCTGATAACGTGCAGCTTTCCCTTCAGGCGGGATTCATACAGCGGCCAGCCATCCGTCATCCATACCACGACCTCAAAGGCCGACAGCAGGCTCAGAAGACGCTCCAGTGTGGCCAGAGTGCGTTCACCGAATACGTGCGCCACAACCGTCTTCCGGAGCCTGTCATACGCGTAAAACAGCCAGCGCTGGCGCGATTTAGCCCCGACGTATCCCCACTGTTCGTCCATTTCCGCGCAGACGATGACGTCACTGCCCGGCTGTATGCGCGAGGTTACCGACTGCGGCCTGAGTTTTTTAAATGGCGGAAAATCGTGTTGAGGCCAACGCCCATAATGCGGGCGGTTGCCCGGCATCCAACGCCATTCATGGCCATATCAAT
This sequence comes from Citrobacter sp. RHB35-C21, assembly GCF_013816515.1. Classification (NCBI taxonomy): domain Bacteria; kingdom Pseudomonadati; phylum Pseudomonadota; class Gammaproteobacteria; order Enterobacterales; family Enterobacteriaceae; genus Citrobacter; species Citrobacter sp. RHB35-C21. The sequence goes on from NZ_CP057147.1 coordinate 4,361,981, forward strand.
GATTTTCTGGTGCGTACCGGGTTGAGAAGCGGTGTAAGTGAACTGCAGTTGCCATGTTTTACGGCAGTGAGAGCAGAGATAGCGCTGATGTCCGGCGGTGCTTTTGCCGTTACGCACCACCCCGTCAGTAGCTGAACAGGAGGGACAGCTGATAGAAACAGAAGCCACTGGAGCACCTCAAAAACACCATCATACACTAAATCAGTAAGTTGGCAGCATCACCCACCTTTTCTTCTATTAACTGAGCAAAAAATAGAAGAAAATCTTTATTTTAAAAAATCATTTCTCATCATTTTTCCTGAAGATTTATTCTTGATATCTAACTAATTATTTTTGTATTCGATACAAAAATAAAAAGCCCAGGATTCTTCAATCCAAGGCCTTTTAATTAATAAGACAGCTGTAAATTAGCGCGTCAAATCGTCAAAAAATTTCTTCACACCGTCGAAGAAGCTTTTAGAGCGCGGACTGTTTTGCTCGCCGGTCGGGCCGCCAAAGCTGTCCTGCAGATCTTTCAGCAACTGCTTCTGCTTGTCGTTGAGGCCTACCGGGGTTTCAACCACCACACGGCACAGCAGATCGCCCTGTGCGCCGCCGCGTACTGACTTAACGCCTTTACCACGCATGCGGAACAGTTTGCCGGTCTGCGTTTCGCCCGGGATTTTTAACTTCACACGACCGTCCAGCGTCGGCACTTCAATCTCGCCGCCCAGCGCTGCCATCGCAAAGTTAATCGGCACTTCGCAGTACAGGTTATTGCCTTCACGTTCGAAAATTGGGTGCTGTTTTACCTGCACCTGAACGTACAAATCGCCTGCTGGCGCGCCATGTTCACCGGCTTCACCTTCACCCGCTAAACGAATACGGTCGCCAGTATCAACCCCTGCCGGGATCTTAACGGACAGCGTTTTGCTCTTCTCAACGCGGCCATGACCATGGCATTTGTTGCACGGGTCTTTAATCAACGTACCGCGGCCCTGACAGTGTGGACAGGTCTGCTGTACGGCAAAAAAGCCCTGACGCATCTGCACCTGACCAGAACCGTGACAGGTTGGACAGGTCTGGGGTTGCGTGCCCGCCTTCGCACCGCTGCCGTGGCAAACATCACACTCTTCCAGCGTCGGAATACGGATCTCTTTGGTGACGCCACGCACGGCTTCTTCCAGAGTGAGATCCATGTTGTAACGTAAATCAGCACCACGTGAGGCGCGCTGACGACCGCGACCGCCGCCAAAGATATCGCCAAACACGTCACCAAAGATATCGCTGAAGTCGGCCCCGCCGCCAAAACCGCCGCCGCCGCCCATACCGCCTTGCTCAAACGCTGCATGGCCGTACTGATCATAAGCCGCACGTTTTTGCGCATCGGTGAGGATCTCGTACGCTTCTTTGATCTCTTTAAACTTGGCTTCGGCCTCTTTATCACCCTGGTTGCGGTCCGGGTGATATTTCATGGCCAGGCGCTTGTAGGCCTTTTTGATTTCACGCTCTTCCGCTGATTTGGAAACGCCTAAAATCTCGTAATAGTCTTGCTTAGCCATCTCTTTTTATCTGCCCCTAACATGCGTGCACGGGCGGAGAGGAAACCTCTTCGCCCGTGCCAGTAATTACCCGTTCAAAGGGCGATTATTTTTTGTCTTTCACTTCTTCAAACTCAGCGTCGACAACGTCGTCATCTTTCGCGTTGTTTGCAGAAGCATCAGCACCTGCTGCGCCAGCCTGCTGCTGTGCGTGCTGCTGCTGAGCGATTTCCATCAGTTTCTGGGAAACCTGTGCCAGCGCCTGCATTTTCGCTTCGATATCCGCTTTGTCTTCGCCTTTCAGAGAAGTTTCCAGCGCGGTCAGTGCAGACTCGATGGCAGTTTTGTCATCAGCCGGCAGTTTGTCGCCTGCTTCTTCAACCTGCTTGCGAGTGCTGTGCAGCAGATGGTCACCCTGGTTACGGGTCTGAACCAGCTCTTCAAACTTACGGTCAGATTCTGCGTTCGCTTCTGCTTCACGAACCATTTTCTGAATTTCTTCTTCGTTCAGACCAGAAGAAGCCTTGATGGTGATCTTCTGCTCTTTACCGCTATTTTTGTCTTTCGCGGAAACGTGCAGGATACCGTCGGCATCAATGTCAAAAGTAACTTCGATCTGCGGCATACCGCGCGGAGCCGGGCTGATGCCATCCAGGTTAAATTGACCCAGATCTTTGTTATCAGCGGCACGTTTACGTTCACCCTGCAGCACGTGGATGGTTACCGCAGACTGGTTGTCTTCAGCGGTAGAGAACACCTGGCTGTGCTTGGTCGGGATAGTGGTGTTTTTCGCGATCAGTGCAGTCATCACGCCACCCATGGTTTCGATACCCAGAGACAGCGGGGTAACGTCCAGTAGCAGCACGTCTTTCACATCACCGGTCAATACACCACCCTGAACGGCAGCACCGATTGCTACAGCTTCGTCCGGGTTAACGTCTTTACGCGGCTCTTTACCGAAGAACTCAGCAACTTTCTTCTGTACCATCGGCATACGAGTCTGACCACCGACCAGGATAACGTCCTGAACGTCGGAAACAGACAGACCAGCATCCTGCAGAGCAACTTTCAGCGGCTCGATAGAACGGTTAACCAGGTCTTCAACCAGGCTTTCCAGTTTCGCACGGGTCACCTTGATGTTCATGTGTTTCGGACCAGTCGCGTCTGCAGTGATGTACGGCAGGTTCACGTCGGTCTGCTGAGCGGAAGACAGTTCGATCTTCGCTTTCTCAGCGGCTTCTTTCAGACGCTGCATCGCCAGCGGGTCGTTACGCAGGTCGATACCCTGATCTTTCTTAAATTCGTCAACCAGGTAGTTGATCATACGGCTATCGAAGTCTTCACCACCCAGGTGGGTATCACCGTTGGTTGCCAGAACTTCGAAGGTTTTTTCACCGTCAACTTCGTCGATTTCGATAATAGAGATATCGAAAGTACCACCACCCAGGTCATAAACCGCGATAGTACGGTTGCCGACTTCTTTATCCAGACCGTAAGCCAGTGCAGCTGCGGTTGGTTCGTTGATGATACGTTTTACTTCCAGACCTGCGATACGGCCGGCGTCTTTGGTTGCCTGACGCTGAGCATCGTTAAAATATGCAGGTACGGTGATAACTGCTTCAGTTACCGGTTCACCTAGGTAATCTTCAGCCGTTTTCTTCATTTTTTTCAGCACTTCAGCAGAAATCTGCGGCGGTGCCATTTTCTGACCTTTTACATCAATCCATGCATCACCGTTGTCAGCACCGATGATTTTGTACGGCATGATGGCTTCATCACGCTGCACTTCTTCGTCCTGGAAGCGGCGGCCAATCAGGCGTTTAATCGCAAACAGGGTGTTTTGCGGGTTTGTCACTGCCTGACGTTTAGCCGGCTGACCAACCAGAGTTTCACCATCCTGGGTATAAGCAATGATAGAAGGCGTGGTGCGATCGCCCTCGGCGTTCTCCAGCACACGTGCAGTAGTGCCATCCATAATCGCTACACAAGAGTTGGTAGTACCCAGGTCGATACCAATAATTTTACCCATCTAAACGTCTCCACTAAAAATTCGGTCATCATGTGGTTGTGAATCTGTAATAAGGGCGAAACGTGCGGTTTCAACTACCCTGAATCGTTTTTTTTCAGACTCACCACTGCGGTTGTCTACAAGATGGGGTCGTAACCCACGTCATCAAGGGGGGCATGAAAAATTTTTTTAGCCTTGTGGCATTAAATTCGCAGAAAAAAGGCAAAAAGAGAGAAAAATGAATAGTCGCCAACCAGAATTAATTCATACAACAAATTAAATCAGGAAAGCCATTCACATAAAAATTGCAATAAAAATAAAAAATTACGAGCATGAATCGTTTTTATGACGACGGTAATATGGTCTGAAGTCACACACTTTTGCAGCCGTCAAAGAGAAACTCCATGAAATCTGTATTAACCCTTTCCGCCAGCCTGCTTATGGGCCTTCTGCTGAGCAGCACCGCCGTAACTGGCAAGCGTGATGCCCATCACAGGGGAAATAATTCATTTTCCCTTCGTTAGATCATAGACAGTGCCTTCTCCCCTGATTATCATGCCGCGCCCCGAAGACAGCGATCGTTATTCGGGGAAACTATTTCACCATTCAATCAATGATGATTTTGAGGAATTATGGGCAACACTAAGTTGGCTAATCCGGCACCGCTGGGCCTGATGGGCTTTGGCATGACCACCATTCTGCTCAACCTGCACAACGCGGGTTTCTTCGCTCTGGACGTTATTATTCTGGCGATGGGCATTTTCTACGGCGGTATCGCGCAAATTTTTGCTGGACTGCTGGAATATAAAAAAGGCAACACCTTCGGTTTAACCGCCTTTACCTCCTACGGTTCGTTCTGGCTGACGCTGGTTGCGATCCTGCTGATGCCGAAAATGGGCCTGGCGGATGCAACCAATGGTCAGTTCCTGGGCGCTTACCTCGGTCTGTGGGGCGTGTTCACTCTGTTCATGTTCTTCGGTACGCTGAAAGCCGCGCGCATGCTGCAGTTCGTGTTCCTGAGCCTGACAGTGCTGTTCGCCCTGCTGGCCGTGGGCAACATTGCGGGTAACGAAGCGATCATTCACGTTGCTGGCTGGGTAGGCTTAGTGTGTGGCGCAAGCGCCATTTACCTGGCGATGGGTGAAGTGCTGAACGAACAATTTGGCCGTACCATCCTGCCGATTGGTGAAGCGCACTAATCTGATGCTATCCCCCCTGACGGGGGGATATTCCTTACAAGCGCTGTAACTCTGCCTGTACGCTCGAATCGCGATGATAAAGATCCTGTCGCAGCCAAATCCCCAAACCTAGCCCTACCAGCGATAACGCCAGCACATACCAGGCCGGAGCCATTGGCGACACGCTCATTAACATCGTGACGGCGATTGGCGTCAGACCACCAAAAATGGCGTACGACACGTTGTAAGAAAAGGATATTCCGGTAAAGCGGACTTCCGCCGGAAACGCCCGCACCATCACATAAGGCACAGCACCCACCACGCCAACGCATAACCCTACCAGCCCGTATAACAGGAACAAATGCTGGGGATGGCTGCCGGTCAGGTGATAGAAAAACCAGCTTGAACAGGCCAGCAGCAGGCTGCCGACAATAAAGGTTTTGCTGGCGCCGACCCGGTCGACAATAAACCCGGCCAGCAGACAACCGACGCACAGCATAATGGTAGCGACACTGTTGGCTTGTAACGTTAGCGCCGGCGCAAAGCCATACTGCTTCTGCAACCAGACTGGTGACATCAGGATCACCACCACAATCCCAGCCGATAGCAGCCAGGTCAGCAGCATTGAAATAACCACCGCTTTTTTATGTTTGCTCACCACTGACTTCACCGGTAGCTCTTGCGCCAACGCTTTACGCTGCTGCATTTCGAGAAATATGGGCGTCTCCTGCAGCCAGCGACGCAGGTACATCGCCACCAGCCCAAACACGCCCCCCAGCAGGAAAGGAATACGCCAGCCGTAATCATGCACCGCCTGCTGCGTCAGGCTGGTGTTCACCAGCGTCGCAACCACCGACCCCAGCAGAATTCCCACCGTCAGGCCGGCAGTCAGCGTTCCGCAGGCAATGCCGATGCGACGCTCCGGTACATGCTCCGCCACGAACACCCACGCGCCCGGAACTTCTCCGCCGATGGCAGCGCCTTGCAAAATACGCATCAGAAGTAACAGCAGCGGCGCGAGGATCCCCATTGAGGCGTAGGTAGGCAACAGACCAATCGCCAGCGTCGGTATCGCCATCAGCAAAATGCTCAGGGTGAACATTTTCTTGCGCCCGACCAGATCGCCAAAGTGCGCCATGATGATGCCCCCCAGCGGACGCGCCAGATAGCCGGCGGCAAAAATGCCGAAGGTTTGCACCTGACGTAGCCATTCAGGGATGTCTGCGGGGAAGAAGAGCTCGCCAACAACAGCGGCAAAGAAGACAAAGATAATGAAATCATAAAACTCAAGCGCACCACCAAGGGCAGCAAGCGTAAGGGTTTTATAATCCTGGCGATTCAGCGGTCGAGTGTGTTGTGACATAGCAAACCATGAGTCAGTGAAGTAATTGAATCTGTTCGTTGATATATGTAAAGCAAAAATTACTATATCGTAAACAATTCAACACTCCACTGTCATTGGCACTAATGTCACGATCGGGCTACTTTCAGGCATTTGTATCGCGTATTGCGCTTTTAGGACGAAAAGATGCTACAACAGTCGCTGCGGTTTCCACATACGGCCCATCTAATAGCTGTATACAATACGGTACACTTGCAAAAATACCCGGCACGATAACCTTACCGTCGGCTTCTTTCACGCCTTCCAGCGTCTCTTTGATCGATTTTGGCTGCCCAGGCAGATTCAGGATCAACGCCTGCTTGCGAATCACGCCAACCTGACGGGAAAGAATCGCCGTTGGCACAAAGTGCAGGCTTATCTGGCGCATCTGCTCACCAAAGCCCGGCATCTGACGGTCGGCTACGGCAAGCGTCGCATCAGGCGTTACGTCACGACGGGCCGGACCCGTTCCGCCGGTAGTCAGCACCAGATGACAACTCATTTCGTCTACCAGCTCGCATAAGGTCTGTTCGATGATCGCCTGTTCATCCGGGATCAACCGCGTTTGCAGCTCAAAAGGGGTGGTAAGGGCAGACGCCAGCCACTCTTCAAGGGCCGGGATACCTTTATCCTGGTAAACGCCGCTGGAAGCACGGTCAGAAATGGAAACCAGGCCAATGCGTAAAGTATTCATGATTATTCCGTTTAAACAGTCTCGTTAAACAGAATGATACACTGCGAAGGGAAGGACAGACAGGTTTCAGAAGAGGTAGCGTGACCCATATCAGGGCCACGCACTAATGATTACAGCAGATCGCCGATCATTTTTTCCAGTTTACCCTGGTCTACAGCAAACTTACGGATACCGTCCGCCAGTTTGTCTACAGCCATTGGATCCTGGTTGTGCTGCCACAGGAACTCAGCTTCGGTGATGCGTGCAGGGCGCGCTTTCACTTCGCCGGAGAAAGACAGTTTACGTTCGATAGCACCTTCGCTTTCCGCCAGTTCTTTCAGCAGTGCCGGAGCAATCGTCAGACGATCGCAGCCTGCCAGCTCAATGATTTCGCCGATGTTACGGAAGCTCGCACCCATAACTACGGTTTCGTAACCGTGCTGTTTGTAGTACTCGTAGATTTCCGTTACGGAAACCACACCCGGATCTTCTGCCGGTGCATACTCTTTCTTGTCGGTATTGGCTTTGTACCAGTCAAGAATACGGCCAACGAACGGAGAAATCAGATATACGCCAGCTTCTGCACATGCACGTGCCTGCGCGAAGGAGAACAGCAGAGTCAGGTTACAGTTGATGCCTTCTTTTTCCAGCTGCTCAGCGGCACGGATGCCCTGCCAGGTTGAAGCCAGTTTAATCAGGATGCGATCGTTGCTGATGCCAGCATCGTTGTACATTTTGATCAGGCGTTTTGCTTTAGCGATGGACGCGTCGGTGTCGTAGGACAGACGAGCGTCAACTTCAGTGGAGATACGACCTGGGACCAGTTTCAGGATCTCCAGACCGATATTTACTGCCAGCTTGTCGGTCGCGTCGACGACCTGCTGCGCACGGTCGTTGCTCTGCTGCTTAGCCCAGGCTACAGCGTCATCAATCAGCTTGCGGTATTCCGGGATCTGCGCTGCGTTAAGAATGAGAGAAGGGTTAGTTGTGGCATCCTGAGGCTGATACAGCTTCATTGCCGCGATGTCTCCGGTGTCGGCCACTACTGTGGTGAACTGACGAAGGGAGGTCAATTTGTCCGTCATGATAGCGATTCTCTTTAAACAGCTTGTTAGGGGGATGTAACCGATCTTCCCTGATGATAGCACGACGCACCCTCAGCGCAACCGCCTGGATTGTCCGACCAGCCGCTCAGCCCTGATTACGCATCGCCAAGCCTGTGATGCGCAATTAAGGGATATAACGATTGTTATGATAAACTCCCGTAATCAATCACCTTATAAGGTATATACTGGTCGATTATTGGTAGCGCTTACACGGGAATATTCGCGCTTACCGGCATCAACAAGAGGGATGTTAATGCCTGATTTTTTCTCATTTATTAATGAAATACTCTGGGGATCGGTGATGATCTACCTCCTGCTTGGCGCAGGATGTTGGTTCACCTGGCGTACAGGGTTTATTCAGTTTCGCTATATTCGCCAGTTTGGCAAAAGTCTTAAAAACAGCATCAGCCCGCAGCCGGGCGGTTTAACTTCCTTTCAGGCTTTATGCACCAGTCTTGCCGCACGTATCGGTAGCGGAAATCTGGCGGGCGTGGCGTTGGCGATTGCCGCCGGCGGCGCGGGAGCCGTGTTCTGGATGTGGGTCTCGGCGATCATTGGTATGGCGACGTCATTTGCCGAGAGCTCTCTTGCCCAACTGTATAAAGAGCGCGACAGCAAGGGACAGTTTCGCGGCGGTCCTGCGTGGTATATGGAGCGTGGGCTGGGCATGCGCTGGATGGGCGTTCTTTTTGCCATCTTTTTACTCATTGCTTATGGTCTGATTTTTAACAGCGTTCAGGCAAATTCGGTCTCTCATGCACTGACCTTTGCTTTTGATATCCCTCCCCTCTTTACCGGTATCGCACTGGCAATAGTGTCATTATTGGCAATCATTGGCGGCATTAAAGGCGTTGCCCGCCTGATGCAATGGTTCGTTCCGATGATGGCGCTGTTGTGGGTCGGTTGCAGCATCGTCATCTGTCTGTGGCATTTCGGACAGCTCCCCGGCATTATCATGACCATTATAAAAAGTGCCTTTGGCTGGCAGGAAGCCGCAGCCGGTGCCGCCGGGTATACACTAAGCCAGGCCATTGCCAGCGGCTTTCAACGCGGTATGTTTTCTAATGAGGCCGGAATGGGATCAACTCCGAACGCGGCCGCGTCAGCAGCATCCTGGCCTCCGCATCCTGCGGCACAAGGCATTGTGCAAATGATCGGAGTATTAGTTGATACGCTGATTCTCTGTACGGCCAGCGCGATGATTGTTCTGTTGGCGGGTAATGACGCCAGCTATGTACCGATGGAAGGCATCCAGTTACTTCAGAAAGCGATGGTTTCAGTGACGGGAGAATGGGGTGCCGGATTCGTGGCGTTAATTGTGATTCTGTTTGCCTTTAGCTCTATCGTGGCCAACTACATCTATGCGGAAAACAACCTCGTTTTCCTGAAGCTGGACAATATCCGCGTCATCTGGCTATTACGGATCGCCACCGTTAGCACCGTTATCGGCGGAACGTTAGTCAGCGTTCCGCTGATCTGGCAGTTGGCGGACATCATTATGGCGTGTATGGCCATCACTAACCTGACGGCGATTCTGCTGCTTTCACCGGTTGTGCAGACTATCGCCTGCGACTATCTACGCCAACGCAAACTCGGGGTGCGCCCAGAATTCGATCCGCGCCGTTATCCTGATATCAGACAACAACTTGCGCCCGAAAGCTGGGATGAGCCGCCGCGCGGATAGCGCGGCAATCGCAACCATCGATCAATTCTGTCGTTTTTTTTGCTAAAGTCGCAGTAAATTTCCTGCAAGGACTGGATATGCTGATTCTGATTTCACCTGCAAAAACGCTCGACTACCAAAGTCCGCTGGCAACGACACGTCATACATTGCCCGAACTGCTGGATCACTCTCAGCAGCTTATTCACGTGGCGCGCCAACTCTCTGCTCCGCAAATTGGCAAGCTGATGGGAATTAGCGACAAGCTGGCGGATCTAAACGCCACGCGTTTCCATGACTGGCAGCCTGACTTCACGCCGGAAAACGCACGCCAGGCCATTCTGGCATTTAAAGGCGACGTGTATACCGGACTGCAGGCTGAAACCTTCAGCGAAGCGGATTTCGACTTCGCTCAGCAACACTTACGGATGTTGTCCGGGCTGTACGGCGTTTTGCGTCCGCTGGATTTGATGCAGCCTTACCGTCTGGAGATGGGTATTCGTCTGGCCAATGCGAAAGGTAAAGATCTCTACCAGTTCTGGGGAGATACCATCACCGATAAACTTAACGAAGCGCTGGAAGCGCAAGGCGACAGCGTAGTGATTAACCTCGCCTCGGATGAGTATTTTAAATCCGTGAAGCCGAAAAAGCTCAATGCGGAGCTTATCAAACCGGTCTTCCTCGACGAGAAGAACGGTAAGTTCAAAGTCATCAGCTTCTATGCCAAAAAAGCGCGCGGCCTGATGAGTCGCTACATTATTGAGAACCGCTTAACGCAGCCAGAACAGCTGACCGCCTTTAACAGCGAAGGCTATTTCTTTGATGAAGAAGCGTCAGGAAATGGCGAACTGGTGTTTAAGCGCCAGGAGCAGTAGTAAAAAGGCCGGATGGCGGCGAACGCCCGATCCGGCCGACAGGTTTTGTAGGCCCGCTAAGCAAAGCGCCAGCGGGCACAACCGTTAACCGCGGGTCATCATCAGCTTGCGCAGTTCAGCAAAATCAGCAGGCAGGTGATGAGAAAGCAGCGGCAGGTCCGCGCGTTCCGCCAGCGCTTTTGGCAGAGCCAGCGTCAGGTCAAGAATCTCTTCAACGCTTTCTTTAAACTTGGCCGGATGCGCAGTACCGAGGAACAGGCCGTACTCGCCAGGGTTCAGTTGGTCACGCAGCGCACGGTAAGCCACCGCCGCATGCGGTTCTGAGGTGTACCCCATCTCATGCAGCTCACGCATCGTGTCCTGAGTAGTGGCATCGTCAACAGCGGCATAACCCAGCTCATTCAGACGCCAGATTTTACGGCGGAAAAGTTCTTCCACCCGCGGCCAGTTATTTGGCTGGCTGACATCCATCGCATTCGACAACGTCGCCTGAGTCGCTTTCGGCGCCCACTCACCTTGTGCAAGAAAGCGTGGAACCGTATCGTTGACGTTGGTCGCCGCGATAAAACGCTTCACCGGCAAGCCCAGTGATTTTGCCAGCAGCCCGGCAGTCAGATCGCCAAAGTTGCCGCTGGGAACGGAAATAACCAGTTGATTACGCGCCTCTTGCGGCAGTTGAGCCACGGCCTCAAAGTAGTAACAGATTTGCGCCAGCAGACGGCTGATGTTGATTGAGTTAGCCGAATTCAGCCCCAAAGCTACCTTCAGCTCTTCGTCATCAAACGCCTGTTTCACCAGCGCCTGACAGGCATCAAAATCGCCATCAATCGCCACGGTTTCAATATTGCCACCCAGTGTACAGAACAGTTTTTCCTGTAATGGGCTAATCTTGCCGTTCGGATAAAGGATCACCACGCGCACATTTTTCAGGCCATAAAAGGCATGTGCGACTGCCGCACCAGTGTCTCCAGAGGTCGCCGTCAGAATGGTAACCGGTTTGTCACCGCTGATATGCGTCAGCATCTGCGCCATAAAGCGCCCGCCAAAGTCTTTAAATGCAAGCGTTGGGCCGTGGAACAGCTCCAGACAGCCGATATCCGCGGCAACCTGAGCAACCGGCGCCGGGAAGGCAAACGCCGCACGCACGCGCTGTTCGAGAATCTCCTGTGGGATTTCATCACCGATAAATGCGGAAAGGATCTTCGCGCTGCGGCTAACGAAATCCTGGTTCAACATCTCATCGACTTCTGACAGATTGAATTCCGGCAAATCGTGCGGAAAAAACAATCCCTGATTCTTGCCAAGCCCTTGCGTGACGGCCTGTGCAAAGCTGACCTGTTCGTTATGATCTTTCAGATTATACAGTTTCATTGATTATCCCAGTACCCGTGCGCCCGCCGTGTCCAACCGGCAAATATGAACAAAGCCTTCCTGATTTTGCAGATAATTTTTACCCAGCCAGTCTGCCACACGCTGCGCCGTATCCGGCTTGTCGCACAAAGCGAACAGCGTCGGTCCCGAACCGGAGATGCCGCTGGCCAGCGCCCCGATTTCCGCTACCGCCTGACGCGCCTGGCTAAAGCCTGGCAGCAGGCGGGTACGGTACGGCTCAGCAATAACATCTTTCATCAGCTTCGCGGCAAGCCCCGGCTGACGGGAATAGCAGGCATGGATAAACCCAGCCAGATGCCGCCCGTGGGCGATACAGTCCTGACGGCGATACTGCGCAGGTAAAATCGCCCGCGCTTCTGCCGTCGACACTTTAATTCCCGGATACGCGAGGACCCACATCCACTCATCAAAGCCTGGCACCTGCTGGCTGATAATGCCGTTTTCTTCGATCATTAACTGCATACCGCCCAAAAAGCACGGGGCGACGTTATCGTAATGAATACTGCCGGAGATACGCCCTTCCAGCTCACCCATTATCGCCAACAGGCGCGTATCGTTGAGCGGTTTACCGCAATGCTCGTTCATGGCGACCAGCGCCGCCACAACGGAACAAGCGCTGGAGCCTAACCCGGAGCCAATCGGCATATTTTTTTCCAGCGTCATCGCCACCGGAACGCTTTTACCCAGCTCCTGACAGAATCGCTCCCAGCACTGGTAGACAATATTTTCTCGCGGCTCAGGCGGCAGCTTATTGGCAAAGCGACCAAGGTTGTTAAGGCTGAAATGGTCAGCCGCCTCAACGGATACCACATCGCCTAACAGCGAACCGTCCACCGGAGTTACCGCTGCTCCGAGCACATCAAACCCGACGCTCATATTGGCGCTGGAAGCCGGGGCATAAACTCTCACCATGTCAGACTCCTAACTTCCATGAAAGGGTACGTAGCAGGTCGGCAAATACGCCCGCCGCCGTCACATCGTTACCCGCGCCGTATCCGCGCAGAACCAACGGTAGCGGCTGATAGTAATGGCTGTAAAACGCCAACGCGTTTTCACCGTTTTTCACTTTGAACAGCGGATCGTTGCCGTCTACTGCTTCTATTTTCACGCGACAGACGCCATCCTCTTCAATATTGCCAACATAGCGTAATACTTTCCCCTCATCACGGGCTTTCGCCACACGCGCGGCAAAGGCGTCATCCAGCTGCGACAATTTCGCCATAAATGCGGAAACATCACCGGAATCATCAAACTCTTTTGGCAGGACCGGCTCAATGACAATGTCAGAAAGCTCCAGCTCACGACCGGTTTCACGGGCCAGGATCAGCAGCTTACGCGCCACGTCCGTACCGGATAGATCGTCACGTGGATCGGGTTCGGTATAGCCCAGCTCACGCGCCATGGTGGTGGCCTCGGAGAAGCTCATTCCTTCATCCAGCTTGCCGAAAATAAACGACAGCGAACCAGAAAGAATACCGGAGAAACGTTGCAGTTCATCGCCCGCGCTGAGCAGATTTTGCAAGTTCTCAATTACCGGCAAGCCCGCGCCTACGTTGGTGTCGTACAGGAATTTACGACGAGACTTCGCCGCAGCAAAACGCAGCTGATGGTAGTAATCCATCGACGACGTGTTGGCCTTTTTGTTCGGCGTGACCACATGGAAGCCTTCGCGCAGGAAATCCGCATACTGATCCGCGACCGCCTGACTTGACGTACAGTCGACAATCACCGGATTGAGCAGATGATATTCTTTCACCAGACGAATTAAGCGCCCCAGGTTGAAAGGCTCTTTCGCGCTTTCCAGCTCCGACTGCCAGTTTTCCAGATTCAGACCATGGACGTTGGTCAGCAGGGCCTTCGAGTTCGCCACACCGCACACACGCAGATCGATATGCTTCTTTTTAAGCCAGGTTTGCTGACGTTTAAGCTGCTCCAGCAGCGCACCGCCCACGCCGCCAACGCCAATGACAAATACTTCAATCACCTGATCGGTGTTGAACAGCATCTGATGGGTCACACGCACGCCAGTGGTCGCGTCGTCGTTATTCACCACTACCGAAATGGAACGCTCAGACGAGCCCTGGGCGATTGCCACGATATTAATGTTCGCGCGAGCCAGCGCGGCAAAAAATTTCGCCGAGATGCCACGCAACGTGCGCATACCATCGCCAACGACCGAGATGATCGCCAGACGCTCAGTCACCGCCAGCGGCTCCAGCAAGCCTTCTTTCAGTTCGAGATAGAATTCATCCTGCATGGCGCGTTGCGCACGCGCGCAGTCGCCCTGCGGGACGCAGAAGCTGATGCTGTATTCAGAAGAGGATTGGGTGATCAGCACCACTGAGATGCCTGCGCGCGACATCACGGCAAAAACACGCGCCGCCATCCCCACCATGCCTTTCATCCCAGGGCCGGAGACGCTAAACATCGCCATGTTATTGAGGTTAGAAATCCCTTTTACCGGCAAATCGTCATCATCACTGCTGGCACCGATAAGCGTGCCGGGCGCTTGTGGATTGCCGGTATTTTTAATCAGGCACGGGATCTGGAACTGGGCAATAGGGGTAATGGTGCGCGGGTGCAGCACTTTAGCGCCGAAGTAAGAAAGCTCCATCGCTTCCTGATAAGACATCGACTTCAGCAGTCGGGCGTCGGGTACCTGGCGCGGATCGCAGGTATATACGCCATCGACATCGGTCCAGATCTCACAACAATCGGCGCGCAAACAGGCGGCCAGTACGGCGGCAGAGTAGTCAGAGCCATTACGCCCCAGCACCACTAACTCACCTTTCTCATTCCCGGCGGTAAATCCTGCCATCAGAATCATATGGTCCGCAGGAATACGGCTGGCGGCAATGCGGCGCGTAGATTCGGCGATATCAACGGTAGATTCGAGGTAATGGCCTACCGCCAGCAATTTCTCTACCGGGTCGATGACCGTCACGTTGTGCCCGCGCGCTTCCAGCAGGCCAGCCATGATGGCGATCGACATTTTTTCACCACGGCAAATAAGCGCGGCATTGATGCTGTCCGGGCACTGACCCAGCAGGCTGATACCGTGCAGGACGTGCTTAATCTGTGCAAACTCTTGTTCAACAAAGGCTTTGAGCGGAGCCTGCGGGAAACCCGGTTGCGCGGCGGCAAGCCCCACCAACAGCTCAGAGAAAATGCGTTCGGCGTCGCTGATATTGGCTAAAGCATCCTGACCACCGATGGTCTTCTCAATCATCGCCACCAGATGGTTGGTAATTTTTGCGGGGGCAGAAAGAACGGTCGCGACCTGCCCCTGTCTGGCATTGCTTTCCAGAATATCGGCAACCCGCAGAAAGCGCTCTGCATTTGCCACTGATGTACCGCCGAACTTCAACACTCGCATGGTTTACCTCATTGCCTTTGGTCGAAAAAAAAGCCCGCACTGTTTAGGTGCGGGCTTTTTCTTGTGTTTCCTGTACGCGTCAGCCCGCACCGTTACCTGTGGTAATGGTGATGGTTGTGGTAATAGTGATGCTGATGCGTTTCATGATGTTGTGTGCTCTGTAATTATTTATTATCTGTCCTGTATTCTTTTAGGGTTAAAGTATCTGCTGACCTAAGTCAATAAATTTTTAAATTGGTCACATTCCGAAACTTGTTCACGAGCGACTGCTTGCCCTTTTAGTTTCGACCAATACAGTATGTCACCCCCACTTGAATCCAGAGCAAAACACCACACAACAAATGCATGTCGATATTTTATTTCGTGATGCTTTTTTCTATATCATGTAAAAAACGGTGCAACATTGCCGTATCTCTCTGCCCTAACAGACCCATTCGCTGTTGCAGCCAGTCCGTCAACTTGATGTCGTCAGAAACGTTCAGCGTGGCTAATAAACGCAAAACGCGCGCGCGCAATGCCTGTAGCTGAAGCTCATCCGTCACCTCAATGTTTTTGACGGGTTGTTGTATTAAACCTGCTAATTGATAGCAATACACCATCACCGCCTGCCCCAAATTGAGTGAAGGATAGTCAGCCACCATAGGTACACCGGTGAGTACATCCGCCAGGGCCAATTCTTCGTTGGTCAGCCCTGAATCTTCACGACCAAAAACCAGCGCGGCGTGCTCCATCCACGTTGATTTTTCCTGCAGCAGAGGAACCAGTTCGACCGGCGTAGCGTAGTAATGGAACTTCGCCCGACTACGCGCAGTGGTCGCGACGGTAAAATCTACGTCGTACAGCGCCTCCGCCAACGTTGAAAAAACGCTAATATTATCAATAATATCGCCAGAACCATGCGCGACCCATCGCGTGGCGGGTTCCAGGTGGGCTTCGCTGTCAACGATGCGTAATTGGGTGAACCCCATGGTCTTCATAGCGCGGGCAGCCGCACCAATATTTTCCGCTCTGGCGGGGGCAACCAGAATAATTGTTAAACGCATTTCGATACTCTTTTTGGCCAGTCTGCAAGGAAAAATGTGACGTGCTTCAACATATTACGCAGTGCGAATTTACATATTTTTAACAGAAATCACTGAAAAAGCATTTCGCATCCATTAAAAAATGCTAAACTATTTCCCGGGTGTACTATTGCTTTTTATGTTAACAAAAGTTGCATATCCCTCTGTTTATCCATGATAATTTAATTTAAAATGGATCGCACTGGTTGGATTCATTACATTTATTAATTTGCTCGTGCAACTAGTTGTAATATTGCAATTTTGTGATGAAAGCAAACATTTGGATACGTTGATTTCATCAAACTGTTAACGTGCTACAATTGAACTTGATATATGTCAACGAAGCGTAGTTTTATTGGGTGTCCGGCATGTCTTAGCCTGTTATGTTGCTGTTAAAATGGTTAGGATGACAGCCGTTTTTGACACTGTCGGGTCCAGAGGGAAACTACCCACGACCAAGCTAATGATGTTGTTGACGTTGATGGAAAGTGCATCAAGAACGCAATTACGTACTTTAGTCATGTTACGCCGATCATGTTAATTTACGGCATGCATCAGGCAGGTCAGGGACTTTTGTACTTCCTGTTTCGATTTAGTTGGCAATTTAGGTAGCAAACATGCAGACCCCGCACATTCTTATCGTTGAAGACGAGTTAGTAACACGCAACACGTTGAAAAGCATTTTCGAAGCAGAAGGCTATGATGTATTCGAAGCGACAGATGGCGCGGAAATGCATCAGATTCTCTCTGAATATGATATCAACCTTGTGATTATGGATATCAATCTGCCTGGGAAAAATGGCCTGCTGTTAGCGCGCGAACTTCGCGAACAAGCTAACGTTGCGCTGATGTTCCTGACGGGCCGTGATAACGAAGTCGATAAAATTCTCGGCCTCGAAATCGGCGCAGACGATTACATCACCAAGCCGTTTAACCCGCGCGAACTGACTATCCGTGCTCGTAACCTGCTGTCCCGTACCATGAACCTGGGTACTGTCAGCGAAGAACGCCGTAGCGTCGAAAGCTACAAGTTCAATGGCTGGGAGCTGGACATCAACAGCCGCTCTCTGATTGGTCCTGACGGTGAGCAGTATAAACTGCCACGCAGCGAATTCCGCGCCATGCTTCACTTCTGTGAGAATCCGGGCAAAATCCAGTCTCGCGCAGAACTGTTGAAAAAAATGACCGGTCGCGAACTGAAGCCGCATGACCGTACCGTTGACGTGACGATCCGCCGCATTCGTAAGCATTTCGAATCAACGCCGGATACGCCAGAAATCATCGCCACCATTCACGGTGAAGGCTACCGTTTCTGCGGCGACCTGCAGGATTAATTCAATCCTCACTGGTATAAAAACGGCGCTTTATGCGCCGTTTTTCATTTCCCTACCGCTCTATTTCCACAAGCGAAATTCGTCACTCTGCGCAGGCTGAAGCTCTGGAAGTTCTGTAGATTTTGGCTTTGCTTTTGGCTGTGCCAGTGAGTGCCAGTCAAGATGACGCGTCAGGAACATTACCCCACACAGCGCGAACAACAGCACGCCGGTTCCCAGCAGTAAAGAGCTATCCTGTGAACGTAGCAGCACCCACATCACACCATCCAGCCCCAGCAGCGCCACGGTGAACAAAATACTGTTCCGCCAGCCCTGCAATATCGCCTGCAGATACACACCGTTCATCAACGCCCCCACCAGACTTGCCGTTATCCACGCAGCCGTAAAACCAATGTGTTCCGACAGTGCCAGCAGCAGCAGATAAAACATTACCAGCGATAGCCCCACCAGCAGATACTGCATCGGGTGCAGGCGCAGATTGGTCATACTTTCAAGGACGAAGAAAGACATAAAGGTCAGCACAATCAGCAGGATGGCATACTTTGTTGCCCTGTCCGTTAACTGATACTGATCTGCAGGCGTGGCGACGGCGACGCTAAACGCTGGCATGCCCTGCCAACCAATCTTTTCGTCGTTAAAGCGCTCGCCGAGGTTGTTCGCAAACCAGCTGCTTTGCCACTGAGCCTTGAATCCTGATTCGCTAATTTCGCGCTTAGCCGGGAGAAAGTCCCCAAGAAAGTTGGGATGCGGCCAGTTGCTGGTTAAGGTCATTTCACTGTTACGTCCAACCGGAACGACGGAGAAATCGCCGGTTCCGCTCAAATTAAGCGACAACGCCATGCTCAGATTTTGCTCAGCCCAGCTCGCATCGGGTAGCGGAATGTGGATCCCCTGCGCACGTCCATCCAGCCCCGTCCCAGGCTCAACGGCCAGCGACGTTCCATTGACCTGCGGCGCTTTTACCACGCCAATCCCACGCGCGTCCCCCACGCCAACCACAATAAACGGTTTGCCGATGCTGATATTTGGATGATTTAAATCACTCAACCGTTCGGCGTTAAACTCAGCCTTCACCGAAACATCATTGTGCCAGACCTGGCCCTCATAAATACCGATTTTACGTACTTCAACGTTCTGATTCCCCTCAACTACCAACGATTCCGGCAGCCAGAAATGGATATAGCTACGCTTACGCTGGATTTCTTTGCCATCCTCCAGTGAGGTGTAAATTTCCATTACCGGAATGGCTATCAACGGTCCTACCATCTTTTGCGGCCCGCTGGTGCTCTGTCGGATAGCATCTTCGACTTCATCACGGTAATCCGATCGCTCCACGATGATCTGCCTGACCATCGTCAGCGGAATTAACAGCAGCAGTATTGCGCCACCTAAGGTGACTATTTTCCAAAACAGGGGTGATTTAAACATAGCGTTCTCCTTTGCAATATCAGCAAGGTAGAACAGCTATGTGCGGAGAATTTGAAGTTATGTGAAGTGACCGTGAAGCGTAAACGAGGCCTGTGCGCCGCCTTGTGGTCGGTTGCACAATGTCACCGTCCCCTCGTGCAGTCGCGCAACCTCACTGACAAACGCCAGCCCTAAACCGCTGCTCTTATGCCCATTTTCACGGGGCAGCGAATAGAAACGCTCAAAAATACGCGGCAACGCGAAGTCGGGGATCCCACTGCCGCTGTCGATTATCTGCAACGTGACCAGTTCATCCTGCTGATGCGCGCTCAGCGTAATCGTCCCGTCCTGTGGCGTGAAGTCGATAGCGTTGTCGAGCAAATTCCCCACTGCCTGCTCCAGTAACGCAGGATCGGCGGCGACGCTAAGCGATGAAGGCATAATGGTAAGCGTGATGTTTTTTGCCGCCAGTTGCACGCTGCGTGCCTCTTTGAGCTGAGCAAACAGCGCATCTACCGCCACTGGCGTCAACGTAATGTCCTGTCGATTCTCCAGCCGCGCCTGGCGTAACAGGGTTTCGACCAGCGCCTGCATGCGCGCATTTTGCGTCAGGATATTATCGGTAAAGCGCGCAACCACGTTCGGCGGCGGACCTTCGCGCAAAATCTCAGCCGCGCCGCGAATGGCCGCCAGCGGACTTTTCAGTTCATGCGTTAACGCGTAAACATACTGCTCAATGTAGTTTTTGCCCTCCAGCTTCAGTCGCATACTTTCCAGCGCCTGCGCCAGTTTACGTAGCTCGCTGCTGCCTAAATCAGGCAGTGGGACGGGGCGATTCTCGGTAACGGAGTCGGCATAGCGCGCCAGCCGGGCGATGGAGCGGTTTATCCACCATACCATCCCGATGCCAATCACTAAGGCAATGCCCAGCAATACGGCGCTGGCCCACAGCATCCGCCGTTCACTGCGTTTAATCACCGGCGCCATCGCCGCGTTCGGTTTACCGACGCTAAGCACTCCGATAATACGTCCGCCGTCTACGATCGGCGCGGCTACGTACATCACTGAACTTTCCGGATCGTTCGGGTTTTGCGGCGTACTGCGGGCGCCATATTGCCCACGCAGGGTTAACCACACGTCGTTCCAGCGAGAATAGTCCTGACCGACAGCCTGGTTTGCGGAATCAAACAACACCTTACCCTGGGCGTCCGTCATGTAGACATGGTATTCATTACGGACTTTGTTAATGCCGCTGATATTGGCGCTGAATGGGCGGTTATGCAGTTGCGAAAATGCCTGCGCCAGCTTGCCGTTGGCGGGAGAGTCAGAGAGCAAGTCATCGCGCGCCAGCGCAGCCAGCAGCGTGGCGGTATCAATCAAAGTGCCTTCGGTTGCCCGGCGGACGCCTGGTTTAATTTCCTGTACAAAGATCGACAAAACGAACCAGGCGGCGACGGCAACAATCAGAAAATAGCCGAGCAACAAACGCATGCCAATGCGCATCAGACGCTCCTCAGGCTATATCCCATACCGCGATGCGTATTGATGGGGGAAAGCTCAGGGTTGATAGCCCGCAGCTTAGCGCGCAGCGTTTTAATGTGGGTATCGACCGTTCTGTCAAAGGTGTCCTGTGCATCGGCCCAGACTAAATCCATCAACTGCTGGCGTGAGTAAATGCGCCCCGGCGACAACAGCAGCGTTTTCAGCAACAGAAATTCATAGCGCGTCAGGTTTAACGGCTTGCCGAACCAGGTAATCTGCGCGGCCAGCTCATTAAGCTCAAAATCGCCGCAACGCGTCGTCGATGAAGGAGCAGAGAATTTCTGCACCCGCCGCAGCAGCGTACGCACGCGGGCGCACACCTCGCGCGGTGAGAAAGGCTTGGCAACATAGTCATCCGCACCAATTTCCAGCCCCAGTAGGCGATCCACCTCATCGCTACGCGCGGTCAGAAACAGGATCGGCAACGCTGGATGCCGCTCCAGCAGGCGTCGACACAGTTCAAAACCGCTGATATCCGGTAGTCCGACATCCAGAACGATTGCATCAGGACAACGCTGGCGAGATTTCTCCAGCGCAGGTAACCCGCGTTCAAACGCTTCCACGCTAAAACCTTCCTGCTGCAGCATGTAGATGAGCGTATCGGCAATGCCCTGCTCATCCTCAACCAACCAGATCAACGGTTGTTGCATTTTGCTTCCTTGTTATTCCCGCCACGGCATGATGGGCACCGCGCTGATGGCATTTTTGGGCGATCCATCGACCACTTTATCTGAATAGGCCAGATAGGCCAGTGCATTACGTTTCGCGTCGTAAAAACGCACGACCTGTAAGGATTTAAACACCAGCGAGGTACGTTTTTTAAATACCACTTCGCCCTGCGCTTTGCCGTTCTTGATTCTGTCGCTCAGTTCTACCGGCCCCACCTGCTGACAGGAAATGGCGGCATCGGAGGTATCTTCCGCCAGCCCCAGCCCACCTTTGATGCCGCCGGTCTTCGCCCGGCTCACGTAGCAGGTCACGTTGGTAACATCAGGATCGTCAAACGCTTCGACCACAATTTTATGATCCGGCCCAAACATTTTGAACACTGTATCGACAGATCCAATCTGCTCCGCATGGGCGACCTGCGCTAACATCAGCAGAATTGAGGAAATGATTAAGCTCTTATATTTCATATTGTTACCATTTTTAAAAGTTACTCTGTGTAATTATTCGACATTCTAAGATAAAACGTATACAGATCACAGGATTACAATAATCACGCTTTCGAATGATCGAAAAAAGCATTTATGAGCAAAAAAAACACTGAATGCTAAAACAGCAAAAAATGCTATTATCCTCATACCTGACGTCAGGTACTCGTTGTTGAAAGGATGAGGATATTTTATGGATCAGGCTGGCATTATTCGCGACCTATTAATCTGGCTGGAAGGTCATCTGGATCAGCCTTTGTCGCTTGACAATGTGGCGGCAAAAGCAGGCTATTCCAAGTGGCACCTGCAGAGAATGTTTAAGGACGTGACGGGCCATGCTATTGGCGCCTATATCCGCGCCCGTCGTTTATCGAAATCCGCAGTGGCGCTGCGCCTGACTGCACGCCCAATTCTGGATATTGCGCTGCAATATCGCTTTGACTCTCAACAAACCTTTACCCGCGCGTTCAAGAAACAGTTTTCCCAGACGCCTGCGCTGTATCGCCGTTCGCCGGAATGGAGCGCGTTTGGTATTCGCCCGCCTATGCGACTGGGTGAATTTGCCATGCCTGCGCACGAGTTTGTCACGCTGGAAGATACGCAACTGCTTGGCACCACGCAAAGCTATTCCTGCTCGCTGGAGCAGATTTCAGATTTCCGTCATGAAATGCGAATTCAGTTCTGGCGCGACTTCCTTAGCCAGGCTCCTGCGATCCCACCGGTGCTGTACGGGCTGAACGAAACGCGTCCGAGCATTGAAAAAGATGACGAGCAGGAAGTGTTTTACACCACAGCACTGACGCCGGAACAGGCCAATGGTTATGTGCCGTCGGCACAGCCTATCCTGCTACAAGGCGGCGAGTATGTGATGTTTACCTATGAAGGGCTGGGGACCGGTGTACAGGAGTTTATCCTGACGGTTTACGGCACATGCATGCCAATGCTGAACCTGACGCGCCGTAAAGGGCAGGATATCGAGCGATACTACCCGGCAGAAGATGCCAAAGCGGGAGATCGCCCGATCAACCTGCGCTGCGAATTCCTGATTCCGATTCGCCGCTAGCGCTGCAGTTCGTCTAACGCAGGGGCGTCCAGATGTGAGATGTCCCCTGCCGTTTCAACTACCCATCCCGGCGCAAGCCACAAACTTTCCTGGTAATCGACGCGAGAAATAGAACAGTTGCGCAGACGCAGGCGACGTTCAGCCCATGCCGGTAATCCCAGAATCGTACTCACCAGACAACCCAGTGCAATACCGTGACTGACCAGCAGCGGACGACTCCCCGGCGGCAGTTCCAGACAGGATGCCAGCGCCGCGTGGACGCGATCGCTCAGTTCCTGCATCGATTCCCCTTCAGGAATACGCCCCTCCACCGTACCGTTCACCAACTGGCGACGCCAGCCCTCTTCTTCCGACGTCAGCGTATCGATATGGCGTTGCTCCAGCACGCCCATATTCAGCTCGCGCAAACGTGAGTCATAGGTGATATCACAGCCACAGGCCTGGGCGATGATTTCTGCGGTGCGTCGTGTACGACCTAAATCGCTACTGATGACATGCGTAATACCAAACGTGCGGGCGCGTTCGCCCACCTGCATGGCTTGCTGTTCACCTTTAGCGGTCAGTGGGCTGTCTGACTGGCCTTGAATACGTCGCTCGGCGTTCCACTGCGTTTCGCCATGGCGAACAAGGTATACCTGTAACATGCTTTTTTTCCGTTATACTGCGATGCGATGAATTTTCAAACTGAGCTTAATTATGCACAAGGTTATCTCTGCGACCACCAATCCTGCCAAAATTCAGGCAATTCTGCGGGCATTTGAAGAGATTTTCGGGGAAGGATCCTGCCATATTGAACCCGTCGCCGTCGAGAGTGGCGTGCCGGAACAACCTTTCGGAAACCAGGAAACGCGCACTGGCGCACGAAATCGCGTTGATAATGCGCGCCGTCTGCACCCGCAGGCTGATTTCTGGGTCGCTATTGAAGCGGGAATTGACGACGATGCGACCTTCAGTTGGGTGGTGATTGATAATGGCGTCCAGCGCGGCGAAGCCCGTTCAGCCACGCTGCCATTGCCAGCTGTCATTCTCGACAGAGTCCGTCAAGGCGAAGCGCTCGGTCCGGTGATGTCGGACTACACTGGTATTGATGAGATTGGCCGTAAAGAAGGCGCAATCGGCGTCTTTACCGCGGGCAAGCTGACGCGCTCAAGCGTATACCACCAGGCGGTGATTCTGGCGCTCAGCCCATTTCATAACGCAGTGTATTTATAGCGTTGTGCCGGATGGCGGCTTCGCCTTATCCGGCCACAACCGCGCCACATCCTTAGGCCTGAAAGCGAAGCGCCATCAGGCATTTTTTAGCAGCACCTGCTCCAGCCAATGACGCAGATCCACCGGTGCAGATTTGAGGCTGTTCGACCCCCGTGTAATGGTGGCGATCCCCGCCCCGAGCTCGTTTTTAAGCTCGCGCTGACTCATCTCGCCGCGAAGCAGCTCTTCAATGATACGCACGCGCGTGCCCAGCGCTTCGCGCTCATCCGGCGTTAACATCAAATTGAGCAGGGGCAGGTGTAAGTCTTGTTCATAGGCGTGTTTAAGTAGATCGACAAAACGTAACCACTCCTGGTGACGCTGTTCTGCCATCTCTGCCGAATAGGGTGATTGCTGAGTCATAAGTTATCGCCATCGTTGCGGGGGAAGCGTGCTTGCCTCCCCCTTTTGTACTCTTTAACGAGTACGATAGCATAACACAACCGACACGATCAGTAACGACGTTGCCATTCTGAGTCGCTCATCAACTCCGGCTTATCACCAAGGAAATAGCGATAGTACGCATCGTAAGCCAGCACGTTCTTCACGTAGCCACGCGTCTCAGAGAATGGAATGCTTTCGACAAACGCGACAGCATCGATACGACCCGCGCTATTGCCAAGCCAGGTGCGAACGCGCCCCGGTCCAGCGTTATAGGCCGCCGACGCAAAAATGCGGTTATTGCCGAATTGCTGATAGACATACTGTAAATAGCTGGTACCAATGTTGATGTTGGTATCAGGATCCAATAGTTGGCTCGGGCTGCTGTAACCTGGAATCGAGAACATTTTCACCGTATGCGTCGCCGTGCCCGGCATAATCTGCATCAGCCCGCTGGCGCCAACCGGCGATTTCACTTTCGGGTTCCAGGCGCTTTCCTGACGCGCTATCGCCATCGCATAGCTTGGCGGAATATCCTTGCCGCTGGTGTAGCGTGTAAACAGATCCTTGTAGGCCAGTGGGAAACGCTCTTCCAGATGATCCCACAGCTTACCGGCGATCGTCGCTTGTACGCTCAGATCCCACCAGTGATTGTTGAACGCGTAACGCGCCAGCTGAGCCTGCTCAGACTTCGTGCGACTGGTGACCAGATTCGCCCATTCACTGCGCGCGGTATTGTCCAGATTCCAGTACATTAGCTCGCGCACACGTGCCATTTCCGGTCCCTGAGTCAGCGCAGAGTCAACGTTTGCCGGGGCTTTATCCACTTTCAGCTCGTACTCTTCACCCAGACGCTGTGCCGCCACCATCGGATAGAAACCGCGCTGCTGCATGAGCTGGTGCAGGATCTCTTTGGCTTCCGCCTCACGCCCGCGCTCAAGCAGCAGATCCGCCTGCCAGTAACGCCACTCATCTTTCTCTTTTGCTTCCATTGGCAGACGCGCCAGCCAGGTATTCAGACCACGACGATCGCCGGTTCCCAGCGCCATGCGCACACGGCGCTCCACAAGCGAGGTGGAATTCGAGCGCATAATGGCGTCATCGCGCCATTTGGCCTGCTCATCGGTAACGTCATTACCCATCAGACGCCAGGCGACGATGTCGCGCAGCTCCTGGGTTTGCTCGTCATTCAGCTGTTGCGCCTGCGCCAGAGACGGGATCATCAGGCGGGCGTTTTCCGCATCCTGACGCGCCACGCTGGAAAAAGCCACCGCCGCCATCTGTCGGGTGAAATCCGTCGCGCCAGTGGTGCGTGCAAAGGTCATCACCGAATTCGGATCGTTGGCCAGCGCGATGATCGCCGAAGCGATAGTTTGGTATTGCGCGGGCATTTGTCCAGCCAACGCCGTGACCAGACCGGTATTCCCGGCTTTCATCGCCAGACGAATACGCTCCAGATACGCCAGCGGATCCTGAGTTCCTGAGGCGCGCCATACGCCGAATAATTTGTCACAGGCGTTGGGCTGGCTTTTCCCGCTCAACCACAGTTCTTTCGCGCCCTGCCAGGCCTCTTCGGTTTGCCCGGTACTCCATTTCGCAAAGTAATAGTTGCATTGCGCTTCCGTGGTACCCGGTTTTTCTGGGCTGAACGCCAGTAGTCCACGCCAGTCCTCCCGTCGCGCCAGTTCATTCACGAAACGTGATTGCAGAGTACGCGCGGGGGGCAGCGTCGGGTTGGCGCGCACAAAATTGGTAACGGTAATGGTGGGCTGATTCATCAGATCGTCAGTAATCTGACGATATTCCAGATAAGGATACAGAGGATAATTCTTCAGGCCGGGCATCATCTGCTCTACGACATCCATCTGTCGGTTATCCCAGGCCTGTTTAATTTGCGCATAGCGACTGCGCTGCTCATCCAGGGAATCGGCTCGCGCCACTTGACTGACCGTCAGCAGACATACGCTGGCCGCCAGCAGGCGCCAGGTAAATTGATTGGCTTTGTCCACAAGCTCTTCCTCTTCTCATGTTACGTCTGTGCAGCATCATGCCGCTTAATTAGTTCATGCTAACCAGACATTGCAGAATGCGCCACGTCACGGACACTTTTTTACTTTTGTTGCGAGTGAGATCTGCTGGCTGGGATTGGGCAATGAAAAAGGCTACACTTCGCCTTTGATAACTATTTACCAATAATTAGCCCTAAATAATTCAAGTTGCAGCAAGGCGGCGAGGGAGTAAATCCCCTGAGCGTACAAAGTGCGTGACTGGGGGGAACAACAAATCTGTCAGGAACAGATTTGAACGCTGCGGAGCAGCGGCCCGCAAGGGCGAGGCTCATGGATGAGCCGAGTAACTCACAGCCAACGCATCTGTAGCTTGAAGTATGACGGGATAAATAAAGAGGCGAGTCCAACGTGGCCCAATTTGTTTATACCATGCATCGTGTCGGCAAAGTCGTTCCGCCGAAACGTCATATTCTTAAAAACATCTCACTGAGCTTCTTCCCTGGCGCCAAAATCGGTGTACTTGGTCTGAACGGCGCGGGTAAATCGACCCTGCTGCGCATCATGGCCGGCATTGATACCGATATCGAAGGTGAAGCTCGCCCACAGCCTGGCATTAAAATCGGTTACCTGCCGCAGGAACCGAAACTAAACCCGGAACATACCGTTCGTGAATCCGTGGAAGAAGCGGTTGCCGAAGTGGTTAACGCGCTGAAAGGTCTGGATGAAGTGTACGCAAAGTACGCCGAGCCGGACGCCGACTTCGATAAACTCGCTGCGCAACAGGGCAAGTTTGAAGAGATCATTCAGGCGCACGACGGTCATAACCTGAACGTGCAGCTTGAGCGTGCCGCTGACGCCCTGCGTCTGCCGGACTGGGACGCTAAAATTGAGAATCTCTCCGGTGGTGAACGCCGCCGCGTCGCGCTGTGCCGCCTGCTGCTGGAAAAACCAGACATGCTGCTGCTCGACGAACCGACTAACCACCTGGACGCCGAATCCGTTGCGTGGCTGGAACGCTTCCTGCACGACTTCGAAGGCACCGTGGTGGCGATTACCCACGACCGTTACTTCCTCGACAACGTTGCGGGCTGGATTCTGGAGCTTGACCGCGGCGAAGGTATTCCATGGGAAGGCAACTACTCCTCCTGGCTGGAGCAGAAAGATCAGCGTCTGGCGCAGGAAGCGTCTCAGGAAGCGGCTCGCCGTAAATCCATTGAGAAAGAGCTGGAGTGGGTGCGTCAGGGCGCTAAAGGCCGTCAGTCTAAGGGTAAAGCCCGTCTGGCACGTTTTGAAGAGCTGAACAACACCGAATACCAGAAGCGTAACGAAACCAACGAACTGTTTATCCCACCTGGAGCACGTCTGGGTGATAAAGTCGTTGAAGTCACCAATCTGCGTAAATCCTACGGCGATCGCGTTCTGATTGACGACCTGAGCTTCTCCGTACCGAAAGGCGCCATCGTCGGCATCATCGGTCCGAACGGCGCGGGTAAATCTACCCTGTTCCGTATGATGTCCGGTCAGGAACAGCCAGACAGCGGCACCATCACGCTGGGTGAAACCGTCAAGCTAGCTTCCGTTGACCAGTTCCGTGACGCCATGGACAACAGCAAAACCGTGTGGGAAGAAGTTTCCGGCGGGCTGGATATCATGAAGATCGGCAACACCGAGATGCCAAGCCGCGCCTACGTAGGCCGCTTCAACTTTAAAGGTGTTGATCAGGGTAAACGCGTAGGCGAACTCTCCGGCGGTGAGCGCGGTCGTCTGCACCTGGCGAAGCTGCTGCAGGTTGGCGGCAACATGCTGCTGCTTGATGAACCAACCAACGACCTGGATATCGAAACCCTGCGCGCGCTGGAAAACGCCCTGCTGGAGTTCCCGGGCTGCGCGATGGTCATCTCGCACGACCGTTGGTTCCTCGACCGTATCGCGACCCACATCCTGGATTACCAGGATGAAGGTAAGGTTGAGTTCTTCGAAGGTAACTTTACCGAATACGAAGAGTACAAGAAACGCACGCTGGGCGCAGATGCGCTGGAGCCGAAGCGTATTAAGTACAAGCGTATTTCGAAGTAATTACCGTTAAGCGCCGGATGGCGGCGTTACGCCTCATCCGGCCTACGGGGTGAGTGCGACTTGTAGGCCGGATAAGCGCAACACCATCCGGCATTTACGCTATCTCTGCTCGCCCATCAACTCTTTCACCAACTCCACGCAGCGCAGAAATCGACCGTCATAGTCGGGTTCCTGAACGTGCACAAAATTGATATTGTTTTCCTGCAGCATCTCGACCAGCAGCGACTGAAACGCTTTTCTGTCAACCGAACTGCCGAGACTGCGTAAGCCATCCGCCACCCATGGAGTGTTGTTCTCCAGCAGGATCACCAGGTCAAAGCGATACTCGTCAATCAGGGCCTGCACAAACGGGTGTTCACGCCCTTCATACTTTTTGCAGAAGGCCTGAGTGGTAACGAAATCGGTGTCGATAAACGCCACTTTATTGGCATACTTGACAGCAAAATCAATGTATTGGGCTTGTCCCAGGGCGATTTTATCGTAGTCGGAATACTGCAACGCCATCTCATCACCGCCCAAATGGGAGAAGACGTAATCACGCCCATATTCCCACGCACTGGTAGTGTTAAAGATATTGGCGAGCTTGTTCACCAGCGTTGATTTTCCGCTCGACTCTCCGCCGAGGATCGCCACGGTGCGCACGAAAAACGGCTTCACTTCTGTAGGAATATACTCCCAGTAGCGAAACGGGTTCTCACGGATTTGCCCGCCGCTGATGTTCATAAACGTTCGTTTGGGATCCACCAGCACGGTTTCGATCCCCAGATGTTCCAGATACTGCGGGGCATCTGACTCTTCAGAGGTGTAAATCCAGTTAGGCTGGATCCCTTTCTCCTGCATAAACGTTTTGATCCCGTTGCTCCACACATCCCAACCGTGTGGATACGGCTCCATACCTTCTTCGTTGAAGGCGTGAATACGGATATTTTTCTGATACTTAAAGGTTTGCAGCAGCCAGCGTAGACGATCGGGCACCGTGGGCTGTTGCGACATAGCGCTGTCTTCAAACAGGCTGCGATCGCGCGTGTCGTCATACCCCATGATGATATGCAGTTCATCGACCTGACTACACGCGCGCTGGATAAGATAGATATGGCCGGTATGCAGCGGATAAAACTTACCGAATACCACACCGATATTCTTCTGCTGGCGCGGAAACTCCAGCCCGAGAAACCGGTGCAACGCCTCCAGCTTTTGCGCGCTGGGACTTTTAATTTTGGCATTCAGCAGTTGACTTAAATATCCCTTGGTCATGCCACTGGCATCTGCCACCTGTTGCAGGGTACAGCCCTTTTGCTTAATGGCAGTTTTCAGATAATCAAATGACACAAGAGCCTCCTGCTGTAAAAATAAACGTAATACCCAATACCGCCGGAAAGACGGCGGGTATTTTATTATAGGTCGTCAAACACGCTTAAAGCATCCGTAAGCTTCTTAACGCCAAAGACCTGCATCCCTTCCGGCACTTTTTTCGGCACGTTGGCGGCAGGAACAATCGCCCGACGAAAGCCGTGCTTCGCCGCTTCCGAAATACGCTCCTGGCCGCTGGGTACCGGACGGATTTCGCCCGCCAGTCCCACTTCGCCAAAGACCACTAAGTCCTGCGGCAGCGGTCGGTCGCGCAGGCTGGAAACCATTGCCAGTAGCAGTGCCAGATCGGCGCTGGTTTCGGTAACCTTCACGCCGCCAACCACGTTGACGAACACGTCCTGATCCGCCATCTGCAAGCCGCCGTGACGATGCAGCACGGCCAGCAGAATCGCCAGACGGTTCTGCTCCAGACCGACCGCCACACGACGCGGATTCGCCATCATCGAATGGTCGACCAGCGCCTGAATCTCCACCAGCAACGGGCGCGTGCCTTCCCAGACCACCATCACCGAACTGCCGGAGGTGACTTCATCGCCACGGCTTAAGAAGATAGCGGAAGGGTTGCTAACTTCACGCAGCCCCTGTTCGGTCATGGCAAAGACGCCCAGTTCATTCACCGCGCCAAAGCGGTTTTTATGGCTACGCAGAGTACGGAAACGAGAATCGGCGTCGCCGTCGAGCAGCACCGAGCAGTCAATACAGTGCTCCAGCACCTTTGGACCGGCCAGCGAGCCGTCTTTGGTGACGTGGCCGACCATGACAATCGCCACGCCGCGCGTTTTGGCAAAGCGGGTCAGGTAAGCCGCGGTTTCGCGCACCTGTGCCACGCTGCCCGGCGAAGACTGAATATCCGCCATGTGCATCACCTGAATGGAGTCGATAACCATCAGCCTCGGCTGTTCTTCTTCGGCAATCAGGCAAATTTGTTCGATACTGGTTTCCGACAGCATGTTCAGATTCGCCGTCGGCAGACCGAGTCGATGCGCGCGCATCGCCACCTGTTGCAAAGACTCTTCGCCGGTGACGTACAGGGTTTTCATCTGCTCAGCGAGCTTGCACAGCGTTTGCAGCAGCAGCGTTGATTTCCCTGCGCCGGGGTTACCGCCAATCAGGATGGCGCTGCCGGGCACCACACCGCCGCCCAGCACGCGGTCAAACTCTTTAAATCCGGTGGAAAAACGCGGCAACTCTTCAAGGCTGATATCAGACAGCTTCTGCACTTTTGCGATGCCCGCATTCCCGGCATAGCCGCTGAGCCGCTCGTTACGCGCCACCGTTGGTGACGCGGCAAGGCGTACCTCGGTAATGGTGTTCCAGGCCTGACAGGCGCTGCATTGCCCTTGCCAGCGCGGGTAATCGGCCCCGCATTCGTTACAAACAAAGGCGCGTTTTGGAGCTTTGGCCACGTTTTACCTCTTTCGTTAGCGCGTTTACCGGACAGCGTGGGCGCTTATCCGGCCTACGGTCACTTTGCCATCAGGCAATTAAATCATTTCTGGTTCATGCTGCCAGAGAGAATGCAGAACACGCCCATCAGGTCAGCGTGACGGATCGTAATCTCCGTCTTTTCATTCACTTTGGGTTTGGCATGATACGCTATACCCAGTCCAGCCGTTTTGATCATCGGCAGATCGTTGGCGCCATCGCCGATCGCCACCGTCTGCGCCATCGGGATCTCATACTCCTGCGCCAGGCGGGTCAGGGTGTTTGCTTTGTACTGGGCATCGACGATATCGCCGATCACGTTGCCGGTGAATTTACCGTCCATGATCTCCAGCTCGTTTGCCACAGCCGCCGTCAGACGTAGTTTGTTACGCAGATAATCGGCAAAGAAGGTAAAACCGCCGGAGGCAATTGCCACTTTCCAGCCGAGCGTTTCCAGTTTTAACACCAGTTGAGTCAGGCCAGGCATCAGTGGTAGCGTTTCGCGCACCTGGTGCAAAATATTGGCATCAGCGCCCTTCAACGTCGCCACGCGGCTGCGCAAGCTGGCGGTAAAGTCCAGCTCGCCGCGCATCGCGCGTTCGGTGACTTCGGCAACCATTTCGCCGGTTCCAGCCAGTTTGGCAATTTCATCAATACACTCGATCTGGATAGCCGTTGAATCCATGTCCATCACCAGCAAACCCGGCGTGCGCAAATGCGGAATTTTACCCAGTGGCGCAACATCCAGTTTGGCATCATGCGCCAGTTTTGTCGCACGCGGCGTTAACGAGCCCGCCAGACGAATCACCTGATAATCCTCAACGCACCACGCCGCCACGATCACCATCGCTGCACCCAGTTTGCTCTGGTATTGCGTTAACCGTTGTTTATCCAGCCCACGACCGTACAGCAGCCAGCCACTGCGGCCCGCGTGGTAATCCAGCGGCATGACTTCATCACCGCTTAAAGAGAGAGGCAGACCTGGCCACAGAGAAACATCTTCAGGTAGATCGCACCAGGTAATGTTAGGCATTAAAGCTCCTGTAAAATCGTTCGGGTCGGAATCATCAGGGGAAAATAACGCATGAGGCTACCCTGTAACCAGCGCTTCTGGCAACATTAAGTCTCAAATTTTCAGCAGGTGGAATATGGCTCGCACAAAACTGAAATTCCGACTTCATCGTGCAGTGATTGTATTGTCCTGCCTTGCGCTGCTCGTTGCTCTCATGCAGGGCGCGTCCTGGTTTAGTCAAAGCCACCAACAGCAGCGTAATCCGCAGCTCGAAGAGCTGGCGCGCACGCTGGCTCGCCAGGTCTCCTTGAACGTCGCCCCGCTGATGCGTACCGAAACGCCGGATGAAAAGCGCATTAAAGCGGTACTCTCGCAGCTCACGGAAAGTAGCCGTATTCTGGATGCGGGGGTCTACGATGAACAGGGAGACCTGATTACACGCACCGGTGAGAGCGTCAACGTTCGAGACCGACTGGCGTTGGACGGCAAAAAAGCCGGGGGCTATTTTAACCAGCAGATTGTCGAGCCCATTCAGGGAAGAAATGGTCCGCTGGGCTATCTACGCCTGACGCTGGATACCCACACGCTCGCCACCGAAGCCAAGCAGGTGGATAACACCACCAACATCTTACGCCTAATGCTGCTTCTGTCACTGGCAATTGGCGTGGTGCTCACCCGTACCTTATTGCAAGGCAAGCGCACCCGCTGGCAGCAATCCCCTTTCCTGCTGACCGCCAACAAACCGGTACAGGAAGAAGATAACGAGAAGAAAGAGTAATAACAGAAAGGAAATCGACCATGACGACACTACGCCTGCTTATCTCAGACTCTTACGATCCGTGGTTTAACCTCGCGGTCGAAGAGTGCATTTTTCGCCAGATGCCCGCCACGCAGCGCGTCCTGTTCTTGTGGCGTAACGCCGATACGGTGGTGATTGGCCGGGCGCAAAACCCGTGGAAAGAGTGTAATACCCGCCGTATGGAAGAAGACAACGTGCGGCTCGCCCGTCGCAGCAGCGGCGGCGGCGCGGTGTTCCATGACTTAGGCAATACCTGCTTTACCTTTATGGCCGGTAAACCGGAGTACGACAAAACCATCTCTACCGCTATTGTCCTCCATGCCCTGAACGCGCTGGGCGTAGACGCCGACGCCTCCGGGCGTAACGATCTGGTCGTGAAAACGCCAGACGGCGATCGCAAAGTTTCCGGCTCTGCTTATCGGGAAACGAAAGACCGCGGATTCCACCACGGCACGCTGTTGTTGAACGCCGATCTCAGCCGCCTGGCAAACTATCTCAATCCGGATAAAAAGAAACTCGCCGCCAAAGGCATCACCTCGGTTCGCTCACGCGTAGCGAATCTAACGGAGCTGTTGCCGGGCATCACCCATCAACAGGTCTGTCAGGCCATCACGGAAGCCTTTTTTGCCCACTACGGCGAACGTGTCGAAGCGGAAATTATCTCGCCGGACAAAACCCCGGATCTGCCGAACTTTGCCGAAACCTTTGCCCGTCAGAGCAGTTGGGAGTGGAATTTTGGTCAGGCGCCTGCGTTCTCGCATCTTCTGGACGAGCGTTTCACCTGGGGCGGCGTTGAGCTGCATTTCGACGTGGAAAAAGGTCATATCACCCGTACGCAGGTCTTTACCGACAGCCTCAATCCCGCGCCGTTAGAAGCGCTGGCGGGTCGTCTGCAGGGGTGTTTGTACCGTGCAGATATGCTGCAACAGGAGTGCGAAGCGCTGCTGGTTGATTTCCCAGGGCAGGAGAAAGAGTTACGCGAGCTGTCAGCGTGGATTGCCAGTGCAGTGAGCTAAACGCTGGCCTGAAAATGCCGGATGGCGGTCCGGCATACATCGATTGTATGCCCGGTAAGCGCAGCGCTACCGGGCATCACAACACTTACTCTTTATCGCCCAGCAGAACGGATTCCAGTGCGATTTTGATCATGTCGTTGAAGGTCGTCTGACGTTCAGCGGCAGTGGTCTGCTCGTGAGTACGGATATGGTCGGACACGGTGCAGATGGTCAGCGCTTTCGCACCAAACTCAGCCGCAACGCCGTAGATACCCGCCGCTTCCATTTCCACGCCCAGCACGCCGTATTTTTCCATTACGTCGAACATTTCGCCGTCCGGAGAGTAGAACAGGTCAGCGGAGAACAGGTTGCCCACGCGCGCGTCTACGCCCAGCGCTTTTGCCGCATCAACTGCATTACGCACCATGTCGAAGTCAGCGATAGCTGCGAAGTCATGATCTTTAAAACGGATACGGTTTACTTTGGAGTCGGTGCAGGCGCCCATACCGATAACCACGTCACGCAGTTTAACGTCCATACGCACAGCGCCGCAGGAGCCTACGCGAATGATTTTCTTCACGCCAAAATCGGTGATCAGCTCTTTCGTGTAGATAGAGCAGGACGGGATACCCATCCCGTGACCCATAACGGAGATCTTACGGCCTTTGTAAGTACCGGTGAAACCTAACATGCCGCGAACGTTGTTCACTTCACGAACATCTTCAAGGAAAGTTTCAGCAATATGCTTTGCGCGCAGCGGGTCGCCCGGCATCAATACGACGTCAGCGAAATCACCCATTTCTGCATTAATATGTGGAGTTGCCATCTTCAGTTCCCTTTTGATTTATTGTTTTTGTCGAGGGGGTAGCAATACCTTACCCAACCGACAAAACGAATTCAAATACCCTAAGGATTTCGCGTTATTGGAAGGCGACGAATTCGGTACCCCCGGGAGCATAGATTACCTATGTGACCGGGGTGAGCGAATGAAGTCAACGCATCTACAGCGCGAAAGACAACGGGTATCACAGCATGTTTTTACCGTAGTCCATCGGCGATGTACCAAAGTAGCTCGCCAGCGTCTGGCCAATATCCGCGAAAGTTTCACGGTGGCCTAAAGAACCTGGTTTCACTTTCGGGCCGTAAACCAGCACCGGAATGTGCTCACGGGTGTGGTCAGTGCCGGTCCAGCTCGGGTCACAGCCGTGGTCAGCGGTCAGGATCAGAATGTCATCTTCACCCACCAGTTCCATCAGTTCAGGTAAACGGCGGTCGAACAGTTCCAGACCTGCAGCGTAACCAGCGATATCGCGACGATGTCCCCAGGAAGAGTCGAAATCAACGAAGTTAGTGAAGACGATGGTCTTATCACCCGCTTCTTTCATCTCTTTGATGGTGGCGTCGAACAGCGCGTCCAGGCCGGTAGCTTTCACTTTTTTGGTGATGCCGCAGTTAGCGTAAATATCCGCGATTTTACCGACGGAAACCACGTGACCGTCTTTCTCGTCGACCAGTTTCTGCAGCACAGTCGGTGCTGGCGGCTCAACGGCCAGATCGTGACGGTTACCGGTACGCTGGAAATTACCCGCTTTATCACCGATAAACGGACGCGCGATAACACGACCGATGTTGTAACCACCTTCGGTCAGTTCTTCACGAGCGATTTCACACAGTTCGTAGAGTTTATCCAGGCCAAAAGTCTCTTCGTGACAGGCAATCTGGAACACGGAGTCTGCAGAAGTATAGAAAATCGGCTTGCCGGTTTTCATATGCTCTTCACCCAGTTGATCCAGGATCACGGTACCGGAAGAGTGGCAGTTGCCGAGGTAGCCCGGCAGGTTGGCACGTTTGACCAGTTTATCCAGCAGTTCCTGCGGGAAGCTGTTGTCATGATCGGAGAAATAACCCCAGTCAAACAGAACCGGAACACCCGCGATTTCCCAGTGGCCAGACGGCGTGTCTTTCCCGGAAGAGAGTTCATGCGCCCAGGCGTAGGCACCAATCACTTCCGCGTTACCGTCCATACCAGCAGCAATTTTACCGGTAGAACCTTCGTGAGCTTTCACCAGGCCCAGACGGGTCAGGTTAGGCAGATTCAGTGGACCTTTGCGACCCTTGTCAGCTTCGCCTTTCGCACAGGCTTCTGCAATGTGTCCCATAGTGTCTGAGCCTACGTCGCCAAAGCGATCCGCATCTTCAGTCGCACCAATACCAAAGGAGTCCAGCACCATAATAAATGCACGTTTCATCTTGTTCTCCAACATCTGCGCCGCAAAAAAGCGATCAGATCAGTATACAGTTATTCGGTAATACGACGATAGACTGTCGGTGTAATTTCTGGCGCTTTATCGTCAAGGCTAATTGCCGCTTTGACCGCTTTCGCCGCTTCCTGCCAGCTGGCTTCGTCTTTGGCGTGGATCACCGCCAGCGGACGCTGTCCGTCTACGCTGTCGCCCAGACGCGCCATGTCGCTAAAGCCAACGCTGTAATCAATGGTGTCCGAAGCCTGACGACGACCGCCGCCCATGGAAACAACCGCCATTCCCAGCGCACGGGTATCCATAGCGCTGACAAAACCTTCGGTATCAGCATATACCGCTTTGCTGAGCATTGCCGTCGGCAGGTACTTCGCATAATTTTCGACGAAATCGGTCGGGCCTTTCTGCGCCGCAACCATGCGACCAAAAATCTCTGCCGCTTTGCCGTTATCCAGCACCGCCTGCAATTTCGCACGGGCTTCGGCATCGTCTTTCGCCAGATTGCCGGAGATCAGCATTTCCACGCACAGCGCCATCGTTACGTCTAACAGACGTGGATTGCGGTATTCACCTGTCAGGAACTGCACCGCTTCGCGGACTTCAACCGCGTTACCTGCGCTGGATGCCAGTACCTGGTTCATATCGGTTAACAGCGCGGTGGTACGTACACCCGCTCCGTTCGCCACGCCGACAATCGCTTCGGCAAGCGCTTCAGAAAGCTCATAGGTCGGCATAAAGGCGCCGCTGCCTACTTTCACATCCATCACCAGCGCATCCAGCCCTTCCGCCAGCTTTTTCGCCAGGATAGAGCCGGTAATCAGCGGGATGGAATCCACCGTCGCGGTAATATCGCGGGTGGCATAAAAACGTTTGTCCGCCGGTGCGAGCGAGCTGGTTTGCCCAATAATCGCCACACCCACGTCTTTAATAATTTCACGGAAACGCGCATCGTCCGGGAAGATGTCAAACCCTGGGATGGCTTCCAGTTTATCGAGCGTACCGCCGGTATGCCCCAGACCACGTCCGGAGATCATCGGAATATAGCCGCCACATGCAGCGACCATCGGGCCTAACATCAGTGACGTTACGTCACCCACGCCGCCGGTAGAGTGTTTATCCACAATCGGGCCGTTCAGCTGCAGGCTTTTCCAGTCCAGCACGGTTCCTGAATCACGCATTGCCATGGTCAGCGAAACACGCTCAGGCATTGTCATATCGTGGAAGAAAATGGTCATCGCCAGGGCGGCGATTTGCCCTTCAGAGATGGTGTTGTCGCGAATCCCATTGATAAAGAAACGAATCTCTTCATCGCTCAACGCATGACCATCACGTTTTTTACGAATAATTTCTTGTGCGAGAAACATGGTAACCCCCGATAAATCAGGTTAAATGCAGCGGAAAACCCACTGCAATGAATGATTACTCTAAACAATTCGAGTCGCAGGAAGCGGCAAGGAAGCTCATCCCCAGGCGCTTACTACAGTAAGTGACTGGGGTGAGGGAGTGCAGCTAACGCACCTGCGGCTTGCAGTATGACGAGTAATTAGTAGCTGCTTGCGCTCTTACCATCGCCGTGACCCAGCGCTTTCAGCAGGCTCGCCAGCAGGCTGGATGCGCCAAAACGATAGTGACGGGAATCGGCCCAGTCAGCGCCAAACAGTTCGTCGGCAATCGCCAGGAACTGCTGTGCATCTTCTGCGGTACGCACGCCGCCTGCCGGTTTGAAACCTACAGTTTTAGAAACGCCCATGTCGCGGATCACTTCCATCATGATGCGTGCGCTTTCCGGCGTCGCATTTACCGGCACTTTACCGGTAGAGGTTTTGATGAAATCAGCACCCGCTTTGATGGAGATTTCAGACGCTTTACGGATAAGACTCTCTTCTTTCAGCTCACCGGTTTCGATGATCACTTTCAGCAGCACGTTTGCCGCCGCACACGCATCTTTACATGCTTTAACCAGATCAAAACCAACCTGCTCGTTACCGGCGATCAGGGCACGGTAAGGGAACACCACGTCAACTTCATCCGCGCCGTAGGCAATCGCCGCGCGGGTTTCAGCCAGCGCAATCTCGATGTCGTCGTTGCCGTGCGGGAAGTTGGTCACGGTTGCAATACGGATGTCCGGAGTGCCTTGCTCTTTCAGCGTCTTACGCGCGATAGGGATGAAACGCGGATAGATGCAAATAGCGGCAGTGTTGCCTACCGGAGTCTTCGCCTGATGACACAGCGCGATCACTTTTTCATTGGTGTCGTCGTCATTCAGAGTGGTCAGGTCCATCAGTTTCAGTGCACGCAGGCTGCTTGCTGTTAAATCGGTCATAACATTCTCCAACGGCATCGCCGTATAAAATTTCACCTTGCGAGTTTGTTAGTATTCTAACATCCGCTCGCTATTACACTTCGATATACATCACAGTTAATGAAAACCACATACAGATTTGCATTACTCTAATGAGATCTACTTCAAATAAATCACCTTTCAGGAAGGGATGCGGTGGCATCAGGCGCATCCGGATCAAAGGTTGTGGCGGCGTTGCTTTCTACAATGGCGTTACACCTTCGGGATAAAAAGGAATCAACGATGCCCACTTCAAGCGAACTCGCGCTGCAACAGCGTTGCCAACAAATCGTGACCAGTTCGGTGCTCAGCCCTGAGCAGAAACGCCACTTCCTGGCGCTGGAGGCTGAAAACGCGCTGCCTTACCCGCAACTACCTGCTGAGGCTCGCCAGGCGCTGGATGACGGGGTGATCTGCGATATGTATGAAGGTCATGCCCCGTTCAAACCGCGCTATGTTTTACCCGACTACGCGCGTTTTCTGGCCAACGGTTCCTCATGGCTGGAACTGGAAGGAGCCAGGGATCTTGATGACGCGTTATCCTTACTCACCATCCTGTATCACCACGTTCCGTCAGTCACCTCGATGCCGGTCTATCTCGGCCAGCTCGACGTTCTGTTGCAACCGTATGTTAGAATTCTAACACAAGATGAGATCGATATTCGAATAAAACGTTTCTGGCGTTATCTCGACAGAACCCTGCCAGACGCATTTATGCATGCCAATATCGGCCCCGCAGATACGCCTGTCACCCGTGCAATTTTACGCGCAGACGCAGAGTTAAAGCAGGTTTCGCCTAATCTAACGTTCATTTATGATCCGCAAATTACACCTGACGACCTGCTGCTCAACGTGGCGAAAAATATCTGCGAGTGCAGTAAGCCGCACATTTCCAACGGCCCCGAAAATGATAAAATTTTCACAAAAGGTCAGTATGGCGTCGTCAGCTGTTACAACTCGTTGCCGCTCGCCGGGGGTGGAAGCACGCTGGTCAGGCTCAATCTGAAAGCCATTGCAGAGCGCAGCACCTCTGTCGATGACTTCTTTACGCGCACCCTACCGCACTATTGCCAGCAGCAAATCGCCATCATTGATTCACGATGTGAATTCCTCTATGAAAAATCACATTTCTTTGAGAATAGCTTCCTGGTGCAGGAAGGGTTGATTGATCCCGAACGTTTTGTCCCTATGTTCGGCATGTATGGCCTGGCGGAGGCGGTGAATCTGCTGTGCGACAAGGCGGGGCAGAATGCTCGCTACGGAAAAGACGAGGTCGCCAATCAGCTCGGCTATCGCATCAGCGCCCAACTGGCGGAGTTTGTAGAAAGTAGCCCGGTGAAATTTGGCTGGAAGCAGCGCGCAATGCTGCACGCACAGTCAGGGATCAGTTCTGACATCGGCACCACGCCGGGCGCGCGTCTGCCCTACGGCGATGAGCCGGATCCGATCACTCACCTGCAAACCGTCGCACCGCATCATGCGTATTATCACGCTGGGATCAGCGACATTCTCACGCTGGATGAAACCATCAAGCGCAATCCTCAGGCGCTGGTGCAATTGTGCCTCGGGGCGTTTAAAGCTGGGATGCGTGAGTTTACTGCCAACGTGAGTGGTAACGATCTGGTCCGCGTCACCGGCTATATGGTACGCCTGTCGGATCTGGAAAAATATCGCGCCGAAGGTTCACGCACCAACACCACTTGGCTGGGCGAAGAAGCCGCGCGCAATACGCGCATTCTGGAACGACAACCTCGCGTGATTAGCCATGAACAGCAGATGCGCTTCAGTAAGTAAGATCATTCCTTTCTCCTGCGTCGACGGGCCGGGCAGTCGCCTGGCTCTGTTTCTGCAAGGATGTAACCTGCGCTGTAAAAATTGCCACAATCCGTGGACGATGGGACGCTGCAACGACTGCGGGGAATGTGTCCTGCATTGCCCGCATGAAGCGCTGAGCCTGAGTGCGGGGAAAGTGAGATGGCAATCCGACGTATGTCAGCAGTGCGATACCTGCCTGCACATGTGCCCACAGCAGGCCACGCCGATGGCGCAAACCCTGAGCGTTGATGAAGTGCTGCAGCATATTCGCAAGGCGGTGCTGTTTATTGAAGGAATTACGGTCAGCGGCGGCGAAGCGACCACCCAGTTGCCGTTTATCGTGGCGCTGTTTAACGCAATCAAAACCGATCCGCAGCTGCAACACCTGACCTGCATGGTAGACAGCAACGGCATGCTGAGCGAAACCGGCTGGCAAAAACTGCTGCCGGTATGCGACGGCGTAATGC
Source organism: Citrobacter sp. RHB35-C21 (assembly GCF_013816515.1). Lineage (NCBI taxonomy): Bacteria > Pseudomonadati > Pseudomonadota > Gammaproteobacteria > Enterobacterales > Enterobacteriaceae > Citrobacter > Citrobacter sp. RHB35-C21. Next base: position 4,402,911 of record NZ_CP057147.1, read on the forward strand.
TCGATTTAAAAGCCTGGGATAGCGCGTGTCATCGACAGTTGACTGGCCGCGATAACACGCTGATTAAACAAAGCATTACCTTTTTGTCCGGGCAGAGAAAACTTGCGGAACTGCGCCTGCTGGTTATTCCTGACCACGTGGATTATCTACAGCATATCGATGCACTGGCGGCGTTTATCAAACGTTCAGGTGATGTACCAGTGCGGCTAAATGCCTTTCATGCGCACGGGGTGTACGGCGAAGCGAAGGACTGGCCGAGCGCCACGCCTGAGGATGTGGAGCAACTGGCGCAAGGATTGCGCGAGCGCGGAGTGGATAATTTGATCTTCCCGGCGCTGTACCTGTGATTGCCGGATGCGACGCATCCGTCGTCCGGCAATTAAAAATCAAATAACGCCGTCGTATTGCGATACAGCGCATCAGCGATAACATCCGCAGGTTCCGAGCGCAGCTCGCAGAGGACATCAAAGACTCTGACCACCTGCTCCGGGCGATTCGGCTGTCCCTGAAAGCCGTTGAGCGGCATATCCGGCGCGTCAGTTTCCAGCAGCAGTGAGTCCAGCGGCAGTTGCGCCATTACCTCGCGGGTTTTACTAGCGCGCGGATAGGTAATGGTGCCGCCCACGCCAATTTTGTAGCCCAGTTGCACAAAACGTTCGGCCTGCTGCACGCTCCCGGAAAATCCATGCACCACGCCGGTTCGCGGTAAAGCATGGCGTTTCAGGTGCATCGCCAGCTTGTCATGAGTGCGCCGCGAATGCAGGATCACCGGCAGTTCGTAACGCTTCGCCAGCTTAAGCTGCGCTTCCAGCAGCCGCTCTTGCTTATCGAATTGCGGATCGTCCCGATAAAGATCCAGCCCAATCTCACCTACCGCCACCAGCTTTTGCGGACGCTTATCCAGCGCCTGCTGCAACTGCTCCAGGCAGTCATCGCTATGTTGCTCAATAACAATGGGGTGCAGCCCCAGGGCGGCAAACAATGGAGGGTAATTTTCCGCTAACGCCAGTACACGGGAAAAATTTGCCGCCTGGGTGGCCGGAACGATAATGCTTTGCACGCCGACGTCAGCCGCGCCCTGAATACTGGCAGATTCATCGCCCGTAAACGGCGGAAAATCAAAGTGACAATGCGTATCAATAAAACGATAACTCACGCCAAATCCTCATTATTAAACGTCGTGTCGTTAGCCTGAGGCGCATTGGTCACCACCGGCGCGTGAGCATCGTTAGCCACCGGCGCGGGAGGAACCACGACCGGTCCCGGCACCACAATCTTCGGCGTCTGACGAGGCAGCGGCGCATTTTTCGCCAGCAGCTTACCGACGGTTGCCAGGAAGTAACGACCACACAGGCGTCCGGTCTTGTAATCTTCCCGCAGCGCCGGAATACGGCTTCCTAATGCCATGCTATGGAGCGGTTTGGGCGGGTAGATCTCAAAGATACGCAGCTTGCCCGGCGGTTTCTCAATAAAACTCTGAATCGCGCGATAGCTGGCTTCATGGTGCTGGACCAGATTCAGCAGCGGTTGCAGGCTGCTTTCGCCCAGCCAGCGTTCCATACGCTTGAACCACTGCGGGGTGTAATACATTTGCGAAGGCACGGTGCGGATAACCACTAGCGTTTTTGCCCCCTGCTTCGCCGCTTCCTGCACGGGAATGGCGTCGCTGACTCCCCCATCGAGATAATTCACACCATCCAGCGCAACCCCTGCGCGGTAGAACCCGGGAATCGCGCTGGAGGCACGAATAAGATCGAGCCAGTTTTGCCGGTTCGGCGAAAAATAGCCAGGCGTGTAGTCATCGCCCCGACAGGCGCACATATAAAACGATTTACCTGCGGCAAACAGGCGCTCGGCGTTATCCATCGCCAGCGGCATCTGGGACGCGGTCGAATCCACTAGCCAATCGAGATCGATTAAATTTCCCCCGCGCACAAAGCGCACCGGGTCAAAAAATTCACGTCGGGTAGTGTAACGCATGATGACTTTACGACCGTAACCCGGCTGGTTACAAAGATAGGCTGAAAGGTTTTGCGCACCAGCGGAGGTCCCGTAGAAGAGATCAAAAGGATTGAACTGCGCGCGCATGAATTCATCCAGTACGCCAGCGGTGAAGATGCCTCTTTGTCCGCCGCCCTCACACACCAGCGCCATACTGCCTGGTTGAAACGGACGTAACGATAACGGCGCAATATTACCGAGCGTGACGGGTATTCTCTGCCCCACCTCTGCCTTCCTGTTGTTTTTGTAATAGAACAACAAAGTAACGCAAATTGCCTGATGCTAAAACCGTAAAAGCCAGTCCGGTGGACTGGCTTAGTAGCAAGTTATCTTTACGGTTAATCCCCAAAATAATTCAAGTCACAAGAAGGCGGCAAGGGCGTGAATCCCGACCAGCTTACTCTGGTAAGTGATACGGCCGAGCACACGTAGCCAACGCACCTTTAACTTGAAGAATAAAGGGGATGTCGCTAGGGCCGTTTACGACCTGTAAACAGGCTGACCAGAAACAGAATGATCCCCACCACAAAAACAATTTTCGCTGCGCCAGCAGCGGTACCCGCCAGTCCACCAAAACCCAGTGCAGCGGCAATTAACGCGATAACCAGAAATATGATGCCCCATCGAAACATGCGCTTCTCCTTTACCATAGTTAATGTCACCGCTTGATATGAGCACTCAGGCTGCCCATCGGCGATATTTTCAGTGTGGTGCACAACACGCCTCCCGACAAACGTCGGGAGGACGAATTAAGTCTAATTAGTGAGTTTTAAGATCGTTTTTGACGCTTTTCACGCCATCAATCGCTTTGGCGATGCTCTCAGCGCGATCGCTTTGAGCCTGTGATTCAACGGTTCCTGAAAGCTGTACCACGCCATCGGTGGTTTCAACTTTCACTTTGCGGGAAGGGACAATATCATCGGCCAGCAGCTTGGCTTTTACCTCACTGGTGATTGCCGTATCGCCCGCATAGCCTTTTACAGAAGTGTCTTTGCTATCACGTACGTGCAATTTGTCGCTAACGGAGGTCACACCCTCAACGCCTTTGGCGACTTTAACTGCCTCTTCGGCCTGTGCCTGGCTTTCAACAAACCCGCTTAGCGTCACCACCTTCTGGTCGGTTTTAACGGAAATGTCGGTGCTCTTAATGCTATCGTGATCCACCAGCGCGGCTTTTACTTTCGCAGTGATGGTGCTGTCATCCATGAAATTACCGACTTTGTTCATGGAGCTATCGACTTTCTGCCCCGCACTTTCGACGCCGGATTGCGTTTTATCCGTCGTGGAGTTTTCTGCATAAGCAGAACCCGTTGCAACAGCGGAGGTCAGCATCACGGCCAGCAGCGTTTTAGAAATCTTAAGTCCTGTCATTGTCATCGATGTATTCCTGTATGTTTGCTAAAAGCTGCGCTCTGCCGTAAACGGCTTGAGCCAGCAACTAATCTTGTAAGTGGAATAAATATCAGCAATAGAAGCTGCAACAGGCAGCCTAAAAAGCATTTAACGCCGACATTTATGTCATCACATTGTTAAATATAGTTCAGGATTTCGTGATCGCAGTCCAGATTGACTAAAAAACGTGCAAACAAAAGAAAAACGAGAGGTTTTAAGAACATTCCGCAAGGGATTTAAAAGACAGGAAAAGTTGTAGGGCACGGCGGATACCGTGCCCTGAAGGTCGATTAGTGTTCGCGCGTTTTGCGGAACTGAACGTCAGGGTAACGTTCCTGGGTGAGATTCAGGTTAACCATGGTCGGCGCGATATAGGTGAGGTTATCGCCGCCATCCAGCGCCAGCTGAATTTCGTTTTTACGCTTGAATTCTTCGAATTTCTTCACGTCAGAACACTCTACCCAGCGTGCTGTCGCTACGTTGACCGACTCATAAATCGCTTCAACGTTGTATTCGCTCTTCAGTCGTGAAACCACCACGTCGAACTGCAGCACACCAACAGCGCCCACGATCAGATCGTTATTAGCGATCGGACGGAAAACCTGCACTGCGCCCTCTTCGGACAGCTGAACCAGCCCTTTCAGCAGCTGTTTCTGCTTCAACGGATCCTTCAGACGAATACGACGGAACAGCTCCGGCGCGAAGTTCGGAATACCGGTGAACTTCATCATTTCGCCTTGGGTAAAGGTATCGCCAATCTGGATAGTGCCGTGGTTGTGCAGACCCAGAATATCGCCCGGATACGCTTCTTCCACGTGAGAACGGTCACCGGCCATAAAAGTCAGCGCATCGGAGATAACCACGTCTTTACCAATGCGCACCTGGCGCATTTTCATACCTTTCTCGTACTTGCCGGACACCACGCGCATAAACGCCACGCGGTCACGGTGTTTCGGGTCCATGTTGGCCTGAATTTTAAACACGAAGCCGGTGAACTTCTCTTCTGAGGCTTCAACGACACGGGTGTCAGTTTTACGCGGCATCGGCGCAGGCGCCCACTCCACTAAGCCATCCAGCATATGATCAACGCCGAAGTTACCGAGCGCGGTACCGAAGAATACCGGGGTGATTTCGCCCGCGAGGAACAGCTCATGGTCGAACTCGTTAGACGCGCCCTGCACCAGCTCCAGCTCGTCGCGCAGCTGCTGCGCCAGGTCTTCCCCCACGGCGGCATCGAGTTCCGGGTTGTTCAGACCTTTAACAATGCGCACTTCCTGAATGGTGTGGCCTTTACCCGTCTGGTACAGGTAAGTTTCGTCTTTATATAGGTGATAGACGCCTTTGAACAACTTACCGCAGCCAATTGGCCAGGTGATCGGCGCACAGCCGATTTTCAGTTCATTCTCGACTTCATCCAGCAGCTCCATCGGATCGCGGATGTCACGGTCGAGTTTGTTCATAAAGGTCAGGATCGGGGTATCACGCAGACGGGTAACTTCCATCAGCTTACGGGTCCGGTCTTCAACACCTTTTGCGGCGTCGATGACCATCAGGCAGCAGTCCACCGCCGTCAGAGTACGGTATGTATCTTCAGAGAAGTCTTCGTGCCCTGGGGTGTCCAGCAGGTTTACCAGGCAGTCATGATATGGAAACTGCATCACAGAGGTGGTAATGGAGATACCACGCTGTTTTTCCATTTCCATCCAGTCAGATTTCGCATGCTGGCTGGAGCCACGGCCTTTTACCGTACCGGCGGTCTGAATCGCCTGTCCGAATAACAGTACCTTTTCAGTAATTGTCGTTTTACCGGCATCCGGGTGAGAAATAATGGCAAAAGTGCGGCGTTTGGCCACCTCTTGCAAATAAGGAGACAACGTCATAGTCAAATCTTCTTAGGTAAGCACGGCAACAGGCCGTGCAAGTTGAATACGAAAAATTGCGGCTATTTTACCCATCAACGGGGGGGAGGCAATCAGTGTTTACACAGGAGCCGCTCCAGTTCACTTAATGACGCCACGGTCCAGGTCGGCTGAATGCCCGCTGGCTGCTCGCGGTGGTGCGTATTTAGCCAGCAGGTGGATAGCCCGGCGTTAATGCCGCCAAGAATATCGGACTCTGCGGTGTCGCCCACCATCAGTACGCGAGAGCGCTCAGGATTGCCCGCCTGCTCCAGCGCATGGTCAAAAATACGGGGGTCGGGTTTTGCCACGCCAACCTGCTCAGAAATCACCAGCAGGTCGAAATAGTCGCGCAGCCCCGTCCGCTCAAGGCGGATTTGCTGCAACGCCGTAAAGCCGTTAGTAATAATACCGATTTTTGTTTTATCACGAATCGCATTGAGCAGAGAAACCGCCCCTGGCAACGGCGAGCAGATCTCCGCCATCGCATTGATAAAGGCGTCATTAAGCTGGCCTGGTTCAACCTTCAGGCGTTCAGCCCAGCTCTGAAAACGAGCGTGCTGGAGTTGTAATGAGGTTATCGCACCGTTTTGATAATCCACCCACAGCGGTTTATTTACGGCCTGGTAGTCCTGAAAATCTTCAGCGGTAAAGGTAATGCTATAGTCGAGAAACATCCGCTGTAAGCCGGTAAACGAGTCAAACGTAAACAGCGTTTCGTCGGCATCAAAGAAAATCCAGTCCCACTTCTTCATCATTACACCTTGTCTTACATGCTGATTGGCAATGCCATTATAATGGCGTCTTCATGACCATCGGCCGTCGGATAGTAATTGCGCCGGATCGTCGCCTCGTTAAAGCCCAGGCTTTCGTACAGCGCGATAGCGGCAGCATTTGAGGCGCGCACTTCAAGCCACAGTGTCAAAATGCCACGCTTTTCCAGCTCATCGATCAGGTATTCCAGTAGCTCACGCCCCAGGCCCCGGCGCTGAAAGTCAGGATCGACGGCAATATTGAACAGCGTAGCTTCATCCAGCACGACCTGTGTAATCGCAAAGGCGGCCATTACGTCGTCAACCCTCAACTGAAAATTGAGGTAGCGATCGCCCTGGTTGCTGGCAAATGTTTTTTCACTCCACGGAAAAGCGTGGGCGCGTTTTTCAATCTGAAATGCTGCAGGTAAATCAGTCGGTTCGAGGGAAGAAATCGTGTTCATATGCGCAGATTTGTTGCCATAACGCGGCGCGGGCCGCGGGGTTTTCCCGTAATTCATTAAACGCAGGACTCTCGACCTGAGCGCCCTCCAGCAGCAGCGGCTCTTCGGTTCCCAGCCGCCAGCTATTACAGCGACTGCCCTGCGGCAGCATGGCGACGCGGTCAGGCGTCAGTTGTAAAACCTGATCCGGGCTGACGGTTAATGCGCGTAAAATATCGCTCATCAACGGTTCAGTTAGTGCGGGTAATTGTGCAGCAACCATCACCAAACGGACGTGCGCAGGAATTGAAATCGCGATCTCGCCCTGCAGTGCGCCGGGACGACGCAATGACCACTGCGTAATGCCCAGTTGCTGTAACTGCCAGTCTCGTCGGGATGTCATAGCGAAACACTCCTGTCTATCAGGGGCGCAAATATAGCAAATTTGTCGAATCCGTGCCATCAAACAACTATAATCCCCCGCTGTACAATTTAAGGAGCACTCCATGTCTGCTTTTACCCCGGCAAGTGAAGTCTTGCTGCGCCACAGTGATGATTTCGAACAAAGCCGTATTCTGTTTGCCGGTGATTTGCAGGATGACCTGCCTGCCCATTTTGAATGCGCCGCCAGCCGTGCGCACACTCAGCAGCTTCACCACTGGCAGGTGCTTAACCGCCAGATGGGCGACAACGTTCGCTTTAGCCTCGTCGCGCAGGCCGATGACGTTGCCGATAGCGATACGCTGATCTACTACTGGCCGAAGAATAAGCCGGAAGCCCAGTTCCAGTTGATGAACATTCTGTCGCTGTTACCGGTGGGCACCGATATTTTTGTTGTTGGTGAGAACCGCAGCGGCGTTCGTAGCGCAGAGCAGATGCTGGCCGAATACGCGCCGCTGAACAAAGTCGACAGCGCGCGTCGCTGTGGCCTGTACCATGGTCGTCTGGAAAAACAGCCTGTCTTTGATGCAGAAAAATACTGGGATGAATACCAGACCGAAAATTTGACCATCAAAACGCTGCCGGGCGTATTCAGCCGTGACGGCCTGGATGTTGGCAGCCAACTGCTGCTCTCCACGCTGACGCCGCACACCAAAGGCAAAGTTCTGGATGTCGGCTGCGGTGCAGGTGTACTCTCCGTCGCCTTAGCCAGCCACTCGCCAAAAGTGCGCTTAACCCTGTGCGATGTTAGTGCCGCCGCCGTTGAAGCCAGCCGCGCAACGCTTGCTGCCAACGGTATTGAAGGAGACGTAATCGCCAGTAACGTCTTTTCTGACGTGACGGGTCGCTTTGATATGATCATCTCCAACCCACCTTTCCACGATGGGATGCAGACCAGCCTCGATGCCGCGCAAACGCTGATTCGCGGTGCAGTGCGCCACCTCAACAGCGGCGGTGAACTGCGTATCGTGGCGAACGCCTTCCTGCCTTATCCGAAGGTACTGGATGAAGTGTTTGGCTTCCACGAAGTTATCGCGCAGACCGGTCGCTTCAAGGTCTATCGCACCATCATGACGCGTCAGGCGAAGAAGTAGAACGGCCATCCCATGCCGGATAAGGTGCCTGCACCGCCATCCGGCAGGGTTTGCTAAATGCGGGGTGGCACTTCGTTTACACGGCCTGCGTTTAGCGCCCATTTTTACATCAATTAAGCGCGTCCTGGGCAATTAACTATTGACGAAAAGTTGAAAACCACTAGAATGCGCCTCCGTGGTAACGATACTTTTTTGAGTGTCGATGGTATGCGAAGGTGGCGGAATTGGTAGACGCGCTAGCTTCAGGTGTTAGTGTCCTTTCGGACGTGGGGGTTCAAGTCCCCCCCCTCGCACCATAATCCACGTTGATATTGCTCGCACTGGGCGAAGGTGGCGGAATTGGTAGACGCGCTAGCTTCAGGTGTTAGTGTCCTTAGGATGTGGGGGTTCGAGTCCCCCCCCTCGCACCAACGAGGCGATATCAAAAAATAAGATGACTGTGCGAAGGTGGCGGAATTGGTAGACGCGCTAGCTTCAGGTGTTAGTGTCCTTAGGATGTGGGGGTTCGAGTCCCCCCCCTCGCACCAATTATCTTATTTCCCTCTCGATTTTCTTCCCTGTTTTGTTCATCACTGATTCCCGTTCATCATCACCAGAACAATGCCGCCGATCAGCGCCGCACATGAAGGCAACAGGACAAAATGCCGCAAACGCTTGTGGTACAGCATGAGTGAAGTCAACAGTAATCCTAATACAATCATCGCCTTCCATACGTAGACCGACAGGTCGCTAAATGCCATCCCGGCAATCAGTATTCCCGGCAGCAGAACCCCCCATCCACTGCCCAGCGTACGTTGCAACATGGTACCACCTATGACATTGATAATGATAACCAATATCATATGATAAATTTTCTCATTTGTCAGCTGGGAGGCACTATCAATTATATGAGTTTTACTTAACGATTGATGACATGAATAATTTAAGGTGATAAATTGCTCGCCGGTTAGCTTTTCAACTAAAAACAATAAAAACCTCTGCGAATGATACCCCGTTCGTTATTTGTTTTATTTACCAACACACCTTCGTACATTGCAGATAACTAACAATATTTACCTATGACAGTACAATCCTGGCGAGCTCTGCGCACCAAAAAATACCAACTCTCTTTACGATTGTTTCTGCTACTCAACGCAGTCTCCGCGCTGTTTACGCTTTTTTTTCCCCTGTTTGCCGTCAAAGCGTTGTCAGTACCGGCATTGCTGATTCTCGTGATGAGTACATTGTTGCTGGCATGGCATAGGAAATATGTGGATAAAAGAATTAATCTTCCTTTTATTTCAATCGTTTTTGGTTTGCTATGGGCATTACATATTTTCCTGAAATATAACGCACTGGGTCATAATGATTATTATTTTCTATTAATCGCGCTTCTCAGCGTGCTGTTTATTGGATCTATCGCTTTTGCCAATAATATCATCGCGTTTACGCTTCACTCATTGCCTTCCGTCGCCGTCTGTTTATGGCTGAATGGCAGCGAGCATGGTTTGCGAATTTTCTATTTTATGGCGCTGCCCATGGCCGGGATCGCCATCCAGCATGTGATACAAAAACGCTACGATGGCTTCGCCCAGCAGCTAATGTACAAACTGCTGGAAGAACGGGAGACCCTGAACGGGCTCAGCATGCTCGACCCGCTAACCGGTTTGTACAATCGTCGGGGGCTGCAACACCGACTCGATACGCTGTTAGCCTTGAGCAACGCGAAGCACTACGTCTTGCTGCTGGATATCGACCACTTCAAAGCCTATAACGATCACTACGGTCATATGATGGGAGATCAGGCGCTGATCCGCGTCTCTGCCGCGATTCGTGACTCCGTGCGCTCCCGGGACGTGGTGGCGCGCTTTGGTGGGGAAGAGTTTATGGTTTTGCTGACCGCGGTCGATCCCCAGCAGGCCCAGGCTGCCGCCGAACGTATTCGCCAGAAGGTGTACGACCTTAAAATTCCTCACATGTTTAACGAGAGCGTGGCAACCAACGTAACCGTGAGTATCGGTATTGCGCCTCTGGTCGAGCAGGATATTGATGCCGCTGTTGCCCGAGCGGATAAAGCCCTTTATGAGGCCAAGAGCCTTGGGCGCAACAGTACGCTGGTCAGCGATGACCTGCGGGTAAACTGCCCTTCTGCCTGAGCTATCTGTGCGGTGTGGCCCGGGATGGCGACAAAGATCTTGCCATCGCTCAATGTCAATTATAGGATTAGAAATCATTATCATTAAGATTAACATCCTTATATCGACATGGCTTATCGTTCCGCACCGATCGTTGAAGATGTCATCTGGCGTAGCCCTCTGCCTGCAAAGATACCCTCGCTGGCTGCTGCCGTACGCGCAACGATAGCCAACACCCGTGAGCACCTGCTGGACTTCATTCGTCTTGACGAAACGCCCGTGCCAGGTGCGATGACGCTACATGAATGGACGCAATCAACGACGCTAAGTTCATTGCTGGCTGTCTATTCAGACCATATTTATCGCAATCAGCCCACGCTGCCACGCGAAAATAAGCCGCTGATATCTCTCTGGGCGCAGTGGTATATCGGCCTGATGATGCCTCCGCTCATGGTGGCCCTGCTGACGCAAAAAGAGGCCATCGATGTCTCTCCTGAACACATGCACGTAGAATTCCACGAAACAGGCCGTGCTGCCTGCTTCTGGATCGACGTGCATCAGGATCACCAGGTCACGGCCCAGTCTCCTCAGCAACGCATGGAAACGCTGATTCTCTCGGCGCTGACGCCGGTTGTGCAGGCGCTGGAAGCGACAGGCGAGATCAATGCGAAGCTTATCTGGAGCAACACCGGATATTTAATTCACTGGTATTTAACGGAAATGAAGCCGTTATTAGGTGAAGAACTGCTGACCACACTGCGCCAGACCTGTTTTTTTGAGAAGCAACTCTCCTGCGGTCAGGATAATCCCCTGTGGCGTACCGTTGTTCCGCGCGAGGGACTGTTAGTGCGCAGAACCTGCTGCCAGCGCTATCGCCTGCCCGATGTCCAGCAATGCGGTGACTGCACGCTGAAGTAAGCGAGGAGCCGTAGCCCCTCGCCCGTCAGTTATGCAACCTGCTGATTTTCTTCTTCTATACGCTGTGCTTCTTCTTTTTCCTGCGCTAATAGCTGCTTTTCGTAAACCTTAAAGAATGGGAAGTAGATGACGGCAGACACCAGTGCCAGCAGGACAACCAGAATGGCCGCACGATAATCCCAGCCTAACGCCCATGCCGCGCCAACCGGTGCCGGGGCCGTCCAGGGAACCACTGAAATCACCCGCCCAATTAAATCCAGCTTCATCGCCGCCCAGGCCAGCACTGCGTTCACCATCGGGGCCAGCAGGAAGGGAATAAAGAACACTGGGTTCATGACAATCGGCGTACCGAAAATCACCGGTTCGTTAATATTAAAAATGCTCGGGACAATGCTCAAACGCCCGATCGATCGTAGATGGGCCGAACGGCTACGCAGATAGCAAATCACCAGCCCCATCGTCGCGCCGGAACCTCCAACCACAATAAAGAACGTCCAGAACGCTTCCATAAAGATATGCGGTAAAGGCGCGCCCTGCGCCAGCGCCGACTGGTTCATCCCGAGATTGGTGAGCCAGAACATTTGCAGCATTCCCGACACAATTGCCGCGCCATGTATACCCGCAAACCACAGCAGATGGCCGATCAGCACCGCCAGCAGTATCGCTGGCAGAGAATCCGCTGCAGACACCAGTGGTTTAAAGATGGCCATGATGGCCTGCGGGATCAGCATGTCAAACTGCGACTGAATCACCAGACTCAGCGGGTACAGCGTCAGCACCACCACCAGCACAGGGATCAGCAGATCGAAGGAGTTTTTGATCATCGGCGGCACCTGATCGGGTAAACGAATGCCGATGTTGTGCGCCTTCAGGAAGCGCATCATTTCAACGCAGTAAATAGCCACCAGGATGGCAGTGAAAATCCCCGTACCGCCAAGGCTATCAACCGGCATAGTGCCTTTGGTTTTCGGTGCAGCAATCAGCAAAAAAGCCATGATCGATAGCATCGCGCACATGAAGGGATCTAGCTGATGCGACTTCACATAGTGCTTGCCCAGGTTATAAGCGATAGCCGCACATATGTAGACTGACATGATCCCCATCGTCATATCAAACGGTGTGAGGATTTGACCTTCAAACTGTTTCGCCATATCCAGCCACGCACGTGCAAACCCCCAGGTGGTATCCGGAGAAAAAGGCGGATAGGCGAAAACCAGCAGAAACGAGCCTACGATCATAAAGGGCATCGCCGAAATAAACCCATCACGGATAGCCATCACATGACGTTGTGAAGAGATGCGCCCGGCAACAGGGCTGACGTAATTTTCAACGAAGCGGAAAATCACATTAAACACAGCATTATTAGTAGACATAGCCGTTCTCCCGTTGTGCAAAACCCTGCAACCGTGCTGGTGTCAACACCACCACGTAAAGCCCATTACTACTTTTCGCAACCGTGCCGGGAGGAACGCCAGCGCTACTGCATTTTGAGTTCAGTTTCATAGATGGCTCTTATTATGTAATACAGAGGAAGTGACAACTTCAGTATTAATCGCCATTTGAGCATTCTGCAACCGGTTACTGTAACCGGTTTCTTTGATTGTGAAGACGATCGAAAAACTGCCAATGTTGCCATGTTGTTACATTAAAATATTTACAGCGAGCTTGCCCCTATGACAAATTACGCCATGCGGTTTTCTGCTGGATGGAGCTGCCTGTAGGCGATTTGGAGAGAAGAATGAGTTTGCAATCAGTACGCCAATTTTTAGCGCAATATGCACCAGATATTGAGATTATCGAATTAGATCAGAGCACAGCTACCGTCGATCTGGCAGCGAAAGCCCATAACGTCGAACCTGGCCAGATCGCGAAAACGCTTTCGCTGAAGGTCAAGAACGACATTATTCTGGTCGTCGCCAAAGGTGATGCCCGACTGGATAACAAAAAGCTAAAGAGCACTTTCGGTGCCAAAGCCCGGATGTTGAGTAGCGATGAAGTGGTTAACGCGACGGGCCATCCCGTTGGCGGTGTTTGCCCTTTCGGACTGGAAACGCCGATTTCGGTATACTGCGACGTTTCGTTGAAGCATTACGCTGAAGTGCTTCCCGCCGCAGGCGCCATCCACAGCGCCGTTCGTATCACGCCAGAAAGGATGGCTGAGCTGACTTCCGCCACCTGGGTTGATGTGTGTCAGTGATGATTCACGTTCCGTGCCGATAACGAAACCCGGCACGAAACGATCTAACATTACTCGCTAAGAAGCCGCCTGTAGAAAAGGTGCAGGTTCACCTGCACGCAGGTACAGCAGGATATCTGCAGCATCCAGCAGTCCGGCATCTGAGCTCACGCCCAGCTTGGACATCACATTAAATTTATGTGCCCGAATGGTTTTAATATTCCGCTCTAACTGAGCGGCGATCTGCGGCATTGAATAGCCATTCGACATAAAGCGCAGTATTTCTCGTTCTGTTGGACTGAGCATACGGCTTTGATTGATATACCAATGGTTTTTAGAACCTTCGGTTCCCCGGTTGGGGCCGTTCAATACCGTAAATAACGCGTCCTGCAGTACCGTTAATGAAGAAGATTTGCTCACAACGCCATCTAACGGCAACGGCGACAAAGAGCCGATTAATCGCGCTTCAGCGTCATCATCAGCAATCACCACCCGGCGAATACGCGGAAAATTTACAGCCAGTTCCGTCAGATAAGCTAACCCGGCCCTGCGATCGGTTCTGATTGCAGAGAGGGAGAAAATAACCGCCGAAAACGACGTTTTTAACATAACCTGACTAAATGCAGGCTGGCTCGAAAAGATATGAAGTTCGTATTGATTATCCGGCATGGTATTAAACAGGCTCTTAATACCGACGCTACTCATCGCGCACTTCTCTACCAGCGCAACGTTTCTTTTGATGCTTCGGCTTTCCATTCCGTGGTTTCTCCATAAACTGAAGGTAAATTCAATTCTCGCGATCCTTGAGAACTGTTTATCCAGGCGTACATTTCTGCATTGCTATGTATCGACAAGCGGCGCATAGCACTGTTCTTTTGGGCGCTGATTGTTTTATTGCTTTTCTTCAGCAATGTCGCAATCTGATTAATTCCCCAACCTTTTCCCAGGAGTCTCAGCACTTTCCTCTCCGAGAGGGTAAGTACAATTGAGCGGGCGCTATGGTCTGCTAATTCTGGCATCACGGGCGGAGAAAGCAGCGACTGGCTAATTCTCTCGGCACGGCTATTTCCTGCGTGAATAACATTCACCAAACTTTCAATCGTCTCGGCATCAGATAACAGCGAACTGACAGGGCACATCAGCAATTCAATGGCCAGCGGATAAAAAACACGAGAAACGAGAAATACCCAGTGAATATCGCGGTATTGAGATAATAAAGAATAATACTGTTCGCAGACTGAACGTGGATGATTACAGTCTCCGGATAAATCAGCAATCACCAAATCGGCACAACGCAGCTGCAGCAACGTCAATTCTTCGACGGAGCGGCAGTAGGTAAGTTCATAATCAGCGAACTGCCCCTGCATTACACCTTTAAGTCCGGTTTGTACGATCGGTAATTTACTAATAATAATTGCGTTTTTGCAGCGTCCTGGCAACATATCTCCTCCACACTCACCAGTCCGTATTCGCACTTATTAAAAATCCCCTGATAAATTAAAAGTATTAATTAACAGGAAACCCTAAACAATAGACGAGGTGAATTGTTTATCCTTGGCTTTTATTTATAAAAAAAGTTATACCGCTACAATCCCAGTAGCATCAAACTATTGAACCATCATGCCAATAATTACTCATGAATACACTCTTTGTACAATTAAAAGAACTACAATAGATCGTTAGCGTTGCTTACGTATTTTCCATCCTGATAAATAACACTACATTTTCATAAGCGCTGTCTTTATTGATAAGCAAGTGAGGTGTGCAAACGCATCAGACGTACGATCTGCATCTTTTTTCGACGCAAAGATTGATCTTAGCCAGAGCCAACAGGATCATGCTTCATGATAAAAAGAAGACATCCGCCACGCAAAGAGATCCTTTTCAGTCAGAGCGAGTCATGCAAACAGAGCAGTCGTCACAGCGAACGGTTACACGGTTATGTATTCAATGCGGCCTTTTTTTACTTCAGCATGGGGCAGAAAGTGCGCTGGTTGACGAGCTATCCACCCGCCTCGGGCTGGCGCTTGGCATGGATAGCGTAGAAAGCGCTATCTCCTCTAACGCCATCGTCCTGACCACCATTAAAGACGGGCAGTGCCTGACTTCAACGCGAAAAAATCAGGATCGCGGAATTAACATGCACGTCGTGACGGAGGTGCAGCACATCGTTATTCTGGCGGAACACAAACTGCTGGATGTTAAAGGCGTTGAGAAACGCTTTAGCCAGATTAAACCGCTACGCTATCCAAGATGGTTGGTCGCCTTTATGGTCGGCTTGTCCTGCGCCTGCTTTTGTAAACTCAATAATGGCGGATGGGATGGCGCGGTGATCACCTTTTTCGCCAGTATGGTGGCAATGTATATTCGCCAGATTCTGGCGTCCCGGCATTTGCACCCGCAAATCAACTTCTGCATTACTGCGTTTGTGGCAACCTCGATTTCTGGTCTGCTGCTGACGTTGCCGACGTTTAACCACACTCCAACCATCGCCATGGCCGCCAGCGTGCTGCTGTTGGTTCCGGGTTTTCCGTTGATCAACTCCGTCGCGGATATGTTTAAGGGACACATTAATACTGGGCTCGCTCGCTGGGCTATTGCCAGTCTGCTGACGCTGGCGACCTGCATTGGCGTAGTCATGTCGATGACCTTATGGGGGCTGCGTGGATGGGCGTGATCGATTTCATTTTGGCGCTAATGCAGGACATGATCCTGTCGGCGATTCCGGCGCTTGGCTTTGCCATGGTATTTAACGTACCACATCGGGCGCTCCCCTGGTGCGCGTTACTCGGCGCTCTCGGCCATGGTTCACGAATGGTGATGATGAGCGCAGGGTTTAATATCGAATGGTCAACCTTTATGGCGTCGCTACTGGTGGGCTGCATTGGGATCCAGTGGTCACGCTGGTATCTGGCGCATCCGAAAGTCTTCACCGTTGCGGCAGTTATCCCCATGTTCCCTGGGATCTCTGCCTATACCGCCATGATCTCGGCGGTAAAAATCGGCCATTTTGGTTACAGCGAAGCGCTGATGATCACGCTGTTGACCAATTTCCTGAAAGCCTCATCGATTGTCGGAGCGCTCTCCATCGGGCTATCCGTACCGGGATTATGGCTGTATCGCAAACGCCCGCGCGTTTAGCGGCACGCTTTGTTAGCTCCTCGCAGAGAGGGGAATCGCCCCCTCATCTGCTGCTCTCCTTCTTCTCTGTGTTACTATAAAAGCAGCCCCCTTCTCGGTTGTTGTTCAGTATTGAGAAACATTATGCCCAGCAAAATTTTGACGCCGGACGTCACGAGCATTGACGCCTTACTACACGATCACCATACGGTGCTGGCCAGGTCTGCGGGCGGCGCCGTAGCCGTATTCGCCAATAACGCGCCAGCATTTTACGCGGTGACGCCTGCACGACTGGCCGAGTTGTTGGCGCTTGAAGAGAAGATGTCACGCCCGGGAAGCGATGTGACGCTGGATGCACAATTTTATGAAGAGCCGCAAACCGCTCCTGTTGTCGTGCCAATGGGGAAATTTGCGATGTACGCTGACTGGCAGCCCGATGCCGACTTTCAGCGCCAGGCCGCCCTGTGGGGCGTGGCGTTAAGAGAACCGGTCACCGCCGAGGAACTGGCCTCATTTGTCACCTACTGGCAGGCCGAAGGCAAAGTCTTTCACCATATTCAGTGGCAGCAAAAACTGGCACGCAGCATCCAGATTGGCCGGGCCAGCAATGGCGGAATGCCGAAGCGCGATGTGAACAGTGTCAGCGAGCCTGACAACCATATTCCACCGGGTTTTAGAGGATAACGATGAAAAACGTTGGCGACCTGATGAAACGTCTGCAAAAAATGATGCCGGCTAATGTCGAGCCAGCCTTTAAAACGGGCGAGGAGCTGCTGGCATGGCAAAAAGAGCAAGGTGAAATTCGCGCCGCAGCGCTGGCCCGTGAAAACCGAGCCATGAAAATGCAGCGCACATTCAACCGTTCCGGTATTCGTCCACTGCATCAGAACTGTTCGTTCGATAACTATCGGGTGGAATGCGAAGGTCAGATGAACGCCCTGAGCAAAGCTCGCCAGTACGTTGAAGAGTTTGACGGCAACATCGCCAGCTTTATTTTCTCTGGCAAGCCCGGCACCGGCAAAAACCATCTGGCCGCTGCTATCTGCAACGAACTGCTGCTGCGCGGCAAGTCGGTGCTGATTATCACCGTTGCGGACATTATGTCAGCCATGAAAGATACCTTCAGCAACCGTGAAACCAGCGAAGAACAGCTACTCAACGATCTCAGCAATGTCGATTTGCTGGTGATCGACGAAATCGGCGTGCAGACCGAATCCCGCTATGAAAAGGTGATCATCAACCAGATCGTCGATCGCCGCTCGTCTTCAAAACGCCCGACCGGTATGTTGACCAACAGCAATATGGATGAAATGAACAAACTGCTGGGCGAGCGGGTAATGGACCGTATGCGCCTTGGCAACAGCCTGTGGGTGATTTTTAACTGGGAAAGCTACCGTAGTCGGGTAACCGGTAAAGAGTATTAACGTATTAGGACCACTCCTAAGACTGCCGGCGCTATACTGCGCTGAAAAGGCATAACACGAGTTGCATATAATGATGAAAACAACCAAACGTCTGCTGTGCTGTGCGCTTGCCGCCAGCACGCTCATCTCGACCAGCGTTTTCGCCGCCTCCTGGCAGGATTCGCTCTCCAGCGCGGCCAGCGAACTGAGCAAACAAAGCTCCGGCTCGCAGGGCGGCTCGTCGCTCTCTTCCCTGACCAGTCTACTGAATGGCAGCAATCAGTCGCTGACCTCCAGCAGCATGAATAACGCCGCTGGGATCCTGGAATATTGCGCAAAACAGAAACTAGCCTCGGTCACCGACACGCAAAACGTCAAAAACCAGGTGCTGGATAAACTGGGTCTCAGTGCTCCGGAGCAGAAACAAGACACCAACTATATGGACGGCATTCAGGGGCTGCTCAACGCCAAAGATGGTCAACAACTGGACCTGAACACAATTGGCAACAGCTCGCTGGCGAAGCAGGTAAAAACCAAGGCCTGCGATCTGGTGTTAAAACAGGGTATGAACTTCATTTCCTGACGCACGACATGCCGCGTATATCCTGCGCGGCATCAACCTGCTCCCCATAAAATTCACACGTCAAATAATCAGTAAATCCCCCGCAAAAAACACGCATATCTAAACCAATTCTGAATAACAACGTAATTTAATGTCACTACAATTGCAGCAATGCAACATCGCTATTACATTGTGCTTTCCCCAAATCATTAGCCTGCCAGGCGTTTGCCCGGTTTACTGAGGATCGATCGTTGTCAGAACTCATCTCCATCACTCTGTTTCTCGCTTCAGTGCTGATTTACGCCTGGAAAGCGGGTCGCAATACCTGGTGGTTTGCTGCCACGTTAACGGTGCTGGGGATTTTTATTGTCTTGAATATCACGCTGTATGCCAGTGACTATTTCACCGGCGACGGTATCAATGACGCGGTTCTGTACACGCTGACCAACAGCCTGACCGGCGCGGGAATTGGAAAATATATCTTACCTGGTGTCGGGATTGCGCTGGTCCTGACGACCGTTTTTGTCGCTCTCGGCTGGATTCTGCGCCGCCGTCGCCATCATCCGCATCATGTGGGTTACAGTCTGCTGGCCCTGCTGCTGGCGCTGGCCTCCGTAGATGCCAGCCCGGCGTTTCACCAGATAACCGAACTGGTAAAGTCGCAGTCGCGCGATGGCGATCCGGATTTCCCAACCTATTATAAAGAGCCGTCAAAAACGATTCCCAACCCGAAGCTGAATCTGGTTTATATCTATGGCGAAAGCCTCGAGCGCACCTATTTTAACAACGACGCGTTCCCGGATCTGACCCCGGAACTCGGTGCGTTGAAAAACGAAGGTCTGGATTTCAGCAATACCATGCAACTGCCGGGTACCGATTACACCATCGCTGGCATGGTCGCCTCCCAGTGCGGTATTCCGCTGTTTGCGCCGTTTGAAGGCAACGCCTCGGCGTCGGTCTCCAGCTTCTTCCCCAACAATATCTGTCTGGGCGATATCCTGAAAAACTCCGGCTATCAAAACTACTTTGTGCAGGGAGCCAACCTGCGCTTTGCCGGCAAAGACGTGTTCCTGAAATCTCACGGTTTTGATCATCTGTACGGTGCGGAAGAGTTAAAAAGCGTGGTTGCGGACCCGGCCTATCGCAACGACTGGGGCTTCTACGACGATACCGTGCTGGATGAAGCGTGGAAAAAATTCGAAGAGCTTTCACGTTCGGGCCAGCGCTTTTCACTGTTTACGCTGACTGTGGATACCCATCATCCAGATGGATTTATCTCACGTAGCTGCAACCGTAAACGTTATGACATCGACGGGAAGGCCAACCAGTCCTTCAGCGCGGTCAGCTGCAGCCAGGAAAACATTGCCGAATTTATCAATAAGATCAAAGCTTCACCGTGGTTCAAAGATACCGTTATCGTGGTTTCTTCCGATCATCTGGCGATGAACAACACCGCATGGAAGTATCTGAACAAGCAGGATCGCAACAACCTGTTCTTCGTGCTGCGCGGCGACCAGCCACAGCAGGAGACGCTGGCGGTGAAGCGTAACACGATGGATAACGGGGCAACGGTACTGGATATTCTCGGTGGCGATAACTTTATCGGTCTTGGCCGCAGCAGTTTGTCGAGCGAATCCGTGTCGGAAGTGTTCCTGAACATCAAAGAAAAAATGCTGGCGTGGAAGCCCGATATCATCCGCCTGTGGAATTTCCCAAAAGAGATGAAAGAGTTCACCGTCGACCAGGACAAAAACATGATCTCTTTCTCCGGCAGCCATTTCCGCCTGCCGTTGTTGCTGCGCGTATCGGACAAACGCGTCGAGCCGCTGCCGGAAAGCGAATACTCGGCCCCGCTGCGCTTCCAACTGGCAGATTTCGCGCCGCGAGATAACTTTGTCTGGGTTGATCGCTGCTACAAAATGGCGCAGCTATGGGCCCCGGAGTTGGCGCTCTCCACCGACTGGTGCGTATCGCAAGGCCAGTTAGGCGGACAGCAAATCGTGCAGCACGTCGACAAAGCCAAATGGAAAAGTAAAACCGTGTTTAAAGACACGGTGATCGACATGGAGCGCTACAAAGGTAACGTTGATACGCTGAAAATTGTCGATAACGACATTCGCTACAAAGCCGACAGCTTCGTCTTCAACGTGGCAGGCGCGCCGGAAGAGGTTAAACAGTTTAGCGGCATATCACGCCCCGAATCCTGGGGGCGCTGGTCCAATGCGCAGCTCAGCAAAGAGGTGACCATCGAGTACAAGGCCCCGCTGCCGAAGAAATTCGATCTGGTCATTACAGCGAAAGCCTTCGGCGACAACGCCAATCGCCCTATTCCCGTGCGCGTTGGCCACGAGGAACAGACGCTGGTGTTAGGCCATGATGTCACCACCACTACCTTGCATTTTGATAACCCGGCGGATGCCGATACGCTGGTGATTGTCCCACCCGATCCGGTCGCCACTAACGAGGGCAATATTCTCGGCCACTCGCCGCGTAAGCTGGGGATCGGGATGGTTGAAATCAAAGTGGTCGCTCAGGGCTCGTAACATGAAATTGCTGCTGGCGCTTCGCTTATCAGCCTTACAGCCAGCCGCATTTATTGTCTGAAAAAAAACAGCGCCCAACACCACACCGGGCGCTGCATGGCAACTTTATTCCAGACTTTTCACTGCCTGGCGCATACCCTGCACCAGAATCATTTCCAGGTTTGCCGTCACCTGCCCGGCAAGCCCGGGCAGCAACGTCAAATCTTTACCCCAGTGCGCCGCATCGCCGAGCACAGTATCCACCAGTTCACGCAGCGTTAAATCTTTGCCAACTCGCGGCCACAGACTGGCATACAGTCTAACCCACTGCTCATCATCCTGTATCGGATAGCGTTCTCCCTCCCGCTCTGCGCGATAAAACGCCAGCAGCGCCGCGAGGGCGAACGTTAACCGCACGGGCCAGCGCCCATTTTGCTGGCCCGCCAGCAGTTGCGGCAAAATTCGGGTACGGAATTTGGTCATCCCGTTAAGCGCAATGGAAAGCAACTGGTGACGAATGTAGGGGTTTTGAAAACGCCCGCTCACCGCGTCGGCAAATTCACGCAGTTCATCCGCCGGGAGATCCAATACCGGTATAATTTCCTCGCTAATCGCCCGCTCGATAAAGTGACGGACATCGGCATCCTGCATCGCTTCGCCGACGGTCTCCAGACCACACAACCAGGCCACCGGCACCAACGCCGTATGCGCGCCATTGAGAATGGCGACCTTACGCTCTTTGTACGGTTTGATATCGCTCACTACCCGAATGTTCAGCGGGCACTGCGCCAGCTTCAGCTCCTCGGCCAGCCACTGCGGCCCCTGAATCACAAACAGGTAAAAATGCTCCGCGGTATCGAGAAACGCATCGTGATAGCCAAGCGTAGCCTCCAGCGCGGCGGCTTCTTCTCGCGGGTAGCCGGTGACAATGCGGTCGACCAGCGTGGAACAGAAGGTGTTTGCCGTCGCCACCCAGTCGGCAAACGCCGGGGGAAGCTGCCACTCCTGCGCATACTGCAGTACCAGCGTTTTGAGCGCCTCGCCGTTATAGTCGATAAGCTCGCACGGGATAATGACCCAGCCCTTATCCACTGCGCCCTCAAAATGATTAAAACGTTCCAGCAGCAGACGCGTCAGTTTAGCCGGAAAGCTTACCGGCGGCGCATCATCGACCCGGTCTGCCGCGTGATAGCTAATTCCGGCTTCGGTGGTATTTGAAAACACAAAGCGAATATCCGCATTGTGGGCCAGCGCCAGATACGCCGCGAAGTCCTGATACGGATTGATTTCGTTATTCACGGAACGGATAAGCCGCGCCTCGCTCACCGCTTCGCCCTGCGCGTTTAGCCCGCGAATAAGCGTGGTGTACAACCCATCCTGGGTATTCAGCGACGGTGGAAAATCGGTATTGATCGGGCGAACGATGGTCACGCCAGCGTTCAGAAAGGTTTGCTCGTTGAGGATATCCAGTTGCCAGTCGACAAACGCTCGCAGGAAATTCCCTTCACCAAACTGGATCACGCGCGTTGGGTAGCTTGCCCCCGGAAAATCACGTCGATTCAATGTCTTCATCGCATTTACCCTCTCAGAACGTGATCACGCCTTTAATCAGCTCACGGTTGTTAATCACATCCCGTTCGTAGATTTCTGCCAGTGTGGCAAACGCGTAACGGTGCGTGAGCATCATGTCGGCGGTCAGTTTGCCTTCCGACATCAGGCGGCCCACCTTGGCGAAATCTTCCGGTGTGGCGTTGCGACTGCCCATCATGGTGGTCTCTTTCTTGTGGAACTCAGGATCGGAGAACTGCAAATCGCCTTTGAATAGCCCAACGAAAACAATGCTGCCGCCATGGCGAATCAAATTCACCGTGTTGTTCATCGCATGCTGATTGCCCGTGGCATCAATGACCTTTTGCGCCAGCGAACCGCCAAACTGGTCACGCAGTTGCGCATCAAAATCTTCAGCAGACGGATCGATAACCGGGAGCCCCAACCGGGAAACCACATGCTCCCGGCGAGCCGGACTGGTATCGGCGACCACCACCTGTGCGCCATCGGCTTTGGCAATCGCCGCCGCGCCCAGACCAATCGGACCGGCACCGACCACCAGCACCTGCTCACCCGGAGCCACCGCCGCCCGGCGTACCGCATGCGCGCTAATGGCATAAGGCTCAATCAGCGCCGCCGCCTGCGGATCAATTCCCTGCGCATCCAACAGGTTGGTGACCGGTACGGACAGGTATTCGCTGAAGCCGCCATCCTGATGCACGCCAATCACCGAAATCTTCTCGCAGCAGTTAGTGCGCCCGCTCAGACAAGCCGGACACTGCTGGCAGGCCACGTAAGGAATAACCGCCACCTGCTGACCATTTTTCAAATTCTGTATATTTTTGCCCAGCCCAACAATTTCCCCACATATTTCATGACCCAGTACACGTGGATAGCTGAAAAATGGTTGATTGCCGCCCCAGGCATGAATATCGGTACCGCAAATCCCGACTGATTTAATTTTTATTAATGCTTCACCCTCACCCGGAATAGGTATTTCACGCTCTTTCCAGACTAATTTTTTAGGTTCCTGGCAAATCAACGTATTCATCGTAGACATGATTCTGCTCTCCTGTTTTTTGTTGCCTCAGATATCAACGAAAATAAAAAAGCCGGAGAAAGCAGAAACACAATCTGTGAATCCCAGCGCATAAAAATGTTTTAAATCGGGTTTTAATACGCAAAAAGGAGAAGCCATGAGCCGTTCACAGAACTTACGCCACAATGTGATTAACCAGATAATCGATGATATGGCGCGTGGTCATATCCCTTCCCCTCTCCCGTCGCAGAGCGCGCTGGCGGAGATGTACAACATCAGCCGCACCACCGTGCGCCATATGCTGAGCCACTTAGGCGAATGCGGCGTGCTGACCCAGGTCGGCAGCCACTATGTCATCGTACGTAAACCCGACCATGACGACGGTTTTGCCTGTACCACCGCCTCCATGACTGAGCAAAACCGGGTTTTTGAGCAGGCTTTTTTCACCATGATCAACCAGCGTCAGCTACGCGCAGGCGAGAGTTTCTCTGAACTACAGCTTGCCAGAGCTGCAGGGGTCAGCCCGGTGGTGGTGAGAGAATATCTTTTAAAATTCGAACGTTACAATCTGATCAAAAACGAAAAACGCGGCCATTGGAGCATGAAGCAGTTCGATCAGGCCTATGCGGAACAGCTGTTTGAACTCAGAGAGATGCTGGAAACCCATTCCCTGCAGCATTTTCTCAATCTGCCCGACGATGACCCGCGCTGGCTGCAGGCTAAAACACTGCTGGAGCGCCACCGGGTCCTGCGCGACAGCATCGGCAGCAGCTTTCGTATGTTCTCGCAGTTAGACCGTGAGTTTCATGCTTTACTGCTCTCCGCAGCAGATAATATATTTTTTAATCAATCACTTGAAATCATCTCCGTGATTTTCCACTTTCATTATCAGTGGGATGAAAGCGACCTCAAGCAGCGCAATATCATTGCCATTGATGAGCATATGACCATCCTCAGCGCACTGATTTGCCGCAGCGACCTGGATGCCACCCTGGCGCTCTGTAACCATTTGAATTCAGCCAAACAATCGATGATTCGCTCCATCAACCAAAGCCATAGCGCCGCACATTAAGTACCGATAAAAAACAGCAAACCATTACCGGGAGCACGATTTTATAAAAATAAAAACGCCGGAAAAATACCGCTTGCCTATGCTCACGCTAAGTCGACTGCATTAAAAACTTTTGTGAGCGGTGATGAGCAAATTGATTCATCACTGGTATTTTTCAATACTGCACAGCCCGGCTGTGTGAAAATAAATTATTGAGGTTCAGGAGTCCGGCGTGGAAAAAAATAATATTACCCTCGACCCGAGTTCTTCGTTTGGCACATCGTCATCTGCGGATATTAACCTTCCGCCTGAGGGCATGGTGCAACGCAGTAGCCGAATAAAACGTATTCAGACCACAGCAATGATTTTATTATTTTTTGCTGCGGTGATTAATTATCTCGACCGCAGTTCACTGTCGGTCGCCAACTTAACGATTCGTGAAGAACTGGGGCTGAGCGCCACGCAAATCGGCGTACTGCTGTCAGTGTTTTCTCTCGCTTACGGTATTGCACAGCTGCCCTGCGGCCCGCTGCTGGATCGCAAAGGTCCGCGCATTATGCTGGGGCTGGGGATGTTCTTCTGGTCGCTGTTTCAGGCGATGTCTGGCATGGTTCACAGCTTCACTCAGTTTGTGCTTGTGCGTATCGGGATGGGGATAGGCGAAGCGCCCATGAACCCGTGCGGCGTAAAGGTCATCAACGACTGGTTTAACATCAAAGAGCGCGGTCGCCCAATGGGGTTATTCAACGCCGCTTCCACCATCGGTGTTGCCATTAGCCCGCCGATTCTGGCTGCCATGATGCTGGTGATGGGCTGGCGTTGGATGTTTATTACCATCGGCGTGCTGGGTATTTTCCTCGCCATCGGCTGGTACATGCTGTATCGCAACCGCGAGCAGATTGCGCTGAGCGCTACTGAACAAGCATATCTGAACGCCGGTAGCGTCAATGCCCGCCGCGATCCGCTGAGCTTTGCCGAATGGCGCAGCCTGTTCCGCAACCGCACTATGTGGGGCATGATGCTGGGCTTTAGCGGCATCAACTACACCGCGTGGTTATATCTGGCGTGGCTGCCAGGCTACCTGCAAACCTCCTACAACCTGGATTTAAAAAGCACCGGATTAATGGCGGCGATCCCATTCTTGTTTGGCGCAGCCGGCATGTTAATTAACGGTTTTGTCACCGACTGGCTGGTGAAAGGCGGTATGGCACCGATTAAGAGCCGTAAGATTTGTATTATCGCCGGGATGTTCTGTTCTGCGGCCTTCACTTTCATCGTGCCGCAGGCCACAACGTCGATGGCCGCCGTATTACTGATCGGTATGGCGCTGTTCTGTATCCACTTCGCCGGCACCTCGTGCTGGGGCCTGATCCACGTAGCCGTCGCCTCACGCATGACCGCCTCCGTGGGCAGTATCCAGAACTTTGCCAGCTTTATCTGCGCGTCGTTTGCACCAATCGTCACCGGATTTATTGTTGATACCACCAACTCTTTCCGTCTGGCGCTGATCATCTGTGGCTGCGTCACCATGGTGGGAGCCCTCGCCTACATCTTCCTGGTGCGCCAACCCATCAGCGATCCGCGTAAAGATTAATCCTCATGATGCCCGATAACACCGCGCTTATCGGGCATGTTATGCTCGACAAATGAACATCACCTTACGCTCCACCACTCTGGCAGAAACTGCCGCTCTTCCCGCCATCGAACGATCTGCGGGGCAACGTTTTTTACTCATCCCCGAACTGGCGTGGATTGCTGACGACCAGACTATATCGGTTGACCAGCATCGGGCATTTGCCGCTGCTGGCATGAGCTGGCTGGCGCAGGTCGACGAGCATCCGGTCGGTTTTTTAGTTGCCGAAACACTGGGGTCATCGCTGTTTATTGCTGAACTTTCACTGCATCTGGAGTGGCAGGGAAAAGGTATTGGTCGCAGATTGATTGGCTATGTTGCCGAACAGGCGCGCGAGAAAGGTTATACATCGCTCACGCTGACCACCTTTCGCGATGTGCCGTGGAATGCGCCATTGTACGCACGATTGGGGTTTGAAATGCTGGCTGACGAGACGCTTCCTGCACTGCTGCGCCAGAAAAGAGAAGACGAAGCGGCGCACGGGCAGACGTACGAACTACGCTGCGCCATGCGCCTGATGCTGCGTTAATTGCCCGCGGGCGGCTACGCCTTATCGGACATTACCAACTTAGAACGTTTCCCAGTTATCCCCGGCATCCGTTACCGCAGCTTTACGCGGATGGACTGTTGAAACCGGTTTAGCGGCAGCAACGTCACGCGCGCGCTGTTGGTCATGCTGAATACGGAACACGGCAACGGCCTGGGTCAGACGACTAGCCTGCTCTTCCAGCGCCGCAGCGGCGGCGGCGGATTCTTCCACCAGCGAGGCGTTCTGCTGCGTCACACGATCCATCTCTGCAACGGCCAGACCGACCTGGTCGATACCGCGGCTCTGTTCATCAGAAGCAGAGGCAATTTCACCCATGATATCGGTCACGCGGGTTACCGCATTGACGATCTCATCCATGGTTTCACCAGCGCTTTCTACCAGCGTTGAACCCACATCCACACGGCTGACCGAGTCTTCAATCAGGCTCTTGATCTCGCGCGCGGCCTGCGCACTACGCTGGGCCAGGTTACGAACTTCACCCGCAACCACAGCAAAACCACGGCCCTGCTCGCCCGCACGCGCGGCTTCTACCGCGGCGTTGAGCGCCAGAATATTGGTCTGGAAGGCAATGCCGTCGATGACGCTGATAATGTCGGCGATTTTCTGCGAACTGGAAGCGATGTCGCGCATGGTTTGCACCACGTTATCCACCACTTTGCCGCCTTTTTGCGCGGTTTCAGAAGCACTTAGGGCCAGATGGCTGGCCTGACGCGCGTTTTCGGCGTTCTGCTTCACGGTCGCCGTCAGCTGTTCCATGCTGGCTGCGGTTTCTTCCAGAGATGCAGCCTGCTGCTCGGTACGCGAGGAGAGATCGTTATTGCCCATCGCAATCTCGCTGGCCCCGCTGTAAATCGCGTTGGCACCGTTACGCACATCACCCACGGTGTTCATCAGCTCACCCTGCATATGACGCAGGCTTTCCGCCAGTTGGCCAATCTCGTTGGAACCTTCCACCTCAATACGCTTCACCAGGTCGCCGCTGGCGATATGACGAATGCTGTCGATCAGACGGTTCATTGGGGAGATAAGAGTCAGTTTGATGCCGAACCAGACCGCAATAATTGCCGCCAGTACGGTAATCAGCACACAGACCAGTACCCACATCGCCTGACTGTAAGAGCTGTTGTTATCTGCTACCGCAATGTCATACAGGCGATCGTTCTGCTGCATGTAGTTGATGTATGTCTTCTCAAAACCATCCTGATAGCTCTGCGTGGGTTGATCAAAGAACGCGTTGATCTTCCCGTCACCCAGTAACTGGATCAGCTCCGCCAGCGCGCCGTGATAGATGTCATAGGTGCGGTTGATCTCCTGGAACGCGGCTTCACTTTGACGCGGATCGCGCGGGAGCGACTCGTAAATCGCCCAGTTTTTTTCCGTCAGTTTCAGCGCCGTGCTGGCTACCTGCATCAGCTCAGCAACGGTCGCACCGCTGCCGATATTGCTCTGATCCATCATGTAGCGAATACCCGCCCGGTTCAGGGTATTACGCGTTTGCAGCAGCTCAACCCAGGTGGCGTTCAGCGCAGACTGTTGCTGGCGAATGGTTTGCAGAACGGTAAAGTTCTCTTTGTCATTCTTAAGTGAGTTAAAAAACAAGCCGCCGGAGGCGAGCTGTAAAAGGCCAAATAGCGCCAATACCAGCAGTAAGCTGGTAACAATCTTCATTCGTTTTAACATGTTTTCTCTTTCCGCTAGACAGATACTCTGGTTTTCGGCCTGGAAAGAGAAAACTTTATGGTGTCAGCAATTGCCACAGAATTATCGTTTTCACATTAAATCCCGTTCCCTATGACAAATTACGCAAAAAATTTGTCGTTCTGTTGCGCCTTAGGTGTAGGATTCCCGTTTTTTAAGAAAAGGATGCTTCTATGTTGAATCGCGATTTTGATCACCTATCCACTCTCGCACACCACTTTTTTGAACGTGAAGATGTTCGTCAAAAGCTCAATATCATCGATCAGTACAACATCTCCGGTTGGGAAGTATGGATGCAAATAGAATTTGCCAATCTGTTGGCTTCGACGGGTCATGAATGGTGGCGTGAACAGACCCTCGCTTGCGATCTGCGGAAAAATCCACAGCGTTTGTCTGTGCGTGCAGATTTCTTATTGCGGAAAAAAGGCTGGACGCAGGACAGCTACATTGCGCTTGAGCTCAAGCAGAACCAGGATCCGACAAGCTGCGTCAGAAATATGATTGCGGATTTGGTTAAAAGCGCAAAAATCAAACGTTCGGAATTAGAGCTGCGTAGCTTCTGGACGTTAGGAGTAACGCCCCGCATAGACAAAGAGCGCCTCGATGAACTGATTGACTATTATCTGGATGAAAAATATTACCTGACTAAATCACGTAAGAAACATGTGTTGCTTAAAGACATCGAACAAACGCCTTACTGTTATATCGTGATCTAAGTATCTCAGTGAGATGCTTCGTCAGTTGGAAAACACGGCATGTAGATGGGCGAACGCTATAATGCCGTGATCTCAATCACATAAATTCCCCCACTCTCCCCCATTGCTTACCGCTCACTGACACTTGGGACCGCTTAAGCTGACATACAACCGCTCACTTATTTACCTTACTTTACGCGCGTATTTCTCTGGCAAGATCCCCCCAACATAGCAGTCAATTTACCTCCTCAAACACAAGATCAAACCCACGCGGCTTCGGCCAATTATTAATTAGATACCAGGTTTTACTATGGATACGAAAAAGATATTCAAGCACATACCCTGGGTGATTCTCGGAATCATCGGTGCATTCTGCCTCTCGGTAGTGGCATTACGTCGGGGTGAGCACATCAGTGCCCTGTGGATCGTGGTCGCCTCAGTTTCTGTTTATCTGGTGGCCTATCGTTACTACAGTCTGTACATCGCCCAAAAGGTGATGAAACTTGACCCGACGCGTGCCACGCCGGCGGTCATCAACAATGACGGCCTGAACTACGTTCCAACCAACCGTAACGTATTGTTTGGCCACCACTTTGCCGCTATCGCAGGTGCGGGTCCGCTGGTTGGGCCGGTACTGGCCGCGCAGATGGGCTATCTGCCCGGTACGCTGTGGCTGCTGGCGGGTGTCGTGCTGGCCGGTGCGGTGCAGGACTTCATGGTGCTGTTTATCTCTTCACGCCGTAACGGCGCATCGCTGGGTGAGATGATCAAAGAAGAGATGGGCCCGATCCCGGGAACCATTGCGCTGTTCGGCTGCTTCTTAATCATGATCATCATCCTTGCGGTACTGGCGCTGATCGTGGTGAAAGCGCTGGCTGAAAGCCCGTGGGGGGTGTTCACCGTCTGCTCAACCGTACCTATCGCGCTATTCATGGGGATCTACATGCGATTCCTGCGACCGGGTCGTGTGGGCGAAGTGTCGGTGATTGGTATTGTGCTGCTGGTTGCGTCTATCTACTTCGGCGGCGTGATTGCTCACGACCCGTACT
This sequence comes from Citrobacter sp. RHB35-C21, assembly GCF_013816515.1. NCBI lineage: Bacteria > Pseudomonadati > Pseudomonadota > Gammaproteobacteria > Enterobacterales > Enterobacteriaceae > Citrobacter > Citrobacter sp. RHB35-C21. The sequence continues at coordinate 4,433,010 of NZ_CP057147.1, forward strand.
GGGGCCCGGCGCTGACCTTTAAAGACACCACCATTACCTTTACCCTGATCGGCTACGCGTTTATCTCTGCGCTGCTGCCAGTATGGCTGATCCTCGCGCCGCGCGACTATCTGGCTACCTTCCTGAAAATCGGCGTTATCGTCGGTCTGGCGGTGGGGATTGTTATCCTCAACCCGGAACTGAAAATGCCGGCGATGACTCAGTACGTTGATGGTACTGGCCCGCTGTGGAAAGGCGCTCTGTTCCCGTTCCTGTTCATCACCATCGCGTGTGGTGCGGTCTCTGGCTTCCACGCGCTGATCGCTTCTGGTACCACACCGAAGCTGCTGGCCTGTGAAACCGACGCGCGCTTTATCGGTTACGGCGCCATGCTGATGGAATCCTTCGTGGCGATTATGGCGCTGGTTGCCGCGTCCATCATCGAACCGGGTCTGTACTTCGCAATGAACACCCCGCCAGCAGGCCTTGGCATCACCATGCCGAACCTGCATGAAATGAGCGGCGAGAACGCCCCGCTGATTATGGCGCAGTTGAAAGACGTAACCGCACATGCGGCGGCGACCGTCAGCTCCTGGGGCTTCGTCATTTCGCCTGAGCAGATCCTGCAGACCGCGAAAGACATCGGTGAACCGTCCGTTCTGAACCGCGCAGGTGGCGCGCCGACGCTGGCCGTTGGTATCGCTCACGTGTTCCACAAAGTGCTGCCAATGGCTGATATGGGCTTCTGGTACCACTTCGGTATTCTGTTTGAAGCGCTGTTCATCCTGACCGCGCTGGATGCCGGTACCCGTTCTGGCCGCTTTATGCTGCAGGATTTACTGGGGAACTTCGTTCCGTTCCTGAAGAAAACCGACTCTCTGGTTGCGGGTATCATCGGTACTGCGGGCTGCGTTGGCCTGTGGGGTTACCTGTTGTATCAAGGCGTTGTTGACCCGCTGGGCGGCGTTAAGAGCCTGTGGCCGCTGTTCGGTATCTCTAACCAGATGCTGGCTGCCGTGGCGCTGGTTCTGGGCACCGTGGTACTGGTTAAAATGCAGCGCACCAAATACATCTGGGTTACCGTTGTTCCGGCAGTATGGCTGCTTATCTGCACCACCTGGGCGCTGGGTCTGAAACTGTTCAGCACCAACCCGCAGATGGAAGGCTTCTTCTTCATGGCGAATCAGTACAAAGAGAAGATTGCTAACGGCGGCGAACTGACCGCTCAGCAGATTGCCAACATGAACCACATCGTCATCAACAACTACACCAACGCAGGCCTGAGTATTCTGTTCCTGGTGGTGGTGTACAGCATCATTTTCTACGGGTTCCGTACCTGGCAGAAAGCCCGCGCCATCAACGGTCGCTCTGATAAAGAGACGCCGTATGTACCGGTGCCGGAAGGCGGCGTGAAGACCTCTTCACATCACTAACCGTATTCAGCCCCGCTTCGGCGGGGCTTTTCGCTTATCAGGATTGTTTATGTTTGGTACTTTAGGTCAGGCAAAAAAATACCTCGGTCAGGCGGCAAAGATGCTGATTGGCATTCCGGACTACGACAACTACGTCGAGCACATGAAGACCAACCATCCCGATAAGCCGTACATGACCTACGAAGAATTCTTCCGCGAGCGCCAGGAAGCCCGCTACGGTAGCGGCGGAAGCAGTTGCTGTTAGAAGGAGAAATGAATGACCCCGATTGCAGTTACCCTACTCACCGGTTTTCTTGGCGCGGGTAAAACCACCCTGCTGCGCCATATTCTCAACGAGCAGCACGGCTATAAGATTGCCGTTATCGAAAACGAATTCGGCGAAGTCTCGGTGGACGATCAGCTGATTGGCGACCGCGCCACGCAGATCAAAACCCTGACCAACGGCTGCATTTGCTGTACACGCTCCAGTGAGCTGGAAGACGCACTGTTAGATCTGCTCGACAACCTCGACAAAGGCGCCATCCATTTCGACCGTTTGGTGATCGAGTGCACCGGCATGGCCGACCCCGGCCCGATTATCCAGACCTTTTTCTCCCATGAAGTGATTTGCGAACGCTACCTGTTGGACGGTGTGATTGCGCTGGTTGACGCGGTACATGCCGACGAGCAGATGAACCAGTTCACCATCGCCCAGTCGCAGGTGGGCTACGCTGACCGCATCCTGCTGACCAAAACCGACGTGGCGGGTGAAAGCGAGAAACTGCGTGAGCGCCTGGCGCGCATCAACGCCCGCGCCCCGGTGTATACCGTCACGCATGGTGATATCGACCTCTCCTTGCTGTTCGATACCAACGGTTTCATGCTCGAGGAGAACGTGGTCAGCGCCAAACCACGCTTCCACTTTATCGCCGACAAGCAAAATGATATCTCCTCGATCGTCGTCGAGCTGGATTACCCGGTAAACATCAGTGACGTGTCGCGGGTAATGGAAAATCTGCTGCTGGAATCCGCCGAGAAGCTGCTGCGCTACAAAGGCATGCTGTGGATTGACGGCGAGCCAAACCGCCTGCTGTTCCAGGGCGTTCAGCGTCTGTACAGCGCCGACTGGGACCGACCGTGGGGCGATGAACAACCGCACAGCCTGCTGGTGTTTATCGGCATTAACCTGCCGGAAGACGAGATCAGAGCCGCGTTTGCGGGATTGAAGAAGTAAACAGCCGCTCCCTTTTATTTGTGAAAGGGAGCAAATATCTCTGAAACAAATATCTCGCATCACGCTTTCTGTTTGTAATATTGTCTGTTAATGTCATTACCCATGATGAATTCATGTTTTTATTAATATCTCTCGGAATATTAATTTAACATATTTATATAATTTTCATGAATTGGTAGGCGTAACATGGCAATCATTATTCCCACAATAAGCAGTTGTAGCGAGAAAATTACTGCCGGCGAAAAAAGACTGGCAAGACTTCTTGAGGGGGGACTCAGCGAACAGTGTACCTGCTGGTATGACACCCGAATGGGAGACAAGCAAGAGCATCCGGATTTTGTAATTCTAACCCCCGAAAAAGGTTTGTTATTTATAGAAGTAAAAGACTGGTTTATTACAAAAATTAAATCTGCCAACAAATCACATATTCATTATGAAACTAAAGACGGCATTCAACCGTTCAAGAATCCACTCGAACAGGTTCGTCAATATACCTTTCACACTATCAATAGCCTAAAAAAAGATCCGCTGCTTCGCCAGCAACAAGGAGATTATGAAGGCAGCTTTATTATGCCGTATGGATTTGGTGTTTATTTGAGCAATATCACCCGAGCACAGCTAGAAAAGAGTTTTCCACCCGAAGCGATAAATGAACTATTCCCAGCCAGCCAGGTTATTTGCAAAGACGAACTCAGCGAGTTTATGACCAAGGAACAAATCTCTGCCCGGCTCGAATCCCTTCTCAGACATAACTACGCTCATCACACTACACCACAGCAACTCGACCGTATCCGATGGCATCTATATCCCGATGTACGCATTAACGCATCCGTTACGCAGGTTGATCTGAACAATTTTACGTTCCACACCCCCGATGTGGTTTGCATGATGGACAGGAACCAGGAACAACTCGCCAGAAGCATGGGTGCAGGACACCGTGTTATTCATGGCGTGGCAGGATCCGGTAAAACGCTCATTTTGCACCACCGTTGTATTGAGCTTGCCAACAATATTGAAAACACCAAGCCGATCCTGGTGATTTGCTACAACATCACGCTGGCCAAAAAACTCAAATCACAGCTTGAGCAGCACACTTTAAGACTTCCCGTCGAAGTCATCCATTTTCATGCCTGGTGTTATCAACAGTTAAATGCACATCATTGTCTTCCGCCGAAAAGCAAAAACTTTATTGAGCTGATGGAAAATGCACTGACGGTGACATTTGAAGAGGGGATTATAAAACCGGAGCAATACAGCGCAGTCCTAATAGACGAGGGACACGATTTTAAACCGGAGTGGCTGAGAATACTCGCACGTATGCCAGACAACAAAGATAACTCCCTTCTTTTCCTCTACGATGACGCCCAGTCTATCTACCAGAAAAAGAAAGCCCTCGACTTCACACTCTCTAGTGTCAATATTAAGGCCCTCGGCCGCACTACGATCCTGAATACCAACTATCGTAATACCCGGCAAATACTCCATTTTGCCAGCAACATTGCCTTTAATTATCTCAATAATCACATTGAAGAGGCGCTCAAATACCAGCAACCCGATGCTGGAGGCTTGTCCGGCACTTACCCGGCACTGGCCAGCTTTGATAATCAGGACGAGGAGATTACTCACGTGCTCGATTGGGTGACAAAGCAGCGACAACAAGGTATTGCATGGTCAGAGATCGCCATACTTTGCCCTTCAACATACAGCATTTCGGGGATGCTGGGGCCACGTCTCGCGGCGCGTAGCATCCCCTACCAAATGATTGTGACCAGCGATGACAAAAAGCACTGGTCGCCGCAAAATGATCTCCTTTGTGTAATGCCTTTACCAAGCAGTAAGGGGCTTGAATTTCACTCAGTGGCTATTATGGATGCCGCAAAGGAAAGGGATGAGGAAGATATGAGTGACGACATCAAGCGTCTGTATGTCGGATTTACCCGCGCGCGCCAGAATCTTTTGGTGACAATGCACGGAACAGGGAGCTTGCGCGACCATCTTATCAACACCTACGAAAATAGCGCAAAGGTGATCTAACGGAGCCACGCCAGGAATCCGTAAACATTCCCCTCTCCCTACAGCGGAGAGGGGCGAATCCTATTTCAACACGCCCTGCTGCGTTACAACCCACTGTTCACTGGTGGTAATCGGTTTGTCATCTCGGCATGATGCCGCAGGTGTTCCACTAATTTGACAGCTGCGGTTATTTTAGCGGAGAACCGCAGCAGAAATAACCTCGCAGATGCCCGGTGGCGCTACACTTATGGGGCCTGGAAATTCTGCTTCCCGTAGACCGGATCAGGCACAGCCGCTATCCGGCACTCACAGTCCCTGCATATTCTGACTATTTCTTGTTTTGCTCGCGCAGCATAGCTTCGCGCAAAATGGCATTGAGACGCGTCTGGTAACCCTTCCCGGGGCGCTTCAGCCATTCCATCACATCGGCATCAATGCGTACCGACGCCTGCGTTTTCAACGGACGGAAAAACTTACCGCGATGAGCTTCTGACCACAGCTCATCCTCGGTCACGGGAATGTCGCTGTAATCAATATCATCGTCCGGTTTATTCGCCAGCGCCTTCAGTTCAGCCTCATGCTGAGCACTCAGCGCGGATACGCTGCCGCGTTTATGTTTAACTATGTTCATAACGACTCCTCTCTTTACGATCTGCCTTTCTGGCGCTGATGATACGAATGACTTCAAAGCCACTTTCAAACCTAACGCTATGGGCAACCAGAATAACCACAATGCCATGAACAAGACCGATGGTCTGCCAGCGATACTCACCGTTCTCATACCTATCCTGCCGCGACAGGTGTTGGGGATCGTCGAAAACCAATATAGCGTCCTCAAAGCGAACACCATGTTTACGGTGGTTACTTTGTGCCTTGTTTGCATCCCACTCAAACTCCATTGGCATGTATTTCATCCCTAATTGTATATACAAAAATGTATCTACAATTATCTTATGATTATAGCGAAATTGTTGGAAATAACATCACATTTTGCTTTTAATAGAGTGAAGTTAGTAGGCCCGATAAGGCGCAGCCGCCATCCGGCACTGGCAGTTTTCATTCCGATAAGTGATTCATCCCATGGAATTTTTCATCTGGTATGGCAAGCTATTGCCATTGCACTCGTTAAGGGACCAACGTGAAAAAGTACAAAGTGATTACCCCGCTTTTTCCAACTTATGATCAGACCCGAGCCATGATGAATGCCGTGGCTGGATGTTCAGTCAAAGCGGTGCGTAATATGATCACCGCCATTCAGGAGCAAACGGGTACGCCACAAAACCCGGTTGACTGGTCAGAGCCGGATAACTGGATTAAAGAACGGCTCAGCGGCGAAGATGCCAAAATAGCCTGGCAGATCTGGAAGATGGATAACCATATTCTCAACCCTCGCCACAGCTATGGCTGCTACATGTTTATCAATAACCCTTTGTTCGATCTTATGCAGACCCACGAAGACGGCGGCTGGTACCCCAGCGAACAGGGGCGATTATTTCTGGATAACGATGAAGCCACACTGCGTAAACTCGACGATACAGAAGGCATGTTGCAACTACTGGAACTGCTCGCCGGCCGGGAGCAGGCCAGACGCGCTGATCTGCTACCCGAGTGGCAGGCATTCTTACATCAGCACTCAAAATTTGCCTCCCCCAGTTCAGTCAAAACTACGCTCTACGCCCGGCTGTACAACCTGGTCGAGCGCGATCTGGTAGCCCGTGAAGGGATGAGCTACAAAATTACCGAGGCTGGCCGAAAATGGCTCGGTAAGGCACTGCCTGAACGTCGAACCGATCCACGTAAGGAGTTGCTGGATGCGGTAAAACGCTATAACCAGCAGCAAAAAGAGCTATTGCGCGACCAGCTCTCCACTATGAATCCGTACAAATTTGAACATCTGGTGGCTCAGCTACTTGAAACAATGGGCTACGAGCAGGTTGAAGTGACCAAAGCCTCCGGCGATAAAGGCGTGGATGTGATTGGTAAGGTTCAGGTGGGCATCACCACCATTACCGAAGTGGTGCAGGTAAAACGGATGCAGAACACCATCACGCGCCCGTATATCGACCAGCTACGCGGCGCACTGCCTTACCACAAAGCCATTCGCGGCACGCTGATCACTACCGGCAAGTTTGCCGCCAAATGCGCGGAAGCAGCGCTGTTCCCAGGCGCCGCGCCGATTACCTTAATCGACGGCGATCGCCTGCTGGAGCTGTTGATTGAAAACAACGTCGGCATTCGACGCAGCAACGCAGTGGAATTGCTGGATGTGGATTTACAGCTGTTTGATGAGCTGGAGATTGAATAACGTGCCAGACGCTGTAGCACAGCCATTTCTGTTCATGGCTTGCATAACAATATTGTGTAAAATCAGAGCAATCCCATTATCGGTAGAGAACGGACATGGCTGACCTGAACCTGAGTACCCTGACGGAAGCAGACATCATCACCAAACGCGTAATGCCCGCCATCCTTGACGCTGGCTGGAACGACACAACGCAAATCAGACAAGAGGTCAAACTCCGGGACGGCAAGGTCATCGTACGCGGCAAAGTCGCGTTATCCGGATTACACGCATGTTCCGACAATTATTATGAAAGGCCAGTGGCTGGAGGCAGCCGGTTTCACCACCGGCTGCAAATTCGATGCCAGAGTGATACCCGGCTGCATTGTGCTGACGGCCAAGCTGCCGGAGCCGGAAGAACTAGCGTTATTACATTCGCTGCGTCGGGTGTGCAAGCTGTCCGCACGTAAGCAACTAAGCAACAGTAGGTGCAGGAGTTTATCGACGTAATTTCGGCGAAACCTGTCAGGCAGAAATAACCGCCCGGATGCCAGACAGCGCTCATGAGTATAAGCGCCGTGTATTGATTGCATTACAGCTCTGGGTAACATCATTTTATCCGGAGCCGTTTACTCAAGACCCTAAGCGATAATCCCAATCATCATAGTGGACTATATTCCCATCATGATAGTGCCAGGTAATCTTCTTGTAACGGAGCTGAGCAAGTTCAAGATGGGTCTGTTTTTCGTAATAAGGATCTTTAACATCGTGCATCAGTGAAAAAAGCGTAACGACTTTCACATTTTCCAGGGTTATCGTAAAATAGACCTCTTCCTGACCAGCATAATTTATTCGATAGAGGTCAATAACCGCTTTCCTTAATGTTTCTCCGGTACTTAATGTTTTTTACAAAAGCACACTAGAAGCATCAATTTCCTTTTCAATTAAAAATGGACGATGTTGGCGTTTATTCAACACCCTCCCATTATGCAAATCAGAGTTGTAGCTCACATTATGATACAGACCTAAAATCTCGATCTGATTTTCACGGTCTTTTACCATTACACTACCTTTGATAATATTTCCAGCATCATCGATTAATGACATATACCCGGGGATAGCCATTTATAAATCCTTGTTAAATGGAATAGAATTCTCAACACTATTGATCATAACCGCAATACACCGCTTCCCTTCTGTCGTTTTGACCTTATACATTTCCCTGATGGAATTAACAAATAGCTTATTCATTTCTTCTTCTGACTCAGGGTAAGAGGTAAATGCGCATATCTGCTCAATATTCAGCAATGGTCTGTTATCGTTGAGGATAGCCAGAACACCGACTGGGTTATGTGGAATGGCTTCAGAGACCGCCCCCTGTAAATCTTCCGCCGTACTGGCATCCACTCCGAATTCAAGAGCACTTGCTACCGTTAACCAGTCATTATTACCTTTGCTAATTTCAGGAATAATATGGTTCCACCATTCTGACTCACTGTCATCATAAAGTTCGTGTACAACGGTATTTGCTCCTTTTTCATTTATCATCTGCAGAAGCTGTGCTGCAGTATGCACTGCAGCACAGGGAGCACCCGAAAGAATAAATAGAAAGGAGATAAAAATAAATTTCATTATCTTACCACCAAAATTGTGTCACCCGAATCGTAAATGGTTTGGCGCTTATCTTGTCCATTCATAATGATACATCCTGCAGATGCCGTTCCCGGTGGCTGCCCTTTTTTATCACCATGAATTTCGAAATGATCTCTGCCAAAAGTATTTGTCCCTGCAATAGGTTCGAGGATAATAGCGGAGGGATTTTTATGATTATTCCATCCAGCAATAAAATAAACGCCTCGTGGAATGGGGCCCTTGTTACGTATGTGTTCACAGTTCGGTTTATCCTTTGATTCACCAGCACCACTGTAGCAATAAGCAATTAATTTACCGTTATGGCTCAGTATACCTGTCGATACTTTATATTCCCATGTCATATGATTTACATCCTTTAAAATATAATAATTATGCTTATCATATTTAATTGTAAAATTAAATATGTTCATAAAGTCACAATTATTAAAATTCAAAATATTTATAATTCATACATCTTTATTTCTCGAACAAATAACTCGTATTCTGAATAATTAGATAACGGGGAAGCAGCAGGCAATCTGAAAACACCCGGTGGCACGACGCTTACCGGGTCTACAAATTCTGCGTCTCATAGGCCGGATAAGGCGCAGCCGCCATCCGGCATTCACTCCCCACTCACTCGGTAATCACAAACCGCGTCGCGGTAAAGCAGTTCAAAACCCGGTGTACCAGAAATACCATCGTTAGCGTTGCCACCAGCGCGACGGTAACAGAGGTGATGCGGTATAAATCGCTGAACACCAGATCGCTGTCCGGATGCAGGTTCTGGCCGAACATAATCCCGATGGTGGTGATACTGGCAAAACCCACCCCCGCGCCGACTTTTTCCATTACGTGCAGGCGGGCGCTGAACGCCAGCCCGAGGCCGATCAGCGGCATCATCAGCAGCATATGGTTGCTGAAATCATAGATAAGCAGTTGCACCAACAGAATATACAGGCAGGCCTGCACCACGCCGACCACGCGCCAGAGCGAGCTCAACACCGCGCCGCGATAGTGCATAGGAAACAGGATCAAAATGCCCGCCATCAGTGCCGACAGCGAATCGCTCAAATCACAGATCTGGAAGATAACAAAAATCATCGTCGCCACCGTACCGGAAAGCAGCGACTCGTGGCGCACCCGGGTGGCATCTTTCTCAATGCGCGGCGGTAGCTGGCGGGGTTCCACGTCCGGGATCAGATAATGCAGCAGCGCACTCAGCGCCACCGCCATGATGCAGGCTTCCATATTGGAGAACATCAGCGTGTGCCAGTTGGTGGTGGGATAGCTCATAAAGTTGAGCATCGTGCTCTGGCACACCACGCCCATCGAACCAAGCAGAAACAGCGGTCCTTTGCTCATCAAGCGAAAACGCATCACATACAGGCCAAACACCACCAGCGTCATAATCAGCGGCCACTGTGAGAGATAGCCGACGATTAGCACCATTTCGACACAGTTCACCGCCGCGCTGAACACGAACTGTTTTGCCACATGGCGGTTGAACACCGGCACCAGTGACAGCAGCATCAGCGGATAAACCACAAAAAATACGCCGTACTGTACGTTGTAGAAGGTCGAGATACTCAGTGCTATCGTCCCGGCAACGGAGATACGCAAGGTCTGGCGAAAATCATTGGCGGTGTAGACAATGTTCCCGTGCGGCGTAAAGACGTGGGCCAGAGTGTTAATAGACATAATGCAGCCAGCTGACGAGGTGGATCTGCGCCCCGGCAAAGGTACGGGCGAACATCCCCTCGCTGTTATACAGCTGCACCGTGGCGCGCGCCCCGGTCGGTAACGGCGTGTCGAGCGGTTCATTCAGTGCTACGTGAATGCGCATACGCTGGGCATCGCGCACCCAGCGGGTGGACTGTTCCGGTTGCGACAGCAGACCGTTAACCTGTTCCTGACCCGCCAGAATACCGGCATCGCTGCTGGTGACGCGGGCAGAGAAAACTTTGCCCGGCAAGGCGTCGAACACCACGGCGGCATCGGTATCTACCCGAGTGTGGCGCAGGCTTTTCTCGCGAAAGTCGGCCACGATATCGGTCTGATGGCTGACCAGCGCCAGCAGCGGCGTGGCCGCGGTAGCGTAAAGTCCGGGACTAAGCTGAAGGTTACTCACCATACCGTCGGTCTGTGCATACACTTTGCTCCAGCTGACGTTCAGTTGCGCCTCTTCCAGCGCATTACGGTATTTTTGCAGCGTCACGTTACGCTTGTCATCGAGCTCGCCGCGCTGGATCAGCAGGTTCTGAATGCTGGCATTAAGCGCCGCCACCGACTGCTCGCTGGTTTGCCAGGCGGTACGCACCTTGTCGAGATCGGATTGCGACACGTTCTGCATGGTGGCCAGGCGCTGATAGCGGTCAAAGGTGGTCTTATCGTTACGGGCGCTGAATTGCGCGGTACGCAGGTTGGCGCGCGCGGAGGCTATCTGCGCATCCAACTGTTGATTGCTCAACTTCGCCTGCTCAAGGGCGATTTGCGCAGCCTCGACCTTATTGATAAACGGCGTCGGATCCAGTTCGTACAGCAAATCGCCCTTCTTCACCAGGCTATTATTGTGTACATGCACCTGCGAGACGTAACCGGATACGCGTGAGGAAACGGGCGTTACCACGCGCATCACCGTGGAGTCCGGCGTCAGCGGGATCCAGATATCGGCAACGATAAACCAGGCGAATATTACCAAGAAAGCGGCAATACTCACCCTTACCCAACGGGCAAATTTTTGTTCTGGGGTCATCATAGTTTTTAGTGTTGATTGTCTTCTTCGCGGATTGTCCGCAAATTGCAGGCGAGTTGATTTAAGGTCGCGCTGAATGAGGCAAGCTCCGCTTCGGGAATGGTGCAGGTGACGCGATGTTGATATGTCTCAATCACCCGGTTAAGTTCTTCAAGCCTTGAGCGGCCTTGCGCGGTCAGCGTTAGCAGACGGATGCGTTTGTCATAAGGCGATGTGGAACGCAGCAGATAGCCCTGCTTTTCCAACTGCGAAAGGGTGCGCATCAGCGGCGGCAGTTCAATGCCCTGCATTTGTGCCAGTTCACTGACCGAGACGTTGTCTCCCAGTTGATACAGTTGCATCAGTACCGTCCAGCTTGACTGCGTCAGGCCAGTATCGGTGATGGCAGCATCAATAATGGCCCGCCACTGGCGCACCACCATTGCCATGCGCATCCCCATCGGACGGCGGGCAAACAGTTCATCTTCCGTCATCTTACTTTCCCCTCATCGCTGAGAAGAAAATAATGCTTATCAGGATAAGTATCAAGAAACAGGCTATCCAGAAGCATGAATTGATAAATAATGTGAATACAAAAGAGGCCGGGTGATAACCCTCCAGCCTCTGTCGATGGAAGAAAATCACTCTATCTGATCGCGTCGCAGCCCGACGTCCCGCAGCCGCTCATTACTCATCTGTTGCAATACGCGCCGCGTTTGCGCCCGTAACCGCCACCCCTTATATGCCCGCCAGATCAGAACAAATCCAATAAATGGCTGCTTTGCTTTATTCTCGTGAAATTCCATACCTTGCCTCCCCGCCTTGTCTGAGGCTTTATCTTCACGGATTTGGCCCTAAGCAATACAGACTCACAAAGTACTTTTATTTAACATACAGATTGGTTAAAAAGAGTTCTGCATCGCTTTTTTCACGCCAATCTGTACTGGTTTTTTAATCTGTATGGTACCCATGAGGGATACAGCATGACGCGTTATCAACATCTGGCCAATCTGCTGGCCGAACGCATTGAGCAGGGGTTGTATCGCCATGGCGAAAAACTGCCTTCGGTACGTAACCTGAGTCAGGAGCACGGGGTCAGTATCAGCACCGTCCAGCAGGCGTATCAGATGCTGGAACAGCGACAGCTGATCACCCCGCAGCCGCGTTCCGGTTATTTTGTCGCGCCGCAAAAGGCACAGCCGCCCGTGCCGCCGATGTCACGCCCGGTGCAGCGTCCGGTCGAGATAACGCAGTGGGATCTGGTGCTGGATATGCTAAAAGGGCATAGCGATAAATCTGTAATCCCCTTCAGCAGCGGCGCGCCAGATGTCAGTCAACCGAGCCTGAAACCGCTCTGGCGCGAGCTCAGCCGCGTAGTGCAGCATAATCTGAAGGCGGTGCTGGGGTACGACAAGCTTCCCGGCAGCCAGGATCTGCGCCAGCAGATCGCCCGTCTGATGCTGGATAGCGGTTCAGTCCTCAACGCCGATGATATTGTGATAACCAACGGGAGCCAGAGCGGAATGTCGCTGGCGTTGCTGGCGGTTTGTCAGCCAGGAGACATTGTCGCCGTTGAATCCCCCACCTACTACGGCACAATGCAGCTACTGCGCGGCCTGGGGATCAAGGTGATTGAGATCCCAACCGATCCGGATACCGGGATCAGCATTGAAGCGCTGGAGCTGGCGCTGGATCAGTGGCCGATCAAAGGCGTGCTGCTGGTTCCCAACTGCAACAACCCTCTCGGGTTCATTATGCCGGATGCGCGTAAGCGGGCGGTGCTCGCCCTCGCCCAGCGTCACGACATCGTCATTTTTGAAGATGATGTGTATGGCGAACTGGCCACAGAGTATCCGCGACCGCGTACGATCCACTCCTGGGACAGTGACGGCCGGGTAATACTCTGCAGTTCGTTTACCAAATCCGTAGCCCCCGGACTGCGCGTGGGTTGGGTGGTTCCCGGTCGCTATTACAACAAACTGCTACACATGAAGTACGCCGTCATTGGTACTAACGTTCCCGCTACGCAGCTGGCAGCAGCCTCCTTTGTGCGCGAAGGTCATTACCATCGGCATATCCGGCGTATGCGCCAGATTTATCAGCGTAATATGGAGATCTACACCTGCTGGGTACGGGAATATTTTCCCTGCGGGATCTGCGTCACCCGACCGAAAGGCGGCTTTATGCTGTGGGTCGAGCTGCCGCTCCAGGTCGATATGGTCTGCGTCGCTAAGCAGCTCTGTCGCCTGAAAATCCAGGTCGCACCGGGATCGCTGTTCTCCGCATCCGGAAAGTATCGCAACTGCGTACGCATCAACTGCGCGTTGCCGCCAAACGAGAAGCATCAGGAAGTGATGCAAAAGCTCGGCGAGGCGGTAAAGATGGCGATAGAGTAAACCGGACCGCCCGGTGATTTCGGCCAGACGATTATGCGATGTAACTCATATCTAATGACTTAAACCCTGAATATCTTCTGCGGAAAGCCGGGTAATTTTTTGTACCGTGCAGATATCAATACCGTCTGTCAGCATAGTGTGGGCAATACGGAGCGCCTCATCACGTCGCCCTTCTATAAGCCCTTCTTGTCGTCCTTCCTGTAACCCTTCCAGCCTGCCTTTTTGTAGCCCTGCCTCATGCAATCTGTCGGCGATCGTCATCAAATGCTCCTTATGCTGCGGTGAACGTTCGGCAACCTCACGAATAAACTCACTGAATCGAGGTGCATCGCCAGTTCGTAAAATATAATTAAACAGCGTCTTTATCTGGCTGTCATTAGTCAGTCCGGTAAGTAGCAGGGAAACAATTTGCTCGACCAGCCCCATAAGGTCGCGCAGCGAAGCGGGAAGATGTATATGTAGAAAATCCCGAACTGTCTCAGGGTGGCGCAAAAACGTTTTAAAGACCGCATCATGCGGGGTGGAAGTCGGTGCTTTGTTCATGGCGATCCATCACCTGGAAATAAGATGCCGTGACTGTAGCGCTGGTAAACCACACTCTCACCTGTAACTTTCTCTCTTTGCGAGGCGATTTCCGGGATAAAAACGCCCCTTTGTAACGTCTGCATTTGTCTGGAACGTATCACGCAGAATCACGACCTCAATGCACATTCCCGCTTTTTCACCGCAGGGCCTGTGCTATAACAAATCATCACTTTCATGGAGGACACGATGTGACGCATACCCGAGATATTCCACAATCGTTCTGGCGTGATGAGCAACTGCCGTGGCTGGAGCTTCGCAGCACCTGGCAAAGTCAGCAGGCCTATAAGCGCCATCACCACTCTCAGCTCTCGATTGGGGCAATTCTCGAGGGAGGAACCTGCTGCCTGTGCGATGACAAGGAATACCATCTGGAGGTGGGCGATCTCATTGTGATCCCACCACTGGCACCTCACAGCTGTAATCCCGTCAACGGGCAATTTCGCAGCTATCACATGCTTTATCTTGATGCCCGGTGGTGCCTTGCCCATCTGCCAGCGCTGAACAGCAATCAACGGCTTTGCACGCGCACTCCTGTTATCCGCGATCCGCAATTATTCCAGTGCTACATGCACCTTGTGGCGCTCATGCCGCAACGGCAAACGACGCAGATAACTGATGCTGCACAAGCATTGCTGCGCTCGCTGCCATTGCAGTCGGTAACACCGGAAAACCTAAGCGTCACCAGCCAGTATCTGCGCGAGCGGTTGCAGTCCAGTCTGCTCTCCCCACCCTCGCTGGATGAGCTGGCAGATGAGTGTCACATGCGTAAAGAGACCCTGATTCGGACCTTTAAGCAGGACACCGGGCTGACGCCGGGAAATTATCTGAACATCGTGAGGATTGACTATGCCCGTCAGCGGCTACGGGCCGGGGACGAGATTGTCGATGTCAGCTACCAGAGCGGGTTTGCCGACCAGAGCCATTTCCATCGCACCTTTGTTCGCTACACAGCAGCCACACCGCGCCAGTACGCACTGGGACGATCAATATCAGACAATAATTAGCGTTGCGTCAGGCGTACGCTGATCTCTGTTTCATTTTCTGAGGTCGCTATGTCGCTGCTTGCTGAACTTTTTCCGTCTGCTTTTCCCGCGCTGGCGCTGGCGCATTTTGTTGCACTACTCAGCCCAGGGCCGGACTTCTTTTTACTGGTCGGTTACGCCGTACGTTACCGGATGCGCGGCAGCGCTGGGCTGTGCGTGGGGATCGCCATCGGCAACGGGCTGTATATCCTGCTGGCGATTATTGGTTGGGGGATCCTGCGCCAGCTTCCCCTGCTGTTTACGGTTATTGAGCTGCTGGGCGCGCTCTATTTATTATGGATTGGCAGCCTACTGATACGCAGCCGCCCGCAAACCCTGACCGGAGCAGACGCCCAGTCTACCTGTCCAGGATTTGGCAAACAGCTGCTGCTGGGATTAGGTTCGTCGCTGCTCAACCCAAAAAATGCGCTGTTCTATCTGGCGCTAATGACCGCCCTGCTCGGCCCGTCGGTGACGCTGCTGCAACAAACCATGAGCGGGATCTGGATGACCAGCGTGGTGTTGTTCTGGGATCTGCTGATCGTGATGTTCATCGGCTTACCGCAGATCCAGCGACGGTTAACCAGAGGGATATTGTGGATCGAGCGTATCGCCGGCGGCGTATTGATCGTCTTCGGTTGTGCAATCGCGCTGCGTTTTCTGCAGAGCGTCACTTTCTGATAAGCGTGACGATTTTCTGCAAATAAAGCGGATAAACTCGTTTAATTAATATCCAATCCGCATTACACTTTGGGTGGCTATTATCCATTCAACAAATTCTTCCCGAGGTGCGATGTGCTGATTGTTACCTGTAATCGTTACGTTTTCTGACCCGAGTCTGAAAACGTTTCTCCTGTTTGCGCCTCGCGCAGGCAGCGTTTTTGATTACATGAAATTCAGTACATTTGCAGTCTGCTTTTTTCTGTCATCGGTCTGACGTTTCAAAGACGGTATTGAATTTCGCTATTCCCGTTGAGGGTTTTCTCCCGAAAAGGAGCTGTTTTATGCAACGGATTCTCGCGTTTTTCTCCCAACGCACCACGACGCTATTTTTTCCTGTCGCGTTGATTTTATATGACTTCGCCGCCTATCTGTCGACGGACCTGATCCAGCCAGGCATCATCAATGTGGTGCGTGATTTCAACGCCGACGTCAGCCTGGCCCCCGCTGCGGTGAGCCTCTATCTGGCTGGCGGTATGGCGCTGCAATGGTTGCTGGGACCGCTCTCCGACCGGATTGGCCGTCGACCGGTGCTGATTGCGGGGGCGTTAATTTTTACGCTCGCCTGCGCTGCCACGCTATTGACCACCTCAATGACGCAATTTCTGGTCGCCCGATTTGTACAGGGCACCAGCATCTGCTTTATCGCTACCGTTGGCTATGTCACGGTGCAGGAAGCGTTTGGGCAAACGAAGGCCATAAAGTTAATGGCGATAATCACCTCCATTGTGCTGGTTGCGCCGGTTATCGGCCCGCTCTCCGGCGCAGCGCTGATGCACTTTGTACACTGGAAAATCCTGTTCGCCATTATCGCCGCCATGGGGCTTATCGCCCTGATAGGGCTAGCGTTAGCAATGCCGGAAACCGTTAAGCGCGGCGCGGTGCCGTTCAGTGCACGCGGCGTACTGCGTGATTTCCGCGACGTTTTCCGTAACCGGGTGTTCTTGTTTGGCGCAGCCACGCTGTCGTTAAGCTATATCCCGATGATGAGCTGGGTGGCGGTCTCGCCAGTGATCCTGATCGACGCTGGCGGTATGAGCACATCAGAGTTCGCCTGGGCGCAGGCACCGGTCTTTGGCGCGGTGATCGTCGCCAATATGGTGGTTGTTCGTTTTGTGAAGGATCCAACCCAGCCACGCTTTATCTGGCGGGCGGCACCCATTCAACTGAGCGGACTGGCGGTGCTGATTGCCGGCAATTTGCTGTGGCCACACGTCTGGCTGTGGTCGGTGCTGGGAACCAGCCTGTATGCGTTTGGCATTGGTATGATCTTTCCGACGCTGTTCCGCTTTACGCTGTTTTCCAACAACTTACCGAAGGGTACGGTCTCGGCGTCGCTGAATATGGTCATCCTGACGGTGATGGCGGTTTCTGTCGAAATCGGACGTTGGCTGTGGTTTAACGGCGGCAGGATTTCGTTTCATCTGCTGGCGGTTGCGGCGGGTATTGCTGTCGTCTTTACCCTGGCAGGCTTACTGAAACGGGTTCGCCAGCATGAAACAACAACGTTAGCCACTGAAAACTAACCTGCCGGATGGCACTGACGCTTATCCGGCCTATGTCGTAGTGATAGGCCGGATAAGGCGCCTGCGCCGCATCCGGCAACCATCACATTATCTTAAGCAATGCGCGCAAACCCTGCTTCCAGATCGGCAATCAGGTCGCCAATATCCTCAAGGCCAATATGCACCCTGACCAGGGTGCCGCTGAAATCCACCTCTCCGGCTGGGCGAATGCTGTTCAGCTCTTCCGGCTGATTCGCCAGAATAAGCGACTCAAATCCACCCCACGAATAGGCCATATGGAACAGCGAGAAGTTATCGAGGAAATTCGCCATCTGCTCGTCGGTCAGTCTCTTTTTCAGCACAAACGAGAACAGGCCTGAGCTTCCGGCAAAGTCACGCTGAAAATACTCGTGCCCCGGGCATTCCGGTAATGCCGGATGATTCACCCGCGCCACTTCCGGCCTTGCCGACAGCCAGCGGGCAATATGGATACTGCTCTCCTGATGCTGCTTAAGACGTACCGCCAGGGTGCGCAATCCACGGCTGCCGTTGTAGGCCGTATCAGCATCCAGAGTTTGTCCCATCAAATAGGAGTTCTCGCGCAGACGATCCCAACAACGCGCGTTGGACACCGCCGTGCCCAGCATGCCGTCCGAATGACCGATGGTGTACTTCGTTCCCGCCTGAATGGAAATATCCACGCCATATTCCAGCGCTTTGAACAGCACACCCGCCGCCCAGGTGTTGTCGATCATAATGACAATCTCCGGATTAACCGCGCGGATAGCTTTCACCATCCCCGGTACATCCTGGACTTCCATGGTGATCGAACTTGGCGATTCGAGGAATACAACTTTCGTTTCCGGACGCAGAAGATCAACGATACCAGCACCAATCAACGGATCGTAATACGTTGTTTCCACATTGAATTTACTCAGGATCTTATTGCAAAAATCCTGGGTTGGCTCGTAGGCCGCGCCCGTCATCAAAATATGATCGCCACCCTGAACAAACGCCAGAATCGCATTGGTCACCGCCGCAGCGCCGCACGGGTAAAGCGCGCAGCCAACGCCGCCTTCCAGTTCGCTCATTGCCTTCTGGAAGGCAAAGTGGGTGTAGGTTCCGCGACGGCCGTAAAACAGCTCGCCATTTGCGCGATTGGCGGTGGCGAATTTTTTGTCTTTCACGGTATCAAACACCAGCGAAGAAGCGCGCTGGATAACCGGATTCACCGCTCCCTGGGTGTAGCGTTTGTCGCGACCCGCAACAACCAATTGCGTCTCAAGCTTCATTGCGTCTTTCATAACATCTCCTGTTCTTAATCCGTGTGAAACCTATACCACCGCAGCAGTAGAGTTTATTTCAGTGTTGGTCTGCTTTTTTCCAGCGAACCGTTCAACAATCTGCGCCGCATTCAAATCATGGATAACGTTAATCAGTGTGGCAGGCGCATCGGTAATCGTGCCCAGCACTACTAACATCGGGATCGCTTCCATTGGCAGGCCCAGCGTAGTGACGATAAAGATTTCACCGAGGAATGCCCCGCCCGGTACGCCGCCGACGATAATGGCGGAGAGCACCGCAATCAGCATGGTCAGGAAGAAGGTCTCGGTGGTGAACTCCATGCCCAGCACGGAATAGATAAAGACAATTTTCAGCGCGGCAATCATCGCCACGCCACCTTTGTTCAGGTTAACCAGTAGCGGAATGGAGACATCAACGATTTCCGGGTTAATCCCCATCGCCTTACCGGCACGCAGCGTCACCGGGAGAGTCCCCAGCGAAGAGCAAGTCCCCAGCGCAGTCGCAGACGGTTCAATCGCATTACGCCAGAAGGCTTTGACCGCCGGAATACCGCCGCCAATATACGAATAGAGAATTGAGCCAAAAACAAAGTAGACCAGCGTGGCCACCATGAACAGACCGATGGCGCGAGCAAAGGTCAGCAGCAGTGCAGAGTCCTGACTGGCCATAGTGGCAGCGAAATAGCAGCCCAGGCCAATCGGCGCGACCTTCATAATGATCGAAACGATCTTCATGATCACGGTATTGGCATCTTCCAGCAACGACGCAATACGCTTACCGGCCTGATCCGATTGACCAATCGCCACACCAGCAATAATCGCCATCACAATCAGCGCCAGAATATTGGACTTAGAAAACAGTCCGATAAAGTCGCTGGTCGTGATCATGCTGACAAAATCCATCTTACCGCTGCCCGCCTGCACCGACTGCGAAAGATCGATAGTGACGCCCTGCGCCGGGTTATACCATAGCGCCAGCGCAACGATCCCGGCAGCCGGAATAAAGGCCATTGCGATCGAAACAATAAAGATAATCGCCATAATGCGCCCCAGCCTTTTCAGGTCGGTCATACTGGCGATCGAAGACATGACGCTGATCCCCACCAGCGGCACAATAATCATAAATAGCAGATTTAAGAATATCTGGCCGATTGGCTGGAGTTTACTTGCAAACGAGGGGGCATAAATACCTAATAAGCCGCCAATCACCAGAGCAACTAATAAAATAATCGACGATCTGTAGGGTTCGAGTCGTGACCACATAATCGGTACCTTTAGAATAATATTTAATGAGATTAAATTCACAATGTGATGAGTTTCCGTTTCGCCTCCTTTTATTTTGTGACGTAACTCACCTAAGTTGTTATTTTTTCATTTTGCCAGCAAGTTGTTTCCTGTGATTCAATAGTTACATGTTTAAAACGCGAATGTAACGGCCTATTCGTACTGTTTTTGCAAATCACTTGTGAATAAAAGGAAACTATGAGTACGCCGATTTCACTCAAGCATCTGGAGTTTTTCATTAAAATCGTCGACTGCGGAGGATTGTCAGAAGCCGCGGCGCAGCTCAACGTCTCGCCATCTGCGGTCAGCAAAAGCCTGGCGGCAATGGAAGATACGTTAGGCACGACATTAATTAAACGTACCACCCGCAGTATTACCCTGACCGATGCCGGGCAATATCTCTTTAACCGCGCCAATAAGCTTTTGAAAGAATTCGATGAAACGCTGAATACCACCTCCGGTTATTACCACAGCCCGCAGGGTGAATTACGCATAACCTGCTCAATTGCGTTTGGTTATTCCCGGCTGGTGAACCTGGTGGATAAATATCGTTCCCAGTTCCCAGATGTGAATCTGTATATCGATCTCAACGATAACTTCGTGAATCTGAACGAAACAGATTTCGACATCGCCCTGCGAATCTCCACCGCACCACCGCAGAACTACGCAATGCGCAAGCTGGTGCCTGTCCGCTGGGCGTACTGCGCCTCACCCGGCTACCTTGCCAAAAAAGGCATGCCCCAGCGTCGTAGCGATCTGGTCAATCATGATTGCCTGGTTTACCCAGGTCTCACGCCGGTGCTGAAGGTGGCGGATGAACAGGATCGTCTGCATCAGTTAAAACTGCATATGCCTATCCAGGCCAACAGC
Source organism: Citrobacter sp. RHB35-C21 (assembly GCF_013816515.1). Lineage (NCBI taxonomy): Bacteria > Pseudomonadati > Pseudomonadota > Gammaproteobacteria > Enterobacterales > Enterobacteriaceae > Citrobacter > Citrobacter sp. RHB35-C21. The sequence continues at coordinate 4,453,981 of NZ_CP057147.1, forward strand.
AGTCTGGTATTGCTGAAATCGGTGTTAGAAGATCAGGGAGTGGCGTATTTGCCCACCTATCTGATTGGCGATCATATTCAAAAAGAAGAGATAACGCCGCTGATGCTCGACGGCACCATCACCTGCGAAACCCACGCCCTGTATGCGCTCTATTTTCCCAGTAAGTACAGCAATCCGAAGGTGCGATCGTTTATCGATTTTCTGGTGGCGGAACTCGGCCCCTTACCCGCCTGGGACAACTGGATCCCAGAGTAAGCTTTGCACGTCTGAAAATGGGAGGCGCTCCACATTTTTTGCGCGATCCCCCCGTCTGGCTCTATCCTTAAGCCTATGAATAAAATTGCTGAACTCAAACGCGCCAAGCGACTGGCGCTCTCATTGCTGCTGATGGCCGCCGCTACCTTCGTCATCACGCTGTTTCTGCCGCCTAACTTTTGGGTGCTCGGGATCAAAGCGATCGCCGAAGCGGCGATGGTCGGCGCGCTGGCGGACTGGTTCGCCGTGGTGGCGCTTTTTCGACGGGTACCAATCCCGTTTATCTCGCAACATACGGCGATTATCCCACGCAATAAGGATCGGATCGGGGAGAATCTCGGTCAGTTTGTGCAGGAAAAATTTCTCGACACCCAGTCCCTGATCGCCCTGATCCGCCGCCATGAACCGGCATTGTTGATCGGTAACTGGTTCAGCCAGCCGGAAAACGCCCAGCGAATTGGCCAGCATCTGCTGCAGATCATGAGCGGTTTTCTCGAACTCACCGACGACGCCCGCATTCAGCGGCTGATCAAGCGGGCGGTGCACAAAGCCATCGACAAGGTCGATCTCTCCGGTACCAGCGCGCTGATGCTGGAAAGCATGACCAAAAACAATCGCCATCAGGTGTTGCTCGACACATTGATCGCCCAACTTATCGCCCTGCTCCAGCGCGACAGTTCGCGGGCGTTTATCGCCCGACAGATCGTGCACTGGCTGGAGATCGAGCATCCGCTGAAAGCGAAGATCTTGCCGACTGAATGGCTGGGCGAGCACAGCGCCGAACTGGTGTCTGATGCCGTTAATTCCTTACTGGATGACATCAGCCACGATCGGGCGCATCAGATCCGCCACGCCTTCGATCGCGCCACGTTTAAGCTAATCGATAAGCTCAAACACGATCCGGAGATGGCCGTGCGGGCCGAAAGCATGAAAAACTATCTGAAGGAAGACGAAGCTTTCAACCGTTATCTTGGCGAACTGTGGGCAGACCTGCGCCAGTGGGTGAAAACCGACATTAACGCTGACGATTCGCGCGTGAAGCAGCGCATCGCCAGCGCCGGACAGTGGTTCGGCGAAACACTGGTTGCCGACAGCGCCCTGCGCGCCTCACTGAATGGGCATCTGGAGCAGGCCGCGTATAAAGTTGCGCCGGAGTTCGCCACCTTCCTGACGCGCCACATCAGCGACACGGTGAAAAGCTGGGATGCGCGCGATATGTCGCAGCAAATTGAGCTAAACATCGGCAAAGATTTACAGTTTATCCGCATCAACGGCACGCTGGTCGGCGGTTCTATTGGACTGGTGTTATATCTGTTGTCGCAAATTCCTTCCCTGCTGACGCTGGCGAATTTTTAAGGAGAAAGTAAAACGCCCATTTTTATTTTACTTTTCATTATCATTTGCACATGTAATATAACAATTATCAAACTAACAGCGTGAAATGAGAGTCCGTATGTCCGAGGGAAGCCCCGATTCAAATCGTCATGCCATCAGCGTCGCGCTCTTTGGCATGCTGGTCTTAACGCTGGGCATGGGAATTGGACGCTTTCTGTATACGCCGATGCTCCCGGTACTGCTGTCGGAAGGTCAGTTTACGTTTGACCAGCTCTCCTGGATTGCCAGCGCCAACTACGCCGGATATCTGGCGGGAAGCCTGCTCTTCTCCTTCGGGCTCTTCCATCTTCCCTCACGTTTACGCCCGATGTTGTTAACTTCTGCGCTCGCTACCGCAGGGTTGATTCTGGCAATGGCAAGCGTTAAGCAGCCCGCGCTGGTGATGATGATCCGTTTTCTGGCAGGCGTCGCCAGTGCCGGTATGATGATCTTTGGTTCGATGATCGTCCTGCATCATACCCGGCATCCCTTCGTGATCGCGGCGTTGTTCTCCGGCGTTGGCGCAGGCATTTTGCTGGGCAATGAATATGTCATCAGCGGTCTGCATTTTGCGCTGTCATCGCACACGCTCTGGCTGGGGGCAGCGGCAGCTTCCGCTGTATTCTTTGTGCTACTCGTTATGCTCCTGCCATCTCGCGACCATGCGCTCCCCGCCGCAGCACCGGTAAAAACAGAGCATCAGCCTATGTCCTGGTGGCTGCTGGCGCTACTGTATGGGTTAGCCGGATTTGGCTACATCATTGTCGCTACATACCTGCCACTGATGGCGAAAAGTGCCGGGTCGCCGCTGCTGACGGCCCATCTCTGGTCGTTGGTCGGCATATCGATTATTCCGGGTTGTTTCGCCTGGCTGTGGGCTGCCCGACGCAGGGGGTATTGCAATGCCTGACGGCGAATTTACTGATCCAAAGCGCTTGCGTGGTCATGACGCTCGCCAGCGACTCCTTGCCGCTGCTGGTGATAAGCAGCGTGGGTTTTGGCGCAACGTTTATGGGGACCACTTCGCTGGTCATGCCGCTCGCCCGTCAACTTAGCGTACCGCGCAATATTAATCTGCTGGGCCTGGTCACCCTGACTTACGGCATTGGTCAAATACTCGGGCCGCTCTTAACCAGCCTGCTGGGAAGCGGCGCTCAAGCGATCGTTAATGCCACGCTATGCGGTGCCGTCGCCTTGTTTATTGCGGCACTGATTAGCCTCACACAATTATACAAACAGCGTTTCGCCTCCCCCAAAAGGGTATAATCGACAACCTTATAAACAGGTATCTTAGGATTAGTCAGCAATCAAATGTCAACATTTAATAAACCACAAATAATCGGCAATTACCCGTCAGACAATTTATAATCCCCGGCTGTTCATTTATAAACTCAATTTAAAATGCGTAAAAATGGACATATTAACTCAGCATCAACACTATCTTCGGGAAAAGTACATGTCATGGTTTAAAAAAATACTACTGGGGTTAATTATTTTGGTGGGTTTAATTGGCACGCTAAAGGATTATAAAGACTTTGGCCTGTTTGGCGCGTTAGGATTGTTTCTTATATTCCTGTTAACAACAACATTTTTATGGCAATGGGCCTCTGGCAGGTTACCAGAGATAACCCAGCTTCAGGCCGTATTTATTTTACTGGCCAGCGCAGTAGCCTCAATTTTTGTTATCAATATGGCAATTGCCGGAAATTTGCATGTGGATTTAATGGAGGTCATGTACGTTACCATTACGCATAATCCACTTTTTTACCTGATTCTCTGCGTGGTCGCATGGGTAAAAGTGGGCATCTGGCAATGGCTGTTTAGCGGTGGACAGGTGAAAGAGAGTCAGCCGGTTTAAACACGGCAGAGGTAAAAAAGGCGTCTTAACTAAGACGCCTTTTGCATATCAGAACAAAAACTTAGAACTGATAGGTCAGACCCGCAACAACCTGGTTGTCGTCGTCTTTGCCGTCGAGCAGGTTAATTTTGTAACCCACATCAGCCACGATGTTTTTGTTGAAGTAGTAATCCGTGCCCAACGCTACGTATTCAGTCAGGTCATTATTGTTGTTGTCACGCGCGTGAACGTAACCCACGTTCGGACGCAGACCAAAATCAAACACATACGCAGCCATTGCTTCAAAGTGCTCAGCTTTATCCGCATCCTGAATCAGGTTGTGGGACTCGCCGTACATGGTCGCGACGTAGATGGCATTAGCATCATATTTCAGACCCGCGCCCCAGAACTCTGCGTTTTCGCCATCCCAGCCGCTTCGTTTCTGCAGAGCAGTCACCGCACTGGTGGTGTAGGCCGCAATCGCAGATACGCCGGAATCCGCAATATTGTCATAACCCAGGGAGAAACCATAACCATTGCCATGCTGTTTTGCCGGGCTAATGTTAGTGTCATCCTGGCCCTGGTATTGCGCGCCAATGTTCAGACCATCAACGGCTCCAAACAGATTTTTGGTGCGGAGTGTTGCAACGCCAGCAGTACGTGTAGTAAGGAAGCGGTCAGTATCTTCAAAGGAGTCGCCGCCGAACTCTGAAAGAGTGTCAGTGTAAGCTCCCACGTCATAAGCAATACCGTAGTTACGACCGTAGTCAAAGCTAACGTCATGGCCATAATCCAGGCCAGCAAACGCCAGACGTGTATTGACGCCATTCTGAGAACCTTCTGCTTTAGAGGCATCAAACTGACTTTCAAATTGGCCATAACCGGTCAGTTGATCGTTGATTTGTGTCTCACCGCGAAAACCCAGACGCGCGTATGTACCGTCGGCATCGGTGCCGCCAGTCCAGGAATGGACCGCTTTTACTTTGCCGTACAGATCCAGTTTGTTGCCATCTTTATTATAAATTTCCGCTGCATGAACGGAGGTTACCCCTAATACCATTACAGCTAATGCCACTGCTGACTTTTTCATGTTATTACTCACTTTTAATTGTGAATTTTGCTATCAACTTTGTTATGAAGGCAGAATACCCGCATAAAAAAGCCCCCTATGGAAAAGGGGAAAACCTCTAACACACCAATGAAGGTAATAATAAAGTGGCAAGACACATATCATTTTGGGTTTAATAAAACCCGAACAGAGAGTAATTACTTGGATTCTTCGTTTACGCTCTCATTAACAGAGCGATATAACATTATTGCTTCGGCAATAATATCTTGTTTACTTTTACGGGTTTCAAATGCCAGCGTACGAACATATTCCCACAGAGAGGTATCGACACGGGCACTTAAAAGAACCATATCTTTTGAACGGGTACCCCTGGCCTTTCTAATATCGGGGTAATCTCGAGAGGGCATTATCATCTCCTGAACGCAAACACGCTTATGGCGATGAAATATGCAGTCAGTGTAAAAACATGTCAACGGCAAAATACAGTGACAATAGTAATGAAACTGTTAATAACGGACAAAAAACTGGAACAGCATTTCAAATGAAAGATAACTTGATTATAGAATAATGTGTAATTTTAACTTTACATATATTCACTTTTATTCATTTGATTAAAAAAGCCAGAACTATTGACAATAAACATGACATCAAATCAAAACATCATTACAGCCAATAAGTTACGTGCCGTTATTAATGTCTACATTTCCGTGAAGCGCCTGTTTTTATGCACTGTTATTCCGGGCAGCCTCGCTCTGACCACCGCGGAAATCAGTTTGATTCTCACTTAACACAGGCCCGTTTTGTCTAAAAATAAGCACGGAAAGGTAAAAATAAGGTAAACAATGCATTTTTTCGCATGCGAAAATAAGTTGTTTTTAATTGATATAAATCAATTTTCACCGCGTAACGACGGAGGAAAAATCATCATCTGAGGTGATGGAAACCTTTTTTTACGTGACGTTCATGACGAGAAAAAAGCGTTGTTATGCAATAAACTTTTGTGCTGAAAAGTGTCGCGCGGGCTGCAACAGCCCGCATGGGAGAGGAAGGAAAATCAGGCGTTAACTTTATCCAGCGGCCAGGAATCAAACAGATAACCATCAAAGTCGATGTCATCAACATTTGAAAACTCCAGCAGGCGCTGTTTGACGTTTTCCAGATGCTGCCACATTGCCAGCTTGGCTGCGCGGGCATCCTTTTTGATTAATGCCGCCAGGATCTGTTTGTGGTCGCCCATCCACTCTTTACGGTAATGGGTATCGTCAAGGTGGCTATGGAGCTGGATCCACATCGGGTTGTTTTCACGCCACTGCCATGACTGGCGAAACAGCTCCACCAGCATGCTGTTATGCGTGGCTTCGGCTATGGCGAGATGGAACTGCATGTCGCCGCTTTCAGAACCGTTCGCTTCGCTGGAGGCCAGCTCCCGCTCTTCCAGCTGTAACGCCTGGCGCATTTTAACGATATCTTCACGCGTAGCCTGCAGCGCGGCGAATTCGGCGATATTGCTTTCCAGCAGCTGTCGCGCCTGCAGCAGCTCAAACGGGCCCGCGTCATTGCAATGATTGACATCCGTACTGTCGATGGTCTGCGCATCTGCATTGTCGAGTACGTAGATCCCGGCGCCGCGACGCACGTCCACCAGACCTTTAATTTCCAGCATAATTAACGCTTCGCGAACCACCGTGCGAGTGACGTTGAGCATCTCAGCAATTTCACGTTCCGGCGGCAAACGCTCCCCGGGCAGGTACGGCGTCTGGACAATCAGATCGCGGATCATTGCACCCACTTCCTGGTAGGGTCTTTGTTGAGAAGTGTTCGATTTCATCGTGTTATGTCCGTCAGATGCGTCAATTCAGATCCGTAGGCCGGATAAGGCACATGCGCTGCCATCCGGCACCTGTGCCGTTGGCTGATGGCGACGCTGACGCATCTTATCAAGCCTACAAAAAACGTTTTTTCGCCTGAACTATAGCATTTGCGGGAAGCCAAAAACAGAAAACGGGTCAACCAAATCAGCATTTTGATTGACCCGTCATACTTCGGGGATTATGCGTCAGCGCCTAACGCCGCAACGCACTCGCGTGCGCCGTGTTCACACAGCTGTTGATACGTCGCGATAATTGTCTCCACAAAATCAGCGTTTTCCGCCAGATCATGGCCAAAAATGCCGCTCAGCCCCAGCAGCGCCGTCACGCGTTCGGCCCCCTGGAACTGTTGGTTAATGCGCTGGAACTCAGCCAGCAAGGGGTCGACAACATCAATGGCCTGCCCCTGTTCATCCACGCCACGGGTGTAGCGCATCCAGCCCGCCACGCCCAGCGCCAGGTGACGCCAGTCGCTGGCGTTTTGCAGATGCAGACGCACCGGATCCAGCAGGCGCTGCGGCAATTTCTGGCTGCCGTCCATCGCAATCTGCCAGGTGCGGTGACGCAGTGATGGGTTGCTGAAACGCTCAATGAGCAGCGTCGCATAGGCGTTAAGATCGGTGCCTTCCGGCATCGACAGCGTCGGCGCTTGCTCCTGCATCATCAGCGCGAACGCCGCTTTGCGGTACGCCGGATTTGTCATGGTATCAGCGATAGTTTCATAGCCGCCGAGATAGCCCAAATACGCGAGGAAAGAGTGGCTGCCGTTGAGCATACGCAGTTTCATCATTTCAAACGGCACCACATCGGCAACGAACTGCGCACCAACATTATCCCAGTCAGGGCGACCGTTGACAAAGTTATCTTCGATAACCCACTGACGGAACGGCTCACAGGCGATAGCACACGGATCGTACACCCCCAACTGGTCGGCAATCTCTTGCAACGTTTCTGGCGTCGCCGCCGGAACAATGCGGTCTACCATGGTGCACGGGAAAGTGGCGTTAGCCTCAATCCACTGCGCCAGCTGCGGGTCGCGCGCCTGCGCCAGACCCAGCACCGCGACTTTCGCCACATGACCATTTTCACGCACGTTATCGCAAGACATCACGGTAAAGGCTGCAAGCCCTTGCTCACGACGCAGATGCAGCGCCTGCACGATGTAACCAATCGCCGATTTCGGCGTGCCTGGATTCGCCAGATCGTGTTTAATCAGCGGGTTATTGAGATCTAACTGACCGCTGGCAGCATCAGTGCAGTAGCCTTTTTCCGTGACCGTCAGCGAGACAATTGCCGTCTGCGGGCGCGCCATAGCCTGTAAAATACCATCACAGCCGTCAAGCTCCGGGTGCAACGCTTCTTTCATCGAGCCAATCACTTTCAGCACGGTGTTGTCCGCGCCTTTTTCCGCCACGGTATACAGCAGTTGCTGTTTGCGCAGGTTTTCAATCAGGACGCGGTCGTTACCCGGCATCAGGTTAACTTCACAGATCCCCCAGTCGCTGTCGGTGGTTTCCAGCAGATGATGGGTGTACAGCGCCTGGTGCGCGCGGTGAAATGCGCCGCATCCCAGGTGAACAATGCGGGATTGCAGGCGCGAGCTGTCCCATGCAGGGCGAGCAACCGGCAGGTTGCTATTGGCAATTGTCGTTGTCATCGTGAACTCCAGAACCCGTTGAATGACCAACGGAAGAGAAAAGAAAAAGCCGGCCAGACAGGTGACCGGCAACTCGCTTTAGCGGCTAAAGAAAGCGCGCTGGATAGCCATCTCAACGCCACGCACTTCCGCCAGCCCTTTCAGGCGACCAATCGCGGAGTAGCCTGGGTTGGTTTTCTTTTTCAGATCGTCAAGCATCTGGTGGCCGTGGTCCGGACGCATTGGGATCAGGTCCTCTTTACCCTCGGCTTTACGGCGCTGCTCTTCCTCAACGATCGCTTTCACGACTTCGTACATATCGACGTCGCCGTTAAGATGCGCCGCTTCATGGAAGGTTTTCGGGTTATCTTCACGCAGCGTGGAGCGCAGGTGGGTGAAGTAAATACGTGGGCCAAACTGTTTGATCATGTTGACCAGATCGTTGTCCGCCCGGACGCCGTAGGAGCCGGTGCACATGGTAAAACCGTTCGCCATGCTGTTGACCGTATCGACCATCCATTGCATATCTTCCACGGTGGAAACAATGCGCGGCAGGCCGAGGATTGGGCGCGGCGGATCGTCCGGGTGTACCGCCATCCGCACGCCCGCTTCTTCCGCCACAGGAATAATTGCTTTCAGGAAGACGGCAAAGTTCTCGCGCAGTGCGGCTTTATCGATATCTTTATAACGCGCAAGATGCTGGCGGAACTGGTCAAGCGTATAGCCCTCTTCCGCGCCCGGCAGACCGGCGATGATATTGCGGGTCAGACGCGCTTTGTCTTCATCGCTCATGGTGGCGAAGCGTTCATTCGCCTGAGCAATCTCTTCGGCGGTGTAATCCGCTTCCGCGCCCGAACGTTTGAGGATGTGCAGCTCAAAGGCGGCAAATTCAATCTGGTCAAAACGCAGCGCTTTGGAGCCGTCCGGCAGGACGTATTCCAGGTCGGTACGGGTCCAGTCGAGAACCGGCATGAAGTTGTAGCACACGGTACGAATGCCGCACTGGGCCAGGTTACGCAGGCTTTGCTGGTAGTTGGCGATCCACTGCTGATAGTTACCAGAACGGGTTTTAATGTCTTCGTGGATCGGTACGCTTTCGACGACCGACCAGACCAGGCCCGCCTGCTCAATAATGGCTTTGCGTTTTAGGATCTCATCAACCGTCCACACTTCCCCGTTCGGGATATGGTGCAAGGCGGTGACCACGCCCGTGGCACCCGCCTGACGTACATCCGCTAAGGTGACCGGATCGTTAGGACCATACCAGCGCCATGTCTGTTCCATCTTTTATTCCTCATTTACGTTATGGACTCGACGATATGGCACATAAATTCCTCCTTTTGGTATGACATGTCAACCTGAAGGGATTAATTGGTTAACCAAATCACGATTTTTGCTGATTAGATCGCCATTTTGCGGCCAGGAAGCGCAGTAAAGATGTAAACATGTAACGCAATGTGACATTCATCGCATCAATGGTTAACCAATACGGATAACATCTCAACCAAAATCATAATAGTTCAACCAATAAAGGTAGACGTTATATGCATGTTCTCAATATTCTGTGGGTCGTATTCGGCATCGGTCTGATGCTGGTGCTCAATCTAAGATTCAAAATAAACTCGATGGTCGCCTTGCTGCTGGCGGCGCTCTCGGTCGGCATGCTGGCGGGTATGGACTTAATGGCGCTGCTGCACACCATGAAATCCGGCTTTGGCAGCACGCTGGGTGAGTTGGCGATTATCGTGGTATTCGGGGCAGTCATCGGTAAGCTGATGGTCGATTCCGGAGCGGCGCATCAGATTGCTCATACGCTGCTGGCTCGACTCGGGCTGCGCTATGTACAGCTGTCGGTGATCATTATTGGTCTGATTTTTGGCCTGGCGATGTTCTATGAAGTGGCGTTTATTATGCTGGCGCCGCTGGTGATCGTCATTGCCGCAGAAGCGAAGATCCCGTTCCTCAAGCTGGCGATTCCTGCCGTTGCCGCCGCCACCACCGCCCACTCTCTGTTCCCACCGCAGCCAGGTCCGGTCGCGCTGGTTAACGCCTACGGCGCTGACATGGGTATGGTCTACATCTACGGTATTCTGGTGACTATTCCGAGCGTGATCTGCGCCGGGCTTATCCTGCCGAAGTTCCTCGGCAACCTCGATCGCCCGACGCCGTCATTCATGAAGGCCGACGTACCGGTTGACCAGAACAATCTACCGTCTTTCGGCATCTCTATTCTGGTTCCGCTGATCCCGGCGATCATCATGATCTCCACCACCATCGCCAACATCTGGCTGGTGAAAGGAACGCAGGCGTGGGAAGTGGTCAACTTCTTAGGCTCCTCGCCAATTGCGATGTTTATCGCCATGATTGTCGCCTTCGTGCTGTTTGGTACCGCGCGTGGTCACGACATGCAGTGGGTGATGAACGCCTTTGAAAACGCGGTGAAAAGCATCGCCATGGTGATCCTGATCATCGGCGCGGGCGGCGTACTGAAGCAGACCATTATCGATACCGGCATCGGCGATACCATCGGCATGCTGATGTCGCACGGCAATATTTCTCCATACATCATGGCGTGGTTGATAACCGTGCTTATTCGTCTGGCAACCGGTCAGGGCGTGGTCTCAGCCATGACGGCGGCGGGGATTATCAGCGCAGCCATTCTCGACCCGGCAACCGGTCAACTGGTGGGCGTCGATCCGGCGTTGCTGGTACTGGCGACGGCGGCTGGCTCCAACACCCTGACCCATATCAACGATGCCTCGTTCTGGCTGTTCAAAGGCTACTTTGACCTGTCGGTGAAGGATACGCTGAAAACCTGGGGTCTGCTGGAGCTGGTGAACTCCGTGGTTGGTCTGATTATCGTGTTGATCATCAGCATGATTGCATAACATCGATACCGCTCTGGCCCCCAGCGCCAGAGCGGTTCTTCTCCTGCCTTAACAATCCTCAATAATCAGATACACCGCCTTCACCGGGCCATGCACCCCAACCACCTTGATAAGCTCAATATCCGCCGTCGAGCTGGGTCCGCTGATAATGTTAATGCACGACGGCATACGCTCACCGGCCTGCGCTTTCTGATGCAGTTTTTCTGCCAGTTGCGCCACGCGCGGCAGGATGGTGCTTTTACGCAGCACGAAAATCGAGGACTCCGGCAACAGGCTCAAAGAACGCCCGCGCTCCGGCGCGGAAAACAGCACCACGCCGCCGGACTCAGTCAGGCCATACTCAGCATACACCACGCCGACTTTCGCCTGCTCGGCCTCGGTAATATTTTCGCTGCCTCGCGCCGGATCCCAGACCACGGCGTTGCATTCCTGCTGCAAACGTTCGGTGATGCCCAGCGCCACCAGTCGGCTGTCGCCGCTCAGCACTACCGGCTGACCCAATTCTTCACACAGGCGTAGCGCTGCTTCTGCGGCCAGGTCCTCGCGAGTCAGTTCACAGCGGGCCAGCATCACTTCGCTGGCGAACTGGATAAACGCATCGCAGCGCTGCTGCGGGCTAAGTTCGGTCAGGCGCTCGTTGGCATAATTGTTAACCGGCGCGGCATCCGCTTGTGGTTCGAAACGCGGCGGGCGACCCAGCGCCTGGGCGATGGTGTTTAAAAACGCGGTACGGTTATCCATTCTTTTTCTCCTGCGCCTGATGTTTCTTAAACCAGCTGCGGAAGCTCTCGCCGTCAGCATCAGGCAGATCGCGCGCCTCCATCCAGTCACCAATCGCGCCAACCTTGAGCGGGGTTTTCCCGCCATTGATAAACCAGCTTGCCGCATGCGCGCCCGCCATCATCCCGACTTTCCACAGCCCCGGATGGCTATTGGCATAAGCGAACATTTTGATCGCCCGTCGCTCGGCTTTCGGGGTAATGCCCTCCTCGGCCATCACCCGACGATGACGCAGGATCAGTTTTGACAGCGGAATACGCACCGGGCAGACGCTGTCGCAGGCCGTGCATAAGGAACAGGCGTACGGCAGATCTTTAAAATCTTTATAGCCGCCGAGCAGTGGAGAAATCACCGCGCCAATAGGGCCGGGATAGATCGAGCCATAGCCGTGTCCGCCGATGTGGCGATACGCCGGGCAGGTGTTCATACAGGCCCCGCAGCGGATGCAGCGCAGCACATCGCGAAACTCAGAGCCCAGCACCTGCGAGCGACCGTTATCGACAATCACCAGATGGAACTCTTCCGGTCCGTCCACGTTATCCGCCTCACGCGGGCCGGTCAGCCAGGTGTTATAGCCCGTCAGACGAGCGCCCACGGCGCTGCGCGCCAGCATGGTGATCAGCACATCCACATCAGCAAAGGTTGGCGCGATACGCTCCATGCCCATCACCGCAATGTGCGTTTTCGGCAGCGTGGTGCACATGCGCGCGTTGCCTTCGTTGGTCACCAGGCATACTGAACCGGTTTCCGCCACGGCAAAGTTACAGCCGGTAATACCGATTTCGGCACTCAGGAAATCCTCGCGGATCTTCTGGCGAATGAACAAGGTCATGGCTTCCGGGGTTTCCGGGCCGTCATATCCCAGACGCTCGTTCAGCACGCGGCGGATCTGATAGCGATCTTTATGAATAGCCGGGACCACGACGTGCGAAGGTGGATCCTGATCCAATTGCAGGATGTATTCACCGAGATCGGTTTCGATCACCTGGATTCCCGCATCCTGCAGGACATGGTTGACGCCGATCTCCTCGGTCACCATCGACTTGGACTTCACCACCTTCTTCGCGTTTTTGCTGCGCGCGACCTGCAGAATGTAGGCGGTGGCCTCTTCTTTGGTTTTGGCGAAATAGACGTGGCCGCCGTTTTGCGTCACTTTCTCGGAGAGTTGATACAGATAAGCGTCGAGGTTGCTCAGCACGTGATCGCGGATCTGGCTGGCACGATCGCGCCAGTCTTCCCAGTGGCCTAACTCATCGACCATTTTTTGTCGATTTGCGCCAATACGCTCCTGCGCATTGGCCACGGCTTTGCGCATGATCGGATCTTCTATCTGCTGACGAATGCGCAGTTTAAATTCTACATCGCTGGTTTTTATCGACATCTCTTTCCCCTCAGCGGCTCATCAGCACTTCAGCAATATGCATCACTTTGACCGGCTGGCCTTCCCGTTGCAGTCGACCGCCAATGTTCAGCAGGCAACTGACGTCTGCGCCAATCAAATATTCCGGCTGCGCATCCATCAAATGTAAGACTTTCTCTTTCACCATCTCGCCGGATATCTCGGCCATTTTGACCGAAAACGTCCCGCCAAAGCCGCAGCAGGTATCCTGATCGGCAAACGTCAGCAGCTCCAGCCCGCGCACGTTTTTCAGCAGCGTGAGCGGCTCTTCCTTCACCCCCAGCTTTCGAGTCAGGCTACAAGAGGGATGATAGACAGCGCGGCCCTGCAGGCTGGCGCCGACGTCCACCACGCCCAGCTTGTTGACGATAAAGGAGGTGAGATCCTGCATACGCGCGGCAACCTTTTCAGCACGCAGCGCCCATTCCGGCTCATCGGCCAGATACGTCGGATAACTTTTTACCGCGTAGGTACAGGAGCCTGCTGGCGAGATAATCGGATCGTCGTTGTCTTCCAGGGCGGCGATCAGGTTTTTCATCCCAGGGATCGCCTCTTTGATGTAACCGCTGTTGATGGCTGGCTGACCGCAACACCCTTGCTTCTCGGGGAAATTAACGCGACAACCCAGTTTTTCCAGCAGCAATACGGAGTCTCGTGCCATCCGTGATTTCAGTGCGTCACCAATGCAGGTAACAAAGAAATTTACATTCACAATAACTACTCCATTGCTTCATTTCTGTTTATTGCGCTTGATATCGCGATATCAAGCAAAGGTTCAGCCGTATTTCACGCCCAGTTTTCTGTTTGCTGTTTTTACTAATACCTGGGTTCATGGTGATGCTCGGGTCGTTTTCCTTTGATACCAACTCTCCGCTTCTTAAGTCAGGACAGTCGCATATGTCTGTATTTTCATTTGTATGACAAAACCAAATAATCCCCTAATCAACCCCCATATGCAACAACCAGGTTTATTTCTTTCGGTCTCGCTCACATTTTTATATTTAAAACCACAGCGTTATGAACACCTTAAAAACAGTTTCAGGTGCTTACTATTCTCATCACCAGCATTATTAAAAAGGTTATCAAATAACTATTTATAGGTATTCAGCTTACTCTTAAGTATATTTACCTGGCATTATATTTTAATTAAAAGATTACAATAGTTACAAAACTACAAATCATAATTACTTTATTCACTGAAGCGATTCAGTTTACATACTTTATTAACCCAGCAATGTAGCCTCCCCACCATAAATATAAATCAGGTTTAATGAACCAATCAGGAATAGCAATGAACGAATATTTTATGTTTGCCCTGGCACTCTCTCCTTTACTACTGATGGTATTTTTAATATTGAAATTGAAAATGCCCATCCATTATTCCGTGTTGATCTCTTTGGTATTCACTGCCGCGCTGTCGGCCATATTCTGGGAAATGCCCGTACAGAATCTGAAAGCCGCGATAGGCTATGGCGCCCTGAAGGGGTTATGGCCGATTGTGATTGTGATCCTCGGCGCCATCTTCAGTTATAACGTCATGCAGGCGACCAAGGCGCTGGATATTCTGCGCGATATTCTCGCCAGCATTAGCGAAGATAAGCGTATTCAGGTGCTACTGATTTCATGGTGCTTCGGCGGATTCCTTGAAGCCGCGGCAGGTTATGGCACTGCGGTCGCCATTCCGATCGGCATTCTTATTGCGCTGGGATTCAACCCGCTGAAGGCGGCGATCGCTTCTCTCGTGGCGAATACCGTTCCCACCGCGTTCGGCGCGGTCGGGATCCCGGTTTCTATTCTGGCGGAACAGGTTAATCTGCCGGTGTATACCTTAGGCGGAACCATTATTCTGCAGCTCGCGCTGTTTAATATCCTGCTGCCGTTTGTCATTGTCTGCATTATTGGCGGCGGCCTGAAAGCCATTCGTGGCGTATTTCTGATCACGCTGATTTGCGGCATCACCACGCTGGTTCCGCAATATTTTGTCGCCATTCATCTTGGCGCGGAATTGCCCGCCTTTGCCGGTAGCCTGGTCAGCCTGTTTGCCGTGGCGATGGTCAGCCGCCTGCGCAAAGGGAAAACCGATCCCGAGTGGCGCATTGAGGTCAGCCATACCCGCGAAACCACGCCGCGCTCGGCAAAAGTGTTGTTCCGCGTAGGCTCTATCTATCTGTTTATTTTTGTTTTTATCCTGCTGTGCTCACCGCTGTTCCCGACGATCAAAGGCGCGGCGTCCCAACTGGCCTCGGTGCTGCATTTCACGCTCGCCGACGGCAACACGCTGGCACTGAAAGTTGAATGGGTGACCACGCCGGGGATGCTGATCATCTTTGCGACCCTTATCGGCGGTTTTATTCAGGGAGCGTCCGCACGCGGGATGCTGGAAGTATTTATCAAAACCATTTTCCAGCTTAAAAATTCCATTGTGGCGATTATGGCGATTGTCGCGCTGGCCACGGTGATGGATCTCAGCGGGATTATCTCCACGCTGGCCCAGTCGATTGTCGATCTGACCGGCAGTTCCTACGTCTTCCTCGCCCCGGTGATTGGCGCGCTGGGCACGTTTGTTACCGGCAGCGATACCAACTCGAATATTTTGTTCGGCAAACTGCAAACCATTGCCGCCAGTAAACTGCATATCGATCCCAACTGGCTCGCGGCGGCGAATACTTCTGGTGCAACGGGGGGGAAAATGATTTCGCCGCAGAGTATCGCCATTGCGGTTTCAGCCACCAAAATGGACGGACAGGCCAACCAGATAATGTCTGGCACCATGAAATACTGCTGCGCCTACATTGTGATCCTCGGCCTGAAAGTCGGTCTCTTTTATTACTGGTTTATGGCGTAATCCCTTGTCAACCCCGTCAAATTTACGGCAACCGTATTTGACGACGCGGTGACCAAAAAGGTTTACACCGCTTCAGGATCGAAACGAAGCGACTGGCTTTACGATTTGTCGGCGCTGACTAAAATAGCGCCGATGTTTCAAATCGAGGATTGTTGTTATGTTGTTCTGGAAAAAGATGGTGAAGAAGTTCGACGCCTTTTCCGCGTTGATCCCACCACGCTACTTCCGCGTGTAATGCCTGGCGCTAATGCCTGATGGCGCTTCGCTTATCGGGCCTACGTTTCACGCTCATTTGTAGGCCGGATAAGGCGCAAGCGCCGCATCCGGCAGCAGAGAAAAATGTTCTCCCCTTTCACTTACGCAGCCCGCACGCTCTTAACACCCTGACCCACAGACGAAGCCATGCAAAACGGTAGATCAGCGGATGCTGAAATCGTAGCAGTGTCAGAAACATAGAGCCTCCTTGCGGCGCTACAGCACCGTTGCCAGATAGCGAATTTGCGGCTCCATTATCTGGTGACGCGCGTCTATCAGCCGCAGTTCATACGAGTCGTGCTCTTTCGTCAGCCGCATCACCGCATCGACGACACTGGTGGTCCGCTCCAGCGCCTGCTTGTCCTCATAACCGTTGAGCAGTGAAGCCAGCATCACGCTGCAAATCAGATCCCCAACGCCCACCGGCATTTTGGCAAAGGTATACAGCGGCCGGGCGATGTGTAACGTCTGTTCCGCCGTCACCAGCAGCATTTCAAACGCCTGTTTGTCGCGCGAGCAGTCGCCGAGATGTTTCACCAGCACCTTCTTCACACCCCACGCCACCAGCTGCTGCGCCGCTTCCACCACCTCGTCAAAACTACGTAGTTGTCTGCCCGTCAGCACGCCCAGCTCATAGAGATTCGGCCCCATCACATCGGCCAGTTGAATGGCGTCATCGACAAAAAAGGACTCCACGCCCTGCGCGACGATGCAGCCTTTTTGCGGGTCGCCCATCACCGGATCGCAAAAATAGAGCGCCTGGGGATTACGCTGGCGAATGGTGGTGACCGCGAGCTTCACCTCTTCGCAATGGCGTTTGTCCCCGAGATACCCGGACAGCACGGCATCGCATTGCGCCAGTTTTTGCAGGTCATCCAGCCCGCTGATGATGGCGCTCAGCTCGCCGTGCGGCATCGCCATGCCCTGCCACATCCCGTACTGGGTGTGGTTGGAAAACTGTACGGTGTAAAACGGCCAGACATCGATCCCCGAGAGCTGCATCGGCAACACGGCGGCTTTATTTCCGGCATAGCCATAAACGACTGACGACTGAACAGACAACACGTTTTTCATTTTGACTCCGTCTAGCGAAACGTTGGCAGCAGACCAAATACGTCCAGAACAACCGTCAGATAGACAACCGCCCCACAGACAATGACCAGATTGAGCACGGTGTTATTACACGGCGCGGTATAGCTGGCGGTCGGAAAACGTTTCCGCGCCGCTTTCACCAGGAACGGCGGCAGGATCACGCTCCAGATGGTAAAGGCCAGACCGGCGTAACCAATGGCGTGGACAAACCCGTTCGGGAAGAAGAAGCACACGGCGGCTGGCGGGAAGTAGGTCACCAGCGCGGTTTTCAGGCGACCCATGCCGTCATCCGGGAAGTGAAACAGGTCGGCGATGTAATCGAACAGGCCAAGCGTCGCCGCCAGCAGGGAACTGGCTACCGCGAAGTTGCCGAAGAAGGTCAGGATCAGATCCATATAACGGCTGGTGAACAGCCCGCTGATGGCCTCGACAAACACATCGATATTGCCGCCTTTGGCGATAATAGGTGGGAATGAGGAACGGCTGATGTTGCCCATCGTGACGCCCAGCCAGAAAATATACAGCAGCAGGGCAAACAGCGTGCCGATGATAATCGAACGCGTAATATTTGAGATCCCGCTCGTGCCATACAGCTTAACCAGGCTCGGCACGTTACCGTGAAAACCAAACGAGATAATGCAGAACGGCAGCGTCATCAGGATATACGGCAGGTACTGCGAATTGGGCAGCGCCACCGCCACGCTGTCGACAAGTTTCGCCACTTCGATATGCCCCACCAGGCCAGAGAAGGTGGCAAAGAACGCAATAAACTTACCGATAATCAACACGGTAGTAATACGTCCAACCAACAAGGAGCTGTACCAGGCAATCGCCCCGACCAGCATACTGACGATCACCACCGAGATATTCGCCGGAAAGCGCACGCCGCTGTATTTGAACACGGTTTGCGCCATCACCGCCGACGAACCAGAGATATAGGCATAGGTCAGAATATACAGCACAAAGCCGAAAGCGATACCGACCACAATATTCCACTTTCGGCCTAATAAATCCTGAGTAAAGGTATTAAAACTGGCACCGGCGCCATAATGCAGATTAACTTCGACCAGCATCAGACCGGTTAATAACATCATGATGGCGATAAACAGAAGAATAACTGACGCACCGGGGAACCATACGCCAGCCATCGCAATCGGCAGGGAAAACATCCCTCCACCCACTACGGTCGCGATAACCAACATGGTTCCGCTAATCAGTCCGGGGGTACTACTCTGTCGCTCAATGGCATTAATATCCATGATAAATGTTCCTGTAGACTATTCGTTATAATTACAGCTGTCATTTGTACATCATGCGGATAATAAAAATGTCGGAGTCAGGGTTTACTTTTGTAGTTATGTCACGGTAACGGGCACCGCAAAGGCTTCCTGTTCATGGAAAAGAAATACAAAAAAGCCCCATCCTGAGATGGGGCCATAATTATTATTTAGATATAGTCAAAGCGTGCAGTAAAGAAACGGAGCTGCTTCGGCTCGTAAATAAACTTCAGCCCGCGAATATCTTCTTTGTGCTGGTAAAGTTTAATAATACCGTCAGCCACTACATCCATATGCGCGTAAGTATAAACGCGGCGTGGAATAGTCAGACGCACGGTTTCCAGTTTCGGCCTGTGGTGTTCACCGGTCACGTTATTACGGCCCGCAGAGATAATTCCGCGCTCCATACTACGTACGCCGGTTTCCACATAGATACTGGCAGCCAGGCTTTGCGCCGGGAACTCGTCCTGCGTCAGATGCTCGCAGAAGCGACGCGCATCAAGGAATACCGCGTGACCGCCCACCGGTTCAACAATCGGTACACCCGCGGCTTTCAGCTTGTCGCCCAGATAGCGAACCTGCTTCACGCGGTGCTCGATGTACTCATACTGCATGGCTTCGCGCAGACCAATCGCCATGGCTTCCATGTCGCGTCCGGCCAGGCCGCCGTAAGATGGCATGCCTTCGTAGACAACGACTAACTCTTTGGCAGAAGAGAACATTTCGTCATCGTTCATGCACAGGAAGCCGCCGATGTTCACCAGACAGTCTTTTTTACCACTCATGGTACAACCGTCGGCGTAGCTGAACATCTCATGCACGATCTCTGCGATGCTCTTGTTCTCAAAGCCCTGCTCTTGCTCTTTGATGAAGTAGGCGTTTTCTACGCAGCGGGTTGCGTCGTAGAACACTTTAATGCCGTGTGCTGCAGTCAGTTCACGCACCGCGCGCATGTTAGCCATGGAGACCGGCTGCCCGCCTGCGAGGTTAACCGTGACTGCCAGGCAAATATAGGCAATATTCTCGGCGCCTTTTTCATCAATCAGCTTTTGTAATTTTTTAAGATCGATATCACCTTTAAAAGCAATATTCAGACCGGCATCGTGCGCTTCGTCACGAACGATATCGACAAACACCGCACCATTTTTTTCCTGGTGATAACGGGTAGTAGTGAAATACATATTCCCGGCAACATATTGCCCCGGTTTAATTGCCAGCTGCGATAACAGGTTTTCTGCGCCGCGCCCCTGGTGAGTAGGAACAATATGTTTAAAGCCAAACAGTTCCTGCACGGTTCTTTCCAGATGATAGAAGTTTTCGCTGCCCGCGTAGGCTTCATCACCCATCATCATTCCGGCCCACTGCTTGTCACTCATTGCGTTGGTGCCACTGTCTGTCAGCAGGTCAATATAAATATCTTTCGAATTTAACAGGAAAGTATTGTATCCCGCTTCCTGCATTTTCTTAAGGCGTTCATCACGCGGGATCATAGATACAGTTTCAACGCTTTTAATACGGAAGGGTTCTGCCGGATAATTCATTTTGTTTCTCCAGTAACAGTGGTCATGTACGTATTAATGTGAAGTAAAGCATACCTGGTTCATCAATAAAGTCTGATGAAATATAACTATTCACCTCCTGAGTCAGGGGGAGAAATAATGTGGAGGCACTATGCAAGATTTAATTGATTATGGAAATAGCCTGGTCAACATTAATCACTGGCAATAATTTAAAAAGCTGTAAATGTAGGTGATGCAAATCACACGTCATTTTTTTACCCGTTCATATTCAACAAGTTTTTTTTTGCGTGTTGATTTGCCATTTGCGATGGTGCCCCCGTGGAGAGGGGAAATACTGAAAACTTAACTTTCCAGGCTGTGCTCATACTGTATTGCTGAATGAGTACACCCCATTTTGTGAGAGTCGGATCACTTCACGGGTTTATATTTGTGATTTACATCACTAAAAGTGTAAAGCAAAGTGTACAAAACGGTGTTGTTTCAGAGTTTGATATTTGATTCAGTGAGTTAGATCGCATTTTTGGCCTGATACAGATGGGCGTTATTTTCTGGAAATGGCAGGTATCAGGAGGATGGGACAGGAATGAATTTATACGGTGAATAATACTATGTTTATTGGGATAGAGAGGATTTCTATTTATTCCGAAAGCGTGCTAATCGCGCTTATTTCATCTTATTTACATCTGGACTTCCCGCCAATTACTGGGGTAATTTACAGGGGTTTTATTAGCGCGATGCGAAGGTGCGCCAACACCTCCGCATCGCTAATCACAGTAACTATTTCACGAGAATAGCCATCATGACTGATACGCATTGTATTGCAGTTTCATTTGATCCAGAAGTGTACGTCGCAGATAACCGTTGCCTGAAGGTGGGTTATGCGAGCGGTTATCCTGATTACAGCCGTTTGCCGGTGAAGTATGTCCAGTTTCCGTCCATCGTGATGAAGGGCCAGTGGCTTAAAGCCGCCGGATTCGACACCGGCACCCGCGTCGATGTGCGCGTAATGCAAGGCTGCATTGTGTTAACCGCCCGCACGCCCGAACCCGAAGAGTCAGAACTGATGAAATCCCTGCGCGCCGTGGAAAAGCTCTCCGCGCGTAAGCAAAAGCAGGTGCTGGAGTTTATCGGGGTGATTGCGGGGAAAGCGGTGAAGGGGTGAGAGTGTGATGGTAATTAAGGCGCCGAAGGGCGCCTTTTTTGGGGTATTACGCCACTTTTGCTTTATGCCGTAGTGCGTTCGTTCCAGGCGTCGGTATATTGAATATTGCCATCTACAATACACCAGGTGATTTTTTCATAGCGCAGTTGTACGCTTTCCAAATATCCGGTTCCCGTTACCGTACGTGTGTCATGCACGATTGGTGTCACTGATACAACTTTTACACCTTCAAGCAGGGTATTAAAGTATTCCACTTCCTGGCCTGCGTCGTTTATGTGATAGAACTTAAGTTCCGCACTTTGAAGTGTCTACCTGTCGCAACTGCTTTGTAAAGGTATGGGCTGGAGGAATCGATCTCTTTGTCAAAAAGAAATGGGCCATGTTGGCGTGTGCCGGTTAGCTTTCCAGTGGCACCATCGGTTGGAATGCTAAGGTTATGTGTTAAACCACGTAACTCAATACTGCCTTCACGTCCCTGGACATCCGAGCCTCCACGAATCATCGCGCCACCATCGTCTTTTAAAAATAAATGAACGGGTACAGCCATTTTCAACCCTCCTTGTAATCAATCATATAACCAGCGGCCTGCTCTGGCTGATTCTGCGAACATACGCACAGTAAGCGGTTTTGACACTTGCTTGATGGGTTCTTTGGTAAACCATTTTCGATAGACCGATTCTCTTTCCCACGGGTAATAGGCCTCGAAATCAATCACAGAAACATCAACGTTATATTTCTCTCCAAAATCATCAATGGCATACGGTAATTCATCCCATTCAGCGTAACCTTGCAGCGGCGTATCAAGTTCAATCGGGATAGGCTTGAAAGTAAACGTTACCGCGAGAGATAACTCTCCCCGAAAAAATTCTAATACCTCGTTATCCGTCACCATACGCGATCTTCCTCTCTGGCAATGGTGTTGTAGGTATTCACCGTTTTATAGACAATTTGGGCGACATCACTTGCGAGTAATGCCCAACCAATCACAGGAATTGTTCGTCCAACGAATGCCCCCAGATTGTTAGTCATCATTGGTTTTAAATATCTGATGCTGGCATTGGTGATGGTAGGAAGCCTGACGGGCAATCTTACGTTAAGAAACTCACGAGAATATTTGGAGGCAATTGATGTACCTTGTGTTGCCCCATATGGCTTACCCCGTGTTTTCAACAATGGTAACCCAAGAATGATACATGACATTGTTACCACATCTTTAATTCCCCCAAATTGTTCATCAATCTTATCGAGGAAAATCCAGAAAAATAGCTCACTTGCAGAAATGTTGCAGACCCCTTTATAAAAGTATGTTCCGTTAAGTTCCTCTACTGTATCCATCAGTACCCCTTCTTCCCTCAATGATTTGCTTGCTTATCGTACTCCTGGGGAATCACGAAGAATAAAGATGACTACCGCATAAAGTCTATTTTCAGATAAAATAAATATCATGCCGTTAGTAGTAATGTACCAGGCAGACATAATGTAGTGATTGAGTGCTATATCTGGTAAGGAAAATATTCATAACAATAATGTAAATAAAACTACCGAGGCATAGTGATATGAATAAGTTTACTATTCCGATAATAAATATAGTTGTTAGTGGCTATGTAGTTACTGTATGTTTAATTTATTTATTTGAGTTCGATTCATGGCAAAATAAATTACTTGCCGCTATTATCACTGGTGGAAGTGCTTATGTTATCGCCTTTATAGCCAATAGGTTTTTACCAACAATGATACGCCTGTTGGGTGGAATACTTGAACTATTAGCCGGACCATTACTGATCGCAGGGGTTTTAGCTTGTTTTGCTTTTCTTGAACCTTGGCCCATAAAAATTATTGGAACGTTTATTTGGATTTTCATCATGTTTTTTCCCTTCCCATATAAATATAGATAAGGACTAATCATGTCAAACCCAGCCTATCTGTGGTTAACCAATGCAAATCGCTTCCCAGTAATGGGAATACAGGTAGACTGACAGGAACTAGTGTGCACGCAGCGATTACAATACCTCGTTATCAGTCACCATACGCGATCTTCCTCTGTACATTGCTCACGGTTGGGTGACATTACGCGCAAAATTCGGTATGGAAAAGAAAAGCGTTTCAATACACGTATAACAGGAGGGACATCATCCCTCCTGTTCTCGCGATAATTATTTCACTAACGCGGATATATCCTTGAACAGCGAATGGGCTATTTCTACACCGTCACGAGTTGTACGCATACGGGAATGATAGCGACGCTCGCCTGGCAAACGCGCCCCTTGCCGCTGCATATCGGCAAAGAGTCTCTCGGCACGAGCCAAATGCTGCGGAGCCTCCCGTCCCAGAAAGCGGGCCGGGTCCAGGGCCAGAATCAGCTCGCCACCATAGGGCAACCCGCCAGCCCCCTTATCCCACGCCAGCGATTCCGCGCTGGTCATATCGCCGATGAGCGGTCCGGCAAGCAGTTCCACCATCGCCGCCAGTGCCGACCCTTTATGCCCGCCAAACGTCAACATCGCACCGTCGAGGATCGCCTGCGCGTCGGTGGTGGCCTGACCGTCACCGTCAATCCCCCACCCTTCCGGCACCGCTTTTCCTGCCCGTTGATGGAGCTGGATCTCACCCCGTGCCGCCGCACTGGTGGCCATATCAAAGATAAACGGTTTTTTTTCTTCACGCGGCCAGCCAAATGCTATCGGGTTAGTGCCAAAAAGCGGCTGCGTCCCGCCTGCGGGAGCAACCCACGCATGGCTGGGCGTCGTCGCCAACGCCACCAGCCCCGCCTCGGTGAGCGGCTCAACGTCGGCAAACAGCGCCGAAAAGTGCACACAGCGGTTAATCGCCAGGGCTGCAATACCGCTGTGGCGCGCCTTTTCTATCAGCAGTGGAAGTGCGCGCTCGAATGCCAGCAGGGAAAATGCCCCACCAGCATCCACCTTCACAATGGCCGGCGCGGTATCGGTGATAACCGGCTCAGCGTCAGGTGACACCTTTCCTTTACGTCGCGTCTCCACAATCCCCAGCAACCGCCACAAACCATGCGAGGCACAGCCATCACGCTCACCGTGGGTCACGTTTGTCGCGACCACCACGGCATGCGCTTCACTGAATCCATTCCCGCGCAGCACCTTATATGCCAGCGCATAAGCCTCTGTTAACGAGAGGTTTACCATCTCCATGACCGACTCCTTTACTCTTCTTCATCACCGGTAAAGTTAGCCTGCGGCAGACAGGTTCGCTCGCCCCAGTAGTAAATTCCCAGCGACATCGCCGCCACCACCACCGTATCCCACGGATGACCAATCACCCCTGAGCCCCCAAAACTGCCCAGCCAGGAGAAGAGCATAATCAGTGCGTAGAAGGCGATAAGCCACAGAGACGACTTCACCTGCTGTGCCAGACTCACGGTATGCACCGGCACTTTTGATTTGCAAAGTACATAGACGACAAACATCACAATCTGCAGCCCCAGCAGCCATGACAGCGTGCCCCAGCCAGACCAGAATACAATCAGCGCCGAAATCACAAACGACACCGGACCGATAATCCCGAAGGCTCGCACGCGGAATGGACGTGGCAAATCCGGTGCATTACGGCGTAGCCCCGCCGCCGTGACCGGGGCAATGGCGTAGCTCAATACCAGCGCCGCCGACACCACACTTATCAGCTGTTCCCATGACGGGAACGGCAATGTCCAGAAGATAGACAATGCAAAGGTCAGCCACAGCGCCGGACGGGGAATGCCAGACTCTTTATCGATGTGGGTAAACGTCTTAAAGAAGGTACCTGCTTTGGCCCAGCCATAAATCACGCGCGGCGTGGCGTTCATGTAGATATTGCCGGTACCACTTGGGGAGACAATCGCGTCGCACACCACCATAAACGCCAGCCAGCCCATACCGAGCGTAATGGCGATATCTCGGTACGGCAGCGAAAATTGCTTGCTGATCTCCGCCCAGCCGCCACCCAGCATATCGGTCGGAATACTGCCAAGAAATGCCAACTGCAACAGCACGTAAATAATCGTCGACAGCACCACGGATAAAATCAGCGCCACCGGGATGGTACGCTGTGGATTCTTTACTTCACTCGCCACCGAAATAATTGGCGTCAACCCCAGGTAGGCGAAGATGATCCCACCGGCGCTAATCGCAGCCTCAACGCCCGACATACCAAAGGGTGCAATTCCCTGAACGTGCAGGTTCTCAGGTTTGAAAAAAGTAAATAGCGTCACAACGACCGCCAACGGCACCAAAAACTTCAGAATACTGATGATGTTATTGGAGCGGGCAAATGTTTTTACGCTGTAGTAATTCAGCCCGAAGAACAAACACAGCAGCAAAAACTGCACTATCCATCCCAGCAGCGTTGGGTCGCTTGAGCCAGTTTGAGTCAGCATCGGGAACCATGCTGCCGCATACTGCCGCGCGGCAACAATCTCTATGGAGATGAGGCTTGAAAACGCAATCAGTGTAATAAATCCAAGCAGATACCCCATCAACTCACCGTGGGAAAAGACCGGATAGCGGATAATCCCCCCGGCACGAGGCAGTGCCGCACCCAGCTCACAATAGACAATCCCCAGCAGCAGAACGGCAATCCCGCCAATGACCCACGAGGCAATGCCCGCAGGTCCGGCAATCGATGCCACATGGCTTGCGGCAAACAGCCAGCCGGAACCGAAGATAGCCCCAAGCCCAATAAACGTCAGGTCGGTTAGCGTTAGCTGCTTTTTAAATTTACCCACCTCAGCAACGCGGGCCTGTGTTTGGTGCGTAGAGTGAATCGTCATGGTCATGCCCTTCAGTCAACAGAGGGGGAAATGGCTTCCCGGGTCCACTGCCCGTTAATCAGGCGCAGCAGGTTCAGAGGGTTGTCATCCTGGACAGCAGGCGGAAGCAGCGCGGCAGGCACATTTTGCAGGCATACCGGGCGTAAAAAACGGTCGATGGATTGCGTCCCTACCGAAGTACCGCGAGCATCGGTGGTGGCAGGCCACGGACCGCCGTGCACCATGGCATCACAGACCTCAACGCCGGTCGGATAACCGTTAAACAAAACACGTCCCGCTTTTTCAGTGAGGGCTGGCAGCAGGCGCTGCGCCAGCGGCCCATCATCAGATTCGGCGTGCACGGTTGCCGTCAGCTGGCCCGGAATCACGCGCAAAATGGATTGCAACTCCGCCTCATCGGCCACCTCGACCAACACTGCCAGCGGGCCAAACACCTCCTGCTGCAGCAGTGGATCCTGTGCCAGCAGCAGTGAAGCCGGAGCCTGATACAACCGGGCCTGCGCACGGCCGATGACCGATTCATCAGATCCTGCCAGACGCTGAATATGCGGATGTGCCTCAAGCGCGCTGACACCATCTTCATAATGGGCAAGCGTAGGGGCATTCAGCATGATCTGTGCCGGTGCCTGGTCAACCGCGTCCTTCAATGACTGCGTGAAGCGGGACATACCCTCGCCGCGTAAGACAAGGATCAGCCCCGGCTTGGTACAAAACTGCCCACATCCCAAGGTGAAAGAGGACACCAGCTCGTTAGCCAGCGTTTCTGCCCGCGTGGCGACGGCCTGCGGCAGAATAATCAGCGGGTTAATAGCCGACATTTCCGCAAAGACGGGGATCGGCTGCGGACGCTGCTGCGCCAGCTGCCAGAGCGCCTTACCGCCACGCAGCGAGCCGGTAAAACCCACCGCCTGAATCGCCGGATGGCGAACCAGATCCGCGCCAATATCGGTACCGAAAATCATGTTAAAAACGCCCGCAGGCAAGCCAGATGCCGCGACCGCACGCACCATCGCCTGGGCAGTCAATTCCGCCGTCGCCATATGCCCGGGATGGGCTTTCACCACCACCGGACAACCCGCCGCCAGCGCGGATGCGGTATCGCCCCCTGCCGTAGAAAAGGCCAGAGGAAAATTGCTGGCCCCGAACACCGCCACCGGGCCAAGCGCGGTCAGATATTGGCGCAGGTCCGGGCGCGGCAGCGGCTGGCGGTCAGGGAGTGCGGTATCAATACGAACGCCAAAGGCATCCCCCCGACGTAGCACCCCGGCAAACATGCGCAGCTGATTACTGGTACGAGTACGCTCTCCCTGTAACCGCGCCAGCGGCAGCGCCGTTTCCTGGTGGGCTATGGCGAAAAAATCCTCACCGAGCAGATCCAACTCGTCGGCAAGGGTGTCGAGAAAGCGAGCACGCACGTCCGGCGCAGTCTGTGAATAGACAGGAAACGCCTGGTCAGCCGCCTCCGCCGCGGCGGCGGCCTCCTCACGAGAGGCCGGGTAAAAATGGTATCCGGTCAGCTTGCCGTCAGCGGCACGCAGGCTTGGCAGCGTCACCTCACCGCTTGCCACGCGGCGTCCGGCGATAAACTGCTGACCCGAAACAGAGAGAGGTAGCGTCATCATCACTCCTTTACTTAAAGGCCGACATCCGGCAGCTGTGGACGGGTCGCCAGCGCCTTCTCAACAATCGCCACCACTTGCGCACGGGTATCCCCTTCCAGCGCCAGACGCGGTGGACGGGTAATGGCGCTTCCACGCCCCAGCAATTCTTCACAGAGCTTGATGCACTGCACCAGATCCGGGCGCGCATCCAGATGCAGCAACGGCATAAACCAGCGGTAAAGCGCCATCGCTTCCTCATAACGCTGTTGTTTCGCCAGGCGGAACAACGTCTCCCCTTCACGCGGGAAGGCGTTCGACATTCCGGAGATCCAGCCTTCCGCCCCAACGGCAATGCTCTCGACCACCACATCATCCAGCCCAGCGAATAGCACAAAGCGGTCGCCAACGGAGTTGCGCAAGTCGATAAAACGGCGGGTATCGCCGGAGGAGTCTTTGAAGCAAACAATGTTGTCGCAGTCGGCCAGCGTCGCCAGGATGTCCGGCGTCACGTCGTTTTTGTAAATCGGCGGGTTGTTGTACACCATGATAGGCAGGTCGGTAGCCGTAGCCACACTGCGGAAGTGGGCCGCTGTTTCATGCGGTTTTGAGGAATACACCAGCGCAGGCATCACCATAATACCGTCGACGCCCACGCGCTCTGCCTCTTTCGCCATCTTCTGTGCAAACGCGGTGGTGAATTCAGCCACCCCCGCAATGACCGGGATCTGACCGCCCGCAGCATCTTTCGCTACCTCGATGATCTGCAGCTTTTCCTGCGTGGTCAGAGAGGTGTTCTCCCCCACGCTGCCGCACACCACCAGGCCAGAAACACCATCCTTGACCAGGTTTTTCATCACCGTGTGGGTGGCATCCAGATCCAGGGAATAATCGCTACGAAACTGGGTGCTGACTGCCGGGAATACACCGCTCCAGTGAATGGCTTTCTTGCTCATATTCGGTTCCTTGTCGTCAATTTGTTAATTTAAAGTGAATGAATGGTGAATATTCACTGACAGATTGACGTTTCAGGCGACCGACTGCTTGGTAGTTTTCTTCCTCTTTGATGACGAAATTAGCACAGTGAGTGTGTCTTACCCGGCAAGCGTAATGCGAAAATCACGCGGCGTAGAGCCCGTCATCGCCTTAAACTGGCGGCTAAACGCGCTGTGATCGGTATAACCGCACTGCAACGCAATATCAGTAATCGGCGTATTGCCCGCCAGTAGTTCGGTGGCTTTTTCCAGACGAACTTTGTGGATCATCTGGCGCGGCGTGAGATGAAAAATACGCTTACAGTAGCGTTCAATTTGCGCCACCGACATGCCGCTCAGGGCAGTTAGCTCTTCCATCGCGATGGGACGGTGATAATGATTGCGGATATGATCGTCGACGATCGCCAGCCGCTGCCACGCCGGATGACGCGCCTGCGCTTCCTGCAGATCGTGTGAAATCCCCGCCATGCCGATGACCTGGCCCTGCGCATCCCGCAGCGCCAGCTTCTGGGTCAAACACCAGCCGCGTTCACGACCGTTGTAGAGATGCATTTCCAGCTGATCGCGCAGCATTACCCCTTCGCGCAGCACCCGCATATCCTGCTCGGTATAGCCCAGCCCAAGCGCTGAAGGGAAAACATCGGCAGAGGTTTTACCCAGCAGAGAAACCACCGTCTTAAACCCGCAGCGACGTGCCAGGGTCATATTGACCATCAAATAGCGGGCCTGCACATCTTTGATAAAAAAAACCACATTCGGAATGGCATTGAGCAGCGGCGCAATCAATGCCATCGCATGGAGCAATGTCTGGATATTGTCCGGACGCTGACGCGCCAACCCCTCACATATCTGGCTAAGTTCAGCCACTTCCGGCACCGGCGACGGGGCCCGCACATCATTAATCACACAGGACATCACGCTTCCTCCCGATTAGTGATCTGAATATTTATTAACTTTTTGTTAACTCAGCAAGCATCCTTACTGCGTTTTGCGATCCTGCCGTAGATTTATAATTTCCCCTTTTCCAGCCACTGGCGCAGTTGCCTTTTTTGGTTTACCACACCACTAACAAAATGATTAATAACAAATAAATATGATAATGCCTTAAAGATGACAGCGGCCATTATGCTGATTTCGTCATTTGCGGTGACGAAAGCGATCAAGCCGGGACGCAAGGCTTGCGTCAGCATTTAGCAACAAAATATTAACTTCCCGGAGATCCTATGACAGCGCAGTACAGTGAACTGAGAGTGATTGATTCTCACACCGGCGGTGAACCCACTCGCCTGGTCATCGACGGCTTTC
This sequence comes from Citrobacter sp. RHB35-C21, assembly GCF_013816515.1. NCBI lineage: Bacteria > Pseudomonadati > Pseudomonadota > Gammaproteobacteria > Enterobacterales > Enterobacteriaceae > Citrobacter > Citrobacter sp. RHB35-C21. The sequence goes on from NZ_CP057147.1 coordinate 4,483,913, forward strand.
CGGATCTGGGGACGGGGAACATGAACGAGCGTCGGGAGCGCTTTTCCCGCGACTACGACGACTGGCGTAAAGCTATTATTCTTGAGCCACGCGGTAACGACGTTCTGGTCGGTGCATTGCTCTGTGAACCGGTTTCGCCACAGGCCACGGCGGGAGTCATTTTCTTTAACAACTGCGGCTTTCTGAACATGTGCGGTCACGGCACCATCGGGCTGATTGCCTCGCTGGCATGGCTTGGGCGCATTCAACCCGGTAAACATCTGATTGAAACGCCGGTGGGCGATGTGACGGCCACGCTGCACGAAGACGGCAGCGTCTCGGTCGAAAATGTGCCAGCCTACCGCTGGCGTAAGCAGGTACAGGTTGAAACCGTCCACGGTACGGTAACGGGTGATATCGCCTGGGGCGGCAACTGGTTTTTCCTCGTCAACGATCATCCGTTCGCGGTCTCGCCGGAAAATATCCCTGAATTGACGGAGTACGCATGGGCAATCCGTGAAGGATTAGATCGTGCAGGCATCCGTGGCGAGCATGACGGCATTATCGATCATATCGAACTGTTTGCAGAAGATGATCGCGCGGACAGCCGCAGCTTTGTACTCTGCCCAGGTAAAGCCTGGGATCGATCGCCCTGCGGCACCGGCACCAGCGCCAAACTGGCCTGTCTGGCAGAGGACGGAAAACTCAAATCCGGAGAATCCTGGCGGCAGGCGAGCATCATCGGCAGCGAATTTACGGCGCATTTTGTGCCGCATGGCGACAAGATCGTCCCGACGATCCGCGGGGAGGCATGGGTCTGTGGTGATAACAAACTGATCCTCACCCCTGAAGATGCATTCTGCTGGGGGATCTCACTGTGATCGAAAGTGACGTCATCGTCATCGGTGCCGGGATTATCGGGGCCGCCTGCGCCTGGCAACTGGCCGCTCGCGGGCAGCGAGTCACGCTGGTCGATGACGGCAATGCGGGCGCGACGGCGGCGGGTATGGGTCACCTGGTGTGCATGGATGACGATCCAGCGGAGCTCGCACTCTCCGCCTGGTCTCTGGCGTGCTGGCGCAAACTGATGCCCCGGATGCCAGAAAGCTGTGCCTGGCGCGGATGCGGTACGCTGTGGCTGGCGGAAACGCCGCAAGAGCTTGCGCTGGCAGAAGAAAAGAAACAACGGATGGCACAATACCAGGTTGTCAGTGAAATGCAGACCCGCAATCAGCTTGCCGCGCGCGAACCGCTGCTCACCGCCGGACTCGCTGGCGGGCTGTGGGTCCCCGGCGACGGGATAGTTTACGCCCCAAACGTCGCCCGCTGGTTTATTAACGATGCCGATTTAACGCATCTTCGGGATAGCGCCCTCTCTGTTGATGCCCCTTACGTCACCCTACACAGCGGCAAACGACTGCGTGCGCGCGCCATCGTCATCGCCAGCGGTCTGAGTGCCAACACGCTGCTGGACGAAAACTGGCTCAGACCCAAAAAAGGTCAGTTGGCGATCACCGACCGCTACGGCCCCTTGCTCAGCCACCAGCTGGTAGAGTTGGGATACGGTGCCAGCGCCCATGCAGGCGGCACCTCAGTGGCATTTAACATTCAGCCACGCCCCACCGGACAGTTGCTGATTGGCTCCTCCCGCCAGTTTGATAACACCGACCGCGAGGTTGACCTCCCCCTGCTGGCACAGATGCTGGCGCGGGCGCGCCATTTTTTACCCTCTCTGGAGACACTTAATATCATCCGCTGCTGGAGCGGTTTTCGGGCGGCATCGGCTGACGGCAACCCGCTGATTGGCCCACATCCTGCGCGTCCGGGTATCTGGCTGGCGCTGGGGCATGAAGGGCTGGGCGTCACAACCGCGCCAGCAACCGCCGAGTTACTTTGCGCCCAGATCCTTGGCGAGCGCCCGGCGGTGTCCCCGGACGCCTGGCTCCCCGTACGCCTGCATAAGCAGGAGGCCATCGCATGACGACCCTGAACGTAATTATAGACGGCCAGAGCTGTGAGGTTCCCGTCGGAATGAGTATTGCCGCAGCACTGGCCCTGGTGGGTAATGGCGTGACTCGCCGTTCGGTGAGTGGTCAACTGCGCGCGCCCTTCTGCGGGATGGGTGTTTGCCAGGAGTGCCGCGTCACGGTGAACGGACACCGGGTGCTGGCCTGCCAGACGGAATGCCAGACCGAAATGGTGATTGAAAGGAGCCATCATGCAAAGCGTTGACTGTGAGATCCTGATCCTTGGCGCAGGGCCAGCCGGATTGTCGGCGGCACTGGCTGCCGCACGCTGTGGAAAATCGGTGATAATCCTTGATGACAACCCGCGCCCCGGCGGGCAAATCTGGCGCGATGGGCCGCTGGTCTCACTCCCCCGACACGCCAGACGGCTTCGTCAGGCGGTGGCGGAGCATCCCCACATTACGCTACTGAACGGTGCCCGGCTAATTGCCCGCCCCACCCCACATTCCGTAGTCTTCGAAACCGCAGTCGATTGCGGCGAAATCCGCTGGCAGCGGCTGATTTTATGCTGCGGCGCCAGAGAACTCTCGCTGCCTTTTCCCGGCTGGATACTACCCAATGTGACGGGGGCCGGAGGCCTGCAGGCGCAAATAAAACACGGCCTGCAGCTCAAGGGAGAACGCGTGGTCATTGCAGGCAGCGGTCCTCTTCTGCTGGCGGTCGCCAGTACGGTGAAACGCGCTGGCGGGAATATCGTCTCCATCATCGAACAGGCACCGATGAGCGCACTGGCCCGTTTCGCAACCGGGCTCTGGCGCTGGCCTGAAAAATTGCGTCAGTTCGGCGAGCTCTTTCCAGCCCATTATCATCCGGCAAGCCAGGTCATCCATGCGCAGGGTGATCCCTGTCTTCAGTCAGTGGCCGTGCGCCACCAGGGACAAACCCGGGAGATCGCTTGCGACAGGCTGGCCATTGGCTATGGGCTGGTACCGAATATAGAACCTGGCGCAATCTTTGGCTGCAAAACAGAAAATCAGGCTATTTGGGTCGATGCGGAGCAACGCACCAGTGTGCAGGATATCTATGCGGCAGGAGAATGCACTGGCTTTGGCGGCAGCGAGCTGGCGTTAGCCGAGGGAGAGATTGCCGGCTATGCCGCAGCAAATTGTCCGCAAAAGGCCCAAAGCGCCATCTCCGCGCGCGCCCGCTGGCAGCGTTTTGCCCATGCGTTGCATACGACGTTTGCGCTACCGGAGTCGCTAAAAGCCGCGACCACTGCGGATACGCTGCTTTGCCGTTGTGAGGATATTCGTTGTGGCGAGGTGCAAAACGCCGAAAGCTGGCAGGCGGCAAAGCTTGCCTCACGCTGTGGAATGGGGGCCTGTCAGGGAAAAGTCTGCGCCACCAGCGCCCGCTGGCTGTACGGCTGGCCGCTGCCGCAGCCTCGCGAACCGCTCTCTCCCGCGCGAGTCGACACGCTTATCTATCTCGCAAAACCAGAGGGCTGATTTATTTCTTTTCCGCGCTTTGCACTATGGTGATGCCGAGCGCGGTAAAGACTTTGTGCAGTACTGCCTGTGCATTAATGCTGGGTAGAATTAATCTTCTCTCGTAGCGCAGAACCCGTTAAACGCACCTACGCTCCATAACCCTTCATCGCCCATCTCGGTTAGCTTATTCACCAACAGTAAAAGTGTGAATCACCACAGATAATCTAAACACTTCTGAGCCGTTGATAATATTGCATTGACCTCCTGAGACTGAGCATTTCTTTGTCCTGTATCGTTTGCGATAGTCTTCGTAGCAGGTATTATTTTGCGCACTGCATTCCGAAACAGAATTTTTGCCTGTGCACATTCGCACTATGGCTGCGACACATTACCTCTGGTTGCAGATGGTTAAGTCAGCCTATATCAGACAACATTCACTGCACTTCCAGCCCGGCAGGAGCCATAAAGACATTCTTTGGACGGTTCATCTTGCTGCGAGCAATGGCCGGTTCTGCGCGTTGGATGTTAAGGACTATATCTATATCAACAATAAGGCCTCTATCACGCATCGGCCGGATTACTACGATGTTCGGGCAATGAGCTATGTTGAAGTGATCGCGGATATCATCCAGTTAGCGGATGATAAGCAAAACAAAAAAATAAAGTTCTTTTTGTACAGACATGCTCTGGTAGAGGCTCGTCACTTTTTGGGATTATATCGCAATCGCGTCGGAGATAAATCTGGAGTAAAAACTTGCTTCAAAGTGCAGGTAATGACTCCAACTTAATGATAGTGTTTTATGTTCAGATAATGCCCGATGACCTTGTCATGCAGCTCCACCGATTTTGAGAACGACAGTGACTTCCGTCCCAGCCTTGCCAGATGTTGTCTCAGATTCAGGTTATGTCGCTCAATGCGCTGAGTGTAACGCTTGCTGATAACGTGCAGCTTTCCCTTCAGGCGGGATTCATACAGCGGCCAGCCATCCGTCATCCATACCACGACCTCAAAGGCCGACAGCAGGCTCAGAAGACGCTCCAGTGTGGCCAGAGTGCGTTCACCGAATACGTGCGCCACAACCGTCTTCCGGAGCCTGTCATACGCGTAAAACAGCCAGCGCTGGCGCGATTTAGCCCCGACGTATCCCCACTGTTCGTCCATTTCCGCGCAGACGATGACGTCACTGCCCGGCTGTATGCGCGAGGTTACCGACTGCGGCCTGAGTTTTTTAAATGGCGGAAAATCGTGTTGAGGCCAACGCCCATAATGCGGGCGGTTGCCCGGCATCCAACGCCATTCATGGCCATATCAATGATTTTCTGGTGCGTACCGGGTTGAGAAGCGGTGTAAGTGAACTGCAGTTGCCATGTTTTACGGCAGTGAGAGCAGAGATAGCGCTGATGTCCGGCGGTGCTTTTGCCGTTACGCACCACCCCGTCAGTAGCTGAACAGGAGGGACAGCTGATAGAAACAGAAGCCACTGGAGCACCTCAAAAACACCATCATACACTAAATCAGTAAGTTGGCAGCATCACCCAAAGTGCACATCTCGTTCGCCAGTTTAGTTAGAGGTATCAGTAGTTTTAGCGATGTGTTTTTCTTTATTAAGCTGCTGGGCAAGCTATTCTGATAAGTTGTGCGTTGCTACACGACACCTGCGCACAGCGTAATTTCACGCTTTCTGACTAAATTGTTCAGGCCTTTTCTTAGGTGCGAACACAACTCCCCATACTTTCCTCTTCCAACTCAAAATCATCGCACCTTGCTGACCCAAGAAGGGAGCATGCCCTGCATTAGTATCCGCACAGCTCATACTCTATTGATAACAACAGCGCTTCAGCACAACAAAGTAACTTGATAATCGCGACTTAAAGTGAAGATGCCAAAAACTCGTTTGAGAGCAATCAATTCAATGACATGTCAAAACTGTACTTTCCATTGAAAATCTTACTCATGGCACTTGGCTGCAAACTCATGCTTGGTAAGATAGATCATAAAACAGCTCATTGGCTACCTTGTAAGAAATGTGGCATCAAAGGAAAAATTACGATGGATCTTGTTGATAGTATTGAAGCAGGCAAGCTGACGATCAGTGAATTGATTGAAACCTTGGCGAAAGATAAAAATTACGCAGCTTCTAAGTGGGATCAGCGATACCGTGAATTTACGACTTTGCTACAACAAACCTCAACTTTTGCTGAGCCTGAAACGGATGATTTAGTTAAGAGGCTCTGGTATGAACGCGATAACGGTATTGCCAGTATTCGTCAGGGCGTTCCATCATTAGCAGAATATCAGCAAAGCCTCCCATTGCTTAGAGAACTCACTGAACGTGTTCGTCAGCAACCGAATGAAGCTACCTACCAATATGTAGGCAGTGCGCTGCAGCAGGCCAAAGAGACCGGAGAGCTTAAGCGCATGTATTGGAGTTTAAGAAATCGTGTCTTTGCCGCGTTCTCGCCAGAAAACTACACCAGTACTGTGGATGAGAATGCTTTCAATAAAGCAGCAGAATTCCTAAATCAACACTTCCATCTCGGTTTGGTACTGACCGGAAATTGGTTACAGAAAAACTATGAATTGAAACAAGCCATACACGCCCAATCTCCTAACAAAGATCCTTATTACGTGAATATGGCCATCTGGCATCTCTATGAATTGCTCCGTGAACGCGATAATGAACAAAAGCAGGAGAAAGTAGCTAGCACGGCATCCATAACCAGCAGTGAGCCCATCGAGAACAAGACCATTCCACATTCACCAACTAACGTGATCTTCTTTGGCCCCCCAGGCACTGGCAAGACCTTCACGTTGCAGCAAAAAATGAAAGAGTACACTTCTCATGCAGTTCCTGCTGATCGTGATGCCTGGCTGGATTCTCGCCTTGAATCGTTGAACTGGATGCAGGTTATAACGCTGGTGCTGCTCGATCTTGGGAAACGAGCCAAAGTTCGCCAACTTATTGAACATATGTGGTTTCAACGTAAAGCATTATTAAACGGTCGTAATGGCAACCTATCGAATACTGCCTGGGCGGCTTTGCAATCGTATACAATTCCCGAATCGTTAACTGTTGATTATAAGAATCGGCGTGAGCCTGCCGTATTTAACAAAACAGATAACAGCGAATGGTTTCTAGTTGATTCACAGCTTGAGCAAGTGGAGGATTTGGTAGAGCTCTACGCCGAACTTAAACGTGGTCCAACATCTGCCGAAGCCATTCAACGATTTTCGGTGGTTACGTTCCACCAATCATACGGCTACGAAGAATTTATTGAGGGTATCCGCGCTCGCTCTGACGAAAGTGGCAACATCTCTTACCCTATTGAGCCGGGTATCTTTATGCGGCTGTGTCAGCGTGCCAATGCCGATCCAGCCCATCGCTACGCCATTTTCATCGACGAAATCAATCGCGGCAATATCTCCAAGATTTTTGGCGAATTGATCTCACTCATTGAAGTAGACAAGCGTGCCGGTATGTCCAATGCAATGAGCCTGCAGCTGTCTTATAGCGGTGATCACTTCAGCGTACCCGCCAATGTCGACATCATCGGAGCCATGAATACAGCGGACCGTTCTTTAGCTCTGATGGACACGGCTTTGCGCCGTCGCTTTGACTTTGTCGAAATGATGCCAGATCTCTCTTTACTGAGTGGAGCTAAGGTGAAAGGCATAGAGCTCGAGTCGTTGTTAGAGAAACTCAACAGCCGCATCGAAGCACTTTACGATCGCGAACATACACTGGGGCATGCGTTCTTTATGCCGGTAAAAAATGCACTCGATGCCGGTGATGAAGAAGCTGCGTTTAAACAATTGAAGATCGCATTCCAGAAAAAGATCATTCCGCTTTTACAGGAATACTTTTTCGATGACTGGAACAAGATCCGGTTGGTGCTGGCAGACAATCAAAAGCAAGACGACAACCTGCAATTCGTAATTGAGAAAACCGATGATTTGGATACGCTTTTTGGTAACAATCATGCTTTACGACGTCACGATCAACAATCTACAGCTTACGAGCTAGAAGCATTTGAGCAAGAGATCTGGAATATGCCACAGGCTTACCGCGCTATTTATCAGCCGCAGCAAGCCGTCCTTGATGAGCAGGCTGTAAACCATGGGTGAAGTGCTATCTGTTTTTGAATATGACCTGCTAGGGAGTGGAAAAGCGGCTTCAGTTGGCGCAAAGCTGGTACCTCAACAGGTCTTCAATTATTTAGAAGCACTTAGCCTAACAAGTATTCAAGGGAGCCAGTTTCTCAAACTCACCTCTCGCTCAGGCTTCAAATTGCTTCAAGTGCAAAACTACGCGGGGATGCTTTCAACACCTCACGGTTTCCAGCTTGAGATACTGCCCAAGGTTGGTAAAAACCTCACAGCAGCTAATGCTCGTGAAACATTGCTGACGATGCTAAGCCATCTGCCTGGGTTTCGACATATTCAAACCCAACAGGCAACTCTGCAGGCTCAGCGCATGCCTTTGCTTGAGATTTTTATCAGTCAGTTTTTGCTTAGCGTCAGCCAATTGCTTAGACAAGGTTTACGCTCCGACTATGTGAGCGAGCACGGTAATCTGGCTTTTATGAAGGGCAAGCTGATGCTTTCTGCACAGCTGCGATATAACGCGGTAAATCGCCATAAGTTTTGTGTCGATTATGATGAGTATATGCCTGATTGTGCTGCCAATCGGATCTTACACTCCGCACTGGATAAGTTACTTAGTCTGCAGCTGTCATCAGAGAATCAACGCTGGCTTTACGAACTGCGCTTTGCGTTTGACGGGATTCCACTTAGCCGGGATATAGAAAGTGATATAAACAGCTTACGCCTTGAGCGCGGTATGGCTCATTACAACGAGCCAATGGCGTGGGCGCAATTGATCTTGAGAGGAATGAGCCCGAGTGCCTTGCAGGGAAATACCAAAGCGATATCCCTCTTGTTCCCTATGGAAGCAGTGTTTGAATCCTTCGTTGCACAAACCTTTTCCGACGAACTCCCTCCTCACTTCAAAGTTAAATCGCAAGCCGCCACTTATTCCTTAGTAAAACATGGGGCTTATGACTGCTTTAAACTTCGCCCAGACCTGCTGATTCAATCACGTCAACCGGTTCAAACCAAAATGGTGATAGATACAAAATGGAAGCTGGTGAACAGCAACGAGCAAAAAAAATCACTATATGGACTTGCGCAATCCGACTTTTATCAAATGTTTGCCTACGGCCAAAAATATCTTGATGGCCGCGGCGAAATGTATCTGATTTACCCTGCGCATGATGACTTTAGCCAACCGATACGCCAGCACTTTGCTTTTTCAGAGACTTTAAAATTATGGGTTGTGCCATACCGGATAATGGCAAAACGCGGTGAGAGGATGATGTGGCCGAGTGACGAGTCCTGTACAATGAGACCCAACCCAGATCGGATGGCTGCTTCAGTATCCTATAGTGGAGGCATGAGATGACCCATGAATACCAGCGACAAAGCCTGGAACAACTAATTACTCAGCAAACAGCAGCGCCCAGAAGCGCTGACGTTGTATTTAATGAGAACCAAACTCTCTGGCAAACCCTTGGCTTTAGCCAGTCTCAAGTTTCGCTATGGCTTGCCTCATTGCCTCAAAGTAATCATCTAAAAGAGTCCACAACAGCAACGTACCAGGTTACACCTGATGTTGCGGCACATTTGGTATCATTGTTACAACAAGCTGGTGGGCGCATGCCCCTGGCACAAGTACTGAAAAAGCTCCCAGCAGGTATTACGACCAGTGAACAGCAGATACACAAACTGGCTCGGAAGCATGCGCAGTTAGAGATTAAAGGCCCCTTGCTGGTATTGATCAATTAACCGGCACTTGTAGTAACTATTGGCGGTATTAAAGGATTTTAGAAAACATCATGGCAAAAGAAGCAAAAGCAAAAAAACAAGACCCGCAACAGCAGCTAGAAGCACTGTTCAATAAACTGGTCAAACAGCACTCCGAGTTTACTCAGCCATTGGTCGAATTGCCCGAGCATGAATTCGCCAAGGCTGGTCTCATTCAAGGCCTGGTTGAAGGCAACTTAACACCACCAGTCATGTTGATTGCGCTGACAGAAGGCCATTGGGAATACGCCGCTGACACTGCAAAGTTTGATGATTTAGCCTACTGTAAACATCCCGCATAATCGTGCCATTCACATTTAGAGATCATCCGGCATAATCAATCTGCCAACGAAGGAGATCGCTATGCGTAAAGCCCGTTTTACTGAGCATCAGATCATCGCTGTGATTAAGTCGGTTGAAGCCGGACGAACTGTTAAAGATGTCTGCCGGGAGACCGGTATCTCTGAAGCCACCTACTACAACTGGAAGTCCAGATACGGCGGCATGGAGGCTTCTGATATTAAAAAGATCAAGGATCTTGAGGACGAGAACCGACGTCTCAAACAGATGTTTGCCGACCTGAGCCTTGAGAACCGGGCGCTGAAAGACGTTATCGAAAAAAAGCTTTAAAACCAGCCTTTAAGCGTGAGCTGGTCACTCATCTGATAACGACATTTGGACTCAGTATCCGTCAGGCCTGCCGGAGTCTGAACCTGAGCAGAACGGTTTACCATTACCGTCCGGATACCACGCGTGACGAACCTGTTATTGTCGCGTTGCAGGCAGTGGCAGAGCGATACCCACGATACGGTTTTCCAAAACTTTTCCAGGTTCTGCGGCGGCAGGGATACCCGTGGAATCACAAAAGGATCCATCGTATTTATTGTCTGCTGAAGCTGAATTTTCGCCGTAAAGGCAAACAACGGTTGCCGGTGCGTAATCCCTCGCCACTGGCCACACCGGAAGCGCTGAACCAGAGCTGGTCTGTCGATTTTATGCATGATGCTCTGGTCTGTGGCCGTCGTTTTCGCACGTTCAATGTCGTTGATGACTTTAACCGTGAGGCATTGTCGATTGAAATCGATCTGAATCTGCCAGCTTTGCGCGTGGTCCGTGTACTCGACAGGATTGCGGCAAATCGCGGCTATCCGGTCATGCTACGCATGGATAATGGTCCGGAATTTATCTCTCTGGCACTGGCTGAATGGGCAGAGCAACATGCAGTAAAACTGGAATTTATTCAGCCGGGTAAGCCGACGCAGAACGCTTTTATTGAGCGCTTTAACCGGACATACCGTACAGAAATACTCGATTTTTATCTGTTCAGAACGCTGAGTGAAGTGCGGGAAATTACGGAGAAATGGTTGTCAGAATATAACTGTGAACGCCCGCATGAATCACTGAACAATATGACACCGGAGGAATACCGACAGCACCATTATTTGGCCGGGATCTCAAAAAATGCATGGAACTAAAACGGGTCTATTTACAGTAGTCTCAAAGGAAATGAAAAAACTGCGCACGGAAATTGCGCTGGGACGAGAAACGCTTGAGGATTTTGATGAACTGCTGGCAGCTCAGGAAAGCGAAAATGCCTTATTACCGCAGGAGGCCGGGAAATTAGCCGGGCAGTATATCTGCGCACATAACACCCTTGTGGAAATTCGCGCAAAGCAAATCTGGGAAGACTTCATGCAGTCGCATGGTAAGGCGTTAATTCAGACACTGAGCCTGCTCAAAACCACAATGGGGCGGGAAGCCAGTGCCGTTGTGGGTGTGGTGAATTCAGTTAATGACCCGGACACAGTACTGAAAGACTTTATTCACAAACATATCACCAAACCGGCTCTTACTAACGCTGCGATGCCGAAACAGGACCCGGTGTTTAAACTGGCAGGTGTTGCGCCGGATTATGCTGCCCTTGCTGATTTCCGCAAACTTCCCTCTCCGGCGGCCCTTCATAAAATGAAGATCCGGCAGGAACGTGAAGAACTGCAAAAACGTAACCGAGCCGCGGAGGGTATCTGATGGCACTTAAATGTCCCGAATGCGGCACTACGGCACACGCCAGAACCTCCGCCTATGAAGCACCATCGGTTAAACGCTCATGGTATCAGTGCCAGAATCTTGAATGTTCCTGCACATTTACCGCACTGGAAAGTGTGGATACGATAATTATGAAACCCCGGCGCAATGAACAGCAATCAGATGAACCGGAAGAGCCTGAAAAGCAAAAGAAAACGCTCAATCGCTATGGCTCTGCATCAAAACTGTCAAGCCGTCAGCAAATCCCTGTCTGATCAACATAAAACGCCCAGCCATAATCCCGGTCCTGTACCGGGATTTTTTACGCCTTTTTCCTGGCTGGCCTGAGAGCGCATGAGTGCATGTCTATGGTGCATGAAAACGCATGAGTCTCATGCGCCGTTTTTGACGCGAAAGCCCTTGTGTGGCGGCTCCTGAGACGATTTACGGGGTGAATGAAAACCATTCTGTTAAGCGAAGCGGGCAGGCGGGCGGGGCTGCGCGCGGAGAAGCCAAAATTTGAGATCAAGAGCTACTGCAACATATGATGTTCCGTATTGATGTATATCGTCAAATGAGCATACAAAAACATTATTTATCATAAAGATACATACGAAAGCTTATTTCTATTATGATTGTCTGGGCTGTGATTTACTTTCATTACCAAAAGATTTATTAGTTTTGAAGTCCCTGTTATACTTTTAACAAGAGCCATGTTCAACTGATTGACAGACTAGATTATTCATTTATAAGGTCAATTATGTTTAACAAATATACTTGCGTTGAAAATTAAGCACGGTGTTTCTATGACTTTGAATGATAAAGAAATAAGATATGGTTTAGTGGAAATGTTATTATCTAGAAAACAAAAACCCGCACGAATCATTCATGAATTGCCTATAGATAATGGAAATGCTATTGCAGATGTTGTAGCTGTATATAAACAACTTCATTGTTATGAGATTAAAGGCGATGGCGATAAAGTCGAACGACTTCAGTCACAAGGTTTTTTTTACAATCAAACATTCCCTAAAATAACTTTAGTTACTACAGAAAAACATTTAATACGAGCCTTGAATATTACACCTTCATTCTGGGGTATAATTGTTGCTTTCTATCATAATGGCCGAGTTAAAATGAGATATATTAGAAAAGCGACTGAGAACATTAACATTTCAAAAAAATCTGCCTTACAAACGTTATGGAAAGAAGAAATGGTGTCTCTTATGAGTGATTATGGACTACATTTAAAAAAATCGGAAATGAATAGAACTAACATATCTAGAGAAATATCCCTAAAAATTAACAAAAAGGAACTGAATGAAAAGATCAGTTCCTTATTAGAAAAAAGAAAGAGCTCATTTATTAAACATATAAACCAGATGTAGATTTACTAAATGAGGGACTATAGTTGATGCGGTTGCTGGTTTCCCTACATTATTAGCCTTGTCATGTAAGTAACCGTCACCAGTAGAATAAAGCTTACCTCTATAAATCGTCGTTTTGGCGATGAGTTTTTTCGCCAACTTACCTAATTGCCCTCTATCGGTTTTGAACTTTCCACCGCGAATTAAAAGAATTTTATTATCGAACGGATAAATTAATTTTGCTGTTGTGACATTATCCATGTCTTCATCAAATAATTCGACATCTGAATACTCAGGACTAACGCAAGTATAATCCCCTAAATAGACAGTGGCGTCTACCTCCGCAGACTTTAATAAAACATTTTCATAAATTATAATTTCTTCTCTGACTACCTCTTTTTCATCCCTTGTTTGAATTATTTCAGATATTGATGCGGGAATAGTCGAACCAGTTATGATAGTTTTTGAAAAGACGAACCCATCATTTCTCAGAGAAATTAAAAAAGACAATATTTGCGAATGTAAGTTGCTTGCTGAATTCTCTTTGCATACCCTACAATCGAAAACAACATCAACATCATCAAATAGAGAATGCAATTCTCTCAATAAATTTATTAATGAAATTCGACATAATGCATAAGACTCAAAATCTTCTTGAGTTAATCTTACGGCAACCCTACTTACAATAAGGGAACCATTAGCCAGGCCATTTTTGATAGATCTCAGATGCTCAGGATGTCTATCTAAACCTATTACCGAGACCATTCCAAGAGGACCAAAAGTATCAATTATACCAACATAATTATATTTTCCATTGTACTTTATGGTATCCTCAACATCATAATTATCCATATAAAAATGATTTAAGAACCTTAAATTAATCTCGAACTTCCTGTGCAACCGAATCAAATCACCAGCAAACAACTCTTCTTTATTTTTAATAGCGGCATCAGGTTCACGCCTTGATTTCTTTAGCTTTTTTCTGGGAAAATCAAAAAATGGATAAGGGTTAATTAGTGGATGTGTAGAATGCAAATGCTTTAATGCACTGATCTCACTACCTTTAAGTTTCAAAAATGGAATATAATTATTCATAAAAACAAATCCTTTCTTAAATCTTCTTTGTAGATTATATCCGTAAATAGTTTATAGTTAGCCCTTTCTCTTCTAATCCTTCCTGCTATTATTGCTGGGTGGATATTTACTTCATTCGCAAATTGCTCAACCTCAAATGTTGAATTTGAATGTTTTACCGGACAGCTTCGCCAAACTCTCCTAGGTATTAACAGATCCCCAGCTAATTTATTCGCTTCGAATTCCTTTCCTTGTGTATGTGCAATAGATTCATCTACATCGTCAATTATTACTTCATTTAAGTTGTCATAATGAAGAATGATATGGGCTAACTCATGCGCTAAAGTAAACCAAAAGTTGTCAATTCTATTATAGCGCAGACTTAAAGCAATAATAGGATTACCTTGCGCATTTGTGTATACTGCTCCATCAAGATTGAGCCCAGGAAAGGACTCTTCAAAAACGACAACTATCCCTAATTCAATTAATGCAGCTGAAATCTTAATATGACCATTTTTCTCTGAACTAATCTTCAATATTTCAGAAACCAGTGCTTCATCTACTTTTTTATAAGACGGTAGCGAAAGCATCTCAAGAACACGAACTTTATTCCTTACTTTGCATAGCCAAAGATCAATGATAAAGTCTTTAGCTTTATCTGACTTCCTAAATAAAATCTGACTATTTTTATCCTTGTAACTATTGAAAAGCACCGCTAGCTTATTATAATCATAAGTATTATCATCATGCATAAACTGCTTTCTGACATTTGCTGGGGCCGCATTCAGTCTATTAATAAACTCTTTATATTCTAAATAAAAACCACTGAAATTGCTTGAACTATAACGGCCTAAAAAAAGCTCATCATCATTAACCATCATATAGCCCTCACAAAGTCAAGATATTTATCCTCATGCATTTCATAGTACCATAAGCCATCTTTATCTGCCTGATCGTAGTGGATCATTTTAAGTTTATGTTCATAAAAACTTTGCGCTTGTGGCAAAGAGTGTAAGCACATTCCCGGTTGAAATTTTAAAACATCCTTACAATGCCTCATTATTTCTTTTAAAAAAACAGTGCCTACTCCTAAATATTTTTTATCACCCAATGGATGATATCGATTCCAAGGGGCAACAGCTATAAATTCAACATAAAAAAGTTTTTGAGTTGAAAGCACAGATTGCTTAGGATGATATATTAAGCAGGCAGCCTGTATCTCATCATCAACTCTTAAAAAAAACCATTTGTATTCATCACTTTTTAGTAACAGTGATTTATTAAACCATTCCCAATGATCATCTTCACCTTGAATCTTTTTTTCCTCTTCCGCTCTTTCATTTTCAGAAAGAGTATCCAAGTATGCTGCTAACTGTAATCTGAAAGCTTTCCATTTTATATCACAAGAATAAGCAGTAAAAATATCCCAGCCAAATGTTATTCTGTAGTGTTCATTTTGGCTGGTATAATTATTAGTGAAAAAACCCCGTGCAATTTCTTCTTCAGGAGGTTTATTAGCAATTTGTAACTTTATAAGTTGACTAAGTTCATTACTATCCATAAGAACACCTAAAAGCTATTCACATTTAGGAGTTTTTACCTTGATTTATAAGGTTTTTCAAGAACATTTTGGTTACTCTATATTATCATTCAAATTGCAAATAGTTAGCAATGAACTAATTAATATATGATATATAAAATATTAACTAAAATTTAGACCTTCCATAATCGTACGGAGTGATGAAATTTATCTGAATAGCATCTAGATAATCAGCCCACCATTGCACCATTAAACGCCGCTCATCTAAATGCTCGGAGGTATGAATATATGCCGCACGCACATTATTACGTTCTGAGTGGCTTAACTGCCGCTCGATCGCATCATCACTCCATAGCCCCGACTCACCCAAAGCTCCACGTGCCATAGTTCTAAAACCATGCCCACATACTTCAGTTTTAGTGTCATACCCCATAGCCCGCAAAGCACTATTCACCGTGTTTTCACTCATAACTTTAGTTGCGTCGTGATCTCCCGGAAACAGCAGCTCTTTATCACCACTAATCTGCTTAAGCTGCTCTAACAAAATCATCGCCTGCCGACTAAGCGGAACGATATGCTCCTCTTTCATCTTCATGCCCCGGTACGAGTAACGTACACCTTTAATTTCTTCTCGTTTTGCAGGTACTCGCCAGAGAGATTTATCGAAGTCAAACTCATCCCAACGCGCGAAACGTAACTCACTGGAACGCACGAAAGTTAGTAAGGAAAGCTCGACCGCGATCCGTGTCATTACGCGGCCACGATATGCAGCAAGACGAGCAAGAAATTCAGGGAAGCGGCTAGATGGTAACGCTGGATAGTGTCGCGCTTTGGTCGTCGATAGCGCACCGGCCATATCGCTGGCTGGATTTGAGTCGATGTAATCGTTCTGTACGGCATAACGCATAATGGCCGTGACGCGCTGTTGCAGGCGCTGAGCGACATCGTGTTTGCCACTGGCATCAACTTTTTTAATCGGGGCTAACAGGTGGCTGGTTTTAAGCTGCCGAATGTCGGACGAACCGATATGAGGGAAGATATAAAGCTCAAGATAGCGTAGAACGCGCGATCGATGGTCTTTACTCCAGCGTTTGTTACTGGCATGCCATTCGCGAGCAATGGTTTCGAAAGAATATGCCCCTGAATTCTCGGCTTGAGCTTCTTTCTGTTCAGCTTTTGGGTCGATGCCCTGCACTAACAGCTTTTTAGCTTCATCGCGCTTTGCTCTTGCCTGAGCAAGCGTCACCGTAGGCCAAACACCAAACGCGAGGCGATCCTCTTTTTTGTCAGAGGGGCGTCGGTATTTCATGCGCCAGTATTTAGAACCCTTGGCCGAAACCTCGAGATACAAACCGCCGCCATCGGCCATTTTGTAGGTTTTGTCTTTTGGCTTTGCGGTCTCGACCTGTCTGGCGTTGAGCTTCATTTGGGGGCACATTTCTAATCGAAGTTAAGATGCCCCCAATTATGCCCCCAATGACATTCGGATTTCAACGGACAACCTCGGACGACTCAGGACATAAAAATCTCTGCAAGCATTGATTTTAAAGGGATAATTGGACTTTCTCGGATGGTCTTGGAAGTACTAATGGTGCCGAAGGCCGGACTCGAACCGGCACGTATTTCTACGGTTGATTTTGAATCAACTGCGTCTACCGATTTCGCCACTCCGGCACGGAAGGGATGCGGAAAACGTTGTGGATTATACCTGTCATGCGCCACCATGCAAGCACCAGCGTGTGCCTGACTCGCTAAGTGTTGAAAATTTCAGCATTCCCTTTCTCACCTGCAACCATCGTCACAGTTTGCCCCCTTATTAATCCCCCCTTCTGCGAAGCGTCCCGTTTCCCCATGCTCTACACTTCCAGTTCAACACCACACTGAGGGAAACACGATGTCGATGATAAAAAGCTACGCCGCAAAAGCGGCGGGCAGCGAACTCGAACTCTATGAATATGATGCGGGCGAGCTTAAGCCGGAAGATGTCGAAGTCCAGGTCGATTACTGCGGTATCTGCCATTCCGATTTGTCGATGATCGACAACGAATGGGGGTTCTCTCAGTATCCACTTGTTGCCGGGCATGAGGTGATTGGTCGCGTGGCGGCGCTCGGCAGCGCAGCGCAAGATAAAGGTCTGAAGGTTGGTCAGCGCGTCGGCATTGGCTGGACGGCGCGCAGCTGCGGGCATTGCGACGCCTGTATCAGCGGCAATCAGATTAACTGCCTGGAAGGTTCCGTTCCCACTATTCTCAATCGCGGTGGCTTTGCCGAGAAGCTGCGGGCCGACTGGCAGTGGGTGATCCCGCTGCCGGAGAGCATCGATCATGCGGCGGCGGGTCCCTTGCTGTGCGGCGGTATCACGGTGTTCAAACCGCTGCTGATGCACCATATCACCGCCACCAGCCGCGTTGGGGTGATCGGCATCGGCGGCCTGGGGCATATCGCCATTAAGCTGTTACATGCGATGGGTTGCGAAGTGACCGCGTTCAGCTCCAATCCGGCGAAAGAGCAGGAAGTGCTGGCGATGGGGGCGGATAAGGTGGTTAACAGCCGCGATCCGGATGCGCTAAAAGCGCTGGCGGGCCAGTTCGATCTCATTATTAACACGGTTAACGTCGATCTCGACTGGCAGCCTTATTTTGAAGCACTGGCCTACGGCGGTAACTTCCATACCGTCGGCGCGGTGCTGAAGCCGCTGCCGGTGCCAGCGTTCACCTTAATTGCCGGCGATCGCAGCATCTCCGGTTCGGCAACCGGTACGCCGTTCGAACTGCGCAAGCTGATGAAGTTTGCCGGGCGCAGCAAGGTGTCGCCCACCACCGAACTGTACCCGATGTCGCAAATTAACGACGCTATCCAGCACGTGCGTGACGGCAAAGCCCGCTACCGCGTGGTGCTGAAAGCCGACTTCTGATGCAAGGCTCAGTCCCGCAAGGGGCTGGGCTTATTGCCCGTTACGAAACGCGAGCACCGCCTGGCGGCACTGTTCCGTCACATGCTCAATGTCATGGTTCACGTCGATGCGGGCAATATCACGTTCGTCCTCCTGCGGGCACTCCAGCGCATCGAACTGGCTTTTGAGTAATCCCACCGGCATAAAATGCCCTGCCCGACGCTGCATGCGCGCCAGAATGGTCTCGTAATCGCCGTCCAACCACAAAAAATGCACATTCGGGCTACCCTGGCGCAATATATCGCGATACTGTTTTTTTAATGACGAGCAGACAATAAACCCGGTCTCATTCTTTTTATATAAACTGTATGAAGCGTCATTTAATCGTGCTAACCACGGTAGTCGGTCTTCATCGGTTAATGGAATACCTTCAGACATTTTATCAATATTTTTGGCCGGATGGAGATCGTCACCATCAATGAATTTAGCCGATAATACTGCAGCAATTTTGCTGCCAATTAAAGATTTACCGCTACCCGAAACGCCCATCAAAATATAACTTTCCCCGGCCATTGAAAAAACTCCAGATTCATATTCCATGGCGCGATACTACGCCTTCCACATTGCAGAATTCACCTTTTTTCGGCGTGGCTGAGCAGATTTACAAGGCGCATCACGTTATGCGTAACATTGTAGTGTAACAATTTTCCAGCGTGATCTTTATCACAAATAATAACAATCAAAACCGTTTAAATGCTGCCGAGGTTACTACCTGACCAGTGAGGCATTTATGCAAGTTAAAACCCAATCCTGCGTTGTCGCGGGTAAGAAAACTGTTGCCATTACCGACCAAAATATTGAATGGAATAATAAAGGAACGCTGGTACAAATTACCCGCGGCGGAATTTGTGGTTCCGACTTACATTATTATCAGGAAGGAAAAGTCGGTAATTTTACCGTTAAAGCACCGATGATTTTAGGCCATGAAGTTATTGGTAAAGTGGTGCGCAGCGACTCAAAAGAATTACATGAAGGTCAATCGGTGGCTATTAATCCGTCGAAGCCCTGTGGCCACTGTAAATACTGTCTGCAGCACGAAGAAAACCAGTGCACGGAAATGCGCTTTTTTGGCAGCGCCATGTATTTTCCCCACGTTGACGGCGGCTTTAGCCGATTTAAAACCGTCGATACCGCGCAGTGCATCCCCTACCCCCAGCACGCCGATGAAAAAGTCATGGCCTTTTCCGAACCGCTGGCAGTCGCAATCCACGCCGCGCATGAAGCAGGAGACCTGCAGGGCAAACGCGTGTTTATCTCCGGCGTGGGGCCTATCGGCTGCCTGATCGTCAGCGCAGTGAAAACGCTCGGCGCAGCAGAAATTGTCTGTGCTGATATCAGCCCGCGCTCGCTGTCGCTGGCCCAGCAGATGGGTGCTGACACGCTGATCAACCCGCAGCAGGACTCGCTCGATGAGTGGAAAAAAGAAAAAGGCTACTTCGACGTCAGCTTCGAAGTCTCCGGTCATCCGTCCTCAATCACCACCTGCCTGGAAGTCACCCGCGCGAAAGGCGTGATGGTGCAGGTCGGCATGGGCGGCGCGGTGCCGGGCTTCCCGATGATGATGCTGATCGGCAAAGAGATCGCGCTCAAAGGCTCGTTCCGCTTTACCACCGAGTTCAACACTGCGGTGTCGTGGCTGGCGAATAACGTTATCGATCCACTGCCGTTACTCAGCGCCGAATATCCGTTTACCGAGCTTGAACAGGCGCTGATCTTTGCCGGGGATAAAACCCAGGCAGCGAAAGTCCAGCTCGTTTTTGCTGAAACAAAATAAGGAAGAACATAATGAACGATCTTTTTTCGCTGGATGGCAAAAATATTCTGATCACCGGTTCGGCCCAGGGTATTGGTTATTTACTGGCGACCGGGCTGGGTAAATATGGCGCGCAGATTATCGTCAATGATATTACGCCGGAGCGCGCGGAGGCTGCCGTCGCCAAACTGCAACAGGAAGGGATCCGCGCCGTTGCCGCGCCCTTCAATGTTACGCAGAAACAGGACATTGATGCCGCCATCGACCATATCGAAAAAGACATTGGCCCAATCGATGTGCTGGTGAATAACGCCGGTATTCAGCGCCGCCATCCGTTTACCGAGTTCCCGGAGCAGGACTGGAACGATGTGATTGCCGTTAACCAGACGGCGGTGTTCCTGGTCTCGCAGGCAGTAACGCGTCGCATGGTGGAACGTCAGGCCGGAAAGGTCATCAACATCTGCTCCATGCAAAGCGAGCTGGGCCGCGACACCATCACGCCGTACGCCGCCTCGAAAGGCGCGGTGAAAATGCTCACCCGCGGTATGTGCGTTGAGCTGGCGCGCCACAATATCCAGGTCAACGGTATCGCACCGGGCTACTTCAAAACCGAGATGACCAAAGCGCTGGTCGAGGATGAAGCCTTCACCACCTGGCTGTGCAAACGTACGCCAGCCGCGCGCTGGGGCGATCCGCAGGAGCTGATTGGCGCGGCGGTATTCCTCTCTTCCAAAGCATCCGATTTTGTTAACGGGCACCTGTTGTTTGTCGATGGCGGCATGCTGGTCGCCGTCTGATACAACACAACGCAACATCACGCAGCGCCCAGGCGCTGCATTTTTGGCCACTCCTAAATAATTCGAGTTGCAGGACGGCGGCAAGTGAATGAACCCGATGAGCTTACTTGAGTAAGTGATTCGGGTGAGTGAGCGTAGCCAACACACCTGCAACTTGCAGTATGACGGGGATATAAGAGAAACGATTATGCCATTAATAATAATTGCGGCAGGCGTCGCGCTGCTCCTGGTCCTGATGATTGGTTTTAAAGTTAACGGCTTTATTGCTCTGGTCCTGGTGGCGGCGGTCGTCGGTTTTGCCGAAGGGATGGATGCCCAGGCCGTTTTGCACTCAATACAAAATGGGATCGGCGGGACGCTCGGCGGTCTGGCGATGATCCTTGGCTTCGGTGCAATGCTCGGTAAGCTGATTTCCGATACCGGCGCGGCTCAGCGCATCGCCACCACGCTGATTGGCACGTTTGGTAAGAAACGCGTGCAGTGGGCGCTGGTGATCACCGGTCTGGTGGTGGGTTTGGCGATGTTTTTCGAAGTCGGCTTTGTTCTGCTGCTGCCGCTGGTGTTTACGGTGGTGGCCTCTTCCGGCCTGCCGCTGCTGTATGTTGGTGTCCCGATGGTAGCTGCGCTGTCCGTGACCCACTGTTTTCTGCCGCCGCATCCGGGGCCGACCGCGATTGCCACCATTTTCGAGGCTAATCTCGGCACCACCCTGCTGTACGGCTTTATTATTACTATCCCGACGGTGATTGTTGCCGGGCCGCTGTTTTCTAAGCTGCTGACCCGCTTTGAGAAAGCGCCGCCGGAAGGGTTATTCAACCCGCATCTGTTCACCGAAGAAGAGATGCCGTCGTTCTGGAACAGTATCTTTGCCGCAGTAATCCCGGTCATACTGATGGCGGTCGCCGCAGTGTGCGAAATCACGCTGCCGAAGACCAACAGCGTACGGGTGTTCTTTGAATTTATCGGTAACCCTGCGGTCGCGTTGTTTATCGCTATCGTGCTCGCCATTTTTACCCTTGGTCGACGTAACGGACGTACGATCGAGCAAATTATGGATATCATTGGCGACTCTATCGGTGCGATTGCGATGATTGTGTTTATCATCGCCGGGGGCGGCGCGTTTAAGCAGGTTCTGGTCGACAGCGGCGTGGGGCAATATATCTCGCACCTGATGACCGGCACGTCGCTTTCTCCGCTGCTGATGTGCTGGACGGTCGCCGCCTTGCTGCGTATCGCGCTCGGTTCAGCCACCGTGGCGGCGATCACCACCGCAGGCGTGGTGCTGCCGATTATCAACGTCACTCATGCCGACCCGGCGCTGATGGTGCTGGCTACCGGCGCGGGCAGCGTGATTGCCTCCCACGTTAACGATCCGGGATTCTGGCTGTTTAAAGGCTATTTTAATCTCAGCGTCGGGGAAACGTTGCGTACCTGGACGGTAATGGAGACGCTGATTTCCATTATGGGGCTGCTGGGGGTTCTGGCGCTGAACGCCATTCTGCATTAAGACGGTCATCACCGGGGAGCACAGATCCGCGCTCCCCGGCACTGGAGAGAAAATGAGGAACCACAGAATTTCTTTGCAAGACATCGCCACGCTGGCGGGCGTGACCAAAATGACGGTGAGCCGCTACATTCGCTCGCCAAAAAAGGTCGCAAAGGAAACCGGTGAACGCATCGCGCAGATTATGGAGGAGATTAATTACATCCCCAACCGCGCGCCCGCGATGCTGCTGAATGCGCAAAGCTATACGCTTGGCGTGCTGATCCCCTCGTTTCAAAACCAGCTGTTCGCTGACATTCTGGCCGGCATTGAGTCGGTCACCTCGGACCATAACTATCAGACGCTGATCGCCAACTACAATTACGACCGGGAATCCGAGGAAGAGTCGGTGATCAATCTGCTGTCATACAATATCGACGGCATTATCCTGTCCGAGAAATATCACACCCTGCGCACGGTGAAGTTTCTGCGTTCAGCCAACATTCCGGTGGTGGAGCTGATGGATATTCAGGGCGATCGTCTGGACATGGAAGTGGGCTTCGATAACCGTCAGGCGGCATTTGATATGGTCAGCACCATGCTGGATAAACGCCAGCGGCGCAAAATCCTCTATCTCGGTTCGAAAGACGACGTCCGCGATGAACAGCGCTATCGCGGCTATTGCGATGCCATGACGCGCCGGGGCCTGGCGCCGCTGCGCGTCAATCCGCGTTCTATTTCGTCCATCCATCTCGGCACCCAGATGATGCGGGACGCGCTCGCCGCGCATCCGGATTTAGACGGCGTTTTTTGCACCAACGACGATATTGCAATGGGCGCGCTGCTGCTGTGCCGCGAGCGCGATCTGGACGTTCCGGAACAGATCTCGATTGCCGGTTTCCACGGGCTGGAAATGGGCAGGCAGATGATCCCAAGCCTCGCCAGCGTGATCACCCCGCGTTTTGACATTGGCCGCATGGCAGCGCAGATGTTGCTGAGCAAAATCAAGAACAACGACCATAACCACAACACCGTGGATTTGGGGTACCAGATTTATCACGGCAATACGCTTTAAGTCATTTTCTCTGGCCATCGCATACTCTCTTTGATGGACATTGCCTATACTCCAGGCAAGATAAATGGAGGAAATCTCAATGAGCACACCCCTGCTAATTGCCCGCACGCCGGACACCGAACTGTTTTTACTGCCAGGCATGGCCAACCGTCACGGACTGATTACCGGCGCGACCGGGACCGGTAAAACCGTCACGCTACAGAAGCTGGCCGAATCGCTGTCTGAAATTGGCGTACCGGTATTTATGGCCGATGTGAAAGGCGACTTAACCGGCGTGGCCGAGGAAGGGCAGGCCTCTGAAAAGCTGCTCGCCCGCCTGAAAAATATCGGCATTACCGACTGGCAACCGCATGCTAATCCGGTCACGGTGTGGGATATCTTCGGCGAAAAAGGTCACCCCGTGCGGGCCACGGTATCTGACCTCGGCCCGCTGCTGCTGGCCCGTTTGCTGAACCTCAACGACGTACAGTCCGGCGTGCTGGATATTATCTTCCGCATTGCTGATGACCAGGGCCTGCTGCTGCTCGATTTCAAAGACCTGCGAGCTATTACCCAGTACATCGGCGATAACGCCAAATCCTTCCAGAATCAGTATGGCAATATCAGCAGCGCCTCGGTCGGGGCAATCCAGCGTGGACTGCTGTCGCTGGAGCAACAGGGGGCGGCGCACTTCTTTGGCGAACCGATGCTGGACATCAAAGACTGGATGCGAACTGACGCCAGCGGCAAAGGGATGATCAACATCCTCAGCGCAGAGAAGCTCTACCAGATGCCCAAACTGTACGCCGCCAGCCTGCTGTGGATGCTCTCCGAACTGTACGAACAGCTGCCGGAAGCAGGCGATCTGGAGAAGCCAAAACTGGTGTTCTTCTTCGATGAAGCTCACCTGCTGTTCAACGACGCTCCGCAGGTGCTGCTGGATAAAATCGAACAGGTGATCCGCCTGATCCGCTCGAAAGGGGTCGGCGTGTGGTTCGTCTCGCAAAACCCGTCAGATATTCCAGACAACGTGCTCGGTCAGTTGGGGAACCGCGTGCAGCACGCCCTGCGCGCGTTCACACCGAAGGATCAGAAAGCGGTGAAAACCGCGGCACAAACCATGCGCGCCAACCCGGCATTTGATACCGAAAAAGCCATTCAGGAACTGGGAACCGGTGAGGCGCTGGTGTCGTTTCTGGACGCTAAAGGCAGCCCGTCGGTGGTTGAACGGGCGATGGTGATTGCGCCGTGCTCGCGGATGGGACCGGTGACGGATGACGAGCGTAACGGGCTGATTAATCACTCCTCGCTGTACGGTAAATATGAAGAACAGATCGACCGCGAGTCCGCCTATGAGCGTTTACAGCAAGGCGTGCAGGCCAGCACCGAGCAGCAAAATACACCTCCCGCCAACGGTAAAGCGATCGATGTGGACGGCGGTATTCTCGGTGGATTGAAGGATATTCTGTTTGGCAGCACCGGACCGCGCGGCGGCAAGCGCGATGGCGTGGTACAGAGCGTGGCGAAAAGCGCAGCGCGGCAGGTCACCAATCAGATAATCCGCGGCATGTTGGGGAGTTTGATGGGCGGGCGAAAACGCTAGCAGGAAGGCGCCCCTCCCGCACAGCGGGAGGGGCGAATATCAGGACTTACGCAGCATCAGCCACAGGCTTATCAGGAAGAAGCTGGCGCTTGGCAGCAACGCGCCGATAATCGGCGGAATGCCGTACACCAGCGTCAGCGGGCCAAAGATTTGGTCCAGCACATAGAACACAAAGCCGAAGCTAATCCCTGTCACCACGCGCACGCCCATCGGGACGCTACGCAGCGGACCAAAGATAAACGACAGCGCCATCAGCATCATTACCGCCACAGACAGCGGCTGGAAGACTTTGCTCCACATATTGAGCTGGTAGCGTCCGGCGTCCTGGCCGCTCGACTTCAGGTACTTCACGTAGTTATGCAGACCACTAATCGAGAGCGCATCAGGATCCAACGCCACGACGCCGAGCTTGTCGGGTGTAAGGTTGGTTTTCCATGTGCCGCTCACCGTCTGCGAGCCGGTGATTTGCTTCGGATCGGTCAGGTTGGATTCATCCACCTGCGACAAACGCCAGACCTTCTGCTCCGGGTCAAACGTCGCGCTTGCGGCATAGCGAACGGACTGCAGACGGCGCTTGTCGTTAAAGGAGTAGATGCTAATTCCGCCTAACTCGGCGTCACCTTTCACCCGCTCAATGTAGACAAAGCTGTCGCCATCTTTCGCCCACAAACCTTGCTGGGTAGAGAGCAGCGAGCCGCCATACATCTGCTGCGCACGGTAGTTACGCGCCATCTGTTCGCCCTGCGGCGCCACCCATTCGCCGATGGCCATCGTCAGCAACACCAGCGGAATCGCGGTTTTCATCACCGACAACGCCACCTGCATACGGGTAAAGCCAGAAGCCTGCATGACCACCAGTTCACTGCGCTGCGCCAGCATGCCCAGCCCCAGCAAAGCACCCAGCAGCGCCGCCATCGGGAAGAAGATCTGGATATCTTTCGGCGCGCTGAGCAGGGTATACAGCCCGGCGCCCATCGCATCGTAGCTCCCCTGCCCGGCTTTTTTCAGCTGGTCGACAAACTTGATGATCCCGGAGAGCGACACCAGCATGAACAACGTCATCATGATGGTGGTGAAAATGGTTTTACCGATATAGCGGTCAAGTACACCAAAAGGCTGCATTATACCGCTCCTTTACGCATAAAACGGGCACGTAAGCGGCGCATCGGCACCGTATCCCAGAGGTTAAGCACAATCGCCAGCGCCAGATACGCCAGGTTAACCGTCCACATCCAGAACACCGGATCCAGCTTACCTTTGCCGCCGTTCGACTTCAGCGATGTCTGAACCAGGAAGAACAGCAAATAAAGCAGCATTGCTGGCAGCATGGACAGTACGCGACCCTGACGCGGGTTCACCACGCTCAGCGGTACAACCATCAGCGCCATCATAAATACGGTGAATACTAACGTGATACGCCAGGTCAGCTCCGCACGGGCGCGATCGGTGTCGGTCGTCCATAGCGTACGCATGGTCATCTGGTCGGTATCGTTTGGATCCAGCGCCACGGCCTGATGACCGATAATCGCCTGATAATTCTGGAAGTCGGTAATGCGGAAATCGCGCAGCAGCGCGGTCCCTTCAAAACGCGTCCCCTGGTTCAGCGTCACGACCTGGGAGCCATCGCGCAATTGGGTAAGATGACCGGAGTCCGCTACCACCACCGAAGGACGGGCGTTACCTTTCGGGCGGATTTGCGCGAGGAACACATCGTTGAAGTTACTGCCGTCAACGCTTTCGATAAACAGCACCGAGCCGCCGTTAGTCGCCTGCTGGAATTGCCCCTGAGCAAGCGCCGCCATACCGGGGTTCGCTTTCGCTTCCGCCAGGACTTCGTCCTGATGTCTGGAGGACCACGGTCCGGCCCACATCACGTTGACCGCCGCAATAATACTGGTAAACAGCGCCAGCACCATCGCCGCTTTCACTAAGACAGCCTTGCTCAGCCCGCAGGCGTGCATGACCGTAATTTCACTTTCGGTATACAGTTTGCCCAGCGTCATCAGCAGCCCGAGGAACAGGCTTAATGGCAAGATAAGTTGCGCCATTTCTGGCACGCCCAGCCCCAGCAGCGAGAGCACCAGATTCGCCGGGATATCACCGTCAACCGCCGCACCAAGGATCCTGACTAACTTTTGACAAAAGAAGATCAAAAGCAGGATGAATAGGATCGCAAGTTGGCTTTTGAGCGTTTCCCGAACCAGATATCTTATGATTATCACTTTAAATACGCCCGTAAAAACCCGTCTTTTGCCGGAATTTAGCTTGTTTCATGGCTTAAACGTCATTTATTCTCTTGAGTCGTCGAAATCGTCGCTAAGATCATTATACTCAACGGATCCACCTCTCAGAAATTGTTCTGACGTGCCAATGCCGTAATAACGTTAAGATTAACACGAAGTCACCGCAACAGCGGGTATGAGTTACGAAAGCTTGCAATTCTATCCGTAGCCACCGCCGTTGTCTTTAAGATTCAGGAGCGTAGTGCATGGAGTTCAGTGTAAAAAGCGGTAGCCCGGAGAAACAGCGGAGTGCGTGCATCGTCGTGGGTGTCTTTGAACCACGCCGTCTCTCTCCGATTGCAGAGCAGCTCGACAAGATCAGCGACGGGTACATCAGCGCACTGCTGCGTCGTGGCGAACTGGAAGGCAAACCAGGTCAAACCCTGTTGCTGCACCATGTTCCTAACGTTCTGTCTGAGCGAATTCTCCTCATTGGTTGTGGCAAAGAGCGCGAGCTTGATGAGCGCCAGTACAAGCAGGTCATTCAGAAAACCATCAATACGCTGAATGATACTGGCTCAATGGAAGCCGTCTGCTTCCTGACTGAGCTGCACGTCAAAGGGCGCAATAACTACTGGAAAGTGCGTCAGGCCGTTGAGACAGCACAGGAAACGCTGTACAGCTTTGATCAACTGAAGACCAACAAAAGCGAGCCGCGTCGTCCGCTGCGTAAAATGGTCTTCAACGTACCGACCCGCCGGGAACTGACCAGCGGTGAACGTGCGATCCAGCACGGTCTGGCGATCGCCGCCGGCATTAAAGCAGCAAAAGATCTCGGCAACATGCCGCCGAACATCTGTAACGCCGCCTACCTTGCCTCTCAGGCGCGCCAGCTGGCAGACAGCTACAGCAAAAATGTTGTAACCCGCGTGATCGGCGAGCAGCAGATGAAAGAGCTGGGCATGCACTCTTATCTGGCCGTCGGTCACGGCTCGCAGAATGAGTCGCTGATGTCGGTCATCGAGTACAAAGGCAATCCATCCGAAGACGCGCGTCCGATCGTGCTGGTCGGTAAAGGGTTAACCTTTGACTCCGGCGGTATCTCCATCAAACCTGCCGAAGGCATGGATGAGATGAAATACGACATGTGCGGCGCGGCAGCGGTATATGGCGTGATGCGCATGGTGGCCGAGCTTCAGCTGCCAATCAACGTCGTCGGCGTGCTGGCAGGCTGCGAAAACATGCCGGGTGGCCGTGCGTATCGTCCAGGCGACGTGCTGACCACCATGTCTGGTCAGACCGTTGAAGTACTCAATACCGATGCCGAAGGCCGTCTGGTCCTGTGCGACGTATTAACCTACGTCGAGCGCTTTGAGCCAGAAGCGGTGATTGACGTCGCAACCCTGACCGGCGCGTGCGTGATTGCGCTGGGCCATCACATCACCGGACTGATGTCGAACCACAACCCGCTGGCGCATGAGCTGATCGGTGCGTCCGAACAGGCTGGCGACCGCGCGTGGCGTTTACCGCTGGGTGATGAATACCAGGAGCAGCTAGAGTCCAACTTTGCGGATATGGCGAACATCGGCGGACGTCCTGGCGGCGCCATTACCGCGGGCTGCTTCCTGTCACGCTTTACCCGTAAGTACAACTGGGCTCACCTCGATATCGCCGGTACCGCATGGCGTTCAGGGAAAGCCAAAGGCGCAACCGGTCGTCCGGTGGCGCTGCTGTCGCAGTTCCTGCTCAATCGTGCCGGTTTTAACGGCGAAGAGTAAGGCGGTAAGCACAAGCAATAAGACCCGTAGGCCGGATAAGCGCAACGCCATCCGGCCTACGGTTGTGCATCATGGCAACGCATTTAAATTCACCAGAAGAAGCCCCATATATGAGAAACGCAACTTTCTATCTTCTGGACAATGACACGCAACACGATGGCTTAAGCGCCGTCGAGCAGTTGGTGTGTGAAATTGCCGCAGAACGTTGGCGTGCTGGCAAGCGCGTGCTGATCGCCTGCGAAAACGAAAAGCAGGCTCTTCGACTGGATGAAGCCCTGTGGGCAAGACCGGCAGAAAGCTTTGTTCCGCATAATCTGGCAGGTGAAGGCCCCAGAGGCGGCGCACCGGTAGAGATTGCCTGGCCGGAGAAACGCAACAGCAGCCCGCGCGACCTGCTTATCAGTTTGCGCGTTGGCTTTGCAGATTTTGCCACCGCTTTCACAGAAGTGATAGACTTCGTTCCTTACGAAGATTCTTTGAAACAATCGGCACGCGATCGCTACAAAGCTTACCGCGTGGCTGGTTTTAACCTGAATACGGCAACCTGGAAATAATGGAAAAGACATACAACCCACAAGATATCGAACAGCCGCTTTACGAGCACTGGGAAAAGCAGGGCTATTTCAAACCTAACGGCGATGAAAGCAAAGAGTCCTTCTGCATCATGATCCCGCCGCCGAACGTCACCGGCAGTTTGCATATGGGTCATGCTTTCCAGCAAACCATCATGGATACCATGATCCGCTACCAGCGTATGCAGGGTAAAAACACCCTGTGGCAGGCCGGTACCGATCACGCGGGTATCGCAACCCAGATGGTGGTTGAGCGTAAGATTGCCGCTGAAGAAGGTAAAACCCGCCACGACTACGGTCGCGAAGCGTTTATCGACAAAATCTGGCAGTGGAAAGCGGAATCCGGCGGCACCATCACCCGCCAGATGCGCCGTCTCGGCAATTCCGTTGACTGGGAGCGCGAGCGCTTCACCATGGACGAAGGTCTTTCCAATGCCGTGAAAGAAGTCTTCGTTCGCCTGTACAAAGAAGACCTGATTTACCGTGGCAAGCGCCTGGTGAACTGGGACCCGAAACTGCGCACCGCGATTTCCGACCTGGAAGTGGAAAACCGCGAGTCGAAAGGCTCAATGTGGCACATCCGCTATCCGCTGGCCGACGGCGCGAAAACCGCTGATGGTAAAGAATACCTGGTCGTCGCCACCACCCGTCCGGAAACCGTACTGGGCGATACCGGCGTGGCCGTCAACCCGGAAGATCCGCGTTATAAAGATCTGATTGGCAAGTTTGTTGTTCTGCCGCTGGTTAACCGCCGCATTCCCATCGTCGGCGATGAACACGCTGATATGGAAAAAGGCACCGGCTGCGTGAAGATCACCCCGGCGCACGACTTTAACGACTACGAAGTCGGGAAACGTCACGGCCTGCCGATGATCAATATTCTGACCTTTGACGGCGACATCCGTGAAACCGCGGAAGTGTACGACACCAAAGGCGAAGAGTCCGACGTTTATTCCAATGAAATCCCGGCTGAGTTCCAGAAGCTGGAGCGCTTTGCCGCGCGTAAAGCGGTGGTTGCCGCTGTTGATGCGCTGGGCCTGCTGGAAGAAATTAAACCGCACGACCTGACCGTACCTTACGGCGACCGTGGCGGCGTGGTTATTGAACCGATGCTGACCGACCAGTGGTACGTCCGTGCCGACGTGCTGGCGAAACCGGCGGTTGAAGCGGTTGAAAACGGCGACATTCAGTTCGTACCGAAGCAGTACGAAAACATGTACTTCTCCTGGATGCGCGATATTCAGGACTGGTGTATTTCCCGTCAGCTGTGGTGGGGTCACCGTATCCCGGCATGGTATGACAACGACGGCAACGTCTACGTTGGCCGTACTGAAGACGAAGTGCGTCAGGAAAACAACCTCGGTGCCGACATTCAGCTTCGCCAGGACGAAGACGTTCTCGATACCTGGTTCTCCTCCGCACTGTGGACCTTCTCTACCCTGGGCTGGCCGGAAAACACCGACGCGCTGCGTCAGTTCCACCCAACCAGCGTGATGGTTTCCGGTTTCGACATCATCTTCTTCTGGATTGCCCGCATGATCATGATGACCATGCACTTCATCAAAGATGAAAACGGCAAGCCGCAGGTGCCGTTTAAGACCGTCTACATGACCGGTCTGATCCGCGACGACGAAGGCCAGAAGATGTCCAAATCCAAGGGCAACGTCATTGACCCGCTGGATATGGTCGACGGTATCTCCCTGGCAGAACTGCTGGAGAAACGTACCGGCAACATGATGCAGCCGCAGCTGGCCGAGAAGATTGCCAAGCGTACCGAGAAGCAGTTCCCGGACGGCATCGAGCCGCACGGCACCGACGCACTGCGCTTTACCCTGGCGGCGCTGGCCTCTACCGGTCGCGACATCAACTGGGATATGAAGCGTCTGGAAGGTTACCGTAACTTCTGTAACAAGCTGTGGAACGCCAGCCGCTTCGTGCTGATGAACACCGAAGACCAGGATTGCGGCTTCAACGGCGGCGAAATGACCCTGTCGCTGGCGGATCGCTGGATCCTTGCTGAATTCAACCAGACCATCAAAGCGTACCGCGAAGCGCTGGACAACTTCCGCTTCGACATCGCCGCGGGCATTCTGTACGAATTCACCTGGAACCAGTTCTGCGACTGGTATCTGGAGCTGACCAAGCCGGTAATGAACGGCGGTTCCGAGTCTGAACTGCGCGGCACCCGCAATACGCTGGTCACCGTTCTGGAAGGTCTGCTGCGCCTGGCGCATCCGATCATCCCGTTCATCACCGAGACCATCTGGCAGCGCGTGAAGGTGATTTCCGGTATTACCGCCGACACCATCATGCTGCAGCCGTTCCCGGAATATAACGCCGCACAGGTTGATGAAGCCGCACTGGCTGATACCGAATGGCTGAAGCAGGCGATCGTTGCCGTACGTAACATCCGTGCGGAAATGAACATCGCCCCAGGTAAACCGCTCGAACTGCTGCTGCGCGGTTGCAGCGCTGATGCGATGCGCCGTGTGAACGATAACCGCAGCTTCCTGCTGAACCTGGCGCGTCTGGAAAGCATCACCGTGCTGCCAGCCGATGACAAAGGTCCGGTCTCCGTGACCAAAATCATCGACGGCGCCGAGTTGCTGATCCCGATGGCTGGCCTCATCAATAAAGAAGATGAGCTGGCGCGTCTGGCGAAAGAAGTGGCGAAAATCGAAGGTGAGATTGCCCGTATCGAAGGCAAACTTTCCAACGAAGGTTTCGTTGCTCGCGCACCAGAAGCAGTTATCGCCAAAGAGCGTGAGAAGCTGGACGGTTATGCGGAAGCGAAAGCGAAGCTGATTGAGCAGCAGGCGGTCATCGCCGCGCTGTAAAGCTGTTTGTCGGATAAGCGTATCGCATCCAACACCGCAGACGATAAAAGCCTCTGACGCATATGCTCAGAGGCTTTTTGTTGAATTATCCTCGCTTGCGCTTCCCCTTACCGCAGTGGTATTAACTGCATATGTCTCACTTTTATGTCATGAGTTCGCTATGAGTGCCATTACCTCCGTCGCGGCGACGCTGCGTCGAATTTCTGCCGATGATAACGCCGCAATTGCCCGCGTGATCCGCAAAGTTTCCGCTGAATACGGGCTTACTGCCGATAAGGGCTATACCGTTGCCGACCCTAATCTGGATGAACTATTCCAGGTTTACAGCCAGCCGGGCGCGGCCTACTGGGTGGTTGAGCAAAACGGTGAAGTCGTGGGCGGCGGCGGCGTTGCGCCGTTAGGATGTAGCGAACCGGACATTTGCGAACTGCAAAAGATGTACTTCCTGTCGAGCGCACGCGGTCAGGGGCTGGCGAAAAAGCTGGCGCTGATGGCCCTCGAACATGCCCGTGAGCAGGGTTTCAAACAGTGCTATCTGGAGACCACGGCGTTTCTGACCGAGGCAATCCGCCTGTATGAACATTTAGGGTTTGAGCATATCAACGAAGCGCTGGGCTGTACCGGGCACGTGGATTGCGAAGTGCGGATGTTAAAGCCCCTCTGACTTCAGCCGGAGGGGCAATGGTTGCGTTACTGCATTTCGGCGGAGAGCATCAGCCGAATGACGCCAGCCGCGCGAGCGGTTGGCAGCGTCAGCACCTGTGACCATAAATCCTGCACCATTTCACAGGCGACTTTCTCTTTGCCCACACCTTTACTCGGATCAGCCATAATCTGGATATCCGGTCCAAAGCGCTGTACCAATCCCGGGCTGATGGATTGCAGATCCTGAAGCGCCAGCTGTTTCTCTTGCGCCGTAACCGTATGTTTGTTCGGGCCATAAGCCGCGTGCATCATACTCATGTCGCTGGCCATACGACGATTCATCAGCTCCCGCGGAATAATACGCACCGGGTTAATCCCGCCTTTCACCGCCGGGAACAGAAAGCGAAAACACTCGTCATCGCCCACTTTTGCCACCGCAGCAATCTGCTCGAGGTTAATTTTCATATACTCAATCACATTGGCATCGGGTGCCTGCTGCAAACGCGCCATCTGTACCTGCAGGATTTGCGGCTGAATAGCGTCGATAATCTGTTGCTCGCTTTTCCCAGCTTCTTTCAGTTGCGTTGCCTGGTTGAGGATATTCTGCCATAACGCGGGTTCCTGCTCTTTAAGTACCTGATAAACAGGCATTGCCAGCATCGCATTTTCAAATTTCTGCGCGTCCGTCAACCCATAATCAGGGCTTTCGCGCGGGATCAGGTAGTGCACATCAAACAGATTCCACGCGACAATCGCCACCACAAAAACCACCGCGCCGGAGATCTTTCCCAGCCAGCCTTTTTTGCGAAACATGCCAACGACGATAGCAATCACCGCCCCGATATATCCCGCCAACAATACGTGTGCCCAGTTCATTAACCATCCTTATGCAAAACAGTCTCTGTTGCGGGGATATATTTCCCCTTCGTGTGTTTTGATTATTACGGCAGCAGCGAGCGATTTCCAGCCACCAGATTTTGCTAATGGAAACAGGAAAGGTTAAACCGCGCGACGATTAACGCCGCGCGTCAGAGAAGGGAGTCAGGCTGGCACACCGCTGTGGAAGCGGAATTCATCGTCGGGAGAAGTAATCAATGCAGCTTCTACTTCGCCAAAGAACCGCACCCGACTACTGATATCGTCGGCAGAAACCTGCTGTGCCAGCGCCAGATAGTCCTGATAGTGCCGCGCCTCGGATCGCAGCAGCGAAAGATAAAATGCCTGTAAATCGTCATCCAAATACGGCGCCAGCGCGGCAAACCGTTCACAAGAACGCGCCTCAATGTAGGCCCCGCAAATCAGTTTGTCGATTAGCGTTAATGGCTCGTGGGTTCGCACCTCTTTGAGCATGCCTTTGGCATAACGGCTGGCGGTAATTTTGACGTAGGGAATGTTGCGGCTCATCATCGCTTCACGCACCTGCCAGAAGTGGTGCAGCTCTTCTTTGATCAGCAAAACCATGCTGTCGATTAGCTTGCGCCCCCACGGGTCGTCAGTTTGCGGCATTACGCTTTTACTTATCTGTTTATTCAGCGCGATAAAATCCGGTTCATCCCCTTCTCTGAAAGCATACGCTTCATAGGGTTTCAGCCAGTCCAGTAGCGCCTGCGATCCCTGTTTATCTGCAACATACTTACGCACCAGCAGCATGGCCGTTTGCGCCGCTTTCAGCTCGCAGACGAGATGATCCGTCAGTAACAGAGGGAGATTCGCCGGGGCTCGCGCTTTATCAAGCCAGGCCTGGGGCGTTTTACAGTGCAGGAAGTTGTGGATCGGGGAGAGTATTTGCAGGTAATCCATACGTTATCCTTGGCCTACGGCAGCAGACGCTACCGTAGGTCAGCAGATGACTTAGTGACGCACGCCGTCATCATCTTCGTCGACGAGGTCTTCATCGTCGCCGTCTTCACCTTCTTCGCCGTTCGGGTCTTCAAAATAGGTGCCCCAACCGTCGTATTCCACATCAAATTTTTCAGCCAGGTTCATCAGTTGCTCAACCTGAGCGTCGATCAACTCGGCATTCAGAGCACATTCGCTCAGGATGTCACAGCAAATAACCGTGTCGCCCTCTTCCACTTCCAGCTCTTCCGGCTCGGTCACTTCATAACCCAGCTTGAAGGCTTCTACTGCCGCTTTTTCCAGGGTTTCAAAGTCGTCCGCGGAAAGGTGATGCTCGATGGTGTACAGCGCGTCTGGATCGCTGCCATCTTCGAGTAACTCTTCAATAATCAAGCGCGTTTCTTCACGCTGTTCTTCCAGTAGTTCCGGGTTTGCCATGGCTCATTCCTCATAATGTCCTGCCGATACTCTTATTGTCACATACCGCTGTCATTGCCTCCACCTTTCCAGGAAAGATTTGTTAAACAAGGTTGCAAATGAATAAACATCCATATAAATTGAATTTTAATTCAATAAATGGCCTAAGCCATGTGAGGGAACTATGTCTGCGTTTTATCAGAAACATTTTTTGAAACTGCTTGATTTCACCTCTGCTGAACTCACGTCACTGCTCCAGCTCGCCGCGCAGCTCAAGACGGATAAGAAAAACGGTACCGAGGTCGCTAAACTCACCGGTAAAAACATCGCGCTCATCTTCGAAAAAGACTCAACCCGCACCCGTTGCTCTTTCGAAGTTGCCGCATACGATCAGGGCGCGCGCGTGACGTATCTCGGGCCGAGCGGCAGCCAGATTGGTCATAAAGAGTCGATCAAAGACACCGCCCGCGTACTCGGTCGTATGTACGACGGTATTCAGTATCGGGGCCACGGTCAGGAAATTGTCGAGACGCTGGCGGAATATGCCGGAGTTCCGGTTTGGAACGGATTAACCAACGAATTTCACCCCACCCAGTTGCTGGCGGATTTACTCACGATGCAGGAACACCTGCCGGGTAAAGCGTTTAATGAGATGGTGCTGGTCTACACCGGCGATGCCCGCAACAATATGGGCAATTCCATGCTGGAAGCCGCTGCGTTAACCGGACTGGATCTGCGCCTGGTCGCGCCCCAGGCCTGCTGG
The DNA here is from genome assembly GCF_013816515.1 of Citrobacter sp. RHB35-C21. NCBI lineage: Bacteria > Pseudomonadati > Pseudomonadota > Gammaproteobacteria > Enterobacterales > Enterobacteriaceae > Citrobacter > Citrobacter sp. RHB35-C21. The sequence continues at coordinate 4,519,934 of NZ_CP057147.1, forward strand.
CCAGAGGAAAGCCTCGTTGCAGAGTGCAAAGCGCTGGCACAGAAAAACGGCGGCAATATAACGCTAACCGAAGATGTCGCCACGGGCGTGAAAGGCGCGGACTTCATCTATACCGACGTCTGGGTATCGATGGGCGAAGCGAAAGAGAAATGGGCCGAACGTATTGCGCAACTGCGTAAGTACCAGGTTAATAGCGCGATGATGGCGTTGACCGGCAATCCGCAGGTGAAATTCCTGCACTGCCTGCCCGCGTTCCATGACGATCAAACCACGCTTGGCAAACAAATGGCGCTGGAATATGGTCTGCACGGCGGCATGGAAGTGACCGACGAGGTGTTTGAGTCACCCGCCAGTATCGTATTTGATCAGGCGGAAAACCGGATGCACACCATCAAAGCGGTGATGGTCGCGACGCTTTCCAAATCATAGCATTGCGTGATTGAATTGCCGGATGGCGATGCTGACGCACCCTATCCGGCCTACCATCATGCTTCCGTAGGCCGGGTAAGTCGCCCCCGGCAAACCGGTTTATGCTACCCGCATTTTCACCACGGCTTTGCGTACCAGCGCCGGAGCGCCGACTGCGCACAGCGGTTTATGCACTTCACCCGGATAAAAGACGACGAAGTCACCTTCATTCAGCACCACCGTTTTCTCCTGTTCGCCTTCCGGCAGGAAGGCGATATCTTTATCCGCCAGCCAGTCAGTTTCCGGTGCGCCCGCAGGCTGCGTGCTGAAAGTCATGCCTTCCTGACCTTTGAGCAGGATCTGAATATCCAGATAGCGAGCGTGATATTCGGCGCGGCGCTGCGCAAACGGCTCCGTCATATCTTCAGCAATCAGATAGAACAGACGTTCGCCGTCGATGTCGTGTTTACCCTTTTCCGTCGCATCCGTCACGTGCGCTTTAATGTGCTCAATCGCCTGACGCAGCTCTTCCGGCAGCCAGGCATCCAGGTTGTGAATATTGCCGACAATCATTTCAAACCCCTTAATTAAAACATCGTTTCATTTTAGTTGTTATACGAAAAAACGGTCTGCCATACCACTGCTATTTGCCGATATTTTGCGTCAACGCATGTTTATCGCTGATGATGTTAAATAATTGCTAATAGCCAGCAACAGGTTATGCATAAACTCTGCATAACTTTCGTCTCATACTTTTCAAGTCAGTCACTAACTCACTGTTATAGAAAGCTTTGTTATAAAAACCAGCAATCGATCACAGTTTACGTCTCCTTCGTTATCTTTCTTCATCGTCATATTTATTTTGAAATAAACCTTACAGCACAAATAATAAAATAATAGATTCGCATAAAAATTCATTAAATATAGAAAAATATATAAAAATCAACGCACTATTTAATTTATTAAATATTTAAATATGTACATAAAATTAACACAGTTAAATAACAAGACATATTCCTGCGTAGTAATTCAATTATTCATGTTTTTATTTTTTAAATTCTCAGAGCCATCTCATAAATTAAACAACAAATGCCAAACATCGACCTGACTGTGAAATGAATCACGTTTCTATATCAGATAAGATCTAAATATAGATTCTGAAATCAGCTGAAAAACCATGACTGCAATAAACATTATTTGCAGGCACCTCCTCTTTATTTTTTAAAATCGTATTAAAGGAATAATGATGGAAAAGCATTATGTCGGGTCTGAAATCGGTCAATTACGTAGCGTAATGCTACATCGCCCTAACCTCAGCCTAAAAAGGCTGACGCCGTCAAATTGCCAGGAACTGCTTTTTGATGATGTTCTTTCGGTAGAACGTGCAGGAGAAGAGCATGACATTTTCGCCAACACGTTACGTCAACAGGGAATTGAGGTTCTGTTACTCACTGATTTATTGACACAAACTCTGGATATCCCCGATGCCAAAAGCTGGCTACTGGATACACAAATTTCTGATTATCGCCTTGGCCCCGCTTTCGCCACGGATATTCGCGCCTGGCTTGCAGATATGCAGCACCGGGAGCTCGCCCGACATTTAAGCGGTGGGCTGACATACGGAGAAATTCCTGCCTCAATCAAAAATATGGTAGTCGATACTCACGATATTAATGACTTTATTATGAAGCCATTACCAAACCACTTATTTACCCGCGACACCTCATGCTGGATATATAACGGCGTATCCATTAATCCAATGGCAAAAACTGCACGTCAACGAGAAACTAATAACTTGCGGGCGATTTACCGTTGGCATCCACAATTTGCCGATGGTGAGTTTATTAAATATTTCGGCGATGAAAATATTAATTACGACCACGCCACATTAGAAGGTGGAGATGTACTGGTCATTGGTCGCGGCGCAGTTCTCATCGGTATGTCGGAACGTACCACGCCGCAGGGCATTGAGTTCCTTGCCCAGTCGCTCTTTAAGCATCGCCAGGCAGAACGCGTCATCGCAGTCGAACTGCCGAAACATCGCTCCTGTATGCACCTCGATACCGTCATGACCCACATCGATATCGATACCTTCTCCGTCTACCCGGAAGTGGTGCGCCCGGATGTCCAGTGCTGGACCCTGACACCAGACGGGCGTGGCGGCCTGAAACGCACCCAGGAAAGTACGCTGGTACATGCCCTCGAAAAAGCACTTGGCCTCGACCAGATCAATCTGATCACCACCGGTGGCGACGCCTTCGAAGCTGAACGCGAACAGTGGAATGACGCGAACAATGTTCTGACGCTGCGCCCCGGGGTTGTGGTGGGCTACGAACGCAACATTTGGACCAACGAGAAATACGACAAAGCTGGCATCACTGTTTTACCCATTCCTGGCGACGAACTGGGACGTGGGCGCGGCGGTGCGCGCTGCATGAGTTGCCCACTAGAACGCGACGGTATTTAAGGAGACGTTATGGAAAACAAACCTACCCTGGTTGTGGCGCTGGGCGGCAATGCGCTACTCAAACGCGGCGAACCGCTGGAAGCCGACATCCAACGCAAGAATATTGAGCTGGCGGCAAGAACTCTCGCTCAACTCACGCAGCAGTGGCGCGTAATTCTGGTACACGGCAATGGCCCGCAGGTTGGACTTTTGGCGTTACAAAACAGTGCTTATGCCAACGTCACCCCCTATCCGCTCGATATTCTCGGCGCAGAAAGTCAGGGAATGATTGGCTATATGCTGCAACAGGCCCTGAAAAACCAGCTCCCACAGCGTGAAATTAGTGTCCTGCTGACTCAGGTTGAAGTCGATGCCCACGATCCGGCCTTCAGCAATCCCACCAAATATATCGGGCCGATTTATGACGAACCCCAGGCCCATGCATTGCAGGCGGAAAAAGGCTGGGTTTTCAAAGCCGATGGTAAAGCATTCCGCCGTGTTGTGCCCTCTCCACAACCCAAACGTATCGTGGAAAGTGACGCCATTCGCACACTGATCGCCCGCGATCATCTGGTTATCTGCAACGGCGGTGGCGGCGTACCGGTGGTGGAAAAAGCCGATGGCTACCACGGTATTGAAGCGGTGATCGACAAAGATCTCTCCGCCGCCCTGCTCGCCAAACAAATCCACGCCGATGCGCTGCTGATCCTGACCGATGCCGATGCGGTGTATCTCGACTGGGGCAAACCTACCCAGCGCCCGCTGGCCCAGGTTACGCCGGAACGGCTCAGCGAAATGCAATTCGACGCCGGTTCAATGGGCCCCAAAGTCACCGCCTGCGCGGAATTTGTCTCTCACTGTCACGGGATTGCTGGCATCGGCTCGTTGGCTGACGGTTCGGCCATTCTCGCCGGTGACAAAGGCACGCTAATTCGGCGCGAAGCCACTGATATTAACGCTTAAGGCTTTTTTTGCTGGGTAAAGCGAAGCCTTATCCAGCCTACATAAGGATATTTTCATGACTGTTAACCTGAAAAATCGCAATTTTCTCAAATTGCTGGACTACACCCCAACGGAAATCCAGTACCTGATCGATCTGGCTATCGAGTTAAAAACGGCAAAAAAAGCCGGACGCGAAAGGCAAACGCTGGTTGGTAAAAATATCGCGCTAATCTTCGAAAAAACGTCAACTCGCACCCGCTGCGCCTTTGAAGTCGGCGCTTTCGATCAGGGCGCACAGGTGACCTACCTTGGCCCAAGCGGCTCTCAGATTGGTCATAAAGAGTCGATGAAAGATACCGCCCGCGTGTTAGGCCGCATGTATGACGGTATTGAATACCGCGGCTACGGCCAGGAGATCGTGGAAGAACTGGGTCAGTTCGCTGGTGTGCCGGTCTGGAACGGGCTGACGAATGAATTCCACCCTACGCAGATCCTCGCGGATCTGATGACCATGCTGGAACACGCCCCGGGTAAAACCTTACCCGAACTGAGCTTCGCTTACCTCGGTGACGCCCGCAATAACATGGGCAATTCGCTGATGGTCGGCGCGGCGAAAATGGGGATGGATATTCGTCTGGTCGCACCGAAATCCTTCTGGCCGGACGAGGCGCTGGTTGCCGAATGCCGTGAAATCGCCAGCGTGACGGGCGCGCGCATTACGCTCACAGAGGATGTTGAGGAAGGCGTTTACGACGTGGACTTTCTCTACACCGATGTCTGGGTTTCGATGGGGGAACCCAAAGAGGCGTGGGCAGAACGCGTCAGCCTGATGACGCCTTATCAAATTAACCAGCAGGTCATCGATGCAACCGGCAATCCCAATGTGAAATTCATGCACTGCCTGCCCGCCTTCCATAACGAGCACACCAAAGTGGGCCGTGAAATCGAAGCGGCTTACGGCCTGAAAGGGCTTGAAGTCACGGAGGAGGTATTTGAGTCAGCGCATTCCATCGTCTTCGACGAAGCAGAAAACCGGATGCATACCATCAAAGCGGTCATGGTAGCGACACTCGGCGACTAACCCCAGCGGGCATGTGTCGCCTGGCGGCATATGCCCAAGCTATCCGGAGAACATCATGGGCAAATTCAAATTTCCCAGCGCGTATACCATCCTGTTTATTCTTATTGCGCTCGTCGCCGTTATGACCTGGATTGTCCCAGCCGGGAAATACCAGATGGCGATGAATGCCACCCTGGGCAAAGAAGTGCCGGTTGCCGGTACCTATGCCCCAACAGAGGCGCATCCACAAGGTTTAACGGCTGTACTGCTGGCTCCGATTGACGGGCTTTATAACCACGAAACCTACACCGCAGGCGCGATTGATGTGGCGTTGTTTGTCCTGATTATTGGCGGGTTTCTCGGCGTGGTAAACAAAACGGGCGCCATCGACGCCGGCATCGAACGCGTGACGGTCAGGCTGAACGGCAAAGAAGAGTGGATGATCCCCATCCTGATGGGACTTTTCGCCGCCGGAGGCACGATTTACGGCATGGCGGAAGAATCACTTCCTTTCTACACCTTATTGGTTCCGGTCATGATGGCTGCGCGCTTTGATCCACTGGTTGCTGCTGCAACCGTTTTGCTTGGCGCAGGCATCGGCACCCTCGGTTCAACAATCAACCCTTTCGCAACGGTTATCGCCGCTAACGCCGCCGGGATCCCCTTCACCCAGGGAATGCTGATGCGCATTCTGCTGCTGGTCGTCGGCTATGTTATCTGTGTGGTATGGGTCATGCGCTATGCACGGAAAGTTCGCAGCCATCCTGAGCTTTCCATCGTGGCCGATAAAATGGAGGAAAACCGTGCCCATTTTCTCGGTAGTCGCGCCAATACCAATCTTGAATTCACGGCTACGCGTAAGTGGATCCTGCTGATATTCGCCGCCGCCTTTGCAGTGATGATTTATGGCGTCGCGGTGCTCGGCTGGTGGATGGCTGAAATATCTGGGGTTTTTCTGGCATCTGCGATTATCGTCGGCGTGATTGCCCGCATGAGTGAAGAAGCATTCACCAGTACCTTCATTGACGGGGCACGGGATCTGCTCGGTGTGGCGCTGATTATCGGCATTGCGCGCGGTATCGTCGTGGTGATGGACAACGGCATGATCACCCACACCATTTTGCACAGCGCCGAAAATTTAGTCTCCGGTCTGTCCACCACCATTTTCATCAATGTGACTTACTGGCTGGAAGTCTTGCTCTCCTTCCTGGTCCCTTCCTCGTCTGGCCTGGCGGTGCTCACGATGCCCATTATGGCCCCGCTGGCTGACTTCGCCCATGTGCAAAGGGATCTGGTCGTCACCGCGTATCAATCCGCTTCCGGCATTGTGAATCTGATTACCCCCACCTCAGCGGTTGTGATGGGTGGGTTGGCCATCGCTCGTGTTCCTTATGTGCGCTACCTGAAATGGGTCGCACCACTGCTGCTAATTCTGACGGTGCTGAACATGGTTGTTCTGAGTATCGGCGCGATGCTGTAGTCCTGTTGGCCGTCGGATCCCGACGGCTTTTTTGAGCGCGCTCTCGTTTTTCTGCACAACCGCCCGTTTGAGCCGTTATTGATACTGCAAATGTGGTGAATTTCGCCATCGCATTGATACAAATGATAAATTTAGGGTGTTTTTATGAAGGAATTCGATGATTACTCGACCAAAGAGCAGAAACAGTTGGCGATTTGTCAGCGCCTGATTAGCGAAAAAAGCTACCTGTCTCAGGAAGCGCTTCGCCGCGATCTACAACACCATGGTTTCACCGGGATTAGCCAGTCAACGGTATCTCGTCTGCTGAAACTGCTCGGTGCTATAAAAATAAGAAATACAAAAGGGCAAAAAATTTATTCTGTAAATCCGCAATCACGACCCGCGCCTGATGCTGCCCGATCGATTGCTGAAATGGTGGTCAGCGTGGAACACAATAGCGAGTTTATCCTCATCCACACGGCGGCTGGCTATGGTCGCGCCGTAGCCAGAATCCTCGATTATCACGCGTTGCCAGAAATTCTCGGCGTCATTGCCGGTAGCAGTATTGTCTGGGTCGCGCCGCGGGTGGTACAGCGAACGGGCCTGGTCCATAAACAGATTAATTATCTATTCAAAATGAATTAAAATTCATAAGAACCGTTTGCGATGAATAAATAGTGCATTTTTCGCTTGATCCCATAACGGAGCTGAGTATAATCGCGGACAATTTGCCGGGAGGATGTATGGTTCAGTGTGTACGACATTTTGTCTTACCGCGTCTGAAAAAGGACGCTGGCCTGCCGTTTTTCTTTCCGTTGATCACCCATTCCGAGCCCCTCAATTGAGGGGCTTTTTTTTTGCCCAGGCGTCAGGAGATAAACATGGCTAACCCGCTCTATCAAAAACACATCATTTCCATAAACGACCTCAGCCGCGATGACCTTAATCTGGTCCTCGCGACGGCGGCGAAATTAAAAGCTAACCCGCAGCCAGAGCTGTTAAAACATAAGGTCATCGCCAGTTGCTTCTTTGAAGCGTCAACCCGCACCCGTTTATCTTTTGAAACCTCCATGCACCGTCTGGGCGCCAGCGTGGTGGGTTTCTCTGACAGCAGCAACACGTCGCTTGGCAAAAAAGGCGAAACTCTGGCCGACACCATTTCCGTCATCAGCACCTATGTCGACGCCATCGTGATGCGTCATCCGCAGGAAGGTGCCGCGCGTCTGGCAACCGAGTTCTCCGGTAACGTGCCGGTACTTAACGCCGGCGACGGTTCCAACCAGCATCCCACCCAAACGCTGCTGGATCTGTTTACCATTCAGGAAACGCAGGGCCGCCTGGACAATCTGCAAATCGCCATGGTGGGTGACCTGAAATATGGCCGCACCGTCCACTCCCTGACCCAGGCGCTGGCAAAGTTCGAAGGTAACCGCTTCTACTTCATCGCCCCGGACGCGCTGGCCATGCCGCAATACATTCTGGATATGCTGAATGAAAAAGGTATCGCCTGGAGCCTGCATGGCACTATCGAAGAGGTAATGGCGGAGGTCGATATCCTCTACATGACCCGCGTACAAAAAGAGCGTCTGGACCCGTCCGAATACGCCAATGTGAAAGCACAGTTTGTTCTGCGTGCCAGCGATCTGAACGGTGCCAGAGCGAACATGAAGGTGCTGCATCCGCTGCCGCGCATCGATGAAATCACCACCGACGTCGACAAGACGCCGCACGCCTGGTATTTCCAGCAGGCTGGCAACGGCATCTTCGCCCGCCAGGCGTTACTGGCACTGGTACTGAATAGCGAACTGGCACTGTAAGGGAGAAAAAGAGATGACACACGATAACAAACTGCAGGTTGAAGCCATCAAACGTGGCACCGTAATTGACCACATTCCCGCACAGGTTGGTTTTAAGCTGCTGACGTTGTTCAAACTGACTGAAACCGACCAGCGTATCACCATCGGCCTGAACCTGCCGTCTGGCGAGATGGGCCGTAAAGACCTGATTAAAATCGAAAATACGTTCCTGACCGACGAGCAGGTAAACCAGCTCTCCCTGTACGCTCCGCAGGCAACGGTAAACCGCATTGACGATTATGACGTGGTGGGTAAATCACGTCCGAGCCTGCCTGAACGTATCGATAACGTGCTGGTTTGCCCGAACAGCAACTGCATCAGCCATGCTGAACCAGTATCGTCCAGTTTTTCAGTGAAAAAGCGCGCTGACGACATCGCACTCAAATGCAAATACTGTGAAAAAGAGTTTTCGCATTATGTGGTGCTGGCCAACTAATTGGTGTTGGTAATGATTTCCCGGCTCCCTATAATGGCCGGGAACATTCTATTACCGCTGTAATTCAGGAGAAATCATGAGCAAGACTATCGCGACGGAAAATGCACCAGCAGCAATCGGCCCATACGTTCAGGGCGTTGACCTGGGTAGCATGGTAATCACTTCCGGTCAGATCCCGGTCGATCCGAAAACCGGTGCCGTATCGGAAGACGTGTCCGCTCAGGCGCGTCAGTCGCTGGAAAACGTACAAGCTATCGTTGAAGCAGCAGGCCTGAAAGTGGGCGACATCGTAAAAACTACCGTCTTCGTTAAAGACCTGAACGATTTCGCAACCGTAAACGCGACCTACGAAGCGTTCTTCACCGAGCACAACGCCACCTTCCCGGCGCGTTCTTGCGTGGAAGTTGCCCGTCTGCCGAAAGACGTGAAAATCGAGATTGAAGCGATCGCCGTTCGTCGCTAAGCGTAAAAAAAACCGCCGGAAATCACTCCGGCGGTTCTGTTTTTACTCACTCAGGCTGTTATCAGAAATTGTGTTTAATATTCAGCATAAAGCCCTTGTCGCTGATACTGTCCTCTTTCCAGTGGAAAGCGTCCAGCCCGGCGCTGGTGTTACCGGCGTTATACTTCACACCCACCTGTGCCATGCTGTTGATGCTGCCACCTTTCTGACCGTCGTCAACGTTGAAGCTCTGACCTGCCGCCCCCTGCAGGGACGCTTTTTTGCCAGTACTGACGTAGCTCAGGTTCGGGCCGCCTTCCAGCGTCGCCGTTGCTGCCCAACCATCCTTACCGGCATAGCTCAGCTTCATACCCACCACTGAATCAACCGCCGTTTCCGTGCTGCTGTTCATGTTCAGGTTAAAGTCGCCAGCACCGCGCTCCTGATAACCGTCTTCCATGGTGTGACGCAGTTTCAGACCAGCATATGGCACAACATCCAGCCCTTCGCTGACGGTGAAGGTTTTACGACCCTCGGTACGCAGCTCCAGGTACTGCTGACGGCTGTCCGCCAGCGCCTGTTTGTTGACATCACCGTAGTTAATGCCGCGTTTGCTGTCGAGCTGATGTACGTCGTAACGCAGGGCGTTGTTCCAGGAGAGACCTTCCTCACCGAGCGGCATGGCGTGCTCCAGACCCAGGAACTGGCTGTAACCGCCGGTGATACCGTCGCTGCCGGAAGAGACATTGCCTTTACCGTCCAGACGGGCAATACCGTACTCCATGGTCAGCGACTGATTATCGCCAAAGCCCAGTTTCTGACGCAGGGCCATCATGTCGTACTGAGTGTCTTTACCCAGTTCGGCACGCTGGTCACCTTTCGCCACCAGGTTAAACGACAGACCGTTACCCAGTTCCGGCGCGGCATCCGCCAGCATATCGAAGCGGTTGCTGAGTCTGCGGGCGTCGCGGGAGACGTTCACAGCCTTGTTGCCGCTGATTTGCTTCATCGCTTTCGTCACGTCGGCAGAGGTTTTCAGGTTCAGACTGCTGAACAGCTCGTTGTTGGTGTACGCGGCATCCAGCGCGCCGGCAACACCGCTGACGCTGCTGTCGGTCACCACGTCGGTGTAGGCGTTTTTGGTCATGGTGACGTCAACGTTGCCGCTGGCATCCTTCTGGCCCTGAGCGCTCCACACCACACTGGTGGATTTGATGTTCTGCTCACCCTGGATATCTTCGCCAACAAACACGTCGTTGAAGGTCTGAGTCGTGGCAGCCGTACCTGCGGTGAAGCCGGTATCCACGTCCACGTCGCCCAGGTCAACATAATCGGCGGTCAGCGTACCGGCGGTGCCGTTCGCGCTGGTGCCGATGGTGTACTGACTGACGCTGGAGCGCAGGCCTTTACTCTGCACCGGGGCGGTCGGGTCGACCGGCAGGGTGTAGGACGCCGCATGGGTTTCCGTGCCGTTGCCACCGGTGCCGTTACCTTCCACTGTCACGCCGGACTCTTTCACCAGCCCGCTGCCGGTGCCTTCCAGCAGGACCGTGCCGTTGTTGATGATGCGACCGTTTGCACCCAGGCGGCTGAAAGCGTAAGAGTCTTTGGCGTAGATATTGATTGCGCCGTTGTTCTCAATCACCGCGTCCGCCGTGGCGTTTGCATCCAGCTGCATGGCAATCATGCCGGTTTCATCCGTACCGGTTGTCCCCAGATTGATAGTGCCGTTGTTGACCAATTGGGCATTCTGGCTGCCTTTCATACCAATGGCGCCGTTGCCGCTGATATTCATGGTGCCGTCGTTAATACCCGCATAGTTGCTGTGGGTCAGGCTGACCGCGCTCTGACCGGATTTGGAAGCGGCAAAGTTCACTTCCCCGTCATCCTGGTTCCAGAAGAAGGCCTTATCGGCGGCCGCGTTACCGGCAGATCCTACCACCGTCACACCGGTGGCGTTTACCGTACCGTCGTTGATAAAGTCCGCCGTATTGTTCCAGATATTCACCGCCGTTGAATTGTTGCTGGCGGCGGTAAAGTTCATGGTCGCCCCCTTGTCGTTCTTCAGGGTGCTGTTGTTGTTCAGGTGGATGGCATTTTTAGTGTTATCGAGCGTCACGATGCCACCGGCAGCGTTTTCAAACACGCTGTCGTTTTTCAGCTCCAGGATGCTGGCGTTGTTGGCATCGCTGCTGCTGCCCAGCGCGACGGTGCCGTTGTTGGTGACTTTAGCACTGGTGTTCAGCTTCACGCCTCTGGTCATGCTGCCGGTGTTGACGACTTTCCCGGAGGCGGAGACGGTGGTGACGCCGTTTACCGTGCCGGCATTACTGAGCGTGCCGTCAACCGTTGTCGCACCGCTGAGGGTGCCCGCGTTATTCACCACGCCGCTGGCGTTGACGGTCACCGGCGCATTGGTCGCCGCACCAGTCTGGTTGTTATAGATGCCAGCAACAAGCAGTGCTGAGGTGCCATCAACCGTACCGGTGTTTTTAACCGTTGTTCCCACCGCAACAACCGAATCCTTGGCCAGCGTGGTGCCACCCAAGTCAGTACCATCAGCAAACGCAGGTGCAGCAAGCGTTCCACTGTTATCTGCTGTTGCCGGTACATTGGTGCCAAGATTAATGGCACCGTAGTTGATAATACGGTTACTGGCATTACCGTCGGAATAAAACGCCTGCCCGTTCTCAGCGTTGATGTTAATCACACCGGTGACATCGTTGATGGCCGTACCACCTTTATACACCGCCATGCCAACAAGCGGTTTAGTGGCATCGTAGTTCTCGTTTTTCTCAAGATTAATAACGCCCTGGTTAGTAATTGTGTTACTACTCCCAACAACTGCCATAGCAGCACCAGCATTATAAATGGTGATGGTTCCCCCTTCGTGGTTAACTGCCGAACCGTTACTTCCTGCTGAATAGGTATTTCCTACCCCCATGCCAATGGCAAAATCGATAGCTGCCCTGGAGAATACCCCGGCAGGGATAGTGGTTGTGTCATTGGCATCTTTCCAGAGCGCATCTGTAGTAATGGTTCCGTAGTTATCTGCTTTTGCATTTGCATTAGATGCGTGCATCGCTTCGCCACGACCATATAAAGCCAGCGTACCATTATTAATAGATTGCCCCCCATCAACCCCAGTCATAAGGTTCACGGCATGGCTATCGTTGTTTAATACATAAGAAACCCACATGTTAGGCATATGCTGCACAGCACCCTGATTGAGTACATGTGCGGTGATCGTTCCATTGTTTACACTACTTGACGATCCTCGGTTTAATACACCAAACAATCCTACGCCGTCAGCATTGTTAGGCGGGTTCAAAGCTGTTGTTCTTTCGAGATTCATTGAACCTTCATTAATAAAGGACGATGAACCTCTTAGATCAACTAAGTTGATGTCACGTAAAGTGAGCGTCCCCTTATTGAGCATTTGACTCCCACTATCAAGCATAACCAAACTACTACCACGCATTTCCCAGGAGGTATTCATACTCTCTATGTTGGAACTGACCGTGGCCTTTTCACCAATTTCAAGAGTACCGCCATTTGTTACCTGAAATACGCCGTTGTTGAAAGCATCTACGTAATTACCATTAATGGATGAGTCGCCATCCAGATAAATCGATGATTTACCATTAACAGACACTACTGGAGCGGCGGAAGAACTAACATTAGCGCCAAGTTGATCAATTTCGCCAGTAAGTTCAACTCCCCCTTTCAGATAAACACTGTTATCGTTACCAGTAACTGTTACTCCACGGATAGACTCCATCGTACGTCCAGCCGACTCATTATCCATGATCACCTGCAGATGCCCGTCTAGCGCTACGGTATTGCCCTTACCACTGACATTAATACCCGTCGAAGGGGTAGCGTAATAGTCCTTCGCCTGCGGGGATTTCTGGTCTTTATCCACCACCATATTGCCGGTCAGCGTCACCGTATTGGCTTCGCCGGAAACGTTGACCCCGGTAGCCTTATTACCGGTGATGCTCATCTCTTCAGACGCCAGGTTAATGGTGTTTGATTTACCCGTCACGTTCAGACCGGTGGAGAAATCACCCACCACCATTTTACCGTTCTGGTTAATGGTGTTGTTATTACCGGCAACATCCACCCCGATGCTCGGTTTGGTACTGTCGGTACTGCCTGCGGTCATTTCCCCTGCGTTGTTCAGGGTGTTGCCGTCACCGCTGACTTTTGCCCCCGTCGCACCGTCAATGACTTTGCTGGCGCCATCGTTATTAATGGTGTTGTTATTACCCGCGACATCAGTACCGGTCGAGCCTTCCCCTTCTGCGGTGGTGGTGCCTTTGTTGTCAATGGTGTTGCCGCCACCGTCCACGCTGGTGCCGGTGCCGCCAGCAGTTGCGCTGGTATCACCTTCGTTGTTGATTTTGTTACCGTCGCCGGTTACGTCAGTACCGGTGGAGCCAGTCCCATCAGCCGTAGTTTGACCTTTGTTGTCGATGGTGTTGTCGTTGCCGTCCACGCTGGTGCCGGTGCCGCCATTGGCTGCGCTGGTGCCACCTTCATTGTTGATTTTGTTACCGTCGCCGGTTACGTCAGTACCGGTGGAGCCAGTCCCATCAGCCGTAGTTTGACCTTTGTTGTCGATGGTGTTGTCGTTGCCGTCCACGCTAGTGCCGGTGCCGCCATTGGCTGCGCTGGTGTCGCCTTCGTTGATGATTTTGTTGCCGTTACCGTCTACATCCGTACCGGTAGAGCCTGCGCCATCGGCAGTGTTGTTACCCTTGTTGTCGATGGTGTTGCCGTTACCGTCAGCTTTAGTGCCGGTACCACCGCCAGTGGCGCTGTTGTCACCGGTGTTGTTAATGTCGTTGCCGTCGCCGGTCACGTCTGTACCGGTGGAGCCAGCACCGTCGGCAGTGTTTTTGCCACCGTTGTTGATGGTGTTGTCGTTGCCGTCCACGTCAGTGCCGGTGCCGCCGTTGGTGGCGCCGTTATCACCGGTGTTGTTGATGTCGTTACCGTCGCCGGTCACGTCAGTACCGGTGGAGCCTGCACCGTCAGCGGTGTTTTTGCCGCCGTTATCAACCGTGTTGCCGTCTCCGTCCACGCTGGTGCCGGTGCCGCCGTTGGTGCCACTGTTATCACCGGTGTTGTTGATGTCGTTACCGTCGCCGGTCACGTCAGTACCGGTGGAGCCTTCACCGTCTGCGGTGTTTTTGCCGCCGTTGTTGATGGTGTTGTCGTTGCCGTCCACGTCAGTGCCGGTGCCGCCGCCAGTGGCGCTGTTATCACCGGTGTTGTTAATGTCGTTGCCGTCGCCGGTCACGTCAGTACCGGTGGAGCCTGCACCGTCGGCAGTGTTTTTACCGCCGTTATCAACCGTGTTGCCGTCTCCGTCCACGCTGGTGCCGGTGCCGCCGTTGGTGGCGCCGTTGTCGCCGGTGTTGTTGATGTCGTTACCGTCGCCGGTCACGTCAGTACCGGTGGAGCCTTCACCGTCTGCGGTGTTTTTGCCGCCGTTGTTGATGGTGTTGTCGTTGCCGTCCACGTCAGTGCCGGTGCCGCCGCCAGTGGCGCTGTTATCACCGGTGTTGTTGATGTCGTTGCCGTTGCCGGTCACGTCAGTACCGGTGGAGCCTTCACCGTCTGCGGTGTTTTTGCCGCCGTTGTTGATGGTGTTGTCGTTGCCGTCCACGCCGGTGCCGGTACCGCCGTTGGTGCCGCTGTTATCACCGGTGTTGTTGATGTCGTTGCCGTCGCCAGTCACGTCTGTACCGGTGGAGCCTGCACCGTCGGCGGTGTTGTTGCCACCGTTATCAACCGTGTTGCCGTTGCCGTCCACGTCTGTGCCGGTGCCGCCGTTGGTGGCGCCGTTGTCGCCGGTGTTGTTGATGTCGTTGCCGTCGCCGGTCACGTCTGTACCGGTGGAGCCTTCACCGTCTGCGGTATTTTTGCCGCCGTTGTTGATGGTGTTGTCGTTACCGTCCACGCCGGTGCCAGTGCCGCCGTTGGTGCCGCTGTTATCACCGGTGTTGTTGATGTCGTTGCCGTCACCGGTCACGTCTGTACCGGTGGAGCCTTCACCGTCTGCGGTATTTTTGCCGCCGTTGTTGATAGTGTTGTCGTTGCCGTTCACGTCGGTGCCGGTGCCGCCGCCAGTAGCGCCGGTATCGCCATTCACATTAACATCGTTATCATCACCGTTGATAATCGTCCCGGTATCGCCCGGGCCGCCTGCGGTGGAGCCGCCATCAACCGTTTTCTGCTGCCCGTCGCCGTTGATAACCGTGGTGTCTGCGCTCGCCAGGGTAAGCTCTCCTGCGCGGTTGTACGACCAGAACAGGTTGTTACTGCCGTACGTTCCCTGCATCACCAGCGCATTGCCCATCACGTTCAGGCTGGTCACGGTCAGAGTTTTGCCGTCCGGCGCGGTCAGCAGGTAGCCGTCGCCCTGCTTGGTAATGGCGAAGGTGGCATTGGTATAAGTGACGCCGTTCACCACCAGCGAGGCAAAGGTCAGGGTTTTCGCGCCCCGGTCAAGGGTAACGCCATTGTCATAAACAGAGGGGGGGGTATCAGGTGTAACGGGGTCCACCGGATCGACAGGTGTTACCGGGTCCACAGGCGTTATTGGATCAACAGGCAACCCGGAGGACGAATGGCTGCCGCCGCCGCCACTCGCCGCGATACCCACCGTGGCGGCCACAGCAGCGATACCGCCCACCGCCCACGCCCAGCCCTGCTCTAAAACGCTTTCCGTGGCTTTCTGGCACTCCGGCGACAGTTTAGCCAGCTCAGCCTGAGAAAGGCTGCTGATATTTTCGGGACACTGCTTTTTTTTGTCTTCGTTGTTGTTAAGATCGGCGGCAAATGTATTACCGCTTAATGCCAGGGCAATACAAAATGAAATAGCTTTCCTTTGCATAATGTTACTCTCTCTGATGTGAGCGAAATGATATAGATAAAACGACATAGCGACGAAACACGCCGCCGCAGATTCTCCGAATCTGTAATACAGCGGCACCATATAAATAAATTTATATAGAAGCGAGTATATCCAAAGACATATTTCATAACAACGAATCACCGTCATGAATATATACCTCAACACATTGTTTTTATTGGGATTGATAAAAATAAGAATAAAGGAATCATTAAAAAAAACATAAAATACAACATGTTGCAATCATAGATTTTTATGTAAATTTTTTAATTCTCGATATTTTACGGAATGAATGGAGGGGGGGTGCTAAGGCATATCTTATAAATTATAATTTTTAATGTATGAATATTAAAAAACAATATTCTACGTGAATTTATTCACTTATCATTCACATTTATCGAATTAATTATCTTTTAACAGAAATAATAATACGCATGAATTTTCTGCGGCGCGAATCATCGGGCGATACCGATATTCTTCCTGCGCCAGGTTATAGCTGCGTTGGCTTTTTAAGGGGCCAACGCAGCCGATATCTTGTGCTTACTGCCAGCCGTAGCGGCGGCTATAAAAACCTTTCACGAGCTGGGTTAATGTCATGTAGCCCGCCAGAATCGCAATCAGCCACGGGAAGTAGCTCAGCGGCAGCGCCTGCAATTGCAGATAGTTGGCCAGCGGGGAGAACGGTAATGCAATGCCTACCACCATGACCACCAGCGTCATCAGCATCAGCGGCCATGCGGCGCGGCTTTGGATGAACGGCACGCGGCGGGTACGGATCATATGCACAATCAGCGTTTGCGACAGCAGGCCTACCACGAACCAGCCAGACTGGAACAACGTCTGATGTTCTGGCGTATTCGCATGGAAGACGAACCACATCAGGCAAAATGTCAGAATGTCGAAGATCGAGCTGATCGGTCCAAAGAAGATCATAAAGCGCCCCAACTCGCTGGGATTCCAGCGCTGCGGCTTTTTGATCTGCTCTTCGTCGACGTTATCAAACGGAATCGCCACCTGGGATACATCGTACAGCAGGTTCTGAATCAGTAAGTGCAGCGGCAACATCGGCAGGAACGGTAAGAAGGCGCTCGCCACCAGCACGCTAAACACGTTACCGAAGTTAGAACTGGCCGTCATTTTGATATACTTCAGCATGTTAGAAAAAGTACGGCGTCCTTCGATCACCCCTTCTTCCAGCACCATCAGGCTCTTTTCCAGCAGGATGATATCAGCCGCTTCACGCGCAATATCAACCGCGCCGTCAACGGAGATACCAATGTCCGCCGCGCGCAGCGCCGGGGCATCGTTAATGCCATCCCCCATAAAGCCAACCACATGACCTTCGCGCTTGAGCAGCGTGACAATGCGCTCTTTGTGCATCGGCGTCAGACGAGCAAACAGCGTGGTGCGCTGGGCCAGCGTTGCCAGCTCATCGTCGCTTAACCCTTCAATGCTGCTGCCGATAACCACATCGCCCGCATCCAGCCCCACTTCATGACACACTTTCGCCGCCACCAGCTCGCTATCGCCAGTCAGGATTTTCACCGTAATACCGCTGGCTTTCAGCGCTTTGAGCGCTGGCGCGGTGGTCTCTTTTGGCGGATCGAGGAACGCGATATAGCCTTCGAGGATCAGATCTGATTCATCAATACGCTGGTAATCGCCCTCACGCGCAGGCAGGTATTTCGTCGCCACCGCCACCACGCGCAGCCCCTGGCGGTTCAGCGTGTCCGTAACGCGCTTCACCCGACGCAGCATGTTGTCATCTAACGGGACAACCTCACCGCTGTAGCGCACCTGGGTGCAGACGCTGAGGATCTCCTGCAGCGCGCCTTTGCACACCAGCTGATGCACATCGGTTTCTTCAGCGACCACCACCGACATGCGGCGGCGTTCGAAGTCAAACGGGATCTCATCGATTTTCCGCCAGCGGGTAGAAAGCTGGCGAGCTGATTCTTCGTCCACGCCTTCCAGTACCGCCGTATCCAGCAGATTCTTCAATCCGGTCTGGTAATGGCTGTTCAACCACGCAGAATGCAGGACGTGCTCGCTGGGCTTACCAGATATATCTGTATGATTCTCAAGTACAATTTTATCTTGTGTCAGGGTGCCCGTTTTATCGGTACACAGGATATCCATCGCGCCAAAGTTCTGAATGGCGTCGAGGTGTTTGACGATGACCTTTTGTTTTGACAGCTTCACCGCCCCGCGCGCCAGCGTCGAGGTGACGATCATCGGCAGCATTTCCGGGGTCAGCCCCACCGCGACAGACAGGGCAAACAGCGCCGCTTCCCACCAGTCGCCTTTGGTATAGCCGTTGATGATGAGCACAATCGGCGCCATCACCAGCATAAAACGGATCAGCAGCATGCTGACGCGACTGATCCCTTTCTGGAAAGCATTCTGCTCGCTTTCCTGCTCGCTGACGCGGCCCGCCAGTTGCCCGAACCAGGTATTGGCTCCGGTCGCAATCACGATGGCCTGCGCCGTGCCGCTCACCACGTTGGTGCCCATAAAGCACAGGGTATCGCATTCGAGCGGGTTGCTTTGCTGCGGGTCGCGGCTGGTTGCGACTTTCTCCACCGGCAGCGATTCACCGGTCAGCGAAGCCTGGGCCACGAACAGGTCACGAGCCTGCACCACACGCAGATCGGCCGGGATCATATCCCCTGCCGCCAGCTTAATAATATCGCCGGGAACTAACTGGTCGATCGGCAGTTCAACCCAGCTATTCTCTCCTTTCTCGTTGATAACGCGCAGCACCGTAGCAGTGTTACTGACCATCGCTTTCAGCGCATCTGCCGCTTTGGTGGAACGCGCCTCCTGCACAAAATTCAGTAACGTAGAGATGACGACCATCAGAGCAATGACGCCAGCGGCAAACAGATCTTCGGTGGCATAGGAAATCGCACCGAGGATGGTCAACAAAATATTAAACGGGTTGCGGTAGCAGACCCACAGATGCACCCACCACGGCGACGGCTTCTGCGCCGGCAGTTGGTTCTCGCCATGTAATTCGCGAGCGTTTTCCACTTCTGCGGCGTTTAATCCTTCCGGGTGCGCGCCAAACGTTTTCCACAGCGCGGCTTCGTCCATCAGCGCCATTTTCAGACAATGTTCGCTCAGCGATGGCGGGATCGGCGTGCTGGCAACGGTCTGGGCATTAGGCAACGGATCGCGATGCACCAGACGGTGTGGTAAATGGCGGTTTAGCCGGGCAAATAGCTGGCGAGTAATATTTTTGAACATAGGCAGTCCCTCTGCGCCAGTCTCAACAGGCGCAGTAAATCCTTCAGGCGTGGCAAAGCCTTACCTGATGACAATATTAAAATCACAACAGGGACGTCAGAACGTCACTGTCTTACTGCTCCGGTAAGACAGTGAAAGACAGGCTTACCGGAAAGGGGTGTTTCTCCATCTCGGGAGAGGGGTGGGATCGGGATCCATATAGCCTCCGGTAAGTGAATGATTTGCGCTGCGGATTATACGCAGAAAACCATAAGGTTTGTGGCAATTATGGCAGTATGATAAACCATGGAAACTAAACCAAACGTATACCAGACTTTGCCCATTGCGCTGCGCTTGAGTAAAGTTATTCTCTATTTGGCATAACTTCACACGCAACACGGGAAAACAGGATGCAAAACCGGCTGACAATTAAAGACATCGCCCGCTTAAGCGGTGTGGGAAAATCAACCGTTTCCCGTGTGCTTAACAATGAAAGCGGCGTGAGCGAACGCACCCGCGAACGCGTTGAAGCGGTGATGAATCAGCACGGTTTTTCCCCTTCCCGCTCCGCTCGCGCCATGCGTGGACAAAGTGACAAGGTGGTGGCGATCATCGTCACGCGTCTGGACTCGCTTTCGGAAAATCTCGCCGTACAAACCATGCTGCCCGCCTTTTATGAGCAGGGTTACGACCCGATCATGATGGAAAGCCAGTTCTCGCCCGAGCTGGTTGAAGAGCATCTCGGCATGCTCAGACGCCGCAATATTGACGGCGTGGTGCTGTTTGGTTTTACCGGCATAAGTGAATCCATGCTCGCCTCCTGGCAGGATTCGCTGGTGCTGCTGGCAAGAGATGCCAAAGGCTTTGCCTCCGTCTGCTATGACGATGAAGGCGCCATTCGCACCCTGATGCAGCGTTTATACGATCGCGAGCATCGCCATATCAGCTTTCTTGGCGTTCCCCATAGCGACGTGACCACCGGTAAGCGCCGCCATGAAGCCTACCTGGCGTTCTGTAAGAAACACAAACTGCATCCTGTAGCCGCGCTACCGGGTCTTGCCATGAAGCAGGGTTATGAGCAGGCCGCCAACGTCATCACCCCGGAAACCACTGCCTTAGTCTGCGCGACGGACACCCTCGCCCTTGGTGTCAGCAAATATCTGCAAGAGCAGCGAATTGAGAATCTACAGCTGGCGAGCGTGGGCAGTACGCCGCTGATGAAATTCCTCCATCCGGAAATTATCACCGTCGATCCAGGATATGCCGAAGCCGGACGACAAGCGGCCTCGCAGCTGATCGAGCAGATCAACGGCCGTAGCGAACTACGACAAATCGTTATTCCTTCCACCCTCTCCTGATCGCTTTCTGAGCGTTAATTTGTGATCTTCGCTGCGTTTCGGGAACGTTCCCATTTTTAAAAAATCATCGACGATATACTCTGGCGGCAGGTCAACAATAGGGCTTAATAATGAGCAAAATTAAACAAGCAGACATCGACCGGCTGATTGAGCTGGTAGGCGGGCGCGACAATATCGCCACGGTTAGTCACTGCATTACTCGCCTGCGTTTTGTGCTGAATCAGCCTGCGAATGCCAGGCCAAAAGAGATCGAACAGTTGCCGATGGTCAAAGGCTGCTTCACCAACGCCGGGCAGTTTCAGGTAGTGATTGGCACCGAAGTGGGCGATTACTACAAAGCGCTGCTGGCGACAACCGGTCAGGCCAGCGCCGACAAAGAGCAGGCGAAAAAAGCCGCGCGGCAGAATATGAAATGGCACGAACAGCTGATTTCTCATTTTGCGGAGATCTTCTTCCCGCTGCTGCCAGCGCTGATTAGCGGCGGCTTGATCTTGGGGTTCCGTAATGTGATTGGCGATCTGCCCATGAGCAACGGGCAGACGCTGGCGCAGATGTACCCTTCGCTGAAAACCCTTTACGACTTCCTGTGGCTAATTGGCGAAGCGATCTTCTTCTATCTGCCGGTCGGGATCTGCTGGTCAGCAGTGAAGAAAATGGGCGGTACGCCGATCCTCGGTATTGTGCTGGGCGTGACCCTGGTTTCACCGCAGCTAATGAACGCCTATCTACTCGGTCAACAGGTACCGGAAGTGTGGAACTTCGGCCTGTTCAGCATTGAGAAAGTGGGCTATCAGGCGCAGGTTATTCCGGCACTGCTGGCCGGTCTGGCGCTCGGGTTTATTGAAACACGCATGAAACGCATCGTCCCGGATTATCTGTATCTGGTGATCGTCCCGGTGTGCTCGTTGATCCTCGCGGTATTCCTCGCGCACGCCTTTATTGGTCCGTTTGGCCGCATGATCGGCGACGGTGTCGCGTTTGCGGTCCGTCACCTGCTGACCGGTAGCTTTGCCCCGATTGGCGCAGCGCTGTTCGGCTTCCTGTATGCCCCGCTGGTGATAACCGGCGTGCATCAGACCACGCTGGCTATCGACATGCAGATGATTCAGAGCATGGGCGGTACGCCGGTATGGCCGCTGATCGCACTGTCGAATATAGCTCAGGCCTCTGCGGTAGTCGGGATCATCATCTCCAGTCGCAAACACAATGAACGTGAAATCTCCGTTCCTGCCGCGATTTCCGCCTATCTCGGGGTCACTGAACCGGCCATGTACGGGATCAACCTGAAATACCGCTTCCCAATGCTGTGCGCGATGATCGGTTCCGGTCTCGCCGGACTGCTGTGCGGCCTGAACGGTGTGCTGGCGAACGGAATTGGCGTCGGCGGTTTGCCGGGCATCCTCTCCATCCAGCCGACTTACTGGCAGGTATTTGGCATGGCAATGGTCATTGCGATTGTTATCCCCATGGTACTGACCTCATTCGTTTATCAGCGTAAACACCGTATGGGCACACTACAAATTGTCTAACTTTTCTTCGGGGCGCAGTTGCGCCCCATCGTATTTCCAGGAAACAACCATGAATATTCCCCACTGGTGGCAAAACGGCGTCATCTATCAGGTTTACCCCAAGAGTTTTCAGGACACCACCGGCAGCGGCACCGGCGATTTACGCGGCGTGACGCAGCGCCTCGGCTATCTGCAAACGCTGGGGGTTGATGCCATCTGGCTAACGCCGTTCTATATTTCGCCGCAGGTTGATAACGGCTACGACGTCGCGGATTACATGTCTGTCGATCCGGCCTACGGAACGCTTGCAGACTTTGACGAACTGGTGGCGCAGGCGAAAGCGCGCGGCATCCGTATTATTCTCGATATGGTGTTTAACCACACTTCAACCCAGCACCCCTGGTTTCGCGAGGCGCTGGATAAAGACAGCCCGTATCGTCAGTTTTACCTCTGGCGCGACGGCACGCCAGACAGTCTCCCGAATAACTGGCGCTCCAAATTTGGCGGCAGCGCCTGGGGCTGGCACGCCGAAAGCGAGCAGTACTATCTGCACCTCTTTGCTCCGGAGCAGGCAGACCTGAACTGGGAGAATCCGGCGGTCCGCGCCGAGCTAAAAAAAGTGTGCGAGTTCTGGGCCGATCGCGGCGTGGACGGGCTGCGTCTCGACGTGGTGAATCTTATCTCTAAAGATCAGGACTTCCCGAGCGATCCCGACGGCGATGGGCGGCGTTTTTATACCGACGGCCCGCGTGCGCATGCGTTTTTACGTGAAATGAATCGCGACGTCTTCACGCCCCGCGGCCTGATGACGGTCGGAGAAATGTCCTCCACCACGCTGGAAAACTGCCAGCAGTACGCCGCACTCGATGGCAGCGAACTGTCGATGACCTTCAACTTCCACCACCTGAAAGTGGATTACCCCAACGGTGAGAAGTGGACGTTAGCCAAACCCGACTATGTGGCGCTCAAAACCCTATTCCGCCACTGGCAACAAGGCATGCACAATCAGGCCTGGAACGCGCTGTTCTGGTGTAACCACGACCAGCCACGCATCGTGTCGCGTTTTGGCGATGAAGGTAAATACCGCGTTCCGGCCGCAAAAATGCTGGCGATGGTGCTGCACGGTATGCAGGGCACGCCCTACATCTACCAGGGTGAAGAGATCGGCATGACCAATCCGCACTTCCGCCAGATTACCGATTACCGCGATGTGGAAAGCCATAACATGTTTGCCACCCTGAACGGCCAGGGGCGCGATGCGCAAGAGCTGCTGGCGATCCTCGCCAGTAAATCGCGCGATAACAGCCGCACGCCGATGCAGTGGGATGCCAGCAAACACGCGGGCTTCACCCAGGGTGAGCCGTGGATCAATCTGTGCGACAACGCAGCGGATATCAACGTGGCGGCAGCGCTGCGCGATACCGACTCGGTGTTCTATACCTATCAGAAGCTGATCGCATTGCGTAAAGCAGAGCCGGTTATTACCTGGGGCGACTATCAGGATCTGCTACCGGACAGCCCGCATCTGTGGTGCTATCAACGTGAATGGCAAGGACAGCGGTTGCTGGTCATTGCTAATCTGAGCGATACCTATCAGAGCTGGCAGCCGACCCAGACCGACGGCAACTGGCAGGTGCTGATGCACAACTATGCCGAGGTCGCCAGCCAACCCGCAGACATGACGCTGCGTCCTTTTGAAGCCGTCTGGTGGTTGCAAAAATAGCTTGCAATTATGTTCAGGCCCGGTACGCATAACGCTGCCGGGCTTTGATGCATACGCTCAGCTTACCTTTCTGTTTTTGTTGAATAATTAATCAGAATTTTCTGCCCACAATTTACAATCGGCTGTAGTGCCCGTCATCTGTACGCTCCGATTTTTACTTTGCGCTACATCAAATAAATCGTAAACATCCTTGATGCAAATCACTACATATAGAACTTAAAATGCACGCCGACCCAATATGTTGTATTAATCGACTACAATTGCTACAACTACAGTGCACCGCTTCACGGTGGAATTGTGGATAAAGTGGGTCAGGATTGCGGGAAGTCATTGGCAATAGAGATGAATAAAGCCCTGATGGCCTCCCCAACCTCTGTGGATAACCTGTTCTTATAAATATGGAGTGATCATGACACCGCATGTGATGAAACGAGATGGCTGTAAAGTGCCGTTTAAATCAGAGCGCATCAAAGAAGCCATTCTGCGTGCAGCTAAAGCAGCGGGAGTCGATGACGCAGATTACTGTGCCACCGTCGCAGAAGTCGTTAGTAGCCAGATGAATGAGCGCAGCAAGGTCGATATCAACGAGATCCAGACAGCGGTAGAAAACCAGTTAATGTCTGGCCCGTACAAACAACTCGCCCGTGCGTACATCGAATATCGCCACGACCGTGATATCCAGCGTGAAAAACGTGGCCGTCTGAACCAGGAAATTCGTGGTCTGGTTGAGCAAACCAACTCTGCTCTGCTGAATGAAAATGCCAACAAAGACAGCAAAGTGATCCCGACCCAGCGCGACCTGCTGGCCGGTATCGTTGCCAAACACTATGCGCGTCAGCACCTACTGCCGCGTGATGTCGTCCAGGCGCACGAGCGTGGTGATATTCACTATCACGATCTCGACTACTCTCCGTTCTTCCCAATGTTTAACTGCATGCTGATCGACCTGAAAGGCATGCTGACGCAGGGCTTTAAGATGGGTAACGCGGAGATTGAACCGCCAAAATCCATCTCTACCGCGACCGCCGTCACCGCGCAAATTATCGCGCAGGTCGCCAGCCATATTTATGGCGGCACCACCATTAACCGTATTGATGAAGTTCTCGCGCCGTTCGTTACCGAGAGCTTTAATAAACATCGTAAAACCGCTGAAGAGTGGCAGATCCCGGACGCCGACGGTTATGCCCATTCCCGTACCGAGAAAGAGTGCTACGACGCATTCCAGTCTCTCGAGTATGAAGTGAACACCCTGCATACCGCCAACGGTCAGACGCCGTTCGTGACCTTTGGTTTTGGTCTGGGAACCAGCTGGGAATCGCGTTTGATCCAGCAGTCCATTCTGCGTAACCGTATTGCCGGCCTGGGTAAAAATCGTAAAACCGCAGTGTTCCCGAAACTGGTGTTCGCGATTCGTGACGGTCTGAACCACAAGTTTGGCGATCCGAACTACGACATCAAGCAGCTGGCACTGGAGTGCGCGAGCAAGCGTATGTATCCGGACATCCTGAACTACGATCAGGTCGTCAAAGTGACCGGCTCGTTCAAAACGCCAATGGGCTGTCGCAGCTTCCTCGGCGTGTGGGAAAACGAGAACGGCGAGCAGATTCACGACGGGCGTAACAACCTCGGCGTTATCAGCCTCAACCTGCCGCGTATCGCGCTGGAAGCGCATGGCGATGAAGCCACCTTCTGGAAACTGCTTGACGATCGTCTGGTGCTGGCGCGTAAAGCGCTGATGACCCGCATTGCGCGCCTGGAAGGCGTGAAGGCCCGCGTGGCGCCAATTCTGTATATGGAAGGGGCCTGTGGCGTGCGTCTGAAAGCGGACGATGACGTGTCAGAAATCTTTAAAAATGGTCGTGCATCCATCTCTCTGGGCTACATCGGTATTCACGAAACCATCAATGCGCTGTTTGGCGACAAGCATGTGTATGACAGCGAGCAGCTGCGCGCCAAAGGTATCGCCATTGTGGAACGCCTGCGTCAGGCGGTCGATCAGTGGAAAGACGAAACTGGCTACGGCTTTAGCCTGTACAGCACGCCAAGTGAAAACCTGTGCGACCGTTTCTGCCGTCTGGATACCGCCGAATTTGGCGTGGTCCCGGGCGTGACCGACAAAGGCTACTACACCAACAGCTTCCATCTCGATGTGGAGAAGAAGGTTAACCCGTACGACAAGATCGATTTCGAAGCGCCGTACCCGCCGCTGGCAAGCGGGGGCTTCATTTGCTACGGCGAATACCCGAATATTCAGCACAACCTGAAAGCGCTGGAAGACGTCTGGGATTACAGCTATCAGCACGTGCCCTATTACGGGACCAACACGCCAATCGATGAATGCTACGAGTGCGGCTTTACCGGTGAATTTGAGTGCACCAGCAAAGGTTTTACCTGCCCGAAATGTGGTAACCACGACGCCGCCCGCGTATCGGTCACCCGCCGCGTCTGCGGTTATTTAGGCAGTCCGGACGCACGTCCGTTTAACGCCGGTAAGCAGGAAGAAGTGAAGCGCCGCGTTAAGCATTTAGGGAACGGGCAGATCGGTTAATTTAGACGATTTTATTGCCCGGCGATGCGACGCTTTTCGGGCCATTATTTCCGCAACGCAATTCACGTCATAGCAAGGCAGCAAATGAGTAAGTCCCGGGGAGCTTACATAAGTAAGTGACTCGGGCGCACGAACGCAGCTATGGCGCGAATTGATAAACGGATGAGAAGCGAAAATGAATTACCATCAGTATTACCCTGTCGACATCGTTAACGGTCCCGGCACTCGCTGTACCCTGTTTGTTTCAGGATGCGTGCATGAATGCCCAGGTTGCTATAACAAAAGCACCTGGCGGCTCAATTCCGGCCAGCCGTTTAGCAAAGAGATGGAAGACAAGATCATTGCCGATCTGAACGACTCGCGTATTCACCGTCAGGGGATCTCGCTCTCCGGCGGCGATCCGCTGCATCCACAAAACGTGCCGGATATTCTGCAACTGGTGCAGCGCATTCGCGCTGAGTGTCCGGGAAAAGACATCTGGGTGTGGACCGGCTACAAGCTCGATGAACTCGATGCCGCGCAAATGCAGGTTGTCGATCTCATCAACGTGCTGGTCGATGGCAAATACGTGCAGGATCTCAAAGACCCGGCGCTAATCTGGCGCGGCAGCAGTAATCAGGTTGTGCATCATTTGCGTTAACGCGGTTCATCAGAGATGTTAACTATTTTTATTCCGATGATATATTATAAATTTAGCCACACACCAGATAAAAATACAATTTATAAACGCCGAGCCAAAAATAACTATTTCACTGATGCGATTATCCCAACTCTCACCACCTATGTCACCGAGGTATTCATTGTATTTTTTAAGTAAATCACCGAATGGAAGACAAAAATACAACAAAAACATAAATGCAGCCCAACTCAACATTGGAGCAATCCAGAAAATAACAAAATGATATGCTTTCATTAATATACCTGTATAGTTCCATATGCAGTTAATGATGATGTCACCTTCATTACTGCATTATGTTCGCTTAAGAGAGCATCTCTTAAGAGCATGTAGTGTGATTTACCAGGAAGAGTAATACATCCATTACTTACTCCCTCATATCCTGCAGGATGTAACCTGAATTGTCCACGTGAAACTGATTCGAAAAATGTGATGTCATCGACCTGCCCATCTTCACGAAAAAGAGCAAACCAGACATCACGATCTGAACCGCTTATTTGTGAAGAAAAATAGTCATAAACCATTGTTCTTATTCCACCAAGAGGACGGCTTACGATATAATATTTCCCAGGCGGTAATGGCCCGATATTTTTTACATTTGTCGAATCTGGGTTATTACGATGTAGCCCCGAGTTTCCTGAATAAGCGGGGAAAAAACCCACGCCCGGACAACTTAGCGTTGAAAGGCTACCACCGTTTAAATAGAACGTACATCTGATCATCTATCATTCCATGAATCAGAAAAAATAATATTCCCGTCACAATGCTTCCACGTTATTTTCTCATAACGTAAAGAGACAGCTTCAATATGATTGTGTTTTTCCATAGCTGGATTTTTACAGTCATGCATCACAGGGCAAACAGAAACAACTTTCACACTCTGAAGAAACATATTAAAATATTCAACCTCCTGGCCTGCATCATTAATTTTATACCATTTAAATTCTGCTGATTTCAGCGTCTGGCCTGTTGCTACTGCTTTATAAAGGTATGGACTTGAATAATCGAACTCTTTTTCAAAGGTTATAGCAGAATGAATTCTTGTTCCGGTTATCTTTCCCGTGTTGTTGTCTGTTGGAAGGAAAAGACCATGACCAAAACCTATAACTTCGATACTCCCCTCACGATTATGAACATCAACACTACCTTTTAAATCAGCACCACCATCATCTTTTAGCCAAAGGTAAGCAGGAATAGCCATAACTAATAAATCTCCATTTTATATAATCCATATAAATAACTCTGTTAATAATATAGTGATGTTATCAGATTATTTTTTATTATTGGAGGGTTATTACTCTTCTGGTATCGCATTCAGGCTATCTTATCCCGCCAAACCCCTTATAGTGCGAAGGCTCACCCAACGGCGAAAGTGGAATCAGTTCGAAAACAGGCTTTCCATACAATATTTTTCCATATCCAAACTGAACTCTTTTAACGCTCGAGGATCAAAAACCAGCTCATAGTTCAACCAGACGGACGTTAAGCGTGGCCATTATGCCTCCAGAGAAAAAAGACGTGTAATGCATTACAGTGGCATTACTTTCATTTCTGAAAAACGCCTCTCAAAAACGGCTCACACACTCCATTGCAACCGTTTTAAACTCGCTGAAATTCCGGCATGCGCAGAGTCGCGTCATCGCGCGCTCGCGCAGGAAGGTGACGAAAATATCGTAGATCGCCATCGCTTCTTCGTATTCGCTTTTGCTGATGGCGAGCAGGAAGATCACATGCGCCGTTTCATCCCCCCAGGCGATACCCTGCGGGGCAAGGATGGTGTAGACCACCGTTTTCTTTGCCAGCAGACCGAGGGCGTGCGGCAGGGCAATGCTGTCACCCAGCATGGTGCTGACGATGGCCTCACGTTCAACCACCGAATCAAGAAACTCCGCATCGACAAAGCCTTCATCCTGCAACTGGCGACATAAAACGTTGAACAACGTTTGTTGATCCATTGGCTCGTCGATCACACGAAAATGGGCGGCATCGAAGAATTTGTTCAACATCCACGGACGGGTTCTGTCGACCAGCACCAGTTTGCCAATTTGCTCCAGTTGATAATCGGTAGGGAACGGTGCAATCATCACCACAGGCTTATCTTTTTCACCAACCCGCGCGGTAGAGATGACGAAATCTTCGCTGATGCTTTCCCGCTGTTCGTAGTCGCGTAGCGTCACAGTATCGACGATTTCTATCTGCGGATACTTACGCGCCAGCACCGCCTCAATCATCCGCACCATCGCATTTCCAGCATCGCATACCAGCAGAACTTTCGGCTGCCTCTGATAACCGATGTTGTAACTACGCTCCAGCCCGACGCCAATATGCAGCACAAGGAAGCCAATCTCATTTTCACTGATGGTGTACGGCGTATATTTTCCCCATCCCGAGACGGCGGCCAGCGTCATGTCCCACGCCATCGGGTAGTGCTGTTTAATATTTTCCAGTAGCGGATTGGGGATCATTATCTGGTAACGCACCCGGGTGATCATCGTCTTAATATGCGTCAGCAGATCAGCATGTAACTGTTTGTCATTCAACAGGTTGTAGTTGTACTGGCTGTTGATAAAACGCAGGATGTAATTGACCAGCGCTTCGTCATCATCCGCATTGATGGCGCTGGGGGCGATCTCTTGTACCTGGCGGGCGGCGATATGCACCTGCAGCCAGTTCTCTTCGGAAACGGTAAGCGGTTTATCCGCCAGTCGGTGCAGTACCGCTGCGATTTCCCGCGTGGCCAGGCACACCGATTGCTCGGCTTCTTCTGCGGCAAACTCCGGGAGGGGATACCCTTCGCTAATCCGCCGTACCGCCACCGCGCAGTACAACCGCAAAAACAGCTCACCCTCATCGGTCAGGCGAATGTGAAAACGGGCAAAAATATCCTGCAAAACAGGTTGTAGCTGTTCAGGGATCCCGGCATTTAGTGCCTCTTGCGTCACTAGCGGGTGCTGTGGATCCTGCTGTGCCAGCGTCCATAGCAGATCGGTCAAACAGGCGCGGATCGCCATCTCGCTGCCAAACAGTTTCATACCGTGACGGGGGCGCGTTTCCAACGTCAGATGATAACGTTGCAGATGCTCGCGCACCTCAGCCATATCGTTTTGCAGCGTCGCGCGGCTGATAAACCATTCATCAGCCAAATCCTCCAGCTTCAGCGAAAAGGCCGACGTCAGAAAACGAACCACCAGCCAGTGCACCCGCTCCTGGCTGGTGCGAGGGATGCGCAGCAACGCGTCGGGCCGCTGCGTTTGCAGGGCATGATAACGTGCCGGGTCGTCAATTTTGAGTTGATAACCGTTACCCCGGCTGAGGACAAACTGCGCGCCGTACTGGGTGAGCAGCGCGTTTAGCGCAGTGATATCCGCCCGTACGGTGCGTGTGGAAACCGACAACCGCTGCGCCAGCTCGTCCTGTGGAAGCGCTTCGTTTTGCAGCATGCCAAACAGCTGCGCTAAACGTTGGTTGGGGAATCGCACGTCAGTTTCCTCATCAGTCAGTTAGCCTACGCAGGCCCGGGTCATCGCCATCAGCTGGCGCACGTCGTCCGGGCGGGTGTTACCACTCACCTTATCAATAATCGAACTATAGATGTGAGGAATGATTTTGCTCACTCCGGCATCCAGGGCGATCTGCAAAATTTCAGTGAAATTATCCAGATCGATACCGCCAGTTGGCTCCAGCCAGAAGTCATGGCGGGCGCAGGCCTGGGCAACTGCAATGTATTCCTCACGGCACTTCAGGCCACCCATTGGGAAGTATTTAATCGAGCTCCCCCCCATGTCTTTGAGCAACGCAATCGCGGTTTCTACCGGCACAATGCCGTCCGGCGTCTGGCTGCTCAGCGGACCGGTGGAGATTTTCACCCTGCCCGGTGTGCCAGTTGGCGAGACCAGACCGTTGACCACCGTCTCCTGCTGACCCAGCAGCGCGCGGCTGGTCGCCACGCCGGTAAAGACCTGATTAACATGCTGTGGCTGCACCTGACGGGAGATTTCACTGACCATCGCCGACTGGTTTGGATCGCCCGCCCCCAGCCCCACGGAGAGGGCATTGTCGATAAGCGCTGCGTATTCACGCATATCCGCGACCGCGCTTGCGACATCCGGGTAATTTTTTGACAACACACCGACCAGCACGTGTCCTTCCGCCGCCGCGTAAATATCCCGGGCATTTTCTTTGGAGCCCGCCAGCACGTTCAGGCAGACGCGGTCGCGATAAAAGTTAGGGGTCAGTTTCATGCTTTTTTCTCCTGCGAAATCACTTCACCAATTCGACGGGCCACAATCTCCAGTTGCGCGCGATCCACGCTGCGCACATCGGCTTCGATAATGCCTTCGTTAGCTTTGTAACCACGGAAGTAAATCGCGTACTCTCCCTGCTTGAGCGCGTCGACCAGTTCACCTGTGGCGATCCCGGTTACCGCTTCGTCAAACTTAATTTCCGTGCGCGCGATGTCGCGCCCTGCGCTGTCCCACACCACGCGGGCGCTTACGCCGTGAAGCTGGTTTAACGCATTAATGAACGGCGTCATTTTCTCGACCATCTCCGCGCCGCTCTCTTTCTGCGCGTTCAGATACAGTTCGATGGCGCAGGTCAGGCCAAGAATCCCCTCTTTGCCCACCTTCATCGCCCGACCAATCCCCGCGGTCTGGCGCTTCACCCACTCAACGTATTGGGTTTTGCCAATCACCAGGCCACTGGTTGGCCCTTCAATCGCTTTCGCACCGCTATAAATCACCAGATCCGCACCAACCCGGTAGTAGCACTGCAAATCCTCTTCCGCCGCCGCATCCACGATTAGCGGCAGATTATGCGTACGCGCCACCACCGCAGCCTGTTCCACGCTGAGCATGCTTTTCTGGACGCAGTGGTGAGATTTGATATACAGAATGGCCGCCGTGCGTGGCGTAATGGCCGCCGCCAGCTGAGCGGCGGAACATTCGTTGGCATAACCCGCTTCCACGAGCTTGCCGCCGCCGAGCGCCACCATGGTGCCAACCGGAGCGCCAAAGTTGACGTTGTGGCCTCTGGGCAGCACGATTTCGTTGTTCTCGATCGGCGCGACGTGCAGGTTCTCCAGCAGCCAGTCGCTGTCCTTAACCAGCACTCCAGCC
Organism: Citrobacter sp. RHB35-C21; assembly: GCF_013816515.1. NCBI lineage: Bacteria > Pseudomonadati > Pseudomonadota > Gammaproteobacteria > Enterobacterales > Enterobacteriaceae > Citrobacter > Citrobacter sp. RHB35-C21. The sequence goes on from NZ_CP057147.1 coordinate 4,552,066, forward strand.
ACTGACAGGGCGATTCCGGCCGAAGCGCAGGAGACGACGGTAGCCCCTTCCACCTCCAGCAATTTCGCAATGTAGTCACCGGTCTTATTGACCAGGTCTTTCATCTCAAAATATTGATTCATCCCCGCCATTGCGGCCTGAACCACTTCTGGTCGTGGCGTAGAAACGCCGAGCGCCGTCATGCGGCCTGAGGTGTTAATCACCTGTTTTAAATTGTATTTCTCAAAAATCGAAGGCATGTTCCGCGCTCCCTTGTTCGGTCATATAGCCCTTGCCCGCACGTATTGCGGCAAGCGGCACCAGCAGTTGTTCAGCCTGCAGGCTGTCGTTTTCTGCATCTACCAGCACGGTTGGCTGGCGCTTAAGCGTAAAGAGGGTTAAATCGGCATCCAGACCAACCTGCAGTCGCCCTTTCTGTTTCAGGCGCAGACCATCGGCGGCATTGGCAGTAACGCACTCAACGACCTGCGGTAGCGACATCCCAATAGCGAGAAATTTCGACATCACATTCGCCAGGGAATACACCGGGCCGCTGATACGGTTGCGACAATAAATATCGGAGCTGATGGTGTGCGGCAAAATGCCCAGACCAATAGCGCGTTTTGCCACCGCAAAGCTCAGGCTGGCGGTGCCATGCCCAACGTCCAGACGCACACCGCGTGAAATCGCCCGCGTCACTGACGCTCGCAGCTCGCCTTGCGGCGTCAGAATGCGATTCGGCTTACCGTTGTAGCAGTGGGTAATGATGTCGCCCGCGGTCAGGCGTTCGGCGATCTCATCCAGATCCGGCGGATTGTTGCCGATGTGCACCATCAGCGGCAGGTCACCGTTCTGCGCTTGCATCGTTTTGGCGCGCTCCAGCGGCGTAATGCCGTTTTCACCGACCACGCTGCTGCTCATGCGCGCCTTCAGGCCGACGATAAAATCAGGATGGCGCTTCACCGCCTGTCGCACCGCATCGGCGTCAATGTTGGCCATATTAGCCAGCTCGTTCTGGGCGATAAGCCCAACGCGGGAAATATTCAGCAGCGCATACACTTCGGTGGTCGCTTCCCGGGTCAGGGTATAAAAATCATCGATATCATCCGCCCCGGTACTACCCGCATCCACCACCGTGGTAACGCCGGTAGCTATACCGACGCTGTCCGGCTGGTCGTGATAAATCGGGGATTTCGGATAGCAGTGAACGTGGGAATCAATCCAACCTGCGCTGACGTAGTACTCGCCGCCCAGTTCGATGGTTTTCAGCGCCGGGCCATCAACGTCGCCCAACGCCGCAATTTTGCCGTCTTTGAGCGCAATATCGCTCACCGTATCGTCAACGAGGCGCGCACGGCGCAGGAGTAAATCAAACATCGCTCTCTCCTTTGCCGGATGGCGGCGCAACTGCCTCATCCGGCCTACAAATCAACAGTTAGCTAATGGCAATCGGGAAGATGGACCCGAGGATCATCGCCCCAAGGATCGCCCCGCCGGTGATCGGTTTCTGCCACAGGTAAAACAGCAGCGCGCCCGCCAGTGAACCGATGCCGATAGGGATAGACGCCGTCATCGCGCTGAGGATAATCAATGGTCCGAGGAAGCGGCCGGAGGCGTTACCGGCCCCCATCATGACATCCGCACCGTAGGTCGAGTCGCTCTGATTGATGGTGAACTTACGCGCCAGAATAATGATGTAGCCAATCGCCAGACCAATCACCAGACCGGTGACCAGCGACGCTGCGAAGTTGGCAACCGGGAAGATAATACCTGCGCCCAACAGCAGCGCCGGAACACCTAACCCGACCCCGGTCTGAATCGCCCCGCCAATATCCAGAATCCCCACCAGCGAACCTTCAATGATGCGGGCAAACAGGAAGCTTGCACCAAATGCCGCCACCGCCCCGTAGGAGCCGGTGTCCATTCCCGCCTTCAGCATCGCCACAAAAGCGACTTCGTTAAATGCGCCAATACCGTACAGGTAGTACATGTGCGTTCCGGCAAATACGCCAGAGGAGAGCAGGCCAACGAAGATCGGGAACGACCAGTCAGCGAACCAAAAACCTTTATTCTGTTCCATGATGGCCTCCGTTATTTGCCGCTGAGCGAGTTGTGGATCAGTTCGAGCCAGTTAGGCACGGTCAGATGGAAGGATTCGATCATCTTCATGTCGAAGCCGCGGAAGAAGCCGCTCAGGACAAACAGCGCGACGATAGCCACCATCATCACTTTAGTGACGTGGTTCCAGCCGCTCTCTTCCACGCCTTTACCGATCAGAATGCCAAGGACCAGACCCGGAACGGCGTTGCCCATAATCAACTGCGCCGCGCCGCCAAAGACGGTGGCCCAGAAGCCTGATTTTTTACCGGCATCGATCGCCGCCAGCCAGAAGATCACCGGCATCACGGTGTTAACCAGCAGGTTAGCCGCAGGCACCAGCACCTTGACGGCTGTCACCTGCAACGCTTCCGGTACGGATGACGCCGTGAGGTTCAGGAAGGTCACGACGATCATCCCGATAACGCCGCAGGCAATCGCCATGCGCTTGGGATCGTGCAGCGTTTCACCGACGTTGCGGTTTTTAACCATCAGCGCAGCAGCGCCCCAGTTGGGGATGATGCGATGGTCGACGTCCTGAGTGAACGCCCCCGCCGCAACAGAGGAAGCCCAGGCGTTAAAGAAGAAGCCCAGGCCGAACGAGAAGTGAGAAGCCGGATCCCCTTCGCAGGAATTCAGTTCTCCCAGAGTACGAAACGCGCCCATCCCTTGAGTGGTAGGCGCATGAAACATGCGTGCAGCCCCAGCGCCGACACCGACGCCAACCAGGCCGCCGATGATGAGCGATTTTATTAATATTATCAGGAACATAATTATGCCTTTTAATAAAGAATCAGCGTTGCGTAACGAAATCCACCTTGTCGAGATTGATGGCAGTCACGTTGACGGTCACGTCCAGCTCCACGCTGAAGGTGCGTCTTTCCCGGCGCAAAAAGAGGAATAAAAATGCCTCTTTGCGCACCGATTCACGCGCTTGAACAACCTGCACATCCTGTGGCTCAATACGCAGTAAGATATGCGGCGACGCTTTCATCACCGCTGCCTGAACGTGGTTCAGGGCATCGGCAAAGGCGCGCGCTTTGGCCTCGCCCTTGCCAGTGACTCTCACCGTGGTGGTGAATTGTTCTTTCATGCTTAAGCGCCGTGTTTCTTTTGCCACGCCTGTACCAGGCGCTCACCGAGTTCTTCTTTGTCCATAAAACCGAACCCCAGCACGTTGCAACCTTCGTTGATGGCCGTGACCCCTTCATCAACCGAGCGCATGCCGTATTTCGCCTTGTAGCCGTATTTGGTCTGCGCGGTAATCGCACCCGCGCCGCCACTGCCGCAAAACGAGATACCAAAGGTGGCGTTTTCCGCTTTCATCACGTCACCCAGCTTCATATCTGCCGCAACGCCCGGCACCACAACCGCACGGCCGCCCGCTTTCTCAACGCCTGCCGCCACTTTCTGGCCTTTACCCAGACGATCGCCAATCACTACGGTAATCTGTTCCATCTTTTGCTCCTTAAAGGTTGTCTTTCGCGACTTCGAAGTGCACCGACAGCAGCCAGGCCTCTTCCTCAGGAAGATTGCCAAACTCAGCGACCACGTCGCGGGCAAGCGCCATTGATTCGGCAGAAATTTCATCAAACAAGCTGGCATCGACTTCTGGTAAGGGTTCACCCGTTACCGAGCGGTGCGCCATGGCGCGAACATGCGACGTCAGCATCTGTTCCTGTACAGCGTTGGGAATAATGTGGCGTTCACGCAGCAAGGCATACACCTGCGCCAGCATGCGGTCGGCCAGTTCCACCGATTCCCCCATGTCATTCATTACAGCTCCGTTATTCACTCGTCTTACCCCACTAGTGGCTCTGAGGTTAACTTAGCGGTGGGGGTTAAAAGTTTGTAGCGAGTTGTTTTCCACTTCGAAGTGGAAAGGGGCGCAGCGATAGTGATCTGTGCCGCAAAAAGGGCCGGGACCACGATTAATCACTGGAAGAATGTGATTGAGATCGCAAGAGTGAGCAGCAAAATGGAAGGAAATGCGAACAATGAATGGACGATAAAAATGAAAAAATGTGATGGGGATAGCGTTTACTTATGGGATGCAGTGGCGCAACGTCTTATCCAGCCTACGGTTATGCAGGCCGGACAGAGTAGATTAGCGGAACTTCTTGTGGTTTTCGTTGCGCGTTTTTTTCAGGTCTTCCGCAACGGCTTTCGCCTCTTTGACTTTACCTTCGTTCGCCAGTTTAAGCGCGCCGTCAATCTGACCGATCAGCGTGTCAAAGCCATGGCGGAAATCTTTCATCTCCGCACTGTCCGGGGATTTGCTCTCCAGCTTCGGCGGCGTTCCCTTTTGAGCATCCAGCGCGGCTGCACGCATTTTGGTCAACGCGTCTTTCAGTTCAGTCGCATTGTCCGTTTTTTCGACGATCTTCAGGTTGTCGTTGAGGATCCCCATGTCATCTTCGAGATCGGCTGCAAACGCAGAAGAACCAAGAACCAGCGTTGAAGCCGCGACGATCGCTAACAGGTGTTTACGCATTGCTCACTTCCTTTTTTATTATTAAAAAATTAACGCCTTAACGAGTATCATTGCCCGGCGATTTTCATCTCCGGTAACAATACCGAACCACACTGAATATTACTGCGCGTTTCAATATCGTTGCCTACGGTCACAATATTGCGCCACATCTCTTTTAAGTTCCCGGCGATGGTAATTTCACTCACCGGATACTGAATTTCGCCGTTTTCGACCCAAAAACCCGCCGCGCCGCGAGAGTAATCGCCGGTAATGCCGCTAACGCCCTGCCCCATCAGCTCGGTAACCACAAGACCTGTGCCCATCTCTTTGAGCAACTGCTCGAAGCTTAGACCCTGTCCCGGAATTCGCCAGTTGTGGATCCCGCCCGCATGACCGGTGCTCTTCAGTCCCAGCTTACGTGCGGAATAGTTGGTCAGCAGCCATTGGGTCAGCACACCGTCTTTAATAATGTCACGGCGTTCGGTCCGAACGCCTTCGCTATCGAACGGCGACGACGCCAGCCCTTTCAGCAGGTGCGGATGTTCTTCAATAGTCAGCCATTCCGGCAGAATTTGTTTGCCCAGCGAGTCGAGCAGGAAGGTGGATTTACGGTACACCGAACCACCGGCAATCGCGCCGACCAGATGTCCGAACAGCCCAGTCGCCACTTCGTTGGCAAAAATCACCGGCGCTTTCATGGTGGAAAGTTTACGCGGAGAGAGGCGAGATAAGGTGCGGCGAGCACAGTCTGCCCCCACCCATTCCGGCGTTTGCAGATCGCCCATCGCCCGGCCAATGGTGTAGGCGTAATCACGCTCCATATCGCCATTTTCTTCCGCGATGACGCAGCTGGAAAGAGAATGACGCGTGGAGCAGTAGCCCTGCAGCATCCCGTGACTGTTACCAAACACTTTGATGCCATAGTGGCTGTTAAAACTGCCACCCTCGGTATTGGTGATACGCTTATCGGCCTGCAGCGCCGCCTGTTCCGCGCGGGCTGCCAGTTCGATAGCTTCGTCAGGGGACACTTCCGCCGGGTGGAACAGATCCAAATCGGGCGCATCAAAGGCCAGCAGTTCTTTATCTGCCACGCCCGCGCACGGGTCCGGTGAGGTGTAACGTGCAATATCCAGCGCGGCCTGCACGGTACGTGCAATCGCCTGCGGGCTTAAATCGGTGGACGATGCGCTGCCCTTACGGTTTTGGTGATAAACCGTAATCCCCAGCGCGCCATCGCTATTGAATTCTACGTTCTCCACTTCACCATAACGGGTGCTGACGCTAATACCCGTGGTCTTGCTCACAGCGACTTCCGCGCCATCCGACTTACCTGACGCTAATTCCAGTGCCGTCGAGACCGCTTCTTCCAGAATCTTACGCTGCGCTTCAACTTGTGAGATTACTTTCATCGCAAATGCCATAATGTAGAGAGAGTTTCTCTGAAGTCTAACAGAGAACCGTTTTTCAGTGCGCATCTTAACTGGTAACATTAGCCTCTTTTTTTAAGGAGCCTGACATGACTAAGCAGCCCGAAGACTGGCTCGACGACGTTCCCGGTGATGACATCGAAGACGAAGACGATGAAATTATCTGGGTTAGTAAAAGTGAAATAAAACGTGACGCCGAGGAGTTAAAACACCTGGGTGTGGAACTGGTAAAACTGGGGAAAAACGCGCTGGATAAAATCCCGCTCGACGCGGATTTACGTGCCGCGATTGAGTTGGCCCAGCGTATTAAGATGGAAGGTCGCCGCCGCCAGCTGCAGCTGATTGGCAAAATGTTGCGCCAGCGCGATGTTGATCCTATCCGTCAGGCGCTGGACAAGCTGAAAAACCGTCACAACCAACAGGTTGTACTGTTTCACAAGCTTGAGCAACTGCGCGATCGCCTGATCACCGAAGGTGATGATGCGGTAGCGGAAGTGCTGAACCTGTGGCCAAACGCCGATCGCCAGCAGCTTCGTTCTCTGGTTCGCAATGCGAAGAAAGAGCAAGAAGGCAACAAGCCGCCAAAATCAGCACGTCAGATTTTCCAGTATCTGCGTGAACTGGCGGAAAACGAAATCTAATCTCTTCGTCTGCAGAAAGTGCCGGATGATGTAAATACTTCATCCGGCCTGGATTCTGTGCTCTTACTGCTGGGGCTGCATTTCGCCCATAGCGTTCTCTGACAGGCTCTCTTCATGCAGATACTGCTTATCTAAAATCTTCACGAACGGTGTATAAATCGCGGTGGCGATAACCAGATTCACGGCCTGTAAAACAATGCCTGAAATCCCGGTGGTGAGGAAACCAGAAATAAAGATCGGCGTTGTCCAGGGAATGGAGATACCAGAGGTGGGGGGAACCCAGCCGAATGCGATAACCACATAAGTAACCGTACACAGCACCATTGGGGTAATGATAAACGGGATAAGCATCAGCGGATTAAGCACGATTGGCAAACCAAAAATAACCGGCTCATTAATGTTAAAAATTGCCGCCGGTGCCGCCAGCCGTGAGAGCTGCTTTAATCGCGTACTTTTGGCAACCATAAAGATGCTAATCAACAGTGCCCCGGTAAAACCCGTACCGCCGGCAATCAAATAGACATCCCTGAACTGCTGAGTAATGATGTTGGTCGCTACCAGCCCGGCCTGAGTTTGCGCCAGGTTCTGCGCACTGAGCGTTTGCCAGATAGGCCCCATTACGGATGTCATGATAGAGTCGCCATGGATCCCAAAGAACCAGAAGAAACTGATCATCATCTCAGCAATCAGTTGCGATAAGAGGGAATTCCCCAGATACAGCAACGGCTGTTGCAGCATGACGCTGATAAATTTCCCCGGCGTACCAAAAGGCGTGTTCTCAAACAGCACCTTGACGATAATCCAGAACAGTAGCACTAAGAAGATAGGTACCAGCGATTTAAACGACCTGGCAATCTCTGGCGGGACACTCGCAGGCATCTTGATGGTAAAAGCTCTGTTTTCCAGAAACTGAACCACCTTGATGGTGACCACAGTGACGATAATCCCTAAGAACATCGATTCAGAGCTAAAGTCGAGCAGCGCGTAAGCATCGGCGACGATTTCTCCCGATCCTGTCGTAATATGACCAGGCGACATTAAGAAGAAGATCGCCACCGGTAAAATAGCGGAACTTTGGCTGAGATTAAGCTTTTCAACTAACTCCTTTGAGAAGGTGATAATCACCAGCAGCGTCATTAATCCGTAGCTGGCGTTAATCCCGTAATTGAGCTTATCCAGCACGCCTTCCCCTAACAGCGAACTCATAAACTCGTGATAGCCGTTAACAGGAAAGTTGGTTAACAATACGAAAAATGAACCGACAATCAAAAAGGGAATCAGGGCAATAAACGCATTTTTTAGTGCGGTCAGGTAGATGTTTGACGAGATTTTCTCGGCCAGTGGCAACATCTTTTGTTCGAGTAGAGAGGTTATGCTCATGCCCGCTTACCCTATAAGGTTTTTTGTCACGTAATAATTAACCTGCGGGAACTGCTTGATATAGATGGCAGGAACCTGAGTGTGGTGCGCATCGCCGTTAACAATCTCCTGATAAATATCTTTTTTCGTATCGTGGTTGATGATGACAATCACCTTTCCAGCTTTGATGATTTTATTCAGCCCGACGGTAATACCCTCGGTGAGGGTGACATCTCCGGAGAAGTATTTATGGCTGGCAACGTTAATTGTTACGTCATCCAGTTGAGTTTGTAGATAATCCTCATCAAACGGCACGCCCGGCTCGTTTAAGCCGATATGCCCGTTCATTCCCACGCCCAGAATTACATAGTCAAACTCTTCACCGTTGAGCGCGGTTTGGTAATGGGCAATATTTTGTGCCGTAGAGGCAAACGGATTGAAATGGACTAACCGCACCGGATAGGCACATTTGTGCACAAAGTCCTGATTAATCATGTTCAGGCAGCTGCCATCTGATTCGCTGGGCACGTTGACCCACTCATCCAGCGCAAAGAAGGTAAGGCGTTCGGCAAACGGTGTCGCTGCCAGTGCTTCGTAAATCCAGTGAGGCGTGCTACCGGAGGGGATCAGCACGCGAGAATGTGGTTTGAGCGCGGATAGCTCCCTAACGACCTGTTCAGCCAGCGCGGCATTGGTATCAAACGTTGTACATTTCATCCGTTTCTTCTCGCTATTAAAGTGATTCAATCTTTTTGGCGAATAAAGGAAGATACTTTTTATTGGCCAGCAGCATCTCTTTGACTAACGACACCCCCGAAGTATCGCTTGAGCATAATGGGTTGAAAATAAAGCCTGAAATAAGCGCTTGATAATCGCCGGTGGCGGCGGCTTTGACGATCTGCGCTTCATAGTCTTTCATCATGGAAACAATCCCTTTCGCAGGAGATGGGATCTCGCCAGTACAAATTGGAATCGGACCATTACGGGTAAGCACACAGTTCACTTCAACTACCGCCTCTTCCGGTAAATTAGTGATAGCACCGCCGTTACGAACGTTGACGGTTTGAATGCTCTTATCGTCGAGGTAAATAGCGCGAATAACGTTCAGCGCGGCGGTGGAATAAAGCGCACCGCCGCGGGCTTCCAGCTCTTTAGGCTTATCCTGAAGCGTAACGTCGCTGTATTTTTTAAACAGTTCGGCTTCGATATTTTTGACGATCTCACCTCGTGATTGCTCGGCTGCTTCCTGCTCGGCCAGCATTTCAGTCGTCTTGAGGTAGTATTTTAAATAGGAAGAGGGGATCAGATTGGTGGCGACCAGCAGCTCTTTATTAAACTGCTCATTGCTGATGTTTTTAAAGCTCAGTGCATCGACGTCGGCGGCGTTGATTATCTCGATGGTTTCGCGGGTACGGTCGACGCCGTTATGCAAAATTTTGGTAATAAAGTTCATATGGTTGGAGCCTTTGAACTCGACGTATAAATCCTCTACGTTGGCATTCAGCAGCCTGGCCACCTGATGGGTCATATTGACAGGACCATTGCACAGGCCGATGACCCGATTGTTGTGGCTGTATTTGAGTACCGCTTCTGTCACCATGGAAGCTGGATTGGTGAAGTTAATCAGCCAGGCGTTTGGACAAATCGCCTTCATTTCATTCGCTATTTCAATGATGACCGGAATGGTGCGCAGAGCTTTGAACATCCCGCCCGCGCCGTTGGTTTCCTGGCCAATAAAACCGTATGACTTCGGCAGTTTTTCATCAACAATTCGGGCATCGATACCACCGACGCGCAGTTGAGTCACCACGAAGTCGGCACCCAGCAGCTCTGTTTTGCGGTCAAAAGTTTGGATGACATCAATTGGTAAATTTGCTTTGGCAAGCATTCTTTTGGTGAGATCGAAAATGATGTTCATTTTCTCTTTACCCATTTCAACGTCGACAAAAGCGATGTGAGAGATGGGAAGCTGGTGGTAGTTTTTAATTACCCCTTCAATCAGTTCTGGCGTATAGCTGCTACCCGCGCCAATCACCACGAGTTTTAGTTTTTTCATTAGTCTTCTACTTTTGAATTAAATTTCAACGACACTTTTCTGACATTGGATAAATGGAAAAGCATAATATCTACGATGGCTATCTGGATCGGATAGCTTATATTTTCGAAAGCAGTATCTTTAATAATGGCGTTTTTGTAGATCAAGACCGCATCGGCCTTAAGCGCCAGCGTAGAGTTTTCCCGGCTGGTAATCGCGGCCACCTTGATGCCGTTTTTTCTGGCATTAAAAATTATCTCTTCCAGCATTTCTGACTCACCGCTGTTGGAAACAATCAGCATACAATCGTTAGCGGTCAGAAAGCGGCTGCGGACATTACAGTTGGTGTAGTCTGTTTCATTGAGGATATTAAAGCCCAGCACCATCAGATTATAGCTAACATAGTTCGCCACGCTATCTGATGTACCGTATCCCCAGGTGATAATCGTATTGCAGTCGGACAAAAAATCACAAAAGACTTTGACTTTATTCTCAGACACTCTGGTTAAAGCATCCTGCATTTCTTGTATATATTCGCTAACAAACGCGTTATGGTGCTGCGAGTTTTGCGATCTGGAGAATACGTCCCGAATGTTGACCTTAAACTCCTGGAAATTATTAAAGCCTAATTTTTTTACCAACTTAGAAATAGATGGCGCGGTAGTATAAACGCGATCTGCCAGTTCATGAATTTTCATTTTATAAACATCAGCAGGGTTCTCCTGACAGAATTTATAAACTCGCAGTTCATTATTGGTTAAATTTTTTCGCATGGAGCGCACCTTTTATTATGTGGCACTTACGCCACATTGGCTCTCGAGGGGATATTAGCAAGGGAAAAGCGGAAATAGATTTTATGATTTAGAAATTAATTTCTGCGATCTGAGTTATAAATTTCCATATGGAGGCTTCCCATTCCGTTGAGAAGTATGGCGTAACCAGAAGGCCGGATGGCAACGGAGATCGTGCTCCTGAGAAAGTGCCGGATAACGGTGTAAACACCTTATCCGGCCCACAACGGATCGTAAGCCCGGTAAGCGTAGCGCCACCGGGCATTTTTTTACTCTTCTTCTGCCTGGGCTTTCTTCGCCAGGCCATCCAGCAGTTTTTGATGGATGCCACCAAACCCGCCGTTACTCATCACCAGGATGTGATCGCCAGGCTGTGCAGTTTTTACCACCATATCTGCCAGCGCATCCACATCGCCGCTCCAGTGCGCAGGCTGAACGCAGGCTTCAGCGACTTCTGCTACCTGCCACGGAATATGCGGGGGTTGCAGCAGGAACACTTCGTCCGCACGCCCTAACGACGGCGCCAGGTCATCTTTGCACAGGCCCATTTTCATGGTGTTCGAGCGTGGTTCCAGCACCGCGATGATGCGCGCCGTGCCACCCACTTTACCGCGCAGCGCCGCAAGCGTTGCCAGAATGGCCGTTGGGTGATGGGCGAAATCGTCATACACCGTCACGCCATTGGCTTCGCCGCGCAGCTCAAGACGACGACGGGCGTTGATAAACGAGCCCAGCGCATTGGCTGCATCCGCAGGCACGACGCCAACATGGCGCGCGGCAGCAATCGCCATCAGACCGTTGTGCATGTTGTGCTCGCCTACCAGGCCCCACTTCACCACGCCAACATTTTCACCGTCCAGCCACACTTCCCATTCGGATGCATCAGTGGTCAGCTTTTTCGCCTGCCAGTGACCTTGTTCACCAACCAGCTCTTGTTCGCTCCAGCAGCCCATCGCCATCGTCTGTTTCAGATTGATGTCGTTTTCCGGGTAGATAATGCGTCCCAGGCCCGGCACGATACGCACCAGGTGGTGGAACTGTTTCTGGATCGCTTTCAGATCGTCAAAAATATCCGCGTGATCGAACTCAAGGTTGTTGAGGATCAGCGTACGCGGGCAGTAATGTACGAATTTAGAACGCTTATCGAAGAAGGCGCAATCGTACTCATCCGCTTCAATCACGAAGAAGTCGCTCTCACCCAGACGCGCGGAAACCTCAAAGTTACCCGGTACGCCGCCGATCACAAAGCCAGGCTTATAGCCGCAGGCTTCGAGGATCCAGGTCGCCATTCCGGCGGTGGTGGTTTTGCCGTGCGTCCCCGCAACCGCCAGTACCCAACGATCGCGCAGCACAAAGTCATGCAGCCACTGCGGGCCGGACATGTACGGAATGTTCTTTTCCAGCACCGCTTCCACACACGGATTACCCCGGGTCATGGCATTGCCAATGATCACCAGGTCCGGCTGCGGATCGAGCTGGCTGGCATCGTAACCCTGAATCAGATCAATGCCTTGCTTCTCAAGTAAGGTACTCATCGGCGGATACACATTGGCGTCCGAACCGGTTACTTCATGACCGAGTGAGCGCGCCAGCATCGCCAGACCGCCCATGAAAGTGCCACAAATTCCCAAAATATGAATGCGCATACGTCACTATCCTTTTTTAATCTGGGGGCCATTTTACGCACATGTCCGGCAAGTGAGAAACGCATTTCAGGATATTCCGTAGTTTGCTGGCGCGATTCACCTAAGCGCGACAATGGAAATATTTGTTAATATTGTTGCGGTCGCTTTACTCCACATAAATTGCAGGGAAAGTGTTATGAAAACGTTAGGTGAATTTATTGTCGAAAAGCAGCACGAGTTTTCTCATGCTACCGGTGAACTCACTGCTTTGTTGTCGGCAATAAAGCTGGGCGCCAAGATCATCCACCGCGATATCAACAAGGCCGGTCTGGTCGATATCCTGGGTGCCAGCGGTGCTGAGAACGTGCAGGGAGAGGTTCAGCAAAAACTCGATCTGTTCGCGAACGAAAAACTGAAAGCTGCACTGAAGGCGCGCGACATTGTGGCGGGCATTGCCTCGGAAGAAGAAGATGAAATCGTCGTCTTTGAAGGCTGTGAACACGCAAAATATGTTGTGCTGATGGATCCTCTGGATGGCTCATCCAACATCGATGTTAACGTCTCTGTCGGTACGATTTTCTCTATTTATCGCCGCGTAACCCCAGTCGGCACGCCGGTCACGGAAGAGGATTTCCTGCAACCAGGCAACAAGCAGGTTGCTGCGGGCTACGTTGTTTATGGTTCTTCCACCATGCTGGTGTATACCACCGGCTGTGGCGTACACGCCTTCACCTACGATCCTTCTCTGGGCGTATTCTGCCTCAGCCAGGAACGTATGCGCTTCCCAGCGAAAGGCAGCACGTACTCCATTAACGAAGGCAACTATATTAAATTCCCGAACGGCGTGAAGAAGTACATTAAATTCTGCCAGGAAGAAGATAAGTCAACTCAGCGCCCGTACACCTCGCGCTACATTGGCTCTCTGGTTGCGGATTTCCATCGTAATCTGCTCAAAGGCGGGATCTACCTGTACCCAAGCACAGCCAGCCACCCGCAAGGGAAGCTGCGTCTGCTGTACGAATGCAATCCGATGGCCTTCCTGGCCGAGCAGGCGGGCGGCAAAGCGAGCGATGGTAAGGATCGCATTCTGGATATCACCCCGGAAAGCCTGCACCAGCGTCGCTCCTTCTTCGTAGGTAACGACCATATGGTTGAAGATGTAGAACGCTTTATCCGCGAATTCCCGGACGCGTAATACGCTTTGCCGGATGAGACGTGTTAACGCCATCATCCGGCAAATTTATCCCCTACGCCGTTTGTACTTTAAACGCCGCCATTGCTTCGAGCAGCGCATGTGACTGCTCTTCCAGTGAGCGGGTAGCCGCTGAAGATTGCTGTACCAGCGCCGCATTTTGCTGCGCCGTTTCATCCATCTGAATCACAGCGATATTCACCTGCTCGATGCCGCGACTCTGTTCCTGCGACGCGCTGGCAATTTCACGCATCAGTTTGGTCATGCGCATCACTTCATTGGCAATCTCATCCATGGTTTCGCCCGCCTGCTGCGCCAGCTCGCTGCCTTCTCCCACGTGGGTGTGTGAATCGCTGATTAACGTGCGGATCTCTTTTGCCGCCTCGGCGCTGCGGCTGGCCAGATTACGCACTTCACCTGCAACGACCGCAAAGCCCCGCCCTTGCTCACCGGCACGTGCCGCTTCAACAGAAGCATTGAGCGCCAGGATATTGGTCTGGAAAGCAATACCGTCGATTACGCTGAGGATGTCGGCGATTCGGCTGGAACTGCCGGAAATATCGCGCATTTTCTCAATCACATAGCACACCATCTCACTGCCGCGATCGGCGGTATCCGACACCGATTTTGCCAACTGGTGTGCCTGTTCCGCGTTCTGCGCATTCTGTTTCACGGTCGCCGTGAGTTCTTCCATACTGGCGGCGGTCTGCTCCAGCGAAGTGGCTGTCGATTCAGTACGTTGCGCCAGATGCTGGTTCCCGGCCGTCAGCTCACGGCTACCAATATCAATTTGTAAACTGGCATCACGGACACGCTGTACCGAGTCGCCCAGCGCATGGCGCATTTCATCCATTGCCGCGTTCAGACGGTTGAATTCGGCGCTGGCCGACAGCGCGGTAACCGGCGACAAATCCCCCGTCGCCAGGCGTTCCAGTTGCTCAACCATATTATCCAGCGGCTTGAGAAACTTATTTCGCAGCATGAACCAAATCACCGCCAGCAATGCGAGGGCAGCCAACATCGAGGCGCTCATAATACCGTGGTAAATCAAAGAAGTAATGATACGGGTAGAGGCATACAGCCCCATACCGCCGGTCAGCAACAGAAGGAACGTCAGCAGAGACAATAACACCAACAAACTTGATCGAATTGAAAGGGATTTTGGCATCGTTATATTTCCGGTTGTAGGGTTAAAACAGACCTGTACAGAACCTATCGACTACAACCGGAAAAAGTTTAGGTATTTAAATATTTAGTGAAAAATCAGGATGTTACTTTGGTGTTGCAGCCGTCCCCACTCTGGTTACTGGCGAGCTTTGACGATTTTCCCAAAGTACCGTCAGGCCGCGCTGTAAGGCAATAAAAATAAACAATAAAATGCCAATCGCGATCTTCGTCCACCAGGAACTTAATGTGCCATCAAAATTAATGTAGGTCTGGATCAACCCCTGAATGGCGACACCAAACAACGTTCCTAACACCGTACCGACCCCACCGCTCAACAGGGTTCCGCCAATCACGACTGAGGCAATCGCATCCAGCTCAACGCCGACGCCCGCCAGCGCATAACCCGCCTGGGTGTAAATTGAAAAGACAATGCCGGCAAGCGTCGCAAGCCCGGTCGACAGCATATAGATACGGATGGTCGTGCTGCGGGTTGAGATCCCCATCAGGTTGGCAGAGGTGGCGTTGCCGCCAATCGCGTAAACCTGATTACCAAAGCGCGTACGGTGCGCCAGGAATATGCCAATGACGACTACCGCCAGCATCAGCAATCCCATTGCACTCAGGCGACCGCCGCCGGGAATTTTCCATGCCAGGCTTGAGAGCATGTCATAAACCGGATGGTTAATTGGGATCGACTCTTCAGACACCAGATAGCTGACGCCGCGCAGGAAGAACATTCCCGCCAGGGTAATAATGAATGCTGGGATCTTCAGCGCATCAATCAGTAACCCCATAAACGCGCCAAACGCGCAGCCCATCAGCAGAATCAGGGGAAACGCCAACAGCGGAGATATACCCCAGTAGCCAATGGCCTTCGCCAGAAATACGCCGGTAAACGCGATCACCGAGCCAACGGACAGGTCGATCCCGCCAGAGAGAATCACGAAGGTCATGCCCACGGCGATGATGCCCAGAAAAGCGTTATCGGTCAGGATATTGCAGATAACTCTGGTTGAAGCAAAAGCCGGAAACTGTGTCAGGCAGTAGAGGTAACCCAGCACAAACACGCCGAGGGTGATCATCAGCGGTAAATTACGTTTTATCATGACCACGCACTCCTTTTATCAGGCTGATAAAGCGTTGTGATTGCACGACCAGCACACACAACACCACCACGGCTTTGACCACTTGATTTAGTTCTGGCGGGAAGCCCGACAGTAAAATCCCGGTGTTCATGCCCTGAATAATCAATGCCCCGACCACCGACAGCAGCAGATTAAAGCGCCCGCCCATCAGCGAGCCGCCGCCGATGACTACCGCCAGGATGGCATCCAGTTCCAGCCACAATCCGGCGTTATTGGCATCTGCCCCGCGGATATCCGCCGTGACGATAATGCCGGCGATAGCCGCACACAGACCGCTCAGCACATAGGTGAGCATCACGATAATGCGCGTGTTCACCCCGGCGTTTTTTGCCGCACGAATGTTGATGCCTACCGCTTCAATAAACATCCCCAGCGCCGTTTTACGCGTCAGTAGCCAGAACACCACCAGCGTTAACAGTGCAATGATCACTGGCGTGGGGAACAGTAAGAGCGAGCCGCTGCCAAACCACGACAGTTCGGGCGAGTTGAAGGTGACGATCTGCCCGGAGGTGATAAGCTGCGCCACTCCGCGCCCGGCCACCATCAGGATTAGCGTGGCAACGAACGGTTGGATCTTGAGGATTGCCACCAGAATCCCGTTCCATAACCCTGCCAGAATGCCGGAGCCTAAGGCGGCAAGCAGCACCACCGGCAAACTGTGCCCGGCCACCGTCATCGCCGCGGTGGTGGCACCGGCAATGGCCATGACAGCGCCCACGGAAAGGTCGATGCCGCCGGTGGCAATCACCAGCGTCATGCCAATCGCTAACAGCGCCACGGGGGCGGCACGGTTGAGAATATCAATCGGGCTACCGAACAGCCGACCATCTTGCAAAATCACCTGATAAAAGTGCGGCGCGACCAGGCTATCCACCAGCAGCACCAGCAGTAGCGCCACCAGTTGTGGCATGCCCTTTGGCCAGCGGAATCGCCGTTGCGGCGGAGTGGATTGAGGGAGAGATTGAGGCATCACCATAGTCTCCTTAGGCCGCAATGGCGTTCATGATCGCCGGCACGGACAGTTCAGCCAGCGGGATCTCGGCCACCTGTTTGCGATCGCGCATAATAATGACCCGATCGGCATAGCCCACTAACTCTTCCAGTTCGGATGAAATCACCAGCAGCGCCAGACCATCCGCGCACAGCGTTTCGATCAGGCGGATGATCTCGGCATGCGCGCCGACGTCGATCCCACGCGTAGGTTCATCGAGGATCAGGAACTGCGGTTTGGTCAGTAACCAGCGCGAGAGCAATACTTTTTGCTGATTGCCGCCGGAGAGGAATTCGATCGGCTGTTCAGCGTTGGGGGTGCGAATTCCGAGCTGGCGGATAAAACGCTCGGCAATCTCATTTTGTTCTTTCCGCGGAATAGGCCGCAGCCAGCCACGCTGCGCCTGTAATGCCAGAATGATGTTTTCACGCACCGAGGCGGCGGCGATAATGCCATCCGTTTTGCGATCCTCCGGACAGAAGCCGATCCCCAGACACGAAGCCTGATGCGGCGATCGCAAGGTCTGCGCTTTGCCTTTGATCAGCGCACTGCCGCTGTCGGCGGGTTTAATACCGAAGATCACCTCCGCCGTTTCCGTTCGCCCGGATCCCAGCAGTCCAGCGAGACCAACGATCTCACCAGGACGCACCTGTAGATCAAACGGCGCGATGGTGCCTTTCTTGCCAAAGTCGCTAAAGGCCGCCACTGGTTTATCACTCAGCAACGTACGGCCCGCACGCTGTAGCGCATGGGTATCCAGTTCGCGACCCAGCATCATTTTGACCAGTTCGATCTGTGGCAGTTCGCGGGTTTCACGGCAGCCAACGAAGCCGCCGTTACGCAGAACGGTAATGCGATCGCTGACCTGATAGACCTGATCGAGGAAATGGGTAACGAAGATCAGACTGACGCCCCGATCGCGCAGATGCCGCATCAGGCCGAACAGCATTTCTACCTCCTGGGTATCAAGACTGGCGGTGGGCTCATCGAGGATCAGCACTTTCGCGGAGAGATCGATCGCCCGACAGATAGCGACGATCTGCTGCATCGCCACGGAAAAGCGGTTCAGCGGCTCGCGCACGTCGAGGGAAAAACCGTATGACGCCATCAACTCCGTCGCGCGTTTTTCCATCTGCTTGCGCAGCAGCAGGCCAAAACGCCGCGGTTCACGGCCAATAAACAAGTTATCCGCTACCGACATATTGGGCAGCAGATTCACTTCCTGATACACGGTACCGATCCCCAACTGCTGGGCATGGGCAGTATTTTTGGGGGAGATAGGCTGGCCTTCGAGCCAGATCGTGCCGCGATCTGCATGGTAAACGCCGGTCAGCGCTTTGATTAGCGTCGATTTACCGGCTCCGTTTTCTCCCAGCAGCGCCATAATCTCACCGCGACGCAAGCTGAAATCCACGTTATCCAGCGCTTTGACGCCGGGAAAGAATTTGCTTAATCCTTCGGTGCGGAGGATTTCCTGATGGGGGTCGGTGGTCATGGCATTCCTCCGGTACGAAATCACGGCCTTTTCGTAGGCCTGATAAGCGCAACGCCATCAGGCCTACGGAAGACCGGCAGCAAAACTAGTAGCCCATGTTTTTCTTCTTCTCTAACTCTTCTTTCGCCGTATCCGGCAGATAGAGGATCGACTTGGTAATGGTCAGCTTTTCAGGCATCGTGCCGTCTTTTTTGAATTTCTCCAGCGCGTCGAATGCCGGACCTGCCATATTCGGCGTCAGCTCGACGCTGGCGTTGGCTTCACCGTCAATCATTGCTTTGTAGATATCCGGTACACCGTCGATGGAACCGGTCAGAATATCTTTGCCGGGTTTCAGGCCTGCTTCTTTAATCGCCTGGATTGCCCCGATCACCATGTCATCGTTGTGGGCGTAAACCATGCAGATGTTCTTGCCATTGTTTTCCGCTTTGATAAAGCTCTCCATCACTTCTTTCCCTTTACTGCGGGTGAAGTCGCCGGACTGTGAGCGGATAATCTTAATGTTTGGCGCGTTGGCGATGGCTTCAGCAAACCCTTTTTTACGATCGATGGCCACGCTGGCCCCGACGGTCCCTTGCAGCTCAACGACGTTACACGGCTTGCCGTTCACCTGTTTAATCAACCAGTCGCCGATCAATTTACCTTCCAGCACGTTGTCGGCGGTGACCGTGGTCATATAGAGAGATTTGTCTTTTACATCGATGGAACGATCGAGCAAAAAGACCGGAATGTCGGCATCTTTAGCTTCTTTTAAAACCGGTTCCCAACCCGTTGCCACGACCGGCGCAATAAAGATGGCGTCAACGCCCTGCGCAACAAATGAGCGAACTGCTTTAATCTGGTTTTCCTGCTTTTGCTGGCCGTCAGCGATTTTCAGCGTAATACCACGCTTTTCAGCCTCGCTTTTCGCAACGTTGGTTTCTGCGGCGCGCCAGCCGGATTCAGAGCCAACTTGCGAAAATCCTACGGTTAAAGGGGCTGCCATTGCCATAGACGACATGGCTGCCGAAACTGCTGTGACTAAAAGTAAGCGCTTCCACATAAGTGCGTCCTCGTAGGGTGATTATTGTTGGTTAATAAACCGTCGCGAAAAAACTATAGACAATTGAGCATGTAACGAATTGCGTTACATCACACTTCAAAAAAGTAAATAAAACGTTAATCACAACTTTGTAATCGCTTTCATCCCGCTATGAAAAATGCAGCTGAAGATATGGATTTTTCTGTCACGATAGAGGGGTAAAAAGAAGAAAATGAGCGCAGAGAAAGCGAAAACAAGCGGAGACATTCAGCGCGAGTTGGCTATAATACCCGCCACTTGTTTGCCATAGCTTATTTAAAGGAAACAGACATGAGCTTACTCAACGTCCCTGCCGGTAAAGATCTGCCGGAAGATATCTACGTTGTTATCGAGATCCCTGCCAACGCAGATCCGATCAAATACGAAGTTGACAAAGAGAGCGGCGCCCTGTTCGTTGACCGCTTCATGTCCACCGCGATGTTCTATCCGTGCAACTACGGTTACATCAACCACACCCTGTCTCTGGACGGTGACCCGGTAGACGTTCTTGTCCCGACTCCGTACCCGCTGGAGCCAGGTTCAGTGATCCGCTGCCGTCCGGTTGGCGTACTGAAAATGACTGACGAATCCGGTGAAGATGCGAAACTGGTTGCGGTTCCGCACACTAAGCTGAGCAAAGAATACGATCACATCAAAGATGTGACCGACCTGCCGGAGCTGCTGAAAGCACAGATCACCCACTTCTTCGAACACTACAAAGATCTCGAAGCGGGCAAATGGGTGAAAGTTGACGGTTGGGACAACGCTGAAGCCGCTAAAGCTGAAATCGTTGCTTCTTTCGAGCGCGCGAAGAAGTAAGTTCGCGTTTGCTTAAAACCCTGAACGCCAGTCTCTGGTTAGTAAGGGTTTTTAAATTTCTACGTTCTACCACCTCTCCCCTTCGCTGTTTTCTTTTTGACCTACCAGAATGGGTAGTCACATTTCATTTATCTTAATTGCGAATGATATTAGATCTCATTATCATTCTCAGCATGTAAATAAATGTGAATAAAAGTCAATGAACCTCCACAATGTGAAGTCCCTGAAACGCTATTCCTGCGTGGCTCTCGCCACAGCGCTGTTATTTACCAGCCTGTCCAGCGTGGCGCAGACGCTACCTGAGAAAGATTTTCTGACCCGCGATGTCGGTAACGGCGTGTATGAACTGGCGGTAGATAGCCAGCAGAATGCACTTTTTGTCGCCTCGTCGCCGTCGTTTGATAAAGATAAAACCAGCGGGCTTATCTATAAACTCGATCTGGAGAAACTCACGACGACTGAAGTCATCGACACCAGCCGTCGTGCCTTTGCCACCGCGCTGGATGAAGAAAACCAGGTGCTGTATGTCGGCAACACGCTGGAAGGTTCAGTAACGCTAGTCGATACCCGCAGCGGTAAAGAGCTGGCGATACTGCAACTGAGCGAAGCCAAAAACCCGAAAGATATTGTTCATACGCGTGAAATGGTGCTCGATAAACAGCACCACCGTCTGTACGTTTCCGGCGTGGCTGAAAAGGGCATAGTCTGGGTGGTGGACACACAAAAGCGCGAGAAAATCGCCACCCTCGAGAACATGGGCCAGTACCCGACCGGCATGGCCGTGGATGCAAATAAGAACCGCCTGTATGTTGTGAATGGCCGAAACGAACTTATTACGCTGGATACCACCAACCATCAAATTATTAATCGCTTTACCATTGAGCCAGATAAAAAACATTTTTTCCTGAATATTGCCCTGGATGCAAAAAATAACCGCGCATTCCTGACCGATCCGGATTTAGTGGATGTACTGGTTGTTGATATTAATACCGGTAAGGTTATTGCACCAATTAAGGTTATTAACTCGCTGGCAGTGATATATAACGAAAAACGCCAGGAAGTTTATATCACCCACCGTAATGCTAAACGCATCAGCATTGTGAACAGCAAGACCTACCAGGTAAAACAAAGCATTGAAACCAATGCATTACCTAACAGCCTGGCGCTCTCGGCAGATGCTAACACCCTGTACGTCAGCGTCAAACAGTCGGAAAAAATGACAGGTGTGAAGCCCGACTACGTGCTGAAAATCGATCTCTCTAAATATTAATAATTAAAAAACCATCTGCACCTTGCAGCTTTTTTGAGCTGCAAGGTGATGTTTTTATTTTTTACTTTTCAGGTGTCTATATTATGAAAACGCGTCAACTTATTACGCTGACAGGGATCGTTGCATTCTCAGGCGGTGTTATTTTCCCCACCCAGGCAGAAGAACTCACCGAGACCTCACGCACTAGCGAAGATGAAATGGTGATCACCGCATCCGGATTCTCGCAGCAAAAACGCGAAGCGCCGGCCACTATTTCAGTTATCGATCGTAACACGCTGGATATTCAGCCGGACCGTAGCATCGGTGAAGCCATTAAAAACCTTCCCGGCGTCTCGGTCACCAACAGCAGCGGTATGAACGCCGGCAGCATTATGATCCGCGGCATGGACCCGTCCTATACCGCTTTTATGGTCAACAGCGTCAAACAAAATACCGGTGAATCTCGCCCTTACGGACATGATATTGGTACTGAAGCCAACTTCTTACCGCCAATGGAGGCCATTGAGCGTATCGAAGTTATCCGTGGGCCGATGTCCTCGCTGTACGGCTCAGACGCCATCGGCGGTGTGGTTAACGTCATTACCAAAAAACCGTACGGCGCAAAAGAGTGGACCACGGCAATTGCTGCCAATACCTGGCTGCAGGAGCACCAGTATTTAGGTAATACCAGCCAGATGAATTTGTTTACCATGGGGCCGATTGTGCCCGATGTTCTCGGCCTTAGCGTGGCGGCCGACTGGCTTGACCGTCGCGATGACGATCGCAATAACTATTTTGGCAAACACAATCGTAAATCCGTTGATATGACATTGGGCCTGGCCGCCAGCGAAAATAACCTGTTCGATCTCAACGTGGTCACCGGTGAGCAGGAAAAAAACCGTACCCAGAAACGCGGTGCGCCGTGGTCATGGCTGTTCGATCGTAACGCCGCCACCCTGACGCATACCGGCTGGTATGCAGACGACACCATCGCGACGACCAACTACATAAACTATGAAAAAGGCCGTTCGAAGTACGTTTATGACGGACAGTCCCCGCAGTATGTGCAGATGGAGAACTACGTCGCCAATTCGCAAACCACTTTCACGCTCGACACCCATAAACTGACTGTTGGGGCGAATTTCACGCGCGAAGAGCTGAATGACCGCTTTGATGTGGCCAACAAAACGCTGCCCGGATCTGACCCGGTGACCAAAATCAGCCGTAACGGTTGGGCATTGTTTGCTGAAGACGGCTGGAGCATTGGCGATTTCATCCTGACCACGTCAGCGAGGATGGACCAGGATGACAATTTTGGCACACATATTACGCCAAAAATGTACGGTAACTGGGCCTTTAGCAATGACTGGGCGCTGAAAGGCGGCGTTTCCGCAGGCTATAAAAAACCGGAGCTGCGCGCGACGTCCAGCAACTTCGTAACCCCTTACGGCTCAACCGTACCTTATCCCTTCCTCACCGTTGGTAACGACGACCTGAAACCTGAACAAAGCGTTAACTCTGAACTGGGCCTCTACTGGACGGGAGATGCGCTATCGCTCGACAGCACCGTCTTCTATACGCAGTTCAAAGACAAAATTGCTGAACAAACTATTTGTGAAACCACGTCGACGAACCAGTGCTCCGTCAACGGCTACAACGCGGATTCCGTCAGTAAATACTTCAACGTCAGCGAGGCGGATGTATACGGTATAGAACTGAATGCCGACTGGCAGATTACCGCCGATGTAAAAGCCAACGCTAACTACACCTGGAACCACAGCGAACAAAAAAGCGGCGTTAACAAAGGCTACGCACTAAACGATTATCCGCGCCATATGGCGAATCTGTCGCTGAACTGGGCGGCAACGCAAAGCCTGGACGTATGGAGTACGGTGAATTATCGCAGCAGTAACCGCAACAGCGGCAATAACTATAAATACGATGACTACACGATGGTGGACGTAGGCGTACGTTATCAGCTCAATAAGCACACGCAACTGATGGCTGGGGTCTACAACGTGCTGGATGAGGATCCGAAACTGACAACCGCGTGGAACGAATCCGCACAGGTGGAAGGACGCCGCTATAACCTCGGCGCGCGCGTGGAGTTTTGAATCCAGAATAAAACAACGCCACCCGAGGGTGGCGTGTTCATATCAGTACTGGTCTCGGTCTAACCAGTTACCGCTTTCAATCAGCGTTAAGCCATCAACCGGACGTTGGTACACGTACATCCATGCACTTCCGTACGGCGTTTGAATTAACTGGCGTGCGTATTCACCGCCACGGGTACGCAGAGCGTCAAGCTCTGCCAGCGTGGCGTTATCAATACGATAAACTTCCCCGTGTACTGTTCCCTCTCCTGGAACGGCGCCTGGATAGTGGCCCAGGCTATACAACTGGTAGTTGTCGATACTGAAATTTCCCAGCAACAGGGCATTGGTCATCCAGTGGCTGTTGCCTTGTTTGGTTCGTAAACTGCCGTAGACAAATATTCGCATTGCTAAAACTCGAACTGATAGAGCAAATCAAGTGCCTGATCTACGCCAGACACTGCTTCCAGATATAGCTTAGGCATCAGACGATAACGTAGCGTGAGTGTCGCTAAGGAGTCAAATATACCCACACCATATTTCACCTGCAGACCTGGCAGTACGTATCCGCTGACAACCACCTGAGATGAATCACCCACCCCTTGTGTGTCCAGTGCCAGATTGCTTACGCCAAATGTCTCCCCGATTTTACCCACAACCTGACCACTTTGTGCAACCCCCAGACCAATAAGCATTGAAGTCATTGCCGCGCTGTCGCTCTGTTCGCTATCCAGTCCTTGTCCGCGTAGCAGGTAGGACAGCGCCATTTGCTGCGACATCGCCGGGTCGGAGAAGATTTCCGCCTTCGGTTCATCGGCAGTGCCCGTGACGCGAACCCCGGCGATCACGTCGTCTTCGGTGGCTTCCGGGTTACGAATTGCTTCGATGTTGAGTAACGGCTGATCAGGCGGACCGGAGAACAACAGCTCGCCCTTACGCACAATCAGATCCTGACCATAGGCATGGAAACGCCCGCTCGGAATATTAATTTGTCCGTTCAGCCCCAGCCCCTGCTTATCCTGCACCACTTTCAGATCGCCCGTCAGACGCGCTTTCAGACCAAAGGCGTCAATACGCACGTTGTTACCGACGTGGATGTTCAGGTTGCTGTTGATCGGAATACCTGCTGTCTGCGGTTTCTCCGGTTGCAGATTGTTGTTAAGCATGACCATATCGCTGGAAACCCCTACCGCGCTCTCCGGCAGGTCGTGTACCACGATACGCGCCCACGGCACATCCACGTTGCCATCGAGGGTAAACAGGCTCGGCGTGGCTTCAAAGACCACGTCCGGCGATACGTCCAGACGGACCATCGGCGGCACGGTAATACGAACCCTGCTGCCTTTAGCCGCAACGCGCGCCCGCCAGTTGTCTATCTGACTCCAGTCGGCATCGCCGCTCAGGTTAATTTCGCCCTGCTGCGTACGCACCACGCCCGCCAGCGTTGAGCGTGTTCCGGTGAAGTTAACGGCTAACTGGCTTGGCTGCATGTCAAACGGCATAAAGTTGCCGTCGATATCCAGACCGCTCAGCTGCAGCTGTCCGAGCAGCTGCGGGCTTTGCACATCGCCGCCCAGACGTAGGTTGGCGTTGATCACCCCTGCCGCTTTTTCACCGCGCGAGAAAATGGGGTTCACCATCGCCAGATTAAAGTTGCGGATGTTGACGTTGCCGCCGAGACTGCGGCGTCCTTGCGGATCCGTCACCTGCACCTGGCCGTCAAACTGCCCGTTATTGGTCAGGCGAATCAGCCAGCCCAGCTCGGCACGGTTATTGTGCAGGTCGGCGGTCAGATTCAGCGTTTCAAACGCCACAGGGAGCGGCGCATCGTTTAAGCTTTGCGTGACCTTCACGTTACGTCCGCTCAGCGTAACCTGCCCCTGCGGCAGCCCCTCTTTGGTGGTGTCCCAGCTCACATCTGCTTTGCCAGTGAAAACACCGCTGGCCTGGGTTGTATCCGGCATAAACGGTTTTAGCATCGCCAGGTCAAAGCGGTTAAGGTTCACCACCGCGCGTCCTTGTGCACCGGCATCAATGGTTTGCGGTACGCACAGTTCCGCATTCGGGTTGTTCCAGCAGTGCGGCCCAATGCTGATTTTCTGTTCCTGATTGCGATAATCCAGCGCGACAGGGCGGTTAAGGGACCACGGACCGACCGGCGTCTGGAAGCGGGTATCGCTTAACGCACCTTTCCAGCGCTGCTCTTTGCGATCAAAGCTACCTGCCAGGGAGAGCTGCCCGGAGACCGGTTCCCCCTGAATGCGCAACTGCAGCTCATGCTGCTTTTCGCTACCTTTGGCATTGAGCGTCACCAGGCCAATATTCACGTCAGGCTGTACAATCCGCTCTACGCGAACGTTGAGATTACCAGCGATTTGCTCTGCCGATTTCACGTCGCCTTCGACACGCACCTGAGCGACGGACAGCTCCTGCCAGCGCAGACCACGGGCGGTGATATCCGCCAGCAGCTGTGGCGCTTCAACCGTACCGCGAACTTTTACCAGCCCTTTCGCCGTACCGCCCAGTCCCGGCAGCGCGTTATCCAGGCTCGGGGCATCAATCGTCGCGTCGAGATTGAGGTCTTTGACCCCCAGTTCCCCTTTCACATCCGCGCTGTTGCGTCCCAGTTCCAGATGCAGGCCCGGGATCGTCCACTGCAGGTAGCTGTTACCCTTCAGCGAGCCGTGCACATTAACCTTGTTCTGCTTCACGTTGCCGGTCAGCTTCAGCTCGGGCACCTCCATCTGCCAGCTTCCGCCGTACAGACTGCCGCGAGTTTTCACCAGGCCATTCAGTTTTGATGGCCACTCCGGGATCGCTTTCGCCGTGTTGATGCCATCCAGCGTTAGCTCCCCGCGCCAGCTGATCGCCTGCTGCCAGTCCACCAGCGCTTTCAGCTCAGTTTTCCCTTCCAGCGCCGCAACGCTGAGTTTGTCGAGATTGATCTGCTGTTCGTTGCCTTTGGCGTCCAGCGTGATGGTAGCCGGAGGAATATCCTGCCCTTTCACAGCGGTACGCATCGACAGCGTATAGTCGGTCATCTTACCGGTCAGTTTGAGCTTGATGTCATCAGCCTGGAACTGCTTGTCGCCAGTAAACGGCCAGTAAACCTGCTTACTCACCACCTCAAGGTTGAGCGGCAATCCGGCTTCCGCCAGACGCACCTGCGCCCGCAGGTCCATATCCACCGGACCAGACAGATTTACGCCGACTTCCAGCTGTTCACGCAGCGCGCCGCCGACCTTCAGCTTCACCTTTTCGCCTTTTAACGGGTCGACGTTGAGCGTGCTGTTTAACGTAATATCGACCGGCCACGTGTCGGTCAGTTGCGCCGTGCCGCTGGCTTTTACCGTCCCCTGATTCGAGTCGATATCCAGTGCATCGAGTTTCATGTTGCCGTCAATGCTGCTCACTTTCAGCAGCATGTTATGCACCGTTAAATCCGTATCCCCGATCACGCGCAGCTGCTCGCCGCGAAACGCTTCAATGTTGAGATTGAGCGGCAGATGGACATCGGTCATTTCCGGCAGCACCGGCTTTGAGAACAGCTCTTTTAGCGTTTCGCCGAGCGGTTTTTCATCCGGTTGCGGATTTTGAATCTTTGGTTCGACAACCTCTTCCTGCGCCACTTCCGCCACTTTAGGCAGGGCAATCAGCAGCCCCTGTAATGACGTTGGCTTCAGGGTTAGCGTTTTTTCTTGCCAGTTCAGGCCGGAGGTAAATTCCAGCACCGAAACCGTGGTGTCATCGATTTTGATATTGATGTTGTTCAGCGCCACGCGCGAAAGCGTGATTGGGTAAGGTGTGGAAAGGTTAAGCGGACCGCTCTCTTCCTCTTCAACCGGCGCTGATGGCGGCATCTTTTTGCTGTCGATCGCCACGTTGATATTTTTCAGCGACAGATCGTTGACGCACAGGCTGCTGTCCCACAGGCAGTTAAGCCCCACGGCCAGATGCACTTCGCCAGCATTCACCGCCACGCCTGGTTGGTCATAACGAATATTTTTGAGCGATAAATCCCGCCAGCCGCCGGTAACCTGACCAATCTCCAGCCCCGGAACCCAACGATTCGCCGCTTTGAAGATCAGATGCAGGCCCGAAGTGGTGCCGACGAGGAACGCCACCGTGCCTAACAACAGCAGGATAAAAATCAGCACGCCGAGGCTTATCTTCTTCCATAAACTCATAATTCAGGCCCCAGACCGATGTAAAACTGTAAACCATGTTCATCTTTGTCGCCCACAGGGACAGCAAAGTCGAGCTTGATGGGTCCCACTGGCGATTGCCAGCGTACGCCTACCCCGGCACCGGTTTTGAAATCGCTTCTGCGGATATCGCTGACCGCTTCGCCGCTATCGACAAACATCGCGCCCCACCATTTTCCGGTCACGTTGTACTGATATTCCAGCGAGCCGGTCGCCAGCTTCGAGGCCCCTTTCAACTTGCCGTCGCTGCCTTCAGGCGAAATAGATTTGTATTTGTAGCCGCGAATGCTGCGATCGCCCCCGGCGAAGAAACGCAGATCCGGCGGTACTTTGTCGAAGTCCCCGGTTTCGATCCAGCCGAGGTTGCCGCGCATCACAAAGCGATGACGATCGTACAGCGTGCGGATCCAGACGTTTTGTGCCTGGAAGACGGAGAAATCAACGTCTGAACCCCAGGCCGTGTTGGAGTAATCGATGGAATAACGTTGGGAGTCGCCCCAGACTGGCATCAGACCGCCGCGCGAGCGCGTCCGGCTGATCATCACGCCCGGATAGAGCAGCATGGTGGTGTTAGTGACGTTACCCTGGGTAAAGTGGTCGAGGCTCCAGCGCAGGTTAATCGCGCGCTGCCAGCCGCTGGAGAGATCCCAGTAGCGGGAAACCGCAAGCGTAGTGGAGTCCTGCTCGGTATCGTTTAAATCGGTACGCTTAAAGCCCCCCTGCACCAGGTAATACTGCTCCAGCGGGTTCTTTAATAGCGGCATTTTATAACTGAAATCAAGAACCTGCTCTGGCGCAGAGATGCTGGCGCTGGTGGTCAGGCTGTGGCCATAGGAGTTCATCCACGGCTTTTTCCACGAGGTCTTCACCCGTGGACCGACGTCAGTTGAGTAACCGACCCCGGTTTCGATGGTATTTTCAGTTCGCGGCGACACCACGCCTTTCAGCGGCAGCACTTTGGTTTCACGGGCTTTATCAAATTCCGGTGCGACGACCACGGAATTAAACCATCCGGTCGCCGACAGACGACGGTTCAGTTCGCCCAGATCTTTCGACTCGTACTCTTCACCCTCTTTAAAGGGCACCAGATTTTGCAGGTACTCATCGCGAATTTGCGAGCCTTCAAAAGTGACATGGCCAAAGCGATAGCGTTCACCGCTGTTGTAATCGATATCCCAGAATGCCTGGCGGCGTTCGAGCGCTATCCCAAGCTGGCTTTTATTAAATTCACTGTCGAAATAGCCTTTGCGCAGCGCCACGCTGGTGAGTGATTTTTTGAAGTTATCATAGTCCCCCTGATTCAGCACGGTGCCGATTGCCGGTCGCGTTTTCAGCAGATCCAGGTAATCTTTATCCGTACGTGCGCCACCGCGCAGAATCACTTCGGTGCCGCCAATCAGCACCGGCTCACCAGGGGTCACTTTGGCAATCAACACCTGGCGTCCTTTCGCCGGCGGCGGACGCAGCTCAAAATCAATGGTGGGCTCAAAGTAGCCCAGCGCTTTTAGCCCTTCGCGGATGGCATCATCAACGCGCGCACGAAAGCGTCGGTCTGGAGTGACTTCATCACTTTGAATCGTGGATAGCTGCGCACGGACGTTTTTCTCCAGCGGTCCTGATAATCCTTCGACCTGTAAGCGAACATTCGCTGCGGCGGCGGAGCCACTTAAGCACAGTAATCCCACCCAACATAACTGACGGATATGTGGCACATTTTCTCCTGAATATCCTTTTTTCCCACCCCTGGAAAAAAATACTATGCCGTTCCTCGGCTTAACAAAAAATCAACAATAAGAGTTGAAAAACAGACGACAACCCAAATATTTCTTATGTTTAACTCTAGACGTATTCACGCCGTTTATTGTGGGCAAAGACGCGTCTCGTTACAACCTTAACCCAAATGACTGATTTCGGGAGAACGGCCATGAGTTTATTTGATAGAAAGCATCTTGTTACTCAAGCAGATGCCCTACCTGGACGCAACACCCCGATGCCAGTGGCAACGCTGCATGCGGTTAACCAACATTCGATGACCAACGTGCCCGACGGTATGGAGATAGCCTTTTTCGCCATGGGATGTTTCTGGGGCGTTGAACGTTTATTCTGGTCATTACCCGGGGTATACAGCACAGCGGCCGGATATACCGGCGGCTACACCCCTAACCCAACCTATCGGGAAGTGTGTTCCGGCGGTACCGGACACGCCGAAGCGGTGCGCGTCGTCTATGACCCGCATGTTATCAGCTACGAGCAACTGCTGCAGGTGTTCTGGGAAAATCACGACCCGGCGCAGGGCATGCGTCAGGGGAACGACCAGGGGACGCAGTATCGCTCCGCCATTTACCCGTTAACGCCGGAGCAAACCGTCGCGGCACAGGCAAGCCTTGAGCGTTTTCAGGCAGCAATGACCGCCGCTGGCGACGAGCGCACCATTACAACGGAAATCACTACCGCAACCCCGTTTTACTATGCCGAGGACGATCACCAGCAGTATCTGCATAAAAATCCTTATGGGTACTGTGGCATTGGTGGGATTGGCGTTTGTCTGCCGCCACAAGGATAATCGCCACCCTCTGGCGGCTTTACAGTACCTTACGCTATACTAGCTCCTGAAATTGCCGGTCCACTCCCTTCGGACCGGTTTTCAATGTGTATTTCACACGGATTTATCAATTTATCCCTTCCGAGGATCTGGCCTTAACGGTCGGATAAGATATGTTAAACAGTATTTTAGTCATTCTCTGCCTGATCGCCGTGAGTGCGTTTTTCTCGATATCCGAGATCTCGCTTGCTGCATCACGCAAAATAAAACTTAAACTGCTTGCCGATGAAGGCAACGTAAACGCACAACGTGTTTTGAAGATGCAGGAAAACCCCGGCATGTTTTTTACCGTCGTGCAAATTGGCCTTAACGCGGTCGCTATTCTCGGTGGTATTGTCGGTGATGCGGCATTCTCCCCGGCGTTTTACAGCCTTTTCTCGAAGTACTTCACTCCAGAGCTGTCCGAACAGTTAAGCTTTATTCTGTCGTTCTCGCTGGTTACTGGCCTGTTCATCCTGTTCGCGGATTTAACTCCGAAACGCATCGGTATGATTGCGCCAGAAGCTGTGGCTTTGCGTATCATCAACCCGATGCGCTTCTGCCTGCTCGTCTTCCGCCCGCTGGTGTGGTTCTTTAACGGTCTGGCAAATAACATCTTCCGTCTGTTTAAGATCCCGATGGTGCGTAAAGACGACATCACCTCGGACGATATTTACGCCGTGGTCGAAGCGGGTGCGTTAGCAGGGGTTCTGCGTAAGCAGGAACATGAGCTGATAGAAAATGTGTTCGAACTGGAATCCCGTACCGTACCGTCTTCCATGACCTCGCGCGAGAATATTATCTGGTTCGATCTCCACGAAGATGAGCAAAGCCTGAAGAACAAGGTGGCGGAACACCCACACTCCAAATTCCTGGTGTGTAACGAAGATATCGACCACATCATTGGCTATGTCGATTCAAAGGATCTCCTCAACCGCGTACTGGCGAACCAAAGCATGGCGTTGAACAGTGGCGTACAGATCCGCAATACGCTGATTGTGCCGGATACGCTGACGCTCTCTGAAGCGCTGGAAAGCTTCAAAACCGCAGGCGAAGACTTTGCCGTCATCATGAACGAGTACGCGCTGGTGGTGGGGATTATCACGCTCAACGACGTTATGACTACGCTGATGGGCGATTTAGTCGGTCAGGGTCTGGAAGAGCAGATCGTGGCGCGCGATGAAAACTCATGGTTAGTCGATGGCGGTACGCCGATTGATGACGTTATGCGCGTCCTGGATATCGATGAGTTCCCGCAGTCCGGCAACTATGAAACCATCGGCGGCTTTATGATGTTCATGCTGCGTAAAATCCCGAAACGCACCGACTCGGTGAAGTATTCAGGCTACAAATTTGAAGTGGTGGATATCGATAACTACAAGATCGATCAGCTGCTGGTGACGCGTCTGGACAGTAAACCTACCGTACTGGTACCGAAACTGCCGGATGCAAAAGAAGAGGCAAAGGCGTCTTAACGTCCTGCAGAAACATCAACGGCTCCCATCCAGGAGCCGTTTTTTTAACTACCGCATAGCACTTTGATCAAGCCATCTCAGTTTGCAGACGCAAGACCTGACGGTTAACTTCGGACATCACGGAAAAATGCAGTTTGTCCTTCACTTTTGGGATAAGAATCTTACCCTTATCAAATTCAAAAGCGCCTACATCCTTGATATATAACCGTCCACGAAACAGGATCTTCACGTACTTCGCCACCTGCAGCGGGTTGTATCGTTGGAAAATTTTCATTGTTGTCTCCTGCTGAGCATTACGCCTTTGCGGTACCACAATCGGTCCGACAATCCTCAGGCGCAAATTTTAATGCCCTATGACTATAGACTATCTCGCTCATGTTTCCAGCGTGTATAAGTTTATTTACCTTCAGGTTACAAATATTCAGAATTATCTTTTCAACGCTTCGCTGTCTTCAGTATAAGCCTTCATTTTTCGCAGGATTTGTGCGCCCGTCCGCAAACTGGCATCGCGCTTGCGGGAAAAAGCATCAATCGCACATATGATTAAATTCCAGGCCCAAGTGGTCGGATCACCTGCAAAATAAAGAAAGAAGGAAAACCTATGACCTTACAAAAACTGCTGGCGCTGTCGTGCCTGCTGCTGCCGATGATTGCCTCCGCGCATTCGTTTGAGACTAACCAGCGCGTACCGCCGGTGGGGATCGCCGATCGTGGCGAACTGATTCTCGATAACGATAAGTTTAGCTACAAAAGCTGGAATAGCGCGCAGCTGCCAGGGAAAGTGCGAATTGTGCAACACATTGCCGGACGCACCTCCGCCAAAGAGAAAAATGCTACGCTGATCGAGGCAATCAAAGCGGCCAACCTGCCGCACGACAAATACCAGACCACCACGATCGTCAACACCGATGACGCCATTCCTGGCTCAGGTATGTTTGTGCGCAGCAGTCTGGAGAGCAATAAGAAGCTCTACCCGTGGTCACAATTTATTGTCGACAGCAATGGCATTGCGCGTAAAGCCTGGCAACTGGATGAAGAGAGCTCCGCTATCGCCGTACTTGATAAGGACGGACGCGTTCAGTGGGCAAAAGATGGTGCGTTGACGCAGGAAGAGGTGCAGCAGGTTATTGCCCTGCTGCACAAATTACTCAGTAAATAGCAACGCGGAAGCCGGGGTTGAGGAATGATTCACGTGGGGTGTAATCCAGAGATTTCCCCTGCCAGTCGTGAACGTGCGCCCCGGCTGCGGCAGCAACGGCGTGGCCAGCGGCAGTGTCCCATACGTTAGTTGGCCCAAAACGTGGGTACAGCTGTGCCTGCCCTTCCGCCACCAGGCAGAACTTCAGCGATGAGCCAATCGACGTGGTCTGGTGCTCACCCAACTGTTGCAGATACTCTTTTAACTCATTGTCAGCATGCGAGCGGCTAATCACCACCAACGGCGGACGCGCGTCACGAACATGGATTTGTTTGCGCACGCCGCACTCTTCTTTCCACGCTTTACCTTCTGCCGCGCTGTACATCACTTTCATCACCGGCGCGTAAACCACGCCCAGTACCGGCTTTCCTTGCTCGATAAGCGCAATATTGACGGTGAATTCACCGTTACGCTTAATGAACTCTTTGGTACCGTCCAGCGGGTCTACCAGCCAGTAGCGCTGCCAGTGCTGGCGAACATCCCAGCCAGGCGGCGCTTCTTCAGACAGGACCGGAATATCCGGCGTCAGCGCCAGTAATCCTTCGAGGATCACCGTATGCGCGGCGATATCCGCCGCCGTGACCGGAGAATCGTCCTGCTTGCTGGTAATCTCCATCGGTTTGATTCCATCGTAGACCTGCATAATGGCATCGCCCGCATTCCGTGCAAGCTGGCATACATGTTCTAACATTCTCCACCTCGTTTCTGTCGTGGTGTTAACTCGTTGTTTTACTTATACCCGATCGCCAAAGGATCCGCCAACTGTGATAGCGTCTGCGGTTTTAAACGCTATATTCATGTCATGATTCACAGTTCTGTAAGCAAGAAGATTTATATACATTTTCTTTTGTGGCTTAGATCTTAAAAGGATGCCCCTGATGATTAAGTTTAGTGCAACGTTTCTGGCCACGCTGATTGCAGCCAGCGTCAATGCCGCGACCGTCGATCTGCGTATAATGGAAACCACTGATTTACATAGCAATATGATGGATTTCGATTATTACAAAGATACGCCGACTGAAAAATTTGGCCTGGTTCGTACGGCAAGCCTGATCAACACAGCACGTGGTGAAGTCAAAAACAGCGTGCTGGTTGATAACGGTGATCTGATTCAGGGCAGCCCGCTCGGGGATTATATGGCGGCCAAGGGGCTGCAAGCGGGCGAAACGCATCCGGTATATAAGGCACTGAATACGCTGGATTACGCAGTGGGTAACCTTGGCAACCATGAATTTAACTACGGTCTTGAGTATCTGCACAACGCGCTAGCCGGGGCGAAGTTCCCTTACGTTAACGCCAATATCATCGACGTTAAGACCAAAAAGCCGCTGTTTAATCCTTATCTGATCAAAGAGACTGAGGTTGTCGATCAGGAAGGAAACAAGCAGACGCTGAAAATTGGCTATATCGGTTTTGTGCCGCCGCAGATCATGACCTGGGATAAAGCCAACCTCAGCGGCAAAGTGACGGTGAATGACATTACGGAAACCGCACGTAAATACGTGCCGGAAATGCGAGCCAAAGGTGCCGATGTCGTGGTGGTGGTTGCTCACTCCGGGCTTTCTGCCGACCCATACCAGGCGATGGCGGAAAACTCCGTTTACTACCTCAGTGAAGTTCCGGGCGTGGATGCCATTATGTTTGGTCACGCTCACGCCGTTTTCCCGGGGAAAGACTTTGCCAACATCAAAGGCGCAGATATCACAACAGGTACGCTCAATGGCGTTCCTGCGGTGATGCCGGGCATGTGGGGCGATCACCTGGGCGTGGTGGATTTAGTGCTGAATAACGACAGCGGTAAATGGCAGGTTACGCAGGGGAAAGCGCAGGCGCGCCCGATTTATGACGCCGCGGCCAAAAAATCACTGGCTGGCGAAGACCAAAAAATCGTTGAGATCCTAAAAGCCGATCACGATGCCACGCGTGAATTTGTCAGCAAGCCAATCGGTAAATCTGCCGACAACATGTACAGCTATCTGGCGCTGGTTCAGGACGACCCGACCGTGCAGGTGGTGAATAATGCGCAGAAAGCCTATGTGGAACATTTTATCCAGGGCGATCCGGACCTGGCGAAACTACCGGTACTTTCCGCCGCTGCACCGTTTAAAGTCGGTGGACGCAAGAACGATCCGGCCAGCTTTGTCGAAGTCGAAAAAGGTCAGCTTACCTTCCGTAACGCCGCTGATTTGTATCTCTATCCCAATACCCTGGTCGTGGTGAAAGCCAGCGGTAAAGAGGTGAAAGAGTGGCTGGAATGTTCCGCCGGGCAGTTTAATCAGATTGATATCCACAGCAGCAAACCACAGTCGTTAATTAACTGGGATGGCTTCCGTACCTATAACTTCGACGTGATTGACGGCGTGAATTATCAGATTGATGTTTCACAACCTGCTCGCTATGACGGTGAATGCCAGACGATTAACCCGCAAGCGGAGCGTATTAAAAATCTGACCTTTAACGGCAAACCGATCGATCCGAACGCAACCTTCCTCGTCGCGACCAACAACTACCGCGCCTACGGCGGTAAGTTTGCCGGGACCGGCGACAGCCACATCGCGTTTGCATCACCAGATGAAAACCGCTCGGTGCTGGCAGCATGGATAGGTTCCCAGACAAAGAGCGCAGGCGAAATTCATCCGGCGGCAGATAACAACTGGCGTCTGGCGCCGATTCACAGCGAGACACAACTGGATATTCGCTTTGAAACATCACCGTCTGATAAAGCCGCTGCGTTTATCAAAGAGAAAGGCCAGTATCCACTGAAGAAAGTCGCTACCGATGACATCGGCTTCGCCATTTATCAGTTGGATTTGAGTAAGTAAGACCACGCCGGGTGGCACTGCGCCATCCGGCAAGCCCGACCGGGTCGTTTACGCTGATGCCGGGACGTCTTCGTTCTTAACGGTATGATTTGCCAAAACCTGCGGCAAATTCACCTCTATCCAGTCCGCCAGCGCTGCGACTTTTTCGCTCACCTGCTCACCCAACGGTGTCAGGCTATACTCCACATGCGGCGGTACCACCGGATATGACACCCGATTGATAAACCCGTCCTGTTCTAACGCCTGCAGGGATTGCGCCAGCATTTTTTCACTGACGCCGCCCATCTTACGGCGCAAATCGCTGAAGCGGTGCGTACCGTCGCGCAGCGCCACCAGAATCAATACACCCCAGCGGCTGGTGACGTGTTTTAACACCTCGCGGGAGGGACACTGCTCGGCAAACAAATTGCCATCACGTAATTGCTGGGAGAGCGTCAAAGCTGTCATTTTCATACTAACCTTTTTGTACGTACTTACTAAAAGTAAGTTTAGGTGTTAATGTGATTAAACACAAGACCAATACCAAAGGAGTTATCCTATGATCGCGATTACTGGTGCCACTGGCCAACTGGGCCAACACGTTATTGAAACGCTACTGAAAACCGTTCCTGCCAGCCAGATTGTGGCTATTGTGCGTAATCCTGCTAAAGCGACGGCGCTTAGCCAGCAGGGCATTACCGTTCGTCAGGCGGATTACAGCGATGAAGCTGCCTTTACCACGGCCTTACAGGGGACAGACAAGTTACTGCTAATCTCCTCCAGCGAAGTGGGACAACGTGCCCCGCAGCATCGCAACGTGATTAACGCGGCGAAAGCGGCCCACGTGAAATTTATCGCCTACACCAGCCTGCTGCACGCCGATCGCTCCCCGCTGGGGCTGGCTGATGAGCATGTCGCAACCGAGAAGATGCTGGCTGAATCCGGTATCGCGTACGCGCTGCTGCGTAACGGTTGGTACACCGAAAACTATCTCGCCAGCGCACCAGCCGCGCTGGAACACGGCGTGTTTATTGGGGCGGCGGGAGAAGGCAAAATTGCCTCGGCGACCCGTACCGACTATGCCGCTGCCGCCGCGCGCGTCATCAGTGAAGACGGTCATGCCGGTAAAATCTATGAACTGGCGGGCGACGCAGGCTGGACCCTGAGCCAGCTGGCGGCCGAACTGGCAAAACAGAGCGGTAAAAAAGTGGTGTATCAAAATCTGAGCGAAGCTGATTTTGCGGCCGCGCTGAAAAGTGTAGGTCTGCCTGCCGGACTGGCGGACATGCTGGCTGACTCAGACGTTGGTGCCTTTAAAGGTGGCCTCTTCGACGACAGCCATACGCTGAGCAAACTGATTGGTCGCCCAACAACGTCGCTGGCAGACAGCGTCAAAGGCATCGTGTAAGTGTTAAAAATTAGTTAATTGTGGTGGCATCCCCGCGCATCCTCTCTGATAATGACATGATGATGCGTGGGGAGAGAAGACGTGCAAGGTGTACCTGAGCAGTTTATTGATGAGAAAGACAGCGCCCGCTTTCGCCATCTGGCACAGGTGCCGGGCGTTGAGCTGTATCATGCGCACATCTCGCGTTACGCCTTTGAACCCCACACCCATGAAGCGTTTGGTATTGGCGCGATAGAAGCCGGAGCCGAACGTTTTCGCTATCGCGGCACGCAGTACGTGGCCCACGCCCATTCCGTCGTCACCATGAATCCCGATGAGCTACATACCGGCGAAGCGGAAACCGCCGACGGCTGGCGCTATCGGATGATCTATCTTGAGCCCGAGCTTCTGGAAGAAGTCACCGGGATCCGCCACTGGTGGTTTCATGACGTAACGCGTCACGATCCGCTACGCTCGCGCCAGATCTGCTCGCTGATCCATGGCCTGTGGAACACTGAGGATCCGCTGGCGCAAAAAGGGCTATTACTCGATCTGATCGACACGTTCCAGCCGCTGGCCCGCCATGCGCCGGTATTACCGGAGGGAGCGCATCGCTTTGAACAGGTACGCGAGTATTTGCACGATAATTATATGCACCCGGTCACGCTCGACGAACTGGCGCGGGTTGCAGCGCTGAGCCCCTGGCATTTTCAGCGCCAGTTTAAATCTCATTTCCACGTCACGCCGCACCAGATGCTGATGGCGATCCGCCTGTGGCGAGCCAAAGGTTTTCTCACTCACGGAATGCCCGCCGCGGAGGTCGCTGCCGCAACCGGCCTCACCGACCAGTCGCATCTCACCCGCGCGTTTACCCATCGCTACGGTATTACGCCGGTACGTTATCAGAAACAAGTCGTCCGGCGTTGAACAGCAATCTCATACAATACGGCTGCATTTTTCCTGCCTACACTCGACTTATTGTTAAGCGATGTGGATGTCAAAAATGATTAGCGGCGTGTTGTATGCCCTGCTGGCTGGGCTGATGTGGGGATTAATTTTTGTTGGGCCGCTGATCGTACCGGAATATCCGGCGGTATTGCAGTCGATGGGGCGCTATCTGGCGCTGGGGCTGATAGCGTTGCCGATTGCCTGGCTGGGACGTGTGCGCTTGCGTCAGTTGACGCGCAAAGACTGGGTCACTGCGCTGGCGCTAACGATGATGGGTAATCTGATTTATTACGTTTGCCTGGCAAGCGCCATCCAGCGCACTGGCGCGCCGGTTTCAACGATGATTATTGGTACATTGCCGGTTGTGATCCCGGTCTTCGCTAACCTGCTCTACAGCCAGCGCGACGGCAAATTATCATGGTGGCGTCTGTCGCCTGCGCTGGTGCTGATTGGTATCGGTCTGCTGTGCGTGAATATCTCGGAGCTGAATCAAGGCTTACCCGACTTTAGCGGCTGGCGTTATGGTTCTGGAATCGCGCTGGCGCTGATCTCGGTAGTGTGTTGGGCGTGGTATGCGCTGCGTAATGCCCGCTGGCTGCGCGAGAATCCAGATAAGCACCCGATGATGTGGGCGACGGCCCAGGCACTGGTAACGTTGCCTGTTTCTCTGCTCGGTTATATTGCAGCCTGCCTGTGGCTGAATGGGCAAACGCCGGACTTTGCCCTGCCCTTCGGCCCGCGTCCGGGCGTGTTTATCGGCCTGATGATAGCGATTGCGGTATTGTGTTCGTGGGTTGGCGCACTGTGCTGGAACGTCGCCAGCCAAAAATTGCCGACGGTGATCCTCGGCCCGCTGATTGTCTTCGAAACGCTGGCTGGCCTGGTGTACACCTTTATCCTGCGCCAGGAATTCCCGCCGCTGCTGACGGTAAGCGGCATTGCGCTGCTGATTGTTGGGGTGGTGATAGCCGTCAGAGCCAAACCACAGAAACCAAGCGTCGTCGTGGTTCCACAATCATAATGGCCCGGACGGCGCTGCGCTAATCCGACCTACAAGATATTATTTTGTAGGCCGGAGTAGACGTTAAACTTTAAACACCGCTACGGTCTGATTCAGTCGTGCTGCCTGCTCTTCGAGCGCAGCGGCGGCGGAAGCGGACTCCTCCACCAGCGAGGCGTTTTGCTGCGTCACGCGATCCATCTCGGCAACCGCCTGACCTACCTGATCGATACCCCGGCTCTGTTCATCAGAGGCCGAGGCTATCTCGCCCATGATGTCGGTCACACGGGTCACGGCGCTCACAATTTCCGCCATCGTTTCACCCGCTTCATGCACCAGCGCCGTACCAGCATTTACCCGATTCCCCGAGTCATCAATCAGCGCCTTAATCTCTTTCGCCGCCTGAGCGCTACGCTGCGCTAGTGTACGGACCTCGCCAGCGACCACGGCAAACCCGCGCCCCTGCTCGCCCGCACGCGCCGCTTCTACTGCCGCGTTCAGCGCCAGAATATTAGTCTGGAAGGCAATGCCGTCGATAACATTGGTAATTTGCGCGATTTTGCTGGAACTGGTGGCGATTTCATCCATCGTACGCACCACGCCATCAACCACGGTTCCGCCTTTCTGCGCCGTCTGTGAGGCATTTTTTGCCAGACTGGTCGCCTGACGCGCGTTATCCGCATTCTGTTTCACGGTAGCGGTGAGTTGTTCCATGCTGGCAGCAGTCTCTTCCAGAGAGGCGGCCTGCTGCTCGGTACGTGAAGAGAGATCGTTACTGCCGGCGGCAATTTCACCTGCACCGGTATAGATGGTGTCAGCCCCGTCACGCACCACGCTGACTGTGTTCGCCAGCGCCTGCTGCATGTCGCGAACGTTGACTGCCAGCAGCGCCATCTCATTGCTGCCATCTGCGTTGATGCTGTGCGTCAAATCACCCGCAGCAATGTGGCGAATATGCCCCATCACTTCGTGGAGAGGCTTGAGCAGCACTCGCTGCATCGCCAGCCAGCTGGCGATAATCACGGTGACGACAATCAGCATCACGGCAGACAGCAGCCAGATTATCTTCTGGTAATCACTCTCATTGTCCTGCACCCCGGCAGTGGCCAGCGCCGTTTGCGCGCTACGCCATTCCCGATAGACTTCCTGCATGGCCGTTTGCTTTTGCTCGGCATTCTGCTTGAACATCTCTTCCAGCTTACCTTCAGCCAGCAGCGCGTTCATTTTAGCCAGCGTCGCAGAATAGATGCCGTACTGCTCTTCCAGTCGATCGGCCAGATGTTCATCAAGCCCCGGCGTTTCCGGCAGGGCGTAGTATTTATCGTAATGCTCTTTCGATTCGGCCAACAGGCGATTTGCCGTGTTCACCAGTTCCTTCAACTGACCGCCGTTAATCTCGCTGGCCATCGTTCCCTGTAAACGCAACATGCCCCGGTTGAGCGTGACGCGAGCCTGGTTCAGGCTAATCCACGCATCGGTAAACTCGGCCACGTTCTGGCTGGAAAGCTGAGAGACGTTAAAGTTTTGCTTATCGTTATTGAGCGCGCCAATAAAGACGCCCGCGGAGATGAGCTGCATCGCGCCAAGGGCGAGTAACACGGTGATAAGTAGGGTTATCACTTTGATTCGTTTAAACATCTGTAGCCTTTTATTATGCAGGTATTGTCTGAGGTCTAACTATCGGCAGCGGCGTGCGCTTATTTAATCCTGTCGCGCGGCTTTTTTCGCCGCCCCTCTCCTTTCTAATAAGATTCAGCACCTTAACGAAACAAGAAATTTTCGTGACATTCCTCACAAAACACCCCACCCCGAAAGGGTTATATCCTTCGCCATAAGTTGCATTTAAAATGCATCTTATATTATTGAGAATGAGGTAACGGCAATGTCTTATCGCGATCAACCTTTAGGTGAACTGGCGCTCTCTATTCCTCGCGCTTCGGCCCTGTTTCGTAAATACGATATGGATTACTGCTGCGGCGGTAAGCAAACGCTGGCACGCGCTGCTGCGCGTAAAGAGCTGGATTTAGACGTTATTGAGGCACAGCTCGCGCAGTTGGCTGAACAGCCGCTGGAGAAAGACTGGCGTACCGTGGCACTGGCTGAAATCATCGATCATATCATCGTGCGTTATCACGACAGACACCGCGAACAGCTGCCGGAACTGATTCTGCAGGCCACGAAAGTTGAACGCGTTCACGCAGATAAACCGAACGTACCACGCGGTCTGGCGAAAAAC
The DNA here is from genome assembly GCF_013816515.1 of Citrobacter sp. RHB35-C21. Classification (NCBI taxonomy): domain Bacteria; kingdom Pseudomonadati; phylum Pseudomonadota; class Gammaproteobacteria; order Enterobacterales; family Enterobacteriaceae; genus Citrobacter; species Citrobacter sp. RHB35-C21. The sequence goes on from NZ_CP057147.1 coordinate 4,593,535, forward strand.
CTGACCATGCTGCATGAAGAGCTGTCCAGCCACATGATGAAAGAAGAGCAGATCCTGTTCCCGATGATCAAACAGGGCATGGGTAGCCAGGCGATGGGACCAATCAGCGTGATGGAAAGCGAACATGACGATGCCGGTGAACTGGTCGAAGTGATCAAACACATCACCCATAACGTGACGCCGCCGCCAGAAGCCTGCACCACCTGGAAAGCCATGTATAACGGCATTAACGAGATGATCGACGACTTGATGGAACACATCAGTCTGGAAAATAATGTGTTGTTCCCGCGAGCTCTCACCGGGGAGTAAAGATATCGCCGGATAGCGCTAACGCGTATCCGGCCTAAGGAATTCAGGCCCGGTAAGCATCGCGCCACCGGGCACTAAAATTAACGCATACCTGCCATACGTTTCTTACCGATAAACAACCAACCCAGACCCAGCGCGATGAACCACAGCGGCGTCACGATCAGCGCCTGGCGGGTATCATCTTCCAGCGTCAGCAGTACCAGTACGAAGACGAAGAACGCCATACATACCCAGCACATCAGCTTGCCTAGCGGCATCTTGTAGATTGATTTTTCATGCAGGTGCGGACGCTGCTTGCGGTACACCAGGTACGAGCAAAGAATGATGGTCCAGACGAACATGAACAGAATCGCCGACACGGTAGTGATCATGGTGAACGCGCCAATCACGCTCGGGTTCACGTAAAGCATCACCACGCCGCCCAGCAGACAGATACAGGAGAAGGTTAAACCTTTCGCCGGAACTGCGCGTTTAGACAGTTTGGCAAACGCTTTAGGCGCTACGCCTTCCTGTGCCAGGCCGAACAGCATACGGCTGGTAGAGAACACGCCACTGTTTGCGGAAGAGGCTGCTGAAGTCAGCACCACAAAGTTGATCAGGCTCGCCGCGGCAGGCAGACCGACCAGCACAAACAGTTCAACGAATGGGCTCTTGGTTGGCACTACCGAGCTCCACGGTGTTACGGACATAATCACGATCAGCGCAAAAACGTAGAACATGATGATACGGATCGGAATCGAGTTAATGGCGCGCGGCAGAGATTTCTCCGGGTCCTTGGTTTCTGCAGCGGTCGTTCCCACCAGCTCAATACCCACAAACGCGAACACGGCTATCTGGAAGCCAGCAAAGAAGCCGCTCAGACCTTTCGGGAACCAGCCACCGTCATTCCACAGATGCGTGAACGATGCCTGAACGCCGGTTGGCGACTGGAAGTGCGTCAGCACCATCACCAGACCAACGACAATCAGGCCGATGATGGCGACGATTTTGATCATCGCAAACCAGAACTCCATCTCACCGAACATTTTTACAGTGGCAAGGTTGAGGCTCAGCAGCAGCACGATCACCGCCAGCGAGGCGACCCAGTCTGAAAGTTCGGGGAACCAGAATTGCGCATACGCCGTAATGGCGACAACGTCTGCCATCCCGGTAACAACCCAGCAGAACCAGTAAGTCCAGCCGGTAAAATACCCGGCCCATGGCCCGAGCAGATCAGAGGCGAAATCACTAAAAGATTTGTACTCCAGATTCGAGAGCAGCAATTCACCCATTGCACGCATCACGAAAAACAGCATAAAACCGATGATCATATACACAAAGATGATCGACGGTCCGGCGAGGCTGATGGTTTTACCAGAGCCCATAAACAGGCCGGTACCAATAGCACCACCAATGGCAATAAGTTGAATATGACGGTTTGTGAGATTGCGCCGTAGCGACTGTTCAGACGAAGCCTCTTCAGCGGCGTCGACTTTTACCTGATCTACCATGTTTTTTCTTCCTGTACCTGTCTGTGTTGTTCAGGCTCTACGGCCTTTAGTGTGTCTATGATACGACGTTCCTGATTATCAGGACTTATCGATATTAGGTAAGAATTGGCGGGATGAATACTAAGATTTAGATATAATGTTAATTTAATGTTTAAAGTGAGTGTCATATCACTCTGATAGCGCGAATCAGCTCACAAAAATACACGTTAACGAGGCATTTGCAAAATAAAATATCGACAACCACGTAACTATAGCTTTTCACGCTATTTTTTTGTTCCCCCCGGCCTCGGAGGGAACAGAAGTCACTGCTTACAGGATCTCAAGCAGCTCAACGTCAAACACCAGCGTGCTGAACGGAGGAATGGACGCGCCAGCGCCACGCTCGCCGTAAGCCAGTTCCTGAGGAATAGTCAGTTCCCATTTGGAACCTACCGGCATCAGAGTCAGCGCTTCAATCCAGCCAGGGATCACGCCGTTAACCGGGAATTCAGCCGGTTCGCCGCGTGCGACAGAGCTGTCAAACACGGTACCGTCGATCAGTTTACCGGTGTAGTGCACGCGAACGCGGTCAGTACGCGCAGGAATAGCACCTTCGCCCTGAGTCAGAACACGGAACTGCAAACCGGATTCAGTGCTGTTCACACCGTCTTTCTCACGGTTTTCTTCCAGATATTTGACGCCATCAGCCGCCATAGCCTGGAAACGCTCGCGACGAACTGCATCAGCGCGTTCGTGGATTTCACGCAGTGCGCGATGCACAACATCAACCGGCACTGCCGGGTGCTTACCTTCCAGCGCGTCAGCGATACCCGCTACCAGCGCTTCAGGCAACAGTCCTTCCAGTCCGGATTCACTCAGCTGTTGTCCTACCTGCAAACCAATGCCGTAGCTTGCTTGCGCTTCGATAGTGTCAAAAGTCGGGTTAGCCATCATATTTCCTTTCATCGGATGTAAAGTAGCGGGCAGCATATCAGCCATGCCGCATCCGGTAAAACTTTGTCTCGGGAACAGATGACAAATCGCGAGGAAACATAAACAATAGGAATACCCCGCGTTGACGTCACGAAAGCGGGTAATATGACGAACATCATAGCATTAGCCATCTATACTCTATGATCGAGGAACGAGACGCGGAGCAGGAGGAAAGCCATGCCCGGGCGCTTTGAATTAAAACCAACCCTGGCGAAAATCTGGCATGCACCGGACAATTTTCGCATTATGGATCCGCTACCGCCTATGCACCGACGCGGCATTATAATTGCTGCTATCGTGCTGGTGATAGGCTTCCTGCTGCCCTCCAGTGACACCAGCGATGCCCCTGTGGTTACGCGTACTGCCCAGCTGGATTTACAGTCACAGTCGCAGCCACCGACCGAAGCTCAACTGCAGGCACAGTTGGTCGCCCCGCAAAACGATCCGGGCCAGGTCGCTCCGCTTGCCCCAGAGCCAATCCAGGAAGGAGAACCAGACGCGCAGCCGCAGGCTCAGCAATCTCAGCCGCAGACGCAACCTTTCCAACAGGATAGTGGAATTGAGCAGCAGTGGCGCTCCTATCGCGTAGACTCGGGCAAAACGCTGGCGCAGGTATTCCGTGACCATAACCTCCCGCCAACCGATGTATACGCAATGGCGCAGGTTGAAGGTGCCGGAAAACCGTTGAGCAACCTGAAAGACGGCCAGATGATACAAATCAGGCAGAATGCCAACGGCGTGGTAACGGGATTAACCATTGATACCGGTAATGGTCAGCAGGTACTGTTTACTCGACAACCTAACGGCAGTTTTATTCGCGCCCGTTAACCGGCACACCTGTAGACCTGATAAACACAGCGCATCAGACATCAAGGTGAAGCGTCAGCGCTTCACCTTGTTCACCCACCAGATCCCGGAACAGACCAGCACCAGCGCCAGCGCATATTTCCATTCGAGAATGTTTTCGCCGAGGAATATCGCCGACAGAACCGCCCCCGAAACCGGGATCAGGAAGTTAAACGGCGCAATCATCCCCACGCGGTTATGCTTGAGCAGAATACTCCACAACGCAAAAGCGACCGAAGAGAGTAACGTCAGGTAGCCCAGAATCGCCACCGATGACGCGCCATGTACGGTCAGCGTGCCGCCAAAAGCGTAGCCGCCGATAACCAGCGCCAGACCGCCGACACCCAACTGATATCCTGTCATTACCGTCGGGTCTACCGTCTGAGAAATGCGTTTACCGTATAACGTGGCGGCAGAAAGAATAAAGGCCGCCATCACCACTGAACCGTCCCCTAACAGGCTGAAGTTAAAATCCAGTCCGCTGCTAAAGTTCACCACCATTACGCCGGTAAAACCCAGGATACAGCCCAGCACTTTGTTGTAGCTCAGCTTGTCGTTCTGATAGATAAAATGGGCCAGCAGCACGCTGAAGAAGGTGCCGGTCGCGTTCATGATCGACCCTTTCACCCCCGTAGTGAACGCCAGGCCAATATAGAAGAAGATGTATTGCAGCGAGGTTTGCGTCAGTCCCAACAGCGTGAGCTGACCGTACTGACGCGGGCTTAACCGGCCAATCGGTTTACGCTGCGCCACCGCCAGCAATAGCAGCAATAATCCAGCAAACAGGAAGCGATAGCCGGCAAAGACAATTTTTGAAGGAATGTCATCCGTGGCAATCTGGAAGATCTCATATCCGCTTTTGATCGCCGGATAGGCGCTCCCCCACAGCAGACAGCAGAACGCTGCGCTCAGGTAGACAACATTTTTACGCGCAAACAGAGGTTGGTGCGTTGGTTCCATTCCATCACCACTTTGAAATAATGTTTTATTTTTATGATTATCCCGAAAAGGATAAAGAATAGCCAGAGCGAAAAGCGGAGGGAACAGAAAAGCAAAACGCCGACACAAGGCCGGCGCTTTTACGCGGTAATCAGAATAAAAACTTATTCTGCAACTACGTTTACAGTCAGCTTAGCAAACACTTCGCTGTGAACCTGGAAGCTCACTTCGTGCTCACCAGTGGTACGCAGAACGCCGTTCGGCAGACGAACTTCGCTCTTAGCTACTTCAACGCCAGCTGCAGTTACAGCGTCAGCGATGTCGCGAGTACCGATGGAACCGAACAGTTTACCTTCGTCGCCAGCTTTAGACGCGATGGTTACGGTTTCCAGTGCGTTGATTTTCTCAGCACGAGCTTCAGCAGCAGACAGAACGTCAGCCAGTTTAGCTTCCAGCTCAGCGCGACGCGCTTCGAAAAATTCAACGTTTTTCTTGGTAGCAGGAACAGCTTTACCCTGTGGTACCAGGAAGTTACGAGCATAGCCCGCTTTAACGTTAACCTGATCACCCAGGCTACCCAGGTTTGCTACTTTATCAAGCAGAATAACTTGCATTACCTTATCCTCTCAAAGTCGTATTAATGGACCGTGACCGATTACTGATGACGATCAGTGTACGGCAGCAGGGACAGGTAGCGAGCGCGTTTGATAGCGCGAGCCAGCTGACGCTGGTATTTTGCACGGGTACCGGTGATACGGCTTGGGACAATCTTACCGCTTTCGGTGATGTAGTTTTTCAGCGTAGCGATATCTTTATAGTCGATCTCTTGAACGCCTTCCGCGGTGAAACGGCAGAACTTGCGACGACGGAAATAACGTGCCATATGGCTAGTCTCCAGAATCTATCAATTCAATCTGCTCGGCATGCAGAACCATTTTGCTCAGGCCGTTCTTTGCCTTGTGGCAAGAGATGAACCCCTGAACGGTCACTGCGCTACCGACCGTTATACTGTGAGTAATGGCCTGGTTTTCGTGTCCGCTAATAATAACGGGCATTTGGCACCACGCCTGCCGGTGAAACCCGGCTTCCTCCTGCACAGAACGATGCTCAAGCACGAACTGGCAATGAGGAATTCCTGATGGACTGACCTTTCGAAGGGGAGCCCTGCACACGGTGCCGGACAACGCCAGACGGTTGGTCATCAGAAATTACTCTTCAGAATCCCCAGCTTCAGCATCATCTGCGGTTTCGTTAGCGAAATCATCGCGACGTTCACGACGCTCGTCTTTCGCTTTAACCATCGGAGATGCTTCGGTAACAGCGTGTTTAGTACGCATAACCATGCTGCGGATAACGGCATCGTTGAAGCGGAAGGTAGTTTCCAGCTCATCGATCACTTCCTGCGGCGCTTCAACGTTCAGCAGAACGTAGTGAGCTTTGTGCAGTTTGTTGATCGGGTAAGCCAGCTGACGGCGGCCCCAGTCTTCCAGACGGTGGATCGTGCCTTCTGCACCAGTGATGGCAGCAGTGTAGCGTTCGATCATACCCGGAACCTGTTCGCTCTGGTCAGGATGGACCATAAAAACGATTTCGTAATGACGCATCGAATTGCTCCTTACGGATTATTCAGCCTCCTGTCTGGGTCAGCCGAGGCCCGGGGAGGCAAGGAACGTGTTAAAGGTCGGCTGAAAAATTGACGCGTCATAATACTGGCGCCTGCCACTAAACTCAAGGTAATTGTACGATTATTTATCATGTCGCCATTAATACATATCCAGCAGCATTTTGACGCTGATGCAAATGGAGACAATGACAATCATGGGTCGGATAACTTTCTTGCCGCGCGTTAGTACGACCGTCGCGCCAAGACGTGCGCCGAGGGACTGCCCGGCAAACATCACCAGCCCCAGCGACCAGATCATTTTACCGCCAAAAATGAAGAACAATATCGAGGCGATGTTGGACGCCAGGTTAATAAAATTCGAGTGAATTTGCGCCTTATCGATGCTGTATCCCCACAGCAGGATATAGCTGAGGGTATAAAAGGAGCCAGCCCCGGCACCGAGAAAGCCGTCATAAAAACCAATGCATCCCCCGCCGATCAACGAGAAGAGAAACAGGGATACCTGCTGCTTTCTTTTCGGTTCGCTGAGATTTGGCGCAAAAATAAAGTAGATAGCGACCGCGATAATCAGGATCGGGAGCAGTTTCTTCAGCAGTTCCGGTTCAATGAACTGGATAAGCGTCGTTCCCATCGCAGAACCGATAAAGGCAGATAAAAACACATACTTGTGCTCCTGCACGTTGATATGCCCCCGGCGTAAAAAATAAATCCCGGAGGTCAGCGAGCTGCCCAGCGCCTGAATTTTATTGGTTGCCAGCGCATTCGCCGGGGGTAAACCAGAAATTAACAGTGCGCCAATCGAGAGAAAACCACCGCCGCCCGACACCACATTAATAAAGCCTGCCACCAGCGCGACCATAAACATAATCACAAAGTAGCTGAAATCCATGAATGAAGTATCCATAAGTTTTTGCCTTATTATCATAAAGTTATATTAATTATCCGGCTCACTATAAACGGCGTACTCACCCGATTAAATTGACTATTTGGTAAGTGCTTATGCGCGAAAGACAGGTATTTTTCACCGCGCGGTACACACCAGCGGCCTGTTAATAAAAGAAAAGATGGTCATGCGGTAATTTTTTGAACAACTGCATCAGAAATGGTCGCTATCGACTGCGCCGGTAACGGTTAAAATTACATCAGAAGCTAATCACTCACAGGAGAGAGGCAACCAGAGACCGCAGTCGAGGAGGTACATATGCGAGCCCGTGTTTTGACCCTTCTGGCTATGCTTTTGCTTAGTGCAAATGCAACGGCAGCCATCAAAATTGACAATCATCAGGCCAGGAATATGGATGATGTGCAGAGCTTAGGCGTCATTTACATAAATCATAACTTCGCCACTGAAAGTGAAGCCACTCAGGCCCTGAATGAAGAGACCGATGCGCAAGGCGCAACCTACTACCACGTGATCCTCACCAGGGAACCCGGTAGTAACGGAAATATGCACGCCAGTGCAGATATTTACCGCTAGCACCAGAAATAACCAACGAGAACATTGCTGCAGTTTAATTTGCCCCCTTCACAGGGGGCTTTTTTTGCAAAAAAGTCCCGAAGCCAGATCGATAACATCCCCTGAATGATTGGGCTCCAGGACTTAGTCGTTACTTCTGTCCGTAATAGGCGTTTGGACCGTGCTTACGCATGAAATGCTTATTCATCAGATAACTGTCGATGGGGCTAAGCGCCGGATTAATGCCACGCGCAATCCATGCCATTTTTGCCACTTCCTCCATCACCACGGCGTTATGTACCGCATCGTGAGCATCCTTGCCCCAGGCAAACGGGCCATGCTGGTACACCACTACGCCAGGCGTATGCAAAGGTTCCACCTCCCCCAGCGTTTCGACAATCACCTTACCGGTATTTAGCTCATACTCGCCCTGAACTTCAGCTTCAGTTAACGCCCTGGTGCAGGGAATATCGCCAAAGAAGTAATCCGCATGCGTCGTGCCGAACGAGGGAATTGCCAGACCCGCCTGCGCCCATGCCGTCGCGTGCGTTGAGTGGGTGTGCACCACGCCGCCGAGAGAAGAATAGCGGCGATACAGCACCAGATGGGTGACGGTATCAGAAGAAGGACGATAGCGCCCTTCCACTACGTTGCCGGCCAGATCCACAACCACCATGTCATCTACCTGCATCGTTTGGTAGTCGACGCCGCTAGGTTTAATCACCACCAGCCCGCGCTCGCGGTCAATGGCGCTGACGTTCCCCCAGGTGAACGTCACCAGCCCGTAGCGCGGCAAATCCATATTGGCCTCAAAAACCTGCTGTTTAAGTTTTTGCATTACACCGCCTCCACCAGACCTGCGCTGGCCATTCGCGCCCTCACCCAGTCGCGCGCCTTCGCGACTTCACGTACCGGGTCGTCCGACGTTTCACTCCACATCTCAATCAGGTATGGTCCGCAGTACCCACTCTGTTTGAGCGTCGCAAAACAACGTTCGAACTCAACAACCCCTTCACCAAACGGCACATTTTTGAATACACCGGGTTTGGTATCCTTCACGTGTACGGCAACGATATGACCCATCCCAGCCTGCAGCTCCATCTGCACGTCGTTATCCCACGCCGACAAATTGCCAATATCGGGATACAGCTGGAACCACGGATTGTTGAGATAGTGGGCATAACCCAGTGCCTTGCTGATCGAATTCATCAGCGGATAATCCATGATTTCCATCGCCAGCGTCACCTGCGCGCGGCTCGCCATCTCCACGCTCTCTTTCAGCCCATCGCGAAACCGACGACGCGTTTCGTTATTGGCCTGCTGGTAATAGACGTCGTAACCCGCCAGTTGAATAACGCGAATACCGATATCCTGCGCAAACTGAATGGCTTTGCGCATGATCTCCAGCCCCTGTTCGCGCACCGCATCATCTTCACTGCCAAGCGGGAAACGACGATGAGCGCTCAGGCACATGGACGGTACGCGTATCCCTGTCTCAGCGATAGCGGCCACCAGCGCCAGTCGCTGCTCGCGGCGCCAGTCAAGACGCGCCAGGCGATCGTCGGTTTCATCAACCGATATTTCAACAAAATCAAAGCCCAGTTCCTTCGCCAGCCGCAAGCGTTCCAGCCAGCACTCCCCGCCGGGGAGCGCTTTTTCATAGATACCGAGCGGGACCTGTTTCGACAGCATAGTCGCTCCTTATCCCCACAGTTGGGCGATGGAACGTTTGAACTGACGCGCAGCGTCTACCGGAGAGGCGGCATCGCGAATGCTGCGTCCGGCAATAAAGACGTGGATAGGGATCCCCTGGAACAGCGGCAGATCCTCCAGCGCCAGGCCGCCGGTGACGGTGACCTTAAAGCCCATATCAGACAAGCGTTTGATGGCGCTGATATCTGCCTCTCCCCACGCCACACCCGCCGCCTGCGCGTCACGGCTGCGGTGATATACCACTTGCCCAATGCCCGCGTCACGCCACTCCTGCGCCTGCTCCCAGGTCCAGTAACCAGTCAGTTCAATCTGCACGTCGCCGTTAAATTCTTTCGCCACCTCCAGCGCCCCCCTGGTGGTGTTGATATCCGCACAGCAGATGACGGTAACCCAGTCAGCATTGGCTTCGAAACACATGCGCGAGAGGATTTTACCCGCGTCGGCGATTTTGGCATCCGCCAGCACAATTTTATGCGGATAAAGCGCCTTCAGATCGCGTACGGCGCGCACCCCCTCTGCCATGCAAAGAATCGTGCCCACTTCAATGATATCGACCTCTTCGGCAATCAGACGCGTCGTTTCATAGGCGGAAGACATTGATTGGTTATCCAGCGCAACCTGCAACATAGGTAATGACATTTTGGTATCCTTTTAAACAGCCGCCGCAGTGGCGTTATCAATTAAATTCAGCACTTCCTGCGCGGTACGGCAGGCACGTAAACGGTCGAAATTGGCTTCGTCGTCAAAGAGATTCACGATCTGCATGATGCCGACTTCCTGATGTGTGTTGGCGTCTACTGCCGCCATGGTGATCAGGATGTCGACCGGGTCGTTATCTTCGTGGTTAAACACCAGCGGTGTTTTCAGCGTCACCAGCGCAAAACCGGTTTTCTTGACCCCTTCCTCCGGACGGCCGTGCGGCATCGCCAGGCCGGGCGCAATCACGAAATACGGGCCGAACTGTTCGACTCCGTCGAGGATGGCCTGGTAGTAGCGTGGTTCAACCACATCAGCCTTAACCAGCAGATCCACGCTCAGCTTTACCGCTTCCTGCCAGGAGCTGGCCTCGGCCTGTAAAAGGATGGCGTTATTGTCTGCCAGCGAATCACGTAATTTCATAGGCCGCCTCCTTACTTCACGTCCTGAGGGAAATGCGCGTTGATCACTTCCAGCAGTTTTGGTCCAAAATCGGCGGGAGACAGCATGTTGCGTACGCCAACAACATATTTATTGCCTGATACGGTAATCTCACCGGCGATATGGGTAGAAGCGATGATGATATCCGCGCCGCTCAGTTCACTTTTGTATTCGCCTACTGCGCAACTGTTTACCGTATGGTCAATATTTGACTGGGTTAAAAACTGATCCACCTTCATCTTCATGATCATGGAACTCCCCTGCCCATTGCCACATACAGCCAAAATACGTACGGTCATAATCGGAACTCCTTATTAAGCAGAGTGTTCTGCCAGTTGTTTTTCTGCGTCTTCCTCAGCGCGCAAGGTGCGTCCTGCGAAAAACATATAAGCCAGTGCAATCAGAATAATGACGGCCATAAACACGATGCCGATGGAGGCAAAGCCCTGCATCATCGGCGGCGCCAGAATTGACCAGTCCGCCATGCCCATCCAGGCGCTCATCCCGGTGAGCTTCACCGCCCAGACGCAGCCGAAGATTTCGATCATCCCCATCACCAGGCAAATCTTGAGCGCCGCGCGCCAGCCGCCAAAGTGGTTAGCAAACACGCCGATAGTCGCGTTCGAGAAGAACATCGGAATAAAGCCAGGGATAATCAGAATAGAAGAGCCGCAACCCACCAGGATGCCCACCGCAATCAGTTGGCCGATGGTGCCCCACATAAAGCCCCAGACCACCGCGTTGGGCGCAAAGCTATAAATCGCCGCGCAGTCGATAGCCAGCACTGCACCCGGGATCAGACGTTGAGAGATACCGTTGAACGCTTCTGAAAGCTCAGCAACGAACATACGTACACCCTGAGTGATGATGAAAATAGCGACGGCAAACGAAAAACCGGTCTGCAGGATATAGACCGTCCAGTGGGTTTTACCCGCCATCGCCTGAACCACATCAATACCAAAAGAGAGCAGGATCGCGCCGAAGAAGAGGGTCATAACAATCGCGGTAGAAACGATGTTGTCATGGAAGATATTCAGCCAGCCCGGCAGCTTCAGATCTTCAACACTCTCCTCTTTCTTACCCAGATAAGGCGCGACTTTGTAGGCAATCCATGAAGCGAACTGCTGCTGGTGACCGATGGAGAAACCGCAGCCGTCGGTCACTTCCTGCGTCGGCTTGTACATCATATTGGAGGTAATGCCCCAGTAGAGGGACACCAGCACAGCGGTGCAGATGATGGTGGTCCACATCGGGTAACCGAAGATGAAGAGAGAGACGGCAATCAGGCCCGCCTGCTGGAACATAATGTGGCCGGTCAGCATGATGGTGCGAATGCCGGTAATACGCCGTAGCAGTACGTAACAAATATTCAGCGCCAGCGCCAACAGCACAGCATAACCCACCCAACTATAGGCATCGCCCATACGTTCGATGGTTGCCATCATGGAGGCATAGGTATCGGAAATCGCACCATTGATACCGTAAACTTCGGACATCTTCGCCACCACCGGTTTAAACGTGCTGGTCAGAATGCCCGATCCCGCTTGCAGCAACATAAAACCGATAATCGTTTTGATCGTGCCTTTGATAATAACGCTGACGCTTTTACGCAGCAGGATGTAACCAAGACAGGTCACAATACCCAACAGCAAGGGCGCGTTGGTCATAACCTGATTAAAAAAGACGGTAAAGATGTTGTAGAGGATCTCCATAACGATCTCCAGTAGACGAAGTTGCTGAACATTCATTACAGATGCCCAGGATGTTGTGCCCTCACTCTAGTTTTCAAAAGTAATCACAACAAGATTGAATTTGATTAAATGTGATGCAGTACGCAAATAATTCACACACTTGTAGAGTGGCTTTACTTCTAATTCATCATTTCCAAAATAAACTCTATTAAAACAATAAAATACAAAACAAACACTCAAGTAAACCATCCTGTCACGCTGTGATTTGCTCACATTTCCCCGCTGAACACCAAAAATCAACGCATTGCCTTCTTGAAAAAATGATGTCAATATCAATCAAAACGAATCATAAATTGACTTAATCTGAATAAATATGAAGGTAAATGCGATGAGTAAAGTAAAAAGCATCACGCGTGAATCATGGATCCTGAGCACATTCCCGGAGTGGGGAAGTTGGCTGAATGAAGAGATCGAACAGGAGCAGGTCGCCCCGGGCACATTCGCTATGTGGTGGCTTGGCTGTACCGGCATCTGGCTGAAGTCGGAAGGCGGGACGAACATCTGCGTCGATTTCTGGTGCGGGACGGGTAAACAGAGTCACGGTAACCCGCTAATGAAAACCGGCCACCAGATGCAACGCATGGCTGGGGTGAAGAAACTGCAGCCAAACCTGCGCACCACGCCGTTTGTTCTTGATCCGTTTGCAATTCGACAGATCGATGCGGTGCTGGCGACACACGATCATAACGATCACATTGACGTGAATGTCGCGGCCGCCGTCATGCAAAACTGCGCCGATGACGTGCCATTTATCGGGCCGCAAACCTGTGTGGATCTGTGGATCGGTTGGGGTGTGCCAAAAGAGCGCTGCATCGTGGTAAAACCAGGCGATGTGGTGAAAGTGAAAGATATTGAAATTCATGCGCTTGACGCGTTTGATCGTACGGCATTAATCACGCTACCTGCCGATCAAAAAGCGGCAGGTGTGCTGCCGGATGGTATGGATGCACGTGCGGTAAACTACCTGTTCAAAACACCGGGCGGTACGCTGTACCACAGCGGAGACTCGCACTACTCTAACTACTACGCAAAGCATGGCAACGAGCACCAGATCGACGTTGCGCTCGGCTCCTACGGTGAGAATCCGCGCGGGATTACGGACAAAATGACCAGCTCCGACATGCTGCGCATGGCGGAAGCGTTGAATACGAAAGTGGTGATCCCTTTCCATCATGACATCTGGTCAAACTTCCAGGCCGACCCTCAGGAGATCCGCGTACTGTGGGAGATTAAAAAAGATCGACTGAAGTATGGCTTTAAGCCGTTTATCTGGCAGGTGGGCGGTAAGTTCACCTGGCCGCTGGACAAAGACAACTTTGAATATCACTATCCGCGCGGCTTTGATGACTGCTTCACGATTGAACCGGATCTGCCGTTTAAATCCTTCTTGTGACCCCTACAAAATGCCGGGCTATTCCGGCATTTTTTCCCATTTACTTTAGTATTTCCAGGCTATTTCAAATATCATCTTTTCAAATCAATTTGTATCGGAATAGCTCATGACTGAAGCACAAAGACATCAAATATTGCTGGATATGCTGGCGCAGTTGGGCTTTGTTACCGTTGAGAACGTGATTGAGCGTCTGGGGATTTCACCAGCCACAGCACGCCGGGACATCAATAAACTCGACGAAAGCGGCAAACTCAAGAAAGTCCGCAATGGCGCAGAAGCCATCACCCAGCAACGTCCGCGCTGGACACCTATGAATCTGCATCAGGCGCAGAACCACGATGAAAAAGTTCGCATTGCCAAGGCCGCATCCCAGCTTGTAAATGCGGGTGAAAGCGTGGTGATCAACTGCGGATCAACCGCCTTCCTGCTTGGTCGTGAAATGTGCGGCAAGCCAGTGCAGATCATCACCAATTATCTGCCGCTGGCGAACTATCTGATCGACCAGGAGCATGACAGCGTGATCATCATGGGAGGGCAATACAACAAAAGCCAGTCCATCACGCTTAGTCCGCAAGGCAGCGAAAATAGCCTGTATGCCGGACACTGGATGTTTACCAGCGGTAAAGGGTTGACCGCGGACGGACTGTATAAAACCGATATGCTAACCGCGATGGCTGAGCAGAAGATGCTTAACGTAGTGGGTAAACTGGTGGTGCTGGTCGATAGCAGTAAGGTCGGTGAACGCGCGGGGATGCTGTTCAGTCGCGCCGATCAAATCGATATGCTCATTACCGGCAAAAATGCTAACCCTGAGATTCTGCAACAACTTGAAGCTCAGGGCGTAAGCATTGTGCGCGTTTAAAGGTGCTGGCGAAAAAACGTTACCGTCGCTGCCAGCGCCTCTGGCGTGATGCGGTGGCGCACGCCCGCTTCCCACAGGCAGGTTAAATTGTTATCCAGCCCTGCCTGAATCAGGGCCTGCTGTAAGCGGAAGGTTTCAACCGCGGGCACCACATCGTCCTCCTGTCCATGCCACAACAGCAACGGTCTGTCGGCCAGGCGTTGTAGTTGATGCGTAACATCCCATTCGGCGAGCGGTGCGATAACGGCATCGAACTCTGCCTGCTGCTCTGGCGTCTGGACTCGTAAAGGGGGAAAAAGCGTCTGTGCAAGACGGGTAAAATAGCCCGAACCCATCAGGCTGGCTACACATTTAACCTCGGGATGGCGGGCCATAATGCCCAACGCCGTCATGCCTCCCATCGACGCCCCCGCAACAGCAAGTCTTTCATCTGATAGCCAATTTTCCGCCACCAGCGCCGCACGTAACGTCGTATACTCCTGCATGTTTTGCTGCAATATATGCCAGAAGCGGAACATTCGCTCCTGAGCATCACCGTTGAAGCGGGCACCATGGTCGGGCGCATCTGGCATGACAACCCGGAATCCGGCCTGAGCCAGAGCAACGGCAAAATAGCTATAGACCAGACTTGAAGATGTAAACCCGTGATAGAAAATAATGCAAGGGAGTGAACACTCGCGTTTACCAGCCGGAACGGCGTGCAGGACAGGGATACCAGCCAACTGTCGTGTTTCAATTTCGATCATTTGTCGCCTCTTTTTTTCTGGTATGCCATGCAGCAATACTTAACGCAAGCGAATGTGTTCGGCAATGATTCATAATGTTGAGAACTGGGTTACGCTTTCGCAACATTTTCATTCGAAAATCGCGTGAGAGATAACACTTCGGGAACATTCCCCTAAAGGGAAATTGATAAGGCACTACACTATGGCTATCAGGAAACGAGATAGAGTTATGCGTCGGTTTGCCTCTTTATTGCTGGTGATGCTTTTAAGCGCCTGTAGCGTGCTACAGGGAACGCCGCAACCCGCACCGCCCGTTGCCGACCACCCGCAGGAGATCCGCCGTGACCAGAGTAATGGGTTACAGCGAATAGGAACGGTCAGCGCGCTGGTAAGAGGCTCTCCGGATGATGCGCTGGCAGAGATCCGTGACAAAGCCGTCGCGGCTAGAGCTGATTACTACGTGGTTTTATTAGTGGATGAAACCATCGTGACAGGCCAATGGTATTCACAGGCTATTTTGTATCGTAAATAACATTGGGTTGGAATTTAGTCAGCTTTACATTGCTTTGCGCCGCTATGCGTTTACCTGTGCACAATAAACCAACAGCAGGAAGCTTGAGGTTTATTATCGCGATGGAATGCCCTGCCGTGTGTAGGGGTACGAATAATGGAGCTGACGATGAAACAATCACTTGCCTTATCCTCACTGCTGCTTTCTGCCGGACTGGTAGGTACTACGGCGCAGTCTGCCGAGTTCGCCAGTGCTGACTGCGTTACAGGCCTGAACGAAATTGGCCTGATATCTGTCAGTAACATTGCAGGGAATCCGCAGGATGTAGAACGAGTAGTTGCGTTAAAAGCGGATGAACAGGGTGCCTCATGGTATCGGATCATTCAGATGTACGAAGACCAGCAGCCCGACAACTGGCGCGTACAGGCCATACTCTATGCTTAACAGATTGCCGGATGGCGTAAACTTATCCGGCCTACATTGAATGTAGGCATGATAAGGCGCGCCAGCGTCGCCATCAGGCATATTATTACCGTAATCCCCCCGTTGCCCGCAGAAGCAAGTCGTTCAGCACCTGTTCGGACAATCGTAGTCCACCAAGCGTATCGAGCATCATTTGACACCAGGCCTGCGCCACTGGCGGAGAGGCATAGCGCAACATCTGCGCCCCGCAGCCGAGCAGGAAAAGCTGCTGTGTAATCTCCCGTCCCAACTCCTCGCTGGGTTTACGTAAACGCTGCTGTAGTTGACGTACCCTTCGATCGTAATGTCGGTCTTGCCCTTTTACCTCAGCAAAGGCTTCGCTGAGCATATCGTATATGCCGGGTTGTTTTGTCAGCACCCGCAATACATCGAGGCACATAATGTTGCCAGAGCCCTCCCAGATACTGTTTACCGGCATCTCACGATACAGGCGCGGCAATTCACTCTCCTCGCAGTAGCCAATCCCGCCGAGCACTTCCATCGCCTCTGCAACAAACGGCATACCGGCCTTGCAAACAGAGAATTTCGCTGCTGGTGTGAACAACCTGGCCCACAGAGATTCTTTGGCATCAGCGCGACGGTCCCAGGCCCGCGCCAGTCGGAACAGTAACGCCGTCTGACCTTCCAGTTGGAGCGCCATCCGACCTAATACCTGGCGCATCATCGGTTGTTCGATCAATGGTTTGCCAAAAACCTGTCGCTGGTGCGCATGGTAAATCGCGACAGAAAAAGCACGTCGCATCATGCCATGACTGCCGAGCGCACAGTCAAAACGCGTCATCCCACCCATTTTCAGGATATGACGTATACCTTCCCCTTCTTCACCCAATAGCCAGCCAATCGCATCGTGGAATTCAACCTCGCAGCTGGCGTTGGAGCGATTGCCTAACTTATCTTTCAGCCGCTCCAGACGGATAGCATTACGCTGCCCGTCGGGTAAAAATCGCGGTACAAAAAAGCAGGATAAGCCACCCTTTACCTGGGCCAGTACCAAATGGGCATCGCTTTGTGGCACGGAGAAAAACCACTTATGTCCCACCAGTCGATACGAGCCGTCTGTAAGACGTTCTGCCTGAGTGGTATTGCTCAGCACATCTGACCCCCCCTGCTTCTCGGTCATTCCCATGCCGATCAATAACCCACGCTTTTGCCCTCCGGGCAGTAAATGCGAGTCATAACGGTCGCTTAGCAGCGGCGTAAACCAGTCGTGAAAGGGGGCAGGTAACATCTGAAGTAACAACGGCGTGGCGGCAAAAGTCATGGTAACCGGACACAACGTGCCCGCTTCCACCTGCGCATGCAGCATGAAACGGGCCGCCCGGGCAACAAATGTTCCCTGCCTCGCGTCTTCTTCCCAGGCCAGATTATGTACGCGATTGGCGCACAATCCCTGCATCAGTAAATGCCAGGCAGGATGAAAACGCACATCATCCAGCCGCTGACCCTGCGAGTCGTAGCGCAACAACTCGGGTGGAAAAGCATTGGCCAGACGGCCAAGCTCGAGCGACTCGGCAGTCCCTAGCTGCTGACCAATACTGGCGAGAAGATCGCTGTCCCAGCCAGCGCCTTCACGGATAACCGCTTCACACAGCGCGCCATCGGACAGATATAAGTTGCTGTTATTGAGCGGTACAGGTTGGTTAAAAACGGTATGCGTTTGCCAGTGCATTGTGTCTCCCTCCGTCAATGGCCGTCACCTTAAGTATGGTCAGGCAGAGGGGAGCACGCATGGGACAACGGTCACAAAAAAGCCATCCCGAAGGATGGCTTGAGATAAGAGAGAAATGAGGGAGATAGTTTAGCCGCGCTGGCGTACAGCCTCAAACAGGCAGATGCCCGTCGCAACTGAAACGTTCAGCGACGAAACGCTCCCAGCCATCGGGATGCTGATCAGTTCGTCACAGTGTTCGCGGGTCAAACGACGCATACCTTCACCCTCTGCGCCCATCACCAGCGCCAGACGTCCGGTCATTTTGCTCTGGTAGAGAGTATGGTCAGCTTCACCTGCGGTTCCGACGATCCAGATATTCTCTTCCTGCAGCATACGCATAGTGCGCGCCAGGTTGGTCACACGGATCAGCGGTACGCTTTCTGCCGCACCGCAGGCCACTTTTTTCGCCGTTGCATTCAACTGCGCAGAACGATCCTTCGGTACGATAACAGCATGGACGCCAGCAGCATCGGCGCTACGCAGGCATGCCCCCAGGTTATGCGGATCGGTAACACCATCGAGGATCAAAAAGAACGGCTGATCGAGCGTAGCAATCAGATCCGGCAGATCGTTTTCCTGATACTGACGACCCGGCTTCACGCGAGCAATAATTCCCTGATGTACCGCACCCTCGCTTTTCTCATCCAGGAACTGGCGGTTAGCCAGCTGAATGACAACACCCTGTGCTTCCAGTGCGTGGATCAGCGGCAGCAGGCGTTTATCTTCACGACCTTTGAGAATAAAGACGTCCTGGAAGCGCTCAGGCGCACGTTCCAGCAGAGCCTGCACCGCATGGATGCCGTAAATCATTTCACTCATGAATGTACTCGTTAATAGTTTATGCGTAACGCGGGCAACGCGAGGTTGCCCGACTTACTGTTTATGGCTGTTATTGCGCGACTTTCTTTTTCGTCGCGCGTTTAGCTTTGGTGGCGGCAGCGATTTTAAGCGTTTTTGCCGATGGCTTTTTCGCTTTTTTATCGCCTTTCTTCTCAGCCGTTTTTTTATCCGCCTGAGGTTTGGCTCTGCCTTTCTTCTCGCCGCGGAAAGCGCTATCCGGCTCGAAATTTACTTTTTTGCCCATCTGACGACGCTTACCGGTATTTTTACCCGCATCGCCTTTTTTCGCTTTTTCACGCGCGGTTTTACCTTCATTGCGCGGTGCACGTTCGCTGGAGATCAAACTGAAGTCGATTTTACGCTCGTCCATGTTGACCGCTTCCACGCGAACTTCCACGCGATCGCCCAGGCGATACATTTGACCGCTGGATTCCCCCGTCAGACGCTGCCCAACCTGGTCAAAACGATAGTAGTCGTTATCCAGGGAGGAGACATGCACCAGACCGTCGATAAACAGCTCATCAAGACGGACGAAGAAACCAAACCCGGTAACGCTGGCGATCACGCCTTTGAAGACATTACCTACCTGATCCAGCATGAAGTCGCACTTCAGCCAGTCAGAGACGTCGCGTGTGGCTTCGTCAGCACGGCGCTCGGCCATCGAACAGTGTTGACCCAGCTGCAGCATCTCTTCCATCGAATAATGGTAGCCACCCGTTTCCGTGGTGTTGCCTTTATGGCCCTGCTCCTGCGCCAGCAGATACTTAATCGCCCGGTGCAAGGAGAGATCCGGGTAACGACGGATCGGCGAGGTGAAGTGTGCATAAGATTGCAACGCAAGGCCAAAGTGACCGCGGTTTTCCGGATCGTAAATCGCCTGCTTCATTGAACGCAGCAGCATAGTTTGCAGCATTTCTGCGTCAGGACGGTCAGCAATCGACTCCAGCAGTTCAGCGTAATCACGCGGCTCGGGTTTATTACCGCCGGGCAGCTCCAGCCCCAGCTCCGCCAACACCGAACGGAACGAATTAATCGCTTCGGTCGTCGGCTTATCGTGAATACGGAACAGTGCCGGCTCTTTGGCTTTCTCAACGAATCGCGCCGCTGAGATGTTCGCCATGATCATGCACTCTTCAATCAGTTTGTGCGCGTCATTACGCTGCGTCTGCTCAATACGCTCAATACGGCGTTCAGCATTGAAGATAAACTTCGCTTCTTCACTTTCAAACGAGATACCGCCACGCTCTTCACGCGCTTTATCCAGCACTTTGTAGAGGTTATGCAGCTCTTCAATGTGTTTAACCAACGGCGCGTACTGCTCACGCAGTTCCTGATCGCCCTGCAGCATGTGCCAGACCTTGGTGTAGGTCAGACGCGCATGGGAGCTCATAACCGCTTCGTAGAATTTAAAGCCTGTTAAGCGGCCTTTCGACGAAATGGTCATTTCACAGACCATACACAGCCTGTCCACCTGCGGGTTGAGCGAACACAATCCGTTAGACAGCACTTCCGGTAGCATCGGAACAACCTGCGATGGGAAGTAGACGGATGTGCCACGGCTGCGCGCTTCCTGGTCCAGCGGAGTCGGCGGGCGAACGTAATAGCTTACGTCAGCAATCGCCACCCATAAACGCCAGCCGCCGCCGCGTTTCTTCTCGCAGTAAACCGCATCGTCGAAGTCACGCGCATCTTCGCCATCGATAGTGACCAGCGGCAGGGAGCGCAGATCGACACGTCCGGCTTTCGCTTCCTCCGGCACTTCTTCTTTCAGGCCAGCGACCTGTTTTTCGACCGCCTGAGGCCAGATATACGGGATTTCATGAGTACGCAGCGCCATATCAACGGCCATGCTGGTTCCCATGTTGTCGCCCAGGACTTCAACAATTTTACCCACCGCTTTAGTGCGACGCGTCGGACGCTGGGTCAGCTCAACCACGACCACAAAGCCCATACGAGCACCCATCACCTCTTCCGGCGGGATCAGGATATCAAAGCTCAGGCGGCTGTCGTCAGGGACGACAAACCCAACGCCAGCGTCGGTGAAGTAGCGACCGACAATCTGGCTGGTTTTCGGCACCAGTACGCGCACAATACGCGCTTCGCGACGACCTTTACGGTCCGCTCCCAGCGGCTGTGCCAACACCTGATCGCCATGAATACAGGTTTTCATCTGCTCGCTGGACAGGTACAGGTCATCTTTGCGGCCTTCAACGCGCAGAAAGCCGTAGCCATCACGGTGGCCAATAACGGTACCTTTCAGCAGGTCAAGACGCTCCGGCAGCGCATAGCACTGACGACGAGTGAAGACCAGTTGCCCGTCACGCTCCATGGCGCGCAGGCGGCGACGCAGCGCTTCTTGCTGCTCTTCACCTTCAATGTTGAGTTCAACGGCCAGCTCATCGCGGTTGGCCGGTTTTTCACGTTTAGTTAAATGTTCGAGGATAAATTCCCGGCTCGGGATAGGATTCGCGTATTTTTCTGCTTCGCGTTCCTGGAAAGGATCTTGTGACATCGAGGTTCCTCCATTGTCAGCTCTGATGAAGATTTTCGTCACTCCACCAGCAATAATTTATAAAGCGGTTGATTCTCTTCAACCAAATCAGCAAGTGTGTAGTTGTCCAGTTCCGTGAGAAAACTTTGCACTGCCTTAGAAAGCGCCTGTTTAAGTCGACAGGCTGGGGTAATGTGGCAAAACTCGCTGCTACAATTGACCAACGATAGTGGTTCCAGCTCGCGAACCACATCACCAATACCAATATCCTTAGCTGGTTTACCCAGGCGGATACCGCCATTTTTTCCTCGAATAGCAGTAACGAAGCCCGCACGGCTAAGTTGATTGATTATTTTGACCATATGATTACGGGACACGCCGTAGACTTCTGTCACCTCAGAAATACTGGTCATACGTCCTTCGGGAAGTGACGCCATGTAGATTAGCGCCCGTAATCCGTAATCGGTGAAACTTGTTAACTGCACATCAACCTCAGGAAAAGGGATAAAACGGATAAACCTGGTGGTATTAATTACATTGATGATAAACCAGCCACCAGCCAGGTCGCTAATTTATTTCAGTTCAGGAAGGAAAAAAGCGAGGAACTTACGTGATTTTAAGCCGGATTATGATGCAAAGCGCCTCATCCGGCCTAAGATAGTGCAAGCGCAGCGCCATTCGACGCCACGCTATAACCAGAATTATGCGTCGAACGGGTCGCGCAGGATCATGGTTTCAGTACGGTCTGGGCCAGTTGAGATAATATCAATCGGCACACCGGTCAGTTCTTCAATACGCTTGATGTAGTTCAGTGCTGCCTGCGGCAGACCGCTACGTTCCTTCACACCGAAGGTGGATTCAGACCAGCCCGGCATGGTTTCGTAGATCGGCTCGATACCTTTCCAGTCGTCTGCAGCCAGCGGGGTAGTCGTTACTTCACGGCCATCCGGCATACGATAAGCGACACAGATTTTCACCTCTTTCAAACCGTCCAGTACGTCCAGTTTGGTCAGGCAGAAGCCAGACAGGGAGTTAATCTGTACTGCACGGCGTACCGCAACGGAGTCCAGCCAACCGGTGCGACGACGACGACCGGTGGTCGCGCCATACTCGTTACCTTGTTTGCACAGGAACTCGCCAACGTCATCAAACAGCTCAGTCGGGAACGGACCCGCGCCTACACGTGTAGAGTAAGCTTTGATGATACCCAGAACGTAATCCACATAACGTGGACCCAGGCCGGAGCCGGTCGCCACGCCACCTGCGGTGGTGTTGGAAGACGTTACGTACGGATAGGTACCGTGGTCGATATCCAGCAGGGTACCCTGTGCGCCTTCGAACATGACGAAATCGCCACGCTTACGCGCCTGGTCCAGCAGATCGGAAACATCAACAATCATAGAGGTCAGGATGTCGGCAATCGCCATCACATCATCCAGCACTTTCTGGTAGTCAACTGCTTCAACTTTATAGAAATTCACCAGCTGGAAGTTGTGATATTCCATCACTTCTTTCAGTTTTTCAGCGAAGGTTGCTTTATCAAACAGATCGCCAACGCGCAGACCGCGACGAGCTACTTTGTCTTCATAAGCCGGACCGATGCCACGACCGGTAGTACCGATCGCTTTCTCGCCACGCGCTTTCTCACGAGCATTATCCAACGCAACGTGATAATCAAGGATCAGCGGACAAGCTTCAGACAACAGCAGGCGCTCGCGAACCGGGATGCCACGATCTTCCAGTCCTTTCATTTCTTTCATCAGCGCGGACGGAGACAGTACAACACCGTTACCGATGATGCTGATGACATTCTCGCGAAGAATACCTGATGGAATAAGATGGAGGACGGTTTTTTCACCGTTGATTACGAGAGTATGGCCTGCGTTGTGACCACCCTGGTAGCGCACAACATATTTAGCCCGTTCAGTCAGAAGATCGACGATCTTCCCTTTACCTTCGTCACCCCATTGGGTGCCCAGTACGACGACGTTGTTACCCATTTTTCAAAATCACCGTTTGCTTAAAAATGGATTCTACCACCGCTTTTTCAGATATACAGCACTTTTTGCATGCGAAAATCCGCAAAATAGGCTACTTATTGATCAGCCAATCGTTTTCCTCAACATGTAGTAGACCACAACGCCCGCAACCACAAGACCTCCACCAAAACGACGCAAAGTATTTTCGGGAAGTTGCGCCATTGCGGAAATCATTTTCTTCCACGCACGGGGATAAAGCATAGGGCCCAGGCCTTCCAGCACCAAAACCAGCGCGAGCGCCAGCAAAATTGTTGAATTCATCCATCGTCCTTTTATAAAAAGAAAACCACCGCATCCCTGGGGATGCCGGTGGTTTTGCTGGTTTAAAACCGCTGGAACTTTATTAGCGTGTCGTAGTGCTCGGAGTCTTCATGTAGCGGAAGAAATCGCTATCCGGGCTCATGACCATCACGTCCTGGTTGCCTTCGAAGCTCTTCTCGTAAGCACGCAGGCTACGGATGAAGGCGTAGAAGTCAGGATCCTGGCTGAACGCATCGGCAAACAGTTTAGCGGCTTCTGCATCGCCTTCACCGCGCATGATGCGGCCTTGACGCTCAGATTCTGCCAGCGTTTTAGTCACTTCATAATCCGCCGTGGCACGCAGTTTTTCCGCTTCTTCCTGACCTTGTGAACGATGGCGACGCGCTACCGCTTCACGCTCAGCGCGCATACGGTTGTAGATAGCCTCAGACACTTCAGCAGGCAGGTTGATTTGCTTGATACGCACGTCAACCACTTCGATGCCCAATGCCGCCATACTATTCGGGTTGATGACCGGTACTTTACCGTTTGTTTCAGCCTGAACACGCTCAGCCGCTTCGGCAATCGCGCTATCTGCCGCCGGTGTCGCGACTTCATCTTCCGTGCCAGCAGAACCGGAGTTCAGCGCATCACGAACTTCCAGCGTCAGACGACCGCGGGAATCGGTAACGATGTCTTTCACGTCCAGACGACCAATTTCAGAACGCAGACGGTCAGAGAACTTACGTTTCAGCAGGACTTCTGCCTGAGAAACATCGCCACCGCCCGTTGCCAGGTAGTAACGGCTAAAGTCACTGATGCGCCACTTAATGTAGGAGTCAACGATCAGGTCTTTCTTCTCTTTGGTAACAAAGCGATCGGCCTGGTTGTCCATGGTCTGAATACGCGCATCCAGCATCTTCACAGATTCAATAAACGGAATCTTGAAGTGCAGGCCTGGTGCAACAACCAGCGGCTTGTTTTCATCGTCACGCAGAACTTTACCAAAGCGCAGAGTAATCCCGCGCTCGCCTTCTTTGACCACAAAGACAGACATGAACAGAACTACCAGAACGATGATGATAATCGCAATAACTGACTTACGCATCGTTATTCCCCCTGACGCTGGTAGTCGTTACGCTGCGCGTTCGCGCGGCGTTGGTCCATAATATCGCCCTGACTGGTGGACGAGGTATTGCTTGCTCCAGTGCCGGACGTCGTTGCTGGCGGCAGACGCAGCAGGTTTGAACTGCTGTCACTCTTTGCTGCTGGCGCACTACCGCCTTTCAGCATTTGATCCAGCGGCAGAACCATCAGATTGCTGCCCTTATCGTTAACCAGGACTTTGCGGGTATTGCTAAGCACTTTTTCCATGGTTTCGATATACAGACGCTCGCGAGTAATTTGCGGTGCGGCTTTATATTCCGGCAGAATTTTTGCGAAACGAGCCACTTCACCCTGTGCTTCCAGGATGGTTCGCGTTTTGTAAGCACGCGCTTCTTCCAGAATACGCTGCGCCTGACCGTTAGCACGTGGCTGAACTTCGTTAGTGTACGCTTCTGCTTCACGGATGTACTGCTGCTCGTTTTCACGTGCTGCAATGGCATCGTCAAACGCGGCTTTTACTTCTTCCGGCGGACGTGCTGCCTGGAAGTTGACGTCCAGCAGGGTGATACCCATGTTGTACGGACGGATCGTTTCTTCCAGTTCACGCTGGGTATCGCTACGAATAACGGTACGCCCTTCGGTCAGGATACGGTCCATGGTGTATTTACCGATAACCCCACGCAGGGCGCTGTCGGTTGCCTGACGCAGACTGTCATCCGCGCTGGTTACGCTAAACAGGTAACGCTGCGGATCGGTCACGCGGTACTGCACGTTCATTTCAACGCGTACGACGTTTTCGTCAGAGGTCAGCATCACGCCGGATGCGGCAAGTTCACGCACGGCTTCCACGTTGACCGGGGTCACTTCGTCGACAAAGGTCGGTTTCCAGTTCAGACCCGGTTCAACCAAATGGCTGAATTTACCGAAGCGTGTCACCACGCCGCGTTCCGCTTCTTTAATGGTGTAGAAACCGCTGGCCGCCCAGATAATGACGATAGCTGCCGCTGCGATAGTAAAGACTCGACCACCCAATTGCGGGCGCGGGCCTTGCGATGAGCTACCGCCGCCAGAACCAGCACCTTTACCGCCACCCAGACCACCGAGCTTTTTACTCAGTTTGCGGAAGATATCATCCAGATCGGGAGGTCCCTGATCGCGACCACCTTTGTTTCCATTTCCCTCAGGGTTGCCGCCAGGTTTGCTGCTTCCCCACGGGTCGCGGTCTTGTCCGTTATTACCGGGCTGATTCCACGCCATTTTTGTGCTCCATATTTGTTATGCGATGCTATACCTGCGTATTTTGCGCTGCCGATGCGTTGGCTACGCCCCTTAATCTCAGTCACATAGTTGACTATGCTCCTGAAGATTTCAGGACTTGCCACCTTCATGCTGCACAAAACCCACAAGGTATAGAGGCGAAAAAATCTTCAGGCCATATCCGTCAGGTCAGACAATATAGTCTTCCAGTGCCGGTTCTTGTTTACAGAGGCGACGCCAGTCTACGATCGGCATACGAACCTGCAGACCCACGCTGCCGTCCTCCTCCATCCACTCTCTTTCTATTGCCTGAAGTTGGTAAAACCGGCTTCTCAGACGCCCTTCCTGCGGCGGCAAACGCAACGTATGCTGCGCCACCTCACCGGAAAGTCGCTCAGTCAAAGCCTGAAAAAGCTGTGGTATACCTATTCCCGTTTGCGCTGAAACCCAAACGCGAATGGGTTTATTCTCTTCATCTCTGTCGATACGTGGTTCAAAATCATCAAGCATATCGATTTTATTCATCACCAGCAGAGTCGGGATCTCATGCGCATCGATCTCTTCGAGCACCGTGTCGACGGCCTCGATGTTTTCCTGCACACGAAAATCTGCAGCATCAATAACATGCAGCAGCAATGTCGCCTGACGCGTTTCCTGCAGGGTGGCTTTAAACGCCGCCACCAGGTCGTGCGGCAAATGACGGATAAACCCTACGGTATCCGCCAGCACGGTTTCACCGACGTCCGCTACGTCTATACGGCGCAGCGTTGGGTCCAGGGTCGCAAACAGCTGATCCGCTGCGTAAACCCGGGCTTCGGTGATCTGGTTGAACAGGGTGGATTTTCCGGCGTTGGTATATCCCACCAGTGATACGGTTGGGACATCCGCTTTCTTGCGCGACTGTCGCCCCTGCTCACGTTGCTTTTCAACTTTTTCCAGGCGCGACTGTATTTGCAAAATGCGATTACGCAGCAAACGACGGTCGGTTTCGAGCTGGGTTTCACCCGGACCGCGCAAACCAATCCCGCCCTTTTGCCTTTCAAGGTGGGTCCAGCCACGGACCAGACGAGTAGCCATATGGCGCAACTGCGCCAGCTCAACCTGCAACTTACCCTCATGGGTGCGCGCACGCTGGGCAAAAATATCTAAAATAAGACCTGTCCTGTCGATAACAAGACACTGGCACAACTGTTCCAGGTTACGTTCCTGGGCGGGGCTTAGAGCATGATCAAAAATCACCACCGCAGCGCCAGTCGCTTTTACGGCTTCCGCAATTTCGATTGCCTTACCTTCACCAACAAAATACTTCGGGTGCGGTGCTTTACGGCTCCCGGTAATCACCTGCATTGCTTCGACACCGGCGGAAGAAACCAGAGATTCAAACTCCTGGAGGTCTTCCATATCTTTGTCTTGCGAAAAATAGATGTGTACCAGTACCGCCTGCTCACCGGCATCATAACGGTCAAACAAGCGTCAACCCCTTAATATATATCAACGGGGAACGCAGGATCGCTGGCTCCCCGTGTGTAAAACAGCTAACAACCTTATTCGGTTTCTTCGCTGTCCTGTTGCGCAGATGAACCTTGCGCGTTGCTACCGTGATGGTAGTTGCTGCCAGTGCCGCCGGTGGCATTATTGCTGTGATGAGAAACCGGGCGAGACGGGACAACAGTAGAAATCGCGTGCTTATAAACCATCTGGCTGACCGTGTTTTTCAACAGGATCACGAACTGATCAAAAGACTCGATTTGACCTTGCAGCTTAATACCATTCACCAAATAAATAGAAACTGGAACACGTTCCCGACGCAGTGCGTTCAGGAACGGATCTTGTAAAGATTGCCCCTTAGCCATTCTCTCTTTTCCTTATATGCTTATTTGTACTTTGAACCTTTCGATTCTGAAAAATTGCGCACGATACGTTTCAATTGTACACATTCAGTTCGCGATAGCACCAACAACCTGTAATACTTCGTTTCGCGCCTGGTCAGGCTTTTCACTGTCAAGCCAGTGCACCCCTTCCCAACCACGCAACCAGGTTACCTGTCGCTTCGCCAACTGCCTCGTGGCGCAAACACCTCTATAAACCATTTCATCGTATGAAATTTCGCCTTCAATGTATGACCACATCTGGCGATACCCTACACAACGAATGGAAGGCAAATCCGTATGCAAATCTCCACGGGCAAATAGCGCCCGGACTTCTGCTTCAAAACCTGAAGCCAACATCTGATGAAAACGCTGCTCAATTCGCTGATGGAGCAGTTCACGGCTCGCCGGGGCGATAGCAAACTGATGCACCTGATACGGCAAAGCATCTCCTGACGTTTGCGTCAGCTCCGTTAAAGTTTTACCCGAAATGAAAAAAACTTCCAGTGCCCGGGAAAGTCTTTGCGGATCATTTGGATGAATACGCGCCGCAGCCACCGGATCTATTTCCTGAAGCTGTCGGTGTAACGCGTCCCACCCATGCTCTGCCGCCTGCTGCTCAATTCTGGCCCTGACTTCCGGGTCCGCCGACGGTAACGGCGACAGCCCTTCAAGCAAGGCTTTGAAATATAACATTGTGCCGCCCACCAGCAGCGGAATACGCCCCGCGGCGGTGATATCGGCCATCTCGGCTAACGCATCGCGGCGAAAATCCGCAGCAGAGTACGCCTGGGACGGATCGCGGATATCCAGCAACCGGTGCGGCGCGGCCTGTAATTCATCTGCATCAGGCTTGGCTGTACCGATATCCATCCCCTTGTAAATAAGGGCGGAATCAACGCTTATCAACTCTACAGGCAAAACTTTACGCAATTCAATTGCCAGTGCCGTTTTACCGGAGGCCGTCGGCCCCATCAAAAAAATCGCCTTTGGCAGGCTCGCCTTACGGGTATCACTCATGTTTCAGGGCATTCATTACCGAATGTAAATCAACAGGTTGTAACAAACCACCCGGCGGCGCCTTCACGAGTTGTGGGCAAAGCCGCTCAACATCCGCTAACAGCGTAATCGCCTGAGCCATGCTCCACTGCGGATGCTCGCTAATCAGATTACGTGCAATCCACTGTGCAATATTGCCCGGTTCGAATTCGGACTGCTGCGCCAGGTAGCCTATCAGTTCAGGAATCAAGATTTGTAAATTTTGTTGGCGTAAGGGTAAAGGCACCGCCCGGATGGTCACATGCTGTGCATCCAGTTGAAATTCAATACCCAACTCAGCCAGTTGGCTCTGCCCTTTTTGCAGCGCCGCTTTTTCATCAGCGGTCACTTTTAGACGTAAAGGGATCAGTAACGGCTGAGCGCAAACGACGCCCTGGTCCGGCGTTAACTGCGCCTGACGTAGCCAACGTTCCGCCACCGGCAATGCCAGCAACCGAATATGACCATCGCATTCGAGTAATGCGCAGTCCGTACCGACAATGGTTAGTACCCGCCCAAAGCCCTGACTGTTGCCGGTCAGAGGTGCTGATGGCGTTTCAGAAACCGGCGTTTTACGCGGCGGAACCGGCGTTTGTAGCAGTTGCTGATAAATCTCACCCTGCTGCTTTTGATATCCAGGCTGGGCATGAGGCCAACTGCCCCCCGTCTGACGGCCACCACTACTGCCAGCGCCAGCAGATGCTGAGTAACGCGGTGTCGCAGGTTCACGCGCCGGGGCCGGTTCGGCAAAATGGTTACGCCCGGCCGCGACGCGGTTTTCTGGAATGTGCCTTGGCGCGGGCTCGTGGTCATCAGCCAACGGCAGCGGCGTTTCAAGCTGCTGTTGCAGGACGCTCAACACGCCCTGGTAAATAAAATCATGCACCAGGCGGGACTGATGAAAACGGACCTCATGTTTGGCGGGATGTACGTTAACATCCACCTGATGCGGGTCGATTTCCAGATACAACACAAAAGCGGGCTGCTGATCGGCTCCCAGCTTATCTTCACAGGCCTGACGAATAGCATGGTTGATCAACCGGTCTCGCATCATCCGGCCATTCACATAGCAGTACTGGATTTCCGCCAGCGCCGCCGTCGTGTGGTTAGGATCGGCCACCCAGCCGCGCAGCGTTAAATCGCCATGCTGCCATTCAATCGCCAGCGCATGTTCCAGAAACGGCGTGCCGCAAATCGCGCCCAGTCGGCGCTCTTGCTGCCCATCCGCAGCCACTGCCCGGTACTGACGCATCACTTTGCCGTTGTGCGACAAATTAATCGTCACATCAAAACGTGCCAGCGCAATGCGGCGGATTATTTCGTCGATATGATTAAATTCAGTTTTCTCGGTGCGCATAAACTTGCGCCGCGCCGGGGTGTTGTAGAACAGATCTAACACCTCCAGCGTGGTTCCCACCGGATGCGCAGCGGGTTTAACCGTTACATCCATGTCGCGCCCTTCGGCATAGGCTTGCCAGGCTTCAGGTTGTTCTTGCGTACGCGACGTCAGGGTTAAACGAGAAACGGAGCTGATACTGGCCAGCGCTTCGCCGCGAAACCCGAGGCTCACGATGGCTTCGAGATCGTCAAGCGAGGAAATTTTACTGGTGGCATGACGCGCCAGCGCCAGCGCCAGCTCGTCTTTTTTAATCCCGCAGCCGTTGTCACGAATACGGATAAGCTTCGCGCCGCCGCGCTCAATATCAATATCAATGCGCGTCGCACCAGCATCAATACTGTTTTCCACCAGCTCCTTCACCACTGACGCAGGCCGTTCTACCACCTCGCCTGCGGCAATCTGGTTCGCCAGCTGTGGCGGTAGAACCTGAATCGGCATGGCTAATCCTTAATTTGTTAACGTGTTGCCAGGCGATACCGCACTCGCGGTTTGCGCCGGTGTGCCTTGAGGCCCGGTTTGCATCGGGTGCGCCTGGAAATAGTTACGCAATCCTTTGTAAATTGCCTCGGCCAGCTGCTGCTGGTAGTCATCACTCGCCAACAGACGCTCTTCGCTGTTGTTACTGATAAAGCCAGTTTCAACCAGCACTGACGGGATATCAGGCGAACGTAATACCCCAAGGCTGGCGTGTTCCGGACGACGCTTATGCATCGAGCCAATACGTTCTAACTGGCCGATCATGCTGGTCGCTACATCATACCCAACGCGTTGCGAATGACCGAACTGCAGATCCAACACGGCCTGGCTGAGATAAGGATCGGACTGGCTGTTTGCCAGAACATCGCCCGCCCCACCCAACAGTTCCGATTGCTTTTCGTGCTGTTCCAGCCAGCCGGCCATCTCACTGTTTGCCCGACGGTTTGACAGTACCCAGACGGAAGCACCAGTGGCATCCCGGTTTGGCGCAGCATCCGCATGAATAGAGACCAGGAAGTTGGCGTTTTGTTTACGCGCAACGTCTGAACGCCCCATCACCGAGATAAAGTAATCGCCATCACGGGTGAGTACGCCTTTAAACATCGGGTCATCATTGAGCAAACTGCGCAGTTTGCGCGCTACGGCAATAGTGACGTTTTTCTCACGTGTGCCACCGGGACCAATAGCGCCAGGATCCTGCCCGCCGTGTCCGGCATCAATGGCGATAACTACTTTTTCGCCGTTACTGGTACTGGCGCGCGCCGCAGGTCGTGTGGAGGTATTACTGTTGGTTACCATCGTGGTGCGATCGTTTTCCGCTTTAAACGGATTACGCGCAGGCTCGGCAGGGCGCGGGGCGATAACCGGCGCTTCAACACGCTTCGCAACCACTGGAGGTGGTGGAGGCGGCGGTGGCGCATCAGCTTTGATGGTAAACACGACGGTATAATTGCCGCCGTTCTGGCGTTTTACGGCTTCGGCTTTGCCGTTCTCGGTTAAATCCACAACCAGGCGCAGAGACTGCGCATCTTTTGGCGTGCCGGAACGGATAGATTTCACCAGATTATTGCCGCTAAACAGCAGCGGTAACCCCTGAATCACACCGGTTTGTTTAATATCCAACGCGACGGTTCGTTTCCCGTCCTGCGAAACTGCGTATTCAGGATCGCCAATAAAGCTCAGCGTAATCCGCGCTTGTTGATCGCCATTGGACACCTGAAGATCGGAGAGGCTGGCGGCCCCTGCCTGCGCGCACAGCAGGACCAGTGTTGCCATCAGCCAGTTTCTGATGCGATAAATCATCCCGCCACCCTTAAGGTTAATCGGCTAAACGCGCCAGCAATAAATCACCCGATGAGGAGACTGCGCTTATGCGCGCCTCTCGACCTTGCGCCTGATATTCAATGTGTATTTCGACGTCCGGGTCTGGCAGTACACCTTTACCTTGTTGCGGCCATTCCACCAGGCAGATGGCGTCATTGGCAAAATAATCGCGGATCCCCATAAACTCCAGCTCCTCTGGGTCCGCAAGTCGGTACAGATCGAAGTGATATACCATCAAATTATCGAGCGAATAGGGTTCAACCAGCGTATAGGTGGGGCTTTTTACATTTCCTTTGTGACCTAACGCCTGCAGGAATCCCCGGCTGAAAGTGGTTTTACCCGCCCCCAAGTCGCCGTACAAATAAATTACCGTCGCGCCATCACAGGCTTTGGCTACCCGCAGTCCCAGGTCTAAAGTCGCCTGCTCATCAGGTAGTGGAATTACTCGATTCATCATGATAAACGTCAATCACATCAGGGTTAACAATACGCTGTAGCGTGGTAAAGAGATCTGTCGCCAGCATGCCGCGCGTACCAAAACGCGCCGCCAGCACATCCGCCGCCGCACCGTGCGCGACACATCCCGCACATGCCGCATCATACGGGGTAAGCTTCTGTCCGAGCAATGCGCCAATAATACCGGAAAGCACATCACCCATTCCGCCGCTGGCCATTCCAGCATTGCCGGTATCAATAATACCCAATTCGGCCTGTTCGGCAGCAACAACCGTACCCGCGCCTTTCAGCACGACGACGCCTCCGTACCGTTTTACCAGACGTTGTGCACAAAGTAATCGATCGTCTTCAATTTCTGCAATGGAACAGCCCAGAAGTCGCGCGGCTTCACCAGGATGCGGCGTGATCACGCGATTGTGACGTTTATCGGGGTTGATTGCCAGCAGGTTCAACGCATCCGCATCCCAGAGCATCGGTTTGCGAAAATTCTCTACCTTCTGCAGCGCTTTTTTACCCCATTCCTGCTGACCAAGCCCTGGTCCTATTACCACAACATCCGCCCACGCCAGGCTCTCCTCCAGAGTCTGCGGCGTCAGCGCATCGACCATCAGTTCCGGTCTGGCAGTCAGAATAGGCGCAATATTTTCACTACGGGTCAGCACTTTAACCAGCCCGGCTCCTGCACGCAGCGCCGCTTCACCGGCCATGCGTATTGCGCCAGCCGTGCCGTGGTCACCACCGATGATCACCAGCCGACCGTGGGAGCCTTTGTGCGAGGTGGGTCGACGCGGCGTTAACCAGTGTACAAGCTGTTGAGCATCAAACCGTTGCAGCGGCGCGTTCTGTCCCGCCAGCCAGTCGTCCAGTCCGAGTGCGTTAACATGCAGGCGTCCGGTGACATCGCGCGCTTTACCGGTTAGCAGACCAGGCTTTAACGCAATAAAGGTCACGGTGTGCGCAGCATTGATAACCGCACCCGGCGCCGCGCCCGTCTGCGCCAGCAGGCCGGATGGAATGTCTATCGCCACGACAGGGGCAGGATGGTGATTGGCACGTTCGATCAATGCTGAGAGAGGCTCACGCGGCGCGTGTTTTAAGCCCGTGCCTGTCAGCGCATCAATAATGACGTCCACGCGATCTGGCCAGTTGATATCCGCAGCATGAATGACGCCACCGGCGTTAAGCCAGGCGTCGCGCGCCTGCTGTGCTTCCTCGGGGAGCGCTTTATCACTCTCCTGCGCCAGCAACGTAATATCAAGCCCCTGAGCTTTGGCAAGCCTTGCCACCACGTAACCATCACCACCGTTGTTGCCATGACCACATAGCACCAGCCAGTGCTGAGCGTTTGGATATGTCTCGCAGGTGACCTGAAACGCCGCCTCTCCCGCCCGTTGCATCAGCTCGTACAACGTCAGTCCTAAACTGTCTGCCGCCTCTCGCTCCATCCGCCTGATGTCATCGGCGTGCCAAATGGAGTGTGGTATACTTGCGGGGTTTTTCTTCATTGTATGGTCCGTCATGTCAGAGCCCCTCGATCTCAATCAGTTAGCGCAAAATATTAAGCAGTGGGGGCTGGAGCTTGGCTTTCAGCAGGTCGGTATTGCCGATACCGACCTCAGCGAAGCGGAGCCCAAACTGCAGGCCTGGCTGGATAAACACTATCACGGCGAGATGGACTGGATGGCCCGTCACGGCATGATGCGCGCCCGACCTCACGAATTATTACCCGGTACGTTACGTGTCATCAGCGTACGTATGAACTATCTTCCTGCCAATGCGGCCTTTGCCAGCACGTTGAAAAACCCCTCTCTGGGTTACGTCAGCCGTTACGCGCTTGGGCGCGACTACCATAAACTGCTGCGTAACCGCTTAAAAAAGCTGGGGGAGAGAATTCAACAGCACTGCGTTTCGCTGAATTTTAGACCTTTTGTCGATTCTGCGCCCATTCTTGAGCGTCCATTAGCGGAAAAAGCCGGGCTTGGCTGGACAGGTAAGCACTCACTTATCCTCAATCGCGAAGCTGGTTCATTTTTCTTCCTCGGGGAATTACTGATCGATTTGCCCCTGCCGGTCGACAACCCAGTAGAAGAAGGATGCGGGAAATGCGTCGCCTGTATGACCATCTGTCCCACCGGGGCCATCGTTGAACCCTACACGGTAGATGCGCGCCGCTGTATCTCTTATCTCACTATCGAACTGGAAGGCCCGATCCCGGAAGAATTTCGTCCCCTGTTGGGGAATCGAATTTACGGCTGCGATGATTGCCAGCTCATTTGCCCGTGGAACCGATACTCGCAGTTGACGACAGAGGATGACTTCAACCCACGCAAACAACTTCATGCTCCAGAGTTAATAGAGCTGTTTA
Organism: Citrobacter sp. RHB35-C21; assembly: GCF_013816515.1. NCBI lineage: Bacteria > Pseudomonadati > Pseudomonadota > Gammaproteobacteria > Enterobacterales > Enterobacteriaceae > Citrobacter > Citrobacter sp. RHB35-C21. The sequence continues at coordinate 4,628,357 of NZ_CP057147.1, forward strand.
GCTGGAGCGAAGCGTGGTTTTTAAAAGTCACGGAGGGGTCTGCTATTCGTCGTATTGGTCACCTGCGCTGGCTGCGAAATATCGCCGTTGCGCTGGGTAATGCCCCATGGGATGAAGCCGTTATTCACGCGCTGGAAAGTCGCAGAGGTGAGCACCCACTTCTCGACGAACACATAGAGTGGGCGGTTGCTCAGCAAATCGAGAAGCGAAATGCCTGCGTAGTTGAAGTGCAGTTACCGAAGAAACAACGTTTGGTCAGGGTCATTGAAAAGGGTCTGCCGCGTGACGCTTAAGTCATCCACAGCTTGTGTATAAAAATAAAAACACATTGATATTCAAGAGGGAAAAAATCGTCAAGTGATCGCATTAACAATTTGAAATGATAATTAATTCAATATCTTCAAAGAGTTAAAATGATACTATTCACCCGACTAAGTTTTTTGCATTCCAGGAATAATACCCGAACCTGTGGATAAGTCTGTTTACAAGAGTATGTCAATGACGAAACAAAACGTCCCCAACGTATTTATTCGCTGTGGATATTTTTATTGGGGTAAGAATTTGGAGCGGGAAACGAGACTCGAACTCGCGACCCCGACCTTGGCAAGGTCGTGCTCTACCAACTGAGCTATTCCCGCTTGGGTGTGTCTGTGCTTTGTAGACATAAGCACTTTCAAATTTTGGAGCGGGAAACGAGACTCGAACTCGCGACCCCGACCTTGGCAAGGTCGTGCTCTACCAACTGAGCTATTCCCGCTTAATCTTCGTCTTTCGAACCGCTACTGCGTTGGCTGCCTTCATTCGCCTAAGTCACTTACTTCGGTAAGCTTCTAAGGACTCATTCAGTTGCCGCCTTGTCGCAATTCGAAATTCTGCGATTGGTGGTCTGTGCTTTACAAGCACTTTCAAATTTTGGAGCGGGAAACGAGACTCGAACTCGCGACCCCGACCTTGGCAAGGTCGTGCTCTACCAACTGAGCTATTCCCGCAAATTTGTACTGCTTTTGCTGCTGCCGTAACGTGTAATTCTCTGTCGTTACGGGAGGCGCATTATACGAGAAATCCGTTTAGCTGCAACCCCCCTAAAAGCGATTTTTTCGTTTTTCTGTTTAAATGCTGAATTTATCGGCAAGTCGTCTAATTTAGCGACAATCATACCTCAGTGCAAGCGCGCAGGAACGATATTCGTAGGCCGGGTAAGCCACAGCGCCGTCCGGCCATCCACAAAATCAAAGCTTAATAAAATGTTCGCGATAGTAAGCAAGCTCAGCAACAGATTCACGAATATCGTCCATCGCCTGATGCGTTCCCTGCTTGGTGAAGCCAGCAAGAATTTCCGGCTTCCAACGACGCGCCAGCTCTTTCAGAGTACTGACGTCAAGATAGCGATAATGGAAATACGCCTCCAGCTCCGGCATGTATTTAAACAGGAAACGACGATCCTGACCGATGCTGTTGCCGCAGATAGGTGATTTCCCTTCTGGAACCCACTCTTTCAAAAAAGCAAGCGTAGCCAGTTCAGCTTCACGATCCCCCATGGTGCTCGCCTTCACGCGATCCACTAGCCCACTACCGGTATGCGTACGTACGTTCCAGTCATCCATTAATGCCAACTGTTCGTCGGACTGGTGCACCGCAATTGTCGGTCCTTCAGCCAAAATATTCAGGTTGGCATCCGTCACCAGCGTGGCTATCTCAATTATGCGATCGCGCTCGGGATCCAGACCTGTCATCTCCAGATCGATCCAAATCAGGTTGTTTTCATTGGCACTCATGCTATTTTCCACCCTTCAGCGTCACATTCAGTGTGACTATATTCATCTAAAATTGCGTGTATCATAAATGTTTTGCCCATTATGGGCGACCAGGAGTCAGTCCGATTGAGTAAGAATAAACTCTCCAAAGGCCAACAGCGCCGTGTGAACGCCAATCACCAGCGTCGTCTGAAAACGTCCACGGAGAAGCCAGACTACGACGACAACCTGTTTGGCGAAACCGCTGAAGGCATCGTTATCAGCCGTTTTGGCATGCATGCCGACGTGGAATCTGCTGACGGTGAGATTCACCGCTGCAACATCCGCCGTACAATTCGCTCGCTGGTGACCGGCGATCGCGTTGTCTGGCGCCCGGGAAAAGCAGCAGCAGAAGGCGTGAATGTCAAAGGCATCGTTGAAGCGGTACACGAGCGTACCTCGGTACTGACACGTCCCGACTTTTACGACGGAGTGAAACCCATTGCCGCCAACATCAACCAGATCGTTATTGTCTCAGCCATCTTACCCGAGCTGTCACTCAATATTATCGACCGGTATCTGGTAGCCTGTGAAACGCTACACGTTGAACCAATTATCGTCTTGAATAAGATCGATCTGCTGGATGACGAAGGCATGGCCTTTGTTAACGAACAGATGGATATTTATCGCCACATTGGCTATCGCGTGTTGATGGTATCAAGCCGCACTAAAGACGGCCTGAAACCGCTTGAAGAAGCATTAACCGATCGCATCAGCATTTTTGCCGGTCAGTCGGGCGTTGGTAAATCTAGCCTGCTCAATAATCTTCTCGGCCTGCAGGAAGAGATCCTGACCAACGATGTCTCCGACAACTCCGGCCTTGGACAGCACACCACCACTGCCTCTCGCCTGTATCATTTCCCGCACGGTGGCGACGTTATCGACTCCCCTGGCGTACGTGAGTTCGGGTTGTGGCATCTGGAGCCGGAACAAATCACACATGGTTTTGTCGAATTCCATGACTACCTGGGCCACTGCAAATACCGCGACTGCAAGCATGATACCGATCCAGGCTGCGCTATCCGTGAGGCCGTAGAAAAAGGGGCAATAGCTGAAACTCGGTTTGAAAATTATCACCGCATCCTGGAAAGCATGGCGCAGGTAAAAACACGTAAAAACTTTTCTGATACAGACAACTGACAACTAAGCTAAGCATCGCTAGAATCGTCCCCCTTTTTTCAGGATCCGGCCCGTATGCCGGATCGGGAACAAATTATGGCCTGGAGGCTACCTTGTTAAACTCATTTAAGCTTTCGCTACAATACATTCTGCCGAAACTATGGCTCACTCGCCTGGCGGGTTGGGGTGCGAGCAAACGAGCAGGATGGCTGACTAAACTGGTTATCGATCTGTTCGTGAAATATTACAAGGTCGATATGAAAGAGGCGCAAAAGCCGGACACCGCCAGCTATCGCACCTTTAACGACTTCTTTGTTCGCCCACTGCGCGACGACGTTCGCCCGATTAACACCGATCCAAACGTACTGGTCATGCCTGCTGACGGCGTGATTAACCAGTTAGGAAACATCGAAGAAGACAAACTACTGCAGGCCAAAGGGCACAGCTATACCCTTGAAGCACTGCTGGCCGGCAACTACCAGATGGCGGACAAATTCCGCAACGGTACGTTTGTGACCACTTACTTATCTCCACGCGATTACCACCGTGTACATATGCCGTGTAACGGTATCCTGCGTGAAATGATGTACGTGCCAGGCGATCTCTTCTCTGTAAATATCCTGACTGCGCAAAACGTTCCAAACCTGTTTGCACGCAACGAACGCGTAATCTGTCTGTTTGATACCGAATTTGGCCCGATGGTGCAGATTCTGGTCGGCGCGACCATCGTCGGCAGTATTGAAACCGCATGGGCTGGCACCATTACCCCACCGCGTGAAGGCGTCATCAAACGCTGGACCTGGCCGGAAGGCGAAAGCGAAGGGTCGGTGGCGCTGCTGAAAGGTCAGGAAATGGGCCGCTTTAAGCTCGGTTCCACCGTTATCAACCTGTTCGCGCCTGGCAAAGTTAACCTGGTTGAGCAGTTGCAGGACCTTTCAGTGACCAAAATCGGCCAGCCAATGGCCATCTCGACCGAGACATTCGTGACGCCAGAGGCAGAACCTGCCCCGCTTGCGAAAGAAGAGATCGAAGCAGAACACGACGCCAGCCCGCTGGTTGACGACAAAAAAGACGAAAGTTAAACATAGGAATCGCTGCTGTGCGCCTGATTATCACTTTTCTGATGGCCTGGTGCCTCAGCCTGGGGGCGTACGCTGCGACGGCCCCCGATGCCAAACAACTCACCCAGGAACTGGAGCAGGCAAAAGCGGCGAAACCTGCTCAGCCAGAAACCGTCGAGGCGCTCCAGTCCGCGCTGAATGCCCTCGAGGAGCGTAAAGGTTCTCTCGAACGTGCCCAGCAATATCAGCAGGTTATTGATAACTTCCCCAAGCTGTCCGCAACATTACGCGCGCAGCTTAGCAACCTGCGCGACGAACCGCGCAATGTGCCAACCGGACTCACCACCGATGCGTTAAACCAGGAGATCCTCCAGGTCAGCAGCCAACTGTTGGAAAAGAGTCGTCAGGCCCAGCAGGAGCAGGATCGCGCCCGGGAAATCGCCGACTCGTTAAGCCAGCTTCCTCAACAGCAAACCGATGCCCGCCGCCAGCTAAATGAGCTTGAGCGACGTATTGGTACCGCCAACTCTAATCCCGCGCAGAATCAGGCGATGCAGGCTGAATCCGCCAAACTCAAAGCCCTGGTCGATGAACTGGAGCTGGCGCAGCTTTCCGCTAATAACCGCCAGGAGCTGGCGCGTATGCGCTCAGAGCTGGCGGAAAAACAGAGCCAGCAGCTCGATACTTACCTGCAGGCTTTGCGCAACCAGCTCAACAGTCAACGTCAGCGTGAGGCAGAGCGAGCGCTGGAAAGCACCGAACTGTTGGCGGAAAACAGCGCGGGACTGCCGGAAGGTATTATCGACCAGTTCAAGGTTAACCGCGAACTGTCTCAGGCATTAAACCAGCAGGCGCAACGTATGGACCTGGTCGCCTCGCAACAGCGTCAAGCCGCCAGCCAAACGCTACAGGTGCGCCAGGCATTGAATACGCTGCGAGAGCAGTCTCAGTGGCTTGGGGTCTCAAATATGCTGGGAGAAGCACTGCGCGCGCAGGTATCCCGTTTACCGGAAATGCCCAAGCCTCAGCAGTTGGATACCGAAATGGCGCAGCTTCGCGTGCACCGTATGCGCTATGAGGATCTCCTCAACAAACAGCCGCAGTTGCGTCAGATTCATCAGGCCGATGGACAACCGCTGACCGCTGAACAGAGCAGCATTCTCAACGCCCAGTTACGCACCCAGCGTGAGCTGTTGAACTCTTTGTTACAGGGCGGCGATACGCTGATCCTTGAGCTGACCAAGCTCAAAGTCTCTAATAGCCAACTGGAAGATGCGCTAAAAGAGGTCAACGAAGCAACGCACCGTTATCTGTTCTGGACGTCGGACGTTAGCCCCATCTCCCTCTCCTGGCCTGTCGACATCGTCCAGGATCTGCGGCGTCTGATCTCATTAGATACGTTTAATCAGTTGGGCAAAGCCAGCATCATGATGCTGACCAGCAAAGAAACGCTGCTGCCGCTTTTCGCAGCATTGGTGCTGGTTGGCTTTAGCCTCTCTTCGCGCAAACACTTCACCCGTTTTCTGGAGCGTTCATCTGCGCGAGTCGGGAAAGTCACCCAGGACCACTTCTGGCTGACGATACGCACGGTGTTCTGGTCGATACTCGTCGCTTCTCCGTTGCCGGTGCTGTGGGCAACGCTCGGTTACGGATTGCAGGAAGCCTGGCCTTATCCATTGGCTGTCGCTATCGGCGATGGCGTTACCGCCACGGTGCCCATGCTGTGGGCAGTAATGATTTGCGCCACCTTTGCGCGCCCCAACGGTCTGTTCATTGCCCACTTTGGCTGGCCGCGTAACCGCGTCGCGAAAGCCATGCACTATTACCTGATGAGTATCGGGCTGATTGTGCCGCTGATCATGGCGGTGATTATGTTTGATAATCTCAATGACCGGGAATTCTCCGCCTCACTGGGGCGTCTGTGCTTTATTCTGATTTGCGGTGCGCTGGCGGTCGTGACCCTGAGCCTGAAACGCGCCGGAATACCGCTGTACCTCGATAAAGAAGGCAACAGCGATAACATGGTCAACAGCATGCTGTGGAATATGCTGATGGGCGCACCGCTGATTGCCATTCTCGCTGCGGCAGTGGGCTATCTCGCCACGTCGCAAGCTTTATTGGCGCGTCTGGAAACGTCCGTAGCTATCTGGTTCTTGTTACTGGTGGTGTATCACGTTATCCGCCGCTGGATGCTGATCCAGCGCCGCCGGCTGGCGTTTGACCGCGCCAAGCATCGACGTGCTGAAATGCTGGCGCAGCGCGCACGGGGTGAAGAAGAACCAGCGCATTCCACCAGCCTTGAAGGCACGATTGATGTTGATGAAAGCGAAGTGGATCTGGATGCTATCAGCGCGCAATCACTGCGCCTGGTGCGCTCTATCCTGATGCTTATCGCCCTGCTCTCGGTCATTGTGCTGTGGTCAGAAATTCATTCCGCTTTCGGCTTCCTGGAAAATATCTCGTTGTGGGATGTCACCTCCACGGTGCAGGGTGTGGAAAGTTTAGAGCCGATAACTCTGGGTGCAGTGCTTATCGCAATCCTGGTGTTTATCATCACTACCCAGTTAGTGCGCAACCTGCCCGCGCTGCTTGAGCTGGCGCTACTGCAACATCTCGATTTAACCCCCGGCACCGGTTACGCCATCACCACCATCACCAAGTACCTGCTGATGCTGATTGGCGGTCTGGTTGGCTTCTCAATGATCGGTATTGAGTGGTCCAAACTGCAATGGCTGGTAGCGGCTCTCGGTGTCGGTCTGGGCTTTGGTTTGCAGGAGATCTTCGCCAACTTTATTTCCGGCCTGATTATCCTGTTTGAAAAACCAATCCGCATTGGCGACACGGTGACGATTCGCGATCTTACCGGTAGCGTGACGAAAATTAATACCCGCGCCACGACCATCAGCGACTGGGACCGCAAAGAGATCATCGTGCCCAACAAAGCCTTTATCACCGAGCAGTTTATCAACTGGTCGTTATCGGATTCGGTCACCCGTGTGGTATTAACCATCCCGGCACCGTCGGAGGCTAACAGCGAGGAGGTTACGCAGATCCTGCTTACTGCCGCACAACGCTGCTCACTGGTTATCGATAACCCGGCGCCAGAAGTCTTCCTGGTTGACCTGCAGCAAGGGATTCAAATCTTCGAACTGCGTATTTATGCCGCTGAGATGGGGCATCGTATGCCGCTGCGCCACGAAATCCACCAGCTGATTCTGGCAGGCTTCCGCGAGCACGGTATCGATATGCCGTTCCCACCGTTCCAGATGCGTCTGGAGAGCCTCGGCGGTAAGCAAACGGGAAGAACCTTAAGTTCTGCGGGCAGAAGCAGTCGCCCGGCGGGGAGTTTGTAAGTCATGCCACAATAAGACGTGAGGTGTGCTTACACTACCCAGCGTCTTATTTACCAGCATAATTGATATCTAATGATAAAACGCCATAACCAAAAAAGCAGGAGAGTCGCCATGATAGAATATTGCCAGATACCGCGCTGTCTTCTCCATACGATCGCATAGATAAAAGGAATAAACAGAGGTAGTGTTAAGATTATGCCCACAGAACGAACATCGTCGTCCTCAATATAATTCATGACATCACAGACATTATTAATTCCCCTACCGTCAATAAACCATTCCTTGTCCTGAGTTGAAAACATAATTATCAATATAATGCTAACTATGCCCCAGATGAAATTCAATGTAAAAGACTTCCAACTCATTAGCCGCCTCGCATAATTTTAAGTATTGCATCTTTCTTTTCTATAATTCGACGACCATATTCACTATACTCACGATCCGGAAAACCGGGTTGTTCACTAATAGATTGGATAATATCCTTTTTATTTCTCATGGTTCCACGATTATATCTAGAACCAGCCAATATTATTTGTTCATCTGTCAAGTACATAGTATCAGAATCTGGATTGTCATATAAAATAAGATCGCGTAAATGGAATGCTACAACCCGAATATTAAAGTGGTTATCAAGCAAACACTGCGACAAGCGGAATTGCTGAAAATGTGTCAGTTTATCTGGGTGAATACCTATTGTTCTTGCTGCAACGCCTATCTGGATAGCAACTGAACCGACAGATGTAGCATTCGACCATTCATTGCTGCTCTTTCCCAATACTTCTTCAATTACCTGTCTAAATTGCAGAACACCAACACCTTTAAATCTCTCTGGAGTTCCGCCAACTTCTGCGACAGCAACACCTGCAAGGAGTAATTCTGGGACTCTTGCTTCATAAGCACATTGTTTTATAATAGTTCTATGGTGAATTAACCAAGCCGTTTTATAATACCAAAGATATGATTTCCCAGTCATAAAACGCCAATTGGTAGGCAGGGCATACCAACGGAAAAAATCCAACCCGTTCCAATGAGGAAAACCATATTCGTCTATCTCACAAAATGGCGGAGAGCTGATCATCATAAAAATTTAATCACCAAGGCAATGTAAACATTGACCTAACAATAGCCATGATTCTCAACCAGTAATGAGACAGATATCACAAGCATAAAAGGAAAAATCAGAAGTTATATTTTTAAAATAAATTCATAGCAGCAATCATTTCCAATTATACAATATCACCCCAAGATGATTGTCATAATAAATATATCATAGATATACACACGAATATCATTTTGATAAATTATAAAAATGATTTAATACGAACAAAGCCCGGACGGTATCCCTATCGGGCTTTGCGGAAATTCAATATTTATCTTTCCTTAGTCTGTCACCCACCGGGGGAGTTTCACCATACGACGGCTGTAGTTCTGATAAATCGCCATTGCCAACAGCGAGAAGAAGATCGGGCCTCCGGTCATCCACAATGCGCTGTTCCAGTCCCCTGCTTCAATCACCGGCTGGATGATGGTGAACACATTGGCAAACGTCACCACCAGCACAACCACCGATGTGGCCAGTAACGTCGCCGCTCGGGTTTTAAAGACAACAAACGGTCTTTCCAGGCCCGTACGGGCTTTAAAGAACGGAAACGCCAGCGCGAGGAACAGATACGGCAGCGTCATCGAGACGTTCGCCATCAGCGTCAGTTTGTTATAGAACGCTGAAGCCGTATCGCCGCCAAACGAAACCAGCAGGATAAACAGGCTCACCAGCAGGCACTGCAACCACATTGCCGTCGTCGGCATCCCCACGGCATTTAGTTTGGTCATCGGCGCTGGCCACAGCGCCTTCGGCGTTCCCTGAATAATCGCTTTTAGTGGCGAATAGCTGAGCGTGAAAAAAGCGCCGGTATAGGCGAGAAACATAGAAAGCCCGGTGATACGCGCGAACCACACCCCCGTCACCATCGCGGTTTCAGGAGAAACATGCAGCGCGTTACCTAACGTCATCCCGAGGCTTTTCATCAGGATATACGTTATATTGCCGAGGTTGACCGAGCTATTGCTTAATACTTGCTGCCAGTTGGTGCTAACGCCCCATAAAAATATGGCCAGTGAATAACCGACAGAAATGACAATCGCGGCAAAGACAATGCCTTTCGCAAAGTTCTTTTCTGGCTTTTCTGTTTTATCAACTAATCCACCCACGGCTTCTATTCCGCCGTATGCAAAAATGGCAAACACAACAAATGACAACATGGCCAGACCGGACTGATATCCCGGATTAGGTGAGGAGATGAAATTAATATCCTGCGCAAAGTGACCACCAGTTAATAACAAAATAGCGACACTCACTAACAACAGAACTAAATTAAGGCACATTACGGCAATTCCGCCTACAGCCGTAATACGAGCAATCTTATTAATACCCCGGGAGGCCACGCAGGTTACCAGAATCATCCAACCGACGGCGAGCAACCCGACGACCTGCGTAGGCTCAAGCCCCGCAAAACGCCAGTGCTGCGTCATGTCTGCGCCAAATAAGAAGGTTGAAAAAGGTACCCAGACTTTCGCTGCGGTACTTACCATCCATATCACATAGGAAGAAAACCACATAAACGTGCCGATAAACGCATAGCGTGGCCCAACGCTATTATTCATCCACGAATAGATTCCTCCCTCTTCTTTCCGATAGGCAGCCCCCATTTCCGCCATCATTAAAGCAAATGGGATAAAGAATAATAATGCAGAAAATATATACCACGGAATCGCGCTATACCCCATTAGATAGAATGCGGAGGGGCTATTCGCAAAACCGAAAACAGACGTAAATATCATGAGGATGAGACCTATTAGGCTCATCTTTTTTATTGTTTGGGTCATTAAACCATCCCTTACTCTGGCAAGCGTTTAACAAACGCCACTCACCGGTTGGCACTGCCCTCTTTTCAGAGTTCAGCGATAGAAAAATCAACACAGAATTGATACCTGAACGATATCAAATATCCAGGAGTAAATTGTGGCTATTAGAGGGTAAATGAAAAAATATGCTACAAAGTGGCTATTTCACCGCCACTTTGTATTGAAGGAGAGTGCGTTACGCGCGATCGACGGTAAATGCGATAACCTCGGCCAGGCTCTCTGCGCCCAACGCCAGCATCACCAGACGGTCAACGCCCAGCGCCACGCCAGAACAATCCGGCATACCCACTTTTAACGCTTCAAGCAGGTTGGTGTCGATAGGCTGCTGCGGCAAGCCACGTGCGGCACGTTTGCGGTTATCCTGCTCAAACCGCTGCTGCTGTTCGCGCGCGTCGGTCAATTCATGGAAACCATTCGCCAGCTCAATACCTTTGTAGTAAACCTCGAAACGTTCAGCCACGCGGTGATCTTCGGTACTGATTTGCGCCAGTGATGCCTGGCTGGCCGGGAAATGATACACAAACGTCGGTTTGTCTTTGCCAATATGCGGCTCAACGCCCATCGTAAACAGCAACTGCAGTAAGGTGTCCCGGTCTTCTTCGGTATCGGCGATATTACTGAGATCCAATTTCGCCGCCACTTCCCGCAGTTGGGTTTTATCTGCAGACAGCGGGTCTATCTCCAGATGGCGCTGGAAGGCTTGCTGGTAAGAGAGACTTTCCGCAGGTGAGCAGTCCAGCACCTGCTGGAGCAAATCATCCACTTCATTCATCAGGCGATACATATCGTAGTGCGGACGATACCACTCGAGCATAGTGAATTCAGGGTTATGATGACGCCCCATCTCTTCATTACGGAAGCTGCGGCACAGTTGATACACCGGGCCGCATCCTGCCACCAGCAGGCGCTTCATATGGTATTCCGGGCTGGTCATTAAATAGAGATTCATTCCCTGGGAGTGTCCAGGGCCGACGAAACGCGTTTCGAACGGGAACAGATGGATGTCCGTTACCGTTGCCTGACTCATACAAGGGGTCTCAACCTCAAGCACGCCACGATCGGCAAAAAAGCGGCGAATCTCCGCTATAATTGCCGCACGTTTTAACAGATTGGGGATGGACGCGCTCGGCTGCCAGGTTGCCGTTTCGCTCATGGTTGTTTCTCCGATTTAAGACAAGGGCACGAAGTCTACTCGTATCGCGTTAACGAGACAAATTTCGCGCGCCAATAATCCACACTGGCAATTGGATAAAAAAAGCGACATGGGGTGGTTTAGTAATTAAATTAATCAAATTCAATGATAATTCCCCCCTTTGACACGCTAAAAAAATCGAACACGTCAAATTTCCCGCACATCCCTGAGACTATACTATTGTACCTATAAAGGAGCAGTGGAAACGCGTTCATAACCTGTTTGAAGCCGATGAAGCATCTGATTTCAGGCAGGAATGAAATAACAACAATCTGGAGGAATGTCGTGCAAACCTTTCAAGCCGATCTTGCCATTATAGGCGCCGGTGGCGCGGGATTACGTGCTGCAATTGCTGCCGCACAAGCAAATCCCAACGCTAAAATCGCACTGATCTCAAAAGTGTACCCAATGCGCAGCCATACCGTTGCTGCCGAAGGCGGCTCTGCTGCTGTCGCGCAGGATCATGACAGCTTTGACTACCATTTTCACGATACGGTAGCAGGCGGAGACTGGCTGTGTGAGCAGGATGTCGTGGATTACTTTGTCCACCACTGCCCAACTGAAATGACGCAACTGGAACAATGGGGCTGCCCATGGAGCCGCCGTGAAGACGGTAGCGTCAACGTACGTCGCTTCGGCGGTATGAAAATCGAGCGTACCTGGTTTGCCGCGGATAAAACCGGCTTCCACATGTTGCATACGCTGTTCCAAACATCTTTGCAGTTCCCGCAGATTCAGCGCTTTGACGAACACTTCGTTCTGGATATCCTGGTTGATGATGGCCATGCTCGCGGCCTGGTTGCCATGAACATGATGGAAGGCACGCTGATGCAGATCCGTGCTAATGCTGTTGTGATGGCAACGGGCGGCGCAGGTCGTGTTTACCGTTACAACACCAACGGCGGCATCGTAACTGGCGACGGTATGGGCATGGCGCTGAGCCACGGCGTTCCGCTGCGTGATATGGAATTCGTTCAGTATCACCCGACGGGTCTGCCAGGCTCTGGTATCCTGATGACCGAAGGCTGCCGTGGTGAAGGCGGTATCCTGGTCAACAAAAACGGCTACCGTTATCTGCAAGATTACGGCATGGGTCCGGAAACCCCGCTGGGCGAACCGAAAAACAAATACATGGAACTCGGTCCGCGCGACAAAGTTTCTCAGGCTTTCTGGCACGAATGGCGTAAAGGTAACACCATTTCCACCCCGCGTGGCGATGTGGTTCACCTCGACCTGCGTCACCTCGGCGAGAAAAAACTGCTCGAACGTTTACCGTTCATCTGCGAACTGGCGAAAGCCTACGTGGGTGTCGATCCGGTTAAAGAGCCGATCCCGGTACGTCCTACCGCGCACTACACCATGGGCGGTATCGAAACCGATCAGCACTGTGAAACCCGCATTAAAGGTCTGTTCGCTGTGGGCGAATGTTCCTCTGTTGGTCTGCATGGCGCTAACCGTCTGGGTTCTAACTCCCTGGCGGAACTCGTGGTCTTCGGTCGTATGGCCGGTGAACAGGCTGCAGAACGTGCTGCAACGGCTGGCGCTGCAAACAGTGCCGCGCTCGATGCGCAGGTTGCTGGCGTTGAAAAACGTCTGAAAGATCTGGTTAACCAGGAAGGTAACGAAAACTGGTCTAAGATCCGTGACGAAATGGGCCTGTCCATGGAAGAAGGTTGCGGTATCTACCGTACACCGGAACTCATGCAGAAAACCGTTGATAAACTAGCGGAGCTGCAGGAACGCTTCAAGCGCGTCCGTATCACTGATACCTCCAGCGTCTTCAACACCGACCTGCTGTACACCATCGAACTGGGTCACGGTCTGAACGTTGCTGAATGTATGGCGCACTCTGCTCTGGCGCGTAAAGAATCCCGCGGCGCGCATCAGCGTCTGGATGAAGGCTGCACCGAGCGTGACGATGTGAACTTCCTCAAACACACCCTCGCCTTCCGCGATGCTGACGGCACGACTCGCCTGGAATACAGCGACGTGAAAATCACCACTCTGCCACCGGCTAAACGTGTTTACGGTGGCGAAGCGGAAGCAGCCGATAAGAAGGAGAAGGCGAATGGCTGAGATGAAAAACCTGAAAGTTGAGGTGGTGCGCTATAACCCGGAAACCGATACCGCGCCGCACAGTGCTTTCTACGAAGTTCCTTATGATGAAACCACGTCACTGCTGGATGCGCTGGGCTACATCAAGGATAACCTGGCACCGGACCTGAGCTACCGCTGGTCCTGCCGTATGGCGATCTGCGGCTCCTGCGGCATGATGGTCAACAATGTACCTAAACTGGCGTGCAAAACCTTCCTGCGTGATTACACCAGCGGCATGAAGGTTGAAGCGCTGGGCAACTTCCCGATTGAGCGCGATCTGGTCGTCGACATGACGCACTTTATCGAAAGCCTGGAAGCGATCAAACCGTACATCATCGGTAACCCGCGTACACCGGATCAGGGTCCAAACACCCAGACTCCGGCGCAGATGGCGAAGTATCATCAGTTCTCCGGTTGCATCAACTGTGGTCTGTGCTACGCCGCGTGCCCGCAGTTCGGCCTGAACCCAGAGTTCATTGGACCGGCTGCGATTACGCTGGCGCATCGTTACAACGAAGATAGCCGCGACCACGGTAAGAAGGAGCGTATGGCTCAGTTGAACAGCCCGAACGGCGTCTGGTCCTGTACTTTTGTGGGCTACTGCTCCGAAGTCTGCCCGAAACACGTCGATCCGGCTGCGGCCATTCAGCAGGGTAAAGTTGAAAGTTCAAAAGACTTTCTTATCGCTACCCTGAAACCACGCTAAGGAGTGCACGATGACGACTAAACGCAAACCCTATGTGCGACCAATGACGTCCACCTGGTGGAAAAAGCTGCCATTTTATCGTTTTTACATGCTGCGCGAAGGCACGGCGGTTCCGGCAGTCTGGTTCAGCATTGAACTGATTATCGGCCTGTTTGCACTCAAGCATGGTGCAGAGTCCTGGATGGGCTTTGTCGCCTTTTTGCAAAACCCGGTGGTGGTGATCCTGAATATTATCGCCCTGGCAGCAGCGCTGCTGCATACCAAAACCTGGTTTGAGCTGGCGCCAAAAGCTGCCAACATCATCGTAAAAGACGAAAAAATGGGGCCAGAGCCGATCATCAAAGGTCTCTGGGCAGTTACTGTGGTTGCGACAGTAGTAATACTGTTTGTTGCCCTGTTCTGGTAAGGAGTCCGGAATGATTAATCCAAATCCAAAACGCTCTGACGAACCCGTATTCTGGGGCCTGTTTGGTGCAGGCGGTATGTGGAGCGCAATCATTGCGCCGGTGATGATCCTGCTGGTCGGCATTATGCTGCCGCTGGGCTTTGTTCCTGATGCTTTCAGCTATGAACGCGTACTGGCATTCGCTCAGAGCTTCATCGGACGTGCGTTTCTGTTCCTGATGATCGTTCTGCCGCTGTGGTGTGGTTTACACCGTATGCACCACGCGATGCATGACCTGAAAATCCACGTGCCTGCGGGCAAATGGGTATTCTACGGACTGGCAGCTATCCTGACCGTTGTAACGGCTATTGGGATCCTGACCATCTAATCGCATGCGTTAATTATCAGGCCCGCCAATGGCGGGCCTTTTTATTAGTGCAGCATCCCGGTCAACCAGCGGGAAAACTCACGCATCGCGGGCGTCTCCGGACGAGATTGTAAACGCGTTATCCAGTAACTCCCCAGATCAATCTGCGTTAGAAAAGGCTGCACGATACGTTCACTACTGAGCAAATGCGTGAACATTCTTACCGGTGCAATTGCCACACCAATCCCCGCCTGCGCGGCTTCCAGCATTGAGACGGACGAGTCAAACACCACCACGTTGTGCGTCGGTGACGGAGGCGCTTCTCCGGCGGCCTGCATCCAAAGCGTCCATTCATCACGCCGATACGATCGTAATAACGGAAATTTCAGGATGTCCACAGGTGCTTTAATCTGCGAGGCCAATGTCGGTGAACACAGCGGAGACATCAGCGCGCTACACAAATATTGCGAATCGGTATCGTGCCAGGCTCCTCCTCCGTAGCGAATAGTATAATCCAGCCCTTCGGCGGCGGGATCCACACGGTTATTGTGGGTGGAAATATGCAAATCAATATGCGGACAGTGGCGCTTAAAGTCGCTCAACAGAGGGAAAAGACAACCGACCGCAAAGGTCCCCACCACGCCAATTTTAAGTTTTTCCTGAGTCTGTTTAGTGGCAAAACGATCCAGCATCCCCGCCATACGATCGAAAGAGTCATTAAGTACAGGTAACAGACTTTCCCCTTCAGTCGTCAACATTAACCCTCGAGAACCACGCACAAAAAGCTGACAATTCAGCTGTTGCTCCAGCGCTTTCACATGCTGGCTTATTGCAGAATGCGTCACGTTGAGCTCAATCGCAGCGCGGGTAAAGCTGAGATGTCTGGCCGCTGCTTCAAAAGCCCGCAGCGAGTTAAGGGGGATATAGCTACGCGTCATTATCTGGCCTGTTAGAAAAACTTATATCTGCTGCTAAATTTAACCGTTTGTCAACACGATGCAAATCAAACACACTGATTACGTCTGACGGGCCCGGACATCCTTTCGCTTTTAATTACGGAACTGATTTCATGATGAAAAAATCGATATGCTGCGCGCTGCTGCTGACAGCTTCTTTCTCCACGTTTGCCGCCGCAAAAACAGAACAACAAATTGCCGATATCGTTAACCGTACCATCACACCGCTGATGCAGGAGCAGGCTATTCCGGGTATGGCCGTTGCGATTATCTATCAGGGGAAACCTTATTACTTTACCTGGGGTAAAGCCGATATCGCCAATAACCGTCCAGTCACTCAACAAACGCTGTTTGAACTCGGATCGGTCAGTAAAACGTTCAACGGCGTGCTGGGCGGCGATGCTATCGCCCGCGGCGAAATTAAGCTCAGCGATCCGGTCACGCATTACTGGCCTGAACTGACTGGTAAGCAGTGGCAGGGTATCAGCCTGCTGCACTTAGCCACCTACACGGCAGGCGGCCTGCCGCTTCAGGTTCCGGACGACATTACGGATAAAGCCGCGTTACTACGCTTTTATCAAAACTGGCAGCCGCAATGGGCCCCAGGCGCTAAACGTCTTTATGCTAACTCCAGCATTGGTCTGTTTGGTGCCCTGGCGGTCAAACCCTCAGGCATGAGCTACGAAGAGGCGATGACCAAACGCGTCCTGCGCCCCTTAAAACTGGCGCATACCTGGATTACGGTTCCGCAGAGCGAACAAAAAGATTATGCCTGGGGTTATCGCGAAGGAAAGCCAGTGCATGTATCCCCTGGCCAACTTGATGCCGAAGCCTACGGGGTGAAATCGAGCGTTATCGATATGACCCGTTGGGTTCAGGCCAACATGGACGCCAGCCAGGTTCAGGAGAAAACGCTCCAGCAGGGCATCGAGCTTGCGCAGTCACGTTACTGGCGTGTTGGCGATATGTACCAGGGCCTGGGCTGGGAGATGCTGAACTGGCCGGTGAAAGCCGACTCGATAATTAGCGGTAGCGACAGCAAAGTGGCACTGGCAGCGCTTCCTGCCGTTGAGGTAAACCCGCCCGCGCCTGCCGTGAAAGCCTCATGGGTGCATAAAACGGGCTCCACTGGCGGATTCGGCAGCTACGTTGCTTTCGTTCCAGAAAAAAACCTTGGCATCGTGATGCTGGCAAACAAGAGCTACCCAAACCCTGTTCGCGTCGAGGCCGCCTGGCGCATTCTTGAAAAACTGCAGTAACGGACAAGGAGGCCCTGGATATTGGGCTTCCTTTCTTTCTCTTTTTTTCCTGCTGTCATCTACACTTAACAAAAATCCAGCAAGGAAAATCCCATGCGCATTCTGCCCGTCGTTGCTGCAGTTACGGCTGCATTTCTGGTTGTCGCTTGCAGCACCCCAACCCCCCCGAAAGGTGTTACCGTAGTAAATAACTTTGATGCCACACGCTATCTGGGCACCTGGTATGAAATTGCGCGTTTCGACCATCGATTCGAACGCGGACTGGAAAAAGTGACTGCTACCTACAGCCTGCGCGACGACGGCGGTATCAATGTTATTAATAAGGGCTATAACCCGGACAGAGGAATGTGGCAGAAAACGGAGGGGAAAGCCTACTTCACTGGCGACCCAAACCGCGCTGCGCTCAAGGTCTCGTTTTTTGGCCCCTTCTATGGCGGGTATAACGTGATTGCCCTCGACAGGGAATATCGTCACGCGCTGGTTTGCGGGCCGGATCGCGACTACCTGTGGATCCTTTCACGGACCCCTACTATTTCAGATGAAATGAAACAGCAAATGCTGGCCATCGCGACCCGGGAAGGGTTTGAGGTGAATAAGCTGATTTGGGTAAAACAGCCTGGCGCTTAGTGGGTGCTCAGCTTGAGGCCAATAATACCGGCCACAATCAGCCCGAGGCTCAGTAACCGCGCCGGGCTGGCAGATTCACCCAGCAGCAGAATCCCTGTAATGGCCGCCCCGACTGCGCCGATACCGGTCCATACGGCATAGGCGGTTCCTACAGGCAACGTACGCATTGCCCAGGAGAGCATGGCGATACTGACGATCATTGCCACAATAGTGATAATGCTTGGCGTCAAACGCGTAAAACCGTGGGTATATTTCAGGCCAATCGCCCAGACAACTTCGAGCAGACCTGCAATTAATAAAACGATCCAGGACATATCAGGCTCCAGAACAATGGGGCCGTCCCCGGTGAAAGAAGCGTTTGCAGGTCGTCCTGCAAAGCTGATGTGTGAAATGGCATTTTTGCCCGAGAGAAAATGAATTTCAACCTTTTTATTCGCTGCCCGCTAAAAGCAAGAATTAAGCATAATTAGCGGCGTAGTTCCCGCATTTGGCACTCATCGGAGTTCTCTATGATGAAGGGCTTTCTGAATCCGGAAAGTCGATTGCCTCTCTTCTGAATGCGAAAAGGTTATGCTTAAAATTTTAGTGATTGACCGGTGCCACTTTACCCGCACAGGGATTGAGGCCTTGCTTAATCATTCTGGCAGGTTCAGCTCCTCATTTCTTGTGTCAGGGATCAATAATCTCCTGTTAGCAAAAGAGCATATTTTGCAGTGGAAGCCGCATCTGGTGATCGCGGATTTATACAGTTTTATTAGCGAGACGCATACCAGTCCGCCAATTAAACCCTTTTTCATGAGCTGCGGCGTCATCCCGCTGATTTTACTGCAATCAGTTGAAAGACAGCACACCTCAATTGCTTCCTCTCAATCCGTCGCCTATTCGGTCTTAACCAAGCACACCACGCTGAACGCGCTCTCACACACGATTCAGGAGGCGCTACAGCTTCGTCCCACGTTAGAAATAGCCGAAAACGCGACTCCGCTGCTTACGCCGCAGGAGGAGAAAGTATTGTCGATGTGGATGGATGGTGTGAGTAACAATGCGATAGCCGCGGCACTCAGCATTCATGGCAAGACGGTCTACACCTATAAACGGAATATCCGCATGAAACTGCACATGGGGAACCGCTTCTCGCCGTTTCTCTCACTCCCCGGGAAGGGGAATTAACGGTACGACGTGACGTCGTACCGTTCATGATTATTGTTGAGCTTTTGTCGCTGCACCAGAGATTGCGCTACCGCCTTCAGAGATATCCTGCCCAACACCTTTCGTGGTATTGCACGCAGTCAACACTGAAGAAAGAACCAACACAGAAAAGATCGCAGCAATTGTCTTTTTAACCATAACGTCTTCCTTTTCTAGCCAATATTGTTTGTGTATAGCTCATTAATAATAGACAAGATCCGGAAGTGTGATGGATAAACAACCGTTTTTAAGACTATGAGAGAGTGTTAGCTGGCGGCGTGAGAGATTGAATTGCCAAGATGTTTGATGTCTTCACCGAAGCCGCGCGCGGTATTACAACCCGCCAGGAGAGTGCTGGTGAAAAGGATGAGCATTACAAGACTGAGAAGACGTTTCATCATTCCTGCCCTGGAAAAAGTATGGCGCAGCAACCTGCGCCATAAGATCAAATAGATATCTTATTTTACGCGAGAAACGTATTCGCCGGAGCGAGTATCCACTTTGATCACTTCACCGATCTGTACGAACAGCGGAACTTTAACGACTGCGCCAGTAGACAGAGTAGCCGGTTTGCCGCCAGTACCAGCGGTATCGCCTTTCAGACCTGGGTCAGTTTCAACGACTTCCAGCTCAACGAAGTTTGGCGGAGTCACAGAGATCGGCTGACCGTTCCACAGGGTCACGATGCATTCAGCCTGGTCCAGCAGCCATTTAGCGTTATCGCCTACCGCTTTCTCGTCTGCAGCCAGCTGTTCGAAAGTGGTGTTATTCATAAAGTGCCAGAACTCACCGTCGCTATACAGGAAGGTCAGGTTCATGTCGGCTACGTCTGCGCCTTCAGCGGAATCGGTAGACTTGAAGGTTTTCTCTACGCGAGTACCGGTCAGCAGGCGACGCAGCTTAACGCGCGCAAATGCCTGGCCTTTACCTGGTTTAACGAATTCGCTGGCTTCAACCGCATAAGGTTCGCCGTCCAACATGATTTTAAGACCAGCACGAAAATCGTTGCTATAGTACGTTGCCATAAGGCCCTCTGAAAATTGTTAACTGGTAGCTAAGCCACAAAATGGCGCATATTGTAACCCTAAATACCCCATCCAGAGAAGATTGGTTATCGCAACTTGCCGATGTTGTGACCGATCCTGATGAACTTCTGCATCTTTTGAATATAGACGCAGATGAAAAACTGTTGGCCGGACGCGACGCGAGACGACTTTTCGCCCTGCGCGTACCACGCGCCTTTATTGCTCGTATGGAAAAAGGCAATCCGGACGATCCGCTTTTGCGTCAGGTACTTACTTCCCAGGAAGAGTTTGTTGCTGCACCTGGCTACTCGACCGATCCGCTGGAAGAACAGCACAGCGTGGTCCCCGGTTTGCTGCATAAATATCGCAACCGGGCGCTGTTGTTGGTTAAAGGCGGTTGCGCGGTAAATTGTCGCTATTGCTTCCGCCGACACTTCCCGTATGCCGAAAACCAGGGCAATAAGCGCAACTGGCAGGTCGCCCTGGACTACATTAGCGCGCATCCTGAGCTGGATGAGATTATCTTCTCCGGTGGTGATCCGCTAATGGCCAAGGACCATGAACTGGACTGGTTACTCACGCAACTGGAAGCCATCCCGCACATTAAGCGTCTGCGCATTCACAGCCGTTTGCCGATTGTGATCCCCGCGCGCATTACTGAAGGACTGGCCCAGCGCTTTGCGCGTTCCTCCCTGCAGATTCTGCTGGTCAACCACATTAACCACGCCAATGAGGTCGATGAGGCGTTTCACCAGGCGATGGTCCGACTGCGTACCGCTGGCGTCACCCTACTCAACCAAAGCGTTTTGCTGCGTGGCGTGAACGATAACGCACAAACGCTGGCGAACCTGAGCAACACTCTGTTTGATGCGGGGGTGATGCCCTATTACCTGCACGTACTGGACAAAGTGCAAGGTGCCGCCCACTTTATGGTCAGCGACGATGAGGCACGTCACATTATGCGTGAACTGCTGACGTTGGTTTCCGGCTATATGGTCCCCAAACTGGCGCGTGAAATTGGCGGAGAGCCAAGTAAAACGCCGTTGGATCTGCAACTACGCCAACAATAACCATTATTGAGTGTCCGATTTCGGACACTCACCACGATTACTTATTATTTAAATCCTCACAAGTGGAGCCACGCTTTTAATCTGTGCTATTTTAATTAGCGCTATAAAGTCATTAATTCATAATTTGTATAATTAGAGCAAAATCCAGAATATTAATAAATATATGGTTAGGGAGAACCTTTTATGGCTATAAGTATTAAGGGCATTAATACCGGTGTTATTCGTCAAAAGAATGAATTTATTGCTTTAGCATTAAAGATAAAAGAACCAAGGAATAAAACGTCGTTATTTTTTCTTTCTCCGCTTGGGCTAAGAGATCTGCTTATCGCCCTGGAAAGCAGGCTATCCGTCAAACATCAGCTTAGCGAAGACGAGCATGCGCAATATGAGAAGGAATGCGATAAAGTCAGCAAAAAGATGCACGAAAATATTCCTTTGATTCAGGAAGATGAGCTAAAAAATGCCGACATTAATCGTCGCGTAAATTCGCTGATGTTAATGGATGACAAAGGCGAAAACTTAACATTTTCTCTGACACTGCATGATGGACAAACGTGTGAATTACTGATTAATGAACTACAGATTCGGGTGCTGGTCCATGCTGTTATTCATGCAATAAATAATGCTGGCATGCGGGAATTAGCGCTACGAATTACATCGCTGCTGGATTTCCTGCCGCTGTACGATGTTGATTGCCAAGAAAACGACAATCTGGAATACGACTCTTATACGCACCCCGAATGGAAACAAAGCCTGTTTAATCATTATCTGGCGATTATTTACCGCTATACGGATGATCAAGGAAAAGCCCAGTTCTGTGGTTCGGTAGTAAAAACTCGCACCCCTTCCGGCAGCAAAGAGGCCGAAGCCATTACTCGCCGTCTTCTCGATTTTAGCCCACGGCTGAAAAAGCTTGCTGGTGTATCGTGCCAGGTGTTTGTCAGAACGTTGACGGGTGATAAGGCGCAAAAGCTCAATCAGGATCAGTGCCTGCGCGCGCTGCATCATTTACGCGCTCAGTCAGCGCATAACGCTCAAAATGCCTGATGTCGCTGCGCTTATCAGGCCGACGAATTTGTATCGTAGGCCTGATAAGACGTTTTAGCGTCGCCATCAGGCATCAACAGCATTTATCAATTTGGGCACTTATAAACCTGCCCAGTCATTTCACTGGCAGTAGGAACAAAGCTGGACAGCATTCCCTGTGATGGGCTGCTGACGCCATAAATCACGTTACCACCCATTGCCGCAGCCTGGTTACGCAGATCGTTTGCTGCGCCACGCATAGAGCCACCCTCTTCGCCGTGCTGGCCAGAAAGCCAGTTGTTTTGCGTACCGGTTGCAGTGCCAATCAGTTGACACTCTGCGCCAGGCTTCTCTTCGACGAAGCGTACGCTTTGCCCGGCTGAACTCAGTTCGTTGCTGGAGCTACAACCCGCCATCAGTAGCGCGGCACCAACGATCCCTGCTAAATATTTCACGTGCATGTCATTCCCCATAATCAATGAGCTGGACGTTATGTCCGTAGCTGAATCATATACTAAAAAGATGACCAAAAGAAAAACCCCCGGACATTTCTGCCCGAGGGTTTCTCATTTTTCGCGAGATACGTATTTAATCAAATAATTCAAGTTGCAGGCAGGCGGCAGGTTCATGAATCCCCCAGTGCTTACATGAGTAAGTGACTGGGGTAAACGAACGCAGCCAATGAACCTGCGGCTTGAAGTATGAAGATTAAATTACATCATGCCGCCCATTCCACCCATGCCGCCCATACCACCAGCAGCACCTAAGTCAGGCGCATCGCCTTTCGGCAGGTCAGTAACCATGCACTCGGTGGTGATCATCAGACCCGCAACAGAAGCCGCGTACTGCAGGGCTGAACGCGTTACTTTGGTTGGATCCAGGATACCCATGTCGATCATGTTACCGTATTCTTCAGTTGCAGCGTTGTAACCGTAGTTACCGTCACCCGCTTTCACGGTGTTAGCCACTACAGACGGCTCTTCGCCGCAGTTCAGTACGATTTGACGCAGCGGAGATTCCATTGCGCGCAGCGCAACTTTGATACCTACGTTCTGGTCTTCGTTCTGACCTTTCAGACCGGCAATTTTAGACGCTACGCGAATCAGCGCAACACCACCACCAGCAACCACGCCTTCTTCTACCGCAGCACGAGTCGCGTGCAGGGCATCTTCAACGCGGGCTTTCTTCTCTTTCATTTCAACTTCAGTCGCAGCACCAACTTTGATAACCGCAACGCCGCCTGCCAGTTTCGCTACGCGCTCCTGCAGTTTTTCACGGTCGTAGTCGGAAGTTGCTTCTTCGATCTGCTGACGAATCTGAGTCACGCGACCCTGGATTGCAGCTTCGTCACCCACGCCATCAATGATGGTGGTGGTGTCTTTGTTGATAACAACGCGTTTCGCCTGACCCAGATCTTCCAGAGTTGCTTTTTCCAGCTCCATACCGATCTCTTCAGAGATAACGGTACCACCGGTCAGGGTAGCGATATCCTGCAGCATCGCTTTACGACGGTCGCCGAAGCCAGGCGCTTTAACCGCCGCGACTTTCACGATACCGCGCATGGTGTTAACAACCAGAGTTGCCAGCGCTTCGCCTTCAACATCTTCAGCGATGATCAGCAGTGGTTTACCGGCTTTTGCTACTGCTTCCAGCACCGGCAGCATTTCGCGGATGTTGGAGATTTTCTTGTCAGCCAGCAGGATGAACGGGCTTTCCAGTTCTACTGCGCCAGTTTCCGGCTTGTTGATGAAGTAAGGAGACAGGTAACCACGGTCGAACTGCATACCTTCAACCACGTCCAGTTCGTCCTGCAGACCGGTACCGTCTTCAACGGTGATCACGCCTTCTTTACCGACTTTGTCCATCGCTTCAGCGATCAGTTTACCTACGGTTTCGTCGGAGTTAGCGGAGATAGTACCAACCTGAGCAATAGCTTTAGAGTCAGAGCACGGTACGGACAGTGCTTTCAGTTCTTCAACGGCAGCAGCGACAGCTTTGTCGATACCACGTTTCAGATCCATCGGGTTCATGCCCGCAGCAACGGCTTTCAGACCTTCAGTGATGATGGACTGCGCCAGTACGGTTGCGGTGGTGGTACCGTCGCCTGCAGCGTCGTTCGCTTTAGAGGCAACTTCTTTCACCATCTGCGCCCCCATGTTTTCGAACTTGTCTTCCAGTTCGATTTCACGGGCTACGGAAACACCATCTTTAGTGATGGTCGGTGCACCGAAAGATTTATCCAGAACTACGTTACGGCCTTTTGGACCGAGGGTAACTTTCACTGCATCTGCCAGTACGTTTACGCCGCGCAGCATTTTCACACGAGCGTCGTTACCGAATTTTACGTCTTTAGCTGCCATTTTCTCTTTCCCTTAAATTCGTATGTTCAGTGTCGTTCGCGGATTAGGCTTCAACAATTGCCAGGATGTCACTTTCAGACATGATCAACACTTCTTCATTGTCGATCTTCTCAGATTTAACACCGTAGCCATCGTTGAAAATAACGATATCGCCGACTTTAACGTCCAGCGGCTGTACGGTACCGTTGTCCAGGATGCGGCCCTTACCGACAGCGATGATTTCGCCACGAGTTGATTTACCTGCTGCAGAACCGGTCAGTACGATGCCGCCAGCAGATTTAGATTCAACTTCTTTACGTTTGACGATCACACGATCATGTAACGGACGAATACTCATTGATAGCTCTCCTTTGAGAAAGTCTTTATCAGTTATGGGTGACGCCGGCCCGTGAACGGTTTCCCGGCTAGTGACCAGAGAAATGGGGATGGGGCTTTGTACCTTCAAGGGGGCAAGCGAAAAAAAATTTATATCAGCAGAAAATTCCGGCAAAACGCCGACGCGCATCACATTTTATAACGATTTCAGTCACGTCGTCATAAGCAAATACGATTGTGATACCATCAAAAATCTGCGCTGTAGCCCGGTCAATGGGCATAACCGGATAACAACTTATGAGCGGACTGAAACAAGAGCTGGGACTGGCTCAGGGCATTGGCCTGTTGTCGACATCATTGCTAGGTACAGGCGTTTTCGCCGTCCCTGCGCTAGCCGCGCTGGTGGCTGGCAACAACAGCCTGTGGGCCTGGCCGGTGCTGATTGTTTTAGTCTTTCCCGTGGCGATTGTCTTTGCCGTACTGGGCCGTCATTTTCCCAGCGCGGGTGGCGTGGCGCATTTTGTTGGTATGGCCTTTGGCTCACGCCTGGAGCGCGTCACCGGATGGCTATTTTTGTCGGTGATTCCCGTCGGCTTGCCTGCGGCATTACATATTGCCGCCGGATTTGGTCAGGCGATGTTTGGCTGGCATGACGAACAGCTTCTGTTGGCAGAGCTCGGTACGCTGGCATTGGTTTGGTATATCGGCTCCCACGGTGCCAGCTCTAGCGCTAATCTGCAAACGGTCATTGCCGGATTGATTGTTGCCCTCATTGTCGCCATCTGGTGGGCAGGCGATGTGAAACCTGGCGAAATCCCTTTCCCTGCGATAACCGAGATTGAGCTCCCCGGACTGTTCGCCGCGCTGTCGGTGATGTTCTGGTGTTTTGTTGGCCTTGAAGCGTTTGCCCATCTGGCATCTGAATTCAAAAACCCGGAGCGGGATTTCCCGCGCGCGCTGATGATCGGCCTGCTGCTTGCGGGCTCTGTTTATTGGGCATGCACCGTCGTCGTGCTTCATTTTGGCGCCTACGGTGAGCAAATGGCGGCGGCGGCCTCACTGCCAGAGATCGTCGTGCAGTTATTTGGCGTACAGGCACTGTGGGTCGCCTGCATCATTGGTTATCTGGCCTGTTTTGCCAGTCTCAACATTTATATTCAAAGCTTCGCCCGGCTGGTCTGGTCGCAAGCGCAATATAAGCCGGAGAGCCATCTGGCGCGTCTGTCTCCCCGTCACCTTCCACGCAATGCGCTAAACGCCGTATTGGGCTGCTGCGTGATCAGTACGTTGTGCATCTATATGCTGAAAATCAATCTCGATGCGTTAATCATCTATGCTAACGGCATCTTTATTATGATTTATTTGCTGTGCATGCTGGCGGGATGTCGATTACTGAAAGGGCATTATCGCATGCTGGCGGTCATTGGCGGTCTACTGTGTCTGCTGCTGTTGGCAATGGTTGGCTGGAAGAGCCTGTATGCGCTGATTATGCTGGCAGGGCTGTGGCTGTTTTTACCCCGCAGGCCGGATAAAGCGACGTTGACACCGTCATCCGGCAGATAAGCATTTTGCCGGATGGTGCTCACGCTTATCCGGCCCGCATACTGATGCTTAATCCCGAGGATCGTCTTTATGATCAATACGGTTGCGATCGTCGTCTTTGCGCTGAAATTCGCCATCAAAGGTCTCACCGCCACCGGTTCCGGCGCTAAAACCACCGCCCGGCATACGCGAAAAACGCAAATGCGGCAGCAGTTTCATCGTCAGATGTTTTTGCACCGGGGGTAATAAAAGAAGAAGACCGAGGAAATCGGTGAAAAAGCCGGGCAGTACCAACAGCAGACCAGCAATGATCAGCGACACGCTCTTGATCATTTCTGCAGCCGGACTTTCACCAGCCGCCATTTTTTGTTGCATCAGTAAAAAGTTTTTAAATCCCTGGTTACGAACCAGAGACATACCGATAACCGACGTAAAAATAACCAAAATCAGCGTCATCAGGACACCCAGGACATGGGCAACCTGAATAAAAATAGATATCTCTATGTAAACATAGAGAAAAATGGCAAGTAATGGTATCCAGCGCAAAGGGTTCTCCTGTCAATAACAGTCGTTTTTTTCAACGCCTGCCCGATGAATTATGTGACTCGCATCAATTAGATGTTGAGGTGGTTAGCAAAATTTCAAGTCGCTTGTACACTTATTTTTAGTATTAATCCTAAAGGGGTGATCCATTTCACAGAATAATAAATAAGGGGTAAATTCCACGCTTTAAGTGATCCAGATTACGGTAGAAATCCTGAACCAGCATATGATCTCAAGTATCAGACCGATGCAGGGGATAATCGTCGGTCGAGAAACAATCGAAATCACATATATCCTGTGTGTTTAGTCAAATCATTGGCAGCTTGAAAAAGAAGGTTCACATGTTAAACAACATTCGTATCGAAGAAGACTTGTTGGGTACCAGGGAAGTTCCAGCGGACGCCTACTACGGTGTTCACACTCTGAGAGCGATTGAAAACTTCTACATTAGCAACAACAAAATCAGCGACATTCCTGAATTTGTTCGCGGTATGGTAATGGTTAAAAAGGCAGCGGCAATGGCCAACAAAGAGCTGCAAACCATTCCTAAGAGTGTGGCAAATGCCATCATCGCGGCGTGTGATGAAGTCCTGAATAACGGAAAATGCATGGATCAATTCCCGGTAGATGTTTACCAGGGTGGTGCGGGTACCTCCGTCAACATGAACACCAACGAAGTGCTGGCCAATATCGGTCTGGAACTGATGGGTCACCAGAAAGGTGAATATCAGTACCTGAACCCGAACGACCACGTTAACAAATGTCAGTCTACCAACGACGCTTACCCAACTGGCTTCCGTATCGCGGTATACGCATCCATCATCAAACTGATCGATGCCCTGAACCAGCTGCGTGAAGGCTTCGAACAAAAAGCTGTTGAATTCCAGGACATCCTGAAAATGGGCCGTACCCAGCTGCAGGATGCTGTACCGATGACCCTCGGTCAGGAATTCCATGCTTTCAGCGTACTGTTGAAAGAAGAAGTGAAAAACATTAGTCGTACCGCTGAGCTGCTGCTGGAAGTTAACCTCGGTGCAACTGCAATCGGTACGGGTCTGAACACGCCGAAAGAATACTCCCCGCTGGCAGTACAGAAACTGGCTGAAGTCACTGGCTTCGCCTGTGTTCCGGCAGAAGACCTGATTGAAGCAACTTCTGACTGCGGCGCATACGTTATGGTTCACGGCGCACTGAAACGTCTGGCTGTTAAGATGTCCAAAATCTGTAACGACCTGCGTTTGCTCTCCTCTGGCCCACGTGCTGGTCTGAACGAGATCAACCTGCCGGAACTGCAGGCTGGTTCTTCTATCATGCCAGCAAAAGTGAACCCAGTTGTTCCAGAAGTCGTAAACCAGGTTTGCTTTAAAGTCATCGGTAACGACATCACCGTTACTATGGCATCTGAAGCTGGTCAGCTGCAGCTGAACGTAATGGAGCCGGTCATTGGCCAGGCAATGTTTGAATCCATTCACATTCTGAGCAATGCTTGCTACAACCTGCTGGAAAAATGCGTTAGTGGTATCACTGCTAACAAAGAAGTCTGTGAAGCGTTTGTATTCAACTCCATCGGCATCGTTACTTACCTCAACCCGTTCATCGGTCACCACAACGGCGACATCGTCGGTAAAATTTGTGCCGAAACCGGTAAGAGCGTACGTGAAGTTGTCCTGGAACGCGGTCTGTTGACCGAGTCTGAACTGGACGATATCTTCTCTGCACAGAACCTGATGCACCCTGCTTATAAAGCAAAACGTTATACTGATGAAAGCGAACAGTAATCGTGTAGGGTAGTACCGGAGAAGGCACGTCATGATGACGTGCCTTTTTTCTTACTCGAAGTTACTTAAAAACAACAATTTAATATCAACTTGTTAAACAACAAGGAAGGCTAATATGATAGTTTTAGAACTTATCATCGTTTTGCTGGCAATCTTTTTAGGTGCCAGACTTGGGGGTATCGGTATTGGATTTGCAGGTGGGCTGGGTGTTCTGGTTCTTGCCGCTATTGGCGTAAAACCAGGTAATATTCCGTTCGATGTTATTTCCATTATCATGGCGGTTATCGCTGCCATCTCTGCCATGCAGATTGCCGGTGGTCTGGACTATCTGGTTCATCAAACTGAAAAACTGCTGCGTAAAAACCCGAAATACATCACGATCCTTGCACCAATCGTGACCTATTTCCTGACTATCTTTGCCGGTACCGGCAACATCTCTCTGGCAACTCTGCCGGTTATCGCTGAAGTCGCGAAGGAACAAGGTATCAAACCTTGCCGTCCGCTCTCTACCGCAGTGGTTTCTGCACAGATTGCGATTACGGCGTCGCCAATCTCCGCAGCCGTGGTTTACATGTCTTCCGTAATGGAAGGTCATGGCATCAGCTACATTCACCTGCTGTCCGTGGTCATTCCGTCCACTCTGCTGGCCGTTCTGGTGATGTCCTTCCTGGTAACGATGCTGTTCAACTCCAAACTGTCTGACGACCCGATTTATCGTAAGCGTCTGGAAGAAGGTTTGGTTGAACTACGTGGTGAAAGACAAGTTGAAATCAAAGCTGGCGCGAAAACCTCCGTTTGGTTGTTCCTGCTGGGCGTGATTTGCGTAGTTGTATACGCCATCATCAACAGCCCAAGCCTCGGCCTGGTCGCTAAACCGCTGATGAACACCACCAACGCAATCCTGATCATCATGCTGAGCGTCGCGACGCTGACTACGATCGTCTGCCGCGTTGAAACTGACTCCATCCTGAACTCCAGCACCTTTAAAGCGGGTATGAGCGCCTGTATTTGTATCCTGGGTGTTGCATGGCTGGGTGATACCTTCGTATCTCACAACATTGACTGGATCAAAGATACTGCAGGTAGCGTAATTCAGGGTCATCCGTGGTTGCTGGCTGTCATCTTCTTCTTTGCTTCTGCGCTGCTGTACTCTCAGGCTGCAACCGCTAAAGCACTGATGCCGATGGCTCTGGCTCTGAACGTTTCCCCACTGACTGCTGTTGCGTCTTTCGCAGCTGTTTCTGGCCTGTTCATTCTGCCAACCTACCCAACTCTGGTTGCGGCGGTGCAGATGGATGACACCGGTACAACCCGCATCGGTAAATTCGTCTTTAACCATCCGTTCTTCATCCCGGGTACTCTGGGCGTGCTTTTGGCTGTCTGCTTTGGCTTCTTGCTGGGCAGCTTCATGCTGTAAGACTTTACTGCAGGGTGCCTTCGCGCCCTGCAGTTCCTCCTCCTCATCATCCCGCTTTAACTAACATCCTTCCCTCGTCCGTTGTATAGTGACCACTCTTTAGCTGGTTACTCTGTTCTTTCGAGGTGTTTATGCTTGATGTAAAGAGTCAGGATATTTCCATCCCCGATACCGTTGTGGTGCTCTGTACCGCCCCGGATGAAGCAACCGCCCAGGATCTGGCCGCCAAAGTGCTGGCGGAAAAGCTGGCTGCCTGCGTGACGCTGCTGCCTGGCGCGACTTCCCTCTATTATTGGGAAGGTAAACTGGAGCAGGAATATGAAGTCCAGATGATTTTAAAAACCACCGTCACACACCAGCAAGCCCTTCTCGATTGCCTGAAGTCACATCATCCATACCAAACGCCTGAACTTCTGGTTTTACCCGTCACTCACGGAGACTTTGATTACCGCTCATGGCTCAACGCATCCTTACGCTGATCCTGCTGCTGTGCAGCACATCTACCTTTGCCGGATTATTTGACGCGCCTGGCCGCTCGCAGTTTGTTCCTGCCGATCGGGCGTTTGTTTTTGATTTTCAGCAAAACCAACACGATCTGAACCTCTCATGGCAGGTTAAAGATGGCTACTATCTGTATCGAAAACAGATAAGCATTACGCCATCTCAGGCCGATATCGCCGAGGTAAAACTACC
This sequence comes from Citrobacter sp. RHB35-C21, assembly GCF_013816515.1. NCBI lineage: Bacteria > Pseudomonadati > Pseudomonadota > Gammaproteobacteria > Enterobacterales > Enterobacteriaceae > Citrobacter > Citrobacter sp. RHB35-C21. The sequence goes on from NZ_CP057147.1 coordinate 4,659,151, forward strand.
ACCAGGCGTCTGGCATGAAGATGAGTTTTATGGCAAAAGTGAGATTTACCGTAAACAGTTGACTATCCCGGTCACGGTTAATCAGGCTAAATCTGGCGCAACATTAACGGTCACATACCAGGGCTGTGCCGACGCCGGTTTTTGCTATCCGCCTGAAACTAAAACGGTGCCATTAAGTGAAGTGTCTGCCGATACCAGGGCGACACCTGCGCCAGTTCCTGCCACCGATACTTTGCAAGAGAGACCACAACCCGCAACCCAGCTTCCCTTCTCTGCGCTGTGGGCATTGCTAATCGGAATTGGCATCGCGTTTACACCTTGCGTATTGCCGATGTATCCGCTGATTTCCGGTATCGTGCTGGGCGGCAAACAACGCTTATCAACCGGACGCGCGCTGCTGCTGACGTTTATCTACGTCCAGGGAATGGCGCTCACTTATACCGCGCTGGGTCTGGTTGTTGCCGCCGCTGGATTGCAGTTCCAGGCTGCGCTACAGCATCCTTACGTCCTGATTGGCCTTGCCGTCGTCTTTACGCTGCTGGCCCTTTCGATGTTTGGCTTGTTCACGCTGCAACTCCCTTCATCGCTGCAAACACGCCTTACATTGATGAGTAACCGTCAACAAGGCGGTTCCCCCGGTAGCGTCTTTGCGATGGGGGCGATTGCCGGCCTCATCTGTTCTCCTTGTACAACGGCCCCGCTAAGCGCGATTTTGCTGTATATCGCTCAGAGCGGGAACATGTGGCTGGGAGGCGGCACGCTGTATCTGTACGCGCTGGGGATGGGATTACCTCTGATGCTAATTACCGTATTCGGTAATCGTCTGTTACCTAAAAGCGGCCCATGGATGGAACATGTCAAAACCGCTTTTGGCTTTGTCATTCTGGCGCTCCCCGTCTTCTTACTCGAACGCATCATTGGCGACGACTGGGGCGTTCGCCTGTGGTCGCTGTTGGGCGTCGCATTCTTTAGCTGGGCATTTATCACCAGCCTGCAGGCAAAGCACGCCTGGATGCGCATCGTGCAGATTATCCTGTTAGCTGCAGCGCTGGTAAGCGTTCGGCCATTGCAGGACTGGACGTTCGGCGTGCCGCATGCTCAAACCCAGACACACCTTAACTTCACGCCTGTGGCTTCGGTGGATGCGCTACATCAGGCGCTGGCACAAGCTAAAGGCAAGCCCGTGATGTTGGATCTGTATGCTGACTGGTGCGTGGCCTGCAAGGAGTTTGAGAAGTATACGTTTAGCAATCAGCAGGTTCAGCAAGCGCTAGGCGACACAGTGCTTTTGCAGGCGGATGTGACTGCAAATAATGCCCAGGATGTCGCTCTGCTGAAACATCTACAGGTTTTAGGTTTGCCGACTATTTTGTTCTTTGACGCCGAGGGGAAAGAGCATCCGGAGGCTCGGGTAACCGGCTTTATGGATGCCGCGACCTTCAGCGCACATTTGCGCGATCGCCAACCGTGAGCGACACTTGCAACAGGAAATACGGAGGAGAATACCGTGCAACGTGAAGATGTCCTGGGAGAAGCCCTGAAATTACTTGAGGTTCAAGGGATAGCCAATACCACACTGGAAATGGTGGCCGAACGTATCGATTATCCTCTTGATGAACTACAACGCTTTTGGCCCGACAAAGAGGCCATTCTGTACGATGCGTTACGTTACCTCAGCCAGCGGGTGGATATCTGGCGGCGTCAACTTTTGCTGGATGACACCCTGAGCGCTGAACAGAAATTACTGGCACGCTACACCGCGCTGTCCGAATGCGTGAGCAATAATCGCTACCCAGGCTGCCTGTTTATCGCCGCCTGTACGTTTTACCCCGATCCCGGGCATCCGATCCATCAGTTAGCCGATCAGCAAAAAAAGGCGGCACATGACTTCACCCATGAGCTGCTGACGACGCTGGAAGTTGACGACCCTGCAATGGTTGCCAAACAGATGGAACTGGTGCTGGAGGGCTGTCTGAGCCGCATGCTGGTGAATCGTAGCCATGCTGATGTCGAAACGGCACACCGTCTGGCTGAAGATATCCTGCGCTTTGCTCAGTGCCGTATGGGCGGTGCGCTGACCTAAGCAAGCATGCCCGCCAGGCCGAAATGAGTCAACACACCAGCGGGTCCTGCCACAGCAATTGCACCGTTAGTTACTGGAAACGTCGGAAAGGCTTGTGCACAACTTGCGGTAGTGTGCGGGAGTAATACAGGCCGCGTAACGTTTTCGTCAGCCTTTGCTCATATAGAAGGTCAGATAGGTAAATTGCCTGGAAGTTTTGTGCAAACTTCAGGCATAATCGCACAGATTGCCGCAATATTAAGCGGTTGAACATCTTTTCCCGAAATTTGATTGACTGGCAGACGTGAATACGGTTTAATGCGCCCCGTTGCCCGGATAGCTCAGTCGGTAGAGCAGGGGATTGAAAATCCCCGTGTCCTTGGTTCGATTCCGAGTCCGGGCACCAAATTCATATCAACGGACCTCCACGGAGGTCCGTTTTTGCATTCTAAGCCCGCCAAAACCAACATTCCTACAATCCCTTAACTCCACCCAACTCAATCAACTTCAACCCGCATCAAGTCCCTTGCGAGGGTACAACTGAGGGTATAGTCTGATTCGATAAAATTTATACCCCTTTTTACTATCAGGAGATACCGCCAATGGCGCTCACTGACGCTAAAATCCGTGCCGCTAAACCGGATGAAAAACCTTATAAACTTGCCGACAGCGGCAACATGTTCTTGCTCGTTCACCCTAACGGCTCTCGCTACTGGCGGCTCCGCTATCGGTTTCTGGGCAAAGAGAAAACGCTCGCTCTGGGGGTCTATCCTGAAGTCTCGTTATCAGAAGCAAGGGAAAAACGCGATACGGCGAGAAAGCTGATAGCTGAGGGAACTGACCCATGCGAACAGAAAAGGATCAAAAAGTCGGTACCCGAAACAGCTCAGACATTTGAAGGCATCGCAAGACAGTGGCATAAGAGCAACAAAAAATGGTCAGCCTCACACAATGAGAGGATACTGAAAAGCCTCGAAACTCATGTTTTCCCCTTTATTGGTTCACGTGACATTACCACCCTCAGGACTCCCGATTTACTTGTTCCCGTTAAAGCAGCCGAAGCAAAGGAGATATATGAAATCGCAGCGCGCCTTCAGCAGCGTATCACTGCAATCATGCGCTATGCTGCCCAGTCAGGCATTATCACCTATAACCCTGCCTTGGATATGGCTGGCGCGTTAACCACAGTGAAACGCCAGCACCGCCCTGCCCTCGCCTTAAATCGCATTTCAGAGCTTCTTGAACGACTGGATGCCTACAGAGGACAACCTCTCACCCGGCAGGCAACTAAACTCACCCTGCTTATCTTCATCCGTTCCAGCGAACTACGCTTTGCCAGGTGGTCTGAGATCGACTTCAAGAAAGCCATGTGGACCATTCCTCCTGAGCGGAAACCTATTGAAGGGGTCAAGTATTCCCATCGTGGCTCAAAAATGCGAACAGAGCATCTTGTGCCACTATCTACTCAGGCGGTGAATATACTGAAGCAGATCCACACTATCAGCGGAGAACATGAACTGATTTTCACCGGCGATCACAATCCATGGAAACCCATGAGTGAGAACACTGTAAATAACGCACTGCGTCTGATGGGCTATGATACAAAGGTCGATGTCTGTGGTCACGGCTTCCGGGCAATGGCCTGTAGTTCGTTGATTGAGTCAGGTCTTTGGTCCAGAGATGCGGTCGAACGTCAGATGAGCCATATGGAACGTAACACAGTGCGGGCTGCGTATATCCATAAAGCGGAACATCTGGATGAGCGAAAGCTGATGTTGCAGTGGTGGGCTGATTTTCTGGATGCTAACAGGGAACAGAGTGTCAGCCCTTTTGACTATGCAAAAATTAATAATCCTTTGAGAAGGTGACAGAACTCCATACACACACATGCTCTTCCCTCACAGGGGAAGAGCACTCATTGATAAAATACTGGCGTACAACCCCGAAGATAATCAGGGAGCACGCTGATTGATAGGACCGGAATTGTTACGCTCATGGCGACCATGAGGGGCAGTCCATGTACTGATAATGCATGTAGTTGAATTTTCACCTTACGGCACTGTTGCAAAGTTAGCGATGAGGCAGCCTTTTGTCTTATTCAAAGGCCTTACATTTCAAAAACTCTGCTTACCAGGCGCATTTCGCCCAGGGGATCACCATAATAAAATGCTGAGGCCTGGCCTTTGCGTAGTGCACGCATCACCTCAATACCTTTGATGGTGGCGTAAGCCGTCTTCATGGATTTAAATCCCAGCGTGGCGCCGATTATCCGTTTCAGTTTGCCATGATCGCATTCAATCACGTTGTTCCGGTACTTAATCTGTCGGTGTTCAACGTCAGACGGGCACCGGCCTTCGCGTTTGAGCAGAGCAAGCGCGCGACCATAGGCGGGCGCTTTATCCGTGTTGATGAATCGCGGGATCTGCCACTTCTTCACGTTGTTGAGGATTTTACCCAGAAACCGGTATGCAGCTTTGCTGTTACGACGGGAGGAGAGATAAAAATCGACAGTGCGGCCCCGGCTGTCGACGGCCCGGTACAGATACGCCCAGCGGCCATTGACCTTCACGTAGGTTTCATCCATGTGCCACGGGCAAAGATCGGAAGGGTTACGCCAGTACCAGCGCAGCCGTTTTTCCATTTCAGGCGCATAACGCTGAACCCAGCGGTAAATCGTGGAGTGATCGACATTTACTCCGCGTTCAGCCAGCATCTCCTGCAGCTCACGGTAACTGATGCCGTATTTGCAGTACCAGCGTACGGCCCACAGAATGATGTCACGCTGAAAATGCCGGCCTTTGAATGGGTTCATGTGCAGCTCCATCAGCAAAAGGGGATGATAAGTTTATCACCACCGACTATTTGCAACAGTGCCGTAAAAATGATTCATGACATCCTGGCGCCTGGCTTGCGCGTCGTGTTTTGCGGTATTAACCCTGGTAAGTCATCAGCCCATACGGGATTTCATTTTGCCCATCCCGGCAATCGATTCTGGAAAGTCATCCACCAGGCTGGCTTCACCGATCGGTTACTTAAGCCAGAAGAGGAGCGTCACCTGCTGGATACGCGCTGCGGAATCACCATGCTGGTTGAACGACCGACCGTTCAGGCAAGTGAAGTGGAGCTGCATGAGCTGAGGACTGGCGGCAGGGATCTGATTAAAAAGATCGAGGACTACCAGCCCGCTGCGCTGGCGGTGCTGGGTAAAAAAGCCTTTGAGCAAGCTTTTAGCGTTCGCGGAGCGCCCTGGGGGAAACAGAAATTCACTATTGGCGTTACACAGGTTTGGGTGCTGCCGAACCCGAGCGGACTTAACAGGGCAACGCTTGAAAAGCTGGTGGAGTCCTATCGGGAGCTGGATGAAGCGCTGGCGATGAGGGGAGTGTGAAACCATATCCACACTAACAGCCTGCCTTTATGACGAGATCGCTTTTCGTAATACTACCTCTTTTAAGGGGTTAACCGAGGCTGAATTGAAAAAATCCTCCAGCAGTGATACAAAGCGTTTTGCTTAAGTTTCCATAAAAATTCTTCTATAGAAACGTAATTTGGGAAATGGGCACGAAAATGAACAGATTATAACCATATGATCTCACATAAAAATTCAGCTCCATTCCATGGATTTATCTTATAAATAGTTAATGATAATTAATAATGCTCAATTGATAGGTTAGAACTTATAGGATTTGTCCTGATACCCCGTTACATTTAGAGCCGATTTAGACTTAAGGACGTTTGCGTCAGGAAGATTTCCGCTTATTTACGCTAATTACTTAACCTTCCTACAAACAACACAATTCATCGAAAAGCGTTTTCCTGCTTTTTGTCACAGTTAGCTGCCTAATTATTGGCATGCTCATATTTTACGCACTGAGCGCTCTGGTAGCTATAGCCAGGGGCGGTAGCGTGTCCTAAGACGTCAAGGTGAGATCACCCATGGCCAGAAGTGGTTTAGAAGTTCAGCAAGCAGCGGTGAAGGCGCTGTTCTTACGCGAGATAAAGACGCGTTTTGGTAAGTATCGGTTAGGGTACTTGTGGGCCGTGTTAGAGCCAGCGGCGCATTTACTTGTTTTACTTACTATTTTTGGTTTTATCATGCATCGAACTATGCCTGATATATCTTTTCCAGTATTTCTTCTCAATGGTCTAATACCTTATTTTCTATTTAGTAATATTGCGACTCGATCTATAGGTGCAATAGAAGCAAACCAAGGCTTATTTAATTATAGGCCAGTAAAACCAGTAGATACGATTATTGCGCGGGCTTTATTAGAAACTTTAATCTATAGCGGTGTTTATATAATTCTTATGTGTGTTGTTGGTATGCTTGGTGAGGAAATCTCAATAACAAGTATATTAACGTTAGTACTAACATGGAGTTTGTTAGTTATATTCTCTTTCGGGATTGGTTTGGTCTTTATGACTTTAGGCAAAACCCTCCCTGAGACAGAAAAATTCCTTCCTATAATGATTAAACCATTATATTTTATTTCATGCGTGATGTTTCCCTTGCATGCAATTCCAAAAGATTATTGGTCATATCTCCTTTGGAACCCACTCATACACGCAGTTGAATTAAGCCGAGAGTCAGTTGTTACAGGTTATGTTAGCGAAGGAGTTAGCTTAGAGTATTTGGCATTTTGCGCGTTAATTGCTCTTTTTTTAGGGCTTTCAATATATCGTACACGTGAAAAGGCTATGCTAACCTCATGATAAAAATCGAAAATCTCACAAAATCTTATAAAACCCCCAAAGGCAGACATTACGTATTTAGAGATTTGAATATAGAATTGCCTTCAGGAAAGAGTATTGCTTTAATAGGCCGTAATGGTGCCGGCAAATCTACCCTTCTAAGAATGATCGGGGGTATAGATCGTCCTGATAGCGGAAAAATTATTACCGATAAAAGCATATCATGGCCTGTGGGTTTGGCTGGTGGTTTTCAGGGAAGTTTGACTGGCAGAGAGAATGTTAAATTTGTTGCAAGGCTTTACGCAACAAAAGAAACAGTAAAGGCAAAAGTTGCTTTCGTAGAAGAATTCGCAGAGCTTGGAAAATATTTTGATATGCCAATTAAGACATATTCTTCTGGAATGCGTTCCCGTTTAGGTTTTGGCTTAAGCATGGCCTTTAAATTTGATTATTATCTCGTTGATGAAGTCATGGCTGTTGGAGATGCGCGGTTCAAACAAAAATGTGCGGATCTGTTCGAAGAGAAAAGCCGCGAGGCAAGTTTTATTATGGTTTCGCATAGCCTTCATTCTTTAAGTAAATATTGTGATGTGGCTTTATTTATTGGTAGAGATAATAAAGTGCTCTTTTTCGAGAATGTCAATGACGCTATTAAAACTTATTCAAATAGTGAAGCAAATTAATAATAGAAGTGACTGAAATGCAAAATGTTATTTTATACGAAGATAAGATACAAGGGTCCGGCGTTCTTGAATCACCCTGCTATGCTAAGAGTAAAATCGAAGGGAAATTTTACGTAGGAGCATATACATTTCTTTCTCACTTAAGTAAGGTACAAAATTGCTTTATTGGTCGTTATAGTAGAGTAGATGATCTATGCACATTAGGGCTTAATAAAGAAAAAAAAGGAGCGTTCAGTAATCATTTCTTTAATTATGCTGAAAATGGACCATTTAGAAATGACGAGTACTATCAATCTATTAAACCGGAAAGATATTTTTACGAAAAGGAAAAAATCACATTAATTGGCAATGATGTTTTTATTCATAAAGGAGTAACAGTCTACGCAGGTGTATCCATAGGCGATGGCGCTGTTGTTTATGCTAATTCAGTTGTAGTCGAGGATGTTCCAGATTATGCAATCGTTGCTGGAATTCCTGCAAAAATCATTGGCTACCGTTTCCCTCAAGATAAAATTTTTCTCTTTAAAAAAGTAAAGTGGTGGGATAAAGATATTTCAGCACTGTTTGAGGATAAGAAAATCAATCTTGTTAATAATAGTGACTTTATTGATAAGATTGCGAATGCAATTCTCCCGGATAAAAAAATTAATACTTATTATTATAATAATTTCGATGGGCTACTGACTCCATTAAAAAAAGAAAATGTCATTATTGGTCCGTCACATATTTATCTTTGGCAAAAGGCAATATCTAGTGGTCAATACATGCCTAATAATTATTTTTTAGTAGGAATACAAGGCGTTTCTTCCTTTAGTGAAAATTTTACTAAAACAATAAAATGGCTAAGCAATATTTTTAAAGAAGTATATTACTTTGTGCCAGACTTCCGTATTGGTAATGCTGGTCTATTAAATGATGAGACTGATGAGCAGGATGGTTTATTCATAGACCCCAATCTTATGAATAATGAAAATGACAAGCGTTGTTATCAACGAGGAATTTCATTTTTAGATGATATGGCTACTATAACAAATGTTCATTACATTTTTTGGTGCCTCTCTGGGAGAGAGTCAATTAATAAAAGAGATGGTAAATTTATTTTTGATGGTAATTATAAGCATCCTATTTGGAATTTAAGCGAACTAAAAGAAAAATATCAGGAAAAAATGGTTCTTGTGGAGGAGATTGGAATTAATGTACTAGAAAATACAATAAATGATGGGTAATGGTGCCAACTTACTGATTTAGTGTACGATGGTGTTTTTGAGGTGCTCCCGTGGCTTCCATCTCCATCAGTTGTCCCTCCTGCTCAGCTACTGAAGGCGTGGTGCGTAACGGTAAAAGTACTGCCGGACATCAGCGCTATCTCTGCTCTCACTGCCGTAAAACATGGCAGCTACAGTTCACTTACACCGCCTCTCAGCCCGGTACACACCAGAAAATTATTGATATGGCCATGAATGGCGTCGGATGTCGCGCCAGTGCACGCATTATGGGCGTTGGCCTCAACACGATTTTACGACACTTAAAAAACTCAGGCCGCAGTCGGTAACCTCGCGCATACAGCCGGGCAGTGACGTCATCGTCTGCGCGGAAATGGACGAACAGTGGGGATACGTCGGGGCTAAATCGCGCCAGCGCTGGCTGTTTTACGCGTATGACAGGCTCCGGAAGACGGTTGTTGCGCACGTATTCGGTGAACGCACTATGGCGACGCTGGGGCGTCTTATGAGCCTGCTGTCACCCTTTGACGTGGTGATATGGATGACGGATGGCTGGCCGCTGTATGAATCCCGCCTGAAGGGAAATCTGCACGTAATCAGCAAGCGATATACGCAGCGAATTGAGCGGCATAACCTGAATCTGAGGCAGCACCTGGCACGGCTGGGACGGAAGTCGCTGTCGTTCTCAAAATCGGTGGAGCTGCATGACAAAGTCATCGGGCATTATCTGAACATAAAACACTATCAATAAGTTGGAGTCATTACCGCTGATCCAGACGGCAAATCAGGCGATCGGTTTCGGTAAAAAAATTGCCCGTTGCACACTGCTCCTGCTTTTCTTTGCTGAAGATTTCAAATTGCAGGCCAAACTTTTCAAATAGTTCGTCTTGCCATTGTTCGGTCAGTGAGCCAGGCGATACCACCATAATCCGTCTGGCATCAGCTCGCAGCAGCAGCTCAGAAATGAACAAGCCAGCCATAATCGTTTTGCCCGCGCCAGGATCATCGGCCAAGACATAGCGCAGCGGCTGCTTAGGTAGCATATATTCGTAAACAGCTGAAATTTGGTGCGGCAAGGGGTCAACATTGGCCATGTTGACAGCCATCATCGGATCAAACAGAGCTGCCTGTGATATCCGATATGCTTCCAGCCCCAGTTTGAAATCGCCTCCGTCAGCATCAAAAGCCCATGCTCGGCCCACTGTCGCGAGCTCAAGCGCCATCTCATCACTTCGAAACAACATGCGTTCTGCCAATACGCCCTTACTGTCTTTGTAGTAAACAGTCAGAGCGTGCTCACCGATCTGCTCCACTGTCACCACGCGAACCACTTGCCCTTCGACAATGCCGCGGACCTGAGCATCTTTCTTGATCTCTTCGAGCTTGAGCATGTTGTTCCTTAATAACTTGCTGGTTTATAAAACGGTTTTCGCGAAGTTGAACGATATTAGAGCTTGTAGGTATCGAGCCCAGCAAGCTTTAGTCGAGTAGTCAGATTACGCATCTTGCTGAATTCGGTACCAAGGCTCTCTTTGAGCCCAACCCCTTCACAAAACTCCCGCGAAGTCACGTGTTTAAGCTCATCTGCATATTTGAGCATTTGCAGATGTAGCTCGACTGTATATTGGTTGCGAGGTGCAACTGACAAGGCATGCTTGATCTGCTGATAGATCTCTTGTTCAGACACTAATGACTCCAAGTAAATTAATACAGCTAATTTAGCTAAATTAGCTACTGAATACCGTCAGTGCAAGCATCATCAACCTTTGGCGTTACTCAACTGACTATTTTTTGTTCTGCCGATTATTCATTACTCGGTAAACATTCGTACCTTCCCTAAACCTCGCGCAAATCAAGTGATCATTTCCCCATCAACCACGAGGGAGGTCTACTATCATCGGCACGCTTCAGACAGGCCAACGTATCGATTCTGCAAACTGTACCGTCAGACGTTCGCAGACTACCTAGGCTAACCCCATGCCAGGTCACCTGCACTCCGGTTTTCGGGTTGCTATCCGCACATTGCCCAGCGCAACCTCACTGTAAGTCGTGCTATCACTACTCTTGATGTTACCCAAGGGATTGCAGTGCCAAGTGGCCCCAGTGACCCCACAGGCAATTGTCTGAAGCCTTAAAGACTCAAAAGCAGGTATTAGAGCCAAGCTAAGGGGCTGGCTCTAATACCTAGGCTGGGCAGCAGGATTTATATCAGGACTGACTGCAGCCAAACGAGCGTTCATCTCGGCTGTATGACTTGGTCCGTTCCTTCGCAAAGTAGCTCAGACGGAAAGTGAGCTTATCGTAAACCGCACGATAGTCTGTGGCGTTGGCATCCAGATAATACAGGGGATTATCTGGGATGTGGACCAACGTTCGGTATTCGGGGTAAGGGCCTAGTTGCAAAGCGCTCAGCCAGGCTTCACGTATCAGGCTGGCTAATCCCGTTCCCCCTTCTCCATAGCTCCCAAGTCCATTGAATGTGTCTTTGTTCACGAAAAGTACCATGTGGTAATGGGACTTCTCGTTTATTTCTCCCACTTCCCGAACCCAGGCGTAACGCAACTGGCATGGGTAGATCCTGATGCCATGCTTTATTTTATTTCGGTACCGAGCATCGATTTTTGCATTAAGCGATTCAATGAAACGGGATATCAGACCACTATTCCTATTACAGTTGTCATCAGGCAGACGTAGATCGACACGGACAGCCATTGTCCTTGGGTGTTGTGCTATAGCGTTATCAATTACACCCAGCATCCGTTGCAAATACGTTGTATTGAATGGGGCATGACGTTGGTCAAGATAAATATCATTAAGCATAATAGATTCCTGTGATCTGAATATCGGGCAGGACGGAACCTTACCCGCGATGGTTGAGGTAATTAGGTGGTATCAAATCTGGCTTATTGAGTTTGTGTTGGATGTTAGTTGGGTGATGCTGACTAAATTGCTTAATGTGTATTGTGTAGGTGTGTATTACTGGAATATTGGGGTTTATGTACTGATATATATTAACAATCCGTCACGTATTAATACTCAACATTCAGGCCAGATGCGGTTTGATATTTCATTGTGTTAAATTATTTACTCCGAAGTTAATGTCGTCTGAAAAAAATGATTAAGGGGTGGCTATAACTTATTTCAATCACGGTGCATGATCAGAGTGTCATTTAAAATTAAGCAGCAAAAAGGGCATGGAATTTGATAAACACAGTCCAAAATATTTAATTTCTGGAATCATTAATTTTAGCCTGCAACCACTCCTCCAGGTCGCTTTTTAACCAGCGAGAAGCTCTACCCATCTTAATGGGTTTCGGAAATACCCCTTCCTGTATCAACTTATAGAACCATTTATCACTCAGGCCAGTAAGGCGTGTGATAAACTTCATATCGATGAACTCATCTTCCAGTAGTGCAGGTTTAGTTTTCATGCTGAGTGTCCCATTGCGAGAAGAGCACCGGAGCAGGCGATAACTAATTGTTCACGCCTTCTCCTCCACATGAATGGGGTGTGACGTAAAAAAAGATCTGGAAGGAGCAGTTGAGCTACCCAACTAAGAATGCATAGATACGGAAAACCTCGTGTAACGCTGTTCTCTGACCGTTACAATTTGACGGATGTCGAAACTTTGTAGAGTGCAATCATGAAAATTATTCAGAGTGGTGAGTTGATCAGTACTCTCCCCCAATTTACCAGAGGCAGAAAAATCACAGGAGGCAACCAGCCATTAATCACTTACTAATCAGTTAGTAATCACTACTTTATCATTAAAAAATCAGCAAAAAACCAGTCAACAGTCACCTTGCAGATGCCAAATCATCATGGTTCATTTATACTTTTGAAAGCATCGGACAGATGTGATATCACACTGGAGGGTACATGCTTAGGTATGACGAAGTGAGAGAGGAGTTCTTTTCCCTTTACGTTCTGAGTCTGTATTACAACGAAGATTACATTAAGCAGGCGAGTAATTTCGACACGCCTGAGGAATTTCAAAAACTCATTAATCATATATTGAACACTAAATTCCTATTCAATAATGAAGCAATACAAAGTGCGCGTACTTACTTGAAAAAACAGTTCCATTACAAAATCATTGACAAAGAGAAGTTCGATTGTTTCAAAGGTTCTGATAGAGGATCGTGGTTTGCCTTAATGTATATATATAACAACAGAATCAGTCCTGAAACCTCCTCGAGCGTGAATATCTTTGCACAAGATAATATTTACAACCCGAACTCAACTCCTGCATCCTTTTTTGAATTTGAAAACATTGATGAAATTAAAAATTTCTCACTTGATGAAGTACAAGCCGAAATGCAGGTGGGAATCTCCCCTAGCAATAAAGAAAAAAATAGAGATACACCTGAAAAATACTCGCGTAGATTTTATTTAACATCTGGCGCAGATCCCGACAACTACAGCCCGAATACAACATCCGAACAAGAACGCATTTGTACTTTGATGAGGTTTATTGATTTAGCTCCTGTAAGTTTAAGTCAGAAAATTTCCTATTTTCGTAAGTTGCATGATAAATGGCTAGAGCAATATAATACATTTCTTACTGATTATGACTGGCTAGATAAAAAAGATGAAAAGCAAGCTATCTATTGCTGGGAGTATCTGAGAAATAAAAATATGATCCCCTTTTATTTAAAACCATATAACACTGCAATGAGAATACAGATGATCATTGCATGCATGGATAGTTGGGACACTGGAGTTGAAGAAAAATATTTCTTTATTCAGAAAATGAAGCATGCTTGGCAGCAGGCTGTTTCATCACGTAAAAAAGACAAAAAGTAGATCAAGTTAATAATTTTCAGATATATATCATCCCTTTGAACATACCAGATTAACGGTGGAATCTCACGATTCTGCCGTTTTTGTATTATTTTTCAGAGGAGTAGTAATGAACAATTCTGAAGGATTGAAGCCGTTTCAGCAATCGCTCGCTGGTCTGCCACAGTGGGTGTCTGAACGTATATTGCAGCAGATAAATCAGTTAACCCGCTACGAGCCAGTGATCGGCATTATGGGTAAAACCGGTGTTGGGAAGAGCAGTCTGTGCAATGCCCTGTTTGCCGGAGATATATCACCGGTCAGCGATGTGGCTGCATGTACCCGTGAGCCACTGCGCTTTCGCCTGCAAGTCGGCGACCGCTATATGACGCTGGTGGACCTGCCCGGCGTGGGCGAAAGTGGTGCTCGCGATACCGAGTATGCTGCGATGTACCGCGAACAACTCCCCCGGCTCGACCTGGTTCTGTGGCTGATTAAGGCCGATGACCGGGCGCTGGCGGTGGATGAACATTTTTATCATCAGGTGATTGGAGAGGTATACCGGCATAAGGTGCTGTTTGTTATCAGCCAGTCGGATAAGGCCGAACCCACCAGCGGTGGGGGACCGTTGTCCACGGCGCAGAAGCAGAATATCAGCCGTAAAATCTGTCTGCTGCATGAGCTGTTCCAGCCCGTACATCCGGTGTGTGCCGTGTCGGTCCGTCTTCAGTGGGGACTGCGGGTGATGGCCGAGCGAATGATTAAGTGCCTGCCACGTGAGGCCACCAGCCCGGTGGTGTCGCAACTCCAGTCTTCCTTTCGCACGACGGTAGTCCGGGAACAGGCTCGTAGCGATTTTGGTGAAACCGTCGGGGCCGTACTCGATAGCATCAGTGCCTTTCCCCTGATACCCGCCCCGGTACGGGCTGTCATTCAGGCCGTGCGCACCACGGTGGTGTCAGTGGCCCACGCCGTCTGGGATTTCTTCTTCTGAGTATTTAACCCATCCCTGTTACTTCCCTGCCCCTGTCGCCGATGCGACGGGGATCCCTTTTATTTGTTTTCCCGTTATGAGGAGTCTGCTTATGACCCGTCTGGCTTCGCGCTTTGGCGCAGCAAATCTTATCCGTCGCGACCGCCCGTTAACCCGCGAAGAGCTGTTTCGCGTGGTGCCCAGTGTATTCAGTGAGGACAAACACGAGTCCCGTAGTGAACGCTACACATACATACCCACCATCTCCCTGCTCGACAGCCTGCAGCGGGAAGGCTTCCAGCCGTTCTTTGCCTGTCAGACCCGTGTGCGTGACCCGGCGCGTCGTGAGCACACAAAGCACATGTTGCGTCTGCGCCGGGAGGGACAGATCACCGGTAAACAGGTCCCGGAAATCATTCTGCTTAACTCCCATGATGGCACCAGCTCTTACCAGATGTTGCCTGGCCTGTTCAGGGCTGTGTGCCAAAACGGTCTTGTCTGCGGTGAGTCGTTTGGGGAGGTGCGGGTGCCGCACAAGGGGGACGTGGTAAGTCAGGTAATAGAAGGGGCGTATGAGGTACTGGGGATTTTTGACCGGGTGGAGGAGAAACGGGATGCCATGCAGTCGTTGCTGTTGCCATCACCGGCGCAGCAGGCACTGGCAAAAGCTGCACTCACGTACCGGTTCGGTGAAGACCACCAGCCGGTGACTGAATCGCAGATACTGTCCCCACGTCGCTGGCAGGATGAGAGCAATGACCTGTGGACCACGTACCAGCGTATTCAGGAGAACCTGATTAAGGGCGGTCTCAGTGGGCGTAACGCCAAAGGAGGACGGTCACATACCCGTGCCGTTCGTGGTATTGACGGGGACGTGAAACTTAACCGGGCACTATGGGTGATGGCGGAAGCGATGCTCACGCAGCTGCAATAAGCGTTTCATGTTGCCACGTTGTTAATATCGGACACCACCTGTCCGCATTGCAACGTGCTGGTGGTCCTCACTCACCGGGGGATGGCCTGTAACCCCCGCTACATCTGGCTTTTGCAGAAATAAAAAATAGTTTCTGTGATGTCCATACCCTGTCCGCCCCCTTATTTAAAGTAATCACATCATTTTCAGTCAGTTAACTTTCACGGAGAACGTCTCATGACACAGGCAGAACGCCGCCATGACCGGCTGGCTGTCAGGCTGTCACTGATAATCAGCCGTCTGGTGGCAGGGGAAACGCTGAGTGTGCGTAAGCTTGCCGCTGAGTTTGGTGTGTCGGTGCGCACGCTGCGGCGTGATTTTCGTGAGCGGCTGATGTATCTGGACCTGGAGTATCAGTCCGGATATTGCCGCTTACGCACTGCGGGCAGTGAGACGCAGATGGTGCCCGACGTGCTTATCTTTGCCCACCGCAGCGGGATGGCCGGTCTTTTCCCTGGCTTTGACCGTCGTCAGGTAAACGCACTGCTGATGTGCGATGAGTCTCCCTGCGTAATCGCACCCGCCAGTCCTGTTCCTTCGCCATCAGGAGCATTGTCTTTCTGGAGACTGATTCAGGCCATTACCGGGCGCAGGCGGGTAACGCTGATTGCCGAGGAGCAGCGCTGTGAGCGGCTGGCTCCCTGTCGGTTACTCATCCACCAGCAGGCCTGGTATCTGGTGGCAGAGCACGACGGACATATCGCCGTATTCACCCTGGATGAAATCCATCTGGTTCAGCCCCTGCAGGAGACTTTCCGGCGTAACGACAGTCTGTGTCGTCTTGTTGAAGACCCGGGCTTTATTCAGTCCTTACCCCATTTTCGCTTTATCCAGCAGTCATTGCTTACATTTGTTCCGGCTGACAGCCCACCGGAATAGCGCAGGCATTGTTATCAACCCGGCAACAGGGAGGAGCCCTATGCCCGTTATTGCCATTATCGCCATTGTTGTCATCGTCATCATTCTGAACAAAACCGGGGTGTCCGACAGTCTCGCGGCCCTGACCCTTGCCACTGTTGCCGCACTGCTGACGGGAGGTGGCGCAGCCGGTGCTGCCAGTGTCGCGCTGACACCGTTCGTCGGCGTGCCGGTGGGTATTTTCGTCGGCATTTATGTCTTTGCCAAAGTGGTACGTCTGATTTCAGGGAAAAAATAATGAAATGTAAAACACTACCTCTGCTGGCGATGGTTGCCACCACTCTGTTTCTGAGCGCCTGCGATGACAGGAGTGATGACCTGAAAGCTATCAGTAAATTTAAGGACCTCACGCCTCCGCGCTTCAGCGATGTGGTCAGTCGGCAGGATGATGTCAGCGAAGAATGGTCACAGGTTGGCTTTTCATCAGGTCTCACCCTGCAGGTCTTACGTACCCGTGAGTCGCCCGATGGCTGCGAGGGCGGTAGTTACTACTACCTCGTGGATATGCAGGAAAAAACCATCCAGCCGCTGATGAATGCGCTGTGTATTGCCGATAACATCAAACTGGAATACCAGGAGGTGACGGACCCGTATACCAAAGAAAAATACTTTGAGTACGCCCATGACGGCAAACTGATGGGGCAGCTACTGATACCCTCGAACCCTGACAATCAGGAATAAAACAACGACAAAGGAGACAAGAATGACAATACTTTCACTAAGTCGGTTTATGCTGGCGGGTGTACTGCTCGCGAGCTTTAATGCCTCTGCTATCCCGGGGTTCTGGCAGCAGGGTTACGGTCAGGGCAATACGGAATACAGCGTGACCGAAGCCAGCGGAAAGACGTTTACCATCAACTGCACAGGGAACCCGGACCAGAATGGTTTCTATCAGCATTCAGTCTTTCTTACCCTTGCCGATGACAAGATGGTCAGTTCGCACGATGACGACACTACTATCACCGTAGTGATGGATCACCAGCAGTACATTATTCCGTCCAGCCTGGGCTGGCGTAACGGCGATAACGCCTGGTTTGACTTCATCAGCAATATCTCTGAGGCCGGGCAGTTCGACGTCTACGTCAATGACCACAAAGCAGGGACCTTCACTGCGGACCGGAAGAACACTGAGAAAGTTCTGTCCACTCTCGGAGACTGCAGCAACGACTGATAGTAGTATCTTCCCCAGCAAATCCACCCCGACAGCCAGCAGGCTGCCGGGGTTTTCTTTTATCAGGAGCCCGAAAATGACCCAATCCGTGTTGCTGCCACCGGGGCCTTTCACCCGGAGACAAGCGCAAGCGGTCACTACCACGTACAGCAATATCACACTCGAAGACGACCAGGGCAGTCACTTCCGTCTGGTGGTTCGTGATACTGAAGGCCGGATGGTCTGGCGGGCATGGAACTTTGAGCCGGATGCCGGTGAAGGTCTTAACCGCTATATCCGCACCTCAGGCATCCGTACAGACACGGCCACCCGCTGATCGCGAAGCATTTACCCGCATTCACCTCCCCGAACACACTTTATATCCCCATACGCCAGCCATCGCCGCTGGCGTTTTTATTGACGGAGACATACCCATGACAACACAGACGCAGCACGACCTCGCACCCGCTAACCAACCCGAATTTGAACTGACCGTCACGCCGGTCCCCGATGAACAGCGTATCGATTTCTGGCCACAGTACTTTGGCGCTATCCCGCAGTGGCTACTCCTGGAGCCGCATATCTTCGCCTGGATGGACCGCTTCTGTGAGGGCTACAGCGGTGGTATCTGGTCGTTCTACACCCTCAGCAATGGCGGCGCATTTATGTCCCCCGAGCCTGACAACGATGAGACATGGCGTCTGTTTAACTGCCTGAACGGTAACGATGCCCAAATGAGTGCAGAAGCAGCAGGTATTGCTGTCTGCCTGATTGCGTATAGCCACCATGCCTGCCGTACAGAATGTGACGCGATGACCGCACACTATTACCGCCTGCGGGAGTATGCCATGCAACATCCAGAGGCTCACGCCATTCTGCGTATTATCGACTGACCGAAGGAGCAACAGATGAAACAGCTTTCCTTTTTACCCGGCGAGATGACGCCACAGGACCGGCGTCTCATTCAGCGGGCGCTCAGGGCTCTGGACCGCCACCTGCATGAGCCCGGCGTAGCCTTCACCTCTACCCACGCCGTACGTGAATGGCTGCGACTGCATATGGCCGCGCTTGAGCGGGAAGAGTTCCGGGTGTTGTATCTGGACAACCAGAATCAGTTGATTGCCCATGAAACGCTCTTCACCGGCACGATTAACCGCACCGAGGTGCATCCCCGGGAGGTGGTCAAACGTGCTCTGCACTTCAACGCGGCGGCGGTGATACTCGCGCATAACCATCCTTCCGGCGAGACGACACCTAGCCAGGCCGACAAAACCCTCACGCAGCGACTGGTTCAGGTGCTTCAGCTGGTGGATATCCGTGTCCCTGACCATCTGATTGTCGGTGGCAGGCAAATCTATTCGTTCGCAGAACACGGTCTGCTTTGAGGTATTACATGAAAATTATCAGTAAACGCAGGGCAATGACGATATACCGCCAGCATCCTGAGTCCCGAATCTTTCGCTACTGCACCGGCAAATACCAGTGGCACGGTAGCGTCTGTCATTACACCGGCAGGGACGTTCCGGATATCGCCGGAGTCCTCGCGGTATACGCCGAACGCCGCCAGGACCGCAATGGGCCCTATACCTGCCTGATGAGCATCACCCTGAACTGACAATAGTGGAGAACTGTAATGAGCAACCCTACCAGGGGCCTGCAGCGGGAGATTACACTGCGCCTGGGAGCCCGTCTGGTGCAGGAAGGCAACCGACTGCATTATCTGGCTGACCGGGCCAGCATCACCGGCAAGTTCAGTGACATCGAATGCCGGAAGCTGGATGAAACATTCCCGCACTTTATCCGCCAGATGGAATCGATGCTGACCACCGGTGAACTCAGCCCCCACCATGCCCACTGCGTTACCCTGTACCACAACGATTTAACCTGCGAAGCCGACACCTTCGGCTCCTGTGGTTACGTTTATCTGGCTGTTTATCCGACGCCCGAAACGAAAAAGTAAATCATCAGAATAATCTTCTGCTCCGGCCTGGTGTTTTCACCACGCCACTTTTCCATTTTTCATCTCTGCATATCAGGAAAATCTTCAGTATGAAAACATTACCCGACACACACGTACGGGAGGCATCGCGCTGCCCGTCTCCCGTCACCATCTGGCAGACACTGCTGTCCCGGTTGCTGGACCAGCATTACGGCCTTACGCTGAATGACACACCGTTCGCCGATGAACGTGTGATTGAGCAGCATATTGAAGCTGGCATTTCACTGTGTGATGCGGTGAACTTTCTCGTTGAAAAATACGCACTGGTACGTACCGACCAGCCGGGATTCAGCGCCTGTACCCGCTCTCAGTTAATAAACAGTATTGATATTCTCCGGGCTCGCAGGGCAACCGGCCTGATGACCCGCGATAACTACAGAACGGTAAATAACATTACCCAGGGGAAGCATCCGGAGGCGAAACAATGAAACTGGCCCTGACGTTGGAAGCCGACAGCATTAATGTGCAGGCACTGAACATGGGGCGAATTGTCGTTGATGTCGATGGTGTTAATCTCACTGAACTGATTAACAAGGTCGCTGAAAACGGTTATTCACTCCGCGTGGTGGAGGAATCCGACCAACAGTCAACCTGCACACTACCACCGTTTGCAACCCTTGCCGGCATACGCTGCAGTACCGCACATATCACGGAAAAGGATAACGCCTGGCTGTACTCGCTGTCACACCAGACCAGTGACTTCGGTGAATCAGAATGGATTCATTTCACAGGTAGCGGATATCTGTTACGTACCGATGCGTGGTCATATCCGGTTCTGCGGCTTAAACGCCTGGGGTTGTCAAAAACGTTCCGTCGTCTGGTTGTCACACTCATCCAACGTTATGGCGTCAGTCTCATTCATCTGGATGCCAGCGCTGAATGTCTGCCGGACCAGCCCACTTTCGATTGGTAACCAGGAACAACATGAAATCATTAACCACGGAAACCGCACTGGATATTCTGATTGCGTGGCTACAGGACAATATCGACTGCGAATCGGGAATTATCTTTGACAACGATGAGGATAGAACGGATTCAGCAGCACTGTTGCCCTGCATCGAACAGGCCCGGAAGGATGTCCGTGCTCTTCGTCATCTGCAGCTTCTGCACCAGAACCGGTGAATATCACTCACCATACTTCATTCCCCTGACGCCAGCCTGAATACAGCTGGCGTTTTCGTTTATAAACCAAAAGGAAAACCGATAATGTCAGACATCACAATCTCCCGTCCGGAAGTGGTCACCGGGCATACGGACGTTATCTGCTCCACCAGTATCCAACACGTTGTGACGGTACGGAATGCAGCACTGCAACAAACCGAAACGCTTATCCGGCAACTGGCAGAAATCTCAGTGCTGACAGCAGGCATTGGCGGCAAAACCGCCCTGGACTGGGCGATGAAACAGAATTTTCGCTGTGGCTGCTGGCTGATGGAAAAACCGGAAGCAGCAATGAAAGCCATCACCCGCAATCTCGATCGAGAAATCTGGCGTGACCTGATGCAACGTTCCGGGATGCTGAGTCTGATGGATGCGCAGGCCCGGGACACATGGTACCGATCACTGGAATATGATAATTTTCCGGAAATCAGTGAAGCGAATATCCTGAGTACATTCGAACAACTGCACCAGAATAAGGATGAGGTGTTTGAGCGAGGGGTGATCAACGTCTTCAGGGGACTGAGCTGGGATTACAAAACCAACTCACCCTGTAAATTTGGCAGTAAAATTATCGTCAACAATCTGGTGAGGTGGGACCGGTGGGGGCTTCATCTGAACAGCGGGCAACAGGCCGATCGACTTGCCGATCTGGAAAGAATGCTACACCTGTTCAGCGGCAAACCGATCCCCGACAACCGGGAAAACATCACTATTCGTCTGGATGGTCACATCCAGTCCGTTCAGGGTAAAGAGCGCTATGAAGACGAGATGTTCATCATTAAATACTTTAAGAAGGGATCTGCACACATCACTTTCAAAAGGCTGGAACTGATTGACAGAATTAACGATATAATAGCCAGGTACTTTCCTTCTGTGCTCTCAGCCTGATCCCGAGTGTGATTCCCTTTCGATATCAAAAGGGACTGCGGGTATAATTGAGGGTACATTTTTAATCAAACCAAATAAATTATATTAATATCAATATGGTAAAAGAAATTTTCGATTCCGAGTCCGGCACCACTATTTAAAGAACCCGCCCTAGAGGCGGGTTTTTGCTTTTATAGTTTCTGATACTTTCCAACCGATCATCTCTCAATATCTTTACTGCTCTACCCCCCACAAAATCCATATGCAAGATTAGCCGTGCCTTTTAACAAGCTGACATCTGGGTTCTATAAGAAGATGGGGGTTAACGTGATGGGACGTACAGAGGTCC
This sequence comes from Citrobacter sp. RHB35-C21, assembly GCF_013816515.1. NCBI lineage: Bacteria > Pseudomonadati > Pseudomonadota > Gammaproteobacteria > Enterobacterales > Enterobacteriaceae > Citrobacter > Citrobacter sp. RHB35-C21. The sequence goes on from NZ_CP057147.1 coordinate 4,680,984, forward strand.
GCGATCCTGAGCGACAGTACCTGTTACTCAACCCCGTGCACGGATAGCAGGCAATGTGCTGCCGGGAGAGCCTGGTGTGCTGCGCTTCTCAGGCCTGAACACCGGTTACAACATGATGGGCTGGATAAAATGGTACGCTGCATCCGGCAGTTCTCACTCCCTGCAGACGCAAAAAAGCCCATCCGGCAGGATGGGCTTCTTCACTTGTTTGATGCCTGGCAGTTTATGGCGGGCGTCCTGCCCGCCACCCTCCGGGCCGTTGCTGCGCAACGTTCAAATCCGCTCCCGGCGGATTTGTCCTCCTCAGGAGAGCACTCACCGACAGACCACAGATAAAACAAAAGGCCCGGTCTTTCGACCGGGCCTTTCGCTTTTATTTGATGCCTGGCAGTTCCCTACTCTCGCATGGGGAGACCCCACACTACCATCGGCGCTACGGCGTTTCACTTCTGAGTTCGGCATGGGGTCAGGTGGGACCACCGCGCTACAGCCGCCAGGCAAATTCTGTCTATCAACACGCTTTTCGCATGTCGATGTAATCTGTAATCAAACTGAAAATCGTGTCTCTTTCGCCAAAACATCTTCGGCGTTGTAAGGTTAAGCCTCACGGTTCATTAGTATCGGTTAGCTCAACGTATCGCTACGCTTACACACCCGACCTATCAACGTCGTCGTCTTCAACGTTCCTTCAGGACCCTTAAAGGGTCAGGGAGAACTCATCTCGGGGCAAGTTTCGTGCTTAGATGCTTTCAGCACTTATCTCTTCCGCATTTAGCTACCGGGCAATGCCATTGGCATGACAACCCGAACACCAGTGATGCGTCCACTCCGGTCCTCTCGTACTAGGAGCAGCCCCCCTCAATTCTCCAGCGCCCACGGCAGATAGGGACCGAACTGTCTCACGACGTTCTAAACCCAGCTCGCGTACCACTTTAAATGGCGAACAGCCATACCCTTGGGACCTACTTCAGCCCCAGGATGTGATGAGCCGACATCGAGGTGCCAAACACCGCCGTCGATATGAACTCTTGGGCGGTATCAGCCTGTTATCCCCGGAGTACCTTTTATCCGTTGAGCGATGGCCCTTCCATTCAGAACCACCGGATCACTAAGACCTGCTTTCGCACCTGCTCGAGCCGTCACTCTCGCAGTCAAGCTAGCTTATGCCTTTGCACTAACCTCCTGATGTCCGACCAGGATTAGCTAACCTTCGTGCTCCTCCGTTACTCTTTAGGAGGAGACCGCCCCAGTCAAACTACCCACCAGACACTGTCCGCAACCCGGATCACGGGTCTACGTTAGAACACCAGCCATTAAAGGGTGGTATTTCAAGGTTGGCTCCATGCAGACTGGCGTCCACACTTCAAAGCCTCCCACCTATCCTACACATCAAGGACCAGTGTTCAGTGTCAAGCTATAGTAAAGGTTCACGGGGTCTTTCCGTCTTGCCGCGGGTACACTGCATCTTCACAGCGAGTTCAATTTCACTGAGTCTCGGGTGGAGACAGCCTGGCCATCATTACGCCATTCGTGCAGGTCGGAACTTACCCGACAAGGAATTTCGCTACCTTAGGACCGTTATAGTTACGGCCGCCGTTTACCGGGGCTTCGATCAAGAGCTTCTCCTTACGGATAACCCCATCAATTAACCTTCCGGCACCGGGCAGGCGTCACACCGTATACGTCCACTTTCGTGTTTGCACAGTGCTGTGTTTTTAATAAACAGTTGCAGCCAGCTGGTATCTTCGACTGATTTCAGCTCCATGAGTAAATCACTTCACCTACATATCAGCGTGCCTTCTCCCGAAGTTACGGCACCATTTTGCCTAGTTCCTTCACCCGAGTTCTCTCAAGCGCCTTGGTATTCTCTACCTGACCACCTGTGTCGGTTTGGGGTACGATTTTGTGTTACCTGATGCTTAGAGGCTTTTCCTGGAAGCAGGGCATTTGTTACTTCAGCACCGTAGTGCCTCGTCATCACACCTCAGCGTTAACAAGACTCCGGATTTACCTGGAATCTCCGCCTACATGCTTAAACCGGGACAACCGTCGCCCGGCTAACATAGCCTTCTCCGTCCCCCCTTCGCAGTAACACCAAGTACAGGAATATTAACCTGTTTCCCATCGACTACGCCTTTCGGCCTCGCCTTAGGGGTCGACTCACCCTGCCCCGATTAACGTTGGACAGGAACCCTTGGTCTTCCGGCGTGCGGGTTTTTCACCCGCATTATCGTTACTTATGTCAGCATTCGCACTTCTGATACCTCCAGCATGCCTCACAGCACACCTTCAACGGCTTACAGAACGCTCCCCTACCCAACAACACATAGTGTCGCTGCCGCAGCTTCGGTGCATGGTTTAGCCCCGTTACATCTTCCGCGCAGGCCGACTCGACCAGTGAGCTATTACGCTTTCTTTAAATGATGGCTGCTTCTAAGCCAACATCCTGGCTGTCTGTGCCTTCCCACATCGTTTCCCACTTAACCATGACTTTGGGACCTTAGCTGGCGGTCTGGGTTGTTTCCCTCTTCACGACGGACGTTAGCACCCGCCGTGTGTCTCCCGTGATAACATTCTTCGGTATTCGCAGTTTGCATCGGGTTGGTAAGTCGGGATGACCCCCTAGCCGAAACAGTGCTCTACCCCCGAAGATGAGTTCACGAGGCGCTACCTAAATAGCTTTCGGGGAGAACCAGCTATCTCCCGGTTTGATTGGCCTTTCACCCCCAGCCACAAGTCATCCGCTAATTTTTCAACATTAGTCGGTTCGGTCCTCCAGTTAGTGTTACCCAACCTTCAACCTGCCCATGGCTAGATCACCGGGTTTCGGGTCTATACCCTGCAACTTAACGCCCAGTTAAGACTCGGTTTCCCTTCGGCTCCCCTATTCGGTTAACCTTGCTACAGAATATAAGTCGCTGACCCATTATACAAAAGGTACGCAGTCACCCCATAAAGAGGCTCCCACTGCTTGTACGTACACGGTTTCAGGTTCTTTTTCACTCCCCTCGCCGGGGTTCTTTTCGCCTTTCCCTCACGGTACTGGTTCACTATCGGTCAGTCAGGAGTATTTAGCCTTGGAGGATGGTCCCCCCATATTCAGACAGGATACCACGTGTCCCGCCCTACTCTTCGAGTTCACAACACATGCACTTTTGTGTACGGGACTATCACCCTGTACCGTCGGACTTTCCAGACCGTTCCACTACCACACATGCTGATTCAGACTCTGGGCTGCTCCCCGTTCGCTCGCCGCTACTGGGGGAATCTCGGTTGATTTCTTTTCCTCGGGGTACTTAGATGTTTCAGTTCCCCCGGTTCGCTTCATTACGCTATGTATTCACGCAATGATAGTGTGACGAATCACACTGGGTTTCCCCATTCGGAAATCGCCGGTTATAACGGTTCATATCACCTTACCGACGCTTATCGCAGATTAGCACGTCCTTCATCGCCTCTGACTGCCAGGGCATCCACCGTGTACGCTTAGTCGCTTAACCTCACAACCCGAAGATGTTTCGTAAAACACTTCAGTGTTGCGAAAATTTGAGAGACTCGGACACACCGCTTTTCATTTCTTGTTTACGGAGAAATGAAACAGTGTGTCGTTTCAATTTTCAGCTTGATCCAGATTTTTAAAGAGCAAAACTTCTTAATGCACTCGAAAGTACATTCAGAAGTTCATCATTCATCAGACAATCTGTGTGAGCACTACAAAGAACGTTTCTTTAAGGTAAGGAGGTGATCCAACCGCAGGTTCCCCTACGGTTACCTTGTTACGACTTCACCCCAGTCATGAATCACAAAGTGGTAAGCGCCCTCCCGAAGGTTAAGCTACCTACTTCTTTTGCAACCCACTCCCATGGTGTGACGGGCGGTGTGTACAAGGCCCGGGAACGTATTCACCGTGGCATTCTGATCCACGATTACTAGCGATTCCGACTTCATGGAGTCGAGTTGCAGACTCCAATCCGGACTACGACATACTTTATGAGGTCCGCTTGCTCTCGCGAGGTCGCTTCTCTTTGTATATGCCATTGTAGCACGTGTGTAGCCCTACTCGTAAGGGCCATGATGACTTGACGTCATCCCCACCTTCCTCCAGTTTATCACTGGCAGTCTCCTTTGAGTTCCCGACCGAATCGCTGGCAACAAAGGATAAGGGTTGCGCTCGTTGCGGGACTTAACCCAACATTTCACAACACGAGCTGACGACAGCCATGCAGCACCTGTCTCAGAGTTCCCGAAGGCACGTTCGCATCTCTGCAAACTTCTCTGGATGTCAAGAGTAGGTAAGGTTCTTCGCGTTGCATCGAATTAAACCACATGCTCCACCGCTTGTGCGGGCCCCCGTCAATTCATTTGAGTTTTAACCTTGCGGCCGTACTCCCCAGGCGGTCGACTTAACGCGTTAGCTCCGGAAGCCACGCCTCAAGGGCACAACCTCCAAGTCGACATCGTTTACGGCGTGGACTACCAGGGTATCTAATCCTGTTTGCTCCCCACGCTTTCGCACCTGAGCGTCAGTCTTTGTCCAGGGGGCCGCCTTCGCCACCGGTATTCCTCCAGATCTCTACGCATTTCACCGCTACACCTGGAATTCTACCCCCCTCTACAAGACTCTAGCCTGCCAGTTTCGGATGCAGTTCCCAGGTTGAGCCCGGGGATTTCACATCCGACTTGACAGACCGCCTGCGTGCGCTTTACGCCCAGTAATTCCGATTAACGCTTGCACCCTCCGTATTACCGCGGCTGCTGGCACGGAGTTAGCCGGTGCTTCTTCTGCGAGTAACGTCAATTGCTGCGGTTATTAACCACAACACCTTCCTCCTCGCTGAAAGTACTTTACAACCCGAAGGCCTTCTTCATACACGCGGCATGGCTGCATCAGGCTTGCGCCCATTGTGCAATATTCCCCACTGCTGCCTCCCGTAGGAGTCTGGACCGTGTCTCAGTTCCAGTGTGGCTGGTCATCCTCTCAGACCAGCTAGGGATCGTCGCCTAGGTGAGCCGTTACCCCACCTACTAGCTAATCCCATCTGGGCACATCCGATGGCAAGAGGCCCGAAGGTCCCCCTCTTTGGTCTTGCGACGTTATGCGGTATTAGCTACCGTTTCCAGTAGTTATCCCCCTCCATCGGGCAGTTTCCCAGACATTACTCACCCGTCCGCCACTCGTCACCCAAGGAGCAAGCTCCTCTGTGCTACCGTTCGACTTGCATGTGTTAGGCCTGCCGCCAGCGTTCAATCTGAGCCATGATCAAACTCTTCAATTTAAGTTTGATGCTCGTGAATTAAACTTCGTAATGAATTACGTGTTCACTCAGAGACTTGGTATTCATTTTTCGTCTTGCGACGTTAAGAATCCGTATCTTCGAGTGCCCACACAGATTGTCTGATAAATTGTTAAAGAGCAGTTGCGACGCGCTTTAGCGCTCTGTCGCGAGGTGGCGTATATTACGCTTTCCTCTTTCAGAGTCAACCCTCATTTTCAGGTTTTTCTCTTCAACCGAACCGGCTGTTTGTGTGAAGTGATTCACATCCGCCGTGTCGATGGAGGCGCATTATAGGGAGTTTCCTGCGGCCCGCAACCCTTAAATTGCAGAAAAATGACTGACTGCTGCATTCCACAGCAAAAACCCACCTTATACCCATTTACACACAGAGTTATCCACAATCGTAAGCAAAATAGCGGTCAGCCTCCCTGAAAGAAGAGAAAACAGATAAGGAAATCTCTATATAAAAAGAGACTCGCTCTACGCTATATATAGAAGAAAAGCACAGGCAGCCCATGCCCCATCATCCCTACCACCTTTGAATTACGCATCCCATCAGGCGATAATACCCATACAAACCGTGATTCCAGGACTGTGATGAGACACTCTCTGCAACGTACTGCTATACGCAAACGCCCAATGAAGCTCGGCACTACCGTGATCCTCATGGTCAGTGCGGTACTCTTCTCCGTACTGCTTGTCGTTCATCTGATTTATTTCTCGCAAATCAGCAACATGACGCGCGATGCATTAGCAGGTAAAGCGCTTGCGGTCGCACGAACGCTGGCAAACTCCCCGGAGATCCGCCAGGGGCTAATGAAAAAGCCCGAGGAAAGCGGTATTCAGGCGATTGCCCAGGCGGTGAATAAGAGCAACGATTTTTTGTTCATCGTCGTCACCGATATGCAAAGCATTCGTTACTCCCATCCCGAAGCGCAGCGAATCGGTCAGCCGTTTAAAGGCGATGACATTTTGCTGGCCCTGCAAGGGAAAGAGAATGTCGCCATTAATCGCGGATTTCTGGCGCAAGCCCTGCGCGTATTTACCCCTATTTATGACGAGCATCACCGGCAGATAGGCGTCGTGTCGATCGGCCTTGAGCTAAGCAGGGTGACTGAGCAGATCAATAACAGCCGTGGCAGCATCTTTTGGTCCATCTTATTTGGCGTGCTGGTTGGGCTGCTCGGCACATGGGTATTTGTCAAAGTCCTCAAGCGTATTCTGTTTGGTCTGGAGCCGTATGAAATCTCCAATCTGTTCGAACAACGCCAGGCGATGCTGCACTCTATAAAGGAAGGCGTCATTGCCGTTGACGAGTGCGGTGAAGTGACGCTGATAAACCAGGCGGCACAAGAGCTGCTGGATTACCACAAATCGCAAGACGATGCCCAGCTCTCCACGCTCAGCCACGCATGGTCAAAAGTGGTCGATTTTTCACAGGTACTGCATGACGGAACGCCGCGTCGCGATGAAGAGATCATGGTGAAGGATCGGCTACTCTTAATTAACACGGTTCCGGTACTCAGCAACGGTAAAATCATCGGGGCCATTTCAACATTCAGAGATAAGACTGAAGTCCGAAAATTAATGCAACGACTGGACGGCATGGTCAACTATGCCGACGCACTTCGTGAACGATCCCACGAATTCATGAATAAATTGCACGTGATTCTGGGATTATTGCATCTGAAAAGTTATAAGCAGCTTGAAAATTACATCCTGAAGACCGCAAACAGTTATCAGGAAGAGATTGGCTCACTGTTAGGAAAAATAAAATCCCCGGTGATCGCAGGATTTTTACTCAGTAAGATTAATCGCACATCTGATTTAGGCCATAGCCTGGTGATCAGCAATGAAAGCCAGTTACCGGAAAACAGCAACGAAGATCAGGTGGCTGTGCTGATTACCGTTCTGGGGAATTTAATTGAAAACGCCCTGGAGGCGCTAGGTCAAGAACCTGGTGGCGAGATCAGCGTATCCTTGCATTATCGACACGGCTGGTTGCATTGCGAAGTGAATGACGATGGTCCGGGGATCCCCCCCGAACACATTGAGCACATCTTTGAGAAGGGCGTTTCGTCAAAAGGAACCGAACGGGGCGTTGGTTTAGCGCTTGTTAAACAACAGGTTGAAAACGTTGGCGGCAATATTTCCGTCGAGTCTGAACCTGGGATCTTCACCCAATTTTTTGTACAGTTACCGTGGAATGGTGAGAGGGCCAGCAGATGATCAATGTCTTAATTGTCGATGACGATGCAATGGTAGCGGAATTAAACCGCCGTTATGTCGCGCAACTCTCCGGTTTTCATTGCTGCGGCACAGCCTCCACGCTGGAGAAAGCAAAAGAGATAATCTTTCATAGCGGCAATCATATCGATTTGATTTTGCTTGATATTTATATGCAAAAAGAAAACGGTCTGGATCTGTTGCCTGTATTGCACAGCGAAGGTTGCAAGTGTGATGTCATTGTCATCTCTTCCGCCGCTGACGCGACGACCATCAAAGACTCTCTCCACTATGGTGTCGTTGACTACCTGATCAAACCGTTCCAGGCATCCCGTTTTGAAGAGGCGCTGACCGGCTGGCTACAAAAGAAAACCGAGATGGAAAAGCATCAGTACTATGAACAGTCTGAGCTTGACCAGTTGATTCACGGCAGCTCCTCCAATGAACAGGAAGCGCGGCGCTTACCTAAAGGATTAACGCCACAAACGTTACGCACGCTGTGCCAGTGGATTGATGAGCATCAGGATCAGGAATTCTCCACCGATGAACTGGCCAACGAGGTCAATATCTCGCGCGTTTCTTGCCGTAAATATCTTATCTGGCTCGTCAATTGTCACATCCTATTTACCAGCATCCATTATGGCGTAACCGGTAGACCGGTTTATCGTTACCGCGTTCAGGCTGAACATTACTCATTACTAAAACAATATTGCCAATAAAAACAATTTGGGATTATTTGTTATTTGAAAGTAACAATTATTAAAATAATGAAAAATCCCTACTTTTCTGAATCATGCTGCAGAATTATAAATTTGCGTTAGATCAAATATATTTGTATCCAGCATGTTACATGTATTATTTTAATATTGATTAACGTCACACTGTTTTTAATTTCAAAATCGCTAACAAAAGTTAATTAAGTATTATCTAGCTCGCAGAGTGTGTATTTTTACCCATAAAGGATTAGTCTGAAATTAACCAGACATACAAAATCTAGACTGGTAGCAATGGAGACCATGCTACGTACCATGGACACCGTACATTTTTGTGAGCAAATAAAAGTATCCGCACGCCAACCTCATCACATTATGAAATGGCGTGAGCGTGATCACACAAATAACCTACTCACCCATTCTGTCGGTGGTTCACGAAATAGCGGAAAACGCAAAACAGATAAATTACAGCGTCAACCGCAGCTCTCCATGTCCAGCTCTGCTTCCCATCGCCTGAGGATTCTCTCCTCTGATCAAAGCCACAGAAAAAAGCTAAATATCGCCATAACGTTAAAAAAACATTCTAGCAAGACATTTGAACATTAATCGCAAATACGGACATATCGAATACTGACCATTTTTTGATGCCTATTCCGGCAAAAAAGAATGTGGCACAGATCCATTTTTCAAAAAATTGACTGGTTTTTTCGCGAGGGTAAATAAAATGTTATTTAGTATACAACTTCTTATAATATTAATATGTTTGTTTTATGGTGCCAGAAAGGGCGGTATCGCGCTGGGTTTATTAGGCGGTATCGGCCTGGTCATTCTGGTTTTCGTTTTCCATCTCCAGCCGGGTAAACCACCTGTAGATGTAATGCTGGTTATTATTGCCGTGGTGGCCGCATCGGCAACCTTGCAAGCCTCCGGCGGCCTTGACGTTATGCTGCAAATCGCTGAAAAGCTGCTGCGCCGTAACCCAAAATACGTTTCCATCGTCGCCCCGTTCGTTACCTGCACCCTGACGATTCTCTGCGGTACAGGCCACGTGGTATACACCATCCTGCCAATCATTTATGACGTTGCCATTAAGAACAATATTCGCCCGGAACGTCCGATGGCGGCGAGTTCTATCGGTGCGCAGATGGGGATTATCGCCAGCCCGGTGTCCGTGGCCGTTGTATCACTGGTCGCAATGCTGGGTAACGTAACGTTTGAAGGCAAGCATCTTGAATTCCTCGACCTGCTCAGCATCACTATCCCGTCTACCCTGTTGGGTATCCTGGCGATCGGTATCTTCAGTTGGTTCCGCGGTAAAGATCTGGATAAAGATGAAGAGTTCCAGAAGTTTATTTCCGTTCCTGAAAACCACAACTACGTTTATGGCGATACCGCCACACTGTTAGACAAAAAGCTGCCAAAAAGCAACTGGCTGGCCATGTGGATCTTCCTTGCCGCTATCGCCGTTGTTGCCGTGCTCGGCGCGTTCTCTGAGCTGCGCCCTACCTTCAGCGGCAAACCGCTGTCAATGGTACTGGTTATCCAGATGTTCATGCTGCTGACCGGTGCGCTGATTATTATCCTGACGAAGACCAATCCCGCTTCAATATCTAAAAACGAAGTCTTCCGTTCCGGTATGATCGCGATTGTGGCGGTGTACGGTATTGCCTGGATGGCCGAAACAATGTTCGGCGCGCACATGACGGAAATCGAAGGTGTGCTGGGCAATATGGTGAAAGAGTATCCGTGGGCCTATGCAATTGTTCTGCTGTTGGTTTCCAAATTTGTAAACTCCCAGGCTGCGGCGCTGGCGGCGATTGTTCCGGTCGCACTGGCAATTGGGGTTGATCCAGCGTACATCGTTGCTTCCGCTCCGGCATGTTACGGTTACTACATTCTGCCGACTTACCCGAGCGATCTGGCGGCTATTCAGTTTGACCGTTCCGGCACCACCCACATTGGCCGTTTCGTTATCAACCACAGCTTCATTCTACCTGGGTTGATCGGCGTGAGCGTATCCTGTGTCTTTGGTTGGATCTTCGCTGCAATGTACGGTTTCCTGTAATTACAGTGCGCGTGCCGTCCGCTTTGGAACGGCACGCCACCGTCAAGACACAGAGAATTTTAAAATTCCTGAGAAAAATGAAAAGGCTGGAAGCAAATGTCAAAAGTTGAATTCACTTATCAGGCGGCTTTCCCACTGGGGGAAGACAAAACTGAGTACTACCTGCTGACCTCCGATCACGTCAGCGTCGGCGAGTTTGAAGGCGAAACAATCCTGAAAGTAGCCCCTGAAGCACTTACGCTACTGGCCCAACAAGCCTTCCACGATGCCTCCTTCATGCTCCGCCCTGAACACCAACAGCAAGTCGCCTCAATTCTCCATGATCCCGAAGCCAGCGAAAACGATAAATACGTAGCGCTGCAGTTCCTGAGAAACTCCGAAATCGCTGCTAAAGGCGTATTGCCAACCTGCCAGGACACCGGTACGGCAATTATCATGGGTAAAAAAGGTCAGCGCGTCTGGACCGGTGGCGGCGACGAAGCGGCACTCTCCAAGGGCGTATTTAATACCTATATTGAAGATAACCTGCGCTACTCGCAAAACGCGGCGCTGGATATGTACAAAGAAGTGAATACCGGCACCAACCTGCCCGCACAAATCGACCTGTACAGCGTGGATGGTGACGAATACAAATTCCTGTGCGTGGCCAAAGGCGGCGGTTCAGCGAACAAAACCTATCTGTATCAGGAAACCAAAGCGCTGCTCACGCCCGGCAAACTGAAAAACTTCCTGGTTGAGAAAATGCGCACGCTGGGTACCGCAGCATGCCCGCCGTACCACATTGCATTCGTCATTGGCGGCACGTCAGCGGAAAGCACCCTGAAAACGGTGAAGCTGGCCAGCACACACTACTATGACGCACTGCCGACTGAAGGTAATGCGCACGGCCAGGCGTTCCGCGATCTGCAACTGGAACAGGAACTACTGGAAGAAGCGCAGAAACTCGGCCTCGGCGCCCAGTTTGGCGGGAAATACTTCGCGCACGATATCCGCGTGATCCGCCTGCCTCGCCACGGCGCATCCTGCCCGGTTGGTATGGGTGTGTCTTGCTCCGCAGACCGTAACATCAAGGCCAAGATTAACCGCGAAGGGATCTGGATCGAAAAACTGGAACATAACCCAGCCCAGTACATTCCGGAGTCGCTGCGCCAGGCAGGCGAAGGTGAAGTGGTTAAAGTTGACCTTAACCGCCCAATGAAAGAGATCCTCGCTCAGCTCTCTCAGTATCCGGTTTCTACCCGTCTGTCGCTGAGCGGCACCATCATTGTCGGTCGCGATATTGCCCACGCGAAGCTAAAAGAACGTATTGAGTCCGGCGAAGGTCTGCCGCAGTACGTGAAAGATCACCCTATCTACTACGCGGGCCCGGCCAAAACACCTGCGGGTTATCCGTCCGGCTCTTTAGGGCCAACCACTGCGGGTCGTATGGACTCCTATGTTGACCTGCTACAGTCTCACGGCGGCAGCATGATCATGCTGGCAAAAGGTAACCGTAGCCAGCAGGTGACAGACGCCTGCCACAAACACGGCGGCTTCTATTTAGGCAGCATTGGTGGCCCGGCAGCGGTACTTGCGCAGCAGAGTATTAAACATCTGGAATGCGTGGAATACCCGGAGCTGGGTATGGAAGCTATCTGGAAAATCGAAGTCGAAGATTTCCCGGCTTTCATTCTGGTCGATGACAAAGGCAACGATTTCTTCCAGCAAATCGTCAGCAAACAATGCGCTAACTGCGCGAAGTAACCCATTCGGCCCGGCACTGGACTGACAACAGATTTTTGGCGTCAGTCCAGTGATCCCCCCGGGCCAACTTTATCCCCCCATTTACTGGCGTTGAATTTTTGCCGCTCACAGGGAATAGTAACCTTTTCCATTACTTGTGAATTCGCCATGCTCCGCACACTGAACTCCACAATCTTGCACTCTGGCGCGCTGCTCCTGGCGCTAATACTTATCTACACCGGTATCTCAGCCACGGAGAAAATCACCTGGCTGATGGAAGTTACGCCGGTCATTATTGTCGTCCCACTGTTGCTGGCGACCGTGAAGCGCTACCCGCTGACGCCATTGCTCTACACGCTCATTTTCTTGCACGCCATCATTCTGATGGTCGGCGGTATGTATACCTACGCTAAAGTCCCTGTCGGTTTTCAGGTTCAGGAGTGGCTGGATCTCAGTCGTAACCCCTATGACAAGCTGGGTCACTTCTTCCAGGGTCTGGTGCCCGCCCTGACGGCAAGAGAGATTTTAGTGCGCGGTAATATAGTTCGTGGCCGCAAAATGCTGGCATTTTTGGTCTGCTGCGTGGCGCTGGCGATTAGCGCGATGTATGAGCTGATCGAATGGTGGGCAGCGCTGGCGATGGGTCAGGGAGCGGATGATTTTCTCGGGACGCAGGGCGACCCATGGGATACCCAGTCGGATATGTTCTGCGCCCTGCTCGGTGCGCTAACCACGGTGCTCGTGTTGGCGGGCTGGCACAACAGACAGTTAAAAACTGCCGGATAGCGCTGACGCTTATCCGGCAATCAGCCCTACCCATTGCGAGACTTGATAACCAGAATCGGCAAGGCGAACAGGAGTGTCAGAAAGTTCGCCATGCTGACGGCAGTATCTTCAATCAATAATCCATAAATCAGCCACAACACCAGCCCACACACAAACATTACATACATTAAACCGGAGATACCCTGCGTGTTGCGGGTGGTAATGACCTTAATCGCTTGCGGTAAGAATGAGAGCGTCGTCAGGCTAGCCGCCAAATACCCAATCCACGAATGCCATTCCATAGCTACGCCTTCACATCACCTGGGGTGACTATCGCAATAGCCGGGATATCCGGTTGCTCATGCTGCTGCGGCACCTTACGGTACTTATCCAACAAATGAATCTGGACCCTGCGCAGCGTGTCGCCGTTCAGTCGGTAAAAGCGGAAGTAAAGGACTAAGGTCACCACAAAAAAGAGTGCTGGTAGCGCGATCATAATGAATTGCATACCAACAATGGTTTCTGCAGACTGCGCGACATTCGGCGCGTAATTAATCAGCCCAAGTATCACTGCGATAAAGAAAGCGGCAAACGCAGACCCTCCTTTTACCACCATCGTCTGCACTGAATAAGCGATACTTTCACAACGTACATTCAGTTTGTATTCGCCGTAATCAACGGTATCCGCCACCATAATGACCTGCAACACCCAGAAAAGCGCTGAACCAATATTCAGTAAAATACCAGCAATAACAATGAGTAAGATGTTATGGAAACCGGCTAACGCCATCACCAGCAGCACGATACAGCTGAGCACTGGCAGCACTGATGCCCCAGCCCACAAGATCCGTCGTGACAACGCTTTTACCAATCGAGGAAAGAAAATCAGCGTCAGCAGGTTTGCCGCTCCTGCGTAAGACATGTAGTACGGGAAGAGGCTTGCATCGCCAATCACATAAGTAAAATAGTAAATGGCAAAGCCAGCAATGATATTGGCGGCAATGTTGTAAGCCAGCGCCATGCCTAGCAGGCAGGATAACTGGTCGTTTTTATAGATGAGCCCAACGATCGCTTTCAGCCCAAGACGACTGCTGTCCGCCGTTGCCTCGCTATCTGACGAATAAACCTCATGCACATTACGCAGCGTAACAACGGTAGAAACGATAAAGAATGCAATCAGCACCAGCGTAAACATCTGGAAACCAAAGCCGCGATCGGCCCCGCCAACATAGCTCACAAAGGGCAGCGTTACCCCCGCGGTGACAAACCCAGCCAGGCTTGCGAAGAAACGAGGGAACGGCACCAGTTGTTCACGCTCGCGTTTATCCAGCGTAATAGTTGGCACCAGCGACCAGAATGGAATATCCATAATGGTGTAGGTCATTCCCCATAATATATACGTCACGCAGACAAATACGACTTGCGCAGTGCCCTCAAACAGATGTGCGCTAAAAAGCAAAAACAGCACCAATGAGTTCGCCAGCGTACCGAGTAAGATCCAGGGTTTAAATTTTCCCCACCGCGACCGGGTGGCGTTCACAATCCAGCCCATGATGGGATCGTTTACCGCATCCCAGACCCTTGCCGCCAGGAACAACGTTCCGACCAGCCCCACCGATAATCCCACCACGTCGGTGTAGTAATACATCAGGTACATGTACACAATACCGATGGCGAAATCCTTACCAAACGCTCCAAATCCGTAACTGAGTTTTGTTTTCAGAGAGATGCTCATAGGGTATCGGGTCGCCGTTACCAGCGCCCGCCTTCTGTTAGAGGAAACGTCAGAGGTTAAACGCCGGATGCTCTGCCCGGCGTAATGGTGTGTTAACGGTGTAACCAGGCCGGCAACCAGTCGCCATGAGACGCGATCAGGTCGTCCACCAACGCATAAATCTCCTCAATCCCCAATACCGCGGCGGTATGCGGATCCATCATCGCCGCGTGATAAACGCGATCGCGATTTTCCGTCAGAATGGCTTCCGTTAGCAGGGTCTGAACATTGATATTGGTTTGCATCATGGCCGCCAAATGTGACGGGAGAGTACCCACCTTCGTTGGCTGGATACCATTCGCATCGACCAGGCAAGCCACCTCCACGCAACAGCCTTGCGGCAGGTTATCGATCAGATGGTCATTGCGAACGTTGCCATACACTACGCTCGGTTCACCGGTCCAGATAGCGTTCATGATAGTGCTGGCATATTCACGTGACGGTTTAATCTCGATCCGCGCCGCCGTTTTGTACTCTTCCAGCTCTTTGTTCCAGTTCGCCAGCTGTTCCACACAGCGTTTTGGATACTCATCCAGTGGAACCTTATAGCGCTCAATCAGATCCTCACGCCCTGGTTTGATAAACCACGGCGTATATTCCGCGAAATGCTCCGATGACTCAGTGACGAAATAGCCCAGCTTTTTGAACATTTCATAGCGCACAATGTTCTGACAACGGGTATTACCGTGAAGATTCGGTTTCGGCGCCTGACCAGATTCATAGGCCGCCAGAAGCTCCGGATAGAGATTCACATAAGCACCGTCAGCCGTTTTACGCTCAAGTTCCAGATAAAACGCCATATGGTTGATCCCGGCGCAGCGATAGCGCAAAGAGGCTGGGTCGATGTTCAAATCGCGGGCCAGCTCCTCCGCTGTCCCTTGCACCGAGTGACACAATCCAACCTGCTTAATATGCGGATAGCGCGCATACATTGCCCAGGTGTTCATCGCCATCGGGTTAACGTAGTTAAGCATGGTGGCCTGCGGGCAGACTTCGGTCATATCCTCACAAATCTGCCATAAATGCGGGATAGTGCGCAGCGCGCGCATAATGCCGCCAGGCCCCAACGTATCGGCAATCGTCTGCTCCAGACCATGACGTTTACACACCGCAAAATCGGTAACGGTACAAGGTTCATAGCCACCAATCTGGAAAGCGACCACCACAAAATCAGCATCCTGCAATGCCGCTTTTTGATCGGTATAGCAGGTGATACGCCCGGACGCGCCCGCTGAGTCCATCAACTTACGCACCACAATGTGTGACTCTTCCAGCCGAGTAGGATTGACGTCCATCAAGGCGATATGCGCAGATTTCAGCGCATCACGATGAAAGACGTCCCCGAGGATATTTTTGACGAAAATCGTGGAACCGGCGCCGATAAAGGTAATTTTGGGTGCAGACATCATGACTCTCCAGAACATTAGTGAACACAGTCATGGTGGCACAGCGCATTGATGAAAACTTCCGACTTCCCTGGCGAGCATTCCCATAAACTCAGATCGCCTCTTTGCCCCATACTGGATCTGAGTTTATGGGACAAAATTGCACAAAAAGCAGAGTATGCGGCCCCAAAATCTCACTATGCTCAATGATATCGGTCCGATTTGTGTCCTGATTCTCAGCCTTAATGCGCAGCAAATGACATGATTCTGATAATTCAGGAAATGGAGCAACCATGAGTACATTACCAACATCGCCTCTTCCCCCCGATCCGCACATGTGCAGCAGCGATGAAGAGCAAACCCGCAGCCCATTGTCGCTGTACTCAGAATATCAACGGATGGATATTGAGCTGCGCTCACCGCATGCTATGCCTGCCAGCCACTGGCATGGGCAGGTGGAGATTAATGTGCCGTTTGATGGCGACGTTGAGTACCTTATCAACAACGAAGTGGTGCAGATAAAACAGGGGCACATTACGCTTTTCTGGGCCTGTACGCCGCATCAGCTCACGCGTCCGGGCAGCTGCCAAAGCATGGCTATCTTCAATTTACCGATGCACCTTTTCCTTTCCTGGCCGCTGGATCGCGAACTGATCAACCACGTTACCCATGGCATGGTCATCAAATCGCTGGCGTCACAGCAGCTAAGCACCTTTGAAGTTCAGCGCTGGCAACAGGAGCTGAGCAACCCGAACGAGCAAATTCGCCAGCTCGCCATTGATGAAATTGGTCTGATGCTCAAGCGGTTTAGCCTTTCCGGCTGGCAGCCAATCCTGGTCAATAAAACTTCGCGGACGCACAAAAACAGCGTTTCGCGGCACGCCCAGTTTTACGTAAGCCAGATGCTGAGTTTTATTGCCGATAACTACGATCAGGTGCTCACTATCAACGACGTCGCGGAACACGTGAAGCTCAACGCCAACTACGCGATGGGGATTTTCCAGCGCGTGATGCAACTCACCATGAAGCAGTACATCACCGCAATGCGGATCAATCACGTCCGCGCATTGCTTAGCGATACCGATAAAACCATTCTTGACGTCGCGTTGACCGCGGGATTCCGATCCAGCAGCCGTTTTTATGACACCTTCAGCAAGTTTGTCGGCATGTCGCCGCAGCAGTACCGCAAACTGAGCCAGCAGCGCCGGCAAACAATGGCTGGCTGAGCAGCCAGAAACCACCGGCGTTACCCCGGCCTACGATCCCTATCGTTCGCCGATATCAGTATCAGCCAAAAAAATATTCCCCCTGTCGATAAACAGCGGTGAAAAATCGCCAATAAGCAAACATAACTATTTGTTTAAAAACAAATTAAACACAGATCAGACTATTTATCACCCGCTTTACAGCCCATTTTGTCAGGATAATACTTGCCTGCGTCACATTCATACGGTGTGTCTGCAATCCATAAATTGCAACCTTTCCACAACCGGGTAAAAGATGATGAAAGTATTAATTGTTGAAAGTGAGTTTCTGCATCAGGACACCTGGGTCGGTAGCGCTGTCGAACGTCTGGCTGACGCATTAAGCCGCCAAAATGTTACCGTCATTAAGTCCACCTCATTCGACGATGGTTACGCAATCCTCGCCGCTAATGAAGCCATTGATTGCCTGATGTTTAGCTATCAAATGGAACAACAAGACGAGCACCTGAACGTCAGGCAATTGATCGGCAAGCTCCACGAGCGCCAGCAAAACGTTCCCGTTTTCCTGCTGGGCGATCGCGAAAAAGCCACCGCATCGCTGGATCGCGACCTGCTGGAGCTTGTCGATGAATTCGCCTGGATTATGGAAGATACCGCAGACTTTATCGCCGGACGTGCCGTTGCGGCGATGACCCGTTACCGCCAGCAGCTTCTGCCGCCACTGTTCAGCGCGCTGATGAAATACGGCGACATCCATGAATACTCCTGGGCGGCGCCTGGTCACCAGGGCGGTGTCGGATTTACTAAAACGCCGGCGGGTCGTTTTTACCATGATTACTACGGTGAAAACTTATTCCGTAGCGACATGGGTATTGAACGCGCATCGCTCGGCTCACTGCTGGATCATACCGGCGCATTTGGCGAGAGCGAAAAATATGCCGCCCGCGTGTTTGGCGCTGACCGCTCCTGGTCCGTAGTGGTCGGGACTTCCGGCTCTAACCGCACCATCATGCAGGCTTGTATGACCGACAACGACGTCGTGGTGCTGGATCGTAACTGCCACAAATCTATCGAGCAGGGGTTGATCCTCACCGGCGCAAAACCGGTGTACATGGTGCCAAGTCGCAACCGGTACGGCATTATCGGCCCTATCTACCCGCAAGAAATGCAACCTGAAACATTGCAGAAAAAAATCAGCGAAAGCCCGCTGACCAAAGGCAAGGCCGGGCAAAAACCGTCTTACAGCGTTGTGACCAACTGTACTTATGACGGTGTTTGCTACAACGCCAAAGAGGCCCAGGACCTGCTCGCGCAAACCAGCGATCGCATCCACTTCGATGAGGCCTGGTACGGCTATGCTCGCTTTAACCCAATTTATGCCGATCACTACGCTATGCGTGGCGCGCCGGGCGATCATAACGGTCCTACCGTTTTTGCGACCCACTCGACCCACAAACTGCTGAACGCGCTCTCTCAGGCGTCTTACATTCACGTCCGTGAAGGTCGTGGGGCCGTGAACTTCTCCCGCTTTAACCAGGCGTACATGATGCACGCCACCACCTCTCCGCTGTATGCCATCTGCGCATCAAACGACGTGGCGGTCTCCATGATGGACGGCAACAGCGGTCTGTCGCTCACCCAGGAAGTGATCGACGAAGCGGTCGATTTCCGTCAGGCTATGGCGCGTTTGTACAAAGAATTTTCCGCCGAAGGCGACTGGTTCTTCAAACCGTGGAACAAAGAAGTGGTGACTGACCCGCAAACCGGCAAAACCTATGACTTTGCCGATGCGCCAACTCAACTCCTGACCACTGACCAGAACTGCTGGGTGATGCGTCCGGGTGAATCCTGGCACGGGTTTAAAGACCTGCCGGATAACTGGAGCATGCTGGACCCAATCAAAGTCAGTATTCTGGCGCCGGGGATGGGCGATGATGGCGAACTGGAAGAGAGCGGCGTACCGGCAGCGCTGGTCACCGCCTGGCTTGGCCGCCACGGTATCGTGCCGACCCGTACCACCGATTTCCAGATTATGTTCCTGTTCTCAATGGGGATTACCCGTGGGAAATGGGGCACGCTGATCAATACCCTGTGCTCATTCAAACACCATTACGATGCCAATACACCGCTGGCGCAGGTGATGCCAGAACTGGTTGAGGAACATCCTGACACTTACGCCAACATGGGCATTCACGATCTGGGCGACACCATGTTTGCCTGGCTGAAAGAGAACAACCCTGGCAGCCGACTCAACGCGGCCTACTCCGGCCTGCCTGTTGCTGAAATCACCCCGCGTGAAGCCTATAACGCGATAGTCAGCGATAACGTTGAGATGGTGGCCATTGAAAATCTGCCGGGTCGTATAGCTGCGAATTCCGTGATTCCTTACCCACCGGGAATTCCAATGCTGCTGTCCGGGGAGAACTTTGGCGACGCCAATAGCCCGCAGATTAGTTATCTACGTTCGTTGCAGTCCTGGGACCACCACTTCCCTGGATTTGAACATGAAACCGAAGGAACGGAAATTATTGACGGTGTATATCACGTCATGTGCGTGAAAGCATAATGTCACTTTATAGATAGTCCGATTTTTAAGGTAGACATGTCATGCTTGAGTAATTCCTGAGTATTGCTGCAAAACAATAACATTGTCATACCTTTTTGCGCGGGACCACCCCGCGCTTTTTTTATACGCAAATATCACGTTTCCACTTGCGTAAAAAAAAGTATACATAAGAAAATTCCCACCAAACATTGTAATTAATTTCAGACACGTTATTTTAATGCGGTCCTGGATTCATCATACAATTTCAATTTAGCCGATATGGTTCATCTGATGGTGAGCTACGGTGTTTTATGTTCATATTCCTGGAGTTTGGGTATGAGGGTTTGCAGCAGAGCAGCTTGTGTTGTTGTATTAACGGAGAAGGATGTTTGGTTAAGGATTAACGGTAAAGAAGCCATCAGCTTAAAAGCTAATCATATGGCGCTGGTAGCATGCGATAATAATATTATCGATTTCTCATCACTTAATAACGCACTGGTCGTACATATCAGCCGTGATATCATTAAAGACTATCTACGTTTTTTAAATAAAGACCTTTCACAGATCCCACTCTGGCAACGCAGTGCCAACCCAGTGATGACCGCCGTCTGTCTGACGCCG
Source organism: Citrobacter sp. RHB35-C21 (assembly GCF_013816515.1). NCBI lineage: Bacteria > Pseudomonadati > Pseudomonadota > Gammaproteobacteria > Enterobacterales > Enterobacteriaceae > Citrobacter > Citrobacter sp. RHB35-C21. The sequence continues at coordinate 4,701,281 of NZ_CP057147.1, forward strand.
GATGTCTTCCGGGTGGCTGCCCAATATAGCGTAATGGACACAATGGACGAAGGTGAAAGTGTGCGCACGCGCTCGCTACTGTTCACGGTGTTATCACGCTTTCTCGGCAGCAAAAAGTTTATTTCTCTGCTCATGCATATACTACGCAGTCGTATCAGCGACAGCGTTTATCACATTATTGAGAGCGATATACATAAAGACTGGAATTTAAGCATGGTTGCCAGTTGCTTATGCCTGAGCCCCAGTTTGTTAAAGAAAAAGCTCAAAAGTGAAAATACAAGTTACAGCCAAATAATTACCACGTGTCGCATGCGTTATGCCGTCAATCAATTATTGATGGATGGCAAAAACATTTCCCAGGTCTCTCAACTGTGCGGATATAACAGTACCTCGTACTTTATTTCCGTATTCAAAGAGTTCTATGGGATGACGCCTCTGCATTATGTCAGTCAACATAGGGAGCCATCCGCTGCCTGATTTTTAATCAGTTAGCGATAAGCCACAATAATATCAGCATTAGCGATACCCCCAGTCCGCCATCATAAAATAGTCTTCTGAAGAGGTATGATAAGACGTCATTTATCCTTATCAGGAGTTACTAAATATGTCGACGGATGCTGATGCTCACAAAGTGGGCTTAATCCCCGTCACCCTTATGGTGTCGGGGAATATTATGGGTTCCGGTGTATTCCTGCTACCCGCAAACCTTGCGTCAACTGGCGGGATTGCAATCTACGGATGGTTGGTCACTATTATCGGTGCTTTGGCGCTGTCGATGGTGTACGCGAAAATGTCGTCCTTAGACTCCAGTCCCGGTGGTTCTTACGCTTATGCCCGCCGCTGTTTCGGTCCTTTTTTGGGCTACCAGACCAACGTCCTGTACTGGCTGGCTTGCTGGATTGGTAACATCGCCATGGTGGTTATTGGCGTCGGTTACCTGAGCTACTTCTTCCCCATCTTAAAAGATCCGCTGGTCCTGACGCTGACCTGCGTCGTGGTACTGTGGATCTTCGTATTGCTGAACATTGTCGGACCGAAAATGATCACCCGTGTACAGGCCGTCGCAACGGTACTGGCGCTGGTGCCAATTGTCGGTATTGCCGTCTTCGGCTGGTTCTGGTTCCGGGGTGAAACCTATATGGCGGCATGGAACGTCAGCGGTATGAACACCTTCGGTGCGATTCAAAGCACTCTGAACGTAACCTTGTGGTCATTTATCGGCGTGGAAAGCGCCTCCGTCGCGGCAGGTGTGGTTAAAAATCCCAAACGTAACGTGCCTATCGCCACCATGGGCGGCGTGCTGATCGCCGCCGTTTGCTATGTGCTCTCCACCACGGCGATTATGGGTATGATCCCTAACGCGGCGCTGCGTGTTTCAGCCTCCCCGTTCGGTGATGCCGCACGCATGGCGCTGGGAGACACCGCTGGGGCGATTGTCTCCTTCTGTGCCGCGGCCGGGTGCCTTGGTTCCCTGGGCGGCTGGACGCTGCTTGCCGGGCAAACCGCCAAAGCGGCAGCCGATGACGGCCTGTTCCCACCGATTTTTGCCCGCGTTAACAAAGCCGGTACGCCGGTAGCCGGGTTAATTATCGTCGGCGTTCTGATGACCATCTTCCAGTTCAGCAGCATGTCGCCAAACGCTGCGAAAGAGTTTGGTCTGGTCTCTTCAGTCTCCGTTATCTTCACGCTGGTGCCGTATCTGTACACCTGCGCCGCGCTGCTGCTGCTCGGCCATGGTCACTTTGGTAAAGCGCGTCCGATGTACTTACTGGTGACCTTTATCGCTTTTGTTTACTGCATTTGGGCCGTTGTCGGTTCCGGTGCCAAAGAGGTGATGTGGTCATTCGTCACACTGATGATCATCACCGCGCTGTATGCACTGAACTACAATCGGATCCATAAAAACCCATATCCATTGGATGCTCCGGTAAACAATAACTAACACAAACAGTCGTCGTTGCCCGATGGCGTAAGTTCATCGGGCCAACGCAGCCCCCCGCGATTCCTGAAATCAACATTAAGAACTTAAGGTTGGCTTAATTTTACTTTGAGAGGATTTGTACCACTTAGTCGATGGAACCCCCTTAATGTTAAAGCACCTGTTTAAAAGACCCACTCTCGGGCTAATCAGCTGGCTTCTCCTGATCTCATTTTATCTTGCGACTTTCCTGAACATTGCGTTCTATAAACAAGTGCTGCAAGAACTGCCCCTGGATTCCGTGCGCAACCTGCTGGTGTTTTTGTCGATGCCGGTCGTCGCTTTCAGCGTCATGAACATTGTGCTGACGCTGGCCTCATTCCTGTGGCTTAATCGCCTGGTGGCCTGCGTTTTCATTCTGGTTGGCGCATCGGCCCAATATTTCATCATGACCTACGGCATCATCATTGACCGCTCGATGATCGCCAATATGATGGACACCACACCCGCCGAAACCTTTGCTTTGCTGACGCCGCAAATGCTCATCACGCTCGGAGTGAGCGGCATTCTCGCCGCGCTCATTGCCTGCTGGATAAGAATCAAACCGATCGCCCCGGCCATGCGCAGCGTACTGTTCCGTGGCGCGAATATTCTGATCTCCGCGCTGCTGATCGTGCTGGTCGCCGCGTTCTTCTACAAAGATTACGCCTCACTGTTTCGCAACAATAAAGAACTGGTGAAATCCCTCAGCCCATCCAACAGCATTGTGGCGACCTCTTCCTGGTATTCACACCAGAGGCTGGCCCACCTGCCGCTGGTACGCATTGGCGAAGACGCCCATCGCAATCCGTTGATGGTGAAAGAAAAGCGTAAGAACCTGACGATTGTGGTGCTCGGCGAGACCTCACGCGGCGATAACTTCTCGCTGTCAGGCTATTCGCGCCAGACCAACCCGTTGCTGGAAAAAGATGATGTGGTCTATTTCCCCCGCACCACATCTTGCGGAACGGCAACGGCAGTATCTGTCCCCTGCATGTTCTCGGGTATGCCACGCGCGCACTACGATGAAGAACTGGCGCAGCATCAGGAAGGCGTGCTCGACATTATTCAGCGGGCGGGAATTAACGTTCTGTGGAACGACAACGACGGCGGCTGCAAAGGGGCATGCGACCGGGTACCGCACCAGAATATGACTAAGCTGAACCTGCCAGGGCAGTGTATTGACGGGGAATGCTACGATGACGTGCTGTTCCACGGGCTGGAAGAGTACATTAATAACCTGCAAGGCGACGGCGTGATTGTGCTGCACACCATCGGCAGCCACGGTCCGACCTATTACAACCGCTATCCTGCGCAGTTCAAGAAATTTACGCCAACCTGTGACACCAACGAAATCCAGACTTGTTCACAGCAACAATTGGTCAATACCTATGACAACACCATTCTTTACGTCGACTATATTGTTGATAAAGCAATCAATATACTGAAAGAGCATCAGGATAATTTCACCACCAGCCTGGTCTACCTTTCCGATCACGGTGAATCCTTAGGGGAAAATGGCATCTATTTACACGGCCTGCCGTATTCGATTGCGCCAGAAACGCAAAAACATGTGCCGATGCTGCTGTGGCTCTCAGAAGATTATCAGCAACGCTATCAAGTCTCTCAGACATGTTTGCAAAAACGGGCAGGCTCAGAGGACTTCTCACAGGATAATCTCTTCTCAACCCTGCTGGGATTAACAGGCGTGCAAACACAGAAATATCAGGCGGCAGATGATATTCTGCAACCCTGCCGGGGAGGCTAAACGAATGAAAATTCTGATTGTTGAAGACGATACGTTGTTATTACAGGGACTGATACTCGCCGCGCAAACAGAAGGCTATGCCTGCGACGGCGTATCAACGGCCCGTGCCGCGGAGCAGTGTCTGGAGACCGGCCATTACAGTCTGGTGGTTCTGGACCTGGGCTTACCGGATGAAGACGGCCTGCACTTCCTGAACCGCATCAGACAGAAAAAATACACCGTGCCGGTGCTTATCCTCACCGCCCGCGATACAGTGAAAGACCGGGTCAGCGGGCTGGACGTTGGCGCCGATGACTATCTGGTCAAACCGTTCGCACTGGAAGAACTGCATGCCCGCATCCGGGCGCTGCTGCGTCGTCATAACAATCAGGGTGAAAGTGAACTCATTGTCAGTAACCTGACGCTGAATATCGGTCGTCGCCAGGTGTGGATGGATGGACAAGAAGTTATCTTAACGCCGAAAGAATACGCACTCCTGTCGCGCCTGATGCTTAAAGCGGGCAGCCCGGTACACCGGGAAATCCTGTATAACGACATCTACAGCTGGGATAACGAACCGTCGACCAATACGCTGGAAGTGCACATTCACAACCTGCGGGACAAAGTGGGTAAATCACGTATCCGCACAGTCAGGGGATTTGGCTATATGCTGGTTGCCACTGAGGAAAGCTAAGTGAAGCTACTGCAATATCTAAAAAAACCGCTCCCGCTGCGTCATCGCCTGATGCTGACCATCGGTCTTATTCTGCTGGTCTTCCAGTTGATTAGCACCTTCTGGTTGTGGCACGAAAGCACCGAACAAATACAGCTATTTGAGCAGGCGTTACGCGAAAATCGTAACAACGATCGCCACATCCTGCATGAAATCCGCGAGGCCATCGCCAGCCTGATCGTCCCCGGTATCTTTATGGTCAGCCTGACGCTGCTGATTTGCTACCAGGCAGTACGACGTATTACTCGCCCGCTGGCGGATCTGCAAAAAGAGTTAGAAACGCGGGCAGCCGATAACCTTGCTCCGATTGAAGTTCACAGTTCAACCGTTGAGATCCAGGCGGTCGTCTCAGCGCTCAACGAGCTGGTGACGCGGCTGACGAGCACCATTGAAAACGAACGCTTATTTACCGCCGATGTCGCCCACGAACTGCGCACCCCACTGTCAGGCGTTCGCCTGCATCTGGAATTACTGTCCAAAACCCATAAGGTCGACGTTTCACCGTTAATTGCCCGCCTTGACCAAATGATGGACAGCGTGTCGCAACTGCTGCAACTCGCCCGCGTTGGACAGTCGTTCTCGGCCGGGAGCTACCAGCACGTCAAACTGCTGGAGGACGTGATTTTGCCCTCCTACGATGAACTCAGCACCATGCTGGACCAGCGTCAGCAGACGCTGCTCCTACCGCAAAGCACGGCGGACGTTGTCGTACGTGGCGATGCGACGCTATTACGAATGCTGCTGCGAAATCTGGTGGAGAACGCGCATCGTTACAGCCCGGAAGGCACCCATATTACGATTAGCCTAAATACAGAGCATGATGCCGTTATCGCCGTCGAAGATGAAGGCCCTGGCATTGATGAGAGTAAATGCGGGGAGCTGAGTAAAGCGTTTGTGCGTATGGACAGCCGTTTTGGCGGGATTGGGCTGGGGCTGAGCATTGTCAGTCGTATCACCCAATTACATCACGGGCATTTCTATTTGCAAAATCGTCAGGGAACCACCGGCACTCGCGCTTGGGTGGAATTAGCGAAAGGTCAGTAAGAACTCACCCAAACGTACAAAAAGCTGCTGACGATCAGCACGCTGCACACGGTGGTCAAACTTTCATAAATGCGGTTTTTCATGACACTCTCCTCCGATACTCTGGAGGAGAGTTTGCCTGACGCAGATTAAGCCAACCTTAAGTGGATATGATAAATCACATGATTACTCATCAATCCGCGGATGCTGCTGCACCAGGCGCGTACGCTTAAGCTGCAGCTCAGCAATTTCCTGATCGATATCTTCGATTTTATGCTCAATATTATCGTAGTGCTCGCCGAGGAGCTCTTTCGCTTCATGAATATCCGAAGCGGCAGGCGTAGCCCCCTTCAGCGGCTGATTAGCCGTCTCTTTCATGGTCACGCCGGTAATTAAACCTATCACCGCAATCACCATCAGATAATAAGCAGGCATCATCAGATTCTGAGAGCTTTCCACCAGCCATGCGGCCAACGTCGGTGTCAGACCGGCGACCAATACCGAGATATTAAACGCTGCAGCCAAGGCACTGTAGCGAATATGCGTCGGGAACATCGCTGGTAACGTTGACGCCATCACCCCGGTAAAGCAGTTGAGGATCACCGCCAGCATCAGCAACCCGGCGAAAATCAGGCCGATGACGTTACTGTTAATCAGAATAAATGCCGGAATAGCCAGCACAAACAGCGCAATACTGCCCATAATCACAAACGGACGGCGTCCGAAGCGGTCGCTGAGCAGACCCATCACCGGCTGCACAAACAGCATACCAATCATGATGGCGATAATAATCAGCACGCCGTGGTCTTCAGAGTAATGCAGGTTATGCGACAGGTAGCTCGGCATATAGGTGAGCAGCATGTAGTAGGTGACGTTGGTGGCAATCACCAGACCAATACATGCCAGCAGGCTGCGCCAGTGTCTGGTCGCAATCTCTTTAAACGACACCTTCGGACCGTCCTGCAGTCCCTGACGATCGCCCTGCTCCAGTTTATCCACGTGCTGCTGGAACGCCGGAGTCTCTTCCAGTGCATGACGCAGGTACAGGCCAATAAGCCCTAACGGTAGCGCCAGGAAGAACGGAATACGCCAGCCCCACTCAAGGAAGTTTTCTTCGCCGACGATAGTTGAGATCAGGACTACCACGCCCGCACCCAGCACAAACCCGGCAATCGAGCCGAAGTCCAGCCAGCTGCCCATAAATCCGCGCTTACGGTCTGGCGAGTACTCTGCGACAAAAATCGACGCCCCGGTATACTCTCCGCCGACCGAGAACCCCTGCGCCATTTTACACAGCAACAGCAGAATCGGCGCCCAGATACCAATCGAGGCATACGAGGGAATGAGACCGATACAGAAGGTACTTATCGACATAATCACAATGGTGATAGCGAGGATCTTCTGACGACCGTATTTATCGCCAAGCATACCGAAGAACAATCCGCCAAGCGGTCGAATCAGAAAGGGAACAGAGAAGGTGGCAAGTGCAGCAACCATCTGTACGCTGGGGTCAGCCCCCGGGAAGAACACTTTACCTAATGCGTAAGCAACAAACCCATAAACACCAAAATCAAACCACTCCATCGCATTACCTAAAGACGCCGCGGTAATGGCTTTTCGCAGTTTACCGTCATCAATGATGGTAACGTCGCGCAGCGTAATTGGTTTTATTTTTTTCCTTTTTAGCATACTCGTCCTCATAGACTTAGCCCTGTCACGCTACAGATCGAGTCCCTCAACGCCCCTGCGTCAAGGTCATCACCGAGCGGGGAATGCACAGACGCATTCCCTGTAACAAGCGTAGCAGGTTTACTTACACTGACGAGAAACGAGCAGTACAACCGAACCTGTTGACGCCTGATTGGGCGGTTAATGACCTCTTTACCCTAACAGTGTTTAAATTTGTGATCAACTTCACATATAGATTTCCATTTCGTCAACATGCGTAAATCAGGTCATTCTTAGTCAACTTTTTTACATGTAATGCTTGCGATTTTCTGGCAATTAAATACAAGAATAAATCGCTTTGTTGCACCAACAATCACAACAGTCACTATTATTCTGCTAGGCAAAAACCCACCTAATCTCTTCACAAAAAGATCACAGCTTTTTTAATAATCAGAGCACTCAGGAACTTTTGCTCGGAATATGTGATGAAGATAACTAAAACATCGTTTTATTTTTATTGAATCAATGTTCCCATGAATGCAAACTAATTCCAGACGCAATATCCCTGGGAGCAGTAACACGCTCAACGTATGCCGCGTTAGATTTTATAAAACAAAGAGATAGCTGTTTTCTTTGTTAAGAAAAATCAGTAACTACTTGAATTTATTAATTTTTACTTCCTTGCGCGTGTATTACCTGCGACAAGAGATGAGGACGCTTATGAAAATTAAAGCCACGATTGAACGCATCCCTGGCGGAATGATGTTGATTCCTCTGTTATTAGGCGCAGTGTTAAATACGTTAGCTCCGGATACCGGCGCGTATTTCGGTTCGTTTACCAAAGGAATGATCAGCGGAACGGTGCCGATTCTGGCAGTGTGGTTTTTTTGTATCGGTGCATCTATTGATTTACGGGCAACCGGCACGGTATTACGCAAATCCGGCACACTGGTATTAACTAAAATAGCCGTGGCATGGGTAGTGGCAATGATTGCTGCTTCATTTATTCCTGATACCGGTATTCAAACCGGGTTCTTTGCCGGTCTTTCGGTACTGGCAATTGTTTCAGCGATGGACATGACCAACGGCGGTTTGTACGCCAGCCTGATGAACCAGTACGGAACCAAAGAAGAGTCTGGCGCATTTGTGTTGATGTCTCTGGAATCCGGTCCGTTAATGACCATGGTGATCCTCGGCTCCGCGGGTCTGGCTTCCTTCGAACCACACCATTTTGTCGGCGCGGTATTACCGTTCCTGATTGGTTTTGCGTTGGGTAACCTGGATCACGATCTGCGTTCCTTCTTCAGCAAAGCCACGCCGGTGCTGATCCCGTTCTTCGGCTTCGCGCTGGGCAACACGATTAACCTGAGTGTCATCGTTGATACGGGTCTGCTGGGCATCCTGCTGGGCGTCGCGGTTATCGTCATCACCGGTATTCCGCTGATTATTGCTGACCGCGTTATTGGTGGCGGGAACGGTACGGCAGGCGTAGCAGCCTCTTCTGCGGCAGGCGCTGCAGTGGCAAACCCGGTGATTATCGCCCAGATTAACCCGGCATTTGAACCGGTTGCCGCATCCGCTACGGCGCTGGTTGCCGCCAGCGTGATAGTCACCGCGATTCTGGTGCCGATTATCACCGCGCTGTATGCCAAACGCTTTAATAAAAACCCGGTCGTCAATGAGACGGCGGCTACCCCGGCAGACTCCCTGCACCACTAAACCTGCCTTTATCCCACTCACCGTTCCTGCTCAATTGATGAGCGGGGACGGTGCAAAAATCTCCTCAACCATCGCATCAACCAGCCGCTTCGCCGAACACAATCTCGGCATGCCCAACGCCACATTTTGCCAACGCTGCGTCACCGACCAGCTCACCGGATGACGCTGCGCATCGCACCAGTCTCCGAGCCAGCTCAACATATCGTTGTGCTCACCCGAGCCGCCAACAACCGGCGTACTGAGCCAATGATGATAGTAATGACGCGTGGCGGGGGCCGCATTCACGCTGTCTGCCAGCGCCTGAGCGGCCATCGTTCGCAGGTTGTCTTTTAGCATTGACACCACATCGGCATTTGCTAACCGGCAGGCGTCACCAAAGGCTCCCCAGCGCAGCTCCTCTAACGCCACAAAACAGCGTCCAGGTAACGACCAGCCGTCATACGCGCCAGCCCGCCAGCGGGTAAAAATTTGCTCGCTATGTTCGCCCGCTTGCACCGTCAGGCCGCGTTGCGTCACCGCCTTCTCTTTATAAGCGCCGCGCTGGGTAAACCAGTCAGCGAGTGAATTTATCTGCTGCAGAAGACCGGGCGTGGAGAGTCCACGCGGGTGTTCGGTTTGTTGTAAAAACATCAACCCTTCGGCGATCCGTACCAGCGCCAGATGGCCCGGATCGATCATGCCCGCCAGTTTTTCCACCAGTTTTAGACGCATCACCAGATGCTCGCTGGACACGCCTGCCAACACCCATGCTCGCAGTTGCGTCTGGGATAGCACCTCCTGCGTCAGACGCGCACGCAGCCGCTGCTGCTGTTGCAGAAAACCGCCGGAACGTTTGGTTTCATCTCCCTGAACCAGATCGACCATAAACTTCGGGTAGACACACTCCAGCGTCCGCCCGGGGCCTTCCAGTAACACGTTAGTCATGTGTGCTCGGTTGCAAAAAGGGTATTGATATCGTCGCGCAGCAAGCGGGAATCTTCATAAAGCCATGCCGCAGTCGTAATGCGATGCTGCAGTTGTTCGTTCAAGGAATTCACCGCAGATTCATTTTGCTGGCGCAGGGTCAGACTCTCACGCAGGCTCGCCTGTAATTGCGTCAAACACAGTGAAAAATCAGCAAAAAACGTGGCCATGCCTGCCGTAACGGAAATATCGACCTGCGCAGCTAAAGCTTTACGAATTTGTTGGCAAAACTGGGTGACATAGTGCACAAGGTTCTTATGCAGTGCACCCATATCAATGAGATAACGCGTTTTTGTTTCGACGTACTCATTCCATCCCCAGTTGGGCTGATTCAACCAGCGAGAGAAGGTATCACGCACCACACCGCCAGTTGACGGCGCATTTTCCGCCGGAATATCCTGCTCAATGGCCTCGTTAAACAACTGGCGGGTGTTGAAGTTAAACATCGCCGCATGAAACGCCGGAAAACGGATCCGCGCACGAAAACCAGCGTGGTTCAGCTCCTCTTTCACCCGCTGCTCAATGGGGCGCATGGCGTCATTTAGCGCCCGGGACAGCGTCGACTCAAGCTGTTCAAAGCGCAGAGCTAAATCCCGACTGATGCTTTCCTGCGCTGCCAGCAAGACAACTTCACAGGACGAGCGCATTTTATCCAGCACGATTTTCGCCTGCCCTTCATCGTGCAACACCAGCATTTCTCCGGCCATTTCTGCCGAGGAAACGCCAGCCCCCTGGCCATGTTGTGACATCATCAGGACGTTTTCTTTGATAAAGAACGTGTTGATGCCGCACAGAATCTCAGTCTGTTGCTCATTGAGATAGGCCGCGGCAGCCTCCAGCGCCAGCTCGACCTCATGACTGACTTCATCACTCACCCGCCCCTGACTCACTTCTAACTGCTGCATATCCTCTTCAATATGCGTGATGTTCAGCCGCAGTTTTTCATAGGCAACCGTTAACCCATGGGCGCGAAACTCCAGATATTCGTGCGCGCTTTGCGCATAGTTCAATAACTTATGCGACGCTGAGCGTAGCGCATACAGCGAAGCATTGGCGTAAGCGGCATGAATCACTTTCTGGATCGGCTGCTCAAACAGCGAATCCTCCCACAACAGATCGGCTGCATGGCGGATGTGCTCCGTATCCTCAAGATCGTTGGTGCACCAGCGTCGGCCAAGCGCCGCTTCGGCAAAATCCTGTACCCAACGTTGCACCTGGTGATCCGGCAGCCGCCCACGAGTCATCAGCTCATGACGCGCCCTGTTCGCCAGATACCCCCACATCGAAGAAACCGGATAGATTCGCTCCGGGGCAATCCCGCCTTGCATCAGCGTGCCGGAAATTAATGCCCGCACCTGCTCTTCATCGTCACTGTTGCGGTCTTTCTGATCGAATTTGTTCACCAGCGCATACAGCGGCACTGACTTGCCGACCGCCATGACAGCGTGGCGCACTTCTTCATCGGAAATCGATTTCAGTTGGGTGTAATCCATCACCACCAGTACCGCAGAAGCCCGCGCCAGCTGTTCATTCAGCATCTTTTGTAAGTGCGGTTGCCCGGCCTCATTCGGCCCCGGCGTATCCAGCAGGGTTAATTGCCCAGGATAGCTCGCCTGACCGGCCAAATGGACAAATTCGACCTCGATAACCGGAATATGCTCAATCGCGGCATAGGCGGCAAAAGGAAAATCCACTTCCAGCGCTTTTGACAAACGCACCAGGTCATTCAGACTTTTAAGGCAATGGAAAATAGGCTGTGCGCCAAGATAATACCGCTCAAATGCCACGCCGTTTTCAATATGCTGCAGCAGGACATTCATATCCTTATCAATTTCCAGGGTCTGCGTAAGACGCTGGCGATCGCACTCGCGTACGCGCTGCTGTAAAACCTTCATTAAGGCATCGATAGGCGTGACATGTGAAAAATGCAACACCGGCTCTTTCTGCCCCGGCGTATGGCGAATTAGCGTTGGTAGCGCCGTCATGGGACGATTACGATTAGGTAAAACTTCGGTCCCTACAATCGCGTTAATCGTCGTCGATTTTCCCGCTTTCATGGTACCGACAATCGCCAGCACCATTTCCAGACGCGTAATCTTACGCAGTTCATTATTGAGCGTTGCCTGCTGGACATCCATGCCACGCGCGCTGAAATGCAGAGGCTGAACCACCTGTCTGCTATGCTCTCCTTGTTTTAGCGCGACATCATCCAACGACGTCATAGGCAATTTTTGCAATTGCCTGAGATGTTCAAGCGAGAGCATCAGCAAGCGTTCCGCTTCCTGACTTAATTCATATATTGTCTGTGTGTGCATGGAAAATTCTTCCTTAACGCAAATGGCATTACTTTTATTTAGCCCAATCGTTTTATTTATAGATTTTTTGGCTTTTATAATTACGTGTAGAAATAATTAAAATCAAAACAACCAACTGATATTATTAAAATAAATTTGGCGTATAACCGCTGGCCGGATGCCTCTCACTTATGTAATAAGTAAGAAAGATAAACAGCGTAGTTCAGTTTTAAAAAATACCCGCGTAATCCCCCTACTAAAATTAAGGGGGTCAATGATATTCAATCACAATGGCTTAGGCATCCGTAAGCAACGTTACCTATGAATATCAGATATTTCGCCTCACCTTATCTTAAATACCTAAGCGTAGCAATTTCCCTTAAAAAATATTCTGCCATACTTTCATTGAGGTAAAAGCAAAGGGTCTTTACAGCAGATCATTTTGCATAATCGCGCAGTAGTCCCGACAAAAGCAGGGATTTTATGTATAATTGCGGCCTTTTTCGGCAATCTGCCATTTTTGGGCGCATTTGCCCCTGCTGACTTTTGAGGAAATCCACATGTCATTACCACACTGCCCACAATGCAACTCCGAATACACTTACGAAGATAACGGCATGTTCATCTGCCCGGAATGCGCTCACGAATGGAACGATGCTGAACCGGCTCAGGACAGCGACGAACTGATCGTTAAAGATGCCAACGGCAACCTGCTGGCTGACGGCGACAGCGTTACCGTAGTGAAAGACCTGAAGGTAAAAGGTAGCTCTTCCATGTTGAAGATCGGGACCAAAGTGAAGAACATTCGTCTGGTTGAAGGCGACCATAACATCGATTGCAAAATCGATGGCTTTGGCCCAATGAAGCTGAAATCTGAGTTTGTGAAAAAGAACTGATGCAAATTGCCTGATGGCGCTACGTCAATCAGGCCGACGCCAGCTCATCTGCCAGGCGGGAAGCTCATACTTCCCGCCTGGCTTATTTTTGCAGACGATAACTACACTTAACTGGTTTCTTTTACCTGAGGTAAAGATTATGCCGTTAAGTCCCTATATCTCCTTCGCAGGCAACTGCGCTGATGCTATCGCCTACTACCAAAAAACATTAGGCGCTGAGCTACTCTACAAAATCAACTTCGGTGAAATGCCCAAACCGGCGCAGAACAGCGAAGAGGGTTGCCCTTCAGGCATGAAATTCCCCGATACCGCTATTGCCCACGCCAACCTGCGCGTTGCGGGCAGCGACATCATGATGAGCGATAGCGCCCCCGACGGAAATGCCCACTACTCTGGCTTTACGCTGGTACTCGACACGCAAAACGTCGACGAAGGCAAACGCTGGTTTGATAACCTGGCAGCAAACGGAAAAATCGAAATGGACTGGCAGGAAACCTTCTGGGCTCATGGTTTCGGTAAAGTGAGCGATCGGTATGGCGTGCCGTGGATGATCAACGTCGTCAAACAGCAGCAACCTACAGAGTAATCCAACGGGAGGCCAGCCCTCCCGTACTGTCATCAAAAATCGCTCAACTCTTCATCACCAAGTAACCATCCCTTAACGAAAACGTCACATTGATCCGCCACGATGGGGCCACTTTTTAAGGGAGGCCGCATCATGCAAAAGATTATTCGCGTCGAAAAACTCTCCAAGTCCTTCAATCAACATCAGGCGCTCAATGCGGTTGATCTGAACATCTGTTCCGGTGAGATGGTGGCTCTGCTTGGGCCGTCTGGCTCCGGCAAATCCACCCTTTTACGTCATTTAAGCGGTTTGATCGTCGGTGATAAATCCCTGGGTAGCCACGTCGAACTGCTGGGTCGCACCGTTCAACATGAAGGCCGCCTGGCGCGCGATATCCGCAAAAGCCGCGCCCACACCGGCTACATCTTCCAGCAGTTCAATCTGGTTAACCGCCTGACGGTACTGGAAAACGTCCTTATTGGCGCACTCGGCAGCACGCCGTTTTGGCGCACCTGTTTTAGCTGGTTTAGCCAGGAACAGAAACAGCGTGCATTACAGGCGCTGACCCGCGTTGGCATGGCGCACTTTGCATACCAGCGCGTTTCCACGCTTTCGGGCGGGCAACAGCAGCGCGTGGCGATTGCCCGCGCGCTGATGCAGCAAGCCAAAGTGATCCTTGCCGACGAGCCGATAGCCTCGCTGGACCCGGAATCCGCACGCATCGTGATGGACACCCTACGCGACATTAACCAGACCGACGGCATCACCGTGGTCGTCACGCTGCATCAGGTGGATTACGCCCTGCGCTACTGCGAACGCATTGTCGCGCTTCGTCAGGGCAACGTCTTCTTTGATGGCAGCAGCCAGCATTTTGATAACGATCGTTTTGACCATCTCTACCGCAGCATGAACCGCGTCGAACAGAACGCGCAGGCTGCATAGTTCTAAAAAACCAGGCGTTATTGGCGCAGCCAGGCTGGCAAGTGAAATAGCCTGGAACAAAGACTAATTAAGGAAACAACATGAGCTATAAGACCGTTGCCGCGCTGGCCTTTACCAGCATGTTCAGCATCAGCACCTTGTTCAGCCCGGCGCAGGCCGAAGAGCAAGAAAAAGCGCTGAACTTTGGCATTATTTCGACCGAATCACAGCAAAACCTGAAGCCACAGTGGGAACCGTTCCTGAAGGACATGGAAAAATCGTTGGGCGTGAAAGTGAACGCCTTCTTCGCCCCGGACTACGCCGGGATCATTCAGGGAATGCGTTTTAACAAAGTTGATATCGCCTGGTACGGCAACCTCTCGGCAATGGAAGCGGTGGATCGCGCTAACGGACAAGTGTTTGCCCAAACCGTCGCTGCCGACGGCTCCCCGGGATACTGGAGCGTGTTGATCGTTAACAAAGACAGTCCGATCAACAACCTGAACGATCTGATCGCCAAACGTAAGGATCTGACATTCGGCAACGGCGATCCCAACTCAACGTCAGGCTTCCTCGTCCCCGGTTACTACGTCTTCGCCAAAAACAACATCTCCGCCAGCGACTTCAAACGCACCGTTAACGCCGGACACGAAACCAACGCGCTGGCCGTCGCCAACAAACAGGTCGATGTCGCCACCAACAACACCGAAAACCTCGACAAGCTGAAAACCTCCGCGCCGGAAAAACTGAAAGAGCTGAAGGTTATCTGGAAGTCACCGCTGATCCCGGGCGATCCGATCGTCTGGCGCAAAAACC
The DNA here is from genome assembly GCF_013816515.1 of Citrobacter sp. RHB35-C21. Lineage (NCBI taxonomy): Bacteria > Pseudomonadati > Pseudomonadota > Gammaproteobacteria > Enterobacterales > Enterobacteriaceae > Citrobacter > Citrobacter sp. RHB35-C21. Next base: position 4,716,583 of record NZ_CP057147.1, read on the forward strand.
TCTCCGAAACCACCAAGGACAAGGTGTACGACTTCTTTATGAATTACGGCAAAACGCCGGAACAGAAAACCGTACTGGAACGCCTGGGATGGGCACCGTTCCGTGCCTCCAGCGACCTGCAACTGGTACCGATTCGCCAACTGGCGCTGTTTAAAGAGATGCAGGGCGTGAAGGGCAACAAAGGGTTGAACGAGGAAGAGAAAACCAGCAAAACCTCGGCGCTGAAAGCGCAGCTCGACGATCTTGACCGTTTAACCGCCGCCCTGGGCGCCATGACCAGCGTGACTAAAGCGGTGCAGTAAACCTGATGCCCGGTGGCGTTTCGCTTACCGGGCAGACGATGTTCTGTAGGCCGGATAAGGCGTAAACGCTGCCATCCGGCGATAACCTACGCACGGAGCTAAACATGCAAACCATCACCGTCGCCCCGCCCAAACGTAGCTGGTTCTCACTGCTGAGCTGGGCCATTCTTCTCGCCGTGCTGGTGGTCTCGTGGAAAGGTGCCGAAATGGCTCCGCTCACGCTGATCCAGGATTCCGGCAATATGGCGACCTTCGCCGCCGACTTCTTTCCGCCAGACTTCAGTCAGTGGCAGGACTATCTCGGTGAAATGGCCGTCACCCTGCAAATTGCCGTCTGGGGTACCGCCCTCGCCGTTGTGCTGTCGATTCCCTTTGGCCTGATGTGCGCCGATAACCTCGTACCGTGGTGGATTTACCAGCCGATGCGTCGCCTGATGGACGCCTGCCGCGCCATCAATGAAATGGTCTTCGCCATGCTGTTCGTGGTCGCCGTGGGTTTAGGTCCGTTCGCCGGGGTAATGGCGCTGTTTATCCACACCACCGGGGTGCTCTCCAAGCTGCTTTCCGAAGCGGTAGAAGCCATTGAGCCGGGTCCAGTAGAAGGCATTCGCGCCACCGGGGCCAACAAAATTGAAGAGATTCTGTACGGCGTTCTGCCACAGGTCATGCCGCTGCTTATCTCCTACTCGCTATATCGCTTTGAATCCAACGTTCGCTCGGCCACGGTGGTCGGAATGGTGGGTGCGGGCGGTATTGGCGTGACCTTATGGGAGGCGATTCGCGGCTTTCAGTTCCAGCAAACCTGCGCCCTGATGGTGTTAATCATCGTCACCGTCAGCCTGCTGGATTTCCTTTCCCAGCGTTTGCGTAAGCACTTTATCTGATTAGCGAGGCATTGATTGCTATGCACTTGTCTACACATCCGACCAGTTATCCAACGCGTTATAAGGAAATTGCCGCGAGACTTGAGCAGGAGCTTCGTCATCATTATCGCTGCGGTGACTATCTGCCCGCCGAGCATCAGCTTGCCGCGCGCTACGAGGTAAACCGCCACACCCTGCGCCGCGCTATTGACCAGTTGGTTGAGCGTGGTTGGGTCCAGCGTCGCCAGGGCGTTGGCGTACTGGTACTGATGCGCCCATTCGATTACCCGCTTAATGCCCAGGCGCGCTTTAGCCAGAACCTGCTGGACCAGGGCAGCCACCCCACCAGCGAAAAACTGCTGGCGGTGCTGCGCCCGGCCTCCAGCCACATTGCCGATGCGCTCAGCATTAACGAGGGCGATAACGTGATTCATCTGCGCACCCTGCGTCGGGTAAACGGTATCGCACTGTGCCAGATCGACCACTATTTTTCCGACCTCACGCTATGGCCGCTGCTGCAGGGCTTTAACAACGGCTCACTGCACGACTACCTGCGCGAACAGTCCGGTCTGACGCTCCTGCGCACACAAACGCGCATCAGCGCCCGCCGCGCACAGGCTAAAGAGAGCAAAGTGCTGGAAATCCCCAATATGGCGCCGCTGCTGTGCGTGCGCACCCTGAACCACCGTGAAGGCGAAGAACACGCGGCGGAATACTCCGTCAGCCTGACCCGCGCCGACATGATCGAATTCACTATGGAGCACTGAATGCATTTCGATACCGCTACCCGCCAGCGCTGGATGCGCGCGCTGGCTTACAGCAATGCCGATGCCCTGAACGCCCGCATCCACGCGCTCAAACTGACGCCAGACTATGAACTTATCCGCGCACCGGAAAGCGGACTGATGCAGCTCCAGGCTCGCATGGGCGGCACCGGCAACCGCTTCTTTGCCGGTGATACCACGCTTACCCGCGCAGTGGTACGCCTGAAGAGCGGCACGCTGGGCTACAGCTACCTGCTGGGACGCAACAAACAACACGCCGAGCAGTGCGCGGTCATTGACGCGCTGCTGCAGGAACAAACGCATTTCCAGAGCCTAATGGAAACCTTAATTGCCCCGCTGGAAGCGGAACGCGATGCGCTGATTAGCGCTCGCCGTGCCGAAGTCAACGCCAGCCGGGTCGACTTCTTCACGCTGGTACGCGGAGATAACGCATGACCTTACAAACCGCTTTTAATTTACCCGTTCAGGATGCTCAGCAGAGCTTTCGTCGCCTGCTGAAGGCCATGAGTGAGCCGGGCGTGATCGTCGCCCTGCATCAACTGAAACACGGCTGGCAGCCACTGGGCCTGGCAACCACCAGCGTGCTACTGACCCTGGTCGATGGCGACACGCCGGTCTGGCTTGCGCCGTCGATGGATAACGATATCGCCCGGCAGAATCTGCGTTTTCACACCAACGCGCCGCTGGTGGAGCAGCCGCAGTTGGCGGCCTTTGCCGTCGCCGACGAACGCATCAGTAGCGAACAGCTTAACGCCCTCTCCGCCGGTTCCGCCGTCGCGCCAGAAACCAGCGCCACGCTGATTGTGCAGGTCTCTGGCTTAAGCGGTGGACGCATGCTGCGTCTGACCGGCGCCGGTATCGCTGAAGAGCGCATGATCGCGCCACAGCTACCGGAATGCCTGATTCACGAACTCACCGAACGCCCGCATCCGTTCCCGCTGGGGGTCGACCTGATCCTCACCTGCGGCGAACGCCTGCTGGCTATTCCGCGAACTACCCATGTGGAGGTGTGCTGATGTACGTCGCCGTCAAAGGGGGCGAAAAGGCGATAGCCAACGCCCACGCCCTGCAGGAAAACCGACGCCGGGGCGATGAGACCATTGCTGAACTGAGCGTGGCGCAAATCGAACAACAGATGAACCTGGCCGTCGACCGGGTGATGACCGAAGGCGGCATCGCCGACCGCGAACTGGCCGCGCTGGCGCTGAAGCAGGCCAGCGGCGATAACGTCGAAGCCATCTTTTTGCTCCGTGCCTACCGCACTACGCTGGCAAAGGTGGCGGTCAGCGAACCGGTTAACAGTGCAGAAATGCGCCTTGAGCGCCGAATCTCTGCGGTCTACAAGGATATTCCCGGCGGGCAGTTGTTAGGTCCCACTTATGACTACACCCATCGCCTGCTGGATTTTACCCTGCTGGCCAATGGCGAAACGCCACCCCTGCGCAGCGCAGACGACGCGCAGGACGCCTCTCCGCACGTCTTTTCCCTGCTGGCCAACCAGGGACTGGCAAAGCGTGAAGAGGATAACGGCGCGCAGCCGGATGATATTACCCGCACGCCACCGGTTTACCCCTGTTCACGCGCTTCACGTCTGCAACAGCTGATGCGCGGCGATGAGGGATATCTGCTGGCGCTGGCCTACTCCACCCAACGCGGCTACGGGCGTAATCACCCGTTTGCCGCCGAAATTCGCAGCGGCTATGTGGCACTGGAAACCGTACCGGAAGAGCTGGGATTTGCGGTGAACGTCGGTGAATTGCTGATGACCGAATGTGAAATGGTCAACGGTTTTGTCGCGCCAGAAAACGAATCCCCCCATTTTACCCGTGGCTACGGGCTGGTGTTCGGCATGAGCGAACGTAAAGCGATGGCGATGGCGCTGGTGGACCGCGCCCTACAGGCAGCCGAATACGATGAAGCGGTCACGGGACCGGCGCAGGACGAAGAGTTCGTGCTGGCGCATGCGGATAACGTCGAGGCGGCGGGTTTTGTTTCGCACCTCAAACTTCCCCATTACGTCGATTTCCAGGCCGAGCTGGAACTGCTCAAACGCCTGCAACAGGAGGCCACCCGTGACCACTAACCTCTCCGGCTACAACTTTGCGTATCTTGATGAGCAGACCAAACGCATGATTCGCCGCGCGATTCTGAAAGCGGTGGCGATCCCCGGTTACCAGGTGCCGTTTGGCGGACGTGAAATGCCGATGCCCTACGGTTGGGGAACCGGCGGTATTCAGCTCACCGCCAGCGTGATTGGCGAGCCGGACGTGCTGAAGGTAATTGACCAGGGCGCGGATGACACCACTAACGCCGTGTCGATTCGCAACTTCTTTAAACGCGTGACTGGGGTGAACACCACCGAGCGCACGGAAGACGCGACGCTGATCCAGACCCGCCACCGCATCCCGGAAACGCCGCTGGTGGAAGACCAGATCATTATCTTCCAGGTCCCGATCCCCGAGCCGTTGCGCTTTATCGAGCCGCGCGAAACGGAAACCCGCACCATGCACGCGCTGGAAGAGTACGGCATCATGCAGGTGAAACTGTATGAAGATATCGCCCGCTTCGGCCATATCGCCACCACTTACGCCTATCCGGTGAAGGTCAACGACCGCTACGTCATGGACCCGTCGCCAATTCCAAAATTCGACAATCCGAAGATGGACATGATGCCGGCCCTGCAACTGTTTGGCGCAGGCCGCGAAAAACGCATCTATGCCGTTCCACCTTACACCCGCGTGGAAAGCCTCGATTTCGACGATCACCCGTTTACCGTGCAGAGCTGGGATGAGCCTTGCGCCATCTGTGGCTCAACCCACAGCTATCTCGATGAAGTGGTGCTCGATGACACCGGCAAACGCATGTTTGTCTGCTCCGACACCGACTACTGCCGCCAACAGAGTGAGGCCCTCAGCAAATGACGCAACCGCTGCTTTCAGTCAACAACCTGACCCATCTCTACGCGCCGGGCAAGGGCTTCAGCGATGTCTCTTTTGACCTGTGGCCTGGCGAAGTGCTGGGTATCGTCGGCGAGTCCGGTTCAGGCAAAACCACGCTGCTGAAATCGATCTCTTCACGGCTAACGCCGCAGAGCGGTGAGATTTTGTATCAGAACCGTTCGCTGTACAGCATGAACGAGGCCGACCGTCGCCGTCTGCTGCGCACCGAATGGGGCGTGGTGCATCAGCATCCGCTGGATGGCCTGCGCCGTCAGGTCTCCGCTGGCGGCAATATCGGCGAACGCCTGATGGCCACCGGGGCGCGCCACTACGGCGACATCCGTGCCACCGCGCAGCGTTGGCTGGAAGAAGTGGAGATCCCGGCCTCGCGTATCGACGACCTGCCAACCACCTTTTCCGGCGGCATGCAGCAGCGACTGCAGATCGCCCGCAACCTCGTCACCCATCCCAAACTGGTGTTTATGGACGAGCCCACCGGCGGTCTGGACGTTTCCGTACAGGCCAAACTGCTGGACCTGCTGCGCGGCCTGGTGGTGGAACTGGATCTGGCAGTGGTTATTGTCACCCACGATCTGGGCGTAGCGCGCCTGCTGGCCGACCGTTTGCTGGTGATGAAGCAGGGTCAGGTGGTGGAAAGTGGGTTAACCGACCGCGTACTCGACGACCCGCATCATCCGTATACCCAGTTGCTGGTGTCATCTGTTTTGCAAAACTGATTTTGTCTTGCCGGGTGGCGCTTCGCGACCCGGCCTACGGATCGGCATCGGTTGTAGGCCTGATAAGCGAAGCGCCATCAGGCAATCGAACGCAAAAATGCTTAAAGAGGCTAAAAATGAACGCGATTCGCGTTGAAAACGTCAGTAAAACCTTTGTACTGCATCAGCAAAACGGCGTGCGTCTGCCGGTGCTGCAAGACGCCACTCTGGAAGTTAACAACGGCGAATGCGTGGTGCTGCACGGTCACTCTGGCAGCGGCAAATCCACGTTGCTGCGTTCGCTGTACGCCAACTACCTGCCGGATGAAGGACACATCCACATCCGCCACAGCGGCGAATGGGTCGATCTGGTGCAGGCTCCGGCGCGTAAAGTGCTGGAAGTTCGCCGTTCAACCATCGGCTGGGTCAGCCAGTTCCTGCGCGTGATCCCCAGGATTTCTGCGCTGGATGTGGTGATGCAGCCGCTGCTGGATCTCGGCGTGTCGCGCGAGGAGTGCGCAGCCAAAGCGGCTAACCTGCTTACCCGCCTGAACGTGCCGGAGCGGCTGTGGCATCTGGCGCCGTCGACGTTTTCCGGGGGCGAACAGCAGCGCGTCAATATCGCCCGAGGGTTTATCGTCGATTACCCGATTCTACTCCTCGATGAGCCCACCGCCTCGCTGGACGCCAAAAACAGCGCCGCCGTCGTCGCATTGATTGAAGAAGCGAAAGCCCGCGGCGCGGCAATTGTCGGCATTTTTCACGATCAAACCGTGCGCGACCGCGTCGCGGATCGCCTGCACCTGATGGGAACAACAGCATGATTATCAATAATGTAAAGCTGGTGCTGGAAGATGAAGTGGTGCAAGGATCGCTGGAAATTGAGGGCGGAACGATCCGCGCCTTTGCCGAAAGTCAGAGCCAACTGGCCCAAGCGATGGACGGAGAAGGCGGCTGGCTGCTGCCAGGGCTTATCGAGCTGCATACCGACAATCTCGACAAGTTTTTCACCCCGCGCCCGAAGGTAGACTGGCCCGCCCACTCGGCGATGAGCAGCCACGACGCGCTGATGGTCGCCAGCGGCATTACCACCGTGCTGGACGCGGTGGCGATTGGCGATGTGCGCGACGGTGGCGACCGTCTGGAAAATCTGGAGAAGATGATCAACGCGGTGGAAGAGACGCAAAAGCGCGGGGTCAATCGCGCCGAGCACCGCCTGCATTTGCGCTGCGAGCTGCCGCATCACACCACCCTACCGCTGTTTGAAAAACTGGTCAGTCGTGAGCCGGTGACGCTGGTATCGCTGATGGACCACTCCCCCGGCCAGCGTCAGTTTGCCAATCGCGAGAAGTACCGCGAGTACTATCAGGGCAAGTATTCACTTACCGACGAGCAAATGGCCCGCTACGAAGAAGAACAGTTAGCTCTGGCTGCACGTTGGTCGCAACCCAACCGCACGGCGATTGCTCAGATGTGTCGTGAGCGCCAGATAGCGCTGGCGAGCCATGACGATGCCACCTGCGATCATGTGCTGGAATCGCATCAACTTGGCAGCGTGATTGCCGAATTTCCTACTACCTTTGCCGCCGCAGAGGCCTCGCGCCAGCATGGCATGAACGTGCTGATGGGCGCGCCCAACATCGTGCGCGGCGGTTCTCACTCCGGCAACGTGGCGGCGCATAAGCTGGCTGAGCTGGGGCTGCTGGATATTCTCTCCTCCGACTACTACCCCGCCAGCCTGCTCGATGCGGCATTCCGCGTGGCGGACGATGACGCCAACCGCTTTACGCTGCCGCAGGCCATTCGTCTGGTGACCCGCAATCCGGCGCGGGCATTAAATCTCGACGATCGTGGCGTTGTAGCCGAAGGTAAACGCGCGGATCTGGTGCTGGCGCATCGCAAAGGCGATCACATCCATATCGACCACGTCTGGCGTCAGGGCAAAAGGGTATTCTGACTATGGGGAAACTGATCTGGCTGATGGGGCCGTCCGGCTCCGGTAAGGACAGTCTACTGGCAGAACTTCGCCAGCAGGAACCTGCGCAACTGCTGGTAGCGCACCGTTACATCACCCGCGCCGCCAACGCAGGGAATGAAAACCATATTGCCCTCAGCGAACCAGAGTTTTTTACCCGCGCCGGGCAGAACCTGCTGGCGCTGAGCTGGCATGCCAACGGCTTCTATTACGGCGTCGGCGTAGAGATTGACCTCTGGCTGCACGCCGGTTTTGATGTGGTGGTCAACGGCTCGCGCGCGCATCTGCCCCAGGCGCAGGCCCGTTACGGCGCTTCTTTACTTCCCATTTGCTTACAGGTTTCCCCGGCCATTTTACGCCAGCGCCTGCAGGCACGTGGACGGGAGAGCGAAACGGAAATCGCTGCCCGCCTTGAACGCGCGGCACGCTACACGCCATATGACTGCCACGTCCTGAACAATGATGGAAGTTTGCTACAGTCTGTCGATACACTGCTCACACTGATGGGACGCAAGGAGAAGAAACATGTCTGTCTGTGAATTACGCCGCGCCACGCTATACGATACCGATGCGGTTTACGCGCTTATCTGTGAGTTGAAACAGGGCCAATTCGACCTGCAGGCCTTTAGCGCCGGCTACGCCGCAAATCTGCAAGATCCCAATATGCACTACCAGCTGGCGCTGCTCGACGGACAGGTCGTCGGCTTGATCGGTCTGCACCTGCAGTTTCATCTGCACCACGCCAACTGGATTGGCGAGATCCAGGAACTGGTGGTGATGCCACAGGCACGAGGACTAAAAGTGGGTAGTCAGTTACTGGCCTGGGCCGAAGCCACCGCGCGCGAAGCGGGCGCAGAAATAACCGAGCTTTCTACCAGTACCCAACGCCTTGACGCGCACCGCTTTTACCAGCGCGAAGGCTATACCATGAGCCATTTTCGCTTCACCAAACCGTTGTAGGGGGAGCCATGAGTCTGACCATTACGCTGACGGGAACCGGCGGCGCGCAACTGGTGCCAGCATTTGGCTGTGACTGTGCGGCCTGCCAACGAGCACGCTTACAGGCGCAATACCGTCGACGCCCTTGTAGCGGGGTGGTCAAATTTAACAATGCGGTGACGCTGCTGGACGCGGGGATCCCGCATCTGATGGACGACTGGCCAGCAGGCAGCTTCCAGCAGTTTCTGCTCACCCACTACCATATGGATCACGTGCAGGGGCTGTTTCCGCTGCGCTGGGGCGTGGGGGCGACTATCCCGGTGTACGGTCCGCCGGATGAACAGGGATGCGACGATCTGTTTAAGCACCCTGGCATCCTCGATTTTAGCCATACCGTCGCGCCATTCGTGGTGTTTAACCTGCAAGGGTTGCAGGTGACGCCACTCCCGCTCAACCATTCAAAGCTGACGTTTGGCTATCTGCTGGAAACCGCGCACAGCCGCGTGGCGTGGCTCTCCGATACCGCCGGACTTCCCGACAAGACGCTGAAGTTTCTCCACAATAACCAGCCTCAGGTGATTATCATCGACTGCAGCCACGCCCCGCGCGCCGAGCCGCCACGCAATCACAGCGATGTAAATACCGTTATCGCCTTGAACGAGGTTATCCGCTGCCCACGGGTGATCCTGACGCATATCAGTCATCAGTTTGATTTGTGGATGATGGAGAATCCGCTACCGACAGGGCTTGAAGCCGGGTATGACGGAATGGAGATTGTGCTGAGGTAGGTTTACATCGCACTTAAAGGCTTGTTAACAGGTCTCTGCCCCCTATAACCTTGCCAGCGAAAGATTGCGCTAACGATCGTAATCTTCTTCCATTCTGCGCTCTTCGTCTTCTAACTGACGCCGTTCCTGATCGAGCTGGCGCTGGCGGTCATCCAGTTGGCGGCGTCGGTCTTCAAACTGGCGGCGGCGATTATCATACTGCCTGCGACGATCGTCACTCATCTGTCGCTGCCAGCTTTCATCACGAGAGTCGTCATAGTCCCGCCCGCTGTCCGGTTTGTAGGCGTCGTTAATCGCCTGCTGAATATTACCGATGGTGTCATCGATAATATCGGCCTGCGCCGATACGGTGGTCATCATCAGCAGAGTGAAAAGTAAGAATGTCGCGGAGCGTTGCATAAAACCAGCCTCATCAAGAAACTCGCCCCACGGTAATCAAAGCGTATTTGCGCGGGTAGCGGAGGAATCTCAATTACGCGAATGCCGCAGCGCCTGCGCCAGTTCTCCCCGAGTGAAGGGCTTACGCAATAACGCCACATCTGGCAGCGCCGGATTATGCGCCGGACGTAAATCCTGGCCGCTAATCAGTAGGATGTTCAGTTGTGGATAATGTGCCAGCGCATGATTAACCACATCCACACCGCTTAAACCACCGGGCAGCATTAAGTCGCTGATAAAAATATCAATCTCGGATGAAGCCGCCAGCATATGCATAGCCTGTTCGCCGTTGGCGGCCTCTAACGTCAGGTAGCCCAGCAGGTGTAATTGCTCACATAACGTCTGGCGCACATCGGCTTCATCTTCGAGAACCAGCACCAGTTTTTCACCGCGATTCGGGGTGTGCTGTGCGATTGTCTCCACCGGTGTCTGCACCGGCACAACCGCGCGAGGAAGCTGCAATCTGACCGTCGTTCCCTGCCCAGGAGCGCTTTCAATCTCCACGCGGCCACCGGACTGGCGCACAAAACCGTAGACCATAGACAGCCCCAGCCCACTGCCGCTGCCGGTCTGTTTGGTGGTGAAAAACGGTTCGAAGACCTGAGCTTTCACCTCCTGCGACATCCCGCTTCCCTGGTCGGCAACTTCCAGCATCACCATATCCTGCTTACGCCCATCGCTGCGCGTGACCCGCTGATTCCAGGTACGGATTTTAATGGTGCCCGCCTGCCCGTCCATGGCGTCACGGACATTCATCACCAGATTGATAATGGCGTTCTCCAGTTGGCTGACATCAATCCACGCGGGCCAGGCGGGAGACTGGGCTTCAATCTCCAGCGTCAACGTAGCCGGAAGAGAGTGGCGCATCAGTTCGCCCAAATTTTCCAGCAGCGTTTTCAGCTCCACCGCATGGGGATGCAACGACTGTTTGCGCGAAAAGGCCAGCAGCCGCTGGGTAAGGAGCGCCCCGCGCTCGGCGGCTTTTAGCGCCCGATTGACCCGTGGCGCGTCAGGAGAGTCTGGGTTCACCAGATCCAGGCTGCCAATAATGACCGCCAGCAGGTTATTGAAATCATGCGCTAATCCGCCCGTCAGTTGCCCTACCGCCTTCAGTTTCTGACTGTGCAACAGCGCTTCCTCCAGCCCCTGGCGCTCGGTGCGGTCGATTTCCATCTGGCTGGTTTTTTCTTTTAGCAGTCGGGTGGTGTGCTCCAGCGATGCCGTATTACGGGCGAAGACGCTAAAGGCGCGGGCCAGTTCGCCCAGCTCATCGCGCCGCTGCAGGGCCGGGACGCTAACGTCCGATTCACCATGCGCCAGTCGGGTCATCGCCCGCGAAATGGCCGTCAGGTTAGAGCCGAGGTTACGGTAGATATACCAGCCGGCAAAACCGGTGATCACCACCGCCAACAGCGCAAACACCAAAATAAACAACGCGCCAGATTGCAGTTCCTGATGACTTTGCGCCACCCGCTGTTCGGAGATCAGCGCCACCTGCGAAGCATACCGGTTGATATCGCTGTTGAGGATCGCCACCAGCGCTTTGATATGAAACATATACCAGTTGATCGCCAAATCGCTCTGCTCAAGCGCAGAAGAAAGCGGCTCCAGCTTATGCAACTCCAGGTTGAAGTCGGTGAGGATGTTGGTAATCAGCGGATTGCTATTTTGCACAGGCAGCGCGGGCATCACGCCGTCCAGTTGTTTCACCACCGAACGCGGCGTGGGTGTTTCAATGGCGGCAACAATTAAGCGGTCTATCTGCCCCAGCAGCACGTCATCCTGCGCGCCGGTCAGCTTTTGCAGATGACGTAAATAACTTTGATTCTGATACAGCGAACTGAGCAGGGCGTTACGTTCCAGATGTCGCCGTTGCCCGCGCTGCAGCATACCTTCCACGCTGCTTTGTAGCTCCTGGCTGCGCTGAATAATACGCTCGACCAGCGCCGGCTCCTGCTGCGCCAACGGCGCAGTGGCCAACTGTTCCAGCGAATGCTTCAGCGCCCGTTGCGTCTCCTGCAGCCGCTCCGCTTCACCTTTGTATTCCAGCGCGCCGACCACCTGCGACAGCCGCACCGCCGCCGTCGCCACGTTCGCCGTATCCCGGGCCAGGTTCATGCTGCCGGTCATGTCGTCAACGGTTTGCTGCTGCACCTGTTCCTGGATTTGACTGGCATGCTGAAACCCCAGCACCGCCACACCGCTTACCATCAGCGTGACCGTCACCACCAGCAGATTGAAGAACAGCAATCGTCCGCGCGCACTGGCGAAAAAGTGACGTCCTGGTTGCGGCATATCACGCTCCGTGAAGAAAAATCGCAATATGACAAATATGAACGGCTTCTGACATTTTGCATTTACATTCCTGTGATGGACTGCTGATATCGGCCACCCCACAGGAGATCCGCTATGAGCAGGACACCGGTTCTGGAGATGCGCAACATTGCCAAAGCGTTTGGTAAATTTTACGCGCTGAAAGGGGTCGATTTAACGGTCTGGCCGGGTGAGATTCATGCCTTGATGGGGGAGAACGGCGCGGGGAAAAGCACCATGATGAAGATCCTCGCGGGCGCGTATACCGCCACCAGCGGTGAGATCCTGATCGACGGTCAGCCGTTTCACATTCGCGGGCCAAAAGACGCGCTCAGCGCAGGCATCACGCTGATTTACCAGGAGATGCAGCTCGCGCCGAACCTGACGGTGGCGGAAAATATCTTTCTTGGCAGCGAGCTGTCGCGCGGCGGTCTGGTCCAGCGTAAAGAGATGGTGATGCAGTCGCAAAAAGTCATCGACCGGCTCGGCGCCCAGTTTAAGGCCAGCGATCGCGTGATGACGTTGACCATCGCCGAACAGCAGCAGGTGGAAATCGCCCGCGCCCTGCACCGTAACAGCCGCATTCTGGTGATGGATGAACCCACTGCCGCCCTCTCCTCACGTGAAACCCACCGCTTGTTTGAACTGATCATGCGCCTGCGCGATGAGGGGATGGCGATTATCTACATTAGCCACCGCATGGCGGAGGTGTATGAACTCTCGGACCGCGTCAGCGTCCTGCGCGACGGGCAATATGTAGGCAGCCTGACCCGCGACAAACTCAACGCCTCTGAGCTGGTGCGCATGATGGTGGGCCGACCGTTAAGCGATTTGTTCAACAAAGAGCGCGATATTCCCTTAGGTAAAGCGCGCCTCAACGTCCACCACCTGACCGACGGCCATAAAGTCCAGCCGTGCAGTTTGCTGGTGCGCTCCGGGGAGATCGTCGGCCTTGCCGGGTTAGTCGGCGCCGGGCGTTCTGAACTGGCTCAGCTGATTTTTGGCGTGCGTAAAGCCATCGGCGGCATGATTGAAGTAGACGGTGAACCGGTGGTGATCCACTCCCCTCGCGAAGCGATTGACCACGGCATTGGCTTTCTGACGGAAAACCGCAAAGAGCAGGGATTGTTTTTAGAGCTGGCGGCAGCAGAGAACATCACCATGGCGACGCTGGAACGTGACGCCAACTGGGGCATGCTCGATCGCAAAAAGGCGCAGGCTATTTCCGATGACGCCATCCAATTGCTCAACATCCGCGTTCCGCACGCCCAGGTACGCGCGGGCGGGCTGTCCGGTGGTAATCAGCAAAAGCTGCTGATTTCTCGCTGGGTCGCGATCGGCCCACGCATTTTGATCCTCGATGAACCCACGCGCGGCGTGGATGTTGGCGCCAAAAGCGAGATCTACCGGATCATGAACGACATGGCGCGCAAAGGCGTGGCGATCCTGATGATCTCCAGCGAATTGCCGGAAGTTGTCGGTATGAGCGATCGCGTGTACGTCATGCGGGAAGGCAGCATTGCCGGTGAGCTGAACGGGCAAAGTATTACCCAGGAAAATATTATGACGCTGGCAACCGGCGTGAACGACTCCCATCATCAGGCGGTGTCCCATGAATAATCCAACCACTCCCCAGCAGGTGGCGAAATCCGCCTCCGCGAAAAAATTGCTGATGAGCGATCTGATGCAAACGGTCGGCATCTTGCCGATTCTCATCCTGATAGTGGCGGTGTTTGGCTTTATCGCGCCAAACTTTTTTACCGAAAGCAACCTGTTGAATATTACCCGCCAGGCGTCGATCAACATCGTGCTGGCGGCTGGCATGACCTTCATTATTTTGACCGGTGGGATCGACCTCTCGGTTGGCTCGATTCTCGGCACCACCGCCGTCGCGGCTATGGTCGTTTCGCTGATCCCTGAGTTTGCCATGCTGTCGATTCCGGCGGCGCTGATGCTCGGTCTGGTGCTGGGGTTGTTTAACGGCGCGCTGGTTGCTTTTGCCGGACTGCCACCGTTTATCGTCACACTTGGAACGTATACGGCGCTGCGCGGCGCGGCCTACCTGCTGGCCGACGGCACGACGGTGATCAATTCCAATATCAGCTTTGAGTGGATCGGTAACAACTATCTTGGCCCGGTTCCGTGGCTAGTGGTCATTGCGCTGGCGGTGGTGGTGATGTGCTGGTTCATTCTTAGGCGCACCACACTCGGCGTTCATATTTATGCGGTCGGCGGCAATATGCAGGCCGCTCGTTTAACCGGTATCAAAGTGTGGCTGGTACTGCTGTTCGTCTACGGCATGAGCGGTGTGCTCTCAGGTCTTGGCGGGGTGATGAGCGCCTCGCGGCTATACAGCGCCAACGGCAACTTAGGCATGGGTTACGAGCTGGACGCCATCGCGGCGGTGATCCTCGGCGGTACCAGCTTTGTTGGGGGGATCGGCACCATCACCGGCACGCTGGTAGGGGCGTTGATTATCGCCACGCTCAATAATGGCATGACGCTGATGGGCGTCTCCTATTTCTGGCAACTGGTGATCAAAGGGGCGGTGATCATCATAGCGGTACTGATCGACAAATACCGTACCCGACACCATCAAAGTGCATAACAACAACATCTTACTTCGAGGAATACAGCATGAGATTGAAGCCCTTAGTCACCGCGCTCTGTGCTGGCGCACTGCTTGCTGCAGCTCCGTTTGTGCAGGCAAAAGAACTGAAATCGATCGGCGTTACGGTGGGCGATCTGGCCAACCCGTTCTTCGTGCAGATCACCAAAGGCGCGGAGCTGGAAGCACGCAAACTGGCGGGTGATAGCGTTAAAGTGACGCTGGTTTCCAGCGGCTACGATCTGGGACAACAGGTGTCGCAAATCGACAACTTTATTGCCGCCAAGGTCGACATGATTATTCTTAACGCCGCCGACTCCAAAGGCATCGGCCCAGCGGTAAAACGCGCGAAAGACGCAGGGATTGTGGTGGTTGCCGTTGACGTAGCGGCGGAAGGCGCAGATGCGACCATTACCTCCGATAACACCCAGGCGGGTGAAATGGCCTGTAAATACATTACCGACCGTCTGAAAGGGAAAGGCAACGTCGTCATTATCAACGGGCCGCCGGTTTCCGCCGTCCAGAACCGCGTCGAAGGCTGCCAGACAGAGTTTAAACGCCACCCGGATATCAAGGTGCTGTCGTATAACCAAAATGCTAAAGGCAGTCGCGAAGGCGGACTGGAGATCATGACCGCGCTGCTGGCGGCAAATCCGAAGATCGACGGCGTATTCGCCATTAACGATCCTACGGCGATCGGTGCCGATCTGGCAGCAAAACAGGCACAACGTAGCGAATTCTTTATTGTCGGCGTAGACGGATCGCCAGACGCTGAAGAAGCGTTGAAGCGGGAAAACTCACTATTTGTGGCGACGCCTGCACAAGATCCGCAGGTGATGGCTGCCAAAGCGGTCGAAATCGGCTATGACATATTGCAGGGGAAACCCGCCCCGAAAGAGCCCGTACTGATCCCGGTGACGATGATCGATAAAAACAACGTCGGCAGCTATAAGGGTTGGACGGTGAAATAACCCGCCACAACAACGCCGGATGGCGGCAAAAATGCCTTATCCGACCTACAAGATCGGTATGATTTTGTAGGCCGGATAAGCGCAGCGCCATCCGGCATGATATTAAGGAGGATTCTGCCGATGAAACGTTCCGCTATCAACGAGATACTGGGCCACACGCGCCAGTTTTTCTCTCAGCACGACGTGCATCTCCCCCCTTTCGCCAGTTTCCCGCCGACCCAATGGCGCAAGCTTGATCCCGCCGCCTGGAGAGAAGTTTTCGACCTTAAGCTCGGTTGGGATGTCACCGCGTTTGGCGGCAACAATTTCGCCGCGCAAGGGTTAACGCTGTTTACCCTGCGTAATGGCTCGCCGAAAGGAATGCCTTACGAGAAATGCTACGCCGAGAAAATCATGCATGTTCGCGATGCACAGGTCACGCCGATGCATTTTCACTGGCGCAAACGCGAAGACATTATCAATCGCGGCGGCGGTAATTTAATTGTGGAACTGTGGAATGCGGGGATCCGAGAACAAACGGAGGACAGCGACGTGAGCGTGGTGATTGACGGCTGTCGGCAAACCCATGCGGCAGGCAGTCAATTGCGCCTGACGCCGGGTGAAAGCATCTGCCTGCCGCCGGGCCTGTATCACAGCTTCTGGGCGGAAGAAGGTTTTGGCGACGTGCTGGTCGGCGAGGTTTCTTCTGTTAATGACGACGACCACGATAACCACTTTCTGCAACCGATCGCCCGCTATAACGACATTGAAGAAGACGAACCGGCGCAGCTGGTGCTGTGTAATGAGTATCGCCTGTTCCGCTAACCAAGGAGCGCATTATGCCGTTGATATCTCTCGCCGATGGCCTTGCCCATGCCCGCGAGCACCGCTATGCCTTAGGGGCGTTTAACGTTCTGGACTCACACTTCCTGCGCGCGCTGTTTGCCGCGGCAAAGCAGGAACGTTCGCCGTTTATCATCAACATCGCCGAGGTGCATTTTAAATATATCTCGTTGGATTCTCTGGTCGAAGCGGTCAAGTTCGAAGCCGCGCGGCATGACATTCCGGTAGTGCTGAACCTTGACCACGGCCTGCACTTTGAGTCGGTGGTTCGGGCACTGCGCTTAGGTTTCAGTTCAGTGATGTTTGATGGCTCCACGCTGGAGTATGAAGAAAATATTCGTCAAACCCGCGAAGTGGTGAAGATGTGTCACGCCGTCGGCGTATCGGTGGAAGCCGAACTGGGCGCGGTGGGAGGCGATGAGGGCGGCGCGTTGTATGGTCATGCCGACGAGTCGCTATTTACCGACCCGATGATGGCGCGTGATTTCGTCGACAGAACCGGGATTGACGCGCTGGCGGTCGCCATTGGTAATGCACACGGCAAATATAAAGGCGAACCGGTGCTCGACTTTCCGCGTCTGGACGCCCTTCGCCAGCAGGCGGCGATCCCGCTGGTACTGCACGGCGGTTCCGGCATCAGCAACGACGATTTCAAGCGCGCAATTGAACTCGGCATTCACAAAATCAACTTCTATACCGGCATGTCGCAGGCGGCGCTGTCGGCAGTAGAGACAAGAATAGCGAATCGTCAGCCCCTGTACGACGAATTTGCCGAACTGCTGCTCGCCATTGAAGAGGCCATTACCGATACCGTTTCAGAACAGATGCGTATTTTTGGCAGCGCGGGACGGGTCTGATGGAACGCAGAGGCGTTATCGCCGCAGGCAACATGCTGGTCGATCATGTGCATCAAATTGTGCAGTGGCCGGAACGCGGCTGGCTGGCGGAAATCATCCGTAGCGAACGCGCCACGGGCGGTGCGCCGCTGAACGTACTGCTGACGCTGGCGAAAATGCACACCGGACTGCCACTGCAGGCAGTGGGGTTAATCGGTCAGGATAGCGACGGCGACTACATCATGGCGATGCTGGAGCAGTATCATGTTAATCGCCAACATGTGCAGCGCACGACTTTCGCCCCCACGTCGATGTCACAGGTGATGACCGATCCCAGCGGTCAGCGCACCTTTTTCCACTCGCCCGGCGCCAACCGGCTGCTGGATCTGCCCGCTTTTGAGCAACTGGATACCTCGATGAAAATCTTCCATCTTGGCTATCTGCTGCTGCTCGACAGTCTGGACATGCCGGATGAGGAGTACGGCACGCGTAGCGCACGGCTGCTGGCGCAAATGCGCGACAACGGCTTTGAAACATCACTGGATCTGGTTTCACGCAAGGGCGACCCGCGCTATCAGCCGCTGGTGATGCCAGCCCTGCGCCATCTCGACTATCTGGTAATTAACGAGCTGGAAGCCGGGGAATTCAGCGGGCTGGAGATCCGCCTGCCCAACGGGGAGTTGCATATTGCGCACATCGCCACCGCTGCGCGCGAACTGCTGAATGCGGGCGTTCGCCTGCGGGTGGTTATCCACTGTCCGGAAGGCGCCTGGGGTGAAGCGCCGGATCTGCCGGGCGTCTGGATCCCGTCACAGTACCTGGCGCCGGAGGAGATCGTTGGCAGCGTCGGGGCGGGAGATGCGTTTTGCGCCGGATTTTTGTATGGCTGTCATGAACGCTGGTCGCTGACGGACAGCGTCAGGCTGGCACACGCCTGCGCACGGGCCAGTTTGCTGTGCGCCAACGCGATAGACGGCGCGAAAACGTTGGCAGAGCTAAAAACCGATATAGCGTCCTTGTAAGCCGGATAAGACGTTTACGCCGCCTTATCATGATGCTGAACGTCGGCGGCAAACACATAGCCCAGCCCGCGCAGGGTTTTGATCAGCATCGGCTGATGCGGGTTGTTCTCTATTTTTCGCCGTAACCGCATGATTAGCACGTCAATGGTGCGGTCAAATACCTCAACGCTGTCGCTGCGCGTCAGTTCCAGCAGCTGTTCTCGGCTAAGTACCCGGCGGGCGTTTTGGGCCAGCGCCAGCAGCAGGCTGTATTCCCCCTGCGTCAACTCCACCTTCAGTTGCTGAGGATTATGTAACTGGCAACCGGCGGTATCGAGATGCCAACCGTTAAAAGAAAGCCCCGTGGTTTGCGGGCTGCCGCTTTCTGCCGTTAACACGCCGACGCGTCTAAGTACCGCCTTTACCCGCGCCACCAGCACCCGCGCATTGAACGGTTTACCGATGTAGTCGTCAGCGCCCATTTCCAACCCGACAACCACATCCGACTCGCTGCCAAGCCCGGTCAGCATCACCACCGGTAGTCCGGGTCTGATCTTTTGCACCTGCTGCAGCACCATCAGACCGTTAATATCAGGCAACATCATGTCCAGCAATACCAGAGCGATTTCCGGCTGAGTCTCAATGCAGCGCAGCGCCTCCTGCCCGGTGTGACATGCGGTCACTGCAAAGACGTGTTCGCTCAGCACATCCTGTAAAAGCGTGCAGACAGCGATGTCATCATCCACAACCAGTATGGCTGGCTTCATTGTTTTTCCCCATTTCTGGCCAACTTAAATGAGTGTGATTGATTCTGCACAGAGTGACAGCGATAAGGCACAAGGATGTGTGGGAAACATAACCTCGGTCACACTGCCGGGCCGTCACGTATTGGAGATTCGTCACGTCAAATATGACGACAGCCTGTTTTTCGTCAGGGTTTTGCGCAAAATTCGCCCGTAATATCGACTAATGCCCCTGATAAAAACATGGCATAAAAGATGCATAACTCAAGCGACAAGCGCGTATGCGTGATTTGATTAACTGGAGCGAGACCGATGAAAAAAGTCGTCACGGTTTGCCCATATTGCGCATCAGGTTGCAAAATCAACCTGGTGGTCGATAACGGCAAAATCGTCCGGGCTGAAGCGGCGCAGGGGAAAACCAACCAGGGTACCTTGTGTCTGAAGGGCTACTATGGCTGGGATTTTATCAATGATACCCAGATCCTGACCCCTCGTCTGAAAACCCCAATGATCCGTCGCCAGCGTGGCGGCAAACTGGAATCCGTTTCCTGGGATGAAGCGCTTGATTACGTCGCCACTCGTCTGAGCGCCATCAAAGCGAAGTATGGCCCGGACGCTATTCAGACGACCGGTTCATCTCGCGGTACGGGTAACGAAACCAACTATGTAATGCAAAAATTCGCGCGCGCCGTTATTGGTACCAATAACGTTGACTGTTGCGCTCGCGTCTGACACGGCCCTTCGGTTGCAGGTCTGCACCAATCGGTCGGTAACGGCGCAATGAGTAATGCTATCAATGAAATTGATAACACAGATTTAGTGTTCATCTTCGGGTACAACCCGGCGGATTCCCACCCGATCGTGGCGAATCACGTGATTAACGCTAAACGTAACGGGGCGAAAATTATCGTCTGCGATCCGCGCAAAATTGAAACCGCGCGTATTGCCGATATGCACATCGCGTTGAAAAACGGCTCGAACATCGCGCTGCTCAACGCTATGGGTCATGTCATCATCGAAGAAAAACTGTACGACCAGGCGTTCGTCGCCTCCCGTACCGAAGGATTCGAAGAGTACAGCAAGATTGTCGAAGGCTACACGCCGGAGTCCGTCGAAGATATCACTGGCGTTAGCGCACAGGATATTCGTCAGGCTGCTCGTATGTACGCCACGGCAAAAAGCGCGGCCATCCTGTGGGGCATGGGTGTTACCCAGTTCTATCAGGGTGTGGAAACCGTGCGTTCACTGACCAGCCTCGCAATGCTGACCGGCAACCTCGGTAAGCCAAGCGTGGGCGTTAACCCGGTTCGTGGCCAGAACAACGTTCAGGGCGCATGCGACATGGGCGCGCTACCGGATACTTATCCGGGCTATCAGTATGTGAAAGATCCGGCTAACCGCGAGAAGTTCGCTAAAGCCTGGGGCGTGGAAAGTCTGCCTGCACATACCGGCTATCGCATCAGTGAACTGCCGCACCGTGCGGCGCATGGCGAAGTCCGCGCGGCGTACATTATGGGTGAAGATCCATTACAGACCGATGCTGAACTCTCCGCAGTGCGCAAAGGCTTTGAGGATCTGGAACTGGTCATCGTGCAGGATATCTTCATGACCAAAACTGCCGCTGCCGCAGACGTTATTTTACCGTCTACGTCATGGGGCGAGCATGAAGGCGTCTTCTCCGCGGCTGACCGTGGCTTCCAGCGCTTCTTTAAAGCCGTTGAGCCGAAGTGGGATCTGAAAACGGACTGGCAGATTATCAGTGAAATCGCCACCCGTATGGGCTACCCGATGCACTACAACAACACCCAGGAAATCTGGGATGAGTTGCGTCATCTGTGCCCGGATTTCTACGGTGCCACTTACGAGAAAATGGGCGAACTGGGCTATATCCAGTGGCCTTGCCGCGACACCTCAGAAGCCGACCAGGGTACGTCTTATCTCTTCAAAGAGAAGTTCGATACCCCGAACGGTCTGGCGCAGTTCTTTACCTGCGACTGGGTAGCGCCAATCGACAAACTCACTGAGGAGTACCCGATGGTGCTGTCCACGGTGCGTGAAGTCGGCCACTACTCTTGCCGTTCGATGACCGGTAACTGTGCGGCGCTGGCCGCGCTGGCGGATGAACCGGGCTATGCCCAGATCAACACCGCCGACGCAGCACGCCTGGGCATCCAGGATGAAGAGCTGGTGTGGGTTAACTCGCGTAAAGGCCGGGTCATTACCCGTGCAGCAGTCAGCGATCGTCCAAACAAAGGCGCGATTTACATGACCTACCAGTGGTGGATTGGCGCATGTAATGAACTGGTAACCGAGAACTTAAGCCCGATTACCAAAACGCCGGAGTACAAGTACTGTGCCGTTAACGTTGAACGCATTGCCGATCAGCGCGCTGCCGAGCAGTATGTCATTGATGAGTACACCAAGCTGAAAGCCAGCCTGCGCGAAAGCGCGATGGGTTAGTCCGTTTACGTAACTGTTCTGCAACAGCCTCCGCCCGGAGGCTGTTTTTTTATCCATACGATCTCTTTATACTGTTCATTCCGTACCCTAAATAAAACTCAAAATGAAACAACTCATTGCATTGATGTTCTTTATGACATTCTTTGCCCATGCCAGTGATACTGAGCCAGGAAGCCAGTACTTGCAGGCCGCTGAGGCAGGGGATCGTCGCGCACAGTACTTTCTTGCCGATACCTGGTTCAGTTCGGGCGATTTGAGCAAAGCCGAGTATTGGGCGCAAAAAGCCGCCGACAACGGCGATGCCGACGCCTGCGCGCTACTGGCGCAAATCAAAATTACGAATCCGGTCAGTCTGGATTACCCCCAGGCTAAAACGCTGGCGGAAAAAGCAGCCAAAGCAGGCAGTAAAGCGGGAGAACTTACCCTGGCGCGGATTCTGGTCAACACCCAGGCTGGACGTACCGATTACCCTAAAGCCATTACCTTGCTGCAAAACGCCTCCGAAGACTTGGAAAATGACTCCGCCGTCGACGCGCAAATGCTGCTCGGCCTGATTTACGCCAACGGCGTGGGCATTCCCGCTGACGATGAGAAAGCGACGTGGTATTTCAAACGAAGCTCAGCCATTTCCCGCACGGGTTATTCCGAATACTGGGCAGGGATGATGTTCTTAAACGGTGAACAGGGTTTTATCGTGAAGAATAAACAGAAGGCGCTGCACTGGCTGAATCTGAGCTGTATGGAAGGATTCGATACCGGCTGCGAAGAGTTTGATAAGTTAACAAACGGGTAATGATTTGCATTGCCGGATGGCGCTACGCTTATCCGGCAAGCTGTCATGAATTACTGATTAGCGGTCTTATCAAATCTACCCAGCACGTCGCGCTCATAGGCCAGCGCTTTCTTGCGGTCAAATTTGTGCTCCCACTTGGCGATAACCAGTACCGCCAGCGCATTACCCACCACGTTCAGCGCGGTACGCGCCATGTCGAGGATACGGTCAACACCGGCGATAAACGCCAGGCCTTCCAGTGGGATCCCCACGCTGCCCAGCGTAGCCAGCAGCACCACGAATGATACGCCCGGCACACCCGCAATCCCTTTTGAGGTCACCATCAGCGTCAGCACCAGCACGATTTCCTGCCACAGCGACAGGTCGATACCGTACAGCTGCGCGATAAAGATAGCGGCGATACTCTGGTACAGAGTTGAACCATCAAGGTTGAATGAGTAGCCGGTCGGCACCACAAAGCTGGTGATTGAAGCGGGCGCGCCATAGGCTTCCATCTTCTCAATAATGCGCGGCAGCACGCTCTCGGAGCTGGCGGTAGAGTAGGCCAGAATCAGCTCGTCTTTCAGAATGCGGATCAGGATCCAGATGCTCAGACCGCAGATGCGCGCCACGATCCCCAGCACCACCAGCGCGAAGAACAGAATGGCGAAATGCACCAACAGCACCAGCTTCGCCAGCGGCCACAAGGAGGCAAAACCGAAGTTCGCGACGGTAACGGCAATCAGCGCGAAAACGCCGACTGGCGCGTAGCGCATAACCATGTGAGTGACTTTAAACATGGTTTCGGAAATAGAGCGAAATACGGTAACCAACGGCTCGCGGTGAGTTGCCGGCAGTGAAGACAGACCTAAACCGAACAGCACCGAGAAGAAGATAATCGGCAGCATATCGCCTTTTGCCATCGATGCGACGATGTTGGTTGGCACCAGTGACAAAATTGTCCCCATCAGGCCATGCGCGTGGCTCTGTACTTCTGCGGTCGTGCTTTGATATTTCGAAATATCCACGGTCGCCAGTTGCGACATATCCACCCCGGTACCTGGCTGGAACACATTAGCCAGCGTGATACCCAGGATAATCGCCACGGTGGTGATCACTTCGAAATAGATAATAGTTTTGGCGCCAATACGGCCCAGCTGTTTTGCATCACCGACCCCGGCGATACCGACAACCAGCGTAGAGATAACAATGGGCACCACGATCATTTTGATCAGATGGATAAAGATATCGCCCGCCGGTGACAGCAGGTTTACAACCAGCCATTCACGGCTGTCACTATGGTAATGCAGGTAACTCCCCAGCAGAATGCCCAGCACCATAGCGATCAGAATCTGCCATGCCAGGCTGACTTTCAAATTTTTCATAACAACGGACTTCCTCGATGGAGCGCTATTCCACATGCGATGTGTGGTAATAGTACATACTGAAAGGGTATGAATTGTGTTGCGTTCGTTTATGGAGTTTTTTAACGCTTATTATCATTATCATTTGCGTACTGTCTCGCGCAACCCTCCAGGAACAGAGCCTTCAGCTGAATTTATGCATAAAAATGCAATTTTGTCGGGGTAATGATGAATAACTTTTTGTTATAAAAGAATTTTAATATGTTCAAAAATGAAGAAGTCATGGCGTGAGTTTTTTTTGCTCATTTGTTCGTTCGCCTGTTTTTTAAACAGGCCAAATGATACAAATCACAAAAGAAACAAATTTATTTTTGCCGATTCTGCAACAACTTCGCCATATTAATAGAGTCAATGAGCTGTGCCCGGTTCACCCTCGGCGAGTTTAAATCCATAACTTTTTGCCACACTGAAATGGCCTGGGCGTAGTCTGCCTGCATAAACGCATCTGAGGCTAACAGCATCAGCGCAGTGACCTCTGTCGGGTCCAGCGCCAGAGCCTTATCAATCATCTCGCGAGTGGGCGGTGTCATATGCTGCCCGGCCTGGTAATACAATACCGTTGCCAGCGCTGAATAGATCTCAGCATTTTCACCCCCTACACGCAGCGCCTGCTCGTAGGCCAGCAGCGCATTATGATACGCGTTTTGCCAAAGATAGTACTCACCGAGTTGCGCCCATTTCACACCGTCCTGTGGATTAGCACGAATTTGCGATTGCAGCAAAAGCAGCTGTTTTTCCTGAATATTTTCATCGGCGAACGCATGTAATGGGTCCGCCAGTCGCGTCTGTTCCTGACGCACCGCCTGCCATTTGGGCGTCAACAGGTAACCTCCGATGCAGGCCACAACCATCAGCACCGTCGCAGCGGTCAGCCACTTCACGGGGAGTGGGCGTAACGGCGCAGGGGAATGGTTGGACTGGCTCATTGCACATCCTCCTCTACGCACTGACGCCTTCTCACCCGCCAGACCACCACGCCCACCAGTAATAACAGCAGGCACGGCAACGCCCACAGCAGCAGCGTTTGCTCATTCAACGGCGGGTTGTAGCGCACAAAATCACCGTAGCGATCGGTCATCCACGTCGTTATCTCGGCTTCACTTTTCCCTTCCGCCACCATGCTATAAACCTGGTGGCGCATACTGACCGCTACCGGCGCATTGGATTCCAGCAAGTTTTGGTTTTGACACTGTGGACAGCGCAGTTGGCTGGCAATAGACAACGCTTTTTCCTGTTGTTGCGGGTTGGCAAAAGTCCATGTGTCCACAACCTGGGCATGTGTCGCGAAGGCGATGAAAAACAAAATGATAGCTAAGAGCAAACATGTTCTGCCGGATGGCGCTGCGCTTATCCGACCTACCGTTTTCACACCCCGTTCGCCGCCATCTGGCAACGCGTTGATTAGTTTATGCATCGCGCTTTCTCCCTCGCCATCCGCTCAGCAGCGCACCAAAGACCATTAACAGTCCCCCGCCCCAAATCCAGCGCACGCCGGTCTGTACGTACAAGCGCATGGCATAACGGTCCGGTCCGGTTTTTTCGCCGATTACCGCATACCAGTCATGCATCAGATTCCAGCGGATCCCAGGCTCCATCATCTGTTGACGGCGCGCGGCATAGAAGCGTCTTTCAGGCTCCAGGCTGCCAATGCGTTTCTCATTTTGCCACAGCGTGATTTGCGCTTTTTCACTGGTGTAGTTACCTTTTGCTTCCAGGTCGAGACGCTCAAAACGAAAAATATAGCCCGCCAGTTCCACCTGCTGCCCGGGGCTCAGATTCAGGCTTACCTCCTGACGACTACCGCTGGAAAAGACGATCCCAGCCGCAAACACCAGCACCCCGGCATGCGCCAGCAGTGCCGGAAACTGGCAACGCACAGACACTTTGCGGCTTCTGATCGTCGCCAGCACGATAACCAGCAGCATCAGCAGGCCAAAGGGCAGCGTAGCACGGTTAAAGTACGGTGCGCCCACGGAGAGCCGCCCCCAGCCGAACAACCCGTAAATCATCGGGTAAAGGGTGCCAATCAGCACAATCAGCAGCACCGCGCAAAAAAGTAATAGCGCGACCAGAATCAGCATCTCGCGTGACCAGCCGCCAAAACGCGCATTCTGGCGGACTTGCTGTCCCCGCCAGGCGTACAGCCCGAGCGATGCCAGGCTCAATACGGTAAACAGCGCAAACAGCGGCGTGGCGCGGACGTTATCCAGCGCAAAAGCGTGCACGGAAACGAGAATGCCGGAACGCACAATCAGCGTCCCCAGCAGCGATAAAATCAGCGTGACGATCGCCAGCAGCAGCGACCAGTGGCGGAAGATCCCACGTTGGCGCGTGATGAACAGACTATGCAGCAGCGCACTGGCGGAAAGCCAGGGTAATAAGGAGGCATTTTCTACCGGGTCCCAGAACCACCAGCCGCCCCAGCCCAGCTCGCAGTAGGCCCACCAGGAGCCGAGGATAATCCCCAGCGTCAGCGCACACCAGCCAGGCAGTGCCCAGCGCCAGCACACCCCGGCGCTCTGCGCATTAAAGTCACCGCGCAGCAGCGAGGCCAGCGCCACGCCTGCCGCCACCATCAAGCCACCGTAACCCAGGTACAGCAGCGGCGGATGGAGGATTAACCCGAGATGTTGCAGCATCGGGTTAAGGTCGCGCCCTTCAATGGCTGGCGGGAAGATACGCACGAACGGATCGGACCATACCACCACAAACAGCAGCAGCAGGGCCGTTATCAGTGCGAGGACGCTGAGCGTTAACGGAAACAGCAGGTCGGAATCACGCCGATAGCGCAAGGCAAACAGCGCGCTCCAGCCGGAAAGAAACAGCACCCACAGCAGCAGCGATCCTTCATGCCCGCCCCACACCGCCGCCAGTTTTAATCCCCACGGCAGCAGGCTGTAGCTATGCTGAGCAACGTAGACCACCGAAAAATCGCTGGTCAGAAAGCAGAATATCAGAATGGCAAAGGCCAGCAGCAGCAGCGAAAACTGCGTCCACATGCCCACGCTTGCCAGGCGCATTACGCCTTGCCAGCGCTGGCGGACACCCACCAACACGGCAAGCGGGGTCAACACGTTGACCCCGAGGCTTAACAACAGTGCCAGAAAACCGGCTTCAGGAAGGAGAACGTCCAGATATCACCTTACGCAACGGTTAGCTGACCCGCATAGAGAATAAAAAAGCGCAGCAGCAGTACGCCGGTCAGGCTGGCACCGCACACTGCCAGCACGCCATGAAACGTCGAACTGCGGTTGGCCCAAGGTTTTAGCAGCATCGGCAGTATCAGCCCAAGCCCGGCCACGCCCAGCCAGAACCACCAGGTCCAGAATCCGCCGCCCAGTGCCGCCGCCAGCGCGCGCATTTTGCCGTCATCGCCCAGCGCCAGACCGACGAAAAACGCCGCCAGCAGGAAGATCTCCAGCCATACCACCGGGACTTCCATGCGATGCACAAAGTGCGCTTCGGTACTGTGCGGATTGCTACGATGACGTAACGCCATGGCGATCAGCGCCACCGCCGCGCCGGAGGAGATCCCGGAGAACAGGAACAGCACCGGCAGGATCGGGTTATTCAGGAACGGGTAGGATTTCAGCGCCGATAGCAGAAAACCGGTGTACGCCCCGAGCAGGACCGCCAGCACCAGCATTAACGTCTCCAGCGCGCGATGAAACGGCGCAATCAACGTCAGCATTTTCTGTACGATCCCTAATCGCGGCAGCCAGCGCTGTTGCAGAGCAATCACCTCTTTTTCAAAGATTTTTGCCAGCCACAGCACCAGCACCACCATATACAACTGGAACAACATGACTCCCATCGACATCACCGAAGTAAAGCTGTAGTGGAACATCAGTTTCCAGAAGGTCCATGGACGCGTCAGGTGGAACACCAGAATCAGCAGACCGAAGATAATCGCCCCCGGCCCTAACACCAGCGTAGTGCGTAGCAGCGTGCTGTCAGAACCGCCCGCCTCCGGATGGAAACGACGCAGCAGAATCGCCAGCGTGACCAGTCCGGCGGAGATGCCAATCAGGAACAGATAGATGGCAATGGGC
This sequence comes from Citrobacter sp. RHB35-C21, assembly GCF_013816515.1. Lineage (NCBI taxonomy): Bacteria > Pseudomonadati > Pseudomonadota > Gammaproteobacteria > Enterobacterales > Enterobacteriaceae > Citrobacter > Citrobacter sp. RHB35-C21. Next base: position 4,744,330 of record NZ_CP057147.1, read on the forward strand.
CAGTCCCACACCAGTGATTCAAAATGAAATGCAGAAGCGGATGTCATTGGCTCACCTCCCCAAATTTAAAGGGAACGCGGTAGACCTTCGGTTTTGTGCCCAACGCCAGCTTGTAACGGTAGGTGGTTTTCTGCAGCAACAAGCGGGAGATATCGCTGTTGGGATCGTCCAGATTACCAAACATCAGCGCCTTCGTCGGACACGACTCAACGCAGGCGGGCTGCTTGCCCGCTTTCAGATTGGTTTTCCGACAGAAATCGCATTTATCCGCCGTTTTGCTAACCGGATGGATAAAGCGCACGCGATAAGGACACGCGGCGATACAGTACTGGCAGCCAACGCACAGGTCCGGGTTCACATCCACAATACCGCTGGCGGCATCGCGATACGATGCCCCCGTCGGGCAGACGTCAACGCAGGGGGCATGGTCGCAATGCTGGCACGAATGACGGAAGAAGCGATACTTCACATCAGGAAACGTCCCCTGCGGCTCGCTGCGAATAATCGTCAGACGCGATACCCCTTCCGGCACGTTGTTTACTTCCCGACAAGCATCCATGCAGGCCGTACAGCCGATGCATAGTGACTCATCATGTACCATACCGTAACGTACGCCGTTGATGTTCAGCGTCTTCGCCACAACGCGTCCCGCCGTCCCGCTCACTGCCACCAGCGCGCCGACGCGGGTGATAAACTGGCGACGAGAGCAACTCATGGATGCTCCTTAAGCAACGGAACCGACGCCGGGTTAAAGTTCGGATTGTTACGCTGATCGCTGTGGCAATCGACGCAAATCTTGATCCGTCCTTTATCACTTAGCGTCTGCATCGTGTCTTGCTTCGGATGCAGTGAGTGACAGCTGGCACACGCCACTTTGGTTACGTGAACATCGTGTGGCCAGAACGCTTTTTGTAGCTGCTCAGGCAGGTGGCAGGACATACAGACGCTGTTCTGCTGTTCAACGTTGTACATCGGCTCATTAAAGCGCATCACATCCTTCACCCCTTCACGGTGGTTCGGTGACGGCTGGCCGTGACAGTTGGTGCAGGTGACCGGCAGTTTGTTATTCGGGTTGATGACTTCTGCATGCTTACCATGCATGCCTTCGGTATCTGGCTTGTGACAATCCAGACAGGCGGCATCCGGATTACGCTGTTGGGTAACCGTCCAGCGTTGATCCGACTCCTGCGACGTTGGCGTGGCAGTGATTCCACTCAGGCTCCAGAACAAGCCTGACGCCAGCACCCCAGCAGTTAATAACGAACGTAATACGCTCATATTCACTCCGTTGAGTTATCCGCCCCTGACGGGGCGAAATGGGGTTATTGGCTTAACAGACCGTTTTTACGCGCCTGATCTTCCCACTGCGGAATCACCGTTTTGATGAAGTCCTGCTTCTCAGCATTGATTTGCTGCATGTTCAGACCAATCGCCGCCTGGGCTTTCTCTTTGGTAGAGATATCCGGTAACGGGATTTCATGGGTGATGCCTTTAGTCGCCAGCAGACGGACCAGTTTGGTACGCGCATCGGCGGCTTTATCCATGGCGCTACCCAGCATCCGCAGACCCTCTTCCGGAGCGTGCATGTGAATACCGTGTGAGGCGATAGACAGGTCCCAGCGCCATTGTGCGTGACGGATATCTTCCAGAATCGGCTTCATTTCCGCTTCAGTCGCACCCGCATCCCATGCAGCTTTCGCTTCGAAGTGCGCATGAACCAGCTGATCTTCGACCTTGATTTTCAGGTCATGAATAGCCTGTTTACGCTCGGCGACCACTTTTTGCAGGGACGCTTTATCCTGGGTGTGGCAGTTCGCACAGGTCTGAGCAAAGTTATCGAACGGGTTACCAATTTTATGGTCGGTGTAGATCTTGCCTTCCGCGTTTTGCACTTTCGGCATGTGACAGTCGATACAGGTCACGTTGTTCTTGCCGTGAATGCCCGCGCTCCAGGTTTCATATTCCGGGTGCTGCGCTTTCAGCATCGGCGTTTTCGACAGGGAGTTGGTCCAGTCAGAGAAGGCGATGGTGTCGTAGTATTTCTCCATGTTCTCGACTTTCATGCCCTCGTCCCACGGGAACTTAACGGCTTTGTTTTTACCGTCGAAGTAGTATTCCACGTGACACTGACCGCAGACCATGGATTGCTGATCAAAGCGACCGGCTTTCTCAAACGGTTTGCCGATTGCTTCCATTGCGCGTTCTGCATAAGGACGCGACAGCGTCAGCTCTGGCTTGCCTTTGGCGAAGTCTGGTGACGCAGTGTTATGGCAATCTGCACAGCCGAGGTTGTTAACAATTTCCGGACCGCCGCGCGCCCATTTACCATGGAAGTAGCCATCTTCACCATCTTTCTGGATCAGACGCGCTACGTCCGGGCTTTTACAGCTCCAGCAGGCCATCGGCAGCGGGCCGTCTTCAGCCGTTTTTGGTGCGCCGGTACGTAAGGTTTCACGCACATCGGTCACGGCATAGGCGTGTCCACGCGGTTTGTTGTAATCGCGCGAGAATGGATATCCCGCCCACAGGATCACCAGACGCGGATCTTCTGCCAGCGCATCTTCACGGGCTGATTGCTCAGACGTGGCTTTCCAGGAGAGATATTGATCGGGATGCTGAGGAGCGAAGGTTTCATTCTTCGCTTCAACGGTGACGGTTTTTGCGGGTACAGGAGTTTGTTCAGCGTGAACAGCAGAAATAAATAATAAAGGTAATAACAGGCTGAAGAAACGGCGTACGCGTGATTTTATCCTTGCCATAGGGGTCTCATCCAGATGACGCCATTATCTGCAATGGCGGTTCTTTTATTGTTTTCCATAACAGCAACCACACGAATACTGTCATGACATTGCTCCACCCTATTTGTAACAAGAAACCACACTGAAAATATTGTCTTTAATCAATTGTAAGTGTATGTAAAATACCACTTTAGAGTTATAACCCCCCTCTAACTCCTCACTCTTTTGTCTAATTCAGAGATAGATCACCTTTTCAATAATCCTTTAGATAACTACATGTTATCGCGAGATTTAATCAATTTTTGCTAGTTCCCTTCAAAATTAAGTTTGCCGCTAATTTGCACAATTCGTTTATTGCGTGATCTGCCGCGCAAATACTAAACAAAACTCTCAAAGCCCCTACATTTAACGTTTATGAGACATATTATTAACATCCTACAAGGAGAACAAAAGCCATGAGCCAAATACATAAACACGCTATTCCCGCAAACATTGCGGATCGTTGCCTGATAAACCCGGAGCAGTACGAAGAGAAATACCAGCAATCCGTTAACGAACCCGACACATTTTGGGGCGAGCAGGGAAAGATACTTGATTGGATCAAGCCGTACAGCCAGGTGAAGAACACCTCCTTCGCACCAGGCAACGTGTCGATTAAATGGTACGAAGACGGCACCCTGAACCTGGCCGCAAACTGCCTTGACCGTCATTTACAGGCAAATGGCGATCGCACCGCCATCATCTGGGAAGGCGATGACGCCACCCAAAGCAAAAACATTACTTATCGCGAACTGCATCGCGATGTTTGCCGTTTCGCCAATACGCTACTGGATTTAGGCATTAAAAAAGGCGACGTAGTGGCCATTTATATGCCGATGGTGCCGGAAGCGGCGGTTGCTATGCTGGCTTGCGCCCGCATTGGCGCGGTGCATTCGGTCATCTTCGGTGGTTTTTCACCAGAGGCGGTCGCCGGACGTATCATCGACTCCAATTCACGTCTGGTGATCACCGCCGACGAAGGCGTGCGCGCCGGCCGCGCCATCCCGCTGAAAAAGAACGTCGATGATGCGCTGAAAAACCCGAACGTGAAAACCGTGGAACATGTGGTCGTCCTCAAACGTACCGGTGGAAAAACGGAATGGCAGGAAGGCCGTGACCTGTGGTGGTCCGATCTTATCGAGAAAGCCAGCCCGGAACATCAGCCGGAAGAAATGAACGCGGAAGATCCGCTGTTTATCCTCTATACCTCCGGTTCAACCGGCAAGCCAAAAGGCGTACTGCATACCACCGGCGGATATCTGGTCTACGCCGCAACCACCTTTAAGTACGTGTTTGACTACCATCAGGGCGATATTTATTGGTGTACTGCTGACGTGGGTTGGGTAACCGGGCACAGCTACCTGCTGTACGGTCCGCTGGCCTGCGGCGCAACCACGCTGATGTTCGAAGGCGTGCCAAACTGGCCAACCCCGGCGCGTATGTCGCAGGTTGTGGACAAGCACCAGGTCAATATTCTGTATACCGCGCCGACCGCCATCCGCGCCCTGATGGCAGAAGGTGATAAAGCGATTGAAGGCACTGACCGCTCCTCGCTGCGTATCCTGGGTTCCGTTGGCGAGCCGATTAACCCGGAAGCATGGGAGTGGTACTGGAAGAAGATCGGCAACGAAAAATGCCCGGTCGTCGATACCTGGTGGCAGACCGAAACCGGTGGATTCATGATCACCCCGCTGCCGGGCGCCACCGAGCTGAAAGCGGGTTCCGCAACCCGTCCGTTCTTTGGCGTACAGCCTGCGATTGTCGATAACGAGGGTAATCCGCTGGAAGGCGCGACCGAAGGCAACCTGGTGATTACCGACTCGTGGCCGGGCCAGGCGAGAACGCTGTTTGGCGATCACGAACGCTTTGAGCAGACCTACTTTTCTACCTTCAAGAATATGTACTTCAGCGGCGACGGCGCGCGTCGTGACGAAGATGGCTATTACTGGATCACCGGTCGTGTGGACGATGTGCTGAACGTCTCTGGCCACCGTCTGGGAACGGCAGAAATCGAATCGGCGCTGGTGTCGCATCCGAAGATTGCCGAGGCCGCGGTGGTGGGTATTCCGCATAATATTAAAGGCCAGGCGATCTACGCCTACGTCACGCTGAATCACGGCGAAGAGCCGTCACCTGAGCTGTACGCCGAGGTGCGCAACTGGGTACGTAAAGAAATTGGTCCGCTGGCAACACCAGACGTGCTGCACTGGACCGACTCACTGCCGAAAACCCGCTCCGGCAAAATCATGCGCCGTATTCTGCGTAAAATCGCGGCGGGCGATACCAGCAATCTGGGCGATACCTCGACCCTCGCCGATCCTGGCGTGGTAGAGAAACTGCTCGAAGAGAAGCAGGCCATCGCGATGCCATCATAACCATAACCGTGAAATGCCCGATGGTGCGCGGCTTATCGGGCCTACAAATCCTACCCCTACCCCTCCCCTGACCGGGAGGGAAAATATAATAACCCACCCCAAAGGATTTCGCGTTGCAGGAAGACGGCAAGCGAGCGCATCCCCAGGAGCATAGTTCACTATGTGACTGAGGTGGGCGAGTGCGGCCAACATACCTGCAACGTGAAAGACGAAGGGGGCCTCTGGAGAACTCTGTGATGAATGACTCTATTTATCAGCGGATAGAAGACAGTGCGCGTTTCAGGGAGTTAGTTGAAAAAAGGCAACGGTTTGCCACCATTCTGTCCATCATCATGCTGGCAGTTTACATCAGCTTTATTTTACTGATTGCCTTTGCGCCTGGCTGGCTGGGTACGCCGCTACACGCGGGAACCAGCGTCACCCGGGGTATTCCGATTGGGGTCGGTGTGATCCTCATCTCCTTCATCCTGACCGGGATCTATATCTGGCGGGCAAACGGTGAATTCGACCGCCTGAACAATGCGGTTCTGCACGAGGTTAAAGCATCATGAAGAGAGTCCTGACGGCGCTTGCCGCCACGCTGCCCTTCGCCGCAAACGCGGCGGATGCTATTAGCGGTGCAGTCCAACGCCAGCCAACCAACTGGCAGGCGATTGTCATGTTCCTGATTTTCGTCATCTTTACGCTCGGTATTACTTACTGGGCGTCTAAGCGCGTACGTTCGCGTAATGACTACTACACCGCCGGCGGTAACATCACTGGTTTCCAGAACGGGCTGGCGATTGCGGGCGACTATATGTCGGCGGCATCGTTTCTCGGGATTTCCGCGCTGGTGTTTACCTCCGGTTATGACGGGCTGATCTATTCACTCGGCTTCCTGGTCGGCTGGCCAATTATCCTGTTCCTGATTGCTGAGCGTCTGCGTAACCTGGGTCGTTACACCTTTGCAGATGTTGCTTCTTATCGTCTGAAGCAAGGACCAATCCGTATTCTGTCGGCCTGTGGTTCTCTGGTGGTGGTCGCGCTGTATCTGATCGCCCAGATGGTCGGCGCAGGTAAGCTGATTGAGCTGCTGTTTGGTCTGAACTATCACATCGCCGTCGTACTGGTTGGCGTGCTGATGATGATGTACGTCCTGTTTGGCGGCATGCTGGCGACCACCTGGGTACAGATCATCAAAGCCGTTCTGCTGCTGTTCGGCGCCAGCTTTATGGCCTTTATGGTGATGAAGCACGTCGGCTTTAGCTTCAACAACCTGTTCACCGAAGCAATGGCGGTACACCCGAAAGGTTCAGCCATTATGAGCCCGGGCGGACTGGTAAAAGATCCGATCTCCGCCCTGTCGTTAGGTCTCGGCCTGATGTTTGGTACGGCAGGCTTGCCGCACATCCTGATGCGCTTCTTTACGGTCAGCGATGCCCGCGAAGCGCGTAAGAGCGTGTTCTATGCCACAGGTTTTATGGGTTATTTCTACATCCTGACCTTTATCATCGGCTTTGGCGCGATCATGCTGGTGGGCGCTAATCCGGCGTATAAAGACGCTGCTGGCGCGCTGATCGGCGGTAACAACATGGCGGCGGTTCACCTGGCGAATGCAGTGGGCGGCAACCTGTTCCTGGGCTTCATCTCAGCCGTGGCGTTTGCCACCATCCTGGCGGTGGTTGCAGGCCTGACGCTGGCGGGCGCATCGGCCGTTTCTCACGACCTGTATGCCAACGTGTTCCGTAAAGGCGCAACCGAACGTGAAGAGCTGAAGGTGTCGAAAATCACCGTACTGGTGTTGGGCGTGATTGCCATCCTGCTCGGCGTGCTGTTTGAGAACCAGAATATCGCCTTCATGGTAGGTCTGGCGTTTGCTATCGCAGCCAGCTGCAACTTCCCGATCATTCTGCTCTCCATGTACTGGTCAAGACTGACCACGCGTGGCGCGATGTTGGGCGGCTGGTTAGGTCTGCTGACGGCGGTGGTGCTGATGGTGCTTGGCCCGACGATTTGGGTCCAGATCCTTGGTCACGAAAAAGCCATTTTCCCGTATGAATATCCGGCGCTGTTCTCCATCAGCGTAGCGTTCCTCGGGATCTGGTTCTTCTCTGCTACCGATAACTCAGAAGAAGGTAATCGCGAACGCGAGCAGTTCCGTGCCCAGTTCATCCGTTCCCAGACCGGGTACGGCGTAGAACAAGGTCGCGCGCACTAACCACTCCTCCTCTTCCCCGGTCTGAACGACCGGGGCATTTTTTCAGAACATCACCATCGCGACCAGCGGTGCCACCAGCACCATCACCACGCCGGAAAGCATCATCACCAGGCTGGCGACCACGCCCTCCTGCTGGCCGAGCTCATAAGAGCGCGCCGTGCCCGCACCATGCGAGGCTGCGCCAAATCCTGCGCCTTTCGCCATCCCCTCCCGAATAGAAAGCCGTAAAAACAGTACATCGCCAACCGCCATACCGAATACACCGGTCACTACCACGAACAATGCCACCAGGTCTGGTTGCCCGCCCAACGGCTCTGCTGCCGCCAGCGCAAATGGCGTGGTGACGGAGCGCACCGCCAGACTACGCTGGATTTCATCAGGCAACATAAACAGACGCGCCAGCCACACGGAACTGGTAACGGCCACCAGCGTTGCCGTCACCACGCCCGCCGTCAGTGACATCCAGTGCCGCTTAATCACGGCAAGGTTGTCATAGACCGGAACGGCAAAGGCGATGGTCGCAGGGCCTAACAGCCACAGTAGCCAGTGCGATTCACCAATATAGTTTTGCCAGGAGATATGCCCAAAGACCAGTATCAGGACCAGCAGCGCAGGAGTGAACACTAACGGCATCAGCGGTAATTTACGAAAACGGCGATACAGGCGCTTGTTGGCAAAATAGATGCCCAGCGTAATCACCAGACACAGCACGCTTAGCTGGAAATTACTCACGGTTTAGCCTGCTCATTTCATAGCGATACACTCTATCCACGACCCATGCCGTTGCGCCAAGCACCATCAACGTACTTAGCGCAATGACGGCAAATATGCGCCAACCATCGACCAACAACAGCTGCGTATAGTTGACGACAGCCACCACCGCCGGAACAAAAAACAGCAACATTTCAGCCAGTAACCAGCGAGCGCCTGCGCGAATCCAGTTCAGCGGGATAACCCGACAGACAATCAGCGCCAACATCAGCACCATCCCAACCAGGTTGGCAGGAAGCGGCAGATGCAGCCAGGAGACAAGATATTGAGCAAATACAAATAGACCTGCGTACAACAGAACCTGAACGGGGATCTGGAGTCGATGAATAACGGCAGGCGTCACGCGGCTTATCGCCACAGCCATGAGGGTATGTCCTTAAAAAATAGAGAGCGCCAGTATAGAGAGCCCCCGTCCAGGACTGAAATGAATTAAACTCATTGCAGGCATAGTCTTAAGGAATAATCATGGATATCAGAACGCTGCGCTATTTTGTTGAGGTGGTTCGTCAGCAGAGCTTTACCCGCGCAGCGGAGAAGCTTTTTGTCACCCAGCCCACCATCAGCAAGATGTTGAAGAACCTTGAAGACGAGCTTAACTGCACGCTGTTAATCCGCGACGGTCGGCGACTGCTGTTAACCGACACTGGACAGGTTGTTTTCGAACGCGGCCTGGCGATCCTCGCCGAGTTTCGCCAGCTCGAAGCAGAACTCAGCGACATTAATCACCTCAACAAGGGAGTGCTACGCCTCGGCATTCCGCCCATGGTCGGTATGTTGATGGCCGGGCCTATCAGCCTGTTTCGCCAGCGCTATCCCGGCGTTGAACTGAAGGTGTCTGAATTTGGAGGCTTAACCGTCCAGCAGGCGGTGATGAATGGCGATCTGGATGTCGCGATGACCGCGCTGCCGGTTGAAGAAGAGAGCGGCCTGGCGACCTTACCACTTTTTAGCCATCCGCTCTGCGTGCTGGTCCCCCGTTCCGGTCAGTGGACAACGTGTGAATCCATTTCCCCCGAGGCGTTAGCGGAGCATCCCCTGCTTATCTATAACGAAGATTTCGCGTTGAGCCGTCAGTTGCTTGAGCTGTTTAACCAGCACAATGTCAAACCCCGCATCGCGGTACGCAGTGGGCAGTGGGATTTTCTGGCGGCGATGGTGCAAGCCGGAGTCGGGATCGCCATTTTACCGGAGCCGATTTGCCAGCGCTTGGATAAGCAGACGCTGCGCTGGATCCCTTTGGAGAGTGATTTACGCTGGCAGTTGGGCATGATTTGGCGCGAAGGTGTGTATCTGTCGCACAGCGCCCAGGCGTGGCTCAAATGCTGTGAAGGGTTCTGGCTAACGCAAGAGTCGTAAAATGCCGGGTGCGGCTTAACGCTTATCAGACCTACAATTGGATTCCGTAGGCCTGATAAGCATAGCGCCATCAGGCACAACCGTTTATTCGTTCTCGATCAACAGCGCTTCCAGCAAATCCAGATCGTGCAGCAGTTTTTGCAACGTTTCATTGCTAATTTCCCGCGTGGCGCGCAGGTGATAAAGTTCCGCGCGCTCGGAGCGCAGGGCCGCCAGACGGAAACGCCGCTCGAGGTTTTCTTCCTGCATCGAGCTTTCCACGTCGTTGCGTCCGTCGGCGCGTCGACGCAGGTTACCGATGACGCGTGAACTTACCTCGGTGAGCAACTGATTGTCGATGTTCTCTTCGGTGTCTGCGGCCAGACGTTCCTCCATTTTCTGGATGGCGACAATCGCCACTTCCGCCGTGGCAGCGCGGGCAATTCGTTCCTCTTTCTGCTGCTGCGAGTGGTCTGCCACTTCCAGGTGTTGCAGCAGAAGCGGCAGCATCACCACGCCAACAAACAGCGAGAACAGAATCACGCCCGCGGCAAGGAAGATCAGCTCATATCGCGCCGGGAAGCCGCTACCATCCGGTAACAGCAGCGGAATGGAGAGCACACCGGCGAGAGTAATGGCCCCACGCACGCCCGCAAAGGAGGCGATCATGATTTCACGCGTCGTCCAGGAACCAAACTCCATCGGCTTTTTCTTCAGAAAGCGCAGGCTAAACTTCTTCATCGTCCACAGCCAGCCAAAACGTACCAGCATCAGCGCTACGTAAATCAGCACGATATCGGTAAACAGCATCCAGATTTCTACATTCGGATCGGCTTCTGCCGCCGCCAAAGAAGACTCCAGAATCCCCGGCAACTGCAGTCCTAATAGCAAGAAAACCATGCCGTTAAACACAAACTCCAGCATCGCCCAGGTGCTGTTAGCACGTAAACGCATCGCCAGCGGCGCCCGGCGCATTACCCCGGAACGGGTAATCGTCATCCCGGCTGCGACCGCCGCGAGGATGCCGGAAACACCGATGTGTTCCGCAATCAGGTAAGACGCAAACGGCAGCAGGAACAGCAGAACGATTTGCGTTGCCGGTTCATCACCACCCCAGCGGCTGAGAAAACGCAGGGAGCGCCCGTACAGCCAACTGACGACAAAACCGGCCAGGATACCGCCAATCGCTACCTTGAAGAATTCAAGCGTTGCGCCACCAACCGTAAACACCATCGTGCCCATCGCCACGGCGACGGCAAATTTCAGTGACACCAGACCGGAGGCGTCGTTCATCAACGCTTCGCCCTGCAGGATGCCCATGATTTTCTTCGGTATGCGTCCCTCCCCCACTATGCCGGAAAGGGCAACGGCATCGGTTGGCGACAGGACAGCGGCCAGCGCAAAGGCCGGGATGAGAGGGATCCCCGGCACCAGCCAGTAAATCATAAAGCCAATCCCGACCACCGTGACCAGAACCAGTGCCAGCGCAAGGCCGAAGATCTCTCGCCCGTGCTCCAGAAACTCACGGGTTGGCGTCTTCCAGCCATCGGCGAAAAGCAGCGGCGGGATGAACAGAACCAGAAAAAGCTCAGGATCGAATTCCACATGCAAACCAAACGTCGGCCACGCCAGCAAGGCGCCGATGGCGATCTGCATAAGGGGTAAAGGGAGTTGGAATGGCAATACGCGAGTAAAAACCCCCGACAGCGAGACCACAAGGGTCATGATGAGTATGGTGAAAAAGATTTCCATGCGTTCCCTGTTTGCGATGTTTCTTATGATCAGTGATGAGAGGCGTCGTGCCTCAATTCTATCTACTTGAGAGTAACGCAAAAGACAACGAGAGTGTTGTGAAAATAAAAACGGGCGGCCAAAGCCACCCGTTTTCAGAATCTTCATCAAATGAGGATTAGATAGCCCAACCACCAGCGTAGAAGGCCACCAGCGCGATGGCGATGACCACAGTGCCGATGTTCAGTTTGCGCCATTCGCCAGAGACGATACGGCCAATCACCAGGGTAGCAAAGCCAATCATAATGCCGGTCACGATGTTACACGTCAGCACGATAAATACGGCCGTTACCAGCCCCGCCATAGCGTCGACAAAGTCAGCAAAGTCGATTTTCGCTACGTTGCTCAACATCAGCAGGCCCACATACATCAGCGCAGGCGCCGTTGCATATACTGGTACAAGATAAGAGAGCGGAGAGAGGAACAGGATCAGCAGGAACAGTACGCCAACGGTGATCGCCGTCAGGCCAGTTTTGCCGCCTGCCGCCGTACCCGCTGCGGATTCAATATAAACCGCCGCCGGTGCAGCGCCCACCAGGCCAGAGAACACGCTGCTCAGGGAGTCGGTGGTCAGCGCTTTGCCGCCGTCAATAATCTGTCCGTCTTTATCCAGCAGATTCGCCTGTCCGGCTACCGCACGGATGGTTCCGGTCGCATCGAAGACAGCGGTCATGACCAGCGCCAGCACGCTCGGCAGTACGATCGGGTTTAGTGCGCCCATAATATCCAGGCTACCGATCAGCGAGTTACCGTTTTCGTCGCTCAGAGACGGCATGGCAAAAATACCGGAGAAATGTACGGCCGGGTCGAAAATCAGACCCACTACGGAAATACCGATAATAGTCAGCAGGATGCCGCCCGGTACTTTCAGTTTTTCGAGGCCAATAATCACCGCCAGACCTACCAGCGACATAATCACCGGGAAGGTATCGAAATCGCCCAGCGCAACCGGCAGGCCGTCCAGCGGGTTTTTAATAACCAGACCCACGCCGTTTGCCGCAATCAGCAGCAGGAACAGGCCGATACCAATCCCCGTACCGTGCGCAACACCCTGCGGTAGATTGCGCAGGATCCAGCTACGAATACCGGTCGCGGAAATGATGGTAAACAGGACACCCATCAGGAACACCGCACCCAGCGCAACAGGCACGCTGATATGTTGTCCCAGTACCAGGCTGAATGCGGTAAACGCCGTCAAAGAAATGGCGCAACCAATCGCCAGCGGCAGGTTTGCCCACAGGCCCATCACAATAGAACCGACGCCCGCGACCAGACAGGTTGCCACAAATACAGCGGCAGGCGGGAATCCGGCTTTACCCAGCATCCCCGGAACCACGATAACGGAGTAGACCATGGCCAGGAACGTTGTTAATCCGGCAACGACTTCCTGACGAACGGTACTGCCGCGGAGCGAAATTTTAAACCAGGCGTCGAGTGAACCGCCGGTACGCGCTGAAGGCGTAGACATAGAAAACATCCCCTGAGAGTTTATTTTTTCGTCATTATGCGTGCTGGACAATCCACTGCCTGCTAAACGTTTTCTCCATGTGCCAGGTTTGCGTCAATAGGGGTGTCGCAAAAAAGCAAACGTTTAGCTCCGCGCATAAAAAACGGGTGGTAAAAAAAAGCAAACGATTATCCAGCGATCATACGCTGGTTTTCAACTGAACTTTGCCGCTTTTTACTCATTTCTTCTTATAACGCGCAATAAATAATCAGTCGATGCGCAAACGTTATCGTCAATGCGCAGTCTGGCAACAAAATTTGCGGAGTTATTACAACATCGGTGTGCCTTTTTCACGCAAACTTGCGCAAGAAAACCGGTGAAGATGCGGAAAATTTTTTGGCTAAAAAATCACCATTTTACTGGTAAATGGAGAGAGGTGGCTTACAATTACATTATCAACACAGACCGGAACCTCACCTAATGTGCTCGACTGAGGGGTGTTGATGTCGGGGGAAACCCTCCCGTGAACCAGCGGGATAGAGTGAAAGACAAAGACCGGAACCAAACTAAAGCGCCCTCTGTGGCGCTTTAGTTTTATATCCGTCAATCCATCAGATATTTCACATCAATCATCTTCCAGCAGACGCGCCCCGGTCCCCTTCTCGCCAAGCTGATCGCCTGGGTTACGCAACGGGCAATCGCTGCGCGACAAACAACCGCAACCAATACACCCATCCAGTTCATCGCGTAGCGCCACTAAAGTATGAATGCGTCGATCCAGCTCTTCACGCCATTGCGAAGAGAGCTGCTTCCACTCTTTAGCACTGAGCGAATGTCCTTCAGGTAATACGCCGAGCGCATCACCGATCGTTGCCAACGGGATCCCGATGCGTTGAGCAATCTTGATAATCGCCACATAACGCAACACATCACGTCTGTATCGGCGCTGATTGCCGCTGTTGCGCATACTGCTGATTAACCCTTTGCTTTCATAGAAATGCAGGGTTGATACCGCCACGCCGCTACGCTTTGCGACTTCACCAGGCGTGAGCAGCGCTTTTATTCGGGGTAATTTCTTTTCCATAAATCGCTTTACCTCAAGTTAACTTGAGGAATTATACTCGCCCACAGACAAAACGACGAATCGAATACTGAAAAAGAGGCAGCCCTATGTCCCATCAGCAGATTATTCAGACCCTTATTGAATGGATTGACGACCATATCGATCAGCCGCTGAACATTGAGGCGGTGGCGAAAAAATCAGGTTACTCGAAGTGGTATTTACAGAGAATGTTCCGCACGGTGATGCGCCAGACGTTGGGTGACTATATCCGCCAGCGTCGACTCCTGCTGGCTGCTGTTGAACTGCGGACGACCGAGCGACCTATTTTCGATATCGCGATGGATCTTGGTTATGTATCACAACAAACCTTCTCACGCGTGTTTCGCCGCGAGTTTGATCGTACCCCTAGCGATTACCGCCACCGCCTGTAAGATTATTGCCCGCTCTGCGTCAGTATGGCGGGCGACCGTTGTATCCAGTGCATGAACTCCTGTGGCGGCAGCGCCTTCGCAAAATACCAGCCCTGACAATACTGTACGCCACGTTCGCGCAGCCACTCGATTTGCTCAACCGTCTCTACCCCTTCCGCAATCATCTTCAGGTGTAAGCTTTGCGCCATTTCGATGATATGTTCGGCAATCAGGTGACTGGTGCTGTTGGTGGACAACGTACTAATAAATGATTTGTCGATCTTCAGGATATCGATATTCAACGCGGATAAATTGTGTAGATTGGAATATCCCGTCCCAAAATCATCAAACGCCACTTCATAACCCGCCTGACGAAACGCCTGGATTACCGCGGTCATTTTATCTACATCAATAAACCCGCGTTCCGTCACCTCGACTTTAATTTGCTGGGCCGCCACAGAGTACTCACGGTTTTTGTCGGTAATCAGGGCAATAAGTCGGGATGAATGAAAGTCAGAAGCAGAGAGGTTTATCGAGATATAAAGCTGAGGATGCGCCGAAAGAAAATATCCTAAATCGTTGAATACCTCTTCAATCACGTAATCCGTGATCCGCTCAATCATTCCCTCTTTTTCAGCCAGCGGAATAAACTCGGTTGGGCTCATTACTTCACCATCACAGCCCGGCCAGCGCAGCAGAGCCTCAGCCCCTACGCACTGACCGTTTTCGATATCAATGATCGGCTGGTAGTGCAGACACAGTTGACGTTTTTTGATTGCGCGTTTTAACAAGCGGCGGGGAGATAAGTATTCCTGACGCGTGCGCCACCACATTAACAGCATCAGGATGCTGCAGATAATCCCGAAAGGAATCGTTAACGCAGCCTCATGATAGAAAATCGAATGTATGCGTTTATCCGAGGTCGACACAATAATCGCAATCGGGCGTTTTTCTGAATGCACTTTGGTGTAGAAGCGATCGTCCAACTGGAAGGTTGAGGCTTCACCGTGCACCAACGGCAATAACTGCGCAATAGGCGCCTCTTCGCTGGCAGAGAAAAAAGTACCCGTTACCGTGTCATACACGCCCCAGGACAGGTCCGGGTCATCTGACATAACTTCGCTGTAAGATAATGGGTTGATGACGACAACGTAGTTTCCACGTTGCATATACGTCATTCTGTAGCCAGCGAAAAAGGGGGTATCGCGATAGTAATAGATGGAGATGTCCGGCGTACGTTTATAGTCGGCGGTCGGCATAATATAGGCGACTGGCGGCGCCATCGACGCAGAGCACAAAAAATGATCGCCCTGCGCATAAATTAGCTCGCTGATATATAAACGACCACGAATAATATCTAGCATATTTTTCTGATGTGCCGGGGTACACATCTTACCTTGATACAACAGGGCCATATCTCGCGCTAAATCGGCTTGTTGGATCACCAATTCAGTTTTATTTAACACCAGTTGCGCAAAAGAGCGAAGTTGATTACGGGTTTCGGACATTGCCCGGATTTGAGCAAACCATAACGCCAGCACCACGGGGAGCAATACCACCATGAATGTTCCGAGGAACTTCAGTATCTTGCGTCGCGCACTGTGATTCATGTCAGCCCTGTTTCCCTGTTTCGTATATGCCAGAACCCATTAAGGCAAGATGCTATAAACACCGACTGATTAAGTTGCATGAATCTATCAGTATTAGCAACAGACTTCTCTATGTAAAAGTCTGATAATAGTTGATGATGATATTATTTTTCCGTAAGGCAAACTTAAAGTTATGCTTATTTCATAACGTTATTATCCCCAAGGAGTAATTTTTTATAAGCACTATCCTGGCTTTATTTAAGAAATTCATTAGATTTTTTTAACGATGAATTTAGGATAAATAAAACAGGTAATAAAAATGCATCTTTAAGATTGATTATTTAGTATCGTTGCTTCCTTGAATATAACCACATATTTAACATGGTTATCGTCCTGCAAAAAATACGCCCAACACTGGTGAACAAACGAGCATATGTGATATAGTTCACAAAAATCATGTAACAGAAACGATGTTTCATTTATGTTATTGCCCGTCGATAGCCAGAGTACTACACCCTCGGTGAACACCCCCGCGCTGTCCTGGGCATCCAGACTTTCTGAGGACGTTTTTCATGGCAACGATAACAACTGGCGTGGTTCTTCTGCGGTGGCAATTACTCAGTGCAGTGCTGATGTTTTTAGCCAGTACGCTCAATATCCGTTTTCGTAAATCAGATTATATTGGCCTGGCCGTCATTAGCAGCGGTTTAGGGCTGGTATTTGCCTGCTGGTTTGCGACCGGATTACTCGGCATAACCCTGGTGGATATGTCCGCAATCTGGAAGAACATTGAAACCGTAATGGTTGAAGTGATGAGCCATACACCGCCAGACTGGCCGATGGTGTTGAACTGATAACAGAATTGCATATGGCTACCCCAGTCCTGAGGTAGCCATAATTTTCAGCGAAAAGCAGAAGGATTAGAACGGAATATCGTCGTCGAAATCCATCGGCGGCTCATTAGACGGCGCTGCCGGAGCCGACTGCTGCTGCGGGCGAGACTGCGCGCCGCCGCTGAACTGATTGCCACCTTGCGGCTGCTGAGGCTGACCCCAACCACCCTGCTGCTGGCCGCCACCTGCCGGAGCCCCACCACCCTGACGACCGCCCAGCATTTGCATGGTGCCGCCAACGTTAACCACAACTTCAGTGGTGTACTTTTCTACGCCGGATTGATCGGTCCATTTGCGGGTACGCAGCTGACCTTCGATATAGACCTGGGAACCTTTACGCAGATATTCGCTGGCAACTTCCGCCAGTTTGCCGAACAGCACCACACGGTGCCATTCAGTCTGCTCTTTCATTTCGCCGGTCGCTTTATCACGCCAGGATTCGGAAGTAGCCAGCGTAATGTTGGCAACTGCGCCACCATTCGGCATATAGCGTACTTCCGGGTCCTGGCCCAGATTACCGACGAGAATCACCTTGTTTACGCCTCTGCTGGCCATGATCGTGTCTCCTGAAAAACGTTACTGAATAAGTGTAAGCGCGGGATTGTAGCATTTCCAATAGCGCTTTTACTACGTTGCGAGATCGATTCCAGTAAACAACCCCAGACAGACATTGTTGCACAGGCATCTGCGTTTTGCATTCCAATACTGTATATCCATTCAGGTCAGGTTGTGTCATAATTAACCGTTTGTGATCGCCGGTAGCACCATGCAGCCAGGCAAAAAAGCGTTTAATCCGGGAAAGATGAATGGATAAGATCGAAGTTCGGGGCGCCCGCACCCATAATCTCAAAAACATCAACCTCGTCATCCCGCGCGACAAGCTGATTGTCGTCACCGGGCTTTCGGGCTCAGGCAAATCTTCGCTCGCTTTCGACACCTTGTATGCCGAAGGGCAGCGTCGTTACGTTGAATCCCTTTCCGCGTACGCGCGTCAGTTTCTGTCGCTGATGGAAAAGCCGGATGTCGACCACATTGAGGGGCTGTCTCCCGCCATCTCAATTGAACAAAAATCGACATCCCACAACCCGCGATCCACGGTAGGTACGATTACCGAAATTCACGACTATCTGCGTCTGCTGTTTGCCCGCGTTGGCGAACCGCGCTGCCCGGATCACGACGTTCCCCTGGCGGCCCAGACCGTTAGCCAGATGGTGGACAACGTTCTGTCGCAGCCGGAAGGCAAACGTCTGATGCTGCTGGCGCCGGTGATTAAAGAGCGTAAAGGCGAGCATACTAAAACGCTGGAAAACCTGGCAGGCCAGGGCTATATCCGCGCCCGTATCGACGGTGAAGTGTGCGACCTTTCCGATCCGCCCAAGCTTGAACTGCAAAAGAAACACACTATTGAAGTGGTGATTGACCGCTTTAAAGTACGCGACGATCTCACCCAGCGACTGGCTGAATCCTTTGAAACCGCGCTGGAACTGTCCGGTGGTACGGCGGTGGTCGCCGATATGGACGATCCGAAAGCGGAAGAGTTGCTGTTCTCCGCCAACTTCGCCTGCCCGATCTGCGGCTACAGCATGCGCGAGCTGGAACCACGCCTGTTCTCGTTCAATAACCCAGCGGGCGCATGCCCGACCTGTGACGGTCTCGGCGTGCAGCAGTATTTCGATCCTGACCGGGTGATCCAAAATCCGGAACTGTCGCTGGCCGGTGGTGCTATCCGCGGCTGGGATCGCCGTAACTTCTATTACTTCCAGATGCTTAAGTCACTGGCGGAACACTATAAATTCGACGTCGAAGCCCCATGGGCCAGCCTGAACCCTGCCGTGCATAAAGTGGTGCTGTACGGTTCCGGTAAAGAGAATATCGAATTTAAATACATGAACGATCGCGGCGATACGTCCGTACGCCGCCATCCGTTCGAAGGCGTATTGCACAATATGGAGCGCCGTTATAAAGAGACGGAATCCAGCGCGGTACGTGAAGAATTAGCCAAGTTCATTAGCAACCGACCGTGCGCCAGCTGTGAGGGGACGCGTTTACGCCGGGAAGCCCGCCACGTATTTGTCGAAAATACGCCGCTGCCCGCGATTTCCGACATGAGCATCGGTCACGCCATGGATTTCTTCAACAACCTGAAGCTTGCGGGTCAGCGAGCGAAGATTGCAGAGAAAATTCTCAAAGAGATTGGCGATCGTCTGAAGTTCCTGGTCAACGTCGGCCTCAACTATCTGACGCTGTCGCGTTCAGCAGAAACGCTCTCCGGCGGCGAAGCCCAGCGTATTCGTCTGGCAAGCCAGATCGGCGCAGGTCTGGTCGGCGTAATGTACGTGCTGGATGAACCGTCTATCGGTCTGCATCAGCGCGATAACGAGCGTCTGTTGGGTACGCTTATCCACCTGCGTAATCTGGGCAATACCGTCATTGTGGTTGAGCACGATGAAGACGCGATTCGCGCCGCTGACCACGTTATCGACATCGGCCCCGGCGCGGGCGTTCACGGCGGCCAGGTGGTTGCCGAAGGTACGCTAAAAGATATCATGGCCGTGCCTGAGTCGCTGACCGGCCAGTACATGAGCGGTAAGCGCAAGATTGAAGTGCCGAAACAGCGCGTGGCGGCAGACCCGGAAAAAGTGTTGAAGCTGACCGGCGCGCGCGGTAACAACCTGAAAGATGTCACCCTGACGCTGCCGGTTGGTTTATTTACCTGCATTACCGGTGTTTCCGGTTCGGGTAAATCGACGCTAATTAACGACACGCTGTTCCCGATTGCGCAGACGGCGCTGAACGGCGCCACGCTGGCTGAACCCGCGCCATATCGTGATGTTCAGGGTCTGGAACATTTCGACAAAGTGATCGACATTGACCAAAGCCCGATTGGCCGTACGCCGCGCTCTAACCCGGCAACCTACACCGGCGTGTTTACGCCAGTGCGCGAACTGTTTGCCGGTGTGCCGGAGTCGCGTGCGCGCGGTTATACTCCGGGTCGTTTCAGCTTTAACGTCCGCGGCGGACGCTGTGAAGCCTGTCAGGGCGACGGCGTGATCAAAGTCGAAATGCACTTCCTGCCGGATATCTACGTGCCGTGCGATCAGTGTAAAGGCAAGCGCTATAACCGCGAAACTCTGGAGATTAAGTACAAGGGCAAGACTATCCACGAAGTGCTGGATATGACGATTGAAGAGGCGCGTGAGTTCTTCGATGCCGTTCCGGCGCTGGCGCGTAAGCTGCAAACGCTGATGGACGTGGGTCTGACGTACATCCGACTGGGTCAGTCCGCCACCACGCTCTCGGGCGGTGAAGCGCAGCGCGTGAAGCTGGCGCGTGAACTGTCCAAACGCGGTACCGGTCAAACGCTGTATATTCTCGATGAACCGACCACCGGTCTGCATTTTGCGGATATTCAGCAACTGCTGGACGTGCTGCATCAACTCCGGGATCAGGGCAACACCATCGTAGTGATTGAGCACAATCTGGACGTGATAAAAACCGCTGACTGGATTGTCGATCTCGGTCCGGAAGGCGGCAGCGGCGGCGGGGAAATTCTGGTTTCAGGCACACCAGAAACAGTCGCTGAGTGTGAAGCCTCACACACGGCCCGTTTCCTCAAACCACTGTTGTAATCATGCCGATGGCGCTACGCTTATCAGGCCTACAAAATATGCATAATTGCTTGTAGGCCGGATAAGGCGCTGGCGCCTCATTGCGGAAAACAGATCAGGACTGCGCCAGTATCCGGCGTTTATCTTCCGGCAGCGTGTTTACGGCCTGCTGATAAGAGGCGTCTACCAGGTAGTAGATTTGCGAATCCGGCAGCGAGCCGTCCAGATACACCGTACTCCAGTGCGCCTTATTGAGATGCCGGCTTGGCCGTACATCGCTATGCTGCTGACGTAACAACTCTGCCAGTTCCGGGCTGGTTTTCAGTGACACCGCCGGGCGTTCTTCCACCTCTTTTACCATGGCAAAAAGCACATCTTCGACTTTGATTTGTGTGGCCTTCCAGTCACTGTGTACGCTCTGCTCGGCGCCCATTTTTGCCATGCAGTATTGCAGCAACTCCGAATTCGTCATCTTAATTCCCCTTACCAGCATATTGCCTAATGAGAACATCTTTTATTCAGTGTGCAGCAAGTCCGCAAAAGGTAAAAGCAGGTAACGCAAATTTGTTTAAAAAAACAACAACCGCAAGCAACGTCCTCAATACTCCGAGTTGACGATCACCTCTTCACCAAACGCGCCGGCCTGTGGCAACGGTTTATAAGTGGAGTTAGAAGCGCGTAAAATACGAATGCCGCGAATACCCACGTCTCGGGCGGCGGTAATGTCATTATCAGAGTCGCCGTAGAACATACGGATATTTTTATCCTGCAGCCACTGCGTTTTCGTATTCTGGCCCGGCTTATCACCGGCAAAAATGACCGGGTTCATATTGCCGGCCGGGATGTGAAAGTTATCGGACAGCGTTTTCGACACCGTTTCGGTCTTCGTCTGGCTACGCCCGGTTACGAAAAAGATGCTGTCGCCGCGACGCACGTGCATATCAATCAACTGACGCGCCACTTCTTTCGGAATGCTGAATTCGTCCCAGCCATTGTTCATTTTTTCCCAGAAGGCCGGATTTTTCAGGTAATCCTCACTGTCCGGAGAATACGTTTTTTTTCCGCGCCAGAAGCCTGGGCTGGAAAAGAGGACGGTGTCATCGATATCAAACCCGACGGCCATCGGCGGGCGTCCGGTCAGGCTGTTTTCAATTTGTGCCACGGAGACCCAGTGAATGGGTGCCTGCTCAGCGAGTTTTGCAACGTTGGTGCCTGGATTAAGCTGAGAGGGAGAAGAAACTAACGCCTGGGCCGGCTGATTTAGCGTGAACAATAAACAAACGGCACTCAGTGCCAACGTAAACTTGCGCATATTTTTCCCTAAGTAGTCAGTTAGTTATCATTTTTTTATTAACAACTGGTCAAAAAACTATCTGACCTTACCCCTTAGGGGGAGGGAAAGGAAGGATTTTCTCTGGTTTTGTCCTGGAAAAAGAGCATGATCACATTGGAAAACAGGCCAATAGCACGCTGAAAGAAAGTAGGCCGGATAAGGTGATTACACCGCCATCCGGCAATACAATGCCTGATGGAGCGACGCTTATCAGGCCTAAAAACCCGGTTACATGACGGCGGCAAATGCCTTCGCCACCCGCTGCACGTTACCGTGATTCAACCCGGCCACGCACATACGACCACTGGCTATCAGGTACACACCGAACTCATCGCGCAGGCGATCGACCTGAGCAGCGCTGAGCCCGGTATAGCTGAACATCCCGCGCTGTTGCAGCAGGTAATCAAAGTTACGACCAGGGATCTCCGCATTCAATACGTTAACCAGCGCCTGGCGCATCGCCAGAATACGGGTACGCATCTCTTCGACTTCCGCCAGCCAGCTGGCTTTCAGCGCGTCATCACCCAACACTGCGGCCACAACCTGCGCACCAAAGTTTGGCGGGCTGGAATAGTTACGACGCACCGTCGCTTTTAGCTGCCCCAGAACGCGGCTGGCGGCATCAGCGTCTTCACAGACCACTGAAAGTCCGCCGACACGTTCGCCGTACAAAGAGAAAATCTTCGAGAATGAGTTGCTGACCAGTGCAGGTAATCCGGCGCTGGCAATGGCGCGGATCGCATAGGCATCGTCTTCCATTCCACCGCCGAAACCCTGGTAAGCAATATCCAGGAACGGGATCAGATCGCGAGCTTTCAGGATCTCAATGACACCATCCCATTGCGCGGGGGTTAAATCCGCACCCGTCGGGTTATGGCAGCACGGATGCAGCAGTACGATGCTGCGCGCCGGTAAGGTGTTCAGCGTGGCCAGCAGGTCGTTGAAACGCACGCCATTGGTGGTGTCGTCATACCAGGGGTAAGTACTTACTTCGAACCCAGCACCTTCAAAAATCGCGATGTGGTTTTCCCAGGTCGGATCGCTGACCCACACGCCAGAATCAGGGAAATAGCGTTTCAGGAAGTCTGCACCAACCTTTAGCGCACCGGAGCCGCCCAGCGTCTGAATCGTTGCGACGCGCTGCTGCTGGAGAACCGGATGCTCTGCGCCAAACAGCAGCGGCGCAATAGTATGGCGATAAGTGTTCAGGCCTTCCATCGGCAGATACAGCGAAGCGCCATGCGGTTTGGCATTCAGTCGGGCTTCCGCTTCTGCCACCGCTTTAAGCTGAGGAATAATGCCGTCTTCGTTGTAGTACAGACCGATGCTGAGGTTCACTTTGTCGCTACGTGAATCGTCTTTGAAACGCTCCATGAGCGATAAAATCGGGTCGCCGGCGTAGGCGTCAACTTTTTGAAACACGTGTGGTTCTCCAGGTTTACAGGCAGGGGGTTAAGAACACAATAAACCGGAAGCGGGAGAAGATCGAGAGGATGTTGAGAGGAATATTGCCGGATGGCGGCGTAACCGCCTTATCCGGCACATCATGAACTTAATCGATGTACTTCATTGCCACCCTTGAGGTCAGGCGCGTGATAAGTTCGTAAGCACTTACTTTCGTCATTTCAGCAATGCGTTCAACGGGCAGGCCTTCACCCCACAGGATAACCGAATCGCCGGCTTTATCCTGCGCCTCGGGACCTAAATCGACGCAAATCATATCCATCGCGACGCGACCGACGATCGGCACTTCACGGCCATTGACCAGTACCGGTGTCCCAGACGGCGCTGCGCGCGGATAACCATCGCCATAGCCCATCGCCACCACGCCAAGACGCGTGTCGCGCTCGCTCAGCCAGGTTCCACCATAGCCAACCGGCTCGCCCGCTTTGTGTTCACGCACCGCAATCAGGCTGGAAGTGAGCGACATCACCGGCTGGCAGCCAAAATCGGCACCGATAGAGTGGTTTTCCAACGGCGATACGCCATACAGAATCAGACCCGGACGCGCCCAGTCGAAGTGAGACTGCGGCCACAGCAGAATACCACCTGACGCGGCGATCGAACGTTGACCCGGTTTGCCTGCGCAAAAGCTATTGAAGATATCGAGCTGCTTTTCGGTCGCGCCGCACTCAGGCTCGTCCGCGCGCGCAAAGTGGCTGACGATATTGACCGGCTGGCGCACGTTTTCGCATTGCGTCAAGCGCTGATAAAACGCCTCGGCCTGCTCAGGACGCACGCCCAGGCGGTGCATTCCCGTGTCGAGCTTCATCCAGACGGTGACCGGTTCAGCCAGTACCGCGGCTTCCAGAGCTTCAAGCTGCTCCTGGTTGTGGACGGCAGTATGCAGACGCTGCGCGGAGATAGTCGGCAGATCGGAAGCATCAAAAAATCCTTCCAGCAGCAGGATGGGCTGCGTGATCCCTCCCGCTCGCAACCGCAGGGCTTCTTCAAGACGAGCGACACCAAAAGCGTCCGCATCGGGGAGCGTTCGCGCGGTCTCTAACAGACCATGGCCGTAAGCGTTCGCTTTCACGACCGCAACCAGTTTACTGGCTGGAGCCAGTTCACGCAGACGTTGCAGGTTGTGTCGCAGAGCGCGGCGGTTAATGACTACAGTTGCCGCTTGCATTTGTATTCCTTGATAAGTATTTGCTTGAGTAACCTGATTCAGTGTTGTTATTCGTCGTCGTACTGCGGGCCAGCATAGTTATCGAAGCGCGACCACTGACCGTTAAACGTCAGGCGCACCGTACCGATCGGGCCGTTACGCTGTTTACCGATAATGATCTCGGCGATGCCTTTCAAGTCGCTGTTTTCGTGATAAACCTCATCACGATAGATAAACATGATTAAGTCGGCATCCTGCTCGATGGAGCCGGACTCACGCAGATCCGAGTTGACCGGACGCTTATCGGCGCGTTGTTCCAGAGAGCGGTTAAGCTGCGACAGCGCCACCACCGGCACATGCAGTTCTTTCGCTAACGCTTTCAGCGAGCGGGAAATTTCAGCAATTTCCAGCGTACGGTTGTCGGAGAGCGACGGCACGCGCATCAGCTGCAGGTAGTCGATCATGATAAGTCCGATACCACCGTGTTCGCGGGCGATACGACGGGCACGTGAGCGCACTTCCGTTGGCGTCAGGCCGGAGGAGTCATCAATATAGATGTTTCGTTTCTCCAGCAAAATACCCATTGTTCCGGAAATTCGCGCCCAGTCTTCATCATCCAGTTGACCGGTACGGATTTTGGTTTGGTCTACACGTGAGAGTGAGGCCAGGGAACGCATCATGATCTGTTCTGAGGGCATTTCAAGACTAAAGATAAGAACCGGTTTATCTTGCAGCATCGCCGCATTTTCGACGAGGTTCATTGCAAATGTCGTTTTACCCATCGACGGACGCGCGGCGACGATAATTAAGTCTGACGGCTGCAAACCAGCAGTCTTTTTATTAAGGTCGTCATAACCGGTGTTGACCCCGGTGACACCATCGTGTGGCTGCTGGAACAGCTGTTCGATACGCGCGACGGTAGCGTCGAGCACATCGGTAATATTTTTCGGACCTTCGTCTTTATTGGCGCGACTTTCAGCAATTTTAAAGACGCGGGATTCCGCGAGGTCCAGCAGATCTTCACTGGAACGGCCTTGCGGATCAAACCCGGCTTCCGCGATCTCGTTCGCCACCGAAATCATGTCACGAACAACAGCACGTTCGCGGACAATATCCGCATAGGCACTAATGTTCGCCGCACTTGGCGTATTTTTAGATAACTCAGCCAGGTAAGCAAAACCGCCGACGCTGTCCAGTTGCCCCTGAACTTCCAGCGACTCTGCGAGCGTGATCAGATCGATGGGTTTTCCCATCTCCTGCAGGCGATGCATTTCGGTGAAGATGTGCCGATGCGGTCGGGTATAAAAATCTTCCGCCACCACACGCTCAGCCACATCGTCCCAGCGCTCGTTATCCAGCATTAAACCGCCCAACACCGACTGTTCCGCTTCAATCGAGTGCGGCGGTACTTTCAGCCCGGCGACCTGGGGATCGCGCTCACGAGCATCAGTCTGTTGTTTGTTGAAGGGTTTATTTCCTGCCATAGTGAATGGAGTTACCGAGATAATGATTGGGTCGAAAGATTACCACATTTCTTTTGGAGGAAGCATGGCAACACGTATTGAATTTCACAAGCATGGTGGCCCTGATGTACTCAAGGCTGTGGAGTTTACGCCCGTAGACCCGGCGGAAAATGAAATCCAGGTCGAGAACAAAGCGATTGGGATCAACTATATCGACACCTATATCCGCAGTGGTCTTTATCCGCCGCCTTCTCTGCCCAGCGGTCTGGGTACCGAAGCCGCAGGCGTGGTCAGTAAAGTCGGTAGCAAAGTGACGCACATTAAAGCCGGCGATCGCGTGGTTTACGCTCAGTCTCCCCTGGGCGCCTATAGCTCAGTGCATAACGTCCCGGCTGATAAAACCGCTATTTTGCCCAACGCTATCTCGTTTGAACAAGCTGCCGCCTCATTTCTTAAAGGACTCACCGTTTTTTATCTGTTGCGTAAGACCTATGAAATTCAGCCCGATGAACCGTTTTTGTTTCATGCGGCTGCAGGCGGCGTCGGTATGATTGCCTGCCAGTGGGCAAAAGCATTGGGTGCGAAGCTGATTGGCACCGTCGGTAATGCGCAAAAAGCGCAAATTGCGCTGCAGGCCGGCGCATGGCAGGTCATTAACTATCGTGAAGAGAGCATTGTAGAACGTGTAAAAGAGATCACTGGCGGTAAAAAAGTGCGGGTGGTGTATGACTCGGTGGGGAAAGATACCTGGGAAGCCTCACTGGATTGCCTGCAGCGCCGGGGGCTCATGGTCAGCTTTGGTAATGCTTCCGGACCGGTGACTGGCGTTAACTTAGGCATTCTGAATCAGAAAGGTTCGCTGTACGTGACTCGCCCTTCACTCCAGGGTTACATCACCAACCACCATGAATTAACCGAAGCCAGCAATGAGCTTTTCTCGCTGATTGCCAGCGGAGTGATCAAAGTGGATGTCGCACCGGGCCAGACGTTCGCACTGCACGACGCGCAGCGTGCTCATGAAGTGCTGGAAAGCCGGGCCACACAGGGGTCGAGTTTGCTGATCCCGTAACGCCCTCATTTCCGCTAAATAATTCAAGCCGCCAACAAACCTGCGGTTTGAATTATGAAGGGGGAAGAAAGAATTAGGGCTTCCCGTAGGAAGCCCTTTCTTTTTTTAGTTCGGCTGTATGTAGGGTACAGCTCGATGAATTCGTTAACCTGGCAATAGTGACAGATTTGATAATCAATTCCTATTTGCTTCTAAAGGCAATGTTGCAGGTTGTGACACACCGCTCACTACCTTAGTAAAATCGGCGGTTATTGCGCTGATACTGTGGGACTTTTGGCGCTTTTATCGCCTTGATAACCCACACCACGGCAACGGCCAATAACAGCCAGGGCAACAGTTTAATCATCAACGCAAATAGTCCGCCCAAAAACATCACCACAGTGGCTACCACCAATGCGGCCAGCACTCCCAGCAAAGATACGCCGGTGACCATCAGCATGATAAAAAATCCAATCACAAAAAGTAGTTCCAGCATGGCTCTCTCCCGAAATGAAATACTCTCCACAGCTTTACAAGAAACATGCCAAAATTAATATATTGATTTATAAAGCAAACGCCCCGCGACGAAGCGCAGGGCGTGGTGAAATTCACTAACTTTTGGCGAAAACTTAACGTTTGTCTGCCACCAGCTTCAGCGCATGTTCCAGAACCTCAATATCTGCCCCGGCTTTATGCGCATTTTCGCTCAGATAGCGACGCCACTGCCGTGCCCCTGGAATCCCCTGAAACAGTCCCAGCATATGGCGCGTGACATGCCCCAAATAGGTTCCTTTACTCAGTTCACGCTCAATATACGGATACATCGCACGCACTACGGCGACCGGATCGGCATCTTCGCTGGTGACAGCAAAAATCTCGCGGTCAACGGACGCCAGAATGCCTGGGTTTTGATAAGCTTCGCGCCCCACCATCACGCCATCCATATGTTGCAGATGGATTTTCGCTTCTTCCAGCGATTTTATGCCACCGTTGATCGACATCGTCAGATGCGGAAAATCGCGCTTTAGCTGATAAACACGGTCATAATCCAGCGGTGGGATTTCGCGGTTTTCTTTCGGGCTTAGCCCGGACAACCAGGCCTTGCGGGCGTGGATGATAAACATCTCACATTCACCGTTACCGGAGACCGTGTTGATGAAATCGCACAGGAATTCGTAGCTGTCCTGGTCATCAATACCGATACGGGTTTTCACCGTTACCGGAATCGATACCACATCGCGCATCGCTTTGACGCAATCAGCGACCAGTTGCGCATTCCCCATCAGACAGGCACCAAACATTCCATTCTGTACACGGTCGGAAGGGCAACCCACGTTGAGGTTAATTTCGTCATAGCCCCGTTGTTCAGCAAGCTTTGCGCACTGCGCCAGCGCAGCCGCATCGCTCCCGCCCAGTTGCAAAGCGACCGGATGTTCTTCTTCGCTATACGCCAGATAATCGCCTTTACCATGAATGATCGCGCCGGTGGTTACCATCTCCGTGTAGAGCAGCGTCTGGCTGGACAGTAAGCGCAAAAAGTAGCGGCAATGTCTGTCCGTCCAGTCGAGCATCGGCGCGATAGAAAAACGATGAGCGGGAAAAGCGGTAGACTGAGATTCAGGCAGCATGGCGAATATTCAAGCATCCGGTTAAAAAAGGGGCGCTACTATAGCATAGACCGTTACGATAGTGAGCCACATCCTCGCGGTTCCCCCTCCCTGCTCCCCGACAAGCGCTATTTACGCCCCGGTTTTCCGTCGTGAGATCCAAAAAACTGCGGCGGATGGTCGACCCAACGATCCTCACGCGTGGCGGCATAAACCGGATTAAGCGGATAATAAATACGATTGTATTTTTTGTTCGCCTCACCCACGACCAGCAGACGTACCTCTTCACTGGTGTTATTGATAAAGGTGTGACACACGCCGGTGCCCGCCGGGAAACCGACGCTGTCGCCCGGTTCCAGCTTCCATAAATAACCGTTAATCCAGGCCTCAGGATATCCTTCCAGCACATAGATAAACTCTTCCTCATCGCTTTCAGCGTGCGGATACGAGGTGCGTCGGCCCGGCGGCAGGCGCTCATGATGAATGCCGAGTCGCCCTAACCCCAGCTTGCGGGCAAGCGGCGCACCTATGGAAAACAGCTCATCGCTGTCGGGATAGGTGGAGTCATCAGCCCCCTCAACTTCACGCCAGTGACGAATACAATCGGGTCTTTTCATGATTATTTTCCAGTATTGCGATGGGTCAGGTATAGCACACCGTGGTGGATCTCGGTGTTTTAAACAGAACATGTTAAAGTAAGGGATTAACCTTGCACGCAAATCGAGGCGCCAAATGGACAAAACCACCACGCAGGAGTTATTGGCTCAAGCTGAAAAACTCTGTGCGCAACGCAACGTACGGCTTACGCCACAACGCCTCGAAGTGCTGCGCCTGATGAGCCTGCAGGAAGGCGCAATCAGCGCTTACGACCTACTTGATCTGTTGCGGGAAACCGAGCCGCAGGCCAAGCCGCCGACCGTGTATCGTGCGCTCGATTTTCTGCTGGAACAAGGGTTTGTGCACAAGGTGGAATCCACCAACAGCTATGTGCTTTGCCATCTGTTCGATCAGCCAACTCACAGTTCCGCAATGTTCATTTGCGATCGCTGTGGTGTGGTAAAAGAAGAGTGCGCGGAAGGCGTGGAAGACATCATGCATACGCTGGCAGCAAAAATGGGCTTTGCCCTGCGACATAACGTTATTGAAGCCCACGGACTATGCCCGGCCTGTGTGGAGGTTGAGTCATGTCGTCACCCTGGCGAATGCCAGCATGACCATACGATTCAGGTGAAGAAGAAAGTTGGGCGTTAAGGGGGGTGGGAGAGCGTACATCCTTGTACTCTCAGGAGGGAAGGGTTAATTACCAGCGGTAATCATTACGTTTTTCCCAATCGGTCACTTCTTTCTCCGCCTGATCTTTCGCGTAACCGTAACGCTCCTGGACTTTACCGACCAGTTGGTCACGTTTACCTTCAATGACCGTCATATCATCATCGGTCAGTTTGCCCCATTGCTCTTTCACTTTACCTTTAAACTGCTTCCAGTTACCGCCGACTTCGTCTTTATTCATCATCAAGTCCTCATCGTTAGGTTGTGAATAGCGAGAGTGCCATGTCCAGACACATGCTGTTTTTGCTGGACGTGAGAATAAGTGTAGTCAGGGATTCTGGGTTTTATTTACTATTCGGAATTTTTAACCATCCGCTCAGGCAAACCAGGTTCCATTACGCCAGTGACGCCGCCAGATAAAGGCCAGGGAAAGCCCACGCAGCGCGAGAAAAACGGTTAACGCCAGCCACAAACCATGATTTCCCAGCAACGGTAAAGCCAGTAGCGTTAATGCGAACCCTGCTGCGGCAACGGCCATACTGTTGCGCATTTCTGCAGCCCGTGTCGCTCCAATAAACATACCGTCGAGCAGATAACACCACACTCCCACTAGCGGCAAAACCACCTGCCAGAAAAGATAGCGATCGGCCAAAAGTTGGATTTGCGGCAGCGAGGTCAGCAGCGCAACAATCTGCTCGCCAAACAGGGCATAAACCAGCGAAAACAGAATAGCCACAATACCGGACTGTCGACAGGCCGCCCGCCAGACATCAAGCAACTGGCTGCCATCCCTCGCCCCATAGGCCTGACCCGAATGCGCTTCCACGGCATAGGCAAATCCATCCAGCGCGTAGGCGGTAAACGTCAGCAGAGTCATCAGAACGGCGTTAACCGCGATGATGTCGCCTCCCAAACGCGCGCCCAGAACCGTAATGGCCCCAAAGCAGAGCTGTAACAGCAGCGAACGCAGCATGATGTCGCGGTTGAGCGCCAGCAAACGACGGAAGTTGCCACGCCACGCCAGCTTCAACATTGCCAGCGAAATTCCACGCATATGCAGGACTTTGCGTACCATCATCAGGCCAATCAGCAGCGTGGCATATTCGGCAATCACCGTCGCTAACGCCGCCCCCTGCACGTTCATATGCAGGCCCATTACCAGCCATAAATCGAGCACAATGTTGAGAATATTTCCGACAATCAACAGGATAACTGGCGCGCGCGCATACTGAACGCCAAGCAACCAGCCGAGCAGCACCAGATTCGCCAGCGACGCGGGTGCGCTTAACCAGCGGATTTCCAGGAAACGTCGGGCCTGCTCCAGTACCGCCTCACTTCCGCCGACAATATGCAGAGCCAGATCGATAATCGGCGTACGAAACAGTGCGATAAGCAGCCCAGCCCCCAGCGCCAGCAATAGCGGCTGCACCAACGCGCGCGCCAGCGCCTGCGGATTTTTCGCGCCAAATGCCTGTGCGGTAAGGCCGGTGGTACTCATGCGCAAAAAAAGCAGCAGCATAAAGAGAAAGCTGGTCGCCGTGGCGCCAACAGCAACGCCGCCAAGATAGACCGGACTGTCCAGATGACCAATCACCGCGGTGTCCACCAGTCCCAACAGGGGAACGGTGATATTGGAGAAGATCATCGGTAAGGCGAGGTGCCAGAGTGCTTTATCAGAAGAGGTAAAGAAAGGCATACAGGAGAGCCTGAGAAGAAGTTAGATGTACTGAAAAAAGATGCTGTGTAGGCCCGGTAAGCATAGCGCCACCGGGCAAGTTGCCGGATAGCGACGTAAACGTCTTACCCGGGCTACAGGGAATCAACAGAAAATTACAGCCATTCACCGTTACGAATGACGCCTACCGCCAACCCTTCAATAGTGAAGTTTTGCTCGCGCAGGTCGACAACAATAGGTTTAAATTCGCTGTTTTCTGGCAGGAGTTCAACCTTGTTGCCCTGCTTTTTCAGGCGCTTGACGGTGACTTCGTCGTCGATACGGGCAACAACGACCTGACCGTTACGCACATCCTGAGTTTTATGCACAGCCAGTAAATCACCGTCCATAATACCGATGTCTTTCATCGACATACCGCTAACGCGCAGCAGAAAATCGGCGTTCGGTTTGAACAGTGAAGGATCGACCTGATAATGGCCTTCGATGTGCTGCTGCGCCAGCAGTGGCTCGCCTGCCGCTACGCGTCCGACAAGCGGTAACCCTTCTTCTTCTTCCTGCAGCAGTCGAATACCGCGCGATGCGCCGGATACAATTTCAAGGACGCCTTTACGCGCAAGCGCTTTCAGGTGTTCTTCAGCGGCGTTTGGGGAACGGAACCCCAAACGCTGCGCGATCTCCGCACGCGTCGGTGGCATACCTGTCTGGCTGATGTGATCCCTAATGAGATCAAACACCTCTTGCTGCCTGGCCGTTAACGCTTTCATTCCGCCCCCTGGGTGTATATACAGTTATGCTGTGAGTATATACAGCTAAAGGTGATTTTGGAACCGCAAACTGCACAAAAAACAGGAGATTTATGCAGTTGTGGAATCTTTATCGCAAATGCGACCACAACAGGATGCCCCAGGTGATCAGAGCGACAAAAATAGACAGCAATACCGCTGCCGAGCCCATATCTTTCGCCCGACCGGAAAGTTCGTGGTACTCAGAGCCAATACGGTCAACCACCGCCTCAATCGCACTGTTGAGGATTTCAACGATCATCACCAGCATCACGGAACCAATCAACAGCACGCGGGTAATGGCGTCAACGTCCAGCCAGCAGGCGATGGCTACGCCCAACAGTACGGCAACGCTTTCCTGGCGGAATGCCGCCTCATTGATCCATGCGGCGCGAAAACCTTTCCAGGAATAGCCTGCAGCTTTGATAATTCGGGTGAATCCAGTGGTATTATTGGCCATCAAAAAGAACCTTTTTACATTATTAGCGTCAATGTCATTGTAACGTTACCCCGTTTGTTTCAGGGTGTGGCAAAGCAGCGCGAAGTATGACCGGATACACCAGAAATTCACTAAACTTTCTGATATCCTTGCAGCGCATTTGCATTATTAACCAGAGGCTTTACATCGTTTATGTCCGGCTGGCCACGAATTTACTACAAATTACTGAATTTACCATTAAGCGTCCTGGTAAAAAGCAAGTCTATTCCGGCAGAACCTGCCCCGGAATTGGGGCTCGATACTTCGCGTCCCATTATGTACGTCCTACCGTACAATTCAAAAGCAGACTTGCTGACGCTGCGTGCCCAATGTCTGGTGCACGATCTCCCGGATCCCCTGGAACCGCTGGAGATAGACGGAACTCTGCTGCCGCGCTACGTGTTTATTCACGGCGGCCCGCGCGTGTTCACCTATTACACGCCGAAAGAAGAGTCCATTAAGCTGTTCCATAACTATCTCGACTTGCATCGCAGCAATCCAGACCTGGATGTGCAAATGGTGCCGGTTTCGGTGATGTTTGGCCGCGCGCCTGGGCGTGAAAAAGGCGAGGTCAATCCGCCGCTGCGCATGCTGAACGGCGTACAGAAATTCTTTGCTGTGTCCTGGCTGGGTCGCGACAGTTTTGTCCGCTTCTCCCCGTCGGTCTCCCTGCGTCGCATGGCGGACGAACACGGTACGGATAAAATCATCGCTCAGAAGCTGGCTCGCGTGGCGCGCATGCACTTTGCTCGTCAGCGTCTGGCCGCAGTCGGCCCGCGCCTCCCTGCCCGCCAGGACCTGTTCAATAAACTGCTGGCCTCAAAAGCTATCGCTCGCGCGGTAGAAGATGAAGCGCGCAGTAAAAAAATCTCCCACGAAAAAGCGCAGCAAAATGCCATTGCGCTGATGGAAGAGATTGCCGCCAACTTCTCCTACGAGATGATTCGTCTGACAGACCGTATTCTGGGCTTTACCTGGAACCGTCTGTATCAGGGGATTAACGTTCACAATGCGGAGCGTGTACGTCAGTTGGCGCACGATGGGCACGAAATCGTCTATGTTCCGTGCCACCGCAGCCATATGGACTATATGCTGCTGTCGTACGTTCTGTACCACCAGGGGCTGGTTCCACCGCACATCGCTGCCGGTATCAACCTGAACTTCTGGCCAGCAGGTCCGATTTTCCGCCGTCTGGGCGCGTTCTTTATTCGTCGTACCTTCAAGGGCAACAAGCTCTATTCCACCGTTTTCCGCGAATACCTGGGCGAGTTGTTCAGCCGCGGCTACTCGGTTGAATACTTTGTCGAAGGAGGCCGTTCACGTACCGGGCGTCTGCTCGACCCGAAAACCGGCACGCTATCGATGACCATTCAGGCGATGCTGCGCGGCGGTACGCGTCCGATTACCCTCGTCCCCATCTACATCGGCTACGAGCACGTAATGGAAGTAGGCACGTACGCGAAAGAGCTGCGTGGCGCGACGAAAGAGAAAGAGAGTTTGCCGCAAATGCTGCGTGGCTTGAGCAAGCTGCGTAATCTGGGTCAGGGTTATGTCAACTTTGGCGAACCGCTGCCATTGATGACTTACCTCAACCAGCATGTACCGGAGTGGCGTGAATCGATCGATCCTATCGAGTCCATCCGCCCGGCCTGGCTGACGCCGACGGTGAATAGCATTGCCGCCGATCTGATGGTACGCATTAACAATGCAGGCGCGGCCAATGCCATGAACCTGTGCTGTACCGCGCTGTTGGCCTCCCGCCAGCGCTCTCTGACCCGTGAGCAACTGACTGAACAGCTCGACTGCTATCTGAGTCTGCTGCGCAACGTGCCGTATGCGGCAGATTGTACGGTTCCTGCGCAGAGCGCCAGTGAATTGATCGACCACGCCTTACAGATGAATAAGTTTGAGGTCGAGAAAGACACCATCGGTGACATCATCATTCTGCCGCGCGAGCAGGCGGTATTGATGACGTATTACCGCAACAACATTGCGCATATGCTGGTTCTGCCTTCGTTAATGGCAGCCATTGTGACTCAGCATCGTCGTATTTCACGCGCCGCGCTACAGCAGCATATTGATGCGCTGTACCCGATGCTGAAAGCAGAGCTGTTCTTACGTTGGGAGCGTGATGAACTCGCCGGAGTGATTGACGAACTGGCCAGCGAAATGCAGCGCCAGGGACTGATCACCCTGAACGATGACGAACTGCATATCAATCCGGCCCGCTCCCGTACGCTACAGCTATTGGCGGCGGGTGCTCGCGAGACGTTGCAACGCTACGCCATTACCTTCTGGCTGCTGAGCGCGAACCCGTCTATCAACCGTGGCACGCTGGAGAAAGAGAGCCGCACCGTGGCGCAACGCCTATCCGTACTGCACGGCATTAACGCGCCGGAATTCTTCGATAAAGCCGTGTTCAGCTCTCTGGTGCTGACGCTGCGTGACGAGGGATTCATCAGCGATACCGGAGATGCCGAACCGGAAGAGACGATGAAGATCTATCAGATGTTGGCCGAACTGGTCACGTCAGATGTGCGTCTGACCATCGAGAGCGCCACACAAGGCGAGTAAGCATAAAAAAACCGGTCGAAATGAAATGACCGGTTTTTTATTTTGCAGGCTAAGCCAAACTCAAAAATGCCAGTAGCTCATCGCCAGCCCTAAGAACAGCACCAGACCGACGTAGTTATTGTTCATAAACGCTTTAAAACAGGCATCACGCTCGCGATTGACGATCAGTTTCTGCTGATATACAAACAGCGCGCCGGCCACCAGCAGAGACCAGTAATAACCCAGTCCCAGCCCGTTTAGCCAACCCACCAGCGCCATCAGCACCAGTACGCCCACCTGCAGGATACCAATGATCAGCTTGTCGTTTTGACCGAACAGAATCGCGGTCGATTTAATGCCGATCTTCAGGTCATCATCGCGGTCAACCATCGCATACTGCGTGTCGTAGGCCACCGCCCAGAGAATATTGGCGAGGAACATCAGCCAGCAGCTCAGCGGTACGGACTCGCTTACGGCGGCGAACGCCATCGGGATCGACCAGCCAAACGCCGCCCCCAGCACCACCTGCGGCAGGTGCGTATAGCGTTTCATGAACGGGTAAACCCACGCCAGCGCTAACGCCGCAACGGACAACAAAATGGTCATCGTGTTGAGCGTCAAAACCAGCAGGAAGGCCAGCAGTACCAATACGACGAACAGCGTTCGGGCCTCTTTTTCAGTGACGGCCCCGCTTGGCAGCGGTCGATTTGCGGTGCGTTTAACGTGTCCGTCAAATTTCCTGTCGGCATAATCATTCACCACGCAGCCAGCAGCGCGCATTAACCAAACGCCAGCGACAAAAACCGCCAGGATCCACAATTGTGGCATGCCTGGGGTTGCCACCCACAATGCCCACAGCGTAGGCCAGAGCAGCAGTAAGGCACCGATTGGCTTATCCGTACGCATCAAGCGGTGAAATGCCAGCAGCTTATTCTGCGTCAGACTCCACTCCATCTTTATCTTCCTCTCAGTACAACGGCGATGCAGGTAGAAAAAGCTCGGTAAGCATCAGCGGCTTACCGCTCAGCCGCAGGCGGGAACGGCGCCCCCACAGCGCTGCATCGCGGCCAATCTCAATAAAATCTCGGGTCAATGTCGATGATGTAAACAGGTAACGTCCGAGCGGGGTTTTTCCCAGATTTTGTAAGGCCAGCTCAGGGCCGCACAAGGTTGATTCAGGCACCACGGTCCGCCCGGCAAGCCAGGGTTCACCATCCGCGCATAACAGGATCTCACGTAACCAATAACGGGACTCTTTAGGCAGCAGCGGCAGCTCTTCAGGCACCTCATTTTGCCCAACGAATGCTTCGCGAATCAACGTTACGGTGACCTGTTTTCCCTGCTGCTCAAAACGTTTAGTCATGGAATCTTCCAGTAACAACCAGTCGAGCAGTTGGGCGTCCAGCGCCGGGATCGCATCAAAATAACGCAGCGCACGCAGTTGCGTTAACGCAGGGTGTGGCATGCCTTACTCTCCGATTTATAACTTGAAGGCATTGTATCGCAGAAAATGCATTACGGGGTGAGCAAACACAATTAAGTGATCGCCAGAGCAACATAAGTGTAACAATTAGCACCGAAGGATAAAAAAAGGTGCGCCAGGAGACGCACCAGTTGTTGCAAAATCAACAATGCGGGGCGATGTTTACCCCTTGCCTTTTACACTGCTGATAAAGGTGGATCGGGCAGATTTGGATCCCAGACGCTCAGCTTCATCAAGCAGCTTCAACGCTTTATCGACATCGCCTTTCGCAACAGCATCCTTAATGCCCTGGTTAAAATAACTTTCCGTGTCGTTCAGCATCGGCTCACTTTTCTTCACCGGTTGTGGCGCTGGAGCAGCAACGGCTGCTGCCGGTGCCGCATAGGTCACCGCAGGCGCGGCGGTATTGCCCACCGTGACAGGACCAGGGCCGGATGAGCCAAACAGCGGCCCGACCAGAACACTGGAGGAGGAGCTGGTTTTGACTTTCAGTTTCAGTAAACCGTCGGTGGTATGACGGGCGATCGGGTCTGGAATATCCGGAATAGCGTTACCTACGCCCTTGGCATAGGCTTTTGCCGGGTCAAGCAGGGTTGTGGTCTGCTGGAGATCTTTATCAGTGGTAAAGACCAAAACATAGAGTTTTTGCTGACCCAGCGCTGGCGTCAGACGCATTACTCCTTCCAGACGATCGGCACTCATCACGCCGGGCTCCTGGTAGGTAAAATAGCTGCTGGGGAAGAACGCAGATGGCGTCATGTTTTGGTCAAGAATTAATACGTTTGGCGCAAATACGCTGGTTTGTTTATTCACTTCACTGGACAGCGTCAGAGTGAGCTCGCCAATATTCGCCGGGACGCTATACGCAGCGACCGGGCCGGTAATACCGGCGACATCCAGACGCTGACCCGCTGTCGCAAGCGGCGAAGACTGGGTTTTGGATTGATCAACAGGCGTCCAGGTTAACTGCTGCAGCGCAGCAGTGGGAATAGATGGGGCCGCGGTGGTGTTCTGCGGAACAATATTCACATCGGCCAGGCTGATGCCAGGTGCGCTGGCAAATAACCCTGCAGATAAACAAAGGGCAACGAGACTTTTCTTCATTTTCATTGTTATCACCTCAGATAGCATGGGTTCAGCGGTGGCCAGGCAATAGCGCGCTAAACCGTAATCAAGAGGGGCTTGCGCCCCTCTTTCGGTCTTTACGTCAGGTTAGTGCTGAATTACCACCAGATTTCCATCTGGGCACCGAAGGACCACTCATCGCTGTCGCCACGGCTGGTTGTGCTGAGGCCAGAGTTCGTTGCCGCTGCGAATTTGGTTACGTCGTTACCATTTTTGATGTAACCCCACTCTTCATCCCATTTTGCATAGGTTGCGAAGACGCGGATTGCCGGACGAGACCAGATGCTGTCACCCGCCTGCCATTGTTGGGCCAGGGTGATTTTGTACTGGCTGTTGCGATCGCTGGTCTGCTGAGATTTGACGTTGTCGTAACCGACTTCCAGCAGGGTGCTCATG
Organism: Citrobacter sp. RHB35-C21; assembly: GCF_013816515.1. Taxonomy (NCBI): domain Bacteria; kingdom Pseudomonadati; phylum Pseudomonadota; class Gammaproteobacteria; order Enterobacterales; family Enterobacteriaceae; genus Citrobacter; species Citrobacter sp. RHB35-C21. The sequence continues at coordinate 4,782,409 of NZ_CP057147.1, forward strand.
ATTGGCGTCCATTTATACATCGGGCGAATACCGACGGTGTACCATTCGGTCCCCAGGTCGTTATCCATGTCGAGGTTCTGGTACATACCGACGTACATCAGGTCCCACTTGTCGCCCAGGGAGATTGCACCGTGGTCCAGCACGCGGAACAGGCTACCGTTGTTATTCACAACATTGTTGGCATAGTTGGTTTTAACGCCAGTAACGGGATCTTCAATGGTCGTAGTGGAAGAACCATAAGAACCCTGGTTCAGGCCTTTGCCCTGGGTGGTCATGGAATCTGTGGCGTACTGAACGACAAACTTGTTGTAGCCCTTCAGCATGCTCTGGGTATGTTCAGCGGTGAACATCCAACCATCTTTAGATGCGCCGTCCGCCAGCCTGTAATCATCGGTGGTATTCGCGCGACCATAGTCAACGCCCAGTTCCAACATCCCATCCGGGTTAGTTGCCAACTGCGCTAAACGAACGTCAAATACATCGTTCGCGGTGTCTTTGGTACGATCATAGATATTCTGGCTGCTGAAAGCGTATGAACCACCCGCTTCCTGTGAACGGCTCGCCGCCAAAGACAGTTTACCGAAGCCCAGATCGATGTTTTCAATACCGGCGCCAGGACCTGAAATATCCCAGTAGTAGAAGTCGATCATGTGTACGTCATGACGCTGGTAGAAGCGCTTACCGGCCCAGATAGTGGAGCCTGGCAGCCATTCGATCAGGTTTTTACCCTGCACGTTTGCTTCACGGAATGCCGGGTCTGTGCCTTCCCAGTCATTCTGCTGTGCGACGGAGTAAGCAACGTTGGTGTCGAAGTAGAAGCTCTTATCGCCTTCTTTCCACACTTCCTGACCTAATTTGATTTCCGCATAGGTTTCACATTCGTTACCGAGACGGTATTTACTTTGTGCACCGGTTGCCTGGAAACACTGTTGTTCACCGCCACTCCCTGTCCAGCCAATACCGGAACGAGCGTAACCGTGGAAATCTACAGCCATTGCCTGAACAGACATAATGCCTGCTGCTACAGCAACCGCCAGAGGGAGTTTGCGCAGAGTAATCATCGTTCTATCTCCTGAGATCATTGCTTTTCTTTAAACGCGTCCCCCTTCGGGCTGCCTCTTTGTTGGCTGCGTTCTTTCACCCCAGTCGCGTACTCTTTGTACACTCCCGGGGATTCATTTACTTGCCGCCTCGATGTAGCTTCGAATGGCTTTGCGTTTCGTTTTTTATGGGGACCTTAAACGCCCGGCTCTTGATGCAACCGACGACATGCAGTGCCATCCTCACGGAACAGATGGCAACGCTCTGGCGGCAGGCCGATAGCGAATGTGGCACCCTCTTCTACCAACACCACGTCGTTCTGGCGGTAAACCAGGTTTTGACGGATGGCGGGGATCTGGATATGAATTTGAGTTTCGTGACCAAGCTGCTCGACCACCTGCACTTCACCTTCGAGGGTGACATCGGCGATATCGCTGGGCAGCAGATGTTCCGGGCGGATACCTAAAGACATGTTGGCACCAACCTGTACCGCATGGCTGTCCACTGGTAGCCATATTTGCTGGCGGTTGGGCAGTTCAACCTGCACCTGATCGATGGCCGTCCCGGTGACTTTCACCGGCAGGAAGTTCATCTTCGGCGAACCAATAAAGCCCGCCACAAAGCGGTCAGCCGGATAGTGGTATAGCTCCAGCGGTTTGCCGACCTGCGCCACGCGACCAGCATCCAGCACCACTATTTTGTCGGCCAGCGTCATCGCTTCGACCTGATCGTGGGTGACGTAAATCATCGTGCGGCCCAGACGTTTATGCAGGCGGGAGATTTCAATACGCATTTGCACACGCAGAGCGGCGTCGAGGTTCGACAGCGGTTCATCCAGCAGGAATACGCGCGGCTCGGCGACCAGCGTTCGGCCAATCGCCACACGCTGACGTTGTCCGCCGGAAAGCGCTTTCGGTTTACGCTCCAGCAAGTGCGCCAGTTGCAGAACTTCCGCGACCTGATTCACGCGCTGATTCATCACCTCTTTTTTTGCGCCAGCCAGTTTGAGACCAAACGACATGTTTTCTGCGACGGATAAATGGGGATACAACGCGTAGGACTGAAAGACCATGCCCACGCCGCGTTCGGCGGGGGGAATGTCGTTCATCCGGGTCTCCCCGATAAACAGGTCGCCACTGGTGATGGTTTCAAGTCCGGCGATCATACGCAGCAAGGTCGACTTACCGCAGCCTGACGGTCCGACAAACACCACGAATTCCCCTTCGTGAATGTCGAGATTGATATCTTTCGATACCACCACGTCACCCCAGGCTTTCGTTACATTTCGCAGCTGTACGCTCGCCATGCCCTTCTCCCTTCGTTACAACCTGTCATCGACAGCAACATTCATGATGGGCTGACTATGCGTGATCCCTTGACTGCGTGAATCCTCCACCCCCGGCTTTTTTATGGGGGAGGAGGCGGGAGGATGAGAGAACAGCGTCTGAGACCCGGGCCGTACGCCGCGGAGGAATTTCGTGATGCAGCCTGCAAAAATCAGTGGGTTTTTATGTGCGCCAGTACGCAATAATCACATTTATGTAACACAGGTCACATAAAGAGCGGGTGGGGCGTAGGGGTAAGGAGGATGGAAAGAGGTTGTCGTATAAAGAAACTAGTAACCGTTAAGCCACCTCTGCAAAATCACCAAACAGGATGGGAACTATGAAAATCAAAACTGGCGCACGCATCCTCGCATTGTCTGCATTAACGACGATGATGTTTTCCGCCTCGGCTCTCGCCAAGATTGAAGAAGGTAAGCTGGTTATCTGGATTAACGGCGACAAAGGCTATAACGGCCTCGCTGAAGTGGGCAAAAAATTCGAGAAAGACACCGGTATCAAAGTCACCATTGAGCACCCGGACAAACTGGAAGAGAAGTTCCCACAGGTTGCCGCGACTGGCGACGGCCCGGACATCATCTTCTGGGCACATGACCGTTTTGGCGGCTACGCTCAGTCTGGCCTGCTGGCTGAAATCACCCCAGATAAAGCGTTCCAGGACAAACTCTATCCGTTCACTTGGGATGCCGTACGCTATAACGGCAAACTGATTGCCTACCCGATTGCGGTTGAAGCGCTGTCGTTGATTTATAACAAAGACCTCGTTCCAAACCCGCCAAAAACCTGGGAAGAAATTCCTGCGCTGGATAAAGAGCTGAAGGCGAAAGGAAAATCCGCGCTGATGTTCAACCTGCAAGAACCGTACTTCACCTGGCCGCTGATTGCCGCCGACGGCGGTTACGCGTTCAAGTTTGAAAACGGCAAGTACGACGTGAAAGACGTGGGCGTGGACAACGCGGGCGCAAAAGCGGGTCTGACCTTCCTGGTTGATCTGATCAAGAACAAACACATGAACGCGGATACCGATTACTCCATCGCCGAAGCGGCCTTTAACAAAGGTGACACCGCGATGACCATCAACGGTCCGTGGGCGTGGTCCAACATCGATAAGAGCAAGGTGAATTACGGCGTTGCCCTGCTGCCAACCTTCAAGGGTAAACCGTCCAAACCGTTCGTGGGCGTTCTGAGCGCAGGTATCAACGCTGCCAGCCCGAACAAAGAACTGGCAAAAGAGTTCCTCGAAAACTACCTGCTGACCGATCAGGGTCTGGATGAAGTGAATAAGGACAAACCGCTGGGCGCGGTTGCGCTGAAATCCTTCCAGGATCAGTTAGCGAAAGACCCGCGTATCGCGGCCACCATGGATAACGCCCAGAAAGGCGAGATCATGCCGAACATCCCGCAGATGTCCGCATTCTGGTATGCCGTTCGTACCGCAGTGATCAACGCTGCCAGCGGCCGTCAGACCGTCGATGCCGCGCTGAAAGATGCACAAGGTCGTATCACCAAGTAATACGGTTTCCCTTATTTCTTAGGGAATCAGGTTTATTGAATACGTTGTTACGCGAAATCATTCGCGCTACATCGAGGCGGCAAGGAGGCAAATCCCCAGGAGCTTACATAAGTAAGTGACTGGGGTGAGCTTCCGCAGCCAACAAAGAGGTAGTGCGAAGGATAAAGCGTAAAGAGGATTGATCCCCATGGATGTCATTAAAAAGAAACACTGGTGGCAAAGCGACCGGCTGAAATGGTCAGTGATGGGTCTGCTTGGGCTGCTGGTCGGTTACCTTGTTGTTTTGATGTATGCTCAGGGGGAGTACCTGTTTGCCATCATGACGCTGATTTTAAGCTCTGCTGGCCTGTATATTTTTGCTAACCGTAAAGCCTACGCCTGGCGCTATGTTTACCCAGGCGTTGCAGGGATGGGGCTGTTTGTCCTGTTTCCGCTAATTTGTACTATCGCAATTGCCTTTACCAACTACAGCAGCACCAACCAACTGACCTTTGAACGTGCTCAGGAAGTCCTGATGGACCGTTCTTATCAGGCGGGGAAAACCTACAACTTCGGCCTGTATCCGGCGGGTACGGAGTGGCAACTGGCCCTCACCGACGGTGAAACCGGCAAGAATTATCTCTCCGACGCCTTTAAATTTGGCGGCGAACAGAAACTGCAGTTGAAAGAAGCCGAAGCGCTGCCAACGGGCGAACGTGCGACGCTGCGTATCATCACGCAAAATCGCCAGGCGTTAACCCAACTCACCGCCATCCTGCCGGATGAAAGCAAAGTGATTATGAGTTCACTGCGCCAGTTTTCCGGCACGCAGCCACTCTATACGCTCGCTGATGACGGCACGCTTACCAACAGCCAAAGCGGCGTAAAATACCGCGCCAACAACGATATTGGTTATTATCAGGCAATTAACGCTGACGGTAGCTGGGGTAACGAAAAACTCAGCCCAGGCTATACCGTTGCCATCGGTTGGGACAACTTCGCCCGCGTATTTACCGACGAAGGCATTCAGAAACCGTTCTTCGCCATCTTTGTCTGGACGGTGGTCTTCTCCGTTCTGACCGTGATCCTCACCGTGGCCGTGGGGATGGTACTGGCCTGTCTCGTACAGTGGGAGTCTCTCAAAGGCAAAGCGATTTACCGTGTCCTGCTGATTCTGCCGTATGCCGTACCGTCGTTTATTTCGATTCTGATTTTCAAAGGACTGTTCAACCAGAGCTTCGGTGAAATCAACATGATGCTGAGCGCACTGTTTGGCATCAAACCGGCCTGGTTCAGCGACCCAACCACCGCGCGTTCGATGATTATTATCGTCAACACCTGGCTTGGTTACCCGTACATGATGATCCTGTGCATGGGTCTGCTTAAAGCGATCCCTGACGACCTGTATGAAGCGTCGGCGATGGATGGTGCAGGTCCGTTCCAGAACTTCTTTAAGATTACGTTGCCGCTGCTGATTAAGCCGCTGACGCCGCTGATGATCGCCAGCTTCGCCTTTAACTTTAACAACTTCGTGCTGATTCAACTGTTGACCAACGGTGGTCCAGACCGTCTTGGTACCACCACGCCAGCAGGCTATACCGACCTGCTCGTGAGCTACACCTACCGTATCGCCTTCGAAGGCGGCGGTGGTCAGGACTTCGGTCTGGCGGCGGCGATTGCCACGCTGATCTTCCTGCTGGTCGGTGCGCTGGCCATCGTGAACCTGAAAGCCACGCGTATGAAGTTTGATTAAGGGAGACAACGAATATGGCTATGGTACAACCCAAATCTCAGAAACTGCGTCTCTTAACAACGCACTTGCTGCTGCTGATTTTCATTGCAGCGATCATGTTCCCGCTGCTGATGGTTATCGCTATCTCGTTGCGTGAAGGTAACTTTGCCACCGGCAGCCTGATCCCGGAAAACATCTCCTGGGAACACTGGAAACTGGCGCTGGGCTTTAGCGTTGAACACGCGGATGGCCGCGTGACGCCGCCGCCGTTCCCGGTGCTGTTATGGCTGTGGAACTCGGTAAAAGTAGCCACCATTACCGCGATCGGTATCGTGACGCTTTCCACCACCTGCGCTTACGCCTTTGCCCGTATGCGTTTCCCGGGCAAAGCAACCCTACTGAAAGGGATGCTGATATTCCAGATGTTCCCGGCGGTGCTGTCTCTGGTCGCGTTGTATGCTTTGTTTGACCGCCTGGGCCAGTACATTCCGTTTATTGGTCTGAACACTCACGGCGGCGTGATCTTCGCCTATCTCGGCGGTATTGCGCTGCATGTGTGGACGATTAAGGGCTATTTCGAGACCATCGACGGTTCGCTGGAAGAGGCGGCCGCGCTGGATGGCGCAACGCCATGGCAGGCATTCCGCCTGGTGTTGCTACCGCTTTCTGTTCCGATTCTGGCGGTCGTGTTTATTCTGTCTTTCATTGCCGCGATTACCGAAGTACCGGTCGCATCACTGCTGCTGCGTGATGTGAACAGCTATACCCTTGCGGTAGGTATGCAGCAGTACCTCAATCCACAGAACTATTTGTGGGGCGACTTTGCCGCCGCAGCTGTACTTTCAGCCATTCCGATCACTCTGGTGTTCCTGCTGGCACAGCGCTGGCTGGTCAACGGACTGACGGCGGGTGGTGTGAAAGGTTAAGTTTTACCGAAGTAACTGCCCGGCAACGGGCAATGCCACTGCAACCCTCAACTTATGTTATCCCAACCTGTGACTGTTATTCGGCGCTCTACGGAGCGCCCTTTTTTATGTTATTTTGCATTACGCTTACGATTATTTCCTTTCGTGCTCCCCATCACTGCAAATCAATTTTTCGCCTGAAACTCGACAAATTAAACAGAATTAGTTTGGCGCAGGCATTATCGCCATCGGCGTGATCAACCTAAGCTTTACCATATTGGCGATCATGACGGTGGATAAATTTGAAGAACTGTGGGAACCCGCGGCGGAGAAAACCCAGCCAGCCTCTGCGCAGTAACCCTGACATGCAACACGCCGCAGCCCAATTGCGGCGTGTTGTCTTTTACTCTCGCTTCAGCCGTTTGGAATTACACAGCCACAGGGTGATCACCAGCAGCAGGATCGCCGCAGAATAGATCAGCACATCCATCGGCGCTTTATGATCGACAATGATCAGCCGCACAATCGCAGTGATCCCGATATAGACAAAGTAGCGCAGCGGAAAGTGAAAACCGGACTGAAAGTACTTCACAATCAGCGCGATAAATTCAAAGTAGAGAAAGTAAACCACCAGCCCTTCCACCAGTTCATACTTGCTGGTTTGTTCCGGCGCGAACAGCACATCCGCCAGATGCAACGTTTCTTTCCCGAGGAATACGACCAGGATCAGGCCCAGACTCAGCAACCCCAGATTCAACACGGTCTGTAAAATAGTGGAGATAAACTCCACGCGCGGACGAGATAGCGACGTCATAACAGCACCTCTTACTCAGTGGCAAGGTTCCTGTATAACGCAAAAATGTGACAGAGATCTACATTTTTTGTTTATATTTTGTGCAAGAAAGGTCAGCAGGGAATGATGTATGTCACGACACATTTCACAGGATGAATTATGCAGCTAAGACAATCCGCTGTTCGCAACGTTACCTGCGGTGAGAACGTGGTGATCTATGAACCCGCAAATCTCTACGACTGCACATTAGGGGACAACGTTTTTGTCGGACCATTTGTTGAAATCCAGGGTAATACGCAGATTGGCGCAGACAGCAAAATTCAGTCGCACACCTTCATCTGCGAATATGTCACCCTCGGCGCTCGCTGTTTTATCGGTCACGGCGTGATGTTCGCCAACGATATGTTTCGCGAAGGAAAACCCAATGCCGACCGCAACAGTTGGGGACGTATTACGATTGGCGACGATGTCTCGATCGGCAGCGGAGCGACCATTCTGGCGGTCACTATCTGTGATGGCGTGGTCGTCGGCGCGGGGAGCGTGGTGACCAAATCGATCACCGAGAAAGGCGTGTATGCGGGAAATCCGGCAAAATTATTACGTCGTTTATAGAGCCGGATAAGCGCAGGTCCCATCCGGCCATCTATCAGCGGAAGTTTTCACTCCTGTCGCTGGTCATGTCGTACAGACCAAACTTACGTCCAAGCTGCTGGCCGCCATCGCGTGTTAACGGCGTCCAGCCAATCGCCGCACGGCTGCGGGTTGGGCCTGACGAGAACAGATCCAGCGGCACAGAAACGTACACCCCTTTGGTAAAATCACCCTCTCCGTACTCATCCGGCGAGGCGTCGGTGATGGTCGCATAGCCGCCCACCACTACGCCGCTGTCAAAGCGTTTCGCCACTTCCAGCGTTCCGCCCTTATCCCCCGCCAGATACTGCCCCACGCTGGCTTTCACCAGTACATCCTGGGCGAACGAAGGATTCCAGTAAGCCGTCAAATGCCCGGTCTTCACGCTGTAGTCGGTAAACTTCATCATGTCCTGCGCGCTACGCCAGTCACGCTGTTTCACGTAGTTGGCGTCAACACCAAACGCCCAGTTGCTGTCCAGCGGGCGATACAGCACTTCTGCCCCCGCTCCGCCGTACATAGTTTCCAGATAGCCCCCGTAAACCTGTCCGTAGAACCCATTTCCGAGTGACTGGAAGTAGTTGGCCTGCAGGTTATTCACGTAGACATCGTTTTGCACATACTCACGCACATGGGTACGCACGCGTGGTAAATGCGAATCCTGCGGCGGGTTGGTGTAGTTAAACTTGTCATAGTTATTGGCGAGGTTGGCGAACAAACTCCCGGTGGTCAGCAGATGATCGGTAACCCACAAATCCGCCGTTCCCATCACGCCCAACTGATACATATAGAAGTTTTCCGGGCCGCCCACCGACTGATTTAGCACCGGATCGATGTGGAAATTGAAGCGCGACTTATCAATATACCAGCCCTGCTCGGTCGTTTTCGGTACCACGGGCTCGACGCGTTTTTGTGTCAGTTGAGTTTCATGGCCCAACGGCTCGCCTTCCAGATGGCGCTTGAGGCTGGAAACCTCCGTTTCGGTCGTCACCTGCGGCAAGTTAAGGCGGTTTTCCGTAATGCGGATCGTGCGGATCCCATCGGGAAGATCGTTCATCACGATCCGGTTAGCACGCTCGATCCCTTCGCGCGAATCACGGTATTTCACCTGTTCACCCGTTACATACAGCGTATCGCCCTGCACCTGAATTTTAGGATCCGCCAGCCCGGCGTTATATTTCAGCAGCGTTAACTGATTCGCCACCACCGAATGTTGCAGAATGGCATCCTGCGGCTGTGGTTGATATTTCGGGCGGGTATTGTCGTTATAGTTTGGTCGCAGATCGTTAAAGTTAGTCCGCAGCGTGACCCCAAACATCAAGGTATTCCCGCGCTCATAGCTGAGGTTAACGTCGGCCCAATCGGTGACGCGATAAATAGCGCCGACGTTAAACTTGCTCTTCTGATCCAACTTGCCGGCAAAATCCTGCTGGTAATTATTACCCTCATACTCCAGTTTCAGGCGCAGCGGCTGCCAGGGAGTCTGATACTCTACGCCGCCAAACAGCGACGCCGGGCCGTGGAACATCTGGCTACCGTCAATAGAACCGGCCTGCTTGTAGCTGTTATCGCGATGGCAGAATTTATCACTGTATGAGCAAAACGGATTGCTAACGTTGCCGCTGGTCCCGAGATATCCCCAGCCAAGGCCGAGAGAGAAATCAAACGGGCCCCAGGCTTTGTTCGCCACCACATACTCCGCATCAAACAGGCCGGTTCCGCCGATATCCCGCGCGCCAACCGCCACCTGCGGCATCCAGTAGCTCTCTTCCCACAGGCGAAGTTTGAGATCAAAAGCCTTATCTTTATAAGTCTGATCGCCAGAAAACGACTCCACGCCGCTGTATTTTTTGGTACGCACATCGGTATAGCGCAGGGTGGTTTCCAGCCAGGGGAAGAGTTGTACCGACGCAGAGTAGTAACGGTATTGATCGTTATCGCGGTAGTTAAGGCTCATTTCGCCTTCACGCGCCATGCGTGCGGTTGGGGTTTGCAGCAGTCCCACGCCGCCAAAGTCGGACTGGGAAGGTCCAATGGGCGCGGGCCAGGTTTCACCATGGCAGGCAACGCTTACGCCCAGCGCCAGTAAGCTGAGCAGATAAGTTTTTCTCATTATTCGGGTATCCGCTGGGTCAGGGTGCGAAGAATGTCGGCATTGATTTCATCCGGGGTGCTGCACCAGACAGCATCAGAGAGTCCGACAAAAATGATGCTGCCGGGCATCGGCTCAACGTGACGTTCGTTCCAGTAGGCGACCGGGACTTTTTGCGTGCGTCCGTCGGGATAGATGACCCAGGCATAGCTACGATCTGCGCCGCTGAGCCGACGTTGCCCATCGAGATAGCTGGCGATATCGCGCCCGGGCATAAACGGTTGTTTACCCGGATGACTTAGCAGGCCAAACAGCGTTATATCCGTTGGCTGCGGTCCGACCCACAGCGTGTAATTGCCCTGCAACGGCGGGTTGCCTCGCTCACTGACGCGCACAACATCCGGGTCGAGATTAATCTTCTGTCTGCCGGTCACCTTCAGCGCCTGAATTTGCTGGCGCAATGCGTTGATAGCCGCGGCATCGTCACCGCTTTCTTCAGCGCTGAGCATCGCCAGACGAGCCAGTAATGCCTGCTGCTGACGCTCTGCTTCCGTCGTTGCCCGCTCTTCGCTGATAACCGCTCCTGGCCACCAGCTATTACTCAATCGCGGCTGCCCAACCAGGTCGAGCAGATGTTCGGCCCCGGTCAACGTTTTTGGCTCTTCGCTGGCGGAGGTAAAGACCTTAATGCTACCCGCAGCAAAAACAGACGCTGCGCTCAGGCTCAATAGCAGCGCCACAACGGCTCGTTTCATCATGATTTTGCCGCCTTAATCAGCGTGGTTTTCACCGGGAAGTAACGTGCGCCAAGATACTGTTCCGATTGGCGAATCTGCCCTTCACTGTCGATCCAGTAGCGGTTATGCCAGCGCGTTTGATCGGTGGTGACTTCTTCGTCAAGGATTCGTACTGGCGTATCTTCGCTGCCCACCTTAATGGTGTCAGTGCCATCCCATTCGAAAACCGAGCGGGCGGTGGCATAGCGCACCTGCTGATGTTCGGTCCAGCCCATCGTGCGGGTCCACGTTGCCCCATCGACTATCTGGTTTGGTTTGATGAGCGGATCTGCCGCGAGATTATTCACCTCGATCAGGTTATCCCCGCCGAGATGCGTTTTCACCATGCGCCCAGACTGCGTGACGAGAATGGCCCGATCCTGAGTCACCCATTTCTGCTGTCCGTTTTCCGCGAACGCGAGTACCACAAACAGTTGTGGGCCGCCGTTGAGCTGCATGTACTGGCTGGCGTAGGGCATGTTTTTGATTTCATCGTCCGTCATCTGTACGCCGGGAGTACCAAACACGCTATCCCATAGCGAATGGCCCAGCCCTTCGGTGGTGGCTGAGCACGCCTGTAATAACAGGCAAACCATTATCAGCACTGGTCGCTTCACGACATTTCTCCGCAGCGGCAAAATAACCACACCGAAGTGTGGTTAGAATTAAACGTACCGGTATTACTGGGTACTGGTAGTTGTGGTGGTTGTGGTTCCGGTGTTAGAACCATCGCCGCCACCGGTTGCCGCAAGGGCAACCCCCACCGCAGAACTTACGGTGCTCACGCTGGTTGCGGAGGAACTTCCTGCCGAAACCGACGCGGCAGCCGACCCTGCAGCCTCACCCACCTGAACGGGGGCAGCATAGACAGAAGTCGCCGCAAGCGCAGATATAGCCCAAAGGCCATACAGAACTTTTTTCATCACAAATTCCCTTCATTGTATGAATGGAGATTTACCCAAAAGAATTTCGGGCGAGATCGATTATACACAAGCCAAAGTGTGCAAATTACGCCAGGGGGGAATTTAGGATAATTAGATAGCAAGAAATAAAATGATTAACGGCAGATAATTAAATCAATACAATCATAAAGTTAAAATATAAAAACAAAAACACAACATCCGGTAATTCTGAAAAAACCAGAAACACGATAACGTTGAATGAATTATTTTAGGATTAAGCTCAATAAAGGTGTAAAGCAAAAACGTAGATATTCTGGCGCCAGATTATAAAAAAAGCCGATATTAATATCGGCTTTTTTTATAAGTAATCTGCAAATTCATTCGAATTGCAACAAGGCGGCAAGATCGTTAATCCCCGGGAGCATAGATAGCTATGTGACCGGGGTTAACGAACGCAGCCAACAGCGCTGCGGCTCGAAGGAAGAAGCAGATTAACGCCAGGACTTATAACGGTTAATCAAACCGTTAGTTGAGCAATCATGGCTGGTGATTTCTTTATCATCATTCAGCTCTGGCAGAATGCGATTCGCCAGCTGTTTGCCCAGCTCAACGCCCCACTGGTCAAAGGTGAAGATATTCAGGATCGCGCCCTGAGTGAAGATTTTGTGCTCGTACAGCGCAATCAGCGCACCCAGGCTGAACGGTGTGATTTCGCGCAGCAGGATGGAGTTAGTTGGACGGTTACCTTCGAACACTTTGAACGGCACAACGTGGTCAAGCGTTGCCGGATCTTTACCCTGGTCGCGGTATTCCTGCTCAACCACTTCACGAGATTTACCAAAAGCCAGCGCTTCGGTCTGAGCGAAGAAGTTAGACAGCAGTTTCGGATGGTGATCCGACAGCGGGTTGTGGGTGATTGCCGGAGCGATGAAATCGCACGGAACCATTTTGGTACCCTGATGAATCAGCTGGTAGAACGCATGCTGACCGTTAGTACCCGGCTCACCCCAGATGATTGGGCCTGTCTGGTAATCCACCGCATTGCCGTTACGGTCAACGTATTTACCGTTGGATTCCATATTGCCCTGCTGGAAGTAGGCCGCGAAACGGTGCATATACTGGTCGTACGGCAGAATCGCTTCGGTTTCAGCACCGAAGAAATTGTTGTACCAGATACCGATCAGCGCCAGCAGCACCGGCAGGTTTTTCTCCGCCGGAGTGGTGGAGAAGTGTTTGTCCATGGCGTGCGCGCCAGAAAGCAGCTCAACAAAGTTGTCGAAGCCCACAGAAAGGATGATGGACAGACCGATTGCAGACCACAGGGAGTAACGACCGCCAACCCAGTCCCAGAACTCGAACATATTGGCGGTATCAATACCGAACTCGCCAACCGCTTTACCGTTAGTGGAGAGCGCTGCGAAGTGTTTGGCAACGTGCTTGTTGTCGCCAGCGGTCGCCAGGAACCAGTCGCGCGCGCTGTGGGCGTTAGTCATGGTTTCCTGAGTGGTGAAGGTTTTGGAAGCGACCAGGAACAGCGTAGTCTCCGGATTCACTTTCTTCAGCACTTCGGCAATGTGCGTACCATCGACGTTAGACACAAAATGCATGTTCAGGTGATTTTTGTACGGGCGCAGCGCTTCGGTCACCATGAACGGGCCGAGGTCTGAACCGCCGATACCGATGTTCACGACATCAGTAATGGCTTTACCGGTATAGCCTTTCCAGCTTCCGGAGATAATCGCTTCAGAGAAGGATTTCATCTTCTCCAGCACCGCATTCACTTCCGGCATCACATCTTTGCCGTCAACGATGATTGGAGTGTTGCTACGATTACGCAGCGCCACGTGCAGCACGGCACGATCTTCAGTGCGGTTAATTTTCTCACCGGAGAACATGGACTTGATGGCGCCTGCCAAATCGGTCTCTTTCGCCAGATCCTGCAGTTTAGCCAGCGTCTCTTCAGTGATGCGGTTTTTGGAGAAATCCACCAGCATCAGATCGTCAAACGTCGCGGAAAATTTAGCGAAACGATCGCTATCTTTCGCGAACAGATCCGCGATAGTAACGTCTTTCATCTCTTCAAAGTGTTTTTGTAGTGCCTGCCAGGCTGAGGTCTGCGTTGGATTGATGTTTTTCATTAGCAATACTCTTCTGATTTTGAGAATTGTGACTGAGATCGATTGTAACGCCAGTCACAGAAAAGTGTGATTGTTTTAATGCCATCGCCCTTGTATCCATCGAACCAGGGTAAAAAGTATAGATGTTATAAGCGCTGTTACTGAACGGAAACGCAGCATGAAAAATCCGCATAATCCCAGCGTTGACAGTGCAAGCTACACATTTTATTTATAAATACGGTATTTGCATTTGCGCCTGCACCGGTTTTCGTTCTGCCTTATGTGCCATGGTCGCTCTATTCATTCCCTGACACGAGGTAGTTATGACTGATGTAGTTGTCTCCAAGTTTGGCGGTACCAGCGTGGCGGATTTTGATGCCATGAATCGCAGCGCTGATGTGGTGCTTTCTGATGCTAACGTCCGTGTAGTGGTACTTTCCGCTTCCGCTGGAATTACCAACCTGCTGGTCGCACTGGCTGAAGGGCTGGAGCCAACCGAGCGCTTCGAAAAACTCGACGCCATTCGTCAAATTCAGTTCAATATTCTGGAACGCCTGCGTTATCCAAACGTAATTCGTGAAGAGATTGAACGTCTGCTGGAAAATATCACCACGCTGGCAGAAGCGGCGTCACTGGCGACCTCAACCGCCCTGACCGACGAACTGGTCAGCCACGGTGAACTGATGTCCACCCTGTTGTTCGTCGAAATCCTGCGTGAACGCAACGTACAAGCGCAGTGGTTTGACGTGCGTAAAGTGATGCGCACCAACGATCGTTTTGGTCGCGCAGAACCCGACGTCGCGGCGCTGGCTGAACTGGCAACGCTTCAGTTGGCCCCGCGTCTGAGCGAAGGTCTGGTAATCACTCAGGGTTTTATCGGCAGCGAAGGCAAAGGCCGCACCACCACGTTGGGGCGCGGCGGTAGCGATTATACAGCCGCCCTGCTGGCCGAAGCGCTGCACGCAACGCGCGTCGATATCTGGACCGATGTTCCAGGCATTTACACTACCGATCCGCGCGTTGTTCCTGCAGCGCAGCGTATTGATGAAATCGCCTTTGAAGAGGCCGCGGAAATGGCGACCTTTGGCGCGAAAGTGCTGCACCCGGCAACCCTGTTGCCGGCCGTACGTAGCGATATCCCGGTATTTGTTGGCTCCAGCAAAGATCCAAAAGCAGGTGGTACGCTGGTCTGCAATAAAACCGCGAATCCACCGCTGTTCCGTGCGCTGGCGCTACGCCGTAAGCAGACGCTGCTGACGCTGCATAGCCTGAATATGCTGCACTCCCGCGGCTTTTTAGCAGAAGTGTTCGGCATCCTTGCACGCCACAATATATCGGTAGATTTAATTACCACATCAGAAGTCAGCGTAGCGCTGACGCTGGATACCACCGGTTCAACCTCCACCGGCGATACGCTGTTAACGCAGTCTCTGCTGATGGAACTGTCTGCCCTGTGCCGGGTTGAAGTCGAAGAAGGCCTGGCGCTGGTGGCGTTGATTGGCAACGACCTGTCCAAAGCCTGCGGCGTGGGTAAAGAGGTATTTGGTGTACTGGAGCCGTTCAACATCCGCATGATTTGCTACGGCGCGTCCAGCCATAACCTGTGCTTCCTGGTGCCCGGTAGCGAAGCCGAACAGGTGGTACAGAAGCTACATCATAATTTGTTTGAATAATATTTCATCACGCGATAAACAATAACTATAGCCGGGCTCGAACCCGGCTTTTTTATAACAACACAACACATTTCAATCGCAAGGAAGATAACATGCTCGCTACTCTCACGCGGCTGTTCCCGTTATGGGCGCTGCTGCTCTCTGTTATTGCGTATTACACCCCCTCCACCTTTACGCCTGTCGGGCCATTCGTGCCGTCGTTGCTGATGCTGATCATGTTCGGCATGGGCGTTCACCTGAAGGTGGACGACTTTAAACGCGTACTTTCACGCCCCGCACCGGTCGCGGCGGGTATTTTCCTGCACTATCTGGTGATGCCGCTCGCCGCATGGATTTTGGCGCTGGCATTTAATATGCCGCCGGAACTGTCGGCAGGGATGGTGCTGGTCGGTAGCGTCGCCAGCGGAACGGCATCGAACGTCATGATCTATCTGGCAAAAGGTGATGTGGCGCTCTCCGTGACTATTTCATCGGTTTCAACGCTGGTCGGCGTTGTCGCCACGCCGCTGCTGACACGGCTGTATGTCGACGCGCATATCCAGGTGGATGTGATGGGTATGCTGCTGAGTATTCTGCAGATCGTGGTCATTCCGATTGCTTTGGGACTGGTCATTCACCATCTGTTCCCACGCGTCGTAAAAGCCGTGGAACCGTATCTACCGGCGTTTTCTATGGTGTGCATCCTGGCGATCATCAGCGCCGTTGTGGCGGGTTCCGCCTCGCACATTGCGTCTGTCGGCTTTGTGGTGATTATCGCCGTGATCCTGCATAACACCATTGGCTTGCTCGGCGGCTACTGGGGCGGAAAACTGTTTGGTTTCGACGAGTCAACCTGTCGTACGTTGGCTATTGAAGTGGGCATGCAGAATTCAGGGCTTGCCGCTGCGCTGGGCAAAATCTACTTTGGCCCGCTTGCGGCGCTGCCCGGCGCGTTGTTCTCGGTCTGGCATAACCTTTCCGGTTCGCTGCTGGCAGGTTACTGGTCCGGTAAACCGATTAAAGAAAAAGAACGCCGCTAATTGGCTGCGGCAGGCCGGATAGCGGCTAACACCTTATCCGGCCTACCCAGCCTCTGCACTTTGCCGTACACTGCGGATATCGGCTAACAGAGGGCACCCTTATGGCACTCCCCCGCATTACCCAAAAAGAGATGACCGAGCGCGAACAGCGTGAACTGAAAACGCTGCTCGACCGCGCGCGCATTGCGCATGGTCGGCTGCTGACCAACGCTGAGACCAACAGCATCAAGAAAGAGTACATCGATAAACTGATGGCCTTGCGTGAAGCAGAAGCTAAAAAAGCCCGCCAGTTGAAGAAAAAGCAGGCTTATAAACCGGATGCGGAAGCATCATTTTCCTGGTCAGCGAATACGCCAACGCGCGGCAGACGTTAACGCCCTTTCTTCTTACGCCCCGGCGAGGTAAAACGCTTCCCGTTTGCCGCCGGGCGCGATTTCTCTTTCTCTGCCGATTTTTCGATTTTCACCACCGGGCGCTTAATGCCTGCGGTTTTTGGCTTCGCTTTCGCCTTCGGTTTGGCTTCTGAGGACGAGTTCTCAATCAGCTTGAACAGGTCGATCAGTTCGTCATCCGTCAGGTCGCGCCATTCACCCAGCGGCAGGCCGGACAGACCAACGTTCATGATACGTGTACGCTCAAGCTTAGTAACTTCATAGCCAAAGTGCTCGCACATACGACGGATCTGGCGGTTCAGCCCCTGAATCAGCGTGATGCGAAACACAAACGGCGCTTCTTTCTTGACCTTACATTTCTTGGTAACGGTGCCAAGGATTGGCACACCGGCACTCATCCCACGGATAAAGTCATCAGTGACCGGCTTATCTACCGTCACCAGATACTCTTTTTCGTGATCGTTACCGGCACGCAGGATTTTATTCACCAGGTCGCCGTGGTTGGTCAGAAAGATAAGTCCCTGGGAATCTTTGTCCAGACGACCGATTGGGAACACGCGCTTGCTGTGGTTAACAAAATCAACAATGTTGTCGCGTTCGCTGTCTTCAGTGGTGCTGACAATCCCTACCGGCTTGTTCAGCGCGATAAAAACCAGATCTTCCGCTTCACGCGGCTCAATCAACCGACCATTCACTTTTACGACGTCGCCAGGCATCACCTGATCGCCAATGGTGGCGCGTTTACCATTCAGGAAGACATTCCCTTGTTCGATAAAGCGATCCGCCTCGCGGCGCGAGCAGATTCCGCTTTCACTGATGTATTTATTTAATCGGATGGATGAGTCGGGCAGCATAATTTCTCCTTTGACAGCGAAATATACCCTACCTTGCGGGGGATAAAAAAGCAGAGCGTGAAAATGTGCTATCGCATCTGATTACGTAATGCCTGCGGGCTGATACCAAATCGTTTTTGAAAGTGGTAACGCAAAGAGTTTGCGCTGCCGAACCCGGTTTGCTGCGCGATCTGCTCAATACTGATATGGGATGTATTGAGCGCCTGCTGCGCACGGTTTAGCCGTTCATTCATCAGCCAACGTGCGGGAGTAAGCCCCGTTGACTCCTGAAATCGCCGCATCAACGTTCGGGGACTCATACCGACCTGGCTGGCCAGAGCGTCAAGGGTATGCTTCTGCGCGATATTGTTATGTAACCAGTCAAGCAAAAGACCAAAACGCTGGCTTTCCCGACTGCGGGCAACAGGACGCAGTTGCTGCTGAGTCTGGCTGCCATCCCTGTGGGGCTGCAGCACCAGGCGACGGGCCACGTTATTGGCAACCTCAAGTCCAAAATCAGTGCGCACCACATGCAAACATAAATCAATCCCTGCCGCACTACCTGCCGAAGTGAGCACGTCGTGGTCACCGACATACAGGACATCTTCCACGACGTTGATGGCGGGAAAGCGTCGCTGGAGTTCACTGACGTAACGCCAGTGCGTCGTCGCCTTACGGTCATCCAGCAAACCTGCCGCAGCCAGAACAAATACACCAGAACAGATAGAGATGATTCGACAACCGCGTTGATGTGCTTCACGAAGCGCATCGCATAATGCTTCCGGGACCGGTGAGCTCACGTCACGCCAGCCAGGAATGACAATAGTGTCTGCTTCCTGCAGCAATTCATATCCACCGTCCACCACGATACGAACCCCGCCAGTTGCCCTTAATTCACCTTGATCAACCGAAGCCACGGCAAAACGATACCAGCTCTCTCCCAGTTCAGGTCGCGGAAGCCCAAAAACTTCCACTGCGACGCCAAACTCGAAAGTACATAGCCCGTCATAAGCGAGTGCAACGACCAACGGGCGAGAAGATGTTGTCATGATCCTGGCGGAATCTGTCATGGTCAGAGGGTGTTTCGAGGTTAATTTTTTGATGAGATAAGAGGTAACACAACAGCTGATTTCACCACAAGAGAAAACAACAATATGAGTACCGTAACTGATATTCCAGCCGCTTCATCTGCACAAGCTATCGCCCATTTCCAGCAACGTCTGAATATGGAGACGGATTGTTCTGACGTTCATTCCGCGATGGCTGCTGACAACAAAGATTTTGTGCTTTTACATGTGGTGGGGAGTGCAGAGAGTTTTTCCCGTTGTCATATCCCTGGCGCGATTCATCTTCCCCATCGACAGATAAATACGGAATCCTTGAAAAAATGGCCACAGGACACACTGTTTGTCGTCTATTGCGCTGGCCCACACTGTAACGGGGCCGATCGCGCGGCGCTGAAGTTTGCGCAGCTAGGTCGACCGGTGAAAATAATGATTGGTGGTATTAAGGGCTGGGAGGACGAAGGCCTGGCGTTTGCCACTACGCAAAAGGACGCTGTTTCAATAGATTGATCGTTGTTAAGTCTGAACGGGCTTTTCCAACAGGAGGTTGTGGTTAACCCGTTCGGCTTTCCCCCCTTCCAACATCGTGAGCCATATCAGTAAGGCGTTACGCTGATAGTGGTAGCATTAGCGCGGTTTGTAATTTTCTGATTACATGGAGAAATGATGGAACTGCTTTTATTGAGTAACTCGACGCTGCCGGGCAAAGGCTGGATGGAACATGCGCTACCACTGATTGCTGAGCAGCTGAATGGTCGCCGTACGGCGGTGTTTATTCCGTTCGCTGGCGTGACTCAAACCTGGGATGAATACACGGCGAAAACGGCAGCCATCTTTGCGCCAATGGGCGTCAACGTTACTGGCATTCATACCGTTGCCGATCCGATCGCTGCCATTGAAAACGCAGAGCTGGTGATTGTCGGCGGGGGTAACACCTTCCAGCTACTGAAAGAGAGCCGCGAGCGCGGACTGCTGGCGCCGATTGTGGATGTCGTCAAACGCGGTGCGCTGTACATCGGCTGGAGCGCAGGTTCTAACCTCGCCTGCCAGACCATCCGCACCACCAACGACATGCCGATTGTCGATCCAAAAGGTTTTGATGCCCTGGGTCTGTTCCCGCTGCAGATTAACCCACATTTCACCAATGCGCTTCCGGAAGGCCACAAAGGCGAAACGCGTGAACAGCGTATTCGCGAGCTGCTGGTTGTGGCACCAGAGCTGACGGTGATTGGTTTGCCGGAAGGAAACTGGATTAAGGTGAGTAACGGCCAGGCGGTTCTTGGCGGTCCGAACACCACTTACGTCTTTAAAGCGGGTGAAGACGCGGTTGCCCTCGAAGCAGGTCACTGCTTCTAACCGACGTTGCCGGATAACGGCATAAATGCCTTATCCGGCCAACCGGTCCACCTCACTCAATAATCGTCGCGCTCATCGTCCTCATCCGGCTGTTCCAGCACGCTATAGGCCACGGAACAAAACAGCGAGTTCAGACGCTGCATATCGCCCAGCAGCGCCAGGTGCAAGGAGCTGGTCTCGATGCTCTGCACGTTCTGCTGATGCAGACGGTCAACGTGCGCATGCGAATACCGACGGTTGAGAATACGGAAACGGTGCTTGCTACGGCGCAGACGTCGGGCGCTGGTCACGTCACCAGAGAAGAACACCGACATCGCCAGCTGCAGATTGCTGAGCAGCTGATCGAAGAGCGCATCCAGCTCTTTCAATCCTTCCACGGAGAATGCGCGACGGGCAGCCAGCGACTTATCCGCTATCTCACTGCCCATACGTTCGACAATATCGGAAGCCTGCTCGAGGTTAAGCGACATTTCGATAATCTCCGCCCAACGGCGTGATTCCTCTTCCGCCAGTTCATCCTTTGGCATCCGCGCCAGATAGAGCTTGATTGCCGTGTATAGCACGTTAATGTCGTCCGCCATCCTGCGCAGCTCTTTCTCTTCACGCGGCTCGCCGTGCATCACCTTCTTCAGCCCGTCCATCATCTGCTCCATCGCGTCGCCGATGCGCAGAGCTTCACGAGCGGCATTGGCCAGGGCCAGCGTCGGCGTATCCAGCGCACTGACGTCCAGATGCTTGGGCTTCAAATGCGCATCCAGCTCCGGCTCATCGCGGATGATGCGCTTACAAAAACGCGCCATCGGTTCTGCAAACGGCACCATCGCCACGCAGCGCACCAGGTTGTAGAAGACATGGAAGTAAATAACCAGTTCAGATTTTGGTAGCGGCAGTTCATCCATCAGATTTGCCAACGGATGAACAAACGGCAGGATAATCAGGCTACCCACCAGCTTAAACAGCAGGCTACCGAGCGCCACACGGCGGGCGGCGGCGTTAGCGGCGCTGTTATTAAGCATCGCCAGCAGGCCAGAGCCGAGGTTGGCGCCAATCACCAGACACAACGCCACCGGGAACGAGATAATGCCTGCCGCGGTCAGCGTTGCCGTCAGCAGCACCGCCGCAAGGCTGGAGTAACTGATAATCGCGAACATAGCGCCAATCAGCGCATCCAGCATGATATCGCCGGTGAGCGAGGCGAAAATAACCTGTACGCCGTTAGCCTGGGTGATCGGTGTTACCGCCTGCACAATCAGTTCCAGCGCCAGTAAAATCAACCCCAGTCCAATACCAACCCGCCCCAGTTGCCCCACACGGGACTGTTTACGTCCGAGAAAGAAGATCACGCCGATAAAAATCAGCAGTGGCGACAGCCAGGAGAGATCGAAGGTCAGGATACGCGCCATCAGCGCGGTCCCGACGTCGGCGCCGAGTACAATCACCAGCGCAGGGGTGAGCGCGACGAGGTCCTGCGCGACAAACGAGGTCACCAGCATGGTGGTGGCGTTGCTGCTTTGCACCAGCGCCGTCACGCCGATACCCGCACAAAAGGCGAGCGGCTTCTTTTCAACACTACGGCTGAGTACGGTACGCAAACGGGCGCCGAAGACGCGCATCACGCCGGTGCGCACAATATGAGTACCCCAAACCAGCATAGAGACAGCAGAAAGCAGGTGTAACAGAGTTAGCACGGAATCAGGTTCTCCTTATCGTTATATGTTCCTGAGGCTCATAGCGATGACATAACACCTGATGACGCCACGCTTATCAGGCCGACAAAAATGTGCCATCCGGCAAGCAGTACCGATGAACGTTCTTTCAGTATAAGGGTTTAAACGTAATAAAGAGACAAGGCACTCATTGAGTGCCCTGTTTGTTGTAAATAAAGATGACAGTTTTGTGAATCAGTCAGCGTCATAGCCCAGATTAGGCGCTAACCAACGTTCGACTTCCGCCACGCTCATGCCTTTACGGAAGGCGTAATCTTCAACCTGATCGCGCTGGATTTGCGCCACGGCGTAGTACTTGCTGTCTGGATGACTGAAATACCAGCCGGAAACCGACGCACCTGGCCACATCGCGAAGGATTCGGTGAGCTTCATCCCGGTGTGCGCTTCTACATCCAGCAGTTCCCAGATGGTGGCCTTTTCGGTGTGTTCCGGGCAAGCCGGATAGCCCGGTGCCGGGCGAATTCCCTGGTAGTTTTCGCGGATCAGTTCCTCGTTACTGAGGTTCTCATTCGCCGCATAGCCCCAGTAGACTTTACGCACGCGCTCGTGCAGATATTCCGCGAACGCTTCCGCCAGGCGGTCGGCGATCACTTTCACCATGATCTTGTTGTAGTCGTCATGCTGGGCTTCGAAGGCGTCCGCCAGTGCATCTTCCTCCAGACCGCCGGTAACTGCGAAAGCACCGATGTAATCCGCTTTGCCACTCAGTTTCGGCGCAACAAAGTCAGACAGGCAGTAGTTGGCGAAACCGACTTTTTCCGTCTGCTGGCGCAGGTGATGACTGACGTTGATGACGTGCGTACGCGTCTCGTCACGGTAAATCTCGATGTCGTCCCCCACGCGGTTAGCCGGGAACAAGCCCACCACGCCGCGCGGATTCAGTGTCTTCTCAGCGCTGAGTTTATCCAGCATGTCATTGGCGTCTTTGAACAGACGTTTCGCCTCTTCTCCCACCACCTCATCTTCGAGGATGCGCGGGTATTTCCCGGCCAGCGACCAGGTCATAAAGAACGGCGTCCAGTCGATGTAGTTGCGCAGCGTTTCGATGCTGGCTTCAACGCTCTGTACGCCGAGGCGGTGCGCCACCGGCGGCGTGTAGTTTTCCCAGTCGAAGGCCAGATCGTTGTCGCGGGCAGCCTGTAACGTTACTGGTGGGGTCCGCGGTTTCTTACGCGCATGCTGGATACGCACGGTTTCGTACTCTTTACGCGTACGGGCGACAAAGTCATCGCGCTGAGTGTCAGAGAGGAGTGCGGCGACTACGCCAACGGTACGCGAGGCGTTCTGCACATAAACCGTTGGACCACTGTAGTTCTGCTCGATTTTCACCGCCGTGTGCGCTTTTGAGGTGGTCGCGCCGCCAATCAGCAACGGAATAGTGAACCCCTGACGCTCCATCTCTTTCGCCACGTTGACCATTTCGTCCAGCGACGGGGTAATCAGCCCGGAAAGACCAATCAGATCGGCATTCACTTCACGTGCCGTTCTGAGGATTTTCTCCGCTGGCACCATCACGCCAAGATCGACGATTTCGTAGTTGTTACATTGCAGCACCACACCAACGATGTTTTTGCCGATATCGTGCACATCGCCTTTCACAGTAGCAATGACCATCTTGCCGTTGCTGGAGCCTTTCTCTTTGCTGGCCTCAATGTACGGTTCGAGGTAGGCCACCGCCTGCTTCATCACGCGGGCGGATTTCACCACCTGCGGCAGGAACATTTTGCCCTCGCCAAACAGATCGCCAACCACGTTCATCCCGTCCATCAGCGGCCCTTCAATCACCTCGATCGGACGCGCGGCCTGCTGGCGAGCTTCTTCGGTATCCTGCTCAATAAATTCGGTAATGCCTTTCACCAGCGAATATTCGAGGCGCTTTTTCACGTCCCAACTGCGCCATTCCGCCATCTGGGCATTGGCAGTGTCATCAGTTTTGCTACCGCGATATTTCTCAGCCAGCTCCAGCAGACGCTCGGTGCCATCGTCACGACGGTTGAGGATCACATCTTCAACCGCATCGCGCAGCTCGGCGGGCAGGTCGTCGTAGATCGCCAGTTGTCCGGCGTTGACGATCCCCATGTCCATGCCGTTGCGAATGGCGTAGTAAAGGAATACCGCGTGAATGGCTTCACGAACCGGGTCGTTACCACGGAAGGAGAACGACACGTTGGAGACGCCGCCGGAGATCAGCGCGTGCGGTAGTTCGCGTTTGATGTCCTCACAGGCGCCGATAAAGTCCTGGGCGTAGTTGTTGTGCTCATCAATCCCGGTCGCGACCGCAAAGATGTTCGGGTCGAAGATAATGTCTTCCGGCGGGAAGCCTACCTCTTCGGTAAGAATGTTGTACGCCCGTCGGCAAATCTCAATTTTACGCGCACGGGTGTCGGCCTGCCCCTGCTCGTCAAAGGCCATCACCACCACTGCGGCACCGTAGCGTCGCAGCAACTTCGCGTGGTGGATAAAGGTCTCAATCCCCTCTTTCATCGAGATGGAGTTAACGATGCCTTTACCCTGAATGCACTTCAGCCCTTTTTCGATGACGTCCCATTTCGAGGAGTCGATCATAATCGGCACGCGGGCGATATCCGGCTCACCGGCGATAAGGTTGAGAAAACGCACCATCGCCGCTTCGGCGTCGAGCATCCCCTCATCCATGTTGATATCGATAATCTGTGCGCCGCTTTCCACCTGCTGACGGGCGACATCCAGCGCTTCGTTGTATTTCTCTTCTTTGATCAGTCGCTTAAATTTCGCCGAACCGGTGACGTTGGTACGCTCGCCGACGTTCACAAACAGGCTATCGTCGCCAATATTCAACGGTTCAAGGCCAGACAGACGGCAGGCTACCGGGATTTCCGGCAAGCGGCGCGGCGGCAAGCCTTCCACTGCGCGGCTCATCGCGGCGATGTGTTCCGGCGTGGTGCCGCAGCAGCCGCCGACCACGTTGAGGAAGCCCGCTTGCGCCCACTCGCGTATTTGCGCCGCCATGGTGTCGGCATCGAGATCGTATTCGCCAAAGGCGTTCGGCAACCCGGCGTTCGGGTGCGCGGTAACGTAGCATTCGGCAATGCGCGACAGCTCCTGCACGTACTGGCGCAACTCGTCCGGGCCTAAGGCGCAGTTCAGACCGAAGGTCAGCGCATCGGCGTGGCGCAGTGAGTTATAGAACGCTTCGGTTGTCTGACCGGAGAGCGTACGCCCGGAAGCATCGGTGATGGTGCCGGAGAGCATAATCGGCAACTCAACGCCCAGCGCTTCGAACTCGGTTTTAACCGCGAAAATAGCGGCTTTGGCGTTCAGGGTATCGAAGACGGTTTCAATCAGGATCAGGTCGCTGCCACCTTCCACCAGCGCTTTGGTGGATTCACGGTAGGCGGCCACCAGCTGATCAAAGGTAATATTGCGGTAAGCCGGGTCGTTGACGTCAGGCGAGATAGACGCCGTACGGTTGGTTGGGCCAAGCACGCCCGCGACATAGCGCGGTTTTTCCGGTGTGCGTGCCGTCCATTCGTCTGCCGCCGCGCGCGCCAGTTTAGCTGCCGCAAAGTTGATTTCCGCCGACAGGGATTCCATCTGGTAATCCGCCATGGCGATCGTCGTGGAGTTAAAGGTGTTGGTTTCGATGATATCCGCGCCCGCCTCAAAATAGGCGTTATGGATGGCGGCGATCACCTCAGGTTTGCTGAGCACCAACAGGTCGTTGTTGCCTTTCAGATCGCACGGCCAGTCGGCAAAGCGTTCGCCGCGGAAATCCTCTTCGCTCAGACGATATCCCTGGATCATGGTGCCCATACCGCCGTCCAGCACCAGAATACGTTCATTTAACTGCTGACGTAATTGTTCAACTTTGCTGCTCACACTCGCTCCCGACAACGCTCAACCAGACCGAAAAAAACTCAACAGACCATACTGGCACAAACCTGAGAGGTGGAAAAGAGAACAACGGCCAACATGAGACATGTTCAGCTTCACTCATCCGATCAGTACAGGAATTCTTGCATTATAATTGAATAAAACGAAAATGATTTCCACGATACAGAAAAGGAGTCCGCCATGGTTGCCACAATCCCCGCGAAACGCGGTAGAAAACCCGCCGCTGCTACTACGCCTGCAACCGGGCAGGTTCAGTCTCTGACCCGCGGCCTGAAGTTACTGGAGTGGATTGCAGAATCCAACGGCAGCGTGGCGCTAACCGAGCTGGCACAGCAGGCCGGTTTGCCAAACTCCACGACTCACCGTTTGTTGACCACCATGCAGCAGCAAGGATTTGTCCGTCAGGTGGGTGAATTAGGCCACTGGGCCGTGGGTGCGCATGCGTTTATCGTCGGCAGCAGCTTTTTGCAAAGCCGTAATTTGCTGGCGATTGTCCACCCGATCCTGCGCAAGCTGATGGAAGACTCCGGCGAGACGGTAAACCTTGCCGTGTTAGATCAAAGCGACCATCAGGCCATTATTATCGACCAGGTGCAGTGTACCCAGCTGATGCGCATGTCCGCGCCTATCGGCGGCAAACTGCCGATGCACGCCTCCGGTGCGGGTAAGGCGTTTTTATCCCAACTGAGTGAAGAACAGGTGACTGGCCTGCTGCACCGTAAAGGGCTGCACGCATACACCCACGCCACGCTGGTGTCGCCGGTGCATTTGAAAGAGGATTTAGCCCAGACGCGCAAGCGCGGCTACTCCTTTGATGATGAGGAGCATGCGCTGGGTCTGCGCTGCGTGGCGTCGTGCATTTATGATGAGCACCGCGAGCCGTTTGCCGCTATTTCCATCTCCGGACCCATTTCGCGCATTACCGACGATCGAGTGACCGAGTTTGGTGCCATGGCGATCAAAGCGGCGAAAGAAGTCACGCTGGCATACGGCGGATTTCGTTAAGAAAGGGTTGCCGGGCATCAAGCCGCAAATCTGATGCAAAACCGCTGTTTGCGCCGGTAGGCGTAAACATCTTCCACGTGTCCTTCACGGATCCGCGTTTGCAGACCTCGCCAGTAGTCGGCGCTGAACAGGTCAGCATGCATCTCTTCAAATAGCGGCCCGATACGCGGGTCAGCGCATAGCCAGTGACGAAACTCTTCCGGGAAGACATCCCCCGGCGATACGCTATACCACGGTTCAGCGCTCATCTCATCTTCTGGGTAGCGCGGCGGCGGGATATGACGGAAATTCACCTCCGTCATGTAGCAAATTTCATCGTAGTCGTAGAACACCACGCGCCCGTGGCGAGTCACGCCGAAGTTCTTAAACAGCATATCGCCGGGGAAAATATTGGCGGCGGCCAGCTGACGAATGGCATTGCCGTACTCTTCAATTGCATCGCGCAGTTGCTGGCCTTCGACCTGCTCCAGCCAGATATTCAGCGGCACCATCCGTCGTTCGATATACAAATGGCGAATGACAATCTGCTCGCCGAGATCGGTAATTTTTTCCGGGGCTTCCTGTAGCAACAGCGCCATCAGCGACGGATCGATTTGCCGTTTATCCAGCACAAAGTTCTCGAACTCCTGAGTATCAGCCATCCGCCCGACACGATCGTGCTCCTTGACCAGTTGATAACAGGCGCGGACGTGGGCAGCCGACATCTCTTTTTGCGGAGCAAATTTGTCTTTGATGACTTTAAAGACGCGGTCGAAGCCCGGCAGGGTAAACACCAGCATCACCATGCCGCGGATCCCCGGCGCTTCGATAAATTGCTCATCGCAATGGGCAAGATAGAGCAGATATTCGCGGTAACTTTCGGTCTTCGCGTGTTTCTGACAGCCGATCGCCATATACAATTCAGCGGTGGTTTTACCGGGCAGGATCTCGCGCAGCCACTCCACTAACGCGGCGGGCAGCGGGGCGTAAACCATAAAATACGAGCGGGCGAAGCCAAACACGATACTGGCTTCCGCCGTCGTGGTCAGGCAGGTATCGACAAACAGTTCACCCTCGTCAGTACGGTGAATTGGCAGTAAAAACGGCAGCGTCCCGGAAGGGGTAATCAACTTCCCGACCAGCCAGGCGGCCTTGTTGCGATAAAACAGTTCGTTCGCCACCTGCAAATGACTGCGCTGCAACACATCCGCCCCCAGCGTTTCGGTCAGGTGTTCGATGATGTAGTGGATATCCCGATGTCTGTTCTGCCACGGCAGACGCAAGGGCAGATCGCTGAGGACGCGCGTAAGCAGCCACTCCCAGCCGGTATCGGGAAAAAAGTCTTTCGCCAACGGGCGTGGGATCGTGCGAAAACGGCGCTCTGGCTGAGAGCTGAAAATAAACAGTCGCTCGGGAGTCAGCGAGCGGTGGTCAAATAACCGGCAATAGACGGAGTTAAAGAAACTCTCCGCAATCTCGAAGCGTGGGTAATCTGGCAATAGCCGGGTGTAATGCTCTTTCACGCGAAGTAAAAAATCCGCGTCGGTACTTTTGCCATCAGTAATGCAGCGCAGTTGCTCCACCACCAGACCCACATGATGATCGTAAAGGTGGATACGGCTTTTCATCGCCTGCTGAACCGCGTGCCAGTCGGCATGTTCAAAACGCTGCTGCGCGCCGGAGGTCACTTCCAGAAAACGCCCGTACTGGGCGTCGAAACCTTGCAAAATCGTCTGAGCAATCAGTAATTCCAGGCCACGCGTCATCAATTTCTCCCATCCGGCACAATGTCATGCCGGATGGCGCATTCGCTTATCCGGCCTACATCCCTTCGTAGGCCCGGTAAGCGCAGCGCCACCGGGCATTGATCAAAACTGCGATTCTTCAGTCGAGCCGGTCAGCGCGGTCACTGAAGAAGTGCCGCCCTGAATGATGGTGGTTACTTTGTCGAAGTAGCCTGTCCCTACTTCCTGCTGATGGGACACGAAGGTGTAACCATCTTTAGCCGCCGCAAATTCCGGCTGCTGAACCTTCTCAACGTAGTGGCGCATGCCCTCACCCTGCGCATAGGAATGCGCGAGGTCGAACATGTTGAACCACATGCTGTGAATACCCGCCAGCGTAATGAACTGGTATTTGTAACCCATATCGGACAGCTGTTGCTGGAAGCTGGCAATGGTTTTGTCATCCAGGTTTTTCTGCCAGTTAAACGATGGCGAACAGTTGTAGGCCAGCAGTTTGCCTGGGAATTTCGCATGAATAGCATCGGCAAAGCGCTTCGCCAGTTCGAGGTCCGGCGTGGAGGTTTCACACCACACCAGATCCGCATACGGTGCGTAAGCCAGACCACGGCTGATCGCCTGCTCAATGCCCGCATGCGTACGGTAGAACCCTTCGCTGGTACGCTCGCCAGTGATGAACTCGCTATCGTATGGGTCGCAATCAGACGTAATCAGATCGGCTGCGTCAGCATCGGTACGCGCAATCACCAGCGTCGGAACGCCCATAACGTCTGCAGCCAGACGGGCTGCCACCAGTTTCTGGATAGCTTCCTGAGTCGGCACCAGGACTTTGCCGCCCATGTGACCACATTTTTTTACCGATGCGAGCTGATCTTCGAAGTGAACGGCCGCTGCACCAGCCTCAATCATCGATTTCATCAGTTCAAACGCGTTCAGTACCCCGCCAAAACCCGCTTCCGCATCGGCAACGATCGGCAGGAAGTAATCCACATAGCGCGGATCGTTCGGCTCAATACCAGTTGACCATTGGATCTGATCGGCACGACGGAATGTGTTGTTGATCCTGTCCACCACCGCCGGAACGGAGTTCGCTGGATACAACGATTGATCCGGATACATGCTGGACGCCAGGTTGGCATCTGCCGCCACCTGCCAGCCTGAAAGGTAGACCGCTTCAATACCAGCTTTCGCTTGCTGCAGCGCCTGACCACCAGTCAGCGCGCCGAGGCTGTTGATATAACCTTTCTTCGATTCGCCGTGTAGCAGACGCCACATTTTCGCCGCGCCAAGCTGCGCCAGCGTGCATTCCGGGTTGACCGAGCCACGTAATTTCACCACTTCCTCCGCGCTATAGGGGCGGGTGATGCCTTCCCAGCGCGGTTGAGTCCATTCTTTCTGTAATTCTTCGATTTGTTGAGTACGGGTTTTCATGTGCAGATTCTCCATTAGGATAAATTGTGGGTAAATTAGGCCAACAGGCGATAGCCCGGTAACGTCAGGAAGTCAATTAACTCGTCGGAAGTGGTGATTTGCTCCATCAGGCGCGCGGCATCGTCAAAACGCCCGCTGCTGTAGCGGTGTTCCCCCAGTTCGTCCTGAATCACCAACATCTCTTCGGCCAGCATCTGGCGGAACAACGGTTTGGTAACCGGTTTGCCGTTGCTGAGCGTTTTCTGGTGGTGGATCCACTGCCAGATGGAAGTACGAGATATTTCGGCGGTGGCCGCATCTTCCATCAGACCATAAATCGGTACGCAGCCATTACCGGAGATCCACGCTTCGATGTACTGCACCGCGACACGAATGTTGGCACGCATGCCTTCTTCAGTACGCTCACCTTCACAGGGTGCCAGCAATTGTTCTGCGGTAATCGGCGCATCTTCTTCACGGGTCACGAACAGCTGATTTTTGTTTTCACCGAGTACGTCGTTGAACACCGCCATTGCGGTATCTGCCAGTCCTGGATGGGCAATCCATGTGCCGTCATGACCGTTATTGGCTTCCAGCGCTTTGTCCGCTTTTACCTTGGTCAGAACCTGGTTGTTACGTTCCGCATCTTTGCTGGGAATGAACGCGGCCATGCCGCCCATCGCGAACGCGCCGCGTTTATGACAGGTTTTAATCAGCAGACGCGAATACGCACTGAGGAATGGCTTATCCATCGTCACCACCTGACGGTCCGGCAACACGCGATCCGGGTGGTTCTTTAGGGTTTTGATATAGCTGAAAATGTAGTCCCAGCGACCGCAGTTCAGGCCCACAATGTGGTCACGCAGCGCGTGCAGAATTTCGTCCATCTGGAAAACGGCTGGCAGCGTTTCAATCAGCAGGGTCGCTTTAATTGTGCCACGCGGCAGATTAAAGCGATCCTCTGCATAGCTGAACACTTCACTCCACCATGCCGCTTCTTGCCAGGCCTGCGTTTTGGGTAGATAGAAATAAGGGCCACTGCCTTTTGCCAGCAACGTTTTGTAGTTGTGGAAGAAATAGAGGGCAAAGTCGAACAGGCTGCCCGGGATCGATTCGCCACGCCAGGTGACGTGTTTTTCCGGCAGATGCAGACCGCGAACGCGGCACACTAACAGGGCCGGATTGGGTTTGAGTTGATAAATTTTACCGGCTTCGTTGGTGTAGCTAATGGTGCCATTGACTGCATCGCGCAAGTTGATCTGCCCGTCGATAACTTTGCTCCACTCAGGAGCCAGCGAATCTTCAAAATCAGCCATAAAGACTTTGACGTTCGCGTTCAGCGCGTTGATAACCATCTTGCGCTCAACCGGTCCGGTAATCTCTACACGGCGATCCAGTAAATCATCAGGAATACCGCGAATTTTCCAGTTACCTTCGCGAATGGAAGCTGTTTCCGAAATAAAGTCAGGCAACTTACCGTCATCAATATCCTGCTGCTGCTGGATACGTGCAGCCAGAAGTTTATTCCGCTTTGGCGTAAATCTTGTCACCAGCTCGGTCAGAAACTCCACCGCTTCAGCGGTCAGAATCTGCTGTTCCTGTTCGCCACGCGGCCTGGTGAAGATCAGTTCATCGGTTGTCGTTGCCTGTTGATTCATTGCGTAGTTCCTCGTCATTGATCCAAACACATCCCCAATGCGAACGAAGGATCGTTGTGCGGTTTTCGTTCAGCACAACTAAGACTACTCATTTAAATTTCAAAATCAAAAACAATTTCCATTTTTAATTTAATTATCAATTAACCTATTGATAACAATATAAATAAAATTTAATTACACAGTGAGGTGCATTTCGAAAATAAAAAAGGCACCCGAAGGTGCCTGATTCAACATGCTGAAACGCTTAAGGATCGTCTGTTACAGAAGATTAATCCAGCGTTGGATTCATGTGACGCAGATCATATGGCGTGATCTGGTAAACGTAATAGTTGAGCCAGTTGGTAAACAACAGATTGCCGTGGCTACGCCAGGTTGCCCGCGGTTTATTTTGCGGGTCATCTTTTGGGAAGTAGTTATAGGGCACTTCCGGCGTTAAGCCCGCTTCGACGTCACGAAAATATTCACTGCCGAGTGTATGGGCGTCATATTCAGGATGGCCCGTTACGAAGGCGATACGTTTATCTTTGCTGGCAAACAGGTAGGCATCTCCCTCTTCTGTTTCGGCAAAAATCTCGAGATCGGTGTAGTCCCTGATAAGGGCAGCAGGAAAATCGGCATAGCGCGAATGCGGGGCCAGGAACGCATCATCAAATCCACGCGTCAGCAGCGCATGAGGATGAAGAATATGGTGCTCATAGACGCCTGAGAGTTTATCCGTACGGGTTTGCTTGGGAATTCCGTACAGGATATTCAATGCGGCTTGCACCGCCCAACAGACAAAGAGCGTCGATGTAACATGATCTTTCGCCCATTCAAGCACTTGTTTAATCTGCGGCCAGTAAGCCACGTCATTAAATTCAACCAGACCCAACGGCGCGCCGGTCACGATCAGTCCGTCAAAGTTCTGATCGCAGATATCCTCGAAATTACAGTAAAAGTTATTCAGATGCTCCGTAGGAGTGTTGCGTGACTCGCGGGCATCAATGCGCAATAGCTGAACATCTACCTGCAGCGGTGAGTTAGAGAGTAAACGCAGGAACTGGTTTTCCGTTTCAATCTTCTTGGGCATCAGGTTGAGGATGAGCACCTTCAGTGGACGAATTTCCTGACCGGAAGCGCGAGATGACGTCATCACAAAGACGTTTTCCTCACGCAAGAAATTGACGGCGGGTAGCTCGTCCTGCACGCGAATTGGCATAACCTGATAACCTCACTACATACGTTTAAACGTTTAGACATCCAGATAGCTGAAGATACCCAAGAATCATGCGAATGTCGAGCCTGCATCCTCAAGTTGAGAAAGTTTCACGGCTCCTTGCTGTAGATTAGTGCAGTAAAGAAAAAAGGAGAATGCTATTCGTCATTCGCGTAACAGGCAATGTGCTGCCGGGAGAGCCTGGTGTGCTGCGCTTCTCAGGCCTGAACACCGGTTACAACATGATGGGCTGGATAAAATGGTACGCTGCATCCGGCAGTTCTCACTCCCTGCAGACGCAAAAAAGCCCATCCGGCAGGATGGGCTTCTTCACTTGTTTGATGCCTGGCAGTTCCCTACTCTCGCATGGGGAGACCCCACACTACCATCGGCGCTACGGCGTTTCACTTCTGAGTTCGGCATGGGGTCAGGTGGGACCACCGCGCTACAGCCGCCAGGCA
Organism: Citrobacter sp. RHB35-C21; assembly: GCF_013816515.1. Lineage (NCBI taxonomy): Bacteria > Pseudomonadati > Pseudomonadota > Gammaproteobacteria > Enterobacterales > Enterobacteriaceae > Citrobacter > Citrobacter sp. RHB35-C21. Next base: position 4,815,619 of record NZ_CP057147.1, read on the forward strand.
AATTCTGTCTATCAACACGCTTTTCGCATGTCGATGTAATCTGTAATCAAACTGAAAATGATGTCTTCTCTTTCGCCAAAACATCTTCGGCGTTGTAAGGTTAAGCCTCACGGTTCATTAGTATCGGTTAGCTCAACGTATCGCTACGCTTACACACCCGACCTATCAACGTCGTCGTCTTCAACGTTCCTTCAGGACCCTTAAAGGGTCAGGGAGAACTCATCTCGGGGCAAGTTTCGTGCTTAGATGCTTTCAGCACTTATCTCTTCCGCATTTAGCTACCGGGCAATGCCATTGGCATGACAACCCGAACACCAGTGATGCGTCCACTCCGGTCCTCTCGTACTAGGAGCAGCCCCCCTCAATTCTCCAGCGCCCACGGCAGATAGGGACCGAACTGTCTCACGACGTTCTAAACCCAGCTCGCGTACCACTTTAAATGGCGAACAGCCATACCCTTGGGACCTACTTCAGCCCCAGGATGTGATGAGCCGACATCGAGGTGCCAAACACCGCCGTCGATATGAACTCTTGGGCGGTATCAGCCTGTTATCCCCGGAGTACCTTTTATCCGTTGAGCGATGGCCCTTCCATTCAGAACCACCGGATCACTAAGACCTGCTTTCGCACCTGCTCGAGCCGTCACTCTCGCAGTCAAGCTAGCTTATGCCTTTGCACTAACCTCCTGATGTCCGACCAGGATTAGCTAACCTTCGTGCTCCTCCGTTACTCTTTAGGAGGAGACCGCCCCAGTCAAACTACCCACCAGACACTGTCCGCAACCCGGATCACGGGTCTACGTTAGAACACCAGCCATTAAAGGGTGGTATTTCAAGGTTGGCTCCATGCAGACTGGCGTCCACACTTCAAAGCCTCCCACCTATCCTACACATCAAGGACCAGTGTTCAGTGTCAAGCTATAGTAAAGGTTCACGGGGTCTTTCCGTCTTGCCGCGGGTACACTGCATCTTCACAGCGAGTTCAATTTCACTGAGTCTCGGGTGGAGACAGCCTGGCCATCATTACGCCATTCGTGCAGGTCGGAACTTACCCGACAAGGAATTTCGCTACCTTAGGACCGTTATAGTTACGGCCGCCGTTTACCGGGGCTTCGATCAAGAGCTTCTCCTTACGGATAACCCCATCAATTAACCTTCCGGCACCGGGCAGGCGTCACACCGTATACGTCCACTTTCGTGTTTGCACAGTGCTGTGTTTTTAATAAACAGTTGCAGCCAGCTGGTATCTTCGACTGATTTCAGCTCCATGAGTAAATCACTTCACCTACATATCAGCGTGCCTTCTCCCGAAGTTACGGCACCATTTTGCCTAGTTCCTTCACCCGAGTTCTCTCAAGCGCCTTGGTATTCTCTACCTGACCACCTGTGTCGGTTTGGGGTACGATTTTGTGTTACCTGATGCTTAGAGGCTTTTCCTGGAAGCAGGGCATTTGTTACTTCAGCACCGTAGTGCCTCGTCATCACACCTCAGCGTTAACAAGACTCCGGATTTACCTGGAATCTCCGCCTACATGCTTAAACCGGGACAACCGTCGCCCGGCTAACATAGCCTTCTCCGTCCCCCCTTCGCAGTAACACCAAGTACAGGAATATTAACCTGTTTCCCATCGACTACGCCTTTCGGCCTCGCCTTAGGGGTCGACTCACCCTGCCCCGATTAACGTTGGACAGGAACCCTTGGTCTTCCGGCGTGCGGGTTTTTCACCCGCATTATCGTTACTTATGTCAGCATTCGCACTTCTGATACCTCCAGCATGCCTCACAGCACACCTTCAACGGCTTACAGAACGCTCCCCTACCCAACAACACATAGTGTCGCTGCCGCAGCTTCGGTGCATGGTTTAGCCCCGTTACATCTTCCGCGCAGGCCGACTCGACCAGTGAGCTATTACGCTTTCTTTAAATGATGGCTGCTTCTAAGCCAACATCCTGGCTGTCTGTGCCTTCCCACATCGTTTCCCACTTAACCATGACTTTGGGACCTTAGCTGGCGGTCTGGGTTGTTTCCCTCTTCACGACGGACGTTAGCACCCGCCGTGTGTCTCCCGTGATAACATTCTTCGGTATTCGCAGTTTGCATCGGGTTGGTAAGTCGGGATGACCCCCTAGCCGAAACAGTGCTCTACCCCCGAAGATGAGTTCACGAGGCGCTACCTAAATAGCTTTCGGGGAGAACCAGCTATCTCCCGGTTTGATTGGCCTTTCACCCCCAGCCACAAGTCATCCGCTAATTTTTCAACATTAGTCGGTTCGGTCCTCCAGTTAGTGTTACCCAACCTTCAACCTGCCCATGGCTAGATCACCGGGTTTCGGGTCTATACCCTGCAACTTAACGCCCAGTTAAGACTCGGTTTCCCTTCGGCTCCCCTATTCGGTTAACCTTGCTACAGAATATAAGTCGCTGACCCATTATACAAAAGGTACGCAGTCACCCCATAAAGAGGCTCCCACTGCTTGTACGTACACGGTTTCAGGTTCTTTTTCACTCCCCTCGCCGGGGTTCTTTTCGCCTTTCCCTCACGGTACTGGTTCACTATCGGTCAGTCAGGAGTATTTAGCCTTGGAGGATGGTCCCCCCATATTCAGACAGGATACCACGTGTCCCGCCCTACTCTTCGAGTTCACAACACATGCACTTTTGTGTACGGGACTATCACCCTGTACCGTCGGACTTTCCAGACCGTTCCACTACCACACATGCTGATTCAGACTCTGGGCTGCTCCCCGTTCGCTCGCCGCTACTGGGGGAATCTCGGTTGATTTCTTTTCCTCGGGGTACTTAGATGTTTCAGTTCCCCCGGTTCGCTTCATTACGCTATGTATTCACGCAATGATAGTGTGACGAATCACACTGGGTTTCCCCATTCGGAAATCGCCGGTTATAACGGTTCATATCACCTTACCGACGCTTATCGCAGATTAGCACGTCCTTCATCGCCTCTGACTGCCAGGGCATCCACCGTGTACGCTTAGTCGCTTAACCTCACAACCCGAAGATGTTTCGTAAAACACTTCAGTGTTGCGAAAATTTGAGAGACTCGAACACACCGCTTTTCATTTCTTGTTTACGGAGAAATGAAACAGTGTGTCGTTTCAATTTTCAGCTTGATCCAGATTTTTAAAGAGCAAATATCTCAAACGAGACTCGAAAGTCTGTTTTGAGATACTTCGGTCGGCGACTTTCACTCACACATACCAGCAAGTGGCGTCCCCTAGGGGATTCGAACCCCTGTTACCGCCGTGAAAGGGCGGTGTCCTGGGCCTCTAGACGAAGGGGACACTGAAGTCTCAATCGCAAGACGCCTTGCTATTTACTTTTCATCAGACAATCTGTGTGAGCACTACAAAGAACGTTTCTTTAAGGTAAGGAGGTGATCCAACCGCAGGTTCCCCTACGGTTACCTTGTTACGACTTCACCCCAGTCATGAATCACAAAGTGGTAAGCGCCCTCCCGAAGGTTAAGCTACCTACTTCTTTTGCAACCCACTCCCATGGTGTGACGGGCGGTGTGTACAAGGCCCGGGAACGTATTCACCGTGGCATTCTGATCCACGATTACTAGCGATTCCGACTTCATGGAGTCGAGTTGCAGACTCCAATCCGGACTACGACATACTTTATGAGGTCCGCTTGCTCTCGCGAGGTCGCTTCTCTTTGTATATGCCATTGTAGCACGTGTGTAGCCCTACTCGTAAGGGCCATGATGACTTGACGTCATCCCCACCTTCCTCCAGTTTATCACTGGCAGTCTCCTTTGAGTTCCCGGCCGAACCGCTGGCAACAAAGGATAAGGGTTGCGCTCGTTGCGGGACTTAACCCAACATTTCACAACACGAGCTGACGACAGCCATGCAGCACCTGTCTCAGAGTTCCCGAAGGCACGTTCGCATCTCTGCAAACTTCTCTGGATGTCAAGAGTAGGTAAGGTTCTTCGCGTTGCATCGAATTAAACCACATGCTCCACCGCTTGTGCGGGCCCCCGTCAATTCATTTGAGTTTTAACCTTGCGGCCGTACTCCCCAGGCGGTCGACTTAACGCGTTAGCTCCGGAAGCCACGCCTCAAGGGCACAACCTCCAAGTCGACATCGTTTACGGCGTGGACTACCAGGGTATCTAATCCTGTTTGCTCCCCACGCTTTCGCACCTGAGCGTCAGTCTTTGTCCAGGGGGCCGCCTTCGCCACCGGTATTCCTCCAGATCTCTACGCATTTCACCGCTACACCTGGAATTCTACCCCCCTCTACAAGACTCTAGCCTGCCAGTTTCGGATGCAGTTCCCAGGTTGAGCCCGGGGATTTCACATCCGACTTGACAGACCGCCTGCGTGCGCTTTACGCCCAGTAATTCCGATTAACGCTTGCACCCTCCGTATTACCGCGGCTGCTGGCACGGAGTTAGCCGGTGCTTCTTCTGCGAGTAACGTCAATTGCTGCGGTTATTAACCACAACACCTTCCTCCTCGCTGAAAGTACTTTACAACCCGAAGGCCTTCTTCATACACGCGGCATGGCTGCATCAGGCTTGCGCCCATTGTGCAATATTCCCCACTGCTGCCTCCCGTAGGAGTCTGGACCGTGTCTCAGTTCCAGTGTGGCTGGTCATCCTCTCAGACCAGCTAGGGATCGTCGCCTAGGTGAGCCGTTACCCCACCTACTAGCTAATCCCATCTGGGCACATCCGATGGCAAGAGGCCCGAAGGTCCCCCTCTTTGGTCTTGCGACGTTATGCGGTATTAGCTACCGTTTCCAGTAGTTATCCCCCTCCATCGGGCAGTTTCCCAGACATTACTCACCCGTCCGCCACTCGTCACCCAAGGAGCAAGCTCCTCTGTGCTACCGTTCGACTTGCATGTGTTAGGCCTGCCGCCAGCGTTCAATCTGAGCCATGATCAAACTCTTCAATTTAAGTTTGATGCTCGTGAATTAAACTTCGTAATGAATTACGTGTTCACTCAGAGACTTGGTATTCATTTTTCGTCTTGCGACGTTAAGAATCCGTATCTTCGAGTGCCCACACAGATTGTCTGATAAATTGTTAAAGAGCAGTTGCGACACGCTTTAGCGCTCTGTCGCGAGGTGGCGTATATTACGCTTTCCTCTTTCAGAGTCAACCCTCATTTTCAGGTTTTTCTCTTCAACCGAACCGGCTGTTTGTGTGAAGTGATTCACATCCGCCGTGTCGATGGAGGCGCATTATAGGGAGTTTCCCGCGGCCCGCAACCCTTAAATTGCAGAAAAATGACTGACCGCTGCATTCCACAGCAAAACCCCGCCTTATACCCATTTACACACAGAGTTATCCACAAACCACGCGATCGTTTGTGCACGTCTCTGTTTATATAAGCATCCTTCAACGGAAAAAGAAGAGGTCAAAATCGAAAATTAAAAATTCGCGAGCGTTGCGCAAACGTTTTCGTTACAATGCCCCCGCACAATAAGGATGCCCCGTAAGGGGCGTTAGCTGAGTTTTTAGCCAAGAATTCACCTAACGCTCTCTGTAATAGTCAAATCCAGGGGATTTACCATGCAACAACGTCGTCCAGTCCGCCGCGCTCTGCTCAGTGTTTCTGACAAGGCCGGTATCATCGAATTCGCTCAGGCACTTTCCGCACGCGGTGTGGAGCTGCTGTCTACAGGTGGCACTGCGCGCCTGTTAGCTGAGAAAGGTCTGCCAGTGACCGAAGTTTCCGATTACACCGGCTTCCCGGAAATGATGGATGGACGCGTAAAGACCCTGCATCCGAAAGTCCATGGCGGCATTCTTGGTCGTCGCGGTCAGGACGACGGGATTATGGAACAGCACGGCATCGCACCTATCGACATGGTGGTTGTTAACCTGTACCCGTTCGCCGAGACCGTTGCCCGTGAAGGCTGCTCGCTGGAAGATGCGGTAGAAAACATTGATATCGGCGGCCCGACGATGGTGCGTTCCGCTGCCAAGAACCATAAAGATGTGGCTATCGTTGTGAAGAGCAGCGACTACGCCGCCATTATTAAAGAGATGGATGCCAACGACGGTTCTCTGACCCTCGACACGCGTTTCGATCTCGCGATTAAAGCCTTTGAACACACCGCCGCTTACGACAGCATGATTGCCAACTACTTCGGTAGCATGGTTCCGGCCTACCACGGCGAAAGCAAAGAAGCCGCCGGTCGCTTTCCACGTACACTGAACCTGAACTTCATTAAGAAGCAGGATATGCGCTACGGCGAGAACAGCCACCAACAGGCTGCCTTCTATATAGAAGAGAATGTTAAAGAAGCGTCCGTTGCCACCGCGCAGCAGGTACAGGGCAAAGCACTTTCCTACAACAACATCGCCGATACCGATGCGGCGCTGGAGTGCGTAAAAGAATTCAACGAGCCAGCCTGTGTGATCGTCAAACACGCTAACCCGTGCGGCGTGGCAGTCAGTACCTCTATTCTCGATGCTTACGACCGCGCCTATAAAACCGACCCGACCTCCGCGTTCGGCGGCATCATCGCCTTCAACCGCGAACTGGATGCCGAAACTGCTCAAGCCATCATTTCCCGTCAGTTCGTGGAAGTGATCATCGCGCCATCCGCAACCGAAGACGCACTGAAAATCACCGCCGCCAAACAGAACGTCCGCGTGCTGACCTGCGGTCAGTGGGCACAACGTGTGCCGGGCCTGGACTTCAAACGCGTTAACGGCGGTCTGCTGGTTCAGGATCGTGACCTGGGTATGGTGAGCGAAGGTGAACTGCGCGTAGTTTCCAAACGTCAGCCGACCGAACAGGAACTGCGCGATGCGCTGTTCTGCTGGAAAGTAGCTAAGTTTGTAAAATCCAACGCCATTGTTTACGCCAAAGAGAACATGACTATCGGTATAGGCGCAGGCCAGATGAGCCGCGTATATTCCGCAAAAATCGCCGGGATTAAAGCCGCCGACGAAGGTCTGGAAGTTCAAGGTTCCTCTATGGCATCCGACGCCTTCTTCCCGTTCCGCGATGGGATTGATGCCGCCGCCGCCGCCGGTGTGACCTGCGTGATCCAGCCGGGCGGTTCTATCCGTGATGATGAAGTCATTGCTGCCGCCGACGAGCACGGCATAGCGATGGTGTTCACCGACATGCGCCACTTCCGCCATTAATCCACGGAGCAGACGATGAAAGTATTAGTGATTGGCAACGGCGGGCGCGAACACGCGCTGGCCTGGAAAGCGGCGCAGTCGCCAAAAGTCGAAACGGTATTTGTCGCACCAGGCAACGCGGGCACCGCGCTGGAACCTGCGCTGCAAAACGTGGCAATCGGCGTGACCGATATTCCGGCGCTGCTGAGCTTTGCCCAGAATGAGAAGATCGATCTGACCATCGTTGGCCCAGAAGCGCCTCTGGTAATTGGCGTGGTCGATGCGTTTCGCGCCGCCGGTCTGAAAATCTTCGGCCCAACCGAAGGTGCAGCGCAGTTGGAAGGCTCCAAAGCCTTCACCAAAGATTTCCTTGCCCGTCATAACATTCCGACGGCGGAGTATCAGAACTTCACCGAGATTGAGCCTGCGCTGGCCTATCTGCGTGAGAAAGGCGCGCCGATCGTTATCAAGGCCGACGGCCTGGCCGCCGGTAAAGGCGTTATCGTCGCGATGACGCTGGAGGAAGCCGAAGCCGCTGTTCATGACATGCTGGCAGGTAACGCTTTTGGCGATGCGGGCCACCGTATCGTTATCGAAGAGTTCCTCGACGGTGAAGAAGCGAGCTTTATCGTGATGGTTGACGGCGAGCACGTGCTGCCAATGGCCACCAGCCAGGACCACAAACGCGTGGGCAACGGCGATACCGGTCCGAATACCGGCGGTATGGGCGCTTACTCACCGGCACCGGTGGTGACTGATGACGTTCATCAGCGCACCATGGAACGCATCATCTGGCCAACCGTAAAAGGCATGGCAGCGGAAGGGAACACTTACACCGGTTTCCTGTACGCAGGTCTGATGATCGACAAACAGGGCAACCCGAAGGTTATCGAGTTCAACTGCCGCTTCGGCGATCCGGAAACCCAGCCGATTATGCTGCGTATGAAATCGGATCTGGTGGAGCTGTGCCTTGCCGCCTGTGACGGCAAGCTGGATGAGAAAACCTCTGAGTGGGACGAACGCGCCTCTTTGGGCGTAGTGATTGCCGCGGGCGGTTATCCGGGCAACTACAATACTGGCGATGAGATCCACGGCCTGCCGCTGGAAGAAGTCGCTGACGGTAAAGTGTTCCACGCGGGCACCAAACTGTCTGCTGACGATCGCGTGCTGACCAACGGTGGTCGCGTCCTGTGCGCCACCGCGCTGGGCAACACCGTTGCCGAGGCGCAGCAGCGTGCCTACGCCCTGATGACCGACATCCGTTGGGACGGCAGCTTCAGCCGTAACGACATCGGCTGGCGCGCCATCGAACGTGAGCAAAACTAACGGCTGAGCTTAGCCAGCAGCGTTTTGCGCGTAATACCTAACTGACGGGCGGCTTCGGTTTTATTGCCGCCCGTTTTTTCCAGCGCCGCCAGAATCACTTCTTTTTCGACATCCACCAGCGGTTGAATCTCGCCACTGTATTCCGTTTTTATCGGTGTCGCGGCAATCGCCATCGGTAGCTCGCGTTCGGAAATATATTCCCCCGTTAGCAGCACCACCGAACGCTCAATCGCATTTTCCAGCTCACGGATATTGCCCGGCCAGTCATAGTGGATCAGCAGATCCATCGCCTGCGGAGTAAAGCCTTTCACCGCTTTTCGATTACGTGTGGCAAAACGCTGGAGAAAATGTTCGGCCAGCAGCGGAATATCTTCCCGACGCTGGCACAGCGCTGGCATTTCAATAGTGATGACGTTCAGGCGATAGTAGAGATCCTGACGAAAGTGCCCGGCGTTAACTTCCTCCGCCAGATCGCGATGTGTGGCAGCGATCAGCCGGACATCAACCGCAATAGTCTGGTTGCTGCCAACCCGTTGCACTTCTCGCTCCTGGATTGCCCGCAGCAGACGCACCTGCATTAGCGGTGAGATATCGCCAATTTCATCAAGAAATAACGTGCCACCTTCGGCTTCCACAAAGCGCCCTTCCCGCCGCTTATCCGCGCCGGTAAACGCGCCTTTCTCATGACCAAAAAGTTCGGACTCCAGCAGCGACTCATTAAGCGACGCACAGTTCAGCGTCACCAGCGGTTTATCACAGCGGGCACTGCTGGCATGCAGCGCCCGGGCCACCAGCTCTTTCCCCGTACCGGAGTCTCCGTGAATGAGCACCGTTGCATCCGAGGGCGCAACCATCGCGATTTCATTGATCAACTGCCGCATCGCCGGACTGCTGCCAATCATGCCAAACTGCGCAGCCGACCCTGACGGCAGTTCAGCGCCCGTTTCCCGCGTATGCGCCAGCGCCTTTTCCAGCGTCTCCTGCAGGCGATCAAAATCCAGCGGCTTGATTAAGTAGTCCAGCGCCCCGGTTTTCAGCGCCTCAACGGCGGTCTCCACGCTGGAGAACGCCGTCATGATCAATACCGGAATCGCCGAATTCAGCGCTTTAATCTCTTTCAGCGTTGCGATGCCGTCCATCTCCGCCATACGCACATCGCACAGCACTAAATCAAATACGCGTTCACGCACCTGTTCCAGTGCCGCTTGCCCGCTATAGGCCAGCGCGACCTCATAACCCCAGCCGCGCAGCAGCGCCTGTAAAATGGTGCAGTGGCTGATATCGTCATCTACCACCAGAATATTGATTTTTCCGCGCGTCATCCTTGTTAATCCTGTTGTTTCGCGTTGGTCGGCAGCCAGAGGGTAAAGGTTGCGCCTTTGCCCTCAACGCTTGCCACATGAATGGTACCACCGTGCTGTTCAATTATGTTCTGCACTACCGCCAGCCCAAGGCCGGTTCCATCCGCTTTAGTCGTGAAGTAAGGCGTAAAAATAGCCTCCAGCTGTTCCGCTGCAATCCCTTTCCCGCTATCAATAACCACGATTTTAACGCGATCGCCGCTGCTTTCACTCGCTTCAACCGTAATCGTGCCCTGACGACCAATCGCATGAATGGCGTTCAGATACAGATTCAACAGAACCTGAGTCAGTCGGTCGGGATCGGCCTGAATAGCGGGCAGCGTGGAACTGGCCGAAAAGCGTAGCTGGATTTCCCGACTTGCCGCATCCTGACTCACCAGGTTTAATGAGTGGGTGATGACCTCATTGAGATCCACCTGTTGCAGCGTCAGATGCGCAGGTTTCACCAGCTCCAGCAACTCGCTCACCACCCGATTTAAACGGTCCGCCTCTTTCGCCATCACCTGCGCCAGCTCATGCGACTCGCCACCAGCCGGAGTTCGTTCAGCAAAATACTTCGCTAAACCCTTGATCGATGAAAGCGGGTTTCGAATCTCATGCGCGACCCCGGCCGCCAGATGTCCGAGCGCCATCAGTTTTTCTTTACGCTTCATCGCATCCTGCAGTTCTTTGTACGAGCGCTGATAGCGCTGATACCAGAAGAACGTCAGCACAGTGGCCAGCAGCACGGCCGCCAGCGCAGACAGGACGATCAGGGTGTTACGCCACTCTCTTGCCTGAGTCGCAGCCAGATCGCTGGCATCAAAAGCGATAAATATGGTTTGTGCGGGGGTGATAAGCTGTCCGTCATTGCTGGCACAGCGCGCCATGCCATGACGTCCTGGACCATACATCGGCTGAAACTGACGATAAATTTCCAGGACAGGTGTTTTTTCACCGTCCCCCGTAGGCATGTCAATATTCCGCCAGCTTTCCTGTTCCCCGGGGCTTAGTTGTCGCAGGACATCCGGTGAATAGAGCGTTTTACCGACCATCGCGGAATTGCTGTGAGTAATAATGACGCCATGATCGTCAACGACGGCAAACCATAGCACGCCTGGTTGTACGGCCATTTCCTCCAGCAGCGTCTGCTGTTGAGCATGATGCATGCGCATCCCCATACCTACGCGCGTACCAGACTCCAGAGCGCGGATGAGCACGCTGCCTTTTTCCAGTAGCGTTTGCCGCGCGGCGCCGCTTTCCCGCCCATAGTCCCGAATGGTCATAATCGAAAACCAACCGACCAAAATCAGGATTGCCGCCAGCAAGAGTCGGCTCAACCACTTGGCCGCCGTGTCCTTATAAAGACGCATACGCTCTCCCTTTATCCCACCTGTTCCTTTCATCGTTGCAGATATACAGCAGAAATCATGCCATTTTTTCTCCGTGATAACCCTGCCCTCAGACACAAACCGCTGAAAGTAGCGGGTAAAAATGACCCGCCGGCGCGTTCTGGCGAGTCATTTTTACTCGTCGCCCTGTGAAGGCCACGACTACAACGCCCGCGGGAGCGGGATTGCCGCTTTGGCACGGAAGATGCAATAGGAAATGTAATCTAACCAACAGGAGAACGACCCATGAAACGGAACAACAAACTGGCGCTGATTGCACTCTCTCTTATCGCGTTGGGCTCTACCCCGGCGCTGGCGCAGAATCACTGGGGGTATGGTGATGGAATGCAGCAACGAGGCGGTACGCCAATGACCACTGAGCAGCAGGCTACCGCGCAGAAAATATATGATGATTACTACTCGCAGACCAACGCCTTGCGCCAACAGCTGACCTCTAAACGTTATGAGTACAACGCGTTGCTAACAGCCAGCTCGCCGGACACTGCAAAAATTAATGCCGTGGCAAAAGAGATGGAGGCGTTGAATCAGTCACTGGATGAGCAGCGCGTTAAACGCGATGTCGCAATGGCCCAGGCAGGCGTACCTCGCGGAGCGGGAATGGGCTACGGCGGGTGCGGCGGTGGCGGTAACCATCGCGGCGGCCATATGGGAATGGGCCACTGGTAAACGGTTTTTGCCGGATGGCGGCCTCACCTTATCTGGCCCGATGTCCTGGCATCAGGTTTTCAGAAGGTTTTGGCAGTAGGCTGCCAGTGACAAAAATCTTCATTAGCGACCAGCAGTAGCTGCGACCCTTCGGGCGCTTCCAGCCATGCCACACTCACTTCTACAGATGAATGGCTCTGGCGGCGCTCAATGTGGTTTATCGCCCACGATTCCAGATCGGGCTTCAGTGTTTCACCTTCACAGGTCGTGACTGTGTTATTCGCATGCCAGCGTCCCTGACGCAATATCACCCGTCCCTGACGCAACGCATCGCTGGTCTGGCGGATTTGATCGGCACGATAGCGGTAAAGCGCAATTTGATCGCTGGAAAGCTGCTGCTTTTGCCCATCGACTTCACGCTGCATGAAACTCAGTTCGCCCCGGTCATCGAAGCGTATACGGACATGTTCCGGTGGTTTACTGTAAGTGTTGAGTTCTATCAATGAGAGCGAATCACCCTGCCAGCGGTATTCACTGGTGGTGGTATCGCCTTTACGCCACGGACTAAATACCGAGAGCAAGTGAACATCGTCGCTGGAATCTTTACGCCAAATGCGTACCGCCCCCTGATCGCCAACATAGCCGCTGGCCGTGAACGGAGGAAGCTCAGAGTGGCGACTACAGGCAGACAGTAACAGCACACCTGAAAGCCAAAGCGAATGACGCCAGATGGACAAAAGGGGCGAAACCGCCCCTTCGATAAAACTGTTCACTGCCACGCGAATTACTTAACCGCGTCTTTCAGTGCTTTACCAGAAACAAATGCCGGTACGTTAGCTGCGGCAATTTTGATTTCTTTACCGGTCTGCGGGTTGCGGCCAGTGCGCTCAGCACGGTGGTTCACTTTGAAGGTACCGAAACCAACCAGTTGTACAGCATCGCCTTCTTTCAGAGACTCAGTAATAGCAGCCAGAGTGGATTCCAGAGCAGCTTTAGCCTGTGTTTTAGACAGTTCTGCTTTGTCTGCAATTACATCAATCAGTTGAGTCTTGTTCATAAGTTATCCTTACAATGTGTTTATCGCTTGCTAAGCATCGAGTGCGACGGAAATGCCAGAAAAGCACTCTCCTGCATACACGCACCGATAGCCACTTTTTTTCGCCCCCCAAATGTAGACCAGACCGGGGGCGGATGGGAAGCCTTCAGGCACGACAAATCAGGCGTTAAATCACGTTTTATGGTGTCATTGCTGAAAATTTATACCAATATTGCTCTCGCCAGCCTCGCGCAGGTCTGCACGAAGCCCTTTTATCAGCTCAATATCGCGTTCTTCACAGTCGGCTAAAAGTCGGAAAATTTCCCACTGAATATCCCATTCTTGCTCAACGGCCGGGTTCTCTTTGAGCTCTTCATCGGTCATTTCGCGACCAGCCTGGGTCATTTCCAGCATCGCCACCGTCGTAATCGAAGCCTTACTAACCTCAATTGCATGTTCCAGCGTTTCACCGCTAAGACGCGAATGCATCAGTTCGCTTAATGCCACACAGGCATCAATCGCCGGATAAACGCCGTACAAATCGTAATCGTCTGCTGAAGGAATAGCCTCTTCAAATTTTTCCAACTGGCTATCGAAATTGATTTTCGCGTCTTTAACCGTCAGCGCTTCCCAAATCAAATCCAGAATCCGGCGGTAAATTTGTCCATCGCCAAATTCGGTTTGCTTACAGAACATGGCGTAGTTGGGGTACATGCGTTCGCACAGACAGGCCATAAACGTGACGTGCTGCCAGCTTTCCAGCTTCTCCAGACGCAGGTGAATCGGATTTTGTAACATGATGAGTTCTCAAATACGGAAATTAGCGGCAGTTTACCCGATATGGGGCGTTTTTGCTGCAAGCCGCGTAAAAGCAGGGCGTTCGGATGCCACCGCATCTGCCCAGCGTGTTGGTTCCGGCAGACGATAGCCGTTCATACAGCGTTGTACCCACGCTAACGCGCTGTCCTGGCTCACGCGATGACCCGTAGAGATAAACAGCGGGTTACAGCGTGCTTTGCTGCGCCAAACCCATGCCAGCTGTTCGCCTTTATCCAACAACGGCGCTAACGCTCCGGGTTCGGCGGCGAGCGGCTCAAACTTGCCGCACAACCGTTTTTTCGCCACGCCAATCGTCGGGACATCCACCAGCAGGCCAAAATGGCTGGCCACGCCCAGACGGCGAGGATGAGAAATCCCATGACCGTCAACGAACAGCAGATCAGGCTTGTGCGAAAGCTGCTGCCAGGCGGCCATCAGCGCGGGTGTTTCGCGAAAGGAGAGAAAGCCAGGAATGTAGGGCATGGTGGTGGCGATTCGCGCCACCGTGTATTCAACCAGTTCCAGCGAGGGGTACTTCAGTAAGACCATCGCGGCTCGCGTCACTTCGCCCCCCTGCTCGAACCCAACGTCCGCCCCGCCGATCAGATCCGGCGGATCGCTCCTCAGGCGATCCTCGCGGATCACTGAAGAGGCCAGTTCAAGCTGCTGTGCGCGTAATGACGCAAGATCCATAATGACTCCTTAGCGGTGGTACTGTTCAGACAACCGATGTACCGCCTCCACAAAGACACCCGCATGCTCTGGCGGGACATCCTGATGAATGCCGTGGCCCAGGTTAAAGACATGGCCTTCACCCTGACCAAAACCGGCCAGAATCGTCGCCACCTCTTCTTCGATGCGGGCTGGCGGCGCATACAGCATGGACGGATCCATATTGCCCTGCAGTGCCACTTTATGACCTACACGACGACGCGCATCGGCAATGTCAGTGGTCCAGTCCAGACCTAACGCATCACAGCCGGTTTCCGCCATCGCTTCCAGCCACTGACCACCGCCTTTAGTGAACAGCGTCACCGGTACGCGACGATCTTCGTTCTCGCGCATCAGGCCGTCGACGATTTTGTGCATGTAATACAGGGAGAACTGCTGATAGTCGCGACCGGTCAGCACACCGCCCCAGGTGTCGAAAATCATTACCGACTGCGCGCCCGCTTTGATCTGCGCGTTCAGGTACAGAGTGACGCTCTTCGCCAGCTTATCAAGCAGCAGATGCAGCGCCTTTGGATCGGCGTACATCATCTTTTTAATCACGGTGAAGGCCTTACTACTGCCGCCTTCGACCATATAGGTAGCCAGTGTCCACGGGCTACCAGAGAAGCCGATCAGCGGCACTTCGCCTTTCAGTTCACGGCGGATAGTGCGCACCGCATTCATCACATAACCCAGTCCATCTTCCGGGTCCGGGATCGGCAGTTTGTCGACGTCAGCCTTGCTGGCGATCGGCGAGGTAAAGCGTGGGCCCTCTCCGGCTTCAAAATACAGCCCAAGTCCCATCGCATCGGGAATCGTCAAGATATCCGAAAAGAGGATCGCCGCATCAAGCTTATAGCGACGCAGCGGCTGCAGCGTGACTTCGCAGGCCAGCTCGGCATTTTTGCACAGCGCCATAAAATCGCCCGCTTCGGCGCGCTTGGCTTTATATTCCGGTAGATAGCGGCCCGCCTGGCGCATCATCCATACCGGAGTGACATCAACGGGCTGGCGCAGCAGCGCACGCAGATAACGATCGTTCTTCAGTTCGGTCATTTTTCCATTCCTTGAGCTATTTCACGCCAGTGTAACATGTGTGTCACTCATACTCTGCCCGACAGAGGGCGACGGTATCTTCAATCAATCGACGCGCGACGGTGCCCGGCGGGGGCAGGAGCGGTAAATCGTCGTAGCGATACCAGTTCGCTTCCAGCAGTTCTTTCGGGTCAATAACAATTTCGCCGCTATCATACTCCGCCATAAATGCGGTCATCAAAGACTGTGGGAACGGCCACGGCTGAGAAGTGACGTAGCGCAGGTTTTTCACCTTAATGCCGCTCTCTTCCATGACTTCGCGTGCCACCGCCTGCTCGAGGGTCTCGCCCACTTCGACAAAACCCGCCAGCACGGTATGCACGCCGTTACGATGGCGAACATGTTGGGCAAGCAGGATAGCGTCGTCACGACGAATAGCGACGATAATGCAGGGGGCAATTTGCGGGTAGTAGCGTTCTCGACAGTGGCTACACAGCATCGCCCATTCCGTATTACTCGGGTGCATGGGATGACCGCAGTAACCGCAGAATTTATGTGAGCGGTAGAACTCGGCCAGTTGTACGCCGCGTCCGGCCAGTTGAAACAGGCCAACATCCTGGTCAATGACC
The DNA here is from genome assembly GCF_013816515.1 of Citrobacter sp. RHB35-C21. Classification (NCBI taxonomy): domain Bacteria; kingdom Pseudomonadati; phylum Pseudomonadota; class Gammaproteobacteria; order Enterobacterales; family Enterobacteriaceae; genus Citrobacter; species Citrobacter sp. RHB35-C21. The sequence continues at coordinate 4,831,686 of NZ_CP057147.1, forward strand.
TGGCGCACAGACCCCATATCGTGCCGACGCTGCTGCTGCACCAGCCAGACCGTCTCCCCTTCCCATTCGCCTATAGGAAGTGCACGCTGCCCGGTCAGATCAAAACTTGCTGCGTCGCCGTAAGGCAGTTCGCCATGAGGCAACCATAACTTTTGCTCATGACTGACAATCCACCAGCCGCTATCTAATTTTTCAATTATACGATCCATATCTCTTGCGCAACCTTTGCTTCACAGGCATGTTGTTTACATTATTTTTACATTTACGGGTGAGCCGTTCCTAAACACCATCTTGCGGAGTCAATCATGCTAAACCAGCTGGAAAGCCTGACGGAGCACGTCGGAGGAAGTAACAAACTGGTTGATCGCTGGCTACATGTACGTAAGCACCTGCTCGTGGCTTACTACAATCTGGTTGGCATTAAGCCAGGCAAAGAATCGTACATGCGGCTCAATGAAAAGGCGCTGGATGATTTTTGCCAGAGCCTGGTCGATTACCTTTCCACCGGACACTTCAGTATTTATGAACGTATTCTCCATAAATTGGAAGGGAACGGGCAGCTTTTAAAAGCCACAAAAATTTGGCCGCTCCTGGAAGCCAATACGCAACTGATCATGGACTACTATGATTCCAGTCTGGAGACCGCCATTGATCACGATAACTTCCTTGAATTTCAACAGGCCTTATCGGATATCGGCGAGGCGCTGGAAGCCCGGTTCGTGCTGGAAGATAAGCTGATCATGCTGGTTTTTGATGCGATGCACGAGAGTGGCATGATCAAACGTCCTGCTTGAGATTTGCGACATTAACGCGTAATTTACATTCATTACCTCTTTTTGAGGTTACTTCTTGTCGGAGTGCTTATTTTCCACAGCAGCATGAGTGGAAAAGGCTGAGACCGTTAATTCGGGATCCGCGGAACCTGATCAGGTTAAAACCTGCGAAGGGAACAAGAGTCAATCTACAACCGTATCGCCCTTTGGCGTTCGTCTCTCTTGCTTCATCCGTCGTCTGACAAGCCATATCCTTACTTTTATTTGGAATGAGCTATGTCTGCCACTACTAAACCATCACGCCGCGAACAGCGCGCCCAAGCCCAACACTTTATCGACACGCTGGAAGGTACCGCCTTTCCTAACTCAAAACGTATCTACATCACCGGTTCGCAGGCGGATATTCGCATCCCGATGCGCGAAATCCAGCTAAGTCCTACGCTGATTGGTGGTACGAAAGACAACCCGCAGTTTGAAGAGAACGAAGCCGTGCCGGTGTACGACACCTCCGGGCCGTACGGCGATCCTGATGTGGCGATTAACGTTCAGCAGGGTCTGGCGAAACTGCGCCAGCCGTGGATTGCGGCGCGTAATGATAGCGAAGAATTAGACGACCGTAGCTCCGCTTATACCAAAGAACGTCTGGCCGACGATGGCCTGGACGAGCTGCGTTTCAGCGGCCTGCTGACGCCAAAACGCGCCAAAGCCGGCAAGCGCGTTACCCAGTTGCACTATGCCCGTCAGGGGATGGTTACCCCGGAGATGGAATTTATCGCCATCCGTGAAAACATGGGCCGCGAGCGCATTCGTAGTGAAGTGCTGCGCCATCAGCATCCAGGGATGAACTTTGGCGCTCGCCTGCCGGAAAACATCACCCCGGAATTCGTCCGTGATGAAGTCGCTGCGGGCCGCGCGATTATTCCTGCCAACATCAACCACCCGGAATCCGAGCCGATGATCATCGGTCGCAACTTCCTGGTGAAGGTGAACGCCAACATCGGTAACTCGGCGGTGACCTCCTCCATTGAAGAAGAGGTGGAGAAGCTGGTGTGGTCGACCCGCTGGGGCGCAGATACGGTGATGGACCTCTCTACCGGCCGCTATATTCACGAAACCCGCGAGTGGATCCTGCGTAACAGCCCGGTGCCGATCGGTACCGTACCGATCTACCAGGCGCTGGAGAAGGTTAACGGGATCGCCGAAGATCTCACCTGGGAAGCCTTCCGCGACACGCTGCTCGAACAAGCCGAACAGGGCGTCGACTACTTCACCATTCACGCGGGCGTACTGCTACGCTACGTGCCGATGACCGCCAAACGCCTGACAGGAATTGTCTCGCGCGGCGGTTCGATCATGGCGAAATGGTGTCTCTCTCATCACAAAGAGAACTTCCTGTTTGAACATTTCCGCGAGATTTGCGAAATCTGTGCCGCCTATGACGTTTCGCTCTCTCTCGGCGACGGCCTGCGTCCAGGCTCGATTCAGGATGCCAACGACGAGGCGCAGTTCTCCGAGCTGCATACGCTGGGCGAACTGACCAAAATCGCCTGGGAATACGACGTGCAGGTGATGATTGAAGGCCCGGGTCATGTGCCGATGCATATGATCCAGCGCAACATGACCGAAGAGCTGGAGCACTGCCATGAAGCGCCGTTCTACACCTTAGGGCCGTTGACGACAGATATCGCGCCGGGCTATGACCACTTCACCTCCGGCATTGGTGCGGCGATGATCGGCTGGTTTGGCTGTGCAATGCTGTGCTACGTCACGCCAAAAGAGCACCTTGGCCTGCCGAACAAAGAAGACGTGAAGCAAGGGCTGATTACCTACAAGATTGCCGCCCATGCCGCTGATTTAGCCAAAGGCCATCCGGGAGCGCAGATCCGCGATAACGCCATGTCGAAAGCGCGCTTCGAATTCCGCTGGGAAGACCAGTTTAACCTCGCACTCGACCCATTCACCGCCCGCGCCTATCACGATGAAACCCTGCCACAGGAGTCCGGCAAGGTTGCCCACTTCTGCTCCATGTGCGGGCCGAAGTTCTGCTCGATGAAAATCAGCCAGGAGGTCCGCGACTACGCCGCCGCCCAAACCATTGAAATCGGAATGGCGGATATGTCGGAGAACTTCCGCGCCAAAGGCGGCGAAATCTACCTCAAAAAAGAGGAGGCGTGATGTACCAGCCTGATTTCCCGACCGTGCCGTTCCGCCTCGGGCTGTACCCGGTGGTAGACAGCGTTGAATGGATTGAACGCTTGCTGCAGGCAGGTGTGCGCACGATCCAACTGCGCATTAAAGATAAACGTGATGAAGAGGTCGAAGCCGACGTCATTGCCGCCATTGAGCTGGGGCGTCGCTATGATGCTCGCCTGTTTATCAACGACTACTGGAGCCTGGCAATTAAGCACAACGCGTACGGCGTGCATCTGGGCCAGGAAGACCTCGAAACCACCGACCTGAAGGCGATTCAGGCGGCGGGGCTACGCCTGGGTGTTTCCACTCACGATGATATGGAGATAGACGTAGCGCTGGCTGCTAAGCCTTCTTATATCGCGCTGGGTCATGTCTTCCCGACGCAAACCAAGCAGATGCCGTCGGCCCCGCAGGGTCTCACGCAGCTGGCAAGCCATAGTAAACGACTGGCGGATTACCCCACTGTCGCTATCGGCGGCATCAGCCTTGAGCGCGCCCCGGCGGTGCTGGCGACCGGCGTTGGCAGCATTGCCGTGGTCAGCGCCATAACCCACGCCGCAGACTGGCAGGCAGCCACGGCGCAGCTACTGGACATTGCGGGAGCCGGCGATGAATGACCGCGATTTTATGCGCTACAGCCGCCAGATCCTGCTCGGCGACATTGCCATTGAGGGCCAACAAAAGCTGCTCGATAGCCATGTGCTGATCGTCGGTTTAGGTGGGCTCGGCTCGCCTGCGGCACTGTATCTGGCGGGAGCGGGCGTCGGCACGCTGACGTTGGCGGACGATGATGACGTTCATCTGAGCAACCTGCAGCGGCAAATATTGTTCACCACCGATGATATCGCCCGCCCGAAAGCACAGGCGGCAAAGCGACATCTGGCACGCCTTAATCCGGACAGCGAGCTGGTCGTCCTTGAGCAGCGGCTGACCGGTGAGGCGCTCCGGCATGCGGTAGCGCGTGCCGACGTGGTGCTCGACTGTACCGACAACATGGCGACGCGCCAGGAAATTAACGCCGCCTGCGTGATGCTCAACACTCCGCTCATCACCGCCAGCGCTGTGGGCTTTGGCGGCCAGCTAATGGTACTGACGCCACCGTGGGAACAAGGCTGTTACCGTTGCCTGTGGCCGGATGATGTAGAGCCGGAACGCAACTGCCGCACCGCCGGCATCGTCGGCCCGGTTGTGGGCGTGATGGGCACCTTGCAGGCGCTGGAGGCGATTAAATTACTCAGCGGCATTGAAACTCCCAATGGAGAGCTACGCCTGTTCGACGGTAAAACCAGCCAGTGGCGCAGCCTCGCGCTGCGTCGTGCCAGCGGCTGCCCGGTCTGCGGAGGACAACATGCAGATTCAGTTCAATGATGAGCCGATGCAGTGCGCCGAGGGACAAACCGTCAGCGGGCTGCTCACTGCGCTAAATCAACTTAAACCGGGAGCGGCGCTGGCGCTCAATCAGCAGATCCTGCCGCGCGAGCAGTGGGAGCAGCAAATCGTGCAGGAAGGCGACCAGATCCTGCTTTTTCAGGTTATTGCAGGGGGTTGATATGTTACGTATTGCCGACAAAACGTTTGATTCACATCTGTTCACCGGCACCGGAAAATTTGCTTCGTCGCAGCTGATGGTCGAGGCGATTCGCGCCTCCGGCAGCCAACTGGTGACGCTGGCAATGAAGCGCGTGGATTTGCGCCAGCACAACGATGCCATTCTAGCCCCACTTATCGACGCGGGGGTGACGCTACTGCCTAACACCTCTGGGGCGAAAACCGCGGAAGAGGCTATTTTCGCCGCCCAGCTGGCGCGTGAAGCGCTGGGCACAAACTGGCTAAAATTAGAAATCCACCCGGACGCCCGCTGGCTATTGCCGGATCCGATTGAAACGTTAAAAGCCGCGGAAGCATTGGTGAAACTGGGCTTTGTGGTGCTGCCCTACTGCGGCGCGGATCCGGTGCTGTGTAAGCGGCTGGAAGAGGTCGGCTGCGCGGCGGTAATGCCGCTCGGCGCGCCCATCGGTTCTAATCAGGGACTGGAAACGAAAGCGATGCTGGAGATTATTATCCAACAGGCAACCGTACCGGTGGTGGTTGATGCGGGTATCGGTGTCCCCAGCCACGCCACACAGGCGCTGGAAATGGGTGCCGACGCAGTGCTGGTCAACACGGCAATCGCCGTGGCCGACTGCCCGGTCACGATGGCTACCGCCTTCCGTCTGGCGGTTGAAGCGGGCCTTCTGGCGCGCCAGGCGGTACCAGGAAGCAAAAGTTCGCAGGCAAGCGCCACCAGCCCGTTAACCGGATTCCTGGAGGCCTTCGTATGAAAACGTTCAGCGACCGCTGGCGCCAGCTTGACTGGGATGACATCCGCCTGCGTATCAACGGTAAAACCGCCGCTGACGTGGAGCACGCCCTCAACGCTTCACAGCTTAGTCGCGACGATCTGATGGCGTTGCTCTCCCCTGCCGCAGCCGACTTTCTGGAGCCGTTGGCACAGCGAGCGCAGCGCCTGACCCGGCAGCGCTTCGGCAACACGGTCAGCTTTTATGTTCCGCTGTATCTCTCGAATCTTTGCGCCAACGACTGCACCTACTGCGGCTTTTCCATGAGCAACCGTATCAAACGCAAAACGCTGGACGAAGATGAGATAAAACGAGAGTGTACCGCTATCCGTGAGCTGGGTTTTGAGCATCTGTTGTTGGTCACCGGTGAACATCAGGCAAAAGTCGGAATGGATTACTTTCGTCGCCATTTACCCACCATTCGCCGCCAGTTTGCATCGTTACAGATGGAAGTTCAGCCGCTGTCAGAAGCTGAATATGCGGAGCTGAAGACGCTGGGACTGGATGGCGTGATGGTGTATCAGGAGAGCTATCATGAGGCGATTTACGCTCGCCACCATCTGAAGGGGAAAAAGCAGGATTTCTTCTGGCGACTGGAAACGCCGGACAGGCTGGGCCGCGCAGGGATCGACAAAATCGGTCTTGGCGCGTTGATTGGTTTGTCCGACAGCTGGCGGGTCGATTGCTATATGGTGGCTGAACATCTGCTGTGGATGCAGCAGCATTACTGGCAGAGCCGCTACTCCATCTCCTTCCCTCGCCTGCGCCCATGCACCGGTGGCGTTGAACCCGCATCGATCATGGACGAGCGACAGTTGGTCCAAACCATTTGCGCGTTTCGTTTACTGGCGCCAGAAATTGAGCTGTCGCTCTCCACCCGCGAATCGCCATGGTTCCGTGATCATGTGATCCCGCTGGCGATCAACAACGTCAGCGCCTTCTCAAAAACACAGCCCGGCGGTTATGCCGATAACCATCCTGAACTGGAACAGTTCTCCCCACACGACGCCCGTCGCCCAGAAGCCGTTGCTGAAGCACTAATGGCGCAGGGGTTACAGCCCGTGTGGAAGGACTGGGACAGCTATCTGGGACGCGCTTCGCAGATGCCGTAAGTCCGGAGCAATCGCATAAAACGAAAAAACCCGCTTTCGCGGGTTTTTTCTTCACTGTCACTTAACTGCTCAGGCTCTGGCCTTCATCGCTATCGTAAGCATTAGTGAAATTATCGGCGATTACAGCGCGACAACGTTAACAGCAGACGGGCCTTTAGCGCCATTCTCCACAGAGAACTCCACTTTTTGACCTTCGTCTAATGTTTTAAAATCGTTACTCTGGATAGCAGAGAAATGCACAAACACGTCCTTGCTACCGTCCTGAGGAGTGATAAAGCCGAAGCCTTTCTCAGAGTTAAACCATTTTACTAAACCAGTCATTTTGTTAGACATAGATACTTCCTTTCATATTTTTGAGCCGCTTAAGCAGCGAAGATGGCCTGTTTTGCAGAAATTAACTTATGGGGCACTTAGGGAGGAGGCTCATGAAGAAGAGTATCTTAGGATAACGCTTGAACTGAGAACTGCTTTACTAAAACTGCTTTCATAAGGTCTGTGTATCAAACCGATGTCGCTATAGTAGACTTACTTCTAATCAATAAGCAAGCATTAATTTATTTAATAATCGATTAGCGCCGAAATGTTACACCATCGCGGTTGAGCATTTCAGGTAACAACTTGATCTAAAATGAACAAAAGCCCTGACCATTGCAGTCAGGGCTTTAAGTTACTACACACTTCAAATTTAACATTAATAAACTTAACGATTTAATACTGCTGATGGTACTACTTTAAAATGTACACGTTTACTACAGATAATATTGGATATTGATACTAACTAAAAACCGTCCTCTATTTACCGTTAAACACATTCCACCCGCTTGATAATAGAACTCAAGGCTGGTGACCTAAACAAGTACACTTCCCCTCGCGACATATACTCTTTGATGCGTTGCCTTATTTCCCTTGCGATAACCAGAAAACAGAAACCGCAAACATTTACTATTAAATCATGGCGTTACATCGTCGCGCTTTACTAACTATTTGCGATTAGATATATCAACTACGTGGCCTGAAAGCATTGTCGAGGTGAATAAATAGCGTTTTCAGCATCGACTATCCCATACAAAAATATTTCGTGGCCTTTATCGCAACCCCCAATCAAGCTCTACTAACACTTACTACGTTAACAGCAAACTACAATTTCTCCGCTGTTAAGTATTAACATACGGGTTTAAAAAACGCTGTCAATACTGTTTTTTATAACATGTCTTTATTAACAGTGATTATATATTCCTGCATATGATAAAAGGGTCAACAATCGCCAACTCAGGGCCAGATCGTAGGGTTGAGCCTCTTTTTGTAACCGGTTTCAGAAAAAGTGACTTTCTTTGTGATGCTTTGCACACAATCGTTGCAAAGCAGTTGTTGCTGCGGCTGGCTCGCGATAATTATCAACCCACACATGTTGATCGAGACTGCTTATGAAAAACATCGTTTTATGCTGTGCCGCCGGAATGTCCACCAGCATGCTGGTGCAAAAGATGAAAGATGCCGCCCAGAAAAAAGGAGTCGACGTCACTATCAAAGCGGTCCCGGTGGCTGAGTTTGTAGAGAATATCGCCACTGCGGATATCGTATTGCTCGGCCCACAGGTTAAGTATGAACAGGCCAAGCTGCAGGCGCTCGCCGACCCGCTAGGAAAAAAAGTCGCCGTTATCGATATGATGGATTACGGCATGATGAAAGGCGATGCGGTACTGGACAAAGCGCTGAAACTACTGGAGTGATGGCATGGAAGAGTTAGAAACGATCATCATGGAATTATTGGTAAACGCCGGAGCTGCGCGCAGTCAAGCCCTGACGGCGTTGCAACTGGCGCGTAAAGGTGATTTCGCCGGGGCAGAACACGCGATGATGGAATCACGCGAGTATGTTAAACAAGCGCATAAAATCCAGACCCAACTGATCGGAATTGACGAAGGCACTGGCAAACTACCGGTTAATCTCATCACCGTCCATTCGCAGGACCACCTGATGAATGCCATGGTGATTCAGGATCTGGCAGGCGATATGATTGAACTGTATCGACGCTTACCGCCAGTAAACTGATCGGATGGCGTAAGCCGTAGGCCTCATAAGCCTGGCGTCATCATGCCGGATGGCAGCTGATGCCTTATCCGGCCAACATAATACATCTTAAATCCATCGACATAAAAAAACCCGCCGAAGCGGGTTTTTTATTAGCGTCAGCAACGATTAATCGTTGTCAGAACCGCCCAGGCCTGCGTTCAGCAGTTCTGCCAGGCTGGCAGACGCATCTTCAGCAGTCACCTGCGGAGCAGCTGGCAGTTCGCCCGCTGCGCGGCGGCGCATACGATCCTGGTGGTACGCATAACCGGTACCCGCCGGGATCAGACGACCCACGATAACGTTCTCTTTCAGACCGCGCAGTTCATCACGTTTACCTGCAACAGCGGCTTCGGTCAGGACACGCGTGGTTTCCTGGAACGATGCTGCAGAGATGAAGGACTCGGTTGCCAGAGACGCTTTGGTGATACCCAGCAGATCGCGGGAGAATGTTGCACCCACTTTGCCGTTCGCTTCCAGATCGCGGTTAGCAATCTTGACGCGGGAGTATTCAACCTGCTCGCCTTCCAGGAAGTCGGAGCTACCTGCGCTTTCGATGGTGGCTTTACGCAGCATCTGACGAACGATAACTTCGATGTGCTTATCGTTAATCTTAACGCCCTGCAGACGGTATACGTCCTGAACTTCGTTAACGATATAACGAGTTACAGCATGCACACCACGCAGACGCAGGATGTCGTGCGGCGCTTCCGGACCGTCGGAAACAACGTCACCACGTTCTACACGTTCACCTTCGAACACGTTGAGCTGACGCCATTTCGGAATCATCTCTTCGTACGGCTCGCTACCGTCTACCGGGGTGATAACCAGACGACGTTTACCTTTGGTTTCTTTACCGAAGGAAATGATGCCGCTGATTTCAGCCAGGATTGCCGGCTCTTTCGGACGACGTGCTTCGAACAGGTCCGCAACGCGCGGCAGACCACCAGTAATATCCTTGGTACCGCCGGATTCCTGCGGAACACGCGCCAGGGTGTCACCAGAACTGATCTGTACGCCATCTTCCAGCTGAACAATCGCTTTACCCGGCAGGAAGTACTGAGCAGGCATATCGGTGCCTGGGATCAGAACGTCGTTGCCCTGAGCATCAACAATTTTCAGTGCCGGACGCAGGTCTTTACCACCCGCAGTACGTTCTGCAGAATCCAGAACCACCAGAGAAGACAGACCGGTCAGCTCGTCGGTCTGACGAGTAATGGTCTGGCCGTCGATCATGTCAGTGAAGCGGACGAAACCACTCACTTCGGTGATAACCGGCATGGTGTGCGGATCCCAGTTCGCTACGGTTTCGCCGCCAGCAACCTGTTCGCCATCACCTTTCGCCATAACGGAGCCGTAAGGCACTTTATAGCTTTCTTTGGTACGGCCGAATTCGTCGATCAGTTTCAGTTCGGTGTTACGTGAGGTGATAACCAGTTTACCGCTGGAGTTAACAACCGACTTCGCATTGCTCAGACGGATGCTACCTTTGTTTTTCACCTGGATGCTGGATTCAGCAGCCGCACGAGATGCCGCACCACCGATGTGGAACGTACGCATCGTCAGCTGTGTACCCGGTTCACCGATGGACTGTGCCGCGATAACGCCGATTGCTTCACCTTTATTGATGATGTGGCCACGCGCCAGGTCACGACCGTAGCAGTGCGCACATACACCAAAGTCGGTGTCACAGGATACAACGGAACGGACCTTGACGGAGTCAACAGAGTTCTCTTCCAGCAGGTCACACCACTGTTCGTGCAGCAGCGTGTTGCGTGGAACCAGAATATCCGCCGTACCCGGCTTCAGAACGTCTTCAGCAGTCACACGACCCAGAACGCGATCGCGCAGCGGTTCTTTAACGTCACCACCCTCGATAACCGGGGTCATGGTGATGCCTTCCAGCGTGCCGCAATCGTCTTCAGTAACAACCAAGTCCTGCGCAACGTCAACCAGACGACGAGTCAGATAACCGGAGTTCGCTGTTTTCAGTGCGGTATCCGCCAGACCTTTACGAGCACCGTGAGTAGAGATGAAGTACTGGAGTACGTTCAGACCTTCACGGAAGTTCGCGGTGATTGGCGTTTCGATGATGGAGCCATCTGGCTTAGCCATCAGACCACGCATACCAGCCAGCTGACGAATCTGTGCTGCAGAACCACGCGCACCGGAGTCGGCCATCATGTAGATGCTGTTGAAGGAAACCTGCTGCTCTTCTACGCCGTCACGGTTAATCACGGTTTCGGTTTGCAGGTTATCCATCATCGCTTTGGATACACGATCGTTCGCCGCAGCCCAGATATCGATAACTTTGTTATAGCGTTCGCCCGCGGTTACCAGACCAGACTGGAACTGCTCCTGGATCTCAGCAACTTCAGCTTCCGCTTCAGAGATGATCTCGTGTTTCTTCTCTGGGATGACCATGTCATCAATACCAACAGATGCACCTGAACGCGCTGCGTAAGCAAAGCCGGTGTACATTGTCTGGTCAGCGAAGATAACGGTCGGCTTCAGGCCCAGAATGCGGTAACAGGTGTTCAGCATTTTGGAGATTGCTTTCTTGCCCAGCGCCTGGTTGACGATGGAGAAAGGCAGACCTTTCGGTACGATCATCCACAGAATGGCGCGACCAACGGTCGTGTCTTTCAGGCTGGTGTGCGCAACGAATTCGCCGTTTTCATCTTTTTCGTATTCAGTGATACGCACTTTAACGCGCGCATGCAGAGAGGCCAGACCTGCGCGATAGATACGCTCAGCTTCTTTCGGGCCAGTCAGCACCATGCCTTCGCCTTTGGCGTTAACACAGTCACGGGTCATGTAGTACAGACCCAATACAACGTCCTGAGACGGAACGATGATAGGTTCGCCGTTCGCCGGAGACAGGATGTTGTTGGTAGACATCATCAGCGCACGCGCTTCGAGCTGGGCTTCCAGCGTCAGCGGTACGTGAACAGCCATCTGGTCACCATCGAAGTCGGCGTTATATGCCGCACAAACCAGCGGGTGCAGCTGGATAGCTTTACCTTCGATCAGTACCGGTTCAAATGCCTGGATACCCAGACGGTGCAGGGTTGGTGCACGGTTCAGCAGTACCGGGTGTTCGCGGATAACTTCGTCCAGGATATCCCAAACGACAGCTTCTTCACGCTCAACCATTTTCTTAGCGGCTTTGATGGTGGTGGCCAGGCCACGCAGTTCCAGCTTGCCGTAAATGAACGGTTTGAACAGTTCCAGTGCCATTTTCTTCGGCAGACCGCACTGATGCAGACGCAGGTATGGACCTACGGTGATTACAGAACGACCGGAGTAGTCAACACGCTTACCGAGCAGGTTCTGACGGAAACGCCCCTGTTTACCTTTGATCATATCGGCCAAAGATTTCAGAGGACGTTTGTTAGAACCGGTGATCGCACGACCACGACGACCGTTATCCAGCAGGGCGTCAACCGCTTCCTGCAGCATACGTTTTTCGTTACGTACGATGATGTCCGGCGCAGCCAGATCCAGCAAACGTTTCAGACGGTTGTTACGGTTGATCACGCGACGGTACAGATCGTTCAGATCTGATGTTGCGAAACGACCACCATCCAGCGGAACCAGCGGACGCAGATCTGGCGGCAGAACCGGCAGAACGGTCAGGATCATCCACTCTGGCTTGTTGCCAGACTGTACGAATGCTTCCAGCAGTTTGATACGTTTGGTCAGCTTCTTACGCTTGGTTTCGGAGTTGGTTTCGTTCAGCTCTTCGCGCAGAGTTTCGCACTCTTGCTCCAGATCCATGCTCTTCAGCAAGGCCTGGATTGCTTCCGCACCCATCTTCGCGTCGAATTCGTCACCGAACTCTTCCAGCGCGTCCAGATACTGCTCTTCAGTCAGGATCTGTTGACGTTCCAGGTTAGTCATACCGCCTTCGATAACCACATAAGATTCGAAGTACAGTACGCGTTCGATATCGCGCAGCGGCATATCGAGCAGCAGACCGATACGGGACGGCAGAGATTTCAGGAACCAGATGTGAGCGGTCGGAGACGCCAGCTCGATGTGGCCCATACGCTCACGGCGTACTTTAGTCTGGGTCACTTCAACGCCGCACTTCTCACAGATCACACCACGGTGTTTCAGGCGCTTGTACTTACCGCACAGGCACTCATAGTCTTTTACCGGCCCAAAGATACGGGCGCAGAAAAGGCCGTCACGTTCAGGTTTGAACGTACGGTAGTTGATGGTTTCCGGCTTCTTAACTTCACCGAAAGACCATGAACGGATCATGTCTGGCGAGGCCAGAGCAATTTTGATCGCATCAAACTCTTCGGTTTTAGTCTGCGCTTTCAGAAACTTTAATAAATCTTTCACGGATTTGCTCCCGTCGGAGTTAGCACAATCTGGCGCTGGCTGTTACGCCAGCACCAGTGACCTGTTTGATCGAGAGTTACTCGTCTTCCAGCTCGATGTTGATACCCAGCGAACGAATCTCTTTCAACAGTACGTTGAAGGATTCCGGCATGCCTGGTTCCATCTGATGGTTGCCGTCCACGATGTTTTTATACATCTTAGTACGACCGTTCACGTCATCAGACTTAACGGTGAGCATTTCCTGCAGGGTGTATGCCGCGCCGTATGCTTCAAGCGCCCACACTTCCATCTCCCCGAAGCGCTGACCACCGAACTGAGCCTTACCACCCAGCGGCTGCTGAGTAACCAGGCTGTAAGAACCGGTAGAACGCGCATGCATCTTGTCATCAACCAGGTGGTTCAGTTTCAGCATGTACATGTAGCCAACGGTAACCTGGCGCTCGAACTGCTCACCGGTACGACCGTCGAACAGTGTGATCTGACCGGAAGTCGGCAGGCCACCCAGCTGTAACAGTTCCTTGATTTCAGACTCTTTCGCACCGTCGAACACCGGCGTTGCGATCGGCATACCTTTTTTCAGGTTTTCAGCCAGACGCAGAACTTCTTCATCGCTGAAGGTATTCAGGTCAACTTTCTGACGAACATCTGAACCCAGATCGTAAGCACGCTGGATGAATTCGCGCAGTTTCGCGACTTCCTGCTGCTGTTTCAGCATGGCGTTGATCTTATCGCCGATACCTTTCGCAGCCATACCCAGGTGGGTTTCAAGGATCTGACCGATGTTCATACGCGATGGTACGCCCAGCGGGTTCAGCACGATATCTACCGGCGTACCGTTAGCATCGTGTGGCATATCTTCGATCGGGTTGATCTTAGAGATTACACCCTTGTTACCGTGACGACCTGCCATCTTATCACCAGGCTGGATCCGACGTTTAACCGCCAGATAAACCTTAACAATCTTCAGCACGCCCGGTGCCAGATCGTCGCCCTGAGTGATTTTACGGCGTTTCGCTTCGAGTTTTTTCTCGAACTCGTGTTTCAGTTCGTCGTACTGCTCAGCCAGTTGTTCCAGCTGATTTTGTTTCTCTTCGTCGGTCAGGCCGAGTTCTAACCAGCGATCGCGCGGCAGTTTGTCGAGCTTCTCAGCTTCAACACCACCGGAAACCAGCACAGCGTAGATACGGCTGAACAGGCCAGCTTCGAGGATTTGCAGTTCTTCAGACAGGTCTTTTTTCGCCTGCTTCAGCTGCATCTCTTCGATTTCCAGCGCACGTTTGTCTTTTTCTACGCCATCGCGAGTAAAGACCTGAACGTCGATAATCGTACCGGAAACACCGTTTGGCACGCGCAGAGAAGAGTCTTTAACGTCAGACGCTTTCTCACCGAAGATCGCACGCAGCAGCTTCTCTTCTGGCGTCAGCTGGGTTTCACCTTTCGGCGTTACCTTACCAACCAGAATATCGCCACCGGTTACTTCCGCGCCGATATAAACGATACCGGATTCATCCAGTTTGGAGAGCGCAGCTTCACCCACGTTCGGGATGTCAGCGGTGATCTCTTCCGGCCCCAGCTTGGTGTCACGGGACACACATGCCAGTTCCTGAATGTGGATGGTGGTGAAACGGTCTTCCTGGACAACACGCTCAGATACGAGGATGGAGTCTTCGAAGTTGTAACCATTCCATGGCATGAATGCCACGCGCATGTTCTGACCGAGAGCCAGTTCACCGAGGTCGGTGGACGGACCGTCTGCCAGCACATCACCACGTTCAACCGGCTCGCCCAGAGATACGCAAGGCATCTGGTTGATACAGGTGTTCTGGTTAGAACGGGTGTATTTGGTCAGGTTATAAATGTCGATACCTGCTTCGCCCGGGTACATCTCGTCTTCGTTAACTTTGATAACGATACGGGAAGCATCCACGTACTGGACGGTACCGCCACGTTTAGCAACTGCGGTAACACCGGAGTCGACGGCAACAGCACGTTCCATACCGGTACCAACCAGCGGCTTATCAGCACGCAGAGTCGGAACCGCCTGACGTTGCATGTTCGCACCCATCAATGCACGGTTGGCGTCATCGTGTTCCAGGAACGGGATCAGGGACGCACCGACGGATACCACCTGCTGAGTGGATACGTCCATGTAGTCAACCTGGTCACGGCTGAACAAGCTGGATTCGCCTTTGCTACGGCAGGTAACCAGATCTTCTACAAAGTGGCCTTCGTCATCCAGGTTGGAGTTCGCCTGAGCGATAACGTAGTTGCCTTCTTCGATAGCAGACAGGTAATGAATTTCGTCAGTTACAACACCGTCGGTCACTTTACGGTACGGAGTCTCGAGGAAGCCGTATTCGTTAGTCTGTGCGTACACAGACAAGGAGTTGATCAGACCGATGTTCGGACCTTCAGGCGTTTCGATTGGACATACGCGACCGTAGTGAGTCGGGTGTACGTCTCGAACTTCGAAGCCTGCGCGTTCACGGGTCAAACCGCCTGGGCCGAGTGCAGAGATACGACGTTTGTGCGTAATCTCAGACAGCGGGTTGTTCTGGTCCATAAACTGAGACAGCTGGCTGGAACCAAAGAACTCTTTCACTGCTGCAGAAATCGGCTTAGCGTTGATCATATCCTGAGGCATCAGGGTATCCAGATCGCCCAGAGACAGACGCTCTTTCACCGCACGCTCAACACGTACCAGGCCAACGCGGAACTGGTTTTCCGCCATTTCGCCTACGGAACGGATACGACGGTTACCGAGGTGGTCGATATCATCGACTTCGCCTTTACCGTTACGGATATCGATGAGCTTCTTCATCACTTCGATGATGTCATCTTTGCTCAGGATACCGGAACCTTCGATTTCGTCGCGCAGCAGAGAACGGTTGAACTTCATACGACCAACCGCAGACAGGTCATAGCGGTCTTCGGAGAAGAACAGGTTCTCGAACAGACTTTCAGCAGCTTCACGCGTCGGCGGCTCACCAGGGCGCATCATGCGGTAGATTTCTACCAGCGCGCTCAGACGATCGTTGGTTGGGTCGACGCGTACAGTTTCAGAAATGTACGGACCGTGGTCCAGATCGTTGGTGAACAGCGTTTCGATACGCTTGTGGCCAGACTGGCTCAGCTTAGCCAGCAGATCCAGACTCAGCTCCATGTTAGCTGCGCAGATCAGCTCGCCAGTAGATTCGTCAACGTAGTCTTTAGCCGCAACTTTACCAGCAATGTATTCAACCGGAACTTCGATATGTTTGATATCGTCTTTTTCCAGCTGGCGAATGTGGCGCGCAGTGATGCGACGGCCTTTTTCGACGTAGACTTTGCCGTTAGCTTCGATGTCAAAGGAGGCGGTTTCACCACGCAGGCGTTCCGGCACCAGTTCCATCTGCAGCTTGTTGTCACGAATTTCGAAAACAACTTTCTCAAAGAACAGGTCAAGGATCTGCTCAGTGGTGTAGTTCAGTGCACGCAGAATAATGGTCGCAGGCAGTTTACGGCGACGGTCAATACGTACGAACAGGTTGTCCTTCGGATCGAATTCGAAGTCCAGCCAGGAACCACGGTAAGGGATGATTCGCGCGTTATACAGCACTTTACCCGAAGAGTGGGTTTTACCTTTGTCGGAGTCAAAGAAGACGCCAGGACTACGGTGCAGCTGAGAAACGATAACACGCTCAGTACCGTTTATAACAAAGGTACCGTTGTCTGTCATGAGCGGAATTTCGCCCATGTAGACTTCTTGTTCTTTAATGTCTTTTACGGTGCCTTCCGGCGCTTCGCGCTCGTAGATCACCAGGCGCAGTTTTACGCGCAGCGGTGCGGAATAGGTCACGCCACGGATCTGACATTCCTGAACGTCAAACACCGGTTCGCCAAGGCGGTAGCTGACGTATTGCAGCTCGGAATTACCGCTGTAGCTCTGAATCGGGAAAACGGAACGGAAAGCTGCTTCCAGACCATACTGCCCTTCAGGATCTTGCTCGATGAACTTCTGAAACGAGTCAAGCTGGATAGAAAGGAGATAAGGTATGTCCAACACTTGCGGACGTTTACCAAAATCCTTACGAATACGTTTTTTCTCGGTATAGGAGTAAACCATTAGGGTTCCTCAGCTCGCTGACAAGTCGACCCATCTGTCCGACGAAGGGACAGTTTGTGCAACACTATTTTGTTGACCGGAAAATCGAATACTTTCCGCAATGCCTGTTGCTATCACGCTTAAACCATTTCATTGCGATTTACACAGAACTGACGTTCTGTCGCAGTATATTAAGACGTCGATAGAAACAAGCATTGAAAGGCACAGCAGTAGTCAAACAGTGTGAAATGCTACTGGCGCCTTACAGCGCAAAAAGGCTGGTGACTAAAAAGTCACCAGCCATCAGCCTAATTTCTTAGGCTGCAACCAGAAAAGTTGGCTTATTTAACTTCAACTTCAGCGCCAGCTTCTTCCAGAGATTTTTTCAGTGCTTCTGCGTCGTCTTTGCTCACGCCTTCTTTCAGCGCAGCCGGTGCAGATTCTA
Source organism: Citrobacter sp. RHB35-C21 (assembly GCF_013816515.1). Lineage (NCBI taxonomy): Bacteria > Pseudomonadati > Pseudomonadota > Gammaproteobacteria > Enterobacterales > Enterobacteriaceae > Citrobacter > Citrobacter sp. RHB35-C21. Next base: position 4,849,055 of record NZ_CP057147.1, read on the forward strand.
CCAGGTCTTTAGCTTCTTTCAGACCCAGGCCAGTTGCGCCACGTACTGCTTTGATAACAGCAACTTTGTTAGCGCCAGCAGCTTTCAGAATTACGTCGAATTCAGTTTTTTCTTCAGCAGCTTCAGCCGGGCCAGCAGCTACAGCTACAGCAGCAGCAGCAGAAACACCGAATTTTTCTTCCATTGCAGAAATCAGTTCTACAACGTCCATTACGGACATAGCGGATACTGCTTCAATGATTTGATCTTTAGTGATAGACATTTAAATTGTTCCTGAAAATCAGAATAAGTTTATACGTAAGCAGATGCTTTACAAAGATAACTGCGATTAAGCAGCTTCTTTCGCATCGCGTACAGCAGCCAGAGTACGAACCAGTTTGCCAGCCGAAGCTTCTTTCATGGTTGCCATCAGGCGTGCAATTGCTTCTTCGTAGGTCGGCAGAGTTGCCAGGCGATCGATATTCGATGCCGTAATCAACTCACCTTCAAAGGCTGCGGCTTTGACCTCAAATTTTGCATTCGCTTTCGCGAACTCTTTGAACAGACGAGCAGCAGCGCCCGGGTGTTCCATAGAGTATGCAATCAGGGTCGGACCAACAAACGTGTCTTTCAGGCACTCGAACTGAGTACCTTCAACGACGCGGCGCAGCAGGGTGTTACGAACAACACGCATGTATACGCCAGCTTCACGACCTGCTTTACGCAGTTCAGTCATTTTATCTACAGTTACGCCACGGGAATCCGCAACTACTGCAGACAGCGCGCCTTTGGCTACTTCGCTGACTTCAGCAACAATCGCTTGTTTGTCTTGAAGATTTAAAGCCATTAGCTTTGCTCCTGGATGTTTGCCGGAACTCATGTTCCGGAACTCACTTCACTCCCCCCAACGGAGAGAGCGTCTAAATACGGTGAGCAGAAACAAGCCAGAGTATCAGAAATAATCTTAGCGTTCTGTCACCGTCTACGCAGGGCATTAAGTTTCTTACGAAACACCTGCGGTCTTCGACGGAGGCCTGGATTAGGCCAGGCTCCAACGAACAAATCTTTTCTATCTGTCGCTATTCAATCTGTAGTGGCGTTGACTGCCTTGCCACAGCCTGAATATCTCAGATATACGTCTGCAATTAGCAGAATACGTGGGGGTAAGATTGTAGACAAAATCACCGCCCACGTAAAGGCGAATATTAGTTCGCCACAGTCGCAGTCAGACCGGACTGATCAACGGCAACGCCAGCACCCATGGTGGTGGAGATGCTAACTTTCTTGATGTACACGCCTTTTGCCTGAGTCGGTTTTGCTTTTTTCAGCGCAACCAGCAGAGCTTCCAGGTTTTCTTTCAGTTTGTCAGCGTCAAAATCCACTTTACCGATGGTGGTGTGAATGATGCCGTTTTTGTCGTTACGGTAACGAACCTGACCAGCTTTAGCATTCTTAACAGCTTCAGCAACGTTAGGAGTTACAGTACCAACTTTCGGGTTTGGCATCAGGCCGCGCGGACCCAGAACCTGACCCAGCTGGCCAACAACGCGCATTGCATCCGGGGAAGCAATAACAACGTCAAAGTTCATTTCGCCTTTCTTGATCTGTTCAGCCAGATCTTCCATACCTACCAGCTCAGCGCCTGCAGCTTTAGCAGCTTCAGCGTTTGCACCCTGGGTAAATACGGCTACGCGAACGGAACGGCCAGTACCGTGCGGCAGTACAGTTGCACCACGTACGTTCTGGTCAGATTTACGAGCATCGATGCCGAGGTTAACAGCAACGTCCACGCTTTCTACGAATTTAGCAGTGGCCAGCTCTTTCAGCAGAGCGATAGCTTCGTTGATGTCATACTGCTTAGTAGCATCAACTTTGTCACGGATCACGGACATGCGCTTGGTCAGTTTAGCCATTTCTTAGTCCTCCACTACCAGGCCCATGGAACGTGCAGTACCTTCAATGGAGCGAGTCATCGCTTCAATGTCGGAACCAGTCATGTCGGCAGCTTTGGTCTGCGCGATTTCCTGCAGCTGAGCGCGGGAAATTTTACCCACTTTGTCTTTGTTCGGCTTGCCGGAACCAGACTTGATACCAGCCGCTTTCTTCAGCAGAACTGCTGCCGGAGGCGTTTTGGTAACGAAAGTGAAAGAACGGTCAGCGTAAACGGTGATAACAACCGGGATTGGCAGACCTTTTTCCATGGAATCAGTTTTAGCGTTGAACGCTTTGCAGAATTCCATGATGTTCACGCCTTGTTGACCCAGTGCAGGACCTACCGGCGGACTCGGGTTAGCCATACCAGCTGCAACCTGCAGCTTGACATAGGCTTGGACTTTCTTAGCCATTCTAAATTCCTCTAGTTGGGTTATAACGCCTCAAGGAGGCTCCCCGTGATTAAATTCGTTTTACGGATAGGATCCATAAAAACAAAAGGCGCGAAATTGTATTCCAATCTCGCGCCTTGTGCAACGATTAAATCGTCGCTTTTTTGATCGGGGTGTTAGGCTTTTTCAACCTGAGCGAAGTCCAGTTCAACCGGAGTCGCACGACCGAAGATAGATACGGAAACTTTCAGACGAGACTTCTCGTAGTCCACTTCTTCAACCACGCCGTTAAAGTCAGCGAACGGACCGTCGCTAACGCGAACCATTTCACCAGGCTCAAACATCGTTTTCGGACGCGGCTTGTCGCCAACCTGCTGCAGACGGTTCATGATCGCATCAACTTCTTTGTCGCTGATCGGCGCCGGACGGTCAGATGTACCGCCGATAAAGCCCATCACACGCGGCACGCTGCGCACCAGGTGCCAGCTTGCGTCATTCATCACCATCTGGACCAATACATAGCCCGGGAAGAATTTACGTTCGCTCTTGCGACGCTGGCCGCCACGGATTTCGACCACTTCTTCGGTCGGCACCATGACTTCGCCAAACAGCTCTTCCATATTTTGTAACTTGATATATTCGCGCAGCGATGTAGCTACGCGGCCTTCAAAACCGGAAAACGCCTGAACGACGTACCAGCGCTTTTTAGGGGCTTCAGACATCTTAGAACCTCAGGCCAGTGATAAAGGATACCAGGCGAACCAGAATACCATCCAGTCCCCACAGGATCAGTGACATTACTGCGGTAACCGCAGCCACAATTAATGTGGTGTGCAATGTTTCCTGGCGAGTTGGCCAAATGACCTTACGGACTTCGGTTCTCGCTTCACGGGCAAAAGCAACGGTCGCTTTACCTTTTGTTGTCAACAGCGCGACACCACCCGCTGCGGCAATCAGAATCACTACGGCCAGCGCACGCAGCGGCAGCATCATGTCACGATAGAGGTAGTTGCCAACGATAGCTACAAGCAGCAATACAGCGACAACAACCCACTTCATCGCTTCCAGGCCGCGCCCGCTTCCTTGAGCTTCGGTATTCGCACTCATAAACCAACCTGTCAGAAGTATTCTACAAACATTTTCACCCCGCGTAAGCGAGGCGATCCAAACCGAAATGCTCTGGTGCGTTTCGGACTAAACGCCCTCTTCAGAGCCTGTCTCAGCAATGATTATGACAAATAAAATCACTGATGAGCCAGGTTCTGGTGTGAAAGCGTGCAAAAAGGGCATCAAATGATGCCCTTTTATTGCGCATTGCGTCAAATGTTATTCGGCAATTAGCTCATTACTTTGGCAACAACGCCCGCACCAACAGTACGGCCGCCTTCACGGATTGCGAAACGCAGACCGTCGTCCATCGCGATTGGGTGGATCAGGGTAACAACCATTTTGATGTTGTCGCCCGGCATTACCATCTCAACGCCTTCCGGCAGTTCGATGGTACCAGTCACGTCAGTAGTACGGAAGTAGAACTGCGGACGGTAGCCTTTGAAGAACGGAGTATGACGGCCGCCTTCGTCTTTGGACAGAATGTACACTTCAGATTCGAACTTGGTGTGCGGTTTGATAGAGCCCGGCTTAGCCAGTACCTGACCACGTTCGATTTCTTCACGTTTGATACCACGCAGCAGAACACCAACGTTCTCACCAGCACGGCCTTCGTCCAGCAGTTTGCGGAACATTTCAACGCCAGTACAGGTAGACTTAGCAGTCTCTTTGATACCAACGATTTCAACTTCTTCACCAACTTTGATGATACCGCGCTCTACACGACCGGTAACAACGGTACCACGACCGGAGATGGAGAATACGTCTTCGATAGGCAGCAGGAACGGCTTGTCAATCGCACGCTCTGGTTCTGGGATGTAAGAATCCAGGAAGCCAGCCAGTTCGATGATTTTCGCTTCCCACTCTGCTTCGCCTTCCAGCGCTTTCAGAGCAGAACCACGAACGATCGGAGTGTCGTCGCCCGGGAAATCGTACTGAGACAGAAGTTCACGAACTTCCATTTCTACCAGTTCCAGCAGCTCTTCGTCATCAACCATGTCGCATTTGTTCAGGAACACGATGATGTACGGAACGCCTACCTGACGACCCAGCAGGATGTGCTCACGAGTCTGCGGCATCGGGCCGTCAGTCGCAGCAACAACCAGGATCGCGCCGTCCATCTGCGCAGCACCGGTGATCATGTTTTTAACATAGTCGGCGTGGCCCGGGCAGTCTACGTGTGCGTAGTGGCGAGTCGGGGTGTCATATTCAACGTGAGAAGTGTTGATGGTGATACCACGAGCTTTTTCTTCCGGCGCGTTATCGATCTGGTCGAATGCACGAGCAGCACCGCCGTAGGTTTTAGCCAGTACGGTAGTGATTGCAGCGGTCAGCGTTGTTTTACCATGGTCAACGTGGCCGATAGTACCGACGTTAACGTGCGGTTTTGTACGTTCAAATTTTTCTTTAGACATCGATTGTCCCTCTAAGACACGGATAAATCGGTGATATCACCACATCAACCAGGCCATATGCCTGAGCTGTTGAATGCTTTTAAAAGTAAACAGAGAGAAACGGGAAGGAGAAGTGAAGTGGTGCTGATACCCAGAGTCGAACTGGGGACCTCACCCTTACCAAGGGTGCGCTCTACCAACTGAGCCATATCAGCACGTCTGGAGCGGGCAGCGGGAATCGAACCCGCATCATCAGCTTGGAAGGCTGAGGTAATAGCCATTATACGATGCCCGCATCCTGAAACTCGGCTACCCAGTTCTTTCTGTAATAAAAAAGAGATTTCTCTCTTTTTTATTCGAGCTGATTAATTTTTTAACCAACTCAGGCGGCGATAACGCTGCCAGAAAGTGGTGGTGGGGGAAGGATTCGAACCTTCGAAGTCTGTGACGGCAGATTTACAGTCTGCTCCCTTTGGCCGCTCGGGAACCCCACCGGACTTGATGGTGCCGACTACCGGAATCGAACTGGTGACCTACTGATTACAAGTCAGTTGCTCTACCTACTGAGCTAAGTCGGCATCAAGTAGCGCGCATTTTATGGAGACATGCGCACTCATGCAACTAAAAAATTGCATAAAATGTTCTATCGCTCACATTTTGCGCTATACGACCGATAAATAATCTATTTCTTCTTCGAATTGAACAAATTTCCAACGTCAGCCGCGCTCCCTGAAGGCATTTTGCTCCGGCATGCCGTTATCAATAGAGAGAAAGTGCATCTTTATACATCTGGAATAGCCGTCACATTGCGTTTCAGGGGACGATTTTTTCTTATTATTCCCTCCCATCTGGTGTTACCCTCCTGCCCATTGTCCAAATTAACTGAAATGTGCGTGCCATTGCGTACCGGGGATGATTTCGTTTTTTACCGCAGACCTGATATAGCAATGACAGCCAGACCATGCGTATGAGTATAAAAGAGCAAGCGTTAACGTCGCCTTACCTACAGTTTGATCGCAACCAGTGGGCTGCGCTTCGTGATTCCGTGCCGATGACTCTGACCGAGGAAGAGATTGCTCGTCTGAAAGGCATTAACGAAGACTTATCGCTGGAAGAAGTTGCTGAGATTTATTTGCCATTATCGCGTTTGCTAAATTTTTACATCAGTTCGAACCTGCGGCGTCAGGCTGTGCTGGAGCAATTTTTAGGCACCAACGGCGAGCGTATTCCTTATATTATTAGCATTGCTGGCAGCGTCGCCGTCGGCAAAAGTACGACTGCACGTGTGTTGCAAGCGTTGCTGAGTCGCTGGCCCGAGCATCGTAAGGTTGAGCTGATCACTACTGACGGTTTTCTTCATCCTAACCAGGTGTTGAAAGATCGTGGGCTCATGAAGAAGAAAGGCTTTCCTCAGTCCTATGATATGCACCGTCTGGTTAAATTCGTTTCCGATCTAAAGTCTGGCGTCCCCAACGTTACGGCACCGGTCTATTCTCATCTGATTTATGATGTGATCCCTGATGGCGACAAAACCGTTGCCCAGCCTGACATATTAATCCTCGAAGGGCTCAATGTATTACAAAGCGGGATGGACTATCCTCACGATCCACATCATGTATTTGTTTCTGACTTTGTCGACTTTTCTATTTATGTGGATGCGCCAGAAGAATTACTCCAGACGTGGTATATCAACCGCTTCCTGAAATTCCGCGAAGGGGCATTTACCAACCCAGACTCTTATTTCCATAACTATGCGAAATTGTCGGAAGACGAGGCAATCAACACGGCCACATCGCTGTGGAAAGAAATCAACTGGTTGAATTTAAAACAGAATATTTTACCAACGCGTGAGCGAGCCAGCTTAATCATGACGAAAAGCGCCAATCATGCTGTTGAGCAAGTCAGATTACGGAAATAAAAAAATAAAGGGGAGCCATAGCTCCCCTTCTTATTATTCAGCGCTTCTAAGCGATATTTCCCCACCCACCCAGGGTTTTATCACGCCATTTTGTTCGAGTAGTAATGCACCTTGCGCATCTATTCCACGAGATACGCCAAATATTTCTTTATCACCAATAATGAGTTTAACAGGGCGGTCGATAAAGTTATCCAGCGCCCTCCAGCGGGACAAATACGGCGCCAGGCCCTCATGCTCAAACAGAACCAAAGCAGCGCGCAGCTCGCGGATCAGTCGGGCAGCCAGAGTATTGCGGTCAATGGTAATACCCGCTTCCTGCAGATTAATCCAGCCTTGATTAACCACATTCTCCTCAACCCGACGCATGGACATGTTTATACCCGCCCCAATAACAATCTGTGCGGCATCGCCCGTTTTTCCGGTGAGTTCAACCAGGATCCCTGCCAGTTTACGGTCGAGTAAATAGAGATCGTTCGGCCATTTAACACGCACTTTATCCGCGCCCAGATCGCGTAAAACCTCAGCCATGACAATACCAATCACCAGGCTCAGGCCAATCGCGGCTGCCGGTCCTTGTTCCAGTCGCCAGAACATTGAAAGGTACAGATTGGCGCCAAAGGGAGAGAACCATTTACGTCCACGACGACCACGACCGGCCTGCTGATACTCAGCGACGCAGGCATCCCCTGACTCGAGTTGACCAATTCGATCCATCAGGTACTGATTGGTTGAGTCGATAACCGGCAGGACCGTTATATTCCCGCCATCCAGCTGAGAATAAATAAGTGATGAATCTAATAGCTGGATAGGTTCAGGTAAGCTGTATCCTTTACCAGGGACAGTAAATACATCAACACCCCAGTCACGTAGCGTCTGGACATGTTTATTGATTGCCGCACGGCTCATTCCCAGCTTTTCACCGAGTTGCTCACCAGAGTGAAATTCACCATCGGATAATAATGAAATAAGCGTCAGGGGGACGGTATTATCCTTCATGCAACGATCTCCACGGCATTCACTTCACCTAGTGGGCCAATAAACCGGACTTCCGGCTCAAGCCAGACATTGAATTTCTCACCGACTTTTTGGCGTACGTGATGCGCCAGTTGCACCACATCCTGACTCGTAGCATGGCCTGCATTGATCAGCACGAGTGCCTGCTGCTGATGTACCGCTGCGCCGCCAATGCGCATGCCTTTTAGCTGACATTGATCGATAAGCCAGCCAGCAGCCAGTTTCACAGAGCCATCAGCCTGCGGGTAATGAGGTGCAGTCGGAAATTTCGCCAGGAGTTCCTGCGCAATGTCCGCGGTAACAACCGGGTTTTTAAAGAAACTCCCCGCATTACCGTTTACTTTTGGATCGGGCAGTTTTGTGGTGCGCATATGGCAAACAGAATCAAAAACCTGCCGAGGCGTTACCGTGGCAGGATCAAGACGCGTCAGGTCACCATAAGTGAGAACGGGTTGCCACTGTTTAGGTAAGCGCAGACCAACCGCTACAATCGCGAAACGATCCTGGTACTCATGTTTGAAGATACTGTCACGGTAACCAAATCGACATTCTGCGGCGCTGACGCGCAGATGTTTGCCGGTCGAAAGCTCTACGCAGTCCACATATTCACAGACGCGCCGCAGTTCTACGCCATAGGCACCAATATTCTGGATCGGCGATGAACCCACGCAGCCGGGGATCAGCGCCAGATTTTCCAGTCCGGGCATGCTTTGCTGCAGCGTATGCTCTACCAGATGATGCCAGTTTTCACCAGCGCCTACGTGCAAATGCCACGCATCAGGTTGTTCTGTAATCGCTATTCCCTTGATACGGTTGACGATCACCGTTCCATGGAAGGCATCAAGAAACAGGACGTTACTCCCTTCGCCCAGGATTAGCACTGGATGATGTGATGCATTGGCTGATTGCCAGGCATTTAGTAGTTGTTGCTCATTTTCGGCACAGACAAGCACATTAGCTTGTTGATCGATACCGAAGGTGTTCCAGGCTTTAAGGGAGTGATTCATAGACGCTTTCCTGATGCAAAATCGCACTTAGTTTACCGTATATGCAGCGGGATGGCTTGTGTTATGGAAGCTTAGGATGTTGCTTTGCAACCGATGAGGCTGCAATCACAGTAAGAATAAGGTTTACAGGCGCTGTATCCGGTAATAACAGACGCTGGCCGGATAAGGCGGCACGCCGCATCCGGCGATTTTCATCCCTGCAGACGCAAAAAAGCCCATCCGGCAGGATGGGCTTCTTCACTTGTTTGATGCCTGGCAGTTTATGGCGGGCGTCCTGCCCGCCACCCTCCGGGCCGTTGCTGCGCAACGTTCAAATCCGCTCCCGGCGGATTTGTCCTCCTCAGGAGAGCACTCACCGACAGACCACAGATAAAACAAAAGGCCCGGTCTTTCGACCGGGCCTTTCGCTTTTATTTGATGCCTGGCAGTTCCCTACTCTCGCATGGGGAGACCCCACACTACCATCGGCGCTACGGCGTTTCACTTCTGAGTTCGGCATGGGGTCAGGTGGGACCACCGCGCTACAGCCGCCAGGCAAATTCTGTCTATCAACACGCTTTTCGCATGTCGATGTAATCTGTAATCAAACTGAAAATGATGTCTTCTCTTTCGCCAAAACATCTTCGGCGTTGTAAGGTTAAGCCTCACGGTTCATTAGTATCGGTTAGCTCAACGTATCGCTACGCTTACACACCCGACCTATCAACGTCGTCGTCTTCAACGTTCCTTCAGGACCCTTAAAGGGTCAGGGAGAACTCATCTCGGGGCAAGTTTCGTGCTTAGATGCTTTCAGCACTTATCTCTTCCGCATTTAGCTACCGGGCAATGCCATTGGCATGACAACCCGAACACCAGTGATGCGTCCACTCCGGTCCTCTCGTACTAGGAGCAGCCCCCCTCAATTCTCCAGCGCCCACGGCAGATAGGGACCGAACTGTCTCACGACGTTCTAAACCCAGCTCGCGTACCACTTTAAATGGCGAACAGCCATACCCTTGGGACCTACTTCAGCCCCAGGATGTGATGAGCCGACATCGAGGTGCCAAACACCGCCGTCGATATGAACTCTTGGGCGGTATCAGCCTGTTATCCCCGGAGTACCTTTTATCCGTTGAGCGATGGCCCTTCCATTCAGAACCACCGGATCACTAAGACCTGCTTTCGCACCTGCTCGAGCCGTCACTCTCGCAGTCAAGCTAGCTTATGCCTTTGCACTAACCTCCTGATGTCCGACCAGGATTAGCTAACCTTCGTGCTCCTCCGTTACTCTTTAGGAGGAGACCGCCCCAGTCAAACTACCCACCAGACACTGTCCGCAACCCGGATCACGGGTCTACGTTAGAACACCAGCCATTAAAGGGTGGTATTTCAAGGTTGGCTCCATGCAGACTGGCGTCCACACTTCAAAGCCTCCCACCTATCCTACACATCAAGGACCAGTGTTCAGTGTCAAGCTATAGTAAAGGTTCACGGGGTCTTTCCGTCTTGCCGCGGGTACACTGCATCTTCACAGCGAGTTCAATTTCACTGAGTCTCGGGTGGAGACAGCCTGGCCATCATTACGCCATTCGTGCAGGTCGGAACTTACCCGACAAGGAATTTCGCTACCTTAGGACCGTTATAGTTACGGCCGCCGTTTACCGGGGCTTCGATCAAGAGCTTCTCCTTACGGATAACCCCATCAATTAACCTTCCGGCACCGGGCAGGCGTCACACCGTATACGTCCACTTTCGTGTTTGCACAGTGCTGTGTTTTTAATAAACAGTTGCAGCCAGCTGGTATCTTCGACTGATTTCAGCTCCATGAGTAAATCACTTCACCTACATATCAGCGTGCCTTCTCCCGAAGTTACGGCACCATTTTGCCTAGTTCCTTCACCCGAGTTCTCTCAAGCGCCTTGGTATTCTCTACCTGACCACCTGTGTCGGTTTGGGGTACGATTTTGTGTTACCTGATGCTTAGAGGCTTTTCCTGGAAGCAGGGCATTTGTTACTTCAGCACCGTAGTGCCTCGTCATCACACCTCAGCGTTAACAAGACTCCGGATTTACCTGGAATCTCCGCCTACATGCTTAAACCGGGACAACCGTCGCCCGGCTAACATAGCCTTCTCCGTCCCCCCTTCGCAGTAACACCAAGTACAGGAATATTAACCTGTTTCCCATCGACTACGCCTTTCGGCCTCGCCTTAGGGGTCGACTCACCCTGCCCCGATTAACGTTGGACAGGAACCCTTGGTCTTCCGGCGTGCGGGTTTTTCACCCGCATTATCGTTACTTATGTCAGCATTCGCACTTCTGATACCTCCAGCATGCCTCACAGCACACCTTCAACGGCTTACAGAACGCTCCCCTACCCAACAACACATAGTGTCGCTGCCGCAGCTTCGGTGCATGGTTTAGCCCCGTTACATCTTCCGCGCAGGCCGACTCGACCAGTGAGCTATTACGCTTTCTTTAAATGATGGCTGCTTCTAAGCCAACATCCTGGCTGTCTGTGCCTTCCCACATCGTTTCCCACTTAACCATGACTTTGGGACCTTAGCTGGCGGTCTGGGTTGTTTCCCTCTTCACGACGGACGTTAGCACCCGCCGTGTGTCTCCCGTGATAACATTCTTCGGTATTCGCAGTTTGCATCGGGTTGGTAAGTCGGGATGACCCCCTAGCCGAAACAGTGCTCTACCCCCGAAGATGAGTTCACGAGGCGCTACCTAAATAGCTTTCGGGGAGAACCAGCTATCTCCCGGTTTGATTGGCCTTTCACCCCCAGCCACAAGTCATCCGCTAATTTTTCAACATTAGTCGGTTCGGTCCTCCAGTTAGTGTTACCCAACCTTCAACCTGCCCATGGCTAGATCACCGGGTTTCGGGTCTATACCCTGCAACTTAACGCCCAGTTAAGACTCGGTTTCCCTTCGGCTCCCCTATTCGGTTAACCTTGCTACAGAATATAAGTCGCTGACCCATTATACAAAAGGTACGCAGTCACCCCATAAAGAGGCTCCCACTGCTTGTACGTACACGGTTTCAGGTTCTTTTTCACTCCCCTCGCCGGGGTTCTTTTCGCCTTTCCCTCACGGTACTGGTTCACTATCGGTCAGTCAGGAGTATTTAGCCTTGGAGGATGGTCCCCCCATATTCAGACAGGATACCACGTGTCCCGCCCTACTCTTCGAGTTCACAACACATGCACTTTTGTGTACGGGACTATCACCCTGTACCGTCGGACTTTCCAGACCGTTCCACTACCACACATGCTGATTCAGACTCTGGGCTGCTCCCCGTTCGCTCGCCGCTACTGGGGGAATCTCGGTTGATTTCTTTTCCTCGGGGTACTTAGATGTTTCAGTTCCCCCGGTTCGCTTCATTACGCTATGTATTCACGCAATGATAGTGTGACGAATCACACTGGGTTTCCCCATTCGGAAATCGCCGGTTATAACGGTTCATATCACCTTACCGACGCTTATCGCAGATTAGCACGTCCTTCATCGCCTCTGACTGCCAGGGCATCCACCGTGTACGCTTAGTCGCTTAACCTCACAACCCGAAGATGTTTCGTAAAACACTTCAGTGTTGCGAAAATTTGAGAGACTCGAACACACCGCTTTTCATTTCTTGTTTACGGAGAAATGAAACAGTGTGTCGTTTCAATTTTCAGCTTGATCCAGATTTTTAAAGAGCAAAACTTCGCAGTGAACCTTTTCAGGTACACTCTGAAGTTTTCTTGTGTTTTTGCAGTAAAGGATGGTGGAGCTATGCGGGATCGAACCGCAGACCTCCTGCGTGCAAGGCAGGCGCTCTCCCAGCTGAGCTATAACCCCATCGTAAATGCTAATCTCTGTACCCTAATTCGTTTCCGGGCAAGGCGCGGTGGTGCGAAGCATACTGAAGTATGCGAGCATCGCCGTAACACAGCACGGAGGCGAATTTGGTAGGCCTGAGTGGACTTGAACCACCGACCTCACCCTTATCAGGGGTGCGCTCTAACCACCTGAGCTACAAGCCTGCAGAGATTTTCTTACTGCTAATTTTCATCAGACAATCTGTGTGAGCACTACAAAGAACGTTTCTTTAAGGTAAGGAGGTGATCCAACCGCAGGTTCCCCTACGGTTACCTTGTTACGACTTCACCCCAGTCATGAATCACAAAGTGGTAAGCGCCCTCCCGAAGGTTAAGCTACCTACTTCTTTTGCAACCCACTCCCATGGTGTGACGGGCGGTGTGTACAAGGCCCGGGAACGTATTCACCGTGGCATTCTGATCCACGATTACTAGCGATTCCGACTTCATGGAGTCGAGTTGCAGACTCCAATCCGGACTACGACATACTTTATGAGGTCCGCTTGCTCTCGCGAGGTCGCTTCTCTTTGTATATGCCATTGTAGCACGTGTGTAGCCCTACTCGTAAGGGCCATGATGACTTGACGTCATCCCCACCTTCCTCCAGTTTATCACTGGCAGTCTCCTTTGAGTTCCCGACCGAATCGCTGGCAACAAAGGATAAGGGTTGCGCTCGTTGCGGGACTTAACCCAACATTTCACAACACGAGCTGACGACAGCCATGCAGCACCTGTCTCAGAGTTCCCGAAGGCACCAAAGCATCTCTGCTAAGTTCTCTGGATGTCAAGAGTAGGTAAGGTTCTTCGCGTTGCATCGAATTAAACCACATGCTCCACCGCTTGTGCGGGCCCCCGTCAATTCATTTGAGTTTTAACCTTGCGGCCGTACTCCCCAGGCGGTCGACTTAACGCGTTAGCTCCGGAAGCCACGCCTCAAGGGCACAACCTCCAAGTCGACATCGTTTACGGCGTGGACTACCAGGGTATCTAATCCTGTTTGCTCCCCACGCTTTCGCACCTGAGCGTCAGTCTTTGTCCAGGGGGCCGCCTTCGCCACCGGTATTCCTCCAGATCTCTACGCATTTCACCGCTACACCTGGAATTCTACCCCCCTCTACAAGACTCTAGCCTGCCAGTTTCGGATGCAGTTCCCAGGTTGAGCCCGGGGATTTCACATCCGACTTGACAGACCGCCTGCGTGCGCTTTACGCCCAGTAATTCCGATTAACGCTTGCACCCTCCGTATTACCGCGGCTGCTGGCACGGAGTTAGCCGGTGCTTCTTCTGCGAGTAACGTCAATTGCTGCGGTTATTAACCACAACACCTTCCTCCTCGCTGAAAGTACTTTACAACCCGAAGGCCTTCTTCATACACGCGGCATGGCTGCATCAGGCTTGCGCCCATTGTGCAATATTCCCCACTGCTGCCTCCCGTAGGAGTCTGGACCGTGTCTCAGTTCCAGTGTGGCTGGTCATCCTCTCAGACCAGCTAGGGATCGTCGCCTAGGTGAGCCGTTACCCCACCTACTAGCTAATCCCATCTGGGCACATCCGATGGCAAGAGGCCCGAAGGTCCCCCTCTTTGGTCTTGCGACGTTATGCGGTATTAGCTACCGTTTCCAGTAGTTATCCCCCTCCATCGGGCAGTTTCCCAGACATTACTCACCCGTCCGCCACTCGTCACCCAAGGAGCAAGCTCCTCTGTGCTACCGTTCGACTTGCATGTGTTAGGCCTGCCGCCAGCGTTCAATCTGAGCCATGATCAAACTCTTCAATTTAAGTTTGATGCTCGTGAATTAAACTTCGTAATGAATTACGTGTTCACTCAGAGACTTGGTATTCATTTTTCGTCTTGCGACGTTAAGAATCCGTATCTTCGAGTGCCCACACAGATTGTCTGATAAATTGTTAAAGAGCAGTTGCGACGCGCTTTAGCGCTCTGTCGCGAGGTCCCGTATATTACGTTTTCCTCATTCAGAGTCAAGCATTTATTTTTGCTTTTCTCCGCGAGATTCTCAGTGGAATCCCGCTGACCCGGCGGTTTGTAATCCGTTGTTCCGTGTCAGTGGAGGCGCATTATAGGGAGTTATTTCAGGCTGACAAGGGGAAATTTAAAATAATCTTCCGAGTGCTTATTTTTCCACCAAAACAGTCTAAACAGCCAGTTTTTCGAGCGTCTTAAAGCCATAACGCTGCAGCACGGGCAATAATTGTTCGGCTTCTGCCGTCATTGCCATGCAGAATGCGACATTCTCATCAGTTGATTTCGCGTCTGGCGCTTCATGTTCTAATAACCAGGCCGTACGACGCGCAATCGCGGCACCAGAATCCACCATCCGCGTCCCCTCGGGCAGGACCTGTAAAAGTTCTTCCCGTAATAGAGGGAAATGGGTGCATCCGAGCACCACCGTGTCAGGTGGTTCCGACATCCGCAGCCAAGGGCGCAGGACACGACGCAGTTCTTCCAGAGAAATGGTTTCACCGTGCAGCTTCGCTTCCGCCAGTTCCACCAGCTCAGCGGAACCCAGCATCGCTATCTGACATTCGTTAGCAAACCGTGCAATCAACTCATGGGTATATGAACGCTTCACCGTTGCACGCGTAGCCAGCAGTCCCACCACACCATTCGCCGTGAGTCGCGCCGCCGGTTTAATAGCAGGCACCACGCCCACAACCGGAAAGGCAAATTTCTCACGTAATGCAGGGAGCGATACCGTGCTTGCTGTATTACACGCGATGACCGCAAGAGAGAGGGGATAGCGCTGCTGGACCGCAGTCACAATCTCAACAACACGTTCGACGATAAACTCCTCGCTCTTCTCTCCATAAGGAAAGGCGACGTTGTCGAAAGCGTATATATAGTGGAGATCCGGCAGAAGACGCCGGATCTCGTCATAGACCGACAACCCACCGACGCCGGAATCAAACACCAGCACGGTGGGACGCGGATCAGAAAGTGTAGCTGCCAGACAAGGTGTATTCCCGTCCTGCAGTTGCGTAGCCATAAACTGTCTCGTAATCTTTATCGAACAGGTTGGCGATTTTACCACGAACTGTCAGCTGTGAGGTGATTGGATATGACACGCCAAGATCCCACAGGCTAACCCCACCCATTTTTACCGGCTGGTAGGTTACGTAGTCAGTGTCATAACGCGTTCCCAGGTAATGATACGTCAGGCCCCAGTCAAAATCATAAACCTGCCAGTCGAGCTGGTACTTCACCTGGTTTTTAGAACGGCGTGCGAGCGGCTTGTCCGTAATCGCATTGCGCGAATCGACATAATCGTAGCTCAGCGTATGTGCCAACGGCCCGGTATCAAAGTTTGCGGTCGCTTCCACACCTTTAATACGAACTTTACCTTCGTTAAAGTATTTCTCGGTATGCGGGTCGTAATCGATCATGTCGTCGATATCATTACGATATCCGGATACACGCCAGTTCACACCCGCCGTTAAGCCTTCAAACGCCCCTTCCCATTGCTTACTTTGTTCAGGATCCAGGTTCGAATTGCCGTAATAACCATGCAACTGCCCGAGATTAGGCGCTTTGAAAGATGTACCGTAGGACGCAATAAAGCGATAGCCTTCAATAAACTCCCATCCGGCGCTGGTCTGCCATGTGCCATGACGGCCAAATTCGGAGTTATCATCACTGCGCGCCGCACCTTCAAAGGTAAAGTCGCCCAGTTGCTGCAACCCGGTCAGGTAGAGACCCGTATTACGCTGATCGTAACCGTCCGTGACATACCCGGTGCCAGGCGTCGTGGTTTGCTTTTGCCAGTCAACGCCTGCGCCTACGTTACCGTGACCAAGCACCATACTGTTGGACCACTGAACATTATATTGCTTCATATCATCCAGTGTGGCCGAGGAGTCATAGCGGCCATAATCCGGATCATAGTTGTAATCTTTACTATGGCTATAGCTGGAAACCAGTTGTGACTGGATAAGCTCGCCATTAAAGCGCAGCCCGGCATCCCAGCTTTGGCTATAGAGCTGACGGGTATCCACTAACGGCGTCCCCGGATAATAATACGCGTCATAATCTGTTCGGTTATCATAGCCGTAGCCGCGAACAAACCCGCTCCATGTATCGGAAAAGTTATGTTCCAGCGCGCCATACAGCGTCTTACTTAAGAAACCGTCTTTGTCAGGCTGAGCCTGAGAGCCAGTGCTACCGTATGCGACAACATCAAAACCTTTGGTATAGGCATAATCGCCCATTAATGTGACGCGAGTATTTTCACCAAGCTGTTGTTGGGTTGAGACATCATAATTCTGATACCCATTGCTCCCCACACCGGCAGTGAGTTCCGTCCCCGACTTTTCACGCGTGGTAATGATATTCACCACACCGCCAATCGCATCAGAACCATAAACCGCCGAACGCGGCCCACGAATGTATTCGATACGTTGCACTAACGAGACTGGGAACTGGCTAAGATCGGCTGCGCCGCTAACCCCTGCCAGGTTCAGACGCACGCCGTCAATCAACACCAGCACATGGCTGGCGTTGGTGCCGCGAATAGAAATAGACGAATTTTGTCCCATACCACCGTATTGGGCGATATCCACACCCGGCAGGCGACGAAGCACATCATTGACGGAAGTGGATTGCCAGCGATCGATATCCTGACGCGTAACAACGGTGATAGGGGCAAGTACAGCGCTACGAGGCTGCTGAAAACGGTTGGCAGTGACGACGAGAGTATCTGGGCTAGTGTCCTGCGCCCAACCCGAAAATGCTGTGACGGACAGTGCCGTGCACAGCAACGATTTTTTAATCATTGTAAAGCATCCACAATATAAGAAGGATGCCGCAGGTCCCACCGATAGTACGCGATGATGAAAACCAGATGCGACGTTAGCCGGCAGGTCTTCGGGCTTGGAGGCAACTTAAAGAGATGATGACTTCCCACGGCATGCCGCAGTGTCTGCACCAGGTGCGCTCATCTCCTACCTTCCTTACCGCTGCGCGTCAGCTCCAGATTCACACTGGATTCCCTTTTAACTCACAGGACCGGAAAACGGATGCTACAGTTTGTTACAACCTGGTGTCCAGACCGCGCATCACAATATCGGAAATCATCAATGACTGGACATCTGTTGAGCAATCCCTACAATCCCCGCGTACTTTTATTTTTCAGGACGCATCATGACCCCCAAACACCTTCCGACAGAACAGTACGACGCCCAGTTAGCTGAAAAAGTAGTGCGTCTGCAGAGCTTAATGACGCCATTTTATGCACAGGCTCCGGAAGTGTTTCGCTCGCCGGTCAGCCACTACCGTATGCGCGCGGAATTTCGTCTGTGGCATGACGGGGATGATCTGTACCACATCATGTTCGACAGCCAGACCAAAAGCCGTATCCGCGTCGACAGTTTCCCGGCGGCCAGCGAGCTTATCAACACGCTGATGACGGCAATGATCGACGGCGTTCGCAACAACCACGTCCTGCGCCACAAACTGTTCCAGATTGATTACCTCACTACCCTGAGCGATCAGGCAGTGGTATCGATGCTGTACCATAAAAAGCTGGATGATGAATGGCGTCAGGAAGCTGAAGCGCTGCGGGATGCGTTACGGGCGCAAAACCTGAACGTGCATCTGATTGGCCGGGCAACCAAAACCAAAATCGAGCTGGACCAGGATTACATTGACGAACGCTTGCCGGTTGCGGGTAAAGAGATCATCTACCGCCAGGTTGAGAACAGCTTCACCCAGCCGAATGCCGCCATGAATATTCAGATGCTGGAATGGGCGATTGATGTCACCAGGGGATCAAAAGGCGACCTGCTTGAGCTGTACTGCGGCAATGGCAATTTCTCGTTAGCACTCGCACAAAACTTCAACCGCGTACTGGCCACTGAAATCGCTAAACCGTCCGTGGCTGCTGCGCAATACAACATTGCGGCTAACCATATTGATAACGTACAAATTATCCGCATGGCGGCCGAAGAGTTTACTCAGGCGATGAACGGGGTTCGTGAGTTCAACCGTTTGCAGGGAATCGATCTGAAGAGTTACCAGTGTGAAACCATTTTCGTTGACCCACCGCGCAGCGGTCTGGACAGCGAAACAGAGAAAATGGTGCAGGCGTACCCGCGAATTCTGTACATCTCCTGTAACCCGGAGACATTATGTAAGAATCTGGAAACGTTAAGCCAGACGCACAATGTTTCACGCCTGGCTCTGTTCGATCAGTTCCCGTATACGCACCATATGGAGTGCGGAGTATTACTGACCGCCAAGTAAATGATGTCCTGGCCGGGGGCGCTTCGCTTGCCCGGCCTACAAATATTACTCCACGATTTCCTGTCTACGGTTACGCACTTTAAAGCCGATCCAGAACACCAGAATCACCGACAGAACCGCCGGGAAGAAGTTTGAGCCAATATCCGGATATTCAGCGCGTACCACAGTGCTGTACAACAGAACGCCGAGAATAAAACAGGCGGCGGCCAGGCCCGGTAACCCCACAGGCATGGTGCGGTTTTGATAGCGTTGATGCAGACAATAAACCGTCAGCACCAGCGAAATAATTGGGAATACTGAGAATGGCACAATGGAGCTAAACAGCGCCGCAAATGTGCCATTGATCGATAAGCCAGCAACCAGCGCCAGCAGCAGCGTACCTTTATCTTGACCTGACTGTTTCATTGCTCGTCCTTCTCGTTACTCGGAGTGATGCGTCATCTTCTCTTGTTCACGGCGGTACCAATAAAATGCGCCCTTCGCGATCATGCGCAGTTGCAATACCAGCCGTTCTTCCAGCTGTCGACGCTGCTCGGCGCCAACATCCAGTGCTTCTGCCCCGGCGCTGAACACAATGGTGACCATGGCTTCGGCCTGCGCTTCAGTAAACGCACGAGGCATATGGTTTTCGAGTTCGAGATAGTCCGCAAGTTCCGCAATGAAGTGCTGAATTTCACGAGCGACCGCTGCGCGAAACGCCGCGGAGGTTCCCGAACGCTCGCGCAATAATAAACGGAAGGCGTTGGGATTGTTGCCGATGAACTCCATAAATGTTGAGACCGAGGTGCGGATCACACTCCCGCCCTTCGCGATACGCTGACGCGCCTGACGCATCAACTGACGCAGCATCAAACCACTCTCATCCACCATCGTCAGGCCGAGTTCATCCACATCGCGGAAATGGCGATAAAACGAGGTTGGCGCAATGCCCGCTTCACGAGCGACTTCGCGTAAACTGAGGCTGGCAAAACTACGCTCAGCGCTGAGTTGACTAAATGCGGCTTCTACCAGCGAACGCCGGGTTTTTTCTTTTTGTTGCGCTCTAACGCCCATCACGATGTCTGAATCCTTCCACATACCTTGCTGGCACTATACCAGAGATTAGGCGGTTGGCATGGCTTTGTGAATGATTGTTTACGCGCAGTTTGTGCTTCGAGTTCGCAAAAAAGCACAACGATAATTGGGTTATCCCGACAAAGATGTTACCATTCTGTTGCTTTTATGTATAAGAACAGGTAAGCCTGACCATGTCACATTCCTACGATTACGATGCAATAGTAATAGGTTCCGGTCCCGGCGGCGAAGGCGCTGCAATGGGTCTGGTTAAGCAAGGAGCGCGCGTCGCGGTGATTGAGCGCTATCATAACGTCGGCGGAGGCTGTACCCACTGGGGGACCATCCCGTCGAAAGCCCTCCGCCACGCCGTCAGCCGTATTATTGAATTCAATCAGAACCCACTTTACAGCGACCACTCCCGACTCCTTCGTTCTTCTTTCGCCGATATTCTCAACCACGCTGATAACGTTATTAATCAGCAAACGCGTATGCGGCAAGGATTTTACGAGCGCAACCACTGTGAAATTTTGCAGGGAAATGCCCGTTTTGTTGATGAACACACACTCGCCCTTGAATGCCACGACGGCACGGTGGAAACGCTGACCGCGGATAAGTTCATCATCGCCTGTGGTTCACGCCCCTATCATCCGGTGGATGTCGACTTTTCCCATCCCCGGGTTTATGACAGCGACTCTATCCTGAGCCTGCACCATGAACCCCGCCATGTTTTGATTTATGGTGCGGGAGTAATTGGCTGCGAATATGCGTCGATCTTCCGTGGAATGGACGTAAAAGTCGATTTAATCAACACCCGCGATCGTCTGCTTGCGTTCCTCGATCAAGAGATGTCCGACTCGCTCTCTTACCACTTCTGGAACAGCGGAGTGGTCATTCGCCACAACGAAGAGTACGAGAAGATTGAAGGTTGCGATGACGGCGTCATCATGCATCTGAAATCCGGTAAGAAACTGAAAGCCGACTGCCTGTTGTACGCCAATGGCCGTACCGGGAATACCGATTCGCTGGCGCTGGAAAATATTGGGTTGAAAACCGACAGCCGCGGGCAGTTGAAGGTCAACAGCATGTACCAGACGGCGCTGCCGCACGTGTATGCCGTAGGAGATGTGATCGGCTATCCGAGTCTGGCATCGGCGGCCTACGATCAGGGACGCATTGCCGCCCAGGCATTGGTAAAAGGCGAAGCTACCGCGCATCTGATCGAAGATATCCCGACCGGGATTTATACCATTCCGGAAATCAGCTCCGTCGGGAAAACCGAGCAGCAGCTCACGGCCATGAAAGTTCCATACGAGGTTGGCCGCGCCCAGTTTAAACATCTGGCACGTGCGCAAATAGTGGGTATGAGTGTCGGAACGCTGAAGATCCTGTTCCATCGCGAAACGAAAGAGATTCTGGGGATCCACTGCTTTGGGGAACGCGCGGCCGAAATTATTCACATCGGTCAGGCGATAATGGAGCAAAAAGGTGGTGGTAACACCATCGAATACTTCGTTAACACCACCTTTAACTACCCAACCATGGCGGAAGCCTATAGGGTAGCAGCGCTAAATGGCTTAAACCGCCTGTTTTAACGCACTGTCGAAATGGCCATCCATTGACCCACGGATGGCCTCTGCCAGCTGTTCATAACGGCTGCGCAGCGGCGAACCTGGACGATACACCAGGCCAATCGTACGGCGCGGTTCAGGCTTGATGCAGGGCAGATAGACAACGCCATCACGCTTACGCTCCGGCGGCACGGCCAGCGCAGGCAGTAAGGTAATACCGCTGCCTGCCGCCACCATGTTACGCAGCGTTTCCAGACTGGTCGCCCGGAAATGAGTATCCTCATCAGCACCCGCTTCAAAGCAGAAGCCCATCGCCTGATCGCGCAGGCAGTGGCCATCCTCTAGCATCAGCAGTTTCTCACCCGCCAGATCGGACATCGGCACACAGTCGCGGTTTGCCCATGGGTGATCTTCATAGATCGCCAGCAGCATAGGCTCATCAAATAACGGTACTTCGATGAACGCCTCACTCTCTTTCACCAGCGCCAGAATGACGCAGTCGAGCTTACCGCTATCCAGTTGCGCCAACAGCTGATGCGTCTGCGCCTCATGGAGATACATTTCCAGTTTTGGGAAGGTCTGGTGCAACATAGGAATAATATGCGGCAGCAGGTATGGCCCTACCGTTGGGATCAAACCAATATGCAGCGGTCCAGACATTGTCTCGCCTTGTTGGCTTGCCATCTCCTTGAGCACTTTGACCTCGCGCAGCACGGTGCGCGCCTGATCCACCAGCAGTAAACCTGCCTGAGTGAACAGCACTTTGCGACTCGTACGCTCCAGCAGCATGACGCCAAGCTCATCTTCCAGCTTGCGGATCTGTCCGCTCAGCGTTGGCTGACTAACGTGACAGGAGTCTGCCGCTCGTCGGAAGTGACGATGTTCGGCTAGCGCCACCAGGTATTCAAGATCACGAATATTCATTATTCATCCTCCATCGCCACGATAGTTCGTAGCGATAGGTAGAATAGCAACGAACGATTATCCCTATCAAGCTTTCTGTTTAATAATGCACCACAGAAACGGAACGGTACCCCTTTAACCCTTGAAGCTACTGTCCGTTTTGAGAGTTTCTCTCATACTCGAAATAACTAAAGCCAACGTGAACTTTTGCGGACCTTGAGTCCGCATTTTTTTTTGCGCCCGGCGCGAATACATTCAAAAAAATATATACAAAATATAAATTACATATTCCCATCCGATTATTTAAATTAAAACCATATTAAATTAAAATAATCAAAAACATTTTGTATCATTTATATATTTGACGCCCTGTCAGGTTCATAAATAATAACCGCGCGATATTCAATATATGGCAAATCGCAAGAACACTCGTTTCTTCGCCACTCTAATTATTTAGAGTACATTCACCCATATTTTTCTAATATTTATCGAATGGAATCTTTTATGAAACTCAATACTATTTCGCGATATTTTCTCGCGGCAGGCCTGATGTCGTGCGCCGCAAACGCATTCGCCCTGGAAGCCTGGAGCGGTCAGGCAGGTGGAAACACCATTGAAGTTATTTTTGACAGTAAAGTTTATAGTAACCGCTGGTATGTAAATGCCGATAATTGCCCACAGGGCGCGTCCGCTGAAAACTGGGATAATCCGTGGGGTTATGTGCGCGATGCCACAAAAGCAGAAATAGACCAATACGGCAACCCAACGACCTGTGACGCAGGCAGCGCCACGCCTGTTGCCCACGACGCCTTCAGCGCCGAAAAAGATTATGCCGAAGATGATATTGTCACTTATCAGGATGTAACATATGAAGCGGCAATCCCCGTTCCGGCTTATTCCTTCACCCCAGGTGCCGACAATCCGTGGAAACTCTATACACCAGTACCCGACTGGCGTTCCAGCCAGGTTTACAACAAAGGGGATGAGGTCAAAGTTGACGGCCAGTCTTATGAAGCACTGTACTATACCGTTGGTGAAAACCCTTCTATTGCAGGTAACCAGAACCCGACCAGCACCAATGGCCGTCCGTGGAAACCGTTAGGCCCAACGGTCGAATTCACCCAGGAACAATTTAATAATGCCCCACAGATCAACTCCATTGCGCTTTACGAAGCTGGCAAACTGGCGGTGTACAAAGGGATACCTTATGTCGCTCAGACGAAAGTCAAAGGCGTTATGCCGTATGATAAAAACCCATGGGCGATTTATACCAACTGGACTGGCACCAAAGAGCGCGTAGGGACGCCGAAGAATCCATGGCCTGCCCACGTTTATGCACCATACGTCGACTTTAGCCTGAACAGCATTCCGGATCTGGCGAAACTGGCGAAAGAGCAAAACATTACCCACTTCACCATGGCGTTTGTCGTCGCGAAAAGTGGCGAGCAGTGCATCCCAACCTGGGGTACGGCCTATAATCTGCAGGATTACTCACAGTACAGCAAAATAAAAGCGCTGCGTGAAGCTGGTGGCGATGTGATGGTTTCCATTGGCGGAGCGAATAACTCCCCGCTGGCGGCTGCCTGTAAGAATGTGAAAGATCTGCAAAAACTCTACTACGACATTGTTGATAACCTGAACCTGAACGTGCTGGATTTTGATATCGAAGGCACATGGGTGGCCGATCAGGATTCCATCGATCGCCGCAACCAGGCAGTAAAAGAGGTTCAGGCTCAGTGGAAAGAGGAAGGTCGCAAAGTCGGTATCTGGTACACCCTGCCGATTCTGCCGACCGGTCTGACGGCTGAAGGTCTGTATGTGCTGGAAAATGCGCGCCATGTCGGCGTTGAACTGGCTGGTATTAACGTAATGACCATGGACTACGGTAACGCCGTCTGCCAGTCAGACGGTACCGAAGGGCAGAATATCCACGGTAAATGCGCCACATCCGCCATCGACAACATGTTCACCCAGTTGAAGAAAATCTGGCCAGAGAAATCTGACAAAGAGATCAACGCCATGATGGGCACCACCCCGATGATCGGTTACAACGATGTACAGGGCGAAGTGTTCTATCTGTCCGATGCGAAACTGGTGATGGACGACGCGAAAAAACGCAACCTCGGCATGATTGGCGCGTGGTCAATGGCACGCGATCAGCCGGGCGTGGCGAAGCAGGTCAGCCCGGAGCACAGCGGTATGACCGCACAGCAGGCACCGATGTACGCATACAGCCAGGTATTTGCGCCGTTTACGCACGCAGATGAAAAAGAGGTCGTCACCGGTGTTTATAAATCACGGAAAAACAACCTCTGCCTGGATGTCAAAAACGGTCAAATCCGGAATGGCGATCGTTTGTTCACCTATGCTTGCTCCGGCTCCAACAACCAGACCTTTAAATTTGATGTCCGTGAACGTCTGGTAATTGGCAATAGCCAGAGCTGCCTGGATATTCAAAACGGTTATAATGTTGAAGGCAGAAATATTATTTCTTACACCTGCCACACCCCGACTGATACCAACAAAAATCAGACATGGACCTGGCAAAACAACAAGTTCGTCTCACAGAAGGAAGGCACGCAACGTTGTATGACGGTGGGTAACGACGGTTATGTCACCTTAAGTACCTGCACCGACAATAACGTCGCCCAGGAATTTGAGATTTATCGTCCGTAAACTGCTATCCAGGATAGAAACATAACAAGGCCATCCTTCGGGATGGCCTCTTTTATTACCGACGTTAAATCAGACGCGCCTTCGCGTAGTCGATCGCCTGCGCCACCTGCTGTGGCGACACGCCGCCTTTCGCCGCACGTTTATCCAGGCACGATTGCAACGAGAGGATCGGATAAACGTCATCGCCAATCACCTGACTGAACTTTTGTAAGTCAGCAAGCGACAGCGCTTCCAGCGGTTTGCCCTGACGAATCGCCTCGACCACCGTCTCACCCACAATATGGTGTGCTTCGCGGAACGGGACGCCTTTTGCTACCAGATAATCCGCCAACTCGGTGGCGTTAGCATAACCCTGCTGCGCCGCTTCCTGACAACGCGGACGTTTCACCTGAATGCCATCCAGCACCAGCGCAGCCATATGCAGACAGTCCAGCCAGGTGTCGAGCGCATCGAACAGCCCTTCTTTGTCTTCCTGCATATCTTTATTGTATGCCAACGGGAGACCTTTTAAGGTCATCATCATGCCGGTCAGCGCACCCTGCACGCGACCGCATTTGCCACGGATCAGCTCCAGCGCATCCGGGTTTTTCTTCTGCGGCATCAGAGATGAACCCGAAGTTACACGATCGGACAGCTCGACAAAGCCCGCTTCGCCGGTATTAAAGAAAATCAGGTCTTCAGCAAAACGCGACAGGTGCACCATGCCGATAGAGGCGTTGGAGAGTAACTCCAACACGTGGTCACGGTCAGAAACACTGTCCAGACTGTTACGCGTCGCCGAGGCAAAGCCCAGCCAACCGGCCAGTTGCTCGCGATCGATTTCATACGCCGTACCCGCCAGCGCGCCGCAGCCCAGTGGACTGACGTCCAGACGCTTGAGCGAATCCTGCAGACGGCTCTCGTCACGCGCCAACATTTCGACATAGGCCAGACACCAATGAGCAAACGTCACCGGCTGCGCACGTTGCAGGTGGGTGTAACCCGGCATAACGGCGTCCTGGTTATTCTCTGCCGTCACCACCAGCGCACTTTGCAGTTGACGGTTGGCCGACAGTAATTCAATAACCGTGTCTTTGCACCACAGTTTAAGATCGGTCGCGACCTGGTCATTACGGCTACGTCCGGTATGCAGTTTTTTACCAAGCTGGCCGACTTTATCAATCAGCTTACCTTCCACCCAGCTATGAATATCTTCGGCATCGCTTTGCAGGATCTGCTGCGGATTAACGCGAACCTCTTCCAGCAGAGTGTTCAGCGCCTCTTCCAATTGCAGTTGTTCATCGGCAGTCAGTACGCCGACCGTTACCAGCGCTTTAGACCAGGCCACAGAGCCGACAATATCCTGTTCTGCCAGGCGGTAGTCAAAACGCAACGAGTCGTTGAACTGTTTGAACCGCTGATCTGCTGCCTGTGTAAAACGCCCACCCCAAAGTGCCATAACTTGCTTCCTTAATATCTTGAATTTCAACGCCGGATGGCGCTTAGCTTATCCGGCGTACAGGTTCGGTTCACGTAGGCCCGATAAGGCATAACCGCCATCGGGTACAAAATAGTTTACGCTAAAATCCGCGTGCCAATTGGCATGCCGTTAAACAGCGCCGGCAGTTGCTCGGCATGACGCCAGGAGGCAATATCCACAGGGCGACCCAGCGTGCGCGCGGCATCCAGCGCCGCATTGACCTTCACGATCATGCCGTCAGTAATAATACCTTGTTCAATCAGTTGTTCCGCTTTCGCGGCGGTCATTTCGGCAATACGCTGGCCTTTTCCATCCAGAATACCGCTTACGTCAGAGAGCAGGATCAGATCCGCACCCAGCGTTGCCGCCAGCGCCGTTGCCGCCTGATCGGCATTAACGTTCATCAGCAGTCCGTCTTCAGTAACACCAATAGAGCTAACTACCGGCAGAAAACCGCCTTCCAGCAGTGTGTTAATCAGCTTAGGCGAACCCGGCTGCGCCAGTCCAACATGACCCAGCGCTTTATCGAGCGGCGTCACTTTTACGCTATCGCCATCACCAAGATACAGACCCACGGATGCGATGTGGTGCTTTTTCGCCCAGGCCAGTAAGGTTTTATTCGCTGTTCCCGCCAGGGCGCCGGTAATAATGTCAATTTGATCGGCTGGCGTGACGCGCAGACCATTTTTCTTTTTCACCGGCAGGTTCAGCTGCTTCATCAGATCGTCAACCACGCAGCCGCCACCGTGCACAATGACCAGCGGTCGCTGATGCGACTCACGATAATTCACCAGTGCGGTAAACAGACGCTCCAGCGCCTCTTCGCTATCCAGTAAAACGCCGCCCAGCTTGATAATTAATGGATTCATCGTTGCACCCTTAAATAAGAGACTGCGTTTCAGCAAAGCCAAAACGAATATTTGCGCACTGCATCGCCTGTGCCGCCGCGCCTTTCAATAAGTTGTCTTCAGTTGCCACCACGATCAGGTGCTCACCCTGTACGGCAAACCCGATATCACAGAACGGTAAGCCAACCACGTTCTTCAGCGCCGGAACGCCTTTGTCATACAGACGCACCAGTGGCTTATCGCCATACGCCTGTTGCAACGTTTGAGCCACCTGCGCATGGGTTACGCCCGCTTGCAAACGGCAGGTGATGGTTTCCAGAATTCCGCGCGGGAAGTTGCCCAGATGCGGGGTGAAGATCACCTCCGCACCGAGGTGAGTAGCGATTTCCGGCTGATGGCGATGGGTAAACACGCCATACGGCTGCAGGCTCACCTCACAAAAGCTGTTGGAAATAGCCGCCTTACGTCCCGCGCCGCTCACGCCGCTGGTGGCGTTAATTACCGGCCACTGGCTGAGATCCAGCAGCCCGGCATCAATCAGTGGTTTCAGCGACAGCTGCGCCGCCGTCGGGTAGCAACCCGGCACGGCAATCAAATTCGCGTCTTTCAGTTGGTCTGCGCTCCACTCCGCCAGTCCATAAACCGCCTGCTCCAGCAGGTCTGGATGCTGATGGGTAAAGCCGTAATATTTTTCATAGAACGCGCCGTCGTTTACGCGAAACGCGCCCGAGAGGTCAAACACCACGCATCCTGCCTGCAAAAACTGCGGGGCCAGGTCATGGCTCACCTCATGCGCCGTTGCGAGGAACACAACGTCCACCCCTGCGCTAAACTCGCTGATATCTGACATTGGCTGTAACGGTAAATCGACAATGCCTTTCAACTGCGGATGCAAATCAGAGATTAATTTTCCTGCATCATTGCTTTGCGCTGAGACGGTCAAAGCGGTTATGGTCATATCAGGATGGCGATTTACATAGGTCACAAGCTCTGCGCCGGCATAGCCACTGGCGCCCACAATCAGCGTATTCAACATCGGGGCTGCTCACCTTCTTAGATTCTGTTGCCAGATATAAGCCTTTATCACCTCACCTTACACTTGGTGGGTTTTATTACGCTCAACGTTAATGTATTTTTATTCACAAATACTGCATGAATATTGATACTATCATGACCCGAGGTGTGTCAACAATGAAAAACAATTTACCGCCATTTATCGAGATATACCGCGCTCTGATTGCCATGCCGTCGATTAGCGCCACCGAAGAAGCGCTCGACCAAAGTAATGCAGGTTTAATCACTCTGCTGGCGGACTGGTTCAAAGATTTAGGCTTTAATGTGGAGGTCCAGCCGGTTCCCGACACGCGCAATAAATTCAATATGCTGGCAAGCATTGGACAGGGAGCCGGTGGTTTGTTGTTGGCGGGCCATACCGATACCGTCCCCTTTGACGACGGACGCTGGACGCGCGATCCGTTCACCCTGACCGAGCATGACAATAAGCTCTACGGTCTGGGTACGGCGGATATGAAAGGCTTCTTCGCCTTTATCCTCGACGCGCTGCGTGACGTCGACGTCACGCAACTGAAAAAGCCCCTGTACATTCTGGCCACTGCCGATGAAGAGACCAGCATGGCGGGAGCGCGTTATTTCTCTGAAACCACCGCTTTACGCCCGGACTGCGCGATCATTGGCGAACCCACTTCTCTACAACCGGTCCGCGCGCACAAAGGTCATATCTCTAATGCGATTCGCATTTTGGGACAATCGGGTCACTCGAGCGATCCGGCTCGCGGCGTGAATGCCATTGAACTGATGCATGATGCCATCGGCCATATCATGAATCTGCGCGATGACCTGAAAGAGCGCTATCACCATGATGCTTTTACCGTCCCGTATCCGACGTTAAATTTGGGTCACATCCACGGCGGCGACGCCGCTAACCGAATCTGCGCCTGCTGCGAGCTGCATATGGATATTCGCCCACTGCCCGGCATGACGCTTAACGATCTCAATGGCTTACTTAACGACGCGCTGGCCCCGGTCAGCGAGCGCTGGCCGGGTCGCCTGACGGTGTCGGAGCTGCACCCGCCAATTCCAGGCTATGAGTGCCCACCGGATCACCAACTGGTACAAGTGGTTGAGAAACTGCTGGGCGCACAGACTGAGGTGGTGAACTACTGCACCGAAGCGCCGTTTATCCAGACGCTTTGCCCGACGCTGGTGTTAGGGCCTGGCTCCATCAATCAGGCGCATCAGCCGGATGAGTATCTGGAAACTCGTTTTATTAAGCCAACCCGCGAATTGATCACCCAGGTTGTGCATCATTTCTGCTGGCATTAACCGCTTATCGCCTCGCTAACCCTTTAGTGGTAAGCGAGGTAATTTATTAACATTTCATAAGCAAAGCTTATTTGATTCGATGTGAATTAAATAACGTAAATTCCCGTCATTTTTTCGTTTGCTGAACCGATTTCGCAGCAATTGACGTCACGACTTTTACGTGGCTTTATAAAAGACGGCTAACATACAAAGTCCGAGAGATTTCGTGTCATAGCAAGGCGACAAGCGAGCTCATACAAGGAGCTTACATAAGTAAGTGACCAGATGGGCAAGCGCAGCCAACGCCGATGTCGCGCGAAAGATACAGGACGCATAAATTAAAGATGGGGTGTCTGGGTTAATATGAACGAACAATATTCCGCGTTGCGTAGTAATGTCAGTATGCTCGGCAAAGTGCTGGGGGAGACCATCAAGGATGCGCTGGGAGAGAACATTCTTGACCGCGTAGAAACAATCCGTAAGTTGTCCAAATCATCCCGCGCCGGCAATGAAGTCAATCGCCAGGAGCTGCTCACTACGCTGCAAAACCTGTCTAACGACGAGCTGCTGCCGGTTGCCCGCGCGTTTAGCCAGTTTCTGAACCTGGCCAACACCGCCGAGCAGTACCACAGCATTTCGCCAAAAGGCGAAGCAGCCAGCAACCCGGAAGTGATTGCTCGCACTCTGCGTAAACTGAAAGAGCAGCCCAACCTCGATGAAGCCACCATCAAAAAAGCCGTCGAATCTCTCTCCCTGGAGCTGGTTCTCACCGCCCACCCAACCGAGATCACCCGCCGTACTCTGATCCATAAAATGGGTGAAGTGAACGCCTGTCTCAAGCAACTTGATAACAAAGACCTCGTCGATTACGAGCGCCATCAGCTGATGCGCCGTCTGCGCCAGTTGATTGCCCAGTCCTGGCATACGGATGAAATCCGCAAGCTGCGCCCAAGCCCGGTTGATGAAGCCAAATGGGGCTTCGCGGTGGTTGAAAATAGCTTGTGGGAAGGCGTACCGAATTATCTGCGCGAGCTGAACGAACAACTGGAAGAGCATCTGGGCTATAAGCTGCCCGTTGATTTTGTCCCGGTTCGCTTTACCTCCTGGATGGGCGGCGACCGCGATGGCAACCCGAACGTAACGGCGGATATCACCCGTCACGTGCTGCTACTCAGCCGCTGGAAAGCGACCGATCTGTTCCTGAAAGACATTCAGTTTCTGATTTCTGAGCTGTCGATGGTGGATGCTACACCGGAACTGTTGGCGCTGGTGGGCGAAGAAGGCGCAGCAGAACCTTACCGTTATCTGATGAAAACCCTGCGTTCACGTCTGATGGCAACCCAGGCCTGGCTGGAAGCCCGTCTGAAAGGCGAGAAATTACCGAAACCTGCGGGACTTCTCACCCAAAACGAACAGCTCTGGGACCCGCTATATGCGTGCTATCAGTCTCTGCAGGCCTGTGGCATGGGCATTATCGCCAATGGCGAATTGCTCGACACCCTACGCCGCGTGAAATGTTTCGGCGTACCGCTGGTACGTATTGATATTCGTCAGGAAAGCACCCGTCACACTGAAGCCCTTGGCGAACTGACCCGTTATCTGGGCATTGGCGACTACGAAAACTGGTCGGAAGCGGATAAACAGGCTTTCCTGATCCGCGAGCTGAACTCCAAGCGTCCGCTGCTCCCACGTAACTGGGAGCCGAGCAACGACACCCGCGAAGTGCTCGACACCTGCCGGGTCATTGCCGAAGCCCCGTATGGCTCCATTGCCGCCTATGTTATCTCAATGGCGAAAACACCATCGGATGTACTGGCCGTACATCTGCTACTGAAAGAAGCCGGTATCGGTTTTGCTATGCCGGTTGCCCCGCTGTTTGAAACGCTGGACGACCTCAACAACGCCGATGACGTCATGTCTCAGCTCCTGAACATTGACTGGTACCGTGGCTTTATTCAGGGCAAACAGATGGTCATGATTGGCTACTCTGACTCCGCAAAAGATGCGGGCGTGATGGCGGCCTCCTGGGCGCAATATCAGGCGCAGGACGCGTTGATCAAAACCTGCGAAAAAGCCGGTATCGAACTGACGCTGTTCCATGGTCGCGGTGGCTCCATTGGTCGCGGTGGCGCGCCTGCGCATGCGGCGCTGCTTTCTCAACCACCCGGCAGCCTGAAAGGCGGTCTGCGCGTGACAGAACAAGGGGAGATGATCCGCTTTAAGTACGGCCTGCCGGAAGTGACCATCAGCAGCCTGTCGCTGTATACCGCAGCAATTCTGGAAGCCAACCTGTTACCGCCGCCAGAGCCGAAAGATAACTGGCGTCATATCATGGATGAGCTTTCTGATATTTCTTGTGAGCTATATCGTGGATATGTACGTGAAAACAAAGACTTCGTCCCTTACTTCCGCTCCGCAACGCCAGAGCAGGAACTGGGTAAATTACCGCTCGGTTCACGTCCGGCAAAACGCCGCCCAACCGGCGGGGTAGAGTCTCTGCGCGCCATTCCGTGGATTTTTGCCTGGACGCAGAACCGCCTGATGCTCCCGGCGTGGCTGGGTGCAGGCACCGCACTGCAAAAAGTGGTTGAAGACGGTAAGCAAAGCGAACTCGAAGCAATGTGCCGCGACTGGCCATTCTTCTCCACACGTCTTGGCATGCTGGAAATGGTTTTCGCCAAAGCAGATCTGTGGCTGGCAGAATACTACGATCAGCGCCTGGTCAAAAAAGAGCTGTGGCCGCTGGGTGAAGAGCTGCGTCAGCGCCTGGAAGCCGATATCGATGTCGTGCTGGCGATTGCCAACGACTCACATTTGATGGCCGACCTGCCGTGGATTGCCGAGTCCATTCAGTTAAGAAATATTTATACTGACCCGCTGAATGTCTTACAGGCTGAGCTGTTACACCGCTCACGCCTGGCGGAAGAGCAAGGCAATGCACCGGATCCGCGCGTTGAACAAGCGCTGATGGTGACAATCGCTGGTGTCGCAGCCGGCATGCGTAATACAGGCTAACGTCCCCCCTCGTCGCCTTCGTGCTATTGTACGAAGGCGACAACAAAAACTGCTGTCATAACCGCTTCTTTTTCAATATATTCCCGCCTGAATATATTCACATTGTGAATATATCAACAGCAAAACACGATCCTAAGATCGTGATGCTTAAGTTCCTCTTAATATTAAGTCGCTACTCTTGGCGCTACGATTAAAGACAGGCTCACATTATGCAATCCTTACAACTCCAGTCTAAACCTAAATTTAGCTGGAAAGCCCTGGGTTGGGCGCTCCTCTATTTTTGGTTTTTTTCCACTTTACTCCAGGTCGTTATTTGTTTAACCGGATATAGCGGAACTAATGGATTACGCGACTCCTTGCTATTCAGTTCGCTGTGGTTGATCCCGGTATTTTTATTTCCAAACCGTATCCGTATTATTGCTGCCGTCATTAGCATGGTGCTATGGGCGGCCTCGCTGGCTGCTCTGAGCTATTACGTCATCTACGGACAAGAGTTCTCGCAAAGCGTTCTGTATGTGATGTTTGAAACCAATGCGAACGAAGCCAGCGAATATCTCAGCCAGTATTTCAGCCTAAAAATTGTTCTTATCGCCCTGGCCTATACGGCTATCGCTATTCTGCTGTGGACGCGTCTGCGCCCTGTTCATATTCCATCGCCCTGGCGCTATCTGGTGTCGTTTGCGTTGTTATACGGTTTGATTCTGCATCCGATAGCCGTTAACACTTTCATCAAACACAAGCCGTTTGAAAAAACGTTGAATGGCCTCGCCTCACGTATGGAGCCCGCCGCACCGTGGCAATTCATCTCCGGGTATTATCAGTACCGTCAGCAGTTGACCTCACTCAATAGCCTGCTGAATGAGAACAATGCCCTGCCGCCGCTGGCTAACTTCAAAGATAACTCCGGCGATGCCCCACGTACGCTGGTGCTGGTCATTGGCGAGTCAACGCAGCGTGGTCGCATGAGCCTGTATGGTTACCCGCGCGAAACGACGCCAGAACTGGATGCATTGCATAAATCCGATCCTAACTTCACCGTATTCAATAATGTCGTGACGTCACGTCCGTACACCATTGAAATCCTGCAGCAGGCGCTGACCTTCGCCAACGAGAAGAATCCGGACCTGTACCTGACTCAACCGTCTCTGATGAATATGATGAAACAGGCAGGTTATAAAACCTTCTGGATCACCAATCAGCAGACGATGACGGCTCGCAACACCATGCTGACCGTGTTCTCTAAGCAGACGGATAAGCAGTTCTATATGAATCAGCAGCGTACGCAAAGTGCGCGCGAATATGACAGCAATGTGCTGGCGCCATTTAAAGAAGTACTGGCCGACCCGGCACCAAAAAAGTTCATCATCGTGCACCTGCTGGGTACGCATATTAAGTACAAATTCCGCTATCCGGATGGTCAGGGTAAATTCGATAACAATGTCGACCATGTTCCCCCCGGCCTGGATGATGATGAGCTGGAAGCATACAACGATTACGACAGCGCGAATGTCTACAATGACCATATCATTGCCAGTCTGATCAAAGACTATAAAGCGACCGATCCGAACGGCTTCCTGCTCTACTTCTCCGATCACGGGGAGGAGGTATACGATACGCCACCGCATAAAACGCAGGGTCGTAATGAAGACAACCCGACGCGCCATATGTATACGGTACCGTTCCTGCTGTGGACCTCTGAAAAATGGCAGGCTGCACACCCGCGTGACTTCTCACAGGATGTGAATCGTAAATACAGCAGCTCAGAGCTTATCCACACCTGGTCTGATTTAGCGGGATTCACCTACGACGGTTTCGATCCGACCCGATCCATTACCAGCCCGCAGTTCAAAGAGACGACCCGCTGGATTGGCAATCCGTACAAAAAGAATGCCCTGATTGATTACGATAGCCTGCCGTACGGCGATCAAATCGGTAATCAGTAATACTCGTATCGGCCACTCTTAAAGAGTGGCCTTTTTTTATGATGGCGGTTACTGTTTCCCCTGTCTGCTGCCTGCAAGGGATTAACATGTATCACGACGTCAGCCATCTTCTCTCCCGCCTGATTAACGGCCCCACGCCGCTGCGCCAGGTTTATTTTGCCAGCACCAGTAGCTCAACGCCGGAGCTGGCGTATCAGGTCGATTTTCCCCGGCTGGAAATTGTGCTGGAAGGTGAGTTCACCGATAACGGAGTTGCTGGCGCATCCGCGACGTTACTGCCTTGCGATGTGCTATTCGTTCCGGCTGGCGGCTGGAACTTTCCGCAGTGGCTCACACCGGTCACCACGCTCAGCATTCTGTTCGGCAAACAGCAACTGGGTTTCAGCATCGTCCAGTGGGACGGCAAGCAATATCATAATCTTACCCGCCAGCACGTCGCGCGGCGTGGGCCACGAATTGGCTCTTTCCTGCTGCAAACGCTCAATGAAATGCAGATGCAACCGCAGGAGCAACAAACCGCCAGGCTAATCGTTGCGAGCTTACTGAGCCACTGCCGCGATCTGCTGGGCAGCCAGATCCAGACCGCATCACGCAGTCAGGCGCTTTTCGAAGCCATTCGCGACTATATTGATGAACGCTACGCTTCGCCGCTCACCCGAGAATCCGTCGCGCAGGCGTTTTACATCTCACCCAATTACCTCTCCCACCTGTTTCAAAAAACGGGCGCTATCGGGTTTAACGAATACCTGAATCACACGCGACTGGAACACGCGAAAACGCTGCTGAAGGGTTATGAGCTGAAGATCAAAGAAGTGGCGCACACCTGTGGGTTTGTTGACAGCAACTATTTCTGCCGCCTGTTTCGCAAAAATACCGAACGTTCGCCGTCAGAATATCGTCGGCAATACCACAGCCAGCTGACGGAGATAAAAGCTAATCCAAAGTAAGATGTGTGTGCTGTGGTGCAGAAAGCAGCTTTCGCACGGCGCTCATCACCCGCTGCGGCTCACGCAGAAATGCGCTAATGCCCGACTGGACGTATCGGCTCTGCGTAAATCGCTCTGCTCCTGCCAGTTCAATATCGGTAATGAGCAACACCGCATCAGCACGGTTAATATCCTCTTCCGTCAGGCGATTTTCGGTACCCAACGCGCCCTGAGTTTCAATCTTGATGCTCCATTTCTCCTGCTGGCAGAGTTTCTCCAGCCGTTCAGCGGCCATATAAGTATGAGCCACGCCGCTTACGCACGCGGTGACAGCAACCAGATATCGTACAGGTGCGATGGCCATACTATCCTCCTACTGTTACCTGAAATCCGGCGCATTCTGCCATCTTACGTATAAAACCTATCTCTTGCGCCGACGGGACGGGCACTTCTTTCATCGACCAGGGTAATCCGAGCAGGTTGTATTTCGGTTCGCCATATTGATGAAACGGTAGCAGGTGCACCTGCTTTATGCCCAATGATGACAACAGCGTCAACGCCTGCTGCGTGTTCTCTACATTCATCGTAAAGCCCGGAATCAGCGGCAGGCGAGGAATGACATTAACCCCTTCAGCGACCATTAGTCGTAAATTCGCCAGCACGCGCGGCAGGTTCATATTAATGGTCTCACGCGCCAAATGGACATCCATAATTTTGAGGTCAAACAGCACCTCATCGCACTCTCTTGCCAGCGATAACAAACGACTGGCTGGCGCATCGCCAGCCGTTTCAATCGCGCAGCGAACATCCCAGCGCCGCAGACGTTGCAGGAATCGTACGGCAAAGGGCGCTTGCATCAGCACTTCACCACCGGAAAGCGTCACCCCCCCGCCAGAGGTGCGAAAGAAAATATCATCTTTCATCACTTCACGTTCCAGCTCATCCAGTGAGATATCACGACCAATACGTTCAAACGCACCGGAGGGACACTCATCAGCATCACGTAGACAGGGTGTACAGTGCTGGCATTTACTCTCCCGCCGTACTGTTTCAATACGTGGGGAGAGAGATTCAGGGTTGGCGCACCACGGGCAGGTATGCGGACAACCTTTAAAGAAGACTACCGTACGAATACCTTGTCCATCATTCAGTGAGTAACGCTGAATATTAAATATACGCGCGACGTCCTCGCCACGTGGGTCAATAACCTCACAGCTGATGCGCGGTGCGGCGAATGATGTCATCCTGGATCTCCTTCGACAGCTCGACAAAGAAGGCGCTGTAACCCGCCACGCGCACCACCAGCCCGGCGAAATCTTGTGGGCGCAGCTGCGCTTCTCGCAATGTGTCGGCATTCACCACGTTAAACTGGATGTGCTGGAGCTTGAGCTGGGTAAATGCCCGCAGAAAATCCGCCAGCTTGCGTAAACCAGCCTCACCTTCCAGTGTGGCTGGCGTAAACTTCACGTTCAGCAAAGTCCCATTGGAAAGCAATGTGTTATCCAGCTTGCTGACCGATTTCAATACCGCCGTCGGCCCTTGCATATCCTGCCCCAGCATAGGCGACAGCCCCCCGTCCGCCAACTGTTCCCCAGCGAAGCGACCATCTGGTGTCGCTCCGACGACCGAACCCAGCGGCACGTGCGCAGAGACAGTATATGAACCCGGCGTAAATTGCCCGCCGCGTGGATTCTGGTATTTCTCTACCTCTTTGCAGTAATGACGCAGCAGTTCGGCGCTGATGTTATCTACATCATCAATATCGTTGCCGTATTTTTCGAAGCGGTTAATCAGCCTGGCGCGAATTTTCTCGCCTTCCGCGGTAGCAAAGTTGTCTTTTAGCACCGACAAAAGTTCGTCAAAAGTTAAGCGCTGTTGTTCAAATACCAGTCCATTGAGCGCATGCAGCGAATCGCTCAGGTTCGCAATGCCGATCCCCTGTACGCCGGAGAAGTTATAACGCGCGCCGCCGTCGGTAATATCACACCCTTTATCCAGGCAATCGCTAATAAACGAGGAGAGCAGCGGCACCGGCGCCCAGTCGCGATGACCGATATCGCAGATATTACTGCCTTCGACCATCAACGTAATGTAGTGGCTGATTTTGGCACGAATATGCTTCAACAGGTCTTCGTACGTCAGCGCGCGATTGCCTTCGTTCTCATGCAGGCAGATTTCCATTACTTTCAGCAGATTAAACATGGCGATGTCGTGCAAACCGTATGTTCTGCCTGGAATAGACAGCTCGACACAGCCGACTACCGCGTAATCTCGCGCATCTTCCAGCGAGACGCCACGGTTAAGAAATGCGGGCACCACCACTTCATCATTAAAGATTTGCGGGATGCCGGTCCCGAGGCGAATGGTCTGTGCCGTTTTCATCAGGAACGGCGTATCGATCAACGCGTTCGTGCGCACACCGAGATTTGGTTGCGGCAGTTGTACGCTCTGATAAGCATCAAGGCAGAGAAACGACAGTACGTTTACCGCACTACGGCCATTTTCCGTCAATCCCCCAAGCAGTGCGGTGTAACCCGTTGGGAAGCCAGCGAAATAACGCGCGCTGCTGGTGGATCGCAGCAGTACAATGTCATTGCATTTCACCCATAGCGATTCAAGGATTTCTTTTAAGAATGCAGGATCTTCTCCCTGCGTCAGCGAGGTCTGATAAAACGGCAGCATATACTGGTCGAAGCGTCCGAGTGAGAGCGAACTGGCGTTGGACTCATATTGCAAAATAATGTTCATGTACCAGAACAGCTGACATGCTTGCCAGAAGGTTTGTGGCTTATGCTGGGCGTTATGGCGGGAGTTTTCTGCAATCGTCAGCAATTCCTGACGTCGCTGCGCATCCGGGCAGTTTTCCGCCATTTTTTCTGCCAGCAGGGCGTAACGCAGAATGTGGCTTTGCGAAGCCTCAAGCAGCAACAGAGCAGCCTGATAAAAGTGGTTATCCGGCTGCTGCAGACAATGCGCCCGCATCTGCGCTACCAGTTCGCCAAGCCCGAGATTCAACAGGCGTGGATAATCAATAATGATATGCCCCTGACCTTTATCCGTCTGGTTAACGCTAAAAATCTGCGTACGGACAGCGGCTTTTACCTCATCGGTCATCTGACCGTTGATGAAATCTTTCATCGACCGCTTTTCCCAGTACGGATACAGCACATCGCGATAAAGATGTTTATCCTCTTCGCTGATGTCAAAACGGTCCTGCGGACGGGTTGGAAACTGCTCCAGCTCGTTGAGCAGCCAGTAAGGATCCATTTCCGGTGACATTATGCCCGCCCGCGGTTTAACGGTACGGTTCCCGGCTATCAGTTCCTCATCACGAATCGATATTTCAACGTGCTCAAGAATATATGCGGTGGCTTTCGCCCGCCGCAGAATAACCGGCTCTCCCTCCGTCTGCTGGTGGCTGGCGGTATATAGCAGCGCACGCTCAAGCGAAATTTCGCGGTTATTCTGAAACAGAGCGTTTTTTAAACGTTGGATACGGTTAGTCATGAGGAACTCCTGTAGAAAAACTGATGCCAGATGGCGCTGTGCTTATCTGGCCTACGTATCAGTAGGCCGGATAAGTCGCCCCCCCTCCGGCAAACAAACCGTTATGCGGTTTGCGCAAGGTGTGCGCCAATCTTGTTCATGATGGCGTCGGCACGTTTCACTGCATCGCTGATGTTGACACGAACGATAGTTTTGCCCGCAAAACGCTCTTCAAACTTAATACCAATGTCTTTGGTCAGAATGACCATGTCGGCTTCTGCCACATCCGCCGCGGTCAGTTCGTTTTCCAGACCGATCGACCCCTGAGTCTCAACCTTTACTTCCCACCCCTTGGCTTTAGCGGCGCTTTCCAGCGCTTCGGCGGCCATATAGGTGTGGGCAACGCCAGAAGGACATGCAGTTACTGCAATAATCTTGGTCATGACTCATTCCTCGCTTAATTCATTTCAAAATCTAAATCCAGGTCGTCTTCTTTCTGGTCGACCTGAGACACTTTTTTCCGCGCCAGACTTTTCAGTACGTTAACGCACACTGCGGTCACTACAGCCCCCACGGCAACCGCCGCGATATAACCCAATTTTCCTTCCACGACCGGCAGAACAATCAGCCCGCCCCAGCCGGCATAACACTGCGCACCAAACAGCGCGGCGGTTACCGTGCCGCAGGCGGAACCCACCATAATGGATGGGATAACGCGCAGCGGATCGGCGGCAGCAAAAGGAATTGCACCTTCCGTTACGCCAACGCAGCCCATCACCAGCGCTGCTTTACCGGCTTCACGTTCTTCAGAAGAGAAATTCTTACGACCAATCAGCGTCGCCAAACCTAAACCCAGCGGCGGCACGCAGATCCCTACCGCGGCGATTGCCACCACGGTATAAACACCCTGCGCCACGCAAATCAGCATGAAGGCGTAGGCAACTTTGTTAATCGGCCCACCCATATCGAAGGCCAACATCAGTCCCATAATTACCGCCAGCAGCACGATGCTGCCCTGCTGCATACCCTGCAGCCACTCGGTCAGGCTAGTGGTTAACGCGCCAACGGGTTCTCCCAGGCCCCACATCATGATGCCTGCGGTGATAAAGGTGCCGACAATAGGAATAACGAAGATAGGCATTACCGATCGCAACACCTTATGTACGGGGATCTTCTTCAGATAATGGACGACGATACCGCCAATAATCCCGGCAATTAGCGCGCCGAAAAAACCTGCGCCGAAGCTGTTTCCCACCCATGCGCCAATCGCACAAGGGGCGAGAGCAGAACGTTCAGCAATGGAATAACCAATGTAAGCGGCAAGGAATGGCACCATCAACGTCAGCCCTGCGACGCCAATATCAAACAGTTTCTTGAGATTAGGATCGGTCGCCGCATCCGGTACCGCGCCCTTGCCATACAACATGACGGAGACCGCCAGCAAAATTCCACCCGCGACTACGAAGGGGATCATATGCGAAACACCCGTCATCAGGTGCTGACGGGTGTTTTTCAGGATTTGTACCAACTCTTTCATAAGTCGCTCCCAGGCTGCTAAAGCCCATATCCATAAACTTGTTGCGGAAAACAATAGGCAATCCGACGCGGCGCAAACAGTGGATAAAAAGGCCATTTGCTGGACTTTTGTAATGTCAGCGCAAAAATGCGATCCGCCTCATAACTTGTAGTTTCTCGGAATTTATAGAGGACATGCTGACTTGTGAGGGATATCTCACTTTGATGGTTACATTACATTTATCCAGTTTTTGGCAGATTTGTCAGATGGCAGGCTCAGGCGTTGCCCTTTTATCCTGTAGCGAGAAATCGTTATGGGAGATGAGGCTATGGCCCTGATTGTGGAATTTACCTGTGAGCTGCCCAATGGCGTACATGCGCGCCCGGCAAGTCACATAGAAACGCAGTGCAACACCTTTACTTCGCACATTGAGTGGCACAACCTGCGTACCGAACGTAGGGGTAACGCCAAGAGCGCATTGGCGCTGATTGGCACCGATACTCTGGCGGGTGATAGCTGCCAGTTGCTGATTTCCGGTGCAGATGAACAGGCAGCCTACCGGCATTTAACCCAATGGTTACGTAATGAATTTCCACACTGCGATGCACCGCTAGCGGAAGCCAAAAGCAACGAGCTGGAGCCACTTCCTGCATCCCTCACTAATCTAAACCCACAGCTTTTTCGCGCTCGCACCG
The DNA here is from genome assembly GCF_013816515.1 of Citrobacter sp. RHB35-C21. NCBI lineage: Bacteria > Pseudomonadati > Pseudomonadota > Gammaproteobacteria > Enterobacterales > Enterobacteriaceae > Citrobacter > Citrobacter sp. RHB35-C21. The sequence continues at coordinate 4,890,311 of NZ_CP057147.1, forward strand.
TCTGCAGCGGCAGTGCGGGAGGCGTACTGAGTCTGCTCTCTTCGCTGGATCTCAACGCCCTTAACAATCTCCCATCCGCTAAAGATATTGAAACCGAGCAGGCGGCACTGGATAACGGCTTAACGCTGCTGATGAAGAATATTGCGTTTCGGTTACTCGACAGCGACGGCGCAACCAGTGCGATTCTGGAAGCACACCGCTCGCTGGCAAGCGACCTCTCACTGCGTCAGCACTTGCTCGCTGGAGTATCTCGCGGGTTAAGCTGCGCCCAGGCGATTGTCGAAAGTGCCGGACATTTTTGTGATGAATTCGCCCGCTCCAGCAGCCCTTATTTACAGGAACGTGCGCTGGATGTGCGCGATGTCTGCTTCCAGCTTCTGCAGCAAATTTATGGAGAGCAGCGTTTCCCTGCGCCGGGAAAACTAACCCAGCCTACGGTCTGTATGGCGGACGAGCTCACACCGAGCCAGTTCCTCGAACTGGACAAAACATTGCTGAAAGGCTTGCTGTTAAAAAGCGGCGGTACCACTTCACACACGGTGATTCTCGCCCGGTCATTCAACATTCCTACGCTGGTTGGCGTGGATATTGAATCCTTGATGCCATGGCTGCAGCAAACGGTTTATATCGATGGTAACGCAGGAGCGGTCATTGTTGCCCCTGATGAATCCGTCGTACGTTACTACCAGCAGGAAGCCCGTATCCAGGATGCCATTCGAGAACAACAACGTATCTGGCTGACCCAGGAGGCGCGCACGGGTGATGGCATCCGCATGGAAGTCGCCGCCAACATCGCCCATTCCGTGGAAGCGCAAGCAGCCTTTGGCAACGGTGCGGAAGCGGTTGGCCTGTTCCGCACGGAAATGCTGTATATGGACCGTACCTGCGCCCCGGATGAGAACGAGCTATACAACATTTTCTGCCAGTCGCTGGAGCCCGCACAGGGACGCAGCATCATTGTGCGCACCATGGATATCGGCGGTGATAAACCCGTTGATTATCTGAATATTCCTGCCGAAGCCAACCCGTTCCTCGGTTATCGCGCGGTGCGTATCTATGAAGAATACGCCGCTTTGTTTACCACACAACTGCGATCGATCCTGCGCGCATCAGCGCACGGTAGCCTGAAAATCATGATCCCAATGATCTCCTCTATGGAAGAGATCCTGTGGGTCAAAGAGAAGCTGGCCGAAGCTAAACAGCAACTGCGTGCTGAACACATCCCGTTTGATGAGAAGATCCCGCTCGGTATCATGCTGGAGGTTCCGTCGGTGATGTTCATCATCGATCAATGCTGCGAAGAAATTGATTTCTTTAGTATTGGCAGTAATGACCTGACGCAATATCTGCTGGCGGTCGACCGCGACAACGCCAAAGTTACCCGCCATTACAACAGCCTGAATCCAGCCTTCTTGCGCGCACTGGATTACGCCGTACAGGCGGTACATCGGCAGGGGAAATGGATTGGCCTGTGCGGCGAACTTGGCGCTAAAGGTTCAGTGCTACCGCTGCTTGTGGGACTGGGTCTGGACGAGATCAGCATGAGCGCTCCCTCCATTCCCGCCGCCAAAGCGCGGATGGCGCAACTTGACAGCCGCGCCTGCCGTCAGTTGCTGAATCAAGCAATGGCGTGTCGAACGTCGCTGGAGGTCGAACATCTGCTGGCCCAGTTCCGCATGACCCAACAGGATACCCCTCTGGTTACCGCCGAGTGCATCACGCTGGATAGCGACTGGCGTAGTAAAGAGGAGGTCATCAAAGGGATGACCGACAACCTCCTGCTGGCAGGTCGTTGCCGCTATCCGCGTAAACTGGAAGCCGATCTGTGGGCGCGCGAAGCGGTCTTCTCTACCGGATTAGGTTTTAGCTTCGCCATTCCACACAGCAAATCAGAACATATTGAGCAGTCCACTATCAGCGTAGCGCGCCTGCAAGCGCCGGTACGTTGGGGTGATGATGATGCGCAGTTCATTATTATGCTGACGCTCAACAAACACGCCGCGGGCGACCAGCATATGCGTATTTTCTCGCGTCTGGCACGGCGCATTATGCATGAAGAATTCCGTAACGCGCTGGTTAACGCCGCCTCTGCCGACGCTATCGCCAGCCTGCTGCAACATGAACTTGAACTTTAAAGAGGGTGTTTTTGTATGGAACTTTACCTTGATACCGCCAACGTCGCGGAAGTCGAACGTCTGGCACGCATCTTCCCAATCGCGGGTGTCACCACCAACCCAAGCATTGTGGCAGCAAACAAAGAATCCATCTGGGATGTGCTGCCGCGCCTGCAAAACGCCATTGGCGAAGAGGGCATTCTGTTTGCCCAAACCATGAGCCGCGACGCACAAGGCATGGTGGAGGAAGCCAAACGTCTGAGCAACGCGGTCCCCGGTCTGGTGGTAAAAATCCCGGTGACATCCGAAGGTCTGGCCGCGATCAAGATGCTGAAAAAAGAGGGCATCACCACGCTGGGAACCGCCGTGTACAGTGCCTCTCAGGGATTACTGGCAGCGCTGGCGGGAGCGAAATATATCGCGCCTTACGTTAACCGTATTGACGCGCAGGGCGGCGACGGAATTCGCACGGTACAAGAACTGCAAACGTTACTGGAACTGCATGCGCCAAACAGCATGGTACTGGCAGCCAGCTTTAAAACCCCTCGTCAGGCGCTGGATTGCTTACTGGCAGGATGCGAAGCAATCACCCTGCCATTAGACGTAGCGCAACAAATGCTCAATACCCCTGCGGTAGAGTCAGCAATAGAGAAGTTTGAACATGACTGGAACAATACATTTGGTCACATCAACCTGTGAGGGAAATAAAGTATGGATCGCATTATTCAATCACCTGGTAAGTACATCCAGGGTGCCGATGTTATTACCCGTCTTGGCAACTACCTCAAACCACTGGCAGAGCGCTGGCTGGTCGTTGGGGACAAGTTTGTCTTAGGCTTTGCCCAGGGCGCACTGGAAAAAAGTTTCCAGGATGCCGGACTGGCGCTGGAGATTGCACCGTTTGGCGGCGAGTGTTCACAAAACGAAATCGACCGTCTGCGCGGCGTGGCAGAAAAAGCGCAATGTGGCGCAGTACTTGGTATTGGCGGCGGTAAAACGCTGGATACTGCCAAAGCGCTGGCGCACTTTATGGGCGTGCCTGTCGCCATTGCGCCAACCATCGCCTCTACCGATGCACCGTGCAGCGCGCTGTCCGTTATTTACACCGATGCCGGTGAATTCGATCGCTATTTGCTGCTGCCCAATAACCCGGACAGGGTCATTGTTGATACCAAAATTGTCGCGGGCGCACCGGCGCGTCTGTTAGCCGCGGGCATCGGCGATGCGTTGGCGACCTGGTTCGAAGCGCGCGCCTGTTCACGCAGCGGCGCAACCACCATGGCGGGCGGTCAGTGCACTCAGGCGGCGCTGGCGCTGGCTGAGCTGTGCTTTAATACGCTGATAGAAGAAGGTGAAAAAGCGATGCTGGCTGCCGAGCAGCACGTGGTAACGCCTGCGCTGGAGCGCGTTATTGAAGCCAACACCTATCTGAGCGGCGTCGGTTTTGAAAGCGGCGGTCTGGCGGCGGCGCACGCCATCCATAACGGTCTGACGGCAATCCCGGATGCGCATCACTATTACCACGGCGAGAAAGTGGCTTTCGGCACGCTGACGCAACTGGTACTGGAAAACGCACCGGTCGATGAAATTGAAACCGTTGCGGCGCTGTGTCATTCCGTTGGCCTGCCGATTACCCTGGCGCAACTGGACATCAAACAGGATATTCCGGCGAAAATGCGCATTGTGGCTGAAGCTGCCTGTGCCGAAGGCGAAACCATCCACAACATGCCTGGCGGCGCAACGCCGGACCAGGTGTATGCCGCCCTGCTGGTGGCTGACCAGTACGGTCAACGTTACCTGCAAGAGTGGGAATAACCGACCAATAAAAATCCCCGCAATTGCGGGGATTTTTTTTGTTCATACTATGCCGGACCCGCACAAGCGACATCCGGCATGGTCTGTTACAGCAGATCGAAACGATCCAGGTTCATCACTTTCACCCATGCGGCAACGAAATCTCTCACGAACTTCTCGTGAGCATCGCTGCAGGCATAAACTTCAGCCACTGCGCGCAGTACAGAGTTAGAACCAAACACCAGATCGGCGCGAGTTGCGGTGTATTTTACTTCGCCGCTCGAACGGTCACGACCTTCAAACAGCTCTTGTGACTCATCAACCGCCTTCCACTCATGACGCATATCCAGCAGATTGACGAAGAAGTCAGTGCTGAGTACGCCAGGGCGATCGGTAAAGACGCCGTGCTGGCTACCATCAAAGTTGGTGCCCAGTACGCGCATACCGCCCACCAGCACGGTCATTTCCGGTGCGGTTAGCGTCAACTGCTGCGCTTTGTCGATCAGCAGCGACTCGGTGGTCGACACGTCAGGACGAGCGCGGTAGTTACGGAAACCATCGGCAATCGGCTCAAGCAGTTCAAACATCTCAATATCCGTTTGATCCTGACGCGCATCCACGCGACCCGGCGCAAAAGGTACCTTGATGCTGACACCCGCAGCGCTAGCCGCCTGCTCGATACCGACAACACCGGCCAGCACGATAATATCGGCCAACGAGGCAGTATGGGCAGACTTATAAATACCTTCCAGCACAGGCAGAACGCGTGCCGCGGTGGCATTCACATCCCAGCCGCGTTGTGGGTCCAGCGCCAGACGCGCACCGTTAGCGCCGCCACGTTTATCCCCGCCACGGAAAGTCGATGCCGAAGCCCACGCTACCGATACCAGTTCGCCCACGGACAGTCCGGAAGCAGCGATGGTCGCCTTCAGCTTCAGGATATCTTCTTCGCTTGGGTTGAAGAACGCATGCGGCAGCGGGTCTTGCCAAATCAGATCTTCTTTTGGCACTTCCGGTCCAATGTAACGCGATTTTGGCCCCATATCGCGGTGCGTCAGTTTAAACCACGCACGGGCAAACGCTTCGTTGAACGCTTGCGGATCGTTCAGGAAACGGCGAGAGATCTTTTCAAACTCAGGATCGAAACGCAGCGTCAGGTCGGTAACCAGCATCGTCGGCTTGCGTTTTTTCGACGGATCAAACGGATCGGGAATAATTTCTGGCGCGTCAACCGCTTCAAACTGAATCGCGCCTGCCGGACTGCGAGTCTGCACCCACTCATATTTGAACAGGTTCTCGAAGAAATAGTTGCTCCATTGGGTAGGCGTCTGCGTCCACACCACTTCCAGACCGGAAGTAATTGCATCCGCGCCCGCGCCACTACCGTAGCTGCTGGCCCAGCCCAGGCCCTGCGCTTCAATCGGTGCGGATTCTGGATCGGCGCCAACGTGCGATGCCGCTGCTGCGCCGTGGGTTTTGCCCAACGTATGACCGCCGCCAATCAGCGCCACGGTTTCTTCGTCGTTCATCCCCATGTTACCGAAGGTCGCGCGAATAGCCGCTGCCGCAGAAAGCGGTTCGCCGCTATGGTCCGGCCCTTCCGGGTTCACATAAATAAGGCCCATTTCGGTGGCGCCCAGCGGTGCTTTTGCCAGCTCTTCCGGGTGACGGTGAGTCAGCCAGGCTTTTTCATCACCCCAGTTTACGTCGAGATCCGGTTCCCAGACATCTTCACGACCGGCACCAAAGCCAAAGGTACGGAAACCTGAGTTTTCCAGCGCCACGTTACCCGCGAGGATAAACAGGTCGGCCCAGGAAATTTTCTGACCATATTTCTGCTTGATTGGCCACAGCAGACGACGTGCTTTATCAAGGCTGACGTTGTCCGGCCAGGAGTTCAGTGGTGCAAAACGCTGCTGTCCGCGACCCGCTCCACCGCGTCCATCGATAGAGCGATAGGTTCCCGCGCCGTGCCATGCCATGCGGATAAACAATCCGGCATAGGTTCCCCAGTCAGCGGGCCACCACGGTTGAGATTCGGACAGAAGGGCTCTGAGATCCCCTTTCAGGGCAGAATAGTCGAGTTTACTAAACTCTTTGCGGTAGTCGAAGTCCTCACCCAGCGGGTTCGAACGGTTGGAATGTTGGTTTAAAAGATCAACGCGGAGTTGATTTGGCCACCAGTCGCGGTTATTCGTTCCTGCTCCCGCGCTCTGATCGTGACCGCCTTGATGAAAAGGACACTTACCGGCAGTTGATGCGTTTTGGCTATCGTCGGACATGCTCATCTATATGCTCCCTTTACAGTGTTCTGACTACGATATACACCACCAGAGATAAGATATAGTCGAAATAACCCACAGATTCGATAGCTAATTCCTTTTATATTTTAAGTTACAGAGATGTAGATCAAAATGATCAACAAAAAGCCCTCCGTAGAGGGCTGGGGCATCTGTTTAGTTAGGTCTTACACCCAGTGTGTGACAAATAGCGTAGCTCATCTCGGCACGGTTGAGGGTATAGAAGTGAAAATCCTTCACCCCTTCGCGACTGAGAATTTTCACCATATCCATGGCGATATTTGCGCCCACCAGCTTGCGGGTTTCCGCGTCATCATCAAGACCATCAAACATGGTCGACATCCACGCAGGAATGCGGACGTTGGTCATGTCAGCAAATTTTTTCGCCTGCTTAAAGTTAGATACCGGCAGGATGCCCGGAATAATTTCCACATCGATTCCCGCAGACACGCAGCGATCGCGAAAGCGCAGATAGCTTTCTACATCAAAGAAAAACTGGGTGATCGCGCGGTTTGCACCGGCATCAACCTTACGCTTCAGGTTCAGCAAATCGGCCTGAGCGCTTTTCGCTTCCGGGTGCACTTCCGGGTAAGCCGCAACGGAGATATCGAAGTCCGCAACGTCTTTCAGCAGAGTCACCAGGTCGGAAGCATACATATCCGGTTTACCGCTTCCCGGCGGCAGGTCGCCGCGCAGGGCAACAATATGACGAATACCGTTATGCCAGTAGTCCTGAGCAATGGTACGCAGCTCATCACGGGTCGCATCAATGCATGTCAGGTGCGGGACCGCTTCAAGACCTGTGCGATCCTTAATGCCTTTAATAATGCTGTGCGTACGGTCGCGCTCACCAGAGTTTGCTCCGTAAGTAACTGAAACAAACTTCGGCTTCAGGCTGCTCAGGCGATCGATGGAGTTCCACAGGGTTTGCTCCATTTCACTGGTGCGCGGCGGGAAAAACTCAAACGAAACGTTAATCTGACCCTGCACTTCTGCCAGGCTCTGATTCAGGGCTTCCCGCTGGTTGGCGTGAAAAAAGCTCATACCTTACCTCATCAATCTTTTGTCGTTATATGTTGTGTTGTGAACTGCTATACGTTTAGACGTCTAGATGTAAAAATGACGGAAAAGCATGCTGGCGTCAACACAAAAATCATCGTTAAAGGTGAGGAATACTCAGCCAACGTGAAAAAAATTCACATCAGCTTGAAATGGTGAGGGATTGCGTCACGACCGTCTGTAGCCACTCTACTTTTATTACGTTCTCAGGCAGCGTCGCTAACCCCATGCTAAGCCGCAATTCTGTATCAGTAAGCGGAAGGAAGATCACGCCCTGACGCTGGATAGCGGAAAAGGAGGCCGGAACCAGGCTCAGACCGTCACCCTGCGCGATCCGTGCCAGCAGCACGTCATGCTCCATTGGCTCCTCAATAAGGGCAGGAGAGTAACCGGCACGACGAAAAATGTGTCGAGTGTAATCAAAAAAAGCAGGGTTACGTTCACGTTTGAACCAGAACAGCGGTCGGTGGTTCAGCGACGTTAACGAGAGCGAAGGCAGAGCCGCCTCTGGCCAGAGCGCGGGTAAGGCGGCGATCATCGATTCTTGCCAGCCGAGCGGCGTGACGCTAAGACCCGAATTCTCAAGCGGTAGCGCCACCAGCGCTGTATCCAGTTTTCCCCGACGCACCTGACGCGCCAGTTCAGGCGAACCATGACGGACAATATGTAGCTTCTGTACACGCGTAGCAAGCTGCGACTCAAACGCCGCAAAAACGCCCTGCTCAAACGCCGTACTTAGCCCTAAGCGCAGAGTTTGTTCTCCCGTCTTCGCTATCTGACTCAACGCCGTCCAGGTTTTATCCTCTAACGCCAATAGCGGGCGCACGATTTCAAGGACGTGCTGGCCGTCCTCCGTCAGCGTAAGTCCACGGGTATGACGGACAAAAAGCGTCACCCCCAGGCGCTCTTCAAGCTGGCGAATGTGGCGACTCAGCGGCGGCTGCGACATAAATAAACGCTGCGCCGCTCGACTCATGTTGTTCTCTTCCGCTACCACGGAAAAATAGCGTAGAAGGCGGATATCCAGAGAGTGCAAAGGCGATGTTGTCATACCGAAAAGGTATCACGGAAACGGTATTACCCCAATCATTCCGCACGCTCTATCCTCATGCCATACACTAACTCACGAGGTGATTATCATGGATTCAGAACGCTATTTAACCGGTCAGAGAATGCTGCAACAGGTTGATGGAAAAGGGGGTGATGCGGTAGTCGAAAGTCTGCAGGATATTGCGCCAGACTTCGCCCAATACCTAATTGAATTTCCTTTTGGCGACATCTATTCAAGGCCGGGGCTGGATTTACGCAGTAGAGAAATTGCCACCGTCGCCGCGCTCACCGCCATGGGTAACGCCGCACCGCAGCTTAAGGTACACATCGCCGCCGCGCTGCACGTTGGCTTAACGCAGGAAGAGATTATTGAAGTGATGATGCAGATGGCTGTTTATGCGGGATTCCCGGCAGCACTCAACGGCCTGTTCGCTGCAAAAGAGGTGTTTGCCTCCCACAGAGGTTAAAACAAAGGCCAGCGGAATATCTGCTGGCCTGACCTCACTACGGTTTCACATCTTCCACACGCATGCCTTTGAGTTGTTCATCCGTCAGCGTATTTCCCGCTTTGAAATAATCCACGACCGCATTAGAGACATAGTAACCGCCGGATGTGTTACGCGCTTTACCTTCAGTAAATGTCGTGAAACCATCACCGCCGTCAGCCAGGAAGCTATTGGTGGCAATGTGATAAACCGTGGCATCCTCAATGGGTTTGCCGTTTAACGTCAATACGCTAACCCGCAGACCAACCGGTTTACTGCTGTCATACTTCATCTCCAGTCCTTTGGACACCTGCAATACACCGTTGCTTAAACCCGCGCCGTGCTCCATCAGGCTACGTAACTGCTTCCCGGTGAGATCCATGGTTGCCAGCTCATTCGGGAACGGGAAGGTGCTAATGACTGCGCCCATGGTGATGACTCCAGCAGGGATTTCATTCCGGATGCCGCCCGAGTTAGTGAGCGCTAACTGGGTATCTTTACCCGCCGCAACCAGCAACGCATCTGCCGCCAGATTTCCCAGCGAAGAAGATTCACCGTAAGCACGCGTCAGCTCAACCGGCGCGTTGGCAACCGTCTGCTGCACCACTTTATCGAGCTTTTTATTCCAGCCATCAATGACCTGTTTCGTCTGCGGGTCTGGCTGCCACTCATCAGCAAAAATGGTTTTCAGCTCGAAGTTCTTCACGGTAAATTGATGCGGTTTTTGCTGGTAATCCAGCACCAGTTTACCCACATCAATGCCGCCGCTGTCGGTAGACAGAATCAGGGTGTTACCTACTTTAATCGGCTCCGGCGTGCCCACATGCGCATGACCGGTGATCAGGATGTCCAACCCCTGCACCTGGCCTGCGGTCTGGATGTCTTTATCCAGCGCACGGCGTACATCGGTGCCCCCCAGACTGGACTGACGCGCTGGCGTGCCTTCATGGATCAGCGCCACGGTGAGATCGACTTTGCCTTTCAGCTCATCGATATAGCGTTGCAACCACTTCACTTCATCCCGCGCCTCGATCCCGACACGTGTCGCAGCGGAAACCGTATCATCAAAAGCAAACACGCCGTGCAGGCCAATCACGCCTATCTTTACGCCATCTTTTTCAATAATGGTGTAAGGCTTATCCCAGAACATTTTGCTGCTGTTTTGGTAAAAGATGTTGCCCTGCACGATCGGAAACTTTGCCTGGCTCAGCTGCAGCAGCGTATTGTCCCAACCGTGATCGAATTCATGATTACCCATGGTGACAGCGTCAAAATTCATGGTGTTCATGATATCGATAATCGCCTTCCCCTTGGTCAGGCTGCTGATATATGGCCCGGTGAAATAGTCGCCAGCATCCAAAAACCAGGTGGCGCTATTTTTCGCTTTCTCCTGCTTCACCATCGCCGAGATATTGGCCCAACCGCCAATATCTCGTGTGCCATTGGCAATCCATGGCACTTTATAAGGTTCGACATGGGCATGGAGATCGTTGGTATAAATAATCGTGACATCTTTGGCACTCGCCCAGAGCGGTAAAGATACCAGAACACCGACAGCAAGCATTTTTAGCTTCATAACCAATCCCTTTCAGTCATATAAAGATTCGCTACGTTACGTTCTGAAAGGTTTTTTTATGTGAGAAAACTCACATCCATCGGTGATAGTTGCAGGCCAAAATCAACGACCATTAAAAATCGTTGGTAACAGGATGACGTCACTGTTCACTATCAATTGCTGCAAATCCTTTGGCTGCAAAAATCTGGGGCTGGCGAGTTCAGCTGATTACAGCTGGCCAGAATATCGGCTGGGTTATGCCGCACTGCATTGTCGGGCATGCGGCAGCCTTCCACCGCTGTTTGATGAGGAACAGTTCCGTTGCTGGTTGTCGGCATATTTAGCGGATTTTGCCGCTAATCGTGGTCAGTTTTGCCCATGTTGCTACCAACGAGAAATCATCCGCTATGGGCATAATCCCCAGGGCAGCCAGCGCGTCCAGTGCCGAAACTGCAAAAAAGTGTGGACACCAAAGCAGGCGCCTCCCACCAGCATCGTTTTGCCAGAACAAATAGCGACGATTCCCTTGCTCATCCCTTTTCAGGGCGTTAGTGCAGGCCAGCAACTCTATGTATTACTCTCTTTTGACGCTATTCGCGGCAATGTTCTGCATATTTCCAGCAACTTCACGCCGCACACTGCCGGCATATCATTGCTTTACCGCTGGCGTGGCACTGCTGAGCCAACAGTCATTCACGACGATATCATTGAGCGAGTGAGTCAGCGGGAAACCCAGTTTTTACGCCGCAGCCAGTTTGATGAAATCCAGTACGGCAGCGCCATACTCAAACGGAACGCCAGCGGCGCGATTTTACGCCCGGTCATTACTGCCCATGGGCATTTCCGCCTGCTGAGCCATCTGTGGCCAGAGGTAAAAACCCATATTATTGCCCACGAATGCTTCCTGCGCGGCGCAGCGATAACCGCATGGGCGGAACAGTTTCGCCATCATCGCGCCTCGCTGTGGTTTATTGATGAAGAAATGAATAGCGATCAGCGCACGCTGCCCTGGCAATTGCTGGGTAAAACGTATCAGGGATGGTGGCGAAATCAGTGGCAAATCTGGCAACGAGGCGATATGCGTAAAATGGTGTGTTTGTTAACGCAGGGGCGGGTTGAAGAAAGCGCGTCAATAACCCTGGCGGCAAGCCATCGTTTTCTCGCCTGGTTGCGGCAACAGACGGAATTTGAGCAAAGTACCCGTTACTCTGCCCATTCGGTGTTTCAGGCGATAAGATCGCTGGCAGATAAATACAACGCCCTCATTGAGGGCGATGTTTACACATGTTATCCGGCAACAAAAACTACAGCAGTTGCGCCAAACGGTTGATGTCTGACTGAATCGCCCCGGCGGTCACATCGCGGCCCGCCCCCGGTCCGCGAATGACCAGCGGGTTATCACGATACCAACGGCTTTCAATGGCGAACACGTTATCGCACGGCAGTAGTGCCGCCAGCGGGTGCTCAGGGCGTACCGCTTCAACGCCAACGCGTGCCTTACCGTTAGCGTCAAAACGCGCCACATAGCGTAGCACCAGTCCCATTTCACGTGCCGCTTCCAGGCGTTGCACCATCTGCTCGTTCAGTTCATCGCCATTTTCAAAGAAATGGTCAATAGAACCTGCTTCACAGTGCGCAGGCACCAGCGACTCTACGCGCACCTGGTCCGGTTCAATGTCGTAACCCGCTTCACGCGCCAGAATCACCAGCTTGCGCATCACATCTTTGCCGGAAAGATCCACGCGCGGATCAGGTTCAGTCAGACCCTGCTGCCACGCCTGATCCACCAGATCGGTGAACGGGACCGTGCCATCAAATTGCAGGAACAACCACGACAACGTGCCGGAGAAGATCCCACTGATCGACAGAATAGTATCTCCGCTATCAATTAGATCGCGCACGGTATGGTTGATCGGCAAGCCTGCGCCGACGGTGGCGTTATACAGCCAGTGGCGACCGGTTTTTTCAAAGGCGTCATGAATCTGGCGGTAATTATTACTGCTACTCGCCCCCGCCAGCTTGTTGGCGCTGATAACGTGGAAGCCATGACTGGCGAAATCCAGATACTGCTCCGCCAACTGCTCGCTGGCAGTGACGTCCAGCACCACTAAATCATCATACGGGTGGGCACGCATCCACAGGAACAATGACTCTTCATCCTGTTCTACCGCCTCGTCATCGAAGAAGGCCAACGCGCGGCTGGCATCCAGCCCTTCGTAATTCAGCAGGCTACGGCGGCTATCAACCACTCCTGCCAGCACGAACTCTAATCCGGTACGCGCCGAGAGCGTGCTCTGCTCGCGGGCAAACAGCTCCAGCCAGCGCGACCCAATGTTGCCTTTGCCGAACAGCACCAGACCAATGCGTTTTTCCGCGCGGAAGATTGACTGGTGCAGACCCTGAATCAGGCTCTCCGTTGGCCCGGTACGCAAGACGGCGACCAGGCTAATGCCCTCTTCCGACTGCCAGGTGAATTCGACCGGCTGACCTTTCAGCTGTTGCCAAAAGCGATGGCAGTGCAGCGGGTTACGGGTGACGCCCGCCCCAACCATCGCCACCAGCGCCAGCCCCTGGCGCAGACGCAGTTCGCCCGGCAGGCCAGCTTCATCCAGAATTTTCAGTGCGCCATCAGCGACTTCGGAGGTATAGCAAAATTGCAGCAACTGGCGGTCAGGATGCACACCCACTGCCAGCGGACGCACCTGGGTGCGTTTTAAAATCTGATCAATCTCTTTATAGGCCAGTTTAAAGTCCTGGCCAGTGGGAACCTGAAACTCAATCAGGCAAACGTCGTCATGGCTGGTCACAATACGTGCCCCGGTACCGGAAGCCAGCACGCGTTCAATACGCGTCGATCCCTGCTCCGGCGTATAGCTACAACGCAACTGGAGATCGATATCGCTGCCGGAAACCGGCTGGAGGGTGCGGGCATGAAGAACCGGAGCCGCCAGACGCGCCAGCTCGCTGGCTTCATCCAGACGCAGCAGCGGCAGCAGACAGGCATCTTTTACTTTACGCGGATCCGCGCTGTAAACCCCGGCCACATCGCTCCAGATGGTTACGCGGGAAACCCCCGCCAACGCGCCAACCTGCGTCGCCGAGTAGTCGGAGCCGTTACGCCCCAGCAGTACCGTCTCACCGGCGTTGCTGCGGCTAATGAAACCGGTAACGACCAGGCGTTTGCCCGGATGCTGCGCCAGCAGTTGTTGCAGCAATGGGTAAGAAAGACCTTCATCCACCTGCGGCTGAGCGCCGCGCTCGGCACGTAAAAAATCGCGCGCATCCAGCCAGGCTGACTCCAGTCCCTGTTGGTTAAGGACGGCAGACATCAAACGCGCCGACCACACCTCGCCATGCCCGACGACTTCAGCATAGACGGCATCATTCACGCCGCTGTCGAGTAACCCAGCCAGACGCTCCAGATCGTGAATAAACGCGCCGATCAGCCCATCCGCCACCTCAGGAGGTAACAAACCGCTGATAAGCTCACTCTGATAACGACGTAGCGCCTGTTGAACCTGATGCGCAGACAGACGATCGGTCTGGCTTAATTTTAGCCAGCTAATCAACTGGTTAGTGGTACTGCCTGCGGCTGAAACAACCATCATGTCATCAGGCTGCGAGTACTCCGCCATAATGCCTGCGACACGCAGATAACATTTCACATCAGCCAGACTACTACCACCAAATTTGTGCAGTTGACGACCCTTCGTCCCTGCCTGCGCAATCACACTCATGTTTACCCCTTGTTTGCAGCCCGGAAGCCATTTTCCAGGTCGGCAATTAAATCTTCGCCATCTTCAATACCGGTGGAGATACGCAACAGCGTTTCCGAAATTCCGGCAGCAGCACGCGCTTCTGGCGCCATTCCCGCGTGTGTCATGGTTGCGGCATGGGAGATCAGACTTTCAACGCCCCCTAACGATTCCGCCAGCGTAAACAATGACAACCCGCCGAGGAAGCGACGCAGCGTTTGCTCATCGCCATCCAGCTCAAAACTCAACATCGCGCCAAACCCTTTTTGCTGACGCGCGGCAATCTCATGGCCCTGATTATCCGGCAATGACGGGTGATACAATTTTTTCACCAGCGGCTGAGTTTGCAGATAATCCACAATCGCCTGAGCATTACGTTGCGCCACCTCCATACGAGGTGACAGAGTACGCAGGCCGCGCAACAGCAGATAACTATCAAACGCGCCGCCGGTCACACCAATATTATTCGCCCACCATGCCAGTTCAGTGACCGTTTCCGGATCTTTTGCTATCACCACACCAGCCACTACGTCGGAGTGACCGTTTAAATATTTCGTGCATGAATGCAACACCAGATCGGCGCCTAATGCCAGTGGATTTTGCAGTGCCGGGCTTAAAAAAGTGTTGTCCACCACGCTGACCGCACCAGCCTCGCGCGCCAGTTGGCAGATTTTCGCGATATCCACTACGCGCAGCAGCGGGTTGCTTGGGCTTTCTACCAGCACCAGCTTCGGTTTTTCCGCCAGTGCCGCCTGCAACGCCTGCTCATCTCCTTGATCGACAAACAGTACGCGATAACAGCCACGCTTTGCCAGGCTGTCAAACAGACGATAACTCCCGCCGTAGCAGTCGTGCGGTGCGACCAGCAGATCGCCAGGCTTGAGGAATACCGTAGTCACCAGATGAATCGCCGACATGCCGGTATTGGTCAGTACTGCCCCCTCCCCACCTTCCAGTTCCGCCAGCGCACGCTGAACGACATCACGCGTTGGGTTACCGCGGCGCGAATAGTCATGGGCGCGAGGCTCATTAAAACCGGTAAAGTTATAGGTGCTGGAGAGGTGGATCGGCGGGACAACGCAACCGTACTGTTCGTCGTCATTTAACCCGCTACGCACTGCGATGGTGGCCTGTTTACGCGTCATATTGAGGAGATCCTGGCTGAGTCGGTGAAAAGTCAGACACCAGAGTAATCATAGTTACGATAGCCGTCAATACATCTGGACATCTAAACTTCTTTGCGTATAGATTGAGCAAACCGGAAATAGCCGTTAAAATTATATGCATTAGCGTACATCTGCGTCGGCTTACTTCGTGTCAGGGCCACGCCACTACGATAAACTACGCGCAATTATGGTCCGGGCTCAGGTTCTGGCCTCAATATTAATGACAAAGAGGATTAGGTATCTCATGGCTGAATGGAGCGGCGAATATATCAGCCCATACGCTGAGCACGGTAAGAAGAGTGAGCAAGTCAAAAAAATTACGGTTTCCATTCCTCTGAAGGTGTTAAAAATCCTTACCGATGAACGCACGCGTCGTCAGGTTAACAACCTGCGTCACGCCACCAACAGCGAACTGCTGTGTGAAGCGTTTCTGCATGCTTTTACCGGGCAACCATTACCCAACGATGACGACCTGCGTAAAGAGCGCAGCGATGAAATCCCGGAAGAAGCAAAGGTAATCATGCGTGAACTGGGTATCAACCCGGAAACGTGGGAATACTGATTTTTCAAGACAGATGAGAAAAGGCGGGATTACTCCCGCCGCTTCTCACTACGTTACTTACTGATACCATTAATCTTATTCAATGTTTCTTCCATTTTGAGCGTCTCTTTACGGTTCAATGGATAGAAATAAATCAGAATGACCGCTGCCAAGAACAGGCATAAAGCCGGTAACAGATTTGCCATCGTATAGATGTTTTCCTGCACAATGCTGGTTTGCACAGCGCCGCCCGTTGACGAAGATTGATAACCAATGATGGCCAGCATAAAGCCGCCAATAGCCCCTGCGCACGCCTGGCCAACCTTGCGGGCGAAGAAGTTCACGCCATAGACGGTCCCATCTTCACGATCGCCGGTGACATACTGGTGATAATCACACACATCGGTCATAAACGCCCAAATCATCAGGTTGAATAACCCGGCCCCCAGCGTCGCCAGGAACAGGAAAACCAAATAAACCTTCGCGTCGGTAATGTGAGTGAAGTACATAATCACATACATGGCTACCGCAAAGAGCAGCGCGCCTACGCTGGCTTCTTTCTTACCAAAGCGCTTCGTGAGCCAGGATGCTGAGGGTGCCAGCAAAACCAGAGAGCCAAAGGTGAAGAGCAATGCAACGGACATGGCCTCTTTGTTATGGAAATAGTCATTAAACAGGTAAGTCATGTTGGTACCAGACAACCCCTGATTAATCACAATCAGCAGATCCACAACCACTAAAACAATCAGCGCTTTATTGCGTATCAACCCCTTCAGCAGCACAGAAACCGGCATGCTCTCTTTTCTTTCCACTCGCACGCGTTCCGTCGTTAACTGACAGGTCAACGTTAAAAAGATAAACCCCAGCACAGAACAACCAATGGCAATCCAGAAGAAATGCTGCCCAGAGATCACCTGGCTTCCGTCCACCAGAGTTGTGTACATCAGGATCGGAATAAAAAAGCCGGTTGTCCCGCCACCGATGGCGGACCCAACGCTGCGCCAGGTTGACAGCGATACGCGATCTTCCGGATTCGAGCTAATCGCCGCAGACATGGCGCCATACGGAATACTCACTGTCGATAACAGCGAACCGTAAATAAAATAGGAACAGCAGATGTAGATAATTTTCGCCGTATAAGAAAAATCATGCACAAACGGCAGGAACAGAACGACCGCAATGATGCAAAACGGGTACTTCATGCGGCGCACCCAGGGGTTAAATCGCCCATGAGCCGTCAGTTTAGAGGTATCACATAAGCGCCCTACGCCAACGTCGACAAACGCATCAAAGAGTTTGGTCACAAAATAGAGTGAACCAACAATAACACCGGAAATACCGAGTACGTTGGTGTAATAAATCATTAAAAAACTATTTACCAGCCCAAGAATAAAACAGGTTCCGAGGTCACCACATAAATAACCAAATTTATCTCTTAATCCAAAAGGCCTGACGGCAATATTTTGATTGCTTCCGATCATTGTTCCATCATTAGACATGATGTTAACTCCTTAGACACATTATTCACGCAAACTATGCGTATACCGATGCTCAGCGTAATAAATCGATACGAAGTGTATTAACGGTCAGAAGTTATAACCGAGACCAACGCGATAGCGGGTCTGACGATCGTCTGTGGTTGTGGTGTTATACCCCGAGGAAACGTTACCCACCTCAACAAATGGAACCCATGAGCCTATTTTATACGCCACACGGAAGTTATATTCGTAATCGTCTTTTCGGTTGTTATATAAATCTTCGCTATCGGCAATTTTATAAATGCCATTTAGCTCAAACATCCAGTCATTGATGTTATAACCGAGCCATGCTTCCGGACGATAGACCATGCGGTCATCCTTGCCGTCAGTGTTTCTGCGCATGTACTCCTGACGATAGCGGAACGCAGTCCACCAATGGTCATTGATGTTATACTGCACGCGAATATAAGGCTTATAAATCGCGATGTTATCGCCCGTTTCGAGCGCAATACCCGTCTGCCAGACAAGGGCATTCCAGGTGAACTGGTAGCTTGCCGTATACTCGTTGCCATTACTTTCCATATTATTCCACGCATCATTAGATTGCGTATTTTCGGAACGTGAAATGGCCTCGACTGCGACACCAAAACCAGTAGCAAAACGATGCGACATATAAACACGGTCGTAATTACGACCATCATCATAATATTCATGTCGATAATCAACATAACCCGCTTGCGCGGCCGCAGAGAATAATGAAATCAGTAATAACGCGGATTTAAATTTCATGACCATCCCTCTTCACACTAAATCTAGGAAATTGCCCATCTCGCTCCGTCCATAAATGAAGAAACGATGAAGGAATAAGAATAATTTTATATTTCCACGAAAGTGTATTTTAGAAAGAAGGAAGAAACCTTTGGTATTTTGCCAAAGATTGGCATAAGTGGCAAAAACAAGAAGATAAAAAGGACGCAGATCACCAGTTGAAACATTTTATCGTAAAAATAAAAACACTGTTTTATTTATTAAATAAAAGACATCATTCAATACATCAATACGAATTTCAGTCTGCAGACGCAGAAACAAAAAAAGCGCCATAAGGCGCTTTTTTCTGACAGCTGAAACTTACTTGCTGCCTGGGATGCTGAAACGCTTGTTGAAGCGATCAACACGGCCACCGGTAGCAACATCACGCTGCTTGCCAGTATAGAACGGGTGGCACTGACCGCACACGTCCAGGTTCAGATCGTGACCGACGGTAGAGCGGATTTTCATGACGTTACCGCAAGAGCAGTTTGCAGTAATTTCTTCGTATTTCGGGTGAATATCTTTTTTCATGGGAAAACCTCGGTTTAAGGCCGCGTCGCTCTTCCAGCCCTAACGCCAGACACCACGCGATGTTAATTATTCCCCGTCACCTTTCACGCTGCATCAACAGCCTGAAACTCTCGGGTAATGGTCATTGTTTGACGCAATCAATTTGCATCAAAGGCGGCGAATCATACAGAAATTAACCTGCTCATGCAAACTGATCCGCATTCTACCCTTCACTAATGTGTATACTAACCCGCCAGATTTCAAGTCAGGATGATTCAATGCCCGTTGCGCACGTTGCCTTACCCGTTCCGCTACCTCGCACCTTTGACTACCTGCTGCCAGAAGGCATGAGCGCCAAAGCTGGGTGTCGTGTACGCGTGCCCTTTGGCAAGCAACAGGAGCGCGTGGGCATCGTTTTATCCGTCAGCGAGCACAGCGAACTGCCGCTGAGCGAATTGAAAGCCGTTCTCGAAGTGCTGGACAGCGAGCCGGTTTATTCGACCTCCGTCTGGCGTCTGCTGCTGTGGGCGGCTGACTATTATCACCATCCTATCGGCGACGTACTGTTTCATGCCCTGCCGATTCTGCTGCGCCAGGGACGCCCGGCGACAAACGCGCCCATATGGTACTGGTTTGCCACTGAAGAAGGTCAGGTTATTGATCTCAACAGCCTGAAGCGCTCTCCCAAGCAACAGCAGGCGCTGGCTGCGCTACGCCAGGGAAAAATCTGGCGCGACCAGGTGGCTGAACTCGAATTTAATGACGCCGCATTACAGGCGCTGCGGAAAAAAGGGTTGTGCGATCTGGCGAGCGAAACGCCTGGTTTTAGCGACTGGCGTACGCACTACGCGGTTTCCGGTGAGCGTCTTCGACTGAATACCGAGCAAGCCACCGCCGTCGGGGCGATTCACAGCGCCGCGGACAGTTTTAGCGCCTGGCTATTAGCGGGCGTGACGGGCTCAGGCAAAACAGAGGTCTATCTAAGCGTACTGGAAAATGTCCTGGCCCAGGGCAAGCAGGCGCTGGTGATGGTGCCGGAGATTGGCCTGACGCCGCAAACTATTGCCCGTTTTCGCGAACGCTTCAATGCGCCGGTCGAAGTCCTGCACTCCGGTTTGAACGACAGCGAACGTCTTTCGGCCTGGCTGAAAGCAAAAAATGGCGAAGCGGCGATTGTTATCGGCACGCGCTCGTCGCTGTTTACACCGTTTAAAAATCTCGGCGTGATTGTCATCGACGAAGAGCACGACAGCTCTTATAAACAGCAGGAAGGCTGGCGCTATCATGCGCGCGATCTCGCGGTTTATCGCGCCCACAGCGAGCAGATCCCGATTATTCTCGGCTCAGCCACTCCAGCCCTGGAAACGCTGTGCAACGTGCGACAGAAAAAATATCGCATGCTGCGCCTGACGCGACGCGCCGGAAATGCGCGTCCAGCCACTCAGCACGTGCTGGATCTCAAAGGTCAGCAGGTGCAGGCCGGACTCGCCCCTGCGCTTATCACCCGTATGCGTCAGCACCTGCAGGCGGATAACCAGGTGATCCTGTTTTTGAACCGCCGGGGCTTTGCTCCTGCGCTGCTGTGCCATGACTGCGGCTGGATTGCCGAATGTCCGCGCTGCGATCACTACTACACGCTGCATCAGGCACAGCACCATTTACGCTGCCACCACTGCGACAGCCAGCGCCCAATACCACGTCAGTGCCCATCCTGCGGCTCAACGCATATGGTTCCGGTTGGACTCGGCACCGAACAGCTTGAGCAGGCTCTGGCCCCTTTTTTCCCCGGCGTGCCAATCTCACGCATCGATCGCGACACCACCAGCCGTAAAGGGTCGCTGGAGCAGCATCTGGCGGAAGTACATCGCGGCGGCGCACGAATTCTGATCGGCACGCAAATGCTGGCCAAGGGCCACCACTTCCCGGACGTCACCCTGGTGGCGCTTCTGGACGTTGACGGCGCGCTGTTCTCTGCAGATTTCCGGTCGGCAGAACGCTTCGCCCAGCTTTACACGCAGGTCTCCGGGCGAGCAGGACGCGCCGGGAAACAGGGCGAAGTGGTGCTACAAACGCACCATCCTGAGCATCCGCTGCTGCAAACTTTGCTGTACAAAGGTTATGACGCGTTTGCCGAGCAGGCGCTGGCCGAGCGACAAACGCTCCAGCTTCCACCGTGGACCAGCCATGTGATCGTGCGGGCAGAAGATCATAACAACCAGCATGCGCCAATGTTCTTACAACAGTTGCGAAATCTGATCCAGGCCAGTCCGCTTGCCGATGACAAACTGTGGGTGCTCGGCCCGGTTCCCGCCCTGGCCCCCAAGCGCGGCGGTCGCTATCGCTGGCAAATTTTGTTGCAACATCCGTCGCGAATTCGCCTGCAGCATATCGTCAGCGGTACGCTGGCGCTGATCAATACGTTACCCGATGCACGTAAGGTTAAATGGGTGCTGGATGTCGATCCCATCGAGGGATAATCCCTCACGATGCGAGGCGGATCGTAAAATTAAAGATCCATCACACTTTTTATGAAAATTCTGTAACCGCTTCCATTAACTATCTGATAAAAATGTTTCAGATGAAGGCTATTCAAGGACGAGTCTGTGCCAGCAGCTCTCTGGCGAGGAGAAAGAGTGAAACCGAATAAGCAGGTTGCCGCCGCTACGATGAAAGATGTTGCTCTGAAGGCGAAAGTCTCAACGGCAACCGTATCCCGCGCATTAATGAACCCGGACAAAGTCTCGCAGTCAACCCGTAACAAGGTTGAACAGGCTGCGCTGGAAGTGGGATATTTACCCCAATCAATGGGACGCAACGTTAAGCGTAATGAATCACGTACCATTCTGGTGATTGTGCCGGATATCTGCGATCCGTTTTTTAGTGAAGTGATTCGCGGCATAGAAGTGACCGCCGCTGAGCAGGGATATCTGGTGCTTATCGGCGACTGCGCCCACCAGAATCAGCAGGAAAAGACCTTCCTCAACCTCATTATCACCAAGCAGATCGATGGCATGGTGCTGCTCAGTTCGCGACTGCCGTTTGATGCCAGCGTGGAAGAGCAGCGCAACTTGCCGCCGATGGTCATGTCCAACGAGTTCGCGCCAGAGCTGGAACTCCCCACCGTGCACATTGATAATCTCACCGCCGCCTTCAACGCGATGAACTATCTGCTGGAACTGGGGCATAAACGCATTGGCTGTATCGCCGGACCAGAGGATATGCCGCTGTGCCATTACCGTCTGCAAGGTTACGTTCAGGCATTGCGCCGCAGTGGAATTACGGTCGATCCGCATTTCATCGCGCGTGGTGACTTTACCTATGAAGCGGGAGCCAATGCGCTTAAGCAACTCCTTGAGCTTCCACAGCCACCTACTGCGGTCTTTTGCCACAGCGATGTCATGGCGCTGGGGGCACTCTCTTACGCCAAACGTCAGGGTCTGAAGGTACCTGACGATTTATCCATCATTGGCTTTGATAATATTTCGCTCACGGAATTTTGTGATCCACCCCTGACAACCGTCGCACAGCCGCGTTTCGATATCGGACGTGAAGCTATGCTGTTACTGCTCGATCAATTACAAGGTCAGAACGTCAGCAGTGGCTCACGTTTACTGGACTGCGAGCTTATTATTCGGGGCACTACCCGGGCACTGACGTAAAGTAAAGTGCTTTCGGACTCCCCTGTCTGGTCAAAGGCCCGCCGCTTAAGTAACATGGCGGGCTGACGAACGAATAAATACAGCGAAACGATAGTGGCACAACGAGATTATGTACGTCGCGGCCAACCGGCACCTTCGCGGCGCAAGAAGAGCACATCACGGAAAAAACAACGCAATACGCCTGCGGTATCGCCCGCTATGGTTGCTATTGCTGCAGCCGTACTCGTGACCTTTATCGGTGGTCTGTACTTCATTACGCATCACAAGAAAGAAGAGTCCGAAACGCTGCAAAACCAGAAAGTCACCGGTAATGGCATCCCGCCAAAACCGGAAGAGCGCTGGCGATACATCAAAGAGCTGGAAAGCCGTCAGCCTGGCGTACGTGCGCCTACCGAACCGTCTGCAGGCGGCGAGGTACTGAACGCCGATCAGCTAACCAATGAGCAGCGCCAGTTGTTGGCGCAAATGCAGGCCGATATGCGCCAACAGCCAACGCAGCTCAACGAAGTACCGTGGAACGAACAAACTGCGGAACAACGCCAGCAAACGCTGCAGCGTCAACGTCAGGTGCAACAGCAGCAGTGGAATAACACCCAACAGCAGGCTCAACAGCCGCGCCAACGGGTAACGGAACAGCCGTACCAGCAGCAGCAAACGCGTACTGCGCAAGCCGCACCGGTACAGCAGCCGAAGGCGCAGCCAAAACCGGCGGCCCAACAGCCGTATCAGGATCTACTGCAAACACCTGCGCATACCACCGCCGCTCAGCCGAAAACGCAGCCGGCCGCGCCGATAACAAATGAAACGCAGCCGCCAAAACAGACGGCGGAGAAAAAAGATGAACGCCGCTGGATGGTACAGTGCGGCTCATTTAAAGGCGCTGAGCAGGCAGAAACCGTGCGCGCGCAGTTGGCTTTTGAAGGCTTCAACTCACGTATTACCACCAATAACGGCTGGAATCGCGTGGTCATTGGTCCGGTCAAAGGCAAAGAGAATGCCGACAACACCATCAGCCGCCTGAAAGTTGCTGGTCACACAAACTGCATTCGACTCGCCACTGGGGGTTGAAACCCCCAAAATCCCCCCCATCTATACTTGCATTACGCCCCGCATACTGCGCGGGGCCTGTGTTTTGCATTTGTAACCAAGGGGTCTGCTCGTGACAACAATAGTAAGCGTACGCCGTAACGGCCATGTGGTAATCGCCGGTGATGGTCAGGCCACACTGGGTAACACCGTAATGAAAGGCAACGTGAAGAAAGTCCGCCGTCTGTACAACGACAAAGTCATCGCGGGCTTTGCGGGCGGTACTGCGGATGCATTCACGCTGTTTGAACTGTTTGAACGCAAGCTGGAAATGCACCAGGGTCACCTGGTGAAAGCTGCCGTTGAACTGGCAAAAGACTGGCGTACCGACCGTATGCTGCGCAAACTCGAAGCGCTGCTGGCCGTTGCGGATGAAACTGCATCACTCATCATCACCGGTAACGGCGACGTCATACAGCCAGAAAACGATCTGATTGCCATCGGCTCCGGCGGTCCCTACGCCCAGGCTGCTGCACGCGCTCTGCTGGAAAACACCGAGCTTGGCGCACGCGAGATTGCTGAGAAAGCGTTGGATATTGCAGGGGATATCTGCATTTATACCAACCACTTCCATACCATCGAAGAATTGAACTCCAAAGCGTAAGGATCCCCCATGTCTGAAATGACCCCACGCGAAATTGTCAGCGAACTGAACAAACACATCATCGGCCAGGATAACGCAAAGCGTTCCGTGGCGATTGCCCTGCGTAACCGCTGGCGCCGCATGCAGCTCAACGAAGAGCTGCGCCATGAAGTTACGCCGAAAAACATTCTGATGATTGGCCCAACCGGCGTCGGTAAAACCGAAATCGCCCGTCGTCTGGCAAAACTGGCCAACGCGCCGTTCATCAAAGTTGAAGCAACAAAATTCACCGAAGTCGGCTATGTTGGTAAAGAAGTTGACTCTATCATCCGCGATCTGACCGATGCTGCCATCAAAATGGTCCGCGTTCAGGCCATCGAGAAAAACCGCTTCCGTGCCGAAGAGATGGCGGAAGAGCGCATTCTCGACGTGCTGATCCCACCGGCTAAAAATAACTGGGGACAGTCAGAGCAGCCGCAGGAACCTTCTGCAGCGCGTCAGGCGTTCCGTAAAAAACTGCGTGAAGGCCAGCTGGATGATAAAGAGATCGAAATCGATCTCGCGGCCGCACCGATGGGCGTTGAAATCATGGCGCCTCCGGGAATGGAAGAGATGACCAGCCAGCTACAGTCCATGTTCCAGAACCTGGGCGGTCAGAAGCAAAAACCGCGTAAGCTGAAAATCAAAGACGCGATGAAGCTGCTGATTGAAGAAGAAGCGGCCAAACTGGTGAATCCGGAAGAGCTGAAACAGGAAGCTATCGACGCCGTTGAGCAACACGGAATCGTGTTTATCGACGAAATCGACAAAATCTGTAAGCGCGGCGAATCCTCCGGCCCGGACGTGTCCCGTGAAGGCGTACAGCGCGACCTGCTGCCGCTGGTTGAAGGCTGCACGGTCTCCACTAAACACGGTATGGTGAAAACAGACCACATTCTGTTTATCGCCTCTGGCGCATTCCAGGTAGCGAAACCGTCTGACCTGATCCCGGAACTGCAGGGTCGTCTGCCGATTCGTGTCGAGCTGCAGGCGCTGACCACCAGCGATTTTGAGCGTATCCTTACCGAACCGAATGCCTCCATCACCGTCCAGTACAAAGCGCTGATGGCGACCGAAGGTGTGGACATCAACTTCACCGAATCGGGCATTAAACGCATTGCCGAAGCGGCCTGGCAGGTCAATGAAACCACCGAAAACATCGGTGCACGTCGTCTGCATACCGTTCTCGAGCGTCTGATGGAAGATATTTCCTATGATGCGAGCGATTTAAACGGCCAAAGCATCACAATTGATGCCGAATATGTGAGCAAACATCTGGATGCGCTGGTCGCAGATGAAGATCTGAGCCGTTTTATCCTATAATCGCGTTCAATGCATTTTCATCACTGTTGATGGGGCTGATAAAGCCCCATTTTTATTGGCGCTAAATATGACTGAACAACAAAAAATTAGCCGCTCACAAGCCTGGCTGGAAAGTTTACGACCTAAGACCTTACCGCTCGCCTTCGCGGCGATCATCGTCGGTACGGCATTAGCATGGTGGCAAGGATACTTCGATCCGCTGGTTGCTCTGTTGGCATTGATTACGGCAGGACTGCTGCAAATTCTGTCCAACCTCGCTAACGACTATGGCGATGCCGTCAAAGGCAGCGACAAGCCCGACCGCATTGGACCGCTGCGCGGTATGCAAAAAGGGGTTATCACCCAACAGCAGATGAAGCGTGCGCTGATCGTCACCGTGGTGTTGATCTGTCTGTCGGGTTTAGCCCTGGTTGCTGTGGCCTGTCACACGCTGGCGGATTTTGTCGGTTTTCTGGTGCTTGGGGGCCTGTCGATTATCGCGGCGATCACCTACACCGTGGGTAATCGCCCTTACGGATATATCGGTCTGGGCGATATTTCCGTGCTGGTATTCTTTGGCTGGCTTAGCGTGATGGGAAGCTGGTATCTGCAGGCGCATACGCTGATTCCGGCGCTGATTCTGCCTGCCACCGCCTGTGGCCTGCTGGCAACTGCCGTGCTCAACGTCAACAACCTGCGCGATATCAACAGCGACAGAGAGAACGGCAAGAACACGCTGGTAGTACGTTTAGGTGCCGTCAATGCCCGCCGCTACCATGCCTGCCTGCTGATGGGGACGCTGGTCTGCCTGGCGCTGTTTAACCTGTTTTCGCTACAAAGTCTGTGGGGATGGCTGTTTATCCTTGCCGCTCCGCTGCTTTTCAAACAGGCGCGTTACGTGATGCGCGAAATGGATCCTGCGGCAATGCGTCCGATGCTGGAACGCACCGTAAAAGCGGCGCTATTAACTAACTTGCTGTTTGTCGTTGGAATTTTCTTAAGTCAGTGGTCTCTTTAACTGACAAATATCAATTAACAATTTCAATTTTTAGAATCGCATAACGCCTCGCAACCCTTACAAATAGAGGGGCGCGAGGTTTTTCCATGTTTTTTATATTTTCCGGGGATACCTCGGGGATACCAACGAACGGTAAACACCGTGATCTATAAGTACTAAAATCAGCGTTTCCCAGCTTACTTAACCGATCACGTGGTCTGAAGCCCAACCGTACGAGAGCGTACGCTAAGTGCATTTTTTAATGCAGGTTGGGCGAGTGAAGAAAATGAGGGTTTTATTTACTTTTGCCATTAATGCCAGTATCCGTGCGGTTTCCGGCATTAACGGTCTTAATAAACCCAGTAATCAAATCAACGTAAACCTGACCGACAACGCCACGAATTTGTAGATTTAAATTCATAAGGTTACGTTTTTAGCGTCCGATCTCGTACGGTTGCCCCCCAAACCAGGGGGCTTAACGCTTGAAGCGGCGTAGCCGCAGTTTTTGACAATTTCGGATATTCCCCGCATTTTTTAACAGGAAAAAATTTACTTTAAGGCGTATTAAGGTGTTTTTACCAATGGATGATGTCTTCAATGATAAGGGAAATGAACGATATAGACCGGGGCGGGTTACGGCTGTTAACGCTTGGTGAGATTAACCTGGCCCGTACCCTCTACGCTTTCACCATCCGCTATAACGAAGTCTGGATCCACCGCAGCAGCTATCTACCTTTCAACCTCCAAAAGAACAACTACGCCATGACGCCCAACGGCGAGTTGTACTTTCAGGAAGGTACTTATGAGCCTGACTTTTCACAGCCGCATGTTAATAACGATCGCGTTAGTGGGCAGCATCTTTTTTTACATGAAATGATGCACGTCTGGCAGCATCAGCGCGGGATGATGGTAAGGATGCGGGGCCTGTTCTCTTGGGCAGTTGATTACTATTACACGTTGGATAAGGCCATACTCTTGGATTACGGCTTAGAGCAGCAGGCTGCAATGGTGGCGGATTATTGGCTGCTTAAAACGTATGGATTCGGCAACCGCTCTGATTTGTATCTCCTCAAGGATTACGATCCATCTGAGCCTGTCCTTAGCCTCATATCCCGCTATGAGAAAGTGTTAAGGAGGTTCCCGCATTGAAACACTACTTTCTCATTCCTGCCTTTTTTGCGCTGGCTGGGTGTGGCGCTGGCGATAGCGTTCCCCCATGGCGTAGTTTCCCCATTATAAATAATTCGCTTTGCTTCTCTGTTAATAAATCGGACGTTCTGAGCCGATACGGCGTTTATTCTGAGCAGGGGAATGAATACAAGACATTGGCGGAAAATTCGCATGTAGCTCTCTCCTATCCTGAAACGTGCTTAAAAATACCGATAACGCCGGGCTATATCTATGCGGCTTCATACACGTTGAACGGAAAGAATTACCGTTACAACTTTTTCATCGACAGAAACGGGCAAATATTAAGCACAAAATAAGGAAATCTAAAAATGTCATTACCAGCTTATATGTATATTTATGATGAAAATGGACAGCTGATCAAAGGCAGTTGCATGGCGCTGGGCCGTGAGGGTGCAATTGAAATCATGAACAGCAGTTACGGTGTGTACCAAAACACATGCCGCAACACTGGCAAGCTGATGGGTTCGCGCGAACACAACGCTTTTACCCTGCACAAAGAGATTGATAAGACCTCGCCATATTTTGCGGTTGCAGTCTGCCAAAGTAAGCGGCTGCAAAAGGCAGTAATCCACTATTACGACATCAACGAGGCGGGTGTCGAATACGAGATTTACCGAATTACGCTTAACAACATCGTAATCATGTCCGTCAATGCTGCTCATGCTTATATGCCGGGTTCCCACACTCCGGGCATGATGGAAAATATAGCCATCACCTACTCAGGCATTGAGTGGTTTTATATCGAAGGGAATATCAAATACGACGATGACTGGAGCCGCCCGGTTGGTTACAACCAGCAGCAGAGGTAAATCGAATTGGCAGGCAGATCTGCTGAAAATAAAGACCACTTAGCAGACTGCCTGCAATACTCGTCGCTATTCCCGAACACACTTACTTGCAATACGAGCGTACTTGATCATCAAATCAACGTAAATCAAACCAATAATGCAACAACTTTATAGACTTAAAATCATAAGGTTACGTTCTTAGCGTACATTTCCGTACGGTTGGGCTTAAACCCCCATCAACACATCAGCTTTATAGCCTGCTATAGCCCATTGTCTTACGGTATCAAGGGCCTTGAGCCAGCGGCCTAAATCATTATTTCTGATTTTAGTTGTTCTCCGTGTATTTCCATTCCAAAGCATTTTTGTACTTAAAATGGTTGTGGGCGGATCCGGTAACAATCTCCCGCCATCTTTATCACGGTAGCTATCATATGCATAGCGATAGACAGCACGCAGAACACGTGCCCATAAATCAGCCTGGGCTTTGCTGCCTTTTTCTTCACGCCTGAACGGGCCACCAAACCCTATGCCATGCCCGGTAATGATCCAGTGTCTCGTTTCCACCATTTCACACGTGATAGATGAAAGTTGAAGAGCCATCCAGTCACCAGAATAATTATTGATGGTGTCTTCATATTTTTCGCTGGTCGTTTTTTTATACGCCCGGCAGCCAACCGGGATTTGATGTACTCATCCAAAGCATCAGACAGCGTTACCGCCCATTTTTTCTCTTCACGCCGCCGTTCGTTCGGGTTACGCCGTGTGATAGCTACTTCACTTAAGGCGTTATATGCCCGCTCTCTGGCCTGCTCAATAGTCATATCCGGGAACTTGCCCAACGTCACACGGTAAAATTTTACGTCGCGCTTTCGGGACACACAAAAACTTTTGCTGCCACTAGACGTAACGCGCAGCCGCAACTCATTAACGACACTATCAGCATAATCAAGGCGTTTGCCGGCATCAGGAACGGGGAGTTCCTGATGCACGGCTTTGGTGAATCTGATCGTTCTCATAGGGCTTTCTTTTATGCTCCAGCAATCTTCCGGAGATACCTCGGGGATACTTTACAGAGGGAAATACGGGTAATTTCAGGTCATTATCAGCTGTTTTCAAAATCAGTAATCACCTGTTTTTCAATGAAAAATACGAATAGTTATTGATCTGGACACTAATTAACAATTGATGATTTTGCCAACAGTCCACATAGCGCGATATACTGAAAATTCTCGCAGCAACTGAACGTTAAGCCTATGAAATACGATACATCCGAGCTTTGTGACATCTATCAGGAAGATGTCAACGTCGTGGAACCGCTGTTCTCTAACTTTGGAGGACGGTCGTCGTTTGGCGGACAAATCATCACGGTAAAATGTTTCGAGGACAACGGGTTGCTGTACGATCTGCTCGAACAAAATGGCCGTGGTCGCATTCTGCTGGTCGATGGTGGCGGTTCTGTCCGTCGTGCGCTGGTCGATGCCGAACTGGCACGACTGGCCGTACAGAATGAATGGGAAGGTCTGGTCATCTACGGCTCAGTCCGCCAGGTAGACGATCTGGAAGAACTGGATATCGGCATTCAGGCGATTGCCGCAATTCCGGTAGGTGCTTCAGGAGAAGGTATTGGGGAAAGCGATGTGCGCGTCAACTTTGGCGGCGTGACATTCTTCTCCGGCGACCACCTGTACGCCGACAACACCGGGATAATCCTCTCCGAAGACCCGCTCGATATCGAGTAAGTGAAAAAGGCACCGCAAGGTGCCTTTTTTATGCGTTGTCACTGATTGCCAGTTGGCGGCTTACGCCTTATCCGGCCTACAGGCACTCGCAGTCTACATCCTCTATAGATTTCGCGTCAGGGCAAGGCGGCAAGTAAGTGAATCCCCAGGAGCATAGGCCACTATGTGACTGGGGTGAATGTACGCAGCCAACGCCGCCATAACGTGAAATATGACGAGGATTAGACTTCTTCCATACGCCCCAACAGGGCATGCAGACGATCCTGCCAGCCGTTCTGCTGTTCTTTCAGGTTGTTGTTCTCACGCTCCAGCTCTTCACGCTGCTGCTGTGCAGACTGAACTTCCTGCGACAGTGAGTTGTTCTTTTCTTTCAGCTCTTCGATTTCCATCTGTAACAGCGTGATGGTATCAATCGCCTGCTGTACTTTTGCTTCCAGTTTCTCAAACACTTCTAATGACATCGTCATACCTCTCCTGAATTGCAAGGCGTTGATGGATAAAAATCCTCGTCCCGATAACCGGCGACGCCTTAATAAAAACGAGCGCACTCTACTTAACACCGATTGTATGAAGCCGCGTCATCCCTGTCCAGCGGCATCCCGCGCAGATTGCGGTTTGCAACACTTTTCGTCTTTCTCCTGGTGACATTACTATCATAACTCTTAAGTGTTAACGAATTGATCATTGAAATGATTCAGCTCACACTATTTTTGTATAACAAATACCGCGAAATGGCGCGATAACGCTCATTTTGTTGATGGAGTACACACATTTCAATTTCGATATTTCTCGTTTTTGAGCGTTAACGATAAATTAACAGTGTGCCTACCGGCTCCGGGGATGTCAGTGACCTTCTCGCATACAATAAACATTAAACTCTCTTCAGGATCCGATTATGAGTCAAACATCAACCTTAAAAGGCCAGTGCATTGCTGAATTCCTCGGTACCGGGTTGTTGATTTTCTTCGGTGTGGGATGTGTCGCTGCACTCAAAGTTGCTGGGGCTACTTTTGGTCAGTGGGAAATCAGTATCATCTGGGGTCTGGGGGTAGCGATGGCTATCTATCTGACCGCAGGCGTTTCTGGTGCACACCTGAATCCAGCGGTAACCATCGCACTCTGGCTGTTCGCCTGTTTTGATAAACGCAAAGTTGCTCCTTTTATTATTTCGCAAATTGCCGGCGCCTTTTGCGCAGCGGCACTGGTTTACGGGCTTTATTACAATCTTTTCATCGATTTCGAACAAACTAACCATATCGTGCGCGGCAGTACCGAAAGCCTGGGTCTGGCAGGTACTTTCTCGACCTATCCGAACCCGCATATCAATTTTGTGCAGGCCTTCGCGGTTGAAATGGTCATTACCGCTATTCTAATGGGGCTGATTCTGGCTCTGACCGACGATGGTAACGGTGTACCTCGTGGTCCGCTGGCACCACTGCTGATCGGCTTGTTGATTGCCGTTATTGGTGCTTCCATGGGTCCGCTGACAGGTTTTGCGATGAACCCGGCACGTGACTTCGGACCGAAACTCTTCGCCTGGATGGCCGGATGGGGTGAGATTGCCTTCACGGGTGGTCGTGATATCCCTTACTTCCTGGTCCCGGTGTTTGGCCCGATTACCGGCGCGATTTTAGGCGCATGGGCATATCGCAAACTGATTGGTCGCCATTTACCGTGCGATGTCTGCGCGATTGAAGAGAAAGACGTTGCGACCAACACTCAACAAAAAGCTTCGCAGTAATGTGACTACGGGACAAATAATCATGACTGAAAAAAAATATATCGTTGCGCTCGACCAGGGCACCACCAGCTCCCGCGCGGTCGTAATGGACCACGATGCGAATATCGTTAGCGTTTCACAGCGCGAATTCGAGCAAATCTACCCGAAAGCAGGTTGGGTAGAACATGACCCAATGGAAATTTGGGCGACCCAAAGCTCCACGCTGGTAGAAGTTCTGGCGAAAGCCGATATCAGTTCCGATGAAATTGCAGCGATCGGTATTACCAACCAGCGTGAAACCACCATCGTCTGGGAGCGTGAGACCGGTAAACCTATCTATAACGCAATTGTGTGGCAGTGTCGTCGTACCGCGGATATCTGCGAAAAGCTCAAGCGCGACGGAATGGAAGAGTACATCCGTAATAACACGGGTCTGGTAATTGACCCGTACTTTTCCGGCACTAAAGTGAAGTGGATCCTCGACCACGTAGAAGGCTCACGTGAGCGCGCTCGTCGCGGCGAACTGCTGTTCGGTACGGTAGACACCTGGCTTATCTGGAAAATGACGCAGGGACGCGTACACGTAACGGATTACACCAACGCCTCTCGTACCATGCTGTTCAACATCCACTCCCTGGACTGGGATGACACGATGCTGGATGCGCTGGATATTCCGCGTGCAATGCTGCCAGAAGTGCGTCGTTCTTCTGAAGTGTACGGCCAGACCAACATCGGTGGTAAAGGCGGCATTCGTATTCCTATCTCCGGTATTGCCGGTGACCAGCAGGCCGCTCTGTTTGGCCAGCTGTGCGTGAAGGAAGGGATGGCGAAAAACACTTACGGTACCGGCTGCTTCATGCTGATGAACACTGGCGAGAAAGCCGTTAAGTCCGAAAATGGACTACTGACCACCATCGCCTGTGGACCGACCGGGGAAGTGAACTACGCGCTGGAAGGTGCGGTATTTATGGCTGGCGCATCCATCCAGTGGCTGCGCGATGAAATGAAACTCATCAGCGATGCATTCGACTCTGAATATTTCGCCACCAAAGTGAAAGATACCAACGGCGTGTACGTCGTTCCGGCATTTACAGGCCTTGGCGCACCGTACTGGGACCCGTATGCACGCGGAGCCATCTTCGGCCTGACCCGTGGCGTAAACTCCAACCACATCATCCGCGCAACGCTTGAGTCTATCGCTTACCAGACCCGTGACGTACTGGAAGCGATGCAGGCTGACTCCGGTATTCGCCTGCACGCCCTGCGCGTCGATGGCGGTGCGGTCGCCAACAACTTCCTGATGCAGTTCCAGTCCGATATTCTCGGCACGCGCGTTGAGCGCCCTGAAGTCCGCGAAGTCACCGCATTGGGTGCGGCTTACCTTGCCGGTCTGGCAGTAGGTTTCTGGCAGAATCTGGATGAACTGCAGGAGAAAGCGGTCATCGAGCGTGAATTCCGCCCTGGCATCGAAACCACCGAGCGTAATTTCCGTTACAGCGGCTGGAAAAAAGCGGTCAAACGCGCCATGGCGTGGGAAGATCACGACGAGTAATTCGTCATTGCCGGATGGCGACGTTACCTTGTCCGGCAATATCTTCGTGCGGGGGCAACCCCGCACACACATCAATAATCTAGTCCCCTCCCCTGTGCTACACTTCGCGTCATTCCTTTCAGCTACGAGTTTGCAATGAGACGAGAACTTGCCATTGAATTTTCACGCGTGACCGAAGCGGCCGCGCTGGCTGGCTATAAATGGCTGGGCCGCGGCGATAAAAATACCGCTGATGGCGCGGCGGTGAACGCCATGCGTATTATGCTCAACCAGGTCAACATCGACGGCACCATCGTGATTGGCGAGGGTGAGATTGATGAAGCTCCGATGCTGTTTATCGGCGAGAAAGTCGGAACCGGCCACGGTGATGCGGTCGACATCGCCGTCGATCCTATCGAAGGCACGCGTATGACGGCAATGGGCCAGGCGAATGCGCTGGCGGTGCTGGCTGTAGGCGATAAAGGCTGTTTCCTGAACGCGCCAGACATGTACATGGAAAAGCTGATTGTCGGCCCTGGCGCAAAAGGGTCCATCGACCTGAACCTGTCACTGGAAACCAACCTACGAAACATTGCAGCCGCGCTGAACAAACCACTGAGTGACCTGACCGTCACCATCCTGGCAAAACCACGCCATGACGAGGTTATTGCAGAGATGGCGAAACTGGGCGTGCGCGTCTTCGCCATTCCTGACGGCGACGTTGCGGCCTCGATTCTGACCTGTATGCCTGACAGCGAAGTTGACGTGCTGTACGGTATTGGCGGCGCTCCGGAAGGCGTGGTTTCCGCGGCCGTCATCCGCGCGCTGGACGGCGACATGCAGGGCCGCCTGCTGGCGCGCCATGACGTCAAAGGCGACAGCGAAGAGAACCGTCGTATTGGCGAACAGGAACTGGCCCGCTGCACCGCGATGGGCATTGAAGCGGGCAAAGCGCTGCGTCTGGATGAAATGGCGCGCAGCGACAACGTCATTTTCTCCGCTACCGGCATCACCAAAGGCGATCTGCTGGAAGGGATTAGCCGTAAAGGCAATATCGCAACCACCGAAACGCTGTTGATCCGCGGCAAATCACGCACGATCCGCCGCATTCAGTCGATTCACTACCTCGATCGCAAAGATCCCGATGTGCAGGCGCACATCCTGTAATTGATTTGATCAATAGAGCCTTCCAGCCCATCCGGGCTGGAAATCTTTCGTCCAACGAACGAAGATAAGGCAATCAAAGCAGACAGGAGAAAACCATGGCAGATTGGGTAACAGGCAAAGTCACAAAGGTGCAGAACTGGACCGATGCCCTGTTTAGTTTGACCGTGCGAGCTCCGGTTCTTCCTTTCACTGCAGGTCAGTTCACCAAGCTTGGCCTTGAGATCGACGGTGAGCGCGTCCAGCGCGCCTATTCCTACGTGAATGCGCCCGATAACCCCGACTTAGAATTTTATCTGGTGACGGTTCCCGACGGCAAACTCAGCCCTCAACTGGCGGCGCTAAAGCCTGGCGATGAAGTTCAGGTGGTGAGTGAGGCCGCTGGATTCTTCGTGCTGGATGAAGTCCCTGATTGCGAAACGCTATGGATGCTGGCAACCGGCACGGCTATCGGCCCGTATTTGTCGATTCTGCAACTAGGCAAAGATCTGGGGCGCTTTAAAAATCTGGTGCTGGTCCACGCCGCACGCTATGCCGCCGATTTGAGCTACCTGCCATTGATGCAGGCGCTGGAAAAGCGCTACGAAGGTAAATTACGCATCCAGACGGTTGTTAGCCGTGAGACAGCCGTAGATTCGCTGACCGGGCGTGTACCGGCGCTGATTGAAAGCGGTGAACTGGAAAAGGCGGTAGGGCTGCCAATGGATAAAGAAACCAGCCATGTGATGTTGTGCGGAAATCCACAAATGGTACGCGACACGCAGCAACTGCTGAAAGAGACCCGGCAGATGACCAAACACCTGCGCCGTCGACCGGGCCATATGACTGCTGAACACTACTGGTGAGGGTTGCCGGGAGGCGCTTGCGCTTCTCCGGTCGACAACTACTGGCGCTCGGCTTTGTACTTTACGTCCTGCGTATCCTTACCATATTTATTTTCGTCCTGGGTGCCAACGAACGCGCCCAGATCGATAAGCATACCGACCAGAATGAGCGTCGGAACAAAGCGACCAACCGCCCATTGCCAGACGCCGGGTAACATCGTCCAATTTCCGGCCAGCAGCATCCACGCCAAAATCATCAGCAGCGCCCACGCTCCAGAACGTCCCCGATCGTGCAGGCGTTTTACCGTCACTGCCGCCGTCGGCCATAGCAGACAAACCAGACAAAATGCCGCAGTCTGAATATCGAGTAATTGCTTGCTCGCCAGCGAGAACAGAACCAGCATTCCGACGATCCACAGACCTATCCAAATCCAGAAATCACGGCGCCCGATGCGCCCTTTAAATGAGAATAACCACTGCTGTATGGTCATGTAAGTTCCTTTATTATTACCTTCCAGAACAGTTTACCCTTTTGACAAGCCCGACAGTTACCGTTTTAATCGTGAGCAGTCATAACGAAAGGTACGATTGATGAAGCAAGGATTTACACTGTTTTTATTATTGTTTTCAGTCTTCACCGCGAGCGTTGCGGCACGGGCGGAAGAGCCATCGACGGCAACCACGGCCCCCTATTTACTGGCGGGTGCGCCGACCTTTGACCTGTCGATTAGCCAGTTTCGCGAAAACTTTAATACGCAGAATCCGAAGCTTATCCTGAATGAGTTCCGCGCCATCGACAGCAGCCGCGATCGGGCAAACCTCACCCGCGCGGCCAGTAAAATCAATGAAAACCTGTATGCGTCCTCCGCCCTTGAGCGCGGCACGCTAAAAATCAAAAGTATGCAGATAACCTGGTTGCCGATTCAGGGACCAGAACAAAAGGCGGCCAAAGCGAAAGCGCTGGAATACATGACCGCCGTCATTCGTACCGTCGCCCCGCTACTGACGAAAGAGCAGAGCCAGAAAAAGCTGCAAAAACTGCTCGCTGCCGGCAAAGGTAAACACTATTACGCCGAAACAGAAGGCGCAATTCGCTATGTTGTGGCAGATAACGGTGAAAAAGGGCTGACCTTCGCTGTTGAACCGATTAAGCTGGCACTATCAGAAAGTCTTGAGAAGGCGAATTGATGACAAAAAGCAAAGCCTTTCCGCAGACGAATCTCTATACTGTTTCACAGACCATGCTGCCCTGACGGGCGGCCATATTCCTTAATTCGCTGACAAGCGTGGAGAAATGAAATGCGACATCCTTTAGTGATGGGTAACTGGAAACTGAACGGCAGCCGCCACATGGTAAACGAACTGGTTGCTAATCTGCGTAAAGAACTGGCTGGCGTTGCTGGCTGTGCAGTAGCAATCGCTCCGCCGGAAATGTATATCGACCTGGCGAAACACGCCGCTGCCGGTAGCCACATTATCCTGGGCGCGCAGAACGTTGACCTGAACCTGTCTGGCGCATTTACCGGTGAAACAAGTGCTGAAATGCTGAAAGATATCGGCGCGCAGTACATCATTATCGGTCACTCTGAGCGTCGTACTTACCACAAAGAGTCTGACGAGCTGATCGCTAAAAAATTCGCCGTGCTGAAAGAACAAGGTCTGACTCCGGTTCTGTGCATCGGTGAAACCGAAGCAGAAAACGAAGCGGGCAAAACTGAAGAAGTCTGTGCACGTCAGATCGACGCCGTTCTGAAAACTCAGGGCGCGGCAGCATTCGAAGGCGTCGTTATCGCTTACGAACCAGTATGGGCTATCGGTACCGGTAAATCTGCAACTCCTGCTCAGGCTCAGGCTGTTCACAAATTCATTCGTGACCACATTGCTAAAGCTGACGCGAAAATCGCTGAACAAGTTATCATCCAGTACGGCGGTTCCGTAAACGCAGCTAACGCAGCAGAACTGTTCGCTCAGCCGGATATCGATGGCGCGCTGGTTGGCGGTGCTTCTCTGAAAGCAGATGCCTTCGCGGTCATCGTTAAAGCAGCAGAAGCGGCTAAACAGGCGTAATGCTGTTGAGGCGGGTAGCGCTTCGCTGACCCGTCCTCCAAGACTGTAGGCCCGGTAAGCGTTAGCGCTACCGGGCTTTTTTTTACAACTTACCCAACACGCTAAACCACAGATAATCCAGCGGCAGAAGAAGCAGATATGTTGCCGTCGCCAGCGCGATACACAGCAGCATCCCCGCCCTCGCAGGCACTTTCCCAAGCGCCATCGCCACCACAATCGGCGAAGCCTGATACGGCAGTAGCGGTGTGGAATACCCCAATACCTGAATCATAATTACCGACAGCAGCGGGAACCCAGTCGCATCGGCAAAACTTTGCGCCAGAGTGGTATACAGCGCCGGAACGCCGTTCGCCGTCATAATAAAATTGAGTGCGGTGGTAATGCCGGTCAGCGCGAGAAAGCTGGTAAATGGTTTTTCCGCATCCAGCGGCATCACCTGTAACAGCGCCTCGCCCACTGCATTGCCAATGCCGGTCTGGGTAACGGTAATTGCCAACCCCAGAATCCCCGCCACGTAAATGCAGGTCCTGATATTTACCCCGGAGGAAAACTCGTCGCCATTGATAAAGCCAACCCGTGGTAGCAGCGTGATAACCGCTGCCGCCAACCCGGTCCACGCAGGCCCTATACCGTGCCAGCTTTCACTTACCCACAGCAGCAGCACCACTGCTAACATCCAGGCCAGACGTTTTTCATCCCGGCTCATTGGTTCCGCTGGCGTGAGATCGCGCGGTGCGTGGGGCTTGCCAGGGAACAGCCAGCAGATAAGCATGATGAGCACCGCGCCTTTCAGCCAACCCAGAACCGGCGTATGCAGCAGCAAATAGGGAAGATAATTGAGGTGGATGCCGTAAGAGCCTTCCGCCGCGCCGCTCATTACCAGATTTGGCACGTTAGCGGGTAAAATGGTCGCGGAAAGCTGGAACGTCCCAAACCCGACGGCCAGCGCCAGACCATACCAGGCGCGCGTACCCTCGTTAATTCCGGCACGCTTCGCCATTGCGGCAACAATCGGCATCAGCAGCGCAATACGCCCCATATTGGACGGCATCACAAACGCCAGCGCGTAACTGAGCAGCACCACGCTCGCTACCATTAACGGCCAGGAATCGGTCAATCGCGATGACAGCGCTCTCGCCGCCCTGTCCGCCAGCCCCGTTTTGCGAATCGCGATACCCAGCACAAAACCACTAAAGACCAGCCAGAATGCCGAAGACGCAAATCCGCCAAAGATCACATCCGCAGGTGCGATTTTGGCAACCATTGCCACGGCAAAGAACAGCAGCGCCGTTATAAACTCCGGCAGTAGCGACGTCGCCCAGAGCAGGATAGTAATGCCAACCACCAGAGAGGGGATAAACAGAGGGTGTGTAAGCCAGAGCGACATGCCTGTCTCCTGTTGTTTTTTTCAACAAGAATACGGGGACAGACATGCGGAGTAAATGCCAGATTAGGTGGGGTTAACGCAGAATATCACATTGATGATCCTGAATTTCCTCAGCGGAGGCGAGATTGAGCGACAACATATTGCGCTGGGTCGCCAGCAGGACAAAGGACTCATCGCTCTGACGCACCATCGCCAGCGCATAGCTGCCCATGTGCTCACGCGCATCCGGCACCTCTTCCGCCAGCATCATAAACGGGCTGCGTTGCGCCAGTTCATTTTCCGTGACGCGACGCGCCAGATATTCATGACCGCGTAGCCCACCCGGTAATGGCAGCCAACGGGTGCTGATTTTCGCCAGATTGTCATCCAACTGTTTTCTGACATCGGTTCGCAGGCAGGAAATATGAATATGCAGATGATTTTGCGTACGCCCGCTACGCGAGTTAATGGTCAGCGATACCGCTTTATCAGGGATTTCCTGACCGTATTTTTGGCTCATAAAGCTGCGCGCCTGCCAGGCCAGCCAGAAAAAGTTCGGCGTACCTGATTTCAGCAGCAGCGGGCTTTCCGTTCCGTTGATGCGCCAGGTCGGCATCAACAGGTATTGCAGTGGGCCGTTACGATCTTTGAACACCACATATCCGGCATCCGGCTTCACTTCGGCGCACGGCGCGGGATCCTGCTGCTGCAATTGGTGCGGCAGGCATTGCTGAAGAACAATCTGGCGTAATGCGTCCGGGTTACCGGTGAATTTCCAGTACCCGATACCTGCAGCAGCGGCGACTACAATCACCGCCAGTAAAAGATAGCCTGCTTTTTTCATTACGCGTTCCCTGTATCTCATTGAAGGGCAAGAGTAACGCAAAACCATGACAAATAAAAAACCCGGTCGCGTTATGCCACCGGGTCGGTAAATCACAGACTTATTTAGCGCTTGCTGATCTGGTCAAACGTACCACCGTTAGAGAAGTGCTCTTTCTGCGCTTTCGTCCAGCCGCCAAACTCTTCGTCGATGGTGAACAGTTTCAGCTTCGGAAATGCATTTTCGTATTTCTTCGCAACGTCTGCATCACGCGGACGATAGTAGTTTTTCGCTGCAATTTCCTGACCTTCCGGTGAGTAGAGATATTTCAGGTAGGCTTCCGCCACCGTTTTGGTGTCTTTCTTTTCCACTACTTTGTCGACCACGGAAACGGTCGGTTCCGCGAGGATAGATTCACTCGGCGTCACTATCTCGAATTTGTCTTTGCCCAGCTCGTTTGTCGCCAGCAGGGCCTCGTTTTCCCAGGCGATCAGCACATCACCGATACCGCGTTCAACGAAGGTATTGGTTGAGCCACGCGCACCGGAGTCCAGCACTTCAACATTCTTATACAGGGCCTTCACGAAGTCTTGTGCCTTGGCCTGATCGTTGTTGTTGTGGTGCAAGGCGTAGCCCCATGCCGCCAGATAGTTCCAGCGTGCGCCGCCTGAGCTTTTCGGGTTTGGCGTAATGACCGACACGCCTGGTTTGATCAGATCGTTCCAGTCATGAATTTGTTTGGGGTTGCCTTTGCGGACCAGGAAAACGATGGTGGAGGTGTATGGCGCGGAGTTATCCGGCAGACGCTTAATCCAGTTTTTATCGATACGACCACGTTCAGCAATGGCATCCACATCGTAAGCCAGCGCCAGCGTCACGACATCGGCTTCAATGCCGTTAATGACGGAGGTCGCTTGTTTACCCGAACCGCCGTGCGACTGGCGGATCACGACGTTGTCGCCCGTTTCCTGCTTCCAGTGCGCGCTAAAGGCCTTATTGTACTGCTCGTACAATTCACGCGTTGGATCGTACGATACGTTAAGTAACTGAATATCCTTTGCCAGAACGCTGGTCGATGCCAGCAATAATGTTAACCCTACTCCCCATTTGTTCATCGCCCAGCTCTCTTATGTGGTGTTGTGATGAGCAAAGCGTGCCAGAAAGGTATCCAAACATTAAAGAATAAAAAAAGATTTGTTATAACTTGGGGGAATAAATGCGGGGAATTGTGCCGAATGGTGGTTAGCGGCTCATCAGGCCTACAAGTCTTTACAACCTGTAGGCCTGATGCGCTTAGCGCCATCAGGCGCGGAAAAAACAATCAGTACAGTTTTTTCGCGCAGTCCAGCCAGTCACCTTTGAACGGACGCTTCATGTTTTCAATCGCGTCGATGATGTCGTGGTGAACCAGTTGCTCGTTCTGAATACCTACACAGCGACCGCCGTGACCGGCCAACAGCAGTTCAATGGCATATGCGCCCATACGGGACGCCAGGATACGGTCGTAAGGCACCGGAGAACCACCACGCTGGATGTGACCCAGTACGGTTGAGCGCGTTTCACGACCCGTTTCTTTCTCGATGTAATGCGCCAGTTCGTCAACGTCACACATGTGCTCAGTGATCGCCACAATCGCGTGTTTTTTACCTTTCGCGATGCCTGCTTTGATTTCAGCAACCAGATCGTCACGGCTGAATTCCACTTCCGGAACCACCACAAACTCACAGCCACCAGCAATGGCAGCCGCCAGGGTCAGATCGCCACAGTAGCGGCCCATCACTTCAACGATGGAAATACGCTGGTGAGAAGAAGAGGTATCACGCAGACGGTCAATCGCTTCGACTACGGTACCCAGAGCGGTGAAATAACCGATGGTGTAGTCGGTGCCTTTGATATCGTTGTCGATAGTGCCCGGCAGACCGATGCATGGGAAGCCCATTTCAGTCAGGCGTTTTGCCCCCATGTATGAACCGTCACCACCGATAACAACCAGTGCGTCAATGCCTCGCTTTTTCAGGTTTTCGATAGCCACGGCACGCACGTTTTCGTCGCGGAATTCCGGGAAGCGGGCAGAACCGAGGAATGTACCGCCACGGTTGATCATGTCGGACACGCTGTAGCGGTCAAGTTGAACCATACGGTCTTCATACAAACCCAGGTAGCCATCATGGATCCCCATGACTTCCAGCCCTTCCGTCAACGCTGCACGTACAACACCACGGATTGCTGCGTTCATGCCCGGCGCATCACCGCCGCTTGTCAACACACCGATTTTCTTAATCATGACTACCTCTGAACTTTGGAATGCAAAATGAAATCTGCTGCCGGAAGTCGATTCCGCATATCGAAACGATCCAACGAATATGCAGATAGTATAACAATCACTTCCTGCTGAATTGATTCAGGTCAGGCCAAATGGTGGTAATTTATACACAAAATGCTGGCCCGGTTCACTTTTTTTACAACGAATTATAAAAGCTCAAACATCTTGCCTTCCTTGGGTACGACCGAACAGGGATCCTGATGAATGATGACATCCGATCCCGGGAAACGCCGTAAAATTGCCTGCTCTACCTGTTCAGCCACTAAATGCGCCTGAACGAGCGGCAGATTATCTTCCATTTCCAAATGAATCTGAATAAAGCGGGTCGGCCCTGACTGCCGCGTGCGAAGATCGTGAGCGCCGCTGACTCCAGGCCATGACGTCACAATATCAATAATTTCCTGACGTTCTTCATCGGGTAAAGCGCGATCCAGCAAAGACTGTACCGCCTCATAACCCATGCGTAATGCACTATATAAAATATAGATGCCAATCCCGAGCGCAAACAAGGCATCTGCGCGATGCCAGCCGTACCATGCCAGCCCAAGCGCCACGAGAATCGCACCGTTCATCATAACATCAGACTGATAATGAAGCATATCCGCCCTAACGGCCTGACTTTGCGTGCGCTTAACCACCCAGCGCTGAAACGAGACCAGAATGATTGTACACACTAACGCAATGATGGTGACAACCACCCCGACGCCAGGATCTTTCATTGGCGTGGGTTGGATGAGATGCTGAATCCCGGTCAGGAATAAAAACAGCGCCGAACCGGAAATAAACATGCTTTGCGCCAGCGCCGCTAGCGATTCCGCTTTTCCGTGTCCGAACGTATGTTCATCATCGGCCGGTTGCAAAGAATAGCGCACCACCAACAGGTTGGTTAACGACGCGGCGATGTCCACCAAAGAATCCACCAGCGCTGCCAGAATACTGACCGATCCGGTGTACCACCACGCAAAAATCTTGATCAAAAGTAACAGCGATGCCATCACGGTCGCCGCGATAGCCGCCCGGCTAACCAGCCGCCCATAGGTTTGATTCATAAACACTCCTGCCATGATATGCCGCTAGTATAACGGATGAAGTAAAACAGTCAGGCAATAACCGAGTGACAAATTTTGGGCAAAAAAAACCCCCACATCATGTGGGGGAAGACAGGGATGGTGTCTATGGCAAGGAAAACAGGGTTACTACTGGGAACGTGAGTTGCTACTACTCAATAAATTCAACGATGAGCTTTTTTTCCAGTGCGCTACGTCGCGCAGTTGCTCCATTCGTTGTTCATGTCTCTCATTTAAAACCGCTTGCTGCTCGGGCGTTAACAGGCGATACATCTGGTTGCGAACCTTGGCTATTTCAACCTGGCGGGCAACCTGTTCTTGCGCCATTCTTTCTGCCTGAGCGCGCACAGCGCGTTCATCAAATTTCTCTGCGGTGACAAGGCGATGCATTGTCTCCATTTCGCTAACATTAACAGGAGGCTGTTCGTGTCTTGCCTGCTGCA
Source organism: Citrobacter sp. RHB35-C21 (assembly GCF_013816515.1). Classification (NCBI taxonomy): domain Bacteria; kingdom Pseudomonadati; phylum Pseudomonadota; class Gammaproteobacteria; order Enterobacterales; family Enterobacteriaceae; genus Citrobacter; species Citrobacter sp. RHB35-C21. The sequence continues at coordinate 4,933,640 of NZ_CP057147.1, forward strand.
TTAAATCTCGCATCTGTTGACGTTGATGTTCGGTTAAACTGATACCGTCGAACATGTGGCTCTGAACGCTGCGTTGCGCGGAGCCTTCACCCAGGTGCCAGTGATCGCCTGTGACGACTTCAGCTGCGTGGCTTAAAGTACTCAGTGCCAGCGTTGAGGCCATGACGGCAGCGGTAACTTTGCCCATCACTTGCTCCCAAAATCTTTTCTGTCGCGATTCAACGAGAGACAGTTTACGATTCGGGCTGCAAACATGCGTCAGGGGGTGTAAAACAACGTAAAGTCATAGATTAGCGACGCCTGATGACGTAATTTCTGCCTCGGAGGTACGTAAACAATGAATAAAATCCTGTTAGTTGATGATGACCGAGAGCTGACTTCCCTGTTAAAGGAGTTGCTCGAAATGGAAGGTTTCGATGTGCTGGTTGCCTATGATGGGGAACAGGCGCTTGAGCTTCTGGATGACAGCATCGATTTACTTTTGCTCGACGTCATGATGCCGAAGAAAAATGGCATTGATACGCTGAAAGCACTTCGTCAGACACACCAGACACCCGTAATCATGCTGACCGCTCGCGGCAGCGAATTGGATCGCGTACTTGGCCTTGAACTGGGCGCGGACGACTATTTACCCAAACCGTTTAACGACCGTGAACTGGTCGCGCGCATCCGCGCTATTTTGCGTCGCTCACACTGGAGCGAACAGCAGCAGAACAGCGACAACGGTTCGCCGACTCTGGAAGTGGATGCGTTAAGCCTTAATCCGGGTCGCCAGGAAGCCAGCTTTGACGGGCAAACCCTGGAGTTAACCGGCACCGAATTCACCCTGCTCTATTTGCTGGCACAGCATCTCGGTCAGGTGGTTTCGCGTGAACACCTGAGCCAGGAAGTGCTGGGCAAACGCCTGACGCCTTTTGATCGCGCGATCGACATGCATATCTCGAACCTGCGTCGTAAGCTGCCAGAACGTAAAGACGGACACCCGTGGTTTAAAACCCTGCGCGGTCGCGGCTACCTGATGGTCTCCGCTTCATGATAGGGAGCTTAACCGCACGCATCTTTGCCATCTTCTGGTTGACGCTGGCACTGGTGTTGATGTTGGTACTGATGTTACCCAAGCTTGATTCACGCCAGATGACCGAGCTACTGGACAGCGAGCAGCGCCAGGGGTTGATGATTGAGCAACACGTTGAAGCTGAACTGGCGAACGATCCACCCAACGATTTAATGTGGTGGCGTCGCTTGTTTCGGGCGATAGACAAGTGGGCACCGCCAGGACAGCGGTTATTGCTTGTTACGACGGAAGGACGCGTGATCGGCGCAGAACGCAACGAAATGCAGATCATTCGTAACTTTATTGGTCAGGCCGATAACGCCGACCATCCGCAAAAGAAAAAATACGGTCGCGTTGAGATGGTCGGGCCTTTCTCCGTCAGAGACGGCGAAGATAACTACCAGCTGTATCTCATTCGACCTGCCAGCAGCTCACAATCTGACTTTATCAATCTGTTGTTCGACCGACCGCTGTTGTTGCTGATTGTCACCATGTTAGTCAGCTCTCCGCTATTGCTCTGGCTTGCCTGGAGTCTGGCGAAACCGGCGCGTAAGTTGAAAAACGCGGCGGATGAAGTGGCCCAGGGCAACCTGCGTCAGCATCCGGAACTGGAAGCCGGTCCGCAGGAATTTCTGGCGGCAGGCGCCAGCTTTAACCAGATGGTGACGGCGCTGGAGCGAATGATGACCTCGCAGCAACGCCTGCTGTCGGACATCTCCCACGAGTTGAGAACGCCGTTGACGCGTCTGCAGTTGGGCACCGCGCTGCTGCGCCGTCGTAGCGGTGAGAGCAAAGAGCTGGAACGTATTGAAACAGAAGCGCATCGGCTGGACAGCATGATCAACGACCTGCTGGTGATGTCACGCAATCAGCAGAAAAACGCGCTGGTCAGTGAAACGGTGAAAGCCAATCAGCTGTGGGGCGAAGTGCTGGATAACGCCGCCTTTGAAGCCGAGCAGATGGGTAAATCACTCACGGTGAATTTCCCGCCGGGCCCGTGGCCGCTGTACGGCAACCCAAATGCGCTGGAAAGCGCGCTGGAAAACATTGTGCGCAACGCCCTGCGTTATTCACACACGCAGATTGAAGTTGGCTTCGCGGTGGATATCGATGGGATTACCATCACCGTCGACGACGATGGCCCGGGCGTTAGCCCTGAAGACCGAGAACAGATTTTCCGTCCGTTCTATCGTACCGATGAGGCGCGCGATCGCGAGTCTGGCGGAACAGGTCTGGGTCTGGCGATTGTTGAAACCGCAATCCAACAGCATCGTGGCTGGGTGAAGGCCGAAGACAGCCCGCTGGGTGGTTTGCGGCTGGTAATTTGGTTGCCGCTGTATAAACGCGCTTAACAGGCTTCCCCGGTAACGTCGTACCGGGGAAGTTCTCACATTATGCTGCCACAGTCGCAGCCGCTAGCTTTTGCTTTTTAATCCGCTTCACCAGAATGGTCGAACAGATAAAGCCCATTAAGCTGAACGCAATCATCACGCTAAAGACATAGTTATAGCCCGTGATGCCGCTATTGGTATCCAGTAAATAGCCGTATAACGTATACGCAAACATGGCGGGCATATAACCGATGATACAGCCAAATGCCATCGCCGAACCGGCATATTCACGCGGGGTACCAATCTCATCCATTGGTGCAAAGAAAATGGCGCGCTGTGAGAAAATAATCGCCCCAAATCCTAGCGTCGCCGCCATACCGATATACACATTCATCGTTTGATGTGGCAACAGCATAAAAACAACCATAGCAGCAGCAGAGATCAGAAACGTCCACTTCAGGTAAACCGTAGGTGATTTAGCAACCTTATCCGCCAGCAGCCCACCAATCGGCCCTCCCACCATTTTCAATGCATACTGGTTGATGATGCCGTACGCGCCGACGAGCGCTACCGGCAGCATGTAGATATCTTTTAAGAATGGGATGAAGTAAGTCAGGCCACAGTACGCGGCGTAAACGAAGAAAATCCCTAAAGAAGCCAGCCAGACGTTAGGGCAGGACAACACATGTTTGATACCCTTTAAGACTTCCATGTTGGCACTGGTTTTCTCGCCGCCTTTCACTTTGTCATCATCGACAATAAAGTAAGTGAGAACACCCGCAGCCAGCGTAATTAGCGTATAAAACAGCAGTCCAGCCTGCATCCCCGCTTTACCTTCACCAAATTGGACGAAAACAAACAGAGCGCCAGAAGCGACGATAACATCCACCACGCCGCGTCCTGCTTCTAAAAAGCCAAACATGCGCCCTTGTTCTTCTTGCGTACCTAGCAGACGCACAGCTTTCAGTAACACCGGCCAATAAACCACATCGGCAAAGAACGCCATTGCGGCAAAGCAAATAAGATAACCGGTAAATGACGGTAGCGTCGCCAAATATAAACCGCATAGCCCAACGCCGATCAGACCAAATGGTAATAATATTTTCTTGGAATAACGGTCTGCGATATAGAGCGACAGAAAAAGCCCGGTTGTCTGAACAATCGTATAAACGGTAAAACTTAAACCAATTTGCGTATTGGTTAAACCCCAGTCACTTTGCATTGGCACATAGAAAACATCTTTCATACTTGAAAGTTTGAATATTGTGCCGCCGCCTAAAATTAAAAAACAGAGCCTTGCCCATTTATTCATGAACATAGTTAAACCCTCATTGCTTGTTGAGAGAAATATTTAAATTAAATCATGCAGTTAATAAATTAAGAGAGTTATTTTCATAACCCTTTTCGCATTTAATAATATTTAAAGAAGTTTATTTATTACTTGTAAACTTATCGCATAAATCACGGATATACTTTATTTGAGCAAGAGCATGTTCTTTTTCCTGCGCCAGTCGCGCATCAATCATGTCACTGTCGGGCAGCGGCGTATAGCTTGCATCGCGCCATGGGATCCAGGGATTATCACCTTCATCATCAAAACGAAATGCCGGGGCATAATATTCAACTTCCTCTTCCAGACCAAAAGCATTTACTTGCGGTTTATCCTCACCTAAAAGTAATAATGCCTTAAGCATCTCTTCCATTGGTAAATCACCGTATCCTGAACGACAAGCCTCATGCCCCCAGCCTTTACCTTCTTTAATAATTTTTGCGTCTTTGATATGCACCTGAGTGATTAGAGGGGACATAACTTCTAACGCAGAAAGCGGCTGCTCATTGGCGTTAATCATGTTGCCAAAATCAAACAGAATAGAGAGATTCTTCATTCCACTATTATTAACCAGCGTCATCAGTTCATGGCCTTGCAGATCTTCATGCTGTTCGATAGTAAAGCTTAGTCCGCAATCGTCATACTGAGACAACCACGCAATATCATTGGCAATCTTTGCCATGACATCGTTGAGATGTCCTTCATAGCGCGGGTAGAAACGTACTGAAGTTGCGCCAGTTGCCACAGCAATACGGATCGCATCCGTCAATGTCGCCTTGTCCGATGCGCTCGTTTCAATATGTACATCGAGGTTATATTTTTTTGCCTTTTCTTTAAAATCGTGCAACTGCCGATCGTTTAGTTTCTGCAGTGATTGGGACTCACCATCCTCAACATGTATTTTCACTCCCTTTAATTGTTGCTGATGCGCAATATCCAGAAGATCGCCCGGAAGGACTCTCTCATAGCGCATATTCAGATGAAAGGCATAAGCATGTAGGTACAGTGGTATATTTCTCGCACGTTCAGCGAGAAGTTCTTGGTTGCATTTTCCCATTATTTTTCTCATTCATCACGAATAACAAGTTCCACAGATTCAAGTCGCCAGTATTCAAAATCAACCTGAACCACTTTTTTATCTCGGGTAGCCCGATGTTTTTCTACTAAAATTCCATAAGTATTAGGCGCAACGCCCAACTCTTTGCAGGCCACTTCTGGCATATTGACCGGTTTAAAAATCATTTCTTTGATATTTAAAGCATGACCAAACGCATCTTCCCAGACGCTGGCAAAAGACTGATTGCCCAATTTGTTAATGAATCCTGGCGCAACATCAGCATCAATATAGGACTCATGGTAAAACACTTTATGCGAATCAAGACCACACCAACCGGTAACTAAATAGCGATCACCGGAGGAGAGAAAAACATCATCAACATGGTGCGGAACCGTCGCAATCGTTTCTTTGGTTAAATAACCCCAAAAAGGCTTGCGCCCCTGAGCACAGGCTTCAGCATTAAAGCTGGAAAGTGATTTGGGATTATAAATAAATCGCTTCGATGAAATAAACCAACCACTGCGGTTCTTTCGGAAGATACGCGCATCGATCTCAAGCTCAATCAGAACCTGACGTAAAGTCATGCGCTTCGCATCCAGCAACTCACATAACTCTCTCTCCGAAGGCAATTTAGAGCCCGCTGGCAAATTATTCTCGTTTAACCAGCTTTCAAAGCGCTCTCTAAGCACATCAACATTGTTTTTCTTTTTCATCTTGCTCATCTGGTTTAAACCAATTTAAAGCTAAGATATTTGAGTGCAGGAAATACTCAAGTTTTTTTTCAACGCAGAGTTTCTTTTTGTGGGCCAGGTATCAAGAATGGACTGAAAACATGGCGTGACAAGCAGGTTTTTTAACCCGCCTTAGTATGCAGAGATAAGAACCACGAGAGAGGCAAATCAGGTGTTACCACCTGATTTAATTGCATGGCCAGAATGGCTTTATTTTCCCCACAAACGTCGGGAATTGTCTTCGATCTTGCCGCTTAAACGACGCTTTTGCATCGTTCTGGTCCAGCTTTTCGATAACCCGGCAGCCGAGAGTAAACGGTGATATTGTGAGTCATCAAACGGCATATGCCAGGCAATGGCAATCGCCTCCCGCACGCTGACGTCGCTGACGCGTGAAGCCAGGATCAACGGCGCGTCCGCCGACACCTGGCCTGGAGCGATGACGCTGCACAACCAGCCCGTCTTGCCTGCATCCTGCATCTGGCTAGCCATATCGCTGATGCCAAAATGGAAATTCAGCTTAAAGCACGGCGAGCGCGGCTGCGTGACCTGAATCAGCGCATCTCCCCACTGGAAAATGTCGCCAATGAATACATTCTCTTCCGTTAGCCCCTGAGTAGAGAGATTCTCGCCAAACGCGGGCGCGACAAAGCGCTCTGCCTGCTCCGGAAACTCTTGTCTCCAGTGCTGATAGTGTTCACGCGGATAGTGGCACAGCGCGCGATCCGGCCCACCGTGAATTTTCGTTTCCGCCTGTTCATCACCCGTCAGCCCCAGTTCGGTCAGCATCAGCTCGCCGTCAACCTGGACCTTAGCAATCGCGCTGGGACGGCTTCCCGTGTAGTCCCGAACCTTGCCTGTAAAAACATCGACCGGATATCGCATCTGTTCCCTCTCCCGATAAATTTCCCCCATTACACCACATTTATTTTACCCCAGTCGCTCAAAATGAGAGCACGGTTCACATGAAACTTAGGGACACATGCTATCAATGTAATCTGGTTTTGAAACATCATTTCAAATAAGGAGTCAACAACGTGACTGGTCAATCGCAATTTGCTGGCGTCTGGTGTCCTTCCATTACGCCAATGGATAATGACGGCAAGATCGATCTTAACGGTCTAAGCCAGCATCTCAAACGCCTTACCGAGGCCAAAATCGACGTGATTTTGCTGATGGGTAGCATCGGGGAATTTGCCTCCTTTACGCTCGAAGAAAAGCTGCTACTGATCCGCGAGGCCCGCGCTATGAGCTCGCTGAAGATGGTCGCCAACGTCTCATCCACCTGCCAGAATGATGTGCTGTTGATGGCGCAGGAAGCGTATCGCGCCGATTACGACGCCGTGATGATCCTGCCGCCTTACTACTATGGGCAAACGGCAAAACAGCTGCTGAGCTACTACCGTCAGTTGGGGCAGAAGCTCAGCGGTAAATGGTTTGCCTATAACTTTCCGGCGCGCACTGGCTGCGATTTAACGCCTGAACTGGTTGCCACCCTCGCCGCCGAGTTCCCCAACTTCGCAGGCATTAAAGATACCGTCGACTGCCAGTCCCATACTCGCAGTATGATCCAGACCACCCGCGCCGTACGGGAGGATTTTGCCGTGTTGTCCGGCTATGACGAATACTACATTCCTAACCTGCTGGCAGGCGGCGCGGGGGTGATTTCAGGATTAAACAACGTCATGCCTGAACTGTTTGTCAGCGCACGGGAAGCATTTAAACAGGGCGACCTGACAGCACTTCGCGACATTCAGGACCAGATTGGCACCTACATGTCCATCTACGCCATCGGCGAAGATTTCGTCACCACCATCAAAACCGTGGTATCGCGTAAGTTTGGCTATTGCACCGGCGTGTCACGAAATGCCGGCGGAGAGTTGAACGAGGGTGAGTGTCGGACCATCGATGAGGTATTTGTCGTCAAAGCGTAAATCGTTAAGCCGGATGGAACAGACCATCCGGCAAAAGAGACTTACTTCACGGCGCTACGAATATCAATTTCCGCCGCCCTGGCTTTAACTCTTTTCGACCAGATGGAAGTGATAATCGGCACCAGAATGGAGGTCACAATCACCGACGTGGCGACAAGGGAAGTTGCTGCCGGCGCCATCGGTTTAAATGCCGGAACCATTTCAGCAATCAGCACTGGCGTAGCGACCGCCGCACCGGCTGAGCTGGAGGCCGCAATCCCCGCTGTGCCATCGCCGCCGCCAATCAGTTTATCAGCGATAATCAATGGAATACCGGTAATGATAATTACCGCCACGCCCAGCAAAATACCCAGTACACCGGTCTGCGCAATCACGCTCAAATCAATGGTGTTACCAAGCGCGAAGGCAAAGAAAGGAATCAATGTCTGCACCGCTTTGCTGAAGAACTCCCGCAGCTCAGGGTCCAGATTCCCCAGCGCAAAGCCAATCAGGAACGGTAATACGGCCCCCACAAACACGTGTGGTTCAAACGAAGCGATCCCGGCGGTTCCCAGAATCACCATAGTCATCAGCGGGCCAGACTCCAGCGACATCAGGACAAACGCCCCGGCCTCTTCTTTGGTGCCGTACTGCTGCATAATCGAGGCATACAGCCCGCCGTTGGTCATATCCATGGCGGCCACCAGCGCCAGCGTAGACAACCCGGCGAAGAAACCAACTTCTACACCATGTTCCGGCAGAATACGTGAAGCAATCGCCGCGACCACCCACGCTACCAGGATCTTGGTTATGACCAGTGTGCCTGATTTACGCAGCACGGTACCGGTGGCGCTTAGCTTGATCGACGCCCCCATACAAAAGAACCAGACCGCCAGAATAGGCACCGTACCGGTGATCATACCGTTGGTAAAGGAGCCGAAGTATTTCCCGGCGCCGGGGGAAAAGGTGTGACACAACGCGCCCAAAAAAAGCGGCACCAGCATCATGCCGCCTGGGATTTTCTCTATCGTTCGTTTGATCTGCATTTCCATCACCTGTAGACATAAAAATGGGGCAATTTTTATGGGCGATTGCATCTTGCTTATGAGATGCGCCCGTCTTGATGAAACGAAGATAGACATTCATAGAGACTATAAAAGTGATCCCACCCGCATAATAAAACCTTGTTTCAATTTAAGTGGATCATCGTTTTTATATTGATTTTGATCACAAAAAAACCCCCACAAGCATCGCTTGCAGGGGCTTACTAAAGCGTAGAACTTATTTTTTCGCTGCGAAACGCGCGGCAGCTTCGTCCCAGTTCACCACGTTCCAGAACTCTTTGATATAGTCCGGGCGACGGTTCTGGAATTTCAGGTAATAAGCGTGCTCCCAAACGTCCAGGCCCACGATCGGGAAGCCGGAAGCGCCAGAGATAGCTTCACCCATCAGCGGGGAATCCTGGTTAGCAGTGGAAACAACAGCCAGTTTGTCACCTTTCAGAACCAGCCACGCCCAGCCGGAACCAAAACGGGTTGCTGCAGCTTTTTCAAATTCAGCTTTGAAGTTGTCCACGGAGCCGAAGTCACGTTCGATAGCCGTTTTCAGGTCGCCCTGCAGCGTAGTACCGGTTTTCAGGCCTTTCCAGAACAGGCTGTGGTTAGCGTGGCCGCCCGCGTTGTTACGCAGTACGGTTTTCTTGTCTGCTGGCAGTTGATCCAGTTTGGTGATCAGCTCTTCAACAGGCAGGCTCGCGAATTCAGGCAAGCTTTCCAGCGCAGCGTTCGCGTTGTTTACGTAAGCCTGGTGGTGTTTGGTATGGTGGATTTCCATCGTCTGCTTATCAAAGTGCGGTTCAAGGGCATCATAAGCGTACGGCAGGGATGGCAGTGTATAACTCATAATCATCTCCAGTATTGTCGGGCGGCCAGTGTTAACGCCGCGTAAGCAGTTGGGTCATTATAGTTAATTAAATGATATTGAAAATGATTATCAATGCCGTACTTTTTACATGGATATTATGAGGTAAAAGTGTGAGCATCACTGGGAAAATCAGGCTGATTTTGCCAACCTGAGTATAAAATAGGCAGCGACATGAAGGACATGGGAGATAAATCACGACATAGTCTGAAGATTATCTCACAAGGAAATATTGCTATGTCTGTCAACATCGCCCTTTTTGGTATCGGCCTCGACACATACTGGCCCCAGTTTACAGGCCTGGAGTCACGTCTTCAGGGCTATCTGCAATCAATTGATGAACGCCTGACGGCGCAACAAGCCAGCGTGATTAATGGCGGCCTGATTGATAACGTCGATAAAGCCGATGCCCTTATCAGACGGTTGCAGCAACAGCCGGTCGATGCTGTCTGTCTTTACATCAGCACCTACGCGCTCAGCTCAACGGTGCTACCGCTTGTGCAGAGTATCAATAAACCGGTCATTATTCTGGCCCTACAGCCAGAGCCAGGGCTACCTTATTCAACAATCCGTCAAATTCCCGATCGGGGAGGCCGTACTGGAGAGTGGCTGGCGCACTGTCAGGCCTGCAGCGCCCCCGAACTGGCAAACGTGTTTAACCGTGCGAATATCCGCTTTCAGTTGATTGTTGGCGCATTACAGGGCGATGAGTATGTCTGGCAACAAACGGCGCAGTGGCTACAGGCACTTAACGCTCGTCAAATGCTGGCAAATTGTCAGGTCGGCGTCCTCGGGCACTATTATGACGGCATGGTAGACGTTTACAGCAATATGACGAACTTGTCCGCCAAAATGGGCGTACGCTTTAAGCCACTGGAAATGTGTGAGTTGGCGGAATATCGCGAGCAGGTCAGCGAGGCAGACCTCAACGCCAAACGACAGGAAATGCACCGTGTACTTCAGTTGGATGTGGCATGCGAACCTGCAGAGCTCAACCGCGCACTCACCACTGCCTGCGCCATGGATAAACTAATTGCCCAGAATAAACTCGGTGCACTAGCCTATTACTATGAAGGCCGTAACGGCAACGCTTACGAGAACATCATCACCTCAATCATTCTCGGCAACACGCTGCTTACCCACCGTGGTATTCCCGTAGCGGGAGAATATGAAATCAAAAATGTGCTGGCGATGAAAATTCAGCAACTTCTGGGGGCTGGCGGTTCATTCTCAGAACCATATGGCATTGAATTTAATGATGATGCTGTTTTGTGGGGACATGACGGTCCGGCACACCCGCTGATGGCGGATGGTCCGGTGAGTCTGGTGCCGCTGCCGGTTTATCATGGTAAACCCGGTAAAGGTGTATCTATCCAGATGACCGTAAAATCAGGTCCGGTGACCTTTCTTTCGGTAATTGAAGATGCCGAAAACGGGGTGCGTTTACAGTATGCCGAGGGTGAAGCTGTACCAGGTGAAGTCCTGGATATTGGCAACACCAATAGCCGCTATCGCTTCCCGTTATCAGCTCGCGAGTTCACCACGCAATGGTGTATGGGCGGCCCAGCTCATCATTGCAGCATTGGCCTGGGGCACCATGGCGAGGCACTGGAAAAACTCGCCTGGCTACTGGGTATTCAGGCAGTAAGAATTTGCTAATCCTCTATATTTCCGCCCTTCTCAAAAAAGAGGGGCGGGGCCGCATTTGTGATCAATATCCCTTTCATCCCCTGAATTTTGCCAGCATTACTGATCACACGGCAGCATGCTGAAGGTTAATCTATTGCTCACTCTTTAGACTTTTGAACATCAAAACGGGTGTTTTCATCCTGCCAAATCGATAATTCAAAAGGAAACAGAATGGGTAACGCAATTACGATGGGGATAATATGGCATCTAATCGGTGCCGCTAGTGCCGCTTGTTTCTATGCCCCTTTTAAAAAGGTACAACACTGGTCCTGGGAAACCATGTGGTCTATAGGTGGTTTTGTTTCATGGCTGATCCTTCCCTGGCTAGTCAGCGCGCTCCTTCTGCCGGACTTCTGGGCCTATTACAGTTCATTCAGTGCGTCCACCCTGCTGCCGGTATTTTTATTCGGTGCCATGTGGGGGATTGGTAATATCAACTATGGCCTGACTATGCGCTATCTCGGTATGTCGATGGGGATCGGGATCGCTATCGGCATTACGCTAATTGTTGGTACCTTAATGACGCCAATCATTGCCGGTAAATTTGACGTGCTCATTGGCACACCAGGCGGACGTATGACCCTGCTCGGCGTGCTGGTCGCCCTGATCGGAGTGGCGATTGTCACCCGCGCCGGACAGTTAAAAGAGCGCAAGATGGGCATCAAAGCCGAAGAGTTCAATCTGAAAAAAGGTCTGATACTGGCGGTGATGTGCGGCTTTTTCTCCGCGGGGATGTCCTTTGCCATGGATGCGGCTAAACCAATGCACGAAGCCGCTGCAACACTCGGTATCGATCCGCTGTATGTCGCCCTGCCAAGCTACGTAGTCATCATGGGCGGTGGTGCGGTGATCAATCTGGGATACTGCTTCATTCGTCTGGCAAAAATGAAAAACCTGTCAGTAAAGGCCGACTTCTCTTTAGCAAAACCGCTGATTATCAGCAATATCCTGTTTTCGGCGCTTGCTGGCCTGATGTGGTATCTCCAGTTCTTCTTTTACGCCTGGGGCCATGCCAAAATTCCAGCACAGTATGACTACATGAGCTGGATGCTGCACATGAGCTTCTACGTCCTGTGCGGCGGTATCGTGGGCCTGATCATGAAAGAGTGGAGCAATGCAGGGAGACGTCCGGTCAGCGTGCTAAGTCTTGGCTGCGTAGTGATCATTGTCGCAGCAAACATTGTTGGTCTGGGAATGGCCAGCTAATCATGTTGGGTACTGAGATGACGCCACTGGCTCGGCGTCATCCCGGTTTCGCGCGTGAATACCACCGAAAAGTAGTTACTATCCTCAAAGCCGCAGCGCATGGAAATCTCACTAATCATCAACCGACTATGCTTGAGCAGATACTGTGCATGGCACACCCGCACCTGGCGCTGATACTGGTTGATCGTCATCCCGGTCTGGCTGCGGAACTGCTGGCGCAAAACGCGTTCGCTGCACCGTTCACGCTCGCAAAACGTATCCAGTTCGAACGCATGCTCATGGCTACCGGCTAACGCGGTGATCAGTTTATCCAGCAGCGTTTCACTTGACGTCGCCGGGAGCGTATCCGTGGCATAACGATGACGTTTAAGGTGAGTTACCAGTTGACCAAACAGCAGCTCAGCCATGGTAAAGGCCTGCGCATCGCGCTGATTACTTTCATGCTCAAGCTGGCTTATCACCTGTCTGGCCTGGGTCATGCCAACGCTGCCGAGTCGCCAGTGCGGCTGCCTTGGCGTACCGTCAAATCCGGGGATCGCCCCTTGCCAGTCAACATTCAGCGTTAACCGCTCCGGGCAGTAGATGATATTTTGCAACACAAGGTCGTTAACGGAGGTGTAGGAGTGTTTATCTTCTGCGCGAATGTAAAACAGATCGCCACGGGTTATCCGGTACGGACGATCGTTAAGGACATGCAGACCATTGCCGCGCCAGACCAGAACCAGCTCGCAAAACTCGTGGGTATGCTCAGCAAAGACATCCTGCGGATAACGATCGGCCACGGCGACAGCCTGCTGCTCATGCGCAAAAAAGTCTGATTTCAAAAGAACCAGATGATTCGCCATCACATCACCTCAACCTGTACGCTTGCCGGATGCGCTGCGCTTATCCGGCATGAAAGGGTATGATTATCAGCAAACGGACGGTAAAAAACGTTGATAGCTTTCGCGTTACTGAAGGCTGCTTCCCGCTATAAGGTCACGCCCCTGACGAATATCGCGTGGCGACCACTCGAACTCACGGCGAAAAAGCGTCGAAAAGTGGTTACTGTCACCGAAACCGCAGAGATAAGCGATATCAGTCACGCTGTCATCACTGTGGCGGAGCAGATATCGGGCTTTAATCAGTCGCAGACGGTTAAGGTAGCGCTGCGGCGTCAATCCTGTTTGCTGTTTAAGCTGGCGATGCAGAGTGCGTAAAGAGAGCGAAAACTTCTCGGCCAGCGCCTCCCAACACACCTCTTCGGCAAAGTTATCCTCCAGCCATGCCATCAAAAGGTTAAGCCGCGCATCGTTATCGGTCGCCGCTTCCATCAGGCTGCTTTTACGTAGCAGTACCAGCAACTGCATAAACAAGATCTCGCGATTTGCCGCCGTGGGCGTATCCATCTCCTCGCCGAGCGTCTCCATCTGCCCCACCAGGTGACGAACCTGCTGCAGTACGCCCTGGTTTACGCGCCAGTGGGAGGGATACTGCCCATTTTGTTCCTGAGGCAAAAGCTGATTCAGCCCGGCCAGAAATTGAAACGCATCCGGAGAGCGATACAACACATTGGTCAGACACAGATTGTCAGTATGTTCATATAAATGCCTGTCATGATCGCGGACGAAACACACCGTACCACCGCTGATGGTGTAAGGCTGTCCGTTGAACACATGGATCCCCGTTCCATGTTCGACCACCACAATTTCATGAAAATCATGATGATGTTCAGGAAACGCGGGCTGAGGAAGCCGCGGTTCAATAGCCACAGGCGCTTTACCTGTCGGAAAAAAATCCACGCAATGCAGTACGGTCATGACGGCTCCCCCTGATTAACGAATATGGCTGAATAGTAATTAAGGGTTCCTACCCTCACCTTAATTTTTTGACGCCAAAGTGCGTAAACACGGTTAATTCTTCAAGAAATGGCGGGAAAGATCGGGAAATGCGGAAGGCGTCACATCCGCCAAAATCCGCGCGATTAGTGGAAACTGTGAACAACATCACGTTCACCTTTGCCATGTTGCCAGCCGCTAATTGGGGCTGTCACTGTCAAGAAGGTACGCTTTATTCGGGGTTCTTAGACTGAGTGCAATAAAACTCAGAAGGACCTCGCCATGACTTTTCGCCATTGTGTCGCTGTCGATCTCGGCGCATCCAGTGGGCGCGTAATGCTCGCACGTTACGACAGTAATCACCGCACCCTGACGCTGCGTGAAATCCACCGCTTCGTTAACTGTCTGCAAAAAACGGACGGTTTTGACACCTGGGACATCGACAGCCTGGAAAACGACATTCGCCTTGGACTGAAAAAAGTCTGTGATGAAGGCATTCGGATAGACAGCATTGGCATTGATACCTGGGGCGTGGATTACGTATTGATCGATAACGCCGGACAACGTGTTGGTCTGCCGGTCTCTTACCGTGACAGCCGCACGACCGGCATTATGTCACAGGCGATGGCGCAGCCAGGTAAAGGTGAAATCTACCGCCGTAGCGGCATTCAGTTTCTGCCGTTTAACACCCTGTATCAGCTACGTGCGCTGGTTGAACAGCAGCCAGAACTGCTTGCGCAGGTGGCACATGCCCTGCTGATCCCCGACTACTTCAGCTTTCGCCTGACCGGCAAATTGAACTGGGAATACACCAACGCCACCACCACCCAGTTAGTCAATATCAACACCGACGACTGGGATGACACGCTGCTGGCGTGGACCGGGGCAGACAAAGCCTGGTTTGGTCGCCCGACGCATCCGGGGAACGTCATTGGTCACTGGATTTGCCCGCAGAAAAACCAAATTCCGGTTGTGGCCGTCGCCAGTCACGACACCGCCAGCGCGGTCATCGCTTCACCGCTGGCCGATAAAAATAGTGCGTATCTCTCTTCCGGTACCTGGTCGCTGATGGGCTTTGAGAGCAGAACGCCGTATACCAACGATGCGGCGCTGGCGGCGAACATCACCAACGAAGGGGGCGCGGAAGGGCGCTACCGCGTCCTGAAAAACATCATGGGACTGTGGCTGCTCCAGCGCGTTTTAAAAGAGCGCCAGATTACCGACCTGCCAACGCTTATTGCCCAAACGCAAGCGCTGCCGGCCTGCCAATTCCTGATAAACCCGAACGATGATCGCTTTATCAACCCCGACGATATGAGCGCGGAAATTCAGGCGGCCTGCCGTGAATCGGGTCAACCCGTTCCCCAGCAAAACGCCGAACTGGCGCGCTGTATCTTCGACAGCCTGGCATTGCTATACGCTGACATTCTGCAAGAGCTGGCACAACTGCGTGGTGCAGCATTTAGCCAACTGCACATCGTTGGCGGAGGCTGCCAGAACGCCCTACTGAACCAGCTGTGCGCGGATGCCTGCGGTATTCGCGTGATGTCCGGGCCGATTGAGGCCTCCACGCTCGGCAATATTGGCATCCAGTTGATGACGCTGGACGAGCTTAACAACGTCGATGATTTCCGTCAGGTGGTGCGTGCCAACTACGACCTGACCACCTTCATTCCAAATCCTGAAAGTGAAATTGCCCGCTACCAGGCGCAGTTTCCATCACTACGACAGACAAAGGAGCTTTGCGCATGACCACTCAACTTGAACAAGCCTGGGAACTGGCAAAACTGCGTTTCGCCGCGGTAGGCATTGATGTCGAGGCGGCCTTACGCCAGCTCGATCGTCTGCCGGTCTCCATGCACTGCTGGCAGGGCGATGATGTCGCCGGTTTCGAGAATCCGGAGGGCTCGCTCACAGGCGGTATTCAGGCTACCGGCAACTATCCGGGCAAAGCGCGTAACGCCACCGAGCTGCGCGCCGATCTGGAGCAGGCGCTGAGCCTGATCCCAGGTCCAAAACGTCTGAATTTGCACGCGATCTATCTGGAGTCCGATACGCCGGTTGCCCGCGATCAAATCAAACCTGAACACTTTAAAAACTGGGTCGAGTGGGCGAAAGCAAACCAGTTAGGGCTGGATTTCAACCCATCCTGCTTCTCTCACCCGCTGAGCGCCGACGGCTTCACGCTGGCCCATGCCGATGACACTATTCGCCAGTTTTGGATTGACCACTGCAAAGCCAGCCGTCGCGTCTCAGCGTATTTTGGCGAGCAGTTGGGTACGCCGTCAGTGATGAATATCTGGATCCCGGATGGCATGAAAGACATTACCGTTGACCGGTTAGCGCCGCGCCAACGTCTGCTTGAAGCACTGGATGAAGTGATCAGCGAAAAACTCGACCCGGCGCACCATATCGACGCCGTCGAGAGCAAGCTGTTTGGCATCGGCGCCGAAAGCTACACCGTGGGCTCCAACGAGTTCTATATGGGTTACGCCACCAGCCGTCAGACCGCGCTGTGCCTGGATGCGGGTCACTTCCATCCGACTGAAGTGATTTCCGACAAAATCTCCGCCGCCATGCTGTACGTACCGCGTCTGCTGCTGCACGTCAGCCGTCCGGTGCGCTGGGACAGCGATCACGTGGTGCTGCTGGATGACGAAACGCAGGCGATTGCCAGCGAGATCGTCCGCCACAACCTGTTTGACCGCGTACACATCGGCCTCGACTTCTTCGACGCCTCTATTAACCGCATCGCCGCGTGGGTTATCGGCACTCGCAATATGAAAAAAGCCCTGCTGCGCGCGCTGTTAGAACCGACCGGGCAACTGCGTCAGCTTGAAGCCAGCGGTGATTACACCGCACGTCTGGCCTTGCTGGAAGAGCAAAAATCGCTGCCGTGGCAGGCCGTCTGGGAGATGTACTGCCAGCGTCACGACACGCCAGCAGGAAGTCAGTGGCTGGACAGCGTGCGCGCCTATGAGAAAGAGATTTTGAGCAAACGTAGCTAACCGTGACACCAGGCTTACAGGCCGGATAAGACGCCCCACGTCGCTATCCGGCAATGAATGAAAGACGATTGCCGGATGGATCTTCGCTTATCCGGCCTACGTAAGACCCGATAACGATCGGGCAATCAACAGGATCACCGAATATGCAAAACATGACTAATTCCTGGTTCGTCCAGGGGATGATCAAAGCCACTTCCGACGCGTGGCTGAAAGGCTGGGACGAACGTAACGGCGGCAACCTGACGCTGCGTCTGGATGAGGCTGACATTGCGCCATTTAGCGCCGATTTCCACGAAAAACCGCGCTATATCGCGCTAAGTCAGCCAATGCCTTTGCTGGCGAACACGCCGTTTATCGTCACCGGTTCCGGTAAATTTTTCCGTAACGTTCAGCTCGATCCCGCGGCAAATTTGGGCGTGGTGAAAGTAGACAGCGACGGCGCGGGCTACCACATCCTTTGGGGCCTGACCCACGAAGCGGTGCCAACCTCCGAGTTGCCGGCTCACTTCCTCTCGCATTGCGAGCGTATTAAAGCGACGAACGGCAAAGACCGCGTGATCATGCACTGCCATGCTACCAACCTGATCGCCCTGACCTACGTGCTGGAAAACAACACCCCGCTGATTACCCGCAAACTGTGGGAAGGCAGCACCGAGTGTCTGGTGGTGTTCCCGGATGGCGTCGGCATTCTGCCGTGGATGGTGCCGGGTACGGATGAAATCGGCCAGGCTACCGCCGAGGAAATGCAGAAACACTCGCTGGTACTGTGGCCGTTCCACGGCGTGTTCGGCAGCGGTCCCTCCCTCGACGAAGCATTTGGCTTGATAGATACCGCAGAAAAATCCGCCGAAGTTTTAGTCAAAATCTATTCGATGGGCGGTATGAAGCAGACCATCACGCGTGAAGAGCTGGTCGCACTGGCTAAACGCTTTGGCGTGACTCCGCTGGCAAGCGCCGTAGAGTTGTACTGATACCTGCCAACTCAACGCCGGATGCGGCTTCGCTTTATCCGGCCTACATGATGATGCACGTTTCACCGTCGGCCCGATAAGCGTAATGCCATCGGGCACCAGGGATTTTTTTTAAGGAGAATAGTGATGAGCTTTATGTTGGCACTGCCAAAAATTAGCCTGCATGGCGCCGGCGCGATTGCCGATATGGTGAATCTCGTGGCGAATAAACAATGGGGCAAAGCGCTGATCGTCACCGATGGTCAACTGGTGAAGCTGGGCCTGCTGGATAGCCTGTTTGCCGCACTGGATGAACATCAAATGTCTTACCACCTGTTTGATGAGGTGTTCCCGAATCCGACAGAAGAGCTGGTACAGAAAGGTTTTACGGCATATCAGGGGGCAGAATGTGATTACATTATCGCCTTCGGCGGCGGCAGCCCGATCGATACCGCCAAAGCGGTGAAGATCCTGACCGCCAACCCTGGCCCTTCTACCGCTTACTCCGGCGTGGGCAAAGTGAAAAATGCGGGTGTGCCGCTGGTTGCCATCAATACCACAGCTGGTACAGCAGCAGAGATGACCAGCAACGCGGTCATTATCGACTCTGCCCGCAAGGTCAAAGAGGTGATCATCGACCCGAACATCATCCCGGATATCGCCGTGGATGACGCCAGCGTGATGCTGGAAATCCCAGCCTCCGTTACCGCCGCAACCGGCATGGACGCCCTGACTCACGCGGTGGAAGCCTATGTTTCCGTTGGCGCGCATCCGCTCACCGACGCCAACGCCCTGGAAGCAATTCGCCTGATCAACCTGTGGCTGCCGAAAGCGGTCGACGATGGTCATAACCTCGAAGCCCGCGAACAAATGGCGTTTGGTCAGTACCTCGCAGGGATGGCGTTTAACAGCGCCGGTCTTGGACTGGTTCATGCGCTGGCACACCAGCCAGGCGCGACCCACAACCTGCCGCACGGCGTCTGCAACGCTATCCTGCTGCCGATCATCGAAAACTTTAACCGCCCTAACGCCGTGGCGCGTTTTGCCCGAGTGGCACAGGCGATGGGAGTGGACACCCGCGGGATGAGCGACGAAGCGGCAAGCATGGAGGCCATCACCGCGATTCGTGCCCTGAGCAAGCGTGTAGGTATTCCGGCTGGCTTTAGTTCTCTTGGCGTGACGAAAGAGGATATCGAAGGCTGGCTGGATAAAGCGTTGGCCGATCCATGCGCGCCGTGTAACCCACGCACCGCCAGCCGCGACGAAGTCCGCGAGCTGTATCTGGAGGCGTTATGATCCGCAAGGCCTTTGTGATGCAGGTGAATGCCGACGCGCACGTTGAGTATCAACGTCGGCACAATCCCATCTGGCCAGAACTGGAAGCGGTGCTGAAAGAGCACGGTGCCCATCACTACGCGATTTATCTCGACCAGGAACGCAACCTGCTGTTCGCCACCGTAGAGATTGAGTCAGAAGAGCGCTGGAACGCCGTTGCCAGCACCGATGTTTGCCAGCGTTGGTGGAAGCATATGCGTGATGTAATGCCGGCAAATCCGGACAACAGCCC
Source organism: Citrobacter sp. RHB35-C21 (assembly GCF_013816515.1). Classification (NCBI taxonomy): domain Bacteria; kingdom Pseudomonadati; phylum Pseudomonadota; class Gammaproteobacteria; order Enterobacterales; family Enterobacteriaceae; genus Citrobacter; species Citrobacter sp. RHB35-C21. The sequence continues at coordinate 4,953,213 of NZ_CP057147.1, forward strand.
GGTCAGCGCTGAGCTAAAAGAAGTGTTTTATCTGCCTTAACCGCTCTGTTTCCTCCCCTGACGGGGGAGGAAACCTTTTTCTCCCGTTAGCAGCATTGCGTTCGTTTTGTCATCCACGCCATTTCCCCACGACCCGGCACCTGCTCAGGCTTGCCAATGCTGAAAGTCTCCGGCGTCACCAAACTGGAAGATGGGACGGCATTTAACTACTCGTGTAGCTACAACCGCGCCGACAAGTTCAAAATCAAAAATAACTGGGTGGGAAAATAAAAGCCTGATGACCAGGCTCTAAGAAAAAGCGCCTGAATCCAGGCGCCTGAGAACGGAAAATCAGAAGAAGTATTTGAAGCGGAGACGCGCGCCGTAACGGTCGTCGTCGTCGGTATAATTCTCCGGATTGCTGTTATCGCTGTTAATCATCGAATAATAAGCGCCGAGATAAATATTAAAGTTCTGCATATCCATCACGTTCGGAATTAAATATGACGCGTGAATGGTATGAATATCGTAAGTGCCCTCATTGTAGAACCAGTCATTATCATCGTGATCGATCAGACCGTTAAATTCGTCGATCTTGTTATGAGCATAGATATAGCCCAGTTCAAAGCGCTTCCACAGAGCGTTGGCCGCCGCCGTAAAATCTTTTTCGTTATCCGCATCGAGATAAGCGGTATTCAGGTTAAACACCAGGCCATTTTCCGGATCGGCTTTCAGACCGTTCCAGGTCATCGTCATACCGTAACCGGTACGATCGGACTGATCGACAAAGTTGCCCTGAGCATCGGTATATCCATAGGCGTTATTGATAACGTTCGATTCCATGGCCGCAGAAATCGTCAGCGCATCCACCGGTGTCCAGGCGACGACCGGGCGCAGATAAGCCACGTTTTTCTCCTGCGACATTTCACGACCATGATAGCGGCTATCCTGATAAAGCGAGGTACCATCTTCCAGCAGGGTATTTAACTCGAAATACCAGTTATCGAGCTGTTTGCTCATCAGGAAGCTGCCGCCGGAATCAGAACGGCCACGACCTTCTTTCATCATGTAGATGTAGCCGCTACCGTCATCATACAAATCGTTGGCGGTATGCCCTGAATGCTCAACAAAGGTATCCTGATTCAGCGGGAACATATCGTAAGCTTCGAAACGACCGACTTTTACTTTCCAGTCATTTTCCTGACCGAAGAAGAAAGCGGCGTCATCAAGATTGACCGAACCCGTCATGTCAGCCAGCGGTTGCGCTGAGAAACCGGCGAAATAGCCGTTATCCAGCTTACGCATACCGTCAAAGCCCAGCAGGATACGTCCGTTCAGATCCCAGCGTTCATTGGTTGGGTCGCCCACATTCGAATTGGTTGCCGCCAGCACGCCTTTGTTGCTTTCCGCATCCATGTTGAATTCCACGTCGCCGTAGATTTTCAGATCGCCATAGCCGGAGAGCACCAGGTTAGGGGTGGTGGCGTTCTTTTTGGTCTCTTGTGCGGGCGTAGTGCCGTTGACTGGCGTATTTCCCTGAGCAACTTTAATTTCCTGGATCTCCGCAGCCTGCTGTACCTGCAATTGCTGCACCTGATTTTCCGCTTTTGCCGCGCGGTTTTCCGCAGCTTCCAGCCGAGCCTCCAGTTGTTCGAGCCGCTGCTCCAGAGTCATTTTTTGCGTTTTAGCAAAGCCATTATTTGCCACTAATAATAGACCTATTGCTAAAGCTAATGTCGATTTCTTCATTATTTGCTTTCCTTGAAATAAAGATCGTCCAACGTCTTCCGACCGGAAGACGCGCAACATGCAAATCCAAAAAATATTTTTATAGGTAATACGATACCGATGACTGAAATAAATTCAGAACATTAAAACGTGGCACCAGTGCAGGCTAATATTTATTATCATACTGATTTTATTATGTGTAACGTAGATATAATTAAGAATGTGAGGGATATAACAATAGTGCTGAAATTAACGAACAATAATAAAAACAATTTTATATGAATAACAACAAAATATAATTAAAAATAATAAAAGCGCGAACAATAATCGCCGCGCCTTTATTTAATATGCGTTCAATTAACTCTGCTCAGAAACCAGAATCGCCTGAGTGTCAGGCTCCAGTGCTTTAAAGATATGCGCTTGATCGGCGGGGTAACAAATATAATCGCCCTCACCTAACTCCTCCGGCGCTTCCGTCAATCCCACCATCGCCTTACCCTGCGTTACGATAATATGTTCAACCGATCCCGGTGGATGCGGTTGTGAAATACGATCCGCGCCCGGCTGCGTCAGCAGCAGATAGATATCCCGCCGCGCGCCCGGTGGACAGGCGGCCAGTAAAATGGCCTGATAGTGGGCCTGCTCAGCCACGACTTTTGTCCCTTCGCCGCGGCGAATCACCTGCGTTTTTTGCTCCTGCGGTTCCAGCAAGCGCGCAAAGGGAATATCTAACGCCACACACAGCGACCAGAGCGTTTCCAGGCTAGGATTTCCATTGCCCGCTTCCAACTGCGAGAGTGTCGATTTTGCAATCCCCGCGCGACGGGCAATCTCCGCCAGCGACAAACCGGTGCGCTGACGTTCACGCACCAGACTTTTCGCGATCATACTGATGGGCTGGGTCATTCACGACTCCATGTTTTTTATATCGAACGAATTGTTCGACTTGTAAAGCCAATTGGTCGCGTTCATTATAATGGAAACTCGTTCGATATGGCTAAAACGGTATGAAACATTATTTTTCCAGTCTCAAAGGCGACACGATAAAAGCAATATTTTTAGTCTGTCTGGCCGTCGGTGTAGTCGGCATGTCATATGGCTCGCTGGCGATGGCCTACGGCTTCCCGCTGTGGGTACCGTTTGTACTCTCTATTACTGTGCTGGCGGGCGCGTCCGAGTTTATGTTTATCGGCATTATCGCCAGCGGTGGTAATCCACTGGCGGCTGCGGCTGCGGGTTTACTGGTTAACGCCCGACACGTGCCGTTCGGCGTCACCGTGCGCGATCTGGTAGGCACCCGAGCTGCCAGTTTCCTCGGCTGTCATATTATGAACGACGAAAGCGTAGTCTTTGGCCTGTCGCAAAAAACGCCTGAGCAACGTAAAGCCGCCTACTGGCTGTGCGGTCTGGGCGTCGCAATTTTCTGGCCTGTTGGCACCCTGATCGGCGCAGGCGTCGGCAAACTGCTCCCTGCCCCGGAAACCATCGGTCTGGATGCCGTCTTCCCTGCCATTCTGCTGGCTCTGGTCGTCCCGGCATTCAAAAACCGCACTACGCTGATTCGTGCCTGTAGCGGCGCCACGTTGTCGCTTGCCGCCATTCCCTTTGCGCCGGTCGGTTTACCGGTTTTGCTCTCACTCTTTGGCTTACTGACGAGGAAAAAATAATGGGCAACATGACGCTGTTTATCGTCGGTATCGCCATGTTATCTCTGGGAACGTATTTAATGCGTTTAGGAGGAGCCAAGCTTGGAAGCCGTTTAGCGTTCTCAGAACGCTCGCAGGCGCTGCTTTCCGACGCCGCAACGGTATTACTGTTCTCCGTTGCGCTGGCGACCACCTTTTACGAGGGCGAACACTTTGCCGGAATGGCGCGCGTACTCGGCGTGGCTTTTGCGGTATTTCTCGCCTGGCGTAAGATGCCGCTGATCGTGGTGATCGTTGCCGCCGCAGTGGTAACCGCGCTGTTACGAATGGTGGGCATACACTAAGAATATAATTACCCTGGCGAAATATTCATCAGGGTAATCACCTGTAGCGTTATGTGTTTTACCCCACAAAACCAGGCGCTAACTCTGCCTCAAATTGTCACTTCCCGCTGACATATTGCTGATCATCTCTTCACCATCTCACCGTTAAAATCAAATCAAACAGTTTTTAACGGAGTCCCACCATGACAGCCCTTACAGCTAACTGCATTGACCTGAATATTCAGGGGAATAGCGTTTATGCCATCCTCAAGCAACTGGCGAATATGGCGCTTCAAAATGGCTACGTCTCTGACCGCAGCGCCTTCCTGCAAACGCTGCTGATACGCGAAAAGCTGCATTCCACCGGCTTTGGTTCGGGCATTGCCGTCCCACACGGTAAAAGCGCCTGTATCACACGCCCCTTCGTCTTGTTCGCGCGCAAATCAGAAAAAGTGGACTGGAAAGCCAGCGACGGCGAGGACGTTAACTGCTGGATCTGCCTCGGCGTGCCACAAACGGGCGAGGACGATCAGGTCAAAATTATCGGCACCCTGTGCCGCAAAATTATCCATCAAGATTTCATCAACCAACTTAAGCAAGGCGACACCGGCCAGGTGCTCGCCCTGCTCAATCAGACCTTAACCTCATAAGGAAGCGGCTATGGAGTCATCCTTGCGTTTAGTGGCGATTACCAACTGTCCGGCGGGTATCGCCCACACTTATATGGTGGCAGAAGCGCTGGAGCAAAAAGCGCGCTCGCTCGGCCATACGATTAAAGTCGAAACCCAGGGCTCAAGCGGCGTCGAAAACCGACTGACCAGTGAAGAAATTGCCGCTGCCGATTACGTTATTCTGGCTACAGGTCGCGGCCTGAGCGGCGAAGACCGGGCGCGTTTCGCCGGGAAAAAAGTCTATGAAATAGCCATTTCCCAGGCGCTGAAAAATATCGACCTGATTTTTACGCAGTTACCGACTCATTCACAACTTTTTGCCACTGATAGCAGCGTGAAGCTGGGAAAACAAGAGGTCCAGCACGGTAGCGTGATGAGCCACCTGATGGCTGGCGTTTCCGCCGCGCTGCCGTTTGTTATTGGCGGCGGTATTCTGGTCGCCATCGCTAATATGCTGGTGCAGTTCGGTTTACCCTATGCCGATATGTCGAAAGGTGCGCCGTCGTTCACCTGGGTTGTTGAATCCATCGGCTATCTGGGCTTCACCTTTATGATCCCCATTATGGGGGCATACATCGCGTGGTCGATTGCCGATAAGCCCGCTTTTGCCCCGGCGTTTCTGGTGTGTTACCTGGCGAACGATAAAGGTCTTCTCGGCACCCAGTCCGGCGCGGGGTTTCTCGGCGCGGTCGTACTCGGGCTGGCAATTGGCTACTTTGTGCTTTGGTTTCGCAAGGTTCGGCTCGGCAAAGCGTTGCAGCCGCTGCTCGGCTCCATGCTGATCCCGTTTGTCACTTTGCTGGTGTTTGGCGTACTGACTTATTACGTCATCGGCCCGGTGATGTCCGACATCATGGGGGGGCTGCTGCACTTCCTGAACACCATTCCGCCATCAATGAAAATGGGCGCAGCCTTCCTCGTTGGCGCAATGCTGGCATTTGATATGGGCGGGCCAATCAATAAAACGGCCTGGTTCTTCTGCTTCTCACTGCTGGAAAAACATATCTATGACTGGTACGCCATCGTCGGCGTGGTGGCGCTGATGCCGCCCGTCGCGGCAGGTATCGCTACCTATTTAGCGCCGAAACTGTTTACCCAGCAGGAGAAGGCCGCCGCCAGCAGTGCGATTGTGGTGGGTGCCACCGTCGCCACCGAACCGGCAATCCCCTATGCGCTGGCCGCGCCGCTGCCGATGATTACCGCCAATACGCTCTCCGGTGGTATTACCGGCATGCTGGTCATCGCCTTTGGAATCAAACGTCTCGCGCCGGGTTTAGGTATCTTTGATCCGCTGATTGGCCTGATGTCTCCGGTGGGGTCATTTTACCTGGTGCTGGCTATCGGTCTGGCGCTGAACATTTCGTTAATTATCATCCTGAAAGGATTGTGGCTGAAACGTAAAGCCGCGCAGCAGGAGCTTGCCCATGAACATTGAGTTACTTCAGCAGTTATGCGAAGCCAGCGCCGTCAGCGGTGATGAGCAGGAAGTTCGCACTCTTCTCATTAATGCGCTGGATTCCAGCGTTGATGAAATCACTTTTGACGGCCTCGGCAGCTTTGTCGCACGCAAAGGCAACCGTGGGCCGAAGGTTGCCATCGTCGGTCACATGGATGAAGTGGGCTTTATGGTCACGCATATCGACGAAAGCGGCTTTTTGCGCTTCACCACCATTGGCGGTTGGTGGAGCCAGTCGATGCTGAACCACCGGGTCGCCATCCGCACCCGCAAGGGCGTTAAAATCCCTGGCATAATCGGCTCCGTGGCACCGCACGCCTTAACGGAAAAGCAGAAACAGCAACCTCTGACATTTGACGAAATGTTCATCGATATTGGCGCCAACAGCCGCGAAGAAGTAGAAAACCGAGGAATTGCGATCGGTGATTTCGTTAGCCCGGAAGCCAATTTCGCTCGCTGGGGCGAAGATAAGATCGTCGGCAAAGCGCTGGATAATCGCGTCGGCTGCGCCCTGATGGCCGAGCTTTTACAAACCGTGGATAACCCTGAAATTACCCTGTACGGCGTGGGCAGCGTGGAAGAAGAAGTGGGTCTACGCGGGGCGCAAACCTCAGCGGAGCATATCAAGCCCGATGTGGTTATCGTGCTGGATACTGCGGTTGCGGGCGATGTGCCCGGAATCGACAGCATTAAATACCCACTCAAGCTTGGCGAGGGCCCAGGGTTGATGCTGTTCGATAAGCGCTATTTCCCTAATCAGCAGTTGGTTGCCACATTAAAAGCGTGTGCAGAAAGCAGCGGTGCGTCATTGCAGTTTTGCACCATGAAAACCGGGGCGACGGACGGTGGACGCTATAACGTTATGGGCGGCGGTCGTCCGGTGGCGGCACTATGCCTGCCGACTCGCTATCTCCACGCCAACAGCGGCATGATTTCCGCATCGGATTACGACGCGCTGTTTACGCTGGTGCGGGAACTGCTCACCTCGCTGTCGACCGAAAAGGTCCGCGCGCTTACTGACTTTCGCCGGGAGAGTTAATGCTTTCGGAACGCCAGTTAAAATTGGTGGATCTTCTTGAACAGCAGCCGTGTTTGCTGGGCGACCTGGCGCGGCAAACTGGCGTTTCAGGCAGAACCATCCTGCGCGATATTGACTACCTCAATTTTACCCTCAGCGGTAAGGCCCGCATTCAGCCCGGTGGCAGTGCGGGCTATCAGTTGGAAATTGTCGACAGACGCGGTTATTTTCAGCTTCTGCAACGCCATGATAATGATGACCGGTTGCTGGCCTTTCTTCTGCTCAATACCTTTACACCGCGTGTACAGCTGGCTTCGGCGCTCAATTTACCTGAAACCTGGGTGGCCGATCGTCTCCCACGGTTGAAGCAGCGCTATGAGCGCGCCTTTTGTCTTGCCAGCCGCCCGGGCGTCGGTCATTTCATTGATGAACCGGAAGAAAAGCGCATTATCCTGTTGGCGAATCTGCTTAAAAAAGATCCCCTCTTAATTCCACTGCCGGGTATTACCCGAGACAACATCGACAGGCTCAATGCAGCATGTGAAAAACTTAATGAATTCCCGCTCATCTCGGGAGAGTACCTGGCAAGTCTGGTGCTGGCCGTCTATGCCCTGCGTAACCAGCTCTCCGGGTCATGGCCGGAGTGTCGGTATGTATCACTGAAAAATGCGGTGGAACAAGGAGGAGTCTACCTGGGCGAGAACGCCTTCAGAACACTGATCGGCCTTCTGGAAATCAGACAACAGCAGGCAATGACAATTTCTGCCGATGCGGTGACCTTGTTGTTAAAAAGCGTTCCCGGCATCGCTGCGTTGAACGTTATCGATACCCAACTGGTTGATAATATTACCGGCCACCTGCTGAGATGCGTCTCTGCCCCGGTTTGGGTACCGGAACATCGCCAGAGCAGTATGCACAACCTGAAGTCGACCTGGCCTGCCGCCTTCGATTTGAGTCTGCGTTTTATTGCCCTGTTGCGTGAAAAACTGGATATCCCACTGTTCGATAGCGACCTCATCGGGCTTTACTTCGCCTGCGCACTGGAGCGCCATCAAAACGAGCGCCAGCCGGTCATTTTGTTATCCGACCAGAATGCTATCGCCACCATCAACCAACAGGCTATTGAGCGAGATGTTCTGAATTGTCGGGTGATCATTGCGCGAAATACGAGTGAAGTCAGCGCCATCAGTGAAGAAATCACCCCACTGTTAATCATCAACAATAGTCACTATTTACTTGATGAATCTATAAAAAATACCTTAACCATCAAGAACATCATCACCGCTGCGGGTACCGAGCAGATTAAACACTTCCTCGCAACGGCCTTTATCCGCCAGCAGCCCGAACGTTTCTTTTTACAGCCGGGCAGCTTCCATTACGCCAATATGAAGGCCGAAAATTGGCAGAGTATCATCGGCCGGATCTGCGGCCAGCTTGTGGCACAGAGCCATATCACCGAGGACGAAGCGCTGCGCATTTGCGCCCGGGAGCATGAAGGTGAAAACCTGATCGTGAATCGCCTGGCGATTCCTCATTGCTGGAGCGAACAGGAGCGCCGCTTTCGTGGTTTCTTTATTACCCTCGCACACCCTATTCTGGTGAATAACGAACCGGTCAGCCATGTCCTGATCGCCTGTGCCGCCGCCGAGGCGCGGCATGAGCTAAAAATCTTCAGTTATTTATCCAGCGTGCTGAGCAGCCATCCGGCAGAAACTATTGCGGGATTGAAAGACTATAACGCGTTTATCGCATTGCTCAGGCAATAAAGCTCCGCCGATTTGTTTTCCACCACAGAAAAAGTGTGGCGATCTCTATCACATTCTAATCAAAACGTAGTTTCATTTTTATTCCATGCCGTGGAAAGTATCCAGTGTCTAATAAAACAGTAGTGTCTAGTGTCGAATTAAAATCGACGCTATTTTCTACTCTATGCGGGACATTGAAAAATGGCGCAGTCGGCGAAAGAAAAGTTATTCCATAAAATACTCACTCATTATGCAGAGAAACCTGCGGGCTTCACAGCCCAGGACTGTGCAGACTTCATGCAGGTTAATCGCAGCGTCATCAGTCATTATCTCAACAGACTGTGCGATGACGGCCATCTGAGTAAAGAAAATACCCGTCCGGTGCGCTTCTTTGTGCAGACAAATGGTGTGAAAAATGTGCAGGCGTCTCGCGTAGTGTCGAAAAAATACGATGCATTTCGGCAGTTGATCGGCGCACAGGGAAGCCTGGCGGAGGCAATCGCGCTTTGCCGCTCGGCGGTAGATTATCCCGGCGACGGTCTGCCTGTCCTGCTCTCCGGAGAAAGTGGAGTCGGTAAGAGCCATCTGGCGGCGCTGATTTATCAATATGCCATCGAGCGCGGAGTGATCACGGCTGATAAGCCATTTGTTGAACTGAATTGTGCCGACTACGCTAACAACCCGGAGCTGCTTTCGGCAACGCTGTTTGGCTATACCCGCGGCGCGTTCACCGGAGCCGACCGCGAAAAGCGCGGAGCCTTTGATGATGCGGATGGCGGATTTCTGTTCCTTGATGAGGTCCATCGGCTGTCGGCGGAAAACCAGGAAAAACTGTTTCTGTTTATGGACAAAGGATATTTCTACCGTCTTGGCGATAATCGCACGCACCATCCGGCGTCGCTACGCTTTATCTTTGCCACCACGGAGAATATCGACACCGTCCTGCTCAACACCTTTCGTCGTCGAATTCCGGTGCGCGTGACGCTGCCCAATTATATTTCTCGCCCACTCACCGAGCGCGTCGCTCAGGTCAGTCATTTTTTGCATCAGGAGGCGCTCAGCTTGCGTCGGGATATTCATCTTGATAGCCAGCTCATGCATCAGTTGGTGACTTCGCCAGTCCGCGGCAATATCGGCGAGTTAAAAAATCAAATTAAAGTGATGTGCGCCAGCGCCTGGAGCGACAATCACGAGACCGACGTTATTACGCTACGCGGCCCATCGTTCAACGGCGAAATAATCAGAATTACCACTCATCTTCATGATGAGGCGCTGGATCCCAGTCAGCTGTTGCCTAAAGCGATGCACGATGAGGTTATTTTTCGTGACTTTTGCCATAGCGGTAACGTGCTATTACTGAATCGCAAAATGGAACAGCATCTGACCACGGTCAGCGGCGCGGTTGCCGCCGAGTCGCTTTACAGTGGATACATCTGGCAGAACACCATCCATGCGTTGAACGAGCTGGAAAGCCTGACCGGCATCAGCTGTAGCCAAGAAATTCGTAAAGCGATATGGCTTTGCGTCATCTATGCGCTACATGCCCCTCAGGAAATGGTCAATGTAACTGAGCTACTAACGATTTCCGACTACGTCTCCGACAAAGCGCGCCTGCTGGCGGAAGAGTGCCTCTCCTTGCTGAGCAAGCACATCATCCACCAGCCGCATCCTCTCTTACTGCCGCTGTTAAGCTGTGCTTTTCATAACCTCGCCGGTGAAGACGACCCGATTCAGGGCATTATCGTTTCGCACGGACGCGCGACCGCGTCTAGCATTGGCAGTATCGCCAATCAACTGACCGGCGGGTACTACTTTAAAGCCTTCGATATGGCTAACGCGACTTCCACAAGGGATATCATCGACCTGCTGATCTCCCACGTCTCGCGCCTCAAACAAGGGGGCGGTCTGATTATCTTGGTGGATATGGGATCACTAAAAGAGATCTACGAAGAGATCAAGCTCCACCTGCATGGCGAACTGTTGGTTATCAATAACGTCAGCACAGCTATGGCGCTGGATATTGCGGCCAAAATTCAGGATAAGCTGTCAATGGAGGCGATTATTGAGAGCGCCAAAGGGGCGTATGAGGTTGAAACCCGATACTACGCAGGAATCTTGCCGGGGAATAAAATCATTATCTCTTGCATTTCCGGTGAAGGGATCTCCCGCAAACTCAAAGATATCGTCCAGCGGTATCTGGCGCAGGAGGAGATCGACATCATTACGATGGAGTATGACGATCTGAAATGGAAAATCGCCCATGCCGACCCGGCGCTGAACGGCACGCGGCTGATCATCACCACCACCGATCTGGAAGCAGGCTATATTCCGCTGTTAAGCGTAGAGCAGTTGATCAAAGAAAAAACACTGGTGCTAAAACGCGATTACTTCAACGGGCTGCTGATGGAAGGCGGTTTGGAACCCATGATTGATGAAGTGGTGAAGCTGTTCACCGTCGAAGGCGTCGCCAGCCGTCTCAACTTTCTCAATCCGGTGGTCATTATTGATGAAGTTGAAGCAGTCATTAAGCAGTATGAATCTTTCTACAAAATACATTTTGAAAGCTACCTGCGTATCAATTTGTTTATGCATATCGCGCTGATGATTGAACGGGTGATGGTCAACAACAGCGTGCGCCACCGCGAAGAGGCAGAACTAACACTGGCTCAACAGGCTTTTGTCGCCGTACATGACACCTTCTTCCAGGTGCTGAACCGTAAATACAATATCACCCTGCCACTCACCGAAGTGCTGATGATCTATGAAATCATGGAGCCGTGGATCGCGGCCGAATAGCTCAACTAACCGCTCTGCCAGTGCAAGCTGGCAGACGGTTCGACACTCCCCTTACCACCGCTTTCAACACTATATAAACGTGCAGACACTGCTATATTCCCTCGATAAATCATTAGTTTAAAAACATGGCACGGCAGTTGCAATATCCTCAACAGATACCGAAAAACGAAGGAATACGCAATGCGAGAGATGTACATCGCTACCCACGGACATTACGCAGAAGGGATTATCTCGGCGCTGAATCTGCTGGTTGGCGACGATCACGGCGTGATGCCCATCTGCGCCTACTGCGGAGAGATCGGCTCCACGGCAGAGTTGGCGGTACGCTTCGACGCTATCGCACAGCAGGCGGCTAGTCGGGGAAAAGAGCTGGTGCTGTTTACCGATATGCCGGGCGGTAGCGTCAATAACACCGCTGTACAGATGCTGGTGAAATATCCGCATGCCCACGTGATCAGCGGCGCCAATTTGATCATGCTGATGGAATTCTGCCTCTCCGAACATACGGATACCCCATCACGCCTTAAAGACGCTATCACCGCCGCCAGCGGCGCGATGCAGTACATGAATGAGCAGCCGGAAATTATCGCCGCCAGCCAGGCCGCACAGCCTGCCGTTGAGGATGATATCGACAACTTTTTTGTCACGGAGACACAGCCATGATCGTTGCGCTGGAAACGCTCGACCGCCGCTATCTTGCGCTACAGCCGGGCTTAGACTCGCGCTGGCTGAGTGAAGCACTTCGTGAAGTGCTCGCCAGCGTTGACGCCATGCTGCCGCGTTTTACCGCCACTTTTCCCGCAGCCAGCGCGACGGATGGCCGCTACCCGGCGGTAGAGAAAGTCGACTGGACCGAAGGATTCTGGACCGGCATGCTGTGGCTGGCCTGGGAAGTGACCGGCGATGATAAATACCGCACGGTGGCGGAAGGCCTGCTCGACAGTTTTGAAGAGCGTCTTGATAAACAGATTAAAGTCGATACCCATGACCTGGGCTTCCTCTATCTGCTCTCCTGCGTCAACGCCTGGAAACTCACCGGTAACCTTCGCGCCCGCGACCTGGCGTTGCGTGCAGCTGAACTACTGTACCGCCGCTTTAACGCCACGGCAGGCGTCATTCAGGCCTGGGGCGATCTCAACGACCCGACGCGCCAGGGGCGCATGATCATTGACTGCAATCTCAACGTGCCGCTGCTGTTCTGGGCCGCCGATGAGACAGGCAACGCAGCGTGGCGGGAAGCCGCGACGCGTCACCTGGCGCAGGCCGCGCGTTATCTGGTCCGCGAGGATGCTTCCAGCTTCCACACCTTCTACATGGATGTGCACAGTGGCAAGCCGCTACTCGGCGATACCCATCAGGGCTTTAGCGACAGCTCGTGCTGGGCGCGCGGCCAGGCGTGGGGAATTTACGGTTTTGCGTTGGGCTTCCGCCATACCGGCGATGTCACTCAGCCGGAGCTGGCGCGTAAGCTGGCGCACTATTTTCTCAACCGTCTGCCAGAGGATTTCGTCTGCTACTGGGACCTGATTTTCACGCCGCAGGATAACGCGCCACGAGATACTTCCGCCGCTGCCGTCGCCGCCTGCGGCCTGACGGAGCTGCTCACGCTGCTGCCGTTAACCGACCCACTGCGCTCTGCTTACGGCAACGCTATTGAACTGATGATGCGCAATTTACGCGAGCGCTATTTTGCCCATACGCAGGACGGCCTGCTGCGTGAAGGCGTTTATAACTTTGGCCGCAACATGGGTATTAACGAACCTAACCTCTGGGGCGATTATTTCTATTTCGAAGCCCTGGTTCGACTTTCCCGCATCTGGACCCCCTACTTTTGCTAACTGGAGCTACACATGATTTCTTTAGTACGAATTGACGATCGCCTGATCCACGGCCAGGTTGCCGTGGTCTGGACCAAGCATCTGGGCGTGAACCGTATTCTGGTCGCCAACGATCAGATCGTGAATAACGAAGTGCAGAAGATGTCGCTGCGCATGGCGGCCCCTGATACCGCGAAGTGCGCCATTATGGCGGTTAAAGACGCAGGCGATATCCTCAATGACCCGCGCTCCGAGGCCATGAAAATTATGGTGATCGTCAATAATGCCGCCGACGCGCGTCGTATGGTTGAACAGGTTGAAGGCATTAAAACGCTGAATGTCGCTAACTTCGGGCGCATTACCGACAATCTGGCAGCGAAAAAACGCATTAGCGACACCGTATACGTCACTCCTGAAGATATTGCTGATTTTCATGCCATTGCCGCGCGCGGCGTGAAGGTGGAATACCAGGTCCTGCCATCTCATTCGGTAAAAAACCTGATTGAGATGCTGGATAACGCTGCTAGCTAAGCGAGGTCGCTATGTTAACGTCTGCATTACTTGTCGCGCTGGTGATGTATATCGCCAAATTCGCCGACCACACTTTGGGCCAACCACTGATTGAACGGCCACTTATCTGCGGTGCAATGGTCGGCTTCGTGCTGGGTGATTTCCAGCAGGGCATTATTATCGGCGCCACGCTGGAGCTAATTTTTCTCGGCACCATCACCATCGGCGGCTCGGTACCAGCCGACCTGGCGGTGGGCTCGGTGCTGGCTACTGCGTTTACCATACTTACCCGCGCGGAGCCTGCGGTGGCTGTCGCGCTCGCGCTGCCCATCAGCCTGCTGGCGGTATTCGTCTACCAAGTGCTGAAGCTGGTTTATACCGCCCTGGTAGAGCAGTACGACGCCTTGCTTGAAGAAGGACGCGACCGCGCCGCGCTCGGTATCACGCTCGGGATGACAATGTTCTACGGTGTGCCGTTCGCCGTCCTGGCGTTCTTCGGCATTCTCTTCGGCACCGACGTTATTCGTAGTCTGGTCGAGAGCATTCCGGATACGGTCATGCGCGGCATGACTGCCGTCGGCGGTATTCTTCCTGCGCTGGGCTTCGCCATCCTGCTTAAAGCCTTATGGAACCGGAACATTGCTGCCTTCTTCTTTATCGGCTTCGCCATGGCGGCTTATCTGCAACTGCCGATCATGGGTATCGCGATTATCGCCGCGTCCGTAGCCGTTTATCTCTGCTTCAACGAATTCAATCAGCTTAAAGCCAATAAACAGGCGGCAACTGCAGCTCCGGCATCGGTTGACGATAAGGATGGGTTCTTCAATGACTGATATCCAACACAGCGCTCTCAACGCACATGATGACAGCAAAGGCGAGAAAAAGATGTTCCGCCAACTGTTCCTCCGCCAGTTTCAACTGCTCGGCTCCATGAACTTCACCCGCATGGAGGGGCTGAGCTACGGCTGGATTCTGGCACCGTTACTTAAAAAGATTTATACAGGCAACCCGCACGGCTATATTGAGTCACTGAAGCGCAACAGCCAGTTCTTCAATACCAACCAGCATTTAGCTCCCTTCATTATGGGCCTGACGCTGTCGATGGAAAAAGAGAATGCCGCCAACCCGAATTTTGATACCTCCAGTATTAATGGTATTAAAGTCGCGCTGATGGGGCCGTTCGCAGGCGTTGGCGATTCATTCTTCTATGGTGTGCTGCGCATTATCGCTACCGGGATTGCTATCGGCCTTGCATCACAAGGGAACCCTCTGGGGCCGCTGCTGTTCCTGCTGATTTACAACATTCCGAGCTACCTGCTGCGCTACTATGGCGGCGTTATGGGCTACCGGCTAGGTTCGAAGTACATCGCCGAAGCGACGCAGTCGGGTCTACTAAGCTGTATTACCAAAGCCTCGGCAATGATGGGCCTGATGATGGTGGGTGCGATGAGCGCCAGCATGGTGAAGTTTACTACCACCTTTAAAACCACTATCGCCGGACAGCCGTTCGTATTGCAGGAGATCCTCGACAAAATTTGCGTTGGATTGATTCCTCTGCTTTTAGTTTTGGGGTGCCTGAAGCTACTGAATAAAAAGGTCAGCCCGAACAAAGTGCTTATTATGCTGATTGTTTTTGGCTTTGCGTCAGCGGGCGTGGGAATTATTTAAACTTTCATCCGGCTCCCTTTTACTAAAGGGAGCCCTTTCGCATTCTCTATGAGAATGTTCACCTTAATTTATTTACCTCCACCACAGAACCTGTTCATATTAAGAAAACCTTTTACTCCCCCAATGAATAAATTTATAAAAAATCGATTGGTCTTTATTTCTCTCGACGCAAGTGGATGAAAAAGCCATTATCGCCATTAGTGTCGATCTCACTTTTCAACAAAAACCATAAACAATTGTAATTTATAGCTTTTAATTACTGGCACGGGATTTGCAATTAATTTCTGTCTTTTATTTTTTCACAGAAAAAATGGCATTAAATATTCAACAAATTCTACAGGAATAAAAATGAAAAAATTACACACGCTTGTGTTCGGCATACCGCTATCCTGCTTTGCACTGAATGCATTTTCCGCAGCCACCTGGGTTGATAACCGCTACGCACACACTACGGCCTCTGAGAAAAATCAGTATAAAATTGGTCTTGGCCATATATTTGATAACGGCGCAGGAGTCCTTGCTTCCGCCATGTATGACCTCGGACAAGACTTTAATCAAATGAAAAGCTCTTTTCAGGAGTTTGAAGGTTGGTACCCTATTCCGCTTAATGAAAAATGGACACTGACGCCTGGCGGATTAACTGATATTGATAGTAACGGGACGAAACTGGCACCTTATATCAGCCTCGATTATAAAATCAGTAAGACATTAAGTTTTAGCGGCCGCTACCGCTACAATCATATGACCCATAAAGAACGCGATTACAACGGTTATATGGATTATAACGACAGCCATCAGTTCGACCTGTACCTTAATTATCAGGCAACGGAGAAACTGTGGCTCCAGTTCAACCCGGAATTCTTTGTGAACACCAACGACTTTAATGCCTCTAACGGGCAGAAAACTCACTGGGAACCAAGTATTGTGGCGCGTTACCGCGTCGATAAACACTGGCTTCCTTATGCTGAAATTGCCTGGCTGGATCAAGACCAGAATCATGACGATCAGGTGCGATTTCGCTTGGGAATTCGTTATTACTTCGATTAAACACAACAAGAACAGAGCGTAATAACAAACCTGTTTTAGCTATTGTGCTACATTTTGCCGGGCGACTAATGCTTCGTCCGGCCACAACACTCACAATATCAAAAAATTACACATGGTTTGTCGGCCTGTAAAAGACACAAAAAAGCGCCTCAAGGGCGCTCTTTCGACAGTACTGAGGTATCTTATTTCAGCAGTTCAGCGGTCATGTGCACACGGTTGCCGGTGTATGCCTGAGTGATTTTATAATCGCTGGCACCTGCACGTTCAGCCTGAGCGGCAATTTTTGCTTCAGCGCTTTCCAGTGTAGAACCAGTTGCGGTAACTGTCTGAGCAGCGAAAGAACCGAAAGAAGTAGCCAGAGCGATAACTGCGACAAAAGTTTTGATGCTTTTCATGATATAAACCCTTTAACTTAGTTGTTTGATTAAGGCACCGTGCCTTGATGTGATAAATAATAGCCATCTCATCGCACAACTAAAAGCGGAAGGATTTGCCAGTCTTATTCAAATTAATTGAATACTGGTTACTCAGTTATCAGACGCTCGGGATGTGTATAAATCGTCGCCCGGCCCGGTTTGCAAAAACCCACCAGCGTCAGGTTACAGCGTTCGGCAACTTCCACAGCGAGCGTTGTCGCCGCAGAAACAGCAAACAGGATTTCCACGCCGCACATTGCCGACTTCTGCACCATCTCGTAGCTGGCGCGGCTGGAGACTAATACCGCGCCCTGCTGCCAGGTTTCCCCTTCGATCGCACGTCGTCCCAGCAGTTTATCCAGCGCAACATGACGTCCAACATCTTCATGCCCGCCCGCCAGATGACCTGACGGCTGTACCCAGGCAGCCGCGTGCGTGCAGCCTGTCAGTTGCCCAACAGGCTGGAAATCAGGGAGATGCCTTAAGGCGTTATCGAGATGCGCCAGATTGAATGTCTGGGTAAACGGCAGCGGCTGGACCGGTTTGCCAATATCATTAAGTTGCTCCACGCCACAAACACCGCAGCCAGTCCGACCGGCCAGCGCGCGACGATGCTCTTTCAGCCCCATAAAGCGCCGGCTGGACAGCTCAACCTGCACTTCTAATCCGTTGCAGGAAGGCACCACGTCCATCCCGTAAATATCTTGCGAGGACTCAATAATGCCTTCAGAAAGTGAAAAACCCATCGCGAAGTGCTCAAGATCTTTCGGTGATGCCATCATCACCACGTGTGAAATCCCGTTGTATACCAGCGCCACAGGCACTTCTTCAGCTACCTCATCAGGCTGAGGATGTTGCAAGTCCTCGCGCTTCCAGAGGGTCAACTGACGAGATCCTGTCGGAGATGTCACATTCTTGATGTTTTCTTGAATAATCTTATTCACTTTCTTTTAACCGTATTGGAACACGCATACCAACATTGTGGTATTCTTTACAAACCCCTCCTGGACGGAGGGAAATTCACCCAATTCTGGACCTTTGCGGTCCCGTCCGCAAAGAAAAATAACAACCACTTCCCTCGCGTTCGCGTTATAGGAAAACGAAGGGAACGTGACAATGTCGAAACAAGGAGCGAACCATGCAGGTCAGCAGAAGGCAGTTCTTTAAGATCTGCGCTGGCGGTATGGCAGGCACCACGGCAGCGGCACTGGGCTTTGCACCCGGCGTAGCGCTAGCGGAAACACGGCAATATAAATTGCTGCGCACCCGCGAAACCCGTAACACCTGCACTTACTGTTCCGTTGGCTGTGGACTGTTAATGTACAGTCTCGGTGACGGAGCAAAAAACGCCAAAGCATCCATCTTCCATATCGAAGGGGACCCGGATCACCCGGTGAACCGTGGCGCACTGTGCCCGAAAGGGGCAGGACTTGTGGACTTCATCCACTCTGAAAGCCGCCTGAAATTCCCGGAATACCGCGCACCTGGCTCTGATAAGTGGCAACAGATTAGCTGGGATGAGGCATTTGACCGCATCGCTAAGCTGATGAAAGAAGACCGCGACGCTAACTACGTTGCACAAAACGCCGAAGGCGTAACCGTTAACCGCTGGCTTTCCACCGGGATGCTGTGTGCTTCCGCTTCCAGTAACGAAACCGGCTATTTAACACAAAAATTCTCCCGCGCGCTTGGTATGCTCGCGGTCGACAACCAGGCACGCGTCTGACACGGACCAACGGTAGCAAGTCTTGCTCCAACATTTGGTCGCGGTGCGATGACCAACCACTGGGTCGACATTAAAAACGCCAACCTCGTTGTGGTAATGGGCGGTAACGCCGCTGAAGCTCACCCGGTCGGGTTCCGCTGGGCGATGGAAGCCAAAATTCACAACGGCGCGAAGCTGATTGTTATCGATCCGCGTTTTACGCGAACCGCGGCGGTGGCTGATTTCTATGCTCCGATTCGTTCCGGTACTGACATTGCTTTCCTGTCAGGCGTTTTGCTGTACCTGCTGAACAACGAAAAATTCAACCGCGAATACACTGAAGCCTATACCAACGCCAGCCTGATCGTGCGTGAGGATTACGGTTTCGAAGATGGCCTGTTTACCGGCTACGACGCGGACAAACGCAAGTATGACAAAACCAGTTGGAACTACGAACTGGATGAAAAAGGCTTCGCCAAACGCGATGTCACCCTGCAACACCCGCGCTGCGTATGGAACCTGCTGAAACAGCACGTCTCCCGCTACACGCCGGACGTCGTAGAAAATATCTGCGGTACGCCAAAGGCCGACTTCCTGAAGGTCTGTGAGTACATCGCAGAAACAAGCCGCCCAGATAAAACCGCGTCGTTCCTGTACGCACTGGGCTGGACGCAACACTCCGTTGGTGCGCAGAACATCCGTACCATGGCGATGATCCAGTTGCTGCTTGGCAATATGGGGATGGCTGGCGGCGGCGTTAACGCCCTGCGCGGACACTCTAACATTCAGGGTCTGACCGACTTAGGTCTGCTGTCACAAAGCCTGCCGGGCTACATGACGCTGCCAAGCGAGAAACAAACTGACCTGCAAACTTACCTTGCCGCCAACACGCCAAAACCGTTGCTGGAAGGCCAGGTGAACTACTGGGGCAACTACCCGAAATTCTTCGTTTCGATGATGAAAGCCTTCTTTGGCGATAAAGCGACAGCGGAAAACAGCTGGGGCTTCGACTGGCTGCCGAAGTGGGATAAAGGGTACGACGTCCTGCAGTACTTCGAGATGATGAACCAGGGCAAAGTGAATGGCTATATCTGCCAGGGCTTTAACCCGGTCGCATCATTCCCGAATAAAAACAAGGTGGTGGCTTCGCTATCCAAACTGAAGTTCCTGGTCACCATCGACCCGCTCAACACAGAGACCTCCACCTTCTGGCAGAACCACGGTGAGTCGAACGATGTTGACCCGTCGAAAATCCAGACCGAAGTCTTCCGTCTGCCGTCCACCTGCTTCGCCGAAGAGAACGGTTCTATCGTCAACTCCGGTCGCTGGCTGCAGTGGCACTGGAAAGGTGCGGATGCCCCGGGGATTGCCGTTACCGATGGTGAAATCCTCGCCGGTATCTTCCTGCGTCTGCGCAAGATGTATGCCGAACAGGGTGGCGCGAACCCGGAACAGGTGCTGAGCATGACCTGGAACTACTCCACCCCACACGAACCGGCTTCGGAAGAAGTGGCGATGGAGAGCAACGGAAAAGCCCTGGCCGACATTATCGACCCGGCCACCGGTGCCGTTATCGTCAAGAAAGGCCAACAGCTTAGCTCGTTCGCCCAACTGCGTGACGACGGTACCACCTCCAGCGGCTGCTGGATTTTTGCCGGTAGCTGGACGCCGGAAGGCAACCAGATGGCACGTCGCGATAACGCCGATCCGTCAGGCCTTGGCAATACGCTGGGCTGGGCATGGGCGTGGCCGCTCAACCGCCGCATTCTGTATAACCGCGCCTCCGCAGACCCACAAGGGAATCCGTGGGATCCAAAACGTCAGATCCTGAAATGGGACGGGGCGAAATGGAGCGGGATGGATATTCCAGACTACAGTGCCGCCGCGCCGGGCAGCAACGTTGGGCCGTTCATCATGCAGCCGGAAGGGATGGGACGTCTGTTTGCTATCGATAAGATGGCAGAAGGTCCGTTCCCGGAACACTACGAGCCGTTTGAAACGCCGCTGGGGACTAACCCGCTGCACCCGAACGTTATCTCTAACCCTGCCGCACGTATCTTTAAAGGTGACGCGGAAGCACTGGGTAAAGCGGATAAGTTCCCGTACGTCGGTACGACCTACCGTCTGACCGAGCACTTCCACTACTGGACTAAGCATGCGCTGCTTAACGCTATCGCCCAGCCGGAGCAGTTTGTGGAAATTGGCGAGAAGCTGGCGAATAAGCTCGGTATCTCTCATGGCGATACCGTCAAAGTCTCCTCTAACCGTGGCTACATAAAAGCCAAAGCGGTGGTGACCAAACGTATTCGCACGTTGAAGGCCAACGGTCAGGATATCGACACTATCGGTATTCCGATTCACTGGGGCTACGAAGGTGTGGCGAAAAAAGGCTTTATCGCTAACACGTTAACGCCATTCGTCGGTGATGCGAACACGCAGACGCCGGAATTTAAGTCCTTCCTCGTGAACGTGGAAAAGGTGTAACGGAGACGACCTATGGCTTATCAATCGCAAGACATCATTCGTCGTTCCGCCACTAACGGTTTCACCCCCGCGCCTCAGGCGCGGGACCATCAGGAAGAGGTGGCGAAGCTTATCGACGTCACCACCTGTATCGGCTGTAAAGCGTGCCAGGTGGCGTGTTCAGAATGGAACGACATCCGTGATGAAGTGGGCAACAACGTTGGGGTGTACGACAACCCGGCTGATTTGACCGCTAAATCCTGGACGGTAATGCGCTTCTCGGAAGTGGAACAAAACGACAAACTGGAGTGGCTTATCCGCAAGGATGGCTGTATGCACTGCGCCGATCCGGGCTGCCTGAAGGCGTGTCCGGCCGAAGGAGCAATCATTCAGTATGCCAACGGTATCGTCGACTTCCAGTCCGAGCAGTGCATCGGCTGTGGCTACTGTATCGCGGGTTGCCCGTTCGACGTGCCGCGCCTCAACCCGGAAGACAACCGCGTTTACAAATGTACGCTGTGCGTTGACCGTGTAGTGGTCGGACAAGAACCAGCCTGCGTGAAAACGTGTCCAACCGGCGCTATTCATTTCGGCACTAAAGAGTCGATGAAAACGCTGGCCGGTGAGCGCGTGGCGGAGCTGAAAACGCGTGGTTACGAAAACGCGGGTCTGTACGATCCGGCAGGCGTTGGCGGTACGCACGTGATGTACGTATTGCACCATGCGGACAAGCCGAATCTGTACCACGGTCTGCCGGAGAACCCCGAAATCAGCGCCACCGTGAAGTTCTGGAAAGGCATCTGGAAACCTCTCGCAGCCGTCGGCTTTGCAGCGACATTTGCGGCCAGTATCTTCCACTACGTCGGCGTAGGCCCGAACCGTGCGGAAGAGGAAGAAGACAATCTGCATGAAGAAAAAGACGAGGTGCGCAAATGAAACGACGTGACACCATCGTGCGCTACACGGCGCCGGAACGCATCAACCACTGGATCACCGCCTTCTGTTTCATTCTGGCGGCAGTGAGCGGGATGGGTTTTCTCTTCCCGTCTTTTAACTGGCTGATGCACATCATGGGCACGCCGCAACTGGCGCGAATTGTGCACCCGTTTGTCGGCGTGATCATGTTTGCCTCGTTTATCATCATGTTTTTCCGTTACTGGCACCACAATCTAATCAATCGGGATGATATCTTTTGGGCGAAGAATATTCGTAAGATTGTCGTCAACGAGGAAGTAGGTGACACGGGACGTTATAACTTCGGCCAGAAATGCGTATTCTGGGCGGCGATTATCTTCCTGGTCCTGTTGCTGGTGAGCGGAGTGGTCATCTGGCGTCCGTATTTTGCGCCTGCTTTCTCAATCCCGGTGATCCGATTCGCGTTAATGCTGCATTCATTTGCCGCAGTAGCGTTAATTGTGGTTATCATGGTGCACATTTACGCCGCCCTTTGGGTGAAAGGCACCATTACCGCGATGGTGGAAGGATGGGTTACCAGCTCATGGGCGAAGAAACATCACCCGCGCTGGTACCGTGAAGTCCGCCAGAAACAGGAAAAGTCATCTGAATGAGTATTCGCATAATCCCGCAAGATGAGCTGGAGAAGAGCGAGAAACGCACGGCGGATATGATTCCGCCGTTATTATTCCCCAGACTCAAAAATTTGTATAACCGCCGCGCTGAACGTCTGCGCGAGCTGGCCGAGAACAACCCGCTGGGTGATTACCTGCGTTTTGCCGCGCTAATCGCTCACGCGCAGGAAGTGGTGTTGTACGACCATCCGCTGCAGATGGATCTGACCGCTCGCATCAAAGAAGCGAACGATCAGGGCAAACCGCCACTGGATATCCACGTTCTGCCACGCGACAAGCACTGGCAAAAACTGCTGCAATCGCTAATTGCTGAGCTGAAGCCGGAAATGAGCGGCCCTGCGCTGGCCGTGATCGAGAATCTGGAAAAAGCCTCGGAGCAGGAGCTGGAACTGATGGCCAGCGCGCTGTTTGCCTCCGATTTCGCCTCCGTCAGCAGCGACAAAGCACCGTTCATTTGGGCTGCCCTGTCGCTCTACTGGGCGCAGATGGCGAGCCTGATCCCCGGCAAAGCCCGTGCGGAATACGGCGAACAGCGTCAGTACTGCCCGGTGTGTGGTTCAATGCCGGTCTCCAGCATGGTGCAAATCGGTACCACTCAGGGGCTGCGCTATTTGCACTGCAACCTGTGCGAAACCGAGTGGCACGTGGTGCGCGTGAAGTGCAGCAACTGCGAGCAGAGCCGTGATTTGAACTACTGGTCGCTGGATAACGAACAGGCGGCAATTAAAGCTGAAAGCTGCGGTGATTGCGGGACTTACCTGAAGATTCTCTATCAGGAAAAAGACCCGAAAGTCGAGGCCGTAGCCGACGATCTCGCTTCACTGATGCTGGACGCACACATGGAGCAAGAGGGCTTTGCCCGCAGCTCCATCAACCCGTTCCTGTTCCCGGGTGAAGGGGAGTAAGTTCTTCGCACTACCGGGCGGCGCAGGTCGCCCGGGTTATAACGTATACGGTGTGACCACGCCGGATATGCCTGCAAAATCCCTGGTATTACGCGTAACCAGTGTAAGACGGTGAATCTGCGCAGTGGCCAAAATGATGGCATCCGGCAATTTCATCCCATATTCCTGCCTGATACTCACGCTTCGTTCAGCAATATCCTGTGAAACACCGATCACATTAAAAGCGCCTAGCGCAACGCGTGTGCGAGATTCCTGATGATATTTTTTTGCGCCCACCATCAACTCCATCCATGTAATGAGGCTGATTGCGTTCTGCGGCGGCCATGTTTCTATCGCTAGTTTTGCTTCACTTCGCCCGCTAAACAGGTCGATGAGGATGTTGGTATCAAAAAGCGCAGATCCTGTGACCATTACCATTCCTCACGGAGTTTACGCTGATAATCAACGCCATCTTCCTCACAACCTTGCCATAGCCCAAGAGCACGTGAAATTGTCGTTTCAGCTTGATCCTGCCTCTCAAGATACTGTTCAACAGCCTCCCGCAAAAGCTCGGCCCGCGGCAGATTACGCTGCACCTTGAGATCATCAAGACGTTTGATCACTTCGTCTGATAAATCGAGTAAAATTCTGCCCATATCCATCCCAGCCATCATACTCACATATACCTCCAGTATATCATTGGCGATTAATTCCCACACAACATACACCCGAGAAAAGCGAGAAAATAGCCTTCACGCGAACGATTTTTACTTTTGCGAGCCGCTTTCCAGAATCGTACACCCCACCACTTTTCCCATTCTCATTCGCGGTTATCCAGGTTATAAAACTGTATATACATACAGATAAGGAAAATAATAAATGGCACTGGAAAGCGGGATTGCACAGCTGGTTGAGGCATTTATCGCGGCGGGACGCCCTTCTTCGCGCGAGCAAAATATTGATGACCGGAGAGCAGGCTACATTGCCAGCGCGGTACTGGCAGGAGAAACTGAAACCCGCGTACAGGTTGAAGATATTGAACTCGATGCAATGACATTTCGCGTTGTTTCGCCGCGAGACGCCACGGGAAATCGACCCTGCGTTATCTATTATCACGGCGGCTGCTTTGTCAGTGGTGGATTCGCGACGCATGATAACCAGCTAAGGCAGCTCGCCTGGTACAGCGGCTGTCGGGTCATTGCGGTGCAGTATCGCCTCGCACCAGAGCATACTTTCCCGGCTGCACATAACGACGCTGAAACGGGAGCCAATATTATCTGGAAGTATGCCCAGAAACTGGGTGTCGATCGCGGCAGGATTACGCTTGCTGGCGACAGCGCGGGCGGGCATCTGGCGCTGGTCACCGCACTGCGCCTGAAAGCTGCCAATCAATGGCAACCTGCGCAGCTAATGCTGATTTACCCAATGCTGGACGCAACCGCCAGGTTTGAGAGCTACGACCAAAATGGGCAGGATTACATTATCACACGTGACACGTTGCTTTCGGGCTACGAGATGTATTTGCCGCAAACCGACCTGCGGCATCCCGAAGCCAGCCCTGTCTGGCGTGAAGACTTCAACGGTCTGCCGCCCACGCACATCATTACAGCCGAATTCGACCCACTGCGCGATGAGGGCGAGGCCCTGTATCAACGGTTCCTGGAGCAGGGCGTGGAGTGCACCTGCCAACGCTATCTTGGCGTTATCCACGGATTTTTCCAGCTGGCAGGAGTGAGCCAGGCGGCACGAAATGTTATGCGAGATGTGGCCTGGCGCGTCGTAAATCCTGTATCAGGAAGACATGCTTGATTAATATTTTGTTTTCATCTTGAAAACTTAATTACCTTGCGTTATTTTGTTTTCAGGTTGAAAACCTTGTAATGGAACTACACCATGCATGTTATCAGCCGAAAACCTTTCAACGAGGCAATACTCCGTTTTCCAAACCACATGGCAGCACTCGTTGATTTGCTGAATATTTTAGAGAAAAAAATGTTCCACACTCCTGAAGAGATGAAGCAGTACATACCTTCACTGGATAATTTTAAATACAGAAATAAATGGTGGGTGATTAATGTTTCAGGTAACTGCTTGAGACTTATTGCCTATATTGATTTCAAACTGCAAAAGGTATTTGTGAAGCATATCGTTCACCATGCCGAGTATGACAGACTAACCACATACTATCGGGGTCACAAAGAATGAGAACGCATGAAAGCCATCAGATAGACACAGCCAGTGTAAAATTGATGATCGATACCTTTACCGATGCAGTGAAAAAAATCCCCCTGTTAGGCAAAGAACAAAATGAGACAGAGTACCGAAAAGCACTCGCTTTGGTGGAGTTTCTGGTTGATCGTGACGACCTGGAAAACCCGTTGTTTGAGCTGCTTTCAGCTCGGATCCGCGACTACGAAAAACATGCGCCTGAGTTCAGTGCCCTCAACCAACAACTGGAACATACTCCTCATGGCGTTGCGTTACTGCGTACGCTCATGGATCAATATGGTCTCAAAGCAGCAGATCTTGCCAACGAACTTGGTTCAAAACCCAATGTCAGCAACATCTTGAATGGTCGCAGAGCACTGACTGTAAGTCATATTAAAATGCTCGCAGAACGCTTTAACCTTCCAGCAGACGCATTCATCGAGTAAAGAGGATCCCCTCTGACCTACTCTTCCTCATTCCCGCCCTCTTCATATGCGCCAAACGGTTTCGCGGGTAGCACAATGTAGGTACCTTCAAACACGACGCCCGGCGTGTCATCGCCAAACACCCCGACCTGCATCTGAACGCGCGCCTTGCGGCCTCTTGCCAGACGGTCCAGGTCACCGCTCAGCGAGCCCAGATCGGCAATAGCGGTAGGTTTCCCGGTAATTGGCCTGCTATATCGGATATGCGCGTCGGCGAGGATTATCGTCCCCCCCAGATGACGCTCGCGCAGCATCAGCCAGATAAGCCCCCAGCCCGTTAACGTCGCCAGTGAAAACAGGCTTCCGGCAAACAGCGTATGGTGCGGGTTCTGATTGCCTGTCTCTGGCATCGTCGTAATAAATTTCTGCCCGGTGTACTGCTGAATGCGCACGCCCATTTTCTCACTCAATGGAATATGTTCGTACCAGGCTTGCTGTAGCTGTCCGCACCAGTCCCCGCGATGGAGAATGTCGTCCAGCGTTGCGATGGGCTTAATCATCAAAAAATGGCGCACCGGCGTGGTTTGCGGCGTGGTAATTTCGCCCTGACTCACAAACCCCAGTTTGGCGAAAAATTCGACCGCATCTTCACGGGCGCTACAGGTTACGCGCTTTACCCCTTCCTGACGCGCCACAGACTCCAGGGTCATCGCCATCAGCGTGCCCAACCCTTTCTCCTGCACAGAGGGGTCAACGGCCATAAAGCGTATGGAGGCTTCGTTATCCGCATTGATATACAGACGCCCAACCGCGACCAGATTTCCCTCTTCGTCCACCACCATCTGGTGATGCGCCATCGCGTCCCAGGCATCCCGTTCGGAGCCTTTGGGCTGGTGCAACGGTTTACGCAACATCTCCCAGCGAAACTGGTAGTAACGCTCCAACTCTTCTTCTGTTTGCGGTACTCGAAGGTGATACATAGTCGTATTCTCTCTTGTTGCCCGCGGCCACACCGGTAGCTGGTTCATACTTGTAACCAGAACGTCACGGGGCCATCATTAACCAGTGAAACCTGCATATCCGCAGCGAATCGACCGGTTTGCGTATTCATTTCCTGTTGGCAGCAACGCTCAACAAAGTATTCATACAGCGCTTCTGCCCGCTCGGGCGCAGCGCCTTTCGAAAACCCCGGGCGCATGCCACGTTCGGTATCTGCCGCCAGCGTGAACTGTGAAACCACCAGCACACTGCCACCTGATTGCTGCACGTTGAGGTTCATTTTTCCTTCGGCATCGCTAAAGATTCGATAGCCGAGTACGCGCTCGCACAGACGGTTCGCTTTCTGTTCGTCATCATCCCTTTCGACACCTAACAGGACCAAAAGTCCTGGGCCAATTTCACCCGTCACCTCGCCCTCCACGGTGACGCTGGCACGGGTTACGCGCTGAATTAATGCAATCATGGTTGATCTGCTTCTTCTTGTTCTGCGGCTTGTTTAAGTTTGCGGTATTCCCCGAGAGTGACAGTTATTTCCGCGCCTAGCAAGACGATACACCACGTCCAGTATACCCAGACAAATAAAATGGGGATCACCGCCAGGACACCGTAAATGAGCTGATACGACGGGAACATCGTGATGTAGAGCGCAAATCCTTTCTTTCCGGCCTCGAACAACACGGCGGCCACAAAGGCGCCAATAACAGCATCACGATTGGGCACACGCGTAGTTGGCACAATGCTGTAAAGCAGCCAGAACGAGAGCCAGGAAAGCACCAGAGGGAAAATACGCAAGACGTCATCAATCACCGAGTTGAGATCGCTGGCCCAGCGCAATGACAACAAATAAGAGCTGATCGCCAGACTAGCCCCCGCCAGCAGCGGCCCCAGCGTTAAAATCATCCAGTAAACGGCGAAAGAGTAAACTTTGGGACGAGTGCGCTTACTGCGCCAGATAGTATTCAGAGCATTATCAATGGCATACATCAGCAATAACGCCGTGACAATCAGCCCACATGCCCCAACGGCCGTCATTTTGTTCGAGTTGGCGACAAACTGTTCGATATAACGCTGGATGACGTCTCCCGTCGCCGGGATAAAGTTTGCGAAAATAAAATGACGTAGCTGGGCACTGACGTCGGAAAACATCGGAAATGCGGCGAAAAGAGCAAACACAACGGCGATAAGCGGCACTAATGAGAGCAGTGAAACGTAGGCAAGATTCCCTGCCAGCGTCGTCATGTTGTCCTCATCAATCCGCTGCCATAGTAGCTTCAGCCAGGCCCGTACAGGACGCGTATGATGCCTGGCTTGTTGCTGAACATTTTTTAACATAACAACTTCGCGAAATAGTCAGGAATGGTCGTTTTATCGACGACCTGGATACTGGTAATCCCTAACCGGTTAGCTCCTTCAATATTATCGGCGTTGTCGTCAAAAAAGACCGCATCTTCCGCAGAAAAACCTTCAGACTGCAGGACATGCTGGTAAATCCGCGCTTCCGGTTTTCGCATGCCCAGATCCTGGGAAAGATAAATATGGTCAGCAGCCTGACGAATTTCAGGATATTCATCCGGCCAAAATGTTGTGTGCAGACGGTTAGTATTCGACAAGACGACCACCCGATGCCCCTGCTCACGCAGCTTATGCATGATGTCGATGACTTCAGGGCGCAATGCCACAAAAACGGCCTGCCAGCCGTGAGAGAACTGCTCGTAACTTAGCGGCAGCGCCATGTCATGACATAGCGCCTCGGCAAAGGCTTCATCCGTTATTTCACCTCGCTCGTGCTGGTGAAAAGCCTCCCCCATGGTGAAACTTTGCTTCAGCGAGGCCAGCGGTACACGGCTCAGATCGCTCCATGTGCCCAACACGCGGTTGAAGTCGATATCGACAATCACATTACCTAAATCAAAGATATAGAGCATGCCCTTCTCCTTATTCGCCGTGGATGAATAACTGTAGCGGGAAAGGAGAAGTTTGACTATGTGAGAGTGATGGCTTCGAACTTATCGAGCCATCATCTGAGGAATTACACGGCCAAAGCATCATCTTGTGAAGGACTCACCTGCACAATTTCAACCTGTTGTGACTGGAGTAAATTATGCAATGCGGGACCTGGGTATTCATCGGTAAACAGCGCGGTCACCTGAGAGACGTTACCAATTTCTACCGCGGCAGAAGCCGTATATTTCGTATGATCTGCTGCCAGCAGAATGTGTCTTGAGTGCGACATCATCGTTTTCACCACGCTGGCTTCATTGACATCAAACTCCAGCAAAGCGCCATCACTTTCGATCGCGCCAACGCTGGTTACCAGGTAGTCGGCCCGAAAATCAGCGACAAATGCCGAGGCAGAAGGACCAATGATGCCACTGTTGTGCGGGCGTAACGTTCCCCCCGGCACCATGACTTCAAAACGTGGATTGTTATAAAGAATGTGCGCCACGCGCAGACTGTTGGTGATAATGCGCAAATGATTATGGTTTAACAGCGAGCGGGCCACCTGCTCAACGGTGGTGCCAATGGTAATAAACACCGTTGACCCATCGGGAATGTAGTCCGCCACCGCTTCCGCGATGGCTTTTTTCTCCTCCGTCCAGGAGACTTCACGCTGCTCAAACGCCGTATTCACCACGCTGGAGGCTCTGCCCGCGCCACCATGATGACGCGTAATTAATCCCTGCTCGCTGAGTTTACGAATATCACGACGAACGGTCTGCGTGGATACGTCCAGCAGGCTGGCCAGCTCGTCGATATTCATATAACCGCGCTCGCTAATCAGCATAAGCAGTTGATCGTGTCGCGGGTTACCGGTCAGTTCGGTAAGACTCATGAAATTTCCTCGAAAAACCATTGCCCTGGCATTTTATACAAAAAGTGACAGAAAAGATCGGGTTTGATCACAGTCAGGGATTCCGGCCCTTCCTCCCGGACGCGTACATTTTAGCGCAGCAACTCCGCTGGCGAACCTGACGGCATCTTCCGGGAGGTCGCCAGCGGCCAGGCTAAACACGAGCGCACCATGGAAAACATCCCCCGCCCCCGTAGTGTCAACAACGTCGACTTTAAATCCAGATTGATGCTGCAACGTATTATTTTTTATCCAGTCGCAGCCTGCACTGCCCCGCGTTACATATACGTGACCATTTGTGAGCGTTTGTGCTTGTTTCAGTCCGGCTTCAGGATCGTTTATCCCGGTTAAACGCGCCAGACCGGGTTCAGAAAACGCAGCATGATCGCTTAACGCCACCAGCTCGCGGATATCTTGTGGCGTTACGTCACCATCCAGTACCGTCATCACTCCCGCCCGACGTGCCAATGTGAACGCCTGCCTGGCCCCTTCGTGCCAGCGAACATCCGCCAACACCACATCCCACTGGGTAAAATCGATCTCATTGAGCCAGTCAGCATCATGCAGTAAATCCGGGCTGGGATAGTTAACGATAATCCGTTCCCCTTGCGCATCAACCATAATTGCCGATTGTGAAGACTTCGCCCCCGCGTAGCGCCGGGAATAGCGGGTATTTACCCCCAGGGACTCCAGCTCCACCAGCAAGC
This sequence comes from Citrobacter sp. RHB35-C21, assembly GCF_013816515.1. Classification (NCBI taxonomy): domain Bacteria; kingdom Pseudomonadati; phylum Pseudomonadota; class Gammaproteobacteria; order Enterobacterales; family Enterobacteriaceae; genus Citrobacter; species Citrobacter sp. RHB35-C21. The sequence goes on from NZ_CP057147.1 coordinate 4,983,864, forward strand.
TATTTCCGGTGTCGTCATCGCCCACACGGCCAATAAAGTCCACCTTAGCGCCCAGCTTCGCTGCAGCCACTGCGGCCGTTGCAGCAGGCCCGCCGCCCACTTCCGTATAACGCTTCGCCACATACTTACCTCCTTCAGTCGGTAAACCTTCCACGTAATAGATGCGATCCATCACGGCAATACCTACACAAGCAATACGAATCATGGTCGTTCCTTAGGCGTTTCAAGATGGGATCATTTTAATTTCACAAAATGTTTAAAAAGTGACGGCTGTCAATTTTTTGACCATAAATTACAAATACGATCAAAAACAGACAGAAACAAACGACCTTAAATGACAAAAAATGACATCCACGTCTCAGGAGAACGTTATGGCAGTTATAGCATTTATCGGATTAGGTCAGATGGGTTCACCCATGGCGAGCAACTTGCTGAAGCAGGGTCATCAACTCAGCGTCTTTGACGTTAACCCGGATGCCGTTCAGCGCCTGGTGGAAAAAGGAGCACAGCCTGCCAGTAGCCCGGCTCAGGCAGCAAAAGGTGCAGAATTTGTCATCACCATGCTGCCAAACGGCGATCTGGTGCGCAGCGTATTGTTCGGCGAGCAGGGTATTTGCGAAAGCCTCTCCCAGCAGGCGTTAGTAATTGATATGTCGACTATTCACCCACTGCAAACCGATAAACTCATCGCCGATATGCGTGCCCAAGGCTTCGATATGATGGATTGCCCGGTTGGACGCACCTCCGATCACGCCATAGCGGGAACGCTGTTGCTGCTGGCAGGTGGAACGGCACAGCAGGTAGAACGCGCCACACCGTTTCTGATGGCGATGGGTAATGAATTGATCAATGCAGGTGGTCCCGGCATGGGGATCCGCGTGAAGCTCATCAACAACTACATGAGTATCGCGCTAAACGCCCTCTCTGCCGAAGCCGCCGTGTTGTGCGAGGCACTTGGTCTCTCCTTCGATGTGGCTTTGCAAGTCATGAGCGGCACCCCCGCCGGAAAGGGCCACTTCACTACCTCCTGGCCGAACAAAGTGCTGAAAGGCGATCTTTCCCCGGCTTTCATGATCGATTTAGCTCACAAGGATCTTGGCATCGCCCTGGACGTTGCCAACCAATTGCACGTGCCGATGCCGCTCGGCGCCGCTTCCCGCGAAGTCTATAACCAGGCACGCGCCGCTGGCCGTGGCCGGGAAGACTGGACCGCAATACTCGAGCAGGTTCGGGCATCTGCCGGACTGAATTCCCAACTTTGATAAGTAAAAGGACTGAACAATGACCAAGTACACCCTGAAAGATATCACCCGAGCTTCCGGCGGATTTGCCATGCTGGCGGTCGATCAGCGCGAAGCCATGCGCTTAATGTTTGCCGCCGCGGGTGCAAAATCCCCGGTCAATGACAGCGTGCTGACTGATTTCAAAGTCAATGCGGCGAAGATCCTTTCCCCCTATGCCTCCGCCATTCTGGTCGATCAGCAGTTCTGCTACCGCCAGGTTGTAGAGCAAAACGCGGTCGCCAAAAGCTGCGCCATGATTGTGGCCGCTGATGAGTTCATTCCGGGTAACGGTATTCCGGTCGATAGCGTGGTGATTGATAAAAAAATCAACCCGCAGACCGTGAAGCAAGATGGTGCCAAGGCCCTCAAACTACTGGTGCTGTGGCGTAGCGATGAAGATGCCCAACAACGTCTTGATATGGTGGGAGAATTCAATGAACTGTGCCATTCCAATGGCCTGCTGAGCATCATCGAGCCGGTTGTTCGCCCGCCACGTCGTGGCGATAAGTTCGATCGTGAACAGGCCATTATCGATGCCGCGAAAGAACTGGGTGATAGCGGTGCCGATCTCTACAAGGTCGAAATGCCTCTGTACGGCAAAGGAACCCAACAAGAGCTGCTTAGCGCCTCTCAGCGCCTGAATGAAAACATCAACATGCCGTGGGTCATTCTCTCCTCCGGTGTGGATGAAAAACTGTTCCCACGCGCGGTCAGCGTAGCAATGACCGCTGGCGCATCCGGCTTCCTGGCCGGACGTGCGGTCTGGTCATCCGTGGTTGGCCTGCCGGATACCGAACTGATGCTGCGTGATGTTTCCGCACCTAAGTTGCAGCGTCTGGGCGATATCGTCGATGAAATGATGGCCCGGCGCTAAGAGGATCTCAGAATGAAATGGTTTAACACCCTAAGCCACAACCGCTGGCTGGAGCAGGAAACAGACCGCATCTTTAACTTTGGTAAGAACGCTGCGGTACCTACCGGATTTGGCTGGCTGGGAAACAGTGGTCAGGTCAGAGCAGATATGGGGACACATCTGTGGATCACCGCCCGCATGCTGCACGTCTACTCCGTTGCCGCGTCAATGGGTCGGCCTGGCGCATACCAACTCGTCGATCACGGCATTAAAGCGCTGAACGGTGCGCTACGCGACACACGCTTCGGCGGTTGGTACGCCTGCGTAAATGACGAAGGCGTGATGGACGCCTCCAAGCAGGGTTATCAGCATTTCTTCGTCTTGCTCGGCGCGGCAAGCGCGGTCACTACCGGTCATCCACAGGCCAGACAATTGTTGGATGATGCCATCGAGGTGATTGAAAAGTACTTCTGGAGCGAAGACGAGCAGATGTGCCTGGAGTCCTGGGACGAAGCCTTCAGCCAGACGGAAGATTACCGTGGCGGTAACGCCAACATGCACGCGGTCGAGGCTTTCCTGATCGTTTATGACGTTACCCATGACCGTAAATGGCTCGATCGCGCACTGCGAATTGCTTCGGTGATTATTCACGACGTGGCCCGCAGCGGGGAGTATCGCGTCAACGAGCACTTCGATTCACAGTGGAACCCAATTCGTGATTACAACAAGGATAACCCTGCTCACCGTTTCCGCGCATACGGCGGCACGCCGGGCCACTGGATCGAATGGGGCCGTCTGATGCTGCATCTGCATGCCGCGTTGGAAGCCCGCTTCGAAACGCCTCCCGCCTGGCTGCTGGAAGATGCCAAAGGCTTGTTCCACGCCACCATCCGTGATGCCTGGGCACCGGACGGTGCGGATGGTTTTGTCTATTCGGTGGACTGGGACGGTAAACCAATCGTTCGCGAAAGAGTGCGTTGGCCGATAGTCGAAGCCATGGGTACCGCCTATGCCTTGTATACCCTCACCGGCGACAGCCAGTACGAAGCCTGGTACCAGAAGTGGTGGGATTACTGCATCACCTATCTGATGGACTACGAGACCGGTTCATGGTGGCAGGAGTTGGACACCGACAACAAAGTGACCACCAAAGTCTGGGACGGTAAGCAGGACATTTATCACCTGCTGCACTGCCTGGTAATCCCGCGTCTACCGCTGGCTCCGGGCCTTGCTCCGGCGGTTGCTGCCGGTCTTCTGGATATCAACGCCAAATAAGTCACAAGGATAGCAGCCATGCATAGTGGTGGAAAAACCATTCATCTTCAGGCCGGACACTACGAGGCGAAAATCGTCACGGTTGGCGCTGGGCTGGCAGAATTGATGCATCGTGGGCGTCACATCGTTATTCCACATAAGCCGGAAGAGATGCCGCAGGCGCATTTAGGAAAAGTGTTAGTCCCATGGCCAAACCGCGTTGCAGACGGCTGCTATCAACATAACGGCAAGACCTTCCAGCTTGCCGTTAACGACCCTGTTTCGCATACCGCCATTCATGGGCTGTTGGCCTGGCGAGACTGGCAGATTAACCAGCAGTCGGCATCGGAAGTGTCGCTGATGATTTTTCTGCCGCCCTCTTATGGTTATCCCTTTTCATTACTGGTTGAAACAACATATCGCCTTGATGCAATAAGCGGTCTGCACATTTTTATTACTACGCTGAATATTGGTGATGAATCAGCGCTTTATGGTTCTGGCGCTCATCCCTATTTGACCTGTGGTCTTGAGAAGATAGATAGCTGTACGCTCACTCTTCCGACAGATGAGGTCTTTGACATTGATACCCTGGAAACGCATCGCGTTGAGAATACCGCGCTGAATTTCACCACGCCGCGCCCTGTCGCTGCAACGCAGATCGATCACACCTTTAAAACCCCTGTGTCCGGGCGTGAATGGGAAGTCAGCATGTTCAGTGCAACGAAAAATATGACGACGTACTTACGTTGCGACCAGCCGTGGCTACAGATTTACAGCGGCGAGAAATTACACCGTCTGGGGATTGCCGTAGAACCCATGACCTGCCCGCCAGATGCCTTTAATTCAGGCATCAGTCTTATCTCTCTGGCACCCGGCGAGATGCATCGGATGCATTTTTTAATCGGTGCCGAATAACCTTATCCCAAAACAAAAATTACCGAATTACCCTATTTTTACGGAGACGATAATGAATTCGCTACAACAACGGTCAACCGCTTTAGAACTAACGACGTTACAGAATGGCTTTACGCTGACATACCACCAGCGCCTGATTTTACGTCACAGCACAGAAACCCCCTGCCTGTGGATCGGCGCTGGCGTTGCCGATATTGATATGTTCCGCGGCAACTTCAGCATTAAAGACAAGCTCAATGAGAAGATTGCCCTGACCGACGCCACGGTCAGCGAGTCGCCTGACGGCTGGCAGGTGCATTTCAGTCGCGGTAACACCATCAACGCCACGCTGCACATCTCCATCGATGAACAGGGTCGCCTGAAGCTGGATCTGCACAACGATGACCTCAGCCATAACCGCATCTGGCTGCGTCTGGCTGCCAACCCGGACGATCATATTTACGGCTGCGGTGAACAGTTCTCTTATTTCGACTTACGCGGTAAACCGTTCCCACTGTGGACCAGCGAACAGGGCGTGGGCCGTAACAAAAATAGCTATGTCACCTGGCAGGCAGACTGCAAAGAAAACGCCGGTGGTGACTACTACTGGACCTTTTTCCCGCAGCCGACCTTCGTCAGCACGCAGAAGTACTACTGCCACATTGATAACAGCTGCTATATGAATTTCGACTTCAGCGCGCCGGAGTATCACGAACTGGCATTGTGGGAGGACAAAACCACCCTACGATTTGAATGCGCTGACACCTACATCTCTTTACTGGAAAAACTGACCGCGCTGTTAGGACGCCAGCCGGAGCTGCCGGACTGGATCTACGATGGCGTCACGCTCGGTATTCAAGGCGGTACTGAGGTTTGCCAGAAAAAACTGGACACCATGCGTAACGCAGGCGTGAAAGTAAACGGCATCTGGGCGCAGGACTGGTCCGGGATCCGCATGACCTCCTTTGGCAAACGCGTGATGTGGAACTGGAAGTGGAACAGCGACAACTATCCTCAGTTGGATAGCCGTATTAAGCAGTGGAAAGAAGAAGGCGTGCAATTCCTCTCCTACATCAACCCGTACGTCGCCAGCGATAAAGATCTCTGCGCCGAAGCGGCTGCGCACGGTTATCTGGCGAAAGATGCCTCTGGCGCTGACTATCTGGTTGAGTTTGGCGAGTTTTACGGCGGCGTGGTGGACCTGACCAACCCTGAAGCCTACGCCTGGTTCAAAGAAGTCATCAAAAAGAACATGATTGAGCTGGGATGCGGCGGTTGGATGGCCGACTTTGGCGAATACCTGCCAACCGACACTTATCTGCACAATGGCATTAGCGCTGAAATTATGCATAACGCCTGGCCTGCGCTGTGGGCGAAATGTAACTACGAAGCGTTACAGGAGACTGGCAAGCTCGGCGAGATCCTGTTCTTTATGCGTGCGGGCTACACCGGCAGCCAGAAATACTCCACCATGATGTGGGCAGGCGATCAGAACGTTGACTGGAGCCTTGACGACGGTCTGGCCTCGGTCGTGCCTGCTGCGCTGTCACTGGCGATGAGCGGCCATGGTCTGCACCACAGCGATATCGGCGGCTACACCACCCTATTTGAAATGAAACGCAGCAAAGAGCTGCTGCTGCGCTGGTGTGACTTTAACGCCTTCACACCGATGATGCGCACCCACGAAGGTAACCGCCCTGGCGATAACTGGCAGTTTGATGGCGATGCTGAAACCATCGCCCACTTTGCTCGTATGACCACCGTCTTTACCACCCTTAAACCGTATCTGAAACAGGCGGTCGCACAAAACAGCGCTACCGGTCTGCCGGTGATGCGTCCGCTATTCCTACATTACGAAGACGATGCGCGGACCTACACCCTGAAATATCAGTACCTGCTGGGACAGGATGTGCTGGTTGCGCCGGTTCACGAACAAGGCCAGCAAAACTGGACTCTGTATCTGCCGGAGGATAGCTGGGTCAACATCTGGACCGGAGAAACTTACCAGGGCGGTGAAATTACCGTGGATGCGCCTATTGGCAAGCCTCCGGTGTTTTATCGCGCGAAGAGTGAATGGGCGTCACTGTTTGCCACTTTACGCAACATCTAATGCGGCTCGCCCGTGGGGAAACTCGCGGGCACATGGAGAATAATAATGAGTCAGACTTCCTCTAATCCGGCAACCCTACGCTTGCCGTTCAAAGAAAAACTCGCCTATGGGATGGGTGATTTAGGCTCCAATATCCTGCTGGATATTGGTACGCTCTATTTACTCAAGTTTTATACCGATGTCCTTGGTTTACCTGGAACTTATGGCGGTATCATTTTCCTCATCGCCAAGTTTTTTACCGCGTTTACCGATATGGGCACCGGGATTATGCTTGATTCCCGCCGCAAAATCGGCCCGAAGGGAAAATTCCGTCCGTTCGTTCTTTATGCCGCATTTCCGGTTACCTTGCTGGCGATTGCAAACTTTGTCGGTACTCCGTTTGAAGTAACCGGTAAAACGGTCATGGCAACGGTGCTGTTTATGCTGTACGGATTGTTTTTCAGCATGATGAACTGCTCTTATGGTGCGATGGTTCCCGCGATTACGAAGAATCCTGACGAACGCGCGTCGCTTGCCGCCTGGCGGCAAGGTGGCGCAACCCTTGGTCTGTTGCTGTGTACCGTCGGCTTTGTTCCCGTAATGAACCTGATCGAAGGCAACTCGCAGCTGGGTTATATCTTCGCCGCCACGTTGTTTTCTCTGTTTGGCCTGCTGTTTATGTGGCTCTGCTATGCCGGGGTAAAAGAACGTTACGTGGAAGTGAAACCCGTTGATGCCGCGCAAAAACCGGGATTACTGCAATCCTTTCGCGCCATCGCCGGTAACCGCCCGCTGTTTATTCTGTGCATTGCCAACCTTTGCACGCTTGGCGCGTTTAACGTCAAGCTGGCAATACAGGTCTACTACACCCAGTACGTTCTTAATGACCCGATCCTCCTTTCCTGGATGGGCTTTTTTAGCATGGGTTGTATCTTCATCGGCGTCTTCCTGATGCCTGGCATGGTCAGACGTTTCGGCAAGAAAAAAGTCTACATCGGCGGTTTGCTGATTTGGGTGGCGGGCGATCTGCTTAATTACTTCTTTGGCGGCGGCTCCGTCAGTTTTGTCGCGTTCTCCTGCCTGGCGTTCTTCGGCTCGGCATTCGTCAACAGCCTGAACTGGGCGCTGGTATCGGACACGGTGGAGTACGGCGAGTGGCGCACCGGTGTGCGATCGGAAGGGACTGTCTACACCGGATTCACCTTCTTCCGTAAAGTGTCACAAGCGCTGGCAGGATTCTTCCCGGGATGGATGCTGACGCAAATCGGCTACGTCCCCAATGTGGTGCAATCTGCAAGTACGGTCGAAGGATTGCGTCAGTTGATCTTTATTTATCCCTGCGCCTTGGCGGTGATCACCATTGTAGCTATGGGCTGTTTCTACAACCTTAACGAGAAGATGTATGTCCGCATCGTTGAAGAGATAGAAGCGCGTAAACAACCCGTTTGATAATAATAATGAATAGCGCTCTACGGGGCGCTATTGAGGAGCGATTATGTCTTTTCATGATCCGCTAACGCTAAAACTGAGCCTGCGTGAAAAATTCGCCTACGGAGTGGGTGACTTCGGCTCAAATTTGATGCTGTGTATCGGCACGCTGTATCTGCTTAAATTTTATACCGATGAACTAGGGATGCCGGCGTATTACGGTGGGATTATCTTTTTGGTGGCGAAGTTCTTCACCGCTTTCACTGATATGTTGACCGGTGTGTTGCTGGACTCAAGGCGTAATATTGGCGCAAAAGGGAAATTCAGGCCCTTTATTTTGTATGCATCATTTCCTGTTGCTGTCGTTGCCAGCGCGCAGTTTTTAGCGACAGATTTTACGCTAACGGTGAAAACCGGACTGGCGACAGTGTTGTTTATGCTGTTCGGGCTGTTCTATAGCCTGATGAACTGCTCCTACGGCGCGATGGTGCCCGCGATCACGAAGAACCCGCATGAACGAGCTCAGCTCGCCGCCTGGCGTCAGGGCGGAGCTACCGTAGGCCTGTTACTGTGTACTGTTGGCTTTATGCCTATTCAGGCGCTATTTGTTAGTTCACCTTCGCTGGGTTATCTGATTGCCGCACTGATCTTCTCCGTTTGCGGACTGTTCAGCATGTGGTGGTGTTTTAGCGGTGTGAAGGAACGCTATATCGAGATCGTGCCGGATCACCATAAGCCCAGCATTCTCAAGTCGTTCTGCGCCATTTTCCGTAACCCTCCACTGCTGGTGCTGTGTGTCGCCAATCTGTGCACGTTGGCGGCATTCAACATCAAGCTGGCGATCCAGGTGTATTACACCCAGTACGTACTCAACGATATTCATCTGCTGTCGTGGATGGGTTTCTTCAGCATGGGATGCATTCTGGTTGGGGTACTGCTGGTTCCCACAGCTGTAAAACGCTTCGGTAAAAAGCAGGTTTACCTCGGTGGCCTGGCGCTATGGGCTATCGGTGATGTGCTGAACTTTTTCTGGGGCAGTACGTCATTTTTATTCGTCACGTTCTCTTGCATGGCCTTCTTCGGAACCGCTTTTGTTAACAGTCTAAACTGGGCACTGGTTCCGGATACGGTCGATTATGGCGAATGGAAAACGGGGATCCGTGCAGAAGGTTCGGTGTATACGGGTTATACCTTTTCTCGCAAAATTTCTGCTGCGCTCGCAGGCTTCCTGCCGGGCATCATGCTGACGCAAATCGGTTATATCCCCAATATAGTCCAGAGCGATGCCACACTGCTCGGTTTGCGTCAGCTTATTTTCCTCTGGCCTTGCGGACTTGCAATTATTGCAGCACTCACGATGGGCTTCTTTTATAAGCTCAACGAAACTCGTTTTGCTTTTATTATTGAGGAAATCAGCCAACGGAAGAAAAACAACATCCAACCGGACCCTATTACTAATAAAAAGAACACCTCTGCTGTAAACGTATAAAAATAATTGCCGCCTATCCCATCCCAATGGATGGCGGCCTCCCTACGCGTAAAAAATGGATTTATCATGAAAAAATTAACGACAATAATTCTATTATCCTCTGTGGTATCAACCTCTGCTTTCGCTGGAGCCTATGTAGAAAACCGCGAAGCATATAACCTGGCATCCGACCAAATGGAGGTCATGCTGCGCGTTGGCTATAACTCCGATATGGGCGCGGGTATCATGCTTACGAACACCTACACTATGCAACGCAAGGATGAGTTAAAACACGGCTATAACGAAATAGAGGGTTGGTACCCGTTATTTAAACCGACAGATAAATTAACAATCCAGCCTGGAGGGTTAATAAACGATAAGAGTATTGGCTCAGGCGGTGCTGTTTATCTGGATGTTAACTATAAATTTACTCCGTGGTTTAATCTTACCGTGCGTAATCGATATAACCATAATAACTACAGTTCAACCGACCTAAACGGTGAGCTGGATAATAATGATACCTATGAAATAGGCAACTACTGGAACTTTACCATTACCGATAAATTTTCCTATACCTTTGAACCGCACTATTTTATGCGAGTCAATGACTTCAATAGCAGCAATGGAAAAGATCATCACTGGGAAATTACCAATACCTTTAAGTATCGTATCAATGAACACTGGTTGCCCTACCTTGAATTACGCTGGTTAGATCGCAATGTTGAACCCTATCATCGCGAACAAAACCAGATTCGTGTTGGGGCAAAGTATTTCTTCTAATTCTCCTGATGATAAAAAAAGCCGCTGAAATCAGCGGCTTTTTTATGCTTACCTGAGAAAGAGCGTTAATTACTCTTCTTTCGCGCCACGCATTGCACGGCGACGATCGTTTTCAGTCAGGTGACGCTTACGGATACGGATAGAGGTTGGGGTAACTTCTACCAGTTCGTCGTCATCAATGAATTCCAGAGCCTGCTCCAGAGTCATCTTAACCGGCGGAACCAGAACCGTTGCTTCGTCAGTACCGGACGCACGCATGTTGGTCAGTTTCTTACCGGTCAGGCAGTTTACAGTCAGGTCGTTAGAGCGGCTGTGAATACCGATGATCTGGCCTTCGTAAACTTCAGCACCGTGACCCAGGAACAGCTTACCGCGGTCCTGCAGGCTGAACAGTGCGAACGCAACTGCTTTACCCTGGCCATTGGAGATCAGTACGCCGTTCTGACGCTGACCCACATCACCCGCACGAACATCGTCGTAGTGGCTGAAGGTGGAGTACAGCAGACCGGTACCGGAAGTCATGGTCATGAATTCTGAACGGAAGCCGATCAGACCACGGCTTGGGATCACGTAGTCAAGACGTACGCGGCCTTTGCCATCTGGATTCATGTTTTTCAGGTCGCCTTTACGCTCACCCAGAGCCTGCATGACAGAACCCTGATGCTGCTCTTCTACGTCCAGCGTTACGTTTTCGAACGGCTCTTGTTTACGGCCGTCGATTTCGCGGAAGATTACTTTCGGACGGGAAACCGCCATTTCGAAACCTTCACGACGCATGTTCTCGATCAGAACAGACAGGTGCAGCTCACCACGACCAGATACACGGAACGCATCCGCATCTTCGGTTTCTTCGACGCGCAGCGCAACGTTGTGCACCAGCTCTTTGTTCAGGCGGTCAAGGATCTGACGAGAGGTAACATATTTACCTTCTTTACCACAGAACGGGGAGGTGTTTACGCAGAAGAACATGGTTACGGTCGGTTCATCAACGGACAGAGCCGGCAGCGCTTCGACGTTCTGCGGATCGCAGATGGTGTCGGAGATGTTCAGTTCGCCCAGACCGGTGATCGCGATGATATCGCCCGCTTCGGCAATATCACTCTCGATACGTTCCAGACCCAGATGGGTCAGAACTTTACCGACTTTACCGTTACGGGTTTTGCCTTCGCTATCAATGATAGTGATCTGCTGGTTCGGTTTAACTTTACCGCGTTTGATACGGCCGATGCCGATTACGCCAACGTAGTTGTTGTAGTCCAGCTGAGAGATTTGCATCTGCAGCGGGCCATCAAGGTCTACGCTTGGAGCCGGAACACGATCAACGATGGTCTGATACAGCGGAGTCATGTCTTCAGCCATATCTTCGTGATCCAGACCTGCGATACCGTTCAGCGCGGAAGCGTAAACGATCGGGAAGTCCAGCTGCTCGTCGGTAGCGTCGAGGTTAACGAACAGGTCAAATACCTGATCAACAACCCAGTCAGGACGCGCGCCAGGGCGGTCAACTTTGTTGATAACAACAATTGGCTTCAGGCCATGGGCAAAGGCTTTTTTGGTCACGAAGCGCGTCTGCGGCATCGGACCATCCATTGCATCCACCACCAGCAGCACGGAGTCGACCATGGACATTACACGTTCAACTTCACCACCGAAGTCGGCGTGCCCTGGGGTATCAACGATGTTGATACGGTAGTCATTCCATTTGATAGCGGTGTTTTTAGCGAGGATGGTAATCCCACGCTCTTTCTCCAAATCGTTGGAGTCCATCACGCGCTCTTGGGTTTCAGCACGTGCATCGAACGTACCGGATTGTTGGAGCAGCTTGTCTACCAGGGTCGTTTTACCATGGTCTACGTGCGCGATGATGGCGATGTTACGCAAATTTTCGATCACAACTTTGCCTCAGGCATTTTAGAAATAGCGCGTTATTGTACACGGATTAATCGCAGTACAAAACAGGATCACAAACATCCTCCGCAAACAAGTATTGCAGAGTTTCTTTGTGATCACATTCACGGAGCGTTAAAAGGGGTAATCTGACATGCTTTGCACCAATATGGTGCTTAATGTTCACATTAAAGCACTATAATGGTGCAATACAACCTTCATGGTGCAGCCCCTTTGCACGATAGTGCGCATGATAACGCCTTTTAGGGGCAATTTAAAAGTTGGCACAGATTTCGCTTTATATTTTTTACGGCGACACGGCCAATTTTTTGCAGAATTGAAGACTTCGTTACCACGACGACCATGACCAATCCGGGAGAGTAAGTATGTCCGCTGAACACGTTTTGACGATGCTGAACGAACACGAAGTGAAGTTTGTTGATTTACGCTTCACTGATACCAAAGGTAAAGAACAGCACGTCACTATTCCTGCTCATCAGGTAAATGCCGAATTCTTTGAAGAAGGCAAAATGTTTGACGGCTCCTCAATCGGTGGCTGGAAAGGCATTAACGAATCAGACATGGTTCTGATGCCAGATGCGTCTACTGCACTCATCGACCCGTTCTATGAAGAGTCCACCCTGATCATCCGTTGCGATATCCTGGAACCAGGTACGCTGCAGGGCTACGACCGCGACCCGCGCTCCATCGCTAAACGCGCTGAAGAGTATCTGCGTTCTACCGGCATCGCAGACACCGTTCTGTTCGGGCCTGAGCCAGAGTTCTTCCTGTTTGACGACATCCGTTTCGGCGCGTCCATTTCCGGTTCCCACGTGGCTATCGATGACATCGAAGGCGCATGGAACTCCTCCACCAAATACGAAGGTGGTAACAAAGGTCACCGTCCTGGCGTGAAAGGCGGTTACTTCCCAGTTCCTCCGGTAGATTCTTCTCAGGACATCCGTTCTACCATGTGTCTGATCATGGAAGAAATGGGCCTGGTTGTTGAAGCGCATCACCACGAAGTGGCGACCGCAGGTCAGAACGAAATCGCGACCCGCTTTAACACCATGACCAAAAAAGCGGACGAAATTCAGATCTACAAATATGTGGTTCACAACGTCGCTCACCGTTTCGGTAAAACCGCGACCTTTATGCCAAAACCTATGTTTGGCGATAACGGTTCCGGTATGCACTGCCACATGTCTCTGTCCAAGAACGGCGTAAACCTGTTCTCTGGCGACAAATATGCGGGTCTGTCTGAGCAGGCGCTGTTCTACATCGGCGGCGTTATCAAACACGCTAAAGCGATCAACGCCCTGGCTAACCCAACCACCAACTCTTACAAGCGTCTGGTCCCAGGCTACGAAGCGCCGGTAATGCTGGCTTACTCTGCCCGTAACCGTTCTGCTTCTATCCGTATTCCGGTAGTGGCTTCTCCGAAAGCGCGTCGTATCGAAGTGCGTTTCCCGGACCCGGCTGCTAACCCGTACCTGTGCTTCGCAGCACTGCTGATGGCGGGTCTTGACGGTATTAAGAACAAGATCCACCCGGGCGAAGCCATGGATAAAAACCTGTACGACCTGCCGCCGGAAGAAGCGAAAGAGATCCCACAGGTTGCTGGTTCTCTGGAAGAAGCACTGAAAGAACTGGATCTGGACCGCGAGTTCCTGACTGCAGGCGGCGTGTTCACCAATGAAGCGATCGATGCGTACATTACGCTGCGTCGCGAAGAAGATGACCGCGTGCGTATGACTCCGCACCCGGTAGAGTTTGAGCTGTACTACAGCGTTTAATTAGTACCAATACTCCGTAGATTTCTTGTTGCGACCCACGCGGCTGTAGCAAGAAAAATATAGAGTCTTTAAGTTGCCGTGGAACTTTTAGCCCATCCCAGGATGGGCTTTTTTCTCCACTAACAACCTGCTTCCTCGCGCTTTTTTGATGTAAAAAGCTATAATGCACTAAATTGGTGCAACACTTTTCAGGAGACTGCTGAATGGCAACCGGCACGCTGCCCGATGCTGGGCAGATCCTCAATTCTTTAATCAACAGCATCTTACTCGTCGACGATGAGCTGGCGGTACATTACGCCAACCCAGCGGCACAACAGTTGCTCGCCCAAAGCTCCCGCAAACTGTTTGGTACCCCACTTCCCGATCTGTTGAGTTATTTCTCCTTAAACATCGGGCTGATGCGAGAGAGCCTGGAAGCAGGCCAGGGCTTTACGGATAACGAAGTGACGCTGGTGATAGATAGCCACTCACATATCCTCTCTGTGACCGCTCAGAGGCTGCCTGATGGCCTTATCCTGCTGGAGATGGCGCCAATGGATAACCAGCGCCGTCTGAGCCAGGAACAGCTCCAGCACGCCCAGCAGATCGCTGCCCGCGATCTGGTGCGCGGCCTGGCGCACGAAATTAAAAACCCGCTGGGTGGGTTACGCGGCGCGGCGCAACTGCTCAGTAAAGCGCTTCCGGACCCGGCGCTGACCGAATATACCAAAGTCATTATTGAGCAGGCCGACCGCCTGCGTAATCTGGTCGACCGTCTGCTGGGACCACAACAGCCGGGAATGCACGTCACAGAAAGTATCCACAAAGTGGCGGAGCGCGTGGTGGCGCTGGTCTCGATGGAGCTGCCGGAAAACGTCACGCTGATTCGTGATTACGACCCAAGTCTGCCTGAATTACTGCACGACCCGGACCAGATCGAGCAGGTTTTGCTGAACATCGTGCGCAATGCTTTGCAGGCGCTGGGACCGGAAGGCGGCGAGATTATTCTGCGTACCCGCACCGCGTTTCAGCTCACGCTGCACGGTATGCGTTATCGTCTGGCGGCGCGGATTGATGTTGAGGATAACGGTCCGGGAATTCCCTCGCATTTGCAGGACACGCTGTTCTACCCAATGGTCAGCGGTCGCGAAGGCGGTACCGGCCTTGGATTATCCATCGCCCGTAATTTGATTGATCAACATTCCGGCAAAATTGAATTTACCAGTTGGCCGGGTCATACCGAGTTCTCGGTTTACCTGCCTATCAGGAAATAAAGGTGACGTTTATGCAACGAGGAATAGTCTGGGTAGTTGATGACGATAGTTCCATCCGTTGGGTGCTTGAACGTGCGCTCGCAGGGGCAGGACTAAGCTGCACTACATTTGAGAGTGGTAAAGAGGTACTGGACGCGCTGGCCAGCAAAACGCCGGACGTACTGCTGTCGGATATCCGCATGCCGGGCATGGACGGCCTGACGCTGTTAAAACAAATCAAACAGCGGCATCCGATGCTTCCGGTCATCATAATGACCGCACACTCCGATCTGGATGCTGCCGTCAGCGCTTACCAGCAAGGGGCGTTTGATTATCTGCCCAAACCTTTTGATATTGATGAAGCCGTGGCGCTGGTCGAACGCGCCATCAGCCATTATCAGGAACAGCAGCAACCGCGTAATATTCAAATCAACGGCCCAACAACCGACATCATCGGCGAAGCACCAGCAATGCAAGACGTCTTTCGCATTATTGGTCGCCTGTCCCGTTCTTCAATCAGCGTATTGATTAACGGAGAGTCCGGGACCGGTAAAGAGCTGGTCGCCCATGCGTTGCACCGTCATAGTCCGCGCGTCAAAGCACCGTTTATCGCGCTGAACATGGCTGCTATTCCGAAAGATTTGATCGAGTCTGAGCTGTTTGGCCATGAAAAAGGGGCGTTTACCGGGGCGAATACGATTCGTCAGGGGCGCTTTGAACAGGCAGACGGCGGCACGCTGTTCCTCGATGAAATTGGCGATATGCCGCTGGACGTGCAGACACGTTTATTGCGCGTATTAGCCGATGGACAGTTTTACCGCGTTGGCGGTTATGCGCCTGTGAAGGTGGACGTACGTATTATCGCCGCCACGCACCAGAACCTGGAACTGCGGGTGCAGGAAGGCAAATTCCGTGAGGACTTATTCCATCGCCTGAACGTCATCCGGGTGCATCTGCCGCCACTGCGCGAACGTCGGGAAGATATCCCACGCCTGGCGCGTCATTTCCTGCAGGAGGCCGCCCGCGAACTGGGAGTAGAAGCCAAGCAATTACACACTGAAACCGAGGCGGCGCTCACCCGTCTGTCATGGCCGGGAAACGTGCGTCAGCTTGAGAATACCTGTCGCTGGTTAACCGTAATGGCCGCCGGACAGGAAGTACTCATTCAGGACTTACCGACCGAACTGTTTGAAACCACCGTGCCTGACGCACCGTCCCATATGCAGCCAGACAGCTGGGCAACCCTGTTGGCACAGTGGGCGGATCGGGCATTACGTTCCGGTCATCAAAACCTGCTTTCAGAGGCTCAACCGGAGATGGAGCGCACGCTGTTGACCACCGCGCTACGCCATACCCAGGGGCATAAACAGGAAGCGGCACGGCTGCTCGGTTGGGGCCGTAATACCTTGACGCGAAAGTTAAAAGAACTCGGAATGGAGTGACGATCGGTCATTGTGTAAAGATTGATAATTGAGCGCAAATTGCTGCTATTTTGCGCTTTACTGTTCCGATGAGTTAAGTATGATCGTGCCCGGCAAACGGGGGGAAGTCATCATGCTGGAATCAATGATAAATCTGCTATCGAGCGGTGCGGTTGAAAGCCATACGCCACAAACTGCGGTTGCCGCCGTGCTGTGTGCGGCGCTGGTTGGGCTGTTCAGCTAGCGGGTTTGTCGGGTGGCGCTTCGCTTACCCGACCTACGTATTGAGATTTCGTAGGCCCGGTAAGCGAAGCGCCACCGGGCAACCCGGCTAAATAACGCGCGAGAACTGCTGCAAACGCGCTTTCTGGCGCAGATATGCATCGAAGCACATGCAAATATTACGAATCAGCAGACGCCCCTTCGACGTAACCTGAATCCCCTTCTCATCCACATCCACCAGCCCATCTTTCGCCAGCGGTGCCAGCAGTTTCAGGTCTTCGGCAAAATAGTCAGCGAAGTTCAGATCCCATTGTTGTTCCACGGCGGCATAGTCGAGGCGGAAATTGCAGATCAGGAGCTTAATAACATCCCGACGAATGCAGTCGTCGCGGGTCAGGGCAATTCCGCGCCACAGCGCATTCCCCTGCTCGTCTACCTGCTGGTAATAGTGCTTCAACTCTTTCTGATTCTGCGCGTAGTTGTCGCCAATCATACTGATGGCCGATACGCCCATCCCCAGCAGATCGGTATCCCCCTGGGTGGTATAGCCCTGGAAATTGCGATGCAAAACGCCCTCGCGTTGAGCAATGGCCAGTTCGTCATCCGGACGGGCAAAGTGATCCATGCCAATGAACTGATAGCCAGTTTCGGTCAGTGAAGAGATGGTCTCCTGCAGGATATCCAGCTTCTGCTGCGCGCTGGGCAGGTCGGCATCTTTAATCTTGCGCTGGGCAGCAAACAGCGTCGGAAGGTGCGCGTAGTTAAAGACGCTCAGACGGTCTGGATTCAGCTCAGCCACGCGTTTCAGGGTAAAGGCGAAGCTCTCTGGCGTCTGTTTTGGCAGGCCATAAATCAGATCGATATTCGTTGAGGTAAAGCCAATCTCCCGCGCATGATTCAGCAGCGCAAAGATAAACTCTTCATCCTGCTCACGGTTCACCAGGCGCTGAACTTCTTTGTTGAAGTCCTGCACTCCCATGCTCAAACGGTTAAAACCTTCAGCGCGTAAATGATCAAGGACATCCAGCTCGATTTCACGCGGATCCACTTCGATCGAGATTTCGGCGTCGTCGTTAAAGTTGAAATTACCACGCAGCAGTGACATCAAACGGCTGATTTGCGCTTTATTCAGATACGTTGGCGTGCCGCCGCCCCAGTGCAGCTGGCTGACATGGCGTCCGGCGAACAGCGGTGCGCGATGGATAATTTCTTGTTCCAGGGCATCGAGATATTGATCTGCTTTATGCTGCTGGCGAGTCACAATCTTGTTGCAGCCACAGAAGTAGCACAGTTTGTGGCAGAACGGGATGTGAACGTACAGCGAGAGCGGACGCTCAGGATAACGCGCCACGGCCTTTAGAAATGCTTCTGTGCCGTAGTCTTCAGAAAACTCCAGCGCGGTCGGGTACGAGGTATATCGTGGCCCGGAATAGTTATATTTCTGGATCAGGGCCAGGTCCCAGTCTATTAACTGCTCTGACATGCTCACTCCTTCCGATGGCGTCTCTGGCGGGTACGGCGTACCGGCTTAACCCCAGTGCGGGTGATAAGCCGGTTGCGCAGCCACTTCTGTCGCCGCGACAACCGCTGTAGTTTAACGAATAACCACACCAGATAACATATAACCGGAAGGGTTATAAGCAGGACGGGAAGACCCACGGTGTAAAACCGTTAGTTGCCGCCTTTCAGCAGACGCATCATGTCTTCCTGCTTTTCTTCCTCTTCCTCTTCTTCCTCGTCATCGTAAGAAAGACCCAGCTTTTGCATCAGCTCATCGATGCGGTCCAGCTTGGCATCAACCCAGGTCTGATCTTCCGCGCTCAGGGTTTCTCCTGCTTCAAGACGCTCCAGCAGCGCATCCAGGCGCTCATCCGTTTCCAGTAAATCCAACTCAGCCTGTGGTGAAAGCATAGGTTTCTCACTCTTCGGTTTGTGCTGTTTGGTGACTTTTTCGGTCACGCCCAATGGAATGGGGTTTTTGCTGCCAATACGAGGATCTTTTTGCTTATTTTGGTTTCCGCCACCAGATGCGCCTTCGCTACCGGACGCACGGCTACCCGCCGCATGACCACGGTGTTTTTTCTGGCGCTTACGGTCGCGAGCTTCCTGATTAATTTCTTCGCGTGTTTTACGACGCGCTTTTGCAGGACCTTTACCGCGTGGTGTAGAAGTTGGTTTCATCATGATTCGTCTTTGGCTGTTTTATTCAGTATATAATTGCGCCGGAATCTAGCAGAAATAAAGAAAAAAGGCGACAGAGTAATCTGTCGCCTTTTTTCCTGACTCTCAACCCTTACGGGCTCTACAATCCTTGTTGGCTATCAACACACCCTGTTTTTCCCTTAGCCTGAAACATTCCGTGTTGTTTCCATTTCCTTTTACTAACGTCTCCAGACGTTTGTCTCCCTGACAATCCTGTGTCTTCGCCTCCTGGCGCTCCTGACCCTCATCCTGAGTCGACTATCCTGTCAGCTTCCTCGCTATGGGCGCTACTTTACCGCTTTGGTTTAAACGTACAAGTAACCTGGGTAACAATTTCGGACTTTAAGAATAGTGCCTTATCTTAACTATATGATTTATTTTAGTTACGTCATTTTTTACTCTGTCATCTCGTATAGAAACTATCGGCAATGTCTCACAAAGTGCGAGGTTTTTACTTACATAGCCTACGCGTCGAAAAACCAGCCTTTTGCTGGGGTTCAGGTATAATCGCTGCAAAGCCCTGATTGATGGAGAGGACTGCTTTGACTAACTTGAATTATCAACAGACGCACTTTGTGATGAGTGCGCCTGATATTCGCCACTTACCTTCCGATACCGGTATCGAAGTGGCTTTTGCTGGCCGTTCCAACGCAGGCAAATCCAGTGCGCTAAATACCCTGACGAATCAAAAGAGTCTGGCGCGTACATCTAAAACGCCGGGTCGTACTCAGCTCATCAACTTGTTTGAAGTCGTTGACGGCAAACGCCTGGTCGATTTGCCAGGATACGGTTATGCCGAAGTTCCGGAAGAGATGAAGCGCAAATGGCAGCGCGCGCTGGCTGAATATCTGGAAAAACGTCAGAGCCTGCAAGGTCTGGTGGTATTGATGGATATTCGTCACCCGCTAAAAGACCTCGACCAGCAGATGATCCTGTGGGCGGTTGAGAGCAACGTTCAGGTTCTGGTACTGCTGACTAAAGCAGACAAGCTGGCCAGCGGTGCGCGCAAAGCCCAGTTGAATATGGTACGTGAAGCCGTACTGGCATTTAACGGTGATGTACAGGTAGAAGCATTTTCATCACTGAAAAAACTGGGCGTGGATAAACTTCGGCAGAAGCTGGATAGCTGGTTTAGTGAACTGGCGCCGATTGAAGAGATGCAGGACGGGGAGTAATCCACCGATATGCCGGATAGCGCCGCTGCGCGTCTTATCCGGCCTACAGCCTGTGCGAAACTTTTCTTTCGCACAATAAAAAACGCCCCAGTCATTACTGACTGGGGCGGCTAAAATATTCAGCCAAATCCGATTACGTGAAGTAAAAGGTCTGAAAGATAGAACATCTTACCTCTGTACCCTACGTGAATAACTTTACTCTTTTTTGAGCAGCTCAGAAAGCACTTTTTGTAATTTTTTTTCATTCCTTACATAGGGAATTCTAATGGACATCACAAAAAGTTCTATCTTATGTTGCTTAGTTACGAAAAAGGGGCGTTATTCAGTAAACCCTTAGTGCGCCTGATCCCAGTTTTCGCCACTACCGACTTCCACCAGCAACGGCACATCAATCTGGGTCTCGTTTTCCATCAGTTGATGGATCTTTTTAGAGACGCTTTCGAGGTCATCTTTATGCACTTCAAACACCAGTTCATCGTGTACCTGCATGATCATGCGCACACGTGGTTGCTCGGTTTGCAGCCACCCGTCCACCGCAATCATGGCTCGTTTGATAATGTCTGCGGCAGTACCCTGCATCGGGGCGTTAATTGCCGCGCGCTCTGCACCAGCGCGACGAGCGCCATTACTGGATTTAATATCCGGTAAATAGAGACGACGCCCTTCCAGCGTTTCGACATAACCTTGCTCTTTTGCCTGTGCACGGGTGCGTTCCATATATTCCAGCACGCCAGGGTAGCGTTCGAAGTAGAGGTCCATGTACTTCTGTGCTTCTTTACGCGGAATATTCAACTGGCGCGCCAAACCAAAGGCACTCATCCCGTAGATCAAACCGAAGTTGATGGCTTTCGCGCTGCGGCGTTGTTCACCAGTCACGGAATCCAGCGGTAAGCCAAAGACTTCCGCAGCCGTTGCGCGGTGAATATCTTTCCCTTCGGCAAATGCGGTAAGCAGACCTTTATCACGCGAGAGATGCGCCATGATACGCAGCTCAATCTGTGAGTAGTCTGCGGAGACAATCACGTAGTCTTCTGGCGCAATAAACGCCTGACGAATACGACGACCTTCGTCATTACGTACCGGGATGTTCTGCAGGTTTGGATCCGTAGATGATAAGCGCCCGGTAGCGGTCACCGCCTGGTGATAGGAGGTGTGAACGCGCCCGGTTTTCTTGTTAATCATCAACGGAAGCTTATCCGTATAGGTCGACTTCAGTTTTGCTAAGCCGCGATATTCCAGGATCACTTTCGGCAATGGGTAATCAAGCGCGAGCTCTTCCAGTACCTCTTCCGACGTTGATGGCGCGCCGCCAGGGGTTTTCTTCAGCGGCTTAATACCCTGCTTTTCAAACAGGATAGTTTGCAGTTGCTTGGTGGAAGAGAGGTTAAACGCTTCTCCGGCGATCTCGTGCGCTTTTTGCTCCAGCTCGTTCAAACGCAGCGTCAGCTCTTCTGAATGTTTGTGCAGAACAGCCGGATCGATTTTCACACCATTGCGCTCAACGCGAGACAAAACAGGAACCAGCGGCATATCGATATTTTCAAAGACGTTCAGCGGTCCTTTATGCTGCTGCAATTCTGGCCACATTTTGAGATGGAGCTGTAGCGTAACGTCGGCATCTTCCGCAGCATAACGTCCAGCTTCTTCCAGCGCTATCTGGTTAAAGGTCAGCTGGTTTTTGCCCTTTCCGGCGATCTCTTCAAAGGTGATGGTTTTATGTTTCAGCCAGCGGTCCGACAGGCTGTCCATATCGTGTCGGCCAGCGACGCTGTTAAGAATGTAGGATTCGAGCATGGTGTCATAGGTGATGCCACGCAGTTCAATGCCATAGTTCGCCAGGATACCGCGATCGTACTTCAGGTTTTGCCCGACTTTATGCGCGTTCTCATCTTCCAGCAGCGGCTTCAGCAATGCCAGCGCGCGGTCGCGAGCGATCTGATCGGGGGCGTCCAGGTAATCGTGGGCAACAGGAACATATGCAGCCACACCCGGTTCAATGGCAAAAGACAGGCCAACCAGATTCGCGGAGATGTTGTCCAGGCTGTCAGTTTCTGTATCGAAGGCAAAGACAGGCGCTTTTTTCAGCTTCGCAATCCACTCTTCCAGCGTCGCTTCATCCAGAATTGTCACATAGTTATCATACGAGAGAACCGTGGCCGGCCCCTCAGGCGTTTCATCGACGGCGATAGTTTCCTGTGGTTTTGCCGCCGGCTTCGTTCCTTTCGCCTGTAGCCATTTACCCGCTTCAACGTCAGTAACCCAACGCTTGAATTCGTACTGTTTAAACAGGCCAAGTAGTTCATCCGCTGCCGGCTGACGTACTTCCAACTGCTCGCAGGTCAACTCCAGTTCAACATCCGTTTTGATGGTAGCTAATTGATAAGAGAGGTACGCTACCTCTTTATTCTGCTCAAGTTTGCCCGCCATAGTTTTCGCACCACGGAAAGTCAGCCCCGCGATTTTGTCTGATTCAGCATAGAGGGTATCCAGCCCCCCCAACCCCTGCAGCAGAGCCTGCGCGGTTTTTTCACCTACGCCAGGAACGCCTGGGATGTTATCTGAGGAATCCCCCATCAGCGCCAGGAAATCGATGATCAGTTCTGGTGGAACACCATATTTATTCGCCACTTCATCCGGGCCGAGGATCGTATTGGTCATGGTGTTGATCAGGGTGATATTCGGTGTCACCAACTGAGCCATATCTTTATCACCGGTACTAATCAACACCGGACGACCCGCCTTCTCTGCTTCCCGCGCCAGCGTACCGATCACATCGTCTGCTTCCACGCCCGAAACGGCCAGCAGTGGCAACCCCATCGCTTTTACCATCGCATGCAGAGGCTCAATCTGCGCACGCAGATCGTCCGGCATGGGTGGGCGGTGTGACTTGTAGTGTTCGAATAACTCATCACGGAAGGTTTTACCCTTAGCGTCGAATACCACCGCAGCATGGGTCGGCTGATATTGCAGAATCAAGCTACGCAGCATGTTGAGGACACCATACATCGCGCCAGTAGGTTCTCCTGCACTGTTAGTCAGCGGCGGGAACGCATGGTATGCGCGATACAGGTAAGAGGAGCCATCTACAAGGATAAGTGGGTTTTCTGGGATCTGAACCATAATGTCCGTGCCTGTTTATCAGATTATGGGTAAAGGATGCCACAGACAGGATGAAAACATGAGTTTTTCGCCGCATTTGTCGAAAAACTTTTGTAGATCTTCTGCTTTGCTCGCAAAGAAGACTGTGGATAACTTTGTGAATAAATAATTTTCAGCTCTTTAAATATAGCAATAAAATTAACACATCATTTTATTTATACATATATTTCAGACGCTTAAATAAATGCGTAGCATTTTATTCCATTTATACAGCTTATATCCTGATGTGGATAGATATTCCCTTTTTTTCTATTCAGGGAAGATCCATCATTTGGTTCGTTTTCTGATAAAATCAGCCCCTTGCGCCTCTTTAGCGCACTATCTATGGCTAACCTTTTGAATAATTTAATTATGACGAGAATACTCGCTGCGATAACGCTGTTGCTGAGTATCGTATTGACCATATTGGTCACGATTTTTTGTTCTGTGCCGATCATCCTTGCCGGAGTTGTAAAACTCCTTTTGCCCGTTCCCGTTGTCTGGCGCAAGGTTTCTGTCTTCTGTAATTTCATGATGTACTGCTGGTGTGAAGGTCTGGCGCTACTGCTACACCTCAATCCGCGACTGAAGTGGGATGTCGAGGGACTGGAAGGTCTTAGCAAGAAAAACTGGTATCTGCTCATTTGTAACCATTACAGCTGGGCTGACATCGTTGTGCTTTGCGTTCTGTTCCGTAAGCACATCCCCATGAATAAATATTTCCTCAAGCAACAACTGGCCTGGGTGCCCTTTATTGGCCTGGCCTGCTGGGCGCTGGATATGCCGTTTATGAAACGCTATTCGCGAGGCTACCTGCTCCGTCATCCAGAACGGCGCGGTAAAGATGTCGAAACAACGCGTCGTTCCTGCGAGAAGTTTCGCGTACACCCGACAACTATTGTGAATTTTGTCGAAGGTTCACGTTTTACCAAAGAGAAATGTGAGCAAACCCGCTCTCCTTATCAAAACTTGCTCCCTCCAAAGGCGGCCGGTATTGCGATGGCATTGAACGTACTGGGGTCACAGTTCGATAAAATGTTGAACGTCACGTTGTGCTATCCGGAAAATAGCAGCCGACCGTTCTACGATATGCTGAGCGGTAAGCTAACGCGTATTGTCGTGCGGGTAAATCTGGAGCCAATTCATGAAGGGTTGCACGGTGATTACGTGAACGATAAGGGATTCAAGCGTCGGTTTCAGCTATGGCTTAATACGCTGTGGAGTGAGAAAGACGCGCAGCTCGACGCGATTAAAGCTTCAAATGAAAAAGCCGGTCAGCACAAATGACCGGCTTTTGCTTTTACTTCTGACCAACCAGATACTTCACAGTATCCGCATACTGTTGTACAAAGATATCCATGCTGCTGGTATCCATGCCCTGCGGATTTACCTGATATTTGCCATTCACGAACATTGCCGGAACGCCCTGCAGCTGTAAATCAGCCGCCGCTTTTTCCTGCTGCGCCACGAGTGATTTCACCACGAAGCTGTTCCATGCCGCATCATAGTCTTCACCCTTAATACCCGCGTCGACAAACACTTTACGGATATCAGCTACAGACTGAACGGTCTGGGTTTTCTGAACACCTTCAAACAACGGAACGGTTACTTGATCTTCAACGCCCAGCGCCATAGCAACGGCCCAAGCTTGCGTCAGATCTTTGCCCAAAGGCCCCAGAAACTCGACGTGGTACTTGGTCATCTTGGTGCCTTCAGGCAGTTTTTTCTTCACGTTATCAGAGACGTGAAGAACTTCTTCAAACTGATAGCAGTGCGGGCAGTAGAAGGAGAAGAACTCCAACACTTGAGGTTCACCCGCAACAGGCTTTTCCAGAGTGATGTATTGTTTGCCATCCTGGAACTGCGCTGCAGATGCGCTAAAAGCTAAAACCATACCAGCCAGCACCAGCCATAATTTTTTCATGTTCAAATTTCTCCGATTAATACATTGGCGTTAATTGTAAGGGGGGCTCTTGCAGAATTTTCGCCTGCTCAATAAAGGTCGCGGTCTGACGATGCCAGTAATCTTCCCCGGTTAACCACGGGAAGTTTTTTGGAAACGCAGGGTCAGCCCAACGTCGAATTAGCCAGGCAAGATAATAAACTAAACGCATAGCGCGTAAAGGTTCTATCAGTCCGATTTCAGAGGTGTCGAACTCACTAAACTCTTCATAAGCCTCGATAATGGTTTCAAGCTGCATGCGTTGTTCAGCTTTATCGCCATTGAGGAGCATCCATAAATCCTGAACAGCCGGGCCATTGCGGGCATCATCTAAATCGACAAACATCGGACCATCGCGCCACAGAATATTACCGGCATGACAATCACCGTGCAGACGTAACGTGGTAAAACGTGCATGCCAGCGTTCGGTAACGACCGCGATAAGCGCATCCGTTGCCTTCAGGAAAGCCGCTTTTTGCCCTGATGGGATCAACTGTGCGTGTTCAAAAAGCTTACGCGGCTCAGTCAGGTATTCTTCAAGGCCAATCGTCGGGCGAAAGGCAAAAGTACGCTTGCATCCGGTCTGATGCATACGCCCCAGATAGCGCCCCACCGCCTCCATCTGATCGATATTGTCGGCCTCAAACTGCCGCCCGCCGACGCTGGGGAAGATCGCATAATGGAAACCCTGATGGCTTAACAGCGTTTGGCCGCTTAGTACCAGCGGTGCAGCTACCGGGACTTCATCGCTTACCAGTTCCAGAGCAAACTGGTGCTCTTCCTGGATCTGCTCGACAGACCAACGTTCAGGGCGATAAAACTTAACGACAAAGCGTCGACGGTCTTCGTCCTGGAATTGATAGACACGGTTTTCATAGCTGTTAAGCGGGGTAAGCCCGGAGTCCACCCGGATCCCCTGCTCAAACAGTGCATCCATGATGGTATCCGGGTGTAGCGTCTGGAAATTAAAAGCGTTGTCGTTCATCCCATCATCCGGAAAATACTACGAATGATTCAGGATATCATTTCGCAGTGCTTTCGGTGGTGGCGATTACAAGCTTTTACTCTTTAATTACGCCACGTGCGCGGAGTAGTGCGGTTTTAAAATCTTCCTCATAATCTTTCTGAATACCTGGGATGACGGCGTCTTTCGCCGAGTCACGCATTTTCAGGTGATAGATCAGAATGTCATCAGTTAAATCCGCCAGTTCGCCGTCAAAACCTGACTCTTGCGCCAGTTTCTGTAAAAATTGCATCAGGTTAAGATCGGGTTCCTTCTGCCAGGCCGGCTGGAGGAGTTCAATAACTTCATTCAGACGTTTACATTTCATGGTTGTGCTCCTTAGGCTCAATACAGATACGTTAGCAGGGTCAATCCCACATTAAAAGAGGCGATATCAGTGATTCTGGATAGTGCAATAACAGGGGTTGTGCTGGCAGGCGGTAAGGCCAGACGGATGGGCGGAACCGATAAAGGTCTGCTTGAGCTGGACGGTAAACCTCTTTGGCGGCACGTAGCCGATACCCTCGCTTTACAGGTCGAAACCGTGGTGGTTAATGCCAATCGCCACCGGGATATTTACCAACAAAGCGGCCTGAAAGTTATCCCTGATTCATTGGCCGATTTCCCTGGCCCACTGGCCGGGATGCTATCGGTATTCCTGCAGCAAGCGGGGGAGTGGTTTCTGTTCTGCCCGTGCGATATGCCCTATATTCCTCACGATCTGGTCAAACGTTTGAAGGAGCAGCGCAAAGCTGCACCAGTTGTCTGGGTGCATGATGGCGAAAGAGATCATCCGACCATTGCGCTAATGCACCGCACCATGCAACCCTTGCTACAGGATTATCTTCAGTCCGGTGAAAGACGCGTCATGGTCTTTATGCGCCAGGCTGGCGGTCATGCTGTCGATTTCAGCGATCATAAAGATGCGTTCGTGAACGTGAACACCCCTGAAGAACTTGCAAAATGGCAGGACAAATCATGATCCCATTACTCGCTATAGCAGCATGGAGCGGAACGGGAAAAACTACGCTGCTTAAAAAATTGATCCCGGAGCTACGTGCCAGAGGCATTCGTCCCGGATTGATTAAGCATACTCATCACAATATGGATGTTGATAAGCCCGGCAAAGATAGCTTTGAGCTACGCAAAGCCGGTGCAGCGCAAACCCTGGTCGCCAGCCAGCAGCGTTGGGCATTAATGGTAGAAACCCCGGAAGAGCCTGAACTGGATTTAGCGTACCTGGTAAGCAGGATGGATGCTTCTACACTGGATATGGTGTTGGTTGAGGGCTTTAAGCATGAACCTGTTGCTAAGATCGTTCTTTTTCGCGACGGTTGCGGGCACAGTCCAGAGGACCTGGCGATAGACAACTATGTTATCGCGGTTGCCAGTGATATTCCGCTTGCGGTGGATGTTCCATTGTTAGATATCAACAATATACAGCAAGTTGCCGATTTTGTTACGCAATGGATAAGAAGATAGCTGCTGTGTCGTGATACGCCTTTGTAGGCCGGATAAGGCGGAAGGCCACATCCGGCAGTTTTCACTCCCTTCAGACGCAAAAAAGCCCATCCGGCAGGATGGGCTTCTTCACTTATTTGATGCCTGGCAGTTCCCTACTCTCGCATGGGGAGACCCCACACTACCATCGGCGCTACGGCGTTTCACTTCTGAGTTCGGCATGGGGTCAGGTGGGACCACCGCGCTACAGCCGCCAGGCAAATTCTGTTTATCAACACGCTTTTCGCATGTCGATGCAATCTGTATCAAACTGAAAATGATGTCTCTTTCGCCAAAACACCTTCGGCGTTGTAAGGTTAAGCCTCACGGTTCATTAGTATCGGTTAGCTCAACGTATCGCTACGCTTACACACCCGACCTATCAACGTCGTCGTCTTCAACGTTCCTTCAGGACCCTTAAAGGGTCAGGGAGAACTCATCTCGGGGCAAGTTTCGTGCTTAGATGCTTTCAGCACTTATCTCTTCCGCATTTAGCTACCGGGCAATGCCATTGGCATGACAACCCGAACACCAGTGATGCGTCCACTCCGGTCCTCTCGTACTAGGAGCAGCCCCCCTCAATTCTCCAGCGCCCACGGCAGATAGGGACCGAACTGTCTCACGACGTTCTAAACCCAGCTCGCGTACCACTTTAAATGGCGAACAGCCATACCCTTGGGACCTACTTCAGCCCCAGGATGTGATGAGCCGACATCGAGGTGCCAAACACCGCCGTCGATATGAACTCTTGGGCGGTATCAGCCTGTTATCCCCGGAGTACCTTTTATCCGTTGAGCGATGGCCCTTCCATTCAGAACCACCGGATCACTAAGACCTGCTTTCGCACCTGCTCGAGCCGTCACTCTCGCAGTCAAGCTAGCTTATGCCTTTGCACTAACCTCCTGATGTCCGACCAGGATTAGCTAACCTTCGTGCTCCTCCGTTACTCTTTAGGAGGAGACCGCCCCAGTCAAACTACCCACCAGACACTGTCCGCAACCCGGATCACGGGTCTACGTTAGAACACCAGCCATTAAAGGGTGGTATTTCAAGGTTGGCTCCATGCAGACTGGCGTCCACACTTCAAAGCCTCCCACCTATCCTACACATCAAGGACCAGTGTTCAGTGTCAAGCTATAGTAAAGGTTCACGGGGTCTTTCCGTCTTGCCGCGGGTACACTGCATCTTCACAGCGAGTTCAATTTCACTGAGTCTCGGGTGGAGACAGCCTGGCCATCATTACGCCATTCGTGCAGGTCGGAACTTACCCGACAAGGAATTTCGCTACCTTAGGACCGTTATAGTTACGGCCGCCGTTTACCGGGGCTTCGATCAAGAGCTTCTCCTTACGGATAACCCCATCAATTAACCTTCCGGCACCGGGCAGGCGTCACACCGTATACGTCCACTTTCGTGTTTGCACAGTGCTGTGTTTTTAATAAACAGTTGCAGCCAGCTGGTATCTTCGACTGATTTCAGCTCCATGAGTAAATCACTTCACCTACATATCAGCGTGCCTTCTCCCGAAGTTACGGCACCATTTTGCCTAGTTCCTTCACCCGAGTTCTCTCAAGCGCCTTGGTATTCTCTACCTGACCACCTGTGTCGGTTTGGGGTACGATTTTGTGTTACCTGATGCTTAGAGGCTTTTCCTGGAAGCAGGGCATTTGTTACTTCAGCACCGTAGTGCCTCGTCATCACACCTCAGCGTTAACAAGACTCCGGATTTACCTGGAATCTCCGCCTACATGCTTAAACCGGGACAACCGTCGCCCGGCTAACATAGCCTTCTCCGTCCCCCCTTCGCAGTAACACCAAGTACAGGAATATTAACCTGTTTCCCATCGACTACGCCTTTCGGCCTCGCCTTAGGGGTCGACTCACCCTGCCCCGATTAACGTTGGACAGGAACCCTTGGTCTTCCGGCGTGCGGGTTTTTCACCCGCATTATCGTTACTTATGTCAGCATTCGCACTTCTGATACCTCCAGCATGCCTCACAGCACACCTTCAACGGCTTACAGAACGCTCCCCTACCCAACAACACATAGTGTCGCTGCCGCAGCTTCGGTGCATGGTTTAGCCCCGTTACATCTTCCGCGCAGGCCGACTCGACCAGTGAGCTATTACGCTTTCTTTAAATGATGGCTGCTTCTAAGCCAACATCCTGGCTGTCTGTGCCTTCCCACATCGTTTCCCACTTAACCATGACTTTGGGACCTTAGCTGGCGGTCTGGGTTGTTTCCCTCTTCACGACGGACGTTAGCACCCGCCGTGTGTCTCCCGTGATAACATTCTTCGGTATTCGCAGTTTGCATCGGGTTGGTAAGTCGGGATGACCCCCTAGCCGAAACAGTGCTCTACCCCCGAAGATGAGTTCACGAGGCGCTACCTAAATAGCTTTCGGGGAGAACCAGCTATCTCCCGGTTTGATTGGCCTTTCACCCCCAGCCACAAGTCATCCGCTAATTTTTCAACATTAGTCGGTTCGGTCCTCCAGTTAGTGTTACCCAACCTTCAACCTGCCCATGGCTAGATCACCGGGTTTCGGGTCTATACCCTGCAACTTAACGCCCAGTTAAGACTCGGTTTCCCTTCGGCTCCCCTATTCGGTTAACCTTGCTACAGAATATAAGTCGCTGACCCATTATACAAAAGGTACGCAGTCACCCCATAAAGAGGCTCCCACTGCTTGTACGTACACGGTTTCAGGTTCTTTTTCACTCCCCTCGCCGGGGTTCTTTTCGCCTTTCCCTCACGGTACTGGTTCACTATCGGTCAGTCAGGAGTATTTAGCCTTGGAGGATGGTCCCCCCATATTCAGACAGGATACCACGTGTCCCGCCCTACTCTTCGAGTTCACAACACATGCACTTTTGTGTACGGGACTATCACCCTGTACCGTCGGACTTTCCAGACCGTTCCACTACCACACATGCTGATTCAGACTCTGGGCTGCTCCCCGTTCGCTCGCCGCTACTGGGGGAATCTCGGTTGATTTCTTTTCCTCGGGGTACTTAGATGTTTCAGTTCCCCCGGTTCGCTTCATTACGCTATGTATTCACGCAATGATAGTGTGACGAATCACACTGGGTTTCCCCATTCGGAAATCGCCGGTTATAACGGTTCATATCACCTTACCGACGCTTATCGCAGATTAGCACGTCCTTCATCGCCTCTGACTGCCAGGGCATCCACCGTGTACGCTTAGTCGCTTAACCTCACAACCCGAAGATGTTTCGTAAAACACTTCAGTGTTGCGAAAATTTGAGAGACTCGAACACACCGCTTTTCATTTCTTGTTTACGGAGAAATGAAACAGTGTGTCGTTTCAATTTTCAGCTTGATCCAGATTTTTAAAGAGCAAAACTTCGCAGTGAACCTTTTCAGGTACACTCTGAAGTTTTCTTGTGTTTTTGCAGTAAAGGATGGTGGAGCTATGCGGGATCGAACCGCAGACCTCCTGCGTGCAAGGCAGGCGCTCTCCCAGCTGAGCTATAACCCCATCGTAAATGCTAATCTCTGTACCCTAATTCGTTTCCGGGCAAGGCGCGGTGGTGCGAAGCATACTGAAGTATGCGAGCATCGCCGTAACACAGCACGGAGGCGAATTTGGTAGGCCTGAGTGGACTTGAACCACCGACCTCACCCTTATCAGGGGTGCGCTCTAACCACCTGAGCTACAAGCCTGCAGAGATTTTCTTACTGCTAATTTTCATCAGACAATCTGTGTGAGCACTACAAAGAACGTTTCTTTAAGGTAAGGAGGTGATCCAACCGCAGGTTCCCCTACGGTTACCTTGTTACGACTTCACCCCAGTCATGAATCACAAAGTGGTAAGCGCCCTCCCGAAGGTTAAGCTACCTACTTCTTTTGCAACCCACTCCCATGGTGTGACGGGCGGTGTGTACAAGGCCCGGGAACGTATTCACCGTGGCATTCTGATCCACGATTACTAGCGATTCCGACTTCATGGAGTCGAGTTGCAGACTCCAATCCGGACTACGACATACTTTATGAGGTCCGCTTGCTCTCGCGAGGTCGCTTCTCTTTGTATATGCCATTGTAGCACGTGTGTAGCCCTACTCGTAAGGGCCATGATGACTTGACGTCATCCCCACCTTCCTCCAGTTTATCACTGGCAGTCTCCTTTGAGTTCCCGACCGAATCGCTGGCAACAAAGGATAAGGGTTGCGCTCGTTGCGGGACTTAACCCAACATTTCACAACACGAGCTGACGACAGCCATGCAGCACCTGTCTCAGAGTTCCCGAAGGCACCAAAGCATCTCTGCTAAGTTCTCTGGATGTCAAGAGTAGGTAAGGTTCTTCGCGTTGCATCGAATTAAACCACATGCTCCACCGCTTGTGCGGGCCCCCGTCAATTCATTTGAGTTTTAACCTTGCGGCCGTACTCCCCAGGCGGTCGACTTAACGCGTTAGCTCCGGAAGCCACGCCTCAAGGGCACAACCTCCAAGTCGACATCGTTTACGGCGTGGACTACCAGGGTATCTAATCCTGTTTGCTCCCCACGCTTTCGCACCTGAGCGTCAGTCTTTGTCCAGGGGGCCGCCTTCGCCACCGGTATTCCTCCAGATCTCTACGCATTTCACCGCTACACCTGGAATTCTACCCCCCTCTACAAGACTCTAGCCTGCCAGTTTCGGATGCAGTTCCCAGGTTGAGCCCGGGGATTTCACATCCGACTTGACAGACCGCCTGCGTGCGCTTTACGCCCAGTAATTCCGATTAACGCTTGCACCCTCCGTATTACCGCGGCTGCTGGCACGGAGTTAGCCGGTGCTTCTTCTGCGAGTAACGTCAATTGCTGCGGTTATTAACCACAACACCTTCCTCCTCGCTGAAAGTACTTTACAACCCGAAGGCCTTCTTCATACACGCGGCATGGCTGCATCAGGCTTGCGCCCATTGTGCAATATTCCCCACTGCTGCCTCCCGTAGGAGTCTGGACCGTGTCTCAGTTCCAGTGTGGCTGGTCATCCTCTCAGACCAGCTAGGGATCGTCGCCTAGGTGAGCCGTTACCCCACCTACTAGCTAATCCCATCTGGGCACATCCGATGGCAAGAGGCCCGAAGGTCCCCCTCTTTGGTCTTGCGACGTTATGCGGTATTAGCTACCGTTTCCAGTAGTTATCCCCCTCCATCGGGCAGTTTCCCAGACATTACTCACCCGTCCGCCACTCGTCACCCAAGGAGCAAGCTCCTCTGTGCTACCGTTCGACTTGCATGTGTTAGGCCTGCCGCCAGCGTTCAATCTGAGCCATGATCAAACTCTTCAATTTAAGTTTGATGCTCGTGAATTAAACTTCGTAATGAATTACGTGTTCACTCAGAGACTTGGTATTCATTTTTCGTCTTGCGACGTTAAGAATCCGTATCTTCGAGTGCCCACACAGATTGTCTGATAAATTGTTAAAGAGCAGTGCCGCTTCGCTTTTTCTCAGCGGCGCGGGGTGTGCATATTACGCCATCCCGCTGGAGAGTCAAGCGTTTATTTTCGCTTTTCTCCGCTGACCCGGCGGTTTGTAATCCGTTGTTCCGTGTCAGTGGAGGCGCATTATAGGGAGTTATTTCAGGCTGACAAGGGGAAATTTAAAATAATCTTCCGAGTGCGTATTTTTTATTCTTTGTGCTTATTTTGACAACGTTTTGTGGGTTAATTGGGCTATTTCCCGCGCGAAATCCGCGACCTGCTCCCAATCGGTATACACCACTTCTTTATTGGTATCTGTTTCACCGCCTGACATCTTCATTATCAGTTGGATCATAACGCGGTCATACCAGCGATAGCGTGGATACAGCAAAGCGCCAGCAATAACCGCACTGCGATCAGGCCGCCACGGCGAACTCATCAGGAACTTACGCGCATAGCTGTTAGTTTGCGGCGTCCGTTTCTCCGGTTTACGGGCAACCAGGTTTACGGAGTAGAAGGCACTCGGCATCGCGTTCAGCCGCGTGGCATGCTTTTTCACAAACTCCTGAAAAGCTGCATGGTAATGACCATAGCGAATCGAGGCGCCAATCACCACGCTGTCATAATTTTGCCAGTCAGGCTCCGCGGTACGATGCAAATTAACGACATCCGCCCAAACGCCCAGCTCTTTGAGTTCAGAAGCCAGATACTCGGCGATTTCACGCGTTTGTCCGTCCCGGGAAGAAAAAAGAATCAGTGTTTTCACGTGTTACTCCATTATTCACGCCAGAAGGTAGGGGTAAAGAGTACCAGCAGGGTAAAGACCTCCAGACGACCAAACAGCATATTGGCAATCAGGATCCACTTCGCCACGGGGTTCATACTGGCAAAGTTGTCGGCAACAACCCCCAGCCCTGGCCCCAGGTTATTCAGCGTCGCCACAACAGAGGCAAACGCGGAGAAGTCATCAACACCGGTCGCAATAATCGCCAGCATACTGATAATAAAGACCAGCGCATAGGCAGAGAAGAACCCCCACACAGCTTCAAGGATTCGCTCCGGCAAAGCACGGTTACCCAGCTTGATACTGTAAACCGCATTCGGGTGGACCAGTCGTTTCAATTCGCGGTTACCCTGCTTAAACAGCAACAGGATTCGAATCACCTTCAAGCCACCGCCCGTCGACCCGGCACAGCCACCAATAAAAGCAGAACATAGCAACAGCACCGGCAGGAACAGCGGCCAGCGGGCAATACTGTCCGTAGTAAATCCGGCGGTCGTCGCCATCGATACCACCTGAAAAAAAGCCTGGTTGATGGTCGTGAGTGCCGAACCGTAGGTATTGTGTATCCACAGCACCAGCGTACAGACAGCCACCAGCGTCAGCTGCACCCCAATGAACATGCGGAATTCTGGATCGCGCCAGTAGACCTTCAGGCTGCGACCGCTGAGTAAAGAGAAGTGCAGACCATAGTTACAACCGGAGATCAGCAAGAAGATAGCAATAATGGTGTTAATCGTGGGACTGTCGAAATACCCCACGCTGGCATCGTGTGTGGAAAAGCCGCCGATGGCTATCGTAGCAAAGCTGTGCCCAATAGCGTCAAACGCGGGCATCCCGGCAAACCATAGCGCCAGCGCACACGCCACCGTCAGTAATACATAGATAAGCCACAGCGTTTTCGCCGTTTCGGCAATACGCGGACGCATTTTGTTATCTTTCAGCGGGCCCGGCATTTCTGCCCGGTAGAGCTGCATCCCGCCGACGCCAAGAATAGGCAGAATAGCCACCGCCAGTACGATGATCCCCATCCCACCGAACCATTGCAGCATCTGTCGATAAAAGAGGATAGCGTGTGGCAATGAATCCAGCCCCACCAGCGTTGTCGCACCCGTGGTGGTTAATCCGGAGAAGGATTCAAAAAAAGCGTCGGTTATCGTAAGGTTAGGGCTTTCCGCAAAGATGAAGGGTAGCGCACCCACGCTACCCAGCACGGTCCAGAACAAAACGACAATCAGAAACCCTTCGCGCGATTTCAGCTCGCCCTTCTCTTTACGGTTTGGCCACCACAGCATGGAGCCGATCGCCAGAGCAACGAAGAAAGTTTGAGTAAACGCACGCCCTGCCCCATCGCGGTAGATGAGCGCTACCAGTCCGGGGATAATCATTGTCCCCGAGAATAAGATGACCAGTAGTCCAACGATTCGGGTGATGGCGCGAAAATGCATCTCTGCCGCTTCCTTAGTTCTTTAAAATGAGGTGGGGATTATTCTTCAATCGCTAACAATTGCAATGAACCACGACTAAAATCCGCCAGTTTTGCCGAAAATTCATCCACTTTGGCATAAGGAAGCGCCACCCTGAGCCGAACAAAAGCCTGGTAATCACTGGCAACAACTTTACCGTCAAACTGCCCCAGCAAAGCTTCAATGCCTGCCAGCTGACCGTACTCACACTGCAAAGTATATTCGGTTAATGGCGTCTTGCGCTGCGTCGTTAACTGACGCAACGCCTGATTCACGCCGCCACCGTAGGCTTTCACTAGCCCACCCGTACCCAGAAGGATACCGCCGTAGTAGCGCACCACCACCGCGGTAATCTCACCGATGCCACTCCCCATCAGCTGCGCGAGCATCGGTTTGCCTGCCGTACCTGCCGGTTCGCCATCGTCTGAAAATCCCAGCTGTTGCGAGTCATTGGGCGCGCCCGCCACCCACGCCACACAATGGTGGCGGGCGTCCGGGTGTTCCATTTTGA
This sequence comes from Citrobacter sp. RHB35-C21, assembly GCF_013816515.1. Classification (NCBI taxonomy): domain Bacteria; kingdom Pseudomonadati; phylum Pseudomonadota; class Gammaproteobacteria; order Enterobacterales; family Enterobacteriaceae; genus Citrobacter; species Citrobacter sp. RHB35-C21. The sequence continues at coordinate 5,019,622 of NZ_CP057147.1, forward strand.
CTGACTCAACAAACGCTTTCGCCGCTTCTACGCCGTCCGTATGGGCGAGCAGCGTAATGAAGCGGCTTTTTTTGATCTCTTCAACGACGATTACCGGCGCCGCAGGGATTAACCAACTGTCCATTACGCCAGTTTTAAATCCCGTGTCATGTTTTCGATATTGTTCTCGTGGACCACCACGTTGTCTTCAATACGAATACCGCCGAACGGTTTCAGGGCTTCAATTTTCTGCCAGTTGAAGTGTTTGCTGAACTGCCCTTCACGCCACGGCGCCAACAGCGATTCAATGAAGTAGATGCCCGGTTCGATGGTCAGGACCATGCCCGGTTGCAGCACGCGGGTGCAACGCAGGTAAGGATACTTCGACGGTGCGGCCAGATGCGTACCGCTGTCATCTTGCATAAAGCCAGCGACATCGTGTACCTGCAGGCCCAGCGGGTGACCAATGCCATGCGGCATAAACGGCCCGGTAAGATCGTTTTCCACCATCGCCTCTTCACTCATATCGGTGATGATTTGATGCTTACGCAGCAGCTTCGCGATGCGCTGATGGAACTGAATGTGATAATCCACGTAGCTGGTGCCCGCTTTCATAGTGGCAATCAGCGCCAGTTGCTCGTCATTCACATCCTTCACCAGATGCGCATAGTCGTTGTCGCTTTTCGCCGACCACGTACGCGTCAGGTCTGCTGCATAGCCGTTGTATTCCGCACCGGCGTCCAGCAGGAAACTGCGGATTTCAGACGGAGCCTGATGATCCAGCCTGGTGTAATGCAGAACCGAAGCATGCTCGTTAAGCGCAACAATGTTGCTGTACGGCACGTCGGTGTCGCGATGACCGGTAGCAGTCAGGTAAGCGAGGTTGATGTCAAACTCGCTCATCCCGGAACGGAACGCTTCTTCCGCGGCACGGTGTCCATTCACCGCCATTTTCTGTGCTTCGCGCATACAGGCCAGTTCGTAATCTGTTTTGTAAGCACGATAATAATGCAGGTAGTCGATAACCCCTTTCGGGTTGATATTACTGGCCGCGATGTCCAGCTGCAGCGCGCGTTCCGGAACCGGACCGATGTAACCGATATTGCCGCGAGCAGCAGGCAGTTGGCTACCGATACCATCAGCTTTTGGCAGCGCGATGATCTCAATTTCTTCCGTCCAGAAGGAGGTCGGCAGCGGCTCAACGTTGTGCCAGTAATCGACCGGCAGGTAGAACCACAATTTCGGCTTATTCACGCCATCCACCAGCAACCAGCAGTTAGGAACCTGCGTTACAGGCACCCAGGCTTTGAATTGCGGATTGACCTTAAACGGGTAGGGATGATCGTCGAGAAAGACGTTAACAAGTTCTCCTGAGTGAATAAGTAACGCATCCAGCTTGAAGCGCTCCAGCGCGTCGCGCGTCCGTTCTTGTAGGGTAACGATATGATTTTTATAGAGTGCGGCCAGTGATTCCATTTTCTATCCTTCTGTTTTTTTGACCTCAAGTGTCCGCATCTTAGCACATCGTTTTGCGAGTGCGTGATTTCTGCCGAGCGTGATCAAATCGTCATTTCTTTAATCATTCATTTGCATTTTATTAACATAAAACACACACTTCGATTCATCTGGTATGACCAGATCACCTTGCGGATTCAGGAGACTGACATGCTTTACAAAGGCGACACCCTGTACCTCGACTGGCTGGAAGATGGCATCGCCGAACTGGTGTTCGATGCCCCAGGCTCAGTCAATAAACTCGACACGGCCACCGTTGCCAGCCTGGGCCATGCGCTTGACGTGCTGGAAAAACAACCGAATTTAAAAGGGCTGCTGCTGCGTTCTAACAAAGCAGCCTTTATTGTTGGTGCCGACATCACCGAATTCCTTTCACTGTTCCTCGTGCCTGAAGAGCAACTGAGCCAGTGGCTGCATTTTGCCAACAGCGTCTTTAATCGCCTGGAAGATCTGCCTGTTCCGACTCTCTCAGCAGTTAACGGCTATGCGCTGGGCGGCGGCTGTGAGTGTGTCCTGGCGACCGATTATCGTCTGGCTACGCCGGACCTGCGCATCGGCCTGCCAGAAACCAAGCTGGGCATTATGCCAGGCTTTGGCGGCTCCGTGCGTATGCCACGTATGCTGGGTGCGGACAGCGCGCTGGAAATTATTGCTGCGGGTAAAGATGTGGGTGCTGAGCAGGCGCTAAAAATCGGTCTGGTCGATGGCGTAGTGAAGCAAGACAAACTGCTTGATGGCGCGATCGCGGTATTACATCAGGCGATTAACGGCGACCTCGACTGGAAAGCCAAACGTCAGCCGAAGCTGGAGCCGTTGAAACTCAGCAAAATTGAAGCGGCAATGAGCTTTACCATCGCCAAAGGTATGGTGGCGCAGACGGCAGGTAAGCATTATCCCGCACCGATTACCGCGGTAAAAACCATTGAAGCAGCGGCCCGTTTTGGTCGTGAAGAAGCGCTGAATCTGGAAAATAAAAGCTTTGTTCCACTGGCGCACACCAATGAAGCCCGCGCACTGGTTGGAATTTTCCTTAACGATCAGTTCGTGAAAGCCAAAGCCAAAAAGCTCACCAAAAATGTTGAAGCGCCAAAGCAAGCTGCTGTGCTGGGCGCAGGCATTATGGGCGGCGGCATAGCTTACCAGTCGGCCTGGAAAGGCGTGCCGGTTGTCATGAAAGATATCAACGACAAATCATTAACGCTGGGTATGACCGAAGCGGCCAAGCTACTGAACAAACAGCTTGAGCGCGGCAAAATTGACGGTCTGAAAATGGCGGGCGTTATTTCCACCATTCACCCCACCCTCGACTATAGCGGTTTCGAACGCGTGGACGTGGTAGTTGAAGCGGTCGTAGAAAACCCAAAAGTGAAAAAAGCGGTACTGGCGGAAACCGAAGATCAGGTTCGCCCGGACACCGTACTGGCTTCGAATACTTCCACCATCCCAATCAACGAACTGGCCAGCGCGCTTAAGCGTCCGGAAAACTTCTGTGGGATGCACTTCTTTAACCCGGTGCACCGTATGCCGCTGGTTGAGATCATTCGCGGCGAGAAAAGCTCGGATGAAACCATCGCTAAGGTTGTCGCCTGGGCAAGCCAGATGGGCAAAACGCCGATTGTGGTTAATGACTGCCCTGGTTTCTTCGTTAACCGCGTGCTGTTCCCCTATTTTGCCGGTTTCAGTCAGCTGCTGCGCGACGGGGCGGATTTCCGCAAAGTCGACAAAGTGATGGAAAAACAGTTTGGTTGGCCGATGGGCCCGGCTTATCTGCTGGACGTGGTAGGTATTGATACCGCGCACCACGCGCAGGCGGTGATGTCCGCAGGCTTCCCTCAGCGTATGCAGAAAGATTATCGCGATGCGATAGACGCCCTGTTTGATGCTAACCGTTTCGGGCAGAAAAACGGTCTCGGATTCTGGCGTTATAAAGAAGACAACAAGGGCAAGCCGAAGAAAGAAGAAGATGCCACCGTTGACGATCTGCTGGCAGAGGTCAGCCAGCCGAAACGCGACTTCAGCGATGAAGAGATTATCGCCCGCATGATGATCCCTATGGTCAACGAAGTAGTGCGTTGCCTGGAAGAAGGCATTATCGCCAGCCCGGCAGAAGCCGATATGGCGCTGGTATACGGTCTGGGCTTCCCTCCGTTCCACGGCGGTGCGTTCCGCTGGCTGGATACGCTCGGCAGCGCGAAGTATCTCGATATGGCTCAGCAGTATCAGCACCTTGGTCCGCTGTATGAAGTTCCGGCCGGTCTGCGTGATAAAGCGCGCCATAACGAACCGTATTATCCCCAGGTTGAGCCAGCCCGCCCGGTTGGCAGCCTGAAAACGGCTTAAGGAGTCACAATGGAACAGGTTGTAATTGTTGATGCGATCCGTACCCCGATGGGCCGTTCGAAAGGGGGCGCGTTTCGGAACGTGCGGGCAGAAGATCTCTCTGCACATTTAATGCGTAGCCTGCTGGCGCGTAATCCGGCGCTGGAGCCAACCGCGCTTGATGACATTTACTGGGGCTGTGTGCAACAAACGCTGGAGCAGGGTTTCAATATCGCCCGTAATGCTGCGCTGCTAGCGGAAGTTCCGCACTCCGTTCCGGCCGTCACGGTCAATCGCCTGTGCGGTTCGTCCATGCAGGCGCTGCACGATGCGGCACGCATGATCATGACTGGTGATGCTCAGGCGTGCCTGATTGGCGGCGTTGAGCATATGGGCCATGTGCCAATGAGCCACGGCGTTGATTTCCACCCGGGTATGAGCCGCAACGTGGCGAAAGCCGCAGGGATGATGGGCCTGACTGCGGAAATGCTCTCCCGCATGCACGGCATCAGCCGTGAAATGCAGGACGCTTTCGCCGCACGTTCACACGCTCGCGCCTGGGCTGCAACACAGTCTGGCGCTTTTAAAAACGAAATCATCCCGACCGGCGGTCATGATGCCAACGGCGTGCTGAAGCAGTTTAACTACGATGAGGTTATCCGTCCGGAAACGACCGTTGAAGCGCTCTCCACCCTGCGCCCGGCGTTCGATCCGGTTAACGGAACGGTGACTGCCGGTACCTCTTCTGCACTCTCCGACGGCGCAGCGGCGATGCTAGTAATGAGCGAAAGCCGCGCCCGTCAACTGGGTCTGACGCCGCGTGCCCGTATTCGTTCGATGGCTGTTGTCGGCTGCGATCCGTCAATCATGGGTTACGGCCCGGTTCCGGCCTCAAAGCTGGCGCTGAAAAAAGCGGGGCTCTCCACCAGCGACATCGGCTTGTTTGAGATGAACGAAGCCTTTGCCGCTCAGATCCTGCCGTGTATTAAAGATCTGGGGCTGATGGAGCAGATCGATGAGAAGATCAACCTCAACGGCGGGGCGATCGCCTTGGGTCACCCGCTGGGCTGTTCTGGGGCGCGTATCAGCACCACCCTGCTCAACCTGATGGAACGCAAAGACGTGCAGTTTGGTCTGGCGACGATGTGTATCGGGTTAGGTCAGGGTATCGCAACGGTATTTGAGCGAGTTTAATCAAAGCATGCCGGGGGCGCTTCGCTTGCCCGGCCTACGAAATGTTATCTCAAAGCCATTGGTGCCAGAACAAGGCGGCAAGCGAATGAATCCCGATGAGCTTACGTATAGTAAGTGATTCGGGTGAATGAGCGAAGCCAACACAGTTATGGTGCCAATGGCGAAGAGAGAAAGTTTAGTTGCCGTTCTTCCCGCCTGTCAGGGGCGGGTTTTTTATTTCCCTGAACTACCACGCACCACTAACTGCACCGGCAGCAGCAGATTCTCTTCCTGATTTTCTTCCAGCAGTAAACGCAGCGCTTCACGCCCCAGCTGTTTTTTATCAACCGCAATGGTAGTCAGCGGCGGATGTGACCAGGCCGCAGCATCGATATCATCAAACCCCACCAGCGCAAGATCTTCCGGGATACGTATACCCTGCTGCGCACACACCTGCTGAACAACCATCGCTGCCGCGTCGTTATAGGCAAAAATGGCATCGGGCGGCTCTGGCAGTCTGAGTAGCTCATTAACCGCATCCACCAGAGATTGCTCGGTATCCAGCAGCGGCGGCGCAACGACGTCATACTCTGGCGGCATTAGCAAACGGGCTTCATACAATGCCTGACGGTAGCCCTTTTCACGCTGACGGATGCTGTAGTGCGCAAGCGTACTGGCAAGAAAAGCAATGCGGCTGCGGCCTTGCGCAATCAGATGTTGCGTGGCCAGATAGCCGCCCAGAGTATTGTCAGGATTCACGCAAGGCAGTCCTGGCGCCCAGAGATCCACCAGCACCAGCGGCAATTTCATCTGTTGTAGCAGCCCAAGCAACTCAGGTTCAAAAAATCCCGCGCAGATCAGCGCATCAGGCTGGTGCAGCATCACCTGCTCACTCACTGCATCGCCTGGACCTATAGAGAGAAAGCTCAGCGCAACCCCCTTTTCGCGACACAGATCTTCTATCCCCAGCAGCAGTTGAGAGTAAAACGGTAAAGCCCGGCTGATATTGTGCTGGCGATGCAGTAAAAACAGGACACGTTTGATTTTGTCTGCGCGCAGGCGTGAAAAATCATAACCCTGCTGCTGCGCCACTGAAATAATGCGCTGTCGGGTCTCTTCCCGCAGCCCCGGTTGCCCTTTTAGCGCGCGGGAAACAGCGCCAACCGAGACGCCACAAGCGTCGGCAATGTCTCTGATACGTACAGGTTTCGTCATTTCAGTCTCATGGATTTACTGTGGCTTGTTGTGCCCCCAGCCAGGCTGCGCCGCGTACGCCGCTGCTGTCGCCGTGGCGGGCCTGAACGATCGGTGTGCGGCACTGTTTACCAAACACGTACTGCGCCACTCGCGCCTGTAAGCCTGAGTACAGTAAATCGATATTGGATACCCCGCCCCCCAGCACGATAACATCGGGATCGAGCATATTCACCACACTCGCCAGCGCGCGAGCCAGTTGATCGCAATAGCGTTCCCACAACAAACAGGCGTCTGCATCACCCGATGCTACCCGTTGCATAATTTGTGGCACACCCATATGTTGCGCGGTGTGATTCATATACTGGCGCTCCAGGCCACTACCGGAAATAAAGCTCTCAATACAGTTCAACTGTCCGCAATAGCATGTCACTTCAGCCCCGTCCCGAGATCCGTGGTAGCGCGGCAAGGCATTATGCCCCCACTCTCCGGCACAGGCGTTAGGGCCGGAGATCAACCGGTTCTCGATGCACAGACCACCGCCGCATCCGGTACCGAGGATCACGCCAAATACCACGCTATGCCCACGCCCACTACCGTCCATCGCTTCTGACAGGGTAAAGCAGTTGGCATCATTGGTAACGGGCACTGGCATTCCTAATGCACGCTCGAGATCTTGCGCAAAGGCCTGCTGATTCAGCACCAGAATGTTGGAATTCTTAATCAAACCTTCGCTATCCACCGCACCTGGCACCCCGACGCCAACCGATAAAGGCTGATTAATGGCCTGCATAGCCCTGGCTATCATCTCCGTCACGGCCTGGAAAAAATCACCGTAACGCTGCTTTGGTGTCGCACATCGTTCGCGGTAAACAATTTCACCCACGTTATCAATCACCACCGCTTCGATTTTAGTCCCGCCGATATCCAGTCCGAGCCTCATGGTTTTTCCTCATTTGCCTCTCACAATGTGATGCGGTTTAGCTTGCCTATTTTGTTTACTAAACACATGGAGAGCTGTCACAAAAACTCAATTTATGTTTGAGTGACGGACATATTATGTTTACTAAAAAATAATTATGATGAGAAAGAGAGGCAATGACGCCGGGCCTGCGCCCTGCTAGTTGGAAGACAGATGATTGATGGATGCGCCGGAAGGGCTCCGGCGCACAGCGCTTAAATGAACGCGAAAGCGTCGCCAAACAGGCGATCTTCACGCGCACTGCGTTCATTACAGAACAGATCGCGCGCGATTTTGGCCATTTCAAAACGACCGGCAATGTAGATATCGTGCTCCGCCAGGGTACCGTAATCCTGCAATACCGCCGTTAACACGGTTCCCGTACGACCACGCCAGCCGTCTTCTGGCTGTTCCACCACTGGCTCAACGCGCAGATTCGGGTGATTAACAGACAACGCTTCCAGTTCGGAGAGATCGTAGAGATGCTTCTCTTCACGCCCACCCCAGTAAATGGTGATATCGCGGTTTGGATTACGCGCCAGCGCAGTAAGCAGAATGGAACGCACGTAAGAGAACCCTGTACCACCGGCAATCAGGATCAGCGGGCGCTCGTCTTCATCACGCAGCCAGGCTTCGCCATGCGGAATGTCGACCTTGATTTCCCGGTCTTTCAGAATGCGGTCCATCACAGCCATGGCATAAAGATTTAGCTCAGAGGCGCCAACGTGCAGCTCAATGAATCCTTGCTCGTCCGGCGTGGATGCCATGGAGAACGGACGCTTATCCCTTTCGTCCATCACGACCATTAAATACTGGCCAGCACGAAAGGAAAACGCCGCGTCTGGCACTAAACGAACGCGATATACGGTATCAGTGATAGCTTCTACCGAGGTCACTTTACAGCTTAAGGTTGTCATGCGCTCTCTCTGTCGGATCAATAGGCAAAACGATCGCGCCTCAGGCGCTTTTGCCGTCATTAAAGATGGCCAGTTCATCCCAAATTGCGTCAATACGCGCAGTTACTTCAGGATCTTTTTTAATCGGGCGTCCCCATTCGCGTTGGGTTTCGCCCGGCCATTTATTTGTGGCATCCAGCCCCATTTTTGAACCCAGGCCGGAAACCGGCGAGGCAAAGTCCAGGTAATCAATTGGCGTATTCTCTACCAGTACCGTATCCCGAGCCGGGTCCATACGGGTAGTAATTGCCCAAATCACATCATTCCAGTCGCGTGCATTGACATCATCATCGCAGACAATAACAAATTTGGTGTACATAAACTGGCGCAAAAACGACCAAACACCCATCATGACGCGTTTGGCATGACCAGCGTACTGTTTTTTCATCGTCACCACGGCCAGACGATATGAACAGCCTTCCGGAGGCAGGTAAAAATCGACGATTTCCGGGAACTGCTTTTGCAGAATAGGAACGAAAACTTCGTTCAGCGCCACGCCAAGCACCGCGGGCTCATCAGGCGGACGTCCGGTATAAGTAGAGTGATAAATCGCCTCTTCACGCTGGGTAATGTGCGTGACGGTAAAGACCGGAAAGCTATCTACTTCGTTGTAGTAGCCGGTATGATCGCCATACGGTCCTTCCGGGGCCAGCTCACCCGGTTCGATATACCCTTCCAGCACGATTTCAGCACTGGCGGGCACTTCCAGATCGTTGGAAATACATTTGACCACTTCGGTTTTGGTGCCACGTAACAGCCCGGCAAATGCGTACTCGGATAATGTATCAGGGACGGGCGTCACGGCCCCCAGAATGGTCGCAGGATCTGCCCCCAACGCCACCGAAACCGGGAAGCGTTCGCCAGGATGCGCCGCACACCACTCCTGGTAATCGAGCGCGCCGCCGCGGTGGGACAGCCAGCGCATAATAAGCTTGTTTTTGCCAATCAGCTGCTGGCGATAAATGCCCAGATTCTGCCGCTCTTTATGCGGACCACGCGTTACGGTTAGCCCCCAGGTAATCAGCGGTGCGGCATCTTCCGGCCAACAGGTCATAATCGGAATACGGTTTAAATCGACGTCATCACCGGAGTAGATTTTTTGCTGACAAGGCGCACCGCGCAACCGCTTAGTCGGCATGTTTAGCACCTGCTTAAACTGCGGCAGCTTATCAAACAGATCGCGGAATCCTTTCGGTGGCTCCGGCTCTTTCAAAAACGCCAACAGTTTACCGACTTCCCGTAGTGCCGAGACATCTTCCTGCCCCATCCCCATCGCAACACGCTTCGGTGTGCCAAACAGGTTACACAGCACCGGCATTGAATAGCCTTTAGGATTCTCAAACAGTAACGCAGGCCCACCAGCACGCAGGGTGCGATCGGCAATTTCAGTAATTTCCAGGTGGGGATCCACCTCAAGCGAAATGCGTTTGAGCTCGCCCTGCTGTTCAAGCAGCGTCAGGAAGTCGCGTAAATCGTGATATTTCATGGCGTCCATTGTGGCCTCTTCGTAAGCGCTTCATTATACGGCGTTCATCATTGTGATGCTGTATTTTTGTTAAATTAGCGTGAACTCTGGCGATACATATAAGCCCTGGGAGTATATACCCGTTGGGTTTCAGCCTGCTTTGAGGCGGGTATAATTAACTTAACTCATGGCTTTTGCTATGCTAGCGCTCAGAACAAGCGAATAAGAGTTATTATGCAATCCTGGTATTTACTGTACTGCAAACGTGGGCAACTTCAGCGAGCCCAGGAACACCTGGAAAGACAGGCGGTGAACTGCCTGACGCCTATGATCACCCTGGAAAAAATGGTGCGCGGTAAACGTACCACAGTCAGTGAACCACTATTCCCTAATTACATGTTTGTCGAGTTCGACCCGGAAGTGATCCACACCACCACGATCAACGCCACGCGTGGTGTCAGCCATTTCGTTCGTTTTGGAGCGACGCCTGCGACCGTCCCATCCCCCGTAATTCACCAGCTTTCTATCTACAAGCCTGAAGGTATTGTTGACCCGCAAACCCCTCAGCCAGGGGACAGCGTGATTATTACTGAAGGGGCGTTTGAGGGACTGAAAGCGATCTTCACCGAACCGGATGGCGAAGCGCGTTCCATGCTGCTGCTTAACCTCTTGAATAAAGAGATTAAGCAGAGCGTGAAAAATACCGGTTTTCGAAAAATATAAGTCGTTTAGAAGGTCACTTCGAACAGCGTTCTGACGTTGGCATCAATGGTTGCTGACAGCCATTGAGGGTCTTCCCCACGCCAGTGAGCAATTCGCTCAAGAATATGCGGCAGGTGCGCCGGTTCATTGCGACGTGACGTCGGTTTAGGCGTTAAGTCGCGAGGGAGTAGATAAGGTGCATCGGTTTCTATCAGCAGTCTTTCCACCGGAATAAACGGCAGCAGCTCCCGCAGTTCCATCCCCCGGCGTTCATCACAGACCCACCCGGTGATACCGATATAAAGCCCTCGGTCCACGCAGTCCTGCATCTCCTGGCGCGAACCGGTGAAACAGTGCAGCACCGCGCCTGGGAGGCTGTCCAGCCACGGCTCCAGCAACGTCAGAAAACGCGCATGCGCATCCCGACAATGCATGAAAATCGGCATCTGCAGTTCAGCAGCAATGCGCAGTTGCGCTTCAAAAGCACGTTCCTGCTCCTGCTGCGTGGAGAAATTGCGATTGAAATCCAGGCCGCACTCACCAATAGCGACTACCTTCGACTGGTTTGCCAGCGTGATAATCTCGTCTTCCGTTGAGGATTGCCATTGGCTGCTGTCATGCGGGTGCACGCCAGCCGTGGACCAGCACTGCGGATAATGCTGCGCCAGCTTTAACGCCTGCTGGCTTTCGTGAAGGTTTGTGCCGGTCAGAAGCATACCGTTTACGCCCGCAGCAAAGGCGCGCGCCACGACCTCATCCCGGTCTTTCGCAAATTGTGAACTGGTTAAATTAACGCCAATATCAAACATGCTTCCTCCCATATGACAACCGCCCTGGCGGGCGGTTGAATTTATTCTTCAGTTTTCTCGGTGGCTTCGGCTTCTTTTGCTTCTTCAGCCTCGTTGTCCTCATCCCGCGTACGTCGCTTACCGACATAGAAACGAGAGAAGAAAACACCCACCTCGAACAGGCAGTACATCGGTATCGCCAACAACGTTTGCGAGAAGACATCTGGCGGAGTCAGTAGCATCCCGACGACAAAAGCACCCACCACAACATAAGGACGTTTTTTGCGTAAATCATCTGGCGTCGTAATGCCCATCCAGCATAGCAGCACGATGGCGACAGGCACCTCAAAAGAGACACCGAAAGCCATAAATAGCGCCATTACAAAGCTGAGATAGCTGGCAATGTCCGTTGATACCTGCACGCCTTGCGGAGCCGTGTTGGCCAGAAAACCAAACGCTAACGGGAAGACAACAAAATAGGCGAATGCCATGCCGATGTAGAACAACAACGAACTGGAGACCAGCAGCGGAACAACCAGACGGCGTTCATGTTTATACAACGCTGGCGCTATAAATGCCCACACCTGGTAGAGGATCACTGGCGCTGACAGGATCAGCGATACCATGAAGGTCAACTTGATTGGGGTAAAGAACGGCGAAGCCACATCGGTGGCGATCATTGTTGCACCCTGCGGCATCTGTTTAATCAACGGTGCCGCGACCATATGGTAAATGTCGTTGGCAAAGTAAACCAACGCCAGAAAGATCACGATTACCGCAATGATGCAGTTCAGGAGTCGCTTACGCAGCTCAATAAGATGCGTGATGAGCGGTTGGGTATCTTCTACAGCCATGTTTACGGTTTATCACTCGACGAGGGGGAGGATTCGACAACAGGTGCGACAGCTTTCTTTTCTGCATCCATTAACGTAGCGGAAGTGTTTTCCGTTGGCTCTGGCGTTTTAGCACCCGTGGATTCCGGTTTTTGCTCCGGCGAACTGGCCTGGTTTTCAGCGGCAGCAGGGGTGACCCCTTCTCGCTGCGCTTCAGCTTCTTTTACCACCGGATTATGGATAGTGTGCGCTTCATCGCTCTCTTTCTCAGGATCGTGCACACTGTAAGAACGCTTCATCGACTCTGCCGCTTCACGCAGCTCATCCATTGAGGCTTTCAACTCCGGGGTCAGATTTGTCAGGCTCGCTTTCTCTACTTTCTTCAGGCTGTCCTGAAACTCCTGAAGCTTAAGCTCCTGGGTCAGTTCATTCTGAACAGTAGTTGCCAGGGAACGCAAAGCACGAACCCAACCAGCAACCGTTTTTACCGCTACAGGTAAACGTTGCGGCCCCAGGACGATGAGGCCGATCACGAACACCAATAACAGTTCGCTAAAACCGATATCAAACACGGATTATACCTGCTCTTTATCTTGGCTTTTGGCGTCTTCTTTTTTCACTTCGCCCTGCTTATCGGTAATGGATTTAGCAGTAAAATCAGCGTCCTGGCTGGTTTTATCTTGCTTTGGCTCATCATCACCCATTGCTTTTTTGAAGCCTTTAATCGACGCGCCAAGATCGGAACCGATGGAGCCGAGTTTCTTGGTGCCAAATAGCAGTACAACGATGACGGCAATGATCAACAACTGCCAAATACTGATACCACCCATACATGTTCCTCTGTCATAGATGATGAATTAATAAGGCCGTAGTATACGTTACACGACCTGCCTAGGGCGATGAAAAATTCAGCGCATTTTGCGCCAGCCGATCAACCAGGCTAAGACACCGCCGGCCATTAACCAGCCCGGCATAAGCCCCCACTCAGGACGGCTTACCAGCAGGAATGTTCCACTGAGCAACAATGTTGCACCAATGCCCAATAAATAACGGGATTGTCCCTGACGTACATGATTCGCGTGAAGCTCGCGGGCAATCTTATCAACACTGTGCTGTAAATATTTGCCCTGGCGCAAACTGTCATACACCAGTTCAGGTATTTCTGGCATTTTTTCGACCCAGAACGGTGCTTTTTCTTTAAATGCCCTAACAAGCGCCGGAATACCGACCTGATCTTTGATCCAGGATTCGAGGAAAGGCTTGGCCGTTTTCCACAAATCTAACTGCGGGTAGAGCTGACGTCCGACACCTTCAACGTACAGCAGCGTCTTCTGTAGCAATACCAGTTGAGGCTGAACTTCCATATTGAATCGGCGCGCTGTGTTGAACAGATTTAACAGCACATGACCAAAGGAAATCTCCGCCAGCGGTTTTTCGAAAATCGGCTCGCACACGGTACGAATGGCGAATTCAAACTCTTCTACGTTGGTATCCGGCGGAACCCAGCCAGAATCCACATGCAATTCAGCAACTTTGCGGTAGTCGCGGTTAAAGAACGCGATGAAGTTTTCAGCCAGATAACGCTTATCTTCTTTGTTTAAAGAACCCACAATCCCACAATCAATACCAATGTATTTCGGGTTTTCGGGATGCTCATAACTCACGAAAATGTTCCCAGGGTGCATATCCGCATGGAAAAAGCTGTCGCGGAATACCTGAGTAAAAAAGACCTGAACACCGCGTTCAGCCAGCAGCTTCATATTGGTGCCGTTCTTCTCAAGCGAGGTGACATCTGAAACGGGAATACCGTAAATGCGCTCCATCACCATCATGTTCTGACTGCAATAGTCAGAGTACACTTCCGGGATGTACAGCATTGGGCTGTCTTCAAAATTACGTCGCAGCTGAATCGCGTTCGCCGACTCGCGCAGCAGATTCAGCTCATCAATCAACGTTTTTTCATATTCACGGACCACTTCTGTTGGTCGCAGGCGGCGGCCGTCTGGCATCAGGCGAGGTACCCAGCGAGCAAGGCGGTAGATCAGTTTCAAATCCGCTTTAATTACCGGCAGTATGTCCGGGCGGATAACTTTGATCACCACCTCTTTCCCATTCGATTTCAGTCGCGCGGTGTGAACCTGAGCAATAGACGCGGATGCCAGCGGTGTGATCTCAAAATCATCAAACCATTCCTCGACGGGCAGCCCACCCATCGCCTCTTCGATTTGTTCTTTCGCTCTTTGCCCATCGAATGGGGCTACCCGATCCTGCAATAACGCTAGCTGATCGGCGATGTGTGGCGGGAAAAGATCGCGGCGGGTAGAGAGCATTTGCCCGAACTTAATCCACACCGGGCCGAGCTCCTGTAAAGCCAGTCTCAGCCGTTCTCCCAGCGGTTTGTCTTTATGTCGGTTGGGCATCCAGAACAGCGTGTAACGCCACAGCCGGAGTGGCAGCGTGATACGCATTTTGGGGATGAGTTCATCAAGACCGTAGCTTAAAAAAGTGCGAATGATGAAATAAAGGCGCCGTACTTCACCTGGCGTCATTTGGCCTCCAGTTTTTCCAGCCGTTTGGCCAGAGATTCGACCGCACGCTCAACGGCTGCCGTTTCTTCTGCAAACCATGCAACCTCAAGCGGACCTGGAGCCATACGCCACTCTTCGGTGATCGCTTCGGCAACATAGCGCTGCTGGCGTTGAATGTTGTGGCACAGGAACTTCGCTCCACCACGCAAAACTTTGCTGACCCCTTCCGCGACGATATCGCCGGTATAGGGTGCTAACAGTTCTGCGGGATCAAACTCCGCCAGATCGGCCAACGCGACAAAATTCTGTACCACCTGGATATCGCCCTGAACCTCCAGCTCACCACTGCGGATAAGCGTGGTGAGTTGCTGTCGGTCGCGTAATTTCGGTAACACGCTGGCATGTGTGATTACGGTGCAATCGGCTTCGCCTTCCCATGCCCCCAGCACATCGGCCTGGCGCTCACTAAACACCAGCACTAACGGTGTTGAAAATCCTTTGAGCTCAACACGCAGCACTTTGCCCTGTAAACGCGTTCTGGCTGACTTGAGCGCAGGAGAACGATACAGAAAGGTGTTAAGCAAATTTTCAACGCCGGCGGTCACTAAGGGTTTTAAAGGCATCCCCAATCTCCTGTCAGAACTTGTAACCACGATGCAGCGCAACGACACCTGCCGTCAGGTTGTAGTAATCAACGCTTTCGAACCCGGCATCTTGCATCATTGCTTTTAAGGTGTCCTGATCGGGATGCATGCGGATGGACTCCGCCAAATAGCGATAACTGTCTGCATCGCTTGCCACCATAGAACCAATGCGCGGCAAAACGTGGAAAGAGTATGCGTCGTAGGCTTTACTCAGCGGTTCGATAATCGGCTTGGAGAACTCCAGCACCAGTAGACGTCCGCCCGGCTTCAACACGCGATACATAGATCGTAATGCTTTGTCTTTATCCGTTACGTTGCGCAGACCGAAAGAGATGGTGATGCAGTCAAACGTGTTGTCTGGGAAAGGTAATGCTTCCGCATTCGCCTGAACGTACTCAACGTTACCCACGACGCCGATATTACGCAGCTTTTCGCGACCCATTTTGAGCATTGAGTCGTTGATATCCGCCAGCACAACTTTGCCAGTTTCGCCTACCATGCGAGAGAATTTCGCCGTCAGATCGCCCGTACCGCCCGCCAAATCGAGAACGGTTTGCCCGCGACGCACGCCACTGCAGTCAATGGTGAAGCGCTTCCACAAACGATGAATGCCAAATGACATTAAGTCATTCATAACGTCATATTTAGACGCCACAGAATGAAAAACGTGGGCCACCATGTCAGCTTTCTGCTCTTTAGCGACGGTCTGAAAGCCAAAGTGCGTCGTTTCTTGTGAATTATCCACCATCTCAGTGCCTGCTCATCCAAAAAATGTTCAAGAAGTGTAACAGATTGGGCCAATTTGCCCTACCCTTCTGCCCGGTTCAACTACCCCAAACGGACTAGTTTGATTGCTGGTTTACCGC
Source organism: Citrobacter sp. RHB35-C21 (assembly GCF_013816515.1). Taxonomy (NCBI): domain Bacteria; kingdom Pseudomonadati; phylum Pseudomonadota; class Gammaproteobacteria; order Enterobacterales; family Enterobacteriaceae; genus Citrobacter; species Citrobacter sp. RHB35-C21. Next base: position 5,035,545 of record NZ_CP057147.1, read on the forward strand.
TTCATCATCAGGGTAAGGTTCATCCTGCTGCGTTTCAGGGACCGAGCGCAAGCGGTACTCTTCATCCTGCGTAGTGGCTTGTTCAGCCAGTTCAGGATTAATCTCGCGCTTAATTTCCACGCCTAAACTGCGAAATGCTTCTGCCTGTGACAGGACGTTTCCACGACCTGAAGAGAGTTTTTTCATCGCCTGTCGGTAGTTATCCTGGGCTTTATCCAGGCTTTGGCCAATTGCCGACATATCATCCACAAACAACCGCATCTTGTCATAAAGTTTGCTGGCCCGATCGGCAATCTGTTGCGCATTACGACTCTGATGCTCGTAGCGCCACAAGTTGGCAATCGTGCGCAATGCCACCAACAACGTGGTAGGGCTAACCAGCATAATGTTATTTTTAAGGGCTTCGGTAATCAGTTCAGGCTGTCTATCGAGCGCCAGTAAAAAAGCAGGCTCAACGGGGATAAACATCAGCACATAGTCAAGTGTGCGTAGCCCAGGAAGTTGCTGATAGTCTTTGCGCCCCAGCAGACGGATATGGTTTCGTACCGAGGCGATGTGCTCCTGCAACGCGCTCTCGCGGGTGTATTCATCTTCAGCATTAAAATAGCGTTCATAGGCGACCAGCGTCATTTTCGCGTCGATCACCACATCTTTGCCCTGCGGTAACCGGACGATGACATCTGGCTGCATCCGCGAACGGGCGTCGTTCTCAATGCTGACCTGGGTTTCGTATTCATAGCCTTCGCGCAGACCGGAAGCCTCAAGCACCCGCGTGAGTACGACCTCGCCCCAGTTGCCCTGCGTTTTGTTATCGCCTTTTAATGCCCGCGTCAGGTTTACCGCTTCCTGCGCCATCTGCGCGTTCAGTTGCTGCAGATTACGAATTTCGTGCGCCAGAGTATGGCGTTCTTGCGCCTCTTTACCAAAGCTATCCTGAACCTGGCGTCGAAAACCGTCCAGTTGTTCGCGAAGCGGTGTAAGCAGGCTGTTCAGGCTTTGGCGATTTTGCTCGTCTACACGACGGTTGCTGTGCTCGAAAATACGGTTCGCCAGATTTTCAAACTGTTCGCTCAGACGCTGTTCGCTGTTGATCATCTGGCGGATTTTATCTTCCGCATGCTGCTGCGTCGCTTCCAGTCGGGTAGTGACTTCTCGAAGATCGGCTTCCAGAGAGGTGTTGATGCTGTGCAGGCTGCGCAATTCGTTATTGAGTAATTCGCACTCATCGCGCCAGTGGGCTTCCTGTGAGAGCTGCTGGCGGGCGGCGCTTAGCGCAATATCCAGTTCGCGTCGTTCTTCGATGAGGTCGGCACGGATCCGATCGGCGTGCGCTTTTGTTGCCAGCCACCCCACCAGCAGCCCTGCGGCTAACGCCAGCACGGCACTCATCATAATTGAAATATCCACAACGCCCCCTTACAGCAACGACTTACCCGCATAAAATAGAATTGTGCTGTATAAACGTCCAGTTTAAAAGGGATTTCCTGCGAGGCACTACGCAAAATAAAAAGGCCGAACACGCCGGCCTTTTTGAATAGACGGGAGAATTACAGTAAACGACGCGCAGCTTCCACCACGATTTTCACCGCGTGGCTTTCTGTTTGTTTCATCGTTTCCGCATTAGGGATCTCTTGCTGAGTACGGTTCACGATAACACCCGCGACCATACCGGCACGCAGACCCTGGCTTGCGCACATGGTGAGCAGCGTAGCAGATTCCATTTCGTAGTTCATGACGCCCATAGACTGCCACTCTTCCATTGAGCCTTTGAAACGGCTCACTACGCGACCAGAGAAGGTGTCATAACGCTCCTGGCCCGGATAGAAGGTATCAGAAGACGCGGTAACGCCTACGTGGGTGGTGGCGCCGATAGATTTCGCCGCTTCCACCAGCGCGGTGGTGCACTCGAAGTCCGCGACGGCCGGGAATTCCATTGGCGCGAAGTGCAGGCTTGCACCGTCCAGACGGACAGATGCTGTGGTGACCAGTACATCACCTACATTGATATGTGGCTGGATGGCGCCAGTCGTACCGATACGCAGGAAGGTACGAATGCCCAGCTGTGCCAGTTCTTCTACGGCAATAGAGGTTGACGGACCGCCGATACCGGTAGAGCACACGATCACGGCTTTACCATCCAGCTCAGCACGCCAGGTAGTGAACTCGCGATGAGATGCCAGCTTAACCGGCTTATCCATCAGCGCGGCGATCTTTTCCACACGCTCCGGGTCGCCAGGGACGATAGCGAGCTGAGCCCCTTGTAAATCGTTCTTAGTGAGGCCGAGATGAAAAACATCAGACTTAGACATAAAAACTCCTCTGTGAATCGGTTTTGTCAGAAGAAGCAAAAACACACTTTACCGAAGGCATGAACATATTTTCGTGACAGTCATCACTATGATGTAAATCAATTGCATTCCATTACCATAAAATAGTGACTTGAATCACATAAATGATGCGATGTAAGGAAGCCCTGCACAAAAGATAGACCGTTTAAGGCAATGTGGTTCGTTGCATGTGTCTATAGTTAACAATGCGCTTTTTGGCTGAATATTTAAGGGTACGGAGAATACCATGACAACACGACAATCTGGCTTTGCACCTGCTGTATCTCCACCGACGTCTACCACGGTTCACACTCCGGATAACGCCATTATCGCCGGTGTAACGTCCATACCTTCACAAGGCGATGATATGCCAGCGTATCACGCACGACCAAAACAGTCCGATGGCCCGCTGCCTGTGGTCATTGTCGTGCAGGAGATTTTTGGCATTCATGAACACATTCGTGACGTTTGCCGCCGTCTGGCTCTGGAAGGGTATCTGGCTATCGCACCAGAGCTCTATTTTCGTGAAGGCGATCCCAATGACTTTGCCGATATCCCTACGTTGCTCAGCAGCCTTGTCGCCAAAGTGCCTGACTCTCAGGTATTGGCCGATCTGGATCACGTCGCCAGTTGGGCTTCTCGTAACGGAGGAGATGCCCACCAGTTAATGATCACCGGATTTTGCTGGGGTGGACGCATCACCTGGCTGTATGCAGCTCATAATCCGCAGTTAAAAGCGGCGGTAGCGTGGTATGGCAAACTGGTGGGCGATAAAACCCTCAACTCACCGAAACATCCTGTTGATATCGCGACCGATCTTAACGCCCCCGTTCTGGGACTTTATGGCGGCCAGGACACCAGTATTCCGCAAGATACCGTTGAAACAATGCGTCAGGCGCTGCGTGCCGCCAATGCAAAAGCGGAAATCGTGGTCTATCCCGATGCCGGACATGCGTTTAACGCCGATTATCGTCCGAGCTATCACGAAGAGTCCGCAAAAGATGGCTGGCTGAGAATGCTGGAGTGGTTCACACAATACGGCGGGAAGAAATAAACGTTAATTGCCCGGCGGCGACTACACCTTACCGGGCCTACAACTCTTGCTATTTCCTGTAAGCCGGGTAAGCGCTTGCGCTTCCCGACCACCGGCTCTGAATTACGCCTGACGCAGGTTCTGCGCGGCTTTGACCATGTTCGCCAGCGCGGCGCGGGTTTCCGGCCAGCCGCGCGTTTTCAGGCCGCAGTCCGGGTTGACCCACAGACGCTCGGCCGGAATACGCTGCTCGGCTTTCTTCAGCAGGGCTTCTATCCACTCCACGCTCGGGACGTTCGGCGAGTGAATATCGTATACGCCCGGCCCGATTTCGTTCGGATAGTCGAACTCTTCAAACGACTCCAGCAACTCCATATCAGAGCGTGAAGTCTCAATGGTGATCACGTCCGCGTCCAGCGCCGCAATGGAGTCCATGATGTCGTTGAACTCGCAGTAACACATGTGGGTGTGGATCTGGGTTTCATCCTTCGCCACCGCCGCGTTAATGCGGAAGGCTTCCACGCCCCACTCCAGATACGCCGCCCAGTCGCTGCGGCGCAGTGGCAGACCTTCGCGCAGTGCCGGTTCGTCAATCTGGATGATGCCAATACCCGCCGCTTCCAGATCCGCTACCTCATCACGCAGCGCCAGCGCAATCTGCTTAGCGATGGTTTCACGCGTCACGTCTTCACGCGGGAATGACCAGCAGAGAATGGTCACCGGACCGGTCAACATGCCTTTTACCGGTTTGTCGGTCAGCGACTGGGCATACTTCGCCCACTCCACGGTGATCGCTTCCGGGCGGCTGACATCGCCAATAACCACCGGTGGTTTCACGCAGCGAGAGCCGTAGCTCTGCACCCAACCATTCTGGGTAAAGACGAATCCGTCCAGGTGCTCGCCAAAATATTCCACCATGTCGTTACGTTCGGCTTCACCGTGCACCAGCACGTCGAGCCCCAGACGTTCCTGTTCAACAATCGCCTGTTTGATATGTTCCGCGATACCGGTGCGGTAGTTACTTGCATCCAGGTTGCCCTTTTTGAAGTCCAGACGCAGGCCGCGAATTTCCGTGGTTTGCGGGAATGAGCCGATAGTGGTGGTCGGCCATGCCGGCAGATTAAAGCGGGCACGCTGCGCTTCGGCGCGTACCGGGTAAGCGTTGGTACGTTGGCTGTCCTGGGCGGTGATCGCCGCCAGACGTTTTTCCACTGCGGTGTTGTGTACGCGGGTAGAGTGACGACGAGCCTGGATCGGTGCGCTCCACGCCACAATTGCCGCCGTATCACCGCTGTTCAACGCATCACGCAGCAGCGCCAGCTCGCCGCATTTTTGTAGGGCGAAGGCAAACCAGCTCTTCACTTCTGCATCAAGGCGGGTTTCCACGCTGAGATCGATTGGGCTGTGCAGCAAGGAGCAGGAAGAAGCTACCCACAGGTCACGTTTCCCGACGATATCTTTAATTTGCGCGTATTTTTCGCTGAGATCGGCACGCCAGACGTTGCGACCGTTCACCAGCCCCGCTGACAGCAACCAGTCGGCAGGAAGACGCTTGTGCAGCTCGGCCACATCATCTTTACCGTGCACGAAGTCAACGTGCAGCCCCTGCACCGGCAGCGCGGTAATGGTATCCAGGTTTGGCGTTACGCCTTCGAAGTAGGTGGTCAGCAGCAGCTTTACCTGACCCGTCAGCGCGTCATACGCTGGTTTGAAGGCGTTCAGCCAAACCTGAGGCAGCTCCAGCACCAGAGCAGGTTCATCAATCTGCACCCACTCAATACCGCGTTTCGCCAGCTCAGCCAGCACCTGCTGGTAAACCGGCAGAATATCGTTCAACAGGCTCAGGCGGTCAAACTGTTCGCCCTTTACTTTCCCCAGCCAAAGGTAAGTTACCGGTCCCAGCAGCACAGGTTTCACCTTGTGACCGAGCGCCAACGCTTCATCCACTTCATCCAGCAGTTGGGTCCAGGTCAGTTTGAACTGCTGACCTTTGGTGAACTCTGGCACCATGTAGTGATAGTTGGTGTTAAACCATTTGGTCATTTCTGCCGCCGCCGCGGGCTCCCCGGTTGGTGCGCGGCCACGGCCAATGCGGAATAAGGTATCGATATCGACCGAGCCGTCTTTATTTTGATGACGAGCCGGAACGTTGCCGAGCAGCAGGCTGGTGGTCAGCACGTGATCGTACCAGGCAAAATCGCCCACCGGCAGCAGGTCAACGCCCGCCTGCTTCTGCTGATCCCAGTGACGGGCACGCAGCTCGCGGCCAACGGTTAGCAAATCTTCACGGGAAGAATTTCCCGCCCAGTAGCTTTCTTGCGCTTTTTTCAGCTCGCGACGCAGGCCAACGCGAGGGAAACCGAGGGTGTGATTAAGTATTGTCATTTTTCTTCCTCTAATTATATGTAAACCCTATTGATTTTTAATTTAGGGAAGGTGGCAAGTTTATTCATCCCAGGAGCTTACTGAAGTAAGTGACCGGGGTGGAAAAACACAGCCAACGCACCATAAATTTAAAAGACGAAGGATTTTAGCCATCCAGATGTTTACACATCCATAATTGACAGTTACTGTATATTCCTCAAGCGCAATTTGTTCATGCCGAAGTGAAGGACTTTCATGATCGAGATTAAACACCTGAAAACGCTCCAGGCGTTGCGGAATAGTGGTTCGCTGGCGGCCGCAGCGGCGACGTTGCATCAGACCCAATCCGCCCTCTCTCACCAGTTCAGCGATCTGGAACAGCGCCTTGGCTTTCGACTTTTTATCCGTAAAAGCCAGCCTCTGCGCTTTACGCCTCAAGGCGAAATTTTGCTGCAGTTAGCAAATCAGGTGTTGCCGCAAATTGGTCGTGCGCTGCAGGCCTGCAACGAACCGCAGCAAACCCGGCTGCGGATCGCTATTGAATGCCATAGCTGTATTCAATGGCTGACGCCCGCGCTGGAGAATTTTCGTGCCAACTGGCCGCAGGTGGAGATGGACTTTAAATCCGGCGTGACGTTCGATCCGCAACCAGCGCTACAACAGGATGAGCTGGATCTGGTGCTGACATCCGACATTCTGCCGCGTAGCGGACTGCACTACTCGCCGATGTTCGATTTTGAAGTCCGCCTGGTACTGGCGCCGGACCATCCGCTGGCCAGCAAGACGCAGATCACGCCGGAGGATTTAGCCAGTGAGACGCTGCTTATTTACCCGGTGCAACGAAGTCGACTGGATGTCTGGCGGCATTTCTTGCAGCCTGCGGGCGTTAGTCCGTCGCTGAAGAGCGTGGATAACACCCTGCTGCTGATTCAGATGGTTGCAGCCAGAATGGGTATTGCAGCTTTACCGCACTGGGTGGTGGAGAGTTTTGAACGCCAGGGCCTGGTGGTGACCAAAACCCTGGGCGATGGATTGTGGAGTCGGCTGTACGCCGCCGTGCGCGATGGCGAGCAGCGACAGCCAGTCACGGAAGCGTTTATTCGCTCAGCGCGGAATCACGCCTGCGATCACCTGCCGTTTGTACGGAGTGCGGAACGACCCACTTTCGATGTACCCACAGTGAAGCCACTATCACAGCCGCACCAATAATGAAGCTTGGCCAGTGAGGCTGTTGATGCCAGATAGCCAGGTTAACCAGCAGCCCGGCCGGCACATGCATATTGTTCATGATGCCCAGCGTCCCCGCATCCACCTGGGTTGCGCCGTAGTTCCACATAAAGTAACCAATGCCGGACGCTGCCACGCCAAGAAAGACCAGAATTCCCCACTGTAGCGTGGTTGCAGGCATTTTCTGCGCATTCCCCAGCATGAACCAGGCCACGACCGCCACCATAAAGGCCCCCATGTAAAACCAGGCAAAGGCGTTGTGCTGCGGCATTGGCCGCGTTTCCATCAGACGCTTGTAGCCCACCATGCCAATAGCAAAGCTGATATTGGACAACTGCACCAGCAGCAGGCCGGTCCAGAAGTGGCTGGTCACCTGATCGTAACGAATGATCCCCGCACCAACCACCGCCAGCAACGCACTGAAGGCGTAGCTCCAGCGCAGACGACGTCCGCTCATCAGGTCATAAATCAGCGTAATGTAGAGCGGCGTCAGCACGGTAAAGAGCAGCAGTTCTGATACCGTCAGGTACAGATAGGCGTGAAAACTCAGCATATACATAATGCCAAGCTGCATGGCGCCCACCAGCATATACAGCGCGATGGTTTTTACGCTATGTCCACGGGTACGTAAAAACGGCAGGAACACCAGCGCCGCCAGCCCAACGCGCACCAGCACCGCAAAATAGCTATCGACATGACCGGCAAGGTACTCGCCAAACAGGCTAAAGGAAAAGGCCCACAGAATTGTGGTAATGATGAGTAACGCCACAATGGATGTCTCTTAACAAAAGGTACGCCCATTGTAGCGAAGTTTTAAGTTGACATCTGGTCAACTAACGAACAAAAACATTACTGCAAAAACAGCTCACGCAGATAATGCGGCACGGCATCGTCGGCATTAAGACCAATGACTTCCAGTTCCGGATGCAGATCCTTCAGGCGCTGGTGAGCGTTGCCCATAATGCAGCCTTTGCCCGCCATGGAGAGCATTTCCGCGTCGTTCATCCCGTCGCCAAAAGCGATACAATCTTTCAGGCTATAGCCCATAGCTTTCGCCACCGCTTCCAGCGCATGGCCTTTCGATACGCCGCCAGCCATGACTTCCAGGCAGGTAAGCGTAGAGAAACTGACGTTGACGCGGTCGCCCCAGCGGGCGTTAATCGCCTGCTCCAGCGGCAGCAGCCTTTCGTGAGAATCGGTGGTGAAAAACACTTTACTCACACCTTCCGGCTCCAGTAGCGCAGGTTCAAACAGTGAATAGTTAAACACTGCTTCTTTGAAGAAGCGCATTTCGTCCGGGCGATGGCGGTTCATAAACCACTCATCATCACGATAAACGTTGGTCACGATGTCCGGGTTTGCATTCACTACGCCAAACAGGTCGCTGGCAATGTCGCGATCCAGGTTATGCGAAAACACCAGATTCCCGTCAGAATCATGCACACGCGCGCCGTTGGACGTAATCATGTAGGTTTTAATGCCGAGGTTATCGCGAATTTGCCCCACATCAACATGATGACGGCCAGTCGCAAACACGAAGTTAACGCCACGAGCGGTCAATAACTTCAGCGTCTCTTTGGCATAAGGGGACAGAGTATGGTCGGGAGAAAGCAGCGTACCGTCTAAATCAGACGCAACAACCTGATACATAAGAAAATTCAACCTCTAGGCAAAGCGGGTTCCGCTGGATGAGTTATGCTTGTCGAAAAATTCGACAATAGCGTTAAGCGCGACTGAGCGCATTGCGTCCTTTTCAAAAAGGATCTCATGGTACGCGCCTTTGATGACCAGCGGCTGCCCCCCTTCTACGGGATGGCCCGCTGCGGCGCGGAGTTCACAAAAACGATCGTGCATGCGGTTATCTACCACACGCTCTTCTTCGGCCTGAATCAGCAGCGTCGGCGTCGCGTCGTCTCCTGCTCCAGCCAGAACCTGTTCGCCTGCCAGAATACCTTCACGTACCCAGTGGTAGGTGGGGCCGCCAACGCGCAGCCGTGGCTCATCCGCATAGAAGCGTAGATTGCGCCGATAGCGCTGTCGACTATGGGTTAACGCATTCATACCGAATGGCAGCGCCCGCCAGCGCCCGGTACCCATCGCATAACCTTCGCGGATCCGCGGATGCCCTTCAGCCCAGTCCAGAATGTGGCGTACCATCCAGTCGGGAAAGCGCATCACAATACCAAACATCGGCGCGCAAAGCGCGATGGCATCACACTGATTCGGGTGGCGCTGCAAGAATAACGTGGCTATCGCTCCGCCCATTGAATGCGCCAGTATATAGCGCTTTCTCCACGGACCGGGTAGCACTTCCTGCTGCCAGAAGGCGGTTAAATCGTCGACATAGTCATTAAAGTTATCGACATGACCGCGATGCGGGTCCGAAAGCATACGCCCGGAACGCCCCTGGCCACGGTGATCGATAATGAGGACGTCAAAACCAGAATGAAACAGGTCATACGCCAGTTCAGCGTATTTCACGTAGCTTTCAATGCGTCCAGGACAGACGACGATGACGCGATCGTTTTTTTCTGCGTGAAAACGCACAAAATGGACGGGGATATCATCCACGCCCGTAAATTCCGCTTCTTCCCGCTGACGCCAGAAATCTGTCAGTGGCCCCATGGAAAAAGCAGCAAACGCGTTTTCTCTTGTTTCCCAGTCTTTTTGCTGCTGAAACATCGGGTATCCAGCCTCGCTGACCAAGTAAAATCGTTTTTTTCGCCGTCGCTGACACAACCTAACGGCAGTAGCGTATTGTGGCATAAAAATAGACAATCCGGGAGTTTCTCATGACCTTTGAATGGTGGTTCGCCTACCTGTTGACCTCTATTATTTTGAGCTTGTCTCCAGGCTCTGGCGCAATCAACACCATGACCACCGCCATCAGTCACGGTTATCGCGGCGCCAGCGCGTCGATTGCTGGTTTGCAGACCGGACTTGGCATTCATATCGTTCTGGTTGGCGTAGGACTGGGAACGCTATTTTCACGTTCGGTTATCGCATTTGAGGTGCTGAAATGGGCGGGGGCGGCCTATCTGATTTGGCTGGGTATTCAGCAATGGCGGGCGGCAGGTGCTATCGATCTAAACACCATGGCGAATACGCAATCGCGCAGCCGCCTGTTCAAACGCGCAGTCTTTGTTAATCTGACCAACCCCAAGAGCATCGTTTTCCTTGCAGCCCTGTTCCCGCAGTTTATCCTGCCACAGGAACCGCAGTTAATGCAGTACGTGGTGCTTGGCGTCACGACCATCGTGGTCGATATCATTGTGATGATCGGTTACGCGACGCTGGCCACGCGCATTGCTGGCTGGATTAAAGGGCCAAAGCAAATGAAAGCGTTAAACAAAGTGTTTGGCTCGCTGTTTATGCTGATAGGCGCCTTGTTAGCCTCGGCACGGCATGCCTGATGAAGGTGCCGGAGGCGCTTGCGCTTATCCGGCCCGGAAGAAACTTAACGCGAAATAATCAGGTGGATACCGAAGCCCGCAAACAGCGCACCGGCAAAACCATCAATCCACTTCGCCAGACGCTGATAGCCACGACGCATTTTCGGCAGTGCAAACAGGCTGGCGACTACGGTAAACCACGCCAACGTTTCCACGATGATCAGGGCAAAGATCCCCCAGCGTGCGCCCGTTCCCACGTTATCGCCAACGAACAATGAGAACACGGAGCCAAAATAGATAATGGCTTTAGGGTTCGCCAGGTTGGTCAGCAGCCCCTTCAAAAAGCTGCGTCCGCTCTGCGCCAGCTCAACCTGCGGAGTGGGAGTCGCAACATCCTGTTTTTTAAACGCGCCGCGTAGCATCTGATATCCCATCCAGCACAGATACAGCCCCCCGCCCACCATAATAATGGTGTGCAGCCAGGCCATTTTTTCGATAATCAGATGTAGGCCGAGCAGCGCTACACCAGCCCAGACCATGACGCCACAGGTAATACCCAGCACACCCATCATAGCTTCTTTGCGCGAACGGCTAACCGCTGTTTGAGAAACAAAGAAAAAGTCGGGACCAGGACTCATCAGCGCAACGATATGCACCAACGCAACGGTGAAAAATAGCGTTAACATAAAAATGACTCGCGGGGGAAATAGTTCAGTGAGTCACCATCCTGGCACTTTTTTGCCTGGCTGACTACTCTTCGTCGTCACCATCAACGTGCGCGCGAATAAGCGCCATAAACTCTTTGCCAAAACGCTCAAGTTTACGCATCCCCACGCCATTGACGCTCAGCATTTCGCTCGGTGAAACCGGCATCTGCTCAGCCATTTCAATCAGCGTGGCATCGTTGAACACTACATACGGCGGGATATTTTCTTCATCAGCAATGGCTTTACGCAGCTTCCGCAATTTGGCGAACAGTTTGCGATCGTAATTGCCACCGAAGGATTTCTGCATCGCTCGCGGTTTCAGCGCCACAATACGCGGTACCGCAAGCTGTAGCGCAACATCACCACGCAGTACCGGACGCGCGGCTTCGGTTAGCTGTAACGCGGAGTGATGAGCAATATTCTGCGTCACCAGCCCAAGATGAATAAGCTGGCGGATAACGCTTACCCAATGTTCATGGCTTTGCTCACGACCAATGCCATAGACAGGCAGCTTGTCATGGGCCAGCTCGCGAATTCGCTGGTTATTCGCTCCGCGCAGAACCTCCACGACATAACCCATACCAAAGCGTTGATTAACACGGTAGATAGTCGACAGCGCTTTGCGCGCATCCATGAGCCCGTCGTACTGTTTTGGCGGGTCGAGACAGATGTCGCAGTTACCACACGGCTCCTGACGCCCCTCGCCAAAATAGTTCAACAGCACCAGACGACGACAGGTTTGCGCCTCGGCAAACGCCCCCATCGCATTGAGCTTATGCCGTTCGATATCCAGCAGTTGCCCGGCGGGTTTCTCTTCGAGGCAACGGCGCAGCCATGCCATATCAGCCGGATCGTAAAACAGCATTGCTTCCGCAGGCAGGCCGTCACGCCCGGCGCGGCCGGTTTCCTGATAATAGGACTCGATGTTGCGCGGAATATCGAAATGCACCACGAAGCGTACGTTGGGTTTGTTGATTCCCATGCCAAACGCCACGGTCGCTACGACGATTTGCAGGTCATCACGCTGGAATTTCTCCTGCACTTCTGCACGTACAGCGTTTTCCAGCCCGGCATGATAAGCCCCGGCGCTAATGCCTCGGCTTTGCAGACGCGCGGCGGTGTCTTCTACTTTAGCGCGACTGTTACAGTAGATAATACCGGACTTACCGCGCTGCTCTTGCACGTAGCGCATCAGTTGATCGAGCGGCTTAAACTTCTCCATCAACATGTAGCGAATATTCGGGCGATCAAAGCTGCTGATCTGAATTAACGGGTCGTTGAGCCCCAGCAGACGCACAATATCCAGCCGGGTTGTCTCGTCCGCGGTCGCGGTCAGCGCGACAAACGGCAGAGTTGGGAAACGCTGACGCAACTGCCCCAGCGCGGCGTATTCCGGGCGGAAATCATGCCCCCACTGCGAAATACAGTGCGCTTCATCAACTGCCAGCAGTACCGGGTTCCAGTGCGCCAGATTTTCAAGGAAGTTATCCAGCATCAGGCGTTCGGGCGCAATGTACAGTAAGCGAATCTGCCCGCTACGACAGCCTGCCATCACCTCAAGCTGCTGCTCACGACTTTGGGTGGAGTTCAGACACGCGGCCGCCACGCCGTTGGCAAGCAGTTGATCGACCTGATCTTTCATCAGAGAAATCAGCGGAGAAACAACAACGGTGAGCCCGTTAAGCAATAATGCGGGAATTTGATAGCACAGGGATTTTCCGCCACCGGTCGGCATAACGACCAGGCAGTCGCGACCAGCGATCACGGTATCAATGATTTCTTCCTGACCAGGGCGAAACTGTTGGTAGCCAAAGGTTTCCTGCAAAACCTGTTTAGCGCCCATTTCCAGATTCAACACTTCCGCCTGCGCCACATTAACCCCATTAGCCTGAAATAAAAACAGGCGCTATTTTCAGCGCCTGAGAGAGAAACTGCAATGATTAAAATACTCTCAATACCTGTCAGAAGATATCGTTAAGCATTACACCCACGCCAACACGGGTCTGATTGAAGTTGTAGTCAATCAGTGATTCGCCGTAGCCGCTGTAGACCTGGGTATAAAGACGCACATGCTTGGTAATGGGATAACTGGCCCCCAGCTCTGCGCCGCCGTAGCCGGTATTCCAGTTGTACTGACCTTTCACACTGATCACCGCGTCACCCAGGTGATAACCCATTTTCAACTGATAGTAGCCCATATATTTGGTGATATCAGGGTTATCGTCAGTGCTGCCGATAACGTACCACGGCTTAACTTCCACCAGCCAGTTACCGTTTTCAGCCATCAGCCGGGTGTAAAGGCGGTTCCAGCTACGTGAGGTGGGGTCGGATCGACCATTGGAGTCATGGTTATAGCCCATTTCGACATCGCGGAGCGTCCAACCGGCAAAACGATAGTCGGTGGCGAAACCGAGGAACAATTGCGGTTCATAGTTGGTTTCGCGAAACGGCGCAGACTCTTCACTGTTCGAAAGCTGCCACCAGGACTTCTGGGTATAGGAACCGCCGAGTACCGAGTTCGGGCCTAATATTCCGCGCCAGAGCGGAAACGCCAGGCTTAGCTGAAACTTAACCTCATCTTTGCGCGCATTTTCGGACCAGCTATAGCTGCTTATCGCCTCTTTGTTCATGTCGCTGGTATTGGTGTAGATGAGATAGTTGGTCTCATAAGGATAAAGCGTGAAAGGGTTGTCATGCTCCTGCAGCATGTTGGCGATGATACTGCCGCGAACCGCCGGTGCATCATGAATCTCTTTCACTGTCGCTTCCTGCGCATACGCGGTCAACGGCAGCATGACTGCTGGTAGTAACCATCCCAGAATCGCCCGCATCGGTAATGTTCTCCTGAACCAAAATATTGATGAATTGTATAATTATCTGGCAAGTATTCTACATACTTAGCGAGTTCCTCGTTAGTTATCCCGTCCTAAAGTAGAAAACAACAAATAATAAGCATAATATCAACATTTCATTAACCATTGAGATGTAGGGATCGTATGTCTGCCGTACTTACTGCTGAGGAAGCGCTGAAGTTAGTGGGTGAAATGTTTGTCTATCATATGCCGTTTAACCGGGCGCTGGGTCTGGAGCTTGAACGCTATGAGAAAGAATTTGCTCAATTAGCCTTTAATAATCAACCGATGATGGTCGGCAACTGGGCGCAAAGCATTCTGCATGGCGGCGTGATCGCGTCGGCGCTGGACGTTGCCGCCGGGCTGGTGTGCGTTGGCAGTACGCTGACCCGCCATGAGACGATCAGCGAGGACGAACTGCGTCAGCGAATGTCACGTATGGGAACAATCGATTTGCGCGTTGATTACCTGCGCCCGGGGAGAGGAAATCGCTTTACCGCTACCAGCAGCCTGCTGCGGGCGGGGAATAAAGTCGCCGTTGCGCGCGTGGAACTGCATAATGAAGAACAGCTTTATATTGCCAGCGCAACCGCCACTTATATGGTGGGGTAAGTGCTCAAAAAAAGGTAAACTGCTGTTACATTTCTGAAATGAGTTTTCCCGATGGATGCTAAACAAACGCGGCAGGGCGTGTTACTCGCTCTTGCTGCTTATTTTATTTGGGGTATCGCTCCTGCCTACTTCAAGCTGATTTACTATGTCCCGGCGGATGAGATCCTGACGCACCGCGTCATCTGGTCATTTTTCTTTATGGTGGTACTGATGAGCATCAGCCGCCAGTGGTCGGGCATCAAAACGCTGCTACAAACGCCAAAGAAGATCTTCCTGCTGGCGCTCTCTGCAGTGCTCATCGGTGGAAACTGGCTGCTGTTCATTTGGGCGGTCAATAATCATCATATGCTGGAAGCCAGCCTGGGCTATTTTATTAACCCGCTGGTGAATATTGTGCTGGGAATGCTTTTCCTCGGCGAGCGCTTTCGTCGCATGCAGTGGCTGGCGGTACTGTTAGCCGCCTGCGGCGTACTGGTACAGCTGTGGACCTTCGGATCGCTGCCAATCATCGCGTTGGGCCTGGCGTTCAGCTTTGCTTTCTATGGTCTGGTACGCAAGAAGATTGCCGTCGAAGCACAAACCGGCATGCTGATCGAAACCCTGTGGCTTTTACCTGTTGCGGCTATCTATCTGTTTGGCATCGCGGACAGCCCAACCAGCCATATGGGTCAAAACCCCATGTCACTCAATCTGCTGCTGATTGCTGCAGGTGTCGTGACCACCATTCCGCTGCTGTGCTTTACCGGCGCGGCGACCCGCCTGCGTCTGTCCACGCTGGGTTTCTTCCAGTATATCGGACCCACGCTAATGTTCCTGCTGGCCGTCACTTTCTACGGTGAAGTTCCGGGAGCGGATAAAATGGTCACGTTTGCGTTTATCTGGGTGGCGCTGGCAGTTTTCGTGATGGATGCGATTTATACGCAACGACGGGTACGTCGGAGCTGAAGAAGTGCCGGATAAGGCGTAACCGCCATCCGGCACAGCCATTACAGCCAGTTCTTGCGCTTAAAGTACAGATACGGTGCCAGACCCGCGAGCATCATAAAGACAATCGCCCCTGGGTAACCGAAGCTCCAGTGCAGTTCCGGCATGAACTCAAAGTTCATCCCGTAGCTGGAAGCCACCAGCGTCGGCGGCAGGAACACCACAGAGACCACCGAGAAGATCTTGATGATGCGGTTCTGCTCGATATTGATAAAGCCCATCGCCGCCTGCATCAGGAAGTTAACTTTCTGGAACAGTGATTCGTTGTGCGGCAGCAGGGATTCGATATCGCGCAGAATCTCGCGCGCCTGTTCCAGCTGACTCCCCGGCAAACGCGCTTTACGCACCAGGAAGTTCAGTGCGCGCTGGGTATCCATCAGACACAGGCGGACCTTCCAGCCGATATCTTCCAGTTCCGCCAGCGTCGAAAGCGCTTCGTCATATTCATCACCCTGACGCCCTTCCATGATCACAC
The DNA here is from genome assembly GCF_013816515.1 of Citrobacter sp. RHB35-C21. Classification (NCBI taxonomy): domain Bacteria; kingdom Pseudomonadati; phylum Pseudomonadota; class Gammaproteobacteria; order Enterobacterales; family Enterobacteriaceae; genus Citrobacter; species Citrobacter sp. RHB35-C21. Next base: position 5,051,518 of record NZ_CP057147.1, read on the forward strand.
GGCTGAGTTTTTCCAGGTCGCTGTAGATATTTTCGATCTCATCCGCCAACTGTTCAATTTTAGTTTCGAACAGGTCGAGCAGCAGCTCGTAAGCGTTGCCATCCACCATCGCCTGATTACGCGCACGCATGCGGTACAGGCGAAATGCCGGCAGCTCGCGCTCGCGCAGAGTAAACAGGCGACCTTCGCGAATGGTAAATGCGACGGTTGAGTTACCCGCGTGATCGTCGGCATCTTCATAGAAGAAGAAGGAGTGAATGTGCAGACCGTCTTCGTCTTCAAAAAAACGCGCAGATGCTTCGATGTCTTCCAGTTCAGGGCGCGTAGCCAGATTCTGGCCCAAGTCCTTTTGCACACGGTTTCGTTCTTCGTCATCCGGCTCGACTAAATCGACCCAAACCGAACTGGCCAGGTGCTCGATCTCGTCTGCCTCAAGGCGAGTTAAACGATTGTTTTCCAGTTGAAATGCGCTCAGCATGACCGGGACTCCCAATGCAAAAAATTATCGGACAGTTCGGAGGGCACACAGAAACAAATTGGGTTTCAGACCATTAAACAGCCTGACTCAGCGCGACGGGAAAAAACAGAAGGTCGCTGACAACCGCGAAGGCTATCAGCAAAAAGGGATAGCCTTAGGAGTTGATCCTGGATGACAGGATAATGAGCCAGTATCTACTGGGTGTGTCCAAGGCGAATGTCCTCTTAGCGTAATCGTGCGCGCATGTTACGCCAGCAAAATTTTGACGTCAACACGCAACAGATGGCGAAAAAGTAATAATTTCCCCTTATACAAAAAGGTTAGCAGAGGGGAATTATTTATCTATGATTTCAGAATATTAACCGACAGATAGCGGGATGGCGGCTTCGCCTTGTCCGGCCTGGAAATCAAAATGTTACCCGGTCTGTAGGCCGGATAAGACGCACCAGCGTCGCCATCCGGCAAAGCCAAACCGATCAAACCGTTTCCAGTCTGGCGTAGGCCGCCACCAGCCATTTGATCCCTTGCCCCTGGAACGCGACCTGCAAACGACTGTGCTCACCGCTTCCTTCCAGATTGACGATGGTGCCCTCACCAAACTTAGCGTGGCGCACGCGCTGGCCGAGCTTGTAGCCGGTATCATTTTCCGCCATTGGCGTGCCCATCCGCTGATGGCTCACCGGGCGGCTAACCGTGGCGCGCAGGCGAACCTCTTCAACGCACGCTTCCGGCAGTTCGCCGATAAAGCGCGACGGACGGTGGTAAACCTCTTTGCCGTACAGACGACGCGTTTCGGCGTAGGTCAGCGTCAGCTTTTGCATCGCGCGAGTCACGCCTACGTAAGCCAGGCGGCGCTCTTCTTCGAGGCGCCCACCTTCGTCCAGCGACATCTGGCTGGGGAACATGCCTTCTTCCATACCCACGATAAATACCTGGGGGAACTCCAGACCTTTCGCCGAGTGCAGCGTCATCAGTTGTACCGCATCCTGCCAGGTATCCGCCTGCCCTTCGCCTGCTTCCAGCGCGGCGTGAGACAGGAACGCCTGTAGCGGCATTAAGTCTTCGTCTTCTTCGTTGTAGCTGAACTGGCGCGTTGCCGTCACCAGTTCGTCTAAGTTTTCGATACGCGTCTGACCCTTCTCGCCTTTTTCCTGCTCGTACATCATGCGCAGGCCGGAGTCTTTAATCACCCGGTCAGTCTGCACGTGCAGCGGCATATCGGCGGTCTCCTGCGCCAGCGCATCGATCAGCTCCATAAAACGCTGTAAGGCGCTGGCGGCGCGACCCGCGAGGGCTTTTTCCTGCAACAGCTCACGACAGGCCTGCCACAACGTAAGCTGGCGGTCACGGGAGGTCTGACGCACGACATCTAATGTACGATCGCCAATCCCGCGGGTTGGCGTATTCACCACGCGTTCGAATGCAGCGTCGTCATTACGGTTAGCGATAAGGCGCAGGTAGGAGAGCGCATCTTTGATTTCCTGGCGTTCGAAGAAGCGCATCCCACCATAGATACGGTATGGCATGCTGGCTTGTAACAACGCCTCTTCCAGCACGCGCGACTGGGCGTTGCTGCGATACAGAATGGCGCACTGTTCCAGCGCACCGCCGTTGTCCTGCCAGGTTTTGATACGATTGACCACAAAACGCGCTTCATCGAGTTCGTTGAACGCGCAGTACAGTGAGATTGGTTCGCCGTCGATGCCATCGGTCCACAGCTTTTTACCCAAACGCCCGTTGTTGTTTTCAATCAGGGCGTTGGCCGCGCTGAGGATGTTGTTGGTAGAGCGGTAGTTCTGCTCCAGGCGAATAGTTTCTGCGCCCGGGAAATCCGTGAGGAAGCGCTGGATGTTTTCCACCTGCGCCCCGCGCCAGCCGTAGATCGACTGGTCATCATCGCCAACGATCATCACTTTGCCGGTATCGCCCGCCAGCAGGCGGATCCAGGCGTACTGAATGTTGTTGGTATCCTGGAATTCGTCCACCAGGATATTGGTAAAGCGTTCGCGGTAGTGCTGCAGGATATGCGGCTTGTTGAGCCACAGTTCATGGGCGCGCAGCAACAGCTCGGCGAAATCCACCAGCCCCGCGCGGTCACACGCTTCCTGATAGGCCTGATACACCTTCTGCCAGGTTTGCTCAACCGGGTTGCCATAGCTCTGCAGATGGTGCGGGCGCAGCCCTTCGTCTTTCTGGCTATTGATAAACCACATCGCCTGACGCGGCGGCCACTGCTTCTCATCAAGATTCATCGCCTTGATCAAACGCTTGAGCAAACGCAATTGGTCTTCGCTGTCGAGGATCTGGAAATCCTGCGGCAGGTTCGCATCCATATGGTGCGCGCGCAGCAGACGGTGCGCCAAACCGTGGAATGTACCCACCCACATACCGCCCTGGCTGGTTCCCATGATCTGGCCAATACGGTGGCGCATTTCCGCCGCCGCTTTGTTGGTAAAGGTCACCGCCATAATGGAGTATGGCGAGTTGTTCTCTACCGTCAGTAACCAGGCGATACGGTGCACCAGCACGCGAGTTTTACCACTCCCCGCGCCGGCCAAAACCAGCATGTTGCTGCGTGGCGCGGCCACCGCTTCACGCTGTTTATCATTAAGGCTGTCGAGCAGGTAAGAAACGTCCATTGGCACCGCCGCGTAAAAGTAGGTAAGGCGGATAAGCGTAGCGCCATCCGCCAAAAAGCTGGGTATATATACAGAGTTCTGCTGGTGATTATATCAGCGAGGTCAGAGATGCCAACTGTGAAATTTCGATATGCGGCAGCAAACGGCTGTCTGCGGTTTGCATCAGGTCGGCATTTTCCGGTTTGATCCAGCAGGCCTGCATACCGCAACGGATGGCCCCCGCCACGTCTGTCGTCAGGTCATCGCCCACATGCAGAATCTCAGCCACGGGCATTTTCAGTTTATCCGCCGCCAGCGCATACATGTCGCTGAACGGTTTTGATCGCCCGTCGGGACCGGCGCGCAGCACAAACTCAAAGTAATCGCCCAGGCCGAACAGTTCTGGCTGTGCGTTACCGTTGGTGATCGCCACCAGCGGCCATTTGCGGGCCAGCGCCTTCAGCGTGTCATGCGTCGCCTGCGGGACGTCAATGCGGCTACGCCATTTGGCGAAATTCATCATCGCCGCATTTGCCCCCATTCTGGCTTCTGCTTCTGACAATCCCGCCTCCAGCATAGCGCGCTCTACGGCGCGGTGACGCCATTGGGTAACGTCGTGGTAGATTTCCGGCTCGGCGTCGCGAACGGCCTGACGTAAGCGCTGTAGGTCGCTATTTTGCAGCGAATTCAACGCCGGATGGTAATTCTGTACAAACGCGAGCGCTTCCTGCTCGGTGCGTGTGATAACGGGACGGTTATCGTAAAGGGTGTCATCAAGGTCAAAGGTGAGCGCAGAAATGCGCCCCAGAGGCCGGTAAAAACGCATTATTTCCCCCGTTTGGCGCGTGGATGCGCCGCATCGTACACTGAAGCCAGGTGTTGAAAATCAAGATGGGTATAGATTTGGGTAGTGGAGAGATTAGCATGCCCCAATAACTCCTGTACCCCGCGCAGATCGCCGCTCGACTCCAGCATATGCGTCGCAAAAGAGTGGCGCAATTTGTGGGGATGTACGTGGCTGTTCAGCCCCTGTTTGATCCCCCATTCCGCAAAGCGTTTTTGCACATTACGCGCAGAAATGCGTTTGCCCAGTTTTGACAGGAATAACGCATCGTCATCGCTGCCAAATAGCCCCCGCAGGTCCAGCCAGTGCTCAATCCACGCCACTGCATTGCGGCCAATTGGCAGGCGACGTTCTTTACTGCCCTTCCCCATCACCCATACTTCGCCGGTGTCGAGATCGAGATGTTTAATATCCAGCCCAACCAGTTCAGACAAACGCAGCCCTGCGCCGTACATCACTTCTAACATTGCCCGGTCGCGCACGGCGAGGGGATCGTTGAGGTCGATATCCAGCAGACGATTAACGTCGTCGACATCGATATTTTTAGGTAGATGACGCGGTGCTTTCGGCGCGGAAACACTTTTTGCGGGATTGGCTTTCAGCTCGCCCTGATTAACCAGCCAGTCAAAGAAACTGCGCAATGCGGAGAGACGCAGCGCCAGGCTCGCCGGCCCCAGCCCTTTACGACGGCTGCGCACGGCAAAACTGCGTACCATCGAAGCGTCACATTGTTGCCAGCTTTGCAGACCGGTCTCTCCGGCTAACGCAATGATGGCATCAAGCTGACGCTGATAATTCAGCAATGTGATCGGGCTAAGCTGGCGCTCAACGCCCAGATAGCGTAAAAAGCGCGCCACATCCTGAGAAAGGGGTGAATCGGTCATACGCGTTCAATCCAGCGCTCCAGCAGCTCCGGCAACATCAGCGAGATTTCCTGCAGTAATTGCGTACCTTGCCCCTGCTGGTAATGATTAACGTCGCGACTACTGAACAGCATCACGCCCAGGGATCCATCTTGCCCCAACATCGACATCGCCACCGAGCCTATCGCTTTCGCCTCGGGCATCATGACCAGAAGTTCCGGGCCATTGAGCGGTCCAAGATAGTGCAGTGACTGGCCCAGACGCTGAATACGCAGCGGTTCAAAAGCCTGACGGCTTAATGCCAGATGAGTGAATTTTGATGGCGCACCAAGTCGCCAGCGATCCGGGAACAGACGAACCGTCGCCCCAGCCAGCCCTAACTCACGCGCCCAGCGATGAAATCGCATCAGCATGTCGTCAAGACTGCTGGCCGATACCAGCCGTGCTTGCAGATTTAACAGACGATAGAACAGGCTTTCATTGGCGTTGGCTTGTTCCATCAACAACGCCATATTCTCTTCCAGCACGTTAATATGATTACGTGCCCGCGCCATATGCCATTCCACTAAAGAGACCGTGCCCCGCACCGGGTGTGGAACACGCATCGCTTCAACTGCCTGGGCATTACGGATAAAAAACTCAGGATTACGTTGCAGGTAATCGACGACCGCCCGGTCGTCCAGCTCCATGAGCGTTTCCTGTAGTTCTTCCCCTGGTTGCTTCATAAGTGAATAAATCCGTCGTAGACATGTGCCGCCGGGCCAGTCATATACAGCGGATGACCCGGACCTTTCCAGGCGATATCAAGTCGACCGCCCGGTAATTCCACCCTCACTTCTTCTGCCAGCAGGCCCTGCTGGATACCAACCGCAACAGCGGCGCACGCACCGCTGCCGCAGGCCTGCGTTTCACCCGCGCCGCGCTCATAGACGCGCAGCCGGATATGCTCGCGCTTTACCACCTGCATAAATCCGATATTGGCGCGTTCAGGAAAGCGTTCGTGACTTTCCAGAACCGGCCCCAACGTTTCTACCGTGGCCGTATCAACATCATCAACCTGAATTACGCAGTGCGGGTTCCCCATTGAAACCACGCCGCACAATACTGTCTGTTCAGCCACGCGCATAATATAGGTCTTCTCTGCTTTGTTGGCGCGAAACGGAACCTGCGCGGGTTCAAAATTGGGTTCACCCATATTCACCCGTACCAGCTCGTCGTCGGTTACGGTTAATACCATACGACCATTAGCGGTACTGACGCGAATATCACGCTTATTGGTCAGCCCTTTCAGGCGAACAAAGCGGGCAAAACAGCGGGCGCCATTGCCACACTGTGACACTTCACTACCGTCAGCATTAAAAATACGGTAGTGGAAATCCAGCTCCGGATCATACGGAGGTTCAACCACCAGCAGTTGATCAAATCCAACGCCGAGATGCCTGTCGGACAAGCGGCGGATCAGCTCTGGTGAGAAAAAGACATTCTGCGTTACCGCGTCGACGACCATAAAATCGTTGCCAAGGCCATGCATTTTAGAGAATTGCATCATTCACTCCGTTCACGCGGGTACAGAAATATACATCTATTCCTGCCGTCAGTAATTCACCTGAGAAGGCCCGTCACTAATCCCACGATCGTTTTTCTCTGGCGTGGTGGATTGTGATTGCGGCTGAACGCTCTTGGTCGGAGGCGGCGCGGTTTTATCTGCTGGCGGGAAATAGAGCGGGCCTTTTAGCCCACAGCCCGTCAGGCTGAACAGAGTAAAAATGACAGCGAGTGGCTTTAACACGTTTTTCATTATCGATTGCCTGTAAAGTTCATGCTTTCTGTTTTCTATCATCGCAGGAGAAGGCGTAAAAGCAAGAGTTAGCCTGTAATCTGCAACGCGTTTTGTTTCAGGTTATACTGCCGTCATCACGAAAAACAGGATAAGAAAATGAACGACAGTGAATTTCATCGCCTTGCTGACACCCTGTGGATGACCATTGAAGAGCGTCTGGATGACTGGGACGGCGGCAGCGATATCGATTGTGAGATCAACGGCGGCGTGCTGACCATCAGCTTCGAAAACGGCAGCAAAATTATTATTAACCGTCAGGAGCCGCTGCATCAGGTGTGGCTGGCGACCAAACAGGGCGGCTACCACTTTGACCTGAAAGGCGACGAGTGGATCTGCGATCGTAGCGGCGAAACGTTCTGGGATCTGCTAGAACAGGCGGCGACACAGCAGGCGGGTGAAGAGGTGAGCTTCCGTTAAGTTTTATTGCCGGATACGCTTCGCTTATCCGGCATCATGCTCACGAGAAATACTGCTGCAACAGCGGAGTGTCGTTTTCCTGACTGACGGGCGGCACGGCGCTAATCGGCTGGGTACGGAACGGGATCACCTGCGCGCGCCCATCGGTTTTCACAATCTGATAGAACTGCGGCAGGTTAAAGTTGATGAAGCTGGAGCCGTAGGTAAAGCGATCGTGCGACGACGAGTAGAAACGGCTGACATCGCGTACCAGCTCCTCTTTGCTGCCTTCGCAGTGGTGATACACCTCAGCCCGATTACTCTCATCCAGAATGTAGATATTAAAGCCCTGCTCATCACCCGTTTCTTCGAAAAAGAACTGAATGATCCCTTCGCTGGCAAAACCGTCAACCACTGACGGGAGTTTCACATGATTGGTCTCAACCTGAACGGAAAGCCCGTGCAGTTTGTTATGTGAAATCGCGCCATAAAATTCAATCGCGTTTTCCAGCTTCTGTACCGAAACGTTCAGGCGCTCGAAGAACAGACCCCACGTCTGACCAGAAACGCGCAGCGCTTTGAAGCGTCCGGTTTCCTGACGGGTGCTGGAGAGGCGCAACTCGATGCACTCAGACACCAGTTGCTGCACGCGGGTGCGAATTAAACCGCGCAGATGCTGGCTATAGCAGAAAACCTCGACGCTATCCGGCGGCGCGGCATCCTGGTGCATTTTGCCCAGAATCGTTTTTAACGCTTCAATCATCGCCTGCTCACCGTTGAAGTGCAGCGTACGCACTTCATTCCACGAGTTGCGGTACAGCAGGTCGACGCTACCCACCAGGCAATTTTGTTCTTCACCAAAGCTGAAGACGTCCAGCTTACGGAAATCAAAATGTACCACCTGATTGCGAAATGCTGCCGTCGGGTCATATTCAAGGTTAACGATAATCGCCAGGTGGCGAATCTCGCACGGGCTATAGAGCGCCTTCGGCGTTGGCGCTGGCAGTCGCAGCGGGAAATGATGCGACACGTCGGCGACCATTTCTTGCAGCTTCGGCAAATCAACAATGCCGTTGCCCTTAATAAATAAATGCGTACGCGAGGTCAGCAGGCCGTTGAACCAGGCCCACGCCACCAGTTTATTGAGGTAGCGGTTATATTCAAGCGGCTGATGGCTGATGATCGAGTCCATGTTAGGCGCGCGGTTATAGAGATACCAACCCGAACGGTTGGCACGGCCCGGCGGCACATGGATAAAGGTCAGATTCGGTTCCGAGAGATCCGGAGATATCTGCGGGTTCACCAGCGTTACTTTACCTGGTAATGCTTCAAACGCGGCATACAGCTTACGGGTCAGCACGCCGATATCCTGCGGGCTGGCGCTCACGCTGAGGTTATTTCGGCGGGCAAAACGGATCAGGTTACGATAGCTCTGCATCATCGCATCAAGCAGTTCGTTATGCGCTTCGCGTACCTGGTCAATCTTCCAGTTAGCGCGGTTATCCAGCATGGTCAGACGGGCGTCATCCCAGCCCCACTCTTTCACTAACTGACTTAATACTTCACGACGCCAGCCCACGCAGGCGCGCTCGCGGCTCAGTTTCTCACACACTTTTAAGTAGAAACATCGACGCACTAAATCCAGACGAGTCGGGTCTTCGATCGCCGTGAGGTACTCGGTAACGCGCTCCAGCATCATGCAGTAAGGGTCGAGACCAAAAGAGACGATCTCACCATCGTGCAGGCGCTGTTTAATATCTTTCGCCAACAGGCGTGGATTGGGGTATTCCCAGGAATAAGCTTCCAGCAGCAGCGTTTTCAATACCGCTTTGTACGGGGAGTCGATACTCTTGTACAGCTGCCAGAGGCTGGCGCCAAAGTACTCTTCGGCGGAGAGCGAACTGAGTCCGCCGAGATCCAGCCATTCGTTTGGCGTTAACACACCCTGTGCGTAAAGCGTCATGACGTAATCGTCGTAATGCTCTTCTTCGTCGCCCGGCACCATATTCCACAGAATACGTTTACCCGCGAGACGCACAGCGGTGCGATAGAATTCATCAAGCAACAGGATATGCTGCGTCGAGCCACAGTCTTCACCACCCAAACTGCCGCTTTCATTGTGGCGGAAACGGTTTTCATCAATCAGGAAGAAGCTGACTTCCACGCCCAGCGAGGCGGCCCAGCTTTCCAGCAGGCTACATTTACGCTGCAGCAGCTGGCGCTCTTCGCTATCCAGCCAGGATTGATGGCAGACCCAAATATCAAGGTCAGAGGAACAGCTTTGCCCTACCGAAGAGGTGCTGCCCATTGAGTAAACGCCGGTGATAGGCAGTTCGCCCTTGGGAGGATCCTGCGGTGACATACCGCGGTACAGTTCCAGTTCGTTCAGGTAGTGGCGTTGGGTTTCATCAGGCGTGTAAAGGCATATGCCTTTGGGAACGTTACCATCAAGGTAACCCGGCATCAGCGGATGGTGGTAGTGCAATAATGTCGGCAGCAGACTGTATACCTGCTGGAAGGCAGGTCCCATGGCAGCAAGCGCGCGATCCACACGCAGTTGATTTATGGCATCCAGTCTCTGTTTCAGAGTCTCAATATAGAGGTACAAGACGTATCGCCTGATGTTGCTATCCGTCATGTTGTCGATTGCTGCGGCACAAGCGCTCACAATAATCGTCATCAATTCGGATAAACCGTATGTCAAAAATAACCGTTACCTGTTTTTTCGCCCATATTTTTTTATGCTGTACAGCCGAAAAAATGGTCTAAAACGTGATCAATTTAACACCTTGCTCATTGACCGTAAAGAAAGATGCGCTACATACAAGTGTAGCACCGTTCGTTACGTGTAAATTCCTTCATACGGTCGGGAGGTTTCTCGTCATTATTCACTGCCAGTGATGATGCAGCGCCTTTTCCTCTCACTCACGTTTGAGCGTAACGCTGACATCCCTTTGATAAGGATGTTAGGATGGTCAATGATTGATAATGACGGTAACAAGCATGTTAGACAATGTTTTGAGAATTGCCACACGCCAAAGCCCCCTTGCGCTCTGGCAGGCACATTATGTCAAAGACGCCTTAATGGCAAACCACCCCGGTCTGATCGTGGAACTGGTTCCGATGGTAACCCGTGGCGATGTGATCCTTGATACCCCGCTGGCGAAAGTCGGGGGGAAAGGGTTGTTTGTTAAAGAGCTGGAAGTCGCGCTGCTGGAAAAACGCGCCGATATCGCCGTGCATTCCATGAAGGATGTGCCGGTTGAGTTCCCTGACGGTCTTGGACTGGTCACCATTTGCGAGCGAGAGGATCCGCGTGATGCTTTCGTCTCAAATAAGTACAACACGCTGGATGAACTCCCGGCAGGCAGTATCGTCGGGACATCCAGTTTGCGTCGCCAGTGCCAGTTGGCAAAGCGTCGCCCGGATCTCGTCATCCGTTCGCTGCGCGGCAACGTAGGTACGCGTCTGAGCAAACTGGATAGCGGCGATTATGACGCCATTATTCTGGCGGTCGCCGGATTAAAACGTTTAGGTCTTGAGTCGCGAGTCCGCACCGCTCTGCCGCCGGAAGTCTCCCTACCCGCTGTCGGGCAAGGCGCAGTTGGCATAGAATGTCGACTGGATGATATGCGCACTCAGGCGCTGTTAGCGCCGCTCAACCATGAAGAGACGGCGCTGCGCGTCAAAGCCGAACGCGCCATGAATACCCGCCTGGAAGGGGGATGTCAGGTCCCTATCGGCAGTTATGCAGAACTCATTAACGGTGAGATTTGGCTGCGGGCGCTGGTCGGCGCGCCTGACGGTTCGCAGATGGTATGCGGAGAACGTCGCGGCGCCGCGCAGGAAGCTGAACAGATGGGCATCTCTCTGGCTGAAGAGCTGCTGGAGAACGGCGCGCGCACCATTCTGGCTGAAGTTTACAACGGAGAAGCCCCCGCATGAGTATTCTGGTCACCCGCCCGTCTCCCGCAGGGGAAGAGTTAGTGAGCCGTCTGCGCACACTGGGGCAGGTGGCCTGGAGCTTTCCGCTCATCGAGTTTTCGCCCGGTCGGGAACTGGCAACGCTTGCTTCCCGACTGTCGGCGCTGACGGAAAACGATCTGGTCTTCGCCCTCTCGCAGCACGCCGTCACCTTTGCAGATGCCGAGCTTCAGCAACAGGGGAAAAGCTGGCCCTCCCTTCCGCGTTATTTTGCCATTGGTCGCACAACGGCGCTGGCGCTGCATACCGTTAGCGGTTTCAATATTCACTACCCTCTGGATCGGGAAATTAGCGAAGTCTTGCTACAATTACCTGAATTACAAAATATTGCGGGAAAACGCGCGCTTATATTACGCGGCAATGGTGGCCGTGAGCTGATAGGTGAAACCCTGACAGCACGCGGAGCTGATGTCGATTTTTGTGAATGTTATCAACGCAGTGCAAAATATTACGATGGTGCAGAAGAAGCGATGCGCTGGCAATCTCGTGGTGTGACCACGGTGGTTGTCACCAGCGGAGAGATGCTACAACAGCTCTGGTCGCTCATTCCGCAGTGGTATCGTGAGCACTGGTTACTACGCTGTCGGCTGCTGGTCGTCAGTGAGCGTCTGGCGCACCTCGCCCGGGAACTGGGCTGGCAAGATATTAAGGTCGCTGATAACGCCGACAACGATGCGCTACTACGCGCATTACAATAACTCTCATAATGGGATGCCATAATGACGGAACAAGAAAAATCCTCCGCCGTGGTTGAAGAGACCAGGGAGGCCGTGGAAACCACGTCACAGCCAGTCAATACTGAAAAAAAGAGTAAGAACAGCACGGCGCTGATTCTGAGCGCAGTGGCGATTGCTATTGCGCTGGCTGCAGGCGTTGGGCTGTACGGTTGGGGGAAACAGCAGGCAACAACGCAGACAGCAACCAGCGATGCGCTGGCGAACCAGCTTACGGCGTTGCAAAAAGCGCAAGAAAGCCAAAAAGCTGAGCTGGAAGGCATTATTAAGCAGCAGGCAACGCAGCTGGATGAAGCCGCTCGCCAGCAGGCCGCGCTGGTCAAACAGCTTGACGAAGTCCAGCAAAAAGTCGCCACTATCTCCGGCAGCGATGCCGGGACATGGCTGCTGGCGCAGGCTGATTTTCTGGTGAAACTGGCCGGTCGCAAATTATGGAGCGATCAGGACGTTACTACCGCCGCGGCGCTGCTAAAAAGCGCGGACGCCAGCCTGGCGGATATGAATGACCCAAGCCTGATTACCGCCCGTCGTGCGATTACCGACGATATCGCGAGCCTCTCTGCGGTGACTCAGGTCGACTATGACGGCATTATCCTGAAAGTGAATCAGCTCTCTAACCAGATTGATAACCTGCGTCTGGCCGACAACGACACCGATGATTCGCCGATGGATTCCGACAGCAGCGAGCTTTCCAGCTCGATCAGCGAATGGCGCGTCAATCTGCAAAAAAGCTGGCAGAACTTTATGGACAGCTTTATCACCGTTCGCCGTCGCGATGAAACCGCCGTCCCGCTGCTGGCACCGAACCAGGACGTTTACTTACGTGAAAACATCCGTTCTCGCCTGTTAGTGGCCGCCCAGGCCGTGCCGCGTCATCAGGAGGAAACATATCGCCAGGCGCTGGAAAACGTCTCCACCTGGGTGCGCGCCTACTACGACACCGACGATGCAGCCACCAAAGCTTTCCTTGAAGAGGTAGACCAACTGAGCCAACAAAGCATCAGCATGGACGTACCGGAAACGCTGCAGAGCCAGGCGCTTCTCGACAAGCTCATGCAGACCCGCGTACGTAATTTACTGGCACAGCCTGCCACAGCGCCGGTTGCAGCAGCTCCTGCGCCTTCAGCTGAAACTCCGGCAACTGCGCCGCAAGGAGAATAATGATGCTAAAAGTATTATTGCTCTTTGTGCTATTGATCGCCGGGATCGTTGTCGGTCCAATGATTGCCGGTCATCAGGGCTACGTACTGATCCAGACGGATAATTACAATATCGAAACCAGCGTGACGGGTCTGGTGATCATTCTGATCGTCGCAATGGTCGTCCTGTTTGCGATTGAATGGCTGCTGCGCCGAATTTTCCGCACTGGCGCGCATACCCGCGGATGGTTTGTCGGTCGGAAGCGTCGTCGCGCCCGTAAGCAGACCGAGCAGGCGCTGCTCAAGCTGGCAGAAGGCGATTATCAGCAGGTTGAAAAGCTGATGTCGAAAAACGCCGATCATGCAGAACAGCCGGTAGTGAATTACCTGCTGGCGGCAGAAGCTGCTCAACAGCGCGGTGACGAAGCTCGTGCCAACCAACACCTTGAGCGTGCTGCCGAACTGGCCGGAAATGATACGATCCCGGTAGAAATCACTCGCGTTCGCCTGCAGCTGGCGCGTAATGAAAATCACGCCGCGCGCCACAGCGTAGATAAACTGCTGGAAGTGACGCCACGTCATCCGGAAGTGCTGCGTCTGGCTGAACAGGCCTACATTCGTACCGGTGCATGGAGTTCGTTACTGGATATCATTCCATCCATGGCAAAAGCGCACGTGGGTGATGACGAGCACCGTGCGATGCTGGAACAACAAGCATGGGTTGGTCTGATGGATCAGGTTCGCGCCGATCAGGGCAGCGAGGGGCTACGTGCATGGTGGAAAAACCAGAACCGTAAAACCCGTCACCAGGTTGCCCTGCAGGTGGCAATGGCTGAACATCTGATTGAGTGTGACGATCACGATACGGCACAGCAGGTCATCATTGATGGTCTTAAACGCCAGTATGACGACCGCCTGGTGCTGCCGATCCCGCGTCTGAAAACCAACAACCCGGAACAGATAGAAAAAGTGTTGCGCCAGCAGATTAAAGCCGTCGGCGATCGCCCATTACTGTGGAGCACGCTGGGCCAGTCGCTAATGAAGCACGGCGAATGGCAGGAAGCCACGTTCGCCTTCCGTGCCGCTCTCAAACAGCGTCCAGATGCCTATGACTACGCCTGGCTTGCTGACGCGCTGGACAGACTGCATCAGCCGGAAGAAGCCGCCACCATGCGTCGTGATGGCCTGATGTTGACGCTGCAGAACAACAATCCCCCGCAGTAATTCCCTCTTGCCCGGTGACGCTTCGCTTACCGGGCCTACCGTTATTTCATATACATCAAATCATTCGAGATGCTTCGAGGCGACTTGAAGGATGAGGTGTATATGCATAAAAAAACGCCCGCTCTTTTGGAGCAGGCGTTAAACAGGTCTGTATGACAACATAAATGGGTGCTTCACTCAACGTTATGTCCATGGTGTTTGATGAGGCCAGAGCGACATCTGTCTGTGGACGATAAGCACCGTAAACGGCTCTGCATCATTCCTGAGTTTATGAGGCCAGATGGCGAACATAAGAGATGGAATGAGCATCTACCCGTATATTATTGCACAAGGCATGCCACGATTGCACTGCAAAAACAATGGAACCGGACTTTTTAAGACATCAGGAAATTCGGGGAAATAAAGGCTGAGAAGGGAAAATCAGAAAACAAAAAACCCCGCCGAAGCGGGGTTCAAAATTGGTCGGCGAGAGAGGATTCGAACCTCCGACCCACTGGTCCCAAACCAGTTGCGCTACCAAGCTGCGCTACTCGCCGTTTTACTGCTTTTTGAATTTTTAGTTCAATTCTTTAAGTCGTGGTGCGAGGGGGGGGACTCGAACCCCCACATCCTAAGGACACTAACACCTGAAGCTAGCGCGTCTACCAATTCCGCCACCTTCGCATTTCACAACTTTAAATTAATGGGGTGGCTAATGGGATTCGAACCCACGACAACTGGAATCACAATCCAGGGCTCTACCAACTGAGCTATAGCCACCACTGCAAATCTTTTACGCGGTATTAAAACCACCGCAGCTCCGGCACCTTACTAAATGGTGCGCCCGACAGGATTCGAACCTGAGACCTCTGCCTCCGGAGGGCAGCGCTCTATCCAGCTGAGCTACGGGCGCTTAGCGCCGTTGCGGGGCTGGATATTACGGAGGTCTCGGTCTGCTGTCTAGTGCTTTTTTAAAATAAATTATCGTTTGGTCATGGTTTGTGCGTTTTGTCGCTTATTCCTGCAATTTTTGGGCTATGCCATGACGATTCAGGCCAAAAACCTTATAAATGAGCGTCACGGCCAGTAAGAAGATAATGCCAACAAACAGCGACATTCGGGTATCTTCATTAAAGTACATGCCGATTAATACGCAAATCAGGAACGCCATCGTCAAATAGTTCGCCCACGGGAACAGAATCGAGCGGAAGGGATGACTGGCGATCGCCGCTTTATGCGCCTGACGGAAACGTATCTGGCTTATCAGGATCACAAACCACGGCACCATCCCCGGCAGCACGCTGGCGCTATAGACATAAACGAACACACGCTGCGGGTTGGGAATGATGTAGTTCAGGCACGAACCAACCAGCAGGATCGCGATAGAAATAGCCACGCCGGCAACCGGCACGCCCTGGCGCGAAACTTTTCCAGCAGCGGCAGGTAGCTGGCGATTCTTTGCCAGCGCGTAAAGCATACGCCCACAACTGTACATCCCACTGTTACAGCCCGACAGCGCCGCCGTCAGGACCACAAAGTTAATAATCCCTGCCGCGGCGGTAATACCAATCTTGGCAAAGGTGAGAACAAACGGGCTACCGTTACTGCCAATCTCATTCCACGGGAAAATAGTGACGATAACAAAAATCGCACCGACGTAGAAAATCAGAATACGCCACAGCACTTTCCCTACTGCACTCCGCAGCGTGACCTGCGGATTCTTCGCTTCACCCGCAGTAATGCCGATCAGCTCCACGCCCTGGTAAGAAGCCACGACAATACACAATGCCGTCAGGAAGCCCTTCCAACCACCAGCAAAGAAGCCGCCGTGCTCGGTCAGGTTGCCAAAGCCGATCGCCTGACCGCCATTGCCAAAACCGAAGAAAATCACCCCTAATCCAATGACGATCATCACAATGATGGTGGTCACTTTAATCATGGCAAACCAGAACTCAATTTCACCATACAGGCGAACCGCGGCGAGATTTGCCAACGCAACCAGTCCGACAGCTATCAGTGCGGGTATCCATTGTGCCATTTCCGGGAACCAGAACTGGACGTACACCCCGATGGCGGTAATCTCTGATATCCCCACCGCCATCCACATAAACCAGTATGACCAGGCAGTGAGATAACCAAAGAAGGGGCTCATGTAACGATGGGCGTAAACAGCAAATGAACCGGCAACCGGCTCGAGGAATAACATCTCCCCCATAGAACGCATAATGAAAAAGACGAACAGCCCGGCGACGATGTATGCCAGCAGAACCGAAGGTCCCGCCCATTTCAGGGTACTGGCGGCCCCCATAAATAGCCCGACGCCAATAGTCCCCCCAAGGGCAATTAATTCGATGTGACGAGCCTCCAGCCCACGCTGTAGCTCAGGTTTGTTCTCGGCCATAAATCCTCTTGTTGTGTTTGCATACTGTCCGGTATTACCGGTTCTCGTTATGGGTACATCTTGTTATGCCATAACAGGCCATACGGCACCGACCGCTTAACGGTTGGCGTCAAAAACACCACGGCACTGCAATGATTGTTGCGAATGGTTTCCTAAAATCGCTTAAATGGCAATTAAAGCATTCAAAAAATAAATAGATTGTGCGAGAAAGCAGCGATTATGTTGTGAATAAGTAGCGTAATTAGCAGATCACGCTACTTATCAAAGGAGGGAGGGCGTCAGAGATTGCCGGTATAGTGCCAGCGGAGATAGCGTAATAAGCGAAGTTGACGAGTGATACGGCTTGGCTGCGACAATAAGCGATACAGCCACTCCAGCCCCAGACTCTGCCAGATTCGCGGCGCACGCTTAACGTGACCGGTAAAGACGTCGTAGGTACCACCCACGCCCATATAAAGCGCTTCAGGGTGAATCTTCCGGCAGTCACGCATAAAGATCTCTTGTTTCGGCGAGCCCATCGCCACCGTCACAATCTGCGCACCGCTGTCGTGGATACGTTCAAACAATGCCTGACGCTGGTCCGGGGTAAAATAACCGTCCTGACTGCCTACAATGTTCACGCGCCACTGGGCACGCAGTTTGGCTTCCGTTTGCGCCAGAACTTCAGGCTTGCCACCAATCAGGAAGACAGGCGTTCCTTCCTGCCCGGCTCGCGCCATAAGCGCTTCCCAAAGATCAGCCCCTGCCACGCGTGAAACCTGCGCCTGCGGGAATTTTTTGCGCACTGAGCGCACCACACTAATCCCATCCGCATATTTGAAGTCAGCGGCGTTGATCAGATCCCGCACTTCAGGGTTATCTTCTGCCGTCAGCATCTTCTCAGCGTTGATTGCCACCAGCGTTCCTGACCTGAGATGTCCCTCGGCAAACAGGTAATTTAGCGCATGCTGCATATCGCGCCAGCCAATCAATTGTAGCCCGCGCAGCGAGTAGAGTGGCGCAGTTGTGTTATCTGTCATTACGATCCTTCAATCTGTGTCCGGGGCAGCGATTTGATTCGTTTATGGATGAGTCCCGCACTATCGAATAGCCAAAACAGCAGTTTTGCCACCAGCAGACACACGCCGAAAATCACGAGGAAAAAGACCACTCGCGAGACAAACGAATCCAGCCCTTCACGTGCCAACACGATCATATTGAAAATAGCGCCAAAACAGAAACTGTGCAGAATCGCCGCCTTGTAGCGATTGGTTTCGCGGTTGCCTAACTCATACAGCCAGTCAAACCACTTGATGATGAGTCCAACGACAATCGCGCCTAACGGGATAAACAGCGCCCCGCCCATCACCACCAGTGAACCAATTAACGTCGGCGAAATCGCCAGACCTGAGTGGTTGTTCAACACTTCCCAGGTAAAGTAGTTCGCTGAGTTGAGGACAATACTCGGCCGCCCAGGCCACAGCCAGGAGGGGATAAAGACGTAGAAGTCACGGACAATCGGCGCCAGCCCCTGAAACTCAATATTGTGGTAATTTTGCAGCAACAGCGCCAGATTCTCCCACGGCGAGAAGGTGTCGCGCGTGAGGTACAGGAAGGTATAGAACGCCTCGTCGCCGCTAACGTTCATCCCATAGCGCTTCAGCGCCAGCCAGAACATCCCGACGATACCCAGCACGCCCGCGGCGGCCAACATCCACAGCGAAATCCAGCCGCGAATGATGCCGATAAACAAGAAGATGGCAAACGCAATGATGATATTGGCGCGCGTCCCGCCAACAATCATATAAGTCAGCAAACCAAACGCGACGGTACTCACCAGGAAGAATAACCACGCTTTGCTGTCCTGACGCAGGAAATAGACCACCAGCATTGCCGGAATGAAGAAGTAGAAGAAACGCTTCAGAGCGACGCCAGAGACTTCACTGGAAAAAATTTGGCTGTAGGATTGCAGTCTGAACAGCAGGAATCCGTTGTGCATAAAGAAGACGCCCACGCTCACCAATGCAATCGCCATCAGGATAACCCAGGTCAAATGCGCTTCAACGCGATTGATGGTAAATAGCGGCCTGCGTGGCTTATCCTCGACTCGCTTGCGAAGGCGTGTTTTATACGTCACGTAGTAGACGGCATAGAAACAGGCGGCTGACAGCAAGGCCTGCAGTAGGATCTCCGGCGGAGCCACTGCCACATCAAAACGGAACACCAGTATGCTGGTCAACGGGAACCCGAAGAAGAACGTCAGCAAAAACAGCAGTGAGAAGAAAACATTGAAGTTAAAACGTACGCGGCGGAATTCAAACCAGGTCAGCGTGGCGATAAACAAGGTGGAGAGCAGCCATACCACCAGCAGACCGCTAAATTGCATCAGGCTCATATGGTTTCTCCTGAAGCAATGCGCAGCGCGTTGTGCCACGGCTGCAGATAATTCGGGCTAAAGAAGGTGATTGTATTTTTATCTACCGATGCCAACTGGCGCTGCGCTTCGCGTACGACGCCTTCATTGAGTTCATCAGTGGTAAATAACACCGGGAGATTCTGTTCCACCATATCCTGCCAGAAGGGATTTTCACGGTTGAGCACACACGGGATACCGGCCTGAATCAGCAAACACAGGGTACCGATCCCCTGCTGACGGGCAAAAATAAAGTAACCCAAATCACACTGACGTAATAATGTCAGATAGGCATCAAATTCCAGCTTTTCACTTAAAATTTGCAGATTCTCAGCGCTAAACAATGCCAGGCCGGCCTGACGAACCTCGTCGATATAAGCCGTATTATTGGCGGGGTACCCCATCGGCACAATCACATTCACCGTGTCGCCGAACTGCTGATGGACGGCGCGTAGCGCGGCAATATGCTCATTGCTGCGATCGCCAGAGTTGCCAACCAGCACCGTCATCTTGCCGCTGCGCTGACACGCATTGCTCATATTATTGAGCGAGGGATCCATCCGCGTTGGGAAATAGAGCAACTCGCCACGCACGCGCGGATGCTGTTCGGCGAAATAGCTCAAATCACCCCGCGTGGCAAATACGCAGCCCACACGATTCTGCGCCATACGGCGAATGGGGTAAAACAGGCGAAATTTCAGTCCACTGGAGACTTCATATAAATCCGCGCCCCAGATATGCCAGTAAAACTGCTCCGGTTTAATTCCCCCGCTCAGCAGCGCTAACCACAGGCTGGTGTTGAACTGACCGTGGAAGAAAAAACGCTGTTGGCGATCCGCTTTTGCTTTCGCGATAACCGCTTCAGCCAGCGCCTTTTTCCCACCATAGAAGCTTAGCGATAACGCCGGGCAGTTCTCACTGAATCCGGCATCCTGACCTGCAACCATAAACGTGCGCGCGTGCTCGCTCGTCGCGGCCAGCGAGTCGTTGAAAAACCGCAGCACGGTTTGGTTATGGTGAGGGATATCCGATCCCAGAACGTGAATCAGTACAGTCATACCCGCCTACGCCAGAGTAAAAACACGCCACAACAAAGAGAGAAATAGACAATGTACGTTGCCATGTAAGCCTGCGCCGCGCCCAGCGCACCATGTGCAGGGATCAGCCAATGTGCAAACGCCGTCAATAACATGAACTGGCTAATTTCTGCCAAGATATAAAACCGCAGCGACGCTTTCGCGATCACCAGATAACCGAAAACATAGGCGCCGACTTTCAGCACATCACCGACCAGTTGCCAGGCGAACAGGTCGCGCATGGCGGTGAATTTAGCGGAGAAAAGCAGCCAGATAGCAAAATCGCGCAGTAGCCAGACGGTAAAGCTTGCGGCAGCAACCGCCGGCAGCACGAATTTCAACGACTTGATCACTTCGCGTGTAATGTCGCGCTTTTCAGTCAAACGCGACAACGTCGGCAGCAAGTAAACGCTGAATGAGGCGGTGATAAATTGCAGATAAGCATCGGAGATACTGCTCACCCCCTGCCAGATCCCCACATCATCCCAGCTGTACTGCGCCGCCAACAGGTTTCGCATCATCACATATGCCACTGGCAGCGTTACGGAGGTAATCAGCGCCATCAGCGTAAACTTGCTTAACTGCCCTGCCAGACCGTTATCCCACGAGGGTTTCAGGTAATGCAGGGGGATAGTCCCACGCTTAATCAGCATTATAGCGGCAGGGATAACGACCAGCGCAGGTACCAGCGCCAGGCCCAGCAAGGCGCCTTCATACCCTCCCAGGCGATAACAGCCATAATAAGCCGCTACGCCCACCAGGCTCCCCACAATCAACGACAGCGCGTTACCCGCCGCATCGCGGAAGCCCTTCATCAGCGCCAGCAGCAGGTTCGCCCAGGCAATGCCCATCTGCACCAGCGCAACCAGTCGAACCAGCCCCTGATAATGAGTATGACCAAATAATCCCTGACTGATAGGTGCGGCCGCCAGCAAAAAAATCACCGCCATCAGCGTAGAGAATCCCAGCACCATCGCGGAAGATGTACCGACCACCTTACGGAGCCGGGCCGGATCGTCATGATGCTGCGCAACGTATTTCGTGACGCCATTGAAAATGCCGGCCCCCGCCAACACGCCAAGCACGGTGACCATCTGGCGGAAGTTACCCGCCTGCCCCACGCCTGCCGGTCCAAACGACACCGCCAGCAACTTCACAACCAGCAAACCTGCACCAATTTTTACCAGCGTACTGGCCGCCGTCCATAAGGACGCTTTTGCAAGCGACATATCAGGCGAAGTAGTTGAGTAAGGTCGTAATGACTGTTCGCTGGTTCACCGGCGACAGATTGTAGAACAGCGGTAAACGCAGCAGGCGTTCGCTCTCTTTGGTGGTGTAACGATCAACACCGGCAAACACGCCGAATTTATCGCCAGCCGGGCAATCATGCAGCGGGATATAGTGGAACACCGCCATAATTTCAGCTTCTTTCAGGAAGTTAATCAACGCCGTGCGATCGTCGATATCACGCAGTTTGATGTAAAACATATGGGCATTCTGTACGCAACCCTCCGGTATCGAAGGCAGCTCAATACGTCCGGCACGCGCCAGCGGTTCCAGGGCATCGTAATACTTTTGCCACAGCGCCAGACGCTGCTGGTTAATACGATCAGCCGCTTCCAACTGCGCCCACAGATAAGCCGCCTGCAGATCGGACATCAAATAGCTGGAACCGATATCACGCCAGGTATACTTATCTACCTGGCCGCGGAAAAACTGACTACGGTTAGTCCCTTTTTCACGGATGATTTCTGCACGCTCGACTAATTTTTTATCATTAATCAGCGTCGCTCCACCTTCCCCGCCTGCGGTATAGTTTTTGGTCTCATGGAAGCTAAAGCAGCCGATGTGACCTATCGTACCCAGCGCACGCCCCTTGTAGGTCGACATGACGCCCTGGGCGGCATCTTCCACCACATACAGGTTATGTTTAGTGGCCAGCCCCATGATGGTATCCATTTCGCAGGCCACGCCCGCGTAATGTACCGGCACAATAGCGCGGGTTTTATCGGTGATCGCCGCTTCAATCAGCGTTTCGTCAATGTTCATGGTATCCGGGCGGATATCAACAAAGACGATTTTCGCGCCGCGCAACACGAAGGCATTGGCCGTAGAGACAAACGTGTAGCTCGGCATAATGACTTCATCGCCAGGCTGGATGTCCAGCAACAATGCCGCCATCTCAAGCGATGCGGTGCAGGAAGGCGTCAGCAGCACTTTCTCGCTGCCAAAATGCTGCTCCAGCCACTGCTGACAGCGACGGGTAAAGCCACCGTCACCACACAGTTTGCCGCTATTCATCGCAGACTGCATGTAATCGAGTTCAGTTCCCACCACCGGCGGTGCATTAAATGGAATCATCGTGTCACCTGTATAACCAATACGCGGTGCTTTCCACATTCGCACCACTGTGTATATAACGTTTAAGCGCGGCGGTGTTACCCATTTGGGTCGCCACGCGCAATGTTGTTTTACCGCGGGCCTGTGCCCAACAAAGCGCGGCCTGCATCAGTTCTGCACCCGCACCACGCCCGGCCAGCAGGCCAATTCGCGCCTCGGTCGCATTCAGTTCACGCAGCGAGACATAGCCACGAATCTCACCAGTCGGTTTACGAAAAATGAGGCATTGATGATCAAACGTCCCCAGCACCGCGTTTTCAATCCACTGTGCGTAGAAACGCGCGCTGGCATCTTCGGCATACCATGGGACGCGAAAACGGCTTTGCGCAAATGCCTGTCCTGCCAGATGGCGTAATACCGGGATATCCGTAGTTTGCGCAACCTGCGCACCGGGGTCGCCGCTGGCACACGTTACCGGCAGTACAAAATCGACTTCACCTTCTACCAGTGAGAACCCCAAATGCTGCAGAGCATCTAATTCATGGCTATTTGCGGCAAGTATTTTTGCTTGTACACGCGACCAGGGCAGCAACGCATCCGCGGTTAGAACCGGCGCGCGTTGGTCAAAACGGACAATGGCGCTATTCACGCCAAAGAACGTATTTTCCCAGCTAAGCGGCTCAATACTGGCGCGGATTTTCACCGCCAGACCCCTTTGGTATCAACGATGTACTGCTGTTGAACCGCATCGCCTTTGATGCCTTTAAATTCATTATGGTCAACCAACATGACCAACACATCAGCACGTGCCAGAGCATCGTCCAGCGTCGCCAGTTGGCAAAGACCATCCAGTTTTTTCGGCAGTTGATGGATGTTCGGTTCCACCACCAGCATTTCGCCTTTGTGCCATTGCGCAATATTCTGCGCAATTCCCATCGCCGGGCTTTCACGCAAATCGTCAATATTGGGTTTGAATGCCAGACCAAAACAGGCAATTTTCACTTCGCTAGCCCGTTTGTTGGTATCCGCCAGACAGTCGGCTACGGCAGCCTTCACCCGATCGACCACCCAATGCGGTTTACCATCGTTTACCTCACGTGCAGTACGGATCAATTTCGCCTGCTGCGGGTTCTGCGCCACGATAAACCACGGATCGACCGCGATACAGTGTCCACCTACGCCAGGGCCGGGCTGCAAAATATTCACGCGTGGATGGCGGTTTGCCAGGCGAATCAGTTCCCAGACGTTGATCCCCTGATCGGCGCAAATCAGCGACAGTTCATTGGCGAAGGCGATATTGACATCGCGAAAGCTATTTTCCGTCAGCTTACACATTTCTGCGGTGCGGGCGTTGGTTACCACACATTCGCCTTCGAGAAAGATGTTGTACAACTCGCTGGCGCGCGCGGAACAGACGGAGGTCATTCCTCCAATCACCCGATCGTTTTTAATCAGTTCGACCATTACCTGACCCGGCAGTACGCGCTCTGGGCAATAAGCAATGTTAACGTCCGCCTGTTCACCGACCTGCTGCGGGAAAGTCAGGTCAGCCCGCATTTCTGCAAGCCATGCGGCCATCTGTTCAGTTGCCCCGACAGGTGAAGTGGATTCCAGAATCACCAATGCGCCTTTTTTCAAAACTGGCGCAATAGATTTCGCCGCGGCTTCTACGTAGACCATATCGGGTTCATGATCTCCCTTGAACGGGGTAGGCACTGCAATCAGATACGCATCAGCATCTACGGGTGTCGCGCTAGCACGTAAAAACCCATTTTCGACCGCCGTTTTCACCACCGCACCCAGATCGGGCTCAACGATGTGAATTTCACCGCGATTAATGGTATCCACCGCATGTTGATTTATATCTACGCCAATTACGTGTTTTTGACGGGAAGCAAAGGCAGCCGCCGTTGGCAGTCCGATATAACCCAGCCCAATGACAGAAATGGTCGTAAAACTCATAGCGATATCCGATTATTTTTTAATGCATCTAAAATGCGGTCACATGCCAGCCCGTCTCCATACGGATTATGGGCGCGGCTCATGATCTGATATTCATTGTCGTCATGCAGTAAACGCGTGACTTCTTCAACAATCCGCTGTGGGTCTGTACCTACCAGACGTACAGTCCCTGCGGTAATAGCTTCCGGGCGCTCCGTTGTTTCACGCATCACCAGCACAGGTTTCCCCAGAGACGGCGCTTCTTCCTGAATCCCGCCGGAATCAGTAAGGATCAGCCAGGCGTGATTCATCAGCCATACGAATGGCAGGTAGTCCTGCGGTTCAATCAACACCACGTTTTCAACGTGACCCAGGATGCGATTGACCGGCTCACTGACGTTAGGGTTCAGGTGTACCGGATAGACAATCTGCACATTTTGGTTAGACGCGGCTATTTCCGCCAGGGCATGACAGATTTGCTCAAAACCGCGACCGAAGCTTTCCCGACGATGACCGGTCACCAGGATCATCTTTTTATCAGCATCCAGGAAAGGATAACGTTCGGCCAGATCCGCACGCAGCGTCTCATTTCCCAGTACGCGATCCCGAACCCAGATCAACGCGTCAATAACCGTATTACCCGTGACGAAAATACGATCATCAGGGATAGCTTCTCGTAACAGATTTTGCCGCGAGTTTTCTGTTGGGGCAAAATGATACATTGCCAGACGCCCGGTCAGCGTACGATTAGCCTCTTCCGGCCATGGTGAATAGAGATCGCCTGTACGTAAACCAGCCTCTACATGCCCCACCGGGATGCGCTGATAGAAAGCGGCCAGACTGGTAGCAATCGTGGTTGTGGTATCACCATGAACCAACACCACATCGGGTTTGAATTCAGCCAAAATAGGCTTTAACCCTTCTAGGATGCGGCAGGTTATTTCTGTTAGTCCCTGACCTGGCTGCATAATATTGAGATCGTAGTCAGGTACAATGGAAAAAAGATTCAACACCTGATCGAGCATCTCCCGATGCTGCGCCGTAACGCAAACTTTCGCCTCAAAATCAGGATCTTTTTCCAGCGCATGGACCAGAGGAGCCATCTTAATGGCCTCCGGTCGCGTACCAAATACAGTCAGTACTTTCACATCGATTCTCTTCGGATTGGCAGCGAGGGCCCAGCCCCTCACTGCAACGGCATTGCTAAATCGTACGGCGACGGGTTAACGCGACACCAGCACCGATCAGAGCCCCAACGATACCCCACATAATCATCAGGAAGGCGCGACGAGGGCTGTCACGTTTTACCGGCTCTTCCGGCGTTCTCAAATAACGATAGGTCTGAAAACGCGGATCTAAAGTTGGTCCAACGTTCAGGGTGTTCAGCATTGCCCTGTTCTGGAAATAGTCCAGATCGAAATCCGGACCAATTGACTGCAGATTCTCGAGTCGCGCCTGCAACATAGGACGTCCGAGTAAGAACAATTCTGAATCCGGTAATTCATCAGCTGGAACATCTGTGGAAGTACGCGAAATATTATGCTGCTCAGCAATTTTAAGCGCTTGTTCAATGCTGTGGACGCGGCGAGAGAAAATGGATTTTGCCACTTCTTCCTGACGTTTGACCTGCGCTTTCATCTGCACAGTGCGTGCAGCCCATGCGCCTTTTAACTCATCGTTCAGATGACGTGCCGCGCGTTGGCTGGCAAACGCGACGTACTGGCGCAGCAAATTGTTGGCATCAGGAGCCGTCTCGGCAATCAGCTTCACGTTGTCATTGGTATTACGCAGCGCATCGCCAGGTAAAAACTGAATGTTATTGATCAGTTCATCCAGCATCGCCGCATCGGCTTTGCTATTACCGACCATACGCTGCTTATAGTAATCAGTCTGCTGCCAGAATTCTCGGCGTGTATCCCAGGAGGCAAGCTGCATAATGAATTCTTTATAGGCCTCATCCATTACTGACGGTTGGTCCGTGGACGCAAGACTGGCCTTAATATCCAGGTTGCGTAAAAACTGTTGTTGAGAGTAAAAGCCACCCAACATATTGACCGTTGGCCTGTCAGTAATCGCCGTGGCGCTCCACTCCTGACGCGCAAAAAACGTATAGGCGAGGGCCGCTATCGCGAAGGCGAGAGCCATACCGACGATCCACACCTTCCCTGACCACAAGGTACGAAACAACCCACGGATATCCAGTTCATTTTCAGCGCTCACGGCGTCTTCCCCCGGTAATGGTTGTCTCATCGCATCCTCAATTTACTTGGTTAAGTTTGGTTTGCCTTCACGAATTCTTCGCAATCTGCGCTTCACTCGCTTGATAAATCTCGCTACCTTCCAGGCACGCTTGATACAGTAACCGTAGAGGCCAAAGGCCAGTAAAAAAAGCAACAACATGGCCCATTCAGGGACTAAGCGAAAATATTCAGCCAACACGCCGATAGACGCCAGTACCGCCGCAGCCAGCGTAATCAGAACAAATGCTTGTCGGGAAGTAAACCCTGCCCGCATCACCAAATGATGTATGTGTTGACGATCCGCGGAGAAAGGGCTCATGCCTTTTCGCAAACGTCGGTACATGATTGCCACCATATCCATCAATGGAATGGCAATAATCCACAGTGCAGTTACCGGGCTAATGGGGTGAGTTTTGCCCTGCGTAGTCTCCAGCAGGATCCAAATAATGGTGAAGCCAATCAGTGTACTGCCCGCGTCACCCATAAAAACTTTATAGCGACGTCCAAGGATGCCCAAATTTAGCAGGATATAAGGCAGAATGGCGGCGATCATGGCAAAACACCAGATAGCCAGACTCGTCTGACCATCAAACCACAAAATGAATCCCATCGCCGCAAATGAAACGCTGGACAACCCACCTAGCAGACCATCAATCCCATCCACCATATTGAAGGCATTTATTGCCGCCCAGACGGCAAACAGGGTGAGTAAATAACCGAACGGACCGAGCACCATCTCCCAGGGGCCAAAAATATACCCAAGGCTAAGAAGATAGAGTTTGCCAACCGACATCATAATAATGCCGATCGCGGCCTGGATAATCGCACGGATTTTTACACTGATATCAAAGCGATCGTCTAACGCGCCGACCAAAACTAATACACCAGCACAGGCCAGAAAGAGAGAAGCATGCGGGATGTAGTAGTCAGCAATGGCAAACGTAAAACATACACCTGCGTAAGCCGAAATCCCTCCAACCAACGGAATCAATCCCTGATGCCGTTTACGGAAGTTGGGTTTATCCACTAAACCAATCTTTTTTGCGACCTTGCGGGCAAAGAAAAGAAACAGTGTTGTGAATAAGAAAATACTGATGAGATCAGTGCTTACTGTCAGTAAATTCACAATGCATGCTCTCAGAGAATATTAATAGCAGAAGTATAACCACGAAGACCTATATTCAGAAGGGAAACCCGACTTCATACCCAATGGTTTTGTATAATTATCAACCACAAGAAACAGATTACGAATCTTTTTCTACTTGTTGGTACTTCATACCGTATTATCGTTATTGTGTCGTTAAGATTACAGCCACAAAAGCAAAACGCCACGTAAAAACGTGGCGTTTTCGGATGAGACCTGAATTACGAACGCTTCATCATATCGAAGAAGTCGTCGTTAGTCTTGGTCATCGCCAGCTTGTTAATGAGGAATTCCATGGCATCAATTTCACCCATCGGATGGATGATTTTGCGCAGGATCCACATTTTCTGCAGCTCTTCCTGAGTGGTGAGCAGCTCTTCTTTACGGGTACCGGAACGGTTGTAGTCGATAGCCGGGAAGACGCGTTTTTCAGCAATCTTACGAGAGAGATGCAGTTCCATGTTGCCGGTACCTTTAAACTCTTCGTAGATAACTTCATCCATTTTAGAGCCGGTATCGATCAGGGCAGTCGCGATGATGGTCAGGCTACCGCCCTCTTCCACGTTACGCGCCGCACCGAAGAAACGCTTCGGACGATGCAAGGCGTTGGCATCAACACCACCGGTCAGAACTTTACCGGAAGCCGGAACCACGGTGTTGTAAGCACGCGCCAGACGGGTGATGGAATCGAGCAGAATGATAACGTCTTTCTTGTGTTCAACCAGACGTTTCGCCTTCTCGATAACCATTTCCGCAACCTGAACGTGGCGGGAGGCTGGTTCGTCAAAGGTAGACGCAACCACTTCACCTTTTACCAGACGCTGCATCTCGGTAACTTCTTCCGGACGTTCGTCAATCAGCAGCACCATCAGCACGCAGTCCGGATGGTTGTAAGCAATGCTCTGCGCGATGTTCTGCAGCAGCATGGTTTTACCTGCTTTCGGCGGAGCAACAATCAGACCACGTTGGCCACGACCGATCGGTGATGCCAGATCCAGTACACGCGCCGTTAAGTCTTCAGTAGAACCGTTACCACGTTCCATACGCAGACGAGAGTTTGCGTGCAGCGGTGTTAAGTTCTCAAAGAGGATTTTGTTACGGGCGTTTTCTGGTTTGTCGTAGTTAACTTCGTTAACTTTCAACAGCGCAAAGTAGCGTTCACCTTCTTTCGGCGGGCGAATCTTACCAGAGATGGTATCACCAGTGCGGAGGTTGAAACGGCGGATTTGGCTGGGAGAAACGTAGATGTCATCAGGACCGGCGAGGTAGGAGCTGTCTGCAGAGCGGAGGAAACCAAATCCATCCTGCAATATCTCCAGCACACCGTCACCAAAGATATCTTCGCCACTCTTTGCGTGCTGCTTCAGGATGGCAAAAATAATGTCCTGCTTGCGCATACGAGCCAGGTTTTCAAGGCCCATATTTTCGCCGAGAGTGATCAGCTCAGAAACCGGCGTATTCTTTAATTCGGTAAGATTCATAATGGTGTGAGTTCTTAAACTTGGGGTAAATCTCGAACTTAATGTTGTGAATGGTATGGCAGGGTCATCCATGCCTGTTTACGGCCATCAACTCATGTCTGTTCGCTGTCTGGTCACAGGAAAGTACGCAGAACTGAAACGACAAGACGGATTGAGTGACAAGCCAGGAATCTGTCCACTTCTCGCGCGAGAAACAACGGGAAGTATTGGATATAACTAGATTCAAACTTAATAAGGTATGTTTAATACGAAGTCAACACTAACTTAGCACGACTCAAGTCGGGCGTCCAGTCATCCGAATCATTTCGAAGTATGGTCGCCCGATCATGAGACTTCCTTACGCTAAATTAGCGTCGAGGAATTCTTTCAACTGACCTTTGGATAGCGCGCCGACTTTAGTCGCCGCAACTTCGCCGTTTTTAAACAGCAGCAGGGTCGGGATGCCACGGATACCATACTTCGGCGCGGTGCCTGGGTTTTGGTCAATGTTCAGTTTAGCAACCGTCAATTTGCCCTGATATTCGTCAGCGATTTCATCCAGAATTGGAGCGATCATTTTGCACGGACCGCACCACTCTGCCCAGAAATCAACGAGGATAGCTCCGTCCGCTATGAGTACATCCGTGTCAAAACTGTCGTCAGTCAGGTGAATAATTTTATCGCTCATATTAACTCCACAGGAATAAGCCTGGTGCGTTGGTGTACTCTTAATCAACGACGTGTTGATGTAGCATTAACCAACTAAAGGTTGACTTTATTTCACCGGATACGCTTTCGTAAAGCAATAGTAAGCTGATATTCTACCACACTATGAGCAAAACACATTTAACAGAACAGAAGTTTTCCGACTTCGCCCTGCACCCAAAGGTGATAGAAGCCCTTGAAAATAAAGGCTTTCATAACTGCACGCCCATTCAGGCCCTCGCGCTGCCGCTAACGCTGGCAGGTCGTGATGTTGCAGGGCAGGCGCAAACCGGTACCGGAAAAACGATGGCGTTCCTGACGTCAACGTTTCATTATCTTCTCTCTCATCCCGCGATTGCCGATCGCAAGGTGAACCAACCGCGTGCGTTAATTATGGCGCCAACGCGTGAGTTAGCCGTGCAGATCCACGCTGACGCCGAGCCGCTGGCACAGACCACCGGTTTGAAATTAGGCCTGGCTTATGGCGGCGACGGTTATGACAAACAGCTGAAAGTGCTGGAAAGCGGCGTCGATATTCTTATCGGCACGACCGGTCGTCTCATCGACTATGCAAAACAGAACCACATTAACCTGGGCGCGATTCAGGTCGTGGTGCTGGATGAAGCCGATCGTATGTACGATCTGGGCTTTATCAAAGATATCCGTTGGCTGTTCCGTCGTATGCCGCCAACCACCCAACGTCTGAACATGCTGTTTTCTGCTACCCTCTCTTACCGCGTTCGCGAACTGGCGTTCGAACAGATGAATAACGCCGAGTACGTTGAAGTCGAACCGGAACAGAAGACAGGTCACCGTATTAAAGAAGAGCTCTTCTATCCTTCCAACGAAGAGAAAATGCGTTTGCTGCAAACGCTGATTGAAGAAGAGTGGCCAGATCGCGCCATCGTCTTTGCTAACACCAAGCATCGTTGTGAAGATATCTGGGGTAGTCTTGCCGCTGACGGTCATCGCGTCGGTCTGCTGACCGGTGACGTGGCGCAGAAAAAACGTCTGCGTATCCTTGATGAGTTCACCCGTGGCGATCTCGACATTCTCGTTGCGACGGATGTCGCCGCGCGTGGTCTGCATATCCCAGCCGTAACGCACGTATTTAACTATGACCTGCCGGATGACTGTGAAGATTACGTTCACCGTATCGGTCGTACCGGTCGCGCCGGAGCAAGCGGTCACTCTATCAGCCTGGCGTGTGAAGAATATGCGCTGAATTTACCAGCAATCGAGACCTATATCGGTCACTCGATCCCGGTCAGCAAGTACAACCCGGATGCACTGATGACCGATCTGCCGAAGCCGTTACGCTTAACGCGTCCGCGCACAGGCAATGGCCCACGCCGTACCGGTGGTGCTCCGCGTAATCGTCGTCGTTCAGGTTAACGTTAGATATGCTCACAACCACTTCGCTGTACGCCGCAATTGATTTAGGCTCGAATAGTTTTCATATGCTGGTTGTACGCGAGGTGGCGGGAAGCATTCAGACGCTCACGCGTATTAAACGCAAGGTGCGTCTGGCCGCTGGTCTCAACAGCGACAACGTTCTTTCCGCTGAAGCTATGGAGCGCGGCTGGCAATGCCTGCGCCTGTTTGCTGAACGTCTGCAGGATATCCCTCAGCCGCAAATCCGCGTGGTCGCCACGGCAACATTACGCATCGCGGTAAACGCCGATGAGTTTATCGCCAAAGCGCAAGAGATCCTCGGCTGTCCTGTCCAGGTCATCAGCGGCGAAGAAGAAGCGCGGCTGATTTATCAAGGTGTTGCCCACACCACCGGCGGCGCCGATCAGCGTCTGGTCGTTGATATTGGCGGAGCCAGCACTGAACTGGTTACCGGCTCCGGCGCGCAAACCACCTCTCTGTTCAGCCTGTCAATGGGCTGCGTCACCTGGCTCGAAAGGTATTTCACCAATCGTAATCTGGCACAGGAAAACTTTGACGAAGCAGAGAAAGCGGCTCGCGAAGTTCTGCGCCCAGTCGCCGACAAACTGCGTTTTCATGGCTGGAAAGTTTGCGTTGGTGCCTCTGGCACCGTCCAGGCGTTACAGGAAATCATGATGGCGCAAGGCATGGATGAGCGCATTACGTTGGCCAAGCTTCAGCAGCTTAAACAGCGCGCCATTCATTGTGGTCGTCTGGAAGAGCTGGAAATAGAAGGGTTAACGCTGGAACGCGCACTGGTTTTTCCCAGCGGACTGGCCATTCTGATCGCCATTTTCACCGAACTGAATATTCAATGCATGACTCTGGCCGGCGGCGCACTACGCGAAGGTCTGGTCTACGGCATGCTGCACTTGCCGGTTGATCAGGACATTCGCAGCCGTACGCTGCGTAATATTCAGCGTCGATTTATGGTCGACACCGATCAGGCGAATCGCGTCACGCAATTGGCTGTACATTTACTCGAACAGGTGAAAGATGAGTGGCATCTTGAAGCCATTAGTCGTGAACTGCTGCAAAGTGCCTGTCAGTTGCATGAAATAGGACTGAGCGTAGAGTATAAGCAGGCGCCGCTGCATGCCGCCTGGCTGGTACGTAATCTCGATCTCCCGGGCTTTACTCCCGCGCAGAAAAAACTGTTAGCCACGCTGTTGCTCAACCAAACTAATCCGGTCGATCTCTCTTCACTCCACCAGCAAAACGCTGTGCCACCACGCATCGCGGAGCACCTTTGCCGTTTGCTACGCCTGGCGATCATTTTCGCCGCTCGCCGTCGCGACGATTTAGTGCCACATATCACCCTGCAAGCTCAGGATGAGAATCTGACGTTAACGCTACCGGAAGGCTGGCTGGAACATCATCCATTAGGTACAGAGTTAATCGATCAGGAAATACAGTGGCAAAGCTATGTCCACTGGCCGCTGGAAGTGCATTAGATGCTGGCTGCCGGATAGCGCTTACACTTATCCGGCCTACAAAATACTTATTTCTCTTTGGCTTTCGCCATCATTGCCCGAATATTAGCAATGCTGGCCTGCCCTTTTTGCATCCGCTCCTCGGCACTCACCACTTTACGCTCCTGTTCCCAGATAACGTCATCCTGTGGTAGTTCCAACAGGAAACGGCTCGGTTCCGGTCGTACCAGTTCACCGTACTGACGGCGCTCTTTACACAGCGTGAAGATAAGTTCTTTCTGCGCACGTGTAATCCCGACGTAAGCCAGACGACGCTCTTCGTCGATGTTGTCTTCATCGATGCTGCTCTGGTGCGGCAAAAATCCTTCTTCCATTCCCACCATAAATACGTACGGGAACTCCAGTCCTTTTGAAGCATGCAGCGTCATTAACTGCACCTGATCCAACTCTTCTTCGCTCTCTCCGCGCTCCATCATGTCGCGCAGGGTAAAGCGGGTAACGACCTGAGTCAGGGTCATTGGCTCTTCCAGCTCACTACCTTCCAGCATCTCCGTCATCCAGCTGAACAGCGTGTTGACGTTTTTCATACGCATTTCGGCCGCTTTCGGGCTCGGCGAGGTTTCATACAGCCAGGATTCGTAATCAATGCCGTGGATCAGATCGCGCACGGCGGCAACCGGCTCGCGCTCCGCCAGACGTTGAATTTCACCCAGCCAGTGCGTAAAGCGGGTCAGAGAATCATATCCGCGCCCGGTTAGCGTCTGGCTAAGTCCCATATCAAAGCTGGCGGTAAACAGGCTTTTATTACGCGTCATCGCCCATTCCCCCAGCTTTTGCAGCGTGGCCGGACCGATTTCACGCTTAGGGGTGTTTACGATGCGCAAAAATGCACTGTCATCATCCGGGTTGCTGAGCACGCGCAGATAGGCCAGCAGATCTTTAATCTCCGGACGTGAGAAGAACGACGTCCCGCCGGAAATTTTGTATGGGATGCGGTTCTGCATCAGAAACTTTTCGAACACTCGCGACTGATGATTACCGCGGTACAGGATGGCGTAGTCTTTATACTGCGTCTTGTTCACAAAGTGATGGGCAATCAGTTCCCCGGTCACGCGTTCCGCTTCGTGCTCTTCATTATTCGCACTCAACACCTTCAGCTCAGCGCCGTAGCCCAGCTCAGAAAAGAGCCGTTTTTCAAAGACGTGTGGGTTGTTAGCAATAAGGATGTTCGCCGCCTTCAGGATACGCCCTGATGAACGATAGTTTTGCTCCAGCTTCACCACCTGCAGCGCCGGAAAATCTTTGCTTAACAGCACCAGGTTCTGCGGACGTGCACCGCGCCAGGAGTAGATCGACTGATCGTCATCACCCACGACGGTAAAGCGCGCGCGTTTCCCCACCAGCAACTTCACCAACTCGTACTGGCTGGTGTTGGTATCCTGATATTCATCCACCAGCAGGTAGCGGATTCGATTTTGCCAACGCTCACGTACTTCTTCATTGCGCTGCAACAGCAGCGTGGGGAGCAGGATCAGATCGTCAAAATCGAGGACGTTACACGCCTTCATATGCGCGTCATACAGACCATAGCAGTGGGCAAAAATACGATCGCGTTCACCCTTTGCACTGGCTGCCGCCTGCGCTGGGGTCATCAGATCGTTTTTCCAGTTGGAGATCGTTGAAATCAACTGTTGAAGGATAAGCTTATCGTCTTCAATTAGCCCTTCGGTCAATTCCTTAAGCAGGGCCACCTGGTCAGTATCATCAAACAACGAGAAGTTCGACTTCATCCCTAGCGCGGCGTATTCACGCTTAATGACATCCAGTCCCAGAGTGTGGAAAGTAGAGATCATCAACCCGCGCGCTTCTTTACGACCCAACGTTTGCGCCACACGCTCTTTCATCTCGCGCGCAGCCTTATTGGTAAAGGTTACTGCCGCAATATGTCGTGCCTGATAGCCACATTCACGGATCAGATGTGCGATTTTGTTAGTGATAACACGCGTCTTACCGGAACCCGCTCCCGCCAGCACCAGGCAAGGTCCGGTGACGAATTCGACGGCTTGTTGTTGTCCGGGGTTCAAACGCATAGAGGATTGCTCAATCTGTAAACACGGGGATGTGGATTGTAGCAGAAAGTGACGCCAGGGGGATCGGTCATAGCCCATCGCCGAAGACCATGGATTACATGCTACTATTGCGCCCTGATTTATCACTCAACTCAGAGCACAAACCATGGCAAAAACAGCATCAGCAGTGCATATCCTTGTTAAAGAAGAGAAACTGGCTCTCGATCTTCTGGAACAAATCAAAAATGGCGCCGATTTTGGTAAACTGGCGAAGAAACACTCTATCTGCCCGTCGGGCAAACGCGGCGGCGATTTAGGCGAATTCCGTCAGGGCCAGATGGTTCCGGCGTTTGATAAAGTGGTGTTCTCCTGCCCGGTGCTGGAGCCAACCGGCCCACTGCACACTCAGTTCGGTTACCACATCATTAAAGTGCTGTACCGTAACTAATAGAAAGCCCGGTGTGTTAAAACACCGGGCTTTTTTTTGCCAAATTGCAGCCTCTTAGCCAGCTACAGCAATGCGTTTCATATCAGTCATATAGCCACGCAATTTCTGGCCCACTTTCTCGATAGCATGGCTGCGAATAGCATCGTTTACGTCGCGCAGCTGCGCGTTGTCTACCGCACCTTCGGCAATCGCTTTGCCCAGATCCCCGGTTTGCAGGGTGGTCATGAACTCTTTCAGCAGCGGTACGCATGCGTAAGAGAACAGGTAGTTACCGTATTCTGCGGTATCGGAAATGACAACGTTCATTTCGTACAGGCGCTTACGGGCGATGGTGTTCGCGATCAGCGGCAGTTCGTGCAGTGATTCGTAGTAAGCAGACTCTTCGATGATGCCGGAATCCACCATGGTTTCAAACGCCAGCTCAACGCCAGCCTTCACCATCGCGATCATCAGCACGCCTTTATCGAAGTACTCCTGCTCGCCAATTTTACCTTCAAACTGCGGCGCGGTTTCGAACGCGGTTTTGCCGGTCTCTTCACGCCAGGTCAGCAGTTTCTTATCGTCGTTGGCCCAGTCAGCCATC
This sequence comes from Citrobacter sp. RHB35-C21, assembly GCF_013816515.1. Lineage (NCBI taxonomy): Bacteria > Pseudomonadati > Pseudomonadota > Gammaproteobacteria > Enterobacterales > Enterobacteriaceae > Citrobacter > Citrobacter sp. RHB35-C21. The sequence goes on from NZ_CP057147.1 coordinate 5,087,283, forward strand.
ATGCCTGAAGAGAATTCACCGGAGATAATGTCATCCATGTGTTTCTGGAACAGTGGCGCCATGATCTCTTTCAGCTGTTCGGACAGCGCATAAGCACGCAGTTTCGCTGGGTTAGACAGACGATCCATCATCAGGGTGATACCGCCCTGCTTCAGCGCTTCGGTGATGGTTTCCCAGCCGAACTGAATCAGTTTTTCGGCGTAAGCCGGGTCAGTACCCTCTTCCACCAGCTTGTCGAAGCACAGCAGAGAGCCAGCCTGCAGCATACCGCACAGAATTGTCTGCTCGCCCATCAGGTCAGATTTCACTTCCGCAACGAAGGACGATTCCAGCACGCCTGCACGGTGACCGCCAGTGGCCGCAGCCCATGCTTTGGCAATCGCCATGCCTTCGCCTTTCGGATCGTTTTCCGGGTGAACGGCGATCAGGGTTGGAACACCAAAACCACGTTTGTACTCTTCACGCACTTCGGTACCCGGACACTTCGGCGCAACCATCACCACAGTGATATCTTTACGGATCTGCTCGCCTACTTCGACGATGTTGAAACCGTGGGAGTAGCCCAGCGCCGCGCCATCTTTCATCAGCGGCTGTACGGAACGTACAACGTCGGAGTGCTGTTTGTCCGGAGTCAGGTTAACCACCAGATCTGCCTGCGGGATCAGTTCTTCATAAGTACCTACTTTGAAGCCATTTTCGGTCGCTTTGCGCCACGAAGCGCGCTTCTCAGCAATCGCTTCTTTACGCAGGGCGTAGGAGATATCCAGACCGGAGTCGCGCATGTTCAGGCCTTGGTTAAGCCCCTGAGCACCACACCCGACGATGACCACTTTTTTACCCTGAAGGTAGCTTGCGCCATCGGCGAATTCGTCGCGACCCATAAAGCGACATTTGCCCAGCTGCGCCAGCTGCTGACGCAGGTTCAGTGTATTAAAGTAGTTAGCCATGGTGATACCTCGTGATGTTGTACTGTCTTATTGTTCGGTTCGCGTTTCAGCGAGAATGAACCCACATTACAACAGGAAATTTATTGCGGAAATTGATATATTCACAACATCACATTGCAATATCTGCAACGTAGAAAATCGGAGGCTCGTCCGTGGATTTACGCGATCTGAAAATGTTCCTGCATCTGGCGGAAAGCCGCCACTTTGGCCGCAGTGCGCGGGCAATGCACGTCAGCCCCTCCACACTCTCACGCCAGATCCAACGGCTGGAAGAAGATCTCGGCCAGGCGCTGTTTGTGCGCGATAACCGTACGGTCACGCTGACCGAAGCAGGCGAAGAGCTGCGAGTGTTTGCCCAGCAGACGCTGTTGCAGTATCAACAATTGCGCCACACCCTCGATCAACAGGGACCGTCGCTGTCGGGTGAGCTGCATATCTTCTGCTCGGTTACCGCCGCCTACAGCCACCTGCCGCCAATTCTCGACCGCTTTCGCGCCGAGCACCCCTCGGTTGAAATTAAGCTCACCACCGGCGATGCCGCTGACGCAATGGACAAAGTGGTCACCGGAGAGGCCGATCTGGCAATAGCGGGTAAGCCGGAGACGCTGCCCGGCGCAGTAGCATTCTCGATGCTGGAGAATTTAACGGTAGTGTTGATCGCACCAGCATTGCCTTGCCCGGTACGGAATCAGGTTTCGGTCGATAAGCCGGACTGGTCGACGGTGCCGTTTATCATGGCCGACCAGGGGCCGGTACGCCGCCGCATCGAGTTGTGGTTCCGCCGTCACAAAATCAGCAACCCATCGATTTACGCCACGGTCGGGGGGCACGAAGCGATGGTCTCGATGGTGGCGCTGGGTTGCGGCGTGGCTCTGCTGCCGGAAGTGGTGCTGGAAAATAGCCCGGAGCCGGTACGGAATCGCGTGATGATTTTAGAACGCAGCGACGAAAAAACACCGTTCGAGCTGGGTGTCTGCGCGCCGAAAAAACGGCTGCATGAGCCGCTCATAGACGCGTTCTGGAAGATTGTTCTGGAGCGTAAATCCGCCGAGTAGCGCCAGCATCAGGCCTAAAATCAGTGGTAGATTCAGTATTGGCACTCCTTTTCTGTATAATGTCCCGTGCCATAATAGATGTGGGGGGCTTGTTAACCATCACGTTTAGCAAGCCAGAACAGACGGTGTCATTGCGCACTTGACAGCGAAAATACAAACTTAATTAGCCATCATTATGATAATCAAACCAAAAATTCGTGGATTCATCTGTACAACGACCCATCCGACTGGCTGCAAAGTCAATGTGGAAAAACAGATCGATTATGTGAAGAAAAACGGGAAAATCGCTAACGGCCCTTCCCGCGTGCTGGTCATCGGTGCTTCCACCGGTTACGGCCTTGCTTCCAGAATTTCCGCCGCGTTTGGCAGCGGAGCCGCCACTATCGGCGTATTTTTCGAAAAACCAGGCACGGAAACCAAGCCAGGTTCCGCGGGCTGGTATAACTCTGCAGCCTTCGATGAGGCCGCAAAACGTGAAGGTCTGTATTCCAAAAGCATCAACGGCGACGCGTTCTCCGACGAGTGTCGCGACGAAGTTATCAAACTGATCAAAGAAGACCTGGGTCAGATTGACCTGGTGGTTTACTCACTGGCATCTCCGGTACGTAAAATGCCGAAAACCGGTGAAATCGTCCGTTCTGCGCTGAAGCCAATCGGTGAGGTTTATACCTCTAAAGCGATCGATACCAACAAAGATCAGATCATAACCGCCAGCATTGAGCCGGCAACCGAAGAAGAAGTTCAGAACACCGTCACCGTCATGGGCGGCGAAGACTGGGAACTGTGGATGGGCGCGCTGAGCGAAGCAGGCGTGCTGGCTGACGGCGTGAAAACCGTTGCCTACTCCTACATCGGTACTGACCTGACCTGGCCAATCTACTGGCACGGCGCGCTGGGCAAAGCAAAAGAAGATCTCGACCGCGCGGCAGGCGCGCTGCGTAATCAACTGGCTCCGCTGAACGGTTCCGCTAACGTTGCTGTACTGAAATCCGTTATCACGCAGGCCTCTTCTGCTATTCCGGTGATGCCGCTGTACATCTCCATGGTCTTCAAGCTGATGAAAGAACAAGGCATTCATGAAGGCTGCATCGAGCAGATCAACCGTCTGATGACCACCAGCCTGTACGGCGATAAAGTGGCGCTTGATGACAACCAGCGTATCCGTATGGATGACTGGGAACTGCGTGAAGACATTCAGCAGGCATGCCGCGATCTGTGGCCGCTGATCACCACCGAAAACCTGGCGCAAAAAACGGACTATGCAGGATATAAGCAGGAATTCCTGAATCTGTTCGGTTTTGGTCTCGACGAAGTGGATTACGATGCGGATGTAAACACCGAAGTCGAATTCGAAGTCATCACGCTGTAATCTGCTGATACAGTTGCAAAAAGGGTTCATTTTTTTACATGAACCCTTTTTTAATGGCTGCCGCTAACCCGCCAGGAAGAACCTGAACGCCGGGTTATGCGTTTCATCATGACAGTCATAACCCAGTTCGTTCAGTCGCGTTTCGAAATCAGGTTCGTGCTCACCCAACTCAAACGCCGCCAGTACGCGACCATAATCGGTTCCGTGACTACGATAGTGGAACAACGAAATATTCCAGTGCGTCCCCAGGGTATGCAGGAATTTGAGCAACGCCCCCGGAGATTCCGGGAATTCGAAGCTGTACAGCCGCTCCTGCAAGGGTTTCGACGGGCGCCCACCGACCATGTAGCGCACGTGCAGCTTCGCCATTTCGTCGTCGGACAAATCCACTACGCTGTAGCCACCCTCGTTAAGCAACTGGAGGATTTCCTTACGCTCTTCCAGCCCACGGCTCAGACGGACGCCAACAAAAATACAGGCGTCTTTCGCATCAGCAAATCGGTAGTTAAACTCGGTAACCGAGCGTCCTCCCAACAGCTGGCAAAACTTCAGGAAGCTGCCCTTTTCTTCCGGAATAGTTACGGCCAGCAACGCTTCGCGCTGTTCGCCCAGCTCGCAACGTTCGGAAACATAACGTAGGCCATGGAAGTTAACGTTAGCGCCGGAAAGGATATGCGCCAGACGTTCGCCGCGAATGTTGTGCTGGGCAATGTACTTTTTCATCCCCGCCAGCGCCAGCGCACCGGATGGTTCCGCCACCGCGCGCACATCCTCGAACAGATCTTTCATTGCCGCGCAGATAGCGTCGCTATCGACAGTGATGATGTCGTCGAGATACTCCTGGCACAAACGGAAGGTTTCGTCGCCGATACGTTTCACCGCCACGCCTTCAGCAAAGAGGCCAACACGCGGAAGATCGACCGGTTGACCGGCATCCAGCGCCGCTTTCAGGCAGGCTGAGTCTTCAGCTTCAACGGCAATCACTTTGATCTGCGGCATCAACTGTTTGATCAGCACCGCCACACCTGCCGCTAATCCGCCACCACCCACAGGCACGAATACACGATCAAGGTGGGCATCCTGCTGCAATAACTCCAGTGCCAGCGTGCCCTGCCCGGCAATCACCATCGGATGGTCGAACGGAGGAACCCAGGTAAAACCCTGCTGCTGCGACAGCTCAATCGCTTTGGCTTTGGCTTCATCAAAATTCGCGCCGTGTAGCAGTACTTCACCACCGAAACCGCGAACGGCATCGACTTTGATATCGGCGGTAGCCGTAGGCATGACAATCAGCGCCTTCACGCCTAATCGCGCAGAAGAGAAAGCTACGCCCTGAGCATGATTACCTGCCGATGCGGTGATTACGCCATGCGCTTTTTGCTCTTCGGTCAGACCGGCCATCATGGCATAGGCACCGCGCAGCTTGAAGCTGTGAACGGGTTGACGGTCTTCGCGCTTCACCAGAATCACGTTATCGAGGCGCGAAGAGAGTTTTTCCATTTTTTGTAGCGGTGTGACCTGCGCCGCTTCGTATACCGGCGCACGCAGCACTGCTCTGAGATACTCGGCGCCTTCTGGAGCGCCGGAGAGGGGTTGAGAATCCGCCATGGTCATTATCCCCCTAGTTTCGACTTATCGCGCACCGCACCTTTGTCGGCGCTGGTTGCCAGGCTGGCGTAAGCGCGCAGCGCAAAGGAGACCTGACGCTGACGATCTTTTGGCGTCCAGGCTTTGTCACCACGAGCTTCTTGCGCTTCACGGCGCGCAGCGATTTCCGCATCGCTCAGTTGCAGTTGAATGCCACGATTCGGGATATCGATAGCAATCATGTCGCCATCTTCGATAATTGCGATATTACCGCCGCTGGCCGCTTCAGGAGAAACGTGACCAATGGAAAGCCCCGAAGTACCGCCAGAGAAACGACCGTCGGTAATCAGCGCGCAGGCCTTACCGAGACCCATCGATTTCAGGAAGGTGGTTGGGTAGAGCATTTCCTGCATGCCTGGCCCGCCCTTCGGCCCTTCGTAGCGAATCACCACCACGTCGCCGGCAACCACTTTACCGCCGAGGATAGCTTCAACCGCATCGTCCTGGCTTTCATACACTTTTGCCGGGCCGGTGAATTTCAGGATGCTGTCATCCACACCAGCAGTTTTTACGATACAGCCGTTTTCCGCGAAGTTACCGTACAAGACTGCCAGGCCGCCGTCTTTGCTGTAAGCATGTTCCAACGAGCGAATGCAACCTTCTGCGCGGTCATCATCCAGGGTGTCCCAACGACAATCCTGTGAGAACGCCTGGGTGGTACGGATGCCAGCCGGACCTGCGCGGAACATTTTTTTCACCGCGTCGTCTTTGGTCAGCATAACGTCATAACTATCGAGCGTTTGCGGCAGAGTCAGCCCCAGCACGTTTTTCACGTCGCGGTTCAGAAGCCCGGCGCGATCCAGCTCGCCTAAAATGCCCAGTACGCCGCCCGCTCGATGCACGTCTTCCATATGGTATTTCTGCGTACTCGGCGCAACTTTACACAGCTGCGGGACTTTGCGGGACAACTTATCAATATCACTCATGGTGAAGTCGATTTCCGCTTCCTGCGCGGCCGCCAGCAGGTGCAGAACGGTGTTGGTGGAGCCGCCCATCGCGATATCCAGCGTCATGGCGTTCTCAAACGCCGCCTTGCTGGCAATGTTGCGCGGCAGGGCTGAAGCGTCATCCTGCTCGTAGTAGCGTTTGGTCAGCTCAACGATGCGTTTACCTGCGTTGAGGAACAGCTCTTTACGGTCGGCGTGAGTCGCCAACAGCGAACCGTTACCCGGCTGCGACAGACCCAGCGCTTCGGTCAGGCAATTCATCGAGTTGGCGGTGAACATCCCGGAGCACGAGCCGCAGGTCGGACAGGCCGAACGTTCAACCTGCTCGCTCTGCGAGTCGGAGACTTTCGGGTCTGCCCCCTGAATCATCGCATCAACCAGATCAAGCTTGATGATTTGGTCAGAGAGCTTGGTTTTCCCGGCTTCCATTGGGCCGCCGGAAACAAAGATCACCGGAATATTCAGCCGCAGAGAGGCCATTAACATCCCGGGGGTGATTTTATCGCAGTTAGAGATGCAGACCATCGCATCGGCGCAGTGGGCGTTAACCATATATTCCACTGAATCGGCGATCAGCTCACGCGACGGCAGTGAATAAAGCATGCCGCCATGACCCATGGCGATACCATCATCCACGGCAATGGTGTTGAACTCTTTCGCCACGCCGCCTGAGGCTTCGATTTGTTCGGCAACCAGCTTACCGAGATCGCGCAGGTGGACGTGGCCCGGCACAAACTGGGTAAAGGAGTTCACCACAGCGATAATCGGTTTACCGAAGTCATCATCGGTCATCCCGGTGGCGCGCCACAGTGCGCGGGCACCCGCCATATTGCGGCCGTGGGTGGTGGTGGCAGAACGATACTTAGGCATGCTTGATTAACTCCCGTCTGTCTTTCCCCTGCATATTTCACGCCGCAGCTGAGGACTGCCTCGCTCCCCCCAGTCACCTACTAAAGTAAGCTCCTGGGGACTCGCTGCGTTGCCGTCTTCCTGCAACGTGAACTATTTTGGGGAAATATTAATTTTGTTATTGGTTTACTGAATCCAACCAGCCGTATTTATCTTCCGTTTCACCGGTGAAGAGGCCAAAGAAGGCCTGCTGGATGCGTTTGGTGACCGGACCGCAGCGGCCTTCGCCCACCTGAATACCATCGACGCTGCGTACTGGGGTGATTTCGGCCGCGGTACCGGACATGAACACTTCGTCGGCCAGGTACAGCGATTCACGAGACAGCACCTGCTCACGCACTTCGATATCGAGATCTTTCGCCAGCTTAATGATCGCGTCACGGGTGATACCCGGCAGCGCGGAAGAGGTAAACGGCGGGGTAAACAGAATGCCGTCTTTTACTTCAAACAGGTTTTCGCCCGCGCCTTCGGAGATGTAGCCATTCACATCCAGCGCAATGCCTTCCTGGTAGCCATGACGACGCGCTTCACTACCCACCAGCAGCGAAGACAGATAGTTACCACCTGCTTTAGCAGCGGTAGGAATCGTGTTCGGCGCAACGCGGTTCCAGGAAGAAACCATCGCGTCGATCCCCTGCTCCAGCGCTTCAGCACCGAGGTAAGCCCCCCATGGGAACGCGGCGATTATCACATCAGTGGTATATCCCGCAGGCGGGTTAACGCCCATCCCTACGTCGCCAACAAACACCAGCGGACGGATATAGGCGCTGGTCAGGTTGTTTTTACGAATCACCTCACGGCAAGCTTCCATCAGCTCATCAACGCTCTGAGATACGGGAAAACGATAGATCTTGGCTGAATCACGCAGACGCTGCATATGTTCGCGATGACGGAACACTACCGGCCCTTTGTGAGAATCGTAGCAACGGATCCCTTCAAATACAGAAGTACCGTAGTGCAGCGCGTGGGACATCACGTGGACCTTCGCGTCTTCCCAACGAATCATCTCGCCATTAGACCAAATGTAATCAGCTTTTTTCGTCGTCATTTTTCTTCCTTTTGCGCTCAGGCGCGGATTTGTTGTGATGTGGTTGTGCTCTGGCAGATAGCAACATGTGCAACATCTACCAGTTTACTTAACTGACTAAACAGTAAGTCGACCGACCGGGGGCTGGCAACGGTCAATTCGATATTTATATTCTGCGCATCGCTGGCGGCTTCCATATTCATGGAGCACACCTGAAAACCACGATGGCGTACCACGCGTAAAACACGTTCTAACGTTTCCGGATTGAAACGAGCCTCAACGGCGACCTGATGTTGCATCATGATAATTTCTCCAGCATTTCTGAGTTACTGGCGCCAGGTGGCACCAGAGGCCAGACATTCTCAAGTTCGTCGATTGAGACATGAAGCAAGTATGGCCCCTCGCTGTTCAGCATGGTGTCGAGTGCCGCTTCAACCTGGTCTTTACGGGTGATGTGTTGACCAGGAATGCCGAAGGCTCTGGCCAACATGAGGAAATCGGGGTTATCGGTAAGGGTGGTTTCGCTATAACGTTCCTGGAAAAACAGCTGCTGCCATTGTCGCACCATGCCTAACCGCTGGTTGTCGAGTAAAACTATCTTCAGCGGCAACTGCTTGCGTTTTACGGTGCCCAATTCCTGTACATTCATCATGAAGGAACCGTCACCGGAGATACAGATTACCGTATCATTCGGGCGAGCAACCTGCGCGCCAACCGCTGCTGGCAGGCCAAAGCCCATCGTCCCCAGACCGCTCGACGTGATGAAGTTTTCAGGGCGAGTGTAGGTCATATGCTGTGCCGACCACATCTGATGCTGGCCAACATCCGTTGTCACTACGCTATCCGCAGGTTTGCGATCGGATAACTGCTTTAACAACAGTGGCGCATAGATAGCTTCCCCCGGATGGTCGTAGCGCCAGGTATGTTCTGCGCGCAGTTCAGCGCTGTGCTGACGCCATTCGTCAATCTTCATCAATTGCTGTAATGCTGGCAGAAGAGAATTTAAATCCCCCTGCAGCGCCACGTGTGCCTGGCGCAGTTTGTTCATTTCCGCTGGGTCGATATCCATGTGGATTACGCTGGCGTTCGGTGCGAAGGTATTCAGCTTGCCAGTCACCCGGTCATCAAAACGTGCGCCAACCGCAATCAGTAAATCGCACTCTTGCACCGCGAAATTCGCGGCTTTAGTACCGTGCATTCCCAACATCCCCAAATAGTACGGGTAGTCAGCATCTACTGCGCCCAGACCTTTCAGCGTGCAGGCGACCGGCATTTGGGTTATCGCGATAAATTCACGCAGGGCCGGGACCGCCTGCGCCATACCTACGCCACCACCTACGTACAGGATGGGCTTTTGCGCCTGCGCCAGCATTTTACGTGCCTGCTCAACGTCAGCGTGCGGAAACGTCTCTACGTTTTCGACGGTCGTAAAATATGGCTCCAGCGTACCGCTGGCTAATTGGATGTCTTTCGGGATATCAACCAGAACCGGACCCGGACGACCGGAATTCGCCACGGCGAAAGCCTCAGCCATGATACGCGGCAGTTCTTCGAGTGACTGTACCAGGAAGCTGTGTTTGGTGCAGGACAGAGACATCCCCAGCACGTCCACTTCCTGGAACGCATCCGTTCCGATGAAAGGTGATGCCACCTGACCGGTGATCGCCACCACTGGAACAGAATCTAACAGCGCATCGGCAAGGCCCGTGATCAGGTTGGTTGCGCCAGGGCCGGAGGTAGCGATACAAACGCCGGTTTTACCGGTCGCACGGGCATAGCCAATCGCCGCCATTGCCGCACCCTGCTCGTGTCGGCACAACAGGTGCTCTACGCCGCCGTCATACAACGCATCGTAAACCGGCATAATTGCGCCGCCAGGATAACCAAAGACGGTTTGAACCCCTTGTGCACGCAACGCATGTACCACCCACTGTGCCCCATTCATAGTTACATCCCCGCCGTAAATCTTGAGAAACAGAATTTTATGCTACCGTTCACTTTCTGCTCCTCGAGTATGTTTTTAAGGTCAAAAAAAACCCCCGGACCTTTCGGTGCGGGGGTCTTAGTTCGTTAAGGCTTGTTTTCTAAGCCTTTCCTCGTCCAAGTGCAGCCCCGCACGGTGGGATAATAATCACCACCACGCTAATCACGACCAGGCTAATCACTCGTAGAAGGGCTGTCATTTTTGTATTTTCTTGCATCTTGTTCGAAGGAATACCTAAAGAGTTACCATAGAATTTGCAAATGACACAAGATATTTTTTTATTCGTTTTTCTGACGTCGTTAACGGTTTAGATAAATACCGTTGTTTTTTATACAAAAAAATCAAAAATGAAAATATTTCACGCTTCAGGCGATCATCGGTAACCCGATCCCCAATACAAACACCATTCAAAAGCATTTGCGGGCGTCATTCCAGGCTTAATGTAAGCAGTTATACGTTGCGCAAAAATACGGGAATCAGCATCTAAAAACCGTAATTATATGAAATCTTGCCGCGATGTATTACGACATAATACTTTTATCAGGAGGGATTATGTCACTATCGATTGTTCACACACGCGCCGCGCTAGGCGTGAATGCGCCAGCCATTACCATCGAGGTACATATCAGCAACGGTCTGCCTGGTTTAACCATGGTGGGGCTGCCCGAAACGACGGTGAAAGAGGCTCGCGATCGGGTACGCAGTGCGATTATTAATAGCGGTTATGAATTCCCGGCAAAGAAGATAACTATAAACCTCGCTCCGGCCGATCTCCCGAAAGAAGGGGGGCGATATGATTTACCTATCGCGGTTGCGCTTCTGGCCGCTTCTGAGCAGCTTACACCCCACAATCTCGACACCTACGAGCTGGTAGGTGAATTAGCGCTTACAGGCGCGCTACGCGGCGTTCCCGGCGTGATATCAAGCGCAACCGAGGCCATTCGTGCAGGCAGGCGAATTATTGTCGCAAAAGAGAATGCCGCTGAAGTTGGACTGATACACGGCGAAGGGTGCCTGATCGCCGATCACCTGCAGACCGTATGCGCATTTCTCGAAGGTAAGCATGATTTAGACAGGCCATCATCCGCAGATTTTACGCCTAACGCATTAGCTGATGATCTGAGCGATGTTATCGGCCAGGAACAGGGTAAACGCGGGCTGGAGCTTACCGCAGCAGGCGGCCACAATCTCTTGCTCATCGGCCCGCCGGGTACGGGAAAGACTATGCTAGCCAGTCGACTCAGAGGGCTGCTCCCTCCACTTAGCAACGATGAAGCGCTGGAAAGTGCCGCGATACTCAGTCTGATCCATTCCGACACGATACAAAAACAGTGGAAGCAACGCCCTTTTCGCTCGCCACATCACAGTGCTTCATTAACCGCCATGGTCGGTGGAGGCTCTATTCCTGCGCCAGGAGAGATCTCTTTAGCGCACAACGGCATACTGTTTCTGGATGAACTACCCGAGTTTGAGCGGCGCACGCTGGATGCACTGCGCGAACCCATCGAGTCCGGGCAGATCCATCTATCCCGCACCAGAGCAAAAATAACCTATCCCGCACGCTTTCAACTCATAGCTGCGATGAATCCCAGCCCGACGGGCCATTATCAGGGGAACCATAACCGCTGTACCCCAGAACAGACGCTGCGCTACCTAAATCGATTGTCAGGTCCATTTCTTGACCGCTTCGACCTCTCCCTCGAAATTCCCTTACCGCCGCCCGGTATACTCAGCCAGAGCGCAATGAAAGGGGAAAATAGCGCAACGGTGAAGCAACGTGTTATGGCAGCGCGAGAGCGTCAGTATCAGCGGCAAAATAAGTTAAACGCACATCTGGACAGTCAGGATATTCATAAATACTGCCTACTGCGTAGCGACGATGCACAGTGGCTTGAAGAAACGCTCGCGCATCTCGGATTGTCTATCCGCGCCTGGCTGCGCCTGATTAAGGTCGCTCGAACGATTGCGGATATCGAACAATGTGATCACATCTCTCGCCAGCATTTACAGGAGGCCGTTGGGTACCGAGCGATAGACAGGTTACTCATTCATCTGCAGAAACTACTGACATAAAAAAAGGGCTTTCGCCCTTTTTTTATTAATCATCAGATTCGGTGTAGTCTTCTGCGCCTTCCACCTGAGGTTTCCCACCCGATAAGGTGTGGAAGCGTTTTGGACGCTTAATACGCGTCATGTATTTAGACCACACACGTTCAGCTTCGGTAACCGGCTCACGTTCACCACGGCATACCGCAACAAACAGTTTTTCTTCTTCAGTTACCGGCTCACGCTTGCCCAGATCCAGCTCGTTGAAAGCATAACCGTGACGCTCAAGCAGTTGTGCTTCTTTAATGGTGAAATCACCATGACGGGAGAATCCGCGGGGATAATATTTATTATCGAAATATCGATTAGTCGTCGTAAAGCTTTCCGCCATCCTGCACGCTCCTAATTCTTTGGCCGAGCTATTTATGGCGCGGAGTATTAGTTACGCTTGACAGAGCGTCAAACAAAAGATTTAAATCATAACGACAAATAATTTTATGGAGCGAGTTGTGGATACGGAATTGTTAAAAACTTTCCTGGAAGTTAGCCGGACACGCCACTTTGGCAGGGCTGCTGAAGCGCTCTACCTGACCCAATCAGCGGTTAGTTTCCGGATCAGACAACTGGAAAATCAATTGGGTGTAAACCTGTTCACCCGACACAGAAACAATATCCGTTTAACCGCTGCAGGTGAAAAATTATTGCCTTACGCCGAAACGTTGATGAATACGTGGCAGGCAGCACGTAAGGAAGTCGCGAATACCTCGCGGCATAACGAGTTTTCTATCGGTGCCAGCGCATCTCTCTGGGAGTGCATGCTTAATGACTGGTTGAAGCGTTTGTATCAATCTCAGGAGCCACAATCCAGCCTGCAGTTTGAAGCGAGGATCGCTCAACGCCAATCGTTAGTAAAACAGCTTCATGAACGACAGCTTGATCTACTGATTACTACCGAAACACCCAAAATGGACGAATTTAGCAGCCAACTGTTGGGATATTTCACGCTGGCGCTCTATTGCAGCTCTCCGTCGCAAACCAAAGATGAGCTGAATTATTTACGCCTGGAATGGGGACCCGATTTTCAACAACACGAAGCGGGACTAATAGCGGGAGATGAAGTGCCGGTACTCACCACCAGTTCGGCAGAATTGGCCAGGCAGCAACTTTCAGTGATTAAGGGCTTTAGCTGGCTTCCCGTCAACTGGGCCAAAACCAAAAGCGATCTCCATACGGTTACCGACAGTACAACGCTTTCACGTCCTTTATATGCAGTTTGGCTGCAAAACAGCGATAAAAATGGACTAATTTGCGATCTGCTGAGAACAAATATTCTGGAAAATTAAAGAAAATATAGGCAAGGATGCCGGGAGTAAAACAGCAGGAAGGCACAATTCAAATTGCAGGTAAAAAAAAATCCTTAGCAAAAATGCTAAGGATTATTTCTGGCAGGGGCGGAGAGACTCGAACTCGCGACACCCGGTTTTGGAGACCGGTGCTCTACCAACTGAGCTACGCCCCTAAATTTTCTTATCATTAAGCCTGCTTGGTAGCAGGCTTAATTTTCTAATAAGTGGCGGAACGGACGGGACTCGAACCCGCGACCCCCTGCGTGACAGGCAGGTATTCTAACCAACTGAACTACCGCTCCACCGAATTTCTTTGTCACTACCCGGATTATTCATCCCGGTTTACTGCAATTTGATGCCTGGCAGTTCCCTACTCTCGCATGGGGAGACCCCACACTACCATCGGCGCTACGGCGTTTCACTTCTGAGTTCGGCATGGGGTCAGGTGGGACCACCGCGCTACAGCCGCCAGGCAAATTCTGTTTATCAACACGCTTTTCGCATGTCGATGCAATCTGTATCAAACTGAAAATGATGTCTCTTTCGCCAAAACACCTTCGGCGTTGTAAGGTTAAGCCTCACGGTTCATTAGTATCGGTTAGCTCAACGTATCGCTACGCTTACACACCCGACCTATCAACGTCGTCGTCTTCAACGTTCCTTCAGGACCCTTAAAGGGTCAGGGAGAACTCATCTCGGGGCAAGTTTCGTGCTTAGATGCTTTCAGCACTTATCTCTTCCGCATTTAGCTACCGGGCAATGCCATTGGCATGACAACCCGAACACCAGTGATGCGTCCACTCCGGTCCTCTCGTACTAGGAGCAGCCCCCCTCAATTCTCCAGCGCCCACGGCAGATAGGGACCGAACTGTCTCACGACGTTCTAAACCCAGCTCGCGTACCACTTTAAATGGCGAACAGCCATACCCTTGGGACCTACTTCAGCCCCAGGATGTGATGAGCCGACATCGAGGTGCCAAACACCGCCGTCGATATGAACTCTTGGGCGGTATCAGCCTGTTATCCCCGGAGTACCTTTTATCCGTTGAGCGATGGCCCTTCCATTCAGAACCACCGGATCACTAAGACCTGCTTTCGCACCTGCTCGAGCCGTCACTCTCGCAGTCAAGCTAGCTTATGCCTTTGCACTAACCTCCTGATGTCCGACCAGGATTAGCTAACCTTCGTGCTCCTCCGTTACTCTTTAGGAGGAGACCGCCCCAGTCAAACTACCCACCAGACACTGTCCGCAACCCGGATCACGGGTCTACGTTAGAACACCAGCCATTAAAGGGTGGTATTTCAAGGTTGGCTCCATGCAGACTGGCGTCCACACTTCAAAGCCTCCCACCTATCCTACACATCAAGGACCAGTGTTCAGTGTCAAGCTATAGTAAAGGTTCACGGGGTCTTTCCGTCTTGCCGCGGGTACACTGCATCTTCACAGCGAGTTCAATTTCACTGAGTCTCGGGTGGAGACAGCCTGGCCATCATTACGCCATTCGTGCAGGTCGGAACTTACCCGACAAGGAATTTCGCTACCTTAGGACCGTTATAGTTACGGCCGCCGTTTACCGGGGCTTCGATCAAGAGCTTCTCCTTACGGATAACCCCATCAATTAACCTTCCGGCACCGGGCAGGCGTCACACCGTATACGTCCACTTTCGTGTTTGCACAGTGCTGTGTTTTTAATAAACAGTTGCAGCCAGCTGGTATCTTCGACTGATTTCAGCTCCATGAGTAAATCACTTCACCTACATATCAGCGTGCCTTCTCCCGAAGTTACGGCACCATTTTGCCTAGTTCCTTCACCCGAGTTCTCTCAAGCGCCTTGGTATTCTCTACCTGACCACCTGTGTCGGTTTGGGGTACGATTTTGTGTTACCTGATGCTTAGAGGCTTTTCCTGGAAGCAGGGCATTTGTTACTTCAGCACCGTAGTGCCTCGTCATCACACCTCAGCGTTAACAAGACTCCGGATTTACCTGGAATCTCCGCCTACATGCTTAAACCGGGACAACCGTCGCCCGGCTAACATAGCCTTCTCCGTCCCCCCTTCGCAGTAACACCAAGTACAGGAATATTAACCTGTTTCCCATCGACTACGCCTTTCGGCCTCGCCTTAGGGGTCGACTCACCCTGCCCCGATTAACGTTGGACAGGAACCCTTGGTCTTCCGGCGTGCGGGTTTTTCACCCGCATTATCGTTACTTATGTCAGCATTCGCACTTCTGATACCTCCAGCATGCCTCACAGCACACCTTCAACGGCTTACAGAACGCTCCCCTACCCAACAACACATAGTGTCGCTGCCGCAGCTTCGGTGCATGGTTTAGCCCCGTTACATCTTCCGCGCAGGCCGACTCGACCAGTGAGCTATTACGCTTTCTTTAAATGATGGCTGCTTCTAAGCCAACATCCTGGCTGTCTGTGCCTTCCCACATCGTTTCCCACTTAACCATGACTTTGGGACCTTAGCTGGCGGTCTGGGTTGTTTCCCTCTTCACGACGGACGTTAGCACCCGCCGTGTGTCTCCCGTGATAACATTCTTCGGTATTCGCAGTTTGCATCGGGTTGGTAAGTCGGGATGACCCCCTAGCCGAAACAGTGCTCTACCCCCGAAGATGAGTTCACGAGGCGCTACCTAAATAGCTTTCGGGGAGAACCAGCTATCTCCCGGTTTGATTGGCCTTTCACCCCCAGCCACAAGTCATCCGCTAATTTTTCAACATTAGTCGGTTCGGTCCTCCAGTTAGTGTTACCCAACCTTCAACCTGCCCATGGCTAGATCACCGGGTTTCGGGTCTATACCCTGCAACTTAACGCCCAGTTAAGACTCGGTTTCCCTTCGGCTCCCCTATTCGGTTAACCTTGCTACAGAATATAAGTCGCTGACCCATTATACAAAAGGTACGCAGTCACCCCATAAAGAGGCTCCCACTGCTTGTACGTACACGGTTTCAGGTTCTTTTTCACTCCCCTCGCCGGGGTTCTTTTCGCCTTTCCCTCACGGTACTGGTTCACTATCGGTCAGTCAGGAGTATTTAGCCTTGGAGGATGGTCCCCCCATATTCAGACAGGATACCACGTGTCCCGCCCTACTCTTCGAGTTCACAACACATGCACTTTTGTGTACGGGACTATCACCCTGTACCGTCGGACTTTCCAGACCGTTCCACTACCACACATGCTGATTCAGACTCTGGGCTGCTCCCCGTTCGCTCGCCGCTACTGGGGGAATCTCGGTTGATTTCTTTTCCTCGGGGTACTTAGATGTTTCAGTTCCCCCGGTTCGCTTCATTACGCTATGTATTCACGCAATGATAGTGTGACGAATCACACTGGGTTTCCCCATTCGGAAATCGCCGGTTATAACGGTTCATATCACCTTACCGACGCTTATCGCAGATTAGCACGTCCTTCATCGCCTCTGACTGCCAGGGCATCCACCGTGTACGCTTAGTCGCTTAACCTCACAACCCGAAGATGTTTCGTAAAACACTTCAGTGTTGCGAAAATTTGAGAGACTCGAACACACCGCTTTTCATTTCTTGTTTACGGAGAAATGAAACAGTGTGTCGTTTCAATTTTCAGCTTGATCCAGATTTTTAAAGAGCAAATATCTCAAACGAGACTCGAAAGTCTGTTTTGAGATACTTCGGTCGGCGACTTTCACTCACACATACCAGCAAGTGGCGTCCCCTAGGGGATTCGAACCCCTGTTACCGCCGTGAAAGGGCGGTGTCCTGGGCCTCTAGACGAAGGGGACACTGAAGTCTCAATCGCAAGACGCCTTGCTATTTACTTTTCATCAGACAATCTGTGTGAGCACTACAAAGAACGTTTCTTTAAGGTAAGGAGGTGATCCAACCGCAGGTTCCCCTACGGTTACCTTGTTACGACTTCACCCCAGTCATGAATCACAAAGTGGTAAGCGCCCTCCCGAAGGTTAAGCTACCTACTTCTTTTGCAACCCACTCCCATGGTGTGACGGGCGGTGTGTACAAGGCCCGGGAACGTATTCACCGTGGCATTCTGATCCACGATTACTAGCGATTCCGACTTCATGGAGTCGAGTTGCAGACTCCAATCCGGACTACGACATACTTTATGAGGTCCGCTTGCTCTCGCGAGGTCGCTTCTCTTTGTATATGCCATTGTAGCACGTGTGTAGCCCTACTCGTAAGGGCCATGATGACTTGACGTCATCCCCACCTTCCTCCAGTTTATCACTGGCAGTCTCCTTTGAGTTCCCGGCCGAACCGCTGGCAACAAAGGATAAGGGTTGCGCTCGTTGCGGGACTTAACCCAACATTTCACAACACGAGCTGACGACAGCCATGCAGCACCTGTCTCAGAGTTCCCGAAGGCACGTTCGCATCTCTGCAAACTTCTCTGGATGTCAAGAGTAGGTAAGGTTCTTCGCGTTGCATCGAATTAAACCACATGCTCCACCGCTTGTGCGGGCCCCCGTCAATTCATTTGAGTTTTAACCTTGCGGCCGTACTCCCCAGGCGGTCGACTTAACGCGTTAGCTCCGGAAGCCACGCCTCAAGGGCACAACCTCCAAGTCGACATCGTTTACGGCGTGGACTACCAGGGTATCTAATCCTGTTTGCTCCCCACGCTTTCGCACCTGAGCGTCAGTCTTTGTCCAGGGGGCCGCCTTCGCCACCGGTATTCCTCCAGATCTCTACGCATTTCACCGCTACACCTGGAATTCTACCCCCCTCTACAAGACTCTAGCCTGCCAGTTTCGGATGCAGTTCCCAGGTTGAGCCCGGGGATTTCACATCCGACTTGACAGACCGCCTGCGTGCGCTTTACGCCCAGTAATTCCGATTAACGCTTGCACCCTCCGTATTACCGCGGCTGCTGGCACGGAGTTAGCCGGTGCTTCTTCTGCGAGTAACGTCAATTGCTGCGGTTATTAACCACAACACCTTCCTCCTCGCTGAAAGTACTTTACAACCCGAAGGCCTTCTTCATACACGCGGCATGGCTGCATCAGGCTTGCGCCCATTGTGCAATATTCCCCACTGCTGCCTCCCGTAGGAGTCTGGACCGTGTCTCAGTTCCAGTGTGGCTGGTCATCCTCTCAGACCAGCTAGGGATCGTCGCCTAGGTGAGCCGTTACCCCACCTACTAGCTAATCCCATCTGGGCACATCCGATGGCAAGAGGCCCGAAGGTCCCCCTCTTTGGTCTTGCGACGTTATGCGGTATTAGCTACCGTTTCCAGTAGTTATCCCCCTCCATCGGGCAGTTTCCCAGACATTACTCACCCGTCCGCCACTCGTCACCCAAGGAGCAAGCTCCTCTGTGCTACCGTTCGACTTGCATGTGTTAGGCCTGCCGCCAGCGTTCAATCTGAGCCATGATCAAACTCTTCAATTTAAGTTTGATGCTCGTGAATTAAACTTCGTAATGAATTACGTGTTCACTCAGAGACTTGGTATTCATTTTTCGTCTTGCGACGTTAAGAATCCGTATCTTCGAGTGCCCACACAGATTGTCTGATAAATTGTTAAAGAGCAGTGCCGCTTCGCTTTTTCTCAGCGGCGCGGGGTGTGCATATTACGCCATCCCGCTACAGAGTCAAGCGTTTATTTTCGCTTTTCTCCGCTGACCCGGCGGTTTGTAATCCGTTGTTCCGTGTCAGTGGAGGCGCATTATAGGGAGTTATTTCAGGCTGACAAGGGGAAATTTAAAATAACTTTCCGAGTGCGTGTTTTTTCAGCAAAACCACCATTAACATGCCATAAAATAAGCAAATTGCCGTTTTTGCAGCCGCAATAACACTTCCAGGTGGCATACTAATGAATAAGAAATAAAGTAAGGAAAACCATTCATGCCGTTAAATGCCCAACAGCTAGCCGCACAGAAAAACCTGTCCTACGTTCTGGCCGAAAAGCTGGCTCAGCGAATATTAAAAGGTGAATACGCACCGGGCGCTATATTGCCTGGCGAAATAGAGCTGGGTGATCAGTTTGGCGTGAGTCGTACCGCGGTAAGAGAAGCGGTAAAGACGTTAACGGCAAAAGGTATGGTATTACCGCGCCCGCGTATTGGTACACGCGTCATGCCGCAGGCAAACTGGAACTTCCTCGACCAGGAGCTGCTCACCTGGTGGATGACAGAAGATAATTTCTCTCAGGTCATTAAACATTTTCTGGTGATGCGTATCAGCCTGGAGCCTCAGGCGTGTTTACTGGCGGCGACTATAGGTACGGCAGAACAGAAAGCGCATCTCAACACGCTGATGGAAGAAATGGTCGAGCTGAAAAGAAACTTCAGACGCGAGCGTTGGATTGAGGTTGATATCGCCTGGCATGAACACATCTATGAAATGAGTGCGAACCCGTTCCTTATCTCCTTCGCGTCACTCTTCCATTCCGTTTACCAGACCTACTTTACCTCTATTACCTATAACGACGTGGTCAAGCTGGATTTACACCAGGCCATTGTCGACGCAATAGATGAGAGTGATGGCGATCGCGCCTTCGCTGCCTGTCAGGCATTGCTGATAGCACCGAACGTGCTACCGGATAAATAATATGTCAGAAAAGAAATCACGCAGTATGGCCGGGCTACCGTGGATAGCAGCCATGGCCTTTTTTATGCAGGCACTAGACGCCACGATCCTCAATACCGCCTTACCCGCAATAGCACACAGCCTTAACCGCTCTCCGCTCGCCATGCAGTCGGCCATTATCAGCTACACCCTGACGGTCGCGATGCTGATCCCGGTGAGTGGATGGCTGGCAGACAGGTTCGGTACCCGGCGCGTCTTTATGATAGCTGTTAGCCTGTTTACGCTGGGTTCGCTGGCCTGTGCGCTGTCCAGCTCCCTAAGCGAACTGGTGATTTTCCGCATCATTCAGGGCATTGGCGGCGCTATGATGATGCCCGTTGCCCGTCTGGCATTATTACGTGCTTACCCCCGCAGCGAACTGCTTCCGGTGCTTAACTTCGTAACCATGCCTGGACTTGTGGGGCCGATTTTAGGTCCAGTATTGGGCGGTGTACTGGTCACGTGGGCCAGTTGGCACTGGATCTTCCTGATTAATATTCCAATTGGGGTTGCCGGTATCTTCTATGCCCGCAAATATATGCCGAACTTCACCACGCCGCGCCGCGGTTTTGATATGACCGGTTTCTTTCTGTTTGGTTTGAGCCTGGTGTTGTTTTCCAGCGGGGTAGAGCTGTTCGGTGAGAAGCTTGTCGAGACCTGGATAGCACTCAGCATTATTCTTGCCAGTATTCTGTTACTGCTCGCCTACATTCGCCACGCGCGTCGTCACCCAACGCCGCTAATATCGCTTCCTATATTTAAGACCCGAACTTTTTCCGTCGGGATCGCCGGAAACCTTGCCACTCGTCTGGGTACAGGGTGCGTGCCCTTCTTAATGCCGCTGATGTTGCAGGTAGGCTTTGGATACCCGGCGCTGATAGCCGGTTGCATGATGGCGCCAACGGCGCTGGGATCAATACTGGCGAAATCAATGGTGACGCAGGTGCTGCGCCGGCTCGGCTACAGAACCACACTGGTGGGTGTTACGGTATTTATCGGCCTGATGATTGCGCAGTTCGCATTGCAATCTCCCGCCATGCCGGTCTGGATGTTGATCCTGCCGTTGTTCATTTTGGGTATGGCGATGTCCACCCAGTTTACCTCCATGAATACCATCACTCTGGCAGACCTGACCGATGAAAACGCCAGCAGCGGCAACAGTGTGCTGGCCGTTACTCAGCAGTTATCAATCAGTTTAGGGGTCGCCATCAGCGCTGCCGTTCTGCGTATCTATGAAGGTATAGAAGGAACCAATACGGTCGAGCAGTTCCACTACACCTTTATGACGATGGGCGCTATCACGGTAGTGTCTGCGCTGATGTTCATGCTGCTAAAAGCAAAAGATGGACGTAACCTGATTAAAGAGAGACATAATCCTAAACCGACCCCCGCTCCATCAAAACAGGAGTAAGTTGCAGGCGCTGTTGCTGTAATGTGGGCTGCGCCATCCGGTGGATTAATACATCGATGGCCAGTTCGCCCAGTTCATCTTTTGGTTGATGGATGGTCGTCAGCGGCGGCGTCATATAGCGCGCCAGCTCGATATCATCATAACCCACCACCGCCATATCCTGCGGAATGCGCAATCCCGATTGGTACAGAGCCTGATACGCGCCAACCGCCATGGCATCATTGCCGGTAAAAACGGCCTGCGGTCGCTGTTTATGCGACAGCAACGTTTGCATAGCTTCAAAGCCGCCGCCGAACTCAAAGTCACCGGTAATCTCGTAACCTTCCGGGACCGGCAGCCCCGCCCGCTTCATTGCCGCCCGATATCCTTCCAGACGTAAACGCGCCGGGGTTTTATCCAGCGGCCCGGTGATGCAGGCAATGCGCGTAAAACCTTTTTCGATAAGATGTTGAGTGGCTAAATCCCCGCCCAACAGGGAGTTATCCTGGATCAGATCGCTTTCACCATCAAAAGGCGACCAGTCCATCATGACGGTCGGTATAGAAGGATAGCGTTGCATGATCTCCCTGGAAGGTTGATGTGTTTCCGTGCAGAGCAGCAGCAAGCCGTCCACCCGTTTTTGCATTAACGTTTCCAGATTACGGTTCATGCGCTGTTCATCACCTTCGGTATTGCACAGCACCAGGCTGTAACCGCGTTCAAAACAACTACGTTCAACGCCGCGCACCAGCTCGGAATAAAAGGGGTTGGTACTGGCAGTGATTAACATGCCAATAGTGTGGGTCTGGTTTAACTTGAGACTACGCGCCAGCGCTGAGGGCGCGTAGTTAAGCTCTTTAATCGCCGCTTCAACTTTGTCAGTGACAGACTCACTGACAAAGCGATCTTTATTAATGACGTGAGAAACCGTCGACGTGGAAACCCCCGCCAGGCGGGCGACGTCCTTCATTGTAGCCAAGCGTTACCTCTGTTGACTTAAAAACGCTTCTATTTCTTCGCGCCATGGAACGGAAGGCTGTGCGCCCTTACGGGTGACAGCAATCGCCGCAGCGGCATGTGCAAATCGGATCGCTTCAGGCAGCGGAGTCTCTTCCAGTAACGCTGTAATTAACGCGCCGTTAAAGGTATCCCCAGCGGCGATGGTATCAACGGCATCCACTTTAAACCCAGGCACACGCTGACCTTCACCATTTACGCTAGCCCACACCCCGCGACTGCCTAAGGTAATCAGTACAGTATGGATCCCCTTCGCGTGCAATGCCTGCGCAGCTTTGGCCGCGTCTTCATCGTTTTCAACCCGGATCCCCGTGAGCTTTTCAGCCTCGGTTTCATTCGGGGTAATAATATCCACCAGCGCCAGCAGTTCGTCAGAAAGCTCACGTGCCGGGGCCGGGTTAAGGGCTACCGTGGTCTTATTTTGATGTGCAATCTTTGCCGCAGCCAGTACGCTTTCGATCGGCGACTCTAACTGCATCAGTAAGGCAGACGCCTGAGCAATACGCTCATGCTGAGCTTCCACCAGCGCAGGCGAAAGTGCCGCGTTCGCACCAGCATGAATGCCGATGACGTTCTCACCTTCACCATTCACAAAAATCAACGCCACACCGGTCGATTCCCCCGAAATTACGCTAATCGGCGCAATATCGATATTATCTTTGGCTAACTGTTTACGAACACTTTCGCCAATATCATCATCACCCGTACAGGCAATAAATGCGATATTCGCGCCACTACGCCCCGCAGCAACAGCCTGATTCGCGCCTTTACCACCAAATGCGACCTGATAATGGTTACCGGTTACGGTTTCACCAGGTGTCGGGAAAGAGTTAAGGTTGAGGATGTGATCGGCATTGATACTGCCAAGAACAACGAGGTTGCCTGCGGTTTTCATATTTGGTGTTCCAAGTCAAAGTGCGCCACCGGATTAGGGTGGCGCGTGCCCTGCTTTTCTTTTTACGCTTTCATCCCCAAAACCCGATACGGGGATGGCGTCTTTATGTCTCCATCAGGCCGCGAGCGACCTGAATCGGTATTACTGCTTGATGACCAGCTTCAGGTCAACCGGATATTTAGCCTGAACCTTCTCGCCTTTCAGGACTTTATCCGCAGTCTCAACGCCTTTCGCGCCGATCTGATCCGGCAGCTGAGCAATGGTCGCAGCCAGTTTGCCATCATTTACTGCTTTTTCGCCATCTGGAGTACCGTCAAATCCAACCACCATCACATCAGATTTACCCGCAGTTTGCAGTGCGCGCAGCGCACCCAACGCCATTTCATCGTTCTGGGCAAATACGGCCTGCACGTCAGGATGCGCGGTCAGCAGGTTCTGCATGACGTTCAGACCTTTGGTGCGGTCGAAGTCGGCCGGCTGGCTGGCCAGTACGTTAAATTTGTGTGCCGCAACAGCCTGCTGGAAACCTTCGCCACGCTCACGCGCCGCTGAAGTACCGGCAATACCCTGCAGTTCGATAACTTTCGCGCCTTCACCCGCTTTCTTCGCGATGTAATCGCCCGCAATCTTACCGCCCAGCACGTTATCAGATGCAATATGGCTTACCACTTCGCCTTTGGACGCAACGCGGTCAAGGGTGATAACCGGAATTTTCGCCTGGTTAGCCATCTTCACAGCGTTACCAACAGCATCGGAGTCTGTCGGGTTAATCAACAGAATTTTAGTTCCACGAACCGTTAAATCCTGAACGTTAGCCAGCTCTTTCGCCGGGTTGTTCTGTGAGTCCAGAATCACCAGGTTGTAGCCCAGCTTATCAGCCTCTTTTTGCGCCCCGTCCTTCAAAGAAACAAAGAACGGGTTGTTGAGGGTGGAGACCACCAGCGCAATGGTATCTTTCGCCATCGCATTCGCGCTCACGGTGGCGCTCAGCGCAACAGCAGAAACCAGGGTAGCTAGTTTTTTCATGTTCATATTTAAGATGTCCTGTAATCGTTGTTACTGCTTTTTGTTGTCTACCAGTACCGCCAGCAAAATCACCACCGCTTTGACGATCATCTGGTAATAGGAGGATACACCTAACAAATTCAAACCATTATTGAGGAAACCAAGAATCAATGCGCCGATCAGCGTCCCAACAATACGTCCTTTACCACCCGCCAGGCTGGTACCACCTAACACCACCGCGGCGATAGCATCCAGCTCATAGCCAGTACCTGCCGTCGGTTGCGCAGAGGAGAGGCGCGCTACTTCAATGATGCCCGCCAGCGATGCCAGCAGCCCACACAGGGAGTAAACGATAATTTTGATTTTACTTACGCTGATACCGGACAGGCGCGTTGCCGCTTCGTTACCGCCCAGCGCATAGATATAACGACCCAGACGAGTGTGGTGCAGCATGTACCACGCCGCGAGGAAGACAATCCCCATAATCCACACAGGCGTAGGGACGCCTAACGGACGACCAATACCAAACCAGCCAAACAGATCGGCATTGTCAGTAAACCCGGTATTAACCGGACTGCCGTTGGTGTATACCATGGTCACACCACGCAGCAGCAGCATCATCACCAGGGTCGCGATAAACGCCTGTACCCGGCCTTTCGCGACAATCACCCCGGTTACCGCGCCAATAGCAGCACCAAGCGCCAGAGCCGCAGCGACAGCCACCAGCGCATTGACTTCAATCCCTACAATGGAAGCCGCAACCGCACCGGTAAGCGCCAGCAAAGAACCGACAGACAGATCGATCCCCGACGTCAGGATAACCAGCGTCATGCCAACGGCCATGATGGCGTTCACCGACGTTTGCTGGAGGATGTTGAACAGGTTATTAACGGTAAAAAAGTTAGGGCTCATGGTGGAAACAATCGCGATCAGCACTAACAGAGCGATGAGCGACTTTTGCTCCAGAAGCCATGCTTTAGTGAAATAACGGCGACCAGAAACAGCCTGGGTAGTCATCTTTTTTACTCCTGATTCACGCGATTAAGCTTGCCCACAGCGGCAGCCATTAATACTTCCTGAGTGGCCTGCTCGCGAGTGAACTCACCGCCGAGATGCCCTTCATGCATAACGATAATTCGATCGCTCATGCCCAATACTTCTGGCATCTCAGAGGAGACCAGAATGATGCTCAGCCCATCGGCCTTAAACTGGTTGATAAGCTGATAGATTTCTTTCTTAGCCCCAACGTCAACACCGCGCGTCGGTTCATCGAGGATCAGGACTTTTGGTCGGGTCATCAGACCGCGCGCAATCGCCACTTTCTGCTGATTACCGCCAGAAAGCAGGCCGATAGCCTGTTCCATCGATGGCGTTTTAACATTGAACAGACGAATAAAATCACCTACCGCCTGCTGCTCGTCTTTATGTTTAAGGCTTCCACCAGCGCGACTGAAATAACGCAGCGCGGTTAGTGACATGTTCTCTTTCACCGACATGCCCAGCACTAAACCATCGCGTTTACGGTCTTCAGAAATATAGACGATGCCGTTAGCCAACCCATCCTGCGGCGAACGGGTGACCACTTCATGGCCATCAAGCGTGACGTAACCGCTGATGCGCGGCAATGCGCCGTACAACACTTTCATCAGCTCGGTACGTCCGGCACCCATCAGCCCCGATACGCCAAGGATCTCGCCTTTACGTAGCGTGAATGAAACATCGTTTACGCCAGGGCCGCACAGGTTATCGACCTTCAGGCGAATATCACCCGGCGCTTTTTCCAGGCGCGGGTATTGATCTTCCAGCTTACGTCCCACCATCATTTCAATCAGCGAGTCTTCGGTCAGCGAGGCGACTTCACGCTCGGCAATAAACTGCCCGTCGCGAAAAACGGTCACGTCGTCACAAATCTCGAAGATCTCTTTCATGCGGTGAGAAATATAGACAATACCGCGTCCCTGGGATTTCAGTTCGCGAATGACGCGGAACAGGGATTCGGTTTCGGTATCGGTGAGCGCATCCGTCGGTTCATCCATAATGATGACCTTCGATTCAAAGCTCAGCACTTTGGCAATTTCAACCATCTGCTGATCGCCAATCGACAGTTCACCGACCAGTCTGTCGCTTTTAAAGCGCAGATTCAGTTTGGCAAGCAGCAGATCGGCTTCGGCGTACATCTTCTTCCAGTCAATTTTGCCAAAGCGATTAACGAACTCACGGCCAAGAAAAATGTTCTCGGCGATAGTGAGTTGCGGGATCAAATTCAGCTCCTGGTGGATGATACCGATTCCGGCTTCCTGGGAGGATTTAGGGCCGTTAAAGGTGGTCTCTTTTCCCAACCACAATAAAGAACCGGCATCACGGGTATAGATCCCGGTCAGCACTTTCATCATGGTGGATTTGCCCGCGCCGTTTTCGCCCACCAGCGCCATTACGCGGCCTGGGTAGACATTCAGCGCGGCGCCGGATAGCGCTTTTACGCCCGGGAACGCTTTATCGATCCCTTTGAGTTGCAGTAATGCGTTCATGATGGCCTCAGAACGTGACGCCAGCACAGAGAATGATATTCGCATACGGAGAACACTCTCCGCTGCGAATTACCGCCTGACTGTCTGCGGTTTGTTTTTTGAATTGTTCATGCGTGGTGTAACGAATTTCTATGGTGTTTCCCTGGTGTTGTTGCAGTTGCTCAATGTGGCTGAGCAACGTTTCGTGGAGTTGCGGATTATGTTGTTTAATTTCCGTCGCGAGAATGGCTGCCTCGACCTGCATTTCACGTGTCACCACATCCAGTACCTGCATAAAAGAAGGTACGCCCTGGGTTAATGCCATATCGATACGCGTTGTGCTATTCGGGATGGGTAAACCTGCATCACACACCACCAGCGTATCGGTATGCCCCAGACGGGAGATCACCGATGAAATTTCAGAGTTGAGTACCGTGCCTTTCTTCATTTTCTTTCCCCACTAGCGAAACGTTTCGCTGAAGATAAGTGTAGAGCGAAGAGTGGAGATAAAACCACCGCGAAGTTACGAAAATGTGATCGTCATCGAAACGTTTCGCAAGGATTATCATTCGATGAAATGAAAACTGGGAGGGACAAAACAAAACGCCCCCTTTCGCGATGAAAGAGGGCGTCGATGAGATTAAATCTCGACCTGAGTACCGAGCTCAATAACCCGGTTCGGTGGGATTTCAAACTGGTCCGGGGCGCGCAGCGCATTGCGTTGTAGTAGCAGATACAGCTTGCCGCGCAAACGCAGATACCATGGTCGTTTGCCAACAATCAACGACTCGTGCGACATGAAGAACGAGGTTTCCATCATCCGACAGCTTAAGCCCTCCAGACCGCAGCGATGGAACACTTCTTCAACGTTCGGCGTTTCGCGCCAACCGTAGCTGGCCACCACGCGCCAGAAGGTGGGCGATAACTGCTCAATCTGCACCCTACGCACATTGTGAACATATGGCGCATCTTCCGTGCGCAGCGTCAGCAGAATAACGCGTTCATGCAGGACCTTGTTATGTTTGAGGTTATGCAGTAGCGCAAACGGGATGACGTTCAATGCACGAGACATGTACACCGCCGTTCCCGGCACGCGTACCGGTGGTGATTTCTCCAGAGAGGCAATCATCGCCTCCAGAGAGTTGCCGTGCTCATGCATGCGACGCAGCAGACGGAAACGCTCGCTTTTCCAGGTGGTCATGATGGTGAACATCACCAGACCCAGCGTCAGAGGCAGCCAACCGCCGGAAATCAGTTTATCGAGGTTCGCGGAGAACAGCGGAACATCGACGCACAAGAACGCCACCAGGATCAGGAAGACGAAGTATTTATTCCAGTGCCAGTTTTTGCGCGCCACGGTGGTCGACAGAATTGAGGTCAGCACCATCGTCCCCGTCACCGCAATCCCGTACGCCGCAGCCAGATTGCTGGAGTGTTCAAAGCTCACAATCACAATAACCACTGCAAAATAGAGCATCCAGTTAACGAAAGGAATGTAGATCTGGCCCGATTCCATTTCCGAGGTATGGATGATACGCATCGGCGATAAATACCCCAGACGCACGGCCTGACGCGTCAGTGAGAAGACGCCGGAGATAACCGCCTGTGAAGCGATAACCGTTGCCAGCGCGGCGAGGATCAGGAGCGGTATCAGCGCCCAGTCCGGCGCCAGCAGGAAGAACGGGTTTTTAATCGCTTCAGGATGCTTTAACAGCAACGCCCCCTGACCAAAATAGTTCAGTACCAGCGAAGGCAATACCACGGAGAACCATGCCAGGCGAATCGGCAACTTACCGAAGTGGCCCATATCCGCATACAGCGCTTCAACACCGGTAATCGACAACACCACCGCACCCAGCGCAATAAAGGACAACGTTTTGAATTCGAGGAAGAAATGCACCGCCCAATACGGATTGAGCGCCTGCAGCACTTCCGGATTGCCAATAATACTGCGCACGCCTAACACCGCCAGCGTCAGGAACCACAACAGCATAATCGGCGCAAACAGCTTACCGACCATGCCGGTACCGTGTTTTTGAATCAAAAACAGCAGGGTCAGTACGATTATCGAGAGCGGAACAATCCAGGTATCCAGTTGCGGAGCAATGATCTCCAGACCTTCAATCGCCGACATTACCGAGATAGCAGGCGTTATCACCACTTCTCCATAGAAGAAGCTGCCGCCAATCAACCCCATAATCACCAGCATGGAGGTTGTTCGTGCTGAAGTATTACGCCCGGCCAATGACATCAGCGTCAGGATCCCGCCTTCTCCGGCGTTATCCGCGCGCATGACAAACGTCAGGTATTTAATGGAGACAACAAAGATCAGCAGCCAGAAAATCAGCGAGAGAAAGCCAAATACGGCGTCACGTTCAACGCCAAAACCAAACTGGCCGGACAAACATTCACGAAGCGTATAAAGTGGGCTGGTACCAATATCACCGTAGACAACCCCAATGGCCGCAAGGGTAATCGCAGACAATGATTGTTTATTATCAGTGCTCATAGACTCGTCTTTCGTTTATACACATCATCTTTCAAGCCACCTCCGCGTGGGCTGCATTCGTTATTCCCCCCATCCCAGAAGAAAACTCCATTGCCGCCTTGGTGCAGCTTGATTGATTTGGTGTATATATAAGAAATGTGTGCGTCGTCCCTTGGCCCACAAAAAGGCGCACAGTATGCACGATTAATCGCAAAATCGTACCCCTAAATGAGACCAGATTAATCTGGCTCAAAGAAAAATAAGCGCACCTTCAGTCTATTACTGCACTGGTGTGAAGCATCTATACTCGCTGTTTATGCAGTACATTTGGCGAAAGGACGCCACTTCATTATGGCTCACCCACATTTATTAGCGGAAAGAATTTCCCGTCTGAGCAATGCGCTGGAAAAGGGACTTTATGAACGTAGCCACGCCATTCGTCTGTGTCTGCTGGCTGCGCTTAGCGGCGAGAGCGTTTTCTTATTAGGTCCTCCCGGGATCGCGAAAAGCTTAATTGCCCGCAGACTGAAATTTGCCTTTCAAAATGCTCGCGCCTTCGAATATCTGATGACGCGCTTCTCTACGCCGGAAGAGGTTTTCGGCCCGCTGTCCATTCAGGCGTTAAAAGACGAAGGTCGCTATGAACGCTTAACGGCAGGCTATCTCCCTGAAGCTGAAATCGTCTTTCTCGATGAAATCTGGAAGGCGGGACCGGCGATTCTTAACACCCTGCTGACCGCCATCAACGAACGCCACTTCCGCAACGGCGCGCATGAAGAGAAAATCCCGATGCGCCTGCTGGTGGCAGCCTCCAACGAACTGCCTGAAGCAGACAGCAGCCTGGAAGCGCTGTACGACCGTATGCTGATTCGTCTGTGGCTGGATAAAGTCCAGGACAAGGCCAACTTCCGCTCGATGCTGTTAAGTCAGCAGGATGAAAGCGACAATCCGGTCCCGGCATCGTTACAGGTAACGGATGAAGAATATTACCAGTGGCAAAAGGACATTGGCGCCATCACGCTTCCCGATCGCGTGTTTGAGCTTATTTTCATGCTGCGCCAGCAGTTGGACACGCTACCGAATGCCCCCTATGTGTCCGATCGTCGCTGGAAAAAAGCCATTCGCTTGCTCCAGGCCAGCGCCTTCTTTAGCGGACGTGATGCGGTAGTTCCCATCGACCTGATCCTGCTGAAAGACTGCCTGTGGTACGACGCACAAAGTCTGAATCTGATGCAGCAGCAGCTGGAAATATTGATGACCGGACACGCATGGCAACAGCAAGCCATGCTGACCCGTCTGGCCAGTATTGTGCAGCGCCGCATTCAGCTCCAGCAGCAGCAAAGCGATAAAACAGCATTCACCGTGATCCGTCAGGGCGGCATGTTCAGCCGTCGTCCTCATTATGATTTACCGCCGGAGGCCACGTCATCCGTCGTGACATTACTACTGCAAAAGCCCTTAAAGCTGCATGATATGGAAGTAATCCATATTGCTTTCGAACGTAGCGCGCTGGAACTGTGGTTAACCAAAGGTGGTGAGATCCGCGGAAAATTAAACGGCATCGGTTTTGCCCAGACGCTGAACATGGAAGTGGATAGCGCGCAGCACCTGGTTGTACGCGACGTCAGCTTACAAGGCTCTCGTCTGGCATTGCCCGGTACATCACAAGAGAGTATGCCCGCTGAAATAAAACAGGAGCTTGAAGCGCTCGATAACGAGTGGCATCAGCAGCACAGCGCATTTAGCGAGCAGCAAAAATGTCTGTTTATTCATAGCGACTGGTTAGGCCGCATTGAGGCCAGCCTGCAGGATGTCGGGGCGCAAATCCGCCAGGCGCAACAATGCTGACCCTTGATACACTCAACATCATGCTGGCAGTCAGTGAAGAAGCGATGATCGAAGAGATGATCGTCGCCCTGCTGACTTCTCCAAAGATGGTGGTATTTTTTAACAAATTCCCTCGCCTTAAAAAAGCGATCACTGACGATATTCCCCGCTGGCGTGAATCTTTGCGTAGCCGCCTCAAAGATACCCATGTACCGCCGGAGTTAGCGGAAGAGGTTATATGCTATCAACAAAGCCAGCTCCTCTCTCATGCGCAGTTTATCGTCCAGCTACCGCAAATATTGTCGCTATTGCACCACCTCCATTCGCCATGGGCCGGACAAGCGCAGCAGTTGGTCAATGACAACAGCGCGTTTACGCCTGCCCTACATACGCTTTTTCTCCAGCGCTGGCGCCTCAGCCTGGTGGTGCAAACCACAACGCTGAATCAGCAACTGCTGGAAGAAGAGCGCGAGCATTTGCTCAGTGAAGTACAGGAACGGATGACCCTTAGCGGGCAACTGGAACCCGTACTGGCAGAAAATGACAACGCCGCAGGCCGGTTGTGGGATATGAGCGCAGGTCAAATCAAGCGCGGTGATTATCAGTTGATGGTGAAATATGGCGAATTCCTGACGCAACAACCTGAACTCCAGCGTCTGGCTGAGCAGTTAGGACGTTCCAGAGAAGCGAAATCCGTACCGCGAAAAGATGCGCCAATGGAAACCTTCCGTACCCTGGTGCGCGAACCGGCAACCGTCCCGGAGCAAGTAGATGGCATCCAGCAAAGCGACGATATCCTGCGCCTGCTGCCGCCGGAACTGGCCACGCTGGGCATTACCGAACTGGAATACGAGTTCTACCGACGACTGGTGGAAAAGCAGCTGTTGACCTATCGCCTGCACGGCGAAGCATGGCGTGAGAAAGTCACGGAACGCCCTGTGGTGCATCAGGATTTTGACGAGCAACCGCGCGGACCGTTTATCGTCTGCGTTGATACTTCGGGATCGATGGGCGGCTTTAATGAGCAGTGTGCGAAAGCCTTTTGCCTGGCGCTAATGCGCGTCGCCCTTGCCGATAACCGACGCTGTTTCATCATGCTGTTTTCAACAGAAGTAGTGCGCTATGAGCTATCCGGCCCGGAGGGCATCGAACAGGCGATCCGTTTTTTAAGTCAGCGCTTTCGCGGCGGTACCGATATTGCCAGCTGTTTTCGCGCCATTACTGAGCGCATGCAGGGTCGGGAATGGTTTGATGCTGATGCGGTGGTGATCTCAGATTTTATCGCTCAGCGATTGCCCGATGAGGTTGTCAGCAAAGTGGGGGAATTACAGCGGGTGCACCAACACCGTTTTCACGCGGTGGCGATGTCAGCACATGGTAAACCCGGTATCATGCGCATTTTCGATCATATCTGGCGCTTTGATACCGGGATGCGAAGCCGCCTGCTCAGACGCTGGCGGCGTTAATTCTTACAACAGAGAGGCGACGCTTTCACGTACCTGTGCCGGCCATACGCCACACTGAACCTGACCAATGTGTGGTAATTGCAGCAACAGCATGGTCAGACGCGACTGCCCAATTCCTCCACCAATCGTCTGTGGCATTTCACCGCGCAGCAGCGCCTGGTGCCATTCCAGACTCAGACGATCTTCATCTCCGGTCAGAGACAGCTGATGTTTCAGAGCGTCAGCATCCACACGGATCCCCATAGAAGACAGCTCAAACGCATCTTCCAGTACCGGGTTCCAGACCAGAATATCACCGTTCAGACCGGCGTGACCCAGCTCGGACGCTGAACTCCAGTCATCATAATCCGGCGCACGTACATCATGGCGGTGACCGTCGCTGAGCTTGCCGCCGATCCCCACCAGGAATACCGCGCCCAGCTCTTTAGCGATCGCACGTTCACGACCTTTTGCGTCAAGACCAGGATAACGAGATAACAGTTCCTGGCTATGAACAAAGTGGATCTGCTCTGGCAGGAACGGTGCCAGACCAAACTCTTTGCTCACCGAAGCTTCAGTAGCCTTAATTCCCGCCCAGATAGCCTCTACCGTGCTTTTCAGAGTGGAGAATTGACGCTCGCCGTCGCCCATCACGCGCTCCCAGTCCCACTGGTCAACATACACGGAGTGCAGCGGGGAAAGGCGATCTTCATCAGGACGCAGGGCCTTCATATGCGTGTACAGCCCTTCGCCTGCGCTAAAGTCGTGTTGTCCTAATGTTTGACGCTTCCACTTCGCCAGTGAATGAACCACTTCGAATTGAGCGTCTGGCAATGCTTTAACCTTCACCTGCACCGCTTTTTCACAGCCCGACAAGTTATCTTGCGTGCCATCTCCTACGCGGCTGAGGATCGGAGCCTGAACTTCGATCAGACCTAAACGCTCTTCCAGCTGACGAGAAAAATGAGATTTTACGAAGCTAATTTGACGTTGTTTGGCAATGTAAGCGGTTTTCATTATGTGTACTCCTGTGTCCTGTTGCCTATGATTAAGCAACAGAATGTAGGTAATATTCAATAATCAACAAACAAAAAGCCGTCTTCGATTTTGATTCGTTAAAATTAACGTCTAAAATAGAGGGAATCATTAATCTACATAAGAAAAACCTATGGAAAATTATCAGATCGACAATCTGGACCGCGGCATTCTTGACGCCCTGATGGAAAATGCCCGAACGGCCTATGCCGAATTGGCCAAACAGTTCGGCGTTAGCCCGGGGACAATTCACGTTCGCGTAGAGAAGATGAAGCAGGCCGGGATTATTACCGGCGCACGGATTGATGTTAGTCCCAAACAGTTGGGCTATGACGTCGGCTGCTTTATCGGCATCATCCTGAAAAGTGCGAAAGACTATCCGTCAGCGTTGGCCAGACTGGAAAGCCTCGATGAGGTGACCGAAGCGTATTACACCACCGGGCACTACAGCATCTTTATAAAGGTGATGTGCAAGTCGATCGACGCGTTACAGCAGGTACTTATCAACAAGATCCAAACAATTGATGAAATTCAGTCCACGGAGACCCTGATCGTCCTGCAAAACCCGATCATGCGTACCATCAAGCCATGATCGCTTTTTTTAATCCCCTATTTTTCCACAGGTAGATCCCAGCTCGCTCACAGCGTACAATACGCCCTCTTTATAAAGGTGGGCGATCATGGCAGAAATCACTCTTATCAGCGGCAGCACGCTTGGCAGTGCGGAATATGTAGCAGAGCATCTGGCTGAAAAACTGGACGACGCGGGTTTTTCCAGCGAAATACTGCATGGGCCAACGCTTGAAGAGGTCCCGACGAATGGGATCTGGCTGATTATTAGCTCCACACACGGTGCGGGAGACATTCCTGACAACCTGCAGCCTTTATATGATGCCTTATGCGAGCAAAAACCGGACCTTTCACAAGTGCACTTTGGTGCAATCGGGATCGGCAGTCGTGAGTATGACACCTTTTGCGGCGCAATCGACAAGCTGGAAGCCGAACTGAAAGCCTGCGGGGCAAAACAGATCGGCGAAACGCTCAGGATCAACGTACTGGAACATGAAATTCCGGAAGATCCGGCTGAAATTTGGCTGGGATCCTGGCATCCATTGCTCAGAGATTTGTAAAGATCGTACTTTTTTATGTGGATAACTCTGGTTAAAAGCTTGGATCAACCGGTAGTTATCCCAAGAACAACCGTTGTTCAGTTTTTGAGTTGTGTATAACCCTTCATTCTGCTCCCAGCTTATACGGGCCAGGATCACCGATCATTCACAGCTAATGATCCTCAACAACCTGTTGATCTTATTCAAAGGATCGCCCTTATCCACAGAAAGTTGCGATCCTAATAAGAGATCACAATAAAACAGATCTCTAAATAAAAAGATCTTCTTTTTAATACCCAGGATCCCAGGGCTTTCTCGATCGACTAAAGTTGAGTAGAATCCACGGCCCGGGCTTCAATCCACTTTCACACCGCGTTATGCGAGGCAATTACCATGTTTTATCAGGATCCTTTTGACGTCATCATCATTGGCGGGGGTCATGCAGGCACCGAGGCCGCAATGGCCGCGGCGCGAATGGGTCAACAGACTCTGCTTTTGACACACAATATCGACACTCTGGGACAGATGAGCTGCAACCCGGCGATCGGCGGTATTGGGAAGGGACACCTGGTAAAAGAAGTGGATGCGCTTGGTGGGTTGATGGCAAAAGCGATCGACCATGCAGGTATCCAGTTTAGGATACTAAACGCCAGCAAAGGGCCAGCCGTTCGTGCTACCCGAGCTCAGGCCGACCGTGTGCTCTATCGCCAGGCTGTACGCACCGCACTCGAGAATCAACCCAATCTGATGATCTTCCAACAGGCGGTTGAAGATCTGATTGTTGAAAACGATCGTGTTGTGGGTGCAGTGACCCAAATGGGACTGAAGTTCCGTGCCAAAGCGGTTGTGTTAACCGTAGGGACTTTTCTTGACGGCAAAATTCATATTGGTCTGGACAACTACAGCGGCGGCCGTGCTGGCGATCCGCCGTCTATCCCGCTGTCACGCCGTCTGCGTGAACTGCCGTTACGCGTCAGCCGCCTGAAAACCGGTACGCCGCCGCGTATCGATGCACGCACTATTGATTTCAGCGTGCTCGGCCAACAAAACAGCGATAACCCGATGCCGGTCTTCTCATTCCTGGGCGATGCTTCTCAACATCCGCGTCAGATGCCGTGTTACATCACGCATACCAATGAGAGAACCCATGACGTGATCCGCAATAACCTCGATCGTAGCCCGATGTACGCAGGCGTGATCGAAGGTATCGGTCCGCGCTACTGCCCGTCGATCGAAGACAAAGTGATGCGCTTTGCCGATCGTAATCAGCATCAGATCTTCCTCGAACCGGAAGGACTGACGTCTAATGAAATTTATCCGAATGGTATCTCCACCAGCTTGCCGTTCGATGTGCAGATGCAAATTGTCCGCTCTATGCAGGGAATGGAAAATGCCAGAATCGTCCGTCCTGGCTACGCGATTGAGTATGATTTCTTCGATCCGCGCGACCTGAAACCCACTCTGGAAAGCAAATTCATCCAAGGTCTGTTCTTTGCGGGCCAGATTAACGGTACTACCGGTTACGAAGAAGCTGCCGCGCAAGGGATGCTAGCAGGTCTGAACGCCGCACGCTTGTCTGCTGAGAAAGACGGTTGGGCACCGCGTCGCGATCAGGCTTATCTTGGTGTACTGGTGGACGATCTGTGTACGCTTGGCACCAAAGAACCGTACCGTATGTTCACCTCACGCGCAGAATACCGTTTGATGCTGCGCGAAGATAACGCCGACCTGCGTCTGACCGAAATTGGTCGTGAACTGGGTCTGGTGGACGACGAGCGCTGGGCTCGTTTCAACGAGAAGCTGGAGCGTATCGAACAGGAACGTCAGCGTCTCAAATCAACCTGGGTAAATCCGTTAGCGGAATCTGCAGCAGAAGTGAATGCTCACCTGGCTACGCCTTTGTCACGTGAAGCCAGCGGTGAAGATCTCCTGCGCCGCCCGGATATGACCTATGCTCAGTTGACCTCTTTATCTGCGTTCGCACCAGCGCTCGACGATGCTCAGGCCGCGGAACAGGTTGAGATTCAGGTGAAATACGAAGGGTATATCGCCCGTCAGCAGGAAGAAATCGAAAGACAACAGCGTAATGAGAACACCCTGTTGCCTGCAACGCTGGATTATCGTCAGGTCTCAGGCTTGTCGAATGAAGTTATCGCCAAGCTGAACGATCACAAACCGGTATCGATCGGCCAGGCATCGCGTATTTCTGGCGTTACGCCTGCCGCCATCTCCATTCTGCTGGTATGGCTGAAGAAACAAGGTATGCTGCGCCGCAGCGCTTGATAACACTATTTTGGCGGCGGGTGCTTCGCCTGCCCGCCCTACAAATTTGTAGTTCCGATAAGCTATAGCGCATCGGGAAATTGATTATGAACAGGTAACGACCGTGCTCAACAAACTCTCTCGTCTGCTGGCTGATGCTGGTATTTCTCTTACCGATCACCAGAAAAATCAGCTGATTGCGTATGTCGATATGCTGCACAAATGGAACAAAGCGTACAACTTGACGTCGGTACGGGATCCCAACGAAATGCTGGTGCGCCATATTCTGGACAGTATTGTCGTCGCGCCGTATCTGAAGGGGGAGCGTTTTATCGACGTGGGTACGGGACCGGGCCTGCCGGGTATTCCTCTCTCTATCGTGCGCCCAGAAGCGCATTTCACACTGCTGGATAGTCTGGGAAAACGCGTCCGTTTCTTGCGTCAGGTGCAGCATGAGCTTGCGCTTACTAACATCACTCCTGTGCAAAGTCGCGTTGAAGAATTCCCTTCAGAGCCGCCGTTCGATGGGGTCATTAGCCGTGCGTTCGCGTCACTTACTGATATGGTGAGTTGGTGCCATCATTTGCCTGGCCAGGATGGGCGTTTTTATGCTCTAAAAGGGCTGTTGCCAGAAGACGAAATTGCTTCGTTGCCTGCAGAATTCAGCGTCGAGTCGGTCGAAAAATTACGCGTTCCGCAACTGGATGGTGAACGTCATCTGGTGGTTATTAAGCCAAACAAAATTTAATTTTTATCAAAAAAAATAGAAAAAAAACGGCTATTCAGGTGTTAAAAGTCATAGGGAATAGTGTGGTTAAATGTCGTTACAATTCACTAGCGCCTTACGGTTTTGTATCATAACTATAACGTACCGTTTTTTGTTAAAAGCGAAACAAGTCAGCTGTGAAAATATCAGTCTGCTAAAAATAGAACGTAAGAACCACCCGTTGTGTTAATTTTTTATTATAAATGTCAATGCGTGGTTTTTTTGTTGTTAGCTGTTGTTTTTGAAATAGTGGCTATTTTTACGCTTAAATATCAAAAAGATGAAAAGGCATCATTTGCCACGTAAATAAATTATGCGAAGGTGAATATGTTCAATATGTGATCTGGTGCACGCTTTGCCGCCAGTATTTACGCGGCATTTGCAGTTTTGCATGATCGTTCACAGTTTGCTTAAAAGTGATAAATGTGGGGTAGCGAAAAATATTTAAACATTTATTCACTTTTTAGCTACTTATTGTTTGAAATCACGAAGGCGCACCGTATAATTTGACCGCTTTTTGATGCTTGACTCTAAGCCATAAAGAACGTTTTATACGACACGCGGCATACCTCGAAGGGAGCAGGAGTAAAAACGTGATGTCTATGTCGCTCTTGAGTCGAAACGTTGCTCGTAAGCTTTTGCTCACACAGTTTCTGGCGGTAATAGCAAGTGGATTGCTGTTTAGCCTCAAAGACCCTTTCTGGGGCATCTCCGCATTGTGCGGTGGATTGGCAGTGTTACTGCCTAATGTGTTGTTTATGATATTTGCCTGGCGTCACCTGGCGCATACACCAGCTAAAGGCCGAGTAGCCTGGACGTTCGCCTTCGGCGAAGCCTTCAAGGTGTTAGCTATGCTGGTTTTGCTGGTGGTGGCGTTGGCTGTTTTGAAAGCGGTATTCATGCCGCTGATCGTTACGTGGGTTTTGGTGCTGGTGGTTCAGATACTGGCGCCGGCTGTAATTAACAACAAAGGGTAAAGGCATCATGGCTTCAGAAAATATGACGCCGCAGGATTACATAGGACACCATCTGAATAACCTTCAGTTGGACCTACGTACATTCTCGCTGGTGGATCCGCACAACCCCCCAGCCACCTTCTGGACGCTCAATATTGACTCCATTTTCTTCTCGGTGGTTCTGGGTCTGTTGTTCCTGCTTATGTTCCGTAGCGTAGCTAAAAAGGCGACCAGCGGCGTACCAGGTAAATTTCAGACCGCGATTGAGCTGGTAATCGGCTTTGTGCATGGTAGCGTGAAAGACATGTACCATGGCAAAAGCAAGCTGATTGCTCCGCTGGCCCTGACGATTTTCGTCTGGGTATTCCTGATGAACTTGATGGATTTACTGCCTATCGACCTGCTGCCGTACATCGGTGAGCATATCTTTGGCCTGCCGGCTCTGCGTGTGGTTCCGTCTGCTGACGTGAACATCACCCTGTCGATGGCGCTGGGCGTATTTATCCTCATTCTGTTCTACAGCATCAAAATGAAAGGCATCGGCGGCTTCGCGAAAGAGTTGACGCTGCAGCCGTTCAATCACTGGGCGTTCATCCCTGTCAACTTAATCCTTGAAGGGGTAAGCCTGCTGTCCAAACCAATTTCTCTTGGTCTGCGACTGTTCGGCAACATGTATGCCGGTGAGCTGATTTTCATTCTGATTGCTGGTCTGTTGCCGTGGTGGTCACAGTGGATCCTGAATGTGCCATGGGCCATTTTCCACATACTGATTATCACGCTGCAAGCCTTCATATTTATGGTTCTGACGATTGTCTATCTGTCGATGGCATCTGAAGAGCATTAATTTACCAACACTACTACGTTTTAACTGAAACAAACTGGAGACTGTCATGGAAAACCTGAATATGGATCTGCTGTACATTGCTGCCGCTGTGATGATGGGTCTGGCGGCAATCGGTGCTGCGATCGGTATCGGCATCCTCGGGGGTAAATTCCTGGAAGGCGCAGCGCGTCAACCGGATCTGATTCCTCTGCTGCGTACTCAGTTCTTTATCGTTATGGGTCTGGTGGATGCAATCCCAATGATCGCTGTAGGTCTGGGTCTGTACGTGATGTTTGCTGTCGCGTAGTAAGCGTTGCTTGAATTAAGAGCAATATCAGAACGTTAACTAGATAGAGGCATTGTGCTGTGAATCTTAACGCAACAATCCTCGGCCAGGCCATCGCGTTTGTCCTGTTCGTTCTGTTCTGCATGAAGTACGTATGGCCGCCTTTAATGGCTGCCATCGAAAAACGTCAAAAAGAAATTGCTGACGGCCTTGCTTCTGCAGAACGAGCACATAAGGATCTTGACCTTGCAAAGGCCAGCGCGACCGACCAGCTGAAAAAAGCGAAGGCGGAAGCTCAGGTAATCATCGAGCAGGCGAACAAACGCCGTGCTCAGATCCTGGACGAAGCTAAAACTGAAGCAGAGCAGGAACGTACTAAAATCGTGGCACAGGCGCAGGCGGAAATTGACGCCGAGCGTAAACGTGCTCGCGAAGAACTGCGTAAGCAAGTTGCTATCCTGGCTGTTGCTGGCGCCGAGAAGATCATCGAACGTTCCGTGGATGAAGCTGCTAATAGCGACATCGTGGACAAACTTGTCGCTGAACTGTAAGGAGGGAGGGGCTGATGTCTGAATTTATTACGGTAGCTCGCCCCTACGCCAAAGCAGCTTTTGACTTTGCCGTTGAGCACCAAAGCGTTGACCGTTGGCAGGATATGCTGACGTTTGCCGCTGAGGTGACGAAAAACGAACAAATGGCAGAGCTTCTCTCTGGCGCGCTGGCGCCGGAAACGCTCGCTGAGTCGTTTATCGCCGTGTGCGGTGAGCAGCTGGACGAAAGCGGCCAAAACCTGATTAGGGTAATGGCTGAAAATAACCGTCTGAATGCGCTCCCGGATGTTCTTGAGCAGTTTATTCATCTGCGTGCAGCCAGTGAGGCTATCTCTGAGGTAGAAGTCACTTCTGCCAATGCACTGAGTGATGAACAGCTTACGAAGATTAGTGCAGCGATGGAAAAACGTCTGTCACGCAAAGTTAAGCTGAATTGCAAAATCGATAAGTCTGTAATGGCTGGCGTAATCATCCGAGCGGGTGATATGGTCATTGATGGCAGCGTACGCGGCCGTCTTGAGCGCCTTGCAGACGTCTTGCAGTCTTAAGGGGACTGGAGCATGCAACTGAATTCCACCGAAATCAGCGAACTGATCAAGCAGCGCATTGCTCAGTTCAATGTTGTGAGCGAAGCTCACAACGAAGGTACTATTGTTTCTGTAAGTGACGGTGTTATCCGCATTCACGGCCTGGCCGATTGTATGCAGGGTGAGATGATTTCCCTGCCGGGTAACCGTTACGCTATCGCACTGAACCTGGAGCGCGACTCCGTAGGTGCCGTTGTGATGGGTCCATACGCTGACCTCGCCGAAGGCATGAAGGTTAAGTGTACGGGTCGTATTCTGGAAGTTCCGGTTGGCCGTGGCCTGCTGGGTCGTGTGGTGAACACTCTGGGTTCCCCAATTGACGGTAAAGGTCCGGTTGATAACGATGGCTTCTCGCCAATCGAAGTTATCGCACCAGGCGTAATCGAACGTCAGTCCGTCGACCAGCCAGTACAGACAGGTTATAAATCTGTTGATGCCATGATCCCAATCGGTCGTGGCCAGCGTGAGCTGATCATCGGTGACCGTCAGACAGGTAAAACCGCGATGGCAATCGACGCCATCATCAACCAGCGTGATTCCGGTATCAAATGTGTGTACGTGGCTATCGGCCAGAAAGCGTCCACCATTTCTAACGTGGTTCGTAAACTGGAAGAACACGGCGCACTGTCCAACACCATCGTTGTTGTGGCGACCGCGTCTGAATCTGCTGCTCTGCAATACCTGGCGCCATATGCCGGTTGCGCAATGGGCGAATACTTCCGTGACCGCGGTGAAGACGCGCTGATCGTTTACGATGACCTGTCTAAACAGGCTGTTGCTTACCGTCAGGTTTCCCTGCTGCTCCGTCGTCCACCAGGACGTGAAGCATTCCCGGGCGACGTATTTTACCTCCACTC
Source organism: Citrobacter sp. RHB35-C21 (assembly GCF_013816515.1). Taxonomy (NCBI): domain Bacteria; kingdom Pseudomonadati; phylum Pseudomonadota; class Gammaproteobacteria; order Enterobacterales; family Enterobacteriaceae; genus Citrobacter; species Citrobacter sp. RHB35-C21. The sequence continues at coordinate 5,128,940 of NZ_CP057147.1, forward strand.
CCGTCTGCTGGAGCGCGCATCCCGCGTAAACGCGGAATACGTTGAGAAGTTCACCAATGGTGAAGTTAAAGGTAAAACCGGCTCCCTGACCGCTCTGCCGATTATCGAAACCCAGGCGGGTGACGTTTCTGCGTTCGTTCCGACCAACGTAATTTCCATTACAGATGGTCAGATCTTCCTGGAAACCAACCTGTTCAACTCCGGTATTCGTCCGGCAGTTAACCCGGGTATCTCCGTATCTCGTGTAGGTGGCGCAGCGCAGACCAAGATCATCAAGAAACTGTCCGGTGGTATTCGTACCGCACTGGCGCAGTATCGTGAACTGGCAGCGTTTTCTCAGTTCGCTTCCGACCTGGACGAAGCTACTCGTAAGCAGCTGAGCCACGGTCAGAAAGTAACTGAACTGCTGAAGCAGAAACAGTACGCCCCAATGTCTGTAGCACAGCAGGGTGTGGTGCTGTTTGCGGCTGAACGCGGTTACCTCGAAGATGTGGAACTGGCGAAAATCGGTAGCTTCGAAGCCGCTCTGCTGGCTTACGTTGACCGTGACCACGCTCCGCTGATGCAAGAGATCAACCAGTCCGGTGGCTATAACGATGAAATCGAAGGTAAGCTGAAAGCTATCCTCGATTCCTTCAAGGCAACCCAGTCCTGGTAACGTCTGGCGGTCTGCTTTAGGGCGGACCGCAAGGCATTGAGGAGAAGCTCATGGCCGGCGCAAAAGAGATACGTAGTAAGATCGCAAGCGTCCAGAACACGCAGAAGATCACTAAAGCGATGGAGATGGTCGCCGCTTCCAAAATGCGTAAATCGCAGGATCGCATGGCGGCCAGCCGTCCTTATGCAGAGACCATGCGCAAAGTGATTGGTCACCTTGCGAATGGTAATCTGGAATATAAGCACCCTTACCTGGAAGAACGCGACGTTAAGCGCGTGGGCTACCTGGTGGTGTCGACCGACCGTGGTCTGTGCGGTGGCTTGAACATTAACCTGTTCAAAAAGCTGCTGGCGGATATGAAAGCATGGTCCGATAAAGGCGTTCAGTGCGATATCGCAATGATCGGCTCTAAGGGCGTGTCTTTCTTTAACTCCGTTGGCGGTAATGTGATTGCTCAGGTAACCGGTATGGGGGATAACCCTTCCCTGTCCGAACTGATCGGTCCGGTTAAAGTGATGCTGCAGGCCTACGATGAAGGTCGTCTGGACAGACTGTACGTTGTCAGCAACAAATTTATTAACACCATGTCTCAGACGCCAACCATCACCCAACTGCTGCCTCTGCCGGCATCAGATGATGATGAATTGAAGCGTAAATCCTGGGATTACCTGTATGAGCCAGACCCGAAAGCGCTGCTGGATACCCTGCTGCGTCGTTATGTCGAGTCTCAGGTTTATCAGGGCGTGGTAGAAAACCTGGCCAGCGAGCAGGCCGCACGTATGGTGGCGATGAAAGCCGCGACCGACAATGGCGGCAGCCTGATTAAAGAGCTGCAGTTGGTATACAACAAAGCTCGTCAGGCCAGCATTACTCAGGAACTCACCGAAATCGTCGGTGGTGCATCCGCGGTATAACCAGGTTAATTCGTAGAGGATTCAAGATGGCTACTGGAAAAATTGTCCAGGTAATCGGCGCCGTGGTTGACGTCGAATTCCCTCAGGATGCCGTACCGCGCGTGTACGATGCTCTTGAGGTTATGAATGGTAAAGAGAGCCTGGTGCTGGAAGTTCAGCAGCAGCTCGGCGGCGGTATCGTACGTACCATCGCCATGGGTTCTTCCGACGGTCTGCGTCGTGGTCTGGAAGTTAAAGATCTCGAGCACCCGATCGAAGTCCCGGTAGGTAAAGCAACTCTGGGTCGTATCATGAACGTCCTGGGTCACCCGATCGACATGAAAGGCGATATCGGTGAAGAAGAGCGTTGGGCTATCCACCGCGCGGCACCTTCCTATGAAGAGCTGTCCAGCTCTCAGGAACTGCTGGAAACCGGCATTAAAGTTATCGACCTGATGTGTCCGTTCGCTAAGGGCGGTAAAGTTGGTCTGTTCGGTGGTGCGGGTGTAGGTAAAACCGTAAACATGATGGAGCTGATCCGTAACATCGCGATCGAACACTCCGGTTACTCCGTGTTTGCGGGCGTGGGTGAACGTACTCGTGAGGGTAACGACTTCTACCACGAAATGACTGACTCCAACGTTCTGGACAAAGTATCCCTGGTATATGGCCAGATGAATGAGCCGCCGGGAAACCGTCTGCGCGTTGCTCTGACCGGTCTGACCATGGCAGAGAAGTTCCGTGACGAAGGTCGTGACGTTCTGCTGTTCGTTGATAACATCTATCGTTACACCCTGGCCGGTACAGAAGTATCCGCACTGCTGGGTCGTATGCCATCAGCGGTAGGCTACCAGCCGACCCTGGCGGAAGAGATGGGTGTTCTTCAGGAACGTATCACCTCTACCAAAACCGGTTCTATCACCTCCGTTCAGGCGGTATACGTACCTGCGGATGACTTGACTGACCCATCCCCAGCAACCACCTTTGCTCACTTAGATGCAACCGTGGTACTGAGCCGTCAGATCGCCTCTCTGGGTATCTACCCGGCAGTTGACCCGCTGGACTCCACCAGCCGTCAGCTGGATCCGCTGGTTGTTGGTCAGGAACACTACGACACCGCGCGTGGCGTACAGTCTCTGCTGCAGCGTTATCAGGAACTGAAAGACATCATCGCCATCCTGGGTATGGATGAACTGTCTGAAGAAGACAAACTGGTGGTAGCACGCGCACGTAAAATTCAGCGCTTCCTGTCCCAGCCGTTCTTCGTTGCGGAAGTATTCACCGGTTCTCCGGGTAAATACGTATCCCTGAAAGACACCATCCGTGGCTTTAAAGGCATCATGGAAGGCGAATACGACCACCTGCCAGAGCAGGCGTTCTACATGGTTGGTTCTATCGACGAAGCCGTGGAAAAAGCCAAAAAACTTTAACGCCTTAATCGGAGGGTGATATGGCAATGACTTACCACCTGGACGTCGTCAGCGCAGAGCAGCAAATGTTCTCTGGTCTGGTCGAAAAAATCCAGGTAACGGGTAGTGAAGGTGAACTGGGTATTTTCCCGGGTCACGCACCGCTGCTCACCGCCATTAAGCCTGGTATGATCCGCATCGTTAAACAGTTCGGTCATGAAGAGTTTATCTATCTGTCCGGCGGCATTCTCGAAGTGCAGCCTGGCAGCGTGACCGTTCTGGCTGATACCGCGATTCGCGGACAGGATCTCGATGAAGCGAGAGCCCTGGAAGCGAAGCGTAAGGCTGAAGAGCACATTAAGAGCTCTCATGGTGACGTGGATTACGCTCAGGCATCTGCGGAACTGGCCAAAGCGATCGCGAAACTGCGCGTTATCGAGTTGACCAAAAAAGCGATGTAACACCGGCTTGAAAAGCACAAAAGCCAGTCTGGTTGCCAGGCTGGCTTTTTTTATGGTTTTGTTTCAGTGAAAGTGGAACTAAAAAGCTGTTTTATATTTTTGTGATTTGTGTCACAAAAATATTGATCGGTTAAAAAATGAGGCGTAGACTCTTTTTTGTGTGATGTGTGTCACATAATTAACTCAGATAAAAACAGGATACCAACATGAAACTGATTAATAAAATCATCGCCCTTTTCAGCAGCATGGAAGTTTAGTCTTCCCGACCTGCTCTGTGGCGCGATGCTTCATACGGTTATCAGCACGCGCCAGCTGTTATTAAATCCCACTCCTCCGCTTGATCGTTTGTCCTCTTCCCTTTTAAAACAGTATTTTTCTGCTTCTAGCTGATCACATTAATAATATTGTACTTTTCTTTTGTAACTCTTTATTCATGCAGTAAAAAAATAGCAAAAACATTAACCTAAGGCTTTAATAAGAGCAGACTCCTGGTTTTGGGAGACAAAAGACGCCGAAATAGACGAAAATAGAGTGTTATCAGAGGGGAAATTTTCCCGATTGAACGTTTTATTTTCGGTCCATTTCACGATGAAAAAAATGTAGTATTTTCAATGTGAAACGGTATAAATTCGTTCTCAAATTACAGTCAGGACGTGTATGTTGAATAATGCTATGAGCGTCGTGATCCTTGCCGCAGGCAAAGGCACGCGTATGTATTCCGATCTCCCTAAAGTGCTGCATACCCTCGCAGGAAAGCCGATGGTTCAGCATGTCATTGATGCCGCTAATGAATTAGGTGCGACTCACGTACATCTGGTCTACGGGCACGGTGGTGATTTGCTTAAGCAGACGCTGAAAGATGGCAATCTAAACTGGATTCTGCAGGCAGAGCAGTTGGGGACCGGCCATGCAATGCAGCAGGCAGCGCCATTCTTTGGTGATGACGAAGACATTTTAATGCTCTATGGCGATGTGCCGCTGATCTCTACCGATACCTTACGTAGCCTGCGTGATGCTAAACCGCAGGGCGGCATCGGCCTGTTAACGGTAAAACTGGATGATCCATCCGGCTATGGGCGTATTACGCGTGAGAACGGTAACGTTACCGGTATCGTCGAGCATAAAGATGCAACTGACGAGCAGCGCCAAATCCAGGAAATCAACACCGGTATTCTGATTTCCAATGGTGCTGATATGAAGCGCTGGCTGTCCAAACTCACCAATAACAATGCGCAGGGTGAATACTACATCACCGATATCATTGCGATGGCGTATCAGGAAGGACGCGAAATTGCTGCGGTACATCCGGCACGTATTAGCGAAACGGAAGGGGTGAATAACCGTCTTCAGTTATCCCGTCTGGAGCGTGTTTATCAGTCTGAGCAAGCAGAGAAACTGTTGTTGGCGGGCGTGATGCTGCGCGATCCTGCACGTTTTGATCTTCGCGGTACGCTTATTCACGGGCGCGATGTTGAAATTGATACTAACGTTATCATTGAAGGTAACGTAACCGTTGGGGATCGCGTCAAGATTGGTGCTGGCTGTATCATCAAAAACAGCGTGATTGGTGAAGGTTGTGAGCTTAGCCCATACAGTGTGGTGGAAGATGCCCATCTGGAAGCCGCTTGCACCATCGGTCCATTCGCGCGTCTGCGCCCGGGTGCTGAGCTGCAGGAAGGCGCGCACGTGGGTAACTTCGTCGAAATGAAAAAAGCGCGTCTGGGTAAAGGTTCTAAAGCCGGTCATCTGACCTATCTGGGCGATGCGGAAATCGGCGATAACGTGAATATCGGCGCGGGTACGATTACCTGCAACTACGATGGTGCCAATAAGTTTAAAACCATTATTGGTGATGATGTGTTTGTGGGTTCTGATACTCAGTTGGTGGCGCCTGTCACCGTGGGTAAAGGTGCGACGATTGCCGCCGGAACCACCGTAACGCGTAATGTCGCCGATAACGAACTGGTATTAAGCCGTGTACCTCAGGTCCATAAACAGGGCTGGCAGCGTCCGGTGAAGAAGAAGTAAGTGATTTTTGCCGGATGGCGGCCTACGTGCGGTGACGTTCTGTAGGCCTGATAAGCGTAAGCGCCATCAGGCAGACAAGAGATGAGGGGATAACATAATCCTCCGCTCAACAAGCAGTACCATAAAAATAACCCCACTCTCTACAAGGCTCGGGGCGCCCGGAAAGGGCAAATACAGGTCAGCGACAACGACAGGCAAATGCCTAAATTCGGAATCAAAAAATATGTGTGGAATTGTTGGCGCTATCGCGCAGCGTGATGTAGCTGAAATCCTTCTCGAAGGTTTACGTCGTCTGGAATATCGTGGTTATGACTCTGCTGGTCTGGCCGTTGTCGATGCTGAAGGCAACATGACCCGTCTGCGTCGTCTGGGTAAAGTGCAGATGCTGACTGCTGCTGCGGAAGAACATCCGCTGCATGGTGGTACAGGTATCGCTCATACCCGTTGGGCGACACACGGTGAACCTTCAGAAGCGAACGCGCATCCCCATGTTTCTGAACACATTGTTGTGGTGCATAACGGCATCATTGAAAACCATGAACCTCTGCGTGAACTACTGAAAACCCGTGGTTACACCTTTGTTTCTGAAACCGACACCGAAGTGATTGCTCACCTGGTGCATTGGGAACTGGAACAGGGTGGTACGCTGCGTGAAGCCGTACTGCGTACTATTCCACAGTTGCGCGGTGCCTATGGCACGGTGATCATGGATACCCGTAACCCGGAAACTCTGCTGGCGGCCCGTTCAGGTAGCCCGCTGGTGATTGGTCTGGGGATGGGGGAAAACTTTATCGCTTCCGATCAGCTGGCGTTGCTGCCGGTAACCCGTCGCTTTATCTTCCTGGAAGAAGGTGACATCGCAGAAGTGACCCGTCGTTCTGTCTCTATTTTCGACAAGTCTGGCGCACAAGTGAAGCGTCAGGATATCGAATCGAATCTGCAGTATGACGCGGGCGAAAAAGGTATTTATCGCCACTACATGCAGAAAGAGATCTACGAACAGCCGAACGCAATTAAAAATACGCTGACCGGTCGCATTAGTCACGGTGAAGTGGATTTAAGCGAGCTGGGTTCACGTGCCAACGAGTTGCTGTCTCAGGTTGAGCATATCCAGATTATCGCCTGTGGTACGTCCTACAACTCCGGTATGGTGTCCCGCTACTGGTTTGAATCGCTGGCTGGTATTCCTTGTGATGTCGAAATCGCTTCCGAGTTCCGCTATCGCAAATCCGCCGTGCGTCGTAACAGCCTGATGATTACCCTTTCCCAGTCCGGTGAAACGGCGGATACCCTGGCGGGTCTGCGCTTATCTAAAGAGCTGGGCTATCTGGGCTCGCTGGCTATTTGTAACGTACCGGGATCTTCTCTGGTGCGCGAATCCGACCTGGCGATGATGACCAATGCCGGTACCGAAATCGGTGTGGCCTCGACGAAAGCATTTACCACCCAACTGACCGTTCTGCTGATGCTGGTGGCGAAACTGTCTCGTCTGAAAGGCCTGGATGCGTCTATTGAGCAGGAGATCGTTCACGGTCTGCAGGCGCTGCCTAGCCGTATTGAGCAGATGCTGTCTCAGGACAAACGCATTGCCGCTCTGGCGGAAGGTTTCTCAGACAAACACCATGCGCTGTTCCTGGGCCGTGGCGATCAGTACCCGATTGCGCTGGAAGGCGCGCTGAAGCTGAAAGAGATCTCTTATATTCACGCTGAAGCTTATGCTGCAGGCGAACTGAAACACGGTCCGCTGGCGCTGATTGATGCCGATATGCCGGTTATCGTAGTTGCACCGAACAACGAACTGTTGGAAAAACTGAAATCCAACATTGAAGAAGTTCGCGCTCGTGGCGGTCAGTTGTACGTCTTTGCGGACCAGGATGCTGGCTTTACCAGCAGCGAAAACATGCACATCATTGAGATGCCGCATGTGGAAGAGGTGATTGCACCGATCTTCTACACCGTTCCGCTGCAGTTGCTGGCGTATCACGTGGCGCTGATTAAAGGCACCGACGTGGACCAGCCGCGTAACCTGGCAAAGTCGGTTACCGTAGAGTAATCCGCACTTAACTGAACTGAAAATGCCCTGCTGCAAGCGGGGCATTTTTTTAGCTTGTTCTGTTTTTAATCAATTATCCCGCCTGTTTTATGTGACAAACCGTCATCTTCAACTACTGTTTTCAGTGTCATAAAAAGAAAATTTCAGCGAAATGTTATTGTCATCATGGTGATTAACATTCTGTTTTAAATGTATTTTTAGATAAAAAACTTCCCAAGTTTTTCATTGTCATAAAACTGTCATATTTCGTACATTTAACTGTCACCTGTTTGTCCTATTTTGCTCACAGTAGCAACTCAAACAACGATTTACGAAAACCGTGCAGGAGACATTATGAAAGTTATGCGTACCACTGTCGCAACTGTTGTCGCCGCGACCTTATCCATGAGCGCGTTTTCTGCGTTTGCAGCAGCGAGCCTGACAGGTGCAGGTGCAACCTTCCCTGCGCCAGTGTATGCCAAATGGGCAGATACCTATCAGAAAGAGACTGGTAGCAAAGTAAACTACCAGGGTATCGGCTCCTCCGGTGGTGTAAAACAAATTACGGCCAATACCGTTGATTTCGGCGCCTCTGACGCACCGTTGTCTGACGAGAAACTGGCGCAAGAAGGCCTGTTCCAGTTCCCGACTGTTATCGGTGGTGTGGTGCTGGCGGTGAACATCCCTGGCCTGAAATCCGGCGAACTGGTGCTGGACGGTAAAACGCTGGGCGACATCTACCTCGGTAAAATTAAGAAGTGGGATGATGAAGCCATCACCAAACTGAACCCGGGTCTGAAGCTGCCTTCTCAGAATATCGCCGTTGTGCGTCGTGCTGACGGTTCCGGTACTTCCTTCGTTTTCACCAGCTACCTGGCGAAAGTGAACGAAGAGTGGAAATCTAAAATTGGTTCCGGCTCTACCGTTAACTGGCCGACCGGTCTGGGCGGTAAAGGTAACGACGGTATCGCTGCGTTCGTACAGCGTCTGCCGGGTTCTATCGGCTACGTTGAGTACGCTTACGCTAAGCAGAACAACCTGGCGTACACCAAGCTGGTCTCTGCTGATGGCAAACCGGTAAGTCCGACCGAAGAAAACTTTGCCAACGCTGCAAAAGGCGCTGACTGGAGCAAAACCTTCGCTCAGGATCTGACTAACCAGAAAGGTGACGATGCGTGGCCGATCACTTCCACCACCTTCATCCTGGTGCATAAAGAGCAGAAGAAACCTGAGCAGGGCGCTGAAGTGCTGAAGTTCTTCGATTGGGCGTACAAAAATGGCGGCAAACAGGCTAATGACCTGGATTACGCCAGCCTGCCGGACAGCGTGGTTGAGCAGATTCGTGCTGCATGGAAGACCAACGTGAAGGACAGCAGCGGTAAAGCGCTGTACTAAATACCCGTCATACTTCGAGCCGCAGCTGTGTTGGCTGTGCTTGTTCACCCCAGTCACATAGTGAATCTATGCTCCTGGGTATTCACAAGCTTGCCGCCTTGCTGCAACTCGAATTATTTAGGGTATGGCATTACGTTAGCCGGGAAGCACGATAAAATGCGTGCTTCCTGGCCCAAACTTAAAGAGTGATTTATGGCTGCAACCAAGCCTGCTTTGAACCCACCGGGTAAAAAAGGTGACATGATATTCAGCGCGCTGGTAAAACTGGCTGCGCTGATTGTGCTATTGATGTTGGGTGGCATTATTGTCTCTCTGGTTATCTCCTCCTGGCCAAGCATTCAGAAATTTGGCTTCTCCTTTCTGTGGACTAAAGAATGGGATGCGCCAAACGATATCTACGGTGCATTAGTACCGATTTACGGTACGCTGGTCACCTCGCTTATCGCACTGCTGATCGCCGTTCCGGTGAGTTTTGGCATTGCCTTATTCCTGACTGAACTTGCTCCTGGTTGGCTGCGTCGCCCGCTGGGTATCGCTATTGAATTGCTGGCGGCAATTCCGAGTATCGTGTACGGCATGTGGGGCCTGTTTATCTTTGCCCCGCTGTTTGCGACTTACTTCCAGGAGCCGGTCGGGAACATCCTTTCCAACATTCCGTTTGTTGGCGCGCTGTTTGCGGGTCCGGCGTTTGGTATCGGTATTCTGGCCGCTGGCGTGATCCTCGCCATCATGATCATCCCGTACATTGCGGCGGTTATGCGCGATGTGTTCGAACAAACGCCGGTGCTGATGAAAGAGTCAGCCTACGGCATCGGTTGTACTACCTGGGAAGTTATCTGGCGCATCGTCCTGCCGTTCACCAAAAACGGCGTGATCGGCGGCGTGATGCTCGGTCTGGGCCGCGCGCTGGGTGAAACCATGGCGGTGACGTTCATCATCGGTAACACCTACCAGCTCGATAGTGCCTCGCTGTACATGCCGGGCAACAGTATTACTTCTGCGCTGGCGAATGAATTCGCCGAAGCGGAATCAGGACTGCACGTTGCCGCGTTGATGGAACTGGGCCTGATTCTGTTTGTGATTACCTTCATCGTGCTGGCGGCGTCTAAGTTCATGATCATGCGCCTTGCGAAGAACGAGGGGGCACGCTAATGGCTACGCTTGAAATGCAAAACACCGCTGCGCTTGCGGAATCCCGCCGTAAAATGCAGGCGCGTCGTCGTCTGAAGAACCGCATCGCGCTGACGCTCTCTATGGCGACCATGGCATTTGGTCTGTTCTGGCTTATCTGGATCCTGATGTCCACGATCACCCGCGGTATTGACGGTATGTCACTGGCGCTGTTCACCGAAATGACACCTCCGCCGAATACGGCTGGTGGTGGTCTGGCGAATGCCCTGGCCGGTAGCGGACTGTTAATTCTGTGGGCGACCGTGTTTGGTACACCGCTTGGTATTATGGCGGGTATCTACCTGGCAGAGTACGGACGTAAGTCCTGGCTGGCTGAGGTGATCCGCTTTATCAACGACATCCTGCTTTCTGCGCCATCAATCGTGGTCGGTCTGTTCGTTTACACCATCGTGGTAGCAAAAATGGAGCACTTCTCCGGCTGGGCGGGCGTTATCGCGCTGGCGCTGCTGCAGGTGCCCATTGTTATTCGTACCACGGAGAACATGCTCAAGCTGGTACCGGATAGCCTGCGTGAAGCCGCCTATGCGCTGGGTACGCCGAAATGGAAGATGATTTCTGCGATCACCCTGAAGGCCTCTGTCTCAGGCATCATTACAGGCGTTTTACTGGCTATTGCACGTATCGCAGGTGAAACGGCTCCGCTGCTGTTTACGTCGCTCTCCAATCAGTTCTGGAGCACCGACATGATGCAGCCTATCGCCAACCTGCCGGTCACTATCTTTAAGTTTGCGATGAGCCCGTTTGCTGAGTGGCAGCAACTGGCCTGGGCCGGGGTACTGATTATTACCCTGTGCGTACTGCTGCTGAACATTCTGGCGCGCGTCATTTTCGCGAAGAAGAAACACGGTTAAGACGAAGTGCCGGATGGCGGCGTAAACGCCTTATCCGGCCTACGATTGAAGACATTTGTAGGCCTGAAAGCTGCGCGCCATCAGGCATGATGAGGAAAAGATAGAAATGAGTATGGTTGATACTGCCCCGGGTAAGATTCAGGTTCGTGATTTGAACTTCTACTATGGCAAGTTCCATGCCCTGAAGAACATCAACCTGGATATTGCCAAAAACCAGGTAACGGCGTTTATCGGGCCGTCAGGCTGTGGTAAATCGACGTTGCTGCGTACGTTCAATAAAATGTTTGAACTGTACCCGGAACAGCGTGCGGAAGGCGAAATCCTGCTGGATGGCGACAATATTCTCACCAACACTCAGGATATCGCTCTGCTGCGTGCCAAAGTGGGCATGGTATTCCAGAAGCCGACGCCGTTCCCGATGTCCATCTACGACAACATCGCTTTTGGCGTGCGTCTGTTTGAGAAACTCTCTCGTGCGGATATGGACGAGCGTGTGCAGTGGGCATTGACCAAGGCCGCGCTGTGGAACGAAACCAAAGATAAATTACACCAGAGCGGGTACTCTCTCTCCGGTGGTCAGCAGCAGCGTCTGTGTATTGCGCGTGGGATCGCCATTCGCCCGGAAGTGCTTCTGCTTGATGAGCCGTGCTCAGCGCTCGACCCTATTTCTACCGGGCGTATCGAAGAGCTGATCACTGAGCTGAAAGAGGATTACACCGTCGTTATCGTTACCCACAACATGCAGCAGGCTGCGCGTTGTTCCGATCACACGGCATTTATGTACCTGGGCGAGTTGATTGAGTTCAGTAACACGGACGATCTGTTCACCAAGCCCGCGAAGAAACAAACTGAAGACTACATCACCGGTCGTTACGGCTGATTCAGGAGCTTGTTGTGGATAATCTTAACCTTAATAAACATATTTCCGGCCAGTTCAATGCAGAGCTGGAAAGCATCCGTACCCAGGTGATGACCATGGGCGGCATGGTCGAGCAGCAGCTTTCTGATGCGATTACCGCCATGCACAATCAGGACAGTGAGCTGGCGAAGCGCGTCATTGAGGGCGATAAGAACGTCAATATGATGGAAGTGGCGATCGACGAGGCCTGCGTGCGTATCATTGCCAAGCGTCAGCCGACCGCCAGTGACTTGCGTCTGGTGATGGCGATTATCAAAACGATCGCTGAGCTGGAACGTATTGGCGACGTTGCGGATAAAATTTGCCGCACCGCGCTGGAGAAATTTTCTCAACAGCATCAGCCGTTGCTGGTAAGCCTGGAATCACTGGGTCGCCACACCGTACAAATGCTGCATGACGTGCTGGATGCGTTTGCGCGTATGGATCTTGACGAAGCGGTACGTATTTATCGCGAAGATAAGAAAGTCGACCAGGAGTATGAAGGTATCGTGCGTCAGCTGATGACCTACATGATGGAAGACCCGCGTACCATTCCAAGCGTGCTGACCGCGCTGCTCTGCGCGCGCTCCATCGAGCGTATCGGTGACCGTTGCCAGAATATCTGCGAATACATCTTCTACTTCGTGAAGGGACAAGACTTCCGTCACGTGGGCGGTGATGAGCTGGATAAGCTGCTGGCGGGCAAAGATCCGAAAGAGTGATTTTTGTGGCGGGTGGCGCTAACGTTTACCCGCTCTACGAGACATGCAGGCCGGATCAGCGTTAGCGCCATCCGGCCTTTCAGTTATCGCGTAATATTCCAACCCCGCGCCTTCCATAACGCTGGCAACTGCGCCAGATCGGTAAACGTCGTCACTTTAGGATGATCGATTGGTTTGTTATGCGGATCGGCGCAGAAGTAAAACACTTCCATCCCTGCAGCAATCCCCGCCTGCGCACCTGCGCTGGAGTCATCAACCAGAATGCAGTTCTCAACGTTAACGTCCATCGCTTTCGCCGCATGGAACATCAGGGCCGGATCGGGTTTCCAGCGTTGAATATCGTAGCCGCTGAACAGTAAATCAGGGAAATGGTGCAACATACCCAGCTTACCCAGCGAGTGCTGCATTTTGCTGACCGGACCGTTAGATACCACGCTCATAGGGACGGTCATGCTGTCCAGCAGCGCATTGGCTCCGGCAATCACCTCCAGTTCCGTATCGAACAGACGTGCGACCTCTGCGCGGTAAACCGGTTCTAATTCGGCTTTTGCCAGTTCGACACCGTGCTCTTCGTTGATAATGTCGATGATCTCGTACAGCTTTACCCCCTTGAAGCGTTTAAAAGTTTCTTCAAGATCGAGCGTAATGCCGAACGCCTGGAACATGCTGACATACGCGCGAGAACAAATCACTTCACTGTCGACAAGGGTACCGTCACAGTCAAAAAATACGGCTTCTATCTGGGACATGTCATTTCCGTTTTAACAAGTTTAACGTTTTCGTAATGCATTATTGGGCGACGCAATCGTTGCCGTATAAGCAAAATCAATGAAAAAAGTTGCTCATAACCCAACCCTATTGTCGCATTTTGGTATAGGATAGCGACGAATTTTCCCTCCTTGTTCGGAAATTGATAATGAGTCAACAACACACAACCCAGGCTTCTGGCCAGGGGATGCTGGAACGCGTGTTCAAACTGCGCGAACATGGCACGACGGCACGGACCGAAGTGATCGCCGGTTTAACCACCTTCCTGACGATGGTGTATATCGTTTTTGTTAACCCACAAATTCTTGGCGTGGCTGGCATGGATACCAGCGCCGTCTTTGTGACCACCTGCCTGATTGCTGCATTTGGTAGCATCCTGATGGGCCTGTTTGCCAACCTGCCGGTCGCACTTGCGCCTGCTATGGGTCTGAATGCGTTCTTCGCCTTCGTGGTCGTTGGCGCGATGGGCCTGTCATGGCAGATCGGTATGGGCGCAATCTTCTGGGGCGCGGTAGGTCTGCTGCTACTGACGATTTTCCGCGTACGTTACTGGATGATTGCCAACATCCCGGTTAGTTTGCGCGTGGGGATCACCAGCGGTATTGGTCTGTTCATCGGCATGATGGGGCTGAAAAACGCTGGTGTTATCGTCGCCAACCAAGACACCCTGGTGTCTATTGGCAACCTGACGTCCCACAGCGTACTGCTCGGTATTCTGGGCTTCTTTATCATCGCGATTCTGGCTTCACGTAACATCCATGCGGCGGTACTGATCTCTATCATTGTGACCACGCTGCTGGGTTGGATGCTGGGCGATGTCCATTACAACGGGATCGTCTCCGCGCCGCCGAGCGTAATGTCCGTTATCGGGCATGTTGATCTGGCTGGTTCGTTTAACATTGGTCTTGCGGGCGTAATTTTCTCGTTCATGCTGGTCAACCTGTTCGACTCCTCCGGTACGCTAATTGGCGTCACGGATAAAGCCGGTCTGGCGGATGCGAAGGGTAAGTTTCCGCGTATGAAGCAGGCGCTGTATGTGGATAGCGTGTCATCGGTTGCTGGTGCGTTTATCGGTACTTCTTCCGTTACCGCGTATATCGAGTCTTCTTCCGGGGTTTCTGTCGGTGGACGTACTGGCCTGACCGCGGTAGTTGTCGGCCTGCTGTTCCTGTTGGTTATCTTCCTGTCGCCGCTGGCGGGAATGGTACCGGGATATGCGGCCGCTGGTGCGCTGATTTACGTTGGCGTCCTGATGACATCAAGCCTGTCACGCGTGAAGTGGGATGACCTGACTGAAGCCGTTCCGGCGTTTATTACCGCCGTGATGATGCCGTTTAGCTTCTCGATTACCGAAGGTATCGCGCTGGGCTTTATTTCCTACTGTGTGATGAAAATCGGTACCGGACGTTTCCGCGATCTCAGCCCATGCGTCATCGTTGTCGCACTGCTGTTTGTGTTGAAGATTGTGTTTATCGACGCGCATTAATTGCCGCTGAGACGGTGCTGCGCGAGGCGTGTAGACCTGATAAGCGCAGCGCCATCAGGCAAATTTGATAACCGGATACGGCCCGCCAGGCATTGCAGCCAGCGGGCTTTTTCTTTTAGGCTTTCACACGCTGGATGTAGTCGCCAAATGCGGTCAGTTGGCCGGTTAGATGGTCCAGCGTACTTTGGTCGATCACTTCACCTGTCTGCGGGTCCACTTTGTTCTGAATCACGCCGCCCATAAATTCCGGTTTATTCATTACCATGGCGTCGAGGAACACCAGGATCTGACGCAGATGGTACTGGCAGCGCGCGCCGCCAATGGCGCCCATGGAGCTGGTCTGGATCAGCACCGGCTTACCCGATAATGGCTGATCCGGCAGGCGGGACAGCCAGTCGATGGCGTTCTTCAGTCCGCCAGGCACGGAATAGTTATATTCCGGTGTCACGATGACGACACCGTCAGCCTTCCTGATTTGCTCTGCCAGCGCTTCTACGCTTGCCGGAAAACCTTCTTCCTGCTGGAGGTCGGCATCGTACAGTGGGATATCACCAATTGATGGCAACGCGTTGACTTCCATTCCTGCTGGAGCAATCTTGGGCAGCGTACGGGCAACCATTCCATTAAACGAACCTTTGCGTAGACTTCCCAGTAACGTAACAACATTCAATGTTTCTGACATGGTGACTCCTGTTTCATCATAAAGGTTAAATCAAAGCGTATGGCTCTTCGCTGCGCATAATTGAGAGAACCGGATCAGACGACCCGTAGGCTCATTGGCGCGGGTCTGGATATCAGGCAAACTTTTCCAGTCCTGTTTACCATCAAACTCCCAAACCTTGAGTTTTTCAATGGTTGGCGTAACCGCAACCGACCACACCAGAACATCTTCCGCATCGCAAATGGCTTCAACCTGCGCAACATGGGCACATTTCAGACGTCCTGCGCCGGGTAAAAGCTGGAGTTCGTGCGGATCATCATTGCTTACATCGCCGGTGAGTTTGAGTACGCTCTGGCGCAACGTAATGAGCTGCGCGCGTGCTTCGTTGGGGTCGTTTTGGTTATTGATCCACAGATTTTCGTTGCTGGAGAAGCGCCATGTTTCCGTTGAATGCGGATGGTGAAAGCTGCGGGTAGCTCGCTGCAGTTCCATATCCAGCCCGCACGTTCCTTCAGTTGTTAGCGCAACGCCAACGATATTCCCGGCATAAGAAATCGAAAATCCCGGCAGGTTCTTATCGCGAAAAATGGGCTTACCTTTGGCCTGAGTAACAATCTCGGGCAGCGTACTGGTGCCGTAAAGCATAAACATCAGTTCAGCGAGTAAACTTCGGGAAGCCAGGAAACGTGTTCGGCGATGAGCGGGGAGATCTCTTGCTTCGATATGACATGGAGAAGGGAGGCGAGCTGAAACCAGGTGTCCCTCCGTAAGAATCCCTCTGGCAAAATGTGTCGCCATTTTTCGCTCCGTGATTAATGGTCCGTGATAATTACCAGAGTAACATTTACGCGGCATCCAGGCAGGCTTTGCTGCCCAAAAAGTAAGCTGAAATAGAATACATTACGCGATATTTACATTTCTGTTGCCAGAATAGTCGATTTAGCAACAAAGTGGCGGTGCAACGTCAGGACATGTCGCGATAAAGCGCCTTGATGGTGTCTTTCAACCAGACGATCTTAGGATTATGACTGTTACGTTTGTGCCAAAGAAGGGTGAACGGTACGCGCATTTTTTCCAGCTGCGCGGCATCAAAAGGCATAGGACGCGCCACGAGCGGAAGCTGGTGGAGTTGGTTATAACGCTGGCAATAAACCGGAGCTGTGGCTATCAGCGCGTGATCCGGCTGGGCGGCCATAAACAGCGACTGCTCAAAACCGGGCAGACATAACGCAATATTGCGCGCACGCCCCATCTCTTGCAGGACTTCATCCAGTGCCCAGGTATCACTTTGCTCCCAGCTAATGCTGATGTGCGGATAGCGTAGAAATGTGTCCAGATTCCACTCTTCCTGCAATGCCGGATGATCTTCACGTAGCCAGACACAGGGGAGATCGGAAAACAGCACTTCATGGTCGATCGACAACGGCAGCAAACTCAACAGTTCACGCGAACGCGGATGGCTTTCCCGGCCAGTAAAGCCGATATCCACTTCGCCGCGAATAATTGCATCCAGCGAATCATAGTCCCAGTTGCGTATTTTGATCGTCGCCTGGGGATAACGCTGATAGATCTGTCGGGAGAGCGCGTTGAACATGATCATCACCAGCGGCGTTTCGGCCACCAGATCAAACTTCAGCCCGCGCGGCGCTTCATGGTGTGGTTTATCCAGCAACTGGTTGCTCATCTGCATCCACTCTGCCAGATTCTGTTCCATGCTGACCATCAGCGGTGTTGGCGTTAGCCCCAGCGGGGTGTTTACAAACAGTGGATCGTCAAACCAGGCCCGCAGTTTCGACAGCGACTTGCTGACCGCCGACGGCGTGACGTTCATCCGTTTGGCAGTTTTGGTAACACTGCGTTCCTGCATCAACAGCTGCAGGCAGAGCAATAAATTAAGATCGAGACTGCTGAGGGATTTCTTCATGAGTTGGCGTGGACCGGTTAGGGGCAACAGTGATAATCAGCATGATACTCACTATGCTACAGCCAATCAGAATCCCGATCAGCATATTCAGCGCATCAAGACCGAGCACCGCCGCCAGCCATATCCACAGCGAGGAACCGCAAACCTGCGCAATACCTAACGCCGAGCTGGCAACGCCCGCACGCAGCGAGAAAGGTCCCAGCGCCTGGCTCATCGCGACACCGAAGCCGACGGAGAACCCGGCACAGATTAAAGTCAGCCCAAACAGCGTCACCATGTGCGTACTGGCCAGGGTTAACACCACACCAGCAGACAGAAACAGCACTTGTGAGGTCAGCATCAGAACACGAGGTTTAAACACGCTCAGGGCGAATGGCGTAGAGAACGAGACCGCCATACTGATGCCTGCGGTCATGGCCATCGTGGTGGCGTATTCTCCACGGTCAAAGCCCATCACTTCCATCAACAGCACCGGCGAAGTATTCACGAAGGTCAGGATCACCGACACGCTGAGAGTGGTGATGGCCAGACGGCTTAAGAAAAAACGGTTCACCAGCGATTCAGAAAGGTGGTTCTTCTCTGCAGATGCCGGGAGCGTCTCTGGGCGCGATTCTCGCAGGATAAACACTGACAGCAAGCAAACGGCCACCCCCATACCGATCATCGTGTAGAACAGGCTCTGCCACGGGTATTTGAGCATAATCAGATGCCCCATCACCGGTGCCAGTACCGGCACGATACAGGTGATACCGTTCAACAGCGACAGTACCTTCGCCCGGCGGCGATCGTCGAGCGTATCGCGCAGGATGGCGAAAGCCACCACATAGCAGCAGCCTGCGCCTACGCCCTGAATAAAGCGGCCTGTGAGAAACGGCGTACCGCTTTCGGCGAATGAACACAGCGCAGAGGCGAAAATAAAGATGAGGGCGCCGACAATAGCGACGGGTTTGCGTCCTGACTGGTCGGCAATTTTCCCGGCAAACAGCATCGCCGTCGCCATTCCCGCCAGATAAACCGAAAACGCGATATGCAGTTGCGCCTCGCTGGCCTGTAAATCGGCAGCAATACGGGGCAGCCCCACCAGATACATATCAATACCCGCGGGATAGAGTAACACCAGGGCGAAACTGCAGATTAGAAAGCGTGTCATAGCGACCTCATGAGGAATGTGGCGCTAAGCATACGGGCAGAGAGTCAACTGCACGAGTTGCCATTTGGACAACAGTGATTTCCATATGGGAAATTACTTGTAGCCGGATAGCCGATTTGCTTTATCCGACCTACGGGTACTGTAGGCCCGGTAGGCATCGCACCACCGGGCAACACAACGTTATTTGCCAATACAGAAGCTGGAGAAAATCCTTCCCAGCAGATCGTCGGAGGTAAATTCCCCGGTGATCTCACTGAGGTTCTGCTGCGCCAGACGTAGTTCCTCTGCCAGCAATTCTCCGGCCCATGCTCCGAGCAGTTGGGCTTTACCCTGCTCGAGATGCTCCGCCGCTTCTGCCAGCGCCTGCAGGTGACGACGGCGCGCCAGGAAGCCGCCTTCCATATTGGTTTCAAAGCCCATGCTCTGTTTGAGATGGTTACGCAGCACGTCAACGCCTTCACCGGTACGCGCGGATAGGCGAACCAGTGAGTGGCCATTTACTTCGCTAAGGCCCAGCGTCTCACCGGTAATATCCGCTTTGTTACGCACCACGGTAATCGGCAGTTTGGCTGGCAGACGGGCAATAAAGTCTGGCCAGATGTCAGCCGGGTCCACGGCGTCGGTGGTGGTGCCATCAACCATAAACAGAACGCGGTCGGCCTGTTCAATTTCCTGCCACGCGCGTTCGATACCAATGCGTTCAACTTCATCGCTGGCATCGCGCAGACCGGCAGTGTCGATGATGTGCAGCGGCATACCGTCGATATGAATATGCTCACGCAGTACGTCGCGAGTCGTACCCGCAATGTCGGTCACAATGGCCGCCTCACGACCTGCCAGCGCGTTCAGTAGGCTTGATTTCCCGGCATTTGGGCGACCGGCAATGACCACCTTCATCCCTTCGCGCAGCAGGCTGCCCTGACGCGCTTCGGCACGAACGGCATCGAGATCGCTGATAACGTTGTTGAGCTGTGCTTCAATCTTGCCATCAGACAGGAAGTCGATTTCTTCATCCGGAAAGTCGATCGCCGCTTCCACGTAGATGCGCAGGTGAGTGAGCGCTTCCACAAGATGATTTACCCGTGCAGAAAATGCGCCCTGCAACGAGTTCAGCGCCGAGCGAGCGGCTTGCTCTGAGCTGGCATCGATCAGGTCGGCAATTGCCTCTGCCTGGGCCAGATCAAGCTTATCATTGAGAAACGCACGCTCGGAGAATTCACCCGGTCTGGCAATGCGCAGCCCGGGAATGGTCAGAATACGTTTGAGCAGCAGATCGAGAATCACCGGACCGCCGTGGCCCTGAAGCTCTAAAACATCTTCACCGGTAAAGGAGTTCGGGCCTGGGAACCACAGGGCAATTCCTTGATCCAGCGTGCTGCCATCCGCGTCTTTAAACGGCAGATAGTCGGCATAGCGCGGTTTTGGTAGTTTCCCCAGTACGGTTTCTGCAACCTCGCGCGCCTTCAGGCCGGAGATGCGCAGGATACCCACGCCACCACGTCCCGGTGGGGTGGCCTGAGCGACGATGGTGTCGTTATGGTTCATGATAGCTCTCTTGTAAATGTAAAAAAGGCGGTCTAATGACCGCCTTCTCTGGCATTAACTTTACCGTGAATACTCGAAATAATTC
Source organism: Citrobacter sp. RHB35-C21 (assembly GCF_013816515.1). Classification (NCBI taxonomy): domain Bacteria; kingdom Pseudomonadati; phylum Pseudomonadota; class Gammaproteobacteria; order Enterobacterales; family Enterobacteriaceae; genus Citrobacter; species Citrobacter sp. RHB35-C21. The sequence continues at coordinate 5,149,097 of NZ_CP057147.1, forward strand.
AAGTTGCAGGAAGGCGGCAAGCAAATGCAGCCAACGCACCTGCGACTAGTATCAGGAGTTTTTCTTCTCGCGGCTATGCAGGCCACGTTTCTCCAGACCACGGTAAATCAGCTGCTGCTGAATAATGGTTACCAGGTTGCTGACGATATAGTACAGCACCAGACCTGACGGGAACCACAGGAAGAACACGGTGAAGATGACCGGCATAAAGGTCATGATCTTCTGCTGCATCGGGTCGGTCACGGTGGTCGGAGACATCTTCTGAATGAAGAACATCGTCACGCCCATCAGGATCGGCAGGATGTAGTACGGGTCCTGTGCAGACAGGTCATGGATCCACAGAGCGAACGGCGCATGACGCAGTTCAATGGAGCCCATCAGCATGTAGTACAACGCCAGGAAGATTGGCATCTGGATGATCAGCGGGAAGCAGCCGCCCAGCGGGTTAACCTTCTCAGCTTTGTACAGGGCCATCATTTCCTGGCTCTGACGCTGTTTGTCATCGCCCAGACGCTCACGCATAGCCTGAATCTTCGGCTGCAGCATACGCATCTTCGCCATGGAGGTGTACTGCGCTTTAGTCAGCGGGTACATGATGCCACGAACGATAAAGGTGATAACGATGATGGAGAAGCCCCAGTTACCCAGGAAGCTATGGATCCACTTCAGCAGTTTGAACAGCGGCTGAGAGATGAACCACAACCAGCCGTAATCCACGGTCAGATCCAGGTGCGGTGCAACTGCCGCCATTTTATCCTGAATTTCCGGGCCGACCCACAGGGTGCTGGTCATCGCACCAGTCTGGCCAGGCTGAACCAGCACCGGCTGTGATTTATAGCCGATAGCGGCAATGCCGTTACCCAGGTTAGCGGTATAGAAGTTGTTGGTGCCGTCGTTACGCGGAACCCATGCCGTTGCGAAATACTGTTGCAGCATTGCGACCCAGCCGTCTTTAGCATTGACGTTCAGGTTTTCGTTTTCAGCAATGGTGTCGAATTTGTATTTCTCATACTTCTCATCCGGCGTGGAGTACGCCGCGCCACGGAAGGTGTGCAGCGCAAAGTTGCTGCTACCGGTGTCGCGATGAGATGGCAGATTGATGGATTGCTTCAGCTGACCAAAGGTGGAGACTTCCAGCGGTTTTTCGCCGGAGTTCTGCACGCTGTAGTTAACGTTGACAGCATATTCACCGCGCTTGAGTACAAACGTTTTAGTGAATGTGTTACCCGCTGCGTCAGTATAGGTCATCGGGATCTGCAGTTCGTTCTGACCGTCAGCCAGTACAAACGCGTCTTTTTCGACGTTGTACAGCGGACGCGGGCCGTTAGCCGGGTTATCCGGGCCGTCACGACCTGTCAGGCCACTCTGTGCCTGGTAGATGAACTGTGGCGTGGTTTCCAGTAACTGGAACGGTTCGGTAGAACCGAGTTCTTTCGGGTAAGCTGGCAGTGAAGCCTGTTCCACATCACCACCACGGGTGTTGATGGTCAGATCAAGCACGTCAGTTTTAACCGTAATCAGTTTCCCCTGGCCACTGGCCGGTACGCCCTGGTCTGCGGCGCTACCCGCTGCGGTGGTCGTTGTCTGCGTGGTCTGTTGGGCCTGAGGTTGCGGGTTTTTATCCTGCTCCCAGGCTTGCCAGATCATGAAAGACACGAACAGCAAAGCGATGACTAAAAGATTGCGTTGCGAATCCATCGTTAGTGTTCTCTGGTATCAAATGGTCCGGGCGGGACGGGATCGTCACCACCAGGGTGTAAAGGGTGGCATTTTAATACGCGTTTCACCGTCAACCAACTGCCTTTTATCACTCCAAACCTGCGCAATGCCTCAATTCCGTAGCTCGAACAGGTTGGAGTGAAACGGCAATGCGGCCCAAGCAGCGGACTGATCAGGCGTTGATAGACCCGAATAAGGGCTATCAGGACCCGCGAGCCAGGCGACAATGGCGACGCCATAATTTTTCCAACGCTTCCGAGAGAGCACGGTTATCGAGGTCAGCAACCCCTTTTTTCGCCACCACCACGAAATCCATTGCTGGAAGTTCGTGCTGACGTAAACGAAAGCTTTCACGTGTCAGACGTTTAATCCGATTGCGTTCATGCGCGCGTTTAACGTTTTTCTTGGCGACGGTAAGACCGATGCGGGGATGCCCCAGCGAATTCAGGCGGCCGAGGATGGTGATTTGCGGCGTGCCAGCCCGTTGTGGCTGCTGGAAGACGAATGTGAAATGAGTGGGAGTTAACAAACGTAACTCCCTGGGAAATGCGAGCTTAACCACTCAGGGGCTAGCTTTTATTACTTAGAAACGGTCAGACGAGAACGGCCTTTAGCACGACGACGTGCCAGAACCTGACGACCATTTTTATTAGCCATACGAGCACGGAAGCCGTGAGAACGGTTGCGCTTCAGTACAGACGGTTGAAAAGTGCGTTTCATGGCGATTTCTACCTAAACTTGAATAAATTCACTGACTTTTGCGTATACCCGAACGAATTTCGAACGACTTACGCCACAGTGTGGGTGATTAAAGAGGCCGGATTGTAATAATTGTACACTCCGGAGTCAATTCTCTTTCCTTATTTCCCGCTTTTTTCCGCATGGTTTCGCGTATAAAACAGGCAGCGTTGACGCCGTAAGGCGACCGTTACTCGCTGGGGGTAAGAATTATACGGGCTGGCGGATAAAGCGCAAGGATCGCTCGGGATCTTTATTAGATCGTTTAAGCAGTAAAGCATCTTTACTCATTAATTTTTTCAATATGCGCGCTAAAACCTGCAGCACTTCTCCAGGATCGTTTACACTTAGCCGATTCTGGATCATCCTGTGGATAAATCGGGAAGAATCTGTGAGAAACAGAAGATCTCTTTCTCAGTTTACGCTATGATCCGCGGTCCTGATCGTTTCAATGGATCCTGATCGGGTAAAAATTGCAGATAGCAATTCGCACGTCACCCTTTGCATAGGGTCTTGTCGATGTGCGTCAACAATCATGAATGTTTCAGCCTTTGTCATTTATCGACTTTTGTTCGAGTGGAGTCCGCC